>CACSIL010000053.1 GCA_902705825.1 Halioglobus japonicus | reverse complement strand
TGTCCCGTTCCTCCGTGACCCGTCGAAGCTGAGCTTTTAGCTGTCGAAGCTCATCCTGTTGCCCCGTGATTGTTTGATGCTGCGATCCGGTATCACCGTATTTCTTGATCCAGTCGTGCATGCTCTTTGGCGTTACCCCGAGACGGTTGGCAACCTCGCCGATCTTGTAACCTCGATCTGTTACCTGTTTTACTGCCTCGATCTTGAATTCTTCCGTGTAGCGTTTACCACTCATAATAAATACCTTCTGTTTGCGCCAATTGTAACGCTATTAGGTATCTACGATACTAGGGGCTTGCCAGGCAGCGGCTTAACAAATGCAATTCAGAACTTTATAAACAAATCTAACTTGCCAAGCGATCTAGTTGAAATTTCTATTCTCGATGCACTCAATTCAATATTTGCCCACGATGCAGTATTTACTGACATAGTTTGTCAATTGCATGAAGACAATAATTGGGAAATATATTTGGAAGAAGAGTTTAAAGGTCGCATAGCTCTCTCGCAATCAGGCAGCGGATTGAAAACTGTAATGTCTGTTCTAGCCTGCCTGATATTGGTTCCTCACCTTGAAGAGAAACCATTAAGTCAATATGTATTCGGCTTTGAAGAGTTAGAAAATAATATACACCCTGCATTATTAAGGCGTTTAAATGACTATATTTATAATGCTGCAATAGAGCATGACTTTACTTATGTTCTAACGACGCATTCAAATGTGTTGATTGATCAATTTAGCAAACAAAGTGATGCTCAAATAGTTCATGTTACGCTTGTTGACTCTGTAGCAAATTGCACTACCGCTAACACGTATATCGAAAATAACGGAATTCTCGATGACCTTGACGTTAGAGCTAGTGACCTACTGCAGGCAAACGGTATTATTTGGGTTGAAGGACCGTCTGATCGCATTTATTTAAATGCGTGGATTAGCTTATGGGGTAACGGAGAGCTAAAGGAAGGCACCCATTATCAAATAATATTCTATGGAGGTAGACTGCTTTCTCACCTTAATGCAGAAGCACCTGAAGATGTTGATTCTGGAATATCTATTCTGAACACTAATCGAAACGCAATAATGCTAATAGATAGCGACAAGCGCACACGACAAACACCAATAAATGGAACTAAACAACGAATTAGAGACGAATTTGCCGCAATGGATGCGCACTGCTGGATAACCAAAGGAAGGGAAATTGAAAATTACATACCGGAAAGTGTTGTAAACGATTTTTTGGGCGTTGAAAATTCTGGGCAAGTTGATAGGTATGCGTCGTTTTTTGAGTATCTAGATAACATATCTGCAGGTGAAGGCACCAAATATAGTGCTAAAAAACCTTTGCTCGCAGAGAAGCTAGCTCCTCATATGACAATGGCGAATTTATCAGGGATTTTGGATATGAATGAAAATATGAATACAGTTTGTGACACTATCAGATCATGGAACAGTTGAAATGTAACAAATCAAAGCACTCGGACGCAGTAAACTGCGCCGGTGTTTGAAGCGTTAAGCATCTGGAGAGATCACTCTGAAAATTATTCTCACAGCTTTTGATGATGCTCTTGAAGATGCATGGAACAGTTTTTGTGGAAATCTGGATTGTGTCGAGGTATATCGAGGCTCAATTCTGGATGTTCCGTGCGATGCTGTTGTAAGTCCGGCCAATAGTTACGGCTATATGGACGGCGGAATTGATATGGTTTACAGCAAGCATTTTGGTTGGGGTGTCCAGGAGCGTCTGCAAACTGTCATTAAAACAGACCATCGAGGCCAGCTTTTGGTGGGGCATGCTCAATTAGTGGAAACTGAAAACGATTTGATTCCCTATCTAATTTCAGCACCGACTATGAGAGTACCGCAAACACTACACAATTCTGCGAATCCATACTTGGCTATGCGAGCCACTTTGATTCTTATTGCACACGGCGAGCATGGTGGTGTTCCTGTTTCTGAGATGATCGAGACTGTAGCAGTTCCTGGCTTAGGAACTGGAGTAGGGGAAGTTCATCCCGTGGTTTGTGCCAAACAGGTCCAGTTTGCGATCAAGGAAGTTGTTTACAACAAAGCAGAGTTTCCAGATTCATGGCTCAGTGCGCAAGCGTTACATTACGACTTAGTGCAGGAGCCGCGAAATGCTTAACAAGTCAAGCCACATTGACGTCAAAACCGCTGCGCGGTTTCGCCGACAGTGCTTGAAGCGTTAAATTTCTAATCAGGATCGAGCGATGATTCCAAAAATCGCATACATAGATGAATCGGGAAATCACGACTTGGATACGGCGAAGGCTGGCGCGTCTTCGTATTTCATCGTGTGTGCAATTATTGTTGATGCCGGAAAAAATGAAAATTTTTTAGTCGAAGCAGATGAGATTAGCGCCAGGCACTTTCAAAGAAGTGAAATGAAATCGTCTAAGGTGAAGGCGAAAGCTGATCACAAACGAAGAATAAAAATATTAGATGATCTCTTGTCTCTAGACTTTACTTTCTACGCGTTAGCCGTAGACAAAAGCGAGATTCGTAAAGATAGCGGGTATCAGTATAAGAAGTCATTTGTAAAAAATCTGAATGGAAAAGTATATGGCTCTTTGTTTCAGCATTACGCCGATATACGAGTTCTGGCTGATGAGACTGGTGACCAAGAATTTTCCAAATCAATGAAGGCTTACGTCGAAAACAATCATGTTCCGGATTTGTTTTTCGAGTCCACTTTTGAGTTAGTATCAAGCAGTGATTATGTTGGTGTTCAAATAGCCGATTTTGTGGCAGGTACTTTAGCCCAAGTATACGAAGGAAAGTCAGGTGTTGCTCTTCGCGAAAAATACCTCGAACTAATTGAGTTAAAGTCCGTGGGTGTAGACGAGTGGCCTATCAAATTCTCACCCAAACTTAACGCAGATACTCATTTAGATAAATTTGATAAATTGATTATGCAGTATGCATTCAATCAGGCCGCAATCTTCTTGGAGAAAAACCGCAATAATCACGACGACGAAACAAAAATGCAGGTTTGCGCGCTTGATTTTCTCTTGTTTCAGAGTCATTGGAATAATGCTCAAGACTATGTCCCGACTCACGCGATAATGAGTCACCTCCGAGAAAGTGGGTATGGCAAGGTTTCAGAGCAAATACTTAGATCGAGTGTGATTGCAAAGTTACGGGATGCGGATGTCCTCATTGCCAGTTCTAACAAAGGTTATAAAATTCCTCGAGAGCTCAAAGATATGTATGATTTCGCTGTAAAAGTAGACTCGCAAGTAGTACCTCAGCTTAGGCGATTGAACAAAGCAAGAAAAAGCATATTGATGGCTACTTCGAATGAGCTAGATATACTGAAGGGTCCTGATTTCCCCAATTTCGTGGCCTTCATAGATCACATTAAGGAATAAAATTTGACAAGTGGCTGCTAGGGACTGCATTACGCTAAGCTCCATGCAGCCCCAGAGCTAGGCGTTATGCATACGGGATTCACAAGGAAATAAAATGAAACTAGTCCTAGCCCTACTATTTGTGCCGCTTATTCAGAGTTGTGCGTTGTCCGGTCTGCCCGCGGCCCCAGCTAGCGGCAATACCTTCAGTGGATTGCTGGAAGTCCCAAAAGACAAAGTGGTTCTATATATTGTTCGCGAAAAACGATTTTTCCAAGGCGGAGCGTATCCCAATGTTAGCATTTGCGGAAACACTCCAACGCCTCTTCGAAATGGGGGCTATTTCGTTTCAATTGTTGAGCCAGGAGAATGCAGTATTGAATTCTCTAATGGACGTTTCTGGACTTTGAGTACTTCTGATCTGCAGGTTAAACTCGAAAAGGAGAGAGAATATTTCTGGAAGTTCGTCATGGATAGAGAAGAAATCACAGCGATACCAGTCGGTGGTGTGACGGCCGCATACGTATCCGGAGATGCTAGCCTCGTTCCGATTACCAAGAACGAGGCCTTACTATTGCTGAGAGTTTCTAGTGAAAGTTATTAGCATAACAAGTTGCGCAAGCGGGACAAAGTGCTGTGCACTTCGCAGCGCGTTAGAGCGACTTACTAGGATATCTGAGAGAATTTATGCATAGAATCGTCTACTTATTCTTCTTTGTTCAAGGGGTCAGAGTACTTGATGATACCCCCTTGAACACTTTGTCTCCTAGGTCCCACGAAACCTGAATAGGGTTCAAAGTTCGAGGGGTCAGAGTCGCTGAAAACTGCAGAAGAACACAGGGATCTCACTTAGATCTCAGAATAACGCGTAACCGATGTGGCCATTACTTATTTCTGTAAGCGATTAACCCAGGCTGCTTATACCCCGAAGGCGTTTCCGCGGAAACGTTTTCGGGGTATAAGCAGTACTGTAGTTATAACGTCGATGCTATTCTTTATGTAATCCCCCCAATAATCCGCAGAGGTTATAAGGAGAAAATTATTTATGCCTATGTCAGAAGGTGACTCGTTAAAGCAAACGATAGAAGACCGAAGAACGCGAATCGAAATGGACCGCCTAGATCGTGAGGAGAGAAGCCGGCTAAGTAAATTGGATCGCGACGCACGAACCGCAGACAACAGAAAGGACAGATGGGTTCAAGCACTTACGTCACTTTTATCCGCCGCCGCAGTAATATGCGTTGCATATCTTGCCTTTCTGGAAGCGCTTGAGCGCATCAATGCGCCTGATGACAAGTACATCGTTGTAAGCGTTGAATCTCGTTCCGGAAAGGCGACAGTCAGGGTAGACAAACATACAGGCGATACTTGGCAACTCCAGAGTAGTGATGATGATGGAGCCAAATGGACGAAAATAGAATAGAAGATGCCGTGGTTAGCAGCTGAAAGATACAATCGGTTTGCACCCGATGCGTGAAAGCTGGAAGGACAGCAAGGTTATATGGACCAAGCCTCCCACTTCCCACAAAGCCCAAAGAAAAGCGACTATAGACATCCATGTTCAACGGGTCAGAGTCCTTGGAAATAGCGGAAGGAGGAGGGAATCTCACTTAGACCTCAGAATAACTTATAACAGATTTGGCTAGGTCTTATATCCACATACTATTAACCCCGGGTTCAACGGGTCAGAGTCTTCGATTCAGAGGGTCAGGTCTTTCATTTCACAAGACCTCTGAGAAACATCACAATGATCACCCACCGCTCAACACGCTGAATGCAGCTTAGGGAAAACGTAGACCTGCCCCCCAGAACTGTTCGTATCAGAACTACCTTTCAAGTCGCGTTATGTGGTGATCACACTTCGATCAAACCCAGGTGTTTCACAAATGGTCTGAAGTCTTTGTCAGAAAAAAGCAGAGGGAGTTTTTGATCTATGCAGAATGAAGCAATGATGACGTCCGCAGTTTTGCGAACCGTGATCCCCTTCTTTCTTAAAGTTCGGAAATTCTCAGCGCTTTTTATTGCCATCTCTTTACCCAGCATAGCGAAAATGGTGACGTCCTCGAAAAGCGTTCTGGCGGCCTTGTAGTCTCTGTCCTGTCTAAAGCCCTGGAGCACCTCCGTCAAAATCAAATCGCCAATGGCTACCGGTTTATGGCCGAGGCTCTCGTGCAATTTACTGGTCTGCTTGTTCTGCACACCAATAAAATAGTCAATCCAGACGCTGGAATCGACCACAATCACGAATCGCGTCTCATCTCATCCAAGTCTCCAGTCCACGCCAATTTGCCACGCATCGTACGTATATTTTCCTGCTTTTTTAACCTAATCAAAGTCTTAAGGCCCAATTCAACGGCATCTTTCTTAGTCTTCAGCCCTGTTGCCTTGAGTACATCGCCCATCAATTTGTCGTCAATTTCAATGTTTGTTCGCATCGGTTATCTCTCTATCCCAGATCCCGGAATGTGTATATATTATCACTTTAATACACACACCAAATCAAGACTGCGGGACGCTACGTGGGATTAAAAGGATTCAGAGGGTCAGGCCTTTCATTTCACACGACCTCAGAGAAACATGACAATGGTCAACCATCACTGAAAAAGCAGACGGAGCAAGGGGTCAGTGCCCTTGAAAATATTCAAAGCTATCGGAAAATTGTATAAACAATAACCTTGTACAACCAGCGATTCGAGATGGACCTCGCGATGACGTTACTCCCAACATTTTTTTAACTCCACTCGATAAGATGGCCCTGGATATTCAGGCACCTCCAGAAGGGCCGGGAGGAGCTAATGGCTTTCTGCCACAGGGCTATTGGGGTCAGAGTAAAATCTCCGCGTGTAGGTTAAACGAATTCTCTGAAACCGGGAGAAAGTAAGTGTTTTCAGTCTGACCCCAGTTGATCTATAGCCGCTTGGTGCCAGAAGCGGATTATGACTCAGTCCTCATTATTGATTCAGTCCCACTTATTATTTGCTCTGTTTCTGCTTGCGAGATACTAGCAAAAGCAGAAAGGGCAGGATTAGGACTAGTGGTGTCGGCGTCACCACGCTCACTACGTCATCGTTCTTGTAGAACCAGCCACCTGCACGTATGGATCCGGCCGTGCCAGTTCCAATATTGATCCACCATTGTGCCTGTGAGCATTCAGGTAGATTACAGGCGGATTTGAGCTGGGGCACCCAAACGGTAAATGGGGGAGCGCCGAATGCGGCTGAGCCGGAGATATAGCAGTTTATGTAGTTGAGTGAGTTGCATTCGCCATTCATGCTGCGCCAGCCATCGGACCAAAATCTCTCCGCAGAATCCCCCGTAAAATCTATCACATATCCAAATGTCACTTCCTGATCGGAACCAAGATAGCTTTTGAACAAGTCTATCAGCTCTGTAAGGTTCGCCCATTGCCACCCAGTCATATCGTGCCCATTGAGTAAACTGGGTTCACAGGGGCCGAGTGGGCAAATGGTATTCACTTCCGTCCAAGTCAGGTTTCCGAAAAGATCTGGCTGAGCCCACGTCTTGCCGTTGGCAATTACGGTATCTGATAGAGGAATGGCATTCCCGGGCGTTGCACCCAGAGCAAGGAATAGAACCGATGCCCAAAGACTCATGTATACGGTGACAAGCTTCATTCTCTCAATGCTCCAAAAAATAGCGGTATTGAACGGAATAGTGTTCTCCGTCATTTCCCTCTTAGTGAATCTTACTCAGGGATAGTCAAATAAGTTGGTGTTGAATAATGGGGCCAGACTACAATCAATCCATGTAACGACCTTCCCTTAGTGTGCCTGAGCGTAGCATTGGCCGGGGTGCTTCATCAACAGTTAAGGCCCATCGGCCTCTTCAGTTGTCCGATTCAGAGGGTCAGGCCTGCTGCCCTGTTTGTCCTTTACTCGGACTCGTTAGAGTAATTGCAAACCAGAATTGAGTCCGCAGGTGGCGCAATTGTCAGGCCCATATTCCCGTTTCTCGGCGGGTGCCGTTTTCACTTCACTGAACCTCGCGGGAATGAAATGGCGGCTTGGTCTGATGTCAGCACATGATTTTGGGGTAGGAGTTAAAACCCCAAACATATTCTCAGCAAAGGCGTTGAATACAAGTAGCAGAAGGTGAACCTCACTTCGGTCACGAAATAACGCGTGACGGATGTGGGTGGTACTTGTATCGGTATGTTCTCCATCCTGGCTGCTTAACATCCCGAATGCGATTCCGCGGAAACGTTCTCCGGTTATATAGCGAAACGTAGAATACCATTCGGGTCAGCTCTCCCACTTCCGCCCAGAAAAATGTGCCGACATTAGACCCCCATCTTGCAACATGCTGATGCAGCAGTGGAAGAGTCCGGGCCTGAGCCAGGAGTGTTGGGCGTGTAGCTCCCCGTTGGAAATCGGTTCATTGACCCTTTGGCCACAGATGCATCTGGCAACTACGAGGAACACGATCACTCACCGCCGAAACGCAGCACTGCCCTCTCGGCCAACGCACTCAAGGAGTGCTATAGCGAACTAATAACAATTACGTAACCGCCGTCAGAGCCAGGATCACTAGGGTTACCAGGAAAACCAGAGGGGAATAATAACTGCATGCTTCGCCGCGGCGCTCCGCGATTGAAAACCCACCACCAGCCAACAGCGCTGGGCTCATAGCTGGTGCTATAGATTCTATCCGCCGCGCCATCAGAGGTAAGGTCTATTTCCCGCAGTATTTCATAACCAGCGCCGTCACGTGTGATGGTATGCGTTTGTTCTGGCGTACCGCTGGCATTAGAGTCATAGGTGAATTGAGTTTCATGGCCGTTCGCATCGTATGTACGGGTGATAATACTATCCAGCGAGCCATCGGCACCCCGATCATGCTCATAGCGAACCTCCTTGCCATTCTCGTCGTAGCTAAAAATGACAATGCCGTCCAGCATACCGTCGCCATAAGTGTCATCGTATTCGAGCCTTCGTTGGCTGCCATCGGCTGCGAAAATATTCCTTTCAACGGCGTCCGTCGTGCCATCACCATCGCTATCAATTTCCATGCGAATGTTTAAACCATCCGCACTGTAAACATAGTTGTACACTTTTTGCGGTGGGCCATCTATCTCGGCGGTTACCACTGTCCGTACCACGTTGCCATCCGCATTGTAGGAATGCGCCCTGATTTCTTCCGGTATACCATCGCCATCGGTGTCATACTCATAGCGCTCTACTTTACCGGTGGCATCATAGATTTCGCTTGTAATGCTGTCCGGCGAACCATCACCATCAATGTCCCGCCCCTCACGAATGCGGTTTCGATACGCATCGAAGGAATAGGTGTAAATATCGTCCCACACACCATCGCCATTGCTATCTGTCGCCAGGACTGTCTGATTGCCGTCGTCGTCATAGGTGTAACTGATAATCTCATCCGGCAATCCGTCGTTGTCGTAATCCTGCTCATAGCGCACCAGGTTAGCCTGTGTATCGTAGCTATATTCCTCGATACTGACGGTGTCACTCTGAGTTGACTGGTATACCTCGCGCGCCGGCTTGCCCTCGGTATCGTACTCATAGCGGATAGCATATTCGGGGCTGCCATCGCCATCATTGTCACCACTGGAGGTACTTTCAACACGTAGCCCAGCGTCTATCGCGAGGCTTGCGTACAAGTGCGCGAGTGCGCGCCATGGTTTGCGTATCTGCCTGTCACTGTCCAGCAATGCGCGTTCCTTGGCCTCGGCCATTGCCCGCCTGAAACCGAGATCAGAACTGAACTGTTGCCAGTGCTGTTCAAAATCGACACTGTCAGCGTCGAACAGCGATGCGACGTCGGCGCTTATTTCAATCCCATTGTCCGGATTGCCATCGCCGTCCAGCGTCTGCAACAAAATCGCGAGATTAATCACACTGCTGAAACCGGGCCCCTGAACCGGTGCCCATATAGCTATTTTTAACTCGCCGCCAACAACTGGCGTCGCGCCATCGACGAGATCGAACAGGCTGACCATATTGGCGCCCTGCGCGTCACCCAGACGCAGATCGCCCAGATAAAAACTGACGCTCTCACCTTCGAGGTACTCAAACATGCCCTCGCTATTCGTCACACCAGAGCGCGTCTGCGTGGAATAGCGTACACCGGCAACAGCACTGTCGACAAACTGGCCAGACAATACTGTACCGCTATTGCCGCCGCCACCGCCGCAGGCACTGAAGAAAAGCAGCAGCGAAACTGCGAGAAAAACCTTGGACGCATACATAGTGACTCCCTGTCGCTCAAGCGTTCCATTTCGGGGGACAAGGCCCACAACGCAGTGGTGAAATCAGTTCTCCGGAAAATGGGACCCGGCGCAATCGGTTAGCACGAGCTTAAGAACTAAACCCAAAATATTATTATCAGTTGTCAGCAAAAACATTGTGCCCCGTAATGCGCGCTATGGTAGTAAATGCAGCTCCGGATTGCATCCAATTTTTCATGGGCCCTCCAAGGAGTCAGTGTCTTTGAAAAAAGCAGAGGAACGCGGGAATCTCACATAAACCTCAGAACAACGCGTAACGGATGTGGCCATTACTCATATCTGTAAGCGATTATCCCGAGCTGCTTCCCGAAGACGTTTCCGCGGAAACGTTTTCGGGGTATAAGCAGCACTGTAGTTATAACGTCGATGCTATCCTTCACATTCAGTCTCGCACTTGAGATTGTTTTTTGTGGTCAAAGGTCGGAAGATGTTGGCTCTTCATTTACGAAACCACAAGCATCAGATAAAAACTCAACTAATGAAGAGCTACGCCTTGGGTTCAAGGCGTCAGAGTCTTTGACAGAAAATATGGGGGCAGGTCCGCCACATCCCACTAAGCCCTTCGGCTGGACGCGCTAACGCGTACCCTTTATTGAGGCGGCAACAGGACTCAAAAAATTTGACATGGAGAGAGTAATGAAAAATCTTACGGCCATATTCTTGATCGTTTTTTCTTGTTTAAGTTATGGGGCAGCGTCCGAAGACCCATTGGCGCGGGCATCAGCAGCATATTTGAAAGAGGGAGTTGAAGCGTTCATACCGAGTTTACTAGAGGGATCACCGCTTGAAGGGGAGAAAAGCATTCTTACTCAAGCCAACTCGATAAGGCAGATCGAAGCCTATTATGGTGCCTATGAAGGATATGAGGTTATTTTCGAGAAAGCACTTACAAGTCGAGTGCGCTTGGTCTATTACGTTATGAACTACGAGAAATCACCTGTGTTTGGAGTTTCTACATACTACAAAATGAATGACCAGGAAGTCGTAACCAACTTCAATTTTCATACGGAAATTGGACAAATTGTGCCTGATGATGTGTTGTACGATTAGGCCGGCTTACAAGGGTGGGGCATTGGGGCGTCATACTGACTATGGTGCGTCGAGACAGTGAGCGAGAGATGAGGATTAAGGAGCTTTCGATTGTAATTTTCGCCTCAATAGCCCTGCCGACACTGCAGGTACTGGCGGAAGATGATTATCCAGGTGGGGTATTGTCTCCCAACGATTGCAAAGACAATGTGTTGGTTCTGGTTCGCCCTTTCTTCCCTAGGCACGTAGAGTTTCCAGAATCTGGTTGCCGTGTATTCGTAGACTTTGAGGTGGTTCCAAATGGCAAAGTCCAGGCACCTCGTTATCCAAATGATGTGGCTTTTGAAGATCTTAGGAAGGTTGCGCGGATAGAACCAGAAAAATGCAGTAATCGCTACATAAGTGCAGTGCTTCGATCACTACAAAAAGCTCAGTTTGTTGAGTCGCTGGAGGGATTTCACTGCACGTATACATACAATTGGGCGCCGGAATCCTAACCTTATGTGCTTCTTGTTTATACACACCATAACAGTACCGCCAATGCGCCCCTGTCGGGGCCGGACGCCAAAATTGCCGCGCAGTTTCGCCGCCGTTGCTGTAAGCTAAAAGTAGACACCTCACAATAGCGGACTCTTCATGAAAATAAAAAGACTCTTTCTGGCCGCATGTATCGCCACCTCAGTAATTGGATGCAAGGTAGCAATCATCGCGCCTCCCGAAGGCATAGTGACATCGGCCTCTGGTGAGCGCGATTGTGACGGTGGCACCGAAGGAAAATACTGCACATTCGATCTGTCGACAGCGGAGCTCCCACTCACGGAATCTTTCACTGCCAACTCAAAGCCGGGATACCAGTTTGTAAAATGGAAGAAAGCGGACGGTTTCCTCTGCGGTGATTCGAAGGATGTCACTTGCAGTATCGCCATCCCGAACGATGACACAGGCAAGGCGCAACTGGCATCTTTCACAACAGTTCACCTTATGCCAGTCTTTGAGTATCTAGGCGTCGATACTGATGATGACGGTATCGATGATCGCATAGATGCAGATGATGACAATGACGGCGTCGAGGACAGCGCGGATATTTGCCCTCTCTACGGACCCAATGAAGACGGCTTCGGTTGTCCCAACCCGCTGCTAGACACCGTAACTGTGGATGGTAAAGAATGGCAGCAGCCCTCCCGCTTCACCGGCGTATTATGGGAGGAAGTTAACGCAGTGTGTCCGTTATTCGAGGGAGTGCATTCGTGTAATGGACTACTCAACGGCGTTAATATAAGCGGATGGATATGGGCGGCCTCTGCCGAGGTGGAAGCACTGATCGATACCTACTCAGGCCCCGGGACGGTCTGTGACCAGGTGAATGCCGATTTTGTGCTAACCGGTGATATTAATGGCATCGATACGGGAATTCTAGGCTGGGTTTCCGACACCACTGAGTACAAATTTGCTGTCGTCGATTCAATCGTTCTGCTCTCGTGTTTTGACGGAAAGGTATTTGCCAGCGCCGGACCAACGACGACTGGAAGTTGGTTTTATCGCGTCATTGACTGAGAGGTTCAAAGGGTAAGGTTCGAAGCGTCAGAGTCCTTGAAATCAGCAGAAAGACGCAGGAGTCTCACTTATACCTCAGAATAACGCGTAACGGATTTGGCCATACCGTATATCCATATGTTATTCACTCTGGAGGCTTATGCCCTGAAAGCGTTTCCGCGGGAACGTTTTCTGGTTATAGAAAGCTACGTAGTTATAACGTCGGCACCCAATCACACCTGAAAAATCAACGCTCGCTACCCTCTACGCCGCGATAGATCAGATCATACTCATTTTTCTGGCCAGCTAATCCTGAGAGGCTTGTTGCACCGATGAAAAGGGTACTCGCACTATCACGCCACTGCCCCGAACAACCTCTCCCCCTGTTGATAACATTCCTTGAACGCATCCAGGCCATGACTACCCCCATTCACCAGACGCCGGGCAGCACGCAGGTCACCTTCCAGTAACTCTTGCTTGATTTTCAGTTCTTTCTCCTTAAGGAAAGCAGCCAGTAATTGTGCGGCGATCTCAGGTGAGTTTGCCAGATCAGGATTGTCGATTAGTTGATTGCCCAGTCCAATGCGCTTGCCAAAAAATGCATAGTTGAAACGGCCAGTGAGCTGAATGAAGCCACGACCTTTGTAGCGCTCTCCATCCGGCTTTCCCGTATTGCCAAGGTTCTGACGATTATCATACAAATCAAAAGGGTGGCCATTGGGGGATGTGTTGAATCGAGAGCGAAACTCGCTGATAGGCACAA
Organism: Halioglobus japonicus; assembly: GCA_902705825.1. Lineage (GTDB taxonomy): Bacteria > Pseudomonadota > Gammaproteobacteria > Pseudomonadales > Halieaceae > Marimicrobium. Next base: position 261,825 of record CACSIL010000053.1, on the reverse strand, counting down.
ATCCCGCCGACTCTGCTCTTATCGTTGCGAGTGCCATGAGGGTCATGGGTTTATCGTCCAAATCACTTGCTGTAAGCGCCACCTTTATCTCGGGAAGATTCACCTTGATATTGCCAATGGGCGCTCCGGGAAACAGCTGAGAAACAAGTGCCGGGGAAACAGCATCCAGATCAAATTCCTCTAGCGGTTGTACCTTGGCCCGAAATTTTAATGCGCCAAGAGTACGCTTCCCGGCGACACCATCAACAAGTAAGCCCTCGCTAGCCTGGAAAGCGCGTACAGCGGCATCCGTGCCCAGCCCAAAAACACCGTCTATATCACCAGGGGAAAAACCTTTCTTCTCCAGCTTTCTCTGCAAACGCTCGACATCGGCGCCTTTGTCTCCATTCCTCAGTGTTTTCATTGTTGGCTTACCTCGTAGTCGATAAAGTAACTTTGTTTATGCGGGTCTTGCGCATAGTGCAGCCGATAATCGACCGCCTCATCATGATCAATATCGGCAAAGACCCTCACGCTGCTCAGCCCCAGCGTCATACCGATATCAGTCTCTGCGGCGCGGAGATTCATTCCAGCCTGTCGGACATCAGCTGCGATGAAAGGTGTTATCGGTTGGGAAATATGAAAATAGTGCCACCCCTCCGGGCTGGTGTTCTCATATTGGGATAAAGAGTGATATACCGACGCAGACCCAAATTAAACCCACGATCGTGATCATCGAACTAGAGCCTAGATCAGTTATGGGGGATGCGCCAGTCAACGATGATTTCGCTCACACGCGAAGCACCCGTTTTGACAATAATTTAGTGAACACGGATACTGCACTGGCGCCAGTGTTACCCATATAACTAGAGAAATTTGAAACGGTAGGAAACCCATGAACGGAATCATCGCCAAACCGCTGCTTGTGTTATGTTTCGTCGCACTAATGACGGGCTGTAAAATCGAGATCATAGTGCCTTCCGGTGGAGACGTAATCTCCTCTGATACTTCCCACAATTGTTCGAAAGGCATGGTCTGTGAGTTCGAGATTGTTGCAGACCAATTGCCCTTCAGTGAGTCGTTTACTGCAGAACCCCGGCCTGGCTACGTTTTCGAAAAATGGGCCGATGGCAGTGAATTTCTGTGCGCTAAATCAACGAGTCCAGTTTGCACGGTTGATCTTGCTGATAGCATTTTTGGAACGGGTGTCGTCGCATTGTTCAAATCAGCGTACCTAATGCCTACCTTTAAAGATGTGGGAATAGATACTGATGGGGATGGAACCAGAAACGAGCTGGATGAAGATGATGATGGCGATGGCGTTCTGGATATCGACGATTCGTGCCCACTCAATCCGGATTTATCTTGTGATGGAAGCACCAGAATTACGGTCAATGGCAAAACATGGTACCAGCCCGATCTCTTTCTTGGCTTGACCCCGTCGGAAATCGAAGCCGTGTGTCCAGGCGCAATCTGCGAGGGTGTGATAAATGGGTACAACCTTACTGGTTGGGCCTGGGCTACCAACCAAGAAGTGCTTGATCTAATGGATTACTACGGAACTCTGAATACAGAGCAAGAGTGCCCAGCGGTGTATTCATTATTCCAGGATGGTTGGCGAGAAACCAATACGCAATTTGTTTTCCCCGTCCGCCTTGGAGGCCTGACTAGAGATTCTGCGGTGTTCATTTCGCCTGCAAACATTCCATGTTCGTATGAGGAGTTCCCTCTAATTGGCCCTATATCCGGCCCGACAATAGGAGCGTTCTTCTACATGCCAAGTTTGTAGCGTTAGGATCAAGGAGTCTGACCCCTTGATCTCAGGGCTCAAGTCTCCCGCCTCTCACAAAGTGAGACACTGGTTGCCCATCGCGCAGTATGCTGTTGATGGCCCTTTCGCATCGACAAACAGAACCAAAATCCTGACGCATATCTAACGCGATTTGCATTATTCCTTCACCTATTGGCGGAACCTCATCATCGACAACAGACGACAACGCCGCTGACCACCCCCGACATCGGGGGTTACCAGTTAGCTTCTATTCCCCTATATTTTTTGGAACTATATTGGGGACACACAATGATTAAAAAAGCCATTACACTTTCATCCATGCTGCTGCTGGTAACCGCCTGCGGAGGCAGCAGCAACAATAACAACAACAACGACGACACCTTGTCTGAAACAGGCAATTTGCCTGTCGCTGCAGGAAAAACAGGGAAGCTTATAGACTCCGCAATACAAGGCGTAAGCTATAGCACACCGAGCTTTAGCGGAAAAACTAACAATCGCGGTGAATATAGTTACAAGGAGAATGAGACCGTTGATTTTTCGATAGGCGATATTACCTTCCCGGGAATTACCGCCAAGGGGATACTGACGCCTCTGGATCTAGCCGGCACTTCCGACTTAACAGACACAAAGCTCATTAACATCACGCGGCTTTTGCAAAGTTTGGATAACGACCAAAACCCAGCTAACGGCATTGTGATTGATGACGGCATTACAACTGCTGCTCTGAATTTCAATCTGAGTGAAGCTGATTTCGCCGATGAAGTTCAAGCGAAAATGGCGGTAACGCTGATAGACACAACCGTCGCTATCGCGCACTTGAAATCAGAACTGGATAAATTGAACATAGGCACAAGTAACGAGCAAGCCGCGAATGTTCCAGCAGGACTTCTCGGCAGCTATAACTTCAGATACCAACTGGTCAACGCCGGCTACAGTGCGGCAGATGCAGAAGAGCAGGCTTTCGAGGTATTGAGTGGCGACATTCTCAAGTTACCTGACGGCTCTCAGTTAACAAACCCGGTTTTTGTTGACGGCAATAAAGTAGAAATTATCTGGAAAGACTCCGCGAATAATTTTGTTTATGCGCTCAGTAATGCCACAACAGGTTCGATTAACGAGTTGAACGTATCCAACACCACATTTGGTCAGAACAACTATATCTTTTACGGCTCGTTTACCCCGGTTACTACTACCGTAGGCGAGATACCTAGCGGTTTGTTGAGCCTTGCAGGAATCTACACAAGCACCGCCCAGGAACGCTCCATGAGCAGTGCGGTAAGGCCCGATACAAAGTTCGAGGTAACCCTAAGTATTGATGCCACCACAGGCGTCATTACGGTAGGGGATTACTACACTATCGATCCAGGTTCAGAACATTTTGGTTTTAATGATGACACTAACAAAAACCCGATGTTTTCACCGCGGTATGAGATTTTCGATCAGACACCAGAAGGTAATAATATCAAGTTGATTTTGCATCGTCAGGTAGGGGAACCGCTGAACAGCTGGCAAACACAAGATAAAGCGGCTGACCTAATAGTATCAGCGACGGTTACTCCTATTCCGCAAAATCACACAGACTTTATGAATGATCTTGCCGCAGTGACACCGGCTACACTTGCCGTCACCAGCCAGAACACAGACTACAACAGCGGCCTGGATGCGCCTGTCTGCACTGAGTATGAATTATCTGTCGATAACAGTATCGCTGATGAACCACGCGTTCTGCTCGAGGGAGTGAACAACTCGTTTCCGTCGACACAGCTGACATACGGCCACTCAAGTGCGTTTTACGAAGACGAAGGCGGCACCACAAGCCTGAACTTCGCCGCTAACAAAATTGAGATAAAAGGCGGCGTCATTAACCTGGTTCCTTATAAGCTCGGAGCACCCAGCGGTGATGAACTTAGCAACGACCCAGAAAAAATACGCACAGTATGCCCATAAAAAACTAACCGGCGTAAAGCCGGTTTTTTTTCATCCTAAAAACGACCATCCAACCTTCAGGGTCAGAGTAAAAATTCCATGTATACGTTCAACGAATTCGCTGAACATAAAAGCAGGCGAATCTACTATGGCCCTAATTGCTACATTTTCAAAAAATTCTCGGCACTTCAGGTGACCGCTTAAACACTACACTGGGCTCAATCACTGGCCTATGCAGCAAAACAAGCCGCGCTTCGCCGGGGCTATTATGCCCATCGTCTAGCCGTTCCAGGCAAACCCGTTGTCAATGACACACCTCTGTCCGCGCTAAAAGTGTGCATTAGCGTATTTCAGGGTACTACTGCTTGAGATAGCACGACGCTGTGGTGCGCTGGCCACGCATTAACTCTCTGGGCCAGGTTAAAAACCCCATGTACATGTTCCGCTATTTCTTGGTATATAGGCCATTGAGAGGCATTTTTACTCTGGCCCCAATCACTTGGCCCCACTCATAAAGCGAGAAGATAGGTTAAAGTAACAACCGGGCAACCTGAGGAACTGTAATGATTACACACTTTGATCACGTGACGATCGTGGTAACGGATGTTGCCAGAGCCAAGTCATTCTTTGCCCTACTGGGGTTTGAGGAGGACAAATCTGTTGTTATCACCGGTGAAGTATTTTCGGATTATATGGGTGTCGGCAATATTGAGGCTGAGCATCATACACTGGTTTTGTCTGGCTCCTCGCCCCGGCTGGAAGTACAGCTCCTTAAGTATCTCAATCCCAGTCCCATCGACCACCCTGCGCTCACGACCCTCAGAAGTATCGGTTTTAACCATATCTGTTTCGCGGTAGACGATCTGGATCAACAACTGGAAGCCATCACGGCCGGTGGTTTTAAGGCGAGAAACAAAGTGATGGATTTTCATGATCGCAAGCTGGTGTTCCTCGAAGGGCCGGACGGAATCACGGTGGAACTCGCTCAATGGAATCAGGGATGATGTGCTGTTTCGTTGCAGCTGAAGCAGCTTCAAGCACTGCACTACAAGGGAGCTACCGTTGAGTAAAATTCTCATTTTTGGCAACTCCGGTTCGGGCAAATCCACACTGGCGAAGCAGCTGTATAACGAACGTGGGCTGGCCCATCTGGATCTGGACACACTGGCGTGGCTACCCACTAACCCGCCACAGCGAAAGCCCGTGGCTGAATCCCGATCCGCCATCGAGAAATTCATCGGGTCCTACGATACCTGGGTGATAGAGGGTTGTTATACGGATTTGCTTGAGGTCGCGGCGCTGCATGCTACCGAGGCCATATTTATGAACCTTCCCGTGGCGTTGTGCATCGAGAATGCAAGGAAGCGGCCGTGGGAGCCACACAAATACGCCACCAAGGAAGAGCAGGACGGGAATCTGGAGATGCTGATCGACTGGATTACGCAGTACCCGATACGCCAGGATGTTTTCTCGCAGACCGCGCACACTGCGCTGTATGAGAGTTTTACCGGGCGCAAACGCCTGTATACCAGCAACGCACAGGCAGGTAATTCATGAGCCATGAGCAGGCCAATAATCCTCTGCACGGCCTGACACTGGAAGTCATTGTCACTCGTCTGGTAGAGCACTACGGCTGGGAAGCGCTGTCACAGAAGATAACCATAAGGTGTTTTCAGAACGACCCTTCAATCAAGTCATCACTCAAGTTTCTGCGCAAAACCCAGTGGGCGCGGGAAAAGGTCGAGGCCTTGTATCTCTCTACATTTGCCAAGCCCTCCCCCTGGGGGAAATCCACCCGATCATGAAACGCTACCTGCTACTGGATAACGACGGCGTTCTGGTGGACACGGAGTTCTGGTACTTCAAAGCCACGCAGCGCGCGCTGGCTGAGCTGGGAGTCACACTCGAGCAGGACAGCTACCTGCAGCGTATGGTGCACGGCGCCTCCAGTTGGGAACTGGCCGAGGCAGCGGGTATCGATAGCCGGCTGATCAAGGAGAAACAGCAGCAGCGCAACGCCTATTACTCTGCGTATCTAACAGCGCAGGCGATTGAAATTGCAGGGGTGGAGGCCGCGCTGCAGGCATTGTCTGCCAGCCATAGTATGGCCATTGTCACCACATCAACCCGGCCTCATTTTGAGCTGATCCACAACAACCGCAACATCGTCCCCTATATGGCGTTTGTACTGACCAGAGAGGACTACGCTTCATCCAAGCCCGATCCCGAACCCTATCTGCTGGCAATGGAGAGGTTTGGTGCCCGCCCTGAGGAATGCCTGGTAGTGGAGGATTCGCAGCGCGGCTTACAGGCGGCGTTGGCGGCAGGCATCGACTGCGCTGTGGTTCACAACACCTTCACCGCCAAGCATGACTTCACCGGCGCGAAGCACTTCCTGAACTCTCTGGCTGAACTACCGGAGCTCCTGCATGGCCAGAGAGATTAGGCGCTGTATGCCAACTTACCCCAAGGGGTTTTGTGCCGGCCTGCTGAGCTTGCTCTGTATCCTTGCACTCCCACGCATGGCAATCGGCCCTGCCAACGCAGAATCTGAACAGGCCAATGTATCCCTCCCCGTAGTCAGCCCAACCACATTGCGGGTAGGCCCCACACGCTGGCTCAGAACAACCGCTGATGCCGCCAAGATTGCCAGACCCGGCGACACCATCGAGATCGATGCTGGCCTCTATACCAATGACTATGCCCAGTGGCGGCAAGACAACCTCACTATTCGTGGCGTTGGCGGCATGGCGCATTTTGAATCCAGCGGGATGATCCCCAATGGCAAGGCCATATGGCTGATCAGTGGCAACAACACGGTAGTGGAGAATGTGGAATTCTCCGGGGCGCGGGTTGTCGACACCAATGGCGCTGGTATCCGACACGAGGGCGGCGATCTCACGCTGCGCAATACCTACTTCCACCACAATGAATTTTCCGTGCTGACCGGCGCCTTTCCCGAAGCCAGCCTGGAGGTGGTTGACTCACGTTTTCACTTTCAAAAGCGCGAGGGCACATTCAGCCACGGAATATATGTAGGGGCGCTGGGCCGTTTCACTATCAGCGGCAGTCATTTCACCGGCACAGATCGCGGCCACCAGATCAAATCACGCGCGCTGGAAAACCACATACTGTACAACCGCATAGAGGACACAGAGGACGGCAACTCCAGCCGCCTTATCGATCTGCCCAACTGCGGGCTGAGTTTTATTATCGGCAACGATATGGCACAGGCGGCGACAACAGAAAATTCTGATGCAATAGGCTACGGCGCGGAAGGCTGCGAAGACCGCACCGCACAGCAGCAGCGCTTGTTCGTTATCAACAACACCTTCGTCAATGAAGCCTTTGCCGGCGCCTTGGTGAGAAACCATGTGGCAGGGGATGTACTGGTCGCCAACAATCTCCGTTTTGGCCAGGGGTATTTCCTGATAGGGAAAGGCGTGGCAGAACATAACGTGGCACTGAACCTCAACGCCCGGCAACCCGGCAGTTGGGACGCCCCCGTGGGCTCTGCCGCTATCGATTCAGCCGTTGCGCTCGCCGTTGAAGAGGGCGATTACCTGGTGCCCACAAAAGAATTCCACTCACCGCTGGGAACGGTTGAGCGCCCCAAATATCGAGCGCTTGATACGGGCTCGCGTGAATCTACTCGAATCCACTAAATAGCGCGCTATGCCAGCAGTTCACGCATACGCGCCTTCACTCAATAATTTATCGACCTGACGCAAAGCCCTCTGCAGCTCTGCGCAGTTGACTCCTGTGCCTCGAAAATACTCCTGCGCCATCGGCTCGATGCCGCTGCGTGCAGGTAGAGGCTTGCCCTCTTCCATCAGCTGGTAAAGCGTTGGCAGAAAAACAAACTGTAACCACTGCGGGAAAGTCAGCGTATCCACGCAAAAAGGCTGGTCGGAGGCCAGCGCTGCCGCACTGGGTGGCACCTTGTCCCACTGCCCGAGCTGGCGCAGTTGCGCCTCGATATCGATCAGTACTGTGGCAATCTCTGTCTGCATTTTAACCTGCTTATACTCGATGACAGGGCGTTCTCGACCAACCCGTCGTTTTAGCCCTTTAACTGCGCGTGATATTACCCGATAGAGCGAAAACCGACAGCATCAGCTTTGACCCGGTGCCACGATAAGGATACGCTTGCGCTCCCGTCGGCGTGTAGCTGCCGATAGGTGCGCGTTTACGAATGCGGGTGTAGTTCAATGGTAGAACGGCAGCTTCCCAAGCTGCACACGTGGGTTCGATTCCCATCACCCGCTCCATATCGCCCACGGCAATAACCGAAAAAACCCTCAACCTGCGCACTCCAATGCCATTGGCAATATGTCCGGTTTCACACGAATACAAATACGTTAGAATGCGCGGCATCCGAATTTTGCGTTACCCGTGAAGCACACTCGAAACATTTGGAGAGCACATAAAAACATGGATATACGGACGAACGACTACAAGCACACACTGTGAGCTTTAATCGCCTCGCAGTTTTCGCCTCTCTTCTGCTTATCGCCATAGGCGCTTCGGCAGGCAACCCCGACGATCTCACTTGCGCAGAGTCTGCTACGCCCTTCCCCAACCCTGCGATAAAGTTTCACGTTTGTAACTACGAGATCAACGATACCTACGGCCCGCCCGGTTTTACCATGAGCTACCCTGTGGGCTTCCTGGTACCCACCACGACAGGGCAGTACCCCATCGTTCTGCGCTGGGATGGGTATGGCAACGCAAGCAACTGCCCCACCTGGGATTTCTCCAAAACCACCCAGATCACGGTTAAAAACTGTAACGACTATTACCCGACGGCTGCCACGCATCTGGTAGACGGCATAACACCCTGGGGGTTCGGCGGCCCGTTTTTCGGCAACTCTCCCGCCCAGCGCTACACCACCGCGGTAAGAAAGATCGATCAACTCTGGGGTGACCGTGTTGATTGGGGCGCAGGCCTGACGCTGACAGGCAATAGCTACGGCGCATCGACAGCGCTGCTGCAGCCGCTGATGTTCGGGCTGGTGGATCCGGACGTGCAGGCCCGAATCACCAAGATAAACGCGGGCCAGGCACCCATGGGATTCTTCGACGATAACGGCCTCTATCAAAACACCCAAAACATCCAGGTTGCATGGGACGGCTTCGACATCTCCAAAGCAGACCACGAGCTGCAGGCTGAGCAGCTCAAATTCATCTACTTCTTTATGCAGGGAAGCCCGGCGGACGTCGTTGTTTTCTTCAATCAGGACTGGCTACAACGGGTTTGCGATAAGCACCGCCTCTCCTGCTACGCCTTGTGGCACGACTGCGGCCACGCGTTACCAACGTCATCCTGCGCTGCCAACCTGCCCTACAACGAGATGTTTGCCGCGCCCAACCAGGACGTCAGGCTGGACGATCCCTTCATTATCGCTTTCACCGAGTCCACCGCCAATATATGGGGCGACATGGGTGGCTACAATATCGGCCTGTCCTGGGACAGCCGAACAATGACGACCACGGAATACACCGCACAAGTGGACATACGGTACCAACGGCTGACCGATATACACCAAAGCATTGCGGATCAGCCAACGCAGGCAAGCCTCAATGTCACATTGCGTACACGGCCATCCAGCCTTTTGAGTCTTAATTTGGGTGATCTTGTTGAATGGTCGCTCGACGGGCAGACAGGGCAAGCAGTGGTACTTGTATCAGGAGAGGTCACGCTGCCGATCACACTTCAGAGCAACACCGCCTATAGTACGTTAACGGTGACCAAGACAGGCCACATACCCGGTTGCTGATATTTACTTGAGCACGCGTTGAAATGGCGGCAGTGAATCCAGAATCACGCGCCCGTAGCGTTTGGTCAGAATCCGCCTGTCCATCAAGGTGATGCGCCCGGTATCTTCCTCGGTACGCAACAACCGGCCGCTGGCCTGCACCAGACGCAGCGCCGCATCCGGCACACTGATTTCCATAAAGGCATTGCGCCCCTGCGCCTCCACCCACTCGGCAAGCGCCGCCTCCAACGGACTGTCCGGCACCGCAAATGGGATCTTCGCGATCACCACATGGCGGCAGTAGTCTCCGGGTAAATCCACACCCTCGGCAAAACTTGCCAGCCCAAAAATCACACTGCCCTCGCCATCATCGATAGCCTGTTTATGCCTGCGCAAGATTTCCTGCTTGCTGTAATCGCCCTGCATCAGGATGCGACCGCCAAACTCGCCGGTGACACCCTGGTAGACCTCCTGCATCTGACGGCGCGAGGAGAACAACACCAGGCTGCTTTCACTGTGATCCAGAATAGTCGGCAGCTGCTGTATCAGTGCGTCGGTATGGGCCTGCGCATCGCCTGGCTCGCAATCCATAGGGGGCACAGTAAAAGTGGCATTGGCATAATTGAACGGACTGGCCACCACCTTGTAGTTGGCGTCAACCGGTGCGCCTGAGTGCAACTGAAAGCGATCGAAGGAATTCAGCGCAGTGATGGTTGCAGATGTGACAATCACGCCTGCGGCCCGCGACCACAGGCAGTCCTGCAGAATATCCGCTGCCAACACCGGGCTGCAGCGCAACTCGAAGCCAAATGCCCCGGCGCTGCTGAGCAGGGTTATCCAGCGCGCCTTCGGCGGTATTTCTCCCTGGCCACTGACAGCATACTCCCGCCATAACGCCAGCGCGGCCTCGGCGCGGCCGAGCATGCCGCCCACATTGATATGCCAGGCCTCAATATCTGACTTGTCCAACCCGGCGTAATCATCATCCAGCGCATCTTCCAGAATCGTCTCCAGACGCGAGAAGGAACTCTCCAGTTTCTGAAACAGCCCGGTCAGCGTTGTCGCGATCTGCATCAGGGAGGCGGGCACCAGACCGTGCTCCAGCCGCAACTGCTGCTCCTCACGATGCACAGGCATATCCGTTTCATCAAACAGTGTTGCCACCGTCTGCTCCGCTACCTGCAGCGCTGCCACGGCCTCATCCAACTGGGCGGGCAGTGGCTGTATCGCTCGCTGCGCGGCATCCATGGCGACCAGTGTCGGGGCTGCTTGCGCCAGGGTTTTCTTGCTGTCCTGCAGCCAGGTAATGGTGGAGTTCAGTCGGCAGTAGCTGGAAAAATGAGACAGCGCCTTATCGGGCAAATGGTGGCCTTCATCGAACACATAAATACTGTCTTCCGGCGCGGACAGGATGGCACCGCCACCGAGCGCCAGATCAGACAACACAAGATCGTGGTTAGTGACGATAATATCCGCGCTTTGCAGCTCGTCGCGCGCGCGGTAGAAACTGCACTGGCTGATATTGGGGCAGCGCCTGCCACTGCACTGGCTGTGATCCGTTGTCGCACCGTACCAGACATCCTCCGGCACACTGTCCGGCCAGTTGTCCTTGTCGCCATCCCACTCGCCTCTGCCCAGCGCCTGCAGCATCGCGTCGTAGATGGGCAGCGCGTCAGTTCCGGTGGGTGAGCCCATCTCATCGGGGTAGAGCGGAATCAACGTGGATGCGCCCTGCCCCTCGGCCAGGTGACGATCCAGTTTGGACAGGCACACATAGCGACGGCGGCCCTTGGCCAGCGCAAAGCTGAAGTTCATGCCGCTGCTTTGGCGAATATCCGGCAGGTCCTTGTTGACGAATTGTTCCTGCAGCGCAATTGTCGCGGTTGCGACCACAAGGCGCTTGTTCAGTGCCTGAGCCATGGGGATGGCGGCAACAGCATAGGCAATCGTTTTGCCGGTGCCGGTGCCGGCCTCAATCACGCAGACAGCGGGCAACCCGGCATCTTCATCATCAGCGGGTATACGCGAGAGCGTATTGGCAATTTCGGCGATCATCTGGCGCTGCCCCCACCGGGGCGTGAGGGACTTGCTCTCAACAATAGCGTTGTAGGCGTCGCGGATGCTGCCCTTGATATCCTCGCTCAGCAAGGGGACTGAAGGCGCTCGGCAAGCGCCAGCTTGCTGACCACCGCATTGGCATAAATGCCCAGTGCATAAGGACGGTGCTCTTCGGGCATGGCGTTAATGCGGCTCTCGAATTCCTCAAGGCTGCAACCACCCTCCTCCAGATAGAGCTCATCGGGGACAGGTGCGTCGGCGCCGTACAATCGGCGGTAGGCGTACAGATTGGTGGGGTGTAAGCAATAGCCGAGGGTTATCTGTCTATCAACCTCTCTGGCAACCGCCTCGGGCGTTTCCAGATCACCGCTCAGCGGCGTGCCAAACGTTACGTGAACGTGCCCTTTCTCTCCGGCTATGCCCTGGGCGATAGAAGCGACATCCTCTTGCTCACCTTTTTCATAGCGGCCCTCGGATGCTTTCTGGTAGAGCTCACGGGCCTTCATTGCATCGCAGGGGTCGAGTTCGTAGGAGATCGCAACAGGGACAATACTCAGCCCGCGAATGTGTTCACCAAATTCCTGTTCGCGCTTATTGCGGCTCATGGACAGCATTTTGATAATTACCGGTTCAGTGCGATCAACACCATCCTTGGCCCGCCCTTCTCGCTGTGCGATCCAGATCGACGAATGCTCTTGCAACAGGGAATACTGGATATAGTTGGCCAGATTCTTGGAGGCGGCGAGTAATTCACGGGGCCCGCTGACGGCGCGTTTTACGATGAAGCTTTTATTCAGCCGCATCAGGTCCGCGACCCATTTCTTGGTGAGCAGGTTATCGCCAATGGCGATACGCACTGTCTCGTGGCCATTTCTGTGTAATGCGTAATTGGTGAATGCCGGGTCCATCGCGATATCGCGGTGGTTGCTCATGAAGAGGTAGGAGCGCGAATCACTGAGCCCTTCCAGCCCCGACACACTGAAGCCGTCTGTGGCGGCTTCTATCATGCGGGTCATATAGCGCTCGATGACGAGTTGCATACTGCGCACATCTGAAACGCCACGCACTTCGCGCGCAAGCATAAAGCGCACGATGGGCCTGAACAAAGGGCGGGGCAGGAAGGCGGCCAGGCGGCCCAGTCGATAGGCCGCCAGGGTGTCCAGAAAGTCTGCATTTTGCAGCAGCCCGGACACGACACTGGCTACCTCATCATCCTTATAGGGCCGAATCTCTGCAAAGGGGTCGGTCAAGCCGGTAGTCTCATATATTTCAGGCGCCACACCATACCCAAATTCTATCCGCGAGTCATCTGGCACTTTCGAGCACCCCCTGTCGCACTAGCCCCACGCTGACAACACGCGAAACTCATGCGGCAAAACCGAGCAGGCAAGATGAAAACTGTTACCCAAAAGACATTAAATATTGTTAACGTTTCCTGGGGAAACCTCTTAAAAATCCAACTAACTACTGCTAAAACAACAAGATAGACGAACATTTATTCGCCAAATGCCAAAATGTTACCAAAATACCCAAAAAGTTACGGTTTGGTAACTCATTCTTGCCGCGCCTTGTCTTATAATGCACGCATCCGAAACTGGTCGATAACGGCTGATTTCTTCGACGCAGTACCAACACGTAAATTATGAGGATCCCGAGATGAACTTATCCAAGATTGCCGCCGCCACCGCGCTGGTCATTTTTTCTGCCGGCAGCCTGGCAGCAAAACCCACCAGTATCGTATTCAATTCCAATGCCACTACCGGTGACGGCACTGCTTATTCCACTTACACCGTGAAATGCTCCAACGGCAAGAAAGCTGAACTGACTGCCTGGGACAACCGCGGCAAGTGGTGTGTAGGCGACGCCGCCAGCGAAGACTGCGAGAAGAAGCAGATCAAGGCAGCCAAAGGCGCTTGCAAAGCCAAGTAATCGACAGGTAGTAAGCACTTCGAACAGGCCGCCATCATTTGATGGCGGCCTTTTTACATGCCGCGCTCAATCCAGATAGCGCGCTCGCAATTCAGCCACTTCAGCAGCACCCACACCCAGCGCTTCCTGCAGATAAACCTCTGTCGATGGGTAGCTTTGCTCTATCGCAAGCAAGGCACGCGCCAGATAATCTTCATGCACTTCCAGCATCGGCAAAATCGACTCCGCTGCCATTGTATGCATCTGGTATTTTTTCCGCAGCCGCTCCATTTCCGCCTCCGGGTGGAAAAACTGCCCGGTGAGCATGTAGTCACGCATTACCACATCCCGCGATACCCCCAGAGCCATCAGGACCATCGCAGCGGCAAACCCGGTTCGATCCTTGCCCGCCGCGCAGTGCACCAGAAACCGCGCGTCATCGACGCTCAGTATCTCCTGGAACATACGCGCGTATGTCGCTGTCTGCGCCTCGGCGAAATCCCGGTTTATCTCCACCATAAAATCAAACATGGCCTGGCGGTCCCCCGCCTGGCCTTCAATCTGCTCGAAGAAACCCGCGTTGCTGCCGGGAATAATGGGCAGACTGGCAATGCGTGGCGCCTTCGTCGAGGGCAGGCGACTGGGATCGCCCTCCTGCTCTTCCTGACGCCTGAAATCGCAGACCAGGTCGAGCTCCAGGCTCGCCAGCAAATCGACATCCTGATCGCTCAGGCTCGACAACTGGCCAGAGCGAAACAGGAACCCCCACTTGACTTGACGCCCATCGACGGTGGGATAGCCCCCGAAGTCCCTGAAATTTGGTGTGCCCTGCATACCCAGTTTACGCTCCGCAGCCAGCACCTCGGTGCCGTGCTGATCGCGCAACCGGAAGTAGTGGCGGCTCGTCGGCGCCAGGCCAGACATGCGGATGCGCTGGGAGTCTTCGCTATAGTGAGCGCTCACACTACCGCTGGGCGACAGGGGCTCAACCGTGACTTGTGTATCGGGATGACTCGCCTGCCATTCGATGTGATAGTCACCGTCTGCCTCGCGCCAGATTTGCACTGCTTCTGAAATCAACATGAACTGGTTCTTGCCTCGTGAAATCGGGATCAGAGGGCACTAGGGCGCCTCTGTCATATCCCCTTTGTACTCGAAAACTGCGTGCAGCAGCACTTTAATGAGATTCAGCTGGTTCTCCAAGGCTGTCTCGCTAAAAGGGTCCTGGCCCAGCAGATCGCGGTACATCGGCGCCATGGTGACGTAGGACATCACCAGGTTATTAAATGCCATGACAGCCCAGGGCTGTAGCCCGGTGTTTTCAAACAGCGTGATTCCCTCGCCCTCGATCTTGGCGTCGGGTCGGAACATCGGCCGAAAGAGTCGATCTATCAACTCATTGGTATGAGGCCCGCCAGAGAGCGCAGCGTGCTGCAGCAGCCTTGCCAGGTTCGGGTTGGCGTGGTGTTGCCGGACAATCGCCTCCAGCCAGTAAAAGACCCGTTCGTTGGTGACAGGGCCGCCGTCCAGCTCTGCCAGCGGCCCGGAAAATTCGGCCAACAGGCGCTCCAGTACGGCTTCGTACAGCGCTTCCTTGTTCTTGAAGTGGTTATACAGGCTCGGCGAGCGAATGCCCACACGATCAGCTACATCGCCCAGAGAGGTGGCGCTATAGCCCTTGGCGGCAAACAGGTCTTCTGCGGCATCGAGAATACGTTCCGCAGTGCTCGGTACCGCTGCCGTCGAAACCGCCGATTCATCCATACGCAAAAACGCTACCCCCAAGAAAGCAGATCAATAACAACTAGTAGGCGTTAGTATACATCACCGCGCATCGGCCTCACCAGTGAGACAGCGGTTGACAAGTGGAAGACCAATGTGAATAATCGCGCCTCCGATTTTTTTGACTCCCTTTGAGGTAAATACAGTGGCCAATTCCCCACAAGCAAAGAAACGCGCCCGTCAGGCGGAAAAACGTCGTTCACACAACGCGAGCCTGCGGTCATTGGTACGAACCGTCATTAAGAAGGTCAATNCTGCGATTGGCACTGGCGATCAGGCTGCGGCTAAAACTGCATTTGACAATGCAGTGCCCGTTATCGNCCGCATGGCCGATAAAGGCATCATCCACAAGAACAAGGCAGCACGCCACAAGAGCCGCCTGAACGCACAAGTCAAAGCGCTTTCTGCCTGAGACTGACTGCAGGCGCACCCCGTGCGCCTGTATAAATAGAAGCTGATTTAATAGCTTATAAAAAAAGCCGGCTAGAGTGCCGGCTTTTTTAATTTACATCCCTGAGGCCACTTGCAGCCGAACAATGCCAACTGCCAGTGTCACCCTCTAGAGAAGGCGTTTCACGCCGCTGAGCTGGTTTTACTCTCTTCTGCCTCGTGCACCTTGGCAAATTCAGCCAGCATGCTCTGCTCGTACGCCTGCGCTTCCTGCGTATCCAATGGACGCTCCATCTCGGACCAATCGATATCACCATCGGTCGCCAGGTTTTCGTAATCCAGAATTCCCAGCGTTTCAAATTTCGGACGCACTTTATCCG
The DNA here is from genome assembly GCA_902705825.1 of Halioglobus japonicus. Taxonomy (GTDB): domain Bacteria; phylum Pseudomonadota; class Gammaproteobacteria; order Pseudomonadales; family Halieaceae; genus Marimicrobium. The sequence continues at coordinate 245,851 of CACSIL010000053.1, read as the reverse complement.
TCAGCAAACCGATGCGGTTGAGATTGGGAATCACGCGTTGAAACAGCAGGTTGCGGAACGTAGACATAACAAAGCCATCGAGAACCTTCTTGCGGGCCTCCTCAACATCCCAGCCAAAGTGGCGGAATACATCGGTAGCTACCAGGCGCTCGCGGCTGATTGCACAGGCTTCGTAGGCGAATTGCGCACGTTCTTCACGCTCTTCGTCGGACAGGGTCTTTACGAACTCTTCAAGGTAATTGACGCCAAATGTCACGTGGCGGGCTTCATCGCGTGTCACCAGATAAACGACATCCTTGAGCACCGGATCAGGTGTTGTCTCGCGGGCCGTGGCAAACGCTGAAAGCGCCAGGCCTTCAATAACAATCTGCATACCGATGAACTTCATGTCCCAGCGTGGGTCGGTCAGAATTTTGTCGATAATACTCTTCAGGTGCGTATTGATCGGATACATCATTCCAATACGGGTTTGCAGGTATTTGTTGAACACCTCCACATGGCGCGCCTCGTCAAAGGTTTGCGACGCCGCGTACAGCTTGGCGTTAAACGTGGGTGCGCAGGAACAGAGTTGCGACGCCACCAGCAGCGCGCCTTGCTCGCCGTGCAGGAACTGGGACAGGCTCCAGGCATTCATGTGCAACCAGAACTCAGCCCGCGTGTCTTCATCCATCGCCAGATAGGGCTCGTAGTCGTGGAGATTCATCATCTCCGGAGACTGCTGCTCAACAGGCCAGGGGCGATCCCAATCGATATCCATCTCGGGATCCCAGTTCAGTTGCTTACCCAGATCGTAGAGCTTCTTGATCCGGTCGTCCTGAATCTTGTAGTCCCAATTAAAAGAGCCGGTCAGGGGCGTCTGAAAAATTTCAGCGACATGGTCCACATCCGCACTGGTCAGGACATCTTCCAGATCCGGGTTGTCATGCGGGTAATCTGCGTTGGGGTAGCGCTGGATTTTACGTGGGGTCTGCTCGGTCCATTCAACTTTCATAGCTCTTGCTCCGTAAATTTACTTAGGAAATCACTATGCGCGCTGCCCACCAAGCCAGCAAGGTAAAGTATTGTCATTATATAGTCATTTGTGGCCAAATAGGGCTATGCCAAATACTACGACGCCCGCACAGTACATCCTGATTCTCATCGACATGATCGAGCAACGCGGATGTGACCTGGATAAATTGCTCGCCGGCACCAGCCTGGCGAACACCGGCATCTCCACGATTGGTGCCCGCATACCGGACGAGGACTTCAACCAACTGGTAAACAACGCGCTGGAGCTCACCGGCGACAAGACGCTGGGCCTTAAATTGGGCTTTCGCCTGAATTTGAGCGCGCACGCTGTGCTTGGCCAGGCCTTCATGACCTGCACCGATCTGGCGCAGGCGATAGAGCTGTTCCTGAAATACAATCACCTGCTGGCATCCGATCTGCACTTTGAGTTTGAAACCATCGATGAGCAGTGCATTTTGACCATTGTGAATACGCCTCCGGGTAACGTCTTCACAGAATTCGGATACGAGCTTTTTTACGGCGCACTCATCAATACCTTACGCGGTTTGTTGAACGCGCCCGATCTGTCGCTGTGCATGGAGTTTCCCTACCCCAGGCCCGAACACCATGCGATGTACTACGAGATGTTCGGTGACGACGTTCACTTTGACTCCCCGCAGGGACGCATCCTGTTTCGCCAGGAGTTGCTCGATACCCCACTACCCTCGTCCAACCCGGTCTTGCGCAATCTCTATGAAGCAGAGTGTGCCCGCCTGCTGGCCGATCTTGAGGAAGATAACTCGGTGACAAAGCGTACCCTGCGGCTATTGCGCAAGCTGGAGGGTCAGTATCCGCAAATGCCACAGATCGCCGCTATGCTGAACCTCAGCCCTCGCACATACCGACGCCGGCTGGACGATGAGCAGCAATCCTTTCAGCAGCTACTGGATCAGGTGCGTGCGGAGCACGCCACCCGCCACCTGCAGAATAAACGCCTGCCGCTATCCAGCATTGCGTACATGGTGGGCTTCAGCGATACCTCGAACTTTCGTCGCGCCTACATAAAGTGGACGGGGAAATCTCCGGGCGAGGTTCGCCGCGGCTAGTGAAACGTTCCGCCCTCGATCTGATAGCGCTCACCACAACACTCCTGCGCCATCATATGGGCAAGCATCTCGGGCTCCTCGCTGTAGGCGACTGTGCGGCTGCCATCAGACAGATCAAATACCGCCACCGCGCGCCAGGGATCGAGACCCTGGTATAGCACCGTATAGCCCGCTACCAGACCGCTGCCGGCGTAATCCGCCACCAGCTCACACACACCGCTTTCCCTGCTGACCTGTTCTGTCACATCAGCACAGGCCCAACCGTCGGCGCCGGGTGTGGCCGACCACAACGCACAGGCCTGCTTGGTCAACATGCCGCTGACCGTCGTCACCAGGCCGACTTCCGCCGGGTCCTCACGCAACAACTGCGCCATTTTTACAGTTGCCTGGAAGACAAAGTTGTTCAACGGCCCGCCGCCAAAGGTCATACCACCGGTGACACTGACATTGTGCTGCGACGTCATACCAAACTCCTGCAACTGCACACGCACCGCATAGGGGAAGCAGGAGTACAACTCGCACAGGCGAATATCATTGAAATCGACACCCGCCAGTTCCATGGCGACATTACCGGCAATGCGAAACCCCTCGCTGGCACCGAGATCCTTGCGACTGGCGACCACCGACATGAAATTTGACTCGGTGAATGCGCGCGGGAATATCCACTTACTGCGCGCGATACCCAGCGATTCTGCAACGCCGACTGAACACAAGATAAGACCGGCGGCCTGATCGACATTCCACTGGCTGTTGTGCAGCTTGGTGTAGGGGAAGGCCAGCATGCGGTTGGCCGCAGAGTGATCGCGAATATGCTCGGCGGGGACTGCCTGATCAGACCAGCCATCCGGATTGGCTGCGCCCAGCTCACTCATTTGCGAGTACATTTCGGCCATCTGGTCGCGGTGCTCATCGACACTCAGGCCCTGCTTGTGGCGCAGTGCGCTGTCGAGTATTGCGTAATATCCCACTGGCATGCCGAGACCGGCCGCCGACTCCACCGGCGACCACATCTCATCTTCCGGGCGCAAGGTAATATCCGGCTCGACATCTGTCTGCGCGGTTTCAACTGCCTTGTCGCCGGCTTTCTCTGCACACAGGGAACGGTACTTTGCCTCGCCCCCCGTCACCAGCACTACCCGCGCTTCGCCTGCCTCAATGCGCGCCGCCGCACGCGTCAGCAGGCTCTGCTGCAGTATGCCGAACTCGGCCAGTAATGTGGTTGCCGAGTCAGCCCCCAATGCGTCTGCCACCAGGCGGCCGGGATCGCTGTAACCCCAGAGGCTCCTGGGCACCATGATCTCGTCGGCCTGAGTGAGGAGTTCGGCACTGCCGGCATCGGTGGCAGCATCGCGCAAGGCCTGCTCCATCAGGGCAGAGGCTTCGCGTGCGCTTTTGTAATCGTCCATTTTTTGCTGAACGGCGGCAACTCCCACCAGTATCGGTGTATTCGCAGCGAGTTCAGCCATTGATAAACTCTCCCGCATACCAGTTCAACATTGCGATTTTCTCATCCAGCGGCTTGTCTTCTTCCATTTCATACACGTTCCGAAAGCCGATCACGACATCAGTCACACCCATGCCTTCCAGTTGCTTTATGCCCTCTGGCGTGAAGGCATTCTGGCCGGTGGTATAGACCCTGAACGGCCGATCGGCAGTCCCGTACTCCTGTCGCAACTGGTTGATACGGCCTATGTAAGCGGTCAACTGCTCGATATCGGCACCGGCACACATCCAGCCGTCACCCACCCGCGCCGCACGCTTCAGTGCCGGCTCGGAATGCCCCCCGATTAACAACGGGGTCGGCTCGCTCGGCACCGGATTCATTTTATTGGCCGGCATAGTGTGCATGGCACCGTCGTAGCCGAAGTAATCGCCGGTTTCGAGCCCGCGCAGAATATCGATCTGCTCATCGAATCTCAGGCCGCGTTTTTCCCAGGGCACACCACAGACCGCAAAGTCCTCCTCCCAGGGGCTGATACCGATACCAAAATCAAAGCGATTTTTGGACAGCACCTGAATACCCTGCACCTGCTTTGCCACAATTGGAGCCTGCCTTACAGCCAGCTTGTAAACGAAGGTCGAAAAGCGAATACGCTCCGTCACGGCGGCCATCGCCGCCACAGCAATCAGGCTCTCTACAAACGGTACGCTCTCCAGAAATTCCCGACTGCCATCTTTGTTATAGGGGTATTTGGAACTAGCCTCCTGCGGGTAGCAAATACTGTCGGGTATCGTAATGCCGTGGTAGCCCGCCTGCTCTGCCGCTTTGGCCAAAGGTAAGTAGTGGTCGGGATCGCACATCCCAATCTGATAGCTGAATCTCATTGTTTTTCTCCTGAAGCAGTTGGAAGTAGAGCGCTGTTCTTGTTGGTAGTCGCATACTCTAGCCCGTAATCTCTCCAATAGCCCCGCTACGGAAGTTTTTTTCGGCTGGTGGGCTCAAATACTGAACCCCACCACAGTGTCTGCATGTATACTTTTCATTCGCCGTACGCAGCCAGGCGTGCGTGAAATCTTTGCCACAGTGATACCCCCATGAGCAAAACAGCAGAAACAACCGGCCCCGACACGGGCGATCAATCGCAACGATTCCTCTTTGAGCACGCCGACACCCGTGGCGAAATCGTGCACCTGGATAATGCCTACCGGGAGATTCTCGCCATTCACCAGTACGCAGAAGGTGTAGCCCGCTTACTGGGAGAGTTTCTGGCGGCCGCCGCGCTGTTGAGCAGCAACCTGAAGTTTGAGGGAAAACTGGTGTTGCAGGCGCGCTCTGACGGCCAGATACCGCTACTCATGGCCGAATGCGATGACACCCTGCAGGTGCGCGGTATCGCACGGGGGGCCGAGCAAGCCACATCCGACAACTTCGACCTGTTGCTGCACAATGGCCAGCTGGCAATTACCATAGACCCGGTCAACGGGCAGCGCTATCAGGGTATTGTCCCGCTGCAAGAAGGCTCGCTGGCGCGCAGTCTGGACAACTATTTTCAGCAATCGGAACAACTGAGCACCCGCATCTGGCTGGCCGCCGACGGACAGCGGGCAAGCGGCCTGCTATTGCAGCAATTACCGGCACAGATCACCCCCGATCACGACGAGCGCCTGCACCACTGGGAACACGTCTGCGCACTGGCTGCCACAGTGAAGGGGCCCGAAATGCTGGCGCTTACCGGCGAAGAACTGCTCTACCGCCTCTACCATGAGGACCCGCTGCGCTTGTTCGAGCCGCGCAAGCTGCAGTTTCGCTGCTCCTGCTCCCGAGAACGCACCCTCAACGCACTGTCCACACTGGATCCAGCAGAAATTCTGGAGTTGCTGGAGGAACTGGGCAGCATCACTATGGAATGCGAATTTTGTAACCAGGCCTATCTTTTTGAACGCAGCGAACTGGCGGGTTTACTGCAGCTGGACACGACTAAAACTTTACACTGATCACAACTTCGCCGGAATTCGGCGCATTTATGCTCAATATAATTCGCAAAATGCCCTGCTTCTGACATAATTACGCCCCCTTGAAGCCCCAAATACCGGCGCGGAGGCCCTGCTGGCCGACGCTTTATACGACAGGACGCACCATGACCCAAGACATCCATACCGCCAAGGAATACACCGATCTGGCGACTTCCAAACTGGTTGAAGAATCATTGAAGCGCGGCGAAGGCATACTGTCCGATACTGGCGCCCTGCTGATAACGACCGGCCATCGCACCGGGCGCTCCCCGGCTGACCGCTTTGTCGTGAAGGAGCCCAGCACCGAAGACAGCATCGATTGGGGCAGCGTCAACCGCCCCTTCGACAGCGACAAATTTGATGCGCTCTGGGACCGGGTCCAGTCCTACCTGGCAGTACGCGACAAATTCACCACCCACTTGCATGTCGGCGCGCACAGCGACCACTATCTGCCCGTAAAAGTCACCACAGAAACCGCCTGGCAGGCCCTGTTCGGCCGCAACATGTTCATCCGCCCCGACACCTACAACTCCGGCCGCAAGCCCGAGTGGAACATTCTCAACGTACCCGGTTTCGCGTGTGATCCAGAGCGTGACGGCACCAATTCCGACGGCGTTGTTATCATTAACTTCGCCCAGCGCAAGGTGCTGCTCGCCGGTATGCGCTACGCCGGCGAAATGAAAAAATCCATGTTCTCGGTACAGAACTTCCTGCTGCCCGAGAAAGACGTCATGCCTATGCATTGCAGCGCCAATGTCGGCGAAGAAGGCGATACCACTTTGTTCTTCGGCCTGTCCGGCACGGGCAAGACAACCCTGTCTGCGGACCCCGAGCGCTATCTGATCGGCGATGACGAACACGGCTGGGCCAAGGGCTCGGTGTTCAACCTCGAAGGTGGCTGCTACGCCAAAACCATTGATTTGAGCAAGAAAAACGAGCCGGTCATCTGGGATGCTATCCGCTTTGGCGCAATCATCGAAAACGTGGTGCTGGACGACGAGCGTCACGCTGACTACAGCGATACCAGCCTCACCGAAAACGGGCGCTGCTGCTACCCACTGGAGCACGTTGAAAAACGCACAGAGACCAACTGCGGTGGCGAACCGAAATGCGTCATCTTCCTCACCTGCGATGTATCCGGTGTTCTGCCTCCTGTCTCAATCCTGTCCAAAGAGGCCGCGGCCTTCCACTTCCTCAGTGGCTACACTGCCCGCGTGGGATCGACGGAACTGGGCGCTGAAGCCGGCATTCACCCGACGTTCTCCACCTGCTTCGGCGCGCCCTTCATGCCGCGGCCAGCCAGTGATTACGCCGAACTGTTGATGAAGCGTATTGAAGATTTCGGCAGCCGGGTCTACCTCGTAAATACCGGCTGGATCGGCGGCTCCGGCGCACCGGGCGGCTCCGGTTCAAGGTTCCCTATTCCGGTAACACGCGCTGTGGTCAGCGCCTGCCAGAGCGGCGCACTGCTTAACGCACCCACGGCTCACCTGGACATACTCAACCTGGACTTCCCCACGGAGATCCCGGGCGTCGATGCGCAATACGTCGACCCGCGCACCGGTTGGGGCACAGAAGAGGCTTACAATGAACAGGCGCGCAAACTGGCAAGCCTGTTTGAGGAAAATATTGTGAGCTTCAATGCCACAGATGCGATCGTTGCAGCCGGGCCCAAATCCGCCTGACACTCTACTCTACGCGACCGACACAAGGCCCACTCTATAGTGGGCCTTTTTTTGTTCGCGATTTCTCGGCTGTATCCCCAAGGCCAGAGACAGCTTTTGCCCAAAACTTGAAAATGCTGAATAAAGTGCCATGCTTTCGGAATATCGATCTGGAAACTGCACAAACGTACAACAATAATTTGATCAGCTACGCACAGAAGGTGATACCTCATGATCCGGGCTTCCATTTTTCTTTCGACGGCGATGATCCTCGTGGCTTCCCAGGCCCATGCAGTGCCGGTTTCGGCGATCTCGGAGCTGGCGATGAACCACAGCTTTGTCATCAACAGCGGAAATTCACCCGAAGGCATTGATATTATCAATCTGTCCTCGACGCTGGTATTAGATAGTAACGCGACGAGCGCGGTCGACGACCCCGGCTTCACCAACAGCTCAACCAGCGATTTTCAGGTCGGCAACCCGTTTTCCGAGCCACCGTTGCCGGTACTTTTGAGCCAGGCCGACACGACCATCAATCTGGGCAATGCAGATTTCGCCACCGCCAATGTAAACTATTCGATCACTTCCGATGACGATCCGGCCGCGAATGAATTCGACCTCACGCGGCGAGCTGTCGAACAGGCGGGACGTGCGCAGGCTTTCATCGCTAACAGTCCGGCTGATGCATCGGCGTCTTCCTCTAGTCTCAACGCCCGGTCATTTCGTTTTGACAACACCACCAATAACACAATTGCATTTAATATCGCGGGCCTGTTCGAGGCCGAGATGCTGGCATCCTATGATGGCGACGACGGGTTTGCGCGCACATCGGGCGGGTTCGAATTCCTGTTCGATGTCGGGGCCGGGGCCGGAGCTTCGGTCGATTATTTCCCGATAGCACCGTACCTGACCACTATCGAAGACGATGACCCGGGCGCCTCGGTAATGGAGCAGTTCCTGTCCAATTCAGGCGGAATCAGCGGTGTGTCCTTTATTGGTAGCGCGACCGCCATAGGCGACGGTTCTACTACCACTGCCCAGTTGTTCGCCCAGAGTCGCTACCTGTTTACTGTGACGCTGGATGGCGGCGCGTCATTGCTGATGGAAACAGGCTTTCGGCAGAATAATGCGGTGGGGTACACGCCGCAGAATGCAGTGATTCCGTTGCCGGCGAGCTTACCACTGGTTTTGACCGGCCTGTTGTGCGTCGCATTTGGTAGGCGCAAAGTACAGCAAGTCCAAATTTAAATTTTCGCCTCGCTACTCCCATACCGAGCAGAGCTGAGCCTATAAGCCATACTGTTGCAGGGTTGGGGACGGAAACAGAAGACGCATTAATCCCGAGAATATTTCCGATGGAGCCTGTCGGGGCTTCGTTATGGAATGTATATCGTTCTCCAGATTGAAACAGCAGAGACCCTCCGTTAAAGGCGTTATTGGAGAGGATATTTCCCGTAGAGGCGACTCCATTACCCAATATTGAATACTGCACCGAGCCCAATCCGATAGGATTTACTAGAGATGTCAGCGACATCGTTTCACTAAAAGACAAATCAAACGAACGCAGAATCCATGGTGCTCCAACATCGCCTGACCCGCCATTTCCAAAGTCAAGCCCCGGAAAAGAATCTGGGGCGTTAACAAGACCGTTGGGAGACGGGTTATCGATAGTCATCGTAATGCCATCGGCGATTATCGAAAAGCTATCTGATTGATCGAGCACTCCCGATAGCGAAAAGTAGGTTGCATGGGCGCTAAAAGATACGAAAAGGCCGGCGAGGGCAATCAGTTTCATCATGGGACACTTTCCTTGTGATTTTGGTTATTAGCTCGATCTCTAGATAAAACAAGTCAGCGCAGATCAATGGCATCGATCCGCAGTCTTACCTGCGCGATGAGCTGGAATGTCTGTCGGCGCCAAGAAATCATACCTACGCAACCTCTTTAGAACAACTGGAGAGCAACGCTCAAAATGTCATGGCTGGATACCTAAGAACCGCTCGGCACAATGTGGGAAAAGTACCGGGCCCATTAGTATGTTTATTCTAATTTATTTCCGTAATCTGGCGTCGAACTGGTGGGGTAGCCCACTGAACAAAGTGACTCACTAGGAGAGAATTCATGGCCGAAGTAACTGATACAACCGCTACTGCTACAGCTACTGCACCCAAGAAGACCGCTGCCAAGCGCAAGCCTGCCGCCAAACGTAAGCCTGCTGCAGCCAAGCGCAAGCCCGCTGCAAAACGCAAGCCGGCTGCCAAGCGTGCAACCGCCAAGAAAGCGACACCGGATTTCGCTGCCAGCGCACAAGAAACTGGCCGCAATGTATTTCTGGCTGGCCTCGGTTTTTATGGCAAAGCATACGACCAGGCGCAAGAGCAGATCAGCGAGCTGCAAAAGCAAATGGAAGCCCGTCGCAAGAAAGCTGACAAAGTCTACAAAGACCTGGTCAAGCGCGGCGAGAAGCTTGAGAAAGAAGCGAAAGGTGCCATCAAGGACATCGATCTGCCCAAGCTGGAGCTGGAATCACTGACAGACCGTAAAAAGCTGGACGCTCAGCTGAAAAAAGCCAAAGCGCGCTTTGAAGAACTGAAAGATTCCGTTCGCTTCAAGAGCGCTGCGTAAGTTTAGTCCATCCAGGACCATATACCCTGCCAGTCAGGGACCTTTTTGGGGCTACTTTGTAGCCCCTTTTTTTTGTCTGACAATCTGCTTTAATAGGCGTCCCTACTAAACCACCTCAGTAGCAATCCCCAGCGATGGGAAGGCGGTCCCGATGAGTGATGAAAAAAACAAAGTCACCGACAAGGCAGGTGAAATTGCCAAGAACATCTGGCTGGCAGGTGTGGGCGCCTACGGCAAAGCGGTGGAAGAAGCCCAGGGCCGGTTGGAGAAGGCCATGGAGCCGCCCAAACTGTTCCGCGAGCTGGTCAAAGCAGGCACCGCACTGGAGGAGGACGCCAGAGAAACTACGGCCTCTGCCCGCAACTCTGTGGAAGAGCGTATCAGCCGTGTTCGAGAAAATTTTCACAACCAACGACCGGCGCGCATCGAAGACCTCGCGGCGCTGAACAAAAAAGTCGACCAGCTCTCTCGCAAGGTGGACAGGCTTAGCAAGGCACTGGCGGAGCAGGGCGTTGGCACAACGACTGCCCGCGCCAGAGCGGACAGTAAAAAAACCGCCGCGCCAACGCGTACCCGCAAAAACGTAGCCAGTAAAAAATTACCCAGCAAAAAAACAGCAACCGCGAAAAAGCCGGTAGCGAAAAAACCCAAGGCATAGCGCGCGCAACGCATGAAAACCAGGGACCGCATCCTGCATACGAGCCTGGCGCTATTCAATGAGGAAGGCGAAGCCTCGACCACCACCATAGACATCGCCAATGAGATGGATATCAGTCCAGGCAATCTCTATTATCATTTCAAGGGCAAAGATCAGATCATCACTGAACTGTTCCAGCAATACGAACAGGCCATGCACCATACCTTGACTGCCCCTATCGAGCGGCCACTTAGCACCGACCGCGGCGGCACAGAAGATAACTGGTACTTCCTCTATGTCGTTCTCGAAGAGATGTACCAGTACCGCTTTCTGTACCACAATCTAGAGAACATTCTGCAGCGCTACCCGGATATCAAGCGCGGCTTCAAACGCCTGATGCAATTGAAGCGCGCCGCGCTGTACTCAATCTGCCTGACACTGCTGCAGCAGGACGTCATTGACGCCAGGGACCAACAATTGCTTGGTCTGGCCGACAACATGACGCTAAACCTCACGTTCTGGTTCAGTTACGAGGCATTGCTGAACGACAACCGTCTGCCGCACATCACTATTCACCAGGGAGTACTGCAGTTACTGACAATGGTAGCGCCCTACCTGGGCGACGATCAGCTCGACTTCTACCACGATTGTGAATCAATCTACGTCAATATGATCACAGAGGCGGATGCCGCGGCCCAGACTGCAGCAGAATGACATCCGCACCGATAATCTCCAGACGGGCACCGTGCTGGTCAGCCCACCACTGCCAGGTATCCGCGCTAAAAAAACACACATGGGTGGGATCGTTCTTGTAGTGCCAACTGGCAAAAGCCTCTCGATCACGCACCAACTTCGTCATGATGCCCAACCACCCGCCACGGTGCAGCAGTGACCACAAGCGATCCAGCTCGCGTCCCGGATGGTGTAGGTGTTCGACCACTTCGGTGGCGCAAATGAACGCATAACTCGCAGCCAGTACTTCTTCGTCCGGGGCAAAGAAACTGTCGTAGAGCGCCACCTCGAACCCGGCCTCACGCAGCATATGCGCCAGTGCGGGCCCCGGGCCGCAGCCGAAATCCAGCCCCCGGGCACCCGGCGCAAGCCGAGTGGCCAGCGGTTGCATCAAACGCGACAGGAACGAACGATAGCCGGGGTCGGCAACATCATTCTGGTGTAACGCATACTCGGCCTTCTCCGCCTCCCGCGACAGATAGAAGTTCGGCGGCACGAACACCAGGCGACAGGTAGAACACTGCAGATAGGGGCGGCGATCACGGTAGTAAGCGCTTATCGCACTACCGGCGCACAACGGACAGTGCGTTTCACCGTTCATCTGCTATTATCCCTCTTCACTTGGCTTTGCCTACTTATAAGGAGCGTAACATGACCATCAAAACCGGCGATAAAATTCCTTCCTGCTCACTGCACACCATGGGTGAAAAAGGCCCCGTTGGCATCACTACCGATGACATCTTCAATGGCAAAAAAGTCGTGCTGTTTGCGGTACCGGGTGCATTTACCCCCGGCTGCAGCATCACTCACCTGCCCGGCTTTGTAGTGAACGCAGACAAGATCAAGGCAAAAGGTGTGGATACCATAGTCTGCATGGCAGTAAACGACGCGTTCGTAATGGGTGCCTGGGGCGATGCCCAGAATGCCGAGGAATTGCTGATGCTGGCAGATGGTAACGGCGAGTTCACCGCTGCACTGGGCCTGGAAATGGACGGCAGCGGATTCGGCCTCGGCACCCGCAGCCAACGATTTGCGATGATTGTCGACAACGGCACTGTCACGCACCTGAATGTGGAAGAGGGCCCCGGCGTCGATGTCAGCTCAGCGGAATCCATACTGGCACTGCTGTAACCGGCGCTGCGCGCACACCGCAGCTCAGGTCACCAGGATGTAACAGACGGTACTGATAACTGCGACACCCAGCAGGTTGATCAGGAATCCCTCCCGCGCCATGCGGGCGGTACTGATCAACCCGCTGCTAAACACTACCGTGTTGGGCCCCGTGGCAACGGGCAACATAAATGCACAACTGGCACTCATAGCCGCAGGCACCATGATTAATTCTGGCGCAATGCCTGCCGCCAGTGCCGCTGCCGCCAGCACCGGCATGAGCAGCGCTGTAGTAGCGGTATTGGAGGTCGCCTCCGTCATAAACGTCACAGCGAGGCAGATCATCAACATCAACGCATAGGGATGCATGCTGATCAGCTCTACCAGCCACTGCCCCATCAACTCGCTCAATCCCGACTGCACAAACCCCGAGGCGAGACAAATACCGCCTGAAAACAGCAGCAGCACACCCCAGGGAATCGTACTGGCCCGCTCCCAGGTCAACAGGCTCTCGCCCTTGCCATTGGGCACCAGAAATAAAATGACCACAGCCAACAAAGCCACCGATGCGTCGTTAGCTTGCGGCACCCCAAACCAGGTACTCCAGCCACCGAAAGGTTCACTGCGAGTAATCCAGGCCAACGCCGTGAGGCCGAACACCACCAGCACCCTGCGTTCCTGAGGCTGCCAGGGACCCAGCGTGGGCAACTGCAAGCGCAGACTGCCGCCGAGATTACGCGTCAGTATCAGCGCCATCGCCGGCACCAGTATCACCACCACAGGCAGCGCCCAGCCCATCCACTGGGTAAAGCTGATGGCCGTGCCTGTTGTCTGCTCATACACCTGCATGAAGATGAGATTTGGTGGCGTACCAATGGGCGTGCCAAGCCCACCGATATTGGCTGCGTAGGCAACCCCCAGTAACAGCGGCGGCGCCAGCTTATCCTTATCATCCACTCCGTCCAGCACCGCCAGCGCGACCGGCAGCAGCATCAGTGTGGTGGCTGAATTGGATATCCACATGCTCAACACTGCCGCCGCGGCCATAAAACCCATCACTAACCGGCGCGCACTATGTGCGCCGAACAGGTTCACCATACCCAGGGCAATACGGCGGTGCGCCCCGGAATGCTCCATGGCCTTGGACAACAAAAAGCCGCCCAGCAGCAATAAGATCAGCGGGGAACCGTAGGCCTGCCCCACCTCCCGCGGCGTGAGCACCCCCATCAATGGCAATACGGCCAGCGGCAACAGCGATGTAACAGGAATAGGGACGGGCTCAAATACCCACCAGAAGACACACACTACAGCGACGAATGCCACTGTCGCCAAATCGGGACCGTGGCCAAAAGCCAGACTTGCCGCAGCAGTTCCTGCACCTAACAGCGGGCCCAGCCACAGCGCCCATCTACCTATCTCAGACAAATCTATTGCCCCTATCCTATGTCCCGCTACATCGTGTCGTACCGTGACGATAGTGTAAACCCCGCTATGGAGTAGACGGCGGCGAGGCGCTACACTGCAGGCGATGACAAAAGCACTTCCCAGAGTATTGATAGACCGCTTTCAACGGCGCGTGGACTATGTTCGCCTGTCGGTAACGGATCGCTGTGATTTTCGCTGTGTGTACTGCATGGCCGAGGACATGACATTTGCCCCCAAGCCACACATCCTCAGCCTGGAAGAGATACACGAGGTCGCCCGCGCCTTTGTCGAGCTGGGCGTTGGCAAGATACGCCTCACCGGCGGCGAACCGCTGATTCGCAACAATATCCTGTCGCTGATCAAACCGCTGGGGCAGCTCCCCGGCCTCGACCAACTGGCCATCACCAGCAATGGTTCACAGCTGCACCGGCTGGCCGGTTCACTGCGTGAACTGGGGGTGAAACGCGTCAATATCAGTCTCGACAGCCTGCAGCCGCGCCGCTTTCGAAACCTGACCCGCCACGGTAATCTCGACCAGGTCATCGCCGGGATAGACGCAGCTGTTGCTGCAGGATTTGAGCGTGTTCGACTGAATGCGGTCATCCTCAAGGGTCGCAATTCAGATGAGGTACTCGATCTGGTGAACTTTGCGCTGCAGCGCGGTATTGATATCGCCTTCATCGAAGAGATGCCACTGGGTCTGATTGACGAGCACAACCGCGCGCTGAGCTTTTGCAGCAGCGAAGAACTGCGTGAAATAGTGTCCCGGGAGCACCCGCTTGTGCCGCTGGGAGATCCCAGTGGCCAGGATGGCCCCGCACGCTATTTCCGCACCGGAGACGCGCCAACACGCATCGGCTTTATTTCACCGCACAGCCATAATTTCTGTCATCTGTGTAATCGCGTCAGGGTCACGGCCGAGGGGCGACTGCTGTTGTGCCTGGGCAACGAGCACTCCGTGGATCTGCGCGCTGTGTTGCGGGCGCCAGATTACACGCTGGACACACTCAAACGCAGTATCGTGAATGCGATGGACATCAAGCCGGAACGCCATCACTTTGATCTGGATGAAACACCGGATATTGTGCGGTTTATGAACACCACCGGTGGCTAGCTGTCTCTAACCCCTCGATCGCGTACAATAGGGCCTCAATTTCTGAGGTACGCCAGTGCACACTCAAGACTTTCCACAACTCGCCTCTGTCGAGAAGATCGAACAGGGCTTCGAATCCCACGGTTATATTTGCAGTCGGAAAATTGCCACTGCTGTATTCCTGGCCTTCCAGTTACGCAAACCTGTGCTGGTCGAAGGCCCGCCTGGAGTAGGCAAAACAGAACTTGCCAAAACCCTGTCGGAGCTGCTGGAAACGCCGCTCATTCGCCTGCAATGCTATGAAGGTCTGGATGAGGCCAAGGCACTGTATGAGTGGAAGTACGGAAAACAACTGCTGTATACCCAGGTGCTGAAAGAGAAACTGGGTGATCTGCTGCAGGGGGCACAGAGCCTGGCGGATTCCGTGGCGAAATTACACCAGTTCGGCGATATCTTTTACTCCGAGGAATTTCTCGAGCCCCGGCCTCTGCTCAAAGCCATGCAGCAGGAAAAAGGCGCGATTCTGCTGATCGACGAGGTCGACAAATCCGACTACGAGTTTGAATCGCTGTTGCTGGAGATTCTCTCAGACTACCAGATCTCCATCCCCGAAATCGGGACGGTCAAAGCGCGCACCACACCGATGGTCTTTCTTACCAGCAACAACACCCGCGACATTTCCGACGCCCTCAAACGGCGCTGTCTGCACCTGTATATCCCCTTCCCCACCGTGGAGCTGGAAGAGCGCATCGTGCTCAGTCGCGTACCGGGAGTGGATGAACATCTCCGCCACCAACTGGTGGGTTTTGTGCACTCGCTGCGCGAACTGGATTTGAAAAAGGCGCCGGCAATTTCCGAAACCATCGATTGGGCACGCAGCCTGCTGCTGTTGCATGCCGACCACCTGGATGAGGAGCTGGTGCGCAGCACGCTCAATGTATTGCTCAAATACGAGGAGGATATCGAAGTCACAGATCTCGAATTGCGCTCGCTGGTGAGCAGCAATGCCACCGACCCGCACGCAGCCTGAGAACAGGGCGAGATGCAGTCCAATCTGGTCGATTTCATTCAGGTATTGCGCACACATGAGGTGCGCATTTCACCTGCAGAGACACTTGATGCCGTAGATGTTACCAAAAGCCTGGGGTACGCAGACCGCAACCTGCTGCGCGATGGGCTGGCGATGACTCTGGCCAAGACACCGGAAGAAGAGGTTATTTTTCTACACTGCTTCGACCGGTATTTTCAGCAGGATCTCGCCGACTTTTCAATGTCAGACAGTTCCCTCCCAGAACAGGAGGCGGACACTTCAGCGCCACAAGACACGGCCGAGCAGGCAGCCGAATTCGCCGACGCCCAGGTCACCGCACTACAGCTGGCCGCTGAAGATAGCGCAACACTGCAATCCCTGCTAAAGACCCCGCTGATGCAGAGCCTTGTGAGTAATGACCGCACCGAGTTAACAATGGCCATGAACCAGGCGGCCGAAAAGGTGGGCCTGCAAGATATCGAGATGTTTACCCAGAAAGGCCAGTTCACGCGCCGTATTCTCGATGCGATGGGCGAGGAACATATTCGCAACACAGTGATCGAGTTGGAGCAGCAGGAAAGCCCCGCACTGCCAGTACTACAGCGCTACAGGGATACGCTGCGTGAGCAGGTGCGCGATTACGTAGAGCGCGAATACCTGCTGCATGCAGAGGGCAAAAACAGACAGTTCATGGACGAAATTCTGAGTAAAACCCGACTCAATAATATTGAACACCTGTACCTGCACAAGGTGCATGAGTTGATTCGCAAAATGGCGAAAAAACTGGCGAGCCGGCATTCACGCAGACGCAAACTACTCAAACGCGGTCGCCTGGATATGGCGAAGACCATTCGCAAGGGCATCCCGCACGATGGCATCATGTTCAACACGTACTGGCGGCAGACAAGAAAGGAAAAGCCGCAAATTCTGGCCGTGTGTGATGTCAGCGGCTCCGTCGCCGCCTACTCCAAGTTTTTGCTGTTGTTTCTGTACAGCCTGCAGGACATTCTCCCGAAAGTACGAAGTTTCGCTTTTTCAAGCCATTTAGGCGAAGTTAGTGACTATTTTTCTGATTATCCGGTCGAAAAGGCCATTGAGCTGGTCAACTGGAAATACGGCGGCGCCACAGATTATGGCAGCAGCCTGTTGGACTTCGCGAACCTCGCATTAGATGATATCAATAGCAATACCACGGTCATCATCCTCGGCGATGCCCGCAACAATAATGGAGATCCAAAACTGGATATTATGCAGAGTGTGTATCAGCGCGCACGGCAGGTGATCTGGCTCAACCCTGAATCGCGCAGAGCCTGGGGCACCGGGGATTCCGAAATGCTACGCTACCAAAGCGCCTGTCATTTTAGTGCTGAATGCAATAACCTTAAGCAACTCGAACGTATTGTCGACCAACTTCTAAAGAGCAGCCGATAACTCCTCATGGCCTACCTCTGCAAAGATTGCAGCTACCGCGGAAAAAAAAGTGGTCAGCTAGGAGAATGTCCAGCTTGCGGGTCTCACAATCTCGCCAAGCGCTCTGTGACATTCAGAGAACAACCACGACCGACTAAGTGGCGCCTGGTGGTTCTTGTAGCCCTGTGGGGTTTTCTCATTGCACTCATTATAGGAAAAATAGCCCCCTGAAACTCGGCCCTGAACATGTTCCATTCCCCTGTTCACTGCGCGAGTTGGTGTTGGACCGCTTTGGCGAGCCTGTCGGTCTGGGCAGCCACGCGCACCCGATGCAACGCGATGAGTTACTGGGGTATCTCAAAAGTATCGACAACTTCAGTCTTTCACCCTGGGTCGCTCTGACGGGGCAAACGGAGGCCATTGGTGACCCGGCAACACCATCGCGAGAGCAGATAGCTATCCTGCGCTGGCTCGGCAAGGCGCTGGAGATCTGGGAGAGACAGGCTCCGCTGGAAGGCCGCGTCGCCGCCCAGGTGCGCCGGCTCAAACCATTGTCTGCAGCACTGGCCGTCACAGATCCGACTTTCCTGCAGCCTGGAGCCCACCCTATACATCAGCTGCTCGACAGCATCCAGGCCAGAGCCATCGGCTGGCAGGCGCGGCTGGACAGAGTGGGCGCCATTTTGGAGCAACAGGTTCACAAGGCCGTAGAGGATTCACGGGCGTGGTTTGACGATCAGTCCACCAACCTGGCAAATATACGTGCCGAGTTTTCTGCCGCAGCGGAACGCGATCAGGCGCGGGCAGCGCGGATGATCCAACGCGTAGTGGAAGCAGAAGCAGGGAAGATCAAAACTGCCGCGGCCAAGCAGGAAGCCGCGAAAATGATTAATGCAGCGCTGCAGAAACACCCCGCACCGGCAGAAATCGGGGATTTTTTAAAGGGGCCCTGGTACACCAGTGCCCAGCTGCTTCTGCTCAAATACGGCGCGGAATCCGAGCAGTGGAAAAAAATGTCCTCCACGACGGAAGCGCTGCTGGATTCATTCCAGAACATTGAGGAAGCAGACGAGGCGCGCCGCCAGCAATTGTTCGAACTTGTCACCAGACTCCCCAAGGAAATGCGCCGCTGGTTGCTGAGCCTGCACCACGACACCGAAGCGGTGAACGAGGCCATGGGCCTGGTTGAGTTCGCCCACTTGAGAATCCTGCGCAAGCAGACGCTGGAACTACTTCATATCACCCCCATCACCGTAGAGGGCGACCGCTTTAGCGACGATGAAGCACAAACCAGTACCGGCGGACATTGGCGGGAAGGACAGTGGTTCAGTGTGGAAAACGGCAAGGACGGGGTGGTGCGTGTGCAACTCGTACTCAAAGTCGAGCAGTCGCGCCAGCTGTTGTTTACCAATATGGCCGGCATCAAGGTCCTGCAGCTAAGCTTCAGTGAATTCGATCGCCTGATCTCAGCGGGCAAAGTGCAAACACTCGACAGTGGTGCGAGTTTCAGCCTTTGTCTGGCTCACGCTGTCGGCATTGACTCCGTTGAAATTCTGGACGCCCTCGTCAGTGCCCTGGCACAGTCTGAGGCCGAGCCCGAGCCGGAATCCGAGCCCGAACCTCAACGGCAGGCCGAGCCCACACCCGTATCAGAACCAGTACCGAACCCGGAACCAACGGTGGATGCAAACCCGCCGTTGCAACCTGAGCCAGAGCAGGAAGCAGCGCTGCAAGCGGAGCCAGAGTTGGAGCCGGAGCTGGAACTGACGCCCGCGTTGGACCTGACACCCGATTTCGACCTTGAGCTCGATCTGGAATTAGAGCAGGAGCCGGACGACGATCTCGACCTGCAGACAATGTCGGCGCAATTGATCGCAGCAGAACTGGACCCGGTGGGAGCACCTACGGAGCACGTCGACGATACACTGGCGAGCCTGGACGAAATAGATAGTAGCGCATCGGAGGAAGACCAACCCCGCAACGCAGCGCCGCCCACGCCCCAACGGCCTGCCAGTGACGATGGCTTTCTGATTGAGCAGGCACGGCGAATAAAGGCGCGCGGAGGATACCTTGGTCACCGCGCAGAAATGGAGGACGGGGATGACTTCGATGTGGAGGAGATCATCGCGCAGCCCGCAGACTACCCCGACGATCCCGACAACGTTATCGATCAGCTCGACAGCGATCCAGCAGTCCATGAGAGTGCCCAGGACTTACCCGCAGAAGAAGACCCCTCTCTGGAGTTTCTGCTCGCGCAGGTGGAAGGCAATGAAGCGGAACCGGCGGCGCCCCCTGAAGCACCGACTCAGGACGACGTGAGCCATGACACACCTAAGGCCGAGGACAAGGCTCAGGACATGCGCGAGGTCAACCTCCCAATGGGTGCATGGCTGGGCTTTCACGATGGCGAAACACCGCTTATGGCCCGCCTGGCGGTCTACGATCTGGAGAACGAGCACTACATATTTGTCAATCGACAGGGGGTGAAAATGCGGCAGGTAAGTCGGCTGGAGCTGCTCAACCTCATTGACAAAGGACTGGTCGATATTCTTGAAACACGCTCGAACTTCCGGGATGAAGTTACCGAAGTTCGAAAAAACCTGGATCAAGAGTAACCGTGGAGCATTGCTATGAGTGAGCAAAGACGAA
The DNA here is from genome assembly GCA_902705825.1 of Halioglobus japonicus. Classification (GTDB taxonomy): domain Bacteria; phylum Pseudomonadota; class Gammaproteobacteria; order Pseudomonadales; family Halieaceae; genus Marimicrobium. The sequence goes on along the minus strand of CACSIL010000053.1, from coordinate 225,927 downwards.
AACACCTGCGGCTGCCCGTGACAAGTACGACGTTCATCGAGCTGATTTCCGCTCGTGTCGGACAAAGTGAATCCGGGAAAATGATCACGTGCAGCACACTGAATGTGTCGCGCGGAGGCCTGCAGGTTATTCTGACGGAGAAACTGACCGTCGGTGCCATTTTACAAATTGGCGTGGACCTGCCCAACGCGCCACGCACCTTGTACCTGGCGGGAGAAGTGCGCTGGTGCCTGCCGAACGATGACGAAAAAAACCCATGGATAGCGGGCTTCCATATTCTGAATGCCGAGGACTCCGACATTAATACCTGGGTTGCGATGATCTCGATAATGGAAAATTAGAGCCGTAGCTCGCGCGTCCCCTAACCCCCGAAACACAGGAGTTTTTTATGGCTGATGTCATGTTGCGATTCGATATGCGCCTGCCAGAGTTTTCAACGGCGTCACAGGCTGATCTCTACGAAGCCGCAATTGAAATGTGTGCCTGGGGAGACCAGCAGGGTATCGGTAGCGTCCATCTGTCAGAGCACCACGGCTCCGATGACGGCTATTGCCCCTCACCACTGGTACTGGCTTCTGCTATCGCTACGCGTACCCGCAGTATGCGCATTTTTATCTCGGCATTGATTGCCCCCCTGCATGATCCGGTGCGGTTGGCAGAAGATCTCAGTGTGCTGGACAACATCAGCCGTGGTCGCGTCATCCCCATTTTCAGTGGCGGCTACCGGGAGGAAGAATTCTCCGCTGTGGGCAAACAATTGAGTGTGCGCAAACAGTACATGGACAGTATTGGCCCCTTCCTGAAGCAGGCCTGGAGCGGCCAGCCCTTTCAGTTTGAGGAACGCACCATCACAATTACCCCAAAACCTTTCAGCGAACCCCGGCCGATGATTCTTATGGGAGGCAGCAGCAAACCAGCGGCGCGACGCGCCGCCAGAGAGGCTGACTATTTTGTACCCTCCGGACCGGAGATATTTGAGTACTACCGCGAGGAATTGAGAGCGCAGGGAAAACCTGACCCCGGGCCAATGCCCACCGCGCCCTCTACAGTAACCTTCGTAGCTGATGACCCGGACGCCTATTGGCAGACAATAGCACCCCATGTGCAGCACGAAACGAACACGTATGCACTCTGGGCAGAAAAAGCACAGGTTTTTTCCCCGTACAGGCACTTTGATGATTGCGATGAGCTGCGCGACAGCGGTGCCTACAAAGTCTATCGTCCGCAGGAATTGATCGAGGCGGCCCGGGAGATGGTCAGCGCGCAGCCCATCATGTTCCATCCACTATGCGGGGGCATTCATCCAGACATGGCCTGGCAGAGTCTCAAACTGTTCAACGAGAAAGTACTGCCCACTTTACAGAAAGAGGGCATCGCCTGACCGAGAAAGCACTGCCATTGCGGGCAGTGCCATAGCGGGCTGAAATAACGGCAGGCCTACTCAGTCGAGAGTATGCTCACCGTCGTCCATTGCCGCCAGACTGAGCCCCATGGATTCATCNCCCTCGCCCGTCCCGTCGCTGGCGAACTTGATTTTCAGTCGCACGTTATTCGCCGAATCGGCATTGCGCAGCGCCTCCTCTTCCGTGATAAGGCCCTCCTGAAACAGTTCAAACAGCGCGGAATCGAAAGTCTTCATGCCAATGTTTTCTGACTTTTGCATGACTTCCTTAATGCCGTCAATTTCACCCTTGAGGATCAGGTCGGCAATCATTGGCGTGCCCAACAGGATTTCGATCGCCGCGCAGCGTTTGTTGTCGACTGTCGGGATGAGTCGCTGGGACACGATACACTGCATATTCATGGACAGATCCATCAACAACTGCGGCCGGCGCTCCTCGGGGAAAAAGTTGATGATGCGATCCAGTGCCTGGTTGGCGTTGTTGGCGTGCAACGTTGAGATACAGAGGTGGCCGGTCTCGGCGAACGATATGGCGTGCTCCATGGTTTCGCGGTCACGGATCTCACCGATCAGAATAACGTCCGGCGCCTGGCGCAGGGTATTTTTCAGCGCGTTGTGCCAGCTGCGTGTATCCACACCCACTTCGCGCTGGTTGACGATAGATTTCTTGTGGCTGTGCACATACTCCACGGGATCTTCAATGGTGACAATGTGGCCGCTGCTATTGGCATTGCGATAATCAATGAGTGCAGCCAGCGAAGTGGATTTACCCGAACCTGTGGCGCCCACAAACAGCAACAGGCCGCGCTTGCGCATCACGACTTCCGTCAGCAGCGGTGGCAGGCGCAAATCCTGCCAGCGCGGTATGTCAGCAACGATATTTCGCGCCACGATACCCACCTCGTTGCGCTGCATGAATATATTGACCCGAAAACGGCCATAGCCCGAGATGGAGGTTGCCAGGTTCATCTCCAGATCGGTCTCAAAGGCCGCACGCTGTGTGGGGTCCATAACCTCGTAGGCGATCTCCTTGATCTCGCCGGGCTGCAGAATATCGCTGGCAATAGGCTTGAGTTCGCCCTGAAATTTGGCACATGGTGGTGCTCCCGTGCTCAGATATAAATCCGAACCCTGCTCGGTAGACAGTATTTTCAGCCACTCGTTAATACGCACTGTAAGCTCCCACTTTTTGATTGCGCCTTACTGTAGCACTTTGCTGCGAACGGACAAGTGTGAGGCACATCGAATTGGCACTTCGTTGGTATATCCTGGCTTACCCTGGAACATTGCTATTACTGGCCATCGAGTCAGGAGGAACGTATTCTATGCAGCATTATAAATACACTACGACTGGAGAATGCAGTGGATAACGCCCGCCCGACCCCATTGGTCGACGACATCGAAGGCACACGACAAAAACTCGAATCCTGGATTTCTGCAAAACGAGGCCATGAAGTCAGCATCCCCGACCTCTCAATTCCAGAGGCCACCGGAATGTCCAATGTAACGCTGCTGTTTGATATTCAATGGCAGGAGAATGGGCAACAACAAAGCGAAGCGCTGGTAGCGCGACTGCAACCGGTGATTGAACGCCCGGTATTTCCCGATTATGACCTCAGCCTACAGTACGAGGTGATGGACAGTGTCGGTCGCCACAGCGACATACCGGTCCCCCAACTGCATGGTTTGGAAACAGATACCTCCCTGCTGGGTGTGCAGTTCTATCTGATGAAGCGAACAGATGGGCGCATTCCAACCGATATGCCTCCCTACAATATGGACGGCTGGATGATGCACGAAACCAGCCCGCAAGAGCGGCAATCCCTGTGGTATGCGGCAGTGGACACTATGGCGCGCTTTCACCAGCTCGATTATCAGGCGCTGGGCTTCGCCAAGCTACACGAAGCGGGGAAAACCCCACTGCAGCAGCAACTGGACTATTGGCAGCACTATCTCGACTGGTCCATGGAGGGTGCTGGACACCCTATCGGCCAGCGCGCACTGGACTGGCTGCAGGCCAACCAGCCACAGGACGAACCCACCGCACTGTGCTGGGGAGACTCACGCCTGGGCAATGTTATTTTCAACGCGGACCTGAATGGAGTCGCCGCCGTACTGGATTGGGAGATGGCCGTGCTGGGAAACCCGGTACAGGACCTGGCATGGTTCAACTTTATGGATGCCACCTTTTCCGAAGGACTGGGTATGCCTCGCCTGGAGGGCTTACCAAACTATGAGGACTCTGTTGCGCGCTGGGAACAGGTATCTGGCCTCTCGGCGCGCGACTACGAGTACTATGTGATCTTTGCCGGCATGCGATACGGCTTGATCCTGTCACGCGTTTTTCTGGCCACAGGCCGCGACAGCGAAGTACAAAACAGCTTCGCCTGCCAGTTGTTGGAGAAATATCTGGACCGCATGACCTGAGTCCTTCCGGCCTCTCCATGGTCGGTGCAACTGTACTCCACCGACTTTGGCAGCTACACTTGCTGCCACTTCAGGAAAGCCGCTGCGGGGAAGTCTATCTGGCCCCAGCCTCGCGACTATCGGTTCACCTGTCCAGTTTAAGGAGATTCCGTTGGCTTCCCATTTGCAAACACAGTTGCAGGCACTGACGCAGCCAGATGCCCGCGGTTTACTCACCGAGATTCACCGCGGTATTGAAAAAGAAAGCCTGCGTATCACACCACAGGGCAAGCTGGCGCAGACACCACATCCTGCGGGGCTTGGATCTGCTCTCACCCATTCGTCTATCACCACCGACTACTCCGAAGCGCTGCTGGAATTTATCACTCCGGTCACCGCCAGTATTGAGCAAAGCCTGCATCAACTCGAGGACATCCACAGCTACGTCTACCAGAAGCTCGGCGACGAAATCCTGTGGTCCGCCAGCATGCCCTGCATCGTTTCCGGCGATGACGGCATCCCGGTTGCGCAGTATGGCAGCTCAAATGTCGCTCGCATGAAAACCGTATATCGCTATGGGCTGGGGCATCGCTATGGGCGCTTGATGCAGGCCATCGCCGGCATTCACTACAATTTTTCCATGCCGCAGGCGTACTGGGACAAAGCCTGGCGGGATGCTGGCAGCCCCGGCACCCAGACAGATTACATCAGCGAGCGCTATCTCGGACTGATTCGCAACTTCCGTCGTTACTCCTGGCTGCTGATTTATCTGTATGGTGCATCGCCAGCGGTGTGCTCCAGCTTCCTGAAAGGCCGCGACAATCATGATCTGCAGGCATTTGATGCAGAGGGCAAGAGCCTCTACATGCCGTATGGCACCTCCCTGAGAATGGGTGGCCTGGGTTACAACAGCGACGCACAGAAACAGTTAAACGTGTGCTACAACACACTGGACAATTATGTTGCCACCCTGTCCAGCGCCATCCTACAACCGCACTCGGCCTACCAGAACATTCCGGCAGGCCAGGACGGTGACTACCAGCAGTTGAATAACAGCCTGCTGCAGATTGAAAATGAGTTTTACAGCCCGATTCGCCCCAAGCGTGTGGCCAAATCGGGGGAAACCCCGATGGGTGCGCTGGTCAGGGCGGGCATCGAATACATTGAAGTGCGCTGCGTCGATATCAGTCCTTTCTCACCGGTTGGCCTCGACGCCGGGCAGATGCGCTTTCTGGATACGTTCCTGTTGTATTGCCTGCTGCAGGACAGCCCGGCCTGTGATGACGCCGAGCAACACATGCAGGCCGCCAATCTGGATGCAGTGGTTAACACCGGAAGGCAACCGGGCCTGATGCTGAACAACAACGGCACTGAAGTACCGATGGTGCAATGGGCGCAGCAGATGCTGCAGGGCATGCAACCGATCGCCGACTTGCTGGATGAAACGCACGAGTGCAGCGATTACTCAGCCAGCTTGCAAGACCAGTTGGCCAAGGTAGAGGACCCGGAGCTAACACCCTCCGCCCGAGTGCTGCGCGAGATGCGCGAGCGCAATCTGCCGTTCTTTCGCCTGGCCATGGCCTACAGCCAACAATGGGCGCAGTACTTTCGCGAACGCACACTGTCGCCGGAAACCCAAAGCGCTTTCGAGAGCGAAACCGTACACTCGCTGCAGGCGCAGACAGCGATTGAGCAGTCCGACGATATAAGCTTTGAGCAGTACCTGCAGAATTTTTTCGCGCAGTACAAAACCCTCTAAGGCACGAAGTCGTGAACTTTCTGGCCCATTTTCACCTCGCATGGCCAGATGAGGGCCTGGTCGCCGGTGGGCTGGAAGGGGACTACGTCAAAGGCCTGCTGCGCGGCCAGATGCCCGAAAACCTGGAGCGCGGGGTCAAGCTACACCGCGCCATCGACGCATATACCGATGCGCATCCACTGATCCTGCAATTGCGCCGGGAACTTCCCCCCAATCTGCGGCGCTATGCCGGTATTCTTATTGACCTCAGCTTTGATCACTACCTCAGTCTCCACTGGTCGCGCTTTAGCGAACTGCCACTGGCCGAGTTCAACCGCGCAGTCGTTCGTATATTGCAGGCCCATGAGAGCGACCTGAGCGATGGCTCACGTGCGATGGTGGCCAGAATTGTGGAGCACGACATACTCAACCTGTATCAGCAGTGGGAGACTGTACCGGCCGCCGCGGCCCGGATCGGCCAGCGCTTCAGCCGACAAAACCCGTTTCTGAATCTGGATAGCGAACTGTCACCGGCCAGGGACGCGCTGGAGCAAACATTTCTCGCTTTTTACCCACAATTGGAATTTTTCTGCAAAGATGCCATCGAACGACTGTGAAACACTCGCTGCGCGCACCGTTGCGCTCAGGGCAAAAAATCCCTAGTGTACCGGCGGCACCCTATTGCTTTGCTTTACTTGTAAGGACGTAAAAACGCATGCTGCAATCTCTATCCCCACGGCAGGTCTTTGCCGGGCTGGTCCTGCTGGCCATTGTCTCAATGCTGTTTGCCCGAGTGTACCTGCAGGGCTTTCTCGGTCTGGATGCCTGCCCACTGTGTATGACACAACGCTTCTTCGTCGTCACCTGGGGTGTCATTGCACTGATCGCCGTAGTGCACAATTCTCACGGCATGGCCAGCCGTGTCTACGCGGCACTGTGCGGCATTGCTGCGTGGGGAGGGGCCGCTGTAGCAGCCCGGCATGTATGGCTGCAGCACCTCCCTGACAACCTGGTCCCGGCCTGCGGCCCCAGCCTCGATTACATGCTGGAAAACCTGCCATTCGAAGATACGCTGAGTATTGTGTTGGCCGGCGACGGCAATTGTGCCGATGTAACCTGGAGTTTTCTCGGCCTTAGTATCCCGGAGCAGACATTGATCATTTTCTGCGCCGCGATCCTGGCCTGCCTGTGGCAAGCGGTGCGCAACTACCCTGCGAAATAGCCCTTCGCGAAGAATTGACCGCTCGCCACGCGCCACGCTCACTGGCGCACCTCTGATAAAGGCTGATGTCCGCAGGGGCACTCGCAGGATTCCACTTGCCCGCCAATGCACGCGGTCATATAGTGCAGCTTGATACGCCACCGACAAGGATTAGGCAATGCTCTCCACTAACAGTGATCCAAAACAGCACTTCGAAGCAGTAGAGGAATTGCTCACGCGATGGCTGAAGGAACGGCGCGCACTACTGGGAGCGTACACCGAAATCATTGTGACACTGGATTATCACCTCGATGATGAGGCGATGGCGAAACGTCAGAAAGCACTGTGTGAACTACTGGTGGACTATGTCTCAGTAGGGCACTTTGAAGTTTTTCACGAGTTGATCAACGAAGCCGAGAGCTTTGCCGATGGCAGCGGTATTCTGGCCGAAAAATTGATCCCCTCAATCGGAGACACCACAGAGGTGATTCTGGCCTACGAAGAAAAGTACGGAAATACAGAAGGGCATGGGGAAAAATTAAAGCGCGATCTATCAGCCCTGGGAGAGGTGTTGGAATCGCGCTTCGTGTTGGAAGACCAGCTCATCGCCGGCCTGCACAATCGACACCGGCGCCTGGTAGGCCAGGTGCCGGCGTCCGCTTAAGCCTTATTCAGCGTCAGAGGATTCTGCAGCTTCGGGCTCGGCAGCATCGTCTTGACTGGGAATTCCAATCAGCTCCACCTCAAAAACCAGCGCAGCATTGGGCCCAATCACCTGACCAGCACCACCAGCACCGTAGGCCAGGTCAGCCGGAATCGCCAGCTCCCACTTGGAACCCACTGGCATCAGTTGCAATGCCTCGGTCCAGCCGGGAATTACCTGGCCAACGCCGAATGTGACAGTCTCTCCACGGCTATAGGAAGAGTCGAATTCAGTGCCATCAGTCAGCGTGCCACGGTAGTGCACTTCAACAGTATCGTCAGGTCCCGGCGTGGGGCCTGTGCCCTCGGTAACCACCTTGTACTGCAAACCAGATTCAGTTGTCACCACGCCTTCTTCAGCCGCGTTAGCTGCCAAAAAAGCTGCTGATGCCGCCTCGTTTGCTTCACTGAGAGCCGCCTGAGCAGCTTCATTTTCAGCATTGGCTTGTTCCTGGTAAGCCTGCATCTCAGCGGCAATTTCTTCCTGCGTCATGCGGGAATCCTTGCCATCAAGCGCATCGGCAAGCCCGAGGCCAAACGCTGTCGCGTCCAATGGCACACCGTCGGCTTGCATACGCTGACCCAGACCGTAGGCGATACCGTAGCTCAAGCGCTGCTCGGTAGTCGAAAGATCTGTAGCTGCCGGTGCTGCTGCGGGAGCTGCGGCGGCTGCGTCTGCGGCCGGCTTCTCGGCAGGCGCGGTAGTGGGTTTTTGGTCACATGCTTGCAGAGCGACAACGCTTACCAGAGCAAGCGGCAGTAAATACGTCTTCATATTTCATTCCATAGTCGTCAAAGAAATCGTGAGAATTGTGCATTCTCCTGTCACTGCATGATTATGTGCGGGGCGTTATCTATAGCTCGAACCTGACGCATCACAAGAGGCTGTAATCCAATGGGGCGGGAAAATCAGCCATCGCAGTTGGAAACTATCTTACTACCCACCCTCCCTTGAAGCTACCCCTGCTTCAGGACGAGACAAGCGCTGCCAGATGGCGGATCGCGCCTTCCCAGTCTCTATTTCCCGGGCTGGCCAGATGCGCCACGTGTGTCAGGTTGCTCAGCGTCGGGTTAACCTCGCGCGCCAGTTCTGCAGAATGCTCATAGAAGGCATGCATCATATCCTGCTGCTCCCGCTCGGCACGCAATTCCAGCGCCTTGAGCTCTTCCCGCACCCCTGCCGCCTGCGGGTAGGTGCGCAGCTCACATCGCAGCGCGCGCAGTGGCTTCACCACCGTATCGCGCCATTGGGTGACCCGATTGTCCAGAGCTGTTAAATGATCGACGCTGATGCCCTCATTGCGCTGGGCCAGCCAGGCCGCGTAAAGCAACAGATTCACATCTATGCCATAGGAGTCCTGCAGCGCGAGACAGCTTGCGGCAACCCCCTTCACACGATAGGTGGCCAGTGAATACTCCCACAATGGATTGTGCATGGTGTAACCATTCGATGCCTGTTCACTGCCAACCTTACACCAGCGGCGCCAGCACAGACTAGCGCTGTGGCCACCGGGAAATTCTGCGTCAGTGCCTGCGGGAGAGTTCGGCACAAATGTGAACACGCGGGCAAAGCACTGGCCCGCGGCCTGTCCGGCGGGTAGAATTCGCGGCCTCATGATTATACTGCGCGATATATCCCTGCGCCGCGGCAGCAAACTGCTGCTGCAGGATGCCAACGTCACTATCCAGCCCGGCCAGCGCCTGGCACTGATCGGTGCCAATGGCTGTGGCAAATCCAGCCTGTTCGCGCTGCTTGTAGGTCAACTGGGCGCTGACGCCGGCGATATTGAAGGCATGTGCACACTGCGGCTTTCGCACATGGCACAGGAAGTACATGCCACTGAGCTGCCTGCTGCCGAGTTTGTGTGGCGCGGCGATCACGTACTGTCAGATCTGCGCGACGAGGTTGCCGCGCTGGAGGCTGCAGGCGAATTCGACAAAGCGGCGCGCATACACAGCCGACTGGAGGAGGTAGACGGATACAGCGCCGAGCGCCGGGCACAGCGGTTGTTACAAGGCCTGGGCTTCGCCGAGGACGCCGCGGCACGTCCGGTCAGTGATTTTTCCGGCGGCTGGCGTATACGGCTTAATCTGGCGCGCGCGCTGATGACACCCTCCGACATTTTGCTGCTTGATGAGCCTACCAACCACCTCGACCTCGACGCCACACTGTGGTTACAGCAATGGCTGCAACAGTATCCCGGCACTCTGTTGATGATCTCGCACGACCGGGACTTTATCGACGCCACCTGTGAGCGCGTACTGCATATCGAACAGCAGCAACTGTTTACCTACAAGGGCAACTATTCCGACTTCGAACGCATGCGGGCGGAGCGCCTGGCCAATCAGCAGGCCAGTTATGAAAAGCAGCAGCGACGCATTGCGGAAATTGACGACTTCGTGCGGCGCTTTCGCTACAAGGCCACCAAAGCCAAGCAGGCGCAGAGCCGTTTGAAAGAGCTGGAACGGATGCAGACCCTGGCCCCGGCCCACGCCGACTCGCCTTTTGATTTCAGCTTCCCGCCACCGGCCAGAAGCAGCGACCCGCTGCTGCGACTGGACGAAGCGACGCTGGGCTACGGCAGTACCACCGTGCTGCGCGGGGTGAACCTGCAATTGCGCCCCGGCAGCCGCTACGGTTTGCTGGGGCGAAATGGCGCGGGTAAATCCACGCTGCTGAAAAGCCTTATTGGTGAGCTTCCACTGCAGGGTGGCACTCGCAGCCTCGGCGAACATCTGAACATCGGCTATTTCGACCAGCAGCAGTTGGAAGCGCTGGACCTGCAGGCCAGCCCTGTTCTGCATCTGCAGAGACTCAGCCCCACAGCGAGGGAGCAGGACATTCTGAACTTTCTGGGCGGTTTCAATTTCCGCGGCGACGCGGCCACCGCAGAGATCGCACCCTTTTCCGGCGGCGAAAAAGCCCGGCTCGCACTGGCGATGGTGGTCTGGCAGAAACCCAACCTGTTGGTACTGGATGAGCCCACCAACCACCTGGACCTGGAAATGCGCCACGCGATGGAAGTTGCGCTGCAGGCGTACGATGGCGCACTGGTATTGGTGAGTCACGACCGTCATATGCTGCGCAACACGGCGGAGGAGCTACTGCTGGTTCACGATGGCCGCATTGAAGAGTACCGCGAAGATCTCGAGGGCTACGAGCGCTGGATTCTCTCGAGCTACAAGCCCACCGAGAAGCGCGATAGCGCCGCTGCCGACACCTCTCGCAAGGAGAAACGGCAGCAGGCTGCCACACAGCGGGACAAACTGCGACCGCTACAAAAACAGGTGAAAAAAACCGAGGCAGAGATGGCAGAGGTCAGCCTTGCACTGCAAACAGTGCGCGACCAATTGAGTGACACCGATCTCTATACCGAAGAAAACAAGCAGACACTCGCCGACCTGCTCAAACGCGAAGGAGAATTAAAGAACCGCGAGGAGGCGTTGGAAGAACTGTGGCTGGAGCAGCAACAGGTGCTGGAAGAACTGGCGCAGTAGACGCTGTCAGCGCACACGATTCAAGCCTGCAACAGGCGCAATTTCTCTTCGCGGGTTAATTTTTTGATGGAGGCCTCTCGCCGCTGGGCCGCGCTGCGATCTGGCTCCGTATCCGACCACAGCAGTTCTACCGGGCGGCGACCGCGTGTATAGCGCGAACCGCCCACCAGCGCACCGTTGTGCTGCCGCAGGCGGCGCTGTAAATCTCTTGCCACACCGGTGTACAGGGAGCCGTCAGCACACTTCAGGATATAAACATGCCACGCCTCGCCCACAGCCTCAGACCAGCGCCAGCACCTCTTTCACACAGGCACTGATACCCGCGTAGGCTTCCGATACCTGACCTGCCAGCATATAGGCCGGGGTCGTCACCAGTTTACGCTCCTTGTCCACGCGCGCCTCAGAGACCGGACACTCCAGGTGCTCGCCGCCCATTGCGTTGATCGCCGCCGCTGTCTCGGCATCACTGCCGATAGTGCAACGCGCACCCTCACCGCAGATGGCAGCGGCCATCACGGGAGCGATGCAGACCAGGCCTATCGGCTTGCCACTGTGGTGAAACGCCTGCGCCAGTGCCAGAAAATCTGGCTGAACTTCCATCGCAGCACCGGCCACAGCAAAATTGCTCAGATTTTTTGCCGCGCCGAAGCCTCCCGGCACCAACAGTGCATCAAAATCTTCCGCTCTGGCCTGCTTGATATCCCGGATATTGCCGCGCGCGATACGCGCCGCCTCTACCAGCACATTGCGAGATTCACCTTCGGCAGGCTCACCTGTAAGGTGGTTTATCACATGCATCTGCGGTATATCCGGTGCGAAAAGCTCATAGCTTGCACCTTGCTGCTCAAGGCACAGCAGTGAGAGCACCGCCTCGTTAACCTCTGCGCCATCGTAAACGCCACACCCCGCCAGCACTACGGCAACCTTAGTCATCTGTTTTCTCCCTGTTCAGTCGTATTTCTGAATCATTTTTACCCAGCGGACGCGTCCACCGACACGCCCTGCAACGGCGACAAACGCGTGCCTTCGCGCAGCGCCGGGCAAATATGAATAGTGCCCGGCATTTTACCAAGACCGGCGTTGTCCTTCATAGCCAATACAATCTCTTTGATCAACGCCGTTGCAGGGCGGTTGATGCGTGAAGATGGCTGCGGCGATGGCAGCAGGCTAATAGCGTTTAGACATATCAGCATACCAAAATACTCTAGCGGCGCAGTTGTACCCAATTAATCCGGTGGTATTATGACTCCCCTTCAAACCCCGCGGAAACAAAAGCCGCAGAACAACCGGAGAACAACATGAGCGATCAGATCGTCCACGTCAGCGATGCTACCTTTGACGCAGAAGTATTGAATGCCGATGGCCCCGTACTGGTAGATTTCTGGGCAGAATGGTGCGGCCCCTGCAAAATGATAGCACCCGTGCTCGATGAATTAGCGGCCGACTACGAGGGCAAGTTGAAAATATGTAAGGTCGACGTGGATGCCAATCCTGAAATTCCGCAAAAGTTTGGTATTCGCGGTATACCGACCTTGATCATGTTCAAGGGCGGCAACGCAGAAGCGACCAAAGTTGGTGCACTGTCGAAGACTCAGCTCACCGATTTCATTCAGGAAGTCATTTAACGGACAGGCGAGTCCGCTTCTGCGCGCTTTCGCAGGCCAGAAGTAACTCGCTTATTCTCTAAAAAATCGGTAGACGGTCCTAACGGGCCGTGCTACATTCCAAAACGTCGCACATTCCTGTGCCATAAAAAAACTCTGCAACCCACGTTAAAGCTAATATTTGTTGGCAGCGCCAATCAGCGTTCGGTTACATCCGATTCCTCCCCATAATCACTCATGCACACTTGTCTTTCATATGAATCTAACTGACCTCAAGACCAAATCTACCCAAGAAATCATCGATATCGCTAAAGAGATGGGCCTGGACAATATGGCCCGCTCACGCAAGCAGGATATTATTTTTGCGGTGCTCAAACACCACGCCAAAAGCGGCGAAGATATCTACGGCGACGGCGTACTCGAAATTTTGCAGGATGGCTTTGGTTTCCTGCGTTCTGCCGACAGCTCCTATCTGGCAGGCCCCGATGACATCTATGTCTCACCCAGTCAGATTCGCCGATTTAATCTGCGCACTGGGGACACAATCTCCGGCAAGATTCGGCCACCAAAAGACAGTGAACGCTACTTCGCGCTGCTGAAAATAGATAAGGTCAACCTCGACCGACCAGAAAACTCCAAGCACAAAATTCTTTTCGAAAACCTCACCCCACTGTTTCCTGACGAGCGCCTGACACTGGAAACGGGCAACGGCAGCACCGAGGATTTAACCGGGCGTATTATCGACCTGGTATCGCCCATCGGAAAAGGCCAGCGCGGGTTGCTGGTGGCGCCGCCCAAAGCGGGCAAAACCATCATGATGCAGAACATCGCCCAGGCGATTATCACCAACAACCCAGAGTGTTACATCATCGTATTGCTGATCGATGAGCGTCCGGAAGAAGTGACAGAGATGCAGCGCTCGGTGGGTATTCGCGGTGCTGAGGTCGTGGCCTCCACGTTCGATGAGCCGCCCTCACGCCATGTGCAGGTTGCCGACATGGTGATCGAGAAGGCAAAACGACTGGTAGAACACAAATTGGACGTGGTGATTCTGCTCGATTCCATCACCCGTCTGGCCCGCGCCTACAACACAGTCATTCCCAGTTCCGGAAAAGTGCTGACAGGTGGTGTTGACGCGCATGCGCTGGAACGCCCCAAACGCTTTTTTGGTGCAGCGCGTAATATTGAGGAAGGCGGCAGCCTGTCTATCATCGCAACGGCTCTTATCGATACCGGCTCGAAGATGGACGAAGTGATTTACGAAGAATTCAAAGGTACAGGTAACCTGGAATTACACCTCGATCGCAAAATCGCAGAAAAGCGCATCTACCCCGCTATCAATATTCGCCGCTCCGGCACACGGCGCGAGGAATTGCTCACCGCTGAAGACGAACTGCAGCGCATGTGGATTCTGCGCAAGTTGCTGCACGGGATGGAAGATACGCCCGCGATTGAGTTCTTGTCGGACAAGCTCAAGGAAACCAAGACCAACGATGAGTTCTTTAAATCCATGAAGCGCAAATAGCGCTTCAGCTCGATTCAGAACACTGCGGCCGCCATCACTCAAAGCGTAGATTCGATCGTTAAACGCTAACGGGTACACAGTATCGTGAAATACACTGACCTCAGAGATTTTATCGACGCACTGGAAAAACGCGGCGAGCTGGTACGCATCAAAACAGAGGTCGACCCTCACCTTGAAATGACGGAAATCGCCGACCGCACACTGCGTGCCGGCGGCCCCGCACTGTTGTTTGAAAACCCCAAAGGCTACAACACACCGGTACTCGCCAACCTGTTCGGCACGGAGCTGCGCGTGGCGCTGGGCATGGGCGCACAGGATCTTTCAGCCCTGCGCGAGATCGGCGAGATACTTGCCTATCTTAGGCAGCCAGATGCCCCCAAAGGCATGCGTGATATCTGGGACAAGGCACCACTGCTGAAGCAGGTGTTGAACATGGCGCCCAAAATGGTGCGCAATCCATCCTGCCAGTATCACGCCAAGGTAGGGGAGGATGTCGATCTCTATACACTACCTATCCAGACATGCTGGCCGGGCGATGCCGGGCCGCTGGTAACCTGGCCACTGGTTATTACCCGCGGGCCAGGCAAGGAGCGGCAAAATCTCGGGATCTATCGCCTGCAGTTGGTGGGGCGTAACAAATTGATTATGCGCTGGTTGTCACACCGCGGTGGCGCGCTGGATTTCAGGGAATGGCAACGCCAGCACCCCGGTGAGCGCTATCCGGTTGTGGTGGCGCTGGGCACTGACCCGGCCACAACGCTGGCAGCGGTGACACCTATTCCCGATGCCATTTCCGAGTACGCCTTTGCCGGGCTGTTGCGCGGTAGTAAAACAGAGGTGGGCGAGTGCTTTACCACTGCCTGCAAAGAGCATGGCTTGCAGGTACCTGCATCTGCAGAATACATACTGGAAGGCTATATAGAGCCTGGTGAAATGGCCGATGAAGGGCCGTTTGGCGACCACACCGGCTACTACAATGAAGTCGAGCGCTTTCCGGTGTTCACCGTGGCAGCAATTACGCACCGCGAATCACCCATTTATCACAGCACCTATACCGGGCGTCCACCGGATGAGCCGGCGATACTGGGCATGGCTCTGAATGAAGTCTTTATTCCGATACTGCAGAAGCAGTTTCCGGAAATTGTCGATTTTTATCTGCCGCCAGAAGGCTGCTCGTATCGCCTGGCAGTGGTGACCATGCGCAAGGAATACCCGGGGCATGCCAAACGCATCATGTTGGGCGTCTGGTCCTTTCTACGACAATTCATGTACACCAAGTTTGTGATTGTCACGGACGAAGATGTGAACGCACGGGACTGGAAGGATGTCATCTGGGCAATGACCACGCGAATGGACCCGGAGCGCGACTCGGTGTTTATTGAAAACACGCCGATCGACTATCTGGACTTTGCCTCTCCCGTATCCGGTCTGGGTTCAAAAGTGGGCTTCGACGCCACCAACAAGTGGCCGGGAGAGACCACCCGGGAATGGGGGTCACCGATTGTCATGGACGAGGCTGTCAAACAGCGTATAGATGAGCTCTGGGACGAGCTAGGCATCACGCTCTGAACAAGCGGCCAGTGTGCTCACTGGCCTGTTACAGACTGGCTACAACCCGTGGGTCATGGACAAACTTATCGGGCTTGGGCAGTACCGGCAAATCGCCCTCCTGCAGCAATATCCCTTCGCGGTAGTACGCAGCGGCCACAGTGGGTTCGCCCAGGGCGTCCAGCAACCGTCCCAACTCCGCGCAAACCTCACCGCTTTTTTCCAGTCGGTAGGCACTCTCAAAGTAATCCCGCGCCTTGCCCCACAGCTCATCACGCGACGACAACCGGCCCAGACAGAGCAGAAGTTGCGGCTCATCCGCATGAGCTTCGAGCCAGGATTCAGCCTTGGCCAGTTGCTTGGCGGTATCCGACTGCACATAGGCATACAGTCGTACCAACGATATTTGCCACTCGTGCTTCAGCACTTTCAGTATGGTTTTCTCTGCAGTGCTGTGATCTGACAGTGCAATCAGTGCGCGAACATACAACGCAACAAGGTCTGCATTACCCTGCAAGTGCCGGGGCATTTTTTTCCATATGCCCTGCAATTGCTCCAGATTAGCACTGCCGTTTTCCAGTGTGTGAAGGTAAACCTGATATTCCAGTTGTTGAAAGTCTGCGCTGGGCAGCACCTTGTGCTTCTGTAATTGCGGCAATAATTCCAGCAACTGTTTCCAATCACCCATGCCCTGATACGCCTGACATAGCAGACTGAGCACATAGGGGTGTTGACCGGGGTTAGCTGTGGCGTTCTGCAGCGCGGCTATGGCCTGACTGTACTCCCCGGCCTGTAGCTTCATTTCCGCCAGCGATATCTCTACCGCCACCGCAGCCGCGGGATCTGCATCGCCAGCACTGCGCAAATATTCGTGAACTTTGTCCGTGTCATCCAGCTGCGCGCTGGCGCGGGCCGCCATCAAGTAATTCTGCAACGGCGCCTCGCTGTGCTTGGCGCCCTGTATCAACTGACGCCGCGCAACCTGCCAGTTGCCCTCGATAAAGCTGATCATTCCGCGCGCGCTGAGGCGCTGCGCTTTGTTGACTTTTCGCGCCCCCAACCAGGAAACCAGCGTGCGCTGGCCGCTAAAAACCTGATATACCAGACGCAGAATCAGAAAAATCAGCACGACCAGCAGCAGGATCAGCAATAAGCCAATCCACAAGCTGGCCTCCAGTGTGTAGTTGCCGTAGGCCATCAATACATAGCCGGGATCGGTTTTGATAATGGCGACAATGCCCACACCCAGCAGCAATGCGACAAGTGCGATGGCGAATAATTTACGCATGGTTACTGCTCGCCTCCGGTTTGTGCACGCTTCTCAATAGCCGCTTGCAACGCCTGTTGCGAGCGGGAAATATCGGGCTGAGGCACCTGTATAGTGAGAGTCGAGAGCTGTTTTATTTGCGAACCAATGGCTTTTGCTGCGACCGGATCCGCGTCCTGGAAGTGCAGCAGCCACTGCTGCGCCTGCGTCAAACTGGCCTCATACAGCGCTTGATTGCCCGAGAGCAGGGCGATCTGGGCCTGCTCCAACAACATGCGTAAATTCTGCCGTACCAGCCCCTCCCACTGCGGGTCCATCAGGGCCTGCATCGGCACATCGCGCCGGCGAATGATGATGTAATCCGAGAGCTTCGACAGCGCCGCTTCATAGCCATGGTAAAGGCGTTCGCGCCAATCGCCAGATGCCTCCTGACGAGGTTCCGATTCGCGTTCTTTAAACTGGAATATCACCAGTTTATCGGCCTGCTCTATCAATGCCGCCAGACGCAGGTAAATACCTTGCACATCCACCTTTGGCATCGCGCGCAGGGCCGCAATTTCAGCGGCAACAGCAGCGCGCACGGCGTGCAGGCCAGGATCATTGAGATCACGCAGCACCGCATCGGCACCGTTGAGCAGTGCCAGGGAGGCAACCGGGTCACCGGCCATTACCAAGCGCTGATTGGCCAGGCGCAACAGGTGGCCCGTTTCTGCCAGCAGCCAGCTCTCACGATCACTGACGCTAAAGCGCGCCATTTCCTTCTGTTGGTCCGCCAATTCCTGCTGCTGATCCGCCAGTTGCGCTTCCACGGATTTCAGCTCACCGGCCAGCTTGGCAAGCTGCTCGTCCAGGGCAGCCTTTACGCCATCCACACCGGAATTCAACTGTTTGTTCCAGCGATTCGTCAACGCATCCAGATTGGCTTGCTTTTGTCCGGTTGCGGCCTCCAGCGCTGTCAGGCGATCCGTCATGGCCGTCTCGCGGGCCTGCCCCTCACGCAGCACCCATGCCGCAGCGCCCGCCAGGACGAGAACGAGCAACAGTGCCAACCACGCAATAGCTGCTGACACCCCACCCGATTTTTTCGCGGGCTGACCGCTCAATTCTTCTGCAAATGCCACGGTATCTGACCTCTCCTCAGGCTGTGCCAGGTTTTTTGATTCGGGTTCACTCACTTCTTATTCTCCACAGCTGGGTCGCCATTGCTGCAGGGCGCGCAGCATTTCTGCATCCGAGGCATTCTCTGCCGTCACTACTTGATCGAAACCGGCTTCGCGGGCCATCTGGGCCACGCGTCCTGACGGTACTATCAGACCGACGGCTTTTAACTTAGTGGTTTCCGCCGGGCTAAGCAATAGCAGCAGATTAGCCAGCCCCTCTCCACTGCTAAGTAAAATAACATCAATTTCCCATTGCTCTAAGCGCTGGGCCAGCGAACCCTCGGGTAAATTGGGTAGAGCGCGGCGGTAACAGGCCAGCTCATCGACCAGCGCTCCGCGATGTAAAAGCTCTGTGCGCAGCGCATGGCGCCCGCCTTCGCCCTTGATGATTAACACGCGCTGGCCTTCGACATTGCGCAGATAGGGCAGCGCCAGCAACCCTTCACTGGTCATGTCGCTTCCCGGCGTAACCGCGTGGATACCGAATTCTTCCAGGCCCCGCGCGGTAGCAGCGCCGACGGCATACCAGTTAATACCCACCGGCAACTGCGGCCAGTGATCTGTCACCGCCTCCATACCAAATCGAACGGCATTGGCACTGATGAAAATAATATGTTGGTACTGGTCCAGATCCAGCACCATATGGCGCAGGGCTGGCGGAAGCTCAGGCAGACCGTTCAATTCGATCAGCGGTTGGCTGTGCGCCTTGTAACCAGCTGCCTCAACGGCCGCGCACAAAGTGTCCGCGGCATCCCCAAGCGGGCGCGTGACCAGTACACCGCGCACTGCGCTGTCATTTCTATCGGCCATAGACCTCTGCCAGAATGTCCGCCGCACCCTGCTGCAATAAATTCTCGGCCACATCGACACCCAGCTGCTCTGCATCTGAGGCTTGCGCCACTGCCGCAGCGCGCAATATCAGGGTGCCATCGGGCCTGCCCACCAGGCCGCGCAGAGAAAGCTGCTGGCCATCATCCGACAGCTCGGCATAACAGGCTATCGGCACCTGACAACCACCTTCCAGACGGCGATTCATCGCCCTCTCTGCAGTGACCCGTGCCGCAGTGGCTGTGTGATGCAGCGGCGCCAGCAGCGCCAGAACTTCGGCATCCTCACTGCGCAGCTCTATACCCACAGCGCCCTGACCACCCGCCGGCAGTGAATCAGCAACGGCCATACGCTGCGTAATGCGCTCATCAAACCCCAGCCGCATCAGGCCCGCTGTGGCCAGAATGATGGCGTCATATTCACCGTCATCCAGTTTGCGCAGCCTGCTATTGACGTTCCCACGCAGGAAATTGACAACCAGATCCGGGCGCCGCTCACGCAACTGGCACTCGCGGCGCAGGCTTGATGTGCCAACAATACTGCCGGCGGGAAGCGCATCCAGCGATGCGAACTGGTTGCTAACAAACGCATCGGATGGGTCTTCGCGCTCACAGATCACGCCCAGGCCTAACCCCGGCGGAAATTCCATGGGCACATCTTTCATTGAATGCACGGCGATATCGGCGCTGCCATCAAGCAGGGCCTGCTCCAGCTCTTTGACGAACAAACCCTTGCCGCCCAGTTTCGAGAGCGGTGAATCCAGCAACTGGTCACCGCGCGAGGTCATCCCCAATAATTGCACATCGAGATCGGGGTGTGCCGCTTTCAAGGCGGTACGGACAAATTCTGCTTGCCACAGAGCCAGAGGGCTCTCCCGGGTGGCGATGGTCAGTTTGCGCGGCATGCTTGGGATTCCATTATTTGCTGTGGGCAATGATACCAGTCGGGCGTGGTATCAGCGACTATTGAGGTTTCCGTCGGAAAGACCTGGTTGATCTGCTGCGCTGCAGCCGAGCCGGAGAGACAGCGGTGAACCCTCCATGTGCAGGCGCGGGTGGCGACGCGCTATCGCCATCCAGGCAATCTCGACGCCACCTCACGCTGCTATAAGAAGCACTCGATGAACTGGTATACTGCGCGGCTTTAAGCTCTACCATGGAACCTACAGGACAATGACCACAGAAAAAGACACCAGCAAGCTCTGGGGCGGCCGCTTCACTGAGGCTACCGACGCTTTTGTACAACGATTCACCGCGTCGGTGACGTTCGACCAGCGCATGGCGGCAGAGGATATTGCCGGGTCGCTCGCTCACGCCCGGATGTTGCATAGCGTTGGGGTACTCAGCGAGGCAGAGCTCAGGGAGATCGAGGGCGGCCTCGCGCAGGTGCAGCAGGAGATCAGCGACGGCAGCTTCCAGTGGTCGATCGAACTGGAAGACGTGCACATGAACATCGAAGCGCGCCTGACCCAGTTGATCGGGAACACCGGGAAAAAGCTGCACACGGGGCGCTCCCGCAATGACCAGGTGGCCACGGATATCCGCCTTCATCTGCGCGCGGCCATCGATAGCATCGCCGGCGAGCTGAGCCGTCTGCAGCAGGGCACTGTCGGGCTGGCGGCGGATAACAGCACCACTATCATGCCGGGCTTCACCCATTTACAGACGGCCCAGCCGGTGGTGTTTGGCCATCACCTGCTGGCCTGGAATGAAATGCTGGAGCGCGACTACGGGCGCTTGATGGATTGTCGCGCGCGCCTCAACCAGTCGCCACTGGGTGCCGCTGCGCTGGCGGGCACCACCTATCCGATAGATCGCGCGCACACGGCGGCGGCGCTGGGCTTTGATAAGCCGACGGAAAACTCGCTGGATTCGGTTTCAGATCGGGATTTCGCCATCGAATTCTGTTCGTTTGCTGCGCTCCTGCTAACGCATTTATCGCGTATGTCTGAAGAGCTCGTGCTGTGGGCATCGGCGCAGTTCAATTTTATTGAGCTGCCCGACCGTTTTTGCACTGGCTCGTCCATCATGCCGCAGAAAAAGAATCCGGATGTACCGGAATTGGTGCGTGGCAAGGTGGGCAGGGTGAACGGTCATCTCATTTCCCTGCTGACGTTGATGAAGAGTCAACCACTGGCCTACAACAAGGACAACCAGGAGGACAAGGAGCCGTTGTTCGATACCATCGACACAGTGTATGACTGCCTGCGCGCTTTTGCCGATATGGTGCCGGCCATCAAACCCAAAAATGAGGCCATGCGCGAGGCGGCACTGCGCGGGTTCTCCACCGCCACGGATCTGGCAGACTATCTGGTAAGACTGGGCCTGCCCTTTCGGGACGCCCACGAGGTGGTCGGCAAGGCGGTTGCCCACGGTGTCGCCAATGGCCAGGATCTGGCAGAAATGAGCCTGGCCACGTTGCAGGGCTTCTGTGCGGATATCGCGGAGGATGTCTTCGAAGTACTAACGCTGGAGGGTTCGGTGGCAGCCCGGAATCATCTGGGCGGGACAGCGCCAGAGCAGGTTGTCGCTGCGGCCCAGCGCGCCCGTGACCGTTTGGCGGCGCGCTAGCAATACCGGATGGGGCGTCGCCCGCAGGCCGGTTTAGCTGCCGGCTTTAGAGCGGTAGCGCACGCTGGCCTGAAAGGTCACGTCGGGGGCGGTCTCCACACGTATATCCTCGATGATACTGATATCCACTGACCAGTTGGGCGCGAAGTACCAGCGCGTGCCCAGCGTCCCCATCACAGCGTCATCACCCACGCCGGTGAGTGAGCTGTCCAGCGGCGCCGCGTGGCTGTCCAGCTGGGCAATCAACGACCAATCCTGGGCAAACCGCCAGTCCACGGCCAGCCCGGCAAACCACAGGTTATTCTCCTGCAGCCCTTCCAGCACATCGCTGTCACCCGCGCGCAGATAACCCACCTGGCCGTGCCAGCTCAGGGGCAGGTCTGACAGCTGCTCTCCGGAAAAGCGCAGGGCGATATAGGCGTCATCCGCGCCGCTGCCTAAAAAATCCTTGTCGTCTCCGGTGCCGAATTTGTAGCCCAGCGCCGCACTGACGGTGGAGTTCTCATCGCGGTAGAGCGCGTAGTTAACAGCCAGGCTGACATCGCCGATACCGGAGGAGTCGTCCTGCAGCGAAAAACCGCCTTTGGTAGAGCTATAGCGATAATCCAGTACGTCGCGTGGCACATTAGAGCGCCCGCCATCGGACATACCCCAGAGGTCGTGCCAATCGTCGATGATGCCATCGAGATCTCCACCGCTCTGATCCAGCCAGGGGACTTCCAATTGCAGATCCCAGTCCGGCGCGATGCCATAGCGAAGCTCCAGTGCGACGCGCCCTGTTTCACCGTCAAAATTGAGAAATTCCGTGGCGTGACTTTCATTAACATAGTGATTGGCGAGGCTACCGTGCAGCGCTACAGCCCACTCACCTTGTGGCGTGGTAGCGGCATCGCGCTGCGAAGGCAGGCCGATCAGCCCGGCCACCGGGCTCAGGTTTTTAACATACAGTGGCTCATCGGCAACGGCAGGCAGTGCAGCCAGAACCGCCACACAACACAACCCCGCGCGCTGTGTGTACTTTCGCGACACGCCGCGTATAACTTTATAGCCAGGCAAAATGAATCCCTCCCTGTTCCTGCATCTGCTGCACCACAAAGGGCTGAAACCGGTTTCCTGCGCGTGTATCGCGCCAGTCGCCAGCCTCTTCGTCATAGGCGAAGTGGAAACCGCCGGAGCGAGCGGCCAGCCATAACTGCCGCGTCGGTGGCTGACGGCTGAACACCAGGCGCGTGGTATTCTCAAAAATAACGGTGAGCACACCGCCGGATGTTTCATAGTCGATATCCGCATCGACCTCATCCAGCGCCATTTCCAGCGCGTCAAAGGTCTGCTCTATCAACTCATTGAATTCTGATTCGGTCATCATTGATTCGGTCATCACAAGGGGGGTTCCAGCAAAGTGTGCACAATTCAATGATAAGGGCTGTTCGCACTGCTTACTAGCGGGCAGTATAATTTGTACACCATTGCCCGGAATTTAATCATGAATTATTACATTTCAAAGTTGTTGCCCGCTGTCGCGTTTGTCATCCTCTCCGGATGTGGTCAGACAGGGCCGCTGTATATGCCGCCGGAAGAAACACCCCCGGTACCGCCCACTGTTTCTGAGCCCGAGGCCGCGTCGAGCGAAGACGCCAGCACCGAAGCGCCACGCAAAGAGCCCTGAGACGAGACAGACCAATGAAAGCATTCACTTACCGCGAGGGCAGCCTGTTTGCCGAAAATGTCGCCGTCAGCGCAATCGCCGCTGCCCACGGCACACCGTGCTATATCTACTCCCGGTCGGCACTGGAAACAGCATTTACGGAGTATCAACAGGCTCTGCAAGGTACCGAACACCTGATCTGTTATGCCGTTAAAGCCAACTCAAACCTGGCTGTGCTCGATGTACTGGCGCGCCTGGGCGCAGGTTTTGACATCGTCTCAGGTGGCGAACTGGAGCGCGTGATTGCCGCCGGCGGCGACCCAGCCAAGGTTGTATTTTCCGGTGTCAGCAAGAAGCCCTCAGAAATGGCGCAGGCGCTACAACTGGGTATCCACTGCTTTAATCTGGAATCCGCCGGTGAACTGGAGGTGCTAAACAGGGTTGCAGGTGAACTCGGTCGTGTTGCACCGATATCCGTGCGGGTAAACCCCGACGTGGACGCCAAAACCCACCCCTATATCTCCACTGGCCTGCGCGAGAACAAGTTTGGCCTCACCATTGCCGAAGCTATGCAGGTGTATCAGCGCGCAGCGCAGTTGGATAACGTCAAAATCGTGGGTCTGGATTGCCATATCGGTTCACAGCTCACCGAGATAAGCCCCTTTATAGATGCCTTGCATCGCCTGCTGGAGCTGATGGACTCGCTGGCCGAGCAGGGTATCGTAATTCACCACCTCGACCTTGGCGGCGGGCTCGGCGTGCAGTACCACGACGAAGAACCGCCCTCAGTAGCGCAGTATATCGGCGCGATACGCGATGTACTGGGTGAGCGCAAACTGCAGCTGATGTTCGAACCAGGGCGTTCCATTGCCGCCAACGCCGGCCTGCTGCTGATGCAGGTGGAATACCTGAAATCCACACCGGACCATCACTTCGCTCTGGTCGACGCAGCAATGAATGACATGATCCGCCCGGCCCTCTATCAGGCGTGGATGGACATTCAGCGGGTGGAGCAAAACGGCGAGGGACAGCAGGCGCAGTGGGACGTGGTAGGGCCTGTGTGTGAAACCGGTGATTTTCTCGGCAAGTCCAGAGCGCTGACTCTCAGCCAGGGCGATCTATTGGCGATGTTTGGCGCCGGCGCTTACGGCTTTACCATGAGCTCGAACTACAACAGTCGTCCTCGCGCAGCGGAAATTATGGTAGATGGCGATGATATGCACCTGATACGGTCTCGCGAAGTATTCGCCGACCTGATCCGCCACGAAGCTTGTCTGCCCGCAGCGAACGCGTCGAGCTGATCGGATAGGAATGTATGTTATTAAAATTCACCAAAATGCACGGTACGGGTAATGACTTTGTCGTCATCGACCTGATCAGCCAGCATTTCAAGATACGCGCGCGGGACGTACGCAAACTGGCGGACCGGCATTTCGGCGTGGGCTGCGATCAGGTATTGGTGGTCGAGCCACCGCAGAGCCCGGAGGTCGATTTTCGCTACCGCATCTTCAATGCCGATGGCGCAGAGGTTGAACAGTGCGGCAATGGGGCACGCTGCTTCGCGCGTTTTGTACGCGAAAAAAAGCTGACGACGAAAAAGATCATCAGCGTTGAAACCTCCTCCGGCGTAATCGAGCTGCGCGTGCGCCCCAACCATGACGTTGAAGTCAACATGGGTCCGCCGCGCTTTGAGCCTGCCAGCATCCCGTTCAAGGCGGATGCCAGAGCGCCCAGCTATAAATTGCAGGTAGACGGCTCGGAGCTGGAAATTGGCGCGGTATCCATGGGCAACCCGCACGCGGTGCTGCGCGTCAACAGTACGAAACATGCTGATGTCGAGCGGTTGGGCCCACTGATTGAGTCGCACCCCGATTTCCCGCAACAGGTAAATGTGGGTTTTATGCAGGTCGTCTCGGAAAGAGAACTCCGCCTGCGCGTCTACGAACGCGGCGCGGGTGAAACCCTCGCCTGTGGCACCGGAGCCTGTGCGGCGGTCGTTTACGGCATTTCCCGGGGCTGGTTACGCGAATCCGTGACAGTTGGACTGCCGGGGGGTAAGCTTTCCATATCGTGGGCGGGCGAGGGTCAACCGGTTATGATGACGGGCCCCACCGCAATCGTGTTCGATGGCGCTATAAAAATCTAAGGCCCCGCCAGCGAGGCCAACCTACAGCAGGGAGAGGTAGCACTAATGTCAGCCAGCAAAAATCGGGAAGCAGCGGTGGAAATAGCAGCGGAGCAAACCAGTGGTGCGGGGCTTAACGACGAGACGGTGCGCGAGTATCTCAAAAACCATGACGATTTTTTGCAGCGTTATCCCGACATGCTGGATTACCTGCATGTATCACACGCATCCGGCAGCGCCATATCGCTGGTGGAAAAACAGGTCAGCGTATTGCGCGAACGCAATACGGAGATACGCCAGCGCCTGAAGGCGCTCACCGCCAATGCCAAAGACAATGACACGCTGTACGAGCAGACCCGCTCTCTAGTGCTGAAGCTGCTCGACGCCGACTCCGTCGAGTCCCTGTACAGCATTTTTATGACCTCCATGAAAGACGATTTTCAAATCGATTTCGCCAGTATGATCCTGTACGGCGACGCCAGCAGTAGTGAAGGTTGCCGCACGGAACCACGGGAGTCCGTGAAACGGGCAATCGGCTCGCTATTTCGAGGCCATAAAGCCGTTTGCGGCACGCTGCGCAGCGAGGAACTCAGCTTCCTGTTTGCACAGAGCGCTGACATCGGTTCCGCCGCAATGATGCCGCTTTTCGACAAGTCGTCTGAGGGTGAGCCAGTGGGCCTGATTGCCGTCGGCAGCGCTGACGCGAACCGATACAACAGTACAACCGGCACGCTATTCCTGTCGCATATTGCCGACGTGGTAGTGAAGCTGTTGACGCGAATGAACACTGCGAGCGGCTGAGGCCACCGTGCAAGATATGCCCGCACAGGACGTTCCACTGGGGGCATCTGCCACGCGTTTCCTGCACTATCTGCGCGACGTGCGGCAACTTTCACCGCACACCATCAGCAGCTATCAACGCGATCTGGCCTCTTTGGAGCGCTTCTGCAAAACGACCGACAAGGGCGATATCGATGAGCTGATGGAAGCCGATATTCGCGCCTGGGCAAGCCAGTTGCACCGCCGCGGCCTCGCTGGCGGCAGCATCCAGCGAAGCCTGTCGGCCACCCGCTCCTTTTACAATTTTCTGGGCCGCGAAAGCGGCGTACTGCGCAACCCCGCCGCCAGCGTGCAGGCACCTCGCAAGCCTCGCAAACTGCCTAAAACACTGGATGCAGACCAAGTAAACAAATACCTGTCATTCGACTCCGATTCGATCACCGCCCGTCGCGACAGCGCCATAGCAGAATTGTTCTACTCCGCGGGACTGCGGCTGGCAGAACTGGCCTCGATAGAGATTGACGATATCGACCCACATTCCAAACTGCTAACCGTAACCGGCAAAGGCAAGAAAACCAGAACGGTACCCGTTGGCTCTGTGGCGCTGAAGGCCATTGCGCAATGGCTCGAGGTACGCCCGCCCGCCAGCGCCGGCGGGAGTGAGTGTCGCGCGTTGTTCACCAGTAATCGCGGCCGCAGAATCAGCGTGCGCAATATACAGGAGCGGCTCAAATTACAAGGCCGCAAATCCGCCATGCGCCAGGACGTACACCCCCACATGCTGCGCCACTCCTTTGCCAGCCACATGCTGGAATCGAGCGGCGACTTGCGAGCAGTGCAGGAATTGCTGGGGCATGCCAATATCTCTACAACACAGATCTACACCCACCTGGATTTCCAGCACCTCGCCAAGGTCTATGACGCTGCCCACCCCAGGGCAAAACGACGCAAGGGCGATTAATGTGAGCATCCGCGTAATCACCTTTGACCTCGATAACACACTGTGGGATGTAGAACCCGCACTGCTGCGGGCAGAAGAGGCACAACAGAACTGGCTAAAAGAACACCGGCCAGGCGCGGTGGAAACTCTGGATCACGAAGCGCTGTTTGAATTCAAGAAGTCGGTATGGAAGCGTCACCCCGAGTTGCTGCACCACGTCAGCCAGATGCGTATCCAGACACTGTACGAATTACTGATCGCGGCCAATTATGACGAGGCAGACGCACGCAGCGGTGCAGAACAGGCATTTGACATTTTTTTGCAGGAGCGCCGCAAAGTGGTGCTCTACGACGAAGCGCTCGGCGTGCTGGAACAGCTGGCCAAAAACTACACACTTGGCGCACTCACCAACGGCAATGCCGACATCTACAAAACCGACGCCGGAGAGTATTTTGATTTTGCGTTTCTGGCCGAGGATATCGGTGCCAGCAAACCCCACCCGGATATGTTTCATGCCGCGCTCAAACATACCGGGGTAAAAGCCGGGAATATCGTTCACGTGGGCGATGATCCTGAGCACGATGTCCGAGGTGCGCAAGAAATCGGCATGCATACTGTCTGGGTCAATGGTCGGCGCAAGGCATGGCCGGGCGGCCAGCCCGCAGACAGGGAAATCGAGAGCCTGCACGAACTGCCGGCGGTGATCGACAGCCTTCGCACTCAAACGTAAAAATGGATTGCCGTATCCCGGCGGGAAGGCTGGTTCAACTATTTGTCGAGCTTCGCGTACCACCCTTGAAAGCTGGAATCGGCGAAAGCGGCGCCTGGTCGCACCTCAATACATTGCAACACCTTAACTGCAGCCCCTTTATTTCCCGCCAGCGTGATTGCCTGCTTGCCGATAGCACCCGACTCGGCTTCCTGTGGGGACAAACTCTGCAGGCTCACTAAACCGTGCGCCCCGGAGCCTGTTGTAATCTGGCAGGCATAAGTGGTTTCCGGCCACTGCCGCTCGGCGAGAGCAGCAGTGCTGACAACCATAGACAGGATGAGCAACAACGCAGGTTTGATGTTCAGCATCGGAAATACCTCTTTGTACCTGATTACCAACAATTTTCTTCGTCGCTGCCCGACGCCGTTTTCGAACCGTCTGAACCCAGCATGAAGGCGGTACAACGAGTATCGTGCACCTGCGGAGAGCCCGACCTCGGGGTCGCGGTAAGCTCAAAACAACGGGTTATGGCGCCTCCATCGCAGGCAGCGGCCGCCACATTGTAGTGACCATCTCCTGAGACATAAGGGTCTTCACCAAAACCAAGGTCCGTCATATCGTCCGTGTAGGTTCCCCGATCCAGCATATACTGCTCCTGCCGATTGGCAGCATCCAGCAGGGCCGCCCTGGCATCAGAACGCCGCCCCTTCTCCATACTGTTCTGGTAACCTGGCAGCGCTATCCCCAACAAGACACCGACAATCACCACAACGATCATCACCTCAATCAGTGTGAAGCCGCCGCTTGCGTGTCGGTCATTGCGCTGAAGCATTTTGGGCTGAATCATCAGTACTCCTCTTGGTACCAGAAGTTACCATAAGGAGCCCGCATTGACTCGTTGATATCACAAACACCGCCGGCACACTCTACTTTCCCCGGGTGCCCAATGGTCGAAGCCGGTGCGCCGGGAGGCAGGAGCACGTGGATCGCACCACCTTCGGAGAAATGGAGTGATACCGCATTGGGAATAATCGAGCCGAGGTTGATGGCACTGCGATCCCCTGTGTAAAGATCGAAAACATACATCTGCCCGGTACCCGACTGCGGTTCGCACGCGTTTATGTCATTGAACAGGCTGGAAGGCGTGAACGTCGGCACATAGACCTTACCGTTGATGGTGACAGTCTTGGCAAGACTCTTCTCTCCGTTATTAGTGAATTGATAACGCCAACCGCTTGCAATGTTCAGCGCATTGATCGCTACAGTCTTTTCTTCGTCTGTACCAGTAACGATAGCATTGTCTGTGATGTCATAGAGATCATCGGCAGCCAGCGGCAAACTGCAGCGAAAATCCGCTGTCTGCGGCAGGGCACAGGTGGAGCTGTTGGGTCGTTCTGTCGTGTATGCCGAGACGGCGAGATCCTTGATCATGTACATCTGGTTTTCTACATCAGTGGCGTTGGGGTTGGTCCTGTCGCCGGAACCAATCATCACGGCATCCACGGCAACCCCTCCAAGGCGGATGCGAACGACATCGGGTGCACTGAAGAAACGCCTGTCGGTCGCGGCGGTGCCACTATTGAAGTCTGCCAACTTGTTGATCTGCCAGGTTTCCTGGCTGGCAGTGGGGAGCGAGGAACCGGGCATGTCGACACGCCAGATGTTGCCGCCCGTATCACCGAAGTAAATTCGGTCGGTCATCTCGTCTCCATTACTGTCGAGCGCGGTAACACCACCGGGCACAGAGTGCAGCAGACCGGGTTCAGACAGGTTAGTCGCGCTATTGGCGGCGGGAGTCACGCTCCAAATTAACGCGCCCGTCTCCGCATCGACAATAAAGACTCCTCTGCCAGATTGATCAGATGCCCCCACTCCCGAGGCATCCTTGTTGGTGTCATAGCCCGCCCCGAAAATCAGTACGGGTTTTCTGACGCCGTTGTTATCCTTGTAGCCCGGTATGGTCGTGGGCACCGGCTGTGACCAGGTCTGGCCCAGCTCGCTGAAACCCGCTGTATTGCTGTCGATGCGCCACATGAACTCAGGGTCGTCAGGGTCGGAGATATCCAGTGCATAATACGCGTCCCCACCTCTGCGCATACCCAGATAAACCCAGACTTTATCACCCTCGGTTGAGTCGAGCGTGCCATCGTTATTACTGTCGTATGTATAGGCAATAGGCGTCAGGTCCATGCCGTAAATATTGTCACTGGACGTGGCATCCCTTCTGCGCTGGGGGAGAATCTCTGCAAGCTCTTTCGGAAAGAAGGCCCAGTCCTCTTCGCCATCATCGTTTCCGAACATATGCACGAAACCGGCATTTGATCCCACCAATAGACGCAAGTCAGGATCCTCCTCAGTGGCAGAACCCAGCGCACCGTAATTGAGCACCAACGGCTGGCTGTGCAGAATATCGCCAAGGATCCAGCTCCTCGGCTCATTGGTAACGGAATCGCCATCCTTGTCGTAGGCATCAAAACCCTGCGCCCAGGCAATTTGCTTGTTAAACGCGGACTGGGTTGATGCCCCCAACAGGCTGTAGAGTGCCGTATTGGAGGGCAAGCCAAGTGCAGAGGCATCAAAGTTGCTGGTGTTGAATGCCTCCAGCGCACTATTGGTGCCGGTGTTACTGTAAAGATCACGCGTGGCGGGGTCACGTGCGGCCAGCAAAGCGCCCACCCCACCTTTATCGACATCCGCTCCGTCTACACCGGTGCTCCAGAATGTCATCGCCGATGATTTAATGTCTCCTGTAATAGGATCCAATGCCGGTTTGCTGCCTGAATCGATCAGGACGGCGTCGTCATCAAGCTTCAGCTTTTTGATATTGCCTATCCAGTCCACCGAGGAGCCGGGCTTGAACATGGCGTAATAGACCTCGTCACGACTTTGGGTACGCGTGAACGTATCAACAGCAACCGCCGGAGAGGTGAATGTGGTGGCCTCTGACAGAATCCCAACAATCGCGCCCTGGAACGCTTCGGTCAGCTGCTGGGCATTGTCCGCTTTGTAGTACTCGCCTTTACCGTTTTCGGCAGCATCCTTCAGCAGCTGCTGATCAGTGGTGAAGCCGATGGTATAGGTGACACCGAACTGATCTCCATCCGTGTTGGGAGCGAGGTCATTGTTAGCCATGTACTCCGTGAGCTGCGGCAGGCAGTTCTCGGTGGTATTGCCATCTGCGTCAAGGTAGCTTTCGCAGGATCTGCCGGTAATATCCTTGATACGTTGATTAGCGCCGGTATCTCTTTGCGGGTAACCATCGGTCATAAGAATGACATAGGTATAGGCGCACTCGGTATTGGGGGTGATGTACTTACCGCCGGATTCCGCCAGCGAATCTTTTGACAGCACATCATAGACGCCATTGCTATCACTACCGGACTTGGCGGAATTTCCGTACTCGACACTTCTGCCAGCAAGGTAGTTGTAGGCCTCATACATGGATTCACACATGGGCGTACTACCGGAGTGATCCATCAGGTTCACCTTACTGATAAGACTGGTGCGCTGCAGGGCACTCATATCCGGTATTATGCGATTCACAACACGACCGCCCTCGTCATAGTTGAATTCCATTAAGCCGAAATCGATGCTGGTGTTAGTGGCAATAATTGTCGATATCACTTCCTGTGCGATATCCAGTCTGGAGCGAGCTTCAACCAGGCTGTCATCGTGATACCAGTTCAAATAGTGTGAGGTGTAAAACGTGTAGGGTGATCCACCCCATTCCACGGTTGCATCGGGATTGGAGCCGTACTCGTCGCCGCTGAGAACATTATTTTGTGGGTAGCCGCTACCCTGGCCTGAGCCATTGTCGTCAATACTGTTGGTGACATCATCGCGACATTCAACATGCGTCGGCGAATGCACACTGCTGCTGAGGCTCTGCCATGACCCGGGCACATCGGTATCGTCCTCACACACTTGTTCCCGCGGACCGTACCACTGCCAGTCTGTCTCCTGCGTGAATTCCGGAGCGTTCACATATTCAAAGCAGGCATCGTATGCGTTGTTGCCGCCCGGCGGGTCCACATACAAGTAACTGGTACCGCCCCAGCAGCGATTGCCGGAGTCATTGGAGCGATATACCCATCCGCCCAAGTAATCACTGGATGCCACCTCCTCGTAACAGGCATCGCCACCGTTGTATTCCACATAGATCAAATTGTTGCTACAGCGGTTGTTGTAATCATTTTGAGCATAGACCAGTTTGGTCACAGGAATGTTAGTCGTAGTCCACTCATAACATCCGTCATTTTGCCAACCGGGGTAATTCCGATACTCCGTGCCAGCTGGACACTGATAGCTGCACTGTCCCTGCTGAACAGTGGAATCTACCCAGCGTCTCGCACGTTCGGCAGTAAATCTGCCGCTGTCTTCCAGCGAATCATAAGAGGAGGCGCAGCGATTCTTGGACTCGGTGAAATAGTCGCTGCTGTTGACTGACGGCGTATTTCCATTGGTAGACCAGTAAATCCTGTCGGCTGGGAAGTTAACCGTATAGGTTTCATCGGGATCGTAATCCGGGCGCTGCTGTTCTACCATCGTGCTCATACTGCCGGAATCATCAAAAACGATCAGTACCTTTGCCCGGGCACCGCTGCTGCTGGCATCGTATTCAGCCTGATAAATTTCAGTGTCATCGGCCACGCTGGGGAACATAACGCCCATCAAAGCAAGCACGACCAGACAAGGCGCAAGATTTAACAATTTACCCACTGTGCTATGCATGCTGCTGTCCCCGGGGTTACTCACCCGCTAAATCCAATGGCTGATCAGGTACTACCTATCACAGTCTTTACCACACCAAGCTTGACGTGTGTTCGCGCCCGTCCCGGCACATCGTGCTCGGACTCTACGCGATAATAGTCGCAATCGAAAACCGCCACGCTTGACCCACCGCGACCCTCCGGTGGTCGCGGACACGCACGTTGCGTGGAAAGGAGGAGTACATCTACGTCTACCGGGACATCGGCGGGGTCTTCAGCCTGATTCCGCAACGGATGAACTTCGACATCCGCAAACGGATTATCGACAAGGTCCTGCCGCTTGAAGGGATCCTGATCGCCACCGGCCAGCCCCAGTGCCGCGTAAGCGCCAGCCTCCGCCGCCTCAAAGGACACATAGGAATCCTGCATACTGCCTGACATCTTCATACCCAGGGCACTGTTCTGTGCTGCAGTAACAGCGATGAAGGAGACCACCACAAGAAAGAGCAGCACGGTGACAAGGGCAACACCGCGCTGATTCGAAACATTGTTTTTAGACCCTGTCATTCAAAAGCCCCTCCATTGAGGACCAGTCTTGGGTTGCGCATCACCATGTCGGAATGCAGGAGTATCCTGCGTACATTATCTCCCGGTGTTACTGCTACATCAGCCAATTGATAGGTTTTCTCATTGTCATAACCGGGGTCTGGCAGTTCGCTGCGCAACAGGATGAACGCCTGCATTGAGATTACCTGGGGCCACGCGTTGGCTGCAGTTACGTCAGCCAAGTTTGACAGGGTATCCACTCTGCCATTGCCAGTGCTGTCGTAACCAAACAGAAAGCGCATATTTTCCACGCCCTGCACAAGATTCTGCGTATCCACAAACATGCCACCGGCAGTACCGTCCCAAGCCAGAACTTTTCGGGCCAGCGTCGGCGTGTCACCCGCGCGTATATAGAATATCTGCAACCGGTAGGGCCAGGCCGTGCCGAATGCAAACTCACTGCCCTCACCTACGTCGGGTGGTGTATCTGCGCCGTCCAGCAGAACGCCCGATTCGCCATTGGAGACAACGTACACGTCCTCCTCACTCCAGGCGTTGGCAGGGAAGGAAATCAGACCGTCAAGCTCGGCATTGGGGTCCTCCGGGTTAGCATCCCACTGAGGGCTGGGCTCAACCCCCTTGATAACCAGTACATCTGTACCTGGAACCGCGTCTTCTATGCAGCCCAGAACCGAAGCTGTGGCGGCGCGAACGGCAAAAATCGAGTTTGCAGTGTCGTAGGCTGCAGCGCCACCGGTGCAATTACCAGCGACCACACCCAGCGATGCATCCCAGCGGATATCCGCTGGACTGGCTCCGCCGTAGAAACCGATATGGCGCGCTGCGTTACCAATCAACTGCAACGCAAATCGGCCATTTTCTGACAGGGCTGCCACCTGCTCGGTTTCCGTCATTGATTGCTTGGAGGCTAAATATACAGCGCTTGCACCACCGGCGACGATAAGGCCCAACAGCATGGCCACCATCAGCTCTACCAGAGAAAAACCCCTGGCAGATCTGCGTGTTTTCAACGTTGTTCTGCTACGCATCATAGTTCTGTCTCATCAACAACATAACTACTCACGATGAGCTGACGCCAGGTCGCGTCCTCGTCACCTGCATCACCGCACACGACGCCACTGGCATCAACCGCATCTGATGTCTCCCTGACACCCTGCCACTGAATTACCACGTCTACAATTCCAGTATTGTCCCGGCCGGCATCGGCGGTAAAGTCGATGCATGCACGGACATTGCGCAAAGCTAGGGTGGGAACAGCGACGCCCTCTTCAGTCACTGTCGACGCAGCGCCATCGAGCAGCCGCTCCCAGTCCCAGAGATCATGGCTGGCCAGTTCGTCAGCATCACAACTAGTGGCACTACAATTAGGCTGCGGCTCATTGCCGGTACTGCCATTGCCCAAGGGAGCATCCAGGCCGGTATCGTAACCGGTAACACCCGAAGGATTCCTGCGGATACGTTCGAAAATCCCGTCGGCCAGTTCCACCGCGCGAACGCGTTGAATGCTCTCGTGCTGGTATACCTTGGACATCGCCAGCACACTGACAACACCAAGAACTCCGATCGCCAGAATGACAGCGGAAATCATTACCTCGATCAGTGTAAAACCGGACTGGGCGCGATGGCGCGCCGCATAGGTTTGGCTAGTTACAGACAACATTGTCGCCACCTGCATCGTTTACGATAAGGTCTTCGTCATCTGAATCGGTCGCTGCAGAGAGGTTACCCACCGGGTTAATGATAAGTCCTCTGGCATCCTCGGCGCCGCGATCATCACAAAATGTGAAGGTTCCCTCGAACCCCAGTGCCGAACCCTGTGCGCCGAAACGTACTCGATTAGCACTGTTACTGAAGGCGAGGTCGACGGAGCGCGGCCCGGTTTCGAATTGAATAACCTCTTCGTCGGGGTTATTTGAGTCTGCAGTATTGTTGTTGTCGGTATCGACAAAGACCATGTACCCGGTCGACCAGTCACTGGAATCTACGCAGGCGAGACCATCGGATGTGGGGCAGACCACCACGGGCGCCCGGCGAGCCAATGCCTCTGATCGCGCATTATTGAGTGTCGCGCGCATTGTGTAGACCTCAGAGATCGTACGATTATTACCCATCAGATCCTGAAAACCGGGCCCGGCAGCCGCCACCAGAATCGAGGCGATGACCAGCACAATCATTAGCTCAATGATTGAGAATCCGCTTTGCCGATTAAAACCGGAACGCTCACATACAACGCCCCGAATTCTGTGTCTACCCTGTGTCATTCAGTTATCTCCCAGCGGCCATTCCCGCGCGGCCACAAAAGTAGGGGAAAGCTCCAGCGAGATCACGCACTCCATGCACAATCGTAGAGATGCGTCACACTGTGCAGCATTGTTTTTACAACTCTGCTTAGACCGCATCACAAGTGACCTCATTTCCAGCGTGATCCTGCACTATGCGGTCTGAGCCTTCGCTCTGTGGCACTACCGCCGCCCTGACGACACCAATCACTGAAACGATCAGACCGCGCGCTGCAACAGCGCCTCGATCGTCGCAGAACGTGAAAGTGCCATTGCTATCGGCGGTATTGCCATTGCTGTCAAATTGCAAAATATTACTGGGCTGGCTGTAGCTAAGCTCAATGCCCTGGTTTTCCTGTACACGCTGTTCCAACAACTGCTCGTCATCATCGCGATGGCTGTCTCCATCGAGGTCGATGAACGCGATATAGCCGTCTCCCCAATTGCCAGCACTGCAGTCTATGGTGTTTGTGCTGCGGCAAACCGTGACTGGTGCGCGCTGCGCTTTTGCCTCAAAACGGGCTGTTCCAAGCACAGCACGCAGCGCATGGTTTTCTGTCGCCAGGCGGTTGTTTTTGATCATCGCACTAAAAGACGGCACACCTGTCGACAGCAGTACAGCGACGACTGACAACGTCACCATCGCTTCGATAAGTGTGAATCCACTGTGCTTGCTCACCTTCATAACGACTTCAAATTCTCCATTAGGCGGGCGTTGGTAAGCCCCACCAGATTGGGTGATTGAAAAGCGCGGCAAAGAAGCGGTTGAAGATTAGAGGCGTGGGATGGGCAGGTGCGGGATTGTCTCCGGCACTTGGTGCGGGAGAAGGGTGCTGTATTAGCCCTCCTTGCACACAGTGATGTCACTTTCCATTCCGGCGGCTCCGCTATCATCGGGCTTTCGCCCCTAAGACCGGTTGCTTTGCGTCCCCACCTTTCAGTGGGTTTGCCTTTTCAGAACTGGTTTGCTCTCACAGACTATTTCAGCAAGGGGTAGACAGTCAATGACTGCACGCCATGATATTTATTGATATCGCGAAATACACTGAGGTTATATCTTGAAGCTGACTCATGCGTCGTGCGCAATCGCGGAACACTGCTCCCGGAGCACACCTTGGTGCCAGCAAAAGTGTCTGGGGAGCAGGTACGCCTGACGAACTGCGAAAAAGTCAGGATGCGATGTGCTTAATCCTGGTCGAGAATATCTTCTTTGGTATCCTCATACTCTTTCTCGGTAATCACGCCTTTGTCATAGGCCTCTTTGAGATCCAGCAGTTGTTTCCCCTGTGTCTGGGACGATTGCACGGTAGTTCTGGTGTCAGTGCCACCGCAACCGGATAAAGCCATTACCAGCGCGAAGACACCGGCCCCCACTAAATATTTTGTCACCATTGTAAGTATTCCTATTGTCGTTGATTTTTAACTGCGAGATAGCGTCTATTATGAAATAAAAAAAAGGGGGCCGAAAGGCCCCCAAGCACGCATCCAAAGACGCGCCCGCAAAGTTTAACTGTTTATCAACCGCTACCGCTCGCACCCACAAACTCTGGGTAGGCTTCCATACCACACTCGGCCATATCCACACCTTCGTACTCTTCCTGCTCGCTGACACGGATACCCATGACGGCTTTGAGGATGCCCCAAACGATCAGGCTGACGACAAATACCCAGATGAAGATAGTAAGCGCTCCGATAATCTGACCACTGAAGGACGAGCCATCATTAGTGACTGGCACCAACAACAAGCCCAGCAGTCCGACAACACCGTGCACAGAGATTGCACCGACGGGATCATCGATTTTCAGTTTATCCAGTGAGACGATGGCGAACACCACCAGTGCACCACCCATCGCGCCAAACAATGTCGCCTGCAGAGCGCTAGGTGTAGAAGGCTCGGCAGTGATGGCAACCAGACCCGCCAGGGCGCCGTTCAGTGCCATCGTGAGGTCGGCCTTGCCGAACATCATGCGCGCTACAATCAGCGCGGCAATCAAACCGCCTGCAGCAGCTGCGTTAGTGTTCATGAAGACAACCGCCACGGAGTTTGCGCTTTCCACGCTGGCTGTCGCCAACACGGAGCCACCGTTGAATCCGAACCAGCCCAACCAGAGAACGAAGGTACCCAACGTTGCCATAGGCAGGTTGGCACCGGGAATCGGTCTGACAGAGCCATCAGCGCCGTACTTGCCTTTGCGTGCACCCAGAAGCAATACACCTGCCAGCGCTGCTGCAGCACCTGCCATATGCACAATGCCTGAGCCGGCAAAGTCAGAGAAACCGAGGTCGCCCAATGTGTACATGCCGAATACCGCTTCGCCACCCCAGGTCCAGCTACCTTCCATCGGGTAGATAAAGCCGGTCATGACAATCGCAAAAGCCAGGAAGGCCCACAACTTCATCCGCTCGGCAACTGCACCGGACACGATGGACATGGCTGTCGCCACGAAAACCACCTGGAAGAAGAAATCGGCAGACGGTGCGTACGTCGCGGGCTCTGCCGCGCCGGCAACACCATCACCAACGATACCATCTAAAAATAGTGTTAGATCGCCGCCGCCGTACATAATCGAATACCCGCAGATCATGTACATGGTACATGCCACAGCATAAAGCGAGATGTTCTTGAGCAGGATCTCAGTTGTGTTTTTGGAACGGACAAGGCCGGCTTCCAGCATTGCAAAGCCTGCTGCCATCCACATTACCAGTGCGCCGCAGATCAGGAAATAAAACGTGTCCAGGGCGTACTGTAGTTCAAAAATATTGTTTTCCATGGGAATACTCTCTGCTAACAGTCGTTGGGGAATTTAGATCGCTTCTTCGCCGGTCTCACCGGTACGAATTCGAATCACCTGCTCCAGCGCCGCGACAAATACCTTGCCGTCACCGATCTTTCCGGTGTTGGCCGCCTTGGTAATGGCTTCGATAGTCTGCTCTACAACGCCGTCAGCGACGGCTACTTCAATTTTTACCTTGGGCAGGAAGTCAACGACATACTCTGCGCCGCGATACAGTTCCGTGTGCCCTTTCTGACGCCCAAAGCCTTTGACTTCGGTTACAGTGATTCCCTGCACGCCGATTTCAGACAATGCTTCGCGCACATCATCCAATTTGAATGGCTTAACAATAGCCGTAATTAGTTTCATAAAACCTCTCCTGAATTAGGAGCCAGCCAGTCTCCTGGCTGACTCATGTCGCTTGTTGCTATTACAGGCTCTTGCTGATCGAAAACACTGCGGTGTCGTCGCAGATGTTCGAATCCCAACAGTCGCTGTCATCCAGGTCGGTGCCCACCCAAGCTACTGAGAAATCAACGCCTTTGAATGTGTAACCAAGGGTTATTGAGTAGTCGGTGTAACTGTCCTGATTATTTGACAGGAAATCTGTCTTATCGAAGTCGTTGTAGCCAGCGTGAAACCCGACAGAGAAATCTTCTGCAAAGGTCAGGCTGTAGTCACCGGAGTAGTACCAGTATTTTCCTGTCTTGGCATAAAAGTCATCCGAGTAGACGATACCGATGGACAAGTCCTTCCATGACGGTGTGACGTGGAATTCCTGGTAATCACCTTTGGGATCAACGGTGTCACCGGGGTATTGGTAGTAGGCATAACCCACATCGACCGCGAAATCAGTGTCACCGATCGGACCAGCCCATCCTGCGTAGTAGTCGATCTCCATTGTGCCGTAGCTGCCGCTGCCATCGGTGACATCACCGAAGTCAACAGATGACGCCCATGTGCCGACATAGATACCCGGCTCAAAGGAGACATCAAAGCCGCCTTGAATCGCCGCATCCTTACCTGTTTGCGATATACCGCGGAAGCGGTAGTCGGACACCAGAGCAACGTTTGCACTGATATCAAAGGCCTGGACCGATGCTGCTCCCATGCCTGTCAGAAGAACGGTGCTTACTGCTGCTGATACTAGTTTCTTGTTCATCATCTTTCTCTACTCCCTTGTGTTTAAAGTCAGAATACAGACTCGGTAAAGCGTCAAATTATTGCTGCGGACGCATTTCGTGCGCATTCCTAATCTGTCGCTGTGACTCTGCAGGGTCTATGCCAATTTATTTATTTTTCATATATTTCAGATACTTGTGATATTTTTGTGGTAATTTTTACGCAGGGGAAGCGCGATCAAACAGCCCCACAATGGTGCTGCGCACCATATTTGTGCGTTATCGTGCGCTGTGCCCGGGTTCCCAAATGCTCTAGACTTCAACTTTCTTCATCACAGCGCAGGGCAGCAGGCATATGGCACTTAAACCACCACCTCCCCCTTGGGAAGTTTTACAACACGTCGGCGACCTGGTCGGCGGCAGCGGCGTCAGGACAGAGGTGGACAAGAACATGCGATCGCTGGCCCAGGCCGCACTGTCCCGCCTGGATATGGTGAGCCGCGAGGAGTTTGACGCCCAGGTTGAGATTCTGAAACGGACTAAAGCCAGAGTCAGCTCCCTGGAGGCCGAACTGGAAGCGCTGACAGCAGAGTTGGAGGCACTGACCAAAGCGAATTAGCCCCGCACGGCACGGGGCACCGACGCATAGCACGGGAAACAGAACACACGCTCAAGGATGAGCCATGGAATTGTCGGTTGTTTATAGCAGGGCATTGGCAGGCATCAGTGCGCCACTGGTGCGGGTTGAAACCCATTTATCGAATGGGCTGCCTGCGTTTCATATAGTCGGGCTGCCCGAGACAGCGGTCAGAGAGAGCAAAGACCGGGTTCGCTGCGCCATTCTGAACTCTCACTTCACCTTCCCCGACAGGCGCATCACCGTCAATCTCGCACCGGCAGATCTCCCCAAAGCGGGTGGCCGTTTCGACCTCTCTATTGCCCTGGGCATTCTGTGCGCCTCGGGACAGGTACCGACCAAGCAACTGCAACAGCACGAGTTCCTCGGCGAACTGGCGCTCGATGGCAGCCTTAGAGCGGTGCCGGGCGTCGTCTGCGCTGCCGATGCCGCCAACCGCGCCGGGCGCCATCTGGTAGTCGCCGCCGAAAGCGCGTCTCTGGCGGCCCATGTACCCGGCGCCGAGGTCATCGGTGCCCCCGACATTCTGACACTGTGTGCCCACCTCAACGGCAGCACAACCATTGACACGGCCCAGGCAAAACGCGGCAACACCCACCCCACCTACCCGGACTTACGCGACATTGTGGGTCAGGTGGGCGCACGGCGCGCACTGGAAATCGCCGCCAGTGGCGGTCATAACCTGCTGTTCTGGGGGCCACCCGGCACCGGGAAAACCCTGCTGGCGAGCCGCTTGCCGGGTATATTGCCGCCACCGAGTGCTGAAGAGCTGCTCGCCGGTCTGGCATTGCGCGATATTCACAGCGAATTGTCCGGCCCGACACTGTGTTTTCAGCGACCGTTTCGCAGCCCGCATCACAGCGCCACAGCGGCAGCATTGGTTGGCGGCGGCAGCAGGCCCCGACCCGGCGAAATCTCCCTGGCGCACGGTGGTGTGTTGTTTCTGGACGAACTGCCCGAATTCAGCCGCCACTGTCTGGAAGTGCTGCGAGAGCCGATGGAATCCGGCGAGATCACTCTCGCCCGCGCCAGTCACAGGATTACCTATCCCGCTCGTTTTCAACTGGTCGCAGCGATGAACCCCTGCCCCTGTGGCTATTTTGGCGATCCAGCGCAGCCGTGTCGCTGCACACCTGACCAGATTCAGCGCTACCGCGCGCGCGTGTCCGGGCCTCTGCTGGACCGCATTGACCTGCATGTGCAGGTCAACCGGCTACCCC
This sequence comes from Halioglobus japonicus, assembly GCA_902705825.1. GTDB lineage: Bacteria > Pseudomonadota > Gammaproteobacteria > Pseudomonadales > Halieaceae > Marimicrobium. The sequence goes on along the minus strand of CACSIL010000053.1, from coordinate 184,969 downwards.
CGGGGGATTTGCTTACCCCGCTTCATGCCGGCGAGGACTCTGCAACTGTCAGCGCCAGGGTGGGCAACAGTCGCACACGCCAGGAACGGCGCCAGGGCGCTCCCAATGCACAGCTCTCTCCCGAGGAGTTAGTTAGCGCTTGCGTACTGGGAAAAACAGAAAGGACAGCACTTGAGGCCGCTGCGGAGACAATGCGCCTATCCGGCAGGGGGCTGCATCGCACCTTGCGCGTGGCGCGCACGATTGCTGATCTGGAGAACTGCGACACCATTACCATGGCACATATCAGCGAAGCGCTGGGTTATCGCGCCTCCTAAGGCGATCCACCATTGTGCGCTATTGTGGTGCATTATTGCGCACCCAAGCGGCGCTTCTGCGCTCTAACCTCATTCCTGACACACCTCTACCATCACGCCCCCCCTTTATAACGTGGGGTTCGGGCGCGCTGGCATAGTGCTTGCTTAATCAGTTTCGTAGCGCCAGAGATCCCCTGTCGAAATGACAGGGGCAAGTACGCAAGCCCAATAGATATCTAGGGTTCCGATCGCAGTGGTAATAGTGCTGCTGCGATGACTGGTCCGAGAGTTATCGACCTCCTCCTACCAGGGGGTTACACGGAGGGATAAAAGCCCGGGAGAACGCGTAAGCGGGATCTCTCGCGCCCAGCTACTGTGCAACTCTTTGGAGGAGTTTATGAAAATCGCCACAACATTTAGCAACTTGATCAAACCTTTTGCCGCAGCACTCGCAATCACCACATGCAGCCTTTCAGCGCAGGCGGCAGAACCACTGAAAATTGGCTACAGCGACTGGCCTGGCTGGGTCGCATGGGAAGTCGCCATCGAAAAAGACTGGTTTGACGAAGCCGGGGTCGACGTCGAATTCGAATGGTTCGACTACGTAGCCTCAATGGACGCCTTCGCCGCCGGAAAACTTGACGCTGTCACGATGACCAACGGCGACGCGCTGGTAACCGGTTCCTCCGGTGCGCAAAGCGTCATGATCCTGATCAACGATTTCAGCAACGGCAATGACATGATAGTGGCCAGCCCCGGCATCGCGTCCGTGGCTGACCTGAAGGGCAAAACTATCGGTGTGGAAGTAGGGTTTGTCGGCCACCTGCTGCTACTGAATGCGCTGGAATCGGTAGGCCTGGGCGAAAGTGATGTAACTCTGGTAAATGTGCCCACCAATGAAACACCACAGGTACTGGCCTCGGGTGACGTCGATGCCATCGTTGCCTGGCAGCCGAGCTCGGGACAGGCATTGACTCAAGTGCCGGGATCAACAGCTGTGTACACATCCAAGGACGCACCGGGGTTGATCTACGATGTACTGGCTGTCAGCCCGGCATCACTGGCCACACGCAAAGCAGACTGGGAGAAAGTAGCCGAAGTCTGGTACAAAGCGGTGGACTACATCTACGATGAGGAGACTCAAGCTGACGCGCTGTCGATCATGGCTGCCCGCGTTGGAGTCCCCGCCGATCAGTACAAAGCTATTCTCGATGGCACCAAAATTCTCAGCCTGGAGGAAGCGCAAGCTGTCATGCAGTCCGGTGAAGGAACGGACTCACTGTACGGTTCCACCGCAATCTCCGATGACTTCAATGTGAAATACGAGGTCTACACGGACCCGCAGGCCATCGACTCCTATATAGACCCCTCCATCACTTTGGGTATGTAACTGCACCCCTGTTAAACCCCCGCGCAAGCGGGACATACAGACTGAGACTGGATAAGGGTTTTCACATGTCGCAATCAACACCGTGGTTTGCTGTGCGTCAGGCACTGACAAAGAAGCAGGTCACAACGCTCACCTTACTGTCATTCTTCTTGCCCATACTGCTGTGGTCACTGGTCAGCTATGTGCCATTCCTGTGGCATCCCAAAGTTGAAATTGTAGAACCCGGCTCAGTCACCTGGCTAAAGCCGGGCATGCTGGTCGACAAGTCGGTGTTCGCCGAGCAACAGCAGTTGGCAACTGAGCAGAAATCGGCCTTGCCAGAAGGCGTTGGAGCAAACCCCATTTACCTGCCAGCGCCACATGAGGTGGCAATAGCGTTCTATACGGCATTTACCACTGAGCCAACTCGCAGTAGCGAACAGTGGCTGCACGAGAGCCTGTGGCACAGCATACAGATAATTTTCTGGGGATTTACGCTGTCATCACTGATTGGCGTTCCGATCGGCGTACTGTGCGGCACCTATGTCGCGATCTCCAGATTGCAGGAACCGTTTATCGAATTTTTCCGCTATTTGCCTGCGCCTGCTTTTGGTGCGCTCGCAGTGGCCATACTGGGGATTCACGACGGCCCCAAAATCGCGATCATCTTCATCGGCACATTCTTCCAACAGGTGCTGATCATCGCCAATACAACACGCAAACTCGACGTGGCACTACTGGAGGCGGCGTTGACGCTGGGCGCGAAGAAATTTCAGCTGCTGTTTCGAGTAGTAATACCAGGCATATTGCCGGATCTCTTTCGCGACCAGCGAATCCTGTTGGGCTGGGCCTGGACCTACCTGATTGTCGCCGAGTTGATCGGCACCAGTTCGGGCATCACCTGGTTTATCACGCAGCAGGCTCGCTACAAAAACTTCGACAACGTTTACGCCGCCATCATCATGATCGGCATCATCGGTGTGGTCACAGATATTCTGCTGGCCAAGCTGGGCAAACGTTTATTTCCCTGGGAAAAAGAACAGGTAAAGGCCTGAGCCAATGACCAAAATTGAACTACCGAGTTATCTGGAACAAAGCGAGGCCGTCAGCGCCCGTTTTGACAAACTGAAACAGCGCGAAGTGATTCTCGAGGTGAAGAATCTCGGCAAGCAATTCAATTCACAACAGGGGGTTGTGACGGCGCTTAAAGATATCAATTTCAAAACACACAGGCGCGAGTTCGTTTGCGTGATCGGCCCCTCAGGTTGCGGCAAGTCGACGCTTATCAGAATCCTCGCCGGTCTGGAGTCACCGAGCAGTGGCGAAGTCCTACTGGATAATATGCCGGTGTTTGAGCCCGGTCCCGACCGCGGCATGGTATTCCAGGGATACACCTTGTTTCCCTGGCTGAACGTAAAACAGAATGTGATGTTCGGACTGGAAATGCAGGGCGCCACCAAGGCGTCCGCAGAAAGTGAGGCACTGAACTGGATAGAGCTTGTCGGTCTGGACAGATTCGCAGACTCCTATCCGCATCAATTGTCCGGCGGTATGAAACAGCGCGTTGCGATCGCCAGAGCTCTGGCAAACAAACCCCGCATACTGCTGATGGACGAACCGTTTGGCGCACTCGATGCACAGACGCGCAGTAAAATGCAGGCGAACCTGATAGAGATCTGGCGCAACATCGACATCACGGTCTTGTTTATCACCCACGATCTGGACGAGGCTATCTATCTGGCAGATCGTATTCTAGTGCTCAAAGCCAATCCGGGAGAGGTCGAGGAACTGATTGAAGTTTCTGTCCCGCGACCGAGACACACTGACCAGATCATCTCACCGGAATTCCTCGCCACAAAAAAACGGCTGGAAGAACTGATTCATCCTCCGGGAGAGGAGGATGACGCCGACGGCCTGCACATGATCCGCATGGCACAGGTTGGCGATGATGTAGAGGTTATGGAATAATGCGCACTCTTATCTTCAAACCCTTCCAGGACGCCCTGGCAGGTGTAGCTCAATCGGGACGGCCCGCGGTGCATAGTGATGCTGTGGTTCGACGTTCCTGAAAGCCCCAAAACCAACCTACCTTTTTTAAACCCCTTGTCACTGTCGATTCGGCCGGCTTGCTACTGTGCGTCTGCGCGCATGCAGGCGACTGCCCCCATCCGGATGCGGAGTAAACAGTGGCAAACAATCCAACATGGCAGTGGAGAGACACTATGAACGATACGATTCACTATCAAGACACGATACCCGGCGGCAGCCACTGGTCCCTGGTGATGAAAAAGGGCCTAACCCTGCGACTGACAGACAAGGACGGGGGAGCGAATGTCGGCATGTTGTTCTATAACCCTGAAAACCTGTTGGAGCGCTACAACGCACCGGACACGTTGAAATGCCAGCACACGTTCAAGCTTACACGCGGCAACTGCCTCTACTCCGATATGGGGCGCGTATTCTGCTCCATCGTCGAGGATACAGCCGGTTGGCATGACACGGTATGTGGCAACACGACCAAAAATATCGTCGTGCAGAAATGGGGCGAGCGCAACTATCAACAGTACAGGAATGACTGGCAACTGAATGGCTACGACTCATTCCTGGTGGAAGTTGCGAAATACGGTTTGGGCAAAAAAGATCTTGCAGCCAACCTCAACCTGTTCAGTAAAGTCTCTGTGGACGAAAAGGGCACACTGACATTCAACGACGATGGTGCACGAGCGGGAAGTTATATCGATCTGCGCTTTGAGATGGATACGCTGGTGGTACTTCATACCTGCCCTCACCCACTGAACCCCGCGCGGGAATACCCTAAAAAACCTGTGAGTTTCCAGATACGCACAAGCGAACAGTTGACTGACGACGACCCGTGTAAAAACCACTGTGCTGAAAACCAGCGCGGCTTTCAGAACACCGAAATGTACACACTGGGCCGCTCGTAAACGACAGCCGACAACTGACTGCGGAGACATACAATGATCAAAGAGAGTGCATTGCAAGCCGAACAGGCGGTGTATCGCGAAGTGGTAAATGCGGGCGACTATTACCTGCGCCCGATGAAACAGGGACAGACAATTCGCATACTGGATCTGGAAGGCAACCAGGCGGCGGACACGCTGTTCTATAGCGCCCACGACACCAGCGAACGCTACAGCGCCATTGATACCATTCGGGAGCAGGGCAATATTTACCTTACTGCCGGCAGCGTACTGTACAGCAATGAGTGTAACCCCATGCTGGAGATTGTCGCAGATACTTGCGGGCGTCACGACACCCTCGGCGGCGCCTGCGCCACGGAGTCAAACACTGTGCGCTATGCGTTGGAAAAGCGCTGCATGCACGCCTGCCGCGACTCTTGGCTGCTCGCTGTTGCCGAACGCGAAGAGTTCGGCATGAGCAAACGCGACATCACGCACAACATCAACTTTTTCATGAACGTACCAGTTACACCCGAGGGCGGCCTGAGCTTTGCAGACGGTATCAGTGACGCCGGGAAATATGTGGAGTTGACGGCCTGCATGGATGTCATCGTGCTGATATCCAACTGTCCGCAGCTGAACAACCCGTGCAACGCCTACAACCCCACCCCGATTGAAATACTGATCTGGAACTGAACGCGAACGCACAGGATTCGAAATCTATGTTTACTAAAGTACTCATCGCGAATCGCGGCGCTATCGCCACTCGAATTATTCGCACATTGCAACGTCTCNGAATAGAAGCCGTCGCGATATACAACGAGGCCGATGCACAGTCACTGCATGTACAGCGTGCAGATCAGGCGATAAGTCTCGGCTCTGGCTCTGCCGCCGAAACCTACCTGGATATGAACAAGGTACTGCAGGCAGCTCTGGATAGCGGTGCCCAGGCCATTCACCCGGGCTACGGCTTCCTCAGTGAGAACACCGAATTTGTCAGCCGCTGCGAAGCGCAGGGACTGGTATTTATAGGCCCCACAACTAAGCAGATGGAACTGTTCGGTTTGAAACACCTGGCGCGCGAGGCCGCCGAGAGCGCCGGCGTACCGCTGGTACCGGGTTCGCCGCTGCTCAAGACACTTGATGACGCCATTGCCTGGGCAGCAGATGTCGGCTATCCGGTCATGCTCAAAAGCACAGCCGGTGGCGGCGGTATCGGCATGCAGGTTTGCGCAGATGTCGAGGTACTGCGCTGGGCGTGGGACAGCGTAAAACGTTTAGGTGCAAACTACTTTGCCAACGACGGCGTCTTTCTGGAAAAATTCATTGCCAATGCCCGGCATATCGAAGTGCAGATATTTGGCGATGGGCTCGGTAAGGCAATCGCGCTCGGCGAGCGCGATTGCTCCGCCCAGCGCCGCAACCAGAAAGTCATTGAAGAAACACCAGCGCCCAACCTCCCCGAATCGGCCAGGCAAAATTTGCACGCCACCGCCGAGCGCCTGATGGCCTCGGTCAACTACCGGAATGCGGGGACGGTAGAGTTCATCTACGACGCAGACAGCCAGCAGTTTTATTTTCTGGAAGTGAATACGCGGCTGCAGGTCGAGCACGGCGTCAGCGAGGAAGTGTGGGGCGTTGATCTGGTGGACTGGATGCTGCAGCAGGCAGCGGGTGAACTGGCAGACCTGGACACATTGAAAGCGACACTGTCTCCGCGCGGCCATGCTATCCAGGTACGCGTTTACGCAGAGGACCCTGCGCAGGATTTTCGTCCCTCGGCAGGACTGCTGTCGCTGGTTAGCTGGCCTCAGGCGCAGGGGCTGCGTATTGATCACTGGATTGAATCGGGCATAGAGGTGCCTGCGCTATTCGACCCAATGCTGGCCAAGGTGATTGTGCACGGCACCGATCGTGCAGCGGCGCTGGAACAACTGTCCCAGGCGCTATCCAATAGTGAAATTTACGGCATCGAAACGAACCTGTCCTATCTTCAGGCGGTGCTGCTCGGCGACGCCTGCCAGCGCGGTGAGTTGCTGACACGCAGTCTGGCCGAGTTTGATTTTTCATCGAACACAGTACAGGTGTTGGTAGCGGGCACACAGACCACCTTGCAGGACTATCCGGGGCGACGCGGCTTCTGGCATGTTGGTGTGCCGCCCTCCGGCCCTATGGACTCTCTGTCTTTTCGACTCGCCAATCGCCTGCTGGAAAACAGCACGGACGCGGCCGCGCTGGAGATAACACTCAACGGCCCTGTACTGCAGTTTAACCGCAGCACACAGATTGCACTCACCGGCGCAACAATCGAAGCCAGCCTGGATGGCGCAGCGCTGCCCATGTACGCAGTAGTCAGCGTAGATGCCGGGCAGGTACTAAAACTCGGCCAAACCAGCGGCAGTGGCGCCCGTACTTACCTCGCGGTAGCCGGAGGCTTTCAGTGCCCCGATTACCTGGGCTCCAAATCTACGTTTACACTGGGACAGTTTGGCGGTCATGTCGGGCGCGCCCTGCGCGTGGCCGATGTCCTGCATCTGGCGGACGGTGTACAGTCACCCCCGGCTGTTTTACCGGCACTGCCGCAACCACTGAAGCCTGATATCGGCGATACCTGGACACTGCGTGTTATCTACGGACCACACGGAGCACCTGACTTTTTCACCGATGACGATATCAACACGTTCTTTGATACGGACTGGGAAGTACATTACAACTCGAGTCGTACCGGCGTTCGCCTGAAAGGCCCAAAGCCTGCGTGGGCAAGAGAAACAGGCGGTGAGGCGGGCCTGCACCCCTCGAACATCCACGACAATGCCTACGCCTTCGGCACCGTTGACTTTACCGGCGATATGCCGGTTATTCTCGGCCCTGACGGCCCGTCTTTGGGCGGCTTCGTATGCCCGGCGACAGTGATCTCGGCCGATCTGTGGAAGCTCGGCCAGTTAAAGGCTGGAGCAACCCTGCGCTTTGAGCCAGTGAGTTACGCGCAGGCTGTTGCGCTGGAGGCGGAGCAGCTGGCGGACATCGAGCAACTGACAGCGCGCACTGCCAGCGCCAGTGAATCCACGTTACCGACATCGCCCATTGTCCACCGCACGACCGTCTCAGGCGATGAGGTAGTCTGCAGACTCGCCGGCGATCACTTTCTGCTGATCGAGCTGGGGCCACAGGAACTGGATATCGAACGCCGCTTCAAAGTTCACGCGTTGATGCTGTGGTTTGAGGAAAACTCCTTGCCTGGCATCTGCGAACTGACACCGGGTATTCGCTCCCTGCAGATTCACTACGATTCACAACAGCTGGCTCTGGATGCGCTGTTGTGCCATATCGATCGCGCCGCCCAGGCATTGGTTCACGCCGACGATGTTTCGGTGCCGTCGCGCATCGTGCATCTGCCGCTGAGCTGGGATGATGAAGCCTGTCGCCTGGCCATTGAAAAGTACATGCAGTCGGTTCGCCCCGATGCTCCCTGGTGCCCGGACAACATTGAGTTCATCCGTCGCATAAACGGCCTGACCGACCTGGATGCTGTAAAAGATATTGTCTTTGCAGCGTCCTACCTGGTGATGGGTCTGGGTGATGTGTATCTGGGCGCACCGGTTGCCACACCACTGGACCCCCGACATCGACTGGTTACCACCAAGTACAACCCGGCGCGCACCTGGACAGCCGAAAACTCCGTGGGTATCGGCGGTGCTTATATGTGCGTGTATGGCATGGAAGGCCCAGGCGGCTACCAGTTTGTCGGGCGCACCCTGCAGATGTGGAACCGCTACAGGCAAACAGAGGCGTTCACCCAGCCCTGGTTGCTGCGCTTCTTCGATCAAATACGTTTCTATCCAGTTGACGCGCAGGAGTTGCAAACAATCCGGCGTGATTTTCCGCTGGGCAACTATCCCATCAAAATTGAGGAGACCCAGTTTAACCTGGGCGAGTATCAGCGCTTCCTTGAGAACAACAGTAGCGCGATCTCGAGCTTCACGAGCGTGCGTCAAACGGCCTTCGCCGAAGAATTGGAGCAGTGGAAGCGCGATGGCCAACTCACCTACGAGCAAGATGACAATACGGCTATCGAGCTCAGCGAGGAAGCGCTTCCCGCGGGCATTGCCACAGTGGACAGCCCGGTGTCGGGCAATGTCTGGAAACTGATGGTCGAGGAAGGCGAGCACGTATCGATCGGCGATACGGTGATGATCCTGGAATCCATGAAGATGGAAATTGAGATACACGCGGCACAAGCCGGCACCGTCGAAAAAATTATCAGGCTACAGGGTCAGGCCGTCACAGCGGGGCAGGCCTTACTGTGGCTTGATGAGACGGCGGATGAAAGCGTGGACGAAGGAGAATATTGAGCAATGAATACAGCGACAAACCAGAACGACGTGAACAACCTCAGTCTGCAGGCACTGCAGACAGCCTATGCGAGCGGAGATGTCACACCCCGGCAATTGATTGGCCAGTTACTGGCGCAAGCTCGCCGGCAGTCCGAGTACAACGCCTGGATACACCTGCTGGACGAAGCGGAACTCGAGCCCTATCTGTTGGCACTGGAAGCACAGGATTCGCACAACCTGCCGCTGTACGGTGTACCCTTCGCCATCAAGGACAATATTGATCTCGCCGGCGTCCCAACCACTGCCGCTTGTCCCGACTTCGCCTACACCCCCACTGAACATGCCGCAGTAGTCAGCACACTGATTGCCGCCGGTGCGGTACCGCTTGGGAAAACCAACCTCGATCAATTCGCGACCGGGCTGGTGGGAACACGCTCACCCTATGGCGAGGGCAAGAACAGCTTTAATACCGACTATATCTCCGGTGGCAGCAGTGCCGGATCTGCAATCGCCACTGCGCTGGGGCAGGTGAGTTTTGCACTGGGCACAGACACCGCAGGTTCAGGTCGCGTACCCGCGGTACTGAACAATCTGGTCGGACACAAACCGACCAAGGGCTTGTTGAGTACACGCGGTGTGGTACCGGCCTGTAGAACCCTGGATTGTGTCAGCATATTCGCACTCAGCTGCGACGACGCCGCAGTGCTGCTGGATATTGCTGGCAGTTACGATGCAGAGGATCCCTACGCGAGACCAAACACCTTTTACAACAGACAGCGCTACTTCGACACGGCCGGCGGCAGACGCTTCCGCTTTGGCGTACCGGCAGAACTGGATTTTCAGGACGACGCGGGCACCCGGGCACTGTTTACAGAGAGTGTGGAGCGTCTGAAGGCACTGGGCGGCGAAGCAGTCACAGTGGATTTTGATCCCTTTCTGGAAACAGCCAGGTTACTGTATGAAGGGCCGTGGATCAGTGAACGCGCTCTGGCTACACAAGACGTCGACCCGGCCTCCATGCTGCCGGTAATTAATGAGATTATCGCTGGCGCCGAGGGCAAAACCGCCGCAGACGCATTTGCTGCACAGTATCGACTGGCAACATTGAAGCGCCACTGCGACTCGTTGCTGGAGGACCTCGACTTTGTCGTCACGCCGACCTGCCCGCGGTTTTATACGCGCGCGGAGATGGCCGAACAGCCGATAGTCAACAACTCCCTGCTCGGCACCTACACCAATTTCGTCAACCTGCTTGATTACAGTGCCACAGCGGTGCCCGTAGGTTTCACCGAATGCGGCATCCCGTGGGGAGTAACCTTGTTCTCGGCCGCATTCAAGGACATCCGCTTGCTGGGTTTTGCCGGCTTGTTACACCGCGACTGCCAATTACCACTGGGCGCAACGGGCCATACACCACTGCCGCCGAGCGCTGGGACAACCGCCGCCGTGGCCGACCGTATCGACGTTGTTGTGTGTGGCGCGCATCTGCAGGGGCAGCCGCTGAACTGGCAGCTCACCGAGCGCGGCGCGCAGTTGGTGTCAAAGAGCAGCAGCTCTGCGCACTATCAACTCTATGCATTACCGGATGGCAAACGCCCTGCAATGGTCAGAAACGAGGTTGACGGCACGGCAATTGAAGTAGAGGTGTGGTCTATGCCGCACAGCAACTTTGGCAGCTTTGTCGCTGCAATCCCTGCGCCGTTGGGGATTGGCAAAGTGGAACTGGCCGATGGCGCCTGGCTGAGCGGTTTTATCTGCGACGGCTTTGGGCTGGCTGGCGCAAAAGACATCAGTGCTTATGGAAGCTGGCGCAGCTGGCTGGCTGCACAACAGAGCAACAGTGCTGCCGGGTAGCACTGCCACTTTTCAACGCTCACAAGGCCCCGGTCCACCCGATTAAACCTGCTGATTGTTTGTGGCCACCCGACTTTCACCGGCAGGCTGCGTGTGCCACAATCTTCTACGCCCTAGTAGTTGCTAGTTTGCGATACGCACCCCGCGACCTCATAACAGCCCTCGGAGAAACCCATGAGCCAGTGCCCTTTTACCAACCTGCTCGACCCGGACACTTACGAAGGCGGCATGCCTTACGAAAAACTCAAAGAAATTCGCGACGCAGGTCCAGTGGTCAAACTGGAAGATCCCATCACCGGCGTTCCCTACTGGGCCGTGACGCGCATCGCTGAAATGGATTATGTGTCGAAAAATCCCAAGCTGTTCTCCTCCAGAGCCCGAACCGCATTCCCGATGGAATTTCCGCAGGACATGGTCGATGGTATTCACTGCCACACCATCATTAACATGGATCCACCACTGCACCAGAAAGCGCGCCGTATCGTGCGCAATGCATTCACCCCCAAGCATGTCGAATCCTACGCGCCAAAGTTTCGCGAACACGCCAAACGCATCGTGGACGCTGTTGCCTCCAGAGGCGAGTGTGAATTCGTTGAGGAAGTAGCGGCGGAACTTCCGCTAATCGCCATTCTGGAGCTGCTGGGTGTTCCGCTGGAAGACCGCAAGCAGTTCTTCGATTGGACCAATACCATGATTTTTGCCGATGATCCGGATATGGCAATTTCCGAAGGTGAAGGACAGCTGGCGTCGCTGGAAGTCATCCAGTACGCGCTGAATCTGGCCGCCCAGCACCGCAAAACGCCGATGGACAATATTACCGGAGCGCTGCTGGACGGCGAACTGGAGGGGGCCCCCATCCCGGAAGACATGTTTGGCTGGATGTTTATCCTGATACTGGTCGGTGGCAACGAGTCCACCCGCACGGTCATTGCACAGGGTATGCGGCTACTGATGGAACACCCCGAGCAGCTGCAATATCTGGTGGACAACCCGGATAAAATTGGCAATGCCTGTGAGGAGATCCTGCGCTACAACACGGCGTTTATCGCCATGCGCCGCACAGCGATGGAGGATATAGAGCTGGGCGGTGCGCAGATAAAGAAAGGCGACAAGGTGTTGTTGCACTATCACGCGGCCANCCACGACGAACTGACCTTTGGCGAGGACGCGATGGACTTTGATGTCAGACGCGCTGAACGCATGCCGGATTTATACAACCAGCTGCGCTCGTTCGGAATAGGGCAGCACTTTTGCATCGGCTCCCATCTCGCACGCCTGGAACTGAACATCATGTTTGAGGAGATAATTCCTCGTTTGCGCAACCCCCGGCTACAGGGCGAGCCGCGGTTCGTCAGATCCTTCTTCGTCAATGCAATGAAGGAGCTACGCATTACATTTGACCCTGAGCGCGCAGCCATATAGGAGAGTTGAGAGACGCGTAATCACTGCTCCGTGTATATAACTTAGGCGCAAAGAGCGGTAGATATTTGTCGCCGACTGCACTACTCTTTCGCCTAGCCCTCTATAACAGATAAATTGGAGCTCAAAAGATGACGATTAAATCAACCTTGGCAGTGCTCTGCCTGTCTTCACTGGCTACCAGCACGGCGCTGGCGGCAGTTACTCCCGACCAGGCGGCCAGACTGGGTAAGGATCTAACCCCAGTTGGTGCCGAGATGGCCGGTAACGCGGATGGCAGCATTCCACCGTGGAACCCCGAGGGCACACCGGTGCCAGAAGAGTTTGTACCGGGCTCTGACAACTATGTAAACGCCTACCCTGACGAGAAACCGCTGTACACCATTGATGACAGCAACTGGAAGGAATACGCTGAATTTCTCACACCGGGCACACAGGCCCTGTTCGAGAAATTTGGTAAAGACGGCTACAAGATTCACGTTTACCCGACTCACCGCGGCACCATCCGGCCAGATTGGTACTACGCCAATACCTTGAAAAATGCCACGGGTGCCACACTCGTTGCAGATGGGCAAAAAATTGACGGCAACCTGCCTGGCGTACCGTTCCCGATACCACAATCGGGCCTGGAAGTGATGTGGAACCACATGATTCGCTACGCTGAAGACGCATCACTGGAGTCCGATGTTTACTATGTCGGCTCAAACGGCAAGCCTGTTTTGTCAACCACAAGCTCCTCTGTATCGGTATTCCCGATGTATCAGGAAGAAAACCGCGATAAGGTTGTCGGCGAAACACCATTCACCAAACTGCGCATCAACTATGAAGCACCTGCGCGCCGCGCGGGTGAGATTTTGCTGGTGCACGAGCCGGGCGCTGACTACACCGAAGGCAAGGGTCGTAAAGCATGGCAGTATCTGGTTGGCCAACGCCGGGTTCGTCTGGCACCCGCCGTTTCCTTCGACACCCCAAACCCCGGGGTAGCGGGAACATCCACCTATGATGATGCGTTTATCTACAACGGCTCACCTGAGCGCTACGACTGGACGCTGGTCGGCAAGAAAGAGATGATCGTTCCCGCATCCAACTACGATATGATCTTCCAGGGCAAGGTAGAGGATCTGCTGGGTGAGAAATTCCTCAACCCGGACAAAATCCGCTGGGAGAAACACCGTGTATGGGTTGTCGATTCCAACCTGAAAGAGGGCAAACGCCACCTGTACAGCCGACGTACTTTCTATATAGACGAGGATAGCTGGGGTGCGGTTTCCGGCGAAATGTATGACGGCCAGAATGAGCTGTGGCGAGTACAGTTCTCCTACGGTGCCAACCTGTATGATCGCAAGACCGGGTTTGGTTCAGCTTACGGCTCCTACGACCTGCTGCAGGATATTTACAACCTGAGCGGCAAACCACTGCCTGGGAAATTCAAAAATGGCGTGGATCAGAACGACAAGTACTTTACATCAGAAGGCATGAAGCGCGGCGGCGTTCGCTAAGCGATGTAAATCAACGCTTCACAATCGAGCGACAATTAAAAGGCTGACACTGCGTCAGCCTTTTTTTTCGCCCGGATTATGAGAATGCAGGCTGCAGCGAGGTAGCGGCCCTGTAACCACTGCTGTGAGCATTGCGTGCAGGGACGGCCGGTATTATCGTAAATTTCTGGTTACTTTCCGGACAAAAAACGCGAAAATCACCCCCCCCCCTTTTTATACGTTCACTGAGGAACCCAGATGTTCAAGATCAACCAGTACTTTGATGGCAACGTGGCCTCGATTGCTTTTCAAACAGCCACCCTACCGGCGACTGTCGGCGTGATGGCGGTAGGTGAGTACGAGTTTGGCACCAGCCAACTGGAAACCATGACGGTTGTCAGCGGAGCACTCACTGTCAAATTGCCCGACAGCAGCGAGTGGCAGACCTTCGGCGCAGGAGAGCGTTTCATAGTAGCTGCGAATGAGAAATTTCAACTCAAGGTCGCAGAAGAAACAGCCTACCTGTGTACCTATGAATAATCCGGTAGAAAATCAGGTTCGAATTGAGCAGCTCAATGCTTTGGCGCCGGGCTTTATTAAAATGCTCGGCGGCAAAATCGTTGCCATCGATGTCGGCGCAGCCTCCTGTACATTCGAATTTGACGTCAGCACAGACTTCTGCCACTCGGTGGATGTGGTACAGGGCGGCTTCGTCACCGCCATGCTGGATGCGGCCATGAGTCATGCGGTATTCGCTGCATTGGACAATATAGCCAATGTCTCCTCGCTGGAGATCAAAACCAGTTATCTGGAGCCGTCCCGCGCAGGGTATCAGCGCGTCGTGGGCACAATTGTCAAAAGCAGCTACAAAACGGCGTTTCTTGAAGCCCATTGCTACAATTCAGACGGCTTGCTGACAGCAACCGCCAGCTCGGTCGCAAAACTCGTGCGAGCAAGCTGAGCGGATGACAAAACTCAATCCACGCCAGCGCGAGGCGGTTCGCTATATTGACGGCCCGCTATTGGTTCTCGCCGGTGCCGGCAGCGGCAAGACCAGTGTTATCACCCAGAAAATCGCCTATCTGGTAGATACCTGCGGCATCAAGGCCAGCCACGTCGCCGCCGTCACGTTTACCAACAAGGCCGCGCGTGAGATGAAGGAACGTGTAGGCGCATTGTTGCGCGGCGATGCAGCCGAGGGGCTCACCGTCAGCACTTTCCACCAGCTGGGGTTGAAAATCATCCGCGCTGAGCGCAAAGCGCTGGAGCTGAAATCAGGCTTTTCCATTTTTGACGCCGAGGATTCACGAACACTGATTCGCGACCTGTTGATTCAACAACACGGTGCCGACGGGGATATGGCCAACACCATTGCCCAGCGAATTTCCAGCTGGAAGAATGACCGCGTACTACCCGAGCAGGCCCTCGCCACGGCAAAAGGCCCGGCAGACATCCTCTGCGCCCAGGCCTACCAGCGCTATAAGCGCGCACTGAGAGCCTATAACGCATTGGATTTCGACGACCTCATACTGCTACCCACTATTCTGTTTGAGCACCACCCGGAAATACTCGAAAAGTGGCAGAACCAGATTCACTACCTGTTAGTCGATGAGTATCAGGATACCAACTCCAGCCAGTATCTACTGGTGAAACAACTTATCGGGATGCGCGGCGGCCTGACAGTGGTGGGCGACGACGACCAATCCATCTACGCCTGGCGCGGCGCCCGACCCGAAAATCTGGTGCAGCTGCAGGAAGATTTTCCCGCGCTGAATATCGTCAAGCTGGAACAAAACTACCGCTCCACCGCGCGTATTCTCAAGGCAGCAAATACCCTGATCGCCAATAATCCACACGTGTATGACAAACAACTGTGGAGCGAATTGGGCTACGGCGATGCGCTGCGCATCCTGCGCTGCGCCGATGAGCAACACGAAGCTGACCAGGTAGTGGCTGAAATCCTCGACCACAAATTGCGCAAGCGCACCCGCTTCGGCGACTATGCCATCCTGTACCGCGGCAACCACCAGTCACGTCTTATCGAGCTGGCACTGCAGCAACAACAGGTGCCCTACCACCTCAGCGGCGGCACCTCATTCTTCGCGCGCAACGAAGTGAAAGACATCATGGCCTACCTGCGTCTGGTGATAAACGAGAACGACGACAACGCCTTCCTGCGTATCGCCAACGTACCACGGCGCAAACTGGGCACCTCGACACTGGAAGCACTGGGTAATTTCGCACTCGCTAACCGCTGCAGCCTGAACCAGGCCTGCAATCGCATCGGTGCTGACGAAGTGTCAGAGGGCGGGCTGAAACGCCTGCAGGAATTTCGCCGCTGGATGGACGGTGTGCGGCGCAGTTGTGACGGCGACAATAGCGTAGCTGGCGTACGCCAGATGATTCGGGACATCGATTACGAAGGCTGGCTGGGCCAACTCAGCTCCAGCGAAGATGTCGCTGAACGGCGCATGGGCAACGTCCATTTCCTGGTCGACGGCCTACAGCGCGTTATGGCCAGCGAACAGGTCGGTCTGGACGAAGCCATCGCGCGACTGGTGTTGCGCGACATGCTCGAACAGCAGGACGAAGAAGAGAAGGGCCCGGACAGTGTGCAACTGATGACATTGCACGCCTCCAAAGGGCTGGAATACCCACACGTATACATTATTGGCATGGAAGAAAAATTACTGCCACACCGGGTGAGTATTGAAGAGGACAACATCGAAGAGGAACGCCGACTCGCCTACGTGGGTATCACGCGTGCCCAGCAAACTCTGACGATGAGCATGGCGCTGAAACGGCGTCAGTTTGGTGAAACCATTCAATGTGAACCCAGTCGCTTCATCGCCGAGCTGCCGCAAGATGATCTGCAGTGGCAGGGCGGTGGGCAGGACACTGAAGAGGCCAATATCGAGCGCGGCCAGGAGACACTCGCTGGGCTTAAGGGCTTGTTTGCTTAAACAGTGGTGCTCAATGTAAGTGCTATTCCAGTTGGTGAATGTCTGGGAACTCGCCCAGGTATTTTCGCTCTAGGTTGGGGCTTTCAGTGGGTCACGGGCTCACGTCCCAGCAACAGGCTTTTCAGTCGCTCCACGTGATTCGCTTTGTGAAAAGCCTGTTGCTGGGACGCGAGCCCTCCATCGCAATGCTACGCGGCTTGATTCGCAGTGCTTGAGGCAGTGTGCAGAAAGGTTTTTACGATGTAGAAGAGTGGCACATACTGAGGATGTGGTTAGCGATGTGTTTTTCACCAAGCGAATCACGTGGAGCGACTGAGAAACACATCGCTAACCACACCCGCGCCCCCCAGCACTCACCTGCGCGAACAAAATGAAAGCCAAGAAATCAACAATCACAAGTCATTCTGACCCGGAAACAGCAAACCCCAACTTGTGCTTCACCCGCTCCCGCAGCGATTGCACGATGGCATAGAAGCCGGGGATAAAGACGGTTCCGACCAGCAGCGCGGCGAGCATACCACCGAACACGGTTATGCCCAGTGAGCGTTGCCCGAAAGCGCCGGCACCGCTGGCAAATACCAATGGCAGAATGCCGAGGATGAATGACACCGCTGTCATGCACACGGCCCTGAAGCGCAAGCGACCCGCCTCGCGCGCAGCAACTAGAATATCGACGCCCTCCTCTTCTCGCTGGTGGCGCGCAAACTCCACGATCAGAATAGCGTTCTTTGCCGCCATCCCGATCAGCAACACCACCCCGATCTGGGCGTAGAGATTGAGCGCTACACCGGACATCAGCAGTGCCGCAATCGCACCGCCAATGGCCATCGGCACCACCAGAATAATCGCAATAGGGATGGACCAGCTCTCGTACTGTGCCACCAGAAACAGATACACGAAAATCAGCGCCAGGGCATAGGCATATATTGCGACATTGCCGGCTTCGCGCTCCTGGTAAGCCATACCCGTCCACTCCATGCGATAGCCAGCGGGCACGGTTGTGGCTATCAGGTTCTCGAATGCCTTCATCGACTCGCCCGAGCTGTAGCCGGGCGCCACATTGGCGCGCACGGAGGCGGCGCGGAACATGTTATAGCGCGGCGCCACGTCAGGACCCAGCACTGGACGCGTGGTTATCAGTGCATCCAGTGGCACCATTTCACCGTCGGCAGACTTCAGGAAAAAGTGGTCCATGTCTCCGAGATCCGAACGGAAGGGGGCCTCGGCCTGCATGATGACCTTGTAGGTCTGGCCGAACTTGTTGAAATCGTTCACGTACAGTGAGCCCATCTGCGTCTGCAGCGTGAGAAAAATCTCGTCCAGCGACACTCCCAGATTCTTCGCCTTGATGCGGTCGACATCAATGAAATACTGCGGCACATTCGCCCGGTAGGTACTGAAGACACTCTCCAGCCCGGGTGTCTGATTACCGTCCACAATGACGTCATTCAGCACTGCTGCCAATTCTGCCGGCGAGCGCGACAGCGTGTCCTGCAACATGAGTTCCAGCCCACCCACCGCGCCCATACCCGGCACGGCCGGCGGTGCGATGGCAAATACCTGCGCCTCAGGCACCTCGATAAACGCCCGCCCGTTGATGCGTGCGGCCACGTTGAACGCCAGGTTTTGCGGCGCAGTGCGCTCATCCCATGGCTTGAGGACCACGAACAGCGTTGCGCCGTTGCTGCTCATTGCGCCACTGAGCACAGAAAAGCCGGTAATTGCGGTCACCACCTCCACGGCCGGGTCCTCAGCCAGAATTGCGGTCACCTTGTTCACTACCAGTTTGGTACGGGACAGCGACGAGGCATCCGGCAGCTGGATATTAACCAGCAGCAGCCCCTTGTCCTCGGCAGGCACAAAGCCGGTAGGCGTATTCAATACACCAAAAGCCAGGGCCGCCATCCAGGCGAAGAAGATAACAGCGACTATCATCAGTTTACGCAGCACCCACTGCACACCTGAGTCATACACCCCGGTAAGTTTGCCGAACGCGCCAAGAAACTTTTGATACCACATGGCATCCTTGCGCTCACCGGATTGCAGTAGCAGGCTGCACAGTGCGGGACTCAGTGTCAGCGCATTCACCGATGAAAATACCACCGCAACACAAATCGTCACGGCAAACTGACGATACATCTCGCCGGTGATGCCGGGCAGCATGGCCACGGGTACAAAAACGGCAAGCAACACCAGCGTGGTTGCGATAATAGCGCCGCCCACCTCGCGCATGGTGATCAGCGTGGCCTCTTTGGCCGACATCGTCCGATCTTCGCGCATGTGACGATCGCAGTTTTCGATCACCAGAATCGCATCGTCCACCACAATCCCGATCGCCAGAATCAGGCCAAACAGTGTGACCGTATTGATCGACATGCCCAACATCTGCAGTACGGTGAAGGTCGCGATAAGGGACACCGGTATCGCCACTGCAGGCACCAGGGTGGCACGCCAACTGCCCAGAAACAGAAAAGTGATGGCGATAACCAGCGCAACCGCCTGGAACAAGGAGATGAGCACCTGCTTGACGGCTGTCGACACATAGTGGGTAGTGTCATAACTGATGACGTATTCCAGGCCATCGGGGAAATACCGCGCCAGTTCTTCCACGGTCCTGTCTACTGCAGCGCCAGCGGCCAGGGCATTCGCATCGGCCAGCGTGTACAGCGCGACATTGACCGCCGGACTGCCATTGATCTCTCCGGAGAAGTTGTATTCCGCCTGACCCAACTCCACTCGCGCCACGTCACGCAGATAGATCGCGGAGCCATCGTTGCGGGCGCGCAGTACGATATTGTTAAATTCCTCAACATCCTGCAGGCGGCCCTTGGCCCGCAGTGTGTACTCAGTCTGCAGGGTACCGTCAAAGGGTGGCGCACCGATTTTCCCCGCAGCCACCTGCACATTCTGCTCCAGTAGTGCGCTGCGTATATCCGCCACAGACAGCCCGAGGTTGGTCATGCGATCGGGGTCGAGCCACAGCCGCATAGAGTAGTCGGCTTCGCCGAGTATATTTGCCGCGGAGATGCCCTCTACCCGCGCGAGGGCGCTCTGCACGTTGATCTTCACGTAGTTGGAGATGAATTTGTAATCGAGCGTATTGTCGGGCGATGTAAAGCTCACTATCTTGAGCATATCGGGCGAACGCTCGGCGATGCTCAGGCCCATGGCGCGCACTTCCGCGGGCAGCGAAGGCTCCGCCAGTTTGACGCGGTTCTGCACCCGTACCAGTGCCATATCCGCGTCAGCGCCGACTTTAAACGTTACTGTCAGCGAGTAGCTGCCGTCATTCGCGCTTTTGGAGGACATATAGATCATGTCCTCCACACCGTTCACCGCATCCTCAATCGGCGCGGCAACCGTCGCCTCAACGACTTCCGCAGAAGCACCGGGATACACACCGCTCACGACAATATTCGGTGGCGAAATATGCGGGTACTCGGTGACGGGGAGCATATACACCGACAGACTTCCGGCCATCGTCATCACGATGGCGATCACCAGCGCAAATTTGGGTCGATTTATGAAAAAGGCACTGAACATGCGTCAGCCCTGCTGCTCGAGGCCGGTGAGCGACTTGCTTTGCACCACCATGCCCGGGCGCACCTGTTGCAAACCACGCACAATCACCTGATCGCCCTCTTCAACACCGGCCTGTACCAGCACTTTATCTTCACGGCGCTCTCCCAGCGAAACGTTGTGACGCTCCACCGTGCCGTCTGCGGTTACCACCAGCACAAAGCTGCCCTGCTGATCCGCCTGCACGGCGGACTGCGGAATAAACAAGCCTTCTGACAACTCGGTATCGCGCAGAATCACGCGCACATACTGGCCTGGTACCAACGCGGAATGCGGATTGGGAATGCGCGCCCGCGTCTCCAGTGTACCGGTGGCCTGATCGATACGGTTGGCCATGTAGTAGATCTGGCCCACCTCCGGGTACGTCGCACCCGTCGTCAGCTCCAGGCTGACCTCGATACGATTGATAGATCGTATATCCCTGTCACGCTCCAGATTTTGCCCGATGGCAGCGACATAGGTCGCCTCACTCACCTGGAATACCGCATCGATAGGATCGATGCTGACAAGCGTGGTGAGATTGCCGGTGTTGGGGCCGACCAGGTCGCCCACGCTCGCCGAACTGCGACCTATACGCCCGGTAATAGGCGCCAGTATTCTGGTAAAACCGAGGTTGACCTCAGCACTCGTCACCTGGGCTTTGGCCGCTTCGATGCGCGCATCAGCATCGCGCTTCTTCGCTTTCAGGTTGTCCATCTCAGATTGTGATATTGCGCCTTTGGGCAGCAATTCCTGACCGCGCAAATAATTTCCCTGGGCGTTAACCTGATTGGCTTGCGCAGATGCCAGATCCGCCTTGGCGCTGGCCAGAGCCGCCTCATACTCAGACGCATCAATGGTATACAGCACGTCACCCGCCTCGACGAGTTCGCCCTCGCGAAAATCCCGGCTCAGCAAATACCCGGTGACACGAGCCTGTATTGCGACGTCGTCCTGGGCTTGCAAGCGACCGACATGCCGATAAATCGGCTGAAACGGCTCGCGCACAACCGCATCGACTACCACCTCGATAACACGGGGGGCGGGCGCTTCGCCGGAACACGCGCAGAGCATGGTCATACCGAGAATCAGTACGGCAAGGGGTTTGTTCACAACGGAATCTCCCGATTCACTTCTTTTGGTCCGGCCAGGCTTGGTCCGGCCCGGCCCGGCTGGACTGACCCGACAGATACTAACAGGGTATGCCACATGTGTGCCAAAGGTGTGGGAGCGGGCACCACAACGAAAAAAGGCCGCAGTGCCAAGACACAGCGGCCTCGCTTTACTGCAATGCGCTTACTGGCTGTTGGCCACCATGTAATCAACTGCAGCGTGAACCTCCTCATCGGAACAGTTCATACAACCACCTTTGGCC
The DNA here is from genome assembly GCA_902705825.1 of Halioglobus japonicus. Lineage (GTDB taxonomy): Bacteria > Pseudomonadota > Gammaproteobacteria > Pseudomonadales > Halieaceae > Marimicrobium. The sequence goes on along the minus strand of CACSIL010000053.1, from coordinate 163,402 downwards.
ATCATGCCGGTGCCCGCAACACCTTCCACGCCACTGACATAGAGCACATCAGTGCCTTTGGCAATACGATCAGCCCAGGCAGTAGCATCGCCTACCTTGGGTGCGCCTGCCGCACCGGTGCTGTGACAGGCCATACAGGCAGAATTGTAAACGTCTTCACCACTGCGCGGCCCAGCGGGTGCTGCGGCTACTGCGGGCGCACCGCAGGTGTTGTCGCCTTCCATACAGGATTCGCCCACGGGCTTGATACGCTGTTCTATGGCGGCGCGCTGAGCGTCTGTCAAATCAGCGGCAAAAGCGCCCGCGGCCAGCAAAATCGTCAGAACACTGATAGCTACACGATTAATCACAATACATTCCTCTCTTTGGTAAGGCGCGCATTATAGCCACTAATGCGTGTCGGGAAAACGTAGTGATTGAAACTATTGCCCGACGCAGAAAAGCACGACACACTGGCACATTGACTGATTTGCCACACTTCCCCCGGCCTCGCGCCATAAAATCGCCCTATTTAAGGAAAGCACTCTATGAAACTGTACACATTCGACCCCGCGCCCAACCCCCGGCGACTGACACTATTTATGCAGCTTAAAGGCATCGAAATCGACACGCAGCAGGTGGATATGATGACTGCTGAGCAGCTTTCTGATGCCTACAGGCAGATCAACCCCGCCTGCAGTGTACCCGCGCTGGTACTGGACGACGGCACTCTGCTGACGGAGGTGGTGGGTATATACACCTATCTGGATGAACTGCACCCCGAAATACCCCTGATGGGTTCTACCCCTGCCGAGCGCGCGCTGGTTGTGAGCTGGTGCCACAAACTGTTTTGCGGCCTGATGATGGCGATCGCCAGCGTCCTGCGCAACCGGGGCAAATCCTTTGTCAACCGCGCCCTGCCGGGCCCCCTGGACACCCCACAGATCCCGGAGATGGTAGATCGCGGCCTGTTGCAGATTAGCCACATCCTGCCTGAACTGGATGCGCACCTGGCCACTACGCCGTGGATCGCGGGCGACAACTTTACCGCTGCCGACATCGATTTGCTGGTGGCCATAGACTTCCTGGCGTGGATTAAACAGGCCGTGCCGCAGGAGTGCACACACCTGCTGGACTGGCACCAGCGAGCGTCCGCCCACCTGGGCTGAATTTGATGCCGCAACCCGCTGCCCGTTGCGCTATAACGGAGGATTCTGAAAAAGGAATCCGCGTATGCGGTTGCACCTGGCGATCCCGCTCTTACCCGGCCCGGTTGTACGGTGCCTGTGCTGCCTGACTGTTGCGTTATTGCAAGCCTGCCAGAACGGCGGTCCTGACTCGCCATTCAAGCGCTACCTGAATCAACTTGATCTCGCGCTGCCGGGCCCGGTGCACGGTATCGAGACCAGCGCGGCGACACCTGCGCCAATGGCTGACCAACTACAGCTGCCTGTCTCGGCCAGCGGTATCGAGGGGCTCGATGCTCTGCAACTGAGCGGCTGCGCCGTGCAGGCCAATATCAGAAAGCGCCAGACCAGCCTCGGCCTTTTCGCCAAGCCCTCGCAGCGCCTGATACTGGAACTGGAATACCTGCGTCTGGTGCCCGCTTGTATCGGCCGCTTGCAGGCTGACAACACGCACGCGCTGGCGGACAAGCTGGAGGCCGCCAGGCTGAAAATACAGGCTCAACTGCCAATCCGTATTTTTAACGCCACGCTGGGCAGCGACGAATACCGGGCCTTCTGGCTTAAAGCACCAGCGGTCGGCGGCTATCCACACAGTGATACGAGTGCTACAACCGCGGCACTTGAAGCCATCAACAGCCTGGCCCAGCGCTGGCTCGGCGGCGATTACCGTGTACACAACCTCGACCTGGAGTTATCGCTGAGCGCGATCGCCGGAGGTGAAGGTGGCCAGGCGCTGGCAGCGTGGGCGCGCCAGATCGACTGGCTGGCAGCCGCTGATCGGGTCATAGCGCAGCAGGGGCTATCCACCACTGTCTTGTGCCGTGAACGCAACGACAACGCCATCTCCCACAGGCGCACCGAACTGGCACGCAGCTACTTTATCGATGTGATCCAACCGCTGACCAGCGATGCCAAATCCTACTACCAAAGCGTTGCGGCACCCGTTACCGCACTGGAGAAACAGCTAGACCGCGCGCTTGCCCCGCGCTATCGCCACTGGGTCACTAGCAGAAACCAATACACGGCGGCGCTTACCCGTGCGCCAACGCTACATCTGGAGCATATGGAACACCTCATGCAAAGCTCGCAAACCTGTCATTTTCATGCCGCGAATTCAGTGCAATAGCAAATCGTGCTCCTGCGCCTGAATTTGGCTACACTGCACACACTCGAAACCACAGGCTGCCACAGCTGAAGGAGATTTTTATGACAGATCCAAATCCCACCGCACTGCGCACAGCCGCGCTGATCTTCCTCGCCGCGCTCGGCAGCATTTTCCTTTCCGCCTGCGTCAGCGGGCCGCCCACGCCGACCATAGACTACAAAGCAGACTATGACTTTCAGGCGGTAAAGAAGATCGCCTTCTATGATGATTCCGGCCAGGTTCTGGGCGACAACCCCTTGCGGCTCAGTGATATGCAGCGCGACCGAATTGACGAAGCCTTGGCATTCGCGCTGAAAAACAAAGGTTTTGAGATGGTGAAAGACACCAGCGAGGCTGATCTACTGATAAGTTGGAGCCTGTTCACACAGGACAAAACCAGCGTACAAACCTGGAATACGCCCGGCATGGGTGTTGGCTATGGCGGCTACTACGGTCGCTACAACCGCTACGCTGGCTACAATTGCTGGAGCTGCATGGGCAACCAGACGGAAGTGACTGTCAGCAATTACACCGAGGGCACCTTTATCGTCGACATGATCGATCCCAAGTTGCGAAAGTCTGTATGGCGCAGCGTTATCCACTCGCGACTGAAGGGTAATCACAGCGACGACCAGGACAAGTACAATGCGACAGCCACAGCTATTTTTGCGTCCTTCCCTCCCTGAGCAGCCTGACAGAATCATTCGCATGACATAAATAATCATATAACAGGGGAGGATACCCAAGTGCGATACCTCAGATCCATAACACAGCCAGACACTGCACCGTGCGCGCGAGAGGCACAAGGCAGAGCCCCGCGCTGCATTCCCGGCCTCACTGCCGCGTTGCTGTGCGCCCTGGTCAGCGCCTGTAGCGACAGTAACAGCCCTTCTGGTGAAGGGACTTCATCGGTAGTATCGGGCGAGTTTGTCGCACTGAGCTACAACGTTGCAGGGCTGCCCGATGTGCTATCGAAATCCAATCCTCTGGTTAACACGCCTCTGATCAGCCCACTTCTGAATGACTATGATCTGGTGCTTACCCAGGAGGATTGGGAGACTCCGGACCCCAACCCAATTGCACCACTGCGTGTGTATCACGAGTTACTGAAGGCCGATGCCATGCACCCTTACCAGTCTGTCCCGGCACCGCTGCCGCTGGGCAATAACTCCTCGCGGCCCGGCGCTCTGGTCAGTGATGGGCTCAACCGGTTCTCCCAGTTCCCGTTCGGCGAGATCACCCGCCAGGCGTGGAGCGGATGCGACAACAACTCTGGCGATTGCCTGGCCTTCAAGGGCTTCAGCGTTGCGCGCACAGAGCTCGCTCCCGGCGTATGCGTCGATGTGTACAACCTGCACGGGGAAGCGGGTAATAATGAGGACGATATCGCTCTGAAGGAGATCAACACACAGGATCTTGTGGCTTTCATCACCGTGTACTCCGATGGCCGGGCGATAATTCTCGGGGGCGACTTCAATATGCGCCTCAGCCGCAGTCACGATGCGGCCAATCTGGACTTTATGACAACACAGACCGGATTGAGCGATGCCTGCATAGCGCAGGGCGTTATAGACGAGGAAGCAATCGACAAATTTTTCTTCCGCTCTAATGACGCGCTTGAGTTAATGCCCAGTTATTGTCAGTTTGAGACCGCAACATTTGTCACCCCTGGTGGTGAACCCTTGAGCGACCACGACCCCTTGGCAGTAGCGTTCAGCTGGAGCGGCAGCGTGGATCAGGGAATCGAGTGTCTGTAGCCAGAAAAATCAGGCAAAAAAACCCGGCTGGTGCCGGGTTTTCGAGAGCGCGTGTTGTCAGGATAGCTTGCGACGCATCTGACCCAATCCCAGAACACCTAAAGCCAACAGGCCAAATGTACCGGGCACCGGCACTTCTCCAGTTGCAGGGCATCCACCTTGCCCCGGAGGGTTTGTGTCACAGGGATCGGGATCTGGCAGATCCTCTTCTGTGATACCCTCGTAGAGCACGTTTGCCTGAGAATAGTTGTAGAAACCAAACGCACCGTCGGTGAAGCTGCCGGCATAATCCAGTTCGACAACGCCATCCACTTTGACCTGGATCTGTGTGCTGGTAAAAATCAGGTCGAAGGTGTACTCCTGAAAATCAACCCACCCGGTGGAACCAAGATTAGTGCCGCGCTGCACCTCATCGACAGTACCGGTGTGTTCCCAGAAAGTGGGGTCGGCATTACCGCCGTTGGCGACATCGCCACTGACATGGCTGAGTGCCAGACCTTCCGATGCGCCCGATTGATCGCCCTGCTTCCAGTCAATCATCCAGAAATCGGCACTGTTGCTATTTAACTCGCCGTTCTGGTAGCCCAGGAAAAAGCCGATATAGTCGTCGTCGCTGGAGGTATCTACCTTAATCTTTCCACTGAGCGCGGTACCCTGTGCATTGCTTCCCGACTGAAAAAACACCGTGGGCTGNCCGTTGGTGGATTGCAACACCGAGTCATTCCCTGTCTGCACGTTCCAGCTGCCGGCACCATTGTTTCCTTTAAAACCGTTCTCGATCCAACCCGATAAATCCACCGGCACAGGTACCGCATGCGCCACAGTAGGCATGAGGGCGGGAAGAGCGACGAGAGGTAATGCCAGAAGCGTCCGCTTCGCTGGCCCCAAATGTATCCTTCCTAGATTCAGCATAATATGCCTCCTAAATCTTATAATAAAAATGTGCAAAAGCATTCAAGCCTCGGCTGAAGTGAAAAAAGGCAAAGTTTGTACCATGGTTTCTATAGCGCTGTTTTTATTGGTATTTTTATACTTGTTGTTCAGAAACTTGGCCCAGGTGTAAGAAATACTGACAGTTTGCAAGGGAAATCCAGCAATCGGGCTGCACGGCGACTGTGCGAGGCCTATAGTGAGTGGCTCCCACAGTGCGGCTATCACAGCAATGGAGGACGACGTATGCGACACCCCACCTATAACACCATCCTGGCGTTGCCGGTTAGCCTGATGCTGCCGGGCATCGGCCAGCCAAAGCGCTTATAACCTTCGCGACACCATCGATGGCGTCGCCCCGCTAATACTCGGAGCTGCTTTATGGAATTCGGATTTGCGCCAGTGCAATCTCTCGCCGACTTCAACGGAATGCGCGCCCAGGCCACGCTGGCCGAAGCGCTGGGCTTTCACACACTCTGGACACATGAACACCACTCACAGCGAATGATGTATCCGGACCCACTGATGGCACTGGCCGCTCTGGCGCCAGTGACGAGCAGTATCCGGTTGGGCACCAATATGTTGTTGCTTCCAATTCATCACCCCCTGCGAGTCGCCCAGGAGGCTGCCATGCTGGATGTGCTCTGTGAAGGCAGGCTGAGCCTCGGTGTTGCCAACGGCTATTCTGAGCGAGACATGCGCGCCTTCGGCATGCTGGGAAAACACCGTGGTAAACAGCTCGAGGAAGGGCTCTCGCTGATCCGGCGGCTGTGGCAGGGAGAGAGAGTCACGCAGCGCGGTGACAGCTTTGATCTGCTGGATTTTGAACTCTTTCCGCTACCGCTACAGCGGCCCAACCCGCCTATTTATGTGGGCGGCCATGCGAAGGTCGCTATCGATAGAGCGGCGCGGCTGGGCGATGAATACCTTATCAGTACCACACAGAAGTTCGACGAGGTCAGTGCGCTGGTGGGCGCCTACCACGAAGCCCTCGCGGCACACAGCAAGGCACTGCAAAAACCGACATTGAACCGGATCGTCTGTGTGGTTGACAACGCAGCCCACAAAAAAGAGGCGGAGGCGTTCTTCGCAAGTGCGCTACTGGCGCTCTATGATACCTGGGGCCACGAGAGCGTCACCGGTCTGGACAAGTCAGAACGTGAACTGCGGGTGCTATGCGATGATCATTTTATCATCGGAGAACCCCGAGAATGCATAGACCAGATCCGCCGCTACGAGGCCGTGGGCATCGGCCACATCGCCTGCCTGATGAACTTCGGCGGCCCAGACCTGGCAGTGGTAGACCGCTCTATGCGCCTCTTCGGTGAGCAGGTTTTGCCCTGTCTCTGACAGAGAGCCAGGTCAATCCGGTGTCCGGGTATTATCACAGCGATGCGCTCAGATGTTTGCACCAACTTTCTCACAGAACTATTGCAGCCCCTCCTGAAGCGGTGCGACAAACCTCACATTCAGCCCCATTGCATTTTGAGTGCGCACAATGAAATGATATAAAACGACGTATACGTCGCACACAGACCATTGCTGCTCAGCCATCGTAAATAACGACACAGCAGGAGAACCTCAATGCATTCTCACGCAACAAACCCGCTGTTACACCCACTGCTACTGATCGCCTTCACGATATTACTGGCAAGCTGTAGCTCCTCAGACAACAGTTACCGGCAGGAAGATAAGGTCATTGCAGGCAGCCTGCTTAGCGGTGGATTACCTGTTGTGTCATCCACCGTCAGCGTGTACAGCAGCAGTGACGGCGCAGCAGCGCTGGGCGAAGGCAGCACTGACGACACCGGCGCATTTGAATTCAGTTACAAGGAACCCGCTGATTCTTCGGCAGTTATCTACCTCACCAGCAAGGGCGGGAAGATCGCCGCGCAGGCACAGGATGTGCCGGCGACGTTTGTCCTGGCGAGCGTGCTGGGTGCCGAACCCCAGATGAGTACCATCACCATCAATGAGCTAACCACGGTAGCGTCTGCCTTTGCGCTAGCACAATTTGTCGATGGACCCACGCTGAAAGGCAACAGCATTGGTTTGGAGATGGCACCCCGATTGCTGCGGAATCTTGTGAATATGGAAACCGGCGAGGCAGGCGCCACAATCACGAATAATGCCAATGACCCTAAATCCACATTCAGCGCGTTACGCACCCTCAATGAACTGGGCAATTTACTGGCCAGTTGCGCCACTGATGCTGCGGTTTGCCGATCGATACTGCAACTGACCCTTCCTCTGGACGGCACTGTGGCACAGGATACGTTTCGGGCGATGGCCAATCTGGCGAAGACGCCGTGGCTGAATCCGGTGCCACTGTTCAATCTCGTAACAGCCAACGTCTATCAGCCAGATCTGGGCCTCAATGCGCCCACTGCCTGGACACTGTCCCTGCTGTTTAACGGAGATCCCACGAATCTTGCCGGGCCTGGCAATATGGCATTTGATCAGGATGGACAGATGTGGATTGTTAACAACCTGGTAACCAGTGAGACCTACGTTCTGCCAGACTGCGCCAGTCAGTTACTTTTTCGAATGGATCCTGCCACCGGCGAGGTGGATACATTTACAGGTGGGGGTGTGCTCGGCGCAGGGTACGGCGTCACTGTGGCACCACAGACCAACGACATATGGGTGGGCAACTACGGGTTCAAGGGCAGCACCTGTCCAACCGATATCGCCAACAACAGTGTTTCTCAATTCACAGCAGATGGTATGCCGCTATCGCCAGACGCCCAAACGTTCGACTCGATCGATAACAACCCGCAGGATGGCGGTTGGACACAGGGCGGCATCGGTTGGCCGCAGGGTACCGTGGCTAATCCACAGGGCGATATCTGGATAGCGAGTTGCAACGGACAGACCATCGAGAATGAACAAGTGGACGTCACTATCTATCGCAACGGCGATCCCAACAACTGGCAGGCGATTTCCGAAGATAATTTTGAGAAACCGTTCGACATTGCCTTCGACACCAACGACGTCGCCTGGGTCAGCGGCACCCTGAGTGGCAACATCATGGCGTTCGCCAGCGATGGCACACGCCTGCGCGAGTATGACCTCGGCTCGTCATCACTGCCCATGGGCGTAGCCTCCGACAGCCTGGGGAATGTCTGGGTCTCGCTTTCTGGCGAAATCGATCTGCCCTGCCCACCGCCCATTAACAAGCCGCCCTCCACCTATGCAGGCATTGCGATGGTCAACCTCGATGGCGTACAGATCAATACACGGCCGGATGATCCACTCGTGCCCAACTATACGGCGCCCGGCGGCTTGACGATCGCCTGGGGCATTGCCGTTGATGGCTCGGACAATGTATGGGTCGCAAACTTCACCAAGGGTGGCGTGTCGCAGTTTTGTGGTGCCAGAGAGGGTTCCTGCCCGGTAGGAGTTGAACCCGGCGATGCACTGTCTCCTGATGACACCGGTTATCACAGCGATTTACTGGACAGAAATACCGCCGTCGAAATCGATTCTTCCGGCAACGTCTGGCTAACCAACAACTGGAAGGATTTACCTATCCAGACTGACCCGGTGGGCAACGCAATGGTGGTCTATATTGGTCTCGCATCCCCCGTGAAGGCGCCTTTGATCGGGCCGCCGCAGCGCCCCTAAATAGACTCGACCACCGGTTTACCATAGCGGGTATGCACAAAGGGGCCGCTCGCGTCCGGCCCGGCACCGGCCCGCAATCGTCGTTCCAGTTCCTGCAGCACGGAACGCGTGATATGCGGCAACTGGTCCATCTGCTGCGCTTTGGATATCCCCACCCAGTGCAAATCCAGCAACTCGCCGGAGCCCTGCGGACGCTCATGTACCTCGCCCTGAATGTGCTTGGCATCGATCATGAAGAAGCGCGCATCAAAGCGACGGCTGCGGTAAGGCGGGGTAATCGCTCTGGCGATGAGATGCAGGACATCCAGCCGTGGATTGACGTCGTGCTGAAGAAAATCGGCCCACTGCGCAGAGCGCGTTTTCAATGTGGGCGTGTGGGGCTCTCCGATTACCAGCCCGGTCTCCTCGTAGGTCTCTCGAATGGCGGCCATTGCCAGCGCTCGCGCCCGGGTAGGTGAACACCCCCGACGCAACCGCCTCATTACCTCCGGGTGTAAATCGTGCGGCGGCACCAGGCGGCCATCACCGGGATCTACCCTGCCACCTGGGAACACAAACTTGTTCGGCATAAACTTGTGCGAGGCAGCCCGTTTGCCCATCAACACGCGCGGCTCCCTCCCGCCATTGCGCACGATAATCAGGGTGGCTGCGTCTTTGGGCCGCACCGCGCGCGTGTTGCCGCGCAGCTCGTCGCTGGAGATGTAGGTGGAGTCGCGCTGTTCGTCGCCGTTCATACTGTTACTTTCTGCATACTCGCGGTGCCATACGGTGCCTCAACCGGCACTGGCAATTTTGAGGGTCTGCCCGGGCTGAATAGGTTTCTTGTCGGAGATGTCGTTCCAGGACAGCAGCTGTTGCGTGGACACTTTAAAGCGCCGCGCGATACTCCACAGGGAATCGCCAGTGCGAATGACATACTCACTGGGCTGCTCGCCGGCGAGCCGGGCCCGCGTGCTTGCAATGTGTGACGAAGAGAGAGGTTCACGGCCGAGATTTCCGGGCAATTTCAGTGTTTTTCCCGCCTGGATAGAATGATTGCGCAACCCATTCGCTGTCATCAGACTCGACACAGAGACCCCGTAGCGCCTGGCAATCGAGGACAGAGAATCACCCTGCGCGATGCGGTGCATACGATCGGGTTTCTGTTGGTTTAGACGTTCATCACGGGACAGTGAGGCCACTGTGCTGTCCAGCGTTTGTCGCAGGTTAACGGCAGGCACACGAATGGGGTAATCGCGAGGAATGTACTTTTCACCCTGCCACACCGGAGCCAACAGAGCCGGGTTATGCTGTTTGAGTTCTTCGATACTGATGCCCGCCTCTCGCGCCAGCGCATGTGCCGATACATACTCCTGCACCGTCACCACATCGTATGCAGTGGGGCTGTCGACCTCCACTCGACCGACATAGCGACCGGGATTTCGGTCTACTTCCAACGCGGCCAGAAAGGACGGGTAGAAATTGCGCGAAGCAAAGCCGAATGCCTTGCCTTTGTAGTTATGTATGATGACATCAATATCCGTGGTACCCATCGCCTTGGCGGCACGGGCCATGCCACCGGCACCGTGATTGTATCCAGTCAGCGCGAGCGGCCAGGTCCCGGTTACTTTCAGGTTGGTCCGCAGCAGCCTGGCTGCACCGTCTGTTGCAATATACGGGTCCATACGCTCATCGATAACCTCATCCACCCGCATATACTCGCGCGCGGTGGCCGGCATGAACTGCCACATCCCCGCGGCGGCAACTTTAGAATAAGCCAGGGGATTGAAAGAGGATTCCACATGCGGGAGCACTTCCAGTTCCAGCGGCAAATCATACTTCGCCAGCACCGCGCGAATATGCGGCTTCCACTGGCCCGAGCGAACAAGCCCTTCCTTGAAGCGATCCGATTGACCCGTCTGGAAGCGGACATTGTCTGCGGCGCGGGCAAAGACCCGGGAACTGGTGTCATCTGGCCAGGAGGCCAACACCCCGGCTTCGGTGGCATTCAGGCCACTGCGCTTACCCTGGCCGAGTGATCTCAGTGCACTGCGCACCCGTTTCGTGGCGGCGTCAATGTGCTGGTTTCGCACGTCCCTGCTGGCACCAAGCGGTAAATCGACCACCTCGTATATCACCGCTAAATTCTCGTCATCGTGAACATAGCCCTGGTCGGTTGAGACCTGGGTGTACACTTTGATCCAGAATTGAATAGCGGGTTCCAGCGACGCGGGCCGGGGGAAATTGGAGGCGTGCAGACTCAGGCAGGGGAGCAGCAGCGCCAGCATCAAAATTACCCTGACCATAACCCACGCCCTCTTTTGCTATCAGTAAGTGAGCTAGGTTATATCAGAAATCAGGAATAGTGTAACTATCCGACGCCGCAATTCGCGGAGTCGGCTGCGTTTGCCTATCAGACTGGGGTTTCTGGCTTGTAAATTGCACTAGGCACGGACTAGCCGCGTTTGTAGACAATCTTCCTGGTGCCGTTGTCACAGGTACCGACAACCTTGCCATCCTCGGCGGCGTCCCTGTCAACTATCGTGGTAGTAAAACTGGCCACGCCGTTAGCAGATATCTTTGCGTCGATTTCGGCCTTCAGTTCGTTACAGTCTTTGGGTTGTGCAAATGCAGGTGAGGCGATGAGAGTCGCCAGCAGTGCCAGTGTGATCTTGCGCATATTTTCCTCCTGAAAAGAGCAGCGGTACTCAGGCAATACTACGCCCGCCCCGCCATCGCTCACAATGGTATAAATGAACACATGCAGCGATACGCACTGTGAAAATTGCGTATCCGCCTGCGATCTCACGCCAGACAGACAGCCAGAAAAACCTTGCGTTCTCTTCCGGCAGGCATAAAATCGCCGCCGAGCCTGTGGCAGCGGATATTCCATGAATTCTGCAGCCACAGGCGACACCTGGAACGGGTTCAATCTACCAATTTCAATTCTGCTGGGTGGGTAGGAGAATGGCGCGCCACTGAATTCAGGTTTGTCATCTTCTTCATATACCGTTTTACTATGCACCACGCACGCGCGGCTGTCGGCAATGACATTGCAAAGGACGTTACACATCATGCTGAAAGAGCGAACGGACAAATCAAAAGCGGCTGGCGCTGACTCAGACTGGAGCAGCGAACACAGTGCAGAACTGTACGGCATTAATACCTGGGGTGCGGGGTATTTCAATCTCTCAGAGCAGGGCGAAGCACAGGTCAACGTCGATTTTGGTGATCACCAGGTCGTGGTTTCCATTATGGATATTGTGCTGGGCATGCGTGCACGTGGCTTGCATATGCCAGCAGTACTTCGCATTCGCAACCTGCTGGACCAGCGCATCAAGGTGCTCAATGAGTCTTTTGCGCTGGCTATCAAGCAAGGTGGTTACCAGAACAAGTACCGTGGCGTCTTTCCCATCAAGGTCAACCAGCAATGCCACGTTATTGAGGAAATCGCCGACTATGGCCGCCACTACCATCACGGCCTCGAGGCGGGCAGCAAAGCAGAGCTGATCATTGCACTCTCGCAGTTGCGCGATCACGACAGCCTGATCATCTGCAATGGCTACAAGGATGCTGAGTTCATCGATCTGGGGCTCTACGCCCGTCAGATGGGCATTGCCTGTTTCTTCGTGCTGGAATCTCTGACCGAGTTACCGCTGCTTATCCAGCGGAGTCGGGCACTGAATGTCGAGCCACTGATCGGCGTGCGGATCAAGAACAGCGTTGTGGTTGATGGCCACTGGAGTCAGGACAGCGGGGATCGCTCCATATTCGGGCTCTCCACGGATGCGCTGATCTCAGTAGTCGATGAACTGCGCGCCGCCGATATGCTGCACTGCCTGCAACTACTGCACTGCCACCTGGGTTCGCAAATACCCAATATTCGCAATGTGCGCAGCGGAGTGCTGGATGCGTGCCGGTTTTACGCCGGCCTGGTGCAGGAAGGTGCGCCCATGGGGTATCTCGATCTTGGCGGCGGCCTCGCTGTGGACTATGAGGGCGCCCGCACCAACAGCACGCACAGCATGAACTATCAGTTACAGGAATACTGCACCAATATTGTCGAGAGTATCTGTGAAACGCTGGATCCGCTGGAAATCCCACATCCGGTGATTATCACTGAATCGGGCCGCGCGACGGTGGCCTACTCGTCTATGTTGCTCTTTAACATACTCGATGTACGCGACAGCAATCCCGGGATTCTGCCCGACAAACTGCCCGAGGATTGCAACGAAAACCTGAGCAATCTGGTAGCTGTACTGGGTACGGTGAGTGAGCAGAACTTTCAGGAGTGCTACAACGACGCCCTGTTCTACCGCGACGAGCTACGCGAAGAATTCCACCACGGCCAGGCCACGCTGCGTGAGCGTGCGCTGGGAGAAAATTTCTATCTGGCAGTGCTGCAGCGTATCGCGACGATACTGCCACAGCTGAACCGGATTCCCCCTGAACTGGAGAACCTGCCTGAGCTGCTGTCCGACATTTACTACGGCAACTTCAGCCTGTTCCAGTCTTTGCCGGATATGTGGGCGATAGATCAGGTATTCCCTATCATGCCAATTCATCGCCTGACGGAGGAACCCACCCGTTCAGCCGTGCTGGCAGACCTGACTTGTGACTGCGACGGCAAGATCGATCGCTTTTCCACGCCAGAGGGCATCAGCCGCACCCTCAATCTGCATGAATTAAAACCAGATGAAGACTATTATCTGGGTGTTTTTCTTGTGGGCGCCTATCAGGAGACACTCGGAGACCTGCACAACCTGTTCGGTGATACCAACGTGGTGAATGTGGCGGTAAACCCCGATGGTACCTTTGAGTTTGTGCGTGAATTCCAGGGCGACAGCATCTTCGATGTACTCAAGTACGTGGAGTACGAACCCAAGAAGATGCAGGAGCAGTTTCGCCTGATCGCGGAGGAGGCCGTACGCAACGGCAAAATCAGCATCCCACAACGCCAGGCCATACTGCAGGCGTTCAAGGATAGCCTGCATGGCTATACCTACTTTGAACACGAATGATACAGAGGACAAGCCTATGTCTAAAGTGATGATAATCGGCGCCGGCGGCGTTGGCGGCGTGGTGACACACAAGTGCGCGCAACTTCCCGAGATATTTACCGAGATAGTGCTCGCCAGTCGCACCGAAGCCAAATGCCAGGCAATTGCCGCGCAATTGAGTCGGCCGATACGCACCGCCCAGGTCGATGCCGATAATGTTCCCGAACTGGTGAGCCTGCTGCAAAAGGAAAAACCGGAGCTGGTGATTAACGTGGCACTGCCGTATCAGGACCTGACCATCATGGATGCCTGCCTTGAAGCCGGCGTCCACTATCTCGATACCGCCAATTACGAACCGCAGGATACCGCCAAGTTTGAATACCATTGGCAGTGGGCCTACCAGCAGCGCTTTCTCGATGCCGGTTTAACCGCCATTCTGGGCAGCGGTTTTGATCCCGGCGCCACCAACCTTTTCACCGCCTATCTCGCCAAACACTACTTCGATGAGATCCATGAGCTGGATATCATCGACGTCAACGGTGGCGACCACGGCTATCCGTTTGCCACCAATTTCAACCCCGAAATCAACATTCGCGAAGTGAGCGCCGAGTGCCGCCACTGGGAAAATGGCGAGTTCGTCACAACGCCGGCAATGTCCATGAAGGCGCATTACACCTGCCCGGAGGATGTCGGCACGTTCGATATCTACCGCATGTATCACGAGGAGCTGGAGTCGATCAGCAAACACTTCCCCAGCCTGCGCCGGGCCCAGTTCTGGATGAGCTTTTCAGACAACTACCTGAAGCATCTGGAAGTACTGGAAAATGTAGGCATGACCGGCATAGAGCCCGTCGAGTTCCAGGGCCAATCCATCGTGCCGATTCAATTCCTCGCCCACCTGTTGCCCGACCCGTCCACACTGGGGCCGCGCACCAAGGGCCGAACCTGCATCGGCTGTATTGTTCGCGGCGTAAAAGATGGCCGGGAAAAAGTGATGTATCTCTACAACATCTGTGACCACGAGAGCTGTTATCAGGAGGTGCAATCGCAGGCCATCTCCTACACCACCGGCGTTCCCGCGATGATAGGTGCGAAAATGATTCTCCAGGGCAAGTGGCGTCAACCGGGTGTGTGGAACGTCGAGCAGTGCGACCCTGATCCATTCATGGAAGACATGAATCTCTATGGGCTGCCCTGGAAAGTGGTTGAGCTGAACCCGGCCTTCCATCTGGATATCGCCCAGAGCTGAGACAACAGGCAAGCGCGCATGCAATTCACGGACTTTGAAAAGCTCGATCTGGCCCAACTGCCGACACCCTGTTTTGTGGTGGACCAGGTCGCTGTAGAGCGCAACCTGCAGATTCTGCAACAGGTGGCCCAGGACAGTGGCGCGAAAGTGCTGGCCGCCCTGAAAGCCTTCTCTATGTGGCGGCTGGCCCCACTGATATCGAGCTACCTCAGTGGCACCTGTGCCAGCGGCCTGCACGAAGCCCGGCTGGGTCGCGAATGCTACGGTGGCGAAGTTCATGTGTTCAGCGCCGCCTACAGTGAGAGCGACCTGCGCGACATCCTCGAGATAGCCGATCACGTGGTATTCAACAGCTGCGCGCAGTGGCAGCGCTTTCGCCCGCTGGCACTGGCGGCACGGGAGCGCAGACCGGGGCTGAAATTCGGCCTGCGTATTAATCCCGAGCACTCCGAGGGTACCGTGCCTATATACGATCCCTGTGCACCTGGCTCACGGCTGGGGATTCCTCTGTCGCACCTCGATGAACACACGCTTGAGGATATCAGCGGGCTGCATTTTCATACCCTGTGCGAGCAGGATTTCCCTCCGCTGCAGCGCACGCTGCAAGCGGTGGAGGAAAAATTCGGGCACCTGCTGCACCGTATGCAGTGGGTGAACTTTGGCGGCGGGCACCATATTACACGCCCGGATTACCAGACAGACGCGTTGGCAGCCTGTGTCCGCGATTTCGCCAGCCGTTACGATGTGCAGGTGTATCTGGAGCCCGGTGAGGCGGTCGCCATCGGTACCGGCGTATTGGTAACTGAGGTGTTGGATCTGGGCTGGAACGCTCTGGATCAGGCTATTCTGGATACCTCCGCCACCTGCCATATGCCGGATCTGCTGGAAATGCCCTACCGCGCCGATATCCTCGGCGCGGGTGAACCCGGTGAATTAGCGCATACCTATCGGCTGGGCGGCCTAACCTGCCTGGCCGGCGATGTAATGGGCGACTACAGTTTCGCGCAACCGCTGCAAGTCGGCCAGCGGCTCGTATTCAGCGATATGGCGCACTACACCATGGTCAAAACCAGCACATTCAATGGCACCCAACTACCCGCGATTGCGCTGTGGAACTCCAATACCGGCGAACTGGAGATCGTGCGGGAATTCGGCTACGAGGATTTCAAGGAGCGTTTGTCGTAAACCCTGCACGCTGCAGTGTCTACCCGACAGACGGATTCAAGCGTCGTCGTGATCGAACACTTCCTTGCGCCAATCCGCTCCCATCTTTTCTTCGATATAGTCGCGCATAAACTGCCGAATTTTCTGGGAGGGCGTAACATCCTCCAGCGAACATAATTTTTCGAATGCGAGTTTTTTGCTGGGATCAACCAGCAACGTTAGTCGGGCTGTACGTTTTTCCATGTCCATGGCTCTTGTGTAATGTCAGCGGCACTCTGTTTATCTGTGCATTCGGTTAACATTTTATTGTAATGTTTATCTTCTTTCCAGCCATCTCACAGGGCGGTTCCACCGGGGAATCCTTGCGCCCTGTGAATGACTGGCATTCATCGCCCGCTAGACCGTGGGGCCGGCCAGAACCAGCGCTTGTCCAGAGTCGGTATCGGTAAACTGAACAAAATTGTCGATAAACATACGTGCGAGTTTTTCAGCTTTGACGTCCCATTGCGCAGCATCCTGATAACTATTGCGTGGATCAAGAATATCGCTATTCACTTTGCTTAACGCAGTGGGAATGGCCAGATTAAAATAGGGAATCAGCGTTGTTTCGCAATCATCGAGTTCACTGCCCAGAATGGCATCAATAATAGCGCGCGTATCGCCAATGGAGATTCTCTCGCCGGTGCCATTCCAGCCCGTGTTGACGAGATACGCACTGGCATTGGCCGCCTGCATACGCCGGTTGAGCACTTCGGCGTAGCGAGTGGGGTGCAGGCTCAAAAACGCCGCGCCAAAACACGCAGAAAACGTTGGTGCCGGCTCCGTAATACCGCGCTCGGTACCGGCGAGCTTGGCAGTAAACCCGGACAGGAAATAATACTCGGCCTGCTGCGCAGTCAATTTCGATACTGGCGGCAACACGCCAAAGGCATCCGCCGTCAAAAATATTACCTTACCGGCATGCCCGGCTTTCGATACCGGTTTTACGATATTGTCTATGTGGTAGATCGGATAGGAGACCCGCGTGTTCTCTGTTTTGGATGCGTCACTGAAATCGATATTGCCCTGGTCATCGACAACGACATTTTCCAGCAGCGCATCCCTTCTAATTGCGTTGTAAATATCAGGCTCCTGCTCCTGACTCAGGTTAATGGTTTTGGCGTAGCAACCACCCTCGAAATTAAACACCCCGTTATCGTCCCAGCCGTGCTCATCGTCGCCGATCAACTGCCGTTTCGGATCTGTAGACAGCGTTGTTTTGCCAGTACCGGAGAGCCCGAAGAAGATCGCCACATCGCCCTTTTCACCAACGTTTGCCGAGCAGTGCATCGACGCCACACCGCGCTGCGGCAACAGGTAGTTCATCACAGAGAACAACCCTTTCTTCATTTCACCGCCATACCAGGTACCGCCGATCAATTGCACGCGCTCCGTCATATTGAAGGCTACAAAATTTTCGGAGTGCAGGCCCTGTTCCTGCCAGTCGGGGTTGGTCGCTTTGGAGGCGTTGATCACATGGAAATCAGGCTCGAACGATTCCAGCTCCTCCGCTGTTGGCCGGATAAACATGTTTTTTACAAAATGGGACTGCCAGGCAACCTCTGTGACAAAACGGACACAGAGCCGCGTCTGGGGATCTGCGCCGCAATACAAATCATCGACGAACAGTCGCTTACCGCTCAGCTGGTTTCCAACAATCCCGCGCAGGTGGCTCCAGATCTCCTGCGAAATGGGCTTATTGTCGTTTTTCCCCTGGTCACTCCACCAGACGGTATCCCGGGTGGTATCGTCCTTGACGAAGTACTTGTCCTTGGGTGAACGCCCTGTAAATATCCCCGTGTCCACCGCAACAGCGCCCAGTGACGTTAATTTTCCGGCATCAAAGCCCGTCCTTTCCGGACTGGTCTCCTCTTCGAACAACTGGTCATACCCCGGGTTGTGAACAACAGCCGACGGCTTTTGAATGCCATAATTTTCCAGGTTCGAAATCAGTTCATTTGGTTCCACGCCAACAATTCCTCTCGTTGATTCCATAGGGTAACTTGCATTATGTGTTAACTTGATTAACATACTATGCTATCTGAATATGTATTTAAACCCCTGATCAGCAGACCAGCTATGGCACATAGAGCACATCTATTCTCCCTCCGGATAGGCCACGCCTTGCGTGACGCCTGTTTCGCAGACGAGCCCTACAACATGGCTCGCTTGCGCAAAGATGTGCTGGCGGGCATCAGTGTCGGCATTATTGCCATCCCGCTTGCGATGGCACTGGCGATCGCCAGCGGTGTGGCTCCGCAGTACGGCCTGTATACGGCGATCATCGCGGGCTTTGTGGTGGCCCTAACGGGGGGAAGCCGCCTCAGCATTTCCGGCCCGACCGCGGCTTTCGTCGTCGTTCTGCACCCCATCGCGCATATGTACGGTCTCGCCGGCCTGCTGCTGGCGAGTATCATGGGCGGCGTCATACTCATCGCGATGGCGTATGCTCGCCTTGGCCGCTTTATCGAATACATCCCACAATCGGTAACGCTGGGCTTCACCGGCGGCATCGCGATCGTCCTCGTCACCCTGCAACTGAAAGATTTCTTTGGCCTGCAGATTCCCGAGATGCCGGAGCTGTACATCGACAAAATCGTGGTACTGGCCAATTCGATGGGCCAATTCGACCCGACCAGCCTGTTTGTGGCCCTGGTAACGCTGGCTGTCATGCTGTACTGGCCAAAACTCAAAACGTCCATTCCCCAGCACTTACCCGCCGTCATCGTGGCAAGCCTGCTAGGTATTCTGTTGTCGCAGGCAGGCTACGACGTCGACACCATTGGCAGCCGCTTCAGCTACTTGCTGCCCGATGGCTCAAGAGGCGAAGGTATACCGCCGTATTTACCTGAGTTCACCTGGCCCTGGCTACAGCCCGGGCCAGACGGCACGACAGGCCAGATCAATGGCTCAATGGTAATGGCCCTGCTGCCCTCCGCTTTCGCTATCGCCATGCTCGGTGCAATAGAATCCCTGCTTTGCGCGGTCGTACTGGATGGCATGACCGGTAAGCGGCACAGCGCCAACAGCGAGCTTTTAGGTCAGGGGCTGGGCAATATTATCGCGCCGCTGTTTGGCGGCATCACCGCAACAGCGGCGATAGCGCGGTCGACGGCAAACCTGAAAGCGGGAGCAGAATCGCCGGTTGCCGCGATGATCCACTCACTGGTTGTGCTGCTCGCATTGGTTTCTTTCGCACCGGTGCTGGCTTTTCTGCCGATGCCGGCAATGGCGGCACTGTTGATCGTTGTCGCCTGGAATATGAGCGAAGCATCTAAATCGCTGCACCTGGTGAAGCGAGCGCCGGCTCCAGACATCATCGTATTGGCAACCTGCCTCTCGCTGACCGTTTTTTTCGACATGGTTATCGCCATTACAGTCGGTGTGCTGCTGGCCTGTATTCTTTTTGTCAGCGAGATGGCCGCCATGACAAAGATCACGGACATTACCGGGAATAAGAAACTCATCGACGCCAACCTTCCCGATCGCTGGGCTGTCCTGAAGATCAACGGCCCGCTGTTTTTCGCCGCAGCAGACCGTGTATTTGGCGAGATCGCCGCGAAAATGGAATCGCTGGATGGCGTTATTCTGTATATGGATGGCGTCACACTGCTCGATGCGGGAGGGGTGGCGGCCCTGAATAAATTGGTGGATTTCTGTGCCGCCGGGGGCAAAAAACTGTGTATAGCCGATCTGCAGTTTCAACCGCTGAAAACACTAGCTCGTGCAGAGGTCACTCCCCGGGAAGGGGTAACAGTATTCTACTCAACTCTGGATGAGGCCATTCACCAGTTCAATTGAGTCAACAAGGGGCGTATGAAAATATCAGAAGCGAGAAAAGTACAAAGTGATGACGGATTCAATCTGGTAGAAATCAGAAGAAATCCAAGCAACACTGAGGAGTACATTGCCATACTCTACAGACACAATGGAAAGTCTTTTATGCTCGCGTATGAAAACGATACCGTGCTGTCATCACCTGATCTGGAGCACATCACATTGATGCTAAAAGATATTGGCCTCAAAAAAGCGAAGGTTTACTTTTAGCACTTCTGGGCGACAAATCCACTCGCTATAAACCGCATGCAATAAACCTGCTTTTTGTAGGGACAGAAAAATTCACTGACATCCGGCACGTTGTTAAGGATAATGCTTTTTTTTACGCTATCCTGGACAAAATAACATGCAGCGTCCCATCTGGCTTTTATCTCTGGACTCCGACACATTTCCCGCCGCGCCCATGACCACGGGCGGTTTGAAAGCGTACTATCAGGAACTGGGCAAGAATCCGGCTCAGATGGACATCCAGCTAGTGCATTTCGTCAATCACCCGGAAAAAATTCCCCAGTGGCTGGAACAGTGGCAAAAGGACGAACTGCCACGAGCCAAGGCGGCCGTTGCAGAAGGCCTAGAGCCCGTGATGGGCTTTTCGGTATACACCTGGAACGCGGCTGAATTTCTGGATCTGATGCGACAGGTCAAAGCCCTGTGCCCGGAACTGTTGATTGTCGCCGGAGGCCCGCACGTACAAAAAGCCCACGATTACCTGTTCTCGGAAGCGGTCGATATTGTCGTATTGGGTGAGGGCGAAGCCACTTTCACAGATTTTCTGGACGCCGGCAGCCGCGAAGCGTGGCACGATGTCGCCGGGCTCGCCTTTGTCGAGAACGGCGAACTGGTGACAACCGCCGAACGCCCCCGCTTTCGCAACCTGAATGAGTTGCCATCACCTCTGAACGTGATCAGCCTGCTGGACAGCGAGGGCGAGCCCTACGATTGCATCGCCTACGAAACCAGCCGCGGCTGTCCCTACAAATGTGCTTTTTGCGAATGGGGTACGGGGGCGATCGGCACCAAAATGCTGTCGTTTTCGGTGGAGCGAATTCGCCACGACTGGAATTACATCGTCGATGCCGGCATCAAAAACATCTGGCTGACCGATTCCAACTTCGGCGCACTGAAGGAAGATGTCGAGAAAGCGAAGGTGTTGTGCGAGATAAAACAGCGCACGGGTCTGCCCAACACGTTTGCGACATCCTGGTCGAAGAAGCACGGGTCACGTTCACAGGAAATCGTACTGCTGCTGCATCAAAACAACTTGCTGCCACACTACCACCTGGCGCTGCAGACCCTGACACCACTGGCACTGGAACTGTGTCACCGCACCAATATGGATGCCAACAAATACGAGCCCATTGCCCGCGAGATGGCCAAAGCCAGAGTCCCCATCGCCTGCGAACTGATCTGGGGGCTGGTCGGCGACAACCTCGCCAGCTTTGAGAAAAACCTTGATCGCCTGTTCGCGGTTTTCCCCACTATCAATATTTTCGGTTACACCCTGCTGCCGGGCACCGAGTTTTACGACAAGCGCGAGGAGTACAGCATCGAAACTCTGCCGGTGGCAGGCTATGGCAAGGCCAAGGGCGAATACGTCGTCGGGTGTATGAGCTTCCCGATAGAAGAGGGTCTGGAGGGCTATTTCCTCATTACAGCGCACCTGTTGATGAGCCGCGGCTATATGCTGCCTCTGACACTGCGCTATCTAGCCCTGAGCGAAACCGTGCCGGTTGCCGGCATGATGCGCGCCCTGTTGCATGCCTTGTGCACTGAGTTCAGCGCCGAAATTCCCGGCCTCAATGCCGACGACAAAATGGGCGTGTACGAATTTCGCGAGGAGTTGTTTATCACCTCCTACACCTATCCAGAACGCACTTACGCCTGTGTAGAGAAGATCGCACTGCAATGGATTGATGACCACATGGGCAACCAGCTGGACGCCGCAGGGTTGAAACATCGTGTACTCCAGCTGCTGGCTCTCGATCGGGCGTTTGCACCGCACGTTGGCGCGACGCGCGAGGTTGTCACCCAATTCGATTTCGATGCGAATGCGGTGATCGATACACTGGAAAGCATGGAAATCCCCGCACCTGAACTGTTTGCCGACAACCCCACCGAGGTGGGCATTCATATCCCCGGCGGTGTAGGCGATATCATCAAGGATCCCGACGGTGGTGTCTGGATTCACGCGGAGAGAACCAGCAGCAAAGAGGAGCACGCGGCGAAACTGCAACCGGTGACGGTGCAGGCACTGGCGGTTTCGGCCTGATCGCAGCATACTTGTGCACGAAACCGGTCCACAGATTTCCTCGGAACCAGCTGCACCAGCGCAATAACCTGCCGCTGGCAAAGCCTTGAGATATTATGGCGAGTCAATTCAGCGTGGGATTTTGGCGCCTCGCCGATCCCAAAATCAGTATTACCTCCGTCGCCTCTATGGCGATAGGTGCTGCGCTGGCAGCGCGTGACGGCAGCTTTTCCTGGTATTGGTTGCTGGTTATGGGGCTCGCCATGTTTTGTATGGAAGTGGCCAAGAATGCCTGGGGCGATGTATACGATTACGACTCGGGAACTGATCTGGCGGTAAAGGACGAAGATCGCACGGATTTCTCCGGCGGCAAGCGCGTACTGGTCGACAATATTCTCACCCGCCGCCAGACATGGGCCATCGCTCTGTTATTCGGTGCCGCCGGGTTGGCAATGGGCGCGATGATGGTATTTCTGCGCGAGCCGTCTATTTTCTGGCTGGGCACCGTCGCCCTGGTGCTGGGCTGGTCCTACCATGGGCCGCCCCTGCAACTGGCCTACCGGGGACTGGGCGAGCTTGATGTGGTGCTCTGTTACGGCCCGCTGATTGCACTGGCTACCTACGCCCTGCTCACACACAGCTACAATACCGATGTGATATGGGCATCCCTGCCACTGGGCTTGTTTATCGCCGCCTTTCTGTGGGTGAACGAATTTCCGGATTATGAGGCCGACCGGAGTGTCGGCAAGAACAACATGGTGGTGCAACTAGGCAAAGAGCGCGCCAGCCGCATGTTGCCGCTAATCTATCTGCTCGCACTCCTGATGCTGCTATACGCTGTGTGGAACGGCGCGCTACCCACACTGGCACTGCTGGGCGTAACGGGTGCCATTCCCGCCGCTATTGCCGCGCGGTGGACGTGGCAGGATCCGCAAACATTCTATCGCCACCGCCCGGTGCAGCCACTCGCGTTGCTGGCCTTTGTTCTGTTGTCCGCTGGCATCACCGCCGGTATCTTGCTGGCAAACGGTTAGCGTCATGGGGCCACCAGCATTCGCGAGCGGGCGCACTGTCAAACGCGCAATGGATATCAGCTTCGCGCTTGTCGGCCTGCTAGTCCTGGCGCCGGTAATGCTGGCCATCGCGCTGCTGGTAGCGGCGCGCAGCGGTAGGCCAATACTCTACCGGGAACCGCGTGTCGGTTTGCACGGACAGGTATTCACGCTGCTGAAGTTTCGAACCCTGTATCCGGGCAGCACGACACTGGGCAGTATTGCACCAGAGGACGACCCGCGTATTACCCCTGTCGGCCTGCCACTGCGACGCTCACGCCTCGATGAGCTGCCTCAGCTTTATAATGTCCTCATCGGAGATATGAGTCTGGTGGGTCCCAGGCCGATGGTGCAGGCACATGCCGATGCGCTGGACGAAGCCACGCGCAACGCGGTGCTATCTGTTCGTCCCGGCGTGACCGACCCGGCATCGGTTCTATTCTTCGCCGAGGATGCGGTGTTGGCCGGACGACCGAATGCGGAGCAAGAGTACTTTCAACTTTTGCTACCGGCGAAAGCGAAAGTACAGCTGGACTACCTCCAACACTGGCATCTTATGCTGGATTTTCGCATTATCTTGCGAACGGTAGCGCGGGTCTGGTCAGCGCGAGCGCGCGAAGACTCTAAGAGGAGAGTTCAGTCTGTTCTGGCGTTGCGAGAATCGACAGCGCCACCGCCTCGGCAACCTTAATGCCATCGATAGCCGCAGACAATATGCCGCCGGCATAACCCGCACCTTCACCAGCCGGATACAGGCCCCGCGTGTTAACACTCTGGAAATCCGCTGTGCGACGGATGCAGATTGGCGAGGAGCTGCGGGTTTCAATACCAGTGAGTATTGCATCTGCCATCGCAAAGCCGTTGATCTGCTTGTCGAACGCCGGCAGCGCCTCGCGTATCGCGGCAATGGCATAGTCCGGGAGCGCCACCGACAAGTCGGTGAGGGTGATACCCGGCTGGTAGGATGGCTCCACCGCACCCAGTGCGGTGGAGGGTTTACCCTGCAGAAAATCACCCACTAACTGTGCCGGTGCATTGTAGTTCTCGCCCCCCATACGGAAGGCGAGAGATTCCAGTTCGCGCTGCAGATCGATACCGGCCAGCACATGCCCCGGATAATCCTGCTCGGGATCGATGCCGACAACGATGGCGGAGTTGGCATTGCGCTCGTTGCGCGAATACTGTGACATGCCGTTGGTGACCACACGCCCCTCCTCCGAGGTAGCCGCCACCACCGTACCGCCCGGGCACATGCAGAAACTGTAGACGCTGCGACCATTCTTACAGTGATGGACGAGTTTGTAATCCGCTGCGCCCAGAATCGGGTGCCCCGAATTTTCGCCGAAGCGCGCCTTGTCAATCAAAGACTGCGGATGTTCGATTCGAAAGCCGATAGAAAAGGGTTTCGGCTCAATGGCTACACCGGCATCCAGTAGCTTCTGGAATGTGTCACGCGCACTGTGCCCAATGGCGAGCACAATATGCTCGCTCAATATCGTCTCACCGTCGTCTGTGGTGACACCACGTACCTGCCCCGAATTCTCTCCCTCGCCATCGCGTAACAGGGACTCCACTTTTTGCCCGAAGCGTATCTCGCCGCCGAGGCGAACAATCTCGGCGCGCAGCTTCTCCACCATTGTCACCAGTTTGAAGGTGCCGATATGCGGCTTGCTCACGTAGAGAATTTCCTCGGGGGCTCCCGCGGCAACAAACTCTTCCAACACTTTGCGCCCCAGGTGCCGCTTGTCCTTCACCTGGCTGTACAATTTGCCATCCGAGAACGTACCCGCGCCGCCCTCGCCGTACTGCACATTAGATTCTGTGTTCAACTGGCGTTTACGCCACAGGCCCCAGGTATCCTTGGTGCGCTGGCGCACTGACTGTCCGCGCTCCAGTACCAGCGGTTTGAGGCCCATCTGTGCCAGCAACAGGGCGGCGAGAATTCCGCAGGGACCAAAACCGATAACTATCGGGCGCTGCTGCCCAAAAGCGGGGAAATCTGCGTCGGCCTGGGCAACATAGTGGTAGCTTGTGTCGGGGCTGGGCCTCACACGTGAACTCTGCGCAAACTGCTCCAACAGCGGCTGCTCCAGACCGGCAGCGACGTCTACATCCAGCTGGTAAATCAGCAGAATGCGGGATTTGTGCCTGGCATCATAACTGCGCTTGAAGACACGTATATCCAGAATATCCCGGGCATCGATACCCAGGCACTCACTCACCGCAGCCGTCAGCGCATCGGCCGGATGATCCAGTGGCAGTTTGATTTCATTCAGTCGAAGCATAGATGGAGTGATGTCCGGCGCACGGGCAGGGTAGTCAGGCAATGAGAATGTGGTGATTCTCCCGCACATTGCCCGCACAGGCCAGCAGATTAATTGCGTCGCACCGGTTCAGGTTGATCAACCACTACCGCCAAGCCAGTCATGCTCATGGACCATGCTATAGTTTTCCCGGCTGTCCGCGGCAATACTGGCCAGAATACCGTACCGCGCTTTCAGCTCTTCCACATCCAGATCGCAGAGCGACTCTTTGGCACATTCAATAAGTTCAGAGGCTTGGCGCAGCAACATTCCCCGAATATCCTCGTCTACCGGCAGTAGCAGCACTCGCCCCAGCACAGCGCAAAAATGCAACGCGGCATTTCGGTCTGTCGCTGCATAGACGCGAACCCTGCTCAGATTATTGTTTATGAACAGTTCCCGGGAAATATATTTCGCGATGAGCCGCAGCCGCCCTTCGCTGTCATAGTGATGGCCGTCTACAGATTTCTTGGTGGCCACCACGCCCAGTGAACTGCCCAGCCAATCCAGGCAATTCATAGCGGTAAACGGATCATTGACCCCCGGCGAGAGAGCGCGCGCGGCAATTTCAATCAGCTCCTGTGCCAGGAACATGACGTCCTGCGCTGCAGTGCGTTTTAACCCGTACAGAAATGCACCTTCAAAACGCGCCTCCACTTCAGGCTCCAGTGATGTTGTACACAGAACCCAACCAAGACAGCTGCGCTTGCTCACATAATCACCGGGGCGCACATCCAGCACAATGGCGCTGTCGAGCTCATCGGCCAGCGTCATCAGGGTGGGATGATCGACAAACTGTACAAATCCATCAAAACTTGCGTGCAGGGCTTGCGAGTTTCGCAGATCAAAATGGACCTCTGAAACCGGCTCGCCGGAAGGCAGTTCCAGCCCCTGCTCGGCGCGGGAATAAAGCGCATCCAGACTGTCCAGCAACTGCTGTCCCACCTCGGCGATAACATTGGATGCGTGAATCGATGCCGGAACATGATGGATAAAGTAAATCAGAACACCAATACTTGCGACACCAAACAGCACACTGCCCGCGACCGCAACCTGCGGCACAAAATCCACGCTGCCGGAATCAGAGTCTGAGCCGGTGAGCGTCCTGAGCACCATAAGACAGTATAAAAACGTCGAGATGAAAGTCCCCAGCGTCCACTGGTTTCCTCTATCGGACATAAAGTTCGTCAGCAGGCGCGGACCAAACTGGGAGGTGGCGTAGGCGACAGCTGCAATCGTTATTGAAAAGGTGACGCTGGCCACCGTGATCATTGACCCGGCGATGACGGAGAGCACTTCGCGCGCCGCTTCGGGCGTGCTTTTATACAACCAGTGTGAATCGTTGAAAAACGAGAGTTCAAGCACCCAGCGATTCTGGGTAAGAAAAAGAGCGCACAGGACAGCGCTCAATGCCATAACAGACGGAATAAACCAGTAACTACCGCGCAGTTCGTTCCAAACTTGCATCAGTCTGCTGAGCATTCCGGCTGCCTCGGATAACGTGTATACGATCGAAACTGGCGCAAGCACTGCCCGATGCAGCGCTCACGCCAGGACTAAACCAGAGTAATGTGCCGAGTTGAAATCTGTAGGCTGGCGCTATTTACTCGTGAGCAATTTTCTTCTCGGTAAACAGGTAGTCTTTCATTTCTTTATCCATAGTGGGATCTTTTCGTCTGATCCACTCCAGAACCATTGCAGCATGCTCTTTCTCTTCATCGCGATTGTGAGCAAGTATTGCCTTCAGCTCACTGTCCTTGCACGCGTCCACACGCTGGTTATACCAATCAACGGCCTCTAGCTCTTCCATCAGCGATACGATGGCCCGATGCATGTCGCGCGTTTCGTCGCTAAGCTCGTCGATAGGCTCATGGTAACCTTCACTTGCCATGTTTCTCTCCTTCTTGAAGTACTGTAGTAGCTGTATGAGATTAACAGCTGCGGCCGACCCACAACTGCACTTGCCGACTGAGTATATCCCGAGCAACAGGCACAAAGCCAACTGCCGCAGAGCGCACTAGACCACCTGCCCCGCACTGAATGCCGAGGACCATGCCCACTGAAAGTTGTATCCTCCCAGATGACCACTCACATCCAGAACCTCACCGACAAAATACAGGCCATCGCAGGATTTCGCGGCCATCGTCTTCGAACTGATCGCAGCGGTGTCGACACCGCCCAGCGTCACCTCCGCTGTGCGATAGCCTTCCGTACCCGAAGGCTTGAGTTGCCAGCCATTAAGTAGGCCCGCCAGTTCCCGCAGACGCTTGTCGCTGAAGTCGGCCAGCTTGCGCGCATCGTCCTGTTGCCACCATAGAGCTTGCAGTTCGGACACCAGTGCCTTCGGCAGTTGTCGATGCAGTAGCGTGCGCAACAAAATATTGCCGTGTTCGCGTTTGGCCTGCAGCAACCATTCGCTGCAATCCAGCTCAGGCAGCAAGTTCACTGCCACCGCATCACCCGGGTGCCAGTAATTGGAAATTTGCAGGATCACCGGGCCGCTGAGGCCGCGATGGGTAAACAACATATTCTCTGTGAAGGCGTGCCCCGCGCAAGTCACTTCGACCTCCAACGCCACCCCCGACAGTCGCTCACACAGCGACTTCATAGCATCGCTGAACATAAAGGGCACCAGCCCTGCGCGGCGCTCGGTCAGCGGGAGCGCAAACTGTGACGCAATCTCATATCCCAGACCACTGCCGCCGAGTGTGGGAATAGACAGTGCACCAGTGGCCACAACAAGCGACTGACAGTGGACGTAACACAGAGCGCCATCACCCACTGCCTGGTGCGCGTAGGCGACGCGAAAGCGGGCTTCGGACTCGCTCCCCGCACTGCCCTGCCCGGCACGGGGAGAGACCGACTCTACGCCCCGAACATCACAGTGCGTCACTATTGTGACCCCGTGTTTTTTGCATTCATCCAGCAGCATGGACAGGATGTCTGCAGCGGAATTCGTGCAGAACAGCTGTCCGTGCTTGCGCTCTTCATACGCTATGCCATAGGCCTCTACCAGCGCGATAAAATCCCACTGTGTATAACGACTCAATGCAGATTTACTGAAATGCGGGTTGCCGCAAATGAAATTGTCGGCGCTGACAAAGTAGTTGGTGAAGTTACAGCGCCCACCGCCGGACATCAGTATCTTCTTGCCGACCTTATTGGCTTTTTCCAGCACCAGCACACGGCGCCCGCGAGCGCCGGCCACCGCGGCGCAGAACAACCCGGCCGCACCTGCACCCAGAATAACCACATCGTATTGTGCGAGATCATTTTCCAAGCGCATACGACCTGTCCAAACTGTAATTGTACGAAATTGTGATAGCCTCAAATGTCATCGATCATTACACGCAGGGAAAAAACCATGGATACATGGATCATAGACGCCATTGGTATGTTAGGTACGGTACTCGTTGTGCTGGCCTACTTCCTGTTGCAACTGGACCGCACCGACCCGAAGGGACTGAGCTACAATATGCTCAATCTGGCCGGGGCCATCCTGCTGCTGTTCAGCCTGTGTTTCCATTTCAATCTGGCGAGCTTTGTAATTGAAATATTCTGGATAACGGCCTCCCTGATTGGACTCTGGAAATACCTGCGCCGCCAGATCCCTGCCAATCAGTCGGCCAACTGATAACAGGGCTGGTAATCATTGGCCTGCGCCACTAACTTCATGCGCTTCTCTCGCACCAGTACCTTCAGCAACCTGTCCATGCTGGCCAAAAAAACTGGATCACCGGAGAGTTTATAGGGGCCATGCAGGCGGACCTGTTCAATGCCAAACGCTTTCACATTGCCTGAGACCAAACCGGAAAAAATGCAACGCAGGTTACTGGCAAGCGTGTATTTGGGCATATCAGCACGCAACTCCAGCGCGGCCATCGCCTCGTGCGTGGGAATGAAGGGCACCTGTAAATCGGGCGGAATGTGTAACTCCCAATTGAAGTAATACGCTTGTGACGCGCGGCGGCGAAGCGCATGCACGCCTTCTGTAGCGGCTCTGACAACGCGACCGACTTCATCTGGTGCACCGATGATCACTCGATAGTGGTTCCTGACTTCCTCTCCCAGACAACCCACCAGAAAGCGCTCCAGTTCCTGGAAATACTCCCGACAGGACTGCGGCCCCGCCAGTACCAGCGGGATAGCCTCACTATTATCGGGGTGCATCAACAGACTCAACAGGTAAAGAATTTCCTCTACCGTACCCACGCCCCCCGGGAATACGATGATCGTGTGGGCGAGCCGCACAAAAGCCTCAAGCCGCTGCTCGATATCGGGCATGATGACCAGCTCATTGACGATGGCGTTGGGTGACTCAGAGGCGATGATACCCGGTTCGCTGATGCCGATATAACGGCCCGTCTTGATCTGCTGCTTGGCATGGCCAACAGCCGCTCCTTTCATAGGTCCTTTCATAGCCCCTATGCCGCAGCCGGTGACAATATCCAACCCGCGCAACCCCAACTGGTAACCGACGCCCTTGGCGTAATCATATTCTTCGCGGGGAATCGAGTGCCCTCCCCAGCAGACGACCATTTGCGGCGGCTGATCGGGCCGCACGACTCCGGCATTGCGCAGGATGCGAAACACCATATTGGTGGTTTGCGAGGACGTCAGCGGTTGAGTCTGGGGGCCGGTGATCTTTAAGTCGGTATAGACAATATCGCGCAGAGCAGAGAACAGGTGCTCCTGAATTCCGCGGATCATCTTGCCATCTACAAAGGAGTGTGGCGGTGCGTTGAACAGCTCCAGCTTGAGACCCCGCGGTTGCGGAATCAGGCGGATGTCAAAATCGGAATAGTCGGCGCAAATCTCTGCTACGTCATCCTTCTCACTATCCGTATTCAGGATAGCCAGCGCGCAGTGCCGGAACAAAGCGAACAGATCACCATCACTGCGGGTCAGCCCGTCGATCTCTTCCCCGGACAGCAGATTCAGCGACTTCAGCGGATTGACAATGGCGTGGGCAATTTTTTCCATAAGCGAGATCGAGCGCCTGTGTACACATTGGTTTCAAGGGCGGAGTCGCATCGCAGCCCAGGTCGCACCACTTCCAGCCATGGCTGGAAGTGGCAGGCGCTGCTAGATCAGCTGACGCCGGGGCTAGCTCTCACAGAAAGCACGCATTTTTTTATAGGCTATCGCTGTCGCCTGTTCGGTAGTGGCGTTCAACAGTTCGCGCTTCACCTCCTGGCACTCCTGAGATTCCTGCACGTTGGCGGCATTCATGGCGCCATAAGCCGGGTGTGATGCCGGGGTGGTACACATCACCGGAGATACCCGCCGGATATTTGCATGCTTGCCCTGTTCAACGGAAACACAATCGCCGAGCCGGATATCCTGGTTTTCAGTGATGATATCCACGGTATTATTGTTCACCAGGCGAACGGTAAACCTCTCACCCGTGCCCGCGGTCTCTTTCGCCACAATAGCGCCCAATCCAGCGCCCACTGCAGCACCGCCCACTTGTGAGGCACCCGAGTGACCCATTGTTGCCAGCAGCCCAAGTGCACCACCTATCACTGAGCCCGCACCATAATCCGGCGACATATCGACTTTCTGAATATTCTCTACCCTGCCGTACTGTACAGATATCAGCTCATTACGGGTTGAACCCGTCATTGGATCGGTGGCGGCACAGCCTGCAAGGGTAGCTACCAGCGTCGTGGCCAATATGGAAAGCATGCGAGTTGTCATAGTCTTTGCATCCTGATTTATGTGGTTGATCGTTGCGTAAATTCAGCGCCGACCAGTATCGCAAAACTTTACGACCGGGTCACGCAGGCTGGAAACCTGCGGCATCAATTATGCGGCCTGTGGTGTGATGAACTTGTCGGTATCCGCTGCAACGGTAACCCGGTGCAGAATTCTGTCATAGCCGTCATAGCCGCCATAGGCGCGGTGCAATACGCTGCGATTATCCCACAGCACAAACATATTCTCCTGCCAGATGTGGGTGTACTGAAACTCCTCACGCGTCTGCCATTCATACAGCTCCAGCAGCAGCTGCAGTGCCTCATCGTCGGCCATACCTTCTACACCCATAATATAGCCGAGACTGCTGAGCAGGGTCTCCCGGCCGCTTTCCGGGTGACGCTGGATAAACGGGTGCTTCTGCACCTGCCGGGCGTCCTCCGAGAAGTGAATTGCCATACTGCGGCCAGCCTCCTTGTCTTTCTCCCCATACATTCCGTCCGGCGCGTAAGCTGCGCCGGCAGAGTGCAGGGCAATGCGCCCCTCAATCCTCGCGCGCAGGGCCGGGGGCATTTCCGCCAACGCCTTTTGCTGGTTGGCAAACCCGGTATTGCCGCCAACTGGTGGTATCACCAGGCTGTAGAGGCAGGTGCCAATGGGCGGCTCTTCCAGAAAACTCCAGTCAGAGTGCCAGTTCTCGGCGAACAGCGGGGCTTTTTCATCCGCCTTTCGGGTCAGCGCCACGATATGCTCACTGCCTTCCATCGGCAGGAAGAAGGGCTCGCTGCCAAACGCACCGAAAGACAGTACCAAGCGCTCCAGGTCAGCGCGGGACAGCTGCTGATCCGGGAACGCCAGAACATGGTGTTCCAGCCACGCAGCGCGCACAGCAAGAATGGTCGCGTCATCCAAAGGCCCGGACAGATCCACGCCTTTGACGGTGGCGCCACAAGCCTGGCCTGAGGGAACAATTTCAATCATGGAATACCTCCTGTGCACTCTCGGGCGATCGATACCCGACCGGGACGAGTCTAAGGCGTGTTCAACGCCGCCGCAATCCTCCCGGCCTTACTGGTGCCTTACTGGTGGCTTTCGGTTGCCCGTGCTGTCGTGCAATAATCAGCGCCGCGCTTTAACGATGAACTCAATAAGGGAACAGACACAATGATAGCCTGGACAGAACAACAGCAAATGATCAGGGGTATGGTCCGCGATTTCGTGGAAAAGGAAATCGTGCCCAATATCGACGACATCGAATACAACGGCGTGCCTCCCTACGACATTCTGCGCAAATTGTTCAAAACCTTTGGCATGGATGAGATGGCCCGTGCCAATTTCGACAAGCAGATTGCCCGCGAGGAAGCCATCGCCCGCGGTGAGCAAGTGGAAAAGCCAGAGAAAAAAGCTGAAGAGACTGACGGCCCCGTGTCTGCGGAAGCCCTGGATGCCGCCGCGATGGGCATACTGCCAATCATTGAGATCAGCCGCCACTGTCAGGGCCTGATTACCGCAATGGGCGTGTCGGTCGGACTCACTGCCGGTGCGATCATGTCCAAGGGCAGCCTCGCACAGAAAAAGAAATACGCCGGCGAGCTAATGACGCTGGAGAAAATCGGTGCCTGGGCCATCACTGAGCCCAATTCCGGATCGGATGCCTTTGGCGCGATGAAATCGACGGCACGCCGCGACGGTAAAGGTGGCTACATTCTTAACGGCAATAAAACCTTTATCACCAACGGCCCCCACGCCGACACGATTGTATTTATCTGTCGCCTCGATGAACCCGGCGTTGAACCGGCGGACCGCAAGATTGTCTCCTTCATCCTCGATTCCGGCATGCCCGGCCTGGAGCAGAGCCCGGCCTTCAAAAAGATGGGCATAGGTGCATCCCCCACCGGCGAGCTTTTCCTGTCTGATGTGAAGGCCGGTCCCGAGCGTTTGATGGGCGAATCAGAGGATGGTTACGGCCGTTCTGGTGCAAAATCCACTTTCAGCACCGAGCGCTCAGGCGTCGCTGCTATGGCGCTGGGCCTGGTGGAACGTTCACTGGAAATGTCACTGGAATACGCCAAAACACGGGTACAGTTCGGCGAACCAATCGGCAACTACCAACTGATCCAATTGAAGCTGGCAAAAATGGAAGTGGCGCGCCTGAATCTGGAGAACATGGTGTTTCGTTTTATCGAAACGAAAGCTGCCGGCAAGGACTTTTCCTTCGCTGAGGGTTCTGCGATGAAGTTGTACGCCGCGCAGGCCGCGATGGAAGTCACCACCGAGGCTGTGCAGGTTTTTGGCGGCGCCGGTTATATGCGCGAGACCCGCGTGGAGCAACTGATGCGCGATGCGAAAATCCTGCAAATTTACGCGGGCACTGATGAAATGCAGATCGTCGCCATTGCCCGGGATTTAATGGGCAGGTCATAGGGCAACGCGGGAGGCTACAGATTGAACACTGTGATTCTACGCATGAAGTGGCCGCGACAGTTGCAGCGCTGCTGCATTGTCGCGGCCGCGTTACTGAGTGCCCCAGCCGCACACACCCGCGAACCGGCCTTCGACTGCGCAGAGGCCGAAGGGCAGGTGCAAACCTTAGTGTGCACCGATGACGGGCTTGCCCAGCTCGACCGCGAACTGACCAGCGCCTATCACACGGCGCTTGAGGCGCTGCCACCGGATGGCGTGCCACAGACAAAAGCGCAACAGCGAGGCTGGATAAAAGGGCGTGATGACTGTTGGAAAGCCGATGATGTACTGCAATGCGTATCTACCGCCTACCAAACAAGAATCATCGAACTGCAGATAGCATCCGGCCAATTGAGCGCCCCTGTCGCGATCAGCCTTGACTGCGGCGACAGCGAACAGGCGCCATTTTTTGCTGCGTTCTACAACGACACCTCACCCCCCGCGGTGGTGCTCACAAGGGGACAGGACCAGATCATTGCATTCATAGCCCGCAGCGGCTCCGGTGCCCGTTATACCAGCGACGGTGTAGAGTACTGGGAACACCAGGGGCAGGCGAGCATTGATTGGTTTGGTACTAAACTGGTGTGCGCGGTGGCGAAATAGCGCTAGTATGCGCGCCCGCTTCACCCCTCTATCTGGGTATGAGCCGCATTTGTTAACCGGGAGTGTCAGGTGACCTACTGTTTGGGAATCAAGGTTGATCAGGGTATTGCTATGGTATCGGACTCCCGCACCAGCGCGGGCGTCGACAATATCAGCACCTACAGCAAGATGTGGAAGTTTGGCGTGCCTGGCGAGCGGCAGTTCGTGCTGTGCAGCGCAGGCAATCTGGCGACCACACAGGCCGTCATCGCCACGCTGGAGCGGGATGTAAAGGACAAGGCGCCCCAGAGCCTCATAACAGTTCGGGATATGAACGAGGCCTCTGAGTACATTGGGCGGGTCAACGTCGAGAGCCAGCAACAGAACACTGGCGGCGGTGCCATTTTTGAAACGACATTCCTGCTCGGAGGGGAAATAGCCGGCTCAGGCAACGGCCTCTACATGATTTACTCGCAGGGCAACTTTATAGCCAGCTCCGCGCAGGTGCCCTTTTTACAGATTGGCGAAACCAAGTACGGCAAACCGATTCTCGACCGCGTCATTGAACCGAGCACGCCTATCGAGCGCGCGGCACTGTGTGGGCTTGTGTCCATGGAGGCCACCATCCGCAGCAATTTGGGAGTCGGGCCGCCGGTGGAAATCTATCTGCTGGATGCGGGAACGCTGCAACCAGGGCGCTACCTGATCTTTGGTGAGGACGATAATTACCTTAGCTCCCTGCGCCAGTCATGGAACAAGCTGATGCATGATTCGTTTGACCAACTGAGCCCGCTGATCTTCCCCACCTGAAGGGTGCTACCACAGCGCAGCCTCAGCAGAAGCCGGGACTGCGCTGAGCGATAAGGTACTAGCTCAGTACTACCTCAGGCTTTACCCGCTTGATACAGCGCTTCTGCGCGCTTCTTGAGTCCTGCAGCGCAGTCGTTAAACCCCTTCTCAACGATCTTGCCCATCTGCTCAATCATCGGTCCGGCAAATTCACCACCAAATTCATCGATCGTCACATAGCGGCAACTGCTGTCATCAATCGGCGTAATACACTGCAGTCGATCGGCGTGAACCGGATCTCCAGGCTTGTTCTCCATCGACCAGACAATAGTGTGGATGGGCTCAATTCTGGTTATGTACTCCACCTGCAACTGCGGCCCTTCACCCATATCCACCTGCATTTCCAGTGGCGAGCCGACCACCGGCTCACCTTTCATGCCGGGGCAGAACGTATTCCACTGGCCGTAGTTATCAAAATCCAGTATCACATCCCAGACAATCTGGGCCGGCGCGTTAATGACGATCTCCTCGCTGGAGACACTATTTTCGGTAATCATGCTGTTACTCCTCGTTGTCGGCTAATTCCCATAGCTGACGCCACCATTCACGCGCCACGCCTGACCATTCACCCACTCGCCGTCCTCCGACAGGAGGAACGCTACGGCACCAGCGATATCCTGTGGTGCCCCGTGACGGGGGCTGCGAGCACCTTTGAGCATCCAGTCTTTCATCTGCTGATCCATATTGGCATCCAACTGCTCAGTGAGCACGAACCCGGGAGAGACTACATTGCAGCGGATACCCTGTTGACCCCACTTGGACGCGATGTGACGGCTCAGCGAGTTGATCGCCGCCTTGGATGCGGCATAGGCAGGCCGCTCAGGCTCGCCGGCTATCGCTGCGTCCGAGGAGGTCAGCACGATAGCGCCACCGCCCTGCTCCAACATTGCCGGCAGTGCCGCGCGCACTAGCTGCACCGTTCCCAGCAAATTCACCTGCAGCGTACGCTGCCACACCGCAGCGTCATTGCTGAGAATATCTCCGTCAATCAGTATGGTTTGCAGATCGGCGACATTGGCGAACAGCCCATCCAGGCGGCCGAAGTGCGCGCGGGCAGATTCGACCAGCGTGTTGATACTAGCTTCCTCGGCCTGGTCATACTCCCAGGCGACGACATCACCACCTGCACTGCTCAGTTCACTGGCAAGCGCCTGGGCCTCTGCGATATTGAAATCACCGATGCCCACGCGGGCACCCTCTGTGCTCAAGCGGCGCACGGTGGCCGCACCAATCCCGGTAGCACCACCACAGACCAGAATGGCCTTACCCTGCAAATTCTTCATAGCTCTGTCCTTTTTATCATCCTGCGCCTTATGGTACACAAACTGGAATTTGAGTGGACCAAATGAATGTGCAAGTATCCATACCGGCCACCGCAATATCCACATCCGAAACCGGCTAACAATCTAATGAGAACCAAAACGCCATGAAAATCATCACCTTTATCTGGAACAGGATTACCGCTGCAATCAGTACCGTGCTGTTGTTGCTGCTGATTATCGCGCTCTTTATCGGCTACAAAGTGACCACAAAAGAACAATCTGACAACGTGGCGCGCGTTGACAGCAAACAGGAGTATCTGGAGCAACTGGGCAAGCACAAGGTCTCGGCAGAACGCGCGCCCAATATTGTGTTCATCCTCTACGATGATATGGGATACGGTGATATCGGCGCCGGCGCTGCGAGCAGCGCAATGATCGCCACACCCAATATTAACCGGCTCGCCACCGACGGCGTTGTGCTCACGGATTTCCACTCGCCCTCCCCGGTGTGCACCCCGTCTCGCGCCGGGTATCTCACAGGGCGCCTCGCACCTCGCGCCGGCCTGCCCAATGTGGTGTTCCCTACGGACAGCACCAAGAGCCTTATATTCGGCGCGCTGACGCCTGGCGACACGAACATACGCCTGCCTGCCGAAGAGATTACGCTGGCTGATTTGCTCAAGGCGGCCGGCTATGCCACTGGCATGGTGGGCAAATGGCATATGGGCGACCGCGCCCCATCACTGCCCAACGACATGGGTTTCGACAGCTATTACGGTGCGCTGTATAGCAACGACATGGAGCCGTTTGCACTGTACGCCAACCGCGAGATCGCCGTTGAGGCCCCGGCCGACCAGCGCTATCTGACCGAGCGCTATACAGAAGCGGCAACGACGTTCATAGAGCAGCATGCGCAGGAACCCTTCTTCCTCTATTTTGCCCACAACTTCCCTCACGACCCGCTGTATGTGCGCGAGGAGCGCAGCGGCCGGTCCCGGGCGGGGCTTTACGGCGATGTACTGGAAGAGATTGACGACAGCGTCGGCGCCATCGTGGCAACCCTTGCGCGCACCAAAAATCTGGACAATACGCTGATTATTATCACCTCGGATAACGGGCCATGGTTTCTCGGCGATGCCGGCGACCAGCGCGGGCGCAAGGGCAATACTTTCGAGGGCGGCATGCGTGTGCCATTTATCGCGCACTGGCCCGATGCGATTGCACCGGGCAGAACGGAACAGGCTATGGCTATGGGTATCGACCTGCTCCCAACCGTGCTGGATATACTACAGCTGCCGGCGCCAACGGATCGGCAACTCGATGGCCGCAGCATTCTCCCGCTACTGACACAGGGCGGCCCTTCTCCCCATGACTACCTGTACTACTACGATGGGGACACGCTGTTCGCTGTGCGCGACCAGCGCTTCAAGTACCGCGCACCTGCGGGTGTTTTCTACGGCACCGATAAAATGCCGGTCGCGGCGGGCATGCCGCAGAAAGAATGGTTGTTCGATCTGGACGGTGACCCGCGTGAATCCTATGATACTTCAGACAGGAACCCGGACGATCTGGCACGCCTGCGTGAGGCCTTCGACGCCAAGACACGCGAGATGACGACGAACAAGCGAGGGTGGAACTAATGTCACACCGAATAATCAGTATTGCAATAGCATCACTGCTACTCACCGCATGTGAAACCACACCACAGATTCAAACGGGTGAGAACGCCGAGGTTATTCAGGGCCACCTGGTGCGCGTCGATAACACCAACGCCAAATTTGTCTATGTAGACCCCGACGCCCCTTTTGAAAAATACACAGCCATCATGCTGGCACCGCTGGGGGTGGATAATGTCGAAATCATCCAGCCGACAACCAGCTCGCGCCTGCCGGGTTACCGCAATTGGGAACTTACTGACGCCGATAAACAACGGCTGCAGAAGGCATTTCAGGAATCGATGCTGCAACAGCTATCCCAGAAGGACGGCTTCCCGGTAGTGCAGAGCATCGGTGATAACGTATTGCGTATCTCGGCCAAACTCACGCGTATTCAACCCAATGCGCCCAAGGATGACAGCCGTTCCCGCCCGGTGGGTCGCAGTAAAATCATCTCCGAAGGTGGCGGCAAATTGAGCGTAGAGGTGACGTTCAGTGATTCCGAGACCGGCGAAGTCCTGGCGCTGGCCAAAGACACGCGTTCAGGCTCCTCTCAGTGGGGTATCAATAACAGCGTGAGTAATGCGGCCGAGGTAAAACGGGTATTCAACAGTTGGGCGCGGCAGATAGCCGCACAGCTGGAAAGCGTGCACAACAAAGACAAGCCGGTGAAAACGGGCGATTAGCGCGCAGCAAACGCCTTTTTGCTGTCATTGTAAATCGTAATAGCACTGGCCACGGTATCTTCGTTGTAAGGTCGCAGACCACTCAACAGCATGTGCTTTTTTCCACGTCCGACAATCTCGCCATCATCTTCCAGATGAAAAGCCAGTTCGACACTGCCGCGCTTGCCGTTTATCTCGAGATGGTTGTAATCACCCTGTAGCAGGGGATTGGATATATCCAATCGGTCGAGATCGATGGTCATACTCTGATATATCACCATCGGGCGGTCGGGGCTGATCATCACGTGTTGTTCGGCCAGCAACGGCACCAGAATGTGCGGAAATGTCTGACCAGAAAACTCCACATAGCTCTGGGTCAGGTTCTGAGTCAGGCTCTCGGCGCGCACCGTCTCTCCGGAGCGTTTGACACGCAAATACTCGCGTCCGTCCGTATCGTTGATATGCAATTCCTGTGAAGCCTCTGGCAACACCAGTTCCACACCCGCAGTAACCATACCGGAGAAAACAAACTCCATGTGCTGGCTGATGCCATATTTGGCCAGAATGACGGCAAACAACAAATCCCCGGGAATACAAAAGCGCTTGGCGTCCGCATTGTGCAGGGGGTTGAAATCGTTCGCCATCTGCTTGGCAAAATTACTGCCCTGATCGCGCGTAAAACTGATACGGCCATTGGGTTCACTAAAATACTGATCGATGATCATAGTGCGTCGAGTTCGCCTGTTGTTGTGGTAATAGCCAGTACTGGAGCCAGCTGCAGCTCACAGTCTATCAGGAAAGTCATATATTCACGCACCTTCAATCCTGCGGGGTACGGGCCCGCAGCGGCGGCTGCTGTGCCCGCACAGCGCCCGAATCACAGCAATCAAACACCTGCAGCTTTGCTTGCAGCTGCGTCTCGGGCAGCCAGCAAATCGCCAAGCGGTAGCCGGGCAGCAAATCCAGCAGCAAGTACTGAGCCGTAGTACCGTCACCCGGGGTCGTCAGCGCTATGCCTGCGGGGGGCGCCAACGCAAAACCTCGGGAGTCCAGCCCGAACAGCAACTGCTCGCCTCTGGCTTTCACCGCAGCCTCCTTGAGCGTCCACAGATCGTAGAAACGATCGCACTGCTCTGCGGCGCGGCACGCCGCAAGTGCTGCCACCTCTTCTTCCCGAAAGAAGCGCTGCGCCAATGTCATCACGTCACGCGTTGACTTCGCCTCTTCGACATCCACGCCAACCGGGGTTCCCGCAGTGACCGCACAGACCAGCCACTCGCCGCTGTGACTCACATTGAAATCCAGAGCACACGGTGCGTCCAGCAGATACGGTTTACCCTGCTTGCCAACACCGAACTGCCAGTCTTCGGGGGCAACCTCTGCATAGCGAGAAAGCACACGCCGTTTGAACGCGTCGGAGCTGCTTACCTGTTCGCGCGAGCTGCGCCAGACATGAATATCCCGCTCATCAAGGAACCAACGACCTGCTTGCCGGCGTACCGGGTAACGTTCAGAAACGCTGAATGGTCTTGCCGATAATTCTGTCACGCACTTTCCAGAACAGGTTGTCCGGGTTGACCACAATGATAAACACGCGGCGCAGCCGTTCTGGCGGACATTCGATGGGCCTGACCGCGTGCCAGCCATGGTCGCCACGCTGTATCAGGGCGCTGTAGTTGCCGATGGACTTACATTCGGTAATACCCTCAAATGCGTCCAGCGCCGGCGCGGAGTTGTAATCCAGCCGCCCGCCGTCATCCAGTATCAGCGTCGCACCACCCCAGGCGGGGTCCCAATCGTCTTCCGAATTGAAGTAAAACAGGTGTGAACCGTGCTCGCGCCGCGAATCACAGTGCGGCGAGACATCGGCACCACTGGGTGTGTAGTGCCAGTGAAAACGGAACTCCACTTTTTTCGCACCCAGTAAGCGTTGAATTTCATTGCGATAGGCGTCGGAGCAAAGTTCGTCGATAAATGCTCTCCACGGTGCTGGCACCGGCATATCCGGTGTGTATTCCAGCGAATAGCGGTCGTGAGGTGCCTGTCCGGCGCGACGCTCATCACCAAACTTTTTGTCAAACATCTCAAGCGGCGGCATATTGGCCAACAGATCCTGAAATCCCTCAGCCGTCAGCACACCCTCATCGTTGTAATACGGAAAAGGCTTGGTCGCCGCAAAATCTTCTGTACGCAGTTGGCGCAGCTTTTCGATATTCAGGTATTTCATGCAGCCCTCGCTTGTAAATCAGGCGTGCTATCCAGGACCTCAAAAGCATCGTGGCGCACATGATTCTTGCGCATTTCATCGCGCACCAGTTCCTCACTGATATGCCCTACCTTAAGGCACTCCTTCAACAACCCAAAGAATAAATCCTGCTGCGCGCGATCCGGGTGTTCGCGGTAGTGACCCAACAGACCGTAATCACCAAATACCTTGGCGCGCAGGCGGTTGGCTTTTGCCAACAGGGGTTTATCCTTAAACTTATCGGCGGGCGTGTAATCCACGGGCAGACCGGTTTTCCAGGGTTGTGTCTTGCGCTTGGTGTTGTGCAGCAGGCGCGTATTGCTGTCCAGGTGATCGAAATCATTCCAGCAGTCGGGCAGGTAGCCGATATTGGCCGGGTCTTCGTAACCCAGCACCATCCACTCCTTGTAATCCTTTTCGCTGCGGAAAAGCTGATCAAACTCTTTCTCTGCATCCCAGTGACGCAACCGTGCGCAATCCAGCAACAGTACACTGGTAGCCACCTGGTCGCGCTTACCTTCCTTGGAGGAGCGATGACGCCCCATCACAGCAGCGCCCTTCATATCCATTTCAAGCAATTCGACAATGTCGCCAACAGCAAAGACATCCGGATCTGTGACGACAGCGCGCCCCTGCCAATTCATCAACTTGGGCGGCAGAAAACGCAGCGGTGTGAAGGACTGCAAATCATCCATGTGCCAGACCCGGCTGGTACCACCGCGCAGGAAGCTTTGCCCTTCTTTTGCTCGCAGGTAGGGGTAATCACGCGTGTGAATAAACTTCACATCAAACTTGTCGGGATTGGCCGAGTTGCGGCGAAAGGAGTATTCGGACACCAGTGCGCCCAGCCACTGCCGCTCGTTGGTGTGAATGAAAACGCAGTTATCGCTCAACGGAGTTCCCTTACTTTAGGAGAAACCACTAACCAGCTTTTACGTTGGTTTCTGCACTGGTATAGCCAAATACCGGCAGCAGGTTTGAATCTACCATCGCATTCAGCTCCGCGACTTGATCGTCGTCAAAATAGTCGCGATAGCCGCCAACCTTGGCCTTGCGGACCTTGAAGGTGTTCGGGTCATTGACGTCTTTGGCCTGTACCCGGCTGCCGCTGCGCCAAAAATAGTTGTCCTGTTCTTTCTTCCGCAGGTTTTCAACAGAGGCAAATTCAGCCGTGTCGCGCAGGTAGTCGGCATTGGGCTCCATACCCAAAAACTCAACAATACGCGCCATTTCCTGTTCTGGCTGTGCGCGCAGATCCTCGTAGCGCACCACCAGCAAATTCTTGATCTTCGGCAATTCCCGCGCCCAGTTGTTCAGGAATTCGATAATGTGTGCAAGGCCCTGATCCCGGCCCTTCACAAACTCATAGACCGAAATATCCGCCTCGTGCGCAGGGTATTTATTCATGGCCTTCTTTTCCGGGCGCATGCGGTACTTCCACTGGAAGAATTGCGAGACAGCGACATCGATGGGGTTGCGTACAAGCAGCACCGTTTTCTTGTCGTAGAAATCTTTTTTGGAATCGACATTGCCCGTGTACCCACGCAGGTAGTTATCGTGAGTAAAGAATATTTTAGGGATGTTGCTATCGAGCCGAGTGAAGTTGTCAAAGCCCATCAGAATATTGTCAGGCAATTTGTACACCAGCTGGTAGTAGCGCGAGATCATCACCCGCACCCAGGTGCGCCCACTTTTTCCATAAGAGGCGAAAATATACTCACAGTTGTTGTACTTCCAGAACTCTTCTTTCCCACGACGCCAGCGCTGCAGTTCGTGGGCCTTGGCCTCTGGTAAAAATACCGAAATCGCGCGTACCAACCATTTGATTAGTCGCTTGATAATCATATGCATGTAGAATTCCCCTGATCAGGGCAGATATAAGCGGCGAAGGGTATAGGATGCCAAGGCTATTCTCAAGATTGTCTGGTATTTTTAACGGCTTTCGTGCAACTAGCGCAAGCAATTGATTTGCAAGACAAATACAATATTCGGGCCTTCGGGTGATTCAGACTCAAGCGTGTATAATTGTCGCTGGTCAGGCTCGCGATGACTACTCGGGAATTATTCTGCCCGCCGCGGTTCTGACCTCACATTACCCCGTTTCATCACTATGGTTGTCTCCCATGATCAAGCTATACAAACAACTCATTATTTTATTATCACTGGCAATGGTGAGCCTTGCCCACGCGGCTGAAAATGCGCTTCCCAATCTGCCCAGCTGGCAGGTACTGGAATACGAGCAAAAGGCATTCTGGGCCACGGCCAAATCGCGCCTGGAAGTTCTGCCCGTTGCCGGCAAACCGAATGAGTGGGTACTCGATGTCATGAGCTCGGTGGTCGACAATTCGGAGAAGCTGCAGGTAAGCT
This sequence comes from Halioglobus japonicus, assembly GCA_902705825.1. GTDB lineage: Bacteria > Pseudomonadota > Gammaproteobacteria > Pseudomonadales > Halieaceae > Marimicrobium. The sequence continues at coordinate 120,122 of CACSIL010000053.1, read as the reverse complement.
TTGAAGCCGCCACCGGCCGCGTCCTTTCGCGTGCGCGCATCAGCAGCGGGAAAGAACAGCGTATGAAGTCGTACCAGTACAATTCCGATCACATACTCCGCGAGCGCCGCAATGCCCCGGCTAACAGCGACGCACCAGCGAGCCAGTGGCCCATCACCAATACAAAGTATCTGGACTATCCCGCTTCCAGGGGCGATACCGTAGTCACCAGTCCCTACATGCTAATACTGCTCGCGGCGCAGTTGCAGGCACAGGGACCAAATAAATCGATGGAAGTCATCGTAAATACCGATTTGAATTTCTATCGCGTAAAACTGACCAGCGGCAACGGTATTCCCGTAGACGCGAATTACAGCGTCACCGGGCAAGACCCCGTAAGCGGCAAAGTTGACACCATTGCGGTGGCTATTCAGGCCAGCCCGGAAGATTCACTCGTAGACGACGATGATTTCAGTGTGCTGGGCCTCGACGGTGAAATCATCTTGTTTTTCGACCCCGCAACCGGCCTGCCACTGCAGATACGCGGCGATGCACCGCGTATCGGCGGCACCGAAATCAAGCTAAAATCTGTCACAATGAGGGCGGCACACTAGTGAATCTACCGGCCAGTCCGGTAGGTTTGATTAGCAATCCCGGTAGTGGCCACAACCGTGACCAGTTCGAGCGCATACAGGCGCGTATCGCGGGCCAACCGGGCATACACCATCGCATTACCCATAGCGAGGCAGATATTGCTCCCGCGCTGGCAGAACTGGCTGCTCTGGATATTGGCGTGCTGGCGATCAACGGCGGCGACGGCACGGTGTCAGCGGTTCTGGGCGAGTTGTTGGAGTCAAAAGTGTTTGACCGGCCTCCATTGATAGCACTACTGCCAGGCGGCACCGCCAATATGAATGCCGGTGACATCGGGGTGCGCGGCTCGCTGCGCAAGGCGGTAAACCGTTTCTGTCAGTGGTGTGAAAGCGAGCGCGATACCACAGGCAAACTGGCGCGGCGCGCCCTGATGCGTGTCGTGACAGACAGCACGGAGCAAGCTCGATACTGTATGTTTCTCGGTGGCGGCGCCGTTATTCACGGCACCGAATACGCGCACCGGGAAATCCACTCACGTGGTTTGCGCGACGATTTCAGCCTCGCGCTTGGCACCGTGCGCACCGTGTGGGGTGTGCTGCGCAATGACCCGGCGTTCAACCGTCATGTCGACATCACGTTGACACTGGATGACGGGGAGCCGGCACAATACGATACCCTCATCCTTGCCGTTAGCACCCTGCAACGCCTGTCCTTCGGTATGCGGCCCTTCTGGAGCCAGCAGCCGGGTGCGATTCGCCTGACCTTGATGGAGCAGGGTTGTACGCGCTTTGCTCGCACATTTTTCTCCATCGTGCGCGGCCACCCCAACCGCAATGCCATTCCACAAAGCGGATACCGCAGTTACAATGCCGACCGACTTCGCCTGGCGATGTCGGGAAAAATCAATCTCGACGGAGAACTGGTTGAGGTTGGTGAATCGGCGCAGATCAGCGCCAGCGAGCCACTGGAGTTCCTGCGCCTGTGAGTGCCTATCCGCCTGTTAACGACCCGGATGCCGACAACGACCCGACGCTGGCCGCACTGCTGGAGCAACTGCAAACGCGTCACCACAACGCCATTTGCGCCACACTGGTATACGGCTCCTGCCTGCGCAGCGGTGATATCTATGACGGCCTTCTGGATCTCTACCTGATTTGCGACAGTTATCGCGCGGCCTATCAACGGCCGCTGCCGGCCGTGGCCAACTGGCTGCTTCCACCCAATGTGTACTATGCCGAGCAACACGCGGTGGGGGATGCACCCATAACACGGATACTGCGCAGCAAAGTGACGATAATCTCGCTGCGCGACTTTCAGCGCGGGTGCTCACCGGCCTGGTTCCAATCCTATATCTGGGGCCGTTTTGCACAGCCGACGCGCATTCTGTCTGTCCGCGATGCACAGATGCGATCGCAGATTGAATCTGCGCTGACGACAGCCGCACAAACACTGCTGCGCAACGCCCTGCCAGCACTGCCAGCGGAGGGCAGCCTCACCTCCCTGTGGGAGCAGTCCCTCGGACTGAGCTATGCCACAGAGCTACGCACGGAGCGCAGCGGGCGAGCGCAGGAACTGGCGCAAGCCTCACGCGATTTCTATATCACCCTCACCCAGTATCACGCCGGGAGCCTCGGCAGCGGCTTTTCGTTATTCCAGCAGGAAGAGGAATGGCGCTATACCAGCCAACCCGGCCGCATCAGGCGGCGCTGGACGGTACTGGCCTGGGCAATGCGCCGCGGTCAGGGCAAGCTGCTCTCCATTTTGAGACTGGTCAAGGGCCTGTTTACCTTTGATGGCGGGCTCGACTACATCGCCTGGAAGCTGGAGCGCCATTCCGGGGAGGAGATTCACATCCCCGACAAGGTCCGCCGCGCCCCGCTCATCCATCTTTGGGCGTTCTTCTGGGGCCTCTATCGCCGCGGCATCTTCAAGTAAACCGACCTATACCACGTACTATTTACGCTGAAACCAGACTCCCGGAAATGGAAAAACAGGCCATATTCCTTTATAGTTTCGGCCAATATAATCACCTTCTAACAGCCTCGGCGAAGCCATGAAAGCCTGCGTATTTATCCAGACAAACCACAAGCAAATTACCGGTGCCATCGTCGCAGAGCACGCACTGCGCCGCTATTCCACCAACAATGACAAATTCGACGTGCAGATCATGGATACCCGTGACTACCCCTTCTTCGCCGCTCGCGAAGGCCAGGAATACCTGCGCGACGGCGTCAAACGCACCTGGATGAATGACGATTTACAGTCCTTCACACCGACCCGCTTCATGCCGCCAAAACTGATGGGCTACGAGGGCCGCGCCGTGGTCATCGATCCGGATATCTTTGCAGTGACTGACATATGGGAGCTGCTCAGCCGCGACATGCACGGCAAAGCCATCATGTGCCGTATGCGCTCCGGGCCCAAAGGGCTGATCGACAAGTGCATGGCCAGCAGCGTAATGCTGCTCGACTGCGCCAAGCTGCCGCACTGGGATGCGCAGAAGAAATTTGAAGCCATGTTTGATTTCACCCAGGACTACCAGCCGTGGATATGCCTGAAAGAAGAAGATCGCGACACACTGGATTTCTTTGAAGCCGAGTGGAACGACTTCGACAAATTCACCCTGCAGACAAAAATGCTGCACACCACAAGGCGCAAGACCCAGCCCTGGAAAACCGGGCTGCCCACAGACTGGCGTCCAGCAGAGCGTTTCCGACTGTTCCCGCCGGCGGCGTGGGTGATGCGTGCGCGGCGTAAGTTATTCGGCGAGTACGCGTTTCTCGGCAATTACAAACAGCACCCCGACCACAATCAGGAAGTGTTTTTCTTCGGTCTGCTCAAGGAATGTGTGGAACAGGGGAAAATCAGCGAGGACTTCTTGCGCAATGAAATGGCGCAGAACCACGTGCGTCACGATGCACTGGAGATTCTGGCAAAAACACCGGATCTACCGCCAGCACCCCTGCACCCGCTCACTGCGATATCACAAGCTGCCTGACCGCCTGCGCTGCACGCTGCAGGTCGGCGCGCGCGACCGGGCCGCGCTCTGCAACGGGCGCTTGTTCCCGACGTATCTGTAACCCCTGCGCTGCCGCGGCGATTGTCGTTGGCAGCAGCCACTGCGCCCTGCCTGAATCCACCAACGCATCCTGAATATTGCCGATATCGCGCCGCATTCGCTGTGGCCCAAAGCGCATGGCAAAACGGTGCGTGAGGGGTTTGTAGCGATAACTGTGCGACAGGCGCCACCAACTCGCGGTATCGCCCACATCGAAAATATACAGGGGCTTACCGGTATCCACCGCTTCGCCCAGCATGGACATGGACTCTCCGGTGACAACAAAGGCATCAGCCAGCGCCAACAGCCCCTGATAGGGATTATCACCCGACCCGTGCCAGCGATGACAGAGGTATGGCGCTTGCAGCTGTGCCTGCATAGCATCGCCGGCAGCGCGCGGCGTGCGTGGGCTGTCGGTGGCCAGCACCGCCCCTCCCGCGGCTGACGCCAGCGCCTGAGCAAGCTCACCCAGACGCGCGCCCTTCTCTGCCGTCATCACAAAACGGCCGCTGTCCCCCCCCATCAATACCGCCACCCAGGGGCGCGGCAGGTGTTCAAACTGTGGCCGGAATTGCTCAGCCCGGCTGAAATCCTCCGGGGTGAAGCGATGCAGCGGCAGGTTGTTGTGCACAATATTGGCGCGTTCGGGCAAAAAATACTGCGGTGTGGTGACGATCAGATCCCAGGTAGACAGCGGCGCCCAGGGGCGGCCGATATGCACCAGGCGCGCGCTGCCGCCGGACTGCTGCTGAATCCAGCGCGCAACCGGTTCATTGCGCCGTCCCGCGCTGATGACGATATCCGGCCAGGGCGCGGCGAGTTCACTCGATTGAGAGCGATCAATACCGGCCAGCGTCGCACCTCCGCCGAGATGCACTAACAGCTCCCAGGACCGGGCGGCGATACGCTTTTCCTGATAGCCCCAGCCCAGCTCTTCAGCCAGCGCTCGCACCTGGGTGTTATCCCCGGCCTTTTTGCCAAGCAGACACCAGACTGTGATAGATCCCTCGCCCACGCGGCGTCCTCATCATTTTTATCGCGGTATACGGCGCGCGGCCGGGGAGCATCGCTCCAAAAATTGCCAAAGCCAGTCGTTTGTGGAACAGCATGCTGGCGGTAAACTATCCTACAGATTCCTCGCGAGAAGAAACAGTTTGAAACCCACCGTATTCATACACACCAACCACAAACAAATGCTGGGCGCACTGGTGAGCCGTTACTCACTGCGCAAGCGTTCCGCGCACGCCGACAAATTCGACGTGAAACTTGTCGAGGTGAAAGACTACCCCTGCATGCTGGAACGTGAAGGGCAGGTCTATCGTCGCGACGGCGAGATGCGCCCCTGGCTCAACGATGATCTGCAGTCTTTCACACCGCTGCGCTTCACACCGCCGCAATTGATGGGGTATGAGGGCCGCGCCGTGATCATGGACCCGGATATTTTCGCCATCGGCGATATCTGGGAGCTGCTACAGCGCGATATGGCCGGCGCCGCCATCATGTGCCGACCAAAGACAGGTCGCAAGGGCCGCCAGGGCGCCTTCGCCAGCAGCGTGATGTTGCTGGACTGCGCACAGCTCACCCACTGGCAGTTCGAGAGAGACTTCGCCGAAATGTTCGAGCCGGTCAAGCGCGATTACATGGATTGGATCTCGTTAAAACTGGAAAGGCCCGGCACCATCGCGGCGCTGGAAAACCAGTGGAATGATTTCGATCATCTGGACGAAAACACCAAGCTGCTACACAACACCAAACGCAAAACCCAGCCCTGGAAGACCGGCCTGAAGATCGACTATCGCCCCGCCGACACTTTCCAGCTATTCCCGCCCCGCCACTGGTTGCGACGTGGTCGTCGCGCCCTGTTCGGTGACTACAAGTTCGCCGGCACCTATGACACCCACCCCGACCCAAAGCAGGAAGCCTTCTTCTTTAATCTGGTGCGCGAGGCACTGCAAGACGGAGAGCTCAGTGAGTCACAGCTGCAGGATGAGATTTCGCAGGGGCATTTGCGCCCCGATGCAATGCAGCTTATCGGCGCTTAAGATATTGGGAGGCCTGTATGAGGGGAAAGAGCTGATTGTCCCTACGCAAGCCTCTACACCCCCGGAAGTGACATGCGATACCAGTGGGGCAGCGCCTGCCCTGAACCCCGCATCCTGCGTTGACTCGTATATTAGATTTATCTAATATGTTGCTGATCACAGTGGCAAATCGAGGGCCGGGGTGTCTATGGATATTGAACGCATGCGCAGCAACGTCCAGCAGGCGTCGGCACTGCTCAAATCGCTGTCCAATCCCAATCGACTGCTGGTGCTGTGTGCACTGGTGACTCGTGAACACACCGCCGGAGAACTGGAAGAGTTAACCGGGCTCAGCCAATCCGCTATTTCGCAACACCTGGCGCGCCTGCGCGATGACAAAATCGTCGCCACGCGGCGCGATGGGCAACGCATTTTCTACTCACTCACCAGCGCCCACGTCACCGCAATGATTGAAACCCTGCACGGAATTTACTGTGTCGAGCATTGAGGAGGGCCGCTACGGCCGCGCGATAGGCAACGCGATCAACGGCATCGTGCACTACGCGCTGGGCGGCGGGCTGCCAAAAGTGATTTTCCTGCTCGCTCTGGCCGCGGGCGTACTGGCACTGTTGTATACCCCCCGAGAGGAAGAACCACAGATCGTGGTGCCCATGGTCGACGTATTGGTTGAGGTGCCGGGACTCAGCGCGGCGCAGGTCGAGCGACAGGTGACCATCCCGCTGGAAAAACTGCTGTCGCAAATCCCCGGTGTAGAGCACGTCTACTCCACCTCCTCGACTGGCCGCGCCAGTGCCACGCTGGTGTTTTACGTGGGACAAAATAGAGAGGATTCGCTACTCAACACCTACAATAAATTGCACTCCAACCAGCACCGCATACCGCCTGTCGTCAGCAGCTGGTTAGTGCATCCGGTAGAGGTGGATGATGTGCCCATTGTGATGCTCGGCCTGTGGAGCATGAACGCCGACCGATACAGCGACTACGAACTGCGACGCATCGCCGATGAGGTCTCCACCGTGTTGCAGGGCATACCGGAGGCGGGAGAAGTCAATGTGGTGGGGGGGCGGCCGCGCACGATCAAAATATTGATCAACCCCGAGAGCATGGGGGCGCGCAAAACCACGACAGCCGATATCGTATCGGCACTGGCGGTATCGAACGTGCGCCGCTCTGCTGGCAACTGGACCTTGAGCAATGATTCCATCGAACTGGAGGTCGGTGACTTTGTGGCGGACAGCAAGGCACTGGAGACCCTCGTAGTCAATGTCATCGACTCAGTGCCGGTCTATCTGCGCGATGTAGCGCGTATCGAGGACGGTCCCGCGGAAAGCGACAGTTATACCTGGATTGATTTCACCGCAGCCCACCCCGCCGCGCGCGCAGACACTGCCGCCGGGGCCTCCCATCCGATGGTCGCCATATCGGTCGCCAAGCAGCGCGGCGCCAATGCGGTTACTGTCGCACAGGCGGTACATGGCGCAATGGCCCACCTGCAAGACACCTTGCTGCCACCCGATGTGCAGGTGGAGGTGCTGCGCGACTACGGCCAGACAGCAGACGAAAAAGTGAACGACCTCACCGCCAGCCTCGCGTTCGCGATCGTTACCGTGGTGATGTTCATCGGCGTATTTCTGGGCTGGCGCGCCGCCGTGGTGGTCGGGCTGGCGGTACCGATCTGCTACGGCATCACACTGGGCCTGGACTACGCAATGGGTTACACGATCAATCGCGTGACGCTGTTCGCGCTGATCCTGTCATTGGGCCTACTGGTCGACGATCCCATTACCGGGGTAGACAACATATCCCGCTTCATGCACCGCACGTCGATGCCGCTGCGCGAGCGCGTGGTAGCCGCCATCGCCGAGATTCGTACACCGCTGATATTGTCCACGGTCACCATCGTTGTCGCCTTCCTGCCGCTGGCATTCATCACCGGCATGATGGGGCCTTACATGGCGCCAATGGCCTTCAACGTGCCGGTCAGCGTCATCGCCAGCACGCTGGTGGCTTTTCTGGTTACGCCGTGGCTGGCCAGTCGGTTGCTGGTGGCACCCCCAGGCTCATCCGGTGCAGATATCGCAGCACCGCAAGACAGTTTTTACCGCCGCGCGATGGCGCCGGTGATCGGCCATCGCGGCCGCGCCAAAGCACTGCTGTGGCTGGTACTCGCCCTGTTCATTGCAACCGCCATCCTGCCACTGTTGCGCGCAGTACCCCTGAAGCTGCTGCCGTTCGACAACAAAAACGAAGTGCAGGTGCTGATCGATATGCCCGAAAGCGCAAGCCTGGAGCAAACCGCGGCGGTCACACGCGAGGTGGCGAACCAGGTGCGCCGGCTGCCTGAGGTCATGGCCATTGCGGCGTTTGTCGGGGTCGCATCGCCTATCGATTTTAACGGCCTGGTGCGCCGCTACTACCTGCGCGAGGGCGCGCACATGGGCGAGTTGCGGCTCACGTTGGCCGACAAGTCCCGCCGCGCGCAACAGTCGCATGCGATAGTGCTGCGCCTGCGCGAACTACTGGCACCGATCAATCACGACGGGGTAAAAATCAAGGTTGTCGAAGTACCGCCGGGGCCGCCCGTGCTCAGCACGTTGGTGGCAGAGATCTACGGCGATACGCTGACGCCATACAGTACGCAACAGGCCGCGGCCACCACGCTGCTGGATCGCCTGTCGCGCGAGGCCCACGTGGTGGAACTCGACTCGACCATAGCGGATGCACAGGAGCGCCGGCGTTTCGTAACCGACAAGCAAAAGGCCGCGCTGTCCGGTGTTGCCACGGAAGACATCGCCAGCACGCTGGCCATGGCCAATGCGGGCTACACTGCCGGCTACCTGCAACTTGAACGCGAGGCCCGGCCACTGCCAATGGAACTGCGACTGGATCCGCACTTGCGCGTTTCGCAGCAAGGTTTCGAGAGCCTGCTGGTAAAAGGCCGCCAGGGCGTTACCAAAGCCAGTACCGATCAGGGCCTGGACATCGCCCCGCAGCCACTCGTGCCACTGGGTGAACTGGGGCGGTTCCAGCAAAGTACCGCCGACCAAACCATCCACCACAAGGATTTACGCCCGGTGGTATATGTCATGGCGGAACTCAACGGTCGCACGCCGGCGGAAGTGATTGCCGATTTGAGCGCCGATGAGGGCGCGCCGGCGCGCGACAGTGCACCCTGGTATGCGCGCACCTATCTCAATAGCGGCGGCGGCGACAGTTGGCAGCTGCCGGCTGATACCTCGGTAGTGTGGGGCGGCGAGGGTGAATGGCGTATTACTGTCGACGTATTCCGCGATATGGGCCTGGGCTATCTGTTCGCGCTACTGGTGATCTTCGCCATGTTGCAGTTGCAAACGCGCTCTACCGCGCTGGCACTGATCATCATGTCATCCATACCCCTGACGATCATCGGCATCATGCCCGGCTTCTGGCTGATGAACCAGTTCGGTGAGCGGGTCGTCGGTGGAGCACCCGACCCGGTGTTGTTTACCGCAACGGCAATGATAGGGATGATCGCGCTGGCCGGCATTGTGGTGCGCAATTCCCTGATTCTGGTTGAGTTTATCAGTCAGGCCAGAGCTCGCGGCGACACAGTGCAGGAAGCGCTGTTGCAGGCCGGCGCGGTGCGGATGCGACCGGTGATGCTGACCGCTGGCACCACAGTGCTGGGCAATCTGATCATAACGCTGGACCCAGTATTCAGCGGGCTGGCTCTGGCCATTATTTTTGGCATCATCGCATCCACCTTGCTGACCCTGATCGTGGTGCCTGCGGTCTACCTGTTGGTTTTTGACGAGGACGTCACAGCATGAACAAGATTCCCCGCACACTCCTGCTGGCTGCGGCCGCGCTGCTGATACTGGCCTTACTAGTGGCTGCCATGGCGGGCGTGTTCACCGACAAGATCGCCCCCGGTCTGGCGGCGCCCGTCACCATCGACACCAGCGAGGCGATCGCCGTCACTGTGCAGCAAGTGCCTTTCACCGAATCGGTGCCCGCCTCCATCGAGGCCCGAGAGACGACTATCATCTCCTCGCGTCTGCTGGCGCGTATCACTGGCATTTCTGTGCGGGCCGGCGATGTGGTCGAGCCCGGACAATTACTGATAGAGCTGGAAAAGAGCGACTTGCTGGCACGCGCGCAGCAGGCCAGAGAACAGATTCTTGCCGTACAGGCGAGAGTGACACAGGCCAGACAAAACCTGGCGCGCGCCGAGGAGCTACACAAACGCGGTTTGATTGCCATTGCCGACCGCGATGCCGCGCGCGCCAATGCGGCCGCGCTGGAGGCCGATCTGGGCGCAGCGCAGCAGACGCTGCAGGAAGCCGAGACGGCTGTCAGCTTCACCGATATACGCTCGCCCATTGCCGGGCGCATCGTCGATCGTTTTGCCGAGCCGGGCGACACCGCCACCCCCAGCCAAAAATTGCTGGCCCTGTACAACCCGTTCTCGCTGCAGGTGGAGGCCTGGGTCCGAGAGCAACTGGCACTGACACTAAAACCCGGCGAGGACTTGCAGGTGGAGGTCCCATCGGTACAGCGCACTTTCACAGCTCGCATTCAGGAGATTGTGCCGGCAGCAGACCCAGGCTCGCGCAGCTTTCTGGTCCGCGCGATATTGCCCTCGGACCAAACACTGCTGCCTGGCATGTACGCACGGCTACAGGTATTCGCCGGTTACCGTCCGCAGCTGCTGGTAGCCGCTGACCGCGTGGCCAATGTCGGCCAGCTGGACGTGGTGTGGGTAGCGCGCAAAGGCGTTGTCGAGCGGCGCTTTGTCCGACTCGGACAAGCCGGCCCGGACGGTATGGTCGAAGTTATCAGCGGCCTGGCGTCAGGTGATCTGGTGCTGCCCCGGCAAGAGTAGGTGCTGCTGCGGCTAGACGATATTGAAGGGGTCTTCAGGCACCCCAGTCGGGGAAAGGTATCCCCACGATGCAACGCATAGGCAAAATGTCGTGAACCATCCGCTGTATTAGTGGCAGGACGCTTGCTAAAGTGGCTAAAGTGAAAAAAGGAATATACAGCAGCTTAGAAATGGATTCCTCGAGCGATACAAGAAAGCCACTAGACAATAAGACTGGCTTGGATGCTTGTTAACACTGCAAGACCGTCAAATTCGACAACCGGGACACTACATTGCGTCGATACTCTCTGAAGATACTGTATTTGGTGGGCACGGTAGCCGTAGTCGCCGCTGTGCTTTACTACGGCATTCAATCACGTATCCCCAAGGTGCCCGTGGTGGTGGTTGAGCGCGGGCCGGCGGAGCGGGTTTTGTCGATTGTGGGCCGCGTTATGCCGAAGCAGGAGGTCAGCGTGCGCGCTGAACAACCCGGGCAGGTTATCGAGTTGCTGAAGGATGAAAACCAGCATGTCACCGCCGGAGAGGTGATCGCCAGAGTGGCCGCTGAGGAAGAGATTGCGACGCTCAGTGCGAGTCGGGCCGAGGCGATTGCGCTGGCTGCAGAACTGGCGCGAGCAAACAATCAACTCACCCGCACTCGGGAACTGGTTCAGAAGGGCTTTGTATCCACACAGAATCTGGATGACGTGTTGTCAGAAGTCGATGCGCTCAAGGCGCGACTGGATGCCGCCCGGGCGGCAGAGCGGCAGGTCGCGGTTCGCGCAGAGAAATTTGTTATTCGCTCACCCATCGACGGGCTGGTACTGGCCAGGCCGGTCGATGTGGGGCAGGTGGTGTCTACCGAAACAGGTTTATTCGATATTGGTTCTGTCGAGCTTGAGGTTGAAGCGGAGGCCGACGAATACTACGCCGATGCGTTGCAGCTTGGGCAGTCAGCGCTCATAAACCCGGCTGGATCCGCTGAAACTTTTAACGCTGTGGTGTCTGAAATATCGCCCCGTGTTGACCCGACTACCGGTGGTCGGATTGTTCGCCTGGAGACTGAAGCCACCGCTGACAGTTTGCTGCCGGGAAGGACGATCAACACCAGTATTATCGTCGAGCAACTCGAGGATGCAGTTTCCGTCCCGCGCAGCGCGGTGCAACTACAAGGAGGTCGATTTCAGGCATTGGTAGTCGAGCAGAATCGTATTCACGTTGTACCGGTCGAAATTTTCGATTGGCCCGGGCCGCGGGTAATTATTACTGCTGGCCTGCAAGGCAAAGAAACAGTCGTGGCGAGTGCGACATCGCTTGCAGAGGGTGATGAAGTTCACCCGCTGGACAGCACACCGCCCACGGCACCCTGACACTATGTTCCGGTGGCAGGTGGCATGGCGATACTTGACTTCAAATGTACTGCAAACCGCGTTGCTAATTGCCGGCGTCGCACTGGGGGTTGTCGCATTTGTATTTATCACCGCCTTGATCAATGGGCTGGCGGTGACATTGACAGAGCAGACCACCGGCAGCATCGCACACGTTACGGTGGAACCTGATCTGCAGATTGCCGCTGTGCTTACAGCACAGGACGATTATGCGGCAACGCCTGTCTCAACCGCCCAGCGGCGCCAGATCAGAGACTGGCAGAGCCTCGTCAGAATGATTGAACAGATGCCAGGTGTCGTCGCAGCCCGCCCGGAAATTAGCGGCAACGGCTTTCTTGTTCGCGGTGAAGCAGTAGCACCGGTGGTGGTATTGGGTATTGAGCCGGAAAAACTCTCTGTCGTCGCCCCGATAGCTCGCAACGTTGTGCGCGGCAATGCCGACTTGTCGGCCGGCAGTTTGCTGATTGGTTCCAACCTGGCGCACGACCTTGGGCTGAATATTGGCCAGCCCGTGATCCTGCGCACGGATCGCGACCGAGAGCGCTTAGTGACTGTGCGTGGGATTTTTGAAATCGGTATCGCCAGTGTGGATGAGAGAATTGCCTATCTCAATCTGCGCTCGGCGCGGCCGCTGTTCGACCTGCCTGAAGGCGTCAGCCAGCTGTCAGTAAAACTGTCTGACCCAAACCAGGCACCTTTGATCGCCGAGGCACTAGAGGCGCAAACATCACTGCGAACGCGCTCATGGCAGGAAGAAAATCGGAACCTGCAAGATGCCCTGTCAGCGCAGAGTAGCACCGGGTCACTGATTCAGCTGTTTGCGATGATCTCAATCGTTATCGTTGTGGCCAGCGCGTTGTTACTGTCTACCTATCGGCGCCGCAGCGAGATTGGCATTATGCGTTCTTTCGGAATCTCCCGGCGTTTCGTGGCCAGTGTATTCATATTGCAAGGCCTGCTCGTAGGGTTGGTGGGAGGAATGATAGGCGCACTTGCAGGGTACGGGCTCTGCCTCTGGTTATTTTCGATCAAGCAGGCCAATGGCAGCCCCATCCTCCCCATTGCCCCTGAACAAGGTGGTTACCTGCTGGTGATAAGCCTGACAGCACTGGGTGCTGTGCTGGCCGCAGCCCTGCCCGCTAGGGCTGCGGCCAATGTGGACCCGCTCGAGGCGATTCAGCAATGACGGCCATCCTGGAGGTTGAGGACATCACCAAGATCTTCCGCTCCCGGGAGGTTGAAACCCCCGTACTCAATGGCGTCAGTTTCAAGCTGCAGGCGGGAGAGTTAGTGGCACTGCTGGGGCCTTCAGGATCTGGAAAGAGCACGTTACTGTCTATCGTAGGCCTTCTATTAAGCGCCACCGCAGGGCGCATGTCATTGCTCGATCAGGACGTCACTCACCTGAAGGAAGACCAGCGATCACAGTTTCGCAATCGCCACCTCGGTTTTGTTTTTCAGGCGCACCACCTGCTGCCAGATTTCACCGCACGCGAGAACGTTGCCTTCCCGGCAGCCGCACCGAATAACAATCTGAGTCGTGCCATGCGTGAGCGCGCAGGCGAATTATTGGAGCGGGTAGGTCTGGCCGACCGTGTTGATTACCTCTCGACTCAGCTCTCCGGTGGGCAGAAGCAGCGAGTCGCGATTGCCAGGGCGCTCATGAACAAGCCCAACCTGGTACTGGCAGACGAGCCGACAGGCAACCTGGATAGGGAAACCGGCTTTCAGGTGATGGAACAGATGAAAATCATCAATCGAGAAGAGCGCACCACCTTTCTTATCTCCACGCACGACCCGGAAATTGCAGCGCGCTGCGACTACCGTATCCAGCTGCTGGATGGAAAAATAGATCGTATTGATTAGCGGCTCCCCGCCTATATCGAGCCCAAAAGAAAATCACTCCCGCCGAAGTAATCCATCCACCGCCATTCCATCATCCATTTTATCGCCGTACCACAGTGGCACCAGCGTCGTCGCATCGATATTGATCTGTTCCTGTTGGCTGGCGGTGGCAAGGGCAAAAACGTTTCCGCTGAAACGCGTATCGGGGCCCTGTGGAATCAACTTGCCATTTGGCGCGGTGAATACGGGTTCATTCGATTCAAGCGCCAGGCTGTAGCCACCTTCGTGTACCAGACGATGGTGATGGCGGCACAGTAGCAGCAGGTTATCGAGGCGGGTTTCTCCGCCATCGGCCCAGTGCTGTATGTGGTGCGCATCAACATGATGCCGAGCGGTGCAGCCGGGAAAACGACAGCCGCCGTCACGGCGCTCCAGCGCTCGGCGAATCGCCGGGGGAATACTTCGGGTACGACGCCCGATATCCAGTGCCGTGCCGTTTGCATCTTCGCGCCAACGCACGACACCGCAATCACAGGCCAGTCGGCGGGACGTTTCAGCTGAAACGTGTCCGCCATCTGCCAGTTCAGATTCAGCGCCGTCACCGTCTTCTCTTAAGGTGGATATGTCTGTATGGAGATGAAGCGTACAGCGATCACCGCCTTTGATAGTAGCCGAATCCTTACTCCCTCCCTGCCCCCAAAAGGTATCGGCAATACGCTCCAATGCATCAGCACGCTTCGCTGCTACCGGCGTTTCAGCGGAAACGTTTTCCGCCGAGTTGCGCTGCTCTTCATGCAGCGTTCCCATCGCCACATCCAGTGCCTGCACAACACGTGCACCTTGTTCAGGGCTCAATCGTCCCTTGAGGACATAGCTGCCATCCCCATCGATGTACCAGTTGAACTCGCGCAGTGCATGCAACTGGTTGTCGCGTTCCAGCGCCTCATTACGTTGTACCCTGCGGTACTGGCATACCAGCCGCTCGACATGCGCTGCAGTGCCATGGTCGGCGATCATCAACAGGTAATCCTCGTTTTGTGCGGTGGCAACGCGCGTCATGGCGCGTACTTTTGAGAAACTGATACGGCCATTGCGCAGGGCTGCACTGATCTGTGGCAGATCTTTCAGGGCATGGGCAACACGCACCTTCTCGCGAGCCGCGCCGAGATTGATACCGCACTTCCAGTTCAGCCAGTGGGCACAGGATTTGAGACCACCACCGCCCCAACCCTGGCGCTCATCGTACTCACGAATGAGCGTGAGCAGCCGGAAGGTCGCGGCATTGATGTGCGCGGCGAGTTCGGTGATTTCGTCTTCGAGTGAGGATAGGTCGCGTATTGGGATGGGTGCAATTGTGGTGGGATATTGGTTCATGGTGGGGGCCTCTGCGTCCTTGCTAAAGTACTGTATATAAATACAGTATAAAGAGAATAAAATCAATAGGAAACAGTGGCTTATGAGGAAATTGAAGTAACAAAAAACCGATGGCAACGAGGTAAGGAAAGGTGGTACCTGATTGATTGGCGGGTCAAAAGTGGCCGGTACCGTTCACCAGAATGGGTGGATGTACGATCCGCACCTGAACGCTTCGGATCAACTGAAAAGCATCCATTTTAAGGCCGATTCTGATCATCATTTAACTGACCAGATGTCAGCCTGCACTGCCGTATCAGCATAGACGGCGCGGGCAAACTACTTGTAGTTAAACAGCGGGTCCAGGGTTTCGGCGAGACGTTGATCGATGGCCGCGACTTCCTCATCGGTGAAGTAATCACGGTAGCCGCCGACTTTGGCGCGGCGCACCTTGAAGCTGTTGGGATTATCCTTGTCGCGCGGCATCATGCGCCCGCCAGCGAGGCGGAACTGCTGCGAGCTTTCCATTTTCTTCATGTTTTCGTAGGAGGAGTAATCCACCGCCGCATTAATGTGTGCGTCAGTGGCCTCCACGTTCATAAAGTCCAGCAGGGCGCGCAGCTCTTCACGCGGTCTGGCGCGCAAATCCTCATAGCGCAGCAAATGGAAGTGCTCCATATTGCTCACTTCCTGTGCCCACAGATTCAGGTAGTCGGTCACCGCACGCAGGCTGCCGCCATTGTCGCCCATTACAAAATCGNACAGGCTGATATCGCTGCCCCGGGGCGGGTAATTGTTGATGGCGACCTTGGTTGGCTTGATGCGAAACTTCCATTGGAAAAACTGTGACACCGCCACATCGCGTGGGTCTCGTGCCAGCAGGATGACACGCTTATTGTAAAACGGTGCCTTGCTGTGCGAATCGCCGGTGTAATCCTTGATGTAATTGTCGTGGGTAAAAAAGGTTTTGGGGACGGCGTTGTTGAGATTATGGAAATTGTCGAAACCGAGTACGGCATTTTCCGGTAAGCCATACTTCACGCGAAACAAATGGGAGATCATCACTCGCAACCAGGTACGCCCGCTCTTTCCGAAAGAGACCACCACGATGTCGGCGCGCTGCAACTTATCGAACTGTTCCACACCGCGCAGCTTGCGCTCGGCGACGAGAATCTCCGCCTCCGGTTGCCCGCGCATTTTCCAGTGCAAGATACGACGCGACAACTTTTTGCGACCTGTCTGCCACAACTGCCGAACATTCTGGATGGCCAGTTTCATACCTGTTGCCCGCCGTAACCAAAAATCGGATCCAGCTGTGCGACCATCGCTTCAAGCTGTGCGCACTGCTCGTCGGTGAAGTAATCCCGGTAGCCGCCGACCTTGGCCTTGCGCACCTTAAAGGACTGGGGGTTGTCCTTATCGCCGGGCTTGACGCGTGCGCCACTGCCTTTGAAGAATTTGTCCTGCTCCATTTTTTTCATATTGTCGTAGGCCGCGAAATCCACCGCCTCCTGCACCTGCTCGGCGGTGACCGCCGTGCCGGTAAAGGCCAGGATTTCTGCCAGTACCGCGCCGGGGTCCTTGCGCATATCTTCATAGCGCACGACCAGCACGTCGCGCAATTCCGGAATAGCCTGTGCCCAGCCGTTGAAGTACTCGACAATACGCGGCAGACCTGCATCCTTGTCGAGCACAAAATCCCAGACATCGATATCCGCGCCATGCGGCGGATAATCGTTAATGAATTTCTTGTTGGGTCGCATGCGAAACTGCCATTGGAAAAACTGTGATACAGCCACATCACGCGGGTCGCGCACCAGCAGCACAATGCGTTTGCCCTGAAAATGTTGCTTGGATTGCGCATTGCCCGTGTAGTCACGCAGATAGTTATTGTGGGTGAAAAATACCGCAGGCAACTGTGGATCATGGGCCTTGAGGTTGTCGAAATCCAGCAGCTCGCTGGCATCCAGATTGCCCTTGAGCTGATAGGCTCGCGATAACATCACACGCAGCCAGGTTCTGCCCGACTTACCCCAGCTCATCAGCACCCAGTCGCTGCGCTGCAGCTTCTTGAATTCCTCGCGCCCGCGCAACCAGCGCTCTATCGCCTTGCGGCGTGCGGCAGGCAACCAGAAACAGAGTGCCAGAATAATGTGGCGTAACACGACGCGTGCCTTATCGGCCATCTGCAGGAATATCCTCGGTATCTGGTTCAAAAGGCGGCAAATTTTACCGTAAAAGAGCTTTTCCCGCACTAAGCGGGCAAGTGTTGATTTACCGCACTATTAACATCCTGCGCGGCCACACCGCCTTGCCGGAGGAACAATCGGCGTACTAAAATGCCGCAATGTCACTGATCAATATCGATGCGCTACGCGCGACTTCCCTGAATACCGATCCCTACGACTATCTCGTGGTGCCGGAGTTTCTCAGTGCCGATGTGCTTAAGGAGGTCAATCGCGACTACCCAGCCATTGACTCCGCAGCCAATCACTCGCTCGAGAACCTCACGTACGGCGCGGCTTTCGAGACATTGATGGAGGAATTGCGCGGGCCGGAACTGGCCATCGTACTCGGCGAAAAATTTGACATGGAACTGGCCTCCCTGCCGACCACGGTGACCGTGCGCAAGTTTTGTGAGCGCACCGACGGCAACATTCATACCGACCACAAAAGCAAGGTCATCACCGTGCTGGTCTATTTCAACGAGCACTGGGATCACCCCGATGGGCAGTTGCGCCTGCTGCGCAACAAAGACGATATAGAAGACTATGTTGCACAGGTGCCACCGCTGGGCGGTTCGATGATCGCATTTCGGCGCACCGACCACTCCTGGCATGGCCACACCCGCTTCGTAGGTGAACGCCGCATGGTGCAGATCAACTACCTGGATCAGAGCCCTCTGGCCGTGGCAGCACAGCGTATCAGTCGCTTTGGCACCCATTTCATGAAGAACGTGCTGGGAATGCGCTAGGCAGCGCTCTCACATCGGGCTCCCCCCTACAAAAAAACGCGTGGTAATCGCCGGCTTTGGCGATACAGGCCTACTGGTCGCTATCAACCTGGGCGACAACTTCGATATCGTGGGAATCAGTCCCAAGCCCGCACTGGTGAGCGGCCAGGAACTGGGTATGCGCCTGACGCAGCCCCAGCTGTGGAAGCGGGACTACCTCATGCCTTTTTCACGCTATAAGAAGCTGGATGGGGTTCGCACACTGCAGGGATTGATTACCTCGATTGATACCCAGAACGCCACCGTGACTGCACTCTTGCAAGACGGCACCTCCCAGGTGGAACCCTACGATGCGCTGTTAATTTCCTCTGGCGTGACCAATGGCTTCTGGCGCAACAGCGCGCTGGAAGATTTCGACACGATCAGCCGGTCCATCGACACGGCCTCACAGGAGTTATTGCAAGCGCGCACAATCGCCGTTATCGGCGGCGGAGCCACGGGCGTCAGTGTTGCCGTCAATCTGGCGGCGCAGCACCGGGAAAAGTCCGTTCATTTCTTCTTCAGTGACGTGCAACCCCTGCCCGGCTATCACCCCAAAGTGCGCAGCCGCGTAGAACAACACCTGAAGACTGTCGGCGTTACCTTACACCCCGGTCATCGCGCGGTGATACCGGATGGCTTCCAGTGCGACCGCTTCACCACCGAGCCTGTTGCATGGCGTGGCACTCAGGAGCCGTTCACTGGTGATCTCACACTGTGGGCGGTCGGAAACATGGTGCCCAACAACAGTTTTATTCCTCCCGACATGCTGAACACCGACGGCTTTGTGAAGACTGATGCCTGCCTGCGCGTCGAGGGCTACCAGAATGTCTTTGCCGTCGGTGACATTGCCGCCTCCGACCCCCATCGCAGCTCTGCGCGCAACTGGGGCTATCGCCTGCTCGGCCACAATATCCGCGCCCACCTTGAGGGCCGCGACAACGACATGAAACGCTATGAGCCACCGCGCTATCGCTGGGGTTCAGTGTTTGGTGTGCAACAGAATGGCCTGCGCGTGTTCCAGCCCGACGGCAGCAGTTTTCGCTTTCCGAAATGGACTGTTCGCTCCCTGTTGTTTCCACTGGCGGTGCGCAGGATGATTTACAAGGGTATTCGCAAAGGCTGAGACAGCGGCGCGGGTTACTCGCGCCACTCGGCGGGCGGTAGAGAGAATGCACCCCTTGCTCACTAGCGCCCGCCTGGTTTCTGAGCGGTCTCGATTTTTCTGTGCGGCTAACACGACGCCTGACCTCGTCCCTCCGGGGAACCGGCCTGAGGGCGAATATCTCAGCCCTCTGAGCTCTCAGGCCGGTTCCCCGGAGGGACGGCTCGGAGGGACCGCTCGAAGAGACAGGCCGAAATAACTGCCTGCAAGCATTACCCGCTTTTCGTGCACAGTAAATTTACCCGCAGCACCTTATTCTCCGCACAGGCGCGAGCTATCGTTACCGTCTTCACAATAAGCAGGTAAGGAGAGACCGTGAACAATCCAGCGGAAGCGGCCGGTACAGGCGCACAATTCAGTATGGGGTCACCACGCGCGCTGCAATTGCTGCAGGCGGCCAGAGATTTGCAACCGGTGCTGCGAGAGCGAGCGGCGCAGTGCAAGGCGCAGCGCAAAGTACCCGCAGAGACCATTGCAGATTTTCATGCAGCGGGTTTTTTCAAAATTCTGCAGTCCGAGCAGTACGGCGGCTATGAGATGGACCCACAGGTGTTTTATGCCGTGGGGTTGGAACTGGCCAAAGCGTGCATGTCCAGCGCCTGGGTGCTGGGCGTGGTGGCAGTGCACAACTGGCAGATGAACCTGTTTGATCCGCAGGCCTCTGTGGACGTATGGGGCGATGACCCCACTGTACTGGTATCTTCCTCCTATGCGCCGATGGGCATGGTTACGCCTGTCGATGGGGGTTTCATGCTCAGCGGGCGATGGAGCTTTTCCAGTGGTTGCGAGCACTGCCAGTGGGTGTTCCTTGGCGCGGTCATTCCCACCGAGGAGGCGCCCTGGGATATGGAGAATTACAGCACATTCCTGCTGCCCCGCGACGACTACTCGATAGAGCAAAACTGGGATGTGGTAGGCCTGCAGGGAACAGGCAGCCACGATATCGTTGTCGAGAATGTATTCGTCCCCGAACACAGGGTTCACCGAATGCGTGAAGACCGCACCGGCGAGAAGCATCGCAGCAAAGCGCCACTGTACCGTCTGCCCTTCATGCAAGTGTTCGCCAGAGCGGTGTGCAATGCCTCACTTGGCGCCGTCGAAGGCGTACTTGAAAACTACATCGAAGTTGCCAAAACCCGCATCGCCGGGCCGGTGCCAATGAAAGACGACCCCAGCGCCAAGAAGGTCGCCGCCGACGCCAAAGCCGCAATCGAATACATGAAGCTGATGATGTTCACCAGTTTTGACACGCTGATGGAAGCGGCGCGGACAGATAACGAAGTGCCTGTGATACAGCGCGCGCTGTTTCGGTACGAGACATCCAAAGTCGCTGATCAGTGCCTTGCACTGTCCTCGCGCATGCTCAAAGCCGCGGGTTCCGGTGCAATACGAAACAACAGTGCGATGCTGTCCCAGCATCAGGATATTTTCGCCAGTCAGGCGCATATCGCAAATATCAGTGAACCGTTTTCAATCAATCTCGGCGGCATGCTGTTCGGCCAGAACAGCACTGATTTAGGTCTCTGAACAAACCTCTTGGCGATGTCACAATCAAGGAATTTACTATGGCTCTAAATGGGGTTTTACCCGAAGAAAACTACGCCCAGTGCGCTAACGGCTACCGCATGCATTACCTCGACGTGGGCACAGGCCCCACCGTTGTTTTCCTGCACGGTTCTGGGCCCGGCGCCAGCGGGCACAGCAATTTCAAGACAAACTACCCCTGGCTGGCAGATCAGGGTTATCGCTGTATTGTGCCCGACCTGGTCGGCTTCGGCTTCTCCGATAAACCAGACGATGTAGATCACCCATTGTCGTTTTTTGTCGAATGCGTCAAACAAACGCTCGATGTCATCGGTATCGAGAGCTGTTGTGTCGTGGGCAACTCCCTCGGCGGCGCAGTGGCCATCGGTCTGGCGTTGGAACACCCGTCGCTGGTGAACAAACTGGTGCTGATGGCGCCCGGCGGCATGAGCCAGCAGGAGGAATACCTGCAGATGCCCGGCATGCAAAAAATGTTCGAGGTGTACGGATCAGGCGAGCCCATTTCACACGCTGTGATGAAAGACCTGTTTGCCTTCGGCCTGACGCACGACCCAATACACGCCACCGACGCGTTGGTGGAAGAGCGATCGCAGATTATGGCTCTAATGAACGGCCACGTGATGTGGACCATGGCGATTCCGTATCTGGCAGAGCGTCTGCCTGAACTCTCGTGTCCGGTACTGGCCTTCTGGGGCACCAATGATCGAATGATGCCGGACAGCGGCATTCTGGCACTGGCCAAAAACTGCGCCGCGCTGAAGCTGATCATTCAGTCGGAATGTGGCCACTGGGTCATGGTGGAGCACACTGAGATGTTCAACCGGGAAGTGCTCGCCTTCCTGAGTAACGACTGAGGCTGGAGACCAATTATGAATATACGCAGTTTGGGTTATGTATTAATCGAATCGACGGACCCGCAAAAATGGCTGGAGTTTGGCACCGAGGTGCTGGGCTTAATGGTGGCCCCTGCGATGCCGGACGATGGCGTTATCTACTTCAAGATGGACGAACGCCCCTTCAGGCTGGCGATCGTTCCCGGCGACAGCGATCGGTTGCAGCTGTGCGGGTTGGAGCTATTGGATGAGGCGAACTTTCATAGCGCGCGCGAAGAATTGATCGCGGCCGGCGTAAAGGTGACACCGGGCACTGCTGCAGAAGCGCAGCAGCGCCGCGTGCGCGACCTGATCCGGTTCGACGACCCGGCTGGCAACACGCTGGAGCTCTATCACGGCGCCGATCTGGACTACGCCAAATTTATCTCGCCACTGGGTATCGCAGAATTTGAGACTGGCTTCAACGGCGACGCCGGTTTCGGCCACGCGGTTCTGCCGGCACCAAACCGCATCGAAACACACGCGTTCTACACGCAGGTACTCGGCTTCGGTGATTCAGACTATATGCATTTCAAATTTTCGGACGATCCCGATGACCCCGGGCTCGGCCTGAACTTTATGCATGTCGAAAACCCCCGGCATCACTCCATCGCGCTGTTTGGTGGCGACCACCCTTCGGCATGCATCCACCTGATGCTGGAAGTGAAAAGTGTTGACGAAGTGGGCTACTGCCTCGATCGAGTACTGCAGCGCGAGATCCCCGTGACGTCGACGCTGGGCCGTCATACCAACGACCGCATGCTGTCGTTCTATATGCGCACACCCGGCGGCTTTGAATTGGAGTTCGGGTGCGAAGGTTTGCAAATGGACTGGTCAGACTACACCCCGACAAAAACGACACTACCGAGTATCTGGGGACACAAATTCTCACTGTAGACCAGCGAGGGCGTTTCTATGGCGCACACAGTTGATGCGGTAGCACAATATGGTAACTGGGCGCTGGTAACAGGCAGCACCGCCGGCATCGGTCGTGAGTTTGCCAGCCAACTCGCCGCTGCGGGTTTTAATCTGGCGCTGCTGGCCCGGGGCGCCGATCAACTACAGGTACAGTGCCGGGAACTGGCATCGGCCTGGGGCATTGATACCCGGGCAATTCCCTGTGACCTCAGCAGCGCTGACTACCTGTCCACTATTGCCGCCGCGACCGATAGCCTGCCAATTGCGTTTTTCGTCAACAATGCCGGGGCCGAAAGTTACCACGGCAGATTCCTCGACAGGAGCGCACAGGAACTGGAGGATTGCTTGCGGCTTAACACGCTCGTACAACTTAGGCTGATTCACCATTTTGCCCAGCGCATGGCAACCGCCGGGGGCGGCGCGATCATTCAGGTCAGTTCTATCGCCGGACATATGCCCCTGCCCTTTATGGCTGAGTATTCAGCCAGCAAGGCCTACCAATTGACCCTGGGCGAAGCCCTGTACTACGAGCTGAAGGATCACCGGATAGACTTTCTGACCCTCTCTCCGGGCGCGACCAAATCCCGACGGATCAGCTATGGCATGGAACCCGCGCCCGTTGTCCGCACAGCACTAGCTGCGCTGGGCCAACAACCGAGTGTCATCCCCGGGTGGCGCAACAAGCTGAGCGCATTCAGACACCGTTACCTGAAATCCAGACGCGCCGCAGTACATAGCATGGGCGATTTCCAGCGCACATACCTGAAGTAACAGCCGGCGGAGTATTAGCCACCCTTTGGAAACGCTCTTATCACGATTTCGGGGTTTTTCCGCGACCAGCCCAAGTGTAGATTGGCCGAATCATACGAGACCTATACCACTGAGGAATGCCCGATGTCCGATCCAACTCAAGAGCCATCCACTAGCCCGGGAGAAATCAGCCAGTGGCCGATGCTCAAAATTGTGTATCGCACGGATCCCGACAAAATCGCCGCACTGCTGCCGCCTGGCATCGATACCAGTGACACCTCTAACGTCACGCTGACCATCTACAACCTGCCGGTCAACGGCGAACCCGAATACGGCATCCTGATAACCGCTGATGCCAGCTACCAGGGAACAGCCGGTGAGTACGCCCTCGGTTACGGGATAGACCAGGAGTCCGCAATTTTTATCAGCCAGTTCACCAACGGACAACCGAAGTTTCCCTGCCATACCGATTACTTCCGCCTGCAGGACAAGGTCTCTGCGCGCTGTGCTCACCAGCACTACACCTTCGTCACCTTCGAGGGAAAGCTGGGCGAGGAAGACCCGCTGCCCGGCGGCCTGGAACGCAATGAGTGGTGGGTGAAGGTCTCCCGTCAAGTCGGCGGCGGCAAAGGGTATGACTTCCCCCCTCATGTGGTGCACGTACAGGGCAAATACGGTCCGGGCCACAGGATAGCGCTGGACGGCAAGCTGACGCTGCATGAAAGCCCCTGGGATCCCATTGCCACACAACTGCCGATGCTGGAACAGGTCTCTGCGCATTTGTGGTGGCCCGAGTACCTGAGCCGGGAGATCACGCTTGCCGGGGCACTCGATCCAGAGGGATTCTGGCCCTATGTGGACGTTATTTCAGGTAGCCGCTGGCTCGGAAAGAACGGTGGGCCGATTCGGGCTTAACATAAACAGCAAGTGACACAGCGCCGTGTCACCAGGAGCATCATCCATGGATCGTTATCTCATCGTGTCAACCGATGGCCACGCCGGCCTGCCGATGGAGGGGTATCGCGACTACCTCGACAGTAAATACCACAAGGCTTTTGACGAAGAGCTGCCGATACAAAAACGCAAGACCCGCAAGGCCGAGGAGAGCTTTCTGATCTCCGAGTTCAATGACAAATGGCGCGACGGCATCACCGATGGATTGAACGGCGCCTGGGATGGCGCAGTGCGCAACCGGGTAATCGATGGCGACGGCGTTGCAGCCGAGGTACTGTTTCCCGACGGTATCACCGAAATGAATGCACCACCCTTCGGCGCCGGGCTGAGCCTGAAACCCTGGGGCGTTGAACCCGAACTGCAATGGGCCGGAGCCCGTGCGCACAACCGCTGGATGGCGGAGTTCTGCAAGGAGGAACCGCTGCGCCGCATCGGCCTGGCGATCGTGTTGATGCTGTACGATGTGGACGAGGCACTGGCGGAAGTTAAATGGGCGCACGCCAATGGTTTGAAGGGCATCCTGATACCCGCGCTCATGGGCGACAAGGATGCCTACAACCATCCCAAATACTATCCGATCTGGGCCTTCTGCGAAGAGCACCACATGGTGGTACACACGCACTCGGGCCCCTCGCCAGACTACAATTTCTCCCTGCCCGGTGCGGTGGGCATTTATCTCACCGAATTTGCCTGGTGGACCAGCCGTCCGCTGTGGCACCTGATTTTTGGCGGCGTCTTCGAGCTGTTTCCAAAGCTCAAGTTTGTGATAACAGAGGTCAGTGAGTTCTGGATTCCGCATATGCTGGAAATGATGGATGTGCGCGCATCGGTCAAGCACACATCGGGTAAACTGGGCGATTTTCGCAGCAACCTGACCATGACGCCGAGTGAATATTTCAAGCGCAATTGCTGGGTTGGTGCCTCCGCCCTGTTTGATGAGGGCTCTACATCCGTGCGCCACGACATTGGTATTGAGAATATTATGTGGGGGACGGACTACCCGCACCCCGAGGGTTCATGGCCGAAAACGAAAGAAAAACTGCTCGACGTTATGAGCGGCATTCCGGAGCAGGAACTGTCACTGATACTCGGCAGCAACGCACTGGAATGCTATAACCTCGATAGTAAAGATCTGCTGCCAATAGCAGAGCGTATCGGACCATTGAAATCCGATTTTGCCTGACAAGGTGATTTCACAATAAAAGAAGGGAGACCGGTTGTGTCGAACCGAATTGTATTGCCCATGCCGTTTGGCTGGTTCTGTATCGGTTACAGCGATGAACTTGCAGTGGGTGAAGTGCGCAACATCCACTACTTTGGGCGCGACATGGTGTTGTTTCGCACCGAGTCGGGAAAGGTGGGGCTCTCGGACCCGGCCTGTCCGCACCTGGGCGCACATCTGGGCCATGGCGGCACAGTACAGGGTGAATCCATCCGCTGCCCCTTTCATCACTGGCAGTATGATACGCAGGGCGTAATTACCGATATTCCCTACGCGAAGAAAATCCCGCCCAAGGTCGCTGGCAAGCCCTGCCTGAAGACCTACCCTACCTGTGAAAAAAATGCCGTGATCTGGGCCTGGTACCACCCCGAGGATGCCGCTCCCGATCACGAAGTAATAGAGCTTGAGGAAGGCAACAATCCCGAGTGGGTGGATCAGATTCGCTTCCTGTGGACCTTTGATTCCTGTCCGCAGGAAATCGCAGAAAATGGCGTGGACGTGGCACATTTCAAATATGTTCACCAGATGGAGGCAGTGCCGCAGGGCGATACCAGCTACGAGGGGCATATCCGTCGCAGCCAGGTCAGCGGCCCGCGCAAGGTGATTAACGAGGACGGCGAAGAGGTTGTCGTCCAATCGACCATCAACGTGGTGCAAAACGGCGCCGGGCAGAAATGGGTGCGCTCCTCCGGACTGGTGGACTACCTCCTACAGACGCTGGTCACACCGGTGAACAAGGAAACGGTTGAGGTGCGGTTCGCCTATACCCATCAGCGGTATCCGCAAGGCTCATTCCAGGACGAGGCGATCAAGACCACTATCGCCTACACCAACGGCCAGACCGGTGTTGAAGGTGATATCCCGATCTGGCACAACAAGTTCCATTTGCGCAACCCGATACTGTGTGATGGCGACGGCCCTGTAATGCGTTTTCGCAAATACTTTTCGCAGTTTTATGTCAACGGGCCCTACCCTGACGATGACGACATATCGACAACCCTGGAGGCGGTTTCTTGAGCACACAACAGATGATGGTAGAAAAATATCGCGGCAAAACCGCAGTTGTAACAGGCGGTGCCTCAGGTGTGGGTCGCTGCCTGTGCGAACTGTTTGCGCGCAATGGTATGAACGTGGTCATGGCGGACATAGAACAAGCGGCACTGGAGGCAGCCGGTGCGGCGCTGAAAGATCAGGGATTGAGCGTGGCGTGGGTGCAGGCCGACGTCACCAGCCCCGAATCGATGGAAAATCTGGAAAGCAAGAGTCGCGAGGCGTTTGGCAATATCCATATACTGTGTAACAACGCCGGCGTCGGGATCAAAGAGGCACAGCGGCGAATCTGGACGCTTACACCCAAAGACTGGGAGTGGGGGTTCAGCGTCAATGTGATGGGCGTGGCAAATGGTATTCGCGCGTTCGTGCCCGGTATGCTGGCACACGGTGAGCCCGGCCATGTGGTCAACACCTCGTCCACTAACGGCGGGCTCTACTCGATGCCGACCACCCCTATCTATTCCTCCAGCAAGGCTGCCGTTACCAGTATGAGTGAAGTGCTCGACGGACAGTTCAAAATGGATGACGCGGCGCTGCAGGCGCATGTACTGTTCCCCGGCCCGCACCTGGTCAACACCAATATACTCAGTTCCATGCGCAACCGCCCAGAGCAGTTGCGCGACAACGATGAACCCGTCGCCTACACCAGCATGGCAGATCTCGCCAAAGCCAGCGGTATTGCGAATATGAAACTGACAGAACCGGAGGAAGTTGCAGAAACCTGTCTCGCCGGAATACGCGATGGACAGTTCTGGATTCTTCCACCGAGCAAGAGTAACGATAAGCAAATAAGCCGTCGCACCGAAAGCATACTGCGCCGCCAGAACCCGCAGTTACAGGCTTGACTACTATGGCATCGCGTCTTGGACAATTTTGTATCAGTGTGACCGACCTGGCGCGCTCCGAGGATTTTTATACCCGAATCCTGCAACTCGAAGTGCAACAGCGCATTGAGATACCCGAAGCGAAGGAGATCGTGCTGGGAGCAGAGGGCTCAGATGGCAAGCTGCAACTGGCGCAGAAGACGGCGCAGCACGGTGCCATCGACCACGGTGATGAAGCGCTCTGGAAGTTCTATCTGTATACCGACGATATCGAAACGGTGTATCAGGCCGCAGTAGACTATGGCTGTGTCAGCGAAACGCCCCCAACAAAACTGGCCAAGTGGCCGGTAACCATTGCGATGATTCTTGACCCGGACGGGTATCGAATAGAAATTATCCAGCGCAATTGACGCAGCGGGCTCTGCCCTTAGTCCTGGATCTTTCAGGAATCCATATCCCAATCGAAATCCGTGGCGAAGTAGTTCACCATAAAATCCATAAAGAAACGCACCTTGGTGGAGAGGTGTTTACTGTGCGGATAGACTGCCCAGGTGTCACGGTGATAGCTACTCCAGGGCTGGTGCAGCTTAACCAGTTTGCCGGCCTCCACCGCAGCCTGGACATAGAAATCCGGTAGCTGCGCTATACCTATACCCGACAGTGCCGCCGCTTTGATGGTGGCGCCGTCCTCACTGAGCCAGTTCCCGGAGACTTTTACTTTCGAGGTAACGCCCTCTTCGGTGTTCAGCATCCAGCAGCGCTCCGGGCCTGCCAGACAGTTGTGATCCTCCAGATCTTCCACTGTCTGCGGTTGCTTGTTGGCTTTCCAGTACTCCGGCGCTGCACACAGACACAGGGTATGCCCTCCAATAGAGCGGGCAATCAATGAGGAATCATCCAGCCTGCCGTAGCGAATGGTCAGGTCATAGCCCTCGGCCACCAGATCGACATCGCGAAAACTGGAGTGTACTTCCACTGAAAGTTCGGGGTGTGAACGCGAAAAAGCCGCGACGGCTCGCGCCATGTGCTGCACTCCAAAGCGGCTATTCAATGCCAGCCTGAGCGTGCCCTGTGGCTTTTGTTGCATATCCGCCACGGCGGACTCTGCGACGTCGAACTGCTCTGCCATGGGCAGGCACTCGCGGTAGAATATTTCGCCGACTTCGGTGAGTGTCAGTTTGCGGGTGGTACGCTGCAGCAGGCGCGCTTTCAGGCGATCTTCCAATTGGCTGATCTGTTTGCTGACATACGACTTGGACATTCCCAGGCGTTCGGCGGCACCGGTAAAACTACCGGTGTCCACCACATGCATGAACTCGTCGATTCCGTCCCAGCGACTCATTGAACTACTCACTCCTGCGTATTTGCTGTGCCAGAGCGTAGCTGATGAGAGGCGAAAGTAAAAGCGGCTCTGTCAGGTGGTAGTGGCATGGTTGGAAAGCACCGTTGTTTACGGAGCTCGATCGATTGGGCATTGCCGGGGGCGCCAAACAGCGTACACACCCATAGGCAGGGGTGGACCCTCCATGTACAGGCGCGACTGGCCTCCTGTTGATGGAACAGGCTTGAATATCGGGCGCGCGCGTAGAGAGCCATTCGTCCGTTCCCCCTGTGCTGGTGCGCCGGATACGCGCTGACGAATGGCTGCCCGGAGACTAGAACCCTTGTGCCACGAAGTCGCCAGACAGGATGATTCAGGGATTATTAGTTGCTGTATTTGATACTCGCGTAGTAGGTGCGCGGAGCTGTGTAGGCTGCAGTGGTTGTACCGAATGCGTCTACACCGAAACCGCCGTTGATTTCTCTTTTGTCACTGAGGTTGCGGCCGAAGACGCCCAGCTCCCACTTACCATCGGCGGTGATGAAGGTGATGCCGGCATTGTAGGTGGTGAAGCCATCGGTATTGAGCCGGTCGAAGCAGGTACAGGCGTAATCGTTGCTGTAGAAGATTTCACCTTTGTAGTAGGCATCGCCGCGCAGGCGGATGGTGCTGCCGTCGCTGAGATCCCAGTTGTAGATGGCCGCCAGGCTGGCTGTCCAATCCGGTACGTTCTGAAATTCGCGATCACTCAGGTCTTCCAGTTCGCCGGTGGAGGGGTTGAACGAATCAAAGCTGTTGTATTCGGTGTTCAACCAGGACGCTCCGCCGGTGATTGTCAGGTTCTCCATCGGCAGCGCAGTAAACTCCAGCTCTACACCGCTGATTGTGGAATCGGCGGCATTGGCTACTACCAGTGCCAGCGCATCGCTTGCATCTGTGGATGAGGGCCTGTTAACCAGAAATTGCTGATCCTTGTAGTCGTCGTAGAACACTGAGCCGTTGAGTTGCAGGCGCCGTTCAAACAACTGCGTTTTCAGGCCTATCTCGTAGCTGGTGAGTGTTTCGGGGTCGGCTACTGAAATCTGTGCTGTAGAGGTTGGACGGCCGTTGTAGATACCGCTGCGGAAACCCTGTGAGATGCTGGCATAGGCCATGATGTCTTCGTTGAAATCGTGATCGATGCCGATTTTCGGCGACACTTCACTCCAGTCGTCTTTACAACTGAAGCGCGCGCCGTTGCCGTCCGGTGTCACATCGCTACACGATGAGGGACCGGTTGGCCCAGGCAGTGTGATGGGTGTCTGGCTGGCACGTCGAATGGTGTACATATCCAGCTTCTTTTCGTCGTAGGTATAGCGTGCGGCAAGATTGATCCGCGTCGCGTCTGTCCAGTGCCAGGTGGTATAGAAAAATGCCGCGTAACTGGTGGTGTCCTGCTTGGTATCGTAGCTCAGGGTAAAGTCCAGCGGCACTACCCCGATGGCCTCGTAAAGCCCACCGGCCACGGTCACATTAGCCTGTGACTTACCATCCTCGCGGAAATAGTAAGCACCGACCAGCCAATCGAATTTTGTGCCGGAGGCATTGCTGAGCACGAACTCCTGGCTGAACTGATTGGTGTTCAAATCGTTGCCCACTTCAAAGTACACATTGGGCGCATTATCCGCATCGCGGTAGTTGTGTGAGTCCATGTCCCGGTAACCGGTGGTGGACTTCAGCATCAGTTCATCCCAGTCGAAGGTGTTTATCCAACTGATGCCCCACATATTGTTCTTTTCACGATCCAGTTCATTGAGCGCATCACTGCGATCAATATCGTCAACATTGGGTGTACAGCAGACACCATCGACGAGCCCCACCGTGTTGTTATACGCCGTGGGAATGGTGGCGTCGGGGTTGAAATCTGTCAGCACCTGCGGATAAACGTTCTGGTCGATGTGCGTATAGTCAAACGCCACATGCGAGTTCCAGGTCTCGGTAAAATTTGCATTCAGGTGTGTACGCGCCGCCCAGCTATCATTGTTGCCGGCATCGTCGTTCTGATTGCGGTGCTGCCAGCCCGAGGAATTTTTGGTCAGCACGGCCACGCTCGCTGCTATGTCGTCCGTAATGGGAGCTTCGGCATAACCGGAGAACGATACATAATCGTATTCACCGCCGGTCAACTGTCCCATATAACTGGTCTCTCCAGTGGGCACTTTGGTCGTTACGGAAATCGCACCGCCTATCGTGTTCTTCCCATACAGTGTTCCCTGTGGCCCGCGCAGAACATCAATGCTGGCGATATCCGATAATTCAAAGTTTGAGCCGACGGTGCGCGCCAGATAAATCCCATCGAGGTATAGACCAACACCGGGGTCCGTCGTCAGGCTGTTATCAAATTGCCCGATGCCGCGCTGAAAGGCCTGCAGGGATCCGCTGCTGCCGTTATTCGATGACGAGAACGACAGATTGGGCGAAACCTGTTCGATGTCCTTGACGGTAAAAAATTTGGACTGATCGATAACAGAGCCTGAGATTGCGGTAATTGCGATCGGCGTACCCTGAACATTTTCATCGCGCTTGCGAGCCGATACGATGACTTCTTCCAGCACCATGCCTGTCGTTTGTGCAAGTGCCACCGGGGTCAGCGGCGTCAATGGTATTGAGAGTAAGGCGAGAGTTGCCACGTAAGGCGTATGTGCGCGCATGTATACCTCCACAGGGGAAAATTCTAATAATTATCGTTTCACTTCGTTGGCCATATCGCTGTTTCCAGGCCGCGCAAAAACGGCGAGAAGAAATAGCCTTCAGGCAGAACGACTCAGCGGTCACTGCAGTTGCAGAACACCCCGGTCGCCTTTCTATTTGTTAATCAAACTCAACATCTGTAAACACTGGATTGATACCGTTTGCGATAGCTTCCGAGTTATTCTTGTAGTACTGAGAAAATGGGTGCGTAAATATCCAGAACTTACGTTCTCTTATCGCCTTGAAAACCCGCTCGGCACAGTCATCCGGTGTTATAAAATCGGGTTGTTCCTGCATCATTTTGACATTGGCTTCACTCTCTGCGCTGCCAGCTGCGATGCCCAACAAGCCGTCGCTGATAGGCGTCGACACCGGGCCCGGGCACAGCAGGGATACATCAATGTGGGGGCCGGCGGCGGCGAGGTCATACGCCAGCGATTCAGTAATACCGCGCACCGCCATTTTGCACGCGGTGTACTGCGCCATGCCTGGCGCCGCCACCAGAGAACCGACAGAACCCGTGTTAACAATTTGCGCGGGTATCCCGGCGGCGATCATCCCCGGCACGAATGCAGTCAAACCGTTCACCACACCCATAACGTTGACCGACAGCATTTTTTCCCACTCCTGGGCCGTGTGCTCCCAGGTTTGCCCCACACGAAGAATGCCGGCGTTGTTGAACAGCACCGACACCGGGCCGAGTACGTCAACACAACGCTCTGCAAACGATTTCATTGCCGCCATATCCGATACATCGACTGATTCAGATAGCACCTTGGCGCCCTGCTGCTGCAGTTCCTCTGCCAGCGCAGACAGCCCTTCAACGTAAAGATCAACGATCGCGACATTCATACCTTGCGCAACGCAGTGCCTGGCCAGTGCTTTGCCAATCCCACTTGCGGCACCGGTGATAACGGCCACCTTGTCCTTGAAGTCTTCCATTGCGCCTACCTTTTTTTGTTGTGTACCTAAATAGCAATAGCTCTAATGCAATGCACTGTAGCGCTGTCTTTGGTGTGTGATAAGACACACCTCGGAAACTGATTGTGTCCAAATGGACGATAAACGTTACAGCCCAGTTCCCTCTACCTAAACGAATGCACTCGACCCGCAGCAAGCACAAATCAGCCCCTTAGCCGATCAGGCCCGAGTGCGAATATCTCAGCCCTCTGAGCTCTCGGGCCTGATCGGGACTTTGTTCACGGCGAGTGGTCGTGCCCCCTGTTCCGCTTGCTCAGAGGGCTGAGATATTCGCCGCAGAACAGGGGGCACGACCACTCGCCTTTGTTGGCACTTGATTTAGGTACGTGCTCTTGTCATTTGGCTGGGTACCAGATGGCTGAACTTATTGCGCGCTCCTGCAGCGTTGTGGGGTCTGGTGCCTCTATGTCCAGGCGCATGGCATCGTAGGTGGACCAGCGCGGAGTTGGGATTTCGATGGCGCGGGCGTAATAGAACGCCTCCTGGGACGGGTCGAACTCGGGGTCCTGCCAGAAGGCGTTTAGCTGCGTTGCACCTATGGCGTTGGTGTAGGTGGCTTTGGCCACATCCACGGTATTACCGACCGCGGGGACTTTGCCATCAGCGCCCTTTTTACGCCCATCGGAAAGCGCCACATCAAAGATTTCCTCGTGCGTGACGCCCTCAGCGTCAACCCAACCCTTGATAACCTGCAGTCGATCGAGGTTGGCGCCTTGTGGATCTTTGGCTGCCCAGAGTGCAAATGTCGGCGCCGTCGTGGCGTTGCCATCGGCGCTCAGTGTCCCGCCCATAGGGACGCCGCGCGCGTAGGCCTGCTCCAGTAAATCCACGCTGTCCATCATATCGGCGCTGTAGTCGAAGCTGCCAAAAAAGCGCAGGCTGATACGCGGGCCGGACGTGGCATAGGTTTCCTTGCGCAGCAATGCGTCGAAGATAGAACCGCGGGTATTTTCCTGGGCCCATACACCGGCGAGACCGGCTGCACCCCATTTGCGCGAGCGCTGCATGGACTCGGGCAGCATAATGGACTCACCCAACCGCAGGCCTGCCGTGCCATCCATCAGCGGCAACTTACCGGTGAAATTGTCTTCTTCCACCGGCGTGCTGGCATTGTGACTGTCGCTGCTACCGATAACGCCAAAGCGATAGGGATTGAACCCCTCAGAGTGCGACAGCTCAATACCCGTGCGCATCGCATCGCGCGCGTAACTGCCTCGCGGTTCGCTGTAGCTTCCCGTGGGGCTGAGCATGGCGTTCATAATTTCAAAATTCGCAAACTCGTCCTCTGGCGACAACACGGGGTGTGTATCGGAGGTTCCCTTAATCTGCATGATCTCGCTGACCGGTTCATTGCGCATACGCTGTGCGGCATATTCGGCCGTCAACGGGCTGCCATCATACTTCGTGCGGGCATACATCAGGCCGTTGGATACATTGCCGTTGTGCGGGATGGCCAACACGGATTTACCCTCGGCCCGCTGTTTGTCCAGAGCATCCCAAAGATCTTCGGGGTTTTCCGAGTCCAGCGAGGTATAGGGGAACTCAGGCACATTATCGTCCCGGTAGATCACGTTGCGGTGCAGGTTCTGATCGTCTGGCATGGAAGACCACTCATAGCCCACCAGCGTGGTGAATACACCGGGCTCGTAGTGTGCATTAGCAGTATCGACCATCAGCTTCCAGGCATTGAGTGTAATCTCCCGTGTCTCGGGGTCGTCACCGTAGCTGTCAAAGCCCTTCACATTACTGGCGATTTTTCCCAGCACAAATGTCATGGACAACGGGCTGTCATTGAGCAGTCTCTCGCGCAGGCTGCGCTCTTCAAAAGGCAAGACAATGCTGTCATCGGCGCGGGCAGCACCCATATATTCAGAGTGGTCGGTGACGGCGGCAAAATCGAGTGGCCGGTCTATTTGAATCGCATAACCTGCACCGTGCTCAATGGTGCCACCGCGGCTGAAGTTGTAGGCATCATCAGGCGTTGCTTTCACGCCCATGCTGTACGCATCGGTCGAGTAACTGGTGTGTATATGCAAATCGCCCCAGAGCAACTGTCGGTTGGGGTTGAACTGCACCGCCGGTTTCGGCGGAGGGGGCTCAGCGCTGGCCGGGTCATACGCCGGAAACAGGGTGGGATCATCTACCGGGCCACAGGCGCTCAACATGACGGCTCCCACCCCACCGAGAACTATTTTCAATGTTACGTTCATAGGTTTTTATCTCTTATGTGTTCGTCGACCAGAGCGACGGTAGAAATAGACAGCCAGTACCAACACCAGTGCCAGCCCGACATAGGGCAGGTACTTTGGCAGCAGGGAAAAGACAATCGTATTGATCATTACCTGCTTCGCTACAGAGTAGTTTTCCGGCATCGGCAAAACGCCGTTCTCGCTCGCATAGGCGTCGTACTCTGCCAGCATATTCTGATACAGGTCCGGCATTCGTTCACGCAGATCAGTTGTCTCTCCGGGGTCCTCATCAATTTTGTACAAACGCCACTGCCGGTCACCGGCTGGCGGCTGATTGCGCACCAGCTTGTAATCGCCTTGATAAAGCGCGGAATTGCCCGAGAACTCGTAGCCCAATGCCTCATCGCTGCGGTAGGGTGCCGGCGCTGCGGCTGTCATCATTGGCAGCAGACTGCGGCCTGTCATGGTTTGCGCTGCGGGCACTACTTGCGGCGACTCAATACCGGCGATCTCCAGCAGCGTGGGAGCCAGATCCGTGATGTAGGTAAATTCGCGATTCACCGCTCCCTGTGCGGCCGATGACAAGCCCGAGACAATCAGCGGCACGCGCACGCCGCCCTCGCCAGAAGAAAATTTCGTGCCAGCGAGGGGCGTGTTGGAGACTCTGCCCCAGTGGCTGCCTGCCGCCACCCAGCTACCCTTCTCTCCCAGCGTTTCGGTCTCCCGGTGATAATTGCTCTCCAACCAACGCCGGCCGTAGGCGTTGTCATAGGGTTCGGTGGCAGTTGCCCCGTTGTCGGAGAACAACACAAATACCGTGTTCTGATACTGCCCACTGTCACGCAAGTACGTTATCAGGCGGCCGATTTCGTAGTCCATCGCCGTCGCCATGCCGGCGTAGGCCTGCATGCGACGCGCCTCAAAGTACTGCTGCTGCTCTGTCAGTCCATCCCATTCATCCTGCGCGGGGCCAGCGGCAAAAGTGGCCGGGGTTTCAAAAAGATCCAGCTCGCGTATTTTTTGAATCCGCGCTTCGCGCACTTTTGCCCAGCCCTGTGTGTAGTGCCCCCGGTAAGCATCGATAAATTCGGCGGGTGCCTGCAGCGGCAAATGGTTGGCCTGGAAAGCCAGATAGGCAAAGAAGGGCTTGCCCTCTGCGCGGGTCGCTTCCAGAAACGCTATTGTCCAGTCGACAAAATAACGCGATGAATAGAAGTCTTCCGGCAGTGACTGCATGCGCCTGCCATTTTCAAACCAGCGCGCTTCGGGGTACATCGGCAGATAGGGGCGCATCTCAAAATTGTCAGAGCCACTGTCGGCCTGAATCACCGAGCCGTCAAAACCGCGGGCGGGAGGCAGGTTGCTGTCTTCGATGCCAAGGTGCCACTTTCCCGCAACCCAGGTGCGGTATCCCGAAGCCTGCATCATGCTTGCAATCGTCTGCACGCTCTCATTCAGAACACCGTCGTAGCCGGGTTCGCCGCGATGCGACAGCGGCATCAACTCGCGCATACTGCCGACCCCGGCGCGGTGGTTATCCACCCCGGTCAGCAGCATCGCACGGGTGGGAGCGCAACTGGAGGCGGCATGAAAGTTTGAGAACCGAACCCCGGCCCGGGCCAACGCATCGATATTGGGTGTGTCTATTTCACCCCCGAAGGCACCGAAATCAGAATAGCCAATATCATCAGCGACAATCAGTACGATATTGGGAGGCTCGCTGGCCAAGGCATGCGACATACACAGCACACACGCAAGCCATGCCCATGCTCTGTGCCGCCCATTGCCTATGAACGCTTTACCTCGGTTTATCAACGACAGGACCTCGCTGTGTATTGGGTATTATTCCTGAGACACACACTACACGCGCAAAGGGAAGAAAAAAGCGGAAATCGTGGTTAGAGTGTTTCCAAAGAAGTGCTAATCATGCCACAAGGCAAGACACGCAGCAGGCAAGAACAGGCGGGGGTGGTCAGAACAGTGCTTCAATGCGTTTGATGACCACGCTGACATCATCGGGCAGTTCGGCGACGGGTTGCTCGAACGGCTGGCCGGACCAGACAGCCATGCCCTTGTCCACTAACAGGCGGTGGAAAGCACGGAAATCCCGCGTGGCACACAAAATTTTGAACACATCGATATAGTAGACGCCGCGCGCGATACGGTGGCGCCAGCGGTCCCACCGCGACGCCTGCCGGGGGTTGAACAACCAGTGCGCCAGAGAGCGCCGCCGCT
Organism: Halioglobus japonicus; assembly: GCA_902705825.1. Lineage (GTDB taxonomy): Bacteria > Pseudomonadota > Gammaproteobacteria > Pseudomonadales > Halieaceae > Marimicrobium. The sequence continues at coordinate 83,269 of CACSIL010000053.1, read as the reverse complement.
GGTCGATACTGCCCAACCAGCCGCCCGGCAACGGGAAAATCGCCAGCGGTTTGTGCAGATAAATGACTTCCACCATCATCGAGACACTGTCTGCGGTCACGATAAAGCCGTCAGCACTACCCAGTAATGCGCGGTAGGGATTGTCGCTGGCATCGGCGCTCCACTCATAGAAAATCGCCTCTGGCGGCAAATCCCGTCGCAGCACCTCGACAACTTCAGGTGTCGTGCGTCGACTGGTGGTGACATAGGGTGTCCCGCCCAACTCATCGACAATCCAGCGTGCGGTCGCCACCAGATCATCCGCCACCTGGCGGTTCATAATAAAGGGATTGGTCTCACCGCCTATGAGCATTGCTATCAGCGGCTTGGCAAGCGGCGCAAATCGCGGCTGCCAGGCCTGCGCTTCGCTGGCCACGTCCTCGGCGGCAACACGCATCAACGGCAGGGTTGTCGGCACAAAATTGTGCATGGGCGGCATCTGGTTTTCTGCGCTGGCGATGACCAGTGAGAAATCGAGCATGTGACCGGACGGCTTGCCTACCAGTACAATTTTGGTCTTATTGCCGGACTGCTGACGAATCCACAGCGCCACCATCGACGGGCGTCGCCCCACGGTGAGAATCAAATCGGGCCAGGGCGCTTCCAGCGGATCGCTGCGGCTGCGGTCAAGGTGATCGAGAGAGGGTTTATAGCGCGGTTTGCCCAACACAAATTCCGGCCGCATGTGCACGTACTTGTGCTCCACCGGCCACGGCAGGGCGTCGACGATGGTTTCTACCTGACCGTTGTCGCCTCGTTTGTCACTGAGGATAACCCAGGTAACAGGGTTCACGTTCAGGCGTCCGTATTGCCCTGGCAGTAGCCCAGTTCTGGCAAAATATTATCGCGTACCAGCGCTTCGAGCTCCGCTACCTGTTCGGCGTTAAAATCGTCGCGATAGCCACCGACCTTGCCGCGGCGCACTTTGAACGTACTGGGATCGTTGGCATTGACCAGTTTCATACCGCCCTGACTGAAGGTGCCGCTGGTTTCCAGCTTCTGCAAATTGTCGAATGACCCCCACTCCACCGCGGCGCGAACCTCTTCCTCGCTAAAATTCTCGCCCATCAACTGGGTGATCTTGTGCAGTGTCGGCACAGGCTCTGAACGCAAGTCCTCATAGCGCGCCAGCATACCGTGTTCCAGTTCTGCCACATTGCGCGCCCAGGTATTCTGGTATTCGATAAGACTGGGCAGGCCGATATCCGAGTGCCGCACAAAATCCCACATCTGCACCGTGTGTCGGTCGATGGGGTGTTCTACAAAGTGGTTGATCAGCTCCTGCTTGGCGCGCGACTGCCGTTTGGTGAACTGGTGATACCAGGACACGGCGATATCAATCGGGTTGCGTGCCAGAAACAGCACTGGCTTGTGCCGCAGTGGATTATCCGGGGCACCACACGCCAGCAACTTGCCCACTTCACCTTCATAACTGTAATAGCCATTGGTCGCAGCGAGGCGCGGAATTTCCGGAATTTTTCGGGCAAATTCATCGGTGTTGATCAGCTTGGATTCCGGCAGGTTATAGCGCAACTGATACAGACGCGAGATCATTACCTTGAGCCAGGTATTGCCGCTTTTCGGGTGTCCGATTATCAAAAAATTGGCACGGTGTGCCTTCGCCAGTTCCAGGCGTGCCAAGTGCTTGCGGCGCAAGGCTACGCGCGTATTGGCCGGCAGCGGTTGCGTCGGAATGAGAATCAGCGCTTTTTTGACGCCATCACTCAAATTTAACATGTATACAATTACTCACTGCCAGGGTACGGCTACGTACGCGAAGCGTGCAATTATGCGCGATGCGGGTCAAAATGACCAGACGACAGGCGCTTCATGTACAATGCCGGCCAGTCTCTAAAGGAACAGTACTGCTTGATCATCGACCGCCACATCTCCTATGAAATCCTCCGCCCCTTCTGCACCGGGCTGGGCTTGCTGGTACTGGTTTTTATCGGTTTTTCAGCCGCAAACCAGCTGTCGCTCGCCGCCGAGGGCAAACTGGGCATGCTGACAGCGTTCAAGCTGGTCGGCCTCAACACGCTCATTACGCTGGAAATTCTGCTGCCATCGGCGTTCTTTTTCTCTGTGTTGTCGGCCATAGGCCGCCTGTACCGGGATTCTGAAATGCGCGCGTTCTATGCCGCAGGGATAAGCCGCGCCCGCATACTCGCGGCGGTCTTTAAACTGGCGTTGCTGGTGGCGGTTTTTACCGGCCTGATATCCGTACTGGGCCGGCCCTGGGCCTTTCGCACCAGCTATGCGCTGGAATCGCAGGCTGCGGCGCAGTTTGACCTGAATAAGATGTCGGCCAACGAATTTGTCTCCATGGGTGGCAGCGACTACACCTTCATTGCCGGTGATGTCGATATTGAGACCGGCCTGCATAAAGACGTGTTTCTGCAAAAAGACTACAACAGTGAGGGTCGCACGGAGGTCATTGTCGCCGAATCCGCCGCCATGCCGACGCTCAACCCCAACCAGGCCTCACAAGCCACGTTCTACAACGGCTATAACTATCTGTTAGACAAACAAAGGCAGCGTGACGTAACGCTGAAATTCAAGCGTTTGATCGTGCATCTCCCCAACGAGGAGGCCGAGGAAAAGTATCGCCGCAAGGCCGAGACCACGCTGAACCTGTCCAAATCCACCGATCCGAAGGACGTCGCCGAGTACCAGTGGCGCATCACCACACCGCTGGCGACAATTTTGTTGGCCCTGATCGCAGTGCCGCTGGCCCGCTCCGCGCCTCGCGAGTCGCGCTTTCGCAACTTCAGCATTGCACTGCTGTCGTATATCGCGCTGTTTGCCATGGTGAGCGTGCTGCGCACCTTGATTGAACAGGACAAACTCGGCGCGATACCGGGTCTGTGGACTGCCTATGTTTTACAAGCGGGCCTGCTGATAATTCTGGTCACGCAGCCGAGGTTGAAGCGTCGATGATTCTGCAGCGTTATATTGGCATCAGCGTCGCCAAGGGCTGGTTGTTGGTACTGCTCGTTCTGGGTGCAGTATTCGGGTTGATCGGCTTCACTCAGGAGCTCGACCACACGGAGCGCGGCTACAACGCACTCGCAGTGGCGCAATACACCCTGCTCATACTCCCCAACCAGCTGGTTAGCCTGGCGCCTGTAATCGCGTTACTGGGCAGTATCGTGGCACTGGCCAATCTCGATCGGTACAACGAGCTGACCATTATCAGCTGTACCGGTTTTCCGCCCAGCAAGCTGCTCATTGCGCTCACCCTGCCCACCATAGTTCTGATGGCTGGCCTGTGGGTCTGCATGGAGTACGTCACGCCGCAGCTGCAGCAATCGGCGGAGCAGGAGCGGAAACTACTGCGTAACGGCAGTGAGGGGTGGATTCCCGGCGGCGGCGCCTGGTCTACAGATGGCCAGCGTTACATCCATTTGGGAAAGATGTCGCCGGACAATGTACCCGGCAATATCAACCTCTTTGAATTCAGCGAAACCGGTGAACTGGAGCGTGCGCTGTGGGCGGAATCCGCGATAGTCAGCCAGGACAGGCGCTGGGTCTTTCAAAAAGTGAGGGAGAAAGTGCTGGTAGACGATGTCTTTCGCACGCGCCGGCACCAGGAACTGGAAATTGCAAATTTGTGGGCCCGCGATGAACTGCCCACGCTATCGCTCGAAGGCGCCAACATGAATTTGTCGGTACTTTACAGCTACAGCCAGTATCTGGCCCACAACGGCCAGCCCACGGATAAATATCTCAATGCATTCTGGCAGCGACTGCTGATGCCGTTCACCGTTTTTGCGATGGTTATACTGGCCATGTCCATCAGTGCCGGCACGACGGCAGGTCGAGATCGCAGCTTCGGTATCAAGATCGGCATCGGTGCCGTGCTGGGTATATTGTTCTACCTGGGCACACAGATCGTTTTCTCGCTGGGCCAGTTACTGCAGTGGAATATTCCGCTGGTAGCGCTCTTGCCCACGCTGGTCATTCTCGGTAGCGCTGCGTTACTTTTGCGCCGTATGCGCTGGTGAATCAGTGTGAGCCGTAATACTCCCACACCCAACTCACACTCGCGCGCACAAGGAGGCACCCTCCTATGGGGTTGATGCTCGCATTTTTCCGCGCCTATCGCTGGCAAACCGTATTGATGATGCTAGCGCTGCTGCTATCCGGCATCGCCGAAGGGGTCGGTGTGTCGGCGTTGCTGCCGCTGCTGAACATCGCGCTGGGGCCGGAAGCCAGCGGTGCGATACCCGGCGCAGCTATCGAGGGCCAAAGCGAGTTTGAAGAAATTATTCTCAGCGTACTGGCGTTCTTCGGAATCACTCCGACGCTCGGCAGTATGCTGCTCATCCTGCTCGGCGGCGTCACCTTCAAATCAGTGTTCCTGCTGCTCGCCCAACGGCAGGTGGGCTACACCGCTGCACAGGTCAGCACCGATCTGCGCCTGCGCCTGCTGCGCGCCATTTTGCGCAGCAAATGGGAATACTTTTTGCACCAGCCCGTCGGCCGCTTAACCAATGCCATGGCATCGGAGGCACAGCGCGCGTCAGCGGCCTTTGTCAACGGCACGACAGCCCTGACCTTCCTCATTCCCGGCGTCATCTACGCCGGCGTTGCCTTTGCGCTGTCCTGGCGGGCCTCACTGGTAGCCATCGCGGCGGGCGTCGTGGTGATCGGGCTGTCCCATTTTCTGGTGAACATCACCCGTAAAGCGGGCATGAAGCAAACCCGGCTGATGAAATCACTGATGGCGAATCTCACCGACACCCTGCAATCGGTCAAGCCGCTGAAGGCGATGTCACGCGAATATCTGGCAGACCAGGTACTGGCGCACGACACCAACCTGTTGAACAAATCCCAGCGCAAGCAAGTCCTCAGCGCCGCCCTGCTGAATTCAGGTCAGGAGCTGATGTTCACTGCATTTATCTGCCTGGGCATCTATGTTGCGATGGAAAAGTTTCACATGGCGCTAACAACCGTCATGGTATTGGTGGTCGCCCTCGGACGCGCATTCTCCTACTTTGGCAAAGTGCAAAAGCAGTACCAGAAGCTGGCGGAGGGCGAGAGCGCCTACTGGTCACTGACCGACTCCATCCTCGCAGCTGAAACGGCACAGGAAGATCTGCAAGGCGGTATCACGCCGAGCTTCAACAAAAGTCTCACGCTGGAAAATGTGCATTTTGCCTATGACAAGCAGCCCGTTTTCCAGGGCTTGTCACTGCAGATAGAAGCCGGCTCGCTGACCACACTGGTGGGCCCTTCAGGGTCGGGCAAGACAACCATCATCGACCTGACTATCGGCCTGTTGCGGGCGCAGAGCGGAGAAGTCCTACTGGACGGCGTGCCGCTGCAAAACATCGATATCAGCCAATGGCGAAAAATGATCGGTTACGTGCCGCAGGACACTATCCTGCTGCACGACACCATTCTCCACAATGTCACACTGGGAGAGCCCAGCCTGACAGTCGATGATGTGGAGCGCGCGCTGCGTGCGGCCGGTGCCTGGGACTTTGTGAACAAACTGTCAGATGGGCTGGATACCGTGGTCGGTGAGCGCGGCGGCAAACTCTCGGGCGGCCAGCGACAGCGTATCGTTATCGCGCGGGCGCTGATCAACCAGCCCCGGCTGCTGATCCTCGATGAGGCCACCAGCGCCCTCGACAAGGATACGGAAGAGGCCGTGAGACAGGCGCTGGATGCACTGAAAGGTCAGCTGACGATTCTGGCAATTTCACACAACCAGGCCATGGTCGCGGGCGCAGACACCGTGTACAAGATGTCCGGTGGCCGCGCCCAGCGCTCGGATTCTGCCAGCCAGTCAGGACTCGCCAAGTAGTTCCTGCACCGCGTCCACCGCGCGGTGCATATCGGTTTTCGCCGGCACCATCGCGGTCGCCAACACATCCCCAACCCACGACGCACAACCCGCCTCGCGCAGGCGTCGGTGTACCAGCGTGATATCCCGACTCAACGGGCGCCACAACCAGCGCAGCAACAGCGCGTAAAGCGCGCCGCCGAGGCGAAAATCTCGCGCGGACTCATCGGTGGGATCGCGCATCCCACCCAGATCGAACATGGTGACAGGCTTACCGGTAGCACACGCTTCCGACAGCATCGCGATGCTGTCCCCTGTCACAATCAGGCGATCGGCCCACGCCAGCATGCCGAGGTAGGGATTGTCCGCCTGCCCAGCCTGCCAGCGGTAAAAGTAATTCGGCGCGGTAATAGCGGCCTGCAGGGCATCGACCGCAGCAGGGCGCGTGCGTGAACTGGTGGAGATCATCAGTGAACCGCCCTTGGCCCGCGCCAATTGCGATGCCTCTCGGCCAAGGCGCGCTGCGGCCTTCTCCCCCAGCGTGAAGGGGCCGCTGTCACCGCCTACCATCACCGCAAACCGCGGCCTGGGCAGCTCGGCGAATGTGGACTCCCACTCCGATCGGGCTTGCGCCAGGCGCTCCTCGGTGACGCTGTGCAGAGTCAGCATATTGTTGAGCACATGGGGATGGGCGGGAACCCGGTACTGCGGAGTCGTTATCACCAGGTCAAAGGAATCCAGTGACGCCCAGGGGCGCCCGACGTGTACATAGCGCGTGTGGCCGCCCGATTGCTCGCGGATCCAGCGGCAAACGGGCTCATTGCGCACGCCGCAAGTGATGACCAGATCGGGCCACGGCGCTTTCAGCTGGGCGGCGGATTCAGCGCTGATCCCGCGCAGGGTCGACTGCCCGAGCACATGCGGCAAAAAAACATGCTTGCGATAGCTCAACACCTTGGTCTCACAGGGCCAGCCAAGCGCATCGACAAGGGCCCGCACCTGTCCGCGCTCACCTGCACGATAGGCGTCGATCAACCAAATTACTGGCATTAGCATACTTCCGTGGGTATAGTTCAAGCCTTTGAAATCTAGCGACTTACCTTGACCGACGCAAGGGCGGCTTTAACATGACCGACTATCAGGAATACCTCGACTTCCTCTATAGCGCCCTGGAATTCCAGAACAAAAAGCAGTTGGCGTTGTCTGAAGATACCGAACTGGTGGCTGATATGGGGCTAAGTTCTCTGGAGGTAATGGAATTCATTGAGAAGATCGAGGATCACTTTGATATTTCCATTCCGCTGAATATTCTTCCGGATGTGAACACAATTGGCGATCTGGCGAGGAAGGTCCGCGAACTCAACCTCTGAGAGCCACCCCCGCACGACACCCGCACGCCACTCTGCACGTTAGGAGGTAGATAACTTCATGCTATTCGACAAATTCCAGACCATGGCCGATTTCCAGGCCGAACTCGCCGAGCAACACGTCAAACCATTCGGTGCGGTCACGGAGAAAATACTGTCCGCCACCGAAGGCGTGGTCGAGGGGCGCAACGTTATTTTGGCTGGCACCAACAATTATCTGGGCCTGTCTTTTGACCCGCGCTGTATCGAAGCGTCGCGGGAAGCGGCCTCACGCTGGGGTACAGGTACCACCGGCTCCCGGCTTGCCAATGGCTCATTCACCGAGCACCAGGCGCTGGAAAAAGAAATTGCCGAATTCTACGGCGTAGACCATGCCATCGTCTTCTCCACGGGCTACGCAGCGACCATGGGCATGTGCTCTACGCTCGCCGGGCCCGGTGACACTATCCTGCTGGATGCCGACAGCCACGCCAGTATCTACGCCGGTGTCAAACTCAGCGGAGCAGATATTATTCGCTTCAAGCACAACAACCCGGAGGATCTGGCGAAACGACTGCGTCGCCTGGGTGATCGTGCCGGACAGGCGCTTATTATCGCCGAGGGCATTTACTCGATGCTGGGCGACGTCGCGCCGCTACAGGAAATCGCTGCGGTAAAACGCGAGTACGGCGGCTATCTGTTCCTCGATGAAGCGCACTCCATGGGCGCACTGGGCGAAACAGGACGCGGGGCGGCACAGGCTGCTGGCGTCGAAGCCGATGTCGATTTCTTCGCCGGCACGTTCAGCAAGAGCCTGGGTGCCATCGGCGGTTTCTGTGTCAGCCAACATGCGGAGCTTGAAGCCATACGCTTCTGTATCAACGCCTATATTTTTACCGCATCGTCCGCACCCTCCATCATCGCCTCCACGCGCGCGGCACTGCGCATCATTCAGGAAGAGCCACAACTGCGCCAGCAGCTGTGGGATAATGCCCACCGCCTGTACGACGGCCTGAAGGCCCTCGACCTGCCGGTGGGACCCACCGCAAGCCCGGTGGTCGCCGTGGAAATGGAAGACCGCAAAGCAACAATAGAGTGCTGGAAAGCGCTGATGGCCGCCGGGGTTTACGTCAACCTCGTCATTCCACCGGCCTCGCCCTCTACCAACTTCCTGCTGCGCAACAGTATCAGCGCCGCCCACACCAGCGAGCAGATCGATACGATTATCGCCGCTTACAGCGACCTCATAGCCACCGGTCTCATTACTCCAACCAGCAAGGCGACCTAATGGACAAGATAATCATCACCGGCGATGGTCCATTGCACGGTGAGGTGCGAGTGGCGGGAGCCAAGAACGCCGCACTGCCTATCATCGCAGCAGCGTTATTGAGCGCCGAACCGCTGCACATTGCCAATGTCCCCGCAGTGCGCGACATCGGCACCGTGCTGCAACTGATGGAGCTCATTGGCGCGACGTTCGAGCGCAACGGCACCGACCTGGTCATCGACACTAGCAAGGTGCATTCAGTGCACGCACCCTATGAGCTGGTCAAAACCATACGGGCGTCGATTTTATTACTGGGGCCGCTGCTGGCGCGTTTCGGCGAGGCCGATGTCTCCCTGCCAGGAGGCTGCGCCATTGGCTCACGACCGGTAAATGAACACATTGCGGGGCTGGAGGCACTCGGCGCCGAGATTCGTATCGAGGCCGGTTATATCAAGGCCAAGGCGAACCGGCTGCGTGGCGCGCATTTCGCATTTGATGTCCCCTCGGTGACCGCCACCGAAAACCTGATGATGGCCGCCGCACTCGCGGACGGCGTAACCACAATGGAAAACTGTGCGCTGGAACCGGAGATCGGTGATCTGGCGGATCTTCTCATTGCGATGGGCGCCAGGATTACGGGCGCAGGTACCGGCACAATTGTGATCGAGGGCGTACCGGAGTTACACGGCACCACACACAGCGTGCCACCGGATCGCATCGAGACAGGCACATTCCTGGTAGCCGCCGCCGCGACGCGGGGCAGTGTCCGGGTGCTGGATACCAACCCGGATTTTCTTCACCACGTGCTGGGCAAACTGGAACAGGCCGGCTGTAAGCTGGAGCAGGGAGAGGACTGGATTCACCTCGATACTGAAGGCAAGCGTTGCAAGGCAGTCAATATCCACACAGCCCCCTACCCGGCATTTCCCACTGATATGCAGGCCCAGTTCATGGCGCTCAATGCCCTGGCGGAGGGTTCTGCTACGGTGGTGGAGAATATTTTTGAAAACCGCTTCATGCACGTCGCAGAATTGCAGCGCATGGGAGCCGACATCGAACTTCAGGGCCATACCGCCATTGTGCACGGCACAGAGCGCTTACAGGGCGCGCCCGTTATGGCCACCGACCTGCGCGCTTCAGCTTCGTTGATCATTGCCGCCCTGTGCGCTGAAGGCGACACCATCATTGACCGGGTCTATCACCTCGATCGCGGCTACGCCAATATCGACACCAAGCTGGCGGAGTTGGGCGCGATCATCAAGCGCGTCTGACAATGCCCGCCCGGCGAAGAGGACCCCACCATGGTGCAGCATTTCGCCCAACTTTCTGACCCCCATCTCAGCTCCCTGTCGAACGTGCGCGCACGCGACCTGCTGAACAAGCGAGCACTGGGTTACTTATCCTGGCGCCGCAAACGCCGTTTCGAACATCGCCCGGAAGTTCTGGCAGCGCTGCAGCGCGATCTGCAGGGCAAGGCACTCGACCAACTGCTGGTAACCGGTGACCTCACCCATATTGGGCTGCCAGAAGAATTCCAACAGGGCGCCGATTGGCTACACGCCCTGGGCACCCCCACCGATGTCGCACTGGTTCCAGGCAATCACGACGCCTGTGTCGCAGCGCCATGGCAGGACACTTTTGCCAAGTGGCAGGACTACATGACATCGGACAGCGATCTCACTCCCGCCACCGAGCGACCGGCGTTCCCCAGTCTGCGCGTGCGCGGCGATATCGCGTTCATTGGCCTGTCCACCGGCTGCCCCAAACCACCGCTTATGGCCACCGGCACTCTGGGTGAAGCACAGTTGAGCAAACTCCCCGCGCTGCTGCAGGACGCCGCTGCCCAAGGGCTGTTCCGGGTCGTCTATCTACACCACTGCCCTGTGGTCGGCGTGGAGAAGTGGCGCAAACGCCTCACCGACGCACCGCAAGTTCAGGCACTTCTGGAAGAGTATGGCGCTGAGCTGGTATTGCATGGGCACGGGCACCGGGCGCATTTCAACGAAATACACAGCCGCCAGGGCACTGTACCGGTGATCGCTGTCCCCTCAGCTTCGGCGCTGGGGCTTCATGGGGCGGATGTTGCGCAGTACAACCTTTACCGGACGGAGCGCAATGACACAGGCTGGGAGTTGCGTGTTGAATCTCGTCGCTATCAGCCTGAGGTGGGGGAGTTCGCTGAGGGATACGATAGGACGTTGCAGTTGGATCGTTCCTGGTCTTAGGTGAGGTGTTCGGAGGTCGTAGCCGGTTGCAGGGAGGAAGAGGCCATTTCAGTCACTCCCGGAGTGCCGGACCAACGAATTCGCTTTGTGAAATGGCCTCTTCCTCCCTACAACCTCTATCAGCGGCTCTGATCTCACTCATACGGAGTCGAAGTTATGTTGGCGGTGCTATTTAGGGTGACCGATATTTATTCGAATTACACGTGATAGTCGAGGGCGGGGCGCCAACCACCAAAATTACCAAACCACAAAGGTCGAACCACCCCATACTTACCGTCAACAACCGCTAGGCGTCCTCAGCAGCAGCCTTCTCAAGCGCGCCTTTAACCAACATAAGATCGGCAATGGAATCGACGTCGATAGCGGCATTGGCATAAGGCAGGATGACCGCACGCATACGCAGCCCCAGCCGTTTGCTGAGTTTCGTGAGGGCCTCTTCAAGAGAGAGCAGGCCCAGGCGGTAGCGAATGACGGCCCACCAGCCGAGGAGGCCGATAACGACCAGGGGTTTTTTGCGCTCCTGCTCGATTCTGCGCCAGAACTTGGCGGCGCGTCGGCCCTCGGGCGTAATGAAGGCAAACAGGTTACAGCCGCAAAAATCCCCATCGCTGAAGTGCAATACTGTTTTGCGGATACCGGGATAGGCCTCGGCCACCAGTGCATAGGGTGCCAGCCCTACCGTAACATCGACATCATCGGCCAGACTCTGGCGGCCAAATGCATCGACGATCTCGGGTGTCAGCAGTGGGTGATCAGCCGTGGTCAGGAGTACGGCCTCCTCCGGGTCGAGCGACTGCATTGTCTGGTAAGCGCTGGTGCTGGGGCTGATGCCCGGTTCACTCCAGCTGATCTCACCGTCATCGATCCATTTTTGCAGGGCTGCATCGGTGGCAACCTCGCTGGCCTCGGGGCCTGCCAGACAAATCTTCTTCACGACCTTCGCGACACGCAGGGAGTTGAGCACCCGGCGCACCATAGGGGTGCCGTCCAGATCTATCATGGCCTTGCTGCCAGCCTTGGTGTGGTTGATGAGTGAATCCGCTTTGGTGCGATCACCCGCCAGTACAATAGCCGTTATTTGATGCGTTTCGGGGTCCAGGTGCATTTCTATAATTCTTTCTGGTAGACGCGGTAGCGTTTATACGCCACGCCGCCTATGGTTTCAATGATATTGCGCATGCCGTCGTTATCCTCAAGTATCCAACCCATTTCTACATCTTCCACGCCGCGCGCATGTAGCTCTTTGCGCACTGCATCAATCACCATAAAAGCCAACGTGGGGCCCAGTCGCGAATGCTGGAAGCTCTGCCTTACACCCATCAGCGGTACTCTGGCCGATTTCGGATGGCGCACTTTCAAGCGCCACAGGAGCTTGGCCCAACCGAAGGGTAACAGGCGGCCATTGAGGTCGCGCGCTGCCTCGTTCAGATTGGGCAGCGCCACAATGAAGGCGACCGGTTCGCCGTCGTACTCTGCAATCTGAATGTAATCCTCGGGCATCAGTTTGCTCAGCGTGGACACGGTTTCAGTCCAGTCGGCTGCCGCCAGCGGCACAAAACCCCAGTTGTTCTGCCAGGCATCATTAAAAATCTCGCGCATGATCTCGGCATCTTCGTGCAGGTGTTTGCGCCGCACGGGGCGCACTACCACACGGTCCGATACGCGCTGTGCGAGGCGCTCCATTACTCGCGGAGCGTCAAAATCCGGCCGCACCTTATAGGCCAGCAGGTCTTTTGCCCCGACATATCCCTGGGCTTCAACAGCTGGTCCGTACCAGGGCCCGGCGTGCCCCATGAGGACATAGGGCGGCGTGGAAAAGCCATCCACCAGCAGGCCGACCTCTTCATTCACATGCAGATTGAAAGGCCCGCGCACCTCTTTCATGCCTTCTTTGCGCAGCCAGTCTTCGGCAGCGGCAAAAAGTGCAGCGAAGATGGCAGGATCGTCTTCCGCTTCCAGCATACCGAAATAGCCCACATCGTCACCGTGCTGCTGCAGGTGCATTTCATCGATCTGGGCGGTGATCCGTCCCACTGGCTGGTCGCCGCGATAGGCAACCCAGGCGCGCCAGCGGGCGTGATCAAAGAAATGATTTTTCGGGGACATCTGCTCGCGCTTCATAAAATCAAGCGGCGCAATCCAGGCCGGGTCAGTGGCGTAAATCCGTTGCGGTAGAGCCAGAAACTGGCGCATACCAGCACCTTCGGTCACGACCTGCACTGAGACTGGCACTTTGTTATCGGTATTTGCAGTCATTCCTCTGCGCTGTGTCCACAAAAAGGGCCGCAAGTATACCGTTGAATTGACCCCCTGAGAAATCGGGCCCCGATACCCCTTTAAACCAGAGCCAATGGTGACTCGTTGTCTTCGGTGTATACTAGGCTCTTGCTCGCCTCAACCAATGACGCCATTTAATGTACGTCCGGAGTTTCCGGCACGTGAATACTTGTGGGATTCGAAGATACCCCGCGTAAAATCAGGTGGGAAACCGGTGTACGGCGTCGCTGTCGTGAATGCCCGGCAAACCAGAGACGGAAGGAATGAACGACAAATCACCCACAGGAGCACGCGCTGCCAGAATAGCGGTTCTGTTGCCCTCCCTGAAGGGCGGTGGCGCAGAACGTTCGATGCTGAACCTGATCAAAGGGTTTCTGGCGCAGGGCCGAGCGGTCGATCTGGTTCTTTGCCAGGCCAAAGGAGCCTATCTCACTGAAGTGCCGGCGGGGGTGAACCTGATTGAACTGGAGGCCGTCAACGGCCTGCGGGCGCGCTGGATCGTCATGAAGGGCAACATCCAGCACTTTTTTGCGCTGCTGCGCCCGGTCCTGCTGGCGAAAAAGGTCGTTCCGGAAATCGCCCGAATACCATCGCTGCAGCTGTATCTGAAAACTCACAACCCGGATGTCGTTCTGTCGGCAATCACTTACGCGAATCTCGCCGTGATCTGGGCGAAACAAATTTCAGCTTCCAACGTGCCGGTTGTGGTCAGTGAACGTATTGCGCTGTCCACGTATTGCTCTGACCCCGCCAATTCCCGCAAAGCGAAATGGCGCTACCTGCCAGAATTGGTAAAGCGCACCTACCCTGGAGCAGACGCGGTGATTGCGGTATCACAGGCCGCAGCAGACGAGCTGGTCAGCAGTATCGGTGTGAGCCGGGAATCGGTAACAACTATTCACAACCCGGTTGTCGACGAAAGCCTGCACGCTAACGCCAGGCAGCCGCTGGAACACCCCTGGTTTACGCCTGGCAACGTGCCGGTCATTCTGGCAGCGGGCAGGCTGACTGAACAAAAAGACTTTGCGACATTGCTCCGGGCGTTCGCGCTGGTGCGCGCACAGCGGCCAGTGCGGCTGGTCATTCTGGGAGAGGGAAGGCTGCGCACGGAACTGCAGCAACTGGCAAATGATCTGGGCGTACAGGCAGATCTGGATATGCCCGGATTTGTCGGCAACCCATTCCAGTTTATGGCTCACTCGTCTCTTCTCGTCCTGCCGTCTCTCTACGAGGGCTTGCCCGGTGTTCTCATTCAGGCGCTGGCCTGTGGCTGCCCGGTGGTTAGTACAGATTGCCCCGGCGGCTCACGAGAAATTCTAGCGGATGGAAAATATGGCGCGCTGGTTGCCATCGGCGATGTGGATGCCATGGCCGATGCCATTGGGGAGACGCTGGACAACCCACAAGACAAAGCGGTATTGCAGCACCGGTCACAGGACTTTTCCGTTGACCGGGCTGTCGATACCTATCTCAAAATGCTAGACGCCGTTGTCACACGCGCTGAAGGTCGAGAATAACAGGCGGATTGGCGATGTGTGGAATTACCGGGTTTATACAGTACAGCGGCGGCTCCGCTGAGGATCTCTCGCGGCGCTGCCAAAGTATGGCCGACACCATTATGCACCGCGGTCCCGACGCCGACGGTGTCTGGGTCGACCCCTCCTACCCAGTAGCGCTGGGGCACCGCCGCCTTTCCATCATCGATCTGACTGAAGCGGGCGCCCAGCCCATGGTATCGGCGTCCGGCCGATACATACTCTCCTTTAACGGCGAAGTGTATAACTTTGCCAGGCTGCGACAGGAAGCGGGGGTGTCGGCTTATCCGTTTCGAGGGCACAGCGACACCGAGGTGATTCTCGCCGCCGTGCAGCAACTGGGCGTTGAAAAGGCTGTCGGCATGCTGGAAGGCATGTTCGCTATTGCACTGTGGGACAGAGAAGAGCGCTGCCTGTGGCTGGCGCGTGACAGGGTGGGTAAAAAACCGCTCTATTACGGCTGGTGTGGCAACAGCCTGCTGTTCGGTTCGGAGCTTAAGGCCCTGCGCCAGCACCCGGATTTTGAACGCGACCTGGACCGCGATGCGCTGGGGCAATACCTGCAGTACGGCTGGGTCTCCCAGCCGCGCTCCATTTACAAGAACGTACGCAAAATGCCACCGGGGAGCCTGCTGAAAATACCGCAGGACTGCACACCCTGGAGTGTCTCCCCTACACAGTTCTGGTCCGCAAAAGCTATCGCCGAAAACGGCGAGCGCAACCGCTTCACGGGCAGCTATGAGGACGCGATTAAGGAGCTCGATAGCGTGCTCCATCAGGCTGTCGGCGATCGTATGGTAGCCGACGTCGAGCTGGGCGCTCTGCTCTCGGGCGGTATCGATTCCTCCATGATCGTCTCCCTGATGCAGCAACAATCTGACCGCCCGGTGAAGACCTTCAGCATCGGTTTCTGGGAGGAAAAGTACAACGAAGCCGAATACGCGTCTGCCGTGGCCAGCCATCTCAAAACGGAGCACCACGAGATCTATGTCACGCCCGATCAGGCGCTCGATGTCGTAGCGCAGCTACCGCACATCTACGATGAGCCCTTCGCAGACTCTTCCCAGATCCCCACCTACCTGGTGTGCAAGCTGGCCCGCGAGCAACTGAAGGTGGTGCTCACCGGCGATGGCGGGGATGAACAGATGGCCGGCTACAAGCGCTACCGGGAATGCCTGAACCGCTGGAGCAGTGTGCAGCGAGTACCCGAGGGCGCCAGAAGTCTGGTGCAGCCCGTTGTCAGTGCACTGGGCAGCGGCAGCTGGCGCTTTGCAAAAAAATACGCCGACGACGGCAAAACCGTGCCGCGCTGGACGCGCAAGCTGGGCAAAGCGAGCCAGCGATCATGTAATTGGGCAGCCAATTCACCGCAGGAAATTCTGGCCAATAAATTCAACAAGTGTCTGGCGGTGGATCAGTTCGTGTCAGGCGCCATTGCCCCTTCAACGCCGCTGACAGATCCGTCTTACTGGGCGGATGTGCAGGACCCCCTGCTCGCCATGCTCCACTACGATTACATCGGCTACCTGCCCGACGATATTCTGGTGAAGGTTGATCGCGCGAGTATGGCAGTGGGGTTGGAAGCGCGCGCCCCCCTGCTAGACCACCGGGTTCTGGAACTCGCCTGGTCACTGCCACGCGAATATTTGTTTGACGGAAAAACCGGTAAACGCGTATTGCGCGACCTGCTCATGCAGTATGTTCCCCGAGAACTGATAGATCGCCCCAAACGCGGCTTCAGTGTGCCCATCAAGGAATGGCTGGTTGGCCCGCTGAGGGACTGGGCTGAAGATCTTTTGTCAGAACAGACGCTGCGCGAGCAGGGCATTTTCGATGCAACGCGCGTGCGCAATGCCTGGCAACAGCACCTTTACGGCTGGGCCAATCACTCGGAATTGATGTGGTCGATACTGATGTTTCAGGCCTGGTGGAGAGAGCAGTAACCCGGGTACCCATTTGGGTGCCTTCTGCGCTGATAATTGACGCTTATACACACCATTGAGCGAGTGTATACCGCCCACCGCCGTAACATCTTGACAAATATTGCAGATCGCCCTCATTGGATCACGCCCTGTAAGCGCCGACAATCAATGACAATTTATTCTATATTTATCAGATACTTACATACTATACAGCATCCAGAACCGTTCGTCTCAGAGCCCCTGAAAAGCGCTGGTACACCGGCGCTTTTACGCCTCCTGAAAGCGTTCTGCCGCCCAATGCACAGCCTTTCTTTGGAATAGTTCACTTCGGCCCTTGGTATTATTTCCTATAAGCCCCAAAGCCCAAAATGCTAGGATTACGCCTTATCAGATAACCCAATTTTCAGGGTCTGAGCAAAGGGTCTCCCCAGTGCACGTAGTTGTGAGAATGACTGACAAGCCACCCACAGACCAGCAAGGGGAATTATTGAACTGCGCGTTACACCTCTGCTTTGAAGAGGGTTACACAGCACCCGCTCTTTGAAAATTGGTACACCGGCGGAAGGATCGTCGAAAACGAGGAATCTACATTGCAAAATGCTACCGTAAATACCACGCCAACTCACCATGAACTACCGTTTCGGCCAGCTGACTTTGCCACTCTGACCGAAGCGCTCGATTATGCCGCCCAGGGTGAGACAGGCTCCAACTTTTATACTGGCCGTGGCGCCATCTATGCCAGCTTGTCCTATGCTGAGTTGCGAGAAGACGCACTGGCGCTGGCGCACAAGTTGCTGGGGCTCGGACTCGAAAAGGGTGACCGCGTAGCGCTGGTGGCTGAAACCAATCCGGACTTTATTCGCTTCTTCTACGCCTGCCAGTACGCCGGCCTGATTCCAGTTGCACTGCCCGCCTCCGTCAAGGTCGGCGCACATTGTGCCTATGTGGCGCAATTGCATCTCCTGCTCGAAGCCAGCGATGCTGCCATCGGTGTCGCCTCTGAGGGGTACCTGCCCTTTCTGCAGGAAGCCAGCGAAGGCATGAATATCCGTATGGTGGAAACGCCTGAAGCCTTTTACGCACTGCCCACATCACAACAGGAACTGCCGGCCATCGCGCCGGAGGATATCTCCTATATCCAGTACACCTCGGGCAGCACCCGATTCCCACGGGGCGTCGTGATCAAGCACCACACCGCAATGTCCAATCTGCAGGGCATCATCTCGCACGGCCTGGAGATGAACTCCGATGACCGCATGATGTCCTGGCTGCCGTTCTACCACGACATGGGGCTGGTAGGCTTCGTGCTGGTACCAATGGCAGCACAGGTGTCCATCGATTACCTGGATACCCGCGAATTCGCGATGCGTCCCAGGCAGTGGCTGACACTGATGACGAAAACCCGCGCGACCATCTCGTTTGCACCTTCTTTCGGCTATGACCTTTGCGCACGCCGCGTAAGACCCAGTGATGTCGAATCGTACGATCTCAGCAACTGGCGAGTCGCCGGTATCGGCGCAGAGATGATTCGCCCCCAGACACTGGAATACTTTGCCGAAATGATGGAGCCCGCCGGCTTTGATCGCCGCGCATTTCTGGCTTGTTACGGCATGGCAGAATGTACCCTGGGCATCAGCTTTTCACCGCTGTGGACAGGCTTCACTACGCACTATGTCGACAGCGACCACCTCTCAGACCATCACGAGGCGGTTTTGCTGGATGAAAATGATACACAGGGCCGAGGTCGGCACTTTGTTAACTGCGGCATCCCGATGCCAAACTTTGAAGTCGAAATCCGCGATGATGACCGCGTATTGGGCGATTGGCAGAGTGGCGTAATCTATCTGCGCGGCCCCAGTGTGATGGCCGGCTATTTCAACCTGCCCGAAGAAACCAGCCACGCGCTGAGTGAAGACGGCTGGCTGAATACTGGCGACATCGGCTACCTGGTGGACGGTGTACTCACCATCACCGGTCGCAAAAAAGACCTTATCATCATCCACGGTCGCAACATCTGGCCACAGGATCTTGAGCATGTGGCCGAAACACAGCCCGAAGTACGTGCTGGCGACGCGGTGGCATTCTCTGCACCGAACAGCGAAGGCGAGGAACTCTGCGTGCTGATGGTGCAATGTCGTGAAACAGACGCTGTGAAACGCAGCAATCTGGTACGCCGTCTCACAGCTCTCGTGCGTATGGAAATGAGCCTGGACTGCTACGTCGAGCTGGTGCCCATTCACTCGCTTCCGCGTACATCCTCCGGCAAGTTGTCACGCGCCAAGGCGCGACTTGACTTCATCAACGGCAACGATCTGGATATGCTCGATGCGGCGACGGAGGAAGTACGCTTGAGGGTGGCTTCAGCCTGATCGCCGACGGCAGCCTTATTGCCGTTACCGGTGCCACCGGTTTTATCGGCTCTACGCTGTGCCAGCGCCTGCTGGACCTGGGCTACCGGGTACGCGCACTGGTTAGAAACAAGCCGAAGGCAGCACACCTTGCCGACATCGGTGTCACCCTTATAGAGGGAGACCTCGCCAACGCCGCCGCACTGCAAAAACTCCTGCAGGACTGTGATGCCGTGATCCACGGCGCCGGCGCTGTGCGCGGCAATTCGCAGGCAGACTTCGATCGCGTAAATGTCGCCGGTACGGCCGCCGTACTGGAGGCTATCCGGGCGCAGCCCCGTCCGCTGCGGTTACTGCTGCTCTCTTCAATGGTCGCGCGCGAACCGCATTTATCCTGGTACTCCCACAGTAAATGGGAAGGCGAGCAACTGCTGGAGCAGTTTACGGATATCGACCGGACAGTGTTGCGTCCCCCCGCTGTCTACGGCCCTGGCGATAAAGAAATGCTGCCCATCTTTGAACTGATGCAGCGCGGCATCGCGGTCGTGCCGGGCTCGCCCGAAGTGCGCATGTCGCTGATCCATGTGTCGGACCTGGTGGAAGCCATTATTGCCTGCCTGCGAAGCGAGGCGGCCAGCGGACAAACCCTGACCCTGTCCGACGGCAGGGAAAACGGCTACAACTGGCACGAAATGACCGCCATCGCCGAGGAACACTGGTCGCGCAGGATTCGGCTTTTTCAGGTGCCTCGCTGGCTGCTGAACACCGTAGCGGCTGTGAATAGCAAAATCGCGAATATCACAGGCGCTGCACCCATGCTGACACCGCCAAAACTGCGCGAACTGCGCCACGATGACTGGGTAGCAGACAACAGTGCGATTACCGCCGCCACTGGCTGGACACCCAAAATTGGCCTGCGCGAAGGACTGCAACAGCTCAAATTACCAGCACTTTGACCGCGAATAACGCAGCAATAGTGCGATATAATCGCGCTTTGACTTTTAACTCCAGCATCCAGGCAGACTTACCCGTGGCAGAATTCATTGTCGGCAATCCACTGCGCAAATGGGCACGCAATCATCGCTTGCTCCGCGAGGTGCTGTGGCGACTGGATTTTGTGCTGGTATGGGTGATTACCAAACTGGCGCGGATGCTTCCCATCGATACCGCATCCCGGTTCGGCGAACGGCTGGGCAGATGGATTGGCCCGCGACTGGCCAATAAAACATCCATTTATCGCAACAATCTGGCTATCGCTTTTCCCGAACTGAGCGACAGCGAACTCGATGCGCTGGTCGTACGCGCCTGGGGAAGCTCGGGGCGAGTTATGGCAGAGTATCCACACCTGGCCACCATACTCGCCGAAGATGAGCGCCTGCAGATCGATATTCGCGAGCCCATCGAGACCTACCAGAACCCCAACAGCCCGTGCGTGATTGTCACTGCTCACCAGAGCAACTGGGAAGTGGTATGTTCCGCCATGGCCAAGCTGAATATTCCCAACGCCAGCCTGTACTCGCCGCCGACGAACCCGTTGCTGGATCGCATGTTACTGGATTCGCGCAGCGCCCTGAACTGCGAACTGCTGCCGGCAGAGAACAGCGCCCGGCTGTTAATGCGCGCCCTGAAACAGGGGCGAACTGTCGCCATGGTGATGGATCGACGGGTTGACGAGGGCCGGCCGGTAACCTTTTTCGGGCACGACAAATCCTCGACCATCATGCCAGCCAAACTTGCGCTTAAGTTTAACTGCGCCCTGGTACCTGTGCAGGTTGAACGCTTGCGGGACGCCCGCTATCGGGTCACCTTCCACGCACCCATTGAGCCGAGCGACACCAGCGCAGACGAAACCACGCAGGCCATCGATATGATCCAACAGGTACACCATCAGTTTGAACACTGGATTCAGCAGCAACCGCAAGACTGGTTCTGCTCGAAACGCCTGTGGCCCAAAGACACACTTGCCAAAAACGAAGGGGGCGGCCATGACGCCGACACCGATTCCTATGCAGCCTGACAATCAACATCAATCAATACGCTTGTTTGAAAACGACTTACTGGAACGTTTATCCCACGTACACCCCATCACGCCGTTGCTGATGTGGGGGCCTATTGCCGGCTGGCTCATCTGGCGCAGCCTCGCGGTGTATGAACTCCCGCTAATGCCTGTGCTGGCCATTGGTGTGGCCGGTATGGTGACGTGGTCTCTCACCGAGTACTGCCTGCACCGTTATCTGTTTCACTTTCCCGCCACCAGCAAACTGGGTAAGTGGCTGGTTTTCCTCTTTCACGGTAACCACCACGATGATCCAAAGGACAAGACACGGCTGGTAATGCCTCCAGCGGGTGCGATCCCTATTATGCTGGTGCTGTACCTGCTGTTTGGCCTGTTTATTCCACAGCCCTGGATTCAGCCTTTTTGTGCGTTTTTTATCATCGGCTACCTGATATATGACTATATCCACTACTCTACGCATCACTTTCCGATGCGTAACAAAGTGGCGAAGTTTCTCAAGCACTATCACCTGAAGCACCACTACTCGGGAGAGGGCGGTCGCTATGGCGTCAGTTCACCCGTCTGGGACCGCATCTTCGGCTCAGATCCGGGCCAGGACTGAGTCAAGCGGGGTGCCCGAGTTTTACCTGATACCCAAGCGTCTGGCGCGTAAAGCGCCGATTCTTGCCACTATTGCCCAGCGCGTAGAGGCGGCTGCCTTTCGGTCTATCTTCTGGCTGATGAGTAAGCTGAGCATAGCGAGCGCAATGCGCTTGTCTGCGTTTGCCTTCGGGTTGGTCGGCTCCAGATCCGACAAAGCCGCCAAAGCCCGTGAAAACCTCGCCATTGCCTTTCCCCACCAATCGCAGGAATGGCGCGAGAAGACCACGCGACAAATATTCCGCAACCTTGGCTATTCCGCCGCAGAGCTACTCAAACTGGAACAGATTTGGGAAGAGCGCGATGAGCGCATCGAGTTCGTGCTGGAGCCAGAAGCTCTCAAGCATATGTTGAGCAAGCGGGCGACGATTTTCCTGACCGCACACGTGGGTGCATGGCAGGTCGCCTCGCTGGTAACACGGCAATACGGTTTCACCATCAACGCGATATATGCACCGGAATCCAACCCGAACATCCAAAAATTGATGCTTGGGCTGCGCCGGTCTTTTGGCGAGAAACTGATACCTGCCGACGCCGGCCCGCGCCCTCTTTTGAAGGCTTTGCATGCTGGCGAAAGCATTATTATGGCGATGGATACCCGTCCGGATACCGGCAAACTGCTGCCGTTTTTCGGTGTCGATGCGCTCACGAATACCAGCGCCGTCGGCCTGGCGCTGCGCACGGACGCGGCAGTGGTGGTATCGCGCTGCGAACGCCTGCCCCAGGGGCGCTACCGCATAACCGTGTATGACCCGCTTGTCAGCCCCATCCCCGATGCACCGGTCAAAGAACAGGCCATCGCCCTGACCGAAATAGTTCACCGCCATTTCGAAAACTGGATAAGGGAGTATCCGGAGCAATGGGTCTGCCTGAAACGCCGCTGGCCAAAAGCGCACAAACTGTAGCGAATATGCAGACGGAGCATCCTATCTCTGAGCCCATTCACAGCTCACTAGCGGTCTGTATCTGCACATTTATGCGCCCGGACGGTTTGCGGCGTTTGCTGAATGGCCTCGAATTGCAGATATTTTCCGTCACGCCACAGCCTGGCGTACAGATCATCGTAGTGGACAATTCTCCTGACGGCTCGGCCAGGGCGGCCTGCGAGTCTCACCAGTCACGCTGGTCGCTGCGCTATTTGCACGAACCGAGGCCCGGCATTTCCTATGCCCGCAATACCGCCCTGGCCGCAGTACTTCCGGGAACGGATTTTATCGCCATGATCGACGACGATGAGGTACCCGCGCCGGATTGGCTGGACCAATTGCTGCACGCGCAGGCCCGCAGTGACGCCGATGTCGTTGTCGGGCTCGCCAAGCCGATCTTTCCGCCGCAAACACCGGAATGGGTGGCAACCAGCGGCCTTTTTGTGAAGCCCGAGAACTGGCAGAGCTTGGAAGAACTGGACCCAGATCCGCCAGCGGCAACCTGCAATGTGCTGGTGCGTGCCGAGCTGTTGGGCCCAACAGGTGTGACTTTTGACCCTGCCCTTGCGCTGAGCGGAGGCGAGGACAAACTGCTGTTCCAGTCTTTGAAACTGAGTGGCTACAGGTTCGCCTGGGCCGCCGCCGCGCGTGTCGATGAATGGGTTCCGGCCGAGCGCGCCAACCTCGCCTATATGTGGCGAGAGTCCTATCGACGCGGTAGCGTGAAGTACTTCGTAAAACGGCGACTGAAAGCCCGCTCCGTGCTCAGCGCCGTGCGCATCGCGGTGCGACTGGTGATAAGATCAATGGGGCTGATCGTGTGGCATGCGCTGCGCATGCTGTTCAGCCTCGGCCAGAAAAGTGGTGCCTGGGTGCCCTACGCGCTGAACGTCGCTGACAACCTCGGAACCATTGCCGGAGTACTACACATTCCCAACCGCCACTATCGCCCTAAGGATGCTGTGTGCTGAACCTGTCTTTTCCGGACCGCGATCGACGATGGAGCCTATCTAATTTCGTCTTTGTGATGTATATACTTTTCCTGGCGGGGTTTTACTTCGTGCCTAACGCCGTGGATAACTACAAATTCTATATAGCAGCCGTATTTCTTCCCGGGCTGTTTCTGCTCCCGCAAACCTTCAAGCGAAGCCTGCAGAGCCCCACCTGGTTAAGTCTTCTGGCCTTCATCGGGTACACATTGCTGAGTTCACTGTGGAGCGAGGATTTCTCACTCGCCGCCCTGTGGCGCGATGTGCGTTATTGCGCCTATGTACTCGTGTTCATACTGCTGACTCTGCATTGGTTTGAACGCAATCGGCAAATGCCCGATGCCATCATGAACGCGATAGCGCTGGTGGTCATTGTGGCGGCCGCTGTTTCTGTGCTGTTGTTTGAAGATCTGGCGTTGTTGCCGGTGTTGACCGACAACCGCATGGTCGGGCTGGGCATCACTGACAACCCGAATCCCAGTGCATTCATATACGGTTTCTTTGGTGTTATCGCGCTGGATTACGCGCGTCGGCACTGGGGTGAAACACGGGCCTGGATCTACGCGGCGGGCCTGCCGGTCATCGTCCTGTTCGTGGTGTTAACACAGAGCAATACCGGTCTGCTGGCGCTGGCTTCAGCCTGCGCTATGTTGTTTTTCCTCGACCGTCGTCGGACGCCACCGGCACTGATAATCGGGCTTGCCATCGGTCTGGCAGCCGGCATCTACCTGTTCTGGTCGCTGGGTTTATTGAATGCGACAACCGATCTCGGTTTTATGAACCGCTTCCCCATCTGGGAACGCATCATCGATAGATGGTGGGAGGCACCCATTTTCGGATACGGCTACCAGCCGACGATCATACTGCTGCCCGATGGCAAACCGAGCATTCTCAACTACGCGCACAGCAGTTTCCTTGCAGCCCTGCGTGATGGCGGGGTTGTCGGCTTGCTACTGTTGCTGATGGTTTATGGTTTTGCGCTGCGCGCCGGACTAAAAATGGTATTCACCATGCGCCGTGCCCGCTACCTGAGCCTTTTCGCCTTTGGAGCGATCTGTGTACTCGTCGATACGGATCAGGTCGTTACCCGGCCCAGAGAGTTGTGGATCATTCTGTGGTTGCCATTGGCCTGCTTGGTAGCATACGAGCTGGGCTTGACCGAGGATGATTCGCCCGGCTCAGAAGGCAGACAGGCGGGGCCGTCACCAAACAGTATCCGGTGATAGCCTTCCAGCGCTCGCTCCACCGAAAATTCACGCCCTCGCTGACGCAACATTTGGGTGTCTGGCTCCTGCGCCAGACTGGCCAGAATGCCATCTGCCAGGCGCGCGACATCATCGACCGGCACCAGCGTACCGTAGCGGCCGTCTTCGAGAATCTCAGCCGGACCGCTGGGGCAATCGGTGCTCACGACCGGGCAACCCTGCAGCAGGGCTTCTACCAGCACATTGCCAAAACCCTCAAAGCTTGAAGACAACACGAAAACCCGCGCCGCCCTCAAATACGCGTGGGGATCACTCTGATACCCCGGCAGCGCAACGTCATCTCCAACACCCAATTCCACCGCCAGTTCTTGCAGCTCCTGTCGGTGCGCCATCTGTTCTGCCGATGACATATCACCACCGACAATAACCAGACGCACTTCCGCCTGCTGGCGCACCGCGGCGAAAGCCCTGATCAGCAGGGGAAAGTTCTTTTGCTCCACCAGGCGCCCCATACCGAGAATGACCGGCGGCGCATCCGGTTGAAACCAGGGGTGGGTAAAATCACCGGCAGGGTCACCGGCTGGCTCTGGTTCGGCCACCGGATTGTAAACCACGTGTACCCGCTCAGGATCCAGACCGAGAAGCTCAACGGCATCCTCGGCGACGCCGCGCGAGGCCGCTATAACGCCCTGCGCCTGCGAAAAACAGTACCGGAACATCGGCACCATACTATACGCCTGCCCCTTGCCGCTCTTTCGACTCAGTTCACTGCGGATTGACAGTGCGATCTGCACCCCCACGAAAACGCGTGTCGGAATATTGAGCCCGGACATCGCAAGAACGGTACTGATACTCGATTTGCCCAGCGCAGAAAAAATCACCGCTGGAGTTTCTCTCTGCAGATAGTCGGCGATATCGTGAATATAGCGGAAACTGCGCGGTATTTTTCGCGCCGAGCCCAACCAGAAACAGATGCCATGCAACCCCTGCCAACCGGCTCGTCGCACAGCAGTGCTAAGACCCGCCAGTTTCCCGACCGGCTTCAGCACGATCAGGTTTACCCCGGGCGGCACACTGCCACAGAGCTCGCCCTGAAACTCACAGACCAGCAGATCAACATCATAGCCAAGTGCTGCAAAACCGGAGGCCATAGCCAGCACTACCCGCTCGGCTCCGCCCCCATTGAGATTGTCCAACAGGAATGCGACGCGTCGCGCACTGCCCTGATGCGGGGCCACCGAATGCGGCCCGGTTTGTGCTGTCTCAAGCGACATATTACGAATTTCCGTGTAAAGATCCTCTGCGCACGGGATGCCCTCTGATACGCATGGATTTGCGTGGCCATTATATGTCAGCTGGACCAACTGTCCAGCTCGCCACCTGCACACCCTGTGCCAGCAGGCGCGCGAACAGTTGGAGTGTTCCACAACTCAGCATTCAGATAGAATGCCCGAACTTTCAATCACATCCGAGCTAGTTTACAGGGAGAACGTCACATCTCGCCCACACCACACAAGCCAACGAGGCTTTGGCTGACGTCGCCTCACTTTTACCCCACCTATGGTGGTGCCCAGAACCGCTACCGCAGCTACATTCCCGGCCTGCTTGATCGCAATCTGGATGTAAACGTGATGACGGGTACACCACAGATTCGCGAACGCAGTGAATCCGATTCCGACAAGAGCTGGTATGACGCGGCGCCGGGAACCTGGCTGCCCAGGACCACTCTGGATGGCGCTCCCCTGGAGCGTATACGCCTGCCCGACAGCAAAAATCGCGCGCGGACTCAGATCTACTACGATGCCCTGCTGGAAGTTTGCCAGCGTCCAACACAAGGCCCCGTTGTCGCCCAGCTGCTGACCAATATGCGTCCGCAGGCACTGCCCTGGCTGCGCAAATTGAAGGAAAGCGGTGTTGCCACCATGTATTCGGTGTCCCAGTTCCCCACCTGGCAGCGCAAACCGCTCAAACGGATACTGCGCCAACGCGGTTATCAGCGGGTGTACAACGCCTTCGATGCTTTGGTCACCAACAGTGAAGCGATTGAAGGGTTTCTGCGCAGTATCGGCGTCACCACTCGCATCGAGTACATCCCCAATGGGGTGAACTTGCAGCGCTTCCACCCCGCCCGGACCGACGCTGAAGTTCAGGCCAGCGCGGCGCTGCGCGAAAAATTTGGCATTCCCGCCGGACATAAAGTCATTGTTGCGGTGGGAGCCGTCATGCCGCGCAAGGGCTCGGACCTGGTCCTGCAGGCTTGGCGCCGAATCCTGCCGCAGTTACCGGACACCCATGTGATGTTCGTCGGGCCACGCGCCGACACCCACGACCCCAAACTGCAGCAATTCGGTACCGGGATCGAAGAACTCGTGGCGGGTTCCGGAGCTGCCGATCAGGTGCACTTCACCGGGATTGTCGACGATGTCGAGAATTATTTGCGCGCTGCCGATGTCTCCATCCTCGCCTCAAGCCGCGAGGGCACTCCGAACTCCGTGCTGGAAGCGATGGCAACCGGGCTGCCGTGCGTGGTCACCCCCTTCCTCGGCATTTCTGCGGGAATCGGCCAGGCCGGCGAGCACTATCAACTGGTGGATCGCGAACCCGAGGCCATTGCCGCCGCGCTCACCGGTATGTTGAAAAGCAATACGATTCGGAGTTACTACGGCGAGCGCGGACAGCGTTACGTGGAGGACAACGTGGATCAAAAACACAGCCTGGACCGCTACGCTGCGCTCTATCAGGAAATCGCCACCTCTGCACAGCGGCGCTAGGCCAACACATCACCCGGCGGCGCCTGGTTCAGTACATCAGGCGCTCTTTCTCTGTCACCAGGGGCGACCCCGTGAACAAGCGCCGGGTTTTTTTCACCAGCATGCGCAGTGGCCGGTATTCTTCAAACACCACAATAAACACCTTGCGGTAGTAGTTCTCCGGGCAGTTGATACGCCGCACCCCGTGCCAGGAGTTACCACGGCGCCCAAACAGAATACTGCGATTGTCTTTCGTCTGCGCCGGGTATTCGGCATCAAAATCTTCAAAGGCTGGGGCAGTGTCTGAGGAGAAACGCCCGTTGTCATCGAGGATTACGGTCTCGCCGCCCCAGCTCCAATCCCAGTCGTCCTCGGTGTTCAGGTAAAAAATCTGCGAGCCGATTTTGCCTTTTGAATCGCAGTGCGGGCCGACTTCTCCGCCGTTGGGTGTGTAATGCCAGTGGAAGCGAAACCGCACATCAGACACGTTCAACAGCCGGCAGATAAAGGCGCGGTAACTGTCGCTGCACAACTCCTCGACAAAATCGCGCCACGCCGGTGCCAGCTCCATACCGCGCTCATAATCCAGAATGTAACGGTCGTGGCTCGACTGGCCATGCTTGCGCTGCTTGCCAAAAAACGCTTTGAAACGCGCCAGATCCGGCTGACTTTGCAATAACTTGGGATAGCGCTCGGGAACAATGAAGCCCTGCGGATTAGTCCACGGAAAAGGCTTCTGTGCCTGAAACTGTGCAGGATCAATGGCATCCAGAACGGCGGTGTTCAGATAGGATTTACTGGCCATCGGTTTACTACTTCGTAAAGAGACCAGTATACGATTCTGGCGAACTCCGTCACAACCGCGATTTTGTGTAACAATTGCGGCGCAATTCAGTACCCGCCTGTCAGGATACCCCGATAGCCATTGGTTCTTTCAGCAGGCCAGCCGGCTTCAATCGCGCATTGGCACAGCTCAGGGCGGCACCGCCAATTCTCGCGGTGCGCAGATCACCAAAGGGTGAACCCAGGCCGCTGTTAACGATCAGAGCGACAGACAGACCGCGCTTCGGGTCGGCCCAGGCACCGGAGCCGCCGAAGCCAAAGTGGCCGAAGGCCGCGCGCGGAAAGCCGCGTGTAGTGGCAACACCGTGGTAGCCGAGACGCCAGCGCATATCGAAGGGGATTACCGAGAGCTTGCCGGTCGGCTTTTGCAAGGTAGTAGCACGCGCCATACTCTGCTGCGACAGCAGGCGCACCCCGTCCAGCTCCCCATCATTCGCCAGTAGAGCGTAGAGTTTCGCCAGCGAGCGCGCGGTAAACAGGCCATTGGCTGCCGGAATCGCAACGCGCAGTGACTCCGGAGAGCCAAAATCAAAATCGCTCACACCGTGTGGCGCAAGCGCATCAAAGATGCTGGATAGATCGGAATCCACGCCCACCCGCTGCAGCAGGCCGCTGATGCGACTGGCACCAATTTCAATTTTGCTGCCCAGCGAAGTCTGCGCCAGCCGCCGGGTGGAGTCGGGGAAGATCAGCTGCGCCGCTCGGGGTATCTCCCGCTCCGGTGTGCCGATGTACAAACCATCCAGTTTCAGCGGCCGGGCTATCTCTTTTTGCACCAGATCTGAAAATTTCTTGCCGGTAACGCGCTGGATAATCTCACCCACCAGAAAGCCGAAGGTCAAACCGTGATAGCCCGTGCGGGCCCCGGGGGCGTGTGCGGGCTTGGCCTGCTCGATCGCGCGGATCATATACTTCCAGTCCAGCATTCGGTCTACGTGATCAATCATCTGACGAATGTGGTACAAGCCGGATTGATGCGCCAGCACATGCCGCACCGTGATATCTTCTTTGCCCGCCTGGCCAAACTCCGGCCAGTACTCCGAGACCCGGGCATCGTAATCGATGAGCCCGCGATCAGCGTAAATATGCAGTAACGTGGCAGCCACACCCTTGGTCGTGGAAAAACTCGGCGCCATGGTATCGCGACACCACAGCGCGCCAGTATCGTCCTTGGCACCACCCCATAAATCCACCACGCATTCCCCGCGGTGGTAGACACTCACCGCCGCACCGCCACGATAATTGCGCAGCAAGTTGCGCAGCGTGGCTTCCACCGGGGCAAAATCCGGGTGGATTCGACCATCCAAATGCACTTTTTTCGTACGTAGTGAAGGTAGTGTCATAGCGGGCCCCGGCTGGTTGGTATTGTTATGCAGACAACAATTGGCATTGTCTGGGCCAAAACATAACACAATTGCCTGCCGGGAAGAAAACGGGCAGCGGAACAAATTTGCGCCTAAAAATGCCCCGGCGCTAGTTCAGTACGCGGTAGCCCCTGCCGCGCAAGCAGGTTTTCACCACCTGAACTTCGGTCTCAACGCCCTGGCTGGCACCCTTGGCACCACCGCCTACTGCACCGACGCCGGCGCCCTTGGCTGCGCCTGAGCCACCGCCGGTAATTGCGCCTATCAGGCCGCCTACCACCGCCCCTGATGCGGCGCCCACGGCCGTTTTCTCGCCGGTTTTCACGGACTCTGCATAGCTTTTACACTCGGCCAGATCCTGCTGGTAAGTCGTCATGTTTACGCCTTTCTGGTCGATGATTATTTCGTCAGTGGTGGTACAAGCCACCAATGAGAACAACGCCAACAGGGCTATAGCTGTATAATTCATGATCTGGTGCTCCGCTAATGAATCGCAGTTTCAAGGCTAACATGTCTCGCGGTGAAAATCGCAATCACACACATTTAGCCTAGATATGTAGCCCTTTGGCGCCCCGGCAATGGCCCGCCTTATCGCAGCAGAGCTCAGCGGTAAACACTTGACGGAGGAAGAGACATGGGTCAGCCTGCATTGACTGACTATTTGCTTACCTAAACTCTATTCAGGGACCTATAAAAATGAAGCAACTCACCGGGCTTGATGCCTCCTTCCTGTATCTGGAAACCGCCAACGCCCCGATGCATATTTCGGGCTTGTCCATATATGACCAATCCACTGCGCCCGGCGGCAAGGTGCGGTTTAAAGACATCATCGAGAACACCAACAACCGCTTGATGGGCCTGCCTGTGATGACGCAGAAGTTGGTGAATGTGCCGATGAACCTGGACCATCCCTACTGGGTAACCGACGGCGCCTACGACCCGGAGTTCCATATCCGGCATATCGCGCTGCCCAAACCCGGTGACTGGCGCCAGCTATGCATTGTGATCTCACGGCTGCACGCGCGCATGCTGGACCGCGCCCGCCCACTGTGGGAGCTGTACATTATTGAAGGGCTGGACAATGTCGAGGGCGTACCCAAAGGCAGCTTCGCGATGTTCTCCAAGACCCACCACGCGGCCATCGACGGCACCTCCGGCATGGAATTGACGGCGGCAACCCACGACCTGTCGCCGGATTACAAGCGCGCACACACTGCGGCCACGGTGAGTGTCGACAGCGAGCCGTCCGGGATTGAAATGGTCATCCGATCGCAGCTCAACACTATCCGCAAACCCTTCCACTTTGTGAGTGTCGCCAGAAATACCGTGCCGGGCCTGGCCAAAGTTGTGGCCGGCCTGTCCAAAGGCCAGCTGAGCCGGATCAAAAATATTCCGCGTACCCGCTTTAACGGAACTGTCTCCCCGCACCGTGTATTTGATGCCATCAATGTACCGCTGGATGACGTAAAGGCCATCAAGAACTCGATTCCCGGCGCGACGGTAAACGATGCTGCCATCACAATTGTCGGCGGTGCGCTGCGCAAATATCTGGAAGCACACAACGAATTGCCGGCAGAATCTCTGGCGGCGATGGCACCGGTAAACGTGCGTTCAGACAAGGACAAAACCGGCGGCAACATCGTCTCCACCATGACAGTGCAGGTACGCAGCGATGTGGCCGACCCACTGGAGCGCCTGCAGGCAGTGCACGAGAGCAGCAGCAAGGCCAAGGAGTTGACCAACGCCATCGGCGCCAAGACCATGACAGACTACTCCCAGTTCATTCCCGCCACCCTGACAGCGCAAGCCGCACGGCTGGCCAGCCGCTGGGGGTTGATGAACCGCATGAGCCCACAATTCAACTGCGTGATCACCAACGTGCCCGGCCCCCCCATTCCGCTGTACAACACCGGCGCCAAAATGGTGGCCAATTACGGCACCGGGCCAGTGCAGGATGGGCTGGGTTTGTTCCACGTAATCAGCAGCTACTGCGGCCAGTTTGTGATCAGCGCCACCAGTTGCCGCGTGATGATGCCAGACCCCGCATTCTACAAAGAGTGCCTGCAAGCGAGCTTTGACGAACTGCTGGCTGCGGCCAACGCAAAATCAGCAGCCGAGCAACCCGCCAAAAAGAAAAAGCGCGCGCCTGCCAAGAAAAGCAAACCGCGCAAAGCCAGGAGCGCGGCATGAGCATGCAACCGCCCAATCTACTGTTGGCGCTGAGCGATGGGCCAAGAGCACTGGCGGATGTCGCCGTACTCCAGATGGCAGCGCCGCTGTTGTGCCGCCTGAAACCCACGAAGCGCCAGCAAAGCGTGATGGTGATTCCCGGCTTTCTGGGCGACGACCGCGGCAATGGCCCACTCATCCGTTTCCTGCGCCGCCTGGGATACACAGCATCCGGTTGGGGACAGGGCCGCAACCTGGGAACACAGAGCTTCGATGAGGACAAGTTGCGCGAGGCAATGGACCCACTGATTGAGGCAGGCAACGGTAAAGTCACCCTGATTGGCCACTCACTGGGCGGCATCTATGCGCGAGAAATGGCACGGGGCGAGCCGGACCGAATCGCTCAGGTGATTACGCTAGGCAGCCCGTTTGGCCAGGGCAGGGAAAATGCCTCGCACGCCAATCGCTTGTACCAGCGCCTGAACCCGCAGCCCGATGAGCGCCGCACCGACGACAGCCTTGCGATCCCACCGCCCGTACCAACCACCGCTATCTACACCCGGGCCGACGGTGTGGTGAACTGGCGCACGTCCCTGCAAACAGGTAACCACCCGCACGTACACAATGTTGAAGTATTGGGCAGCCATATCGGCCTGAACCTTAACGCGGCGGTGTGGTACTGGGTGGCAAAGAAACTCTCGGAACAGAAGCACTGATAGAACCGCGCAGCAGTAACGAGAGCGCGCCAGCGCCGAACTAGTGCCGCGCGTTGTTCACGACACTTTTTGCCAGATCTTCCGGCAAATGTCGCGCCGCCAGAAAGAACAACAACACCGCCGGAGAGCCGATCACAGCGGTGGTTAACATCGCATAACGCAGGCTTTCCTGGCCGAAATACGGCACATAAAAATCACTCAACAGCCCGGTAGTTAAAGGCCCCAGACCGAGGCCGATAATATTCAACACAAAGAACAATACAGCCGAAGTAAGCGAGCGCATCGCTGGCGGCACCAGCGTATGGGAGATGGCCAGCAAAGGCCCGAGATACGTGTTGATCATAATCGTGACCACAAACAAAAACCCGATCACCACCGTCGTGTCACTCGACAGTAAATAAGGGAAACCCAGAGGTAACGCCAGCGCACCGGCGATAGCGGGCAACCACAGATACCAGCGCTTGTCTTTCACACCCAGCTTGTCCGCCAGAAACCCACCCAGAAAAGTGCCGAGCATGCCGCCACCGCCGCCAAAAATGGCCAGGATGATACCGACCTCGCCAACCTCCAGCCCGTGGTTTCGCACCATAAAAGAAGGCGCAAAATTGCCGGTGCCATAACCCACAAATGCCGTGAGACCACCCGCGATGGCGAGATACCGGAACGAGCGATAGGAAGAGAGCGTTGCCAGCGTCTCTTTTAGATCGGGCTTGTAAGCCGCTTGCTCAGCCGACTCCCAGCGCCCCCGTGGTGGCTCTCGAACAGTGAGCACCAGAATGATCGCCAGTAAAATACCGGGGATACCTACACCCATAAAGGCAATACGCCAGCCGTACGCCTGGGCGAGCAAGCCGCCCAGCACAAACCCCAACAGCACGCCCACATGAACACCTGTGGAGTAGATGGCCAGCGCCGTACCGCGCTTCGCGGGCGGGTAGTAATCACTGATCATGGAGTGCGCGGGAGGACTGCCACCCGCCTCACCGATACCCACACCAATGCGCGCGAGCAATAACTGGCTGTAGTTTTGCGCAAGCCCGGAGAGCGCCGTCATGCCACTCCAGACCGTAAGCGCGCCAGCGATAATATTGCGGCGGTTACTTCTATCGGCCCAGTACGCTATCGGGATACCGGCAGTGATATACACCAGCGCAAAAGAGAAGCCGCTGAGCAGGCCGAGCTGTGCATCGCTCAGCCCCATCTCCACTTTTATCGGCTCCTGCAAAATGACGAGGATTTGCCGATCGACAAAATTAAACGCATACACCAGCGTGAGCATGAACAGGCCGTACCCTGCAACGCGAGGACTGATGGTGTTATCGGAAGCTTGCGCTGGTGTGGGTATGCTCATAGGCTGTCCGTCTTTATTATGAATACTGCGGCAATGTGCCAGCACTGGTATTTTATGACTGCTGCGCAGCCACTATACGCAATTGCATGATGGGCCACTATTCATAAGCTGCAACAAACCATCGACAACAGGAGACCACCATGAACTACAACACACTGCGCTACGAAGTCGCTGAGAATATTCTGACGCTGACACTAAACCGCCCCGACCACCTCAATTCGTTCACGGTAGAGATGGCCGGTGAGTTGATCGATGCGTTCAACCGCGCCAGCAATGACGACGACGTACGCGCGGTAGTGGTAACCGGGGAAGGCCGCGCATTCTGTGCCGGCATGGATCTTTCTGTCGGCGGCAACGTGTTCGGCCTGAACGAATCACTGAGCCCGACCATGGATGACATGGAAAACCGCCTCGACGACCCGGAGATCATCGAAGGTGTGCGCGACACAGGTGGCCGCGTAACACTGGCAATTTACGACTGCAACAAACCGGTGATCGCCGCCATCAACGGCGCGGCTGTCGGCATCGGCGCCACCATGACCTGCGCGATGGATATACGCCTGGCTTCCGAACACGCCCGCATCGGCTTCGTGTTCAACAAAATAGGGATAACACCCGAAGCTTGTTCCAGCTGGTTCCTGCCGCGCATAGTTGGTATCTCACAGGCACTGGAATGGGTGTACAGCGCAGAAATACTCAAGGCCGAACAAGCGCTTGCAGGGCGCTTCGTATCCGCAGTGGTACCCGCAGATGAACTGCTGGAAGAGGCCTACAAAATTGCCCGACGCATCGCACAGCACAGCCCGGTGGCCATCGCCATGACGCGACAGATGATGTACCGCTGCTCAGCGCAAGATCACCCAATAGAAGCGCACAAGGTAGATTCACTGGCGATCTATTACGCCAGCCGCAACAGCGGCAAGGAAGGCGTGCAGTCATTTCTGGAGAAACGCGCACCGGTGTTTGAGGACCGCACATCTACCGATATGCCCGAGTTTTATCCCTGGTGGGAATAAGGTAAGCCTGTTCCCCCAACCTGCCAAAATGGAAGGACTGGAGAACCAACATGGAAGTCGTACGAACAATAATGCCAGGCAGCCGGCAGTTTCAGAAACACTGCGGCGACAACCCCGTCGCCGTCGAACGCGAGCAATCCCATCCCGATATCTCACTGAACGCAGTGCACTCCTGTTGCCCTGGGCGTACACAACAGGGTAGTTGAGGGACTGGCAGAGAAGTGTGCCGATATGGAGATATTTGATGACTAATGTACAGATATGGACATGGCTAGTAGTCACCTGTGGCTACATATACCTACACATGGCTAGATGTAGACAGAATGGCTATATTTGGCTACAACATATACATAACTGTTATGCGTCAACCTAATATGCACCGCGATTTTTATATCAAGATTTACGCGCCAGATGCCCTTGAAAGTCTTGGTTCGCTCCTTCCCGGGCAGGCTCCAGAGTTCGAAGTATCAGAATCTGAGGGGAATGGGAGATCGTACCTTCGAGTTACCAGGGATGATAGTTTGGAGTGGGAGATGAGCTTTACCGATTCAGATTACCTAATTGCGAAAGGGCTGATATTGGGAGATATAGACAAAGGAAAGGCTGTCCTATTTCGACTCGAACTTGCACTAATTGAAACTCGATACCCATATGAGTTGGGTTTCGGCGAGCGCGGAGTGGATGGTTCAGAGTGTTCCTCTCATCTTTGGGAAGGCCACCATGACGCATAACAAGTCGAGGCTGCAAGGCGCCTTCGGCGCGGGACGCCGTGACCGGCGCCCCAGCTCGAAGCGTTATGTGGCCCTAACGGGCGCCGAAGGCAAATGAACCGATAAACAATATGGAGATTTCTGAAATGAGCCCTGCGGCCTTACCCATTTTTACAGTTTTAGTATTCGTGCTACTTGGTGGTCTTATGTTTGCGGCAAGCAGTAAGCATTTAGCCACAGGAAAAGATTTCGAGACTCGAAGATTGTATTTCGCTGCAGTGATCTTAAGCGGCTTGGGAATCGTCTTCATATTTTGCGCAGGTCTATATTATATCTCAGATACAACAAGTGGACCTGGCAAGGAGATATTTGGTGCGGCACAAAGCATAATCCCGCCAATAGTCACTTTAGTTATCGGGTACTATTTTGGCCAGGATCAAATATCGTCCAAGCCAACATCACTGCCAGAAAATCCCGAAACTAACGGGGAGGCGAGCGGTGCTACGGAAGGCACATAACAAGTCAAGGCTGCAAGGGCGCGCATCAAAATGAGGCGAAATAATTTCGTTGCTACGGGCATTGATTTCACATCAGACCCAAATCATTATCCGAGGGAAGAAAGTTCATGAAAGTCGAAGATCTGAATCATAACGCACTCTCGAATAATGAGCTGAAAGCGTACGTGAAGCGAGCGCCCAATTTCTCTGGCCAATTTATCAGATGGTTTCTTGAGAATATCTATCGGTTGGAAGAGATTGATTCGGATGATGCTTGCGTCGATGCGAAGCACGACAAAGGTGTAGACGCGATCTATGTCGATGATGCGTCTGAGACCGTCTATATCATACAAGCGAAAACCAAGACTAAGGATGGCGCTGAATTTGGCGACACAGAGATTAAGGAGTTCTATGGGACTCTCCAGCAGTTCGATAGCAAAGCTAAGATTGACCAAGTTTATTCTGAGACAAAAAACGAGAAACTGAAGCAGGCCATCTCAAGAACGCGTCTTGCGTCAAAGGTAGACAGCGGCTATGACGTGATTGGGACCTTCATAAGTAATGCAAGAGCAAACGCGGACGCAAAGACAATTCTAGCCAAACTGGCCAATATCGAGGTCTTTGACGCTGAAGCCATAGCCAATGATTACGTCGACCTTGATGTCGATGGTGGCATCAAGGGCAGCTACTACTTCGACGTCTCTGACTCGGATGTCATAGAGTATGATGCTGGCGGAGCGGCTGCCCGATTATTTCTAGCGCCAGCTCTCAACCTTCTTAAGATGGAGGGGATTGCGGATGGTAGCTTGTTTGAGCAGAACGTTCGATTGGCCCTCGGGAATACAAAGGTTAACAAAGGGCTAAGACTGAGCATAAAGGAAAAGGATGAACACAAAAATTTCCCTTTGTACCACAATGGAATCAACGTGCTATGTCGGGAAATTGTTTCTGATACTGACGAACGAATCGAAGTCGAGGATTACGTTGTGGTCAATGGCGCACAAAGCCTAACCTCGTTGCTGGCCGAGAAATCCAAGATTACAGATGACCTCAAAATTCTGGTGAAGCTTATAGAGACGAAAGGTGATTCAGCGCTTTCCCAGCGAATTACTACGAACAGCAATAACCAAAATGCGATCAAGGCGCGTGACTTGAAATCCAACCACAACATTCAGCAACGGCTAAAGCAAGAAGTTAGTGCCACTAGCAAAGGCGCCGTCGCATATGAGATCAAGCAGGGCGAGACCAATAAGGGCCAAATAGTCCTGAAAAACGAATCCGCGGGTTTGATCTTACTTGCAATGGACCTAGCGCAGCCGTGGAGCTGCCACCAGAAATACAAAGTGATGGATGACCTTCACTCAGATATTTTCGGCAGGCCCAATGTAACTGGCGCGAGAATATTAGGATATTGGAAGTGCTTCAATTCTATTGAGGCTGCCCTCGACGCAATCGATGACAAAAACTTTGCCTACTATAATCTTACAAAGTACTTCTTGGCTTACGCGGTAGCCAGTCTCATTCGAACCGAAGCAACGGGTGTGGCAATGTTGAACAACATGGATGGAATTATGTCGTCTGGAAAAGAGAGCGAGCTTTTTGAAATTATAGGCGCCTTAGCCCGGTCACTCGCGTTCGATCTAAATGCTGAAATTGTCGTCGAGGATACGGAGGCATTCGACTATAAAAATGAGCTTAAAAGTCCAAGCTGGTGTAAGAGAATTTCGGCAAGATTAGTCGCTCAATATTCAAAAGACGTATTACGAGAGAAAGCCGATCCTATCGGGTCTCTATGTTCAGATCTTTCAGTCGTAAAGTGAGATCCAAATGCGCGCCAGTATATTTTTACTTGCAAAAAAGTGGAGAGAAGGCTTGAGCAAATGTCGTATAACAAGACGCTGTTGACGCAGGCTACGCCTGCTGGGACGGCCTACTGCGTAGTCCGCCCCAAAGCTAGGCGTTAAGTGCAAATAAATACATATCCATCAGATTAAAGATTTTAGTGAAATACAAAATATTTATTATTGCCGCCTTACTCTTATCCATAGTAGGTTGTTCAAGCGCTATTGGAGGCTATGTTGTTCCAGGGGAGTCTATTGATCGTAATTTAGTTTACAAAATTGAGAAGAATAAGGCTGATGAGAGGGGGCTAGGTGAAATAATTTTACGTCAACTAAAGAAGAAAGGTTTGAAGGTTTTTATTGAGTCGTCAGATACTTCTAAAGATTATGATGTGAAAATTGTTTATGGAGGTCAATGGCAGTGGGATGTGACGTGGTATTTGCTGAATGTGGATATCCGTTTTTATGAGAAAGAGTCCAGCCTACTGCTAGCCTCAGCATATTCACATAGAACCTCCCTAATTAGAAAAAATCCCGCAGAAGTAGTTGATGAAGCCATTTCTGCACTATTTACTTTAAACAATAAGGAAGAAAAATGATCAAAAATACGTCACTACTATTTGCTGCCGTACTACTAACTGCTTGTGTTTCAAACCCACCTGTTCTGGTCCCAGACTCACTGAATAATGATTCTATTTCTGCAGTTGGCATGACTTGTAGTAGCCCTCACAAACTGTCTCAGGATTGTTCTGGCTTATCAGGCCCTACCAAAAAAATATCTATCTCTGGTGTAAAAATGAAGGTGGCTGGAACGAGTGATGGTAGGGTTATTGTTATGTTTGGAACAAGTTCGATGAGTCCAAATATGCAGGAGATTAATACCAGCTATGAATTGATAAAGCGTGAGTTAGCAGCTCATAAAATTGGTATTGTTAAGGCTACTCCTGTTATTTCATCAAATATTCTTTTTGGGTATGCCATAGAAACAGACAAGCCAGCTTATGAGCTCATATCCAAACAAAGTAGCTAGTAATCACTTAACAAATTAAGGCAGTCGGACACAAAAACTGCGTTTTTGGTCCGCTGCTTAAAGCGTTGAGGTTGTAGAAAAACACTTAAAACACAGTATATTTCTGATAAAATACGGCATCACTAACGGAGTGGGAACATGCCATATTTTAAGCCGTATAGCTACGATCAATCCGCGATGGTCGCCCTCAATTTCCTGGATCAGTTAGAGCTGGATCGCTTCGCGCTCACGCTTCACCACCTCATCGACAACCGCATCGACCTTTCGGCCTTTTACGAGAAATACAAGAACGACGGTGGCGGTCGCACTGCCTATGACACTGCCATCCTGCTTAAGATCGTCCTGTTCGCCTACTCAAAGGGTATTCAGTCCAGTCGCGAAATTCAGTGGCAGTGCGAACACAACATTATCTTCAAGGCGCTGTCCTGCGATAGCGTGCCGCACTGGACCAGTATTGCAAACTTTATCAGTGCCTATCCCGATGCGATCGAATCCGTGTTCGAGCAAGTCCTATTGGTCTGTGATCAAGAGGGCTTGCTTGGGTATGAACTGCTCGCCATCGACGGCGGATGGCCGCCCCGCTGTAAAATGTCTTCCAATGCAGCTAAAGAGCACTCCGGTACATTGAATGAATTGGCAAAGAAGCGCGACAAAATTCGTAAGCGCATTCGCCACTGCATGAAAGAACACAAGCACCTCGATAAACGTAAACCGCGGGAACGCGAGCGCAAGGAACGCCTGGAACAGAACCTGGCCTCACTCGATAAGCACTTTGAAAAGATAGACCAATTCCTAAAGACAGCAGCCCCACGGATGGGGCAGGGTAAGCGGCCAAAAGAAGTCAAAAGCAATATCACCGACAACGAGTCGGCCAAGATGACGACCAGCAAGGGCACGATCCAAGGTTATAACGGTATTGCCACCGTGGACAAAAAGCATCAGGTCATCGTGGACGCACAGGCCTTCGGTGAAGGGCAGGAATACCATACCCTCGAGCCTGTTCTGGCTGCTGTTAAATCACGCTACCAACGCACCGGTATCAGTGAAGACGTGTTCGCCGATGGTATTGTCGTCACCGCTGACACGGGCTACTCCAACGAAGACAATAATGCGTTTCTGAAAGACACGGGCATTAACGCCTATATTCCGGATAAACAGTTTCGGTCACGCGACCCAAAGTTCAAGCACCAGAAGACCAAGCATGGCAAACGCCATCAGGATAAGGTGAAGGGCATTCAGCCCGTGATCCCAGCCAGTGAGTTCGCGTTCGATGCGCGCAACAAAACGTGCGTCTGTCCGG
This sequence comes from Halioglobus japonicus, assembly GCA_902705825.1. Taxonomy (GTDB): domain Bacteria; phylum Pseudomonadota; class Gammaproteobacteria; order Pseudomonadales; family Halieaceae; genus Marimicrobium. The sequence continues at coordinate 43,156 of CACSIL010000053.1, read as the reverse complement.
CCGGCAATCCGATGTGGCTAAAGAATGAAGCCACCCACGGAGTCGGCAGGTCCAAGGTTGCCTTCGAGGGCAGGCTGACAGATTGTCGACACTGTGAGCGTAAGCACCAATGTATGCGCAACCCGTCGTCTGCAGACACACGCGAGGGGCACGGTCGCCAGGTTTCGTTTACGGTATCGACGGGACGATCGGCCACCGAGTGGATGATGCGCAGGGTGGATAGCGCTATCGGTAAACACCATTACAGTCATCGCATGTCGGTGGTGGAACCGGTGTTTGCAAATATTGGTACGAATAAACGGCTCAATCGCTTCACGCTTCGCAGCAAGAAAAAAGTGCAGGGCCAATGGCGCCTATACTGTTTAGTGCATAACATAGAGAAGCTGATGCGATATGGCGCAGTGACGTGAATACACAGGGATATCCACACCCTGTCGCCAGTACGGCGCACTATGGGTGATTATGTTAAAGAGTTTGGTGGAAATCTGAGCAGTGAGATTGGAGGGAAATAGATCATGAAGAAGCGTAGTATCAAAACTGTTTTTCTACAGTCTCGTTAGGCAACACAGACACACCATATGAATTTCCAAACCATCTCAAAAATAGTATGCGCTTTGCTAAGCATTTATTTCGTGTTCTCAGGCATCAATGCAGCTCTCAATATTGATGCAAAACTTGATCGCATCGGGCTTGCCGCAACTGGCACCGACGGCAAAGTCGCTTTCATACTAATTTATTCAAGCTTAATGGTGGGTATTGGGGCAGCGATGTCCTTGCTAGCCGTAGTCCTCAAATCTCCAGGGCCGTCATTAATTCTCGCAAGCGTCATCTTGCTTTGTTTTATAGTGTTTAGAATCGTTGGCTCTTTCATTACTGAAAGCATGACGCAGACACAAGTAGAATATATTCTTATTGAGCTAGTAGAGTTATCTATCGTGCTGTTTCTTCTACACAAAACTGGAAGTTTCAAGCAACGTGTCGCCTAACAATTCGTTGCAAAGGACGTTTGACTCGCTGCCATTTTTTGCTATCGCAAAAAAAGTCATCGCCTCAAACGCCTCTGAACTCAAGCGTTAGGCGTTCACATGAGTTACTTCGAATATACAAGAATCTACATTCGATGGATGCTAGGACTAATTCTTCTAGCTGTGTCACTATGGTGGATCTACAAGCCCCTTACCTTACTAATTCTATTCCTAACGCTTTTTCTACCCATGGACAGAGCCAGAATTCAGATGTTCAAAAGAGGTCATCAGATTCCAATATCGGATATAGCTTGGAAGGTTGTAGGTACATTGCTCGTTTACCCTACGATACTTGCACTAATAGTCGGCTTTAGCATGCAGGTTCCAGAAGGCAAGATGCGAGCACACAGTGTGGTGAGCTCAATGCTGGTATTGTTGCTTCCTGTATTCTGGGTCTCATGTATCTGTTTCTTCAGTCGAAGCACTTGGAACAGAGGCTTATCAAAGTATGCACCAGAGACCGCCTAACAAGCCGCGCCAGTGCGTTATGGTGAAAATCGAATTGCGTTATCGAATCAAAGCAGAGACTTGATTCAGGGCATACCCCTGCCATAAGCGCGTTACGGAGGAAGAGGATATGCCAACTAGTAGACTTATTCGTTTTGGTCTGGGTCTTTTTCTAACCCTTTCGATCAACTCTACTGCGCAAGAATTAACAATCTCCTATGCGACTCAACCCAAAATCACGATAATGAGCCATGATAATTATACGGTCACCTTCTACCCGTCCGGGGAAGCAGTTTGGCTTGGTGATATACCTTTTCCTCCCTCTAAAGACGGTGAGCTGGATTGGGATGCGTTTCACGAGGAGGCAAAAAACCATCATTTCGAAACCAATTATTCTGAAGAAACCTACAAATCGATACTTCGCATGGTAATAGATATCATATCGAATACATCTCCCACCAACGAGGGGAAAAGTGGCCCAGGATATACGCACTACGTTATTTCGCTGTGGAAAAATCCAGATGTTTCAGTCACATTCCCTTCTATCGGTGGGAACGATTTCCCCAAAGAGGTCTATGAACTGGATGCGGCTCTGAAACTACTGAATCGTCCCTCTGAGCTAGAGTCGTTAAGCGAATGAGCGTAATCGGAATGCGGTGGTCAAAGAGCCATAACAAGACGCTGTTGGCGCAGGCCACGCCTGCTGGGACGGCCTACTGCGTAGCCCGCCCCAAAGCTGGGCGTTAGGTGGAGAATGTACGCAAGAGGCACAAGCCCGCATGGATTTCGATGTCAAATATCATTGGCAATGCCTATTGCTTCTGGCGTCTTTTTCTATAATGGACATACTTTAACAGCTATTGGATTTTTGTTGTTCTGGCCATTATTACACAATTTATTTTTGGGCTACGGTTATTCTGAGGCTCGAAATAATGCTCTAGAATTCGTAGGGCATCTCAATAGAAAATCTGATCGAGGGATCATAGCCATAAATTCTTTAAGAGAAGGAAGACTGGTAAGAGCTAAGATAAATTTGATTGCTCTTGGATTCGATTTTCCGGAAGAAAAAGATAGGTGTTATGGAGCGATCAAAACTATAAATGGATACTTAGATGAAAGACCCTGGTGGCATGGATATTTCCTCTAGGACCGCACTTATTATCAAGCACGCGGACGTCACATTTTAGTATTCGAGGTATAAGCTTTGCCGATAAGGAAGACAAAGACACCGGAAGGAACCCATCAAACGCTCAAAAACATGAGCTATGAGAATGGTCTTGTCAGTTGGCTTATGTACGATGGCTGGCAGGTCTTTTCTCCAGTCGTAGACCACGGCCATAAGACAGATATCCTAGTCTCAGATGGCCCCAATTATCATCGCATTCAAGTAAAGACCATTGATGCCCAAAGTGAAGACCACATCATTGAGAATCGATGGGAAGGCAGCCACGTTGGCTATGTTATCTACATCGCGAGGAATTCTACTTGGGGATATGTCATGCCTGCGTTTGAGGAGCCCCGAAGACCCATGAATCATTCGGCGCACAAAAGGTTTTTACACCAAGACCGAAAATCATTTCTTAAGGCGTTCCATGCCTTTGATATGTAACAAGAACGGCCTGTACGCTCACCCGCGCCGGCGGCATTAGCGCACTACAATCACTGGAGATAATAATGCGCCGAGATTTACAAACCACTCCAGACGAGACCTACACATGGATTGATATAACCATAATGGCTACACTTGGCTACAACATAGATAGCTGTCTTCGGAATTAGCTTGAGGTGGCATACTTTTGATCGAGGAAAGTCATCAGGGGATAGTCGCCGCATGCAAAGTTATAAAGTGTGCTCGTCGTCTCCGACATTCAGCGTACATCGGCTCTTTGGCAGCCAGGCATACTGAGCTAGGGAAAGGATTGGGCAGAGATTTCTTTGGTAACGTTTTCAGTATGCTCTGCGTAGAAGGATATTCTCGGCTTGAACTACTCGTGGCTGCCGATAATGAGAAAGCAATAAGTCTATTTACGAGTTTTGGGTTCGTGATTGAAGGCACGCATAAAAACTGCTTCTCTCGCAGTGGCACTGATCAACTATTTGACGAGCATACAAGGGCATGGGTAGAGAATACATAGTAAGGCCGGTCACACCGCACTCCTTATGCGCTGGGATCACTAGGATGCGTTCCGCTCGCGAGTGCCGGCAACGTTGGCTGTAACGAATCGGGAAACCTCAGATGCTATATGATGCCAGTAACCCATTAGAATATATGGAATCTCTTGCTTTAGACTGGAGAAAAGAGAAGTTGCAGGAATTGAGAGAAATCATTTTGAAGCAGGATTCGGCAATTCAAGAAACCATTAACTACAAGATGCTATGTTTCAAGTTGAACAACTCAGTCCTATTCCACCTGAACGCTCAAAGAGGGTATGTGAGTTTATACTGTGGTAATACAAAGAAGATTGACCCTACCGGGGGTCTCCTGGCGGGTTTAAATATTGGAAAAGGTTGTATCCGGTTTACAAAAACAAAGGTTATTTCCAACACGCGTATTGAGGAATTCATTCAGCAAGCGATCTTCTTGTTTAAAGAAGGGAATGACATCGGGTGCTAGAAGCAGCTAACAAAGCAGTGAAAAGACGCCCTGCGGGGCCGGACGCAAAAACCGCTGCGCGGTTCCCACGCCGCCGCGGTAGACGTTATACATAATCGAGTATGGACATCTGGTCAGCAATAGAAGAACTAATACATATCGTTGAAATCGGCACAGGCTCCGCTGATAGGAATGAGTCCAGAGTTGTTTACCTTCTTGATTATCTAGCAGTGGAAATGCACGGAGTTAATCCCGATGGTGGCTTTGATGGAGTGGATATTCCTGAAAATGATTATCCGACTATTCGCAAAGCAGCAGAAGAGAGATTTCCAAATTGGGGTTATTACAACACACCGAAAGATGTGACAGAGAATGTCGCTGAGTCTGAGCTGCTTACGGGTGATGCCGTTGACGACATAACCGACATAACCGACATAGTTAATGATCTTAAAATGGTATTGTGGTCTTACAAAAACGAAAATGAAATTAGTGCACTTTGGCATCTGCAAGATAGTTACGATGGTCATTGGCGCTGGCATATGCGCAGAACAAACCCATGCAAAGAGCATTCTATCGGGCCTACCATGAGATTCTTAGAGATATAGAGTGCAAACTAAACAACTATTGCCCATTGAGCCCAGCGGAAAGTGCGCAGTAGCCACCGCCTCCTTTTGTCATCAAAGTTGAATATGGCTATGAGGGTACATTTGGATCAAGGGGCTCTGGCCCATTCTGTTTGTATGACCAAAACACTCGACAAGTACGTGAAAGGTAATGCGCTTACAATGTTTATTTTACGTGAGCGTTAGCTGACTTAATGGAGCTCAGTACATTGAATCTAGAAATATTATTTGCAGAGCGCGAAATCTACCGACAGATAATGTCGTTCGCTCGAGCAATGGATCAACGTGATTGGGAAGCCCTAGAGAAACTACTAGCGGATGATGCCAGAGCCAATCTTGGCAAGGGTGAGATTGTAGGGAAGAGAGAAATAGTCAATTTTATTCGACCGTTTCTAGAAGCGTGTGGCACAACACAGCATCTTATTGGTAACGTTGTCATATATGTCGATGGTGATACAGCGACAAGTCAGTCCTATGTAAGTGATATGCACTTGGGCAAAGATGAGAAATCCAATCTAACCTTCAGAACATTAGGGGAGTACTTTGACGAATGGGTACGCCTGGACGGCAGCTGGCTCCTAAAGCGTCGGGTAAAAGATAATCGGGCAACCGTTGGCACGATGGACGTCTTTGGGTAGTTGTACAAATGCCTTAAACCTATGTGCCGGCGCAACTTAACAAGACAAGGTACAAACGGCCTACGGGCTGGACTCGCTCACGCGCGCCTTCGCTTGCAGCATTTAGCTTCAGGAGACATCATGCGAATACTACCCCTCACTGTATTGGCTTGTTTTTCTAACTTTATCTGGGCAGACACGCCAGACAATTATCAACAAGAGATTCAAGAGGTTGAGGCACATGCAAAGCTTCTTCTGGAAAAGATCAAGTCCAAGGATAAGTATGAGCTCGAAGCATTGAATAACTATCGCGAACTTGAGAATTCTCTGTCAGCTATTGAGTGCCCCAATTATTCCTATACCGCTTACACGATTGAGCATGGCGGAGAAAGTTTGCTGTATCTGGTAGCAGCGAACAGTATTTCCAGGAGCGTCATTATAGGCCGTCATTTCGTCACCAAAATTGATGGCGGCGTCGCAGACACTCTCAATATTGCTTCTTCCACTAATGGCTGCATCGACTTAGGGGAACCCAAAGAGGACGCGGCGGCGATGTATGTTACATCATTAGACCCTTATCCCAACGAGTTCCATGTGGTTCAAAGTCAACTCAACACAATTCCCCTCTATGTCGGCACGTCATATGCCACCTGGTTAGTGTCGGATGGAAGGGTATCTCTCGTGAAGTTGCACAAAGATGCATAAAAATTGGGTATGCGGTAGATCGCCCACTCTGATGCCTGAAGTAGACCCATCGAGCATCAAGTCATTTGCAACACCAAGCGATCTTGGTGAATGGCTGAAGACGAATCACGCGACAGAAAAAGAGTTGTGGATAAAAATCTATAAAAAGAACACAGAGATCCAAAGTGTTACCTGGAATGATGTAGTGGTAGAGATTCTATGCTGGGGCTGGATAGACGGCGTAAAAAAGTCACTTGATGACCAGGCATATCTTCAGCGCATAACTCCAAGAACAGCACGAAGCAACTGGTCTAAAAGAAATACTGAGCATGTTGAGCGTTTGATAAAGGAAGACCGGATGACCGAACCCGGACTTGTGCATGTGCGTGCAGCGAAGGCAGACGGTCGCTGGGAAAATGCTTATGTGGTGAGCAAGATGGAAGTGCCCTCGGATTTCATCGCGGCACTGCAAAATCAACCGATAGCACACCACTTTTTTGCTACTCTTAATAAATCGAGCCGTTATGTTATTGCTTATGGCTTAACAAGCGCAAAGAAACCCGAAACCAGACAAAGACGTTTTGTAAAATACATGGCAATGCTCTCTCGTGAGGAAAAGCCTAAATAGACGTCATCAAGAATACACACAGACGTTTAAGCCGCCGTCGTTTTCTGTGGGTTTCGCTACGTTGCACATGTACCCTGGCCTCTGGCTCTAGCTACCCTCATGCAATATGTGAGTCGTCATGAAAGAGATAACAAGCGTTCATCATATTGGCTTGAGAGTTAGGTGCCTGGATATATCTAGAAACTTCTACGAAAAGCTCCGCTTCGTGTTTCTTGCTGGCTCGGTAGGTCCAGAGCCGGCAGCAATCTTTGAGCATCCGTCAGGGGTAAACATCAATTTGATACTGAATGCTTCAGATGAGGCACCAAAGAACAATGTGCTTATGGACAACTCAATCAAGCTCTCTGGTGACACTCATGTAGGTTCGGAAATATCCGATTACGGTTCGGCAGAACAAAAGATCGAAGCAATGGGTATGGCGATTACTGGCCAAGTGCAATTAGAAGGTGCAAGATTCTTCTTTATTAGAGACCCTGATGGCGACGTTATCGAATTCCATCAACCGGCACGCAGGTAACAAGGTATTGCTGTTAGTTACGGCTTTATCATCACGAGAAGAACGGAATCTACATTAGACAAGGAGTGATAATGAAATTTTTAATGGTGTTTTTGTCTTTAGTATTTGCTCATGCTGTTTCAGCACAAGATGACGATATTACTAAGCTGCGCGCACTTAACTGGAAGGAGACCCCCGACAACTATTCAATCGCCGACAATAAAGCTGTTATTAAAACGACTGAAAATGATTTCCTTATCACCGGACAAGAAGCTGCTGAATACATGTTCATTATGCAGGGTCATAGAAGCTACAGTCCAGATGCAGCCATTTTGAGAGTGCAAGGGCCAGAAGTAGATTCCCAGGTCATATATACGATCAATGAGGTCGGCTATCTCACTCAAGATGATTGGGATGACAATATCGACAAGGCAAAGATGCTAGAAGAAATACAAGAAGGGACTAGAGAGGCCAATAAACAACGAGGTGAAGGCTACCCAAACCTCTATGTTGATGCCTGGGCTCAAGATCCGCATTTAGATAAAACCAATAATACGGTCTATTGGGCAATAGCGGGCCACGATGATAATCAAAATGAATTTATCAATGCAAAGGCACTGAAACTTGGTCGTGAAGGTTATACCGAAATACTGTGGATTGGATCACCAGAACAATTCTCAAGTGCAGAAGTCGCACTTGAACCTGTGCTGGCCAACTATAGCTATAAAGAGGGTTTTCAATACGCAGACTATATACCAGGTAGCGATAAGGTAGCGGCGGCGGGTGTCGGAGCCTTGGTCTATAAACTCGCGACGGGTAAAGCTTTAGCCAAGGCGGGGTTTTTGGCCCTTGCTGCAATTTTCGCTAAAAAATTGTGGTTCCTCGTCTTTCTGCCTGTTATTTACGGATGGAAATGGGTGAAGAATAGATTCTCAGGCAAACCGAGCGAATAGAATGCTAACAAGGCCATGCTATTCGCTCCCTGATGTCGCCGGACGCTTGCAAACTCAGGGCCTTTACGAGTCACGAGGTGTCAGGTGATAGAGCCAGTATCTAGAGATAACATTGATGAAGTAGTTCCACTTATCAGGAAGTACATGGAGTTTTATCAAATAGCGGATATATCCGATTCAAGAAACAAGGAATTTTTCTCTCAGTTTGGTGTCTCTAACCCAGCTGGATGCCAGTTTGCGTTCCGTGAATCCGGTTCCATAGTTGGTTTCGCTACACTGTATTTCAGTTACACAACGTCTATTACTGCAAAGGTCGCGGTCCTGAATGACCTCTATACCCGTCCGGGTAATCGCGGCAAAGGTATAGGCCGGCAACTTATCGAGCACTGTCGTAAGTATGCAGCTGAGAACGGTGCTGCAAGGCTGCAATGGGTTACAGCACCCGATAATGAGCCAGCCCAGAAGCTGTATGATTCAATGCAAACAGGCAAGAGTACATGGCGCTTTTATACATACAGCACGTAACAGAAATCGGCTGATCGCTCCTGGCTGAGTCGCACGGCAAAACGGCTGCGCGGCAGGCGTCATGGCTCGCGAAGCTATATCAAAAATCAAGATACTCGCAAATGGCCAGATGCACATTGCTCTTGCCTGCGGCCCAAAGTCATTAACACATCGGATGGAGTCAACTCGTATGACCACAACGTTCTCACGCTGGACAAAGCCTCTTCTTGCGGCCGCGTTCCTTTTGACGCTGACGTTCACCATTATCGCGCGTGCCGCCGAGGCACCGCCGCCCAAGGTGTTGGTCATTGTCTCGAGCGAGAACACCCTCCATTTGCAGGACGGCAAAACCTACCCGACTGGCTATTATTTGAACGAGCTTACGGTTCCTGTACGAAAACTGATCGATCAGGGGTATGACGTGGTCTTCGCCAACCCGGCCGGCAACGCTCCAGCCTTGGACAAACGCAGTGATTCAGCAGACCATTTTGGCAACGACCCTGTGGTCTATGCGTCCTATCGCACCTTCCATGATGGCCTTGCGGGGCTCAAGAGTCCGGAGAAGCTTTCCGATGTGATTGAAGAGGGCCTGGCCCCCTATGCGGCCGTCTTCTTCCCTGGCGGTCACGCTCCAATGGAGGATTTGCTCCAGGACGCGGATGTCGCCGTCGTCCTGAACCATTTTCATCAGGCAGGCAAGCCCACGGCGTTGATCTGCCATGGACCCATCGCACTTATTGCTACAGTAAACGATCCGCAGGGCTTTGTGCTCGCTCTTGAGAAGGGTGACATGGAGGAAGCGTCGAAACTGGCTTCAGGTTGGCCCTATGCGGGATACAAAATGACGATCTTCTCTACTGCGGAGGAGCAAGTCGCCGAGGCGACAGGGCTTGGTGGAAAAGTACGCTTCTACCCAGATGCTGCTCTCGTTGCCGCCGGTGGAGAAGTGGAGCTAGTCAAGCCTTGGTCTCCATACGTTGTGGAAGATCGAGAGCTCATCACCGGTCAAAACCCAGGCTCAGACGAACTGATTTCCGACGCGCTCGTGAACGCAATCGAGGCGAACAGGTCCAAATAGAAAGGATTGCTAGCCACTGAATGTACTTTAAGTCGCTGCGGGAGCTATTCGCATTAGAGCAAGGAGAGTTTGAACTCTCAGCAAGAGCATGCGCCTTTTTTCACTGGGTCATTGACGTGGTCTGGATATCCTGACGCAGATCAATCTCCGACCGAAAATGCATCCATGTATTGCTTATTAGAATGTGCACTCTAGAATAATCGGGTCATATAGACTGCAGCTAAACGCCCATTGGGGGCAGGAGACCAAAGATGGAATTCAGAAATTTTTTCGTAGTGTACGATCCTACCAGTTCAGAGCAACCGGCACTGGAACGCGCGGCCTATATTGCCAGCGAAACTGGCGTGAGCGTCCATGTTTTTGCCTGTATATACAAAGACATTCCCAAGACCAGAGAAAAACCCGGGCTTGTTCGGTCGATGCTAGACGACCAGAAAGCAATTCTGCAGAAGGAAGCAGCCCCACTGGTCGCCAAAGGGCTGGATGTAACGATCGAAGTCGATTGGGATAAGGATTGGTGCGAAGCTATAGTGCGAGCATCAATCAAGAACGGCGCGGATATTGTACTTAAATCCTCCACTGCGCATACCCCCGGGCAGCGGATTATTAATCGCACATCGGATTGGGCGTTAATACGTGAATGTGCGTGCGCTGTCATGCTGGTGAAGGGAGAAGCCGTACCAGAGGCCCCGAAAGTGCTTGCAGCCATCGGCGTGAGCGGCGGCAAGGGTACCTATAAGCAACTGAACCAGCATATTGTAGAGTTCAGTCGGCGCGTGATGGATAACAACATCGCCGAAGTCCACTTCATAAGCGCCCACAGGGACCTGGCTTCAGCCCCTGACAGAAATGCCCTGGTGAGAAACTATGGGCTAGACCAAAGCAAGTTACATATCCTCATGGGCGAGCCCGATGAAGTGATCGTCGAAAAAGCGCGGGAAATGAACGCCAGCCTGGTAGTGATAGGCAATTCCGCACGCTCCGGTATTTCGGCACTGGTCAATGGCAATACCGTAGAGCGGGTGGTGGACAAACTCACCTGTGACGTTTTATCGATGCCATAATTCAGCCTTTGTACCTCATGAACTAGGTGGCAACAGCACTAGTCTTCTCCATCACACTTATGGCTCTAAGACATGAAACGTACTGTTGCTCTTATCCTTTTTCTTTTCAGCTCGAGTGCGAGTGCCGCTTGCGTCATTTTGCTGCATGGCCTCGCCAGAACAGAAACTTCAATGCAGAAGCTGGAAAGCAAGTTAAACGAAGCGGGCCACCAAACCGTTAATCTCGGATATCCCTCAAGAGACTTCAGTATTGAAGTACTCGCAGACAAAGCTACAAATTCAAGCAGCGAGGCACAGCGCTGCACTATACATTCGAGCAACCAGAATGATCACATATCGTAAGCAATTGTGGCTGATACGGACGCTGGCTCTGGGTATTACAGCTCTCATCATTTCCAGCTGTTCCAGTTTGAACGGCACGAGGTATGGCCAATGTAATCCAGATTCAGGTGGATTCGACGGCTGTAAGGTAACGTTTGAAGTTGAGGCCTTCTCGTTGGGCGACCCTAGCGGAGTCTACTACTACATCGTTCTGGACGATAAGGAGTATAGCGATGACATGGCACAGCAACTCATTGGCTATGCCTCTTATGTGCTGAGATATCGCGGTCTTGTTGAAGCAATGTACGAAGAACAGGCAGAGTACCTTGTAGTAGTCTCTTACGGTGAGATGGAGACAAACAACGATCAGCAGTATTTCCAACTAACAGCGGGATCCAAACGTATCTATGAAACGCTGGGAGAGTTCAGAGCCAGTTGGTCGGCAGCTTCAATACATCAAGGCAAAGCAGGTAACGAGGGTGACATGCTAGCGTTACATGCTCTGGCGATACGGGAGTATGCCGGCCTCTACATCGATGGCCCCTCGCATCGCGCCTACGACCCATACTCCAAGGTTGTAAAAAACATAAGAAAAGAAGTAGATTCCTTTATTGAGAAAGATAAAGCGCTTGGCGCAAAGTAGACCGGGCACATCAATACAACAATTGGAGTCACTGCATATGAGAACCATTGTAGGCATTCTTCTTCTGTGCTTGACAGGCTGCGCTACTCACCAGACTGCAGGGCAGCATCAGCCATCAACCACCACAGAACTGACTCTGGAGCGCGGCGTTGCGAATCTCTCTGCGAGAAAAACGAAAGCCGCCATCAAAGACTTCGACCAGGTCATAGCACTTTGCGAGAGCCAGTACCGCAGTAGCGAACAGCGAACCTATGCATCCAGAGGGCTGAACGAAACCATCTACTATATGGCGAAAGCGGCAGCTGACGAGGAACCGGCTATCGCTGTAGGCCCAACCTGTTCAGATGCCCTCTATCTACGAGGCTATGCCAGCCTGGACTTTGGTCAAATTGAATTAGCACAGGATTACATTCAAAGAGCAATCGACATGGCTCCCGTCAATTCAATGTACCTCTCAGAAATGGGTCATATATATCAATCAAAGCGCGATTGGGATAACGCATTGGTTATGTTTACCCAGGCAGAGGCAGCCGCCACGTACTCACCCGATGATGTGAAAGTGCTGGAACTAACACGGGCCAAGAGAGGAGTCGGATATAGCTTGATTGAACTTGGCAACCTGGATGAAGCTGAAGCGAAATTTCGAGAATGCCTCGAAATCAACGCAGACGATCAAGGTGCGATTACGGAACTGAAGTACATAGAGCACATTCGTACCAATGGCTCCGATACAGGAAGCCAGGAAGACGATTTCATCTGAATAGCTTCGCCTGAAACTAGCCGCCTGGGTCTCAACTACCCCATACCCTCACATGGCCAGATGTGGAAAGACGGTCTACACTTGGTGCCCACACGTACCTAGCTTTTAGCTACCTAAAGCGAGCGTTGATGAATACTATCAATCCGAAAAAACTGCTTAATAGTAAATGGACTGCGGCGAACCCGTCGCGAAAAGAAAAGCACTTTATAGTCTCTGAGATAGAGTTTGATGAAGAGGATACTGTTGTTTCATGCTCCATCGAGGCAGTCATATCAAAGCGCTCTATGCCCATAAATTGGCATGATTTGAAAGATGAACGCAGCTGGATTCATGGCTGGAAGTAAATGTGCGAGCGCAGTACGTGCACCTGGCCAATCAAACAAGACAATCACGTATTGTCAGCATTCTTTAAAAACCTGAGTAGGAAACAACGCAACATTACCGCAACCCTTACGCCCGTTGACATGGCTTGCAATTTGCATGCTAGACTGAAACGCGAAAAATCGAAGGGAAGCGATCATGATCAGAATAATTAGAAGCGTCGTGTCAGTAGCAGCATTTCGGTTTGGCCCCTATAGTGCTTGGCTTGTGTCGTGGAAAACTGAACGACGGTTAAACTTCAGGCTTCGGCGAACAGTGAAGCTTCCATCCCTCAACCCGCTAATGTACCTTAACGATTAGGGCGGGCAGTCATGCCAAACCAGAGCGTTCAGTGTCTGTCAGATCAGGTCTGCGATATTACAGATAGGCCATACTCATGAAATCCCTTACGCGCCCAGATCCAGACAAAGCCAGTAACGCTCAAATACTCCAGCTCATAAACAGTATTTCTCCCAGCAGGAGATTCTGGATCTTATTACCTTCTACGAAAGCCCTTTGGGACAGAAGCTGCTAAGTGATACACCACTCATGGCTCAGGAGACTATCGATCTTACTGAATTCTACAAAAGCCCTCTAGGACAGAAGCTGCTAAGTGATGCACCGTTCATGATTCAATATATCGAAGAAGGGTGGGGCAAAGCCTTCGACTCAATAACCGCCAATCTTGTCGAAAACATCGGGCCCAGGCTAAATAAAAGAATGCGAGATAATGGCTGGTAGTGAACGCAACAAACCAACTATTTGAGGCATTGAATCACATGCCAATTTACGCGGTAAACTTCGCTCATCCAAATGAAGCCGGATGGCAAGAACATGTTTTGCCCTATGTCGAATGGCTAAGGGATCGGCTCATGGGAGGCTCAGTGCTAGCATCAGCACCATTCACGGAACGCACCGTAAAATCTGCGCTTCTAACAATGGGCGCTCCACTCGACATGGCAAAAGGCGTTATGGCTTTGCACTCGGGCTTGCCACCACGGTGTCCCGGCCTGCCTCTTTGGCTCTATAGAGCGCGCTGTCAGCCAACGCGATCAGATCTTCTGGCTTGAGTGCTTCTGTGGGGACCGTCTCTGCAACACCACAACTAAATGTCAGCCTATCGCTCACAGGCGATGCCCGGTGTGGGATATTCAAATTATATACGGCGTCTTTCACCCGTTCGGCTATCTTCAACGCGCCCTCCAGGTTGGTATCGGGCAATACAATTGCAAACTCTTCACCACCATAACGCGCCACAGTATCTACCTCTCTTTGCAAGGCATCACTGAGGCACTGGGCTACCTTGCGTAATGCGTCATCCCCTTCCAGGTGACCGTAAGAGTCGTTGTACGGTTTGAAATAATCAATGTCGAGTAGAATCATGGCCAAATGGGAGGAGCGCCGGGCATGGCCGATCCATTCCCGTTTCAACAACTCATCGAAAGCGCGCCGGTTGGCAATGCCGGTTAATCCGTCAACACTAACCAGTTTCTCGAGCTGCCTGTTGGCCGCTTCAAGCTCTCGGGTACGCTGCTCTACCTTGGACTCCAACGTATGTGTATAGCCTTCCAGTTTCTGAGATAACGCTTCCACCTGTGAAAACGAGTTGGCAAAGCGCAGTGACAATGAATACGATTGGATGAGAATAAAGAACAGCATCCCTGCACCTGCAAGAAAAACAGGTGTCTTGATGACATCCATCGACATCAACACGTCGTGGAAAATGGCGACGGCCAGCACTACAAACCCGAACAGAAATGCCCCGGCAACCTCGCGCTGCTGCATCAGGTTGCGTATGAAGACATAAACGCCAAAGCAGACACTGATCAATAGGTAGGTTTGAAATAGGGGCAGGTACTCCGAAAACAACGCAACGGGTGTCGCGACAACAAAAGCGCTTGCCAGCAAGCCGAAGATCACACAAAACTTAAGCGCCCATTTCGGGCGGTAGTCGGGAATCAGGTTGGCGATAAACCCGGCGAACGCAGGCACTCCCAGTAGAAACGACAGATACTCGATACGCACAAGCATTGAATAGGATATGGAAGGCATCACCTGGTTGATGTAGCGCTCATCCGTCACCAAAATACGCATAAAGACCGCCAGGCAAAACAGGGAAAAATACAGTGGCGATAAATCCTGGCGGCGCTGCAGGTACAACCCAAAATGGTACACCGCGATAAACCCGATACTGCCTGCAAGGAAGATCGCATAACCCAGGGCCCGCTCATGGGAGTTTTGTATAGCAGATACCTCGCCCAGCGTAATCACATCCCACAGTCCGCCGCTGCGGTAGTGATAGTTCGACACGTGGATAACAATGTTCAACTCGTCGGCACCATCGGTTGGCAGTAACAGAACACTGCGAGAGTATTCCGGCACGGAGTCCCTTTCGTTAGTACCCACCTCGCCACCGGAATGCAGCAGCACACCATTGACGTACAGCCTGAAAGCCTCGCCTATATCAACCATTTTCAGCGCAAGACGCGGGGTATTTGAGGGTAGAGAAACCCGCAGTTGATAGCTGGCATAACCGTGATTGGGTTTTTCCTCTGCATTACTGCGCTTGCGGCTATTCCAGGCACCGGGCACAAGAATAGTATCCGCTCCCGGGTGCCCACCGTGTTCCGGCGATATAAACTCCTTCCAATAGAATTGCCAGTAACCGTCGAGGCGCACATTACCATCCTGCTCAAAATCCCAGTGGCTCAGGTCCATTTCGCCGGCATCGGCTCTCGGCATTGAATCGGCAAGCGAATACGAGCTAAGGCAGAGCGCCATAAGCAGCGAGAGTAAGATAGTTCCCAAAAGATGTTGGTGAAGAGGATTAACGCTCAACGATAACCCCCGCCCTGTTCCATCAACCGATCAGCCTGTACACCCCATCCCTGCACCCGGGCTGCTTGCGCGCGCAAACGATCCGGCGAACCCAACACCTGGCGGTTGAAGCCAATGCGTTTGAACCAGTAGTGCAAACCCAGCAAATCAGTGAACCCCATACCGCCATGCACTTCGGTTGCCGTGCGGGCAATGGAGGTGCCTACCTCGCCAAGATGTGCCTTGGCATGGCACGCCAGCAGAGTGCGCTTGTCGGGAACTGCGTCATAGGCATACGCGGCATACCACAGCAACGCACGACAGGGCTCCAGCTCTGCAGCCATCTCCGCACACATGTGTTTTACCGCCTGGAAGGAGCCGATCAAACGATCGAACTGCTGGCGTTCGCAGGAATAGGCCACGGCTTTATCCAGCATGGTTTGGGCGGCACCGAGCGTGTCTGCCGCTAGCGCAATGCGGCCTGCCGCAGAGACGGGTGCCAGGGCATCGCCCGCCTCGGGAAGCAGAAGCTCTGCCGCTACCTCCCGCAGCTTGATCTCCCAGAGACAGCGGGTGTCGTCGACACTGCGCATCGATGTCCACTCCAGCCCCGGCGCATCGCGGTGCACAAGGTAGAGATCGCCCTCTCTGCAACTGCAGATAAGCAGTTCGGCACTGGCGGCACCGAGTGCAAACATTAAGCGCCCATTGAGTTTGTCATTTACTGCGGTGACACCTGCATCCTCGCGGCTGCCTCCAGCATCTGTGATACATACCGCAACTTGCAACGAGCCATCGACCAGTCGCGGCAGCCACTTCTCCTGCTGTGCATCTGAGCCCGCTAGCGCCAGTGCCAGTGGCGCGAGAATGGCACTGGCAGTGAAGCAGACCGGGGCCGCGAATTCACCCAGCACTTCCTGCACCAACACGGCATCCATCAATGGAAGGCCTAACCCACCGTATGCCTGTGGCACCAGAAGGCCCGTCAGGCCCATATCGGCCAGGCCCTGCCACAGTGTTGCATCGTGCACCGGCCCATCCGCCACCACCGAGCGCAGGTGCTCCAGCCCTGCCGCTTGCTGCAGGTAGCGGCGCAGACTCTCCTGCATCGACAGCTGTTGTTCACTCAATCCAAAATCCATCAGCGCGCCCCCCCGCTCTGCGGCGCGGCGGCCAGCTTGGGTTCGCGCGGCATGCCCAATCCGCGTTCGGCAATAATATTTTTCTGGATCTGCGCAGTGCCTCCGCCGATGATCAGACCGAGGTCGAACATGTACTTGCGCTGCCACGCGCCTTCAGCGCGTAGCCGTGGGCTGTTGTCGTAAAGAAGGCCCAGCTCACCGAGCGCATCGATAGCCAGCGCCGCCAGCTGATGGTTGAGCTCACAGCCCTGCAGCTTCACGATGAGCCGCGCGATAGCTGGCACCTCACCGCGCAGTTCTCCACTGAGCAGGCGCATGCCGTTGTACTGCATCGCCAACACCTTCGCCTGCAGACGTACCAGAGAATCGCGCAACAAGGGGTTGTCCATCAGGCTGAGACCATCGAGCGTTTCTTCTTGCATCAATGTCACCAAGTCATTGAAGCGACGGCCCGCCTCATTGGGGTCACCCAACATGCCGCGCTCAAACTTCAGCGTGGTATTGGCCACCTGCCAGCCCTCACCACGATTCCCCACAATGCTGCTCTTGGGTACTCGCACGTCAGTGAAAAACACCTCGTTGAATTCAGCGTGGCCGGTCATGGTTTTCAGGGGGCGCACCTCGATGCCGGGTGTACTCATCGGAAGCAGCAGGTAGCTGATCCCACGGTGCTTCGGTGCATCGGGCTCTGTGCGCACCAGGGCGAACATCATATCCGCCTCGTGTGCAGTGCTTGTCCAGATTTTCTGGCCGTTAACCAGGAAGTCATCGCCTTCGTCCACAGCGGAGGTTCGCAAGCTTGCAAGATCTGACCCAGCACCGGGTTCAGAATAGCCCTGACACCACAGCATCTCACCGAGCAGTGTCGGCTTCACATAGCGCTCTTTCTGCTCCGGCGTACCCAGCTCCAGCAATGTGGGTACCAGCATCGATATACCCTGCCCAGCCAGGCCACCAGGCGCACCGGCGCGCGCAAACTCCTCCGCAATAATATGGGATTTCAGCAAATCGGGTTCGCCGCCATGGCCACCGTACTCACGCGGGATACTGCGCGCGGTGTAGCCGCGCTCGATAAGCAGCGCCTGCCAGCGCATGGCCTCGGGTGAGGCGCGGCCCACGGTTCTGGACGGCGGCCACTGCGGCTGTGTTTGTTGCAGGAAGTCCCGCACTTCTTCTTGAAACTTTTTATGTTCTGGACTGTACGCGAGGTCCATATCTCGTCTCCTTCAGGCTCTTACACGCGCGCAAAGAATGGACACACACTCTTCCATTCATATCGCTATGTAGATCGCCAAGCAGATTACAATCGTGGTGGTGGCACAGCCCTAACAGCGTGGTTGGGGCCGGCACATCCGAGCGCAGAAGATAGCACATTCCGGAAGCAACTCGTTGATCTGGAGACGCTAACAGCCAACTCTTTACACTGTAGCTGCCAAGCAATTTCAATCCGCACTATTGTGGGGCATGTTCGGTAAGCACTCATAGCCCGGCGCAGCACGCACCGATACGAACGGTAGTCATTCAGTTTTGAGGTTGAAGCGATCGGCGAGGTGTCCGTTCGATTGAACTAGGCCAAATCCACGTGCTAGTCTGCGCGTCTATTGGAGAAGAGCATGCGTCCGCAGTTAGCCTTTGCATTTATTTTTATCACGGTACTGCTGGACTCCATCGGGTTTGGCATCATCATGCCGGTTGTACCCCAGCTCATCATGGATATTTCTAACGACACGCTGACTCATGCCGCGCTCACCAGCGGTTTTTTAATGTTCGCGTTTGCCAGCATGCAGTTTATCTCCTCGCCACTGCTGGGCAATCTTTCTGATCGCTTCGGGCGACGCCCCGTACTGCTTTTTTCACTGCTTGCGATGGGCTTGAATTACCTGTTGATGGGTTGGGCGCCGACGCTGTTATGGCTGTTCGTCGGGCGTATTATCGGCGGCATATCCGCCTCCACCTACGGCATTGCCAACGCTTACGTTGCCGACACATTTCCCCCTGACAAGCGCGCGCAGTATTTCGCATTGCTGGGTGCGGCTTTCGGCACGGGCTTTATCATCGGCCCGGCCATCGGCGGCTTCCTTGGCGAGTTCGGCCCCCGCACGCCCTTTTACGCGGCAGCCGCGCTCACCTTTCTCAATGTCATCTACGGCTTTTTCGTGTTACCCGAATCCCACAAGAAAGAGAACCGCCGGGAGTTTGATCTGGGCCGCGCCAACCCACTGGGCGCTCTGCGGCAGCTGATGCGTTACCCGGGAGTACTGGCACTGGTGCTGGTGTACTTCTGCTACCTGCTCGGACACTTTTCACTGCCCAGCACCTGGGCGTTTTTTACCATTGAAAAGTTCGACTGGTCTCCGCGCGAGATCGGCTTTTCTCTAAGCGCTGTCGGTGTTGCAATGATCTTTGTGCAGGCCTATCTCATCCGCAAGGTACTGCCCATTCTCGGCCCTAAAAAAACGGCGGTGGTTGGCTTCATCGCGACAGCGCTGAGTTTTATCGGCTACGCCTTTGTACCGTATGGCTGGATGATGTACCCACTCATCGCCCTCGGTGCCCTGCAGGGTTTCGTTGGGCCATCTCTTCAGAGCATTATGTCGGAGCGCACTCCGGCAAACGGGCAGGGCGAACTGCAGGGTGCTCTGAGCAGCATGAGTGGCCTGGTGGCCATCCTCAGCCCACCGTTCATGACGCAGCTGTTCGCCTACTTCAGCACAGATACCGCTATCGTGTATTTTCCAGGCGCGCCGTTCTTCGCCTCGGCAGTGTTTACACTACTGGCGATGGTCCTGTTGCTGCGCACCGCGTCTACACGCGCCAGTTAAACGGGCAGCACTCTGTTCTGGCGCAAACTCCCACGAGGATGGCGTCCAAACCCATGTGCCATGCCCAGTGATCCAGTACTATACTGCCTCCTACGCGCACAGACAGGAATCAGGCTATGGCAGACAAGGTATTGCGCATCGGCGGCGCCAGCGGTTTTTGGGGTGACGCCGCACGTGCCACCCCACAGCTTTTGAATTCACCCGGCCTGGATTACATCGTCTACGATTACCTGGCCGAGATCACCATGTCCATCATGGCCCGAGCAAGGGCAAAAGACGAGAGCCGCGGCTACGCCGCCGATTTTGTCAGCGCAGCAATGAAACCGAACCTGGCATTGATCGCAGAGCGCGGTATCAAAGTGATTTCCAATGCGGGCGGCGTGAATCCCGAAGCCTGTGTCGCGGCCCTGCGAGCGGTGATTGCCGAAGCGGGGCTGACGCTCAAGGTTGCCTGTGTAACCGGTGACGACCTTCTCGAGCGCAAAGAAACCTTGCAGGCCTCAGGCGTCACTGAGATGTTTACCGGCTCGGCTTTTCCAGCGGCGGAGAAAGTCCTCAGTATCAATGCGTATCTGGGTGCGTTTCCAGTTGCCCGCGCACTGGCGTCGGGTGCCGACATTGTGGTGACCGGGCGCTGTGTCGATAGCGCGGTGACGCTCGGAGCCTGTATCCATGCATTTGGCTGGGGCCGGGACGATCTCGACCAACTGGCGATGGGTTCTCTGGCAGGGCACATTCTAGAGTGTGGGCCGCAGGCAACCGGCGGTAATTTCACCGACTGGGAACAAGTGCCAGGCATGGCAAATATGGGCTACCCCATTGCGGAGGTCTCCGCCGATGGCAGTTTTGTTTGCACCAAGCCCGCCAACACCGGCGGTCTGGTAAGCACCGGCACAGTCAGCGAGCAGATGCTGTACGAAATCGGCGACCCGCAGGCCTATATGCTCCCCGACGTGGTATGCGATTTTTCCACCGCTAAAATTGAACAGGTCGGCGAGAATCTCGTGCGGGTATCCGGTGCCACAGGCCGACCGGCACCTGATACTTACAAAGTCTGCGCGACCTACGCGGATGAGTTTCGCGGCGGTACCTATATGAGCTTTTACGGTATCGACGCCGACAAAAAGGCCCGCGCGCTGGGAGAGGCTGTATTTGAAGCGGCACGCACTGTCTTCAATACGTTCGGCCTGCCCGATTTCAGCGAAACCAGTATCGAGCTGCTGGGCACGGAAAGCCAGTACGGTGCGTTCAGCGAAATCAGCAGCAGCCGGGAAGTGGTGATGAAGATCGCCGCCAAGCACCCCGAAACAATCGGCATCGGTATTTTGCTCAAGGAAGCAGTGGGCCTTGGCCTCGCCACACCGCCGGGGCTGTCGGGTTTCGCTGGCAGCAGGCCCAGCCCCTCGCCGATAGTCCGGCTATTTTCCTGCACAGTACCCAAAACGCAGGTACAGGTGCAGATAGCGCTGGATGATGAAACGATCAGCTGCGATGAAGTACACGGTGAAGCACTGGATACTGCTGCCATTGCTCGTCCGGCCATGCCGAGCGGCGATTCCTCCTCTGACATGACAGAGGTGCCGCTGATTGCCCTCGCCTGGGGGCGCAGTGGGGATAAAGGCAATAAGGCGAACATCGGCATTATCGCGCGCAAGCCCGAATACCTGCCCTATATATGCGCGGCACTTACAGAGGCAGAGGTCAGCAAGCGCTTTGCTCATTTCCTGGCGGACACCTCGGGGGGCAGTGTTGAGCGCTTTCTGCTGCCCGGCGCCCACGCGCTAAATTTCCTGCTGCACGATGTGCTCGGCGGTGGTGGCGTGGCCAGCATACGTAACGACCCCCAGGGCAAGGGCTATGCACAGCTACTACTCTCATGCCCCATTCCAGTACCAACTACCATTGCGGCGACAATAGCGGAGACCGGGCTATGACGGTGTTTAACTCAAAGATCAATATCAACTCCGAGGGCTTTGCGAAAAACCGCCGCGAGATGTTGACGCTCATTGACCAGCTACAGGAGCTGAATGCCCGCGGGGCAATGATCTCGGAAAAACGCAAACCGCGTTTTGAAGCGCGCGGACAGTTAACCCCCCGCGAACGCCTCGCGCGCCTGCTCGACCCGGGCATGCCCTTCCTGACGGTGGGTAATCTGGCCGGCTATCTGGTAGACAACCCCGACCCGGAAAAATCGATTCCCGGCTCCACCATTATCTCTGGCATCGGCTTTATCAGCGGTGTGCGCTGCATGGTCGTGGTGGATGACAGCGGCATCATGGCGGGCACACTCACCACCGCCGGCGGTTACCGCGTGCGCCGCTGCGAGGAGATCGCACTGGAGCAGAAACTGCCCTTTGTGCACCTGGTGGAAAGCGCCGGCGGCGACCTTATCAACTACACCGTTGAACAGTTCTCCGAGGGAGGCAAGTTGTTTGGCAATCTCGCCAAATTGAGCAAGGCGGGGATTCCGGTGATCTCCATTCTGCACGGTTCCTCCACTGCGGGCGGCGCGTATATGCCCGGCCTCAGCGATTACGTGATTGCGGTGAAGAACAATGGCCGCGCCTTTCTGGCCGGGCCACCACTGCTGAAGGCGGCTACCGGGGAAATTGCCACCGAGGAAGAACTGGGCGGGGCAGAAATGCACGCGTCCGTCTCCGGCCTCGCGGAATACCTGGCCGAGAACGACGGGCAGGCTGTGCAGATGTGCCGCGAACTGATGCACCGGCTGCAATGGAACAAGGATTGCGCCACCCCCCAGCGACGCAGTTTCCGCGAACCACTGTACGACGCGGATGAGCTGGCGGGTGTTATCCCCTGCGACTACCGCAACCCCTACGATATGCGCGAATTGGCCGCGCGCGTGGTGGACGGCTCGGACTTCATGGATTTCAAACCTCGCTACGGCACCTCCACTGTCTGCCTGCAGGCGGATATCTTCGGCCTGCCCTGCGGCATTCTCGGCAATAACGGCCCGATTGATCCGGAAGGCGCCACCAAAGCCACACAGTTCCTGCAGCTGTGCGATCAATCCAACATTCCCGTGTTGTTCCTGCAAAACACCACGGGATATATTGTGGGCACTAAATCCGAACGCGCAGGCATGATCAAACACGGCTCGAAGATGATTCAGGCCGTTCGCAATCTGGAGGTGCCACGTATCACGATGATGACCGGTGCCAGCTTCGGCGCCGGCAACTACGGTATGTGCGGCCGGCATTTTGACCCCGATTTTCTGTACACCTTCCCCAATGCCCGCACCGGCGTTATGGGCGGCGAACAGGCCGCAAAAACCATGTCTGAGGTGGCGCGTGGCAAAGCCGCCGCACTGGGACAGGAACCCGACGAGGAGGCACTCGCCCAGCAGGAGGCCTTTCTGGCAAACATCTTCGACAGCCAGTCCAGCGCCTTTTATACCTCTGGCCACATGCTGGACGACGGCATGATCGACCCGCGCGACTCACGCAAAACACTCGGCTTTCTACTGGAGACAGTATGGGAAACCCGGCACCGCAAGGTGCGACCAAACAGTTTTGGCATCGCGAGAATGTAAGCGCACGTCAGGCAGAGAATTGGAGAAAAAAATGACCGCACTACCGCAAACCCAATACCTTATCCTCGAACAGCAGGGCAGTGTTCTGACGATATGGTTTAACCGCCCCGAAGCGAAAAACTCCCTGTCGGCGGAAATGGTGGATGAACTGCACGCCGTGCTGGACGCCGCCGCCAGTGATAAAGCGCTGCGCACCTTGATCGTGCGCGGCAAGGGCGGCATTTTTTGCGCCGGCGCGGATATCAAAGGGTTCAAATCCGATGCACAAGGCGGTGAGCCCAACGAAGATGAGGTCGCTCGCGGCAATCGCAGCTTTGGCGATCTGATGATCAAACTCAACGAGCAACCACAGGCTGTGGTGATGCTGGTAGAGGGCGCGGCTATTGGCGGTGGCTTAGGTCTTTGCTGCGTTGGCGATGTCACCATTGTCACCCGCGATACAACGTTCCGCCTCTCGGAAACCAGCCTCGGCATTCCGCCCGCACAGATCGCACCGTTTGTGACCGAGCGTGTGGGCCTCACCCAAGCTCGCCGCCTGATGCTGACGGGTGCCCGTTTCAAGGGCGAGGAAGCAGTGCAGTACAGCATCGGCCATATTCTCGCCGAAGACAGTGCCGACATGGAAAGCAAATGTGCCGAAGTGCTGGCACAGATTGCACTGTGCGCGCCCGGTGCCAATGCCGTCACCAAAAGTATTGTATTTGAGGCCACCCGCCGCCCCCGAGCAGAGGCGCTGGATTTTGCCTCGCGTGGCTTTGCCGCCTGCATGCTCAGTGATGAAGGTCGCGAGGGCGTAGCCGCTTTTATTGAAAAGCGTAAACCGAGTTGGGCAAACGACTGAACCGTGGAGAAACCAATGACACGTTTTACCAGTATTCTGGTGGCCAATCGCGGCGAAATCGCCTGCCGGGTGATACGCACTGCGCGCGCACAGGGTTACCGCACGGTGGCCGTCTACTCAGACGCCGACGCCAAGGCTCCGCATGTATTGCTGGCTGATGAGGCCGTACACATAGGCCCCAGCCCGGTCAACGAATCCTACCTTGTGGTGGACAATATTCTGGCCGCAGCAAAATCCAGTGGAGCCGAAGCTATTCATCCCGGCTACGGGTTTCTCAGCGAAAATGCCGACTTCGCGCAGGCCTGCGAGGACGCGGGCCTGGTGTTTATCGGCCCGCGCCCCGATGCCATTGCACTGATGGGAAATAAAGCGGAGGCCAAACGGCGCATGATAGACGCCGCAGTGCCCTGCGTCCCCGGCTATGAAGGCGAGGACCAGAGCGATGACACACTGCTGCGCAAAGGCGCGAAGATCGAACTGCCACTGATGGTGAAAGCCGCTGCTGGCGGCGGCGGTCGCGGCATGCGTTTGGTGCATAACGCAGATGAGTTGGCCAACGCCATCAAACTGGCACGCGCAGAAGCCGCCTCTGCATTTGGCAACGGCGATTTGATTCTGGAGAAAGCCATTCTCAGGCCACGGCATGTCGAGGTGCAGGTCTTTGGCGACAGCCACGGCAATATTGTGCATCTCGGTGAACGGGACTGCTCGGTGCAGCGACGCCACCAGAAAGTTGTGGAAGAAGCGCCCTGCCCTGTTATGACCGAGGCGCTGCGCGCAGAGATGGGCGCTGCCGCCGTCGCTGCGGCGCAGAGTATCAACTACCGCGGCGCCGGCACGGTGGAGTTTCTGCTGGATGAACAGGGGGCGTTTTATTTTCTGGAAATGAACACGCGCCTGCAGGTAGAGCACCCTGTCACTGAGTTGATCACCGGTCTCGATCTGGTCGCGCTGCAACTGCAAGTGGCACAGGGTGAGCCACTGGGGTTTACCCAGGGTGAGGTGACATTGAGCGGGCACGCCATCGAGGTGCGACTGTATACCGAAGACCCCAGTCAGGATTTTCTTCCCACTTCCGGGCCCGTTGATTTGTGGGCACCACCTGGCGGCACCGGTATCCGAGTGGACAGTGGCATCAGCACCGGCCAGGAAATTTCGCCGTTCTACGACCCGATGGTGGCCAAGATTATTGCCAGCGGGCCGAGCCGGGAAATCGCGCGCCTGCGGTTGATCGAGGCACTGAAGGAAACCGTGTTGTTTGGCACGCGCCACAACCGCGATTTCCTGGTGGCCTGTCTGGAGAAAGACTGTTTCGCTGCAGGGGAGGCAACTACCGCCTTCATCGGTGAGGAGTTCGCCGAGGGAGAAATCGCCGACATACAGCCAACCTTCACCGACAGCGCTGTAGCTGCGATTCTGGAATTGGCGCTACAGCATCGTGAACTGTATGACAGCAGTGTGCTGGTGGCAGCCGAATTGCGAGACTGGGCCAACGCCAGCCCCCTGGTATCTCGCAAGCAGTACCAGCATGGCGAACAGGTTCACGATCTCTCGGTAACGCCGCTGTCGCAGGCGCGCTATCAGGTCAGCGATCCCGCCAACACCGCAGTGATCGAATTGTTGTCGCTGGCAGACAGTACGGCTCATGTGAGTATCGACGGAGTACAGCACCAGGTGCGCTACCACTTGCCAGAGACGGGCAGACTGTACGTATCCATCGACGGCCGCGCCGCACAATACCGCGACTTGATTCGCCTGGATGGCGTGCAGCAGGAAGCCGGCGGTGGTGGACGAATAGTCGCGCCCATGCACGGCCTGCTACTGGAAGTGCGTGTTGCAAGCGGCGATACCGTAGAAGCCGGGCAGACGCTGGCGATACTGGAAGCGATGAAAATGCACTACGAAATTGTTGCCGATAGCAGCGGCGAGGTGGCAGAGGTAATGGCTGTTGCGGGTGCGCAGGTCGCTGCGGACGATTTGCTGATTACAATCGACGTCGCTGAATAGCGTTCGGCGGCGCGCTCAGGGAGCCGGCTCCAGACATTTACAATTACTCACCGGAGGCGTCATATTGCGCGCAAACCTCATGCGGCCCCGACCCCGCGGCGGTTTATAGACGCCCTCCATGCCCTGCGCGGCGCAGTACTGCAGGCACTTCTCCTCCTGAGCTGAGAGCCAGTACTGCATCGCACCGCCCAGTGCTATCAGCACACTCAGCCAAAAAATAGCGGGGAAGAGAAAAGAACGCATCTAGCACTGGCACTCCATCAACAGACAACTGACCGTATCGCGAGCCCGGCCTGCACACAAGTAGTGGGCATCTGCAGCACTTGTGCTATACAGCGCTCTGGCCACAATTCCAGCAGAACTCGAAAGACTCGTCGTTCTCTTCGTTACAGCTTTTACAGATCCACGGCGCTGCGTGTTCGTCGCTGATGGCGCTCTCCAGAATCCTGCAGGCCATATCATAGTCACGATCGCGCACGACCCAGAGCTCTACCCAGGTATCAAACGGCGAGACCTCACCAATCGCGCTGGATGCAAACTCATTCTTCACCGCTATCTGTACACCGTACGATTCCAGAATGTTTTTAGCATTGGCGACAATAAACCGGTTGGCGTTGGTGTAAACCATTCTCACGATAATCTACTCTTGCAGTTGACCCGCTTGCCCCGCCTTAACAACACCTACCGATCACTCGACTATCAGGCGGCTTGTTCATGCGCCCTGTACGCAAACTACGAAAGAAAAGTAACCCAAGTCAGCGGCGATAGCCAGACGCACACATAGTCACCGCGGTGACAGAAGCTGCAGGTAACCGCTACTGATAAAGCTATTTCCGGCGGCCTGTTTAGAAGGCATGCAGCCTGGGCGAATTACAGATAGAGGTTGCCGGGCTGAATGCGTAAACTCGGTGCTTTTCTCTGGGAGCTATCTTGAATGGACTGGAAAATCTTCCTGACAATTTTCGCCTCCGTGTTTATCGCCGAACTGGGTGACAAAACACAGTTGGCCACCATGCTGTTCGCCTCCGATAAGGAAGTGAGCAAGTACACGGTGTTTCTGGCAGCGTCGGCGGCTCTGGTAGTGGCCTCGGCTATCGGTGTACTGGCCGGCAGCCTGCTGTCCGAATACATCAATACAAAATATCTGCACTATATTGCGGGGATTGGGTTCATCGGCATTGGCGTCTTCACGCTGTACAATGCCTAGCAACCAGATATTGCTCGCACTGTGCATGCAGCGCTAACGGGCAGCCTCCGATACACTGCGCTGTGCTTTTCCACCGGCTTGAATGAGGCAAACCATGCAACGATCCTCCAAAGCGATGCTGCTGTCAGGTTTGGTATTTCCCGGCGCCGGGCACTTCTACCTGAAGCGCTGGGTAGAGGGAACCCTGCTCGCCGGCACAGCCGCCTATGCGCTGTATTTTATTGTGTCTGTAGCAATGAACACCGCGCTTGATATTGTCGGCCAGATAGAAAGTGGCGCCGTGGTCGCCGACCCAGACGTGATCTCAGCACATGTCACACAGCAGCTACAAGCCACTGCAGGCACCACCAGCCTGGCCACTATTGTATTGACTGTTTGCTGGGTCATGGGGATAGTCGGCTCCTATTGGCAGGGGCGGGACAAGGTGACGCCGAATGAACACCAAGAGTAAGGAATGAAAGCCTGATGTCACTGGAAGAACTGGTAGCCAACTACGGCTATATCGCCATTACGATCGGCACCTTCCTGGAAGGGGAAACCATTCTAGTATTGGGCGGATTTGCCGCACACCGTGGGTTTCTTGAATTACCCTGGGTGCTCGTGTGTGCCTTTCTGGGCAGTGTCATCGGCGATCAGGCGTTTTTTTATATCGGCCGAAAAAAAGGCGAAAGCATACTGGAGAAGCGGCCACACTGGCGGGCCAAATCCGTCAAAGTTCTCGCCATGATGGAAAAGCATCAAACCCTGCTGATCCTCGGCTTCCGGTTTTTGTATGGCCTGCGCTCAGTGACACCGTTTTTATTGGGCGCATCGACAGTATCACGCCCACGCTTCTTCGTGCTGAACATGATAGGTGCCGCTGTATGGGCCACGGTGATCGGCAGCCTCGGTTATACCTTTGGCTACGCCATTGAAGCCGCACTCGGCGACATCAAACGCTACGAGATGGGCGTTTTTGGTGTGATGGCCGCAGTGGGGCTCAGCTTCTGGTTGTTCCGTCTGCTGACGAAAAAACGTACGGATTAAGCCGCCCGCACGTCTTCCTCTATCGCCGATTGTCCTGCACGCAGTGCCCGGCCCAGACGCTGGCTGCCCAGTGCCTCGGTCGCCTCGCCGTCCTGCCATACCGGTTCACCGTTGATCAGCACGGTTGTCACCACACCCTCAGAGCGATTGAACATCTGCTTGTGCTTGAACAATTCGCGGTACTCAAACACGCGGTTGTCATTGGTGTCCCAGGTCTTCAGGACCTCGGGGTCCAACAGCACGATATCTGCCTGCGCTCCGATCTCGAGTGTGCCGACATCCAGACCAAAAAATTCTGCTGGATCACGGGTCAAACGTTTCACCATGGCGCTGACAGTCTCCATAGACTTTCTCTGGGCCAGCTTCAGGGACATAAGATTGGCATCAAAGAAGGCCATATTGGTAATGTGCGCGCCGGAATCGTTGAAGCCCGGCATCGCGTGCTTGTACATCAAGATATCCAGAGTGTTGCGATTGCCCTCATTGCCCACGTCCACCCAGAAGCGGAACGATTTGTCGTAGGTGCGCATCATATGCAGCATAAAATCGGCGTCATCGCGAATGGGGCGCGGGAATTTCTCAAAGGCCTCGCGCTCGGCATCGGACCGGGCAGCGCCTACCGCGCCGTATTGGAAGCGCTCCAGGCGATCATAGACGGCTTGCATACTCTCCCCATCCCAATCCGCGACCGGGGCACCGTCAAAAATCATCAGGCGTAAATCGCGGATCACGATATTGTCCGGCATGCCCAGCTTTGACTTCAGGTGAGCCAGGTTGCGACCGCGCCTGCCGTAATGCCAGTCCGCACGGAAGCGGCGTTCGAAATCGGGGTTGTTGAGCAGCGCCATACGCCCCTCCACATCGTCATACTCACGGGCGATCAATTCACAGGTGGAATCAAGTTCCTCATAGAGCGGTGATACTATGCCGTCGGACCAGACACGAAAGTTAGTGCCCAGAGCCTGAAAATGCAGATTCCCTTTCAGCAGGCGGCTATTAACCAGCGCGGCAAATCCCAGAAAACCCTTGTGGGCACCGGGCATCAGTACAAACTCCATCGCCGACAGGGCCGAGGTCTTCAGGGTTTTGCCAAACAGGCGGCCGCTGGAAAGCAGGAAGTAGAGGAAGGCTTTGGCGCGGTTCTCGATGATGGGCGTGGTTTGCCACACCCTGTCGTGTTTGCGCAGCACTTTCAGCAGCCGCTTCATCTCACCAAAGGTGGCGAACTGGGTGGGAATGCGTTTGGCAGTAAACGGTTCGCTCGCCAGATAATGAAAGGGTAGGCCATCGGTACTCATGCCCAGGTAACCCTGGTTCATACCCTCCTCCAATAACTGCTCCATGCGCATCAACTCCAGTTCTGTCGGCTCACGACTGACGCTGTCGCGCAGGCCCATGGCCTCGATCCGGAGCATGGAGTGCGGAATAAAGGCGCCGACGTTCGGGCCCAGGGGAATATCCTTGAAGTGATCCAGGTAGTCACCGGTGTTATCCCAGTGCACCGCCTCGACGCATTGTCGCAGCACCGATTTGGGAATATTTTCAACGCGGGTAAAACAATCGACAATGGGGTTCTGCTCACCGGTCTGCTGCCGGCCAAAACAGGTACCAAGGCTGCAGTTACCCACCAGCACAGTGGTTGTCCCGTGGCGCACCACCTCTGGCAGGCCCGGCTCCAGATCAACCTCCAGATCCAGGTGGGTGTGGATATCCAACAACCCGGGCATCAGCCATTTACCCTCGCCCTCTATCACCCGGTCGGCCTGAGTGGCGGGCAGCGCCTTTCCGCGCGCAGCGATACGGCCATCCTTTACGGCAATATCCACGTTCTGGGGCGCTGTGCCGGTGCCGTCAAACACCAGTGCGTTGCGAATCAGGGTATCCCAGGTCTTTTTTGCCATGATGCATGTCCTCCAGTGCGCTGTTGGTTGCAGCGTATTTCGCGAACCGTGTATCAAGCCACCACCAGCCCCCGGCGTCAAGCCGCGAAGCCCTTCGATGCTGGCTCCGTATAAAACCGGGCCTCTACCAGCCCTCCTTCGATAGATAGTCTGTTAGGATAAGAACACGCTCAGCGTAGAGTATCGCGTGATTGCGCCGAGCACCTTTACCGTGCATCAAACCCGCTTGTTTAAGGAGGCGTTCGCGCCATGAACCCCATCGCTTTCGACAACAGCTACAAACAACTCCCGCAGCGGTTCTATACCCCGCAGGCCCCCGAGCCGGTGCCCGCACCGGCCCCGATTCGCGTAAATCGGGAACTGGCCAGCGCACTGGGTATCGACGTCCAGTGGCTGGAATCTGCAGAGGGCACTGCGGCTATCGCCGGCAATACCGTTCCGCAGGGCGCCGAGCCGATCGCTACCGTGTACGCCGGGCACCAGTTTGGTGGGTTTAACCCACAGCTCGGTGATGGCCGCGCGGTATTGCTGGGCGAGATAGTGGCCGACGACGGCCAGCGGTTTGATCTGCAACTCAAGGGCTCTGGCCCCACGCCCTATTCGCGCGGTGGCGATGGGCGCTCTCCGCTGGGCCCGGTACTGCGAGAATATATTCTCTGCGAAGCCATGCATCGGCTTGGGGTACCCACCACCCGTGCGCTGGCAGCAGTAACCACCGGCGATGTCGTGGCAAGAGACCGCTTCCTGCCCGGCGCGGTGCTGGCACGCGTGGCCAGCAGCCATATCCGTATCGGCACATTTGAGTATTACGCTGCGCGCAAGGATGTGGAGGGGCTGCAGTTGCTAGCCGACCACGCAATCGAGCGGCACTACCCCGAGACCAGAAACAGTGAGAACCCGGTACTGGCTCTGCTGGAGGGTGTAATTTCCCGGCAGGCGCAGTTGATCGCACAGTGGCAGTTGCTGGGCTTTATCCACGGTGTGATGAACACCGACAATATGCTCATTTGCGGCGAGACCATTGATTACGGCCCCTGCGCTTTTATGGACGCTTTCAACCCACAGCAGGTATACAGCTCCATAGACCACGCCGGGCGCTATGCGTATCGCAGTCAACCCGGCATCGCACACTGGAACCTGTCATGCCTGGCGCAGTCGCTGTTGCCGATACTGGACGATGACTCCGAAGCCGCTGTCGCTATGGCACAAAAAGCGATTGACGCCTTTCCAGAGCAATTTCTGCTTGCCAATACACAGGGCATGGCGCGCAAGCTGGGCCTGGAGGACATTGGCGAACAGGATACGGCGCTGGTAGAGGACCTGTGGCAATTGATGGCGGAGCACGAACTCGATTTCACGCTGACCTTTCGCGCTCTGGCAGACCTTGCACACGAGCGCGATGACGCAGCGCAAACGGTATCAGCGTTGTTTGAATTTCCCGACGCACTGCAGCCCTGGCTGGACCGCTGGCGCGCCCGACTGGATCAGGATGCCAAATCCGGTGAAGAGCGCCAGTCCGAGATGGACCGCGCGAACCCGGTGTTTATCCCGCGCAATCATCTGGTGGAAGCGGCTATCGCAGCGGCCACTGACAATGACGACCTCAGCGTTTTTCAGCGTTTGGTAGATGTTCTGGAGAGCCCACATCACTATCAACCGGAGCTCGCCGCGTTTGCCACACCACCACAGCCCGAGCAGGTCGTAAAACAGACATTTTGCGGCACGTAACACGCCCTTCACACATGAAAGCTATGGGCCTGGAGATGGAAGCACCATAACCCCTCTCTTGCCCATTCAAACCAGGTGGCGCAAATACCCGCTCAGATTCATACCGGGCATATCACCTGCGTATGATCAGTCATCAACCTGCGGTTTTTTCGCGCCTTCGGAAGGATTGTTTAACGTCTGGGTAAGACCGTTAATGTCCCCCGCCGATAAACCAATTTCTTTTAGCAACCCATCGACCAACGGCGCCTGCCCGCGATAGCGCAATGCGCTATTAACCATCTGATCTGCCAGATTCCCGTCGCCTGCAGCAGTGGTTGAGGCATCAGAGGAATTACCATCGCCGCCATTCAAACCGCCTACCTGAATAATCTTGATGCTGTCGATCTGCTCCATCGGTTTAACACTTTCGTGAATAATTGAGGTCAATTCACTTAACATTTTCAGGCGAACTTCCATTGCGATCTGCTCGTTGTTAAGAATATTGCGCGCCTCATTAATCGCCGCCTTGCCCTGGGCCTCCACCTGATAGCGCTTCTCGTCGGCATCCGCGCGCAGCTTGGTCGCTTCAGCATCACCCTCAGCTTCAATACGAAGTTTATTCGATTGTGCCTCTGCATGAATTTTGACCGCTTCGGCGTGATCCTCTGCCGCCTGTTTCTCCGCCTCTGCAGCCACTGTGATAGAGATAGCCTGCTTCTCCGCCTCTTCTCGGGCTCGCACCAGAACGATATCTTTCTCCCTCTCCGCGATGGCGGTCTCTTTCACGGTTAACACCAGCTCTGATTCTTTAACCGCCTTCTGTCGCGCGATATCCGCCTCTGCCTGAGCTTGGGATCTTTCCTTTGACTTCTCAGCTACCGCTATTTCTTTATCCTGACTGGCGATTTCAATTGCCTTCAGACGCTCGATATCCGTTGTTTCGATTGATTTCTCTTTTTGAATTTCAATCTCTTTAATAAGCCTGTCCCGCTCTATTTGCTTCTCATCGATTTCCTTTTTCGCCTGGATGTCCGCTGTTTGAACTTCTTTTTCGGCGATGATCTGAGCCTGCTTTGCTTCACGGTCCTGCTCAGCTCGCTCTCTGGCGATTTCGGCAGCCTGCGCCGCCCGCCGTATCTCTACTTCCCTTTCTTGAGCCAAGCGAGCGTACTCATCCTCGCGCGCAATATCGAGTCGCTGACGCTCTGCTTCCAGGTTTTTGCTGGCAATTTGAACATTGGTATCTTGCTCAATGTCATTGCGAATTTTGCGTCGCTGCTCAATTTCCCGCGTCAACAGGGTCAAGCCTTCCGCGTCAAATGCATTGTCAGGATTGAAATGCTCCTTACTTGTCTGATCCAGACCAGTGAGGGAAACCGTTTCCAGCTCCAGACCATTTTTAGATAGATCCTCCGAAACAACCTGTTGTACTTTTTGCACAAAATCAACGCGCTGCTCATGGAGTTCATTCATGGCCATTTCAGCCGCGACTGCACGCAGCGCATCAACAAACTTCCCTTCGACCAACTCTTTCAAGGCGGCGGGATTCATTGTTTTCATACCCAGGGTCTGGGCTGCATAACTGATGGCATCCTGTTCCGGCCTCACACGCACATAAAACTCTGCGGTAACATCGACTCGCATACGATCTCGGGTGATCAGTGCCTGCTCGTTCGCACGGCGCACCTCAAGACGCAACGTATTCATATTCACGGGAATTATTTCATGCAGGACGGGAAGAACAACGGCACCGCCATTCAAGATAACTTTCTGGCCGCCAAACCCGGTTCTGACAAAAGAGACCTCTTTCGATGCTCGCTTGTACAGACGTGAAAAGATAATGCCCATAACTATCAGGGCAACCAGAATGACACCAGATATTGTAAGTATGCTTGTCATATTATTTAGCACTCGTTGTTTACTCCCTATTCACTATTCTGCGATTGCACGATCCGAGAGGTTTTGATTCTCTACGCCGATTACGCGGAATACATATCCATCTTTTTTAACAAGTAAAACTTCGCTACCTGCAGTGAATTGCGCTTCATCCGCATCAGGCTCTACCATCACGTAGTGCGCTGTACCGAATCTGTCTTTTAATTTTGCCTGCGCCGGACTGCCCGCTTTGGCTGTGCCCAATGTAACCACTGCGGTCCGACCCACAAGACTGGAGTCACTAACGGCCTCTGTTTCGTCGCCAGGCATGAACCGCTCAATTAGACCGCCGACAACACGAACCACCGGCAACGTCACTATCAATGCTGGTATGGCAGCCACGTAGGCAGGCAGTAGGAAACCGAAGGTAGCACCCAGAAACGACTGAAAAATCAGCCCTGATAGACCGAACCCCGTCAAGAACACGATCAACAACATCAACACCGGCACCTTGCCAACACGCAGCCAGCTCAAAAAGCGACTAATGCCTGTTGCCGGGTTGATATTTACATCACCGGTATCCAGATTCGCATCAAACTCCGGCAACAACCCATCCAGCATGGATGACATGGCAAAGCCCAACACAGACAACAGACCTTCGAGAAGCGCGATACCAAACATCACGACTAGCGCAATACTGAACCAGCTATTCTCCGGTTGGGTAAGGAAATCGAGCATAGTAACTACTCGTTACCCATCTTCCCTTTTATCGCCTGCAATCGTTCCTGAATCCGGTTCTTGTGTGCCAGTTCGCTTAACTCAGCAAGCTTGGCTGCATTCCTCATATCACCTTTGTCTCCAGCCACAACGCCTGTTGCATTTTGATACACCCGGTCAAAAGCGCCCTGTGCCTTTTCGACATTGTGCGAGTGGCCCTGGTTTGTCTCCAAAGAAACACCAGACGGGCTACCTTCCTTGCTCCCTGTTTGTGCCGCCATAGTTTGACGGAACTCATTTAGCTCAGCTTGCATTTCCCGCTTTCGGGCCTGCAAAGCCAGGATATAGCTGTCCAGCTCTTTCTCTTTCTGGCTGAATTCGGCAATCGATTGTTCGAGCACTGGGATCTGAACTTCGATATCCAATTGACGAGCAATGGCAGCTTCTGCAAGATCGTCGCGGTCTTTTGCTATCGCTATCTCGATCTTTTCGGCTAGTTCTTCGAAGCGATTGTTCTCATCCTTGAACCGGTTACTGGCAAGGTGCTTTGCAGCAATAACCCTACCCAATTCAAGACGCACATCGCCTATGACATCATCAACTTCTCGAATAGCCTGTTCCATCACTATATCTGGTGCGGCATTTTCAACAGCATCAACCAGCGCATTAATACTTCCGCTGATCATACGTCCTACACGGCTTGCCAGAGATTCACTCATGTACTTCTCCTTAGCTACTGCTTCCTTTAGTGGACTGGGGCTTTTGCATGGCGTCGAGACGCCCTAACAACTGGAATATCTCTGCCAAATCCTGCAATTTTTTCTTGAAAGCCATCGCATCATAACTTGGAATATCTGGGCTAAAGCCCATTTGCGCAACCGATTGCGCAAGCCCGAACACCCGGCCGACTACCGCTTTTTCCAGCTTGATCAACTCAGCTTCACTCGGACTTTCCTCAAGTCTACATTCACTAGTCACAATATAGGCCATCAAATCCGGCAACCAATTTAAGACGGTGGTCAGGATTTCGGAATGTATATTATTCTCGTTTTCTATTTCCCGTATCGCGATCCCGAGCTTCCCCAAGTCTTCCTGATACGCCTTCAGGCGGGTTTTATATTCGAATCCCCCCAGGTATCTGGTGCGGCTCTCAGCCACGAGTGCGCGAATTTTCTCGCTTGGCGTCGTACAGCCTTCCACTTCCAGCTGGGACAGAAACTCAAGATCATCCTCTGAAATCCTAGCACTAAGGGGAATCATTTTGGACATTTTTCAGACTCTTCTTCGCTAAAGCGATATCAACGGGACAGTTGCGTATTCGTTTGTATACGAATGTACACTCTTGACACCAATATGCAAACACTTTTTCTCGGATGAGAATTACACAACCGCTTACCCGGCCTTCTCCCTACCCCTCCGGCATCGCACATGACAGACGCGTGTGTCGTTCTGCGAACGTCGCTCCGTGGTGGAGCCAGCCGCCCATTCGAAACTTCCGGCGCAAAGCTCACTACATGCTGCTTTGATTCCGCTCCAAAGCCACAATCATTCCTTTCCCTCGACCGAGAGCAAGAACTGCGGTAACTTCGACGGTAGACACAGATTGTGGCCAGTATGGAGAATCCCACGGTTCCCAGACAGACGGGCCCAAGCTGCAACGAGGTCGTGTATAACGCGCCAAACCCGTATAATCTTTCGACTTGTTAACCGCTACATCCACAGACACACGAGCTCGCTATTTTGACCATGCAATTCTTCGGTAAAACGCTGTCCGGCCCGTTCACAATACCCTCGGGCATCGTCACAACAGCGACTCCTATCATTCAGTACATATTCGACCACATACCCGAGGTGGGCGTAGTCACGACCAAGAGTATTGGCCTGGAGCCTCGCGAGGGAAACCGCGAGCCGGTTTACAGCCAGTACGCACCGGGTTGCTTCGTCAATGCCGTGGGGCTGACCAACCCCGGCGCACAGCAATCACTTAAAGCGCTGGCGGCACTGAAGATTCCCGAGGACCGTTTCTTACTGACATCGATTTTCGGTGGCAGCCTTGAAGAATTTGTCGAGGTCGCCAAAATTCTGGCACCGGTTTCCGATGGCCTGGAATTGAACCTCTCCTGCCCTCACGCCAAGGGCTATGGCATGGCCATGGGTCAGGACCCCGAACTGGTGCGCGACATTACTGCCGCCGTCAAAGCGGTGGTCGACATTCCGGTGATTCCCAAACTCACACCGAATACACCGGACATCGCCAACATTGCCGAGGCGGCAATTGCCGGAGGCGCCGATGGCCTGTGCGCCATCAATACGGTGGGCCCCGGCTACACCGCCGCGCATGGCCACGCAGTGCTCAGCAACGGTGCCGGCGGCATGTCCGGCAAGGGCGTTTTACCGATAGGGCTGAAATGCGTACGCGAGATCGCCGCGGTGACAGACTGCCCGATTATCGGCTGCGGCGGCGTCAGCAGCGCTGATGATGTAAGCGCTTACTTCGACGCAGGCGCTTCAGTGGTAGGGGTTGGCTCATCGCTCACCGGTTTGACTACAGACGAAATTGCCACCTACTTCAAGACACTCAGCAGTGACCTTGAGCGCGGCAGTAACCGCGCCGAGGCGCAGATTCGCTACGATATCGACATGCGCTTTCGCCCCGTCACACTGGTCGAGAACACCCGCGTTTGCGCCGATATCGCGCAGCTGACATTTGACCGCAAGATCAATATTCAGGCCGGAGAGTTCGTTTTTCTGTGGATTCCCGGGCTCGGCGAAAAGCCATTCTCCGCGCTGACCGATGATCCTTTCACACTGGCCGTTATCGATCTGGGGAAATTTACCCACGCCCTGATGGACCTGCCCGTGGGCACGCAGGCGTATGTGCGTGGCCCTCACGGTATACCCGTAGCGCCGCCTGAAGATGCCAAGATTATTGCCGTAGCCGGCGGCACCGGGCTGGCCGCCGTGTATCAGATCGCGCGCGATTTTGGCAATGCCGAGGTGTTTGTCGGGGCGCGCAGTGCACAGCGGTTGTACTATATTGAGGAATGCCGTCGGGTGGCAGAGGTCCATGTCGCCACCGATGATGGCAGTGCCGGCTACCACGGGCTTGTCACCGAGCCACTGCGCGAGCACCTGCAGGCGATGAGCGAAGCCGAGCGCGAGCAATTGGTATTTTACAACTGTGGGCCCGCACCGATGGTACACGCCGCTAACGCGGTGCAACTTGAGTTTTGTCGGCCCGAACAGATTTTCAGCTCAATCGATTACCTCACCAAATGCGGAGTCGGCATTTGCGGCGCCTGCGCGACGCCGGACGGTCGCCGCCTGTGTGTCGACGGGCCGTTTTTGGGATCTCTGTGACCCACCTAAAACCACCAAGGAGTTACTCGCCATATGGCAGGTAAAGGAATCTATAACGCGCCGTGGGAGAAGTCGTTTGAACGTCTGCTGACCCCGCTGGAAGAATTCATTCACCGCCAGACCACCAGTGGTGTATTGCTGATGATCTGCGCCGTCATTGCGCTGGTCATTGCGAACAGCCCTCTACATGACCAGTACGCGCACCTGCTACACATCGAGATAGGCATTACATTGGGCGGCAAAGTGTTTGCCATGTCGATCCACCACTGGATCAACGAAGCCCTTATGGCGATGTTCTTCTTCATCATGGGGCTGGAATTGAAGCGGGAATTGATGGTGGGTGAGCTGTCGACCCCCAAACAGGCGCTGCTGCCGATCATGGCTGCCATTGGCGGCATGCTGGTGCCCGCACTATTTTATCTGGCGTTTAATCTTACCGGTCAGGGCGCTACCGGCTGGGGAATTCCGATGGCAACTGACATTGCCTTCGCGATCGGCGCGCTGAGTCTGCTTGGCAGTCGGGTGCCGAAAAGTCTGGTGACCTTTCTAATCGCCCTGGCCATTGTTGACGACCTCGGTGCCGTTGCCGTCATCGCGCTGTTTTATACCGATGATCTCAATCTGATGGCACTGGCCTACGCCGGGGCCTGCACACTGCTCCTGATGGCACTGAATCTGGGCGGAATACGCCGGCCACTGCCGTATGCGGCCATTGGCGCGCTGCTGTGGATAGCGATGCTAACCAGCGGTATCCACGCCACCATCGCAGGCATAGTGGTGGCCTTCATGATTCCTATTCGGCCCAAGTTCGAGCCAGAAGTATTCGTACAACGGGTGAAAGACACCTCCCACAAGATGCTCAAATCCATTACGGATCAGGCAGACATCATAAAGAACAACCGCTTTCGCTCGCTGGTGACCTCTCTTGGCGATGGAGTGCGGCTGGTACAGGCGCCAGCTCAGCGTCTGGAACATACACTGCATCTGCCGGTCGCCTACCTGGTTATCCCGATTTTTGCGCTGGCCAATGCCGGCATTCCCGTCGACTTCGCCGGGTTCACACAGTACTTTCAGGATCCCATTATGCTGGGGGTTCTGGCCGGTCTGCTGCTGGGCAAACCTGTCGGCATCGCCGGGCTCACCTGGATTACAGTAAAGCTGGGCTGGGCCAAGCTCCCCCCCGACCTGAATATGAATCACATTCTGGGTGTCGGCCTGCTCGGCGGTATCGGTTTCACTATGTCGATATTTATTGCTGACCTCGGTTTTGCCAACTCCATCGAGGACTTGCTCATGGCAAAAACCGGCATTTTGCTGGCTTCGGCCATTGCCGGTTTCAGCGGGTTTTTCTGGCTGATGCTGCATACCAGCAAGGACACACAAGAAAAGAAATAGTCCCGGTGGGTGGCGCTGCCACCCCACTGAAGACCAGCCGCGCCATCCCCGCACCAAGGAAGGACTATGTACGCGCTTGAAATTGTAATCGTAATCGTCGCTGTCTACCTCGCACCTGCGCTGGCATTGCGCCCATCGCTGGCGCTGAAACCGACCACGTCATTGGCTATCCCGTTTGTCAGTGTCTGCTGCGTCTTCATAATCCATACATGCCTGGCCCAGGCCGGGATCTATACGCCGATTGTTGTACAGATCTGCTCTGCCGTGCTGGTGCTGGTTGCCACTGTGCGCGTTGGCACGCTGGCTAAAAATCACCCGGGCAAAGCATGGGGGAATTTCGCCAAACTGCTTTTCCTGGTGAATCTGGCACTGTGCATCCGGTTTGGATCTATGCTGCTGATTAAAGGGTTTGATCTGGATGATGAAGTCTACAGCTGGAATATGTGGGCCGTGCAGCACTTCCTCGGAGAGCCCATCGACTTCAGCTACACGCAGGCCCCGTACCCCCAGCTATTCCCCAAACTCCTCTCGTACTGCTACATGGTGTTGGGAGGTATCGACGCGCAAACTGCTGTGAAGACCTCTCTGATCGTGTTCCCGTTTGCGATACTCACAGCGCTGGGGCTCGCCTCCAGCCGGAATGAATGGAAGTACCTGCCACTGCATTTTTTGCTGTGCTGGTTTGTACTGCGCAATGTGGATCTGAAGCATCTCTTTGACGACGGCATGCCCGATACGATGACGGCGGCGGCCATAGTCGGATCAATTTGCCTGCTACAACTTTACAGGCTGCGCCGCGATGAAATTGAGCTGTTATGGCTGAGCCTGGTGTGCGCCGTGGTAGCCGTGCTGACGAAACAACCGGGGCTGGTGTGGGGCCTGTTCTCACTGCCGGTTCTGCTGGCAGTCGATGCGCTGCGACACAAGGAAAGCTGGAAGCGCGTCGCGCTCGGTGTTATTCCCGCCATTATTGGCGTTGTATGGATGCTCACCGAAGGACGCAACTTCGAGGACAACACCGGCGTTGTTTCAAGATCTTTTGCCGACCGGGACATACTCGCGCAACTGTGGTTCTCCACAGATACCTGGTTTATCCAGCAACCCACCCTCGCCGTACTGGCCATACTCGCGGTGTTCTCTGTACTCAGGGCAAACCGCGGCCGGGATATTCTGCTGTTGTTTGCCATACCGTCGCTGCTTATGTGGTTTTTGTATGCGTCCTATGACATGCGCGCAGGCGCTCCCGCCCTGATCGCCTTTGCCTACCTGATCGCCCACGGAAACTATGGGCTGGGTGCTCGCAGGGAGCACATGCGGCAACCTCTTGCTCCACTGGCGACAAAGTACACGCTTGCTGTGGCCGGTATTTTACTGGTCGCCGCATTTGCCGAGGCAGTGTCCACCGTGGAGAAGCAGGCCTCGCGAATCGAGGGTTATAGAGTCGACCAAACCGAACGCAATAATCTGTTTCGCCTGTTCGGCGATGAAGCACCTGTTGTATTCGCGCGTGTCACCGACAACGAGGACGCCAGACTCTGGACGCCCACGCACTACGTGTTCGGCCTTTACTACGGGTATGCCGATGTCACCCGGCCGCAATATACGGCTGAACGCTACACAGCCAAAACCCTGATGGCCGAACTCAGAACCCAGAACCGCAACTATGTCACCAATTCGGGGCTGGTGCCTGCAGGGCCTGCGGGCAAGATTCTGGACCGCTTGGCAACTAAAACCTGCCCCAGGCTATTTACCCGTGTCGCCGGTCCCAACAACGTATTTGAGATCACGGTGTACGAAATCGACACGCAGTTACTCAACAGCGACTATTGCAGCCCGTAAATTCTATGTTTAACTCTATAGCGCTGCTGATTCCCGCCTACAACCCCGAGGCGGCACTTATCGATCTGCTGCAGCAGTTAGTCAGTAGTGGGTTTGGCAGGATTGTTCTGGTCGACGATGGCTCAGAGCACACCGAAGTGCTCGACAGAGCCGAGAAAGAACTACCGGTACACGTACTCAGGCACCCGCAAAATTGCGGCAAAGGTGCCGCCCTGAAAACCGGGTTCACCTACATTGCAGAGAACTTTGCCAACGACATAGACACCATCATCACCGCTGATGCAGATGGCCAACACCTGTATAGCGATGTTGTCAGGCTGGCGGAGGCCGCTCTCAATACGCCATCAAGTTTGATATTGGGCGTGCGCGACTTTCAGGATTCCGTACCGCTGCGGAGCAAGTTCGGCAACTATCTCACGCGCACCGTGCTGCAAAGAGCAAAGAACATCAGCCTCAGTGACACACAGACAGGGTTGCGCGCTATTCCACTGAGCTTTGCCGTCTCGTGCTGCGAGCTGACCGCCAACCGCTATGAGTTTGAACTTGAAACCATTGTACTGGCCAGCAAACAAGGCGTTCCAATAGAAGAACTCCCCATCACCACGGTGTATATCGACAACAACGACTCTTCGCACTTTCGACCCATCGTTGATTCCATGCGGGTTTATGCCGTTTTCGCGCGATTTATCAGCGTATCTTTTGCGTCCTTTCTGATAGATATCAGCGCCTTCGCGATTGCCTACGCAATTTCAGCGAATGTCTACACCAGTACCTTTATGGCTCGCTCGCTGTCGTCCACTTTGAACTTTCTGGCAAACAAGTTTTTTGTGTTCCGATCGCACAACAAGATGAGAACAATCTTCGAGGCAAGTGGCTACGTATTGTTGGTGGTGGTGATGGCCACGCTGTCGGCGTACTTTGTCAATCTGGTGCACAACACGACAGCGGTAAATGTGATTACCGCCAAGATCGTTGTCGATGGCGCACTGTTTGTCGCGAGTTTCCTCACGCAGAAGTTCCTGCTGTTTCGACGGCGGTGAGCGCCATGAAGCATGGCTGGCCGCAGGCTATCAGCGCCAGTTATAGGCCAGCGAGATAGCCAGGGAATAGTGATCCTTCGACTTACCTGCCACACGCCCCTTAACCAGTGACGGGCCAGTATCTATCGGCGAGCTGCCGGTATCAATCAGGTTTACTTCGAGTTCGTAGTCATTGCCGTTATCGAGTTGATAGGTAATGCCAGCGCCTACACCCATCATCTCATCCAGGCTTATGGCAAAACTGCGATCGGCGTTATCTACCGGGCTCTCCATCCAGAACGCGCCCACGGCAGCGCTCATTCGAGAATTCACGGGCCAGGTCAAACCTACCGAAGTGACATAGAAATCATCGAATTTATCGTCCGGGGCATCCAATGTAACCTCGTCCAGTTGGATGGACGTCGCGCCAAACTTTGAAAACTGCACCCACATCACGTCCCAGGTCAGTTCCCAATCGTTATCCATGCGATGGTACCAGCCCATGCCAGCCACCATCGGCACCTTGCTCCCCACTTCTATGGTCTGGCTCTGCAGCCGGTCGATTATCCTCTCGGGACGACGGACGTTATCAAAATCTACCGTGCTATCGAGATCGGTACTGATCTGTGAGTTGTAGCTGAAGCCAACGCGGGTATCCTCGGAGAAGGCATACAGCGCATGGAGGGAATAGCCGAACCCGAAACCGTCCGCTTTTGTCTCCAGCTTGCCATCCTCAAAGTTGTCACCGAGGAAATTATTGTTGACCTGGGTCAGCACCGAGGATTCGGTGTACATAACCCGTAACCTGGCACCCAGCGAAAGCTTGTCGTTTACCTTGTAAGCGACAGCCGGGTTTGTAATCCCCCCAAAAAATAATCGAGATTTTGAGTAGAGACTTTTACAATGATCGCATAAGGAGCGACAAATGAAGAAGTCTCGATTTTCCGACAGCCAGATACTGGCGATTTTAAAACAGCATGAAGCTGGGGTTCCGGTCGCAGACCTATCTCGTGAACACAACGTCAGTACAGCACTCATCTATCAGTGGCGCTCGAAGTTTGGCGGTATGGACGCCTCGATGATGAAGCGGCTTAAGGAACTGGAAGCAGAGAATGCTCGACTGAAGAAGATG
>CACSIL010000052.1:303923-318708 GCA_902705825.1 Halioglobus japonicus | reverse complement strand
GCTGGCCGGTTATAGTTTGGTGCTGGGCACTGGAGTCACCGTACTTCTTAGTCCAGTCGTGCAGACTCTTGGCGGTCACCCCAAGTCTGTTGGCCACCTCACCAATCTTGTAACCGCGTTCAGTGATCTGCTTCACCGCTTCAATCTTGAATTCTTCTGTATAGCGTTTGCCGCTCATAATAAATACCTTCTGTTTGCGTCAATTGTAACGCTATCAGGTATCTACGATACTAGGGGCTTGCCAGCCAGCAGATCTCGATCGGGAAAAATCCTAGAATACCGCGGCTCAAGATACGCTAGTCTGCTCGACAAAAGTGAAATTGAGGAAGCCTTATATCTAAACTTTGCTTGTCGAAATCTTCTAACATTGCGGGCGTCAACCGTTCTAGTACCACCGGTAGACTGCTAGCCAAATAGGTAATCAGTTTTTTCGAATATTCCTGCCAACCAGAATAGTCTTTAACGTGGAGCACTTCTTCAAAGCTATCGCTACAAGCCTTTACAACAAGCGTGTAGGGCCCAGATATGAAATATTGATCAGGTTTATTTTTGAGAATATATCGGTGGCCTATAAACAATAGAATAAGCCGCTCTTGGTAGTCGCACTTAATCTGAAAATAGAGTCCATCCTCGGCCTTGTATAGAAATTTCGCACCAAATTTGCCAGTTTTCTCAAATACTTTTTCGAATCCATTGGCAAGTATGATTGTCTCCAGACTAACTTCGATCTCCTTGAAATCAGATAACATAGACAAGATAACCTTCTAAAACTGACACGCCCCTTCAAAATTAAAATCATAGGTACTGGGCACGTCTTTTTGCTCGTACAACAGGTACCCCGTTGCAACAATATGCCGACGCTCCATTTGATAAAAGCAACTCACAACCGGTGGTTGCTTGTCCGCATCCCTACCAATATCAATAATTGTATAGCTTGCCAACATTATACCGTTCAGCCAGCCCTTGTTGTAAGCCATCTGCAGCCTCTTTTTCAAATCGGTATCAGTTCCCCCAATAAACCAGTAAATCCCCCATGCCGAATTAGATATCGTGATGGCACCATCTAGCCTAGCCTGTGGATCGACTCGCTCCTCTTGGTCCTCCCCTATCATAGCCTTGTTTTCGCCAGTACCATCCTGGTTTAGAGTATTGTGTAACGCTTGCACGACACCATAATCCAAGGCCTCAAATTCTTTATCCGCGTCTGGATCACCCGCTTCGGGGGAATGTAGTATAGCCTGCAGTACGACGATAATCCGACCCAGAACGCCAGCTTTCGGAATCTTTGTTACTGATGGAAGCTCTAAGGAAGATGGTAACTGTGGGGTATCAGATAAGGGCTCTGGAAAGAAAACCGGCCGAGCGGGTGGAGCTAAAATCATACCGCTAACAACATACCCAACTTCAACGCCTAATAAATCTTCCAATGCCTGCTGGGTGATATTTACATCTGCATTATCTAATGTTCCCGTCCCATGAAACAAGGGCTCGGTAGCAATTGCAATATCCACTGCATTAGGATTAAACTCTTGATAATCTACATAAGAATAAGGGTATTCCCGAGATTCTTCTTCGCATACTACCTCGTTTACATAATGATAATGTGTTGTGAGATATCGTCTTTCGACATAGCCTTGGAAGTAAGGGTCCCATTCCACCACAGTTACCCAAGATCAAGGGGTCAGAGTCCTTGATCTAATTATTCGGCCGGCTGCCATCCCACGTCTTTCGATTCT
Organism: Halioglobus japonicus; assembly: GCA_902705825.1. Taxonomy (GTDB): domain Bacteria; phylum Pseudomonadota; class Gammaproteobacteria; order Pseudomonadales; family Halieaceae; genus Marimicrobium. Next base: position 316,972 of record CACSIL010000052.1, on the reverse strand, counting down.
GCTTTATCGATAGTCCGGTTTTGGCCTTGGCTGTATCTGGGCCGTCAAGTGTAAGACCCAACCAAACCTAGTCGTACTGCCTCTGGCAACGGCAGGTTTTTATCAAGGCTCTCTTCAAGTACTCTGACCCCTTGATCTGGAACCCGCTGAGGCGCGCAATCAACGACGAGTATCCATATGGAAAATACGATCACACCAGGCCGAGCCACGACGTTTGAGGGCTTCCTTAACAAGATGGCCTCGATAAGTACCCGAGAGGGTATTGAGAAAGGGCTTGCTATGACATTGGCGTCCACAGATGTTGTTATTACGCCCTTCGGTAAAAGCGGTACCACATGGTTGCAGCAGATGGCGCATACTCTGCGAACCCGTGGCGATATGGATTTTGACGATATCAGCCGGGTGGTGCCGTGGATTGAGAATTCAACCGATTTAGGGCTGGATCTCGACGCACCACAGAAGGCGCAGCCCCGCGTGTTTAAAAGTCATCTCGATGCGCATCGCATTCCGCAGGGTGGGCGCTATATCATCGCCTGCCGCGATCCAAAGGATGCCGCCTATTCCATGTTCAAATTTATGGAGGGGTGGTTTATCGAGCCCGGTTCAATCGAGCTGGACGACTTCGTGCGCAAGGTGGTTATCGGCAGTGGCAAGTCGCCCGGCACTGGGAAGGGGGATTACTGGACTCACCTGACATCCTGGTGGCTCAGGCGCAATGACCCCGATGTGCTTTTTATGGCTTACGAGCATATGAAGGATGATCTTACTGGCACGATCCGCGCCGTCGCCTCGTTTATGGACATCACTCTGGATGATGAGTTGATGACGATAACTGAAGAGCATGCGTCGCTGCCATTCATGCAAAAGCACAAAGATCGTTTTGACGACAAGCTGATGCGCGACAGAGCGGTGGCTAAGGCCGGCCTGCCTGCTGACAGCGAAGCGTCAAAGGTGCGCGATGGACAAGTGGGTCAATCCCGTCAGGCGCTGGGTGCGGATGTTGTCCGCGAGCTTGATGAACTATGGCACGAGCGCATCACCAAGGATTTGGGCTTTACCGACTACGCGTCGATGATTGCGACCCTGTAGGGAGGCACGCCATTTATGTGCTCACCGGTTTCGTTCGCGAAATTCCGTGGTGTCTGTGCGGTCGTCGTCGCGCTCGCAGTTTCAGCGTGCTCGGGCGAGGCGCCATCCTGTCCGTTCACCGGTGTTGCTGACACGGCACCCAGCGCCGGCTGTTTTGTTGCGTCCGGGCAGGAACTGTTATTGGTTCAGGGGTTCAACGGCAAGCTCAGCCCGCCGGGGGGCAGTAGTGTGCCCGGCGAGTCTGCGCAGTGCACTGCGTTCAGAGAAACGTGGGAAGAAACGGGGTTGCGCTTGCGGCCCGGTGAGTTGCTGGAGGTATTCGATACCGGGTTTCATTTGTACCGTTGTGATCGCGATGCGCACTCAGGGGAAATCGATCCGCCAGTACGTTTTGAAATCCGCGACGCGTTCTTTTTACCTGTCGCGCGTTTTGACAAATTTGAATGGCGATATCCGGAGCAACAGCTGTTGTTGAAAGCGCGGCTGATGGATGGCGCTGGCGATCAGTCGCCATAGCTCATACAGCGCTAAGCTGAAGAACCACTCAGCACCGATTCAATCAGCCACGCGATGCTGCACTCAGGCCCGCCAGACGGCCAAAAAACGTGGCATCGCCGATACTCATGCCGCTGGAATAGCCCTCGGCGCAGCGCGGCAGTCCGGCGCTGTTTCTGCCAGCGGCGTAGAGCCCTGGAATAACGCTGCGGTTTTTATCGAGCACTTCGCCTGTTGGCTGTGTATCCAGTCCGCCGAATGTCATCGTGGCAAAAATGGCCCCATTGCCCGGCGTCAGGTCGAAGGCGGCGTAAGGCGGTCTGTCCAGCGGGGTGAGGTACTTTTCATGCTTGTGACACACCGGGTCTTCGCCGTTGCTTGCGTGGCGGTTGTACGTGTCCAGCGTGCGTGTCAGCGCGCCTGGCGGTAGGTCGAGTTCCCGCTCCAGTTCTTCGAGGTTTTCGCCTGTTCCCGCTACCGGATACCCGCCCATAGGGGGGCTTTCCAATACCTCGAAATGGCGACTGTCGATGATGAGGTAGTAGCGGCCATCGGGCCTGTCCAAAATCGCGCTGCCCAACCGGCCGTGATACACGTCTTCATTGATAAAGCGCATGCCGGTTTCATCGACGATGATGGCCTCGAGGAATTGATGGGGAGGGTAGAAGGGCGTACAGATAAACCCCTCATCCATATTGATAGCCATGCCGCCGGCCGCCATACCAATGCGAATCCCGTCGCCGGTGTCGTTCGGGTTGCCGTTGGGGTAGTTGCCCAGCGCCAGACGCGGTGCATAGGTCTCCAGCATTTCCCGGTTCATTATGAAACCGCCACCTGCGAGCACTACGCCGCGGTGCGCGCGAATATACTGCACTTGCATGTCGATACGTGCGGCGATCCCTACCACTTCATCACCGCTTTTGATCGCGGTCAGTGCGCGCGCCTCACAGAGGATTTGCACGCCTTTTTCTCGGGCGCTACGCAACAGGTTCTCCATCAGCGGAATACCACCGTGGTCACCCTTGATCTGTGGCTTGTGGCCGCGAGGGGCGGCTTTCGAGGCCTCGCTGTAAGGCCAGGCTTCTTCGTTACCCGTGATCATCAGCGCCGCTTCATTGGGCGTGTTGGTGTGTTTGTGGGGGTAGTATTCGGGTTTGAACTGAACGCCCTGGCCGGTCAGCCAATCGTAGTGCTCCAGTGTGCGGTCACAGTACAGGCGCACTTTGGCGGGGTCTGCATTCGGCCCCGACGCCAGCATCAGGTACTTGTGCATCTCCTCTATATCATCATCAAAACCGCAGGCTTGCTGCGTTGGCGTACCGCCACCCATATATATAAGCCCGCCAGCCATGGCGGTGGAGCCGCCGGCTTCACTGGCGGCCTCCAGCACGGTAACTCTGGCGCCAGCGTCTGCGGCCTCTATGGCTGCGCAGATGCCGGCACCGCCGCCACCCACTATCAGGACGTCTGTTTCACTGTGCCAGCTGTCCACACTGGCAGCGTCAATACTGGATTCGTAGCTCTGGGTGTCTGTCATAGGGTCTGTGGGCCGATTATTAAGTTGTTAATAGCGCTAAAACGCCGAAGCGGTGCAACATGGCTTGAGGTAGTGCGCCCGCACCGTTATCCTGCTGACACTATAATAGTACTCATAACGAGGTGAGTGTATGTACGAGGAATTTAAGTCTACCTGGTCTGAATTTACCGCCCCCGGGCAGATATTTGAGATCGAGACGCTAGAGGTTCGAGGGTCTCCCATGCGTACTTACAAGCACGCCCCCGCGTCTCTGCGCGATATATGGCTGGGCACTGCTGCATTCGAGGACCGCGAGTACCTCATTTACCAGGACGAGCGCCACACCTACGCGCAGTCTCATGAGCTGACGGCCTCCATTGCCAATTGGCTGTCCAAGCAGGGTGTGCAGCCCGGTGACCGGGTGGCCATCGCGATGCGCAACTATCCAGAGTGGATGCTGGCTTACTGGGCCGTGGTGTCTATGGGCGCCGTGGTTGTCGGTATGAATGCCTGGTGGGTGGGTAAGGAAATGGAATTCGCGCTGAAAGATTCCACGCCGAAGGTGTTGATCGCCGATAAGGAGCGCCTGGCTCAATTTAAGGCGATACGCGCTAGCTTCCCAGAAATGATAGCAGCGGGTGTTCGCCTGGACGGTGAAACACCCGACAATGTCGTGGATTGGTCTGAGCTGGTCAGCAGTGAGCCGGTGATGCCCGAGGTTGTTGTCGATCCGGATGAAGATGCCTGCATTTTCTACACCTCCGGTACCACCGGCACGCCCAAAGGTGCACAGCTGACACACCGTGGCTGTGTATCGAATCTGATGAATATCGGGTTTAGCCAGGCCCAGCAGCGTGAAGCGCTGACCAAAGCGGGGATGAAGTCCAAGGGCTCTATGGCGGCCGATCAAGTCAATATTGCGCTGGTAGCAACCCCATTGTTTCACGTCACAGGCAATAACTGCGTGGCACAGGGTATTGCCGCCACCGGCGGGAAGTTGATCCATATGTACAAATGGGATGCGGGTGAAGCCCTGCGTATCGTCGAGGAAGAAAAGGTGACGACATTCAGTGCCGTGCCGATGATGTCGCGTGAAATGATGCTACACCCTGAGTTTGACAGCCGCGATACATCCAGCTTGAAAAGTATGGGCGGTGGCGGTGCTGCTGTGCAGCCAGACCTCACCCGGAAAATGGATGAGACCATGAAAAACGCTGCGCCCAGTGCGGGGTATGGCATGACTGAGACCTGCGGCATCATCTCCGCGCTGTCTGGTGAATACCTGGTCGATCGGCCAACCAGCGTGGGCCGTGCGATGCCAACCTTCGAGGCCAAATGCGTGGATGGGCAGGGCAATACGGTCCCCACCGGGGAGCCTGGCGAATTGTGGGTGCGTGGCCCCTGCGTGATCAAGGGTTACCTCAACCGCTCAGAAGCCACGGCAGAGACGATCACAGATGGTTGGCTGCACACCGGTGACATCGCCTATATGGATGAGGACGAGTTCATCCACCTGGTTGATAGGGCCAAGGAGATGGTGCTGCGCGGTGGTGAAAACGTTTACTGCGCCGAAGTAGAAAGCGCTATCTTCGACCAGGATGCGGTCGCGGAATGTGTGGTCTTTGGGGTGGAGGACGAGCGCCTCGGCGAAGAGGTTGCCGCTGCCATTTATCCTAAAACGGGGGCCACCGTGGATGTCGATCAGCTGCGCAAAGCCCTGCGTGAAAGGATGGCATCCTACAAAATCCCTCGCTATATTTGGGTGGTGGACGCGCCGCTGCCGCGCAACGCCAACGGTAAATTCGTCAAGCGTGATGTCCGCGATTCACTATCGATGGAAGATGCGCTGTAATACAATTTAAAGGCCGCAGGGTATCCTGTCCCCGCACAGCTCGGGGCACAGGAGATGAAATCGACGGGGCCGGCAGCGCCGGCACCCGATTAAATGACGTCGAGGTTCATGCTGTCTCGGCTGCTACCCACATTGGCCGCTGTCCGGGCCGATATTGATCGAGCTGTTCTTGCATTTACGCGGATGGTGGCGCGTGTTCCCCTGCAATGACACTTGGTAAATCACTAACCTTATATAAAGTATTTTCGAAGTGTCAGCTTTTTTTACACTTCTCGTGTCTATCCCGTCTTCTTCGCGGTCAGTCGAACTGCGCTTTTTTTTATTCAACGTTAAAACAAAGACATAGGTAGCTCGACTTTTTCTCTGGTACGAATATTGCGTGATTTTGTAAAAGTCCGTTCAGCTGTTTTTGAGTCGAGTCCAACAGGGCGTCGTTGTATCCATTGGCTCATAACGAAAAAGAAGAGAAATAAAAACAGCATTAGAGTAGATAGATAAAAAGAGAAATAACGCTGAATCCGCAGGTTCAGCCTCGACTTAAGGATTAAGAAGATGTCTCTGACCACCCGCATAGTACCCGCCCTCGTTTTCCCCTTGTTATCCGCGCTTTCGCTTCCCCTGATTTCCAGTAGTGGCTGGGCGGCAGTCGATACCGTCAGCGGCACCGTCGGTACCAATGGTGCAGCGGGAGCGTCGGGCAACCCGGGAGAGGTTGGCGAGGATGGTTCGGTCGGCGGGGATGCCACGGCTGATGCCACAACAATAAACACCGATGCGGCGAATAACGCCACTGCAAACGGTGGCGCAGGTGGGCGCGGTGGTACTGGTGGTACCGGTTCTCCGAGCGGAGCTGACGGTGGTGATGGCGGTGCAGGGGCCGCTGGTGGTAACGCCGATGCGACAGCAGACACTACAGTCGCCAGCGGAGGTGGCTCAGCAACGGCAGTCGCCAGTGGCGGTAACGGCGGTGCGGGAGGTTCCGGTGGGTCCGCCAGCGGCGGCGGAACTATTGGCACAGGTGGTGACGCCGGTGATGGTGGCGCAGCGACTGCCTCGGGGGTTGTCACCAACAACGGCAGTGGTGCGGCTACAGTAAATGTGACTGCAAATGGCGGTTTTGGCGGCGCCGGCGGCAATGCCGGAGGAAACGGCGGCGATGGTGGCGCGGCTAACCTGGGGCCTGTCAATGGCAGTTCAAATGGCGGAGCCGTCTCGGTGACCGGCACAGCCAATGGTGGTGATGGCGGGGGGGCCTCGGGTACGGGTGATGCGGGCGATGGCGCGAGTGTTAGCCTGACCGATGCGGTAGATGGCGATACCAGCGGTAACTTGTCGCTGACCCAGACCGCGACCGGCGGCAACAGTGGCGCGGTGGATGCCGGTGCCAGTGGCAGCGCAGGTAATGCGCTTAGCTCGTTGAGTAAATCTGGCAGTGCGAATTACATTTATGTCGATGCCAATGCGACCGGTGGTAACGGCGGTGAGCGCAATGCTGCATCCGGTACCGCGGCTGCGGGCGGTTCTGCGACGTCTTACTCCTTTGTTGAAAACGATGCAGGGGAAGCGCGCGCTAACTACAGCGGCACCTACGACGCCCGCGGCGGTAGCGGCGGTGTCGGTCGCAACGGTGCCAACGGCGGTGATGGTGGCGCCGCGACACGCACCTCCATCGCCAGCACGATAGGCGATTATGTCGCGCGTGCTTATGGCTGGGCACTGGGCGGCAATGGCGGAACGTTGAGCAGTGGTACCGGCGGCACTGCTGGTGCGGGTGGTGCAGCTACCGATACCACCACGGTGACCTCTACCGGCAACGGCACTATCGATGCGAATTCTGTTGGCGCCTATGGCGGCGATGGTGGTTCGGTCACGGGCGGCACCGGCACTGGCGGTGCCGGTGGTGTTGCCACGGCGACAGCCACCGGCGGCAACGCGGGCACAGCGGGAGTGTCAGTGAGTACCACTGCAGAAGGCGGTAACGGCGGTTATGGCCGCGGCCCAGGTGAAGCGGGTGGTGCCGGTGCAGAAGGTGTTGTCGTGTCAGCCACGGGTACATCCACCGGTGGTGCAACGGTCAGTGTGTCAGCGACACAGCGCGGCGGCAACGGCGGTGATGGTTATGACGGTGCCAGCGGTGGCGCCGGTGCGGATTCCAATTTGGTCGATGTGGTGACTGGGTCGACATCGGGTACGTTGAACCTGACGCAGACAGCGACAGCAGGTAAGGGGGGTACCGCACGTGATTCTGCCAGTTCAGCGGGCGACGCAGGGGACGCTACATCCTCACTGACAGCGAACAACTCCGATGGCGGCAATGTAACGGGTACCAGCAATGCCGATGGCGGTAATGGTGGTGTCGCCAGCGGTTCGGGCAATACGACCGATGCAGCAACAGGGGGTGCTGCCGCTGCCGCGATTGCCCTGACAGATAGTGGCAATGTAACCGCCAACGCCGTCGCTGACGGTGGCGCTGGTGGTAGTGCCGTCGACGGCGATGGCGGTGACGGCGGAGCGGCCAGTCTGGGTGTGGGCCTTGTCGGTGTGACAGGGGAATCCACCAGCGCTGGTAACGTCAACGTCACGGCAACGGCCAACGGCGGTAACGGCGGCGGCACCAGTGGCAGCGGCAATGCTGGAGACGGCGGCGTGGCGATGCTCAATGGGGTGCCTTACGGTACCTCTAACGGTGGTGCGGTGACGGTCAAGGGCACCGCCAATGGTGGCAACGGCGGGACTGCTTCTGGCACCGGTGATGCCGGGGATGGCGCCAGCGTAAGCCTGACCAACCAGGTCGATGGCGACACCACGGGTGCCCTCAGTCTCACCCAGACAGCGAACGGCGGTAACGGCGGTGGGGTGGATGATGGCACCAATGGCACTGCTGGCGACGCCTACAGCTCGTTGAGTAAAACCAGCAGTTCGGCTTCTGTATATGTGGACGCGGATGCCAGAGGCGGCGATGGCGGCTACCGCGACGCAGCCACCGGCAAGGCCGCCAGCGGTGGCTCGGGTACCTCAGTTTCTTTCGCGGAGAACGATGCCGGTGAGGCAAGGGCGAACTACAGCGGCACTTACGACGCCCGTGGCGGTGCCGGCGGCATCGGCTACAACGGGGCCGATGGCGGTGATGGCGGGGCAGCCACACGGACCTCCACCGCGAACACTATCGGAGATTATATTGCACGTACCTACGGCTGGGCGCTGGGTGGTAACGGCGGTGCGATCTACACCGGTACAGGTGGTGTCGGCGGTGACGGTGGCGCCGCGACGGATAACTCCACGGTGTCGTCCACCGGCAACGGCACCATCGATTCGAATTCGATCGGCGCCTACGGCGGTGATGGCGGGGTGGTCGCCAGCGGCACAGGCACGGGTGGTGATGGTGGTCTCGCCACCGCAACGGCGGCGGGTAGCAACGCAGGCACAGCAACGGTGACGGTGTCTACCACAGCAGAAGGCGGCAATGGTGGTTACGGGCGCGGCGTTGGTGAATCCGGCGGTGACGGTGCCGCAGGCGTTATTGTATCGGCGACCGGCACTTCGACTGGCGGAGGCGGCGTTAACGTCACCGCGACACAGCGCGGTGGTAATGGCGGAGACGGCTACGAGGGTGCAAGTGGCGGAGCCGGTGCAGATTCAGACCTCGTCGATGTCGTGACCGGGTCTACATCCGGCACGCTCAACCTGACACAAACCGCGACAGCGGGAGCGGGCGGCAATGCGCGAGATTCTGCCAGTGCAGCGGGCATCGCCGGTGATGCGACTTCTTCCCTGAGCGCGAATAATTCCGATGGTGGCGATGTTACGGGCAACAGTAATGCCGATGGTGGTGTCGGCGGTGGTGCGGTTGGCGCTGGCAATACCACTGACGGTGGTGACGGCGGTACTGCTGCTGCGGCTATTGCTTTGACCGATACCGGTAATGTTACAGCTAACGCTATCGCCGACGGCGGCAGAGGCGGCGCGGTTGTTGACGGCATCGCGGGCGACGGTGGTGTAGCTAGTCTCGGTGTGGGGCTGGTCGGTGTCAGTGGTGAGTCCACCGGTGGTGGTACGGTCAATGTCACGGGGACTGCCAATGGCGGCTATGGCGGCGGTGCTATCGGTGCCGGTGATGCGGGCGACGGCGCCAGCACCAGCCTGACCGATGCGGTCGATGGTGATACCACTGGCAGCCTGACGCTGACGCAGACTGCTGTGGGCGGCAGAAGCGGTGACGTCGACAGCGGGGCCAACGGCACAGCCGGTGACGCTTTCAGCTCCCTGAGTAAAACCAGCAGCACCAGCAGCATGTTACAGGTGAATGCCAAGGCCACGGGTGGTGCCGGTGGTCAGCGGCATGCCGTTAGCGGTAAAGCTGCGGCCGGTGGCTCGGCAACCTCGTTCTCCGTAGCGGAAAACTCCGCCGGTGAGGCGCGGGCCAATTACAACTTCAGCGGCGATGCTGTCGGCGGCACGGGCGGCGCTGGTTACGACGGGGCCGATGGTGGTGATGGCGGTACTGCCACACGAACAGCAACTGCTACCGCAGTCGGCGACTACACCGCGCGAACCTACGGCTGGGCCGAGGGTGGCACTGGCGGTTCCTTGAATAGAGGCACAGGCGGCACGGCCGGCGCCGGCGGTGATGCCAGCGATGTCACAACAGTGACCGCAACAGGTAATGGCCTCATCGATGCAAATTCTGTCGGGGCTTACGGTGGCAATGGCGGTTGGGTGAATAGCGGTGGTACCGGCACTGGCGGCGACGGTGGTGTCGCCACGGCTACAGCCACTGGCAGTAATGCAGGCTCGACAACCGTGACAGTCGGTACCACGGCGGAAGGTGGCAATGGTGGTTACGGTCGTGGTGTAGGTGAATCCGGCGGCGCTGGCGCCGCGGGTGTGATTACGGCTGCGACCGGCACATCGACCGGAGGTGGTGCAGTGAATGTGTCTGCCACGCAACGTGGTGGTAATGGTGGTGATGGCTATGATGGCGCCAACGGTGGCGCTGGCGCAGATTCAGATCTGGTTGATGTAGTGACGGGTTCGACCTCAGGCAACCTGACCTTGACGCAGACCGCAGTGGGGGGAGCCGGGGGTACTGCCAGGGATTCAGCCAGTTCTTCTGGCGTTGCCGGCAATGCGACTTCTTCGCTGAGTGCAAATAATTCAGACGGTGGCAATGTCACTGGAACCAGCAATGCCGACGGCGGCACTGGCGGCGGCGCTGTGGGTGCCGGCAATACAACCGATGGCAGTGATGGCGGTACGGCTGCGGCGGCGATTGCCATGACGGATAGTGGCAACGTCACTGCGACTGCCACCGCTGATGGTGGTAGTGGTGGTTCCGCGATTGATGGAGCCGCGGGCGACGGCGGCACGGCCAGCCTGGGCGTGGGCCTGGTCGGTGTGAGTGGTGAATCTACCGATGGTGGTACGGTCACTGTTGCCGGTACCGCTAATGGTGGCAATGGTGGCAATGCCACCGGCACCGGCGATGCCGGTGATGGTGCCAGTACCAGCCTGACCAATGCCGTGGACGGTGATACCACGGGTACCCTGACCCTGAGTCAGACGGCGACTGGCGGCGATAGCGGTTCGGTTGATGATGGCGCCAGCGGTATCGCGGGGGACGCCTATAGCTCGCTGAGCAAAAGCACCAGTACCAGCAGTCTGCTGACAGCCAATGCAAGGTCCACTGGCGGGGCTGGCGGACAGCGTGATTCAGCCTCTGGCGCAGCAGCGGATGGTGGCGCGGCGACCTCGGTAGCATTAGCAGAGAGCTCCTCGGGTGAGGCGCGGGCCAATTACGGTTTCAGTACTGACGCTCAGGGTGGTACTGGTGGAGCCGGTTACAACGGCGCTGACGGTGGTGCCGGCGGTGAGGCCACTCGTTTTGCGACGGCCACTACTTTTGGCGATTACATTGCGCGTACTTACGGTTGGGCCACAGGCGGCAACGGTGGTGCGCTATACAGTGGTACTGGTGGAACAGCTGGTGCCGGTGGTGCGGCAACAGACATCACTACGGTCACCTCTACCGGCAATGGTGGCATCGACGGCAACTCTGTCGGTGCCTATGGTGGCGATGGCGGATCAGTGAACAGCGGTACTGGAACAGGTGGAGCCGGTGGTATTGCCACCGCTACTGCCACAGGCAGCAACGCAGGGTCGGACGGAGTGACTGTCGGTACCACCGCAGAAGGTGGTAATGGCGGTAACGGTCGCGGTGTGGGTGAGTCCGGCGGTGACGGTGCGGTAGGTGTTATTGTATCGGCGACCGGCACCTCGACCGGCGGCGGCGCAGTCAATGTGACTGCCACGCAACGCGGTGGTAATGGTGGAGATGGCTATGAAGGAGCAAGCGGCGGTGCCGGTGCGGATTCGGATCTGGTTGATGTAGTGACCGGTTCGACCTCTGGCAACCTGACCCTGACGCAAACTGCGGCAGGTGGAGCCGGCGGTGTCGCGCGCGATGTCACCAGCACAGCAGGCAGTGCAGGTAACGCGACTTCCTCACTGAGTGCAAATAATTCAGACGGCGGTAATGTTACAGGAACCAGCAATGCCGACGGTGGCGCCGGTGGCGCGGCAGTAGGCGCGGGCAATACCGCAGAGGCCACTGATGGTGGTACGGCAGAAGCAGCAATTGCGCTGGTTGACAGCGGCAACGTCACGGCCAGAGCCACCGCCGACGGCGGCAACGGCGGGGCAGCAATCGATGGCGAGGCCGGTGACGGTGGCATAGCGAGCCTCGGTTTGGGCCTGGTTGGTGTTAGCGGTGAGTCCACCGACGGTGGCTCGGTAAGTGTTGTCGGTACCGCCAACGGCGGTAATGGTGGCAATGCCACCGGCAGCGGTAATGCGGGCGATGGTGCCAGCACCACATTGATTGATGGAGTTGACGGCGATACGACGGGTAGCCTGTCGTTGACGCAGACGGCAACCGGTGGTGATAGTGGAACCGTCGATAGCGGTGCCAGTGGCGTCGCCGGTGATGCGTTCAGCTCGCTGAGCAAATCCAGCAGTTCAACGCATAACTATGTTGATGCCAATGCTACCGGCGGTAACGGTGGGCAGCGTGATGCAGCGTCTGGTAAAGCGGCCGACGGTGGTTCGGCTACGTCCTACAGTTTTGCCGAAAATGATGCCGGTGAGGCGCGTGCCAACTACTCCGGGAGCTATGATGCCCAGGGCGGTACCGGTGGTACCGGTTACAACGGTGCCGATGGCGGCGACGGCGGTGCGGCGACACGTACCGCTATCGCGTCAACTGTAGGCGATTACACCGCGCGTACCTACGGTTGGGCGTTCGCTGGTAACGGTGGAGCGGTATACAACGGTACCGGGAGTCGGGCCGGGGACGGTGGTGCAGCGACCGACAGTTCTACTGTTACCTCCACCGGTAATGGCACCATTGACGCCAATTCGGTTGGCGCTTACGGTGGCGACGGCGGTTCAGTCAACAGTGGCACAGGTACCGGCGGTGACGGCGGTGCGGCCAACTCCACGTCCGAGGGTAGCAATAACGGTAGCGGTACTGCAGGTGTCACTGTTGGCACCTTCGCTGAAGGCGGTCATGGCGGTAGCGGTCGCGGTGTCGGCGAATCCAGCGGCAATGGCGGTTCCGCAGTCGCTGACGCGCTAGGTAGCGGCGGCGGTAGTATTTCTGTGCGGGCTGATGCTGATGGTGGTAACGCAGGAAGTGTCTTCGCAGGAGCCACTTCCGGCCTCGGTGGAAATGGTTTTGCCACTGCCAGAGGCACCGGCGCGTCAGGTACGGTGATCTCTGAGGCCAAGGCCGGCACGTCTGTTGGCAATCTTGTCAATGATCTGGTGGCATACGCCAGCGGTCAGGTTGCCAGCACCGTGAACACTAAAGCGGGGGCTCAGCTCAGCGGCTCCGGGTTTGATTCCTCGGCAGCCAGTGGGCAGCAGGCCGCATCGCTGGCCTATGGCGCACCGGATGACAGTGTCACTTTGCCCAATGTACTGGGCAATGCGGTGCTCGCCAATTTCGATATCAGCGGCACCAACGGCGCCCACACGGTGAACGACAGCGCGCAACTGAACAGTGATGTTTATGGCATGGGTGTTCTCGGTGGCCGCTAT
>CACSIL010000052.1:65677-303907 GCA_902705825.1 Halioglobus japonicus | reverse complement strand
GNNCNACANTTNAGANCTACACCAGTTCAGCCGATTACGATGTGGACACCACCTTGCTGCAGTCTGGTACGCAGAACTTGTTGGTCGGTTTCATGAATCCGGTGATTACTGGCACCCCATTTGACGATGGTGATTTCGAAGTCAGATTCCGCGTTTTTGGCGATAACAATACGGGGACACCGCTGGTCGATCAGACCTTTACAGAAGAGGCTGCATTCAACGCTTTCTTCTCTGGCAACACACTGGATCTGGGTAGCACCATTGCCGGTGATACCGATCGCGACATCAAGTTCCAACTCGATGTGAAAGGCAACGACAATCCCGGTGACGGTGTCACAGTGGATTATGTTTTCGGTAACTCGACGGTGACTGAACGGGCTGTACCCTATGTGCCCGATACCACGGTGTCTGTCGGAGACCGTCATGTCGGTGATGTGGTATTGCAAGGCGTTGAGGTCACTAACGTGGCCGTTGCGGGATCGGATGGCGCGGATGCTGCATTTACAGGGGTTACCGGCGACGTGCTCACCAATGCCGGCACCATTACAGGTCTTGCCTCCAACGGTGGCAGTGACAGCTCAAGCATGCAGGTGGGGATTGATACCAGCACCTCAGGCAACAAGTCCGGTAACGCGACTATCCAGTTGAGCACTGACGGCACCGTAACGGGTAATGCGGAAGTATTCGGTACCGCCGATGTCACGGTGGATGGAACGGTTTACGCTTACGCTGATCCGACCATCAACAACGCGCCTTTCAGCTTCGGCAATGTGCGCGTTGGCGATACTGCAGAGGGCGCGCTCTCTGTTACCAACTCGGCAACCGATGATGGTTTCTCTGAAAACCTCAACGCCAGTGTCAACGGCACCTCTGGTGGCGTTGCAGCCAGCGGTTCGTTCACAGGCCTGGGTGCACAGGACACCAATGACACGGATATCATTGTTGGCATTGACACCGGTACTGCGGGTAACAAGTCAGGCACTGCCACCATTGACCTGGTGTCAGATGGCACCGGGATAAACTCGCTCGGCCAGACTGCCCTGCCTTCACAGGTGGTGGATGTCAGCGGCAATGTGTTCCGCCTGGCGCAGGCTGGCGCGCATACGCCAGAGCCTGTAGTGCTCGCCGATTCGCACGTCGGTGACACCGCGCAGCAGGCGCTGTCGATGACCAACACGGCGGCGGCTGATGGTTTTTCCGAAAGCCTCAATGCCAGCGTTGGCGGCGACACCGGCGATGTCAGCAGCAGTGGTTCCTTTAATCTGTTAGCGGCTCAGGCTACCGACAACAGCAGCCTGGTAGTGGGTATAGACACCAGTTCTGCCGGTGCCAAAAGTGGTACAGCGACGATCACGTCCGAGTCCGATGGTACGGGCACCAGTGGCATTGTTCCCAATGTGGCACTGGCGGATCAAACGGTGAACGTGAGTGGTAATGTGTATCGTCTGGCTGAGGCCAGTGCGCATACGCCGGATCCGGTTCTACTTGGTAATGTGCATGTCGGTGACACCGCGCAGCAGGCGCTGTCAATCGGCAACATCGCGGCTGCAGACGGTTTCTCCGAGGCGCTGAATGCCGTGCTGGGTGCTGCCACGGGTGATGCCACAGGCGCCGGTTCGATCGCGCAATTGGTTGCCGGTGGCAACGACAACAGCTCGCTGGTTGTGGGCATCAATACCGCTACCGCAGGTGCCAAGAGCGGCACAGTGGCGTTGGGTCTTGAGTCTGATGGCGACGGCATAAACACACTGGGTCAGACAGCTCTGGCCGGGCAGACCGTCACCGTGAGCGGTGGGGTTTACAGCCTTGCCGAAGCGACGATTGATAATCCGTTGGCCTTTGCGTTCGGTAATGTGCATGTGGGCGATGCTGTTTCGCAGGCGGTGGAGATCAGCAACACCGCACTCGACGGCATCTACTCCGAGGCACTGAACGCCAACTTCGGCGCGTCCAGCGATGCACGCATCACCAATGACGGNGGCAGCATTGCGCTGTTGGCCGCAGGTGATACCGATACCAGCAGTATGTCGGTGGGCGTGGATACGTCAGCGGCCGGTGTTGTCGTTGGCACACAGACGATCAACTTTGAATCGGATGGCACGGGTACCAGTGGTCTGGGTACCACCGCGCTGGCATCTCAGGATCTGTCAGTAACGGCGGTGATCGAGGGCGGTGTTTACCGTCTGGCCAACCCGGAGATCAACAANGCTCAACCGGTTGCGTTNGGNAATGTCCGTGAGGGTGNNGTNGTGNCCGAGCAGGCNGTNTCCATTACCAACGATGTGCCCGATGATGGCTTCTCTGAAGCCCTGAATGCCCAGGCGTCAGGGACGACGGGTGGCGTGTTGAACAACGGTGGTTCGTTTGCCCTGCTGGGGCCGGGCGCAACCAACGACACGGCGATTGCTGTGAGCATCGACACCAGCACAGCGGGTGACAAATCCGGTAATGCAACCATCGACTTCCAGTCCGACGGTACCGGTAGTAGCGAGTTGGGTATCACTGCCCTGCCGTCACAGAATGTGGCGGTAACTGGTGCAGTCTATCGCCTGGCGCAGGCTGGCGCGCATACGCCAGAGCCTGTAGTGCTCGCCGATTCGCACGTCGGCGACACCGCGCAGCAGGCGCTGTCGATGACCAACACGGCGGCGGCTGATGGTTTTTCCGAAAGCCTCAATGCCAGCGTTGGCGGCGACACCGGCGATGTCAGCAGCAGTGGTTCCTTTAATCTGTTAGCGGCTCAGGCTACCGACAACAGCAGCCTGGTAGTGGGTATAGACACCAGTTCTGCCGGTGCCAAAAGTGGTACAGCGACGATCACGTCCGAGTCCGATGGTACGGGCACCAGTGGCATTGTTCCCAATGTGGCACTGGCGGATCAAACGGTGAACGTGAGTGGTAATGTGTATCGTCTGGCTGAGGCCAGTGCGCATACGCCGGATCCGGTTCTACTTGGTAATGTGCATGTCGGTGACACCGCGCAGCAGGCGCTGTCAATCGGCAACATCGCGGCTGCAGACGGTTTCTCCGAGGCGCTGAATGCCGTGCTGGGTGCTGCCACGGGTGATGCCACAGGCGCCGGTTCGATCGCGCAATTGGTTGCCGGTGGCAACGACAACAGCTCGCTGGTTGTGGGCATCAATACCGCTACCGCAGGTGCCAAGAGCGGCACAGTGGCGTTGGGTCTTGAGTCTGATGGCGACGGCATAAACACACTGGGTCAGACAGCTCTGGCCGGGCAGACCGTCACCGTGAGCGGTGGGGTTTACAGCCTTGCCGAAGCGACGATTGATAATCCGTTGGCCTTTGCGTTCGGTAATGTGCATGTGGGCGATGCTGTTTCGCAGGCGGTGGAGATCAGCAACACCGCACTCGACGGCATCTACTCCGAGGCACTGAACGCCAACTTCGGCGCGTCCAGCGATGCACGCATCACCAATGACGGGGGCAGCATTGCGCTGTTGGCCGCAGGTGATACCGATACCAGCAGTATGTCGGTGGGCGTGGATACGTCAGCGGCCGGTGTTGTCGTTGGCACACAGACGATCAACTTTGAATCGGATGGCACGGGTACCAGTGGTCTGGGTACCACCGCGCTGGCATCTCAGGATCTGTCAGTAACGGCGGTGATCGAGGGCGGTGTTTACCGTCTGGCCAACCCGGAGATCAACAATGCTCAACCGGTTGCGTTCGGGAATGTCCGTGAGGGTGCAGTGGTGACCGAGCAGGCGGTCTCCATTACCAACGATGTGCCCGATGATGGCTTCTCTGAAGCCCTGAATGCCCAGGCGTCAGGGACGACGGGTGGCGTGTTGAACAACGGTGGTTCGTTTGCCCTGCTGGGGCCGGGCGCAACCAACGACACGGCGATTGCTGTGAGCATCGACACCAGCACAGCGGGTGACAAATCCGGTAATGCAACCATCGACTTCCAGTCCGACGGTACCGGCAGCAGCGGTTTGGGTATTACCGCACTGCCTTCCGAGGATGTGTCCGTCACGGGTGCGGTTTATCGGGTGGCACAGGGTTCTGCCGCGCCTGATCCGATTGAGTTCTATGCCCGGGTAGGTGATACCGTTGGGCAGGATCTGACTATCGCTAATACTGCACAGGCAGATGGTTATTCCGAGAATCTCGACGCTAGTGCATCGGCCAATGGCAACGCCTCAGTTTCCGGTGGCCCTGTGCTGGCATTGGCTGCTGGTAGTTCCGACAACAGCACGATGAGTGTTTCGGCGGATACCAGTACCTCGGGTGTGTTCAGCGGTCAGGTAGATGTGGCGTTTGAATCCAATGGCCAGGAATGGGGGCTGGGAGATAACGTTGATCTCGGCGGCCAGCAGATCGATGTCAACACCTCAGTGTATGCTGAGGCGGTTGCCAGCGTGACGCCGGCAGTAGACTTCGGAACGGTACGAGTGGGCACTGCCGCGGTATCCAGCATCGACGTGAGCAACGTCGGCACTGGGGCGCTGGTTGATGATCTGCGCGAAACTTCCCGTACAGTGGATGTACCTTTCTCGGTAGATGCGCTTACCGGTGATATTGTCGCTGGCGACAGCAGGGCGCTTGGCGTCGGTATGGATACCTCTGTAGCGGGCGTATTCTCCGGTGCAGCCAGTCTGGGCTTTGCCAGCCATAACGATCACCTCAGTGATGTCGATCTGGGCAACCAGACAATCGCCTTCACCGGTACGGTAAACAACCTCGCTGAGGCCGCGTTTGTGGATGTGCCCAACCCGGGCGGAGATGCGGTGCTCAGTGGTTCGGGTTCTGCCTTCTTGCTGGATTTCGGCACTATTTTCTCGGATGACCTCGGTGCAATGTTCGACGATGTGCTGGGTGTGCAGAATATAGCGACCGGACCGGCTGATTTACTGGCTGGTACATTCAGTTCTCTGGGCGATTGCTCGATCTTCTGTCTCAACGGGATGACGAGTTTTGATGACTTCTTCGGTATCGCCGTGGGGGATGTGCTGGGTAACCTGATGGTGTCGCTGGATACTACTTTGCTGGGACTGGGAGTGTACGAAGACAGCATTATGCTGAACCCGTTCAGCACGCTCGCCGGCTATGACGACATCGCTCTGGACCCTATCACACTGAGCATGCGCATCAATGTGCGCCAATCCGGTACCGATGTTCCTCTTCCGGGTACGCTGGTGCTGTTGGTGACAGGTCTGCTGGTTATGTCTTCCCGTCGCCGTCGTGTGGTTCGTTGAATGCGGGGTTACCAGCATTAATGGCTACAGGGCTTGCGACAGTGTCCTGCGTCAGCCGCTGTGCTGTGACTAACGCAGTGCGCCAGCGGCGAACCCTGTGCCTGTAAAGGCAGGGTTTTCGCCGCTAGTCGGGGTTCTTGAGTTCGTCCAGTAAACGCGCCGCTTCGGCGCGCTCATCAAATGCAGTCTCTTCAGCCAGTAGCGTTGCCAGTGCGGCGATAGCGCCTTCGGTGTTTTGCTGGGCTATGAGAATCAGGGCCTGGTGATACTGGTAGTCTGCGTGCTTCGGGGCTTTCATCACGGCGCGGCGAATGCTGAGTGCAGCTTTCATGTAATCCCCATTGGAATAGGCTGCAAGGGCCAGTGCATCGAGAACATCAGCCGATTCGGGGGCGAGCTCTGCGGCTTTCTGTGCCAGCGCCAGTGATTGTTTTGGGTCGCTTTGTAGCAGTACCCGGGACAGTGTTGAGAGTGCTCTGATATTGTCTGCATCTGCTTCTAGCACCGCCTCATACTGAGCCAGCGATTCTGCTTGCTGTCCTGTCAGGCGAAGTTGATCACCGAGGGCAAGTCGGGCTGATTTATCTGAGGGGTGCTCGTCCACCCACTCCCGCAAGACCTCGATGGCTGTGTCGCTCTCACCGGCAAAATTCAGATAGTGCGCAAGTTCCAGTGCGGTTTGTGTGGAGGGTGACAGCGCGAACACCCGTTGACTGAATGTCAGCGCCTCACTCGGTTTGTTATCGAGCGCGGCTGCAGCTGCTCTCAGCTGCAACACATCAACCGACGCTGGTGCCTGTTCAACCAGAACGCTCAGGTGTTCTCGAAAGGCCGCCAGCTCCCTGTCGCCGAGATCCATTCGCGCCAACGCCAGTCTGGAAGGCAGAAACTCCGGGTTGAGTGTCAGCGCAGATTGCAGTGAAGTACGGGCCTGTGCGCTGTCTCCTGTGCCGGCCGCAGCCATCGCCAGTAGATGGTGGGTCTCAGGGGTTTCCGGTGTGGCGCGCAACATTTCTTCGAGCGTATATTTTGCCCCGATATTATCGGCGTCCGAAATCTGTGAGAGCGCGAGTAACAGCATGACCTTGGGTGAGCGTCGCTGGGTTTTGTTGACAGTGGCAAACAGTGGCGGCAGAAGTTCCGGCTTGCCAAGGGCGAGATAATAACGCCCCAGCAGAAGCCTGGGTTCCAGTGCCGTCGGGTGAGCTGTCATTGCGCCCTCCATGCCGTCAATCACCGCCTGTTCATTGCCTTGGGCTGCATCGAGCAAGGCCAGTTGAATAAGTGTGGAGAGATGGTTGCGGTGATGCTCAAGCACTGAATCGTAGTACCGTCTTACCGCGGCTGGCTGCCCCGCTGCCTCGGCCAGTTTTGCCAATTGGTGGTTGGCAGAAGGGTCACCAGGGGCGACTTCTATGGCCTTTTCAAATGCCTTTTTGGCGTCTTCTTCCTGACCGTTTTCAAGGTAAGCCCTGCCCAGCAAGTTGTAGGATATGGCATTCGCCGGATGGCGTTGCTGGTACGTTTTTGCCGCATTGATGGCGCCGGGGACGTCGTGATTCTGCAGATGACTGAGTATCAGAAGTACGCCCGCTTGCTGAAATTGGGGGTCCAACTCGAGAGCGGCTTCAAGCTGTTCAGTCGCTGCCTCATTCTCGCCGCCCATAATCAGGCCTGTCCCGAGGCGTATCCGGGCTGATGCGGACGTGGGCTGTAGTTGTGCTACTGTCTCCAACAGCGCAATACCTTCGTCAACACGGTTGTCAAACAACAGGGCATTTGCCAGTAGTGTCAGGGCATCGATATCGTTGGGATTTTCGTCGAGCACCGGTGTTAGCAGATACTCGATCTCGGAGTATTTCTTTTGTTTCAGATAGATAGTTGCCAGCAGTTTGCGTCCCGCGAGATTGTCGGGAAATGACTCATAAAACTTGCCGGCAAAGGTTGCCGCCTGTTCCAGGTTGTTCTGCATCAGATTGGTCGAGCCGAGGAAGAACAGTACCAGTGGAAACTGTTGCCAGGCTGGTTCGGCGAGTGAGAGGGGGCGTTGGGCGGCCGCGTATTGTTCTTTCTGGAACAGTACGATCCCCTTGATATAGTTTCCTCCCGGGTTGGACGGAGCATAACCCAACAGGGCCTTGGCATCCGCCAGTGCTCCATCGTAATCTTTCAATTGCAGGCGTACCAACCCTCTCTTGAGGTGCTCAACAGGGCTGTATTGCTGGTATTTTATCGCCTTGCTATAGGCCTTCAACGCATCGTCGAGATCGCCCTGGCGTGTATGCACATCACCGTTGACACTCCAGGCTTGCGCTGCGTCTGGCGATTTTTTCAGAACCTCGCGAGTAGCGGCCAGAGCGCCGGAAAAGTCCTGCTGGGCAAACCGGATTCTGGCCTGAGTTATTTGTACATAGGTGATATCAGGTGCCAGTTTAAGTGCTCGCCTGATCAGCGAGTTGGCGCCCTCTGTGTCGCCCTGGGCGAAATCCGACAGCGCCTGTACCGCCATCAGTTCACCTTTGGCGGCTGGCGCGAGCTCATCTCTGGATAATTCGCTTACGCCGCTATAGTCCCCCTGAGCAAGAAGTGCTTTGGCAAGCGCGGGTAATACATCGTCGCTCGGCCAGCCCAGTTCCATGGCGCGGTGTAGCTCTTTGGCTGCGGATTCAGTCTCGCCCGTACGCAGATAAGTCTCGCCCAGAAGCCAGCGTGCTTTGGAAGACATCGGGTCTTTTTGTAGTGCGTTTTTCAGCTCGATCGTGGCGGGGCCGAAACGGGACTCGGCAATATTCTGCTCGGCGGATTCAATATACTGTTGACTTGATTTGTCAGAACACCCGACAGTGATAGACAGGGCAAGTAGCACGGTGCACAGTGACCGCACAGGTGTCGGTGTAAAATTCATGGTCGACCTTGTGTTTTCCATGTCGCCGCTGCGTAGCAGAAAAACTGAGGCTACACACTCTTATTCACGTTGCAGACTACTGTAGCAGACTTGTATCAATATGTGAGCATGGCGGTGTGCTGTGTGGTCGAAACAGTTTCAGTATAGCGCTATGTCGTTCGATACCCATTCCTGATGGCGCATCCCACCCGAATAGCCATCGGCTGTTTCAGGGCAGCAATTCAACCGCGCGATGTAGCGGGTTGATAATCATCAGTATGATCAGAAGGGTGACGGCGGCAGCAGCAAAGAGCTTTTCATTTGCCAACGGCACTTGCGGTGTGTCCAACAGCGTGAGGATGCGCTGCCGGGTGTGATTGCCGGAAAAAGCAAGGCTGCCAACAGGTGTGGATTGCTGTTGCAGCCTGGTGACTCTGATCAGTGCGGCGGCCACCGATTCACGCGTGAGTATTGCCGCTGCACTGCTATCACAAGCCTGCTCGCAGCACAGTTTCAAGTCATCCAGTGCGCGTGCTGTCCAGCGTTGGGGTAACGGTGCAGTCAATACCCTACTTGCCAGCAAGCGCAGATTGTCTCGCCGCTTCCTGTGCGCTGCTTCGTGGTGGACGATAGAACTGATCTCCTCCTCCGAGCACGCATCTTGCATTCCCCGGGAAATAAAAACCTTCGGCCTGAGCCAGCCCAGTGTAAACGCCATGGGTTGGCTGTCGTCGAGTGTGATGTAGTCGTGTTGTTCAACGCCCATCATGGTCAGTTGATCGCACAGGCGCCGGGCGGGTAACCACTGACGGTACAGGCACTGCGCAATACTGTAGAGCGTCCATGCTGTCAGCAGTGCTGCCGGAAGCACCGCCAGTGATGATTGCGGGCCGTGCGCCAGACATTGGCTGGTGTGGCAATGACCGGCGACAAACCACTGCGCTAGATCAGGTGAGTACAGTACATAAGCAGCGAGCAGCGCAGAGGCGGGTGGCAGAGCGAGCCAGACGAGTAGGCATTTGCTGGCCTGCGCGGGTTCTATAGAGAGCAGTACCGGTTGCAGTGTGCGGTAGATGATTGCCTGCAGCGCGCCAAAGAACAGCCACAAGGTAAAGACGCTCAATACGATGGAGGAGAGCAGCGTCAGCATGACTCATCACCTCGCTGGGTGAGCCGTTGTTGCACCAGGGCATCCAGTTGATCCAGCGATGTATCGTCAAAGCGGTCTGCAAAATCGACAAAGCTGCTCAAGATCGGCTCCAGGCTGCCGGTGTGGAGTTGGCCGATCACACCGCCGAGTAATTTCCCCAGCAACTCGGCGCGCCCCATTCGTGCGCGATACAGATAGGCGTGGCCGCGTTTCTCACGGTTTACCAGCGACTTGCGGTGCAAGCGCTCCAGTGTCGATTGTACGGTGCTCAGGCTGCAGGTGTGCGATGTCAGCAATTGCTCGCGCAACGCGTGCGCGGATTGGTCCGGCGCCTGCCACAGCGCTTTGAGCAGGGTGAGCTCCAGTGCGCCCAGCTGGGGCAGCGTATTGCTTGGATTGGGGGACTTGCTAACCACTGTCTTTACCCTGAAAAAACCGATCGTCGGTCGGTGTTCTGATGCCCGTGATATTTTAGGCTAATGTAATGTAAGTTATTGATATATAAGTACAATAATTTTGACGATGCAGTGAATGATAATTATGCTCACGGCCAAATTGGGCCAAGACTAACGCATTGGCCGGTGCAGTCAAGTACAGCCTGACAATGCACCGCCCTGTGTTGAATTCATACACTGTTGGAGTGACTGCAGAATGTTCAATCGTCTGTGCACGCTTTTATTGCTTCCTGTTTCTGCGCTGGCAACGGCGGCCTCTTCCCCCGAGTTGGAAGAAGTCCAAGTGACAGGCAGACACATCAATCTGGTTGGCGCTGCGGTTACTGCGTCTGAAGGGTTAATCAGTCAGGAGGAGATTGCGCTGCGACCATTGCTGCGCAGTGGCGATGTGCTGGAACTGGTCCCCGGCATGGTTGCCACGCAGCACAGCGGTACCGGCAAGGCGAACCAGTATTTTCTGCGTGGATTCAACCTGGATCACGGCACTGACTTCGCCACCTATGTCGATGGCATGCCGGTAAACATGCGCACGCACGGACACGGTCAGGGTTACACGGATCTGAACTTTATCATTCCCGAGACGATCGTCACTCTCGCCTACAAGAAGGGACCTTACTACGCGGATGTAAGTGATTTCAGCAGCGCCGGCAGCGCCCATTTGAAAACCCCCGATAAGTTTGACGACGGTCTGCTGGAAGTGGGCGCGGGTGAAAACAACTTCTACCGTATGCTGTTACTGGACAGCGTACCGCTGATGGATGGCACCGTGAGCTACGCAATGGAGGCCAACCGCTACGATGGCCCCTGGAGTGATATCAAGGAGGACGTGAAGAAGTACAATTTGATGTTGAAGTATGCGCGAAGTCTCGGCGATGGTGAGGCCAGCGTCAGCGTTATGGCCTACGACAACAAATGGCACAGTCCCGATCAGATACCGCTGCGAGCGGTCGAGGAGGGGGCTATCGACGAGCTCGGTTCGATTGATGAGACGCTCGGCGGTAAATCGCGCCGCTATAGTCTGGCCACTCAATGGCAAAACGAACGCTGGGATGTCTCCGCCTACGCTATTCGCTACACACTCAATCTATGGTCAAACTTTACCTACTTCCTCGATGATGAAGTCGACGGTGATCAATTTGAACAACGGGATAATCGCTGGTTGTATGGTGGTAAAAGTGAGTATAGGCAGGCGTTGTCACTGGCGGGCCTGGCGGTGACCAATCGCTATGGCGCGGAGTTTCGCTATGACGATATCGACGAGGTGGGTTTGTATAAAACCCAGGGGCGGAACCGTCTTGGCCCCATTCGCAGCGATCGCGTCGACGAGTGGAATACGGGTGTCTACGTAGAAAGTGAGATTGCCTGGAGCGACAGAATTCGCACGGTATTGGGTGCGCGTTACGACTATTTCAATTTCGAAGTGGATAGCCGCATTGATCAGAATATCAATGGCATCGACCTTGGCAGTAACAGCGGCAAGGAGCACGATGACAAGCTGGCACTGAAAGGCAGTGCTATCTACACCTTCAACGAGGCGTGGGAGACTTACTTCTCAATCGGTCAGGGGCTGCATTCCAATGATGCGCGCGGTGCGACCGCAGCGGTTGACCCGGTTGATGGCAGCAGTGTTTCTCCGGTAGACCCGCTGGTGGATTCTCTCGGATACGAGGTGGGTGCGCGTGGGTTTCTCGGGGAGCGCCTCAACGCCTCGATTGCACTGTGGCGGCTGGAAATCGATAGCGAACTGTTGTTTGTCGGTGATGCCGGCAATACGGAAGCGAGTCGTGGCTCCAGACGCAAGGGTGTGGAGGTCTCGACATACTATCGCCTGACAGATCAGTGGACTCTGGATCTGGAATACGCCTACACCGACTCAAAGTTTACCGATTACGCACCTGAAGGCGATGACATCCCGGGCTCTATCGATCAGGTGTTGCAAGCTGGTATCAGCGCAGAGCTGGACAGCGGGTGGTTCGGTAGTCTGCGCGTTCGCTATTTTGGTGAACGACCGCTGGTGGAGGACGGCAGCGTAGAATCGGATGATTCCACGGTCGTGAATCTGCGAGCGGGGTTTCAGGCAAAACAGTGGTCTGTGAAAGTGGATGTGCTGAATGTGCTGGATAGCAATGATCACGATATCGACTATTTTTATGCCTCCCGTCTGCCGGGTGAGCCGACCGGCGGGGTGGAGGATATCCACTATCATGTGCTGGAACCGCGCACCGTCAGGCTCTACGTAGGCTACCATTTTTGATTTGCATAGAGCGTGTTGCGCGGCCGGCACCCGTCGTGTCAGGAGGGAGGTTCACGGGTGATTTTTGAAGCTGTAGTAGTGCATCACTACGGTGCTTGATGCGCCATTGCGGATAGTGCAAGCTTCGTCCATGGTTATAGACAGTCTCTGGTTTGTCCTTTTGCACCTGATCATTCAGGTGGCCGTTATCGTGCGCGTATTGCAGCGTCCCAATCGGGAGCCAACCTCGCGTATTGCTTGGGTGGTGGTGGTGCTGGCATTGCCTGTGCTTGGCATTCTGGCCTACCTGATGCTGGGCGAGACCAACGTCGGCCGTCGCAACCAGAAGGCGATGCAGGGCGTTGTAGGGGGCGAACTACACCAACAGACCGTTGATGAGAGTCAGGCAAAGGATCCTTCTACGGTGCCTGTCCGGTACGCGCACCTTTTCCGCGTCGGACATTCGGTAAGCGGCTATCCCGCTGTCGCTGGCAATACCGCACAGTTAATGGCGGATTCACAAGCGACGATTGACAGCGTCGTGGCCGATATCGACGCCGCCCGGCATCAGGTTGATGTGCTGTTTTATATCTGGCTGACGGACAATAACGGAACCAGCGTGGCCAAGGCGTTGATACGCGCCGTTGAGCGCGGGGTAAGCTGCCGGGCGATGGTTGATGGCCTGGGCTCGCGCGCGCTGCTGAAATCCAAGCTCTGGCGCAAGATGAAGAAGGCGGGCGTAGAGACTTCCGTCGCGCTGCCGCTGGGCAATATTCTACTGCGTCCACTGCAGGGGCGGGTCGATTTGCGGAATCACCGGAAAATCATTGTCATCGACAACCGTATCACCTACTGCGGCAGCCAGAACTGTGCGGATGCGGAATTTAGAGTCAAGGCCAAATTCGCTCCCTGGGTAGATTCAGTCGTGCGCCTTGAGGGGCCCATCGCTCACCAGAACGCACTGCTGTTTAACAGCGACTGGAAGGTTTACTCAGGTAAAGATTCTGTTGGCGGTGAAGGCATTGTTGAGCCGGAGGGCGCGAAGGGCGTTATCGCACAGGTCATTGCCAGCGGCCCAACCCTGCGAGCGTCTGCCATGCCTGAATTGTTTGTCTCGCTGATGTTTGCAGCGCGGCATGAGCTTGTTATTTCAACGCCCTATTATGTACCCAACCAGTCTATGCAAGCTGCGCTGTGTGCCGCCGCCTACCGCGGTGTACGGACGATACTGATCCTGCCTGCCAGAAACGATTCCCGGGAAGTGGCGGCCGCCAGCCGCAGTTACTATGCCGAGCTGTTGCAAGCCGGGGTAGATATTCGTGAGTACGTGGGTGGGCTGCTGCACAGTAAGACGGTGACTCTCGATGGAGAGATCGTGCTGCTGGGGTCAGCCAATATGGATAGACGCAGTTTTGACCTGAATTTTGAGAACAACATCCTGATGTACGACCCCGAACTGACACAGACGGTGCGAGCGCGTCAGCAAAGTTATATCGACAGTGCGGATGACGTTACGCTGGAACAGGTCGAAAGCTGGTCGTTGTCCCGGCGCCTCTGGAACAATTCAGTAGCGATGCTGGGGCCGGTACTCTAACGCACGCTGTTAAAAAGTAATGGACGCCTCCAGGCCATAGGATCTGGGCGGCCCCAGGGCATAGGAACCTGCGCCCAGCGATTCGGTGTTGGAAAAACCGCCCTGGAAATACTGTTCGTCCGTCAGGTTGTCGACATACAGCCACAGCTGAATGTTCTCGTGATTGGCAGGTGTGTAGCCGATCCGGAAGTTCCATAAAGTGACATCGTCAATGGTGGCGCTATCGCGAAACGCCTCTTCCCAGGCCGTCGCATCCAGCCCGGTGTAAAAGGAATCCCGATAATACATCGACAGGCGCGGTGCAAAATCGCCGATGGCTGTTGGCAAGACGGCCATAGCTGACAACGAGTAGGTAAGTTTAGGTATTGCTGCGAAGTCCTCGTTGGACCGGTCTATGACAGACTGTGTGGGCGGGATGGTAGAGGTATCCACGTCGGAGGCGATGAACTCATCGTAGCTCGCATCGGTGTAGCTGGTCGTTGCCGAGAGTATGACATTGGGCAGGGGCAGTGCCGTCAGCTCCATCTCGAATCCCTGTATGGTCGCGGCACCGGCGTTGTCGATGAACAGTAGAATGTCTGCGAATGAGCGCCCTTGCTCTGTAATACGAATCTGGATGTCGTCGTAATCCATGTAATAGAACGCGGTATTGAAACGTATGCGCTGATCGAAAGCATCCAGTTTCAGGCCGAGCTCGTAATTGGTGACTGACTCTGGCTCAAACTCGGAAATCTCCAGCCCTTTCATTTCGAAACCACCGGATTTGAAACCTTTACTGTAGGTGAAATACACCAGCGTACTGTCGAACACGGTGTTGCGCAGATAGCTGTCCGGAAGACTGATGGCATTGGTGATGGTGGGCGTCCATTTTGACCACTCTTTATCTTCTTTCACTTTGCTGTTGTTCGTCCGAATGATCTCACCGCTGAGCGTTTCATACTCCTCCACCAGACGGATCGGCAAGTAGGACGGTGGATTGGTATAAAATCCGCTGGGGTCGGAAAGCCCCAATACATCAAACGCACACAGGGCGCCGCTGGCGCCGGGAACGAGGTTTTCGCTGGCAATGGCCTCGCAATCAGATTCATACAGTGTGGCTTCGCGCTTGCGTTTCTCCGTAGTAAAACGTGTGCCTATAGTCAGTTGATACCAATCCGTAACATCGTAGGTACCCTCGGCAAAAATAGCGTAGCTGTCGTTGGTGAGGTCGCTGCGGGTTCCGATCACCTTTGGTATCAGGGTGCCCGCATCAGCTTTGTAGGAATAACCATTGAAGCCCGCCAGATTGCCGGACAGGTTGTCTTTGATCTCTTCGCGGGAAACAAAAATGCCGGTAGTAAAGGACAGGCGCTCATCAAAGGCGTGGCCAGAAAGCTGCAGTTCCTGGGTGTACTGATCGCGTTTTTCCCCATTGGGTAATGAGAAATCTCCCTGGCCCGCATCGAGGGAGCGTTGCAGCGCGGTATAGACGGCGTGGCCGCCAGTTGCAACACCGGGTATATCGGTGGCATCACTGTCATTTACAATCCTGATGTCGTCCTGGTGGCTCCAGGCGGTGATGCTCTTGATCTCGAACTTATCGTATTTCCAATTCGCTGTGACGCTCAAAATCTGGTTGGTCATCTCGAATTTGGACGGGCCATTGATGATGATTTTGTCATCATCGGCTTCTGATTCACTGGTGCCGCAACGTGTTTGGTACGACTCCGGTGCTGTGAATCCTGGCCACGTAAAGGTATTGAAAACGCTGCCTGGATTCTGGAAGAAGCACGTCAGGCCTGCGCCGTTTTCGTCAATTTTCGACCAGTAGTAGAACACATCGGTGCTGAATGTCTCGGTGGGCTGCCAGTACAAGCGAGCGGTTGCGCCCAATCGGTCTTCATCGCCGTATTTATTGCCGTTGTAGGTATTTTTCAGGTAGCCGTCCAGGTTGGTGGTGTTCAAACTCACCCGCGCCGCCAGTTTGTCCTCAATAAGAGGGAGGTTTCCGCTTACCTTCAGATCGTGACGGCCGTGATTTCCCAGGCGTGTTGATACTTCTCCACCGTACTCTTTCGTGTCGGGCATCCGCGTGGTCAGCAGCACAGCGCCGCCGGTGTTGTTTTTGCCGAACAAGGTTCCCTGCGGGCCGCGCAGTACCTGAATCGAGGATGCGTCCACCACGTCCAGCAATTGGCTGTCGGTGCGCGCGATGTAAATGGAATTGATATAAACACCGACGCCGGGGTCCAGCACCGCGGAGGCTTCTTTCTGGCCAACGCCGCGTATAAAAATAGAGGGCGCTTTATTGCCCATCTCACTGAAAATCAGCCCGGGAACGGACTCCTGCAGATCACGTGTGTTTGCGATGCCCGCTACTTCCAGAGCTTCGGCTGAAAATGCGGATACCGCCACCGGTGTATCCTGTAATGCCTCATTGCGCTTTCTGGCGGTTACAAGGACTTCATCGAGTGTTAATGGACTCTGTGAGGTGGCGGGTAGGGCGTTGTCGGCGGCGGCAGTGTATGTCGTTGTATAGGGAGAAAAAGCCAGAACAAACAGGCATGAAGCAAGTGCCTGTCTATCTGGCGTTTTGGAGCACCGACTCATAAACCAATCGTCTCGCTTTTACTGCACCTCGCCAGGGCTGTGTTTCCTAGAAGTCATATCTCACTTCTATCCCGGCCATGCGGTTGGCATATTTAGGTACTAATTGAATGTAGCCGTTTGGCAGCAGCGCCGGGCTATTGGCGTAAATCAAGGAGGCGTAGTTTTTGTCAAACACGTTCTTTACGAATGCTGTGACTCGATAGCCTTCTTCCTTGCCTGCTACTATGGCGCGGAGATCGACAATACCATACGCATCCTGCTTCGTGTAGGGATCTTGTGACAGCTCATACAGAACATCGTCCTGCCAGCGTATATTGGCGCCCAGGGTCAGGTTGAACGGCATTTCCTCCAGCGGCAGAGTGTAGTCCGTGCTGAGGTTCATCTTCCAGTCAGGGGTGTAGGGGAGTTTACCTCCGGACAGATCCTGATAATTGTTGGGACATTCGCCTCTGGCTTTTTGTCCGCCGCTGCAGTTGCCATTGGGGTAGTCATCAATCTGGGCGTCGGTATAGACAATACCGCCGCTGATGCTCCAGTTCTCCATCGGCAGGGCGATGAAATCCATTTCCACACCCTGGGTAGATACCGCGCCGACGTTCGTCACGACTATAGTACCCAGTGGCCCGATATCGAGTGAGGTCTCCGCCTGGAAATCGTGGTACTTGGAATAATAGACATCCATATTGACGATCAAGCGGTTGTCGAACCAGCCTGATTTCAGGCCTATCTCAAAGGAATCGCTGGTTTCTGCATCGACAACACCGCCCGCAACAGGGGAATTGGGATCCTCAGGGTCTACTCTGGCATTTTCTGGAAACAGGCCGGTGTCAAATGCCGGGCCTTTGTAACCGCGGACATAACTGGCATAGGCCATAGCGTTATCGCTGATATCCCATTGCACGGCTACTTTGGGTGAGAAATCACTCTCGTCCAGTGAATCACGGGCCTCGCCGGGTTCCGGGAATATAACGCCGTCGGTCTTGTCTGCCGATGTATGGTAGCTGAGATCATCATAGGTATAGCGCCCGCCCAGAATAAGTCGCCAGGACTGCCAGATATTCCAGGTCACCTCGCCAAACACTGCAGCATTTTTGCTGGAGACGCTGGTCTTGGATTTCCTTGTGGTGGCAGGAACAATAGGCTCCAGAATGCCTGCGGTGGCGGTATTGCTGGTGTCCACATCCTGTTCGAAATAAAAGGCTCCAATCACATACGAGCCCCATTCCGTGGGTGGTGAGGCGAGCCGGAATTCCTGGGAAAACTGACTTTGTTCCGTTTTCGGTGGCCCGGGAAAGGTCAGCGCGAGGGGGTTTATCGGTGAATCGTCGAAATCCACGATGCCTTCGTTCTCCCAGTCGCGATAGGCGGATATGGATGTCAGTACAAAGCCTTCGATATCCCAGTTGGCGGTGAGCGAATAACCACTGCTTGTTATGCGTGTAAATGTCCGTTGGTCATTGTTCACGTCCTGATTGTGCTTCGAGGGCACCACGGGTAACTGCTGCTGTAACAATTGCTGCTGTAACTGTGGATTGTTGGGGTCGGGCAGAATGGCTCGCACGCTGAGTGCTGTGCAATCACAATCGCTTTTGCTGTAATCACTGGCCAACATGAAATCGAGGTCCTCGGTAGGCTGCCACAGCAACTTACCGCGCACGTTAAACGCCTTGTTGTCATTTACCTTTTTGTCGTTGTAGTAGTTCTTGGAGTAGCCGTCGTCGTTCACTCCGAAACCGGTCAGGCGATACCCCAGTGTATCGGTGATGGGGCCAGCCACGCTGCCGTCTATACGATATTCGCCTTCTTCAATAGCGGTGGCAGAAACTGTGCCACTCAATTCGGGAGTGGGGTCCTTGGTGATGATGTGTACCACACCACCGGATGCATTCTTGCCATACAGGGTGCCCTGTGGTCCGCGCAGTACTTCAACGCGTTGTACGTCTACCAGATCCAGGAAGGCCATGCCGGAGCGCCCCATCACGACACCGTCGAGCATGGTGGAGACACTCGGGTCTACGCCGGGGCTGAATGTCTGTGTCCCTATGCCTCGAATATTGAACGACGACGTTGAGGGTCCGGAGCTGGCTTGTAGATTCAGCGTCGGGATCAGTGTCGCCAATTCACCTGCGTTTTTAAGCTGTGCCTCGGCCATTGCCCTGCCGGACAACAACGAGACACCGATGGGAACGTCCTGCAGGTTTTGCTCACGTTTCTGTGCGGTCACGATGAGTTCTTCAAGTATGGGCCGTTCGCCGCTCGGGGGTGATTGCGCCAGTACGGGCATCGGTAACAAACTTGCAAATACAGCGGTATGAATAAACCTTACGGTTTTACTGTCGATGGTCATTCTGTAGCCTTATTTTTTTGTTATAAAATTCTGCCGCTGCGCCATGCAGGGCAGATACAACTGTGTAACTTTCTTCGCGTACAGACGCGGGGCAGTGTGCCCCACGCCGCGATGCTGAATCTACTGGTGTGCGGGCTGCTGCTTGTTCTGACGCAGGCGGATATTGTACAGGAATAGCTGAACCCCCAGTTGCAGCTTTTTCCAGAACGATGCGGTCTCCGCCGATTCCATCAGGTCCGCAGGGAAAATACTCTGATACTTCGGGATATTGTGTGTACGACGTATCGACTCGAGAGAGTTATTCCACTCTTTCTCCCATTCTATGTCCATCATCACCGGGGTCTCCCTGCCGTGCTGCCATGCCTCCCAGATAAGCTGCATGAGGATGGTAAAGCCGCGGGGTTCTTTGAATGTGCTGATTGCCATTACTGACGCGAGAAACATCGCGGAGTAGTTGTGGCCAAACTGGGCAAGTTGAAAACCCGAAATGGCTATCTCATTGGAGGATGTCGTTTCATACCCGGCAACCAAATGCCAGACATCGTGCATCTGCAATATGCGGGCATTGAGATAATGCAGAGAGTGGGGCAGTTCGCTCAGGGCAATGGATTCACGATCCAATACTTCGGGGTCGTAGCCATTCTCCACGATCATGGTGTGCAAAGAGCGCCCCAGACTTCCGGGAGGGCATTGGGCCAGTGCTTCGATATCGGTGTGGCCCGGAATGGGATTCTTCACTGCCTCAGCAGAGCCGTGGTGATGGCGTGCCTGGTGCTCAGCGAGCTCGGCCATCTTCGGGTGTACTGCGGCAGACAGTGAAGCGACGGCCACAGTAATAGAGATTGCATCGTAGCCATCATCGTGTCCATCAACGACTGCCCAGAAGGCGGACCAGAAGCTTTCTTCCAGCGGTGCCTCGGGCAGCCCCTCGGGCACCTCAGGTGTGGGCCCAGAGCCGAGCCAGGCCGAAGCGATATTGTCACACACTGCCTCACATGCATCGGGGCAGGCAAAAGCGATCCACGCCATTACGGCACTGAGTTGCAATCGACCTTCAGCTTCACCCCGTTTGGTGGCGGCAACTGCAGCGGCAATTGCTTTGGCATCCATTCGCTTGGCTGATTGTTGTAATCTCTCTCTGCGTGTCATGCTGAGCCTCCTTGGTGGCCGGGACCGAAATCGGGAATGAACCACGCGATAACTACCGGCAGGTGAGTGAGCGTTGTCGACTGAGTATACGACTTCTGTAACTGATGTGAAGCCTCTAGAGCGAGTACTTGACGCAAAGAGTTGACGAGATGTCTTGTTATGTGATTCGGAAAACAGGCAAGTTGCTTGCAGTTGTCATTGGCAAAATGCGGTAGAAGTCACCAATAAAATTGACACGCGAAGCAGTGTCAATTTATTCGTTCGCTGAGTCGGCTAACCTTACGATTTTTTAACATTTGAGCCCAGGCAGTGAATGGCCCTGTCTGTGCCTCCCAGACGGTGTTAATTTTCTCACCGGATGATAAACCCGTAGGTGGATACTCATCTTTTGCCGGGTGGTAGTAACTGCCAAATGCGATATCAAACATCGGCAACCAGATGGCAAAATTCTTATCTCGATGCTCTGGCATTCTGGAGTGATGAATCCAGTGATATTGCGGTGCGGAGAAAAACGGCATCAGGCGGTGCAGCGCATCTATGCGGACATTGGCATGAATGAAGTAATCCCATAGAGCTGGCAGCAATGCCGCTGCTACAATGGCGAGCATTGTCTGGGGTGCTTCTGTGGTATCAAAGATCAAGCCTATGGTCAGACCTTTCACCATGGCTTGTCCCGCCGGTTCAAAAAAATGTGAGCGAAAGATCGTAGTGGTGTTCAGGTTCTCATCACTGTGGTGCAGCTTGTGTGTCTCCCACAGAACAGGGAGTTTGTGTTGTGCCCGGTGCCACCAATAGTACGAAAAGTCACCGAGGAAGCATGCGGTCAAAAAGATAACTGTACCCTGCAGTACTATATCTACCATGGGTATTCCAACCGACAACTGCGCGGTAGACAGGTGCAGGCTGGGCAGGCCTGTCAGGTCAACGATAAACACCGTGACGAGGACAGCCAACGCGACGAAGGCCGGTGCTAACAGCAGGTTGCTGCAGGTGATTTTCCAGTTGAATTTGTAGTTGTCACGCGGCACTTGTTGCTGCGCGGGTGTGAGCTTTTCCAGAAGAAGAAACCCAGGCCAGGAAACAAGCAATAGGAAATAGGCAAAAAATAGCAGAACAAATGCGCCCGTGGCCAACTCGAGATATTCGCTCCAAAATGCCTGCATAATTGCGTTCCCGAATCAGGGTGATCTGATCTACGCTATCCAATAAAGCGCCGGCTGTACAGGCATAAAGCCGCGGTACGCTCACGGCGAAAAATCGAACCTGATGGAGGGCTAAGCCGCGGCCTTACTGTTTCGCGCAACCGTTTGGCGGCTAAGCCTGGTTGGACAGCCCGTCGGATGCGCCATCTTTGTACCGTCGCCATTCCTCCAACCCGAATCCAAATGCCAGCAGCAAATTCAGCGCGGTGTAGATATTGACGGGAAACAGGAACATCAGGGCTATTGCGTAATAGGCGAAACTGATCGCCAGTGCGCGGCGAAAGGGAAGCTTCAGCGCGCAGAGCCAGACCAGCAGGATCATCCAGGTGGCTTTGCTGAAGTAGACCAATTTGGCAACCGCCAGGTGCGCGGCAGGACTGTCTCCCTGTGCGTACTTGGCGAAGATGGCGAAGTCATCCTTGGTCCAGAAGTTCCATTCGAACTTCAGGTGCACAATGGTGTAGCACAGCAGGAATAATCCATACAGTGACAGAAATTCCCGCAGTACTATGCGATTTTTATTCATAGCTGAACCCACCTTGGTCGCAACGCAGTTGGTTTCAGCGATTCTACACACTGCAGCGCTGCTGTCACGTCGTGATAAGCCAGTGATAAGCGAGCGATGAGAGAGACAGTTGTGCTGACCGTTCTCTGACTTCAGTCGTTTAAGCAGTTCTGCAGCGGGTGTTGTTTCTAAAAATCGCCCGCTATGTTGGGAGCGATTGACAGTTCTGTTGCCGCTGGCCAGTGGCCGATTTGTCTGCAACTGTCGTATTCCGGAAGTTGCTTCAGTACCTCGATTGTCCCGCCGCTATGCAGGAAAGCCTCTACCTGGTTACTGATCTCAATGCGTAGTCGCTGCTTTGATTGCAGGTTTTCGTGATCTTGCGTTGTATGCATGGTTCGCCCTCCATCTGGGTTTGGTGAACAATGCACTGTCAATGTGTCACTTGCGCGACGGGGAAATTAAGCCTTTGTGACGATGCACGAAGCGGGTGGCTCAGGGCGCTGTGGTATGCAGGAAGTTCTGCGCCGCTGCGAATACAATCTGGGCGCGCGCGAGAGGGTCGTCAGGCGACTGTTGGATTAGCTCGCGGGAGCGAATTTCAAGGCTGAGCGGCAACTGCGGTTCGAGCTGTCGCAGGATGTCATTCAGCGGCAGCTCGCCGTCGCCAGGGAGAAGTCGCCGATACAGGGCATCTTCGATCAGTCCTGCAGTGCTGCTATCGTGTGGCTGCGCTTTCGCGTCACACAATTGCAGGTAGGGCATCAGTCGGGGTTCGATACCGCACAGGTCATTGGCGCTGCCCCCGGTCCTGTGCAGATGCAGGGCGTCAACCAGAATCCCGCCTGCGGGATGGGCGACATCCTGAACCACGTCAAGTGCCTGCTGTAATGACGTGATATTCGTGATCGCCAGAAACTCCAGCACGATGCGGGTACCACTTCCTTCGGCCCTGCGACACAGATACTCAAAACGTTGTTTTGTGCGTTTGATATCCGGTTCTGAAGAGACACAGAGGATGTTGCGGACACCGAGTTCCAGCCCGATATCTATCATCCTGTCGTGGGTGTCAGGCGGCTCGCCGGGCTTGAGCCAGACGACTTCGAGATCGAGCGGGCAGATTCCAGTTTCTGACAGGGCTTCTTCAACCCGGCGCGTGCTGTGGGTGTTCCATGTCTGGTCGTCAAACCAGATGCCTGTTGCATTGAAGCCGGCACGAGCCGCTGCACGTACGACATCATCGCTGGGGAATTCCTGCACCACCCCGGCAGCCAGTGACATCAATCGTGATTCGCTCACTGCATTTCACGCTTGTGATAGCTATGAACGCGCATACCGTTGGGTATGCGCGTGAACCGGCTAGCGAAAATCAGGCACCGACACTAATCAGTTGTGTGTCGGACTGGCCGCTACCGTCGCTGCGATAGCGGTATTTTACATCGCTGCCAGATGGTGCGTTTTGCAGCCGTGTGTCCTGTGGCAGCTTGAACTCCATTTTCTGATTGCTGCGCACCTTGCAGCGGGATTCGGAGTCGTACTGGCTGATAGAGTGGATTTTCACACTCGTGTTATTTTCTCCAGCCTGTTCGTCATGTTGTACGGTGCCTTCGAGTAAGCAGTCTTTCTCACTGCCAGCCAATGCCACAGGCGCCAACAATACAAACGCGGGGATCGCTATTGCTTTAAGTAGTGGTTTCATTATGTCTACCTCCATTTTTTGTCCACGGGAAAACAGTACACCTAAATGAAGAGCGCTTGCCACCTCGCAACCAAAAAAATTCATCAAATTGTAACAATAATGTGTTTAGCGCCTGATCATTGCTCGCCAGAAGCATTTGGCGAGAGTCTCCGGAGCGCTCTGTTGCTCCATGAAAATTCTTCAGCACTGTCATTTTCTTGTCATATTCCTGTAAAAAACGCCCCCTATACTCCTACGCAACCGTAAATGCCTGTGTGCGTTCAGGCCTTTGAGAGATAGCTTGTATATGAAACTCCCGATCTGCTGTTGTCTGCTTCTGCTGCTCGCCCACGCCACCCCGGGAGCGGCACTTTCATTTGCGCCAGAGGAGTTCCAGACGTCACGCAAGCTGGCTTGTGTGCTTGCACAGCAGTCCCTTGGTCAGCTCAGTGAGGATGAATACGGCGAGAGAACACACACGCTGCTGGACGGTTTTGACGAAGTTGAGCGCGACAATATTCTGGCGCAGGCGCTGGGCTATTATGGCGGGCTGGTGTTCACCACTTCGAGCAGCGATAACGCCTTGGTGAATCTGAAGCTTGAAGATTTTCTGGCCAGCAGCACCTGCGCAGGCGGTTACAGCAAAGTGACGCTGCGCCTTTAGTCGCACCTGCAACACTGCGCGATTTCAAGCCGCAGTCCATCTGCCCATCTGCAGTTCCTGATCAATCCACTGAGTGCCTTCTCTGCACCGCTGAGACCCTGCGGCTGTCTCGTTGGCTTCCCGTGGGTCAAGTATATGACTTCGTTAAGCACGCACAGGTGGAATGTTTAACAAATCTGAAACACAAGTATCACGAGACTGTCACTTTGCGCGCCTAGCATGCCTCCCAATAGAAAACAGATCGATTCTGTGAGTACACACGTTAAACGCGCAGTCACTGAATAGAACCCAGGCTCGCGTAGAAACAGCTCACGTAAACCAAACCGTTCCAAGGTCAAGGCGAACACCAAATATGAAACGATTAGCAGTATACGCGGGTCTCGCGCTTTCTCTTCTGTCGCAACAGGTGCTTGCTGCAAACCTGTACTTGATGGTCTTTTACGACGATGCCCCGCTAAGTGGTGCGACGGTGTTCCTCGATGAACGCAACCTCGGGACAACGGATGTCAGGGGTAGCGCTGAGGCTGTTCTGGAGCCGGGCGATCATGTACTGACGTTAGTCGATCGCAATGATGAGACCGATTTCCCTGTCGAATTCAGCTCGGTCACGCAAGAGGACGTGGAAATAAAAGTTACCTTCAGCGCCGGTGCTGAACCCGCAGTCGCGATTCGTAAGTTTGGCATTGAGGGTGGACTAGGCGAGGGCTTTATCACGGGCAAAATTATAGACTCCAGCGGCGCTGCTATTGCCGGTGCAACTGTCGCAGCCGCTGATTCTGCCTATGCAGCCACTACTGATGAGTTCGGTGTGTATGAGCTGAAGATTCCACGCGGAGAATATGCCATTGATGTCAGCGCGCCCGGGTATCAGGCTGTCACTGCACCCAAAGTACGTGTAATGGCAGACCTGGGCGTCAACGCAACCGTAACACTGCGGCCTCAGGGTGCCGCTGGCGCTGCTGGCATAGCCGGTGGTGTGGCAGCTCCGCAGCCAATAGAGGAGGTGTTTGTACTCGGTGTATTCAACCCTCAGGAGAATGCCTCCAGCGTAGAGCGCTATGCAGTCTCGATCACTAATGCGATCGACGCTGAACAACTGAGCCGGTTCGGTGACAGTGATATCGGCTCCGCGCTGAATCGGGTTGTCGGCGTAGCCATTGTCGACCGCAAATATGCAACTGTGCGCGGCCTGGATGGACGCTATATTTCCAGCACACTCAATGGTCTGCTGATGCCCAGTACCGATACCCAGCGCAGGGAAGTCGAGCTGGATCTCTTCCCCACGGTCATCGTAGGCGGCATAGAAATTCAAAAATCCTATACCCCCGACCAGTTGGCGACGACCACAGGTGGTGCCATTCAAATTGAAACAAAAGGCATTCCCGATGAGCGCATTCTGCAAGTGAGTGGCTCGCTCGGTTACAACCCGGGTACTACCGGCACGGACATACTCAGCTATGCCAGCAGCAACGGCGACTGGGCCGGCTATGACAGTGGCCTGAGAAAGCTGCCCAATGGTGTGCTTGATGTCACCGATGGCGGTCGCTCGTTAACAGTCTGCGATCCCGCTATTGATCCGGTGCGCTGTACATCACCTGCTGAGGCGGCCCAGCTGGGCGTCAAATTCCAGGATGACTACAAGGTCGGAGACAAAACGGGTTTGCCCAATACCGAGGTCTCAATCGCGTTTGGTGACAGGTTGCCAGCGGGTGACAATGAATGGGGCTACTATCTGGCCGCTGATTTTGATCGCAAGACGGCGGATCGGGGCGATGCGGAACTCAGTGATCCTATCGGCCCTGAGGGCAATTACCATCGCTCGGATGAATCTACTGCGATTACCGGTTACGCGGCTGTGGGGTACGAATATGGCCCGGCCAATGAAGTGATGTCGAAAACCATGTACCTGCACAATACCGACGATATTACGCGGGTAGATGACATTATTGACAACGCGGAAGAGAACCAGAAAAACATCTACCTGCTGGACTGGATTGAGCGGGAGTTTATTTCACAGTCGTTAACCGGGCACAACGAGTTCGATTTTGATCACGGTATCCACCAACTCGACTGGCGTGGAGCCTACTCGGAAACCCGGCGGGACGAACCTGATCGTCGCACCTATACCTACTACAACGATTTCTTTAACAGTACTGCATTCGAGCGACGCTGGTCGAAGCTGAAAGAGACCAGCAAGGATCTGGGCGCAGATTACGCCATTGATCTGGATTGGGGCAGCACCAGTGCGACACAGATAAAGCTCGGCGGGATGTGGTCCGATAAGGACAGGACATTTGATCAATACCGCTTTGGTGTCGATATTACCGAGTTCGGTAGCGATATCGATCGGAATATCGATCAGAGTATCGAGGACGAGATACTTACCTACAACAACTACGCGATCAACAAGCTGCTGTTGACAACGAAAACCACGGATACCGACTCCTACAATTCTCAGGAAGAGATAAAGGCGGGTTACCTCACCACCAATACAGATTTTGGCGAAAGCTGGACGCTGTTGGCGGGCGTGCGATTCGAGAAATTCAACCAGAAGTTGCAGTACCCCAATGATCCGCGTGTAAACAGTGAGCTTGATTACGATGACTGGTACCCGGCGGTCAATCTGACATGGCGGCCAACCGAGGAAATACAGGTGCGCGGGGGCTACTCCCAGACAGTGTCGTATCCGGGAATCATCGAACGCTCCAGCGCGCAAACCTACGATGACCAGACAAACGAACAGATCTACGGCAATCCCGATCTCCAGGTGTCTACCATTGATAACTCGGATCTGCGGTTGGAATACTATTTCTCGGACACCGAGAGTGTCTCGCTCGCCTATTTCTACAAGTCTATTGATCAGCCTGTAGAGCGCGCGGTAGTGGACGGCTCCGGTTCTTCAGCAAACGGCTATACCTTCATCAACCAGGAGAGCGCTGATCTCTGGGGTATTGAGCTTGACGGTATCAAGAATGTGCTGGAGACGGACGACTACCTGGTGTTTGTCAGTGGCAATGTGTCCTACATCGATTCCAAGGTCGATCTCTCTCCGGATTCGCTGCGGCTGGAGGGGAGTGATGCCGACGGGCGCCAGCTCCAGGGGCAGTCTGAGTGGCTTGGCAACATACAAGTGGGCATGGATCACTACCCGACGGAACAGAAATTCACCCTGCTGGTGAACTACTTCGACAAGCGAATCTTCCGGGTTGCTCGCGGCGCCAATACCGGTCCCGAGTATGAAGACAGCCGGTGGCTTGTGGATTTCACCTATGAAAAAGAGTGGAACGAACACCTGATTCTGGAAGGTTCGATAAAGAATATCCTCAACAGCAAAATCGAATACTCACAGAACGGTAACACCATCGAAAGCTACAACGTGGGTAGGTTCTTCAAGGTGGGTATGACCTACAAATTCTGATCTTTGTTCATACAGCGGCAAGGAGAGATGAGATGAATTATTTAGCAAAGCAAAGAAAGTGCAGTCGATCTGCATTAAATTTTAACTTTACCAGGAAGCAAAACATGTTTAAGCAAAAGTTGTTTATAGCATTACTTGTGCCGCTTATTTCCGGCGTTGTCGGCTGCGGCGGCAGTGATGGAGACAATGTCAATATCACTAATGACTTCTCAGGAAGTTCAGGCTCAAGCAGTTCGAGCGGATCGAGCAGCGGTGGAGATTGCACGCAGGTTGTTGTTGCCGACTTCGTCGATTTCAATACTGACTGCTCTGTCGGTACGGTGTCTGGCACCATCAATGAGGACTACACCTTATTGAGTCAGGTGCAGTGGCGGCTGGACGGAACTGTCACCGTTGGTGACGGCAACCGCACTATCAGCAGCGAAAGTGATGTGCAGGCTATTCGCGACGCAGGCGTAACACTGACTATCCAGCCCGGCACTGATATCCGCGCTTTCGATACAGGCTCATTGATCGTTACTCGCGGGTCTATGCTGGTAGCTGACGGCAGCGCATCGTCACCGATTACCTTCAGTAGCCTCGACGATGATTACGATGGACTGGGAGAGTGGGGTGGTGTGGTTATCCAGGGCTTCGCTCCACAATATGGGCAGGGCGATACAGGCCCCTGCTACGGTACAGGCGATGTGTGTAATGTTGAAGGCGAAGGCGGTACCGACGTATCTGTCTACGGCGGTAATGATCCAGCGGACAACTCCGGCATAATTCGCTATGTGCGCATAGCGGAGGGCGGCCTGGTGGCAGGCCCCGATAACGAAATCAATGGTTTGACCTTACAGGGTGTTGGTTACGGCACGGTACTGGAGTACATCCAGGTGCACAACAATCTGGATGATGGCATTGAGTGGTTTGGCGGTACGGTGAACCTGAGATATGCAGTACTGACCAGCAACGATGACGATGACATTGACTACGATGAAGGCTACATGGGCAACATCCAGTACGTTCTCATTGAAAAAAACAATGTCAACGAAGCCCCACAGGGTTCCAATGATCCGCGCGGTATTGAGGCCAACTCCAGCGATGCGGC
Organism: Halioglobus japonicus; assembly: GCA_902705825.1. Lineage (GTDB taxonomy): Bacteria > Pseudomonadota > Gammaproteobacteria > Pseudomonadales > Halieaceae > Marimicrobium. The sequence goes on along the minus strand of CACSIL010000052.1, from coordinate 275,727 downwards.
GTACGTTCCTCAAACCGAAGCGGTGCTGGCTAACTTCACGGTTATTGGCGGTAAGGTCAATAACAATGCGTCTTCTGCGGAAGGGCAGCAGCCCGGAATGCGTCTGCGCGGCGCGGTGAAAACAGCCATCTTCAACAGCTCGGTGAGCAACTTCAATATTGGCTGTGTGCGCATCGATAACGCCGATGTGAAAGGTGACGGTTCCGAGATTGTGCCCACTGTTATCGGCATGGAAAACTTCCTTGGCGATTGCGAGGATGGATTGTTCCAAAAGCTGTCTCCAGATGTTGAAGACAACGTGGGTTCACTGGTGCTGACCTACAGTGACACCATGGCCATTCAGGAAAGTGCGGCACAGCTGGCACAGGCACCGGTGATCAACTCGGTAAACAACGGCTCGGGTTTTGTGTTCGACCAGACCGACTTTATCGGCGCTGTTGACCCTAACGGTGAGGCCTGGTGGCAGGGCTGGACATTGCCCGGCACTGTTACCGAGTTGGAGCCAATTCAGCCTGCGTCTTTTGTAAGCTGCAGTGATGACGCCACAGTTTGTACAGTTACCGGCACTATCGATCAGGATTACACGATGGTCGCTGGTGTCGAGTGGCGCCTGGATGGCGAGGTCATAGTCGGAGCGGGTAACGTTACTGTTGCCAATAGCGCCGACGTTCAGGCAATCCGCAATGCCGGTGTCACCTTGACTATTCGCCCGGGTGTGGAGGTGCGTTCCTTCGATACGGGCTCTCTCATCGTAACTCGTGGCTCGAAACTTCATGCCGTGGGTTCACCCGCCGCGCCAATCACCTTCAGCAGCCTTGATGATGATTTCGACGGTGAAGGTGAGTGGGGTGGTGTGGTTATCCAGGGCTTTGCTCCACAGTATGGTCAGGGCGGAACTGGCCCCTGCTACGGTTCTGGCACGGTCTGCAACGTCAAGGGTGAGGGCGGTACTATCGTCGGCAACTACGGCGGTAACGACCCTGCAGATGACAGCGGTTCACTGCGCTATGTGCGAATTGCCGAGGGCGGTAAGGTTGCCGGGCCCGATAACGAGATCAACGGTCTGACGCTGCAAGGTGTAGGTCATGGCACTGATATCAGTTATATCCAGGTCCACAATAACCTTGATGATGGCATCGAATGGTTTGGTGGTACTGTTAACGTCACTCATGTGGTGTTGACCAATAACGACGACGATGACATCGACTACGATGAAGGCTACAAGGGTAATATCCAGTACGCTATCGTTCGTAAGAATCAAACCAAGGTTGCTCCCACAGGCAGTAACGATCCACGTGGTATTGAGGCCAATTCGAGTGACTCTGCGTATGTTCCGCAGACGGAAGCCGTGCTGGCAAACCTGCTGGTGCTCGGTGGGCCGGTGAACAACAACGCTTCTTCGGCAGAGGGACAGCAGCCAGGTATGCGCCTGCGCGGTGCTCTCACCACGGCTATCTACAATACGGCTGTTCGGGATTTCGATACGGGTTGTATCCGCATCGACGATGCTGTTTTGCCTGGCACCACCATTGCATCAGATGTCACTCTGGTGAACGTACCGGGTGCCTGTCTGGACGGCTACTACGATAAGCGAGCAGCGGATATTGAACTGAATTCCGGTGAAAGTGCATTTACGGTGAACGCAGCCTACGCACTGACAGCGGCCGCAGGGAATGTGAGCGCTCCAGGTATACCCGCTGTGAACAATGGCTCCGGCTTCGTGTTCGACAACACTGACTATATCGGTGCAGTCAAACCCGGCACAGCCGCTGCCGATGCCTGGTGGGCAGGCTGGATCATCGAGGGTTCACTCGACTGATCATGTAATCTCCCTCCAGGGACACTCCAGGCCGCGCTCCAGTAGCGCGGCTTTTTTTTGCCCGGCAGAAACAGGCGTCATTTGGAGCGCAAGCTGAGATAGCTCGGTGAGCATATCGGCGCAAAGAGACCACAGCTGGTCTTTGGGGCTGCGCTGATTGGGGATACTAGCGTTGCAGGTGGCGGTCGAGAATTTTCTGCAGGGCAACAGCATCATTGCTGAAGACCCATTCAATGCCGCGATTGAGCTCCCTGAACAGGCAGTATTTGGACGTGGGGAAGCCTGTGCCGAGGCGCTGGTTGTGAGCCGCGTGGCGCATCTTCAGTTGATTGGTCAATAGCAGGTAGTGCCCTCCCAGCCCCGCGTAGCCGTGTTCAATGGCCTGTGCGCTTATAGTGGGCACATTGGTTTCTGCGACGGGGAAAAAACACTCGGGGGGAAGAAAATCCAGCGGCTCAAAAACCTTCGGATCCAGCGCAAGGAGGTGGTAGTCCTCCACTGGCGTCAGCGTTGCAAGCAGTGCGCGCAGGATTTCGCGTTGCTTCGCCGGTTGCGGCCACGGCTCGGCTTTCAATTCAAGCATCAGGTGGGTATTGCCGCCGAACAACTGAATCACATCTGCCAGGCGAGGAATACCCGGTACCCGCCTGTGTAATTGATCAAATGTCAGGCTACTGACTGCGCTCGCTTCGCCGAACACGCGCTGCGGGCTGGCATCGTGACAAATAACCGGCACCAGATCGGCCGTCCATCTGATATCGCACTCTATTCCCCAGACTCCTGCGGCCCTGGCGTGCTCGAAGGCCTCGATCGTATTCTCCCTGACGCCCTGGCTGGAGTGTTCACCGCGGTGTGAAATAATTTTGCAGCGCTCAAGTGCCGTGCGCTCTGGCACCTGGCGAGGGATGATCGCCATCATTGAGTCAACGACTGCCATTGCAATATCGAGTAAACTCATTGGCAACACACTGGCCTATTCGGGAAGTTGTCCCGGATGTTAGCCTCTGGGTACCGCCTGAGTAAATGGAGTAGCAGAAGAATTTCATGACAGACTCAACCCCTCTGACGACTTCTGCACCGGGTGCCCATCCTGCCAGCAAACGCGAGCTGGCGGCGTGGGCATTCTATGATTTTGCCAACTCCGGCTATACCACGGTCGTGATGACAACGATCTACAGTGCTTATTTCGTCGGTGTGATTGCGGCAACGCTTGATGAGCAATCTCCCGGCACGGCGACCCTCCTGTGGACACTCGCCATTGGCGCTGCGAATCTGTTTGTGTTGCTGGCAGGGCCGGTTATCGGTGCGGTGGCGGATCACCGGGCCAGAAAAAAACGTTATCTAATGGTTTCTTCGATACTGTGTGTGGCCGGCACAGCGGGGCTCGCGCTGGTGGGACCGGGCGAGGTGGCCCTGGCAATGCTCTTCCTGGTGCTTGCGACGGTGGCCTTCGCTCTAGGGGAAAACCTGATCGCGGCATTCCTGCCGGAGATCGCTCATCCCGACGGGATGGGTCGTGTATCCGGCTACGGTTGGAGTCTGGGTTATTTTGGCGGGCTGCTGACACTGGGTGTGTGCCTTATGTATATCAATTGGGCTAGCGACCAGGGTCTTGCGTCTACCGATTATGTACCGGTTGCGTTGCTGATTACCGCGGTCATTTTTGCGCTTACTGCCTGTCCCACCTTTTTATGGTTGCGTGAGCGCGCCCAGCCCAGGCCTGCAATCGACGGTGTTTCCTATCTCAAAGCAGGGTTTTCCCAGGTCCGCAAAACGTTGCGCCACGCCGCACACATGCCCGATCTGTTTCGCTTCCTGCAGTGTCTTACGCTGTTTCAGGCAGGTGTTGCCACAGTGGTTGTTGTGGCGGCGATCTATGCTCAGGAACAGATGGGCTTTGACACGCAGCAACTCATTACCCTGATTATGGTGGTCAATTTGACTGCGGCCATTGGCGCGTTCGCGTTCGGCCACGTACAGGATCGTTTCGGCTCAGTACGCAGTCTCGCTGTGGCACTGCTGGTATGGATCGCTGCAATTGTGGTGACACTATTGGCCGATGAGCCGCGTGACCTCTGGCTGGCAGGCAACCTGATGGGGCTTGCGATGGGCGCTACTCAGGCGGGCGGTCGTGCGCTTATCGGACAGTTGACGCCTGAATCACGCAATGCGGAAATATTCGGATTGTGGGGCCTGGCAAACCGCGCCGCTGCCATTATCGGCCCGGTGAGTTACGGTGTCATCAGTGAGCTCAGTGACGGTAATTACCCGCTTGCGATGGTGTCCACGCTGGTATTTTTCCTGCTGGGTTTGCTGTTGTTGTTCACCGTAGACGAAAAGCGCGGCAAGTTGGCGGCGGCGACCTTGAGCCAGGCATAGCGTTGCAAGTGGCCTTTGACGCTGTCAAAAATTACTTGGCGCGATAGATCGCGCACTATACTCTTGGCTCAGTGCGCGTTCGATCAGTTACCGTAATTATAATAAAGGGGTTGGTATACGCCGACCCGACTTCAAGGGAAATCTACGTTGGCAATTACAAGGTATGTCCACCGTTTGTCACGCAGCCGTGTAGCGATGCTGGCTCTGCTCTCACTTCTTTGTGCCTGCAGTAATACCTCGGACAATACGCCGCCCGCTCAGAAGCCGCAGGCTGCGAACCCGACAGTTGAGGGGCCTATCGCGGGCGGTGGCGCAGCAGACTGCTGCATTATTAATTTTGGTCCTCTGCCTATCGATTTAAGAACCCAGGGCTATGTGCCCGGTACGCCGTTCTATGCCGGCGTTTCCTTCGATGAAGCGGAAGTCGGCTATCGGGAAACCGAATATTTTATTTCCGGGACAGCAATGTCCTACATCGCCACCGATGAGCTGCAATCCAACGGCCAGTGGTCTGTAGAGGGGGCCGATGCTGCGGAATATGTATCCCGAATTGTGGTGCTGCGGCCGATGGATGATGCCGCGTTCAATGGCACGGTTATCGTGGAATGGTTCAATGTATCCGGTGGCCTCGATGCGGCGCCGGATTTGACTCAGATGCACACCGAATTGATGCGTGAAGGCTATGCCTGGGTAGGCGTATCGGCACAGTCAGCGGGCATTGAAGGCGGCGGTGCTTTTGATCTGCCGCTGAAGCTGATCGATGCGCAGCGCTACGCACGCCTCAATCACCCCGGTGACAGTTTTTCTTATGATATTTTCTCACAGGCTGCGCAGTCGGTTCGCAACCCTGTGGGAATCGATCCACTGGAAGGCTTGAGTGTGCAGCGCATGATAGCCGTGGGGCAGTCACAGTCGGCCTTTCGCCTGGTGAGCTATGTCAACGCAGTCCACCCCACCATCGATTTGTTTGATGGCTTTGTTATTCACGCCAGGGGCAAAGGTAGTTCTGCATTATCACAAGTACCGCAGGTTGATGTCAGTACACCTGATCCTGTGTTTATTCGCGAGGATATTGCCCAGCCTGTGCTCGTCCTCCAGTCTGAAACAGACCTGTTCATTTTGGGCTCGGTGACGGAGCGACAACCGGATTCGCAGTATATCCGGTTGTGGGAGGTTGCCGGTGCCGCACACTCCGATGTGTACACAACGATAAAGGGGCCCATCGACAGAGGGGGTGATCCCACCGTGGCTGACGTTATTTCCAATAGTGATGCGCGCCCACCGTTTATCAGTTGCCCCATCCCGGTTAACGATGGCCCGGGGCACTGGGTGGCAAAAGCTGCTGTCGCTGCAGTGGATAAGTGGATACGCACCGGCGAGGCGGCAGCGTCTGCTCCGCTGTTGGCACTGAATGCTCAGGGTACAGAATTTTTGTATGACCACGTTGGCAATGTACGCGGTGGTGTCCGCACACCCTATGTCGACGCGCCTGTTGCGGTCTTGTCCGGTGATGGGCAGCCGCCGGCGAACGCGGCATTTTGCGGCTTGTTCGGCACCACTGAACTGTTTGATGATGCCCTATTGGCAAGCCTCTACCCGGATAAGCAGGCCTATATTGACGCTATCGACAGATCCACTGATGCGTCGGTTGCCGCCGGTTTTCTGCTACCCAAAGACGCGCAGTTGATCAAGGCGCGGGCGCGCACATCGGATATTGCAGAGGCGCCCGGCTCTTGATGACAGCCTGGGGTTGATACCGCGCCAGGCTATTTAGTTGGCGCTACGTTAATTGGCGCTACGCGTGTCAGTTGGCGCTGAGCGCCAGATAGAAGAAGTACATGCAGATACCGTAACTGCCGATGAATATTAATGAACGCAACTTGTCAGCGTTCGCGATATACGCGGGAATATAGGCGATGCGCAGGGCGACCAAGACCATGACCAGCGTAGAGACGCCATTCAGGTTTACGCCGGACATAAACAACGCCAGTACCGCCGCGCTGAATACCGCCAACGCCTCCCAACTGTTTCCTTGTGCCGCTACAGCCCGTGCTCCAGCACCGGATAGTTGCCGCCATTGACCGCGAGGCTCCTTGTTGTCGACACGGCCCAGCTGCTGCTGGCGGTAATAGCCTGCAACCCAGGAACAGGCGATAGGAAGAATGCATAAAATGAGTAAGCCTGTGATAACTGTATCCATAATCCTGTTCTCCAAATTTATTCAAGCATGATCATACGCAGCCATGATGTGGTGCGCTACCAGTTCTGGTTTCTGCATCGGTATGAAGTGGTTTAACTCGGGAAGGTAAATCTCCCGGCAGTTGGGCAGTGCCGCCGCGAGGCCGGGCCAGGTAGGAGAGGTGCTCAGGTCGGGCTCCGCTCCATCAGAAGGTGCCGCGCGCAGTAGTGTGACGGGGGTGACGATACTGGACAGCTCCTCAAGCACGATTTCATTGCCGATCTGGTTGAGGTATATGCCGGCTTCATTGATGGGATCACAGGCCAACGGGTACAGGGCGTTTTCGCCTGTCGGTAGCAGCGCGTAATCGCAGTAATCGCGCAGTACTTCGGGTTGCCATGTGTTGAAAGGCTTGCGCCCGCAGAAGCGCTCGTACATCTCCTGCGCGTCTCGCCACTGGTTCTTTCTCCTGCTTACCGGGTGGTCGCTGGCTTTCAGCCCGGCGGAGAAGGTGTGGAATTCAGCGTAACGCTGCGCAGACATAATTACCGGATCTATCAGCACCACGTGCTTGAAGCGCTCCGGCATCCTTGCGGCCGCGCGCGCCATCAGATGGCCACCGATGGAGTGGCCCGCTCCTACAATTTGCTTGAGATCGAGTTTTTCGATCAGCTGGCATACGTCGTCCGTCATCAAACGCCAGTCAACAGCGCCATGGCTATCGCTGGCGCCGTGAAAGCGCAGGTCTACAGCGTAAATGTGTCGCCCGGGAAGCTGTTTTACCACCTGCTTCCAGCAGTGGCTGTGAAAGCCGGTGGCGTGCAGTAGCAATATAGGGTCTCCGTTCCCGGGCCATTCGATACCGGCCAATTCAATATCACCGATGTCGAGGCGGAACTCACGGGGTTCTTGCATAGGTATTGCGTGCCTGTGGATTTGTTAAAAAAGTGGGCATGGATCGAGAGTCAGCGCAGCGCGGCCCTGACGTTGGGATCATAGCTTTTGCGGATGAGCGATGCCGGATAGTTGTAGTCCGGCTGTTGATACGGCGCAGGGGAAAGCGCTGGTGGTCTCGCGATTGGGTGCACGGGGCGTTTGTGTTGTCGCCAGCCACGGCGCACCGGATAGGGATAATATTCAGGATAGCTGCTTGTGGCATCGTCGTATTCTGTCACATCAGGCTGCGACGTCTCGGCGTATCGCTGTGCGTCGAGCTGGCGCAGTTCTGCGCGATGCTTTTCCCGCGCCATGCGATCGGCCACCATACGGTCAGTTGTCTCGCGCATGTCCTCAAGTCGCTGTGCTGTCAGGTCGCTCGACGGTGCAGCAGGTGTTTCGATAACAACGGTTTCCACCAGAATATCGTCCACTGGCGGTGTGTCAGAGAAGCTCACCACGCCGCTGTCATCAATGGACTTATAAACGGTCTCGGCAAAAACCGGCAGGCAGCACAACAGTGACAGCGGGCAAGCCAAGAGATGTTTTTGCAAGTGTTTCATAACCTGTAATACAGATGCCCCCAAGCGGGTTCAACAGATACCTGAATGATTATACGGTATTTTCACCCAGGTGTTATGTTGCCGTCGCCACGGTGGATTATGCCTGCTGAGTGCAGGACTAATCGGGGGAGGTCGCCTCGGAGGCTGCCTCGGGCAGCAGCAACACTGCGCCCACAAAGAAACCTATCGCGCCAAGCAGCGTGAAAAGCAACGACACGGTGGTGGCATTAAACGCTATCGGATGGGGCGCTACAAAAGCGAACAGTGCCGACACCATAAAAAAGATACAGCCCAGCAGATTTACAAAAGTGATGCGCCACGACAGCAGGTGTGGCATCCACGCCCAGTGACTGTGGCAGGTTTCGACAAAGGCGAGGTAGCCTGAGGCGAGGAAAAATATTGATCCGAATAGATCTGGCAGCCAGATAGACACATTTTGCGCTATCCAGTTGGCGTCGGGAGACAAGGCGTTGAATGTATTGATGTTAAACAACAGCGTACCGGCAAACTGCAGCGCACAGCTGAGCCATCCGGCATCATTCGGATACCAGCCAAACAGCTTAAAGCCCCGGCCCGTAGCTTCACCTGAGGTCGACAGGCCCCCGGCATTGGCGGATTGCATCAGTTGCAGCCAGGCGGCGGTGGTAAATGGCAGGGAACCGACAAAGAATATCTGGTTTACCTGCTCATTGCTTAAGGCCCAATACCCCGCAGCTACTGGAAACAGCGACAGAAACGCTCCCAGCGCAAATAGAAAGGCGCCAATTGCAAACACCACGCCGATCCACCAGTTCAGTCGGGTCGGAAACCACAGGTCGTGCCAATGCGTCCGGGTGACATCGGCCCACATTCGCTCACCGGCAAGGGCCTTGCGGTGCAGGCGTGAATGTAATGTGGTTAATGAACCATCCGGATTGAGGAGACGGCGCCTGGTAACAAAATGCCAGGCGCCGTCCGATTCACTGTGTTTGGAATCGGAAATCTCTGTGACTCAGTGGTGGAAGCCGGACGCTTCGGCAGCGCCCAGCGTTGCGTGCACAGGATGTTTCTCGAAAAACGCCAACGCATTTTTCAAATCATCCAGTAGCAGTGAGGCGAGATCGCGACTCACCCCATGACGCACCAGAATGCGTTGCACCGGGATAGATTCACAGTTGGCGGGTAGCGAGTAGGCCGGTACCTGCCAGCCACGCGCACGCAGTCGATTGGCCAGATCGTACAGGCTATAGCCTGGGTCTGCGCCTGGCTTGAGCCTCCAGCACAGTGATGGGATACCGCTGTCCATGGCACCGTCGTAGATCATTTCAAACGGACCGAGCTTTGAGATCTCTCCGGCGAGGAATTGCGCGGTTTCATAACAGGCGGTATGTATTTTCCGATACCCCTCCATACCCAGACGCAGGAAGTTGTAGTACTGGCAGGCGACCTGGCCTCCCGGTCGGGAGAAATTCAGCGCGATGTCGCGCATATTGCCGCCGAGGTAGTTCACCCAGAATATGAGTTCTTCAGGCAAATCCTGTGCGTCGCGCCATATAACCCAACCAACCCCCAGCGGGGCCAGACCGAACTTGTGCCCGGAGGCGTTGATGGATTTAACCCGCGGCAGACGGAAGTCCCACACCAGTTCCGGTGAGCAGAACGGCGCCAGGAATCCACCGCTGGCGCCGTCGACATGTATCGGTATATCCAGCCCTGTGTCCTTCTCGTACTGGTCCAGCGCCGCAGATACCGCCGCCACCGGCTCGTACTCGCCGGTAAAGGTCACGCCCAACGTCGGCACAACGCCAATAGTATTCTCGTCGCAGCGGGCCAGTACTTCCTCCGGCGTCATCAGCATCCGCCCCTCGTCCATTGGAATCTCGCGGTGTTCAATGTCCCAGTAACGGGTAAACTTGTGCCAGCAGATTTGTACCGGGCCGGTGATCAGGTTGGGTTTATCGATGGGCTTGCCCTCGGCCTTGCGTTTGGCCTCCCAGCGACGTTTCATCGCCATACCACCGAGCATGGCCGCCTCGCTGGAGCCTGTGGTAGAGCAACCCACGGCGTTGTCTGCAGAGGGTGAGTTCCATAAATCTGACAGCATATGCACGCAGCGCGACTCGATTTCCGCGATCTGTGGATACTCGTCCTTGTCGACGATATTCTTGTCGATACACTCGTCCATCAGGCGATGGACTTCCGGTTCTTCCCAGGTCTGGCAGAAAGTGGCGAGGTTCTGGCGTGCGTTGCCGTCCAGCATCAATTCATCATGCACCACGGTGTAGGCATGCCGGGGGTCGAGCTGTGCGTCGGGAAACTTGTACTTGGGCATGGATAAGCTGAGGTCTGCCGAGGCGTAAATATCATCGTCCAGCTTGTGACGGATGGAGTCTTTATCGTGTATAGCCATGGAGATAGATCCTGTCTGATGTGGTGTGACGTGGATGATTGAAAGTTGCTGCTGCCAGTATAACGAATGTAGTGCGTGATCTGCAGTAATCCCTGCAGTTACAACTTCAGAAGCAGTAGTTCGAGACGGCTGTCGGGCAGCAATACACTGCGTTCAACGTGAAAACCATCCAGCACCGCGGTTAACTCGCGCTGGCTGTGTGGTGCGTAACAGGGCGGGGGTGTTTGCCGGCCCCTGACGCTGAGTGCGTCTATTTGCTGGATGCCATAAAAATTGTTTTGCTGCGGGGCATTGCGGTTGTGCACAGAAAATGCGTGAGCCAGGCTGCCTTTTCTCAGGTGGGGATGCAGTACGGCCAGTAGAGCCTTGATGGACTCGGCGTCGAGGAAGTTAAATAAATCCCAGAACAGGCAGACATCAAAAACCGTGTCTGCAGGAACGTGCAACAGTTCCTGAAATTGTTGTGCAGGTGTTGAGCCGGCTTCCTCATCGGAGACAATGGGCAGCGCTGAAAATACGTCGATGAAGTACAGTTTGCAGCGGTAATTGGAGAAAAAGTCGACCGTCTCCGGCAATGCCGATCCGACATGAAAAACGGTTACCGTCTGCTCCGCATCGAGGTGCTGGAACAGATAGGGCAGTAGCTTGGAAGTCTGGGTTGTTATCTTAGGCAATGGCTAGACTGCAAAAACCAGAGCCTCGGTGAACGTCGGCGTCATTCCGCTCAGACACTCTTCAGGTCGAGACCAGATGCCTTGAGCTGCGGGGCGGAGGGCTGAGCTGCCGCCGGCGTTCTGCCCGCACCGGCCTCTGCCGGATCCATGTCGATGCTGCCCTTGAACATGGCGCCGTCTTCAAGCGTAACCCGGGGTGCGATGATGTTGCCGTGTACATTTCCGGATTTGGAGATGATCACCTTCTCGTGGCCGTTGATGTCGCCGGTAACCTTGCCGTTGATCTGGATTACCTTGGCCTTGATATCGGCATAGACCTCGCCGGACTCACCAATAGAGACCTGGTTGCCATTCAGGTTGATTTTGCCTTCAACCCGTCCCTGGATGAGGAGATCCTCTTCGCCGGTTACTTCACCTTTGATAACTATGCTTGGTCCTATCATTGCTGTATTCCTCGCAGGTACAGGGGGAGCAGGAACAGGTTCAGATTTGGATTGAGGAGGGGTAGACTCCTGCGCCTGTTTTGCAGCTCTTTTTTTCCTGGATCGATCAAACATTGCAATCGTTCCCATATCGTGGGTGTAGCTCGACATGCTACCAGCCTGCCGGTAGATTCTCCAGTACCCCGAATGGGTGCTATACAGACGCTCCGCCGTGCTGCTGGCAGTGTGCAGGATTGATTTGTCCTTATGAATGAACTAAGTTAATGCCAATTCTAATATAAGCAGTTTTCCGGTTGAGGTAGAGATAATGTTGAAGCGAATAATAGTTCTGATGTTTGTTGCATTGGTGTCGGCTTGTGCTGTCAACCAGCAGGCCAGTTTACCCGCCGTGAGCTCTGATGGCCTCCATCTGGTGCCGGATACCAAATTGGGTGCTGTCTATTTGAAACCCGGTGCTGACCTCAGCCAGTACAACAAACTCGCATTGCTGGATACCTATGTGTCCTTTGCCAAAAACTGGCAGCGTAACTACAACGAGGAGGCCACCTTCGAAGATCAGGTCAGCGACAAGGAGATGCAGAAAATCCGCAACAAGGTATCCGAGGGTTTTGCCGAGGAGCTGACCAAGACATTGACTGCGGACGGCCGGCAGTTTGTGAAAACCGGTGGCACAGGTGTGCTTATCCTGCGACCGGCAATTATCAATCTGCGCATAACCGCGCCCGATCTTATGACGCCCGGCATGGAGCAAACGTTTGTTGCCAGTACCGGCAGTATGACGCTGTACCTGGAGCTTCTCGATGGCAAGACCGGCGATCTTATCGCCAGGATTATCGATTCGGAAGCGGCCAGTGATGACGGCATTGCTGAAGTGGCGAACTCCGTTACCAACACCGCTGATTTTGATCGGGTAGTACAGCGCTGGGCCCAGTTGTTGAATGCGCACCTCAAGCGTCTTACTGCTAAATCCTGATCTGCACAATCTGCCCGTCTAAAGCCAGCGCGATTGCTCTGGCTTCTATCAGCCTCAGTTAGTTGTTTATACGAGACTCTGCCCCTTGAGTGACGAGATCCGCATAAGTGATTTGGCACGTCCTCAGCTCAGCGCTGAGCAGCGCGGCGCAATGGAGTATGCGGACACTCTGCACATCGAGTTGAACCGCGAGAGTATCCTGCGTGAAGCGCAACAGATAACGGGCCTGGAAGATTTTGGCCCGTCAGATTTTTTGTCGCGGCTTGATCTGCTGTGTGATGAGTGGGGTAGCGATACCGCGCTGACCAACCTCGGCCGCCTCTCACTGCGCAACAAGCTGTTGCAACATGCCAGCAGCCGTCTGTTAATCCATGATGTCCTCCGTCGTCACCCGGAAATTCACGACATCCAGATAGAAGCTCCCATCATTGTCGCGGGTTTGCCGCGCTCCGGTACCACCCATCTGCTCAATCTGATGGCCGCGGATTCGCGCTTGCGAGCCCTGCCTCTTTGGGAGTCGTACGAGCCGGTCCCGCTGCCCACAGAACAGCTGCGGGGCGATGGTGTAGATCCCCGCTATCAGCGCTGTGCAGATCAGTGGCACATGATGCAGGCGCTGTCTCCACTGCTCGCGGCAATGCACCCGATGAACCCGGACCATATCCATGAAGAGCTGGAGCTGATGGGGCCCGACTTTGCCTCCTATAATTACGAGTGGCTGAGCGTGTCACCGCGCTGGCGTGATCACTACTACGCAACTGATCAGACACCGCATTACGAGTATCTGAAAACGGTACTGAAGATTCTTACCTGGCAAGATGGAGATCACAGTGGCAGTGCAACACGCTGGGTATTGAAGTGTCCCCAGCACCTGGAGCAGTTAGCGGTGCTGCACCGTGTGTTTCCCGATGCGACTGTAGCCGTCACTCACCGTGATCCGGTATCGGTGATTCAATCGGCAATCACCATGCTCGGTTACGGTCAGCGAATAAATCGCAAGCAAGTGGATCTCGATGGGCTGGCGACCTACTGGTCCGATCGCATACTGCATCTGCTGCGAGCCTGTGTCAGCGACAGGGCCGTGTGGCCTCAAGCGCAGAGTATCGATGTGCTGTTCCATGAATTTATGGCGGATGACCTGGCGATGGTCGAGAAAATCTATGCCACTGCGGGGCTGGATATGTCAGCGTCAGCGCGCCTTGAATTACAGTGTTTTCTCGATGCACACCCGCGAGGCAAAGACGGACGAGTGGTGTACAACCTGCGCCAGGATTTCGGTGTTGATCCCACTCAATTGCGCGAGCGTTTTTCGTTCTACTTTGACCGTTTTCCTGTCAATATCGAAGTGCGGTAGTCTTAGTCCCATCCAGTCACCTGTGAGCGGAGAGTCAATGAGAATCCCGATTTACAAGTCGCGCCCGGTTGAACCCAATCCGGCCAGATTCGGCGGTCAGCGCATCAATGATTTCATCGTCTTGTCTGAGGCGTTCTCCAACAGCTACCTGATAGAGACCCCTGCAGGTAATATTCAGATCAATGCAGGCATGGGCATAGAAGCGCCGGTCATCAAACAGAATTTTGATACGTTTTCACCCGAGCCGCTGCGCTATCTGATACTGACTCAGGGCCACGTGGATCACTTGGGCGGGGTGGCCTATTTCCGCGAACACAATCCACAGCTCTGTGTCATTGCGCAGGCAGGCAACCCCGAACACCAGTCCTACGATACACGTTTGGCGACTTTCAGGGGCAGTCGCTCCGCTTTTGCATTTACCGAGAAATTTGCCAGCGCGTTCGAGCATTACGCTGAACAGGGACTCACGGAGTTTCCTGCACAGGATGTGCCTTCCCCCGATATCCTGGTGGCAGATCGCTATGCATTCGAGCTGGGTGGTCTTGAAGTCGAACTGATAGCGGTGCCAGGTGCTGAGACCAATGACTCGCTGATCGTGTGGTTGCCGCAACACAAAATCTGCCTGACAGGAAATTTATTCGGGTGCCCGTTTGGGCATTTTCCCAATCTGGTGACCATTCGCGGTGACCGCTACCGCGATGCGTTGACGGTTGCCGCAGCCGTGCAGGTGGTAATGGATTTGGGCGCTGAAATCATTTTATATGGCCACCACCAGCCGGTAGTGGGTAAGGAGCTTATTGCCACTGAGTTGCAGGTTCTGCGTGACGCCATACTCTATGTGCACGACGAGACTGTAAAAGGCATGAATGCGGGAGTGGATCTAACCACATTGATGGCCGAGATTCAGCTGCCTGCCGAGTTGGAAGTGGGGGAGGGCTACGGCAAGGTGTCCTGGAGCGTTCGCGCCATCTGGGAAAGTTACGCAGGCTGGTTCAAGCATGAATCCACCACCGAGCTGTATGCACAGCCGCGCAGTATTATTAACGCTGATCTGATCGACCTCGCCGGAGGGCCTGCGGCGATTGTCGCGCGCGCGCAGGAGAAATTGGCCAATAACGCGTATGTCGAGGCGCTTCACCTGCTGGACATCGTGCTACCCGAGCATCGGCAGGTTCCGGGTGCGCTGGTTGCAGGAATCGCAGCCCATGAGGGTTTACTGAACGACAGTGACAACTTCTGGCTGACGTCCTGGCTCAATAATCAGATCGCACTGCTGCGCGCGCAGGCTGCCTCAACGCAGTGACGTCGGCGCCAGTTCTGTTACACTGCCGCCCCCCTGATTCCCCCCGATGGCCTTTACCGTGAGCGAGCAATCATTTTCAATCCTGGCTTTGCCAGCCCCCCAGCTCAGCAATCTGAAAAGCCTGGGCTACCTCGAAATGACAGCCGTGCAGGCAGCTGCACTGCCGCTGGCACTGGCCGGTAATGATCTGATTGCGCAGGCGAAAACCGGCAGCGGAAAGACGGCAGCATTTGCGCTGCCATTGCTTAACCGCTTGAAACCACAGTTTTTTTCCGCCCAGGCACTGGTGCTGTGTCCCACCCGCGAGCTGGCCACTCAGGTAGCCAGTGAAATCAGGCGTCTGGCGCGGTATCAGAACAACGTCAAGGTGGTCACGCTGTGCGGTGGGCAATCAATCGGTCCCCAGATTGGCTCGCTGGAACACGGCGCGCATGTGGTGGTGGGCACGCCCGGGCGCATTCTGGATCATTTGCGTAAGGAAACGCTGTCGTTGCAGCATATCAACACGCTGGTGTTGGATGAGGCCGATCGTATGCTGGAGATGGGCTTTATTGACGCCATCGAGGCGATTGTTGCCAAAACCCCGGAACAGCGGCAAACCCTATTGTTTTCAGCGACCTATCCCGACAACATCCAGAGCCTGAGTAAGCGCTTTATGCGTTCTCCGCAGCGTGTCAGTGTGGATTCACAGCACAGCGAACAACACATTTCTCAGCATTTTTACGTCTGTCAGAAAAGTGAGCGGCTAGATTCGCTGACCAGGTTGCTGGCTCACTTTCAGCCCCCCGCCGCCGTCGTTTTCTGCAACACCAAACAACTGGTTCGTGAGGTGTGTGAACATCTCAGGCAGTCCGGTATTGAAGCCGTGGCGCTGCATGGCGATATGGAGCAGCGCGACCGCGATCAGGTCCTTATTCAGTTCAAACACCAGAGCTCTACCATTCTGGTGGCGACCGATGTGGCGGCGCGAGGCCTGGATATCGACGACCTGCCTGCGGTAGTGAACTTCGAGTTGCCACGCAATGCCGATGTGTATGTGCACCGTATCGGGCGTACAGGGCGTGCGGGTAATGAAGGCGTGGCAATCAGCCTGTTCGCCGACTCCGAGCGGCACAGGTTGCGCGATATAGGCGAGTATCAACAGCGGGAACTGGATTTCGAGGCGATAGAGCAGCTGCCGCAAAGTTCAAAAGGCCTGCCGCCCCCGCCATTTGAGACGCTCGTGATAGCAGGCGGTCGCAAAGAGAAAGTGCGGGCAGGGGATATTCTCGGTGCACTCACCGGCGAAGCCGGCATCGATGGCAAAGCCGTTGGCAAGATTACCGTGACGGATTTTGCCGCCTACGTCGCTGTGGCACGCGAAGTGGCAGACAAGGCGCTGGGGCGTCTGCTCAATGGCAAGATCAAGGGCCGAAAATTCAAGGTTCGCAAGCTCTGACTGAGAGTTGAATTATTACCACTGACCAGGGGTCGATTTCGGGCCACAAAGTCTCTAGAATACGCCCCCTGTTTGAAAACCCCCTCGTACGTACGCCCCAACTACACTTCTGTGTCAGGAATAGCCCGTTGATCTCTACCGCCAATATCACCATGCAGTTCGCTGCCAAGCCCCTGTTTGAAAACATCTCGGTCAAGTTTGGAGATGGCAATCGTTACGGTCTGATCGGCGCCAACGGGTGTGGCAAGTCGACCTTCATGAAGATTCTGGATGGCAGCCTGACACCCACCGCGGGCAATGTGTCCATTACACCTAACGAGCGCCTTGGAAAACTGAATCAGGATCAGTTCGCCTACGAGAAGTGCACCGTTATAGATACCGTGATGATGGGCCACGAGGAACTGTGGGCGGTGAAGCAGGAGCGTGATCGCATCTACGCGCAGCCCGAGATGTCTGAAGACGATGGCATGAGAGTCGCTGACCTGGAAGTACAGTTTGCAGAAATGGACGGCTACAGTGCCGAGAGCAGCGCCGGAGAGATATTGATGGGCGCCGGTATTGCGCAGGAGTTGCACTACGGCTTGATGAGTGAGGTCGCGCCCGGTTGGAAACTGCGGGTGTTGTTGGCGCAGGCGTTGTTCTCTGATCCGGATATTCTGCTGTTGGATGAGCCTACCAACAACCTCGATATCGACACCATCCGCTGGCTGGAAGCTATGCTGAACGAGCGCAAGTGCACGATGATTATCATCTCGCACGACCGTCACTTTCTGAATGCGGTCTGCACCCATATGGCCGATATTGATTACGGAGAACTGCGCGTCTACCCGGGCAATTACGATGACTTTATGACTGCGTCGACTGCTGCGCGTGAACGGCTGCAGTCGCAGAATGCCAAAAAGAGTGCAGAGATAGCCGAACTGCAACAGTTTGTCAGCCGCTTCTCGGCAAATGCCTCAAAAGCCAAACAGGCGACCTCACGTGCCAAGCGCATTGAAAAAATCAAGCTGGACGACATCAAGCCGTCCAGTCGTGTCAGCCCGTACATTCGCTTTCAGCAGGAGAAGAAACTGCACCGCCAGGCTCTGGTGCTGGACAAGCTGGGTCACGGTTTTGATGAGGGTTCGCTGTTTGAGAACGGCAGTATCATTTTGGAGGCCGGCGCCCGGCTTGCGGTTATCGGCGACAACGGTGCGGGTAAGAGTACCTTTTTACGTTGTCTGATGGGTGAGATTTCACCCAACAGCGGCAGCGTGAAGTGGGCGGAGAACGCTACGCAGGGCTATTGCCCGCAGGACAGCACAAAGGACTTCGACTGCGACCTGAACCTCTTTGACTGGATGAGCCAGTGGCGTAAACCCAGCCATGATGACCAGATTGTCCGCGCTACGCTGGGCCGCCTGCTGTTCTCATCGGACGATTTCAAGAAGAAGGTGAAAGTCTGCTCCGGTGGAGAAAAGAATCGCCTGTTGTTCGGCAGAATGATGATGATGGATGCCAATGTGCTGCTGCTGGATGAGCCGACCAACCACCTCGATATGGAGTGTATCGAGGCGCTGAACCTGGCGTTGGAACACTATGACGGTACGCTAATATTTGTCAGCCATGACCGCGAATTCGTATCGTCGCTGGCGACACGGATTATAGATATCAAGGATGGCGCGCTGGTGGATTTCCAGGGTACCTATGAGGAATACCTGTCCACCCAGCAAGCAGCCGAGCGTCTGGCCAGCGCGTCCTGACGGATCAGCCCAATAGCTCGGGCTGTTCGGCAGTAATCACATCGTACAGTGGTTGAAAGCTGAACCAGCCCGCCAGCGGGTTGCCCACGGTCTCTCGCGTCATTAGTGCAATCTCCGGGCGAATCAGCTTCGGTGTTCCCGCAGCCTCCGCCATCAACTGCGCCTGACAACTGCGCTCCATTGTAATAAACCACCAGGCGGCAGCTTCAATTGTTTCACCCACAGTCAACAGCCCGTGGTTCTGCAAAATAGCCGCTTTGCAATCGCCCAGCGCTGCGGCAATCGCCTTGCCTTCGCTGTTGTCCAGCACCACGCCGGTGAAGTCATCAAACAGCACATGGTCCTCGTAAAAAGCGCAGGCGTCCTGCGTCAAGGGATCAAGCAGCTTGCCCAGCGAGGAAAACGATTTGCCGTACACCGAGTGGGAATGCGCCGCCGCTGTCACTTTGGGGTTGGCCATATGTATTTGCGAGTGAATGGTGAAGGCTGCGCCGTTCAGTAATCCCTGGCCCTCTATCACTTCACCCGTGTGGCTCACCAGCAGCAGATCAGAAACGGTCATCTGCTTGAAGGAGCGCCCCATGGGATTAACCCAGAAATGGTCCAGTCGCTCAGGGTCGCGCACGGTAATATGGCCTGCCACACCTTCATCAAACCCGAACTTGCCAAACAGGCGCAGTGCTGCGGCGAGTTTGTTTTTCCGGTCCTGGCGAATCTCCTCGGCACTTTCCGGTTGCGGAATCATGCTGTTGGAATCGTCCATATTCATCACGATGGTGTTGGTGGCTTCATTCATAGTGTTGTCCTTTGGGCTGGCTGTGCAACGTTAGGCGGGAGTCTACACTCTTCTTGAGAACCAAGTCGACAGCATAAGGCAGGCTCTGCCCAATTTGAGCAAAAGCACTGGAATCCCCGGTGCTGGAGAGGGGGCTACGCAGACCATCGTTCACGGCACAGTGTTATCCACTCCCGGAGGCCAGCACTGTGAAACTTTTCGCGGTGTGTGATGAGAAACCACTCGCGGCGAAAGTCGCGCTCAGGAACTGCCAGAGGCACCAGTGATCCTCGGCTGAAAGCATCCACCAGACACACGCGTGACAGACAGCCCACGCCCAGCCCGGCCTCTACGGCGCGTTTGATAGCCTCGGTATGCTGCAATTCCATTGAGATATTCAGGTCTGTCAGAATACCGTGCATGGCCCGCTCAAAAGCCTGGCGGGTGCCAGAGCCGTGTTCGCGGACTATCCAGGGCAGTGTCATCAGGTCGTTATCTGACAGCGCGCTGGCCTGTGCGAGGGGGTGGTCTGGTGCGGCGAACACGACAAGCTCATCCCCCCTCCAGTGCAGGCTGTCGAGGTCGGCGTGTTGCAACTCACCTTCGATAAGACCCATATCCAGCTCAAAACTGGCCACCTGCGCGGCAATCGTCTCGGTATTGGCGACGTGCAGCGCGATGTCGGCCTGCGGATGCCGCTTTCGAAAGTCAGCTATCATATTTACCGCAATATAGTTGCCGATGGTCAGCGTCGCGCCCACCTGCAACCGCCCGATGACATCCTCCCCGACCAACGCATGCTCCAGTGCTCTGGCTTGTTCCAGCAAGTTTTCAGCTTGCGGGCGCAGTTGCTGTCCCAATTCACTCAGGCGCAGCCGCTTGCCCACGCGATCGAACAGTTTCACCTCGAACTGGCTCTCTAGCTCCCGCAGAGATCCACTGGCTGCGGACTGAGACATCGCCAGCGCAGCGGCCGCGCGAGTCACATTTTCAAAGCGCGCGGTGGCGAGAAAGACTTCAAGTTGGCGCAGGCTGTAGCGCATGGCACTCTCCTATATCGGATATACCGATTTAACTAACCTAATATATCCGTTTTATCAATTAGTGGATACATCTTACTATCTCACCATCAGAATCAAGTAAGAGGAGTACACCATGGCACATATACTGCGCGAAGAAGTGACATCGGTTCATCACTGGACCGACCGCCTGTTCAGTTTCAAGACCACGCGCAATGCCGGTTTCCGTTTCAAGAACGGGCATTTCACCATGATTGGTCTGGAGCTGGAGGGCAAACCGTTGATGCGCGCCTACAGTCTGGCCAGCGCAAATTATGAGGACGAGCTGGAGTTCTTCAGCATCAAGGTGCCCGACGGTCCGCTCACGTCCCAACTGCAGAAGATCCAGGTCGGCGATGGCCTGTTGGTGAACAGCAAGTCCACCGGCACGTTAGTGCAGGATAATCTGCTGCCCGGCAAGCACCTGTACCTTATCGCTACCGGCACCGGGCTGGCACCTTTTCTCAGCATTATCCGCGACCCTGAAATCTATGAACACTACGACAAAATCATACTGACACACGGCTGTCGTTACACAGAGGAATTGGCGTATCGGGATCTCATCACTGAGCATTTACCGCAACACGAGTACCTCGGGGACTCCGTGCGTGACAAGCTGATTTACTACCCCACGGTGACGCGTGAGCCGTTTGAAAATACGGGACGTCTCACCGATTTATTGCAGAGCGGGAAGTTGAACGCAGATATCGGTTTGCCGCCGATCACTGTGGAGGATGATCGGTTCATGATTTGCGGCAGTCCCAGTATGCTCAAGGATATTTGTGCGCTGTTGGACAACCGCGGGTTTAAAGAGTCGCGCCACGGTGACGCCGCGCATTATGTTATCGAGCGTGCGTTTGTAGAGACCTGACACACCGGTGGTGGAAGCTACTGCGGGTATCGCCACCGCCGCATCGCAATCACTGCAACCACTGCAATACACGTGTTTGCATATACTGGTAGAACGGGTTGTGGCGCAGCCGCAGTAGGAAGTCTCCGGGAATTTTAAGTACGCCCCTTTCCCCCTGCATGGCTTGCTGCCCCAGAAATATCTGCCTGTCGCCGCTAGGTTGTTGCTTCCCATAAAGAGAATCATTGGGTGGGAAGGGCAGTGCGACATGCGAGAGTGAGAACACCGAGGCAGGCCATGCCTGTTCCAGGCTTTCAGTGTGCGAATGGCCCGCAGCATAGGGCAGTTTGGTGTATGCCGTGACGTCGCGACTGTTGGCGCTGGAGTTCGTTACCAGCGTCAGGGTAAATGGCAGCTGCTGATCGTCTATCATTCTGGTGGTGAACGGGCCGGGGTCATTTATCAATAAACTGGCATTGGAGGCGACGCGATTGATGTCAAACACCACCAGTTCGTCGCGTTCGGGCGGCAGTTTCAACAACAGGCGATCGACCACGGCATTGTTGGAGACCGTCGCATCGACAGTGGATTTCAGAATAAGCATCTGTGGCAGTGGCGGGGCGTCCGCTGGTCGACTCGCCAATCGATTGGCCACCGACCGCGTGAGTTCATAGACCTGCTCACCCGCATTGGTCGCAAAGGAATTGTACTTGTAGGGGTCGAACTCGGGCGCAATGTCCAGCCAGGCAAGTCGATCCAGCCCCGGTAGTTGTGAAAGGCGTCGACTCCATTTTGCCAGTGCTGCTGCCGGGCTGACGCCAATGGCTGGAGAAATCAATACCAGTCGGGTGACCGGGGGTAATCCGGCCTGTGGTTCTGCGGAGCTTGAATACTTCAATACGTAATCCAGCGCCAGCGCGGCACCTGTGGAATAGCCGATTATGTAGAGGCGTTTTCCCGGTGCCTGCTGCGCCAGGTGCATCATGCCCAGTTCTACTACGGCGGCCATGTCCTGCCACTGCAAGTCGAGAAGCCCTGAGGGCAGGGTGCCGTGCCCCGGCATACGCAGGCCCAGCACAGAGAAACCGCGACGCTGCAGCGTCTCTCCCAATGCGCGCAGGCTGTAGGGTGAATCCGACATACCGTGAAGCAGCAGCACGCCGGCCTCGGGAGCGTCGTTGCCCAGTTCGAATGTGCGATTCCAGTTGGGATGTCGCTGCTGGGGGTCAGCGAGGCTGCCCTTGCTGTAGCGTTCAAGGGCCTCGGCGGGCCCGGTGGCAGAAGGCGCGTAGATTTTCTGCTCTAACTCGTCAAACAATACTTCTTCCAACTGTAAGTAATCTGTCAGGCTGGTAATGTCGTTTGCCATATCACTGGAGTACTCGTTTTCCAGTATTTCAGTGTGCCAGGGCATTAACTCGGGGCCCTCGCAACCACAGAGCAGTACTACTGCGCACAGGGTTAAAAGCAGAGACGAGGTATGTACAGGTGTTTTCAATGGCAAATTTCTCTTGCAGCGGTTGGCATCCAACAACAATATAGGTTTAATCGCGCATTGATCCAAGCGGATGTCAGAAGTTTATCGTGTCGGCGGCGTTAGCGGCGCGCGGACCCCGGTTGTCAGCGCCGCGCGCTGCCGATTTTGAAACCAGATTATAAAACGACCGGGAGACCGGCTCAGGAGATTGTATGTTGTTTTCCAGCTATCGGGTGATTGTCGGAATAGGCCTCACACTGCTGCTTTGCGCCTGTGTCGTGATGCCGGGCAATGACCATGTAAAAACGGACTACAATCACAGCTATGACTTCAGCAAGATACACAAGATAGCGATTCAGCCTATCGCCAGAGATGCGCTGGCAACCATGATGACATCCGACGAGCAGATCGCGCGTATTAATCAGGCGTTGAGTGCAGAACTGCGGCGTCGAGGGTTTCAGATGGTCACTGTGAATGCAGAGGCTGATATCTTTTTGTCGTGGAAATTCCTGCCACCGGAGAAAGATGAGGTGGCCACGTTCGACCCGGCGACGCAGCAGATTACCGGAGGCACGCTGTACGTGAACATGATCGATCCAATTATGTTGCAGTCAGTGTGGCGCGCCTCGTTCCATTCAAACCTGCGAAATCAGGCGGATACCGCGGAAGCTGCACAGTACCGTCAGGAAGCGGCGCAGGCGATTCTCGCGGACTTCCCTCCTGACCCGGCGGGATGAACAGCCAACCCCGGCGATATCCTATGACGTTTGAGCAACTCGGTCTGTCCGAGCCCTTGTTGCGAGCTATCGCGGAGAAAGGCTACCGCGAACCCTCTCCTATTCAGGCTGCCGCTATACCTGCGATATTGTCCGGGCGCGACCTGATGGCCGCCGCCCAGACGGGTACCGGAAAAACGGCCGCTTTTATCCTGCCGATACTACAGCGTCTGCGTCAAAACACCGCCGCTGACACCCGCCAGGTACGTGTGCTGGTGTTGACCCCGACGCGAGAGCTCGCCATACAGGTGGCAGAAAACACTGCCATCTATGGCGCGTATCTGCCCTTCACGTCGAACGTTGTTTATGGCGGAGTGAAAATCGATCCGCAGATGGCCGCAATGCGCAAAGGCGCCGACATTCTTGTTGCTACCCCGGGAAGGCTGCTGGACCTGTGCCAGCGGCAAGCGTTGGAATTGTCCGCGCTGGAAGTGCTGGTGCTGGATGAGGCAGATCGCATGCTCAACCTTGGCTTCATCAACGATATCCGGCGTATTCTCAAGCTGCTGCCGCCCCAGCGACAGAACCTGATGTTCTCGGCTACCTTCAGCAGCGAGATCAGAGCGCTGGCCAAAACGATTTTGCACAAGCCGCTGGAAGTGTCGGTCTCACCGGAGAACGCAGCGGCGCAGAGTGTGGAGCAGTGGCTGCACCCGGTGGATAAAAAACGTAAAAGCGATTTGTTACTGGAACTTATCGCGCAGAATGACTGGCAACACGTTCTGGTGTTTACCCGCACCAAAGCCGGAGCTGACCGGATCGCACAGTATCTTGTGAGTGCTGGGGTCCACGCGCTGGCCATGCACAGCGACAAAACCCAGGGTGCGCGCAGCCGTGCGCTGGCCGGATTCAAACATGGCAAGGTTCGCGTGCTGGTCGCAACGGATGTCGCTGCGCGCGGGCTGGATATTGAGCAACTGCCACAGGTAGTGAACTTTGATCTGCCCAATGTACCTGAAGACTATGTGCACCGTATCGGGCGCACCGGTAGGGCCGGTTCTACAGGGCACGCCTATTCACTGGTGTGCGCAGATGAGATCAAACAGCTCAATGCGATAGAGCAGATGATTCAGCGCCACATAACGCGAGAGTATATCGGCGGTTTTGAACCCGATCACGAGGTGCCAGGCAGTGCACCGCTGCGCAACAAACGAGCGTCAGGAAGGCCTCCCGCGCGCAAGGCATCGGGGCCGCGCTGGGCTGGCCGTAACACGCGTCCACCAGCAGCGCGAAAACGCGGCGGTGAGGGTCACAAGCGATCGCGCCGTAATGGGGGTGGTGCCGGTCGCTCCGGTCAATAGCCGGCTTTGCCTGCACGTAATACCTCAGCGTACTCTTTGTCGAGTAACACATAGGTATCGGTGCGGGGTTTGAGGACGTAGACCGGGTCGCTGATCTGGTTCAAGTCATAGGCCTGTTTGCGCAAATCACCCTTGACCATTTTGAATGTTCCAGTGGTGTCCAGCTCACGCTGGATACGCAGGAATACCGGACGGGCATAGCCGGGCAGATGTTCGTTGACGTAGCTGGAAAAGCTCTCCACGTCCAGAGCATCCACACCGGGTGCTAACACCAGAGAGGCCATGCCGGCCTTTCCATCGGCCTTGGGTATTTCCACGCCGTAGACATTACAGAAATCGATCTGCGGGTGGCCATTGATGATTTCGCCGACCTCATTGGTCGATACATTTTCAGATTTCCAGCGAAAGGTGTCGCCAATACGATCCACGAATTGATAGTGGGGAAGCCCGAGAGAAAACCCCACATCCACTGTTTTCATCAGATCGCCAGTATTGAACCAGGCGTCGCCCGGCTTGAACACATCGCGCAGAATTTTCTTTTCCGTATCTTCCTTGCTGGTATACCCCTCAAACGCTGTTTTCTCGGTGATCTTGCCGAGCAGTAAACCGGGTTCACCACTGGCCACTTTTATCAGATTGCCTTTTTCATCGCGGGCTATCTCATCGGCGTCTACATCGTATTTGACCAGTGCGATGGGAATACTGGTCGTGCCCACGGTGCAGTCCTTGTTCAGCATGTTGACGAACGCGACGTTGCCTTCACTGGAACCGTAGAATTCGGCGACCCGTTTGATGCCGAAGCGCGATTTGAACTCATGCCAAACGTCCGGGCGCAAACCATTGCCCATCATGGAGATTAACGGGCTGCAGTGGTCGTCCGCTTGTTGTGGTGTGTTCAGCAGGTATCGGCACAGCTCTCCAATATAGATGAAGCAGGTCGCGCCGCTTTCCCGCACGTCCTTGAGGAAATTGCTGCCAGAGAATTTCCGCCGTATGAACATCGCGGCGCCGGTAGAAAAAGAGGCGCCCACGCCCAGAAACAGGCCGGTGCCGTGATAAAGCGGCAGGCACAAATAAATGCAGTCGTTCTCCTTGCACTTGAGGCCGCCCTTGTAGGACATGGCTGCGGCGAGCAGGTAGCGCCGGTTCGATATTACGGACGCCTTGGGCAGCCCGGTTGTACCTGAGGTATAGATGTAGAGCGCGGTATCTGCCAGCGTGTTCTGACTGGTTTGAGGGGGGTTACTGGAGGGTTTGCCCGCGGCTTCTTCGTCGAAATCCTGAGCCCAGTCGGGGCAGGCCGCTGTCTGCGTGTCGCTGACAAACAGCCAGCTCTCTATGCCTTTCAGTTCAGGTGCGGTTCGCACCTGGGCTACCGCGTCCAGTTGCTCCTCGCCGAAAATGCACAGCCTTGAACTGGTGATGTTCATGCAGTGCACCAGCGGTTTACCCGTGAGATTGGTGTTGATCAATGCGGCGATGATGCCCAGTTTGTTCATGGCGATAATCGCCGCGAGAAATTCGATACGGTTTTCCATAATGAGACTGACTGTGTCACCGCGTACCAGTCCCATTGTGCGCAATGCGCCAGCATAGCGATTCGCCTGTGCATTGAGCTCCTGCCAGGTCAGACTTCTCCCTTCGAATATCACAGCGGTGTGATTTGGGAAGCGGGCGGTGGTGCGTTCAACTCGGGCGGCGAAGCAGTCGCGGGTGGTGGACGGCCGGGGTTTAACTTCCTTGACAACTTGCAGCAGAGTAGAGGTCTCTGCCATTGTCGTTACAACATCGCGTAGGCTCATTGCGGTTCACTTTTTTGCTATGGGTTATGGTGGAAAGATAGCGGGTCTTACCCATAGCGGCAAGTGTTCACACCGGGAGATTGTCGCCGCAGCGTCCAGTGTGAATCAGGGGCCTAACAGATTGGCGATCTTTCCAGTGGAGAGCTGGGAAAACCAGGCCTCGTCGTAGGTGCGCTGCAAGAAATTAATGGCCGACAATGCCGCTACCACAGATTCGGCGAAAGCGGTGCGTTTGCTGCTCAACTCGCTGCCGCGTCCATCCAGTAGCGCCAGGTGTGAGGCCAGGCGCAGGCCATTGCCGAACAGGTCCTGGGAGACAGAGGATTCACAGCTGATAGTCCGGCGCAGCAGCATTTGTTGGCCCTGTGCCATCAGCTGGCGCGTGAAGGCTTTTTTGTCGTGGACAGGCCTGTCTTCCATATCCAGCAGGGCTACGGCCATAATCAGATAGGACTCGGTGATAGAGCGCAGAATCGCGTGTCCGAAGCGCGGTGGTTTATCGCGCAGTAATTTCTGAATTGAATGATCACCGCTATCCCAGTTCGGATAACGTCTGCTTGTTTCATGCAGTACGTCAGCCCAGAATTCTCCGGCAGACTTATAAAAGAACTCGAATTTGTACAAATCGCGCAGCCTCATCACATTGCTGTGCAGCGAATCGGTGCTGGGCAGATCGATATCCAGTGCGCACATGGCCAGGCCGATCTCGCCCAGCGCTGCAGGTAAAAAGTAATGTGTGATGGTGTTGCGGTAATAGGCGGCGGCGAGTCGTTGTTCACCGGGAATATAGTAGACAGGCACTTGCGCTTCGTCGAAGGACTTCACCACGCCGGATGTTTCGAGCGCCAGAACAGCCGCGCTGACCTGGGCTTCGTTGCTCAGGCTGAAGCCGGAGGAGGTTGGCAGCTTCTGTTCCCGGATAAGCTCTTCAATGCCGGCCGACTGGCTGTACATCTCTGCGGCGGTCAGGGCGCGCTTGTTGGCGCCCAGCAGCACCATGGCCAGCACATCAGCCGATTTGATAGGGGTAATCTGCTCGATGCGCGTGCAGACCTCCAGCGCCATACGCGTCACATCAAACTGCTGCTGTCCGGCGTTGACAGGGCCGCTGTCCGCCAGCTCGGTGGAGGGTTGTTCCAGCGGCAGGGGGTCGCCATAGCGCACATAAACTTTGCCGTACGGCTGCTTCATGCCGAAGATGTAATTAAAGAACCATCGCAGTGACTCTTTGCGTTTGGGTAGCCCGCTCTGCAGCGCCACGTAATCGTCGATCTCGGCGATGCGGTCGAAGGCGATGGAGACAGGTACCAGCAGTACGTCTTTGGTGTGTTCTCGATGGCAGGATTCCACCACCCAGTTCAGCAACCCTAACTTGGGCGGTGACAGTTTGCCGGTGCGCGAACGGGTTCCCTCGATCGACCACGACAGCGGCATGCGATTGCGAATCAGGTGATCAATATAGTGTCGGAAAACGAGTTTGTAGACAGGGTCTTCCTGGAAGGTGCGGCGCAGGAAAATGGCACCCACACGACGGGCCAGTGCGCCAAAGCCGAGGAAGTTCATGTTAATGCCGGCAAATATCAGCGGTAGCGGACGAAACTGGTTCTGGTAGAGCGATAGCAGAAATACGAAGCTGTCCATGTGCGACTTATGCGACCACAGGAAAAGCAGTAAATGGTCTTTGGACAAGGCCCGCAATTCTTCGAGCTTGTCCAGGTTGATGTCGAGTTCAGCCTCATAGCTGCGTGTATAAATGAACCGTGCCAGTTTTGACATCGGGCGCAGCCAGGTTTCCTGCGGTGTGGCTTCAATTTCCTTGAGGCATTTACGGGCGTAGGTCTGTGCCTGCGCCAGTGTTTTGCCGCTTTCGTTGGCAGCTGATTCTAATTCCGTCAGGAAGGTTGTTTCCTGCAATATGGATTTGGCTTTCGAATCAGGACTGCGTGTCATAGTTTAAACACTCCAAACAGTGCGGCGTGATCAGATAACTCGCGCCACGGCCCGGTACTGAGCCGCTCACAGCGCGCAGGTTGCAGGCCGCGATAGTAGATGCGATCCACCGGCAGCATTGGTCGCCACACCGGAAATGTCAACGCATGGCGTCCTTTCATCTGTACGAACAGTTCTTCAAGGCCGAGATCATCATGCAAGTGAAGTTCCGCCCGGCGCCGCCAGTCGTTGAAGTCGCCGGCAATAATCATCGGCTCATCTCTGGGCACGTGGTTGTTTATCCTGTCAGTCAGGGCCTGTAGCTGTTCGCGGCGTTCCTGTTCCAGTAGCCCCAGGTGAACGCAGAGTGTATGCAGGCGTGTCTTCTTGTCCGGCAATTCGATTACACCGTGCAAAATGCTGCGACTGGAGCGCGGAAAGACCGATACATCGATATTCTCAAAGCTGGCGAACGGGTGCATGCTCAGGATGGCATTGCCGTGATCTCCTTTGCGATAGATTGCATTGCGGCCATAGGCATAGTGAGGCCAGACCTCATCTGCCAGGTATTCGAAGTGGGGTTGATCCGGGTAGGAGAAGCGTCGGCGTTTGGCTGCGCTTTTAATGGCGGTCCCGTGTATTTCCTGCAGGAAGACCACGTCAGCACCGGTCTCCGCGATTCTATCGCGCATGGATTCAAGCACGAAACGGCGGTTACCTGTGCAGTAGCCCTTGTGGATGTTATACGTTAGTACGTGGATTTCTGTGCTCACGGGCGTCCCGTTGACACAGTTATGGATTTGATTGGCACCAGGTTATTCCTTGGTTTTGCGTGATTGAAAGGCTTTGATTGTCCAGGACATTACATAATCGAAACCGCTGGCAGCGGCCAGGAAGAGCACCGCCGCAGTTCCGGCCAGTGTCAGTTCCGAGGGTATCGTATCCAGAACTTGTGACAACAATACCAGCACACAGAAGGCGATCTGTAGAGCCATATTGCTTTTGCTCAGTTTGGTGGCGCCGAATTCAAACGGGCCAATGAACGTGTAGTACGCGATAGCGCCTGTAACGATTATAAGGTCGCGAGCGATCACGGCGATACTCAGATACCACGGCACCACGTCGACTGCGGCCAGGCAAACAAAGGTGACGGTTATCAGGACTTTGTCGGCAATGGGGTCCAGTATGGCGCCAAAACGCGACAGGGCGTTGAGACGCCGTGCGAAGAAACCATCCAGTGCATCGGTCACGCCGGCAACTACCCCGATCACCAGCGCCCAGTCATACTGTTCGCGCAGGATCAGCAGACCCAGGGGCACGGCAAGCAGTAGCCGTGAAAATGTCAGGCAGTTGGGGAGATATTGCAGCATGCCCGGATCTAATTACCCGCCTCTGATTGCCAGAGCAGATACACGGCGAGTTCGCGCCGCTCTGTTGCGCTCAGTGGGAATACCGGCATGGGCGATTGCGGTGCTTTCAGCGTGTCGATAACAGCGACGTAACCCAGGCGCTGGTCGAGATCTTCAAGGCTTACCGGATTGGTGCCCTGTTCGTGGCAGGTGCTGCACTGGTAGCGCTCATACAGCTCACGACCGCTGCTTGCCATGGCGGGCAGGTCAGCTTTTGCCAGCCACGCGGGCGGCTTGGCGTCCAGGCGGCTCACTGTGGGTAGCTGCATCGGCGCAGGTTTTCTCCCGCCGCTAAGGTCGTCGTTGTTTTCCCGGTACGCGACCCGATAGATTGCACCGGCATAATCGTCGGATATAAAGACGTCGCCGTCGGGGCCCTGGATAACATCCACCGGGCGCCCGATGATATCGCCATCGAGATTGAAGCCGGAGAGAAAATCACGCTCTTCGATACCGTCTTTTGTCCAGTGCAGTGACACTACTTTATAGCCATCGGGCGTGCTTCTGTTCCACGAACCGTGCAGGGCGGCGAGTGCACTGCGCCGGTACTCAGGTGGCAGCGAGTCGGCGTCCAGAAAGGTCATGCCCAGCGGTGCGTTATGCGCTTGAAATCCGTGGGCGGGCGGTGTTGGTTGACGCTGGTCCGCGAGCGGGTCCGCGCCCATTTCCGGGTCGGGAATATTGTCGCCATTGAAGTAGGGCCAGCCGTAGAATTTGCCCTGTTCGATCTGGTTGAGTTCGCAGGGCGGGAAATCGTCGCCCAGCATGTCACGGCCATTGTCTGTGGCATAGAGGGCACCGCTCCAGGGCGCCCAATCGAAACCGACGCTGTTACGCAGGCCCGTCGCGATGATTTCACCCTCGCTGCCGTCCAGTTCAAAGCGCATCATGGTAGCCCGTCTGGGATCCTCTTCCTCGCAAACATTGCAGGTCGAGCCCTGCGCCAGATACAGTTTTTGATCCGGCCCGATGCGGATAGTTTTGGACCAGTGATTGCCATTGTCAGTCAAGCCTTCAACCAGTGGCTGGATATCACCCTCTACTGTGCCGCTGTCGCTGTCTAGCCGTATCCGCCCAATGCGTGTGGATTCGGCGATATACAACCAGTCGCCACTGATATCCATGCCCAGTGGTCTATCCAGACCGGAAATCAGTGTTTCACGGGCATCGGAGCGGCCGTCGCCGTCGGTATCAGGGCGCAGCAGCAAGATATCACCCATACCCGGGCGACTGACGAGCAGGTCCCCTGCGGGCGTGAACCGTAAGAATCGGGCTCGTGGCACATCGCTGGCGTACAGCTCCAGGGTGAATCCTTCCGGCACCTGATAGCGCTCGCGCACGGTGGCATCATCCGCCGCAGGGCCTTCGATGCCGAACAGCGTATTGAGCAGTATAGGCAGTCCGTTGACGCTTATCTGGCCACTGGCGAACAGCGCCCCGATTAAACCGGCGAGAAGGGCTATCAGTACACCCAGACTAATCAAAATTTTGCGCATTAAGCGGTCCTGTACAGAGTCTTTGAACATTGCATTTGAGTTTCTGGCGAGAATATAGCACAGGCTGCGTAAGGTCATGCTCGGGAATTTTCCTGAGCAGCGCATACCCGAGCTTATGCGCCGATGCCAGAAATTTTTTTGTATTTTGTCGCTGTTGGCAAAATTATCTCTAGAAATGTGCACTTTTTGGTAGACACCCGTGGGACGCGTCCATACTGTCGGAGACTGGGAGCAGCCCACTACCGGTTTTACCGCTGGTAGCCATGCTGTACTTGAGTCGGGACTGAAGATTGAGTCGGGCAGGCAGCTATGCTTAAAACCCTTAAAATACCTACCAGTGACCTGTGCATTGGTATGTATATCAGTGGACTGGACCGCCCCTGGTTAGAGACGCCATTTATTACGCAGGGCTTCCTGATAGAGCGTCCGGAAGATATTCGTGATCTGCAAAAGTATTGTGAGTCTGTCTACATTGACAGTCGCCGCAGCGCCCTTCCCGGTACCGTTGTGCGCCGCGAGTCTACTCCACTGGCCAGGCCTGCTGAGCCACCAAAGCGTCCCCGGCCCCAGCAAGACGCTGATCAGGGCTCGGCGAAAAAGCTCAGGGACCGCCCGCGTATCCCGCTGAGTCATATTTTTCTGGGACGCACGCTGAAAGCCTACCGCGATGACAGCGCGTGGGAGGAGGAGCAACCGCGCGCCCAGCGTATGCTGAACACACTGATTGGCGATATCGATGATATTTTCGAGAATGTCAGCGCCGGCGCCAAGCTGGATGTCATCAAGCTGCGAAAATCGGTAGAGCCTTTGGTTGATAGCATCAGTCGTAACCCCGATGCCTGTCTGTGGGTCAGCCGTTTGAAGGATCACGATCAGTACACCTACCATCACGCGCTGAGTGCGGCCATGTGGGCGGTATCGCTGGGCCGTCAGTTGGGTCTGCCGCGGCGTGACCTGCGCTCGCTCGCAATGGGCTGCATGCTGATGGATATTGGCATGCTGCGTGTCGATCGCTCGCTGTTGCAGGCAGAGCGAAAGCTGACTGAGGAAGAGACTGCGGCCGTGGCGCAGCATGTGAATCACGGCCTGGATATCCTCAAGGAGTGTGGCATTCTCAACAAGGATGTCATCGATATCGTGGCGCACCACCATGAACGTTTCGACGGTTCAGGCTATCCGGCGGGGTTGTCGAGAGACCAGATTCCGCCCTTTGCGCGCATCGCCGCCATCGTCGATAGTTACGATGCCATTACCAGCACACGCAGTTACGCAAAACCGATCTCTCCCAGCGACGCAATCAAGTTTCTGTACGGTCTGCGGGATCAGGATTTCCAGGCCGAGTTGGTGGAGGCCTTTATTCAGGCTGTCGGCATTTACCCGGCAGGCACTCTGGTAGAGCTGTCTTCTGGCGAAGTCGGTGTGGTGGTGGCCGAGTATCGTACGCGGCGTTTACGACCCAAGGTAATGCTGTTGCTCGATGAGCAAAAAAACAGGCTGCCAACTGCTCAAGTGATAGATCTGCAAGAGTTTGCAGCCGCATCAGGCGGCGCCCCTCTGACGATTAAGACGAGCCTTGAACCGCTTGCCTATGGGCTGGATCTCGCCAGGGTGAGTGGCCTCTAGTTCTTTCCCGTACCCCATTTCCAGGGTGGTAGCCTGCTTTGAAACGGCTGCACACTTTGCTCACCGCAACTATCAGCGACCTCTCTTCGCACAGAGTCATCGACACGACACCGGATAGACTCTATATTGATCAATTAGTGAAACTCTCAATTAGAGGAACGGGATAACTATGTCCATCAGCGTAAAAAAAATCGTTGCAGCTGCTGTGGCCGCGGCATTTGTCGGTGGTTGTGCTTCTATCGCCAATCAGGATTCAATGGAAGTTGAGCGGCGTCTGTCCGCTGCCGGGTTTCAAATGAAACTGGCCAACACGCCTGAAAAAATGGCGCATCTCAACAGGCTTGGCCAGCGCCGGCTGGTGCCGATGGAGTTGGACGGTGACACGGTCTTTGTCTACGCTGATGGCAAGGGCTGCAAGTGTGTCTATGTGGGCTCGCAGAAGAACTATCAGGAGTACGAACGCCTTTCGATACAGCAGAACGTTGTGAACGAGCAGCGCGAGACAGCTGAGAATATGAATATGGCGGTGACCAATGAGACAATGAATTGGGATTTGTGGGGTGCCTGGCCCCGCCCGATTCTCTATTAGGTCAACCGCTTCACTGCACTATTGTCCCCTGCGAGCGAATTGCTGCGCCGACCGGCAC
This sequence comes from Halioglobus japonicus, assembly GCA_902705825.1. Lineage (GTDB taxonomy): Bacteria > Pseudomonadota > Gammaproteobacteria > Pseudomonadales > Halieaceae > Marimicrobium. The sequence goes on along the minus strand of CACSIL010000052.1, from coordinate 242,392 downwards.
CGGATCCTGTTTTGTTTGCGGTAGGTCATGGTTGCCGCAGGGCAATCGGGGGACAATGTATATGAGTAGAGAGAGCGCGCACGGTTAACGTGGGCCGGGCTTCATAGGAGCGGAACAATGGCGAAGAGCGGGCCGATTCGGCTGGGTATCATGGGTTTTGGCCAGATTGGCAGGCAGATATATCACCTGGCTGCCTGCAGTACCGACATCGAAGTCGTCGCGGTAGCTGATATTGGCAAGCCGGAAATTCTACATTATCTGTTAGCGTCTGAGGTGACCGAGCCGCAGCTGCATACGCTGGAGGGTAACTTCCTGGTCAACCCGCGCTTTCGCGCGCGACTGATGCAAATAGATCATCCCGAAGAAATGCCCTGGGATATCTTCGCTGTCGATATGGTTATTGATGCCACTGGAAAGTACCGCGATCGACAGTCAATGGCAGCGCATCTCGCCAATGGCGCACCGCGAGTCCTGTTGCGAACACTGCCGATAGACCACGTCGATCGGATCGTAATACCCGGTATAAATGAAGACAGCGTGACGGCAGCAGACCGCATGATCTCGGCCGGTTCGCCGACCATGTCTGCCTTGTGTCTGCTGTTGCAAAGTGTCTCTGAGAGTTTCGAGATCGAATGCGGCAGCATGACCACGGTGCACTCCTATACATCAGACCAGTCGCTGCAGGATTATGCCGGCAGTGATTTTCGTCGCAGCCGCTCGGCCGCCAAAAACATTATTCCCAATACCCATGAAGCCTCGCTGTGGTTGGGGCAAGTGCTGCCAGACCTGGACGACAGGATCATGACCTGGGCGCTGAATGTGCCCGTACAGGAAGGGTGCCTGCTGGATGTGACTCTGGTGATGAAAGATGCAGCCATTGGGGTGGAGGATATTAACGAGGTGATGCGCGCCGCCGCGACCAAACGGGACGGCATTGTCGGTGTAGTGGAAGACCCTATTGTGTCATCGGATGTGATCGGCAACTCCAACTCGTTGCTGTTCGATACCAAGGGCACCATCAAGGCGGGTAGTAATACTATCAAGATGCTGGGGTGGTATGAAACTCTGGGTCATGCCGCGCGGTTGCTGGAGGTGGCGCGTCTGTATTCGGCGCAGGCCCTGCCGCAGGAGAAGAAATGATGAGAATTGCGATCAATGGTTTTGGCCGTATCGGGCGCTCGGTATTTCGTATACTGGAGGAGCGCGATGATATTGAGGTCGTGGCGATCAATGATCTCTTTGACTTTGAGGCACTGCGCTATCTGCTGAGCTATGACACGGTTATGGGCCCTTTCGCCAAGCCCCTGGCGCTGGAAGACAATCATTTCGTCACTGACAAGGGGCGTGTGAAATTACTCAGCGAGCGCAATCCCGAGGACCTGCCCTGGGCTGAATTAGGTGTGGATGCTGTCATCGAGGCAACCGGTGCGTTTCGCAAGCGGGAACAGTTGCAGAAGCATTTGACCGCGGGTGCGGGCAAGGTGGTGCTCACGGTACCTGCCAAGGACGCAATCGATTACACCGTGGTTCTGGGCGTTAATGAAGAGGGGCTGACAGCGGAGCACCGCATCGTCTCTAATGCCAGTTGTACTACTAATTGTCTGGCGCCTATGGCCCGCGTTCTGGATGAGGCTTTCACAATAGAGGAGGGTGTTATCAACACTGTCCACGCCTACACCAACGATCAGCGTCTGGCGGATGTGCCCCATACAGACTGGCGGCGCAGTCGGGCGGCGGCGGAAAACATCATCCCGACCTCAACAGGTGCGGCCAAGGCCGTGGGTGAAGTGCTGCCGCAGTTACAGGGTAAATTGCACGGCATCGCCGCCCGTGTCCCGGTACCCGATGGTTCTGTGGTGGACTTTTTTGTAAAGCTCAACAAGCAGGTGACAGTGCAGGACGTGCACGAGGCAGTGCGGGAGGCGTCGGCATCACCGCGATTGCAGGGTATCCTGCATTACAGTGAGCAGCCCATCGTTTCCACGGATATCATCGGTAACTCCCATTCGTCGATCTATGATGCTGGTTTTACCGGTGTCACTGCAGGGCGATACCTGCGAGTATTGAACTGGTATGACAATGAGTGGGGTTATTCCTGCCGGGTTTGCGATTTGCTGGTTCGGTTAAGAGACTTGACCTGACTCTATTGTGTACACAAAATAGGCCGCATTGTCGCCGCTGTATTGGCGGCGCAAAAACCTCTTCCGGTGGCGTCGGTCCGTAGTCTGCACATTAAACCCAAGGTTCCCATTATGTCCAAAGTGATAAAGCTTGTATTTCTGGTGTCGTTCTTGTGTGTGGGTGGTCCTGCCGCCTGGGCCAACAGTTACAGTGATGCGATAAAGGCATTCAGCAATGCCGGCGAGAGCGGGCGCTACTTCAAAACAGCGTATGGCTACGCCTTGTTCCCGACGATTGGCAAGGGCGCGTTTATCGTTGGCGGTGCCTATGGTGAGGGCAAAGTCTTTGTGGGCAGCAAACATGTGGGAAACTCCACTTTGAGTCAGGTGTCGTTCGGTGCGCAGTGGGGTGGGCAGGCGTACAGTCAGATTATCTTCTTTGAACACGAGCAGGCCTTTAAGGATTTCACCTCGGGTAACTTCGAACTCAGTGCCACAGCATCGGCTGTGGCAATAACGGCTGGTGCTTCTGCAGAGGCCAATACCGGCGGTGGTACCGCAGCGGGGATCAGTGGCGGTCGCAATGACGCTGCAACTGTCTCGGGCGGTTACCGCAAGGGCATGGCGATTTTTACCATAGCCACAGGTGGCCTGATGTTTGAGGTGGCAGTTGCGGGGCAGAAATTCAGCTATACGCCGCTCTAAGCGATTTGAGTGCGTTGGCTCTGTTTGTGGTGACAGGGCCGGTAACGGCGTTGCGCGCGCTTAAACACCGGCGATAGTGCGGGCGCGAGAAAGGGCTTCTGCGGGCACCTTGCCCATTAAAATCACATGCCATTTTCTCGGTCCGTGTGCGCCGTACACCAGTTGCCCCTCAATATCGGCGGTGCTGGAGGGGCCGGCGATAAAGTTGATGCCGCGCGGTGGGCCGTTCTGGTCTATCTCCTGTTTGATTCTGCCCCAGGCGTGCTCCATATCGGGAACCAGATCTGTGGTGTCCACCAAGACAATGTGGTGTTCAGGTAGCAGATTGTTGGCAGCGGGGTTGGACTTGCCTGTCCATGTCATCACCGCGCCGGTTTCCACAACGCCCAGCTGGGCGAAGCTCAAAGCCACAGGCTCACCCACTTCCAGACGCCCAAAGCGTGGCAACACACCCGCGTCGCGCCACGGCATCGCGGCGAGCCGCGGATCATTGCCGGCAACCAGTCGGTGGCTGCGAAAATGGGAATATATGTAATGACCTATAGCCGCCACCGCCTCGGCACGGTTGCTGACGCAGTCTGCACTGCCCTTGTTTTTCAGTACATTGACCAGAAAGGCCTCGCATATCTCAGATGCGGGAGGCTTGGGTACCGGTGCGCTGCCCAGCGCCTGACGGTCCAGTTCAATTCTCTCTGCACTGGCTTGGTGATTGATATCGCGTAAACGCGCGAAAATTTCCGAGCGGGCACTAGTGCTCATTTTGCTGCCTCGCGATGCGTTTCAAGCGCGCTTGGTGCTGCTGCATGAAGGTTTTGCCCTGCGGTGCAGGAAAATCCCGCTGACTGGTCCATCCTCCAGCCATTGGCAGACGGACAAAGCTGCCGCGCTTGTGTCCGAATAGATGCAATGTGGAAATGGCAAGGCCTGTCAGCGCATGGTAGAGCTTGGGATGTCTGGCAAGCCAGGCATGAACTTTTAATCCCAGGCGCCAGCGCCCTGCGGACAATTTCTGGCTATTTTCTTCGTGCCGGAGGTCGCGCAGCATGTCTGGAAGCGGTATGTCAGCCGGGCAGACTTCGGCACAGCGTCCGCAGCTGGTGCAGGCGTTGGGTAGTGCACTGCTCTGTTCCAGCGATGTTAAAAGTGGCGTGAGTATCGAGCCCATCGGGCCGGGATACACCCAGCCGTATGCATGACCGCCCACGCTGCTGTAGATGGGGCAGTGGTTGAGGCAGGCACCGCAGCGGATACACTCCAGCATCTCCCGGTAATCACTGGCCAGAATGTCGCTGCGTTTGTTATCCAGTAACACAAAGTGGGTTTCGATGGGGCCATCGAGATCACTTTCGCGCCGTGGGCCGGAATAGAAGCTGGTATAGCAGGTCTGCGCCTGCCCGGTTGCCGAACGCACCAGCAGCCGCAGCATGGCCGTGGCGTCCTGCGCCAGCGGCAGCACCCGGTCGATCGTGGTGCAAACGATCAGTACACGCGGCAGGTTGGCGCACAGATCGCCGTTACCTTCATTGGTAACCAGCATGGAATAGCCATTCTCTGCGATCAGTGCATTGGCCCCGATGATGCCCACCTCGGCTTGCAGAAAGTGCTCGCGCAATATATCGCGCGCCTCACTCACCAGATCGACTGTCTCGGGCAGTTCCCGGGGGCCTAGATCGTGCTTTGACTGGAAAAGCTCGCGAATTTCATCCGCAGATTTGTGCAGTGCCGGGGCGACGATGTGGCTGGGTGTCTCTCCGGCCTGCTGGATGATGTACTCACCGAGGTCGGTTTCCATCACCTCCAGTCCGGCGCTTTGCAAAAATGCATTCAGGCCGGTCTCTTCCGTGACCATGGATTTGCCTTTGGCGATGCGCTTCGCATCGTGCTGCTGGCAGATGTCCAGCACCGTGCTGTTGAGTTCGTCACTGTTGCGCGCGAAATGCACGTGATTGCCGTTCTGCACTGCCTGGTACTCAAATTGACCGAGGTAGTACTCCAGGTGATCCAGGCTGTGTTGACGCACGCGCTTGATGTGCTTGCGCAGGTTGTCGAATTCGTCAAACCCTTCTATCGCCGCAGAGCGTATCAGTGGCGCAAAGGCAGCGATAACATCCCGCCGCTCGGCCTGGGCGCTATTCTTCAAAGCCGCACTGGCGTTGTCCAGAAAAGTCTCGCTGTGCTGCTCCATCGCCTAATCTCCCTCACCGATAGCGGGGGTGTCCAGATCCTGATAGAGCAATTCAGCTACATGGCGTACTTCGATTTTCTCGCCGAGACGGCGCGCGCGTCCGGCGATATTGAGCAGGCAGCCAAGATCGCCGCCGGCGAGCATATCGGCACCGGTGGCGAGCACGTCGTTGAGTTTGTCGTCCACCATCTTGCCGGAAATCTCCGGCATTTTTGCGCAAAACGTGCCGCCGAAACCACAACACACCTCGCTTTGCTGCAGCTCACTGACTTCGATGCCGCACAGCTTCTGTAGTAACTGGCGCGGCTGATCGTGGATGTCGAGCTCGCGCAACCCGGCGCAGCCATCGTGATAGGCGACCGAGGAAATATTGTGTGATGGTTTGTGTTTTGACGGTTTGATCTGGGCAATGTCGTTGAGAAAGACGGTTAACTCGAATGTTTTGGCCGCCAGTTCCAGTGCGCGCTCTCGCCATACACCTTCCAGCAATTTGGGATAGTGATGGCATATCATGCCGGCGCAGGAGCCCGAGGGCACCACGACATAATCGGCATCTTGCAGCATTGTGATGACCTGCTGCGCCAGTGGTACGGCCTCTTCATAATCGCCGCTGTTGTAGGCGGGCTGGCCGCAACAGGTCTGCTGCAGCGGCACACTGACTTCGCAGCCGGCCTGTTCCAGCAATTTTATGCTGGCAAAGGCAACCGAAGGTCGAAATAAATCCGCCAGACAGGTAACAAACAGTGCGACCCGCTTACCCCGGGGCGGGGACGAGTATTCACGATCTGGCTCATTCATGCAGGCGGTAACCCTTCCACGTATTTCTGCGATGGAGGAGCGGTTGTCGCCGCTCCGAATACTGCAGTATATCCAAATGGGGGAACCGGTGTCGCCCCACCATCTAGAAAAGGCCTTGTGATAACAGGATCAAGGCTCCGACAGCGGCCGCAGCCACTATCGCAATGCCGCCCAGGGCCAGTGGGTGGCGGCACTCGAGGAGTTTGATCGCAATTGTTTTGTTGTCCACTTTGATGCCACCCATTGCCGGGGGGCTTATATGCTGTTGCAGTGGCGCGGGGGAAAAGGCCGGCAGCAGACGGCTGCCCGTGAACACCACGATGTCGTCAATCACAAGAAATGGGCCGCGATAGTTAAGTCGCGGTCCGCCCCCGAGGTGATACTGCCCGCTGTGATCGACCAGCAACACCTTGTCTCCCAGTACGCCGATGTGTCCAACCGGTTGTCTGCTCAGTAACAGGAGGGCGATAGCCGGACCGCTCAGTGCCAACAGCAGTGCCGCCAGTTGCCATACACCGACGCTCAGGGCGACGGCCAGCAGGACGGCGGCAATCACTCCAAGGCCATAGAACATGCCAGTGCGGCGCAGCTGCAAGTGACGGTTTTGGACGGGCTCAATCCAGTGCAATGCCTTGGCGTGGTCGTCCAGCGGCTCGGCGCCCTGTTCCCGATGGGGGCGATACACCAGCGTACGCAGCCCGTGTAAATACCCCAGCGAGAAACACAGCGCTGCAGCGAGTGCGCACATCAGTAAAACGCTGTTCCAGGCAAGGCTGACGAGCCTGGCGCGTTGTTGCTGTGTGTCGACAAGTGCTTGCAACTGCGTAGAAACAAAAGGCGCTTCCACGGCGCCCTGGGCATTGAACCGCTGTATTGCCGGGTCGCGTGGATCATTGACCAGGGTTTTTTGTCCCCAGGAGATCAGCTGCAGCGGTCCGCTACGCGATGTCAGGGGAACCGTGTCGAGATAGCTCCAGTCACTGTCAAAGCGGTGTAATTCTGCGGAGCCAGAGACCGAGTCGCGCAGAATCACCCACCAGGCATCGCCGGACCAGATAAAATCACTGACTCGGGATGATTCCAGCGGTAGCTCAGAGGGCGGGAGCAACAATATTTCATCCAGTTGTTCTGCGAACGCGCTGTTTTCGTAACGATAAACACTGATTGCAGGACCTGCGGCGCTGTTCATCAACAACAGGCCGCCGTGCAGCTGTAGCACCGGGGTGGGAGGAAGGTCGATGGCGGCACTGGCAATGATGGTGCCGGTGCTATCGGTTTTCAGGAGCTTTTGGTGCATTGTGTCTGCAAGTAGCACACTGCCTTCGAGCGTATTGATCGCGAACGTGTCGATAGTGCTGTTATTCAGCTGCGCAGAGAATGGTGTGCAGCTCGCGAGGGCGAGGTCGCAACGCAGCGGGATGGGCATACTGAAGTCAGCTTTTTCAGCGCTCAAACGGCCCAGTGCGACGAGCGCGCCCGCATCGGTATATACCATGGGCGCTTGCAGCGATTCTACCCCCAGCGAGTGCAGTGCGACGGTTGTGTTGCTGACACCGGCGCGATCGTGGAACAACAGCGAATCACCCGCCAGCAATACAGGTTCAGAATTTGGGTTGATCGCAACAGCGCTCGCACCTGTGATGACCGGATTCTCCCCTATCTGCAGGAAGCTGCCGGCGAGGATGAGTAAAATAGCCAGTGCGAAGCCGCCAAACGCGTAGGCCTGCCGCATTCGCGCTTGAGCCAGTGTCCCCCGTGTTTTCACTGTCTGAGAGTTGCGAAAGGGGCGCAGTTTATACAGGTTGGGAGCGCCCGATTGACGCTTGCGCTTGCCTGGCGTGCCAATCTCCGGTGTTTCGCCTGTCTGGCGCAACGGGACATCCAGGCTGGTTTTTACGCGGCTTTTGCCAGGCTTGTTCGCGCGTGGTCTGCCGCCGGGTTTTACCGTGTTTAACAGCTCCTCGGCCTTGACCTTAGCCGCCTGTGCCGCCGCCAGGCGCGCCTTTTCCTCAAGCTCCGCCTGTAGTGCAGCAGCTTGCCTGGCCTCTGCAGCTGTTTTGCGGGCTTCCTCCTCGGCGGCCACCCGTTTCGCTTTTTCGAGCTCTGCCAGGCGCCGCGCTTCTTTTTCTGCCGCCAGCCGCTTTCTCTTCTCCAGAGCCGCTTTTTGGCGCGCTTTTTTCTCTGCAGCCTGGCGTTTCTTCAGTTCGAGCTCGGCCTTGCGGCGAGCTTCGGCTTCCTCGGCCAGACGTGTTTCCTCTGCGAGCTTAGCCTTGCGGCGGGCTTCGGCTTCCTCGGCCAGACGCTTTTCCTCTGCGAGCTTAGCTTTGCGCAGGACTTCGGCTTCCTCGGCCAGGCGCTTTTGCTCTGCGAGCTCAGCCTTGCGGCGGGCTTCAGCCTCCTGGGCCAGGCGCTTTTGCTCTGCGAGTTCAGCCTTGCGCCGGGCCTCCTCTTCAGCAGCGAGACGCTTCTTTTCCTCAGCCTCCGCCTTTTTTTGTGCCGCCGCTTCCGCTTTGCGCTGCGCCTTCTCTGCTTTTTCTCTGGCGCGTTTGGCTTTGCGCTGAGCGGCTTCTTCAGCGGCCTTGCGCTTGGCTTGTAGTTTCAGTGCTTTTTTTCTGGCGGCCTCTTCTTCCTCAAGTCGCTTCAGCTCTGCATTTTTCTCCGCCTGCTGCACAGCTTCTTCCGCTGCACGACGTTGCCGCTCTTCTTCCTCAGCTTTTACTTTGGCTGCTTTTTCTGCGGCCAGGCGCTGTGCTGCCAGTTTACGGGCCTTTATTTCGGCGGCGGCATCTGTGCTGTGCAGTTTTTGGCCGGCAGCAGGGGAGGGTGGGGCTGCTCCGTTGGCAGGGGCTCCTGCGAACTGTGCCCCCTTGGCTGGTGACGTTGTGTTGACGACATCGTCTGCCATCTCACTGGTCGTGACTTTGACCAACGCGCCGACAGCGCCCATGAGTTGGAGTTGTTGATAGAGTTCGGCAGCGTCTTTGCGTTCCAGGTTGCGCCGCAGGATGATTGTCTCGCCACTGAAGAAACGTTCGAGCCGAACCCGATCGTCGATGCCAAACATGTCGGCGAATCGGAGCCTGACCTGCTCCGGATCTTCGCCGGCAAGAATTTCGCCGCTAAACGTGAGGTTAAATCTGTTCACCTCGCGCCTGATTGCCCCTGTGTTTTTCTCGTTTATAGCGGGGAATGTACGAGGTTTTCTGGTGTATTACCAGCGCCACAAGTGTTGAATAGTTGCCTCTGGTGTGACATGTAATTCATATTTGTACGCTCTTGATCCTGCCCGGGTCAACACTTTCAAAGCTCAGTCCGGCACTGGCGGTGAGACGTTGGAGGTAGCTGTCTCCCATGGCCGATGCCGGCGTCCAGAAGCCACCTGGGGTGGTTGTTTTGTCCAATGCGAGTGAAACCGCCGCCTCTCCCAGCATTTTGGAGGTCGACCCATAACCCGGGTCCATATCGCCCGTGACCTTGATCAGGGTATCCATGCTGCGGTCCGCCGGGTTTATGCCCAAGAAGAAAACTTCGTAGTAACCGGCTTCACGCTGTTTCTGAGTGGGCCCCTCTCCTGGCTTGGGTAGAAAACGCTGTGCCAGTCTGCGCGTTGGCCCCACAGCCAGCGCCATCATCCCGACAAGGCCTGCAACACTGTTGCGTATTGCCTTGTAGCGTGAGTCATCCAGTGTGGCCTCGTCGTAGCGGAAATCTTCGCCCCAGGGAAAGTTCAGCAGGGCATTGCTGCGGCGCACGACCCGTGTATTGACCGCAGCCATGATGAAGGGCGACGTCCATCGTCCAAAATCTTTGTCGTAAACGGCGCCGCTCTGGTCTGCGCCGTCCTGACCGGAGGGCGTTCCCGCCGGGTACAGCGAGTAGGGGTTGGCCACCTGGCGTCTGATCGACGGATCGCGCCCGGCTTCTTCCATCATATTCAGGATGCTGGCAATAGTGCCGCCGCTCGCTGCGCCACGGTTGCGGCCGACGCGCGCTTTGACCTGCTGGGCATAGAGACCATGGCGCTCGAACATCTGTTGCTGCACAAACCAGTTGCCCATATCAAACGGCACCGAGTCAAAGCCGCAGGTGTGCACAATTCGCGCACCGCTGGCCTCTGCTGCAGCCTGATATTGCGGAATAACGCGTGCCATCCACTGCACTTCGCCGGTGAGATCGCAGTAGTCGGTACCCGCCTCAACACAGGCGGCGACCAGCGGTGTGCCGTACTTCGCATACGGACCTACCGTGGTGCATATCACCTTGGTCTGCTGCACCATTTCAGCGAGGCTGGCAGCGTTATCACTGTCGGCCAACAGTATCGGCAGTTGCTCGCGCTGCGCAGCGGGCAGGCAGGCACGGCGAACAGCGTCCAGTTTATTCTGATTGCGACCGGCGATGGCCCAGCGCAAATCGCCGTCCACGCCGTAGGTTTTTGCCAGGTACTCAACGACCAGTTGACCGGTAAAGCCGGTGGCACCCCAAACAACTACATCGAATTCACGGTTGTCCATATTTTCATCCTCAAGTCGTGTCCACCTTCATTGCGCAGCCCGATGTACTAAAACAGCGTTTTCACTGTTTTAGTGAATACCGTGCATCATTTTCTTCAGTAACGGTGACAGCAATAATAAAAGCACCGCTACACCCAGGCCCACATATAGCAAGCCTGAGAACAGTTCAGTGTAGCTTGCCAGCGCGGCGCTGATATCGATTACCTCGCCGTTGACGGTTTCAATCGCGGCCAGCTTCGCCAGCTGTACGGCGACAAACTCGGAGTATGCGGTGGCCAGGAACCAGGAGCCCATCATTACGCCAACGACACTGGGCACTGCCAACTTGGTAACGGCGGACAAGCCAACGGGCGACAGACAGAGTTCACCTGTGGTGTGTAACAGGTATGCGAGTACCATCCAGTAGCCCGCCACCAGACCTGCTTCATCGGGAGTGGCAGCACCGATCACAAGCGCTCCGAATCCCAGTCCGGCCTGTGCGATGCCCAGCGCAAATTTGACTGGCGTGCCGGGTTCCAGGCCGCGCCGACCGAGAAACATCCACAGCCAGGCGAACAGGGGAGCAAACAGAAAGATAAAAAAAGCGTTCATGGAGCCAAACTGCGAGGCGGTCAGTTCCCAGCCTAGAATATGGCGATCCAGCACGCGATCCGCGTACAAGGTCATGGATGCCGCCGCCTGTTCAAAAAGTGCCCAGAACACCACACTGGACATCGTCAATATCACTAGCACCAGCATACGGCTGCGCTCTACCGGTGAACACCTGACAGCGATAAACCAGCTGAGCCCGATCAGCACGGCCAGCGACAGTATATTTAGTGTGACACCGACCGCGCCGTGGAACTGCAACATCTGCCAGGTGGCGAATACGGCGAGCAGACCACACAGATAAATCGTGTATTCCACGTTCAGGCCCAGCGGTGATTTCTGCTTTAGTCGCGTGAGGTCACGAGGCTCGGCCAGGCCATGCAGATGCTTCTGACCGCGCAGAAAAGTGATCAATCCGATTACCATGCCGATACCCGCCACGCCAAAGCCGTAGTGCCAGCCGTAGGTTTCACCCAGATAGCCGCACAACAAGGTGGCCGCAAACGCACCGATGTTGATGCCCATGTAGAAAATGGTAAAGCCGGCATCGCGACGAGTATCGTCCACGCTGTAAAGTCGGCCCACGATGGTAGAGATATTCGGCTTGAGAAAGCCAACCCCGATCACGATCAATGCCAGCGAGAAATAAAATACCTGCAATGCGGATTCATCGCGTTCAACCTGGCCGTTCACCAAGCGTGCTTGCTCGCCCTCCATTGCCATTCCCAGATGGCCCAGCGCCAGCAGTACACCACCGAAAATCACCGCTTTGCGCATGCCGAGATAGCGGTCAGCCAGCAGACCGCCGAGTACCGGCATGGCATAAACCAGCGCGGCGTAACCGCCCAGTACTTCGAGCCCATTGCTGTCGCTGAACAGGTGGTATTTTGTCAAATAGAGCAGTAGCAGGAATTTCATGCCGTAAAAAGAAAATCGCTCCCACAGCTCCGTAGCGAAGCAAACAAAAAGCCCACGCGGATGACCGAGAAAGCTGCTGTCTGTTGGCGGCGGCGATACGGCTGCGTCGGGCATTGCTACGCTATGCTCCTGCGATCGGGTGGTGGTGACGGTTGCGATCCATTATAGGGATTAATGCGCAGGTGTCGCGGCCCTTTTTCGGGGTGCGCACTGCGCGCCAACAGGTTATGCTTGCGCGCTTGCGTTAATGTTACCCACCGCACGACGAATGACAGCCGAGACAACTATCAATAACAGGACTGCCACATACCGATGCATGCGCGTGCTGTTGCTTCTGGTGCTCGGTGGATTGTCCGCCTGTGGCGAGCCCCCCTGGAATAATCCCAACCCGCCGCTGTCCGACGGCAAACTGACGTATCAATCGATGATGTCGCCCTCGCCACCCAAACACCTGGATCCGGCATTGTCATACGCGTCTGATGAATCGCTGTTCATCATGCAGATCTATGAGCCACCGATGGCCTACCACTTCCTCAAGCGGCCGTACGAGTTGATTCCCGGCGCGCTGGAGTCTGCACCACAAGTCACCTACCTCAACAGCGCAGGGCAGCCAGTGGCGGAGAGTGACGATTCGGTGGCCTTCACGCGCTACACGCTGAAATTGCGCGATGATTTACGCTACCAGCCGCACCCGGCATTTGCGCTCAATGAGCGCGGTGAGCCGCTGTACCTGTTTGATGACGCGGCAGACGGCGCGCAGTTCAAGCAGATTCCGGATTTTCCAGCGACGGGTGATCGTCCGGTAAACGCCGATGACTACGTCTATGCGATCAAACGTCTCGCCGATCCCAGCAATGCCTCTCCTATGCTGGGGTTTATGTCCCAGTACATTGTCGGTATGAAGGAATTTTCAGAGCGTGTGGCAGAGCTGCCCAGAGATACCTGGCTGAACCTCGATGAGTACCCAATGGAAGGTCTGGAAGTGGTGGATGACCTCACCTTCACTATAACGATCAAGGGCCTTTACCCGCAATTTGTGTACTGGCTGGCCATGCCGTTTTTCTCACCGGTCGCGGTCGAGGTAGATCGCTTCTACCACAATCCGGGTTTTGCAGATCGCAATCTGACGCTGGATTGGTGGCCGGTAGGCTCCGGCCCGTTCATGATGGTGAAGAATGACCCCAACAGCGAAATTGTGCTGGAGCGCAATCCCAACTACCACCCTGACTTTTTTCCCACCGAGGGTGCTCCGGGCGATCTGGAGGCGGGTAATCTGGTAGATGCGGGCAAGCCGATTCCATTTGTTGACCGGGCTGTGTACCGCCTGGAAAAATCAGGGCTGTCGCTGTGGACCAAGTTTATGCAGGGCTACTACGATCGCTCCGGTGAAACGCATTCGCATACGACGGGCGTATTCGATCAGGCATTCGTGGTGCGCCCTGAAGGTGTGGAGATGGCACCCGAACTGCAGAGTCACGACATCACCATGTCGCCGGATGTAAAACCCGGTATCTATTATTACGGCTTTAACATGCGCGATCCTGTGGTGGGAGGCTATACCGAAGACAAGCGCAAATTGCGCCAGGCCCTGCAGATTGCTTTTCTGACAGAGGAATACCTCAATGTCTTCTACAAAGGTAATGGCATTGCAGCGCAAACCCTGATTCCCCCGGGTATCCCCGGAAGCCTGGAAGGGGAAGCCGGTATGAATCCGTATGTGTACGACTGGGTGGACGGCGAGCCGAGGCGCAAGTCCATCGAGTACGCCAGGCAGTTACTGGCGGAAGCAGGGTATCCCAATGGGCGCGATGCGCGCACCGGGGAGCCGCTCAAGATATTTATCGATGTGCAGTCTCAGGCTATTGGCAATACATCAATGAACTGGATTGACCGCGTGTTTGCCGATATTGGCGTGCAGGTGGAGTTTCGCCCGGCAGACTTCAACCGCACGCGCGAAAAATTACTGACCGGCAATACCCAGATCTATTCGCACGGCTGGCTGGCGGATTATCCGGATCCGGAGAACTTCCTGTTCCTGTTGTATGGCCCCGAGAGTCCGCTGGAATGTGCCTGTGACGGTGCCAACAACTCCAACTATGCCAGTGAGGAGTACGATGCGTTGTTTCGGGAGATGCGCGTATTGCCACCAGGGCCTGAGCGCGAGGCATTGGTGGCGCGTATGGTTGAGTTGTACCGGCGCGATGCAGTGTGGCTATATGCCTTTTTCCCCAAGGAGATCTATCTGAACAACAGTTGGGTGCACAACAACAAGCGGCACGGTATTTCCAAGTCCACCCTCAAATACACACGCGTGGATGAAGCCCAGCGCGAGAAAATGCAGTCGCTGTGGAATCAGCCGGTAACCTGGCCGCTTTACGCCGCAGTGTTGTTGCTGGCCAGTCTGTTATTGCCGGGCATCGTTGCTTACCGTCGCCGCCAAAATGCCACGGCCAGGCACACCGGGAGATAGCTGTGTTTGCATATATCATCAGGCGGCTCATATACGCCATTCCAATTCTGATCGGCGTTAACCTGTTAACGTTCATGCTGTTTTTTGTGGTGAACTCACCGGACGATATGGCCGTCTCGCAGTTGGGGCAAAAATACGTCACGCCAGCGGCGATCGAGGCATGGAAACATAAGAACGGCTACGATCTGCCGCTGTTTTACAATGCGCAGGAACAGGGTAGTCATACGGTGACCGAGACGATATTTTTCACCAAGTCGGTGAAGTTGTTTGCGTTTGATTTTGGCCGCTCCGAGAGTGGCCGCGATATCACTACCGATGTGTCCACACGTATGTGGCCCAGTCTCGCGGTGGCGCTGCCTACCTTTGTGGTTGGTATATGGGTCAATATTTGTGTGGCGCTGATGGTGGTGATGTTTCATGCCACACGGCTCGATCGCTGGGCGGTGTTTGTGTTCGTCGCACTGATGTCGATTTCCTATCTGTTCTATATCATCGGTGGTCAGTACCTGGTAGCCAAAACCTGGAAACTGGTGCCGATATCCGGGTTCAATGGTGATATCCAGCCGTGGAAGTTCCTGCTGCTGCCAGTGTTGGTCGGGGTGATCGCCGGCATCGGTTCCGGCGCGCGCTGGTACCGTACCCTGTTTCTGGAGGAGTCCAATCAGGATTATGTGCGCACGGCCCGGGCCAAGGGTGCCAGCGAGATCCGTATTTTGTTCCGACACATACTGCCCAATGCGTTGATACCAATTCTCACCGGTGTGGTGGTGGTTATTCCGACACTGTTTATGGGCGGTCTGCTGATCGAATCATTCTTTGGCATACCCGGCCTCGGCAGCTATATGCTGGATGCCATCAACTCGCAGGACTTTGCGATAGTGCGCGCGATGGTGTTTATAGGCTCTATCCTCTACATTATCGGCCTGATACTCACCGATATCTCCTACACCTGGGCCGACCCCAGGCTGCGGCTGGATTAGCGTATGAAGCCGCTGATATTGTGGTCAGACATGCTGATTTACCTGCTGGTGTTTGCGCTGTGCATATTCTTCCTGCGCCTGCGCCGCGACCCACAGACACGAGAGCACTGGCGTCAGGTGCTCAGTACGCGTCTGGGTATGGTCACCATGACAATCATCCTGGTTTACGTGGGCGTCGCACTGCTGGATTCATTGCATTTTCGGCGTGCGCTTGAGCCAGTGGCCGGCTCGCCCAGTGGCGAGGTGTTTTACAACAACAAGGTCACCAGCGTACTGGACCTGATGCTGGGGGGCATGGGGGATCGATTCGAGCGGACGTACTCGGCGCCGTTCGCGCTGGACTCCTTCGAGAAGCAGGACATGAAGGATGATGTCGGCCATACCTACCGCGATTTTCCGCCGCTGGAACACGCCGGCGGGCACCTGTCCCATCCGGGCGAACGCTGGGGCGATGTGTTAACACGGTCGGCAACGGCGCTGCTGTGGGGCGTGTTGTTTTCTGTTTTGCTGATCGCGCCGCAGTGGTTGCTACTGCGCCGTAGCCCCTTCCCCTGGCACGCGTCGTGGATGACACAGGCGGTGGTGATCTGTCTGTCCGTG
Source organism: Halioglobus japonicus (assembly GCA_902705825.1). Lineage (GTDB taxonomy): Bacteria > Pseudomonadota > Gammaproteobacteria > Pseudomonadales > Halieaceae > Marimicrobium. Next base: position 226,517 of record CACSIL010000052.1, on the reverse strand, counting down.
TGGCTGGTAAATATCAGCCGCTACTACCATGTGCTGGGTACGGATCTGGGCGGTGCCGATGTCGCTTACCAGAGTATCAAGGGCATTCGCACCGGCGTGCTGCTGGGTACGCTTGCCACCCTGATTATGCTGCCCATTGCGGTGTCGCTGGGTGTGATGGCGGGCTATTTCAAGGGCTGGGTGGATGATGTGGTGCAATACCTGTACACCACCTTGAGTTCTATTCCCGGCATTCTGTTGATAGCTGCGTCTGTGCTGTTGTTCCAGGTGTACATCGACTTGAACCCGGATTTCTTTACGGTCGGACTGGAGAAAGCCGACGCACGTTTTCTCGCCCTGTGCTTTATTCTCGGTGTGACCAGTTGGTCGAGCCTGTGTCGACTGATACGCGCGGAGACACTCAAAATCAGCCAGCTGGGTTATGTGCAGGCGGCTCACGCATTTGGCGTCAGTCATCAGCGCATACTGGTGCGCCATATCCTGCCCAATGTCACCCACATTATCCTGATTACGTTTGTATTGGATTTCAGTGCACTGGTACTGGCCGAGGCAGTGTTGTCCTATATCGGGGTCGGCATCGATCCGAGCATGGCCAGTTGGGGCAATATGATCAATGGGGCGCGGTCGGAATTGTCTCGCGAACCGATTGTCTGGTGGACGCTGAGCGGAGCCTTCTTCTTCATGTTTGTACTGGTGCTGGCCGCCAACCTGTTCTCTGACCTGGTGCGCGACGCCTTTGACCCCCGATCCACGACCGCGAGCGTTGCCGCATGACGACACTGACTCCCGCCGTGATGCAGGTGACGGATCTCAAGGTAGAGGTCGCCGAGACGTCTGAGGTCATTCTCAAGGGTGTCAGCCTGGAGTTGCGCGCCGGTGAGATTTTTGCGTTGGTGGGAGAGTCCGGCAGCGGTAAATCTGTGACTTCGCTGGCCGCGATGCGGCTGTTGCCCGGTGCCCTGCGTATAACCGGCGGGGAAGTGCGGGTAGGGGAAGACGATTTATTCGACCTGTCCGAGGCGAATATGCAGACCGTGCGTGGCGAACGTGTGGCGATGATTTTCCAGAATGCGATGAGTGCGCTGAACCCGGTTCAAACAATAGGTGAGCAGGTGGCCGAGACACTGCGCTTGCACACCCGTCTGGGCGGTGACGCGTTGCGACAGCGAGTAGTGCAACTATTTGCAGAAGTGGGCATTCCGGATGCTGCGGCGCGCTACGGGTTTTATCCGCATCAGTTGTCCGGTGGGCAGCAACAAAGAGTAATGATCGCAATGGCTCTGGCCTGTGAGCCCGACATCCTGATAGCCGATGAACCGACCACCGCGCTCGATGTGACGATACAGGCGCAGGTGCTGAGCCTGATTCGCGGCCTGACACGCTCTCGCCAATTGGCGGTACTGCTGATTACGCACGACATGGGTGTGGTCAAAAATACTGCCGATGAAGTGGCGGTGATGTACCGCGGTGAAATTATTGAGCGCGCCCCGGTGGATGAATTTTTCCGCAACCCGCGCCAAGCATACAGCCGGCGTCTGATCGACGCGCTGCCGGATCTTCAGCACTTCCACGAAAGTGACGTAGATGAAGCCCTGCTGCAACTGGAGGATGTCAAAGTGTACTTCCCCATCCGCAAGGGGGTGTTACAGCGTGTGGTGGATTACACCCGCGCAGTGGATGGGGTGTCGCTGCAGATCGGCCGCGGTGAGACCTACGCACTGGTGGGTGAGTCGGGGAGCGGAAAATCGACGCTGGGGCGCGCGATACTGAATCTGGAGCCGGTTGCAGCGGGTAAAATCACCTTTCTCGGTCAAGCCATCCACACCCTGGGTCGCCGCGCCATGTTGCCCTATCGTAAAAAGATTCAGGTCGTTTTCCAGAACCCGTATTCCTCAATGAACCCGCGGCTTACCGTGGCACAAATTATCAGTGAGGGCATGGATAGCCTCGGTATGGGCCTGTCCGCCACACAGCGTGAAGAACATGTCGCCGCGCTATTGCAACGCGTTCAGTTGGATGAGGCGTACAGTCATCGCCATCCACACGAATTGTCCGGTGGCCAGTTGCAGCGCATCGCCATCGCCAGAGCCCTGGCAGTGGAACCCGAACTGATAATCTGTGATGAGCCGACCAGCGCCCTGGATGTCTCCATCCGGGCCGAGGTACTGGAACTGTTGCAGGAACTGCAGCGCGAGTTTGGCGTGTCCTACCTGTTTATCACGCACGATTTGTCTATCGTGCCCAGCATTGCGCACCGCGTGGGTGTGATGCAGGCGGGCAAACTGGTGGAGCAGGGCAGCGCCGAGCAAATACTGACTCGGCCGCAGCACCCCTACACACAGGCGCTACTGGCCTCTGTGCCGCGCCTGGATTCCGCGTAGCGGGCCGTCGCAGCATCATCTAGACTGTGAGTGTCGCTGGTAAATCGAAATAGCCAGGAGCCGAACTCATGGTGTCTGAACCCGATCCAGAATTGCTTGAACAGCTGCGTGCGCTGCTGGGAGACACTGGCTTGCGTATCCAGCCGGACGATGTGATACCCGACGTGGTATTGCGGCCGCAAACCACCGAGCAGGTGTCAGGCATTCTTCGCCTGTGCTGCGCCTGGGGTCAGGCGGTGGTCCCTATGGGCGGTAAAACAGGGCTGGCCAATGGGCATATCCAGACCGATGGTGAGTTCGGCCTTTCGCTGGAGCGAATGAATACTATCGAGGAAATTGATTCCAGCAATCGCACGATGACCGTCCAGGCGGGCTGTATCCTGCAGGTGGCCGTAGAGGCTGCTGCGGAACAGGGCTTATTGCTACCGCTGGACTTTGGCGCACGCGGATCAGCAACGCTCGGCGGTATAGCCGCGACCAATGCCGGCGGCAACAGGGTGATCCGCTACGGCATGGCGCGTGAAGTGATACTCGGGCTGGAGGTAGTGCTGGCGGATGGCACTGTGATCACCAGTCTCAACAAAATGCTTAAAAACAATACCGGTTATGACATCAAGCAGTGGTTTATCGGCGCCGAGGGGACGCTGGGTGTGATTACCCGTGTGGTTTTGCGCCTGCGCCCCAATCCCATCAGTGAGAACACAGCCCTTCTGGCGGTTGACAGCTTCGACGCGCTGACCGGCTTGTTGCACAGCCTGGATGCGCGCACGTCAGGGCAGCTTTCAGGGTTTGAAGTGATGTGGCCCGAATTTTATGAGTACATCACACGCGAAGGTAGTCTGCACAAGACACCGCTGCCGCACGGCAGTGCCTATTACGTGCTGGTCGAGACGTTGGGCTCAGAGCCTGAAAGCGATGCGGAGCATTTTGAAGCCGTGCTCGGGCAGGCCATGGAGGACGGCCTGATCGCCGATGCAGTACTGGCGCGCTCGCAATCGGAGCGCAATGCGCTGTGGGAAATCCGCGATGATGTTTTGGAATTTTTCAAGTTGGGGCCCATTATTCCCTTCGATGTCAGTGTCACACTGGATAAGATGGAGGGCTTTATCGAGGACATTCGCGCCGGCATGAATACTTTGCCGGACGCTATCTGTATAGTGTTTGGCCATCTCGGAGACAGCAATCTGCACCTGATTCTCGGCTCGAAAGATGCTGAGGCATTTGATCATCAGGCGCTGAATACCTTGTTGTATGAAACCGTGCAACACCACCAGGGCTCCGTCTCGGCGGAACACGGCATTGGCGTCAGCAAGCGCGAGCAGTTGTTCCGCAGTCGCAGTGCGGCAGAGTTACAACTCATGATGGCGATGAAAAAGATGCTGGACCCGAAAAATATCCTTAACCCGAACAAGATTTTTAGCGCTGAAACACTGGCAGCTGGCTGAAGATCATCCCACCCACAAGTGGAGTAAAACATGAACGGCGCAGAGAGTTTACTGACTACCCTGATTAACAACGGTGTCGAGGTGTGTTTCACCAACCCCGGTACCTCCGAAATGCATTTTGTCGCGGCACTGGATGAGGTGGAGGGTATGCGATGCGTCCTGTGTCTGTTTGAGGGCGTACTCAGCGGCGCTGCCGATGGCTACGCACGCATGGCACGCAAACCCGCTTCCACGCTGTTACACCTGGGTCCCGGGCTGGGAAATGCACTGGCCAACACGCACAACGCCAAGAAAGGTCATGTTCCGATAGTTAATATTGTCGGTGACCACGCAACCTACCACCTGCAGTACGACGCGCCGTTAACAGCCGACATCGAGGGCATCGCTGGCCCCGTCTCGCACTGGGTATACACCTCCAAAGACCCCGGTGATATCGCCCGCGATGGCGCCGAAGCGGTACGACAGGCAGGCACCGGCAAAGTCGCGACGTTGATGTTGCCAGCAGATGTCTCCTGGGGTGATAACCCCAATGGTGCAGAGGGCGCCGTCGAGATTACAGCGCCAGCGGCAGTCCCGGCCAGTCGCATCGACGAGGCCGTCGCGAAGCTCACCTCAGGTAAAAATTGCATGCTGATGATAGGGGGCCGCGAGGTCGATCTGCAGCGCAGTTTGCTGCTGAGCCATATCGGTAAAGCCTGCGGTGCGCGCGTCAGTACCGATACCTTCCCGACGCGCCAGGCGCGCGGCGCAGGTACCGGAGTACTGGAAAGATTACCCTACCTGGCCGAACTGGCCATCGACCATATCAAGGACCTCGATCACCTGATCCTTATCGGTGCCGCAGCCCCCGTCTCCTTCTTCGCCTATCCGGGGGTGCCCAGCCGCATGGCGCCAACAACGTGCGATGAATTAAAGCTCGCTAGCCCCGACGACGATATCGACCAGTGCCTGCTGGCGCTATTGGACCGATTGGATGCCGATGGCGTTGAGCCAGACGTGCACCCACTGTCGCTCCCGGACCTGCCCTGTGGAAACCTGGATGTGAACGCCGCCGCACAGACGATTGCCCACTATCTGCCCGAGCATGCAGTGGTGGTAGACGAAGCGAATACCAGCGGCCTGGCACTGGCACCCGTAACCGCCACAGCGCGACAGCACGACTGGCTAAGCCTCACCGGCGGCAGCATAGGCTGGGGCCTCCCCGCAGCAGTCGGTGCCGCAATCGCCTGCCCCGACCGCAAAGTTGTCAATCTCGAAGGGGACGGCAGCGCGATGTACACCATCCAGGCGCTGTGGACAATGGCCCGCGAAGACCTCGACGTCACCGTAGTGATTTTCGACAACCGCAAGTACAGCATCCTCGAACTGGAATTCGGTCGTACCGGCGCACGCGGCGGCAAGCCCGGTCCCAAAGCGGCCAGTATGCTGCGCATAGATGGCCCCGACCTCGACTTCGTGGCACTGGCACGCGGCATGGGCGTACAAGCAGACCGCGCCACCACAGCAGAAGAGTTCAATCAGCTGTTCGCCGACGCCATGAGTTCACGTGGCCCAAGGCTGATCGACGCAATGGTGCCCACGCTGTTCTGACATTGATTTATCCGCCGTAGCTAGAGAGTCAAAACTTTAGAAGTGCTGCGGGCAGAAAGAGTCTGAGCGTGTTGGGTTCGGTCGCAGACGTGTGGCGACAGGACGTCGCCGCCCGAGCCTGCACAGGGATGTGCGCTTTTTGGCGTTCTCCGCTCGAACCCAACACGCTAAGACTCTTGGCCTACGAAGGAAAAACCGCCAAACCAAGCCCCGCAGAGTGCCCCCGCCCCAAACCGATGAAACTTTCCGCCATCTAAAGTAGAATGGCCGCCTTTTTACAGCCCAGGCCGCCAGCCCCCGGCACAACCTTGAACTGAATCCAGAGAACTACAGTATGAAAAACTACAAAATCGCGATATTGCCCGGAGACGGTATCGGCCCGGAAATCATGGCAGAAGCTGTAAAAGTATTCCGCCTCGTAGAAGAGCGGAACGATGTCACCTTTGAGTTGATAGAAGCCGATTTCGGTGCATCCGCCTATTTCAAATGCGGCCACCCCTTTCCCGAAGAGACCATAGCCGTCTGCGATGCAGCCGATGCGATTATCAAAGGACCTATTGGCCTGAACCACGAAGAATCAAAGAAAATTCCCCTGGATATGCGGCCAGAGCGCGGCGCCCTGTTGCCTATGCGCCGACGCTATAACACCTTTGCCAACTTCCGACCTGTTTTCCTGCCCAAATCGCTGGGCCATTTCTCGCCCCTGAAAGCCGAAATTATTGGCGAGGGTATCGACCTTGTGATGGTGCGCGAACTCGTGGGCGGCCTGTATTTTGGCGACAAAGAAGAGGGTGTCAACGAACAGGGCCTGCGCTATGTCAGGGAGACACTGGAGTACGACGAAGAACAGATCCGCCGAATTATGCACGAGGCACTGCAGCTGTCCATGCGCCGTAAAAAAGTATTACACAATATCCACAAGAGCAACGTCCTCAGATCCAGCGTGCTGTGGAACGAAGTGCTCGGTGAAGTGGCCGTTGAATACCCCGAGGTTGAGGTTAAACACATACTGGTTGATGCCGCAGCGACAATGCTGTGTCTCAACCCGTGTCAGTTTGATGTGATGGTGATGGAAAATATGTTCGGCGATATCCTGAGCGATCAGGGCGGCGGTATTCTCGGCTCTCTCGGCCTGATGCCGTCCGAGTGCAAGGGGCCCGAGAAGAGCTACTACGAGCCCTCGCATGGCTCAGCGCCCGATATAGCCGGCCAGAACATTGCCAACCCGTACTCCATGATTGGCTCCGTCGCGATGATGCTCGAGAGCAGCTTCGGTATGTTGCAGGAATCAAAGAATGTGTGGAGTGCGATGCAGAGCGTCTTTGCCGACGGTTATTCGACGGCAGACCTGTCCAAACCCGGCGGCAGCGTCAAAATGATCAACACCGCAGAGTTTGGCGACAGAGTGGTTACCGCGCTGCGGGCCATGCCGAAAGTCGTCTAGACCTCTGCGGCAGTGCCGCGACCGAGCCACTGCGTCAGCTGTTCCAGCACGCGTGAATCATGCAGCATTGCCAGATGTCCCAGGCCGTACAGTATTTTGGTATGGCCGTCCGGGAACGGCAGGTGAAAGGACTGGTCCCGGTGCCTGCCTGTGGCACTGGAAGGGTGTACCAGACCATCGCCCAGCAGTTTTCCCGACAGATCACCCGAGCGCTTGGATAGCGTCGCCGCTATGGCAAAGTGTTTTATGCCCTCCGGCAACGGTGTGGGCTGGCGTCTGTCGGTGTGGTCATCGTGTTCGTCGTGGTGCTGCCAGTCCTCATCTCTTACATTGCCGTGGCGCAAATCGGTAATGCCGGCGCTTCGTATACGCCCAAGTGCCGCAAGTGGAGCAGTATAGGGGCTGTAGGTCAGGCTCTTCTGCAGCCAGTAACCACCGCGCTCCATCACCGCGCCATGATGTGGCGTTCCGATGTAAACGGCCTTATCGACCTTGTCCAGCCAGGCTTGCTTTTCTTCTGCTGCAAACTGCATCGCACTGCGTGCGAGCAGGCCGCCCATACTGAAACCGATAAACGTAACGGACTCGATGGGAACGGGCCATGCATTGAGCAGTTCCGTCAGTTGGTTACAGAGCTCGCGTCCGTTGGTTGAAACATTTCGGCCAGTGTTATACAGCGCATAGATCGGTGTATAGCCACTGTGTTCTGCCAGTGCCTCGCCATGGTTGTGTTGACGGGAAGTCCACTCGCGATCACTCATGCTCAGACCGTGTAGCAGTATCAGAGGTCGGCTGCTCGGGACGAAGTCTTTTTCCTGCAGTGCCATCGGACGCGGATATATCTCCACAGCACGTTTATTTACTTCAAACAGATCGGCGAACGGTATCGCCTTTGCCGGTGTTTCTTCGCCCGATGGAGATTCGGGTAATAGCACACGCAGTTGCATTGGGATTGCCAGTGCATTGCCTCTTCGAGCGAGGTGGTCTCCGCAGATACCGTTCAGGGCGGAGATAGCGGCTTCGCGGTGCGGCCCCGGCAGCAGTGTACGATCCAGTTCGGATGACAGGCGTGACAATGCCCAACCGACGGACCCGCGTGTCACACCACTAATTTTTCGCACAGAGTCCAGTACCAGCCCTGCTATGCCGGGCGCGCTGCCCTGTGGAGCTGTGCCCAGGGGCAGGGGGGTGGCGGCGATATTGCGGTACATGCCTTCGACGATGTGTGTCACAGCATCCGCTGCGTCAAACGCCAGATTCGCCGTCCCGTGTAGAGTTGCTCCAGTTTTCATTTCAGTGACTCCCGTATCGCTTGCAAAGTTTGGGCTGTCCGACATGGTCTGCAGTACCACCGGCCCTGTTGCTGCCCGGCTGCGTCGATTGCCGATCCACTGCAGTATAGTAAATGTAATACAAACGTCAACAAATGTATTACATCTAGAAAAGAGGCGTATCACAAGCTTTTTCTGCTGGGGCCACTCGTGCGGCGTCGGTAAACGCTACTCACAGGCCGCCAATATCCCCTATAATTACACGGTGACAGCGCGGGCTCGTTGTCGTGCCTGTATTTTCAATTCACGTCAGGCGTATCTGTGAGCGCTCCCGCACATGGTCGCAAGGCGCGATACCTTGCTCGTACCCTGTTGGCGACTTAAATAATAAAAAGGGAGCTTCAGCCGTTTTGAACAGCCAATACCGATGTTTATTGATGGGGTTTGTCATTTGCCTTGTCAGCCTGACTGCACAGGCAGAAGATAAAGCAGTGATTTTCTATGAGCCAAAGGACTATGGGTCAGAGGCGCTGTTTAATCCGCTGAGTTCTTTTTCATCCTACACACTGGATTCCCTGCAGGTGAAACGTAGTTTTACCACCAGCAACTATCGCGACAAACTGCGTATGGTTCGTGACAATCTGCGCAGCCCCGGTAATCGTATTGATGAAGAGGGCGGTACCAAACGGTTTATCAATACCGAAATATTTCCGGTCGACCCGGACAATATCAATGACAGCGGTGCCATATTGCCCAACTACGGCTTGCACCTGTTCGGCGGTGGCATGCTCTACCGCAAGAATGCCGAATGGTTTCAGGAGCACGGTGTGCCCTGGCCGTATTTTACCTCGGGTGTGTTATCCATGGTGACCGAGTTTCTGGCCGAAGGTTTTGAAAAGCCGGCCACCGACAGCACCGATGAAATAGCCGATTTTTACCTGTTTCGACCACTGGGGATCTGGCTTTACAGCTCGGACAAACGTGCGCGTTGGATAAAAGATAACCTCGATCCGGTTGAGTGGCCTCATATGACGATGTATGACGTTGAAAAAAATGAGGTGCTGAATGTCGGCATGAGCTATGTGGTGCGACCGCGCTGGCTTGCAACAAAGGACACACGTATGTTCGCCTATATGGGGATCACCAATCTTCTCGGTTTATCTCACAGGATGGACAGCGGCGATGAATTGTCCTGGGGCCTGGGTGTCTCCACCGAGTCTATTAATCCCGACAAGTTTCGCGCCAGCGCAGGTGTTTTCTATGATCGGAATAACAGCCTGCTGGCATCGGTGATTGTCAGGGGTACCGAAGGCCTGGCCGTACGGGCCAATATTTACCCCGGAGCGCTGTTTAGTGAAACAAACAAGTTGCCGTTTCCTCTGGGTATGTTTGTCGGCGTGACGGATGACGGTGACCCTGCGCTGGGTTTGCAGTTTGGCCTCCCTATTGGTATTGGCGCCACGTTCTAGCCAGTCAATGCCTCGGAGTTAACGCCAAACCCGGCCTGGAGAAAAACAGGCGCCGAAGTTAGGTTTCGGCTGGGCTGGTCGTGATACCGTTTCAAAGCTGATGTGATAAGCTTTCTTTCATGTCTTACTCGCAATTGTTATCCACTCCACGTTGGCCGCTCGCGGCTCTATTGTGCATTTTATGGCTGGCTGCATGTGCTGATCGCGCACAATACACGGCGCTGCCAGCTGATGCGGTGGTGCTGGCCTTCGGCGACAGCGTCACTTTCGGTATGGGGGCTGGCGCGGGTGAGGATTATCCCAGCCGGCTGGCCGCTCTATCGGGTTTAAATGTGATCAACGCCGGTATTTCCGGTGATACCGCCCGTGAGGCGGGGAGCCGCCTGGCACCGCTGCTGTCCAGGCACCAGCCCGATCTGGTAATTATTGAACTGGGCGGCAATGATTTTCTCAGAAAAACCTCACCGGCACAGGTCAAGAAATTCCTGCAGGGCATCATTCGCGAGGCGGCTGCATCGGGTGCAGTTGTCGCACTGGTGTCCGTGCCGCGTCTTTCCTTGCTGCGGGCGACTGTAGGGGCGCTCTCTGATTCGGATATCTACTCAGAACTCGCCGAGGAAGAAGGGGTGATACTGGTGCCGGATATCTTCTCGCAGATACTTTCTGACAGTGCGCTACGCGCCGACGAAATACATCCGAACGCGCAGGGTTATGAAGTGCTGGCACAGGGTATCTACGGCGAACTTGTTGCGCGCGGACTGCTGCAATAGCTCGCTAGGCAGCGTAGCGATCTGTGGAGGAGGGTTGTGATTGCTGTAATACCGAGCGAATAGCATCGGGGTCCCGCAGCCGTTTCACCTGTTCAAATAATTGCCCGGCTTGGGGAAAGTAACCGCGCATATACACCAGCCACTGCTTGAGCGGGTTGCCGGCACAATGCGCATCGTATTGCAGCAGCGTCGTTTCAAAAAAGCGCAACAGCAGCGGCGTTATACCGCCCCAGCCCAGCGCGTCGATGGTGTCGCCTTCGGCGTTCGCAGCAGCGATCAAGCGCGGAAGGTCGGGGCGACAGATAACGCCACGCCCCAACATCAGATCATCACAGCCCGTGACCGCGCGACAACGCAGCGCATCGTCCACACTCCATATTTCACCGTTGGCTATCACCGGCATCGACACCCGTTCCCGCGCCTGTGAAATCGATTCCCAGTAAGCCGGCGGTCGATAACCGTCGCGCTTGGTGCGAGCATGTATCGTCAGTTCGCTGGCAGCGGCGGCCTCAATGCCCGCGACAATATCCAGGAACAGCTCCTTGTCCTCAAACCCCAGCCGGGTTTTAACCGTCACTGGCACGTGCGCCGGCACGGCCGCGCGCACTGCAGCAGTAATATCGTGCACCCGTTTGGGTTCGCGCAGAAGAATTGCACCGCCGTCGGAGCGATTAACCGTCTTGGCGGGACAGCCAAAATTCAGGTCAATGCCCGGCGCGCCCAGTTCCGCAGCGCGCGCAGCATTCTCCGCCATCACCGTGGGCTGTCCACCCAGCAGTTGCACGAAAACAGGTACACCCGAAGCCGTTTTTCCGTCTGTGGCAAGTTCCGGGCAGAGCCGGTGGAACACGCGAGGGGGCAACAAACGTTCGCTTACGCGCACAAATTCCGTGACACAGCGATCCACGCCGCCCAGAGAACTGAGCAACTCTCGCATGGTATGGTCAATAACGCCCTCCATAGGGGCGATCATCACGCGCATAAGGTTTTTTACGGTTAAAGAAATTATCCTCGCATTATACGTTCTAATGTCTGCCTGATGCTGTGATAATTTTATGGCAAGTGGTTGCGCTGTTTTAGGTGTATCAGTCGGCTTGGCAGATATTGCAGGGTGGCTGGTTAGCAAGGTTCCGCAGGCACTCCCCTTACACCGGTAGAACCGTCGATGTGGCACAAATCCAAGGAGTTCAAATACATGCAAGAGTTTACTATCACCATCAGTCCGCGACTTTACGAAACCGACGCCCTGGGCCACATCAACAATGCCACCATCGCCGCCTGGTTCGAAGTTATTCGAATGCGCTTTCTGGAGTCACTGGCAGACAGCAACGAGGCTCACCTGAAGAGCTGGATACTGGCGTCGGTCCAGATCGACTTCATCGCTGAGACCTTCTACGGTTTCGACGTGACAGGCAAAGTCGTAGAAGCCAGTATTGGCAACAGCTCCTTCACCTTGCACTGCGAGATGTGGCAGCAAGGCAAGCAGACTGTGCGAGGCAAGGCCGTGCTGGTGCATATGGATGTGCAGAGCCACTCCCCCAGCCGTGTTCCCGACCACTTACGAGAAAAGCTGGTGGCGCGCTAGCGCTGGCCGCGCTTGAGCAGGCGAAAGAACGCGTAGGAGGGATCGGCGAGGCCCGGTTTGCCGATATAGGAGCCTTCGACCATGGGGTGGTCAAGGCATACAGTGGACGGATTATTGTAGTTTGCCCAGTCCGCCACGACAGCGCGGTGGCTGAACTTCCATACGCCCGCGCGTTTTTCATATTTGTCGAAATAGCGCCCGCCGATCAACAGATCCACCGGGCCATCGTCCGTGCGCACCTGATGAAATGCCAGAACATAAACCTCACCTTCGGCATAGTCACCGTCCAGTTCAATATTCACCGTGGTGATATTGTGGTGAAGGATCAGCATGGGTTCCTGTATCGCCGGCAACTGCTCAATGAACGCTGTGGCCAGGCCATTGAAGAAGGCGCCGTGATCGTCGGTAGCATCGTCGTGGTAGAGCGCGCGCAGCTTGTCCTAATCGTGGCGGTCAGCCGCATTGCAGTAGGTGTGGATAAGCTCCGTGATTTCCTGCTTGTCGAGCAGGCTTTGCAGGCGAGCATCCATCAGGGCTTGCCCAGGGCTCGCTGGTAGGCGGCGACTGTCGGGGCCAGGCCCATGCGTATCGCGTCCACCGTGAGATGGTGGCCAATGGAGACTTCCAGCAGCCCCGCAATGGTGGCAAAACGCGGCAGGTTCTGCAGATCCAGATCGTGTCCCGCATTGATCCCCAGGCCTTCTTCTGCGGCAACCTCTGCCGCCTTTGCAAATTGACGGAACACGTCGTCCAGCCCCTCGCCCGATTGGAAAGCGCGGGCGTAGGTTTCAGTGTACAGCTCAATGCGGTCTGTGCCGGTCTGCGCTGCCAGGCGAATTTGCTCGGGATCGGGGTCCATAAACAGGCTGGTACGAATCCCCAGTGCCTGCAGCTCCTGCACCAGCGGCGCAACCTTATCGCCGTCGCGCTTGAGATCAAAGCCGTGATCCGACGTCAACTGATCGTCACCATCTGGCACCAGCGTACACTGCTCGGGGCAGATTTCCTTCACTAACGCCATAAACCCGGGGTAATCGCTAATATTCGCGCGCCCACTTTTGCGTGGTCCGGTGAACGGGTTGCCCTCTATATTGAATTCAACATCCAACATGGCGGCCAGATCAAAGCAATCCTGCACGCGGATATGTCGTTGATCCGGACGCGGGTGAACCGTGATGCCATCGGCGTCGGCGTCGATACACATCTGTGCATGCAGCGGGATATCCGGATTGGTGGTATCACGCGAATTGCGGATCAACGCAATTTTATTGAGATTGACGCTGAGCGCGATCATTGCGACTACTGACGCACGATGTCTGTGATGACAATCGGTTTTACTGGAACATTCTGCATGCCGCCGGCAATGCCGGTTGGTGCAGTGGCAATGAAATCAACGATGTCCATGCCCTGGATAACTTCACCAAACACGGTGTAACCATCGCGCCCCGGCGCCCAATCCAGACGCAGGTTGGAGCGCTGGTTGATAAAGAACTGTGAGGTGGCGGAATCCGGATCACTGGTGCGGGCCATAGCCAATGTACCCCGTGTATTGTGCTTGCGGTTTTTGGATTCATTGACGATGGGGTCGTCGGTGTCTTTCTCTACCATGTCCGGGCTGAAGCCGCCGCCCTGAATCATGAAGTTGGGAATCACACGGTGAAAGATGGTGCCTTTGTAAAAGCCGCTATCTACGTAGTTGAGAAAGTTCTCCACTGTCACAGGTGCATCCTCGGCAAACAGCTGTACCGTGATATCACCCTCGCTGGTTTTTATAACCACCTGTGGATTTTTAGCGACGCTTTCATCGGCGCAGGCCAGACCAGGTAGCACCAGAAACAGGCAAAGCAGTAGTGTACGCATCATGAGTTTCTCCTTATGCCCAGCTGGAACTTTTGCGACGCTTTGGCACCAGCCTGGGAGCCACCAGTGCGATGACAACACCCAATAAAACTGCCAGTGCGCCATTCATAAAGTCCTCGCTTTCAACCTTGTCGTGCAGACGCAGGTTTTCCGCTTGCAGCATCTCCACTTTGGAGCGCAAATTCTCGGTGTTCTCCACCAGGCGACGATTGTCTATATCCAGCTGCTCAGCCTGGCCGGAAACCTGTTTCAGACGATAGAGCTCCTGGGCGACGGCATTGAACTGTTCATCGCGCAGCCGCATCTGTTCCTCCAGATCCAGCGGGGCAGCGCCAGTTGCGTCGACATCAGTGCTGGCATCCTCGCCCGTTGCTGTGGGTTGCGCGGCTACGGGGATATTGGTTGTCGCATCCGAGGGGGCGAGAGGTTCCACCAGTAGCTTCTGGGTGGGGATCCAGCCGGTATCGCCAGCGTCTGTAGTAATTTCAGCCCAGAGGCCATCGTCAGATGTTCGCGAGACGATGACACGCACGCCAGACGGGATTCCGCGGTGGACGATTTGATTGTCATCCCCTGCGCCACTGCGCAGGGCCACGTTCTGGGTGCCGCTGACATAGCGAATGTCTTCGGCCAGTGCGACACTGGAAAATAACCAGCACACTATCAATAAGGGTAGGGAGAATCGCAAGGTCTGTTCCTCTGCAGGGAGTTGTTGAATACGGTTAATGTAACCCCCAAAGGGGGCAAGGTGAAGTCTATGGCAAAACCAGCTTGAATGGTTTTACGGTAATCTTGCTGAAAACACCGGCGTCGACATACGGGTCGGAATCCGCCCATGCCGTAGCGGCCTCCAGGCTGTCGAACTCTCCGATAACGAGCGTGCCGGTAAAGCCGGCATCGCCTGGATCTTCCGCATCGACCGCCGGGTGTGGCCCTGCAGCCAGCAGTTTGCCGGCATCCGCCAGTATCTGCAGTCGCGCGAGGTGGGCCGGGCGTGCGCTCTTGCGCAGTGGTGCGCTGTTTTCAACATCTTCACAATATATTGAGTAGTACATGGGGATCTCCGTTTTATGCCGGTGGGCGTTACAGCTGCTGTTCTTCTGCGGCGCCTTCCTTCAGGTGAGGACTCACAAGCACAGCGGTGAGGATCGTCAACACCAGAGTAAAGCCGATCGCGGAGTACATTTTGTAGCTGACCCAAGTCGCTTCACTGAAGCTGTAGGCGACGAAG
Organism: Halioglobus japonicus; assembly: GCA_902705825.1. GTDB lineage: Bacteria > Pseudomonadota > Gammaproteobacteria > Pseudomonadales > Halieaceae > Marimicrobium. The sequence continues at coordinate 211,471 of CACSIL010000052.1, read as the reverse complement.
ATGTTCAGCCCTCCGACGATCAAGAAGTTGGCTGTCCACAGCAGGTTGAGCTTGGTCCAGATCGGCCTCGGCAAATGAATCTGGCTGCCCAGTGTGCGCTGCATCAGGTTTTTCTCGCCGATGAATTGTGAACCGCCAAAGGCCAGCGCCAGCGCCCAGTTGAATATCGTGGGTTTCCACTGGATAAACATCTGGTTGTGAAAAAACAGGGTCGCGCCACCGAAAATGAGCACTGCCGCCGCCAGCCACATCAGGCGTTTCTCGAAGCGGCGCGTCAACGCGTAGGTGAATACCACCTGCAGCACAGTGGCTATCATCAGCACTGCAGTGGCGGAGTAAATTCCATCGAAGTGATAGTTCCAGCCGAACAGTGAAATGCTCTGGCCATCGAACTGGTAGACGATAAAGAACAGGGCAATGGGTATGAATTCGGCAATTTGCTTCATGGATTGTATCGTGCTCCGGCTGTTACCATGTGGAAATGAATATTCAAGTTGAATCAGGGTGTGTTTTTGTCAATTGGCCGGTAGCTCAGCTACGCGTGCCCCAGCGTACAAATTATGCTGATTGATTTCCACACTCACACCACCGCTTCCGACGGCGCGCTCGATCCCTGCGAGTTGGTAGCGCGAGCGCTGGACAGCAATATCGAGCTGTTGGCGATCACCGACCACGATACTATGGCAGGCCACAAGGCAGCAGAAGCTTATCATAGGCAAAGCGCTGGCGGTATGCAGCTTATCCCGGGAATCGAGTTTTCCTGTAGATGGTCGGGAGTGACCATCCACATTCTCGGCCTGGGCATTGATTCTGATCACCCGGTGATGCGCGACGCGCTGGTGACAATGGCGGCCGCGCGGACAGAGCGCGGTGAAAAAATAGCCAAACGCCTTGTCGCACGGGGCTTTGACGGTGCGCTACAGGGCGCACTCAAAGAGGCCGGTGAGAGCCAGCTGGGCAGGCCACACTTTGCCGCCTGGATGGTCGAGCAAGGCCATGTACAGGACCAGAACCAGGCGTTTGATCAGTATCTGGGGCAGGGCAAGCCAGGCGATGTGAAGGCGTTCTGGCCGGAACTGGCTGAGGTGGTAAGCTGGATCGTATCCGCCGGTGGCTCGGCGGTGATAGCACACCCGCTGAAGTACCGTTTTACCGGCATGAAATTGCGCCGCCTAATTGAGGCATTTGTCGCAGCGGGCGGCTGTGGTATAGAGGTTCTCAGCGGTAGGCAAACACGCGATCAGACAGCACATCTGAGTCGGTTGGCCAAAGATTATGATCTCGAGGTATCGCTGGGCAGCGATTTCCATCGGGATGCGCCCTATAGCGCCGAACTCGGTGTAGAATCCAGGCCGTTTGAAGGGTTGCGATGTGTGTGGGAGCGCTGGTTGCCATGACAACCGGGCCGCGCAGACCAACTAATACATAACGAAGAGACACCACTGTGAGCCAGTTTTTCCAAATTCATCCGGACAATCCCCAGGCGCGCCTGATCCGCCAGGCGGTTGATATCATCAAGGGTGGCGGGGTGGTGGTATACCCCACAGATTCCGCCTATGCGCTGGGTTGTCATATCGGCGACAAGAATGCGCTGGACCGAATTCGTCGCATTCGCAAACTCGACGCCAAGCACAATTTTACGCTGGTGTGCAGCGACTTGTCGGAGATCGCAACGTACGCCAAGGTCAGCAACAGCGTCTATCGTCTGCTGCGCCATACCACACCAGGGCCGTATACCTTTATTTTGCCAGCGACCTCTGAGGTGCCCAGACGCCTGATGCATCCCAAGCGTAAAACAGTGGGCCTGCGTGTGCCGGACAATGCCATCGCCGCTGCATTATTAGCCGACCTCGGAGAGCCGCTGATGAGTGTGACACTCATTCTGCCCGGAGATGAATTCCCCCTGATGGATCCCTACGATATTCGCGAAACACTGGAGCACCACGTTGATCTGGTTATCGACGGCGGTTATTGCGGCCTCGAACCGACGACAGTGGTGGATCTGGCGGACGAGACACCAGTGGTGATACGGGTCGGGAAGGGGGAGGTGGCTCCGTTTGAGAGCTGACCGGCTACCTGGCAAGTGAACCACGATGCACACAAGCGAGAGCGTGCCCGAAAATTGCTGGAAAGCGGCAACCCGGGTGAGGCGTTATCGCTGTTAGAGCAAATTGTTCAACGTTCACCCAAGGATGTAGATTCAACGTATCTGGCCGGTATCTGCAGCGCCCGTTTGGGGCGCTACGCTGCGGCTGAAAAGTATTACCGCAGAACGGTAAAATTGAATAAGAGCCTGTTTCCGGCATATACCGATCTGGGTGTGTCGCAGTCTCTGCAGAAGAAATTCAGCGAAGCTATTCGCTCTTGCAAAAAAGCACTGACGCTGGAACCCGCCTTTGCGCCCGCGCACGCGCACATTGCCAGAGCCTATCTGGACACTCAGGAGACAGCCAAAGCCCTGCAACACGCCAAAAAAGCAGTTGCGCTGGACGGCGCAAACCCGATGTACATGAATGTATTGGCACTGTGCTATCGACAATCAAATCAGCTGGATAAAGCGATTGCTACACTGAGCAAGCTCCATAGCGCTCACCCACAGTTCTATGGTGCTGTGCATAGCCTCTATGAAACCTACCGCCTCGCAGACGACATTCCCAACGCGGAGAAGGTTTTACTCGATGCCACGGCGACCTTCAGCGACCGCCCCGATGCCTACATAACTCTGGGCAAGCTCTATGAGCAAAGTGATCGCGCAGTGCAGGCGAGGGAGCTTTATCTGGAGGGCGTTGCGAACTGTATCGACAATCAGGAACTGCTGGTTGCGCTGGGCAGGGTGAACCGCTCGCTGGGCGACTTCGACGAGGCGGTGACTCAAATCAACAAGGCATTGCGTATCGACAGCATGTACCAGCCGGCTCTTGTCGAGCGCGGTAACTGTCATATCCTAAAAGGGGAGTACGACGCGGCTTTCGCCGTACTGGATACCATCGTATCAGCAAAGCCGGAGCAGCCTGTTGCTCCCGGACTGGCGCTGGCTTATGCCCATGCATGCAGACTTACCGGGCGCTGCGAAGAAAGTGTCAGCATGTTGCAACGCACACTCAAAATGCCCGGCATACCGGATGATATGAAGTCAGTGATTCTGTTCTCGCTGGGTGAAAGCTACGACAAGATGCAGCGCTTCGATGCAGCGTTTACTCAGTACAAGAAAGCCAATACCGCCGCAGCGTACACAACAGACATCAATCGCTATCTTGAAGTATTGGAAGATATTCAAAGCGGCGTTAGCGTGGACGCTATCAGCGGTGCGATACGGTCCGACAACAGCACCTGTAAACCGGTATTTATTGTGGGTATGCCACGCTCCGGTACCTCGCTGGCAGAACAGATCATAGCCTGCCATCCCGATGCCTACGGCGCAGGTGAAATCACGGCGCTTTGGCGTATCGGGCGTGACATATGCGACAACAAGCATCTCGAAAATTATTCAGAACGTCTGCGCTCATTGAGCAAGGAAAACGCTAATGCCTACGCTGGCCGCTATCTGGCGTTTATAGAGCGCCTGGCACCGGGCGCGTTACGGATAACAGATAAGCTACCGCACAACTTTATGCAGATAGCACTTATCAAACAGCTGTTTCCCAAGGCCCGCATCATTCACTGCCATCGTCACCCTTTTGATACCTGCCTGTCGATCTACTTTAAGCGATTCAATGAGGATCATCTCTACGCGCGAAATTTGACTGATATCGCCAGGTTCTATGCAAAGTACAATGAGCTGATGAAGCTATGGGTACAATCCGATAGCGCAATCTTCAACCTCAAATACGAGGACCTTGTCGTCAATCAGGAGGAAGTGACGAGGGGGCTTATACATCACATAGGGCTGGAGTGGGACGACAAATGCCTCAGGCACCATGAGTCTGAGCGCCTCATCAACACGTTGAGCTACTCCCAGGCTAACAAACCTATGTACACCGATGCCATTCACCGATGGAAAAACTACCAGCGGCACATTCAGCCGCTGGTGGATATTCTGGGTGATCCTGAAGAATACAGCTAGTTAACGCTACTGTTTAGAGTGCCGAATTATTCTCTTAGACTGTGACCCGGGCCCACTTTTTTGGCCGATAGCGCTCGTACGATCTACTATTATGAATAAGTCCATAATAAACGGCATAGGGATTGGTAGAGCATGTTAAGAACATTGGAAGTCCAGGCCACAGAATTTTTCGACTGTAATATAAAGCTTTCAGAGACACGTCTCGACGCGTTGCAACTCAAGGCATTTGCGGATGCCCAAATGCCGGCTACAGGCATCGGTGAGGTGCCGTGGAGTACCCCGTTATCTTCCGATCAACTGTGTGAACTGGCAGTAAGTGGCCGAGCAGAGTTTGTTACCGCACATATGATGCTGGCGGCGGATGCGCAGCCCCCAATGATCGGTACTGGCGTACTCATACGGAGCCCTGAGCATTACGCGAACCCCCGATTAATTATTGTCGTAGACAGCGAATCCCGTTCCCTGGGCCTGGGCGGTCGTATCGCCACTGAGCTTCTCAAGCGGTTGGATGTTGGTGAAACAGTAGAGGCCGAAGTGCAACTGGAGCACGCCAATCAGCGCAAGACAGAAGGCTTCTTCGAGCGACTGGGTTTTTCATGCGTTAACGAAAACTATCGAACCGGATCGGTTCCCGAGTATGTAGACGGTTCACTCAAAGGCAGTGTGCAGCGGCAGTTTGCGCTGTACGCCTTTACCCGTAACGCCGAAGATTAAACGTGCAGGCGGGGTCAGTGAGCTCCGTCGCCTTCCATTTGCAATTCAACGCGGTTGCGCCCGGCTTCTTTGGCTCGATACATGGCGGCGTCGGCGCGGCGCAGTAGATCTTCTATACCGCGGTCGTCGGGCAGCAATTCACTGATGCCGAGGCTCACGGTGATTTCCCGGCCCTCCAGCTTCTCAGACATTTGAACCCGCCGCACGCGCTCGGCGATTTTTCGTGCTTCTGCGATAGGCGTCTCTACCAGCAGGATGGCAAATTCCTCCCCGCCGAGGCGGATCACAAGATCTGAAGTGCGCGATTCATTCTGGCAGTGCTCGGCAAGCCTGCGCAATACACGATCACCGAACGCATGGCCCCAGGTGTCGTTGACCGTCTTGAAGTGATCGACGTCAAGCAGTACCACCGACAGTGGGTGGCCGTAGCGCCGCGCGCGGTCATACTCCATTTCACCCTGGGTGCTGAGCAGGCGTCGATTGGCCAGTCCGGTGAGGAAATCGGTGTAGGCATAGACGCGCTCAACGGACAGGCGATGCGCGATGGACCAGGTGAAGCAGGCGAAGGCTATGGCACAGCCGAGTGCAGGTAAGTGCAGTATCAAGTCAGTGTTGGGCAGCACGCCGGCAACCCGCAATGTGCCCAGCAGGGAGCCCAGATGTGCGATGGTCCAGCCCAGAGCGAATACCGACGCGTGTGGCTCGCGCCGGTACCACAGATAAAAAGCGAACCCGATGGTGAAGAGGGGGCCGATGCCTGTTACCAGCAGCAGGATTGCGCCGATAATTGAGTAAGGTAATACCCCGTAGAGTATGACTGCGAAACCCAGCCACTGCAGTAGCGCCACAAACCGGTCTGCCCAGATGTGTTTTGCAGCCAGTTGCAGGTAGCGCCGGTAGAACAGCGCGCCAAATCCGAACAACAGGCCGAGACTGGCAATATGCAGGATATTCATATAAGCCAGCAGTGCACCTGGCAGCCACAGGCTGGGGAAGCCGTTCAGGAAGGCAAGATACAGGCCATAGGATGTCAGGTAGGCGGCCAGCAATAGCGCATTGGGTTCCCGGGCCAACTGTGCAGCGAACAGCAGGTACAGCACCGTAACGGCGACACCTCCGAACAACACGCCGTAGAACAGACTGATAAGCTGCTCATGTTGCTGGTATTGCACCGGAGGCCACAAGGATAGCTCTATATTCAGGTTGGACTCTGTCGCCACCCGCAGATAGACCACCTGCGACGACTCCGGAGGCAGCTCCAATTCAAATGCGGCGACACGGCTGCGCTTGCTGCTATCGGGCAGAATGGCCGAGTCTCCTGCTACTCGTATGTTGTCCGGGCCGGGGCCGGTATAAAGCCGCACATCATCGGTGGGGGCGTAGTCATGGCTCAGAATCAGCCGGCGCGAGGTTGGTGTCGGGTTGTCGATTTGTAAACGCGCCCAGTAGGCCGAGGCAGTAATGCCCAGGTTGAGGTTGTCAGCTTGCGCTGCGGCGAACCGGCCGTTTTGCCAAGCGGCAACGGCCTGCTGGTAGGAGAGTGCTCCGTCTTCATCCTCCAGCAGCATAAGCTGCCCCGGACTGACCCGCACACGTTCATCGAACACGGTGATCGCGGCAGGTTCACTGGCTTGCGCATAAGTACAAAATAAAAGTACTGCTAGCAGCAGACGCAGTGAACCCGGTGTCATGGAGAAGGTCATGGCAAAACATCACCGTGAGAGAGGAATTATGTTTTCGATTGTAACGCCTCATACTTCCCAAGGCACTGTTTGTTGGCCGGACCCCATGTGCCCGCCTGGTCAGTCGGTTTGCCGCAAGTGCAATCCTGATAATCCCGTGCAGGATTCATCTCAATGCGTTCTCCCGCACACCATACAATACGAATATTTAATCCTTTTCCCCCTGAATCGCCGGGCAGTTTGCTATACCTTTAGCAGTCACAACGAGTTTGAGGAGACCTGCGTGAAATTCAGTATGACAATAAACGGCGAAGCCGCCACAACAGCGGACACCTTTGCCGTCTTGAACCCGGCGACGGAAGAGATTGTTGCTCACTGCCCGCAGGCCAGCAGTGCGCAGGTAGAAGAAGCCGTGGCAGCGGCTAAAGAGGCATTCAGAAGCTGGAAAAACACCACGCGCGATGAACGCAACGCGATGATCCTGCAACTGGCGGATGCGATAGAAGCGCACGCTGATGAGTTGGCGCAGTTGTTAACACTGGAGCAGGGAAAACCGCTCAACAATGCATTGACCCACGAGGTGGGGCCCAGTGCGCAGTGGTGCCGGGCGATTACCGCGTTTGATCTGCCGGTGAAGGTACTCGAAGACACCGATACGCACCGCTCAGAATTGCACCACCGTCCGATGGGCGTGGTCGTGGGTATCACACCGTGGAACTATCCGCTCAACACCGCCGTGTGGAAAATCCTGCCTGCGGTGGCTACCGGTAATACCGTGATCGTGAAGCCCTCTCCCTACACGCCACTCACCACACTGAAACTGGGTGAGTTGATTCGCGATATCTTCCCACCGGGTGTCATCAATATCATTACCGGGGACAACGCCATTGGGCAACAGCTCACAGAGCACCCGGACATTGCCAAGATCACACTGACAGGCTCAGTCGCCACCGGCAAAAAGGTGATGGCTAGTGGTGCCATGAGTAATCTGAAAAGCGTCACGCTGGAATTGGGTGGCAATGATCCCGCTATCGTAATGCCGGATGTCGATGTGCAGGCGGTACTCCCGCGTTTGTTCTGGTATTCCTTCTTGAACACAGGCCAGGTGTGTATTTCGATCAAGCGCCTGTATGTCCATGCCGATATTTACGATGCCGTGTGTGATGGTATGGCGGCAATGGCGAAACAGATTGTTGTCGGTGATGGCATGCAAGAGGGCGTGATGCTCGGGCCGGTGCAGAACAAGATGCAGTTCGACAAACTGGTCGCTTACATTAACAGTGTTGAGCCCGAGGGCGGCCGCTTTCTGTGCGGCGGCGATGTGCCCGAAGGCAAAGGCTACTTCCTGCCCGTTTCCATAGCGGTCGATTTGCCCGATGACGCCACGCTGGTGAAGGAGGAGCCCTTCGGTCCCATCCTGCCGATTCTGAAGTTCACCGATACCGACGATGTGATACGACGTGCCAATGACTCACCGCTGGGCCTTGGCGCTTCAGTCTGGAGTGCGGATGTAGATGAAGCGCTGCGCATCGCCGCTCAAATAGAAGCGGGCTCGGTGTGGGTGAATCACCATCTGGCGAAAAAACCCGTCGCACCGTTTGGCGGTATCAAGCAGTCCGGTATCGGCGTTGAAAACAGCGAATGGGGGTTGGCAGAGTTTACTAATCTGCAGGTGATTGGTGTGCAGAAGTAGCCGAGCCTATAAGCCATTACGCTGGGGCAGTGTTGTTTGCGGTGTGAACAGGGTTTACAGGGCCGATGTGGATGATCGGCCCTGTGTGTATTTTTGGTCTTTGCCGTGTTGAATGCTATCGTTGGATTTTAACAATAAGTCGAATACCACTATGCGTCGCGTTTTGTGTCTCACCCTGTTGTTACCCCTGTTGACCGTTTGCAGCGATACCAGCAATACCGACAATCCCACAGCGGAGGCGACAGCCTCGCTGCCATTTGTCTCCTACCAGTCGGAACCTCAGCCCAGGGGTGGTCAGTGCAACGATACCGTGGATGTGGCGGCGCCCATTATCGTCAACGGCTTTGGGTTTAACCTCTCCAATACGCGTAATACGGCTTCGCTCATTGACTCCACAAACGTCGATACACTGCGGCTCAACTACCACTACGCCCCGGCTGCGGCGACTGAAAAGCGCGGCGCTCCGGCCGTCACCGCACAAGTCATCTACCTGACGTCAGGTAGGGAGCTTGTCGCACTCAACCGATTGTCCGGGTGTCAGTACTGGTCTTTCACCACGCCGGACAACGGCAGCAATTTCCGGTCCGGCTCGATATTACTGGCAGAGGGAAATGAGACCTCGCCTGCGGTTATATACGCAGCGGATTTCAATGGTCAGGTGTACGCGATCGACGCTGCTACCGGTGCCCCCTTGTGGCAGACATTTGTCGGCACTATTTCTTTTTTGCACTTCGTCACCGGCGGTATGCAGTATCACGCGGGCAAGCTGTTTGTGCCGGTATCCAGCAAGGAAGTGTTGGCGACCGTTGCCATTCCCGGTGCCTGTTGCAGGAGCCACGGCATGCTGGTGGCGCTGGCAGCGGATACGGGTGCATTGCTGTGGCAGTACCACACGACCGGCGAGGCTCAAGAAACGGTATTGCCGGGTGAGCGAATTGGCCCCAACGGGGCACCTGTGTGGACCACGCCGACACTCGACATTACGCGCAATGCGATCTATATCGGCACTGGCCAGAACTACACCGAGCCCGCCACGATGACATCGGACGCGATCATCTCACTGGATATGGACAGCGGAGACGTCAATTGGATATTTCAGGCGAGGGAGAACGACACCTGGAATGGAAACTGTAGCACCGCAGGCTCCCTGCGCTGTCCGGTGCCGCCGGGGCACGATTTTGATTTTGGCGCGGCGCCAATATTGCTGGATGATGGCGACACACTGATTGCTGGCGACAAGGGCGGTGTGGTGTATTCGATCCAGGCGGCAACAGGGGCCCTCAACTGGTCCAACAAGGTGAGTGAGGGCTCCACGCTGGGCGGCATTCACTGGGGAATGGCCGTCGATCAGCAGCGGGTCTACGTCGCCGCAACGGATTTCAGTATCGACAAAGCCAGCGGCGGACTGGCCGATCTCATACCCGGCGCCAGGCCGGGCATCTACGCGCTTGATCTCGCCACCGGCGCAATAGACTGGGAGATTCATCCCACCCATATGTTTAAGGGGCTGCAGACACCGTCACTGTTCTCGGCATCGCTGTCGATCAGCAACGACCTGTTGTTCGCCGGCTCACTCGACGGCGTGGTCAGGGCATTTGATACGCGCGACGGTGCGCAGAAGTGGTCCATGGATACAGCTGTCACCTTCACCGATATCAACGGTGTTGTGGGCAATGGCGGTACCATCGATTCAGTGGGAGTGGTGGTGGCGGGAGATGGCCTGTTGATCAATTCCGGCTATAGCACTTTCCAGGGCGTTAATGGGCGCTACCAGGCCGGCGCTGGCAACGCACTGTTTGTGCTGGAGTTGCCGAGGTGACAGCGGAGTGGGGTGCTGCGTAACTCGCGTCGTGGGTTTGCGACAGTGTCAGCATCCAGATACCGCGATTAAATACAGTAAAAAATCAGACAACAATCCCCAGGAAGCCAGCCATCATGATAACCATTCATCATTCCCCTATGTCACGTTCTACACGAGTTGTCTGGCTGTGCGAGGAAATTGGTCTGCAATACCGTCTTGAAACCGTGGAGATGTTCAGCGATGCAATGCAGCGTCCCGAGTATCTACAGATCAACCCGCTGGGTAAAGTGCCTGCGATAGAGGACGATGGTTTTGTCCTCTGGGAGACGAGCGCAATCTTGCAGTACCTCGATGCGAAATACGGCGGGGGTCAACTCATGCCGCCGCGCGATACAGAGGCGGGCGCGCTCGCGATTCAATGGCTGGACTTTGGCGAGAATCCGCTCACCGTGATTATGGGGGAGATCGCCGCACACAGCGGCCCACTGCCGCCGGAAAGGCGCATACCGGCACTGGTTGATCGCGGTCGGGAGGTTGCTCCACAGATTGTGAGTGTGGTCGAGCAAACACTGGGCAGCGAGGGTTGGATACTGGGCGATACATTCAGTGCGGCGGATATCATGCTCGTGTTCGGGCTGATGATTGCGGACTACCTTGGATACGTGAACGATGACACGCCGCGAGTACGGGCGTATCTTGAGCGTGCAACGGCGCGCCCGGCTTTCGGTCGCGCGGCGGCTATCTGACTAAAACCTGCACCGGCACTGGCCAAATGCGGTTACAGCGCTACACTGGCGTCTCATTCATTGACTGGGAGGTTTTCCATGAAGAGCAAACCTTTACTACAGTGGCTAGCAGTGGTGGTCTATTTCGCATGCCAGCCAGCGTGGGCCGAACTTTCACCCAACGCCGTCTGGATAGATGTGCGCTCTCCCGCTGAAACGGCCAGCGGCCACCTGCAGCAAGCGGTGCTTATCCCATTCGATGGCATTGAGGCCGGTGTCGCCGGGCTGCAACTCGGCAAGGATACCCCGATTTACCTGTACTGCGCCTTTGGTGGCCGGGCTGAGAATGCAAAAGGGCGCCTGGAAGCCCAGGGTTTCACCGATGTTACCAATGTCGGTGGACTGGACGATGCTGAAAAATGGGCAAGCGCGGCATCTGGAGAGTGAAGCATGCATTCGCCAATGCGAGAAATCGACAAACTGAGCTTGCCTGGAAAGCTACTGCGGCACTCGGAGAAGCGATCCGACTCTTCGGGCTAGAGAGGGAGGTGTGCGAAAGTTCAAATTAGTCAGTCAGGCTCAGGGATTCCTACGAGCGCATGCCGCGGTTTGCAGTTTGTTCAACCGTGGAAGGCATATGATCAAGGCTCAGCATTATCGTGATCTCAGGGAGGGTGCGATCAATTTGGCGAGCAGGGCGGTTGCTTGAGGCGACTTTTGTCTGGCTCAAGCAACGTAACTTACCGATACGCTCAAGTGCTTATTATGGGCAGAGAATGATCAGCTGATTACGTTCTTCAGATGAAAGAGACAGGCAATTACCCAAAGAACTGTGGGGACTGCCCTTTACTGTATCGAGAATATCATCCGAAAACGCAAAACAGCCTCCGTCGCCCTCAGTGCCCCTTCCACTTAAGGCGTAGCTGAGATCGGAATTCGTGCATATTTGCTCCCCGTACTGTTCGAGGGTGCCAGATGACAGCGTCTCAAAATAGCTCGCTATCTCAAATGCCCCGTCACCGCCAACTATCAGCTTGTTGGCCTCCCATACAATTCCCCTGACTCGGCCACCGCTCATTTGTGGCTCTGTCCATCCATAAGGCTTCACGAGAGTTTTATAGGTGCCCGCGGGGATGGGCGTAACTACCGGGAGCGCCATTCTATCTATGATAACGATGCCCGGTGGCGCCCAAACTTCATTGTAGTTCTCATCAAGACCAATAAGCATGCCATCAGCGCCTAACAAAATCCGGGCGACCGACGCGTAACTGTCACCGATATCTTCGTTTAAACCCCAGATGAATGTTCCTCCTTCCGTTTCATGGACGACGAGGTTGTTGTCTTTTTGATGAACTGCGAAATATTTTTTGTCTTCGGAATAATAGGGCTGGTCCTTGACAATCTCTTCACCCAGCGGGAAGAAACTCTGCAATATGCCCTGCGCTGCAGTCGCCTGCGACATGACGGCGCATATGCATGCAGCAAACACCACGGATAGTGATTTCAACTGCCTCATTATCAATGCGCTGGACGCATTGCCGAGACGGATTCCGAACCCAACCGCCAACGCCCAGGAATGCGGAACCACCCAGGATTTGAAAGGAAATGAGGAGAGACGCTTCGCAGATCGTTCGGTATCTTGCATATTATTATTTTCCACTTTTCTCGCTTGGCCAAGCCATATTATGGTGTCAAACACCTCATAGCCTCTTCAGCATTAATTTTGAATTTGATACAGGAACGTTAACATATTGTCCCTCGAAAAGGGTCGCTCAGTGTCAATAACTTTGCCGTATGCAACCAAGTGGGGCATTGCCAGCTAGGGGTTCCATGTACCCTCTCATGAAAACAAATATTGCAGACGAAACCTTTTCTTCTAGCCCATATGCAGTAGGTTCCACTTTATTCCGGGCGGATAGGTTACACCTTTGAGGTCGGGTGAAACGCGAAATTGGAGGTGTCGGAAAACTGTCGAAATAAATAAGGGCTAGCGATCTGAAAATCTGCAACCCTTAGATTTAATTGGCGCGCCCGGAGAGATTCGAACTCCCGACCAACTGGTTCGAAGCCAGTTACTCTATCCAGCTGAGCTACGGGCGCGTGGAAGAAGGGGGATTATATAGATTCCTGGCCAAGGAGGAAGGCCTGACCGGCAATATCGCTGCATATCGTTGAAATTTTTCTTTGATTTGGCCGCATTGGGCCGTGGCAGAGCCTGTTTGGCGCCCTGGTGGCGCTTCCGGTGGTGCATCCTGGCGGGTCCTGCGGTCGGCGATACGCAAGCAGGCGGCCCGAGCGCGCGTCTGGGGCATTCCTGCTCACGCTTTAGGCATTTACTCAGGTATACTATGGCCCACCTAAAGTCAGGTAATTACAGTGTCAGCCAACGAATCCAATACAAAAGCCACGGACAGCGGTGATACGGCCCGTGATGCCAGCCCCGAGGGGCAGGTTGTAGCGCAAGCCGGCGCTGAATCCATGCCGCCTCAGGTGGGCATTGGGCCGCAGCAGGGTGAAATGCCGTTCGCGGTGGTGATGGGCAAAACACTCACCGAATTTCCCAAGGATCTGTATATCCCTCCCCAGGCCCTGGCGGTCTTTCTGGAGGCCTTTGAAGGCCCGCTGGATCTGCTGCTCTACCTGATCAAGCGGCAGAACCTGGACATCCTCGATATCGACGTATCCCGCATTACCGAGCAGTACATGCAGTATGTGGAGTTGATGGACGCGATGCAGTTTGAACTGGCGGCGGAATACCTGCTAATGGCTGCCATGCTGGCCGAGATCAAATCGCGTATGTTACTGCCACGCGCCAGCGAGGTGGATGACGATGAGGAAGACCCGCGCGCACAGCTCATCCGGCGCCTGCAGGAGTACGAACGCTTTAAAAAGGCGGCGGAAGATATCGAGGAATTACCGCGCGTCGAGCGGGATACCTGGGTGGGCAGCGCTGCGCCGCCGGAATTGAATCGCGAGCGGCCCGAGCCACTAGTGGAGATGCGGGAGTTGCTGTTGGCGATGGGCGAGGTGATGCGCAGGGCGGATATGTTCGCCAGCCACCATGTTGAGCGTGAAGCACTGTCTACGCGAGAGCGTATGAGCGAGGTATTGGAGCGTTTGGCAGGCCAGCAGTTTGTGCCTTTCGTATCGCTGTTCAGCGCTAGCGAGGGGCGCCTGGGAGTCGTGGTAACTTTCCTGGCCATCATGGAGCTAATTAAGGAATCACTTGTGGAAATCGTGCAGACAGAGATTTTTGGCCCGATCCACGTCAAGGCAAGGTCGGAGTAATATGTCGGAAATCGGTTTGATTCAGATTGTCGAGGGCGCGTTGCTGGCTGCCGATAAGCCGCTGACGGTTGCGAATTTGGCGGAGCTGTTCGAGGAGCACGAGAGACCGGACAATACAGCCATTCGCGAGGCTCTCACCGAGGCGCAGGCACGTTGCGAGGACAGGGGGTTTGAGCTGCAGGAAGTGGCCAGTGGGTTTCGCTACCAGGTACGTCAATCACTGAGCCCATGGGTGGGCCGCCTGTGGCATGAGAGGCCACAAAAGTATTCGCGCGCGCTGTTGGAAACGCTGGCTCTGGTCGCCTATCGTCAGCCCATTACGCGCGGTGAGATTGAAGAAATTCGTGGTGTTGCCGTCAGTTCCAACATTATCAAAACACTGCATGAACGCGAGTGGATTCGAGTGGTCGGGCATCGCGATGTTCCGGGCCGCCCTGCCATGTATGCCACCACACGTCAGTTTCTGGACTACTTCAGCCTGAAAACGCTGGATCAATTGCCCGCTCTGGCAGAAATTCGCGACCTTGAGACGCTCAATGCCGAGCTGGGTTTCACCGATCCTGTGCCCGGTTTGGTGCAGGAGCAAGAGCCGAGCCAAGAACAAGAGCCGAGCCAAGAACAAGAGCTGGGGCGGGCACAAGAGCCGGGCTCGGAGCTTGAAGCAGCCTCGGACTCAGGGTCAGACGCTCCGGCGGAGACTGAGTCAGTATCGGAATCAGAGTCAGACTTAGGGAGTGAGTCAGCATCGGAGTCAGAGTCAGGGCTAGAGACTGAGTCAGTATCGCAGTCGGAGCCAGAGCCAGATCAGTCATCCGATTTGCAGGAGGTGGACGAGGGTGAGTCCAATCCTGGGCTGACCGTGGTCGGGGGAACGGCACACACGCCGCCCGATAGCGACGGCGCCGCAGACGAGCCTGTTACTCTGGCCGAGGCCGTGGATGAACTCGAAGCGCGCGCATCACAAGCAGAAACAGAATTAGACGAAGACGCAGACGCAGACTCAGACTCAGAGTCGGGCGAGCCACTTGCCAGTGGCGACACAAGCAATGAACTGGCTGCCGATGCAGAGCAGACTGACTACACCGACAACTCTCCCTCCAAACCCGAATCGCAGATCTGACCGGCCATGGCAAAGAAGCCCCAAAGAAAGGCACCCCGTCTGCAGGAAAAGCAGCCCGCAACTGCCAGTAGCAAGTCTGCTGAGGCAAAGTCTCCCGCGGCAGATTCTGCTGCTGGAGAAAAGTTGCAGAAAGTACTGGCCCGAACAGGCCTGGGTTCGCGCCGTGAGATGGAGCGCTGGATCGAGGCCGGGAGAGTGGCGGTCAATGGCAAGGTCGCCCAACTCGGCGATCGTGTAGAAGCCCGCGACCGTCTGACCGTAGACGGTCGACAGCTGGATCCGCCTCCCGCGGAGGAAGCGCGTTGCATTCTCTATCATAAACCGACCGGCGAGGTCTGTTCGCGCAATGACCCCGAGGGGCGTCGTACGGTATTCGAGCGTTTGCCCAACCTCAAGACTGGCCGCTGGATCTCTATCGGCCGCCTGGATTTCAACACCTCCGGCCTGTTGCTGTTTACCACCGATGGCGATCTGGCCAACGGGCTGATGCATCCCTCATCCAATATCGAACGCGAGTACATGGTGCGCGTGATGGGTGATGTGCAGGATGAAATGCTGGATCGCATGCGCGAAGGCGTTATGCTGGAGGACGGCGTCGCGCGCTTTACTGACATCCAGCAAATCGGCAAGGGCGGCATCAACCGCTGGTTCTGCGTGGTGCTGATGGAAGGGCGCAATCGGGAGGTGCGGCGCTTGTGGGAATCCCAGGGGCTGACGGTATCCCGGCTCAAACGTGTGCGCTACGGTGACGTATTCATCCCCTCCAAAGTCAAGCAGGGGCAGTGGGTGGAGTTGGAGCGCACCGACGTTAAGTCGCTCTATCGCCTGGCCAACCTGGCACCGAAAGAGCAGGCGCGCAGCACCGAGAAAGAACGAGAGGTAATGGAGCGCCAGTTTGGCAAACGGCATGCTCGTGGCAGTGCAAGTCGCGCAACACCGGGTCGTGGCGGACCGAAGAAACGCGGTCGATCTTGATTCAAACGCCGGTGTCTATGTAATGTAGGCGCCTCACTGCGCTAACGCGCATCAAATGCCTTGCCGGTGACGCCGTCGCTGTCATCGCCCATCAAATAAAGATACGGCCCCATAATGTCTTCCGGCGAGGGATTCTTTGTGGGCTCTTCAGCCGGATAGGCCGTTCTGCGCATTGCGGTGTTAGTGCCTTTCGGGTTCAGCGTGTTCACGCGAACCTTGGAGATGTTTTCCAGTTCATCCGCCAGCACCTGCATAAAACCTTCCGTTGCAAACTTGGATACCGCATACGCGCCCCAGTAGGCTTTGCCGGTGCGGCCTACACCTGAAGACGTCAGTATGATGGAGGCGCGCGGTGCCTGTTGTAGCAGTGGCAGCAGGTAGCGGGTGAGCAAAAACTGGGCGTTGACATTGACCTGCATCACCTCCATCCAGGCAGTGTAACCGGCGTCAGAAATCGGGCGGCGCTCGCCCAGCAGTGCGGCGTTGTGCAAAATACCGTCGAGGCAGGGAAATGCTTCGCTCAGGCTGGCGGCCAGATTGATGTAACTTTCTTCTGTCGCCGTGGACAGGTCCATTTCTATAATCGCCGGTTTGGCGCCGCCGGCTCCTTCGATTTCATCGTAAACGGCGTCCAGTTTGCTGCCTGTGCGGCCCAGTAATAAAACCGTGGCGCCGTGGCTGGCATAGGTGAGGGCGGCAGTGCGGCCAATGCCATCTCCGGCACCGGTCACCAGTAGGGTTTTCCCCTCCAGCAGATTGCTGCGCGGCACGTAATTGTCGGGAATAAGAAGGCTTGTCATGCGATGTCCTGTTGTTGGCTGCCCAGAATCAGTTCGAGCAGATCGGTGCTGTGTTGTGCGGCGACATTGGCGCCCCAGCGCTGTGGATCGTCGTCTGCCTCGATATAGCCGTAGCACGCGGCGATGGTAAACATGCCCGCGCCGCGACCGGCATCTATGTCACGCAGATGATCTCCCACGTAAATTGCCTCGTGGGGCGCGCAGCCGAGGTCGCGACAGTTGCGATACAGTGATTCCGGATGTGGTTTGCGGTTGGCGATATCGTCCGGGCAGACAATGCTCCCCGGCGGTGGCTGGATGTCCAGCTTGTCCATTAGCGGTGCGGTATAGGCGCGCGGTTTGTTGGTTGAGATACCCCAGGCAATACCCTGTTCCTGCAAGCGTTCAAGGAGTTCCACAATACCGGGATAGGGGGTGGCGAGCGTGCCCAGCACCTCGCTGTATAACTCCAGCAGGCGCAGGCGGTTGCGCTCAAATTCCGGCGCGTCCTCGTGCATGTCCAGGCCCAGGCTGACCAGCGCTCGTGCGCCGTTGGATACCGAGGCGCGTATCAGCGCCGGGTCCATAGGCGCGCGGCCGTGCTCGGCACGCAGGGTCTGCACCACGGGGACGAATTCGTCGGCGGTATCCACCAGTGTGCCGTCGAGGTCGAAAAGGACAGCGCGCAGTGTTTTTGGGAAGGCGGGTCGCGGCGGTGTCATCAGCTCGGCTTCACCGCGCGCACCATATAATTCACGCTGACATCGGATTCCTTCAGGCGGTAGCGTTTGCTAAGCGGGTTGTAGGTCAGGCCTGTCATGCCCTCAAGTACCAGCCCCGCATCGCGCATCCACGCGGCCAGTTCTGAGGGTTTGATGAACTTGGCGTACTCGTGGGTGCCCGCTGGCAACAGTTGTAGGATATGCTCGGCACCGACAATTGCGAAAGCAAACGCTTTGGGGTTGCGATTGATCGTCGAAAAATACACAGCGCCTCCGGGTTTTGCCAGCGCAGCACAGGCCGCGATGACGGCGCCCGGGTCCGGGACATGCTCCAGCATTTCAAGGCAGCATACGATATCGAACGATGCGCCTTCTTTGGCTGCCAACTGTTCCGCGGTGGACTGCTGGTAATCGACCTCAACCCCGGATTCCAGTTGATGCAGCCGGGCTACGGCCAGTGGTGCTTCACCCATGTCGATACCGGTGACGGTTGCGCCGCGCTGCGCCATCGCCTCTGCCAGAATACCGCCGCCGCAGCCCACATCCACCAGCCGTTTTCCGGCCACCGGTGAGTGTTCGTCGATGTAGTTGGCACGCAGCGGGTTGATCTCGTGCAGTGGTTTGAATTCGCTGCCTCTATCCCACCAGCGCGAGGCCAGTGCTTCAAACTTGGCGATTTCCTGGGGGTCTACATTCAGTTCAGTGCTCATTGTGCTGCGCCTGCGGTTTTTGCGATCCGTTGTTGCCATGCATTGATGCGAGGCGAGAGTGCTTGTAGATCGATTTGTAACAGGTTTCGGTCGGCCATTAACGGCACACCGGCAACCCAGCTGTGGCTCACCTGGCTGCCGTTGCAGGCGTACACCAGTTGCGAGAGGGGGTTATAGAGAGGTTGCGTTTCCGGGCCACTGAGGTCCACTGCGATCAGGTCGGCCTGCTTGCCTGTCTCCAGACTGCCGATCTGGTCTTCCAGCCCCATTGCCCTGGCGCCATTGATAGTGGCCATTGCGAGAGCGTCGGCCGCCGGGAGTGCGGTGGCGTCCTGTGAGTGCAGTTTGGCCAGCAGCGCGGCGCTCTGCAGTTCGCCGAACAGGTTGAGGTCATTGTTGCTGGCGGCACTGTCAGTACCCAGCGCAACATTTACGCCCTGTGCCAGTAACGTGCTGACCCGGCAGGTGCCGGAGGCCAGTTTCATATTCGATTGCGGGCAGTGCACGACATGGGCGCCCGTTGCCGCCAGCAGCGCGATATCCTGATCGCCCATGTCTGTCATGTGGACGCACTGTGTTCTGGGGCCCAGCAGCCCGAGGCGGTGCAGTGTATCCAGCGGGCGCTCACCATTTTGTTCCACCGCCAGCAGAACTTCGCCGGCGGTTTCATGCAGATGTATGTGTACGGGGGTGTCCAGCTCAGCCGCCAGCGTCGCGATCTTCGCCAGATTGGCCTCGCACACGGTATACGGCGCGTGCGGGCCAAATACCACCGTCACCAGCGTGCTGTGCTTGTAGTCATCGCGCAGGGCGAGCCCTTTGCTGATGTAATCGTCTGCGTCCTGCCCCCAGGCCGTAGGAAAATCAAAGATCGGGAATGTGATCTGACAGCGCATGCCCAGTCGCTGGGCGGTGGCGGCGCAGGCATTGGGGAAGAAATACATATCGCTGAAGGTGGTGGTGCCGGAGCGTATCATCTCGGCGATAGCCAGTTCGGTGCCATCGGCCACAAATTCCTCGCTGACATGGGCTCCTTCCGCAGGCCAGATATGCTCTTCCAGCCAGGGCATCAGTGGTGTGTCGTCCGCATAGCCGCGCAGCAGGGTCATGGCGGCGTGGCCGTGGCAGTTGACCAGCCCCGGCAGCAGAGCGTGTCCGGGCAGATCAACTACCTGTCTGGCTTCGATAGACTGTGCTTCATCGCGCGGCAGCAGGGCAGAAATTTTGTCGTCTGTGATCGCAATACTGTAGTTTTCCAGTACTTGCCCGTGGGGCAGTACCGGCACGATCCAGCCGGCGTGGATCAGAGTGTCGACAGTGCTTGGTGATGAACTCATGCGTTTTTATTCCTGTTTCCCTGGGTATTTTCGGGCGTGTCTATCGGTGCTGCCAGGCGGCCTCAGGCCCGCTGATTGACGAGAAATGGGCGGCCGGCGCGAAAGTATAACCACAAATCGGCCACAGCTGCCCTAAAGGCGTCGATTTTCTGCAAAAACGTGGCGGGAGCACGGTAAAATCCCGTATAATCGACGGTTTGATTTCGGGGCAAAGCAGCATTGATTCTGATATTCATCGTTGCTGGTAAAGCGCCCTGTATAAGAATTAACCGTTGTCCTTAAGATGCGTTCGCAGCCAGTCAAGGAAGTTCCAGTAAATGGGTGAATTAGCCAAAGAAATCCTTCCCGTCAATATCGAAGACGAGATGAAACAGTCCTATCTGGATTACGCGATGAGCGTGATCGTGGGGAGGGCTCTGCCCGATGTGCGCGACGGCTTGAAACCGGTGCATCGGCGCGTTCTGTTCGCGATGAACGAGCTCAGCAATGACTGGAACAAGGGGTATAAAAAGTCTGCCCGCGTGGTGGGCGATGTGATCGGTAAGTACCATCCGCACGGCGATTCTGCGGTGTACGATACCATCGTACGGATGGCTCAGCCCTTCTCCCTGCGCTATATGCTGGTTGACGGTCAGGGCAACTTCGGCTCTGTGGACGGCGATTCCGCTGCCGCCATGCGTTACACCGAAATTCGCATGCGCAAGATATCCCACTCCATACTGGCGGATCTCGACAAAGAAACGGTTGATTTTGTCGATAACTACGATGGCACCGAGCGCATTCCGGCTGTCATGCCTACGCGGGTCCCCAATCTGCTCATCAATGGCTCCTCCGGTATCGCCGTGGGTATGGCCACCAATATCCCGCCACATAACCTCACTGAGGTGGTCAGTGGCTGTCTGGCGCTGATCCGCGATCCGGAAATGACGGTCGATGAACTGATGGAGCATATACCGGGCCCTGATTTCCCAACGGCCGGTATTATCAATGGCCGGGCCGGCATCATTCAGGCGTATCGCACCGGGCGCGGCCGGATTTACGTGCGCGCCAAGGCGGAAGTGATTCACGACGAAAAGCGTGGCAAGGATATTATCCTGATCCATGAGCTGCCTTATCAATTGAACAAGGCTCGCCTCATCGAGAAGATCGCAGATCTGGTAAAAGAAAAGAATATTGAAGGCATTACCGAGCTGCGCGATGAATCTGACAAGGACGGCATGCGTGTCGTCATCGAACTGCGCCGCGGTGAAATTGGCGATGTAGTACTGAATAACCTGTATGCGCAGACCGCCATGCAGTCGGTGTTCGGTATCAACATGGTGGCGCTGGTCGACGGTCAGCCCAAGCTGCTGAACCTGAAGGAAATACTGGAAGCCTTTATCCGCCACCGCCGCGAAGTGGTGACGCGGCGTACGATATACCTGCTGCGAAAAGCGCGTGAGCGCGGGCATATTCTGGAAGGCCTGGCGATCGCCCTGAGTAACATCGACCCGATTATTGCGCTGATCAAGGCATCTCCGAGTTCGGCGGAAGCGAAAGAAAAACTGCTCGCAGAGCCCTGGCTGCCCGGCGATGTGACCGGCATGCTCGAGCGCGCTGGCAGCGATGCCTGTCGCCCGGATGAACTGGAGCCGCAGTATGGTCTGCACGACGGCAGCTACCTGCTGTCGCCCGCTCAGGCGCAGGCAATCCTCGAATTGCGCCTGCACCGGTTGACCGGCCTGGAGCACGAGAAACTGCTGAACGAATACCAGGAAAAACTGAGTGAAATTGCCGATTTTCTCGACATTCTCGGCGATCCGGAACGCCTCAAACTGGTTATCCGTGAGGAACTGGAAGAGATTGTTAACGAGTTTGGCGACGAGCGCCGCACCGAAATTACCGCGTCCCAGCACGATCTAACGGTAGAAGACCTGATCACGGAAGAGGACAGGGTTGTCACAATTTCCCACGGCGGTTACGCCAAAACGCAGCCGCTGAGTGATTACCAGGCTCAGCGCCGTGGTGGTATGGGTAAATCTGCGACAGCGGTGAAGGACGAGGATTTTGTCGAACACCTGTTGATCGCCAGCACCCACGCGACCATTCTGTGCTTCTCCAATCTGGGCAAAGTGTACTGGCTGAAGGTCTACCAGATACCGCTGGCGGGCAGGAATTCCCGCGGCCGCCCGATGGTCAATCTGTTGCCGTTGGAAGAGGGCGAGCGCGTGACGTCGATCCTTCCGGTGGAAGAATATACCGAAGGTCACTACATCTTTATGGCGACAGCCAACGGCACCGTCAAGAAAACACCGCTGACAGACTTTGCGCGCCAGCGCAGCGTGGGTCTGCGGGCATTGCAGCTGGAAGAGGGCGATGTGCTGGTAGGCACGGCAATCACCCAGGGCGATTGCGACGTGATGTTGTTCAGTACCGAGGGTAAAGCCGTGCGCTTTAAGGAAACGGATGTACGGAAAATGGGCCGTACAGCGCGCGGTATTCGCGGTATTCGCCTGGGCGACGGACACAAAATGATTTCCCTGATTATTCCGCAGGCCGCTGGCATGGTATTAACCGTCAGTGAAAACGGCTTCGGCAAGCGCACCCAGGTTGACGATTTCCCCACTAAGGGTCGCGGCGGCAAGGGTTTGATTGCGATGTCTACCAGTGAGCGCAACGGTAATATGGTCGGCGCCGTACAGGTCTTTGAAGGCGATGAGCTCATGCTTATATCCAATCAGGGTACCCTCGTGCGGACCCGCACAGACGAGGTGTCTGTGCTCAGTCGTAACACCCAGGGTGTGCGCGTTATTCGCACCAAAGAGGGCGAAAGCCTGGTGGGTGTACAGCGTATTGATGAGCCCGATGAGTTGCCTGAACCTGAATCCAGCCCTGAGCCCGATGGCACGGACAGCACTGGTGATAGCGATAGCACTGATAGCACCGAAGACACCGCCGACTGACGCGGCATTCTCCAACTGTTGAGGAAGTACGTACAATGACCCGCTGCTACAACTTTTGCGCCGGACCGGCTTCACTGCCGGAACCGGTCCTTCGAATTGCCCGCGACGACATGCTGGATTGGCACGGCAAGGGCCTGTCATTGATGGAAATGAGCCATCGCAGCCCCGAAGTTGTGGGTGTGGCTCAGCATGCAGAGCAGACCCTGCGCAGCTTGCTGGGTATTTCCGATGATTACGCCGTGTTGTTTCTGCAAGGCGGTGCCAGCACGCAGTTTTCTGCTGTGCCGCTGAACCTGCTTGGCGACAAGGCCGGCGCGGACTATATCAATACCGGGCAGTGGTCGAAGAAGGCGATCGAGGAAGCACAGCGCTATGGCGAAGTGAACGTGGTTGCCACTGCCAAAGAGAGCAACTTCTCCACGATTCCGGCACAATCCTCGTGGCAACTGGGTGCAGACCCAGCCTATTTTCACTATGTGGCCAACGAGACTATTGGCGGTGTGGAGTTTTTCTGGACGCCGCAGGTCGATGTGCCGCTGGTGGCGGATATGTCTTCAACTATTTTGTCGCGCGCTATTCGCGTGGATGACTACGGTGTCATTTACGCTGGCGCACAGAAAAATATCGGTCCGGCCGGCCTCACCCTGGTGATAGTGCGGCGCGATCTTCTGGGCAAAGCACACCCGCTGTGCCCCGCGATGCTGAACTGGCAGGTCGCCGCCGATAACGATTCCATGTACAACACGCCGCCTACCTATGCCTTATATCTTGCGGGCCTGGTGTTTGATTGGCTGGTGGAGCAGGGCGGTGTGTCCGCGATAGAGGTTGTCAATCGCCGCAAGGCAGAGAAATTGTACGCGGCCATCGATGGCAGTGATTTCTACAGCAACCCGGTGGAAATCGCGAGTCGCTCCCTGATGAACGTGCCTTTCATCCTGGCGAATGCCGATCTGGACAAGCTATTTCTGCAGGAATCCGAGGCGGCCGGTCTGCTCAACCTGAAAGGACACCGCTCTGTGGGTGGTATGCGGGCCAGTATCTACAACGCCGTGAGCGAAGAGGCCGTGGATACGCTGATCTCCTTTATGCAGGATTTTGAGCAACGTAACGGTTAAAACCTACTTATGGCAGACAGCAGGAATCTAGAACAGGTCCGGGCAGATATCGACGCCATCGATCAGGAAATTCAGGCCCTGATCAATAAGCGCGCGCAGTGTGCGCAGCGAGTGGCCGATATTAAAATGGCCGATGTGGCACAGGCCCTTGAGCGCGGTGAAACCGGGGTTGAGCCCGTGTTCTATCGCCCGGAGCGCGAAGCGCAGGTCCTGCAACGCATAATAAGTCGCAACGAAGGGCCGTTGGATGGCGCGAATATGGCGCACATTTTCCGCGAAATCATGTCTGCCTGCCTCGCGCTGGAAAAGCCGCTGCAAGTGGCCTACTTCGGGCCCGAGGGGACGTTCACGCAGGCGGCTGCAATCAAGCACTTCGGTCATGCCGCAGTCTGCGTGCCGCAGGCGACTATCGATATGGTGTTCTCCCAGGTGGAGTCCGGTGAATGTCACTACGGTGTAGTGCCTGTTGAGAATTCGACGGAGGGCATGGTCAGTCATACGCTGGACAACTTCATGGATTCTCCGCTGCAGATTTCCGGCGAAGTAGAAATGCGTATTGGCCTGCATCTGCTGGTAGCTCCGGGTACAACAGAGGGTGAGGTCACCCGTATCTGTGCCCACCAGCAGGCGCTCGCGCAGTGTCGTTCATGGCTCGATAAACACTGGCCGCAGCTGGAACGCGAGGCGGTTAGCAGCAATGGTGAGGCCGCGCGTATGGCCGCCCAGACGCCCGGTGTGGCAGCGGTTGCCGGTGATATGGCACTGGAACGGTATCAACTTGAGGCGCTGGCCACGCATATTGAGGACTACGCTGACAACACCACACGCTTTCTGGTTATCGGTCGCGAGGAAGTGTTGCCCAGTGGCCGCGACAAGACATCCATCATCGTGGCCAGTCGCAATAAGCCGGGTGCACTGTTCAACCTGTTAGAGCCATTCAGGCGCGGCAATGTCAGTCTCACGCGCATCGACACGCGCCCCTCGCGTACCGAGAAGTGGGCGTATGTGTTTTTTATCGAGTTTGAAGGCCATTTGCGCGATGAGAATATCGCCGCAATCATGGTGGAACTGGAAGAACAGTCCATTATGCTCAAGCCATTGGGGTCCTATCCCCAGGCACTGCTATAGATAGCCGCGTGAGTTACGCCACCGATACAGTCGTCATAGTAGGCTTGGGCCTGATTGGCGGGTCTCTGGCCAAAGCCCTGCGCCGCAGTGGTTTCAGCAAGCATTTTATTGGCTGCGGGCATCGCGAACCCTCGTTGCGCCGCGGCGTGGAACTGGGTGTTATCGACGAATTCACGCTTGATCTTGACGCCGCGATAGATCGCGCAGACATTGTCGTGATCTGCACGCCCACGCGGACGGCTGAAAAGATGCTGGCGCAAATCCTGCCGCGTCTGCAAGGCCGCTCTGGCGGACCCGTTATTACCGATGTGGCCAGCGTCAAGGGCAGCCTGCGCGATGCCGCTGTTGCCGTGGCCGGAGCCGTGCCCCCGCAGCTGGTTTTGGGCCACCCGATCGCAGGCTCAGAGCACAGCGGTGTCGACGCCGCGGACGTCAATCTGTTCGTCAACCACCGCGTTATCCTGACTCCGGAGGAGGGCAATGATGCGGCGGCGGTGGCACTGGTGCGCGCCATGTGGGAGAGCACCGGCGCCGAAGTGCTGGATATGACCGTAGAGCGGCACGATGCAGTGCTCGCCGCGACCAGCCATCTGCCTCACCTGCTGGCCTACACGCTGGTGGACGCGTTGGCGTCTTCGGATGCCAGCGATGATATCTTCCGCTGCGCCGCCGGTGGCTTTCGCGATTTTACCCGTATCGCGTCCAGTGACCCGACCATGTGGCGCGATATCGCGCTGGCCAACAAATCTGCGCTGCTGGATGCGATGGATCTATTCAGTGAGCACATGGGCGGTCTGCGTGCTGCGGTGGAAGCGGGCGATGCCGAACAGCTCATGAATACCTTTACCAGGGCCAAGCAGGCCCGCGATGACTTTGCCGCTCTTCTGGCCCAGCGCAGCGATTCGAAAAGACCTTAAGGTTTACGTTATGCATTTTAAGATACAGCCCGGCGGTACCCTCAAGGGTGAAGCCAGAGTCCCGGGTGATAAATCCATTTCTCACCGTGCCATTATGCTCGGAGCGTTGGCTGAGGGTACCTCCCACGTCAACGGCTTTCTGGAAGGCGAGGATGCTCTCGCCACGCTGGCAGCGTTTCGCGCGATGGGCGTTGCTATCGAGGGGCCGGAAAATGGCTCTGTGACGGTGCATGGCGTTGGTTTACACGGCCTCAAGGCTCCCGACCATGCACTGGATCTCGGCAATGCCGGTACCGGTATGCGCCTACTCTGTGGCCTGTTGGCCGGCCAGACATTTGATACCGAACTCACCGGCGATGCCTCGCTCTGCAGCCGTCCGATGGGGCGGGTGATCGACCCACTGACCATGATGGGTGCAAAAATTGATTCCGCCGAGGGCGGCAGGCCGCCGCTCACTATTCACGGTGGCCAGCCGTTGCAGGGCATTCATTACGACCTGCCAATGGCCAGCGCCCAGGTAAAATCCTGTTGTCTGTTGGCGGGGTTGTACAGTCAGGGCCGAACGTCGGTCACTGAGCCGGCCCCCACGCGCGATCACACCGAGAGGATGCTGAGAGGCTTTGGCTATCCAGTGGACTCGGGCGGCGATGAGATTTCCCTGCAGGGCGGCGGCAGTCTGCAGGCCTGCGATATCGAGGTGCCGGCGGATATTTCCTCGGCGACCTTTTTCCTGGTCGGTGCGAGCATCGCGCCAGGTTCGGACCTGCTGTTAGCGCATGTCGGCATCAATCCCACACGTATAGGCGTCATCAATATCCTGCGACTGATGGGCGCGGACATAACGCTGCAGAATGAGCGCGAGGTCGGCGGTGAACCGGTGGCGGATATTCGCGTTCGCTACGCCCCGCTGCACGGTATCGAGATACCGTTGGATCAGGTGCCGCTGGCCATTGACGAGTTTCCTGCTATTTTTATTGCCGCAGCCTGCGCCGAGGGGCGCACGGTCCTGCATGGCGCTGAAGAACTGCGCGTGAAGGAAAGTGATCGTATCGCCGCGATGGCGGAGGGATTGTCTACGCTGGGCGTAACCAATGAGGTATTGGACGACGGTATTATCATCGACGGCGGTGACATGGGAGGCGGTGTTATTGCTACTTACAACGACCATCGCATAGCCATGTCGTTTGCTATCGCGGCACTGCGTGCCAGCGGCGAGATCACAGTGCTGGACTGCGATCACGTGGCGACATCGTTTCCCGGGTTTGACACGCTCTCGCGCCGTCTTGGTTTGTCCATCAGCTCGGTAGAAGGATAGACGATCGTGACGAGTGTGCCTGTCATTACTGTCGATGGGCCCTCGGGGGCCGGCAAAGGTACGATCAGCCATATGCTGGCCGACCGCCTCGGTTGGCATCTGCTGGACAGCGGCGCCCTGTACCGCGTCACCGGTCAGGCCTGTGTTATCGAGGGCATCAGCTGGACAGACCACAGCGCCGTCGCGGAAATCGCCAGGCACCTGGATGTAAAGTTCACGCTGGCCGACAGCGGCGAGATGCTGGTGGAATATAAAGGTGTCGATGTGAGCGCCGCTATGCGCACTGAAGAGGGTGGGCGAGGAGCGTCAACGGTGGCCACAATACCCGCCGTACGCGAGGCACTGCTGGCCCGACAGCGCGATTTTATGCAGCCGCCCGGCCTGGTCGCCGACGGTCGCGATATGGGTACCGTGGTTTTTCACGATGCCCCGCTCAAGTTTTTCCTCACAGCGAGCGCCTCCGAGCGCGCTGAGCGGCGCTATAAGCAGTTGATAGCAAAGGGAGAAAGTGTTAGTCTCCCGCGCCTTCTGGCGGATATACAGGAGCGAGATGAGCGCGACAGCAACCGCGCTATCGCGCCTTTGGTACCCGCCGAAGATGCCATCGTCATCGACAGTAGTGACACGCCCATTGCAGAAGTGTTTGAGCGGGTGTTGCTGGAAGTGAAGAACAGAGGTTTTATCTAGCCGTACTCGGCCCTTAATTCCTTTTTTTGAATGGCCTAAATTACTGTTTTTCCTACTGATTCCAGTCAGGGTTAGGTGAGACAGTCTACTCTGGATAACCCGGGCCGACTGGAGGCGCGGTAGAGACAGATCCTTGTCTCGAACAAACCATACAGGTGCTAAGTAATGAGCGAATCGTTCGCCGAACTATTTGAAGAGAGTCTGAAAACCGTCGATATGAAACCCGGTGCAATTGTAACCGGCGTTGTCATCGACATAGATAACGAGTGGGTCACCGTACACGCGGGCTTGAAGTCCGAAGGTGTTATCCCCCGTGCACAATTTATTGATGCTAACGGCGAATGTGCGCTGAGCATTGGCGACGAAGTACAGGTTGCGCTGGAAGCCGTGGAAGATGGCTTCGGTGAGACCAAGCTGTCGCGTGAAAAGGCCAAGCGTGCCGAGTCCTGGAAAGATCTGGAAGCAGCGCACGAAGCCGACGAAGTGGTTACCGGCATTATCAACGGCAAGGTCAAGGGTGGCTTTACTGTCGATATCAATACTATCCGGGCATTCCTCCCAGGCTCTCTGGTGGATGTTCGTCCAGTGCGCGAAACCGTGCACCTGGAAGGCAAGGAACTCGAGTTCAAAGTTATCAAGCTGGACCAGAAGCGCAACAACGTGGTGGTTTCACGTCGCGCTGTAATGGAAGCGGCCAACAGCGTAGAGCGCGACGCTCTGCTGGAATCGCTGCAGGAAGGCATGTCCGTCAAGGGTATCGTGAAGAACCTGACAGACTACGGTGCGTTTGTTGATCTGGGCGGTGTTGACGGCCTGCTGCACATTACCGATATGGCGTGGAAGCGCATCAAGCACCCCTCCGAGATTGTGGAAGTGGGTCAGGAAATCGACGTCAAGATTCTCAAGTTCGACCGCGAGCGCAACCGTGTGTCGCTGGGTCTGAAGCAACTGGGCGAAGATCCCTGGTTGGAAATCACTGGTCGCTACCCGGAAAACAGCCGCGTCAAAGCCAAAATCACCAACCTTACCGACTACGGCTGCTTTGCCGAGCTGGAAGAGGGTGTTGAAGGTCTGGTACACGTATCTGAAATGGATTGGACCAACAAAAACGTTCACCCATCCAAGATCGTCAGCCTGGGTGATGAGGTAGAGGTAATGGTTCTGGATATCGACGAAGATCGTCGTCGTATCTCACTGGGTATCAAGCAGTGCCAGCAGAATCCCTGGGACGCGTTTGCAGGTCAGTACGCCAAGGGCGCCAAAATCTCCGGCAACATCAAGTCGATCACCGATTTCGGTATCTTTATCGGCCTGGAAGGCAACATCGACGGTCTGGTTCACTTGTCCGATATCAGCTGGCACGAGCCGGGTGAAGAAGCCGTTCGCAACTACAAGAAAGGCGATGAGATCGAGACAGTCATCCTGTCAATCGACTCTGAGCGCGAGCGCATTTCACTGGGTATCAAGCAGTTGGAAGACGATCCGTTCGGTAACTATGTAGCTGAAAACGATCGCGGCGCGATTGTAACCGGTGAAGTCACCGAGGTGGATGCCAAGTCTGTCACTGTTAAGCTGGCCGAGGAAGTTGAAGGCATTTTGAAAGCTTCAGACATCAGCCGCGAGAAAGTGGAAGATGCCCGTAGCATGTTCAAAGTGGGAGACACTGTTGAAGCCAAGATTATTGCAGTAGATCGCAAGAGTCGCGGCCTGGCACTCTCTATCAAAGCCAAGGACTTCGATGATGAGAAGGAGGCTGTGAAGTCTCTGAAGGAGACTGAGAACGAGACAGCTTCTCCTGGCACTATCGGCGACCTGATCAAGGCACAGATGGGCGAATAGTCGCGCGCACCAAGCGCATTACGTTGTCCCCAAAGGGCTCACTCAGGTGAGCCCTTTTTTTGTTTCTGCACTAGAGAAAATGTGAATATAGGCATCTGATTTTCAGTTTTTCGTTAAAAAATAAGGACTTGCGAAATAATCCAGTGCAGTACACAATACCCGTTCGACAAGATAGGCCATAAGAAAACCTCGAATGGGGGCGGTATGACCAAAAGCGAACTGATTGAGACAATCCTCTCCCGGCAAAGCCAGTTGTCTGCGAAGGATGTAGAACTGGCTGTGAAAACCATTCTCGAACATATGTCACAGGCGCTTGCCAACGGTGAGCGTATCGAGATCCGGGGCTTTGGCAGTTTCTCCCTGCATTTTCGTGAGCCGCGTCGCGGCCGCAACCCTAAGACTGGTGATGCGGTTGAGCTGACAGGTAAGTATGTGCCGCACTTCAAGCCGGGAAAGGAGTTGCGGGAGCGGGTCAATCTGGGTCTGCAGCTAGAAAATTAGACGTGTTGTGCGACAATCAGGCGGTATGGTCGAAAGCTCATGCCGTTTTTTTTAACTTCTTTTTACTGAACTGGGCATTCCGATGAAACGACTGCGAACTCTCCTTACTGTGATCGTCGTATTGGCCATGCTGGCGGCGAGTGTGCTATTCGCCCTGCAAAATGAGACACCCGTACCGCTGGATCTTCTGATATACACATTCGCGCCGCAGAGCCTTGCGCTGTGGGTGTTGCTTGCGTTCGCCGTCGGTGGCGTACTGGGCATGATCGTCTCCTCCGTGATTCTACTGCGAACGCGCGCTTCCCTGAGTGCCTGTAAGAAGCAGCTGGACCGCGCACGCGAAGAAGCGAGTAAGTTGCGCGGAACAACCGCAGTAGCGAAGAGCGCATGACGAACCCCATTATTGTTGCACTGGATTATCCCTCCGGGGCAGAGGCCCTTCAGCTCGCACAGCGCCTCTCTCCTTCACTGTGTCGGGTGAAAGTCGGTAAAGAGCTTTTTACCCGGGCGGGGCCGGCTCTGGTTGACGAACTACAGCAGCTTGGCTTTGACGTGTTTCTCGATTTGAAGTTTCACGATATTCCCAATACCGTTGCGGGAGCGGTGCGTGCCGCAGCTGAGCTGGGGGTCTGGATGGTGAATGTACATGCCAGTGGTGGCCGCAGGATGATGGAGGCAGCCGTGGAAGCGCTTGTGCCGTTCAGTCAGCCTCCTATCCTGCTCGGTGTGACAGTGCTTACCAGTATGTCGGATCAGGATTTACAGGAACTGGGTTACAGTGAAAATGCGCAGCAACGGGTTGCCCGGCTCGCAGCACTGGCGGAGAAAAGCGGTCTGGACGGTGTGGTGTGCTCGGCGCAGGAAGCACAGGTATTGCGCCAGCAGTGCGGTGAGACCTTTTGTCTGGTGACACCCGGAATTCGTCTGGCTGGGGATGATGCCGGCGATCAGCGCCGTGTGATGACCCCGGCACAGGCGCGGGCAATGGGCTCGGATTATCTCGTAATTGGCCGTTCAATCACCGCAGCCCCCGACCCGCTGGCAGCACTGCAGCGAGTGCATGAGGAATTGCTCGATCTCTGAATAATACCGCGACCGCTCAGCGCGCAGGACATTCTTCAGTAGCGCGCTGGCAGCACAATCCTGTCACATCTGTGTTCAGCTTTCGCCGTAATATCAAATGCGGCCACAGGTTCTCGCTTTCGTTTGATCACTGCTAGACTTTTCTCCGGTACGGATGCCTGCAAGGACGCAGTTAACCAATATGGAGATTTCATTATGACCAATTCCCCTTCGATACAACACAATACCCGGACTGCGCTGGCAGCGAGGGATATACTTTCGTTTAACCATCAGGGCGCGATCGGTCGCGCCGCGCTAGCCGCCCTGATCTTAACGCTGCTGTTCTGCGTGGGCATGCTGGTGCAGCCGCCCTCCGCACTGGCTGAGGAGCAAGCAACGCCTGTCGTAACCAGCGCAGCAGCGCAGGTCAATATCAATACCGCCGATGCACAAACCCTGGCCGCCAATCTCAAGGGGGTGGGCGAAACCCGTGCCGCAGAAATCGTTCGCTATCGGGAGGCCTATGGTCCCTTCGCCTCGGCCGATGAGTTGATGGAAGTGAACGGTATCGGCAACTCCACACTCGATATGAATCGTGATGTGATAACACTGGAATAAGCTAACTGCATCCGTATTATGAGGGGGCTTTTGCCCCCTTTTTTTTATCGGTGATTCAGAACAGTGAAATGCCTCGTCAGCGGGGCGACCGGGTTTATCGGTCGCCAGCTTTGTCAGCAACTGGTCGCGTACGGCCATACAGTCGTCCCGTTGAGTAACCGCGGCGAACCGCTTTGCAGCGGGCAGCCGACAATAGCGGTGGACCTCGCCCGGTGTGACCCTGATGCCAACTTGCTGCAGGGCGTGGATGTCGTTTTCCACCTCGCTGGAATAGCTCACCAGCGTGCGCCTGAGTCAGAGTATGCCGCGCTGAATCACACCGGGACGTTGCGCCTGGCCCGATTAGCAGCAGCAGCGGGTGTCGGGTGCTTCGTCTTTCTTAGCAGCGTAAAAGCGATGGGCGCGCCACCCTCGCCGGCTATCCGCGCGGAATCCGCCTGCACACCACCCACAGATGCCTATGGCGTATCCAAATGGCAGGCAGAATGCGCGCTGCGCGAGGAATTTGCGGGCCACTCAATGTCTGTTGTTATCGTGCGCCCGGCACTGGTCTACGGGGCTGAAGTGAAGGGGAATCTGCAGTCGCTGGCGACAGGCGTGCGCTGGGGACTGCCGCGGCCACCTCAGGTAGGCAGACGCTCGATGATTGCACTTGGCGATCTGGTGGAACTGCTGTGTGTGATAGCACAGAGTCCACCGGCAGGCGTGCACACCTGGATAGCCTGTGGCGCTCAGGCCTACAGTACACAGGAAGTGTACGATTTGTTGCGTGAGAGCCAGGGCAAAGGCAGGGGCATTGGATGGCTGCCTCACAGGGTGTGGCAGTGGGGTGCATGGCTGCTTGATGCGTTGGCCCGCAGGAGCCGACAAACGACTTATGACAAATTGTTCGGTACAGAGCTCTACAGCAATGCCGCGGTGATACACGCTACCGCCTGGCGGCCTGTTATTACACTTGCGGACACGATGAAGGAAGTCGGTGCGGCGCGGAGTAACGCTTCGTGACGGCCGTTTTGCTAACTCTGGTGTTGTCGGTTGTCTTGTGTGGCCTCTATGAGCGTTTCGCCAGGGCGCGACAAATTCTGGACACGCCCAATGAGCGCAGCTCGCATATCCTGCCGACTCCCCACGGTGGTGGTGTCGCATTGCTCGCGGCCTTTGTGCTGGGCCTGATACTCGCCGCTGCACTCGACGGTGGCTGGGCGGCTCCCCTTGTCACGCTGACAGCCTGTACCCTGATATTGGCGCTGGTCGGCGTTGTCGATGATTTACGCAGCTTGTCGGTTCGCTGGCGGTTGTTAACCTATGCCATTGTATGTCTGTTTGCTGCCGCCACACTGTTGTACGGCGCAAATACAGGTGGTGTTTTTATACACCTGGCCCTGCTGCTGTGCGCAGCGTTCATCCTGCTGTGGTCGCTCAATCTGTACAATTTTATGGATGGCATCGACGGCATTGCCGCGCTGCAGGCGGTGTTCATCTGCACCAGTGCGGCGTTCCTGACATGGCTGGCGGGGCACGATGACAGCTACGTCCGTTATTGTCTGATACTCGCTGCCGCGCACGGCGGTTTCCTCGCCTGGAACGCGCCGCCCGCGCGGTTGTTTATGGGGGATGCCGGTAGCGTGCCGACCGGATTTTTACTGGCTGCACTGGCGCTGTTGGGGGCTGTGCAGGGGCAGTTGGATCCGCTGTGTTGGCTGGTGCTGTCGGCGGTGTTTGTCACCGACGCGAGCTGGACTCTGGGGTGGCGCATGATAAGCGGCGAGAACTTCACCGAGCCCCACCGCTCCCACGCATACCAGCGCTTGAGTCGCCACTGGAATTCACACCTGAGAGTCGACCTGCTGTTGTTGGCGATCAACGTATTGTGGCTGTTTCCGCTGGCTCTGGCGGTGCAAATGTGGCCTGACTACAAACTATTTTTGGTATTTTTGGCATACCTTCCACTGCTCTGTGGCATGGTGAAAGTGGGTAGAGTGGCGTAAAATAAGCAGCTCAATTGCGCTGCTGTATAGATCTAAAAATACGCGCTCGCCATGGTCAGGAGCACAGGAGGTGACTTGCTAACTCGTCCTCGCAAATTCATGACCCGATCCTTTGTCGGTGTTGTCGGCAGCCTTAGAGATGTACTGCAAAAGGCAGTAGAACTGCCGCGCAACATTAAGCAGGCCTGCCTGTTCTCGCTTGATATGGTGTATGTCACAGCGGCGATGTGGCTGGCTGTTGCATTGCGTTTCGGTCATCTTGATTTCCAACTCGGAGCCGTAGAATACGCCTGTGGGGCGGTGACCCTTGTGGGCAGCGCGATGGTTTTCTTGCGCCTTGGATTGTACCGCGCAGTGATTCGTTTCATGGGCCAGCAGGCGATCTGGGCGATTGTCACGGCAGCCGGTTATTCCACATTGATTTTAGGCGCCGCGGTCTTTTTCACACGTGCCGAAGTGCCGCGCTCAATGCCTTTTATTTACTGGATACTTCTCGTGGTCGGCATCGGCGGGACAAGGCTGGCAGTGCGGGCATACTACCAGGCCAAATTGCGCGCCTTATCCGAGAATGTGATTATCTACGGTGCGGGGCAATCCGGTCGGCAACTACTGCAAACACTGCAGCACGGTGAGCAATACCACCCCGTGGTATTCGTCGACGATGATCACTACTTGCAACGTTCCATCATCAACGGCCTGCAGGTAGCGCCGCCGGAAGATCTGGAGCAGCTGATCGATCAGCACGATATAACCCAGGTACTTCTGGCTATTCCGTCAGCATCACAGGAGCGTCGCAAGGAGATCATCAATTCTCTGGTCGGTATGCCTGTCCACGTCCGCACGGTGCCCACGATCAATGAGTTGCTGGCTGGTGAAGCCAGCGTCAACCAGATTCGCGACATCGATCTCGACGATTTGCTGGGCAGGGAGCCTGTGCCGCCGCACCCGGAATTGATAGAAAAATGTATTACCGGAAAGGTCGTGATGGTGACTGGTGCCGGTGGTTCCATCGGAGCTCAACTCTGTCGACAAATTATTCGCTCTGCTGCAAAGGAACTGATCCTGCTCGATAATTCCGAGTATGCGCTGTACAGCATTGAGCGAGAGCTGCGCTCGATGGCGACAGCGCTCGGCCTGCAGGTGGAAATCGTCGCCCTGCTGGGTTCTGTTCAGGATCAAAATCGCCTCGAGAGTATTTACCGTACGTTTGAAGTCTGTACGGTCTATCACGCCGCTGCTTATAAGCATGTCCCGATGGTGGAGTACAACATTGCCGAGGGTGTGGCCAACAACGTTTTCGGCACCTGGTATGCGGCAACAGCGGCGCGCAAGGCTGGCGTAGAGACATTTGTACTGGTATCGACCGACAAGGCCGTGCGCCCGACAAATATTATGGGTGCCTCCAAGCGACTGGCCGAAATGATTTTGCAGGGATTGGCTCAACAAGAGAGCGATACCCGGTTTTGTATGGTCCGTTTCGGCAACGTACTGGGCTCGTCCGGATCAGTGGTACCACTGTTCCGGCAACAGGTTGAGGATGGCGGGCCGGTCACGGTGACTCACCCGGATGTATCGCGCTACTTCATGAGCATACCGGAAGCGGCGCAACTGGTGTTGCAGGCCGGAGCAATGGCCACTGGCGGCGATGTCTTTGTCCTGGATATGGGAGAGCCGGTGCGTATTGTCGATCTGGCAAAACGCATGATAAGGCTCAGTGGCTATGAAATGGGCCACAACACCCAGGGAGGCCAGCAGATTGAAATTGAGTTCATCGGACTGCGCCCCGGGGAAAAACTGCATGAGGAGTTATTGTTGGGGACGAATGTCACCGGAACGGGACACCCGATGATCATGCGCGCAGAGGAGGAGTGTCTGCCCTTTGGCCAGATTCAGCGGCTGCTGGCAAAACTGCGAGGTCATTGTGACTCCCTCGACTGCGATGGCATTAGTTCAGTGCTGAGCTTTGCAGTAAGCGGATTTGGCGATCATGAGGTACGCTACGACCATCTCTGGAAGCGCCAGGGCAAGCTGTTGGCGATAGAGAACGCGGCGGCTTCAAATGTTAAAGAGCTGTTTCCAGATAGCTACTAGTTGCACCTGATTCCCCGCTCCAGATAGCCGCCCGGCGGTGCATCACCGTCAGCTCAGGCGCATTTATCAACCATCTTTCTCATCAACATCGAACTGTCCGGTTAGTCGGCGCCTGATATGCGACCAGGACATCCCGGTGGCGAGGATAAACGACAGTATCAGTAAAACGACCCAGGCAAGTGCGCCTGTGGCGTCCAGACTGAGCAATCCAAGGTCCACGAACCACCAGATGATACAGGCAAAGAGCGCGCCCCCCAGTACGATGCCCAGTACTCCCAATGACAGTATCGTGGCCCGCAGGAAGACCACCCACCCGATTAGTAAAACGATACCAATTAATGCCATCACAGGCCCAAAATCGGCGCTTTGGGCCATGACCCAGCTGACATAGGAATAATCTGAGGGGTTGTATGTTCCGAATACGAGGGCGATAGCGAAGAGCCATCGAGCGAAAAAACTGCCCATATTGAATTCTGTAGCCATAGTAGATGATTCCGTGCGTTATTCCACACGCATCATAATCGTTGGTCTGGGTGTTGGGCTACTCTGGAGCGCGTCTTTTTTGTGCGGAGTGTGCGCCAACGGGGCTAGCAGAGCCCCGTGGCGTTGTTCAGCCCACCTGTGACTCCGGAGTCTCCCTCGCATTGCTGGGTAATGTGGCAGCCGACAGCAAGCGGCACCGCGCCTGAAAATCTGCCATCAATCGATCCTGATTCCGGAGTGCGCCCATGCGTTCACCGTGTATTGCCAGTGAGTTCTCGTACAGTTTCATATCCCAGTGATTCTTCTCGCGAAACTCGATGGTAAGCTCTGGCCCCAGCTGCTCGAAAACAGATTCGATTCGCTGTACCAGTTGCACTTCCCGACCGAAGGTTTCGTTCTGGCGGAGGTAGGACAGGTCAATACCTGGGAAGTACGGCTCAAGTTCCTGTTCAAGTAGCACCATACTTTCGTCGTAACGTTCAACGATGACCAGCAGTGGTGTCTTTATCAGCATGGATACGCTTTCCAGATACGCCGACTCGCCTATGGGGCTGTCGAAGTTGCTGGTACAA
The DNA here is from genome assembly GCA_902705825.1 of Halioglobus japonicus. Lineage (GTDB taxonomy): Bacteria > Pseudomonadota > Gammaproteobacteria > Pseudomonadales > Halieaceae > Marimicrobium. The sequence continues at coordinate 174,604 of CACSIL010000052.1, read as the reverse complement.
AAGCTGCAATGGAAATTGCGAATGGTCGGCGCGACGTCGGGCTGCATGCGCCAACGCACGTAGTCTGCAAAAGACAGCTTTTTCGCGTGTATGGCGCCGGGGGTATTGGACTCCTGACGCCGTTCAAAATCGTACACTGAGCGAGCCCGGTCGATCGGGTGTCGCAGTGAGATAAGAGGCAATAGCTGCAACTCTTCAGAATTGGGAAGAGGGAACCTGATGTGATGGCTGGAGATTGCTGAAACCTGCTTGTGGGCTTCCAGATATGGCTTCAGATACGCGGCGCCGCGACGCATATTGTCATCATCCCGGTGATCGATAAACCCGGCTCCAAATTGTCGCTGCAAACTCCAGTCAAGCGTGCTTCCGGCATTTTTGAAAAGATGGCAATGCACGATCACCGGGCGGCTGACAGATTTTTTGAGTGCTTGTTTGGGTGATTCTGCTTCCATAATTCCTTCCAAGGCTGTGCGGATTGTTTCGGTACTGAACTGCTCCCTGATCACCTGACGGCAGTTGGTTGAGAGTCTCTGCCAGAGAAATTTATCCTGGTACAAAGCGATAACGCTATCGGCGAATGCTGTTTCGCTGTCTGAGATCAGCGCGTTCAGCCCATCTGTCAGCTGCATACCTTCAGCACCAATACTGGTGGTGACAACGGGTAGACCGTAGGAAAAACTCTGGCCAATTTTCCCTTTGACGCCTGCTCCGTGCAGCAGTGGCGATACAAACACTCTGCTGTCATTAAAGTAGCCGGAAACATCTTCTACGAAACCGGTCACCGTGACGGACTCATTGGCCATTTCCAGCAGTCGCTGGGTCGGTTCACTGCCGACGATAGTCAGATGGATATCGGGTATCTTTTTCTTGATAAGTGGCAGAATGTAATCGATAAACCAGATGATGCCTTCTTCATTGGGCGGATGCGCAAAGCTGCCTATGAACATCAGGCCGGAGCGCTCTTCAAAACCCTTTTCACAAGGCTCCAGTGAATGGATATTGGAGACCACTGAAATTTTGTCCGCAAAGTTCTGATCTTCAAGCATCTGTTTTTCTGTATGGCTGACAACCAGCGTGACATCGGCCTCTTCGGCCAGAAAAAACTCCAGATTTTTCCAGCGCTGGACTTCCAGTTCCAGGCGGCGTTGCTCGCGCACGTAATGGAGATCGACGGTATCAAAGATGGTTTTAGCCGCCGAGTACTTCTTCACGAGATGCATGTACTTTTTGGTAGTGGCGGGGCGCGACATCATTACAAAGTCCAGTGCGTTGCCGTGCTCTTTTATGAAGTTCTCGAACTGCAGGTCGCCGTAATAGGTTTCGATGCCGAGATCCTGTAAAACCCGTGTGTACTTTGCGTCGTAATTGAGCTGGTCTGGCCAGAAAGATACCTTGTAGTTCATATCCAGCAGGATTTGCAACATATTGAGCATGCGCAAAGAGCCGGAGTCCCTGTCAAAGGTGGGTACCTGATGGTCAATGATCAGGATGTGCTTATCACCGGTTCTCTCTCTGGCTCCAAAGAGGCCGGCGGAACTTGGAACATGATCCCTATCGAGAACTTCCTGCCACTTCGCTATGAACTTTTCGCGATTGATGTCCTGGTAGCGCTTGTAGCCGGAACTGGTCTCCTTGCCGGCGGATGCGCCGCCGTAATGCACTATCCGGGCAGCGGGTTGGTAGATAACCTTGTAGTTGAGTGCGCGAACGGTAAAACACAGATCCGTATCCTCGTAATAGGCCGGCGCAAAACGTTGGTCAAAACCGCCGATCTCATGCCACAGGCTGCTTGCAATCATCAGGCAGGCACCAGAGCAGTAATCGACGGCCTTGCGATAGGAGTACTTGGGAAGGTCGGGGTTGTCACCGTGACCATAGTTGCAGCCGTTGCCATCATTCCAGATGATGCCGCCCGCTTCCTGCAGCGAGCCGTCCGGGTACACAAGCTTCGCGCCTACCACTCCGGTGCTGGCGTCCGAGAAGGGTGCCAGCATGGCTTCGAGCCACCCCTCGCTGACCTCGGTATCGTTGTTCAAAAACAGCAGGTAGTTGCCTCTGGCAACTTGAGCAGCCTGATTGCAGGCGTTGACAAACACTTCATTGCTCTCGTTGGTGATCACCTGAATGCCCGTGATGGCAGAAAGGTGTTGCGGCGTCTCGTCTGTCGAGTTGTTGTCTACGACAATAATTTCGTAGCTTCCCCGGTTGTAAAGAAACAGGGAATGCAGGCATTTATGGGTAAACGCCCAGTTGTTGAACACAGGAATAATAATACTGACATTCGGGTTTTCGGTGGTTGGAAACACGATGTCTCGCGGATCGAGAGCTTCGCCCGATACTGTTGTGCCTTGTGATTCATCCGGCGTTGATGGTTGTTCTTCAGTAGCGGCAGGTGCCTGAGCTGCAGAGGGGTCGGCCGCTCTTTCTGGTATGTCGGCAGCGGCAGGCTCGTCTACCGCAACACCGTAGATATTGTCGGCTTTGGTCTCGGCGGATAAACGGGCCGCCTCACTGATCACTGCTTGCTTAGCTTGATCATGCACAGGGGCCTGATCAGGTGAGGCGGTAGCTGGCATCACATCATTTGCGGAATCCACTGGCGGGGGCGCTGTGACGGTGGGAACAAGGAAGAGTTCCGGTTTGCTCTCGCGTTTCGTATCAATGGCAACATCCGCGTTCGCCGGCGAGGTCTCATCCGCAGCGCGTTCGCCGGCAGCATCTCCTGACACCTGCATCTCTTCGCTGTGTCCCGCTATAACCGCGTTCTGATCCTCTGCTGCTTGCGAGTTAGCCGGTGCGGTATTGTTATTCGCGTCTTCAGATTCGTTGGCGGGGGCCTCAGCGGTGTGCTGTTCGGCAGTGTCCATTACAATTGCAGGTTCGATTTCCTCGCCAGCATTCGCACCTTGTGTCTCACTGATCTGGGCATTGTCTTGCAGCGCAGTACGCTCCGCTTTCTCACCCGTTAAAACACCCTTGGTCCACTTTAGCAGCTTTCGCAGCAGGGTACCTTCGGGGAATACTGCCTCGACCGAGCGCTGATACTTTTGGTACACCCGCATGGGCCGCGTGGCATAAAGCTGAAAAACTATTCTCTCCAACTCGTCATTTCTGGCGAGCAACTGGGTTTCGCTGTTCTGCCGGCTTTCCAGGTTCTCTCGCAGTTCAGCTACCTCTTTCAGTCGTGCCGCTTCTTCCGATTTTTGCGCCGTGAGAACAATTTTCTGGGCTGCAATGACGTTCTGCAGTGTTGTCTGCTCATGCTGCAGGCTGGAAATAGTCCCCTGAAGCTCTGCGATGTCATTTTGCAGCCCGGTGATGTTGTCCACCCGTGATGCCAAATCCGCCCGCAGCTTGGAGCTCGTGTCGTTAAGGAGGTTAATGTCATCCTGTTGGACTGCCAGCTCGTTTCGCAACGCAGAGATTGTCAGGTGTGGCGTGTTCAATTGATTTTGTAGCTGTGCAATCTGCTGCTGCAGATTTGCTATTTCAGCCTGCAGCTTGTCGATTTCGCCCCTCAGCGCATCGGATTGATTCTGCAGTTCAATTCGCGCGTGGTAGAGGTGTTCCGTGTTGGCGATATAGCGGTATTCGCGGAACGTTTTGTCGGCGTCAAGTTGCGCTTTGATGCGGTTCAGCTTTGCCTGATACCAGTCCGGTGCGCTTTCTTGCTTGGCCTTTTCCAGTGCCAATGCAATATCGCTGTTGTAAAACAGCGTTTGATTGATCTGAAACTGTTCACCCAAGGCGTCAAAGGCCTCGTGATCTTGCGCCGTTACCTCGCGCTCTGACACCTCACACAACAGTCTGTAGTAATCGGCGATTGTCTTGTGACAGCGCGCGTCGAGATCTGAATCCGACACCTCGTGATGCCGCATATCCTGGTCGACGAACTGTTCAACTTTTTCCGGATCGACTGATGCAAAATCGGGTTTTTCCAGTCCGATCGTGTCAAAAACGTGCTCGATAGTCTCCCGGGGCGTGCTGAGTACGGCTTCGAACTTCACAAAGCAGCGCGGCATGTGTCTGGTATTCTTCTCGGCCTCCAGCATGTACTGCATCCAGAGAACCAGCGACTTATCAAGAGAAAACCCGTTTCTGCGCGCAAGTGAATCAGCAATTTCCAGTGGGCTGCGAATCACCAGTACAGCGCGTGGTGTGATATTTTCGGTTGTCAGCAACGGCAGCCAAAATGGCAGCAACCGGCACAACCTGGGATCCTTCAGTGCCGATAGTTCGGCATCGGGAATATCGGTGCGCAGGAAATGGCGGACATCGTCTACAAGTTGGGATTCCTCGAATTTTTGCGGCCAGTTCTCCGGCAGGGGTAGAGGATCATCCCAGGAGGAGTTAAACGACTCCAGAATGCAATCATTGGCCAGAACAACGTATTTATTCTCAAAGAACCCCTTGGGATTATCGCGCTGCGTCTCGAGCATCTTCGTGCCGAGATTGACGCCGAGGAGGTTGAGAATGCCGGTGAATGCCGATGTCCCACTGCGATGCATTCCCAATACGAATAGACAGTTCTTCATATATTCTTTGCGTTACGCTTCAGAGTTTCTTGTAGTTTATATTTGCGGTTTGGGGCGAGATTTACGATAACCGAACCCCGTTAGTTTGAATAATCGCTGCCATTTGCTGTTTTCGCATGGTGCGACCTCTATGGAAGCAGCCTCGATACTATATCACCTAATATCTGGCATTACCGATGTCACCAGCCCTGGTCATCATCAGGCCATGCGGGTCGCTGAAAAATATTACAACATAAAATCGCTTGAGAGGGGGCTGCCTGAGGGTATTTTCGGGCGAAGTGTAGAGTGGTACTCAAAATGCGTCGAATCTCACATTGAGAGCGAAAAACCTTACATCTGATGAGGCTGAAAGTGCGTTCTGTAGAAGCTTCTCAAGCGGTGTCTGAGAGGGAGCCCAATGTTAGCGGAATTTGGCAGTATCAGTGGGCGGGTCTTGCCGGGCTCCTGCGGTTATCCAATTGTGTCGGCGCTGTGTAGGCCTTTGCCGTGCTGATGCCGGCCTTTATGTCACTCCAGGGTCGGTAGACGGTATTTTGTTTATAGGCCTCTTCCGGAATCACTATTTCTACAGCATTGTTTTCTTTTGTCATCACGTCGTCCTCACTACGCCCTGTTTAGCTGTGCCGGATGATACTGTCGGACAGCTACCCCTGAGTGGTCCATTAGTCTCAGACTTTCACTCTAGGTGTGAAGATAGGCTAATTGGCAGACAGTGGAAGGGAGTGGGGGTACCCAAATTAGGCAGGTCGATGCATCTCCCAGCGTTAATGAGGTATGCATCACAACATTTGGCACAGGTAACACTGCACCGTCGGTGATGCTGTCAAAATGATGTAATATCAGCCAACCAGCCCAGCAAGTTCGCAGACCTCAGATGAAATTGCCCGCGACCAGCCCGGGGCGATAGCTCTGTCAATTTACAGAAGGGGTAGCCAGGCGCGCTTGGTTAGACTGTCTGGTAATTTTAGGAAACCCCGCAGTGCAACAATCGGTAAAACGAAAGGATATAGAAGGCTTACGGGCGCTAGCCGTTCTATCCGTTATTCTGTTCCATCTGGATTTTTCATTTATTCCGGGAGGGTTTCTTGGGGTTGACGTATTTTTTGTTATCTCCGGTTATTTGATTTCCAGGAACATCCTGTCAGATCTTGGAAAACGGCAGTTCAGTTTTAGAAAATTCTATGCCAGAAGAGCCCGGCGTTTACTGCCCGCCTTATTTGCTACGCTGATCTTCACGCTGCTTTTGAGTTTTTTGCTGTTCCCGCCAGACCACTCTTTCAGGTTGGCTATCGTAGCGCTCCTCTCCGTTTTTTCATTATCCAATTTTTTGTTCTGGAGCGAACTGGGCTATTTTGATTCTGCGGCTCACCTGAAACCGTTATTACATACCTGGTCACTCGCTGTTGAAGAACAATTTTATATTGTCTGGCCCGCCTTTCTGGCGATTTTTTACAGCGCCAGAAAGCACTCTGTATTCTGGCCGGCGATTTTTATAGTAGCCATTCTGTCTTTGTTGCTGGCCCAAGCAGTACAAGGTGCAGACCCGGGAGCCGCATTTTTTCTGACGCCATTTAGAATATTTGAATTCTGCATCGGGGCCATGGTTGTCAGATTTCCCAGCGCGCTGGCGCAGAAACGCTTTTTCTCCGGGCTATTTTTGCTGCTGGGTTTATTCATTCTAGTACTCTCTTTCCTCAATTTTGACGATACGACGCCCATGCCGGGGTTCCTGTCTTTAATACCCTGTATTGCCACAGCACTGATCATCTACGCTGCGAACGATAACGTTGCGGGCAAGCTACTAACCAATAAGCTTATGGTTTATACGGGAGCAATTTCCTACTCTCTGTACCTGGTTCACTGGCCTGTCATTGTCTTCTTCAAGTATCAGTTTGGGACAGAGCTGGATTATCTGGAGAAGGGTGGTCTGCTACTTTCCTTTTTCGTTCTCGCTGCGCTGATGTACCGATACATTGAGACACCACTTCGATCAAATTCACGCAGCGGTAGCACCCGGTCTGCGAGAGGATTTACCCCCATTATCGTAGCTGCCTTGTTGATATTTTTGGTTTCGGGGCAGGCCATCTACACGAAAGGTTGGCGTTTTCGTTTGCCAGAGGCGATAAGCGCTATTCCAAGTGCGGACGAGATGTGGAGAGAACGAAATGCGGTGACGCGCGTTGGAGAGTGCTTTTTGATGAAGACACAATCCTTCTCCGAGTTTAATCAGTCGACTTGTCTGAACAAGGAACCACAAGGCCAAAATTACCTGATACTGGGTGATAGCTTTGCCGCTGATACCTACAGTATTTTGTCAACGGCTTATCCGGATGTTAATTTCCTGCAGGCCACGGCAGAGGCTTGCAGCCCATTTGGGGGGGTAGGCCAGTACGAGACATGTGAGCGTCTGGTAGATTTTATTCTCTCGGATTTCCTGCCCGATGATCGAATCGATGGCGTCATCCTGTCTTCGTCGTGGAGCTATGACGAGCTTCCTCTACTGAAACAGGCTATACAATATTTGTACTCAAAAACGGAAAAGGTCATCGTTGTTGGCTCGGGAATCCGCTTCGTGAGCAGCGTACCAAGTCTGATCGTGGATTCCGGAGAATCATCAATAAGCGGCATGGAAGCCTACGCGAATAATCATATCGTGAGTTCCGAGAGGGAGGGAAACCGCTTGCTCAAAAGCGCTGTAGAGCCACTCGCACCTTTTATCGACTATCAGCAATACCAGTGTCCCGGATCGTGCAGAATTTTTACAGAAGACGGAAAGCTGGCCTTTATTGATTATGGCCACCTGTCATTAAGTGGGGGCATCGAACTCGCCGGAAAAATGGCAGATGATTACAGGTACTTATTTATTGCTCATCCTGGCAACTAAGAGCAAGGAGCTGGATTCCTGCAGCTCATTACCTGGAGAAGCACGCTAAATACCACCCCAGATGACAAAGAAACAGTCGAAGGCTCCGATTTGGGCGCTGTCCACTTTGAGTATCTGTTTACCCGTGCGCTAGCGGTTATCCGGTCGCAGACGGTAAGCCAGGCGGTAAAGAGCCGGAAGCACGACCAGTGTGAGCAGCGTAGAGGATACGATTCCTCCGACTACTACCGTCGCCAGAGGACGCTGCACTTCAGCGCCTGTGCCGGTATTGAGCGCCATAGGCAGAAAGCCCAGGCTCGCCACCAGAGCGGTCATGAGCACCGGTCTGAGACGCTGCCTGGCTCCCTGTTCAATTGCCTCGGCAAGCGGTACCCCCTGCCTGCGTAACTCACCGATGAACGTCAGCATGACCACGCCGTTGAGCACTGCTACTCCGGACAGGGCAATAAACCCCACCATTGCCGAGATAGATAGCGGCATTCCTCTCAACGTCAGCGCCAGTATCCCGCCAGTAAGGGCCAGTGGTATCCCGGTGAATATTATCAGGGCGTCGCGCACTGAGTTAAAAGCGCCGAACAGTAGGCCCAGTATCAACAGCAGTGTTAGCGGCACCACAATAGACAGGCGCTGCGATGCGGACTGCAGTTGCTCGAATGTGCCGCCATACTCCAGCCAGTAGCCACTGGGCATGTCCAGTCGCGCGTCCATCAGGTTCTGCGTCTCTCCAATGAAACTGCCCAGATCGCGGTCTTCCACGTTGGCGGTAACGACGACATTGCGTTTGCCGCTGCGACGATTTATCTGATTGGGCCCCTCGGTCACGGTGATGTCGGCGATTTCACCCAGTGGCACATATGCCAGTTCAGGGTTGGTACTGTCGGGAATGATTATGGGCAGGGAGGCAAGGGACTCGGGTGAACGACGCAGCTTCTCATCGAGCCGTACCACCAGGCGGAAACGCCTGTCGCCCTCATAGATAAGTCCTGTCTGTACACCGCTGATCGCCGCTTGCAGGGCCTGTTGTACGTCAGACACATTAAGACCGAGGAGCGCCATGTGATCGCGTTTGGGGTCTATGTTTACCACGGGCAGGCCGGTTGTCTGTTCGACACGTACATCCTTGCTGCCGCTGATCTGAGTCAGTAACTGTTGGGCCTGTTCGCCGACGTTTGCCAGGGTCGCCATATCGTCGCCGTAAATACGAATAGCGACATCAGACCTCACACCTGCAATCAGTTCGTTGAAACGCATCTCAATCGGCTGGGTAAACTCATAGTTATTACCGGGAACGCTTTCCACAGCCTCCCGCAGTTCCGCCAGCAGTTGCGACTTGGGCATTGATGGGTTGGGCCATTGCTGCCGTGGTTTCAGAATCAGGAAGGTGTCAGCCATATTGGGGGGCATCGGGTCTGTCGCAATTTCTGGCGTGCCGATTTTGGAAAAGACCCGTTCTACCTCAGAAAACTCGCGCAGCCTGGATTCCAGTTGCATTTGCATCCGCGTGGATTGCTCCATGCCTGTTCCCGGGATTCGCAGTGCATGCATGGCAATATCATGCTCATCCAGCTGCGGTAGAAATTCGCTGCCCATGCGGGTTGATTGCACACCCGCAGCGACCACTAATAACACGGCGCAAGCGATCACCAGCGCAGAGTATTTTTGCGCATATGCCAGTAGTGGCCGATATAGACGCTGAGCAAAGCGCATCAAGGGGTTCTCACGTTCATTGATGTTTCCCCTTACCAGAACTGCGATAGCGGCGGGCACGAAAGTAACCGAAAAAATCAGGGAGCCAGCCAGCGCGGCGATTACGGTAAAGGCCATTGGCTGAAACATTTTTCCTTCTACGCCAGTGAGCGCGAACAGCGGCAGGTAGACCAGCATGATAATAAAGACACCGAATACAGCGGGTCGCACAACCTCGCGAGTACTCGCGGTGACCTCGCGCAGCCGCTCCTCAAGCGTTAGCAGCCTGCCGAGTTTTTGTTGCGCCGAGCCCAGGCGGCGGAGGGCGTTCTCAACGACTATCACTGCGCCGTCCACTATCAGGCCGAAATCGATTGCACCCAGACTCATCAGGTTGCCCGACACTCGGTTGGCCGCCATGCCGGTAATGGCAAACAGCATGGACAAGGGGATGACGAGTGCGGCGATGAATGCCGCACGAATGTTGCCCAGTAGCAGGAACATTACCGCAATAACCAGTACCGCACCCTCGAACAGGTTTGTCCTGACGGTGGCGATGGTTTTGTCCACCAACGAGGTGCGATCGTAAAGCGCGACAGCCTCGACACCCTCAGGTAGGCTGAGATTAACCCGCACCAGAGCAGCGCCAATGGCTTTCGATACGGTGCGGCTGTTTTCTCCCAGCAACATAAACGCTGTGCCCAGAACGGTTTCCTCGCTATTGAGCGTTGCCGAGCCGGTGCGCAGCTGCTTGCCGTAGCTGACTTCGGCCACATCGGAAACCCTTACAGGGGCGTCATCGCGCTTGGCAACAACTACCTGGCCGATCTCTTCAAGATCGCTCAGTTGTCCGTTGGAGCGAATCAACCACTGCTCTCCGCGCCGTTCAATATAACCGGCACCGGCATTCTGGTTGTTGCTTTGCAGCGCCTTGATGACATCCTCCACGGTGATTTTGAAAGCCAGCAATTTCAGTGGGTCGGGCGCGACCTGATACTCGCGCTCAAATCCGCCCACGCTGTTGATCTCGGTTACACCGGGTGTTGTTACTAGCTGCGGGCGGATTATCCAGTCCTGAATAGTGCGAAGATCTTCTATCGAGTACGCAGAGCCGTCGGGTTTAACTGCACCGGGTTTAGCCCTGACAGCATAGATGAATATTTCGCCCAGGCCGCTGGCAATGGGGCCAGGGCTGGGCTCCATCCCTGGAGGCAGTTCGCTGCGAATACCCTGGAGTCGTTCGGCGACTTGTTGTCTGGCCCAATAGATGTCGGTGCCTTCCTGGAAAATCACAGTGACTTGTGACAATCCATAGCGAGACAGTGAGCGCGTGTAGTCCAGTAGAGGTATACCCGCCATCGCGTTTTCCACCACATAGGTGACGCGCTGTTCAACCTCCAGTGGCGAGTAGCCCTCCGCCTCGGTGTTAATCTGTACCTGTACGTTGGTGATATCGGGCACGGCATCAATCGGCAACTTGCTACCGTTATAAATGCCCAGACCTACCAGCAGTAAGGTGGCGAACAGCGTCAGCCAGCGCCTGCGTACTGAGGCACTGATAATTTTATCGATCATTGCGATCTCCTAGTGATCGTGGCTGACACCACCTTTGAGAATGTCGGCTTTTAGCACAAAGCTGTTGTTGGTGACGTATTCCGTATCGGGCTGTAGCCCGCTCAATACCTCCGAGAACTCTTCGGTACTGTCACCCAGTTCGAGCATGCGTACTTCGAATGTGTTGCCATAGCGGGCGAACACCACGGGCTGCTCTGCAATGGTTTGCAGTGCACTGTTGCGTATTGCCAGAGGTACATTGCGCCTGCCTGTTTCAACATCAGCCTTGAGGTGCATGCCCGGACGCCAATGTCCCTCAGGGTTGGGAATGGTTGCCCTCGCTCTTGCAATATGGCCGCCGGTCATACTCGGGGCGATGTAGCTGATGGTGCTGTGCGCCACCTCGTGGTGGTGTAGATCGTATGCGGTTACGGCCTGGCCTGTCGCGAGCTTTTCAATATCCTCCGGGAAAGCGGAGAGTTCGACCCAGACCTGGGAAAGGTCGGTGATCTCAACCAGTGCGCCATCATCGGCACGATCACCGGTATTGACAGATCTGGCCGTCACCTCGCCGTTTGCGGGGCTGGTTACATCGTAATTCTGCAAGGTCTGTGTATTGCGCAGGGTGGCCACTTTCTGACCCTCTTTGACCCTGTCTCCCACGTTGACATACACAGACACAACCATTCCCGGGTAAGGCGCGTTTACGCGATACACCTGATCCGCTACTGCGGCGATAACGCCGAACAGGGTGTCGGTAAATACCAGAGTCATCGGGCCTGCGCGCTCGGTTGTCAGTTCTGCTAATTGTTGCTCGCGTTCGTTGATCTGTGTACGCCCTTCGGGGTTGTCGTACTGCCATTGGTAATCCAATCCCGCTGAGCGGGCAATGACTGAGACTTCAAACGAGTGAGGTTCCGGGACCATTTCACCACTGACCAGATAATCGTCTTCGGGCGCAAATGTCAGTTGAGTTACTTCGCCACCGAGACGGTTCAGTCGGACGTTCACGTCAAGTTCAGACGGCGAAAGAGGTTCGCCATCCCGATAGGCAAATATGCGCATTTCGGGTGGGATGCCCCGGTTGAATATGGTGACTTCCAGCGTGAGGCCGCGGGCGTCGCTGAGCAGTGTGCCTCCGTGAGGGCCTTTCGGTGCTTCAGTGTGTTCGCTGTCATCTGCACTGGCGAGAACGGCACTGGCATTGAAAGTCAGATAGAGAGCGGTACATATCAATAGGGTACGAATAGTCATGAAATATCTCCTTCAATGACGCCTTGTAGAGGCTCGCCAGTAATGCGTTCAAGCTCTAGTAGTAGCAGGTAAATAGTGGTGTAGAGATCGATGAGCTCGCGCTCCAGCACAAAGCGTTCCTCCTGTGCGTCGACCCATTGCAGGGCAGAGTACTGGCCCAGCTGATAGCCTTGCTGGATATCGTCAATGAGCTTGCGCGACCGGGGGAGCAGTTCGTCTCTCACCTGTAATGCCTGATCGCGGTGGTTCTGCAGTTGTTGGTAGAGCTGCAGCAATTCCAACTCCAGAGTTTGTGTCAGTAACTCGGCCTCTCTGGTGCCGCGCAAGTGGTCTGCTCTGGCTGCCCTGATGCGCCCCTCATTGGGGTTGCTGAAACTGAGGGGCGTGGAAACGAAAAAGACCAGTGCCTGATCATTGCTGGCTTCAAGGTGTCGCAGACCCAGTCCCAGTGTCAGGTCGTTTTTGCCGTTAGCCTGCGCCAATCCCACGCTGGCATCCGCCAGGCGCAGCAGCGCAAACTGACGTTCCAGGCTGGAAGAGCGTTGGATGGCGGTGCGCAGGGCCTGAAGACTGGGTAGCGCCGGCATAGCGGAAAGATCGCCCTCAACCCGCTCAAAATCCGGTTCTCCCTGCCACATCGCTGCGAGCCGCCTGGCGGCGAGTAATTGCGCGTTGTCTAAACTCTGTGCGGTGGCGCGACTGCGAGCCACTCTCAATTCAAGTTTGGAGACATCGGCGGCAGCTGTCGCCCCGGCACGGTTGCGGTTGCGGGTGATCTCAAGGGCTTTTAGGTCCTGGGCAAGCCGCTTGGCATTGATCTGTGCTTGCGCCTGGACTGCGAGCATCTGGTAGTAGCGCCGACTGGTTTCAGCCAGTACATCGAGCCGGCTCAATTCATACTCTGTGGAGAGCAGATCCTGCCTGGCCTGAGCCACCGATATACGTTGCTCGCGCTTCTCTCCCAGTTCAATCACCTGACTCAGAGCCAGCGTGGTTTCACTGGCGTCAAAGCCGCTGTAATCGCCACTGCCCAACGCATTTTCTACCACCAGCTCAGCCCGTGGCGTGGGCCTCAGCCCCGCCTGCAATAGCAGCGCTTCGGAACTGTTGCGTTGATAGGGGTAGAGCTGCAGCTCCTGATTGTTGGCAAGGGACAACTGCAGCGCCCGGGCCAGGCCAATACTTGTCTGTGCTGAAACACCTTGACTGACAGCCAGAGTCAACACGAGGCCAGCCCCGATTGTTGCGATCCGGCCAGATAGCATCAGCCGTACCTGTCGTTTGGATAAATACATGATTACTCCCGCAGCCGACGCGCAGGGGAGCGCACCGACTAAAAACTAAAAGTGTTAGTGGTGGGGGAGTTCAGGCGTTAGGTGGGCGTACGGGAGGTGAGGTGCCGCTATTCGCGCGCTGCTGTGCGAAGGGTGTTGTCGCGAAGTGCCGTGCGATTGGCGCACTCGCGAAAGAGGTATTCAGTGCTATTGCGCAGAGGTGACAGTGGGTGTTGTCGTCGAGGTCTGAGTCGCTGCCCGCTGATTGCTCAAAGAGATCTGAAGCTGTGCTTGTCTGTGCTGCATCGTGTGGATCATGCATATCACTTGCCATGTGCGCAAACGCCAGCGTGCAGTTGATAAGCATCTGGAGAGCGAAAAAAATGGCAACAAAAAATTTCACGATTGGAGATTGCGTTGTCTATTGAGTCTTTGTGGTCGGGCGATGTTACTTGTTGCGTACAGTGCTGGCAAGGACAAGGAGAAAGCTAATGGCAGCGGACATCTTGTTGTGCAGACACACCCAGCTTGCGCCACTCCATAACAGCGTGGATTAGGTCTGGCAATGGTAGCGGTATAGCGCGTAATTTGGGGCAGAGCAAAAGCTGATACCGCTTTTTAGATGTGAAAGATTGTCTGTCCAAGCCGGGTTGTTGATCTGTCCCAAAGTCCAAAAGGTTACATGTTGTCTTTGTCATCAGACTTCTGCACTATCGGCATCAACATCTGACATGCATTCATAAACGCAGCTCCACCCACGGCGGCAGTGCATTACTAACCAGATTGGCAGGCCACTGCCGATTATGAGCTGTGGCCTGTTTTTTCCGGACGCACTAGCAGCCATCCGGCCCATACCAGAAATGCCAGAATTACCACCATCAAGACTGCGCGCTCCGGATAGGGGTTCATCCTGTCGTCGCGAATATTGACGTGTGGCGCCAGCGCTGCGGCGCGGCGTAAATGAGGATCAACGGCAGCGTGACGGCCAAGGTTGAGGTTAATCGCCTCGACGCTTTTATCTTGCAGCGGTCGCAGTTCGCCGAACAGTGATCCCGGCCCTTGAAGGCCGATAACAAAGCGGTCGGGCAGGGCGGGGCCAAACAGGATCAGCTGCGTCGACAGGGTGGCAACGGCTTGGTCAACACCGCGATAGATGTCGGCGTTAATCTGCGCCTCGCGCATAACCGGAAGGGCAAGGCGCGAGGCACTTTGCCACCAGCCGTCAGATTTCACCAAGGTGATATCGTCGTTCTGTAAGAATACATCTACCAGGTCCTGTCGCCCCGGTGCGGCAAATACCAATGCCACGTCTGCTTTGCCGTCGCGCAGTGCCGCCGCGGCAGTTTGCGCGCCATCGTCTTGCAGCGCCACAACATTCACGGGAGAACCGGCGGATGCGGCAATAACCAGCGCCAACTTGTGCGAGGAAGACCCCACTGGGCCGGAGGCAATAGTGCGTGCATTGATCGGTTCGACAGGTGCACTGCTCAGCGCCAATGCATGCAGAAAGGTCGAGCCGACGGCGGCAACCGCCTCGACGCGATCATCCCTTACCAGTGTGTCGTCTTTCATGATGAAGGCGGCAACCGCCGGTGCGAGTGCCAGGCGGGCCTCGCCGCTGGCAATTCCTTCCAGCGGTACGTCAAAGGCCGTGAGGTCGACATCGCGGCCACGCATTGCCTTGCGCACTGCGCGTAGCGTGGTAATCGATACATCCGTACCCATTGCTTCAGGTGCAACGGCAATCGCCAATACTGGGGCACGCTCCCGCGGTGGTTCGTCAACAAGACCGAGATCGTATAGTGCCTGACGTGCGACGCGGTTGGCCGGACGGCCATCAAGGCGAACGGCTGCATTCAGTTTGCGCATCATCGCATTATCAATTTTGTCCGCCAGCAGGGACAGTACTTCCGCAACGTCCGGATGGCGTTCGAGTGCGATGCGCGATGTCAATGGCGCTGCATCATAGTCGGGGAAAACGCCCGTCTTGTCTTGTAGCTGTAATAGCTCATAGTCAGCAATTTCGGGGTCGGTGGTGAGCCCTACAATCACATCAACACGCTTTTCGATCAGTGCATCATAGAGGCCTTCGCGATCGACATTGGCAAACACCACGATGTCATCAAACGCCAGGCCAAAGCGGTCAAGAAACGGCTCGAGCCCATCGCGTGGTCGTTCGGCAAAAGACTGCGTAACTCCCAGTCGCAGCTGGTTGTCGACCCGGGTAAGATCGGCAATGGCGCTAAGCCTGTTGGACGAGGCCACGGCCGGACGAGTCAGCACCACATAGCCAGATTCAAAGCCAAGCCGATCCAGTAACACCAGGCCGTTTCTGGCCAGCGCATCGGATACAACAGAGTACGTCTGGTCTGCGTCACCGGTGCGCGGTGCGCCCATCAACGCCAGCGCCGTGCCGGTGTATTCGGGGTACAAATCGATGTCGTCATCATTGAGTGCCTGAAACACCGTTTCGGTTGACCCAAGGCCGGTTATACGCTTGACCTCGATACCGTGTTCTTCCAGCAGGAGTGCAAACATTTCCGCCAAAATGCGACTTTCAGTTTGATCCTTGGAGCCAACGCGAAAAGGGGGTTCAGTACAGCCCGCCAGAGATACGAAAAGCAGCAGCGTAACAATAAGCCTCATAGCGCCACCTCGTTAACCACGTTGGTATTCGTAACGGGTCGGTTGCGCGATGGGTCATGCCGCAGTCGCCGCAGGAAGCTGACGATCTGCAGAATAAGGATTGCAGAGAACGGAATGGCGCCAAGCGTTGACATGGCGCGCGCGACATCCACCGAACCGGCCAGAAGTGTTGCCGCAGTGATCACGGCAACAATAGTGCCCCAGACAATTTTCGAGCTGGCCGGCGGGTTGAGGTTGCCCTCCGTTGTCATCATCGAGAGTACGAAGGTGCCGCTGTCAGCAGATGTGACCAGAAAAATCACGATAAGTAACAGCGCGCCAATACTGAGTACTGAAGCAAATGGGAAGTAGTCCAGAAAGGAAAAAAGTGCGGCAGCTACATCCTGTGTGATGATGGAAGACAGTCCTCCCGGGCCGTACATTTCAACGTAAATACCGGCTCCGCCAAATACCGAAAACCACAATATGGAAAAGCTCGTGGGAATCAGGATAACACCCATACAAAATTCTCGAATGGTGCGGCCACGCGAAATTCGTGCGATAAACACGCCTACGAACGGCCCCCATGCGAGCCACCAGATAAGGTAGGTGAGTGTCCAGTTTGCCGACCACTGGGTGAGGTTTTCAAAAGGAAACAGGCGAAATGACATTTCGACAAACTGCGAAACATAGGCGCCGAACGTGGTGACAAATGTCTCCATGATGAACGCGGTTGGCCCGAAAATCAGGATAAATGCCATCAGTGCCAGGCCTAGCACCATATTGATGTCTGACAGCAGTTTCATGCCTTTCTCGACACCTGTCAGGGTGGAGATCATATACATCGCAAACAGTACGGCCAGAACCATGAGCGAAACAGAATTCACCACAGGGACATCAAACAGAGCCGTTAGACCGGAGCGGACCTGTAGCGTGCCCATAGCAAGGGAGCCGGCGAGGCCGAACACTACCGCGACCACACCCAGTACATCTGCTGTGGTTGCTGCGACATCGGCTGAACGTCCGGAAAACAGGCTGCGCAAAGGCGTTGAAATCAGCGGTGCCTTCTCCAGTCGGAAAGTAAAATAGGCGATCACCAGTGCACAGACTCCGTAAATGGACCAGGCGTGCAAGCCCCAGTGGAGGTTGGTTATCACCAGTGCCTGTCTTGCCGCTTCAGCCGTGCCGCCTGCACCCGTTGGTGGGTTGTCAAAATGTGTGACGGGTTCCGCAACCCCCCAAAACAACAGCCCTGCACCCATACCGCCAGCAAACAGCATGGCAATCCACGAGGTGAAGGAAAACTCCGGTTGCTCGTCATCCCTGCCGAGGCGGATAGAGCCGTACGGCCCGAACGCGAGAAACCCCGCAAGAATGACAAAGCCTGTGCACAGCAACAGCCACCACCAGCTTGCCCCCACCATGAAGTAACTTGTAAGCCCCAGGACGTTTGCTGCCATTTGCTCGGGAGCGATCACGCCCCAAGCGCCTATAGGCAAGCACAGAAGAAGTGAAATGATGACAACCCTATTAATTTGCACGCTATGACGCCCCCGTACTACCCATGCATTTTTCTGCGACGGTTCAGCAAGCTCCCTTGCTATACCAGTGGTCGAACACGATAGCGCGAGGCAACATACATTTTTTATAGTATTTTGCTGCCTGTTGCGCATATCGAAATTTAGTAATTACACACTGCCATGCTAATTATTCGCTGTGCATGTTTTCTTCCAAACTGAAACGCAATGTTTGGAGACATGCTCTAATGGCAGGAAAATTATAGGACATATCGATAATGTTTTGTGGCTGGATTGGCTTAACTGTTTCGATTAGTAGAAAAAATTTCGCATAGAGGTGTCTGAATAAATCGTCTATGGACGTCTGGCCACTTCAATGACTTGTCGCAAAGTTGCGTGAAGTGCTCCTGGGTATTTTCGTTCGATACTGTATCAGCTACAATCGCGTGCGCTGATCGAGAACAAAAAGCACAGACCACTGTGTCGTTCTTTAATCATGCTCAGATTTTGTGCGCTGAATCGGTGAGGATGCCGATGTCGGGACAGTAAGGAGATTGTAATGTGTACTTCGCTCGGCTACTGCGATGCGGCTGCAAGGGCCAGCTTATCGCGAGCGCTTGCACGGCAGATGGATCTGTCTCCGCTGCAGGCAATGTCATCCGCGGCTGCGCGCTCTGCTTTTCATTGTTGGGTTAATGACGCCGCTGCTGTCGTTAGAAATGCACGCGGCACAGTAACTCCCAAGGTATAGCTGTGCGGCGGGTTACTCTCCTTGCTACAGTATTGTGCGGGCTTCAAGGCTGTGGGTATGCAGCGAGTCCGTCGCTGCCATTTTACGGTGCGTATTTTCCCTCCTGGTTGCTCTGCGCCGCACTGGGCGTGCTGGGCTCGGTGCTTGTTCGGGCGCTACTGATCCGCTTGGGTGTTGACGACGGCATACCGCTGCGAACACTTGTTTATATTTCTCTCGCCTTTCTGATAGCGTTTGCTGCTGCAGCAATCGTATTTGGACGCTAGCGTATGGCCCGTTCAGCCTATGCGCGAAAATACACCGCTGTCGGTATCATCATTGCGGTAGTAGTTGTCAGTGGTGCTGTACTGTCAGGGTGGTGGTACGCCCAGCGTGCGGCAAGCAATCCGATGTCAGAAGATGCGGTGCTCACGGCGAGCGTGGTGAATGTCGCTGCCACCATCGCCGGGCGTGTAGTGTCCATCGCTGTGGCGGACAATCAGCGCGTTGCCAAGGGTGATTTGCTGTTTGCGCTGGATCCAGAGCCCTACGAACTGGCCGTGGCGCAGGTGACCGCCGATTTGCGCCTCGCCGAGGCGGCGCGGGATGCGCAGCGCCGGGCAATTCGAGCGGAGCAGTCGAACGCGGCTATTGCGACGGAGCAGGTTCAGCGCGCCCGCACCAATCTTACGCTGGCACAGGCAACACTGGCGCGGCTTCTGCCGCTGGCACCGCAGGGTTATGTTACCGCACAGCAGGTTGACGATGCCCGTACTGCTCGGGATGACGCCCAGTCCAGTCTCGATCAGGCGTTGCGTCAGGCCGATGCCGCCAGTGCGCTGGTCACTACGCTCGATGCATCGGAGGCACTGGTAGAAGCGCGAAAGGCAGCGCTGGCCATCGCCGAGCGAGAATTGGCGGCGACTCAAGTGCGTGCGCCTCATGATGGCTTGGTGGTGGGATTGACGGTTTCTACCGGCGAAATCGTCGCACCCGGACAGTCGTTGTTCACCTTGATCGACACTGAACACTGGTATGCCTCTGCAACGTTCCCCGAGACACAGCTTACGGATATCGCTATCGGCGATTGCGCGACGGTCTATGTGTTGGCGGATCGCTCTCACCCCGTGACCGGCAGGGTCGAGAGCGTCGGTTGGGGTGTG
Organism: Halioglobus japonicus; assembly: GCA_902705825.1. Classification (GTDB taxonomy): domain Bacteria; phylum Pseudomonadota; class Gammaproteobacteria; order Pseudomonadales; family Halieaceae; genus Marimicrobium. The sequence goes on along the minus strand of CACSIL010000052.1, from coordinate 155,382 downwards.
ATGTCGGAGAGTTTTATCAATCTGCCTCGCGGTGTCCCCTATGTTCCTAAGTCGCTCAACTGGGTGCGCATTGTTCAGCGCTTCCCGGTGCGGATCAAACTCGACGACCCACCCGCGCCACTGATGCGCCTTGGCGCATCCGCAGTTGCGGTGGTGCGGCGTGATGAAGCTTGTGACAACAACGCTCCGGGCTGATCCCGGCGCCGCGCCGCCGTCACTATGGCATCAGTTAGTGGATGATCTGCGGCCGGTCCCTGGTCGGGTCGGTATGACCTGGCGAGTCGCTTTGCTGTGCGCTCTGGTAACGGGTGCTGGTATGCGGTTCGACGTGCCCGAGGTAGCGATCAGCTGCTATCTGGTCATTTATCTGATGAAGCCCGACGCGGTGCTCAATATCGGCACTGGGTTAGGTTTTCTGTTATTGATGCCCGCGCTGGTTGCCTTCCTTGTCTGGATTGTGAACCTGACGAGCGGATCGACGATGCACATCATGGCGCCGATCGTTGTCACCTCCTGTGTATTGCTCTACATCGGCGCGGCGACTCAGCTCGGGGAAAATGGCGGCGTGGCCGCGTTAATCATCGCGTTTGTGCTGACGTTGATCGTAAAGGCGCCTTTCGGTGATGCCGCGACCTTTGCGCTGCGAGAGGCCTGGGCCATGGGGGCGCTGCCCATGATGATGATGGTTGGCTTCAATTTCCTGCTGGGCTTTTCCCCGGTGACACTGTTGCGCGACAAGCTGCGGGCGCGACTTGGCGCTGCTGTAGATGCGCTGGAGACGGGCGACACTGCACATTTGCGGGAATTACTGCGCGAAGGGAATGCACCATTTGGTGCGCAGACATTAGCGCTGCGGGTGCTGCGGCTGGTATCGCGCGCAGACGCAAGCCAGATTGCAGCGGATGTGCGCGCTGGTTTTGCGCTGATGTTGGCGGTTTCGGCGCTCCCCGAGGACATTGCTCCAGCCCGTCGCGCTGCGCTCGCGGCGCAGATTCGTTCAGCCCATGTCGCGCTGGGTGCAGGTGAGGCTCCCGCNGCACCAGAGGATCTACCGGCAGATGCCGTCCCGGCGGAGTGCGCGGCGTGGGCGGCGTTATGCGTGCTCGCCGGAGCGCCCGAACCCGAGTTCGTGTCAGCACCAGCGACGCCCTTTATTGCCCCGGATGCACTGAGTAATCCCACCTATATTCGCTTTGCGTTGAAAACCACCGCGGCGGCGGTAATCTGCTTTCTTGTGTATACAGCGATTGACTGGCAGGGCATACATACGGCGATGATCACCTGCTATGTCGCCGCGTTGGGCACTACTGGCGAGACCGTGCATAAACTGGCGCTGCGCATCGCCGGTTGTCTTGTCGGTGCGGCGCTGGGTGTCGCATCGATCTTCTGGGTTGTACCGCATATCGATGGGATCGGTGCATTGATGGCTCTCGTTTTTATCGGTTGTCTTTGTGGCGCATGGGTTTCAACAGGTCCGGAACGCATCTCCTATGCCGGTGTGCAGGTTGCGCTCGCATTTCTGTTGACGGTGTTGCAGGGCTTTGGCCCCAGCGTCAGTCTGGATACAGCGCAGGGCAGAATTTTTGGCATTTTGCTCGGCAATCTTGTCGTCTATCTGATTTTTACGCGAATCTGGCCTGCGCCGGTGGAGGGCGAGGTCCGAACACGTATCGCAGATGCCCTGTCAGGGCTCGCCGGGCTTGCAAGGCTGTCACCAGCAACTCGATCCAATGCGGTGAGCCGTGCCGCTGCCGTTGAATTGCTCGCAGGCCAGAGCGAAGAGGCGCTGCGCCTGTTGCCCTTTGAACCGCGTGAGCTGCGGCCTACACCTGAGCGTGAAGCGGCGCTCTATGGCGTGGTAACTGAGATCGAGGCGCTCAATCGTGCGCTGTGGTTGAGTGCGGATGAGGATCTACAGGCGACAGCAGCGCGGCTCGATTGGCTGGCACAAAAGTACCGCGAATCGGCCGGAGTTTCCGGTGTCACGTCCGGCTCCATCGCTGATTCGGCCGCGCCTTTAGATGACGCCACAGAGTTTACCGCAGATCCTTTTTTCCACCAGCTACAGCAACTAAAACAGTTACAGGGAGCCACCGGATGACGGGCTGTAATGCATTGTCGCGCTGCATCTGCACAGCAGCACTGGCGCTGTCGATGGTAGGTTGCGCCTCCAACGCGGTGAATATGACATCCGCTGCACCCGATCAGCCGTGGACGCCCAGGGGCGACGAGGAGGCGCGGCTGTGGAGTCTTGCGAGTGAGGAGAATTCGACATCGGACGACGGCGTCGCCAATTTTGGCATCCCTGCGGATTCGACAAGAGCGCAACTCACGCCGTCAGCTTGGGTCGACCCAGGCCGTGTCTACCGCCTGCCTGAACTGATCGACCTGGCGCAGCGGACCAATCCGGCTACCCGCGTCGCCTGGCAGCGGGCGCGACAAGCGGCACTCGCCGTCGGCATGGTAGAGGCAACCTATTTGCTTGTTCTTACCGCCAGTGCGATTGGTGGGCGCCAGGAGTTGACGACGCCGCTGCCAGATGTGATGGGCGAGAGTGTGAACTTTGATACGACGGAAAAGGGTACGGCCCAGATTCTCGCACTGCAGTGGTTACTTTTTGACTTCGGCCAGCGTCAAGCGCTTGCGGCGGCTGCGAAACACGCGGCGATTGCGGCGAATGTTCTCTTTAATGGATCGCATCAAAAGCTGATCTTCGATGTATCGCAGGCGTATTACGTTTACGGCGCCGCCATTCAGCGCCGAGGCTTTGCCGAAACGGCAGTACACAATGCAACGACCATCCGCAATGCCGCCGCCGCGCGTGAGGCCCAGGGCCTCGCTACCAGTGTGGAGGCGGCTCAGGCCCGCCAGGCTTTGGCGCAGGCCGAGTTACGTCGCGTTCAGGCCGAGGGTACGGAGCGCGATGCCTATCAGAACCTGCTTGCCGTGGTGGGGGTGAATACAGCGCTGCAGGTCGATACGGTCAGCGCTACGCGGCGCGAGCTTCCGCAATCACTGAGTAAGCCGTTGGAAGAGACTATCCGACAGGCGCTTTCGCGGCGCCCGGATGTTGCGGCAAGTTACGCGGCGATGGAGGCCAGCAAGGCCGGCGTCGCGGCTGCGCAGGCAGATTATCTGCCCAAGGTGTACGCCGGTGGTAATGTCGCCTGGGGGTCGGGTGACTTCGATGCCACCGGTCTACCGTCCATCGGCCAGCAGGGTACAGGTAACGGCTTGTTTGTGGGGGTGACAGTGCCACTGTATGACGCGGGCCTGCGCAACGCGCAACTCAGGAGTGCCCAGTCGCGGGCCGATATGGCCGCAGATGAGTTTCAGCGGGTACAGACCGCAGCGGTGACTGACATTGTTGCCGCGCGCAACGCTCTGCGCACGGCTCTTGAATCGTACCGCGCTGCCACCGAGCTGGTCGATGCAGCATCAATCACATACGACGCTGCATTTGCGGCTTACCGCAATGGCGTCGGCACAGTCGATGTGGCAACAGCGGCAGACACTGCACTCCTGGACGCTCGCCAAGCGAAGGCAGAGGCTCATGCATCCGCCCTGATCGGCGCCGCGAACCTCGCCTATGTCGTTGGCTCGTTGACGTCCCGCGAGACCCTGTTCTGAGACTTTACTTTCTCAGGAGCCGAGTCCGGCAAGGTCAGATCAGCGAACACCACCGCGCGCCATACCTTTGGAGGAGAAGTACGTCTCAGGCAGTTCGATGTTGTTGGTGTAGGTGCCGGGAATAGGTTTGCCGCTGAGGTTGTAGACGTCCTGCGCTATATCATAAGAGCCATAGGCCAGCGAAAATTCCGTTTTGCGGTCATACAGGTTAATGACATAGGCATACTGCACACGCCACAGATCACCGCGCCCGTCATACATTTCGCCCGAAATAGCGGTCCAGTTATCTTCATCGAAGTAGAACGTACGCCGACCATAGATATGCCGATTACCTTCTTTCAGGTTGGAATCCACGACCCACACACGGCGTTTTTCCCATCGGATTTTTTCAGGGTTGAGAAACTTCTCGCCCAACAAGTCCTCGACCTTATCCTGAAACACCATGTCGTAGTTGGAGGCCGGGAGAATCATCTCCTTCTTTCCTATCAGCGTCCAGGTGAAGCGCTCCGGTGAGCCGTTGTAAACATACGCGTCATCATAGGTGGAAGTACCTGCCACGCCGGGGTTGGGGGTGTCGAAAGAGACAGCGGGTGCCAGACGAACCCGGCGCTGACCGACCAGGTATTGCCAGGCTTTACGACCCTTACCCTCGGTGTAGTCTGCGGCGGGCTCGTGCACGAGCAGGATTTCACCAGCGCGTCGCGCCGGTTCGTCGTAGTTGATACGCAATTTCCCCCAAACCTTATCACCGACAGGTTCGTCGGGATTCTTGAACATAGGGAAAATTTGCGCCGAGGAGCCTCTGGTCGCCAATATAGGCTTGCCATTGTTGGCGACGTAGTAGACATCGTAATTCAGTTTGGAGTCTTCCTGATAACGAATCATATGGTTCCAGAGAACCTCAAGCCCCGTTTGTGGGATCGGAAACGGCACGCCTGGCAGGTTCCCTTCGATTTTCTGACCGCCTTCCACCAGTGTGGCTGCGGTGGCATTTTTCTGAGAGTTGGCGTAATACCAGTCGGGCCGGATACTGCCGCGGTGAGTCGGGTAAACATGAATCTTGAAACCGTCGGCTCCGTATTTTTTAAACAGTGCCTGGGTACCCACAGTCAGGAACTCTGCGTATTCCTTCCAGTTGCTCTCATCAATGGTGTATAGCGGCTTTTCATCGGCAAAGGGGTTAACGTAGTCGTCCGAGCCGGCCACGAAATTGGAGGGTACAGGTATGCCATTGGGGTCCCATGGTGGAATACTGCCGTCGGCATTTCCCGACATTTCGGCACCCACGGGCGTCAGATCCTTGCCCAATCGGCTGGCTTGATCCTCAGACACTGCCGCGAGCGCTCCTGCAGCGACAAATGAAGAAAGGCAGATAGCTGCCAAACTGAATCCAGTTTTCATGATTACTGCTCCCAATGTTAAAACCTATTTAGGTGTCATTATAAGAGTATCTGACAACTTGGGCCGGAATATCTTGATCAGAATCACTGTTGGCAACTAAACTGCTAAACAAGCGTTCCAAACGGCCGGGTGACGAGCGGCTCTGGGCCGATCACAGCGATTATAGCGTAATGACGCTGCAATGCCCCAGTATGCCATGTGCAGATGGTCTCAGGCATTTCTTTGTGGGAAGGGGCCCCCGTTATGCGTATTTACCCTTCATCAGAGCGCGGCACCGGCCGGCAGGTTAGCGCTCCAATCAAGCGACCCACTGATCACCCGATAACGCCATCATGCTTTCCTTGCCGCTTTTGATATCGGCTAAAAGCCACCGGGTTTCAGGCAGCAGTTTCTCAAAAAAATACCGGGCCGAGACTTCCTTGCTTTGCAGTAACGCAGAACTGTCGCCGGCTGCCATCTTTTGTGCTGCGGTGGTAGCCATTTTGGACCACAGGTAGGCGATCACCGTCAGGGCCATCAGGCGCAGGTACGGTGTTGCCGCAGCTGCAGCCTGCTCAGGGTCCTGGGGGCCGTTAGAGTAGATCCAGTCGGTCGCGTCCTGCAACGCCTGCATGCTTTCCCTGAGTTGTTCGCTGTGTGCCGCATCGGGATTGTTTTCGAGATAGCCCTGCAACAGACCAAACAACGTCTTGATCAGACGTCCGCCTGCCAGCCCCAGCTTTCTGCCAACAAGGTCCATCGCCTGAATGCCATTGGTTCCCTCATAGATACGCGCTATGCGCCCGTCACGGACCAGCTGCTCCAATGGCCAATCGGTGGTAAAGCCTGCTCCGCCGAGTACCTGCAAGCCAATATTGGCATTGTTCGATCCCTCATCTGTGAGAAAGGCTTTAACAACCGGAGTGAGTAGCTGTACAAGGTCATCGGCATCCTGACGGGTATCGGCATTGGGGTGAGCGACGGATAGATCCAGCTGGAGTCCGGTAAACAGCGCCAGCGCCCGCATACCCTCGTTCAGTACTTTCTGTCGCATCAGCATTCTGCGCACATCGGGATGTACGATAATTGGATCAGCGGGGCCGCTGTCATTTTTTGCGCCAGCGGGCGAACGGCTCTGCAGACGCTCCTGCGCGAAAGCAAGGCTTTCCTGGTAGGCCATTTCGGAGAGGCCCAGGCCCTGCATTCCGACCATCAGCCTGGCTTCGTTCATCATCGTGAACATGGCCCGCATGCCATCGTTTTCCTCGCCCACCAACCAGCCGCGAGCGCCCTCAAAATTCATGACACAGGTGGCTGAACCTTTAATGCCCATCTTGTGCTCAAGGCCACCGCAAAAGACCGCATTACGCTCGTCACCCTCAGGGAGGAACTTGGGGACCACAAACAGCGAGATACCTTTTGTCGTGTCAGGTGCGCCGGGTAGTTTTGCCAGTACCAGGTGAACGATATTGTCGGACAAATCATGTTCGCCACCAGTGATCCAGATTTTGGTGCCCTCGACGCTGTAGGTGCCGTCATCGTCGGGTGTGGCGCGCGTGCGTATCAGCCCCAGGTCTGTGCCGCACTGAGGCTCGGTCAGGCACATCGTTCCAGTCCACTGGCCACTGATCAGCGGCGGCAAATACGTTTCCTGTAATTGCTGCGAGCCGTGACTGTATAGCGCGCTGATCGCACCGTGGCTCAACCCCGGATACATTCCAAGGGACATATTGGTCGAGCAGACCATTTCGTCCACGATAAACTTCAGGACGTGAGGCAGACCCTGGCCACCGAATTGAACGGGCGCATCAAGTCCGGACCAACCCGACTGAACGAACTGCTGATAAGCGTCTTTGAATCCGTGTGGTGTGGTGACCTCGTGTTTTTCAGGCTCGTAGGTGCACCCTTGCTCATCACCCACTTTGTTGGTGGGCTGAAGAACTTCAGAGGCAAACTTCCCCATCTCCTCCATGATTGCGACCATGACATCGGGCGTGGCTTCAGCGTAACGGTCCAGTCGCTGCAAGTCATCTGCTGCTAACACGTCAAAAAGCAGAAATTTCAGATCATTGATAGGGGCGCGATACTGCATACTATGGTCTCACTGTGTATGGATTGAGGGTATGTCGGTCGAGGTGACGCAGGCTAAACACTTTCATAAATGCACTCTTTTTTTGTGCGGCTTGTACTAATCTACGCGGCTAAGTAGCTGGCGGTTCACAGAAATTTTTTCCGGTGTCTTCACGTCTCTTTGCCGCCGGTTCCGAGCCACTTGCAACGCCACCAGGGTTTCCGGTTCTGTGCCGTTCGCACCTTGCGGTGGGCGTCAGGTACGCCGTGTTTCGCATACCATTGCTCCCACTCAAACGGTGTCAGGGTCTTCGGTNACTCGGTTTGCATGGCGCGGCGCATCGCCTGGCCTCGCAGACTGATATCGACACTTTTCTCGTTACTGTCTCCTCGAGGCAGCTTCACCATGGAATAGTCTTGCCCTGCCAATCGTAGAATGTGCCGGAAGATTGCGCTGTTAATGTTCCGAGTACCTGCAGCAGTGATTGAGCACACTCCGATGGCGAGCGCACCGGATGCTTGTAGCCTGACGAGATAAAAGGTGAGGAAAGCGGTGATTGCACCGTACCCGGGTGGAGTGCGATGGCGGTGACGTTCGGGTGGGTGGCGCGCCATTCCTGTGCAAGTGTTCGCAACAGCATGTTGTGGGCGGCCTTGGAGGCGCGATAGCTGTACCAGCCACCGAGCCTGTTGTCCTCGATACTGCCAACACGCGCAGAAAGCGACGCGAAAACGGCGGGTTGTTCATGCCGTAGCAACCTGGAAAATGCCTGTGCCAGAATGGGCAGCAGCGTGGCGTTTATCTGGAAGGCGCGCTGCAAATCATCAGGCATCAGCTTCCTCAGGCTTTTTTCAGGCTGCTGTTGTGCGCTGTGTAACATACCTACGGTATTTACCATGAGGTGTACACGATCAACCGATTGCATGGCCAGCGCTGCCGCTTCGGCAACGGAGTCAGGCTGCTGTGCGTCAAACGTAACCCTGTTCTCGCGCGGCTCCCGTGGTGTCAGAGAGCCGGAGCGCTGCAGGATGATGAGTTTTTGCAAATGTGTTTGCTGCAACAGGCTTTCAGCAAGTGCAGAGCCTATGGCACCGTTACCGACGATGACCGCGTTAAAAGACGTCTGCCTGAAGGGAGGATTGCTCACTGGTTTGACAATGACTCGACGAAAACGGCTATGTTTTTCATATCTTCGTCGCTACAAAAGAATAGGAATAGTGCTGCATTGGTTTGAGACACAATCGACTCCCGAGATCATTCTTGCCTATATAGGCGGTTTAAAGAATTTCTGTCAGGAATGGGTACGGGTGAAAACTGTTTTCGGTTCAGTATTGGGTGTTAGCAACGCATGGGCCCCGCAGGCCTGCAACGACGGGGCGAGTGCTGTCGAACCGGCGTAACTGCGAGACGGCTAGCGCTTATTAAACGTCAGGTGCAGTTCCTTGATCCCGCGTAGCACGATGTTAGGCCAGTAACTGAGGTCTGACTTTTCCTCGTCAACCTGCATGTTGGTTAACCGGGATAACAGTGCACAGAAGGCAACGTTCATCTCCTTGCGGGCCAGCATTGCTCCCGGGCAGAAGTGAATGCCCTGGCCGAAGGCGATATGATCGTTTGCATTCTCCCTGGCGATATCCAGATCGTTGGGTTGCTGAAACAGGTCCCTATCCCGGTTTGCCGCGTGGTAGCGCAGCATCAAGAGCGAGCCTTGGGGGATGTGCACACCCTCGATCTCGGCGTCTTTTTTCACCACGCGCCAAAGACCCGAACTCGGGGTTTCCATACGCAGAATTTCTTCCACCGCGTTGGGTATGAGCTCCGGGTGTTCCTGCAGGTCGCGCATCTGCTGCGGATTCTGGATAAGGCTGACCATGCCGCCGGTAATGGCGGATGTGGTCGTCTCGTTGCCCGCAACCATCAATTGCTGCAACAGGCTCTGCAGTTCTTCCATGTTCAGCGCGCGCATTTCTCCTGTGTCAGGACACTCGATCTCGGTGTTGACCAGATCGGTGATCATGTCATCTCTGGGGTCTTTTCGGCGCCTGTCACACATCTCAGCGAAGTAGAACTGAAAGGCGACGATGTTCTCGGCGTCTTCTACTTGTTCTTCAGGGGTTGCCATCTGGGACAGGCGGCGAGCGAATGAATCCGACCAGTTTTTGAAATCCTTGACCTCGCTACGCGGCACTCCGAGCTGATCAGCTATGACGTACACGGGCAGTGGTGTGGTGAACTCGCGAATGAAATCGCACTCGCCGCGCTCGATAAAATTGTCAATCAGCTCGTGCACGATGGTCCTCATGTAGTCTTCCATGGCGTTTACACGAGAGGCATTGAACACCTTGTTCACCAGTGTGCGGTAGGTCCTATGCCGTGGCGGGTCGGCGGTAATCAGGGTGTCCACCGGCTGCCAGGCGCTGGCATAAATGGCTGTTACCTCTGGGTCTGGTTCGGGACCCTTTAATTGCTCGGTAAAGTTGTTGGAAAATGTCTGCGTGTTCTTGAGAATTTTCTTGATGTCCGAGTAGCGCGTCACCATGAAAATGTTGGTGCCCGGTAACAGGTACACGGGTGCCTGTTCCTGCAACACCTTGTAGAACTCGTAGGGGCAGTTAAGCGTTTGCTGGGAAAAGAAGTCAAAATCTGCCGGGCATTTCCCGGCGGGGCCATTTACAGCGGGTTTAGTCACGATCAGGTATCCCCGTTAATAGTTTGGTCGATGGTTTGGTGGCAGGTTCTGCCTGTAGTCGATAGTTGCCAGGCTTCAGGTTTCGTCGCCAATTGATGTGAGCGTTTTTGACAATGCGTCCGCGTACGCGCAGCTTTAGCCATCGGTATCTGCAAGCTCTCGTGTCTTATTGGTAGGGCAGGGGCAATAATAGAGTGTTGTATAGATTACAAACAGGTCTGACTGTTTTTAAATAGGCCAAGACTGATATGGATCAACGTTTGCAGGCGATGAGCCCGGTGGTGCCCCTCCTCAAAGGCAGTGGGCCTGTGAGTGCTTATTGGGAGACGTTGCGATAGGCCGCTTCACGTGCCTCGTATAGCCGCCTGCGTGCTGGATCGTCCAAATCGATGGCCACTGAGGGCAGCCGGAAGCTGGTATACATCACGCGGCGCTCCCGTTCGGAAGGCGCCTGCGCCATGTGGTGGGTGCAGCTTAGGTGCAGGGTGAGATCTCCGGTACGTGTAGGCAGATCGATGATCGGCAGGCCCCATTCCTCCGGCTGCGCAAGCAGCGCGGGCCACATCAGAGCACGGTGGGAGCCGGCGATCACACGTAACTGCCCTGATTGGGCATCCGCGCCAGTGACGGAAATACCCACGGTAAGGCTGCAACACTCGTAGCTGTGTCGGCCAAGGCTGCAGTCCTTGTGCCAGGGCAGGTCAGAGATGCCTTTCACTACGTGCAGCGGTTTGATAAGCGCCTCAATGGCGTTGTCGGACAGTCCCGCGTGGCTGTGGTTGTCGCCGGTAATATCTCCAAGCAACTGAAAACGCGGATCCTCAAGCAGTCTTGCGGTGGCGGCAGAGCGCTCGTCGAAGCTCTGTAGTCGCACGGCGAGCCGTTCACCATCGGCGGTGCTTGCCCACCAGCTCTTGCCGTCACCCTCTGTATAGTCGCCGCGGTAGCGATCAATGTCAGTGGAAACGTCTGCCATCTCCTCCTCGCTGAATACGCCCTGTATATGTAGGAAGCCCGCACTTTGGAGGAATTGCCGCATGTCCTGCAGTGGGCTGTCCAGAGAAAAAGACTGCGACAGGTCCAGCGGTGATCCGTCAAGAGCCTCAAACGCCATTGCGCCGCTGTGAATGGGGCGCCTGTCTATAATGGCGCGCAGCACTAGCCACCAATCCAGGAAGTTGGACAAGTCGCCCCGCTGGATGTTGAGGGTACCGCCGGTGAAAAACGTCATGGGTGTATAAAGGTCGTTCACCAGGCCGGAAAACTCGTCTGCCGTCAGCTTGACGAGCAGGCCCGAGTCCGCTGTACCACTGCGCACGCCGATGGCGTGACCGGTGATACCGAGTTGCCACTGTTTGCCCTCGCAGTCGATGCTGCAGTCGCCGGGCGCGCGCTCGCTCAGCCAGGGCTGCAGGTACTTCTCCGCGCCCTCGAGCAGGGCGGGGAAGGTGGTAGTAAAGAACGTGTTGATACACACGTCTGTTACGTTTTCGGGCTTGCGGGTTCTGTAATCTACACTCATGGGGATTGCCTCTGCGCCTGCCCGTGCGTGCCTACTGCTCACGGCCTTTTGCAGACGATACTATGCAAAGGCCGAAACACAAGGCGTAACGTCAAACCAGTGGACTACATTGTTAATCCAGGGTGAGCGAGTTGCCCATTGTGCAATACGCTTTTCGGTTTTTTATAACATCCAGGCGAAAAGTGTGGCGCAGCAGGAACCGGCGATGTATCGCATTTTTGTTGGGGAGATGGATGTGGTTTATGTGTGAGTTGGTAAAAAAAGGACGAAAAAAAGGGCTGCATCTCTGCAGCCCTTTAGATATGGCTCCGCCTGCTGGGCTCGAACCAGCGACCCATTGATTAACAGTCAATTGCTCTACCAACTGAGCTAAGGCGGAATGGCGTTAACCGAAGGTCGCGTATATTAATGATGGACCGCTCGTCGGTCAACCGCTATTTAAGGATTTAATCCTTACCGTGATTACAGGCTGCATTTCGATCCTATGTAGATGATAATAAACGGCTAATTTTTGTACTCACAGGGAGGATTCAGTGTCCAAGCGTTTTAAGGTTGAGTCCTCTTTCCAGCCAGCAGGAGACCAGCCGGAGGCCATCCGCCAGTTGGTGGAAGGGGCAAATGCGGGGCTGGCGGCCCAGACGCTGCTCGGCGTTACCGGTTCGGGTAAGACGTTCACCATGGCGCATGTGGTGGAACAGTTGCAGCGCCCGACCATCGTGATGGCGCATAACAAAACGCTGGCGGCGCAATTGTATGGCGAGTTCAAGGAGTTTTTCCCCCACAACGCGGTGGAATACTTCGTTTCCTATTACGACTACTACCAGCCCGAAGCCTATGTACCCTCATCGGATACCTTCATAGAGAAGGACGCCTCGGTGAATGAACACATTGAGCAGATGCGCCTGTCTGCTACCAAGGCCCTGATGGAGCGCAGCGATTGCCTTGTCGTGGCCACGGTCTCGGCCATCTACGGCCTGGGTGACCCCAAGTCCTATTTTAAAATGCTGATTCACCTGTCGCGCGGTGAAATTGTGAATCAACGCGATATCCTGCGCCAGTTGGCGGATTTGCAGTACACGCGCAACGACGTTGATTTCCGGCGCGGTACTTATCGTGTGCGCGGTGATGTGATTGATATTTTCCCCGCCGACTCCGAGCGGGACGCAGTGCGGGTAGAGTTGTTTGATGAAGAGATCGACAATATTTGCTGGTTCGACCCGTTGACAGGTGTGGTGGAGAGCAAGGTCCCGCGAGTCACTATTTACCCCAAGAGTCACTACGTCACACCGCGGGAAGTGCTGCTCGATGCAGTGGTGAAAATCGAGGAAGAGCTGACGGACCGACTCAAGCAGTTGCGCGAAAACGATAAACTGGTGGAGGCGCAGCGTCTGGAGCAACGCACCCGCTACGATATGGAGATGATCCGTGAGCTGGGCTACTGCACGGGCATTGAAAACTATTCCCGCTACCTCTCCGGTCGCCCACCGGGCGCGCCGCCACCGACATTGTTTGAATACCTGCCGGACAATGCGCTGGTGATTGTGGATGAATCCCACGTCAGTGTGCCGCAGATTGGCGCTATGTATAAGGGCGATCGCTCGCGCAAGGAAACGCTGGTCGAGTACGGTTTTCGCCTGCCTTCCGCGCTGGATAACCGCCCATTACGCTTTGAGGAATGGGAGCAACTGGTCGCACAGCGGGTGTTTGTGTCGGCGACCCCTGGCGCCTACGAGGCAGAGAAATCGGGGCGCACAGTAGAGCAGGTGGTGCGCCCGACCGGGCTTATTGACCCCCCGGTGGAGGTGCGCCCGGCGACCACACAAGTGGATGATCTACTGGGCGAGATTCACACGGTCGTGGAGCGCGGTGAACGTGTGCTGGTAACAACGCTGACCAAGCGTATGGCCGAAGACCTGACGGATTATCTCAGCGAACACAACGTGCGCGTGCGGTATTTGCACTCCGATATCGATACCGTGGAGCGGGTGGAGATTATCCGCGATCTGCGCCTGGGCGTTTTTGATGTGCTGGTCGGTATTAACTTGTTGCGCGAGGGGCTGGATATGCCCGAGGTGTCGCTGGTTGCGATTCTCGATGCCGACAAAGAGGGCTTTCTGCGCTCTGAACGCTCGCTGATACAGACTATGGGTCGCGCCGCGCGGCACCTCAATGGCCGGGCAATACTGTACGCCGATAAAGTGACTGGCTCCATGGAGCGGGCGATGGCAGAAACAGACCGGCGCCGGGAGAAACAGATGGCGCATAACAAGGAGCACAATATAGTCCCCGTGGGCGTCGAGAAATCGGTACAGGACATCATGGAAGGTGCCAGGCGCATGCCGACCAAGGGCAAAACCAAGGCCCAGAAAGTGGCCGATTCGAAGGCGGCCTACGCAGAAGATATCGTCAAGCTCACCCCGGCGGCGCTGTCGCGCAAACTCAAGCAACTCGAATCACAAATGCAGGAGCACGCCAAGAATCTGGAGTTTGAGGAGGCCGCGGCCCTGCGCGACCAGGTCGCTGAAATCAAGCAACTCGCATTCGTGAGCTAGGCGCTCCCGCGCTGGCAATTTCAGGCTGAATCAGGCATTATGCCGCTCCCGATTTGAGCTTGCAGGCCCGTGGTTTGCCACCACTTGCAGCGCTGTGGATTTCGGATTGATTCAACTCATGTGGCCTTTAGTAGGGGTCACCACTGACAGAAGGACAGCACATGCCTGTTATTACACTGCCTGACGGTAGCCAGCGTACTTTCGATAACCCCCTATCCGTATACGATGTCGCAGCAGATATTGGCGCCGGCCTTGCCAAGGCTGCCCTCGGTGGCGTGGTGGATGGCAGGGAAGTAGACACCTCTTATGTGATTGAGCACGATGCTGCGCTGGCGATCATCACGGATCGCGATGATGCGGGTTTGGAAATTATTCGTCATTCCACGGCCCACCTGTTGGCCATGGCAACCCAGGAATTGTATCCCGGCGTGCAGGTCACGATAGGCCCGGTGATCGAGGATGGCTTTTTCTACGACTTTGCCACAGGGCATCATTTCACGCCCGAAGACCTCGAGAAAATCGAGAAGCGAATGGAAGAGTTGGCTGAAGCTGATTTGCCTGTCCAGCGGGTTGTGATGAGCCGTGAGAAGGCGATAGAACAATTTCGCAATATGGGCGAGAACTACAAGGTTCAGATCATTGAAGAGTTGCCTGAGGGTGAAGAGATTTCCATCTACACCCAGGGTGTCTGGGGTGATTTGTGTCGCGGCCCCCATGTGCCCAGTACCGGTAAGCTGAAAGCCTTCAAACTGACCAAGGTGGCCGGTGCCTACTGGCGCGGAGATTCCAGCAACGAGATGTTGCAGCGAATCTACGGAACGGCCTGGGCCAATAAGAAGCAGCTGAAACAATACCTGAACCGCATCGCCGAAGCGGAGAAGCGCGATCACCGCAAAATCGCCAAGAAGCTGAATCTCTTCCACACCCAGGAAGAGGCGCCCGGTATGGTGTTCTGGCACCCGGCGGGCTGGAGTATCTACCAGACCATCGAGCAGTATATGCGCGAAGCACAGCGCAACAATGGTTACCAGGAGATCAAGACGCCACAACTGGTAGATCTTTCGCTGTGGGAGAAATCCGGCCACGCCGACAAGTTCGGTGATGACATGTTCATGCTGCAGTCCGAGGACAGGCACTTCGCGGTAAAACCGATGAACTGTCCCTGCCATGTGCAGGTGTACAACCAGGGCTTGAAATCCTATCGCGATCTGCCGCTGCGTCTGGCTGAATTTGGCTCATGTCACCGCAATGAGCCCTCGGGCTCTCTGCACGGTATTATGCGGGTCCGCGGGTTTGTGCAGGATGACGCCCACATCTTTTGCACGGAGGAACAGATCCAGCCTGAAGTCTCCACCTTTATCGATTTCTTGCATGCGGTGTATGAGGACTTTGGTTTTACTGAGGTTATCTACCGTCTTTCTACCCGCCCTGAGCAACGCGTGGGCACAGATGCAGACTGGGATCGCGCTGAGAAGGCACTGGCCGATGCACTGGATGCCCAAAAACTGCCGTGGCAGGAATTGCCGGGAGAGGGCGCATTCTATGGCCCCAAAATCGAGTTTTCGCTGAAAGATTGTATCGGCCGGGTGTGGCAGCTAGGCACAATTCAGGTGGATTTTTCCATGCCTGGACGCCTCGATGCGCAGTATGTAGCCGAAGATGGCAGCCGCCAGGTGCCGGTTATGCTGCACCGTGCGATACTGGGTTCCTTCGAGCGATTCATCGGTATACTGATCGAACATTATGAAGGGATCTTTCCCGCATGGCTGGCGCCAACACAGGCTGTGGTGCTCAATATTACGGACAAACAGTCCGAATATGCCCAATTTGTGGAAGATACCTTGAAAAACAACGGTTTTCGTGTCATTTCGGACTTGAGAAATGAGAAAATCGGCTTTAAAATCCGCGAGCACACGATTCTGAAGGTTCCCTACCTGCTTGTGGTAGGGGATAAAGAAGTAGAATCACAGACTGTGGCCGTGCGTGCCCGTCGTGGTGAGGATCTGGGGTCCATGGATCTCAACGCGTTTATAGCGCGGCTCACAGATGACGTTGCATGTCGCGGCCGTATTGTATTGGAGAACTAGTATTAAGAAAGACAGTAGTAAGGGAGCCAGTAAGAAGGCGATCATTAACGACCAAATTACGTCGGACCCTGTTCGGCTGGTTGGAGCAGAGGGCGAGCAAATAGGCATCGTTCCTCTTAAAGAGGCACTGGCAGCGGCTGAGGCCGCAACCATGGATTTGGTACTCATTGCCGATTCCGATCCCGCAGTCTGTAAGTTAATGGACTACGGTAAATACGTATTTGAGATCAAGAAGCAGAAAGCTGCGCAGCGCAAGAAGCAGAAGCGCACTCAAGTAAAAGAAATGAAGTTTCGTCCAGGGACGGAGGATGGAGATTATCAGGTAAAACTACGCAACCTGGTACGTTTCCTTGAAAATGGCGATAAGGCCAAAGTCACACTGCGATTTCGCGGTCGTGAAATGGCTCACCAGGAAATTGGCATGGAGCTACTCAAACGAGTAGAAGCTGATCTGGCCGAGTTGGGTTCAGTCGAGCAATTCCCGAAAATGGAAGGCCGACAACTCACTATGGTTATCGCACCCAAGAAGAAGAACTAGCGGCCTGTGAATGCCCTGGTATCTTAATTTATCAACATTCAAATGCGGAGTATTTGATTATGCCTAAAGCAAAAATTCACAGCGGGGCTGCCAAGCGGTTTAAGAAAACTGCCGGCGGATACAAGCGTAAAAGCGCCCACAAGAGTCACATCCTGACCAAGATGACGACCAAGCGTAAGCGTCAGCTGCGCGGTACCTCCATGATCCATAAGAGCGACGAAGTTCTTATTGATCGTATGATGCGTGCCAAGTAATCGGCTCATTGGATAATTAGGGAGAAGACTTATGCCTCGCGTAAAACGTGGTGTTGTGGCCCATCGTCGCCACAAAAAAATATTGAAGCAAGCCAAAGGTTACTACGGTGCTCGTAGCCGTATTTTCCGTGTTGCCAAGCAAGCTGTTACCAAAGCGGGACAGTATGCCTACCGTGACCGTCGTCAGCGTAAGCGTCAGTTTCGCGCGCTGTGGATTACACGTATCAACGCACAGTCACGTGCAAACGGCCTGAGCTACAGCCGTTTGATTAACGGTTTGAAGAAAGCAGAAATCGGCCTGGATCGCCGCGTATTGGCAGACCTGGCCATACACGACAAGCAGGCTTTTGCAGCGATCGTGGAGCAAGCGAAGGCCTCGTTGGCCTAAGCCCACCCTCACCGCATTTTTGCGGTTCGCTGGCTGCATGTAGGACATAAAGGGAAAGGGCTGAGCTCTTTCCCTTTTTTATTGGAAAACAGGGGGCAGATGGAATCAGGCAAAGGCCTATCCACTGTTTCCCCAGCCTATTTCCGCCAAATTCAGAGAAAGCGTAAATGGAAAACCTCGAACCACTCGCGAATGAAGCGAAAGCCGCAATTAGTGCAGCGACAGATAGCGCGGCGCTGGCACAATTGCGTGTCGATTATCTCGGTAAAAAAGGACAACTCACCGGCTTGTTGAAAGGCCTGGGTAAGCTGTCTGCCGAGGAGCGCCCCAAGGCCGGCGCCCTGATTAATGTCGTCAAACAGGAGCTGCAGGATCTGATTGCAGCCCGTAAATCGGCGCTGGAAAGTGCTGCTGTTGAAGCCAAGTTGGCGCAGGAGACACTGGATGTCACACTGCCAGGGCGCGGCCAGACCACCGGCGGCGTGCACCCGGTGACTCGCACCATCGAGCGCATGGAGGACTTTTTCGCGGGTATCGGCTTTGATGTGGTGGAAGGCCCCGAGGTTGAGGACGATTATCACAACTTCGAAGCGCTCAATATTCCGGCCCACCATCCGGCGCGCGCGATGCACGATACATTCTATGTCGATGAACACACCGTTTTGCGCACGCACACATCGCCTGTTCAGGTGCGGGTGATGGAAAACCAGCAACCGCCGCTGCGCATTATCTGCCCCGGCCGCGTGTATCGCTGTGATTCGGATTTAACGCACAGCCCAATGTTTCATCAGGTTGAAGGCCTGCTGATTGATGAGCACTCCAGCTTTGCCGATCTGAAAGGCCTGATCGAAGATTTCTTGCGCGTCTTTTTTGAGCGCGAACTGGCGGTGCGATTTCGCCCCTCATACTTTCCATTCACTGAGCCGTCTGCAGAAGTGGATATCCAGTGCGTCAATTGCGGTGGCGACGGCTGCCGTGTCTGTAGCCAGACCGGTTGGATAGAGATTCTCGGCTGCGGCATGGTGCATCCCAGAGTGCTGGAGATGTCGGGCATCGATGCCGAGAAGTATTCAGGTTTCGCCTTCGGCATGGGCGTGGAGCGGCTGGCTATGTTGCGCTACGGCGTAAACGATCTGCGCTTGTTCTTCGACAATGACCTGCGTTTTCTAGAACAGTTTTAACGGGAGAGATAGAGAGTGAAAATTAGCGAACAATGGTTGCGCGAATGGGTCTCTCCGGCGCTTAGCACAGAAGAACTGGCGCACCAGATCACCATGGCTGGCCTGGAAGTGGATGCAATCGATCCGGTTGCGGCCGAGTTCAGTGGTGTGGTCGTTGCCGAGATAGTCAGCGCAGAGCCCCACCCCGATGCCGACAAACTGCGCGTATGCCAGGTGAATACCGGCACAGATACTGTGCAGATCGTCTGTGGAGCCCCGAATGCGCGGGTCGGCCTAAAGGCGCCGTTGGCATGTGTGGGCGCTGTCTTGCCGGGGGATTTCAAAATCAAACGCGCCAAACTGCGCGGCGTGGAATCACAGGGCATGCTGTGCGCGGAACAGGAGCTGGGTTTGTCCGACGCGTCCGATGGCCTAATGGAACTGGCGGCTGATGCGCCTGTCGGTGCCGATCTGCGTCAGTACCTGGAGCTCGATGACAAGGTTATCGATATCAGCATCACGCCCAATCGTGCAGATTGTCTCGGGGTGGTTGGAATAGCGCGCGAAGTCGGCCTGCTTAATCAGCTGGCGATTAACGCGCCTCATTTTACACCGGTAGCGGAATCCATCGAGGATGCGCTTGCGGTCAATGTTCAGGCTGGTGACTGTTGCCCGCGGTATGTAGGACGCATCATCAAGGGCATTGATATCTCCCGCCCCAGCCCGCTGTGGCTGCAGGAGAAACTGCGCCGCTGTGGTATACGTGCCATCGATGCCGTGGTGGATGTGACCAACTATCTGCTGCTCGAACTGGGCCAACCCATGCACGCGTTTGACCTGGGTAAGCTGCAAGGTGGCATCACTGTGCGCAAGGCGAAGCAGGGCGAATCGCTGGAACTGCTTGATGGACAGACAATTGAAGTGCGCCCGGATACGCTGCTGATAGCCGATGATGCCGGCCCGCTGGCTCTGGCAGGAATTATGGGCGGCAAGGCGTCGGCGGTGAGCGATGTCACGCAGGATATTGCTCTGGAGGCCGCGTTCTTTACACCCAATCTGCTGGCGGGGAAAGCACGCTCGTATGGCCTGCATACAGAATCGTCGCACCGCTTTGAGCGCGGCGTGGACTTCCAGTTACAGGTGGCGGCTATGGAGCGCGCCACGCAGTTGCTGGTGGAGATTGTTGGCGGCGAAGCGGGGCCGATACAAGAGGCCGTGTCGCAAGCGGATTTGCCACCGCGACCGGATGTCATACTGCGCGCACAACGCATCGAGAAGATACTGGGGTTTGAACTGGCCAGTGACGATGTGGAGCGAATTTTACGAGGACTCGGCCTGGAAGTGACGGCCACGGGGGAGGGCTGGACCTGTGGCATCCCCAGTTGGCGTTTTGATATCGCCTACGAAGTCGATCTGCTGGAAGAGCTGGCCCGTGTCTATGGCTACAACCAGTTGCCGGTGAGCCGTATACACGCCGACCTGCAGATGCAGGCGAAGCCCGAGACAGACTTGTCCATTCGCTATCTGCGTCGCCACCTCGGCGCGCGCGGCTACCGTGAGGCAATTACCTACAGCTTTGTCGACCCCGCACTGCAACAGCTTTTCGATCCGGCTCTGACACCGGTGCCCCTGAAGAATCCTATCTCGGCAGAAATGGCAGTGATGCGTACCAGCCTGCTGCCCGGACTGATGGGCGCCGTGCTGCACAACATCAACAGACAGCAGCCACGGGTGCGGTTATACGAGACGGGCCTGCGATTTGTGCCGGGAGATGACGGCTTGCAGCAAATTCCCACATTGGCCATGGTTTGTGCAGGAGACCGTTTTGAGGAATCCTGGGTGACATCCGGCGAGAAAGTGGATCTGTTTGATCTCAAAGGCGATCTCGAGAGCTTGCTGGCCCTGACACGTATGCCGGGCAGTTGTGAATTTGAAGCCGCCTCCCGAGCAGCGCTGCACCCCGGGCAGACCGCGCAGATAACCCGAAA
The DNA here is from genome assembly GCA_902705825.1 of Halioglobus japonicus. GTDB lineage: Bacteria > Pseudomonadota > Gammaproteobacteria > Pseudomonadales > Halieaceae > Marimicrobium. The sequence continues at coordinate 135,123 of CACSIL010000052.1, read as the reverse complement.
GGGGCAGGTAGTGGGCACGTTGGGTACGCTTCATCCGACCGCTGCAGCGCAATTGGGCCTCAATGTGCCGGTATATCTGTGTGAGGTTGACCTGGCAGTGCTGCTGGAAGGTGAACGACCCAAATTCAACGAACTGTCCAAGTTCCCCGAAGTTCGCCGTGATTTGGCTGTTGTTGTCGACAAGTCAGTGCCTGCAGCCCGTTTGATGGATGATGTGAGGTCGGTAAGTGGGACTTACCTCACAGACTTAAGGCTTTTTGATGTCTATACGGGCAAAGGCATTGATCCTAAACGAAAAAGCCTTGCTCTCGGTTTGACTTTCCGCGATCATTCGCNCACTCTTGACGAGGAAGTAGTCAATCTAGCCGTGGGTCAAGTTATTGATCTACTGGAAAAAAATTATAATGCTGAGCTTAGGAATTAGGTAGAAAGGACGATGGTAGCTCTGACGAAATCGGAAATGGCAGAACGCCTATTTGAAGAGTTGGGGCTCAACAAACGGGAGGCCAAGGAAATTGTCGAATTGTTTTTCGAGGAAATCCGTGGCTGCCTCGAAAATAACGAGCAGGTGAAGTTGTCGGGGTTTGGCAATTTCGATTTGCGCGACAAAAGCCAGCGTCCCGGCCGCAACCCAAAGACGGGTGAAGAGATACCGATCTCCGCTCGTAGGGTTGTTACCTTCAGGCCTGGGCAGAAGCTAAAAGCGCGAGTAGAGGCATATGCTGGAACCGACACACAACAATGAATTGCCCGCGATCCCCGGAAAGCGCTATTTCACCATTGGTGAAGTAAGCGAACTCTGCGCGGTTAAACCGCACGTCCTGCGCTACTGGGAGCAGGAATTTCCGCAGTTAAAACCCGTAAAGCGCCGCGGCAATCGCCGCTACTACCAGCGTGGTGATGTGCTCACCATCAGGCAGATACGCGGCCTGCTGTACGACCAGGGCTACACCATCGGTGGTGCCCGACAGCGTATGACGGACGAAAATGGCAAGACAATCGACTCCAATGATTTGATGGCAGTGATCAAAGAGACCATCAAGGAGCTGGAAGACGTACTCAAGGTGCTTACATCACCTAAATAGCCTTTGTATCAAACGCCGTTTTGAGTATAATGCCGCCCTCGCCGCACTTGCTCAAAGTACGGTCGATCTCGGGGCGTAGCGCAGTCTGGTAGCGCACCACACTGGGGGTGTGGTGGTCGTAGGTTCAAATCCTGCCGTCCCGACCAAATTCTTATCCAGCAATATCCTAGAACGTTTTAAAGCCCTGTATATCAGGGCTTTTTTGTTGATATCGTATCCTTCAGCTTAAAAAAATCTGTTAACCCACAAAGCTGGTGATGTTCTCTGGTCGGTCTTTAGCCGAGACAGCGCAAGCACTCCCTGTCTGAGGTAGGAACTCCTGGAATCACCTAACTCCGGTCCTCAGCAGTAGAGCGAAGCCACCGACCCCACGGGCCATCTCTGATGTATCACAGCTAGCTCGCCACACACTTTCGTTGTGGCACTTCGCTTAAGCTGCCACAAGTTGCTGCTTAGAAGCATTGATTTTCGAGACACTACAATTCGGCTGGCTGACGGTGGAGGCCTGTATTTACTGGTACAACCTGGCGGCGCGAAATACTGGCGTTACAAATACCGTTTCGGTGGAAAGGAAAAAACGCTCGCGCAGGGGGGTTCCCTGAGGTATCGCTAAAAGTCGCGCGACAAAAGCACCAAGCCTCCCGTGGAAAATTGGCGCAGGGTATAGTCCCCGGCGAAGTTCGGAAAATCGAAAAACTGACGCGCCACATTGCCGCCGCAGAAAGTTTTGAAGCGGTTGCCCGTGAATGGTTTAACCAGACCATGCCAGAGAAATCCGAAAGCTACCGAGTGCGAACCAGCCGTATATTGGAAAAGGATTTGTTTACCGTATTAGGCAGTCGTCCAATAGCCTCCATTACATCGCATGAGTTGCTGGCCGCTTTAAGGCGAATAGAGGGCCGCGGGGCCTACGACATTGCACATAGGGCTAAGCAAACCGCAGGGCAGGTATTCCGTTACGCTGTGGCGACAGGACGCGCAGAACGCGATCCGTCGGGCGACCTGAGAGGCGCACTTAAACCGAAGCGCCAGAAGAAGCACTACGCCGCTATAACTGATCCCGCCGAATGTAGTAAAACAGGTGAAGCCGCACCGCTATAGGTCTGCTCCAGCGCTGTTACTATATTATTGAAACGTGTACGCGTTGACTTGGTATCTAATAAACAGTAAAGGGAGAGTTTGGTGAACGCGGCACAATTACTGCGCTCCGGTACTTCCAGATCTGGCTGCCACAATAGCCAACATGGAAAATTGTCGCGGGCTCACTGCCAAAGGCACGTTTTCGGAATGAGTCTATTGGGTAGTTCTGGCAGCCTTCAAATTGGGTAGAAAACTGGACGGCATATAGGCGATAATTGTGGTGTTTGGATAATAAGTATCCAAGCTCTAAAAATACTAAACATCTGACAAGGAACGTTTTGTGAAAAGAAAATATCTTCTGGCTGGTTTTCTATTTTCAATAGCTCAACTGTACGGTTGTGCATCAATTGTATCCGGGCAAGACCAAGCAGTTAGCGTTACTGCTCCTAACTGTCCAGATGCTGAGTGCGAACTTAAAAATAGTGATGGTACGTATTACGTCAAGACTCCGGGCACCGTGACCGTAGGCAGGGACTATGATGATCTAGCTCTAACTTGTCGAAAGGAGGGGCACGACCCGGTTGTGATACATGTTAAATCCAGTACCAAAGGTATGGCCTTCGGTAATATTATACTTGGAGGTGTCATAGGCGCAGGTGTTGATATGGCGACTGGCGCAGCATATGACTATCCCACAGAAGTCATTAGCCCATTGGATTGTCGAAGCAAGGCCCAGATAGCCAGTGCGCCCAAAACTGGAAACTATGATCAAGAAGCATTGGCTCTTGTGGATACTGGTCACTGCGACGTGCCTAAATTTGCGGGATTGGATGGCGTTGAAGAAATTTACATTTCAAATTGCAGTGATGGAACGGTTGGGGTTATCTCTTGCACTGGAGAAGGTTGCTTGCCAGCGAACGTATCCGTTCGATCTGAGTCTGAAGGCTAAGTAGTCCAGAGGCTTTCTAGTTTACGTAGTCAAGAAAACATACAGAGTGTCTACACTTCATGGGAAGCACGGGTACTGTTTGGTTCCGGATTGGCACATAGAATTTTTTGTACATGATCTTGCGTATTGTTCGCCGTCATTGATAGAGGTTTGTGTTGTCTCCTTCTAATAAAAGTTCTTTGCTCGATGCGGAGCGTGACTTCTGGATACCTTCTTCTGGCGTACCCACCCGATTCGTTACTTGCCAATGTAGAGTGAGTGAAGGATGAATACGACACGGTATAGTCCGCAATAACGTCTTGCTGAGGCGACTGTAAAAGGGATCTGTCGGGAGTAAATGCAAGCGGATATCGGTATTACAAGTTAGCTCTTCTAGACATAATAGAATCAATGATTTAGGTCGATAAGGCAGGGCTACCGGCTTAAACTTTTATTTCTTCACGTAAAGGCACGATAACCGTTTTCGGACTTCCATAAGGATAGCCCAATGAAAATCCAGCGATAGCTCCAAACGCATGACCGCTTTCGAAGAGGACTAGAATTACTTGGACAGGGACATTAGCACCTCTAGTTTTGGGCCAATAAAAAGCCCGCTCGTTTGGCGGGCTTCTGCAAGTCGGCCTAACAGCCAGGTGGGAGGTCCATGCAGGCGTCACCTCTGCCACTACCATTTGTATCTAACTGATCAGCGTTCTGTACTAGCGGGCAATTGTCTAAAAAATCGCCGATGCCATCCGCATCGCTATCTGTGAGATAGGCCGCGTCGTAATCCGGGTCGTGGCCAGCCATAATCGACTGCGCAATCCCTTTTAGGTCCGTGGTGTAACTCGGGCCATAGGTATAAGTAGAAAGATCGACGTCATAGATAGCGTTTAGCCAAATCAGCTGGCCCAGGTCCAGCAGGATATTACCCGGGTGTCCGAATGCGTCGCGATAGATAGAGTTCGAGGCAACACCGACCAGATTCTGTACATCCGGGAGATTGTTCGCCTCGTACAGCAAGCGGAGTTCTCCCGCGCTCAGTATGTATGGAATGCAATAGATATCCACGCCCGGGTAGAGTGCACGCAATTGATCAATAAAATAGTGCCAGAACGCATCGTGCGCGAATTGTAAGTTACTCGCGTAGGTTGCGGCATCGGAAGTTCCTGGGTTGGTTAACCAAGGTAGCGCGAGGGCAATACGGGTACTGGGGTTTTTCGACAGCGCGTAATCTATCCATTTCTTATAGCCCTCAGTGGAGGGGTAGTCCGTGTGAAAGGTCATGCCAAACAACTCGACATCACCGCTGTCAAGGTAGGCCTTTATTTGAGCACTCTTGCTGGCATTGTTCCACAACGCCAGCGGTGCGCCGGTAGCGCCACCGGAGTAGACAACTAACTGTGAGTGACCTGCTATCCCCGCCGCAGCAGTGTAGTTTGGCATGCCATCTGCAAAGGGCTCAAAAAAGCTATGTCCGATAAACAGTGATTTGAAACCCGAGCTGGGCACTTCGGCTGACACCTCGTAGGCGGATAGCGATACACAGAGGTAAGCAACGTCCTAGCATGGTCACGGCTACTGCCGCAGTCCTACTTTTATAGACTAAAAAGCCCGCGCATGGCGGGCGATTAATGGTGTGCTGTCTACACCTTTTTGCGCCTGGACCACCCAAGGCCGAACAGGCCGAGGCTGAAGAGCGCGAGGGTTGCAGGAACCGGTACAGCTGGTGGGTCTATAGGCGGCGCCTTACCCAGACCTAGAAACTCGCCGGAGCTGGAATAGATTTCGACACCTGGTGCAACAGTTTGGGAGAAGGTAGCGGTGTGCTCAAAATCCATCGTGTAACGAGTCAGCCCCGATTCAGGGCCTGTGGTGTCGAAGGCGAGAAAAATATTTGTGTAGGTAAAGATATCAAATTGCTCAATATTGGAGAGTAGTTCGATGCTCCCAAAAACTGACTCGGATGCGTATTGGTAGAAATTCTCGATGTTCGGGAATTCTTCTGCAGGCACCGTATAGACCCCTTGAGCGAACTCATTTACCAGGGCTGCTGGCACTGGGTTGCAGGCGAGTGGGTCCTGCCCCCAGCAAGGATCATTGGCTAGACCAAGAAAATCTTGACCGGTAGCCACTCCCGCTTGATGCACAACAAGGCCGACATTGTAGACAAATGTGGCGGGTTGTTGTCCGGGAGCAACAAAGCCAAGATCACCAAAAATGTCGCCTTCGATACCAAATCCGAAGTCCCAGACAGTGCCGGCACCATTACGGATGTCTATCCGCTCGCCGAATCCTCCAAAGGCCTGCAAGCCCACCGGAGCATTCAGAGTTTCCTCTACATACATCTTCACCGTGCCGTCGCTCAGGTTGACCTGAGACCGTGATGTCCCCGTCACTGCCTGGGACAGCACTTTTGACTTAGCGCCGTTGGCCTCATACCCGTCGATTAGTTCGCCGCCTCCTACACGCAGAGCGGGGCGGACATAGTACGATGGGTTGGGCAGGGGGTTCGCTGTGACGGCCACAGATGCAAAACCACCGATGCCAATAAAGATTGTTGCTGCTAGTTTTATTCGTTCCATGATGGGTTACTCCTTGTTTGCTAATAGATGGGCCAGCAACTCCCGTAGGCAAAGTACGAGCCAAAAAAGGAAATATTGGCATTAATCATAAGCTTGTAGTAAGGCCACTGGTGCGGGGTCTGGAAAGTACAGGCTTGTTGTAAAAAAAGCTGACAGTTGAGCCGCTTCGCCAAAGCCAATTCGACGGCGGGTTATCGTGAAAGCAGGTATGGGAAGATGCCCCGCGAGTTGCCAGCGCAACTGCAGCCGCCAGCGCGGTTTAGGCGAGCCCTAGCGCGCTGGCGGTGAGGAGGGCGGTGGTGCTGCCCACGGCAGCGCCTGCGATGATGTCGCCCGGATAATGTACGCCCAGAACTACCCGGGACAGTGCCACTGCTGCGGCCCAGAGATAGGCGAGCGATGCCGCCGGGCCGTAAATTACCAGTAGAACAGTGGCTAGCAAAAACGCTCTGGAGCTATGCCCAGAGGGAAAGCTGAACTTGCTCGATGCAGTAGCGAGGCTTTCCGATGCACTATTCGTTGGTTGTGGCCGAGGCCGCTGGAAGGCGTTTTTCAATACCCAGTGCACCGCGCGCTCCGTGGCAAAAGCCGTCAGTAGCAGTAGGCATAGTGATCCGAACAGGGGCGATTGAGATTGCCACGCCAGAAGTAGCACCAGCACATGCAGTCCGCCTTCGCCTGAACGGGAAATGATTTTTGTCAGTGTGATAGCCAGGTGAGAGCGACGCGGGCTAAACACCCGCACGAACAATTGCTGGTCGTAGTGATTGAGCTGGCTGAGCATTTCCATAATGCTTCCAGTGTGCTCGGTAAACATTTCGCCAGAATGACCGATATACGACATTTCTATGACAGTGGCGAATAGACGGGACTATTCAGTGGTGACAGCAAAAACGCCGGTTCAGTCGCGAGGGGGGCGGTTCTTGCTCTCCTACCTCGCAAATATCTGGCCTGCAGAATACAGCACCCCAACTTTCATCTATCAAACTATCCGGCCGGCAGCGGGCCGCGGTAGTGTTTGTGCATGGTGTTCCCGAACCGGCTCTGGGGTGGCACTACATACGGAACTGGTTGATGCTGTATGTAGTGATGTACGACTATCTACTTACTAGGTATGGTAAACGCCCCACTTACCCGTTTAATAAAAAGTGTGACCGATGAAAGGACTTCAAAAGCAACCTCATACGTCATCAAACTTGCCGCCTGCGGGTAAAGGCTCTGCTGGTGGCAGCCCAGAAACGGGCTTTGGCACCGCTGGCTACAGAAAATATGTACTGGGCGCTTTACTTACCGTCTATCTGTTCAATTTCATCGATCGCACAATTATCAACATATTGACCGAACCGATTAAAGAATCGTTCGGTGTAGAAGATTGGCAGATGGGGCTGCTTGGTGGCCCTGCGTTTGCTGTTCTGTACACATTCATTGGCATTCCGATAGCTCGTTTTTCTGAGAAAAACCATCGTGTCTGGATTATCGCAGGCTCGGTTGCACTATGGAGCCTGATGACCGTGCTCTGCGGCTTTGCCACCAGTTTTGTCGCGCTCCTCATTTTCCGTGTCGGTGTGAGCATTGGTGAAGCGGGTTGCTCGCCTCCGGCTAACTCCATAATCGCCGACTATTTCATTCCGTCAAAACGCTCTACTGCAGTTTCAACCTATGCTTTGGGTATTCCCCTTGGCGGCATGGTTGCTTATATTTTTGGTGGCTACATTGCTGGCAGCCTTGATGGCACATCTGTGGCGGCCATGTTCAGTAGTTGGGGCTGGCTATGGGCTGTAAATGCCCTAGATTGGCAGAGTATAGAAGGCTGGCGTGTAGCTTTTGTCGTGGTCGGACTACCGGGCATACTAGTTGCCCTGATCGTTAAGATGACGGTCAAAGAACCGCCACGTGGCTATACTGACCCGCCGATGATGCAGGATAAGGAGCACGTCAGCTTTGGTGATGTGCTCAAAACTCTGGCGACCAAGCCGTCTTATTGGCACATCACGATGGGCGTCACTATTGCGTCATTTGTCAACTATGGCGTCGGTCAATTTTTTGTTTCCTTCCTCATCCGCACGCACGAAATCTCCATTTTTGATGCCTCTATAAAAGTCGCAATGATTTTGTCTGTGATGGCTGCGATCGGTACCTTCATGTCCGGTTATTTGGCGGATCGCTACTCCGAGCGCTATCCAAAAGCGCTGGCTTGGATACCAATGATTGCGCTGCTTGGTTCAACGCCAATGTTTATTGCCGGCTACTTGCTTGATTCTCTGCTGATCGCCATTCCGATTCTCATGGTGGGGACGATGCTGCTTTATACGTATTTGTGTCCTCTTTATGCTGTCCCCAGCGGTGTCGTGGATAGCAGGATGCGAGCCACTTCGGTTGCTGTGACTTTGTTCATCGTGAATCTGCTTGGCTATGGTCTTGGGCCTCCGCTGATCGGGGCATTGTCTACGCTACTGAATTCGATATTCCTTTCTGGCATGGATCCCGGGTTGACGCTGCAGGCATGCAAAGCGACGGGTTTGGCAGTAGCAGCGCAAACGGCATGTAACACCGCCAATGCTGAGGGCCTCCAATGGTCGATGATCATATTCAAAGGCCTCTACATCTGGGCCGCTCTGCATTTCTATCTGGGCAGCAGGACGCTGCAGCGGGATATGGGGCGCTAAGTAAGGATAGCGGGTCTGCAATGCAACTAATTCATTCAATCATAGGCTTTACGGGCACCATCATCTAGGATGGTGCATGCATTGCTATTGTTATAACAATTTTCACAGTCACCGACACACAAACCTCAGCTGTTTTTTCTTAACAGTTTGATTCTGATGTTTCCTGACATTGGCGCTTCAACGCCATCCGATGTCAACACTTGAGATTATAATGCCCTCTATAAAATGCTTTATTGTGCTGTTCATCGTCTTTTTAATCAGTCCGGCAGCTTTCGCAGCGGTTGGACTGACACCTGCCAGCGGGACACCGTCTTGCGGTGCGATTCAAGATGGACAAGATCTCTGCGGCACTGGCCCCGCGATCTTTGAATCTAATGCCATCGGGGTATGTCCCGAAGGCACTTTTGCTGACGTTGGCCGGTGGGGTTGTTATACCTGCCCCGCGGGTTATGACCGCGGTATTGCTGCGGTAGACTCAGATAGAGCCTGTACCAGAGTCAAAACAAATGACCAGTTGGCGCCTTTTGTCAGTGCCAAACAAGTGGGTACCGCTTGTCCTGCAGGCAGTTTTTTTGACCCGGTTCGAGGTGGCGAATGTTTCAGTTGTCCTTCGGGCTACGTGCGCTCTGCCGCACACATAGACTGGGCAGATGCCTGCGTCATTCTTCCGAAAGAAGTGTTTTCACGCGTGACGGAGCACGGCAAAGCGTTCGGCCCCCTGGGACTGGATTGCGGTAGAGAACTTATTTTTCTCGACGAACCGCCCTTCATAATCCAGGGCCCCGTGCAATTCTGGGATGGAATCGATGGCAATTGTCACTCCTGCCCCACTGATTACTCGCGTACGGGTTACTCCGTTCACGATAGCCGTGCCTGCTCGAAGGTGATATCCGGCGCGCAGTCGAAGGCGACAATCCGGGGGCAGGCCCAATGCCTGGACGGTGAAATTGCAGACTTTCTCACCAACCCCGAACAGGGCGGTAATTGTTATACCTGCCCCGCCGGCTACGACAGGACATTGTTCTCCATCAATAGCGCGGAAGCCTGTGAAACGACACCGGAATATGAATTCAGTGTCGCGATCAAAACCACCGACTTAACGTGCCCGGCAAACCAAATATTCGATTTTATTTCGACGCGCCACCCCGATGTACAAGCCAAGCTGTTCGCCGATGGCGTACCCAGCGACACTTACGAACTTGATGACCTGGGAACGTGCTGGACTTGCCCCCCCGGCGCGACACGCAGTTGGTCAAGTGTGACCGCAAATGATGCCTGCGTGCTGGCCGATGTGGGCTGGAATATGCCCACTTACCGCCATGTCGGTTTATTTGGATTACAGGGTGCCACAGAGGTGATTCTGGCCATCATCATCAACGAAAGAAATGACATTAACGAGCTGGCGATAGCCTATGCAGACAGCACAGATGGCCTGTCTCGCGATGAGTTTGTCGATGATGTGTGGCAAGAGATTAGTGAGAGCCCGGAAGAAAGCAGTATCCTGGCGCTTGTTGCCTACGCGCGGCTACAAAGTTACGCCACGAAAAGCACGCTACAACCACACGAACAAGCGTTTTTGCAAGACTTTCAAAAACAGGTAACAGACTATCGTTCAGCAATGGCACAGGAAGCGTTGAACATTCTTGATGTGTGGCAGGAGGGTGCGGCCCTTCGATATATTGATCCACGATTTAACAACCGGCCAGAAGTCGTAGCACAAAAACTGTTCTGGCTCAGTATCGGGGTAGTAGCGCCACCCATTTCGCCCCCTGATTTCAGTGCATTGATATACGAATTTGCAGACACTCCCGAAGTGGACCCATTGGTGCTGGCTTTGACCGCTGCTGAACGCTCTATTGATCAGGGCACGTTGACAACACTGATGCCTAACAATGCGTTTGGCGAAATCGCCACTCAGATTGAAGGCATCATCCTGGACAAGGCCTTGACTGCCGCGCAAGACGCGATTATTGATGAAATTGAAAGACAAATTCTTATCAAGGCGCAGAGTGCTGGCGTCAAGGCAAGTGCCAAAATGCTTATCTTCGGCCCGTCTACTCTGGGGCCTCAAATCGCGATTGCGCTATTCATAGAATATGCGACCCAATGGGTTGATTTTATTGCTGGCGCCACGGACGCCGAACCCAAGTTGTTGGCAAACCTCGCGCAGGCCCAGCAACTGTATAGCGTTTCCAGGCAATTGGAGACCATACCGGGGGTCGAGGATCTGGGGTTCCATTACAAGACGATCATGAATAGCAGTGTGCCACCCTCAGCGGCTGACAAGTTAAGAATCCAACTGGCGGTGGCGGATACTGATGGCGATAGTGTTATTGATACGGAAGACGATTTCCCCAATAACGTGGCAGCCGCAATTGATACCGATGCAGATGGCCAGCCAGACTCCTACAACCCAGGGTGTGATGCCGCCTGTATTAGCGAATCAGGATTAGTGTTAGATCTGGATGATGACAATGACGGGATCAATGATGCAGATGACGTATTTCCGCTGATTGCCATTGGTGACTTATTGGATACCGACAACGATGGAGCCCCTGATCAATGTAATGATGCCTGTATGGCATTAGGTATGGCCGCTGACACCGAAACGGTACCCCAAGCACCGGTGATCACTTCTGTAGAAGTAGATGATAGTGCTTTAATGGTGAGATTTTCGCCTAACGGTGATGGTGGCTTTAGCATTATCGATTACACATTATCCTGTGGCGCTGGGAGCTTAAGCCAAACCAAAGAACAGTCTCCCATTAGAATTTCCGAGCTGGAGAATGGCCTTGTTTATGCTTGCTCTGTAACGGCACGCAATCTACTGGGGAATAGTGCAGCCTCTGAAAGCGTGAGTGGCACGCCACAGGAAACGATCAGGAGTGAGCTGAATATCCCTCTGCTCAAAGCGATATTGGGCGCTAAATCTGCGCGCCAATTAGTTGATGAGGACCAAAATTAGCAGTGCACTAATATCATACCCCGCTGCTGAGATTTGAGTGTTGTATGCCACGCGTGTCGTTCAATTGAGCAATCAGACTGTGTGCCATGAGTGGATGTTACTGTAGGTATTTGAGTCAGTTGTCCACGCACAACAGCGCACTTCACAATGCCCTTGCTGCCGGCATCAATAGCCACAGCCGGGGAGGGCCTTGCCGCAAATCCTGGCTACTTCAGTCGCCTACCTGGTCGCCATCGGGCGCCGTAGAGGCGCAAAGCATTCATGATGTGTGCCGCCCAGCCAGTTAATCGAGCCTGCCATACGCGCAGAGGCGTGCTCCATATAGCACGTACTATTTGTGCAATTTTTTACACACAGGATGAGATTGAATCGGCTTTCAGTTCACTTGTATAGTGCCATTTTTTATACGACACAAATAGCAATACTGCGATGCGATTCGCATAAGTTCAGTACTGCATAATAAAACGGCACACTCTGTCTGGGTGTGTGCTTATTGGGGATAGGGGTTTCTACATCATGCTGTTTAAAAGCAGATATACCGGTGTGCTTGCGATAGTTGCAATGTGTGCAATCAATGGCTGCAGCGATTCGTCGAATAGTGATAACAAGCAACCAGTACCTGTACAGCCTGCGGGTGTGTTGCCAGACAATGCTAGCGAATGGTCCTGTGACAGTACGCCGCAGCCACCGAGCGAAGAGGAAATGGCCAGTTGGTGTGCGGATAATGCTCCGTATGGCCTGGTGTTGCCAGAAGGTTTACGCACGCCTCCTCCATTGTCTGATCTCACCGCAAAGAATCTTTATGACACGCGCATGGAAGCATTTTTGCGTGCAAAGACTTATGAAGATGAGCTTAACTGGAGCCGCGATAAGCGATGGCGACTGACCGGCCCCTACGTCGGTGACATCGGCAGTGGTGGCAGTTATGGCACCCACCCCGCTGTAAAGATCTTCTATTCACCTGAAGTTGTGGATTGGATGTGCGGTGATCGCACTACCGATATCCCCGACGGCGCGATGATTATTAAATCGATGCACAGCATTAACTCGGGTCTGGGTATCGAGCTCGAAGACGATGCCTGCATGGATATCACAGAAGATCCAGAACCGGGCAGTTGGACGGTTATGATAAAGAATAACGCAGCGAGCACAGATGGATGGTACTGGGGCTACTATAGCGCCACAAGCACCCCGGATGCCGGCAATCCGCCACTTCTGGGTATGGCAGGGGTCACGTCAGAAGCCGCATTGCGAGCACTTGAAACAAGCACTCAGCGCGACCCCGACTTTTATCCTACGGGCGGGTTCGATACACCGATAGCCGATATGGTTTATCCCAATGCCAGCTACGGTGCGTTCTGCGTTAACTGCCATGCATCCGCAGCGAAAGAATCTACATTTTCGTCGCTGGACAACATACTCACAGATGGCCTGATGTATCGCCAGTTCAGCAGTGCCCCTGATCAGGATGCGACGGATCTTTTGGGCCTCGACCCGTTTGTCGGTAAGCACACCAGCACCACCGATTTACTCACGGATAACGNCGCCGATGACAGTCCCTTTCCGATCCCGCGGGCAACGCCGGCCGACAGCTTTCTGAGCTTTTACAACCAACTGGCGCCGGTGTCCTATAGCGAAGCCATAGGGTTGAGTATGCCGGGCGAAACATATGATCACGCATTGGCAGGCAGCGAACTGAACCCACATGGGCCGACCAAGTTTCTCACCTCAGACCAATGTGCGGGTTGTCACGACGCCGCCTCGATGTTGGCGGACAACCCCAATATGGCCTTCGTTGATGAATCCGGTGAAGAACCACAGATACTGAACCTCTCGCCCTATGCCGAGTGGCGTGCATCACCTATGGGATTGGCGGGTAGAGATCCGGTTTTCTTCGCGCAATTGGAAAGTGAAACCAACCACCTGCCGCAACTCACAACCTGTATCGAGCAGACCTGCATGCGCTGCCATGGCGTGATGGGTTCGCGCCAGCTCGCCATCGACACTCCCGGAGAAGGCACGGACAACTGTGAATCCCTGTATGCACTGCCACCGCCCGAGGGCGTGCCTTTTGGCAAGGAGTTCACTCGCGATATCGTGCAGCAATGGCCGCACTCCCAGGAAAACGGAGAACAGAACTATGCTGCATTAGCCAGAGATGGTATTTCCTGCACCGTGTGCCATGGCGTTTCACCCGATTCATTGGGACAGGAAAATTCCTTTACCGGCAACTTTGTAACAGGTCCGGATTCTGAGCTCTACGGCCCTTACGCGGATGACACTGTTGTCACAGCACCTATGAAAAACTCCATTGGCATCACCCCTAAATACGGTGAGCAGCTGGTCTCTGCCGAAATGTGCGGCAGTTGCCACAATATACTGCTGCCCATCTTCACGAACGACGGCACCAAGCAGGGCTACAGCTACGAGCAATCCACCCACCTGGAATGGACGAACAGCGTATACAGCCGTGAAGGTGATGAGTCCCGTGGTTGTAATTCGTGCCATATGTCCACGCACTATAAGGGCACAAAACTACACACCAAGATTGCCAACATAGAATCCAACAACTTCGCAGATACGACTGAACGCCTGCCCGACGAGGAGATAACATTAACTGAACGTAGCGAGTTTGCTCGCCATCAACTACACGGGCTCAATGTATTTTTGAACCAGATGTTCCAACAGTTTCCTCTGGTGCTGGGTATTCGTCAGATCGACGGGGTCGCACCCGGTAATCTGGTTCAGCCGTTGGTGACAGGTATGAACTCGATGGTAAATATGGCTCGAACGGAAACGGCTAACATCGAAATTACCAGCGTGGATACCCTGGATGATAATAGAGTTCGGGCTCGCGTGAAGGTCACGAATAATGCCGGGCACTACCTGCCATCGGGTGTAGGCTTTCGTCGCGTGTTTTTGGAAGTTCTGATCCGCGACAATGCCGGCGATCTGATATGGGCTTCCGGTCGTACTAATGAGCTGGGCGCAATTGTCGACGGACTGACGGAGAATGTACTTGCCTCAGAGATACCCGGACAATTCCCCGGCAGCCTTCCACAACCGCACTACCAGACCATCACAAGTGGCGATCAAGTGCAGATATACCAGGAGGTTTACGCCGATTCTGCAGGTGACATCACCACCAGCTTTTTGCGCCGCATTAAGAACCTCAAGGACAACAGGATAAAGCCACTGGGTTACGACCCCGCGGTATTTACCTCTTCAAGTTCTGAGTACATTCGCGAACTGGCATTGCTGCCGGGCGCAGAGTCCACCGACCCGTATTATCAGAATCCAAACCTAACCGGTGCCGATACGATTGAATACGTTGCAACACTCACTCCGGAGCAAATGGCTCGGCTGGGTTCAGTAGAGGTCAATCTCTATAATCAGTCCATCCCGCCATCCTATTTGCAGGAACGGTTTGCGGATGCCGCTGTTGGGCCGATGGAGAATGACGATATCAAACGCCTGTATTACCTGACGAGCCACCTCAACACCGATGCGGTTAAAACAGAGTTTGGGCCGAAGGTGATTGAGTCGTGGAAGCTGCAACTGGCGAGTGACCGTCAGACAATCGCGCCGTAAGCGTTGTTGGTGCGCACCATGGGTTAGCACCGACGACACTGGAGGTGGGGCGCTGTGCGAGCTCACAATCGTTATTCGTAGGCTTCAGTGCTTCTGGTAAGGAAACGAAGCCTACGAGTCAGTTCGCACTGTATACCAACCGGGCGTCGACGAAGGCTGCTTTAGGCAGTACCATTCCTCACAAACCGGCGCTGGGGAGCCACGCTCTAGCCAAAGACATTAACGATGCATCTAGTTGTGCCAAGGAGAGTCTATGAAAACCAGGGTTGGTAAAGTTTGCCTGTTTGCGCTAGTCACTTTGATTTTAACCTCATGCGCATCCTTTTACGGTGCGGACGGTCGTAGAGGTGTGTCCAGCAGTCTTGTGGATTACCTGTATCCAGATGGTCAGGTCCCGCCGAAACATGAAGAAACCACACCGCATCTGCGTCTTCCGCTCACTGTCGGCTTGGCGTTTGTGCCGGCGCAGCAAGGTACTCCTTTCGCATTGCCGGAAGCCAAAAAAACGCAACTGCTTGAAGTGGTCAAACAAAAATTTGTTGGGCTGGAGTACGTCAAAGACATAACCATCGTGCCAGAAACCTATATGCGCTCCTCTAAAGGGTTTGATGGCGTCGGGCAGATAGCACGGTTATACGGGCTGGATATTGTCGCGCTGGTATCTTACGACCAGGTCGCCGTTACCTCGGAAACGAAGAGCTCTATATTGTACTGGACCATCGTTGGCGCTTATTTCATCGAGGGCAACCAAAACCAGGCAACCACGTTTGTCGATACCGCTGTATTCGACGTTAACTCGAGGAAGATGCTGTTTCGAGCGCCAGGTGTTAGTGATATCGAGGAATCATCGACATTGGTGGAAGTAGACCAGGTCAATAGAGAAGCGAGAGAAAAGGGGTTTGAGCTGGCCATGGCAGACATGGCCGACAACCTGGCGCTCGAACTTGACCGCTTCAAGGCAAAGATAAAAGAGGATAAGAGTGTGCAAGTGTCGAACAGAGAGGGCTATGGCGGTGGCGGTGGTATGCAATGGCCATTCCTGTTGATACTGGCCGGACTCGCGGCTGTAAGGGTCGCTAAAAGGTAGCAACCGCATCAACTCTGCTGCCCGCAAGGTGCTCGGTGCTGCCGTGTTTGTGTGCGGTCTGTGGCTAATCCAGCGGTATTTGGGATTACTGGAATATGACCGGCAGCAGATACTAACCGGACAGCTCTGGCGAATCTGGAGCGGTCATTTTGTCCACACGAATAGCGCTCATTTTGCCCTGAATATTGTCGCGGCATTGATTATCTATTTTGGGTTTCTAACGCGCATTAAATTGCGCGATTTGTTGTTGTCCGTTTTTGTTTTTGCCGCTCTCATTAGCTTAACGCTATTGTGCGTCTACCCAAGCCTGGATTGGTATAACGGGCTCTCGGGTTTACTGCACGCACTAGTGGCCTATTTCGCCGTGCGTATGGCCCGAACTGAAGACAAAATATTTTGGGCGGCGCTAGTCGTCATATGGGTGAAAGTTATTGTTGAAACGGTACGCGTGCACCTCGGTTATGAAAGCACTGTCGGCGAAATGGCCATCATCACCGAGGCGCACCTGATTGGTACATTTTTTGGGACTGTGGCGGGCTTTGCTTTAAGAAAATCAAGGAGTCTGACCCCTTGAAATAGAAATCAAGGGGTCAGACTCCTTGAAATAGTGAACGCGCAATTTTCAATGATGTCTCTCCACACTAGCGCGATCGCATTGGCGGGTATCTCGCGTTTCAGTGGAAACGTGTATTGGTTATACATAGAACGGCCCAATAACGTAGTGTTACAAGTGCAGAGAATCAACCCGATTTTTCGATGTTGAAGATGGCGCCTCAGTCCCAAAAACTGCGCAGGTTCACAGGCAGATATTCAGCTGTGATAGTGGAAGCGGTCTCTGCCATATCACGGGAATTGAACGTGTCCCAGAAAAGCACCGCGCCCCTGTTGCTGTCCAACTGCTCCAGAAAGGCCGCTGCCGCCTTACCGGTATAGGTTTGCTCCAGTGCTATTCCTGCCCGCTTGAAGCGTGCTATTGCTTGCACGCCTTGTTCCGTGGCGACACCGTAGCCGTCGCCATAAAATTCATCGACAAGATTCACCGCCGCAGGCCTGGGTATCGGCTGGCGACAGTGCTTTGTCAGGAATCGATAGGTTTCCATCATGAGCTTGTGCACTGTACCCGGTGTACAGGCGGGAATGGGGCCGAGCTTCTTTGGTGCAACCCGCACGCCGATAATCTCTGTCTCCAGGCCGATTAGTTGGCAACCATAGGTTAAGCCTGCGAGGGTGGCACCGGAGCCGACAGGGCAGACAATGGCGGTTGGAAGAGGGCACTCGTCCTGTTCGATCTGATCCTGCAGTTCACAGGCCGCGTTCACAAAACCCAGCGTGCCATACAGGTTGGACCCGCCGGCAAATAAAAAGTAGGAACCGCTCTTTAAACGGTACGGGCTGCTGTAATAAGCCAGCATTGTTTTGAACAAAGATCCCTTGTAGATCAGCTTCGCACCGTAGGCCTGCATCAAGCGCAGGTTTTGCGTTACCGTGGCGGTAAGTGGCTGATCGAAAAGGTAGATCACGCACTCCAGTCCAAACTGCTGACACGTCATTGCGGTGGCTACGCCATGGTTTGTGCCAATTGCACCGACAGTGATAATCCGTTTGGCTTTGTTCTGTAGCGCATCTGCCAGGATGAATTCGAGCTTGCGAATCTTGTTGCCGCCGTATTTCGCATGTGTGAGGTCATCACGTTTTATCCAGGCGTGTTCTGAGAGCGGCAACGCCTCAACGGGTGTCGGCAAAGAGGCGATATGTTGCATCGCAATCTTCGAGCGTAGCTCGGGAAACTTTTTGAACAGTGGCCGCTCGGGAGAAGGTTCTATCAAAGACATGTTATTTACTGCTGTTTCCGCAGGTCCGCGTTGGAGGCCAGAGCATAGCCCGAAAATAGCGCAGGGGACAGAACACAGTCTGCAAGGCGCTGTTAGAGTGGGGTATACCCACAGTGAAAGCCATGCGGAATATGATTTTTCAGTGGTACAACTGCAATTTCATCGGCCATGGATTGCGCGTCCAGAATCATCAGTTCCGAGAGCTCAGTGGCAGCGTCATAAATGACACAGAGTATGTAGCCATCGGCTTCATCGGAGTCTGGCTGCCTGGGTACGAAGATGGGTTCAGAGGTGTACCGGCCAGGGCCACAGTCGTAGACTTTTGTCTCGCCCGTTAGATAATCAACACGCTGTAGGGCGTTATAGAAGCCCGGTGTCGCGTTCTCACAAATGCCGGCGGTATAGGTATAGCGGGTTTCGGAACCAGTCCTGCGCAGATCCCATTGCGGAAATTCGCTGGGAATGCCACTGGGTAAGATCTCCCGTTTAGAGGCGCCGGTTTTCATATCAAAGCGGTACCGGGTCAGCTGACCCGTTGAGGGGCGTGGCTGGGTAAAAATATTGCGAGAACAGGCGGTGCCTTCTTCGCCGTCTTTGTCCGACATGGCGACCACATCGATAAATAACTCGTTGTCGCGCTCCCAACAGTTCGAGCTATGCGCAAACATGAAGGGCTCCACCTCGAAGGTGCGAACCAGGCTGAAGTCATTCAGGGAAACCACATACACTTTCATGCCTTCCTCTGGTTGGAACACCATATTCCTGTCGATGGTGTCTCTGGCAAACAGCACTTTTAGTGGGCTGGTAAAGTTGACCGGCATCACCATGAATATGAGATAGTTTTCCGTCATCGCGTTGTCGTGACAAAACGCCATGCGCTCAATCGCAACCGCGCTGCGGTTGGTCATCTTGCCCTGCGGCGATACTTTGTACAGGTTGATTTTTGGCCTGACGCCCATACCCATGCCAAAGTTAAAGTAATCGCCCGTGCGTGGGTGCAGTTTGCCGTGGGCGCTGAAGGTATCCATTGACTTCAGTGCGCCATCGAAATTGTCTGGCCCGAGGGTTTCCAGGGTATCCAGATCGAGCTGCCATGGCAGGCCACCCTCAAACAGAGTCAGCAGTTTGCCGCCGTGGTAAACAATGCTGGTGTTGGCAGCATTGGCTGGCATGTGCAGGTTTTTCAGGAAGCCGCCGGGCGCATTGTGGCCGTAACTTCGGTACTTTACTGCCTGGGCGGCAGTCTCATCGACGTACTTCGGTGTTTTGACAAAGCTGCTTCGGTAGCTGACTTCACCGTTCTCAATGCGAAAGGTGTGTACGCAGCCATCGCCGTCAAACCAATGTCCGAAAGGTTTGCCTGCCAGTTCATTGCGGCCCGGGCCATTCCTGAGAAATATGCCGTGCAGGCTTTGTGGAATACGGCCTCTGATTTCCTGCGTGCTGATGTCATAGGCCAGGTTATCAGTAGCCGTGCGAAAGCCGGAGACATGGGCAAGGTTAGGGTCATCCCATTTTGTGTTGGACGTGTTACTCATCGCGGCTTCCCGTATTTTGTAATTGATCTACCGGTGTTCTGCTGACAGCTGCTCACAATTGCCGCTAACACGGCGGTGCATGCGGAGCAGTGTTAAACCTTGGGTTCAGGTGATACTAGCAGAATGAGCCTGTATTATCCTTGCGTCAAATACGTTTGGAACGGGATTCGCTTATCCCCGTGTGGCTTGAAATTCTGGAGGCTTAACATCATGGCAACACTGCTTTGTCACATCGAGATCAACCCCGGCAAGGAAGAGGAGTTCGAGGCAGTCATGAAAGAAATGTATCGCCGAACACATGCAGAAGAGCCCAACTGTGTGCGGTACGAGTATTTTCGTGGGGCTCGTCCCAACCTGTACTACAGTCTGCTGAGCTTTGTGGACAGGTTGTCTTTCCTGCAGCATCAGGTCAGTGATTATCACGAGGGCTTTGATTTTGCATCTATGATCAAGCACATAGAGATGGAGTGGGTTGATCCGGTTTGTGGAGCCTCGCCGCTGCGGCCCACTGAGTCAGGCGAGTTGCCGCAAGATCTGAGCGAGGTCATAAAAGCCGCTGCAAAGATCTATCAAATTGATGTGCAAGACTGGTGGCAGAAGCACCGCAAAGCGTGACGCCGACTATTGCAGGGGAGGGACTGCCCCGGTAACGACTACCGGGGGTAAATCAATGGGCTATTGGCCAGTTGTTCAGGAGCGACCAGGCGACGTTCGCCGTTTTGCCATTGCAGAACGAGATTGCGCCGGCCTATCTGGCGGCCCGTGTCATTGACGGCATAGGAACCTATCAATGCCTGGAAGTACATGGTTCTCAATTGCTCACGCACTGCAGAATGTTCGGTGGTGCCGGCCAGGCGAATCGCGGCTTCCAGAATTTCACCCGCGCTGTAGCCCATCACCGCGTAAACGCCTGGGTGGTAGCCGTAACGCCGCGCAAAACGGTATGCAAAATCCTGCGCACCGGGCTCACGCGAGGTGCGCAGCCACTGCACTACGCCCAGAATGCCTTCTGCATCCGGACCCAGTTCATCGGCGAATTCGCGCAGGCCAGGGCCAACCGTGAAGCCCAGCATGTTGGGTTTCACGCCTTCACCCTTGAGCGCACGCACGATCTCGACGGAATCCTCCAGGTACGACACACCGAATATCATATCGGCGTTAACTTCTTTCAGACGTCTGGCGAGTGAGGCAAAGTCGCGTTGCTCGGGTGCGTAGCGTTCAAACAGCACCAGTTCCAGCCCACGTTCTTCAATTCTGCTTCTGGATACGGCTGCCAAATCATCACCGAAATCCGTGCCGGCATACAAAAATGCAACGGTTTTGACGCCAGCATCGGCGGCGACCTGTAATCCGTTCAGATAATCGCCAACCGGCGTGTCAGCCCCGAATACATTCTTCAGGCCCCGGTTCCAGATTCTTTCATCCGAGGCAGCCGTGGTGACCATGGGGATGTCATATTTTTCAGCCACCAGTGTGGCGGCAAGTGTCAGCGATGAGGAGTAGGGGCCAACCAGTACGTCAACATTGTCTTTTCCAATCAGGTTGGTGAAACCGGTAACAGTGCCCGCGTCCCTGGAACCGTCATCATAATAGACAATCTCTACCGGTCGACCGAGGAGTTCGCCACGGGCATTCACATCTGCCGCCCACATTTGCAGGCCGCGCAATTGCTCAATGCCAAACTCTTTGTAGTGCCCGGTAAGCGACTGGGTAGTGCCTATCCTTACCGGGTTATCAGACTGATCGATGTCTTCGGAATGTGCTGCACGAGACAGCGCAAGTGCCGCAATAAAAGTAACAAGGAGTAGATGGCGAATCACATTGGTACCCATTTTATTGTTTTACATCCAGCTTGCGCTTGGTCGAATACAGCCAACGAACCATTTGGTACTCAAATGCCGATCCGTTTTCATAATAGCGAAACGAGGTATTGGCCCGGGTATCAATGGGGAAAAGTACCGTGGTAGTGAGATCCAGCGGCTTGGATAATACGGCGCTTTTTACTGAGGCCTGTACATAGGCATCGGGTATCAAGCCCAGACCGTCACGAAGGTTTGATGGGCCCAGAAAGGGGATAACCAGGTAAGGCCCCTGACCGACGCCCCAATGACCCATGGTGTCGCCAAAGCTCTCTACCGGCCTGGGGATATCCATGGCACTGGCCACGTCTATCAGACCAAACAGCCCTACTGTCGTGTTGATAAGCACTCGTCCAGTACTCTGCACAAACTTTTCGCCGCGCAGTTGCAGTGCGGAGTTCATGATGGTGAGTAAATCGACGAAGTTATTAAAGAAGTTATCGATGCCTTGTCGTCCAACAGCGGGGACAACCGCTTCATAGCCGCGAACGACAGGCAGGAACACTGCCTGATCGAAGTGGTAGTTGAAGTTGTAGATACGTTTGTTCATGCCTTCCCAGGGGTCGTAGACCGCTGTCAGGTCATCCAGGTCGTCTTTCTCCGGAGGTAATAGTCGCTTCGCGGTAAAGACAGGCTCGGGGTAGTCTGCCGCTTGTTGCTGAGGTTGTGGTCCAGTGCTACAGGCGCCCAGTGACAAAGCCAGAACAGGAATCGAAAAGAAGGAGAGTATCGATTTCATTGTTAGTGGCCCCCGTCCGTGAACACGGCGACCATGTGGGCGACATTGTCCGTGTAATTCATGTTGCCGCAGTGACCACCGTGGGGGTAGATCGTCGCTCTATCGCCAAACACCTCGGGGAAAAAGTTAATCTCCCCGGGTTCGAGGATGACATCATCCGCATTGCCCATCATTTTGATCTTCTTCGCGCTTTTCAGATAGTCAGCGATGCTGGTCAGACTCATTGATGCAATGTACTTGTCGCGAGATATATTGGGGTATTCCGCCTTGTAGTACGGGTAGAAAAACTCGTGGTAGTAATCTGTAAAGCCCAAGCGCAGCGAGACATCATTATAAATGCGCAGGTTGCTGTAGCGGTTGAGAACCAGACCTTTTGGCTTGATATAGCCGTAATCCGCCATCACATCAGAGGTGAACACCAGCGATGCCGATGAGACCCGAAAGGATGTGCCGATGAGCGCGGCCAACTCTTCATCTTTCAGCTGCAGTGCCTTGTATGTTTGATACAGGAAGTCATCGCCACCGGCAGCAGCAGTATCTTTGTAGCTGGTGGATTGATACGTCGTGGTATAGGCGCGCATCAGTCGATCGACGAACCTGTCGAAATTGTTAATGCCACCGGGGATATCCTGGGTCATGCGATCGAGCAGTGATATCGAGTTGTACAGTGACACGGGAGGATTGATGAGCAGCACGCGCTCAAAATTAAATGAATTGCGCTCCTCATCCAGCTTGGAGACAAACGCCGCGTTGAAGGCGCCGAGACTATAGCCGGTCACGTTAAAGGATGTGGCAGTGACTTCGCCTTTCAGTTCGTCCCAGATTTTTTCAAATACGCGGTAAATATCTTCCGCATCTTTCTCGGCATGACCAACCACGCCGGTTTTGGACGCCGCGATCACGAAATTGTTATAGGTCGGCGATGATATGGATACGATGTGAAAGCCTGCCTGGTAGAAGGCTTTGGCCATATTGGTGTTCTTGGCACCGTTGTGTGAGGCACCGGTTCCTGCAATAAGGAAAATCAGCGGCGCTTCGTGGTCTTGTAGCGCGACCGAGTAAAGCAGCTCATGGCCGTAAAAAAACACGTCTGGTGTCACGCGCTCTGGAAATATGGTGATGCCGCGGGTCTTGAAAGGGATGGATTTAGGAAGCTTGGCCCGGTATTCCTCGGGCGTGCCTACTACGGTGGCGGCAAAGCGATCTGTTATCGGGTAGCCGTAATTCTCGACGGTTTTGACGGCCGAGTATGCCAGTGAAGTGCACAATAGTGCGCACAAGCCGGCAATCAAATGCTGCGTGGTTTTTTTTATGGTCACTTGAATTCCGGATCGGTCCCTGAGCGAGTAAAGATGGTGGCATGAAAGACGGGTGCTGTCACTATCTGCGCCAAAAAAAACGATACTAGTGCTTGGAAAAACGCGATGTGAGCGGCGCAGGGTGCAAATGCAATGCGGAAATAATTTCATTGCGCAACTCGCAGGGGGCTATCACCTTGTCAAAGGCCATCGCGTCTGCAGGAATCCAGGCACCCGTTTGGCTCTCCCTGAGTCTTGCTGCCTCTTCTTCGCTGGCGCGTGCGGCTTCGGCGCCGCCTATCGCCGGCATGCCGCCAAGATTCACACAGGGTAGGGCGAGGCTGAGTGTCTGGTGATCCCAGGGGTTCATGCCCATCACCGAGCTGCCAAACCCGAAGGCCTTGCGCAGAGTGACCACGATTTTGCGTCCCCGGTAGCGCCGCTGTGCCAGAAACATTTTGCCAGCGGCTTTGAGTACGCCGGATTTTTCAGCAGCCGGCCCCGGCATCACGCCGGGGTTGTCCAGCAAGCTGATCAGCGGCAGACCGAAGTTGTGTGCCACTTCGATAAAGTGGCAGGCTTTATCCGCGCCTTCGGGGGTGATTGCACCTGCCTGCACTGTCGGTTGGTTGGCAATCAGCATGCAGGGAACACCGCCGATACGGGCCATGCCGGTAATCATGCCGCGACCGTATTCGGGTTGCAGTTCAAACAGTGAGCTCTCGTCCACTAACGCCTGCAGCACCTGGCGCATATCGTAGGCCTGGTTGGCCTGGGTGGGGACGATATCCATGATGCCATCCGTTTCGCGTCGCGCCGCACTCGGATGCGCCCTGTGCTCAGGGAGGGGATCGCCAGAACGCGGCGGCAACAGAGAGAGAAAGTAGCGCGCCATGGCAATGCAGTCTTGCTCGGTTTTGCCGAGGTTATGGGCGACACCGCTGTCGCGCGTATGCATTGCGGCACCACCGAGTTCGCCAGCAGAGGCTTCAATGCCCAATGCCGCTTGCACCAGTGGCGGGCCCGCGGAGAACATGGCGGCATCTTCAGCCATGACGATAAGATCGGCGAACATCCCTGTCAGTGCGCCGTGCCCGGCTGATGTACCGAGTACCAGCGTAACGACGGGTACCTGTCCTTTGAGGTCTGCTACCAGCTGAAGATCGTTGGGGCAGTTAGGGTAGCGCTCAGTCTGATTACCCGCGCGCTCACCCGCGCCATCCAGCATCAGTAACAGTGGCAGCTGTTGCTCCAGCGCCAGTCGCACCAGACGTGTGCGCTTGGCGGCATTGGGGTGGCCGATGGAGCCGCCCTTTACGGTGAAATCCTCGGCAATGATCACCGCGCTGCGGCCTTCTATGCGCGCCGTGCCGCCCACCACGCCATCGCCGGCCAGCGGCTCCTGACCACCCGGAGGGTTGCCTCCAGCCAGTGCACCGTATTCACAAAAGCTGCCCTTGTCGCACAGCAGTGCGATGCGCTCGCGGACGTGGAGTCGTCCACGTTGGTGCTGCTTCTGGACTTTGTCCGGGCCGCCCATGGCGAGCGCACTGGCCGTGCGCTCCTGTAGCTGGCTCAGGAGGATCTGCCAGCCTTCGCGGTAGTTACTCAAAATGTACCTCCTTATATATGTGCGGGTTTTCCGTCCGGGGCAGTGCCGCTTGGTGGCCTATTCGGAGCGTGTGGCGGAGAGTTTTTCAACTATTACAGCCGATTTTGTGTATAATGTCGGGCTTTCTAATCCCAAAAGGTCTAAATAATATGGCACGCAAACCCACTAGAGCGCCAGCTAAAAGAAAGCAACCGGCGGCCGTGGAAACCTCACAGTCTATCGAAGAACAAACCAAGCAGTTCCTGAAGTCGGGTAACAAGATCGACGTTATCCAGTCCGGTATCAGTGGCCAGCCCTCTATGGCAGTAAATCGGCACATCAAACTGGGAAACAAAACAGCAGCTTCCTGATTTGAGCTTGTTGTTGATTTTGGCGTGTACAGGTTCTTGCCTGCGTGAAGGGCTTACCGGTTATATACCCGAAGCATTTGCGAACCACGCCATAATCTTGCTACACACGTATTGACAATACTGCAGGCATCTGTATACTGCCCCCTGCTTGTTCGCAAAAAAGATCTTATGCATACCATCTCGAAGTCTATCCGTAAGTACCTCGCCCTGTTTTTCATAAGTAATTACTTCGCACCTCAAGCACAATCCGCCTTCATTAAAGGCATCAATTACATTTGAAAAAATAGGAAATATTTATGGCTACTGGAACTGTTAAGTGGTTCAACGAAACTAAAGGCTTCGGTTTTATCGAGCAAGAATCCGGCCCTGACGTATTTGCGCATTTCAGCGCGATCTCAGGTTCAGGCTTCAAGACTCTGGCCGAAGGCCAAAAAGTTGAGTTCACTGTTACTCAAGGCCAAAAAGGCCCACAAGCAGAGAACATCGTAGCGGTTTAATCCCCGCTCGATAAAAGGCCCGCCCTGTTTACAGTGCGGGCCTTTTTATTGCCTGTCTGTTTCTACGGGAAGATAAAACTGTTCGTACCAGCGTCGCAGTTTGTTGATCGGTCCATCGCCATCGCACAGAATCGGATCCTCCCGGTAAATCTTGTCCTTCCATACCTCCACGTCCTGACCAAACGCGACATGGGCCATCTGCGGATACAGCTCTGCGAACTCAGACGGTAGGGGCACATCGTTGAGGCTACTGACTATCACAGCAGAACACAGGTCTACTTCATCCTGGTTTATCGGCGTGTGGCAATTTACCCACCAACTTCTAAAACTCACGTCCGGACTTCTGGATTCGGTGTAATAGTACATAATGGACGGCCCGTGATAGGTGGCGTCACCCCAGGCATCGGCATCTTCACCTGCATCCTCGCGCGCGGACTCGACATCAAATACCACCCCTGGTGGGATAATCATGCTGGCGTTGGGATCGCGTTTTACGGTCGATAATTGTGTGACGGTGCGCTCACCAAAGCGGTTTTCCCAGGATTCCACCTGACCGCCATGTACATGGGGGAAGTGCGCGATATCGACGATGTTCTCTATGATGTCACAGGGCTTGGCGCGAATCCGCGAGCGGTAGAATTTCCAGTCACCCCAGCCCTGTGAGCCCCACGGTGTTATCCGTGGCAGGTAGTCCTCAGGTACTTCGCTGGCAAGTCCGTACCACAGCGCAATAAATCCATCCTGCTCCAACACTGGCCATCCCTTCAGGGCGTTGACCGCTTTTTCTGGAATGCTCTTGGCGTAGGGGATATCCACGCACTGTCCTTGCGGATTAAAGGTCCACCCGTGAAAAGGGCAAGCGATGTTGTCGCCGCGCACCCGGCCCTCACCGCTGCCGAGGTTGGCACCCAGATGTGGGCAGTGAGCGTCCAGGATCGCAACGCGCCCGGATTCGCCGCGATAGGCCACGAGATCTTGATCGAAGTAACGCAGTTGTTTGACTTCGCCAAGCGCTAGTTCCTGGGAGAACAGAACGATATGCCAGCCGCGCGCATAGCGGCCGGGTTCAAGGTAGGCGTATTTGTGGTCACTCATGCTGGCTCCTGTTCTTCGCTGATATCAAACGCGTGGCGTGCGGCGATGTAGGCAAATGTCATGGCGGAGCCGATGGTCGAGCCCGCGCCGGGATACGTATTACCCATTACAGCAGCACTGGCATTACCCGCTGCATACAGCCCCTCAATGACATCGCCGCTGGCATTCAGCACTCGCGCATACTCGTCACAGAGTAATCCCCCCTTGGTGTCCAGATCACCTGGGTCACAGCGCAGGGCGTAAAAGGGAGCGGTTTCCAGGGGCCCGAGAGAGGGGTTGGGGGATACTTTTTTGTCGGCGTAGTAGCGGTCGTGTTCGGTTTCCCCGCGGCCAAACTCGGGGTCTTCGCCTTTGCGTGCGTGACGGTTGAAGCTTTCTACTGTCTCTACTAGCGCGCCGGGATCAATCTGTAACTTCCCTGCCAGCGTTTCGAGCGTATCGGCTTTGGTCAGTAAGCCTGATTCGAAAATGTCGGGAGAAAGTTTTGCATCTTGCTCTACTTTCCCCGGTTTCAGATGGCCGACGGCATACTTGCCGCGGTAGGTGGCATCGAACACCAGATAACAGGGGATGGCACCCTCGCCTCTGGTGTCGCTGTCATACTGAGCCTTGACCAGATCTTCATAGGGCTGTGCCTCATTGGCAAAACGCTTGCCGAGGCGGTTAACCATGATGGAGCCGGGGTTGGATTTGCCGGCGATCAATGCCATTACCCGCCCATCGGGAATCGTGTAGGTGGGCGACCACCACGCGCAGTCCATGAATCCCAGGGCAGCACCGATCTGTGTGCCCATTGTCACGGCATCTCCGGTGGCCCCTGGCGCAGCGGCGGTCCACTCGCTGCCGATGGGTGCCCGTTGATACTGCTGCCGCATTGCGGCATTGTGGGAGAAGCCACCGGTGGCCAGCAACACACCGCGCCGCGCATGGATGCGTTGCATTTTCCCTTCATGTTCCACCAGCGCACCGCAGACGCGGCCATCGTTCAGAAGCAATTCTCGTACCGGTGAATTCAGCCACAGTGGAATGTTTCGTTCCTGCAGCGACAGTCGTAGCCTGGCCACCAGTGCCGGGCCGAGTGTCAGGCGGTTATCGCGCTGGCGCTTCAGCCGCGCGGGAATATCCAGCAGGTAGCACAGCAACAGGCGTAGGCCCGTTAAGTATGCTGCGGCATTCATTTCCTGCAGGCTCTGGCCCTCTTCAACGGTGACATTGAACGGCAATAACAGCCCGTCGTAATGTCCGAGTCTGATGGTGGCTGCATCCGCCCCCAGTTTGCGCAGGTCGATAGGAGCGTTGTCCATTGAGCGCCCTCCCGATTTGTAGCCGGGGAGGTGCTCGTAGTAATCCATATACTTTGGCAGGGCTGAATAGGCTACGTGGCTGTGTTTCATCATGAATGCCAGCATCTCGCTGGCGCGGGTGGCGTAGGCCCGGATGCGTGCATCGCTGACACTGTTACCGATCAGGCCTTTCAGGTAGGCGTAACCCTCTTCGGCACTGTCGCGGATACCCACTTCAGCCTGGCTATGGTTGCCCGGAATCCATGCCACGCCACCGGATTTTGCCGTGGTGCCGCCGTAAACAGCCTCTTTCTCCACCACCAATACAGAGCCACCCGACTCGTGCGCTACCACAGCGCCGGTCATACCCGCAGCACCAGTGCCCACTACCAGCCAGTCAACTGTTAGATCCGGATTTTCCACTGCCATACCGTTACCGCCTTAAAATTATGGTATCCAGTGTGGCAGCGCGCGGTGAGATGAACCAGCATCCGCCACAGATGCGGGGGTTCGGTTCAATATACCGGCCACAGTAGTTGACCGCGAGCAGTGCCGGTTCTATGGTCAGCATCAACTCTTTCCGGACCCGCTTTAGCGAACTGCCTTATGACCTCAATTCCACTGGCCCAGATTCACGGCGTTGATGACCTGCGCCTCGACAACATAGCGCCGCCAGCGTGCGGCCCCGATGACCTGATTGTGCAGGTACGCGAGTGCGGTATCTGCGGCTCCGACCTCGGCTATCTGGCGATGGGTGGGCTGACCGGCCCCGATACACCTATGCCGCTGGGGCACGAACTGTGGGGTGTGGTGCACGAGATCGGCGGCAATGTTACTCATGTCGCACCTGGCGATCGGGTCGTTGTGCAACCGATGAGCAATGGCAATAATATCGGTAACGGCGGTGGCGAGGGTGGTTTCTCACCCTATCTGTTGGTGCGCAATGCGGCACTGGATAGCGGCAGTACCCTCAAGATCCCGCAGGAACTTCCCGAGAAATACGGTGCGCTGGTAGAGCCATTGTCTGTCGCGCAACACGGTGCAAACCGGGTCGCTGCAACGGCCGCTGACAAGGCGGTGATCTTTGGTGCCGGGCCCATCGGTTTGTCGATGGTGCAGGTGTTGCACTACCGTGGTCTGGAGAATGTCGTGGTGGTGGATCTGTCGGATCGGCGACTGGATGCGGCGCGCGCAATGGGTGCGCAGACGCTGCGTGCCGACGACCCCCAGTTAACGCAGAAACTTATCGGGCACCACGGCACCTCGAGTTTTTTTGGCATGCCTATGCCGGGAAGCACGATATTGTTTGAAGCCACCGGTGTGCGTGCGGTCTTTGAAAATATTGTCGCCATCGCCGGTCCCGGCAGTCGTATATGTCTGACTGGCGTACACAAAGAAGCGGCGACTGTGGATCTGGTGATGCTGTTGGCCAAGGAGGTCGCCATTATTCCGGCGATGGGCTATGACAAAGAATTTGAAGAGGTCTTCGCCATGCTGCAGTCGGGGAAGATAGATCCATCGGTCATGGTGACGCACCATTTTCCGCTTTCGGAAATAGCGGCCGCTTTTGCGATGGCGCGCGATCCACACAATGCGATAAAAGTAATGGTCGACTGCCAGGCATAGCCGGGTAAAGTCGGACACGGAATTCACACAGGAGCAGATATGCAGGATTTAGACGGTAAGGTAGCGGTAGTGACGGGAGCGGGTTCAGGTATAGGGGAGGGTATCGCGCGTGCCGCTGCTGCTGCCGGAATGAAAGTGGTGGTTGCGGATATCGATCTGGAGAAGGCGCAGGCGGTTGCTGCAGCTCTGGGTGAGAATGCGATGGCTTATAAGGTGGATGTATCCAATCTGGCATCGGTAGAGGCTCTGCGCGATGCGACGCTGGAACGTTTTGGCGCCGTTCACTTGTTGTGCAATAACGCCGGTGTATGGATCGGTGCGATGATGCACGATGCGGATATCAAGGATTGGCAATACCTGATCAACGTCAATTTGTATGGCGTTATTCACGGCGTCAACGCCTTCCTGCCTGCGCTGGTCGCTCAGGGAGAGGGGCACATCGTGAATACAGCGTCCATGGGCGGCCTGATATCAGGGCCTCCCGAGGGCTTGTATACCACAACAAAATTCGCCGTTGTCGGTTTGTCAGAGGCGCTGTTGATGGAAGTGGCCGACAAGGGAGTGGGGGTCTCTGTGTTGTGTCCGGGTCTGGTAAACACCAATCTGATCACTCAGTCTTTCGCTATGCGCCCGGATGAACTCGATTCCGGCATCGATCATCAACAGGTTGCGCCCGATGTGGCCAATGGCATCTCGCCGTTGTCGGTGGGAGAGCAGGTGATGGATGCTGTGCGAGAAGGCGGTTTCTACGTCATCACGCACGATGATTACCGCGACATTATCGCAATGCGTCACGATGGCATCCTCGCCGCGCTCGATGAGCACACCAAGCGCTATGGATCGACATCCGGCAAAGTAGTGTGAACACAGCGCGCAGGAATCGCCGTATCGATTCCCTGCGCGCAGCACTTCGCATTGCTGTGATGTTATTCCCCTGCGCGGTATTTGCGTCGCCGGAATACACGGAAGATCGGCAGCCCTGTAACTCCCATGAGCCATTGATGCAGCCCTTTTTTGGAGATCTGCACGTACACACGCGCTACTCACTCGATGCCAGCACGCAGGGTACCCGCACGACACCAGAGCAGGCTTACCGCTTCGCACAAGGTGAGGCGCTCGCGATTCAACCCTGGGTCGATGATGCCAGTGAGCGCTCCATACAATTGGACCGGCCATTGGATTTTGCGATGGTGGCCGACCACGCGGAGCTGTTCGGAGAGGTCCACATGTGCAGTACGCCCGGCGTCGAGGGACACGAGTCATGGGAGTGTCTGGTGTATCGCCACTGGCCGTGGGGCGCATACTACCTGTTCAATTTTATGTCTTCCATGCAGGCGGCTCATCTCGGTCTGTGCGGTAAGAATGACGCAGTGTGCAATCGCGCGGCTGCGTCCCCATGGCAGGAAATGCAACAGGCCGCAGAGCTGCACTATGATCGAAGTCCCGACTGTGTATTCACCACGTTCGTCGGCTACGAGTGGACAGGCACGCAGCCGACAAGCGGCGGCAATTTGCACCGCAATGTAGTGTTTCGCAATGCTGATGTGCCGCAGCTGCCGATCAGCTTCATTGATAGGTCCGCCGCAGAGGAACTCTGGCGTGCCCTTGATGAGCAGTGCTC
The DNA here is from genome assembly GCA_902705825.1 of Halioglobus japonicus. GTDB lineage: Bacteria > Pseudomonadota > Gammaproteobacteria > Pseudomonadales > Halieaceae > Marimicrobium. The sequence goes on along the minus strand of CACSIL010000052.1, from coordinate 103,786 downwards.
ACAGCGCGATGGCAATTGTGAGTCACTGGCTATTCCGCACAACTCGAATATCAGCGCGGGCTATATGTTTGATGGCTTGCGTGACAACGGTAGTGCGATGACGTCGGAGTATGCGCGTCTGCGTCATCGCTATGAGCCCCTGATGGAGATCATGCAAAAAGGCGGTGCCTCTGAGTGTTTTTTTGAGCCGGGCGTCAGTCGCGATGAACTGTGCGATTTTGAACGCCAGCCCATCGATAATCTTGCCGGATTCAACAATCCGCCCGGCCCCGATACAGGCTTTGCCCGCAAGGCGCTTGGCGATGGCATGTCGCTGCGTCGACGCCTGGGAGTCAACCCGTATCAGCTCGGTTTTGTCGCCAGTACGGATACGCATCTCGGCGCTCCGGGTGCTGTGTCGGAAACGAATTATGTAGGCCATGGCGATGCGGATGTATCGGCGCGGGAGGAGATACCACCGGGATTGCCGGACAAAATCAAAAACAACCCCGGCGGTTTGGCCGTGCTGTGGGCACAGGAAAACAGCCGCGATGCACTGTTCGAGGCGCTACAGCGACGCGAGGTCTATGGCACCAGTGGGCCGCGGATTGTCAGTCGGTTCTTCGGCGGCTGGAATTTTAGTCCGACACTCTGTTCTGATGAAGATCGTATTGCACAAGCTTATGCAGACGGTGTGGCTATGGGCGGCCAGCTCGTCAGCGCCAGCGCCAGCAAACCGACATTCCTGGTAGTGGCACGCCAGGATTCAGGCACAGTGGCCAGGCCGGGAACAGCGTTGCAACGGGTACAAATTGTAAAGGGTTGGTTAACGCCAGATGGAGACTACCGCGAACACGTTTTCGACGTGGCAGGTACTGCCGACAACGGGGCTGCTGTTGATCCCCAAACGTGCGTTACTCGCGGTGACAGTTTCAGGGAACTGTGTGCGGTGTGGGCGGACCCTGATTTTCAGCGTGAAGCGCCGGCTTATTACTACTCCCGCGTACTGGAAAACCCCAGTTGCCGCTGGAGTCAGCGAATCTGTCTGGAGAAGGGGGTGGACTGCGACAGGCCGGAGACTGTCGGAGAGGGCTTACAGGAATGCTGTGCGCCCGAGCATCAATCGCTTATACAGGAGCGGGCCTGGTCTTCCCCGATCTGGTATTACCCAGCCAAGCAGTGATGGGGCGCGAGCACTGCTAGCAGTCACCTGCCGCTTCAGGGCGACGTAATTTTGAGTGCATCCTTGGCGAACGCAAGTGCCGCAGCAGAGTCGACGCGTGAACTGTAGGCCTCCAGGAACAGTTTGCCGACAACACGACCCTGTGGATCGATGACAATCATGCCCGGATGTGGGATGCCATATTGGAAATCGTCCGGCAGATAGTCCTCATTCAGAATGCCCAGCGTTTTGAAGCTCAATGCGTCCGTGTCTGACAGCAGGGGAATGGTGATGCCAAACTTATCGATAAAGGCCTGCTGCAGCGCGGGGTCGTCGTAGGTGATAGCGACCATGCCGATGCCCGCCGCTTCGAATTCCGCCTGGTATTCCTGTAGCTGGATCATCTGGCGCATGCAGTAGGGGCACCAGTCTACTGAGCGACTGGCGATAAATACCGTTCCTCTGGGGCCAGCGAACTCATCAATGAGTGTTACGGTGCGCCCATGGTATGTCGCCTGAAGGCCCGGAAACCGCGATCCCACCGCCGGCCCCGGGTCGAAGTTGTCGTTGTCGACGGCGACAAACATATCCTCTGTTAACTGCGCAAACGCCAACTCTTTCAGCGGTTCGCGGAACAGGTAGCCCAGAACCAGCACCAGAATGAGCAGGGGAAGGATAACCTTCAGTACAAATTTCATGATTTTTCGCCCGAGTTTTCAGCAGGGTGTAGCACATCAGTCTAGGGGAGTTTATCCCAATATTCACCGATACTGTCGTGCTATTTTTGGCATACTCTACCCTTTGTAGTATTCCTTTTATTTGCATGGGTTTCGGGGCGTAGATTAATGGCTGAACAGTTACTGATGACAGCGCTATTTGTAGCGTTGCTCTACGGGCTGATATTCACCAAGTGGGCGGCAGAGTGGGTTTTTGTGAGCATCATGCTGGCGACCTACTTTACTGGCCTGGTGAGTACTGAGGAAGTATTGGGCAAGGCATCCAATAGCGGCGTCATAACGCTGGTTTTGCTGTTGCTTGTATCTACCGGCATTGAAAAGGTGTCCTGGCTGACACAGGTGTCACACAAATTGATTGTGCCCAGTTATGGCGGAACCCTGTTGCGAATGGGTTCTGTCACGGCGATATTTTCTTCCTTTGTCAACAATACAGCGGTGGTGGCCTCGCTGGCGCACACTGTCCGTAATAATAAACTTCACCCTGCCTCCAAGCTGTTGATACCGCTTTCTTACGCTACCATCCTGGGCGGTACGATGACCCTTATCGGGACGTCAACCAACCTGGTGGTGAACAGCTTTCTGGAAGATGCCACGGGTACCGGGATCGGTTTCTGGGAGTTTTTCCCGATAGGCGCGATGGCAACCGCACTGGGCCTGGTTACCTTGTTCTTCAGTTCCAAACTGCTGCCGCGCGGCAGCGCGCCTACCATGGATATCGATGAGTACGTTATCGAGGCAAAGGTGGCAGAGGATTCAGGGCTGATCGGCAAGACTATTCTGGAAAACAAGCTGCGCGATCTCGATGACTTGTTCCTGGTAGAAATCGTACGCGGCACACACCTGATATCGCCGGTATCGCCGCAGGAGCCTATCGAGGCAGGCGACAAACTGATCTTCTCCGGGGATATCAGGCAGGTACAGGTGCTTGAATCCTTTGACGGCCTGCGAATATTCGCCGTGGAAGAGGGGCTGCTCAGCGCCAATATGATGGAAGTGATCGTGCTGCCCAATGCCAGCATTGAGGGCAAAACGGTCAAGGAAAGCGCGTTCCGCTCTGTGTTTGATGCCGCGGTTGTCGGTGTGCGCCGGGGCGGTAAACGCCTGTCTGGCAAGTTGGGTAACATCACCATCGCAGCGGGCGACAGTATGATCCTGGCCGTGGGGCCCGATTTCAATGAGCGCAAGAACCTCGACAAAAACTTTGTCATCACCAACGACGCCATCGGAAAAATTCAACTGACGCCGTTCCAGAATTATTTCGTAACCGGTGCGCTGCTGGTGGTGGTGGCGCTGGCATCCCTGGAGCTTGTGCCGTTGATCAAGGGGGCTGCCTTCCTGTTGATCGGTATGCTGTTTCTCGGAGTGGTTACCGGCTCTGAATTGCGACGACGTTTTCCGTTCGAGTTGTGGTTGATCATAGCCTCGGCACTGACCATATCGCAGGCGCTGGCCAACTCCGGCCTGGTCACGGTTCTGATGGATGCCCTGCAGAATCACCTCGAGGTACTGGGCCCATTCGGCGCTATGATTGGTGTGTTTTTCTTCACACTGATACTTACTGAGACGATGACCAATAACGCGGCCGCAGCACTGTGTTTTCCACTGGCGTTCGGGCTGGCGCAGAGTTACGGCGTAAGTTATATGCCGTTCGTGATGGCTGTTGCCTACGGTGCCAGCGCCAGTTTTATGACGCCTTTTGGCTATACCACCAACCTGATGGTACAGAATATGGGGGGCTATGAGTTTCGGGATTACTTCAGGACGGGCCTACCCATATCTATCGTGTTTTCCGCGGTAGTTATTTTTATGCTGCCGAGGTTTTTCCCGTTCTAGGGTTGCCTGCGACTGCGTATTTACCTGTAGCGTAGAAATTGCTGCAGGGGCCTGCAGTAAGAGACAATCGACCCGAAGTGGTTTCAGGTCATGCCGGTCGAAAATCCGCCATCTACAGCTAGAGTCTGCCCGGTAATCCAGGACGCGGCTGGCGAGCTGAGAAACAGCACGGCGGCAGCGATGTCCTGTGGTTCGCCTGTGCGCTTCAGACCCTGGCGCTTCAGTGTTTCGTCAACCATGTCCGGCATACCATCCAGCACCGGTGCTGTCAGATTGGAACGTGTGAGTCCCGCAGCGACGGCATTTGCGCGTATGCCTTGAGGCCCCCAACTAATTCCGAGGGTTTTCATCAGTTGCACCAGCGCCGCCTTTGCTGCTCCATAACCCGGTGTCCACTCAAAGCCGAAGTAGGATGTCATTGACGCGATGCCTATCACGCTCGCACCGCCGGGGAACTGGCTGGCCGCCAGCAGATCCTTACAGGCGGAACTGAGGTGAAATACACTCGCCACATTCACCGCAAGCGATTGGTCGAACGCGTCTCCCTGCCATTCATCTCCCTGCATGCCGCCGGCGTTATTCACCAGAATGTCCAGTTTGGACAGTGATTGCGCCATTGTGTTGAGCGCGGCACGATCATTAACATCCAGTTGACGATAGGACGTACCGGTGAGGTCGGAGTCGTAGTCTGCAGCGGCCGCTTTACGGCCGGTAACAATCACTTCCGCTCCCGCGTCACGGTAGGCGTGCGCACAGCCCAGCCCGATACCACTCGTGCCGCCGGTAATCAGTACCGTGGCTCCGGCATAATTGTAGGAAATACCCTGGAACATGTGTTTTTCTCCTGTACTAAAGTTGCGGAAGGGCGTCGTTTACCAATCCAGCGCTCCATCCACCGTCGGCGATAAATTCTGCACCCGTGCTATAGGTCGCTTCATCGGAAGCTAAAAATGCCGTTAGAGCGGCCACCTCGCGTGGCAGGCCGACGCGGGGAAGGGCGTGTTGCTGGTAAAACTTGTCGGCGTCTTCCACTGACATGAAATCAGAGCCGTGCATGGCGGTATACACACCGCCAGGATGAACACTGTTCACACGTATATTGTATTTGCCCATTTCCATGGCTGCGGCCTTGGTCATCCCGCGCACCGCCCACTTGGTGGAGGAGTAGGCGACCAGTGAGTTCTTCGACTGCAGGCCATCAATAGATGAGATATTGATGATGGAGCCGCCGCCATTCGCTTTCAGGCTGGGAAATACCGTCTGCATACCGAGAAATACACCCAGCTGATTGACGCTGACAATTTTCATAAAGTCGGCTTCGGTAGTGTCTACGATGGTCTTCTGGAAGATGATAGCGGCGTTGTTCACGAGTACGGACAGTGAGCCGAGTGTTTGCGCCAGCGGAATGGCCGCTTCCCAGTCTACTTTATTCGATACATCCAGGTGGGTGTACAGCGCACTATCGCCCAGTTCTGCGGCGAGCGCCTGCCCGGGTTCATCCAGTACATCTGCAATCAGGACTTTTGCGCCGTGCTCAATCAGCAGGCGAACAGTCGCTTCCCCCATCCCGCGTGCACCACCTGTGACTATTGCTACTTTGCCCGCTAACCGTGCCATGTAATTCTCCTCGATAATTTTATGTATGGGATTGAACAGGAATTTTGACCATAAAAAAAGGCGGGCACCATCGGTGCCCGCCTTTGTCTTACGACTTCAGGTGTTGCTTAGAAGCGGAATTTTGCACCCAGACGAGCGATGTCTTGTTCCAGCTCAAGCTTGCCTTGTACCAGGTCGATATCGTCAAAGTCGTTCTGGCCGTAGGACAGGTCCATGGCGAAAGACTCAGTGATAAACCAGTTGGCTTCAATGTTCCAGCTGTTAATTTCATAGCTGTCTTGTGAAGTGTTCTGGTAACCAGCACCGAAACCGAGGTTGTTGGTGAGGTACCACATGCCGCCAATGTTGTAGCTTTCAACGTCATCTGCGCCGCTAACTACGATTTTGCCGCCACCAGCATTCACTTTCAGGCCACCGTTACCGAAGGCGAAGAAGTGTTCAACGTCTGCAGAGTAGCCGTCAGTGCTAGTGCTGCCACCGTTGTTGGCATCTACGTCAATTGACTGGTAATCCACAACCAGAGTTGTGTTAGGCGTTACGTATTTACCGATACCGATGTGGTAAGTATCAACAGTGCTGTCGAAGTCAGCGTACTCGTAACCTACTTGCATCAACCAGCCAGACAGTTTCCAGCCTGGGCCTTCAGCAACGTAGCGGCTTTCGAAGCCGTAAGTTTGGCCGTCTTCGTCGTCCAGGTTAGAGTTGAGCGAGCTCAGGTCAACCTGGCCGTCGGTAGCGAACACAGTGATGTTGGAAGCGTGATCCAGAAATGCAGCCTCGTTCAGAGGGCCTTTGCTGGTGTCAACAGTTTCCATGTACCAAGTGCCGTACAGTTGGCCGATATTTTCGTCGATATCCTTAGACTTGTTGCCGTTGGGGCCGTTACGCACATCGGCATTGATCTCGCCATAAGTGTAGTCGCCACCCAGTTCCCACTGGTAGTCGGCTTGGGCGGTTACTGAAAGTGCCAGGCCAATGCCTGCTACTAATGCGGTCTTCTTGAACATTGTGTTCTCCTTTCGGGGTCTCATAAACTTACGGGCTTCCCCAGTCTTGATTGCGGGGATGGCGCTAATATTACGCATGCCACAGATGGCGGCAAGGTAATAATTTGGCGCGGGCTAATGTGAACTATTTACTTGTTTTTGTAAAGCCGGATAGGTGTCGGATTTTGAGATCAGGGGGGCTGTTTTTCTGTGCGCTGAAAACCTTACAAGGCGTCGCTGTAAGTCATTGTTTTAAAAGGCTTAAAGTTGACGGATTTCAGCCCTTTTCTACACCTTTGGGCAAAGCTGCAGCACAGTGGGGCGAGGGTTTTTAGTCCCGTTCACTGCGCCCTTTGGCAAGTACCCCCTGACGCCTTTCTTCAATCGCGCTTGCTGAAGCCTGTTTTGCCCATTGTATCGCGCGGTTTTCCTCCCATAGCAGTGCCTTTTCCAGGGACATGGAGTAGCCGTCTTTGATCAGAACTTGATATTCACTCAGCACAGCGGGCACACAGCAGCAGATATCCTGCGCCATTTTAGCGGCTCGCGGCAGCAGATCAGCATCTGCAACCACATGATTGACCAGCCCCCACTCGTAGGCCTGCTGTGCGAAAACCGGTGCGCCAGTAAACGCAATCTCCCTGGCGCGGGACAGCCCAATCAGGCGCGGCAGCTTTTGGCTGAGCCCCCAGCCGGGCAGCATGCCCACGCGGGCATGGGTATCTGCAAAGCGGGCGCTTTCGGAAGCGATCAGAATGTCGCAGGCCAAGGCCATTTCGAAGCCGCCGGTAATGCAGTGGCCATTGATGGCGCCGATGATTGGCCCGTCAAAGGCGGCCATTGCACGGGCGACGATGTTGTCTGCCTCTTCTGCGCTGTTGTCCGCTGCGCTGGAACCCAGCTCTTTCAGGTCAAAACCGGCGCAAAACGCCTTGCCGTTCCCGGTCAGAATAACGACACGAATATCCGGGTCTTCGGTACACGCTGTAAACGCCGCGACGAAATCGCGACGCAGTTCCCGCGACAGTGCGTTCATCGATTGTGGGCGGTTCAGCGTTACGATGGCGTAGCCGTCGTGTTTTTCCAGCAGTACGGTGCTCATTGTGTTGTCATCCCAATAGAGAAGGTGTTTTCAGTAGGTCCAGCGCTTTGGCGATGGCGGGACCGCGCAGAACATTCTGCGGCTCCCAGTCTGCGGGTGGCTCATTGTCCGCCAGCCAGGCGACAACGGCGGCGATGGCCGACGGTGTGCAGGGCTTGAACCTGGCCATTACGGCATCGTCGATTCCCGCCAAGCGCATGACTTCTGTCATCACCAGGCCGGGTTCCAGATTGTACAGGCGCAGATTGGCATCGGGGTGCTCGGCGCGCAGGGAGGCCACCATGCGCGACAGGGCTGCCTTGGAGGACGGATAGGCAAATCCCCAGCCGCCCTTGTCTGCCGCCGCTGGCGGGTCAGTAAAGGCGCTGTGCGACACCATATTCAGCAGTGTGCCGCTGCGGCGCTCAATCATGCCGGGTAAGAACGCCTTGACCAGTGCCAGGGGGGTGAATACGTTTCCCTGATAGATGGCATGCAATTGTTCCTCGGTCACCTGCAGCACGGGTTCGATATTGCCATTGCCCTGATATACCGCGTTGTTGAACAGCAGGTCGATGCGGCCGAAGTGATCCAGTGCGGCCTGCGCGGCCCCGGCTATTGACTCGGGATCGAGGATATCGGCGCGCAGGCACAGCGCCTCACCGCCGACCTTTGCCACCGCTGCGGCAGTCGCCTCAAGGCTGCCGGGCAGCGCAACAGAGCTGCCGACATGATCGTGGCTTTCTCCCTCAGCCAGAGTGCGGGCGGTAATTGCGACCCGGTATCCTGCCGCGGCCAGCGCGACGGCCGTTTCTGCACCGATGCCGCGGCTGGCTCCGGTAATGAAGGCGACTTTGTTATGCACAGATAGTTTCTCCTGCCTTTAATAGTGTATTCAGGTTCCCTACCGTCTGTTGCAGGTCAAAAACGCCCAGGATCTCAGCGTACTGTTGCCATACGGTTTCTGTCGATCTCGACAGTTCATCGATGAGGGTATGGCCCGCGGCGGTGAAGTCGATCAGCTTGGCGCGGGAGTCACCGGGGTCTGCGCGCCGCTCTAGCAGGCCCAGAGACTCCAGTTCGTGCACTATTTTCATCATTGACTGGGGGCGGATGCCCGCTGCATCGGCCAATTCCACTGCGCGGCTGGGGCCGTTGCGCCCCAGAAATAGAAAGACGGCGCGGTGGCGAGCACTGATGCCCTGGATTCCGCGAACAGCCAGGTCGCGGTCGAGGCGTGCCTGAAAGTCTCTGGCCACCAGCATCAGTGTCTGGCCCAGACCCTGTTTGAGCTGCAGTTCATCGGGCGTGTTGTGGGGCATTGCAATTGCCAATTAATCAGTTTACCTTATAATCAGTTTAGCTTTCTATATGTTCGAGGGTCAAGTGATGTTCCAGGTATTCGCGTCAACGCCGGAAGATATGGGGCCGGGGCAGATCGGCGCCCATGCTGCGCGAGCACAGGCGATGGGGTTCGACGGATTACAGGTGCCCGATGCCATTCACGATGGCCTGTTACTGGCAGCGATGGCGCTGAACGCGACAACGACGTTAATAGTCGGTACGGCTGTCCTGGTGGCATTCCCGCGCAGCCCGATGACCACAGCGATCGCCGCCTGGGATCTGCAGGCTATGTCGGGGGGGCGTTTCGAGGTGGGTCTCGGTACGCAAATAAAACCCAACATCGAAAAGCGCTACAGCGCGCGTTGGGATTCACCCGTGCCGCAGTTGCGCGAGTACGTGCAGTCGATGAAGGCTATCTTTCACAGCTTCCAGACGGGTGAGCGGCTCAATTTTGAGGGCGCACATTATACGCTGACCAAGCTGCAGCCCTTCTTCAACCCTGGTCCCATCGAGCATCCGGAGATTCCCATTCTGTGCGGGGCGGTCGGGCCTGCAATGACGAAAATGGTCGGGCGTATCGCCGATGGGATGATCACACACCCCACGAACACGCCGCCACGGTATATCCGCGAGGTCTGTCTGCCGCGCCTGCAACAGGGTTTTGCTGACAGCGGACGTGATCCGGACAATTTCAAGTTGGTACTGGGTCCATTGACGGCTAGCGGTAAAGATGAAGCGGAGGTCGCAGCGGCGTGGGAGAAACAGCGCAGTATGCTGGGCTTTCTCTATTCCACGCCGGCCTATTGGCCCAGCCTCGAACTGTTCGGCTGGCAGGAAAAGGGTCAGCAACTTCTGGATATGACCCGCTCAGGCGATTGGGCTGCGATGCCGGGAATCGTTACCGACGATATGCTGGAGCAGTTCGTGCCGCGTGGTTCGTATGACGAGATAGCCGGGGTGTTTCGCCAGCGCTATGAAGGCCTCGCCCGACGTATTACGTTTCCCATGCCGGATGACCCACAGGACGATGAGCGTGTCGCAGACGTCGTGCGCCAATTGCAGGCACCGGCCTAACACCGGTCAGCGGTGGTCGGCGTAAAAAATTAGTCTGCGGCCGGAAAATGTGTTGCGAGTGCTTTTGCAGCGCATCCGCCAGACAGTTTAACCGCTACACTGCTGCGTGATATGACAACAGACTTAGAGGGAGATAACACATGACAGCACCAGAAGCGGTTCATCTCGGGCGCGACGACTTGCCCTACATTGATATCGGCGATGGCAGTAAGTTGCGCGTCCTGCAAGTGAAAGCGAAAGAGGGCCTGTGGATTGTCGAGAACATTTTTCAGGCAGGTTACGAGGTTGAAACGCACAAGCACACCGGCCCGGTGTGGGGCTATACGCGATCCGGCGCCTGGAAATACAAAGAATATGACTACGTTAATCGAGCCGGGTCATTTCTGTACGAGCCCGCCGGCTCCATGCATACACTGCAATGTATAGAAGATGATACTCAGGTGTGGTTTCAGATGTACGGCTCCAATATCAACCTCGATGCCGATGGCAATATCACTTCGGTAGTGGACGGTGCTGGAACACTGGAGTTTTACCTGGCCGTATGCGCCGAGATGGGACTGCCGCGCCCCAATGTGCTGGTGGATTAAGCCATGCAGATCGATGTGTACAACCCCGACAACTACACCGCTGGCATCCCGCATGAGCAGTTCGCCTGGCTGCGCGCCAATGCGCCTGTCTACTGGCATGAACATCCTGCGGGCCACGGTTATTGGGTAGTGAGCAAGCACGCCGACGTATTGGCTGTGTCACGCGATTCCAAAACCTACTCCGCAGAAGATGGCTTCGTCATGGTAGATGATTTGCCACCGGACATTCTGGAGATGGCGCGCAATCAATTGCTGGGCATGGACCCGCCGAAGCACGGTCCGTTGCGCCGTGCGGTTATCACCCGGTTTACCTCGCGCATGCTGGCCGCTCTGGAACCACAGGTGCGCCAGATTGCACGTGAAGTGATGGCGCAGATCACCTCGGCGCAGGAAGTGAATTTTGTGGAGAGCCTGGCGGGTGATCTGCCCACCGCAGTGATCTGCTCGATGTTGGAGATTCCGCGCGACATGTGGGGGAAGATTCGCCATTGGTCCGATCTGCAGACATCCGGTTCTGATCCGGATCTGGGCGGTACTCTGGAGGAGACTCATCAGGCCAGTGTGGACATGGGCACCTACGGCTTTCAGTTGGCCTGCGAGCGCAAGGATAAGGGCGGCGATGATCTGATTTCTCTACTCATTAATCAGGAAGTGGACGGGCACCAGGTGTCCGAAATGGAGTTCGCTTCCCTGTTCATACAGCTTACCGTAGCGGGCAACGAGACTACCCGAGGGTTAATCAGCAGTGGTATGCACGAGTTACTCAAGCGCCCTGATCTGTATCGTCAGTTAGAGGAAAACCCACAGCAGTTGCCAGCGGCAATAGAAGAAATGCTGCGCTGGACCACGCCACTGCATTACTTCCGGCGCACGGCGACCTGTGATGCTGAGATTCGCGGCCAGGCGATCAAGGCGGGTGATCGCGTGGTGATGATGTACAGCTCGGCCAATTTTGACGAGGACGTGTTTGCCGACCCGATGACATTTGATATCACGCGCACCCCGAATCCCCACATGGCATTCGGTCACGGCATCCACCTGTGTCTTGGTGCCAATCTGGCGCGTATGGAGGCGCGGGTGTTTTTTGAAGAATTTTTTGCGCATTTTGCGGGTATAGAATCCGTTGGAGAGCCGGTGTTTATTCGCTCCAACAGTATTCACGGATTCAAATCGATGCCGGTGTTGTTGACGCCAGCTTAGTGCTGTGACGTTGTGTCGTGAGAGCTGTCTGGTTCTGGTTTGGGCGCGGTCGAGGACAAGCCTGATCGCTCGAAGGGCTGAGATACTCGCTCTTCAGGCTGGTCCTCGACCGCGGCTCTCATCATACAGTGAGCAGCGTCGCGCGAGTGCAAGGTATGGCACGGGAAGCGGCGGGTGGTGTCGGGATTGCCTCGCGGTGAATGGCCCCTTGTGTTGAGCAAGCGAGGCAATCCCGACACCGCCCGCCGTTAACAAACGCATAAAACGGAACATATCGAATAAAAGCAACTGGAGAACGCGACCCGAATGTACTTCGATCTTCAATACTACTGGCGCGTACTACGCCATGTATGGTCACTGAAAGCATGGCCTGGACGAACCCGTACACTGGTGCGCCTGCTGGTGCTGGTGCCGCTGGAATACCTGTTCAATGCACTCTTTTTTACCCTCGATTACCTGGTGTTCCCGGCGCTGTGGAAGCAGCAGGTAGAGCGCCCCGTATTCATTGTCGGCCACGCCCGCAGTGGCACGACATTGGTTCATCGTCTGCTGGCCGCGGACGGTGAAACGTTCAGCTATTTTCTGTACTGGGAGATGTTTTTTCCCTCGCTACTACAGAAACGCATCATCCAGGCAATCGGGTACATTGATGAAAAGTGGTTCGGCCGGGCGCTGAATAAAAAGCTGGTGGCCTGGGACGACAAGACGTTCGGTCCCTACCGTCATATGCACAATATGAGCCTGTGGAATTCGGAGGAAGATCAGTTTGTCATGCGCGCAGCGTTCGTGACGCAGCAGTGGTCGCTCGATATCCCGATGATGGACGTGATTGATGTGTTTCATGTCGATCAGATGCCGGCAGTAAAACGCCGGCGCTGGCTGCACCATTATCGCGAATGCATAAAGCGCCAGTTATTGCTGAACGGCGGCAATAAAATCCACCTGAGCAAAAACCCTGTGATGTGTGGCTGGGTGGAAGCGCTGATAGAGACCTTTCCCGACGCGCGTATTGTGGTGATGGTAAGAGATCCTGTGCAGTGTATTCCCAGTGTCCTCAAACTTGTCGAGGTGAGTTGGAAGGGCAAGGGGTGGAAGCGCGCGGACTATGAAAAATCACTGCATAGACTGACGGATATATCGTTCGAGAGTTTCTGCCACCCGGCGGAGGTTTTGTCGCGTCACCCGGATACCCGGCAAGCGATTGTGGACTACCGGGATTTGACTACAAAGCCGCGAGCTACCGTGCACAGTATTTACAGCGCGTTGGGCATGCCGCTGACGGACAGCTTTGACAGTTATCTGCAGTCCCAGGAAGAGAAAGAAAAAGCGCACAAAACAGACTTCCGCTACAGCATCGATGATTACAGCGTATCGCGAGAACAGATCGAAGCAGAACTCATAGGATTCTATGATGAATACCACTGGCCTCGCATCGCGGATGCCAGTGATGAAGCTGAACCTTTGAGCCACCCACAGGGAGTAAAGTAATGGCACTGCTTGAAAATAGAACGGCATTGATCACCGGTGCCAGTCGAGGAATTGGATTAGCGATTGCGCGACGCTTTGCCGCCGAGGGCGCGTCCGTGGTGTTGTGCGCTTCCCGCTGGGGCGCACATGGCAAGCTTGTCGGCACGCTCGAAGGCGCTGTAGAGCTGATCAAGTCAGAGGGTGGCACAGCCGCCGGTATTGCCTGCAATTTAGGTGATGCCGATGCCAGAGCGAATCTGGTGATGCAGGCAGGCGAGCCATTTGGTGCAGTAGACATTGTCGTCAATAATGCTGCCGGTTCGAAGATGTGCCTGCCCAGCGAGGCTACCACCAGTGATCGCAGTTGGATGTTTGACCTGAACGTCAATGCCCCCATCGATCTGGCACAACAGGCGCTGCCGGGAATGCGCGAGCGTGGCCGTGGCTGGATTCTCAATATCAGTAGCAGCAGCGCGTTACAACCGGTAGTGCCCTACCGCGATTCGCAAATAGCAGCCCATGTCATCTGTGCCTATGGCGCTACCAAAGCCGCGCTGGATCGCTACACCCAGGGTCTGGCTCACGAGGTTGCGAGTGCCGGTGTCTATGTGAATACGCTGGCCCCCGAGAATATCGTACTCACCTCAGGCGCTGATTACGTGCGCGATATCGCAAGGCGCAGTCCCGACATGGCAGAGCCAGTGGAAGTGATGGCGGAGGCGGCGCTGGAGCTTTGTTCGGGTAGGCATGTGGGGCAGGTAACGTACAGTCGTCGATTGCTGCACTCGCTGGGCCTGTCAGTGAAGAGTCTGGATGGCCTGTCGCTATTGGGCGATGCCTTTGTGCCAGCTGACCTTGAAACCACCGCATAAAAAATAGGAGGTATATTGTGACCGATCAAGCAACCGAAGCCAAAGAACAATTACGCGGCGCCTGGGACGATATGATACAGGCGCTACAGCAAGCCAGAGATGCGATCGATCAGCCCGAGCTGATGCCGCCTCCGGCAACAGATCGCAATTTGGCAGAGGGCTACCGCTACCTGATGGGGTATGTGCACAACGCGGTTGAGCGCGCTTTTCATTCTGATCCCGTCCGCCCGAGTTTTCGCAATGCGCTGTCTGTTATCACCCGCAGTACCATCGACAACGCCGATGCCATTTATTTCAGTACCGCCATTGATGGCAGGCAGAGTTATCGCTTGCACGGGGTGCCGGGGGATACGCGGCATTGGCGCGGTGAAGAACCGATCAGCACAGGCCGCAAGGCGCCGCACTATGTCATTTTCGAAACGACCAGCGGCGAGATGCCGGGCGATACCGGTTCGCTGATGGAGTTGCGACCGGGTGTAAAAGCACAGACTGGCCGTTTGGACTCATCGCATATCGTGCTGGAGGACGACGGCAGCTTCGACATACTGCTGGCGCCAGAAAAACCCGATGGCTATACCGGCAATTTCATCTCAACGCTCAAAATGGCTAAACCGGCCGAGCCCACTGAATCGGCAGAGCGAACGCCGCGGTATGCCAACCACATCAGCGGACGCCAGCTATTCAATGACTGGGAGCACGAAGAAGCCATCCATTTCGAGATCGCGCAACTCGGTGCAGAAGGCACCCATCCAGCACCCTACAGCGCCAATGAGGCCGCCGATGAAATCAGGCAGTTTGGTGCAATAGTGCGCAATCAAATGCATTTTTGGAACGCCTTCTGGACCATTTTGATGGGAACCTACGGCGAGCGCGAAGGCAGTATTCCCGGGGTCGCCTTTCCCCGCAATAGTTTCAACACCGTCAATGCAGCATCCGGCGCAACCGGTGGTGGGCAAAGTACTAATATCTATGCCGGCGGTGTATTTGAACTGGAACCCGATGAAGCGCTTGTCATCGAAAATCACATTCGCCTGAAGCCACAGTATGTTGGATTTCAGGTGGGAAACCTGTGGGGCGAATCGATGGAGTATGCCAATCAGATCGGTAGTTTAAACGGACACCAGATGACGACCGATAGCGACGGTGTCATTCGTATCGTGCTGGCTCACAGTGACCCGGGTGTGCCTAACTGGGTGGACACCACCGGCCACCGCGAGGGTTTTATGACACCGCGCTGGACCTACAGTGAGACTCCCGCCCCTGAAGACTGGCCTGCGATCACTGCAAAGAAAGTACCCTTCAGCGAGATTCGGCAGCATCTCCCCGCAGAAACCGGAACGGTAGCACCCGAACAGCGGCGCGAACAAATTCGTATTCGCCAGCAGCATGTGCAAAGGCGTTATCGCATGTTTTAAAACCTGATCTTAAGGGTGCTTACTTTGGGCGTGAGTCGGCGAAAGATTGCGAGGTATAGGGATGGGACACGCTGTGAACCCACCCATGGGGGCTTGAGTTCGGCTTTGAGTCAGTACCATCGAATATCGAGCTGTATTGACAGCTTTTAGGAGCAAGCAAGAAATGAATAACAAAATTGCCCTGGTTATGGGCGGTGGTGCCGGCACCGGCCGTGCCACCGTGTTGGCGTTTGCGAGCGAGGGTGCTGCCGTGGTGATTGCCGACGTCAATGAGAAGAGCGGTCGCGAAACACTGGCATTGGTCGAAGCCCAGGGTGGGCGAGGGCGGTTTGTCGCCGCCGATATGGCCAGCGCCAGCGATGTGCAAAGGGTTATCGAGCAGACAGAAACGGCCTTCGGCGGCCTGCACATGGTCTCCAACAATGCCGCACTGGGCGCGCCCAACAAACTGGTGACGGAGCTGACCGAGGAGGAGTGGGATCGCTGTATGGGCGTCACATTGCGCGGCGTCTGGTTGTGCATGAAATACCAGCTGCCGCTGATTGAAGCCTCCGGTGGTGGCGCGATCGTCAATGTTGCCTCAGTATCCGGGCTGCGCGGTGAGGTGTTTCAATCGGCCTACGCGGCTGCCAAAGGCGGCGTGATCAATCTCAGTAAGACAGTGGCGGTTGAATACGCCAAGCGCGGTATCAGAGTGAATACCGTCTGTCCGGGTGGGATCAACTCCGGCGGCATGGACTTCTACCTGAAAAAGATGCCCGAGATGCGTGACAAGGTACTCAATGCCCATGCGATGGGGCGGTTGGCGGAACCACAGGAGATTGCCGATGCCGTGGTATACCTGTGCTCGGAGCGCGCATCGTTTATCACCGGTCACGACCTGGTGGTGGATGGAGGTGTGTTGGTGAGATCCAACGTGGTAGAACTGTGAAGCCGGTCACACTGAGATTACCTGATATTAGCGTGGGTATTACATTCCCTTAAAGTAAAAGAAATACTGTCGCCCGTTGCTTAATATCCACGGGCCATTAGTGTTGGAGTTTGACTTATGTATTGGAAGAAACGAACGCATTCTACGGGCATGCTGTCGGGAAAATTACGTTCAATTCTGTCATGCATCCTGTTGGCGTCAGTCATACTTGGCTGTGATTCAAATGGCAACTCTTCAGATTCTCCCGCGTTTGACGAAGCGCTTATAAGAACCTTCGAGAACGTTCTACAGGGCAGCATGGACGACTATGAGATTCCTGGCGCGGTAGTGGGGATCTGGGTGCCGGGTAAGGGAGAGGTGGTGTTTGCGCAAGGCGTCTCGGATCTGGATACTGACAAACGGCTCACGCCCGATGATCATATGCGCATAGGCAGCGTTACCAAATCCTTTACGGTGACGGTGATATTGCAGCTCGTTGAGGAAGGGCTGCTAAGTCTGGATGATCCTTTATCCCGATTTTTCCCCGATATTGAGAACAGCGATGCCACTATTGCCGAGCTTGCAAATATGCGCAGCGGAATTTTCAACTATACGGAGGATGGAGATTTTGTCGCGGAATTAATCGAGGATTTGTTGCGAGAATGGACGCCACAGGAACTGGTAGACGTGGGTGACCGCAACGCTCCCTATTTTCCAGCCGGGGACGGATGGCACTATTCCAATACCAGCACGGTGATACTGGGCATGGTTATAGAGCAGCTCACCGGCAACTCTGCCGGCATTGAGATCCAGCAGCGGATCATCGAGCCACTTGAACTGGGCGGTACTGTGTATCCAACTTCACCTGAACTGCCTTCTCCTTTTTCACGAGGATACCTTTACACCGGCCCTGAAGATGGCTTGCTGGACGTTACACTCAGTGCGCCATCTTCATCCGCAGCCTCTGGCGCGATGATTTCACGTCTATCAGATTTACGCAGATGGGCAGAGGCACTCGGTAAAGGTTCGCTGTTAAACGCCGACACCCAGCAGGAACGGCTAGCGAGCCTGGCACCGATGGTGTTTGATCCCTGTGCCGATACTGACCCGGAGCGCCCTGTGCGCGCTTGTCCGGAGTACGATAAGTACGGTGTTGGAATCGGTGAGTTGGAGGGCTGGGTTGGGCATACCGGAGAGGGGCTGGGGTATACCGCCCTGGTGATGTTTGAGCCCGAGAGTGCAGCGGTCATCGCAATCCAGATGAACAGCTCAGCCGTGGGTGCTCATGTTCCCACCGAAATCTTCAGAGAATACGCCAAGATACTGAAGGCGCTGTAATGGCTGAACAGTTGTCGCGCGGGTAAGGCGCCACTTTCTACGGGACAAAAAAAAGGCGACACCATGGCCGCCTTGATTCTGTTGCAGGGTTTTAGCCCGGCGGTACGGAATAGCCACCCCAGACGGAGACGTAGTTTTCGTCGTAATGCGCAGCCAGAGATGTGTGCAGATCTTCGACTTCCCACTTTTTGTTTCCCTTGGGATTGATAAAAGCATCTCCCAGAGTGGGGCGTTTCAGAACCTGTACCGAATTGCCCCATACCACGAATACTTCGCCAGAGATTTTCGCAGCTTCCGGGGAGCACAAGTAGCCTACCAGTGGCGCGACATTGGCGGGGTCGAACGCGTGGAAGCTGCCATCCTCAGGTGCGCGGAACATTTCTGCAGTCTGTCCACCGGACGTCATATCGGTGAGTGCGCGCGGCATGACGACGTTGCAGGTGATGCCGTATTTGCCAAGCAACTGCGCCGCGCCCATCGTCATCGCGATAATGCCGGCTTTCGCTGAAGCATAGTTGGGCTGCCCGGCTGAGCCATAAATAGCCGCTTCCGAAGACGTACTGATCAGGCGACCGTAAACATCGGCACCTGACTTCGCCTTGTCGCGCCAGTAGGCGGTGGCGTTACGCATATTGACGAAGTGACCGCGCAAGTGCACACGCACCACGGAATCAAACTCATCGTCACTCATACCGAAAATGGTTTTGTCTCGACAAAAGCCCGCGTTGTTAACCATGATGTTGAGATCGCCATAAGCTTCCAGCGTCGATTTCATCAGGTTTTCGGCGTCGGTGCTGTCGGCACAGTCGCCCAGCACAACCATCGCTTCGCCGCCGAAGCCCTTGATTTCCTCGACGGCTGATTGTGCAGCTTCTACTGCTTCAGGGCGGTCGATATCGTTAATGACGACACGTGCGCCTTGCTTGGCAAATTGAATCGCTTCTTCGCGGCCAAGGCCTCGTCCGGCGCCGGTAATGACGGCAACTTTGCCTGTCAGGTCTCCCATGTTTGTCTCTCCTATTATTGACGTGTAGCGGTTTGGTTGGGCTCGCCTGCAAGCGAGCCCGCTGTATCAGATTCGCTCGATGATAGTGCCGGTGCCTATGGAAGAACCGCAGCACATGGTGATCAGCGCTGTGTTCTTGTCAGAGCGCTCCAGTTCGTGCAGTGCGGTAGTGATCAGGCGTGCACCGGTAGAGCCCACCGGATGACCGAGCGCAATGGCGCCGCCGTTCACGTTCACTTTATCCATATCGGCGTTGTATACCTGTGCCCATGACAGCACCACAGCCGCAAATGCCTCGTTGATTTCCACCAGATCGATATCGTTCATCGTCATACCACTTTTCTTGAACAGTGCGGCAGTGGCATCCACCGGCCCGTCGAGCAGATAGTAGGGATCGGTGCCGACTACGACATCCGCGATGATGCGCGCGCGTGGTTTCAGGCCGCGAGCTTTGGCCTCGTCAGCCGTCATCCACAACACTGCAGCGGAACCATCAGATATTTGCGACGAGTTGCCTGCCGTGTGAATGTTGCCTTCTCCCACCGGGTTCAGGCCGGCGAGCGCTTCCATGGTGGTGTCACGTAAACCCTGGTCACGGTTGACGGTGCGGGTTTCACCTGTGGGCTTGCCATCTTCACCGATGATTGGCGCCTCTACGCTGAAGATTTCACGGTCGAAGCGGCCTTCTGCCCAGGCCTGTTTGGCGCGCAATTGTGAATTGTAGGCGAGCTGATCGGCCATTTCCCGTGTGATCCCGCGGTTTTTGGCGATCCGCTGTGCACTGGCGAACTGGTCAGGGCTGGAATCCCACGGCCAGTTGTCGGGGATGAAGTAGCCAGGGCCATTGTAGACGTTAGCACCCAGTCCGACGCGGCTCATCGCCTCCACGCCGCAGGCGATACCGATATCGACGGAACCGGTAGTGACCATGGAGGAAATCATATGGTTGGCGGTTTGTGCTGAGCCACACTGGTTATCCAGTGTCGTGCCACCGGCAGTGTAGTCCTTGCCCAGCGTCAGCCAGGCGTTGCGTGTGATATTGCCCGCCTGTTCACCCGCCTGTGTTACGCAGCCGCCCGCGAGGTAATCCACATCGCTGTAATCCAGCCCCGTGCGTTTGACGATTTCATTCAGCGACAGCGCCAGTAACTGAGTAGCGTGAAAGTCGCATAAATCTCCAACACCCGGTTTGCCCCGGGCGATGGGTGTTCGAACTGCTTCTACAATAACTGCTTCACGCATGGTTGATCCTCATGGTTGGGAATGGCATATGATCCATCTGCCGTAGAAAAAAATCAGCGGCTAGTGTACTGGATGGCAATTGCATTTCAATGACGAAAGGGGTCACTTCAATGTCCCTATTTTGCCGTGCTTGTCGTTCCCTATACAGTGTACCGAAGGTGATAAAGAGCATATGGTATAGCTGATTGAGCCGCACTCTAGTTGGTTGGGTCCGCTGTGGGCATGTAAGATGGACGGTTTTTCGTCAACGTTAAAAATCAGGAGAACAAAGCATGGAGAAGTACCAGTACAATGATATCGAGGCGCTGCAGGGATTGGTGTCTGATACCTTCGGGCAGTGGAGTGAGCCGGTCGAAATTACCCAGGAGTTGATCAACCAGTTCGCCGAACTGACAGGGGACGATTACTGGATTCACACTGATCCGGAAAAAGCCAAAACAGACAGCCCGTTCGGCACCACCATAGCACACGGCTTCCTTACCCTCGTGTTGATGCCAAAAATGCGCGGCACACCGAGCTATGAGATAACCGGCTATAACAATATCCTCAACTACGGTTCCGACAAGCTGCGCTTTACCGGCCCGGTTCCTGTCGGAAGCTCTGTGCGCAGCCGTAATCGCGTGAAAGAAGTCAGCTTAACGCCCAAGGGGACCAAGATGGTGTTAGAGCAACATATTCACGTTGTGGGGCAGGACGAACGGCCTGTTCTGATCTATGAACTGATCATGATTTATATGTAACTCTTCGCAAGACGGTTATACGGCGCCAATACGGCGCCTTTTTTACGCCTTTTGTCAGCTATCTTTACACCGCGCTTAGAAAAAACGCAGTTTCTCGATGAAAAGCACTGTTGAGCGAGTGTGCATGCCCCCCCTTACCGCTTGAATATCGCTCAAACGGAAAAAAAACCGGCCACAATAGATAGCTTTCACTAGTAATACAAGATGGCAAACAGCGGAAGTGCGGGCCAGTTCCATGGAATATCTCCATGTTGTGACAGGGTTCGCGTAGACCAAAAATCCGAGACTGTCAAAAAATATTACATATTGTCTGAAATTAGGTAACGGCTGTCAGGCGATAATATAAAAAAATCATTAAAAACAATGAGATAAAAATGTTGGCCCAGTTATTGCTAAGTGTCCCGCGGCAAAACTACTATTGTTTGGTACCCGCTTAATTTCATCTGGAATGCGGGTTAAAAAATTGCAACATTTAAAGGGCGTTTAGTATGGGTATTAACAGAAGATTGGTCGGATTGAGTGCTGCCACGGTATTTGCGGCGATGCATGCCGTTCCCTCTCTGGCTAATGTACAGGTTTGGGATTTCAATAGTTCCAGCCAGAGTTTCAGTGGTTACGGTGATGGCAATTCACTGAGCCTGACTTCTTCCGATGGGGTTAATCTGACGGTTACGGCCTGGTCTGATACGAACGATTCAAATGGACCGGATGAGATCGAAACGGCGCAACTGCACTGGGCTATGAATTCGGCCCTGGGCATAGTGAACCGCGATGAAAATTCCGGTTCGCCCAATCACTCGATTGACAGCATTACCTCTGACAGTGATGGCGAGTTCGATATGCTGCTGCTCGAATTTGACACTGCCGTCAATATGACGTCGCTGAATCTCGACTGGGCCACTGGTGGCAACGGAAGCAATACCACCGATGTGTCATTGCTGGCATGGAACGGGTCGGGCTCCGGTTCGGTGTTGGGTGAAACCTGGTCGGGTGTACTTGATAACAGTGTTGGCTACGATTCTGCGGGTAACTACAGCAACGTTGGCTTGAGCTACTACTCCGTAAACCCGTCGAACATCGAGTCTACGAAATGGCTGGTGGGTGTGTATAACCCGGTCTTTGGTAGTGGCGGTGACGGCGGAGATGACGGCATGAAGTTGAGTAAGATCAAAACTTCTACCAGCGAAGCCCCAACACCAACACCTGCTCCGCCTGGCGAAGTCCCCGTGCCGGGAACTGCATTGCTGATACTCGCTGGCTTGCTGGGCCTGCGCGGTCGCAGAAAGGTGAGCGTTAAAACCCTGTAACGGCACTGATTCACGCTTTCTGCATAAAACGGAGCTATTAAGTTCCGTTTTTTTTTGCCTGCGTTACCATGACCTCTGCTATCTAAAACCCACCGTCTGCAATAGGGAGGATTGTTCGTGATCAGGCTTTTTGCTCACATACTGCTGTTATCAATGGCGTTGTCATCTGCAGTTGCGCCTGCCGCAGAAGATGCCAGCGTCAGCTATGAGAAAGCGGTGCAGGCATACGCAGAGGGCGAGTACGACGAATCGTACATCCATCTCAAGAATGCGCTACAGAAAGATCCCAATCTCCTCTCGGCCCGGCTGTTACTCGCCCAGGTGTATTTCAATGCAGGAGATATTTACAGCGCAGAGAAAGAATCGGCGGAGGCATTGTTGTTAGGTGCTGATATCAACCTGGTGCTGCCAATCTACGGGCAATCGTTGTTGCTGCAGGAGAATATCGACAAGCTGATGGAGATCGAACGGGTATCCGATAGCTTTACAACGGAAACCCAGTTTGAATGGGCTTTGCTGAAGGGGCAGGGCTATTTATTGCAGGGTGAGCCGACGCTTGCTCGCAGTGAATTTGAACGCGCCGCAACCATCCTTCCGAATAACGTTCGCTCAAAC
Organism: Halioglobus japonicus; assembly: GCA_902705825.1. GTDB lineage: Bacteria > Pseudomonadota > Gammaproteobacteria > Pseudomonadales > Halieaceae > Marimicrobium. The sequence goes on along the minus strand of CACSIL010000052.1, from coordinate 81,274 downwards.
AATACGATTGCTGTCATCTATATGAACAGCGATATGATCGAAGACGCGCGTGCCCTGATAGAGCAGTCACTGGCTCTCGATGCTGAAAATGCCAAGACATGGCAGCTCCGCGGTGAGTTGGCATTCAGGGAGAAAGAGTATGAAAAAGCGCTTGAATATGCGCTGGTAGGCTTTGATCTCGACCCTGAAGACATCAGGATACAGCGCTCACTCGCGCAGGTGTATATGCAGCTTGGCGATCGGGGCAAGACAAAAGAATACCTCGATTTGATTTTGGAGCAATCTCCAGAAGACCCTGCCGCCACGCTTGTCAGTGCCATTTTGTTGATCGGCGACGGTGATTCTGAACTGGGCGATTCGATGCTGGCTAACCTCAGCAGCAAGTTGGCGCGGTTCGATGACGGGCAGAGCCAGTCGGACGATACGATGATGTTTATCCGGGCATCTGCAGAATACATACAGGGTAACGACGAGAATGCGAGCGCGTTGCTCAATGCCTATCTGCTGAAAAATAGGACGGATCTGGCGGCTACGCGATTACTTGCAGATATTTATCTTCGCAATAACCAGATCAGACGGGCAACTGAGCTGCTTAGCAGCCGGGAATCTGAAGTTTCGAGTGATCCCGGATTATCCATCCAGCTATTGAGCCTCTATACCCACACGGGCGACACCTACAGGGCAAAAGAGCTCTTGCAGAAGTTGAAACAGAACGGCGTGGGAGATAACCCCTACGTGATCATGCTGGAGGCTGAGCTTATCCGCTCCGAGGGTCAGTTGGAGGAGGCGTTAAACCTGTTGAATGCGCAGGAATTAACCGCGCCAGAGCCGCTTGGTTATGGCCTGTTGCGCGGGGTGCTACAACTGGCATTGGGAGAGAATGCTGCAGCACAGCAGACAGTTACGCAGTTGCAGAAGACTTTCCCGGGCAATGTCCGCGTTAATAATTTTGCCGCGGTGACTTATCTGACGCTGGGTAATCTGGATGAAGCTCAGGTCTACATCGAGAAAGCGTTGCAGCTGGCACCCGGTGATGTCGATGCCCGGTTCAATCAGGCGATGTTGTACAAGAAGCGCGGCGATTTGGCCGCGTCGAGCAAAGTTCTCAAAGGTATCATTGAGCAGATGCCCAGTAATACCAAGGCTCTGATACTGATGGCCAGAATTGCCTATTTGCAAGGCAGGTTCGATGAAGCCATCGAGTGGAGTGATAAGGTCTATGCCTACGACAGTGTGTCGGTTGGATCTCGCGAGCTGCAACTGGAAATCTACACCCAGACGGGAAATTGGGAGGCTGCGAAGTTTATCGTCCAGAAGCTGGTGAGTGAGCACCCTTACAATGTTGAGTATCTGCTTCGACAGGCCACCATTGCGATGGAAATGGAGGAAGTGGAACTCGCGCAGAACACGCTGAGCAGATTGTATCCTATGTGGAAGCAGGATCCAGAAAAAATGCGCGAGTTGGCTGCAATCTACGTGCGCTTCAATAACCCGGAGGCTGCCCGCAAGTCTTTGGATCAGGGCTTGAGTCTGGAGCCGGAATCCTACTCGTTAAGACTTGATCTGGCGCGCCTGGATTTTTCGGATGGTGATTTGGACACCGCGCAAAGTGTCGCTGAAACCCTGCAAGCCGAGTTCGGTCCGCGCACCGGCAGCTCGTTACTGCTGGGTGATATCGCACTCGCTCGCGGTGAGCCAGAGCTTGCCCAAACCTATTTTTTGACAGCATTCCAGTTGGATACGAACAACATCGACGCGATTGTGCGGCTCTATGAGCTGGGTTCCCAGGGTATTGCGGCACACGAGTTTACCGATGTGATGACTGAAACCCTGAATAAATCTTCTCTGCCGGTACTGGCTGTGAGGCTGGTAGCCGACAGCTACCTGAGTCAGGGTAATACCGCCGAGGCAGCGCGGTATTATGAGAAGCTGCTCGACCTGGAAGCGTTCTCCAATGATCCGGCGATCCTGAATAATCTGGCAAACATTTATGCCGAAGACGATCTCGACAAGGCGCTTGTCGTGGCTCGCAGAGGGTTGGCAGCGGCAGGAGACAAGAGCGCTGCACTACTTGATACGGTCGGTTGGATTCTGTCCCGACAGGGCGAGAGCAAGGAGGCGCTGTCCTATTTGCGTAAAGCCTACGCCCAGAAATCCACAGATCCTGAAATCCGTTATCACCTCGGCGTTACGTTGTTGGCGCTCGGTCGTACGGTTGAGGCGCAAAAAGAATTGAAGGCTGCGGTGAACAGCGGCCAGGAATTTGCCGGCCGCGAAGAGGCCCAGCGCCTCGTCACTGCAGGGCTGAAGTAAAAAACTACCTTTGCCTGGTCGCCGTGCATTCGAAGCGCGGCCTTCGCAAAGCCGCCACACCATCATTTAATCTTTTCTGAGTTGGTCGCCGTGTGTCCAGGTGGGCCGGCTATCTATAGTGAGGGAGTTACCCCGCGCATTATGAGTCTCTGGGCTTCTGGCCGTTATTTGATACAGATTAATGCTGTATACGCTACACCAGTTATTATGGAGAGTTTCCGATTCTGTAAGCTTCAGGTAATGAGGATGGTATGCGGAGTACGAAAAAGATCGATTCCGAGGTCAATTGGCACAGTCAGTCTTGCGACTATGCAATAGAGGCATTGCAAACGTCAACTGAGGGTTTAACGCAAGGCGAGGCAGAAGCGCGCCTGGCTGAACATGGGCCTAACTGTCTGCCGCAGGCTGCGCGTCGCAATTCCTTCTTACGCTTCCTGCTGCACTTTCACAACATCTTGATATATGTGCTGTTAGGCTCTGCCGTAATAACAGCACTGCTTGGTCACTGGATTGATACCGGAGTCATACTTACCGTAGTAATCGCCAATGCCATTATCGGGTTCATTCAGGAGGGCAGGGCCGAGCAGGCTATGGATGCTATCCGCCATATGCTGGCACCTCGCGCCAGTGTGATTCGCAGCGCAAAGCGCGTCACGATCGACGGTGAGCAGCTGGTTCCGGGCGACATTGTCCTGTTGGAAGCTGGTGATAAAGTCCCTGCCGATCTGCGGCTGCTGACCACTCACAGTGCGTCGATACAGGAAGCGATCTTAACGGGTGAATCCGTCCCGGTGGAGAAGCGCACGCAGGCGGTAGCTATGGCGTCTTCATTGGGGGATCGATCCTGCATGGCGTTCTCCGGCACTCTGGTCACTGCTGGTCAGTGTAAAGGTGTGGTGGTTGCTACAGGTGCAGCCACAGAGATTGGGCGCATCAGTGGCCTGTTATCGGAAGTGCAAACCCTGACGACACCGCTGGTATCCCAGATGGCTGTATTCGCCAAGTGGCTGACAGTGTTGATTTTGGTGGTCGCTGCACTCCTGCTTGCTTTTGGTTATTTTGTCGCCCACTACGATTTTACCGAAATGTTTATGGCAGTGGTGGGCTTGTCTGTCGCTGCGATTCCAGAGGGGCTGCCGGCGGTACTCACCATTACCCTGGCTATCGGCGTTCAGGCTATGGCGCGTCGCAACGCCATTGTGCGGCGCTTACCGGCTATTGAAACGCTGGGTTCAGTTTCGGTGATTTGTACAGACAAAACAGGGACGCTGACGCGCAACGAAATGATGGTGGCTTCGGTGCTTACGCAGAGTCACCGTTTCGGTCTGCAGGGCAATGGCTATGAGCCCAAAGGTACACTTACATTAGACGCCGCTGAAGTATCTCCATCCGAACATTCCGTTCTCGAAGAGCTCGCTCGAGCGGCGGTACTCTGCAACGATGCCACCCTGCGTGAACACGACAGCGCCTGGGTAGTGGAGGGGGACCCGATGGAAGGTGCGCTTCTGGCGTTCGCCGAAAAGATGGATATCAGTGTCCGTCAGGAGCAGAAGCAGTGGGCGCGTACCGATGCTATTCCTTTTGATGCAAGACATCGATTCATGGCGACATTAAACCACGACCATGAAGGTCAGGCCTTTATTTATGTCAAAGGCGCGCCGGAACAAATTTTGGGGATGTGTGCCAATCAGCGCGCTGCAGACGGCGCACTTGAGCCCCTGGATACAGCCTACTGGAACCATCAGGCGGAGTCGGTTGCAGCGCTTGGTCAGCGCATCCTGGCTTTCGCCATCAAGCCGGTGCCGCCTGAGCACACTGTCCTGGAACATAAGGATGTAGATGGCTCGCTGACCTTGTTGAGTATGGTGGGGATGATTGACCCGCCTCGCCCTGAGGCAATAGCTGCAATTGCTGAATGTCGCGACGCCGATATTCAAGTGAAAATGATAACCGGTGACCACACCAGAACTGCCGCCGCGATAGGCAAGCAGGTTGGCTTAGAGAACGCGGAGAAAGTGCTTACCGGTGGGGATCTGGACAATCTGGATGATGTTGCCCTTCGACAGGTGGTGCTTAACTGCAATATTTTTGCTCGAACCAGTCCAGAGCATAAGCTGAGGCTTGTTATGGCTCTGCAGTCTCATGGTATGACAGTGGCCATGACCGGTGATGGCGTGAATGATGCCCCAGCGCTAAAACGGGCCGATGCCGGTATTGCCATGGGGCGATCGGGTAGTGAGGCAGCCAAAGAGGCTGCAGAACTTGTACTGGCAGATGACAATTTTGCATCCATTGTCGCTGCTGTGCGCGAAGGACGTACCGTCTATGACAATCTCAAAAAAGTCATCAGCTGGACGCTGCCGACCAATGCCGGGGAGGCGATGACAATCATTGTTGCTTTACTTCTGGGCATGACATTGCCTGTCACTCCAATTCAGATTTTATGGGTTAATCTGATTACGGCAATCACGCTCGGCATCGCTCTGGCTTTTGAGCCAACTGAAGAAAACACGATGCGCCGACCGCCACGTGAGCGTAATGAGCCATTGTTAAATGGTGAATTAGTGTGGCATGTATTACTGGTGTCTTTCCTGTTTCTCTGTGGCGTGTTCGGTATCTACCAGTACGCCATTGATCAGGGTTACTCCGTCGAGCTCGCCCGCACTATCTCAATGAATACGTTGGTAGTGATGGAGATTTTCCATCTATTTTTCATTCGTAATATCTACAGCACGTCACTGACATGGAAGGCGGTTCGAGGTACCAGGGTTGTCTGGTCAGTGGTTGTTGTGATTACGATCGCTCAGTTCGCCATTACGTATCTGGCACCCCTGCAAGCGACATTTTCTACAGTCGCTATACCGTTCCTCGATGGGGTTCTGATAGTCGGCATTGGTGTCGCGCTGTTTGTGATCATTGAGATCGAAAAACAGCTACGACACGTGTATCGGCGGATGAGGGGCGAACAATTATCCTGAGATCGGGTAGCTCAGATCCTCATCTTCTCTATGAATAGCAGTTGCGAGGCGAGCGTCTCGAACTGCTCATAAAGCCAGTGCAGGTCAGTCCATCTTGCCCAGGATGGCGCCGCCGGTGGGAATACCGACGCCCGATGTGACGAGCGCATGATTCACGGTTTTCGCCGGCTGATTCACCGAGCTGCCACGCACCAGGCGCGTCGCCTCTACGATACCGTTCACACCGTGAATATAGGCCTCACTTAACTGGCCACCGTGCGTGTTGGTGGGCAGGCGGCCGTCTGTTCGCAGCGCGCCATCCTTGACGAAATCACCTGACTCTCCGAAACCGCAGAAGCCCCAGGCTTCCAGTTGCCACAGTACGATCGGGGAAAAGGCATCGTAGATGACGGCGGCATCGATATCATCGGCAGACAGGCCGGACATCGCGTAGACATTCTTTGCCGACGTTTCCATTTCCGGTATACCGGCAAATTCCTCGCGGTAGAAAGATGTCATTTGTTCCTGATCTTCAGCTGCACACTGGGCCACACCGCGCACGCTCACGCCGGGTTGACGGAGGTCGCGGGCGCGTTCGGGTGTTGTCACAATGACGGCTGAACCGCCGTCGCTTTCCTGGCAGCAGTCAAACAGTTGCAATGGGTCAGCTATCATACGGGCCGCGTCATACTCGGCGCGGTCGAATTCACGCCCATAGAAAAAAGCCGCGGGGTTGTTGGCGCCGTACACGCGAGTCGAGTGTGCAACTTCAAACAGCGCGTCCTTGGTGACGCCGGTGTTGTGCATCCAGCGCTGCGTGAACATCGCTACCCAGCTGGCCGGGGTCAGAAGGCCGTAAGGCATATACCAGCCCCAGTGGATGGCATCAGCGGTGGTGATATCACCGGCAACGCCGCCGGAGAAGCGGTGTCCGCTGCGGCCGTTCAGTGCCCGGTAAACCACGACAGTTTCAGCCATTCCGGTGGCGATTGCCATGGTCGCCTGATGCAGGCAACTGGTGGCTGCGCCGCCGCCGTAGTGGGAGCGTCCGTAGAACGTCAGTTCGCCCACACCCAGAGCGCGCGCGACTTCAATCTCGTCGTTGGTGTCCATGGTGAAGGTGGCCATGCCGTCGATATCGCTGGGTTTGAGTCCCGCATCATCAATGGCCGCTTTAATGGCCTGTACCGCCAGGGATAACTCGGAGACACCAGAGTCTTTGCTGAATGTGGTGTTTCCGATTCCGACGATAACTGCTTTATCTTTTACGTTGGCAACCACGGCTCAAGCCCCCTGCGGTAGTGCGAGTTGAACAGAGCCCTGCATGTGCATGCCCCAGATGTTGTTTTCCCCTACGACGGTGATATCGACTGTGCCACTGCCTGTGTCTATGGCTGTCACTTCACCGGTCATTGTCATCACCATGCCGGGAACATTTGGTGCGCCCAGACGAAGATCCACCGATTTCACCACGGCCTCGGGCCCACTCCAGTCAGTGGCATATCGCGTCATCAGGCCCTGGCTGGTCAGAATATTCATGAATACATCGGGTAGCCCGGTAGCCACGGCCGCGGCTTTACTATGGTGTACGGGCTCAAAGTCGCGTGTGGCCAGAGCGCCGCACACCACCAGGCCGGTGGTGATGTCGATATCCAGAGGGGGTAGTTTGTCGCCGATCGATACGTCAGCGCAGGTCAATGTTTTGTAGTCACTCATTGTCTCATTCCTGCTCATGTTGAGGGTCACGCCGGATAGAATTGTGGCAGCATGGTCTTTTCATCCACCTGCTCCACAGCCCCTTTCACTTTCATACCAATGTGAATGTCCGAGGGCTCGCAGCCGACAATATTGGCCACGAAATTGGTGCCTTCGGAGAGCTTGATAACAGCGCATACCAGAGGATACTGATAACCCGGAATCTTCGGATGGTGTAGTTGTGTGTGACTGAGGATTTCGCCTTCCAGTGTCGATTCTATGGAATCCCACTCCATCGACTGACACTTGCCACACATCGGCCTTGGAGGGTGGCGCAGTGTCTGGCAACTTTTGCAGCGCTGAATGAGGACTTTGCCGGCATCGCACGCTTCCCACCACCATTTGTTGTCGTGGCCGCGCGGTGAAGGAATTCGTGTTGGCACCTGCAGAGTCTCTTCACTGGCAACGGCTGCGGGTTGTTCCTGCGGGATAAATTTTAATACCTTGAAGCGTTGCGTGCCGATCTTCTCGCCGTGCTGGTTGCTAAATGTGGCGAGGGTCTCAAAAAAGTAACCGGGGCCGCGACCGGTGGTTTTGCGCTCGGAAATATTGTCTATGGTCATTTCCATGACGACGTTATCTCCGGGGCTAACCTCCTTGAAATACTCCTGCTTTACATTGGTACCCAAAACGCCTGTGTAACCGTGCTCATTGAATAAGCTGACGAGATCAGACTGGGCATCCGGTGCGCGACCGGTAGTGACTGCAAAGCCCTCCTGACCCCATACATACATCATCGCCGGCGGTGCAATGGTATGGCCGCGCGCGCTGTTTGCTGCCCAGTCCGCGTCGGTATAAGCGGGGTTGGTGTCGCCGATAATCTCGGCCCACTGTCGGATCATTGCGACATTGACGTCGTCCTTGGCCGGAGTGGGCGGGCATACTTCGCGGCCCACATACGCGTAGATCTCGTCTTCAAAGGCCTTGAGCTCTTCGGTTGTCATTGGGGGTAGCTCCTCGTGCTAACGGTGTCTGATCTTATGCGTTGATTAGCGGTGTGTCGGCATGCCCAGTCCATGGGTGGCCACAAGGCCGCGCAGGACTTCCACCACGCCGCCGCCAAAGGTGTTAATGGTAGCGCGACGGTATTCGTGCTCCAGGTTACCTTGCAGCACGGTGCCTTCACTGTCTGCAGTAATGAGCGCGTGGGGCCCGACGACTTCCATCAGGAGGCGACAGATCTCCAGCATTTTTTCGGTGGAGTAGACTTTGATCGCCGAAGGAAATACCGGATTCATTTCCTGCTGATCCAGCTGCCATGACATACGTGCGTTCATCACGCGCATCGCTTCCAGGTGGGCGTATACCTCTGCCAGATTACGCTGAGCTCCGAGATCATCGATGACGCGTTGGCCCTGCGCATTTTTCGTATTGCGTGCCCAGTCCAATGCGGCATTGAAAATCTTCCAGCCCTGTATACCCCAGGCTGCGAGGCCGACTCGTTCGTGGTTCAGCTGCTCGGTAATCAGGCGCCAGCCACCGTTTTCTGCGCCGATAATCATATCGACCGGCACTTTAACATCGGAGTAATACGTGACATTGGTACGCACGCCGCCCATGGTGTGAATGGGACCAAATGAGAACCCCGGGTCTTTGGTATCCGCTACCAGAATAGAGATGCCTTTGTGTTTCGGGACATCCGGGTCGGTGCGAGCAGCCAGCCAGATATAGTCTGCGCCCTCGGCGCCACTGGTGAAAACCTTGTTGCCGTTGACGACATAGTGGTCGCCGTCGCGCACCGCTGTGGTCGCTACTGCCGCGAGGTCAGTGCCTGCGCCAGGTTCGGTATAGCCGATGGCGAAATGCAATTCGCCTGCTGCGATAGCGGGCAGAAACCGCGCTTTCTGCTCTTCGGTACCCTTGCTCATAATGGCAGGGCCGACCGTGTTGAGTGTGACAAAGGGGGTAGGGGCGCCCGCCAGCAGTGCCTCCTCGTAACGGATCAACTGTTCGCTCTCAGTCAGGCCGCGCCCGCCGTACTGTTCGGGCCAGCCTACTGCCAGCATGCCGTCCGCCCCCTGTTGGCGGATCAGCGATTTGTACAGGTCGCCGCTTTCGGCACTGCGTAACTCTTCGCGGTGCTCGGGCTTAACCAGGTTGGAAAAGTAGTCGCGAAACTCTTTGCGCAGTGCTTTCTGGCTTTCGGTTTGATTGACGAACATGGCCTGATCCCTCCAATTAATGACACACATAATATTGATTTTGAATTCAAATTCAACTATTTTGTCCAGCTATGTCATCGTCATCTACCAAAGCGGATAAATCGACACGCGTGCGCAGTGCGCGCGGTGAGCGCGCCCGGGAGGGTCTCAAGCAGGCTGCGCTGGTCGTTTTGGAGCGCGATGGTTACCACAAGATGCGTATTGCCGACGTTACCCAGGAGGCCGGTGTTGCCCAGGGGTTGTTCTACCACTATTTCAAGGATTTGAAGTCGCTGACGCTGGAGGTGCTCACAGATTTTGCGCTGGCCAGCAATGACCCAATGCAAATCGAAAAAGACGTATCGCGCGGCGACTGGTATGCACGCATTTATGCACACAACCTGGTGATTGTGCGCAGTTATGCCAGGCGACCGGGCGTTATGCGCTGCTTGTTGCAACTGGCGGATGAAGACGAGGCTTTCTCTGGCATGTTGCGCGAGAACTATCGCAACCAATTGATGTGGCTGGTGGAACTGATGCCCAAGCTCTTTCCCGATGTGCGCTTCAAGAAGCATCAGGCGCTGATGGTGGTGTACTCACTGGCAGGTATAGGTGAGGGGTTGATGCGTGAATATTTTATCAACGAGAGTAAAACCTTACGTGCCGCCCAGCTCAGTGTGGAGCAGTTTGTTGAACTGCTGACGACGATGTTTTATCGAGCGCTGTTCCTGGCACACCCACAAGAGAAACAACTTAAATACACCCGCAACCTGACCGCCATGGTCAAGTCCAAATGAGGTAAAGCGTCATGGATTTTAATTTTAGCGACGACCAGAATTCTATCCGCGAACTGGCGTATCAGATTTTCACAGACCGCTCCAGTGATGAGTTCCTGCTGGCGTTTTCCCGTACCGATGAGACTTACGATGAGACGCTGTGGCAAACGCTGGCCGAGCAGGGTCTGCTGGGCGTCGCCGTTCCGGAGTCCGCTGGCGGTACTGGCTTTGGCTTGATAGAACTGTGTCTTGTGCTGGAGGAGCAGGGTCGACGGGTTGCACCTGTTCCACTGTATGCATCCCTGGTGTTGGGCGGCTTGCCGATCGCCGGGTTCGGATCTGAGGCACAGCAGCAGCGCTTCCTGCCAGCACTGGCAGAGGGCAAGTCAAAGTTCAGTGCTGCCATCGCAGAACTGGGTATGAACGTGGCGGTGGCCACTGCGGTGACGGCGCAGCGCGATGGCGATGCGTGGCGTCTCGATGGTCACAAGGCTGTTGTTCCCGATGGTGCAGTAGCCGATTTCATTCTGGTTCCGGCGCAGGATAGCGAGGGGCAGCAGACCATGTTTATTGTCGATACAGCGGCTTCGGGTGTAACCGTAACGCCTGTACAAATTGGTCTCTCTGGAGAGCGCGCCGCACATCTGACACTCGATGGAGTAACTGTTTCCGACGACGCCGTGCTGGGAAGCGCGGGGCAGGGCGCACAGATACTGGAGTGGCTTGAGCAGCGCGCCAATATCGCGCACTGTGCATTACAGGTTGGTGTCACCGAAGAGGCGATGAAGCGCACGGCGGCGTTTCTCAGTGAGCGCAAACAGTTTGGTGTGCCGCTTGGGACCTTTCAGGCGCTGGCAATGCGTATGGCCGATTGCTATATCGACGTAGAGGGTATTCGCTCCACGTACTGGCTGGCGCTGTGGCGTTTGAGCGAAGGGCTGGACGCCCGCGCGGAAGTACGTGCGGCCAAGTGGTGGGCCTGCGATGCAGCGCATCGCATAGTTTCATCGACACAACATATGCACGGCGGCATCGGCGCAGATGTCGAGTACCCGATCCACCGCTTTTTCCTGATGGCCAAAATGATCAGCTTTTCGCTGGGTAATGCCAGCCAGCAGTTGTCGGCGCTGGGCCGTTTACTGGCCGAAGATGACACCCTCGGTCAACGCGCTCTGGAAGTCTGAGTCATGGATGCGCGTATCAAACCCCCGATGGAGCTGGACAATGCCTGGTGGTGGCAAATGGCCGATGAGGGCAAGTTGGGCATTCAGCGTTGCCTGGGTTGCCAGACCCTGAGACACCCTCCACGGCCCATGTGTGGTGATTGCCATTCGCTGGAATGGGATGCGGTGGAGTCCTCGGGCCGGGGCGTAATCTGCAGTTACACTGTGCTGCGACATCCACAGTTTCCCGGTTACGAATATCCTCTGATCATTATTCTTGTTGATCTGGAGGAGGGCACGCGTGTGACCTCGCAACTGGTCGGCTGTGAACCGCAGGATGTGGATTTTGGCCTGCCGGTAGAAATGCTTATCCAGGAAGACCCCGACGGCTTCAAATTGCCGGTGTTTAAATTGCGGAGTGAGATCTGATGCCGATTTCCCTGAAAAATGAAGCGGCTATTGCCGGTATCGGATTGACTGAATTTTCCAAGGCCTCGGGCGTGTCTGAGCTGTCGCTGTCGGCACAATGTATCAAGGCCGCCTGCGATGACGCCGGTATCAGTCCCTCCGAGATCGATGGCCTGGTGACTTATACACTCGATACCACTGACGAGATAGAAGTGGCGCGTGCAGTGGGTGCGGCCGATCTGTCCTTTTTTAGCCGTATCAACTACGGCGGTGGTGCTGCGGTGGGTACGATTGCCCAGGCCGCAATGGCGGTGGCCACTGGCCAGGCCAGCACCGTTGTCTGCTATCGCGGTTTGAATGGTCGTTCTGGCAAGCGCATGGGGCAGGGGGTGTCCGGCCAGATTTCCAGCAGCGATCTGATTCACTGGTCCTGGTATACGCCCTACGGCATGCTGATACCGGGTTCCTGGATTGCAATGATCGCCAATAAGTACATGCATAAGTACGGCGTGACGCGTGAGGATCTGGGGCTGGTCGCAATCTCCCAGCGCAATCACGCGCTGCGCAATCCCCGCGCATACGGCTACGGCAAACCGCTGACGATGGACGACTACCTGCAATCGAAACAGATCGCTGAGCCGCTGTGCCTGTACGATTTTTGTCAGGAGACGGACGGTGGCTGCGCGATACTGGTGACGAGTGCGGAGCGCGCGCGGGATCTGAAACAGAAACCGGCCGTGATTCGCGGTGTCACGCAGGCATCGACACGCGGCCAGGAACAGATGACCAGTTTCTACCGGGATGATCTGTTGTCTCTGCCAGAAATGGAAATGGCCGCTCGTCGCGTCTACGCAATGGCAGGACTGGGCCCCGATGATATTGACGCCGCCTGTCTCTACGATGCGTTTACCTCGGAGATCATCATGCAGTTGGAGAGTTTTGGCTTCTGTGGCGTTGGCGAGGGCAAGGATCTGGTGCGCGAAGGCGCGCTGGATATCGATGGTCGCCTCCCCAACAATACGCACGGCGGCCTGATTTCCGAGGGCTACATACACGGTATGAATAATATTGCAGAGGGTGTGCGCCTCATTCGTGGGGACTCTACCGGGCAGCCACCAAAGGCGGTGGAGCATGTGCTGGTGAGCAGTGGTGTGGGTGTGCCCACAGGGGCGATGATCCTTGGTCAGGGGCTCTAGAGAGATAGGCTATGAATGATCAAACACTGCTGGCGCGTATCGACCGCCTGGAATCGCTGGATGAAATACGCCAGTTAGCGGCCAAATATTCCCTGTCGCTGGATATGCGGGACATGGATGCGCATGTAAATCTTTTTGTCGACGATATCCGGGTCAGCCGCGAACATGTGGGCCGGGCGCACCTGAAGCACTGGCTGGACGATACCCTGCGCTTGCAGTTTACTGGCACCTCTCATCATATCGGCAACCATATCATCGAATTTGAAGACCCGGATCGGGCACACGGTGTGGTGTACTCCAAGAATGAGCACGAGACGCCCTGTGCCGATGGCAGCAGCGAGTGGGTCATTATGCAGATGCTGTACTGGGATAACTATGAGCGTCGCGATGGCCGCTGGTATTTCCGCCGCCGCTTGCCGTGCTACTGGTATGCCACGGATATCAACAAGCCACCGGTGGGCGACAACAAAATGCGTTGGCCGGATCGTGAGTCCTACGAGGGAGCCTATCACGAACTGTGGCCCAGCTGGACGGAGTTCTGGGCGAACCCGCCCGACAGCGCCGAGCCGGAAGTGGCGCCACCTGCGCCGTTGGAACAGTTTCTGCTGGGGATGCGCAAAGGCGCGCCAGACCCGAAAATACGTGTTCGCTAAGCGGGCGGAGCAGCTGCGATGACGATTGACCTGTTTACACCGACCACGCTGGGCGCGCTGCAGTTGCGCAACCGGATCGTGATGGCTCCGATGACACGCAGTCGCGCCGCAGCAGAGGGTATGCCCACGGATGTCATGGTGGACTATTACCGCCAGCGCGCCAGTTCCGGCTTGATAATCTCTGAGGGTATAGCGCCCAGTGCAGACGGGTTGGGTTATTGTCGTACGCCGGGAATCTACAATAGAGAACAGGTTAAAGCGTGGCGCGCCGTCACCGATGCAGTCCATGAGGAGGGCGGGTCCATGGTCGCGCAGATAATGCATGTGGGCCGCGTGGGTAATGTGCTGAACAAACCGGCTGGCAGCGAGACAGTAGCGCCTTGCGCGATCCGCGCGAAGGGTGATATGTACACCGATCAGCAGGGCATGCAGCCGTTCGATGAACCGCGTGCCCTGGCGCTCGAGGAAATCGCTACAGTGATAGACGACTATCGCAAGGCCACTGAGAATGCCTTTGCCGCAGGCTTTGATGGCGTTGAACTGCATTGCACCAGCGGCTATCTCCCCGCCCAGTTTCTGTGTACCGGTACCAATCAGCGCACTGACCGCTATGGTGGCAGCGCTGAGAACCGGGTGCGTTTCGTACTTGAAGTGTTGGCGGCTATGTGTGGCGTTGATGGTGCAGGGCGAGTGGGCATGCGCATATGTCCTGATAATCCGTTCAACGATCTCCATGACGAGGATCCACAACAGACCTTTGATTGCCTGTTGCAAGATGTCGAGCCCATGGGCCTGGCTTATCTTCATGTCATCCGTTTTCCCAAAGGGCGTGTGCAGAATCTTGAGCTGGGGCGACACTATATGGGTGATCGCCTGATGGGTAACGAGAGTTTCGACTTTGAAGAAGCCCAAAATGCCGTTGCCGCTGGAGAGCTCACGGCAGTGTCCTTCGGACGACATTTTATCGCCAACCCGGATCTCGTTGAGCGCTGGCAGCAGGGCCTGCCGCTGGCGAATTTTGATCTGGCAACGCTCTATACACCGGGTGCCGAAGGCTATAGCACCTATCCACGCGCCACCAGTTGACCCTAATTTCCCGCTACCAAGGAGTACCCTATGCCTGTGACCCCCGTCGATCTAGCCAATACAAAAATCCTTATCACCGGTCCGACAGGACAGGTGGCGCTTCCTGTCGTGGAACACTTCGCAAAAATTGCTGATGTCTATGCACTGGCACGCTTTCGCAAAGCGGAAGATCGCGAGCTGATAGAGGGGCTGGGTGCGACCGTGCTGCAGGCCGATCTCGCCGATGCCGCCAGTCTTGCCGCAGTGCCCGAGGACTTCGATTATGTGTTGAACTTCGCCGTGGTGAAAAGCGGCGATTTTGAGTATGACCTCGCTGCCAATGCCGAGGGCGTGGGAAACCTGATGACCCGTTGCAGCAAAGCGAAAGCCTTCCTGCACTTTTCGTCTACGGCGGTTTACGAGTACGTAGGGCAGGAGCCGCGTGCGGAAAACGCACCGCTGGGAGATAACCACCGCGTGATGTTTCCCACCTACAGTATTTCCAAGATCGCCGCCGAAACCGTGTGCAGGTTTGTTGCGCATCAGCAGAAAATCCCCACCACGATTGCACGGCTGAGTGTGCCCTACGGCGATAACGGTGGCTGGATGTATTTTCACATGCTGATGATGCAACAGGGAATGCCAATAGACCTGCACCCGGACAAACCGAACTACTACAACCCCCTGCACGTCGATGACTATATCGAGAAAATCCCCTACCTGCTGGGCGCAGCGACTACCGAAGTGACAACAACAAACTTTGGCGGGTCGCAGAAAGTCAGCATAGAGGAGTGGTGTGCCTATATCAGTGAGCTGACCGGCTTTGAACCGACGTTCCAGGATAACCCCAAGGCATTTGGCAGTTTGTGTATTGATACTGAAAAAATGCACTCGCTGATTGGTGAAACGAAAGTTGATTGGCGAGACGGGGTGCGGCGGCAGTTGCAGAATCTTGCGCCGGAGTTGTTGAAGTAAACGCTCTTTTGTTGGTGGGGTCATTAGCCTCGCGGATTGGATCGTAGTGTCTCGGCGGCGAACTGCCCCGGCCTCGTCCAGCTTGCTCAACTGAAACGGCCATTCGCCACTGAACGAGTCCGGGGCAGCTCGCCTCGCAGTGTGCAGGTATCGCTATCGTTTGTGTGGACTTGCTCGGGTTCTAGTCTTTGTGGG
>CACSIL010000052.1:0-65584 GCA_902705825.1 Halioglobus japonicus | reverse complement strand
TCGTTTGTGTGGACTTGCTCGGGTTCTAGTCTTTGTGGGAGACAGGTCCGAGCGCGAATATCTCAGCCCTCTGAGTGATTGGGCCTGTCTCCCACAAAGACGGGCCGCAGCGGTTTGAATTGCGACTATGCCTGTGTCCCGTTGTTGGCGGCTAACATCCCTGTTACCCAATTGGTTGATTTGGCGCATACTGAATGGGTGTCTACATCGCTATCATCACACCAGCGAGCTGGGGCTTGAGCCCCGTGATGATGGCGTACCGAGTAAACCGTGTCGTTGTCGAGATAACAACGAATTGAGGTAGAGATGGCAAAGCTGACGTTTTTAGGTGCTGTGGAAGGTGTAACGGGTTCTGCTTATCTGCTGGAAGCGGGTGGAACCAAAGTGTTGCTTGATTGTGGTCTCTATCAGGGGCGCCGCGAAGAAGAGAGGGAGAATGCGGAGCCCTTCTCGTTCGATGTGCAGACGCTGGATTGCGTTGTCTTGTCCCACGCCCACCTGGATCACTCTGGCCGCCTGCCGAAATTATCTTCGGAGGGTTACAGCGGCCCGATAGTGATGACCAAACCAACCTGCGATTTGCTGGAGGTCATGCTCAAGGACGCGGCCTCTTTGCAGCAGCGTGATGTGGAGTGGGAGAACAAGCGTCGGCGCAGGTCAGGCAAGGATGAGATCGAGCCGCTATACACCCTCGATGATGTCGAAGAGACCTTGTCGCAATGTGTGGGCTACAGTTATAGGCAGCGCAGGGCGGTGGCCGATAACATCGATGTGTGCTTCCGGGATGCAGGACACATACTCGGATCATCGATTGTAGAAGTGTTTATTAAGGAGCATGGCGAGGAGAAGAAACTTGTTTTCTCGGGTGATCTGGGGAATAGCTGCGCCGCGCTGCTGGAAGATCCGGAAGTCGTGACAACCGCCGATGTCCTGTTACTGGAATCGACCTACGGTGATCGCAATCATCGGCCTATGGATGAAACCCTGGAGGAGTTCGAACAGATAATCGAGGAAGCGTCTGAGAATGGCGGCAACATTCTGATTCCATCGTTTGCTGTAGGGCGCACGCAGGAGATTATCTTTCGGCTCGGCGAGCTCTACCAGCGGGGTAAGCTGAGGCAGCAGGCCGTCTATCTGGATAGCCCGATGGCGATCGCTGTGACAGAAATTTATCACCGTTACCAGAATGTTTACAATGCCGAGGATGCCGAAACCATTAACCGCGGAAAAAGCAGTAGCTTGCATTCGTTCTTGCCGGTTCTGCGCTATTCGACAACCACTGCAGAGTCCATGGCGCTCAACAGAATTGAGTCTGGCGCGATCTTCATTGCGGGCAGCGGCATGTGCACCGGGGGGCGTATTAGGCATCATTTCAAACACAATCTGTGGAAGACAAATGCACATGTCATCATCGTCGGTTACCAGGCTGTGGGGACACCCGGGCGGGCTCTGGTTGATGGTGCTAAAGTCTTTCGAATCGGTGGAGACGAGATAGCTGTGCGCGCTAAGATTCACACCATCGGTGGTTTTTCGGCACATGCCAGCCAATCACAGTTGTTCAATTGGCTGAGTAATTTTGCCAAGGCTCGCCCCAGGCTTTATCTCGTGCACGGAGAGCAGAACGCAAAATCGGCCTTCCGTGATTTTCTCTCCGAGAAAGGTTGGGCGGCTGAAATAGCGAAAAAGGGCGAGGCTATCACGTTCTGAATAAGGTTCCAGGAAACGACAGGATGAGAATCTCATGGTAGGGCCAACAAAACCCACAGCGGCACAGTCCGGCGGCTGTGAGGATACGCACGCGGCACAGGGTCCTGTTCACAGCGATCAATGCAACTCCTCGACTTATAAGCTGGCCTATACCGATGAGGCTTTTATGGAACGGGATGAACTCCTTTCCGTAAGGCTGCAGTTGGAGTTGCTCAAGCCCGATGTGTTGCAGGATGAGTATGGAATTCATTCGACGGTGGTTATTTTCGGCAGTTCACGGATTCCCGATTTCGAAACTGCGACAAAGCGCTTACAGCATGCCAGAGCAGGTCTGGCCGACAGGCCAGATGATGCGGCCCTGGCTCGCAAGGTTAAAGTGGCGGAGCGAGTGGTCTATAACAGTCGTTTCTATGACGAAGCGAGAGAGTTATCGCGGCTGATTACGGCAGATGCACTAAGTGGGAGTCAGTCTGAACTGACAGTCGTTACCGGCGGCGGGCCAGGGATTATGGAAGCCGCCAACCGCGGTGCCATGGAGGCCGGTGGAAAAAGTATAGGGCTGAATATTGTCTTGCCGTTTGAGCAGACCCCCAATGCCTTTGTCACTCCAGAGCTGTGTTTTCAGTTTCACTATTTCGCGATTCGCAAGATGCACTTTCTCAAGCGTGCAAAAGCCCTTGTTGCGTGTCCGGGCGGTTTTGGCACGCTCGATGAATTGTTCGAAACGCTGACACTTATCCAGACGCACAAAATGCCTGCGCTCCCCGTATTGCTGCTGGGGCGGGAATTCTGGGAGCGTGTTATCGACTTTGACCGTCTGGTGGAAGAAGGCGTGGTCGCCGAGAACGATTTGTCGCTCTTTTGCATTGTTGATTCGGCAGAGGAAGCCTGGTCGATTATCGGATCGAGCGACCTTCAGCGCGATTGCAGCGGCGAGGGAGCATTGGACAGCAATTTTCCCTAATGGCAACGCATCGTCGTTGATTAAGTTAGCAATAGCTATGCTATTACCTCGGCTGCACGCTTAACCGTGCGTTACGGCCTGTATATACTGCTGGCTGATAAGTGATGCGTGTATTGCAGGGTCCGGAGTGGTTGATGAAGGTAAGTGATTATTTGACGCGTGATGAGATTGCGTACTTCACCGCCAAGAGTGACTGGCAGGCCGGCGCAATGGTATTGGGTAACTGGTTCTTTATTGCGGCTATTTTTGCCACAGTTGCATCCTGGCCCAATCCGCTGACAATTGTGGCTGCGGTGATCCTGCTTGCGGGGCGGCAATTGGCCTTGTCGATACTGATGCACGACTGCGGGCATCGCACATTGTTTCGCTCAGCGCGGCTAAATGATGTGATTGGCCAGTGGCTTTGCGCACTGCCGGTCATGAATGATCAGCCATCCTATGCGCGCGGACATCTTGAGCACCACCGCAAGGCGGGCAGCCATGAAGATCCCGATCTGCCCAACTACCAGGCCTACCCGATATCGCGTGCGAGCTTTCGTCGCAAGGCCATTCGCGACCTGACGGGCCAGACAGGCTTTAAGCTGATGTCTTACATTTTTCGCGGGGCATCAGGTGTTATTTCCAACGAAAAGCGCGCGTCGGCGCTGCCGTTTGTGCAGCAATTACTGGTGCAACTGGTGCTGTTCCTGATTCTGGCTGCCTGCGGTATCGCCTGGACCTACCTGCTTTGGGTGGTGGCCTATATGACGGTTTTTATGTTCATCATACGCGTGCGCCAGATTGCGGAGCATGCTGCGGTGCCAGATTTGTTTGACCCGGATTCACGCTTGAACACGCGCACAGTGGATGCGCCCTGGTGGCAGCGCATAATCTTCGCGCCCTGCGGTGTGAACTTCCATATGGAACACCACTTCATGGCCAGTGTGCCTTGCTACAAACTCAAGGCACTTCGTGAGCACTTGCGCAAACATCGGGCGCTGGATGAGGTGCCGGAATTTCATGGCTATGGGCAGTTGCTGCGGCATGTGGTGCTGACCTGACTCATCCTGGCAGCGTCCGTGGGCGAGAACTCTGGATATTCAGGCGCGCTTTGATTCGTCCATGTTTGATAACGCTGTGCCCCATCTGGGGTGTGAGCGTCCCGTGGTACTCGATCACCCGAAGGAATTTGGGAATTCAAACGCCACGGGTGTTGTTCCATTAGTAATAGCTGATATGATTGGCGCAAACCGGCATGGCTCTGTTGTTACTTGGAGTCGATCCGACCGGTCGCATAGCTGGCACGGGAAAGCAGCAAAATGTGGAGAGCAGAACTCTACTGATGAGGCCGTTTAATAACAAATTGGCAGCAGGTGCTCATGGATCAGCTAAACTCACAGAGTACAGTTGGAATTCGTAATGTTCAGGGTGTGTGCTTAGCAGCAGGGTTTTTTTCCCCGAGATGCGTCCGCTCAGAAGAATGTCGGTGCTGCTGATTTGAAGGGAATCGCGATGGTTGGATTCTCTCCTTATGATTGTTAGTAATGGAAGTCGTGATATGAAGTTAAAAATAGTTGTGCTGATATGCGCCCTGACTCTGGCAGCGACATCCTCGGCGGCGCCAGAATCAAAAAAGTATGATGTGCTGGACTTGCCGGCCATTCCAAGTGAGTTGGCATCCCAATCCCTGATTTACTCCATCAATAAATTTGGCGATCGCTATTTTGCCACCGGGCAGCACGGGCATATATTGTATTCAGATGACGGCGGCGAAAGCTGGGAACAGGCTGAGGTCCCTGTGCGCAGCAGTATTCTTGATATCGACTTTCCTACACCGGAACTGGGTTGGGCGGTAGGGCATGAGGGCGTGATATTGCACTCCAGTGACGGTGGAAAAACCTGGGTGAAGCAATACGACGGCCTGCGCTACGGCAAGGAAGGTCTGGCATATTATCAGGCGTTGGCGGAAGCCGATCCCGAGAACGAGAATTTGCCTTATCTGGTCGAAGAAATGGAGTTCGCGATATCACAGGGCGCGGATAAGCCCTTATTCAGAGTCTCATTCCCTACCAAGGACCACGGTTATGCCCTGGGCGCCTACGGTATGACACTTGAAACTGAAAATGGCGGCAAGGATTGGGTTCCTGTACTGGAGAATATCGAGAACGACGGCTTCTTCCATATATTCGATTTCGCCCCGCTGCCCGGAAAGGGTAAGTTCTTTGCAAGTGGCGAGGCCGGTCTTTTGTTGTCTATCGACATCAATGAGGAAATCGCCGAAAGGGTAGAGAATGTGCCCTGGGAAGGGAGCTTCTTCACCATCGTCAATACCGCCAAAGGAGGTCTCGTAATAGGCGGCTTGCGTGGCAATATGTTTCTCACAAACGATGTCGGCGTCACTTGGAAAACGGTGAAAAAACCGCCTACCAGTGCAATTGTCGATTCTATACAGCTGTCTGATGGTCGCCTCGTGGCGGTGGGCATTGGCGGCGAGGTATTGGTGAGCAAGAACAACGGGGTCAGCTTTGCCAACGTACCGATAGCGGGCGGTGGGCAGCTTTATACCAGCAGCGGCTATATTTATGCAGTCGCAGAAGGTCCGGACGGCACGCTGTTGTTGGGTGGTCCTAACGGTATTCGCAAAGTTAAGTTGCCGAAATAACAGAATTTGGAGAATAAGTAATGGCCCACGCAACCCAGTCAGATCTGCCGGTTATTGGAAATCTCAGGGAGTTTGACTATCAGTCTGGTAGTTTGCTCGAACGGTTGGTGTTTAATCACCGCGGTATTGTTTTGATTCTGTGCGCACTGGTTACCATTGTACTTGGTTATCAGGCGACAAAAATCCAACTACAGGCAGGCTTTGAGAAAACACTACCGAAGGCGCATGAGTACGTACTCAATTATCAGGCTAATCAGAATGGACTGAAGGGGCTTGGCAACAACCTGCGTATCGTCGTCGCCGTCAAAGAAGGAAATATATTTACCCCGGCGAACCTCAGGTATCTGGAAAAAGTCAGCGACGAAATCTTTTTCGTACCCGGTGTCGATCGCAACGGAATGAAATCCCTGTTTACGCCTAACACCCGATGGCGTGTGGTGACAGAGGAAGGCTTTGAGGGCGGGCCAGTTATTCCCGGCGATTACGATCCGGATTCACCGAAGTCTATCGCGGAAATTCAGCTCAATATGGTCCGAGCGGGCATCCTCGGTGACCTGGTTTCAAACGACATGAAATCGATGACGATTATCGTGCCGTTGCTGGATAAAAACCCGGAGACAGGCGAGCGCCTCGATTACGCAGATCTCAGTAATAAACTGGAGGACGTACGCGATCGCTTCACCGCAGATGATCCTGACAAATCGATACACATTATCGGCTTTGCGAAGCTCGTTGGGGATCTCATCGACGGTTTGTTTGCCGTTATGGGGTTCTTTGCAGTAGCCGTTGTGATCGCGACCATACTGCTCTATTGGTACACGCGCTGCATTCGCTCTACGGTCATGGTGATTTTCATCACACTGATCGCTGTGACGTGGCAGTTGGGTATCCTGGCGTGGTTGGGTTATGAGTTGGACCCCTTCTCAATTCTTGTGCCGTTTCTGGTCTTCGCCATTGGTGTGAGCCATGGCGCGCAAAAGCTGAATGGCGTAATACAGGATATCGGGCGTGGTACGCACCGCTATATTGCGGCACGGTACACATTCAGGCGGTTGTTCCTGGCCGGTGTGACAGCGCTGCTGTCCGATGGCGTCGGCTTCGCAGTCCTGATGATCATCCAGATTCAGGTCATTCAGGATCTGGCGATCACGGCCAGTATCGGTGTGGTTGTACTGATCTTCACCAACTTGATCCTGATTCCGGTTGCACTGTCCTATACAGGTGTTGGTAAGAAATGCGCCTCACTGGCCAGTCGAGAAGTGAAAAGTGCCGAGGATATGCACGTGCTCTGGCGCTTCCTGTTGTCCTTCACTAAAAAAGGACCTGCAGCAGCGGCCATTTTCATAAGCGTTTTGATGGCGGGCGGTGGTTTGTACGTCGCGCAGGATTTGGCCATAGGTGATCTCGATCCCGGTGCGCCGGAACTGCGGGCTGATTCCCGATACAACCGTGATGTTGAGTTTATGATCAATAATTACTCAGTCAGCACCGACGTCTTCGCGGTTATTGTGAAAACAGAAGAAAATGGGTGTATCGATCACGAGGGCCTGAGCCTGGCGAATGAGCTGGAGTGGCGTATGCGTCAGCTCGAAGGTGTTGAGGATGTCAGCGGCCTGAATATTCGTACCCGGCAGATAATGATGGGCCTCAACGAAGGCTTTCCGAAGTGGGAAGCGTTGTTCCGCAACCAGGACACCATCAATTACTCTGTGACAGAACTGGCAAACCTGGATTATGTCGATCCCGGTTGTTCGATATGGCCGATGCCTATTTATCTGTCTGATCACAAGGCAGAGACGCTTACCCGGGTGGTCGATACGCTGGAACAATTTAACGAAGAGTGGCCGAGCGCAGATATTCAATTCCTCGGTGCTGCTGGTAGCGCCGGTTTTGAAGCGGCGACCAACATCATCGTGAAGAAAGCGAATACGGAAATGCTGTTCTACGTGTATGGCGCGGTAATACTGCTGTGTCTTCTGACTTTCCGTTCGGTTCCTGGTGTGATTTGCGCAGTGCTGCCACTGATGCTCACCTCGATCCTTTGTGAGGCGTTGATGGTGTGGTTGGGCATCGGCGTTAAAGTTGCGACGCTGCCGGTGATTGCACTGGGTGTAGGTATCGGTGTCGACTACGCGCTGTATGTATTGACCGTTATTCTGGCGAAAACCCGCGAGGGCAAGGATCTCACTACGGCCTATTACGAGACACTGAACTTTACCGGTCGTGTCGTGGCATTGATCGGCGTAACACTGGCAGCGGGTGTTGTCACATGGTCGCTGTCACCGATCAAGTTCCAGGCTGATATGGGTATATTGCTTACCTTCATGTTTATCTGGAATATGTTCGGCGCGCTGATCCTGATGCCGGCACTGGCAGTATTCTTGATCAAGCCCAAGGATGTTTCCCAGACGGCCTGAGTTAGACCGGTCTGAAACAGGCGCTTATTAGGCGGCCATCATTGTATTTTGATGGCCGTTTTTGTATGAGCGGGTACGCGACTCGAATCTATTGATAGAAGGAATAACTGGATAATGCACCGTTGTATGTACAAGGCTGTAGCCGCAGGCCTCGCGGCGTTGTTGTCGTCGTGGGTACCCAATGCATTGGCAGCAGACGTCAAAGAGAGTTTGAGTGTTGTGTCTGGCACTAACAGCAGCGCCGCCTCATCGCAGAAAAAAATCGACAAACTGTCGGGCGAGACCCGGGCGCTGCTGGAAGAATACCGCCGGCTGCAGGACGGGGTTGAGTATCAAGCGGCTTATACACGTGAGCTGGAGGGGCTGGAACAGGCGCAGCGTATACAAATTGAGGAACTGCAGCGGCAGATAGCCCAGGCGTCTATCACACGCCAGCGGATTGTGCCGCTGATGCGCAGCATGGCCGACGCGCTGGAGAAATTTGTCGTATTGGATTTGCCATTCCATCACGAAGAGCGCATCAACGGGGTCCTGTTGTTGAAGCGACGACTGAACGAGGCCGACTTATCGGTGTCGGCAAAATTCCGCTTGCTGCTCGAAGCGTATCAACTGGAGCAGGGCTATGGCAGCAATATTGAAGCCTGGCGTGGGCCTCTGGAGTGGCAGGGCGAGGAACTTTCCGTCGAATTCCTTCGAATAGGCAGGGTGGCATTGTATTTTCAGTCGCTGGATGGTGCGAACAGCGGCTATTGGAGCGGCGAACAGGAGCAGTGGCTGCCACTGGCTTCTGAGTTTAATCGCGATATCACGCAGGCATTGCGGGTAGCCAGGAATCAGGTAGCGCCGCAGCTCTTGCAGTTGCCGATGAAAGCGCCGGGAGATGCATCGTGAAGGCTGTGGTGAGGACAGTGTTGGCAGCCTGTGTGTGGGTGAGTCTATCGCAGGCAGTGGTGGTATCGGCGCAGGAGGCACTACCTGAGCAGCAAATTACCGATCTGAATCAGTTGCTGGAATCCGTGCGTGAGGCCCAACGACAGCAGCAGGCGCGCAATGCCCAGCGGGAACAGCGATTCCTGCGCGACAAGCAGCAACAGCAGGAATTGTTGACGCAGTCGCGACGCGAATTTGAACGGAACAAGCAGCAAAATCAGCCGCTGCTGGCTGTCACTGAATCAAATGCGGCGCAGATTGAAAGTTTGCAAACGCAGCTGGAGGAGGCCGTCCAGGAGATGGGTGATCTGGCCAGCACGTTCCGGGAGTTCTCCGGTGATTTCTCCGCGGTGTTACAGGATTCCATGATCAGCGCGCAATTTCCTCAGCGGCGAGAGCAGCTGCAGGAACTCGCCTCGGCAACCACACACCCCAGTATCGATGAGATTCAGGCGCTGTGGGTATTACTGCAGGAGGAGATGACGGAGGCCGCTCAGATCACTACATTTGAAACACCAGTGGTGCAGCCTAATGGTAGCGCCACTGTGCGCAATGTGCTGCGCATCGGTCCATTTTCCGCGTTTAGCGACGGCGAGTTTTTACGTTTCGTGCCCGAGACCGGTGAACTGCTGGTATTGAGTCGGCAACCCGCGGCTCGCTATCGCGAGGCCGCCAATGAGTTTGCGCAGCAGCCCGGTGTGGTTTCATCGATTACCCTTGATCCCAGCCGAGGCAGCTTGCTGGGCATGCTCAGTTATACACCCAGTCTGCGCGAGCGCATCGACCAGGGTGGCATGATTGGTCTAATTATTATCGGCCTTGGAACGCTGGGTATGTTGATGGCCTGCTGGCGTGGCGTCTATCTGGGTGCGGTGTACTTTCGCATTCGCAGTCAGCTGAAAAACCTGCAAGCGCCCAAAGCTTCAAACCCGCTTGGCCGTGTTTTGAAGTCGGTCGAAGGCATTGATCTACACGATGATGAACTGCTGCAGTTGAAACTGGATGAAGCGGTTCTGGCTGAAATGCCGGCGCTGGAACGCGGCAATGGTGTGATCAAACTGCTGGCCGCCACTTCGCCCCTGTTAGGGTTGCTGGGAACGGTGACGGGCATGATACTCACCTTCCAGGCTATCAGCCTGTTTGGCACCGGCGATCCGAAGCTGATGGCTGGCGGCATTTCCCAGGCGCTGGTGACCACCGTGCTGGGTCTTGTTGTGGCCATTCCATTGCTTTTCAGTCACAGCATTATTGCCTACTTATCGCGATCAATGATCCAGCGTCTCGATGAACAATGCGCGGGCGTCCTCGCCAGAAGTGCCGAAGAGCAGGAGCGCGCGCGGTGAATCCTCTCTTTGCAGTTACGAATGCCGTACTGGATCTGATTGATCAGGGTGGCCCGGTACTGTGGGTGATCTTTGCTACCTGCCTGCTGCTCTGGCTGCTGATTCTGGAGCGTTTGTGGTTTGTGCGTTTCACCTGGCCCAGGCGTGCTGCGCAGTGGATCGAGCAGTGGAGTAGCCGCGAGGATCGCATCTCGTGGCGCGCGAAAAAAATCCGCGAATCCATCATTTCTGAAGTACAGCTGGAATTGCGCGCGATGCTGCCTTTTATCCAGATGCTGGTGGCGTTGTGTCCGCTGTTGGGGTTGCTGGGTACGGTATTGGGCATGATCGGAGTATTTGAAGTGATAGCGATCAGCGGCAATGACGATGCTCAGGCAATGGCGCGTGGTATTTACCGCGCCACCATTCCCACTATGGCGGGGCTGGTGGTTGCACTCACTGGTATTTATTTTACCGTGCGCCTGCGGCGGCTAGCCGATCGTGAAGCCAGTAAGTTGAAGGACAGGCTGGTATCACATGATACGGCAAGCGCAGGAGTGCAAGCATGAGTGCAAGACGTCACATCCCGGTACAGGAGGAGACTGAGCTGGACATGACGCCGATGCTGGACATCGTCTTCATCATGCTGATCTTTTTCATCGTTACGACCTCCTTCGTAAAGGAGTCCGGTGTAACAGTAAATACACCGCAGGCGGCAACGGCCGCTAACCAGGAAAACGCCAATATTTTTATCGCTATAACGGCTTCCGGTGAAGTGTGGGTCGACCGTCGGCCGGTGGACCCCCGCTCTGTGCGCGCCATTGTGGCGCGGTTGCATGCCGACAACCCCGAAGGCTCGGTGATTATTCAATCGGATGCGGACTCTGCAACCGGGGTGCTGGTGGATATCATGGATCAGGTACGCCTGGCCGGTGTCGAGGGTATCGCCATCGCCGCCGACAAGCGCGCGGAGTAAACGGGGTTCAAACGATGCGAGTGATCCCCGCCCTGGTTGGTGCACTGCTGATTACGCTGGTGGTTTTTCTGTTCATGCACAGCCTTATCCAGCGGGGTAAGGAGGAGGGGGTGCCGGTCGTGGTCTACAACGACGTGCAGATCATCCAGCAGGAGCCCGATGAACCACCGCCCCAAGAGCCGGAGCCCGAAGCGGAGCCGGAAGCGCTGGACGAACCTACGATGGAGCCGCTTACGGTGGCCACCGTTAGTCCCGCAGCACCCGTTCCCGCCGATACGCTGGAAATTCCAGCGCTCGATCTGGGCGCGGGGGATATTGATATAGCCGCATCCGGTAAACGCTGGAGTGCGCCGCTGGGTGGCGGCAGTGGCGAGGTCGTTGTCGGTGGGCAGGATGCCCAGGGCTATATAGAGGTGGTGCCTTTCGACACCCGCCGACCGAATGTGCCGGAGGTGGCCTGGCAGAATAAAATTGACGGCTGGGTACTGGTGGCATTCTCGGTCACGGCCCAGGGCAGAACCAGGGATGTGCGCGTATTGGACGCCAGCCCACGCGGTGTTTTTGAAGAAAAAGTCATCGCGGCTGTCGAAGATTGGACCTACCGCATCAGCTTTTCCGGTGACTTGAAAGGCGACGTGATACTGACGCAGAAAGTGGAAGTAAAGTGGCAGAACTACCCACAGAATTTACCGAATGTTGACTGAGAAAATGCATACCGGCGTTGCAGCACTGTGTATTTGCCTGCTCTGGGCTGTGGCTTTGCCTCATGTTGCCGCCGCAGACGATGGCCAGTACCGCAGCAAAGTGCTGATAACGCCCAATGAAGGTGACTGGGCCAAGGGCGCCGGGCTGTCGATCGAGGAGCTGGAGCAACAACTGGGCAGCATTGAGGAGTCCTACGCTAAATCCAGTGCTGGCCGTCACCTGGCCCGGCACTACGTCGAGGCCAAGCAGTACGACAAGGCTATCGATTTCTATCAGCAGGCGCTGGCAGCAGAAGGGCTTTCAGATGTTGCCAATCGCGAAATGTTGCGCGAGCTGGCGCAGGTTTATCTGTTGAAAAAGGATTACCCGGCGGCAGCACAGACGCTGCAGAAAATTCTCAGTATTGATCTGGTGCCTGAGATTGGGGATTTCCTGTTGCTGGCCCGTGCGCAACACCATCTGGGTAAGTACGTGGGAGTCGTTGCAGCCCTGGATGGTATACAAAAGGCCGGGTTGTCGATGGATGCCGCGCAGATGCAACAGGCACTGGCGCTGTATTACCACGCGGGTGCGTTTGCGCAGTGCGAGGTGCTGCTCGGTCGCCTGCTGGAGTTGCAGCCGGACGACGCGCAGAACTGGCATCTGCTGGCATCGGTGTATCTGCAGCAGAATAAAAAGAAGCAGGCGCTCGATCAGCTCGCTCTGGCGCGTGATAAAGGCGTGCCGTTTACCGAGCGCGATATCCTGCTGCTGGCCAGCCTGCACGCGGCCAACAACAACCCCTACGGCGCTGCAGACGTTTTGGAGAATGCGTTGGCGGCGCAAGCGGTGTCGCAAAATGCAACGACGTACCGCCGGCTGTTCGAGTTCTGGTTGCAAGCCAGAGAGCAACAGAAGGCGCGCAAGGCCTTGCAGCAGGCCGCGAAATTGAGTGGGGATATCGAGCTGTATCTGTATTTGGCCCAATTGCAGATGGAAGATGCGGATTTTGACAATATGTACCAAACGATGCTCCTGGCCTGCGGCAAACCACTGCCCGACAAATACGTAGGTCGTGCCAATCTGCTGCTGGGTGTCAGCCAGCTGAAGCTGGGTGATGAAGTGGGCGCGCGCCGTTCCTTCATCAATGCGACGCTGATCGGGGGCGTGAATGCACAGGCAGGGCAGTGGCTTCGTTTCATGGACGGACCGCCCGCTACGGAGGACGAGCTCAGCGGGATTGTGGGTATCTGTTACGGGCAAAATGATAAACAGATGAAGGCCACAGGTACGCTCGTGAAAAGCAATGTGGACACCCCTGCTGATTCTCCTGCACAGGAGGAGGCCCCCGCGGCATTTGAGATAAAAACTGTTCCCCCGATGTCGTTGTATTACATGCAGTCGACGAAACCATTGGACGAAACAATGGCCGCGCTGCGGGGCACCCTGATCAAGCTATATGTGAGCCTGGCCAAGTCAGGTGGCAGCGCCGATGGCCCCTTGCAAATCATTTTGACCGGCGATCCGCGCAGCGAGGCGGGGGTTGATGTGGAATTGGGCGCACCCTTTCGCGGTTCTACCGGTGGCAGCGGCCGGTTTCGGGTGAGGACAACGGAATCCTTTAAATGCGCCTCCCAGTCGTTTGAAGGGGAGGGTGAGGCAGTGGCGGCGGCGCTTGCGCAATTAGCCGAGGCGGTTAAGGCCGCGCAGCACGAATTCACCGGGGAGACGCGTATCGTGGTTCCGCAGAGTAACAGCGCAGATACGCTGCGCGTTGAGTTGCAGATCGGAATCCGTTAAGTCGCGGAGGGGACAGAAATTGACCGTGACTAATTTACGCAGATAGTACACATTTTTCGCATTGGACATGAGAGGATAGTCCTGTAGTATTCGATCTGAAAATAGAGGCTGAAGCACCGCACTGAAGCCCGTCAGCCAGTAAAAAGGGTAACTTGGTATCTCGTATACCCGCCCTCTATAACTCTAAAATGGATGGTCAAAAGATGAAGAAATTGCTCGCCGTTTCAGTTCTTGCCACTGCTAGTGCTGCCAGCATGCACGCGCAAGCGTTCAAGTTCGATACACCCAGTGACTGGGATATCCGTTGGGATAACACCATCAAGGGCAACCTTATGATGCGTGTCGAAGATATGGATCCGTCGGTTTATGACCCAGACCGCACCCGGTCAGATGGTGGTCCGAACCGCACAGCAGCCGGTATCGCCGATGACGCGGATTTCTCCGTCAAGCAGGGGCATTTTGTCAGCCAACGGGTTGACTTGCTGTCTGAGATGGATGTGATCTGGAAAGACAAAATGGGCTTCAGGATAAGTGGAGCGGGTTGGTATGACTTTGCCTACGACGGCAGCGCGTATCCCTCTAACGGCATCAACAAAGCCGGCAACGAACCTTATTCTACTTTCGCATATTTGACGGTACAGCCCGGCGAGTACAACGACGCGGCGAAAGATTTGCACTACCGCGGTGGTGAATTACTTGACGCGTTTGTGTTTGCGAACTTCGATATCTCTGAAAATGCTTCTGCCAACGTTCGCGTCGGTCGTCACACCATCTACTGGGGGCAAAGCCTGCTGGCTACCGGTGCGATACACGGCTTTGCGGGCTCCATGGCGGCGCTCGACCTCGCCAAGGGTCTGGGTACTCCGGGCAGTGAAGCCAAAGAGCTGTTCATTCCCAATAACAAGATCTCTTCCACGTTGCAGCTTTCCGGCGGATGGAGCATCAGTGCCTATTACGCAATGGGCTTTGAGCCGCTGCGCTGGCCTGCCGCCGGTACGTACTTCAGCTTGAACGAGTTGCTGACAGAGCACTCTGAGTGTCTGACAGCTGCAGCGAATATTGCCGGCCCCAATACCCGGGGTTGTTTCCGGTCAATTGACTACAAGAGCAAGGACTCCGGAGATTGGGGTATCAATGTGGGCTACTACATCGAGCCCTGGGATCTGGAAGTTTCAGCGATCTATATGAATGCGACAGACCGGCTCACCAGTGGTCTTTATTCAGCCGGTGGCGTAACGCCCGGTATGATTTCAGAAGCGGCTGATACCAACGCTACACTGCTGGGCCTCTACGGTTGGGTTTACAAGGAAGATATCGATGTATTCGGTTTGTCTTTCTCCAAGCAGATGTGGGACATAAGCTGGGGTGCAGACTTTGTGGTTCGTCTGAACAACGCGCTTTCTCCTGACTTGACAGCTAGCCTGGGTGCTTCTTACGTCTCAGCAGCCGATGTCGACACGAAAGGTAACTATCCTGGCCCGACGGGTGATACAGCACATATCGTGATCAACGGTCTTGGCTTCCTCGATGGCGAATGGGGCCTGTGGGACGGCGGTACCTATCTTGCAGAACTGACGTTGTCACAACTGCTCGATTTCAACGATTTCGAGAACAAGGCGAACACCTACATCAAGGATGACAACCTGTGCTCGCACATCGGCGGCGTATTCAAGCCGACTTGGTACCAGGTACGTCCAGGTTGGGATTTCAGCGCACTGGGTAGTGTGAGCTACGCTATCAGCTGTAAGCAGGCGCCGAACTCAGCCGGTGGTAACGAGAAAGTCGGCAACGCCAGCATTGGTGGCTCTATCGACATCGAACAGGTGTGGAACATCGCGCTGAACTACAATATGTACTACGGCCCGCAGAAAAATGGTACTGCAGCGTTTATCAAGGACAGGGACAATATTGCCCTGACCGTCAAGCGTACCTTCTAAACACCTGAGCTAGTTATCGCAGGACAATGGCCGCTCCCCACAGGGAGCGGCCATTTTTTTTGTCACCAATACGCTATTTAGTCGATGCTTTATACTCTTTCAGCGCCTTTGCTGTAGTGGGCTTGCCTGTTTCGTAATACAGCTTCATGGCGATGGCGACATCGTTGATAGTGGCCTGCACAAAGCCGGCCATTTTTTCACCGAGCCATGCGCCCAGACGGCCCCAGGGCATTTCGTAGATAAGGCTGGTCGTCAGGCGCGTTTGCCCCTGGTCCGCATCCTCTAACGCATATCGAAACCAGGCGTCCTTGAAAGGCGGGGCGGGCTTGTCACCCCTGTGCAGGTGGATCAGAAAGCCGCTGCCCTCCTGCCATTCTTCTATGGTTTCCTGTATGTAGCTTTTCTGGTTCCGGTAGACATAGCGGCTGGCGCCAACACCCTCAGCCTGCGCGCTTACAATCTCGGTTTTGACGATGCCGGGCACGTAGTTGTGTGCCAGGGAAATATCCCGCAGTTTTTCCCAGGCTTTATCGCGTGGCAGTTCGATAAGCACGTTGGCGTGCACTTCCTGTCTCATGGTTTACTCCCCGTGCCGCATCACATCTGGGTGATGGGCTAGATGATTGACTACGGTTGCTGGCCTGAGCGGCCGACGATAATTCTATCAGTGATTGTGCGCCACTGGTCCAGAGCATCAGGGAACATTGCGGTGGTGCACTAAGGTGTTGTGTTGTCCTCTTCCCGCAGACGTACCGGGCCGAATTGCTCGGGGAACTTTCCGATCATCCCAAAATAGAAATCACGAAAATATTGCATATCGTTTTGTACGTTATCGGTGACGCTAAGGGGCGGCCCGAAGCCGCCCCGCTTGTTACCAAAGTCGAGAAAGGACGGAACAATGGGCACGCCCGCCTGGCGAGCGATGTGGTAAAACCCGGATTTCCAGTATTCAGATTTTTCCCGGGTGCCCTCTGTGGGGACCACCAGCACCAGGTGGGGTACTGTCTCGAAAGCGGCGACCATCGCGGAAACGACGTTCTGGTTTTTGTTGCGGGTGATCGGCATGCCACCCATCGCGCGCAGTACCCAGCCCATCGGGGGCAAGAACAGGCTGTGCTTTGCCATCCATGTGACTTTGATGTCGAATGCGGCTGCGAACAACAGCATCAATGGAAAATCCCAGTTCGAGGTATGAGGCGCTGCGATCAGTACGTAGTGGTCGTACTGTGGGCGCGTGCCAGACAGTTGCCAACCAGTGAGGCGCAACAGCCATCGCGCAAGGCGTTTTTTCATGAGTGAGTCTTATCGGAAGGAGGGTAGGTGTTACCGTTGCTCTGTGCGAGTGGGATGACGCTTGCCGGGGACCAGTGCGCCTCGTTGGTACTGCACGCAGTATAGAACAAAATAAAAACGGATTGGAGATATCTATGAATAACTTGAAAGGTTGCTGTGTATGACAGGAAGGATGTCGGTTCGCTATAGGGGAGGGCCGTTACCTCTGTTCCCGCCACTGCAGCGCATCTATTGCTGTATGCGGGTCTTGCCGGCTGTATAGGCTATGGAGCTAGCCGTTGGACTGGGACGCTTCCAGAGCGTCGACAAAGCGTGTGCGGAACAAGTGGTCATTCTCACGATACCAGCGCTGTGCGTTGTCGCCCAGTTCTTTCTTTGACTGCTCGTCCATCGCGATGATGCCCTGAATCTTGCGCTCCAGATCGGCGGGATCCACATAGTAGTTGGCGCCTGAGCGCTGTTTGGCAGTTCTGTTGTAGTCAACCAGGATGCCGCGTTCAGCGGTGATCAACTCGTTCATTGGGGGCGCATTGGTGGTCAGTGTCAATGCGCCGCAGCTCATTGCCTCGGCTATACAATGTCCAAAACCTTCGGCCTCCGAGGGGCACAGGTGGATGGCGTGACTGTTCTGAAATTGTCGCAACGCCGCATCATCCAGGCGTTCAAGAATGTGCTTGATATTGGGTGCAGCAATAGGTGCAACCTTCGATTGACTGTAGGTTCTGGCATTTTGAACTACAGTCAGAGTCGGCCATTCCGGGTGTTGTCGCCAGAGTGATACCAATGGTTCTGTGCCTTTTTGCCAACTGCGCCCTGCCAGGTGTAAAAAGGTATTATCTCGCTGTCGGGACTGTTCTGAATCGCTGCGGTCTTCACTGGTAAAGCCAATGAATCGGACTGTGCTGCCCAATCGCGAAAATGTTTCCTCTGCGTCGCGCGTTTTGCACAGCACAACATCAATTCCGCGCAGATGACGGCGCTGGTTGTCCTTGAACCACTCGGGATTGGGGATAAACAGGTTAGCGCTCGCGTGTTTGAAGAAACCGGGAGTGATATCCTCCAGGAAGAGGTTGATATCATATTGTGCCGCTGCCATTTCCTGGTGATGAAAGCGCAGATGCAACTGATTGACGGCGCGGTGCACAATGCGGCGGCGACGGATAGTGGCCTGCTCGCGCGGCGCGCCGTTCAGCGAGACCTGAAAGCGGCTGGCCGGGAGTACATCCAGTAGCGTATGGATATCTCGACTGAGGCCGCCGCCATTGTGCCAGGAGACGATGTTGATTCGCATCATAACGGTTCTTCTTTAAGTGGCGATCGCCTTTTGCTGTTCTTTTTGTTGTGTAAACCACAGCTCCGCATAGTGCCCGCGCAGCTCCAGTAGCTGTTCGTGTGTGCCTTGCTCAACGACCTGTCCCTGATCGAGCACGACGATCTTATCTGCGTCTATGATAGTGGAGAGGCGGTGTGCGATCACCAGGCTGGTATGCCCTTTGGCAACCTCCCTCAGGGCCTTGAGTATGGCCTGTTCGGATTTACTGTCCAGCGAGGATGTGGCTTCGTCGAACACCAGTATCGGCGAGCGCTTGAGAATCGTACGGGCGATCGCCACCCGCTGTTTCTCCCCTCCCGACAACTTCAAACCGCGCTCGCCTACCATCGTCCGGTGCCCATCTGGCAACTGGCTGATGAAATCGTCCAGATGGGCGAGTCGAATAGCCTCAGTAACCTCGGCATCACTGGCTTCGGGATTGCCATAGCGCACATTTTCGAACACCGAATCATTAAAGAGTACTGTGTCCTGTGGCACGATACCAATCGCTTGGCGCAGAGAGTGTTTGCTGACCTCGCTGATATCAATGCCGTCTATCGTGATGGTGCCGCCAGTGAGATCGTAAAAGCGGAACAGGAGTTTTACCAGTGTGGATTTTCCTGCGCCACTGGCGCCCACCACCGCGACTTTTTCACCGCTATCGATACTGAACGATACGCCGCGCAGAATCTCACGATCTGGTCGGTAGAAAAAGGACACATCCCGGAACTCGATATTGGCCGTGGCAGGTTGCAGCTCGGGCGCCTGTGCTTTGTCGTTCACGCTTGGGCGCACATCCAGTAACTGCAGCATTTTCTCAATATTGGCCATGGAGCCCTTTATTTCCCGGTATACAAACCCGAGAAAATTGAGCGGCATAAACAGCTGGATCATAAAGGCATTGATCAGCACAAAATCGCCGATCGTCATGCTGCCTGCGGCCACGCGGTGAGCCGCCAGCCACATCATACTGGTCATGGCCAACGCTATGATCAGTGCCTGTCCGCCATTGAGTGAAAACAGTGACAGCCGATTTTTGCGTCGTGCCAGCTCCCATTTCTCCAGCTCATAATCGTAGCGTTTTGCTTCAAACTCCTCGTTGGTGAAATACTTGACCGTTTCGAAGTTCAGTAGTGAATCAACCGCCCGCGTATTGCTGGCCGAGTCTGCCATATTGGCCTCGCGGACAAACTTGGTGCGCCATTCCGTCGCTACCACCGAGTACCCGGTATACAGAATTACCGCCACCAGGGTGATGAGCGCAAAGCCCCACCCGTAGTTAAACAGGAATATGCCTACCACCATGAATATCTCGATAAACGTCGGCACAATATTGAACACGAAAAAGCGCATCAAAAAGCTGATGCCGGTGGTACCGCGCTCAATATCGCGTGACAGCCCGCCGGTGCGACGATTGAGGTGAAAATCGAGATCGAGATTGTGCAGGTGTTGAAAGACTTCAAGGCCGATCTTGCGCATTGCCCGCTCGGTGACGCGGCCAAAAATCGTATCGCGCAGTTCGCCAAATAGCACATTGGCAAAACGGGCCAGACCATAGGCGAAGACCAGCGCTATCGGCGCGGCGATGATCTGCGATTTTTCAGAGTCCAGTGCGTCGACAATATGCTTGAGGATGAATGGCCCCGCGACACTGCCCACTTTGGCAAGAATCAGGAAGCCCAGAGCGAGCAGCACACGACTGCGGTACTCCATCAGATAGGGCCAGATCATACGGATGAGATGCCAGTTGATCTGCTGGTTGGGCTCGCTGTCGTAGTTGCCGTGGTTCATAGGATTGCTTATTTTGCGCCGTCGATTCTCCCTATGGTACACGAAGTCGCCCTGGCTACCGCCACGGGGGGCAGCCAGGTGCGAGATAAAACTGTTTTGAGCGGTAGGGTGTGGGGCTAGCCGAGGATATCCTGCAGCTGACGGTGCATATTCTGTACTCCCGGTTCGTTGCGACCAATCAGTACCTTGCGCGGTATACCCGCCTTCAGGCCGCGATTGACCTTGTCTACCAGCGAGTAGTCCTCGGCCACAGCGACGTCGTTAATCATCTGGAAGTACTCTTCGTACTCCTGCCGCTGCTCCGGCGTCGTCGGCTCCTGGGGCAGGAACATGCTGTGATACACCACGCTGCGATCGGGTGCTATAGGATAAACACGCCAGGTCTGGAAGTGGTCTGCCACGACGAAGATGACGGTGTTGGGGAAAATATAGTTGACGTAGGAGCTGTAATTCATCGGCTCCCATTCACTTTCTGGAATATCTTTCAGCTCGTTGATAGCCAGAGCGGGCGAGCCCATTGAGTGATTGCGTCCATACTGGCGGTAGTTGGCGGTATTGCTATAGGCCATGGTGGCGATAGTGTTCGGGTGCAAAAACTCGAAGTGATAGTACTCGTGGAAGGTATCCATGTTCAGCTTCCAGCTGAAATCAGTGAACACCTGTTTTGCGCCCAGATAAAAGGAATCCTCAAACCCGAAACCTGACAGGCGTTCCTGAATCCCCCCCAGAACCTCATCGATATCAAAGCCTAGGTCGGGGTTGGGCATGACAAAAATCATGCCGTGTTTTTCCTGTACATCCAGTGCGCGCAGGCCCAGGGTATCCCTGTCGATAGTGTCAAAGCCCTCTTTGCCGAAGGGTACGCCTACCAGTTTTCCCTCAAGGTCATACGTCCAGCCGTGGTAGGGGCAGGAAAACATGCGGCCTTTCTTTGCCTTGCCGTGGTCACACTCATTGAGCGGTGCGCCGCGATGTGAGCAGATATTTACAAACGCCTTCAGGCTTTTGTCGGCCTGACGCACGATGAGGATGGGCACACCGGTATCGTCAAAAGCAAAATAGTCGCCCGGCTCGGGTACCACACAACTAGGTCCTACGAACTGCGGGTAGTTGCGAATCAATTCGAGTTTCTCTCGTTCGAACAGGGCTGGATCGGTGTACTCGTTAACGTCGATTTCCATCACGCCTTCCGCCAGCGTCGTGGTATTGCGCGCCACCAGATCCATCAAGACTTTAATTTCTTCGACCAGTTGTTGCCGTTGCATGAAAACTCTCCTACAAACCCAGCACCATCTTGGCGATGATATTGCGCTGTATTTCCTGTGACCCACCAAAGATAGAGGCGGCGCGATTATTCAGGTAGCGGGGGACGACAGAGCTGATGTAATCGGCTCTCACCGGGTTCCCCTCGGGCACCGGGTTCATAATGAAACCCGTGTAGCCCAGCACATCTACCGACAACTCATTGATGTCCTGTTCCAGCTTGGTTGCGGACAGTTTCATGATGGAGGACTCCGGCCCGGGATTACCGCCACCACTGACAGCAGAGAGAATACGCAATTCGGTGATTTCCAGTGCTTTGAGGTCGATCTCTACACGGGCGACTTTGCGGTCGATATCACCGTGTGTATCAAATGCCGGGTTGTCATTTTTGGCATTGCTGATGAGTTGGCGAAGGCTGTCAAGTTCATGCCGGATACGGTGTGCACTGAAGCCGCCACCGCGTTCAAACTCCAGCAGGTACTTGGCGTAGCTCCAACCCTTGTTTTCCTCGCCAATACGATTAGCCATGGGGACGCGCACGTTGTCAAAGAACACCTGGTTGACTTCGTGATCGCCGGCCATCGTGATAATGGGCTCCACCGTGACCCCCGGTGTCGCCATGTCGATCAGCAGAAAGCTGATGCCGTGTTGTGGTTTGCCGCTGGAATCTGTGCGCACCAGGCAGAAGATGTGGTCCGCCAGATGCGCGTGTGTTGTCCAGATTTTCGAGCCGTTGACGACATAGTGATCGCCATCGGGTTCTGCCTTTAACTGCAGGCTTGCCAGGTCGGAACCGGCACCGGGCTCGGAATAGCCCTGGCACCAGTAGTGTTCACCGTTCAGTATCTTTGGCAGATACTCCGCTTTCTGCTGCTCGCTGCCAAAAGCCATAATTACCGGTGCCAGCATCAGCAGCCCCAGCGGAATCAGCATGGGAGCGCCTGCGTGGTAGCACTCTTTGCTGAAGATATATTTCTGTGCGGGAGTCCAGTCGGTGCCGCCGTGTTCGACGGGCCACTGCGGCACGGCCCAGCCCTGTTTTACCAAGATAGCCTGCCACTCCAGAGCGATGTCCTTTTCGACAAACACGCTGCCGTTGTTGGCAGTACCCTCGATGATATGGGCGGGTAAATTCTCGGCGAGAAACTGACGGACTTCGCGTTGGAATTGCAGTTCTTCTTCACTGAAATTGAGATTCATAGCATAGGCTCCAGCGTCATGGCTCCATCGACCAGCGTATACCGCGGCGTAACAGTTCATAGAATTCCGGGGTTTTCCAGGCCCCTTCTTCCGGTACCGGGTACTCCTCGATATACGGCTGCATATCGTATTTGCCACGGCAGTGGCCCAGCGTCAGATACAACACTTGCCCCGCACCATAATTGTGGATGT
Organism: Halioglobus japonicus; assembly: GCA_902705825.1. Taxonomy (GTDB): domain Bacteria; phylum Pseudomonadota; class Gammaproteobacteria; order Pseudomonadales; family Halieaceae; genus Marimicrobium. The sequence goes on along the minus strand of CACSIL010000052.1, from coordinate 43,155 downwards.
ACAGCACAGGTTGCACGTCGGTGTCATTCATCCAGTCGTCGCGCAGGAAGTTTTCCACTGGCTCTGACCAGTGTGTGTGCAATAGCGTGTGGTGTTCACCGTGAAACTTGCACAGGTAGAGCTCATCATCCACTGTGAATGTCGGTATGCCTTTGACCAGAGGATGTTCAGGCTCGGTCACATGCACATCGTATTCCTGTATCGGTGGGTGCGCCATGAACTGGCTGCCCAGCAGTTCCATGAAGGGCTTGTTCTCCTCGGGACAATCGACCCGTGGCGAACCGTCTGCGCCGGGCTCCATAAAGCGCAAAATGGAACTGGTGCCGTGCAATGCAAACCATTTCTTTCCGCTTTCGACATAGGCCACCAGGCGGCGAGTTTCTTCCTCGGTAGGAAGGACGTCGCAGGTGTAGGTAATCAGGAAATCACTGGCGCAGATAGCATCGATGTCACTGAAGTCAGAGCCTACCAAAACCTTGATCCGCGGCTGCTCCGCAAGCAGCTTGAGAATCTCTACTCTGGCATGATCAATGTTGTGAAACTTGCCACCGGCGACAAGGTAGACATCAATACGATCACTCTTGCTCATAGGGCTGCATCCTGGGGTCTCAACACGGGTTCGCAGGCACGTTATCAAACCTGTTTCTATAAAACAATCAGAATTGACTGTTTATTTTGTATCCGATACTGTGGACGCGCTGGGCCGCAGAGTACCCTGAATAATCGCCCAATTTTTGCCAGTGCTGCAGGTAGAGTTGCATCGCGCCAATCGCCGCAGTGAACCGAATTAAGGAGAGCACCATGAAACTTTATTATTCCGTAGGTCCGAATCCACGAGTGGTCAAAATGTTCATGGCTGAACGCGGTATCACATTGCCAGAGCAGGAAGTGGACATCATGGCGGGTGAAAACCTTGGCGACGATTACCGTAAGCTCAACTCTTCCGCACAATCTCCCTGCCTGGAACTCGACGACGGAAGCACGATTGCAGAGATCACGGTGATCTGTGGCTATCTGGATGAAATTACTGAGGGTGACTCCTTGATTGGTGAAACGCCTGAAGAGCGAGCCGAAACTCGCATGTGGAACCGGCGTTTCGACGCGCGCTTCCTCGAGCCCATGTCGCTGGCATTTCGCAGCGCAGAAGCGCTGGAACTGTTCAAGAACCGCTGCTACGTGATTCCGCATGCAGCGGATGATCTCAAAGCCTCGGTGCGTGAGTCCTGGGCCTGGCTGGAGCCTCAGATGGCGGGTAAGACCTACATTTGCGGCGACCGATTTACGCTGGCTGACATTCAGCTTTTTGTCTTTGCCGACTTTGGCACACTGATCGGCCAGCCGATTCCCGAAGGCATGCCCAATCTGGCAGCCTGGTTCAAGCGCGTAGCCGAGCGTCCCAGCGCCGCAGCAAGCCTGCATCCCTCACAGGCGGCCTGATCGGCTGAACCGCTCATACGCATAGGAGAGGTACCAGCATGAAAGCGGCCGTGTTTAAAGAGGTGGGTCAGCCACTGGCAGTAGAAACCGTGGCAGACCCGGTGCCGGAGTCCACAGAACTGGTGATGAAGGTCAGTTTCTGCGGCATTTGCGGCACGGATCTGCACGCCACCCGCGAGGGTTTGACCACGGCCTGCTGCGGCCAGATCCTCGGTCACGAGTATGTGGGTGAAATTGTCGAGGTCGGCAAAGAAGCGGCGGGGGACTGGCAGGTCGGCGACCGCGTCTGTGCGATGCCTTTCATCGCCTGTGGTCACTGCCTGCCGTGTGCCGCCGGGCGTTTCTTCGAGTGTGCTGAGAAAAAGGTATCCGGGGTAGATGACCAGGGAGGCTTCGCCGAGTTTGTAACCACTGGGTGTCGTGAAACAATTTTATTACCCGACACCCTCGATATGCAAAGCGCTGCACTGGTGGAACCACTGGCAGTGGGAATACATGCGGTGCGCGTTGGCAACGTCAAGGCGGGCAGCCGCATTCTGGTGATCGGCGCCGGGCCTATCGGTCTGACGGTGGCGCTGTGGTGCCGTTTCTTTGGCGCTAGAGATGTGGTCGTCAGTGAGGTTGCCACCACGCGTGCAGATCTCGCGAAAAAGATGGGCGCCACCGCAGTGATTCACCCGGACCTGTCGAAGGGGGCCGAGGGGTTGTTGCAACAATTTTCAGACGTTGCCGGTGGTGCGCCTGATGTCATTTTTGAATGTGTTGGCGCGCCGGGTTTGTTGCAGCAATGTATCGAAATGGCGCCGTATGGTGGCAGGATTATCCCGGTTGGCGTGTGTGAGCAACCGGACAGCATCATGCCCTTCTTTGGACTGGTGAAGGAGTTACAGATCCAGTTTGCTATCGCCTATACACGCGATGATTTTGATACCTGTGTGGCGATGCTGGGGGAGGGGCGCATCGATGTTTCACCCATGGTGACAGACATTGTCAGCCTCGACGAAATGCCCGACGCATTCGAGGCGCTGCGTACCCCCAGCCATCAATGCAAGGTTTTGGCACGGATGGATTAGCGCAGCAGTAGGCCAGCTTGCCGTCGAACCACTACGATTCACCGAAGAACCAGGGTGACGGAGGTACACCCGACCTGTCGCATATACCGCACATTGGTCGTTGCGAGTCGTCTTTGCGCGAGACAGGCCCGGTCGCTCAGAAGGCTGAGATATTCGCGCCCGGACCTGTCTCCCGCAAAGACTCGAATCTGAGAGCGCCAAAGCCAAAACTACTATCGGCAATTACACGATGTGAGGTGAGCTGTCCCGCACATCGGTCGTTGCGAGTCGTCTTTGCGCGAGACAGGCCCGGTCGCTCAGAAGGCTGAGATATTCGCGCCCGGACCTGTCTCGCGCAAAGACTAGAATCAGAGAACGCCAAAGCCAAAACTACTATCGGAAATTACACGGTGTGAGGTGAGTTGTCCCGCACTCGTTCAGTGGCGAATGGCCGTTTCAGTTGAGCAAACTGGACGAGTGCGGGACAGCTCACCGTCGAACCACTGCGATTCACCGAAAAACCAGGGACACGGAGGTACACCCGACCTGTCGCATATCCCGCACATCGGTCGTTGCGAGTCGTCTTTGCGCGAGACAGGCCCGAGTGTTAACAGATCCTGGTTTTTCCGGCGTCACAACGCCAAGTGTTACTCGCGATAGTAATCAACGCCCACCAATGCCTTCCAGCGATCATAAAATGCCTCACCCTGCAGGCAATTGGCCTCAAGCCACTCGTCGTCAGTGACTTTGGCGCGAGCGGCGATGGTTTCCTCGGCATCCGGCCCGACCGGGTATCTGAAGTGTGGCTTGTCTGACTCTATTGCGTGCTCGATGGCGCCGGCCACGTCAGTGGGCATGGCTGGTCGGCCCAGTCCAAACTCAAAGAACCGTCCCAGGCGCTGCAGAGAGTTGATGTACGGAGAGGGCTCAGTGGGCAGTGAACCCTTCTCCCAGATGGGCGTGAGCACACAGCCCGGTTCAATGATGGCGACCTTGACGTTGAACTCGGCCATTTCCTGCGCCAGCGCTTCGCTGAGGCCCTCCATAGCCCATTTGGAGGCGGAGTAGTGGGCGTGGCAGCCCATCACCACACGGCCGGCCAGTGAGCCGACAGTGACGATTCTGCCTGAGTTCTGTTTGCGCATGATGGGTGTGACTTCAAGCAGCACGCTGACATTGCCGAAGTAATTGGTCTCAAATATTTCACGCGCTTCCTCGAGAGAGGTCTCCTCAACGGCTCGCCCGCCGCCGATGCCCGCGTTGTTGACCAGCGCGTCGATGCGACCGCTGCGCTCCATGATCTCTGCCACTGCAGTCTTGATGGACGTTGGGTCTACCAGATCCAGTCGTATCACGGTGACGGATAGATTTTCCTCGGCGATCTTTTCCTTCAGTTCAATGGCGGTATCCGGACTGCGCACTGCGGCGTATACGTCGTGACCCTTGCGCGCCATGTGCAGGGCGGTTTCCTGGCCTATGCCAGTGCTGCTGCCGGTAACTAGAATAACGGACATGGTTGACCTCTCTCGATAGTACGGTGGGTGGGTTTTCAGTGTTGTTTGTCGATGTCTGTTTCGGTACTTGTGTTGGTGATTGTCTCGGTAGGCTCCGCAACTGCCGGGGCGTCCTGGCGTGCCTTGAAATCAATGCGGTATTCGCAGGTCACACAGCGCCGCATTCCCGCGCGCATGCTGTCGTTCTGCGCCTGCAGTTTGGTGAGCTCACCCCGCAGCTGCGCAATCTCCCTTTCCTGTTGCAGTAGCCGTTGTCGCGGGGAGAGAATGTCTGCCAGTTTTATCATTGGCGCAGGCCGCGTTACCGGTTGGGTTGCCAACTCATTCTGACCGTGCAGGAGGTCTCTGGCAGGTGGGGGTCAAACTCCATCTTCAGGCCGCCGTTCTCACCGTTAAACAGCGCTTCAAATGGACCTTTGCAAATATTGAGGCAACCCTCCTCGGGCAGCGCATTGGGGTTGGGCAGTCTGTCCTGTGGCCCGCAGGTATGCCAGCCACAATCCGGAATCTCCATTATCGTAAGCCCATTGGCGGGGTCGAACTCGGTAATGCTGGCCGGGCCTGTCAGCCAGTGTGCGGGATTAAATGTTTCGAACAGAAAGGTGCTCCAGCGCCCCGGTTTTGAGGGGCCGCCTTCTTTCGTCGGTTTGGCTTTCTTGTTTTTGTTCTTGTCCGACATGCTGTTCATCATCTTGAGAAACTCAGGCGAGTTTTCGTGAGACAGGGCAACAGATGTGCCGATCACTATCTCTTCATACTGTTTCTGGCTGTAGTACTTGCGCAGCTCCAGCAACGCCCATTCAGCCTCGCGCACAAAATTACCGTAGCGCTTGCGCCACTTCTCCCGTGGTGAATCGAACAGCGCGATGATTTCACGGCGAGATTTGATCTCTTCGTAGTCGCGGTCCACCTGTTCCTTGTCACCGGAGAGGCGCAGGATGGGCACAAAGGTGTGACTGATGATGGGCATCGCTTTCTTCACCAACATGGAGTTGGACATCCACATGTCGATCCACGCCTGCGGACCCCAGTTAGAGTAGAAGCCCGATTTCGTCGGGGCGGCTACACGGCCGGTGCCCTGATCGGTGGTGATAATCGATTCGTCTGTCATCCTACAGCCTCCTGTTTTCACCCTGGCATCCAGCGAGCTATGCGGGGATGTGACCGTATCTAGTTGATGAAGCGTACGGTGACACCGTAGATTGCACCGGGTGCAACAGCTCCAACGAAGCCGCCGACCACTGGCGCATCAATGCCAAAATTGTAGTACTCCTTGTCCAGTATATTGCGGCCCCATACGGCGACTTCCCAGGAGTTCTCCATGTTGCTTAGCGTAAACCGCAGGTTGACCAAGTCCACTGAAGGGTTTTCCAGCGTGGGGTCGAGGTCCTGGTCCAGGTAGTAACTGTCAGTGAAGGTGTGCTCCAGTCGCGCTGTGCCGACCAGGTCGGCGGGCAGGTCCCGCTCGTACTGAACGTAGGAGCTGACGGTCCACTCCGGCGCGTTGTCAATTGGTTCGCCCTCAAGATCCTGAACACAGGTAGTGATTACACCCGGTGGCAGGCTTTGATTACCCAGGAATACGGGGCCGTTGGGGCCCTCGTAGTATTCTGTTATGGCTTGATCGACGGTGCACTGACCGTTTTTGAAATCCTTGTACTCGGCCTTGTTGTAGCCGATAGCTGAACCGACAATGACATCTGCAATCGGCACAAAAACCAGATCGAGTTCCGCACCGTAGCTCTGCATCGCGCCGGCATTGGTAACGGTAAATGTTGAGCCGTCAAAGGACTGCGCCTGGAAGTCGTCGTAATCGACAAAATAGAACGTGCCGTTAAACTGCAGCCGTCTATCATCGGTTGAGGTCTTCCAGCCTATCTCATAGTTGGTCGCGGTTTCCGGATCAAACTCGCCATTTCTGCCCTCGAGCTCGCGCCGCTGGTTGAAACCACCCGATTTGAAGCCGCGGCTGATGCTGGCGTAGGTCATGATATCCGGGGTGAAAAAATAGCGACCGATCAACGTGGGTGAGAAATCGTCATCGTTGCGGGTTTCATCCAGATACACATCGGGGCCGACGATGGGAGGAATGGTCAGGTCAGATTTTGGGTCCGAGATTTGCGAGCCATTAAAGTCCTTCTGCTCGTAGGTATACCGCAGACCGAAAGTGGTGCTGAACTTATCCGAGATATTCCAAACTACCTGTCCAAACGCGGCAAAACTGGTGGTTTTATAGTTGTTGTCATCTATGTTGAGTGTGCCTTCGGGAAACAGCGGCCCCAGAAATGGAGTGATGCTGGTCAGTAGGGCTGATTGGGCAAATCTACCGGTGGAGTCCAGATCCGAATAAAAGGCGTAGAGTCCGCCCTGGTAGTCCAGAGTTTCGCCTCCGGGAGAGGTGATTCGCAGCTCGGAGGAGTACTGGTTGAACGTGTATTTCTGCGAGCCGTTAACGGCATCGTAGGCTGTGAAGTCGCCATCAAAACCACTGTCTGAATTGAAGTGGCGCCAGGCGTTGATGAATGTCAGGGTGTTCTCGTGGGCGATGTCCTTGTTCCATTCCAGTGCGATGCCGCCTACCTCAACCTTGTTGTGGATGGGTGCATCGATCCAGTAGTCATCGTCAAAGGGATCGGAATTCGCCGGCGGAGCAAAGCCCACAGTGTCTTCGAAGGACGTGTACTGGAATATCTGTCGGCCCTGTGCATCTTTACCCAGTTTTTGCTGGTAGGCCGCAGAGGGATTATCGGTGGACGGCACGCCCAGTGTGGAGAATCCCGAGTAGTCGATCACCGCCAGCGCACAGCAGTCGGTATCTTCCTTGTTGTAGTCCATGGTCAGCAGGAACTCACCAAAACCGTCGTCAGTAGTTTTAGCGCCGGTGTCGAACAGAATGCGCGATTTTACGCCCCATTTGTTGGCGTCATTCAAACCCTCGCCATTGAATTTGTTCTCGTACAGGTGCTCTCCGTCAATACCGTAGCCGGTCAGGCGCATGGCGTGACCACTTTCGCCAAACGGTACGTTAACCATCGCGTGTATCTCACCGCGCTCATCGGAGTTGTACATCAGCTCGACTTCGGACTCGAAGCCCTCAGGGGAGGGTGGCTTGGTGATGATGCTGATGGCGCCTGCGGCGGTGTTCTTGCCATACAGCGTGCCCTGTGGTCCGCGCAGAATCTCCACGCGCTGGATGTCCATAAGGTCGCCGATGCTCATCCCCGCACGCCCCTGGTAGACGCCGTCTATGAACAGCCCCACACTGGGGTCAATGCCTGCGTTGGTGCCCACCGAGCCGATGCCGCGTATCCGGATGGACTGGCTGCTGGAATCTGTGCCCTGGGTGATCTTCAGGCTGGGAGTGTACTGGTCTAACTCTGCCAGGTTGGTCACCCCTGAATTCTTGAAGAAATCACTGGTAAAGGCGGTTACCGACATCGGCACTTCCTGAATGCTCTCCACGCGCCGGTTAGCGGTAACTACCACTTCCTCCAAAGCCAGGGGATCAGGTCCAGTTGCAGGTGTTGGTGTGTCCTGCGCGAACGCCACTGCAGCCACCATACTTCCCAAAATGGGCGTCACTAATGCAATACCCGAAACCAAACGACGATTAGACATGCGCGTTACCTGTGAAATCTTATGTTTATACCCGGCGCTACCGGAACGGTGAGCCGACTTACGGGAGGTCGGCTATATTTTTGTGGTGTTTACAGTAGCAAATCGCAATTTTAAAAACAAACAGAATTGACTGATTTTAATTTAGGCGCTAGTGTTGGCCCCTGTATTTGATAAAAAACTGAGGAATCTCATGGCCGCTCCGATGTCTGCAACAAACCCCTTCCTGAATTTCCCATTTGGTTCAGTCCAGATGGAATGCGACGCCCGCGACCTGATCGTAGAGGGTGAGATTCCGGCCGATTTGTGTGGCAGTCTGTATCGGGCGGGCCCCAATCAGCGCTTCAATCCGCGCGGTGACTACCACCTGTTTATGGGCGACGGCATGGTGCACGCCTTTCATATCAAAGATGGCAAGGTGGACTACAACAACCGCTGGGTGCGCACTAATAAATGGAAGCTGGAGGACAGGGAAGGGCGCACATTGATAAACCCCCTGAACCCCTTTGAATGTGACCCGCAGTACACTGATTTTGTATTTACGGATAAAGACGGCACAGCCAATACCGCCATCGTCTGGCACGGCGGGCGCCTGCTGGTGATGGAAGAGGGCCATCCGCCCTTTGAGCTGGATCCCACCACTCTCGAATCGATCGGCAGCTGGAACTTCCGGGGTAAATTGAACACGGCGATGACGGCCCACCCGAAAGTGGATCCCGTTACCGGAGAGATGGTGTTCTTTGCCTATATGGCCACCGGGCCATTTGCGGCAGACGTGATGGTGCACAAGGTGAATCCAGAGGGCATTCTGACCGAGAGCACTCTGATACCGACGCCATATTCCGCCATGGTTCACGACTTTATCGTCACTGAAAATTACATCGTTATTCCTGTTATGCCGATTACCGGCAGCCTGGAGCGGGCGATGGAAGGTGGCCCACCCTTTGCGTGGGAACCTGAGAAAGGCGTTTTTCTGGGTGTCATGCCGCGCCACGGCGGTACAGCTGAGAACATTCGCTGGGTAGAAATGGATCTGGGCTTCGCGTTTCACTTTATGAACGGCTATGACAAGGACGGTGTTATTACGGCAGATGCCTGCCAGTTAGAGGCAGCGCCACTGTTCCCAACGGCAGACGGGAAGTCCACCCCTCGCTCGGCGCCTCAACTGACCCGCTGGACCATCGATATGAACGCGGCAGAGCCACGCGCCGTGTTTAAACGTATCGACGAATTTGAATCAGAGTTCCCCCAGTGTGACCCGCGTTATACCGGCAAGGAGTATCGCCATGGCTGGTACACCTCGCCCGATGGCGAGTTGTACAGCGGCTCCAATGAGCTGGACAAATTCTACAATGTGGTAGGTCACGTCGATCACGAGACCGGAGAGGTGGACCGCTATTCCTGCGGTCAGGCGATGCCGTCTGAGGCGATCTTTGTGCCGGCGTCCAAGGATGCGTCGGAAGGCGAGGGCTATCTGTTGACAGTGGTTACCAGCTTTGAAACCAGAACCAGCAGTCTTTACATCTTCAATGCCCTGAAATTGTCCGATGGCCCGCTGGCAAAAGTGCACCTGTCACATCGGGTACCCGCAGGGTTTCACGGCGGCTGGCGGCCCGGTAACTAAATCGGCGTTAGCGTTCAGGCTGTGTTCAGCAACTCACTCATTTTCAGCTGACACAGTGACAGATACGTCGCCCTCGAAATCCACGGACACGTGGAATTCGATTGGGCGACAACAGACCTGACAATCCTCAATATAATGCTGCTGATCGATTGAGCAATCGAGAAACACCTCAATGGACTCGCCGCAGTACGGACAACTGATTTCGCGCGCCACCAGTTCGTTCATTGTCATGCCACACTATCCAGCAGATTCGCATACTCCAGCGCAAAGCGGTGGGCGTCGCCGGGCCAGCGCGCAGACAGGTAGTTGCCATCGCGAACGGTGAAACCCCACTCAGGATTTTCCGGCGTATCACGCCGCAGTGCGAGCGGCCCCTTTGCGAAATCAGAACACGCTGCCAGCGCGCCGGTCACTTCCGACTCTACTGTTTCGAAGTAGGTGCGGTAGTAAGTCCCCAGCCACAGCCCGGTAAGTGCCCAGGCGGTAAGCTCCAGACTGCGAGTCAGTGCGGTGGTTTTACGGCCATACAATACGGAGCGTCCACTGTCTGTTTGCGCCCGCGCCGCCAGTACTACGCCATGGCAGATCGCGCCCACCGGGATATTGCGCTTGAAAGCCCGGGTGATAAGCACCTGTAATGTGATGGATTCCAGATACTCGCGCATACCCTTAGCGTGGCCGCCGGGGAGCAGTAGTCCGTCGATCGTCTGACAGCTTGCGTGGGTGTAATCCCAGGGTTCCTGGAAGGCAGGATCTGCCACCATTGCCTCATACGCGGCCAAACCGTTCTTATCAGCGCGTAGGGTGCTTTTCAGTGGCCCGAGGCCGGTGCCGTGCACCATGCGAGGGTCGGCCTCGGCGGCACGACCATCCGGCGTGGCGAAACGCACCTGATGCCCGCGGCGTGTCAGTTCAAGCCAGGGTACGCCCGCTTCGGTGGGATCGAAATCACGCGCGGGCAGTGGCATCAATAGCATAGCCATTGGGTCAGACTTCGAGTTTAGGTGAGGCCCCGTACTCGTTTTCACCTTCCTGGCTGTCCTGCACCATGAATACCAGCAGCACGATTGCGCCAATGATGGGAATCAAACCGATCAGAAGCCACCATGCGTTGCGGCCGGTGTCGTGAAGCCGTCTGAAACTAACCGCCAATGATGGAATGAGTACAGCCAGCGAGTAAATACCACTCAAGACGCCGTAGCCCGTTTCGGTATTCAGTGTCCCGATGACGCTATCAACAAAGGTCAAAGCGATGCTGATTATCAGGTTGAACAAAACGAAAAACCAGTATTCCTTGCGTCGCGCACGACCGCTGAACTGCGCATACTTCCTTATAACTTCCAGATACCAATTCATAGTTGTCTTCCCTATTTTCCCAGAGTGAACATCTGCAGACGGTACTGGGGGGCCGTCCGGCGAGTTTAGCTGCGTGTCGTGCAGCGCAACGACAATACAGCCTGATTGTTCTTGTGTAGCTAAAGTACAGCTAAGGTACAGCTAAATTCTTATAAAGTAGGGGAGCGCCATCAGTGCAAACCCTATGCCCACCAGAGCGTAAACGTTGCTTACGAAATAGGGGAATACAAACAGGGCGATGCCGGAGACAAAAGGTACGGCAGCTTGCTGTTTTCTTCCATACCAGAAGTAGCCAAAGCCCACTGCGCCAAATAGCATTGCCCAAACAATATGATACTCACTGCCCATCGTTGGGAACTCTGATATTCACCCTATTTCCAGCGCCATTTCGATGATGCCAGCGCAGTGCTATTGACGCTTGATTGCGCGCGCCCTGTATGGAGGTCAGTTGCATGCGATACTCCATTAAGCAGATCAACTCGTGATTGGCTGAATCATAGCAGGACTATTCCTGTCTTTCAGCCTGCTGTAAAGCGCTGCTTTAGCGGTTCGGTTCGGGCCTGCTTATCAGAAACACCGCCATTGCGATGAAAAACACCGCTGTGCCGATGAGCACCCAGACATTGCTTATGCGGTGATACATCACAGCCCAGCTCGCGACAAGCATTATCACCGCGATCACTTTACTGGAGCGCGAAATAGCCCTCTGGCTCTCCCAATCTATCAGCAGCTTGCCGAAATGCGGGTGTGCGTATAGCCAGCGATGTAAACGTTCGGAACCTCTGGCGGAGAACCATGCGGCCAGCAGTAAAAAGGGCACGGTTGGCAGGCCTGGTAATACCACTCCCACGACAGCGAGCGCCAGACAGAGGTAGGCGAGTATCAGGGCAGCCAGACGTGTCATTAGGCAGCCGTGGTCAAGAGGCCTTCCAGCGCTTTGATCTGCTTTGCGTCGAATGCTTCAAACAATGCGTTTGAAGCATGCGCAAACGAAATATTCGCCTCTCCATAGATGCGTTTGCCTGCGCTCGAAAGCGCCACCAGACTTACTCTCGCGTCTCGCGGATTTACCTCCTTGGTAATAAGGCCAATCTTCTGCATAGGGTTTAACAGACGCGTAATCCCGGAGGGGCTCAGGCCAATGCGTTCTGCCAGATCTATGCGCCTCATTGAATGATTGGCGGCCAGTGACAATTGATGTAATACGAGGTATTCGGTAAGCCCTATCCCGTGCGGGGTGAGTGCGCCGCTCATGCGCCTTTGGACCTTGCTTTGCAGGTTGATGATGTCGATCACCAGGCTGCTTTTACTTGCTTTCGTCATAGCTAATTCTCTTGCGATATATTTGAGTACGCAAACATAATTCAATATTGTTGCGTAGTCAAACATCTCTCAAAATATTGTGCTCCCAGGTATAGCGCTCAGATAGGGATAGCCGCCTGATCTGAGCGCTGCTCGACCCGCATTGGGTGCTAGTACCCTTTTTGCATATCCACAATGTTGAGTAGCGGTTCACCATTGACGTAGCGTCGCAAATTTTCCACTGCGATGATCATTGTTCGCTCGGGACTGTCGCCGCCAGCGGACGACACATGTGGCGTAATAATGACATTGGGTAGGTGCCACAATGGGCTGTCTGCTGGCAGCGGTTCTGGGTCTGTGACATCGAGGCCGGCACCAAACAGTTGTCCCGACTCAAGCGCAGCGATCAGGTCACGGGTTACCGTGCTTTTGCCGCGTCCGACAGAAAGGAAAATGGCGCCGGGTTTCACCGACTCAAAAAACGCTTTGTCGAAGATCCCGGTTGTTTGTGGCGTCAGGGGTAGAGCATTCACTATTACGTCTGCCTCACCCGCCAGTGCATGGAGCTCGTCTGCCAGGCCCACTTTTGCAACGTAATCGGGTCCTTCGCGTGAGGAGTTGCGGGTGGCGATCACACGCATCCCCAGTCCGTTGGCTCGCCAGGCTATCTCCGTACCTATGCCTCCGAGCCCAACAACCAGTAATGTTTTTCCGGTGAGTTCGCCAAAGGTGACACCATCGGCAAGCGCGCGATCCCATTTGGCCTCGCTTTGCGCGCCACTGTACGCTGGCAGGTTATGCGTCAATGCCAATAACATCGCGATGGCGTGTTCAGCGATTGCCGGGCCGGACAAGCGCTTGTTGTTGGTGAATACGACTTCCTGCAGTTGAGTGTCTGTTGCACCGGTGCAGTGATCCATGCCGACATAATAGTTGTGCAGCCAGACGAGATTTTCGTCTGCATTTTTCAATAGTGGGGAGGTGCAAATGCCAATTACGCCATCTGCGCCAGCCAGTATTTGCTCTGATGGAATGAAGCTGCCGGAGCGGTCGATGACCAGTTCTACATCGCCGGCAGCATTTCGTAATTGCTCCTCGTACTCGGCGCCGCTGAATCCCGTTTTCGACGGCAGCATGACGACGATCTTGCTGGGTTTCCAGCCGGGGTGCTTGCTGATGGGGGTGTCTGCCTCAGACAGGCCCAGTGTTTCAATCAGTTCCTGGGCTTGTGGAGTGGCGGTGCTGCTGAAGGCGGGAGCATTCAGTACAGCCACTGACAACGTTAGTAACACAAACCAGATTTTTCTACTCAACATAGTGCCATTCTCCTGTATCGGGGTACTGCGTGTGATACTTGCTTACGATATAGGAAGTTGAAGGCGGGTGCTAAGTGATAGGGAGGTTTTCTCCGTTTTTCGGCTTGTGAAAACGAGGCGCAAATTCTTCATGCTCGACTTTGAGGGCGTTCACGACGAAGCTGACGGCATGGTACAGGCCGGCCAGCATCACCAATTCAACGATCTGCTCATGGGTAAAATATTCGCAGAGGTCCATCCAGGCCTGATCTGAGAGCTGAGCGCTGTGGTGCAACTCATCAACCAGCCTTATCAACACCCGTTCCTCTGATGACCAATGCCCGGTATCTATTGGGCTGTTGCAGGTATCTGCGATCTGCTCTTGTGTGAAACCCGCCTTGGCAGAAAATACTGCAACATGTACGCCCCATTCGTATTCGGCCTTACAGTTTGCACAGGCCCGCAAAATGACCAGCTCGCGTTGCCTAATGGAAATGGAGCCCTTGTCCAGTAGGCCCCCATTCACCATGCGCGACAGCACGCGTTTATTGTTTGCCACCGTCTTGAAAATATTTAGCGGCGGTATGCCCTGCGGCATGACTGTGTCAAACGATGCCTGCACGCTCTGGGGATAGGGCGGTTCAATTGTCATAATGCGTTGCTTTCTCATATCTGCATCCATTATGCTACGGAAAGAGTAGCAAACTATAGCGCTACTAAATAAGTAGCGCAACCCCGGGTAGAGACTATGTCAAAAGAAGTGCCAGCGATCGCCGAAATTGTTGATTTGCTCAGTAAGAAGTGGGTGATGCGGATAATCTGGGAGCTTCGAGAAGGGCCGTTGACGTTTCGCGAGTTACAGGTCGCGTGTGAGGGTCTGTCGCCGACGGTGTTGAATAATCGTTTGAAGCTGCTGCAGGTGAATCAATTACTGGGTAAAGATGATGTGCGTGGATACGTCCTTACCGCTATGGGACTGGAGCTGCTTGAGGTGTACAAACCCCTCAATCATTGGGCGAAACGATGGCAAGCCAATCGAAAGCAGAAGTAGCGAGAGTGATATACAGACGCTGCGGTGGTTCCTGTCACTCGTGCTCCTTGAGAGCGGCTGTCTCAAAATTTGATTCTAGCTCAGGCATTTTAGGCGGAGGAAAGACAACCGTGGCAATCCCCTCCAGTAGCACGCCACGCTCGGCGTGTTCCAGCCAGACAGTGCAGTCGGCGAGTGTTATACCGTGTTCCTCTCGCAGTGCACTGATATTGCCTTTTGCTACCACTCGCTCTTGGTCCAGTACGACCTGGGGAAAACGCATCACGATGCGTCGCAGCGCGTTTGGTCCCGCCCAGGCATGCAACATATTGATGATGTAGGACAGCCCCAGTGGGCCCTGATTGATTGTGCGTTTACCCAGCCCTAAAGGCAGCGCGTCCACGGCATCGCGATCCCAGTGGATGGGGTTGGGGTCGCGCAGTATTGCGGCCATGGTGCACATGCGCTCGGGGGTAACGCTCTCCATTACCCATTCGGGGATAAAATCTCCGACAGCCAAGCTCACAGGGTGTCCCTGGTGTAGTGCCAGGTGATGGTGGTGCGTGCTGCGAGTATATTCTCGGGCGTGTGTACTTCAAAGCAGAACACGATTCTGTCGTACAGTTTTCCCTCCGGGTTGGTACAGCGCTGTGCGCCGTTGATGCCGCCACTGACGCTGTAGCAGGTGTCTTCCTGCAAAGGCAGAAACATCTCCCAGTCGTAGCTTTCTATCATGATGGAAAGATCGGATTCCGCCTGCCCGAGCTCGAACATTTCAGCGATTGAAGTGCCCGCACCTGTGATCGGAAGGTGGAAGAGGGCTACCGGGTGTACCTGTCCATCACAGAGTAATTCGGCACCTGTGCACTGCGTCAGCAGAAAGTTCTCCCAGTGCGCCACCGTATAGGAGCCCCCGGGAAAGCGGTGGCCGACAAGCCGGGTGATTTCGGCCTCAAGGGGAATGGGTCGCTTACGCATCTGCCTGTTGGTCTCTTGCGTGCTGTTTGCAGACGCGCCGGTCGGCAGGTAGCCAAACAGCGCTGTATGCACAGCGGCTACGGGGTGTTACCAACCATTGGTGTGCAGTACATTGTCCAGGTCCTTGCGCGGTGCCGGTTTAAAATCTGTACCCTTGGTGTAGGCAATGGGTATCAGGGCAACCTGCGCTACGTCGTCTGGAATGTTAAGCAGCGCCGCTATTTCACTTTCGTAACTGAGATGCAGGCTGGTCCAGCACGTACCGAGGCCGCGCTCTCTGGCGGCCAGCATAAAATTCCATACTGCCGGAAGGATAGAGCCGTAGATACTGGCGACGACACCGTGCGGCAAGCCCTCCGTATCCGGTCGCCCGGCACAGCAGGGAATCAACATCGCCGGCACTTTGGCGAGATTGTCCGCCAGATAACGGGCAGAACTCAGTACCCGCGCCTGTGTGGGTGCCATGGACGGATCATCCAGATGTTGTTTTGTCGGCTGGGCCGGCCCCGCTTCATAGTCGTCAAACGCCTTCAGGTACAGCTCTGCAATGGCAGCCTTTTTAGCTGGATCTGTCACAAGTACAAAGTGCCAGCCCTGAGAGTTGGAACCCGAGGGTGCTTGCAGGGCGATCTCCAGGCACTCTCGCAGCACAGACATCTCGACAGGCGTGTCGAAATCAAGTCGTTTGCGCACAGCTCGGGTAGTGGTCAGTACTTCGTCGGCACTCAACTGTAATTTTGGCATGGGAAATCCTGTTGGTTTGGTGTTTGAGTCTAGGGTAAATCACTTTCAAATAAAACCGTATGGATTGATTGTTTTGATCTGACCCCTTTGTTACGATCAAAACCCCTTTCTAGAAACAGGTTAAACCGTGGATTTTTCCCTCAGCGAAGAGCAGATCCTGCTACAGGACAGTGTCGAGAAATACGTGCGCGAGCACTGCGGTGTAGAGCGCCACCGCAGTCTGTGCAACAGCGAACTGGGTTTTGAACGGCAGGCCTGGCAGCAGTTTGCTGAACTGGGTTGGTTGTCTGTGCCATTCAGCGAGGCGCTGGGCGGAATCGATGGCCGCGCCATTGACCTGATGGTCGTGGGCGAAGCGCTTGGCAAGGGGCTGGTGCGCGAGCCTTTCCTGTCCACAGTGGTGACATGTGGTGGGCTACTGCAACGTGGTGGCAGCGAAGAGCAACAGGGTCGCTACATTCCTGACATTATCGCCGGTAACGCGCAGTGGGCGTTTGCCTTTGCCGAGACGCAATCCGGATACGACATGTGCAGGGTCGATACCGTTGCGCAGAAATCTGGCAGCGACTATGTGTTGAGCGGGAACAAAATTGCGGTGTTGAACGCACACTGTGCTGATTATCTGATTGTCACTGCCCGTAGTCCGGAGCGCACGGGCGAGGCGAGCGGCATCACCTTGTTTATCGTTGATACGACATCCCCCGGTGTAGAGCGAGAGAATTTTGTCGCTGTGGATGGCAGTCGCGGTGCGCATGTTCAGTTGCACAATGTGCAGCTTGGTGCAAAGCAGATTCTGGGCGAAGAAGAGGGCGGTCTACCACTGGTAGAAGCGGTGATCGATACCACCATCGTGGCGCTGGGAGCGGAAGCGTTAGGGGCGATGCAGGCGCTGCTGGAGGCAACCGTGGAATACACTAAAACGCGGAAGCAGTTTGGGCAGGCCATCAGTAAGTTTCAGGCGTTGCAACACCGTATGGCAGAAATGTATTTGAAAGTGGAAGAAACCCGCTCACTACTGCTCAATGCCGCTATCGCTTTGGACGCGGGCAGCGAAGAATCGGCGGCAGCCTGTGCTGCGCTTAAGGTCAAGGTGTCAGAGGCCGGCAAGTTCATTGCGCAACAGGCGGTGCAGTTGCACGGTGGTATCGGCATGACAGACGAATTGTGCGTCGGGCACCACTACAAACGTCTGATGGTGCTGGCCAAGCTGTACGGCGATGAAGCGTACTACCTGCAGAAGTATGCCATTTCCGTGGCAGCTCGGGTTGCGTAATCAAACCGCGTGACCAAACCGCATAATCAAAGCGCATAGCGCAGGGTATTTGCCGGCCAGTAGCATCGCATTGCCCTGCTACTGCGCGACCGCTACACTGAGGCTATGCCTTGCGTATAACAAACCCACTGCGCGAGGCAGGCTCTCTAGTATTCAGTGGGGGTATGCGTATGGAGAACAGCCCAAAATCAGAGGGTCGCGCGCTTGCCGACCGTATCGTCAATTATTCCGATACACTTGTCGCCGTGGTGTTTCTGGGAGTCTCTGGTTTGAGTATTGCGTTAGCCGATCCCGATATACGTGACTCAATCAATACCGTCACCTACTGGGTCATCGGCGGAAACATCGGCATGGGCCTACTGGTGTCTGGATTGTTGGTCTTACTGCGCCGCTGGGAGCTGGATCTGAGGGTCGATTTTCCAACCCCGGGGAAAGTTCGTCGGTACTCGCGTTACTTCTACATGGCCAGACACATTATTGTGTGGCTATCCATCACCCAGATCGTCGCCGTACTGCTCCTGAGTAGCCTGGAGTGAAGTGGACGTGTCACTTGCCAGAGGTAGCAAGCTAGTTGTGAGTCGCTGCCAATGGTCGTTGTATAGAAGGCATTGTTATTCCTATGATAGGATCGAAAGCCCTCTCTGACGTGCAACAGGTTGACCGAGCACCTGCTGTCGGGCGAGGAGGTCGGTAGATTACAATCACTCTGGAGTCACACGATGCCACGCCTGTTTCGCTACAGCCACCAAAGCTACAGCACACTTCGAGTTAATAGACAGCACAGTTTTGCGCAACAGTACGCGCTGAATATCTATCCCAGTGACGCCATCTACACCTTCATACCCAAGAATGCCTGCTCGACGATGAGAACATCGTTGGCGATTGCCAATGGCTGCATCAGGGACAGTTCCGATTTCAACTGGATTCATCAGAACAACAATACCTTCAGTGCCAACCTATCTGAACTGGCCAAGGCCAAGTACACGTTTGTCATTCTGCGTTGTCCCTACGCCCGCCTACTGAGTGTGTATCTCGATAAAATTGTTAACAGGAACAACCCAGCCTGGGGATATGTCGATCTGCACAAACGGAAGATCGATGTGGACGATATTACCTTTGAGTTTTTTGTGAAAAGCATGAGCAATGAACGTGTGCGAAATGCGGATATTCACTGGATGCCACAAACCAATTTTCTAGTCTACGAAGACTATGATGACTACTTTGCCCTCGAAGACCTGGGTACGGCGGCGCAAGTACTCAAAGACAAGATTGGGCTTGAACTGGTCGATGCCCGCCCACTTACCAAGCACGGCAGCGACGGTTATCAAAAGTTGGCTAAGAGAAAACCGTATAAGCGTTCTCCACTTGAATTGCTCGCCTACAAAAGCGAGGGGTTCATGCCGTCCATCCGAACCATGTACAACGATGAACTATTGGCGTGCGTGAAGAAAGCGTACAAGAACGATATTGCCCTGTATAAGAAAAAACTCGGCGCTGACAACTTATTCGTTTCATAGCGGTATGACCGACACGAATAATGGATACAGCGGTAACCCGCAAATTCATTGGCGTATCGCATCGCTGCGCAGGCTTATGGCAAATGCAGGGCAGGGCATAGCGGCCTGACTTTGGACGCCCGCTGGCTATAGGCTGCCCGTGCTGTTTGCGCATAGGGTTTGCGCTTATACCCCGATCCCAATTATAGTCGCTCACATGTTCGGCGTCAGTGGATGTGCAGCGGGCTAGTCATTCGGCTTTACTCGGCGGTGTTCGATGGCTACGGTTAACGACGTGGAATAACAATAAAACTAATTTGAAAAGTGCGGTAACGTGAAAATATCTACTATTCTATGCTTGGCGGCACTGCTTGCGACTCTGCTTTTCGGTTGCAGCAACAACAATTCCTCAAACACGAACACCCCGGGCAGCGCCGGCCCTCAAACCGAACCGCAGCCAGAGCCAGAGGTTGTCAAAAAGGTGCTGCTGATAGGTGTAGACGGCTTGATGTACTCTTACATTGATGCGGTAGACGACCCACTATTGAATGAACCCGAAACCCCTAACTTTGATCGGCTGACAATTGTTCCCGCGCTGACGGGAGGATACTTTCAAACGTCGACCCTTCAAGCGACATCGTCCGGTCCCGGTTGGGCCAGCATTCTCTCTGGCACCTGGGTAGACCGTCACGGTATAGCGAGCAACAACCTGCAACCGTTGGCGGCTCCGGCAGTCTTTTCACTGCTGGACCAGCGTGACCCCGGTATTGATTCGGGCAGTTTTGCGGTGTGGATAGCCATCAATTTTGGCCACTTTGCCAAGGAAATGCCGCTGGTAGAACGCAAAGTCAGCATCGTCGATCGAAAAGATGACACCTTGAATTACGACGACTTCATGAGCGGGGAAGTGGTCGGCGAATTGGAGAACCCGCAGAGCAGCCTGGGCTTTCTCTACGTACACCTTGATGACATGGATGCGGCGGGCCACAACTGCGGCTGGTGCACTCTTTACGAAGAGGCATTGCAAGTGATGGATGATCGCGTTGGCCAAATTCTCGACGCGGTGGAACGGCGCGAACGCGATTTTGACGAGGAGTGGCTGGTAATTCTCACCTCGGACCACGGGCATGTGCAGGCAGGTGGTCATGGCGGCAACTCGCTGCTCGAGCGGACTTCACTGATCGGTGTAAATCGCTCTGAACTGATGAACACGTTTTTCCACAACGCTAGCGAGCCACTGCCGCTGACGGACGATGAGGCGCAAAATACCTTGATGGGCAGACCTGCCGTGGTTTCAATTGTTCCCACAGTGCTCGATTATCTAGGATACCCAGCGGTACGCGAAGACAACTTCGCAGGGGCATCACTGATATCGGATCTCGGTGTCTATCGGTTGATTGCGACAGTCAGTCAGGAGGATGATTTTTCTGCGGCAGAGGTTCAATTGCATTGGTTGAACGGCGATCAGGTAAAAGAGGTGCGTATCTACCGTGATAACGAGCTGATCGCGCAACTGGGTTCAGACACCACCACGTATACCGATACCCTGACATTGGCCGATAGCGGGGCAGGTGTATTTCAGTTCGACTATGCAGTAGAGGCCGATATAGGCACACCGCTGGCCAGTCAGGCGACATTTGTACTGGGTGTGCAACCTGAGCGAGTGACGGTGGAGCAAGATGCCATTTTGCAGGTGGCATTTGACGAGTCACTGCTGCCGCTGGGTTGGGTGCCCGGTACAGCCGCCGAGCCAACGTTCGGCGCGGGGACTTCTGAAGGCGACAGTAGCTTGCTGCTTGATCGAGAGCTTGGGTATGCGAGTTGGATCAAGCCGCTGGATGACACGCGCGTGTTATCCATAGGGTTAAGAATGCGAGTCGACGGTGCGGTCGAGAGCGATCCCAATGTGGTCTCCAACAAAGATTGGAGCGGTGGCACCAACCCAGGTTTTACTATCGCGCTGGCAGGTGATGGTATACAGCTGAACATTGGCGACGGCCGGTTTCGCGAGGACACCGCGGCGATTATCTACAGCAAGGAAGAGTGGCTATATGTTGTCGCAATTATAGATCTGGAGAACGAGAGCATGTCGCTGTATGTGGCAGACCCTGTGTTCGGCCTAACCAGAATCACTCAACCAACCGGGGGTGTTACCTCTATCAAGTCGGAGTATCCCATCAATATTGGCGAGGGTGGAGATGGCTTTTACAACATCGGTCGTCACTATGACGCAGCGGTATCCGAACTGATTGTATTCGATCGTGCGCTGAATGAACTGGAAGTGCGGGCACTGGCCGCGCCGCCGCAATAGGGTGTTGGGGGGTAGAGCATAAGGCCATCACGGTACGATTGCCTGGCTATGTTTACTCTGACCCCTCTATCAACCTTCTGTATCAGCGGCCTTTAAACTGCGCCGCACGACGCTCCACAAACGACTGTACGCCTTCTGCAACATCTTCGCTTTCAAACAGCGCTTTCTGGGTTGGCCCAAGTGCAGCGACTGCAGCGTCATAGCCTTCCTGTACAAAACGGCGCGATGAGGCCTTGGTCGCCTGTACTGCCAGCGGCGCGCCGGTCGCGATAACCTCGGCAATCTCTATAGCCCGCTCAAGCTGTCGACCAAGGGGGACGATCTCCTGTACCAGGCCGATACGCCTTGCCTCTTCGGCATCGAATTCATCTGAGGTGAGCAGGTGGTACATCGCATTGCCCCAGCCGCCGCGCTCTACAAAACGGATGGTGGCTCCGCCTGTCGCCATAATGCCGCGTTTGGGCTCCAGCTGGGAGAAACGGCAGTTATCGGCAGCGATAACGATGTCACCGCCAAGCGCCAGCTCAATACCCACAGTGAACGTAATGCCCTGAACGGCTGTGACGATGGGTTTACGGCAGGCGCGGCCAAGGCCCACGACATCTATATGACTGCCATCGCCGCTCACTCCCTGCTCCATAGAGCCTGTCCATTTCGGTAAATCCAGCCCGGCGGTAAAGTGATCGCCGTGGCCGAACAGGACACCAACCCAGAGGCTTTCATCTTCGTCGAGCTGTGTGTAGGCGGCGACTAACTGTTCGGCCATGGTAGGCGTGTAGCCATTGTATTTTTCAGGGCGGTTCAAGCCGATGAGAAGGATGTGGCCGCGAACTTCAGTGGTGATTGAACCTTCATTGTCGCTCATGGATATCTGTTCCCTAATTCTGGTTGACGTGAGAGGCCCTCAGTATCGTAGATACCTGACGCCGTTACAATTAGCGCTCACAGGCGATGTCACCTTCGGGCCATTACAGCCCGTAGACAACCAGAATTTCCAGTAGAGAACATCTTGGGTCAGGAAGCGCCCCCAACCCAGACCTGCTGAACATTAACGAACGCCAGAATGCCATGAGGCCCGAGTTCACGCCCATAGCCTGAACGCTTGATACCGCCACTGGGCAAGCGCGGATCTGTTTTGACAATACCGTTGATAGCCACCTGACCGGCTTCAATGTCAGAGCTCATAGCAACAGCTTTTTCGGTGTCGGCAGACCAGATGGAAGCCGCAAGCCCGTAAGGTGTATCGTTGGCCAACGCCATCGCGTGCTCCGCTGAATCGGCCTTTATCACAACCGCTACAGGGCCAAAGGTTTCTTCACAATAGGCCTGCATGCCGGGCGTGACATCGGTGAGTAAGGTCACCGGGTAGAAATAGCCGGCACCGGCAGGCATTTCTCCACCCAACAGGCAGGATGCGCCCTGTTCAATCGTCATACTCACCTGGCGGTGTAGATTATCCCGCAGGTCATTGCGGGCGATAGGCCCGACCTGGGTCGATTCTTGTGCGGGGTCGCCTACAACCAACTGGGACAGTCGCTGCTGATATTTCTCTATGAAGCTGTCGTACACCGGTGCCTCAACAATAATACGCTTGGCGGCAATACAGGATTGGCCCGCGTTAATAATACGTGACACCGTTAGCACCTCGGCCGCCTTGTCGAGATCGGCATCGGCCAGAATCAGGCAGGGGTCGGAGCCGCCCAGTTCCAGTACGGCTGGTTTAATCGCTTTGGCCGCCAGCGACGCCACTGCGCTGCCAGCGGCACTGGACCCGGTGAGGGACACTGCCTGCACCGCGTCATCTGCAATAAGCTGAGCGATCTGATCGTTGTTCAAGCGCAGGTTCTGCAGCAGCCCTGTGGGCGCACCTGCCGTTATAAATAACTCGCCGATAGCTTCAGCACAGGCCGGCACATGCGGGTCGTGCTTCATCAGGCAGGTATTGCCTGCCATCAGCGACGGAGCACAGTAGCGAAACGCCAGCCAGAACGGTGCATTCCACGGCAGTATTCCCAGCACGGCGCCAATCGGCAGATGCTGTACATAACTGTGCGACGCATCCGAAGGCAGATCGCGAGGCGCGAGATACTCCTCGGCGCGCTCTGCATAGTGGTCTGCGCACAATGCCGCTTTCTGTACTTCAGCGCGTGCCTCGATGATGGGTTTGCCCATTTCAACTGTCATCAGTTTGGCCAGACGCTCTTCATCGTCGCGCATAAGTTGGGCGACTTTTTTCAACAGGGCCGCTCTTTCGGCAAAGCTCGTCTTGCGCCATTGCTTGTAGGCCCCAAGTGACGCATCAATTTTTGCAGTAACCTCGGCCTCTGTGTGCAGCGCGTATTGGTGCAGCTCCTCGCCCGTTGTCGGGTTTGTTGCAATAAACATAGTGTGTTCCTTAGGCCTTCTCTTTAGGGGAGGCCGCTTTGGGATTGGTTTGTACCAGTACGGGCTTTTTCTCGGCGGGTGTTTTGCTCTGCCCGGCGCCGGCGTCTGTATCCGGTTTGACAGAGAAATCTTGCTCTACATCGTCAAAGAACGAACCGCAGCCGCTTTCAGTAATATAAAACGTGTCTGAGATGCCGCAGGATTTATCGCCATCTATTCCCCACATCCATGGGATCACATGGAAGGTCATGCCCGGGCGCAAGATTTGCGAGCTGCCCTGAAACAGGCTAACGATGTAACCCTCGTCCCAGCTTGGCGGGAAAGCAATGCCGATCGAATAGCCAGAGCGGGTGATCAGTCTGGCGTCCACATCGTTATCGCTAATAATATTTCGCATCAGCTTATCTGCATCGGACACTGTCAGCCCCGGTCTGAACTCCCGGCGCGCGGTATCCAGTGCATGCTTCATTAACTCCTGTGATTTATACATGCTGTCTGACAGTTCGCCGCACACCACTGTGCGCATCATCGCGGTATGGTAACGCCGATAACAGCCGGCAATTTCCAGAAACACATGCTCGCCGGGTAGAACCGTTCTGCCTTCCCAGGTGGCGTGTCCGATCATGCTGCGCGGCCCGGAGGTGACATAGGGCATCACTGCGGGTGTCTCACCGCCGGCAGAGAACATCGCATAGCTGATAGCCGCGCCAATCTCATTCTCTGTCACACCCGGTTTGGCGGCCTCGATGCCTGCTTTCATACCGGCTTTTGTCGCGATGGCCGCTTTTCTCATTACATCCAGTTCAAAGCTGGATTTAACGACCCGGCCTTCTTCAACAATACCAAAGCAATCCATCAGTCGGCTTTTGGCAAATGCGGTGTGAAAGAAATCCTGATGGTAAGCAGTAAAGTAATAGGAGTTGCGCTCATAGCCAATGGTATTGTCAGCCAGCCCAAACTCAACCAGCGAAGTGACCAGCATCTGTATCGCATCACCGGTATCGGGGTAGGGCCGTGTGACACTCACCCAGGTTCTGGCATGGACGTTGGACTCCTCCAGTTTTCGCGTCACCATCCAGGGTTCACCTTCCAACGGTACG
Source organism: Halioglobus japonicus (assembly GCA_902705825.1). Lineage (GTDB taxonomy): Bacteria > Pseudomonadota > Gammaproteobacteria > Pseudomonadales > Halieaceae > Marimicrobium. The sequence continues at coordinate 18,643 of CACSIL010000052.1, read as the reverse complement.
ACCAATGCCTGAAAGAAACTGTATCCGGTGGTTTGGTAATCCGTCAGGTACATTATGTTTTCGGCATCTGAAATGATCACCGCATCGAGCAGCCTTTCCTGCATGCGCGAGCGCAGTTCGCCGATACGGCGTTGATATTCCGAAAAAGGGAAGGTCATATCATCGCGTTCAATCATGATTGACCCTCCACCTGACGTGTCACCGCGTCAGCAAATATCGCAAGGCCCTGATTGAGATCGTCATCGGGTATGGTGAGTGGTGGGATCAGCTTCAACACCGAGCCACCCACACCACAGGGGCCAAACAGCATGCCGTTCTCAAAGCAGTCATTGGCGATCGCTTTACCAAGATCGCCACTGCCGATATCCAGCCCTTGCATCATGCCCTTACCTCTAACGCTAAAACCTTTGTCAGCGTACTGCCTGGCTATAGCTTCGAGGCTGTCAGCCATAATCTGGCCTTTACGACGTGTCTCCGCCATCAGTTCGTCGTCCTCAAAATAACGCAGTGCTTCGCGGCCGGCGACGAAAGAAATATTCTGTCCACGGAAGGTGCCGGTATGTTCGCCCGGTTGCCAGTGGTTGTCGTGCTCCGGTTTCACCAGGTTCATCGCAATGGGTGTACCGATACCACCAAGGCCCTTCGCCAGGGTGATGATGTCCGGGTCGATGTCGCAGTCTTCAAAGCTGAAATAGCTGCCGGTACGGCCACAGCCCGACTGGATATCATCTACGATCAGGAGTGCACCAATGTCCTTGGCAAGTTGTTGTAACGCTTGTAGCCAGGCTTTGCTGGCGAGGTTTACACCGCCCTCAGCCTGTAACACCTCAACAATAAAGGCCGCTGGTTTCTCCACGCCGCTGGAACTGTTCTCATACATCGCGCGCAGGGTTTTCAAGCTCTCAACGCCACCGCCTTGATTGGTTTCAAAGGGCCAGTGCATTACGCTGTTTAACGGCGTGCCTGCTGCATTACGGAAATATTCATTGGCCGTGCAGGCGAGCGCGCCCAGTGTCATGCCGTGGAACCCCTGGTTAAACGCAACGACATTGGTACGCCCGGTAACCCGCCTTGCCAGTTTCAAAGCGGCTTCAACGGCATTGGTGCCGGTAGGCCCCATGAACTGTAATTTGTAGTTCATGCCTTTGGGCTCGAGAATGGTTTGTACAAACGCCTTGATGAATTCACGTTTGGGCGGTGTCATCATATCGAGTGTGTGAATCACGCCACCGCTTTGCAGATAGGTGATAATGGCATCGATGATTTTTGGGTTGTTGTGTCCAAAATTCAGTACACCGGCCCCGGCATAGAAATCGATGTACTCTTTTCCCTCTTCATCCGTTTGGCGAGCGTTATCGCCTTTTACAAATACCGCGGGATAAACGCGGGCGTAAGCGCGGATTTCGGATTCGTAGGATTCAAACCAGTTCATATAAACTCCAGAGTTACTTTGCTGCGAATGGCCTGGCAGTGCCAGGTTTAGAGATGGGCTGGCCCGATTCACCTACAGGTAAACCGGCCAGACGGGCAAAGACGCGTATCACTGATTCCAGAATACGGTCATTGAAACGATAGACAGGACTGTGACAGGGAGCATCATAGTCCGGGGTGGAAGAAGCGCGCTCCGACATGCCTACCAGGGCGAAGGCACCGGGTATTTCATTGAGGTAGTAACTAAAATCTTCAGAGGCCATGATGGGTAGCAACAGGTCACTGTCGGCATAGCCGTCGCCCAGTTCTGCGGCAAAGGCCGCTCGGTAGTGTTGCGCCGCATCAGCATGATTGATGGTAGCTTCATAGCGCGATTGAATATCGATATCAACAGCCACACCGTACGCCGCAGCGGTATGCTGGCTTATCTCGATAATCAGGGCGTTAATTTTTTCCCGCAACTGTGGGTCTGACAGGCGAATACTGCCCGCCAGCGAGACCGATTCAGGGGTTACAGTGACATTACTGTCAGCGACGATGGATGTCACACTCACCACTGCTGCGGCCTGTGGTGGCAGGCGACGGCTGACAATCTGTTGCAAATTCATTGTTGTGGCGGCGGCAGCGAGTACCGGGTCAGCACAGATCTCTGGTTGCGAGGCATGGCCGCCGACACCGCTAATTGTCATGTGAAAGGTGCCGTTGCCCGACATAACCGCACCGTCAGGGCACAGGGCGACGCCGGCGGGGAGGGCGGGCCAGTTATGCCAGCCAAAGATCATATCCACGCCTTCGAGTGCGCCATCTTCTATCATCTTCATGGCGCCGTGACCGCCTTCTTCAGCGGGCTGAAAAATGAGGCTGATCGGATTCCTCAACTGGCTCTCGTGACGCTTCAGCCACGCGGCCAGGCCCAGCAGGGCTGCCATATGGCCATCGTGCCCACAGGCGTGCATCACTCCCGGTTCAGATGAACAAAAATCGACTGCGGCTTTTTCGTTAATCGGCAGCGCATCCATATCCGAGCGAAATGCGATGTGCGGGCCTGCAGCTGCGGCTGCCAGTGAGGCGACGGTGCCGTGTTCGGCGCACACTCGCCATTGAATACCGAGTTCCGTCAGCTGCTCACGAATGTGAATAGCGGTATTTTTTTCCTGCCAGGTAAGCTCTGGGTGGCGGTGAAACCATTGGCGGGCTGCAATCGCGTCATTGATGATGCCATTCCAGCTCACTGCGCACGGACCTGTGGCGCAAAGCGGTGAAAACCGGAAACTGTGATAGACATGTCAGCTGCTCCTCTCTTTCAACCATTGTTCTGACCACCATAGACGATTAACAACGGGATTGCAGGTTTCAGGGTTACGGTAGCAAACAGCGTGCCGACTTTTGGGGCTATTTTTGAAGGGAAAACGGGATAAAAGCGGTGTTTTTGCGCAGCGTTGGTGCGCCCGGCCAATTTGGGGCGCAATTACGCACAAAAATAAGGCTTCGCGTTTCTGCGGAAACGTCTTTGCAAAACAGGACGAATTGATTTTTTAATCAATGTCTGTGTATTCACCAGAACTGGCGGCTGGTCTTGCGATGATTGTTATCGCAAATTCGGAACCAGCGCTTCCATGATGCGCTCTGCATTGGCGGCGACAGTCAGTGCCGGGTTCGCGTTGGCTGCACTGCCAGGTAGCAAGCTGCTGTCGATTACAAAGAGGTTGCGATAGCCGTAGAGCTGGCCGAGGTTGTCGCAGGCATCGCCCATCACGGTGCCTCCCAGCGGGTGCCAGATTGTCCGTGCGATGGCACCGGATATATCCAGACCACCTGTTGTGCTCACCAGCCGTGCGAAACTGTCATCGCGTGCCTGCGCCGAGGGTGTGGCGCTGTCGTCTGGCCAGTGTATCCCGAAGGCGTCGTTCCTATCGAAGGCCAGTTCTCCGAGCTTATCGGGCACAGACATCGCCAATTGAATCTGTATACCGCTCACGGCCGCGGGAGAGTGCTCATAGACCACAGGGTAGCCCGGTGAGCCGCGATCCACGGCTGAAATACACGCCGGCCCAGCCTGCGGGCCGGGCAGTGGGTCCTTTCGCAACTCCATCATCAACTCATCGCCGTTGGTGCCCCAGCCCTTGCCTATCCTGTCGTTGGCGCCATGGAGTTCGCCGGCTTGCTGACCGGACAGAAGAAGTTTGCTGGTGTTGAGTGACCCCGCCGCCATGAACAGGTAATCGGCGTTGATTTCGACCTGTTCGAGCAACTCACCTTCAGGGTTAATATTTCGATAGGTCACTTTGTAGCCGTTGTCCAGCTCGCTTATCATCGCCACCTCGCAGAGACTTCGCAGTTCCACATAGCCGGTCTCGATAGCCTCGCGCAGATAGCTTTTGTCGGTGGACAACTTGGCGCCGCTGTTACAACCAAACAGGTAGTTGCTGGCGAGTACGGCTGGCGGCAGTTCGCCGCGCAGTTCGCGGCGTATGATATCCCAATCGAAGGATGCAGCAGGGCGAATGGTTTCGAAACCCGCGCTGGCGCAATCCTCCAGAAAGGCCCGGTGAGCCGCGTAGGGGTCGCTAGCCAGAACATCGTCTGGTATGGCGGAGGCGCCGATTCCCGCGAGTACCCTGGGGTAATAGATCTGATCCATATCGTCATAGCTGATGGTGGGGAACACGCCCTCGAAGATGTCACGGCGTGGTTGCAGCAATACCCCGCCGTAAGTAAGCGAGCCGCCGCCGACACAGGCTGCTGCAACCGCATCCAGCGTATCGCCACGAACACGTTCCAGCATGCCGGCATAGCGAGTGACAGGTGATAGCCCGGTCAGGCCATCTACGTCTCCGAACCAGGTGGTGCGTCGATCAGACATGCTGGTGGGGAAGGTGTCTGGCCCCTGTAGCGTCCATTCCTGTCCGCGCTCAAGAACGGTTGTGTGGATGCCTGCCTGGCCGAGCCTCAGTGCCGCGACAGAGCCAGAAAACCCGGACCCGATGATCACAGCGCAAGGGGCGCTGCCGTTGGAACTTGAGCCATTGCTGCATGCGGAGCCTACCGTCGCTGCCGCTGCCAGCAGCGATGCATTGCGAACAAATTTCCTGCGCGTGATTCCTGCCACGTACCCACCGTTATGGTTTTTATAGTTGCGATAATACTACTACAGCTTTGACAGAATGTGGCGTCGCGGCACGGGCCTTCAGCGAATTGGCGTTGTCTCCGATGGAGAATCATCAAAGACCACAACGTGTTGCAGATTGAAACGAACGGGCAGGCTCTCGCCGGGGTTGATAGCCACGTGGCTGGGCGTAAGACAGGGCACCTTCTGACCATCCGGTAGTGCCAGTTCGTAGAGATAGTGTGCGCCGCGAAAGGATTTGCTTACCACCGGCAGGCTCAACGCGCTGAGTTCGTCGTACTCGATATCGTCCGGGCGCACCAGCAGTCGCAATGTTTCTCCGGCTTGCCACGGGCGGTCTCTTACATCCAGTATGCCCAGGCCATTGTTCAGCGCGCCAGACGCATTAACGGACACCGTAATGATAGTACCTTGACCGATGAACTCCGCGACAAATTCGCTGCGGGGATTGTGGTACAGGTTGTACGGCGTATCGAGTTGCACAACCTGGCCCTGGCGCATCAGCGCGATCTGATCAGCCATTGCAAAGGCTTCATTCTGATCGTGGGTCACCAGAATAGCGGTGACACCGTTGCGCTTGAGCAACTCGCGGACTTCCGATGCCAACTGCTCGCGCAATTCACTGTCCAGACTGGAAAAAGGTTCATCCAGTAAGAGTATTTCCGGGTTGGGTGCCAGCGCCCGCGCCAGTGCTACACGCTGCTGCTGGCCCCCGGAGAGTTCGTGGGGATAGGCGTTGGCGTAGTGTTCGAGTTCCACCAGCGCGAGCATTTCACGTACCCGTTGTGCGCGGGCCTCGCGATTCATCGCATCCAGTCCAAAACCGATATTGCGTTGCACACTCAAATGCGGGAACAGTGCAAAGTCCTGAAAGACCATACCGACCCTGCGCCGCTCCGGTGGCAACTGCGCACCGGCGCGACTGATGGTTTCACCATTGAGTGTGATAGTGCCAGCTGTAACCTGTTCAAAGCCAGCAATGGCTCGCAGCAGCGTGGTTTTGCCGCACCCGGATGGCCCTAGCAAACAGCCTATCTGTCCCTTTTCCAGACTGAATGATACGTCCACCGCGGCGGGAAAATCGCCATAGCTGACAGATACCTGTTGCAGCGCCAGCTGGCTACTCATGGTCGTCCTTATTGTGTGGATTAGTAGGGGCAGCTGCGCTGCTGGTGCGGGTCATCAGGATAACAGGCAGCAGGCCAATCAGCACTATCGCCAGCGCCGGCAGTGCCGCGTCGGCCAGCCGTTCATCGGAGGCGAGTTCGTATGTGCGCACTGCCAGCGTGTTGAAATTGAACGGGCGCAGAATCAGTGTTGTGGGCAGCTCTTTTAGTACATCGACAAATACCAGCAGTAGGGCGGTGACCAGAGAGCCGCGCAGCATAGGCAGGTGAATACGCTGCAATACCTGTAGCGGACGTTTGCCCAGAGAACGGGCAGATTCGTCTATGCTGGGACGAATGCGCGCCAGCCCGGATTCCACCGTCTGCAGTGACACCGCAAGAAAGCGCACCACGTAGGCAAAGACCAGTGCTGCCAGTGTACCGCTGAGCAACAGGCCGGTTGAGAGATCAAAATGTTCGCGCATCAGGGTATCCAGTTGATTGTCCATCCACGCAAACGGGATCAGTACACCCACGGCAATCACGGTGCCGGGTACCGCGTATCCCATGGATGAGACGCGTGCGGCCTGTTGTTCCAGCTGTCCGGGATGCAGGCGCTTGCCGTAGCCCAGCAGTAGAGCAATTACCAGACAGCAGGCAGAGGCGATGGCAGCCAGCGTGAAGCTGCTGCCCACTAACGTAAGGAATGCTGCAACATCAGTACTGCCAATGCGGTCACTGGCCCAGGAGGCCAACTGTGCGGCCGGTAGCGCAAAGCCTGCGGTTACGATCACCATGGCCACCGCAAACGCACACCAGCCGCGCCAGCCCCGCAATTCGATTCGACGGGGTTTCTGCTGGGCCGAGTTGTGATGAAAGCGCAGGCGGCGTCGCGAGTATTGTTCCAGTGTGAACAGGGCAAATACGAACAGCAGCAGAAAAGCCGCCAGCTGCGCCGCTGTTTGCAGCTCACCCAGTCCGTACCAGGTGCGAAATATACCGGTGGTGAATACGCTCACACCGAAGTAATCCACGGTGCCAAAATCAGCCAGCGTTTCCATTAGCGCCAGACTGATGCCGGCGACGATGGCGGGTCGGGCCATTGGCAGAGCCACTTGAAACAGTGTTTTCCAGGGACCCTTGCCGAGGCTTCGGCTGGCTTCCAATACTGCCGTTGATTGTTCGGTGAAAGCGACTTTCACCAGCAGGTAGACATAGGGATAGAGCACCAATGACAGCATGCAGACGGCGCCGCCGAGTGAGCGTATCTCGGGGAAGTAATAGTCGCCGTAGCCCCAGCCGAACTGCGCACGCAAAGCGCTCTGCACGGGGCCAGAGAAATCGAGCATGCCGGTGTAGGTGTAGGCAATGATGTAGGCCGGCATCGCCATCGGTAGCAGCAGCGCCCAGTTGAACAGTTTGCGGCCGGGGAATTCGCACATCGCAGTGAGCCAGGCAGCACTGACGCCCAGCAGCAAGGTGCCGATACCAACGCCCAACATCAACAGCAGCGAGTTGATGACATAGTCCTGCAGAACGGTATCCAGCAGGTGCTGCCAGGCCGGGCTGAAACCCTGGAACAGGCTGGCGACAATTACCAGCACAGGCACAGCAATAAGGCACGCCGTTACCAACATCAGGGCGCGCCAACCGAAGCTGCCGCGCCCGCGATGTAATGCTTGTGGTGGGGGTGTTGCTGAGCTTATTTCCAATTCGCCCGATCCATTGCCATGACTGCCTGCGCATTCAAGCGTCCGAGCTCCGTCACGTCAACTGAATCGGCTTTAAAATCGCCCCAGGATTCGAGCAGGGCACTGGCTTCAACCTCGGAATTGGCCGGGTATTCATTGTTGGTTTCAGCATACCATTGCTGCGCTTCAGGCCCGGCCAAGAACTCGATAAGTGCGGTGGCCGCTTCGATGTTTTTGGCGGATTTAGTGACACCGGCTCCACTGACGTTGATGTGCGTGCCGCGTCCATCCTGATTGGGGAAGAATACAGCCACTTTATCGGCGGCGGCTCTTTCTTCCGCATCGTCGCTTTGCAACATCGCGCCATAATAGTAGCTGTTAACCAGTGCAACGTCACACTGACCCGTTGCGAGTGCTTTGATCTGATCGCGATCACCGCCCTGGGGTGGGCGAGCGAAATTAGCCACCAGACCCTCTATCCATTCTTCAGTGGCGGCTTCGCCCTCAGTGGAGAGCATGCTGGCAACCAGAGACTGATTGTAAATGTTACCGGAGGAGCGCACGCAGATGCGGCCTCGCCATTTCTCATCGGTGAGCGCTTCATAGGTACTCAATTCTTCGGGATCTACTCGATCAGTGGCGTAGGCGATCACGCGCGCACGAACCGACAGGCCATACCAGTAGCCTTCGCCATTGCGCAGGTTGGCGGGTATCGTCTCTTCCAGGAAATCAGATTGGACAGGCTGTAGAACCCCGGCTTCCTTGGCCCGGTAGAGGCGGCCTGCATCGACAGTGAGCAGCACATCCGCCGGGGAGTTGCGACCTTCAGTTTGCAGGCGTGTGAGCAGGGCATCATCTTTGCCGGTAACCAGATTAACTTCGATGCCGGTTTCGTCCGTGAATTTATCCAGCAGGGGTTTGATCAGCGCCTCCTGCCTAGCGGAGTACACATTCACAGCCTCGGCGTAAGCGGAGGGTGCAGCTATGGCTGCAGCGGTGACAAAAAGGGCAGATGCAAAACGGCGCAGAGCCGCGCGGGGAAAACGCATGGATACCTCTCGGGATTATCAGATGGATTGAGACTTCAAATGCAAACAATTCTCATTAAGTAGACCATAAATGAGCCTGTGATGCTATGCCTGTTTTTTCTTTCGCGCATTTCGCACCAACTAGGAATTGCCCGGCGCCAGGGCTTTATCGATGATTTCTTCCAGTTTCCATAGGCCTTCCTTATAGTGACGACACCGTACTTGGCGACTTCACTGAGAACGTCTTCGAACTTGTTTGCGGGAGCGTTGTCTGCATCTATGAACAGTGCGATTTTCTGTTTTGAGTCATCCATGAAAGTGCCTCTTTTGCCAATTTTGGTGACAGTTTACTCGAATCGCTGCGGCGGGGGACACTAAGGGGACACTAATGAGTATAAGCGCTGCTACTGGCAGTATGCCCCGACGAAAGTCGACGACCGAAAACGAACCTGGATAGACAGATGCGTAACCCCGCCGATAAGCCTCCGGCAGGCAAGATCAAAAGTTGGCAGGTTGCAGCGCTGTGGCTGGTGGCCATAGTTACCATGCCCATACTGATTGATTCCTGGCGCCATCGCGAAGCGCCTGAAACGGTGCCCCGTCAACTGTTGCTGGATGTAGATGGTAAGCGTATCGATCTGTTTCAGATGAGCCAAACAGAACCTGTTCTGTTGTACTTCTGGGCCAGTTGGTGCCCGGTGTGTAAGGCCGTATCCCCGGCTGTTGAGGCGCTCAGGGATGACTATGCGGTGGTGACGGTAGCGCTATCGTCGGGCTCGCGGGAGAAGGTGTTGTCTTTTGCTCGCGAACACGATCTTGGGTTTCAGATTGTGAATGATCCGGGCGGAGATATTGGCCGAACCTGGAACGTTCGCGGCACTCCGACTATCGCTGTGCTTTATCAGGGCCATGTTACGTCCATGACCAGCGGTATCACCACGCCTCCCGGCATTTCGATACGACTGTGGCTGTCGGGACTGCTGGCCAGTCCGCTCGCGACGTCAGACGCTGTGCCATTAAAACAGTGAGGAGCCTTTGCTTGTGTCAGAGTATAAGTGAGCCAAATTGATCTTGCTTACCTGTTACTGATACTGGCGCTAGCGTTTCAGTCCAACGCTGATCTCGCCATGGGCGTGGCCACGAGCTTCATCTGCGAAGTTAAACAATGTGGCCTCTGCAAACACCCGGTTGCCAATTCGACGGTTGATTTTTGACACCATATAGAACCGACCATTTTCTACAGGCTTTAATAGCCTGATGTTGAGGTTGGTCGTTGCGAAGTTGCCTTCTGATGCATAGGGGAGGGCGGTTAAGCCTATTGCCAAATCATACATCGCCGAAATTACGGCACCATTGATATAGTCCTGCCCGACACCACCCAGGTGAAAGCGGTGTACGTTATGCACCTCACATTTTGGTTGGGTTGGATCCTGTAAATCTACGTTTATGCCCAGGTGTTGTGTCAATTCAGATTGATTAAAAAAACGCTCGATCTCATGCCAGTTGCCTGCTTCCACATACTGTGCCATTGCGTTACTGAAATTGTGTTCTTTCAAGTGGATCTATCCCCTTTGGTTGGTAGGTGCCATCTGGTGTATTCACTGCGAGAATACCCAAGGCGTTATAGGATTACTTTGGCTGATATCGTCGGGCAAACATGATATTTGGAGGAACTCGCTTTTTGAAACTACCCACAACCCCGTTTCTCCTTCAGTGATCCATGATGGTGTTCAGGTCGTTTACCTAAAAAAATAATCATACATGCCTTCGGGCTTGGCACGCTATTCATAGTAGGGGCGGTGATTCATTAGCCTTTGGCTAACCGCGGGAACTCACTGCTGGTTGTTGCTTTAGGATAGGCTGGTGAAAGGTAGGCCTGACCCCGATAGCTTTCTCTGTCGCTATAGCGTGATGCGAGTCCGCAGAATCGGCATGTAATTTGATGGGTGCTTGACATCATTAGTGCTGGCGCGCTAGCGTGAAAATCGGTAAGAGCAATACTACACATAATGCCTGACGTCACCGACCACTTCACGGATTGAGTGGTTTATGCAGGACCCGTTGCAAGTATCCTTGTTCGTTGGGTGCAGCGGTTCCCAAAAGAGGGAAATACCCAATGCAGCCCTTCAAAAAGAATACCCGTGAGGCTTTCGCGAATTTTCTTCGCGCCAAGTATGAGGCTTACACCCATACCTCGACAGTGACATCATATCCATACTATCTGACCATCGACCCCTCTGACGCTTGTCAACTTCTCTGCCCCACGTGCCCCACCGGAAAAGAGAACGCTGGCCGTCGAGCAAGTCAGTTGGACTCCATCCGTCGCAGCCGTCGTTCGCAAATGAAACCGGAGCTCTTCGACTCGCTCATTGATGAGTTGGGGCCCTACCTTTTCCTGGTGATGTTCTACAACTGGGGAGAACCCCTGTTGAACAAACAGCTGCCCCGCTATATTCAGAAGGCCCATGCTTACGATATCGAAACAGAGATCCACTCAAACCTCTCCCTGAAGTTATCTCAGCAGCAAATTGATGAATTGTTGTCGTCTGGGCTGGATACACTCACAGGCTCCATCGATGGTTTCACGCAAGAGGCCTATGAGGTGCATCGTGTCGGTGGCGATATTGAGTTGGTCAAACGGAATCTTGAGGCGCTCGCAAAGTCGCGAGACCGGTTAGGGCTGGATACTCGCATCGTCTACAAAATGCTGATCTTCCGACATAACGAGCACGAGGTGGAGGCGGCGCAGAAATACTGCAAGGATATAGGAATATCATTTGTCCGTGAGGACGCCGCCGTCAACGACGAGTCATGGCTTCCCAGCTATCGGGAGGGCGAGGCGCCATCGGCAAATCGTATGATAGCGACTGATTTCAAAGGTTTTATCGAGTTCGCCGATTGGGCCCGTGACTATTTTCTGGAGGATGAGCAAAGTAATTCCTGGATGCCACACGTGCTTGATGACGATGATACTTTTCCCAAGCACTGCTCGTGGCATTATGGTGTTTCCGTTGTCACTGGCGGTGGCCCTGTTTCGCCATGCTGCGCGACAGCCAAGGAGCGTGATGACTTCGGGCGAGTGACACCGGGCCAAGTAAGTTTCGCTGACGTATGGAACAACGAAAACTACCGTCACGCCCGTGGCTTGTCAGCCAAGAATAATCAGGACGAAACAACGGGGGTCGAGACTTTGTGCGACCATTGTATTTTCCCCAGGGCGATTCAGCATCTTTATAGCGTTCACGACATCAGGGTTATCACAGCGTTCCACCGTGATTTCAAGGGCACCGAGCCAGCGCTTGAAGCAGGGTTTCGGTTCATGAACACTATTCGCTATGGACGTCTGGCTCACCGGCTACTGCAACGTGGGAAAATCAACCTGCCGCTTTTTCTGCTCACCCGAAACGACAATGAACAGGATATGTCTGCCTTCATTCAGTTTTATGAGGAGCACTTGCTCAATGAAATGACGCCGTTTGATCGCGCCGCTGGCACCCAGGAGCTGATTCTCAGTTAGTTAAGGGTTGGATAGAAGGGGAGACCTGAACTACGATATGGTGCCGCGGCATTGGTGACATCTAGCGTTTTCCATTTGATTTTGGGATCGTTACAGATGGCGCACCAAGTGATGCGCGAAGTTTTTCAGCGTTTCTGACTGAGGACTGCACCTCCGTCATACGGTCTTCTTCTAGATACGCTCCATGTGTTTAGCAGCCTGTTATGCTCAGCAAAATAATAAATACTGTGGTGATTCGCATAATGGTGTCATTCCTTACTATTGCTCGATAAAAATGTATATCGTCTCAAGTTGAAGTGGCTATTCGCTGTCCCTGACCATTTTACGCAATAGCCGGGGACCGTTGGTTAAACCTCGAGCAGCCATAGCAAATCAGGGCAAGGCCTAACAGGAAAAGCGAGGATGGCAGTGGTACGGGATTTCGATAGAGCAATGCACCGAGACTGGGGTGTTTTAAACGCGAAGGAATACCCTCGATAAACAAAAGATCATTCTGCCTGTTATAGATGCCAGCTCTGTCATAGAGCGATAGTCCGATCCCGCAGCCGTGTCCACTCGAAGAGCACCCTGCGTCAAAGGTGGATGTCCAGGCCTGAATGCCGGGGCTCCCCATAATATTTATACTACCGCCTGTTAGAAACGTCGGTCTGAAGCTCTCAAAAAAACCTGGCGCCCAGCTGCTTAAAGCCTCGCCGTGTCCAGTAGGGTATCCGGGCAGAGAGGGCGTGCCGAAAAATACCATAAGACTTTTTGTATCATCCAATGAAGCCCAAATCCACTCGGCGGTACTGAAGCCATTCAGAATGCCGCCTGCGCATACGCCAGATGGGCATACGGCATTTAGTTCGAACCAGCTGGAACCTGCAAATAGATCTATTTGAGCCCACTCTTTGCCGTCGGCCACAACGGTATCGGTTACAGGAAGTGCAGATACTGTGGCGCAATAGCTGAGTAGAATTACAGATAGTAGGTTTCGTAATGTCAAAGTGAGCGTTCCCTGCTTCTTCCAGATGAGGTCAATGGTAAGTGTTGAAGGAAGTGATTATACCGTAACAGTTGCGGTCACGGTGCTGAATTCTTACTCTCAGTGGGCTATGAGAGCAGATGTGACGCAGGTGAGATTGAATGCCAACCCCGCAGGGAAAGGGGAGAGCTAGCTCCCCCTCCTATATTAGCTATTGGCTACACGTTCCATCTTTGGCCATCTCCAGTTTTAGCACATCCGCTTTACCTTTTTCTTCGTCAACCAACTCTACTCCAGCCCCGCCGACAAATGCTCCCATTTTGATGTATTGCTTAATAAAGTAGTTCTTCCCGCTCTCGGTGGTCACCAGCAAATCATTCGGAGAAAATTCGGATTCCGTCGAAACTTTGTGCTCTTTATCGCCTTCGACTTCCTCATAGAAGAATATATTGGGAGCAGTTTCTCCCACACATTTACCGTCAACCCAAACATCCTTCTTCAGGGCACCACCAAAACTGCCTGAGCGGTATATATACAATCCAGCTTTGTCATTGGACGGTGGACTAAACAGTTTTGCCCTGTCAGATTGTTCTGCACTCTCCATTGGGACAGAGGCGCAAGCAGACAAAAGCGAAATAGTCATTGCAGTAGTAATCAGTACAATTTTCATTGTTTTCCCTTTTATTGATTATCAACAATTTGTGCTTCGCTCGTTCATATTTGCAACAAGGCTAAGTACATTTTGTGGTGTGTTTTCACATTATCCCTTTGTTTATTCGAGCATGGATCTATCTCGCTACGGATAAGCTACTAGCCAACTCTTTACTGGAAAGTTGACCAGACGAAACATCTATATCAGAGCACTTTTTTGTCAAAGCCACACTAAACTAACGTTTGGTGGGAGTTGCAAAGGCTCGTGCGGCGGAGGGCGCCAACGGACAGTGTTGGCAGTATCAAGAACGCATAGATGAGCCAGAAAGCCATACTGCCCCTGCGGCAATCAGTTCGGGAGAAAACATTCTACGTCGAGGCAAAATGCCTGGATGCTGTCTAACTCTGAAAAGATAGCCGGGCAATCTTTGACTTGCTATGGCGGTCATTCTCCCGGCTTTGACGTGTTAACAGGTGTTAGTTTAATTTCGAAACTAGTTGGCGGACTTCGTCAGGCACTAAGGGTCTCACTAGACGAGCTACTTCATTGCCATCGTGCAGTAGTATCAATGTCGGCCAAAGTTTTACCTTGAACGCACGTCCGAGTGGTTTGCCTTTGCCGTCATAGATTTTGATATGACGTAGTTCTGAATTTTCAGTGACCACTTCTTTTATCGCAGAGCTAGCGGCCTGACAGTGCCCGCACCAAGGTGTGCCGAACTCAAGCACAGTGTCACCAGACAGCTCGCCGAGTTGTTCTAATGTAAATTCTTTTTCTGAGTATTCGGGGTTTGAGTCAATATCATCGCTTTTCATGCTATTGGGTACTCGCTATAAATTACAAGAGAAAACTAATGGACCCACAATCGAATAGAGAGGGATGTTTTTCATGCAGCCGGGAAATACAACCTTTTCGAATTGAGTATATCTTGTAAGGAAATGGGAGGCATAGCTCTGAAGGGTTCACGCTTCAGCCTTTAAACTGATGTTTGATTGTGTATATGCCTCTGTTGTTCTGACCAATTTTCATGCGAAGAGTAATTGGAGTCTGATCCCCATTTTCTATTTGTATTCTTGACGGACACATGATCATTTCTACACCTGCCAGCAGAGTAGCACAAGCTTCGTTTGGGGGAGGAGCTTAGCTGGGAAGAATGCGAAGTCGAATGTCAGAGGTGACCTTGATATATGGCAATGGGCCAAGATATACAAGAAGATGGGGCGATGGCTGTGTCAAGTATCACTCGTGTTAGTGAGGCAGTTTGTAGGACACATTGCCGTTACTAATCATCACATATTTTCGTAGCTCAAGGTCTCTCACTATCGCACTTAGCTGCTGCTCGGATAGCTTCTCAGTAAACAGTGAGTTGATTGTGTTCGACAGGGTCTTCACTTTGCGTGGTCTGGATTGGCCTCTCCCGGCGAGGTTTTTGACGATAGCAGCAACTTTGTCGTCGGGCGATGTAGCAGTAGACATTCGGACAACTGGTATCTCGGCCAAATCGTGCTCTCTTTGAATCTTTATGCCGCGTTCTTTGAGATGCTTGATCAAAGCATCGAATCCGGTGTCGCGGGAGATAATATGGAAGTAGGCACCTGTATCTTTTGCTGACAACTCTCCAACGTAGTAAGCGATGTGGAAGTCGAGAGCGTTTTTACCGCTGCCAGATATCTTGATGTACTGTGCTGATTCGCCAAGAGCCTGCATTGCTACTGCCAAATCAAACGGTATTTTAGTTTGATTTGCGCCAACGAATACGAAAACCCTGAAAGGGTGTTGCTTTAAAACCTCCAGATTACTCGGCTGAACATTCTCAAAATCAATCAGGACATAGTTTGTAGCCACCCTGACTCTCCTTGTCAATTTTCCCCTGACGTTGATTTTCAGAGGGCCCATAGGGGCTCTGGTGTAAATGTTTAGAACGACATGTTTAGCGAACCATTGCTAGATGGAATTGCTCAACAAAGTATGAAAAATAAATTATGGCTTGAACAGCAATATTATGTGAAAACTCCAGAAAAGCGGTACTTCATATTTCTGAAAAAAGCTCTTCAGTCACGCTGCCGTAGTATTGAGAGGCTGCTTCACCGGCAGTTCCCGATCGAGATCTGCTGGCCGGCGACCCCTGTGTAATCTTAGGAGCTTAAGAAAAGTAGACCTGACGCTTGCACATGCTCCGGTATCGCGTTTCCGCGGAAACGTTTTTTGGTTATAAACTCCGCATTGCCTATAACTCAAGATACATAAGCTCAAGGGAGTCGTGATTCCTCGTGGTTTCACCGCCTCTCTGCGGAATTCTTCCGTGGATGTCTGGTTTTGTGTTCTGCCACATCTCTGTATAAGTAGATATGGACTATACAGGGTGGCTACACTTCATGGGGAACACGGAAAGTTAACGCTTCCGGCACAGGCCGGAAAACCGCGCAGTGGTTTGGAGGTCCAGCCCACGTAGTGGGCGATTGTGCCTGGACTTGTATGGTGGTTAGCAGCAGATCGAATCATATTGGTACTCCGTACCAGTCATATACTTGAATCTCAATGGTGAAACCTCACAACGTTCGAGTACTGGAAATTCAATCGCCAGACTACCTTCATCTCTGTTGGGCATGGGCCAACCACCTTGACACCAATGCCATTTGTCGTGAAGGCAGTCAATCTCAGGACTGGCAATTTCCTTACCATTTAGAACCACGCGAGGGTGCCCGGCTTCTTCACTGATATCGGATGTGGAATAGCCATATCGCAAGAAGAGACCATTCTGATCTCTATGGGAGTTACTGTGAATTGGTACTACAAATAGAACGAAATAGGCCTTACCGTCGCTAGAAATCAAATCGTTTACCGTTACCAAAAAATCTTCATCATTGCATGCGTGTGAAAAACTCTTGGCCCCAAAACGATCACTTTGTAGGTCCCACCCAGGAGAATCAATGGGAACTAAATAGGAGTTTTCTTCAAGAGAAGCACAAGACGTTATCAATAGTACGATGATTAATGTAGCTACCTTCATGGGAACCCTAACGCTTACAGCTAGGGCTGCCTAAAAGGCCCAAACACTGACTTGTTATGAGTACCGGGTGGCACCAGTTCTGGCGCCACCTATTCCTTTTTTCAGTTTCCGTTTGATCATATAGTTCCATTTTAACGGGTGAGCTGAATCCGGAAGGATTATTGAGACAGCTAGCATTTAGCGAGCAATATATCTCTTCATCAATTTCGGCAGTTACAAATACTAGTTCCCCGCAGTTTCCACACTCATGAAATTTGGCGCTCATGGTTCCATGTTGATGGACATAATGCAGGCTCTCTTTGCGGATGGTTACTTCAACTCGAGTGCCTGCCTTAGACACGTAGGAGACGTTCTTGGAAATACAATAATCGCACTGGCACTCTCTCGGAACCAAACTGTGATCTACGGTATGCCAAACGATTTCGATATTATTGCAGTTACAGCCACCGCGAATGCTCATGCTAGGTACTCACGCTTGCCGCAGCGGCGGCGAAACCGCGCAGCGGTTTTTGCGTCCGGCCCCGCAGGGGCGCATAGCCGGTACTTGTTATGCGTCATTGGACCAAAGACCGGTACCTGAACTTAAGGCCTTATATACACGGTTTGGGCTCGCATTCGGCGTTTGGAGAAAGGGCTCCCCTGACCCCTTATCTGCAATACGCCCCCTCTAATTACACAAAGCTGCAGGGCCTAAGCTCGATCTTGATTGTGCTCTAACCATTAACAGCAATGCGGAAACAAACAGAGCGAGGCTGCTCGGAGCAGGTACTTTTGTCGACGCGAGGCCAAATTGCGCGATGGTGAGATTACCAGCTATAAAATCCCCCGCTGTATCCTGGTTTGCAGGAAGAGCACCATTAACGGAGAGGTCGAAGCGCTCCGCACCATCAGGTCGCAAGGCTGCAGCATTTCTGTCAAGATATCGAGGTATGTTGTCACTGTAGAGTACTCCGGGACGGTAACCATCAGGAATTATCAATAGACATACGTCAATAATGAAGACACTTCCGTCGCAACCATTGATATCCGCGGGTGAAGGCAGACTAGGCAGAGCATTTAGAGCATCTACGATGCCCTGTTTCATAGCATTCGCAAAATCAAACCAACCGAACGACCTGATTACGGATAGAGGATAGGCCTCTCCTATAACAGCATCCCCAAATGTCACGTCATACAATTGTTCGTTCACCAATACGCCAGTGAGTAAGCTGCCGTCCGCAGACAATATCGGTAAAGCCGTTGCTTGAATTGGCAGCATGAAGATAATAATCAGTGTAATAGCGGTTGCCGGTTTCCTCACGAGGGGTCTCCTTACTAAATTAGTTGTCGCGCTTGCATCTTCTAGGTGCCGCTGCTTGCGTTCTTCAAATAGTTGAAATGGTTAGCGCAGTTGTCTACATCTAACAATCGATTTTAGTATAGCTGTAATTGCGGATGGTGGAAGTTATTGGGTCAGGACCATTTTCTTCTCGTATTAGAGAAATTCGAAAGATTTCGGAATCATGAACGCTTGACCATGAACCAAATTCAGCCTTTACTAGCTCCTCATTAATGATACTCCTAGGCTAGGGCGCATAACGCCTCGGGTTGGGGCGCGACGTCAGGAGCGTCCGAGCCAACGGCGACAACCCCGATTTGTTAAGCATTTTCTCTCCAAATGATGGCTGCCATTTTTTTGTATTCATTTTTATCGCTGCTATCTAAATTTTCTGGGTCACAAAAGAATAACTCAGGCAGCCCATGCTTTTTCAAACCCCAATTATGTGGCTCATAATAATCTTTATCTGAAATGGATCTTGTTTCTCTCCTGCATGGCCCAAAAGGTGCTGCGCAGCCACCATGTAGGAATGTAATACGATCTTGACTACTCACAGCATCCGCAAACGAGTCGTATACTTTTCTTGACAAGTCAGCGGTACCACCAGGAGGCGTCCAACAAAAACAATAATGCTTAGGACACTCATCCAGCGACGGCTTTTCGCTAATATTCCACTTTTTAAACTTCATAGATGCTGGTGTTCCCCACAAAAAGTAGCCCCCCAACTTATGCAGCTAACGCTGCCCTCTCCTCGAACGCAGCGGGGCTTACCCCGTCATTCGCTGAATGCCTTCTTTTG
>CACSIL010000051.1 GCA_902705825.1 Halioglobus japonicus | reverse complement strand
GTGTTATCAGGCAACGGACGCGTGAGCGCCGCTGCTGAAGTAAGGCAGGGCTGTGTACAACACGCAAGAGAAGACAGCGGATGTTGTGACAAGTCCAGTGACAAAAGCAACTCGAAAGACAGAACAGACAGCTTGATTTACCACCCTATTTGTTGAGACGAGGCATTCCCTTGGGAAGTAAGACCGACGACGACAAGCCAGTTTGCCTGGCGACCATAGAGCATTGGAACCACCTGACTCCATCCCGAACTCAGAAGTGAAACGATGCATCGCCGATGGTAGTGTGGGGTTTCCCCATGTGAGAGTAGGTCATCGCCAGGCTTTAATACCAAACCCCGTAGTACGTTGTGCTACGGGGTTTTTTTATGGAACACGGTAACGTTGCACAGGCGCTGACCAACGGTCATGCCCATAGAGAGGGGCAGACCCTCGCCAGGCTTTAATACCAAACCCCGTAGTACAGCGTGCTACGGGGTTTTTTTATACAGGTAATTTGCAGGTAGGCCCATTCGTAGGGAGGCCTGTGCAGGTGGTGCAGATCGAAACACGATGCGGTCGGCCAGTGCACCGCCTTTGCGTACAAGTGTGCGCTGCCAGCCGGTAAGTTGCTGGCTATTCTCAAGTCCAAGGCGACTGCGCACATCGGGCGGGAGAATGGAGATGGCTGCCCGCATAAATAGCGGCTGTAGTGGTCTTAGCAGTAGCGGCAGGGCTTTGGTATGTCGCATGATATCCAGAAATTCAAAAATAATGTCTGACGCTTCGAGTTGCGGCAGCATTTGCTGGAACAGGGCTTGTTGCTGTGCCTCATTCTCTGGCGCACCCGGGGCGCCATACAGTTCTGCACTCGCCCGCGCTTCCCGGTAGAAACTGTCCCGCTCAGCGATCGACAGTGGCGCGACGAACTGGTGGTAAGCCTGCACAAAGCCAAATGATGCCGTGACTTGCACCCAGTCCATCAGCTCGGGTTCCAGCGCAGTGTACTTGCGGCCATCTGGGGTTACTCCCTGAACATTGCCGTGCATTCGTGTGATGCCCGCAATCATTTGCTTCGCTACGCTGCGCGCGCCATACACGGTTACCATCGCCGCCAAGCCGGTGCGCTGCATTCGCAACAGTGGGGCAGTGCGAAATGTTGTGTGGTCCCACACGCCGGAGCGCACACGCGGTTCAGCCAGTTCCAGTAGTACAGCGGCGGTGCCCCCGATATACAGTGCGACGGGATTTTTGAACACCCGCCAGGATATAGAGCTGGGCGGTGCCAGCGCCGCTTCACCGGCAGGTTGCGTGAAATCGATGCTGGGCAGTTCCGGCTTGGCTGATGCCTTGCTAGCGGTAGTCATATCGGAACCCCTCAGGCTCAAAAACGGTAAGTGAGAGAGGCACCGTAAGTGCGCGATTTCCCGGCAAAGCGCACAATGGTATTGGCATTCTGGGTGACGGAGAGCCAGTAGTACTCGTCGGTGATGTTATTACCCCAGAGTGTAAAATCCCATTGTCCGTCTAGCGTATGTATGCCGAGTGTGGCATTCGCCGTAGTGTAATCATCAACCTCCCCCACGGTTGAACTGGTGAGATCAGCCTGTGACTCTGACTGATAGTGCACATTCAAACTCGCAGTCACACCGAGTGCATCGCTGATTGGGGTGTTATACATAAATGTCAGGTTGCCGGAGCGCTTCGGGCTGTAGAGAAATTCTGCTCCGTCATAATCCTCCGGTTCACCCTGGGCGTTAATGCCCTGATAATTTTTCACCTCGGTGTGTAGCAGCGTACCGGCGAGAATTGCGGTTAACTTTGAGGTAATTGCCCAGGTGAGCTGAGTATCGAGTCCATACGCTTCTGATTTGGGGATATTGTCCAGGCGGGCGAGTGTGGTGAATATCGGGTCGGCAAAATACACCGCCAGCTGCTTGTCCTTGTAATCATAGTAAAACGTGGACACGTTGAACTGCATACTCTGCTCCAGCAGAGTGGCCTTGAGGCCCATTTCGTAAGCCAGTAGTTGTTCCTGTTTTACCGGTGCATTCTGCACCGCAAGGTTCGCCGCGTTTACCGGCGTGGTGCCGGACTTGAAGCCTTCTGAAATGGACGCGTACATCAGCGTATCAATGTTGTACTGCCAGTTCAGCGCCACCCGCCATGGTACGTTGTCCTCGTCGAGGTGTGAGCGTACCTCACCAAACTGCCCGGTTTCGGTATCGAAGGTATTGCACTCACCCTCGGTAATCGGATCAGCCAGCTGGCCGTAAAACGAGTTGAACAGGAAGCGATTGGTGACATTGACGTTGGGCAACATATTGGTATTGAAGTCCGACGAACAGCCTTTGTAATCCTGCTGATCGCGCGTATAGCGCACGCCGGTGGTGAGGCTGAGTTCATCAGTCAATGTCCAATCAGCATTCGCATAGATGCTCCATGAATCAGAATCGATATCGGCGTGATCCCGAAATGTGCGAAATGCCTGGTTCGCTTGTGTCTCGGTGTAGCCGCCTGAATTGAATGGCGAGCTGAGCAAGCTTACCGTAGTCGCCCGCACCAGGCCGACGTTGGCATTCTGGCCCAGCAGTGTGCGGTTGGCGTCGTATATCTGATCGTTGGTGTAATAGACACCCACCAACCAGCGTACTTTGTCAGCGGCCCCTTCGAGGCGAAACTCCTGCGAAAAACTCTGGATCTTACCGTCGAGCTTCTGCAGTAGAATTTCATAGGGCGCGCCACTGAAATCGGTCAGCCCTTTGCGTTTCATATCCTGGTAGCCGGTCAGCGACACCAGCGATAGGTCATCGTTGAATGCATAATTTGCGTGCAGCGCGTAGGCGTTCAGGTGGCTGTTTTCGTCCAGATCACCGGGCAGGCCAAGGCCGGTACCGATATCGACACCGCGGGTTGAAGCCGGCGCCCAGTCGGCCTGATCGGGGCTGTCGGGCTGATTGTTCGCCAGGTAGTCAGTGAGGCCAGCGGCATTATAGGGACTGCCCTCTGTTGCCGGACTCAGGCCAATCGCCTGCGCAGCCAACGTGTCCGATTTTATCTTCCAACCGTTGTACGACAGGTTGAGGTCCAGCTGTTCCAACGGATTGAACGACAGCATTGCGCGGTAGCCATAGCGGTGTACCTCGCCGAGATCATCGCTACGCGTATTGGATTTCTGCCAGCCCTCATTGCTGTCTTCCGTGCGAAAGGCGATTCGTCCGGAGAGCGTGTCACTGAGAGGGCCACTCACCATCGCTTCGGTATTTACCGTCTCATAGTTTCCACCCTCGGCGCGCACCATTGCTTCAAATTCATCAGTCGGCTTATTAGTGACCAGGTTGATCAGGCCACCGGTGGTGTTGCGCCCAAACAGCGTGCCCTGTGGGCCCTGCAATACCTCGACGCGCTGCATGTCATAGACAGGGCCAGCATTTAGCACCGGGTAGGGGTAGGCGACCTCGTCCAGATAAATGCCTACGGTAGAGGTCGCCGACATATTGACGGTATTGAATCCGATACCACGCAGGGTATACGTCGGCACACCCTGATAGCTCTGTGACAATGTAAAGGAGGGCACTACCGAGGTGAGGTCTGCCACGCTGGTAATTCTCAACCTGTCGAGTTGCTCGCCGGTGAATACCTGAATGTCCATACCAACTTCGTTGGCGGTTTGTTCAATGCGCTGTGCGGTAACCACCACGTTCTCGAGTATCGGCTGCTCCGCAATGCGGCCCTGGGTCCCGGATTGTGCCCATACCTGACAGGACAGCGCGAGCAGGCTACAGGCGCATGCATTTTTCAAATGATGCTTGCCACAGGATATTGATAGTAACTCCATGTCATTCTCTCCATCTTATTAGTGTTATTAGATGTTTTTGAGTCCATTTACCTCGTGCGTCAGCGAACGCGTTCAGGGCAGGCGCTACGCCGCCATGTATTCCAGATTGAACCGGCAAAAAATTGACCGTAACCCGCCTGATGCATTAACGTCTAGCACTATAGATGCAATTGGCACTGTCAGCCAATGGGTCTACGCAGCTGCATTCCTGTCTGCGCCTTGATTCTTTTATTAAAATCGGCCGCAGCATCAGCATGTAGCGTCCACTATCATGGGCACAACAGGCAAATTCAATCAAATCCGGGTGATAGTGTCCATGATCCGCCGTATATCCCAATTGAGACCACGAAGAGTTTGAGATGCGTTCTATGAAGGGCACTGGTGCGCCCCCGGCTTCCGTCACCAGCATGACGATCAACGCCATTGCGCTTCTGATCTCCCTGCTCACCGGCTGGTGGCTGCTCGGACCCGGGAAGGGCGTTGATGAACTGTTTGCCGTGGCCCTGCTTGGCGCATCGTATGCGTTGCCGGTTATGCTGATGGAGATGATCTGGCTGCAGGGCGGGCGCTATTCTGTAAACATAAATTCCCGGTCTGCGATGAATGTGCCGCGCGTGCTGGTGAAGCTTCTCGGGTTGGCCGCAACACTGTGGCTGATTGTCGGTATCTACTCGTTGTTTCCTGAGTACCGGGGAGCATTCTACGCCAAGTATTATGCCGCACTGCGCACACTGGCGCCGTGGTGGCTGGCGCTGGCGGTACCGTATTTTTTCTGGATGGATAGCCGCAGTGGTGGCGAGCGCGATGGCTACTGGCATGCGGGGCAGGTGGTGCTATTGCGCTGGCAAAATGTCGATCGAAAAATTCTCGGCCAGCACTTATTGGGCTGGACGGTAAAGCTGTTCTTCCTACCCCTGATGTTCGTGTTTCTGTCTGGTAAGGTGCACTATTTTCGCGCCTATCACTTCGAAATTGTTTTTCTCAATTTCAAATCGTTCTACGACTTCATTTTCGATTTTCTGTTTTATATTGATCTGCTGATCGCCTTCACAGGCTACCTGTGTACGTTCAAGGCAACAGATTCTCACATTCGCTCAACCGAGCCGACACTGCTGGGCTGGGTCGTTGCGATCATGTGTTACCAGCCGTTTTGGTCGTTCTTCTCCTCNCGCTACATCAACTACCAGGCGGGCGGCGCTTCCTGGGGCAAGTGGTTGTGGGATTACACCGCAGTGTACGTTACCTGGGGCAGTATTATTCTGGTGTTGATCGGCATTTATGTCTGGGCCAGTCTTGCCTTTGGTATTCGCTTTTCCAATTTGACGCACCGCGGCATTCTCACCAACGGCCCTTACCGATACTGCAAGCATCCCGCCTATGTCAGTAAATGCCTGTCCTGGTGGCTGATTTCAATGCCTTTCATGGTTAACTCCACCGCCGATGAATCGTTGCGTCATTGCCTGTTGCTGTTGCTGCTGAATACTATCTACCTGTTGCGCGCGCGAACGGAAGAACGCCATCTGTCGCAAGACCCGGATTACTGCGAGTATGCACGCTACATCGAGGAGCACGGTGTGTTGCGAAAGTTGGGTCAGTGGATTCCGTTGCTAAAGTTTAAGCCCGGGCATTTGTTCAACGTGTCACCTGTTAAGGCTTAACTCGCCAGATACTGCTCCACATCCACCTCGTCAATCTGGCTGTCAGGTAAAAACTCCCTGGCGTACTGTAGATACACCTTGTCGCGCAAAAATAGCTCAAAGCAATCCTTGTCGATATGGTTGTCCAGCACCATTTTGTGCATGATGGCTATCGCCTCGCTCACCGGCTTGGCTTTTTTGTAGGGGCGATCAGATGCAGTTAGCGCCTCGAAAATATCGGCAATGGCCAGTATGCGTTCGGGGATACTCAGTGCCTCCCCGGGCAGCTTGCGGGGATAGCCGGTGCCTTTTAATGTCTCATGATGCGTTGAGGCGTAGCGCGGTACGTTCTTCAATTCCTCCGGGAAAGGCAGACTCTCCAGCATCTTGATAGTACTGATCATGTGTTCGTTGATTTTGAAGCGGTCTTCTTCGGTTAGTGTGCCGCGCGAAACCGACAGGTTGTAGATCTCTCCCAGGTTGTAAAGGTGCTCTGGAACGGCCATATCGATTCCATATTCCGGCGGATAAGAGGCCGGATGTTCCCTGTCAATAATGTGCTCTGGCTTGTCGCTTAACAGTGGTTCCGTCGCCGGTAACGTGGGCGCGGGGCCCTGTGCGCGCAGCTCCTCCAGCGGGGAAAGACCGATGCGGTTATTGAAATGGCGCTGCCAGGTCTGGTGGGCAATCTCTTGCAGTCGATCGAGCTTTTCCTGATCGAGGAATTCACCGCCCACGTTGCAACTGGCGACAAAGGCAAATTGATCCAGCAACTCGCGCTGCCTGCGCTGCAGCGTTTCTTTCAGTGTAGCCTCCTGCTCGGGTGTTTCCAGACGTTGTTTCCAGTATGCGATTTCGGCATCGCGCCACAGTACCTCAAAGCGCATACGTACTTCGTGCAGACGATTATAGATAGCCTCCAGCTTGCTGCCCTTATCCACAATATGCTCGGGCGTGGTGATTTTGCCACAGTCGTGCAGCCAGGCGGCGATGCGGTACTCGCGCCACTGGTCATCCGTTTCGAGTTTGAACTCGCGAAATGCCGGTGAATCACTTGCTACTGCATGTTCAGCGAGCATCAGTGCAAGCTCTGGCACACGCTTACAATGGCCTCCGGTATAGGCGGATTTATCATCGATGGCCTGTGCTATCAGTTCGATGAAGGCATCCATTAACGCGCGCTGCTCCAGTTCATGCGCTTGTATGGCTGCCACCATGCTGACCATGGACCTGGACAGTTCATCCAGCTCTTTTACATTGGAGCCCACGTGCTTCACTTTGGCGAACTCACGCCGTTGCACTTTGTCGTTCTCAAGTGCCAGTTGCCGGATCGGGCGAACAATGGGCTTGGCGAAAATCCAGGACAGCGGCAGCAGCAAAAACAAAAATACCGCCGTGAGCGCAATGGATATCCTGACCTGCTCCAGAAAGGGGGCCACCAGTTCATCGCGCGGGGTGAGTATACCGATATACAGCGGGTTCTCGCCCTCACCGGTGCGGGCGGCATAAGCGAGATACGTTTCGTCGTTCAGCGGTGTCTCTATCAGCTGTCCCTGTAAGGAGGGGGTGGCGGCAATTCGGGTGAGCGTGTCACTGGGCACAATATTGGATTGACTGGTGCCGGTACTTTCATCGGGTTCTAGCCATTTTTCGGCCAGATAATTCATCTGCTCTTCGCCGAGTGCCGCTATGGCTTTGTCGATTAACTGGCGCAGCTGAGGCCGGTCTGCAGGGACAACGATATGCAGGGTATCGGGCAACTGATTTTCGCCAAGGATAGTCTCTGGGTGGAACTGCAAACCGGTTAACGAATAGGTGCGTTCGAGAAATCGCATAATCGACTCTGTATCCAGCGCAGCAGTGGCACCGCCTGCCAGCACCATTTCCATTGCCTTCAATGTGGATTCCGCCTCCACAATCTGGATCTGTGGAAACCGGGCGCGCATAAGGGGAATTGTTGACCAACCTGTCGGTATAGCCAGCCGTTTGCCATTGAGCTCGGTTATGCTGTCGATGGGGCCAAAGTTCTCGCGGGTCGTTAACGCGTAGGGCACTTTGGCATAGCTGGTGCCAAACAGCCCCAGCGATTTATTGGTCTCTGTAGCGATCACCGATTGCAGTAGATCAATTTCACCCTCTTGATACAGTGCAACCAATTCCGGCCAGGTGAAACCATTGCTGAAGCTGACTTTAAGACCGGTCATTTGTGCAATCAGTTTGATCACATCAACAGAGTAGCCGTCGGGTTGTCCCGCTTGCGCATAGTCGAACGGCGGCCAGTTTAGCTCGTTGGACACCCGCAGTACCGGCTGTGCCGCAACAAATTGCTTTTCCTGCTCGGAAAGCACCAGCTCGGGGACGGGGAGTGCGCTTTTCTGTTTCTGCCGGTCAAGGCTGGAGGCGATAACATCACCCGAGGCATTAAAGAGATACACATCCCCATGCCTGGAGATTTTGTGTTCATTCAAAAACTCGGAGATTGTCGCCAGCGTCATATCGATGGCCACGACTGTATCTGAATGCTTCAGCCGTTTTGACAAGGTTCGACCCGGTACTCCCAGCTGCGCGAAGATATAGGGCTCTGTCATTTCTACTGCATCAGAAGCCATCGCACTGGCGTACCAGGGTCTGGAGCGCACCTCATAATCCGTGGGCTCAGACCGAGAAAGCCGGGTCTGCAGATTCTCATCCAGATACCGGTAGTGACGTTCTGGCCCGTTCGCACCGTTTTGCACGGAGATAGTGAGCCAGCGATCATCAGGATGCGCCCCCAGCTTCTTGCGCGCAGTATTACTGGTTTCGAGATTGATCACCTCGAAAAAACTGCCATCATCGCCACCCAGATAAATGCCGTAGTACAGCGGGTTTTTCAGCAGGACCTGGGTAAATATGTCCAGGTGTGCTGCGCCCGCCGCGGGGTCAGAGAGAATCGGATTGTCTGCCAGCAAATCGATAACATTGGCATTGATTCGCGCGATGTTACGCAGCTCGCTGGCAATGCCGGATGAGCCCGTTTCATAAAGATCTGCGGCGACTGTTTTGGCCATCGACTGGCCGAAGTAATACTGCAGACCAATGGCAAGGGAAGCCGTCAGCGCTGTAGCGAAAACAAACGCAATAACGACGGTGAGCTGTATGGTGGTGCGCATATTGCCAAACAAGGAAGTCATCGACGTTCAGGCTCTCACTGCGTTGCACTTGTTTTGGTGGAGCATAGCACGAGTGAGAGTTGACAGAGACTGTTGCTGACCCTGGAACGAAAAAACCGCCAGTAGAATTACTGGCGGTTTTTTTGGGATTGCCGGGATTTTGGAAGGAAGCCCTAGTTGGACTTCCTGGGCCCCGTCGAGTCTATGGGGTGGGAGGTGTGTCGCATTCGAAATCCCAGGGGATCGAAGGGCCGTTATTGAGGTTAAGTGTGACCGTAAAAAAGCCCAATGACGGATCTTCTGGAGGAGTGTCAAGTGGTTTGGTTTTTACGGGTATCCCAATTGCGCTCGCATAGTACAAATTGCCAATTTCAAAAGTAGACTGCCCGACAATCTCGCAGTTATCACTTGCTGAAAGCGTCACTGTTGACCCTTCAGTCGGCGGATTATTGTACAGATCGGATATGTATACCGTTTGTTGCGCTCCAGTTACGGTTGCAGTTACTACAGCTCTATTTCTGATCATGGTTGAAAACCAAGTGTTATCGTTATTGCTGGACATGGTTATCACAATACTGTCCCAAACGTTGAGCATGGTGCGGCTACACCAGACACCGTCGCCCTCAATTGGGCACGATAGGCCATTGAAAATCGGCTCTGGCTCGACATTAAGATCATAGAGACCATTGTTGTTGAAATCGATGAATCGTTCTTCCTGTCCAGCAATACACTGCGCACTAGTGGGGTTACTACACTGCGATAAAGCACGCGTGTAATAACCGTCCTCATTGTTGTCAACAAATGCCTCCGGAATATTTTGGAACAACGGCGGTCCGCTTAGGGGCTCGGCCTCGGCCTGATCGAACATTCCATTGCCATTCGCGTCGACGAAAGATTCTTCGCCAATTGCGTGTACCAGAATGGTGGAACGCAGGCCGCGGGTGTAGCGATCATCCAAAGGGTTAGCGGAATCCACTGGGCAGGGTACATTGGGGTTGCCAATAAAATAGCGGCATCCTGTGTTCGCGATTGTCGTGACGTCTGCCCCTAGTGTCAGTATCGGAAATCGCGGTGGCCGGCTAAACCAAGTAACACTACAAGTACCGGATTCATTGGTGGTACATCTACCTTCGATTGCTCCATATTCTGTGGTGAATACTGCTGCGGTTCCCTCAGGGACGGGGTTATTGAACCTATCTGCCATACTTACTGTGAGTGTGGTTGTGACATTATCCTCAGATGCAGCGTTGGGGATTACGAAAGTTTCTACTGACAAGCTGATAGAATCTTGATCGGGTATACCTGTCGTAACAGTAAGTAGATCAGACGTTGTTTCAACCAGATTTCCGTTTCCATCATCGACAGTAGCTAGAACACGTACAACAGTAGCCACATTACCTGCCTGTACTGTGACAGAAACTTCGCCGTCAGCGTTACTGAAAGCGTAACCATCCTCTGTGCCTGTGTCTGTCGAGAGGGACAGTTGTCCGACTCTGGTGCTCAAGCCAAAATAAACTTTTACCCCCGGTAGTGGCCTGCCGGATTGATCAATTATCTGGAATACGACATCAGAGGTTTCAGTTCGATTTACACCCCCAGTGCCTCGCAACACGATAAGTTCTGAATCAGCGCTGATGAATTTTATCGAGTTTGTCTCAGGAGCTGCGACATTAATCGTGCCAAATGCCTCGGCATTAGTCCCTGGGATGCTTGCGGTGATATTGTCAGTGCCGCTGCAGTTTACAGCACTGTAAGTAGTAATTGCCCGAGCAGACACAGAGAGGGGATTGGGAGGACTAACAGTTGACTGACCAACATCAATGCAGCCACTGGTGAATGTTACTTCCCGTTGTGCGGTAATTCGGTCTCCATTTTCGTCCAGTATTACGACAGATAGCTGTCCATCGCCACCGGCCGACAATGTTGATCCGGGTCCGGGTATGACTTTGATTTCGTTCTCGATAAAGAGATCGTTTTCGTCAAAATATCCTATGCGCAGACCGACACCTTCTACTTGAAATGCCAGAACGCCTGAAATTTCGCCTGCGTTGGTGGTTGCCGTCACGGTGATGTCACCTGCAGCCGGTTCTGTTCCAGCCTGAACCTGAAATTCCACTATACCGTTTTCATCGGTCAAGCCAGTGACTGGAGAGAGAACAGCTATCTCACTGGTTGGGGTTACCACGACTCCTGCTCCACCTCCTTCTATGGTCACTCTCAAAGTGCCAGGCGATGTTGGTGTTACCGTAGTTGTTTCATTGCCAAGTGAGTCAAAAAGCGCTAGTGACATTGAGCTGGAGGTCACGTTAATTGTGAGGTTACCGGTAAGATCGCCATCGCTGGTGGTAGCGTTTGCCGTGACAGTGCCGGAGCCCGTTTCGGTGCCCGCAACTATAGTAAATTCTGCCACACCCAGAAGGTTTGTCAGAGCCGTCCCGGATTCAGGCAAGATGCTGCCGATCTCTGTCTCGAGGGAGACTTCTACGTTGGAGCCACCTCCGGGAATACTTACGGTAAGAGTGCCGGGCGATGCAGAGGTTATAGTATCTGTAGCCTCACCTTCAGAGTTAAACAGGGCCAACACCAAAGAGGTGGTATCGCCACCGCTACTACTACTGCCACTACTGCTACCGCCGTCCTCATCGTAGAACGCGCTACCTCCACCGCCGCCACCACAGGCTGCGAGCGTGAGTAGAAATGCAGTTATAACAGCCAGACGGCTGACAAGCGTTGCGCCCCGATTGATCATGTTTATCCCCTGTTGCCCGCAGTGCAGCGGTTCTTATTGGTGTTGCCCGTTAAAGTTGTCTTGTCTTCCCTGATTCCGGGAGTTTCCCGGACTCGACCACAGAATTATTTTCCTGTTGCAGCTTAACATCACAATGCCTGAAAACTCGATTAATAACAGGGTGATAGGTAACTTTTGTGATTTTTTACACAAGGTTGGTGTGTGCGGGGTCATTTCAGTTTCATGCGAGGGTGCGAGACCGTACCTGCTTACATTCCAAATGGTTATATGAAATGAAGAAAGTCTCCAGTTTGAACCGGTGTCTGATTGTCGAGGGCACAACCGTATTGCGTGGCGGCGGCTAGCTGTTACCATCTGCGCGATGATCGACAGTATCCATCCCAAGACCAATCTCTCCGTGTCCATTGTGCTCTATAACAGCCCGCTGGAGCTGGTGTGCAGTACTGTTGATAGTCTGCGGAGCTCTGCTCAACATGCGCGTGATGCGGGTAGTCTGGGGCAGGTGACAGTCTGGTTGATCGATAATGCTTCAGGCACGGCCTATAGGGATGCGCTGCAAGCGCAACTTGACCGCTGGGCAGGGGGTGAGTGGTTTGATGTCCAATATTCCCCGCAATCCACTAATTTTGGCTTTGGGCATGGTCACAATACGGTAATACCGGGCCTGGCCACTGATTTTCACCTTGTCCTCAATCCGGATGTGGAATTGCAGCGCGATACGCTGCATGTGGGTCTGACAGCGTTGTGCCAGTCTAGCGATATAGCGCTGCTTAGCCCCGGCGTAATTGGCAGTCATGGAGAACAGGAGTTTTTGTGCAAGCGCTATCCAACCGCGCTGGTGCTGCTGTTGCGCGGTTTTGCCCCCGGTTTTGTGCGCCGCCTGTTTCAGCGCCGCTTGGCGAGCTACGAAATGCGCGATCTGTGCAGCGGTGATACGGCCGCCGAGGTGGAGATCGCCAGTGGCTGCTTTATGTTGATGCGCACCGCGGCGCTGCGGGCTGTCGGCGGTTTCAATGAGGATTTTTTCCTCTATTTTGAAGATTTTGATCTGTCGCTGCGACTTGCAACGCAAGGGCGGCTGGTTTTTGACCCAACTATGCGCATTGTGCACCACGGCGGCTATGCGGCCAGTAAGGGCCATCGTCACCGGCAATATTTTATCCGCTCCGGGGTACGGTTTTTTAATCGACACGGCTGGCGTTTCCTATAGCAGCGTCTGAAATGCTGTTAGACTTTCATCCGGATAAACACCCGTATCAGTTGAGAATATGAATGAATGAACTGCGGCGCATGGCCTACCTGGAAGCACTGGAAATCGACAGCTATGTGTCGCGCACCCAGTTGCCCGGTGCTGCAGTTACCCGGCGTTTGGCGATTGTCCCGGTTGCCATCGAGGCATCTGCCGCCGGGGCACATGTGGATACACCCGATCTCACTGAGTCTGTGTCAGGGCAGCAGCCGGAGGGGTTCACTCGACCGGATTTCGATTTTGGCACACGTAAAAAGAATGCTGAAATTGAACCCCCACCCGAAGTAGCCCCGATTGGCGAAGCGGTGCCGCGATTCAGCCTGAGCGCCATTGTTGCGGGGGGGTGGTTGTGGCTGGAAGAGCTCCACGGTATGCCGCTGACCACAGAGCAGGTACATCTGGTGCAGGCCATGGCTCACGCGCTCGCGCTTTCTTCCGGCGCAGGTACCCCGGTCGCGAAACCTGAGACGGCACAGTTTGACTGGCCTCTTCACAATAATCGCCAGCTGGATCAGGGCGAGGATGCCGCGCGCGCCAGTGTGGCGGCGTTTGTCAGTCGCCGCTTAGAGCAACGCAAGTGCCGTGGACTGGTTCTGCTCGGGGAGTCTGCCGCGAAGCGCCTGGCGCCGTCGCAGCTGGATATTGCTGCAGTCAGCACTGTCAGTAGCGCGGAAATACTCGCCAACCCCACACTCAAGAAACAGGTATGGCACGATCTACAGCCATTGCTCAAGGCGCCGTGACGCACACATTCAGGCCTGCTGCAGCGGCCGATGCCCAGACGCTGGCGGCAATCGATGCCAGCGTCAATATTCACCCCTGGAGCGAGGCGCAGTTTGCGGCGGCGTGCACTGCGAGTGAGGGGAATCTGTCATGGGCGCTGGTGGCAGAGGAAAAAGCCGTTGTTGTCGGGTTTGCGGTGGTGTCCCTGGTACTGGATGAGGCCACTCTGCTGAGTATTGCGGTAGATCCTCAGCGGCAGCGCAGGGGGCTGGGACGGGCACTTTTGCTTGCGGCTCTGGCCCGCGCGCAGAGCGAGGGCGCACTGCGCTGTCTGCTGGAAGTCCGTGAAAGCAATACCGCTGCCAGGGTTTTGTACACTGCAAGTGGCTTCACACTGGATGGCGTACGCAAAAATTATTACCCTTGTGGAGACACGCGCGAGGATGCTCTGTTGATGTCCAAATCGTTAAAAGGAACTGCGAATGAATGTGCTTGAAACCGAGTGGTGGAGCATGGCAATACCGCCTGAATGGTGGGCGGATTCGGAAGAAGACAGTATTCTGGTGGGCGATCGGGATGACGTCGGTTGTATCGAAATCAGTACGCTGCAAAAAGAAGAAGGCGAGTTTGACACGCAAACGGTCCACGATATAGCACAGCAGGAATCTGAGCAGCCGCTGGACTGGCAGCCGGTTACTCTGGGGGATTTCAGTGGCGTGCACTGCCGCTATATTGAAGAGGAGACAGGGGTGCGCGAGTGGTATGTGTTTAACGGCGCGCTGCTGTTATTCATTACCTACAGCTGTGATGAGGACAACCACGGCATGGATGATGCGGCCGTGGATGAACTGCTGGATACCCTGATGGTATTGACCGGGGAAAAGGCCTAAGACACGGTGCCGGTGACGCGAACACGTTTCGCGCCCTTCACGGGTTTGGCTTTCAACGCTGCTTCACGTTTTTTGATCTGGTCATCGATGATGTTCTTCACTGCGATAATCAGGCCGGTGAAGATAAAAGCGCCCGGCGGCAGAATGGCCAGCAGGAACGGTTGATAATTGTCGAAGAACTCGATTTTCCAATCGGCTGCGCTCGGGCCGAACAGCAGATCCATATTGGCAAACAACGCACCGGTACCGGTCAGTTCGCGCAGTGCACCCAGCAGTACCAATACTGCGGCAAAGCCCATTCCCATAATAAAGCCGTCATAGGCCGAGGGGCCCAGCGCATTTTTGGCGGCGAAGCCGTCGGCGCGGCCCAGAATCACACAGTTGGTGGTAATCAGGGGCAAGAATATACCCAGAATCTCGTACAGCTCGTAGGTGTAGGCCTGCATCAACAACTCAATGCAGGTAACGGCCGCGGCAATAATCATCACAAAAGCGGGCAGGCGTATCGCGTCGGAGACAATGTTGCGAATCAGTGACACTGCCGTGTTGGACGTGATAAGCACCATAGTAGTAGCTAACCCCAGCCCGATCGCATTAACCACCGTGCCAGTGACAGCCAGCAAGGGGCACAGTCCCAGCAGTTGCACAATAGCGGGGTTGTTCTTCCACAGGCCGTTAAGCGAGAGGTCTTTATAGCTGACTTCTGCCATTCTTAATCTTCTCCAGTGGATGCAGGGTCCGGTTCTTCGAACAGGGTCTGTCTATTTGCCTGGGCGAATTGTAAGGCGCGCAGGGTAGCCGCGACAACCGCACGCGGTGTAATCGTGGCGCCGGTAAACTGATCGAAAACACCTTTGTCTTTTTTAACTGCCCAGCCTTGCAGCGTCGGATTGCGCAGAGACCGGCCGGCAAAATCCAGTATCCAATCGGATTTCTTGGCGTCGACCTTGTCACCCAGCCCCGGCGTTTCCCTGTGTGTCAGGGCACGTACGCCGGCAATGGTGCCATCGGCATTTACGCCGACAATCAACTCAATCTCGCCGGTGTATCCATCGGGTGCGATCACAGGAATAATAGCAGCAATGACTTCATCATTCTGGCGAGCGATATAAATTCGCTTGTCCTCATGCAGGCCCAGCCCCGCATCCTCTGGGCCAACTGGGATGGTGTCGTCCAGCATAGAATTATCGTGGCGGCTTCGTGGGATGATTTCCAGCAGCGCCTTCTCTTCCGCCAGGCGTTTTTGCTGCGCGATATCATCCTTGGTCAGCAGGTAGGTACCGGCAATCAGCGCAGTGGTACAAACGGCAAAGAGCGCCAGCAGGAGACTGTTGCGTGTTATGGACTGGCCGAGCATGTTACTTCTCTCCCCGTTTGTCGCTGTGTCCATAAGTGCGCGGCTGGGTATAGTAGT
This sequence comes from Halioglobus japonicus, assembly GCA_902705825.1. Classification (GTDB taxonomy): domain Bacteria; phylum Pseudomonadota; class Gammaproteobacteria; order Pseudomonadales; family Halieaceae; genus Marimicrobium. Next base: position 353,809 of record CACSIL010000051.1, on the reverse strand, counting down.
CGATAAACGGCGCGGCAAAATTCATGATCAACACCGCAAAGGCAACGGCATCGGGGTAGTTGCCCCGCACTCGTATCAGATAAACCAGAACGCCGATGAGCGCGCCATAGATCAGGCGGCCGCGCAGTGAGACGGCGGAGGTGACTGGGTCCGTTACGATAAAGAAGGCGCCAAACATCGTTGCACCGCTGAACAGGTGGAACAGCGGCGAACCACCGCTGGCAGAACTGCCGCCGTCATAAAAAATGGCGGCGAGCAGGCTGAGGCTGGCCAGCATGGCTACCGGGGCATGCCAGGTAAATATCCGCTGGTAGAGCAACCAGGCCCCGCCCGCCAGAAAGGCGACATTAGCCCACTCCCAGCCGAGGCCAGCAAAGGTGCCAAATTGTGGGTTTTGTTGCCATAAGTCCTCTATCAACAGGCTGTTGTTCTGTTTCAACACATCCAGCGGCGTCGCCATGGTCACCGCGTCATACTGGCCGGGCGTAAAACAGGCTTGTAACGCCTGCCACAGGCCGGGCACTTCGCCGCCTGCGCCCAGCGGTGGCGCCCAGGTCGTCATTTGTACCGGGAAGGAAATCAGCAGGATCACGTACCCGGCCATGGCGGGGTTGAACGGGTTGTAGCCGAGGCCACCGTAGAGTTGCTTGGCCAGCAGAATAGAGCTGGCGATACCAACAGCGATCAGCCACCAGGGCGAGTAGGGCGGCAGCGCGATACACAACAAAAACGCAGTGACCAGTGCGCTGCAGTCCTTCAGGTAAAAGCCCAGCGGACGTCCTCTGAGCTTAAGCGCAAACGATTCACAGGCTATCGCTACAACGCAGCCCCAGAGAATATTGACCAGAGTGCCAAAGCCGAAAAAATGGGTGAGCACGATAATGCCCGGCACGGTAGCCAGCAGCACGTACTGCATAACACGCTGTGTGCTCATGGGCCCGTGCGCGTGGGGCGAGGTGAGACGCATCAAGGCCATATCAGGCGTCCTCTGCCGCTTGCAGTGTTTGCTGGGTGGCGCTGATTTTTTCGCTCAGGCGCACCACGGTTGATTCCAACGCTACGATAACTTTCTCCTCGTCGCCATTGGCTTTGCTCTGGGCCAGTTTCTCTTCTGTTTTTTGCAAACGCTGCTGCAGTTTTGCGAGGTCGGACTGCGCTTTCTCCAGCGGGCTCATTGCAGCCTCTGCCTGGCGTTTAGCCATGGCCTTTTCTATGGCTGCCTTGGCTGCGTCTACAGGGGGGGCGTCCTGTTCGGCAGCCGCCTGATTGTGCGATTGCTGATACGCGGTAAGCGCTTGCTCGGCCGCGGCCAGTTTTGTACGTGTCTTTTCTACGCCGGTTTGCAGGGCCTCTACAAAATCGCTGCCCTCAGCCTTGGCTTGTTCCAGTTTGGTCGTCGCGGTATCCAGGCGTTTCTGCGCGGAGACAACGGTTTTTTCAAGCTTTTCAAGCTCACTTTGCTCATCACCTGCGCCCTGTTGGGCGGCTTTCTTCGCCTGGGCGCGTGCAATGGCGGCCTGTATCGGATCTTCTCCGGTGTCGGTGCCAGCGGACTGGGCGCGTTGCTCGGCGGCTTTCTTACGTGCGGCGCGCTTGGCTTCTTTCTCAGCTTCGGCCTGCTCCAAGCGCTGCTGGCGTGACTCAAAACGAATGCGTGAAGCCTCCGCCTTTTCATGATCGCGGCGCTGCTGCAGTATTTCTGCTTTCGAAGCCCGGTAATACTGCACCAGCGGAATATTGCTGGGGCAGGCATAAGAGCAGGCGCCGCACTCGATACAATCGAACAGGTTATGCTCTTCCAGTTTCTCGAATTCCTTGCCCTGGGCGAACCAGAATAACTGCTGCGGCAGCAGGCTTGCCGGACAGGCTTCAGCGCACATGCCGCAACGGATACAGGCCTGTGCCGGTGGTGGCGTGGGCAATTCGGCTTCGGTGGGCGCGAGCAGGCAGTTGGTGGTTTTCACTATGGGGACGTCGATATCCGGGACTGTGAATCCCATCATCGGCCCCCCCATAATCATTCGCCGGTTTTTCTCAGGCTGATAACCGGCTTTTTCCAGCAGGTAGCGCATGGGGGTGCCAAGCAGTACCTGGAAGTTTTGTGGTTCGCGCACAGCGTTGCCGGTAACCGTGGTCACCCTGGAGATCAGTGGCCGGCCGTGCACCACGGCTTCATAAATCGCCACAGTACTGCCGATATTTTGGCAGACCACGCCCACTTGTGAGGGCAGGCCGCCACTGGGTACCTGCTTGCCGGTGAGGATTTCTATCAGCTGTTTTTCACCGCCCGACGGATACTTGGTGGGAAAATCAACCACCTCAATGCCGGTGCCCTGCGCTGCAGCGCGCAGTGCGGCTATACCTTCAGGCTTATTGTCTTCAACGCCGATCAGTGTTTCCTGCGGGCCAATGATATAGCGCAGAATTTTAGCGCCCTCAATAATCTGCTCCGCGCGCTCGCGCATCAGGGCGTCATCGGCTGTGATATAGGGCTCACACTCGGTGCCATTGATGATCAGGGTTTCAATATGGGTACCGGCTTTAACCGACAGTTTGACCGAACTGGGGAAGCCCGCGCCGCCCATACCAGCCACGCCGGCATCGCGGATAAGCCCAATCAGTTTTACCTTGTCCACCGTCTCATAGTGCGGTGTACCCTTGCATTCAATCCATTCGTCCTTGCCATCGGGTACGATGACAATGCACGGAGCGAGATGGCCGGAGGGATGGGCAATAAGCCGGTCCTCTATGGCGTGAATCGTACCCGACGTCGGCGCATGCTTGGGCACACTGACGAAGCCCTGTGCCTCAGCAATCATCTGGCCCTTGAGCACGTGTTGCCCAATCTCCACCACCACGCCGGCGGGTGCGCCGATGTGCTGGGATAGCGGGATGATCAACTCAGGCGGAATACCGGCATCGGCAATCGGTGTGCGTACCGACTGGTGCTTGTTCTCCGGTGGGTGAATACCGCCGTGGAAGGTGAATGTCTTTCTCATGCTACGCGATCCCGAGGTGGCTCGTCCCGGGGCGCATCAGTAGCGATTACGTTCACACTCCGGCTCACCGGGTCAGGCAAATTCCAGTGCCAAGTCTGTAGGGTTTCATGTGGGGGGATCATATCGATACAGTCGACAGGGCAGGGTTCCACACACAGATCACAGCCGGTGCACTCACTGCTGATGACAGTGTGCATCTGCTTGGCCGCACCGAGAATGGCGTCGACCGGGCAGGCCTGTATACATTTGGTACACCCGATACATTCCGCCTCGCGAATAAAGGCGACCGATGGTGCAGCGGCGACTTCGCCGTGTTCCGAGTCCAGCGGCAGTGGTTCAACGTCCAACAGGTCCGCCAGGGCCTGGATGCCAGCTTCCCCGCCGGGTGGACATTTGTTGATGTCCTCGCCGTTGGCAATCGCTTCGGCATAGGGCCGGCAGCCTGGGTAACCACACTGACCGCACTGGGTCTGGGGAAGAATATTGTTGATCTCATCGGCAATCGGGTTGCCCTCGGCCTTGAACCGCACGGCAGCAAAACCTAAGAGAGCACCAAACACAGCGGCCAGCCCTACCAGGGCGAGCAGGGCGGCGAGCAGTGGATACTGAGCGAGAAAAGCAATCACAAGCGTTTATACCAGTCCCGCAAAACCCATGAAGGCCAGCGACATCAAACCGGCGGTAATCATCCCGACTGCAGCACCTTTGAACGGCATTGGCACATCTGCCACTGTCAGGCGCTCCCGCATGGCAGCGAACAGTACCAGAACCAGCGAAAAGCCGGCGCCGGCGCCAAAACCATAGAACAGGGCCTGCAGAAAACTGTGATCCTTGCTGATATTCAGCAGGGCGACACCCAGAACGGCGCAGTTTGTGGTGATTAGGGGGAGGTAGACGCCCAGCACGCGGTGTAACAATGGGCTGGTTTTGCGCATTACCATTTCAGTAAATTGCACCACCACCGCGATAACCAAGATGAATGCGATGGTTTTCAGATAGCCCAGGCCCAGCGGCAGGAGCAGAAAATGGTATGTCAGGTTACTGCAGGCCGAGGCCAGGGTCAGTACGAACGTGGTCGCCATGGACATGCCCATAGCGGCCTCGAGTTTGTTGGACACGCCCATAAACGGGCACAGCCCCAGGAACTGTACCAGTACGAAATTGTTGACCAGTATCGCACTGACCAACAATATGGAATAGTCTGCCAACATTGTTGTGCTCTCTACAGGCACCGTTGTCGACCACGGTGCTCTTTTTTTCAATTTGCCTATTCTAGCGTTTACAGGAAATTTGCGCAGTCTGAATTTGCGAACTAATACCCATTAGTCTGTAAAAAAACCTGCCGCCTATTTTACCTGCATTCCTGGCTTCGCTCCCGCGTGTGGCTCCAGCAGGAATATTTCCTCGTCGCCGGGGCCGGCCGCCAGCACCATGCCCTCAGACACCCCGAAGCGCATTTTTCGTGGTGCCAGGTTGGCCACCATCACGGTCAGTTTTCCCACCAGCGCTTCCGGCTGATAGGCGGATTTAATACCGGCAAACACCTGTTTCTGGTCGCCGTGCTCGCCCAGGTTCAGTGTCAGGCGCAACAATTTGTCGGCTCCCTCTACGTCTTCCGCCGCGACGATTTCGGCAATCCGCAGGTCAATTTTGGCGAAGTCATCGAATTCGATGGTATCTGCCGGAGCTGTGGCGGCAGCAGGTTTCGCCTTTTTGGTTTTGGTTTTGGTCTTTTCCGCCGGCGGGGCAGCTTCGGCCTGTGTTTCCTTGCTCGCCTCGATCATTGCCGCCACCTGCTTCGGATCGATGCGCGTCAGCAGTGGTTGAAATTCAGCCAGGGCATGGGCCACCAGAGGCGATTGCAGTGCTGTCCAGTCCAGTGAGCACTGCAGGAATGCCTCAGATTTTTCCGCCATGGCCGGCAGCACCGGCTTGAGATAGGTCATCAGTACGCGGAACAGGTTGATCCCCACACTGCAGACATCGTGAACTTCCTGTGCGGCGCCCTCTTGTTTGGCCAGTGCCCAGGGCTTTTTCTCGTCAATATACTGGTTGGCGCGGTCCGCCAGAGCGATGATCTCTCGGATCGCCTTGTTGAATTCGCGCTGTTCGTACAGTTGCGCGATGGCTTCGCCAGCTTCGATAAAGGACTCGACCATCGTCGCTTCAGAGCAGCGGTCGGACAGTGTGTTGTCAAATTTGTTGCGCAGAAAGCCGGCGCAGCGACTGGCGATATTGACCACTTTGCCTACCACATCGGAGTTAACCCGCTGTACGAAGTCTTCCAGGTTGAGATCGATGTCATCGACTGAACCACTGAGCTTGGCAGCAAAGTAATACCGCAGGTACTGCGCATCGAGGTGTTCCAGGTAGGTGCTGGCCTTGATGAAGGTGCCGCGGCTCTTGCTCATCTTGGTGCCGTTAACCGTGAGGAAGCCGTGTGCGTAGATCGCAGACGGCGCGCGCAGACCGGCTGATTGCAGCATGGCCGGCCAGAACAGGCCGTGAAAATTGATGATGTCCTTGCCGATAAAATGGTACAACTCGGTATCACCGCCGCGCTGCCAGTATTCGTCAAACGGGTGTCCAGTGCGATCACAGTAGTTCTGGAAGCTGGCGATATAGCCAATAGGCGCATCCAGCCAAACGTAGAAATACTTGCCGGGTTCACCGGGTATCTCAAAGCCGAAATAGGGAGCGTCGCGGCTGATATCCCATTCCTGCAATCCGGCGTCAGTCCACTCGCGCAATTTATTCGCCACCTGCGGCTGCAAGGTATCCGAGGCCAGCCACTCTTTGAGCATGCCCTCAAACTCGGGCAGCTTAAAAAAGAAATGGATGGATTCTTTCTCGATTGGTTTTGCCCCGGAAATCGCCGATACGGGGTCGATCAGGTCTGTGGGGCTGTACGTCGCGCCGCAGGCTTCGCAGTTGTCGCCATACTGATCAGCTGTTTTACAGCGCGGGCAGGTGCCCTTGATGAAACGGTCTGCGAGAAACAGCTGCTTTTCGGGATCAAAGGCTTGAGTGATAGCGCGTGAGGCAATGTGGTCATTGTCCTTGAGGCGCTGGTAGATCGTTTCACTCCAGAAACGATTCTCTTCACTGTGCGTGGTATGAAAATTATCAAAGCCAATCAGAAAACCCGCGCTGTCGCGCATGTGTTCCCGCTTGATGTTTTCTATCTGTTGCTCCGGGGTGATGCCGAGTTTCTCCGCCGTCAGCATGATCGCCGTGCCGTGGGCATCGTCGGCACAGACATAGAGGCAATGGTGGCCGCGCGATTTCTGAAAGCGCACCCAGATATCGGTTTGCACCTGTTCGAGCAGGTGTCCCAGGTGCAGGGAACCATTGGCATAGGGTAATGCGCTGGTTACCAGAATTTTGCGTTGGGCCGATGCGGGCATGGTGTTTGTCTGTGTCCGAAAAAAGGGGCGTTACTATAGCGTTTTTGTTGGCGTGTTTCACCCGCAGGATAGCGTTGTCTGTGCCCGTTCGGCTGATGAGCTGTGTTCAATAGTGAAAATGGGGCCAATTCAGCCGGAGCGCATCGTGTCAGAAGCTGTCATCTGTTTGTCATCGGGCCATCATCAAACACCGTTTTGGCGCGAAATCCTTCATTTTTCCTTCATCGTACATTCACCAGATGTTCATTCGCAGCGACTACCTTGTGCGGCTGCATACCTCAATACAAAGACCTTAACGCGGAGTGAATCGATGAATTGGAAAAAAATGCTTGTGCTGTCGGCTGTCAGCCTGCCACTGGTGCTATTGGGCTGTAACAGCGACGATGGCGATGAGGGGCCTGCGGGACCTGCCGGGGCAACTGGCCCTGCGGGTCCGGCTGGTCCGGCAGGCTCTGATGGCGCAGGCGGCAGCGATGCAACGCCGACGACGATATCACTGTCCTTGATGGGACGGTATGAAACTGGCGTGTTCGATGAGTCAGCCGCTGAAATAGTGGACTATGATCCTGCGACCCGTATGACGTTTGTTGTCAATGCCAATTCGGGTCACATCGATGTTGTCGATGCGTCAGCGCCTTCCTCGCCAACATTGGCCATGACGCTGGATGTGGCTGCAGATGTTGCCGCTGCGTTAGGCATGAATGCCAGCGACCTCGGCGCGGCCAACAGCGTTGCGGTCAGCAATGGTTCACTGGCTGTCGCAATCGAGGCCGATAACAAGCAAGCCAACGGCTACATCGCGTTCTATCAAACCGATGGCACCTTCCTCAGCGCTGTGGAAGCCGGTGCACTGCCCGATATGGTGACGTTCACACCCGATGGAAACACGGTGCTGGCGGCCAACGAGGGCGAGCCCAATGGTGACTACTCTGTGGACCCTCTGGGCTCCATCACCATTGTCGATGTCTCTGCGGGCGTTGCCAGTGTCACTGCGGCCAACGTGACGCAGCTTGACTTTACCGCCTTCAACGGTGGCGGATTAACCGGGCCTGTGCGTATCTCCTCGAAAGCCGCATCGGTCGCTCAGGATATTGAGCCGGAATACATTGCTGTCTCTGCTGACAGCCGCACAGCCTGGGTTACATTGCAGGAGAACAACGCCTTTGCAGTGGTGGATATCACCACTAACAGCATCGAGAAAGTCATGGGCCTGGGTTACAAGGACTATTCAATTCCCGGCAACGAAATGGATCCCAGCAACCGCGACAATGGCGTGAATATTCGCAATGTGCCGGTGTTTGGTGCGTACATGCCCGACAGTGCCGATGCCTTTGAATTCGATGGTGTGACCTATGTCGTTACGGCCAACGAAGGCGATGGCCGTGAATACCTCACCGATGCTGAAAGTTCCGGTGATTGCACCGCTCAGGGTGGCTTCGACTTCGATGACGGCGATTGCTTCCACTACCTGGATGAAGTGCGTATTAAGGATATTACAGACAATGGTGCGAGCTTTGATCCTGATCTGATCGCACTGGCAGGCGCGGATTTTGAAGACGATGAGAAACTGGGTCGTTTGAAGGTGATTGCGAACCTGGGTACCACCGGTACCTGCGCCTCGTTGGCCACTACCGGTCAGCCCGAAGCGGATTGTACCTATGAAGCTCTGTACGCCTACGGTGCGCGCTCATTCACTATCTGGAATACGCAGACAGGCCAGCCAGTGTTCGATTCTGGCAGCGATTTCGAGGTGATTACCGCCAATCGTCTGGGTGAGAGCTTTAATGCCAGCAACGATGACAATGAAGGCGATGACCGCTCCGACGATAAAGGACCAGAGCCGGAGGCAATTGAAATTGCAGTGATCGAGGGCCGCACTTATGCCTTTATCGGTCTGGAACGGGTCGGTGGAATTATGGTGTACAACATCACCACGCCGGAAGCATCCGAGTTTGTTCAGTACATTAACACCCGCGACTTTACTGTGGATGATGTCGAGGACGATCTCGCGCTGGTCGGTGATCTGGGCCCAGAATCCATCAAAGTGGTGCCCGCACAGGATAGCCCCACGGGAAGTCCCATGTTGATACTCGGTAACGAGGTCAGTGGTACAACCAGCTTCTTCAATATCGCGGTGATCACGCAGTAGTAAGTCTCTGGCGGTCAGGGAGCTCTTTTCTGGCCGCATCGCCGACACAGCGCTCGCGCATTGTTGTATCGCTGCCATATCCCTATACTAGCGGGCCGGGAAAATACCGGCCCGACTTCCGGTCCAGGGCCTATGCGCATCGCAGGTACACATGAATCAGATCAAACATATCATCGCAGTCGCTTCCGGCAAGGGCGGTGTGGGCAAGTCCACCACGGCTGTAAATCTTGCGCTTGCACTGAAGGCGCAGGGCGCCAGCGTCGGTCTGCTGGATGCAGATATTTATGGGCCCAGCCAGCAGTTGATGCTGGGGCTTCCGGCCGATACACGCCCTGAGCAACAGGGTGGTCAATATCTGTTGCCAGTTCAGGCGTACGGTCTTAAAACCATGTCCATGGGTTATCTGGTCAATGACCGCACGCCCATGGTGTGGCGCGGACCTATGGCCGGCGGTGCGCTCGCACAAATGCTGGAACAAACCCTGTGGGGTGAGCTCGACTACCTGGTGATCGATATGCCGCCGGGTACGGGTGATATTCAGCTTACCCTGTCGCAGAAAGCCAAGGTATCGGGCGCAGTGATTGTCACCACGCCACAGGACATCGCACTGCTGGATGCGCGCAAAGGTATCGAGATGTTTCGCAAGGTCGATGTACCTGTGCTGGGTGTGATTGAAAATATGGCGGTGCACATCTGCAGCGAATGCGGGCACAGCGAACATATTTTTGGCGAACACGGGGGCGACCGGATCGCCGCAGATTATGGCGTGCCACTGCTGGCCAGCTTGCCGCTGAAGCTTTCGATACGGGAACAGACGGATGCAGGTACTCCCGCAGTGGTGAGTGAACCTGATTCAGACGTTACACGAATCTATCTGGATGCGGCGGTGGCAGTGATTGGTGCATTGACTGCGCAGGGCGACAGTGTTGTAAAACAGTTTCCCGAGATAAAAATTTCTGATGACTGAATCGAGCTGATTTCAATTAAGGTGACCGACGCGTGAGTATCAAAGCAGATAGATGGATTCGGGAAATGGCTACCGAGCACGGTATGATCGAGCCGTTTGAGGCGGGCCAGGTGCGCTCCAATGGCGGCGAGCGGCTTATTTCTTACGGCACATCAAGTTACGGCTACGACGTGCGCTGTTCCCGTGAATTCAAGGTGTTTACCAATATCAATTCGGCGACCGTGGACCCCAAGGGGTTCGACGAGGGCAGCTTTGTCGATGTTGTCAGCGATGTCTGCGTTATCCCGCCGAACTCGTTTGCACTGGCCAGTACGGTGGAATATTTTCGTATCCCGCGCAATGTGCTGACCATCTGCCTGGGTAAGTCCACCTACGCGCGCTGCGGTATCATTGTGAATGTTACACCGCTGGAGCCGGAGTGGGAGGGGCATGTCACGCTGGAGTTCTCCAACACAACAACCTTGCCGGCAAAAATCTATGCCAATGAAGGCGTTGCCCAGATGCTGTTCTTTGAATCCGACGAGGTCTGTGAAGTCAGTTACAAGGATCGCGGTGGAAAATATCAGGGTCAGCGCGGCGTCACACTGCCCAAGGCCTGATGCCCGTCGCCGGGATGGGCTCGCCATCGAGTAGCGCCCTGTGCTCGGACAGCCTCAATCTTCCCTCTACAAACCAGCGCGCTGCGATCGGATAGATCATGTGTTCCTGAATTGCCACACGCTCGGCGAGGCTGTCAGCTGTATCACCGGGCTGGATGGGCACCCGCGCCTGGATGATAGGCGGGCCACCGTCCAGTTCCTGGGTGACAAAGTGTACGGTGGCGCCCGCTTCGGTATCGCCTGCATCCAACGCGCGTTGATGCGTGTTCAGCCCCGGATACCTGGGCAGTAGCGAGGGATGTATATTCAACAACCGCCCGAGGAAGGGCTCGATCAGTACGGGTGTCAGGATGCGCATGAAGCCCGCCAGTATTACCAGATCGACGGCGTGGGCGCGCAGTTCCTGCACCAGTGCCTCGTCGAATGCTTCACGGCTGGTGAAATCGCGGTGGTTGATACATTTTGCCGTAATCCCGGCGACTTCAGCCCGCTGCAGGCCGGCCGCGTCGGGATTATTGCTGATGACCAGACTGATGCGCGCGGGCAGCGTGCCGTTGTCGCAGGCGTCGATAAACGCTTGCAGGTTGGTGCCGCGGCCGGAGATTAATACGGCCAGGCGGGGGAGCGATGGTGCGCTCACGGCAGCAGATCAACCTTGTTGTCGCCGGCTGTGATACGGCCGATTTCCCAGGCCTGATGCCCTTCTTTGCTTAGCAAGTCCAGCGCTTTAGCGGCGTCCTCGGGTGCCAGGCACAACACCATACCCACACCGCAGTTAAAGGTGCGGTACATCTCGGTGGTTTCGACATTGCCGTAGCTTTGCAGCCACTCGAAGATGGCCGGCCACTGCCAGCTGGTGGTGTCGATCTGGGCATTGCAGTCTGCCGGCAGAACACGCGGCAGGTTTTCCAGCAAACCACCGCCGGTGATATGAGACAGGGCCTTCACTTTCACTTCGCTAAACAGGGACAGCAGTGCCTTCACGTATATCGTGGTAGGCGTCAGCAGTGCCTGTCCAAGTGTTGTGTCGCCCAAAGGTTGTTGCAGATCGGCCACATTCACCTCGAGAATCTTGCGAATCAGTGAGTAGCCATTGGAGTGGGGGCCGCTGCTGGCGATACCGAGCAATACATCGCCGGCGACGACAGTGCTGCCATCGATAATCTTGGATTTTTCCACCACGCCGACGCAGAACCCGGCCAGATCGTAGTCCTCGCCGTGATACATGCCGGGCATTTCGGCCGTTTCGCCGCCGACCAATGCGCAGCCGGCGAGTTCGCAGCCTGCGCCAATTCCGGCGACCACATCAGCGGCGGTATCGACGTTGAGTGCGCCGGTAGCGTAGTAGTCGAGGAAGAACAGGGGTTCTGCTCCAGCCACCACCAGATCGTTCACACACATGGCGACCAGATCGATGCCAATGGTGTCGTGGATACCCATGTCCATGGCCAGGCGTAGTTTGGTGCCGACACCGTCGGTACCAGAGACCAGAACCGGCTGGGTATAACCAGCGGGAATCTCACAGAGCGCGCCGAATCCGCCTAGTCCGCCCAATACCTCGGGTCGTGTTGTACGGCCGGAAACACCCTTGATCCGTTCGATCAGTGCATTGCCGGCGTCAATATTCACGCCTGCATCTTTGTAGCTCAGGGAAGTTTTGCCGTTGTCATCGCTCATTGCGTGGAGTCCAGTCAATATTTGGTGGGGGTTGAGGGCAGGTATTTTATCGTGCATGCGGGACAAGCGCACTCTCAATTTAGCCCAGAGCCTGTTTACTGACTATGCGCAGTTGCGCCCAGTGCTGCTACAATGCGCGCTTGTCAAACCCTGTGGGAGAAGGCTGTGAAAAAAGCGAGCGTGGTGTCGTTGTTGACAGGTCTGTGGGCATGGCTGGCCCTGACTTCAGCGCAGAGCGCCCTGGCCGAAGTGGTCGCCGATCTTTACGCGGCGAGTGTGCCTGTGTCTGAACAGAGCTCCAAAGCACTGGAATCAGCCTCAAAAGAGGCGATGGCAGACGTGCTGGTGAAGGTTTCAGGTTCCAAACGGGTACTGCAGTACCCCGGTATCGCGGCCGCGCTGAAGGATGCTCGCAGCCACGTTCAACAATACTCTTACGTGCGCGGCACACCGCCAGCCCCTGCGCTGTCGCTGCGCTTTGAGTTCGATGGCAGATATATCACCGATCTCGTGACAGAGTCCGGTGCGCCGTTGTGGTCGGCCAATCGTCCTGCGGTACTTGCCTGGATAGTGGTCGAAGATGAGCAGGGCAGGCACTTCATCAACGAGGAAACGGCACCGGAAGAGGCCCAGTTGGTGGTAGAGGAGTTTTTGCGTCGGGGTGTACCGGTGCAGATCCCGATTTTTGATCTCGCCGATACCGCAACTGTCAGTACTGCCGACGTCTGGTCACTGGATGCAGATTCCATACAGCGGGCCTCGGCCAGATACAATGCGCAGGAAGTGGTGGCGGGGCGTCTGGCAGTGACTACCGATGGTAAATCGGTGGGAGACTGGAGTTACTTTCGTGACGATGAGCGCATCAACCGCTCAGTGACCGTGCCCGATTTAAAAGCATTTCTGGATAGCGGCGTGAATATTGTTGCCGCAGACATGGCGTCGCGTTATGCCGTTGCTCCAACCACCAGTACAGATGGCGGCTTACGGCTCACCATCACCGGCATTTCTAACTACAGCGATTACGCTGCTATCGCCAACTGGCTGGAAAGACTGGAACTGGTTGAATACGCCAATCTGGAAGTGGTGCAGGGCGAGCGCGTTGAATTTCGTTTGCTGGCTAAAACCGATGCCGCGCGCCTGGCCAGTATCATTGAGCTGAACGACCGTCTCACCGCCATCCCCACACTGGGCGATGACACACAACTGAATTATCAGTGGCGGTGATAGAGTCCAGGTCTAAAACCACAGTGGCTCCCCGTCAGCGCCAACTCTCGCTGGCCGTGCACTTGCGCGATGATGCCACGATGGATAATTTTCTGGCGCTACCACAAGCGCAGCCGTTGCTGGATGCGCTGCAATTGCAGATGCAGCCAGACGGCGAAGCCGTTATCTATTTGTACGGCCCTCCCGGTACTGGAAAATCGCATTTGCTACAGGCGTGCTGCCATGTGGCAGGGGCAGAGACGTTATATCTGCCGTTAGCGCAGTTGCGCGAATATCCGCCGTCGGAGGTATTGCAGGGGGTGGAGCGCCTGGATCGCGTGTGCCTGGACGATATTCATACGGTGCTGGGCGATCCCGATTGGGAGATGGCATTGTTTAATCTCTATAACAGCGCCCAGCAACGCGGCAGCCGCCTGTTGCTGGCTGCCGATGCGCCGCCGCGCGCACTGCCGGTAGCGCTGGCTGATCTGCGTTCGCGCCTCTCCTGGGGTATCGTCTACCAACTGCTGGAGGGGGATGACGATGACAAGTCCGCCATTCTGCAATTTCGTGCGATGCGTCGGGGCTTGTCTCTCTCTCCGGGAGTTGCCAGCTTTATCGTTAGTCGTGCGCCGCGTGCGATGGAGCAGTTACTGGCAGTGCTGGATACCTTAGATGAGGCGTCCCTGGCCGAGCAGCGCGCGCTTTCAATCCCTTTTGTAAAGCACGCATTGGGTTGGTGAGAACCGGGTTAGTGAGAACAAGGCTGTTGCACGCTGCAGGCCGCTAAAGTCGCAACGCCGTTATACTCATTCCAATTGGAAGCGATCTGCATCCAAGTGACAGGGAAATCCCTCGCGATACTTTTGTAAAGTGTCGGCATCGAGCTCAACGGTGGTGGCGACACTATTGTTCAGCGCATCTTCAAGCAGGCTGCCATCGGCCGCGACCACCAGGCTGTCGCCACTGTATTCAAGGCCTCTGGCATCTGCGCCGATGCGATTCACACCAACCACGCAACACAGGTTTTCAATAGCCCGCGCGATCAGTAACTGCCGCCAGTGATGGCGTCGCGGCGCCGGCCAGTTGGCAACATAGAGCGCGAGGTCGTAATCCTCGCGGTTGCGGCTGAATACCGGAAAGCGCAGGTCATAACAGACCTGAAGTAGAATGCGCCAGTCGCGCCATTTTACAATCACACGCTGTTCGCCGGCCTGATACCGCTTGTGTTCACCCGCCATACGAAACAGATGACGCTTGTCGTAGTGCTGCACGCCATCGGGGGTGGCAAAGAGCATGCGGTTGTACACGCCCTGCTCGACACGCACCGCGATACTGCCCGTCACTGCACAGTCATACTGCTTCGCCAGGCCTGTCATCCAGGCCTCGGTTGCACCGCCTGGCTCTTCTGCATTAGCCAGGGCGTTCATGGAGAACCCGGTGGTGAACATCTCTGGTAATACCACCAGATCTGTGTCGGCTGTCGAGTTGGCGAGGATTTCGTCAATCTGCCGCCGGTTGTCCTCGGGTTGTTCCCAGGCCAGTTCACACTGCACCAGGGTGACGTCTAAATTTTGCATAGTCGCTCTGCCGCCTCCAGCAGCACTTCATCCGTCTTTGCAAAGCAAAAACGCAGATAGTGTTGGTCGTGCGGCTCCTCATAGAAAACAGAGATGGGTATGGATGCGATACCGTGCTGGTGCGTCCAGTCCACGGCCAGTTGTCGGTCTGGCGTGCGGGTAATCGCGCTGTAGTCCAGCAGTTGAAAATATGTCCCGGCGCTGGGGGTGATCTTGAAACGGGATTCCTGCAGAGCGTGGCAGAAGAGGTCCCGCTTGCGCTGGTAGAAGGCGGCCAGCGTGGCCGGGAAATCCGGTTCGGCGGCCATGAAGTCGGCCAGCGCCAGTTGCACAGGCGTCACGGCGACAAAACAGACGAACTGGTGCACTTTGCGCAATTCTGCGGTCAGGGCCGGCGGCGCAACGCAGTAGCCCGTCTTCCAGCCCGTGACGCTGAAAGTCTTGCCGAAGGAGAACAGTGCAAAGCTGCGTTGGCGCAGTGCCTGGAACTGCAGTGCACTGTGATGCTGTTGACCGTCGAATACCAGGTGTTCGTAAACTTCGTCGCTGACCACCAGCAGATCGTACTCCTCTACCAGGGCCTGTAGCTGCAGCATATCGTCTGCTGAGAGCGTTGCACCACAGGGGTTGTGTGGCGAATTCACCATGATCAACCGGGTGCGGGGCGTGATGGCCGCTGCCACGGTCTGCCAATCGACTGCGAAGCTGTCTGATTCAAGCGGTATATGAATCGCGCGACCGCCGGCCAGCGCGATGGCAGGTTCATAGCTGTCGTAGCAGGGGTCGAGAACTATCACCTCATCGCCGCTGCGAACACAGGCCATCACCGCGCAGTATATGCCTTCGGTGGCGCCTGGAACCACGGTGATTTCGCTGTCAGGGTCACAGCTCACACCCAGGTGTCGCAACAGCTGGGCGGCAATCTGCTCGCGCAGACAGGGCAGCCCTGCCATCGGAGCGTATTGGTTGTGCCCAGCCATAACATGCCTGGCCATCGCCTCCAGCAGTGCTTGTGGCGCTTCGAAATCGGGAAAGCCCTGTGACAGATTAAGGGCTTGACACTCAGACGCCAGGGCAGACATTTTGGTGAAAATCGTGGTGCCGATGGCGGGCAGTTTGGAGTTGATCATATGACGGCCTGCACCGCGTGCACGGGTGCCCGCCTGCGCAGTGCTCCGCTGCTGTTTTGTGTGCTTGTCGCGGTATCGAACATCGCGAATCAGCTCTCCTTCTGGCCCAGATTGGCGTGCAGTACTGCACCGTTGATCACCGGGTTGTGATGTGCCCAGCGGATCAGCTCGGCAATTTCCTCCGGCTCGATGAAGCGGGCGAAACTGTTCATGCCCGCGATGGCCTGCGCCACCTCCGGGTCATTTCCCAGATGAGCGCGCAGCATTTCCGTGTCAGTGAATCCGGGGCAGATCATCGCAGTATGAATACCGCTCCCCATCAGGTCCTGACAACTAGCTCGCATCATGCCCAACTGCGCGTGCTTGCTCACCACATAGCTGAAAGAATTGGCCACCGCTTTTTCGGCCAGTGTCGAGCCGACATAGAGCAGGCTGGAGGATGAAGGCATCGCCGGTAACAACAGTTGATTGAGGCTGTTTATGGCGATGACGTTGGTTGCCAGAACGGCCTCCAGGCTATCGCTGGCGCAGTCGTTGGCACTGTCCTTACGCATCTGGCTGGCGTTGTGCACCAGCGCAACTTCGGTGCAGTTGGCAAGAGTAGCTGTCAGCTTTTCTGCGCAGCGTGCGATCGCCTGCACATTTGCCAGATCACACGCCAGATTGGTCACGGCTGCGATCGGGCATTCACGTCGGGCCAGATTGAACACGTTAAAGCCCTCGTCTAGGAAGGCCTGGGCGGTGGCGCGTCCGATGCCGACACTGGCACCGGTTATGATGGCTGCTTTCATATAAAACGTCCTGTCTGCCGCAGCGGCGTTAATGCCGGGCGGTATGGGTATCACAGCTTATGAGGCTCCGCGATTTCTGCAGTGACGTCAAGGTGCGCCTTGGTTAAACTGTGGTGATGGAACAATTGACTACGCTGTATATCGACAAGGAAAGCCACAAGTTTTCCGCCGCCCATTACACGATCTTTTCCGCCACTGAGCGAGAGCGGTTGCACGGGCATAACTATTCCGTGTCGGCCAAAATTGTCGCCCCGATGGGCCACAATGGTTTCTCTGCCGATTACAACGTGTATAAAAACAGGCTGGCCGCGCTCTGTGATGCATTGGATGAGTATATGTTGCTCGCCGGTGATTCGCCCTATCAGACGGTGAGCGAGGAGGGTGCCTGTTTTCGTGTCAGCTTTGCTGGCGAACAGATGCTGTTCCTGCGCAGCGATACTCTGGTACTGCCCATCCGCAATGCTACCGTTGAGGAGTTTTCATCCTACCTCATGCAGCAGCTACTGGAGGACAGCGCAGCAGACGATCTTCGAGAAATCGAGCTGTGCGTTGCCTCCGGTCCCGGGCAGAAAGGCTGCGCTACCTGGCGTTGCGACTGAGTCGAACGCGTTACTCTCGCTCAGTTGTCAGAGAGTAGGGGGGTTCTTGCAACCTCGACCGTTTTTTGCACACCGTTGCGCTTGAGCGTGACGGAGATAGTCGCATCGCTTGAGCCGTAGAGTCCGATCTCGTCAAGCAGGGTACACACGGACTCGAAATCGGGTGCCGTAGTGTCCCTGTGATCAATCTTGATCAGCTGGTCTCCCAGTTTGAGCCCTGCTCGCGCAGCCGCCCCTTCGCGCCAGAGCGCACCGACAACCAGCCCCTCGTCGTGCGCCTGAGGCGCGAAACCATAGGTGGCGAAATCATCATAGAGCGCACTCTGGGGCTCGCGCAGCTCGAGGTAGAGATCATTGTTCACCCAGTCGAGCGTCACCCGGAAGTGCCGCAGGAACTCAATCCCGACATGGAAATCCGAAACAGACGTACCGGTAACCACGGGAAAGTTCTTTAGTCGCAGTCCGCCCAGGCGAAGTTCCTGCACCTGCGCAATTTGAACGGTTGACGGTGCGCTGCCAAAGACGGTTGAAGATGCCTGACCTATTTCGGTGGGCGCGGTGTCGGCGATCTTGTCGCCCGCAGCTTCCAGTAGCGCAGTAGGTATGGCGATAGAGCCGTTGAAACCGAGATCGATCAGCAGGGAAACATTATCGGAACTGCTCACCCCGACTGCAATCCGTGGAGACCCCGCTGCATCTGAACGCTTGAACGGAATTTTGCTGGCATCCTTGAGCCCGGATAATTCATCCAGAGAACTGCTGATGGTGATTTGTTTTGTCTGGAAGTCGATCTGCCAGATTGCTGCCTGTAACAGGCTGGCACCCATCAGTCCTGCAGTGGAAAGGCAGGCGAGTACATCGGGCGGTTGAACCCAGTCCACCACCGTGCCCACGTCCTGAAACGCCAGTCCGGCGATCGAGATTTCAGGTATACGAACCACGGGCACCTCACGGTGACCGCCCTCTGGCCCGGCCAGTGCGGCGCTCGCCAGAGGCTTAAGGCCCAGTGTTTGTGTCAGTGTTGAGGCGATGGTCATCGGTGCCCCGGAATCAAGAATAAAGGCCTTTTGTGCTGCTGTGTTAGCGAACAGCGCATCCAACTGGATGGTGTTCTGGACAAGGCGAAACCCGGTAGTGACGTTGAAGTTGTCCCGCGCAGTCCTGGCGCCCAGAAGTAGTGTGCCTGCCGTTGGCGCCGCCTGGTGAACAGGTGAAGTCCCTGGCTCTGCACATAAGGCCATTGTAGGGAGCACCGCACCCAACAAGAATGCCGCCAGTTGGACAGCGGAACCAAGGTTTGGTGGCCGCACTGAGGTGGGCCAGATATCAGCGAGTGTAGGCAAGTGATGCGCTCCAGAAGGATAAAAGTAGGCCGTCACTCTCCGACTGCGGTCGGTGCCGGGACAGCGATGATTCTAGTTCCAATTCCTGTGGAGAAAATAGGGAATTTTTGGATATTCTTTACATCTTGCGCATGTCCTCACAGCAGCCGGTGTTACCTGATCGGGTATGTTTTTTCGCTGGCGTCTGCACGCGGCTATGCTAGGCTTGGGCGGTTGCACAAGGAAAAATAAACAAAAAAATCATCGGAGATATGGCAATGAGCATGAGCAAAAAACTGGGTGCAGAGTTTATCGGTACATTCTGGTTGGTGTTGGGTGGTTGCGGTAGCGCCGTGTTAGCGGCGGGCTTTCCGGGCCTGGGTATTGGCTTTCTGGGTGTGGCTCTCGCATTCGGCCTCACCCTGTTGACCATGGCGTTTGCTATCGGCCATATATCGGGCTGTCATATCAACCCCGCTGTATCTGTGGGCCTGTGGGTAGGTGGACGCTTTCCGACATCTGAGCTTATACCCTATGTTGTTGTGCAGGTACTCGGTGGTATTGCCGGAGCGGGTATCCTCTATGTGATTGCTACAGGTGCACCCGGTTTTGAGATGGGCGGTTTTGCCTCCAACGGCTATGGTGAACACTCGCCTGGTGGCTACAGCCTGACCGCGGCGCTGGTTACTGAAGTGGTGGTGACCTTTATGTTCCTGATCGTAATTTTGGGCGCTACTGACAAGCGCGCCCCTGCCGGCCTCGCCCCAATTGCCATAGGGCTGTGCCTGACGCTGGTCCACCTGATCAGCATTCCGGTGACCAACGCCTCCGTCAATCCGGCGCGCAGCACCGCCGTGGCAGTGTTTGAGGGTGGTTGGGCGATCTCCCAGTTGTGGTTGTTCTGGATTGCACCCCTCGTCGGCGCCGCGCTGGCCGGTTTGGTCTATAACTGGCTCGGCAGTGAGGACTGACGGCTAGTCAGCCGGTTATTCCACTGTGGCGCAGCAGCGCATTGATGCTGGGCTCGCGACCACGGAAGGCGACAAATACCTCCATTGGCTCTCTTGAGCCGCCGACTTCCAGCACCTGTGTCCTGAAGTCGGTGCCGGTAGCTTCATTGAAGATGCCTTCTTCCTCGAAACGGGAGAAGGCGTCAGCTGATAACACCTCTGC
Source organism: Halioglobus japonicus (assembly GCA_902705825.1). Taxonomy (GTDB): domain Bacteria; phylum Pseudomonadota; class Gammaproteobacteria; order Pseudomonadales; family Halieaceae; genus Marimicrobium. The sequence continues at coordinate 334,213 of CACSIL010000051.1, read as the reverse complement.
CCATTTGTAACTGTAGTAACCCGCTGCATAGCCGCCGGCGAAGATATGTGAGAAGGCATTCTGGAAGCGGTTGAACGCCGGTGGGGTGATCACCCCGACTAACTGGCGTACCTCATCGAGCAGGCTTTGTACCGAGTCGAAACTGCCGCTGCCCCACTCACGGTGCAGGCGGAAATCAAACAGGGAAAACTCCAGCTGTCTGACCATCATCATGCCGGACTGGAAGTTTCGCGCCGCCAGAAGTTTGTCCAGTAATTCCTCCGGCAACGGCTCCCCGGTTTCCCAGTGCCCGGAAATAAACGCCAGTGCCTCGCGCTCCCAACACCAGTTTTCGAGAAACTGACTGGGTAGTTCTACGGCGTCCCAGGCCACGCCATTGATGCCGGAGACAGCGGCTACAGTTTGGCGGGTTAACATATGGTGCAGTCCGTGGCCGAACTCATGGAACAGCGTCGTGAGCTCGGTGTGGGTAAGCAGCGCAGGTTTGTCTTCTACCGGAGGGGTGAAATTGCACACCAGATACGCCACGGGAATCTGCAGGCCCTCATTCGTCAGGCGTCGCACCCGACAGTTGTCCATCCAGGCGCCACCACGTTTGTTTGCCCTGGCGTAGAGATCGAGGTAGAAATGGGCGATAACATCCTCGCCGCGCAGCAATTCAAAGAGTTTGACGCTGGGGTGATAGTTATCGAAGGCCTCTACTTCCCTGATATCAACGCCATACAGCCGTCTTACGACTTCAAACAGGCCGAGTAGTACTTTGTCAGCTGGCAAATAAGGACGGATGTCCTCCTGGGATACCTGGTAGCGGCTCTGGCGCAGTTTTTCACTGTAGTAACTCACGTCCCAGGCTTCCAGTGTAGTGAGCTCGCTCTGCGCGCTGGCAAAGGCGACCAGTTCACGGAACTCGGCTTCCGCCTGTGGCAGCGACTGCGCCGCCAGTTGCTGCAGAAATTCCATCACGGTGTCCGCGCTGTCTGCCATTTTTGTGGCAAGTGAGAGTTCTGCATAGTTGTCGAACCCCAGTAGTTTTGCCAACTCTGTACGCAGCTCAAGAATTTCTACAATAAGACTGGAGTTGTCCCACTGGCCAGCATGAGGGCCTTGTTCCGAGGCTCTTGTGCAATTGGCGGTATACACTTCTTCGCGCAGTTCACGGTTGTCACAGTAGTTCAGTACCGGTGACAGGGAGGGAAACTCAAGATTGATAAGATAGCCCTCCAGTCCCGCTTGTTTCGCAGCTTGCTGGGCGCTGGCAAGTGCCGTCTCCGGCAAGCCTGCCAGATCTTCACGTGACACCTGTTTGGACCACGCATTGGTAGCATCCAGTACATTTTCCCCGAAGGTGCTGCCAAGTTTTGACAGGCGCTGGCGCAATTCACCGTACTGTTTCTTTTTGGCTTTTGGCAGCGCCACACCGGCCAGGCGGAAATCGCGCAGTGCGTGTTCTACCGATTTACGTTGTGCCGTGTCCAGTTTGTCAAAGCCATCACTATCGGCGATCTGTTGGTAAGCGGCGTACAAGCCACTGTGCTGACCTGTCCAGGTGCCGTATTCCGAAAGTAGGGGAAGGCAGGCGTTGTACGCCTCGCGCAGCGCATCACTGTTGCACACGCTGTTAAGGTGTGAAACGGGCGACCAGGCGCTGGACAGCTCGTCATCCAGTTCCTCAATGGGCTGTAGAAGATTGTCCCAGCTGTAGGTGTCGGTGCTGGCCAGCAACTCCTCAATACGCTGTTTGTTGCGCTCGATAAGTTGCCCGATAGCGGGTTCCACATGCGCCGGTTCAATGCGGGAGAAGGGGGGCAGCGTGTGTGGTTCGAGCAGGGGGTTGGACATGGTACCGGGTTCCTTTTTGATGATAGAGGGCGATCTTACCCCAATCCATCGTTTGAAAATATCCGGGTATTGAATCAGTCGTTCTGGATTGCACTCACAGCCCCGTTTGCGTGGGCAGCTTTTCGTCGCCGGCCGTAGGCCCTGGCCCAGGAATTGGCCGTGATACCGTGCCCAATAATACTCAGCACGATGGTGCAGACGACGGTCATCGCAAACACCCCGGTGTTCGGCAGGCCACTGTTCAACACCATCACCGTAAACACTATGCTCGCCAACCCACGTGGACCGAACCAGCCGATGAACAGCTTACCTTCAGTATCAATACCGCTGCCCGCCAGGCACAGGTACACCGGCAGCATCCGAATCACCGTGAGACTCAAGAATGCGTAAAGCAGGATCATCCAGCTGAAATTTCCGAGCGCCTGACCCACCAGCGCCGAGCCAAAAATAACCCAGGTAACCAGTGCCAGCGTATCGCCCGTGCCCTCCGAAGCGAGCAAGTACTCGTCCTTGATCTTGCTGGCAACATGCGTATCCATAAACGCCATCAGCAGACCGCCGCTGAAGGCGGCGATAAAACCACTGCCTCCCAGGTATTGGGCGACGGCAAAGCAGCTCAGTGCCAGAGCCGCGATCGGTATTTGTATCCAGGTTTTGGTCAGCCACTGCTGGTGCCAGGAGAATTTCAATAAGCTGATGGCAAGAAATGTCAGCCCAAGCCCGACGGCCAGGCCAATCCCGATTTCTTCGAGAACCAGTTTTGCCGCCAGTGGCAGGGGCGCGGCGTTGCCGGCCTGATCCAGAGCCAGTGTCAGAAATAGCAGCAGAACGGGTACGCAGATTCCGTCATTCAGCCCACTTTCTACATTGAGACTCTGGCGGATTTCATCCGGAACGGCTTCGTTGGTGACAACCGCTTTGCCCAAAGCGGCATCCGTGGGAGAGAGCACGACGGCCAGCACAGCAACTGCCAGTAAAGATGAGTAATCAATCAGTAGTACTCCCGCAACGAAGCCCAGTGCAATGGTAAGCGGCAGGCCTATCAATAGCAGCCGCACCGGTATTGCGCTGAACCTTTTCAGTGTGCCGATATGAGCGCCGGCCGCATCAGTGAACAGCACCATCGCCAGCGTGACCTCGGCGAGACTGCGAACCAGCTCCCGGTCGGTATCCCAGACAAGCAGGTCAAAACCCAGTGGGCCAATCAATAAACCGAAACAGGTAAAAATCATTGGGCCGCTTATCCAGCTGCGTTCGACGCGACCGGCCACTGCGCTGTAAACCAGTACAAACAAAGCGAGTACGGCCAGGGTTTCATACATCTTGGCAACTCTCCTGAACTGCGGTGCTCTGCAGTGCCCAGTCCTGCAGTATGTGATAACTGACGCCGCTTTTTCCCTGTCGCGATTCAAACAGCGCGACGCGTGTATAGGTCATGGGGATAGAGGGCGCTTGCAACGCTGCCGGCGGCGCGTCATAGCATTGGCGATACAGTGTGATATGCGGTCGGAAGGCGTTTCTGTCCCTTTTGGCTTCTGCTGCGCTGCCGAGGCTATTCAGCTTTTGCGCCAGTCGTGAGAGTTGCCCGGGCCAGTTCTCAGGCCCCAGCCAGTAGATACCCGGCTTGTGCCAATACCCGGTGCTATCAAGTTGCAGTGTCGCGCCGGACATCGCATTGTGAGTCAGCCAGTGGTCCACGGACAGGCACAGGCGCTCAATGGCGGAGTCCTCCAGTGCCCCTATGAACGCCAGTGTGATATGGAAATTGGTGACAGGTACCGGTGTTCCCGCACAGGCCAGTTGCCGGTCGCGCCAGTCGGCGATGTTCATCGATGTGCCGGGGTCGGGTGACAGGCCAAAGAACACGCGCATCAGTTACTGGGCTTCTTCTTTTTCAGCGGTGCGAAGCCGTCATTGGTCCCGGACGAGTCATCGGTAGATTTTGCCCGCCGTTTGCCGACATTTTTCTGGTTGCGTGCCCGCGTCTTCTTTTTATCGGTGGCGCTTTTCTGTGTCTTCTTCTTGGTTCCTACCGCCTTGCCGGACGACTTCACTTTTTTCGGCCCGTTGTACTTCGCTTTCAGCCCGGGCAGGGTGCGCCGCTCAAAGCGCATCGCGAGGTAGCGCTCAATACTGACCATCAGGTTCCATTCCGAGGCGCTAGCCAGTGAAACTGCTAACCCGCGTTCACCGGCGCGGCCGGTGCGACCGGTGCGATGCAGATAGTTGTCACCGCTGTAAGGTATGTCGTAGTTCACTACCAGGTCGACACCACTGACATCAATGCCGCGCGCGGCCAAGTCGCTGGCACAAACCGTGGTGACCTTGCCCTCGTGAAACTGGTGCATCACCTGCTTGCGTTCCTCGGTGCTCATCTCGCCGTGCAGTGCGGCGCAGCGCAGTTTCTGGTACCTGAGGAGATTGGCCAGACGCGTTGCGGTGTTGCGTTTGTTGGCAAACACCAGGGCGCGATGAAAACCGCCTTGCTCCAGCAGTGCGAACAGGAGTTTGTCTTTGTGTTCCTGGCTGTCTGCGAGAATCAGTTGGTGGTCGATGCTGCTGTGGGCCTGACGCACCTGGCCCACGGTAATGGTTTGCGGCGATTGCAGCAGTGTTGTCGAGATGGCGCCCACGCCGCGGTGTGAAAGTGTTGCCGAGAGCAGCAGCACCTGTTTACTCGCCGGAGCAAACTCGGCGATCTTCAAGACATCCTCGCGAAAACCCATGTCGAGCATGCGGTCCGCTTCGTCCAGCACCAGGGTCTGTAAGCTGCCTAGGTCGGCGCTGCGCTTCTGGCAGTGCTCCAGCAGACGTCCCGGCGTTGCCACGACAATTTCCGGATCTTTGCGCAGTTGGGCTTTCTGGTATTTGAAGTCAGCGCCGCCGGTGATGGCCTGAGCTTTGAGCGGCGATTGCGCCAGTAACTCGCGACACTGTTTCAGCACCTGACGCGCCAGTTCGCGGGTGGGAACCAGTATCAGCGCCAGTGTGCCCGTTCTCGTGGTAGTTTCCGCCGCGAGAATCTTCTGTGACAGGGGAATCAGGTAGGCCAGTGTTTTTCCGCTGCCGGTTTCGGCGCTCACCAGCAGGTCTTTTCCCTCAAGAGCCGGTGGTACAGCGAGTTGCTGGACTTCTGTGGCCGTCGTGAGTTCAAGCGCATCGATACCGAGGCGCAGTTGACGATCAAGCTCTAGTTCTTCGAACACGTTCATGCGCTCCGCTGCAAACTGGTTGATTGTGCCGGGCTTTTCGCTTTTTCACGCTGCTGCTAACACGCCCGGCGAGGTAATTATTGGTGAAACAGTCGCGCAGGCTACAGCGCTGAGCGTCACCTTGTAACTGCGGTGGTGCAAGTTCCGCGCTATTATATCCTCGGATTGCGTGCAGCGGGTATATTAGCTGGTAATGAGTGCGCCAGAGGCAGCAAGCGGATGTGGACAAAAGGAGAGAGTGGCATGGTACAGGCGGTAAGAATACATAAAACAGGTGGCCCCGAGGTGATGCAGCTGGAAGAGATCGATCTCGAGCCACCTGCGCCGGGCATGGTGACCGTGGCGAACAGGGCCATCGGGCTCAACTATATCGATACCTACCACCGCAGCGGTTTATACCCACTGCCCCTGCCTACCGGTATTGGTCTGGAGGGCGCCGGCGAAGTGCAGGCGGTGGGCGAGGGCGCTGGTCTGCAGGTCGGTGACCGCGTGGCCTATTGCTCCGCCGGGTTCGGCGCCTATGCCCAGGCACTCAATCTGCCGGCGTCCCGTCTGGTGAAAATACCCGATGGCATCGATTTTGAACAGGCCGCGGCCTGTCTGTTGAAGGGGCAGACCACAGAGTACCTGTTGCAGAGGACGTATACCTTGAAAGCGGGTGACACCTGTCTTTTCCACGCTGCCGCCGGCGGTGTCGGAACACTCTTCGGGCAATGGGCAAAGAGCATCGGCGCTACTGTTATCGGAACCGTCGGCTCGCAGGAAAAGGCCGAACAGGCGCTTGCCCACGGCTTTACCCACATTATCAACTACCGCACTGAGGACGTGGTGCAGCGTGTGCTGGAGATCACCAATGGTCAGAAAGTACCTGTAGTGTATGACGGCGTGGGTAAGGATACGTTTGAGATGTCACTCGATTGCCTGGCGCCGCGCGGGCTGATGGTCAGCTTTGGTAATGCCTCGGGAGCACCTGAGCCCCTCGATCTGCAAACGCTGGCGAATAAGGGCTCACTGTTTATCACGCGGCCAACCATGCTCACCTATACCCTGACCACGGAAGAGTTACAGCAATCCTCAGACGATCTTTTTGAGCGTGTACTCAGCGGCGCCGTGCGTATCGAAATCAATCAACGCTATGCACTGGCGGATGTACAACAGGCGCATCGGGATCTCGAAGGTCGCAAAACCACCGGTTCGACAGTGCTGATACCCTGACAGGAGAACACCACGTGTCGCTACGTATAGCCCCCGTTGTCCTCAAAGGCGACGCGGTACGCCTGGAGCCACTTGCTGCAGAACATGCACAGGGGCTTTACAACCGGGGTCGGGTCAAAGCTGATTGGGCCTATCTGCCTCGCGGTTGTTTTGTCGATATGGCGGATACGCGCCACTGGATAGATGAGGCCCTGGCTACACCTGGTCAACTGCCGTTCGCGATCGTCGAGACTGCCAGGGAGAGAGTGGTTGGCAGCACCCGCTACCTGGCCATCCACCCTGAACACCGTTCACTTGAGATTGGGTGGACCTGGCTCGGGCAAGAGTGGCAGCGCACTGCTATTAATACGCAGACGAAACTGTTGTTGTTGTCACATGCCTTCGAGCGCCTCGGGTGTGCGCGCGTGGAGTTCAAGACGGACAGCCGCAACCAGCGTTCGCAGCAGGCCTTGCTGCGAATTGGCGCCACCCGTGAAGGCGTATTGCGCAACCATATGATTGCGCAGAATAACTATCTGCGCGACTCGGTCTACTTCAGCGTTATTGAAGCCGAGTGGCCCGAGGTGAAAGCGCGTCTGGAAGATCTTATCGGACGCGCTGCGCCAACTGGCTGATCAGGTTACCGTCGCCTGTACAGTCTCGTTGTCAGTGAAGCTATCGGCGAACAGCGCAGAGGTCAGATAGCGCTCGCCGGAATCCGGCAGTATCGCAACAATCATCTTGCCGCGGTGTTCTTCCTGTTGCGACAGCCGGTGAGCCACGACCATAGCGGCCCCCGATGAAATGCCCGCCAGAATGCCTTCTTGTTGCATCAGCTTGTGGGCCCATGCGATTGCTTCATCGCTGGTGACCTGCTCAACCTGATCGACCATGGATAAATCCAGATTCTTGGGAACAAAACCCGCTCCGATGCCCTGAATTTTGTGCGGTGCATGGCGCGGCTCTTCACCGGCCTTTGCCGCTGTGATCATGGTAGTGGTGTCGGGCTCCACTGCGACGCTCAGTACATTCTTTCCGCACGTGTTTTTCAGGTAACGTGAAACACCTGTGATGGTGCCGCCGGTACCTACACCGGAGACTACAATATCGATTGCACCATCGGTGTCATTCCATATTTCCGGTCCGGTAGTCTGTTCATGTACGCCGGGGTTGGCCGGATTCTCGAACTGGTGGGGGCCCCAGTATTTTTGCGGGTCAGAGGCAATGATGTCTTCTGCTTTGGCGATTGCGGCGGCGATTCCCTTGGCGCCGTCTGTCAGGATGACTTGTGCGCCCAGTGATTTCATCAGCATGCGCCGCTCCAGACTCATCGAGTTGGGCATGGTCAGGATACAACCGTAGCCCTTGGCCGCGGCGACAAACGCCAGTGCGATCCCGGTGTTGCCACTGGTGGGTTCAACGATACACATGCCGGGTTTGAGGCTGCCGTCGCGCTCAGCGGCGCTCACCATGCTAGCGCCTATACGACATTTTACGGACATCGCCGGATTGCGATTCTCCAGCTTGGCATAAATATTGCCATCGCTGATGTGATTGATCTTTACCAGTGGAGTGCCGCCGATTGTTTCGGCATTGTCACTGTACAGTTTGCTCATATTGGATACCTTCGCGTTTGAGGGGGCGGATGTTGCATTGGGTACTAGAGTAGTATCGTGACGTCTCGCTGTCCAACCGGAGGTAGCGGCTGTGCGAGGGCGGCAGTTCAATCGACAATTTGCGGATGACAAGCGCGTGATCAGGCCGCCACGTAAAATTATTTTTCAGCACTGGGAACCAAAGCCGAAGTGCATAGTCATATCAAGCACAGTTGCTGAACTGCTGGATTCCATCCAGGTCTCATACTTCCCGCGTGGTTGAGAAAGCACGCTAACCGGCCCTCTGGGCCGGTTTTTTTTGTTCAATTTTTGACCTGAGGTGCAGTCTCTTCTGCGGCCTCTTTCGGTGTCTGCTCAGTGGCCTGTAGCAGGGATTCCAGCGTTTGTGGCCCCATCAGTTCGGCAGCGAGTTTACCTTCGGGGTTCACGATAAATGTGGTTGGCAGCACAACGGGTCGCGATTTACCCAGTTGTTCTGCGGGGTCCTCGATCAAGCTGGTAAAGGTCACGCCCAGTTGCTCGCGCTGCGATTCGAGTTCCTCGCCGCTGGCACCATCGTAGTTCACGCCGAGAACAGTCACCTGGGGATAATCCCGGTCGAGCGCATTGAGTTCCGGTATCTCCTCGATACAGGGCTTGCACCACTGTGCCCAGTAGTTGATTACCACCCACTGGCCGCGAAGGTCTGCAATCGCCGGGCCTGTCACCGTGCCCTGCGGTTGTCCGCAAGCCAGCAGCGAGAGTAGGGTGCTGAAAAGAATCAGGTATTTCACTGGCTGAATAACTCCGCAAGATTGATGTTTAATAGCTCTCTCTGGTCCTTGCGCTGGTCGAGCAACAATTGATATGCATTGCGTTGCCAATCGCTGTTGAGCGCCAGGTCCTGCCCTTCGAGTGAGAGTTCATTTTCGATCCATTCTTTCAACTGCCAGAACGGTACGGTGTGGAGATCCCGAGCAAGCAGGTAGTGGCCCTTGCTGTTTTCGGTAATGACATTTTCTCGTAGAAAAATATCACGCAGGTAACCCCAGGTCACGCTGTCGAGGCCGCGAATAAAGTCGTGCCTGCGCTTGAGCAGTTCCATCTCGCGTACCGTCTCGCCGGATTGTTGTTTTTCCCAGAAGACATACAGCACGTTGAGCGCTTTGAGTACGATTGGGCGCTTGGACTGTTCATCACTTTCGTATGCCGTCAGGCTGTGTACCAGTACGCCTCCGATCAGGACGATATTCCAGGACAGGTAGACCCACAGCAGGAATAGGGGGACGGCGGCAAAAGCACCGTAGATGAAGGTGTAATTGGAGCCGACCATCAGTTTGGTGAAGAGACTGCGAGCTGCGTGAAAGGCCACGGTTGTGAACAGGCCGCCGACAAGTGCATGCTTGAACGGCACCGGACAGTTGGGGACGGCGGCATAGATCAAACTGAACCCCAGCAGGCTCAGCAACAGCGGCGTGGCATGCACCAGGAAGGCCTTGAGCCCCAGAATGTCGAGGCTCTCCAGGACATCTGCGGCTGACGCCAGATAGGTGCTCAGGCCCAGTGCCACGCCAATGGTCACTGGTGTCAGCGTCAGTACCACCCAGTACAGCATAAAGCTCGATAGTGCACTGCGGTTTTCCCGCGAGCGCCAGATATTGTTCAAGGCGTGTTCTATATTGCGCAGCATGATGATGGACGTCACCAACAGAAAGCCGATGCCGGGCCCGGTGAGGTTTTTAGCCTGCTGGGAAAACTCGTTGAGGTATTGTTCTATGCTCGCGCTGCTCTGCGGGACGATGTGCTTGAATAGCAGTTCCTGCATTTGTTCTTCCGCCCCCTGAAAGGCGGGAACGGCGGAGGCGATCGTATACAGCACTGTTAATAGGGGCACCAGAGCGAACAGGCTCATATACGTCAGCGCCTGGGCGTTTTCTGAACAGCGATCGGAGAGAAAGCGATCGACCAGATACCGCACTCTATGTGATATTTCGCTGAATGTGAGTTTGGGAAAATTCATGGGGGCATTATGGCATGATCGCTTATTGTGTTGCACGAGCGTGGCAGTCGGCGAGATTCCTGTCCTATGAGGGCCGTTCCAAGGGCGTCAACAGCCGATATTGGCGCTACGAGACACAGCCAAAGGTTTGTTATACTCTGCCGCGAGTTATTGTCATCCTTAATATACTCCGGAATTTGTTTATGAGTGCAGTTACCATCTACCACAACCCACGGTGTTCCAAATCGCGAAATACGTTGGCACTGTTACAGGAGAACGGCGTCGAGCCTGAAGTAGTGCTTTACCTTGAGACGCCACTCGACAGCGGTGAGATAAATGCTTTGCTGAAAAAATTGGGCATTACCGCAGCGGAGCTGGTGCGCCGTGGCGAGGCCGATTACAAAGCCTGTGGCCTTAACAAGGATTCCAGCGAGGCGGATATTGTCGCCGCGATGGTGCAGCATCCCAAGCTGATAGAGAGGCCCATTGTGGTTCGAGGGAACAAGGCTGTGTTGGGCCGTCCACCCGAAAATGCACTGGCATTGATTGATTAATGGCTGAACCCTACGTGCTGGTCCTGTACTACTCCAGGCAGGGCTCTACAGCCGCGATGGCGCAACAGATCGCGCGCGGTGTTGAATTGGAGGCCGGGGTGAGCGCCCGCCTGCGCACGGTGCCCTCTGTCTCGGCGACTTGTGAGCAGGTCGAGGAAGATATTCCAAATGAAGGCCCGCTGTTCTGTGAACTGGATGATCTGAGCGGCTGTGCCGGTTTGGTCATGGGGAGCCCCACCCGCTTCGGCAATATGGCCGCCCCGATGAAATACTTTATGGATCAAACTTCTTCCCTGTGGTTGAGCGGCGCGATGATTGACAAGCCAGCCGCTGTTTTTACTTCGACTACCAGTATCCACGGCGGCCAGGAGTCCACTCTTCTCAGTATGATGCTACCTCTTATGCACCACGGAATGATTATTGCCGGACTGCCCTACAGTGAGCCGGAATTGATGACGACCGCCACAGGTGGCACACCCTACGGGGCCTCGCACTGGGCCGGTGGCGACAGTAAACGGCCGCTTGATGAGACCGAGGCGACCCTGTGCCGGGCGCTCGGTCAGCGGGTGGCGCGATTGTCCCTGCGAATGCACAAGTGAGCGCTTCACGGAGTTCGGTTGCGGCGCGACTGACCTGGCTGAGCTGGTCGGCTTTACTGCTGCAGCAGGCAGCAGATGCCTGGTTACACCAGGCACCCTGGTTTATCTGGGTCATGAAGTTACTCCCTCTGCTACTTTTCCTACCCGGCATGCTAAAGGACAATTTGCGCAGTTTTATCTGGTTATGTTTCGTATGTCTGGGGTACTTTCTTATTCTGGTACAGCGCATTTTCGCGCAGCCCGACAACTTACTGGTGATCGGCGGGCTTCTCGCTGTTGTCGTGTTATTTATTGCAGCCATGTTGTATGTGCGTTGGCGCGCCCGTGAATTACGAGAGCCGGATGCGCCTCGAACAGGTAGTGGGGATTAATGTATGAGTAAACCGTCGCTATTGCGTCGTATCTTCTCGGGTATATGGGGTGTCATCACACGTATCAGGTTGGCGATGTCCAATATCCTGTTCCTGGTGATGATCGCGTTTATTTACTTTGTCTATATAGGTGGGTCGCCGGAGCCTTTGCCCGACAAAGCCGCTCTGCTGCTGAATGTGAGTGGCAAGGTGGTGGACCAGAAATCCGAGATTAATCCACTGTCGCCGCTGATGGGGGCGGCATCTCCCTCTGATCACGAGGTGTTGTTGCGCGATATCATCGAGGCGATAGATTATGCGGCCGAAGATCCAGCAATTAACTCGCTGGTGATGGAGCTCGATAACCTTGTCAGTGTCGGCATCAGTAAAACCCAGGAGATCATTCCGGCACTCGACAGGTTCCGCGAAACCGGCAAGCCCATCGTTGCGATCGGGGATTACTACACCCAGGATCAATACCTGTTGGCCAGTTACGCCGACACGGTAATCGCACATCCCATGGGTGGCGTGTCGCTGGAGGGGTACAGCAACTACAACAACTACTTCAGTGACGCGCTGGAAAAAGTGTCGGTGAATGTGCATATCTTTCGTGCCGGTGATCATAAATCGGCGGTAGAACCTTTCGTGCGCGACAATATGTCACCCGGTGAGAAAAAAGTAACCCGTCGTTGGCTGGGCAATTTGTGGGGGCAGTACACCCAAATGGTGGAGTCCCAGCGCGATCTGCCATCCGGCGCAGTCGGCGACTTTGTGAACAATTTTACCGAACACATGCTGGCCGAGGGTGGCGATGCAGCACAGGCAGCGGTGCAAGCGGGGCTGATAGACAAATTGCTGGGGCGCATTGAGGGCAATGAGTACCTAGTGGAGTTAGTGGGAGCCAGTAATGAGGACGGTCTGTACGAGGCGGTGGAGTTCGAGCGCTATCTGTCGCGTAAAAAGCCTCTGCACCTGGGCGGCACCGAGGCAGATCGCGTAGCGGTTATCACCGCACAGGGGAGTATTGTGCCCGGTGATCAACCTCCCGGAACGATCGGCGGTGATACTCTGGCGCGTATGATTCACGGCGCGGCCGAGGCCGACGGCGTTAAAGCAATCGTCCTGCGGGTAAACAGCGGCGGTGGCAGTATGTTCGCCTCCGAAATTATCCGCCAGCAATTGCTTCACGCTAAAAACCAGGGCATTCCTGTTGTTGTATCCATGGGTACAGTTGCCGCCTCAGGTGGCTATTATATAGCGGCCGATGCGGATGAAATCTGGGCGACGCCCACTACCATCACCGGGAGTATTGGTGTATTTGCGGTATTCCCCACCTTTGAGGAACTGCTGCGCCGTGTAGGTGTTTACACGGACGGTGTGGGCACGACGCCAATGGCTGGCTCCATGCGCTACGACCGTTCGCTGAGCCCGGAATTGGTCACGGTGCTAAACAGCAGTGTGGATTTTGCCTACGCCAGCTTCCTGGAAATCGTTTCACAGGGGCGGGACATGAGCATAGCAGAGGTTGATCCTCTGGCCGAGGGTCGGGTCTGGTGTGCCGAGGATGCATTGAAGTTCGGCCTCGTCGATAAAGTCGGCAGCCTGCACGATGCGATTGCCTCAGCTGCAGAGATCGCCGGCATCAGCGATTACGAAGTGGAGTATGTTGAGCAGCCGCTGTCACCCCGGGATATGTTGATGAAGCAACTGGCCAAGAGCATCGGCAGTCTCAATATGTCCGGCGTCTCTAATGCTGGCGCTGCGCTGGCCACATTGTTGCAACCCGTGCGCAACGCGGTAGAGGAACTGGGTAGTCTACAGGACCCGGCACACCTGTATATGCGGTGTCTCAGCTGCGGTGCTGTTCGCTAGTGAGTGTCTGACACTCTCAGCTCTGTCCCACTGCGTGGTGGCCGGCGTCAGCTCTGTTGGCCCGCCACTGCGCCAAATCCTCCAATATCATGTAAAGGCAGGGAATTAGCAGCAGGGTGATCACTGTGGCGAACACGATGCCATAAGCCAGTGAAATCGCCATCGGCACCAGCATCTCGGCTTGCGCTGTGCGCTCGGAGAGCATCGGGATCAAGCCGAAAAACGTCGTCAGAGACGTTAGCAGTATGGCCCTAAAACGCCTCGTTCCAGCATCCACTACCGCGGTAAGGCGGTCTACGCCATCGGCGATGGATCTGTTCACGAAATCCACCAGTATCAGGCTGTCATTGACGACAACACCGCTGAGTGCGATTACCCCCATCAGTGACATCATGCTCAGTGGGTATCCGGATACCCAGTGACCAAAAATAGCGCCGATCATGCCAAACGGTATGACCCCCATGATTATCATCGGTTGTAGATACGATTTTGTCGGGACAGCGAGCAGGGCATAGATGCCAAAGAGCGCGAGCGGGAAGCCCACCATCATACTGATAGCCATTTTGGACTCTTCTTCGGCCATGCCGGATATGGCGTAACGCAGCCCCGGGTACTTCTTCTGCAGCCTGGGCAGGACATTGGCTTCGATATCCGCAATTACCTTGTCGGGCTCGACTTCTCTTTTGTTGGCTTCTGCGGTGATCTCCGCAGCGCGCTGGTAGTTTATTCGCGTTGCTTTAAGAAGCCCCTGTTTGACCTCCAGGCGTGCGACAGTCTCAAACGGCACTTCATCACCCGACGGCGTTCGAATAAACATATTGTTCAGGCTGCTGACGTTCTCGCGATCCGCTTTCGGGTAGCGAACCATAACCTTGATCTCGTCGATGCCGCGTTGGACACGTTGAGCTTCTGCGCCGTAGAACGCGTGTCGAACCTGGCTTCCCAGGTCATAGCGCGTGATGCCCAGCGATTCGGCCTCGGGCAGTAGCTCGAGATGGAATTCGTCGGCAGTATCGCTGACACCGTTGCGGATATCGAAGATACCTGTGTAGTGCCCCATCGCCTCTTCCAGCTCCGTGGCGGCCTCGCGCAGGGTGTCAATATTGCTGTGCATCAGGTCAAACGCGATGGCTGGCCCCATCTGCGGGCCATCGGCGCTGCGGATGGCAAACACTTCTGCGCCGTGAACTCTGCCCACCGCTTTGCGCCAGCGTTCCTGCACATCTCTGGTGTTGATGGTGCGCTCGTCTTCCTTGGTCAGCTCCACATCAATACGACCGTTGATGCGATCGTAGCCGTATGTTGCCATATGGTTCAGCAGGCGTTCATCGGTTCCACTTTCCTTGCGGTAGTTCTCCTCCATGGTATGAAAGGCGTTTGCAATCCGTGCCACAGCCTCCAGGGTTCGCTCTTCCGCCATACCCTCGGCCATGCGCAATTCTACCTGCAGGAATTCACCGGGTGTGTCCGGGGACAGCACGGTGCGCACGGTACCGCCGGCCAACAATCCGCAGGACAGAATCAACAGGGACATGAAAAATGCGAGTGTCACATAGCGGTTATTGACGCATTTCAACATGAAAGGTTTATAACGGTACTGCACAAAATGGTAGAGCAGCCAGTTCACTTCTTCCTGTACGCGGTCAATGCGCAGTAGCAGGCGATTTTTAGTGGGCTTGCTGTGCGCCAGGTGAGCGGGAAGAATCCACTTTGACTCTACCAGGGAAAAGCACAGGCAGAGGATTACTACCCAGCCGCAGGCGGCGGGGAAAGCGCCAAAAACGCCCTGCACAAACAGTGTGGGAAGAAAGGCCATAATAGTGGTAAGCACGCCGAAAGTGGCGGGGGTGGATACGCGGTATACACCGGTCACAACACTTTCCACGCTGTGGCCGTGCTTTTCCTGTTCGGAGTAGGCGCTCTCTCCCATTATGATCGCATCGTCCACCACGATACCCAGAACCAGAATGAAGCCGAAGATACTGATCATGTCGAGGCTGGCGTGGATATAGGGGGTGTTGATCATCGCCATCGCGCCGAGGAAGCACACGGGTATGCCCATCATCACCCAGAAGGCCAGCTTGATCTCAAGAAACAACGCCAGGATGATAAATACCAGCAATGCACCCATCGCCAGATTTTTCAGCATCATGCTGAGCCGGCCGTTGAGGTAATAGGTGGCGTCATTCCAGACATCCAGTGTCACGCCCTGGGGTAGGTTGCCCGTGCGCTCTGCCACAAAGGCTTTGGCTGCGTCAGCGGTTTCGATAATGTCCTGCCTGCCCATGGCGAACACGTTGATACCCAGTGAGTAGACGCCGTTGAATGCCGCGAACCCCGCAGCGTCGACGAAACCGTCTGCTACGGTGGCAATATCCCTGAGCAGCAGGCGCGTGCCATCGGGCCAGGTCTTGAGCACAATGTTTTCAAAATCTTGCTGCACATAGGCCTGGCCGGTGGTGCGCAGCATGATTTCGCCATTTTCTGTGCGCACTGAGCCCGCTGGCAGGTCCAGCGATGAGGCTGAAATAATATTGGCCACATCACCCAGTGTCAGGTGGTATTCGCGCAGCAGTTGCTCTGAAATCTCGATAGCAATTTCATAGTCGCGTGCGCCAACCACTGTGGCGGCGGAGATCGCCGGATAGGTGAGCAATTCGCGGCGCATATCGTCGGCCAGGGATTTCAGGCTGCGCTCGTCTATGTTGCCGGACAGTTGTAGAGTGAGTGCCGGGAACATGACCTCCGGCTGGCTGACGATGGGCTTTTCAGCCTCCTTTGGGAAGTGCTGTATCGCATCGATTCGATTGCGAATATCCGCCATTAACTTGCTCAGATCCACACCGTCCTGAGGGTCTATCCACATTCTGGCACCGGATTGAAAGGAGTCGGACTCGACGCGCTTGATGCCCTCGACATCGTTGATCGCCTCCTCAACCTTCAGTACGACACCTTGTTCGACCTCTTCAGGCGCCGCGCCGGGGTAGGTCAGGTTGATATAGATCGCCTCAATTTCAATCGCGGGAAACATTGCGCGCTGGATGGTAAACGCCGAGCCCAGGCCCACCACAATAATGATTAACATCAACAGGTTGGCAGCGACCGGGTTATGGGCGAACCAGGCGATAATTCCCTTTTTGGCAGGCGTTTGCATCAGCCTCCCTCGCTGTCGTCAGCCGAGGGCTCCACAGAGGCTGTGACTTTACCCGCGTCTTTGGCACCGGGTTGCTCGATCGGTCGGCCCTGCTGATTCAGCTTATTGCTGGGTGTGGAGGACTCAATGATAACTTCCGAGCTGTCAAACGAGCTATCCAGAGTCGTCAGCGATACGCGGTCGCCCTCGTCCAGGCCTTCGCTGATATAGACGAGGTCGCCCCCGGTGCGCAATAAGGTTACCTGCCGATTGTGCAGGTGGCCGCTGTCATCGATCACCCACAGGTTATTCCCTGCGCGCATGACGAAGCGGGGCAGTGTCACGATACCGTCAAATTCCTTCCCCTGGATATTCGCGTTAACGAAGGTGCCGATACGCAGGGGTGTTTTATCGGGATGGTGCACGGCGTAGGGATCTTTGATGCGGGCTACTGCGTAGAGCACACGGGAACGTTCATCGAATACGCCCTCTGTGCGGTGCAACTGCGCCGTCCAATGTTTTATTTCGCCACCGACATCGGTGTAGACATCGATGGGGGAGCCATTGCCTGTGCCGTTCAAGCCCGGTAATTCCAGATACGCGAGCTTGCTCTGCGGGATGGGCAATCTGATTTCAGCGTAATCCACTGAAAAGATATCAGCCAGCGGGCTGCCCGCGGCGACAAACTGTCCCAGCTCGACATGTTTAGCTCGAATCAACGCATCGTACGGTGCCCTGATATTAGTTCGCTCAAGATTATCCCGGGCGGTGTTGAGATCTGCTTGCGCTGCCAGCATCTGTGCCTGGGCCTGATCGAGTTGCGGCTTGCGCAGATAGAGATCCTTTGCCTCCTGACTGCGCTGACTGCCTTTGGGTAATCGCTGCCACTCCCTTTCGGCCACCTGGGCCCTGCCTTTTTCCTGTGCCAGATTACTTTGGGCAGATTTCAGCGCCGCCTCGGCGCGGAGCAGGTTAGTCTCGTAATCCCGGGGATCAATTCGCACCAGAATTTCGCCTTTACTGACAAAACCACCAACAGCAAATGACGGGGATGCCTCGATGATGCGCCCATTGACCTCCGACAGCAGGGAAGTCTCCTGCATCGGGGTAACCGTTCCCTGGGCCTGCACTTCTATTCGCAGTCGCTCTTTGACCGCCACTGCGACATCCACTGTCACCGGTTGGTACTCCGGTTCGGCGATTTTGGCAGGGGGGCGGTTCAAATACAGCGTAAAGGTGATAGCCGTAGAGATCGCTAGCAGCGCAACTGAGACAAAAATTTGTTTTTTTCTTGAGGCCACAATAGCTACCAGTACGAATGCGAGGAAACTGGTCGCCGTGGCCAAGGATAGGGCAGGTTACCAATCTACAAGGGGCGCATTTATATCACATTACAACCCTGCAAATCTGTTAAATACTGGTAATGAACAGTGGGCCTGACCTGGGATGCAGCGGTTAAAGTTTGGCGGCACAATGGTATATAGTGCGGGTCATTTTCAAGCGGGAGAGCGACAAATCATGACAACTACTTTTGAGAATCCGGCGGCGCTGCTGGGCGCAGTGGGACAACATCTGGGATACAGCGATTGGGTGGAGATAGACCAGCAGCGGATAGACCTCTTTGCCGACGCCACCGGGGACCACCAGTGGATTCACGTCGACCCCGAAAAGGCCGCAACCGGGCCGTTTGGCTCCACTATTGCTCACGGGTATCTCACCTTGTCGATGGCCAACCTGTTTTTGCCGGAAATCATGTCTGTCGAAAACACCTCTATGGGCGTCAACTACGGCTGCGAGAAAGTGCGCTTTCCGGCAGCGGTACCTGTCGGTAGCCGCGTTCGCGGTGGCGGCGAAATCGTCAGTGCCGAGGAGGTTAAAGGCGGGGTGCAGGTCGTGGTGCGTATGACCATTGAAATTGAGGGCAGTGAGCGCCCAGCGTGTGTAATCGATACCATCAGTCGTTTTTTCCCCTGACAGTTTCCGCGTTGGTGTAGACTGCCCTAGTCCGGGAAAAGGAGAGTATTCGTGCTGGAAACCAGTGATATTGTAGAGCCCGTCTACCCTGCGGCCACCGTCGTGCTGGTGCGCGATGGCGATGCCGGTCTGGAGGCTCTGCTGGTGCAGCGTAACAAGACGGTGCAACACATGGGGGGCATGTGGGTGTTTCCCGGCGGTAAGGTAGACGAGGCGGATTACCCCGGTGATCGCGACGAATACCGGGCGGCAGTCAATGCTGCCATCCGCGAGACGCAGGAGGAGGCGGGCTTGAAAGTCTCCGCAGAGCAACTCGTCTACCTGTCGCACTGGACAACCCCTGAAGGTGCCAAAAGGCGTTTTTCGACCTGGTTTTTCCTCACCATACTGGAGGACGGACAGGAGGTTGTCGTCGACGGTGGTGAGATCGCGCGGCACCGATGGGTGAGCCCCGAGACGGCCCTTGCCGAGTGCGCGGACGACACCCACGCACTGCGCCTGATGCCGCCGACCTACGTCAGCCTGGCCGACATTGCAGACTGCAAAAGTTGCGTCGAGGCGCGGGAGCGCATGGGGGATCGGGAGGCCGTGATGTATGAGCCGCGTATGGTGGGCGTGGACGATGGCATCTGCTTTCTGTACGAGGGCGATGCCGGCTATGACGATGTCGTGGTTGATGCAGAAGGTGAGCGTCATCGCCTGTACATGATCGATAACCGCCTGGAATATATTCGACGCAACTGATGCCCGCTCTAGAGAAATAGTGTGACTAAAACCGCAGGTGATTCCACAGTAACACGCCGCCAGTTGCTGGGCGGCCTCACCGCCACCGCAGCTGCGACGCTGGCAGCTGGCGCTGCCGCCGTGCCGCGATCAGAGGTTAAATCCTGGGATATGCGCACGGCTGTGCTGGTCATTGGCTCCGGCGCGGCCGGCGTCAGTGCCGCTATAGAGGCGCGCCGGGCCGGTGCACATGTGCTGCTGATTGAATCCCTGCCCCGGTTTGGCGGCTCCTCAGCCATGTCCGGTGGCGTGGTATACGCCGGTGGCGGTACCGCCCTGCAGAAAGCGCTCAAGGTGGAGGACAGCCCAGAGCAGATGTACCGCTTCCTCACGCTGGCCGGCGCCTTGCACCCACCACTGGACAAGATCCAGCTGTATTGTGAGGGCAGTGCCGAGCATTTCGACTGGTTGGTAGAGCAGGGCATTCCCTACACCGACAAACTCACGCTCGCCAAAGGCTTGCCGATGGGCGATGCGTCACTCTATTTCTCCGGTACAGAACTGGCATGGCCGGCGCGCGATCTGGCGGTGCCGGCCCCCCGTGGCCATGTGCCCGGTGTGCCCGGCATGAATGGCGGCAGGCGCCTGATGGAGGCTTTGCTCTCGCAGGCCGATGCACTGGGCGTAAAAATGCACGCCCAGGTGGACGCCCACCGTCTGGTCACCGAGAGCGACGGTCGCATTGTCGGCGTGATTGCTACTGTCGATGGTGAGCAGCGCGCCATTGCTGTGCAGCGTGGTGTGGTGCTGGCCTGCGGCGGTTTTATCCATAACCGTGACATGCTGCGCGCGTATGCGCCGCATTTGTACGAGTGCTCCGTACCGTGGGGCAATGCCGCAGACCTGGGTGCGGGTATCAATATGGGGATTGCTGTTGGCGCGGCAGCGCTGCGAATGAACGAAGGTTTTGCTATAGCGCCCATCTATCCCCCGGAATCTGTGCTGTCTGGCATCATCGTAAATACGTCGGGACAGCGGTTTATATCCGAGGAGTCCTATCACGGTGTGCTCGGGGATGCGATCGCCTACCACCAGCGTGGGCGCGCCTGGCTGATCACTGATCGCGACAGTAGCTATGCCTTCCATCAGGACAACTTTCTGCCGGTGGCAAAGGCCAGCACCATTGGCGATATCGCGGCACAGCTGGAATTTCCCAAAGGCGCTCTGCAGCAGACCGTGGCCTATTACAATCTGCACGCGGCCAATGGTGAAGACCCGATGTTCCGTAAAAGCCAGACGTACTTGAGGCCGCTGCAGGGGCCGCCGTATACCGCCTGGGATCTGTCGACGTCGCAGGCGTTCTTTCCCGCACATACCTTTGGCGGCTTGCATACCACCTCTGATGGGCAGGTGCTCAGCAGTTTCGGGGAAGAGATTCCGGGCTTGTACGCCGCTGGCCGCAACACCGCCGGGATACCGACAGCGCCGTATATTGCCAGTGGCATATCGGTGGGAGATTGCACTTTTTTTGGCCGCCGCGCGGGTCGTGCCGCAGCGGCACAGAGGAGGGTGGCCGGATGATGCGCTCGCTGGTTTCAGCCCTGTTTTTGGCCCTTCTTCTGGCGGCAGGGTCGCTGCAGGCACAGCAGGTGATGCCAGCGGGGGATCCGGCCAAAGGCCGATTGGTATTTGGCCCCTGTCGCACCTGTCATTATCCTGAGGCGGCAATGGGGCACAACAATGGCCCGAATCTGCACCGTATCTTCGGCAAGGTGGTGGGCGAGCAGCCCAGTTTTGAGTATTACTCAGAAGAATTCAAAAATGCCCGGTTTGTCTGGACACCTGAGTTGATGTTCGTGTGGCTGGAAAACCCTATGGCGATGTTTCCCGGGACATCCATGATGAGCCTCGGTGTACCCGATGCCCAGCAGCGAGCAGACCTGATAGCCTATTTGAAACAGGCTTCAGTGCGCGAGCCCTGATTGAGCCCGCGCGCTCCCGTCTACTTTTTGACGATGACTGAGCTGCCGTGGCCAAACAAACCCTGGTTTGCGGTAATCCCGACTTTTGCGCCCTGCACCTGCCGGTCACCGGCCTGGCCGCGCAACTGCCATGTCAACTCGCAGACCTGAGACAGCGCCTGAGCGGGCACTGCCTCACCGAAGCAGGCCAGGCCTCCTGACACATTCACCGGTATCTTGCCGCCCAGTGCGGTGTCGCCAGCGCGCAGCAGTGCCGCTGCCTCGCCCCTGGGAGCCAGTTGTAAATCTTCAATCCAGTCCAGCTCCAGTGCGGTTGACAGGTCGTAGACCTCGGCCAGATCCACATCGGACGGGCCAAGGCCCGCTTCCTCATAGGCCTTCACCGGCAGGCTGGCGCGATAAGCCTGTGCCTCAACGCCTGCCGCTGCCGCTGAATCCGTGGCGATATCGGGCATTTCCACCACGCTGCTGGCGAACGTTGGTGTCACTGTGGAAATTGCCGCCACGCGCGGAGCATCGGCTTTGCCGATTCTACGCGCGTATTCCAGGCTGGATACGATGATGGCTGCACCGCCGTCGCTGGTGGCGCAGATATCCATTAAGCGCAGCGGGTCGGCGACCATGGCAGATGCCGCGACGTCCTCGGCACTGAAGCATTTGCGATAACGTGCACGCGGGTTCTTGCTGCCGACCAGTGAGTTCTTCACCTTGACCGCAGCGAAATCCTCCAGTGTGTCGCCGTAGAGATCCATGCGGCGCCTGGCGTACAGCGCGAAATACGTCGGATTGGTGATCCCGAGATAGAAACGCACCCAGTCCGGGTCTTCCGGGCGATAGCCACCGGCGGGTGCGAGAAAGCCCTTGGGGGTGGTATCTGCGCCAACCACTAGTGCGACCTCGGATTCACCGGAGAGAATTTTATTGCGTGCAGCGGCCAGTGCCTGTGAGCCCGATGCACACGCCGCATAGGAGGTATTTACCTCCGCCCCCTGCCAGCCCAGAGCCTGTGCAAAGGTGGCGCCGGCAACGTAACCGGGGTAGCCGCAGCGTATGGTGGCACCGCCGGACACAAACGAGATGTCCTGCCAGGGCACACCTGCATCCGCCAGTGCTTCGCGAGCTGCGGCAACGCCGTATTGAACAAAGTTGTGACCCCATTTACCCCAGGGGTGCATACCGACGCCGAGAATGGCAATTTCGTTGGACATTGAGTTCTACTCCAGATTCAGTTGGCGTCTACTGCGCGGCGGGTTGCCACTTCCAGGTGACTTTGATGTCGTCGTCGGTCTCGTGCAGGGCTTCCAGCACCAGTTCCATCGGCATCCCGACTTTCAGGTCTTCTACGGATACACCTTCGATCACCTGTCCGAGCACGACCATTTGTTCTTTCTCCAACTGCACTGCGGCAATCGCGTACGGTTCAAAAGGTTCGTGGGCGACAAAGGGTGCCGGCGGCTTGTAGCAGGCGTTGGTGTAACTCCATATCTTTCCAGTACGGCTCAACTCCACCTCGCGGAATTCGGTGCTGTCACACTTTGGATTACGGCAGTAGTCGCTTTGCTTTGGAAAAAAGTAGGTGCCGCAACTTTCGCACTGTGTGCCAATCAAATGTGGTTGCGCCGCCATGGTGTGCCAGCCTTCGATGGCGGGGACCTGTGGTTTTTGGCTCATGGTTAACTCCCGGAAAAAACATCAAACAGGGTACTACTGCTTGTCCGATACAGGCAAGGATACATTCTTGCTGGTTCACCCTAGCTGTATTCGGTCTACTATGGCAGACCTCGACTTGCATCGTGAAAAAAGTGAGTAATACGGTTCGGTATCATTTTGATCCAGTATTGTAAGGATTGGCGATTCTCCCTGACTAGGTTCTAGCCAGCTTGTATGCAAGGGGCAAAATGGGCAACAATCATGATATTAACTGGCGCTAGAATCACAATCATAAGAAAGACATAGGATCCAATGTCGGACTCACAGGTCAATATTTTCTCGAAACTGGAACGGACTCTTATAGGTTTTAGCATCGTCATGGCTATGGTGCTAGGCGTTATAGGCTATAGCCAGTACTACCAATATCTGGCTGAGCCAGCAAGCATATTTGACCTGCTCTATAACTCGGTGGGGCTCTTCATCCTTGAAACGAGCATTGATCCAGGCCGAGCACCTGTCACACTTGAAATCGCAAGATGGCTTGCACCCGCCAGTCTGAGTTATGCCGCTTTCAGAGCTTTTGCCGCCATTATGCGCGGCCATTTTCACCGGCTGAGGATTTCCTGGTTGCAAGGACACGCAATCATCTGCGGTTTAGATTCAGTGAATATTCGAATACTGGAGGCGATAATTGCGGCGGGAACGTCGGTTGTGGTTATCGAAGCGAACCCCCAGAACAAATTTATTGGTAGAGCAAAAAACCTGGGTGCCTATATTCTGATCGGCAACTCCAGCGACAGTACATGGCTAAATCAAGCCAATCTCAAAAAGGCGGCTTTCCTTTTAGCAGTCACAGGCTACGATCACGTAAATCTGGAAGTTGCATACTACAGCTATAGGCAGCGAGAAAAACAGACGTCATTGCCGATGCTAAACTGCGCAGTGCATATAGCTAATAGGGAGTTCGGAGCGGTCTTGTATCAACAGCCGGTATTTGCCACTGATGCGAGTAATTACTCTGCCCGCATTATTAACTATGAGCAGCTAGCAGCGCGTTGGCTTTTAAATAACTATGGTCCCGATAAACTGCTTGATCAAGACGCTATGGGTTCGAGATTGTTTACTATAGCTTTGGTCGGGGATAGTCGCCTCATTGAAGAAATTCTCCTGCGCGTTGCTTGTATAGGCCATTATGGGCAGCCAGCCCCGCTTAACGTTAAACTTGTTTCGCCAGATGCTACAAAGCATTTAGAAGGATTGCTCAGTGTGCAGCCTGCGCTAGCAAACATCCTTGAGTTATCTGCCTACGATACCAGTCTGGGAATCCTCGATTCATCTCATTCTCACGAGGTTTTACACGAAGTAAAGCCCGACCTGGTTTATGTCCATGCAGAAAGTACTGAGCAGATTCTCACGTGGACCCAGGCGCTGGAAAACCTAAAGCTGAAATGTCCGATTATAGTTTGTGAATCTGGAGAGAGTGTCATTCCTGGTATGCTGGAACAACAGTTCGGCAGCAGTGCAAATATCCATTGTGTGAGAGTAATGCGTGACAGTTGCCGTTTCGATACTGTTTTTGACTCACAACAGGACTCTCTCGCCATCGCTATACACAAAAACTATGTGAACTCGCAACGTGCAATGGGTGATACACAGCTATCCAATAGTTCCTTGGTCGATTGGAGCGTGTTGCCAGAAAATCTGAAGGATGCCAATCGCAATCAGGCAGACCATTTGTACATAAAGTGCCAATCATTAACCGGAAAAAGGTTTCCTACCGTAACTGAGGTTGAGGAAGCGCTAAACGATGCAAGCATAGAGAGAGTGGCCAGTATGGAGCACGCCCGCTGGAAGGCAGAGAAAGAGTTAAATGGATGGCGCTTGCAACAAGGAGAAAAGGACAATGAGAGAAGGCTTTCGCCCAGTCTTGTTGCCTGGGAGCAGCTTTCCGAAGCTGAAAAACAGAAAGACCGTGATGCCGTTCGGCACCTGCCAGAATTGGTTAATCTACTGAAGCAGCTGGCCTAGTATCGATTAACGGGCTTAATGTCAAAAGCGAGAGGGTTGGCAGAAGAGAGATATGAACGAATACTCGAATCTGGTTAATGATATTTACAAGGACATCATTACAGACCCTTCAATGCCAATGACACTGCGCATAGGCGTTGCAGGGCATAGGAGCTTGCCGGAAAACCCTGAGCAACTGCAGTGGATAAAATCCCAGCTAAAAGCGTTGTATCAGAATATATATAGCTTTACTTCTTGTCTTTCTGCATCTCCTGAAGCGACGATGTTATATAGAAAGGGCTGTGGGCCGGTTATACGTTTTACCAGCTCTCTTGCAGAGGGCGCTGATAGGCTCTGCATCGCCAAAGAGTTGATCGATTTTGATGATTACCAGCTAGCTTTTATATTGCCCTTTTCCAAAGAGGAATATGCCAAAGACTTTGCTCCGACTAGGAGTATTGTAGATGCTTCGCATGGAACGATCGACGAGTTTGATGAGGTGCTAAGCCGAGGAAACTATGGCTCCTCAGAATGTCGCGTTCTAGAGCTCGATGGGCATCCGGAGAAAAGAGACGATGCCTATCGAAGGTGCGGAAGCGTTTTAGTAGATCACAGCGATATCCTGATTGCGGTCTATAATGGGATAAATGATTCACAGGAAGGGACATCTGGAACTGTGAATGCCGCCATAAGTAATGGTGTTCCGGTGATTCACATCTCTACAACTGACCAAACTACCTCTATATTCACCTCTGGAAAATTTGGTCGTCTTGTTACAAAGAGTGATTTTTCACAAACGAGACTTGAAAGCGAACTAAGTCGTTTACTGTTGTTTGACGACGTATTTTCAGGTCAGGATAAAGCTGACTCTGCTAGTGTTGAAGCCCGAAGGGAGATTGTCTCTGAACGGTTTGAGCGTTATGGAGACAGCTCAAAGCTGAGATATAACGAAAGTGTTATAGATTTTGATAACTCCGGCCCGATCGAGCTGGATCCGCAGAATATAGGAATATTGAGTAGCTTTTTTGGTCGATTCAAAGAGTTTTTGGCACCAAAAAAATCTAACGATAACGACGAGGTGTCTGTCGATACGAAGATAGAAAACCCCAGTACACATAATTTTTATGCGGCCTATCTGAGAGCGGATAGATTGGCCAACTATTACAGCGATCTGCACCGTAGTACTTTCTTATCAATCTTTTTTTTGGGAACAGCCGCACTGATTCTGGCAGTACTGTCATTGTGGAAGGGTATCCCCCCAAGTATTCTGACAGCACTGGTCTCTGTAAAGCTTGTCTTTCTGGCTTGTATTTACTGGCTGTATTGGAGGGATCATAAATATGACTACCATGGCCGCTGGTTAGAATATCGATTTCTAAGTGAATCCCTGCGCCCTATGTTTTACTTGATAGGGCTAGGAAAAACCTATTCTTTGGTGAACTTGCGAGATACCAAGGAGTATTTGGGCAGAGACATAATTGGCCACAATGGCGTTGGTCGTGCTTGGCTCTATATATATAGTGAAATATTGATCAGGCATGTTGGTTTCAATTACTGCGTACTATCGCAAAGTGAAATTATCCAAGTGAGTGAATTTGCAGCAAAGACCTGGATTAATGGTCAATTAAAGTACCACCAGAAGAATACGCTGAGAATGAAACGAATTGGAGAGCGATTGGCGAACTGGAGCTTGTATCTATTTTACGCGACGGTGATTGTTGTACTGCTAAAGCTGGTGAAAATTGCATTTTCTATCCATCTTGATCTCATTGATGTATCCACTATCCTGGGTGTCTTGGCTGCCGTATTTCCGATTCTTGCAACTGCAAGCTTTGTTGTGAGCAATCATGCCGAGTTCGATATCTCATCACAGCGATCACTAACCATGGGTTCTTATTTGTCTATGCAAGCGCAACGGTTGCGAGAGAATCCAGGAAGTCTTTCATCGCAACAATTGTCTGATCAGCTACATGAAGTCGCCTCAATGACAACTAAAGAAGTGGCAGACTGGCTGGAGATTTACGAAGTCAAAGAGGCAGAGCCTGCATAGCTGGTTCCCATTGGAAAACGCTTTTTTGTTCCCATGACTTCGCAGTTAGAGTTGGCTCCTCTATTTCCAGCGTCTTAAGGCCATTTTGTAATCGTCCAGGAGGTGGCGGAAGACAACGCGTGGACGTTGGCACAAAAAAGACCAGTATATTTTTAAAGATCTCCATGTGGGTCGCCTTTAACCCTGTAAGTTGCACAAAATTGCGTAAAGAGCGAGCGAATTTCGCGCCGGGATCATTCCGTGCTTGTGTTTAAAAGCCCCCGGACTTCTCTCATTAAGGGGTGAGTAATGCCGACACTCTCTAGTTTGTCAAAGTCGTCGTTGACGTAATAACCCCAATCTTCAGTATGAATTTCTTGACCATTAAAGCGCTCGTATATTTCTCGAGCCTCTACAGTCCGATCTAACAACATTAGCGCATGAGCCATATTCATGTGTGCAGGATACTCAGTGTCATCTATAGCAATGGCACTTTGAGCGCTGTCTAGAGCGGCCTCATACTGCTCTGAAAACAATTGGTAAAATGACAGAGAGACATAATTTACAGTGCTTTGTTCGCTGATATGCTCAGAGAGAGCTATAAAAGACTCCCTGCGCCTTTGCAATATATCTGACGTGTCCTGAGGCTTGGCGCTTGCCAGCCAGCTAGAAAACAGTTCCAAATAGTCGTTGAAGCGATCAGGTAAATCCGGTCGTACTTTGTATATATCACTGGCGAGCAAAAATTCATTGTGGCTGAAATTCTGTAACGAGAAGCCGGGCTGATTAAAACCAGGAAAATAGGTAGTAACGTCAAATTCGCCGCTGTATTTACGCAGTGAGGGCAGCGCTATGCCATTCAAAAAATTAGACGTTCTTCCACTGTTTAGTGCAATAGAAAAACTGTTAATCAGTAAGTTTTCTGCAATTGGAAGGGCGTCATCCATCGATACCATGCCATCCCTTT
Organism: Halioglobus japonicus; assembly: GCA_902705825.1. Lineage (GTDB taxonomy): Bacteria > Pseudomonadota > Gammaproteobacteria > Pseudomonadales > Halieaceae > Marimicrobium. The sequence goes on along the minus strand of CACSIL010000051.1, from coordinate 306,534 downwards.
GGATGATAAATTTTGCGTAAAATAAGTTGTCTCCATACTGAACTGTGCCCGTTGCATGCCAGTTGTTACTTTTGTCGTGCTTCCACAAATAAACAGGACGTATCAAATTCTGAACTGGAGCCTTGTCACTCTGCGTCGCCCCCTCCAGCCAATCAAGTTCATCAATTGACTCAACCAGTTTGAAAGCCCCTGCACTAGCATGGACAAATGTGCCGAAAAAGCGTAGGTATGCAGCAGCATTCTCAATTGTAGTTAAGTCAAATCCACAGGCTTTGTTAGCCTTATGGATTGGGTCAGATTTGCCATCCAATTGGAACAGTTTTTCATCCTGATTATTCTCCAATACATATCGCTGAATGGTTTCTCCATTTTGACTTAAGTGTTCGGTTACAACGTATGAGCAGTGAGCATAGAACGGTAGCCTGCTATACCTTGCTCTTTGCAAAGCTAGACTGGGAAGTCGTAAATGCGGATTTACTTTTTGATCCCGCCCCATCACTGTTATCGAATTGGCAAGTGGGTAGACAGAGTTGGTAACCCATCCAACTGAGTACTTGGATGAATACAGCCCTTCTTCATTCTTCGTAACTTCGGGTAATGTAAGGCTATGAAGGTCAACCGATATGAAGTCACTTTGAGATGACTGAGCTGTCTGCGTGATAAATGTCATGAAATCGTTGATACTTGTATCAATTCTTTCGATAACGAGTTTCTCTTCACCATTTGGTTGAGTGTTGTTTGAAGCCAATCTAAACTGATTTTGAAAGTACTTCCAGAATTGATCCAAACCAGCCCGTATCTCACTTTTTTTAGCTAGTTCGATTTTCCTAAGACGTTGGTTCAACAAATCCGTGTGCTCAGCTAGTTCCTGAAGTTGCGTGATATTTGCTTCGGACAAAGTGAGTCTAGCTTGTTGAGAAAGTGCCCATATTGCATTAGTAAGAAGGGTTTTACTATTCTCGTCAAAGTTCTCTAGGACAAAACGGACCGTATCGCTATAGCTGTTGATCGCTTCCTCTGTATTTCCTTGCCTTTCGAAAAGCTTCGATTTGTTGGTCAACAACCAAGTATAGTTTCCAGACTCGCGATGGAACGATTGATCGTCGAGGGATTCTTGTACCGCTATCGCCTCGTTTATATAGTTCAGTGCTTCAACATCTTCCAAAGATTCTACGAAACTACTGGAGGTCATATATCTGGTGTTCTTTCTGTTGAGGAGAAAATCTCTAGATGCACCATTTTGGGCATAAATCTCTATGCTCTTATCAATTTCGGCAAGGGTCTCTTGGATGCTTTGCATTGATTCGGTGATATTGTCGCTTTCTAGTTCTGCCTTGACTTTGTAAAAATGGTTCCAGAAGTTGAAGTTGTTTGTTAGCAATGGCAGCTGCAATTTGTTTTTACAATGATCAGCTAGTATCTGAACTTCTTCATATAACTTGTCTATGTGAGGCTCGTCTTTTATGCTTTCAAAACGCATGGCCATCATTCCGGAATACATTACCGATCGACAATATGTATTAGGGTGGTCAGCCTGCTCTAAAACGCTTTTGGCTAGCTTTTGAATGGTTATAAGGTCTTCATCAGCTTGCTTCTCATCCCGCTCCAAAGTAAGGTCCATGCGAGAGTGGAGACTGTCCATTAATCTACGTTGGAAACTAATTCGGTCTGGGTATTCTTTGACGAGCCTGACCATTTTTTGCACACTTGAATCATACGACGAACGAGCACTGGTCACTTGATGTTCCTTTAATGCCTTATGCGCTGTCATGAGATCAAGGTTGGCTGAAAATGAAATCCAAATCGGTTGATGTTCAGCTTCAAAGTAGGGCTTTGCATTGTCCAAAAATTTCCGATAGCGAGATGCTAGCTCGACTTTATTGGTTGATACGAAATCTGCGGTTGAGTTAATCCCCTCTATAGTTGAAAACAGTAATTGATAGAGCGTTCTTATTGTTCTGCTGAGTGTTTTCTTGTCGATATCAATATTGGAATCTTTGAAACGAGTAGAGTAGCTTTCTATCGTATCGGAAATACGATTTTCCAACAGGTCATAAGCAGATCTTGCATCTGTCATGTTGTAGCGATGGGCCAAGATGCTGGCGAATAAATAGTCGAACTCTAAATCCAGGATTTGGTACTGAATATTTGTATCGCGTTGTCCAGAATTTCTAATAGCTGTCTTCGCTGTCGCAATTGTGCGCTCCGCTAGATCAAATTGTTCCCGCAATATCGCTCTCTTAGTACTTCCGAGACTAAAAAGAATTGACAATTCAGTGATTTCAGCTTCGGGCGTTTTTCTTGGATGAATTTCCTTATAGGATCTTTCAGCTTTTTCGAGCACTTTTTCGAACTCGCCATAAAGCTGCCTATCATAGAAGAATTCAGATAATAGTAGTTGAAATCGAATATATTTGATACGAACTAGATTTGAGTCTGGTGCCTTTTCGATGTGATTCTGAAGATTGCGTTCAAGTGTATCGGTCAATTCTTGTCTGACTTGGGTTGATATCGTTTGGCTTTCGCTGATTTGATTCGCCAAGTTGACGGCCAATCCGGCGGCTTCCAGGGTTTGCTGTTCTCTGATTTCTAACTGAACGTACAGTGATCCAGCCAGCATCACCAGGATAAAACCCGCAGCAATAGTTGCTCGCGCAACACGAGTTTTTATCTTGCGGCGACGAACACTGGTTTCAGCGAACGATTTCACAACAGGTGTTAACGTATCATGGCTTAATTCCAGCCAAGTACTATTACCTACTCGCTCCCTTTGAATGATGCGCCGGTCTACTAGGGTTGCTATATCTTTCTCAGTAATCTTGAATCTCTGAATGGCGTCGTCTTCAGAGACTCGGTTTCTGCTTCCCGATGCAGTTAATAGCTGTTCCTCGATAAAATCTCTTACTTCTCTGGACAGCCCTTCTAACCCATTCTTATAGAACTCGAACATTATTGCTTCGGGTTGTTTTTTTGCTATCAATTGAGAAGAGATTTTTTCTTCACCAGCCGCCAGTCTCTGATTATTTAGCTCCCTTAGAATCACGCATAGTAAGGCTGGTTCAACATACTTGTTTTGTGTGCCGTCTCTTGCAACAAAATTGGCAGCGGATTGTCCCGCCACAAAGTTTACGAGCTCTTTGGCAACGTTCACGTCAACAATGTTTTTGCCTGGCTTTAGAACAACTTCGAGCGCCTGGTTTTCAGTCAAAGGTAAGATGCGGACGCGATTTGACATTATCGTTCTCAAGCGTTCTCGCAGACTCTCCAGGTCCGCCAGATAATCTTCTCTTAGGGTGATGACAATTCGATAATCAATTCTGTCCAAAGAGTAGTTTTTTGCGAGACCTTTCTCCTGACTAAATCGTTTCAGTAATGCTTCGGGAGGACGGTTTTCAACGAGGTCTTCCAGTTCTTCGAGAAACTGTGCACAACGCTGTGCACGAACGGCATTTTCTTGGCCTGCCGTAATGATCTCTTCGAACTGATCAAATATAAGAACGGGTTTAAGAAGCTCATTGTTTGTACTCCACCAATCGTTCCCTATCTTGTGGAAGTACTCCCATAAGGTTTCTTCTCGTATCGGTTTTGGGGCATCAATCCCGTATTTTTTGATTGTGTCTTCAAGAAATACTTCTACTTGGTCTTCTAGCGGGAGAGTATCCTCAAAATGATTCAGTCGGATATGTACTGGAACAAATTGGTTCTGAAGTAAAGTGGGAGATAGTCCTGCCTGTAGTATCGAGCTTTTACCAAGTCCTGATTTACCAAAAAGAACTGTTAGGACGTTTCTGGCTACCTTGTTGTAGAGGGTGTCAATTTCTTTGGATCGGCCAAAGAAAAACGCTGAATTGGATTCTGAGAAAGCAGTCATCCCTGGCCAGGGGTTTTCTTCGTCCAGAGTCAACTTGTCAGTGGCGGTGTCATCCATGCAGATATTCCAAATACTATATTTATTGGGCTACGTCTCGCTGGTAAATGGAAACGATGTCATTTACGAGTTTGTCGAATGAGGCTTCATCCCATTTATAGAAGTGCAAATTTTTGAATTCTTCAGGTACGAGGGATGCATATGGGTCGAGTCCGCCATCGATGATGGGAACAATAAAGCGTCTGTTTGCGCCTGCAAAATTCATTAGTCTCTCAGTTGCCCAGTGCCATTCTCGCCGAAAGAAGCCATCTTCTCTGGAATCGGTTATGGGAGAGATGATAGGGACAAAGAGACCGCAGTTGCTAATAAATCGGTGAATTTTCCTGGCGTAGTCATCGCCTGCGTTCAATTCATCAATATCCATCCAGGCATTGACGCCAGCGTCCATCAATCGATTGCGTAATTGAATAGCAATAGCTTTATCCGGTGACTCGCTGCCATCTAGTTTGGTGGCGGCATAGCTGATAAAAACAGAGCTGGGTGGTGGTGGTTTATACAGTGCATCCCGATGTTTAATGGACACCTGAGATGAGTCGTGATGCTCAGTTGATTGCTGTGTTTTTAAATGCCATTTCTCGGCCAAGCGTTCAGTAAAGTCAGCCGGCGAGTAGTCTTTGACAACTTCGGTGTTCGCAGTAAAGTGTTCTAGGAAATAGCTCAATGTCGGGCTTTTAGCCTCAGAGCCGGACAAGTACTGTTTGGGCACTTCGCGATTATCCAGCGAGGTTTTTCTTGTCAGTCTCAAAAATGTTCTGGTCAACCAATCGGGAAACTTGTTGCCAATGAGCAGTAATGGACGGTTATATAGCTCATTTAAAATCGCTTTGGGGCTGTGCTCACTGGAATGTAGTGCATGGAAGTATTCCAGCTTGTCTCCTTCGGTCAGGGCAAAGTTCAGGGGGTTTTTATAGCTCCCAAATAATTGAAATACAACGGGGAAGCCACTACTAAGAGCATCACCAATTTCATCATCTGAAGGTATTTTTTTTGGCGAGTAACTAATGATACGTGTCTTTTTTTCACCGTTGAATCGTTCTTCATTTAGTGCTTTTTCTAGCAGGTCATCGAAAGACGTTGTGACAAATAGATTGAAATCTCGAATTTTGGCGAGTTGTCTTATAGCACTGGGAATGGGCGGATTGAGGACTTCAAATTCCTCACCGATTTCTTGTGAAATATCATGTGGATTTAGATTGAAGTCTGGATGATTTCGAACAGTGGCACTCAGTGCGCAGTCTTGGTCAAGGCAAAGTGTGATTTCGGCAAATTCGGCATAGCGTTTGGCTAATTCATCGTACACAAACGCCCCTGAAGACTCGTCAAAAATTAAAAGGTCTTCACCAATCACCGGCACCACATCTTTTCTGGAAATGATGTTAACCAGTTGGTTCCAAAACTTTTCTTGCCTTCTTGTTTCGATACTTTCCATAAATTCCAGCTGAATTCCATTTCTTATAATGGGCTCGATCAAGCTACCATCAAACTGGTGGGTACGCAAAGAAGGGGCTTAGCTCTTCCTGAGTCGCCCTCTAACCCCGGTGTCTTTACCAATACCACGGTGAGAGAGCCTGCTTCAGATCCGTTGCAGCTTCTCAAAATGAAGCTAGGGCTGTGTACAGGTTCTCTGTATTGCATATTTAGCTGATAGGGATGCCGCGCAATCTCTCGGTCTCTCAGAGCAGGCTCGCTAACATCCGGCTGCGGCTGGGGAGACAGATATAGCGTTGACTCATTACGAGGCGTCCCTGGCCATTGACGAGGCATTGGCGATGCAGCAACTCGCTATCCTTGCTCTGGATGATGAGCGACTTGAAAAGCTCAGCGCTGAGGATTAGTTTGCCCCGCTCGCTAACTTTGGGCACAGTAAGCCAATGTGCGGACGTTTTAATGTGATCGACAGCCCCGGCCTGCAGCAACTGCTGCGGGATCTGGGAGTTGATTTGTCTTTGCCTCGGGCGGTGAACGTGGCTCCCACGGAGCAGGTGTCGCTGGTGCGTAACGGCGATTCGGGCGACGGGCAGGGGCCGCGCGTGGACTCTGCTCGCTGGTGGTTGACCCCATCGTGGGCGAAGGAGGTTAGCCAGGCCTATTCCATGTTCAATGCCCGCAGCGAGACACTCGCCAAAAGTCCGGCTTTTCGTGGCCCCTTTCGGCGTCAGCGCGGTTTGGTGCCGATGAGCAGCTTTATAGAATGGCGTGTCGAGGACGGTATCAAGCAACCCTGGCTGATCTCCACCGGGCAACAGGCGCTGGCAGTGGCGGCGCTGTGGGATGTGTGGGAGGGGGGGGATTCTGCGCTTTTGTCCTGCACTCTGGTGACGACTGCGGCCGCGCCCGCATTCAAACCCTGGCACAAGCGAATGCCGGTGCTGCTGGCTGCAAACGAATGCGAGCGCTGGCTGGATAACAGCAGCCAGATTGCCCCGGATGATGCAATATTTCGCAGTGAGTTGAAGATGCCTCTGCACCTGATGCCGCTGTCGCGGAGCGTGAGCAATGCGCGCAACAAAGACCCAGAAGCAATGACGGGGGTAGGGGACGAGATCGTATTGTCTTGAAAGATGCCACTGCAGGCTATTCACCGTTTTCCCGGGAAAGTAGCGTATGGCGGTATTACATATTGGCCGTCGGGCACATTTCGCCCGGGCGACTACTGGCAGAAAGTGCCGTGACTGTTCAGAATCAACACTCAAATAAAACAATGGAAATAACTATGCGTACATATGCGATGACAGGCGGTGCAACCGGTATCGGCGCCCAATTGAAGCAGCAGTTGCTGGATGCTGGACACAAGGTAATTTCGGTAGATATTAAAGAGGGCGATATCCTCGCAGATCTGTCCACGGCAGACGGGCGGACAGCGGCTATCGATGGCATGCGCGCTATGGCACCGGACGGCCTGGACGGTTTTATTCCCTGTGCCGGTTTGCCGCCAGTGGCCAAACCTTTATCTCTGATTACGCAGGTAAACTATTTTGCCGTTATTGCTACAGTGGAGGGCTTGCGTGACTTGCTGGAGAAGAAAAAAGGTAGCGTACTGTTTGTCTCGTCAAACTCGGCGCCGATGATTCCCAGTGATGACTCCTATATCCAGTCCTGTCTGGCCGGTGATGAAGAAGCGGCCTGCACTGAAATCGAAGGTCGTGATGGGCACACAGCCTACGCCGGCGCCAAGCGCGCGATTACCATGTGGATGCGTCGCCACGTTGTGGAGTGGGCGGCGTCCGGCGTGCGCCTGAACGCGGTGGCACCAGGTATTACCATGACGCCACTCACAGAGCGCGTCTACGCTGATGCCGAACTCGGTAGCGTAATGAAAGAGTTTGGGGATTCTGTGCCTGTGGGCAGAACTGCCCAGCCAGCCGATATCGCCAATGTGATGCGGTTTATGCTGAGTGATGAATCGAGCTATCTGTGTGGCTCACTGGTGTTCGTCGATGGTGGGTCGGATGCCATGTTGCGCCCGGATGATTTCTAGGCATCAAGTTTAGGGGACTTATTCAAGCTTCGAGACGGCGGTAGAGCAAATCCTGTAGGAGTGGGACCCGCCGTGAACCCCTCCATGGGGCTTCAGCTCGGCTTGCCCATAAAGAGGGGCAGGCTCTCCTGCTTCGCACAGTCCCACCCCTAAAGTATTTCATCTACCTCCTAAGTGCATCATGGTATTGGAGTGCGACGCTTTGGTGTCGCGAGTAGCTATTGATCGCCAGAAGTACTGCGGTCTGCTGTGATCGCGGCAGCGATAACCTCACTGAGTTGGTAGAGTAATTCGCTGTAGGCCACTGCTACCTGCTCGGCCTCCGATGTGCCGGTGCCCAGAGGTGCCTGCAATTGACTGATGCGGCGCTGTACTTGTGCTGAACTGCCCGGACGATAAACCAGCCACTCAGCAGTCAGTGACACCTGCTGCGCAGTGGCTTCCAGTTGCAGTACATTCACTTTCACGCCGTATTGCGGCGCGCGCTGTGGGTGCCAGGGAAATGACTGTACATCCTGCGTGTTCAACAGCCCCGCCAGATTGAGCACTATTACGCGCTCCACTCCGTTAACCAGAGGTTCTGCCCACAGATCCAGACTGGCGACTTGCAGGGAATTTCCGTCTCGATTGTAGACCATGCTCTTACGGTCCAGGTAGGCGGGTATTTCAATCGGGCCAACGCCGACTGAGGGAGTCTCACCGCCAGCGGTGGAGAACTGATGCGCAGACAGCAAATAGTAGTTGTTAGGTGGGCTGCTGCCGCAGCCAACCAGTAGCAGTGCCAACGCAAACGCAGACGTCAGTGACAGGATTTTCTGATTCATTGTGTGTCTCCACGCTTGCCCCGAAGCAGTGATTCGGGCTGTGCTTCCAGTGTGTTCGACAGTGATTGTAATGATCTGCCGGCTCGGGTCATTTCCTGTAGTGCCATGTTCAACTGATACAGCGTCGCTGAATCCGGGGACACCAGTCCGTCAATGCCGCTCATGCCTTTTTCGAAAGAGGCGATAGCAGCATTGAGTGTTTTCAGATTGGTTTCAACCAGTGTGGCAATCTTTGGCAACTGTGCATTCGCGCTGGCGACGGTAACGGCAGCCTCGTCCAGTACATTGTCCAGTTTGGGGCCGCTGGTAGTGAGCTGTGCCTGCAGTTGTGTCGTCAACTCGCGCACGGATTCGAGCGTGCTGGCCAGATCGGCCGGGAGTTGTTGAAAGTGCTTGCTGCTGACAAGGGAATTCACGCCATGGCTGATACTTTCCAGTTCATCGGTAAGCTTGGATATGTCGAGATCCTGCAGCTTCTTGGTAATGCGCTCGAGGTTGGTTGGTATGGTCGGAAACTGTAGATAGGGTGAGTCGATATCCACCAGGTTGAGTGCGCTCTCGGGGTGAAAATCCAGCTCGACATAGAGTAATCCGGTCAACAGGCTCTGGCTGTTGAGTTGGGCTCGCAGCCCCCGCGAGATCAGTTCTTCAGTGAGGTTGGTGTCGGTAATGCCTTTGCGGTGAATGTTCTCGGCATCAAAATTGGCTTCAATCTGCATAATCACATTGGTTTTGGACGAATCCAGAATCAGGTCGATGTCAGTTACTTCACCAACCTTTACGCCACGCAAGGCCAATGGTGCGCCGATGTTAAGCCCTTTGACGGAGCCGTCGAACACCATAACGACCTTCTCGGTTTTCCCGAAACCGGATCCCAGCAGGTAGATTATCAGGAGCAGGATTATCAGGCCGGCGCCGATAACAAAGGCTCCAATGGCAACAGTTTGTTGTTTTTCACTCATGACTTTTCCTCAATGGCGGCTGCGGCACTGCGTGTCAAAAATTGCCTCACCACCGGCTCGGTACTGTGGTCGCGCAGATCAGACGGGTTGCCATAGGCGATCATCGTATGGCTGATATTATCCAGATACACCGAGTTGTTTGCGATAGCGAAAATGCTAGGCAACTCGTGTGTCACGATCACTACGGTGGCACCCATGGATTCCTTGATTTGTACGATCAGCTCATCCAACAGGCGCGAGCTGATTGGGTCGAGTCCAGCGGAGGGCTCATCGAAAAACAGGATTTTTGGATCCAGTGCGATAGCACGGGCCAGGGCGGCCCGTTTCTGCATGCCTCCGCTGATCTCAGACGGGTAGTATTTCTGGTAGCCGGCCAGGCCGACCAACGCCAGCTTGTAGGCAACGATATCGGCAATCTCAGCACGTGTATATTGGGTGTAGAGTTCCAGTGGCAGGGTGATGTTTTCCGCCAGTGTCATTGCGCTGAACAGGCCGCCGGATTGATAGGTAATACCCCAGCGTTGGCGCATTGCACCCTGTTCGCTTTCGCTGGCCTGGAAAAAACTGTTGCCGCTGTACAGGATATCCCCGCTATGGGGTCGCAGGAGTCCGAGCATATGCTTCAACAGTGTACTTTTACCACAGCCACTGCCGCCCATGATGACAAAAATATCACCCTCGTTGATGGTGAAATTGAGGTCGCGCTGGATCACCGAGGAGCCATACGCCATGGTGAGGTCGCGTATTTCAATGTCCGATGGCTGTGGTTTGACGTCTGTCATATTTTAAGCTGTTGAAAAATAATATTGATCGCGGCGTCGGCGACGATCAGGTAGACGATCGCGGTGACCACAGCGTTGGTTGCAGCCTGACCTACCGCTGCGGAACTTCTGCCGGAATTGATTCCCGCCCGGCAGCCGGCAACGGCGATGAGCACCGCAAACACCAGCGCTTTCAGCAGGCCCACCGCGACATGGGCAAAGCTCAGCGCAGTCTCGCCCTGTGTGATGTATTGAATCGGTGTGATACCCATGCCGCCCGCAACAATGCCGCCGCCGACAATGCCCAGCAGATCGGCATACAGTGTCAGCAGGGGCATGATGACGATCAGTGCCAACATGCGCGGCAGCACCAGAAATTCGATAGGTGAAATACCCATAGTCGTGATGGCGTCGATCTCTTCGTTGGTCTGCATTGTTCCGAGCTGGGCGGCGTAGGCCGCGCCCGTGCGGCCAGCCATCACCACAGCGGTCATCAGTACGCCCATTTCCCGCAACATACCAATGACGACGAGGTTTGCGACGTAGACCTCGGCCCCGAACTGTTTTAACTGCACCGCTCCCAGGTAGGCCAGAATCATGCCCACCAGAACACTGGTGAGGCTGATGATGGCAAATGCGTGGGGGCCGGCCTGGTAGCAAAAGTTTTTAAAGTCGACAAAGCGCGTGTTGGCTTTGCCGCGCGCCAGGCGCAACAGGGCGATGGTCACCTCGCCAGTAAAGGCCAGCGATTCCTGCAGGTGTTCCACCAGCTCTTTTGCCAGTCGCCCGGGATCGAGTCGTGACAGCCAGGAAGACCGCAGCTGCTTTTCTTCGGGGTGGGCTTCTACCGCTGTGGCAACCGCGAGCAGTTGGTCGACGCCGTTGGGCATGTTGTGCGTGTCAAATGCGATACCCTGCGCACTGCAGTAATCGTGGCACTGCAACAGGAAGCCCATCAGCAGGGAATCCCATTCGCCCAGTGCCGAGCCATCGACACAGAGGTGTGTGCAGTGACGGCTTGCCAGCTCGGATTTTACGCTGCTGAAGCTCGCCGCGTGCTGGCCCTGTTGCCACTCGCCACAGAGCACCAGCGTCGCGGTGTCCTGTTGGTCGTCCTGAATTGTGTATTGTGGTGCTTGTGAACTCATGCAGCATCGCTGGCCATTGCTGAAGCACTTAGTCTACTGGCTGCTCAATATAAATACCATGCACTACTGAAATGGCAGTGCGGGCCGACTCTCGTCAATGATGTCGTAGGCTTTTTGGTAGATCTCCACTACGGGGGTTGTGTTACCCACTTCACGGCGCCTGGCGATCATTGTGATCGGGAACAGGTAATTGTCGCTCTCCTGCCACCGCAGGGCGCGGCTGCGGCCCTGGCGATCCTCGTAGATCACCCAGTGCATGCCCAGGTCGTCTGCCAATAGATCCCCCATTATCACGCCCATGGCTTGCAGCTCTCGAACCTGGTCCGGGCGCACCAGTTGTTCGTCCAGCAGGGCCTGCAGCAGAGCGAGATCGCGCTCCTTGTCCCCGCTGAACTGCCGGCCCAGATTACTTGCCGCCAGGTCCTGTAATGACTGCCGTTGCTCCTCCATGAACTGCAAGTCCACTCTGGATGGCTCGCTGATGCGCACGGTCTGCTCGGCCAGACTTGTGCTGGATACCCAGTAACAGCAAAGGAGTATTGCCAAACGGATTGAATTTTTGATGAACATGGTCTCTCTCCTCAGTTGCCATTGTATTTGGGGAAGGTTACTCCCACTCGTTCATTTTAACCTACAAGGTTGTTATCCTGACGCTGTCATGGATAATGGCGGGCTTTCCCCGGCGAGTGCGGGTGCCTGTCTCGTACCCCAATCCTCATGATGCGGAGAGAGTAAATGATTACCGGCAGTATTGTCGCTCTGGTTACCCCAATGAGCGCTGATGGCAGTGTTGATTGGGAAGCGCTGGAACGCCTTCTGGATATTCATCTGGAAGCGGGAACCGCAGCCATTGGCGCGGTGGGCACCACGGGAGAAAGCGCCACCCTGAATGTCAGTGAGCACTGTGACGTCATCAAGTTCTGTGTCCAGCATACTGCTGGGCGCATGCCTGTGGTGGCGGGTACCGGTGCCAACTCCACCTGGGAAGCCATCGAGTTAACGAAAGCGGCCGCCGATGCCGGAGCCGCTGCCTGCCTGTTGGTGACCCCCTATTACAATCGCCCGACGCAGCGCGGTCTCTACGAGCATTTCAAGGCCATCAATGATGCCGTAGCGGTGCCCCAGATTCTCTACAACGTGCCGGCTCGCACCGCTGTTGATATGAGCAACGATACCGTCATGCGCCTCGCCGAGCTGGAACATATCGTCGGCATCAAGGACGCCACCGGTGACCACGCACGTGCTGAGGATTTAATTCAGCGCAGCGGCGGCTCGATAGCGGTTTACTCTGGCGATGACGCAACCGCGATGGAGCTGATGCTCGCCGGCGGCAATGGCAATATTTCCGTGACAGCCAATGTAGCGCCCGCGCTTATGGCGCAGCTTTGTACGCAGGCCCTGGCCGGAAACCGCGCTGAAGCAGAAGCGATAAACGAGCGTCTGGCACCGCTGAACAAAGCACTGTTTCTAGAGCCAAACCCAATCCCCGTTAAATGGGCCCTGTTCCACCGCGGCCTGATCGCCCAGGGGATACGCCTGCCCCTGACCACCCTGGATGAGAGATACCACGCCCAGGTTATTGATGCCCTTGATACTGCAGGAGTGTGATAGTTATGCTGATTAGAGTCGTGCAATCTGTTTTGGTTGGCTCCCTGGTGCTCTCGAGCACGGGCTGCGGCTATATTTTTGGCGATGAAGGCATCTTTCGCGACCGTTCCCAAGACTACAAAGCAGCGCCGGAGTTGCCACCCATTACAGTGCCCCCGGGTATGGAGAGTGTGCCGCTGCGCGAAATTTATGTGATCCCACCTGTAGAGGACAAGTTTCTGGCCCAGGGCAAGTTTGAAGCCCCCAAGCCCGCACCTCTGTCTTCTGGAGCGGGTTCAGACGTGGTTCGCATACAGAAACTCGGCGATGCCAGTTGGGCGCTGATTGGCGTTGCCCCCGGACAGGTGTGGCCACAGGTGCGTAATTTCATCTCGGCCTCTGGTATGCAGGTCACGCGCGCCGATGCCCAGTCCGGCATCATGGAAACCAACTGGGTGACGGTTGAGGGCGAAAACCTGACCAGCCGGTTCCAGTTCCGCATCGATCAGGGCGTGCAGCGCGGTACCAGCGAGCTGCATGTACTGCAGATGCGTCAGACCGGCGGTGATGCCACGTGGCCTGACAAATCGGATGATCCCAGTCAGGCCAAGGAAATGCTCCGGGCCGTTTCACAGTACCTCGCTGACAGTGCCGACTCCGCGCCGGTCTCGATGATCGCCGAGCAGGGCATCAGCGCTGGCGGTCGGATTGCGATGCTGGAAGGGCCGGATGGCTCCAGTTACCTGCAGCTTGATCTGCCGTTTGATCGCGCCTGGGCATCGCTCGGGCGAGCTCTGGGGGAGGCCTCCTTCGAGATAACGGACAAGGATCGCAGTAGCGGCGTCTACTATGTGCTGTTTACCGGCGAGGCCGAGGCGCAGGAAGAGGGCTGGTGGGGTTCGCTTTGGAATAGCGATGATGACCGTCCGATGGTTGGCGAGGCATTTGTGATCAATGTGCAAACCATCTCAGATAGGGCTGTGACCATACAGTTGCGCCCTCAGGATGCGAGCTTCCCGTTTGATAACCGCGATGGCCAGCAGCTGCTGTCGGTGATCAAGGGCAATATCGATTAGTGCAGTTTGCGTCTCTCGGCTCCGGTAGTAAGGGTAACGCTACGCTGGTGAGAGGAGGGGATACCCTGGTCATGATCGACTGTGGGTTTTCCCTGAGAGAAACCGTGCGGCGTCTGGCGCGGCTGAATGTTGAGCCGCAGCAGCTGGACGCGATTCTGGTGACTCACGAGCACTCTGATCACAGTAGTGGCGTCGCTGCGCTGTCACGAAAGTTCCAGATTCCCATGTATCTCACGCACGGAACATCCAGTACCGGGCGCTGTGATGGCGGCTATGACCAGCGCCTGTTTAACTGTGGCGACACGCTGGCTATTGGCAGCCTGTCGATCAAGGCAGTGGCTGTACCCCACGACGCGGCTGAGCCCTGTCAGTACCGGCTCAGTCATGGCGAATACACACTGGGTGTCCTCACAGACCTCGGCAGTATCACACCGCATGTCCTCGATAACTTTCGCTCCTGCCACGGCCTGTTGCTGGAGTTCAATCACGACCTCCCCATGCTGCTGGACGGCGCATACCCACCGCACCTGAAGCGCCGTGTTGGGGGCGACTGGGGGCACCTCAATAACGAGCAGGCAGCCGATCTGTTACGGCAGATCAATGTCGCCCAGCTGCGTCACCTGGTGGTGGCCCATATCAGTGAGAAAAATAACAGCAGATCACAAGCGGAGCGCGCACTGCTCTCTGTTCTGGATACTCTCGATCAGGTGGTATTTGCCGAGCAGTCGGTTGGTTTTGACTGGCTGGATTTGAGCCGGGCGTGACACAGCGGCCGCAGCGCTAAATACTTTTTCAAGAAGTGTGATTTTCCTCCCGTTCCTGCTGTCGAAATCCGCCTCGGGCTTTTCCCGGGCCGATGCCTGAGATAGCCTGCGATTTCCTGAGCCTGGGGTGTATCTGCAGGCGCAACAAGGCCTGCAGCGCGGTCAGAGGCAGTGTTTTGGCAGGACGATAGTAGTCACCTGCGCCAGGGTTCCAGGGCGGGGGCACTGCAGTGTGGGGTTGCCGGACAGATCGAGGTGCCGCAGGGCGGATAATTGCTCCAGCGGTACTGGGTCGACAACCTTGTTATCGTCCAGATACAAAGCTTCCAGCGACGTCATTTGTGTGAGTTCCAGGAGGTTGCGTACCTGATTGTCGGACAGGCGTAGCATGGTCAGGCCGGTGAATACAGAGAGGCCCTCCAGGTTACTGATGCCTGCAAAGCTGCAATCAAGCGTGGTTAACTGCTGCGCATTGGTGATTACACCATCATTGATGGTCTGTTTGAGACAATTGTTCAAGCCCGTGTCGGGCACGACATAGTCTTTGAACAGGGGTTTGGGCGCGTACACCACTTTGTCGTTTACCGTCACATCGTAGCCCTGGCAGGCGCTGAGCAGGATATAGGTTGGAACGATCAGTAAATAAACCAGACGGTGCAGCATAGCAGGCGCTCCTTCCCCTTCACGGAATAATGAAATGTGACAAGTTCCAACGGCTCAGACGTGGCTAGCACGCCAACAGACACCTATAATGCCAGTAGTCGTGAGTTACTTCACTACAACTTTGAGCCTATGGGGGCCTATTTCGACATGCCAACATCCAGTGACAAAGGCAGGGCAGGGCACACGCTGCTCGGCGAAGGGAGTGCTGCAGGTAAAGCAGACGGAAACGGCGATGACTCACTGAATGCGATCAGTATCGTTCAGCGTGGCAATCTGAAGTCGCTGGAGAAAACGCTGCGAAAACAGTGGCGTATGGGCCAGAATATCGTGCTCTGCTGGAGTTCTGATGAGCGCGGCGTGCTGGTTATTCTGGTGCCTCACTATTTTCTTGGTAACTACTGTGCCGATGTGGATATCACCACAGACCAAAGCCGCGACAACGAGGCGTTTATCCGGCAGCTGATTTCGGGAGAACGGCGCAAATCGCGGGAGGCGCTGTTTGAAATCAGCGCGCGGCTGGATGTCTCCCCGACCTTCATAAAGCTCGAATCGGCGCTGTCGGAGGAGCCCCAGGTTTTGCACGCGGTGGAGCAGGTTATCAAGCGCTACGGCCTCAGTTATGTCGAGAACCGGGCCGTCATTCTGTTCGATATTGTCGATTTCTCGCTGTATACACCGTTTGAGCAAGCGAGCCAGTTGAACAGCCTGTCTTACTCTCTCAACTCCGCCTATAACAAACTGCTTGCCCAGGGCATCGAGATCAACTTTGCGCGCACCACAACAGGTGATGGCTATTACATCTGGAATCGTGATTTCAGTCCCAGTGCCAACCAGGATTTATTCGTATTCATGCTGCTTGTCGTGGCGGACAACATGGTGGCTCAGGTCGCCTCCAAGGGGCACACAGTGCCGGTGATTCGCAGTGGCTATCATATTGCGGGGCACTACGAGCTGTATCAGGCGGAGGGCGTTAACCCCTCGGTGTTCAGTTATATCGTCGGCGATGTCACCATCGATCTGGCGCGGATGCTGGATTTAGCCAAGGCCAATCAGATCTTGATCGGGGATTTTCACTGCGAACCGGCGCGCTGGGGGTCAAGCACCGTCAAATCGATCACCGCAGTGTCGGCTGTCACTTTTGTCAACGCATGCAGCCGCATGTTGCCGTCACTTCAGGGTATTCAGCTTTCGGGAAAACGCATTGATAGCATCGCCTGCCGGCTCACCGAGGGTGAAGATTCGGATGGCGAGTCGCGGCCACGACGTTTTCGCATTGTAGACAAACACGGTTTGTCGCGTTCTGCCTACAACCTGGAGATCGAAATAGATCTGGCGGGCAAAAAGTTGGACCTGGGGTTAGATCAGCGCGGACTGCCCGTTTACACGGAGGATGAATATCTGGAACCCGCTGCTGCCAAGCACATAGAGGCCGCACCCAGTGCGGAAGCGCTGTTTGACGATCTGGCTGGTTTGTTGAAGAAGAAATCACCCAACAAAATCAATGAGGACTGAGTTCGTAATGGGGATACTCGAGCGAGCCGGACACATGGACGTCAGTAACACGGTTGACGTGTCGGACACCGCCAGTGTTGCCTCTACAGTCACGTCTATACTGGCGGCGTGCTATCCGGGCGTTGATCTGGCTCCTCTGGCGGTGTTGTTTTACGATTTTGATCGACTATACACAGGCACCTATCCAGGTTACCGGGCCTGTGATGTCCGTTATCACAACGCACAGCATGTTCTCGATGTAACGCTGGCGATGGCGCGCCTGCTCGACGGCCATGATCGCAGTCGCGCGCCGGAAGAGGCACTGGGCCCGGAAAGGGCGATGATAGGCATTGCTGCTGCACTGTTCCACGACTCCGGCTATATCAGGAAATCGCGAGATAGTCGGCATAAAAATGGCGCGGCCTACACCAAGATACACGTCAGTCGTGGTATTCGTTTTGTCACAGACTACCTGCCAACCGTAGGGCTGGGCCACATGGTAGAGCCCTGTGCCCGTATTATGCACTTCACTGGCTATGAGGTTGATCTGGCGGACGTGCCGGTGGCGAATGAGCGGGAGCATATGCTGGGTAAATTGCTGGGCACCGCAGATCTTATCGCACAGATGGCCGATCTTGAGTACGTGCAGAAGTGTCGCGAGTATCTCTATGAGGAGTTTGCTGCCGGCGGGCTGGCGGGCGAAGCCAGTGAGGACGGCTACAAAGGCATTATGTACAGGTCTCCCGAGCAGCTACTGGACCAGACACCCGAATTCATGCGCAATGCGATTGAAGTGCGCCTGAACGGCCATTTCAATGGCGTTCACCGCTATGCAGCCAACCATTTCGGTGGCGATCACCTCTACATGGACGCAATCCAGGAAAACTGCCGTGATTTGGTAGCGATGCTGGAGCGTGGTCAACACTGCTGATCCGCGTCCTTCCCATTGCCCGACTCACACAGAATGCCTGAGCTGGCGCTGCTGGCAGCCACAGAGGCTGATTACGCCAGCGCTGCACGACTTGCACAGCACCTCGGCCTGCCCCTGCTGGCAACCGGCATTGAACCGGCACATTGTGATGCGGCTGCGGCGCTTTTGATTGTCGAGGACAGTGTGCTGCGGCTGCAAACTACGGGCCGCGCAGCGCCAGGGCCGGTGTTAGTCGATTTCGGCAGTGCGGGGATGCGCCACCGCCGCAATTCCGGTTCGCGTGAACTGCTGGGCAGGGCCGTTGGTCACGGAAAGAAGCCGGTGCTGAATGTGCTGGATGCAACGGCTGGGCTGGCCAGAGATGCGTTTGTACTTGCCGACCTGGGCTGCGAAGTGGTGCTCTGCGAGCGCGACCCCGTGATCGTCGAACTGCTGCGCTCCGGTTTGCTGGCTGCCGCTGGCAGTGACGACCCCTGGTTGACAGCGGTTGTGCAGCGCATGCATCTGTCGCCCGGCGATGCCCGCGAGCTGGTACCTGCAAAAATGGCCAGTGTGGACGTTATCTACCTCGACCCGATGTTTCCAACTCGCCGTAAGAGTGCGGCAGTTAAAAAAGAGATGGCGGTGTTCCAATCCCTGTTGGAGCGTTCCACCAACCCGCAGGATGCCGATGATTTGCTGGTGTGGGCCCTGCGGCAGAACACGCCCCGTGTGGTGGTGAAGCGTCCCGCAAAAGCGGCCAGCCTGGCGGGGCAGAAGCCATCTCACCGTATCGTTGGCAAGTCTGTGCGCTACGATGTTTATGTACACCGCAAGCTGTTGTAGTCTTGTCACTGCAAAAGTACACGATGTCCCGGCCTTGTATGCAGGCCGTCTCCTCCTTTAGCCCATCAATATACGTACGTTTACACTATAAACAGGAGTATTCATGTCTGGAGAAAAAGTAACCGCTCTGGTCACCGGCGCGTCCTCCGGCCTCGGCGTTGAATTCTGTCGGCAGTTGGCCACACGCTGTGACGTCATCATCGCGGTGGCGCGGCGTGAAGACCGGCTTCTCGCGCTGGCCGCAGAACTCGCTGATACTGTCGAGGTACATTGCCTTGTCGCCGATCTGGAGAGTATCGAGGGCGTGGCGCGAACACTGGAGGCACTGCGCCAGAAGGGACCGGTGAACTATCTGGTCAACAATGCCGGGTTCGGAGAACTGGGGCGGTTCGAGACCCTGCCTATCGATCGCCAGCGCTCGATGGTGAACCTGCATATCGATACCAGCATCACATTGTGCCGGGCTGCAATTCCTTTCATGCGTGAACTGGGTGGCGGAACCATCATCAATGTCTCCTCGCTCGCGGCGTTTATGCAGGGTAAGGGGATGGCGGTCTATGGCGCTTCCAAGGCTTTTCTCAACTACTATTCCCTGTCCCTGCAGGCAGAGCTGGCGGACAGTGGTATCGAGGTGCAGGCGCTTTGCCCGGGCTACACGCGTACCGAATTCCATGATTCAATGGCAAAAGAGACTTTTGATCCCGGCCGGATTCCGGAGCAGAACTGGATGACCGGCGAGGCGGTGGTGGCTGCCAGCCTGGAGGCGCTGGGCAGTGGGAAGGTGCTGGTGGTGCCGGGCGAGGACAATCTCCATGTGGCCCGATCAGGGCTGCAGCAGCAGCTAGACAGCCTGCAATAGCAAACGCGCCATTATTCCCTTGTAGATCGCCGACAAGCGCGGGAGATCTGCGGCGAGCACGTGTTCATTGAGCTTGTGGATGCTGGCATTGACCGGGCCAAGCTCTACCACCTGCGCTCCGGTGGGTGCGATAAAGCGCCCGTCAGAGGTGCCGCCGGCGGTAGAAAGCTCCGGGGGTAACCCGGTGATTTCATCAATACTGGCAATGGTTGCATCTACGAGATCGCCGCTGGCTGTCAGGAAAGGCTGGCCGCTGAGCTGCCAGTCCAGGGTGTATTCCAGTGAGTGTTTCTGCAGGATAGCTTCCGTGCGTGCGCGTAGCTGTGCCTCAGTCACTTCGGTAGAGAAGCGGAAGTTGAACACCGCTTGCACATCACCGGGAATCACATTGGTCGCACCTGTACCGCCATTGATATTGGAAACCTGCATTGAGGTGGGCGGGAAAAAATCATTCCCCTCATCCCAGACCTCCGATGTCAGTTCATGTAGCGCGGGCAGGAGCCTGTGGATGGGGTTGTCGGCCAGATGGGGATAGGCGATATGTCCCTGAACACCGTGGACAG
The DNA here is from genome assembly GCA_902705825.1 of Halioglobus japonicus. GTDB lineage: Bacteria > Pseudomonadota > Gammaproteobacteria > Pseudomonadales > Halieaceae > Marimicrobium. The sequence continues at coordinate 286,674 of CACSIL010000051.1, read as the reverse complement.
TCAGTGTGGCGCCCAGCGAGCCGCGGCGACCATTTTTGATGGTGTCGCCGAGTACGTCAGAGCTGGAGGGCTCTCCGACTAAACACCAGTCGATGGATTTGCCGTTCTCTCGCAGGTAGTCCAGCACCTTAACGGTGCCATCGACGGCCGGCCCCTCTTCGTCTGAGGTGATCAGGAAGCCGATACGGCCCGTGTGATCCGGGTGCTCGGCAACAAACTCCTCACAGGCGACCAGCATGGCCGCCAGGCTGCCCTTCATATCGGCAGCGCCACGGCCGTACAGCATGCCCTCGCGCAATGTCGGCTCAAAGGGTGGTGAGAGCCACTGGTCAGTGGGGCCGGTAGGCACCACATCGGTGTGTCCCGCAAAAGCCAGCAATGGCCCCTGCGTGCCGCGCTCCGCCCAGAAGTTGCTCACCTGGCCAAACGGTAATTCAGTGCACTGAAAACCGAGCGCTCGCAGGCGTTCCATCATAAGTTCCTGGCAACCGGCATCCGCAGGTGTTACCGAAGCGCGGCGGATCAGCTCGCAACAGAGATCCAGTGTTTTTTCCACGTTGCCTAATACTCGCTTGTGAACTCAGTTGTGAGCGTGCAGTTCTTCGTTCAGCTCTACGGCTGTACGATTGGTCAGGCACTCCACCGCACCGGTGCTGGAATTGCGGCGGAACAGCAGATCCGACTTGCCCGCTAGATCGCGTGCTTTGGCGGTCTCTGCCGGCATACCATCGGCATCCAACAGCGTCACCTTGGTGCCAGCGGTGACAAACAGGCCAGCCTCGACTGTGCAGCGGTCGCCCAGTGGGATGCCGATACCGGCATTCGCACCTATCAGGCATTTCTCGCCCACTGAAATCACAATATTCCCGCCGCCGGACAGCGTGCCTATGGTTGAGCAACCGCCACCCAGATCGGAGCCGCTACCGACCATAACACCGGCTGAGATACGCCCTTCAATCATGCCGGGACCTTCGGTACCCGCGTTAAAGTTGACGAAGCCCTCATGCATGATGGTAGTGCCTTCTCCCAGGTGGGCACCCAGTCGCACCCTCGCGGTGTGGGCGATACGAACCCCGTCGGGCACCACGTAATTTGTCATTTTCGGGAACTTGTCCACGCAGCTGACTTCCAGCACTTCACCGCGAAGTCTGGCAGCCAGTTGGCGCTGGGGTAATTCTGCGAGATCAATTGCGCCCTCGCTGGTCCAGGCGACATTGGGCAGCACGCCAAACAACCCTTCCAGATTGGTGCCGTGGGGTTTCACCAGGCGGTGTGAAAGCAAGTGCAGTTTTAAGTAACCCTCCGGTACATTGCCCGGTGGCTTGTCACCCTCAAGCAGCACTGCCACAACAGGGCGCCCACTTTCCAGTAGCTGCCCCGCGAGCTGTGCCTGCGTTTTTTCACCCGCTTCTACGAGTGCCGCTTGCAGTGCAGCCAGTTCATCATGGCTGAGTGCGTGGTCGTTATCGCAGTTCGCAAGTACTGCCGCGAGTGATTGCGAGGGGTTTAGCAGAGGCTGAGGAAAAAACACTTCCAGCCACTGTCCTTTGTCGTTGCGGGTGCCCACGCCCAGGCCGAGGGCAAATACGCCGTCTGTCATGCTGTCTCCATTGTGAATGACACGCCCGTCAGAGCGTGTGTGCGTTAAAAATCTTTGCGTAATTCGCTGCGGAAAAACCGGTATAACGCTGCTCCCCGGTATCCAGTAGTGGCCGTTTGATCAGCGTCGGATGGGCCAGCACTGCTTTGTGGGCAGCCGCGTCGTCCATGGACTCGCGCGCTTCTTCGCCCAGCGTCTTCCAGCTTTGGCTGCGCCGGTTCAACAGGTTCTGCCAACCCAACTCATCTATCCAGGCGGTGACGGCGTCACTGTCCAGGCCGTCTTCCCTGAAATCGTGAAATTGGTAATCGATGTTGTGTACATCGAGCCACTTTCGCGCTTTTTTTACCGTGTCGCAGTTCTTGATACCGTAGAGTGTAATCACAACAATTTTCCATTGGGTAGTGTGGTCGCCACGGGCGCGTAGCATAGCAAAGCCGGGGCAGTAGGTGTAGCGCTCAGGCCTTATGGCATTTCTTCGGGTGTTTGCGGTTGGGATAGCACGTGCGGCAAATCTCGCAGACCCGTCCGTCACAGCCGCGCGCCGTGCAATACTGGCGGCCGTAGAAAATAATCTGCAGGTGCAGCCTGTTCCAGTATTCCTTGGGAAACAGGCGTTTCAGATCCCGTTCCGTCTGCACCACGCTCTTGCCGCGCGTCAATCCCCAGCGTTGAGCCAGTCGATGGATATGGGTGTCCACCGGGAAAGCGGGTACACCAAACGCCTGTGACATCACCACGCTGGCCGTCTTGTGGCCAACGCCCGGCAGGCGCTCCAGTGCCTCCATGTCGGCGGGTACGCTGCCGCCGTGTTCTTCAAGGAGGATCTCACTGAGGCGTTTTATCGCCTTTGATTTCTGCGGCGACAGGCCGCAGGGCCGAATAATGGCCCTGATTTGTTCGACATCCAGCGCCGCCATGTCTGCCGGGTTGTCGGCCAGCGCAAACAGTGCGGGGGTCACCTGATTGACTCGCTCGTCGGTGCACTGGGCGCTGAGCAGCACGGCAATCAGGAGCGTGAAGGGGTCGCTGTGATCCAGTGGCACCGGCGTTTCTGGATACAATTCCTGCAGCCGGTGAAGTATGTAATCGGCGCGCTCAGCGATCAGCATAACGTTGGCTCTACAATGCGTTCAGTCGGTGGACAATGCGCTGTGCTGCTTCTATACAATTCTCTGTGCTCGCCACCAGTGCCATGCGCACCCGGTTTTCACCCGGGTTTATGCCGTTTGATTCGCGGGCCAGAAAGCGGCCCGGCAGCACCACAACATTCTCACCGGCATAGAGTTGGCGGGCAAACTCTGTATCGCTCACCGGAGTTTCTGGCCACAGGTAAAACCCTGCATCCGGGGCGCGCACCGGCAGGTGCCCGGCAAACTCCGCCAGTACAGCGCTAAACTTGTCGCGGTACTGCTGCCTGTTCATTTTGACATGCTGCTCGTCATTCCACGCCGCGATACTGCCCAACTGGTGATGAATCGGCAGGGCGCAGCCGTGATAGGTACGGTATTGCAAAAACGCGTGCAGTATCTGTGCATCTCCCGCCACAAAACCGGAGCGAAGGCCCGGCAGATTGGAGCGTTTGGACAGGCTGTGAAAGACCACGCAGCGACGATAGTCGGTGTCTCCCATAGCGGCACAGGCCTGTAGCAAACCCGGGGGTGGCGCGTCCTCGTCGAAATAGATCTCCGAGTAACACTCATCACTGGCGATGACAAAATCGAACTCGTGCGCCAGGCGGATAAGGTCCTGCAGCTGCTCTATAGATAGAACGGCACCGGTTGGATTGCCCGGGCTGCAGAGATATAACAACTGGCACTGCTGCCACTGGGCGGCGGTTACGCTCGAAAAGTCCGGCAGCAGAGCCGATTCCTGCGTGCAATTTATAAAGTGTGGGCTTGCTCCTGCCAGTAAGGCCGCGCCCTCATAGATCTGGTAAAACGGGTTCGGACTCATCACCAGCGCATCGGACCCGGGCGTTACCACGGCCTGGGCAAACGAAAACAGGGCTTCGCGTGTCCCGCTTACCGGCAAAACCTGATTGTCAGCATCTACCTCGGGCAGCGCGAAGCGGCGTGTCAGCCATCCGGCGATGGCGCTGCGCAGTTCAGGCAGGCCCGCTGTGGTGGGGTAGTTGGCGAGACGGTGCAGATTCTCGGCAATGACATCGAGCACAAATTGCGGCGAGGGGTGCTGGGGTTCGCCGATGGACAGCGCAATCGGTGATTTGTCCGCCGCCGGCGTCAGGTCACTGAACAGCTGCTGCAGTTTTGTGAACGGGTAGGGCTCCAGACGGTTGAGGCTGGGATGCACTACGCTGCAGCCTGTTCGTCAAGTTCGTCGCAAATCATGCGTTGCAGTGCGTTGCACGTTTTTGCATCGGTAATGGGTTGCTGCTCGCTATCGGTAATAAAGAAAACGTCTTCCACGCGTTCCCCCAGCGTTTGAATTTTTGCGGCCTGCAGCTCGATATTGAAGGAGACAAATATTCTTCCGAGTCGCGCCAGAAGACCGGGGCGATCCGGTGTTGAGACTTCCAGTACAGACATATTCTTTATCTCGTCCAGATAAATGCGCGTTTCGGTAGGCACCGAAAACGACTTCATTTTTCGGGGTGTACGCCACTCCGGTATCGCGACTTTCGCGCTGTCACTTTCCAGCGCCTCGCTCAGGTATTCCTTGATGTGTGCCTGTCGCGCGGCATCGTGGGTTATCGGCTTACCGCTTGAGTCGAGCACAAAGAAGGTATCCAGACTCATGCCGTTATTGGCATCGTAGATGCGGGCGTCGTGTATGTTCAGGTCCAGCTGTTCCAGCGCTGTGCAAATGCGGGAAAAAAGCTGCGCTGTACTGCGCGCGTGAATAAAAATCTGCGTGGTATTGGCAACGCTTGATTCAGCGTCATGGCGAATCAGCACCAGTGGTGTGTCGAGTTGGATGTGTCCGGCGATCGCCTCGGTATGCCAGGCGATATCTTCTGTGCGCTCGCGCAAAAAGTAATCTTCGCCACGGCTCTGCCACAGCTCATCCAGTTCTTCGAGCGTGAAACCCCGCCCTTCGAGAATATCGCTGGAAGCGCGCCGAACCTGCTCTACCACGGCCTGCTTGTCGATCGGGTTATCCAGCCCCCGGCGCAGCGCCCGGCGCGTCTCGGTATACAGTTGGCGCAGCAAGCTGCCGCGCCACGCGTTCCACAGCGTAGGGTTGGTGCCGTTGATGTCGGCAACTGTCAGCGTCAGCAGATAGTCCAGATGTTCTTCGTCGCCCATATGTTCCGCAAACTGCTGAATAACTTCCGGGTCAGAAATGTCTTTGCGTTGTGCCACGGCCGACATCAGCAGGTGGTTGCGCACAAGCCATACCACCAGTTCGGAGTCTTTTTCATCCAGACCGTGGTTCTCGCAGAACTTCGCTGCATCCACCGCGCCGAGTTCTGAGTGATCTCCGCCGCGGCCCTTGCCGATATCGTGATAGAGCGCGGCGATATACAGCAGTTCAATTTTACGCAGCCGCCGCGCGACCCGACTGGTGACCGGGAATTTATCCTCGGTGTCGTGCGCCGCAAAGCGCCGCGCATTTTTGATCACTTCCAGTGTGTGGGCATCCACCGTGTAGGTGTGAAACAAGTCGTGTTGCATCTGCCCCATAATGCGGCCAAATTCCGGCAGGTAGTCACCGAGGATGCCGTAGCTTGTCATGCGCCGCAGTTGTCGGGTCATTTTGTTTGGGCTGCGCATGATCTGCAAAAACATTTGCTTGTTCTGCTCGTCAGCTCTGAATGCATCGTCTATCTGATGCCGGTTGTCGCGAATGAGGCGCGTGGTGGGTGCTGCAATGCCGAGAATTTCCTTGTGCTGGGCACACAGGAGAAACACCTCCAGCAGCGCGTTGGGTGTGGTGCTGAAAAGCGCATCATCGCGGGCTTCGATATACCCATTGCGTACCTGAAAGCGCTCGTTGAGGATGCTGATTTCATCCTCTTTGTCCTGGTGTAGTATCGCCTGATCGAAGTTCTGGATGAGCACCTCGTTCAGTTGCCCCAGTGCCAGTGCCCAGCGGTAGTAGGTTTGCATGAACTGCTCTACCGCCAGCTTGTCACCGTCCTTGAACCCCCACAATGAGGCGAGTTCGCGCTGATGGTGGAACAATAACCTGTCTTCCTCGCGATCAGCGACCATATGCAGTGCGTAACGCACCTGCCACATGAAGTCCCGCCCTTTCGTGAAGATCGCCATTTCTTCCGAGTTGAGAAACTCCTTGGCTGTAATTTTCTCGACGGATTCAACACCAAAATGACGTTCGGCTATCCAGCCGATGATCTGCAAATCGCGCAAGCCACCGGGAGATTTTTTGACATTGGGTTCGAGGTTATACTCGGTGTCCGCAAACTTGTTGTGCCTGGCCAGTTGCTCTTCCAGTTTGGCCTGGAAAAAATCCTGGCTGGACCACATCTTGTCCGGCGCTGTGCGTTCGCGCACCTGTTGCATTAACTGTTCGGGGCCGCGAATCACCCGTGCCTCCATGAGGCTGGTGAGTATTGTGATATCGCCAGCGGCGCGCTCGACACACTCTTCCAGGTTGCGGACGCTGGGGCCGATATTGAGGCCTGTATCCCATAGCAGGGTCAGGAAGTCGGATAACTCGCTGTTGCTGTCATCGCAGTTCTCGCCGAGCAGAATGAGCAGGTCTATATCTGAGTGAGGGTGCAGTTCTCCGCGCCCATAGCCGCCGACTGCAACGAGGGCAAGTTCCGAGGAACCCCAGTTTTGCTGATCCCACAGCGCGGCCAGGAACTCATCCATGAAGACGGCGCGCAGGCGTATGAGATCCCTGGCTTGTGCGCCTGTGTTGAACTGCTCGTGCAGGTAGGCAGTGGACTTGTCGATGGCCTCCTTGCAACTCTGAATGTCGTTCGCGTTCGCGTCTGCGAGCTGAGCTCCGAACGCAGCTGCGTCGAACAGTTCTGGCGGCAGTTGTATGGTCTCTTCAATCATTGTTTGTTTAGGCACTCTTGGCCAAGCGGGTTTCGTCGCTGCGGCGGGTGAGGACTTCATGGCCATCTTCAGTCACTAGTATAGTGTGTTCCCACTGGGCCGACAGGCGTCCGTCGCGCGTGGTGACGGTCCAGCCGTCTGCTTTGTTCAAACGCGTATGGCGTCGCCCCGCATTGATCATCGGCTCGATGGTGAATGTCATACCGGGCTCCAGCACCATGCCGGTACCCTTCTTGCCATAGTGCAACACCTGTGGGTCTTCGTGAAATATCTTGCCGATGCCGTGCCCGCAGTATTCCCTGACCACCGAGTAATAGTGTTTCTCCGCATGTTGCTGAATCACATGCCCGATATCACCCAGCGTGGCGCCGGGTTTTACCAGCTCAATCGCCTTGTACAGGCATTCNTGGGTGACGTCGATCAGCCGGCTGGCGTGGTTTGGCACATCCCCCACCTGCACCATAATGCTGGAATCACCGTGATACTCGTCCTTGATCACGGTGACATCAATATTGACGATGTCGGCATTCTTCAGCTTTTTGGTATCCGAGGGGATGCCGTGGCACACCACATCATTGATGGATGTGCAGATGGAGCGAGGAAAGCCGTGGTAGTTGAGCGGCGCCGGTATGGCCTGCTGTGTCTGGGTAATATACTCGTGGCAAATACGGTCCAGTTCACCCGTCGTTACGCCAACCTGTACATGCGGTACGATCATTTCCAGAACGTCTGCCGTGAGGCGGCCTGCGACGCGCATTCGTTCAATCTCGTCTGCAGTTTTGATCGATGCTGTCATCGCTAACCTATTGAATAATATGAATTAATAATAAGATATCCGGCCTGTTGCCAAGGCGCAGGGGGCATATTCTACCCTATCCGAATAACAAAATAGTACTGTCTCGGTCGCCAGTGGCAATTTCCTGCCGGGCAATCGCTATTGCGCCCTGCCTCTTTTATCCCTGCCACCGTTATGGTATAAAGCGCGCCTCCTGCTGGCCCACGCCTGAATTCCCCGAGAACGAAGAGTGGTAAACAGACAGGAAAAACCAAAACGTCACACACATATCAGCACCTGAATCAGGGTGCCATCTAGCCTCAGGGCCGGGATGGTTTGATGTCAGGGATATGTGGAGGATTAACCCATACAAGGTAACTATTATGTCTCAAGTGCAAGTTAGCATGCGCGACCTGCTTCAGGCGGGCGCTCATTTCGGTCACCAAACACGCTACTGGAATCCTAAAATGGACCAGTACATATTCGGTGCCCGCAACAAGATCCACATTATCAACCTCGAGCACACCGTACCGGCGTTCAATGAAGCGCTGGAGCTGGTTAAACGTCTCGCGGGCAACAAGAACAAAATTCTGTTCGTTGGCACCAAGCGCGCTGCCGGCAAGGTGATTAAAGAGCAGGCCGAGCGAGCTGGCATGCCTTATGTCAACCACCGCTGGTTGGGCGGCATGCTGACCAACTACAAAACTATCCGCGCCTCTATCAAACGCCTCCGCGACCTCGAAGCACAGCAGGGCGACGGCACTTTTGAAAGACTCACCAAGAAAGAAGCGTTGATGCGTACCCGGGATATGGAAAAGCTCGAGCGCAGCATCGGCGGTATCAAGGATATGGGCGGCCTGCCTGACGCATTGTTTGTGGTCGATGTTGATCACGAGCGCATCGCGATCAGCGAAGCCAACAAGCTTGGTATTCCCGTGATAGGCATCGTTGATACCAATAGCAACCCCGACGGCGTGGATTACGTCATCCCGGGTAACGATGACGCAATCCGGGCGGTCAAGTTGTATGTCACTGCCGTTGCAGACGCTGCTCTGGCAGGAAAGGTTGAAGCTGGAGAAGCCGTGTCGGCAAACAATGAGTTTGTTGAGGAAGCTGCATCTGCTGACGAGGCTGCACCTGCAGCGGAAGCGGCGCCTGCAGCTGAAGCGGCAGCTCCTGTAGAAGCAGTAGCGGAAGCCGCTGCAGAAGCAAAGCCAGCCGAGTAACTAGTATGGGTTGACGCCGGCCCGTCGACCGGCCCTGGCGTCATTACACCCCTGGTATCACAGCCGGGGGTTTTCGTTTTTGGGGGACGCGTTCCCCGGTATTGATTAGGAGGAGTACCAATGTCAGCAGCACTGGTAAAAGAATTGCGTGAGCGCACAGGTTTGGGTCTTCTGGAATGTAAAAAAGCGTTGGCATCTGTTGGTGGCGATGTGGAAAAGGCCATCGAAGAGCTGCGTAAGTCCAGCGGCATGAAGGCGGCGAAAAAAGCAGGCAGAACTGCTGCCGACGGCGTGGTTGCTGTACGTGTAGCCGACGACTGCAGCTTTGGCGTGTTAGTGGAAGTGAACAGCGAAACTGATTTTGTAGCGCGCGATGACAGCTTTTTGGCGTTTGTCGATAAAGTGGTCAACGCGGCGTTTGAGACCAAACAGTCCGATACTGCCGCACTGATGGCCGGTGAACTGGAATCAGTCCGCGAGGCGCTGGTACAGAAAATCGGCGAAAATATCGGTGTGCGTCGAATCGAGCTGATCGACACCGACTCAGGCGTAATCGGTGCTTATGTGCACAGTAATAACCGCATCGCTGTTCTGGTCAAGCTCAAGGGCGGTGACCAGGATCTGGCAAAGGATGTGGCCATGCACGTAGCGGCGGTAAACCCACAGGTGGTCTCTGCTGCGGATATGCCTGAAGATCTGGTGGCTAAAGAGAAGGAAATCTTTATGGCTCAGGCGCAGGAATCGGGCAAGCCGGCTGATATCATTGAAAAGATGATCGGTGGGCGCATCAAGAAATTCCTGGCGGAGAACAGCCTCACTGAACAGGCTTTCGTCAAGGATCCGGATGTCACTGTTGGCAAGCTGGTTGCCAATGCCGGCGCTGAGATCGAATCTTTTGTGCGTTTTGAAGTGGGCGAGGGTATCGAGGTCGAGAAAGTCGACTTTGCCGACGAGGTTGCCGCCCAGCTCAAAGGTTGATTTGCAGTACCTATCGATTTGAATACGGGGCTTCGGCCCCTTTTTTTCGCCTTGATTCGAGGCCGTAACCCGGTCGGGACATGGCCTGGTTGAGATTCCCGTCAGCGGGTCGGCTTATTGCAAAAAGAGCCGTAAATATCAATCGAACCTACTAGGGAGATCGTCTGATGTCCTGTAAGATACGACACAGCTTTTGGAGGGAGTTTTATGCCCCAGGTGGCAGGTGATAAAAAATATAAGCGGATACTACTCAAGCTCAGCGGTGAGGCACTCACCGGCAGCGAAAGTTTTGGTATAGACCCGAAAATCCTCGATTCAATGGCGCTGGCCATTGGGCAGTTGGTGGGGATCGGCGTTCAGGTCGGACTGGTTGTGGGTGGTGGAAACTTGTTTCGCGGTGCAGCCCTGCAACAGGCCGGGCTGGACAGGGTGACAGGTGATCACATGGGGATGCTGGCCACGGTGATGAATGCACTGGCCATGCGGGACGCCCTGGAGCGCTCCAATATCGCCACGCAGGCGATGTCCGCAATTCCAATGACCGGTGTGGTCGATCACTACGACAGACGCAAAGCGATCCGGGCATTGATGAACGGTGATGTCGTTATTTTCTCCGCCGGTACCGGAAACCCCTTCTTTACGACGGATTCAGCTGCCTGTCTGCGCGCAATCGAGATGGATGCCGAACTGGTGCTCAAGGCGACAAAAGTCGACGGTGTGTATTCTGCGGATCCGATGAAAGATCCCGACGCCGTGAAGTATGAGCGGCTCAGCTACGATGAAGTGCTGGATAAAAAGCTGGAAGTTATGGATTTGACAGCCATTTGCCTGTGCCGCGACCACAATATGCCGGTGCGTGTGTTTGAGATGGAAAAGCCCGGCGCGCTGCTGAATATTGTCAGGGGCGGCAACGAAGGTACTTTGATCGAGTAGTGGCCGACTGTTGTGTTAGTCGAAGTCCAATAGTAGGCCAGGGGGAGGATTCAATATGATCAACGATATTAAGAACGAAGCCAGTGAACGGATGGCGAAAAGCCTGGAGGCACTGTCGCACAACTTTAACAAGATACGCACCGGGCGAGCGCATCCCAGTTTGCTGGATGGCTTGAGGATTGAGTACTACGGTTCGGACACGCCACTGAATCAGGTCGCCAATATCAGCGTTGAGGACGCCCGCACACTGAGTCTTTCGGTGTGGGACAGAACAATGATCCCGGCGGTTGAGAAGGCCATTTATAAATCTGACCTTGGGCTGAATCCCGTTACTGCGGGAGAAGTCATTCGTATTCCCATGCCTATGCTGACCGAGGAAACCCGCAAGGGATATACGCGTCAGGCGCGTACCGAGGCAGAGTCTGGTCGGGTTTCTGTGCGCAACGCCCGGCGTGATGCGATGGCGATGCTCAAGGAAATGGTCAAGGAAAAAGAAATATCGGAAGATGACGAGCGCCGCGGTCAGGATGAGATACAGAAGTTGACCGACAGCTTTATCGCTAAAATTGAACAGTTGTTGGCAGAAAAAGAAGCCGACCTGATGCAAATATAGCATTCATCAGTGGCTACCCACGAACCCCTGGCACCCCTCGCAGACGACGTACCCTTGGTAATTCCCCGCCACGTGGCCATCATTATGGATGGCAACAACCGCTGGGCAAAACGCCGGAGTGTATCCGGCCCGACCGGACACCGGGCCGGCGTCGAGGCTGTGCGAGGCATTCTGCGCGCCTGTAAAAACCACGGTGTGGAGGTGCTGACACTGTTTGCGTTCAGCAGCGAGAACTGGGGTCGGCCCGTGCCTGAAGTGCGCGCTTTGCTGGCGCTGTTGTCGCGGTATCTGCGCAATGAAGTCCGGGAACTGCACGAGGATGGTATCCGTGTACGCTTCATCGGCGAGCGCAGCCGTTTCAGCCGACGACAGCAAAAGCTCATGGAGCAGTCAGAAGAATTGACGCGCGGGAACACCGATGCAACGGTGGTGATCGCTGTGGATTACGGCGGGCAGTGGGACATCGCCCAGGCAACCCGACGGCTGGCACAGCAAGTGCAGGACGGAACATTAAGAGTAGCGGATATCGACCCGGCATTGATTGACCGCAATATCTCGATCAGCGATTTACCCAGGCCGGATTTGTGCATCCGTACTGGCGGCGATGCCCGCATCAGCAATTTCATGTTGTGGCACTTTGCCTACACTGAACTCTATTTTACCGATACCCTGTGGCCCGATTTTACCGAAATTGAATTTGCCCGCGCCCTGGCAGAATACAGCCAGCGCGAGCGACGCTTTGGTGTGCGTGAACCGGATGGTCTGGTTGCAGGTGGGAGCAGGAATGCTTAAGCAACGGATCATTACAGCGTTGATTATGGCGGGCCTGTTTCTGGCCGCGATAGTCTACGTCCCTGTTCCTGGTCTGGCTCTGCTGTTCGGTATTCTGGTGGGTCTGGGCGCATGGGAGTGGTCATGTATGGCCGGGTGGCAACATCGCCTCGCCCGCGCAGCTTATGTCGCTGTGGTAGTGGTGGCGATGACGGCAGTCTACTTTTACTGCCATCTCGGTGACGAACCGCCGCGGGTGCGGGTGCAACCCTTGTTGGGGCTTGCATGCCTGTGGTGGTCCTTCGCACTGCTGTGGGTCAAAGGCTTTCCTTCCAGTGCCGTACTCTGGCGATCAGTGCTGATGCGCAGCATTATGGGGTTGCTTATTCTCGTGCCGGGATGGTTGGCTGCAGTGTATTTGCTGAGCATTCCACCGGTCGGGTTGATGATGGTGATTCTGGTTATTGTTGCCGCCACAGCCGACATCGGCGCCTACTTTACGGGCAAACGCTTTGGTAAGCATAAATTGGCAGTGGCGGTTAGCCCGGCCAAGACCTGGGAAGGATTTTGGGGTGGCGTTGCGGCCAGTGTGCTGCTGGCCGTCCTGCTGTGGAGCCAGTTGCCGGAAACGGCGGCACACATCGGTATCGCCTCGGTTGTAGCGGTGATTATCACCACTGCATTGGCCTCTGTGGTCGGCGATTTAACCGTGAGTATGGTCAAGCGCGAGAGTGGCATTAAGGATTCCGGCAGTTTGCTGCCGGGCCACGGTGGCGTGTTGGATCGCCTCGACAGTTTATGTGCTGCAGCACCAGTGTTCGCACTGGGTTTGCTGTTGGCGGGTTGGTAGCCGCTGTGAATACCAAACGGGTGATCAGTGTGCTGGGTTCGACCGGCTCGATCGGAGTCAATACTCTGGATGTTATCGCCAGGCACCCGGATCGTTTTGACGTTTTTGCACTGGCGGCGAATGCCTCTGTCGATATTATGCTCGCGCAGTGTCTTGCATTTGCGCCGCGCTATGCCGTGATGATGGATGAGGCTGCTGCTACCTTGCTGCAGCAGCGGTTGCCGGCTGAGTCGGGCACTGAGGTACTGCAGGGCGAGAGTGGCCTGGCTGCGGTGGTTACTGCGCCGCAGGTCGATGTGGTTATGGCCGCCATTGTTGGCGCAGCCGGCCTGCCGTCGACGCTGGCTGCGGCCCGCGCCGGAAAGACCCTGCTGTTGGCGAACAAAGAGTCGCTGGTGATGGGTGGCCACCTGTTGATGCAGGCGGTGCGGGAAAACGGCGCCTGCCTGTTGCCCATCGACAGCGAACACAACGCTATATTTCAATGCATGCCGGTGGACGAGCATGGGACGCCATCGGACAGGGGCGTGAGCAAGGTGTTGCTGACTGCGTCAGGCGGGCCCTTCCGGCAGTGGAGCCGGGAGCAGATGGTGAATGCCACGCCGGATGAGGCCTGTGCGCACCCCAACTGGTCCATGGGGCGCAAGATTTCCGTGGATTCAGCCAGTTTGATGAACAAGGGGTTGGAGTTTATCGAGGCGTGCTGGATTTTTGATCTCGCGCCTGAACGCGTGGAAGTGGTGGTACATCCGCAGAGCATCATACACTCCATGGTGCAGTATCTGGATGGCTCGGTGCTGGCGCAGTTGGGTAATCCGGATATGCGTACGGCAATCGCGTATGGTCTGGGCTGGCCGCAACGACTGGAGTCCGGCGTCACGCCGCTCGATCTGGTAGCCACTGCTAGGCTGGATTTTGAATCGCCTGATGAATCGCGGTTTCCCTGCCTGCGTCTGGCGCGAGAGTCGGTGGCGGCAGGTGGCACAGCAATGGCAGTGTGCAATGCGGCCAATGAAGTGGCCGTGGACGCGTTTCTGGCTAACGGGATACACTTCACCGATATCCCGGTGGTGATAGAACACACGCTGGAGCGGGTCGATAACGCCGAAGCTGTCAGCCTGGCGGTGGTTGAGAATGCAGATGCCCAGGCGCGACAGGTTGCGATGGAATTCCTGGCAGATTTCCAACAAAACGGTGGGGTGGTGAAACGAGTCTGATGGAACTTCTGTATACAATTCTGTTGACGCTGGGCACGCTGGCCATATTAGTGGCTATCCACGAGTTCGGGCATTTTTGGGTGGCGCGACGCTGCGGTGTGAAAGTGTTGCGGTTCTCCATCGGCTTCGGTACGCGGCTCTATAGTTGGCACGACGCCAAGGGCACAGAATACAGCCTTTCTGCGATCCCGCTCGGCGGTTACGTCAAAATGCTGGACGAGCGTGAGGGAGAGGTGCCGGCAGAGGAGCTGCACAGTGCCTTTAACCGCAAACCGGTATTGCAGCGCATTGCGGTGGTCAGCGCCGGCCCGCTGGCGAACCTGCTGCTGGCGGTTGTGGCTTACTGGTTCCTGTACATGGCCGGCGAGTCCGGTTATGTGCCCCTGATCAGTGATGTAGAGCCCGATTCAGTGGCCGCAGTGGCGGGCCTGGAACCGGGCCAGGAAATCGTGGCTGTCGATGGCGGTGATACCCCGACCTGGCAGGCACTCAATTTCCGTCTGCTGGACCGTATTGGCGATACCGGAACCATCCGGTTTGCCGTGAAGTATCCCGATTCCGATGTGATTTATGAATCCGAGGCCGCCATCAACCAGTGGCTGTCTGAGCAGGAACAGCCGGATCTCTACGGAGGCCTGGGCATTGAGCTCTTCACGCCGCCGTTCCCGCCGGTAGTGGGTGAGGTTGTCGCGGGTAGCCCCGCCGATGCAATCGGTATGCAGCCCGGCGACACAGTGTTGCTTGCGGATGGTCTGACCATGGATTTATGGATGGACTGGGTCGAGTATGTGCGGGCGCGCCCAGGACAAGCTATCGACCTGGAATTCCGGCGTGATGGCGATATTTTGCAGGCTGTGTTGGTCCCCGAGGGGGTTGCCGGCGAGGATGGCGAAGAGATTGGCCGGGTCGGTATCGCCGTGGCAATGCCGGATATGCCGCCGGAGCTGCAGCGACAGTTCGCGCGTGGGCCGTTGGAGGCACTGGGTGCGAGTGTCGTGCGAACCTGGGATCTCTCGGTATTTACGCTCAAATCGATTAAAAAGATGCTGACGGGCCTAATCTCGCCAAAAAACTTGAGTGGACCTATTACCATTGCTAAAGTGGCGACCGCTTCCGCCAAATCCGGCTTGGAGTCCTATATAAGCTTTCTGGCGTTGCTAAGCGTCAGCTTGGGAGTCTTGAATTTGTTACCTATTCCGGTGCTCGATGGAGGTCATCTTTTGTTCTACACAATCGAGCTATTGGCGGGGCGCCCGGTACCTGAGAAGATACAGGCCATGGGCTATCAGTTGGGTTTGTTTATGGTACTCGGCATAATGGTATTGGCCTTGTACAATGACTTTACACGCCTGTAGAGGCGGCGGTGAATAAAACTTACAGGATTTCTGCAACCTGCAGCTTCCAGGGCGATTGGGTAAATTTTGATTAGACATATGCCGAAAGTAATGGTGCTGGTGCTACTGTTTGTCGCACCTTTCGTTGTCGCGCAATCCTTTGTCATCTCTGACATTCGAGTGGAGGGTTTGCAGCGTATATCCGCAGGGACGGTGTTTGCAGCGCTGCCCGTGGGTGTGGGCGATACTGTTGATGCGCGTGCGATCAGGTCTGCCACGCGCAGTCTCTTCTCGACGGGGAACTTTGACGATATCCGTATCGGCCAGGACGGTAATGTACTGGTGGTGGTCGTGACAGAACGGCCCAGCATCAGCGAGATCAATATCGAGGGCAACAAAGCGATTGAAACCGAGGCGCTGCTGGAGGGCTTGAAGGGCGCAGGGTTGTCAGTAGGGCAGGTGTTCCAGCGGTCTACGCTGGAGGGTATGCAGCTTGAGCTACAGCGCCAGTATGTACTGCAGGGCCGCTACGATGCAGCCATTGAGACCGAGGTTATCCCTGAGCCGCGCAACCGGGTGACCGTAAATATCGACGTCGACGAGGGTACAGTCGCGGCGATCAAGCATATTAATGTTGTCGGTAATAAAGTCTTCTCCGACGAAGAGTTACAGGACGAGTTCGAACTGCAAACTACCGGCTGGCTGTCTTTCTTTACCAACGATGACAAGTATTCCAAAGAGAAGCTGACCGGCGATCTGGAATCTCTCACATCCTATTACATGGACAGGGGCTATCTGGAGTTCCGTATCGACTCCACGCAGGTCTCCGTGTCTCCCAACAAAAAAGAAGTCTATATCACCGCCAATATTACCGAGGGTGAGAAGTTCACTATCAGCTCTGTCGATCTCTCCGGTGATCTGGTACTGCCCGAAACGGATTTGCGCCGCTTTCTGCTGGTTTCCGAAGGACAGATCTTCTCCCAGATTATGGTCACCAATTCGGAGGAGTACCTGACCCGCCGTCTGGGTGATGAGGGCTACAACTTTGCCAAGGTCACGGGTATTCCCGAGATCAATGATGAGGACAACACGGTCGCGATGAAGTTTTTCGTCGATCCCGGTAAGCGCACCTATGTGCGCCGTATCAGCTTCAAGGGCAACCTGAAAACGGCAGACGATGTGCTGCGTCGCGAGATGCGACAGATGGAGAGTGCGCCGGCTTCCGCCGCCGCCATCGAGCAGTCCCGTGTGCGCCTGGAACGGCTGGGCTACTTCAGCAAGGCAACCGTGGAAACACCGGGGGTGGCCGGGCATGACGATCTTATCGACGTGGATTACACCGTTGAGGAACAGTCTTCCGGCAGCATCGGCGCCAGCATCGGGTTTGCGCAGGACGCCGGGGTTATCCTGGGCCTGAACCTGCAGCAGGACAATTTCATGGGTACCGGCAAACGCATTGGTATTGGCGTCAACTCATCCAAGTACCAGGATTTCTACAATTTCAGCTACACCAACCCCTACTATACCGAGGACGGGGTGAGTCGCGGCTTTAACGTGTTCTATCGCTCTACCGATCTCGATGAGGTCAACGTGGCGAACTACAGCACCAATACCCTCGGTGCCGCACTGAACTTCGGCTACCCGATCAAGGAAACGGCGCGTCTGGGTTTCAGCTTTGGTGTGGCCAATACCGATATTAATACGGGGCAGTACGCCGTGCAGGAGATTCAGGCCAGTCCGCGGCTGCAGGACGGTGTGGGCTGGTTCCAGAGCACTCTGAATGATAACGGCACCTACGACGGTGTTGAAACCATCAGGCCCATCAGTGAAGCGGAGGCATTAGGTTACGTCGTTCAGCCGTCGGGTAAAGGTTTCCTGGACGAAAATGGCAACGAGTTCCTGAACTACACCATGACCGCCAGCTGGACCCAGTCGACTTTGAACCGGGGTCGTATGGCGACTCGCGGCGCTTCGCAGACGGTGGCGTTGGAAGTCTCTATGCCGTTCTCTGATCTGGAGTTCTACAAGATCACCTATGCCGGCGAAATTTACTTTCCGGTACCCGTGCTGGATACCTGGACACTCAGACTGCGTACCGAGTTGGGTTACGGCGGCGGCTACGGCGGTACCAACGGCTTGCCATTTTACGAGAACTTTTTCGCCGGTGGTTTCGGCTCGGTGCGCGGCTACGAGAGCAATACGCTTGGCCCGCGCAGTACCCCTGCTGATATTTACTCAGCCCAACGACCGGTTACTGCGGTCGATGACGAGGGTAATCCCACAGAGTTCGGCTCGGAGTTCGCCTATTTCCGTACGAATGGTGACTTGGTCTTTTTTGAAGCTGACGATGAAGTTGACCCCTTCGGCGGTGACATCCTGATTGAAGGCAGCGCGGAGCTGTTATTTCCCTTGCCCTTCATCAAAGATCAGAGTCAAATACGCACCGGCTTCTTCCTCGATGTGGGCAACGTGTTTGATACCGATTGTGGCTCCACTCAGGCGGCCTGCTACGATCTGGATTTCGGCGAGATGCGTTACTCAGTGGGTGTTGGTTTGACATGGATTACCGGCTTTGGCCCCATGTCTTTCAGCCTTGCCAAGCCGCTTAATTCTGGTGAGTATGATCAGGAAGAAGTATTCCAGTTTACTCTGGGCCGTGGATTCTAATTTTTTTATATTGTTAATAACTGGAGGGGAATGTGTCTAGATTAATCAAGGTAACGCTGGCAGTAGTGGCACTGTCGTTATCCACGCTTGGTTGGGCGGAGGAAAAAATTGCCGTGGTCGATGTTCAGGGCGCAATTCTGCAAACGGACTTCGCCCAGAAGCGTCTCGGTGAAGTGCGCGATCAGCCAGACTACAAGAAAAACAAAGAGGAATACGAGCGGCTCAAGACCGAAGGTGAAGCACTGCTTAAAACCTTCCAGAAGGATGCCGCTGTAATGAGCCAGGACCAAAAGGTCGCCGCACAGAACAAGTTGACCAGCATGCAGGAAGACCTCGATCATGTAACGGGCAAGCTGCAGCAGGCAGAACAGATTGCCGGACAGGCGCTGTTGCAGGAAATGGCGCCCAGAGTGCAGGAAGTACTGCGCGAAATTATTGAAAAAGAAGGTATTGGCCTGCTGCTGCAACGCAACGCAGTGATTCATGCTGAGCCCAGCTATAGCATCACAGCCGCAGTGACTGACAAGCTGAACCAGTTGGTCGCGAAGTAAATATACAGACAGCGGAGGCTCGGCAGAGCGAGTAACCCTGTTAAGTAATCAGTACAAGTAGAAGGGGTAGCGTATGGAGATAACGGATATTCGAAAGTATCTGCCTCATCGCTACCCCTTTTTGTTAGTTGATAGAGTGGTCGAGGTGAATACTGGCGAGTCCATCGTCGCCTATAAAAACCTCTCTGTGAATGAACCCTTCTTTACCGGGCATTTCCCTGAAAACCCTATCTTTCCCGGTGTATTATTACTGGAAGCCATGGCACAAGCTGCCGGTATTCTAGGCTTTCTTACGCAGGGAAAAACCAATGAGGACGGCTCCACATACTACTTTGCCGGTGCCGATAATGTGCGCTTCAGGCGCCCCTGTATACCCGGTGACAGGGTGATGCTACGCGCTTCATTGGTGTCGCAACGGCGTGGGATATGGAAGTTCGAGGTGAGCTCTGATGTGGATGGGGATATGGCCGCCTCTGCCACTATTCTCTGTGCAGACCGCTAGTGTGTGTGCCCGGAGTGTGTAATCTCGCCAACTATGAATGATGTATTTGAACCAGACTACAGCGGCAGCGATATAGCCGGTGTGGATGAAGTTGGGCGTGGTCCCCTGGCGGGTGAGGTGGTGGCCGCAGCTGTCATTCTCGACCCACAGCGGCCCATCGAGGGATTGCGAGATTCAAAAAAGCTCTCCGCGAAGCGGCGGGAGGCTCTGGCAATACTGATTCGAGAGCGGGCGCTGGCCTGGTCGATAACCAGTGCCACTGTGGCCGAAATTGATGAACTCAATATATTGCAGGCATCGATGTTGGCCATGCATCGCGCCGTGCAGGCGCTGGAACCACAGCCGGGCTATGTGCTGGTAGATGGCAACCGGTTGCCGCGTTGGGACTATCCCTCTGCACCGGTGGTGGGTGGCGATGACAGGGTGCCGGCTATCGCCGCTGCCTCTATTCTGGCCAAGGTTCACCGCGATAATGCGCTGGTAGAACTGGACTCGATCTACCCCGGTTACGGGTTCGCAGCACATAAGGGTTATCCAACGGCGGCGCATCTTAAGGCGTTGCAAACCCTGGGGGTAACGCCGGTCCATCGGCGCAGCTTCGCGCCGGTAAAAAAATTGCTGTCGATACCGTAGTCGTTGCACGGGCAGACTCTCCCCACCGAATTTATCTAAATCCGCAGCAGAGGGCACTAGTACTCTTTGCTAAACCAGTATTAGTGCAACCACTCAAACAACTCGCGTAGAATCAATGCATGACTGATTTCGTTCACCTTCGAGTACACACCGAATTTTCACTGGTCGACGGACTGGTCCGGATCAAACCTTTGGTGGCGCGCACCGCTGAGCTGGGCATGCCCGCAGTCGCTGTTACCGATGTCTGCAACTTTTATGGCCTCATCAAGTTCCGCAAGGCCGCTTTTGCTGCAGGTGTGCAGCCAATATTCGGTGTCGATCTTCGCGTGATGGAAGCGAACGACCCCGAGCGTTCGTATCCACTGTGCCTGCTGGCGATGAATCATACGGGATATCACAACCTCACCCTGCTGATTTCTCGTGCCTATACCGAGGGCCAATACCTGGGCATGCCCTATGTCCGAAAGGAGTGGCTGGAGGAGACGTCAGACGGTGTTATCGCGCTGTCTGCTGGCGTTGCCGGGGATGTCGGGCAGGCTCTGATGGGGGATAAGGAAGAGCTGGCCTATGAGCGCGCTCGCTATTGGATGGAGCTGTATCCACAGCGATTTTATCTTGAGCTGCACCGCACAGGACGCGATGGCGATGAGACTCACCTGCACGCTGCGGTGACATTGGCGCAGGAGCTGCAATGCCCCGTGGTAGCGACCAATGATGTGCGTTTTCTGTCGGCGGATGAGTTTGAGGCGCATGAAGCGCGGGTCTGCATCCGCGAGGGCCGCACGCTGGACGATCCGCGTCGGGCCCGCCTCTACACGGAACAGCAATACCTGCGTTCTGCCGAGGAAATGGCAGAGCTTTTTGCGGATATCCCCGAGGCGCTGGCGAACACCGTTGAAATCGCCCGGCGCTGCAACGTGGAGCTGGAACTTGGCAAGCCCTACCTACCGGACTACCCGGTACCCGAGGGGCTCACGATGGATGAGTTCTTCAGGAAACTGTCGCACGAGGGCTTGGATAAGCGCCTGGCAGTATTGTTCGACAGCGCCTCGGATGATTTTGCGCAGAAGCAGGAGGAGTATCGGGCAAGGCTTGAGTTTGAGCTAGAGACGATCATCCAGATGGGCTTCCCCGGCTACTTCCTGATTGTGATGGACTTTATTCGTTGGGCTAAACGGAATGATATTCCGGTGGGGCCGGGACGTGGTTCAGGCGCCGGTTCACTGGTGGCGTATTCACTGGAGATTACCGATCTCGATCCACTGGAGTACGACCTGCTGTTCGAGCGCTTTCTGAACCCCGAGCGGGTTTCCATGCCGGATTTCGATGTGGATTTCTGCATGGAAAAGCGCGATCTCGTAATTGATTATGTGGCCGACACCTACGGCCGCGAAGCGGTATCGCAGATTATTACCTTCGGTACGATGGCGGCCAAGGCGGTGGTGCGCGACGTGGCACGAGTGCAGGGCAAGTCCTATGGCCTCGCGGACAAACTCTCGAAGATGATTCCCTTCGAAGTGGGAATGACGCTGGAAAAAGCCCTCGAACAAGAGGAGCCGCTGCGAGAGTTTCTGCAGGAAGACGAGCAGGCCCATGAAATATGGGATATGGCCGAGCAACTTGAAGGTGTCGTGCGCAACGTGGGCAAGCACGCCGGTGGTGTGGTTATCGCGCCCTCCAAACTCACGGATTTCTCTGCACTGTACTGTGATGAAAGCGGCTCTGGCCTGGTAACGCAGTTTGACAAGGGTGATGTCGAGGACGCGGGGCTGGTGAAGTTTGACTTCCTCGGCCTGCGTACCCTGACCATCATCGACTGGGCAGTGAAGATGATCAACCCGGCGCGGGAACGCGCGGGGGAGCTGCCGCTGGACATCATGCAGATCCCGCTGGACGATGCGCCCAGCTTTGAACTGCTGAAGTCCGGTGAGACCACCGCGGTATTCCAGTTGGAATCCCGCGGCATGAAGGAACTGATAGAGCGCTTACAGCCCGACTGTTTTGAAGATATTGTCGCACTGCTGGCGCTGTTCAGGCCCGGACCGTTGCAGTCTGGCATGGTGGACAACTTCGTCAACCGCAAGCAGGGCAGGGAGAAGTTATCCTACCCCGATGCCCAGTATCAGCACGAATCACTGCAGCCGATACTGCAGCCTACCTACGGCATTATTCTCTACCAGGAACAGGTGATGCAGATCGCCCAGGTGCTGGCCGGCTATACGCTGGGCGGCGCCGACATGTTGCGCCGGGCGATGGGCAAGAAAGATCCAAAAGAGATGGAGCGGCAGCGGGAAATCTTCGAGGCGGGCGCCAATGCGAAAGGCGTGGATGGCAACCTGGCCATCAAGATTTTCGATCTGGTGGAGAAGTTTGCCGGTTACGGTTTCAACAAGTCGCACTCTGCGGCGTATGCCCTGGTGTCGTACCAGACAGCCTGGTTGAAGGCGCGCTACCCCGCGCACTTTATGGCGGCGGTGATGAGTTCCGAACTGGATAACACTGACAAGATTGTGGTGTTCGTGGACGAATGCAAGCGCATGAAATTGTCGCTGAAGCTGCCGGATGTCAACGAAGGCCAGTACATGTTTACCGTGAACACCGCGAACGACATTATCTATGGTCTGGGTGCCATCAAGGGACTGGGCGAGGGGCCGGTGGAGAGTATCCTCAAGGCGCGCAATGAGGGCGGCCCGTTCACCGATCTATTCGATTTTTGTGCTCGCACTGATCCGCGCAAGGTAAATCGTCGCGCGCTGGAGGCGTTGATTCGGTCGGGCGCACTGGACTCACTGAACGTGGAGCGGTGGGTGCTGTTGGCCGCGCTGGACGATGCGCTGAAAGCCGCCGAGCAAAGTGCAAGTAATCTCGAAAGCGGTATCGCGGATCTTTTCGGAGAAGTCGTGCCCAGTGCGCATAGTGGTAACGGCGATGTGTATGCGGAATTTCGCCATGCCCGTGCGTGGTCTGACAAGGAGCGCCTTGGAGGTGAACGAGATACGCTGGGCTTGTATATCAGCGGCCACCCCATCGACGAATACCGGGCAGAAGTGCGCAAGTTCGCGCCCAACCGTATCGCCGACCTGAGCCCGGACACACACGGCAGGGCAGGTAACCAGGTGATCGTCGGCTTGATAATGGCGACACGTACGATGAACAGTCGGCGCGGTACTATGGCTGTTATGACACTGGATGACAGCAGTGCGCAGATTGAAGTTACGCTGTTCTCCGAGGCGTATACAGAGTTTCGGGAACTGCTGGTGAAAGATACGATTGTCATCGCCGAGGGGCGAATTTCTACCGATGACAGAACCGGTAATCTGGCTATGCGGGCCTCAGGTCTGCGCAGTCTCACTGAAGCCAGGCAGAACAGTGTTTCGGATTTGACGATAGAAGTCAGTGCAGAGAAGGTAAACGAACGGTTCACCGACTTGCTGGAAAAAACTCTGGCAGGAGCCAGCGGCGGCAGTTGTCCGGTGTCACTGGTGTATCGACAGAAGTGTAATTCAGCGCGAATCAAACTGGGTGAGCGCTGGCAGGTTGTGCCCACCGATGAATTACTGCAGGAGCTACGCGAGGTAGTGGGGGCTGAAAAGGTCGCTTTGCAGTATCGCTAAGCCCCTGGTCATTGCTTGAATCTGAGATTAAGAGTCCATCATTAATTATCCCAATAAACTGGAGAGTCTTACGATGTTGCTTAAAGATAAAGTGGTTATTGTTTCTGGTATAGGTCCCGGACTGGGGCAGGAGTTGTCGACACTGGCGGCAAAAGAAGGCGCTAAAGCAGTGGTTCTGGCAGCGCGTACCGCAGCCAAACTCGATGTGGCGGAGAAGGAGATAAACGACCTGGGCCTGGGAACTGCGGTATTGAAAGTTGCCACCGATATTTCTGATAAGGCGCAGTGTCAGGCGCTGGCAGATCAGGCTGTGGAAAAATTTGGGCGCATCGATGTGCTGTTCAACAGCGCCTACGATCCCGGTAGCTTCGAGCCGATAGAAGACGCCGATATGGATGGCTGGCGACGAGCAATGGATGTCAATTTCTTTGGCACCATGCACCTCACCCAGGCCTGTGTCCACTATATGAAGGACAGTGGCGGCGGCGCAATTGTGATGATAGCTACTATGGTAGAGCACAAGCCGCTCGCCACACAGGCCGGTTACGGCGCCTCTAAATCGGCCCTGCGTTGCGCCACCAAGCACCTGGCGCTGGAGTTAGGGAAGTACAATATCCGCGTCAACAGCTGTCATATGGGTTGGATGTGGGGCCCCAGTGTGGAAGGCTATTTTAGCTGGCAGGCACAGGCCACCGGCACGAGCCAGGAGGAACTGATTGCAGAGGTCACCAAAAGTATTCCGCTGGGTGTGATTCCCGATGACGGAGAGTGCGCGAAAGCGGCGATGTTCTTCGGTTCAGATTACTCAAGTGTGGTCACCGGCGCAGCCTTGGATGTGAACGGCGGAGAATTCATGCCCATTTAGTGGGGCAAGTGAAACAAGGAGCAGCGCAAATGAGCGATACCGACAAGATTGAAGCAGCGGTTTTCCGCCGCCTGCTTGAGCATCTGGACAGCCGCAAGGATGTACAGAATATTGATCTGATGAACCTGGCGGGTTTCTGCCGTAACTGTCTGTCCAAGTGGTATGTCGCAGCGGCCGATGATGCCGGAGTGGAGATAGATTACGAGCAAGCCAGGGAGCGAGTCTACGGTATGCCGTACGATGACTGGAAGGCGAAGTATCAGACTCCCGCAACAGCTGAGCAGATGTCGGCATTTGACGATCGCAAAAAGGGCTAAGTGCGAGCTGTCTATTCAGTAGGCCACTGTGATTACTCTATGTACAGTGGCCTACTCATCAGGTGGTCTGGCTCTAGAGCAGACCCAGCCGCCAACGTGTTTTTGTGAGGTGCTTCGGATACTTCTTCGCGTACTGGTCGCGCAATAGCTCTGAATTTTTCAGGTAGGTCTCGATTGATTCCTGGGTGAGAAGGGTGGGCTGAATATTTGAATTGCACGGACCTTGGAGGCAGGTGAGTATCTCGGTGCCTGCCGCGCGACTCAAGTGGATCCCGTCGATAAACAGGGCCTGCGGAGCTCCCACCTCATCCAATACAATTTTCTCCTGATCTTCCACACCGTAAATCTTGGTGGCAGAGTTGTGCGCATTCACCTGTTTTACAAGCTCGCGCTGCCACTCGAGATGCAACTCCCAGGCATCAGCAAATTCAAGAGTATTCAGGAGTAGTCCTTGCATGGGCAGGATGAACAAAACCGTTTGAATCTGATTTTTCTCGGTGAAATCGAGCAACTCCACCAGTTGGTCCATCTGGTATCCGGCCGGTTTGGCAGTGAGTGAACTCGCATACACTTGCTGTGCCATACGCTGATAGCGGGCCATGGTGGGACTTTGATTTTTACCTTCCAGATCCCAGGTGCCGTCGTCATGAAACGCTTCGCCGCTGGCGCCGCTTCCGAACACAATACGCCAGGAATCCATTATGGCATCCAGAGAAAAGAGGCTGCGCCAGTAGTCTTCAACCCGATGGAACAGGAAACGCCATCTCTCGCTCAAGCTCGGATCAATTTTACGGTATCGATTATGATTTTCTGGAATCGAATTGTTTGCTATCACTTCAGCTAGCAGTTCAAACTGAGGTGCAATAGAGGCTTGCTGCAGAGCTTCCGTCGGGTCATATGAATCCCATGCACTTTTCAAGAACAGCTCTGTATCGACACCAATGAACACAAGCTTCAGTGGGTTGATCGCTTGCGCGTGCTCCACCATGCGTCGAATGTCTCGCAGCGAGGTTCCCGGAATTGATGCGTTGTAAGCAACTTCATCTGAATTGCTTAGCAAGTCGGGAGGGAAGGTCGCGGAGCGAGAATTACCCGCTACCAGAATGGTAGGCCGAGCGGATTCTACAGCAAAGGGTGTATGCAAATGCTTTACGAAGAGTAGATCTATCGAGGTTTCCGGGCTGAGGCCGGGAACCGAAGGATACATTTTGTAAGGATCTACAATGAAAGAAAATGCCACGATGCAAATTGAGGCGATAATCGCAGTCCCCAGTACCGTGACCTTGTAACTTCGAGACATAAATTTCTTAAGCTTCCTGGGCCAATAGTTGCCGGAGGTTGTTTCCGTGGCGATGATATCCTACCGGTTGACTGGAAACAAAGTTATACTGCCGCGTCCGGGGTGTCACCAGATAAAAATCAAAAGCCAAGCCGCGCTATATGCTATTCAATTCTATTGAGTTCCTCTTCTTTTTCCTACCAGCAGTGTTGTTGGGTTTTTTGCTGCTGCAAAGGCTGGGACACCTGCGCCCAATCAAGTTTTGGTTGGTAGCCTGTTCGCTATTTTTTTATGCCTGGTGGAACCCTGTTTATTTACTATTGCTGCTACTTTCTGCGGGCGTGAACTACTCCCTGGGAAGGGTGCTGGCCAAAGGAGGGAAAGATCAGGGGCGTCAGTGGTTGGTTCTGGGTATAGCGTTTAACCTGGGTTTACTCGGCTATTTCAAGTACGGTAATTTCTTTCTCGACAGTGTTACCCAGGCCATGCACTGGGGCTTCAACTTCGAATACATTGTTTTGCCACTTGCCATATCGTTCTATACCTTTCAGCAGATTACCTATCTGGTTGATTCCCGAAAAGGTTTAACGGATTCACACAACCTGTTGGACTATCTTCTGTTTGTCAGTTTTTTCCCGCAGCTTATCGCCGGCCCCATTGTCCATCACAAGGAGATACTCCCTCAGTTCAGTCGTCTCACCGACAGATCGAAAAACTCAGCCAATATTACAATTGGCTTGTCTATCCTGGTTGTTGGTCTTTTCAAAAAAGTGGTTGTCGCCGACGGATTCGGTTTCTTCTCCAACGGTGTCTTCACACTCGCAGCTGCGGGTAGCCCTCTTGCTACCCTGGATGCGCTGGTTGGTGTTTTTGCCTACAGCTTCCAACTTTACTTTGATTTCTCCGGCTACAGCGATATGGCTATCGGCCTTGCCTGTCTGTTCGGCATTAAACTCCCGGTCAATTTTTTCTCTCCGTTCCGCGCGCAGAACATCAGTGATTTCTGGCGTATGTGGCATGCCACACTGGCGCGATTTCTTCGGGATTATGTCTACGCTCCGCTCGGCGGGTTTTTCTGCAGTCCGGGCAGGCAGAGATTCAACTTGTTTACCACGATGTTCATCGGTGGCGTTTGGCATGGCGCGGGGTGGACTTTTATTGTGTACGGTCTGTGCCATGGAAGTTATGTGATAATCCATCAGCTATGGCGGGTTAAAGTGTCGGGCCCACTCGGGTTGGTCGGTAAGAAAAGTTATAATGCGCTGGCGCAGGTGTTCACGTTTCTGGTGGTTGCACTGACTCTGGTGGTCTTTCGAGCAGATTCGCTCGCCACAGCGGGGCGAGTATACAGTTCTTTATTTAACTGGAATGGCTTTCAGTTTTTACCGGCATACGAGTTCAAGATATTCAGCAACAACGCGCTGGAACTGATGTCGGGCTTGTTTGGCGTCCACGGCAAAGAGGGTGTGATCTTCTTTTTTCTGGCGCTCGCCCTGGCTGCCTGTTGGCTGCTTCCCAGCACCTATCAGCTATTTCGACACTGCGATATTGCGATAGACAAGCCGCTCGCCGGACGCGAGCCCATTGTGGCGTTACAGTGGCAGGATAACTGGCGGTGGGGATTGTTTATAGGGATTCTCGCTATCGCCTCGATGGTAAACCTGACACAGGTCAGCGAGTTTCTATACTTTCAGTTCTAGACTGCCTGCGGCAGGTATTCAAGCGCTCTTTTGTGCGCAGATTATGCCGTAGCAAAGAATGTTCTCCTGCCAGAATTTCTCCAGTACATCACATGATAATGAAAACTGCTCCCATGCGTGTTCGCCAATAAGTCGGCAGACACTTTCACGGTTCTCACTGGCATTCTGCCGCCAGCGGTCAAAGGTGGGGTAGGTTTGTGAGGATATATCTGACACTGCGTTGGCTTGTAGCCCAAGACCCTCAAACTGCTCCTGATAGAATGACAGTGGCTCCATGATGGCGCGACCAAAGACATCTCGAAGAAGCAGGAACTCATCGCGGTAGTGGATAACATCCTCGAGTGCCAATTTCTGTTTCACCATGATGTCACATAGCACGACACGTCCGCCGGGGCGCAGTACGCGAGCACACTCCCGGAGCAACGCAGGTTTGTCTTGCATGAGATGTGAGGATTCCATCACCCAGACACAATCGAAACTCTCATCTGCATACTGCAGATTGGTACCGTCGCCATCACAGAATTGAGCTAAGTGGTGCAGGTTCATGCTTCGGGAAAGCGTCTGGGCTTTCTCCACGCAGGCTTTGCTGGGAGAGATGCCGACCACACAGGCTGCGTGCTCGCTGGCCATTCTGCAGCCAGCCTTGCCGGTGCCACATCCAACATCTAGCACTTTCGAATCCGGCTGGAGTGCGGCCAACTCAAGCATCTGATCTGTGAGGGCATTCGTTGCTTCGACCAGCTGTTCCCGTCCGGTGTGGAAGTAGCCGTAGTGTAAGTCTTCCTGAAGCAACTCCCCCCAGGCAGCTACCACAGTGTCATAGTGTTTCGCCGGCGCGCTGTCCGGAGAGATCGCAGATACGGGTAACTTGGTCATTATGCGCCGATGCCGCCATCGACGACCAATACCTGGCCAGTGATGAAATCAGCTTCCTCGCTGGCCAAAAATTGCACTGCACCGGCGACATCCTGCGCCGTACCCATGCGGCCCATGGGGGTGCGACCGATAATTTGTGCGCGTTGTTTTTCGTTGATTTCCTCGGTCATTTCCGTCGTGAGATAACCGGGTGCGACAGAGTTCACCGTTATATTGCGCGCGCCCAACTCTCTGGCGAGAGAGCGGGTAAAGCCATCCAGTCCTGCCTTGGTGGCGCTGTAAATTGACAGGCCTCGATATCCGGATAGCCCTACAATTGAGGATATATTGATAATACGCCCCCAGCCCAGTGACAACATCGGGCGACAGACAAGACGCGTGAGATAAAAGGTGCCCTTGAGATTGGTGTCGATCACCCTGTCTATGGCATCGTCGTCAGACAGGGCCAGCACTGCGGTATGCGCCACACCGGCGTTGTTTATCAGGATATTGATGTCGCCCAACTTTTCTTGAACATTCTGGATATACTGTTTGCAGGCTGGCTTGTCGCCCAGGCTCAGTGCTTCAAAGTAAAAGTTTTCGCCGTATTTTTTCTGCCAGGCCTCGGTCTTTTCAGTGGCAGAACGACTGAAGGTGGCGACCTTGATCCCCCGCTCCAGAAAACTGTCCACCAGACCGGCACCCAGCCCTTTACTGCCACCACTGATCAGCGCTACTTTCATTAGTTCTACTATTGCCTTTTTAGCTTGAAATTATGAGTTTCCATAGTATCAACAAAATGGATGCTCCGTGGGCGTGCATGACGGCTGAGCACCAGACAGGCTTCCCGAATAGCAGCCTCTACAGCTTGCTCGCTATGGCCATTGTGGGTAACGACGTCGACGGCGACAATTTGTCCCACCACCGGGTTATCCATGCCAAACACACGGGCCAGCTTTACGCCCTCAATCGCAGAAATGACATTTTCTACTTCCAGTGGGTGAACCTTGACGCCTCCGACATTGATTGTCTCGGTACGTCTGCCCATAAATACGATGCGCTTGTCTTCAATTCTGACGAGATCTCCGGTGGCCATCCAGCCTTCTTCATCCCGGTCGGCACGTTCCTCTGAACCCACATAGTCGCGCATGCCGTGGGCGCTGCGGATATAGAGCTCTTCATCGCGAATCTGAAACTGCACGTCAGCACTGTCATCCCGCTGCAGTATTGAGACTGGCAAGCCTGGACGCATATCACTTACACAGACACACGAACCTGCTTCAGTCGAGGCGTAGATGTGCACAATGCGGGTGTCGGGAAATGCCTGCTGCAGCTGTTCCAATAAAGACGCAGATACCGGTTCGCTACCCAGTGTAATATGCTTGAGTGCCAACCCATGTTCTGACGAGGGCAGGGTGGCAAGTGCGTAGCGCCAGAACGTTGGCGTTGAGCTGACATGTGTGACGGGGAAGTGTCGCATCGCCTCAATGGCATGGCTGACTTTATTCGATTGCGCAAACACCAGAGTGCTATTGTTGCGCAGAACATGCACGAGCATCTGCAGGCCGGCAAAATGATTCAGGCGGTACGCCAGCAGCCAATATTCATGCTCGTGTACCTCCCGTTCCTTGACCTGGGCGAACAGGTCGCCCCAGCTGTAACGAGCACATTTTGGATCACCTGTGGTGCCGGAGGTCAGGAGCAGCACCTCACCCTCCATCGGTGCGATGAGGGGTTCACTTTCGGCAATGACATCGAGTGCGTTTGCATCGAGCACGTTGGCTGGTAGTTTGACGCGCGGGATCGAATCGCAGAAAAGCGTGTCCACATCGTAGCGTTGCAAAAGTGTCGGTAATTGTTGTTCAGTGAAATCGCGGCTCAGGAGAAGCAGCGACTTGCCGCTCATTCCGGCCGACAGCATGATTGCAATCAACTGAGCTGAATCGGCCATGTAGCAGGCGATTCGATGCCCCTCCAGGCGAGAGAGACCGCCGGCGAGACGGAGGCAATGTTGATAAAAATCAGAGTAACTGTGCTCGTGCCTGGCACCGAGCAAAAAAGCTCGTTCGGGACAGCGCGCTAGCGCGTCACGAAATCGCTCCTCTATCACTTTCAGGCATCACCGTAGAAATTAACGATGTCACTAACTGTACGAGGCATTTCTTTACTGGTGTAAGGATCACTGCCGTAAGTTTTTTCCAGCATGGCAGACAGTTCAGCGACACACAGCGAATCCAGGCCGATACCATCATCATATAGTTCAGAGGAGGGTGTAACCTCGTTTTCCGGCATGGCCTGATGCTTGAGAATTGTCTGTATCATCTCAATAATCTCTGCTTCTTTGCCCAAGTCAAAATCCCCTTTTTATACACCTTTCGGCGGTTATGGTTAGTGAGGCAGCAGTGTATACGCCAGTGCAAATTGCGTCTACTGGCAGGCGTTGGTGAAAGCCGGGTAAGTGCAGGGATGTTCCCATTTCAAGGATCGTGATTCGGCCTAAGGCCCAATAATTTACGCACCTTGGTGAGTTGGCCGGGATTCTCCTGAGCGTACTGTATACGTAATTTTTCCGACTGTTTGAGATAAGAATTGATGGACTTGTCGTCGAGACGGGTGGGGTGCATATCCAAATTGCATATACCTATAAGGCAGGAGAGCAACTCCGCGCCGGCCGAGCGATTTAAGTGGACTCCATCGATGAATAGTGGCTGTGGAGTGTCAACGGCTTCCAGTACGATCCTCTCCTGATCCTCCACGCCATAAATTGCCGTATTAGAACGGTGTGCATTCACCAGAGTGACGAGTTCGCGCTGCCAGTCGAGGCGCTGTTCCCAGGCACCGGCGAATGCCATCGTGTTTGACAGCAACCCCTGTACAGGCAACAGAAACAGAATAGTTTGAATACCGTGTGTTTCTGTGAAATCGAGTAACTCGGCCAGTTCCCCCATCTCCGTTCCGGTAAACTCGGCATTGACCGAATTTATGTAGGTTTTTCTCACCATGCGCTGATAACGGGCCATGGGTGGATGTGGGCTGTTGCCCTCGAGGTCCCAGGTACCGTCATCATGGTATGCGCCGCCGTTAGGGCCACTTCCGAACACGATGTTCAGGGAATCCTTTGTTGCGTCCATCGAGAACAGGCTGCGTGCGAAATCTTCCAGCCGATTGATGGCATAGCTCCACCTGTCTGCCAGACTGGGATCAATTTTGCGGTACCGATGTTCGTTATCGGGCAGTACGTTGGCCGCCAGCAATTTCTCCAGCCTCTGCAACTTGGGGTCAATTTTACGCTTCCCCTTACCCGAAGCAGATTCATCCAACGCATTTTTCAGGAA
Organism: Halioglobus japonicus; assembly: GCA_902705825.1. Classification (GTDB taxonomy): domain Bacteria; phylum Pseudomonadota; class Gammaproteobacteria; order Pseudomonadales; family Halieaceae; genus Marimicrobium. The sequence continues at coordinate 255,065 of CACSIL010000051.1, read as the reverse complement.
GATGTCCCAATCGACCCCAATGAAGAGGCGCTTCAGTGGCGTGATGGCCTGTGCGTGCTCCACCATGCGGCGAATTTCTCTCAATGAGGCGCCCGGCAGCGATGCATTGTAAGCAACTTCACCCGGTTCACTGAGCAGGTTTGGAGGGAATGTCGCAGACCGGGAGTTACCCGTTATCAGCACGGAAGGCCGAGCGTTTTCAACAGCGTAGGGTGCCTGTAAACGCATGATAAACAGTAGGTCTATCGAGGTTTCCGGGCTGAGGCCGGGAACCTTTGGGTACATTTTGTAAGGGTCTACAATGAAGGAGAATGCCGCGATACAGATTGCCGCAAGGATCGCAGTCGCCACTACCGTGATCGTGTAATTTCGTGGCATAGGTAGTTTAAAAACCCTGGACTGATAGCCGCCAGCGGGCCTGGAAGCCTACAACGGCCCGTATGGCAGGTAGCGGTTTTCATTCACATCGCGCAGCCATTGCAGTAGCGATTTGTCCAGCCGGACACCGCGCTGGCGAAGCTGTTTTGCCAACACAATGACTGGAGAATCGGCTCCAGCCTCCCAGCCGGGCAGGTTTTCGGCGACGGCGAAGAAGCGAATCAGGTGTATCAGATCGGCTTCGGTCAGGTCTTCGGCGGCGGCCCGCCAGGCAGTGTGGTCAATTTTCATCAGGCCTGCCAGACGCTGTTTGTCCTCATCACTGAGCAACTGCTCCAACTGTGACAGGGAGTCTTCCTTGTCGAAGGCGATAAGACGGTTCAGGAGGGCAGAGGTGAGCAGCAGATCGCTGTCTGCCGGTGCTATTTTTGGATCCCAGGTACCCAGTGTCATGTGGTGTGCGCCAGCGAAGAATGAGCCGACAGTGTACTGAATTTTCACCCCGGGAGGGTAGTGCTATCCTACAACGCGCGCTTCGTGATAAGTAGCATATAATCCTGCTTCAATGCCGCCGGTATCGTGGGTCCAGGGGCGGTTGACAATGCTCTGCGTCTACACTATGTATCTATGGCAGTGTGTTTGTTGAGCATAAACATGGCGGTACAGAATATTCGATACAATGGATTAAGCTCTGGTGTGCAGACCATGAAAAAAGCAGTCGGTGGAGTGATACGCCGATTCCTTGTAGCAGTATTTCTACTTTCCGCCAATACGGCATATGGCACCGAGGAAGTGGACGGCATGCCTGCCTTCGACGGTAACGTTATAGACGATACCAGCTTCGAGCGAGAAGACTCATCAAAATACTTCCTGAAGAAAACCTACTCACTGGATTCACGAGCTTCGCTTTTTCCCTGGGCCCTGACGGTCTCGAATCACAGTGTCTGGGTTATTGGAGAACTGGCCTTTCGCAGCCTTCAGGGTCTGACACCCAATAGCGCTGGCGATTATCCTTCCTCGACAACAGCGTTCAGGATTCCCTTAAAAATTGCCGGTGTCGTTTCCGCCAATGCACCCTTTCAAGGTAGATCACTGGAGGGTGAGCCCCAGCAGGTGAATTTCAGTACACTCGGGGAGGAAATTACTGTTGATGAACTAGGTCGAATCTGGTTTGCCCAGGGAGGAACCAATACCACCGCGCTGGACGTAACCAACTACAGCCGCGTTATATCCTTTACGCCGCCTGATTCAGAGAACAGCGAAGGTGAGTTTTGTGTGTACAACATCCCGGACGACAACGCAGAAGTTTTGGCCGTGGCGTGGGATGCGGATCGAGACTTGCTTTGGTTTGCTCAAAGCAGTGTTCACAGCGGAATAGGCGCTATTGTATCCTTCAAGCCCTCTGACATGACCGCGTGCAGCAATTTGTACAAGTGGGAGCTCAATTCTCAAGGCGATCCTGTTGCAGGCTTTGACTACGGCTATTGTGATTCTCCCGACACGCAGGATTGCTTCACCAAGTACGCGTTACCAGCCGATTATCACGTGGCATTCTCCGCCTTTCCTTCTGTTGGCTTACCTGATATGGAAACGACGGGGTCTCCGAGCTTTTTGACTGTCCTGCAGGAGCCACATCCGGATGCCGGCGCAGTATGGTTTTCGCTGAGTTTTGGCGATGCCATAGGGCGGCTGGATCCAGAAGAGCCGGGTGGCCCTGTGCAAACGGCTTTCCCTATTGGGGATGATCCATATTCCGGAAAATGGATCATTCCCAATAACGCAGGGGTCTGGGATATCGATGTGCACCCGCTCACCGGGGATATTGTTTTCACTGCTTACTCCGGGCGTTATGTCGGGCGGTTTGATATGAAAAGATATCTATCCGCCTCATATGGAGGAGAGTGCGAAACCGCCCCTGGGGTGGGGCAGGTCAATCCTTGTATGCAGTTGATGCCGGTGCCAGGACTGTCGTCTGTTCACAACCTTCACCAGTTGGATTTTGACAATTACGGTAACGCCTGGTTCACGGTTACTACCGAGGGATGTCTGGGTAAGACGGATGCAATTCCTCACGAGCCCGCATCAATCGGGTTTATAAATTCACAGTGGACGCAGGTGATCTACTTCGATGCGCTGAACTTCAATTCCGATGAGGTAGATGAGGCCATTTTTGCAAGCATAGATGCTTCTGGACTTATGAAGTGCAACAATGTGTTTGATTATTTCTACACGGGAATAGGTACGGATCTCGTGGAAGGAAGACTGAATGTCTGGTTCACGGACAGTTTCCGCAGAAAAATACGCCGCCTTGAGGTAAAGCCAGAGTACATCGGCAAGGATCTGTTTTGCGAAATCTCAGTTTGTACCTAGTCGAACCCTTTGAGACTTACCAGGCCCGTGATGCGTTGTTGATCGGTAACGCCGCGCAGCAGCTCCAGCTAAAACGCGGGCACCCTTTACGCAGGCGACAGAGAGACTAAGCCAAGCAGGGCTTGGCGGCACGTCACTATGCGCTATCAATCGTCCGTATTGAGCATTTCTCGAAAGTACTCGTACCGGCTGGAGTAGGGCTCCACGGCGTCATCAGCGATGCTTTGCAGCAGGGCAGAGATAGAGCGCTCATCGGTCTCATCGCGCTGTGTGATGTGTTTGCTCAGCTGATTGATACCGTCGCCGATAACTGTCGCGCTCTCGATCGTTGCCTGTACCAGGAACATCTCCGCCATGACCAGATCGTTGACGGTGCGTCGGACACGGCCAGGTGCGATATTTCGTGATGGCATTGTAGTGTCTCCTGTGTCGATCAATGTTGTCAGTTGCCCAAAGTGCACAGTCTGGGTGCAACCTACTGAAGTAATGCCTCTTCAGAAGGCATTACAGGCAACGTTATAGGGTTTTCATGTGCCTTTGCATATATCAAGCAAGCGCTATGCCAAGGCGGCGCTATGATAGTGAGATTTAATGACAGTGCAATGACTGGCCGGCATTATCGGCTGTGAATTTTACGCATCGTGTTGGTCTTCGAGTGAATCCGTTTTTTCATTGGCGCCGAGTGTGCGTTAACGGAACCACTCAAATGCAGGGAGGTCATTCCACTGGTTTTGTCCAGAGCCATCTTCGTTGTCGAGCTTCAGCCAATCGGGAATCGTGCTGACCTGTTCGGGATTCTTCCGCGCATACTGTTTTCGCATTGCATCTACCTGATCCAGATAAGCGTTGATTGATTGACTGTCCAAGCGTGTCGGCTGAAGCCCTGTGTTGCACGAATCGGCAAGACAACTGAGTATTTCGATACCGGCTCTACGGGTCAGGTGCACGCCATCAATGAACAGGCGATCGGAGGCGGCAACAGGCTCAAGCGTAAGCATAGGAAGGTTCTCTACCCCATATATTTCTATATCAGGGTGTCGGGCACCTACCTGCATAACCAGTTCCCGTTGCCAATCGAGGTACAGCTGCCAGGCATCGGCAACCTCAATGGTGTTCATGAGTAATCCCTGGATGGGTAAGATAAGCAACACCGTTGATATCTGGTTTTCTTCGGTGAAGTCGAGTAGCTCCATTAGCTCATCGAACTCTATTCCGACAGATTTGGCGAGCATTGCTCTTAGCGTATAGTCTTGCGCAATACTGCGGTAACCGAGGAGGGGACGTTTGGGCGCGAGGCTCTCCAGATCCCAAGTGCCATCATCGTCTACCTTGAACTTGCTGGGACTTTTGCTGACCAGAAGAGTTAGGGCATCGGTAAGCGCATCAATTGAAAACAGGCTGACCCAGAAATCATCTATTCGCTGCTGTGCGAATTGCCAGCGTTCCGATAAGCTCGGATCCATTTTCCGATAGCGTTGTGGTTCATCCGGGAAGATACTTTCCTCTGACGCTCCCTTGTGAAACATCGGCATTTCGAGGCCGATGAATACTTTCTTCAATGGTTCAATCGCGTGGGCATGTTCTACCATGCGACGAACATCACGCAGCATGGCGCCCGGTAGTGAGGCGTTGTAGGCGATATCTGGGGGTTGCCTGAGCAACTCGGGTGGAAGCGCCGCAGAGCGGGAACTGCCAACGATCAACGTTGATGGGCGTGCATGCTCCACATCATGGGATGTGCGCAGGCGCATCAGGAAAAGGAGATCCACCGACGTTTCCGGGCTCAGGCCGGTAACAGAAGGGTACATCTTGTACGGGTCCATAATGAAACAGAACGCCGCGATACAGATCGAAGCCAGTAAACCCGCTATCACAGAGGTCAGTAAGTAGTAACGAGGGGTGTGTATTTTGAAACTCACAAGCCGACTACCGCCAGCGATTCTTATTAGAAGAAAGTGTATCCTACCGACATACGAACAGAAATGTTACTGGTTTACACATGCTTATGGGCCTGTATTATCCTCATTTTATTGTCTAATAGCGGTGTATACTCGCAAGGAATTTGACCGCGCGGTGCGCGGAGAAAGCAGGCCCCTAACAAGAAGGAATGTCATTATGAAGTGCTGGTCGAAAAGTGTAGTACACACATTTATGTATGTGTTGTTGGGGGTGGCAAGTCAGCTCGCACTGGCGGATGAGCTCACCGGTATTGTCACCGTTGAGATATCCGGCTTGCAGGAGGCCGCCGGGAACGTCTATATCTCGGTCTATGATTCTGATGACACCTGGCTTGGCGATGAGGTGGTGCTGACAAAAAAAGTGGTGATCGCCGATGCTCTCGATGGCGAGCTGGTGCGTACTGAGCTGCAATTGCCGCTGGGAGAATACGCTTTGTCGGTGTTCTACGACCGCGACGACGATGGCGAACTGGACACCAATTTTATCGGTATTCCCAAGGAGCCGGTTGCCTTGTCCAACAACGCCACAGCGAAATTCGGGCCGCCGAGTTATGAAGATGCTGTGTTCGTGCTGGGTGCCCAGCCCATCATCCAGAGTATTATCATGCGCGATATATAGCCCCCAAACAGCTGGCCATTTATGGGAATACCTCACACTTGGGCAGTAATCTGCAAAATTCTGTGTAATGCTTCACAACACTACGGTGGGAAATCTGACTTTTGTATTTATGGCTGCTATGAATAAGGTGAATGGGGCGCAGTACGAAGTAGAGTGCGATGCAAAGTACCCAGGGGGCAACGTGAGTAATCTAGCGGAGCAGTGCAGGGTAGGTGCGGACGCAGCAGAGCAAAACGCAGCTGCGATACTGTCTCAGGAGGATATATTTCGCATGCGCATGGAAAGCCAGTGCGATCAGATTAAACAGTACCGGCTGCAAGTGTTGCGTGAGAGCGGTCGTCTGCTCAGTGCTGATGAAGCGGCTCTGGAATGGATAGGGCGTTTCGCTGCCAGCTTTGACAACGACCATACCGATTAAAATGAGCGGCCGGGGCCCGTTTACTGCAAAGCCCCAGCCACCGTCAGAGAATCACGCCGGCTTCATGTTCCCGTCACTCCAGTAGGCCTTCATACTATTGACCTTGCCCGCGTCGTTGAACTCAAATACATCGATAATATCAATGGTAACGCCGGGCATCACTACCTGAAAGGGGAAGGCAACGGCGTTACCTGAGCAGCGCGGTTCGCCACTGAGGCTGAGTTTGGCACCCGAGTTCAGGGCCCCCTCGTAGAACGCGCACACGGCGTCTATCCCGACGTGAAGATCTGTACCTACCGGGTCCTCAACTTTGGCATCGTCGGCATAAATCTCCCGAATAATGTCCGTGTCCTGCTTTTCGAATGCTTCCACGTATTTGTGGACCACCGCAATTTTGTCGCTGGCTTCCATAGTTACTCCTCGTTGTCAGTAGCCACACAATGTGGCGTAGCGATCTTTGTGAAATCCGGCGTCACCAAAAATTTGCATGGCGACCCGGCCGCGTTTCAGGAAGAAGCCGATGTCCAGTTCATCGGTAACCCCGATGCCACCGTGCATTTGCACCGCTTCATTGGTGACCAGTTTTACCAGTTCGTTCAGCTTTGTTTTGGCCAGACTAGCAAGCTGTGGCAGATCCTGCGGGGCATCGTCTACCGTGGACAGTGCCTGCAGTAAAACAGAGCGACACAGTTCGATCTCCGATTGCATATGCGCTGCGCGGTGTTGCAGTGCCTGAAAGCTACCGATGACTGCGCCAAATTGCTCGCGCTCCTTGAGATATTCCATGGTGCGCTCAAAGGCTTCCAGTGCTACACCCATCATCTCGGCTGCTATCGCCACACGACCGCGGTCCAGTACGGGTTCCAGCACCGCCCAGCCCTGGCTGATTTCTCCGATGATATTGCTGGCGGGAACGGAGACATTCTCAAACTCGATATCGGCGGCATTGCGGCTGTCCATCAGGATTGTACGCTGGCAGTTTACACCTGCAGCAGTGCGATCAACGAGTATCAGGGTAAGGCCTTCGCTATCACGCTCAGCGCCACTGCTGCGCGCAACCACTATCAATTTATCTGCACTGTGCCCATCGAGCACAAACCGTTTAGTGCCGTTGAGCACTACCGTATCACCCTGCACTTGTGCGGTGGTGCTGATGTGCGTCGGCCGGTGGTGGTTCGACTCCTCCAACGCCAGGGCCAGAGTGAGTTCACCGCCGGCAACGGCCGGTAACAGCGTTTGCTTTTGCTCCTCACTGCCGCCCAGAATTATCGCTGATGCGCCAACCACGGCAGAGGCAAACAGCGGGGAGGCTGCCAGCGAGCGGCCCGATTCTTCCAGTACCACACCCAGCCCTTGAAAGCCGAATTCCAGGCCTCCGTAGGCTTCGGGCAGGATAATGCTGGCCCACCCCATCTCCACCATCTGCTGCCAGAGCTCGGGGGAGTAGCCCAGCGGGTCTTTCTCATCACGTAGTTTACGCAACGCTGCCACAGGTGCGTTGCTTTCCAGAAAATCTTTTGCCGTGTCCTTTAACAGACGCTGCTCTTCAGTCAATACAAGGGCCATGTGTTATTTTCTCCTAGGACTGGGGTAACTTGAGGACGTTCTTGGCGATCAGGTTCAACTGAATCTCGGTACTGCCACCGGCAATTGTCATCGCCTTGGACATCGCCCACAGGCGCGCAGTGTCAATTTCCTGATCGGTAAATGCATCGCCCTCCCAACCCAGTCCGCGGCTTCCCATGATTGCCAGCAGAAGTTCGCTCTTGGTCTTTTCTGCCTCCGTACCCACGTACTTCATTACCAGTGCTGCGGCGCTGCGGATGCCTGCAGCTTTCTCCTCGAAGGTGCGAAAGTGAGTGAGGGCCACGGCCTGCATCTGCATATCGTAATCCACCAGATCGCTGCGCAAACGGGGGTCTGCGATCTTGCCGTCTTCAAACTCCAGGTACTCGCGCGCGGCTGTATTGGGCACCAACACACGTCGTGGGCTGTCGCTCCCCATCTCGGCCATCAGCTTGCGCTCGTGTACCAGCAGTGCTTTGGCGACCGACCACCCTTTATTGAGTTCTCCTATCAGGTTTTCCTTCGGCACTTTCACGTTGTCGAAGAAGGTCTGGCAGAATTCTGATTCGCCACTGATCAGTGGGATCGGGCTGGTGCTCACGCCGGGGTCGTCCATATCGATCAACAGGAAGCTGATGCCCTCCTGTTTTTTGACGTTGGGATCAGTGCGCACCAGACAAAAGATCCAGTCGCATTTGTCGGCGGCGGTTGTCCAGATTTTACTGCCGTTCACCAGGAAGTGATCGCCTTTGTCCTCCGCCTTGCACTGCAGGCTGGCGAGATCGGAGCCGGCACCGGGTTCAGAGTAGCCCTGCGCCCAGCGAATTTCTCCGTTGGAGATGGCGCGGATATGCTTCTGTTTCTGTTCTTCATTGCCGTATTCCAGCACAGCCGGCCCGAGCATCCAGATGCCGATTCCGTAGATCGGGGTGCGCGCATTAATGCGCTTCATCTCTTCTTTGAGCACACGGCCCTGCTGTGGGGTGAGTCCACCACCGCCGTACTGCGTCGGCCATTCCGGGGTTGTCCAGCCCTTGTCGCGCATGCGTTCAAACCAGATCTTCGCATCCTCGCTGGGAAATTTGCCGCGGCGGCCTCCCCAGTACTGATCCTCGCGTTGCATCGGTTGGCGCTGGGACTCGGGGCAGTTGGCCTCCAGCCACTCGCGTGTTTCTAATCGGAACTGTTCCAGGTCTTCCACGTTATTTCTCCTGACAAGTGCTCATGTAGCCGCCGCTGTAGCTTCGAACCAGCGAGGGCGTGCCGCAGTCGGCGTATGATACGGGCGCATTACAGGTAGATAAAGGTACACCGGCTGTCGTACCGCACAATGGCTTAATAAGTCAGTCCGACCTGACGTAATAGATCGCACAGAGGGTATCCGGCAATCAATTGGTTCCGGTTTATTGCCGCGAACCGGTCGGTTTGACCCAGCGGGTCCCGGTAGGCATTCTGCTTCACTCACTTATGGAGAGCGTTTATGCAAAGGTTTACAGACAAAGTGGTACTCGTGACGGGTGCTGGCAGCGGTATTGGCAAAGCCAGCGCACTGCGCCTGGCGGCGGAAGGCGGCTCTGTCTTCTGCGTTGATCTCAATCGCGAGGCGGTGGAAGCGACAGTGGCGGAGATCTCTGGCGCTGGTGGTGAGGCTGCAGCACAGGCTTGTGATGTCGGCGACGAAGCCAGCGTAATAGCCAGTGTGCAGGCCTGTATCGACCGCTACGGCAGCCTGTACAGTCTGGTCAATATGGCGGGCATACTGCGCTTTGACGATACGCAGGAGCTGCAAACCGACCACTGGCAGAAGGTTATTGATATCAACCTGACAGGCACCATGTTTCTGTGCCGAGCGGCTCTGCCACATCTGGTAGAGAGCAAAGGGAGTATCGTTAACGCAGCATCAACAGCGGCGCTATCGGGTTTGCCCTGTGGCCTGGCTTATTCCGCCAGCAAGGGCGGGGTGCTGGCGATGACACGCAGTATTGCCGTGGAATACGCCAAACGCGGTGTGCGTGCCAACTGTGTCTGCCCCGGTGATATTAATACCAACATGACAGATGGCATCGATTTTCCCAAGACCATGGATTTCGATCTGATGCCACGCATCATGTCTTTGAGCGGAGCCAAGTCACCGGAAGTGGTAGCGGGTGTGATCGCGATGCTGGCATCCGAGGACGGTATACATATCACCGGCGAGGATATCCGGGTGGACGGTGGTACGCTCTCTTAGAGCCTGCTGTGCGGTTTACTGCGATTCGATCAGCACAATATCGTAGGAACGCGCCTCGTCTCCGCGGCGCGTGGTGACTCTGACGGTGTCGCCGGGATCGTGGGCTTCCAGAGCGCTGAAGTAATCGTCCTGGGTGCGGATCGGTTTGTCGTCGATGTGGGTGATAATGTCACCCAATACGACTTCCCCGCGCGCATTGCGATAAGCGCCGCTGATGCCTGATTGGGCCGCTGGCAGGCCGGGATACGCCTGCACTACCGGCAGGCCTTCAATCCGGTAGCGCTTAACCCATCGGTCACTGGCCAGTTCAACCCCTATCATGGGGCGCAGCACACGGCCGTAGCTGATCAGCTGCGGCACCACATCCTTGACGGTATTTACCGGAATGGCAAAGCCGATACCGGCGCTGGCACCGCTGGGGCTGTAGATCGCGGCATTTACGCCCACCAGCTGCCCGAGGGAGTTCAGCAGGGGGCCACCGGAATTGCCGGGGTTGATAGCCGCGTCCGTCTGGATGACGCCGCGGATTCTGCGGTTGCCAGGGGCCTGAATCTCGCGCCCCAGAGCACTGACAATACCCGTGGTGAGCGTAGTATCCAGCCCGAACGGGTTGCCGATGGCCAGGACCTTGCGCCCCACCGTCAACTCCGATGAATCGCCCAGCGGCAGCGTCACCAGATTGTCCGGCGGGTTCTCGATACGCAGTACAGCGAGGTCCTTCTCCGGCGCCACGCCTATCACCTGTGCCGCGTGTTCTGAGCGATCCTGCAAGGTTACCGTCAGTTTCTGTGCGCCGGAGATCACATGGTAGTTGGTGACCACCAGCCCGTTCTCGTCCCACACAAAGCCGGTGCCAGAGCCGCGCGGAATCTCCATAATATCGAGGCTGAAAAAGTTGCGGCGCAACGCGCTGTTAGTGACGTACACCACAGCCGGGCTGGCGTTGCGAAAGATCTCGGTGGTATTGGTTTCGTCCTCGGTGGCAAAGCTGAGATAGTCCACGTCGCTCGCCCGAGCGCAGGATGTGAGCAGGACAAAAGCAAGGCAATACCAAAAACTGCGAACCCTGGAAGGTCGTGAAATGGGCACGTTTGTACTATCCCTGTTGTTGGAATGCCTCGAAGAAGGCTCGAATACGTTGTGCATTGGCGCCGATATCGCCCTGGCCAACGCGAGACACTGAGCGCAGATCTATCAGTGTTCCCTCGGCATTGGTGCGCAAGCGTATAACGACATCGTCCTTGAAGCCCATAACGGCAGTGGTATCAACGGCCTCTATGACGCCGGCATTGCGATCTTCGTGATAGATCTCCCAGCCGAGGTCGGTGGCAACCTGTACGGCCCGGTTATAGGCCGCGTCAAAGGCCTGGTCACTGCTCAGCGTCTGCAGGTCGGGATAGGCGGCCTCCTGCAGCAGGATGACATCCTGGTCAATGTCCAGTGAATTGCTGCCCGCGCCGCGCAGCTCGATTGCCTTACTGAACGTGGGCGGGTTGGCTGTGTCGGTGGTGATATCGTGAATTCTCGGGGCAGTGGGGCCCGAGAAGAGCATAATCAGCATCGCAGTGCCCGGGATAGCGGGCAGGGCTCGCAGCATAATCGTTTTGCGCCAGGCAGCAAAACGCGGCAGCAACAGCAGTGCCAGAGACAGTGCAACCAGCGCAGCGCTGCCAAAGCAGGCGATCGCGTAGAGCAGCAGGCCCTGCTGCCAGGCCCCGGAGCGCACGGTAAGCACTGACAATGGCAATACCACCAGTAGTGTCATTGCGAGATAAAACGTCCAGTTGATAAGGCCTGGTGTTTTCAGTTGTCCAGTCACTATTGTTCTCCTCGGGAGATCGCTGAGTATCCGCCTAAGAATACTACCCTGCTGGCCAAGGCTCAACGTGGTTCAATTGGATAGCCCTATTACGTGTTTAGCGGCGTGTTGTTTGAGCTGGCCGGAAGCATCTGATTAACTTGCACTCGGTTTTATATGCGCTGCACTCTGGCAAGGTAAGCAAGAGGCGGCGGTTTTCTTGGCATTTCGTAAAGAGAGTAGGTTCTATGGGTAGAGTAGCGGGCAAAGTCGCCCTTGTAACAGGCGGTGCCAGTGGCATGGGTCGGGCCGATGCACAATTGCTGGCTGCTGAAGGAGCCACCGTGGTCGTGGCGGATCTGAATGTGGAGGAGGGCGAAGCAACCGTTGCCTCCATTGCAGATAACGCCGTGTTTATGCGCCTCAACGTAGCCGATGAGGAGAACTGGAAGACGGTGATCGCCGATATCATCAAACAGTTCGGCAAGCTCGATATTCTGGTGAATAACGCAGGCATCATTGCGTTGGGAACCATTGTTGACACCACACTGGAGTCCTGGCGACTGGTGAATTCGGTCAATAGCGACGGCGTATTTCTGGGGTGTAAGCACGCTATTCCCGCGATGGCAGCATCGGGTGGTGGCTCTATTATCAACATGTCCTCAGTGGCGGCGATTCACGGGCAGTCGTTTGTCGCAGCTTACACAGCCAGTAAAGGTGCAGTGCGCGCGCTTACCAAGAATATTGCGATGTACTGCAAGGAGCAGAAAAACGGCATACGCTGCAACTCAATACACCCGGACGGGGTGAAGACGCCTATGGTAGTGAAGGTTGCCACCGGTAAGGAAACGGCGACGCAGGAAGACATCGATGAGATAGGCAAATTCGGCAACATGTGTGAACCGGAGGATATTGCCAATCTGGTATTGTATTTGGCGTCCGATGAGTCACGTTTCGTTAACGGCGCCGAGATGCTGATCGACAACGCCTCTACCATCACACCACCACTGGGCGTGTAGCTAACACGCGGGGAGTGCATTATGGAAAAGCTGCTGTATCCGTTGTGGAAATCCGCCTCGCAGGATGGGGATGAATTTCGCGATGTGCTGCTGCAACAGTTGGCGCCACAGTTGAGCCAGCTTGGCGGTATACACAGTGTGCGCCTGTGCGTTGCCGACAGTGCAGTGGCACCCGCTGCGGCACGGCGCATGGAAAGCCATGCCCCGGTGCCGGACGCGATGCTCTCGCTATGGGTGGATTTTGCCGGTGCAGCAATGCGCTGGGAGCCGCTGATTGATGAGTATGTGCAACGCAAGTGCGCCTATCTGGTGGCCGAGGCCGAGCCTCTGGTGAATCAGGAACGGCACCCTTCAAAGCCCGGTGAACGCGTTTACGGTATGTGCCATGTGGTGTTTATGTCGCCGCCTGCGAGCATGGATCCACAGGACTGGCTAGCTGTGTGGAAAGACAGCCATTCGCAAATCGCCATTGATACCCAGTCTACTTTTGGCTATCGCCAGAACCTTGTGGTGCGGCGATTAAGTGACGACGTCGTGCCTTGCCACGCTATCGTGGAGGAAAATTTCCCACCCGAGGCGATGACGTCAGATCACGCGTTCTATGACACCGGCGGTGATGATGCGCTGTTGAAGAAGAACATGACTGCGATGATGGAAAGTTGTACACGCTTTATTGATTTCGAACAGATCGATGTCATCCCGATGAGCGAGTATCTGATCAAATCACTGGTAAAATAGTACGGGTTGTTGCTTTCAGCTTCGGCGGGATAGCCCGCCGACTTACTCAACTTCCAGTTGATACAAGCGCATATCCTCAACCAGGAAGACGTCGATTGCGTTGTCGCTGCCCAGCACACCGCTTGGCAACATGGCGAAAAATGTCTGCTCAGACCCTTTGAAACTGACCAGTGGCGATGCCGTCACAAAGCGTTCGTTGATAGCAATCAGCACCTTGCTTCCCGCCGCAGGTGTAAATTCCAGTTCGCCCATAACCACGCCCAGCGGTGGCTCTGAGGGAGCGGGGCGTTGCAGTTTATTCAGCTCCTCCACATGTGCGCGGCCGCCGCGTGCAACATCAAATTCTGCCGGGGCGCGTCCCAGAAACTGATTCAGGCCAAGCCGGTCGTTCAGCAGTCGCAGTGAGTCGCTGTTGTTCTTCCGGCTTTTGATCCCGCGTGAGGCGTATTCGGGGAAGTGCTCGGTATCGCTGAATTGCTGCGGCTTTTGCAGTGTTGGGGCTTTCCAGGTACCCCTGTTTATGAAGATCGGGTAAAACGTTTTTTGATCGCCGCGCCGGGATATGTCCGGATGCCCGGCCGCAAGCCCTCCGACTTTGAAAGGTATGTCGATCTGCAGTATGTCGGCGAGTGTGGGCAGCAGGTCGTAAGCCATCATATTGCTGTCATCTATCACACCGTGCGTTTGCGCGGGCGCTTTGATAAACAGTGGCACATAGGCAATGGTGTCGATCGATTCCGGGCTCAACCATCTGGTTGGCGTATTGGGTTTGAACGAGCGCCCGTGATCTGCGGTGACCACGACAAGTGAGTCATCCCACATACCCAATTCCTGCAATCGCTCGACGATTTTTCCGACCAGTCGATCCGTGTGTTGAGCCTGCATAAAGAAGCGGTACTCGTACAGTGTTGACAGCCATTCGCCACCATCATCGTTTTGAGGCGTAATGGGTTGCATGGCTGCTGGAGCCTCGTACATCTGTCCGTTGCCGTAGTAGCGCCAGGGAATATGCGGCATTTGCAGGTGTATGTAATACAGCGCTGTATGATCGCCGGGAGTGAAGGTTTCTATGTACTCCAGAAGACGTTTTGGTTCGGCTCTGGCAAGCCCTATTTGATTGACGGGATCCAGAATCGGCGGCAGAGCACCTGTAACCTTTTTGGCTGGTTTGGCATGTGCGTTTACTTTAACTCTTGTCTCTTCCTTGAAATCGTCCATGGCATTGCCGGCGTATTTCGATAGGGAAACACGAGTCATCCACAGCGCAGCCGATTTTGACAGCAGTGCGGTCATTTTGGGTGCCGGTTTCTCCACGGTTACTCCAGGAGGGCTGGTCCCACATTCTTTAAACCCACAGAGCTTGGTGAGCGTCTCAAACACCGTCATATGGTGTGTCGGGGCCAGCAGGCTGAACAGATTGTTGGGGAAGTCGGCCATACTTGGCGTGCGCCGCCTGGGTTTGTCTCCGGTGAGGATAGACGGTACAGAAAACTGCGTTACGTCAGACAGTGCCGTGTAGTGTCGGTACCAGGTGGCCTGCCCGGCCAGCGCGGCCAGATTGGGAAATAGGCTTTCGTCTACATTGCCCTGATCGTCCATCAATGCCATCAATGGGAATTCGTCGAGCAGGATGAAAACGACGGAGGGCAGTTCTCTATCGGTAGTGGTGGCAGGGATACTGATGGCGACATGACGCATGGCGTTGGCAGTATCGGAGCTGCTCAAAAACACACCGACAGCAATCACCGGTGCGATGGCAGCGATACGCAGTAAAGCGCTGACAAACGCCCATTTTCTATAGGCCAGTATGAATGCGCCGGCACCTGCAGCAGCGAAGGCTGCGAGCAGCCAGGTGTGATCAATACCCAGGCTCCATTTGCCCAGTTGAACTACCCACAATGCGCCGAGGCCAAGCACAAACAAGTGATACAGCGCTGCGGCTGCTGTCTTGTTCGCCGCCGCAGCAATCACCGTCAAGAGCCATAAGCACAACGCTGGAAGCAGCGCGACAACAAGCGCATACAGGACAATTTGTGCAGTGGTATCAATGTTATAAAAATAGAAGATCTCTGGATTGACGCCAAAAATCGTCAACACAGGTTCGGTGATAGTAAACCCGGTGAGTGCCAGCAGTACCAGAAATTGATCTAAAGCGCGGTGCGCGCTGGCGGGCGAGCTATCGGTGGTGTTGTTCATTGTTCAAGCGTCCGCGGCAAATTTTTATCGTTCGAATCGAGACGCTCAAGTTTGTTGTAATGCCCTGATTCTATCATCCAGAGGAGGGTGCGAACTGAATAACTGAGCAAAACCCTGCTTCAACGGTTCGCTGATACCGAAAGCTTTCAATTCACCAGGCATTGCCTGTGATTGTCCCTGTTCCAGTTGCAGCCTTTGCAGTGCGGCAATCATACCGGGTTTGCTGGCCAGCGTAGCACCGGCCTGGTCTGCCCTGTACTCCCGCCAGCGGGAGAACCAGAACACGATGGCGCTGGCCAGAAAGCTCAGCACCAGCTGTGCGATGA
Organism: Halioglobus japonicus; assembly: GCA_902705825.1. Lineage (GTDB taxonomy): Bacteria > Pseudomonadota > Gammaproteobacteria > Pseudomonadales > Halieaceae > Marimicrobium. Next base: position 239,449 of record CACSIL010000051.1, on the reverse strand, counting down.
TGGTGACAACGTAGTATCCGATGCCGTAGCCGCGTTCATTTTTGAAAATCACGCGATCCACGGTGTGGCCGATAATACGGGCGAGAAACAGCACAAACGTGTTCACCACGCCCTGTATCAGCGTCAGCGTTACCATATCACCGTTGGCTACATGCCCTATCTCATGCGCCATAACCGCACGCGCCTCTTCCGGCGTAAAGCGTTGTAACAGGCCGGCACTTACCGCAACCAGCGCCGCATTGCGGTTCCAGCCGGTGGCAAAGGCATTGGATGCCTCCGATGGAAAAATAGCGACCTCCGGCATGCCGATGCCCGCTTCTTCAGCTAATTCCTTTACGGTCGTGACCAACCACTGCTCCTGGGCATTGCGTGGTTGTTCGATGACATAGGCGCCGGTGGAGCGTTTGGCCATCCACTTGGACAGGAACAGCGAGATCAGTGAGCCGCCAAATCCGAATGCGGCGCACATTAGCAACAGCGGCCCCAGATTCAGGTCGACGCCATTCTCGGCCAGCACGCCCTGCAGCCCCAGCAGGTTGAACAGGATGCCCACCAGTAGCAGCACCGCCATATTTGTGCCAAGAAACAGAAGAATTCTCATTGGTTTCTCATCGTCCTCATTGCGTTTTAGTGCCTGCCTCGCATTGTGGCCTCACGGCGTAGAATGCGCCTCTTGTTCTTCTTCGGGCTCAGCGACATCCGGCTCCGATTCGTCCAGTAGTGGTATCTGGCTGGGCTCGATGACTGGCTCCCCGCGCTCACTAAGTTCAGTCTGTACGACCTCGCCACGCAGCTCGGTATCGCGGGAGCTGAGCTCAAACAATGTGTTGAGCGCCTCGTCCTGGTGTTTGGTGCGTAAAACCGCCTTGGGGCTAGATCCGTCGACCCAGATTTTGGCTTTGCCCCAATAGTGTCCAAGTTGGTTGCGAACGACAAAAACGTCAGTCATGACAGTGCTGAATCCTCACTAAATTTTGTGCCCAAGTGTAAGCATTTGGGCGCCTTGAATCCAGTATCGGGGTCACCCCAGAAGCAGATCTTTAGCCTGGTTGATTTGCGCGGCGAGGTAGTCATTGCCACCGCGGTCGGGGTGTAGTTTCTGGATGAGTTTGCGGTGCGCAGCAGTGATCTCCTCCCTGCTCGCGTCTTCGCTCAGCCCCAGTACAGCAAAGGCCTCGGCGCGTCCCAGCGTATGGTTGCCGCCAGGGGTTCCCTGATGCTGCCCGCCAAAGCCTGCCTCACCGGGGAAACGTTGTTGCAGATAGCTGTCCAGCAGTTGCAGTGAGTCGCTGTCTTGCGCCTGGCAATAGCTGAAAAACTGCTCGAGTTGCTGCTTGTCCATGTCGGCGAGTCGCCAGCCCTTAAAACTACCGCCGAGTACTTCGCCCTGTAAATTGCCGGTATCGTGATCCAACTGCATGCGCAGCAGGGCCGTTTCTACAGTGGAATTCTGGCCACTGCCGGCGGCGCTTTTGTGGCGCAGGCTGGCGAGCATCGGAAACAGGCGAATAATGAGTGGCAGCCCCTGGCGCGCTGCCACCAGCAGAGCCGTAAATGCTGCGCCGACCCAGCTCATTTTGCCGGTGGCGAAAAGCAATATCGTGCCGACCAGAGCGATACCCAGGCCGAGTTTGATGTACTCGGCGCGGCGCTTGTGGGGCGGCAGAGATCGCGCGCGGCGCAATAGAATATAAATAACGGCAATTACCGCGATCAGCAGTATTAGTCGGGGCACGTTGTCTCTCAGGGTTTGAGCTGTTGGAGCAGTAGTTTAGCACTGTCGCCGCCACGTTTTTCAAGTGCGGCGTGACCACCTGTGGCAAAACTGGCCACAGCGCCCAGCAGTTCAGCCAACTTCCCGGCGCTGCTGGTGTTGAATCGGGCGTATGCGCCGCGACTGATTTTGGCCATGGAGCGAAAAGTCTGTTCCACCGAGCGATCGGCACCTTCCTGGAAAAGGAACAGCGGCAACTGCAGTATGCCGCACTGTCCGGCGAGATCGCAGAGTGTATCAGGGTTTTCTTCCACGGCATCGCCGATGAATACCAGCGCTCGCACAGCGGTTTTGCGGTGCTCGCTCTGGGCATGCTTCAGCAACCGGGCAATCTGCGTGTGTCCACCTTCACAGTGAACCCGACCCATGAGTTGCGCCAGTGCAGCACTGTCTGTCAGCCAACGGCTGGCTTGAAACTCGCCGAAACCGCGGAAATAGCACAGTTGCACTGCCAATGAGGCGACTTTGCCGCTGGCGAGAAACATCTCCTGCTGCAGGTGTGTGGCACGATCCCAGGTGGGTTGACGGCTGGCTGTGGCATCGACAGCAAACATTAATCGCGGCTGCTTTTCTACAAACTCCGAGATAGCCCGGCTCTTTTGCAGGAACTGCGCGATTTCTTGGGGGGAGGAGCGTTTGGCGGGAGCCTTGGCCATGAGTGAGAGCGGGGCAGGAAACGCGTTAGTTGCGCTGCATGTTCTTCAGTTGGTCAATCTCTTGCAGTTTGTTGAGGTCGTGACAACGCTTGGCAAGCTCGGCAATAACGTCGGATAACTCATCAGAGCTGATTTCATCCCTGTAGGGGGTGTCTGCCAATTGCCAGAGCTTCCTGCTGGAGAGCTCCTGTGGATTAATTCTGTGGGTATTCATTGTTTTCTACCATCCATTTACTGGTCCCTTTAGTGTGGTGCCGGGGACTTTCCCCGGATCTGTGGTGAATCCAGGGTGATCTTAATTAGTGATTATGACAGTGGTGTGAAAATCCTGATCGGAGCATGCCCGCGGGGCATGCTCCTGTATTTTCACCTGCTTATATCCCAGCTTACACTGTCTCCTGCTCGAAAGGGAAGGGCGCGCCTCCTTCAAATTCAGGCCCCTCCAGCTCTGGTGCCTCTCCCGCTTGCCAGTAGGGTACGCTGAAGCGGGCGATATGACGAATTGCCGGTGGCTTCACGAAGTCCTGGCGGCAGTCCTGCAGGGAAACCAATTGCACACCGACCTTGTCGGCCTCAATCGTCGCCAGACCGTAGCCATTTACGGTGGTGTCTACATAGCGCAGGCCGGGGTTGGCTGTGTTGGGCCCAAGCCAGTCGGTGAGGGCGCTGATACCGGTCTCGGCGTAGGTGTAGGCGGCCAGCACTCCCGCTGTCATAGAGATATTCCACACCGGTTCCACGCCTTGGTCCGTCTCGCGGTACACCACGGGGCCGAAATCGGGGTGGTCGTTTTTGGCAACGGCAAGCAGGTCCTCAAAAATAGGTGAGGAGCTGATGCCCGCCACGGCGAAGTCCACCGTGACCGGTCTGGCGTTGGCATCTGTGGTCGAATAGGCGACGGAGCCCGCGCCGTGCATATGGTGGTCGCCTGAGAGAGACACCACGCCGGTTACCTTGTCATGTTCAAAGGCCTGCATCAGCAGGCCCAATTCGTAGGGGTAGCCCGACCAGCTGTCGATACTGAAAATGCTGTCTTCGTAGCCGGTCATTGGCAGGGATGACAGATCCAGGCGCATCGGCATTAGCGGCAGTGCGTTAGCCCATATCTTCCAGGGGGCGGCGGAGTTTTTTACCGTTTCCAGGAACCACTCGCGCTGTTCGGTCCCCAGCAGGCTGCCGGGCGCGCGATCCTTGGCAGGATTGGCGACGGTGCCATCGCCATACGGCAGGGTGGCCGGCGGCTGGCCGTTGGCATAGGCGCGGCCAGCATCGGCAATGGCGACCAGTTCCACGCTATTCATAGGCATACCCAGGCTTTCGGCGAAGCCAGCTGGCAGACAGGGCCCGCTGCGGTAACTGCGGTTATCGGTGAGCACGATGTCCAGTGTTTTCCCCCAGCTTAACTTGCGATAAATGCGCAAGCTGTCCATTGCCCTCTGGTTGCGGGTCGCCTCGTCGCCTCCCGGTGGTTGTGGCTGAAAGTCGTGGGCTGGCTGCGCTCGCAATTCGTCCAGCACGGCCGGGATATACTCAAACCAAGCCTGGTTGGCATCGGTTTTGCGCTGGGCATCCAGTACACCGGGGCCGTCGTAGGTGACATAGCTCTGGTAGTTGTCATTGGCAAATTCGTGGTCGTCCCAGGTGCAAATGAAGGGCCAGTTTGCCCGTGCTTCCTGCAGGTGAGGGTCGCCGAGGTAGGTCTTGTAGAGGTGACGGTAATCGGCCAGAGAAACGGCATAGCGATTTTCTGGTGTGTCCACACCATTGGGAAATGGCGGCACCGTTCGCGAGTTGGGGCCGCCGTCGGGGCGCTCCTTCCAACAGCGCTCGTAGATAAAGTCGCCCAGGTGCAGTACAAAGTGAATGCGATCTTCCTCGGCCGCGGCGCGGTCATCCTCCAGCATGCGCGCCCAGCTGCCGTAGTACGCCTGCTCATAACTCTGGCAACTGGCGAAAGCCAGGTTCACTTTGCCTGTATGGTCTGGCGGCGGCGCTGTGCGGGTGCGCCCGATACGTGAAACAGACGCTGCTTCCGAGGTGTTGCCCCCCAGAAAACGGTAGTAGTACTGTGTGTCTGGCGTCAGTCCGTCGATGTAACTGCGTACCGTATAATCGCTTTTCTCATTCGTGCCCAGTTGCGCCTGCAGCAGCACCGTGGAAAAGTCAGCGTCCTTACTGAGTTGCACCAGTAAGTTGACCGGTGCTCCGTCGCCGGTTCTCGGCACTGCCCGCGTCCACAGCATGATACCGTCAGGCTGTGGGTCCGCAGAGGCAACGCCCTGCGGGAAGTTCAGCGGGACTGCTCCAGCGGGCAATTCTGCCGCCAGCGTGGCGCCGGGGGAAATACTTAGGAAAAAGGTACTGCTGGACATCAGTCCCAGCAGCTTACGGCGTGTTATTGGCATGATGACCGCGTCTTTTATGGCTGAGGCGGGTTACTGTAGCGCATTTGTGGCTATACTTGGAGCTTATGAACCTATTCAATATTCGCAGGAAACACACTATGCCCACACCCGAAACCGCGCTGCCCGGACGCGCGGAAGCCATGCCCGTTCCCGCAGCCCACTTCGTCAACGGCAACCCGCTGCGCGGACCGTTCCCCGCTCACCTGCAACAGGCTGTGTTCGGCATGGGGTGTTTCTGGGGTGTGGAGCGTAAATTCTGGCAGATACCCGGTGTGTTCACCACGGCAGCAGGCTATGCCGCGGGCCTGACGCCCAACCCAACCTATCAGGAAGTCTGCAGTGGCAAGACCGGGCATAACGAGGTCGTTCTGGTTGTTTTTGATCCGGCGCAGGTGAGCTACGAGGCGCTGCTCAAGGTATTCTGGGAAGGGCATGATCCCACTCAGGGAATGCGCCAGGGCAACGATATGGGCACACAGTACCGGTCGGGAATCTATACGTTTGACGATGAGCAGGCATGGTTGGCGGCAGCCTCCAAAGAGGTATTTCAGCTGGCGCTGGACAAGGCGGGGCTCGGCAGTATTACGACAGAGATAGAGCCTGCTCAAGAGTTTTATTACGCAGAGGATTATCACCAGCAGTATCTTGCCAAGAATCCCGGTGGCTATTGTGGGCTGGGCGGGACGGGTGTGAGTTGCCCCGAGGGTTTCGCGGCAAAGTAGCGCGGCTTTCTACCAGGCAAAAAAAAGGCCCGGCATGATGAGCATCGTGCCGGGCCTTTTTGTGGGTATCAGCTTACCAGGTGTAAGCGGCCTCAAGACCGTAGGTGCGAGGCAGGTTGTAGGTGGTAGCCGCCGTTCCGGTATTGTCCACCAGCGGTGTGCCGCCCTGGACATAACGGTCGTCGGTCAGGTTGTTGCCCCAGGCAGTTACACGCCACGCCATGTCTGGTGAATTCCAGGTCAAGCGAGCGGTAACGTCAGTCTGGTCCACTTTCCAAATGCCGGAAACACAGCTGGATGCATCAAAGCAGTTATTCAGGTTCGTGCGGTAGGACCATGACAGCAGCGGTACCACTGTGCCGTACTCGGTCTCGAACGTGTACTGTGCGGCCAGATAGAACACGCTGTCTGGTAGACGCGGCAGACTCTCATTGGAGCGATCGATATCGCAATTCAGAACGGTTTGCCCCGACCCTGGAATCACAATCTGAGAGCAACCGGCTGGAGTCGGCTCGCCAGCTGCAGGCAGCGCGCGAATCTGCTCATCCTCATACTCGTCAATCTTGCTCTCGTTGAACGTCATGTTGGCAGTGATTTGCAGGTTTTCAATCGGCAGTACCACGGCCTCGAATTCGATACCCGAGATATAGGAGGACTTGGCGTTAATCAGAGCGCCTGATATGCGGCCTTCGGGGCTGATTCGAACTGTGGAGAGCTGGCGATCCTGATAGTCGGTATAGAATATAGCCGTGTTCAGGCGCAGCTTTCTGTCCCAGGCATCCATTTTAAAGCCCAGTTCATAGTTCCAGACTTCCTCTGGCTTGTACTCACCCATCAGGCCTGTGACGGTATCTACGGTGTCGGTCAGACCACCGGAGAGGAAGCCGTTGGCGACGGTGAAGTACGCGTTACCAAAGTCCATGAAACCCACGCCATCGAACGTACGCTGGATACTCGCCATGGGTGTAACCTTGGTTTTGTCGTAACGCTGCGTCTGGTCGGCCAATGGGTCAGGCATACCGTTGACCATTGCAGTGGTAAAGCCGTGGTCAGGATTGAACGACTGTGGGCCGTCGGAGAAAGCATAGACCTGTGGTGCTGCTGCGCCGAACGGGTTGGTGACAGTCCCGGAGTAAGACATGGAATTCAGATCGGGAACCCGGAACCTGCGAGTCAGCTTGCGCTCTTCCCAGGTGTAGCGTGCGCCCACTGTTGCAGTCCAGTACTCATCAAAATGCCAGTCGGCCTGACTGAATAACGAGGCTGAAGAGTTTTTCGCCAGCAGTTCGGTGAGGTTATTGACGTAAAGCATGGTGCTGGGGTTGCCCACGGGAGCGGGCGCATCGAAAAACGGGCCAGTCGGCGATGTAGCCGCACCTTTGTCAGTGTGCTCGTGAAACCCGAAGACACCGACGACATAATCCAGTTTCTCATCGAAGGCGCTGCCTGCCAGTTGGAATTCCTGGCTGTAGGCATCTGTATTGCGTTCGTCTGCGCCTTGACCCATGTAGTTACTGCGGCCGAGGAAGGGAATACCCATGGCATCGAGCTCGTTGGCTTCGCCGCCCTGAGTGTTACGCCAGGCGGAGATACTCTTGAAGTTCAGTGAGTCGTTAATATCCCAGTCAGCGGTGAGGGAGAGTGTGTTCACCTCAGCCCTGTAGCGGTTTGGCGTGACATTGGCCATGATTTTATCTTTGCCCAGATCGTTGTTTGCCTGACACCAGTCGGCAACTGTCTGTCCGGTGGAGGGCACAACGATGGACGCGTCCTGTAAGTCAGCCTGCCAGCCGGCCCCGGGAATGTTCGTCACAATCTGACAATCCTGACCACTGGCCTTCTGGTCTGTTTTTCCGTAGTTGTAGTTCAGATCCAGTATCAGGTCGTCCGTGGCTACCCAGCGCAACTGGGCCTGGCCTCCCCAGCGGTCGATGTCGTTGTACTCGTCTTCTACAAATGCCGGGTTACCAACGGCCTGGACCGGGAGGTTGTCCGGGATTTCGCTTTGTACATAACCGTCATTCTTGGTTTTGTAGAGCGAGAAGCGTGACATCAGCGTATCGCCCATCAGCGGCACGTTGACAGTCACTTTACTGTCGAGCTTGTTGTAGTTACCAACCCGCACTTCTGCATGGCCGCCGTATTCTTCATTGGGCTTGTTGGTGGTGTAGAGAATGGCGCCACCAGTGGTGTTCTTACCAAACAGAGTCCCTTGAGGGCCGCGCAGCACCTGAACACTCTGCACATCGACGTTGTCCAGAACCGAGCCATCTGCGCGCGATACGTAGACTCCGTCCACATATATACCCACACCAGAGTCAAAGTTCACGCCGGTATTACGGGCACCAATACCGCGAATAAAGACGTTACCGGCACCGGTCGTACCATTACCGGAGTACATATCGACGTTGGGAACTACCCGGGTCAGGTCAGAAATATCGTTTATACCTAGTTCCTGCAGGTTCTCGCCGGAAAATGCCGATACTGCTACCGGTGTCTCCTGTAGTGTCTCCTCCCGTTTACGTGCGGTGACCACCACTTCTTCCAGCATGGCCTGGCCTAGCGCTACGGTCGGTATGACTCCCGCTGAGGTAGCGGCTACTACGGCCGAGAGGTGAGATACGATCAAACGTTTTTTTGCAGACATTGTGGGGCCTCTCAAGTCTCTTATGTTATGAACAGCATAATAGAAGCAATCGCGTAACTTCTGCACGGGAAGTCACTGTGACTTTTTCACTGGATTTGGAATTCATGTGAGATGATCCAAAGCCAAGCGCGAAGCTAGCACTATGTACCTGTAAATACTACGTCAGGAGCTGGTTTGATCAGGCAGCGTTCAAAAAGTTATTTCTGAGTTTAAAATATTGTGTGTCGGTGGTTTTTTTGGAGGCGAGCGCGGAGCGCATGCTTGCGCTGTGGCGGCTAGAACAATCGACTGAGCGAACTGGTAACGGCGTTCTCCACCCGCAGGATACGCGCGCCAAGAGAGACGGGTTGGCAACCACCATCGCGTAACTTTTCCACCTCGTAGGGAATGAAACCGCCCTCCGGTCCGATCACCAGCAAGCACTCTCCCTCGATGTTTCGCGGGCAGGGTGGATGCTCGCCAGGGTGGGCCAGCAGTGCCGTTCTGCCTGCGAGCAGCCCGGGCAGATTGTCCTCCACAAAGGGTTTGAAACGCCGATGGTATTGCACTGCGGGCAGACGGGTATCCCGGGACTGCTCCAGACCCTGCAGCAGATATTCCCGCACAGTGGCAGCTTCGAGCGCCGGTGTTTGCCAGTAGCTTTTTTCCACACGGTAGCTGTTGATAAGGTGCAGTTCGGCGACCCCCAGTTCAGCCACATTGCGCACTATACGGCGCAGCATTTTGGGACGGGGTAAGGCCAGTATCAGGCGCAGCGGCAGTTTGGGGGGAGGTGGCTGGTCCAGCGCAACCGCCAGCACAGCGGCTTTGTCGTCAATCTGCAGTATTTCAGCCTCGCCCATCAGGCCGTTGATTTCACCTACCCGCAGGGTGTCACCTGGCTGCGCGCGATGGACCTGCAACAAGTGCTGCAGTCGACGGTCGTGGACAGCGATTCTAGTCTCGTCCAGTCTATCGGCGCCCGTGAATAGCAGCAGGTTCACAGTGGAATCAACCGACCCACAAATCGTATTCGTCGGCGCCGGTGACTTCCGCCTCTACGAAATCTCCGGGCTGCAAATCAGTGACGCCCTCCAGGTACACCTTGCCGTCTATTTCCGGCGCGTCGGCGCTGGAGCGGCCTATGGCGCCCTGTTCGTCCACTTCATCGATCAGGATTTCAATCGTGCTGCCGACTTTGGACTGCAGCTTGGCCGCGCTGATTTCCTGTTGCAGGGCCATGAAGCGTTCCCAGCGTTCCTGCTTTACTTCATCGGCGACAGGGTCCGCAAGTGCGTTGGCGCGGGCACCTTTGACCGGGGAATACTGGAAACAGCCGACACGGTCGAGCTGTGCTTCACGGATGAAGTCCAGCAATACCTCAAAATCAGATTCCGTTTCCCCGGGGAAACCAACGATAAACGTGCTGCGCAGGGTAATCTCAGGGCAGGCGTCACGCCAGGCTTTGATCCGCTCCAGCGACTTCTCGGCGGCGGCCGGGCGTTGCATGCGCTTGAGCACAGCCGGGCTGCCGTGCTGGAACGGCACGTCCAGATAGGGCAGGATTTTGCCCTCGGCCATCAGCGGTATCACCTTATCGACATGTGGGTAGGGGTATACGTAGTGCAGACGTACCCAAATACCGAATTCGCCCAGTGCCTCGCACAGTTCCTGCATACGGGTTTTTAGCGGGCGGCCGTTCCAGAACCCGGTGCGATACTTTGTATCTATGCCGTAGGCGCTGGTGTCCTGCGAGATAACCAGCAATTCCCGCACGCCGGCTCGAACCAGCCGCTCTGCTTCTTCCATCACATCGCCGATGGGCCTGCTGACCAGGTCACCGCGCATATCGGGGATGATGCAAAAACTGCAGCGGTGGTTGCAGCCCTCGGAAATCTTCAGGTAGGCGTAGTGGCGAGGTGTGAGTTTGATGCCCTGCGGGGGCACCAGGTCGTTAAACGGATCGTGGACAGGCGTGTAGGGCACATATTTGTGCACTGCGCCGACGACCTCTTCATAAGCCGCAGGCCCGGTGACGCTCAATACCTTGGGGTGCAACGTCTTGATCGATTGCGCATCGTCTCCCTTGCCCATGCAGCCTGTTACGATAACCCTGCCATTCTCGCTGACGGCCTCACCGATAGCGTCCAGCGATTCCTGCTTGGCACTGTCGATAAACCCGCAGGTGTTTACAACGACAACATCCGCGCCTTCGTAGGTGGGTACAATGTCATACCCATCCATTTTCAGCTGCGTAAGAATGCGTTCGGAGTCGACCAGCGCCTTGGGGCAGCCAAGACTTACGAATCCCACACATTTTTTGTCCGAATTGCTCATTCAATTACCATTCATCGTATTTTGTGCGTGATCACGCAATGCGCTGCAGCTTTGTTGGTGGTTGCAGACGTAATACCTGCGCCAGAGCGTGGTGTAAAAAGTCGCGCGATCATACCGTAAAGCGCTTTATTATTCAGACAAATCTGTATGAAATATGAGCAGTGAGGCAAGCCTCGGTCAGCGCCGTTCTTCACCGTGAAAAATTTAACCAACCGGGCTTTGTAACAACCTATTCTCTACTGTGGTTTATTGTCCGGGGTTGAGAATTTTAACTTCACGCTGCGGAAAGGGTATTTCGATACCGTTTTCTTTCAGGGTTTCCAGAATAATCAGCATCAGGTCTCCGCCTACTCGGTTACTCCCGTCATCGACACCTATCATCCAGAACTCGACAAACATGTTAATGCCCGATTCACCAAAGCTGTCTATTTCACAGTCGGGCCTTTCCTCAAACGGTACATCCGGTCCGCTGACTACTTGCTCGTGTTCGGCTACTGCGGCTTTGATAAGCTCGACCATGCTGCGTACGTCAGTAGAATAGGGCACAGAAAAATCGACACGGTACCGTTGTTTGGGATCTTTATGGGTCCAATTCACCATCAAAGACGAGATGAAGGTTTCGTTTGGAACCAGAATATCCTTGCCGTCGTAGGTTTCCAGTATCGTATAACGCATCCTGAATTCCCGTACAAAACCCACTTGCCCACCTTCCAATTCGACAAAGTCGCCAACGGTCAGTGAACGGTCGAGCAGAATGATGATCCCGGATATAAAGTTTGACGCGATAGACTGTAAGCCCAACCCGAGCCCTACACCGACAGCACCACCAAATACCGCCAGCGTGGCCATGTTGACGCCCATAATATTTAGCAGCGACAGTACAACGATACCGAAAATCGCGATCTCAAACAGCTTGCTGAATACCTCCTTGGTGGGGACATCAAGAGAATCCTGTTTTCTGATTACCGCTTTGCCAAAATTGTTTGAGGCGCGGCCCAACCAGAAAAGGAAACTGCCAAAAATGAGGACTCGGATTACCCCATAAGCAGAAATACTGAAGTTGCCGGCCTCCAGTGATACTTCTTCGAGGGCGCTTACAATAGTCGGCAAAAGATCCAGTAAATGTAACAGCAATATGGGTAGTCCAACCCACCTGAACAACGAGGCCGCGAGTGGGTTTTGAACAAAGACGCGTATCAGTGAGTTAAAAAATAACAGTACCGCAACAGCCAATGCCGTTTCGATCAGCCAGGGTGTGAACGTCAGCTCCTCACCGATTTTTGTCGATATCTGGAGCAGAATAATTGCCAGCAGCGGAAAGAGAATGCCGCCGATTCGGTACGCGAGTTTGCGCACCGGGTGGGCGCTTTCCAAAGGCTCATTCTGCGTGAGTCCGATGCTGTTTCTGACTTTATTGGCAACGACAAAAGACAGTGCATAGATTGCGAGGATAGCGAGTAGCTGTATGTAAGTGCTGGTCTCACTGGCTGCGTGCTGAGCGGTCTGCAGGATTTCCTCGATCGCGACTGAACCTGATTCTATATCCATGTGTGTTAACTTACTCCCTATGTGCTTGATGTAAAAGACGCAAAAGAAACCTCCATTTCTCTGCTTTCTAACCGATATGTTGCCGCAGAATACGACAGTTTGTTGGCTGCTAATTTATCGGTGGGTACCGCTAGAATCGATACTTTACAGCCAACTGAATTTGAGTGGCGTCGCCGTGTTCGCCGTCCTTGTTTTCCCGTTGCCCCCACAGGTATTCACCACCTAGATCGATGCGTGGGATTGGCGACCAGATCAAATTCGATGAAAATCTGTATGTGCGCTTGTAGGCGTCACCGTCTACAAAGCCTGGGTTGTTCAGGTCAACAAAGCCAAATGTGAAGTTGGATCTCAGTTGGTTGAATCCCCACCAGTGTTGCCATGAGACATAGCCGGCCGTGACATTAAAGAGCTGAAGTTTGTTATTGCTGGTATCAAAGATACCGTCGAAATTCTCGTCCGGGACGCTGGACAGGTCGTTGACGTAGCGACCGATCGCCTTGCCGTAGTTTAGCTGGAACAGCAGGCTGTCGCGGTCGTCAAGCGCTGGGGTCAAAAAACGTCCGCTGAGCGAAGTGCCCCACGCCCACTGCTTTTCAACATCCCCGGTGGTATCTTCCTGGCCGCGAATTTCTCGGACCAATAGCGCGAGCTTTACGTGTAGTCGATCACGCGGCTGAAATCGCCCTGCGATTACGACGTCGGGTGTGCGCGTAACGCCGGAGCCGTTTTGTACTTGCGGGTTTGGATCTTCCAGAGCAAATTGCAGTTCATAGTCCTCACCAAATGTCGGCATGAAGCGAATCTGTGCCTGGCGCACGTTGATGCGACCGTTCAATCCTTCGAAATCGATTTCCTCCGGTGAGGCATCCGGATCCATGAAGGTTGTCCAGGTTTTTCCCGCGAGCATGTGTTGCCATTGCCCGAAGGCATGCCGCAGGCGGAAGGTATCACCACTTCCTGCGAAATCGCCTTCGATAAATGCCCGCATAATGCCGTAATCAGTCTGCGACCTCAGGTCAAAATTAAGTCGGGATTGATCGGCAGTGATGCTGCTTTGCGCTTCGTCTCCGGTTGTTTCCGTGACACCAACCGGGATGGACCCGGTGATAAATCGGTCTTTGACCTGCAGTGGGTCAAAGTTGTAGACGATGTCTGCCTTCACAAACCCGCCAATGGCCAGTGCGGCATTGGTGCCGGGCAGGCGCCAGGCACCTTTGAAATCCTCTAACAGGTCTCGACTCGGGTCATCGGCCTGCGCCTGGGCGACAGCGTTGCCGGTTGCTACTGCCTGTTCCTTCTCTGTCTGAGGTGTCTCGGGTACCGGTGGTCCCGTCTCTGCTGCAGGCCCGGCAGCCGCTACCTCTTTGATGGAGTCCGCATTTGCAGGTGGCAATGGGTCCTGCATGCTGTCCAATTCGCGCGCCAGTGTGGAGATTTGCTGTGACTGACTTTCCAGCAGGGTGCGCTGTGCGGTCATCTCCTCGTTCACCGCGGGCAGAGGCGCCCGAATGGCTTCGAGCTCTTTTGTCAGTGTGTCAATCTGTTCGGCTTGCTTTTCGAGCAATTTTCTTTGCGCGACCAATTCCTTTTGCTGTTCACGGAAGAGGGCGATTACATCGCCCATATCCATGTTTTCCTCAAACGTCTTCAGTGTTCCGTCTGCCGCCATCTCGGAGAGTTGCGAGGCTGAATCCGGCGCTGGTTGTGCGCGCACAGGCGCAGTGCCAAGCGTTACAAGCAAGGCGAGAGCAGCGGCGTGGAGCGGCAAAAATTTCATACAGCTTTATGACGAGAACGGTTAGAAAGGCTGTATTTCCTTAACCTCATAGAACTTCAGGTCCATCGATGTGGGCGGATTGTTCCCTATCGCTTTTTGGAATTCGGCCATGTGCGCAGTACCCATGTGCTCCATCAGCGCCTCCAGAGTCTGCCATTTCTCTACTATCCGCAGTGTGCCGGGTTTGTTCAGCTCAACGCTGAAGGTGTAGTCGTCGCAGCCCGGTTCAGCTCGGCTGGCTTGCTCCATCGTGTTGACTGCCTCTTTCATGGCGGCAATATCATCCGGTGTGCTCTCTATCACTGCGTTTACAACGATCATGTTTTATCCCTCTAATTAAATTGTAGTGGTCTGTTTCCTGAGCGCGACAAATTTACCGCAATCGCGCAGCGGTTGACAGTGAATATGCCTGATTGACCCGCTTCGGCGCATGGCTCAGCGCTTGTTCCTTCGCCAGTCCCATGGTGCCACGGGGTTAGGTTCCGCCCAAAGTCCCAGTCTCTGTGCGCGTGCCTGCTGCTCCGCCGTCTGCAATGCGTGTTCATAGGGCGCGTAGTACTGGTACCACCAGGCATAGCCGCTGGCGACCATGGCCACATTGATATTGCGGTTGTTCTGGTAGAGCGTGCCGACCAGTCGACCGTAGCTGTCAGTTTCCACGATGACCACGCCCACAGGCTGATCATCGATGAGTTGAATCAGGACTTTTTTTGCGGCCTTGCCATAGGGCTGGTCGCGCTCCGGCGTATCGATGCCGTAGAGGCGTACTTTGTGCTGTGTGTTGCTGCTATCGAGGATGGATACTGTGTCGCCGTCAGCGACGCGGACCACACGTCCCGTCAGATCAAAATCAGTGACCGATTCGCCTTCTCTGGCAGCGCCAATTTCTTCCAGTGACTTGGCGGCGCGTCGCCAACCGGCCTCTGGGCGCGATGCATACTCCGACAGTGTTGCCGTGACTTTCTGGTAGAGCGCGACGGGCCAGCGAACGGTTCCCGTGCTGAGGTACTGCACCAGGCTGAATAGCGCCAGTACTATCAGTACTTTTCGAAGCTGTCGAAATCGTTTGTTAGGCCTGGCTTTACGGCTGCTCACTGGTGTCCTTGCTGTCGGTTTCTGTGTCACCTGCAGTGTGCTCGGTGGTCATCATTGTATCGGGCGACTCAGGGGCGTTGTCTGGCCGGAACCAGATGGGTGAGGACCATGCTCTCTCCTGAATGGTTTTCGGCAGGTCGGAGCGCGGCTCCTCACCGGCACGTATCGCATCCCAGGTCGACCAGCGACAACTCGGGTTTTCCAGTACGCGCACATAATAGAATGCTTCTTGCGCGGGGTCGAAATCGGGGTCACGCCACAGAGCTTTCAGTTCGCTCGCACCGCTGCCGGTGGTTGAGCAGTCACTGAGATTCACCGCGGCGCCGTTATCCGGGCAGCGTCCGGTGGCTGGGTCGGGCTGCAAGTTGTTGGCACAGGCAACGTCGTAAATCCGTTCCTGATGCGCGTCGTTTTCCAGATAGCCCTTGATAATCTGCACGCGTTGCAGGGCGGTGCCCGAAGGGTCAGCGGCTGCCCAGACAATAAACGCCGGTGAACTGTCGCCATTGCCGGGCAAATCACCGCCCATGGTGACACCTCGCTGGTAGGCAATCCTGGTCAACCGGGGGCTATTGAGTATGGCGGGGGCGAAGTCATAGCCCCCGAAAAAGCGTACTTTGATCCGCGGGCCGCTGGTGGCAAACGTCTCCTTGCGCCGAAATGCTTGATAAATCGAATCGCGCGTATTTTCCTCGGCCCAGACCCCCGCCATGCCGGAGGCAGACCAGTATTCGAAGGACGAGCTGGCCATGTAGTCCTTGCCGTCGACTTCCTTTACTAATCCGGGGTCGAGGAACTTGACGACGGTACCGGTGAGGAAAGATGCGGGAATGGAGCCGCGCAATTCCGGTGTGCCGTCCAACATGCCGGCCTTGGAGAAGAAGGTCTCCTCGTCCTCTGAGCTGGCCGCATCGTGCGTGTCGCTGGAGCCGATCACGCCAAATTTGTAGGGGTTTAAAATACCTTCGGATTGAAGGTGCAAGCCGCGCAGATAGGCATTGCGCACGTAGCTTCCCAGCGGCTCACTGTGCAGCTTGGTGGCGACGCGATAGGGTGCGATCTCGAAATTAGCCCACTCGTCGTTCGGAGAGAGTAGCGGATGGGTGTCCGAGGTGCCTTTGATCTGGGTGATTTCCACCAGCGGTTCGTTGCGCATCCGTTGCTCTGAATACGCGTCGTCGATGGGATTGCCGGCCCAGTCCGACATTTTGAACATCTGCCCGTTGGAGCCGTTGGAGTTGTGTGGAATTGCCAGGCTCTCTACGCCCTGCTCACGCAGCTTGTCCATCCACTGCCATAGACCCTCGGGGTTCTGCGAGTTGAAGCGCGAAAACGGCATGGCTGGAAGGCGGTCGCTGTCGCGAAATATAACGTTGCGGTGCAGGTTGCCCTGATCATCGGAGGAGGTGGTGTATTCGAAGGCGGCAAACGTGGTGAAAGTGCCGGGCACATAGGCATCGTTCGCTGCTCGAATGGTATCTCGCCACGCGGATTTCGTTACCTTCTCTACCATCGACATATCAATAGTGCCATCGAGCAATCCGCCCACTGCGGCAGGCAGAAAACTGGCAAAGGCAGTGCCGCGCCCTGGCAGGCTGTATTCGGTCATATTGCCGGGGGCGTTGATATTGTGCAGCGGCTCGGATATCGAATAGCGGGAGAACTCGCTGTCTGTGTCGGCAGCTTCCTTTACCAGCCCCATCAGCATGGCGTGATCGGTCACCGCGTAAAAATCCATGGGCTGTTGCAGTTGCACCTGATAACCGCTGGGATGCTCCAACGCCTGTCCTTTGGCGTAGCGGTAGGCATCATCCGGGGTGCTGACTGTGCCGAAGACATAGGCGTCAAACGAGTACGCGGTATGTACGTGCAGATCGCCAAAATAGGCATTGCGATCCGGGTTGGGCGGTGGTCGCAACGTCACAATTTCTTCGTTGGCCTCGAACAGGCTGTCGGTGCCGCGTGAAACACCGGCAAAACCCACATCTTCGTTCTTTTGCATTTCGTCGAGGGAGTTCTCCGGGCCGGAGCAGGCGCCGAGTAACAACACGGTAGAGAGTAGAGCTGGCTGGATTCTCATGCGATATTTCTCTTTGTTATGCGTGAAGGGATAATAGGCGGCACAGATAGGGCAGTCCAGTGCCCTGACCGGACGGATGAAGGTGTCGCACCGATCGCGAAAAGCAGTATGCTGTGAAAACAGCGTGTTATTACTTGCAGCGGAGAGAGCATGGATAAGGTCAGTGTGGAAATTCGGGAGCGTATTACGGTTGTCAGTATCAGGCGGGCTGAGGTGCGCAACGCCGTTGATCGAGACACAGCGCGCGCACTGGCACAGGCATTTCACGAGTTTGAGGCCAACCCGGACTCGGATGTCGCGGTGCTGTACGGTGATTACGGGAATTTCTGTGCGGGAGCGGATCTTAAAGCCATTGCAAGTGGGTCTGGCGGCAATGCATTGACGCGCGATGGGGACGGTCCTATGGGGCCATCTCGCATGCTGCTGGGCAAGCCGGTGATCGCGGCAGTGGCCGGGCATGCGGTGGCTGGCGGTCTGGAACTGGCGCTGTGGTGCGATATGCGTGTGGTTGAGCGCAGTGCGGTGATGGGCGTCTACTGCCGCCGCTGGGGTGTGCCACTCATTGATGGCGGCACCGTGCGACTCCCTCGGTTAATCGGCCACAGCCGCGCGATGGACCTGATTCTCACCGGCCGCGGAGTGGGCGCCGATGAGGCGCTGCAAATGGGTCTGGCAAACCGCGTGGTAGCGGATGGCGAGGCGCTTTCGGCGGCCCTGGAATTGGCGCAGCAGTTGAGCCGGTTTCCGCAGAATTGCCTTCGCTCTGACCGTCTCAGCGCCTACGAGCAATGGGGGATGTCGCTGGAGGATGCACTACACATTGAGTTTGAACGCGGGCTTACTGTGATCGACTCCCGCGAGACCGTGGAGGGCGCTACCCGGTTCGCCTCGGGAAAAGGCCGTCACGGCGATTTTGAGGAGATTTGAGGCGCCCTAGAACTCCTGTAGCGTACCTTGGCCGAGTGCGCGTACGCGGAATTCCTGTTGCAGCAGCTCGAGCAGTTTCAGGCTATCCTCCCGATTCAGGAATTCCCCCAGTGTGATGAATACATCGCGATCGTGTAAGCATAACTGCGGCGCATCCCAGGGGTGTTGCTGTGTGGTGACGGTCAGCCCCGAGTTGTGCCTGGCAAGTTGCCAGTGTTCCTCGGGTGTGTCGTAGCCTTTATCGATGCAGACAGTGTCGCCGCTGACAGTGATAACGTGCCGATACTGTAACCTGTGGTTGACTCTGTAAAGCGCTATACCCAGTGCGAGCAGTTCCACGCCCGCGAACGGCAGAATCAGCCACGCGCCCGTCAGCGCAAAGGGAATAGCGACGCACAGCATCGGAACAGCAAGGGCCAGTAATACCGATACGTTGGTGTTCCAATGTGCCGAGCTATTAGGTCTGGCAACGATCATTACGAGTGTCGAGGTCCGGGTACTACTTACCAAGGTGAGCGCCCCTTTATCTGTTTCTTATCAGTCTAGTAAATTTTTCCGGATTCGCCTACTCGGTGAAGAAATTTTATCCTCGAAGAGGTGCATCTCGCGGGGCAGCCCGAGCTAGCCCATTTATCGGCGTTCGGGTATGTCGAACGCCATGCAGGAGCGTTACGGCCACGGCAGCTGTATATGCACGCACAGTCCACCGCGATCGTTCTTGGCAAAAGTCAGCGTCCCCCTGTAGGCCTCCACTTTGTCAGCAACAATTGCCAGGCCGAGTCCATGACCGATTACGTTTTCATCCAGCCGTTCACCGCGTTGTATAACTTGCTGCAGCTTGTCCTGCGGTATGCCGGGCCCGTCGTCGTCTATCTGGATGATCAATGTGTCTGCAACTTTGTGTATCGTCAGGCTGATTGATTCACGACCCCATTTACACGCGTTGTCCAAAAGGTTGCCGAGTATTTCCAGTATGTCTTCACGCTCCCAGGGAATCCTGCCGTGCAGGTCAATATGTTCCTCAATTACGATCTTCTGCTGGTGAGCGCCGCCTACGCTTGCAAGCAGCAGTGGCAGGTCTGTCTCGATATCGAACAAACTCTCGGCGCTGTGTGTGCCCGCGGTTCGAGCGCGTGCCATCTCTTTCGTAATGCGCTGGCGAATGTGCTCGATCTGCAAAATCAGCGCATTGTGCAGTGTCGGATCATCGCGGATGGTGTCGCGATCAGCCAGATTGCGCAGTACTGCCAGCGGTGTTTTCAAGGCATGACTTAAATCACCGACAGCGACCCGCGACCGGTGAAGCTGTTGCTGCGTGTCGTGCAGCAAGCGGTTGATTTCGCGCACCAGCGGCGTGAGTTCTTCCGGAACATCCTCCATCAGCGCCGTTATCGAGCCATTGCGCAGTTGCTCTACCTGCTGTCGCGCGATTTCCAGAGGACGCATCGAGCGGCGCACCAGTAACTGTTGTAGCAGTGCAAGTAGCACGAGTGCAGCAATGCCACTGATCAGAAGCACGATCCGGATATTGCGGATATCCTGCAATATAGCGGAGTAATCAATGCCGACCAGCACCTCCAGAGATTCGCCCAAACGCTGATAATCTGTGGCTAACCAGAGCAGGCGTTGCTCATTCGGACCGTCGACTAACTGCTCAGTGAGACCCGCGCGATCCGTTGGTGTCAGCTGTTCATCCCAGAGTGAGCGCGAACGCCACTGCTGGCCATCAATCGTCACCAGAAAATACCGGCCTGAAAGCGGCTGTTCATAGGCGGGGTCGATGGCTGCACTGTCGAGCATCAATCCATTGGGGCCGCGCCTGATCGCTTTCAGCAGGCTGCGGCTCTCACCCTGCAGATCTGCAACCATGTAATCGCGCAGCGTATTGTCCAATAAGTAATTGGCCGTCAGCGCCATGGCGATACCAGCGAGCAGCAGACTGCCGATGACGGTGACTGTCAGCAGGCGGCTGATGGATGTCATGCAGACACGCCGCGAAAGAGGTAGCCCTGGCCGCGCCGCGTTTCTATCACGCTGCGGCCAAGCTTGCCGCGCAGGCGATTGATGTGAACTTCAATGACATTGCTGTCGCGCTCTCGTTCATTGTCGTAAAGGTGTTCTGCAAGGTGTGAGCGCGACAGCAGTTTCCCTGCGTGCAGCATAAAGTATCGCAGCAACTGAAATTCTGAGCCCGTCAACTGAATGCGTGATGTGCCACTGATAACACAGTGGCGGTCTTCGTCCAGCTGCAATCCGCCCACCTCTAACATCGGCTGGTTTGTCATGCTGTGCGTGCGCCTTACCAGTGCCTGTATCCGCAGTACCAGTTCTTCGGGGTGAAAGGGTTTGGTGAGATAGTCATCTGCGCCGGCTTTTAAGCCGTCTATACGGTCGGCCCAGGTGTCACGTGCAGTGAGTACGAGTACGGCTATCGTCAATTTCAACGCGCGCCATTCCTGCAAAATTTCTATGCCATCGCGGCCGGGAAGCCCCAGGTCAAGCACGATAATGTCATAGCAGTTGTCACTGGCCTGCACTGCAGCGTCGCGTCCATCGACCAGCCAGTCAACGGCATAGCCGTGGTGCTGTAGCAGTGGCACCAGTTCATCGGCCAGCGCGACATTGTCCTCAACCAGCAGCAGCCGCATCAGTCTTCCAGTTCGTCCTCGAGGATGGTGCCGCTGACGGCATCGATCTCCAGTTCGCGCACGCTGCCGTCGTCGACGAGAATCTCTATTTCATAGATGTACTTGCCGTCGTCAGCTTCCAATTCCACTTCGAGTATTTGCACATCGGCGTAGCGTTTGGCGATCGATTGCACAATGTCCTGAAACGGTGCAACCAGACCGGAACGGCGAAGTTTCAACACCTCGTCCTGATTGAGCTCATCGGCGTTGCCAGCAGGGCCGGCAACGCACAGAGAGGCACCCACAAGGCAGGCGACAAGGTATGGCGACATGACTGTCGCGACAGCAGTTCGCTTAGTCGTCTTGTTTGGTCTGCAGGATTTCACCGGAAGTGGCATCGATCTCTACATCCCATTCCTGCCCGTCGGCATCGTGCAGTTCGACCTCATAGACATACTTGCCATATTTGTCTTCGAGCTCGGTGTCGGTAATCGTTGCACCGGGGTGTGCCTTAAGTGCAATTTCATTCAGCGTTTCGAACGGTTTGATTTTGCCATCCTGCTGCAGCTTCACGGCTTCATCGACGCGTACGTCGGCAATAGCGATACTGGCGAAAAAACCTGATGCGAGTATGACCGCGGCTACTTTTTTCATACAACTCTCCCTTTCAGTTACGTGGCTGACTCTGCCACGGTTCTAACCTTAGCGCGATAATATTAATTGAAACTTAATACGCTAGAAATCCGGCGGGCATTCGCCGCGCAACCACTGTCCCGTGGTGGGGTGGGTGAACTCCAGCGTGGTGGCGTGCAACATCAGGCGATCGGCCATTGCCAGCGCTGTTTCATGCGCGTACATATCACAGCCGAGAATAGGGTGGCCCAGCTCGCGCATATGAATACGCAACTGGTGTGAACGCCCGGTGACAGGCTTCAGCAACAGGCGGCTGCGATCTTCCTGGCGCGATAATACTTCGAATCGTGTGAGGGCGTTGCGGCCGCGTTCATGGCATATCTTCTGCAGAGGACGCCGTTCCCAGTCGCAGGTAATGGGCAGGTCTACTTCACCCTCATCGGCTTCCATCACGCCGTAGACAATGGCGTGATAGCTTTTGTGTACTTCGCGCAGCTGAAACTGGCGACTGATATGCGCATGGGTTGGCTTGTTTAGCGGGATTACCATGATGCCGGAGGTGTCCAGGTCAAGTCGGTGCACAATACTTGCTGTTGGGTAGCGCTGCTGCAGCCGTGTTATCAGGCAGTCTTTGTTGAGTGGGTGGCGCCCCGGAATGCTCAGTAACAGCGTCGGTTTACGTACCAGTAGTAAATCGCTGTCCTCGTACAGTATCGCGATCTCTTCGGTGCTGTGGGGTACAAGATAAGGCGGGAGTTCTTCCATCACTGATGATCTGCACTCTGGCTCGCCACAGCGGTTTTTGATCCACGCGGCGTATATACTGCGGCCACTCTGCAATGGAGAAGACCGCGAAATGATTGAGGCGCACAGCTTACAGCAACATCTACAGGGAATCATTCCCTCTGCCAGACTGGAGCAGACATGCTTGCCGGATTGTCCGGCCATAAAGCTGTGGCTGCTCAACAGTGATTATCCGCAGGGTAACCTGGACCCCGAGCAGGTACAGCAGGTGATGGATAATCCGCTCTATTGGGTGTTTTGCTGGGCCTCTGGTCAGGTGCTGGCCGATTTTCTGTTGTCCAACCCGCACTGGGTGGCTCAAAAACGTGTGTTGGATTTCGGCTGTGGCAGCGGCGTGGTCGCCGTGGCAGCGGCATTAGCTGGCGCGGCTGAAGTCATCGCCTGCGATATTGACCCCATGGCGCGGACGGCAACCAAGCTGAATGCCAGCCTCAATGATGTGACATTGACGGTCGCGTCCGATTACGACGCGATAGAGGGCCCGGTCGACCTGATTATCGTCGCAGACGTTCTCTACGACAGAGCCAACCTCTCCTGGTTACAGCGTTTCAGGCAGCGCGCCCAGCGCGTGCTCATCGCCGACTCCAGGGTAAAGGACTTCGATTTTCCGCCGTACCGGCAGATTGAGCGCTGTGACAGCTTCACTGTGCCAGATCTCGATGAGTCGGCTGAGTTTCGCGACGTGAGAATCTACCTGGCCGATTGAGGAGGCGCCCACGGCAGGCCCTGCTTGGTTGCATTCTGACTATTGGTCTGCAGCGGATTAATTTTGTACACTGTGCGCCAATTCAATCTTTTGAGAATACCCGAGCATGAATCCCAATTACCTGGACTTTGAACAGCCTATCGCCGAGCTGGAAGTCAAAATCGAGGAGTTGCGGCTGGTCGGCTCTGATAACGAGATCAATATCAGTTCGGAGATTGAGACGTTACGGGCCAAGAGCACCAAGCTCACAGAGAAAATCTACTCCAATCTCAGCAGCTGGGATATCGTCAAAGTGGCGCGCCATCCCAGGCGTCCATACTCCCTCGATTACATTCCCCTGGTATTTACCGAGTTCGATGAACTGCACGGTGATCGCCACTTTGGCGATGACAAAGCTATCGTCGGCGGTGTGGCTCGCATTGATGGCCAGCCAGTGATGGTGATTGGGCAGGAGAAGGGCCGGGCTGTGAAGGACAAGGTGTTGCGCAATTTTGGCATGCCCAAGCCCGAGGGCTACCGCAAAGCGCTGCGCCTGATGGAAATGGCTGAGCGCTACCGGATGCCGGTAGTGACGCTGATAGACACGCCGGGGGCCTATCCGGGTATAGATTCCGAGGAGCGCGGTATCAGCGAGTCCAT
Source organism: Halioglobus japonicus (assembly GCA_902705825.1). GTDB lineage: Bacteria > Pseudomonadota > Gammaproteobacteria > Pseudomonadales > Halieaceae > Marimicrobium. The sequence goes on along the minus strand of CACSIL010000051.1, from coordinate 216,093 downwards.
CGCCCAGAACCTGGCAGTGATGTCGCGGCTGGCGACACCTATTGTCTGTATCGTGATCGGCGAGGGCAGTTCCGGCGGTGCACTGGGTATCGGGGTGGGCGATCACCTCGCCATGCTGCAGTATTCTACCTATTTTGTGATTTCCCCCGAGGGCTGCGCCAATATTATCTGGAAGGATACCGCGCACGCCCCCGATGCCGCAGAGGCGATGGGTGTCACCTCGAAAAACCTGCAGGACCTGGGAATAGTCGACGCTACGATCCCGGAGCCCCTCGGCGGTGCTCACCGCGATGTGGGCCTGATGGCAGAGCGCATCCGCGAGCATATCGTCACCCAGCTGGGGCTTTTGCAGGGGTTGCCGCTGGAAGATTTGCTCTCCAAGCGCTATCAACGGCTTATGTCCTACGGGAATTAGGCCGGGTTGCTCCACTATACTGATCTGGACACGTCGTTAAACGAGCTACTTGCTGCCCCGCACTGGTATGTAGCCTATAGCGGCGGTCTGGATTCAACCGTTCTGCTTCACTTACTACAGCGCTGGTGCGCTGCCAACCCGACATCGCCGCCACTGCGCGCGATTCATGTTAATCACGGCTTGCAGGCAGCGGCCAATAGCTGGCAACAGCACTGCGAGACGCAGTGCCTTGCATGGCAGGTTCCCTGTGTTACCTGTGCCGTTCAGGTTGCGCCCCGGGGCAGTCTGGAGGCGGCGGCACGGGATGCGAGGTACCGCGCTTTTGAGGAACAATTGCCGGAGGGTGCCGTGCTGTTCATGGGGCATCACCTCGACGATCAGATAGAGACGTTTTTCCTGCGCCTGATGCGCGGTGCCGGGGTGGAGGGGCTCGCCGGCATGCCGCGCCAGCGGAATCTGGGTGGTGCTGAGCTGGTGCGCCCCCTGCTGGATTTTGCGCGGGCTGAACTGGAGCGCTATGCCCAGCACCACGACCTGGCGTTTGTCGAGGACCCCTCCAATCAGGACACGGCTATGGATCGCAATTATTTGCGCGCCGAACTGCTGCCTGTGCTGAGTGCGCGATGGCCCTCGTACCGCAACCAGGTTGCGCGTGCCATGGCCCATCTGGCGAGTGCCTCTGAGGCCGTGGCCACCGCAGCGGGCGTGCCGGAAACCGTACACAGCGTGATGGGGGATCCTGGGGTGCACGTTTCCATGTTGCTGGACCCGGCAGCGGAAGTGGCCGCAGCGCGATTGCGGGCCTGGCTATCGGGGCAGGGGGCTCAGGCGCCCGACCGGCTTGCCCTGCAGGAGTTTTTACGTCAGTTGCGGGTGGCGCCGGCCGATGGCAGCCCGCGTCTGGATTGCGGGTCCTATGCCCTGCGGCGCTACCGCGACACGGTATATCTGGAGCCCGGTTCTGTTGCCCCTGCGGCGGGAGAGGTCATTGACCTGGCTCCCGGCGAGAGCTGTCACATAGCCGGTGTGGGCACACTGAGCCTGGAGCGGCAATCGGCCGATGCACTGCACTTAGTGCCCGGCGAGCGGCTGTCGGTGCGCTGGCGCGCGGGCGGGGAGCGCTGCCGTCTGCCCGGGCGCGCCGGCAGCCGCAGTCTGAAGGCCCTGATGCAGGAATGGCAGGTGCCGCCCTGGTGGAGAAGCCGCGTGCCACTGGTCTATCTGGGCGACGAGCTGCTCGCAGTGGGTGATTTGACGCGCTGTGAATCCAGCCGATGGCAGGCCGAGGTCGCCGCAGGCGAGCCACTTTGGGCTTTCCGATGGAAACGGCCTGTAGGTGCCAGTTCTGATTGAGCTCGCACGCCCTTTCTGGTAGCCTAACTGCCCATCTTTTGCAGGACCAGCACCGGTAGATAAAACTCCCAGAGAGCTCCGGAAGCAGGGCCTGTATGTCCGGCACTAAAGCATACATAGGCAATTCATGACGCGTTATATTTTCGTCACCGGTGGGGTGGTTTCGTCCCTTGGTAAAGGCATCGCTGCTGCATCGTTGGCCGCAGTGCTAGAGGCCAGGGGGATCAAGGTAACGCTGCTCAAGCTGGACCCTTATATCAATGTCGATCCAGGCACCATGAGCCCGTTCCAGCACGGTGAGGTATTCGTCACCGAAGACGGGGCGGAGACAGACCTCGATCTGGGCCACTACGAACGCTTCACACACACGGTTATGAAGCGCACCAATAATTTCACCACGGGCAGGGTCTATAATGCCGTGCTGCGCAAGGAGCGACGCGGTGATTATCTCGGTGGCACGGTACAGGTTATTCCTCATATCACCGACGAAATTAAACGGCGCGTGGTGTTAGGTGCAGGCGATGCCGATGTGGCTGTGGTCGAAATTGGCGGTACGGTGGGTGACATCGAGGGCCTGCCTTTCCTGGAGGCGGCGCGGCAACTGAAAGTAGAAATGGGCTCCAGTCGCGCCCTGCTGATGCACCTCACGCTGGTACCTTATATTGCCACTGCCGGGGAGATCAAAACCAAGCCCACCCAGCACTCGGTCAAGGAATTGCGCTCTATTGGCCTGCAGCCCGATATTCTGTTGTGCCGCTGTGCGGTAGAAATCGAGGAGAGCGCCCGCAAGAAAATTTCGCTGTTCACCAATGTTGAAGAACGCGCTGTCATTCCGTTGCTGGATGTCGATTCGATATACAAGATTCCGGGAATGCTGCGTGATTTCGGTCTCGACAAGTTTGTGGTCGAGCGCTTTGGTCTCGATTGCAAGCCGGACGCGGATCTGTCCGATTGGTCTGACGTTGTCGAGCGCGAGTTCACGGTCAGCAGCGGCCGGGTCCGAGTGGCCATGGTCGGTAAATACGTGGATCTGCAGGATGCTTACAAATCGCTCAACGAGGCGTTGAGTCACGCCGGTCTGCAGACCCTGACAGACGTGAAGATAGAATATTTTGATGCCGAGGATATCGAGCGCAACGGAACCAAGGCGCTGGCGGGGGTGGATGCCATTCTGGTGCCGGGCGGTTTTGGTGATCGCGGTGTGGAAGGCAAGATTACCGCCGTGCGTTACGCACGCGAGAACAATATCCCCTTCCTTGGTATTTGCCTGGGAATGCACGTTGCGCTGGTGGAGTATGCGCGCAATGTCTGTGGGCTGGAGGGCGCCGACTCTACCGAGGTGAACGCAGCCACGCCACATCCTATCGTTGCACTGATTACCGAGTGGAAGAATGCGGACGGCAGCGCCGAGCAGCGCGATGAAGCTTCCGATAAGGGCGGTACCATGCGCCTCGGCGCGCAACCCTGTCATCTGGAGCCGGGTAGCAAGGTGCGGGAAATCTATGGTTCGGATGTTATTTCCGAGCGCCACCGCCATCGCTACGAAATCAACAACAACTATATCGAGCGCTTACAGCAGGCCGGTATGCGCATCGCGGGCTGGTCTGAGGATCGCTCTCTGGTGGAGATCGTCGAGTTACCCGAACACCCGTGGTTTATTGCCTGCCAGTTCCACCCGGAATTTACCTCCAGGCCGCGCGGCGGACACCCCTTGTTCACCAGCTATATACAGGCCGCTATATCCCATGCCCAGGCGGGCAAGCAGGCGAGCGAATGACTGAGAGAGCGGTTTCCATTGGAAAGCTGACTATCGATAACGCTGCGCCTTTCGTCTTATTGGGCGGCGTCAATGTATTGGAGAGTCGGGATTTTGCGCTGCGTGTGGCTGAGCATTATGTCGAGGTGTGCACTCGGTTGGGCATCCCCTATGTGTTCAAGGCGTCATATGACAAGGCCAATCGCTCGTCAATCCACTCCTTTCGAGGCCCTGGCCTGGAAGAGGGGCTGAGTATTCTGGCAGAGGTGAAAGCCACGTTCGATGTTCCCATCATCACCGATGTGCATACACCCGAGCAGGCGGCACCGGCCGCTGAGGTCTGCGATATTATCCAATTGCCCGCATTCCTGGCGCGCCAGACCGATCTGGTCGCGGCGATGGCGGCAACCGGTGCGGCCATCAACATCAAAAAGCCACAGTTTCTAAGCCCCTCCCAGATGGCCAATATCGTCGAGAAGTTCGCTGAATGCGGCAACACCCGGGTGATGCTGTGCGAACGCGGCAGTAATTTCGGCTATGACAACCTGGTTGTGGATATGCTGGGATTCGGTGTGATGAAGCGCAGCTGCAATGATGTGCCCCTGATCTTCGACGTGACACACGCACTGCAGTGTCGCGATACCGGTGGCGCAGCATCCGGCGGGCGGCGCTCGCAGGTTGTGGATCTGGCGCGTTCGGGCATGGCCCTGGGCCTGGCTGGTTTGTTCCTGGAGGCACACCCGGATCCAGACAAGGCGCGCTGCGATGGTCCCAGTGCGTTGCCACTGTCGCAACTGGAACCTTTTTTACAACAAGTGAAGGCGGTCGATGACCTGGTGAAGTCATTGCCCCCGCTAACTATTGAGTAGCAACTACGGAGTTTGACCGCATGACATCGATAACAAACGTACAGGCCTTTGAGGTAATGGATTCACGTGGCAACCCCACGGTGATGGCCGAGGTAACGCTGGACACCGGCGAAGTCGGTGCCGCGTGTGCACCTTCGGGCGCTTCTACAGGCTCGCGCGAGGCGCTGGAATTGCGCGATGGAGATGTCAAACGCTATCTGGGCAAAGGGGTGCTGAATGCGGTAGGGCATGTGAATGGGCCACTGCGCGATTTACTGCTCGGTGCTGATGCCACTGCGCAGCGCGATCTGGACGCGGCCATGATTGCCGCAGACGGCACAGACAACAAGGGCAAGTATGGGGCAAATGCGATTCTCGCTGTCTCTCTGGCAGCAGCCAAGGCAGCGGCCCTGGCACGTAAAATACCCTTGTATCAGCATATCGCAGATATTAACGGCACCACCGGCTTCACCATGCCGGTACCAATGATGAATATCCTCAACGGTGGCGAGCACGCTGACAACAACGTCGATATTCAGGAGTTCATGGTGCAACCTGTGGGCGCGCCGAGCTTCGCTGAAGCGCTGCGCGCGGGTGCGGAAATCTTTCATCAGTTGAAGAAAGTGCTGTCGGCACAGGGTCTTAACACAGCGGTCGGTGACGAGGGTGGTTTTGCACCCAATCTGCCCTCCAATGAAGCGGCCCTGGAAGCCATTGCCGATGCCGTCGATAAAGCCGGCTACACACTCGGTAAGGATATTACATTGGCGCTGGATTGCGCGGCCTCCGAGTTTTACCGCGATGGTTTGTACGACCTGGCCGGTGAAGGTAAGCAGTTCAGCAGTGCTGCCTTTGCTGACTACCTGGCGGATCTCGCTGCCAACCATCCCATTATTTCTATCGAGGACGGACTGGACGAGTCTGATTGGGACGGCTGGAAGTTACTCACCGACAAAATTGGTGACAAGGTGCAATTGGTCGGGGACGACCTGTTTGTGACCAATACGAGTATTCTCAAGGAGGGTATCGATAAGGGCGTGGCCAACTCCATACTCATCAAGTTCAACCAGATCGGCAGCTTGTCTGAAACACTGGATGCCATAGCGATGGCCAAGGCGGCCGGTTACACGGCAGTGATCTCCCATCGCAGCGGTGAAACCGAGGACACGACTATTGCCGATCTCGCTGTGGCGACGGCTGCAGGCCAGATCAAAACCGGCTCATTGTGCCGTTCTGATCGCGTGGCCAAGTACAACCGCTTGTTGCGAATAGAAGCTGAACTGACCACCAATGCGCCGTACCGCGGTATGGCGGAATTCTCTCGCGTGTGAAGGACTGACGTTTGCGCTGGCTGTTGCTGACATTGCTGTTACTGCTGGGTGTGATGCAGTATCGCCTGTGGTTTGCTGAAGGGAGTTTCGCTGAGCGACACCGTCTGCAGATTCAGGTTGAGGAACAGACGCGTATCAACGAGGAACTGCAGGCGCGCAATGCGGTACTGGAGCGTGAGGTGCTAGAGCTCCAGACAGGCAAAAAAGGTGTGGAGCAGCGCGCCCGCGAACAACTGGGTCTGGTGCGAGAGGGAGAAATGTTCTACCAGATCGTGGAGACGCCAGAATCCGCATCGGACGAGGCGCAGTGAGCACAGCTGTCTCGGCGCTGCAGGAATCACGGTGCTGGGCTGTGCTGCCCGCTGCGGGGACGGGTTCCCGCATGGGCGCTGAACTCCCCAAACAATATATGCAGCTTGCCGGTGCCACGCTACTGGAACACAGTTTGCAGGCACTGCTCGATTGCACCCGCATCACGTCAGTTGTGGTGGCGCTGCATCCACAGGATGCAAGAGCGCGGGAGTTAGCCGTTTTCCGGGACGCCCGGGTACAGACTACAGTGGGCGGCGAGCAGCGCAGTGATTCCGTACTGGCGGGGCTGGATGCCCTGTCTGAACAGGCGGCCCCGCAGGATTGGGTACTGGTGCATGATGCGGCGCGCCCCTGCCTGCGATCGACAGATATTGAGCAACTTATCGAGTCAGTCATCGCTCGGGATACCGGCGGTATACTGGCCGAACCCATCGTGGACACCGTTAAACAAGCGTCTGTTGATGCTCTGGTAGAGCGCACCCTGGACAGGACGACCCTGTGGCGGGCGCAGACGCCACAAATGTTTCGCATCGATGAACTGCGTCGAGCACTGCGCGAGGCACAGGAGCAGGCTTTGGTGGTAACCGATGAGGCATCGGCGATGGAGTTGGCCGGGTATCCGGTGCAACTGGTAGCCGGGCATGCCGGCAACCTCAAGGTAACAGTGCCTGCAGATTTGCCGCTGGCGGCCTGGTATCTGCAGGCGTCCTCCGCAGGAGTAAGTCAATGAGCGACATCGCCGGGGGCGCGCCAGAATGCGAATAGGGCACGGGTATGATGTACACCGTTTTGGCCCTGGCAACGCAGTCGTTTTGGGTGGCGTCAGTATTCCCCACGATCGCGCTCTGGTGGCACATTCCGATGGCGATGTACTCATTCATGCCGTATGTGATGCGTTGTTGGGCGCGCTGGGTGAAGGGGATATCGGGCGACATTTCCCCGATACAGACCCCGCCAATGCCGGGATCGACAGCCGCAAGCTGCTGCGCCGTGTTATGCAGATTGTGGTAAGTGCGGGTTGGGAACTGGGAAACCTCGATGCCACGTTGATCGCTGAGGCGCCGCGTATGGCGGCGCACATTGCCGGGATGCGGCAAAATCTGTCCGCCGATATGGGCGCTACCGTGGGTCAGGTAAATATAAAGGCTACAACCACGGAAACGCTGGGTTTTGCCGGTCGCAAAGAGGGAATCGCTGCCCACGCAGTGGTGCTGTTGCAGATCGCACAGCCATGAGGGAATCGTGGCCTCGGGTCTGGGGTGAGCCTTGCGGTAGCGCCTCGATTCGCTGTTGTCCCGAAGATTTTCAGGTCAGTGAGCAATTGGGTTTTGAGGTGTCGGGAGAGGGTGAGCACTGTTTCCTGCACCTTCAGAAGCGGCAGCTGAACACTTTAGATTTGCTGCAGCGAGTGTCTACGCTCAGCTCAGTGCCGCTGAAGGATATTGGGTACTGCGGTCTGAAAGATCGCAATGCGGTAACTCGGCAATGGCTGAGTGTGGGCATGGCGGGACGTCAGGAACCGGACTGGCGGATGCTGGAGCGCGAAGGTGATGTACAGGTGTTGGCGGTGGGTCGCCATGCGCGCAAACTCAGGCGCGGTGTGCATCGCGCCAATCACTTCACGCTGGTACTGCGAGAGCTGAATGCAGAGCCGGCCGCAGTAGAGCAGCGCCTGCAGGCATTGCGAGCTGCCGGTGTCCCCAATTATTTTGGCGAACAGCGGTTTGGTCGCAATGGCTCAACGTTGGAACAGGCCCAGCGCTGGATGCGTGGCGGGCGGCGGATTTCAAGAACCAAGCGCAGCCTCTATTTCTCGGCGCTGCGCGCCTATGTGTTCAACCGCATGCTCGCCCTGCGGGTAGAGCAGGGTGATTGGAACCAGGTCCTGCCGGGCGATGTTTGCGTGTTGCAGGGCACGCGGAGTCATTTCCGCTGTGCAGAGGTGACCGACGATATCCGAACACGCGCAGCCGGTGGCGATATCCATCCGGGTCTGCCGTTGTGGGGGCGGGGGCAGGCTGATTTCGACGCCATGTCTGGCACGCCTGAGGCTGCCAGTCTGGCTGAGTGCCGCGAGATATGTGCGTTTCTGGAGGCCTCCGGACTGGAGCTGGCCTGGCGGCCAACGCGGTTGCTGGCGGATGACTTTTGTTGGCAGTTTTGTGATGATGACACGCTGCAACTGGACTTTTCCCTCGGTGCTGGCAGTTATGCCACAGCGCTGCTGAGTGAGTTCGTGCAGTACAAAGAAGGATATACACACAGTGGTATCAGTAGTGAACAGGATTGACCTTCACGGGATAGGGATGACTTCCCAGCGCACCCGGGAGCGTCTGGTGCAGCGATTGGTCGAGCAAGGCATCAAGGATGCAGCCGTGTTGGATGTCATGCGCGTTACCCCGCGTCACTTGTTTCTCGATGAGGCAATGGCGCACCGCGCGTATGAGGATGTAGCCCTGCCCATAGGGTTTCAGCAGACCTTGTCGCAACCCTATGTGGTGGCGCGAATGACGGAACTGTTGCTGGCCGAAGGGCCGCGCTCGCGCGTGCTCGAGATTGGCACCGGCTCCGGTTATCAGACTGCGATACTGGCGCAATTGGTAACTGACGTTTACAGCGTGGAGCGTATCAAGGCCTTGCAGCAGAAGGCGCGCCAGCGTATGCGTCAGCTCAAACTGCGCAACGTACAAATGAATCATGCGGACGGCGGCATGGGTTGGGAGGAGTGCGGGCCCTATGACGGTATCGTTGTGACCGCCGCGCCGGAACGCATTCCCGAAGACCTGTTGTCACAGTTGGCGACAGGCGGGCGGTTGGTTATTCCGGTGGGAAAAGAGCGGCAGCATCTGCAGGTGATAACGCGCACCCACGAGGGCTACGAAACTGAAATCATCGAGGATGTTTTCTTCGTGCCCCTGCTCCCTGGGAAAACAAAGTAATGCCCCTGTCTTCAGCAGGAATATTTTTGCGCGGTTTGCTGATGGGGGCTGCCGATATTGTCCCCGGTGTCTCCGGTGGCACGATGGCATTCATCACCGGTATTTACGACACATTGCTGGCGAGCATTCGCGCATTCGACCTCACGCTGCTGGGCAAGCTTTTTAAACTCGATATTGCCGGTGCCTGGGAGCATGTCAACGGCGCGTTTCTACTGGCGCTTTTTGCCGGTATTGCCACCAGTATTTTTTCGCTGGCGCAGCTTGTCTCCTGGCTGCTGGAACATTACCCGGTAACGCTTTGGGCCTTCTTTTTTGGTTTGATTCTCGCCTCTGCGCTGGTGTTGCTCAGTGAAGTCCAGCGCTGGTCAGTCGCGCTGGTGCTCAGTCTGCTCGCCGGTGCAGCAATTGCCCTGTTTATTGCCCTGTCACCGGTTATGGCACTGGATATCGGCCTTCCGGGGGTGTTCCTGGCGGGCTTTGTGGCAATTTGCGCGATGATATTACCGGGCATTTCTGGCAGTTTTATTCTCGTGCTGCTGGGAATGTACAGTACCGTTCTGGTGGCGATAAAGTCGCTGGATCTGGTGTTTGTAGGAGTGTTTATGCTGGGCGCCGGCTCAGGGTTACTGTGTTTTTCGCGGCTTCTGCACTGGCTGCTGCATCGGTTTCATCAACCGACAATGGCGCTGCTGACCGGCTTCCTGTTTGGCTCTCTGGCTGTTGTCTGGCCCTGGAAGCGCGTGCTGGCCTGGACAGAAAACAGCCACGGTGAGCTCGTCCCGGCCCAGCAGCTGCCGGTCCTGCCCATGGATTTTCAGGGGTATTCCGGTCAGGAGCCCCAGCTAGGGTTTTGCCTTGGGCTGATGTTGCTGGGATTTGGCCTGGTCTGGTTGATACACGCGCGCTGGGGAGATACCAACTCAGCGGGAGTCACACGTTGAGGAGTGCTCGTGCTCACTAGGATTTTGTTGAGCCTGGTAGTGTGCAGCCTGCTTGGGTGCGGGAGTAATGCGCGTGCGCCAGTGGAAGACAGAAACGCGCAATTGCCGGGTGGCACCTATACGGTTAAGCGCGGTGACACACTGTACTCAATTGCTTTTCGCTCCGGGATGGATTTTCGCAAAGTAGCCGCAGCCAATGGCATATACCCGCCATATACGATTTATCCAGGCCAGAATATCACGCTCAGTGAGGCAGCCTCTGGGGCCGTCGTGAGTGAGCCATCAGCGCCGGCGCCTCACTCGCAGCCAACGCCCGCTGTAGCAGTCGCTGTGCCGCTGCGTTCACATGGGGCCTCAACGGCACACACATCCACGCCGGAGCCAGCAGAGACGGGCACGACACTGGATACATCACCCTTATCCATAGCCGCTGGCGCGGCAGTGATAGCGCCGACGCCAACCCCTACGGTAACCCCGACAGTGACGCCAGTTCCTACGCCAGAGCCTGCTCGCACAGCTCCGGAGGTGGTGAAACAGCCGCAGACAACAGAGTTTGTGGGAGAAAAGGTGGAGATCTGGCGCTGGCCGACGACGGGCCCGGTGACGCGCGGTTTCTCGCAGAGTGTGCACAAGGGTATTGATATCGGGGGTGCGCGCGGCGACCCGATTGTGGCTGTGGCCGCCGGCAAAGTCGTCTATGCAGGTACCGGAATTGTCGGTTTCGGGGAATTATTGATCATAAAACACAATGAGGAATACCTCAGTGCCTATGGGCACAATAACCGCTTGCTGGTCACTGAAGGCCAGACCGTCACGGCCGGACAGATTATTGCCGAGAAAGGAAATTCAGGTACCGATACCGTAAAACTGCATTTTGAGATCCGCATAGAAGGAAAGCCCACTGACCCGCAAAGGGTATTGCCGAAACGGTAGTCGCAGTACAAATACGGCATGATGGCTGGAGATACAATGCCGGAAACATAGCGACAACTAGGAAAATATGACAGCTCTCCCTGATTGCAATTGACAATACAACTGAGTTAGTCTGATCGACCCGGCAAGAAATACTCTAATTTTAAGAAGTCATCAGTAGAGTGGGTTAAGGCCATGGATGTGGATCAGATCAGTGTAGTTTCGAAACGGAATTCGAAGTCAGCAGAAGCCACAAAGCAGTCTCATATTGCCTTGTCTGCGGCCTCTTCAGCTGTTGAGTCAGACTGTGCAGCTAAACCCGGTAGTCCCGGACAGTCAGCCTTGAGGGGGACTGATAATCTCGGGTCATCGGTTGATGACAGCGATGCAGATTTTGATCGCGCCAAGCTGGAAAACCCCCGCAAGATTGATAAATCGCTCGATGCCACCCAGTTATACCTCAATGAGATAGGCTATTCGCCGCTGCTGAGCGCGGACGAAGAGAAGTATTTCGCGCGTCAGGCACGCAGTGGCGATGAGTCCGGGCGCAAGCGAATGATCGAGAGTAACCTGCGCCTTGTGGTTAAAATTTCCCGCCGCTATATCAACCGCGGGCTGACCCTGCTCGACCTGATCGAGGAGGGGAATCTCGGCCTGATCAGGGCGGTGGAAAAGTTTGATCCCGACCTCGGTTTCCGCTTCTCCACCTATGCAACGTGGTGGATACGCCAGACCATAGAGCGGGCGATCATGAACCAGACGCGCACCATACGGCTGCCTATTCATGTCGTGAAAGAGTTGAATATCTATCTGCGAGCGGCGCGTGAGTTGGTGCAAAAACTGGATCACGAACCGACGGCAGAGGAGATCGCAGATATGCTCGATCGACCGGTCGCCGATGTCAAACGCATGCTGGGACTGAACGAGCGAGTGATCTCCATGGATACTCCAGTGGGGCCCGAATCCGATAGTTCCATGGCTGATATGATAGCCGACACTCAGGTTGTTGACCCTTCCCTGCTGTTGCAGGACACGGATATCAAAGACAATATTTCACTCTGGCTGGAAGAGCTTTCGGAAAAGCAGCGGGAAGTGGTGTCGCGGCGTTTCGGTTTGCGTGGCTATGAGGGCAGCACGCTGGAAGAAGTGGGCCGCGAGATCGGCCTGACCCGTGAGCGCGTGCGACAGATTCAGGTGGAAGCACTGAAGCGGTTGCGTACCATAATGGAGACGCAGGGACTCAGCAGCGAATCACTGTTCAATTAAAACACGCCTCATTTACCAATGCGCTCTGTTCAGCTGCGTATTGACTCGTGTCCGTCCATGCGGCAATTTCAAAGTAGGCCACCACTACCGCTATGGAGAATGAGTCATGAGTGAAGATATCAGGAAGCAACTTAATCTACCGGACCTCGATCAGGTGGGTTTTGTCGTGCGCGACCTGGAGCAGGCGCTCGCCCTCTATGAACCACTTTTCGGACCGTTCTCCCGGATGGACCCTGGCCCCATGGTGTATGACTATCGGGGTGTGCAGGAGGAGTGCACCATGCGCCTTGCATTTGGCAGCAGTGGCGAGGTTGAAATCGAGCTGATCGAATGGGTAGACGGTGGATGTCCGCACAAGGAATTTCTGGATGCCGGGCGCGAGGGAATGCACCATTTGCGATTCATTGTTGACGACCTGGACGCCACAGTGGCTGAAGCGCAATCGTTCGGTTATGAGGCGATCTGGGGTAAGCGCTATGGCGAAGGGCTGGCGGTAGCCTACATGGAGCGCCCCCAAGACCCCTTGGTGATAGAGTTCTTTGAGAACCATGCCGGTTGAACCGCGCCGGTCGACAACATGGCCAATTCGCTGCGAGCACTGGCCGGGCTAATTAGCTAGCCCTCGGCTGATGCTGTTACCAGTGGCGGCGGGGGAGCCATATCCAGTGCCTTTTCGCCCTTGGCGTTGAGAATAATACGGTAGTACAGACCTTCCGCGGAACCATTAAGCAGCGCATCGACCACCATATCGTCTGTGTCTACGGCTTGTCCGGCTTGCAGCAATTTCTTAAAGGTTTTGGTGTAGTTGTCACTGTGGCGGGTGCGAGTGGGTGTGCTGAAGAAGATGTCGTGCATCACCGCCTCATTATCCAGATCGCCTATCGCTAGCGCGATCATTTTTCGAATGAACCACGCGTGGTCACCGGTGGCGGAAATGGCGCGTTGCTCGGTGAATTCCTCCCCGGATACTTCACCGGTACCGGTAGGCCCGCACACCGACATATAGTGAAACCCCGCAATAGCGCCGAGCTGCTGCTGTACCAGATTCAAGAGTTTGAAATAGCTGTCCTGTTGGGAGTGCAGTTCCAGCCTGCGGGCACTTTGTTCCTGCAGTTTGATAGCCCGGGTGTTGGCGCCGATTTCCTTCTGCTGCATGAAGTGGCCGATGACCAGCCAAAGAAAAGCCAGGGGGGCGAAGGCCCCTTCCAGAAAGCTACCGATATCGGCGGTAGCGAGGTGGATGAAACTATTTGCACCTACGATACCCAGCAGGTAGAACAACCCGGCACTGATCCATATGACCGTGAGGGATAACCCGAGGGCGACACGCCAATCCATCCGTACAATACCTCCGATCAAACAATTCTTATGCGGGCACTATTGCGGGCACTATTTTTTGCGCTGTGCACACCAGTCTAAACCTCCGGCTTACCTTCGGCTATTGTGTTGAGCAAAAAAAAGCCCCGTCATGCTGACATGACGGGGCTTGTGTTGTTTCGCTGGCGCTTAGCGTTGCAGTAAGGCGAGCTTATCGGGCTTGCCGGCCCATTCCTCTGCATCGGGAAGGGCAGCTTTCATTTCGGTGAGACATGGCCATACTTCCGCCAGCTCAGCATTCAATTCCAGGAATACAGCCTGTTCTTCCGGTAACTCGTCTTCAGAGAAGATCGCGTCGACGGGACATTCCGGCTCGCACAGGGCGCAGTCGATACATTCATCCGGGTGTATAACCAGAAAGTTTGGACCCTCGTAAAAGCAGTCAACCGGGCAAACTTCCACACAGTCTGTGTGCTTGCAGTTGATGCAGTCTTCACCTACAACAAATGTCATTCCTGATACGCCTCTTGTGTATTGGTAGCTGGACTAAGGGGCAGTAGTTTACCTGCTGCAAGCGCAGAAAAGAAGGCCCCCGTGGCGGATATTCCATGCTCTGTGAAGGGGGTCACACGCGGGCCCCGACAGCTTTTGCCTGGCTCCTGGGAAGCGCTTTATTCTATTTGGGATTTCAACTCATACAGTTTATCGAGGGCCTGGCGGGGTGTCAGGTCATTCACATCCAGCGCACTCAGCAGGTCGATAACAGGGTGGGGGGCGGGGGCGCTGAACAGGTCATTTTGTGCCGGGGACAATGCACTGGCTCGCTCCGGCGGCGCGGCGTCGAGAGCTCCGCGCTCCAGTTCGCGCAATTTCTCCTGTGCGGCCTGCAATACAGGCCCAGGAATACCGGCCAGCTTGGCCACCTGCAGGCCAAAGCTGCGGTTGGCGGGACCCTCCTGGATGTTGTGCAGGAACACCACGTGATCCTCGTGTTCAGTGGCATCCAGGTGTACGTTGGCCATTGAGGGGCACTGCAGAGTGAGGCTGGTCAGCTCGAAGTAGTGGGTTGCGAAAAGGGTAAAGGACTGCACCGAACGGGCCAGTTGCACCGCCGCCGCCCAGGCCAGGCTGAGTCCGTCAAAGGTGCTGGTGCCGCGGCCTACCTCGTCCATCAATACCAGGCTCCGGGGCGTGGCGTTATGCAGAATGTTGGCTGTTTCAGTCATTTCCACCATAAAGGTGGAGCGTCCTCCCGCGAGATCATCCGACGAACCGATGCGGGTGAAGATACGGTCGATAGGGGCCAGTTTCGCGGCGCTTGCCGGGACATAACTGCCGATATGGGCGAGCAGTGCAATCACTGCATTCTGGCGCATATACGTCGATTTACCGCCCATGTTGGGCCCGGTAATGAGGAGCATGCGGCGCTGTTCATTGAGTAGGGTGTCGTTGGCGATGAAGGGCTCCTCCAGCACTTGCTCCACCACCAGGTGGCGCCCTGCGACGATCTCAAATACCTGCTCTTCACAAAACTCGGGTTGGCACAGGTCGAGAGTATCTGCCCGCTCTGCCAGGTTGGCGATCACATCGAGCTCGGCCACAGCCGCGGCACTATCCTGCAGTGGCGACAACTGTTCGTTGAGGCGTTCCAGCAATTCCTCGTACAGGCGCTTTTCTCGCGACAGCGCACGGCTCTTGCTCGATAGGGCCTTGTCCTCAAAGGCCTTTAGTTCGGGGGTGATAAAACGCTCGGCGTTTTTGAGCGTCTGGCGCCGGACGTAGGCATCGGGTGCCTTGTCGGATTGTGAGCGGCTGATTTCGATGTAGTAGCCATGCACCCGGTTGTAACCCACTTTGAGGGTGCTGATGCCGGTAGCCTGGCGCTCGCGTTGCTCAATTTCGAGCAGAAAGTCGCCGGCATTGCTGCTGATACGGCGCAATTCGTCCAGCTCTGAATCATAGCCATCGGCAATCACGCCGCCATCACGGATAACAACCGGTGGGTTTTCGATGATGGCGCGCTCCAGTAGCGCGCAGAGATCAGGGTACTCACCGGCTTGCTCATCAAGTTGCTGTAATAATGACGAATTGACTCCGGACAGCTCAGCACGTAATCGGGGCAGGGCTTGCAAGGAACTCAGCAGGCGCGTCAGATCGCGCGGGCGCGCTGAATGCAACGCCACCCGGGTCAGGATGCGCTCCATATCGCCGATAGGTTTGAGCGCATTGCGCACAGTCTCGTACAGATAGTTGGTGCACAGCACCTCAATCGCGGCGTGTCGTGTCCGCAATACCTTAATATCGGTGAGGGGGCGGTGCAGCCACCGCCGGAGCAGGCGGCTGCCCATTGCAGTCTCACTCCTGTCCATCACTGAAAGCAGGGTATTGTCCTGGCCGCCGAGCATATTGCTGTCGATTTCCAGGTTGCGCCGGGTGGCAGCGTCCAGAATCACACTGTCTGCCCGGCTTTCTTGTTGTATTGAGCGAATATGGGGGAGGTTGCCGCGCTGGGTGTCTTTCACATACTGCAGCAGGCAGCCGGCGGCGCCCAGCGCCAGCTCGAGTGTCTCGCAACCGAAACCCTGCAAATCGTGCGTCTGAAATTGGGTGTTCAGGGCGCGGCGCGCGCTCTGTGTGTCGAATTCCCAGGCCGGCTGGCTGCGAGCGCCGCGGCGCGCGGTAATGGCCGGGTGATAGATAGATTCGTGGTATAGCGTTTCCGCTGGGTCCAGTCGCTGCAATTCTCCGGCCAGCGCTTCTTCACCGCTTATCTCCAGCACCCGAAACCGGCCCGTGCTCAGATCGAGGTAGGCAATGCCATAGTCCTGCTGATGCTGGGATATCGCCAGAAGCAGGTTGTCGACCTTGTCCTCCAGCAGCGCCTCATCAGACAGGGTGCCCGGTGTGACCACCCGCACCACAGCGCGTTCCACCGGGCCCTTGCTGGCGGCCGGATCGCCGATTTGCTCGGCGATGGCCACCGATACCCCGGCCTTCACCAGTCGGGCGAGATAGTTCTCCGCCGCGTGGTAGGGAACGCCGCACATCGGAATGGGCTCGCCGCCGGATTTTCCGCGCGCGGTCAGCGTTATATCCAGCAGCTGTGCGGCGCGTTTGGCATCCTCGAAAAACAGCTCGTAAAAATCACCCATGCGGTAAAACAGCAGGTCATTCGGATGACCGGCCTTGATGCGTAGAAATTGTTGCATCATGGGTGTGTGAGCATTTTGCTCAGGTGTGGTTTTGTCTGCAGTGCCTGCCATTGAGTCTCTTAAAATACCGTTATATGAAGAGGTGCAAAGGATTGACCGAATCGATCAATGTTGCCATCACTTAGTTTCTTGACTTATTCTGGCTATTCTCGTGTGGCGCTAATAACCTGAACCAATCATCAAGGATACCAATTGCGCAGCTAAACCACTATCAATGGGTTCAGTTCAGGGCAATGAGGTTCAGGGCCGAGCGACTGGGTAGAATATAAGGACATCGGGGCCTCTGCAATCGGCGATCAGGTCTCGCTCCAGACTATGAAGGAACACATTTGAAACGTTTATTTGCCAGGCGATCCGCCCCTGCTATTCCGGTCCCAGAGTACGATGTACGCGGTGCCGACAATGAGCTGAGATGGGTCACAACCCTCTCCGAGGCAGTACGTGAGACCAGCGACCCCGCCGCAGAGGCGGAGTTGATCCGCTTGCGCCACGAGGTCTGGCAGATTGGAGAGTATCCGCAGCCGCCGCAGCCCTGGCCAGAGACGCCGGCGGCTGAAGCTGGTGGGAGCGGGATTCCGACAATCCGCCCTGGCGAACTCAATGCGCAGGTGCTGAGCGACGCTATCAACCGTCGCTCGTGTCTGCTGGTGCGTGGTTTGATGTCCAAGCGGGACGCCGATGAACTGGTTGCCGGAACTGATCGCGCTCTGGAGGCCAGCCAGCGACGAGCGGCCGGTGAGACTGGCCCGGCGCTGGACTCCTGGTTTTTGCCCTTCGTACCGGAAGGTGGCAAAGACGAGTATTCCAGAGCGCGCAAGTGGACTACCGAGACAGGTACAGTGTATGCAGCAGACTCTCCACGCAACTTCAGTCGCATGGTCGATATCTGCAATTCAATGGGTATTCTCGATTTGTTGACGGAGTATTTCGGAGTGCGTCCGGTAATGTCTGTCCCCAAGGCCGCGTTCAAGCGAGTGCCGGCTGTTGATGCGCCTGTCGGGTGGCATCAGGATATTCAGGCATACGGCGCGAAGACCCGGGCGCTCAATATGTGGGTTGCGCTCTCCCCATGTGGCAAGGATGCGCGTGGTCTCTCGCTGCTGCCCTTTAACCCGGGTGGTCAGGTTGAAGATCTCCCTCCGGCACCGCCACTGCTGTCTATCAGCGACGAAACGATCGATCGACTGGTCGCAGAGGGAACCCCGGCCGTGGCGCCCGTCTTTGACAAAGGTGACGTGTTATTTTTCGATACGCTCCTGCCCCACACGACACAACAGGGCGATGGGTTCAGCAAGGCTAGGTACGCGCTGGAGTGCTGGTTCTTCGCGCCGACTACGGTTGACGAAATCTGGCTGCCGCTGCAAGTGTGAGCTGTTGGAGCTGACGTGCTGTTCTCTTACAAGTTATTGAAATATATAAAAATAATTAATTTTTGCTGTTGTTCGGATAATCCCGGTTTGCCTTTAACTGGCTTGTGGGATTAAGGTGTCTTCTGGCGCGCTGGGGTATCAAACTATAAAAGCCTCCAGCGCTATCAAAAGAGCGGGTATACAACAGCACAAACTGTGGGGCCTGATCGACAGTAGGTATTTTCAGATACCTGCAGCAAAGGACTGCTGACCCGCCCGGGTAAGAAACAGAGGGGAACGCATTTGATGGATTCAAGTGGCAAACCACCTTCTTTCGCGACAGGCGATTCCCTGCGCGGAGTGGACAGCGAACTACGCTTGATCACAGAACTCTCCGACGCCGTTCGAAAAAATGGTGACGCAAAAGCGGCGGCAGAATTGATTCATCTGCGGCACAAGGTCTGCCTGACGGGTCAGCATCCACCGCCTCCAGAGCATTGGCCACCGACAGTTTCAACCAATGTCGGAGGCACCGAAATTCCGACGGTAAGCCCGGGTGAACTCACTGTAGAGGTACTAAAGGATGCTATTAGCAGACAGTCCTGTCTGCTGGTGCCAGGTTTGATGCCTGAGCGGGATGTCGATGATATTGTCGCAGGTATAGACCGCGCCCTCGATGCTATTGCGCGCCGCAAGGCTGGCGATACCGATCCGTCACTGGAATCCTGGTTTTTGCCTTATGTTCCTGAGGGAGCTAAGGATGCATATGCTGAGGTGCGCCACTGGGCGAATATGTGCGGTACGGTTTTTGCGGCGGACTCCCCGCAGAATTTCCAGCGTTTTGTGGACACCTGTAACTCGATGGGTGTTTTTGATCTTCTTACAGAATATTTTGGTGTGCGCCCGGTGATGTCGGTTCCCAAGACCACGCTTAAGCGAGTGACGCCTGACACCCCAATCGGTTGGCATCAGGACATCAGAGCCTATGGTGAGAATACGCGGGCGCTGAATATGTGGGTCGCGCTTTCTCCCTGCGGCAAGGATGCTCGAGGGCTTGGCGTCGTACCCATCAATCCTGGCGGCCCGGTCGAGGACACGCCGCCGCCTCCACCGCTGGTGCCTATCAGCGACGAGACAATAAGCCGGCTGGCTGTAGAGGGAACGCCAGCGCATGAGCCGCTTTTTGAGAAAGGTGATGTGCTGTTTTTCGATACTGTGCTTCCCCATACGACACAGCAGGGCGATATCGCAAAATTCACCAAAAATCGCTACGCGATGGAATGCTGGTTCTTCTCCCCGACAACGCTTGAGGACATTTGGTTGCCGTTGCATGTCTGAAGCACGTGGTGGCTGATGGCGCTGAGTGACGAATGTGATCCCCGTCACTGAATGAGCGGAAGAAGGTTATGTTTTAGCTGTATGGACAGCCTTTACCAATGATAAGCTGCATCGTTATGCGCTGACGCATGGGCTTACCTTTAATAAAAAAAATGGGCTTATTCTGTGAGTAATATTGCAATCATCAAGATTCACCCGGGCTTGAATATGGCTCTTCCCCAGCTTTCTGGCGATCTTGACCGGGCGGGCCACAAAACAAAAATGTTCTTCTTCAAGGACTATAAAATTGAAGAACAATATTTTAAGTCGTTTTCCCGTGAGGACGCTGTAAGCCTCGAGCAAGCAGGGCAATCCTACGGTTACTTCGAAGAAGAGTATCACCTGCTCGCGGGTGAACTGAGGGAGTTCAATCCGGACGCTATAGGGCTCTCAGTGATCAGTCTGTCGATTCCTGAGGCCATTAAAACGACACAGTTTCTGCGAGAGAATTTTGATATACCGATTATCTGGGGCGGAGTAGGTGCCACTTTGCAGCCGGAGATTGCCATTGAACATGCAGATATGGTGTGCGTAGGGGAGGGTGAAGAGGTTTTCATCGAGTTTGCAGATTGTGTGCAAAACAAGAGCGATTGGACAACGATACAGGGCACCTGGGCCCGCTCACCCAACGGTGAGGTTATTCAAAACCCCAAGCGAGCGATCCCCAACCTGGATTCAATTGCCATACCCAACTGGGAGCCGAGAAGCATTCGCTACATTACCGGTAGCAAAGTGGTAAAACACAAGCTGGCGTTTCAGCGACTTACCAACGGCGATTATCAGATCATGACCCAGAGAGGCTGTCCGTTTTCATGCTCCTTTTGTGTCGAGAGCCGTTATCAGGAAATGTTCGGTAAAAAGAATTCCCTGCGTCGGCGCAGTGTGGATGTCGTTATAGAGGAATTGGTTGCCGCTAGAGAGAAGTACAACCCCAAGGTCCTCTGGTTCTGGGATGATGTATTTACCGTCAACCCGCGCTGGTTGAAGGAATTCCTGCCCAAGTACAAGGAGCAAGTGGGTATCCCTTTCTGGTGCTATACCTATCCAACGACCCATAACTTCCAGTTACTGAAAGACCTCAAAGACGCGGGTTGTAGTACGATGACAATGGGCATCCAGTCTGGAAGCAAGCGTATTCTGGAGGAGGTCTACAATCGTCCGACACCGTTGGATCGGGTGGTAGAAGCCGCGCAGGAAATTATCGATGCGGGCATTATTGGCTACTTTGATCTGATCACTAAATCAACCTTCGAAACCGAAGCCGATTTGCGTGCAACTTTTGAGTTTCTCCTCGATCTCCCTCAGGAGATGAACTACGGGGGCCACGGTGAGATGAAAAGTTACCCGACCTACTCTTACACAAACAAGGAGAAAGTCGCCAGAGATACAAATATTGTATCCTCTATTACCAGCGTGGATGACAAAACCTACGACTACTATCACAACCTGTATTGGGTTGCGCGCAACCCACATATCAATAAACAGGAAAAGCTGGCTATCGCTGATGAACCCGCGTTCAGGGAGCAGCCGGATTTGCTGACTCAGTATTTCTATGGCGTGCGTAGTATGCATGAATCCATAGTCCTCATGCGTGAAACCACGGCACAAGGAAAGCATCCTAACGAGCTGCATCCGCCGCCTGAATATATACACACGCCGTTGTTGCAACACCACCAGATTGTGTGATTTGCTCTCCGACTCCTGAGTAATCGCACGAGTTACACGCATGCCTGAAATTCAGAAAAGGGGCCCTATGCAATGGGGTCTTACCGTGGTCTGGTCGGCCCTTCTGCTGCTCTGCGGCGCTGCGCCGTGGGCCTGGAGCGATTCTCTGGAGGAACAGTTCCGCTCGCCACCTGACTCCGCCAAGCCCAGGGTATGGTGGCACTGGATGGACGGGAACATCTCAGAGGAGGGTATCGCCGCAGACTTGCAGTGGATGAGCCGTGTCGGGATCGGGGGTGTACACCTTGCCGATGTCGGTCTGGGTACGCCGCAATGGGTCGAAGATCGAAAACCTTTCATGAGTCCCGGCTGGAAAGAAGCCTTTTCCTACAGTGTGAAACTGGCAGCGGACGAAGGCCTGGAGTACGGCGTTTTTTCATCGCCCGGCTGGAGCATCACCGGGGGGCCCTGGGTAACGCCGCAGCAGGCGATGAAAAAGCTGGTCTGGTCCGAAACCCGTGTGTCCGGTGGCGAACTGTTTGAAGGCACACTACCCAGTTTGCCGATAGCAACAGGCCCTTTCCAGAACGTAGTAAAAACATTTCGTGGTAAAAAAGTTGCCAGTGGCGAGTCGATGCCGCTTCCGGAGTATCATCAGGACACCATCGTTATTGCCTATCGGGAGCCGTCAGCTGATCAGGTGATGCCTGTTCCCGTGGTAGAAGCCAACTTCGATTTGGATAATGCAGAAGCACTGATCGACGACGATCCTGAAAGTGGTCTGACGCTGCCTGTGGCAAAGGGTAAGAAGCCGCTGTGGATAAAGATGGACTACGGGCGGCCACTGACTGTGCGCTCGGTAACAGTGTCCTCCAGCCCTCCGGGGTCTGCTGTCAATCTGGCGGTCAGTGAGGACGGTATAAAGTTTCGGCATCACAGAACATTCTTCCTGGGCGCGATTGCCCAGACTACCGTGGATATGGAGCCCGTTACGGCGCGGTATTTCCGCTTCTCATTTCCAGTGCGCCCGCGTGGTGCCGGTTTTTTCTCCCCCAATGCAGCGCCGGGCGCTTCCAGAGCGGGGGCCGATATGCTGCTGGGTGGCGCACAGCCAACAAAGCCTCCCGTTGTGGTGCGCAGTCTCATACTGCGCGAGGCTGCGCGTGTAAATCACTTCGAGAAAAAGGCCGGTTTCGAGTTACCGCATAATTACTACTCTATTGATACTCCGCCCGTACCAGAGCGTCAGAGTGTTCCGACGGGGGATGTTATCGATCTGACAGAGCTGATGCAGGAGGATGGATACCTACAGTGGCAGGCACCGCCGGGGAACTGGGTGGTGCTGCGAATGGGGTATTCTCTGACGGGCAATGTGAATCAGGCGGCGTCTGCTGCGGGCACTGGGCTGGAAGTCGACAAGCTCAACCGCAAGTATGTTCAGCAGTATATGGATTCTTATCTGCAGTCCTACGAAGATATCCTGGGGCCTGCGTTGATGGGAAAACGCGGATTGAACGCGTTTATGACAGACAGTTTCGAAGTTGGTTTGCAAAACTGGACAGACGATATTCTCGAGCAGTTCGAGCGCCTGCGCGGCTATGATCCGCGCCCGTGGCTGCCAACCCTGACGGGTACCGTGGTAGAAAGTGCGGAGCAAAGTGACAGGTTTTTGTGGGATTTTCGCAAAACCATAGCCGATCTCACCCGCGATTCTCACTACAAGGTGATTGCTGAAACAGCTCAGGCAAAGGGGCTTACCGTGTATGGTGAAGCGCTGGAATCGCGGCGCTATTTTCTTGGTGACGATATGGATTTTCGTCAGTATACCGATATTCCAACGGCCGCCATGTGGACATTCACACCCGGTGCTGGCCCCCAGCCCGGCTTCGTTGCCGATATTCGCGGCGCTGCATCGGTGGCGCATATCTACGGTAAAAACCTCGTTGCAGCGGAGTCGCTGACAAGTGCGCTGGCACCGTGGGTTTCGGCTCCGCGTGAGCTGAAGCCTGTGATCGATCAGGAGTTTGCACTCGGCGTCAACCGGCCAATTATTCACAGCTCTGTTCACCAACCGCGCGATGACAAAAAACCAGGCCTCTCGCTATCTATCTTTGGGCAGTACCTGAATCGTCATGATACCTGGGCGGAATCTGCCAAAGCATGGACAGACTACCTGGCGCGCAGCGCTTACTTGCTGCAACAGGGTCATTACCAGGCCGATATCGCCTATTTTTATGGCGAGGAGACGCCGGTATCGGTGATATTCAGTGCGGCGCTACCCACGGAAATTCCGCGCGGTTACGGTTACGATTTTGTCAATGCCGATGCGATTCTGACCCAGATGTCCGTTGAGGATGGGCACTTCGTGACATTGTCGGGAATGAAATACCGTCTGCTCTATCTTGGTGGGACCAGCGAAAGGATGACGCTGGCTGTGCTGAAAAAGTTGCAGAAGATGGTAGCCGCCGGCGGCGTAGTGGTGGGGGTCAGACCGTTGAGTTCGCCCAGTCTTGCGGATAACGAAGCGGAATTTCATCGCATTGTCGCACAAATGTGGGGGGCAGATGACGAGGGCAGAGAAGCGGTGAGTGCCTATGGCGACGGCTATGTCGTGAGCGGCACCGATATCACTGTAGCGCTTGCACAGATGCAGATTGAAAAGGATTTTGAGTACCCTCTGGCAGACCCTGATACAAACCTCATGTTTAACCACCGGGTACTCCCAAAGGCGCAGTTGTATTTTGTCAGCAATCAGTCAGATCGACACGAATCTGTAGAGGCTACTTTCCGGGTGAGTGGCAAGCGGGCAGAGTTGTGGCACGCGGACGATGGCAGCATAGAGCAAGCATCGTATCGTATGGAAAACAGCAGGACGGTTGTCCCTCTTGAGCTTGCGCCCTTTGAGTCAGTCTTTGTCGTATTTCGCGAGGATACTCAGGAGCGTTCGCAGCAGCTTATGCAGGCCGAGGCGACAGTGGCTGCAGCGCTCGACAGCGGTTGGCAGTTGTCGTTTACGCCCAATGGCGGAGCACTGACCCGCATCACCAATCTCTCCCCAGGTTCGTGGAGCGAGCATCACAATGAGGATCTGAAATACTTTTCTGGCACGGCTACCTACCACAAGGAGTTCGATGTTCCCGCTGGTTGGATAGACTCTGGAGACAGCTTTGTTCTGGAGTTGGGAGAGGTGCGGGAGTTGGCAGAGGTTGTCGTCAATGCGCAATCTCTGGGTACGCTGTGGAAACCGCCTTACAGGATGGATATTACCAAAGCGCTGCGCGAAGGCCGGAATGTTTTGGCCATCAAGGTCACTAACTTGTGGGTCAATCAACTGATAGGTGATCAACGCCCCGGGCGGGAAGCATTTTCCGCCACCGGCACACCGACGTATCTTCCCGGTGCCAGCTTGCGGCCATCGGGACTTATCGGCCCGGTGAGTATTGAGAGGCTGTCGACGCCCAAGCGGTGACTGGCAGCCGGGAGTCGTTGCTGCAATATCGGTGGAGGCTCAAATCGCTAGCGCCTCGTGCACGAAGTCCTAACCTCTCACTGAGGTGCTAGCCAGATGTCATGCAGCTTGCAAACAGGGCTGTCTGAGATTAGTCTGGGCCGTTGAAAATTACTGCGAAATTAAAGCGTTATGAAGCTTTACCACAGATCTGTTCAGCGCACTCTCGATAGCAAACGGGAAATTCAGCGGCGGCTCTTAGTACTGTTTTTCCTTGGCAACTTCAGTGCAGGGAATGTACTTGCTGACAGTACGATTGCCGTTGGCACGGCGGAGCCTGCTGTCGCACCTGAGTTTGTATTCAGTGATGATTTTGAACGCAGTAACGCCGATACACTTGGCCCGCAATGGACGGACTGCAACTCAGTCACTCCAGACAGTTATGACCCGCTGGGTATTTATGATGGTGGGGTAGTGATCTCCGACCCCTTTACCAGGCCAGGTAATTACGGCGCTCCCCCACTGATAAACCCGGCAAAAGAAGGTGAGCTCTTTCCTGGTATAGGGTGTGCTTTTATCGACACAGGGTCGACCTCCGTTTCTGTGAAGATTGTATGGAGCGGAAACCATGGCATCGAGTCAGGCATGCCGTATTCGCATGTCGAGGCGACGCCGTTACTGTATATCACACCGTCCAATCCACGGTTTGGGTTCGGAACCTGGATTTCGGAGCTGTGGGGGCAGCCGGTGGTACTTGTGGGCTATATTGTCTCCCCGCCCGAGGCCTTTGAGATAATTGCCACCGCGGTACTTCCCGCGCACGAAAGCGGTACGCCCAGAGAACTGGAGCTCAGAGCTGACGAGCCCGGTAAAGTTACAATGTGGTTGGATGGTGAGCAAATTATGTTCAATCCTGGTGGGGTTCCATCGGTGAGCGTCGACCCGACGATGATCGAGAGTACCTTGCACGGAATTGCGGTTGACGCACATATTGTCGCGCCTCAATCGAATATACCGACAATAAAGGGTATTGAGACGGTCACCATAAGAAACCTGGATTAGTCAGGCTCTGGGTACTTTGGCATTGTGCAGGATAAGCCGGACTACGAAGCCTTCAATTCTCGCGATAAACCCATGGAAAACACGCACTACTGCCAGTGGTTGAGACGGTGTTTTCGAACGTAAGATGATAGAACTACAGTAATGACGACCACTGCCGCGCCGCGCCGCGCTCCTCTGTTTCCCTATTACCCCGCACTTGATGGTTTGCGAGGATATTTCGCAATTGCGGTACTGCTGCACCATTTCAGTGGCAATGACTGGTTTGGCGGTGCACTCCTGTTGATGCCGGGTTTTTTTGTGTTGAGCGGATTTCTGATCGCTAGCCTGCTTGTTGCTGAGCACGAGCGCGATGGACGGATCGATATTGTCAATTTTCTGATTCGCAGGGCGAAACGCTTGCTGCCCGCCTCCTTCCTTACCATGATTATTGTGGCGATATTGTGGAACCTCTATGAGCTCCGTTTCCCGGGCAGTGTTGATCCCGAGGAGGTCAGGCATAACACCAATATGCAAATTCTGGCATCGGTGTTTTACGTGCAGAACTGGTATGTGGCGACAGGTCCTGTGTGGACCACATTCGGCGCCTATTTTTACCCGGGTGCACCGGGGCCAAGTCCCGTCGGCCACTTTTGGTCGCTGGCCGTTGAAGAACAGTTTTACCTGGTCTTTCCTTTCATTGCGGTGCTGTCACTCGGGTTGCTGGGAGGGCGGCGCGCACTGGGGGTCGTAATCATTGTCGGCCTGATGTTGTCGGTGGGCTTGCAGCCGACAATCGATGGCACTCACGGAATGGAGAAGTTCTACCGCATGCACCGAATTTATGTCGGCACCGATGTTCGTGCGGCAGAATTTCTCATTGGTACGTTGATGGCGGTGCTTTTCTCCTACCCTGCAATCCGGCGATGGATAACCACGAGTCGGTGGGTGATGGTTGCCGGGATAGCGGCTATGGGGTTGGTGACCTACTGGGTGTTTACGGAATTGGTGATCTCCTACTGGCTTTATGAAAGGGGCGGTTTCGCGATGGTCGGCGCCGCATTTGCGCCGTTGATATTTTCACTGACACAGTCGCGCGGTGTGCTGGTGCGACTGTTGGATGTCTCGCTGTTGCGTTGGATAGGCGAGCGTTCCTACGGTATGTATGTGTACCATGTGGTGCTGATGACAGGCTTATGGGGGCCAACGGATGATTGGCCTGTGGTAGCCCGCGTGGCTCTGCTGTCCGTCTGTACGATGATTGTCAGTGGGTTGTCGTACACGTATTTCGAGCAACCTATTCGAAGGGGCTCCCGGCCCTGGCGGCGCAAGAAAAAAGCGTCACCCGCGTAGTCTCCAATATTTGCCGTTGGCCACTCACCGCACAATCTGCGCGCGTCGAGATGGACTTAACACTTCTCGCCATTGCAGCCCTGTGTGGCTTGCATAAATCTCTGCCTGATATTAATCTGAACCGTTGAGCATTAGTGTGACTACGATAGATTTCCGCGCCATTTCCATGGCGAAAAGGCTATCCAGCGGCAGCTTTTTATCCTGTTTTCCTCTGGAAACTTCGGTATAGGCAATGATGTCGCCGACACAGCGTAGACGTTGGCGCTGCGCGTCTCGCTGCTGCAACTGGCATTAGATTCAGTGATGATTTTGGGCGCAGTGGCAGTGTCGGCCCGACGATGATGGATAGCGCGGACTGGAGCCAGTGGTCGAGCAGTCCGTAGAGTGGATGATGACGGAATTATAACAATGACCACCAACTCAGCGCCGCGCCGCGCCCCACTGTTTCCCTACTACCCCGCGCTGGATGGCCTGAGAGGTTATTTTGCGATAGCGGTGTTACTCCATCACTTCAGCGGCAATGACTGGTTTAGCGGTGCGCTACTTTTGATGTCTGGCTTCTTCGTGTTGAGCGGATTTCTGATTGCCAGTCTTCTGGTGGCAGAGCATGAGCGCGATGGCCGAATTGATATCGGGAATTTTCTGATTCGCAGGGCGAAACGGCTGCTGCCAGCATCGATACTGACCATCATCATTGTGGCTGTCATGTGGAACCTGTTTGAACTGCGTTTCCCCGGTGGTGTCGATCCTGCGGAGGTAAGACACAATACCAACATGCACCTGTTGGCGTCGGTGTTTTATGTCCAGAACTGGCATGCGGCTACGGGCCCTGTGTGGGCAACATTTGGCGCCTATTTTTACCCGGGTACTCCGGGCCCCAGTCCTGTCGGCCACTTCTGGTCGCTGGCCGTTGAAGAGCAATTCTACCTGGTCTTTCCGTTTATCGCGGTGCTGTCACTGGGGCTGCTGGGTGGGCGACGTGCGCTAGGGGTTGTTATCATCGCCGGCCTGATGCTCTCGATTGGACTGCAGCCGACAATCGACGGCACAGACGGTATGGAGAAGTTTTACCGTATGACCCGTATCTATGTCGGAACGGATGTTCGCGCGGCGGAGTTTCTCATAGGCGCCCTAATGGCGGTGTTTTTCTCCTATCCCGCAATCCGGCAATGGATAACGACGAGTCGATGGGTGACGGTAGCCGGGATTGCTGCTCTGATATTTGTCACATACTGGGTGTTCACGGAGAAAGTGACCTCGTACTGGCTGTTCGAGCGAGGTGGGTTTGCCAAGGTTGGTGTGGTGTTTGTACCCATTATTTTCGCCCTGACACAGGCGCGTGGTGTGTTGATTCGGCTGTTGGATATTTCATTTTTGCGCTGGATAGGCGAGCGTTCCTACGGTATGTATGTATACCATTCAGCTCTTATGACAGGTTTTTGGAGAGCGACGGAAAGTTGGCCTGTGATAGCTCGCGTGATACTGCTGGTGGTATTGACCGTGATAATCAGCGGCCTGTCATACACATATTTTGAACAACCTATAAGAAGGGGCTATAAGCCCTGGCAGCGCAAAGAGAAAAAACTGCCCGCATAGCAGCTCGATATCAGCGATGTCTTGCTGCCAGGCATCTTATATACTATTCGCAAAGCACTCGGAGATAGGATATGGCGCTGAAAATAATAGTCTGGGGAACGGGCAATGTTGGGAGGCCTGCAATTCGAGCGGTGCTCTCGCACAGTGAACTGGAGCTCGTCGGAGTCATTGTTGCCAATAAGGACAAAGNCGGGCTGGATGCTGGCGCGATAGCGGGCGTTGCAGACACCGGCGTGCTGGCAACAGACGATTGGCGCAGCGTGCTGGAGACCGGTGCCGATGCTGTTGTTTACACCGCTACTGCCGACATTCGGCCAGTCGAAGCGATGGATGACCTGATGGCATGTCTGGATGCTGGCATCAACGTGGTATCCAGTGCTTTCTACGCTTTTCTGCATCCGGCATCGAGCCCACAAGAGGCCTTACAGCCGGTGACGGATGCCTGTGCCAGAAGCGGTGCATCCCTGTTTGTGTCAGGCATAGATCCGGGGTGGGTTATGGATATGCTGCCGGTCGTGCTCAGTGGTGCAGTCTCTGGAATTCGCGAGGTTCGCACGCGGGAGATTTTCAACTATGCGCTCTACGACCAGCCGCAGGTCGTGCGCGAGGTAATTGGATTTGGCGGATCGATGGACGAACTGCCGATGATGTTGCATGATTTCGCTATCGAGATGGTGTGGGCACCCATGGTGCGGTTGGTCGCAGAGGCGCTCGGCAAGCCGGTGGAGAAGGTGGAAGTGCGGGTTGAGCGCGAGCCCCTGGAACGCACTATCGAGGTTCCCGGTATGGGGGTTTTTGAGGCTGGCACACAGGGCGCTTTTCGCTTTGAGGTCCTTGGTTATAATAACGGACAGCCACTGTATGCGCTGGAGCATGTCACCCGTATAGACGATGAATGCGCGCCGCACTGGCCCTATCCACCGCAGGGACAAGGTTGTCATCAGGTGCTTATCAGTGGCGATCCGGATTTGCATGTCAGTGTGCATGCTGAAGATCACTTTGAGCCCGGTGTGGCTGGTGGCGGAAATGCCTCTGCGGCCAGTTGGATCGTCAATGCACTACCGGGTGTCTGCGGCGCTAAACCCGGTATAGTTACAGTACTGGATCTCCCGCAAATCACTGGAGCGGGTCAGTTAAAGAATGGGTAGTATCGCTATGAGTACAGAGTCATCCGAACGAGTCGAGGAACATGCTGTGGAAGAACACGTAGTGGAAGAGCCTGTGTCTGAGGAACATGCGCCGGAAGAGCCCACGCCGGAGCATGCGACTGAGGCCACCGGTTCTTTTGAGGGCGCGGCTGAGAATACCCTCGTTGGCCAGCCTTTTCCTCTGGAAGAAGACGAGATTCCGGAATCCGCAACCCAGCCAGAACAGAGCCGTTCACGGCTGACCAAACTGGCGCGCAATCATGGCTTGGTGTTCCTGGTAGCGATACTGTCATTCGCCGCGGCGGATACCTGGAGTACGCTCAGCGGACTAATGATCGCTGACTTGCTCTGTGTGATAACCGCAGCTCTCGCGGGGATCAGTATCACCACGCTTGCCCATGAGTGGTTTCACTATTTTGGCGCACGTTTTGCAAAAGCACATATTAATATACCCACACGTCAGGGCCTGTTTGTCTATCTTTGGGATTTCGGTCGTAACAGTCCCGGTCAATTTCTCATTATGAGTATTGCCGGCAGTATAGGCGGGGCTTTGGCCGTGATTCTGCTCTGGAGCACGGTGCCGGCTGATACCCTGGGTCGTGCCGTATTAAGCAGTGCTGCGGTGGCCAGTTTTATTTATTCTGCACTGATTGAATGGCCGGTAATAAGGCGCGTCAGGAGCAGTGGCGATCCATTGGCGGAACTGTCGCAGATCAGTAAACCGCTTTTGTCGCGCAGCTTACTTATTGCGAGCGTATCCGGTATTTTACTGGTGATACTGTTGATGGCTTGGAACTGAGTCGAGACAGAAACCTACGCTACCCCACCGATTTAGCAGGAGATTCAGGTGAAAAAACAGTTGCAGGCCCGATCGACAGTTTTTGCGACCTTACTGATATTACTGGGTTTTACAGGTCAATTTGCCAATGCCGCTGATGACGTACAGCCGCGTATTCTGGTTAGCGGGGAGGGCAGTGTTGATATCGCGCCGGATATGGCCGTGTTGATGTTGAGTGTCAGTCGGGAAGCACCGACAGCGCGGGAGGCATTAACCGCCAACTCTGCGGCGATGAGTAAAGTACTCGAAGCGATGACCGGTCTGGGAATCGACAAACGTGATCTGCAAACAGCCAGTTTTGATATTCAGCCGCGATACACCTACCCGAACCGGCAGAGCAGCGGGCAGGCTGAGCCTCCCAAGCTGGTGGGTTACATCGTGCGCAATTCACTGTCGGTGCGCGTGCGGGATATCAGCAAAGTGGGCGAGGTACTCGACACTTCAGTGACGTTGGGCGTCAATGAAGGGGGGAGCATTCAGTTCACTAATGATGATCCCTCTGCGGCAATTACACAGGCACGAGTCAAGGCTATGGAGGCCGCGCTGGCCAAAGCACGCACTCTGGCCGATGCGGCAGGAGTGGATCTGGGTGACATACTGGAAATCTCTGAGCAGAACTTCAACCCGCGCCCCGCACCGATGATGGCCAGGGGTTTGATGGCAGCGGATAGCGCCGAGTCAGTGCCGGTCGCCGCGGGAGAGAACAGCTATAGAGTCACGGTGAATGTATCGCTTGCGATAACGCAGTGAACCCGCCAGAAACAGCTGGGCAAGACAATCCTTATGCTTCTCGCAAAAAGGCCTATTACACGCTAGTTATCTTAACGATCGTTTATAGTTTCAATTTTATCGACAGGCAACTGCTGGCGATTCTGCAGGAGTCGATCAAGGCCGATCTCGCGCTTTCTGATGCCCAACTCGGGTTGCTCACCGGCTTTGCCTTTGCCGTATTCTATGTGACAGCAGGTATTCCTATCGCACGCTGGGCCGATCGTTCCAATCGGCGCAATATCGTAGCCTTATCGCTGTTTATCTGGAGTTTTATGACCGCGATAAGCGGCATGGTGCAAAACTATATTCAGTTGTTGTTGGCGCGTATCGGCGTGGGTGTTGGCGAGGCCGGTGGCAGCCCTCCCTCACATGCCATTATTTCGGACATTTTCGGTCCGAATGAGCGCGCAAGTGCTATTGGCTTTTACTCCATGGGCGTCAGCATCGGCATACTTTTTGGTTTCCTGGCCGGTGGTTGGTTGAATGAGTTCTTCGGCTGGCGAGTGGCGTTTATGGTGGTTGGTATCCCGGGTATCATACTGGCAATCATCGTGCGCTTTACCATCACCGAACCTGTTCGCGGCTTGAATGAGCAGCGTCAGGACAGCGATACCGTAGTGCCGCTGCGCGACGTCCTTGCCCTGCTGTGGAGCCGACGATCTTTCAGACACATGGCGCTGGGCGCGGGCCTGAATGCGTTTGCCGGATACAGTACCAGCAACTGGATAGCATCGTTCATGATCCGCTCGCACGGCATGACGACGGGCGAACTCGGTACATGGCTGGCGCTGACAATAGGCCTCGGTGGCGCCGTGGGAGTGTTCTGTGGTGGTTTGCTTGCCGACCGATTGGCGCGGCGTGACCAGCGCTGGTACTTGTGGCTGCCGTCGTTGGCAGGTTTTGTCTGCGTACCTTTTATGGTGGCGATCTACCTTGTTCCCAACGCATATACTTCATTGCTGCTGGGGATTGTGCCGGGCATTCTGTTTAATATTTATCTGGGTAATGTTATCGCTACCACGCATGGTCTGGTGGGCTTGCGGATGCGTGCGCTATCCTCGGCAATACTGTTCCTGATCATTAATATTATTGGTCTCGGACTGGGGCCCTGGAGCACGGGTTTGCTCAGCGACTTTTTGCAGGGCTCACTGGGCACAGATTCTCTGCGGTATGCGATGCTGTATCTGCTGCCCGCGATTATGTTCTGGTCGGCTTGCCACTTTTATCTTGCGGCGCGCACTTTGCGCGCAGATCTGGCAGCCGCGCCATCGTGAAGGAGGAGGGTTTTATGCCGGCTAAAAACAGCCCGATTGAGGAAATATTTTCGCAGCAGGTGGTTTGGATTACCGGTGCTTCGTCTGGAATCGGGGAGGCGTTGGTCCGGGGCTTTTCTGCGGCAGGGGCAGCCGTGGTGTTGTCAGCGCGCAATGTGCCTGAACTGCAACGTGTGCGCGATGAGTGCATCGCGGCCGGCGCAGCTGCAAAGAATCTACTGGTGCTGCCGCTTGACGTGTTGGACTATGATGCGCTGCCCGAAGCCGTGCAGGCTGTACAGAAGGCGTATGGTCGTATCGACCTGTTAATCAATAATGCCGGTACCTCGCAACGCTCCTTTTGCCTGGAAACTGAGTTGCATGTGTACCGCACTTTGTTCGAATTGAATGTCGTCGCACAGATAGCGTTGACCAAGGCCGTACTGCCAATAATGGTGGAACAGGGTGCTGGTCATGTAATGGTTACAGCCAGTGTGGCGGGTAAAGTCGGTGTGCCACTGCGTACCGGTTACTGCGCGGCCAAGCACGCGGTGATGGGCTTTTTTGATGCGCTGCGCACTGAGGTTGCACATCAGGGCATCAAGGTAACGACCATCGTCCCCGGCTTTATCCGCACGAATATCGGCGCGAACGCCCTCACCGGAACGGGAGAACCCACCGGGGTAGAGGACGCTGACATAGAATCGGGTATGGATGTCTCAGTGTGTGCTGAGCGCATTTTGCAGGGCATCGTCGATGGCGTCGAGGAGATTGCCGTTGGCGACGGACCCGAGATGGAGCTGCTGGAACTCAAGCGGCAGGACCCTGTATCGACGTTTCGTTTACTGGAGGCTATGGCAGACGATATTCGTAGCAAACGGGACAACGCGTAGCACTGACTACAGCTCTAGCCGCAGCTGCCGGATTCGTCGTCAGAACTGAGCTGGCTTTAATCCCACTCTTTGGCCAGAGCGCTATGCGCCTCTACCGCATTATCCGAAGCAATCAGAACGGCGATATGTTGAGCGCCGGCCTCGCGGAACGCGCCGAGGCGATCGACGACTTCCCCGGCGGAACCGGTAATCACGTGGCGTTCAATTGCCAGCGGATCGGCGCGGAAGAGGTTGGTAGCCCAGGTGCGGGCGTCGTCAGCGCTCCACTGCGGACGATCGACTGAGGCGATCACGAGCACTGCCCGTTGTACCTCGGCGGGGTCTCTGCCTGCGTCTATTGTCAGTTTGTCGAGTTGTGTTGAACGGCGCGCAAAGCCTGCCGCCGAGATGAACATGGGAAACCAGCCGTCGCCTGCAGCGGCGGCTCGCTGCAAGGAGCGTTCAGATCGACCTCCGACCCAGATCGGAATGTCCGGTGCAGCCGGGCGCTGTTCGAACCAGCTGTCTCCAGGTGCCCACAGCTCACGGAGTTCGCCGATGCCCCGGTCGAGGGCGGCCCCCCTGTTGCTGAATGAGGCCCCGGCGCGCTCGTATTCCTGACGGTGTTCGCCGACTCCCACGCCGAGTACAAACCGTCCGCCAGACAGAGCGGATAATGTGGAACAGGATTTCGCCACAGCGGCAACCTGGCGCAACGGTAACTGGATTACCCCGGTGCCGATCATGCATTGTGTCGTCGCGCTCGTGGCAACAGCTGCCATGGTGAGGGCATCGGGTGTGTCTGAGGGAAAGAACAGGTGGTCGGTCAGCCAGATAGCGGAACAGCCATCGGATTCCAACTGTGCGAATGCTGCTCCCGCGCGCGGCCAGTCAGTAACGGGGCCGGGCCCTTTCGGCAGTACTAGCCCGAGTCCAGGGCCGGGAGACACTGCTGCTGTGCTCAAGAGAGGGCGCTCATCCCAGCCAATGCAACAGGACAGCCGCTGCGGTGTAGCCGGATCCGACTGTGTTGAGCATCACGCGGTCGCCACTGGACAGCGTATCCAGGTTTTCATACCACGCACCGCAGAATGCGGTCAGGACACCGGAGGCGCCCTGGTTGCCGGCCCATTCAAAATTGTGCCACTGCCGCTCCCACGGTACACCCAGTCGCTCCCCAAGGGAGCCCAGTACACTCTGGTTGGCCTGATGGCCGACGATATGGGTGATATCGTCAACACCGAGACCGGCACCGTCCAGTGCGGCGCGGGCAACCTGCTCACCCATCTCCATCACATGGCGAAATGCACTGCGGTTGTCGTGTTGGAAGTGTCCGTTGCGAGGTACACGTACGGCTTCGGTTTCTCTTGCGTTATTCAGCATAGAGATGACCTCGATGGCAAACCCTGATTCGGCATCGCTGCGTTCTACCAGCAGGCAGGCGGCGGAGTCACCGAAGAATACCGATGAGTGGGAATCACGATAGTCTGCACTGGCAGTCGGGCGCTCGACAACACACACTGCAGCGCGCTGCAGCGACGAGTCCACGCTCATCATCGAATGCGCCACGGCCAGCGCATACAGTGCCGACGAACATGCCGCGTTGACATCGAAGGCAACCGCGTCAGGGTTTACCGCCTGAGCAATCACCGATGCCCGTGCCGGCATCAAGTCTTCCAGAAAAGAGGCGCCGCACACCACCAGATCGAGGTCGTCTCCGCTCCACCCGGCCCGTTCTAGAGCCTGTTTGGTTGCAGAGATGCCCAGATCAGCGACGCGTTCGTGAGGCAGCGCTACGCGACGGGTCTTCATGCCCAGACGCTCGCCTACCCAACCCGATTCGAGGTTGGGTAGAACATCCTCAAGCTGGTGTGTGTCGAGAGTCGTCGTGGGATGTCCATGCCCGCCGGCGACGATACGAAAACCGGATACTTTTATCATTCGGCGAGTGTAGCAGGGAAAATAAATATTAAGAAGTCGATGATGAGCGCGAACGTATCAATGGGGTGCAGTTCACAGTTATGCGGAGAAGGCTTGCAAGGATATCGGGCAAAGCAATGGGTCTGCCAGATTGGAATGCGCCCTATGGCAGTGCAAGGAACAGGCCGTGATGAACTGGAAAACAATTGCCCGCGAGCGTCCATCCGGTGGTTTGTAATTACAGTGCAGCAATGTGCTGTGTTCTCTCCTGCGGGGTATCTGAACAATTGCGTCGTTAAGGGTTGGGTGTCAGTATCATCAGTCTGAAAGTGGTAGCTTTGACTCATGACGAAATTTACGCTCTGGGGCCTGACGGCTTCACCTTACCAATTGAAAATGCAGGCGCTGCTGGATTTTTCAGGCCACGCCTGGGAGCGCTGGCCAGAGCAGGGCGGGCGCCTGTCTTCCCTGTGCATGCTGCTGCGTCTGGAACGGGCCAAACGGCGCGGCACGGTCGGGCGGTTTCCCTCGATGTCTGAGGCGTTGGATGAATACCCGGCCGTACCGTTTTATACCGAAGATGGTCGTCGTTTTTACTACGATTCTTCCTCACTTGCAGACTATCTGGATCAGCACCCCGCGCGCCACACAGAGGCGTTGAAGCCAGAGGACCCGCAACGCGCGTTTATCTGCCAGTTGATCGACGAGGCGTTCGATGAATTCGGCCTGTATATGGTGCATCACATGCGCTGGATCGGCTCGGCTCGCAGCACCCCGATGGGCGATATGACCGCGCGAGAATTTCGGCCGCTGCTGCTACCGGGTATGGCGCCACTGCTTGCAGCGCGGCTCTATCGACGGCAGGTATCGCGCTGCCCCTATCTGTTCAGTGTGGCGCCCGAGGGCTATGACGCCGGTGTGAGTCAGGACAGAACAGCGCCTTCGCGAGCGGGTTTTCCGCCCACGCATGCGCTGCTGGAAGGTGCCTGGCACGGTTATCTTGCGGCCATGGAACACCTGTTGTCAGAACAGCCCTATCTGCTGGGAGCACGCTTCACATTGGCTGATGCGAGCGCCTATGGTCAATTGGGCATGAACCTAGTTGACCCTGAAGCGATAGCACTACTGGAGGAGCTGGCGCCGCGAACCTTTCGCTGGCTGTGCGATATCAGCGCGCGACAGCACTGTGCTCAGACCGGCTCACTGGCGTTGACACCGGCGCTGCAGCCGCTACTGCAGATGATTGGCAACACGTTTATCCCGTTGATGGTGCAAAACGAAAATGCCTACGAAGCTGCCACCGCCCGTGGCGAAACGCTGTTCAACGAGGCCGCGTTCGACAGCCACCGTGCGCTCTACGACGGACGTTTGCTCGGATATCCTTTTCGCGCCGTGGTGAAAACCTTTCAGGTCCGTGTCTGGCGGGAGTTGAAGGCCAGTTGGATGGCCCTTGATGCCCCACACCGGGCTGCGCTTGAGAGGGATTACCTGCCCGGCGCCAGTGCTGCATTTGAGGGTATACCTGCGCCCGTGGCGTGATCACAGAAGGGGTCGTATACCTGTCGATAATTCAGGCAGGTTTTTCCGCCGACGGCCAAATGGCCAAATTTAATCGCTTTCAGGGCTTGCAATCCCAAATCAAACAACTGAGTATATATACAGTAGTTTTGCTGTACAGCTGTAGCAATGAAACCAAAGTAGCTGGCAGCAGGATGAACGGGAACCAGGGCGGGATTAAACGAGAATTTGCTGATTACCAGCATAAAGAGAGAGGCTATTATGGACGCTAACAAGACAAAAGCACTCGACGCAGCACTGAGCCAGATCGAGAGACAGTTCGGCAAGGGTACTGTCATGCGCATGGGAGACAAGGAGCGGGTGGCAATCCCCTCCATTTCGACGGGTTCCCTGGGTCTGGACATCGCGTTGGGTATCGGCGGGCTGCCACGCGGCCGGATTTGTGAAATCTACGGCCCTGAATCATCCGGTAAAACAACCTTGACCCTGCAGGTAATTGCAGAGTGTCAGAAGCTGGGCGGCAATGCTGCTTTTATCGATGCGGAACACGCACTCGATCCGTCTTACGCTGAAAAACTGGGTGTACAGGTGGATGACTTGATCATGTCCCAGCCCGATACGGGTGAACAGGCGCTGGAAGTGGCAGAGATGCTGGTGCGTTCTGGTGCCGTGGAGGTGTTGGTGATCGATTCGGTAGCGGCCTTGACGCCCA
This sequence comes from Halioglobus japonicus, assembly GCA_902705825.1. Classification (GTDB taxonomy): domain Bacteria; phylum Pseudomonadota; class Gammaproteobacteria; order Pseudomonadales; family Halieaceae; genus Marimicrobium. The sequence continues at coordinate 178,633 of CACSIL010000051.1, read as the reverse complement.
AAGCTGAGATCGAGGGAGAGATGGGTGCCTCGCATATGGGTCTGCAGGCCCGACTGCTCAGTCAGGCCATGCGCAAGTTGACTGCAGCCATTAAACAGACCAACTGCCTGGTGATCTTTATCAACCAGATTCGCATGAAGATTGGCGTCATGTTCGGCAGCCCGGAAACGACCACCGGTGGTAACGCGCTCAAATTCTATTCTTCTGTGCGGCTGGATATTCGTCGTACTGGCTCTGTCATGAATGGCGATGAAGTCATCGGTAATGAAACCCGAGTCAAGGTCGTGAAGAATAAGGTGTCTCCACCTTTCAAGCAGGCCGAGTTCCAGATCATGTACGGTTCCGGTATCTATCAATTGGCAGAGATCCTCGACTGGGGTGTGAAGCTCAATCTGGTGGACAAGGCCGGTGCCTGGTATTCCTATAAGGGCGACAAGATCGGCCAGGGTAAAGCTAACGCTGCCAAGTTTTTGGGCAGTAATCCCGCGGTGGCCAGCGAAATAGAAGGGCAGATCCGTGCACAGATGCTCAACCTGGATACGCCGAAGAATGATGCTCAGGCCGCTAAGAAGAAAAGCGAAGAGGAATCTGTGTCGGAGGACTAACACCCTTTTTGGATACCATGTTTTCAATGAACCCTTTCCACAGGCGCCGGGGTCCCGCTCCCCCCATTCTCGTACTCGGCGCCTTTTTTTTACATGACTGACGAAATGGAGACGGTGGAAGCCGTTATCAATCCTGCCGATATTCGCCTTGCTGCGATGAACCTGTTGGCACGTCGGGAGCATTCCATCTGGGAGTTGCGAAGGAAACTCAAGCGACGTTTCACTGACGAGTCATTGTTGGATGAACAGTTGTCCCGACTCACTGAACAAAACCTGCAGAGTGATCTGCGCTTTGCTGAAAGTTATGTCCGCCAACGTATCAACCGTGGGTATGGCCCAGTGCGCCTTTGTGAAGAACTCCGTGAACGCGGTATCACCAAGTCTGATATAGCATTGACTATGGAAGAACTGGAGATAGATTGGTATTCACACGCGGCCCAAGTGCTGAAAAACAAATTTGGCGAACAGGCCCCAGCTGATATCAAGGAAGAAGCGCGCCGAGCAAGATTTATGCAACATCGCGGGTTCACTGCTGAACACTACCGCTACCCGCATCGCGATTGAGTTGCCGCCACACGACTAATCTGTATCGAGGCCTTGCCTGAGGAGCGAATTCCCAGTACTTTCGATGCGTGAGTCTGGCGGTAGGCGCCAGCGATATTATGGGAGTACGAAGAATGGCGGAGGAGGAACCCAGAGACGAGTCTGCTGTTCATCAGGAACTATCCGCAGACTTTCACGATCCACTGATCCGTGTGCTGCACGGCGCCATTCGGCTGTGCATCAAAATGCTTGCAGTATTGATGGTGCTGGTGATCTTTCTCGGTGTTCTGGACGTCGTTTACCATCTCTATGATGCGCTGAAAGAACCACCGATATTACATTTGACGGTCAGCGAAATATTCGAAATTTTCGGCGCGTTTATGGTGGTTTTAATCGCTGTTGAAATATTTATCAACATTCGACTGTATCTCGGTTCCAATACACTCCCTATTCAGTTGGTGGTCGCGACGGCCCTGATGGCTATCGCGCGAAAAGTTATCGTACTGGATATAAACGAAACATCCGCAGAATATGTGTTCGCGATAGGTGTCGTAACGCTGGCACTGGGTGTGACCTACTGGTTGGTGAGTGGGAGTGCCGCGACGAAGATACGTAGCGCTGCAAAGGTAGAGCCGGCGCCAGAATCGACGTCTGCGCAGCCCCGGGATTGATACGTTGATCAGCCAGACAGTTGTGCGAGGGGTATTTTGCCTGGCAGCGTGTTTTTGTACTGCAGTTTACGCTGCGCAGTCATCCAACCATTACATTATTGGACGCGGCATCGCCGATGTGACGGGCCCGGTTGTGGGTATGCAATTGTGGGGGTTTGGCCGACCAGATCAGATTGGGGAGGGGCTGCATACTCGCCTTCGATCACGGGCATTCATCATTGCTCAAGCGGATGCACCGGCCCAGCGGTTGGTGTTTGTCAGTGCCGATCTGGGAAGTATCGATCATCACATGACGCTGGATGTTGTCGATAGGCTGAAGCAGCGTTTTGGGTCTACCTACGAACTGGACAATGTCATTATCACCGCTACCCACACGCATTCAGGGCCCGGTGGCTATTGGCAATCTCGCACCGAAACTGGCCTCGACGGCGGTCTTTATCCTGAGCATTATGCCGCTATTGTGGACGGCATTACTGCGTCTGTAGTGAAGGCGCATGAGGACTTGCAGCCTGGGAATATCTTTATCGCGACCGGGGAATTACACAACGCAGGCGCCAATCGCTCTGCTGTGGCCTATCTTGAGAATCCGGCCGAGGAGCGCGCTCGCTACAGTACCGATACCAATACGACTATGACTGTGCTGAAGTTTGTCGATGAGTCCGGTGCCATTGGCATGCTCAATTGGTTTGCACTGCATCCCACGGCGATGAATTTCTACAATCACCTGATCTCCGGAGATCACAAAGGGTATGCGTCGTTGCAGATGGAGCGGGAGCGGGGTGTAACCTATGCTTCGAATGAGGATTTCGTAGCGGCATTTGCCCAGTCTGATCCCGGTGACGTTACCCCGAATACCAATCTGGACAATACGGGCCCCGGCGCTACCGATGTAGAGACAACGCGCATAATGGGCGAGCGCCAGTTGCTGCTGGCAAGGCAGCTGTTCCAGGATGCGGATGAAGAGCTTGTTGGCCCAGTGGATTCACGGCGCATCTATGTTGATTTGAGTGATTACCGGGTAGAACCTCGCTTCACCGGTGACGGTGAGCAGCATACATGCCCTTCGGCCTATGGTTATTCCTTTGCCGGTGGCTCCACGGAGGACGGCGGCGGACACTTTCTGTTCAGCGAGGGTATGGTCGAACAACGCATATGGCTGGATTGGTTGATTCGCGCAGTGACGGGTGTACCGCGGTGGACAGAACCGGTTCATGCCTGCCAGGCACCCAAGCCGATTCTTTTTGAAACGGGCAGTGGCAACCCCCCTCTGCAATCACAGATACACTCCGTCACCGTTGCTCGCATCGGCCAACTGGTGATACTCGCGCTGCCTGTTGAGGCCACGACCATGGCGGGTAGACGATTGCGCAGCAGCGTTATGGAAGAACTCGGTGACTGGGCTCGCTATATCGTGCTGGCAGGTTATGCCAATGGTTATGCCGGTTATGTTACAACCCCCCAGGAGTATCAATTGCAGCAGTACGAGGGCGGTCACACCTTGCACGGGCAGTGGAGCTTGCCGGCGTATCAGCAGGTCGCCAGCGAGCTGGCCAATGCCCTGCAATCAGGTGCGATGGTAACCGATGAGGTTGCTTACGATGACTGGCGAGGAAAATCCAAGGGCCAGCCGCTTCCCTCTGGTGAGGTAGCATCGCCTTATGAAGGTAAGCACTACGGCGATGCTCTGATATCGGCAGAAGATCATTACGAGCGGGGAGAGACTGTCGAGATCGACTTTTTGTCGGTCAACCCCACCGCGCATTACACAACCGGGAACAACTTTTTGTTGGTGGAGCGCAAGACGCCCTCCGGTTGGCAAGTGGTGGCCGATGATGGTGATTGGAGTACCCGCGTACGCTGGCGGTTTGAGGGTGACGCCTATATTGCACAGCTCAGCTGGGAGGTTCCCGAAGACGCCCCGGCAGGGGACTACCGGATCTCCCACTACGGCATTGATGATGCCGGTAATGCGTTCAGTGGTGAGCCCGAAGCTTTCCACTACGGGGCTCAGTAACCATTCCCCAGGCAGTTGCGATAACCCGCCTGGGTGAGTTGCACTGTGCGCGCCTGACAGCTAGGCCTGCTGTTGCAAGGCCTCAAGATTAGGCGCAAAGCTTTCCGCTGAGGCAAGCTGCCAGTCCTGTATCCAGTCGGAGGGCACCTTTTCTTCCTCAAGCAGTACATTGGGCGCCAGTAGTGGGAATACATCATCAAAATGCTGATTGACGCCATCCGCACTGCGCCGCCAGATCAGGTGTGGGAACAGGGTGTCGGGATCATCCAGTCCCATTGCCCCGATCATTTCAAATGCTGAGTGCAATGTGCGTTTCTGGAAACTGGCAACCCGCTTGTGACGCGCCTCCACATCCAGGGCTTTGCCGCGATCAGGGTCCTGCGTAGCGATGCCAGTTGGGCATTTATTGGTGTTACACGACTGCGACTGAATGCAGCCCAGCGAAAGCATCATGGTGCGCGCCGCATTGGTTACATCAGCGCCCACCGCAAGCTTGGTGACGATATCAAAGCCGGTGGCGGTCTTGCCCGAAGAAATCACACGGATCTTGTCCCGTAAGCCGGTGCCGACGAGACAGTTGTGGACGAAACTGGTGCCCTCGAGACAGGGTACGCCAAGCCTGTTAGTGAATTCTACCGGCGCTGCGCCAGTGCCTCCCTCTGCGCCATCGACAGTGATGAAATCAGGTGTTATGCCGGTCTCAAGCATGGCTTTGCAAATCGCCAAAAACTCGTACTTGCGACCGATGCACAATTTGAACCCGACCGGTTTGCCTCCGCTCAAGTCGCGCAGCCGCACGACAAAATCCAGCAGCCCTTTGGGAGTGTTGAACTCACGATGGCCCGGTGGTGAGATGACGTCTTCCCCCATGTTGACCAAGCGGATTCGAGAGATTTCTTCAGAGACTTTCGCCGCTGGCAGTACGCCGCCATGGGAGGGTTTCGCACCCTGAGATATTTTGATTTCGATCATCTTGACCTGATCGAGGGTCGCCGATTTTTGGAAAGATTCAGGGTCAAAGCCGCCATCGGGTGTGCGACAGCCAAAGTAGCCAGTGCCGATCTGCCAGACAATATCACCACCCTGGCGGTGATAGGGACTGAAACCGCCTTCACCGGTGTTGTGATAAAAACCGCCCAGCTTGGCGCCTTTGTTTATCGCCATAATGGCATTGGCACTGAGTGCGCCGAAACTCATCGCGGAACAATTCAGGCGCGCCGCGCTGTAGGGCTGTTTGCACTGATCGCCACCGATAAGTACGCGTTTGGTCTCTTCTTTTACCACGGTAGGCGCTATTGAGTGGGCGGCGCCCAACCAGCCGGTCGCGGTAATCTCGTGTTCGGTACCAAAGGGCTGGGTATCGTCCAGCCCCTGGGCGCGGCGGTAGACAAGATCGCGTTCTTCTCTGCTGAAAGGCAGTTCCTCTGTGTCGCCCGCTATAAAGTACTGGCGAATTTCGGGGCGTATGAATTCCAGTGCATAGCGGATATAGGCCGCAACCGGGTAAAGTCGATTCAGGGTGTGGGGGCTGAACCACATATCATAGATGCCAACAACCACATACACCCCGAGAATGACGGCCAGTACCAGCCCTGCGAGCGACCCGGTGGCGAGGTACACAGCGGTAGGGAAGGCAACGAGTGCGATGATCCAAAAAAGTTTCTGCATGAATGTCACGGTGTTTGCTCCCGGTAGACGTTAATTTTATAGTTCAGGAAAAAAATGCTTTGAACTCATCGCGCCATTCCTTCCAGACGCTATGATCACCCTTGACGCCCAGAATACCCTCCTTCAGTTTGGACATTCCGAATCCGTAAAACTCTTCCATGCCAATGTGCGGAGGCATCGAAAGCTCGCCCGAACTGACGATCGCATCGATAATAAAGGGTTTGTCTGACGCGATAGCCTGCTCAATGGCCGGTACAATATCTGCGGCGTGTTCAACGCGCACACCATCACCGCCACAGGCCTTGGCGTAGGCGGCAAAGTCCGGGTTGGTCAGCCCTGTTGCCTCGTCGTTCTTGGGCATGCCGGCCACCTGCATCTCCATGGCCACAAAACCGAGTTCACTGTTGTTGAATATCAGGACCTTCAGCGGCCAGCCATATCGGACTGCGGTAACAAAGTCGTTCATGGACATACCGAACCCGCCGTCACCGCACAGCGCCCACACCTGACGGGTGGGGTCCAGTGATGCGGCGCCCAGGGCCGTGGGGAGGCCTGAACCCAGCGAGCCATGATTGAAACCGCCGATCATGCGCCGCTCGCCGGACATGGCCATCTGCCGGGCAACCCAGATTGCACACTCACCGACGTCAATGGCAAATATCGCGTTGTCGTCGGCGGCATCACTGATGGCCTTGGCAAACAACTGGGGATGCAGCGGTTCGTCAGTGCGCGACAGGCTCGCCTGCGCATCCATATGCTTACACCATTTCTGCCGTACCTTTACCAGATGATCGCGGAATTTAGCCGATTTCTGATCATTGTTCAGCAGGGGGAGCAGTGCGCGTACGGTCTCGCCCACATCGCCCACCAGCCCCAGTGTCACCGGTGCACGACGCCCGATATGATCGACATTCTTGTCCACTTGAATAATCGGTCGGCCGTCGGGGAGAAATTCGGCGTAGGGAAAGTCTGTACCCAGCATCAACAAGACATCGCAGTCACTGACTGCGTGCAGGCCTGCCGGGTTGCCGATATTGCCGGTGAGCCCGACAACCGGGCCATCGTCGTAGTCAAAAATATCGAGCGCACGCAAAGTGTGGGCAAGGGGGGCGCCCAGCTTTTCTGCCAGTGCGAGGACATCAGCTTTCGCGTCGCGACACCCAATTCCACAAAACACCGCCACCCGACTTCCCTGTTGTAATAGTGCTGCGGCTTTCTCCAGTTCAGCCGGTGGCGCGGAGACGGCGGGTAGTGCGTGTACCAGTGGGTGGGTGTAATGCTCGCTTGCAATGTCCTTGACGAAAATATCTGCGGCAACCTCAACGCGCGTTACCACACGTTCGGTCAGCGACTTTTGCGCAGCGATTTCCACCATGCGCGGAACCTGCGCCGGTGTTTCAATGACCGCCTGATAAGCACAGACATCGTCGAACACCTTGGTCAGATCCATTTCTTTGTGAAAGTCACTGCCTCGCTGAGCCGTAGGCACCTGGCCGGTGATGGCGATCACTGCCGCACCTTCTTTCTGCGCATTGTATAAACCGTTGATCAAGTGCAGTGCACCTGGTCCGGAGGTGCCTGCGCACACGCCAATACGTCCGGTCAGTTGGGATTGAGCAGCAGCTGCATATCCTGCGTGCTCTTCGTGACGGACTGTAATCCAGCGAAACCGTGGATCCTTTATGGCAGCCAGTACAAACGGGTTGATCACATCCCCGACTACGCCGAATATATCGCGGGCACCCGCGTCGGCCAATACATCCAGTATTGCTTCGGAAATACTGCGAGCCATAAAATTCTCCTGACTTTGGCATGGTTTCATCGGGTCGATGAGAGCTGTAATACTAACTTACCTTTTATTGTGCAGGCAATTTCAACACCTTGTGCTGTCGTTATCGGGCAGCCCGGATTTTATCCGTGATAGTGTACACGGGGCGACACTTTGTAGGGGAGCGATATTTGATTTTGAATGAATTACACGAATCACCGGTGTTGCTTGCGGCGGGGTTGTTTGCTTGCTGTGATCGCTGTGCGCAAGCCGGGGAGTGTCGGTGACCTTCGATCTGTTTTCGTCATCTCGAGAGCGTTCGGACGCGGCCTCGCGCATCGATATCCCTGATGGGGATGTTCGCCTCTATGCCTCCCTGTTTTCACCGAGCGAAGCGAATCGATTATTTGAAGTACTGCAACGGGAGATTCAGTGGCAGCAGGAGACGATCCGTCTGTACGGACGAGTCCACAAGCTACCGCGATTGACCGCCTGGTACGGAGACCCAAATATAACGTATCGGTATTCAGGGATTACGGTGGAATCCATGCCGTGGATACCGGCCCTGTTGCGTATCAAGGAAAGGATTGAGCAGGTTTCGAAAGCCCGCTTTAACAGCGTGCTACTCAACCGTTACCGCGATGGGGCCGACTCGATGGCTTGGCATGCCGATGACGAGCCCGAATTGGGCCGCAATCCGATCATAGGCTCGGTGAGCCTGGGGCAGAGTCGTACCTTGCAAATGAAACATAAACTCGACAAATCCAACCGGTTGGATATTCCGCTAGCCAGCGGCAGCTTTCTACTGATGCAGGGCGAGGTGCAACACCATTGGTTGCACCAGATCGCAAAGTCCAGGCGTGACCTTGGCGAGAGGATAAATTTAACCTACAGGCTTGTCCGGTGAAGAGGGCAACCGTCAGTTCGGTTGGCCTTCTTCGCCGCAGACAATTCCCTGCTGTGATCAGGCCGCCTGTGGTGCCGCCTGAGAGCCCCGAATCAATTTGCCGGGTACAGCTCCGGTGTATTCACCATTCTCCATTATGATCTCACCGCTGACGATGGTGGCGAGATAGCCCCTGGCATCCTGGAACATACGTCGTCCACCGGCTGGCAGGTCGAAGATGATTTCCGGCGCCCCCAGTTGCAGATTGTCAAAGTCGATCAGGTTGAGGTCTGCTTTCATGCCGACTTCCAGCGTGCCACGATCCTCAAGGCCGACGCAGCGCGCGGTGTCGTGGGTTTGCTTTTTCACCACGTCCTCCAGCTTCAGGCGATGGCCGCGCTCGCGGTCGCGCACGTAGTAGCTGAGCATCTGGGTGGGCACACTGGCATCGCACAACACCCCGCAGTGGGCGCCAGTATCTGCCAGGGAGATTACCGTACTGTCGTCTTCCAACAGGGCAACCTGACGGGTCAGATCATTGGCGCCGTAGCCAAAGCAGGGGAAGTAGACAACGGTTTTCCCGCCGTTTTCCATCATCAGGTCGTAGCAGTACTCCTGTGGCGGCACACCGGCTTTGGCAGCCCTGGCGGCGATGCTGTCCTCGGGGCCGGGCTCATAGTTAGGAGGAGTGCCCAGTGGGTAGAGTTTGTCGTAGCCGCCGATGATGGTGTCCATGAAGGCATCCCCCATCAGCGGTAGTTCCTCTGCCAGTATGGCTGCGCGCACTTCCGGCTTTTGCAGTTCCGCGAGTCGCTGCTCGTGCGTCATGACAGACAGAGGACCGTAATTGGTGTGAAAGCTGAAGGGGTTGATGGTGCCGTCCCAACTCAGCAGGATGTTGACCGGGCGCGCGCCCACGTGAGGGATAAGTTGCGCGCCTTCGGCCTTCGCCTGGCGGCAGTAATCCAACTGCTTGAGGACACGGTCCCAATCGGCTTCCTCGCGGAAAAACAGGACGAAGTTAATCTGGCAGTTGTTTTCAATAGACAGGCGCTTCATCCAGTCCATTTCCTGCTCCCAGTTGTGGAAGTCCGACACCAGGCCGAAAATCCCTTTACCGCCCAGCTCACCGATTGCCCTGCCGATGCCGAGCAACTCTGCCTCGTCGGCATAGGTGCCGGGCATGGCCTGGTCGCCTCCCGTGGTATGCAGTTCTGTGCGTGAGGTGGTGAAGCCCAGAGCGCCGCGCTCTATACCTTCGCGGACAATTGCGGCCATGGAGGCCACATCCTCGGCAGTTGCCATTTCATTCTTTGCACCGCGTTCACCCATGACATAGGTGCGTACCGCGCAATGTGGCACCTGGGCGCCGACATCGATGGCGCGTGGGAATTTCTCCACGGCATCAAGATACTCCGGAAAACTCTCCCAATCCCACTTTACGCCTTCATGCAGTGCTGCGCCCGGGATATCCTCCACATCCTCTACCACCGTAATCAAACGTGCCTGGGCCTCCGCATTGGGCTTGCAGGGAGCGAAGCCAATGCCGCAGTTCCCCATGACCAGTGTGGTAATACCGTGATTAGCAGCGGGGCTGCACAGTGGATCCCATGTCGCCTGTCCGTCCATGTGGGAGTGCACATCCACCCAGCCCGGAGTGAGCAACTTGCCGTGGGCATCTATCTCCTTTTTACCTTCGCCGTTGACCTCACCGATTGCGGCAATTTTGCCGTCGCTGACAGCCAGATCGCCGCTAAATGACGGTTTGCCGGTGCCATCCACTATCGTTGCATTTCGAATAACCAGATCGTACATATTCATCGCTCCCACGAACATTTACCCGCAGTTTACTCAACTTTTGAGTGCAAGGCTTTGTCCGGGGCGTCGAATCGCTCCATCGGTTCAAATTTGGCTACCTGTTGTGACAGGCATTCCCCAAACGGGCGCGTTTGGGTGTGCAGTTGGCCGCGACAGTAAGAGCTGACTGAGCTATGGTTAGTCTTTGTGTATTTAATTCTAAAACGAGGCTTACCATGAATCTGAACCGTCGAGAGTTTACTTTGGCGTCACTCACCGCTCTGGGCTCGCTGGCAATCAACCCGGCTCAGGCGGCCACGCCTGCGACCAATCGCAGTATTGTGCTGGCATCGCGGCCGGTCGGGAAGCCGACTGTCGACAATTTCCGTCTTGAGAGTACGCCCGTTGCGCAGCCGGAAGAAGGACAAGTGTTGCTGCAAACCAGGTTTCTGTCACTGGACCCGTATATGCGTGGCCGCATGAATGCGGGCAAGAGTTACGCTGATCCGGTAGAGGTGGGTGATGTGATGGTGGGTGGTACGGTGAGCGAGGTGATCGCGACACGCAACCCCGATTTCGCCGAAGGTGATCTGGTCACCGCATACGCCGGGTGGCAGGACTATGCCGTTTCCGACGGCAGCGATCTGATGAAGCTGGATCCGCGTATTGTGCCGTCCTCCTACGCGCTGGGTATTCTGGGCATGCCGGGACTGACCGCCTACGTTGGCTTGCTCGATATTGGTGAGCCACAACCGGGCGATACCGTGGTGTTGGCAGCGTCGACCGGCGCTGTTGGATCAGTGGTAGGACAGATCGCTAAGCTCAAGGGGTGCCGGGTTGTGGGCATTGCCGGAGCGAAGGAGAAGTGCACTTACGCAGTAGAGGAGCTGGGCTATGATGCCTGTATTAGTCATTACGATAAAGACATGGCTGCTCAGTTGGCAGCGGCCTGTCCGGACGGTATTGATGTGTACTTTGAAAACGTCGGCGGCAGTTCCTGGGACGCGGTGATGCCGCTGCTCAACAATTTTGCACGCGTGCCGATCTGTGGCTTGATCTCGCAGTATAACCAGACTGAGTTGCCGCCTGGGCCAGATCGCATGAGCATTATGCAGGCCATGATTCTGCAGCGCAGTTTGAAAGTCCAGGGTTTCATCGTCGGTAACTATCGATCGCGTATCCCGGATTTTGTGGCGGACATGAGCCGCTGGTTGGCCGAGGGTAAAATCAAATACCGTGAAGATGTGGTCGACGGACTGGAGAATGCACCGGATGCGTTTCTCGGTCTGTTCTCCGGCGCAAACTTCGGGAAACTGGTGGTGAAGGTCAGCTGAGGCTTTTTGATGTTGCTTGCCAGCAGGGCGTTCCCGCGCGGTTAACCTAAGTGGAATGTCGATGACAACAACCCTGGCGGTGGGTACGACAGCCTGGGCGTGGAACGCGCTCGGCTCGGCGCGGACGTTGTGCGCCCAGGCTGAGAAAGCTGAGGCATTGGGTTTTCATTCATTCTGGTTGCCGGAGAACCATTTCGGCTCCACCGCAGCGATTCCATCGCCGTTGATGTTGCTGGCCGCCATCTCCGGGCGGACACAGACTATGCGGCTGGGGTGTACTTCCTACCTGTTGCCCATCCGCAACCCGCTGCTGGCGGCAGAAGAGGTGGCAGTGCTTGATCAGTTATGTGAGGGACGCTTGATTCTGGGCCTGGGGCGTGGCTTGTCCGGCGCTATGTTCAAGGCGTTTGGCGTGAACACAGCTGACAAACGCAAACTGTTTCAGGCAAACCTCGATGTGATGCAGCGTGCGTGGCGCGGTGAGACGCTTGCTACGGATGATAAAGGCCAGTCAATCTGCCTCTCGCCGCTGCCGTTGCAGCGACCGTCGCCACCACTGTGGGTGGCGGCATTTGGGCCACTGGCACTGCAGCAGGTGGCACGTCTGGGGCTGCCCTATCTCGCGTCACCGATCGAATCTCTCGATGTACTGGAAGGGAATTATCAGCGCTATCATAGCGATGTGGCTGCTGCAGGGCATGAAGCCGTATCGACAGTCCCCGTGATGCGCACTGTGTTTGTGACGGAAGATGATAAGCAGGCTGAACAAGTGCGTTCAGCTCTTGCCACAAAAGTCCCAGCGTCTATCCGACAACAGGACATTGCCGTTGACGAGTGGGCCATTGTGGGCGGTCGGCACTACATCCGGGATAAGCTGGCTGAATACGTCGACCGTATAGCGCTCAGCCATTTGATCGTGCGCTCTGGGGTGCCGGGCATTGACGAGGAAACGCAACTGCAGAGTCACGAGCGATTGCTGGATGTAGTAGCTGATTTCGGGTAACAGCTGTTTCAGTTGAGATTCCACTGATCGGTTCGCTGTGCGTCAGCCAGCGAATAGCACAGTCGTATTTTTTCCAGGTTCTGCAGTAGTATTCGTTGCATTCCCTCAACGGATGCAGCCTTTGGGCCAAAAAAGTTCTGCGCATCGGTATAGGCCTCCCGACTGCACAGCTCACCGGAGACGGCAGGGGTGCCTGCAATATAGGGCGTCGGTACTGCGAGCGCGATAGCAGGGTAATACTTTTTGAACCAGGCCAGCGTACGCTCCTTGTTTTCCATTTTGCCGATGTGGGAGTCCAGAACGGTCAGGGCCTCGTTGAGCTTCAACCTGTAGAGCCAGCGCAAATCCAGAATTTTCCGACTGAGTTTGGGGTCGACGGTTTGTCCCAGTGCCCAGAAAGCATCGTCACGGAAGTTGGCATCGTCAGAATCCAGGGCGGCTTTAGTCAGTGCTTCAAAATAGGGTGCACCCTCGCTGATGACCGCGCTGGCCATCGCAATGGCCCACAGCTGTCGGTCTATTGCGTCTTCGTGCAATCCCGGATTTGGGCCATCGACGATCAGCGCCTTGCCGCGCTCGGCCAGAACAGCCAATACGTCGGGTTGTTTTAACGAGACAGCGACCAGGTTGAGCACTCGTTCGCGCAATAGTTGGGTTGCTATAGGGTTTGCGATATCAAAGTGCGTATCGGGCGCCAACCCCAGATCATCAAGCAACGGTTTGTAGTGCCGGTACATGTAGTCGGCAAGCTCAATCTGTTGTTCTCTGGTCGCAATGGTGTCGCGGATTTTTTGCACCTGCTGGGCAGGCTCGGTACTCACATCCCATTCAGGCTCTGCCAGCAGGGGGGCGATGGCTTGCAGGTAAAAGCTGGTATCAATGCGGGCAGCTTGATACTCCGCGGCAAGATTATTTGCCACAGACAGCTTTTCTGCGGCGTTTAATTTTCCAATGTGTTCCAGTAGTGTCTGCCACTGCGCATGGGCCAGAGTCCAGCGGTAATAGCCATAACCATTCTGGTTGGGCATGATGGCCTGTGGGCACTGTGCTACGGGATAGGAGAAGCGCTGCTGGCGCTGTTCCACGACTTCACACACATGTGTTGGCCCGGCTTTATTGATGAGTGTCAGGCATACCGGTATCTTCCATAATTGGTCGGGATTCACGGTGGAGCCAACCGGCAGATAGCGCTGCTGACGAAGTTCAACCGCCAGTGCCTCATCGCGGCAGTGCCAGTCTACTGCGAGCAGTGGCACGCCGGCCTGGTTGATATACGAATTGGCGATGTCTGCCACTTGTGGGTTGTCTGCGGCTTCTGCCAGCGCTTGTATCAGGTTTTCTGCGGTGGCGTTGCGCCAGCTGTGTCGTTGCAGATACTGTTGAATTCCACGGCGAAACACCTCAGGTGAAACAGTGCTTTCCAGCATTTGCAGGACTGCTGCGCCCTTTGAGTAGTTGATAGCGTCGAATACGTTGGCGATGTCATCGTTGTTTTCCACGGCTTCGCGAATACTGCGGGAATCAGCATAGATATCTGTTTCCATGACCTCGTGGCCACGCTGTACTATCTCGCGTCCAACCTCCATGTCGGGATTCCAGTGGTGTACCGCTTTTGAGGCCATCCAGGTAGCAAATGATTCGTTGAGCCAGATATCGTCCCACCAGGGCATAGTGACTAGGTTGCCAAACCACTGATGCGCGAGTTCGTGTGCATGTACTGTCATGAGGCGCCGCTGCTGGCTGGCAGAGGGAGCGTCGTTCAGCAATAGTATGGACTCTCTGTAGGTCATTAATCCCACATTTTCCATTGCTCCCCAGGCAAAGTCGGGTACTGCAACAATATCCAGTTTGGCATAGGGGTAGGGTGTGCCGAAATACTCCTCCAGTGTTGTCAGCAGTTCGGCTATATGTTTCAGCGCGTAACGGATCTGTTGGCCTTTGCCTCTGGTGGCGATGCCTCGCAATGGAACAGGGTAGTCACGAATAGAGTTCGGTGGGATGGCGGCGTATTCCAGAACATCCAGTTCACCGACAGCAAACGCCAGCAAATAGCTGGGCATGGGGTGTGTGGTTTTCAGTGTGAGTCGTTTGAACCCATCCTGGAGTGTTTCTTCTTTGACGATGGGCGTGTTCCCAAATGCCCTGTGCTCCGTGCGCACCTCCAGGCTGATATCGTACGGTACTTTGAAACGGGGCTCATCAAACTGTGGAAAGACCTGCCTGGCGAGCACGGGCTCGAACTGGGTAAACGCGTAGTTTCTACCCTGGTCCTCGACGATGTACAACCCATCCAGTTTCTCACTGAACGCAGCTGCAAAATGTATGCTGATGCTGGCCTGTTGTGCCGCAATTGGGCTGGCAGCAGATAGTTGCACTATCCCTGAGTGCCCCATTTCCCTGAAGCTCAAATCAGTCACAGTGCCATCACTGTGTGCAAGCACCGCGGCCTGTATTTGAATATCCTTGCCGTGCAGCCAGATGGCGTCGACCTCGCGCCGGATATCAACACCAATTTCAACACTGCCGCTAAAATGGCTCTCGTCCGGGTCTATGCGCAGCAAGAGGTTGTAGTGTGTGGGTGTTACCCCCTCCGGCAGCTTTCCCTGCGGTGCAAATGATGCTTCCAATGTGTCCTTGTCAGCCTGCCACTCTCGGAGCTGTTGCCAGATGACGGCAGATACAGCGGCAAGAATCACTGACAGGGCGGCGAACTTGAGAAGCCTATTCACTTTATCTTCCCCTTCCCCTTCCATGCTGGGTGTCGTGACACGCTTGACAACATAGTAGCAAAAAGGCGTAAAGTGATCCTGTTCGCTGAGCAATCGCAAGACGTATTGTGCGGCTTGCTTGTCTAACATCGGAGTCCGCCTGCAAATTGATAAGGATTGGACTATATTGAATGTCCAAAACAGTTTCAGAGGAGTTGCCCATGTTGTATGCAATGCCCGGGTCAGAAGGTGCCCTGTTTAACTTTCGCGACAAGTATCAAAATTTTATCGGGGGTGAGTGGGTCGCACCTGTCGAGGGAAAGTACTTTGAGAATGTAACGCCGGTCACCGGTGCGGTGTTTTGCGAGGTGGCTCGCTCCTCGTCAGCCGACTTGAACCTTGCCTTGGATGCCGCCCATGCCGCTGCCCCTGCCTGGGGTAAAACATCGGTGGCGGAGCGCTCCAACACGCTGTTGAAAATTGCCGATCGCATAGAGGCCAATCTGGAGACGCTAGCCTATGTGGAGACATGGGAGAACGGCAAGGGGATACGTGAAACGTTGAACGCCGATATCCCACTGTTGGCGGATCACTTCCGGTATTTTGCCGGATGCCTGCACGCTCAGGAGGGCAGCGCCAGTGATATCGATGGCAATACAGTCAGCTACCATTTCCACGAGCCGCTGGGTGTGGTGGGGCAAATCATCCCGTGGAATTTCCCGCTTCTAATGGCGGGTTGGAAGCTTGCGCCTGCTCTGGCAGGGGGCAATTGTATCGTACTGAAGCCTGCGGAACAGACACCGATCTCTATTCTGGTGCTGATGGAAATGATCGCTGATCTGGTGCCGCCGGGTGTGATAAATATTCTCAATGGCTATGGCGAGGAGATTGGGCAGGCGCTGGCCAGCTCCAATCGTATTGCTAAGATTGCGTTTACCGGGTCCACTGCCGTGGGGCACCTCATCCTTGCCAACGCCGCCAAAACCCTGATTCCGTCGACGGTAGAGTTAGGCGGCAAGTCACCCAATATTTACTTTGAGGACGTGATGACACATGAGGACGAGTTCATCAGCAAATGTGTTGAGGGATTGCTGCTCGGCTTCTTCAACCAGGGCGAAGTTTGTACCTGTCCCTCGCGCGCACTGGTGCAAGAAAGTATCTACGACGATTTCATCGAGCGCGTCCTGGAGCGCGCCGGAAAGATCAAGCAGGGCAATCCACTGGATACTGAAACCATGGTGGGTGCGCAGGTATCGCGCGAACAATTTGACAGGATTATGGGGTATATGGAGGTTGCCCGATCGGATGGAGCGACATTTTTGCTTGGCGGTGAAAAGGCTGTCGTAGCCAGTGATATTGCCGGTGGATTTTATGTGCAGCCCACCTTACTGCAGGGCACTAACGATATGCGCGTGTTTCAGGAGGAGATATTCGGCCCGACGTTGGGTGTGACAACATTCAAGGACGAAGCCGAGGCGCTGGCCATTGCCAACGCCACAGAGTACGGCCTTGGAGCAGGGGTATGGACTCGCGATACCAACAGGGCGTTCCGCATGGGTCGTGGCATAAAGGCAGGGCGTGTGTGGATGAATTGCTACCACGCGTATCCGGCCCACGCCGCTTTCGGTGGCTATAAGAAATCCGGCATCGGTCGTGAAACCCACAAGATGGCGCTGGAACATTATCAGCAGACCAAGAACTTGCTGGTGAGTTATGATAACAACCCGATGGGTTTTTTCTGAGTGGCGTAGCCGCCACTCAGTTACCCGGCATTGACGTCAGGATGGCCAGATGAAAACAATCCGCGTGCTAGCTCTGCTTTTGATCGTGTCACAATGGCTTGTGGCCTGCAGTGTGAGTGACTCTATGAATAAAATTGTGCAGAACGGTGGCACGATTCTTATCGGTCTGGGCTCTCATGAAGAACTGGGGCATGTGAACCTGTCCGCTGCCGACCTGACCGCCACTTTGACGGATGTTGGCAGTGCCCAGGTCGATGTGACGGTAAGAGAGGTATTTCCGCTCAATGTCGACAAGACCAGCGATCTGAACCACCGCACTGAGCTGGGAGAAGACGGCTACAGTGGCTTTTGGTTTGCAGTGATCGATCTGGTCGACCCCAATTCCGGTCTGGCGACGAATCTGGCAGATGGTGCTGCGATGCTGGAGATACAGGGGCTGGGTTCGTCGGTGTCGCAAACGTTAAACATACTGCCAGGGCCG
This sequence comes from Halioglobus japonicus, assembly GCA_902705825.1. Classification (GTDB taxonomy): domain Bacteria; phylum Pseudomonadota; class Gammaproteobacteria; order Pseudomonadales; family Halieaceae; genus Marimicrobium. The sequence continues at coordinate 161,413 of CACSIL010000051.1, read as the reverse complement.
GGTTCCATCAACCCCATTATGGCTGCTGGCGGCCTGAACACCTTGAGCCTTCTGCGGCCGGCTGATCAGGTTAAATACACAGTCAATGACCCGCAGGTGGTGTTTACAGAGCAAAACCTGTTGGGCGCAATCGAATTCCGGTTTGAATACCCCACGATCGATGTCGACGGCCTGCAGCCAGCACAATGGCCAAGGGGAGTCACTGCCAGTAATAATGAGCACCTGCAGATTCAGAGCTACACGCGCTCGGAAGCTGGAACCAATACCCTGCATGTGGTGGTGCTGAACCCCGCGGGAATTGGTGCGGTGTCTGCACAGAGTGCCGCAACGCCTGCGTTTTATCAGGCCAGCAAAGTGCGGGCTGTCCGCTTCAGTGTTGTCTACCCGCCGCAGCTCAGTGCGGCCCAGTTTGCTAGTGTAAATGAGGTTACTGGGTATGGCATCGATGGGGCTGAGATGAACATTGATGACCTGGTCATCACGACCCCGGCCATCTGATCCATAAAAACTAATCTGCAACAGGTGCAAATGCCTGTTGCAGAAACTCAACGCGCTCCAGCATTGATTGCTTGGCTATGCTGCTTTTGGCATTGCCATCGTAGCCGTGGACGGTTTGCCGGGTTTCGTTGGTGACGACTTCAGTATTTTCTGCTTGTAGTGCAGCAATGTAATTCAAACCCTCATCCCGCAACGGGTCGAATTCTGCGGTCTCCACGTAGCTCAGCGGAAGATCCCTCAACTGTCCGTGTCCAGGTGCTGCATAGAGCGGTGTTTCCTGGTGGGAATACTGGCTGAGATACATCTCCCACATACGGCGATTGGAAATGGCATTCCACAGCGGCACGTCGACAAAATCCGTGGCAGAGGGGGTGCAGCAGCTGTTGTCCAACACGGGATAAATCAGCAGTTGCCCACACAGGGTTACGAGTTGCTCATCTCGTGCCTTCTGCGCGACACCAGCCGCCAATGCGCCGCCGGCGCTATCGCCACCCACAGCGATCCGGGACGGATCAATACCGAGCTTGTCGCTCTCTTTGACAACCCACTCCAGCGCAGCGTAGCTATCGTCAAATGCGCAGGGAAAAGGGTGTTTCGGCGCCAGCCGATAGTCAACGAAGACGACTATGCAGCGCGCATCGTTGGCGTAACGCTCGCAATTCTGCAGATGATTGCTGGCATAGGTCAACGCAAAACCACCGCCGTGGTAGTACAGCAGCACCGGCGCTGATTTTGGTAGATCATGGGGCGTCATCACTATGACTTTGAATGGGCTGCCATCAGCGCTGACGAGTGTGTGTTCCTGCGTGTTGAGTGTGAAAGACCGCTTGCCCAGCCATCGCGTAACTTTTATCAGCAGATTCATAAGCCCCACGATGAGTGGGCTGAATTTGAATGTGAATACTGGAAACCGGGCGAAGTCCGGGTGGATATTATATTTTGTGGACATTGTCTTTTTCAGCCTCTCGCAGATGGATGCCTAGAGTAGCAAACGCCCATGCCTCGACAAGCGCTTTTTCCACATTATGATCACATGTTCAGCCCGACAATATAGCCGCTCATGCAGATGACGAGCCGTGCCGACCCGGTAATCGAATACCACTGCCGGCCCGCATAGAGTTCTGGGGCCGGGAACATCGAGTCTCGGGTTTGATTTAGTATACGCGTGCGCAGTGATTGCGCTCACGGCTTGTTGGCGGATGAAATGTAGTTCATGCTGGCCTGCCTTATGCGTTCGGGAGTACCACTGCCATGCTATCCAAATTTGACGATTACCCCATTCACCAGACCCCGGAGCCGGTCTTCCATACCGCATCCAGTGATCGGTTTTTCTATGACCGTTACTGGTACAACGGCCATGCTCGCGATGGCAGTTTCTACTTTGGCATCGGCATGTGTCGCTATGCCAACCTCGGTATCCTGGACTGTAGCCTGAGCCTCGCGATTGATGGCCATCAATACGCGTTTCACGGCTCCCGCCGCGCCCCTCACGAGCCCACTGATACAACGGTAGGGCCTTTTGCCTTGCAGATACTGGAGCCTATGGGGCGCCATCGTCTGGTCATAGCGGCCAATGAAACCGGCATCGAGTGCGATCTGGTGTTTACACCCCGCACGGCGTGTATAGAAGAGGGGCGTCAGACATTGCGCAATGAACGCCACATCGTGATGGACGCCACCCGTCTGGATCAGTTCGGCTTTTGGGCCGGCTGGATACGCTATGACGGCAAGGAAGTAAAAGTCGACGGGCGCACCACTTATGGTTTGAAGGATCGCTCGTGGGGGATACGCCCGGTGGGAGATGCCTATACGGGCGGTGCACCACTGGCAGAATATCAGGCGGTGCACTTTAACTGGATGCCCATCAACTGGGAGAATGAGTGTAGCCTCGCCGGTTGGTTTGAGGATGAAGCCGGTCGACAGTGGCATACAGACCAGGTTTTTCTACCGCACTATCCGAGTGTTGATGATATTCCCGGTACAGTCGATCCCAACGCCCGCGTATGGAAGGGCGAGGTGGAGCACCAGTTGACGATGATCCCGGGAACGCGGCGCGCCAGTGCGGCTGTCGTCACCATGCGAGATCGCTCCGGCGAGAGTATGGAAGTTCACCTTGAGCCAGTGCTGGTGCACCGAATGAAGGGCCTGGGTTACCAGCACCCCGAGTGGGGGCACGGCAAGTGGCATGGCGAACTCGCTATCGCGGGCGAAAGCTGGAAAGACAGCGATCTCGATCCATTGGCATTGGAAAACCTCCATATTCAACAGATTGTAAAAGCGACCTGTGGAGATAAAGTGGGGCACGGCGTGCTGGAGCAGATGCACATTGGCCCATCGAGCAAGCTGGGCTTTGACGACTGGTTTGATGGCGCAAAATAGCAATATCCTGTGCCAGAGTGCAGAATGGGCGCCCTGCTGCCAAGCGGGTTGCCAGAGGTGAGAGTCCAGTGGAGTAGAGGGCGATGTCCAAAGCGAAAAACCTGCCGTTGAAGATTCTGAAGATTGTGCTGGCGATCGTGGTTATCGGCGCTGCTGCATCGCTGATCGCAATCTGGCAAATTGGCGCCTGGAATCTCGTATTTCCCACCAGTAGTCACGATACTGTGGCGCCGACAATTCCTGCCGACCTCAAAACGCCCGCTGTGCTGGTGTTCTCCAAAACCAACGGTTTCCGCCATGTCGAGGGCATCGACGGTGGTGCGAAAATTCTGCAGTCAATTGCCAGCAGTCACAAGTGGGGAATGTTCCACACGGAAAATGGCGCCGTGTTTAACGCGCGTGATCTGGAGAAGTTCGACGTGGTGGTATTTCTCAATGCCTCCGGCGACATGCTGAGCGCGGCACAGGAAAGCGCCTTCCAATCCTGGTTGTTGGCGGGCGGCGGCTGGTTGGGTCTTCACGCTGCGGGCGATTCTTCACACCTGGAATGGCAGTGGTATCGCGACAACCTGATCGGAGCGACCTTCACGGCGCATATTATGGGCCCGCAGTTCCAGACCGCGTCTGTCGTGCTGGAAAACCATCAGCACCCGGCCCTGCAGGACCTGCCGAATATATGGCAGCACGAGGAGGAGTGGTACTCCTGGGAACAAAGCCCGCGGCTGGAAGGTTTCACGGTTCTGGCTACGCTGGATGAATCCTCCTACGTCCCGGAGGCTGATTTCATGGGTACGAAAACAGATCTTCGCATGGGCGACCACCCCGTTGTCTGGACCAACTGCATTGGCAAAGGCAAAAGCGTTTATGCCGCTATGGGCCATCGGGCGGAAGCCTTTGAGCAACCGCAGAATCGCCGTCTGCTGGAAAATACCCTCACCTGGCTGATGGACACACGTGGGCAGGCTTGTGATTAGACACAGGGCACTAGGACAGCGTGATTACCTCGGTTTCCAGCGGTGCGATGTCACCCTGGGGTAACTGAAACCGCCAGAACATGACGCCGTAGGGTCGGCCTTCGGTATCCAGCCAGTTCGGGCGACCCGGATCGCGGTGCGCCAGAATCATTTCAAAATTGCCATCCTCATCCAACACGGTTTGTGCCCTGTTCAGAGAGATGCTGCGTTCTTCATAATCCAGCGTCTGCAGAAAGCGGTTGAACAGCACCACGTTTGAAAAACGGCACTCGGGGAACCGGCCGCGAATCAGCAGCGCCTGATCAGGCGCCAGCACAAACGGCGCCATTGCATAGACATTGTCGCGAGCGGCATAGGTTATTGCCTCGTGACTGTCATCTTTTTTCGGTGGTACGAACTGGTTTGGCACCCGCGACACCCAGGACGGGCTATTGTCATTGTTCATCGTGATGACATTGCCTTTCACAAACGTGGTGACGCGACGAATCCCGGCAGCGATATCAGCATCATTTGGCGATGCTCTTGGCGGTACCTTGTCAAGATTCTCGATGTCTATCGGGATATGGTGAAGCCGGTCGTTGTTAATTGATTTCTCACGCTCATAATAGTGACGAGTGGTGACGCTGGATGCCCCCTTGGTCATCGGTAGCCAGTTTCCCTCGGCCTTCTCCGCACTGAGAATAATTTCGTAGTTGCCGTTTTCATCTGTGGTGAACTGCGTGTCGTTTAGCGTGGAACCTATGCCATCGCCGTCTGTTCCAGCCCCCAATTCAATGGTAAAACTGGTGTAGGTGGCTCCGGCCAGATTGCCGCGAATTCTGTAGCTGTGCTGATCGTCAATGACTGCGGTGTAGTAACGCGCGTCGGGGTTGTCGCCCAGCAGTTTCTTGTGTGGGTTTATAAACGCTGTGAAAAATGGTCTGGCAGGATCAGCCTCCAGCCAGCTTTGCAGTCCATGCATCAGCGCGTGCAGCATGACGCGTCGGGCCTCTGCGTAATCCTGGGGTGTACGTAGTTTCCACTGGGGACTGGCGAAGGCGGTCTCCAGTTCATCGAGTGCCTGTTGCAGCTCTACCAGCGCCTGTGCGGCATCGCTTTCGGCTTTATTCTGCGCTGCGAGAGTTATTGTCGGGGCCAGTAGGGTGCCGGCCAGGCTGCTCAGGGCAGCGCCTTTGAGTAGTTCGCGTCGGTGCATAGTCATTTCTCCCGCTTCATCGCGTATGGGGTGTCGCTATTCTTATTTTCAGCTATTAATCAACGGACGCTGTCCACCGCACAGGACATCCGTCACACGTTCTGTATCCATGTACTCCTTAAGCCTGAGGAGTTTTCCATCCTGAAACTCAAATAGAAAGTGATACTCATTGTGATAGATCTGGCCAGAGACATGTTGCCCCTCGCTGGTTGCTTCTACGGCGACCTTGTCCGCTTCTGCAATCATGCTCAGAGGGGTAAATTTCAAACCCTGAGGGAATACATCGAAAATTCCACGCACACTTTCGGCGATCTGGTCGCGGTTGAAGACGCCAGAGATCAAGGTGTGTCCCATGGTTTGTACGCAGCCCTCGGGCGAGTAGGTATTGACGATGTAATCCACATCCCCCCGGTTCAGGGCATCGAAAAATCCAGTGACAATAGCCTTGTTGGATTCATTGTTATGCATAGGTATGTCCCGGTACCTGTGGTACCCAATCCATTATTTTTATAGCTTCACACGGCCGCGTTGGGATTTCAGTTGGCCGTGCTTTGTTTTGCTGTCCATCCGTTTTTTCTGGCTATTGCGGCTGGGTTTAGTGGGCTTGCGCTTTTTTTTCGTTGTGCCCGCGACTCTTACCAACTCAGCCAGTCGATTGAGCGCGTCCTCGCGATTCTTTTCCTGACTGCGAAACCGTTGCGCCTTAATGATGATGACACCATCCTCGGTAATGCGCTGGTCACGCATTTTATGCAGGCCTTCCTTGTAATCTTCGGGAAGGGAAGATGCATTGATACTAAAGCGCAAGTGAACAGCGGAGGACACTTTGTTGACATTTTGTCCGCCCGCGCCCTGCGCTCGTATCGCCTGAAATTGAATTTCCGACAGCGGAATAGCAACCTGATTGGAGATTTTCAGACTCATTGTCTACGTCCGGTGCAGAGCACTCAGCGATTGCGGCCCAGCCGCTCATGGGCATCCACCCATTCGTTGGTACGTGTCTCTTTGTCAATTTTCGCCGCTGCCCCCAGCGAGAGTTCGCCTGCAAGTGCCAGCGACGCGGCAATCTCTGCGAGTTTCATGACTTTGCCGGGGCCGAAACAGTCCATAATTTGCAGGCATTCGCGCTGCGTCGGCAGGGCTGTGCCGCCGCCGTAGGTGGCCAGAATCAGCGCCGGCAGTGTAATGGAAAAGTAGTAGTCGCCATCGCGGGTCACTTTATTGTAGGTGGTGCACTGGTTGGACTCGCCGATATTGGCGATATCCTGTCCGGTTGCCAGATACAGTGCCGCCAGGCCATTCGCCGGGTGGGCGGCGTTGTTGGAGGAACTGGACAGAAAGGCGCTGAGCGTGCTGATGCCCTGGCCATAGTGCATTTGCTCCGGTGATATCCGCAGGTTTTTGATCATCACATCGCGCGGGATAGTGATCTCGGCGGTGACACGTCTGCCGCGCCCTTTGAGCATATTGACGGACGAGGTTTTTTTCTCGGTATCGAAATTACCCGACAGCAGATAGTGCGATATTCCCTTGAATTCCTTGTTGATCCACTCGCAGGCGAAGAAGGTGGCCTTGCTCGTCATATTCTGTCCGGCGGCATCGCCGGTGCTGTAATCGAAGCGCGTAAAGACCATATTGTGCGCGTGGTAGTGCTCGATTTCATTCAGCTTGCCCACCGATGTTGTGGACTCCGCTGTCGCTTTGATCTGTTCAAAGTGTTCATCCAGCCAGAGGCCGAAATCCCGAGCCTCCCTGGCGCTGGGAAAAACGAAAACAGGCGCGCGTTGCATTGCATCGCCTGAGACAGTGGTGATCACGCCACCACTTTCCCTGATAACACGCATGCCACGGTTGTAGCTGGCCAGCATCGTGCCCTCGACAGTGGCCATGGGCACGAAGAATTCGCCCTTGGCGTGTTCACCGTTTATCAGCAGCGGACCGGCCAGTCCAATAGGTACCTGCGCCACGCCGAAGAGGTTTTCAATATTGCCGGACATCTCGCCGGGTTCGAAGGAAAACTGTTTGGTGTGATCCAGTTTTGCCGGCGTATTTTCTTCAATAAAAGCCTGACGCTCCCGGATGATGTCCAGGCCGTAGTCGTCGTCATTCGAGCGGGGAATTTTTTTGCTCACAGGGATACCTCTCAGTTATTGAGGCATTGAAATTACGCGGTTAGCAAGCGCGGGTCAAACCTTAGGCGGCACGCAGATCACAGATATTCGTTGATGGCGCGTAAAAATGCCGCCCCGTATTTGTCCAGCTTCCTTTCGCCCACCCCGGTGATGTACCCAAACTCCTCTGGCGTTCGCGGCAATACCACACACATTTCCTTCAGGCTGCGATCATGGAAAATGACATAGGGAGGAACGCCCTGTTCCTCAGCCAGTTCGCGCCTGCATTCGCGCAACGCCTCCCACAAGCCAACATCGATATCGGCCGGCAGTGCCGTTTTGGTCTGTTGCCGGGTGGGTGTGACGCCAGTGTCGCGGCGCAGTTGAATGTCCTGCTCACCACGCAGCAGCGGGCGACATTTTTCCTCCAGCCGCAAAGCGCCAAACTGTGCGATATCCACGCTCAGGTAGGCGCGTGCTACCAACTGCCTGAACACCGAGCGCCACTGTGTGTTGTCGAGCTCTTTGCCCAGGCCATAGGTCGATAGCTGTTGGTGATCAAACTGCTTGATCTTGTCACTGTCTGCACCGCGCAGTACGTCGATAAGGTGGTTGACGCCAAAACGCTGGCCTGTTCGATAGACTGTACTCAGTGCCTTGCGGGCTGCTTCTGTACCATCCCAGGTGTCCACCGGCTCCAGACAGGTGTCGCAGTTGCCACAGGGTTGATGCAGCGTATCGCCAAAGTAGTTCAACAAGCTTTGGCGCCGACAGGTGGTGATTTCACACAGCCCCAGCATCGCGTTCAACCGGTGCTGTTCCGCCCGCTTGTGCTCCTCGCTGCCATCGGAGTTGGCCATCATCTGTCGCAACTTGATCACGTCCTGCAAACCGTAAATCATCCAGGCATCGGCCGGTTCGCCGTCGCGTCCGGCGCGCCCGGTCTCCTGGTAGTAGGACTCCACGGTTTTCGGCATATCCAGATGAGCTACAAATCGTACATCCGGCTTGTCTATACCCATTCCGAAGGCAATGGTGGCGACGACAATGACGCCTTCTTCGCGCAGAAAGCGCGCCTGGTGATCGGCTCGCAGGGAGGAGGGCAGGCCGGCATGGTAAGGCAGGGCGTTGAATCCCTGCCCCTGCAGCCACAGCGAGATTTCCTCCGTTTTCTTGCGGGAGAGACAGTAGACGATACCGGCGTCCTGCGCATGTTCGTCCTTTAAAAAATGCAGGAGTTGTGCGCGAGGGTTGTTTTTTAAAGCGATGCGGTAGCGGATATTGGGGCGATCAAAGCCCGCTATAAATTGTTCCGCTTGCGCCAGATCCAGGCGTTGGATAATCTCGGTGCGGGTGCGTTCATCTGCAGTCGCAGTGAGTGCTATACGCGGGATATCCGGGAAGCGCTCGTGCAACAGCGTCAGTTGCAGGTAGTCGGCACGAAAATCGTGCCCCCACTGTGACACACAGTGCGCCTCATCAATCGCAAACAGCGCAATGTCTGCCTGCTCCAGCATAGCCAAACAGCGTGGCTGTGTCAGGCGCTCCGGTGCGATGTAAAGGAGATCGAGTTCGCCGCTGCGCAACTCCCGCTCCACGGTACGCGCTTCATCGGCGTCCAGTGTTGAGTTCAGGTAACTCGCCCGCACCCCCAGTTGTCGCATCGCACTGACCTGATCCTGCATCAGTGCGATCAGAGGGGAGATGACGATGCCGCAACCGGGTCTGGCGAGCGCGGGAATTTGGTAGCAGAGGGATTTCCCGCCGCCAGTGGGCATCAGTACCAGCGCATCACCTCCGGCGATGACAGTCTGGATGATGGCGTCCTGCGGCTCGCGAAAGGATTCGTAACCAAAGACTGATTGTAGGATCTGCTGGGCATTGTTCATCGCGGCGCAGTATACCCCAGCGCTACCCATCTGGCGGAACATTCGATCGCAAGTGACGGGAAATGGCAGAACAGGACCTGTGGTGGGCGGGTTCAGTCAGCGTTTAGTTGAGCGATTTGTGCCTTGAAATAGCCGGGAACCAGCATGGTTTTGAGTTCCTCCAGTGGTACCGGTTTACTGAACAGATATCCCTGGATAACGCTCGCGCCGTTGTTGCGCAGGAAGTGGTATTGCTCCTGTGTTTCCACGCCTTCAGCCACCAGCTTCAATCGCATACTTCTGGCCATGGCGATAATGGCTATCACCAGGCTGGCGTCGTTTTCGCTCTTGTCAAAATCAATCACGAAACTGCGGTCGATCTTCAGTTCGTCCAGCGGGAATCGACTGAGATAACTCAAGGAGGAGTAACCGGTACCAAAATCATCGATGGAGAGTTGCACACCCAGGTCTTTGAGATGGGCCAAGGCGCGAATGGTGTCCTCCTTGTTGTCCATCATAATGCCTTCCGTGAGTTCAAGTTGCAGGCGCCTGGGGCGCAGTCCGCTAGTCGTCAGAACCTCTGATACACGGGTGATGAAACTCTGGTTGAACTGCAGTGCAGAGACGTTGACCGAGACTTTTGGCAGTTCCAGACCCGAAGACTGCAATTCCACCATTTGCCGGCAGGCCTCTTCCAGGCCCCATTCACCCAGCGCGCCGATCAGCCCCATCTCTTCCGCCAACGGGATGAATTTGAAGGGCGGCACCATGCCGAGTTCTTCATGGGGCCAGCGCATCAGGGCCTCGGCACCCGTCACCATGCCGGTCAGCGTGTCTACCTGTGCCTGGTAATGTAGCTCCAGGCCATTGTTTTCCAAAGCCTTGCGCAGGGCGTTTTCCAATTCCAGTCGTTCCACACCGGTGGCATCCATGTCGCTGCTGTAGAACATGAATTTATTCTTGCCGGAGGATTTGGCGTGGTACATGGCGGTATCCGCCGCTTTCAACAGTCCTTCGACTGTTTCTGTGTCGGCTGCGTCGGCACTGGCTATGGCGATACCGATGCTGGGGGTAACAACAAGTTCATGCCCTTCAATGGTAACTGGCTGCGACAGCATATTGAGCAGGCGCTGTGCGACCATCGCCGCGGAATCGGCATTGTCGAGTTGATTGAGAACAACGGTAAATTCATCGCCGCCGAGGCGGGAGACATCGATCTGTGAGCTCGGCTCCACATAGTGGGCAATAACGTCGCTCTCCCGAACGCATTTGGACAGCCGTTTAGCAACCTCACGCAGCAATAAATCGCCAGAACTGTGTCCGAGTGAATCATTGATACGCTTGAAGTTATCCAGGTCGAGGAAAAGCAGTGCCAGCATTTCCTTGTTTCGCTTGGCCAAGCGCAACAGCAGATCCAGCTGTTCAGTGAACAGGCGGCGGTTTGGCAGTCCGGTAAGGCTGTCGTAATAGGCCAGTTTACGCAGGCGATCTTTGGTTTCGGTGACCTGTTTTACCGCCTGACTCAACTCCTCATTACGTTTTGACAGTTGCGAGGTGCGCTCCTCTACCTTCATACTGAGCAGCTGATGATCGACATCCATCCGTGTTTTGTAGGTGTTTAGCCCCCCGATGATGGTGTTGAGCAGCACCACCACTTCCTTGAATTCACCGCTGTCCGCCAGCCCTCGCTGCTGCACTGCGGTGCCAGATGAAATATCGTCCGCCATGCGTTTTATCATGGCAAAGGGCGCGGTAATGCGGCGTGCTATGCGTCTGCTGGAAACACTGCACAGCAGGATGAAACCTATCGCCAATCCCACCACTGTCAGCATGTTTGGAAGGACTTGTTGCAGCACCATCGAGCGACTGATTCCCAGCTGAATATACCCCACGACATACAAGCTGCTCGCTGTGCGTGATTCTGCCAGAGCAGCACCCAGCGCCTCTCGACCCACATTTTCGTGCAGTGGATTGATGACCGATAACACAGGAACAGTCAGATCCCAGATGAGCCCGCTTCCAGGCAGCGCTGACAAAAATGCCGACTCAGACCCGGCGGAACCGTTTGTCCGCGGCCTGATATTGACCTCCAATATGGAGGTGTTGCCGCGAATTTCATCGAATGGCGCAAAGGCGTAATCCGTAGTGCCGGCCGCTGCTTGCACACGGTCAAGCTCAAGGCCAACCTGATCGCGGGCAATGGCATACAGGATCGTGGGTGACGCCCCGAGTATGTCCTGCAGTGTCGCCTGTAACTCGGTGTTGTCCTTGAGGTAGATTGCTACCTGTAACTGCGGCTGACTCTGTACCAGGTTGATCGATTGTTCGATGACCCGCTCACGGGTCGAGGAGTACTCGCGCTGGAACACTGTGGCGATGAGAATGCAGCCGGCTGCAACCGCTGTGGATATCACCAGGGCATTAATTTTGCCAGCGATCGTCATGGGCCTGGATTCCTCACCCCTGCAATGCCTGGCGTGGAACCGGTCTCGATTATTGCCATTAGTTACATCCCGGTCTGCCCAACCAACCGCTGGGGTATCGCCTGTTTACTTGCCCCATTCACATGACGACATTAAGGTGGGTAGATTATTATATAAAAACAAGCACTTGCGCGGAAAATAGCATGAATTGGATTAGCGGTGCAATCACAGATCTAGCGCAGCATTACCAAGTAAGCAAAGGCGCAAGGTGGGGCGAGGTCAGCCTGTCGCCCGCCTGTCCGGGCGAGTGCGGCGGTCGTTGGCAATCAGGATACTGTTGACGGTGAGGGGAAATGTTACAGGTCGGCCGCTTCGCCGGTCGCCGGGATTGCGGGCAACTCGCTCGCGGGGATGCCTTTTGTCTGCGTTTCCGCGACGGTTTTCATGGTCATCGGACACATACGTTCTGGCCGCCACAGTAAATACATACGTAGATACCGCTACGGCGCCCAAACCCGAGAGCCCGAGGATGATGAGTACCACATCCATTACAATAACAATCCTCTAGCCCGCTGAGATAGAAAGTGCAATTGATATGCAAATTTCGCGCCTATTTGGCTAGTACTTAGTACAATAAGCGCTTGCGGGATGTTAGCGTCAGAATTCGGCGCCAACAATAGGGGAGTGTAAAATATCCTGACACATTTGGGTCACCCGATGTGTCAAGCCAGACGGGTATGCTCTAACGGGCACCTTTTCCGAAGAGAACGACCTCGACGGTGCTGAGTGTAACCATCAAATCTAGAAACAGGCTTTGGTTTTTTACGTAGTACAGATCGAACTGCAGTTTCTGCCTGGCATCATTTTCTGAGGCGCCGTAGGGATAACACAGTTGTGCCCATCCGGTGATGCCGGGCTTAACGGCATGTCGGGAGTTGTAATAGGGGATTCGCTCTGCCAACTGTTGTACGAACTCGGGCCGTTCCGGGCGCGGGCCGATAAAAGCCATCTCGCCAGAGAGCACGTTAAATATCTGTGGCAGTTCGTCGATACGAGTGCGGCGAATGAAGGCGCCGACTTTGGTTACCCGGCTGTCATTCAAGGTAGCCCAACGCGCTTTGCCATCGCCTTCAGCGTCGATACTCATGCTTCGGAACTTGAGCACCTGGAAGGCTTTGCCATTGAGGCCGACGCGCTGCTGGCTGAAAAAGATGGGAGCTTTAAAGCCGTCCTCTATCCAGATGGCCAACGCAGTCACCAGCATAATAGGCCAGGTAGACATCAGGAGAATAAAACTGGCGAAAATATCAAAACAGCGTTTCGTCAGGCTATTGGAGGCGCTGCTGCGGAGATCTTCTGTCAGCGTCATCCAACCTGGGCTTGCAAAGTCCACCAGGATTTTGCCTGCTTCACGTTCAAAAAAGTTCACCAGGTTCATGACCTTAATACCTTGCAGGCGGCATTTGAACAGCTCATCAGTAGGTGTTTGGTCGCGTTTATTGTCCAGCGCAACGACGATCTGGTCGATCTCTGTCTGCTTGGCATACTCAGCGAGCGGTTGGCGCAGGTTGATCACGCGCTCTCCGGTGACCTTGGGATCCTCGTCTTCAACTCTGACAAAGCCGACAATGGTAAAACCCTGGCGATCCGTCTTGCGCCGCATGGCGCTGGTGATTGTAGATGCGGCTGAGCCCGAGCCATACACCAACACACGGCTTTTGAACTGTTCCAGATCCGTCAGGTTTATGAACACAATACGGCTGATAAGGTTGGCGCTGAAAGACAGCAGCACTGTGTATAAGAGTATGCCGCGCCATTGTTGAACGTCTGGCAGGAGCGTGAACACACCGGCAGTGAATAGACTGGCTGTGGCAAATCCGCCCAGAGTGCGCACCAATACGCCTGATCTGCCCTCGCGCATACGAGGTTCATACAGGCCCATGGCAAACAGGCAGACCACGGCAATCACCGCGTAGATCAGCGCGCGGTTGGGAATTTCCGGTATCATGGCCTGGAAACTGCCAGGTTGCATTGCAACAAGGCTGTGGATGTAGGTACCAGCATACAAAGCCAGCACAAACAGCGCTGCATCTACCAGGGCTAGCCAATAAAATGATGTATGAACGTGGTGGTTGAATACCCTGACCGTAGCCATTCTCCAATCCTTTCTACTGCTCTAATCGCAGATCTCGCCTAGTGATAACCCGCAAGGGTGATGCATCATCGGGGGCGAATTGTCTCCGATTCATTATTTGATACTTCGCTGCCAGTGCCAGTCGCATGAATGGCTGGTACTTATGCACAGCTAGTTGCGATACTTGTCCACAAGTGAACCTGTGGAGTAAACAAAAATAGCACGGGTTTTTTATGGTTGCTTGGATTCTTGTGAAAAATGTGAACTTAGTCCCCACCTTATCAATGCGATATGACACGGGGGTGACAGCGCGATCCCAAAGAGCCTTAAGAGTTTAGCCTGTCTTGGAAAAAAATCTAATAAAAACAACAGGTAATGGCATGGCGTGTGTCATGTGTCGCAGCGGCGCTAGCGGTCAGAGCAGAACCTCCGCAGGGTGTGGGTGGCTGAGAAAATCCAGAGGGCTGGCGGTCAGGCCATAGGCGCCGGATTGAAAAATTACAATCAGGTCCCCCGGCGCGGCGGCGGGTAATGTGACTCGGTGTCCGAGTATATCCAATGGCGTACACAGCGGCCCCACGACGTTGACCTCCTCAGGTGTGTCCCCTTCTACGCGGTTGCCAAGGCACACGGGGTAATTCTTGCGAATGACCTGTCCAAAATTGCCGGACACGGCGAGGTGGTGATGCAGGCCGCCATTGGTGACCAGGAAAGTCTCTCCGCGGGACACTTTCTTGTCCACGATCTCACAGACGTAGATCCCCGCCTCCGCCGTGAGATAGCGACCCAGTTCCATAACGATCTCTACTCCCGGCAGCTGCACCTTCGCGGCTTCAACCAGCTCTGCCAGGTTGCTGGCGATGGGGTTCAGGTCCAGGCGTTGCTCACCGGGGAAATAGGGGATGCCAAGCCCTCCGCCAATGTTCAGCCAGCGGACCGGGCAGGGGGCAGACTGACTGAGGCGAAAGGCGAGTTCAAAGGTCTTCGTCTGAGCCTCGATGATGGCCTGTTCCCGCAGGTTCTGTGAGCCGCTAAATATGTGAAAACCCATGAATTCCAGTGGCAGGGAGGCCATTTCCTCAAGCATGGCAGGCACTTGCTCTGCATCTACACCAAAGGGTTTGGGGCCACTGCCCATTTTCATCCCCGCCGACTTGAGTTCGAAGTCCGGATTGACGCGAATGGCCACTTTGGGGCGCGTACCGGTGCTGTCTGCCAGTGCGGCGATACGCTGCATCTCACCGACGGATTCCATGTTGATAATGACGCCGCTGGTCACAGCTGCCGTCAGGTCTTGCGCGGACTTCCCGGGTCCGGCGAAACTGATGCAGGCTGGGTTGACTCCGGTTTGCAGTGCGACACGCAGTTCTCCAGCAGAGGCGACGTCCAGACCGTCGGTAATCGATGCCAGGTGTCGAACCACCTCCGGCATCGGATTGGCCTTCATCGCATAGTGCAGGTGAATCTCGGGGGGCAGGGCGGTACGCAGTGCCGTTACCTGGGCGTCCATCACTTTGCTGTCGTAAGCGTAGAATGGTGTCCTGCCGATGTTCCTGGCCAGTTCGGGAAGCGGCAGGCCACCGATCTGCAGGCAGTTGTCGACCACATCAAATTGGCTCATTCGCGCATGTTGCGGCATCTTCGGGGCACTTGCTGAGTCGCTCATGTTGCGGCCACCTGAAAAATATCGCGATACTCCTCGGCGAGCAGGCGCCGGTCAATTTTGCCATTCTGATTGAGCGGTAATGCGCTGCGCACGACGATAATACTGGGTACCATAAAGTTGGGTAGTTCCTTGCGGCAGTGTGCCATTACTTCTTGCTCGATGTCCTGGCTGGCGGTGGTTTCGGCGCCCGGGGTAACGATGAGTAGAATGGCTTGCCCCAGCGAGGCATGAGGCAACCCCACCGCGGCAACGGCGTTTACCAGGCCCGAGGCATAGGCGCTTTCTTCCACCTCTGTGGGGCTGACGCGATAGCCGGAGGTTTTGATCATTTCATCCTTGCGGCTGATGAAATACAGATACCCTTCCTCGTCCCGCATCACCTGGTCGCCTGACCAGACCGCGAGTTCGGGGTTCGGTATTTCAGTGGGTTGTGTCGGGCAGGGCTTGAATCGTTCGGCCGTTTTCTCCGGGTCGTTCCAGTACCCCAGGCTGACCAGCGCACCCCGATGCACCAGTTCTCCGGGTTCGTTCGGCGCGCACTCTCGGCCTTCTTCATTAATTACCAGAACGTCTGCATTCGGTATGGCCTTGCCTATTGACTCCGGACGCACACTGACCTGATCCGGCGGTAGATAGGTCGATCGAAATGACTCGGTGAGGCCATACATAAGATAAATCAGTGTCTGGGGCAGCAACTGCTGCAAGGCGAGTGTGGTTGGCACCGGCATGGCCCCGCCCGTATTGGTGATATAGCGCAGCGAGGCGACGGTCTCGGGCGGCCAGTCCAGGTTCTTCAATTGATTCCATAACGGCGGCACAGCTGCCAGGCCTGTGATGCCATAGCGTGCGACAGCGCGCACCACATCGCGCGGCAGTAAGTAATCCATTAGTACTGCGGAGGCGCCGACGGTAAATGCGGTGGTGAGTTGGCTGAGTCCAGCGTCAAAGCTAAGGGGCAACACAGCCAATATACGGTCATCTGGTACGTTGTTCAGATAGCTGGCGACACTGCGTGCGCCGGCCACCATATTGCGGTGTGACAGTACCACGCCCTTGGGGTTACCGGTGCTGCCCGAGGTGTAGAGGATGGCTGTCATGTCGGTATCGATACGCCGGTGTGGCGTTCGGCCACTGTCCGGGGCACCGCAAAACTCAGCAAAACTGAACAGTTTTTGCGGGATATCGGGTGCCGTGTCCGGCACTCGGTCTTCCACTACAATAATAGTATGCAGATCAGGGCATGCCCTGACGACATCCGCCAGCAATTCCAGACGGGGGATAGAGGTGACCAGCACCCGCACATTGCAATGTGGCAGGATGTGCAACAGCTGGCGTGGCTTCAGTAGCGGGTTCACCGGCACGAAACACCCTCCGGCCGCTGCTGCGCCAAACATCCCGAACACCGCTTCCGGTTGTTTGGGCAGGTAGACCGCTACCCGTTCGCCCGGTGCTATTCCCAACCCCAGCAACCCATCGGCAAAGCGCGCCACCTGATGTTGCAGTTGCGCATAGCTAAAACACTTGTCTTTGAACAACAGGGCGGGAGCGTGCGGCGAGGCCTGCGCACTTTTGGCGATACACTGGTGAATCAGGTCTGGCATTGTATTGTGGTTATTTACTTGTGGCTCGTTGGTGCAGGGATGCTATTGTAGCCCGAATCATTTCTGGCCCGGCGTAGATTGTGCGATGAATACGGAGCTGGGACAATGGAAACAATAACGAACTGTGAGTAATTGTGCATGAAGACCCGGATTGCACTCCTGCAAGTGTGTACCCTGATCTCGGTAATGTTCGCGGCGGCGGCCTGGTCCTCGGGGCTGCCTGATCTGATCGAGAAAATAGCCCCGAGCGTGGTCGGGGTGGGTACGTCCTACCCCCCGCGCCAACCGAACGTCAAGGGTGAGCGCGTGGTATACCTCGCGACAGGCTTTGTGGTGGGCGATGGGCGTCATATCATCACCAACGCACATGTCACGGCTTTGCCGCTGGATACGGATAACAACCAGAGTTTGGCGGTATTCACTGGTCGTGGCGTGGATGCCACGGCACACCCGGCACGAGTGGTGCGTGAAGACGAGGAGCACGACCTGGTGTTGCTGCAGATTCAGGGGGCAAAACTGCCTGCTTTGCAGCTGGGAAATTCAGATGCGGTGCGGGCGGGCCAGGATATCGCTTTTACCGGTTTTCCGCTCGGCATGGCGCTGGGGCTTTATCCGGTGACGCATCGCGGTATTGTTTCGGCGATCACGCCCGCGGCTCACCCATCGGCGAACTCAGACAGATTGAACTCGATAAAAATAAAGCGCATGCGCAGTGGCTTTGACGCCTTTCAGTTGGATGCCACGGCCTACCCCGGGAATAGCGGCAGCCCGGTATTTGATCTGTCCAGTGGCCGGGTGATCGGGGTGATAAACAGCGTCGTTGTGAAGGAGACCAAGGAGACGATGTTGGCCAGTCCGTCAGGTATTACCTATGCCATTCCGGCGAAGTACATCAAACCCCTGCTGTCTGGTGTGGATTCGGTGGCACCTTGAGTACCTTGTGTTGTTGTTCCGTTTGCGCGAAACCCGGCTGGACACCTTCGAGCAGCGCACACTATTTACCGTGGCTGACGTCAGAGCTGCAGCCTGAATTGATTCTCTGGTAGCATGTGCTGCGTATTATCGTGCGGCACTGTATGCCGCTTCCCTCGGAGGCTTTTGCTTGAATCTGTTTCAGCGCAAGACCCGCATATTGTTGGTCTGTACGGAGAATATTTGTCGATCGCCGATGGCTGAAGGTTTGCTTCGACATTATTTGCAGCAATCTGAGCTGCGCAAAACGGTTGAAGTGAGTTCTGCGGGCACCCGCTGTTCAATGCCGGGTTGTCGGCCGGATCAGCGGGCGCAAAAAGTCGCAGCGGTCCGGGGCATCGACCTGACAGGGATCAAAGCGCGCCGTGTAACAGAGCGCGAGTTACAGCGCAGCGATTTTGTTTTTGCGATGGATGAAACGAATATGCGGGACCTTCGAAAACTGTGTCCGATCGAGCACCACGACAAACTGTCGTTTTTGCTGAGTCACCAAGCCTGGCAGCCTATGGTAGAAGTGCCCGATCCCTATTTTGGCAGCGCCGAAGGGTTTGCGCGGGTATTTCAGATTATAGAGGATGCTATGGATAGCTTGATTGCCTATATAGGGAGCAGAACAGAGTGAGCAGTGACTATACTCATCATTGGATTGGCGCTGTGGTCTCAGTGATACTGGCGGGTGCAGTGAACCACTTTTGGTTAACGGTGGCAGGGGGATGATTCTTATGGAGCAAAAGAGCGTATCCCTGGTTGAAGAGTTTCAGCGCTACTTCAGTATCGAACAGGCGACGACCCCCGCGCAGCTGGAGAGCGTGTACAAGGTGCGGTATCGGGTGTACTGCGAAGAGTTTCACTATGAACCCGCTGACGCCTGCCCGAACAAAATGGAGACAGACGAGTTTGATACCCATGCAGTGCACAGTCTCGTAGTTCACAAAGCCTCGGGTATGCCGGCCGGTTGTGCGAGATTGGTCAAGGCCGATGAGCAGTGCTTGATGCCGATGGAGAAGTATTGTGCCGAGGCTATTGATCAGGAGGTTATCCGGTCGTTCGATGGCCGGCGGGACACGCTCTGCGAGTTTTCCCGCCTGGGCGTCGACGGCGCCTTTCGCCGCCGGCCAGGCGAGCATGAGTCACGGTTCGGGGAAATCTCGGCGCTGGAATTCAGTACACGGGAGCAGCGTACCTTCCCGCTGGTCGCGATGGCCACTATTCTCTCGGCACTTGCCCTGAGCGAATTGATCGGTCGGCCCAACTGTTTTGCGATGATGGAGCCGTTTCTACCCCGGTTGCTCAGGCGCTCTGGCCTGCTCGCGCGTCCCGCTGGACAAAAGATTGAATATCACGGGACACGCTCGCCATTCTATTGGGAGACCCGGGAGGGGGTGAGTACGTTGGAGAGTGATTACAAAGAGTTTTACGATGCGATTCTCACCGATTTTGCCCACTCCGGGTCATTCCGCGCTAACAACCCGGTTGAGAAGGCTAACGACAAACCCCGGCGCACACATGAACCGGCGTTGTTGGCACCGTACTTCCAGCCACAGTTTGCTGTTTAGGGCGCTGCCCTGGCGCTTTGTCCTGCATTGTCGGGTAATTGTGATGAGTACTTGTCATTGCATCGGGCGCTGCATAAGATGCGGTACGATGAGCCGCACCACCACCTTGTAAGATGGGAGTGCCCGGCGGCAGTACTTACGCACAGGCGCACAGGATTGTGAGGCTCTGAATGTCCTTTGATTACCACGAAGCCTTTTCCCGCAATCTTGGTTGGGTGACTGAGACGGAGCAAGAGGTGCTGCGCAACAAGCGCATCGCCATTGCGGGCATGGGCGGGGTCGGCGGCAGTCACCTGCTGACACTGACGCGGCTCGGTATAGGGCAGTTCAGTCTCGCCGATTTTGACCAGTTCGAACTTGCCAACTTCAATCGTCAGGCCGGAGCCAGTACCGCACACCTCGGTCGCAACAAACTTGAGGTAATGGTTGAGATGGCACGCGGGGTCAACCCGGATCTCAAGATTGAGCAGTTCCCCGCGGGAATAAATGTCGACAATCTGGATGCTTTTCTGGACGGGGTCGATCTCTATGTCGATTCCCTCGATTTTTTTGCACTTGATATCCGACGGGCGGTCTTTGCCGCCTGTTACGAGAAGGGTATTCCGGCTATTACTGCGGCCCCCCTGGGTATGGGCGCAGCACTGCTGTGCTTCTTTCCAGGACAGATGAGCTTTGAAAAGTATTTTTTGCTCGAAGGTCAGCCCCGCGAGGAGCAGGCGTTGCGGTTTATGCTGGGCTTGGCCCCCAGACCTCAGCAACTGGCCTACCTGGCCGATGACAGTAGGGTTGATCTGGAAGCAGGGAAGGGGCCTTCCACGCCGATGGCCTGTGAATTATGTGCCGGTTTTGCCGGAACGTACGCGCTGAAAATCCTGCTCGCGCGGGGCGGGGTTCCGGCTGCACCTCGGGGCATACATTTTGATGCCTACCGCAACCGGCTGGTGACCACGTGGCGCCCCTGGGGAAATGCGAATCCGATACAAAAGCTGGGCCTGAAAATTGCCCGCAAAAAGATCAGCTCCGGCATGTCTGGCCCGGTGGTCGATGGTGTGTCTCGAGCGCGGCCGATAGAACGTATTCTTGATCTCGCTCGCTGGGCGCCCAGCGGTGACAATGAGCAGCCCTGGCAGTTCGATATTGTTGATGACCACCATGTGGTGATTAATGGCAGGGATACCCGGGAATGGTGTGTCTACGATCTCGACGGCACATCCAGTCAGATTGCGCTGGGCGCGTTGCTTGAAACACTGCGCATAGCCGCATCGGCCGAAGGTATGAGTGCAGAGTGTGTGCTGCGCCCGGACTCTCCTGAAGAGGCTCCGGTGATCGATGTCAGGCTGCTGGCCGATGCGGGGGTAGAGCCCGATCCGCTGCAGCCATTTATTACTTCTCGGGTAACGCAGCGTAAACCCTTTTCCACGCGATCATTGACCGCCCACCAACTGCAGGCGCTTGAGCAAGCAGTGGGGGAGGGGTTTAGCGTGCGCTGGATTGATGGCGCGCAGGGGCGTCGGCAGGTAGCCAAGCTGCTTTTTCACAACGCCCATATCAGGCTTTCCACGCCAGAGGCCTATGAGGTTCACCGACAAAATATCGAGTGGGGTGTGCAGTTCAGCGAACACCATTTACCTGAAGGTGCGTTGGGGCTGGATCTGCCGACTCGCAAGATAATGCGCTGGGCACTTAAAAGCTGGGGACGCGTGCGTTTCATGAACCGCTTTTTTGCTGGTACCTGGCTGCCCCGGTTGCAGATGGATTGGCGCACTGCGCTGGGTTGTGCGGCGCACTTTGTCATTGTGGCGGACAAACCCTTGCTGACTGTCGAGGATTATCTGGCCGGTGGGGGCGCCACACAGCGTTTCTGGCTGGAGGCCACCCGGCTGGGGCTGCAATTGCAACCTGAAGTCACCCCCCTCATCTTCTCTCGCTATGTTGCACAGGCGCGAACTTTTACATCTGTGGCGGCCGAACAGGCGTTGGCCGAAAAACTGGCGGGTGAGTTGAGCCACTTGGTTGGTCCGGTGCAGGATCCTCGCCAGAGGGTCTATATGGGAAGAATAGGTTATGGCCCAGCTCCGCAATCCCGCTCAGTGCGCCCGCCTCTGGAATCCATGCTAGTCGATACGCCCAGCTGATAGTGCATGGCTGAACATACAACGAGTGCGCGCAGAATACGCATCCTGTTTGTTGCCGAGGCTGTAACCCTTGCGCATGTTGCGCGCCCGGTCACGCTGGCCAGATCGTTGGACCCGCAGCAGTTCGAGGTGCATCTGGCACATCATCCGCGCTACCGGGAATTGATGGGCGAGCTGCCCCTGACAGAGCACGAGATACACTCCATCTCTCCGCAGCAGTTCATGCAGGCTCTGGCATCCGGGAGTCCTGTCTATGACCTCCCCACGTTGAGTCGCTACGTGGAGGAGGATCTTGAGCTTATCGCTGAGGTGAAACCGGATATCATTGTCGGCGACTTTCGACTTTCGCTGGCGGTGAGTGCAACCCTGACAGCGACACCCTATGTAGCCCTCAGTAATGCCTACTGGTCACCCTATAGCCAACAGGACTATACCGTCCCCGATTTGCCCTTGACCAGGATTCTCGGGACCACCATCGGCCAGGGGGTGTTTTCTCTGGCGCGACCCTTTGCGTTCGCGTTGCACTGCCTGCCAATGCACCGTCTGCGGCGTCGTTACGGCCTGCCGAGTCTGGGTTTTGATCTGCGCCGGATTTATACGCACGCCGACTATACGCTCTATGCTGATATACCCGAGCTATACCAGATTCGAAATTTGCCAGCACGTCACCGGTTTATTGGGCCTGTTGTCTGGTCGCCCGCCGATCCCCATCCCGACTGGTGGCAGGATGTGCCGCAGGACGACCCCATCGTGTATGTGACGCTGGGTAGTTCAGGAAATGCGAGTCTGCTTCCCCGGTTGATCGCTGCGCTCGGTGAGATGAGAGTCACCGCGCTGGTGTCCACAGCAGGTACGCCCCTGCCCAGTACTGCGCCAAAAAATATCTATATGGCACCCTATTTGCCCGGCGAGGAGGCAGTTAAACTCGCCAGCCTGGTTATTTGCAACGGTGGCAGCCCCACTACCCATCAGGCACTGAAGCACGGTGTGCCGGTCATTGGGGTGGCGAATAACCTGGACCAGTATTTGAACATGAATGCGATAGCAAAGGTGGGGGCGGGCTACCTGTTGCGCGCTGGAAAATGTGATTCCCGCGAGCTGGTCACGGCGATCAAGCGCGTGTTGGCGGATTCGACTTGTCTTGTGGCGGCGCAGAAACTCGCTGAACGCCTCGCAGGTTACAGCGCCCCGGACAACTTTACCGATGCCATCAACGAGATAAGTGGTGTTGCTGTGTTGCGCAACGAGACGAATAGGCCGGTGTAGTAGCGCAGCAAGCCGGGCAATGTGCCGACAGTTGTTGCGACCATAATTGCAAGCTTGGCTTGCGTAGCGTATAAACTAAAATCTACTAGTTAATCAATAAGATAGGTGTGCAATCTCAGTCGGTCGGCAGATTGTAAAGGTGCAATGTATGCGTAAAATCACAACGGGTCAGATTGGTTTTTTCATGCTGCTGCTGACGGCGATCGTACTGCTGGCGGTACTGTCCACCAACCTCCTGGCAAGCAAGGCGTGGCTGGGCGATTTTTACGGTGTCGTGTATGTCATGTTGCTGGTCCTGCTGGTTTACAGCTGGGCTTTTGTGATCTATCGGCTTTTCCTGCGCTTTTACCCGCTGCAAGAAGGCTATATTGAACCCGGCTCCAGCGCAGAGTTTTCCGCCCAGGTAAATATACTGTTCTACCTGATGCTATTTAATACATTGATTCGCACTGAGTTTCTCCCGGTCCCGCTAAAAACGTTGGTATATGTGTTGCTGGGCACCAAAATTGGCTCCAACAGCTTCAGTCCGGGTACGATACTGGACCCGCCACTCACAGAATTGGGCGACAACACCATCATCGGCCATGGTGCGACCCTGTACTCACACGCTATAGAGGGGCATCATTTCTCTCTGGAACGTATCGTGCTGGGCAATAATGTGACAGTTGGTGCGCACGCTATCATCATGTCGGGTGTAACTGTCGGCGATGGCGCCATTGTGTCTGCTGGCGCAGTGGTTAAAAAGGGCACACACATCGGCCCGGGCGAACATTGGGGAGGCGTGCCAGCTCGCCGTCTGGGGAGTGGCTCCAGCGGCGCGGCATGATTCGCAGTACAGTGGTAGGTCTAAGGACAGCGGGAACATGGAATGCCCGTGGAGACAGCCAATAATTTCATCGATACTTTTTGAGTGGAGCAATCAGGGAATATGAACAGGCAACTAGCGAAATTTTTGGCGATTGGGGCAACTATTCTGGCGGCTTCTTGCCTGGTGGTCTCTTGTGCAAAGGATTTGACGCCGAATGAGCATATCGTCAAGGCGCGCAGTCATATCGAAGCGGGGGAGTTCGACGCGGCAACTATTGAGTTGAAAAATGCTGCGAGTAAGGATCCCCACAATGCCGAGGCTCGCTATGAATTGGCGAATGTGGCGTTGGCTACCGGGGAGGCGGCCACGGCCGAAAAAGAAGCCCGTCGCGCCGAGGAGCTCGGAATGCTCTCGCGAGATGTGATTCTGCTGCAGCTTAAAGCCGTCTATATGCAGGGAGACTTCGACAGATTATTGGAGAAGTCGGAAAAGTTGCCCAAAAAGGTCGCTGATCCCGCTCTGGCCGATATCCATGGCTACCGTGCCCATGCGTTGATTCAAAAGCAGCAGTTCAGGCTGGCAGATGCTGAAATTGCGAAGGCGCTCAAGTTCAACGAGTCCTCGGTTATTGCAATACTGGCGCGGGCCAGCTACGAGGCGCAGGTGGGCCGGCGTGAGACGGCGATGACGTTGACCAATGACGCGCTGGAAATTGATCCGAACTCGGCGGAAGCATGGGCGCTGAAGGGGGATCTGCTGGTCGTCGACGGTGAGCTTGCCGCCGCGAAGGATGCCTATGATAAAGCCGTTGCGAATCGCAATTATGAGTCTCTGTTATTGGCCAGGCGCGCATTGGTTGAGGCACAGCTCGGCGATTTTGATGCGGCCAAGGCCGATATAAAGACTTTGAACGACGGCGGCTTTAAAGAGCACCCCTACGTCAATTTTGTAAAAGGTTATATCGAGTTTGAACAGGAGAATTTTGCGGTTGCATCAGAGGTGCTGGAGATCGCTGTTGCCGGCAACCCCGAGGACCCCCTCGCCAAATTGTATCTGGTTGCCAGCTACATGGCAGAGGGCAAGCTGGAACAGGCCCAACTGATCGCGAACCAGCTCTATTACGACATTCCGAACTCTGTTGAAGTCGCCCGCATGTTTGCCTCTCTGAGTATCCAGCAGCAGGATCTCGGCGCCGCCAAAGAGACGCTGGGTAAACTGCTGGAGCAGCAGGAGGAAGATACAATGGCGCTGGGCATGCTCGGCACAATTGCGATGATGGAAGGCAAGGGGGATGAGGCGATTGACTACCTGCAGCGCTTGTCTGAGTTATCGCCACAAAATATGTCTGTACAGAGTATGTTGAGCCTTGCAAGGACCATGCGCGGAGACTTTGTTGAAGAGATTATCGCAGCAGCAGAGCTGCGGGTGTCGGAAGAAGAGTTCTCCAAGGTGCTGATTTCGGCCGGTGCCGCGCTTGAACAGGGTCGGTTGAAAGAGGCTGTCACGATCGCGGAGAATTTACAGCAACAGTATCCAGACCGCGTAGATCCGCTGAACATGCTGGCAGCGATCTACCTCTATGGTGGTGATTGGCGTCGGGGAAAGGCGTATCTGGAAAAGTCCTTACTCATTTCGCCACTGGATCCCTCTGCCGTGAAGAACCTGGCGAAAATATACATGCGAACAGGCGAAGAGGCGCGGGCCGAGGCGCTGTTGGCGGCCTATTTAAAGGAGAACCCGGATGACCTGGAGGCAATTGGGGTTCAGGTTGAGATAATTGTTGCCACCAGAGATTTCCAGGAAGCCGAGAAGCTGCTCGTTGAGTTGCAGAACACGCACCCCAAAAACCTGGAGATACAAGCTCGCCTGGCAAAGCTCTACTTTGACAATGGACGGTATGAGCAGCTGTCAGTGCTGACAGAAAACCTGAGCGAGGAGACCATCAGGGAGCAGCCTTCACTGATGGAGTTGCGCGGAAAGTCGCTGATGAATCTCGGCAATGCTGAAGGTGCGGCCAAGGTGTGGGAGAAGTGGGTTGAGCTTTCGCCAGACTCGGTGCTGGCAAATTTTTACTACGCCGACTCCCTGGCGAAATCAGACGATCTGGAAGAGGCGTTGCAATATTTAGCCGTCGCTCGCGAACTCAAACCCCGGTATATGCCGGCGCGGCTTTCTATCATCAGGGTGACAGCCCAGTCGGGCGATATGGACACCGCGTTTGAGGAGATGGAGCAACTGCAGTCGGAAATGCCGGAAGATCGTGCAGATGTCTGGTATATGCAGGGCTGGTTGAACGCCCGAGCAGGGAATGTCGAGGCCGCTGAGCAGGCATTGCAGAAGTCGCTGGCACTGCAACCCACCCCGGATACTGTGATGCTGCTTTATACCACTCTGAACAGCCTCGGTAGAACGGATGACGCGCTGGCTATTTTGGAGGCCGGATCTGAGAACTTTGTCCGCAGCAGGAGCCTGATGGCTGTACTGGGGCAGAGCTATCTCGCGCGCAACGAGGAGGATAAGGCTATCGGCGTTTACCAGCGGTTGCTCAGAGTTCATCCGCAGTCGGTTCTGGCCCTAAATAACCTGGCATGGCTAACGCGTGAAACAGACCCAGAGCAAGCGCTGGAGTACGCCTCACAGGGTAACAAACTGGCTCCCGAAGACCCCTATATGCTCTCTACCTATGGCACAGTGCTGGTGGCGAACGGCAACAAGGCAAAGGGAGAGCAAACCTTGCGCAAGGCGGTCGCACTGTATCCGGATAACATGCAACTAAAGCTGGACCTAGGCCGTTTGTTGCTAGATATTGGTAAAATCGACGCTGCCAGACCGTATCTGGAACTGGTGATAGAAGGTGCCGATAGCGAAGAAACAGTCACTGCGGCCAGGCAGTTGCTGTCCAAAACAGGTAAAGGTGGCTAGCATGCAGTGGGTGCCAGCTGAGAACCGGTGGCGGCGCGATGGGATTTGCGCTGTACGGCGTTCAAAAATGAGACCTGGTTCCTGTTTTTTGGGTGCCCGTGAGCGGTACAATCGGGCGAAATTCGTTTGACAAATACCGCGTGTCAGCTTTTTTTACAACTGGACGATGATTACCACTTTCAAAGTCGCTTAAATTTTTTAACTAGTTGTTTTAAAAGAGAAAAATATAATTGGCACGCACTTTGCTAAATTACATTCAGAAGGATTCAAAAATCAGTGAGAAAACGCTGGTTGGTGAACAGCAGGCACAGTTAACACTTTAGGAGCTCGACATGAAATTCAGTAAAAGGAAATTAGCGGTTGTATTCAGCGCGGCACTGGGGCTCGGTTTGAGCGGCCAGGCGTCGGCTGATGTCTATGGTCTGAGTTACCTGAATGTTGATAATTTGGGCGTCACATTCAACGCTACCGGCGGTAGTGCGGGGCTCTATACCTTCAGCGCTAACCAGGATGCCATTCTCAATGGTGTAGATGACAATACCAGTGGAGCAGCGAGCTGCGCTGGAAGCTTTGGTGTGTTTACCTCCTGCTCCATTGCGCCTCCCACCCTGAGCGGTAAGGTGCAAAATGCTCCGCCTGCCACCGCTGGCATTCGTGGTGAGGGTGACTACACCGTGTTCGGTACAGCCGGGGACTACTCTAACGCGGAAGCTGAAGTTATTTCAGCCGCGTTGACAGGCGATGCATTCACTCATGTGACTTCGATCTCCGAGAGCAATCTGGATCTTGGTGCCAGCGCCCAATCTAATACCAACGCGGGTTCAAACACCAAACTGGCGCTGACATTTACCGGCAACAGTGGAACGCTCAGCGTGGCGTTTGATGCGGATATCAATGTTCACACCGAGGTAACAGAGGGTGATCTGGGTATTGCTCAAGCGGCCTCAGGAGCGACATTGCTGTTACAGAAAGACGGCGTGCTGATTGCGTCCTGGGCACCTACCGGCACCAACACTGTAACCAACTGTGCCTTAGGCCTCGTCTGTACTGCCACAGAGACAGCTCTGTCACTTAACAATACCTCGTCCAGTGACGGTGTTGCTAATATCGTAGCTGGCAGTGGTAGCTACAAAATTGACATCTCGGGCCTGTCTTCAGGTAACTATACGCTCGCCTTCAACACCACCACTTCTACGGATTTGTTCCGAGTGGTACCGGTACCGAGCTCTCTGCTCCTGATGGGAACTGGTTTGCTGCTGGGTGCGCGCGCTACGCGACGTAACAAGAAGTAGAGTCACATCCAGACTGCCGGATAGTTTCGGCAGCGCAACAAAGACCGCACTCTAGAGTGCGGTTTTTTTTGCTTGTGCAAAAGTCATTAAAGCGCAATCGCGTTGTATTCTGCGGGCCCGAGGGGGCGGCGTTGGTATATGCTCGCTAAAAGTACCGAGTGAGTTCTATGCCCAGATAATCGTCCGACCGGAAGAAATAGAGGTCGTCCTTTTGGTCTGTATTGGTGGTGAATCGCAGCTCGAGTGCCACAACCCAGTGTTCGCCGAGGCGGCGCGATGCCTCAACATTGCCGAATACGGCCTGGGTATCCGTGTCATAAAGCAACCCCGCCAGTACCATGGTGCTGGCAAGGTCATTGGCGGTTAACCGTAGCCCAAGGTAGATATCGCTCTGTAGGCCGTTGGTAGCTTCGTCGCCTCGTTCATCGTAATGGTATTCCAGCAATACACCCAAATCGACGGGCGATGCGGCGACGCCAAAACTGGTTCTTTCGAAACCGCCGACATAGGCATAATAATCTTCAATAGTATTCTGGTTATAAATCGCTTCGAGTTTCCACAGCCAGACGCCTTTTGTGGCTTGAGCGTCCAGGCTGGTCTGGTCTATCTGGGCATAGTAGGGGAGTAGTTTCAGGTCGTTCTGCAATGCGGTCGGATTCAGGTAGGGCTCGCGGCTTGTGCCTGAGAAATGTGCCAGCCCGATGTCCCAGTCACCAATGTTATGGCTCCAGCGGAGGGCGATGTCGATGTGTTTTTCCTTTGAGCCGGATTCATATTGGGGATCGCGTGTATCGACTTCAGGGTCTGTTCGCAATCGGCCGTGCTTGCCCGGGAAGGTTCTTTCGCGAAAGTAGGGTAGGACGTAGAGCTGCCAGTTACCCCAGTCACTGAAGTAATCCAGGTTCAACATCGGCTGCCCGAGCTTTTCCTCGCCGTCTATGTTCTCAACGAGATCTGTCTGGTTAATGATATCCACCAGGTGTTGGGACTCTGTGACTCCCCAGAAAACAACGTCCAGTCCGATTTTTCCAACCCAGCGGTTGTGCTCAATCTGCCAGTACAGTTCCCTGATATCGGCATGTGTCCTCTGGTCGTCCGCTGTGTCGTAGCGAAAAAAGGGACTGAATGCGAACTGCTGGTCGCCGTTGTCCCAGTCAACATAGTACTCAGGTTTAAATGCCAGCGAAAAGTCCTGGTCCTTCTGGTCGCGGAATTCCGGCGATTTTGGAAACAGGCGGGCATCGACACTCAGGTAGCCCGACCATTCGCCCCAATCTATTGCGNGTCTGGATTCGTCATCGGAATTCGTATTGGAAAAAACAGTAGCCGGTGGCGTTGCGGTGTCGCCCACAGCATGCTCTATGCCTGACAGAATCGATAAAGCTATAGCTACCGGTAGCGCCGAACGTACCACTGAGAATCCTCGAAAATTGTCCGTGTGCTAACGTATGCGCGAAATAGCGCTTCGAGTGAAATCCGAGTCTCGCAGGCCAGACCTGAATTGATAGTTGCCGAACTGTAGCGTCGTGCTCTTACCCGTCTGATGATTGGTCATGATCATTTGTGCTGGCCGCCAGTATTGATTGAGGTATTGCTGATAATCAACAGGATTCATGGATTTGAGCAGGGTGTTTTTGCGGTCATAGTAATCCACGCGTTGCAGACGGTACTCCGATTGGTCAACCCAGGTTATCTGGCGTGTATACCCCGAGTTTTTATCGGTGGGAATACGCTCCACCACAAAGCAGGGTTCGCCATTCATCACCTCGTCTCGCAGGTATCGGTAACTATACTTCTCCACTTCTTGCGAAGACAGGTCTTCATACGCGAATTCACTGCCCATAAACGGCCCCGATTTGTCAGCCGAGGATATTCGTTTGACGCGTTTCAGTGCGGGCAAGTATAACCATTGCTCATCATTTTCGAACTTGTGGGTAAAGGTCAGAATTGCTGTACCTTTCAAGTCTCTTGGGCGATCGAAGACCATAATACTTTTGTCCCCGTCGTCTTCTACTTCCAACACCATCTGGCGCATTTCACGGGTGGTGACATTCTCTGCAGAAGACGCTATCAACATGGTCAAATCGACAGCGGTATCTCCGAAGCCGTTATCGCGCCGGTCTGCTTCGACGGCGATTGCCTGGCCTTTATCCTCGTCGGCACTTGCCAGCGCAGCGGGGCTGCCAGGAAGAGTGCACAGCCACAACATTAAGATCGCAGGTATGTACCTGTGTGTTGGGAAAACACGGGTTGAAGGAGTCTTGCAGCTTAACTTATGCATCTGAACGTTCCGTGTGTCGATTATCTGGCAGGGGGCGGATCAACCAACGATCAATCTTGATCAGCAGTGCCGGCAAGAACAGGAGATCCAGCACAATAGCGGCTACTATTGTCAGGGCTACAAGCAGCCCGGAGGTTGAATTAACTGCAAAATCTGAATTGACGAGAACTAAAAAGCCGGCGGCCAATACGATTGAGGTGGATACCAGCGCGTTGCCGACAGTGGCGAATGTGTGGTGTATTGCCTGCTTTGCAGACATTTGTTTAAGTACACGTGCTTCCCGGTATTTGACCAGGAAATGCGTGCTGTCATCGACCACGATGCCAAGTGTCAGGCTGAAGACGACAGATGCCGCCATATTGATCTCTCCGGCGACTGCGCTCCAGATTCCCAGTATGACGAGAGCAGGGAAGAGGTTGGGTAGAAAACTCAACAAGCCAAATTTCAGTGAGCGAAAGGCGATAATCATACAAGCCGAGATCACCACAATGGCGAACAGGGATCCGCCGAGCATGCTTTCGATGTTACGCATGCCAATACGCGCAAAGCTCAAGGATTGCCCGGCCCCACGTGCGGCGATACCCGGTGTGTTTTCCTCCATCCACTGCCGTGCGCGCTCTTCAAATTCAATCAGGCCCTGCGATTTCTGGTTCTTGAGTACAGCGGAGACCTTCAGCGCGGTTTTTTCAGCGTTTACCTGATGGGTGACATCCAATCCGTAAGGGATCGAAATTTCGTATAGAAGGAGGTACTGGGATGCCATTGCTGATGTGTCTGGCAGTTGATGCCATGCGGGGTCATCTTCATGCAGAACCTGATTGAGGCGTTTCAGTGTATCGGTGAAAACTTCCACATTGACCACCTCAGGCTGTGCTCTCAACCAGTCAGCAAAGCTGGAAACAGACGCCAGGAACTCAGGGTCTGCGACGCCCTTGTCGCCATCAGCAGCGATGGAATAGTGCAGAGACTGGTTCCCTGACAACTTTTCTTCAACAACCCCGATGGCAGCGGTGAGCGGAATATTGGCAGAGAAGTAGGTTGTCGGATCGTCGTTCAACTCCAGTCTGGGTATAAAGCTGATTGCCAGCGTGGACAGGGCAAGCGAGCTCCAGAAAATTGGTGTGTGATGGCTGGTAACGAACCGGGCTAGTCGCATTATGGGCAGGCCCTTGCCGGTTGCGCCCGAGCCGGCTTTGAATGGCAGGATAAGCATCAATCCAGGAAGAATGGTTAACGTCACCCACAGCGCCCCCAGCACGCCAATCGCGGAGATAGTGCCCAGTTCCCGAAAAGGTGGTGAATCGCTGAAATTCATACTGATAAAGCCCAGCGCTGTCGTGATACTGGTGAGCACGACCGGGTACAGGGTTTGTTGCAGGCTTGAGGTTACAGCAGACACCTTGTTTTCCCCAGCGCGCAAGCTGGCCAGAAACGCATTGAGGACGTGGACGCAATCGGCAATAGCGAGCGTCATAATGATGGTTGGAGCGGAGACGTTAACGCTGTTGATCCCTATACCGGCCCAGCCCGCATACCCCATGCCGACCAGAACGCTGAAAATTATCGCTATCACTGTGCACAGTGATGCAGCCACTGACCGCAGTAGCAGGGCCAGCAGCAGTAGCACGATCACGAACATAATCGGCATCAGGCTTACAGAGTCGGCCTGGGTTACCTCCGCAAGTGTCTGTTCAGTCAGGGCCCAGCCGGCGAGGTGGATTTTTAACTGCGGGTTGTCCTGTGCTGCCAGATCCCGGATATTGCGGGCATACTCGACTGATTCCGCTATTGCGGTGGCTTTATCAGTGTCTGGCATTCCAAGGTTCAGGCTCACGTTGACGGCTGTGACACTGCCATTTTGAGATAGGATTCGACCCGTCAGCGGTTGTTGGGACAGGGCAATTTCCCGGACCTGGGCGATTTCGCTCGCCGACAGTGTTGATGCGTCCTCAATGAGCGGCCCGATACGTATATCATCACCCGCTACCACCGGATAGAGATAATTGTTGAGTGAATCGACGCGCCTTGAGTTTGGTATGAGCCAGGATTGTTCCGTGATGTTCTGTAAGGAGATGAGATTGGCTGGCGAGAAAATATCACCCCCGAGCGCCTCGATAACAAACAGGATGTTATCTTCTCTGCCGTAGGTGCGTTCGATCTGCTCCTGCGCCAGTAAGTTAGGGTCGTTTTCATTAAAAAAGACTTTGATACCTGACTCCAGCTGAAGCCGGCTTACACCAAACCCGAGCGCGAGGAGCACTATGATGCTACCCGCCGTTATCAGGCCAGCGCGGCGGACCAGCATCGCTACAAACGTTTCTTTTAGAGTCATTCTCACAGTAGTACTAAACAGTGGCTAATTTCAGTGTGATGCACATTAACGGCCTCGATAATAACGCATTCCGCCATTTTCCCAAGAGCAGAGTTTATAGGGTGCTGAAGTCCGGTGGGATAGGCCGCGTTGGTACTCTAATGTGGCCGCCTCCCGACCCTGTGCAACGCGAACGCGGGTGCGCTGCATATTGCCCGTTTGGGGGGGGTAGAGGGCGTATGGCACCAACAGGAGGGTATTCAAATAATATTCCCTACCCTGCTTGTGGGTAAATGTAAATATATAAACTCCCCTAAAAGAGGTGTTTATTTTTCAAAAGTGTCGTAATTTTCACACTTTGGCCATACAATAAGTTTTTGCTCTGGCCCTATTCCAGAAGGTTTAAAAATAGCGATAGCTATTTACTCTATTAATAATTGTATTTTGATGGCGGATTATATGCTGTTCCTGGCCTTTTCGGGTCCGTTAGGGGACACCATACGCCACCCCAAAAAGGAAGTGGAGGGTCGCCGTTGTGTCACTTGAGTTCAAAATAACCCGAGACGCGCAATTACTGGACCAGTATTACCGGTTGCGCGAGCAGTGTTACCGCTCTGAGCTGGGGCTCTCCGGGTTCGACGGGTCTGAAGACGAGCAGGACAAGCACTCCGATATTATGGTGGCGCTGGACGGTGATCGCTGTGTGGGAGGTGTCCGAATATCTTCACATATCACACTGACCAGTCAGGTGGAGCAGTTGGGACTCGAAAAAGAGCAGTGCTGTATGTGGGAGCGATTCGCAATAAACCCTGTCATGCGCACGCTGGGCATGTTTCGGGAGTTTAATAACCACCTGGTTGACGCCTCACGTGATAGCGGGTACGACAACGCGATGGTTTTGAGTTCACTTGCCAATGCTCGCTTCTATCGCCGTTGCCATTCTGCGCTGGGCGTTAAGTTTCAGATTCACCGACAAGTACCGCATTGTGCGCAGGGCATTTTTTCCGGGTTGGAACACTACCTGTCTGTCGCCCACCTTGAGCCTCGCAACAAACTTCAAATCGCAGTCTGACCAACTCATCAACGCCGAGTAGCGCGCTATTTTTGGATGCGTATCACAAAACTCGCATCCCATGAGCTCTAATACGTCATACATTTCTCGGCTGGAGCCACTTCACGAATACAATTCATATAGACTGCTTTTCATCGGGGGACGCCTTTTCTCGCATTAGCTATACCTTTCCCCTTTGCTGTGTGGTTGAGTTTATGGATAATGATCTGGCGATGTTTTTCAAAGTACTGTATCCGAAAGCATGACGAGTGACGCCGCTGTCGACGGGTCCCGACCCCTTTTCGAATTCGAATAAATTAGTGAGTAGGTAGAATGAAAACACTATTACGTACCCTCCCCGTGCTGTTTTTTGTAAGTTGCTTGCTGCTGGGGTGTGGCGACGATATGAGCAGTGAGGAGCACCTCAATAGCGCCGACAATTTTATAAAAGAGGGGAAGTACCAAGAGGCTATTATCGAACTGAAAAATTCGCTGCGAAAAGACACCGGCAATGCTCGGGCGCGTGCAACACTTGGCACCATCTACTTTCAGGAAGCGCTCTATGCGGACGCAGATAAAGAGCTATCCAGAGCACTTTCATCCGGCATGGATCCAACGGTAGTCGTGCCCGTCTTGTCTCAGGTGTTACTGAATTTGCGCGAGTATGACCGTCTCGATGAATTGTCACTCGATGGGTTGGATGCAGAGAGTCGCTCGACGCTGCTGGCCGCTCAGGGTCTTTCCAAGCTCTATAATCAGGAGTCGGAAGCGGCATTTGAACTCGTCGATGCTGCCATGGAAAACGAACCAAATTCAATCTACGCAAAAGTGGTGGCGGCGAGAGTCGCGATGGTGAGGGGGAATCCCGATGAAGCGCGTGCGCAGTTGAGACAGGTTTTCGAAGCAGATGAAGAATACGCTCAAGCGTGGACGTTACTGGGAGATATTGAACGTGCGAAGGGCGATTCCAAAAAAGCCAGGCAAGCGTACTCCAAAGCTATCAATCTGACCAAGAACAAGTTCGAACCCTTGTTGAATCGAGCCTTGGTGCGTATCGATATGGGGGAATTTGAAGAAGCCGAGCGGGACTTGAATCGTCTGGAGAGAAACTACCCGGCGGCCAAGGAGCACCCCGGAGTGCAGTTTGCCAAAGGTCTGGTCTATATACAGTCGAAGAAAGTAGCTGAAGCTGTGGAGGCGCTTGAAATTGCCTCGCAGTATCCGGACAACTATCCGGAATCACTGTACTACCTTGCGGCAATAGAAGCTGACAAGGGGCGTACCAACAAGGCTATGACGCTGATCAGTCAGTATCTGGTGACAAGGCCGGAAAGTGCAGACGGTGCCAAACTGGCTGCAAAACTGGAATTGCGCAAGAAAAATTATCGCGGTGCGGAAAGGTTGCTGCTTCCCGTTGTCAACGCGAACGAAGGTGACCAGGAGGCCATGAATCTTTTGGCAAATGCGCGTCTGGCTCAGGGCAATAATGATGCAGGCATCGCATTGTTGGCAAAAATAGTGGAATTGCAGCCTGAATCCAATGAGGCGAAGGCGCGATTGGGCGCAGCCTATCTTGCAGCGGGCTCAGAGGAGTTAGGGATTGAGACCCTGCAGGGAATTTTGGCAGAAGACCCCCAATACGATAATGCCGATAATCTCATCATCATGTATTACCTCAGTAAACAGGACATGGATAAGGCTATTCAGTCGGCACAAGAGTATACCGAGCGCAATGCAACTCCCAAGTCGTACGTGCTGCTAGCACGCACATATATCGCCAATGATCAGCCCGATCAGGCGAAAGATGCTTTTGCCAAGGCGCTTGAACTCAAGCCCGGTCATCCTATCGCGGGTAATAGTCTGGCCGAATATGCCCTGGTAGATAGCGATTATGAAACGGCGCGGAGCTATTACAACCAGGTTCTGGAGCAAAACCCGGCGAATATGGATACGCGTATGAAGCTTGCTTCTACCTACGCGATGGAGGGCCGCAATGAAGAAATGCTGGCCTTTCTCGATGAAACCTTGGTCGAGTATCCACGCTCGATGGAGCCCCGTCTGGTGAAAGCGAGGTATTTCATTACTACTGGCGAGCTGGAGAAAGCAATCCCTCTGTTTGAAGCGCTCTCCGAAGAACAGAAAGAACACCCGGATGCTCTGGAAACTATTGCGACCTTTGAGTTGGAGACGGGGCGTTTTAATCAGGCTGTTGGAACAATCGGTACGCTGATAGAAAAAAAGCAGAACGTGGCGAATTACCACTTTATGAAATCAAGAGCTTACGCTGGTCTGGGTGAAAAAGAGAAAATGGTGGCCGAGCTCAACAGTACTTTGCGACTGAACCCCAACCATTTTGGAGCGAAGATAGCGACGGCGCGCATCGCATTGCTGGATGATGATATTCCCGAATTTCAAAAGAAACTGGATGAACTCAAAAAGAAAGCGCCGGATAATTCTGAAGTGATCCGGCTGGAAATTGCCTACGCACACAAGGAGGGGGACAACAAGCGAGCGAAAGAACTGTTGGAAGGCCTCTTTGAGCGCGAGCCTACGACAAGCAATGTGATTGCGCTGGCTACGCTAAAGCAATCGTCCGGTGATATGGATGGTGCTATCTCACAACTTGAAGGCTGGGTTGCACAGAATCCGGATGACGTAACGGCGAGAGGGAAATTATCGGAAATCTACGGCCGAGAAGACCGTGTACAGGACGTTATGTTGCAGTGTCGTGAGATACTCAAGCGGGAGCCGGACAACATAGTCGCGCTTAACAATTTGGCGTGGTATCTGCTGAAAGATGATCCCAAACAGGCGCTGTCCCATGCTGAACGGGCGGTGTCGCTTGCTCCGGATTCAAGCTCTGTGCTGGATACGCTTGCTCTGGCCCAACTTGAGAACGGCAATATTGTCGACGCCAGGCGCAGTATAGATCGCGCTCTTGCTGACTCACCCAAAAGCCCCGATATTCGATTCCACGAAGCGAGGATAAGGGCGGCAGAGGGTGATACCACCGGCGCAATCGTGGCGTTGAATTCGTTGCTTAACAGGGATGAAGAATTCTCAGAGAAGCCAGCAGCCCAGGCACTTCTTGAAGAGTTGAAAGCGCAGTGAGGTTAGCGGCTGTTGCCGCTAACCTTAGATTCCAGTTTCTCTCACACTTTCAGGCCTAACCGCTCCAGCAATTTGTACAGCGTCGGTCTGGTAACACCCAGGGCATTGGCAGCGTCGGTTATATTCTGGTTGCTGTGGTTCATCGCGCGAATTATCGCCTTGCGTTCTGCTTCATCGCGCACTTCTTTCAAGTTGAGCGGTGTGGGCTCCAAAACCGCCTCGGCTAACTGCAGATCTTCGGGTCTGATCATATTGCTGTCGGCCATAATTACCGCCCGTTTCACGCGGCTTTCCAGTTCGCGGACGTTGCCCGGCCAGTCGAAGGCTTCCATCGCCGCAATGGCTTCGGCTGAAAAGTTCATGGCCGATTTTCCGTACTCTTTGCTCCACACATTCAGGAAAGATTTTGCCAGTACGAGGATGTCGCTCTCCCGGTCTTTCAGCGGCGGTATTTCTAGAACGATCTCGCTGATCCGGTAGTAAAGGTCTTCTCGAAACAAGCCTTTCGAAATCAGGGAGTGAATATCCTGGTGTGTTGCACACAGAATTCGTACATCAACAGGAATTTCCTTGCGTCCGCCTATCCGCTCGACGACACGTTCTTGCAAGAAGCGCAGTAGCTTGGCTTGCAATTCCATGGGCAGATCGCCTATCTCGTCCAGAAATAGGGTGCCTCCATCAGCGTATTCAATCTTGCCAGGTGTTTGTTTTGCCGCCCCGGTGAAAGCGCCTTTCTCATAGCCAAACAGCTCACTCTCAAGCAGGTTGTCTGGTATCGCAGCACAGTTGATGGCAACCATCGGTCCCTTCGCTCGCGTGCTCAAATCGTGCAAGGCCTGGGCGCAACGCTCCTTCCCTGTACCGCTGGCTCCCAGCAGTAGCGTGGTGATATCAGACGGTGCAATTTTCTCTATAGTGCGACACACTTTGAGCATCTGCGGGCTCGCCGTGATAATACCTTTGAGCGGCATATTCTGATCGTGCTGCTGCAGCCTGCGATTTTCAATCTCAAGTTGGTATACATGGTAGGCACGGCTCACGAGCAGCGCCAGTAATTCAGGGTCGGCAGGCTTCTGGTGAAAGTCGTAGGCACCCATGGCAATGGCTTTTACCGCGTTCGCTCTGTCGTTATCGCCGGTGACAATAATCACCTTGGTCTCGGGTGCCAGAGAGAGTATCTCACTTAGCGTAGCCAGCCCTTCCGTTACGCCACCTGGATCGGGTGGCAAGCCCAAATCCAGTAATACAACTCCGGGCTGTATTCTGCGTAACTGATTGATTGCCTCGGTGCGGTCTCCCGTCAAGGTGACTTCGAAATCGTCAAAAGCCCAGCGCAACTGACTTTGCAGTCCCTTGTCATCTTCCACTACCAAAAGATGCTTCTTGTCGTTTTTCACGAGATAGTTACCTTGTCTGGTGTATTTTCGTTTCCATCTGCGGTTACTTCCGTGCAGGGTATAAATACACGGAATATCGAACCGCTCCCCAGTGTGCTCTGTACCTTTATACTGCCGCCCAGACTGTGGATGAAGTCGCGGCTTTCAAAAGCGCCAATGCCCATACCCGTCAAGCCCTTGGTGGAATCAAAGGGTTTGAACAGGCGGTGCCGCACAAAATCCTCATCCATACCAATGCCGGTGTCTTCAACTTCTACGACTGCGCCGCCACGCTCACGCAACAGACGAACCTTGACCTCGCCACTTTTGTCAGTGGCTTCCTGGGCATTCTGAACGAGGTGTCCAAAGACGGTTTGCAGCCGATCGCGATCACAGGTTAAGGAAAACTTGCAATCGTTCAGCTCAAGGCTGGGAGCGGGATCTCTGTGTCGGCCCTCCGTGACAACTACGTCCAACAGATCGGCAAGGTCAAACTCATGTTGCTCAGTTTGTCCCGCTCCGCTGCGTAATTGAGCCATCAGCTTGCTCATCCGCGTCACAGTATTGCTGACGGTGCTGACCATGTCATCTATAAACTCTGGATTGTGCTTGTGCTTCTGCGCGTTGGATACCATCAGCGAGAGCTGTGCCAGAATATTTTTCAAGTCGTGAATGACATAGGCGGAAAGGCGATTGAAAGCCTCAAACTGGCGCGATTCCATCAGTGCCTTATCCGCTTGAAACTGTGCCAAGTGGCTGCCAGCTTGCTTGCCGGCGACCTTGAGAAGATCGCGATCTTCCCAATTGAACTCCTGTGGCAAGTCGGACTCACGCAGCAGCAAAATACCCTGCAGGCGATCGCCGAACAATAGAGGGATAATCAGCCATGCGCGAGGAATATCGGTAATTTCTGCAGGCAATTGCAGCCCCTGATACAAGTCCGGCACCTGGCGCCACTCTCTCAGGTCGATAATCCAACCTTCTTCCTGCAGCCAGAGGGCCAGTCCGCCAAGGTCGACCTCGCTGTTGGGAAGCGGCATCTCCCAGTTGGCGACGATATTGAACCGCCCATCG
Organism: Halioglobus japonicus; assembly: GCA_902705825.1. GTDB lineage: Bacteria > Pseudomonadota > Gammaproteobacteria > Pseudomonadales > Halieaceae > Marimicrobium. The sequence continues at coordinate 122,409 of CACSIL010000051.1, read as the reverse complement.
TCTGTTCTGCTCCAGAGTATGCCAGCCGGGCTTTTTACGAGATGGGCCACGGCGCGCGTGATGTTTTCGGGGATATCATTGTTGCCGCTGGCCAGTGTGGCGGTGAACTGCAGCCACTCCAGGCGATAATCATATTTGTAGCTGAAAAAGTTTTTGCTCAGCCAAACTCGGGTGCTTGCCCGGATTCGTCCGGAAAACAGCAGTACAATCAGTGTCAGACCTGCGGCACACAAAAATGTAATCTGCAACACTCCGCCCCAGCTTCCGCCCAGATAGCGGATGAAGTAGGCAGCAAGGGCCATTGTTATCAGGTAGATACCCGACACCATCAACGTCAGTGAATGGAATGCGACGTGCCGGGAGAGGTGAATGCCTGGTGCGTTCTCGGGGGCATCACTGCGATCCGTACGACTGATACTGATAGCCATCAGGATGGCCGCCATCGCAGAAACAATACCTCGTGCCTGCCATGAGTTGCTATCCAGCTGGCGAAACAGCAGCGCCTCTGCATACATAAAGAAATCGAAGGCGAACAGGATTCCCAGGCCCAGGCAAAGGTGTTTCGTCGCCCAGAGTTCCCCCTCACTGCTGTTGCGGAAAAACTGCTCAAGTAGCAGCATCCCTACCACGGACATGGCGATCCAGGTACTGAAACTCAGGTTCAGGGACAGGGTGTATAGGGCGGGTGCATACGCTGTCAAAAGCTCTGCGCCGGGCAGAGCCACTAACACCAGTGAAAAGCAGAGTATAAACCAGGGAACCCAGCGGTTGGTCGCCAGAATGTGATCTGTGCCCTGAACACGAATACCAATAAGTTTCAGAAGAACGAACAGCCATGCCGCATTGCGAGCGATCTCCGTTACTTGCATGAGCAAAACTTTTGGCTCGGCGAGTAGTGTTGAGGCTGTAACCACCCCGGCCCACAGTGCCGTGAGCGAACTGGCCACCAGTAGAGGGTTACCCAGCGGGCTGTTTCGACGCACGATAAGAACCAGCAAGACCAACATGGAATAGGCGAGCAGAGCTGTGCCGTAGCTGTATGAGCCTATGTTGCTGAGGACTGTCGTTTCTGTCTCCAATTCTAAACTCATCAAATCGTGTGCCAAGTCACGTTCCGCGATAGCGACGCTGGGAGAGAAACACTATACTGCTGCTCCATTAGAGTAAATCCTATCAGAGGATAACTGGGATACGCCGCACAATAATAGGCGTGCTCAATCAGGGAATTGTAGTAAGGGGTCACACATTGTCCAAGTCTGCCTTTGAGGCGTTAGAACCAGAGCTTTTGCAGCGGTCATCTCGATGGCTGGTGACGGGCGCTGCAGGGTTTATCGGATCTCATCTGATAGAAAAATTGCTGACACTTAATCAGGAGGTTGTAGGGCTCGACAATTTTGCTACAGGGTCGCGCGCAAACCTTGAGCATGTGCGGGCGAGTGTCGGCGAACAGAAGTGGCGCAGCTTTACTTTTTTGGAATCTGACATTTGTGACCTGGAAGCCTGTCAGGAGGCGACCAAGGGTGTGAAGTATGTGTTGCATCAGGCGGCACTGGGAAGTGTGCCGCGTTCGGTGGCCGACCCGTTGATGACCAATCGCGCCAATGTCGATGGCTTTCTGAATATGTTGGTGGCATCCCGCGATGCAAACGTTGAGCGTTTCGTCTATGCGGCCTCGTCCTCAACGTATGGAGATCACCCCGGGCTGCCCAAAGTAGAGGATCTGATAGGCAAGCCGCTATCACCCTACGCCGTCACCAAATACGTAAATGAACTGTATGCGGATGTCTTTGCACGAACGTACGGAATGAACTGTATCGGCCTGCGGTATTTCAATGTGTTCGGACCCAGGCAAGATCCACAAGGCGCATACGCTGCGGTTATTCCACGCTGGTTCGAGACATTGTGTCAGGAGTCTGCACCACAGATTAATGGCGACGGTGAAACGTCCCGTGATTTTTGCTTCATCGACAATACGGTACAGGCTAATTTACTGGCGGCGACCAGCGAGCATCCCGATGCGTGTAATCAAGTTTACAACGTGGCGGTAGGGGGGCGCACTTCGCTGAACGAATTGTTCTATTCCATTCGCGCGCTTCTCGGTGCTGAGAATAAAGCTATTCTGGATATTGAGCCGGTGTACGCTGGTTTCAGGGAAGGGGACGTGCGTCACTCGCAGGCGGATATCAGTCGGGCACGCGAGCTGCTCGGGTATCAACCCACGCATACCGTCGATCAGGGGCTGGCAGTCACCTGTGATTGGTTTTTAGGACTTTAGAGATAGGATTTTCAGGGCATGGAAAAAGACACGGTTGCAATTGTAGGGTTGGGGTATGTCGGTTTGCCTCTGGCGGTGGCTTTTGGTCGCACGCGCCGGACGATAGGCCTGGATCTGAATGAGGCGAAACTCGCGCATTACCGCAACGGCGTTGATCCCAGTGGTGAGGTTGAGCCACAGCAGCTGGCCGAAGCGCAGATGCTTGAGTTCACCAGTGATGCCAGCCAGCTGTCTCAGGCGCAAGTTATTATAGTGGTAGTGCCCACGCCGATCGATCAGGCGAGGCGCCCTGATCTCTCACCACTTGAGGGTGCCTGCCGTGCCGTGGGTGCGCATCTGCAACCTGGCACGATAGTCATTTTTGAATCAACGGTTTATCCCGGCTGTACAGAAGAGATTTGTGTGCCGTTGTTAGAAAAGGCATCCGGCCTGCCCTGGGCTGGCCGCAATTCCGGCGGTGATGAAGCGGGTTTTTATGTCGCTTATTCACCGGAGCGTATAAACCCTGGCGATAAAGAACACCGGCTGGAAACGATTACCAAAGTGGTTTCCGGCGATACGCCTGAAACGCTGGCGAAGGTCGCCAGTCTCTATGAGACAGTCGTTACAGCTGGCGCGCACCGGGCAGCCAGCATAAAAGTCGCTGAGGCAGCAAAGGTTATTGAGAATACACAGCGCGATCTCAATATCGCTTTGATGAATGAATTGGCGCTTATTTTTAATCGTCTGGATATCGATACCCTCGATGTGCTGGAGGCGGCGGGCACCAAATGGAATTTCCTGCCGTTCAGACCGGGTCTTGTCGGCGGTCACTGTATAGGTGTTGACCCTTATTATCTTACTTACAAGGCTGAGGCTGTGGGGCATCACCCCCAGGTTATCCTTGCCGGGCGTCAAACCAATGACACCATGGGTAAATTCGTAGCGGAGCAAACCGTTAAGCGACTGGTGCAGCACGGGCACCGGGTAAGTGGCGCGAAGGTTGCGGTATTGGGCCTGACATTCAAAGAGAACTGCCCCGACCTGCGCAATTCCAAGGTGGTGGATATTATTGATGAGCTGCGGGAATACTGCTGTGATGTCATCGTGCACGATCCCCTGGCAGAACCGTCAGAAGCGCAAGCGGAATACGGTATAACACTGTGCGACTGGCAGGATTTGAAAGATTGTCAGGCGGTTATTCTGGCCGTTCCACATGCACAGTATCTGCAAACAAGTGTGTCGGATTTTGGTGCCATGATGGAAAAAGATGCGACCTTGATAGATATCAAGTGTGTGCTCGACAGGGGTGAGCTGGAGGCCGCCAACCTGAATGTGTGGCGCTTGTAGCGCGGCTTACTGACGCGCGATAGAGAAACGTTGCGGGGTGTACTGGCGGTTAATCAGTGTCTTTTTTATCAAACCGGCGCACCCAGGCTTTTCTGATAAGGTGTGGCAGCAGCAGATATAGCGGCATACGCAAGTAGTGCGAGCGCAGGTACAGTAAATTTAGCGCTAGTTCCGTATGCGGTAGTTTGCACTGCGGATGATCGGGTCGAAAAGCACGCAAAAACAGAAAATCCATAATCGGTTTGCGCCACGTCAGCGCGCGACTGGAAGCGGCTTCCAGAATACCTGCCGGCAACGGTGTCCCGAATACCTGTTGTGCATAGTTGAGGCCATGGAACAGGGACGCTGATAGCTGTAACTCCTGTGCTCTGGAAACCAGCCCCTCCCAGAAATACCTGTCGCGATTCGGGAAGTCCCGCAGCATACGATCCAGGTCCCAGAGATCTCGCAGACCATGGTGAAACTCGCCTTCGTGAAAGAGGTGCGTTGCACTGTGGATGACCATGTCCTGCCAGGAGAGTGTGTAAATGCCCGGCTTTATCTCTATAAGATGTTCAAAAAGCAGATCTGCGTTGACGTCCGGACCGGCCGTGGGCGGCAAAATATTGTGGTGCACGTCCAGCGTTGTGCCGCGTTTTTTATGGGCAAGCGGTGGAATTTCATGTCCCCACTTTCGATAGTAGTGATCATCGTAGGCGCTGACTTCGCCTCTCTCCCAGTCGAAGCTCATCAGGGCCTTTTCTGCGGCATCTATATTGCGCTGGGGGACGATAATATCGATGTCGGTGATAAACCGCCCGCGGCCCACCGGGAGGTCTGCCAGCAGATAGGCGGCGCCCTTCAGCAGTACCAGTTTTTCATTGGTTGAATCCAGCGCAAGTTTTATCTTGTCGGTATCGTAGATCAGGTCCTGCTTTTGTTTCTCGTGCACCAGGCGTGCAGACTGAAAGTGCCGCTCGACGTTATAGGGAAGTTGTGCGTCTATACCGAGCCTGTGTAACGCCACAGCGATAGAGCCCAGTAGCCGCGCGTTGCGTCCCTGGGACAACAGCTGGTTAAGCTGCTCGTTGTTCAGTTCAAGCACGCGTTGTGGATCAAGGAGGATCTGTTGCAACAAAAAGCTCATTGGCGACCCGGCAGGTTGGGTACCTGATCCATCGCGTAAATGGCCCAGTCGAGGTCGTGATAGACAAGGTCATAGCAGTCGACACTGTCGATCAGGGTTTTCATGGCGTGGAAGCCGGTTTCACATAGCAGGCTGTAATTAAAGGAATGATAGGCGGCCAGGATAAAGCTGTCGGTTTTCCTGCGCAGGGTGAGTTTTTGCTCATCCTCCCTGGAGAATCTGGGGAATATCATTGCCTTTGCCTGCAGGTGCTTTGTGTCGTGGCTGTCGGCCAGGATATCCGCCTTCATATGGGACACGACACCCTTGTGCGTTTCCTCGCTCACCGGGCCCAATACCGCGTCCGAAGAAAATGACTTGATCACCTCGATACTCTCGTTTTTCAGGCTGACCGGGCGGCACAGAGGCACAACTTCAGTGGTGTTGGGCGGAATCATCGCGTGTTCATCGGACAGGATGCGCCATCCGCTCAAGCCCAGCGCAGCGCACAATGTACTCTTTCCTGCCCCGGGTACGCCCGGCATGATGACGGCGGAGTCCCCGCGCGATACAACCGCAGCGTGTAATTTCAGGAACTCGTTGGTGTGTAGCGATACGCACCAGTTCATGCCCCACTCGAGAAAGGCATATGCCTGACCGACGGGTATCGTATCGAACGGGTTTTTACCATCAAAGACAAATTCTGATTCGCCGCGTAGGCGCTGCAGCCCGCGCCCGCGCATGAGTGCGACGTTGTAGTCGACAAACTCCTCGGGGGAAGCGAGCCCGAAATCACGATAGAGTGTCTGGATACCTTCTGCCACGATGGGCAGATCACTTTGCAGGCTGTAGATATAAGGCCCGATACGAAGTGGTATGTCGCCGCCGTTCAGCCGCCTGCTGAACTCATCGGGAGTCAATTCGTTGAGCAGTTGCATTTAGGGTTTGAGGATATCGAGGAGGACGAGTTCCTCCAGTACGCCGGTGATGGCTTTCTCAAGCTCCGGTATGTCTTCGGGCTCAATGCCCTGTGATGCCCGGTTAACCAACTCCTCGGTCGTCAGAGGTTGGTTGCTCAACTGGTGCATTACATAACCGGCGAAGTCGTTGAGCAGGTGGGTGTCGCCGCTGTAAGCATCGAAGTACACCACGGTGCTTTCATTAGCGTCATATAACTGACCTTTGGAATAGGTTCGCCACGTCATAGATAAAGGAAATACCTTGTTGGGGCGATGATTATTCCAAAAGGCTGCGCACAAGGCCAGCGCCTAAATGGTATGCATTGAGGCTCGAGCGAGCCTGATTCATCGAAAACCCGCTATCAAGGCGGGCAATTGCCTTTAACCAGGCAAATTCCATCGACAGAGCCGGGCTCTTTACAGGATGACCATGTGCCATCAGTACCCAGATAGTTGGGTGGTGATGAAATTCGGTGGATTTCCGCAGCGAGGTTTTCGTTGTGTTCCGGTCTGCCGGCGGGGGCGGACACGAAATGCTGGGTTGCTGGGTCGAAGGAATTCAGTGTAGCCACCGACATACAGCCAACGGTCTGTCCCCAGGCTGCCCGGTTACCCAGAGACAGCAGTACTGCGCTGCCGGCAATGGCGGAGCGGGAAAAGCGGCGGCGACTGGGATCCGGAACCTGACTGGCAGGTGACGGACCGTCTATATTATCTTTGTTGCTGTCCTTGTCGGTGAAGCTGCTCACATTAACCCCCGGATAAGCTTGCCAAAATCAATAATCGCCGTGTTCCAGCGTCGCTCTGTCATTAGTCTAATCGACATCGCTACACTACCACCCCCGGAACGCGTCCGTACAGTGGCATGAAATACGCTTGTGAATCAGTTCACATTACGTCACAGCATGTTGCTTCAATGCGATGCAAATTCTGTACCGCTCTACCCCCTAAGTCAATAAATACAATGACTTAACACGACTTTTCGCTATCAAAATCGGGCCCGGGGAGGGCGATGGATGAAATTTGTAAAGAAAGCTGACGAAAACTGGCCGCCGAAGTTCAATGTGGCCACCAATTGCACTGCCGGTAAAGGCCCCAAAAGAGTCGCCAGGGGGTGCTGCCGAGCCCTGAGCGACCTGATGGGGAGATTGCCCCGCGCCGAATATCGCGCCGAGCTTGGCGGCGTTGCCGCCGCTGAGCAAGCCTGCCCTATATTCCCGGCCAGGCAGCGGGCCTAATCCTGCGGTTTTGAGGATTGGAGGTTTTCCAGCTTGATCAGGCAGGCAAACACCATCAGGCCTATGCCGGCCGTGAAAAGGGTGGTTGATTGGTAGCCCGCCAGATAATAGAACCCCGCCATGCGGGCGAGCCCGGTAATAAGGCAGGTTAGGGCTCCCAAAATACCAGCAATTGAGCCGGCCAACACAAGATTTTTATACATAGTTTATTCTCATTGAGTTGTCTGCGACGCGAGCAATTCAGCTCCCGGATGCGCCCGGTACGAGTGCTATTTGAGTTTAAATCAAAAAACCGTGAAGCGTAACGACAAAGTGCCTTGCAAAGGGTCTTGAAGTCTGTAAAGTCTTGAGCAGGTTAATATGCAAGCGAATATTCTGGATGTACGAAATCTTCTATAACTTTTCCGCTGAGCCTTTCCGGCTCAGTCCGGACCACCGGTTCTGCTTCGAGCATAATAGCTACGGTAAGGCCCGTGCATATCTGGCTTATGCCTTTAAACGCGCCGAAGGGTTCGTGATGATTACCGGGAGGCCAGGAACCGGTAAAACAACCCTGATAGGCGAGCTGATAGAAAGCCTCTCCACCGATAAAGTCATCACGGCCAACCTCGTTTGTACGCAGCTACAAGCCGACGATTTACTGAAAACCGTGGCCTACAGTTTCGGTGTCAGCCCAACCACTCAGGGCGGCAAGGCCGAGCTCATGCAGCATCTGAGCGTATTGCTGCACAGTTGGCATAGAGAAGGTCGACGCGCACTTCTGGTCGTGGATGAGGCACAGGATCTATCATCCTCCGCGATGGAAGAGCTGCGCTTGCTGACCAATATCCAGTTTGGCGGACAGCCACTGCTGCAGATATTTCTGTTGGGACAGCCGGAGCTGAGAGACCTGATTCTCTCGCGTGAAATGGAGCAGGTTCACCAGCGTATTGTTGCGGCAAGTCATATCGAGGGTCTGGAAGCGGACGAGACCGAAGCCTATGTAATGCACCGCTTGTCCAGGGTGGGTTGGCAGGGTGATCCAGCAATCGACAGGGCCATTTTTCCGCTTATCCACAGGTTTAGTGAAGGTGTGCCCAGACGTATCAACCTCATTTGCAGCCGGTTGTTTTTGCTCGGCAGTGTAGAAGAGCGCCATGCCATAGAAGTGAAAGATGTGAGCGTGGTCATTGGCGAACTACAGGCCGAGAACCTCGCTGCGGGCACCGGGATTTCCAGAGAAGATTTTCGCAACAGCGCTGAGCCCGATTGGGTGCCGGTTCCAGACATTGAAGGACAGGCTGCGCCCCATTTGCAGGGGGACAGCAGTGCGCCTGCACAGGCAGGTGACAGTAACCTGGTTGAGCAATCTGTCGAAGTAAAAAAAAAAGACAATCCTGACACTGAAGCAGTAGCGCAAGAGTCAATCGAACCCTCCGGGGATGACGGCCCGGACATATCCAATGCATCGCCTGAGCGCTCCGACCTTCCAGCAGGAGAGGGCGCGGATGTCTTGCCAGAGACCGAGTTGAATTCTGTGTCGGGAGATACCCCCGATACGGTCACTGTGTCGCAGTCTGAGAGTGCAGATGAGGTTATAGCTGAGGGGCCGGATGAGGGGGTAGTTGGGCATTCGTCGGCAGAACTCGCTTCGGATGTTGCACAGGGGGTGGTAAACGGAGAAGTACGCCCTATATTAGACGAAGAAGCGCGCTCAGAGGGCGAAAGCGAAGTACGCCCGCTACTGGATGATGAAACGGCTGATTCTGACTTGTCTGCGGATTCTTCCCCGAGCTATGCATCAGGGAATCAGGTATTGGCTGAGGCCAGCGATCAATCGATAGATCTGAACGATACGCCAAACGATCTTGTGGACAGTGGTGGGGCGATAGTCTCGCCAGGTCCACGTAAGCGATTGATATTTATCGCATGCCTGATGGCTGTGACCCTGTCGGTGGCGCTAATTTTGAAAACCTGTGTCGTGACCCAGGATGATCAGGCTCTGCCGGAGATGGGGCAGGGGACATCGCCGGGCGACACTCAGTCGCTATCGCCATCAGGGCTCGCGCCGTTAGAAAACGCTGCTGTCAATGTCCGGGCTGTCGCTGCCGAGGATGTCGTCCCGGAATCATCTTCTTCTGAAAGACCAGTGAAGCCAAACACGAAACCGGCATTGCGGGCGAACAAGTCTGCTGAGGTGGCGCTGGTGAGTGATTCTGTAGCGGAGCTGCCGGAAGGCGATGCTGTCGAAGAGTCGCTGGTGAGTGATTCTGCTGAGGAGCTGCCTGAAAGCGGTTCTGTTGAAGAGTTGCCGGTGAGTGATTCTGCTGCAGAGCAACAGGAACTTCTGCCGATGGTGGTGGAGGCGGGCTTGCGACTTTTTATTCCGGCCGCCACAGCGGAGGACAACCAGCTGACAGAGGTCGTTCCAGAAAAAACGCGCTCTGACGAAAATGAATCGCCTGATCCTGGTCCGTCGAAGGAGTCCGTTCGCGATGCAGTGCCCAGTGAGGATGCTGTAGCCGTAGAAATTGCTGCGCAACAGAGTTCGCAGGAGACCTTTCTGATTTCTTTTTCATTCGACAGTGATGACCTTGTTTCGGATGTGCTTCCCGAGCTGGACAGGGTGGCTGAAATAATGCGAGAAAATGACGCCGCCGTTGCCTCTATCACAGGGTTCACTGATAACCTGGGAGACTCACAATACAATCTTCGTCTGTCCAGAAAGCGAGCGTCCGCGGTGGAGCGTTATTTGGTCGATGCAGGTATTGATCGGGAGCGATTGCAGGTTGAAGGCCGAGGGGTGCTCAGTGACCCGTTTGAAGGCCCGGTATCCGAAATCGACGACGCCATGGAGCCGTACCGAATCGTGCAAATAAAACTGCTGAGTGAAGGGTAAAAATTCGCACTCAATATTCAGCGGAATGTTATACAGTTCACACCGGAAATGCTGAAATACTCACTGCGGGTGCTTGCGTTAAAGCTGTGCCAGCGAGAATCAAATTATCTGTGTGACGTTGTTCACAATGTTAGTCCGGCAAGTGAAATACCCTGCTGGGCGCGTGATAAAGTCTAACAACTAAGGCGGGTGGTCGTATGCCCAAGGAGATATAGATGACTGACAATAATGGCGCACACTTGAGTGCTTTCTCACCGTTGCAAAGAGTTGCCTCTGGCATTGCAATACTCTTTTTCATGCTCTGCGCAGCGTGTACAACTCCACAGCATCCCGCGGTGCCGGAATCGGAGCGGAACATAGAAGTTGATTATGACTATGTTTTGGCGCCGGGTGATTCGGTGACCATCTTTGTATGGGGTAACGAGGAACTGAGTTCTCAGGGAACGATTCGCCCCGACGGAAAACTGACGACGAATTTGGTGGAAGATCTGCAGGCCGCTGGTAAGACGTCGACGCAACTGGCCCGCGATATTGAAATCGCCTACTCGGAGTATGTGCGCCAACCGGTAGTGAGTGTCATCGTCGGTGGCTTTGTCGGTATCCCAGATCAGACAATCAGAGTCGTGGGTGAGGCCAGTAATCCTACTCGAGTGCCTTACGTCAAATACATGACGTTGCTGGATCTCATGATTACCGTCAATGGCTTAACAGAATACGCAGACGGCAATAATTCGGTGCTGGTTCGCGTGGTCGATGGACAACAGGTAACGTATAACCTGCGCCTCGATGACCTGCTCAAGGATGGCGATATTACTGCTAACGTATCCATGATGCCTGGCGATATTTTGATTGTTGCGGAATCCTGGTTCTAACAGTAATTACGGCGGGTTAAGGGGAAAAAGCGGATGCAGGAAATTCTTGCACAAGTATTTTCATATATCTGGGGTGTTTGGCGCCACCGCTGGCTGGCGCTGGTCGTCGCCTGGGTGGTTGCCATCGGCGGCTGGATCTGGGTGTGGCAAATGCCCGAGGCCTATGTGGCGCGAGCCAGAATATACGTTGATACGAATAGTCTGTTGGGGCCGTTGTTGGAAGGCTTAACCATTCAGAATGATTCGGGAGATCGTATAGGCCTGCTCAGTCGTACATTGTTGAGCCGTCCCAATATTGAAAAACTGATGCGCATGACTGACCTCGACTTGCAGGTTACAACCGCCGCAGAGAAGGACAAGCTGCTGACAGACCTGATGGACTCGATATCCTTTACAGGTGGTCAGTTGGATACCTCGCTTTACTCTGTGCGAGTGACGGACCCGGATCGGGATACTGCCAAGCGCATAGCGCAGGCCCTGATCACCGTATTTATCGAAAGCTCATTGAGCGGAAAACGCGAAGATGCTTCAGGCTCGTTAGGGTTCCTTGATAATCAGATCAAAGCTTATGAGCAGCGCTTGATCGCTGCAGAAAACCTCGCCGCCGATTTCAAGCAGAAAAATGTCGACATACTCGGTACGCAGGGAGGCTTTTACGCGAATCTCAATAGAGAGAAGTCGAAGCTTAACCAGGCGAAATTGTTGTTGAAGGAAGAAGAAAACAGGAAGATTGAACTACAGCGTCAACTTGATGGTGAAGATCCGTTGTATGACCCACTGTTTATCAGTGAGGCGCCTCTGATCTCCAAAAATTCAGCGATTACAGAGCCGGTAACCCCGCTGGATAACCAGATTATATCGGTTCAGTCGTATTTGAATGATTTGACAATGAAATACACGCCTCGTCATCCAGAGGTGCGCCAGATGACGGCGCTGCTGGATCAGTTGGTGGAAGAAAAGAACGCTGAGGATGCCAAGCTGGCCGCTGCTAACCGTGCACTGCAAATGGCCAGGATGGGTGAAATGGGTAGCTCCGGCAGCCTCGTTCCCCCTGAAGGCCTTACCAGCAGTCCGGTATACCTTGCGATGCGCGAGGAGTTGGCTGAAACCAATGGTAAGATTGCAGCGCTCAAGGCCCGGGTTTCAGCCTATCAGGCCCGTGTTTCTGATCTGGAAGAAAAAGTGACGACCATTCCAAAGATCGAGGGGCAGCTTAAGCAGTACATTCGCAACCGAGATATTCTGAACATACAGCACTCCGAGTTGATGCAAAAGCGTGAGTTGGCGCGACTGGGGCAGGATGTCGAAGAGAAAGCCAGCGATGTAACCTTTCGTGTGATTGACCCTCCCTATGTACCGTTAAAGCCCAGCGAGCCTGATAAACTGATGCTGAACGCGGTGGTATTGGGTGTGGCAATTGCTGCAGGTATCGGTGTGAGCCTGCTGGTTTCTCTCATCTACCCTGTCATCTTCGATGTGCGTACGCTGATGATGATCACAGGGTTGCCAGTTCTTGGAGCGGTCACCATCAACGTTCACAGCGATCAGCGACGTAAAGAACGCTATGGGATTATGGCTTTTACCTCTCTCAGTATATGCCTGTTACTGGTCTTCATAGGTATGGCTGTGGGACAGAGCGACTTGCTTACGAGCTGAGTGATATCCCATGCAGAAAAAAAACGACAATCGGAATGTTAACAAGCGGGATCAGTCATGAGTATTATTGAAAAGGCGGTCAGTGCGCTTGGTAAGGGCAAAGCATCCGAGCCCGAAAAAGACAGTAAAACTGGCTCTGATGTCGAGGTATCGGCATCTGACCCGACGAACACGGTGCAAAAAGCCGCCAGCAACCCTGTTACGCCGAGCATTCCAGGTTCTGGTGCATCGCCCGAAGTCGCGGCTCGCAAGCAAGACGCTGTAACGGGTGAAGCGGAAGAGTCTGCAATCTCATACGATCCAGACGTTGAGAATATGGTGAAGATTCCGTTTATGGAGTTGCGGGAACTGGGCATGTTAACGCCTGCTGTTCCGCGTAGTGCGATAGCGGAAGAGTACAGAACCATTAAACGTCCATTACTGACCAATATCGCCGGGGACTCGGTAACTCCGCCTATTCCGCACGGCAATTTGATTATGGTCACCAGTGCTCTCGAAGGGGATGGCAAGACTTTCAGCTCTATCTGCCTGGCCTTGAGTATTGCCATGGAGCGAGAAAAACATGTGCTGTTTGTCGATGCTGATACTGCCAAGGCAGAAGCCGGGCGACAGCTGGGTGTGCCATCGACAAGCCCTGGCTTGATAGATGTACTGGAAGATGAGAATGCCAAGGTAGAGGACTTCATTTTACCGACCAATGTTGAAAAATTGCGTATTCTGCCTGCCGGTGGCCTGCACACCCATGCCAATGAACTGCTGGCCAGTGCCAGAATGCACAAGTTGATGTTGGCATTGTCAGACGAAGATCCGAATCGCGTCATTGTTTTTGATTCTCCGCCCTTATTGTTAACCACTGAAGCTGCCGTACTGGCGAGCTTTATGGGACAGATCGTTTTTGTTGTTAGTTCAGATTCGACGCCGCAGTATGCTGTTACTCAAGCCATAGAACATATCGGTGAGGAGAAGATGGTGGGTATGATTCTCAATCGGGCCCGCAAGCGAACCAACCCTTATTCCTACTATACCTACGAGTATCGTGGTGGCCCCTACGGTTATGGTCATCGGGATGGCGAGTCGGCTCCAGGGGCGGGGCAATAGGGATGAGACCCACTACCGCTCATTTCCTGGTTAGATCGCTGCCATTTGTTGTTGGCTGTTCCCTGCCTGTCAGCGGCTTGGCTGCAGAAATTTCGACCTCTGCGTCAGTCGCCCCCGGTGTCACCTATACCGACAACGTGTGTCTGGACAATGAGAATAAAAAGGATGCCTGGGTAGGCACCGTAACGCCATCCGGATCAATCAAGGGCAAGGGAAGGAATGCAGATTTTACTGTAAGTGGGTCCGTGCAATTTAATACGCTCACAGACAGTCAGCTCAAGGATAATGATTGCGGCGGTGGCTCACTCGGCAACCGTAAGCAATTTGCCCCCAGTATCAATGCGAAGGGCTCGGCTGTCCTGATAGAAGATTGGCTGAGGATTTCTGCAAGTGGCAGGGCGAACCAGAACGAAATCACTCCCTCAGCCGGTGGTGCCAATTCCTTTGACACCAATGGAAATACCAATACGTACTACCGATATTCCGTCAGCCCCGAGCTTTCGCGGCGGCTGAAGGATTTTGCCACATACTCCCTGCGCTATAACTACAATGAAGTCATCAATACTGCCGATGACCTCAGTAATAGCAGTAGTGATTCCTGGTCCACAAATTTGGCCGGTGGCACCGCGACACGAGTTTCCTGGGATTTGTTCGGGAACTACCGAAAGGTGTCCTACAATGATAACGACCTGTTTATCGAAGAGGATGGCACGGCGGTTCCTCGCGAAAATACCGAGCTCAAGTCAGCGGGGCTGAATCTGGGTTACCGCATTGATCGGCGCTGGCAGGTGACCGGCACATACGGTTGGGAATGGAACGATTTCCAGACGTACAACGATGAAGATACAGGCGGACAGACCTGGGAGTTGGGTGTGAACTGGACACCGAACCCCCGTACTGAAATTGGCGTTGGCGTCGGCGATCGGTTTTTTGGTAAGACGCCCCGGTTGAGTATCAAGCACACGCATAAACGCAGCGTATTCTCTGCCTCTTATAAAAAGTCGATTACATTTGGCCGCGACATTCTGACTGAGGGTAATGATTTTAACCAGAATATCCGTAACTTCTCCTCGCAGAATTCGCAGAGCCCGATTATCGATGAACGGTTCACCCTCGGTTACTCCTATAACGGACGTCGTGCCAAGATCAATTTTATCGGTAGTCACTCCGATCAGACACAGGAAGATAATGGGCAGAAGTCCACTTATGATGATGTGGCCTTGACTGTTGCACCACAGGTATTCATCTCCAGGGCATACAGCATGTCGGCTACCGTAAGTTGGAGACAGGATGAGCCACAATCAGAGTTTGGCCAGTCCAACCGAAACTTTGCAAGCAATAGCGAGGCATGGATTGCCAGTGTGACGGTGGGCAGAGCGCTAAATCACCGCATGAGCTTGTCGTTAAACTATCAATATACAGATCAACAATCTGACAATTCTTTCAATGAATATCAGGAAAACAGAATCATGGCGACTCTCAATATACGCCTCTAGGGAAAACAACTATGGGCGCATTATTGGGGTCCCGACAGATTCTTTGCATCGTCGGTGCCCGACCAAATTTCATGAAAATTGCCCCGATTATGCGGGCATTTGCTCAGCCTGAGTCGTCTCTGTCCGCTCGATTGTTACACACGGGGCAGCATTACGATGCGGCGATGAAGCACTCGTTTTTTGAGCAGTTGGATATTCCCGAGCCGGATGTGGATCTCGGTGTCGGTTCAGGTACTCACGCTCAACAGACAGCAGATATCATGAAGCGGTTTGAGCCGGTGCTGGATGAGTCGCAGCCATTTGCTGTGCTCGTCGTGGGAGATGTGAACTCCACGATTGCCTGCGCTCTTGTCGCCGTCAAGAAAGGTATTCCGGTAATTCATGTAGAGGCCGGATTGCGCAGCGGTGATCGCGCCATGCCCGAGGAAATAAACCGTATTCTTACCGATCAACTTTCCGATTTGCTGTTCATCACTGAGGCAGATGCACGCGACAATCTGATGCTAGAGGGAATTGCGTCAGACAAGGTGCACTTCGCTGGCAATGTAATGATCGATTCACTGCGCTACAACCTCACCAAAGCGGTTCCTGCGAATACAACCCTTGCCAAGGCAAACTGTACTTTCGTGGAAAGCCCTAAATCCGATTATGGCTTGGTCACGTTGCACCGTCCATCAAACGTAGATGATCCTGTTGTTCTCACGCGGTTGTTGAAGGTGCTGGCGAGAATTAGCCAGCGCACGCCGTTGATATTTCCGATGCATCCGCGCACAGAATCGCGCATAGCGGCGGCCAAGCTGGATGGGCTGTTGGCCGACTCCGCCATCACGACTATTGGTCCCCAGGGTTATCTGGAAATGTTGGGTTTGATGAAGGATGCTCGTGTTGTTCTCACGGATTCCGGTGGAATACAGGAAGAGACAACGGCACTGGGTGTACCGTGTATTACGCTGCGGGAAAACACGGAGCGCCCCATCACCGTCAGTCAGGGGACGAATACTGTTGTAGGCACCGATGTTGACGCGATACTGCAGTGTTACGAAGATGTGATGGAAACTGGCGGGAAGGTCGGGCGCGTTCCTGATTTGTGGGATGGCGAGAGCGCGCAACGGATAGTACAGACCCTGAATGCCTGGGCGGACACTGTCGAATGAAGCATGCCTTGGCACCAGAGGCAAAGGTCGCCGGCCCAATCAATGCGATGACCGTTGATGTCGAAGACTATTTTCAGGTTTCCGCATTTGAATCCAAGGTTGATAAAGCCCAATGGCAGAAGTGGCCATTGCGTGTAGAGAATAATACCCATCGGATTCTCGATTTGTTCGCGGCACATGATGTTCGCGGCACCTTTTTCACTCTGGGCTGGGTTGCGCAGCGCTTTCCCGATCTGGTTAAACGGATTGTCAGTGAAGGCCATGAAATTGCCAGCCACGGCTGGGAGCATGTGAGAGTGAATACCCAGACCCCTGAGGCGTTTCGAGAAGATATCGAGCGCACCCGGAAACTGCTGCAGGATATTAGCGGAGAGCCGGTGCTGGGGTATCGCGCTGCCAGCTATTCCATCGGTGCCAATGAATCCTGGGCGTGGGAGCAATTAGCGCAGGCGGGCTATCGTTATAGTTCCAGTATTGTGCCGATCCGGCATGATCTCTACGGTATTCCCGGCGCACCCCGATTTGCGTTTGACGCTGTGGGTGACCAGCTTCTAGAGATCCCCATTACCACCGTGCCGCTGATGGGCCGGAATATTAATTGCGGTGGTGGTGGGTGGTTTCGCCTGTTTCCCTATGCTTTTTCCCGCTGGGCTATGTCGCGTGTGAATAACATCGATGGCGAGGCGGGCATATTCTACTTCCACCCGTGGGAGATCGACCCGGAGCAGCCGCGGCCCGAGGGCTTGGGTATGCGAACCCGTTTTCGTCATTACCTCAACCTGGACCGTACATACGCTCGTTTGGAGCGACTGCTCGGCGATTTTCGCTGGGGCCGGATGGACGACATATTTTTGGCCGGAGAGAACCGCTAGTGACGTTGACTGTTGAAATACTGAACAACCAGGATATGGAACGCTGGGATGAGTATGTTAACAGCGCTCCGGATGCCACGTTTTTTCATCGCGCTGGATGGAAGACCGTACTGGAGACAGCATTTGGGCACAAGACGCATTTTCTCTACGCTCAGGATGGCGGTGAAATTGTTGGGGTATTGCCCCTCGCTCAGATCAAAAGCGCGATTTTCGGGAATTCGCTGTCGTCACTCCCATTTTGTGTGTACGGCGGCATCGTCGCCGATAACGACGCGGCGGCGACGGCATTGCGTGAAGAGGCCTGTCGATTGGCCGAACGTCTTAAAGTCGGCGCTCTGGAGCTGCGTAACAGGAGTGCCAGCGAAGCGGGTTGGCCAGTCAAGGAGCTGTACTTCACGTTCCGTAAGGCCATTGATCCCAGCGATGAAGTCAATCTGAAAGCCATCCCCAACCGGCAGCGCGCGATGGTGCGCAAGGGCCTCAAGGAAGGCGTTGGCAGTGAGTGGGATGACGGCATAGAACGCCTGTACCGTGTCTATTCAGAAAGTGTAAGAAACCTTGGAACACCGGTATTTTCGCCAAAGTATTTACGCATACTGCGTCAGGTATTTGGCAACGATTGCAGTGTGTTGATGATTACACATCAAGGAAAGGATATTGCAGCAGTGATGAGCTTTTACTTCAGGGACGAGGTAATACCTTACTACGGGGGTGGCACAGCGGCTGCCCGAACGGTGAAGGGCGTCAACCATGTGATGTACTGGGAATTAATGCGTTACTCCGCAGCTCAGGGCTATCGTCTTTTTGACTTTGGTAGAAGTAAGGCCGGCACCGGACCTTACAGTTTCAAAAAGAACTATGGGTTCGAGCCACAGCCACTGCCCTATGAATACTATCTGGTGAAGTCCAGTGCGGTGCCCGATGTCAACCCGTTGAACCCCAAGTATCGTCTGATGGTTGATGTGTGGAGCAAACTGCCGTTGCCTGTTGCGAATTTTGTGGGCCCGTTTTTAGCGCGGTCTCTGGGGTAAATGTAATGGGCACTCCGCGATTAAGTGACATGGCGACAGTACGCGGTAGTTTGTGGGCGGCGGGACTTTTTTCTCTGGCGCTGCTGCTCATCTATCATGAGACAGCCTGGTCGATGGTCTCTATCTGGTCGCGCTCGGATACCTTTGCGCACGGCTTTCTGATACTGCCGATCTCGCTCTGGCTGATATGGAACAGACGGGATTTTCTCGCCACGGTCAATCCACGACCTGCATGGTGGGTCGGGCTGTTATTGCTACCACTGGGATTTGGCTGGCTGCTGGCCTGGCTGGTCGATGTGTCGGTTGTTCAACAGTTTGCACTGGTTGCGATGATAATTGTCGGCGTCTGGGCAATTCTTGGTCACAAGCTGGGCGGGTTGCTGGCTTTCCCGTTGTTCTTTCTTTTCTTCGCGGTCCCCATAGGGGAGGGCTTGGTTGCTCCGATGATGGAGTTTACTGCCACCACCACCGTGTGGATGATTCAGATGACTGGTATTCCTGTCTATCGGGAGGGGCTGTTTTTTACCCTTCCCACAGGTAGCTGGTCGGTGGTTGAGGCGTGCAGCGGTGTGCGCTATATCATTGCGTCAATCACAGTGGGTGTACTCTACGCCTATCTCACGTATCGGAGCTGGACACGTCGGCTGCTCTTTGTACTTGTCTCGGCAATCATGCCTGTTTTTGCGAACACCGTGCGCGCCTATATGATTGTGATGTTGGGTCATATGAGTGATATGACTATTGCTACAGGTGCAGACCACCTTGTGTACGGCTGGGTCTTCTTCGGCCTGGTGATTTTTCTGTTGTTCTGGGCGGGGTCGTTCTTTCGCGAGGACCATTTGGATGAGCTGCCTGTGCGCGCGGATTCCGCTGCTATTGCAAACCGCGAGGGCGGCAGCTACCGCCTGTTGTTGGCAACTTTTGTCAGCACATTGTTACTGGCGACGATAGCACCGCTGCTCGCGCATCAGGTTTTTGACCCGGCATCTGCGGTGCGCACTTCTGTGGCACTGCCCGAATCGGAAGGAGATTTCCGCTCAATTCCCGCTCCTAACTGGCATTGGGATCCGCCCTCGAGAGTGGATGGGCAAGTGTCTTCATACTTTGAAGATGGTGAGGATATCCTCGGTGTCATCGTACAATTTTCAAACGGCGCGATTGAAGGTGCCGATGTTATTGGCAGCAGCGCGTGGTTTACCCGCGAGGATAGCGGCTGGCGCGTTATCGGTAAGGAAAAGGCCGAAGTGCAGGGCCCCGACGGCAGCGTAGTGGTGGATGTAGCGCAGTTGCGCAGCGGCAGCCGCAACCTGCTTGTCTGGTCCTGGTATGTAGTCGGTGGCATCAGCACTTCCAATGATTACCATGCGAAACTTGAGCAGACTCTCACACGCCTCGGGTTTGGCGATGCAGGTACCTATCGGGTGATGGTGGTAACGCCAGTGGAGTCGCAGCTCGGGGATGCTCCTGCGAGGCTGCAGCAGTTGGTAGCGGAGTATTTACCTCTGGTGTACGAAAGCCTGCGGCACGTCACGACTGCGGCAGATTAATGGGAGAAAGGCCGCTAGTCGCTCATATCATCTATGCTCTGTCTACCGGCGGTCTAGAGAATGGTCTGGTCAATATCATCAACCGTTCTCCACCCGATCGCTATCGGCACGTTATTATTTGTCTCACTACAGCCGATGAGTTTGCGCACCGTATCACTGCCCCGGACGTGGAGGTCATCGAACTTCACAAGCGCGAGGGGCACGACTTTCAATGCTACGCAAGGCTGCGTCAACTGCTGAAAGAACTTCGCCCTGCGATCATTCACAGTCGCAATATGGCAGCTTTGGAATCGCAGCTGTGCAGCGTTGGTTTGCGCGGTATAAAGCGTGTACACGGTGAGCATGGACGCGAAGTGAACGACCTCGATGGCAGCAATTGGAAATACCTGCTGTTTCGAAAATTCATGCGTTTTTTCATTCACCAGTATATTGCCGTTAGCAGGGATCTGGAGAGTTGGCTCAAAACCATGGTAGGTGTTCGCGCCGACCGGGTCACACAAATTTACAATGGCGTCGATCACAGTCGATTCGCTCCCGAAACTGTGAAGCCATTGGCATTATTGCCAGCGCAGTGGCAGCGCCTTGGTGGTATCTTGGTGGCAGGAACCGTGGGGCGATTGACGCCCGTGAAAGATCAGCAACTCCTGCTGCGAGCCGTTGCTCGACTGCGGGAAAATGATCCCGTTTTGAGTGAGCGGTTGCGGTTACTTGTCGTTGGAGACGGGCCGCTATCTGCGCAGTTGAAGCAACTGATTGACCAGCTGGCACTGCAGGATGTTGTCTGGATGGCCGGCGACAGAGACGATGTACCTGAACTGTTGCAAGTGATGGATGTATTTGTACTTCCCTCTCTCGGCGAAGGAATATCCAATACGGTTCTTGAAGCTATGGCCAGTGGTCTGCCAGTTATTGCCACCGCAGTCGGCGGTAATGTAGAACTGGTCGAGCAGGGGTACAACGGCAGTTTGATCCCCGCAGGCGATCACGTGGCACTGGCGGATGCACTGGCTGCGTTGCTCAAGAATGACGGGAACCGAATGAAGCAAGGTGAAAATGCGCGTCAACGCGTATGTCACCGTTTTGACTGGGATCGAACGGTGGAAGCTTACCTGCATGTTTATGACGAGCTGTTGGGGCGTGCAGCCGCCACAGAGTAGAGAGATAACAGGATAGGCTATGTGTGGTATTGCCGGGCTTTTCGATACAGTCGGACACAGTGAGTTCGACCGAAACCTGTTGCAGGAGATGAACCAGTCGCAGTTCCATCGCGGCCCCGATGAGGGGGGCGATTTTCTCGCGCCGGGAGTCGCGCTTGCGCATCGTCGTCTTTCGATTATAGATCTGTCTTCCGGCCAGCAGCCGATGTTCAGTGCCGATGGCAATGTCTGCCTGGTGTACAACGGCGAGATATATAACTTCGGTGAGCTGGCACAGGAACTCAAGGGTCGCGGATACCAGTTCAGAACCCGGTGCGATACCGAGGTCATTATTTACGCCTGGCAGGAGTGGGGCGAGGCCTGTGTAAAACGTTTTCGTGGCATGTTCGCGTTTGCGCTTTACGACAAGGTGCGCCAGAGCGTTTTTCTGGCGCGCGACAGGCTGGGTATCAAACCCCTGTTCTTCTCTTTTATCGACGGCAGAACCCTGGCCTTCGGCTCCGAGTTGAAAGTGCTGAAGGCGCATCCGGGGCTGTCACGCAAACTCGAACCCCAGGCCGTGGAAGACTATTTCACCCTCGGTTATATTCCCGAGCCCAAGACTATCTACCGTGATGTGTTCAAACTGCGCCCCGGACATACCATGCTGGTAGAGCGCGGCAAGCCATTGCCGGCACAGCATGAGTACTGGGACGTGCCCTTTGATCCGGTTGCTGTCGGTTCGGAAAGCGATTTGTGCGAGGAACTGTTCACCCGTATGCGCGAGGCAGTAGATATCCGGATGGTCGCGGAAGTGCCTCTGGGTGCCTTCTTGTCGGGCGGGGTGGATTCCAGTGCGGTTGTGGCTGCCATGGCGCAGTTACAGTCAGATCCGGTGAATACCTGCGCTATTGGTTTCGATGTCGCGCAGTACAATGAAACGGATTTTGCCAGAGAGGTGGCACAGCGTTACAAGACCAACCATCTGGAGCGGGTGGTTGCCAGCGATGATTTCGACTTGTTGGATACGCTGGCGGGATTGTACGACGAGCCCTATGCCGACAGTTCTGCGATTCCCACCTACCGTGTGTGCCAACTCGCGCGGGAACGTGTGACGGTAGCGTTATCGGGTGATGGTGGGGACGAAAACTTCGCCGGTTACCGGCGTTATCGCTGGCATATGAACGAGGAGCGCCTGCGCAGTGCATTGCCACTGGGCGTGCGGGCCCCCGTATTTGGTGCGCTGGGTCGACTGTACCCCAAACTGGATTGGGCGCCGCGCGTGTTTCGTGCGAAGACTACCTTTGAGTCTCTGGCGCGTAACTCGGTGGAGGCTTACCTGCACTCTGTCTCGCTGACATCCGAACAACAGCGCAAGGCCATGTTCAGCGACGCCCTGCAGCGCGAATTACAGGGATACCGCGCGGTCGAGACTTTCAACTATCACGCCAAGCGCAGCCCCACCGATGATCCCCTATCGCTGATTCAGTATCTGGATATGAAAACCTACCTGGTCGGGGATATTCTCACCAAGGTTGACCGCGCCAGTATGGCGCACTCGCTGGAAGTGCGAGTGCCGCTTCTCGATCACAAGTTTGTGGAGTGGATATCGGGTTTGCCGGTGGATTACAAACTCAGAGGGCAGGAAGGAAAGTACATCCTCAAGAAAGCGCTGGAGCCGCACCTCTCCCAAGAGGTGTTGTACCGTCCGAAAATGGGATTTGGTGTGCCGTTGGGTAAATGGTTCCGCGGCCCCTTGAAACAGCGGTTGCGCGAATCCCTGCTGGAGGGTGGCTTGGCACAGACCGGATTATTTAATCAGGACTATCTCGAGAAGCTGGTGAACGATCACCAATCGGGCTTGCGTGAGTACAGCGCTCCGCTGTGGTCGCTGATGATGTTCCAGGCAGCGGTTGCCGATGACGACTTTACGGTGAGATGAAGCGCATGCGTTTGGGGCTTGTCGGGCCGTTACCACCGCCCAATGGCGGTATGGCGATGCAAACTTTGCAGTTGGCGCGATTGCTGACAGAAGAGGGCGTCGCTGTGGAAATGGTGCAGACCAATGCACCCTATTGGCCCGCGGTGGTGGGTAAGGTGAGGGGGCTGCGCGCGCTGTTTCGAATCCTGCCTTATCTGTGGCGTGTCTGGCGCATGGCCGGTAGAAACGATGTAATTCATCTGATGGCAAATTCCGGATGGTCCTGGCAGTTGTTTGCAGCGCCGGTGATCTGGATCGGCTGGTTGCGTAAAAAGCCGGTGCTGGTCAATTACCGTGGCGGTGAAGCGAGAGAGTATCTGGCGGCATCAGCCCGCTGGGTTAAACCCTCACTGACGCGGGCCGCGCAATTGGTGGTGCCCTCAGGTTTTTTACGCCAGGTATTCAGTGAGTTCGGCGTGGCGGCCGCTGTGATACCGAATATTATCGATCTGGAGCTGTTTTCCCCGGCGCCGAAACCTCCCACACAGACCTCATTCACGCTGGCGATTACGCGTAATCTGGAGCCGATATACGGGCTGGATACAGCGTTGCGCGCACTGGCTCTGGCCCGGGAGGAAGTGCCGTCCCTGCAACTGAGGATAGCCGGTAGCGGTCCGCAGGGTGCAGAACTGGAGCGCCTGGTTGAAACCCTCGGTCTGGGTGATGCAGTGGTTTTTATGGGAAGACTGGAACGGCAGCAGGTTGTTGAGCTCTACCATAGTGCTCACGCCATGTTAAACCCTTCCCGAGTGGACAATATGCCGAACTCTGTACTCGAAGCGCTCGCGTGCGGGCTGCCGGTTATCTCCACCAACGTGGGTGGCGTGCCGTATATCGTGGAAGACGGACAGACAGCGCTGCTGGTGCCGCGTGATGATGCCCCGGCGATGGCGCAGGCGATGATCAGGCTTTACAACGACAGCTCACTGCGCAATCAACTGCGGGAACAGGGTCGCCGGGCGGTAGCGCAGTATGCCTGGGATGAGGTCCGCCCTTTATGGCTGGCGCAGTACAACAAGCACACGGTGACGGCATGAGTCTGTATACGAAAATTATATCCGGCGGGCTGTTTCCGCTGCATGAGCGATTGAAAGGACATAACTCTGTAGAACTACTGCACGCCATGGAGCGTTCCCAGTGGTTGCCTGCCCAGGAAATGCAGCAATTGCAGGTGCAGAACCTGCGAGAATTTCTCGTGCGAATAGGGCGGGACGTCCCGTATTACCGGGCGCTGTTCAGTGAACTCAAGTTTGATCCTGCTGGCATAACCTGCATAGACGATCTCCAGCAGTTGCCACTGACGGGCAAGGCGGATATCCGCGCCAATATGGATCGTCTAAAAGCGGATAATGCCGGCGTTCTGGAAAAATTCAGTACCGGGGGTTCCAGTGGTGAACCGCTGATTTTTTATCGGGGTAAAGAGCGGGTCAGTCACGATGTTGCGGCAAAGTGGCGGGCCACCCGATGGTGGGATGTCGATATCGGTGATCCGGAGATAGTGGTCTGGGGTTCCCCGATAGAGCTGGGTTCGCAGGACAGGATACGGCTGGTGCGCGATAAGCTGTTGCGCACAGAATTGCTGTCGGCTTTCGAGATGTCCAACGCCAATATGCTGCAGTTCACCCAGCGCATCAAAAAGATGCGCCCGCGCATGCTGTTCGGATATCCCTCGTCTCTGGCATTGCTGGCCGAGTACGTTACCAGCAATGGTTATGCCGTTGATAACCTTGGTATAAAGGTGGTGTTTGTCACCTCTGAAAAACTCTATCCACATCAACGCGAGTTGATTGAGGCCGCATTCGGTGCGCCGGTAGCCAACGGTTACGGTGGCAGGGATGCCGGGTTCATCGCACACCAGTGCCCGCAAGGTGCCTTGCATATTACCGCCGAGGACATTGTTGTCGAAATAGTGTCTGAGGATGGCGAGGTGTTACCAGCGGGTGAGAAAGGTGAGATCGTTGTCACTCATCTCAATACGGGGGACTTCCCTTTCGTGCGTTATCGCACGGGTGATGTGGGCAGTGTCTCCGAAGAAAGCTGTTCCTGTGGACGCGGTTTGCCTATCCTGGCAGAAATCGAAGGGCGTTCGACTGACTTCGTCACAGCCGCTGACGGTACAGTGTTACACGGTTTGGCGTTGATCTATGTTTTGCGGGAGATTCCCGAGGTTGAAGAGTTCAAGATCGTACAGGAATCCCTGACCAGAATAACCTTGCAGCTGGTGACATCATCCAGCGATACCGCAAATTTGGAGCGCACTGTCACGGAGCAGTTCAGGCGTCGACTGGGAGATTCGCTGGTCGTGGACTTTGTCTATGTCAATAACATTGAACGAGAGGCTTCGGGTAAATTTCGGTATGTTGTCAGTAAGCTTGCCAAGTAGCCCGGTCGACCGGGAGAGGATCTGATGCGCGACATCCTAATCACCATGATGGTGTTCGGTATATTGCCATTCATTCTGCGCTACCCCTGGTACGGCGTCCTCGCGTGGTCGTGGTTGAGCTATATGAACCCGCACCGACTCGCATGGGGCTTTGCCTACACCATGCCTTTTGCCCAGATCGTCGCCATGGTGTTGCTGGTATCGCTGCTGATCAGTAGAGAAAAGAAAAGCTTGCCGGCCAATTCACTGGTCGTTGTTTGGGTGGTGTTTCTGATTTGGCTTTCGATTTGCTCGATATTTGCGTTCTATCCCGATCTGGCGTACCTGCAATGGAATAAGGTGGTGAAAATCCAGCTCATCACGTTCGTCACGTTGATGTTGATGCGGGACTTCGAGAGNGTGAATCAGCTTATTTGGGTGATCGTATTTTCCATCGGTTTCTATAGCGTGAAAGGTGGGATATTCACCATTATGACGGGCGGCGGCTATCACGTATTCGGGCCTGATGGCAGTGAGATCATGGAGAACAATGCGCTGGCTATCGCTATTTTGATGATAGTGCCGCTGATGGTGTATCTGAACAGGTTTCCGCCAAAACCCTGGGTTAAGAAAATCATGCCCTATTGTATTTTCTTCAGTCTCGCCTCGGTGATTGGTTCGCAGTCGCGCGGAGCGGTGTTGGCGATACTGGCGGTGGGCGCTTATTACTGGTGGAAATCCAATAGCAAGTTGGTCACGGCGTTGCTGTTTGCCTTTCTTGCCACCATCACGGTGTTGTTTATGCCGCAGAGTTGGCATGACCGTGTGGACTCGATCTCTGAGTACCAGGAGGATTCGTCGTCTATGGGGCGCATCCGCGCCTGGCAGTACAGCATCGCAGTTGCGAATGATCGGATAACAGGAGGAGGGTTCGGGTCCTGGTCACTACAGAACTACTATCGATACGGTATTAACACAGAGAGGGCGTTTGTCGCGCACAGCATCTATTTCAGCGTGCTGAATGACGCGGGGTGGCCAGGCTTGATTCTGTTCCTGTCGATACTATGGTTAATGTGGCGACAGCTCAGCAAGGTCATTAAGCTAACCGAGAATGACCCGGATCGTGCGCAGCATAATTTCCTTGCGCGGATGATGCAGATTTCGATCGTAGCCTTTATGGCCGGTGGTGCTTTTTTGAGTCTCTCTTACTTCGACCTCGCGTGGCATTTTATGGCTATCACGGTAACGCTCTATCGTCTGGCCAGAACTCCGCACGAGGACGGGGGCGAGGGTGTTGCAATCCAGAAAAGCAAGGTCGCCAGGCGGGGTGTGCGAGCACCGGTGCGCGGCCCAAGAGCTGAGTCTTCCTGATGTATCCAGGCGATAACCGACTCACTGCCATGGTGGACCAACCTTGAAAAGTTTCCCCGCTAGTATTGCTACGCGTGTTGTGCCGTTGGTATTCAACGCATACCGCAGTCAGCGTTTATCCATTTTGATATATCACCGCGTGTTACCCCAGCGCGATCCGATGCGCGCGGCTGAGCCCACTGTCGAAGAGTTTGATACTCAGATGCGGATACTGCATGAGTATTTTCAGCCGCTGCCACTGCTTGACGCTGTAGAGAAACTGGAAATGGGAACACTGCCCAATGGCGCGGTATGTGTGACGTTTGATGATGGCTATGCCGATAATGAAATCCATGCCATGCCCGTGCTGAAAAAATACGGTATACCGGCAACGGTGTTTGTCAGTACCGGGTTTCTGAATGGCGGGCGTATGTGGAACGACTCCGTGATAGAGGTATTGCGAAGCTGCAAGGGAGAGGTGTTGGATCTGCGTGAATTGGATCTCGACTGTTACAGCGTTGGGTCGACCGAACAGCGAGTGCATGCTGCCGAACGAATCCTGCAGCAGATTAAACATCTCGATCCGCAGGACAGGTTAGCGTTGGTCAATGAAATACGAAAGCGGGGCCCGAAGCTCCCCGACGACTTGATGATGACGGATGCCCAGGTGCAATCGCTGGCACAAAACGGCATCACTATTGGTGCACACACCGTCAATCACCCGATACTTGCCAGTATCAACAATGATCATGCGCGTCGGGAAATTCAGGAGAGTAAACAGTACCTGGAGGCGCTGCTGCAGACGTCAATCGATGTATTTGCCTACCCCAATGGCAGGCCGGAACTCGATTACACCGCACAGCATCGTGATCTGGTAAGCGAACTCGGATTCAAGGCTGCCGTATCGACACACTGGGGTGTTGGTACCCGCTTGAGTGATAACTTTCAGCTGCCACGCTTTACGCCCTGGGACAGGCATCCTCTTAAATTTGCAGTACGCCTGCTTGCCAATTACCGAAACATCGATCCGTTAATCGCTACCCCCGGCTGATTCCTGCGGTGCTTGCAGTTCAACTTTCGGCGGTGCTTTTGCAGCGGGTTCAGCGCTGTCTGTGGCTTCTGTTTGCCACTGTCCGGCGGCAATCAACTTGTTCTTCAGACCGGGTAGCGGCATGCCGGCGGCATACACAGCATTGGCTATTTGTATGGCCTCTTCGTACTGTTCCAGTTCAACCAGCGTCAGTCCCATGTTGTATTGCATCAGAACGTCATTCGGTTGGAGTTTGACCGCAACCTTGTAAGCAAAGAGGGCTTTTTCGTACTGTTGCGATTTGTGTAGCAGCAAACCGTACATCATATACGGTATGGGGTCCTCCGGGCTGAACGCCATGGCGCGTTGCAGCTGACATTCCGCCGGTGGAACGGTAGCTTTTTCTGGCCACGGCGTGTTCATCATCCGATATTTTATCGCACTGTGCAGAGCCCGGTGGTGATTTGGCCAGGCCATAATTGTGTAGGCGATGTCATTGATTGCCGTGGCGGTATTGCCACTTTGCAGTGTTTCAACCTCAGGCGTGAAGTGAGCGTTCTCTACGACAGCCAGCTGCTCTTTGAATTGCGCGCGCCGGCGGTAGTCGTACGGCCCGAAGCCGATACTCTTACCGATACATTTTTCCCCCTCAAGGGTTTCTCCTACCCAGGGTGCTCTTGTGTCCGCATATACCCAAGGGCTTGCAATGCCGCCTGCAAGAGCGACCAAGGCGAGCGTGATAAAACTCGTTGTTCTAATAATTATGGGCATTCTTTCCCTCTGCAGTGGCTGGTGGGTGCTTGATCTTATCGTAATTGATAACCGTGTGTAAGGCATTTGCCTGCGTTTGGTCGCGGTGGATGCCGCTGTCGAAACAGACCATGAAATTCATGGCTTCGCCAAATCTACTACGCTGCTTCTGTCACTCAGGTTTATCAGGCTGGTTCTCACGCTGCTGTAGACATTATAGGCATCATTCATCAGGGCCTGATCTATTGGCCACTGGTCATAGTGCGATTTCTCATGGTTAATATGGCCGGTTCTGAGCGCTTCGGAACTGTCGCCGTATCGTTCACGCGAAGTGTTCTTCTGCAATGAGTACGTATCTGAAAGTGGCGTGTCCAGTTTTAGCCAGTCGCTAAGGCTGCCCAGCAATTCGCCTGACTGCCGTTTTATCGATTCTGCATCGAAGTAGAAAAAATCCCGCTCGGTAGATTCTGCGAGGCTTTTCAGCATGGTTAATCGTTCCACGTAGTAGCGGGTGGCGAACGTTTCGGAAGTGAATTCATGGGATGGGTCTGTTTTGCGGTACAGCTTCAATATGCTGGGAATGACCTCCTGCGGACGCCGCAGACAGAACAGCGCTCTGGCTCTGCGACTGTTGAGAACATTCAATGAAACGCTGTGCTCATTATGCAGTATCTTGTCAAACATGAAGGAGAACCCCGGCTTGGGAGTTTCCTGTTTGAAGTACAACAGCTTTTGCCTGATCGGGCTTTTCCAGCTGTGGTAGCCAATGTGCATTTCATAGTAACCGCAGATAGCGGGGTTGGAGCCCATTATGTGCCCAAAGAGGCTGGTATAGGCGCGCATATGGCTCAAGAGGAAAATATGCGTCTTGGGTAGCAGTATTGCGGCGGTCTTTTGCATTGGGGGTGGTATCTCGAACATGGATTTACCCCCGGCGCTGGTTGCGTTCAGGCATCGTTGTCATGGGATGGGCTGCCGGGATCAAACCACGCTTTGAAGGTGAGGTATACGGTGTACGCCAGCCAGCGCAGGTTGAAGCCGTTAAGTAGAGTTGCTCTGGCGTACTGTGCCGCGCTGCGGTAGCGCTTGTCCTGGGCGAGCAGGGTGGCGGTATGCTTCAGTTCATACATTTTCCCCATGCAGCAAAAGCGTATGACAATATCCTGTTCACAAAGGGCAATGCCTTTGTCGTACACGCGCAGCTGGTAGAGCTTTTTCTGGACGCTGGAGTTCACCGTCGACATATTGTTTTTTGCATTCACATCGGGAATGTTGTGCAGCGACGTGTAGCGGGTGCTGTACAGAATAACCTTGGCGGCATCGATTGAACGAATGTAAACATCCCTGTCGTTTTCGTAACGGATGCTTTCATCCATACCGTTGAGGGAGAAGTAGAAAGTCCGTTCAAATATACTGCAGTTCAGGTGGGCGAAGCCGCCGCTGGACAACAAAAATTCTGCGTCAACGAGATAGCTGTCCTCACCATTTCTGGTTTGAGTCTGCGCTCTGGGAATGAGATCAGCCAGCCACAGGTTCTTTGTTTGCATAACACCATTGGAATCAACCGCACGCTGGTTGCTGTAGTGTATGTCCACCGGTTTCCCGGCTGCTGTGATATTGGTATATACATGGTCAAGATAGTTGTCGTCGGTCCACTGGTCATCGTCATCCAGAAAACACAGATATTGCCCTCGCGACTCATCGGCACCGAGGTTCATGGTATAGCTCTGGCCGTGGCCGTTTGGCCGATGCAGCAGCCTCAGGAAGGTGACGTCCGGGTTTTGCTGCTCCAGTTCCGTGTACTGGGCAAGGTTCTCATCACTGGAGCCATCGACAACGACGATAATTTCCTTGTTCACAAAGCGCTGTTGCAGCACAGAGCGCAGCGCAACCTGGAACAGAGCAGGCCGGTCCCGGGTGGGAATTACAATAGAGAAAAATGGGGGCTCGTCATCTGATGCCATTGCCGACTCATTATGTTTTTTGACAGAAACAGGTTTCATGGCGTGCTGTAGCTAGCGGAAATATTCTCCAATCTCCACCAGTCAGCCAGGCGCCACGCTGAACTTCATTGTAAATGCTTGTCTCCCGCGCTGTCTCAGGTATTTTGGAAATTAGTGGAGAGGACATGGGAAGACGCTCACAATTTGAATAGAAAATTGTATAATATCAACGCCATCGCTGGCATAAACGTGTCTCGTAACTCTGGTCGGTATTTCATACTGCACGATACTTCTGAGATTACGTCAAACAATCAGGAATTTTGGGATATAACAGCGCCAGTGATTGAGTCCTCACAATGAAGCGAGTGAACAAGCCCCGAGTGCTGGTGTTGGATGCGGATTTGATCCCGTGTTTGAGCATCTCCCGCTCTCTGGCCCGCCGTGGTTGCGTTGTGGATGCTGCCAGCCATACGCTGCGTCCGCTGTGTCGCTATTCCAATACGGTGAATGCGGTTTTCCAATATCCCGATCCGCTGGCCGCCCCGGAAGCATTTGTTGATTGGCTGCTCGAGCATGAGCGTACCACAGCCTATGATTTAGTCATTCCTGTTACGGAACGGACCCTCGTGGCCTTGTCCGACCGCCGGGAGCGCTTGTCGCATATCAATATAGCCATGCCGGAGGCTCCGAGTCTGGAGGTCGCACTCGACAAGGCCCAGACACTGGCACTGGCCGACAGGGTGGGTGTGCCGCGTCCTATGGGGACTACCCTGACGTCGTTGGCCGAACTGGACGGATTGAAGAAAACCCTCAAGTTTCCTGTTGTGCTTAAGCCTGCGCGATCAATTGGCTCCGCTGCAGGGGGGGCCAGCCAACTGCAGGTCAGCTATGCATTTGACGCATCAGAATTGCAGGCGGGATGTGCGCATGCTCTGCAGTTCGGCCCTGTCCTACTGCAGGAGTTCTTTTCAGGTATCGGCGTGGGTGTGGAACTTATCGCCAATA
Organism: Halioglobus japonicus; assembly: GCA_902705825.1. GTDB lineage: Bacteria > Pseudomonadota > Gammaproteobacteria > Pseudomonadales > Halieaceae > Marimicrobium. The sequence goes on along the minus strand of CACSIL010000051.1, from coordinate 91,342 downwards.
AGGGAAAGATCGGTTATGCATTCCAGCACCGGCGCCTGCACGAGGTGCCGCTCACTGGGGGTGGTAGCAGTTTACGTAAGAGTGAGCCGGTGATGCCGCAGCTACTAGAGGCTTCGGAGCGTCTGATTGCTGCACTGAACTGGAGCGGTGTCGCAATGGTCGAATTCAAGCTCGATCCCCTAACCGGGGAATACAGCCTGATGGAGATCAATGGCCGTTTCTGGGGGTCGCTGCCACTGGCTGTGGCTGCCGGGGCTGATTTTCCTGCCATGCTGCTGGATTTGGAACTGGACGGCGAAATAACGCCCTGTGCTCCGTATCGAAACAACATATACTGCCGCCTGTTATCGCGCGATTTATCCTGGTATGAAGCGGTCCTGCGCGGAGGCTCTGATCAGCGCATCGCAACAATCCCAAGCCGCGGAGAAGTGTTCAAGGGCCTGGGGCTTTTCTTTCATCCCAGGCATCGATACGACGTGCAGTGTATTCGCGATCCGCTGCCGGGATTCGCCGATATCAGCAGGCTTTTCAAGGACTATGTTAACCGCCTTCTTACGCTTACCAATGAATTGAAGTTTTCTGCGCGACAGCGTCGGGCATGGAAGAACGGTGAGGTCTCTTCCGCGATTTCGCGTGCCAGGTCAATGCTGTTTCTGTGCTACGGCAACATCAATCGCAGTGCTCTGGCAGATGTCATGGTCAGGGCCTATGCCGAGGATTCAGGGATTTCAGTGACATCTGCCGGCTTTCATCGTGAATCCGGCCGATCGGCTGATCCTGTCATGATCGAAGTGGCCAGAGAGTCCGGGGTTGATATGACAGCCATTCGCTCGACCTGTATTAGTGAGCAGCAGCTGCATGACAGTGATATTATTTTTGTAATGGAAAAAGCGCACTATGATCGATTAGTGGCGGTTGATGCCAGTGTTGCGGATAAAGTGTATTTACTCGGTGCACATCGTAACAACGCGGGTTGGCCTGTTGAAATTGCAGATCCCTACGGGCAATCGCGAGCTAGCTATCAAGCTTGCTATGAGCGTATTGCCGAAGCAGTAGACCACATCAAGGCTGTGATTGCTGAAGGCTCCAGTGATTAGAGTGACTTACGATGTCCGATTCCCGTAACAAGGTGCTAATAGGTCTTGGGTCAGGTCGCTCTGGTACAGCCTCCCTGACGGCCCTGATTGATCGCCAGCCAAATGCGCTCTGTTTCCATGAAATGAACCCGTCCTGCGCCGTGTTCAGCGGTAACCCACAACCTCACATAAATGCTGTCAGTGAATTCCGTAAGCTACTGGCTGGCGGTGACAGAGCCCGATTAAGCATTGACTATGCGCGCCCGTCTTCGGTGAAAACCTATGCCGATCTACAGGCCATGCCCCAGCTGACGCTGATAGGTGATATTGCATACTACTACCTGAATTATATAGAGGAGTTATTCGAACTGTTCCCTGAGTGCGTGGCCGTATGTATGAAGCGGGACAGGGAGTCGACGGTGAACAGTTGGATGAAAAAGTCTGCGATAAACCGCTGGCCATCACTGTGGCTGGCAGACAGATTAAAGTCATGGCTCACCAGGACGCCTTTTTACACAGAGTACAATTACTGGCAGGAACACGACGGCAGTCAGTGGCAGAAAGACCCGGTGTGGGATAGTTGCTTTCCAAAATTTGAGGCATCTTCCAAGAGGGAGGCCATAGGTATGTATTGGGATTACTACTATCTGGAGGCGGATCGACTTGAGAAAAAATACCCCGATCGTTTCAGGGTATTTGATGTGCGGGACTTGAGCGATCCCGACGGACAAAAACGCATTCTTTCGCTGCTGGGAATCGCGGAGGAAAATATGGTGTTTGGTGAGGAAGTACATCTGCATCAATCGTAGGTTTTGTTCGCTGTTTGATATCCATGGATGCTGGCGTACAAGACTATGTGGTAGGCAGCTACCGCGGGCGGCGTCCAGAATCGCTATGAAAATAGGAAGTTTGATGGAATGAAGAATAGAGATATGCAGGTTTTACCCCGATTTCTGGGCGAAGAAGGCGAGCAGTTCTTCACGCTACAGATGCGTTGTCGCGAACAAGCAAAAGCCCATATCGTCTTCGTACCGCCTTTTGGGGAAGAGATGAACCGCTGCCGTGCACTGGTCGCTGAGCAGGCCAGAAATTTTGCCGCGTCCGGGTATGCCTGTACTCTCATGGATTTTTACGGCACTGGCGACAGCCAGGGTGAATTACATGATGCGTCGCTGCAAATATGGCATGCAAATATTCGCCTTACTATCGAGACGCTTCAGCGCGAAGAGAATCTCCCCGTTATTTTGTGGGGGTTGCGGCTCGGTGCATTTGTCGCGCTGGATTTTGCGGCAAAATCACCAGGTTTGATCGCTGATATTCTTCTCTGGCAGCCGGTGGTATCGGGTAAACGATATGTTACGCAGATACTGCGGCAGCGCGTTGCTGCTCTAGCGGGTAAGAACCTTGCGCCGGAGACCACCGCACAGATTCGGGAAAAACTGGCCAATGGTGAGCGTGTCGAAATTTCGGGTTACACGGTAGGTGGGACGCTGATGGACGATATTGAACACTTGTCACTGGCAGAAATGACAGCGCTTTGTTCCGGAAAAATCCATTGGTTCGAGAGTGTTAGTGAACCTGGAGAAGCACTGACAGGGGCGACAGTCAAAGCTGTCAGTCAGTTGGAAAGCCTCCAGAATATGGTGGTGCTACATCCTTTTACCGGGCCGCAGATTTGGCAATTACACAAGCGGGACGCTTTACCTGAATTGGTTTCCATTACAAGCAGTTTACTGTCATGAACGCGAACACGATGAAAGAAATACCACTGGTTTTTGACTGTCTCGGAGACGATCTGATAGGCATTGTTCACAAGCCGGCAGAGCCCTCAGAGATCGGCGTGATTACCATAGTTGCAGGCGGGCCTCAGTACCGTGCCGGCGTCGGCAGAGGTATGGTGAGTCTGGCGCGTAATCTGGCCAGCCGGGGTGTCGCTGTAATGCGCTTTGATTACCGCGGGCTCGGCGACAGTACCGGGGAGTTTCTGGGCTATGACAATATGGCTGAAGATATACAGGCAGCCGTGCATGCGTTTCAGAAGGAAGTCCCCGAGGTGAAGAAAGTGGTTTTGTGGGGCGGGTGCGACGCGGCATCTGGCGCTATGATCCACGGCTGGAAGGTCGAGGGTGTGCAGAGTCTGGTGCTCGGGAATCCCTGGGTAAGTACCGATGAGATTCGTTCCGCCGTGCTCAGGAAGCACTACACCAAACGTCTGGGTGAAGCGCAATTCTGGCGGAAGTTGATTCGCTTCGAATACAATCTGTTGGATTACGCGGTTGCCGGTTTGCAGAAAGTGAAAGGCAGAATTACCCGCCTATTTAAGCCCCCCGCGCCATCTGATACCAAAAAAACCGGGGCGAACCCCGCGCGGCCAATCGATCGAATGCTGTCGGGGTTGAGTGAGTTCAAGGGGCCGGTACTGTTCCTGATGAGCGGTCGCAGCCTGGTGAGCAACGAGTTCGATGAGTTGATTAATGGAAATTCTGACTGGCGAGCAGTGTACAATCGTCCCTCCTGTAAGCGACTCGATCTTCCCGACGCCGATCAAACATTCTCCGATGGCGACTCCAGAGAGCGCGTCAATGAGGCGATACTCGATTGGGTCACTGAGTTGAAACAGCAATAATACTCAATCGGGCCGGCAGTGTAGGGTATTCGGTACTAGCGCCTGGCAAGTTTTTTTAGCAGGCGCTTCACCGTATGGCCCACCAGCATGGCCATTCCCGTTGGGGAGCGTGGATTATAAGCGGCGATGCCGTGCTGCTCTCTGCGCTCAGACATCCAATCCGCCTTGTAGGTGTCATCACCGGAAAGATAATCAATGCGATCAATGTGATCTTCCTCTATCACCCGCTGCATCATATAGGCGGTAAGCACTGTGCCGGGTGACAGTCGTTTATAATCTTCATGGTAGGCGAGCTTGAATATGTAAGCCGTGCCGCTGTATATCAGCCAGATTTGACTTGCGACGGGCTGGTTCTCGTAGCTTGCAATCCCTAGTCGCAGCCAGCCTCTCTTGGCCGCCAGACGCAGTAGTTGTGGAACAAAGTCTCGGTACGGTTCTTCATTTTTCCAACTGTTATTGTAGACGGTTGTATATTGCGTAATGGCTTCTTCCAAAGTGCTGCCGCCTTTAACGAGTGTTAACTGCCCTGCGTCCTGTGCTAGAAATTTCTGTGTCTTACGCCGGATAGTGCTTCTCAATTTTGACGGGCGCGAAGCCAGATAGTCTTCATACGTGGCGCTTTGAGTATCGTGAATCCAGTTCCCGAAACAGAAATAGTCGTGACAGCCCTTCCAGCCGGCCTGTACCAGAGCCCTCTGAAAAACACTGAAGTGGGGAGTGTCGACTCCCATCGGTGCGAGCGTCAGTGTGGAAAAACGCTCCTCACTGGCGAGGTGCTGAAAAAGTGCCTGCAATAGTGGCTCAGGCTTGTCGGAGCAGATGACTGGAGAGTATGCCGATGTGTAGAATGTGCTTAGCGCGCTGGCGTGTTTGTGGTTGACATTTATTTTGATCGGGCAAGCCACGAAGTCATCATTACCCAGCCTGGCCAGATACACGACTGCCTCATCGTCTTCATCCAGTGCGTGCAGGGCAAGGTTGGAAAGCCAGTCTTCGCCATACTGTGGATTTTTTGCTTCGTACTCTAAGAATGCCCGGTGCAGACTGTCGTCCATTGAGTCCAGTGGTAGACGCAATTTTTTAATCTGAATTTGGTTGTTCTGGTCAGCCAACGGGACGGTGCCGGATATTAGGTCGATGAAACACTATCGGTGAAATGACGGGGAATGGCAATACTTCTATCGTTTATGATAGCCTGATCTCATTTCTGCCTTGAGAAGATACTGCCGCAAGGTTAGCATTGATCGAACGCTAACAGGCCAGCGCATATTCTCAGGACTTTCCTTCGGCACCGCAAACTTTAGCCAACATTAATAGTGTTAAGCATATGGATATTCAGTCAGACGTTATTGCCATCCTGCAATCTACACTCGGTGTTCCCGAGGGAGCGATCGCGGCCCATCCTGACACCCGGATTTTGGGTGCCATCCCCGAGATGGATTCAATGTCGGTAGTGGGTATATTGGCCAGCCTGGAAGAACAGTACGGCATCGTGGTGGATGATGACGAAATAGATGCCGATGTGTTCGCCACAGTAGGCAGCCTGACTGCTTTTGTCGAGGCGAAACTCCGCTAGCCCATGAACATGGGAAAATTCAGTATAAGCGGTAATTTTTTCGAGCATCAAGGTAGAACGCTATTCTACCTGTTGTTGGAGCCGCTTAGTGTTGAGGCACATGGTTCAATACTCTTCCTGCCGCCTTTTGCCGAAGAAATGAACAAGTCCCGACATATCGTCGCCAGCCAGGCACGCTCGCTCGCTGCGCAGGGTAACAGAGTGATGCTGTTGGACCTTACCGGATGCGGTGATGCAGGCGGCGATTTTCTGGACGCCAGTTGGCAGGTTTGGCTGGAAGATGCGATGGCGGCTGCCGAGACGCTGACCAGGATGGGCACTGTGCCTCTGCACCTTTGGGGGTTGCGCCTGGGAGCATTGTTAGCCTGTGAACTTTCAGCTGCGCGGGCAGGTGTTGAGAAACTTATGCTCTGGCAGCCAGTGTTGAATGGCGAGCAGCAGATAGACCAGTTCTTGCGCTTGCGCACGGTCGCGACGGCGGTCAATAGCACAGGCACTTTTGATAGAAAAACCCTGTGGAGCGAACTGCGGGCCGGTCGCTCGCTGGAAATCGCAGGCTACGCTTTGTCTTCCGCTTTGGCGCTGGAAATGTCGAAATCCAGGCTTAGCGATCTCAAGCCCTCGTGCCGGGAAATTCACTGGCTGGAAATTGGCGCGCTGGCTCGCGACGGCTTATCTGTCGCCTCCGAGAGTGTCATTGAAAATTGGGAAAAGCAGGGGCTTTCACTGTCGAAAGCGTCCGTGCTGGGCGATCCATTCTGGCGAACAGTGGATGCCGGGATCAATTATTCCCTGCAGCATACTACCTCGCAAGCGTTTACACAGACATGACGGCATATACCGAACAGGCAGTGGTCTTCAGTGTCGGCAGCGATCGTCTGTTGGGAATCACTGCACTTCCAGAGGCGNCCGCTGAGGTTGGTGTTCTTATTCTGGTGGGCGGGCCGCAGTACCGGGTCGGCAGTCATCGGCAGTTCACCCTACTGGCCAGAAGCCTGGCCGAAGCAAGGGTTGCCTCACTGCGTTTCGACTATCGGGGCATGGGTGACAGTGAGGGCGAGAAGAACGAGTTTGATGAAACCGAGGACGATATTGCAGCAGCGATCGATGCCCTGATCGAAAACGCGCCAGGGGTTTCCAAGGTTGTATTGTGGGGAATTTGTGACGCCGCTTCCAGCGCCCTGATTTTCGCGCATCGGCATCCGCGCGTGGGCGGGTTGATACTGCTAAATCCCTGGGTGCATAGCGGGGACTATTCTCCCCAGGTGAAGTTGGCGCACTACTATCGCCCGTCACTGTCAAAAGCAGACCAGTGGCGCCGGTTGTTTTCCGGAAAAATCAAAGTGCTTCCCGCTTTTGCGGAGTTGGCCAAAGACACTCTGGGGCTACTGAAAAGATTCCTCTTGCGTGGTGCCGGCAACGAGCCCGGTCGCTCGTTTGTTGAGGTTATGCAGGAGGGCCTGAAACAGTTTCAGCACGGAACTCTGATCGTGTTGAGTGAAGCTGATCTCACCGCAAGGGAGTTTTCCACACTGCTGTCCGAAGACCCAGCGTGGGAAGCAGCAGTAGCAAAACCTACGGTGACTATCCATACCGTAGCGTCAGCAGATCACACATTCTCTGAAAGGCCTTGGCAGGAAGAGGTGTCGCAGCTGACTGTCGACTGGGTGAAGCGGCAGTAATAACACTGCCCGCTTTTCAGGGAATCAGGTGGAGCTGTCTTGTGAGTGACCCTGCATCCACAGTTCGAAAACCGTGAGAATCCACACCAACTCGCCATAGTAGGCTGCGTGCTGACTCTGGTGCATCTCAATCGCCTTGTCGATAAAGGCCGGCCGAATGAGCCCCCTGTCTTTCAGTTTCAGCAAATTGTCATAGGCCATTTCCCGTAGCGGCTGGTAGGTTCGCATCCATACACCAAAGGGTAGGCCGAATCCCTGCTTGGTTTTTTCGATGGTTTCGCGGGGTAACCAGCCCTTGAGGGATTCCTTATAGAAATGGCGTAAATTCTTACCTTTTATTTTCCAGGCGCTGGGCACGGTGCAGGAAAACTCCACCAGTTCGTCATCCAGCATAGGATAGGCGACATCGACTCCGGCAAGTGAACACGTGTGGCTGACTTTGCGCAGGTCGTTATCTGCCAGTGTGATCTGCCAATCGAGATACAGCATGCGATTCAGGCGGGAAGCCGGTTCTGGTCGGTGGTAGATCGAGCGCAGCAGGTTCAGGGGTTGTGCCATATCCACATCGTTGAGAAATTCATCCGGGAAAATCTCGGAAGCGGCGTGGCGGTGCAAAAAATTGTAGCTTTGAAGTCGGTCGGGAAGCGGGGTGTTGGCTTGCGCGATGTAGCTTTGCGCCTTGGATGCCAGTGGTATGCCCGCGGGCATAAGCTTAACCAGTGGTTCAATCAATCCCTTGCGCAATACTGCCGGGGCTTTACTGTAGTGCTCGAACACCTCCTGTTTCAGATACCGTTCATTGCCGCCGAAAAACTCGTCGCCACCATCGCCGGCCAGCAGTGTGTCCACGCCGTTCTCGACTGCCATCTTGGCACAAAAGTACGCCGGCAGGGCAGAGGAGTTGCCAAAAGGTTCGTCATAGCTGGTGGCAATTCTGGGCAGGGCTTCAACCACGTCTTGTGGCGTCACATAGTATTCGTTCAGCTTGACGCCGAAGTGCTTCGCGGTAATCCTGGCGAAGGCCATTTCATCGTATCCTTCTGCGGCAAACCCGATCGAATACGCTTCTGCATTTTTATCTCCCACCTCTGCAAGCATTCCGGTTACGGTAGAGCTGTCCAGACCTCCGCTGAGAAAGGCCCCCACTGTGCCTGAGTCAGGCAGGCATTTTTCAACTGATGATCGAAGTCTGCTGTGAAGCTGACGGGATAATTCCTCAAAGGAATTGCGGGCGGCAACGTCGGTAAACTGTGGGCACCAGTAATTTACCAGGCGACCCTCGCCGTTCTGGTAATCCAGGTAATGTGCACCGGGTATTTTTTGAAGACCACGGTGAACAGTGCCTGGGCTCGGTACCATATGAAAGTAGACGTAGTTGTAGACGCCCTGATTCTGTAGCGGTGATTTACTGTCAACACAGGCCAGTGCCTCTGTGGCAGAGGTGCCAAAGGCGAGTGCGTCATTACTTGTGTGATAGTACATGGCGTGTTGACCGAGCCGGTCGATGCCAATCAGTACCCGGTTGGCCTGGGTATCAACGATCACACAGAAAAACGACCCGAACAGTCGCTTGAACACATCGTGTGAGTGGCTTTCATAGCCACTGGCCAGTGCTGCACCGATGCCCTGTGTCTGCGCCAACTCGGCGAGCTTGGGGTCGCGAAAATGCGGGCGTCCGCCAATCAACGCTACACCGCCATGCGTCAGGTGGTGGGAGGAAGCGGTATTCGCCACTGCAAAAGAGGCCGCGCTTTCGGTGATTGCCGGGAATGATGACAGCAGCGCCTTTTGCATCGCATCGACGCAATCCGCCGCTTCTATGGCGCTGCCGGGAGGGCAGTACCGGCCAGTGATGCTGTGACGCTTTAAACCCTTTTCAACGTTGTATTCGCTGTCCGAGCGGTTCTTCATTGCAATGATCTCACTCACAAAAACCTGAGGCCACAATGCTACCATTTGGCCACTGGAAGGGTAAGCTGACGGGTTCACATCCTGAAGAATATGCGCCTTGGAAAGGGGGCTGATTTCCAACTGCGCACCACTTCAGCGCCCCCATACAGGATGCTCTGTCGGGCCGACTGTGACCTGCTTAATAAAACGCGGGTATTTTTGTGGTTTGCGTTGCTAGAATCTGCGACAGTAGTTCATATTAGAGCGTGTTTTGCCTCGGGGGCAGTTGGTCTTGCTGTTTAATTCTTACGAGTTTATTTTTCTCTTCTTTCCGCTGTGCGCTCTCGGCTTTTTTATCTGTGCCCGATATTTCTCTCTGGATACGGCACTTGGCTTTCTGGTTTTTGCATCACTGGGCTTCTACGCTTACTGGAAACCGGCTTACCTGTTGCTGTTGCTGTTTTCGATTGGTTTTAACTTTGCAGTCGGCCGGGCTCTGTCCAGTGAGAATTTCTGGAGGCGGCGCAGTACACTGATTTTCGGTATCGCTGTAAACCTCGGCCTGCTGGCTTATTTCAAGTACGCCAATTTCTTTATCGATAACGTCAATGCGGCCTTTGGTATGCACTGGGACGTCGGCACTATTTTCCTGCCACTGGCGATTTCCTTCTTCACTTTTCAGCAGATTTCGTATCTGGTAGATGCCTGGCAGGGAAAGACGCACGAGTATAACTTCCTGCATTACGCCTTGTTCGTGTGCTTCTTTCCGCAGCTCATTGCGGGGCCTATCGTGCACCACAAGGCGATTATTCCCCAGTTTATGAAGCCGGAAAACCTCACCCCAAGGTGGTCTAATTTTGCGGTGGGGATCTCAATTTTTGCTATCGGCCTGTTCAAAAAGACCGTGATAGCAGACAGCCTGTCAGCGTACGTAGGCCCTGTGTATGACGCCGGTTCCGTCGGCAGCAATGTGGATTTTTTCCGCGCCTGGGGCAGCTCGCTTGCCTATACGTTCCAGTTGTACTTCGATTTTTCCGGGTACTCAGATATGGCTATCGGGGCGGCCCGGGTGTTTGGCATACGCCTGCCGGTGAATTTTTTCTCCCCCTATAAATCAACCAGTATCATAGAGTTCTGGCGGCGCTGGCATATCACGCTTTCGCAGTTTTTGCGGGACTACCTGTATATCGCTCTCGGCGGGAATAGAAAGGGGGCCACTCGACGCTACGTCAATCTGTTCCTGACCATGCTGCTCGGTGGGCTGTGGCACGGAGCCGGTTGGCCCTTTGTCATCTGGGGAGGGCTGCACGGCAGCTATCTGATGGTCAATCACGGTTGGCGGCACATAATGTCGCGCCTTGGTTGGGATTTCTCTGACCGGGCAGGCTACCGAGCCGCGTCCTGGATTCTGACGTTTCTCGCGGTCGTTTTTTCATGGGTGTATTTTCGCGCGCCGACACTGGAGCACGGCAACCAGATTGTTCTGGCCATGCTGGGAATGTCGGGCTTCCACATTCCTGCCGGTATTCTGGCCCGGTTGGGTGAGACAGGAACCTCTCTGGTTGCGATGGGGATGGTGCCCGTGCAGGGTGGTGGTGCCGCCATCATCAGTAATTATCTCTGGATTATGATTGTGGCGCCTATAGCGCTTGTGCTGCCCAATGTCGCCCAGATATTCAATAAGCATGAACCCGTGCTGTACGAGAACGACAAAGCGTTCAGGAATATACGTGGCAGCAAGCTGCTGAGCTGGGATTATAACAACCGCTGGGCAGTGGCTGTTGCGCTTGCCGGAGTGGCTGGAATTTTGACATTGCAGCAAGTGTCAGAATTCCTGTACTTCCAGTTCTGATATGAAAGCGAGAGCCTTTGTCCTGCGAGCATTGATCTGCGCCCTGGCCGGTAGTTTTGTGGTGGCGGGCGTAAACTACTTCGTAGATCCCTACGGTATTACCGGTGTGGCGCGGATACCGGGATTAAACGAATACAAATCAGAGATCAATGAACACACCCGGGTGTTGAAAAAGTATCAACCCCTGTTCTCCCCACACAACGCGCTTATTGTCGGCAACTCGCGGGTTGAGTTGGGCATTCCTCCCGAGCACGCGTGTTTTCGCGAAGCGGGTATGGATGTATACAACCTGGGTATGCCGGGAGCGGGAGTCGCCACGCAACTGGCCTATGCTCTGAACCTGATCTATCAACAGCCCGTCACAACGGTGTTCCTTAGCGTGGATTTCACAGATTTTATCTCCACCAGTGACGCGCCAGGCACCGGTACATGGGCCGATCTGGAAGCCGCCAGTGAGGGTTTCCGGTTTTCAGTAGACGAACAGGAGAACCCCGGTTATTACTGGGCCGTTCTGCGGGATTATTTCAAATCCCTGTTTTCTCTGGATGCCCTGGTAGCGTCAGCAAAAACTATCTTGTTACAGCGCACATCCTCTGCAGATCGTGATCTGGCGGGCTTTAATCCCGCACGGGATTTCGACGCGGCTGTTAAAATCGAAGGCCCGCGTGCGCTGTTTGATCAGAAGATGGCGAACCTGAGCAGGAAATACAGCAGGCCCTGGTATTTCCACGACTCTAAACAGCAACCGAATGCGGCCATGAAAGAACTGGCCAGGTTTTTGGATATCGCAGCGGCGCGGGGTATAAAAGTGTATCTTTTTACCAACCCCTTTCATCAAGACTACTGGGCGCTATTTAGCTCTCAGGGGCATATGCAGGCCTACAATGATTGGATGACTTCACTCGAAACGTTGGCGAGTGCGTACCCGGATGGCTCTGTTGAGTTGTGGGATTTCTCCGGCGATTCCCCGTTTATTCACGAGACTGTGCCGGCGGCAGGCGTTCTCTCCGGGCCGCTGCAATGGTTCTGGGAGCCGGCTCACTACCGAAGCGAGCTGGGCGAACTGATGGTTGACACAATGCTGGCCGAGAGCTGTGATACTGAGATCGCGTTTGGTCGCAAGGTATTCTAGCGGGCTTGAAGCCCTCGCGTTCAGCGCTGTTCCAGTAACTGCTCGACTTCCTGCAATATTGAGGAGGGTTCAATTTTTTTACCAAGTATACCCACGGCAATACCCGCTTCAGCATCTTTATCGGTATCCCCTAACATGAAGCTTGCTGACAACCGTGGGTTCCACTGCGCAATCAGGCTGTCCAGCATGCCGGTGTTTGGCTTGCGACAATCGCAGGCTATGGCAAGCTCCGCTACTGCGCCCTGGGGGTGATGCGGGCAATAGCGAATATCGTCAATGTGTGCACCTGCGCGGGCAAGCTCATCTGCCATCCACTCGTGCAGCGTATCGACCGCCGCATCGTTGTAGTAGCCCCGTGCAATCCCCGCCTGATTGGTGACAATAAATACCAGATAGCCCGCATCGTTGAGCGCCTTAATGGCGGATATAGCACCGTGCATCCAGCGAAAATCGTCGATTTTATGGGTGTAACCGTCGTCGTGGTTGAGTGTTCCATCTCTATCGAGGAAGGCCGCCGGTTTTCTCAGCTTCTCAGAGAGGTTCACTCTGGCCGCTTCCAGATCCTCCGGGATGCCGATATCGATAAAGAAACCACTATAGGCGCGGCCAATCAGACGGCCTTCGCCCGCCAGTTTTGGAAAGATGTCCTGTTCCAGCGAACAGGGTGTTTCCTCAATAGCATCGAGCATGCTGGATTTTATCCAGTAGACACCGCTGTTTATCAAGCCTGATTGGGGCACGGTGGGCTTCTCTCGAAAGGCGGTGATCTGTGAGCCGTCCAGTTCAACAAAACCATATCGTGTGGCGTTTTCAACAGGGAGCAATGCCACGCGGCACAGCCAATCTGCAGGCTCGTTGTCGCGCTCGCAGTTTGACAGGTCAAGGTAGTTAAAATCGAAAATGGAATCACCGTTGAGCAGCAGGAACTCTTCTCTGAGGTGATCTCGGGCGTATTGCAGCGCGCCGCCTGTCCCCATGGGGGAGGGCTCTACAACAACCTTGATAGTGGCCTGAACTTCCTGTGCAAACGTCGAGTTCTCGCTGTATTTCTCAGATACGACACCGGATTGGTAACCCGCCAGTAACACAAACTCTGTAAAACCGAAGCGGCGCAGGTTGAGCATGACATGCTCGACAAACGGGCGCCCACAGACGTCCAGCAGCGGTTTGGGTGTGCTGCGAACGGCGTCGCCTAAACGGGTACCCTTGCCACCGATGAGAATGGCGGCTTGTTTCACAATTTTCATAAAAATATGCTTTCCGCAGGCCGCTAAGCGCTTTATCTATGCCTGTCAGCCCATTAGTATCTGGAGGTCAATATAACTGTGCCCTTGCGGTGGGGCAAGGATATACCTTGCTGCAGTCAATCTGAAAAGAAACAGAATGAAAAAATTGCTGTACCTGGTTCACCGGTTGCCTTTTCCCCCAAACAAGGGCGACAAGATTTCCTCCAATAACATGCTCAACTACTTTTCCAGTCGTTGGCGTGTACATCTGGGCACCTTTGTTGACGACCCCGAAGATTGGCAGTACGTGGATCTGGTCAAGGAAAAGTGTGAGGACAGCTGCATTGTCAATCTTCCCAGTCGCAAACGGGTGACGGGCAGTATTTCTGGTTTGCTGACGGGGCAGGCACTGAGCCTGAGTTACTACGGCAATGCACAGTTACAGGATTGGGTACGCAGCACCATAGAGCGTGAGTGCCCTGATGCGGTGTTGGTTTTCAGTGGCGTTATGGGGCGGTTTGTAAAAGGGTTGCTGCCTGCGCACGTTCCGGTTGTCTTCGATGCAGAAGATGTCGATAGCGAAAAATGGCGAAGTTATGCACAGGCGAAGCCCTGGCCAGTGTCCTGGCTGTACCAACGTGAAGCCGATAAACTGCTGGCCTATGAACGGGAGATGGCCGCCTCCACGGATGTGAGTATCTTTGTTTCCGAGGAAGAAGCGGCATTGTTCAGGCAGTTGGCGCCCGAAAGTGCTGACAAAGTGCACTACAGAACACAGGGCGTCGACAGCGCGTATTTCGATTCGGCATTGTCTTATGACAACCCCTACGAGGCCGGACAGAAGGTTCTGGTATTTACCGGCGCGATGGATTACTGGCCGAATGTCGATGCCGTGAAGTGGTTTTGCGAGAACGTGCTGCAGGCAGTGCTTGCACAGGAACCCGATTTTCTCTTTTGTATCGTCGGTATGAAGCCCACCGATGAGGTTCTGCAACTGGACAAGTTACCCGGAGTACGTGTGACAGGTGGCGTACCCGATGTTCGCCCCTATCTGCACTATGCACTGGCCGCCTGCCTGCCCTTGCAGATTGCCCGAGGCATTCAGAACAAGGCGCTGGAAGCGATGTCCATGATGTTGCCAGTGCTCGCAACGCAGGATGCCCTGACGGGTATCGTCGACTATCCGGATGTGCTTTCCGTGGTGGCAAATGACCCCGCAGCGATGACGTCCGCAGCCATAGAGTTGTTGGCGCAGCCGCGGCAATTGAATACGGCCGGCCGCGAGTGTGTGCTGGAACACTACAATTGGGATACTAATTTACGACGTATGGAAGAATTTCTGATTAACGAAGAGGGTGTTCAGTAATGCACGTGCTACACGTACTTGATCACTCCATTCCGCTGCAAAGCGGCTACACCTTCCGTACGCGTGCCATCCTCAATGAACAGCGGGCGCTGGGTTGGAAGACGACACAGGTAACAGGGCCCAAGCATAATCCGGGTAAGTCGGTTCCCGCCACCGAACAGGTCGACGGACTGGAATTCTATCGCTGTCAGGGGGCAGAAAGTCTACTCGAAAAATTGCCGGTCCTCGGCCAATGGTCAGTTATCAGTGTGCTGACGAAACGGTTGATCGAGGTGGCGCGCAAGGAAAAACCGGATGTGATACACGCCCATTCGCCAGCCTTGAATGGCGTGGCTGCGATCAGGGCGGGTAGGGCGCTCGGTTTGCCGGTGGTCTATGAAATTCGCGGTTTCTGGGAGGATGCTGCTGTCAGTCATGGCACCAGCGCTGAGGGTGGCCTGCGGTATCGCCTGACAAGAGCTATGGAAACCTGGGTGCTAAAGCGTGCCGATGAAGTGACATGTATTTGCGAGGGTATACGTCAGGACCTGATCGCGCGTGGTATAGCCCCGCAAAAAATTACCATTGTTCCCAATGCCGTTGATGCCAGCCGTTTTCAGCCGGTGGGCGACCGCAATCCGGAGATCGAGCAGCGCCTGAATCTTACGGGTAAGAAAGTGATTGCCTTTATAGGGTCGTTCTATGCCTATGAAGGTCTGGATTTACTGGTGGCGGCCATGCCCCGGTTGCTCGCGGCGCGCCCGGATATCCGGTTGTTGTTAGTTGGCGGAGGGCAGGTGACGGAGGAAATCAAGCAGCAGATCGCGCAACTGGGATTGCAGGACAGCGTTATCATGACGGGGCGGGTTCCCTACGAGGAAGTCGAGGGCTACTACTCGGTGACGGATGTATTGGTATACCCTCGTAAATCCATGCGCCTGACAGACCTTGTTACACCGCTGAAGCCGCTGGAAGCGATGGCGCAGAAGAGTATGTTTCTGGCCTCGGATGTGGGCGGACACAAAGAACTCGTGCGCGACGGAGTGACCGGTACCCTGTTCAAGGCGGATAATCTCGATGACCTGGTGAAATCCTTGCTGGATTTGCTCGATCGGGAAGAAAGCTGGCCGGCTATTCGTGAGGCAGGTCGCGATTTCGTTGAAAATGAACGCAATTGGGTCAACAGCGTGGCAAACTTGAAACCCGTTTATCAGCGACTCGTACCCGGAGAAAATCAGTAATGTTAATCAGGTCAAAAGCACCGCTCAGGCTCGGCCTGGCGGGCGGCGGCAGCGATGTAGCGCCTTATTGTGATCTCTACGGTGGCGCCGTCCTGAATGCATCGATTAACCTGAGCTCGTATTGCACGATAGAACCCCTTACTGATGGCACGGTTACCTTTGTCGCGACAGATCGCCAGGAGATATTTACAGCGCCCTCAGCGCCCAGCTACAGCTACGATGGGCTGCTCGACCTGCATAAGGGCGTGTATAACCGTATTGTCCGGGATTTCAATGATGGTGAGCCGCTGTCGTTAAAAATCAGTACCCATTCAGACGCACCGGCAGGCTCTGGACTGGGTTCATCGTCCACCATGGTGGTGGCGATTCTGACAGCGTTTGCCGAACTCCTGCATCTGCCGCTGGGCGAGTACGATGTCGCCCATCTGGCGTTCGAGATCGAGCGCGAGGATATCGGCCTCAGAGGCGGTGCACAGGATCAGTACGCAGCCACGTTTGGCGGCGTCAATTTCATGGAATTCCATGAGAAGAACCGCGTTACCGTCAACCCACTGCGCATCAAGAAATGGATTTTGAGCGAGCTGGAAGCATCCACGGTACTGTATTACACCGGGGTTTCACGCTCTTCAGACATGATAATTGCGCAGCAAATCGAAAGCTTTAAGTCGGGACAGGGCAAGTCAGTAGAGGCAGTCCATCAGCTCAAGCAGGATGCCAGTGCGATGAAGGACGCGCTTCTGCGCGGCAATATCCGCCGCTTTGGCGAGATACTGGGGCGCAGTTGGGAGGCCAAACGAAACCTCGCTGACAAGATAAGTAACCCACAGATCGAGGAGGTTATGCGTATCGCGCTGGAAGCCGGGGCCTGGGCAGGGAAGGTCTCTGGTGCTGGCGGCGGCGGTTTTATCGTATTTATTGTCGACCCGGTGGAACGGGTGCAATTGATCCGGGCCTTGAATCAACAGGACGGCGATGTCGTTCCCTTTCAGTTTGAACCACATGGAGCCAGCGCATGGAACGTCCCGACCTGAGTTACGTTGTCAGTGAATTTGAGGCGTCAGTAGCGGTTAAGCAGCGCATTCTCGACGATGTCGGATTTATGCAGCAGATCACCGATATGGGCCACCTGCTGATCGATCGCTATGAAGCGGGCAATAAATTGCTGGTGGCTGGCAACGGCGGCAGTGCGGCCGATGCCCAGCATATCGCCGCAGAGTTTGTCAGCAGGTTTAATTTTGATCGCCCCGGTCTGCCGGCGCTGGCGTTGACGACAGATACGTCTATTCTCACGGCTGTCGGAAATGACTACGGCTATGATCAACTGTTTCGTCGCCAACTGGAGGCAAACGGCCAGACTGGCGATGTCTTTTTGGGGATATCAACGTCGGGCAATAGCCCGAATATATTGATGGCACTGGAGGCCGCGCGCCTCAAAGGTATCACGACAATTGGGCTCACTGGCCACAGCGGCGGGAAAATGCGCGAACTGTGTGACCACTGTCTGTGTGTGCCGAGTGACGATACCCCGAGGATTCAGGAGGCACATATTGTGATAGGCCATACGCTGTGTGCGATGGTTGAGCTGGCGCTGTTTGAGGATCCTCGCTAGCGATTGCGCAGTCCACGCGCCTTGGAGTAAGCTGTTCGGGCGTCAGTAGCTCGTGTGCTGACACGCCGCCGGAGACCAAAATGCAGCTTACTATTCTTGTAGTCGCGATGATGTTGGGGCTGTTCGTCCTTTTCAGGTTGCGCATGGTCAGGTCTGCGCAACCAAATAATCGCAAGAGTGACAGAAGAAGGGGTTTTGCAGCCACCCATCCATTTCGTGCGGTCTCTATTGAAATGACTCCCGGTAGCTGTAATGCCGCAAGGTCGATCGCTTCGCAGCGCTTTTTGCGAGAAGGGGCTCCGCCATTGCCACTGGCAAAATGCAATGCGGCGCAGTGTCGGTGCCGCTACACATACCATGCAGATCGACGCAGCGGCGATCAGGATCGCAGGTTAGGCCCGGTAGAGGAATCTGACGAATCGGAATTCTGGAGTATGCGCAATCGCCGCAGTTTTCTCGGGCGTCGGATAGCAGAGAGATCATCCTTATAATACCTCTCTGATTTAACCACGTAATATTTTGTGATCTACTGGATCACCTTTAGTGTAGGTGCAATTTTTTGGTGTTGATAGCGTTTGAATCCTCTCAGTGGCAGGCGGCGTCGTGAGCGTTCGTCGGTCAGTCACCATATTCTTCAGTGCAAAGTATGTAGAACTGTTATTGGGGTTGGTATCCAGCCTGATACTGGCTCGACTTCTCACGCCTGAAGAGTTTGGTATCTACAGTATCGCGGCGTCCGTTGTCATCATCGGGTACCTGTTTCGGAACTTTGGTGTCGGGCAGTACATTGTTCAGGTGGAAGAACTGAACGACGGTATCCTGCGCTCAGCCTTCACCGTCACGCTGGGCATTTCGTGGTCCATTGGTCTGCTGCTGATTATTGCAGCGCCCTGGCTGGGGGACTATTACGAAAACTCAGGTATCGCTACCGTCTTGCGTTTTCTCTCGCTGAACTTTTTCTTGCTGCCGTTCGGCTCTATTGCCGATGCGGTTCTGCGCCGCAATATGTCCTTCGACAAACTCGCAGTCATCAATGTCAGTGCTGCGTTCACCACTCTTGTGGTGGGTGTCACTGCGGCGTATCAAGGTGCCAGCTATCTGTCCATCGCCTGGGCTGCCAATGCATCGACAGTCACCTCGATTGCACTGACCCTGTTTTTCCGCCCAGCAGGGCTTCCCTGGCTACCCGGCACCAGCCATCTCAGGGAAGTCTGCAAGTTTGGGCTCAAGGTCGGGATGATGGACCTGGTTAACCGCGGTAGCGATGCGGCGACTGAGCTTATTATCGGCCGCGCACAGGGCTTGTTCAGTCTGGGTATTTATTCGCGGGCTTACGGCACCTTCTGGTTATTTGAATATGCGTTTACGCAGGGTATTCGCCCGGTAATACTGCCGTACTTATCGAAGGCAAAGCACGAGAAGGCCGACCTCGGTGAAATCTATATCACTATCGTCAAATTCACCTCGATTTTCCTGCTGCCGTTTTTCGTCTTTCTGGGCCTGAATGCCCACGATATTATCAACGTCATGTACGGCGACCAATGGACTGCAGCAGGTTCCATACTGCAGGTCCTGTGTATTGCCGGCTTGTTTTTCGCACCCACAATATTTTTTGAACAGTTGATGATTGCCCAGGGGCGGCCGGGCCAGGGGTTGCGGTACATCGTGATATCTCAAGTGGTGCGGGTGCTTGCCCTGGTGTTATGGGTCGGTATCAGTCTGGAGGCAGCTGCGGCGGCACTGATTGTCTGGGCGCTGGTGAAAGTGGCGCTGGTCTTCTCTATGGCCCGTCAGCATTTCAGTTTGCGCCCGGTGTCCTTCATAAAGGCCTTGTGGCCTGCGATTCTCACCGCATTTTTCCTGGCGTTGGCAATCTGGGGAATGACGAATGCGACCTCAACGTGGGAGGTGCCTCTGTTAAGGCTCGTGGCGATTGGCCTGTGTGCGGCGATAACCTGGTTCGCGTCTATCTTTGCCTTTGATCACCCGATAACGGTGGAGGTGCGAAACCTGATTATCAGGATCAGGGGCGGGGTGCCAGAAAAGGATCAATTCGACTGATGTCGATTTTGTCGAGCGATGATAAAGCCGTTGCCGTGGCGCGTGTACCAGAGCGCTCTTAGCGCGTCGTCGGTTGCGGTAGATGGCCAACCCAGTGGCAGATGGCATCGATGGCTGCCACGCAATCTGCGCACTGGGTCTCGCTGAAGTTGTCGGGCAAAGGCGTGTTATGTGCAATACCGCCGGCGGCTTCAAGGGCGAGGGCGCCGTCAAAATCAACGAATGCAATCCGCACTGTCAGCTCGGTCGGCGGCCTGCCAAAGGCTACACCCGGTAACAGCGCTACACCGGTATCATTGAGCAACAGTTCACACAGCTCGACACTGTCCCCGATAGCCTTTTCGGCAAGGCCCGGCCGGAACATCTCGAAATCCAGAAATAAATAGAATCCGCCCTGTGTGGGTGCAATATCAAACCCGGCCTGCTGAAGCCGCGCGACCAGAGTATGTGCCAGATGCGCCAGTATGCGTCGGGATTGGAACAGGTACTCATCAATCTCCGGCCCGCCTTGAAATGCTTTTATGGCAGCATACTGAATGGGTGCGGAGGTTGAGGTGTAGGTTTCACTGGCTGCGGTAGCCATCGCATTTTTCAGCCACTGTAGCTGAGGCGGGAAAGTGAATGTACCGAGGCGCCATCCTCCCGCTCCGCACCACTTGCTTAAACCGCTGCTGACGATTGTCCCTTCGGGATAAAACTGTGCTATTGACGTCTGTTCACCCAAAAAATGCACTTCGCCGTAAATCTCATCAGCCAGCACCAGAATACTGTATTTCCGGGCGACTGCTGCAATCGCTTCGAGCTCGGTATCACAGTAGGTATAGCCGTGGGGGTTGGACGGATAGTTCAGTATTATCAGGCGTGGACGGTCGGGATCGGCACTGCACAACTTTTCCAGGTTTTCGGGAGTCACCTTCCAGTTGTTTTTTGCATCGGTTTCCAGCCATTTGATCTGGCGCCCGATGATGTGTGCCTGCGGCGCATACGATACCCAACTCGGCGTGGGGATCACCAATTCACCGTAGTAGACCAATTGCAGGATAAACATCAGCTCTTTAGAGCCGGGCCCGATCATGACGTCTTCGCCGGCAAAGTTAAGCCCCTGCGTACGACGGTAGTACTCGGCGACGGCAGAGCGCAACTCAGGCAGGCCCAATACAGGTAGATAGTTTTTTTGGAAAGCGTTGACCTTGAGCTCGTTCACCACCACTTCCGGTACCGGAAAAGGGGATTGTCCGAGTCCAAGTTTATAGATGCGCCTGCCTTCTTTGATCAGTTGATGGCTGCGCTCATTGATTCCCAGCGTCGCCGAGATGGGTAAACCGCGAACATTCAGGTTCAGGTGAGAGGTGAGTCCAGGTTTATCCGGCATTTTTATCCTGCCATGAGGAGGTCGCGATCAGTTGTTGTGGCGAGTTTGTTGCAACTCATTGTACTCGCGTTCGAAGAAAAACTCTTTCTCGCCGAAGGCCGGCTTGAGCTGGTCAAGCCATGTCGCCTTTTCACAGTACTGTGCAAAAAAGGGCCGGTACGCCCAGTCGGGATTGCGGCTCTGTAGAAACCTCAGCACGAAAACTTTTTCGCCGTTGATTTCGGCGACACCCTGTACTTCGACTTTTCCCGGTGACGCGCTCATCACTGGCCCACGCGCCGTGCGCCCTAGCCCGGATAGTTGCTTCACCGCAGCGCTGTAGATCGACCAGGCCTTGGCCAGTGGCATTTCAAAATACTGTCTGGCTCCGGTGTCCCGCTCTACGAACATGTAGTAGGGGATGACACCAGCCTTTACCTGCATACCCCAGTTTTTTGCCCAGGTATCCGGGTGATCGTTGATGTGGGCCAGTACAGGGCCCTGGCTGCGAATCTCCACTCCGGTATTGCGCAGTAGCTCGATGGCATTTTGTGCAATGGGGGTATCCAGCTCACGCCAGTGATTGAAGTGCGCCATGATGGCAACGTGTTTGCCGGATTTCACCAGATGCGAGAGCAGGGCTAATAGTTCAGTTGCATCGCTGTCACTGACGAATCGCTGCGGCCAGAATGTGAGTGCTTTGGTACCGATGCGGATTGTTCTGATATGGGCATACTGCGGGTCTGTGAGCGGTTTCAGCAACGCCGCCAGGTGGCGGGTTTTCATTACCATCGGGTCGCCGCCTGTTACCAGCAGATCTGAGACTTCCTGATGTTCCCTGAGATAGGTGTGAAGTTCAGCGGTATCGGTCGAGGCCATACGCAGGTTTTCATCGCCGACAAACTGCGCCCAACGAAAACAAAACGTACAGTAGCTGTGACACGTTTGACCCTGTGTCGGGAAAAACAGCACCGTTTCTCGATACTTGTGCTGTAGACCATTCAAGCGGTTGCCGTTGCTGTCCAGCGGTACGTTCATCTCCAACTGGCCACTTGGCTGCGGGTTGAGTTGCGCGCGCAATTTACTGGCCAGTGCCTGAACCTCGCCGCGCGGCGCATCCTGTTCAATCAACAGTGCCATTTCCTGATACATTCCCGGTGGCAGCATATCCTTCTGGGGGAATGTCAGTTGGTAAATTGGATCGTCCGGCACGTTTGACCAATCGATCAGGTGCTCGATCACATACTGATTGACCCGAAATGGCAGTATCGAGGAGACCACTTTCATTTCAAAAAGCGCAGAGCGTTCGACGGCCTCCAACTGCGGTATGTTGTCTATATCTTTGTGTGTGTAGACCTTGAACTGCGACAATATGCTGGTCGGAATGAGGTTGTCAGTCTCGGTGTCATCAATTACTGAAATTTGGTTCATACGTCCTTCCGTCCGTCCAACGATATGCGGTGAGTGATGCGTGGTTCGACTGTTGATTTTTAGCGACAGTCGATTGTCAGACCAGACCATTGGCCAGGCTCTGTTAACCACCGTTCAGCATTACCGCAATTTGAGTATCGAAGATGTCTGCGTTCGACCATCTACGAGACACAAGAATAATTCTAGCGCGACCGTTGCAATGTACCTTTCTGCAGAATATGCTCAGTTCAGTACAGCAATACCCCAATGGTAGAGGAGAGTCGACTTATTTTCTAGTAGATTCCCTAGAATCTTCTGGTTTGCGATGTAGCGCACACAATCAATAGTCCGCTGGTATGTATTTCTTTCATCTCAAAATATAGTGTATGCGCTAGATGCAAACGAAATGTATCTGCGTGTTGGTGTAACGTTCTAACAATTAAGGGGGTACTCTGTGGAAGCCTTGGATCTGGCAAAAAAAGTGCTTGCGACAAATCTGCAGTTGGAGCTGGATGAACTGACGGCGGATACGGAGATTCTTGGCAACTATCCGCAGTTCAATTCGCTCACTATTGTGGGTGTTATCGGGTCGATTGAAGACGAACTGGATTGCGCTATCGATGACGAGGATATCACCACAGATATCTTTGCCACGGTCGGTGATCTGGCTGAGTTTATCGAGAGCCTCGACAGCTAGCCCTGTTGCAGAAATTTTCGCACTCGCCCTTGGGTGTGGTTACCACGGCGTGAAATGCTCGTCGGTTACGCAGATCGGCAGTTCAACCCTCTGGAAATAGTGTAGTCACCAACTGTTCAGACATAAACTGGAGCAAGCAATGAAGGTTAGGCGCGTGCGGCTGTTACATGACCTGGTCTACGCCACGGCAGAGGCAAACCCGGAGTCAACGGCGCTTCTTTACAAAAAAGAGACCCTGTCATTCGAGCAGTTGGCGGGTGAGGTAAGGCGTTTTTCTCAGAGTATTTGTGGACTCGGCCTGGGCCTGGACGAGCGGGTAGCAATCTATCTGCCCAAACAGGTGGAGGTTGTGACCGGGGTGTTCGGCGCAGCCGCAGCGGGTGGCGTGGCCGTGCCGGTCAACCCGATGCTGAAGGCGCAGCAGGTCGCGCATATTTTGCGAGACTGTAATGTTCGTGTTCTGATCACGTCTGCGAGCCGTGCGAAACAGCTTCAGGAAGTGCTGGCGCAGTGTCCCGATCTGGAATTTCTGGTGCTTGCAGGCAAGGTGAAAGAACCGCTGCAGCTCCCCGGTATCAGGACGCTCTCCTGGGAAGAATTGCACAATACACCGGCAGTCAATCCGCCCCAACGCATCGATTCAGATATGGCAGCCATCCTCTATACATCGGGTAGCACTGGCTCTCCCAAGGGAGTGGTGTTGTCGCACCTCAATATGGTTGCCGCTGCAGAGAGTTCTGCTGATTTCCTGGAGTTGACTGCCAGTGATCGATTATTGGCTGTGCTGCCACTCAGCTTTGACTATGGGCTTACACAGCTTACGACGGCCTACTATGTCGGTGCGTCCGTGGTGCTGATGGACTACCTGTTAGCGAAAGAAGTGGTCGCAGCGGTTGTGAAATTCGGGGTGACCGGAATATCGGCAGTGCCTCCTATCTGGAATCAGCTTGCTGTGCTCGAGTGGCCTGAGAGTGCCTGTAAATCGATGCGCTATATCACAACCTCCGGCGGTGCGGCCAGGCGATCTACGCTTGATAAGCTGCGCGCCAAACTACCCGATACCGCAATTTTTCAGATGTATGGGCTTACCGAGGCATTCCGCTCTTCCTATCTGCCGCCTGCCGAGATCGATCAGCGCCCGGGTAGCGTCGGCAAAGCGCTGCCCAATGTTGAGCTGATGATTGTGCGCGAAGACGGCACGCGTTGCGCGCCGGATGAGCCCGGAGAGTTGGTTCACCGGGGCTCCCTTGTCGCCAGGGGTTATTGGAATGACCCCGAGCGTACAGCACAGCGGTTTCGTCCTGCGCCAGGTCAGCCGTCCGGCATACCGATGCCTGAAATAGCCGTTTGGTCGGGCGACCAGATGAGAATGGATGCCGACGGTTATCTGTATTTTGAGAGCAGACGGGATGAAATGATCAAGACCTCGGGTTACCGGGTTAGCCCGACGGAGGTGGAAGAAATCGTCTTCGCGTCCGGGCTTGCTGCCGAGGCGGTGGCGCTGGGGGTGACACACCCCGAGCTGGGCCAGGCTATTATCCTGCTGGTAGATCCGGCGAACGCGGAGGTGGATATCGATGCGATACTCGCGCTCTGCCGCAAGGAAATGCCAAGTTATATGGTTCCAGAGCACATTCAGCTGTGCAGCGATTTACCGCGCAATCCGAACGGTAAGATAGATCGCGCGAAACTGTCAGCGCAGTATAAAGCGCATTTTGAAACGACAGACGGTTAGCGCTATACAAGCTGCTAACCGGGCGGTGGGGCCGCACTCGCCTATCTCAGCGCAGGTGTTTGATGGCGCCATGCACTGGTATCACTGTGAGAGCGACTGGTATCTAGGGTGGCGCTTCGCCTCAAAATGTTATCCAATAACTCAATTCGCTAGAGATACGGTGTTTCCTGTCGCGCTGATGAGCAGTGATGCATCCAATTAACAGAATAAGGAGTAGTTGAATGAGTATACCGGTATTTGTCAGTATCGATCCCAACTCGACCACCATGTTTGATGGAAACCCTGTCGAGGGGCGGTTTATGGGCGATGAAATTGGCATCACTGTCGATATCCAGAACGAAAGAGCAACACTCACCGAGCCCTTTAACAATGTGGAAGTCTCTATGGCGGCTATCGGGCTGAATGGTATCAACGTTATCGTCAACGGCGAGCAGGTGCATGTGGTGGGTAACTACGAACCTGACAATATCACCTTCCGTGCCTGTGCGTCTCTCGGCGGAACTGCGGCTGTTTGCAATAGCGCACGCCTGACCCGTGCCGGGGAGACTGTGCGTAGCTAGCGCGGCGCAACTGTCCTCTATGCCGGCGCAGGGATTGCCGGCGTGACAGGTCTTTACCTTTCGATAATGGATTTATCATGATTAAAATACGCCTTTTGCTCGCCGCCTGTATGGCACTCACAGTAACCGGTTGCAAACTGGATGTGGTGGTGCCGCCCGGGGGGATGGTGGAGTCTGCCTCCGGCGCGCGCGATTGTGACGGCGGTATCGACGGGGAATACTGCACCTATGACATCTCTGCAGTAACGCTGCCCTTTAGTGAAACCTTTACTGCCAGCGCAAAGCCTGGTTATCAGTTTGTGCAATGGAAAAATTCGACCGGGTTTAAATGCGGTGATTCAACCAGCACTACCTGCACACTCGCTATTGAAGACAGCGCCTTCGCCAGGACTGCACTTGCCGGATTCAAGACCATCTATCTGATGCCCGAGTTTGAGTATCTTGGTATCGATACCGACGGCGATGGCATTCTGGATCCGCATGATGGCGATGATGACGATGATGGGCGCAATGACGATGAGGACAATTGCCCGCTGACCTGGCCTGATGAGGACGGCTTTGGCTGCCCGAATCCGTTGCCGAACTCCAACATTGTCGATGGCAAGGAGTGGGCGCAGCCCATCGATTTCCTCAATCTTTCCTGGGACGATGTCCACGAGGTCTGTCCTTCAATACACGGCTTGCCCCTGTGCAGAGGGCAACTCAATGGCGTTGATTTGAGAGGGTGGCGCTGGGCGACTTCAGCAGAGGTCGAGCCGTTCGTTCGATCTTATGGCGGTGGTTGCACTGACCTCCGCGATGTCTTTACGTTCGGAACCGGTTCCACATTTGGTGAGCCGGTAATCGCAGGTTGGGTTTCCGATACCAGCACCTCTAAGTTTCTGACTACCGGTGTCTCCCAGCCGACCCCCTGTTGGATCGGCCTTGTTCCGGAGATGATAGAACCTAGATGGACTGGAGGTTGGTTCTATCGCTTGGTTCAATAAGGGTTGATGGTCCACTCTGCTGACATCAGCTATACCGAGATACCCTGTCAGGAAGTTTATTGCTGACGCAGCCCGGTTTTTTTTCGCTGTGCCGACCAGTGTCTGTTTCAGAACCGCTTTGGCGAGCTGCCGATGCTTCTACTGATTACCCGCGTATGGGCAGAGGCATCTGCAATGTTCTGTTATGCTTGAGATATACGCTCAACGTGGGGCCCCATGCCAAATTATCGACTGCTTTGGACTGACCGGATGACCAAGTCCCTGAAAATTTCGGCGTTGCGCTGGCCGCTGGTTCTGTCGCTTGCGGTTCTTTCGTTTGCACACTCTCATGCGGCCGACGACTCGTTCGCGATTACTATTGAAGCGGCATCCGGGCCCGCCGGTTACACCGTGGCCAACACCAGTTCCTGGAATGAGTTTAAACGTATCAAGCAGGGTGACAGCCCGCAAACCACAACTGATGAAAGTGGCAGTGACACGGGCGCTGAGTCGCTCGCCGAGCGCGTTTTTGCGGTCAGTCAAACGCAGAGTGCACCAGCACCAGAGCCTGCGTCTTCCAACGCTAAACGAACGGCAGAAAAACAGTCTGTAAAGCGCTCATCGAGTGCATCAACAGAACCCGCAACACCGCCCGCAGCCAAAGCCCTTCCACCGGCCGATATGAAGGGTACCGCGCTGGTATACACTCGCCAGCCCTACAAATCCGACCCGATCCCCGGCAACACTGCTGATTCAGAGGTAGCCAATTTTCAGTATGCAACTGATGTTCGCCGCATCAACGATCTGTTGGCCGAGGCGGATGTAGTGATTGATGCACTGGATGGCAGTACCCCGGAGGTTATTTTCGACTGCACCGGAAACAAGGACTACAACTGTGTGGCGCAGGAAGCGCGTGTCAGCCCCGATGGCAAAAAGATTGTGTACAGCGTGGGCTTTTCCGCGCCGGGGAAGAACGGGATTGTGCCGCAGTTCAACGGCCGTATCGAGCAACTCGCGCCACTGCTGTGCGCGCAACTGTACATCTACGATATTGAGAAAAAAACCAATACACCTATCGGTCACCACCCCGGCGGTGGTTGTGCGGCTAACTACAATAATGTTCCCAAGGCGATAGATCGACAGCCGGCCTGGCTGTCCAATACCGAACTGGTATTTGTCTCCAATCGCGCTGGCAAGTGGCCCAATCGCGAAGGCGGAAACCAGCATCTTAAGTACTGTAGTAATTACCCCTATTGTGTCTCTCAGACTTACCCCTACGGCCCAGCGGGGCAGGCTATGCAGTTGTGGAAGATGAACATCGATGGCACTGATGCGGTTAACTGGGGCCCGCAGGACCTCAACGCGCTGGCACCGGAGGTGATGGCCAATGGCGATGTGGTGTACTCCTGCTACAACGCGCACGCCGACAAGGGGTTTTACCCCGGCCAGAATATGCAGGTCGCGCTGCCCAACCTGATGTGGTTGTGCCGCGTGGATGGCAATGGTGCCGATATGACAGTGAAACTGCACGGTCACAAGCAGAATATTCTCAAGACCCGAGGCTGGCTGCCCACGGCACCCACTATTGGGGGCGTAAGTAAAACCAGGGGCGGATTGATAGGCTTTGAAGAAATCCGTGGGCTGCGATCAGTGGCAGAAATTTTCAAGAACAAATTGGCGCTCACCACTTACTATCGCTCCAACCACAATGGCAGCAATGGCGCAATTTACGCGTTTGACTATGGCAGCCCCCATGTTGAGGGATGCAGCAAGGCATCCTGTATCAAGTACCCCTACCTGCAACCGGCCAGTAATGCGCCCGGCAGCGGGACCTTCCTGCCATCCTCTTTCAAGGCACTCACGCCCTGGGGGCAATCCGGTGATGCCTCGCCGGGTTTCGAGTACCGCGGGCCCGGCCTTGCGGATCGATCTTTTGGCAAGGCAGGTTATCCGGCGGCGCTGGATGCGGATCACTTCCTGATTACCCATGCCCGTGGCCAGTGCTATGCTGTCGCCACCGGTGAGCAGGTGACGAAGAAGTGGCTGGGAGACAACTCAGTGTGTCGCAGAACCATCATGCGAGTAAACGCACCGGCAGGCGCGACCAGCGAGCTTCCCACTACAACCAACCCGTTCGACCCCACACAGATGACGCCGGTGGTGGACGATCCCAACTACCAGGTGTGGGACGCCAAACCCATCAAGCCCTATCAGGAACTCTTTGGGCAGGCGGCCCCCAACAGGCCAGAACCGCTGACGCCGGGAAAATGCTATCTGCAAGTGGTCGATGCGCGCAAATCAGAACTCTACGCGCGCCCGGGCTCACATCCGCAGGCGGCCTCCACCCAGCGCTGCGCGTGGCAGGGTTGCGCGGTACAGCCGCAGACAGAGAACCCGAAGTATTTTGCAGACAGTATGAAATACCTGTCCATCTCGCTGCCCGAGTTGTGGGATATCAGCTACAACGGCAATAGCGAACTGTATAAGATGACCATGAACACGCTCGGCTATCGTGATATGAAAGGGTATCAGAGAGTCCCTCTGGAAGCGGATGGCTCGGTTAAAATGGAAGTGCCTTGCGATACACCCCTGCTGATGAGCGGAGAGAATGCCAACGGCGAGGTTATCGCCCACGACGATATGCTTCACTCCCTGCGCCCCGGTGAGACCCGAACCTGTCACGGCTGCCATGATGCCCACTCCGAGGAGCGGTTCGCGGAACTTGGCGAAGTGCCAGCTGTGAAGCGGTTTGCCAATACCCTGGCCGCCAAGCGCACACCCAAAGCGGGAAAGGCCCACGACTTGCCGAAGTTCGCACAGGTGCAACCCATCATCACTCGCTCCTGCGGTGGCTGCCACAGCGGCTTTGAAAACGACGAGCTATTGTATTCGAGGATTGTATGGGACACGCAGCAGCGCGACTTCAAGCCCTGGCTGCCCATCACCCCGTCAACGCCGGGAGTGCGTGACAACTCATTGTGGCGGCCCCTTACCAGTCGCTTTGTATCCAAGTTTGCACTTGAGTCGCCGCTTTACTGGTACGCCAATAACAAGCGCATGGACGGCAGGACAAACGGCACGTTCAACTGGGATATCGACTACAAGACGGGGCACCCCGATACCGGGATTTCAAAAGAGGAGAGGGTGCTGCTGAAGGATTGGCTGGATCACGGAGCGCCGTACCAATAGCAGTGAGTCAAAGCTGGACGGATTTACGGCCCAGTGGTACTGCCAAGGGCATGTCTTCTTTCAACAGGATCTGCAGAAAAAATGTATCGGGAATCAAATCGCGTACCGCGTGGCGAGCCAGGCACGCGGTGCGCTCTTCGGCGATAGTTGGCTGCGCAATTCGGGCGCCCTCAAACTTGGACACTTCAATCAGATAGTCCCCATAAGAAAGCAGTTGGTCGAGCTCCAATTCGGAGAGGCGATAGGTATCGCGCTCAATCAAATGGCCTAGCTCAGCCACCGCAGCAGCCAATTTGGCCTCTACCGGATTTTTGAGCCGCAGTGCAGCAAGTACCAGTCTGTTGAGAATACCCATGTCAGCCTTCTTTGCATCTCGACGATAATAGCTATAGCTATCATGATACGAGCAAAATGCAAATATTTTTTTGCCCCTGGGCGCCATATTCATGACTGAAGGCGACAGTTAGGAGCAGTGTTCCACCTCTGGGGTGGTGTTGCCAGAGAGTGAGGCAAGACACTACCGGATTGCTATAAGCCTGGCCAGAGTGGCCGTGTGTATTTTTTCGCTGGTTATTGACTTGGTACCGGAGGCCGGTATCGAAAGTGCTTTTGGTTAAAGGCTTTGTGGTATTCATGCGTAGTTATTACAACATAAATTCCAAGCCGGCGTGAGCTGTGAGGGGCATCAAAAGGATAAACGGGAACGGCTCTGCCGGTATATTGCCCGCCCAGCCGTTGCGATTCCTCGCCTTTCACTCAGCTCTGCCGGCAAGGTTCTCTATACCCTGAAGACGCCCTACCGGGATGGCGCTACCCAAGTGGCCTTCGAGTCTGTGGATTTCATTGCCCGCCTAGCGGCTTTGGTGCCAAAGCCCAGGGTCAATCTAACGCGATTCCATGGCGTCCCGGCTCCGAATCACCGCTGGAGAGGGGTGGTCACGCCAGCCAGACGCGGCAAAGGCGTGAAACGAATCGCCCATACTGAAGCTCGCTCACCCGCTGAACGGCACATCGCGAGAGCCTGCCCCGCTTTATCGGGTATGTCCTGGGCCCAGCGACTCAAGCGCGTCTTCAATATCGACATTGAGGTTTGCAGTCGCTGCGGTGGATCTGTCAGGGTCATCGCCTGTATCGAAGACCAGGACGTCATCGACAGAATCCTCTCTCATCTGCGCGATCAGGAGCTGGGCGCCCCCACCCTGCCGCACCTGGCACCGCCAACCAGAGCGCCACCTGCCACGCTGTCTCTTTTCGCAGGAAGCGAATTCCCAACCCCACATCAGCAAGGACGCCAGTGAAAAACCCATGGCACGGACTACTGCGGGCTCTCGTTCAGGAATGGACGGATATGAATTGCGCGATCACCTCAGCGAACAACTTTTCAGGCCTGTAGGCGGGTATTTCGCTAATTTCTCCAGCTCAGTTGGCAGCATCAGTGAGGGAGTCTACTCTCAACGGGCCGTTTATTTGTCCTATACTTCAAGTACTGGACATACAGCCGCTGGACGTGTCTCTTGAGAATCTCAATTGGCCACTGGCGGGTGACACACAGATGTCACTCAGTCTGGCGATCAATCAGCAGGCCAAGATCGCCGTAACCGGCACACTGGCGCTTGAGCCGGGTAACGGCAGCATCGATTACTCCCTGGAAGGGCTGCCACTCGCCTGGTTCAATCCCAACTTGCCCGAGGCTCTCAAAGCCACCATCACCGGCGGTAACGTGGACCTGAAAGGTCAGGTGGCACTGCAGGAATACGCCCCCACCACCATTGCGCTGGAGAGGAAAATTCGCGAATTTTCTGCTCGCAGAGAAGGCGCAGAAGTCCAGCTTACCGGCTTTGACCTGTTGCGCATCGATGGACTGACGGTGGATATGACAGAGCACAACTTGGTGCTCAAGCAACTGACTATCGACAGCTACACCGGACGATTGCACATCCAGGAGGACGGCTCCATCAATGTATCAAAAATCTGGCAGGCAGAAGTGGGCGAAGAAGCTCAACAGATTGCCGATGATCTGACCAAGGACAAACCCTGGACATTCAGCCTTCCCACGATACAAATCAGCAACAGCGCCATCGATTTTATGGATCAGTCACTGCCTATCCAGTTCCGCACGGTAATCGTTAACTTTCAGGGTGAAGTGCGTGATCTCAGCTCCGCCCCGGCAACTGCGGCAACCGTGGATATGAACGGATCGGTAGACGGCTATGCCCCGGTCACGCTGACCGGCGAAGTCACATCGATGGCCGACCCCACCAACCTCGATCTAACGCTGGTGTTTGACGGTGTGGATATGGTCCTGTTATCGCCCCACTCTGGCACCTACGCCGGCTATGTCATTGACCGCGGCCTGCTTGACCTGAACCTGCACTATGCACTCAAGGACAATCACCTGCAGGGTGACAACGCGATTCGGGTAGAGAAGCTGAAGCTGGGTGAAAAAATCTCCAGCGACAAAGCTGTAGACCTTCCGCTGGAACTCGCACTGGCGATTCTGACGGATTCCAACGGTGTCATTGATATGGCGGTGCCGGTAAGCGGCGATGTCAACAATCCCGGGTTTGACCTCAGCGGTGTTATCTCAAACGCCGTTCTCAATCTCCTGACCAAAGCAATCACCGCGCCTTTCTCGCTGCTGGCGAATCTGGTCAGCACGGAAGAAGACCTGCAACGAATCACGTTTTCCTCGGGCTCCACCACCTTGAGTGAGCGCAATCAGGGAAAGTTGAACGAGCTGACCGAGGCACTGAACCAACGACCAAAGCTGTCACTTGTAATCACCGGGCGGCTCAACATGAAAACCGATAGAGAGCGCCTGCAGCGCAATAAGCTCAAAGCCGTATTACTGGAACGCGGCCTCTCGGAAGAAGAAATCAAAGCTAAAAGCGCCGAGTGGGAAGAGGCAATCGCAGCACTCTACGCCGACCTTGCGACACAGGATGACGGAACCGCTCCACTCACACCACACGAACAATACGAGAGTGTAGAGGCGAGTATCACCATCTCTGATGAGCAGATGCTGACACTGGCCAATGAACGGGCAGTAGCGGTTAAGCTCTATCTGGCGAGCGTGGCAGGACTGGCAGCCGAAAGGGCCGTCGTCGCACAGGCCAATCTAAAAGACAGCGACAACGAATTCAGTGGAGCGGAACTGAGCATCGAGGATTAACCGACTCCTTTTGGCGAATGCCTAACCAATGAGATCGAATTGTTTGGTCGTCAGTTGTTTCATTAAGCCCGAATTGGGTTACGTTTTCATTTTTGCTGGGCACCCATGAATTAAACCAGCGGTCCCAAACAGCAATCATTACGCCATAATTTTTATTAAAATGTCGTGCGTGTGCGCTGTGATGAATTTGGTGTTGAGCTGGGCTTAGTATCCATTTTTCTACACCGCCCCAGCCGAGCCAAATATGACTGTGGCGTAAATTGGCGCCAGCAATATTAAATAAGAAGCTAAAAATGCTGGTTCCTAGGATTTCTACGGGTGTCACTTTGCCGTCAACAATATAGATAAATATGCCCCCACATACGCCAAAGACCAACAGGCTGCGGCAGCTATTTATTAGCATTTCAACAATGTGCAGTCGATAAAGTGTGAATGGCGTTAATACTGTAGCGCTATGGTGTACGGCGTGGAAACGCCAGAGCAGAGGATGACGATGGTAAAGCCTGTGCACATAGAATCGGGTAAAGTCATCAATTAGAAAAATGCTCACCGAATAGAAAATGCTGACACCGACCACTGTGCTGGGTACAAAATCACCTGGACCCAATTGCTGTAGTAGAAACCGATAGCTCGACAAGGCAATCGCCACCTGGCTGGTTAGCAGCGGCGCAACGAGCAGCAGCCATAGCGATTGGTTCAAAAAGACCAGTTTTATATCGAGCTTGACTGAAGGGTGCAGCCAGAGTTTTTTGCCAAAGAGTTTGGTAATGCTACGGTATACGCCCTCTTTTCGCTGCCTGAGAATAATTAGAGCTAGTAGCCCATTGAGTATTAGATACCCCCAGAAAACCCGCTTCTCGCTCGTCGCCATATAAAATAATGGCGATAGCCATTCATAGGGTGTGCTGCCCCAAAGCAAGGTGTTGTTCAGCCAGAAAGAGAGAGAATGCGGCATACAGCCTGTTTCTGAGAGTCGTTTGTTGGTGTTCATCGTAAAGCCATCTGAGATCCAAATCAAATTAGTATTGATAATGAATACGATAATCATTATCATTTAAGGGCTATAAACACTACTTTAAGTGATGGGGATTTAAAAAATGAAGAAAACTGCGTTGTGTACAGCCATGGCATTGGCAACTACTGGGATAATCGCGGCCTGCGGTGGTAGCGGCGGCGGAAATAACAACAATCCTGTCGCGCGTGAGCCCGACGTGAGTTTGGTCTCGGTAAAAGACAATTACGTCTCGATGGCGGCTGCCGTGTTCGACGATTCGCATCTGACTGCCGTTGACTTGCAAACAGCCATTGCAGCTTTTCTGGAAAGTCCTACAGCGGATACTCTGGAAGCAGCTAGAACGGCATACAAAGCTGCACGTAAACCTTACCAGCAAGCTGAAATTTACCGCTGGGATACAGTCTCTCTCATCGGAAGCGGCGATGATTTATCCGCCGATGGTGGCCTTGCTAGCGTGGATGACTGGGAGGGACAGGTAAATGCGTGGCCTCTTGATGAAACCAAAATTGAGTACATTATTGATAACCCGGCAATCTATGCTGCTATCAATACGAATCTGCTAATCGATGAAAATGGCACTCTGCCTATAGGTACAGAGGACGAGGCGAATGTAACAACAGGCGTTCACGCGATAGAGTTTATGTTGTGGGACCGTGATGTTAGCGCCCAGGGTCCAGGCCCTAGAGTGGCGACCGAATTTGGTTCCAATGCAACTTGTGCCATCACACCCGCAATCACAGAGTGTCGTAATTCGGCTTACCTCCAGGCCGCTGCTGATTTATTAGTCGATGATTTGGTCGCCATGAAGGCTGAATGGAAAGTCGATACCACTGACAGTGATATTACTTTAGCTGAGCATTTCCTCAGCTTCGATGAAGAAGCGTTTGGTTACATCTTGCAATCTATTGCCAGTATGGCGGTGGGTGAATTGGGTGGTGCGAGATTAAGCGCTGGCCTATGGCGCCCTGCGGATACACAGCCTACGGGCATTCTCAAAACCGGTGACTATGAGGAAGAACACGATTGTTTTTCAGACTTAAGCCACACTGCGGTTTACTACAACTTTCAAGGCATAGTAAATGCTTTTGAAGGTACTTACACCCGTATAGACGGCAGTGTGGTAGGTGATACGACGCAAAGCTTTGGTGCTTTTGTAAATAGCATTGATGCTCAGAGCTATACTGATCTGTCCGACAAATTGGCGGAAATTCAAACAGATATGGATATGATTTTTGATGCTGGTGAGGCCGGGACAAAAAGTTTCGACGGCATAATTTCTGATTCCGAATCGGCCTATGAAAACCCGGGTGACGGCGTTCGCTCCGATGAGTTGATCGCTTTAGAGTCCGCCATTCAAGGATTGGGCGAGGTGGAAGAAATCACCAAAGTGATTGCTGAAGCCAGTGCTATTGCCGGTTTTGATTCTACTCAAACCGGTGAAACGGATTAGTGCCTTATAGTTTCTTGTTCGGTTTACATCGAAACGGTTGATGAGAAATCATTAGCCGTTTTTCCGTTGCTAACCCAATTCCTTTCTTCCCAAATACACTATAAATATTTGAATTTGCTATGTCTGAACTACACCTTTTTTCAAAGTCTGTGCCTGTCGTTTTATTGACTATGCTGATCACCGCGTGCGGCGGTGGCGGTAGTGGCAATAGCCCCATTGCCGATCCAGACCCTGTTGATGACGATGATAAGTCAGGCATAGAGCATCTAGCTGGCGGAGATGCCACGGTGCCAGTAACTAAAACGGCCGCTTTTTCAGCGAAGTCTTTCAACATGTCAAATGTTGATAGAAAAACATCTTTTGAAAACGGCAATCATTTTTTCGAACAACCTTGGGTGCAGGGCTCACAAAGCACCGAGTCCCGCGATGGCGTCGGGCCCTACTTTAACAGTACGGCTTGTCAAAATTGCCATATCAATGATGGCCGTGGACATGCGGCATTCGCAACCCCAAATGGGGTTGATCAAGGTAATGATTTCGCATCAATGATATTCAAAGTGTCCCAGTCGACGGTGAATGCGTCCGACCAAGCGAATATTGACGCGTCATACCTCGCCAATGTGCCCGATAGTGTTGTGGGTGGACAGCTTCAGCATCGTGCTGTCGATGGCGTCGCTAATGAGGCTGATTTGGCAGTGAGTTATACCGAGGTTGTAGAAACCTTTACTGACGGCTATACCGTCTCGTTGCGAAAGCCCACTTGGCACTTGATTTCAAACTTTGCTCCCTTTGATGATGGGGTTGTATTTTCGGCCCGGGTAGCGCCGCCGATGATTGGACTTGGCTTGTTGGCTCTTATCGATGAGCAGGACATTTACAATCAACAGGATGAAAATGATGCTGACGGTGATGGTATTTCGGGTAAAGCCAACCAGGTTTGGTCTCCATCCGAGCAGGCTGTCGCTTTAGGGCGTTTTGGTTGGAAAGCTGCAGTGCCAACGTTGGAAGAGCAAGCAGCCAATGCATTTTTTGGCGATATGGGGCTCACCTCTAAATTTCATACCGAAGACGATTGCAGCTTTGGTCAAGAGGACTGTTTAAATGCACCGAATGGCACAGCAACACTTGATCCTGATCAGCCAGACCCCTATGAGGTCGTTGATTCTACATTGGCTTTGGTGGTGTTCTATTCCAACCATCTCGGTGTACCCAGAAGGCGTGATGCATACTCCGACCAGGTGCAGCGTGGCAAGGATATATTCTTTGAGGCTGGTTGTGAGTCCTGTCATACACAAACGTATGTAACCGGTGAAGATGCATTGCAGCCCGAACTCTCAAATCAAACGATTTTTCCATACACCGATTTATTACTTCATGATATGGGCGATGCATTAGCTGATTTTTACGAAGCTAACAGCACGGTGCCTGGTGATGTGAAGGTAGAGTTTGGCGCGTCTGCTCGGGAGTGGAGGACACCGCCGTTGTGGGGTATTGGTTTGACCAAGGAAGTTGATGCCGATGCTACGTTTTTGCATGACGGTAGAGCCATTACGATTATGGAGGCCATTCTGTGGCATGGTGGCGAGGCAGAAGAAGCTAAGGATTTTGTATTGCAGTTAAGCGCTACTGAACGGTCAGACTTTTTGGCGTTTTTGAATGACTTGTAGATAATGCACTGTTGGGGCAATAGCCAATGGAACGGTGTCCCTGCAACACCTGCTCTGGATCGTTCCGCATTATGGAGGTCCAAGCAGGGCAGAGAGAGCGCCTGGCTGGACCTCGAACAGGCCAAAGATACCGATGGACATGACGCCCTCTACACTCGTGAGTATTCTTAGACAGGAGCCAGCCTCCCGTGTCACCACAGGAGAAGACACCTTCCAAAGGCTCCCTGTCTCAATTCCAAATCGCTTGGCCGCAATCTCCGTGTGTACTGTGTCCTTAGCACAGTAGGTCTCCGGCCAATGGGTGCTGTACTTATCTTGTGCAGCCCTGACTACGGTAGGGAACTGAGACAAGCACTTATCACTTGGCCAGTTCCGTTCCCCAGCATAAGATAGCGGCTCATCGAACTTCACCGCGCGATTGCCCTGAACAGAGTAGCCAACCGAAGCCTTTTTGAGAGCTGGGGTTCAAGGGGTCGGGGTTCAAGGGGTCAGGTTCCTTGTTCCGCTTACATAGCCAGATCCTGTGGAGATAGAAGATAAATTGCGCCTCTCCTATCATTACTGATGACGGTACCAGGCAATAGATCTTGCGTCGATTGCATACGTTGTCGACATAACTCCAACGAACCTGATTCCAGCTAGGACGTCCCCACGGTTCAATGCCCATTCGAAGGGCTGTATACAATTCACCGCCATAGTTATGATCAAGATTACTACATGTGCCAATTGCTCCCGCAGCGGGATAGGCAAACGCTGGAAGTGACTGGAGCGAAACGAGAAATCTGACCCCTTGACCCTTGTTCGTACTCTTGGAAAGTCAACAAAAGAAGCGCTTCACTAGGATGTCGCCACTCTTCGGAAAAATATCGTATGGGGAGCTCAGGTATCTGCTCGTCTAATACGTTCATTCATTTGCAGTGGTTTTATCGGCATTGTGCGATGGTTGATCAGTATTTCCGAATGCTTCGGCCTATTAGGTCTTGTAAAAGGCCAATTGCTCATTTCAGAAATGATCAGGCAGGAGAATCTAGAACAAATTGAGTTGAGCAATCGACATTGATTTCTACCACGGGTGACATCTGGGCAGACTCCTTGTTAGCCACAAGATACGAAGTTAATGGCGCTGGCAACACATCACCATCCAAGTCTTTGTAGAGGCTCAACGGACAAAGTTCTACTCCACCAATGGTAATAGCTCGCTCGCCGTCTACGCAGTCGTAGTAACAAATCTTAATCATGCCCGATGTTCGTTCGCCTTATAGGAAGCAAGCATGCGCGGAAGTGCAGGCCAATGTTGAAAGTAATATTGCAGTTACTATTCGCATCTTAAAACCCTCGTTAGTTATTGAATTATATATCGCAATTATTTCCCGCAGGTACCTATCGTTTTGAATCAACGCCTCAGAAAATATAGTCCACGATAAGATTTAGCGCCAACCCAAAGCAAGCTTCTGGCAGGGCTTGGATTGTCTCTCGTGATTATTTGTGCTGTGCTAAAAGGGCCGGTCCCTAATTTAACCAATCGCAACCGCGCGGCTTTGATTGTAACTGTCTGCTGTAGCAAATCCTCAATGTCGGCCTGAAGTTCACTATCGCGATTGTGAGGGGTTGCAGTCACTTCTGCGACC
Organism: Halioglobus japonicus; assembly: GCA_902705825.1. Taxonomy (GTDB): domain Bacteria; phylum Pseudomonadota; class Gammaproteobacteria; order Pseudomonadales; family Halieaceae; genus Marimicrobium. Next base: position 53,187 of record CACSIL010000051.1, on the reverse strand, counting down.
TAGGGCAGTAACTCACCTGCGCGCGTGGCTGTTTGTTCCAGCGCTTCAAATTTTAGGCTTGTGACGTGGTCTATGTGGTCCATTGCTGGACTATGTCACGACAGCAGTTAAATGGAGCTTTGGCGGCTGCAATTGATATAGAATCATAGAGTGGTATTGTTGTTGTCCCGTGTAAATGGAGTGTCTTTCGTGGGAATTTTGGACTGATGTCTGGGTCGGATAGGCTTTGAAAAATACGTTTACTATAGTGGTACCGGAGGCCGGACTTGAACCGGCACGCTATCGCTAGCATCGGATTTTGAATCCGACGTGTCTACCAATTTCACCACTCCGGCATTGAGAGGTAGGTGAGGACTTGAAAAGGCCTCCCCCTGGAGAGCGCGGGATTATAGCAATCGCCAGCGAAACTTCAATATTTATCCTTAACTCCCGGTGACTTTGCGGGTACACTGCCGCCCGGTTTCATTCTGAACCAATAATCTGAGTTTCGCCCTGTTGGGCGAGTGATCTGAGTATCCCGGGAGAAAAGAGCATGGGCATGAAGTTAGTTAAGAAAACAGCCGAGTACAGCATCTACCAGCGCGGTGACGAGCGGTATGCGGTGAAAGACGCCAACAAAAAGGCGGTAAACGGTGATGAGAAAGTACGCATCCTGGTAGAAGAAGAGCTGCTGAAGGCCTCTGTGCCGGCGAAGCCAGCGGTTGAGGAAGCGGCTGCAGAAGAACCCGCAGCTGAAGCCTCTGAAGAAGCGCCCGCTGAAGAGGCTGCGGCTGAAGAAGCGGTAGAAGAAGACAAGTAAGCTTTTCAGCTTATGCAAGAGAGCCGGCCACGAGCCGGCTTTTTTATCGATGAAACGCAGCGATTTCAATTACCAATTACCCCCGGAGCTTATCGCCCAGCACCCACTGCCCGAGCGCAGTGCGAGCCGGTTATTGGTGCTGGACGGACCCAGTGGGGCCGTCAGCCACCACCAGTTCAGTGAGCTTGTGGATTTCCTGAACCCCGATGACCTGCTGGTGTTTAACGATACGCGTGTCATACCCGCCAGGCTCTGGGGTCGCAAGGCCACCGGTGGCAACGTGGAGATTCTGCTCGAGCGGCTCACCGGCCCAGAGACAGCGCTGGCACATATTCGCGCCAGCAAATCCCCCAAGGCGGGCTCACTTCTCCACTTGAGCCGTGAGCCCAAGGGTGAACCCGGCTCGCACCGCTTGCAGGTAACAGGGCGCGAGGGGGAGCTGTTCTGTATCTCCTCGCAGAATGGTCATACGCTGGCGGATATTCTGCAGGATATCGGGCATATGCCACTGCCGCCCTACATTGAGCGCGGCGACGAGACTGAGGATGAAGAGCGCTACCAGACGGTGTATGCCAAACGCGAGGGCGCAGTTGCCGCCCCCACAGCGGGCCTGCATTTTACCGAGGCACTGCTCGCGCAGATCGATGCGCGCGGCATCCGGCGGGCAACAGTTACCCTGCATGTCGGCGCCGGTACGTTTCAGCCGGTGCGTGCCGATGAGATTGAAAACCACCTGATGCACAAAGAGTATTTTGAGGTGGATGAAAGTGTGTGCAAGGCAGTGCGCGAAACACGCGCGCGCGGTGGGCGGGTGATCGCAGTGGGTACTACTGCGGTACGTTGCCTGGAATCTGCCAGCCGGGCCACCGGGGAGATAGAGCCGCTGCGTGGCGATACCGATATCTTCATATTTCCCGGATACCCTTTTTGCAGTGTGGATGCGATGTTGACCAATTTTCACCTGCCGGAGTCGACGCTGCTGATGCTGGTGAGCGCCTTTGCCGGGCGGGAGGCTATAATGGCGGCCTACGCGCGCGCGATTGAGGCGCAGTACCGTTTTTTCAGCTATGGCGATGCGATGTTTATCACCGCCAACGCGCCAGTACAGGGCCCCGTATGAGCCAACCATGTGACATGCAGTTCGAACAGCTAGCCAGCGATGGCGAGGCCCGTCGCGGGCGTCTGACATTCCCTCGCGGCTCGGTGGAAACCCCGGCGTTTATGCCGGTGGGCACCTACGGCACGGTAAAGGGGATGCTGCCGCGTGATATTCGCGCCACCGGTGCAGAAATCCTGCTGGGCAATACATTCCACCTCTGGTTGCGCCCGGGCACTGAGATCATCGAACAGCACGGCGATCTGCATGATTTTATGGGCTGGGATGGCCCCATACTGACCGATTCCGGCGGCTTTCAGGTATTCAGTCTGGGCGCGATGCGCAAGATCTCGGAAGAGGGCGTGAAATTTCAATCACCGGTGGACGGCTCAAAAGTCTTTCTCGATCCGGAAACGTCCATGCGCATCCAGAAAAGTCTGGGTTCGGATATCGTGATGATCTTCGATGAATGCACACCGTACCCGGCGACAGAAAGCGAGGCGCGTGACTCCATGGCGCTGTCGCTGCGCTGGGCACAGCGCAGTAAAGCGGCGCATGCAGATAACAGCGCAGCGCTGTTCGGCATTGTACAGGGTGGAATGTACCCGGCTCTGCGCAGGGAGTCGCTGGCGGGCCTTGAGGAAATCGGTTTTGACGGCTATGCCATCGGCGGTCTCTCGGTGGGCGAGCCGAAAGAGGATATGCTCAACGTACTCGAAACGCTGGCACCGGTGCTGCCACAGGATAAACCCCGTTACCTGATGGGCGTGGGCACACCGGCCGATCTGCTTGAGGGCGCGCGCCGTGGTATCGATATGTTCGATTGCGTGATGCCTACCCGCAATGCCCGCAACGGCAATCTGTTTACATCCCGTGGTGCGCTGAAGTTGCGCAATTCACGCCATAAGACGAGCACACTGCCGCTCGATGAGGCCTGCGATTGCTATACCTGCCAGAACTTCAGCCGGGCGTATTTACACCACCTGGACAAGTGCAATGAGATCCTGGGGTCGCAACTCAACACCATTCACAATCTGCATTTTTATCAGCAGCACATGGCGGCCATCCGCAGTGCGATTGAAGCGGGGCAGTTGCAGCAGTTTGCCGGCGAGTTCTACGAACAGCAGGCCAGGGGTGTGTAATGTATAAGCTGTGCTTCTATGTGCCGGAGTCCCATCTGGAGGCGGTGAAGGCCGCCGTGTTCGCCGCCGGTGCCGCCAGAATTGGCGCTTACGACAGCTGCTGCTGGCAGGTGCTGGGGCAGGGCCAGTTTCGGCCGTTAGACGGCAGCAAGCCGTATCTGGGGCAGCAGGGTGAACTTGAAGTGGTGCCGGAATATCGAGTGGAAATGGTCTGCGAGAAACCGTTTGTGCGAGCGGCTGTCGCAGCCCTGATCGAGGCACACCCGTTTGAAACGCCTGCGTGGGACGTGGTCGAAATGGTCACCGAGTTGCCACAGGGATGACAGCCACAATCCTGCAGCGTATTGATTCGGGCCTGCCACTGCACGAGCGCAAGTGGCCGCGACCAATGAAAGAGGGGCAGTGGCCGCAGGCGGCAGTGCTGGTGGCACTCACCGCAGAAGATGCGCCGAGGGTTTTGCTGGGGCGGCGGGCGTGGCACCTGAACAATCATCCGGGCGAAATCGCCTTTGCGGGCGGCAAGCGTGAACTGTCGGATGTCTCGCCGTGGGAGACAGCCCAGCGCGAGGCGATGGAAGAGGTGGGCTTGCCCGCTGATATTATTCAACCGCTGGGGGAATTCGAACCGCTGATAACACGCACGGGTTTTGAGGTACATCCCTGTATCGCGGGGATACCTGCAGAGCCCTCTCTGGTGGTGGATACCGGTGAATTTGAGAGTGTGTTTTTTGCGCCACTTGCAGCGTTTGCCGATGCCAGCATCTACCGGCTTGAGACCATGTCCGATGGCAAGGTCAAGCGTAAAGTCCCGCACTATCAGTTAGGCGATGACAATGTGTGGGGAGTGACCGCAGCAATACTGGTGATGTTAGTCAATGTCGCCTACGATGCGGGTTTTGATTTACAACGTAACTGGGAGCAAGCGCCGTGAAATACAGCTTAGGCGATAAACACGTCACACTGGTGGGCAGCGGGCATTACATCGCACCGAATGCCACCCTCATCGGAGATGTCACCCTGCAGGAGAATGCCAGCGTGTGGTTCGGCTGCGTCCTGCGCGGCGATGCGGATCATATCGAAATAGGGCCGGGCAGCAATGTGCAGGATGGCACGGTGATGCATGCAGACCCGGGGTTTCCCCTCACGTTGGGAGCGGATGTCACAGTCGGTCACAATGCGATGTTGCACGGCTGCACGATTGGCGACGGCTCACTGGTCGGGATAAACGCTGTCGTGCTCAATGGTGCCAAAGTGGGCAAGGGTTGCCTTATTGGTGCCAATGCGCTGGTGACGGAAGGCATGGAAGTGCCGGACGGTTCGCTGGTGCTGGGGTCGCCCGGCAAGATAAAAACGCAGCTGTCTGATGAACAGCAACACGCCCTTAAACTCAGTGCCGGGCATTATGTGCAGAACGGCCAGCGTTACACTGAGCAACTCAAGGAGCAGGAATGAGCGAGGCTAGCCCCAAATCCCCCTGCATCTCTGTCTGCGTGCTGGATGACGACGATATCTGCATGGGTTGTTACCGCTCGGCTGCTGAAATCACCGATTGGGCTATGAGTTCAGATGAGCAAAAGCGGGAGATTCTGCAGCGATCGCGTGAGCGCCTGCAGGGAAGTTTCACTGTCCGGCTAGACTGAGCGCTGCAGCGCAGCGCCCGGTTTTTCAAACTGCCAGTTGGGCGCGAACCGATTGCACGACATTGCCCTCCAGCGCGAGTATCTCCAGACGGTAGCCGCCAATACTCAGCCCGGCATAGGCATCGGGGAACGATTCCAGGTGTTCAAGAATCAGGCCGCTCAATGTTTTGGGGCCATCGGTGGGTAGATCCCAGTTCAGTGATTTGTTGATGTCGCGAATATTCGTCGTGCCGTCGATAATGTAACTGCCGTCGCGCTGCAGAAAAATACTCTCGGTCATTTCCGCGATATTGGAGGTGAACTCGCCCACAATCTCTTCCAGTATATCTTCCAGTGCCACCAAGCCCATCACCTCGCCGTATTCGTCGACGACCACGGCAAGGGGTTCTTTCTTTTTCTGGAAGTTCAGTAACTGCGTGTGCAGCGGCGTGATCTCGGGAATAAAATACGGTTTCTGCATTTCCCGTTCCAGCGATACACGGTCGAGGCCTTCCCTGTGGATAACGCGGCTGATGTCGCGCATGTGCAGCACGCCGACAATGTTATTGATGTCATCGCGCCATACGGGCAGCCGGGTGTGGGTGCTGGACTGAATTTTCAGCAGGATATCTTCATCGCTGTCATCGAGATCAATCCCGTACACCTCGTTGCGGGGCACCATGATGTCATCGACCGATACGTGTTCCAGGTCCAGAATGTTCAGCAACAGTTCCCTGTGCCTGGCGGGTATCAGTTTGCCGGCGTCGGTTACGATGGTGCGCAGTTCCTCGGCGGAGACGTGCGCATCGCCCTGCTTTTCCGGGTCCACACCGAACAGACGCAACATGCCATTGGTGATGAAATTCACCATCGCCACCAGTGGGTACATGACTTTCATCAGGGGCAGCAAGATCATGCTGGAGGGAAATGCGACGCGTTCCGGGTGCAGTGCGGCGATCGTTTTCGGCGTAATTTCGCTGAAGATCAGAATTACCAGTGTCAGGAAGCCTGTGGCGATATACACACCGGCATCGCCCCACAGGCGAATGGCGATAATGGTGGCAATAGCAGAGGCAAAAATGTTCACCAAATTATTGCCGATCAGAATCAGGCCGATCAGTCGGTCTGGCCTGGCCAGCAGTTTGCCAGCGCGTATAGCGCCCTTGTGATGTTGCTTCTGCAGATGCTTCAACCGATAACGGTTGAGCGTCATCATGCCAGTTTCAGAACTGGAGAAGAATCCGGAGAGGAAGATCAGTGCAACTAGAATGGAAAAGAGTAATCCCAGCGGTGCTTCGTTCAAAGCGGGTTTAGACCTCGTAGTTGAAAGCGGTTTCCATCTTGAAGAAAAAGCGGGGTTGGGGCAAGCCCCTCTAGCGGGTTTGTGCAGCGCATCAAATAGCGCCTAGGTACGGTGCAGAATCAGTTCAAGGACCAGTTTTGAGCCGAAAAACGCCAGCATCAGCATCGCAAAGCCCGCCAGCGTAAAGCGCACCGCTGTTTTGCTGCGCCAGCCCAGTCGATAGTGCCCCCAGAGCAGTGTAGAGAAGAGCACCCAGGCGACGATGGATAGTACGGTTTTATGCACCAGGCTCTGGGCAAAAAAGTCGTCGACGAACACGACGCCGGAGACGATCGCGATGGAGAGCAGGGCGACGCCTATCCAGAGCAGTTCAAACAACATACCCTCCATCAGTTGTAGCGGCGGCAATATCTGAATGATGCCGCGAGTCTGGCGGTGCTTCAGTTGGTGGTCCTGCAAGGCGAGCACAGCGGCCTGAATCGCCGCCAGTGTCAGTACCGCGTAGGCCAGTATAGAGCTGCTGATGTGCAGTATCATGCCGCTGCTGAGGTGGCTGAGAATTGGTGCGGTATCGGGCGCGAAGGTCGACACCAGTACCGCCAGTGCGGACAGCGGGAATAGCGCAATCAGCAGATTCTGCAGCGGCCGTCTTGTCAGCGAAGTGATGCAGGCGAGATTGATGACCAGGAAAAGCAGCGCGGCCACTTTAAAAAATCCCAGATCCACCCCGGTGCTGGGGAAGGCGGTTTTCCAGACAATCACCGCATGAAATATCAACGCGAGCAGGCCCAGGAGCAGAACGCTGCGATTAATCTGTTGGCGGCTTTGCGAGAGGTGCAGTAATTGCAGGCCGGTCGCGGCCATATACAGCAGTGCGCAGAGCGGGGCGAGTAAAGTGATAGACATCTCTTTGGACCGGGGGCCGGTGTAAAGTATACTGCGCCCTTTGTACCGACTTGTTACCGCAGAATCAATAGTGGCCCTTTATCGCGCACTGTTTGTAACACATTTAGCGCGCGGCAACGGTGACACAGGAGAAGAGGCACCATGTTTGAGAGTTTAAGTGATCGACTGTCCCACAGCTTGCGCAGTATTACCGGCAAGGCGCGCTTAACTGAGGACAATATCCAGGAAACCATGCGAGAAGTGCGCATGGCGCTGCTGGAGGCCGATGTCGCGCTGCCTGTGGTCAAGGATTTCGTCGAATCGGTGAAGCAGCGTGCGCTGGGTCAGGATGTGATGAAGAGCCTCAGCCCGGGGCAGGCCTTCCTGAAGATTGTACAGGCCGAGTTGGAAGCTGTGATGGGCACGGCCAACGAGGGCTTGAACCTAGCCACGACACCGCCGGCAGTGGTGATGATGGCGGGCTTACAAGGTGCAGGTAAGACAACTACCGTCGCCAAGCTGGCTAAATTGCTGAAGGAGCGCGACAAGAAAAAGGTCACTGTCGTCAGCGCCGACGTCTATCGTCCGGCCGCGATCAAACAGTTGGAAACGCTGGCGGCAGAAGTCGGTGTGGATTTCTTTGCCAGTGATATTGAACAAAAACCAGTCGCCATTGTAGAGGCCGCGCTGGCGCATGCCCGGATCAAGTTCAGCGATGTGCTGATTATCGATACCGCGGGCCGCCTGGCGGTGGATGAGCAAATGATGGCCGAGATTGCCGAATTGCATAAGGCAGTCAATCCGGTGGAAACGCTGTTCGTGGTGGATGCCATGACCGGCCAGGATGCCGCCAACACGGCCAAGGCATTTGGTGAGGCCCTGCCGCTGACGGGCGTGGTACTCACCAAAGTAGATGCCGATACGCGCGGTGGTGCTGCGTTGTCGGTGCGCTCAATCACAGGTAAGCCGATCAAATTCCTCGGTGTCGGGGAAAAGACGACCGCGCTGGATCCCTTCCACCCCGATCGACTGGCCTCGCGTATTCTGGGTATGGGCGATGTGCTGTCGCTGATCGAAGAGGTCGAGCAAAAGGTCGACAAGCAAAAAGCCGCCAAACTGGCCCGCAAGGTTAAAAAAGGGAAGAAGTTTGATCTGGAGGATTTTCGCGNCCAGTTGCAGCAGATGAACAATATGGGCGGCATGGCGGGGATGCTGGACAAGCTGCCGGGCATGGGCAATATGGCCAAGATGGCGCAGCAGAACCTCGATACCAAAATGTTTACGCAAATGGAGGTGATGATCAACTCCATGACGCCCAAGGAGCGCCGCAACCCCGAACTGATACAGGGTGGCCGCAAGCGTCGTATTACCAAGGGATCCGGAACTCAGGTACAGGATCTCAACCGCCTGCTGAAGCAGCACAAGCAAATGCAGAAGATGATGAAGAAGATGAAAGGCGGCGGCATGGAGAAAATGATGCGCGGCCTGGGCGGGATGATGCCTCCGGGCGGCGGTGGTGGCGCTGGCGGCGCGGGTGGGGCCGGCGGTGGCTTCCCGTTCCGCTGATCGACAGGCGTCTTATCCGGTTAAAAAACTTGGCCATGGGGTTTAAACTCAGGCGCATATTCCGTATGATACGCCACCTTTCCGGCTTGCCAGCCGGTTTTTGTCGTGGGCGTTGTTGTTAGATCGCATCAAATCCCCACTCATTTTTAGGATATTACGTCAAATGGTAACAATTCGTCTTGCTCGTGGTGGCGCCAAGAAGCGCCCCTTTTACCACCTCACGGTGACTGATAGCCGCAAATCACGTAACGGTCGTTTCATCGAACGTGTTGGCTTCTTCAACCCTACCGCGCGTGGCCAGGAAGAGCGGCTGCGTATAGATACTGATCGCGTTGAATTCTGGCGTGGCCAGGGCGCACAGGTATCTGAGCGTGTTTCCCGGTTGTTGAAGGATGTCACTGAAGCGGCTTGATTGATCGGATCCGGCTCGCGAGACGGAATCGATGAGTGAAGCCCACGGTACAGGGTTGCTGGTGGTCGGTAAGATAACCGGCTGCTTTGGCATCAAGGGTTGGGTGAAAATTCATCCCTACACAGAAATGCCGGAGAGCTTCGAGAAGTTTGGAGCCTGGCAGCTGAAGCGCCGTGGAGTGTACGAAGCCGTAGAGTTTGATGCGGTTAACAGGCAGGGTAAAGGTCTGGTGGCACATATTCGTGGTGTCGATGATCGCACTTTGGCTGAGCAGTACCGAGGGCTGGAAATAGCGGTGTCGGCAGATGCGTTGCCACCACTGCCCGAGGGAGATTATTACTGGCGCGATCTGCAGGGTTTGGCGGTGTGGTGCCAGGATGCGGAACACAGCGGTGAAGAGAAGGTGTTGCTCGGCAACGTGGATTACCTGATCGAAACCGGCGCCAACGATGTGTTGGTGGTGAAAGCCTGCGAAGGCAGCATCGATGAGCGGGAGCGCCTGATCCCGTATTTGCCCGGCGATACAGTTGTCCGGGTGGATCTGGAAGAGGCATTGATCGAGGTTGACTGGTTCGTCGACGAGGAATGAGGTGCACAAAATGCGCATGGCGCTGGTGAGCCTGTTTCCAGAAATGTTTGCCGCTGTCGGCGAACACGGTGTCACCGGTAGGGCTGTCAGGCAGGGTCAGGTGAGTTTGACCTGCTGCAACCCCAGGGATTACACCCTCGACAAACACAAGACGGTAGACGACAGACCCTACGGCGGTGGCCCGGGGATGTTGATGAAGATAGATCCCCTGCAGCAGGCGATAGCCGCAGCAAGGGCGGTTGCGGGGCAAAGTGCCCGGGTGATTTACCTGTCACCACAAGGGCGGCCTTTCCATCATGAAAAAGCGATGGAGCTGGCGCAACTGGAGGGCCTGGTTTTGGTTGCGGGGCGCTATGAAGGCGTCGATGAGCGACTGATAGAGGCCGAGGTGGACGAGGAACTGTCCATCGGAGATTACGTGTTAAGCGGCGGCGAACTGGCTGCCATGGTGGTCATCGATGCGGTGACTCGCCAATTGCCCGGTGTACTGGGGCATGAATCCTCAGCAGAAGAGGATTCATTCGTGGCAGGGTTGCTGGATTGCCCGCACTACACCAGGCCGGAGACGTTTGCAGGTGTGAGCGTACCGGAGGTTTTGCTCAGCGGGAATCACGAAGCGATTCGCCGCTGGCGCCTGAAGCAGGCATTGGGAAGAACGTCAGAGCGACGCCCCGACCTGTTGCAGAACAGGGCCATGACGGCTGAAGAAGAGACATTGCTGGCGGAGTATATTCGCGAGCGGGAATTATCAACAAAGCGCTAGCTGTGAAGCTGCACCGTTTTTATATCAGGAGTACCACATGAGCACTAACAAGATCATATCCGAGCTTAATGCGGAGCAGATGACCAAGGAACTCCCCGAGTTCAGCCCCGGCGATACCGTGGTTGTTCAGGTGCGAGTAAAAGAGGGTACTCGCGAGCGTCTGCAGGCCTTTGAAGGTGTTTGCATCGGCAAGCGTAACCGCGGCCTCAACTCCGCGTTCACCGTGCGTAAAATGTCTCACGGTGTTGGCGTAGAGCGGACTTTCCAGACATACAGCCCACTGGTTGAGAGCATTGCGGTCAAGCGTCGCGGCGACGTGCGTCAGGCGAAGCTCTACTACCTGAGAGAGCTGAGCGGTCGCGCAGCCCGAATCAAGGAAAAGCTGTAGGTCGAGCGGTTTCTTTGTCAGCATTCGAAAGCGGCCCGCGTGGCCGCTTTTTTGTATCCGTTTCGAGCAAAATAGACTGTGCAAAAATCTGCATAATGGCGATAGGCCGCAATGACGTTTGCGTCCCGACGGGGCTGTGCGAGACAGCCATTTGTGCCGGTAAACCGTGCTAGGGTTAAGCCATGTCCGTTAACCCTGCAACCAACGCCGATCTGGAACGGTATATCGATGCCCTGTGGATGGAAAAGGGCTTAAGCGATAATACATTGTCCGCCTATCGCCGCGATCTCGTGCAATTCGATGACTGGTTACAACAGTCACAAGGGCACTCCATTATGCAGGCGACCCGCTCCAGCCTGCAGGCTTATCTCGGTGCCCGCTTGAAGCAGGGGATGTCCCCGCGATCTTCGGCACGGTTTTTATCCTGTGTGCGCGGCTTCTTCCACTACCAGTTGCGCGAGGGAAAGTTGAGTGTTGACCCGACGCTGGATGTGGATAGCCCGCGTCTGGGGCGACCGCTGCCCAAGGCGTTGTCCGAGGCGGAGGTTGATCGGCTATTGATGGCGCCGGATTCCGAAATCGCACTGGAGATGCGCGATCGCACCATGCTGGAACTGTTGTACGCCTGCGGCCTGCGGGTCAGCGAACTCACCAGTATGCAGATTGGACAGCTCAGTATGAACCAGGGCGTGGTGCGTGTTTTTGGCAAAGGCAGTAAAGAACGCCTGGTGCCGGTAGGCGAGGAGGCGTTGGGCTGGTTGCACCGGTATCTGGTCGGTGCGCGCACTGAGCTGCTCAAGGGGATTCCGTCTGATGTGCTGTTTCCCAGCCGCCGCGGCACGCAAATGACTCGCCAGACGTTCTGGTATCGTATTAAAATCTATGCCCAGCGCGCGGAGATCAAAAAGCACTTATCACCCCATACGCTACGCCACGCATTTGCGACGCATTTGCTCAACCACGGCGCTGATTTGCGCGTGGTGCAAATGCTGCTGGGCCACAGTGATCTGTCGACCACTCAGATCTATACGCATATCGCCCAGCAGCGCATGCAGGAATTGCACGAGAAGCATCATCCACGTGGGTGAGGAACTAATGGGTCGAATCCTGCTCCAATGAGCTGTGATTTGACAAAGCAGGTGGGTTTGGCCCACAACGACAGAGGATACAAGATGAGTTACCGAGTATTAAAAGCCGCATTGCTGGGAATGTGCGCACTGGCGGCCCAGGTCGCTTTGGCCGGAGAGCCTCTTGAAAAGGCGCAACTGGAAAAGCTGAGCGCGGCGTTGGAGGCACCTGGTACCGGTTTGAAAGTCGTCTCTGCACAGTCCAGTGAAATCCCCGGCTTATATGAAGTGGAGCTCTCCGATGGCCCGCTGGTGTATGCGACAGTGAACGGTGATTTCTTTATTGTCGGAGATCTCTACTCGGTCACACCCGACGGCTACGTCAATCTGGCAGAGAAACGTCGCGATGGCGAACGCAAGGACGCATTGGCGAAGGTCAAAACGGAAGACATGATTATCTTTTCGCCGGAGGGAGAAACACGCGCCCATATCTCGGTGTTCTTTGATGACACCTGTTACTACTGCCAGAAACTCCACCACGAAGTACCGGAGCTGAACAAAAACGGTGTTGAGGTACGCTATCTGGCTTATCCCCGTGCCGGAGTGGGCTCCGATGCGTTCAAACAGCTTGCCAGTGCCTGGTGTGCCGAGAATCCACAGGAGACTCTGAACAAACTGGTCGACAAGGCGTCAGTACCGGAGAATATTTGTGAAGGAAACCCGATAGCGGCGCAGTATCAGCTGGGTCAGCAACTCGGTGTACGCGGCACACCCGCGATCATCACACAGTCTGGCGAAATGATTCCCGGTTACCGAACGGCGGCCGAATTGATGGGCGATCTGGAGCTGAACTGATACAGCGCCCAGCTAGCGCTGAGAATACCGCCAATAGTGCCTATGTACCCCACACTGCGTTGACAGTGTGGGGCTGACTCAGTACTGTTTGCTCCCTTTTTTTGAATCGCGGCGCCTGCGCCTGCGTACCCTGTAGAGTTGGATTATCGTGGACGATCAATTTCGGCGTATTGAGCGCCTGCCGCCTTACGTTTTTAATATCATCGGTGACCTCAAGAAGAAAGCCCGAGCTGCGGGCGAGGATATTATCGATTTTGGTATGGGTAATCCGGATCAGCCCACACCCGACCATATTGTCGAAAAACTGATCGAAACAGCCCGTCGCGGCGATACGCACGGCTATTCACAGTCGATAGGCATACCGCGTCTGCGCAAGGCGATCTGCGACTGGTACCAGCGACGCTTTGATGTGACGCTGGATCCGGCCACCGAGGCCATTGTGACGCTGGGGTCCAAGGAGGGGCTTGCGCACCTGGCATTGGCCACAACAGGCCCGGGTGACGCCATACTGGTGCCGAACCCCTCGTACCCGATCCATCCTTATGGTTTTGTGATTTCCGGTGCCGATATCCGCCATGTGCCGATGGGCGAGAACGAAGATGAGTTCTTCGCTGAATTGGAAAAGGGGATTCACACCAGTTGGCCGCGCCCTAAAATGTTGGTGCTGAACTTCCCGTCGAACCCCACAGCACAGTGTGTGGAGTTGGAATTCTACGAGCGCATCATCAAAATTGCCCGCGAGCACTCTATCTGGGTAGTACAGGATCTGGCGTATGCCGATCTGTGCTACGACGGCTATGTTGCGCCATCGATCTTGCAGGTAGAGGGTGCCAGGGATGTCGCGGTGGAATTTTTCAGTATGTCCAAAAGCTACAATATGCCTGGCTGGCGTGTCGGATTCTGTGTGGGTAACAGTGTTTTGGTCGCGGCGTTGGCACGTATGAAGTCCTACCTGGATTACGGCATGTTTACGCCAATACAGGTGGCGGCTATTGCCGCGCTGGAGGGTGACCAGACGTGTGTTGCAGAAATCCGGGACATGTACCAGTCGCGCCGGGATGTCTTGTGCAACGGCCTCAACACCATAGGCTGGCCAGTGACACGCCCCAAAGCCACCATGTTTGTCTGGGCCAAAATACCGGAGTTTTATCGCGAGATGGGCTCAGTGGAATTCAGTAAAAAACTGCTGACCGAAGCACAGGTGGCCGTCTCACCGGGTATCGGTTTTGGCGAATACGGTGAGGGGTATGTGCGTTTCGGTTTGATCGAGAATGAGCACCGCACCCGTCAGGCGATTCGCAATATCAAGCGCATGATCAAGAACGACGGTTTCGCTTGAGCGTCGCGTCCCCTTAACACGAGATAGCAGGAACGAGTTTGAAACCAGTAAAGATAGGCATTTGCGGATTAGGCACTGTGGGCAGCGGTACGATTGCCGTATTGCGCGAGAACGCCGAATTGATCACTGCGCGAGCACACGCCAGCCTGCAGGTTGTGCATGTGGGTGCGCGCCGTGACAACCCCGCCTGCGATGTATCGGATCTGCGGGTCAGCCGCGATATTTTTGAGGTCGCCCGCGATCCCGAGGTAGAAATTCTGGTGGAGCTGATTGGCGGCACCAGCACTGCCCGCGAACTGGTCGAAATGGCCATCCGCGCCGGCAAGCACGTGGTTACCGCGAACAAAGCCCTGATTGCTGAATTCGGCAATGAGATTTTCGCACTGGCCGATGAATACGGTGTGGAAGTACGTTACGAGGCAGCCATCGCCGGTGGCATACCCATCGTCAAGGCGCTGCGCGAGGGTTTGGCGGGCAACCGCATTGAATGGTTGGCCGGTATCATCAATGGTACCGGCAACTACATTCTCACTGAAATGCGCGACAAGGGACGGGATTTTGCCGATGTGTTGGCGGAAGCTCAGGCGCTGGGTTACGCGGAGGCGGATCCGACATTTGATGTTGAGGGGATCGACGCTGCCCACAAGTTGGTAATTCTTGCCTCGCTGGCCTTCGGCATGCCGCTGAAATTTGACGACGTCTATACTGAAGGCATCACCCAGTTGACCACACAGGATGTGGGCTATGCGCTGGAACTGGGCTATATCATCAAACATTTGGGTATCGCCAAGCAAAACGGCAGTGGTGTCGAGCTGCGAGTACACCCGACGTTGATACCAGACAATCTGTTGTTGGCCGATGTCGATGGCGTAAAGAACGCGATACTGGTGGAGGGCAATGCAGTAGGCCCCACGCTCTATTACGGGGCCGGCGCAGGTGCGTTGCCTACCGCATCGGCAGTAGTGGCGGATCTGGTTGATCTGGCGCGCGATTTCGGTGTCGGGCAGAGCGGCCGTGTACCCTCGCTGGCCGTCGCGCGCAGCAGTTTACGCGATCTGCCAGTTATCCCCATGGCGCAGGTCGAAACACCCTGGTATTTGCGCATGGAAGCAGAAGACAAGCCCGGCGTACTGTCGCGGGTGGCCAGTATTTTCAGTGAGCAGGGCATCAGCATAGAAGCGCTGATTCAGAAAGCACCCGCACAGGGGCAGACACTGGTGCCGCTTATCGTGCTGACCAATAAAGCGCTGCAGGGTAATGTGGACACCGCTGTAGCGTTGATTGAGGCGCTGGATAGTATCAATGGCGAAGTAACGCGAATTCGAGTGGAACCGCTGGACGGTTAGCCGCGCTGGTTATTAGACGGGAGTGTTAGACAGGTGAAGTACATCAGCACCCGGGGCCGGGCACCGGCTCTCAACTTTGAACAGGTTCTGCTGACAGGGCTGGCATCCGATGGCGGTCTCTATGTGCCTGAAACACTGCCCAGTTTCAGCCCCGAGGAAATCGCGGGCATGGCAGCGCTGGATTACCCGCAGCTGGCGCAGAAAATTATCGCGCCTTTTGTCGACGACTGCATTCCGGCTGAGGATCTGCGCGGGATTATCGAGGAGACCTACGCCGAATTTCGCCACAATGCGGTAGCGCCGTTGGTGCAGATCGATGCCAATCAGTGGGTGCTGGAATTGTTCCACGGCCCGACCCTGGCCTTTAAGGACTTTGCGCTGCAATTGCTGGGCCGCCTGCTCGACTACGTGCTGGAACGCAAACACCAGAAAGTCGTGATACTGGGAGCGACGTCCGGCGATACCGGCTCGGCCGCGATTGAGGGCTGCAAGCACTGCAAGAATATCGATATCTTTATTCTGCACCCGCACAACCGCGTCTCCGATGTGCAGCGCCGTCAGATGACTACCGTGCATGGCGATAACATCCACAATCTGGCTGTTCAGGGCAATTTCGATGACTGCCAGGCGATGGTAAAAGCCAGCTTCAATAACCAGGGTTTTCTCGCTGAAGATCGCTCGCTGGTGGCGGTGAATTCCATCAACTGGGCGCGGATCATGGCCCAGATCGTCTATTACTTTTACGCGGCTGTTGCATTGGGTGCACCGGCGCGCGCTGTTGCATTCTCTGTTCCCACAGGTAATTTCGGCGATATTTTCGCCGGCTATCTGGCGCGGCAGATGGGCTTGCCGATAGAGCGCCTGATCATTGCCACCAACCGCAATGATGTACTGCACCGGGCTATTACGCAGGCCAGTTACGGTCGCCAGCCGCTGGAGCACTCACTGTCGCCGAGCATGGATATTACCGTGTCGAGCAACTTTGAACGCCTGTTGTTCGATCTTTACGACCGCGATGGCGCCGCTATCGAGCAATTGATGAAAGATTTTGATGACGGCGAAATTCAGTTCACAGATACCGCGATGCAGCGTGCCCGGGCGTTATTCAGCAGCCACTGTGTGTCCGACGAACAGACCTGTGAGCAGATCGCCAGCACCTGGGCTGAATGCGAATACCTGCTCGATCCGCACAGCGCTGTCGGTGTGAGAGCGGCCTTGCAAAGCGATGTCGATAAAGCCACGCCGGTGGTTACGCTGGCCACGGCACACCCGGCGAAGTTTCCCGATGCGATAAAGCAATCCGGCCTCAGCCAGGCGGTTGCGCTGCCGGAGCACCTGAAGGATTTGTTCGAGCGCGATGAGCGCATGGATGTGGTGCCCAATGAGCTGGCGGCCGTGCAGGCCTTTATCGCGGCCAACATCAGGGCCTGATCTGGCCGAGACAAGCGTGCAGAAACTTATTCGTCGCCGGCAGCTTAGCGCAACTGCGCCACAGCCTGCCGAGCGCCTGGCCGACGCCGGTATTCATCCGCTGTTGGCGCGGGTTTACAGTGCCCGTGGTATCGATTCCAGCGCCCAACTCGATCTCGGTCTGGCACGGCTGCTGCCACCGGGTGAGCTACTCCATGCCGATGCCGCCGCAACCTTACTGGCCGATGCGCTGGATACCGACCAGCGGATAGTCGTGGTAGGTGATTTCGATGCCGACGGCGCGACCAGTACAACGCTGGTGGTGTCGGCCCTGCGCGCTTTCGGCGCGCGTCATGTGGACTACCTCGTTCCCAACCGATTCGAGTACGGCTATGGCCTGACGCCGGAAATTGTCGCGCTTGCCGCCCGGGACAACCCTGATCTCATCATCACTGTCGATAATGGCATATCCAGTCTGGAGGGTGTTGCAGCGGCCAGCGCGCTGGGCATCACCACGCTTATTACGGATCACCACCTGGCAGGCAGAGAACTGCCGCAGGCGGCGGTGATCGTAAACCCCAATCAGCCCGGATGCGCCTTCCCCAGCAAGGCGTTGGCTGGCGTAGGGGTGATCTTCTACATCATGTTGGCCCTGCGCGCCGAGCTGCGCGAAAGAGGTTGGTTTGCGCAGCGCGCGGAAGTCAATCTGGCGCAGTATCTGGATCTGGTTGCGCTGGGTACCGTCGCCGACGTCGTGCCCCTGGACCGGAACAATCGCATCCTGGTGGCTGAAGGCCTGCGCCGCATTCGCGCCGGCCATTGTCGCCCGGGGATTCTCGCTCTGCTGGAAGTGGCCTCCCGCCGGTGCGCAACGGTAGTGGCCTCCGATCTCGGCTTTGTCGTTGCACCGCGTATCAATGCAGCGGGACGGCTGGAGGATATGTCCATTGGCATCGAGTGCTTACTGAGCGAGGACATGGATAGCGCACGCACTCAGGCGTCGCGATTGCACCAGCTGAATCAGGACCGGCGGGTTATTGAGCAGGACATGCAGGATGAAGCGCTGCAAATACTGGAAAAGCTGGCGTTGGCAGAAGAGGGCAGTGCACCGGTGGCGATGACGCTCTATCAAAGCGGTTGGCACCAGGGCGTGATCGGTATCCTCGCCTCGCGTATCAAGGATCGCCTGCACCGACCAACCATAGCGTTCGCCGACGGTGATGCTGGCGAACTGAAGGGGTCAGCACGGTCCATCCCCGGCATACATATTCGCGATATTCTCGATGCGGTGGCAACCCGGCATCCCGGCTTGGTGACAAAGTTTGGCGGACACGCGATGGCGGCGGGGCTGACGCTGCCCCGCGATGGTTATGAGACGTTCGCAGCAGCGTTTGTCGAGGAAGTTGAACGCCATGCGCAGGATGTGCAACTGCAAGCGGTGATCGAATCGGATGGCGAGTTGTCAGCAGATGAATTCCAGTTGGAACTCGCCACGGAACTGCGTTTTGCCGGCCCCTGGGGGCAGCATTTTCCAGAGCCGATATTTGATGGACGATTTACGATCGTGAGCCAGCGGTTGGTGGGCGAAAAACATCTCAAACTGGTGTTGACCCCTGTTGGTGGGGATTGCTTGCTGGATGCTATCGCATTCAATATTGATCCCGAGTTTTGGCCGAATAGCGGTGTCACAGAAGTTGAACTTGCCTACCGGCTTGATGTGAATGAGTTTCGCGGCCAGCGGTCTGTGCAGCTTATGGTAGAGCATCTAGTCGCCTGTTGAATTTGATCTGACTGGCGCTGCGTCACTGCTTGCTCTCCTGTCTCATTTACGCCATTGCCCGCGCTCGCGGTGCGTGTCCATTGTTAGCTCCGTTTGGCCAGTTGGCTGTCAGTCCAATGAATGGGGTAACATGATAGACATGTCTCTTTTTCACGTTTGTACGGGGTCTGGCTGATGCATCATTTCACGCGGCGTTCTCTTCTTAAAGCAATGGCAGTGACCAGTACCATTGGTGCGCTTAAACCGCTGTCAGCGTTGGCCGCAGTGTCGGCACAATTTCCCCGTGGTAAGGATGGCGGCGATTTTCTGATTCACAATGAGATGCCCTGGGCGTTGGAAACCCGGCGCTCGAGCTTTGGTTTCGGCCCATTGACCTCCACCTCCAGACTGTTTGTGCGCAACAACCTGCCGATGCCAGCGGCCTCAATCAACGAAGATCCAGACAGCTGGGAACTGGAAGTGAGCGGAACAGTCAACGCCGGAAAAATCAGCGTACGCGAACTGAAATCCTTATCTGTGACCTCGGTGGCCACCGTGCTCCAGTGTTCGGGCAATGGCCGTTTGTTCTTTCCACATAAACCCTCGGGCTCGCCCTGGGGGCTGGGTGCCGCCGGTTGTGTACTGTGGGCGGGCGTGCCGGTTTCTGCAGTGCTGGATCATTTCGGTGGTGTTGCAGCAGATACCGAAGCCAGTTTCCTCACCGCGCTCGGCGGGGAGGCACTGCCGCCAGGCATTAACCCTGAGGACGTTGCCGTTGAACGGTCTGTGCCGCTGGAAAAAGGCCTGCGGGATTGTCTGTTAGCCTGGGAAATGAACGGGCAGCCACTGTCGCTAGTGCACGGCGGGCCACTGCGCTTGATTGTGCCGGGCTACTTCGGTGTCAACAACGTCAAGTGGGTGAAGCGGCTTGCGCTGACAGAGATGCAATCCGGCGCGCGTATCCAGCAGTCCGGCTACCGGATGCGGCCAATAGGCGAGACAGTCAGCCCGACACATCCCTCCATGTGGCGCATGCCGGTTAAATCCTGGCTTAACGGCCCCGGTGCAGACGACGAGCCCGTATTGCGAGGCCCCGCTGTGCTCTATGGCGTAGCATTCTCAGGAGAGCGCGGTATCGCCACCGTAGAAGTCTCAGGTGATGGCGGAGACACCTGGCAGGAGGCGAATTTTATCGGGCCAGATCTCGGGCCGAATGCCTGGCGGGCATTTGTACTGCCTGTCGAGTTGAGCACCGGTAAACGCAGCTTTGTGTCGCGCGCAACAGATACCGTTGGCGAAACCCAGCCGCAAGAGCGCAGCGAGAATGATCGCGGTTACGGTCACAACGGCTGGCAGGACGCAGCGCTTCACATTACCGTGGTCGACGAACTGCCCGAGCAGCTCACACCCAGCAGCCAGTCAACGACACTTGTTGCAACTGAAAGCGTTGCCGCACCTGTTGCCAGTGCAATAGTGCTGTCGGCTGACGCGTTGGCGGGAAAGGCGCTGTTCGAAAGCGGTACGCAACCGGGGTGCGGTGTCTGCCACACGCTGGCGGATGCAGGGAGTACCGGTGCGGTAGGACCCAATCTGGATTCCCTTTCTCCCAGTATCGCGCAATTGCAAACAGCGATTAACAATGGCGTAGGCGTCATGCCCGCCTTCGGAGGACAGCTGAGCCAGGATGAAATAGCCGCACTGGCAGCCTACGTCAACGAAGCAACACGTTAGTACATCCATTTTTTCCACACCTATCTTCCCGCCGGTCTCATCCCACTGCAGAGTCCGGCGTCGTCTGCACCGGGCAACGCAGCGGTCCATCGGACCACCACCCACCCAATAAAATCCAAAATAAAGTCCCTTGACCTTACAGCCACGGGAAGGTTTACATTACAAGAATGAACCACCCCGAGGTGCCTATGAATATCTCCGAAGCCGCCCGCCGCAGCGGGCTGAGTGCCAAAACAATCCGCTACTATGAAGATATCGACCTGATAGCGCCCGCCGCTCGCGGCCAGAACGGCTATCGCCAGTACGATCACAAAGCTGTGGAAGAGCTTCATTTCCTGGCCCGCGCCAGAGAAGTGGGCTTTGATTTGCTGGAGTGTCGGCAGTTGCTGGATTTACAGCGCGACAGCTCCCGTCAGAGCCGCCACGCCAGGCAACTGGTGCTGGAGAAAAGCCAGCAGCTGCAAACGCGTATTGAGCAGTTGGTAGCGATGCAAAATGTCTTACACAGCATGGCAGATCGCTGCAAAGGTGATGAAGGGCCCGCGTGTGCCATTCTCGAAGATCTTGCTGGCGCGACAGAGGGGGAGGGGGACGCATGAGCCAATGTGAGCACAAAGCTGCCCAGAGCGAGGCTGCTCCTGCATGTCATGGGCCGGCCACGGCTGCCCAGGACGATTGCTGTGATGTCCCACAAAGGCGAGATTACCTGTTCTGGGTCAGCCTTATCACGGTCGCGGTGGCCTACCCGATAGGTGCGACCATGCACCACAGTTCGGACTCTGCAATCGGCATCTTTACCGGGGGTATTTTCGACCTGTTCAATCAGATGTGGTGGGGGATGGCCATCGGCGTGCTGTTTGTGGGTATCCTCGGTCGCATGCCTCGGGATCTGGTGATGGGCATTCTCGGCCGGGAAAGCGGGATCACCAGCTTGTTCCGCGCCACTTTGGCGGGAGTTTTTCTGGACTTGTGCAGTCACGGCATTCTGGCGGTGGGTATGAAGCTTTACGAGCGCGGCGCCAGTGCCGGGCAGGTAATGGCGTTCCTGCTGGCGAGTCCGTGGAACTCATTTTCCCTGACATTGATTCTTATCGGCCTGATTGGTCTTGGGTGGACCTTGCTGTTTGTTCTGCTGTCTCTGGTAATAGGGATTATCACAGGCCTGATTTTCGACAGGCTTGTGCGCGGCGGACAATTGCCGGCCAATCCGTGGAAAGACGAGTTGGGTGAAGAACAGCCGGTGAGAAAACTGTGGAGCGAATTTCGCCAGACGATGCGCTTTTCAGCGGGTGGAACGGTGCAGTTGCTGCGCGAGGGGTTCGCCGGGTCGCGGGTGGTTATCCGGTGGTCGTTGTTCGGACTGGTGCTGGCGGGTCTGGTTCGCGCCCTGGTGCCGGAAGACGCCTTTGCCACCTGGTTTGGCGCCACCATGGGCGGGCTGTGGCTGACACTGTTGGCGACTACGGTGATAGAAGTGTGTTCGGAGGGCTCTACCCCCATCGCAGCTGACCTGATGAACCGCGCTGGTGCACCTGGCAACAGCTTTACCTTCCTGATGGCGGGTGTCGCCACCGATTACACAGAAGTTATGTCGATACGCGAAACCACTAAATCCTGGAAGATCGCGCTGTTCCTGCCTTTGATTACCGTGCCGCAGATCGTCCTGATCGGGGCGATACTGAATCAGCTTTAGATCGCCCGGACTGTAGTGGCTGCAGCTTTGGCAGCCGGGGGCAGAATTTGGTCTGTCCCCGTCATGGGCACTGCGGTAGAATGCGGCCCGGCTTTATTGATGACAGGTTTGTGACATGCTAGAGATTAACCCCCTACTGAACCAGCTTAAAGACATAGAGGCGCGCACTGGCGTGCTCAGGGGGTATCTTTGACTTCGATCTGCGTAAGGAACGACTCGCCGAAGTAGAGCTGGAACTGGCTGAACCCAGCGTCTGGAACGAACCAGAGCGCGCCCGGGAACTGGGGCGTGAGCGATCGTCGCTGGAAAATACAGTACACACCATTGAAAAGCTGGACAGCAGTGCGGTCGATGCCCGTGATCTGCTGGAACTGGCCGCGTCGGAGGATGACGAGGCTACCGTAGCGGAAATTGAAGCCGAGATTAACGCGTTGATAGCGTTGCTGGAAAAGCTTGAGTTCCGCCGTATGTTTGCCGGTGAGATGGATCCAAACAATGCCTACCTGGATATTCAGGCGGGTTCGGGTGGCACCGAGGCCCAGGACTGGGCGGAGATGCTGCTGCGCATGTACTTGCGCTGGGGTGAGGGCAAGGGTTTTAACACCGAGCTGATCGAAGCCTCCGGCGGCGATGTGGCCGGTATCAAAAGTGCGACTATCAAATTCGAAGGGGAGTACGCTTTCGGCTGGTTGCGCACCGAAACCGGCGTACACCGTCTGGTGCGCAAATCGCCCTTTGATTCAGGCAGTCGCCGCCACACCTCATTTGCTTCTATTTTTGTGTCGCCCGAGATCGACGACAATATAGAGATTGATATCAATCCGGCGGACTTGCGCACCGACACCTATCGCGCCAGCGGTGCCGGCGGCCAGCACGTCAACAAGACAGATTCAGCGGTGCGTATTACCCACATACCCACGAACACTGTTGTACAGTGCCAGACAGAGCGATCCCAGCACCAGAACCGCGATAATGCGATGAAACTGTTGCGCGGCAAACTGTACGAACTGGAAGTGCAAAAACAGAATGCTGAAAAACAGGCAATGGAAGACAGCAAGGCCGACATCGGCTGGGGCAGTCAGATCCGCTCTTATGTACTGGATGATTCCCGCATCAAGGATTTGCGCACTGGCGTAGAAACAAGCAATACCCAGGCGGTGCTCGATGGCGGTATCGACGAATTTATTGAGGCGTCGCTGAAGAGCGGCCTATGAGAAGAGAGATATGAGCAAGCAGGAGCAGCAGGGCAGTGCAGGTGGCGCAACAGTAGATGCAGCCGAAGAGAATAAACTGATTGCAGAGCGCCGCAGTAAGCTGTCGGCAATGCGCGAGCGGGGCAATGCCTTTCCCAATGACTTTCGTCGCACTGCCGAGGCGGCAGACCTGCAGCGAGATTTTGGCGAGAACTCCAAGGAAGAACTGGAGCAGGCCAATCGTGTGTATTCAGTTGCTGGACGCCTGATCCGCAATCGTGGGGCCTTCCTGTTGTTGCAGGACGGTACCAGCCAGATTCAGCTCTACGTCAACCGCAAAGGGCTTCCAGAGGACGTTCTGGCAGACATCAAATCCTGGGATCTGGGTGATATCGTCGGCGCCAGCGGTCCGCTGCATAAATCCGGCAAGGGAGATCTCTACATCAATATGGAGAAAGCCCAGCTGCTGACAAAAGCACTGCGGCCGTTGCCAGACAAATACCACGGCCTTGCCGACCAGGAACTGCGTTATCGCCAGCGCTATGTCGATTTGATCGTAAATCCCGAAGCGCGACAGGTCTTTCGCACGCGCTCCAAAATCATAGAGTTTATTCGCGATTATATGGCGGGGCTGGATTTCATGGAGGTGGAAACCCCGATGATGCAGACCATTCCCGGTGGTGCGGCGGCCAAACCGTTTGTTACCCATCACAATGCACTGGATCTCGATATGTACCTGCGCATAGCGCCGGAACTGTATCTGAAGCGCCTGGTTGTCGGTGGCTTTGAACGTGTTTTCGAAATCAACCGCAGCTTTCGCAATGAAGGGTTGTCCACGCGGCACAACCCCGAGTTCACCATGCTGGAATTCTACTGGGCCTACGCCGACTACAAAGACGCGATGAACATGACCGAGGATATGCTGCGCAAGCTTACCGAAACGGTGTTGGGAAGTACCACGGTGGAGTCTCAGGGTAGCACCTACGATTTCTCCAAGCCCTTTGCGCGGCTCTCCGTATTCGATTCGATTCTCAAGTACAACACGGATATCCAGGCAGAGCAGTTGGCCGATGAACAAGCTGCGCGAAGCATTGCGAGCGGGCTCGGTATCGAAGTGCAGAAAAGCTGGGGACTGGGTAAAGTTCAGATCGAGATATTTGAAAAAACAGTGGAACACCTGCTCGACCAGCCAACTTTTATTACCGCCTATCCAACGGAGGTTTCTCCGCTGGCCAGACGCAGTGATGACGACCCTTTTGTCACCGATCGTTTTGAGTTTTTTGTCGGCGGTCGCGAGTTGGCCAATGGCTTTTCCGAGCTGAATGATGCTGAAGATCAGTCCGAGCGATTTTTGGCTCAGGTGGCACAAAAAGAAAGCGGTGATGAAGAAGCCATGCATTACGATCACGATTATATTCGTGCGCTTGAGTACGGCTTGCCGCCGACAGCGGGCGAGGGCATAGGCATCGATCGGCTGGTGATGTTATTAACCGATTCCGCCTCAATTCGGGATGTTTTGCTGTTCCCACATATGCGGCCCGAATAGACGATGTGATAGGGTCGCGATTACAATTTTTGGAAGTGTGCGACGGTTCCCTTGCACAAGTGTCAGAGCTATTCTAATGCGCTACACTGCCGGGTAACCGCTCAGCCTGAGGATGCAACTTTGCGCTCAACCCGCCTTCAGATTATTGTCTTGGCTGCATGTCTTTTTTTGCTGCAAGCCTGCGCGACAGCGCCCGATACTAACGCCCCCTCCGACGATGCATCCGCGAAGGTGCAGCGCGATCCGGTAGAGCTGACTCTGAACCTACCCGAGAATACATCGAAGGCATATGAATGCACGCCGCAGCCTGCGGTGGACAGAACATTTCTCGATAAAGGCATTAGTAATTTGGCCGCAGGCGATTACCGGGAGGCCGTGAACTACTTCAGGCGCTACCAGCGGCTGGAATCGTCACCCGGCGTAGACTGGGAGGCGGGTATCGCCGTTGCCTATGTCAAAATGATTCCCACGAGCCCCTATTACAACTGGCGCGCAGCGCATGAATCCTATCTCCGTCTGATGCGCAAACCACCAAAGGACGTGCAGTTGAATGAGCAAATCATTCTGATGCGCGATATGCTGGCAATTCTGGTCAATCTGCACCTGCAGGTTGATGGCCTGCAAAGCGAGAAAGCGGCGGTGACTGAGGATCTGGAAAAGCGCGAGGAAGCGCTGCGGCGTCTGCGGGAGCTTATGCTGGGTCAGAAGGAAGCAATACAGTAAACGTTGAGCCTACGCCCGGTTCGCTCTCAACATCGATGCGACCTCCCATCAGGGCGCAAAAATCGCGACAGATCGCCAAGCCGAGCCCAGTGCCGCCGTAGTTCGCGCTGGTTGAGGAATCCGCTTGTACAAACGCATCAAAGACCCGCGATAGCTCCTCTTTGCTCATCCCTATCCCGGTGTCACTCACGGTATATTCCGCCCAACCGGGGCTGTCCGGTAGTGTCCGTGCGCTTACGGTAATGGTTCCGGAGTGAGTAAATTTATTGGCATTGCTGAGCAGATTGGTGAAGATCTGCCGAAATTTGGCCGCGTCGTTGTAGCACTCGGGCAGTTCCTCTAGGCCGTCAATTTGTAGTGTATTGTTGTTATTGCGCAGCAACGGCGCCAGAACATCGAAGGCTTCCCGCAGCAGCGCTGTGGGGTTGAACGTCTCGCAGTGCAGCGACATATTGCCGGTTTCGACTTTCGATAAATCGAGAATATCATCGATCAGGGTGAGCAGTTGTCGCCCCGATTTGATGATGGTATCCAGATCCTGTTGGAATTGTGGGCGGTCTATTTCCTGCGTATCGCCCAGTTCATCGTGCAGCATTTCACTGTAGCCGATGATGGCATTGAGAGGCGTGCGCAACTCGTGGCTGACATTGGCCAGGAACATACTTTTTGCCGCATTGGCGTTATCAGCAACATCCCGGGCTTTGTGCACATCGTAAATGGCGTTGCGGAGTTTGTCCGACATATCATTGAAGGCCTCGGCGAGGTCGCCCAGTTCTCCAGAGTCGTTGATATCGTCGATGCGATAATCCAGGTCACCGCTGCCGAACCGTTCGGTACCTGTTTTCAGGCTCTTGAATGAGGCGTTGGTATAGCTCACCAGAAAGTATCCGAGCGTGGCGGTGAGAAAAATCGAGGAGAAGAAGGCGATAACTGTGATCCGGTCTGTCAGGGAGATAGTACGATCAATAATATTGGCGCGCTGGGCGGCGATAAATGCCTGGCGCTGCTCCAGTTCTTTCAAGCGCTCGCTGACCGCCAGAAAAGGCAGTGGGTCATTCATGTCCATTTGGAAATCGGGATCGTTATAGTTGCGATAGAACGTGAGCCAGCGTTTTAGCATTTGGCTGCTTTTGTCCCACAGCCGTTCGAAGTCGAGTTCCGTCACATTGTGGCTCAGCCGACCGAGCTTCTGGATTTTGCCGTTAATCGTCATGATCGCTTCTTCGGCGCGCTGCAGTTCGGCATCGTCGAGCTGATCTTCGGTGGTCTCGCGCAACGTGGCCAGTATCAGGATTTGCTGACGCTGGTCTTCCAGCAATTGTTCGACCTGTGTAGACAGCTGCGTGGCCGATACCGAATTGCGGTAGGCGAGCATACTTTCATTTCGCGCGTAACTGCCCCAGAAATGCGTTCCCACGTTCACCGCAAACAGAATCAGTATGGTGATAAGTGAGAGCGTTAGTTGGCGACGTAAACTCATGCGGTGGTGAGTCGCTTGATCTTGATCAGCAGCCCGGGGAAATCCACGGGTTTGGTGGCGTAGTCATCGCAACCGGATTCCAGCGCATACTGCTTGTAGCTTTCTGTGGCGTGAGCGGTGAGCGCGATGATGGGAATGTGCTGGATCTCGGGGTCGTCCTTGGCCCGGCGACTGGCGGCCCAGCCATCGAGTATCGGCAGGTTCATGTCCATGAGTACAATACTGGGCTGATCAGATTTCATCAGGTCCAGCGCCTGCTGGCCGTTGCCAGCGGTAATAACTGTCAGCCCTGCGCGTTTGAGCCTGCGAACCAACATGTCCCGGTTGAGTTCGTTGTCTTCGACGAGTAGCACAGGACTCTCGGTGGTCATACGTTCTCCGTGATGATTTCATGGACAAGGAGCGTTTCATCTATGCCCTTTACATTGATTTCTTCGCTGCGCCCAACGGTAAATTCGCCTTTGAGGCTCTTGAGCGTGCTGTCGGATATCAGGATCTCGCCACCGCGAGTGACATCCTCGATCCGCGATGTGACGTTCATGGGGTGCCCGACAAACCCGTATTTACTGCGTCGTTCCGAGCCGATATTGCCGGCGATGACGTCGCCGGTGTTAATTGCGATACCGGTGTAAATCGCCGGAAAGCCTTCCGCCACGTTCAACGCATTGATCTCGACCATTGCCGCTTGCATTTCCAGTGCGCAGTTTACCGCGCGATCTGCATCATCATCCCGGTGCTGAGGCGCGCCAAAAACGGCGAGTATGGCATCGCCAATGAACTCGTCGATCGTGCCCTGGTGGGCCATGATGATATCGGTCATTTTGCCCAGGTAGCGATTCAGCATCGTAACCACCTGTGCCGGCTCCAGAGATTCGCTGAGCGATGTGAAACCACGGATATCGGATAACATGATGCTCACCCGGCGCAGATCGCCGCCCAATTCCAGCCCTTCGGGACGCTCCAGTATGTCGGTCACGATCTCGTCGGATAGATAGCGCCCAAATGTTGCCCGGATAAACTTCTCGTTGCGCTCCAGTTGCTGCCGGTATTGTTCTTCTTTGTCGTGCCAGCGTTTGCGTTCTATGCCGGCCTTTATTCGGGCCTGCAGCAGCACCGGATTGAACGGTTTGAACAGGTAGTCATCTGCCCCTGCCTCGATACATTCGATGATGCCGTCCATATCCTGGCTTCCCGAGATGACGATCACCGGCGTGGCCCGCCATTCGGGGTGTTCCTTGATGCGCCGCAGCACTTCGCGGCCGTCCATGCCCGGCATCAGTAAATCCAGCAACACTACATCGACATCACTTTGTTCCAGTGCGCGCAGCGCCTCTTCGCCACTTGCGGCGGTTATTACCAGGTGCCCACTGCGGGAGAGGTTTCTGGCCACCAGTTCCCTGTTTTCCTGCAGATCGTCTACCGCGAGGATAAACCCGGGTTCTGCTGGAATGACCCGGCTCTCAACCATTTCCTGTACGGAATCGTCATTGTGTGCGGCCTGCATCGCACTGAGCAGGGATGAGAACCGCGCATCCAGTGTGGGATCGGCTGAACCGATGTCTTCTCGCAGTATTTCTGCGTAACCGCGCAAGGCCGTCAGAACATTCATCATGTCATGGTTGTTGGTGGGCTGATCCGTATTGTTCAGCATGGATTCGAGACGACGGGCAGCTTCCAGCAGGTGCGAAATGTCCTCGGCTGTCTCGGCGCTAAACGTATCGCGCCGGGCGGAGAATACCTCTGGCAGCGCACTGACTTCGCTCAGGAGGCGCGCTGTCCAGGGTGGCGCGGTGAGGTTTGTGGAGGTCGTCATGATTTTGTGCGTAGGGCACCGCCTCGAAAGTGGCGCCATCATTCTCTTGTGTTGGATTGTTGGAAGTGTACCAATATGGCGACTGTCTTACACGGCGTTTAAGTCCGGTACATTCTCGCTACAGCAGGTGTATAACCCGCGCTTTGGATCGATAACCCTCGAAAATACTGCCGCAGTGGTAGTGAAGCATCAATTTTGTGTTCAAACGTGCGTTTTGCCAAAACTTTAAGGTACTATTATCGTGACAGTTAAAGCGATCAAGCTTAAAAAAGGTCAGGTGTTCTCATGTTGCAGCAAGTTGAAATATTTAGAGGCTTATCACCGGCAGAGCTGGAGGCACTTGCGGCCAGCAGCACGAGTCGTTCCTTCCCCAAAAATACCGTGGTGATTCATGAAAATGACCCGGCGGATTCGCTGTTTGTGATCGAGAGCGGTAAGGTCAAAGTGTACTGCAGCGACAAAAACGGCAAAGAGTTCATTATGAATACGCAGGGCGCCGGCGATTATTTCGGTGAACTGGCTCTGCTCGATGACTCAACCCGTTCTGCTTCGGTGCGCACGGTCGAAAAATCGAGCTTTTGCATCATCTACAAGGAAGATTTCAACCGGGTTCTGGACGAGCATCCGAATATTGGCCGTCAGCTGGTGAAGAACCTCGCGCAGCGTGTTCGCAAGCTCACCGCAGATGTTAAAAGCCTGGCGTTGCAGGATGTCTATGGCCGTGTCGCCAATGTGTTGATGGATCTTTCCGAAGAGCGCGGTGACGGTACGCTGTATATCCCCGAGAAGCTGACGCAGCAGGATATCGCCGACCGCGTCGGTGCCTCCCGCGAGATGGTGGCGCGTATTCTCAAGGACCTCACTATCGGCGAATACATCCGCTTTGAGGGGCGACATATCATTATCAACTCAAGGCTGCCCGCGAAGTACTAGATTGCCGTTCTGAGGCGCTGTCGGGCCTTCATGGCCCGTCAGGACAGCGCCCTGTTGCTTACCCACCGTCGAATGTAGCGAACCCCGCCACCACTTGGCGCTATTGTGTCTGTTTAACAATCAGCTCAAGGCGGCCCCGGGCCAACTGGGCCTGAACTTCATCCCCTGCGGTGACCTGACTCGCATCGCGTAACACGTTCCCATCACTGTCGGTAACAATCGCAAAGCCGCGCTGCAGGACGCCCAGCGGGCTCAGTGAGTCCAGCATTTGGGCCAGGTGGCCCAGACGCCGTGTTTCTGCCTGTAACCGCTGGCGTATGGCTGCCTCAAGACGTTGACGCCACTGCTGAGTGTCGCGCTGCAACTGCTGCAGCTGCGGCAGCGGCGATTGCGACAACAGCCGACTTTCCAGCAGCGCAAGCCTGCTGTGTTGCCGCTGCAGCAGATGCTTCTGTGCCGTCAACAGCCGTTGCTCCAGATCATCGAGGCGCTGGGCTTGTTCACGCAGTTGCGCGCCGGGGTGTTTCAGGCGTTGTTTCAAGTGCGTCAGTTGTAAGGTAGCGTCCGTGAGCTTGCGCCGGATCAGGCGCGCCAGGTCCCGCTCGGCTATGAGCAGGCG
The DNA here is from genome assembly GCA_902705825.1 of Halioglobus japonicus. Taxonomy (GTDB): domain Bacteria; phylum Pseudomonadota; class Gammaproteobacteria; order Pseudomonadales; family Halieaceae; genus Marimicrobium. The sequence goes on along the minus strand of CACSIL010000051.1, from coordinate 23,118 downwards.
CTGCTGCCATTCTCTTTGGTCGGGGCTCAGCAGTTCTGCGGCTGCCGAAGGTGTGGGTGCACGGTGATCTGCGGCCATATCAGCAATGCTGAAGTCCACTTCGTGCCCGACGGCGCTGACGATGGGCAGGGTGCTGGCGGCTATCGCGCGCGCCACGCTCTCTTCATTAAACGCCCATAGGTCCTCCAGCGAGCCGCCCCCGCGTCCGACAATAAGCGCATCCAGGTGAATTTTACCCTCCGAATGCCATCGATTGGCACGCTCAATGGCGGCGGCGATCTGCGCGGCCGCCCCCTCACCCTGTACCGCAACCGGAAGCAGGAAGACAGCGATGGAGGGGCTGCGTCTGCGCAGCACGGTGAGAATGTCGTGAATGGCGGCCCCGGTTGGCGAGGTGATGACGCCCAGCTGAGATACCGCCGTTGGCAGTGTTTTTTTGTATGCGGGGTCAAACAGGCCCTCGGCCAGCAGGCGGGCCTTGAGCTTTTCGAAGGCGGCCTGTAGCGCCCCGGCCCCGGCGGGCTCGAGGTGTTCCACTATAAGCTGAAACTCGCCGCGCCCCTCATACAGCGATACACGGCAGCGCAGGCGGATGGCGTCACCGTTTACCGGTTTGAACTTCAGCCGCTGATTGCGGTTTTTGAACATCGCGCAGCGTACCTGCGCTTTGCCGTCCTTGAGGGAGAAGTACCAGTGTCCGGAGGAGGGAGAGGCAAAGTTACTGATCTCGCCCTCGACCCAGACAAAGTCAAAATGACTCTCCAGCAGGCTCTTTGCCTGCCTGTTGAGCTGGCTCACGGAGAGTGTGGTGGGCTGGGTATCCGGTGTGCCGGGTGTTCTCATGCAGTTTTGGGTCCATTCAGCCTTTTCAGTGACCCGGAAGTGTACTGTATTCGGCTTCTGAGTACATAAATGACTGGCGCGCCAATTGTGCTGCGCCACACATAGATTTATAATCGCGCGCTTTCCCTCAACCCCGCCAGCCGGAGGCCGTCACTATGTTGCGTATCGCTCAGGAAGCCCTTACTTTTGACGACGTTTTGCTGACGCCGGGTTACTCTGAGGTGGTCGCCAGCAATGTCTCGCTGCGCACCAGGCTCACCCGCGACATAGAACTGAATATCCCCATGGTATCTGCGGCTATGGATACCGTGACCGAATTTCGCCTGGCGATCGCGATGGCCCAGGAGGGCGGCATCGGCATCATCCACAAAAGCATGACGATTGCCGAGCAAGCTGAGCAGGTGCGCAAGGTCAAGAAGTTTGAGAGCGGGGTGGTCAAGGATCCCATCACTATCCAGCAGGATGCCACCATTGCCGAGTTGATCGAGTTGACCGGTGCGCACGGTATCTCCGGTGTCCCGGTACTCAAGGGTGAGGATCTGGTGGGCATTGTCACCCGTCGCGATGTGCGCTTTGAATCTAATCCGCAGAAGCTGGTCTCTGCCATCATGACCCCGCGCGACAAACTGGTGACAGTGAAGGAAGGTGCTGGCCTGGCGGAAGTGCAGCAACTGTTGCACGAACACCGCATCGAGAAAATTCTTGTGGTGAACGATGCCTTTGACCTGTGCGGCATGATTACCGTGAAGGATTTTGACAAGGCAGAGAGCTTTCCCTACGCCTGCAAGGATTCCTATGGCCAGTTGCGCGTAGGCGCCTCCGTTGGCACCAGTGCCGACACCGATGACCGCGTTGCGGCACTGGTGGCTGCAGGCGTTGATGTGCTGGTAGTAGATACCGCTCACGGCCACTCCCGCAATGTGATCGACCGGGTCAAAATGATCAAGCGCGAATTCCCCTCGGTGCAGGTTATTGGTGGGAACATCGCCACTGCTGCAGCGGCCATAGCGTTGGCTGAAGCCGGTGTGGACGGCGTGAAAGTGGGCATCGGCCCCGGTTCTATTTGCACCACCCGCATCGTCACGGGTACCGGCGTGCCGCAGATCACCGCTGTGGCCAATGTCTGCGAGGCCTTGAAGGGGACAGATATTCCGCTTATCGCTGATGGTGGCATCCGGTTCTCCGGTGATATCGCCAAGGCGATTGTCGCCGGCGCGCACTCGGTGATGGTGGGGAGCATGTTTGCCGGTACTGAAGAAGCCCCCGGCGAGGTTGAGTTGTATCAGGGCCGGACCTACAAAGCCTACCGTGGAATGGGATCGCTGGGCGCAATGTCGCAGACGCAGGGGTCATCGGACCGCTACTTCCAGGACGCCAGTCGCGGCAGTGAAAAGCTGGTACCGGAAGGTATCGAAGGGCGCGTCCCCTACAAGGGGCCCGTCTCGACCATCATTCATCAATTGATGGGTGGTGTGCGCTCCGCGATGGGTTATACCGGAAGCGCCACTATGGATGTAATGCGTACGCGGCCCGAATTTGTGCGTGTGACCAACGCGGGTATGGCCGAGAGCCATGTACACGATGTATCGATCACCAAGGAAGCGCCGAACTACCCCGTTAGGTAGGCCTCTCCTCAGCCAGGACTCCACATGAGCGCAGATATTCACGCCAGCAAGATCCTTATTCTGGATTTTGGCTCCCAGTACACCCAGTTGATTGCGCGCCGTGTGCGAGAGGCGGGTGTTTATAGCGAAATTCGCGCCTACGACCTGACCGATGAAGATGTCAGGGCGTTCGCACCCAGTGGCATCATCTTGTCTGGAGGCCCCGAGTCTGTTGCCAGCGAAGCATCACCGCGCGCGCCTGCCAGCGTCTTTAAGCTGGGAGTGCCAGTGCTGGGTATCTGCTACGGCATGCAGACCATGGCAGAGCAGTTTGGTGGCAAAGTCAGTAGCTCACCGGTCAGTGAATTTGGCTACGCGCAGATTCGGCAGGTCGGAAACGGCGGCCTGTTGCACGATATCCGCGATCATATCGATGATCAGGGCCAGGGCTTGTTAGATGTGTGGATGAGCCACGGCGACAAGGTAGTGGAGCTGCCACCCGATTTTGAACTGATCGCAGAAACCGCCAGCTGCCCCATTGCCGGTATGGCGCACAAAACCAAACCCTTCTACGGCATCCAGTTTCACCCAGAGGTGACGCACACCCTGCAGGGCGAGCGCATCTTCGAGCATTTTGTGTTGGAGCAATGCGGGTGCGAGAAGCTGTGGACACCAGCGCATATCGTGGAAGATGCGATAGAGCGTGTAAAAGCCCAGGTGGGTAGCGACAAGGTGTTGCTGGGCCTCTCGGGTGGCGTAGATTCATCCGTGGTCGCAGCTTTGCTGCACAAAGCTATCGGTGACCAGTTGACCTGTGTGTTCGTTGACAACGGCCTCCTGCGCCTGCACGAAGGCGATCAGGTAATGGAGATGTTTGCGCGCAATATGGGCGTTAAGGTATTGCGTCGCGATTGCGAAGCCATGTTCCTGGACAGGTTGAAAGGCGTGTCCGACCCCGAAGACAAGCGCAAGGTGATCGGCAACACCTTCATCGATGTGTTCGATGAAGAGGCGGGAAAACTGACAGAGGTAAAATGGCTGGCGCAGGGCACCATTTACCCGGACGTGATCGAGTCCGCCGGTGCGAAAACCGGTAAAGCGCACACCATCAAATCGCACCACAATGTGGGTGGCTTGCCGGACGATATGGAGCTCGAACTGGTCGAGCCGCTGCGCGAATTATTCAAGGATGAAGTGCGCCGCATCGGCCTGGAACTGGGCCTGCCCTACGATATGGTCTACCGCCATCCGTTCCCCGGCCCGGGTCTGGGCGTGCGTATCCTCGGCGAAGTGAAAAAGGAATATGCCGATCTGTTGCGTCAGGCCGATGCCATCTTCATCGAGGAACTGCACCGCGCGGATTACTACCACAAGACCAGTCAGGCGTTCGCCGTGTTCCTGCCGGTGAAGTCTGTGGGTGTAGTGGGCGATGGCCGCCGCTACGAATACGTCATTGCACTGCGCGCGGTGGAGACGATCGACTTTATGACAGCGCGCTGGGCGCACCTGCCCTATGACCTGCTGGAGCGTTGCTCGAACCGTATTATCAATGAGATCTCAGGTGTATCGCGGGTAACCTACGATATCAGCAGCAAGCCGCCTGCGACGATTGAGTGGGAGTGACCTCGCAACGACAGGCGCTCACTGGCAAAGTCTGTCGCTGACAGGTCGCCAGGCTTATGTCGCCACATTCGTTTTACTCGGAAAAATAGATCGCTAAAAAAATTGATCGCTAAAAAGTGTCGTTCAAAAGTTGGCTGAGTCGTTTTAATGCCTTGCCCTTGTTGCTGATTTTCCAGGCTATATAGTATTCCAGGTTTTCAGTAGTCCGCGCTTCGGTGGTCAGTTTCACCAGTGCGCCGCTCTCCAGATACCTCTGAATGAATTTTCGCGGTAAATGACCTACTCCCAGTCCCGCCAATTGCGCCTGTATTTTTTGTTCCATGGTTTGCACATAGAGCACTTGTTTCCCTGTGGTTAATCCCGCTGCCCGCATAACATTATGCTTGGCGGTATCGTGGGTTACGATGCGTCGATAGTGGGGTAACTGCTCGGCAATAGTGTGGGGATCGTGCGCAAGGCGTGCAAGAGGATGACTGGCCGCAGCCACTAACACCATATCCGCAGGCGCGATGGGCAATGCTCGGAAGCCTTTTTGCAGTGGTACCGGTGCGGGCGCTCCCACCAGTAAGTCAATGCTGTCCATTTCCAGTGTCTCCCAGCCGCCACTGAGGACACATTCCTGAATGTCTATCTCCATGTTTGGCTGCTCTTCCAGCAATTTACCCAAGGCTTGAAAAAAGGGCCCACGCTCAAGAGTGGATTCAAGCCCAATACGTAAGCTCGGCTCCCAGCCCGTAGCCAGCTCTTTCACCTGGTCAGCCAAGTAGGCGGTAGCGCCGAGAATTTTGCGGCCCTCATTGAGCAACAACGTGCCGCTTGGTGTGAGCACCGAGCGTCGCCCTTGTCGTTGAAAGAGTGTTACGCCCAGTTGTTCCTCCAGTTTCTGCACGATGTAGGAAAGTGCTGAGGTCGCCTTGTTCAACTCTTCAGCGGCCTTGGCGAAGCTGCCGCGTCGGTCGATGGCGTCCAGCGCCTGCAGTGCATCAAGGGTGATGGGGGAATAGCCCATGATCGGCTCCTCGGGATCAGTTAATGTCAGTATTAATGTTCAATAAATTAGAACATTTTAGACGAAAAACTACCCTTATTCACGGGTTGGTTCAGTAATAGAGTGTGTCTGTCAGATCAATAAATCTTACATTTCTATCTGGAGACAATCATGAAAACGTTATTGAGACAGATTACCGCTTCCGCTGCGGGCTTTGACGCTTTACCGGTGCGCGTTGCCGCTGGCGTTATCTTTACTGCTCACGGTGCGCAAAAACTGTTTGGCTGGTTCGGCGGCTATGGCCTTCAGGGCACGGGTGGCTGGATGGCCTCTATTGGCCTGGAGCCCGGCGTGCTGATGGCGGCTCTGGCGGGCGGGGCTGAATTCTTCGGCGGCCTGGCCCTGATTCTAGGTTTGCTGGTGCGTCCCGCTGCCGTGGTGTTGGCGCTAACCATGGTGGTGGCGATCGTCACGGTGCATCTGGCAAACGGCCTGTTTATGGCGAACAACGGCTATGAATTTGGCCTGGCGCTGCTTGCAGTGAGTGTCAGCCTGTCAATCCGCGGCGCGGGAAGTGTGAGTGCCGACCAAGTGATCAGCGCCAGGCTGAGCCAGTAAAACCCAACACATTCTGACAGGAGATATCCTATGACCGTATTGAAAATTGATTCCAGCGCCCGGGTGGAGGGCGCTAACTCGCGCATCATTACTGATTATCTGGTGCAACAACTGGGGCAGCCGGTCATCGAACGGGATCTGGTTAAGAACCCTCTGCCGCCGATAAGTCCGCAGGATCTGGTGGGTGTGCACGGCTCACACCAGGATGACCGTGCCAGCTTGCAGCAGCATCTGGCGATGTCCAATACATTGATCGCCGAATTGCAGCAAGCCGACACGCTGGTGCTGGGCGTGGCAATGTACAACTTTGGTGTTCCCGCCTACCTGAAACAGTGGGTCGACTATGTCTGTCGCGCCGGGGTTTCATTCCGCTACACGCAGAATGGCCCGGAAGGGCTCACCGGTGTGAAGCGGGCGTTTATTGTAACGGCTTCCGGCGGCACGCCGATTGGCGGTGACTGGGATTTTGCCAGCCGCTATATGGAGCACATCTGTTGCTTTCTGGGCATTACTGAGGTGGTTCATATCGATGCCAGTGGCTCCAAGGGCTCCCCGGAGGTGGTGATAGCATCGGCCCGGCAGCAGATTGATGCATTGTTGGCGCAGCCCGAAGTAGAGGAGGCCTGATCATGGGTTTACTACAGAACGGTCAATGGGTGGACCAATGGTATGAAACCCAATCAAGCGGCGGCGAATTTCGCCGCCAGGACAGCCGCTTTCGCAACTGGGTGACGGCGGATGGCGCTGCCGGTCCGACCGGCAGAGAAGGGTTTAAGGCGGAACCCGGGCGCTACCATTTATATGTGTCGCTGGCTTGCCCCTGGGCGCATCGCACGCTGATTTTCCGTCAACTCAAAAACCTGCAGAAGCTGATTGATGTCACGGTGGTCGAGCCATTGATGCTAAGCCACGGATGGGAATTAAAAAATGATCCATACGGCCTGGACTATCTGTACCAGTTGTATTTGAAGTCAGATCCAAACTATAACGGCCGGGTCACTGTGCCGGTATTGTGGGACAAGGAAACACAGACGATTGTCAGCAATGAGTCGGCAGACATTATTCGCATGTTTAACACTGCGTTTAACGAGCTTACGGGTAATGACACGGACTATTACCCCCACGCCTTGCAGACGCAGATAGACGCCATTAATGAGCGAGTTTACGACTCGATCAACAATGGCGTGTACCGGGCCGGCTTTGCCACCACCCAGGCGGCTTACGAGGCCGCCTATTACAAGCTCTTCGACGCTTTGGACTGGGTGGAGGCGACCCTGATTCGTCAGCGCTACCTGGCGGGCAGTGTGTTGACCGAAGCCGACTGGCGTCTGTTCACTACGCTGATTCGCTTCGATGCCGTGTACTACGGACATTTCAAGACTAACCGCCAGCGCATCGTCGATTTTCCTGCGATCAGTCATTATCTGCGCGAGTTATACCAGCAACCGGGCGTGGCGCAAACGGTAAACTTCGAACATATCAAGCAACATTACTACGGCAGTCACGTCACCATTAACCCCACGCAAGTGGTGCCACTGGGGCCCGATCAGGATTTTACGCTCCCCCATAACCGGGGCCAGCTTGACTGAAACGCAAGGTTCCCAACGCAGGAGGTGCAAAATGTTTAGACAATTATCGCAGGTGTATCCGTCGAGACCATCCCGTGATGGTGATGGTGTCAAAATCAACCGCATTGCCGGCGCATCAATGCACGGGATATTGGATCCGTTTCTGATGGTCGATGAAATCAACTCGGATACTGCTACGGATTATATGGGCGGCTTTCCAGAGCATCCCCACCGAGGCTTTGAAACCATCACGTACATGAAGGCCGGTCGCATGCGCCATCGCGATCACATGGGTAACGAGGGCGTGATCGGCCCCGGTGATGTGCAGTGGATGACGGCAGGTCATGGGGTCATTCACTCGGAGATGCCTGAGCAGGAGCAGGGCCTGATGCACGGTTTTCAAATCTGGTTGAATTTACCCGCCAGGGACAAATTCAAGCCGGCTGCCTATCGCGATATTCGCAGTGCGGAAGTCGCATATTACAGGGATGATGTTGGCAATGAAGTACGACTTATCGCCGGTGAGATGAATGTGGGGAACACGACACTTAACGGTTGCTTGCCGGCCATGGCCACCCGCCCGTTATTGGCAGATGTGTCAGTAGCAAGTGGCGCGGAATTTATTCTGGATGTCGGAGACTACGAACGGGTCCTGGTGTTTGTTTATGCTGGAGACAGCACAGAGTTAAAGACCAGGCAACTGGGTGTTTACGGCACTGGTGACAAGCTGACACTGCGGGCAGGCGAGCAGGGTTTCGAGGCGCTGGTCCTGGCGGGTGAGGCCTTGCGCGAACCCATTGTCCAGCATGGACCCTTTGTGATGAACCAGCCTGAGGAAATCGAACAGGCTATTCGTGATTTCCAGCAGGGGAGGCTAGTGACGCAGCGCGCACCGGGCAGAACTCATCTGTGACCCATTCGACCACATCGCTCGTTGCATCCACCAAACAGCCGGTATTATTCATTGTACACGGCGCGGGTCCGTGTTTCTTCATGGACTGGGATCCCGCCGATGCATGGAATGGTATGGCGGCCCATCTGGCCGCTGGTACGGCTTTATCAGTGTTGCGAGATGAAGGGGTGCTGAGTGGCGGTGCTGATCGGCAATTTTTCGAGTACTTAGAAGGGTTTTCTGGGCATGGTAGTTTTCATGGTATTTCGAAAATGTTGATTTTTGACCATCAGAAAAAAAGGAAAATATGTTTTTGTTTACGATCGCGTGGGAGTGACTCAGGTGTCCTAAACACTAAAATATAATCTTCAAATTCAATCTACACCAATGAGGCGTGACTCATCGGAAAGCCTAGCAGGATGTACAGTTTAATATCCGCCAGGGAATACTCGGGGTTATCAAAGTCATGGGCCGGTGGTACAACAAATGTTTTGATTTCCGTTGCAGTTACGGCCTTGTGGGGAAGGAATCCGGGCTTCGATAAACGGAGGTGGGTTTGGAGTTGCGCGCTCCGCGCTTGCGCCACCAAATGACCACGCCAGTGACAGACAGCAGCGCGATCACAATACCCATAATCGAAATGAGTATCCGTCCCGGCAGTCCGAGAATACGCCCAGAGTGAATCGGAAACTGGGCCTGTACAAACAGATCAGCAATTGTGCCCTGCCACGGTTCATACGCACCTAGTTCTCTTCCGTCCACAGCGTCCAGATGAATTGTCCGGTGCCCGGCACCGCCTGCCCCATGTCCGTCTTCCGGGTGGAAAAACGCCACGCCGTATATGCCAAAGTCTGGTGAATAGAAAATCGAGCCAGCGGGGTCTTCCCAGCCCTTGGCATGGGCTATCCGGGATGCGCGTGAGATTGCTGTGGCAAAGTCCTGTTGCGGAACCACCGGGTCGGTCTCAGGCCGAGGCTCGCGAGTATCAAAAACACTGGGTGTGACATCTGACACCAGACTCATGACGGGAAAGAATATTTCGCGGTAGAGGTTCAGTGAAAATGCAGTGAAGGCAACGACGAACAAGAGTATCCAGGTCCAAAGACTCAGGGCGCGGTGCAGATCGAAATTCAGTTTATAACTGTTGCCATGCCAGCGAATTTTCCATGCGGGCAGCCAGCGCTGTAACCAGGAGCGCGGTTTAAGGTCAGGGCGAAAGTCACTCGTGATATCCGGCGCGGCGCGGCACCCAGCGTGGCTTTTCAATACGCGAGAACGGCTGCGACGACGCGACGGCAGCGTCAGGTAAAGTCCGGAAAAGCAGTCAATCATCCAGATTAGCGCGATGATGCCCATCAGCCAAACGCCCCACCGGTCGATACCCAGGAATTCAGGCATGTGCAGGCTGTAGTGCAGTACGTACAGGAACGACACCAGGTTCCGGCGCGTGATAGGCCACACCGCTCCCCATTCGCGCTTACCCAGTTCCATACCGCTGACCGGATCTACAAAGATCTGATTGAACTCGACTTTATACAGTTCACCTGTATCGGGATTAATCCGTGGCGTGACAAACAGGGACAGTGCGTGTCCCGGTTCAGCGCGCAATGGGGCAAAGGTTATCTGTATTGTCGGATGCCGCGCCTCAACCGCTTGTATCAGGTCCAGTGTTGACAGTGCTGTGCCGACCGATTGAGTTTTGGTCAGGTCGGCGTTCAGCCATTCGTCCAGTTCGTGATCCCATGAGATCACTGCACCGGTCACGCCAGACAGAATCAGGAAGGCCGCGATAAATAGACCGGCCCAGCGATGCAGCAACACGAAAATAGTACGCATTTTATTATTCCGCAATAAAAAACGTATCTTGCACAGCATTACCATGCAAGACACGAAAGACCCCCTGGGTCAAAATCGGTAGCGCAGTTCCGCGCTGACATCAAACGGGCTGCCGTAAGCCAGCTGGCTGTAGAAGCCGATCTGGCTGTAATAGGTTTTATCAAGCAAGTTGTTGATGTTGATCTGTGCTGAGAGTTGCTCACTGAAGTCGTAGCGCGCCATCAGGTTGACCAGGCTGTAGTCGTCCTGCACCAGATTTTCCTCGGCGCCGGTGGTGGGATTGAGGGCAGGTGTGTAGTTTTCTCCCTGCCAGTTGATACCGCCTCCAATGGTGAGGTCTGACAGGATGCCGGTGAATGCGTGGTAGGTAGTGAACAGCTTGAACATCTTGCGCGGTTGGCTCGTGTTGACGTTGACGTTGTTCGCATCCTGCGCTTTGAATTGCGTGTAGCTGGCTGCGATTTCCCAACCTTCGGTAATGGCACCAACCGCTTCCAGCTCAAAACCTTCGCTGGTTGCGCCCTCGGCAGCCCGAGAGGCTTCGAAAATGGTGCCAGGAATAAAGTTCCCGGTATCGATCTGGGCGAGATTGTCCTGCTTGATGTGGAATACTGCGACGGTTGTGCTGAGTGAATCGTTGAAAAATCCGCTCTTTAGACCGATCTCGTAACTCTCACCAATAATTGGATCGAGCTGCTGACCATTGCGGTCTAGCGCGTTCTGCGGTTTGAATATCTCGGTATAGCTGAGGTAGGCCGAGGTCGATTCGGTGATGTCATAGAGTGCGCCGACGTACGGAAGAAACACATTGCTGTCCTGGTAGTCGACCGATGCTCCATAGCTTTGCCCCTTGGATTCCCAACTGGCGAGCCGGCCACCGAGCACCAGTTTGAGTGCGTCGGTTAGGGAGACGCGCGTCGCGGCGTAGAATCCCGTTTGTTCCGTGTCCAGTTCAATATCCGTATTGCGATCACCCCACTGAGGTTCGGGGTACGAGCCGTCCCAATCAAAGAAATTGCCCACTCCGGGGGATTCACCCAGCGGGTCAAAAGTGTGGGTTTTCTCATTCTGGTCCATCCAGCTATAGCCCACCACCGCTTCATGCTCTCGCCCCAACAAAGCGTACGAACCCGATACGTTCACTCCGATGCTGTCCTGTTCACGTGTGGTGTCAGAGCGATAGGGCGAGGTGCTCATGCCCTCACCGGTGGCTTTGTCCGGTGCGCCGGAAAGATACAGTAGATGCAGGTTGGCATCGTTCTCGGCTCGATTGTAATCTAGCGAGGCGCTCCATTTGTTCAGAAATTCGTGCCTGAGTGTCGCGAAGTATGTCGTGCTGGTGGAGGCCCAGCGTGTCCAGTCGGCGCCCACTGTTTTGGAGTCAGGCCAATCGGTCCGTGAGCCGTCACTGAACCAGGCCGGTAGACCGCCCCAGGTGGAGCTGGTGGGGTCATTATCCTGATAGCTGGCGCCAACGCGAAACAGAGTGCTCACGCCCAGATCGGCGTCCATGGTGCCGTAGGCCAGTTTCTTGGTGTTGCCCAGCAGGTCAGTCCACGAGTCGCCATCAGCGTAACTAAGCACCGCACGCGCGCGTATCGAGCCGTCACTGGTGATCGGTGTACTGACATCGGCCATCGCTTCGTAGTTATTCCACCGACTGGCACCTACCGATGTAACCCCAGTGAGTTCTTTGCTGTCGGCGTGCTTACGCACCAGGTTGATCGAGGCGGAAGGGTTGCCTGCACCGGTTAGCAGGCCAGTGGCGCCCCGCACTATTTCGATCCGTTCATACGCGGCCATATCAGTTTGCGTTTCACCGGCATCGCCACCGGGGCTCCAACTGATGGGCACGCCATCGAGTTGATAGTTGTCAATTTCAAAGCCCCGCGCTGCAAATGTGGATCGCGAACTGTCGAGTTCCTTTGCGGAGACTCCAGTAGCGTTGAGCACCACGTCGGTAAGCGAGTTAAGATTTTGGTCTTCGATGCGCTGGAAGGTCATCACGCTGACAGATTGTGGCGTTTCCTTTATCGAGAGACCAAGGCCCGTCGCGGAATTGAGTTGATCGTCGGTGGTGTAGGAGCCGCGCACGATGACCTCTTCCATCGCCGGGTTCTCTTTCTGTGCGGTAACCTCCGCTGCAGTATTGTCTTTGGCTACGGTGGACTCTTGCGCGATCGCGGTCGTGGTATGAAATCCACAGAGGACGAGGGTCACGGCAGTGGCCCTTTGTTTCAGGCGGCTGGATGCGGCGATGGGGCAGTGGTGGCGCATGACTTATTTCCATGTTGGGAACAAAAGGAAGGCACATGTTAGTGATAATCATTATCATTTGCAATAAGGTTGTGCGCAAACCTGCCTTGCGTGCCTAATCGAGGCGTCGCCGGACCTGGTCGGCTTGACGGATGTGGTCGATCTTGTGGGATTTTCCCGGCAGGCGATGCGTAAGCTCATACTTGCCCACCGAGGCGCGTTCCCCATGCCGGTTCACCAAGGCAGCGCCTCGATCTGGCATCTGGCGGAGGTGCTGGATTGGTTGAAGGCGCGAGGGAGCTACCAGATTGATACTGGCATACTGGAAATCGCGCAAGTGGCATTGGAAGTGAACATCACCAAGGAGGCAGTTCGGCACCCGATAAGCAGGCGGGCCATTATAGAGTTGCTGACGGCATAGCTATAAATTCAGTTATTGCGAGAGCGCACCGGACGGGCGATGCGTTGCCCGCCAAACGCCTGTACGATGTGCAAAGCATCTTGAACGCACGGTAAATCTGTCCTGTCTGCACGCCACTACACTGACCTCGTCATATCAACAACGACACGAGGACAGTATTATGCATTCAGTAACACAACACTTGATTATTGGGTCTACCGGTAAAACGGGTTCACGCGTTATGGCGGGTTTAAACGCGCTTGGTTTTAAACCCAAAGGTGCGAGCCGCCACGGCGAAGTGCATTTTGACTGGGAAGATCCCACAACCTGGTCAGCAGCGCTCAATGGTATCGATGCGGTTTACCTGACGTACTACCCTGATCTGGCGATACCCAAAGCACCTGAAGATATCTCCAGATTCTGCGCGCTGGCAAAGATGAAGGGAGTCAAGCACATTACCTTGCTTTCCGGTCGTAGTGAACCCGCTGCCCAGCTATGTGAAAACATCATCATACAATCAGGTATCCGCTGGACGGTCGTTCGCGCCTCCTGGTTCGCTCAGAATTTCAGTGAGGGCCTGTTCCGCCAGTTCATTGTGGATGGCAACATCGCGCTGCCTGTCACCGATATTACCGAACCGTTTATCGATATTGACGATATCGCTGACGTTGTTGTCGCGTCGCTCACTGACGACAGGCACAGTGGGCAACTGTATGAAGTCACCGGGCCCGAATTGATCAGCTTTGCCGATATCGCCGCCAGATTCGGCAAGCACCTGAACAGGAAGATAGGCTTCGAGTCGATCAGTATCGGCGAGTTTCAATCGCGAATGGCCAGGGACGCTGTGCCGCAGGATGTAATCGAAACAGTGACCTATCTGTTTAGCGAGGTGCTCGACGGTCGCAGTGAATCAATCACCGATGGTGTCGAGAACGCGCTGGGCCGTCCTGCAACGAGCTTCGATCAGTATATTCTGAAAAACAAGCAGTACTTCACCGAGGCAGCTTGATCATGAGTATCCAGATCCTGCAATTCGTTGAGTCATTGATCCAGCTTTCGATGATAATCATGGTTGGGCTGTATTTTGCTTTCTCTAACACCGTCATGGCATCGCTCGCAAAGTTTGAATCGGGCGCGGATGTCATGGTTGAGATCAACAAGATCATTCTCAACCCGGTTTTTATGGCGGTGTTCTGGATTTCCGGACTGGGCTCACTGTATCTCGTGGTCGCTGCGAAGGGTTTGTTATTCATCGCTGCTCTCGTGTTCCTGGTGGGTACGACACTGGTGACAATAGTTAAAAATGTGCCGTTGAATAACCAGCTGCAAGCGGCGGGCGCGCAGCGTGAGCAGGTCTGGCAGCGGTATCTCGACAAGTGGGTGTTCTGGAACCATGTGCGCTCCGTGGCTGCAGTAAGCTCTGGCTTACTGCTGGTTGTCTGAACGTTATAGAGAGGGTAAGCCGTTCGCCATGTGAACACGAAGCGGGTTATAGTTTTTAGCGCAGTTAGACGTGCAAGAGGCCAGGTATGTCGTTTGATTACAAAAAAAGAGCAGCGACGCAGATCGTAGATCACCCAGTTGGCAAGCTACTCGACAGCTTGAGAATGCAAAGCGCGTTTTACACCAGCTCGAGACTGACGCGGCCCTGGGGCATGATCATGCCCCCGATGCCAAACTGCATGATGTATCACATCATGCTCGAGGGTGCGGCAGAGTTTCGCGTGAAGGATTCTGTGTTCAGCCTGGAAGAGGGCGCTTTCGTACTATTCCCTGCAGGCGACGGGCATGTTGTGTCCGACGGACAGTGCAAAACGTTAACACCGCTAACCGCGCTGCCCATCGAAAGCGTCACCGAGCGCTACGAAACGCTGGATTTTGGTGGCGGTGGTGAGGTCAGCAGGATGGTGTGTGGCGCCATGTTGTTCCAGCACCCACTAGCGATAAAGCTGCTCGGGATCTTGCCGCCCTTTATCAAAATCCATCCCGATTCGGAGGATTCAGGCAGTATTGTTACCAGCGTAGCAGAGTTGCTCAAGGCGGAGGCACAGTCGGTCTCGGTGGGCGCAGAGGCGGTCATTTCCCGGCTTGCCGATATCCTCGTGATAGCCGCCATGCGGGAATATCTATCGAAGCTGGACGATTCGCAAACCGGTTGGCTGACAGCACTCGAGGATGACCGCATCGGGAAATCACTCAAGCTGATACACGATCAACCGGCCCGGCACTGGTCGCTGGAAGAACTGGCTACCGCTGTTGGCATGTCCAGAACCAGCTTTGCCACGCAATTCAAGAAACTGGTGGGCAATACCCCGATAGACTATCTGACCGAGTGGCGTATGTCGTTGGCGTATTCCAGTCTGCAATTGACGAAAGACACGGTGCTTTCCATCGCACTGGATATTGGTTATCAGTCAGAAGCGGCCTTCTCACGCGCCTTTAAAAAAATTATCGGCAAGAGTCCGGCCGAAGTCAGGAAAGATTATCAGGCGTTAAACGAAGCTGCTCACTCGTAAAATTCGGACCCCGGATGGATACCTCCTGCACAGGAAAATTGACTCGCTCATTCGAGGTGCCTTCCTGCTATCCCGGCTGATCACCGATCCGATCATTCAGGTTATCGAGCAGATAGTCCGCCAGCACGCGCACAGAAGGCGATTGTCCTCGGCGTGAAGGCATCAACAGACTCAACTGCGCCCTGGCATGCCGGTAAAACACCTGACCGGTTTCAGTGACTTTAAACTGCCGCGAGCTGCGTTGTATCAACCGGGTATCGAGCCTTTCTTCCAGCCGGGAGACATGTCGACTCAGGCGTGACTTGGGCATATCGAGGGCACTACCGCATGAATGAACCGACTTTTGGTGCACATCCCCACGCCGGACTCTCCGCTGTATCCGTACTCTTTGAGGACAGCGAGGGTGAATTTCACAACAGGGATTCACTGGGTAACGATTTTGACTTGATGCCAGGCGATCTTTACTGGTTAAAGGCGGGCGCCGGCGTAGTTCACGATGAGGCACCCAGGGCTGGTTCAAGAATTCACGGCTTGCAGGTATTCGTGAACCTGCCCGCGCGGATGAAACAGGATGCGCCGGAATCGCTGCATGTAAGAGCGCAGGATATGCCCGTGCTGCACGTCGGCGGCAACCGCGTTCGCGTTGTGCTCGGAGATAGTAATGGCATTATGGGGCAGGTATCACCCGCGCTGCCCATGACCATTCTCGACGGCAAGATAGCTGTCGGGTCCAACTTTTCCCATGATCTGAAGGGCACGGAACACGGCTGGGTTTATGCGATGCGAGGCAGGATCGAGCTCATTGTTGCCGGTAAGAGAGTAAGGTTGCAGGAAGGCGAATCCATTGCCATCGAAGTAAACTCGGCTTTCGCCGCCCATACGATTGAGTTGAACAATATTGCAGCTTCAGAGGCGCACTTTGCATTATTTGCCGCAGAGCCCGTTGAGGAAGCTTTCCTCCACAAGGGCCCGTTCGTGATGAAGAATGAAGCTGAAGTAGCAGCGGTCGAAGCGGCCTATGCCGCCGGGAAACTCGGCCGCCTCTCATAACTATCTCAACATAAACGGTATGCTTTGAAGAAGGATAACATGGCGTTGTTGACGGCAGAGCACGATAAGCTGTGGTTAGAGGCGTGATCTATCCCCGTATACGTCTTGCCGCTGCCCGCGATTGTCAGCATTTTGACGGAGAAGTTGCCCTATACTGTCTAGCTCATCGGTCCACTAGAGACTGACTTATAAACTCAATGAAACTCTTGAGCTTCATTGAGCTTTGACAATCGCGATAAAAGACTGCATTTATCAGCTGGTAGCGCTCAACATGGAGGGCATCCGGTAACGTGCTTGGGCGCTGGCTGCCAGAATGATTCCCCAGTAGATTCTAAACTAAGCCCACGTGTTAACCCGCTGAGACAGTACGGCGGCGCCCCGCTATGCCAAGTAATCCGATACCGAGAAGGGCCAGGGTGCCTGGTACCGGTACGGTGCTTGGATTGGTGGAATCCAGAAAGACGCCAGATTGTGAAGTATAGGTGACACCATCGGCCGTTTGAATGCCGAAGGAACCTGTGTTGAGAAAGTCCAATTTAACCCTGACTGGGTTATTCCCTGTGGAGGTGAACACTCCGAGGCTGGCAAAGACATCAAAGTCCTGAACATCGCTAATTGTTATGGATTGGCTGAGTATATCATTTACGACTGTAGACACGTCAGTTTCCGGGTTCGTAAAGCTGGCAAACTTACTGCGACCAATGAGCTCACCGCCGATCGAGGTGTAGTTCGCGTAAGTGGCACCGCTGCCGGCTTCGAAAACGTATAAGGTCGCTTGATAACCATACTGCATAAAAGCGCCTTGATTCACAACGTTGGTGACATCCATAGTGCCGTCGAACAGAAATGAAAAGTTCACCGAGGTGCCGACGGAATTATTGCTGAATGAAACCGTATCACCAAAACCGCCAACTGCCTGTCCGAATTGGTTGGTGCCGGTCAAATCTACCAGCGCTCTTGCCTTGCCGGTATTCAGGTCAGCCCCAGCCCTTAGCGAGCTAGTAAAATTTTGCGAAGCACTTGTAGCGCCGTTTTGAATAAGACCGTCGACACTTCCGCCGCCTAACTGCAGATAGGGACGGACATAGTAGGCATTCGCGTTGGCGGCTGCAAAAAATAATGTCGCTAACAAGAACTTCGGTAGAATCCTTTTCATCGCTTTAACTCCAACTTGTAATCATGAAGGTGAAAGAGACAACTGTTTCTCAATCACGGTGGTGTCGCCGGTAGAGCACAGCAAGAAGTATTCCAACTCAGCGAATGAAGCTTAGTAACAATGACTTGGATGGTTTTTTTTATTCTTCGCTCATAAGGATGCCGGCTCTGTAAAATTTGTGGACGATAGGCTGAGTACTCTTACTCAAGAATAAATTGACGGGCTTGCTGCTTGTAATTGTTTGTAGATTGGTAAGCCCTAAATAGTACGAAAAACACGCAAAAATAGGGGCTTATCTTCATTCTGGCGTTCTGCGAAATTTCATTTTGTAAAAATTCCTGACAACACTAAGTACTTGTACTCAAGCGAATGCGCGATGAAGCTATAATCGCTCGGTGTCTGCCTTTATTTTTCTATAGCCAGGCCTGGTTCTCGATGGCCAGTTTCAACAATGTGTTTGATCCACTAATGCCGAGCTTCTTACAGATATTTGCACGATGGTTTTGTATGGTCCTTATGCTCAACGAAAGGTGTTTGGAAATTTCCTTACTTGTTTGATTTTTGGCTATCAGGGCTAGAATCTCCTTCTCTCTGCTGCTGAGTCTCTCCAGGTCTTGGGGGCTTACTAGAGCTTGAGGCATTGTCGTCTCGAAACCATTGCCTACAGACTTACTGACATACTCTCGCCCGTGCATGATGTTGTACAAGCACTCCAGCACAATTCGGTCAGGATCCGTCTTCAGAATATAACCTTGAGCGCCCCTGTTTCGCGCGCCAGTAACAAACTCTGTGTTGTTGTACATGCTGAACATAATGCATCGTGTATCAGGTGTTTTCGCCTTGATCAGCTCAAGAGTTTGTAAGCCATCGATATCCGGCATGGCGATGTCCAGCATTACGCAGCCGGGTCGAATCCGGTGTACCAGGTTTAGAGCTTCCCACCCGTTGTCGGCTTCAAAGACGTCGTCGTAAAGGTCACTCTGTGTGAGAATTAACTCTCTTACGCCCCTGCGAAAAAGTGGATGGTCGTCAACAAGTAAAAGCGTTCTATCCATTGAACTCTCCTTCACTACGGTATGGGAAAATGATTGTCAGCGTGGTGCCTTTTTCCGGGCTGGATTGGACATCGAGTAGAGCAGCCAGCGCTTTGCAGTGTTCGTTCAGAGTGCGAAGTCCAAAGCGCCAACTTCTGGATGATGCCATAAATCCCTGGCCGTCGTCCTTTATAACGAATCGAACCTCACCACTTGTCTTGTTAGCTTCAAGTCTCACAATGCACTCGGTGGCTTCTGCATGTTTGATAATATTGGTGGTTGCTTCCTGCACCGCTCGATAAAGTAATAGCTGCGTATCTTCGCCGAGGTAGATATCTTGTATGTAGAGATTCCAGGTGATACTGCTGCCAAAGGTACTCTTCAGTAATGCCGAGAGAGCAGGTTCCAGCCCGAGATGTTTTGCGATGCGTGGGTGTGAGAGATGAGAAATGTTACGTATGTCATCAATCGTGGTACTGAGCTTTCCATTAATGTCGTCGATCCTGTCGGCCAGGCTGGATTGTTGCGGTATATCTGCACTACCAAGTTGAGAAATCTTCCGCTGAATAACAACAAGGTCGTGACTGACGCTGTCGTGAAGTAGTTTGCTGATCTCGCTTCTTTCATGTTCTCTGGCCTGTATAAGCTGCTGGGCCAACTCTTCCTGCACAATCCTCTGCGCTCTTTCTGACTGCTCGTTTTCGATACGCAGTTTAGCGATTCGCTCTGACAGGCCTATTGAGAGAACAATTGCTTCGAAGATAATCGCCACTGACATGCTGAAATCGGTGTATGAATAGTATGAGATAAGGCTTGCCTGAAAGAGAAGCGCCAGAACGATAGTGCTGAACAATATGCTATAGCCCACCAGTAGATACATCGTGGGTCTTGTGTTGTGTCGGAAGACCCTGGTGATGACAAAGCCTATCGCAACCATCGAAAATAGGTTTAGTCCATGAAGAAAGTACTGTGTATATGCGTATTGTGAAAGCAGTAATGTGGGAACGCACAGTAAAGCGATCCATGCGATGCACCGTAGTGGCGTTATCAGGTTTGGAGCGTATGACTTCAGATCGAGGAAATAGATGACGAAAAATATCATGAAGAAATTCGTCGATGCTATGGCGAATAGCGAAATACGAGTAGTGGCGTTTTCAAGGCCAGGCCAGAGATACTGCTGGCCTATCCCGGTTGTTGTTGCCTGTACCAGAGAGAACGCAAGAATATAGAGTACATAATATAAGTAACTTTTATCGCGGAGAGAGACATACACACCGGCGTTGTACAAAGCGAGAATGAAAATGGCGCCATAGAAAATTCCGTACAGGAAGTACTCATTTTTCTCAGTAGAATCCCTATCCCGCTGGGATATCACTTCGATAGGCAATATCAATGGCGTTTCACTAGCGACTTTGAGATAGAATTTTGCGCTTCCTGACGTGGACATATTCAGGGGTATAGAAGGTTTTCGGTAGCTGAGGGGCCAATCGTTGAAAGCCACTTCATCACCAACCAGAAAACGGTCAACGCTGCCGTCATCGTGAAGGATAAACGCTTCCACTCGATCTATATTGGGAAAATTGATTTCCAGAAACCATCGGTCGGCGTCGACAGCTTCCTTCAATTCGATATCACCAAATACCCAGTGATTCCCGCGGCCTACGGGTATGTCGGCGTTATCGAAGGGGACGAAGCGGCCGGCTGATTCAATGTTTGCAATAAATTCGTCGAGGTTTAGCGATGCTTCTGAATCATAGTGGTAACCAGTGTTTGAAACCCCAGCTTGCGACTGAACTGCTGCAGAAAGAAGGAGCGCGGCCATTATCACCAATAGTCTGACAGTTGATCTTTTTCGTGGCATGAATGGGCAACTCTAAAGGGGCATGCGGTTACTCAAATATCAGGTGACGTAGCTGCGAGGCGCTTTTCTAGGTATATGTACTCATAGGGCCTTGCATGTCATCCCAATCAGTTTCAAGTAATCCAATTTACCATTACGTCCGATTATGCCAGCTCAGCCTGTAAAGCGAAATTGCACTTCTCCCGCGCAGGCATGAGTTCCTCAACTCACTCACGGAGGGTCAGCCCAGAGTCTGTTTTCGCTGGATGATGGTCTTGTTCATGATCCCGTCAAGGTAGTTCGACTGCGTTGCCTGCCTGGCCAGTGAGCTCGCGATATGCCTGATCAAGCTTTCCTGCATCGCGACCATGCAGCAGGACCCTGTGTCCCTGCGAGAGCAGTTCTGTCGCGGTGGCAAGTCCGATGCCATCAGTTTAACCCGTAATAAGAATCGTTTTTCGCATTGGTAAGCTTCCCTCGTGGCGACGTGTTTAGAAACCCTCCAGTACGATTTTCCCGATAGCGCGACGAGACTCCAACTCAGAGTGCGCCAGCTTCAGGTTCTCGGCATTGATACTCCCCAGTGTCTTGCCCGCTGTGGTTTGAATAATACCCTGATCAACCAACTCCGCGACCCGGGTCAGTAAGCGGCCTTGCTCATGCATATCCGCCGCTTGAAACATCGACCGCGCAAACATGAACTCCCAGTGCAATGAGAGGCTCTTGGGTTTCAGTTTTGCGACATCAAATGTTTCTGGATCGTCGATCATCGCGATTTTGCCAAACGGCACGAGCAGCTCTGTATAGCTATCGAAATAGGCTTCTGTGCCATTCAGGCTGGCAACATGGGTCACCTGGCCTACACCGTCATTGTCCGTAAGTGCTTCGAGTTGTGGCAGCAGGGGTTTGCTGTGATCTATGACATAGTGCGCGCCCAGTTTTTTAACCCACGCTATTGAGCTTTCGCGCGAAGCGGTGGCGATGATGGTGGCGCCGGTAATTGCTCTGGCCAGCTGCAGCAGGATAGAACCCACTCCCCCCGCCGCGCCGACCATCAGGATGACCTCTGCGGAGCGTGCTGTGGCGTCCGGGTGTTGCTGCGCAATGCCCAGATGTTCAAACAACAGTTCCCAGGCGGTGATGGTCGTCAGTGGTAGTGCTGCGGCCTCCGCATTAGACAGGCTCTTTGGCTTGCGCCCCACCAGTCGCTCATCCACCAATTGATACTCGGCATTCCCGCCCTGGCGATTGAGATCGCCCGCATAGAACACCTGATCCCCCGGCTTGAACTGCGTAGCGGATTGGCCTGTCGCCACGACTTCACCGACGGTATCCCAGCCGAGGACTTTGTACTGACCGGATTCGGGTGCGACATTCTGGCGAATTTTGTAATCCACAGGGTTTACCGCAACGGCATTCACCTTGACGAGCAGGTCATGCCCCTCGGCATTGGGTTGGGGCAGTTCGATATCGAGCAGCGATTCGGGGTGCTCAATGGGCAGTGATTGTTGATACGCGATGGCTTTCATGGGTATGTCTCCAGTGCTTGAGTAACTGGAGTGCAGGATATGGCTTGATCACATCCCTATAAACAGCATAATAAGCGAAACATTATCAAAAAATATTAGATAATATGCTTCTGGAAGATTTACAAGTCGTCCTCAATGTGGCGGAGTTCCGCAGCATCACTGCTGCCGCCACACATCTGGATATGCGCACGGCAACGGCCAGTGCCGCGTTGAAAAGGGCGGAAAAAGCGCTGGGGGCAGAGTTGTTCATTCGCACAACGCGGCAGCTTCGCCTCTCCAGTGCCGGTGAGCGTTTTATCCCGCAGTGCCAGCAGGCGCTCGCCATGCTGGATACGGCACGACAGAATATGCGCGATGACCTGGATGTGGTGGAAGGGGAACTGCGTTTGTCCCTGTCGTCGGATCTGGGGCGCAACCTCGTGGTGCCCTGGCTGGATGACTTTATGGTGACGTATCCCGACGTCAGCTTAAAGCTGAATATCGGCGACAGTAACATCGACTTCTATCGCGATGCGGTGGACGTCGCACTGCGCTATGGGTCTCCCAGCGATGCCAGCCTCTACGGTTTCAAAATCTGCAATGCACCGGCACTACTGTGTGCAACCCCTGATTACCTCAAATTGCACGGCACGCCGCAGCACCCGCACGACTTGGCGGCCCATAACGGTTTGTTTTACCAACTGCACGACATCATCTACGACGATTGGGTTTTCACGCGCGATTCCAGCGACTACAAGATCAAAATGAGCGGCGACCGCGCGGCCAACGACGGTGAACTGGTCAGGCGCTGGTGTGTTGCCGGTAACGGATTGGCTGTCAAATCCTGCCTGGATATGTCGAATGATTTGCTGTCCGGTAACGTGGTTAACGTCATGCCTGAGTATCAACCGCGCTCTACGGAACTGTGGTTGATTTGCCCGAGCAGGCAATCCATTACGCCTGCTGTGCGCCTGTTGCGGGATATGTTGCGGGAAAGATGTAAGGATGTTTTGAAGCGGCTGGTCGCGCGTGGGTTGTTGGGTGAGGACGTTCTTGCCTAACGGTAATAATGTCATTACCAAGGGAAACTGGCGGACTAATTACCAAGCGACTCTGTCGTAGCACCGTATCAGCGAGTTACTTTTCTGGCAACTCGCTGAACATCGTCAGATAGCGGCAGATAGAAGCTCTTTCTTCTGCAACCTCAGTGCGCAGGTTTGCATGTTTTCTCTCAGCCACACGTATCTAACGCCGCTTGCGCTGAGTTCAATCTGGTAATGCTTCCTCAGTTGATTTGAGACCTGAACCTGGCCGAGATGGGGATTGTCCAGTGAGAATTCGATGACGGTGCTCGCCACCTCCTGGTCAGTACGATTCTGATGATAG
>CACSIL010000050.1 GCA_902705825.1 Halioglobus japonicus | reverse complement strand
GCCTGAGCCTGAGCCTGAGCCTGAGCCTGAGCCTGAGCCNGAACCCGAGCCNGAACCCGAGCCTGANCCCGAGCCTGAGCCTGAGCCNGAACCCGANCCCGAACCCGAGCCNGAGCCCGAGCCCGAGCCCGAGGCACGTGGAATCTTCGACGGTATCGTCTACACCCGCCATCCCAGAGCGAGAACGCCTGTACCAGGCACCTCAATTGCTGACGCTTCAAACTGGCAGCATGTATCTGACGTGGGTCGAATCAACAAGGGGATCGCCGAGGCAGACGTCGTCATCGACGATCTGAACGGCAATCAGCAGGTTATTCATAACTGTACGACCTCTGAGGAAATTTGTGTCGCGCAGGAAGCGCGTGTCAGCCCTGACGGCAAGATGATCGCGTATTCCGTGGGCTATGGTGACTATCTACAAGAGGTGAGGTTTGGCAGTGCCCTGCTGGGAATTTACGACATCCATGCGCTGACCCACGCACAGCTGTTTATCTATGACATTGAATCCGGCGTCAGCAACCCGTTGCCCAATCATCCTGGCAATGCCATTGACCGTCAGCCGGAATGGCTCGACAACAATACTCTGGTGTTTTCCAGCAACCGTGGTAATACCTACCCCCACAAGAGCCAGTATAGCCAGCATCGCGGTACCTACCCCGATGGCCGCAAACGCTGGTTCAACGCAGAGTACGGTGTATCGCAGTACTACGGCTACGGTCACGAAGGCAAGTCAATGCAAATCTGGACGATGGACATTGACGGCACCAACGCCCGCAACATCAGCCCGCACGAGACAATGGCCCTGTCCCCCATGGTCATGACCAACGGCGATATTCTCTACTCATGCTGGAATGGGCACGCGAACGAAGCGTTTGACGCCAAGTTCCGCAATACAAACAACCCGGGAACCGAGATCAACAAGTGGTGGCTATGCCAGGCCGATGGCAACGGCGCGGGAGGCCATGTGGTACTCAACGGCCACCATTCACCTCTGCTGAAAACCCGTGGCTGGCTGAGCCCCGATGTAGTCGG
Source organism: Halioglobus japonicus (assembly GCA_902705825.1). GTDB lineage: Bacteria > Pseudomonadota > Gammaproteobacteria > Pseudomonadales > Halieaceae > Marimicrobium. The sequence continues at coordinate 382,534 of CACSIL010000050.1, read as the reverse complement.
CGGCGAAGGTAGCTCGGAGCTGCGCTCCGTTCGATCCGCTGCTGAAATTCGCAAGGACTACATCGCCGTTTCCAACTACTACCGCGCCAATCACACCGGCAGTATGGGGATAGTCTATGGGTGGAGCTACAAGGGAGCTGGCATTGAAGGTGTATCAGTGCTGAACAACTTTGAGCATAACTTATACAAGAGCGATGCGAAGGGATCAGGCGCCTATATCCCCAGCGATTTTGTCGCCCTAACCCCCTATGGCAACGATCAGGATACCGCTGTACGCCGCAATGGTGACGGTAAAGCCATGGGTAAAGCAGGCTATGCCAGCGCGCTACCCGGCACAGATGACTATATGCTGACCCATGCTCGAGGCAATTGCTACGAAGTTGCACACGTAGAGGACTCAACGCTGGACTGGACAGGTGGCGAGCCGCTGTGCCAGAAAGGAATCTACCGTGTTCATGTGGACCAGGTCACCGACCCTTTCGACCCCGAGCAGATGACATTGCTCGCCGGCGGCGATGAATGGCAGATCTACGATGCCGATGCCATCACCAATTACCAGTCGCTGTGGGATCAACCGATACCAAACCGGCCGGCAAGGCTGCAGGGAGACAGCTGCTTCCTGCAGGTGGTGGATGCAAGGGCGGCAGAGCTGGAACCGGTGAGCGCGTATGACTGGAACACCACGTTGTCAAAACAGTGTTCTTCCCAGGGCTGCGCTGTAAACAGCGAAGATCCTTCCTTCCTCGCTGACCAGTTGAAATACCTCACGGTTTACGAAGTGGAAATGTGGGATGTCACCTATTCAAATGGCAACCAGGAGACCTTCGGCAAAACCACCAACAACCACGGCTTCAAAAGCGTGGCGACATGGGGCTATCAGGCACTTGAGGACGATGGCTCTGTTCGTATGGAAGTACCCTGCGAAACCCCACTACAGATTCTCGGGCAGGACGAGAATAAAATGACACTCGCCCACGATGACAAGGTGCACTCCCTGCGCAAGGGTGAAACGCGCACTTGCCACGGCTGTCACGATGGCCACTCGGAAGAGCGTGCAGCAGAACTCGGAGAGTCGGCCGAAACACGTTTTGCCCGCACTCTGGCCGCTGCGAGCAGCCATGCTGCGCCAGACAATGGATTCCGCACGACCTGGGAAGACATTGAACCCATCTTCGAGAAGCATTGCAGCAGTTGCCACGCCGACATGAAAAATGACGATGGCTTACTGGACTCGCGCCTTGCCTGGGACTACGAACAGATTGACTGGGCCTGGATGACCCGACAACCTGTAGGCAATGGCACGTACAATCTGCCGCGCCCCTACACCAGCAAGTGGGTGGGGAAACTGGCGCGCAATTCACTGCTGTACTGGAAGTGTATGGGAGAGCGCACTGACGGTAGAACAGACGGTCAGTATTCTACCGACATCGATTTCGGTAGCGCGCATCCAACGGATGCCACGCTGGAGGAGTGTCAGGCAATAGGACACTGGATCGACCAGGGAATACAGCGAGACCCCGACTAGGTTGGGAGCAAGTACCGACTGGCGCTCACCATTGCAGTAGGTGTAGCGTCAGTAGGTGTAATTGAACAACTCGATATCGAGCTGCATAAGTCTGGAAACCGTCTCGGCGGCTTTGTCGGTATAGTGATTTCGATAGCTGCGATCGCGTTTCTCACTGACATTGGTGCGCGCCTGAAACGAACGACCGTGCAGCCCGATAGTATCGTTCACTCGCGCCATATCCTTGTTGATACTCTCTACACGCGCACAGAAGTTCACCAGTAGCTTCCCTTGCTTATCACACAGCCACAGCGCCTGCTGACCCATGTGTGGTATTTCCCCGCTCTCCATCGCCTGCACGAATGCCTCGAATGACAGCGAACTGGCGGTCTTATGAAGCGGGTGAAATGGCTTGTCTCTCAAATAGTAGTACGCCGAGAGACAGCGGTCCCACGGGTTGCGCACAACACCAAATGAAAACATTGCCGAAAACGGCTGTTCACCCAACAGCTCACAGACTTGCTGCGCAGACAAATGGGCACTGGAAGGCAGCTGTTGTCGCAGGCAGTAGTCACGTATCTGCGGGGCCGATCCAATACCGGCTAATCGCGGCAAAAGGTTATTCAAGCCCGGGCGTGCACTCGCATAGGAGCCGAGGGCATCAAGCGCAAAACCCAGCTGCATCTGGTAGCGACCGACAGTGCCGTACGTGTGCCGGGTAAGGTGTTGTTTGACACTTTTACCTGCGGCCTTTGGCACATGGATAAAAATGTAGTTGTAATGGCGGTTAACGATGGTCACACATGAGCGCTCGATAATAAGCCCTCTCCCTGCGCCAGGCATCGGGAGAGGAGCCTGTATTTCTTTGCGCTAGTGTAATGCCCCTGTAAGGAGATAGCATCTCCATTGGGCCACAGCAGGGCAGATGGCGCTGACACCGGACAAAAAAAGGCCCGGACTATGCCGGGCCAAGTCTTCCTGGTGTGAGGTATTACCGCAGGAGAATATTGCTTCCTTCAAAATCGGATCCGCTGCTGAGAACTTCTGTGGCAAATTCCAGACTCAGCTGGTGCAGATCCTGAGTTCCCACTGCCGTGTGGTAGTCCAGCTCCGGTATAGCACGTGTGTGTAACACCATTCTGTACTGGCTCTGCGGCAGCATTGCGTCTGTGATACCGGCAGGTACCCGCGGCAGTGCCACACTGGTGTTACCGGCGGGGACATGAACCGTCCAGTGCGATTGCCAGCCCTGGCCGTCCGCGGCACTGCGTAACTCCAGTGTCGTTACGGTTGCAAACGGATCATCCTTCACCTGGCGAGTCGGACTCCATTGAACCACAGGCTGATTACCCGATGCTTGCTGCGTTTCGATCACGGGCCCGTGCTGGAAGCCGGTAATGATAGAGGCCAGGAATACACCCTCGCCCAGCTGGGGATAATCACCGGGATACCATGCCTGCCAGTTGTCGCCTGTCGCCCGCACACCTGTGGGTTGTGCTAACGCCGGCAAGCTGACATCCATGACATCGGGAACTGTCGCGAAGATACCGCCCAGAGTGGGATCGTAGCGGAACGGTAGTTCGTACAGCCCCCCCAACGAGACAGTCATTTGCGCGTAGCCATTCCCAGGCCCCACTAAACTGCCGCTGCTGGCAACGGCTATAGCTGATCCGGACTCAAAATCCAACGCTATAGGCTGATAATCTGTGTACAGATTGCCACCGATCGTGTTGTAAGTCTGCAGACCCATTGACTGCGCACCCGTTAACACACCGTAGCGATCAACCTGTAAGGCCCAGAGCTCACCGTTTACCTCAGTACCCTCGGGTAATGTAAAGTACAAAGCACCATACGTCTGGCCATAATCACCGCCACTACCACTTGCATGTGAGCGGTTGGCTATTGAACGGCCCTCATCATCCAGCAGGCGCAGAGTGAAGTACTCATTGCCGGGAGTCGCCTGAAAATTCACCTTGGAATCGTAGGCAGGCTCCGTCCGGCTGCTCAGGCGTGCCTGCACCGTCATATTGTTTCCCGGTGCAACACAGTAGAAGCTCTCCCAGGCGTATCCATCCTTGAACAGGTGGAGATCCTGCGCGCCGCTCAGGCCGGAAAAGCTGGCCTCGCCATTCGCATCTGTGGTGGCTGTTTTACCCTTGTTATTGAGCTGGGCAATAGCACCTGCAAGCGGGTCACCATTCTGATCGCGCACCACCACATTGATGGCACCCGATGCGACGCTCATCAGATCGTCGCAGCTGCGCGCGAGATACCCCGTGTTGCCAGGCAGCACATCAATGTCGTAGTCGAGCAGTTCGATCCGGCCGAGATTGGTATAATCATCCGCGGTACCCCAGATGCGATCCACACCGGGATACTCGTCATACTGGCTCACCAGTTCATTGTTGCTATTGAAAACCTTTTTGGCATAGTGGGCAAAATCATCCGATGTACCCCATAAGCCGTCATTTCCCGGTGTATAGGCGGCGCTCTCTCGTGTGATATTCCCTCTGCTGTCGTACTCGGCATAGTCGATATTGGTTATCTCATCTGCCAGTGAATACCAGGTGGTCGTCCGCGGATAGCCATAGTTGCCCTCTTGCACAATGTTATAGCCGCCCAGTACTGGATCGCCGTTGTCATCGATGTTGTAAAAATCGGTGCGGTAAGAGTTCGTTGACAGCTCCGTTGCTTCCGAGTAGGAAAGCACTTCGTCGTTCGCACCGAATACCTGCTCCATTACTTTGCGGTTACCATCGTACTGCTTGACCACATAACCACTCCTCACATCGTCGCCAGTAAACCACATGCCGTCGGGGCCAGGTTGGCCATACTGCTCATAGCCTGTGTCCGTATAGACCGTGTAAGGCCAGGCGATACTGTCGTCCGCGGTAAAAGGTATACCATCGGCACCGAAGCTCGCCCCATAGGCATCACGGTACACTGTGACAGAGTTGCTGAAATCCGCGTTATATACCGTATATTTTTCGAGATGCTCCTCACTGAAAGCGGGGCTTGTCGGAGACAACTCAGAGTTGTAATCCTGGAGCATGGTGCCACGACCCTGCTCATCGTAATCCCTTTTCCAGTAACTGTAGCTGGAAGTGGATTGGTCATCGGCGGTGAACCAGAGTCCGTCAATGCCCGCACTGTCCATCTGTGCGTTGAGTGTCCTACGGCCCTTTTCATCGAAGTTGGTGTAGGCATAGCTGTACAGGGTTTCGTCACCGGACAGCCACACGCCATCGGGGCCCATCGCTCCTGAGCCACTGATAGAGGCCTCGATAATGGAGCGCCCGTTTGCATCCTTCAAGCTGACAAGCCCGCTGGCAGTATCATCGGCTGTAAACCAGATACCATCATTGCCCATGCTGCTGTGGGTGGCGACCAGTACGGCGTTATCATCCTCATCGTAGCCGTAATAGGTCCACGCCATGACTCTGTCATCGGCGGTAAACCAGGTGTTGTCGATACCGCTTCTATCGTAAAGCGCGCTATAACGAATCAGGTACTGGCTGTCCAGCTGCGATTGCGTGTGCTGACCCACAACATCATCGGCACTGAACCAGTTCTGGTCGGCACCGGCCCCATCGTACATCACGCTGATGACCTGTCGTCCGGACAGGGCGCTGGTCACCATCACATAACTATTTACCTGGTCATCTGCGCTAAACCATTGCTGATCTTCGCCGACGCCCGTGTAGGTCACAATCTGACCACGGTTGCCTTCGCCATCAAGTACCGCAATCTGGTAACCCACACCATACTTAACTTCATCATCTGCGGTGAACAACTGGCCATCGTCACCGGGCTCCAGGAACGGCAGTATCAGTATCACGCCCTCACTGGCATCCTCATACTCCAGTAATGTGCCGCGCGGGAAGTAGACAACACCGCCGTTGCCATTATCACCGTAGACATCATCCTCAGTAAACCATACAGCGTCTGGGCCCGGGCTAGTAAAGGAGTATGAAATACCCTGCTCTCCATCCGGGGCAACTGTATAGGCATAGAGGGTATCGTCCGCGGTATTGAGTTCGCCATCGGCACCAGGATTTATCGACAGCTTACGCACCCAACTGCTGTCCTTATCCCGTTGGACAATACTGTATTCGCGCTGGTAATTGTCAAACTCCAGCGTCAGGTTATCCGGGGCAGGTGCAAATATTCTGGCCTGCTCACGTTCGCCCAACTTCTCAAACAAAGCAGCGATATCAAGTGAGGGATCGACCGGCTTTATCGTGGGTGCGATCGGTGTCATATTGGGCACCGATGGCCGCAGATCCAGAGAAGAAAAATCGTAGATCGCATCGCTTGGCGTGACATTTCTGTCCCTGCAGCTGATGACAACATTGGTAACGTTAGCGGTCAGTGTGCCGCTGCCGTTGCTGACGGCGCAGATCTGTCCCGCTGGCGCTGTCGTCACCTGCACGCTCCAGGCACTGCTCTCGTCCATACCCGCTGCCGCAGTAAACGCAACTTTCCCATTGTTGCTGGTGCCGTTGCGGAAGGCATTACCGTCTTTCTGTACTCGCCATTCAACTGCAGCCGATGCACCGCTGATAGAGCCGGAAATGGTGTATGTATCCGGCACCACCACTTCGTCGCTACAGGCAATTGCAATATTGCCGACGTTGGACATCAACGTTCCGCTACCGTTGCTTACGGTGCAGGTCTGTCCGGCGGGCGCTGTAATGACAACAACACTCCAGGCGCTGTTTTCTTCAAGGCCTGCGTTCGCAGTAAAGGTCACTGCGCCATTGCTGTCGCTGCCGCTGTGGTGAGCAACACCATTCTTGCGGGTCTCCCAACTTACGGCAGCTGATGCTCCGCTGATCGTACCGGTAAGGCTGTAACTGGGTACGTCGGAACAGACAATTTCAACATTGGTGACATCAGCAACCAACCGGCCGCTGCCCTTGTTAACAACGCAGCTTTGGCCCGCAGGTGCTGTCTTCACGGTGACCCGCCAGTTGTTGCCCTCGGCTATACCACCATCGGGGCTAAAGGTGACAGCGCCATCTGTGTCGCTGCCATCGTGAACCCGCTTGCCACCGGCTATCGCCTCCCAGATAACATTACCGCTGGCACCACTGATAGAACCCGTGACACTGAACATTACCGGCACAGGCGCTGTCGGCAGGCTGTCCAGGTTTCCGTCTTTTACTACAGCAATAAGCGCGGCATGATCGGCGAGGCCCGGGTCGTCTTCCACAGCCTGTCCTATTTCATCCAGCAGGCCATCCCAGCCGTTGCCGTTTGTTTTAAATGGTGTAGTAAAGGGGTTTCCCGTGTTCGGAACATTGAAGCCATTGCTGGCGAATGTATCCAGAAGATCACCGGACGCTGCAGCGATATCAGCGCTGCTGCCATCAAAACTGTTGAACCAGTCCTGGGGGTTTTGCGAGGTTGCCAGGGCGAGAACCAGATCGGTCAGCGGGGTGATATTGATCGTGCCCGGTGCCGTTGCAACGCTATGCAATGTTACAGGCGGCGTACCACCGGATACCTGTATTGCGCAGGGCAATGCCTCGCTGTCGATCTCTCCAGTCCAACTGCCATCAGTTTCTGTCCTGATGTCCTTAGTGAAACCACTGCCATCGGCGCAGCTTGCTGTAACAGTACCGTCGACAACCGGCGCGCCAATGGCAGCAGTACCTGACAGCGTCTGGGTAGTCGGGGTCGGATCAGGCGGGCTGACAACCACCTGCTGGGCTGAATCGTTGTTGGACGAGCCACCACTACAGGCAGCCAGTAGTACACTGGCACTCAATGCCAGCGTAATACACAGCGGGCGGGCAATACTGTTACGAACGCGATTTCGAAGAATACTCATGAATAGCCCCAGAACTTTATAAGTAGTTTGGGGCCGATACTAAGACCGACATATACAACCGCATAACCCCCTGTTTTAGGGGGGCAGGCCTCAATCCCGCAGGGTTACTGCCAATCGCACCTGCCACTCTTTGTCGTTCTGTGAGATAGCGCACACTCCGCCGGCGTCGAGCATTCGGTTTCTGATGTTCTCCAAACCGTTACCCTCACATTGCTGGCCGCCGTGAAATTGATTGGTCACCACAATCTTAAGCTCTTCGGGGTCGCCATTGATCCGAATTCTCACGGACTTGTCACTGGCATGGCGAACCGCGTTGCTGAGTGATTCGCGCAGTACACTGGTGATATTGTCGAAGGATTTCGCATTGATGGGTGCCGGTACGACTTCCTGCTGCCAGTCGAGCTTGATCTGGTGGTCTTTGCAACGAACCTCAGCCTCTTCACGCCAGCCATTGACCGCCCGCAGGGTATTTTTATTTTCCGTCGGCCTGTTTCTCAACAGATTTCTGAGATCAGCGATAGCCTCTCTTACCAGCGGCTGGTTACTGCGCTCGGAGCGGTGCAGTAGCTGTAGCAGTTTTGCACCCAGATCATCGTGCAGATCGCGCTTCATACGCTGGCGCTCCTGCTGTGCACCCTCCTGTCGCGCGGTAACAGACGATGTCGTCAGCTGATACAGGGCCAGAATGAACTTTGCCTGCGCTGTGTCCCGCTCACTGAACAGGCGGCGACCCTGGGCTGCATGAGACATCCTCAGGCTGCCACCAGACGTCAGGGGAATGAATAGGCAATCGCCATTCTTGCTCGCTTCTACCCGCGGGTAGGTGTCGGGTATTTCATCAACATCCAGTGGAGAAAATACCGCCTCGGCCACCTGCTTTAGCACCGAAACCTCCGATTGCCCACTGAGGTTCGCCTGCAGCATTACGGGAAGTGACGTCTCAAGCCACTGCTCCAGACCCTTTCCTTCCCGTTGAAAGAAACGCTTCCACAACCACTGCCGCAGCGGAAAATAAATCCAGCCAACCACCGCCAGCGAAAGTGTCAGTGTTGCCGCGCTGGATAAACTGAGTAAAGACGCCAGCACCAGGTCTGCGGCCAACACCGCCAGGCCGCCGAACATCCACGCCCAAATGGCCAGATACCAACGCTCCAGATCGAACAGTCTGTAGCGCACAACTGCCAGCATGATACTGAGATACATGAGCAGGAAGGTCGCAATGGTAAGACTCTGTGGTGCCGGCTCACTGAAGCCCAGAACAATGGGCAGCGCAACTGACAGTATGAAAATTGAAGTGCCCAAAACAACGGAAACCGCTATCCAGCGGACAATCAGACGCTCGGCTGCCTTATTGTGAGTGTTAACCCATTGCAAGACGAGCCCCACCAACGCGATCACCAGCATGACAGGCATCGGCAGATAGCGCGCGATACTGATATCTTGCACAACCTCGCTGACGTTGAGAATATTAAAAGCAGTGAAGCTGAACAGCGCCAGGCATTTACTAAAGCGCGGCCACAGTGGTAACGGGTAGTTCCACAAAAACAGGATCAGGCCTGAGCCAAATAGGATAGCGCCCATGCCATTCATCACGGACAGAAAATAGAAATAGTCCGCCTCGATAAACAAGCTGCGCGTGCTATAGATACTCGCGGCCACGGCGGCCAGCGCAAAACCCGCGCCGGACAAAATAAAGCCAAGACTGCCCAGTGAGAACTTAACGGTAGACCAGATCAGCGCACACACCACCAGTGCAGTCGTTGCGCACAGTATTTGCAACCAGTAGACACCCGGCAAATCACGCAGGCTGCGAGGTTCCAAGTGCAGCGATATTTTGTCGCCTGCTGTGGTGATCGCCACCAGTTCGCCAGACGACAGCGCAGCGGTCAAATCACCAATACGGCCGAACAGGCTGTGCATGGCCGCGTACGTCGGAACAACGTCGGGCTCTTCGATCACCAGATCGGGGCTGGCCTCGATTGTCGCCGCATCGCCAATCGTGAAATGTGAGAGCGGGCTAGCCTGTCCCCCTGCCATTGTCGTTATCTGCAGGGTCTGGCCATCCGCGTGAAAACTCGCATCAGCCTGCGGCAGAGACAGCGCGCCAATGACACCACAGAAAAATAAAAGGACAGGCACCAGCAGGGCAAGCGTTAATCGCAAGCGGATGGACGACAATTTATACCCCTCACACGTCACCCCTCAATCAGGGGGTTGCTTTACTGGCCACTTAACGACTCAATACCCTAAACTGCTGGCAGACATTCAAGGCTCCACGAAAGCGCATTCTGCTATTAAAGACACAAGGCTGGCAATCATTTCAAGGTAATTCGTCTATGGGAGCACATCCGCGAACTTTAATCATAGAGGATGTCAGCGATGTATTTCACTGGCTGAGCGACAGAGTGAGCGACGTCTTTGACAATGCGGACATTTCGTCTGCCGCATCCTTTACCGAGGCCAAGGCCTTCATCGAAAGTCGCAGCTGGGATTTGTTTCTGGTGGACCTTGGCCTGCCCGATGGCGACGGAGCCGACCTGATTCCACTGGCCAAGCAACTTCATCCGGATGCACATTGTGTTGTGACCACAATTTTTGATGATGCCGACCACCTGTTTCCGGCATTGCGCGCTGGTGCCGACGGGTATCTTCTGAAGGATGAGGAAGACCAGGTATTCGCCCAGAACCTGTCCGGCATCCTGTCTGGCCGCCCGCCATTGTCGGCATCGGTAGCAACGCAAATGCTGCATGTCTTTCGGCCCGAGAAAAAGCACGATAGTGCCATGCTCAGCCCCCGGGAAGAACAGATGCTGGTACTGATCTCCAAGGGCTACAGTAGCCGGGAGGCTTCGTCTTCTCTGTCTATCTCGTATCACACAGGCGCCGGTTACCTGAAATCGGTTTATCAGAAACTACAGGTAAACTCCCGCGCCGAGGCGACGGTAAAAGCCATGGAAATGGGATTGATCGGTATGGGCAAGCCGTAGCGCAGACAGACCCACACCCAACGAATCAGCGTTTCTCACGAAGCGGCAGTTCTGCCGCCAGCGGAGATACGGGAGAGAAAGGACGATAGCGTACTATTCTTCCTCGACGCTGAGCACCATACCTTCAACAGCGACAACGCGGACCCGCGCACCGCGTTCGATTTTGCCAGCAGAGCGCAGCGCCCAGCGCGTATCGCCAATCATGTCGGCGCCGCTCCTGTCCAGTTCAGCTCCCAGCACGAATGACTTGCCCAGCATCTGCGCAGCGCGATCATTCAGCAACGGGTTGTCGCTGGCATCATTGTCGGGCCTGAAATACATCCGATAACACAGCGTCAGTACCACAGAGAGCACCCCGAAGGACAGAAACTGCCAATCCCACGAGAGCTCGGGCACAACCCACAGAATGCCCGAGAGCGCCAGTGCAGCAAAAGCGATGCCGAGTAAAAAACCGGTGGTCGTGGTCAGCTCCAGAACAATCAATACCACTGCCAGAACAAACCAGTGCCACCCCTGTATTTGGTTAAAGAGTTCCACGGTATCTCCTCGTTCAGGCCGCTGTTTCGTCGGGAGTGCTGGTCTGCTTGACCAACTCAGTGATACCGGCCAGCGAACCTATCAGGCTGGAAGCCTCAAGTGGAATCATCATAACCTTGTTATTCGATGAGGCCGCCAGTTGCCCCAGCGCCTCAGTATATTTAGTGGCTATAAAGTAGTTGATTGCCTGGCTATTGCCCTCATCGATCGCGGTGCTCACCATCTGTGTGGCTTTGGCCTCCGCCTCGGCCAGCCTCTCGCGCGCCTCAGCCTCGCGCATCGCGGCTTCCAGTTCGCCCTCTGCGGCCAAGATCTGTGCCTGCTTACGCCCCTCAGCTACCTGTATAGCGGCCTGTCGATGCCCTTCAGCCTCCAGAATAGTCGCCCGCTTCTCCCGCTCCGCTTTCATCTGCCGCGCCATGGATTGCACCAGATCCTGCGATGGCGCGATATCCTTGATCTCGATACGTGTGACTTTTATACCCCAGGGTGTTGTCGCCTCGTCGACTTTCAGCAGTAATTGCGCATTGATCTGGTCGCGGTTGGATAACATCGCGTCCAGTTCCATTGAACCGATCACGGCGCGGATATTGGTCATCACCAGATTCTGCATCGCGCGATCACGGTCGTTGACCTCATACGCCGCCTTCTCGGCAAACTGCACCTGATAGAAACACACGGCATCGGTGGTCACCATCGCGTTGTCGCTGGAGATCACATCCTGTGGGATGATATCCAGCACCGTTTCCATCATGTTCACCTTGTGCCCGATTCTGTCAATGTAGGGCACTATGATGTTTAACCCCGGTTTCAATGTTTTGGTATAGCGACCGAAACGCTCTACCGTCCAGGCTGCGCCCTGTGGCACCATCTTGGCTCCCGCCAGTACGGTGATAATTGCCAATGCCAAAAATGAAATCGCGCCTATACCGAATCCGCCTACCATAACCTTCTCCTTAAGTGAAAATCCGAACCCGCCGGACTCTGGAACATGGTGCCATGCTCTGCTAGTGTGCAGCCTACAGTATGTTTCCGCTCAAATCACCGATGGCGCCGCACGCCCATGTCGTCCTACTTATTCCTGCTCTGCCCGCCCTACTCCGGCTCTACACTGCTGTGGAAGTTGCTGTCTACATCCGCAAACGTGTCTGCACTGCCGCTTGAGGGTCAGTTTCTTCCAGAAGTGAAAGACATCATGCGCGACAGCCCGTGGAAAGCCGAGGCCGCCCTGCCGTGGCCCGAGATCAAGCGCGTCTGGGAGACATACTGGGACAAGAGCAAACCCCTGTTGTTGGAAAAAAGTCCACCCAATATGATTCGGACCACCCACATTCAGCAGCACTTTGCGCCCGTGCGTTTCATAGTCATGGTGAGAAACCCCTATGCTCAGGCCGAAGGCCTTATGCGACACAACAACTGGACAGCAAAGCGCGCAGCAAACTTCGCCATGATGTGCCTGCAGACGCAGCTTAAAAACGCGCGCGAGTTGGACGATGCGCTGGTGATGACGTATGAATCACTGGTGCAAGACCCGGCACAGGCATGCGTTAACCTGGCCGACTTTGCGCATGAACTGGGCGACGTAGACCCACAGGCAAGCTTTGAAATCCATTCCATCGACGGCACACTCAACCGGCCTATCATAGATCTGAACGGCAAAAAAATTGCCGCTCTCAGCGCAGACGACCTCAGCATAATGAATGCCATATTCGTGCAGCACCCAAAGACGATAGAGGCATGGGGCTATGATCTGATTGTGGATAATGCCGCGGACGCATAGACTGAGCGCCCCAACAGGGCATCGCCGGAAGCTTGCTGCCTTTGTGATTGCAGAGAAACCTTGCTAGCCTCTCGGCGACTGTCCTTCGGTTACAATCTGAAAAATTAAAAAACGGGAACGCATCAATATGCACATACACACTCTCATCATCGCCTGCCTCGTAGCGCTTACCACGGCCTGCAGTAATAGCAACAATTCCGACTCGTCCGATGCCCCGGCAGTACCGCTGGCCGAACGCTATGAACTGAGCAGTCCCGACAGCGTGCCAGAAGGTGTCGCATTCGACCCGGTAGAGCGTATGTTCTACGCCACCAGCTTACAGGGTGGCGGCATCACGCGTATTGACGCCGCGGGTCAGGAATCCGTTTTTCACCCGGCGGACAACCGGGCGCAGGTGGGGGGCACAAAAGTCGATGCCCAGCGCAGGCTGTTATGGGCCTGTGCACAGCAGGTGGATGGCGGCGACAGCCGTGTATGGGTGTTCGATCTCGATACCGCCGAATTGACCACGGAATTTTTCCTCGGTGCAATTGCCGCAGATGCCTCCTGCAACGACCTGGTACTGGACAGTGAGGGCGTTGCCTACGTTACCGATCCAGCCAATCCCAATGTCTACCGACTTGATGCGACCACGGGCACAGGTGCCATTTTCGCCACTGATCCGAGATTTGCCGATATTACCGGCGTTGATCTCGGTCTGAACGGTATCGCAATCAGCCCCGATGATAATGCGCTGATTGTCGCCAAGTTCGCGCCGGCAACACTGTTTCGCGTCAGCCTGCCAGATGCCGAATCGATCGCGCCAGTGACACTCACGGGTGACACCCTGCCCGCTCCAGATGGTCTTGCAGTATTGGCGGGGGACCTCTATACCGTCTCGGACAAGAATGTCAGTCGCGTGCGACCGAATGCGGATTTCAGTGCGGGAGAAGTGGTAAACGTTCCGCAGATAAGCGGTTTATCGACGGCGACCGTTGCCGAATCTGAGCTCTATGTGATCAAGAGCGAGGTGGTGAACTTTGTGCTTATGCTGCCGCTGGATCTGCCGTTTGAGATCTTTCGTGTAGATACCGGCGCCTTTGAGCAGTAATCAGCGGTGAACTGATCGCCAGCCACACTCTTATGACCTCCGCTTGATGGCGCGGGCAAAGCGCAATTTAAGCGCCAGTGTACCCAGCATCACGCCGGGCTGGTGTTCGAAGGTGTTGCCGGGCACATACTCCAGGCGGTCGAGTCGCACACACAGTCTCTCCCAGGCGATGGTCTGCTCCAGGCGTGAAATACCCGCACCCGGACAAGTGCGCGGGCCCTGAGAAAATGTCAGGTGGTTACCCAGCGATTTACGTTGCAGATCAAGCTGGTAAGGGCTGGCATACTGCTGGGGATCGACATTGCCCGCACCAAAGCGGATGTGCAGAATTGAACCGGCGGGAACTCGCACGCCCTGAAACGCTTCCTCGCGCGTGGTAACGCGGGTGGACAACCCCTGTGTCGGTGCGCGCAGGCGCATCGCTTCCTCGGTGAAAGCACGTATTTTTTCCGGCGCCGCCTTGAGTGTGTCAAAGAGTGCCGGATACTCACAGAGTAGCTGAGCCTCTTCCTCCAGCGCGTACTGTGTTGTTTCCAGACCGCCCAGCACCATAAAGTAGACAATGCCGTAGACCTCTTCATCGGTCAGTTTGCGATCCAGTGCCTGGTAATGTGTCTGCGTCAACGCGCTGATCATATCGTCCTGAGGCCGGCTGCGTTTGCTGGCCACCTGATCGGCAAGATACTCAGCAAAACCTTCAAGGCGCTGCGCCTGCAATGCACTTTGCTCTGCACTGAGCTGGTTGAGTGGCCCCTGCCCATCGACGTATTGCATAACCTGGGCTGAGCCCCATTGCGCGAGTTTCGGCACATCCTCGATGGGAAAACCCAGCACTCTGGCCATCACAATTTGTGGCAGCGGTCGTGCGAATTCGTCGATAAATTCGACAATGGCGTCGCCGCCGTCCCGACCCCGATCGATCCAGCGGTCTATCAACTCGTCGGCGACTTCGGTAATCATGCGCGTATGGCGCTTGGCACCCGGCCCGACCCAGGGATCGGTGAGTTCCTGACGGTGCGCTCGCCACAATTCCATGGTGGGCCGCAGCGTGCGCACTGAGTCCAGTGCAAGATCGAAGCGCGACGCATCCTGCCCAGGCGTCTCGCCGCGATCCAGTGTGGCCTGCAGGCCTTCAACCAGTTGGCTCATCACCGGCGTAAACCGCTGCGGATCTTTGACCACGCGTTCAATATCTTCGTAACGGCTTAATACAAAAACGTCACTTGCACCGTCTGGCCCCGCACCCGAGAGCACTTGTACCGGCGCCTCTTTGTGCAGTATGGGGTACGCCTCGTACCAGTGCTCCTGGGCACCGGGACCGAATAAATCCACATCGGCCAACTGCGCCGGGCAGGCCATGGGGCTGAGTCGGTGGTTGGGTGTTTTATCGCTCATAGGTTTTAAAGTGTCGATGCTCTTCGCAATGGACTATACCTGCAATGCTGCCGGATGAGTAAGCGCATGCACAAGGGCCGGCGCGCAGACAAAGCGCCGACCAATTGCCTGGAAAACGCCTAGGGCGCCTGCTGGCCTATCTCTTGTGCGCGGCGCTCCGATTTCTCCCACACCCTGATGTAACCTTCGGCCGATTTGAACAGCGGCTCCAGTTCTTCATCGGTTACCCCGTCGCGACGCACATCTTCAATAAGCTCCGCTACCAGGCCCAGGTGCACCATGCCCTCGGTATTGAAGTCCAGCGTTCGATCGCCCGCTACGGGTTGCTGCAATGTGACATCACCCGCGTAGGACTTGAAGGGATAGGTAATACCCTCGTCAGTCTGTGCACTGGAACAATTTGCATTGTCGCCGAACCTCGGGCCGGGCGCACCGGCGAAACCGTTGAGATCAAAGCCAAAGCCCTCGGCGGGGTAGGTACCCATATCACGCATCAACTGGATACGATCCTGGAAGCCGTCATCCATGGTGGCCGCTGTATCGGCAGAGCGGCAGCGACCAAAGTTGAATTTCGACATACCGCCGAGCTTGTACAATCTGCCATTATTGTGGCGGCCGTGTGTTCCCATTGCGGGGTAGTCATTTTCCTCGAGAATTTCGTAGGCGCGCTGATAGCTTTTTCTCGGCATATGGTCGACTTCGATAATCATGCCGCGCTTCATCATTTCCGCCATCAGGAACTCACCCAGGTCAGTCAGGCCGTGATTCTGGCAATACTCCCCCGCCACTGGGCCGCTGGTAATCTTGTCCAGATGGGGAAGCAGCGTTGCAACAACGTTCTCTTCAAAACCACGGGTATCCACTGGCGGCGTAGAGTCATACACCTCGCGCGGTTGGTTGAGATCTGCAAATGCCAGCCCCCCCTTATCGAAGCCACCGGGGAAGGTAAGGAGCTCGGCGGGGCACTCTATGTAATTGTTGTAATGCCCGGTGTGGCCGAAGTTACCTATATCGATGATGCCGCGATGGCCATCGCCGGCGGAAAAGCCATTGTCATATTTGTGTACAGGAAACAGGACCCGCACGCCCTTGTCATGGTATTCATCGAGTTTGGCAATAACATCGTCCTCGGTGCATTTGCTGAACCCTTCGGGCGGAACCAGATAGCAGTCGAACAGGACGGATGTTTCTATACCGAGAACAACGGCCAGGTTGCCGGCAATAATTTCTTCGCGCGCTTCTTCCGGGCTGTACACAATGCGGAACCAACCCTCGCCGGGGCCACCCGAGAGCGCATCGATATAGCGCTCCATCGCAAAAGTGGCATCCAGTATGGCGTCGACATTGACCATGTCATTGCAATCGTGGCGCTTGGCCTGTGAACCGATACCGGCCGTCAGTTTGCACAGGAATTCATTGGTGGTCGCGTGCTGCACCAGCAGGCGCAGACCGGAAAGGTAGGCCCGCTCCAGCCATTTGTAATACTGTACCTGGTGGGTTGAACTGGAGGGCGCATTCGGCCAGTCCGTGAACGTCGGATAACCCTCTGTGTCGTGGTTTTTTTCCGGCAATTGCCCGGTGAAGACCGCCGGCAGCAGCGCTTCGATGTCACCGCCTGAGAAGCCTGCTCCCATAACATCCTTGCGACCATCGACACCGTGGGTCAGATCGCAGTCGTGCAGTGCGTGCTCAACGCCCAGTGGGTGGAAGGGCGCGCCGTGAAATACACCGCCGCCGCCAAAAGCGAGGTTGGTGAACAGATGAGAATGGGTCTCCACAAATCCGAATACCGCGCCGTCGTCAAATTCGGTAACCGCGACATCGCCAGTTGCATCCAACGTTAACTCGGGAAACTCTGCACACGCATCCTGCGCGACAAACATCAGGTCGGCCGCATCCTCTTCAGCGACCATGGTGCCGTCGGCGCCGATATATTGGCCTGATTTTATATGCTGCAGCATGAAACGCGCATCGGGCGCGGCCAGTAGTTGCCACTCACCCTCGGACTGTAAATCGCTGTCTATCTCAACGGTACCGTCGACCTCCGTGACATCGGACATCAGCGATGTCTGGCGCTGTAACGACTGGCCATCTGACACCATGTACCGCTTGCCTGCGTCAAACAGCAGGTATTTCCCGAGATCGGAGGGGCGCAGCAGGAACCGGGCGCCGTCTGCGGCTGTCGTTGCATCGGGGCCGAACGTACCCACGACGGCGACTTCCGTTTGAGCAGATGCCCGCTCCCCTTCAGGTTCCGCTGCCAGAAAGCTGTCGCCGCCATCAGTGGATATAGCAAAACACCCGTTGGCGGCCGCAAACACCGACTGTTCATTCGGGGCAATGGGCGGAGAAGTCTCTGCCAGTGCATCACTATTGTTGTTGTTTCCGTTGCTGCAGCCGATCATCGGCAATGCCAGAAGTGTCAGGCAGGTAAACCTGGTCAGAGTAGTTCGCATAGTCATACCACTATTATTATTTGAGAGAACGCGGGGCGACACCCCGCTGATTTACAGCGGGGATCATACCCGACATCGTATTGATTTGGCCAACGCAGGGCCCGGGGCTCTAGGGCTGGCGCATTTCTGCAGCGCGGCGCTCTGACTTTTCCCACAAGCGGATATAGCCTTCGGCTGATTTGAACAGCGGCTCCAGCTCCTCGTCCGTGACGCCATCGCGGCGCACGTCTTCGATCAGCTCTGCCACCAGCCCCAGGTGAACCATACCCTCGGTATTAAAATCCAGGCTGCGGTTGCCCACTACGGGCTGTTGCAGTGTCACGTCACCGGCATAGGATTTAAACGGATAGGTAATCGGGTCAGATTGCGGATCAGAGCAACCGCTGTTTTCTCCGAACCGCGGCCCGGGCGCACCGGCAAAGCCGTTGAGATCAAAACCGAATCCTTCTGCTTCGAAGGCACCCGCTTCACGCATCAATGCAACGCGGTTTTGCAGGCCGTCGTCCATTGTCGCGGGCGTATCCGATGAGCGACAGCGGCCAAAATTGAATTTTGACATGCCGCCCAGCTCGTAAAGCCGCCCGTTGTTATTGCGCCCATGACTTCCCACGGCCGGGTAGTCATTATCTTCCAGTATCTCGTAAGCGCGCTTGTAGCTCTTTCTCGGCAAGTGATCGACTTCGATAATCATGCCGCGGCTCATCAATTGCGTCATCAGGAATTCACCCAGATCGGTAAACCCGTGATTCTGACAGTACTCCCCGACCAGTGGACCGCCAGCCAGAAGATCAAGCCTGGGCAGCAAGACACCAACAGGGTTTGTATCGAAGCCACTTACGTCAAACGGCGGCGGCGAATCGTATACATCACGCGGTTGATTGAGGTTGGCAAAGTTCAAACCGCCGCTGTCGAATCCACCGGGAAAGGTTAACAGATCCGGCGAACATAACACGAAGTTGGAGTAGTGCCCGGTGTGCCCGAAATTACCGACGTCGCTAACGCGCCTGTCGCCATCACCGGCAGAAAATGCATTGTCGAATTTATGTACCGGGAAGATCACGCGTACACCCCTGTCGTGGTAGTCATCCAACTTGGCCACAACATCTTCCTCGGTGCATTTGCTGAATTCACCAAACGGCACCAGATAGCAATCGAACAGATCGGAGGTTTCTATACCCAACACGACCGCCAGATTGCCCGCCTTGATCTGCTCGCGGGCCTCAGCTGGACTGAACACTATACGGAACCAGCCTTTACCGGGGCCGCCAGCCATTGCATCGACATAGCGCTCAAGCGCATAGGTCGCCTCAATAATTCTGTCTACGGCGATCATGTCATTACAATCGTAGCGTTTGGGATTGGCGCCAATGCCGGTAACCAGTTGGCACAACACCTGATTGGTTGTTGCGTGTTGCACCAGCAAACGCATACCGGACAGATACGCGCGCTCCAACCATTTGTAATACTGCACCTGGTGCGTAGCGCTTTGCGGCGCCGCAGGCCAGGAGGTAAACGTCGGGTAGCCGTCTGTATCATGGTCTTTCTGCGGCAACTGGCCAACTGCGACCGCTGGCAGAAGATCATTGAAATCACCCACGCCTTCATTAAATGTCGCGCCCATGAAATCCTTGCGGCCGTCTACACCGTGATTCAATTCGCAACTGGGCAGCGCATGTTCTACACCCAGAGGGTGAAAGGGTGCACCATGAAAAACACCGCCGCCGCCAAAGCCCAGGTTGGTGAACAGATGCGAGTGTTCCTCCACAAAACCGAACAGGGTGCCATCTTCAAACTCAGTCATACTCACTTCACCAGTGGCGTCGACCGTCAGCTCGGGAAACTCGGCACAATCACTCTGCTTCTCAAGTGACAACATGGCCGCATTGGCCTCTGCAACCATCTCACCCTCCGCTCCGACATAGGTGCCCGACAGGATGTGCTGCAACATAAACTTGCCATCCGGCGCAGCTATCAATTGCCACTCGCCCTCGGACTGTTTGTGATCTTCAACCACGACCTCACCATCTACTTCGCTGATATCGGACCCAAGGTACGCCTGTGACAGTAGACGCTGACCGTCCGATGTCAGGTAGAGTTTGCGGTGGTCGTACAACAGGTATTTACCCAGGTCTGAAGGCCTGAATAAGAAGCGGCTGTCACCAGGGGTGGTATCCAATGATGCATCGATGTTGGCCTCCCATCCTGCACCCGGAGTACCGGCTGCGAAGTCCAGTGTCGAGAAGAAGCTCTGGCCATCGTCCGCTGAAACGGCATAGCACGCATTAGCCACCTCGAATACTGAGTTCTCATCAGGTGGCACGGATACCGAATTATTCGCAGCATTATTGTCACTATCACTGCTATTGCTGCAGCCGGTTATCGACACCGTCAAGACACCTGAGAAAATCAATGAAGCAATTACACGTCGCATAGTCGTACCAGTATTATTGGTTTATCGGATGATCGGTCGCTTAAAAAGGCGAACCTGGCGCCACACCTGACCCCAGATTGCGCTGTTGAGACACAATGCCATGATATTCGACCACAGCATTGGTCAAAAGTTACACGCCCGCATCGCGGGCCAACTCTTCATACTCTTCACACTCTGGCGTTATCATATCGCCTGCTTCCTGCATATTCTCGCAACTGAGTGAATTCATACTCTCCATGCAGGCCACGGCAGGCTTATACAATGGGTGTCCTGTCGGCACCTCACCAACCTTGCCCCTGATCTGCGTGCACATACCATCCAGCATCGGTTGCATCATCTCACGCGTTTCGGCCGGGATATTCTGCCCTTCTATCTGAGCCATCGCACACGATTTCACTTTCTCGCACAGCGCCTGGGCCGCATCACCCAGTTCATCCGCGTGGGCAGCGGGAATAAGGATTGCGATACTCAATAAAATTGAACCTGAATAAATCTTCAGCATGGGCTATCTCCTTATATTGAAGGCGAGAGAATACCGCGAACAAGACCAATTGGGGAGCCCCCACTAATCTGTGAACTTTCCGCATTTGACATTTTTAGATTGACGTGTTTTAGCAACAGGCGCATTATACGCCGCTGCCAAATGGCACTCCGTATTTTTTTAACGTTGAAGTGAACTTCATGAGCATCGCCTTTAAACATACAAGCACCTATAAGCGCCACGACTCAATTGTCGTGATGCCGGCGGCCTGTCTGTGGGCAGACTGCGAGGTTTTTGGAAGCACTTGAAGTAACGACTCTTTAAAAAAGGCCTCCGAGAACCCTGATTCCGGAGGCCTTTTTTTATTCCTGCAATAAATGCCTCCACTTTCAGGGTCCTGGGAAACACAAGGGACAAGAAAAGTGAAAAGGTCACTGCACAACAATATTCGCAACATCTACCTGTTGGGCTTCTTCAATAGCTTTATGGTAATCAACCCCGTGATCGTGCCGCTGTTGCAGGGTCACGACCTGTCTATGAATCAGGTACTGCAAACCCAGGCACTGTTTGCGCTGACCATCGCGCTGTTTGAGGTTCCCTCCGGATATATCGCCGATATGTGGGGCCGACGCCGCGCTATAGTGCTGGGCGCTGTGTTTTTTGCAATCGGTTTCCTGTGCTTGTTGCGCGCCGATAGCTTTGTCGACTTCCTGATATTCGAAGTCGTGCTCGGCCTGGGCTTCAGCCTGGTCTCCGGCGCTGATCTTGCACTCCTGTATGACACAGAAGTGTACCTGCATGAACAGGGGGAAAAAGGCGGCGTGGGAGCCAGCAAATCACTCAGCCGCCTGATTTCGATTGAAGCTGCCGCATCCGGTATAGCGGGTATCTCAGCCAGTATATTGCTGCTGTGGTCGCTCGATGCCGTGGTCATCGCGCAAGCGATTATCGGGCTGATGCCGCTGTTGTTGGCGCTGACACTGGTGGAAGTTCCCAAGCCAGTGATCGAAGTCAATCACCGCGGCAATGCAAAGTCCATCCTCGGTTTGCTGCTGTTCGGCAAGCCTGTGGTGTTGTGGACAGCGTTTGCAATTGCGGCCTTTGGCTTGCTGGCAGTCTACGTGTTCTGGATCTACCAGAAGTACTGGGAGTTCCAGGGTGTGCCGATCGAGTGGAACGGCTATATCTGGGCAGCCTTTGCACTCACCGTGAGTCTGTCAGCCAACTTTGCCAGTGCGCTGGAGCGACGTCTGGGCACTGCCGGGGTGTTATGCCTGGTCGGCGGACTGCCGGTACTTGGGTTGCTCGGCATGGCGCTGGGCAGTGGTTGGATCGGCGTGATGTTCGGCTTTGCGTTACAGATCAGCCGGGGGCTCAGTATGAGTTTGTTCTACGAGGCGTTGAACCGACGTGTGCCGGGTAATTATCGCGCCACTGTTAATTCACTGGTCAGCCTCGCGGTAAGGGCTATTTTCATCGGCACTGGACCACTGTTGGGTTATGCGCTGGACAGCTTTGGCGTGACCTCAACCCTGCTGATCCTGTTGGCCGTGTTTACGCCGATTATGGCGGTGGTACTGATACCGTTGATCGCGCGCATACGCCGCGAGGTAGCTAGCGACAATCCCCAGGTCGTTCCCGCAGGTTGACGCGGGAACTCTGCTGCACTGCCGGTCCTCTAACGGGGAACGGCGGTGCTTTTTTATTCAGGTAGAATACATTCTTGCAACATCGGAGCAGCCGATCGACCCACCGCTTGTTGACAGCGCTGTGGGGGCGAACCATTAGTAACGGGGATAGCTCATTGGCAGTATTCAGATCCGGCCCACATTTGATAATTATTCTGTGCCTGGTTTTTGGCAATAGCGCAATTGCAGCGAGCAGCTATTCCAGCGCGCCTGACGGCTGGAATTTCAAGCAATCGGCCGCGCAGTTTAGCGCGATGTGCGATGCCGTATTGGAAAATGCATCCGCAGCGTTCTCTGCAATTGAACGCGCGGACAGTCCCGCCAGCTTACAAAGTGTATTTGGTGCTTACGATGCGATGATGGTCGGTCTGCAACCGATCGAACATGTCTGGTACATGAAAGCTGTCCACCCCGACCCCGAGGTACAGACGGCGGCTGAGCGGTGCGTCGCACGCTATACCGACTTCATCTCCGCGATGAGTCTTTCCCCGGCTTTTTATCAACGCATAGCCGCAATCGATCTACGAGAGGCGAGCGCTTCAGAGCGTTTTATGGTCGGTAAAAAACTCAAAGCCTTTCGTCAGGCAGGCGTAGATCGCGACGGCGCAACGCGCGACAAAGTGCGTGCACTGATGGCGGAAATCACCCTGCTGGGAAGCACTTTCGAGAAAGCGATTCGGCTGGATAATCGCCAGGTAAAAACAACAAGCGCAAACCTGGTGGGCCTGCCACAGGATTTTCTGGACTCGCACCCGGCTGACAAACACGGCCGGATAGAGATATCAACAGATTACCCCGACTACCTGCCCATCATGAAATACGCAGCAGACGACACTCTGCGGTATCAACTCTTCAAAGCGGCCAAAAATGTCGCCACGCCTGCCAACAGCAAGACGCTGAAAGCACTTGTCACGCGCCGGCACGAGCTGGCCTTACTACTGGGTTATGACAGCTATGCCGCGCTGGCGATGGATGGTCTCATGGCCACTGACCCACACACTGTTGAAACTTTTCTTATCCAGCTAAATACGGCCGTACAAGAACCGGTCGGCAAAGACATGGCAGACCTGTTAACGCGGCTACGCCAGATTGACCCCGGCGCACAACAGGTGCAGGCGTGGCAGATAGACTGGCTGGAAAACCTCGTCCAACAGGAGGCATTCGACCTGGATGTGCGCGAGCTGCGCAACTACTTTCATTTCGATAACGTACAGGCCGGTATTTTTCTGCTGACAGAGGATTTGTTTGGGGTCGATATCATTCCCTGGCGCACCGCAACCTGGCATCCGGACGTCACCGCGTGGGAGATCCGCGAACAGGGTAAAGCCATTGGACGCTTCTACCTCGACATGCACCCACGCGACAACAAGTACGGGCACGCCGCTCACTGGTCTCTGCGCAGGGGACTGAAGAACAGGCAGATCCCGCTATCGGGTTTGGCCACCAATTTTCCTAGAGGTTTGATGGAGCACAAACAGGTTGAGTCCTTCCTGCACGAATTCGGGCATTTGCTGCACAACATGTTTTCCGGCAACCAGCAATGGTTCGATATCTCGGGCATGTCCATGGAAAGGGATTTTGTGGAGGCGCCATCGCAGATGCTGGAAGAATGGGCATGGAACTACGAAACGCTGCGCGAATTTGCGATCGATGAAAAGGGTCAGGCTATTCCCCCTGAGCTGGTAAGAAAAATGAATGCAGCGCGACATTTTGGCGAGGCAGCAAACACTGCCGCGCAAATCTTTTATGCCAATCTCGCACTGAATTACCACAACCGCAATCCAGCGGATTTCGAGTTATTGCCGCTGTTGATAGAGTTGCAAGCACGCTACTCTCCGCTGCCCTATGTGCAGGATACGCATTTTTACAACAACTTCCGCCACCTCAACGGCTACTCATCCAACTACTACACCTACCAGTGGTCACAGGCGATATCAATGGACCTCTTCAGCCGCTTTCAGCGCGACGGCCTGCGCAACCCTGCCACGGCGCGCGAGTACCGGGAGAAAGTACTGGCCGCTGGCGGCAGCAAACCCGCCGCACAACTGGTCGAGGATTTTCTCGGCAGGCCGTTCTCCGCCTCCACCTATACGCAATACCTGAACGGGTTGAACGAGTAACGGCATATCACAGGCACAGGGAAGAGCGTTGTTGAGCGCGACACGCTCCAGATCAGTTGACGCCAGAAATGATGGCAGTATGCTGGCGTTAACAATAGCGGTATAGCGANGAAAGTGTATGCAACAATTGTCCGGCCAAGATGCCATGTTCCTGCACGCCGAGCTGGATGGTTTACCGCAGCACATCGGCGGCGTGAATATCTACGACCAGTCCACGGCTCCCTCTGGCAAAGTGCGCTTCAAGCAAATCCTCCAGATGTTGCAAGACCGCGCCCACCTCTCGCCGATCTTCCGGCGCAAACTGGCCTTTGTACCCTATAATCTGGGCCGCCCCTACTGGGTTGAAGATCCCGACTTTGACATGGAATACCATGTGCGCCACATCGCCCTGCCCAAACCCGGCGACTGGCGGCAGCTGTGCATTTTGACAGCACGTATTCACTCGCAGCCGTTACGCCGCGACAAGCCCATGTGGGAAATTTATGTAATAGAGGGGCTGAACAATATCGAGGGTTACCCACCCGGTTGTTTCGCCCTGCTGATGAAGGTTCACCACTGCGCTATGGACGGTGCAACAGGCACACAGTTCATGAACATCGTGCACGACCTGACGCCGGAGACCCGCAACATGGGCGAGGCGCCGCCGTGGATTGTGGAAAAACTCTCCACACCCAGAATGCTGGGCAAGGCCTACATGGACGCCTGGCGCAAGCCCGGTCAGGTGATCGACATGCTCAAAGATGCCGGCCCCGCTTTTATGCGATTGCGCCGCGGCAAGCAGAGCAAGCAATTTCACAACCTGGAAGATAAGCCAAAGACCCGCTTTCAGGGCCACATTTCACGGCATCGCGTGGTTGAAGCACGCAAGTTTGATTTCGAGGAAATACGGGCGATCAAGAATACTCAGCCGGGCACAACGGTAAACGATGTGATGCTGACCATCGTCAGCGGTGGCATGCGTAAATATCTCGAAAGCAAGGGTGAGCTACCCGAGCAATCACTGGTCACCGGCTGCCCGATAGACGTGCGCTCCGCTGAGGAGCGTGCTGCAGGCGGCAATATGGTGGGCTTTATGAACGTGGGCTTACGTACCGATATTGAAGATCCCTGCGAGCGTTTGGCCGCGGTGCACGAGGAGTCGCTGTCCTCCAAAGCCTATGCTGAAGCCCTCGGGCCACGTTTTGCGGTAGACCTCACAGACGTGATGCCGGGCAATGTTCTGTCGCTGGCCATTCGCACTGCAAGT
The DNA here is from genome assembly GCA_902705825.1 of Halioglobus japonicus. Lineage (GTDB taxonomy): Bacteria > Pseudomonadota > Gammaproteobacteria > Pseudomonadales > Halieaceae > Marimicrobium. The sequence goes on along the minus strand of CACSIL010000050.1, from coordinate 356,983 downwards.
GCCACCGGACTAGCCGAGGCGAGCACCGTGTTTAACACCATCGTCACCAATGTACCGGGCGCGCCGTTTCAGCTCTACATGTGCGGCGCCGAACTGATCGACTCTATCAGCCTGGGGCCACTGCTGCCCAATGTCGGCCTGTTTCACATCGTGTACAGCTCGGTGCAGGATAAGAAAGGCACCATTACTCTGTCGTTTACGGCCTGTCGGGATATGCTTCCGGACCCGGCATTTTACGCCGACTGCCTACAGGAATCGTTTGAAGAGCTGCGCGACGGCGCGCTGTCCGTCAAAAAACCACGCAGGAAAGCGCGGGCGAGATAGCGGCTCAGGTGAGCCAGCGCTGCACCAGTTGGTGCACGTTCACACGGGTTTTCAAACGGGTGGCGAGTAAATACATACCCGCCACCTTGCGGTGAAAATAGACGGCATCGATGGGTGGGGCTCGCCAGAAATTTCGGTAGCCACGCACATCTTCTGCCAGCGCCGATAAATCTCGCGCCATACTGGAGCGCGCAAAATCGTAGTCCTCATCGATGCGCAGAGGTTCCAGCACCAGCTTCAACACTTGCAGCACCAACTCACGGTACTCGGTGTCAGCCTCACCCATGGAAAAACCGAGCCGCTCGGCCGCCGCTGCGACTTTGACTTTGTCCCCGGCAATCGCTGCACGCGCCAGTTTTTTATAATTGTTCACAAAGCCCGCCTTGAAGCGGCGCGTGGCACCGAAATCGAGCAGTACTATGTCACCCGTTTTGCGATTGTACTGGTAGTTGGCGAAATTCGGGTCGGTCTGCACCATCCGCAGCTCAAACAGCTCAAGCAACATCAGTTCGATCAGTGCGGTCATGACCCGGTCACGCTCTGCCTGTGGCAAATCAATAATGGAATCGATAGGGCTGCCGGCGACATAGGTCATCGCAAGTACATTGCGGCGAGTCAGCTCCGGCAATACTTCAGGCAGCAAAAAGCGCTCGTCATCGCCCAGCAGTTCCCCAAACGACTGCAGAAACCTGGCCTCCTTGAGGTAATCCGCCTCATCCTTGAGCTGGCGCTTGGCGTCATCCAGCAGCGGTTGAATATCGAGCCCTTCGGGTAACAACCCCGACAGACGCAACAGGCCGGCGATGTTGTCTACATCGCTATCAATACTGTCGGCCACGCCCGGGTACTGCACCTTCAGCACAATATCGCGGCCGTCGGGGGAGATCGTTCTGTGCACCTGACCAATAGAGGCCGCGGCCAGCGGTTTGGTGTCGAAGTCGTAAAACAGGTCTTCCCAGTCGGGGCCATAGGCCTCGCGCATGGCACCTTGCAACTGTTCTACCGGCATGTAGCGGGCATCGTCGCGCAAGCGCGCGAGGATGTCGGCCAGCTCACGCGGCAGGAACTCGCCGGTATCCATGGAGAGAATCTGCCCGACCTTCATCGCGGCGCCGCGCATCGTAGCCAGTTGCTCCGCCACGCGGCGGGCATTACCCGGTGTCAGCAGCATCTCCTTGGCGCTGGGCATTTTACCCGCGCGCAGTTGCCGCGAACCCTCTGCCAGCATACCGCCGGCAACACCACCTGCCATGCGTGCCATGCGGGCAAAGCGACCCGCCCGGGAAGTGGGAATAGCCTTGGAATCGTCGTTCTTGTCTTTATTTTTTCGCGCCACGTTTTTCTCTTTCCCGCCAACGAAGAATATGGGGTTGGACAATATCATAGGCATTGAATTCTGCATCCAGTGCCACGATGAAATTGAACACACCTGTCAGCTTTCTGGCAATCAGTGCGAAATCGCGGGAAGGAGTCGTAAAGTGGCGGTTCATCGTTGACTGCGCCGCCAGCGCGGCTGCCCTGCGCATCAGCTGCGACTTGCCCCAACAATACTCCCCTTTGTCGTTGAGGTATTGCTCGGGCAGGCGCTCTGGAGCCCGCAGTGGCTCTAGCAGGTGCTGGCAGAACTGCGCAAACAGCTGGCGCGCCTCTTCACTGGCGTCGGCCTGTAAACAACCCAGTCCGATCAGCCCTTCCACCATTTCCGGCTTGTTTCTGCGCAGGCCTGCATCGATAGTCCTGCGCAGGTGATACAGAAAGTCCTCGGGGCATTCCAGCACGGAGCCAAAATCAAGCAGCACCAGATCATCCTCTGCCACCTTCTTGCGCCTGTCATCCACGCGCAGCAGATAGTTGCCAAAATTGGGATCCGTCTGCAACAGGCCCCAGTCGTACAACTCGTAAAAGAACAGTTCCAACATACCCTTGGCCAGCGCATTGCGTCGATCCAGCGACAGCCTGGCCATGTCCGGGTCGGCCACGGAAAACCCCTCAATGTATTCCATTGCGAGCACGGAATCGGTGCTGTACTGCGGATACAACTGTGGCACGTGGTAGCGGACCGAGGCGTCCTGCACTTTTTCCACCAATGTACTCATCTTAAGGGTGTTGGACGCTTCCCGGCGGTAATCGATTTCATTGTGCAGATGAACACGCATGGACTCCAGCCAGGCATCCAGTTCTCGGCCCGCTTTCACCCAGCGCGCCAGCAACAACATACGCACCACTGCGTCAAAATCTGAATCGATCACCTGTGCCAGACCGGGGTACTGCAGTTTCAGGCAAATCCATTCGCCGGTTGCGCGAATTCTGGCGAGGTGCACCTGTGCCAGTGATGCAGCTGCTATCGCCTGCGGATCGATATCCAGCTCGGCATAGCGCTCACCCAGACTGTCGCGCACAGAAGATTCAAGTGCATCCCAGTGCAGCGGCTCGGTCTGATCCGACAAATCGCGCAGCGCAGTGACCAGTACCCGCGGCAGAAACTGCGCACCGAACAGCGCCAGCATCTGGCCTATCTTGATGTATGTACCCTTGAGTTTGCCGAGCTCCTGCACAAAACGCCGCGCTTCCCGACGCGCAAACTCGGAATCGTCCTCTTCCGGGCCGCGGCCCATTACACGTTGCACAACGCCATCCACGGCCAACGCACTGCCAGCGCGCAGCCCGGCGAGTGAAATGGCGAGGGTGCGAGGCAGGGCGCTACTTTTCAAGCCCCTGTGTTTTTTTGCCATGGGAAACGCTTTTCTGCTATGAGAGGAAGTAAAGCGGCATTATATACGATTGAAGGGGGCATCGGCAGCGAGATAAATCAACATTTCGCGCCGCCAACACCCGGGGACAGGTTTAATCCAGCAGTAGGGAGGCCAGGCGCTTGCGGTGGTGCTGGGCATCGCCAAACTGTTGCTGGCTCCACTGTGCACGGCGGATATACAGCTGCGCATCACACTCGTAGGTAAAGCCCATACCGCCGTGAAACTGCACAGCACGGTCACCGGCGTACAACAGCGTCTGGCAGGCCTGTGCCTTGGCCATACGGCAGGCAATCTCCGCATCGGTATCCAGTGCGTCTTCACCCACCAGCGTAGCCCCATGGTAGACAAACGAGCGCGCCGAATCCGTCTCTGTAAGAATATCCACTGTCGGGTGTTTCAGCGCCTGATAGGAGCCGATCAACTTGCCGAACTGCTTACGGGTTTTAAGATACTCAACAATGGTATCCAGGCATGCGGCGGACGAGCCTGTCGCCTCGGCGGCCACCAACAGCGCACCCAGCAAACGGACATCGCGCAGCGCAGGGCCAACATCGGCACCTTTAATGACATTGTTCTCATCGACCTTAACACCGCTGAAATCGACATTGGCAGAGCGCTTGGTCTGGTCTATCAGGGTATTGGCACGCATGGCATTCGCTGGCAGCTGATCCGAACGCACCACCGCCAGAGCCAGCTCTCCCTGGTGCTGCACAGAAACGACAAACAGGCTGGCCACAGTGGCATCGGGCACATATTTCTTGACGCCGCGCAACACGCCGCCGTCATCCAGCGTCAAGCTGACCGCCTCATTGCCCCAATCACCGTCTTCCAGTAGCGCCAGCGTGGCCGGCGCGCCCGATGCAATGGCAGGCAACAGCCTCTCTTTTTGCTCGGTATTCCCGCTGCGCAACAGCAACTGCGCGGCGAGCGAACTGCTGATCAGCGGTGTGCCCAGCATGGCGCGCCCCATCGCTTCAACTACCGGTACCAGTGTTGCAATACCCATACCCGAACCGCCATAGGATTCGGGCAGTGCAATGCCGGCCCAACCCAATGACACCATCTCATCCCACAGGGCGGCATCGAACCCGGTCTCGGTATCCAACTGCGCACGCACGTTGGCGATAGGCGATTTATCCTGACAAAACTGCCGTGCCACATCCAGCAACATGGCCTGCTCTTCACTGAACTGCAGTGCGGTATTTCCCACGACTGACATAAATACTCCCTACTTCGGCAAACCGAGAATGTGTTCGGCAACAATATTGGCCTGCACCTGACTCGTGCCGCCGCCTATGGTCGCGGAAAAACTGTTGAAGTAAGCGCGCTGCCAGAATCCGCCCTGACGCGCCTCGTCGTCACCGACATAGAGAGCGCCTTCAGCGCCCTGCAGGTTGATCGCCAACTGCCGCATACGCCGCGTTAACTCAGTGAGCCTGAGTTTGTTCGACAGCTGCAGCGAGCCGGGGTAGTCGGTAGTGAGCGCGGCAACACGAGCGCGTCTGTCACCGAGTATCATCGCTTTTTCCTCCATGATCGCCTGCACCAACTGGTCGCGCACCACGGGATCCTTGAGTACCGGTTCGCCATCGCGGTTCACACCCTCGAGCTGATCAATCATGTCGTCTACTGTAACCCGCACCATGGCTTGTCCACCGGCGGCACCGGAGGCAGCACCGCGCTCATACTGCAGTGTCTGCATGGCGATTTTCCAGCCCTGCCCCTCCTCACCCATCAGGCAACCAGCGGGTATGCGAGCATCGGTAAAGAAAGTCTCCGTGAAGCCGAATTCCCCGGTGATCTTGCGGATGGGACGCGTCTCAATGCCGGGTAGCTGCATAGGTGACAGGAAAAAGGACAGGCCATCGTATTTACGCGGCGCATCCGGGTTGGTGCGCGCCAGCAGGATCATATACTTGGCAAAGTTACCCATGGTGGTCCAGATTTTCTGGCCGTTGATAATGTACTCATCGCCATCGCGCACCGCGCGCGTCTGTGCATTACCCAGGTCGGAGCCGTGCTCTGGCTCGGAAAAGCCCTGGCACCACACATCCTCGGCGGTGAGTATCCCCTTGAGGTATCGGGCTTTCTCCTGTTCGGTACCGATATCGTTGATCAGCGGGCCGGCCCAGCCCAGACCGATCACGTTAAAGCAGATCGGCACTCGATTGCGACGCATCTCCTGGTCGGCAATGCTCTGGAACACGGGGTCGACGCCACGGCCGCCGTACTCCTTCGGCCAGGCCATACCCAGATAACCGGCAGCCCACACCTTGTGCTGCCACTCCCGCAGGAACTCCAGTTGCCGCTCATCCCCGACTTCCATAAACGTCTGGGGCAGCAAAAACCCGGGGTCGGGCGGGTTATTGTCTTTCATCCAGGCGCCAACCTCAGCCCGAAACTCCGCTAATTCTTTTTCGCTGGTACTCATCGTCTTTAATCCCTGCTGGGGAGTTGCATAGGCTCACCCTGTTCATTGGCGCGTTTAAACGCAGGCCTTTCCATCATGCGATCGAGATAGGCCGCTGTCTGTGGCTTGTAGCGTGTATCCAACTGTATCTGCTGGCCGAGATACAGCGCGTAACTCACGGCAATATCCGCGATAGTGAAGCGGTTATCGACCAGGTAATCGTTCGATTCCAGGTGGGCATCCAGGCGCCGCAGGCGCGAGATATACCACTTGGCGTAATCGTCAGCCACTGCCTGTTTCTCGGGCGTGGGCTCAAGATAGTAATAACGCATGGAGATCGTTTGCGGAAACGTCAGTGTGGCATCGGCATGGTGCAGCCAGTTCAGGTAGGCACCGTACTCCGGGTGAGACGGCTCCAGGCCGAAATCGTAGCGCTGGTAGCGATCCACCAGATACTGGCAGATGCCGACCGATTCCGTCATATGTGTGTCACCGTCGACAAAATAGGGCACGGTGCCGAGGCTGTTCACATCCAGATACTCGCGCTGAAACAGGCGCGGCGGGAACGGCAGGATTTCCACCTCGTAATCCAGTTCCAGTTCCTCAAGTGCCCACAGCGGACGCAGAGAGCGCGCGCTGTTGCAATGCCATAACTTCATATCTACACCCCGTACTGGCGCGCGGCCAGATCACGCATGATTTCCTCAGAGCCACCGCCGATGGCGTTGACCCGCACCTCACGATAAATCCGTTCCACCCTGCTGCCGCGCATATAGCCGATACCGCCCAGTATCTGCATCGCCTCGCGCGCGCAAAATTCCATAGTCTCGCTGGCCTGCACCTTCAACAGCGCGATGTCGCCCGGATTGGCAGTGCCCGCCTCAATGGCTTCAAAGCATATACGGATATAAGCCTGAGTGGCATTCAGTTTCTGTTTCATCTGCGCTATTTTGTGGCGGATCACCTGGTGGTCCGCAAGACGCTTGCCGAAGGTCTTGCGCTCGCGCGCCCACTCGACAGCCTCTTCAAGGCACACGCGGCCCAGCGCCTCCATTCCCGCCGCCATCGCCATGCGCTCAGCGTTGAAGTTCGTCATGATAACGAGAAAGCCCTGATTTTCCTCGCCAATCAAATTGCTCGCCGGCACCCGCACATTATCAAAATACAGTGTAGCGGTATCGGAAGCCCACCAGCCCTGCTTCTTGTCCAGTTGCGTACGGCTAAAACCCTCCGCATCAGTGGGAATCAACAGCATCGACACCCCTCTGGCACCCTCTCCACCGGTGCGCACAGCCGTGGACACCCAGTTAGCGCGCATACCGCCTGTGATGTAGGTCTTGGAGCCATTGACGATGTAGTGATCGCCATCGCGCACAGCCGTGGTGGCCAACTGCGCCACATCGGAGCCACCACCGGGCTCGGTGATACCCAGAGCAATGTGCTTGGTGCCCGCCAGAACCGGGGGCGCCACCATCTCCTTCAATGCCTGCGAACCCCAGTTGAGAACAGGAGGTAATCCGATACCGTGGACCATCAGGCTGGCGGGAATACCGCCGGCGCCGATGCGCGCCAGTTCTTCATTGGCGACCCACATATGCCAGGAATCAATGCCCTCGCTGGTGCCTCCGAACTCTTCAGGGTAGCCCAACCCGAGCAAACCGACAGCGGCCGCCTTTGGCCACAGCTCAATAGGAATGTGGCAGTCCTCATCCCAATCATCGGCATAGGGCATGATTTCCGCATCGATAAACTTGCGCAGTTGCGTGCGCCACTCGTGGTGCTCTTCCCGCAGGTTGGGGTTGGGCAGGCGTGCGCTGTCGAAATCCAGGGACATAGCTTGTTCTCGCAACGATAGATGATTTTCGGGCACCCATACTAATGGAGAGTGCAGCCGAGTGCATGCGCTAGTGCGCCATCGAGTTGGGCAACGGTGACAGGCGCACGCTGCAGGGGGCATGCTGTGCTGTAGTTGTTCCCAAATAGCGCCATGTTGTACTCTCAACACAACTCACGAGGCGCGCGAAAATCGTATGAAAAAGAGTATGCCCGATACCACCGCCCGCCCTATACCTGTATGGCAGCTGGCATTTCGCGCGGGTTTCCTACTGGCAGGCGCCTTCGCCGTGCTTGCCATGTGCCGCTGGCTATATTGGATATGGCAACCCCATAGCTGGAATTTCAGCCTGTTTCCGGGCTGGTGGCACGCGCATGAGATGGTATTCGGTTTTGCCATGCCGGTGGTCGCCGGTTTCCTGCTCTCGGCAGTCGCGACCTGGACCGGCATGCCTGGCACCACCGGTTGGCGCTTGCAATTGCTATTCGGGCTGTGGCTGGTCGCGCGTCTGGCGCTGTGGTTACTGCCCCAGCAGCTGGTGATCGCCTGGCTGGCAGAGATGCTCTTTATCGGGCTATTGATCTACGAACTGACCATACGCGTATGGGCGGTACGCCAGTGGCGCAATATGTTATTCCCGCCAGTGCTGCTAGCACTGGCGCTGCTCAGCAGCGCCAGTTACTGGAGCGCCGCAGACCCACTGCTCAGTGTGCGCCTGCATTACGGCGCGGTGTGGATGCTCACCGTGCTGGTGGTGATTATCGGTGGCCGCGTAACGCCTCTGTTCACGGGCAATCGGCTGGGCGTGAAAATCTCACCGCTGCCGACGTGGTTCGAAAGCCTGGCCATCGGCAGCACTGCCCTGATCGGGCTGATGATGGTGTTATGGCCGCTGCAGCACGGTAATCTGGCGCTGTCCGTATTCTGCCTCGCAGCAGGCATCATCCACATTATTCGCCTGGCGCACTGGCAGGGCTGGAAAACGCTGGGCGTACCGCTGCTGTGGTCCATGCACCTGAGCTACCTGTGCATCCCGCTGGCGATGTTCGGCCTGGCTCTGGTGAATGCCGAGGCCGTCGCGAGCAAAAATGTCATACACCTGCTGGCTATCGGCAGTATTGGGGGGATGATTCTGGCGATGATGTCGCGGGTGTCACTGGGACACACCGGACGTCCAATGGAAGTACCGGTATATCTCTCCTGTGCATTTGCACTGGTATTTCTCGCCGCCATCGTGCGGGCGGGCTTGCCACTGCTGGATATTGCACTGACGCTGCGCGCCTGGCAGCTATCGGCAGTATTGTGGATTATCGCTTTCTCATTGTTTTTGGTGCGCTATATCCCCGTACTGACACGCCCCAGGGTGGACGGTAAGCAGGGGTAGCGAACACCGCCCAGATCCAAGGCTGCGGGCATCCACAAAAGTATCAAGCGGTACGGTAAAACCCGGCACCTGAAAGCCGGTGCCGCCCGGGTGGAATCAGTATTTCTGACGCCAGGCCTCGTAGCCACCATCAACACTGTACACGTCCTCAAACCCCTGCTCTGAGAAATAATCTGCAGCGCTCTGGCTCGAATTACCGTGGTAGCAGTAGAGAATCAGCGGGGCGTCTTTGGCGGTACTGGCCACGAATTCTTCCAGTGTTTCCTGATGAATGTGAACGGCGTTTTCGATACAGCCGGCACTGTATGCATCGGCTGCCCTCACATCGGCAATAGTCACTGAGCCTGACTCTATCAGTACTTTCGCTTCGTCAATCGAAATTCGTTTGTAGGGCATGATCTTCTCCGGGACTTTGCGTCAAATTCAAACAATAACTGCGTACGACAATGCCTATCGCATCGCTGTGCTTACACCACAGCCGCGACTCTAACACGTCTGCCAACTGGCGCGCCCGACGCAGCGGCAAAGCCTGCCGCTGCGCACAACTACTTCATGGTGGCGATCCCGCCGGGCAGCATGAAAAAGATCTCTTAAGCAGATTAGTTTACGGTATACAATAGTTGGAGACGGATTGCCACCGCGCATGGATTTTGTCGCGTCTAGGGACAATAATGGCATGGAACAACGGAACGCCTGTCATCCCCAGCGATGTGTCACGCAGTCAGTTTCCACCGCAAGAAGCGACGGAGGAGCACACAATTTCAAATCGCGATTTGAGACAACTGTCTTTTCAGTATATGCAGGATGGCTTTTCAATTGTGGACCTGCAAGGCGTGCATGTAGACGTGAACCCCGCTCTGTGTCGAATGACGGGATTTACCGCCGAGGAGCTTATCGGCTCCAGCCCCAAACACCTGTACTGGCCTCCCCGCGAGCACGATCGCATTGAAGCGGCCTTTGCCAGAACTCTGCGCGGCGATCTCAAACAGATTGAACTGACGTTCATGCATAAAAATGGAACAGAGTTCCCGGTCATCGTGAACCCCTTTGCGATAAGGGAACCGGATAACAGCATTCTGTACTACGCTGCCACTGTGGTGGATATCACTCAACAGGAAAAGATAAAAGCGGAACTGCGCGACAGCGAGGTGCGCTTTCGCGCACTATTTGAGAACGCCGGCGAAGCCATTGCAATAGTAAAGGATTTTCAGATCATTGATTGCAACAACCAGTTACTCGAACTGTATGGCTTCACGCGAGAGGAGGTGTGCTCCAAGCCGCTCTTCTCGTTCTTCCCACCGACTCAACCGGGCGGGAAGTCTTCACGCGAGTTCTTTCAGGAGATGGTACAGGCGTCGCGCGCAGGAACACCCCAGACATACGAGTGGTACAGTGAGGATGCTGACGGCAGCGAGGTCATAGTCGAAATTACATTGAACACGTTCACGCTTGGCAACACCTATTTCGAGCAGGCCATCTCTCGCAATATTACACAGCGCAAGCAGATGGAGATGGCGCTAATCGATCTGAACAAGACCCTTGAGAGCCGGGTTGTACAGCGCACAGAAGAACTGGAAAAGGCCTGCAGTGAACTGCTGCAGCGAAATATCCAGTTCCGCGCACTGGCCAGAAAACTGACACAAGCAGAAGAAGAAGAGCGAAAGCGTATCGCGCGAGTACTTCACGACAACCAACAGCAGCTACTGGCAGCGGCAAAGATAAAAACTGAAATGCTGGCTGAAGGTCTGCACGGTGCAAATACCAGTGAGGTTAGCCAACAGATCGTAGAGATACTCGAGCAGGCTCTGGAAGGTACACAATCACTCACTATGGAACTCGCCCCGCCTATTCTCTACGGACAGGGGTTCGTTACGGCATTGCGGTGGTTGGCGCGCTGGATGGAGGACAACCATCATCTTGAGGTAGTCGTGAGCGGTACCTTGCCGGCGACCCCCATGTCTGGCGATGTCAGCAGTCTGCTGTTTCGAGCGGTCCGCGAACTGTTGTTCAACGTGAGCAGGCATTCGGGTGTACGCAAAGCGGATGTGAGCGTCGACCTGACTGACCAGAAACTTACCGTTACCGTGTCCGATAACGGCATGGGATTCGACATCGCAGACGTCCTGCAGCGCCAGTCGTACGGCCTGCTCAGTATCCAGGAACAACTGATTCCGCTGAATGGTTCACTCGACATCTGCAGTGCCCCCGGTGCCGGCACCCGCACTACGCTGTTGATTCCACTGTCTGCGACAGAGGGTCTGCACCCGCATGCACCACCGACCACAGATGACACATCACAGTCAGTGTCTATAGCGGAGCTTTCCACTGGCGGCACTATCCGCATACTGATCGCCGATGATCAGGCGATAACGCGCGACGCACTAATACAGACGCTGCAACCGATTGAGGATTTCCATGTGCTGGACACCGCTGTCGACGGGCTCGATGCTGTGGCAAAGGCCGGCATACTGAGGCCAGATGTCATCCTGATGGATGCAAATATGCCACTTTTGGACGGTATTGAGGCAACCCGGCGTATCTCCTCGCAGTTTCCCGGCATCAAAATCATTGGCCATTCGAGCCATGCCAGAGATGACATGAAGCCACAAATGGCCGCAGCAGGCGCGTCCAGCTATCTACAAAAACCCTCTACTCGGGACGAACTGCTCGCTGCGATTCGCGGTGTGATGAAAGCGCGCCGAGCAGGAGAAGTGTGAGCCTTCTGGCTACTGCAGAAAATGCACTCGGGAACGGGGCCGTTCTCTGCAATTGACGGGGGCAATCAACGCAGCAGGCGTATCGTCACCGCATTAAATCACCGGTGTCAAAATCAACTTTCAGGCTGAACTGGATGCGGTAATCCGTGCCGGTATTGCCCGAGATATCCTCTCGTTGGCCCCAGATGAATTCAGTACCCATCATCACGTGCTCCGCCGGATAGTGAAGCAGGTTGATCTGCGCAATCTGTCCGCGCCGGAATTCGGTCGATTCCTGTCCGTCGGTAGTGTCCAGATCAATCATCGAATAGCCGACAGAGGTCGACCACTGATCGTTCCAGTAGTGATCGTAATAGGTGCTGATACCGAGAATGGGGACAGTTTCGGCTCCGGCCTGGGTGATATCTACCGAATCGGGCGCGATGTCGAGGCCACCGTCATTCATGTAATTGCCTATGCCCTCGCCATAAGCTAGCTGCAACTTCAGCATATCTCTGCCGACGGTTCTCAGTCCGGCACTGGCATTCACCCCCCAACCGATTTCATAGTCTTTGGCACCATTGTCCAGCCTTTCAAAACCGAGCTTACGCACGATACCTGCGACTTGATAGTGCCCGAAATCGCCGTTGTCCCGGTAGCGCAAAGCCAGGTCGGGAACATTGTTGTATGCCTGATAAACCTGCTCAGCAGTGGAGTCCACCGATTCACACTGGGGCGAAGGGTTAGGCAAATCGCAATTGTCTACATCCCGAAACTCTCCCACACTCAGAGCGGTATCGGGTTGCTCCAGACTCACTGAAATATCATCCTCACCTATCGCAAAGGTATAGCGAGCTTGTTTATTGCGGTAGAACACCATCCCCGATGGCCCCCAGTAATCGATGGTGTTGGGGAAGATGTCGATATCCATGAAATTGGACCAGGTCTGACCCATACCAAAGTTTTTATACGTCGCCCAGGCGTGGCGCACGCGCAGCGTGGTCTGCCCCTGATCGGAACCCACACCAAATAATTCACCCTCGAGTTTGTACGTGATGTCATCACCATAACCCCCACTGACACCCAGGCGTGACTGGCGCACACTAAAAACAAAGTCACCGTCATTGCCGTAGGCTCCACCCTGGGTGGGAATGGTTGTAACCCGCAGAGTATCTGCCCAGTCGGGGGCTACATGCTTAAAGTCATAAATCGCATCTGCCATCGCAAAGCCATACACCTTCACGGTGAATTTAGCGGCAGTAGACGCACCGCTTGCCGCCACAGCCGGTGCCTCACCACTGCTCTGTTCGGGAGCACCGAAAGGCTCGGCCATACCCTCATCTGCTGACGGCACTTTTACAGCTGTAGGCACTGTTGCAGCTACCGGCACAGCTGCCCGGCTTGCCATTTTCAGTTGCTGCAATTCGGCATCCATCTTTTCCATCATGCGCTGTTGTTGCGCCATCATCTCGCGCTGCTTGGCCAACTGCGCTTCCAGCGCAGCGATTCGCTCTGCATCGGTGGCCGCGACAGACGGGACACCGAAGGTGGCACAAACAATGACCGCTGGCAGAAGTGCTTTTCTAAACCCGGTCATTTGCCGCTCCTTTGTTGAACTGACTCATTCCATTCACACTTGTCACATCGCTGGCTCTACAGCGTAGGGATTCCCACCCAGGGCATTGGATATATCTGCGATAGCTTTCTGCGCGCGCACGCTATTTCCGGCGGCATCCAGCGGCGGTGATATCACAGCGATGCCAAAGCGGCCGGGTGAAACAGCGATGATGCCGCCACCGACACCACTTTTGGCGGGCAAGCCAGTGAGGTAGAGCCACTTCCCGGAATCATCATAAAGCCCCGCAGTCGCCATTACCGCAAGCACCTCGGAGACATTCTCATTCTTCATTACCTGCTTTTTGGTAACCGGATTGCGGCCGCCATCAGCCAGTGTAGCGGCCATAATGGCCAGGTCGCGGACATTCACATTGACGGAACACTGCTCTGTGTAGATATCCGTTGCCTGATCGGGATTGCTCTTGATGTGGCCATAGGCATACATGAGTTCGGCTATGGCCTGGTTGCGCTGGTTAGTCGCCGCCTCTGACTCGAAAACCTCTTTATTGACCGACAGCTCACGTCCGGCAAACGCATTGTAGTAATTGAGTATCTTATTCCAGATCTGAGCGCGTGAGTCGCCGGACACCATACTGGTGGCGGTGATGGCACCCGCGTTCACCAGCGGGTTCATCTCGGCGCCCTTGTGCTGCTCTATCGCGACTATCGAATTGAATACCTGCCCCGTGGCATCCACTCCCATATTATTAAAAATAGCCTCAGGGCCCTGCTCATCCATCACCAGGGCCAGCGTAAAAACCTTGGAAATTGACTGGATGGACACCTCAGAACTCACGTCACCGGCTGTATAAATATCGCCCTGTGGAGTCACCAGCGCGATGCCATAGATGGCAGAGTCCACCTTTGCCAGGGCTGGAATATAGTCCGCGTTGGCGCCTTCGCTCAGATCCTTGTATTTGGTATAGGCTGCGTTCAGCGCCGCCTCTACATCAGCTTTGGCGAGCGGCTGTGCTGCCTGAGCCGCTAAAGTACCGATCCATATCGCTAGCAACGCCGCGGTTTTTGCCAGATACGATAGTGTCATAGTGTCTACTCCTTTGTACGTCCCGTTGTGTCATAGTTGAATAATGCATTAGATCAGCGAGCGAATCAGCAATGATTTCCCTCCCACGGTATTCGGCTATATAGGATGCTGCGCCTGTAACGTGAAACCAGCGTCAACGCACACGTACACAACCTCAGTGAAGCGAGGGCATGAGTAGAGGCAGCGCTCGAGAGCGGGTTTCAAGTTGCACCGGGTACAGTGACCCTCAAGCGCGCTGTTTACTTTGATCACATTTTCCCCGAAAGTAACTGGCAGAATTTCAGGACATCCGATACGCAATGATAGACGTGAAAATGTGGGGCCGCGCTCTGGACCAGATGCCCAAGCTGTCGCACAGTGAATGGCAAGCACTGGACCCCGTAGCAAAGTGGTTGATTGCCTGCCGCGCCTCCGTTCTCTTTATGACCTTCACCGCGGCGGCACTGGGCGGCCTGATGGCCTGGCGCGCAGGGGTTTTTCACTGGCAACTATGGCTCACCACTGTGCTGGGCCTGGTGTTTGCACACGCGACCAATAACCTTCTGAACGACTACACCGATTCTCGTCGCGGTATCGACAAAGACAACTACTACCGCAACCAGTATGGCGTGCATGTGCTGGAAGATGGGCTGATGAGCGAGCGTCAGTTCTGGCGTTACCTGGGTATAACGGCGGGCATAGCACTGGCTCTGGGTGCCTGGCTAGTCTTCCAGCGCAGTGGTCTGACGCTGGATCTGATGCTCGCCGGCGCCTTCTTCGTATTGTTTTACACCTGGCCGCTGAAATACTACGGACTGGGAGAACCGGCTGTACTCCTGGTATGGGGCCCTCTGATGGTCGGCGGCACTTACTATGTACTGGCGGGCCAGTGGAGCTGGGATGTCGCCTGGCTCAGCCTCGTTTTCGCGCTGGGACCAACCACGGTACTTTTTGGTAAGCATACGGATAAATTGGAAGCTGACCTGAGCAAAGGCGTCCATACCCTGCCGGTTATTATTGGCGAACGCCGTGCGCGCCATGCCACTCTCGCAATGATTTGCGCCCAGTACCTGTTATGTCTCCTGCTGGTGGTGTTCAGCAGCTTCAGTTTCACCCTGCTAGTGGTCTTTATTAACCTGCCTGCGCTGCCTCGCCTGTTTAGGGTTTTTGCACAAGCCAAACCCGCCACACCGCCGGCAACCTACCCCGCTTCGGTATGGCCACTGTGGTTCTCCGCGCACGCCTTCAGCCATACACGCAGGTTTACCAGTCTTTTTCTGGCGGGCGTATTACTGGATACACTGCTTCATTGACATGGATCAGCAACCTGAACTGGCGGTGGATCAGCAACTCGACTACAGTAAAGAATAGAAATTAGAGTACGAGTTGGTAATGGACACAAACAAGCGATCGGGGTGGCTGGGTAAGCTGCTACGTCCCTCCACTTCTTATTCCGTTCTTGCGCTTTTGGTGATAGGCGGCTTACTGGGTGTCGTTGCAGTCATTGCATTCGATACCACATTACATGCCACCAGCACGGAAGAGTTTTGTATCAGCTGCCACGAGATGAAGGCACACCCGTATGCCCAGTTGCAGGAAACCGCGCATTACAGCAACGCCTATGGTGTGCAGGCCACTTGTTCCGACTGTCACGTGCCAAAAGAGTTTGTCCCGAAAATGATTCGCAAGGTGGAAGCCGCCAGGGAAGTCTGGGGCACGATAACCGGCGTGATCGATACACCCGAAAAATATGCCGCCCATACGCCGGTAATGAAAGCGCGGGAAATTGCGCGATTGCAGGCCAATGACTCGCAGGAGTGCCGTAACTGCCACAAGACGGAGCACATGCGCAGTGATCTACAATCGAAAATGGCACAGCGCTTTCATCAGCCCAAGCGCATGCAGGACAAAACCTGTATCGACTGTCATGCGGGCATTGCACACCCCCAGGACTAGCCCACTCCTGTTTGAGGAGGAATATTGATCTGGATCAACAAGCATCGCTAAGACAGCCTCTGCCGTGTGTTAAGTCCGGTTCAGATGCACGATACTGGGATGGTCTAACTGAGTGTGAATACATTGTAATAACGACAAAACGGTGACAGACCGCCAATTGCACAGCCAGAGTGTGCCAGATAATGTCCAGCAAGGGGTTTTCGACCCGGGCTGTGAAATACCAAATAAAACACAACGTGGGTCAGGCATGACTGCAACCAAACTCAAAACGCTACTTGGTGTATGTGCTGCGCTGCTTCTGCACAGTGTTCTACACAGTGCTGTTGCTGCAGAGGAAGAACCGGGGTGCCTGGATTGCCATAAGGCGGAAGCCGATTCTTCTGTCCACTCAATATTCGGTACAGTCCACGGCACACTGCTCGGAGGTGGCGCTACCAGCTGCACGGCCTGCCACGGTCCCAGCGAAGCCCATGATCGCAGAGGCAAAAAGGCACCACCGGATATCAGCTTTGGCCCGCAGTGGCCCTCCGACGCCAACACCCGCAACGCCAGTTGTCAGGGCTGCCATGACAATGAAGACCTGTTGCTGTGGACGGGCAGTGCACACCAACAGGAAGATCTAACCTGTAACGATTGTCACAGCGCACACCAACCCGACACGCAAACCATTGGCGGCGAAGCTTCTCAGCAGCTGTGCCTGAACTGCCATACGCAGGTTCGCGCCGAGCTGCACCTGCCCTCGCGCCACCCTATTGTCGAGCGTAAAACTGCCTGTGTTGACTGCCACAACCCCCACGGTGGCACAGGCGAAGCAGACCTGCACCAGGTTACGCTCAACGATAACTGCTTCAGCTGCCACCAGGACAAGCGCGGCCCCTTTTTATGGGAACATCCGCCGGCTGCGGAAGATTGTGCCCTGTGCCATAGACCCCACGGCTCCGTCAATGAGCCACTGCTGAATGCCAGAGGCCCGGCGCTCTGCCAGCAGTGTCATGCCGCCGCCTTTCACCCGAGTGTCCCGTATGGCAGCGAGAGCCTGTCCGGTGGTACATCCAGCCAGAATATACTGGGCAAGAACTGCATGAACTGTCACAGCCAGGTGCATGGCTCCAATCACCCTTCCGGCGCGCGACTGACACGATGAGCATCCGACGGCGCCAGAGAATCCCGATAAGCGTGGCCTCCATTCTGGCGCTAGTGAGCTGTGTCCCGCTGGTCAGTGCAGATGAGTCCAGCGGTGATGAAACGGTTTCCGATACACCACTGGCACTGCAGAATCGCCCCTCATTCGATACCAGTTCCAGCGCATCCCAAAATAGTGCCCGTGTCGGTCTGGGCTATACCAGCCAGGACAATTATATGTTCGGCGAGTACAACGGTCTCAGCAAGCAGGGTGTGACCGCCATCGCCGACCTGCAGTGGCAGGATTTCCAAAATGGAGACAACTACTGGCAACTCTCCATGACGAACCTGGGCCTGGATACGCGAGAGGGCGAACTGGTCTGGGGGAATGCCGACCGCCTGCGACTCACCGTGGGCTTTGACTCACAACAGCAGGTACGTAACGACAGTGGCCAGACGCCTTTTAGTGGCAACGTAACACAGTATTTGCCGGGGAACTGGGTGAGTGGCCAAACCACAACCGAGTTCTCCACCCTCAACGATTCAATGCGCGACTTCGACCGCGTTATCAATCGCGATAAGATATTTGTCGGCTTGGATACCCAACTCAATGAGCGTTGGCGCCTGAGCAGCAACCTGTCCTATGAAGAAAAAAAGGGGCATGGGGATACGGGGGCAGCCATCTATATTGACGGTTCGGGAGCCGACACCGTGCTGCTGCGCTCACCGATTGATTACGCGACCACCGAATTCGATATCAGTCTGGCTTACAGCGGTGAGCAACTTCATCTCACCGGGCAGTTAGCGTACTCAAAATTTGATAATGATGACGACCTGCTGGTGTGGCAGAACCCCTACAATGCCTTCGGCACTGACGTGATGTACCCCAATGGTACCGGCGGCATGGGGCTGGCTCCCGACAATGACCAGACCAGTGGCCGCCTGATCGGCCACTACCTGTTCTCATCGAAGGTGCGGCTGCAATTTGATGGCAGCTACGCCCGCGCCGCCCAGAACCAGAATTACGCGCCATACACTGTTAATGAGGCTCTGCTGGTCACCGTGCCAGAGCCCAGCAGCGACTTTAACGGCGAGGTCGACATCAGTACCGCTAATCTGCGCCTGCTGCTGAACCCGTTACCCAAATTACAGGCCGAGCTGTTTTATAGGTTGCGCGACAGGGATTACAACACCGATAGAAACGGCTATCTCTATGTACGTGGCGACGGCAGCAACCAACCAGCCTCACCGCAAACGGTCTATAACACCGATCACGATTACACCTCTCAAACAGGTGGCATAGAAGCCAGTTATCGCCTGCCACTGCGCAGTAAGTTAGGTTTTGAATACGCATACGAGGAAGTGAAACGACGTAACTCCGAAGTCGAAAAAACCGAGGAAGATCGCTACACGCTCAGCTACCGTATCAAGCCGTGGTCCAATTTCAGCAGCAGCGTGCACGTCGGGTACGCCGACCGGGCCGCCTCTACCTACGAGTGGGCACAGGATTACTACGCACTGCTGGACACACAGTTGATCAACGCCACGCCTGACAACCAGCGCTATATCAATCACCCGCTGCTGATGAAGTATTACATGGCGAATCGCGAGCGTTGGGAAAGCGGTGCCGACTTTAACTACCTGCCCACAACGCGCTGGAACCTGAACCTTAATGTGCAATGGCAGGACGATGACTACAACAAAAGCGCTCTGGGTCTGACCAGCTCGAAGTGGTATCGCGCGCATTTCAGCGCCAGTTACGCGCTGTCTGACCAACTGTTCGGAAGCATCTATACCGGCTACGACCGCTATGAAGCCGACCAGAGTAGCCGCGCGTTTCGCGGCGGAGCGGAAAAAGATGCCTTTGCGATCTACCCCCCGCTGCCACAGGCCAGCGACCCAAACCAGGATTGGGATATCAACAGCACCGATAACAGTATCACTCTGGGGGCCAACCTTGAGTGGCAGGTGGCACCCGATGTGCAGCTGAAGCTGGATTACAGCTATGTCGACACCCAGGCCAAGCAGGATGTCTCAACACAACCTGGCGGCACCATTACAGCCTCTGACCTGCCCGATGTGAACACCACCATGCATCACGTACAGGCCAGTGGCATATGGCATCTGCAGGACAACCTGTCACTGCAACTGGACTACCAGTACTACACATTTAAATCCGATGATTGGGCCTGGGAGGGTGTGCAGGCAGACACCATCGCAAAAGTGCTGACTTTTGGGCAGAGCAATCCGGATGAAGATATTCACTATATAGGCGCATCCGTTATTTACAGCTGGCAGTAGCGCCGGGAGAGGAAGACAATGCACACATTTGCACGCACCTGGATATTGGCGGGGCTGGTCGGTCTGCTCGTCGCCTGTGGCGGTGGCGGAGGCAACAGTGCCTCCGGCGTGGAGCCGGGCCCGGCACCCCCTAATCAGCCAGTACCACCAACGCCTATTCCACCCACGCCCTCGCCGAATCCCTATGCGCAAGCAGAGGTGTTGAATGCGTACATCACAGATGCGACCCTGAACACCGATATGCAGGCGGTGATTCAGTTCCAGTTAAGTGACGCCAATAATATCGCGATCACTGACCTGACTGGTGAAGACGTGCGCTTTGTCATCTCCAAACTTGAAACAAGTCCGCTGGGCAGTTCGACCGGCACCTGGCAATCCTATATCAATACAGTCGCAGAGCCTCAGGTGGGCATCGGCACAGTGCCACAGTTGCAGGGCACCTACGAAAACGACGGCGAGTTCACCAACCTCGGTGACGGCATGTACAGCTATCGCTACGCGACCAGCCTCACCAACCTGCCCGCAGACGTGCTGGCGCAAGCGCAGGTTGAAGGATTGGATCTCAGCTACAAAGCGAACCTGACCCACCGCGTGGCGATCCAGTTTGACAACGCCCCCGGCAAAGCCAATCCCTCACACGACTGGATACCGGCCAGCGGGGCGACCGATGGCATCTTCAATATGGATATTGCCGCTACAGCCAACTGCAACCGCTGTCACGATCCTTTGGCAATACACGGCGGCGGACGCCAGGAAGTTAAATATTGCGTGACCTGCCACAACGCTGGCTCCGTTGATCCCGACAGCACCAATACGGTTGATTTCAAAGTAATGATTCACAAAATCCACCGCGGTGCAGACCTGCCCAGCGTGGAGATGGGCGAACCGTATGTCATTTATGGCTTTCGCAACTCGCCACACGATTATTCCGATGTGCACTTCCCGCAGGATATTCGCAACTGCGTGAACTGCCATGTCGGCTCCGCCACCGGTGCTGATCTGGACTACGCGTTAACGGAGACATCCCAGGGTGACAACTGGTCGCTCTACGCCACCGCTGCCGCCTGTGGCAGCTGCCATGACGATGTCGATTTTTCCCGGCATGCCGGCGGCCAGCCGGATGACAGCAACTGTGACAGTTGCCACTCCACCGGGGGCATTGCCGGCAGCATTGCGGACAGCCACGCCATACTCTCAGTAGCGGCCAGCAAGAAATTCATGGCAGAGGTGCTTACCGTTGACAGCAGTATGCCCGGTGAAAACCCTGTGGTGAGCTTCAAAATCAGCAACCCGGAGACCGGCCAGGATTACGACATCCTCACCGACCCGGTATTCAGTGGTGCCTCGATCAATGTGCGAACTGCCTGGAGCACCAGTGATTACACCAACACAGGTAACGAAGAAGACAACGCCAATTCCGTCTCTGCCAGCGCGCTGTCCAGCGCTACCGCCAACGGCGATGGCAGCTTCAGTGTCACCATGCCGGTGGCCATACCCGATGGCAGTGAGCGGCCTTTCATTCCTGCCACTGGCAGTGGTGCGGCCGTGGTCGAGGGTCGTTTGTCGATCGCGTTGGAGCCCGGCGATGCGCCGTCGCAGGTACCGCTAACCAATGTCCATTCATTCTTTTCTATCAATGAACCGGACGGCATAGCAGTACCGCGGCGCACGTCGGTTGAACTGGATAACTGCCTGTCCTGCCACCAGGTACTCAGCCTGCACGGCAGCAACCGTACAGACGACATCAACAGCTGTGTCACCTGTCATAACCCGCGCAACACCGACCGCGGGGTGAGGGCAATAGCATCCACACCTCCCACGGATGGCAAGACCGAGGAATCTCTGGACTTCAAAACCATGGTGCACGGCATCCACGCTGCCGGCATACGGGAAAACCCGCTGCAGATTGTTGGTTTTCGCGGCTTCAGCACCTATGTCTATGACGAGGAGCATGTGCAGTACCCGGGTAATCTGGCAAATTGCACAGCCTGTCACACGGATGATGGCTACACCCTGCCGTTACCCAACGGAGTGCTGGGGACTGCGATCAACACCGGCGCCGATCTGCAAAGCCCGGTCGACGACACGGTCGTGACACCGGTCACAGCGGTGTGTTCGAGCTGCCACGACGATACACAAGCCGTGTCACACATGACCTTGCAGGGCGGCAGCTTCAGTACCACACAGGCGGCAATTGACGCCGGTACAGTCGTGGAGACCTGCAATGTCTGCCACGGTGCGGGCCGCGATGCCGATGTCACTGAGGTACACGATATCCCCTGACAACAGGGCTTGTGACACCATCAAGTACCTACCTGAATCCAGCCGCCACCTGACCATTGCAGGGGCCGAGGATTCAGGTACCGGCTGTCATTTCCGCCTGCGAAGTCTGCATCAGTAGCGGCGACGTATAACCTCTCCACTTGGCATTGCATTGGCAAACGTATATCGTCCCCGCATGAAATATATTGGCACAGACAACTTCGACCACGAGCAGCCTGAACGCACTGGGATTCTGCTGACCAATCTGGGCACTCCACAGGCACCACAGCGCAAAGCACTGCGCGTTTTTCTGAAAGAGTTCCTGTCCGACCCGCGAGTCGTAGAGATACCCCGCCTGTTGTGGTGGTTTATTCTAAATGGGGTAATCCTGAATATTCGCCCCGGACGTTCTGCCAAATCCTATCGCAGCGTCTGGACCGAGCGGGGCTCTCCACTGCTGTTTCACACTCAGGATCAGGCAGATGGTTTACGCCAGGCCATGAGTCGCGACTATGGAGACCAGGTCATCGTAGAGTTTGCGATGCGCTATGGCACACCGTCCATTCCCGATGTCCTGCAGAGTATGTCAGAGCGCGGGGTGCGCAAGTTGTTGGTGCTGCCGCTGTATCCCCAGTACAGCTGTTCGACGACTGGCTCCACCTTCGATGCCCTGGCGGCCGATTTCACACATCGACGCTGGCTGCCCGAGTTGCGCATGATCAATCACTATCACGATCACCCCGCGTATATCAGGGCAATTGCCAACAGCGTTCGGGCGTACCGCGCAGCGCATGGCAGCGCCGACATCCTCGTGTTTTCTTATCACGGTGTGCCACAGCGCTATCTCGATGCGGGTGACCCCTATCACTGTGAATGCCTGAAAACCTCGCGCCTGGTTGCGGCTGAGTTGGGGTTAACTGAGGAGGCGTACAAGACCACGTTTCAATCGCGGTTTGGCCGAGAGGAATGGCTGAAGCCCTACACCGATGCGGTGCTTAAGGAACTACCTGAGCAAGGTGTAAAAACGGTGCAGATTATCGCGCCGGGGTTCGCCTCGGACTGTCTGGAAACACTGGAAGAACTGGCAGTGGAAAACCGGGATTATTTTCTCGCAGCTGGCGGCGAGCAGTACCAGTACATACCCTGTCTGAACAGCTCGTCAGACCATATCGAGGCCTTGGCAAATATCGCCAAAGAACACCTGACAGGATGGATGGATAAGGCTTAAGTTGGGCTTTTCTTGGCTTTTCTTGGCTTTGGGTTTGACCTGGCCGGCGTCAGCCGGACAGGCCAGGATCGTATTGGAAAGGACTCAGCTGTCGTCATCCAGCGGAATCAGCCTGGCGATCATCAGACGCAGTTCATCATCCGTGAGCGCCTGATTGGCCTCATGGCGTTTGTTCTCAGGGTCCTTGGCATCCACGATGATCTCGTCGACCGTCATTCCAGCCCAATCCTCAATCGGTTCGTGACATTCCAGACACTGGTTGGGGTCAGTATCTGCCGCCAGCGCGAAACTGGACAGTCCCAAAAGACACATGCCCGCTACAATATTTTTATTCATAGGTACTCCCAAGTGGTTGAGTCAACGTTCCTGTGCCCCGCTACATCAGCGACACTGGGCACTACTTACAGGGTAGTCGCTTTCCCGACTATAGCCAACGCCTTACTCGCTCACAATAGGCCGGGTAGTCTTGCGGGAATATTTCACGCAACATCGCCTCTTCCGGGCGAATAAAACGCAGTTCAATAATTACCGCAAATACCGGCGGAACCAGCAGGGCAAACGTCGCACCCACTGTCAGTGCGCATCCCAACAACACCGCCAACATGCCCAGATACATGGGGTTTCGTGTATAGCGGTATATGCCCTCTGTCACCAGGGCAGACACATTGCGAAACGGTATCACCCCCGTTCCCGCTCGCGTGAACAGACCGTTTGCAATGACCAACAGGCCAAGGCCGATCACAATAAGAATACCGCCCACAATCTGCCAGGTAAGGCTTAAAAAACGCGGGCCGGGAAAGTACTCATTGCTGGCGAAGATGGCGATCAGGCCAAATAACAGCCAGATTGGTGGATAAATTATGCGTTTAACCATTACCGCTCTCCTGTCCTCAATGTGGCGCCATATGAATACCCGCGGGCTCCACGCTACCTATCGCGTAGGCTAACGCAATGCCCAGAAGAAACGCCAGCGTCAGTTTGCCGCGATCGTGACTGTGAAAGTGGACCTCGGGCAGCAGATCACTCAATGCGATACAGATAAAAGCCCCGGCTGAAAATGCCAGTGCCACGGCCACCAGATGATCGCGACCCGCCGCCACGACGTCGACACCAAAGAAAAACAGCATCGCTCCCAACGGACACATCAGCGCAAATACCAGGTTAGTCGTCGCCCTCGCACCCTTGCTCCAGCCGCCGGCCTGCATAACCGTGACGATAGACATCGCATCCAGCGGTTTGTGCAGAAAGATCGCCAGAAATACACCAATACCCAATACACCGCTGGCGTGGCTCCCCGCATGCATCACCGCGCCAAGAGCAACCCCGTCAATCAGAGTGTGCACCGCCAATCCCAATGCCAGCCCCACCCAACTCAGGCCATGGACCGGTTGATCGTGGCTGTGACTGTGATTGTGATCGTGTGCCGGCGTATGGTGGTGATCTGTCGCCTGCTCGTGCTGTGCACCTGCCTCTTCGCTGAAATCGTGTTGGTGAAAATGAAAGACACGCAAAAGCAACAGCATCACGATCAAACCGATCATCAACCACCAGACAGTGGTATCCACGCCTCCGGATTCGCTCGCCAACGCGGCACTGTGGGGCAACAGATGATAGAACGCCACGCCGAGCATCAACCCCGAGACCAGACTCATCACCACCTGGGTGCGGGTGTGCGTCATCCTTATCATGCTGGGCAGCAGCCCCCCCAACAGCGAGAAGCCGGCGATGGCAAGGCAGTAGACGATCAGTAATAGTGTTGGCGACACCGGCAAGTGCTCAATATAGGGTTAGGTTTCAACGCGGCGCATTATTCCACATTCGACCTGCGTTGTAATGGCAACAACTGAAGAGACTGAGTGGTACAAGCTGTATTACCGCTGCACGATTATTTTTTTATCCGTCTTCACCGCCGGTAAAAGACATTGACACCTAAACTAATGATCATTAGTTTAACCACATAATCTGAGGAGGACGCCATGTCTATCTATGAACCGATTGAATCCAATGACTCTCGCCGCCACCTGCAACTGCGCAGCCCTGTCACACTGGAGCCCATTGGAGAGCTGATCTGCGCCAATACTGAAGACGTCGCGGCAGCGATCTCCAAGGCCAGAGCGGCACAGCCTGCGTGGGCGGCAACACCGATAAAGGACCGCGCTGCCATCGTTGAGCGCGCGCTCAAGGTGCTGCTGGAGCGTCAGGATGAAGTCATTGATACCGTGGTCCGCGAGACGGGCAAGGCCCCCACCGATGCGATGAGCATGGAAGTGTTCTCGGTGGCCGATCAGCTGTGCTACTACGCGAAAAATGCGGAGAAGTTTCTCAAGCCGCGCAAGCGTAAGGTGCACGGCATTCTCGGGCTGATGAAGCAACTGCGTATCCTGTACAAGCCACTGGGCGTTGTCGGCCTGATCACGCCGTGGAACGGCCCGTTCGTGCTGCTGATGAATCAGGCAACACAGGCGATGCTGGCCGGGAACACGGTGGTGGCCAAGGGTTCCGAAGTGACCCCCTACTCCGCCAAACTGGCCGAAGATATTTTCCGTCAGGCCGGGCTGCCTGAGGGCGTACTGCAAGTGCTGCTGGGCGATGGCGAAACCGGCGCGGCGATTGTGCGCGGCGGCGTAGACAAGGTCTCATTCACTGGTTCGGTTGCCACCGGGCGCAATGTTGCCGAGGCCTGTGCCAGCCAATTAATCCCCTGCACGCTGGAGTTGGGCGGCAATGACGCGATGATCGTCTGCGCGGATGCCGACCTGGACCGGGCCGCAGACGGCGCCTGGGTTGGGTCCTGTATGAATACCGGACACTACTGCTGCGGCACTGAGCGTATCTATGTGGTGAAAGAGGTCTACGACGAGTTCCTGCGTCTCGTGCTGGAAAAAGGCAAGGGCCTGCGCCAGGGCCCACAGCACGGCTGGGACGAGGATATCGGCGCGGTGTTCTGGGACCGCCAGATGGCCATCATCGAAGCGCACGTCGAAGACGCCCGCGCCAAGGGCGCCAACATCCTGCTGGGTGGGCGACGCAACCCGGATCTGCCGGGCCTGTACTACGAACCCACGGTCATCACCGAAGTCAGCAACACCATGGATATCATGCTGCTGGAGACATTTGGACCAGTCCTGTGTATCCAGAAAGTGGACAGCGAGGCCGAAGCGCTGGCATTGGCCAATGATTCCGAATTCGGGCTCAACGGCAATGTCTGGACCAAGGACAAGGAAAAAGGCTACCGCATCGCCAGTGCTATCGATACCGGTGCCTGCAGTGTCAATGATATGGCGGTGAGCTACGGCATCCCCGCCGCACCTTTTGGCGGTCGCAAAAACTCCGGCGTTGGCCAGGTCAACGGCAAAAAAGGACTGCGCGGTTACTGCCACGAAATGCCGATCGTCATCGACCGCTTTGGCGGCAAGATGCAGAACGGCTATCCCTATAGCGCGAAAAGTGTGGAGGGTATGAAAAAGCTGATGAATTTCCTGTGGGTGAAGACCTCACTGGGACGCTGGCTGAGCTGATAGCTGGGCTGCTACCTGAGCAAATAACAGAGTAAATAGCAGAGCCGGCCACCCGGTTACCAAACACCTTGCGTGGCTGGCTTCACTTGTTGGCCTGATATTGTGGTTGGCTCAAGCGGTAATACAGCTGCACAAAAGGCTTCCCTTTAAGCTCTCTATCCTTCTCATGGGAAAGCGTTGCACCGAGCTTTTCCACGGCTCGACGCGAACGTATATTGTCCTTTCCAACGTGAAACCACACCACCTCAGCCCACTGATAAATATGCGCCAGCATCAGCCCTTTCAGTTGCGCGTTTGTACCCGCGCCCCAGTGGTCTCGAGTAATAAACGTATAGCCGATAGAAATCTCTGCTGTGTCCGGCCGCCATTCATAATAGCGGCTGGACCCGATTATTCGCCCCGTCGCATTCTCTTCTATCGCCAACGCACCACCACTGGATATTGCGCCGTCAAAGAAGCGTTCCTGAAAGACGTCCCGTTTATAGCGCGTGGAATCCGGATGCAGCGCCCATATTTCGGGGTCGGATGCGGCGCTGTGGAGCGCCCCAAAGTCGGCACGCTCCAGCGGACGCAGCGTTATAGTGTCGCCCTTTAAGACTGGCTGCAGATTGATACCGCTGCTACCCATACACCGACTCCCCTGCGCTGCCCGTTGGTTCTAGGCCGCGCTCAACTGCCTGTAATGAGACAGCGTTTGACCACATGCCTGCGCGGCCTCCCGCCCTTTGATAACAAAGTGCTCTTCAAAGAATTCAGCCTGGCCCTCACTGATGAAATCCTTGGGTGTGAGTACGCCTGTAAAAATGGGCACACCCGTATCCAGCTGTGCTTGCATCAGGCCGTCTATCACCGCCGAGGCGACAAATTCGTGCCGATAGATACCGCCATCAACCACAAGGCCTGCAGCGACAATGGCAGCATAGTCGCCCGTTGTCGCCAACTGCTTCGCCAATAGTGGAATTTCAAACGCACCGGGCACTTCAAATACAGCGACCTCACGGCCATCAATAACCTGGAACTCCGCCAAAAAGGCATCCCTGAACTGATCGACAATATTGTGATGCCAACGCGCCAGGATTAGCGCAATGCGAGGTTTGTGAACAATGCTTTCAGTAGCAATAGAAAATGTTTTCATCTGCTGTTTTCCCTTATAGAAGAAAGTTAAACAACAGGGCAAATAAGGGCGACTACCGCTCCAGAATGGGATGGAAGACCAACTGACCTTATTCTCATAACCAGACTATAACTGTCGGCTCCGGAATCAAACCGGATCTGCTGTCCTCCTGCCTGAGCAGGAGCGCCCGCGGGCTACGTGTATTAACGATTACCGCCGGTGGGGACTTTCACCCCGCCCTGAGAATTGCCGCATTGTGGCGGCAGGCGAAGACTAGGGCATTGCAAGGTTGCTGTCTATAGCAGCACCAGGTTATCCCGGTGAATGAGCTCCTCGTCCAGTTGGTAACCGAGAATGGATTCAATCTCCCGCGACGGCGACCCCATGATGCGGGCGGTTTCCTCGGCGCTGTAATTGACCAGGCCACGCGCGACTTCGCGGCCATCAGTATCGCGACACGACACCATGTCACCGCGCGCAAAATTCCCGCGCACTTCGCGCACACCGACCGGCAGCAGACTGCGGCCGGATTCACGCAGAACACGCACTGCGCCATCATCCAGTTCAACACTGCCCGCCGTTTGCACCATGCCTGCCAGCCACTGTTTTCGGGCATTTTCCGGTTCTTTGCCCGTGCGCAACCAGGTACCCTCATTGCTCCCTGCAGCGATAATACTGAGCACATTTTCCGTGCGTCCCGACGCGATCACCGTCTCGGTTCCGGAGCGAGCAGCCAGACGTGCTGCGCGCAGTTTCGTGACCATGCCACCGCGCCCCAGGGCGCCGCCTTCACCGGCCATCGCATCCAGCTTCGGATCCTGCACGTCACAGGTATCAACCAGTTCTGCGTCGGCGTTGTGCCGCGGATCGTCGTGGTAGAGGCCTTTTTGATCGGTCAATAACACCAGAACCTCGGCATCGATAAGGTTCGCTACCAGTGCTGCAAGGGTATCGTTGTCGCCGAATCGAATTTCATCTGTTACGACAGTGTCGTTTTCGTTCACGATGGGTACCACACCCAGTTTCAGCAGGGTTTTTAACGTACCGCGGGCGTTGAGATAGCGATCGCGAGCGAGCACATCGTCGTGTACCAGTAACACCTGGGCAGTCGCTATGTTGTGACGCTTAAACCCAGTCTCATAGCTTTGCACGAGAATTGACTGACCCACTGCGGCGGCGGCTTGCAGCTCGTGTAACAGATGGGGCCGCGCAGTCCAGCCCAGGCGCACAATACCCGCTGCCACAGCGCCGCTGGAGACCAGCACCACCTCGTGACCCGCTGCCTGCAACTGCGCCAGTTGATCCACCAGCGAGCCGATTATGCGTTCGTCCAGGCCTCGACCATCATCGGTAAGCAGCGCGCTACCCACCTTCACCACCCAGCGGCGAGAACGGGCAATTTCACTTCGTTCAGTCATTGGACATCCTACTCTCGATACTCAACCTCAACATCAAAGTCATCGTCGTCGTCATCGTCATCGTCATCACCAAAGTCCTCCTTATCCGATCGGGAACGCAGCGCTGCACGCAGCTCCTCGACCCGCTGCCTGGCTTCCACTTGCATATCGCGTTGCAAGGCATGCTCAACCACGCGCAACTCAGGATCCGCCTCTTCGCGCTCACGGCACTCCTCAATATAACTCATCAGATCGCCACTCAATGCAGCCGTACCTTTAGCGGAGATTGCAGAGATAGTGTAAACAGGGCCTTGCCACTGCAGTGCATCGAGCACCGCACTTCGGCGCTGCGCCAGCGTTTCGTCATCCAGCAGATCACTTTTATTCAGCACCAGCCAGCGTTCACGCTGTGCCAGTGTCGGGCTAAAGCGTTCCAATTCGCGCACGATGCTCAGCGCAGCTTCCGCCGGCTCCACACCATCGTACGGCGCCATATCCACCAGATGCAGAAGAATACGCGTGCGTGTCAGGTGCTTGAGGAATCGAATACCCAGCCCAGCGCCCTCCGATGCCCCCTCAATCAACCCGGGAATATCAGCCATTACAAAGCTGCGATGGGCCTCGACGCTGACCACACCGAGGTTTGGCACCAGGGTGGTAAAGGGATAATCAGCCACTTTGGGTTTGGCCGATGATACCGCGCGTATCAGGGTCGATTTGCCGGCATTGGGCAGGCCCAACAAGCCGACATCCGCCAGCACTTTGAGTTCGAATTTCAAACTGCGGAACTCGCCCTCACTGCCGTGAGATGTCTGGCGCGGCGCGCGGTTGGTACTGGACTTGTAGCGCGTATTACCCAGGCCGTGGAAACCGCCCTGTGCCACGACCAATCGTTGCCCCACATCCGACAGGTCGCCGAGCACTTCTCCGAGGTCCTCATCGATAATGGTAGTACCCACGGGTACGCGCAGCACCAGATCCTCCGCGCTCCTGCCAGTGCAGTTTCTACTCTGGCCCTTCTCCCCATCCTGGGCTCGATAGTTGCGCGTAAAGCGATAGTCCACCAGTGTGTTAAGCGATTCATCGGCCATCACCACAACACTGCCGCCATCGCCGCCGTCGCCGCCGTCGGGACCGCCGCGCTCAATATACTTCTCGCGCCGGAAGCTCATGCAGCCATTGCCGCCCTTGCCGGCGTATACGTTGATACTCACTTCATCTACGAATTTCATTTTGCCCCCTGACTTGGCGAATGATCGCTTCGTCACTAGTTCCTGCCTGCGACCAAAGGAGCCGTTTAGCCCCGCGGGACTTGCCGTAAACCCATCCATGGGGGCTAAACGGCTCCTTCGATCGCAACTCGTCTTGGTTAAAGTACATCACAATCGGTTCTCAAGCATTAACGGAACAAACACGCTGAGATGTGTGAATCCCGCTACGATGTCCGAGGCGGATGTGAGGGTAGGGGTATCAGGACCGTGTGAGGCCATGGAGAGCCCGCCCCGGAGCAAGAACCCTATCCATTTGGAGCACAAAAAAAAGCCCCGTCAATCGACGAGGCCCTGGTTCTTACGGCTGGTACCGCCGACTCAGGCGTTCACCACCTGTACAAACTTGCGATTTTTCGGCCCACGAGCAATGAATTCAACCTTGCCGTCAGCTTTGGCAAACAAGGTGTGATCCTTGCCAATACCTACATTGTCGCCCGGGTGAAAGCGTGTGCCACGCTGACGAACGATAATATTGCCTGCTTTTACTGCTTCACCACCGAAGCACTTGACGCCCAGTCGTTTACTGACCGAATCGCGTCCGTTACGAGTACTACCACCAGCTTTCTTATGCGCCATTGTCCAAGCCCTCCCTTAAGCCTTAATACCGGTTATCTTCACTTCGGTAAACCACTGACGATGGCCAGTCTCTCTACGATAGTGCTTACGGCGGTTAAATTTAATGATTTTGACTTTCTTGTGACGGCCCTGAGCAATCACTTCGGCAGTTACTACACCGCCGGCAACCAGTGGGGTGCCGATTTTAATCGTATCGCCACCGACCATAAGAACTTTATCAAATTCGATGGTTTCGCCCGGTGCAACTTCAATTTTTTCCAGCTTGAGGGTTTCACCCTCGACGACACGGTGTTGCTTGCCGCCGCTCTCAATTACTGCGTACATAGTGTGCTCCGTTTAATTAGCCTACTCGCGGTTGAATAAACCCTTATAAAACAAGGGGGCAGAGTGAGGCACAAACAGTTGAATTTACCCGCAACCACCACGCTAGCACGCAGCAAGGTCCGGAGGCCGGCGATTTTACTCAAATCAGCAGGGGGGAGCAAGCGTTAATTTTATATAAAAACAAGGAGTTGCAAACGCTGTTTACGCTCGAGCCCCCAGGCCCCGACAGTGCGACACAGCTTGACACGCCGATAGTGGCACCCTAGCATGCGCGGGCACTTTTTAATCCTCTATCCTCTATGCAGCATATACGCGCCACCGTCGCTAAAGAATTTGAACTGGTCAATCAGCTGATCATTGATCAACTCCACTCGAATGTCGATATGGTGGAGAACGTTGGTCACTATATTGTTGATGCCGGGGGTAAACGACTGCGCCCCTTGCTGGTGCTGCTCACTGCCGCCGCGCTCGGTCGCTGTGAGGACCGGCACATCACGCTGGCAGCCATTATCGAATTTATCCACACAGCCACGCTGCTGCACGATGACGTGGTCGATCTCTCTACGCTGCGCCGCGGACGACCCACCGCCAATGCCGAGTTTGGCAACGCGCCCTCCGTGCTGGTGGGTGACTTCCTCTACACCCGCGCATTTCAGCTGATGGTACAACTGGCGGATATGGATATTCTGGACCACATGGCCCAGACCACCAACACCATTGCCGAGGGTGAGGTACTGCAACTGACGCGCGCAGGTGACCCCAACACCACCGAGGCGCAATACCTGGATGTGATCACACGGAAAACGGCCATTCTATTCGCGGCGGCCTGTTACGGTGCGGCCACACTGTCCGGGCAGGATGAGCAAACACGCAATGCACTGCGAGAATTTGGCCTCAACCTCGGCATGGCATTCCAGATGATAGACGACGCGCTGGACTATGATGGCGACCCTGCAACAATGGGCAAAAATGTCGGTGATGATCTGATGGAGGGCAAGGTTACCCTGCCGTTGATACACACCCTGCGCGAGGGTAACGCCGCTGAACAGGCCACTGTGCGAGAAGCGATTATCAGCAAGAGTACAGACAACATCGAACAAATCATCACTGCGATAAAGCGCTGTGGAGCACTGGAATACACCCGCGCACAAGCACGGCGTTATCGCGACCTGGCGCTGGAGAATCTCTCGGTGCTGCCAGAAAGTGAGGCACGCGATGCACTGATAAGCGTGACGGAGCTGGCGATCAATCGCGAGCACTGATTCCACGCTTGTCCCACCAATGTTTGACGCCATTTGTTTGCGTGGGCAAACAGCACTTCCTATACTGGATACCCAATTAATTCCCTGCGGAAATCAACAATGACGGCACGCGCACTTCTACCAGATCTGCCCGCTTACTCCACGCTTAAAGATCAGGCAGCAAAGCTCCAGTTTGCATCGCTGGAAGACCTTTTCAATGCTGATAGCAATCGCGCGAATACCTTCAACGCCTCCGCCGCCGGACTCCAACTCGATTATTCCAAGCACCTGCTGAACGCCAGTGCATTGTCCTCACTGCTGCAATTAGCGGAACAGGCCGGGATACCGCAGAGCATCGAGCGACTTTTCTCGGGCGCCCATGTGAACAACACAGAGGACCGCCCGGCACTTCACACCTTGTTGCGCGCATCCAGCGGCGACGGCCAGGAAGCGCGATTTCAGGAAGTCTGCAGCGCCAGAGAGCGCATGCAGATAATGGCGCAGCGACTTTATCGTGGCGAGCACACCGGTTATTCCGGCGCGACAATCACTGACGTTATCAACATCGGTATCGGTGGGTCAGATCTTGGCCCGCGACTCGTGACACAGGCACTGAAACCCTTTCATGGCAATGTACAGTGCCACTATGTGTCCAATGTTGATCCGGCCGATCTACTGGACACTCTGGAGACCCTGAATCCGGCCACCACCGCATTCATCATTTGTTCCAAATCTTTTCGCACCGAAGAGACCCTGGCCAATGGCCTTGCGGCGCGCAACTGGATGCTCAATGCCGGCGCGACAACAGCGGATCTCGACAAGCACTTTCTCGCCGTTACCACGAATTTGCAGGCGGCGCAGGACTTCGGTATTTCAGCGGCCAATTGCCTGCCGATGTGGGATTGGGTTGGCGGGCGTTACTCGGTGTGGTCCGCCGTCGGACTCAGCTGTGCAATCGCTGTCGGCTGGGATAGGTTCGCGGAATTTCTCGCCGGTGCAGAAGCGATGGACCAGCATTTTCGCCATACGGACGCTAAGAGCAACCTGCCGATTCTGATGAGTCTGCTGGAGGTCTGGTACTGCAGCTTCTTCGGTGCCAGCAACCACGTCGTCCTGCCCTATGATCACAGCTTGCAACGTTTCCCGGATTTTTTGCAGCAACTGACCATGGAAAGCAACGGCAAACGCGTCAGCGCCGATGGCCGGCAACTGGACTACGCCACCGCGCCCGTACTCTGGGGTTCGGCGGGCACTATGGGGCAGCATTCGTTTCACCAGCTGTTACATCAGGGTACCTTGCTGTGCCCGGTAGATTTTATTTTGCCGCTGAACACCCACACGGACGCAGAGCAGCAACACCGCATATTGGTGGCCAACTGCCTGGCTCAGAGTCGCACACTGATGGTGGGGCGTTCGCTGGAGGATGCCACAAAAGCACTCACGGAACGGGGGCTTGGGGACGATGAAGCGGCCAGGCTGGCGCCGCATCTGGTGATGCCGGGCAACCGACCCAGCAGTATGATCACAATGCAGTCACTGACGCCACACTCTCTGGGGGCATTACTGGCACTGTATGAACACCGCACGTATTGCAGCGGCCTGATTTGGCGAATCAACTCATTCGATCAATGGGGTGTGGAACTGGGCAAGGAAATCAGTACCGACATACTCGCTCGCCTGGAGGGCACAGAGTGCGGCAACGCCATGGATGCCGCCACTGAACGACTGATCAATCTCTTCAAGGACGCGCAGCAATAGCGCACGCCCAAGCGCGCACTCCAGCGCGATCAGGCGTCGATCAGCGCCAGCAGTTCTGCTGTTTTGCTTTCCATCAATGCCTGGTCGCCACGGCTTTCCACATTGAGCCTCACTACCGGCTCCGTGTTGGACATACGCAAGTTGAAACGCCAGCCATCCATAGACATACTCAAACCGTCCACGCGCTCGACCGATTCGGCCTGTGCGGTATAGGCTTCTTCTATTTTTGCCAGTACGCTCGCCGGGTCTTCGATGGTGCGATTTATCTCGCCGCTGCAGGGAAATGCCGCCACCCGCTCAGACACCAGTGTTGACAGCCCGCGGCCACTTTCACTGATGAGGCCGGTGACCAGCAACCAGGGAATCATGCCGCTGTCGCAGTAGGCAAAATCGCGGAAGTAATGGTGCGCGCTCATCTCGCCACCATAGACCGCGTTTTCCAGTCGCATACGCTCTTTGATAAACGCGTGCCCGGTTTTACTCTGCACCGCCTCACCGCCTTGCGATGTGACGATATCGACAGTGTTCCAGGTCAACCGCGGGTCATGCACAATACGGGCGGGGCCACTTTTCTTCAGAAACGCTTCTGCCAACAGCCCAACGACGTAATACCCCTCGATAAACTCACCGTGTTCATCAAAGAAAAAACATCGGTCGAAATCGCCGTCCCAACCCAGCCCCAGATCGGCGCCATTTTTGCGCACTGCCTCTATTGCCGCAGTTCGATTCTCCGGCAACAGTGGATTGGGCACACCATTGGGGAAATTCCCGTCGGGTTCATGGTGCAGTTTTATAAATTCAAAAGGCAGGTGTGGCTCCAACAAATCCACCACCCGGCCAGCGCCACCATTGCCGGCATCCACCACGATTTTCAGCGGCTTCAAACTTGCAGTATCGACATAGGACAGCAGGTGCTGCACATAAGCTTCAGATGTATCCAGCGTATGCAGTGTTCCCGGCTGCTGCGCTGCAGTGAATTCGTTGCGCTCAGCCAGTGCCTTGATATCAAACAGCCCGGTATCGCCGGATATCGGTCGCGACTCCTCGCGCACGAACTTCATGCCGTTGTAGTCCTTGGGGTTATGACTGGCGGTCACCGCAATACCACCATCCATTTTGGCGTGGGAGGTAGCGAAATATATTTCTTCCGTGCCGCACAGGCCAATATCGTAAACATCCACCCCCTGCTCCAGCAGGCCTTCGGTCAGCGCTCCTTTGATCGCTTCGCTGGTCAGCCGTATGTCGTGCCCCACAACCACTTTTTTGGGCTTAACAACCTCAGCGAAGGCCCGACCGATACGTCTGGCAATATCTTCGTTGAGTTGGTCGGGTACGCGGCCGCGCACATCATAGGCTTTGAAACAGGTGATTTCTTGCACTCGGGATTCTCTCAACTTTTCTGGTAATAGTTTTCGTAAACAAAATTCGTCGCCTCAACAAAGCCGGGCACGCTACCACAATCGAAACGTCGTCCCTGGAATTTGTAGGCTATAACACACCCTTTCTCCGCCTGTGTTTGCAGGGCGTCAGTGAGCTGAATTTCACCGTTGGCACCGGGGCCTGTTTCGCGGATGATATCGAAAATATCCGGCGTCAGAATATAACGCCCGATAATCGCCAGATTGGACGGTGCGTCCTCTGGCTGGGGCTTTTCGACCATTTTCTCTACGCTATAAATACCGTCTTTCAAGCTCTTCCCATCGATCACCCCATATTTGTGGGTTTGATCTGCAGGAACTTCCTGAATGGCGACAATGGAACAGCGAAACTGTTTATACAGCTCAGCCATCTGGGCGAGAACACCCGGGCCGTCGTTTACACATAAATCATCCGACAAAAGCACACCAAACGGTTCGTTCCCGATGAGTGCCTCGCCAGTGAGGATGGCGTGACCCAGCCCCTTCATTTCACGCTGCCGCACAGTGGTGAAGACACCCTGGTCCAGCACATTGCGAATACTGGCTAGCGCCGCTTCCTTGCCAGTGCCGGAAATCTGGTGCTCCAGTTCATAACTGATATCGAAGTGATCGGCGATAGCGCGTTTACCGCGACCGGTAACCATCGCGCAAGTAGTCATACCTGCGGCGATGGCCTCTTCCACACCGTACTGAACCAGTGGCTTGTTGACCACGGGTAACATTTCCTTGGGCATACTCTTGGTGGCGGGCAGAAACCGGGTCCCATAACCGGCGACAGGGAATAGACATTTTTTAATCAAAGGGGTAACTCTCCATAGCTCGATATCATCATTTGTCCCGACCGTAGACATCCTCAAAGCGCACAATGTCATCTTCGCCTAAATAGGCACCAGACTGCACTTCGATAATTTCCAGCGGGATATGTCCCGGGTTTGCCAGCCGGTGTTTATGGCCCAGCGGTATGTAGGTTGATTCATCCTCTGCCAGCATGAACACCTTGTCCTCACATGTCACCTCAGCAGTGCCTTTGACAACAATCCAGTGCTCCGCGCGGTGGTGGTGCATCTGTAGCGACAGCCGCTGCCCCGGACCGACAACAATGCGCTTCACCTGGAATCGATCAGAGGAAACCAGCGATTCGTAGGAGCCCCACGGCCGGTCTACACGCCGGTGCAGCGAAGCCTCTGTACGCTTTTGCGTCTTCAGCAGGTTCACGATACGTTTTACATCCTGAACTTTATCACGATCGGCGACAAGTATTGCATCGGTGGTTTCTACCACCACAAGATCATTCACACCGATTGCAGCTATCAGGCGTGAATCGCTGCGAAAATAGCTACCGCTGCAATTATCCGCGATGACATCACCGCGAAACACATTGCCCTCGGCGTCGCGCTCAGCAACCTCCCACAGCGCCGACCACGCGCCGACGTCGCTCCAGCCGCAATCCAGTGAAACCACACCACCGGCGCTTGTTTTCTCCATCACGGCGTAGTCGATACTGTCACTCGGGCAACGGATGAATGCCTCGGCATCGGGGCGAACGAAGGACGTATCGATAGTGGAGTCAGCCATCGCCTGCTGGCAACAACTGAGTATCTCGGGAGCCAGCGTCTTCAATTCGTCCAAAAAGCTCTGTGCTCGCAACAGGAACATGCCGCTGTTCCAAAGATAGCCACCGCTATCCAGGTATTCCTGCGCAGTAGAGGCGTCCGGCTTTTCCACAAAACGCTCGAGCTCAAACAGATCATCCTCAAGTTCTGAACCGCACTTGATATAGCCGTACCCGGTCTCGGGAGCGGTTGGCACGACGCCGAATGTCATCAAACGTCCCTGCGCAGCCATTGGTAGAGCCTTACCTACCGACGCCACAAAGGCATCGACATCTTTGATCAGGTGATCGGCGGGCAGCACCAGTAAAACCGCTTCCGGATCGGTACTGACAGCGTGCAGTGCGGCCAGCGCTACCGCCGGTGCGGTATTGCGACCTTGCGGCTCGAGAATCAACGCGCCCGACTGCACATCCAATTGTCGCAGCTGCTCTGCTACCATAAAGCGGTGTTCTTCGTTACACACCACCAGCGGCGGTGCCGCCTCAAGACCTACAGTACGTCGCAGCGTTTCCTGCAACATGGTGATTTCGCCGACCAGAGGTAAAAACTGTTTAGGGTGTGTCTCCCGGGAAACGGGCCACAGTCTGCTGCCGACGCCTCCGGATAGAAGTACTGGTGTTAACATCTGAACCCCTTGAGCTCGCCCTAATTGCTTGCTTTGTTGTTAGTATCCTGCACCCATTGATCGTGGGTGCATACAGTCTTGGCATGGTATCGGAAGGTGGTAATCTTGGCCAGTAAAAGCCCTTTTCTATCGCCCCAAAACGTGAGGCGGCGCACTGTTCGCACTGAAATGGCGCATCCATATAAATCGGACACAACAGGCCGAAAAACCGGAGCTTCACACACCGGGAGTTAGCTATACTCATCGGCGATGACAGCGTGATGACAGACATATGCCAACACATCATCCAGGTATACCCGACATGTAATTTGGTTCAAACCACTGGACTTGTGTATCACAGGTATTAAAATGAAGCCCATCATCAACTTCCCCCATGTTCAGGGCGAGAATTCAGCTAATCTCGCCGCACACTGCGCGGCTCAAGCAGCGCCCGAATCCAATCCACACTGGAACCTCTATGATCGGTAAATCCA
The DNA here is from genome assembly GCA_902705825.1 of Halioglobus japonicus. GTDB lineage: Bacteria > Pseudomonadota > Gammaproteobacteria > Pseudomonadales > Halieaceae > Marimicrobium. The sequence goes on along the minus strand of CACSIL010000050.1, from coordinate 318,744 downwards.
ACTACTCCAGAGACGAACTAATCGCATGTGGTAATGGCGAGCTCTTCGGGCCTGGCAATGCCCAGCTACCAACAGACGGCATGCTGATGATCGATCGCATCGCACATATCAGCTCTGAGGGTGGAGGCTACGGCAAGGGCGAAATCGTCGCGGAACTGGATATCAACCCGGACCTGTGGTTTTTTCAGTGCCACTTTCCCGGTGACCCGGTCATGCCTGGGTGTCTCGGACTGGATGCCATGTGGCAGCTCGTAGGGTTTTTCCTCGGGTGGCGCGGCAACCCCGGGCGCGGTCGTGCACTGGGCTGTGGTGAGGTAAAATTCAGCGGCCAGATACTGCCGACAGCAACCAAGATTGTCTATAACATCAATATCAGGCGCGTGATTGAACGCAAGCTGATTATGGGAATAGCCGATGGCGGTCTTTCGGTGGATGGCACCGAAATTTATACCGCAAAAGATTTGAGAGTCGGCCTTTTTAAATCAACGGAGTCTTTCTAGCCCTATGGGTAAAAGAGTAGTCATCACAGGGCTGGGGATTGTCTCCTGCCTGGGTAACGACGCGAACAGCGTCGCTGAATCCCTTTTTCAAGGCCGCTCTGGCATCAGTCGAAGCCAGGAACAGATTGATATCGGCATGCGATCGCACATCTCCGGCGCACCGGAGATAGATATCGCTGCGCAGATAGATCGCAAGCAGCTGCGCTTTATGGGCGATGCAGCGGCCTATGCCTTCATCTCGATGCAGCAGGCGATTGATGATGCCGGGCTCACGCCAGAGATGGTCTCCAACGTGCGCACAGGGATAATAGCCGGCTCTGGTGGCGCCTCTTCTTCGAACCAGACAGAGGCATCCGACATATTGCGCAGCCGCGGCCTGCGTCGTGTAGGCCCTTACCGGGTCACCCAAACCATGGGCAGCACAGTATCGGCGTGTCTCGCCACCCCGTTTAAGATCAAAGGGGTGAATTACTCTATCTCCTCTGCCTGCTCCACCAGCGCACACTGTATCGGCAACGCGATGGAGCAGATTCAACTCGGCAAGCAGGATCTGGTATTTGCCGGCGGCGGCGAAGAACTGCATTGGACTCTCAGCTGCCTGTTTGACGCTATGGGCGCGCTCTCCACCAAGTATAACGACTCTCCAACGCACGCTTCCCGTGCCTATGATGCCAACCGCGACGGGTTTGTTATAGCCGGCGGTGGCGGCATGCTGGTGGTTGAGGAACTGGAACACGCCAAGGCACGCGGCGCAAAAATATACGCCGAATTGGTGGGCTACGGTGCCACTTCTGACGGCTACGATATGGTCGCACCCTCGGGTGAAGGCGCTGTGCGTTGTATGCAACAGGCACTGAGTACTGTCGACGGCCCGGTGAATTACATCAACGCGCATGGCACCAGTACACCCGCGGGAGACATTCAGGAGTTGAAGGCCATTCGAGCGGTTTACGACGGACAAACGGATATTCCGGTGATAGGTTCGACTAAATCACTATCCGGACATTCGCTGGGCGCCGCAGGTGTGCAGGAAGCGATTTACTCCCTGTTGATGCAACAGCGGGGCTTTATTGCTGCTTCGGCGAATATTGAAGAACTGGACCCGGAGGCCGCCGGCTTGCCTATTGCCATGGTCCGTCACGACGATGTCGATTTGCAGCGGGTAATGTCCAACAGCTTTGGCTTTGGCGGCACTAACGCATCACTGATCTTTCAAAAATATACCGACTAAAACAGCGCGGACCGGCCGGGCGCTATCTCAGCGTACGGTCAGGTCCAGCAGCATAACCTCGACAGTATCACCGCGCTCCAGCGTGGCACCTATTGGAATGATAGCCAGCGCATTGCTGTGACTTACCGAGCTCAGCACACCAGAACTTTGGTTGGTGTATCTCGATGCCAGCAAACCCTGCGCTGTGTTTTCCAGTGTCACCCGCAAATAGTCCTGCCGTGTACCAGGGCGGGACACAGAAAAATCTGCACGCGCCTGCAACCGCAGTGGCTCTGATTCGGCAACCCCCTGAAGCTTTAACAGGAAGGGCCGGGCGACCAGACAGAAGGTGACGAAAACAGACGTAGGATTGCCAGGCAGCCCAATAAAGGGCGTATCGCCAATGCTGCCAAATGCCAGTGGCTTGCCCGGTTTAATAGCGAGCTTCCATAAATCCAGCCGACCCAGCCGCTCCACCTGATTCCTGACGTGATCCTCCTCACCCACAGAAACACCACCGGTAGTAATGACGCAGTCGGCACGCGCTGCGGCATCCAGCAAGGCTTCTGCCGTAGCCTCAGGAGTATCGGCAACAATACCGCAATCAACAAACTCCAGATTGAGCGCACGCAACAAGCCGGCCAGCGTGTAGCGGTTTGAGTTGTAGATCGCACCCTTTGAGGGTTCACCGCTACCGGGCTCAACTAACTCATCGCCGGTAGAAAGCACCGCCACACGCAGCGGACGATAGACGCTCACACTGCTGAGACCAACGGACGCCAGTAACCCCATGTCCTGGGGACGCAGCACTCGCCCGCGAGACAGAACGGTTTCACCGGCCGCTATATCCTGGCCGCGCGGGCGAATGTTCTGCCCGACATCGACAGCACCGGACACAGTCACTTTCCCGCAAGACTCTGTACAGTTCTCCTGCATCACCACTGCGTCAGCGCCCTCGGGAACCGGTGCACCGGTAAAGATGCGTGCCGCTGTACCTTGCGCCAGTGCCTCACCCAACGCGCCAGCCGGGATACGCTGGCTCACAGGCAGAGGCTGACCGGACTCACAGGCTCGCAGCGCGTAGCCGTCCATCGCGCTATTATCCAACGGGGGGACATCCAGGCTCGATACCACGTCTTTGGCCAGCACCCGCCCCAGAGCATCCAGCAACGGTACGTCAATGGTTTCGGACACTGGGCAAACCAGCGCAAGTACCCGCGCTAAAGCCTCTGCAAGCGGCAGTAAAGAACTCACTTCTGCGCGTCCCTCACCCCCAGCACACCGACAAAATTACAAGGCCGGTGGCGGCTGTCCAACTGCTCACGGATGATGCCATTCCAGGCTGTTTTACAGGCTCCCGTGGAGCCCGGCATACAAAATATGACCGTATCATTTGCAAAGCCGGCCACGGCACGCGATTGAATGGTGGAAGACCCTATCTCGGTAAATGAAAGTGCGCGAAACACTTCACCGAAGCCATCAACCGCCTTATCAAACAAAGGTAGAACCGCTTCCGGGGTGGAATCACGGCCGGAAAAACCGGTGCCGCCAGTGACGAGTACCGCATTGATTCTCGCATCGGCTATCCACGCCGACAACGTGGCCCGTATCTGGTAAATATCGTCGCGCACTATCGCCCTGGCAACGGTGCGATGCCCCTCTTCCTCCAGCGCCTGCGCCAGATAGTCACCGGATGTATCATTTTCACCCGTGCGGGTATCGGACACCGTTAACACGGCTATAGATAAGTGCTCTGCACCCACTTCAACTGCACTAACCACCGCTGGCCTCCTCCTGCTGTAAATAATATTGCTTCACCAGATCACCGATCGCACTGCGCCACGGAACCTGCCGGATAGCAAAGGTATTGCGAATTTTGGTGCAGTCGAGCGTCCGGCTCAAAGGCGGTAAACCTTCTGGCTCACGCTCTAACTGCACCGCCGATGCGCTGAATTCCGAAAATTGCGAGGCAGCCGCCAACAGTGCTTCGGCAAACTCATAGTACGTCGCCGTGTCGGAGCTGCCGTAATTATAGATACCCCAGGGCTGCAACCCGGTACCCAACTGGTCCAGCAGAGCCAGTATGACCCGCGCGCCGTCATCGGCGGCTACCGGCGAGCCGCGCAGATTATTGTCCAGGATCAGGCTGTCGCCCTCCCGCAGGGGGCCCAGCATCTGGGTGATAAGGTTAGTTCCCTCGCCGGAGAAGATCGGGCCAAAGCGCAGGATAATATGAGCGTCACAGGCTTCGGCAACAGTACGTTCAGCGCGGGCCAGTAATTCGCCCACGTTTTCCTCATTATCCGGCAGGTCATGTTCGGTGTAGGGGCGATCCAGTTGGCCGGAGAACACTCGTGAGCTGGAGATATAAAAATACGGTGTGGCCGTTCGCTGGCAGCTTTTGGCTACCCAGCGACAGCGCTGAATATCCAACTCCTGTATCTGGATACCACCATCGCCAGCGGCTTCTATTCGCGCATCCACAACGATATCGCACTTGGCTCGCGTGACACCTTTTTTTGCCTGTCGCTCGCTTTTCCAGCGACAGGCCGACCGACTCATCGGTACTAGCTCATGACGCCCCTGTAGCGCCTGACGCTGCAACAGCGCCATGCCCAAAGGCGTATCAGATCCCAATATAAGTACGCGCACCTTAGCTGTTCCACCTACCGGGCCCTACCGCCCCAATTCCTGGCAAATACCTTGTCAAAAAGGGATGTCGTCGTCGAAATTCCCGTAATCAGCAGCAGCGGCAGGGCCGCCTGTCGGTTGGGCTGCGGGCCGGGGAGCACTTGGCTGGGGTGCGCGTTGCGGCTCACCGTAGTCCGGCTGACCGCCACCGCCCTGACCGCCGCCTTGCCCCGCGCCACGGCTATCAAGCATCTGCATTTCATTGGCCACGATCTCAGTGGAATAGCGATCCTGACCTTCCTTGTCCTGCCATTTCCGGGTGCGCAGGCTGCCCTCCACATACACTTTCGAGCCCTTGCGCAAATACTCACCGGCAATTTCTGCCAGGCGATTGAAAAACACCACGCGGTGCCACTCTGTCCGCTCCTGTGGCTGCCCTGTCTGCTTGTCCTTCCAGGTATCAGACGTCGCAATGGAAATATTGGTAATGGCAGCACCGCTCTGGGAGTACCGGATTTCCGGATCGTTGCCCAGGTTACCTACCAGGATGACTTTATTGATGCCCCGCGCGGCCATAAGCTTTCCTCATTAATTCTACGTATTCGATACGGATTTGGAGTTGACTATAGCAACCCGCTCCTGCAATTGCGACATCATCACCAGTCATTGCCCGCTATATCCTTCTATAGCGAGCGACAAACTGACGAGAGAGCAAGTTGCGACTTTACCAGGTACCTCTGAGTATAGAGTTACCCTAAACACCCGCCACCGGGCTGGACGTGACTTTCTCTACAGTGACAAGGGCCGGCGCTCGAAAAACCAGCAGCCACCAGGCTACAGCAAGTAACAGGCACACGCCGGTCAGCGCATACTGGCCGAAGTATTGCAGCAACCACCCGCCGCCGGCACCACCGGCGAATGCACCCATAAATTGACAGGTGGAGTAAACGCCCATTGCCGTGCCCTTACCCTGGGCAGAGACCGATTTGCTGAGCAACGACGGCAGCGTTGCCTCCAGATAATTGAAGCCCACAAAGAATAACCACAGAGCACCGTAGAACAGTAGCGCGCTTGACGTAAAGTCGAGCACCGCTGTGGCGGCCACTACCAGCGCGATACCCAGCAGAAACATCTGCTGCAGCTTCCCACCTTTTTCCGCCAGAATCATCAGCGGCACCATACCGACCAGCGACAGCACCAACACCGGCAAATACACCACCCAGTGATGCTCCCTGCCAACCCCGAACGACTGCTCCAGTAGCCCCGGCACAACCAGAAAGCTTGCAGTCAGTATAAAGTGCAAAACAAAGACACCAAAGTTGAGCCGCAATAGCACTGCATCCTGCAGACTGCGTCGTATCAAACCCAACCTGGCAGTTGCACCGCTGTCCTCGGCGGGGACAGCAGGTGCAGACGGCACCAGTAACACAACGATAGCGATACCGACGAATGCCAGCACTGCGGTGAACCAGAACACCAGCGGCAGGCCACCAAACGATGCCACTACCGGCCCCAACACCAGCGCCACGGCGAAGGATAAACCAATGCTCATACCCACAGCGGCCATCGCTTTGGTACGCTGTTCCTCGCGCGTCAGATCCGCCACCAGCGCCAGCACGGTGCTGGCTATAGCACCCGCTCCCTGCAGGGTACGACCCAGGATAATGCCACCCATCGTGTCGGCAACGGCGGCAATGACACTGCCGAGCGCGAACAGCAGCAGACCGGCGATGATTACAGGCTTGCGGCCAATCTGGTCAGAGAGCCAGCCCAGAGGGATCTGGAGCAGGGCTTGGGTCAGCCCATAGGTGCCCAGTGCCAGCCCTATCAGTACAGGCGTCGAGCCGGGCAGGTCTGCGGCATAGAGCGCCAACAGCGGCAGCACCATAAACAGGCCCAGCATGCGGAAACAGTACAAGAGCGCCAGCGAAGCTACTGAGCGGCGCTCTTGCGCTGTCATGGGGTGTTCAGTAATCACTACGGGGTATTCACCAGGATGTCGCTGCAAAAACAAGCGGTGAATGTTACCAGTTCCACACCGCCGGGGACACCAGAGAGCCCCGTAGGATGAAATAAAAAGCTCGGCTTTTGCCACGCCTGTAGCTAAAGGCATATACTGTTCGGTTTCGATTTCGGCGCAGCAACAGAGGTCATATGGATACCATCCAAGTACGCGGGGCACGCACCCACAATCTCAAGAACATCGACCTCGACATCCCCCGGGACAAGCTGGTTGTTATTACCGGCCTGTCCGGATCGGGCAAGTCCTCGCTGGCGTTTGACACGCTCTACGCCGAGGGGCAGCGCCGTTACGTGGAATCTCTTTCTACCTATGCGCGGCAGTTTCTATCGCTGATGGAAAAGCCCGATGTCGACCATATCGAGGGGCTCTCACCGGCCATTTCCATCGAGCAGAAATCCACCTCACACAACCCCCGCTCCACCGTGGGAACGATTACCGAGATATACGATTATCTGCGTCTGCTCTACGCCCGGGTGGGTGAACCGCGCTGCCCCGAGCACGGATTGAACCTGCAGGCCCAGACCGTAAGCCAGATGGTGGATGCGGTACTGGCCTTACCTGAAGATACGAAACTCATGCTCCTTGCAACAGTGGTACGCGATCGCAAGGGCGAACATCTGCATGTGCTTGAGGAGCTGCGCGCCAGCGGCTTCGTGCGCGCACGTATCGACGGTATCGTAACGGACCTCGACGACTCCCCTGTGCTGGATAAAAAGAAGAAGCATCGTATTGAGGTGGTCGTCGATCGCTTCAAGGTGCGCAAGGACCTGGGCATCCGGCTGGCAGAGTCGTTCGAGACGGCTCTTGCACTGACCGACGGGCAGGCCTCCATCAGCTATATGGAGGGAGAAGGTGAGGAAATGAACTTTTCCGCCCGCTTTGCCTGCCCCGAGTGCGGACACAGCATCAACGAGCTGGAACCGAGGATGTTTTCCTTCAACAACCCGGCAGGTGCCTGTAGCGGCTGTGACGGTCTGGGCGTGAAACAATTTTTCGATGAGGAGCGGCTGATCCTGTTCCCCGAATCGAGCCTGGCCGAGGGAGCTATTCGTGGCTGGGACCGACGCAATGTCTATTACTTCCATATGCTCACCTCGCTGGCCGAGCACTACGGTTTCGACATCGACACGCCTTTTGACGAATTGAGCAAAAAGCACCAGCAGATTATTCTGCACGGCAGTGGCAAACAGGAGATCGCTTTCTCCTACATCAATGATCGCGGCGATGTGTTCAAACGGACCCACGTCTTCGAAGGCATCCTTCCCAATATGGAACGCCGCTATCGAGACACTGAGTCGCAATCGGTTCGCGATGAGTTATCCAAGTTCCTGGCCACACAGCCCTGCCCCGATTGCGATGGCACCCGCCTGCGCCGTGACGCCCGCCATGTGTTTATTGATGACCACGACCTTCCCTCCATCACCGCCATGCCAGTGGGCGAGGCCGAAGTCTATTTCAACCAACTGAAGCTGGAGGGCCGACTTGGAGAAATCGCCAGCAAAATCCTCAAGGAACTGCGCGCACGTTACCGCTTTCTGGTAGATGTCGGTTTGAACTATCTGTCCCTGAACCGCAGCGCGGAAACACTGTCCGGCGGCGAAGCACAGCGTATCCGCCTGGCATCGCAGATTGGCGCCGGGCTGGTGGGCGTCATGTATATCCTCGACGAACCCTCGATAGGCTTGCATCAACGAGACAATGAACGCCTGCTGGCGACACTCACACATTTGCGGGATATGGGAAATACCGTGCTGGTGGTGGAGCACGACGAAGATGCCATCCGCAGTGCAGACCATGTGATTGATATAGGCCCAGGCGCCGGCATCCACGGCGGCGAGGTGGTTGCTTCGGGCACGCTGGAGGATATCCTTGATTGTGAGGGCTCACTCACCGGGGCTTATCTCAGTGGCGCACGGGAAATCACAGTGCCACAGCAGCGCACCAAGCGCGATGCAAAACAGCAACTCGTCCTGACCGGCGCGAGCGGCAACAACCTGCAATCCGTCACGCTGGAAATACCCCTGGGCTTGCTCACCTGCATCACCGGCGTTTCCGGCTCAGGCAAATCATCCCTTATCAATGGCACTCTTTATCCCATTGCAGCCACGGAACTCAATGGCGCCACCACGCTGACACCAGCGCCCTTTGAGTCGATTACAGGCATGGAGAAGATCGACAAATGTATCGATATCGACCAGAGCCCCATCGGGCGCACGCCGCGCTCTAACCCCGCGACCTATACCGGCATTTTTACACCGGTGCGCGAGCTGTTTGCAGGCACACAGGAGGCGCGTTCAAGGGGCTATAAGCCCGGCCGGTTCAGTTTCAATGTGAAGGGCGGCCGCTGCGAAGCCTGCCAGGGCGATGGTGTTACCAAGGTGGAAATGCATTTCCTGCCCGACATCTATGTGCCCTGCGATATCTGCAAGGGCCGCCGTTACAACCGCGAGACGCTGGAGGTCCGTTACAAAGGCAAGAATATCCATGAAGTACTGGATATGACCGTGGAAGACGCACTGCCATTTTTCGAACCTGTTACCGCGATCGCTCGAAAGCTACAGACGCTGGTGGATGTCGGTCTTTCATACGTTCGACTGGGACAGGCCGCCACCACACTGTCAGGCGGTGAAGCCCAACGGGTCAAGCTGTCGCGAGAATTGTCAAAGCGGGACACTGGCAAGACGCTCTACATCCTGGATGAGCCCACTACCGGCCTGCACTTCGAGGATATCAAACAGTTGCTGGAAGTACTGCACCGCCTGCGCGATCACGGCAACACCGTCGTCATCATTGAGCACAATCTGGATGTGATCAAAACGGCTGACTGGGTGGTCGATCTGGGGCCGGAAGGTGGCAGTGGCGGCGGCACTATTATTGCCAATGGCACACCGGAGGATGTAGCCAAGACGAAAGGTTCTTACACCGGGAAGTTTCTGAAACCGATGCTAAAGAAGCGTAATCGGCAAAAGGCAGCTTGAACTAACGAGGGGGAAATAAAAAGCCCCCGTCACTGACGGAGGCTGTACTGCGAGGAGCTTAAAGCTGAGCTATCAATCCTCGTCGTCTTCCATAACCTCAGGCTGCGGCCGATCAACCAGCTCAACATAGGCCATAGGAGCCTTGTCGCCGGAGCGGAAACCACACTTGAGGATACGGATATAGCCACCGGGGCGTTCCTGGTAGCGTGGGCCCAATTCATTAAACAGCTTGCCTACGGCAGCATCATCACGCGTTCTATCGAACGCCAGACGACGGTTTGCAACGCTGTCTTTCTTGGCCAACGTAATTAACGGCTCAGCAAAGCTGCGCAATTCCTTTGCTTTGGGCAAAGTTGTCTTGATCAGCTCGTGCTCTACCAACGAGACAGCCATGTTGCGAAACATTGCTTTACGGTGAGAGCTGTTGCGGTTCAGTTGACGTCCACTGTGACGATGACGCATTTTCGCTTTCCTATTTTACTGTGCTATTTCTACTGTGCTATCGCAGCACTGCTATCTGTTGCTCGGGACTGCTTACGCGCTCAGAACCCGATCATCGTTTTTGAGGCTCGCCGGTGGCCAGTTGTCCAGGCGCATACCCAGAGACAAACCACGCGAAGCCAGTACATCCTTGATTTCGGTGAGAGACTTCTTACCCAGGTTAGGGGTTTTCAGCAACTCGACCTCGGTGCGCTGCACCAGATCACCGATGTAGTAAATATTTTCTGCTTTGAGACAGTTTGCTGAGCGTACTGTCAGTTCCAGATCATCGACAGGGCGCAGCAGAATTGGATCAACTTCATCCTCTTCCACTACAGACTCAGATTCTGATTCACTTTCGAGGTCAACAAACACGGCCAACTGCTGCTGCAGGATTGTCGCGGCGCGTCGGATGGCTTCTTCTGGATCAATAGTGCCATTGGTTTCCAGATCGAGAACCAATTTGTCGAGGTCAGTGCGCTGTTCAACCCGCGCCGCCTCAACGACATATGAAACCCGATAAACAGGCGAAAAGGACGCATCCAACTGCAGGCGACCAATTGAGCGAGTTTCTTCTTCCGGGTTAATACGTGAATCCGCAGGCGAGTAACCGCGACCCAGTGACACAGTCAAACGCATGTTGATCTCTGCACCTTCGTTCAGGTGGCAGATCACATGCTCAGGGTTGCGGATCTCGATGTCGTGATCCACTTGAATATCACCAGCGGTAACAATGCCCGGGCCTTTTTTGCTCAGAGTCACTTCGGCTTCTTCTTTGCCGCTCATTACCAGAGCGACACCCTTCAGGTTCAGAAGGATCTCAATAACATCTTCCTGCACACCTTCAATGGCGCTGTACTCGTGCAACACACCGTCAATTTCTGCTTCGGTGATGGCACAACCAGGCATAGAGGAAAGCAAGATACGACGCAGCGCATTGCCCAGAGTGTGGCCAAAGCCTCGCTCGAGTGGCTCCAGAGTGACCTGGGAGCGCGTGCTGTTCTTTTCATCAACATTGATTACACGGGGCGTTAAAAATTCGTTAACTGCACTCTGCATTTGGGCACCTGTCTTTTAAGTTGATCCTTGGGTGGATTACTTGGAGTAAAGTTCGACGATCAAGTTTTCATTGATCTCGGAGGACAGATCCTGGCGATCAGGTACTGCCTTGAATACTCCTTCCAACTTCTCGCTATTGACGTCTATCCACTCGGAATCTCCACGGTGAGAAGCCAGCGCAAGGGCGGCTTGCACACGAAGCTGCTTCTTGGCTTTTTCGCGCAGAGACACAACATCTCCAGCCTTCACCTGATAAGAGGGGATGTTAACAACAACGCCATTTACCAAAATGGATTTATGCGAGACCAATTGACGTGACTCAGAGCGAGTAGAGCCAAAGCCCATACGGTAAACCACATTGTCCAGCCGACTCTCTAGCAGCTGTAGCAGGTTTTCACCTGTCGCTCCCTTCAGGCGAGCAGCCTCTTTGTAATAGTTGCGGAATTGCTTTTCCAACACGCCATAAATACGACGTACTTTCTGCTTTTCACGCAACTGCACACCATAGTCGGACAAACGGCCTCTGCGAGCACCGTGCTGACCGGGAATAGCTTCTGCCTTACACTTACTTTCCAACGAGCGAACCCCGCTTTTCAGGAACAGATCCGTTCCTTCACGACGGGAGAGTTTGCACTTGGGTCCAATATATCGAGCCATGTCAATTCTATCCTGTGAGCGTTATACGCGACGTTTCTTGGGGGGACGACAACCGTTGTGTGGAATCGGCGTGACGTCAGTAATGTTGCTGATTTTGTAACCGCATGAGTTCAGGGCGCGAACCGCTGACTCACGGCCGGGGCCGGGACCCTTGACCTGTACATCCAGATTTTTCAGCCCGTATTCTTTGGCTGCTTCACCAGCTCGCTCTGCAGCTACCTGTGCCGCGAACGGGGTGCTTTTACGCGAGCCGCGAAAACCGGAACCACCTGAGGTGGCCCAGCTCAGGGTATTACCCTGGCGATCTGTAATGGTGACGATTGTATTGTTGAAAGAGGCATGAATATGCGCAATACCGTCGACAACTGTCTTGGTAATTTTCTTTCGAGTGCTCTTTGCACCTGGCTTGGCCATACTTAACTTCCTGCTTTAATATCAACACTGCACTGTGGTGCAGCTACACTAAAAAGGATTCGCAGAATCTGGAACCTACTTGCGAATCGGCTTGCGCGGACCCTTGCGGGTGCGAGCGTTGGTCTTGGTACGTTGTCCACGCAGGGGTAAGCCCCGGCGATGACGCAGGCCGCGATTACAGCCCAGGTCCATCAAACGCTTAATATTCATGGAGAGTTCGCGACGCAAATCGCCCTCCACCATCATGTCACCCACTCGAGCGCGAAGAGCATCCATTTCCTGCTCAGTTAACTCGCTGATCTTGACAGCTTCGCCAACGCCAGTGTCTGCGCAAAGGCGGCGGGCCTGGCTGCGACCCACACCATAAATATATGTCAATGCGATAACAGTATGCTTGTTATCTGGTATGTTGACGCCGGCAATACGAGCCATTCAACTCTCTCCAATCATGTGTCTTCGCGGAAGCTGCTACCCTGCTCAAACCCCGGACTCAACTTTTCAGTGGGCTGGGGTGTACGCAAAAGGCGCAGCAGTCTAGCGATATCGTTAGTAAAAATCAACCATTAAGCGGCTGACCTTAGCTTAGCCTTGACGCTGCTTGTGTCGCGGATCTGTTTTACAGATAACACGGACAACGCCCTTGCGCCTTACTACTTTGCAATTTCTGCAAATTGTCTTTACTGATGCACGTACTTTCATAACACCTACTCCTACTTGGGCAACCCGGATAAACTACCGAACTCGCCCGGATCCACCATAGTTCTTCAAATTCGCTTTCTTCATCACTGAGTCGTACTGGTGTGACATCAAGTGGCTCTGTACCTGGGCCATGAAATCCATCACCACCACTACTACGATCAGTAATGAGGTTCCGCCCAGATAGAAGGGCACGTTCCACATGACAACCAGAAACTGTGGCATCAAACAGACCAGCGCAATATATGCAGCGCCAAATACGGTCAATCGGGTCAGGACACCATCAATGTAATCTGCAGTCTTTTCACCTGGGCGAATACCGGGCACGAATGCACCAGAGCGCTTCAGGTTGTCCGCCACCTCTACCGGGTTGAACATCAACGCCGTATAGAAGAAGCAGAAGAACACTATAAACACAGTAAACAACAAAATGTTCAAAGGCTGGCCGGGGCCAATCGCTACGGCCAAATCCTGCAACCAGTCAGCTGAGCCACTAGACCCGAACCACTGTGCGATCGATGCCGGAAAGAGCAATATACTGCTGGCAAAAATAGCGGGTATCACCCCGGCCATGTTCACTTTCAGCGGCAGATGAGAGCTCTGGGCCTGATACATCTTGCGACCCTGTTGTCGCTTGGCGTAATTGACTGTGATCCGCCGCTGGCCGCGCTCGATAAACACAATCATGGCTATAACCGCAATCGCCAGAGTCAGGATGAACAACAGAACCAGAATATTCAGTTCGCCCTGTCTGGCCTGTTCCAGAGACTGCCCTATTGCCGCCGGCAAACCGGCCACAATACCGGCGAAGATAAGCAACGATATACCGTTACCCACGCCCTTCTCTGTAATTTGCTCGCCCAGCCACATCATAAAGACAGCGCCGGTAACCAGTGAAGTAATAGCAATTACGTAAAACACAATCGAGGTGTCGTAAGACATACCTTGATTTGCCATACCTACTGTCATACCGGTGGCCTGGATAACGGCCAGAACTACCGTCAGGTAGCGCGTGTACTGACTGATCTTGCGCCGACCCGACTCACCCTCTTTCTTCAAGGCTTCCAACTGCGGCGTCACTGCGGACATCAACTGCATGATAATGGACGCAGAGATGTACGGCATGATGCCCAAGGCGAGGATACTCATCCTCTCCAGGGCGCCGCCGGAGAACATATTCGCCAGACCCAGGATAGTTCCCTGGTTCTGGTTGAACAGCGCTGCCAACTGATTCGGATCTATTCCGGGCACAGGGATATGTGTGCCGATTCTATAGACAAGAATGGCCAGCAACACAAAACGCAGACGCGAAAACAGCTCGCTTAAGCCGGCCTTGTTTACTGCGGGTGGCTGTCCGGTTGCCATCTAGTCCTCTACTTTTCCGCCGGAGGCCTCAATAGCTTCGCGTGCACCCTTGGTGACGACCAGCCCTTTGAGAGTAACGGCTTTATTCAGTTCACCGGAGAGGAAAACGCGAGCACGCAATACATTGTCTTTTACCAGGTCGGCATTTTTCAGCGCCGCCAGATCAATAGTATCGCCTTCTACGGCATTCAACTCACTCAAACGAATCTGCGCTGTTGTACGCGCAATACGCGAAGTAAAGCCGTACTTGGGCAAGCGCTTCTGCAGTGGCATCTGGCCGCCTTCAAATCCGGGCCGCACACTGCCGCCAGATCGAGACTTCTGACCCTTGTGACCACGTCCGGCAGTTTTGCCGGTACCGCTACCAATACCGCGACCTACTCGCTTAGGGCCTTTGCGGGCACCGGGAGCAGGACTCAAACCATTGAGTCGCATAACGTCTGACATAAATTACTCCTCCACCCTTACCAGGTAATGCACCTGATTGATCATGCCTCTAACCGAGGGTGTATCTTCAACTTCAACGGTGTGACCAATACGGCGCAATCCCAGCCCCGCGACACACGCTCTGTGTTTTTTCAGGCGACCGTAGGAGCTCTTGACCTGGGTGACCTTTATAGATGCTTTAGCCATGACTAGCCAACCTAATAGTTAATTCAGAATTTCTTCGACTGTCTTACCGCGTTTTGCGGCAATAGCCTCTGGCGAGGACATCTCTCGCAGACCATTGAAAGTCGCTCTTACTACGTTTACCGGATTCGTCGAGCCATAACACTTGGCTAGTACGTTATGAACACCAGCAATCTCCAACACCGCTCGCATCGCGCCACCGGCGATTACGCCAGTACCTTCGGAAGCCGGTTGCATATAAATCTTTGAAGCGCCGTGATTCGCCTTAACCGCATATTGAATAGTGCCGTTATTCAGATCGACATCAATCATGTTACGGCGCGCCGCTTCCATTGCCTTTTGAATGGCAACTGGAACCTCGCGTGCTTTACCACGACCAAAACCAACCTTACCGTTACCGTCACCGACCACTGTCAGGGCAGTAAAACTGAAAATCCGGCCACCCTTGACCACTTTGGCCACACGGTTAACCTGCACCAGTTTTTCCTGGAGGTCACCGTCCTGTTGCTGCTTTTTCTGATCGTTAAAAGCCATATCTATACCCTAGAATTCCAGTCCAGTCTCACGAGCGGCATCAGCCAACGCCTTAACTCGACCATGATACTTGTATCCACCGCGATCAAAGGCCACCTTCTCAACACCCGCTTCCTTGGCGCGCTTGGCGACCAATTGACCGACTGCTGCTGCCGCTGAGATATTACCAGTCGCGCTCTTACGCAGATCTGAATCAAGAGTAGAAGCGCTGGCCAGAACCTTGTCTCCTGCCGGGGCAATAATCTGTGCGTATATATGCCTGGGAGTTCGATGCACGCTGAGGCGGCTCATTCCCAAATCACGCATGCGGGCTCGAGCACGGCGAGCGCGACGTAACCTTGAATCATTTTTTGCACTCATCTCACTTACCTACTTTTTCTTGGCTTCTTTACGACGGACATGCTCATCGGAATAGCGTATGCCCTTACCTTTGTAAGGCTCCGGTGGACGGAAGCTACGAAGCTCCGCCGCAGCCTGGCCCACCGCGTGTTTATCAATGCCTTTCAAAACGACTTCAGTCGGGCTGGGGCTTTCGGCCGAGACACCTTCTGGCAGTTTGTAGTCAACAGGGTGCGATAAACCCACCGACAAATTGACAATATCGCCTGTTACTTTGGCCCGATAACCCACGCCATTCAACAGCAACTTCTTCTCCCAGCCTTCACTAACACCTTTCACCATGTTGTTCACTAGAGCGCGGGTAGTACCCGCCATGGCGCCGAGTTTATCGTTGGCGTAGGAAAAGCTCAGGACATTGTCTTCCTGGTTGAACTCAATACCTTCAATCAGTGTAAGCGCCAGAGAACCTTTGCCGCCTTTTACTGTGAGGTCGCTACCATCAAGCTTTACCTCTACACCTTTGGGCAGCGGTATTGGATCTTTTGCGACTCTAGACATTTCGAAATACTCTCTAAATCAAAGCTGGTTTTAGTAAACAGTGCAGAGCACTTCGCCACCGATGNCGGCTGCGCGCGCTGCGCGATCAGACATAACACCTTTTGACGTAGAAATAATTGCTACACCCAGGCCAGACCGAACAGACGGAAGATCAGTGCTACTACTGTACTTGCGCAATCCGGGACGGCTGGCTCGATCGAGCTCTGCAATCACTGGTTTGCCAAGGTAGTATTTCAAATCAATGGACAACCGCGGCTTAGCGCCATCGGAGGACTCATTGAAACCTTCCACATAGCCTTCTTCCTGCAACACTTGGGCTACTGCGGTTTTCAATTTGGAGCCGGGCATTTCCACACGAGTCTTGCCAGCCATCTGCGCGTTGCGAATACGGGTCAGCATATCTGACAGCGGATCTTGCATACTCATAATCTATTCATCTCCGTAGAAAATCTTGCTGGTTACCAGCTAGATTTAACAAGACCTGGCACGTCGCCGCGCATGGCAGCTTCACGCAATTTATTTCGGCAGAGGCCAAACTTACGATACACACCGTGTGGGCGACCGGTAATCTGGCAACGTCGCCGCTGGCGAACAGGGCTGGCGTCACGAGGCAATTTCTGCAACTTGATCTGCGCTTCCCATTTGTCATCATCCGAAGCATTCACATCGACCAGAATTGCTTTCAGAGCCGCTCGCTTCGCTGAGTATCTAGCAACGATTTTTGTGCGCTTGGTCTCGCGCGCAATCATTGATTTCTTAGCCATCTATAAAGCCTCTTAATCCTTCAGGGGGAACTGGAAAGCACGCAGCAGAGCGCGGCCTTCATCGTCCGTACGAGCGGAAGTCGTTATGGTGATATCCATACCGCGCAATGCATCCACTTTATCGTACTCAATTTCCGGGAAAATGATCTGCTCGGACACACCCATTGCAAAGTTTCCACGTCCGTCAAAAGATTTCGGGCTGACGCCGCGGAAATCCCGGATACGAGGAATAGCAACACTGATCAGACGCTCCAGGAACTCATACATACGCTCTGAGCGCAGAGTCACCTTGCAGCCGATAGGCCAGCCATCGCGAACTTTGAAGCCGGCGATAGATTTCCTGGCCTTGGTAACGACTACCTTCTGACCAGCGATTCTTTCCATATCCGCTACGGCATTTTCCAGCACTTTCTTGTCGCCCAGCGCTTCACCAACACCCATATTCAACGTGATCTTGGTAACACGTGGAACTTCCATCACATTAGCCAGACCGAGTTGCTCTTTGAGCTGAGGAACAATTTCGTTCTTGTACTTGTCTTTCAACGTTGCCATGTCTTCTACCTATTGACTAGCCAGTCACCGTGGACCTAGGAGTCAATCTCCTCGCCACTTGATTTGAAAATTCGAACCTTACGCTCGCCGCTTACTTTAAAACCCACTCGATCGGCTTTGCTGGTGCTCGGATTGAAAATCGCCACATTGGAAACTTGAATGGGGCTCTCATTCTCGAGAATACCACCAGCTACCCCTGCCTGCGGATTAGCTTTGGTATGTTTCTTAACCATGTTGATTCCGGAGACAATAACGCGATTGTCGTCCAAAACCTTGCGTACCTTACCCCGTTTGCCCTTGTCTTTACCGGCCAGGATAATTACTTCGTCTTCGCTTTTGATTTTCAACATTGCTCTACCTATCCCTTTCCGGTGGACTATATAACTTCCGGGGCCAAGGAAATAATCTTCATGAACTTCTCACCGCGGAGTTCCCGGGTAACAGGCCCAAAAATACGTGTGCCCAAAGGAGCTTCCTGCGCGTTCAAAAGGACGGCTGCATTATCATCGAATTTGATAAGCGACCCATCAGGGCGACGAACACCTTTACGTGTGCGTACAACCACGGCGGTCATCACCTGGCCTTTCTTAACCTTGCCACGAGGGTTTGCTTCTTTAATGGTAACTTTTATCAAGTCGCCAACTCGTGCGTAACGACGCTTGGAACCACCGAGTACCTTTATACACATTACTCGACGAGCGCCGCTGTTATCGGCAACTTCCAAATACGACTGTGTCTGAATCATTTCTTACTCCCACTTGCGGCTAAGCCGCTAACCCATAGCTGCTGATGTTCGGTCAGACCTGCGTGGCCACCGTTACTACTTCCAACAATTTCCAGGTCTTGCTTTTGGAAATAGGGCGCGTTTCGGCAACAGTCACTGTATCGCCAATGCCACACTGATTGCCTTCGTCATGGGCATGTACTTTCGAAGAACGAGTAATGTATTTGCCATACACAGGGTGTTTCTCCCGGCGCTCGATCAAAACAGTAATCGTCTTGTCCATCTTGTTGCTGACAACCTTACCGGTTGCCACTCTTGTACGCTTCTCTGCAGCTGACATATTCAGTTACCTGCCTTTTCAGTGAGTAGAGTTTTTACTCGAGCAATGTCGCGCTGATTAAGCTGCAGCAAATGCGTCTGACCCAACTGGCCCGTCGTTCTTTGCATACGCAACTTGAACTGCTCCTCACGTAGAGTCAGCAACTCCTTGCTCAGCTCTTCAGATGATTTTGCACGTAACTCGCTTGCTTTCATCACATCACCGTCCGTTTAACAAATTGAGTAGCGATGGGAATCTTCGCGGATGCCAACTCAAAAGCCTCTCGCGCTAACTCTTCAGACACACCCTGCAGCTCATAGAGCACTTTGCCTGGTTTGATCTGGGCTACCCAGTATTCAACGTTACCCTTACCTTTACCCTGACGTACTTCCAACGGCTTGCCGGTAATCGGCTTGTCCGGAAATACACGGATCCAGATTTTTCCACCACGCTTGATATGACGAGTCATCGCACGACGCGCTGCTTCGATCTGGCGTGCTGTAAGGCGGCCACGTCCGACTGCCTTCAACCCGTACTCGCCGAAGCTCACTTTACTGCCGCGATCTGCCAGGCCGCGATTGCGGCCCTTCATCATTTTGCGAAATTTTGTACGCTTTGGTTGTAGCATCTGCGTAACCCTTAATTAGTTGCTGTCTTCTTGGCGCCGTCTTCCTGGCCTTCAGTGCCAATGACTTCACCCTTGAATATCCATACCTTCACACCCAGGATGCCATATGTTGTGGCGGCCTCGTAGGTGGCGTAATCGATGTCGGCGCGCAGTGTATGCAAAGGCACCCGGCCTTCGCGATACCACTCCGAGCGCGCAATCTCAGCGCCGCCGAGACGACCACCTATCTGCACCTTGATTCCCTGAGCTCCCTGGCGCATGGCGTTTTGCACCACCCGCTTCATCGCGCGGCGAAACATCACCCGACGCTCCAACTGCTGGGCAACATTCTGCGCCACCAGCCTGGCATCAAGATCCGGCTTGCGAATTTCCTCGATGTTGATGTGCACGGGCACACCCATTTTCTGGGTCAGCTCTTTGCGCAGCTTATCGACATCTTCACCCTTTTTACCGATAACAATACCCGGACGAGCAGTATGAATCGTGATGCGCGCTGTTTGCGCCGGGCGCTCTATCACAATGCGACTGACTGATGCATGGTCCAGCGCTTTCTCGATAAAAGCCCGCGCTTCCAAATCAGTAATCAGCTGCTTGCCATAGTTTTTGTCTGCATACCAGATTGAAGTATGATCTTTGACAATACCCAGGCGTATGCCGGTTGGATGTACTTTCTGACCCATTTAGTCTTCTCCTAAACTCAGCGGTCGCTGTCTGCAACTTTTATAGTGATATGACAGCTGCGCTTCAAAATACGATCCGCACGACCTTTAGCTCGAGGCCGCAGGCGCTTCATAGTCATACCTTCGTCTACAAAAATGCTGGACACCTTTAACTCGTCGACATCCGCACCTTCATTGTTCTCAGCGTTTGCTATTGCTGAGTCGAGCAATTTCTTGACAATGTGAGCGGCTTTCTTGGTGCTGAATTCCAGCAACCCGAGAGCTTCCTCGACGCCCATACCCCTTACCTGATCCGCCACCAGGCGAACCTTTTGTGGAGAAATCTGTGCGCCCTTCAATTTTGCTGCTACTTCCATTACCTTAACCTCGCACCGATTAGCGCTTAACGCCGGGCTGCCTTGTCTACGATATGGCCTCGGAATGTACGGGTTGCCGCAAATTCCCCAAGCTTATGTCCCACCATGTCTTCACTAATGATCACCGGCACGTGCTGGCGACCGTTGTGCACAGCGATGGTCAGACCAACCATATCGGGTGAAACCATAGAGCGACGCGACCAGGTCTTGATAGGTCGACGGTCGTTGCTCTCTACGGCAGCTTCAACTTTCTTCATCAGGTGAAGGTCGATAAACGGACCTTTTTTCAGTGAACGCGGCACAATATATTCCTCTAGTCTCTTGGTTCTAACGACCGGTCTTATTTCTTACCACGACGACGTACGATCAAATTGTCGGTACGCTTGTTCTTTCGTGTCTTGTAACCTTTGGCTGGGGTACCCCAGGGGCTCACAGGATGACGACCGCCCGAAGTACGACCTTCACCACCACCATGCGGGTGATCAACCGGGTTCATCGCCACACCGCGAACGGTTGGTCTGACACCGCGCCAACGACTGGCACCGGCTTTACCCAGTTTGCGCAGGTTGTGCTCAGAGTTTGAAACTTCGCCCAGTGTTGCCCGGCAATCAGCCAGCACTTTGCGCATCTCACCAGAGCGCAGACGAAGAGTGGCGTACTGCCCCTCACGTGCAACAACCTGAACGGAGGCACCAGCGGAACGCGCTATCTGCGCACCCTTACCTGGCTTTAACTCTATGCAATGCACCACTGAACCCACAGGTATATTGCGCAGCGGCAAGCAGTTGCCCGCCTTAATAGGCGCTGAGGAACCAGACTGCAGAACCTCACCTGCCTTCACGCCACGGGGCGCTATGATATAGCGACGCTCACCATCAGCGAACAGCAGCAAAGCAATATGCGCTGTGCGATTGGGATCGTACTCAAGACGCTCAACCTTGGCGGGGATACCGTCTTTGGTGCGCTTGAAATCAATGATGCGATAGTGCTGCTTATGCCCACCACCCACGTGACGCGTGGTGATCCGGCCATTGTTGTTACGGCCGCCATTGCGGGTTTGATTTTCCAACAGGGGTGCATAAGGTGCGCCCTTGTGCAAATCTTCACTGACCACACGGACGACATGGCGACGACCGGCGGAAGTGGGCTTACTTTTTAAAACTGCCATTTCGCTCCTGCTCCTTAATCCGCCAAGGCAAAGTCGATGTCATGACCCTGCTCCAGTCGCACGTATGCTTTTTTCCAGGTTGTTTTCGTGCTGAAGCCAAACTTGTTGCGCTTGACCTTACCCTTGACTCGCAGGGTATTCACGTCACTGACCTTAACCTTGAACAACTGCTCGACAGACTTCTTTACTTCTGCCTTGGTAGCATCGATCGCCACCCGAAAAACATACTGGTTGCTCTCATCTGCCACAATTGCGGCTTTTTCGGAAGCGTGTGGACCTACCAGCACTTGAAATATGCGCTCCTGG
Organism: Halioglobus japonicus; assembly: GCA_902705825.1. GTDB lineage: Bacteria > Pseudomonadota > Gammaproteobacteria > Pseudomonadales > Halieaceae > Marimicrobium. Next base: position 297,173 of record CACSIL010000050.1, on the reverse strand, counting down.
TTCATCCCAGCATCTCCTCTATTTTCTTCACAGCATCAACTGTGACCATGACCTTGTCGTGACCGATGAGGCTAAGCGGATCAATGCCTTCAACATCACGCACATCAACCTTGTGCAGGTTGCGGGCCGCCAGGTAGAGGTTTTCATTAACCTCTGCAGAGACAATCAGAACGTTATCCAGACCGAACTCTCCAAGTTGCTGTGTCAGCAGCTTGGTTTTAGGCGCTTCAACATCGAGACTCTCAACAACCAACAAGCGGTCTTGACGCGCAAGCTCCGACATAATCGATCGCATAGCTGCACGGTACATCTTGCGGTTCACTTTCTGCGAGTGATCCTGAGGCTGCGCGGCAAATGTTACGCCACCGGTACGCCATATAGGCGAACTGGATGTACCTGCCCGTGCGCGACCTGTGCCCTTCTGGCGCCAGGGCTTCTTGCCCCCACCGCTTACAGCAGCACGAGTTTTCTGCGCGCGAGTTCCTTGACGAGCACCCGCCAGGAACGCAGTTACCACCTGGTGAACCAGGTCCTCATTGTATTCACGTGCGAAGGTAGCATCAGAAACCGACACTGTGCCCGCTTCACTGTTACCTGCCTTAACAACACTTAATTCCACGTTAGAGACCCCCTAACCTTATGCTTTGACTGCGGGACGGACAATCACGTCACCGCCGGGTGCCCCAGGTACGGCCCCCTTGATAAGCAATAAATTTCGCTCGGCATCTACTCGGACTATTTCCAGCCCTTGGGTGGTGACATTAGCGGCACCCATATGACCGGACATCTTCTTGCCTTTCCAAACCCGACCGGGAGTCTGGTTCTGACCGATAGAACCAGGCGCACGATGCGACAGCGAGTTACCGTGCGTGGCATCCTGCATGGAGAAGTTCCAACGCTTAATTACGCCTTGAAAGCCCTTACCCTTGGATTTACCCGCAACATCGACCTTTTGGCCTGCAGCAAAATGCTCAACTGTGAGCTCGGAGCCAACCGCTGGCGCTTCATCGGCATCAGCCAAACGAAACTCCCACAAGCCTCTTCCAGCTTCAACACCCGCTTTAGCGAACTGTCCAGCTTGTGCTTTGCTAACTCTGGATGCCTTGCGACTTCCCGCAGTAACCTGAATCGCACGATAGCCATCGCTATCGATATCTTTGATTTGAGTAACGCGGTTTGGAGTCACCTCCACTACGGTTACTGGAATTGATACGCCGTCTTCTGTAAAGACGCGCGTCATGCCGGACTTACGGCCGACTAAACCAATAGTCATCTTACTAACCTCTCAGTGTACGGGGCTTACCCTCTATGGCCGCCCGGTTTTCTCGAAGAAGAACTGGGCGTTACACACTCGGGGTCCTGCCCCAAGCAGGTCTTGCTACAATTTTTTGTAGTTAACCAAGACTAATCTGTACTTCCACACCTGCTGCCAGGTCGAGCTTCATCAGAGCGTCTACGGTTTTCTCTGTAGGCTCCACGATGTCCAACAGGCGCTTGTGAGTACGAATTTCGTACTGATCACGAGCATCCTTGTTAACGTGCGGTGAAATCAGCACAGTAAACTTTTCTTTCCGCGTAGGAAGGGGAATCGGACCTTTGACCAGCGCGCCCGTTCGGCGTGCTGTTTCTACAATCTCCTGAGTAGACGAATCTATCAGTCGGTGGTCAAAGGCTTTTAGGCGAATTCGAATGCGCTGACTCTGCACCTTATGCTACTCCAAACAATAAAAAACCAGAGATCCGCAATGGGACCCCCTGAAAAAGGAACGCGAATTCTAAAGACGACCCCGTGTTCTGTCAAGCAGGGTTTTGAATTAATTACCGTGGGGAGGGACTATATTTATGCAACCCCAGTGAGCGCAGGCACTTCAGTGATCACATGCAAAAGGAAATAAGCAGCGCGCCGACTATTCCAGATAGCTATAACTAACGCAGCACTTTGTTTATGACCTACTCATTATCCGCCGCAATCCAACGTTTCCTGGTGCGAACAGGGGTTACAGGCGCATTCGCGCACTGATCGCACGCCCCCGTTCACTGCGCGAACAAACCGCTGAAAGTAAGAAAACCTGCCGAACGCTGAAAAATTACATCTAGAGAGCGCAGTTTACGCAGCGAGTCGCCTCCGGGATGGCCTCCAGCCGCGCGTCGCTAATAGACTCACCACACGCCTCACAGCTGCCATAGGTGCCCTCTTTAAGCCGCTCCAGAGCCGCCTGTACAGTGCGAATCGATGCTTCTGTCTCATTGGCGATGGTATCCACCACCTCGTCGTTCTCGCGCTCCTGCGCCTGCTCGGAGGAATCACTGGAGTGCGACTGGGTGACATCCTGCTTCAGACTTGAAAGCCGGGCCTGCAAACTGGCCAGGCGAGCTTCTAATTCTGCTTGTATCGCTTTGCGTGTCATTGCCCTACCTCATGTCAATCGGCCACTAGCATACGGTAGAGTTCATCCTTCAGATGAAGCCGTCTGACCTTGGCGGACTCTTCCGTACGCGAGGAGACGGGTGTCACTTCATCTTCCATCTTCTCGATCTCACGCGTGAGATCGTGATATTCATCGAACAAGCTTCGAAAATGCGCATCAGAAACCTTGAGCTCATGGATACGCTCTTTCAGCTCGGGAAACTCGTGAATCAGATCATGGTGCTCTACGGACATTCTATTCTCTCCTGTAACTGGCGGGTCAAAACGAACCACCCCACTGCTCTTTTGGCTTGCCTACCAGCTTAGCTTGCGCCAGTGTTCGGGCCTTGATCCATGTCAGCATAACCATGCACTGTCGGCAAATTGAGGCGGGCTTGACGCCACCATCGGGAAGCATGACCATGGCGGGGTAGGTTTTGGAGAAGGATATCACCTCTTCCAATTTTTCACACAGAGCAGGAGTGCCAATGCAAACAAACCAGTCTACCCACTCGCTTTTCCTGGGCTACCTGCTTTGGATCTTCGGGTTTATCGGAGCCCATCGCTTCTACTACGGAAAACAGGTCACCGGCGTTATATGGTTTTTCACGCTCGGGCTGTTTTTTGTCGGCTGGATAATCGATTTGTTCCTGATCCCCTCTATGGAGCGCGAGGCAGAGCGCCGGTTTGTAGCGGGGCCGGTCAACTACGATTTGACCTGGATATTACTCACTTTTATCGGCATTTTTGGCGTGCACCGATTTTATATGGGGAAGATATTTACCGGCTTGCTGTACCTGTGCACAGGCGGTCTCTTCATGATTGGCGTGCTTTACGATTTCCTCACACTGAATGAGCAGATCTCGGACAAGAACAGTGGTTATTAGCGGGTAAAAGGGAACTGGGCCGAACGGCCCTCGCTCAAGCCAGGCACACAGGCAAAAAAAAAGCCCGGCGTCAGACCGGGCTTATCGGGAGACGGAATACATTCCGCCTCCATTTCTATGTGGTTCTACTCGATGATTTTGGCTACCACGCCGGCGCCAACAGTACGGCCACCCTCGCGAATCGCAAAACGCAGACCATCTTCCATCGCAATCGGTGCAATCAATGTCGCAACCATCTGCACATTGTCACCCGGCATTACCATCTCAACGCCTTCAGGCAGTTCACACGCGCCAGTCACGTCCGTAGTTCGGAAGTAAAACTGTGGGCGGTAACCCTTGAAGAAAGGCGTGTGACGACCACCTTCGTCCTTGGACAGAATGTACACCTCAGCTTCAAACTTGGTGTGCGGTGTTACAGAGCCCGGCTTAGCCAGTACCTGTCCACGCTCGACGTCTTCACGCTTGGTGCCGCGCAGCAGTACGCCCACGTTCTCACCCGCTCGGCCTTCATCCAGCAGCTTGCGGAACATCTCAACACCTGTACAGGTGGTTTTCTGNGTGTCGCGGATACCGATAATCTCGATTTCCTCACCCACTTTCACGATACCACGCTCAACACGACCGGTAACTACCGTGCCGCGACCAGAGATAGAGAACACNTCCTCTACTGGCATCAGGAAGGGCTGATCAATAGCACGCTCTGGCTCAGGGATGTAGGCATCCAGTGTTTCTACCAGCGTTTTAACAGCAGTTGTNCCCAGCTCGTGCTCATCTTCGCCGTTCAGCGCCATCAGCGCAGAACCACAGATGATAGGCGTATCGTCACCCGGGAATTCGTACTGGTCCAGCAGCTCGCGCAGCTCCATTTCTACCAGTTCTTTCATTTCCGCATATTCTTCAGAATCAGCGCCGCCGCAATCGTCCGCCAGCAGGTCAGCCTTGTTCAGGAAAACCACGATGTAGGGTACACCTACCTGACGAGACAGCAGGATGTGCTCACGCGTCTGCGGCATAGGGCCGTCAGTTGCGCCACATACCAGGATCGCGCCGTCCATCTGCGCAGCACCGGTAATCATGTTTTTCACATAATCCGCGTGTCCTGGGCAATCAACGTGAGCGTAGTGACGAGTCGGTGACTCGTACTCAACGTGTGACGTGGCGATGGTTATACCACGCGCTTTCTCTTCAGGAGCGTTATCGATGCCGTCGAATGCGACCATCTCTCCACCCCATACTTCAGAGCAAACACGGGTAAGAGCCGCCGTAAGCGTCGTCTTACCATGGTCAACGTGGCCAATTGTTCCTACGTTTACGTGGGGCTTATTTCGTTCAAATGACTCTTTTGACACTTTTATTCACCTCTTTTAAAAAGCATAAATATCGGTGGCTGGATCTTCAGAATCAGCCGGTTTGGTTTCTGGAGATAATATCCTGTGCAACATTATTCGGCGCTTCTGCATACCGGGAAAACTCCATAGTATACGTGGCCCGACCCTGGGTCGCTGATCGCAGATCCGTGGCGTATCCAAACATCTCCGCCAGAGGTACTTCTGCATCAATCACTTTGCCTGAGGAGTTCTCGGTCATTCCACCGATCAACCCACGGCGACGATTCAGATCGCCGACAACATCACCCATATTCTCTTCTGGCGTCACCACTTCAACGGACATAATCGGCTCAAGCAGGACGGCACCGCCGCGCTGGGCCAGTTGTTTGGTGGCCATCGACGCCGCAATCTTGAACGCCATTTCATTTGAATCCACGTCATGGAATGAGCCGTCGTACAGCGTTGCCTTCAAACCCAGCAGAGGATAACCCGCCAACACGCCATTCTTCATCTGTTCTTCGATACCCTTCTGAACAGCCGGGATATATTCGCGAGGAACCGTACCGCCAACGATTTCGTTAACGAACTCCAGCCCATCGGCGTTGCCATCTTCGCCTGGCTCAAATTTGATCCACACGTGGCCATACTGACCGCGACCGCCAGACTGGCGGACAAACTTGCCTTCAATTTCACAGGTATTGCGAATTGCTTCGCGGTAGGCCACCTGAGGCTTACCGATGTTGGCCTCGACGCTGAATTCACGGCGCATACGGTCAACCAGTACATCCAGGTGAAGCTCGCCCATTCCGGAAATAATGGTCTGGCCGGATTCTTCATCGGTATGCACACGGAACGAGGGATCTTCCTGGGCCAACTTGCCCAATGCGATGCCCATCTTCTCCTGATCAGGTTTAGACCTGGGCTCCACCGCCACAGATATTACCGGCTCGGGGAACACCATACGTTCGAGCACGATGGGGTTATCCGCATCGCACAGCGTATCGCCGGTAGTCACATCTTTGAGGCCGATAGCGGCAGCAATATCACCGGCTAATACTTCCTTGATTTCCTCACGGCTGTTGGCGTGCATCTGCACCATTCGGCCAACCCGCTCTTTTTTCTCTTTCACCGAGTTGTAGACACCCGTACCACTTACCAATTTACCGGAGTAAACACGGAAGAAGGTGAGTGTGCCGACAAAGGGGTCGGTCGCTATCTTGAACGCCAGCGCCGAAAAGGGAGCATCATCATCAGCTTCACGAAGCTCAACGGTGTCCTCTTTGTCCAGCAGCGTGCCTTCGATTGCCTTCACTTCGGTGGGAGAAGGCATGTACTCAATCACGGCATCCAACATGGCCTGGACGCCTTTGTTCTTGAAAGCAGAACCGCCGAGCACCGGAATGATCTCATTCGCCAGTGTGCGCGCACGAATACCCTGCTTTATCTCGGCCTCAGTGAGCGTCCCGCCTTCCAGATACTTTTCCATGAAGTCATCGTTGGCTTCCGCCGCCGCTTCTATCATGTACTCACGCATCTCGGCGACTTCGTCCACCATATCCTCTGGCACATCAGCGTATTCAAACGTCATACCCTGATCTTCTTCGCTCCACAGGATCGCCTTGTTTTTGACCAGGTCGATTACGCCCTTGAAGTCCTCTTCACAACCAATCGTCATTTGCAGCGGCACTGCGTTGGCACCAAGGCGCTCCCGCAGTTGCTTTACTACCATATGAAAGTCAGCACCGGCCCGGTCCATCTTGTTGACGAACACCATGCGCGGCACTTCATACTTATTGGCCTGACGCCACACTGTCTCTGTCTGAGGCTGAACCCCGGAAGAGCCACACAGCACAACCACCGCACCATCGAGTACCCGCAGCGAACGCTCCACCTCAATGGTGAAATCCACGTGTCCGGGCGTGTCAATGATGTTTATGCGGTGGTCTTCGAACTGGGCATCCATACCCTTCCAGAAACAGGTGGTCGCCGCGGAAGTAATGGTAATACCGCGCTCCTGCTCCTGCTCCATCCAGTCCATGGTGGCGGCGCCGTCATGGACCTCACCGAGTTTATGGGAAAGGCCCGTATAGAACAGCACCCGCTCAGTGGTTGTCGTTTTACCGGCGTCCACGTGAGCACAGATGCCAATATTACGGTATCGGCTGATGGGTGTTTTACGAGCCACGAATAATTCCCCAATAAAAGGTTGTCGGGCGAATATTTAGAACCGGTAGTGCGAGAAGGCCTTGTTGGCTTCAGCCATACGGTGCACATCTTCACGCTTCTTAACCGCGTTACCTTTGCCCTGTGAGGCATCGATAATTTCACCGGCCAAACGCTGTCGCATGGACTTTTCACCGCGATTACGTGAGTACTCCACCAACCAGCGCATAGAAAGCGCTACACGGCGCGAGGGGCGAACCTCAACAGGCACCTGGTAAGTAGCACCACCAACACGGCGGGCCTTAACCTCTACCATGGGAGCGATGTTTTCCAGCGCCAGATCAAATGCTTCCAGAGGGTCGGTACTGAGACGCTCCTTAACAATATCAAGTGCGCCATATACGATAGTTTCAGCGACAGATTTCTTACCGCTGATCATCACGTGGTTCATAAACTTTGCCAAAGTCACGTTGCCATATTTAGGATCTGGCAGTACTTCGCGCTTGGCGACAATTCGTCTTCTGGGCATGGTATATACCTTCTCTCTTCAGGTGACCCGAACACCAACCTGCAACATATGCGGGGGAGGCAGGGTTTCGGCCTTACTTACTTTTGTTTGTTAGCGCGGTTACGCTAGTAGAACTCGCTTACTTAGGACGCTTGGCACCGTACTTGGAGCGACCATTACGACGGTCAGATACTCCAGAGGTGTCCAGGCTGCCACGTACGGTGTGATAACGCACACCAGGCAAGTCTTTTACACGACCACCACGAATCAGAACAACACTGTGCTCTTGCAGGTTGTGTCCTTCACCGCCGATATATGAGGAAACCTCATAACCGTTGGTCAGGCGCACCCGGCAAACTTTACGCAGCGCGGAATTCGGCTTCTTCGGTGTAGTAGTGTAAACGCGAGTGCAAACGCCACGGCGCTGCGGGCAGCTCTGCAATGCAGGCACACCACTCTTCTCTACTTTGCGTTTCCGAGGCTTACGAACCAATTGATTGACCGTTGCCATCTATTTAAAACTCCAAATATAGTTTCTTCTTGTGGCCCTTATGGCCAAAGTCCAACTCCGAGCGGGATTCGCTCCACCCAAACCACAGCATGCGCGAAACCACCCCTACAAAGAGGAGGCGGCATTCTATAGACGCTTTGGCAGAGAGTCAACCCGGACAGGCCACCTGTTGTCGTTCTGATACATCCTGATTGGTAACCCTTCGAAATGTAGTGATTCTTGAGGCTTTCATGGTACAGACCGGGTTTATAATTCTGGATGGGGATTAGAGCCCTTTTACTCCGCATGGCAGGTGCGGGAAGGCGTTTGCGTCCTTTTACTCCGCATGGCGGGTGCGGGCAGGAAGGTGTCTCTCAGTCGCTCCACGAAATTCGCTTGGTGAGAGACACCTTCCTACCCAAACCCTCAGCAAGCGCCACCATCCAGATAAAAAAACCCTGGTACGCACTGTCTACCTGTCTATCTGGCTCTACCTCATTGTCTAATGCATGGCCAATTAGGCTACCGAAGCGTCGCGATGCAGGGCTCGTGTCCCGCCAGAAGGCTTTTCACCAAGCGAATTTCGTGGAGCGACTGGAAAGCCTTCTGGCGGGACACGAGCCCGTCGACCACTACAATACTATCGGCTATCGGCTGTCGGCTGTCGGCTGTCGGCTGTCGGCTGTCGGCTGTCGGCTGTCGGCTGTCGGCTCAGGATTATAGGAGCCACCGCTACAGGCCAGACAGAAAAAAGGGGCAGCGGTATAACCGATGCCCCTTCGAGTAGTACTGCAGCTAAACGTTAGCTATCAGCCAACAGAGCCTCAGTCAGCGCCGCTTCGATCTCCTGCGCAGAGACAGTGGCTTCAGTCTGGCTATCGCGTGTACGCTTGCGCTCCGCGTGATAGGCAAGACCAGTACCGGCGGGGATCAGGCGTCCAACAACAACGTTCTCCTTCAGACCACGCAGGTAATCGCGTTTGCCAGTAACCGCCGCTTCTGTCAGCACACGTGTCGTCTCCTGGAAGGAAGCCGCTGATATGAAGCTTTCGGTCGCAAGTGAGGCCTTGGTGATACCCAACAGCTCTCTCTCGCCAGTGGCTGGCACCAGGTTCTCCGCCAGCAGACGCTCGTTCTCTTCCAGCAGAGTCGTGTACTCCACCTGCTCTCCCTTGATCAGGTTTGAATCGCCGGAGGAAGTAACGATGACTTTGCGCAGCATCTGACGAACGATAACTTCGATATGCTTATCGTTAATCTTAACGCCCTGCAGCCGGTAGACTTCCTGGATCTCATTGACGATATACTTCGCCAGCTCCTTGATGCCTTTCAGGCGCAGAATATCGTGCGGGCTGGGAGCGCCTTCCGATACCACTTCACCCTTCTCTACGTGCTCACCCTCAAACACGGACATATGACGCCATTTGGGGATCAATGCCTCGTAGTGATCAGAACCATCCGGCAATGTCGTGCTGTCGGTGGGAGTGATCATCAGGCGACGCTTGCCTTTGGTTTCCTTACCGAAACTAACGGTACCGGAAATCTCCGCCAGAATAGCCGGTTCTTTCGGCTTACGCGCCTCGAACAAATCGGCAACACGTGGCAGACCACCGGTGATGTCCCGGGTCTTGGAGCCTTCCTGTGGGATACGGGCGATGATGTCACCTGTGTTTATCTGCGCACCATCTTCCAGGCTAACCTGAGAGTCGGGTGGCAAAAAGTAATGCGCCGGTACATTGGTACCCGCCAGACACAGTTCTTTACCGTTTCCATCCACCAGGCTGATCGCGGGGCGAATATCTTTACCCGCTGCCGGGCGCTCTCCTGCGTCCATGACCGAGATACTGGACAGGCCAGTCAGATCGTCAGTCTGGCGCTTGATGGTAATACCCTCTTCCATACCACTGAACTTGGCGGTACCCGCCACTTCCGTGATGATGGGGTGAGTATGCGGATCCCAGCTGGCAACAATTGAACCCTTAGTGACTTGCTGGTTGTCCTTGATCTTCAACAGCGCACCGTAGGGCAACTTGTAGCGCTCGCGCTCACGACCGCGAACATCAAGTACAGACAGCTCACCGGAACGACTGACGGCAACGAGGTCACCATCGACTCGCTCCACGGTCTTCAGGTTGTGCAACCTGACAACACCGTCATTCATAACTTCGATATTGTCCTGAGCCGTGGCCCGAGAAGCCGCACCACCGATGTGGAACGTACGCATGGTCAGCTGTGTTCCAGGCTCACCAATGGACTGGGCAGCAACAACACCCACCGACTCACCCATGTTGATGCGGTGTCCGCGGGCCAAATCGCGACCGTAACAGGCCGAACAGATGCCGTGGCGAGTCTCACAGGTAATGGGCGAACGCACTTCGATCTCGTCTATGCCCATCTCCTCGAGCCGCTTGATCCACAACTCGTCCAACATGGTGCCGGCAGTGATGGCGATCTCGTCGTCGCTGCCCGGCTTGAGCACGTCCTTGATAACAAGTCGTCCCAACACGCGATCACCGAGAGATTCGATGATGTCGCCACCGTCGATAACAGGCGTCATCAACAGCCCGTAATCAGTGCCGCAATCCTCTTCTGTTACCACCAGATCCTGCGCCACATCCACCAGACGTCGAGTCAGGTAACCGGAGTTGGCCGTTTTCAGAGCGGTATCCGCCAAACCTTTACGCGCACCGTGTGTGGAGATGAAGTACTGAAGTACGTTCAAACCCTCGCGGAAGTTGGCCGTAATCGGCGTCTCGATAATCGAGCCATCCGGCTTGGCCATCAGACCACGCATACCCGCCAACTGACGAATCTGTGCGGGGGAGCCCCGTGCGCCAGAATCTGCATAGATATAAACGGAGTTGAAAGAGGCCTGCTGCTCCTCCTTGCCCTCGCGATTAATCACGGCCTCTGTAGACAGGCCTTCCATCATAGCCTTGGAAACCAGATCGTTGGCACGAGACCAGATATCGATAACCTTGTTGTACTTCTCACCCTGAGTTACCAGGCCTTGCGCGTACTGGTTTTCAATTTCCTTCACTTCGGCATCTGCGCGAGCGATCAGGCCAGCTTTTTCATCCGGGATGACGAAGTCGTTCACACCAATGGATGAGCCGGAGCGAGTTGAATACTCGTAACCGGTGTACATAAGCTTATCGGCAAAAATAACCGTGGCCTTCAGGCCAACCAGGCGATAGCACTGGTTGATGATCCTGGAGATCGCTTTCTTGGCCATATTCTGGTTGACCATCTCAAACACGATGCCGGCAGGTACAATTTCCCACAACAACGCACGACCTACCGTGGTATCGGCCACGAAGGTACGCTTGATGGTTTCACCCTCGTCGGTCTTTTCCTCTTCCTCAATGCGTACTTTCACACGGGCCTGCAGGTGCACATGCCCACTGATGTAAGCGCGGTGAACCTCGGAGACGTTGACGAAAGCCATGCCTTCACCCTTGGCGTTCACACGCTCACGGGTCATGTAGTACAAACCCAGCACCACGTCCTGAGAGGGAACGATAATGGGCTCGCCACTGGCAGGTGACAGGATGTTGTTAGTCGACATCATCAGCGCGCGTGCTTCCAACTGCGCCTCGATGGTCAGCGGCACGTGCACCGCCATTTGGTCACCGTCAAAGTCAGCGTTGTATGCCGCACAGACCAGTGGGTGTAGCTGAATCGCCTTGCCCTCAATCAGCACGGGCTCAAACGCCTGAATACCCAGACGGTGCAATGTGGGCGCACGGTTCAACAGAACGGGGTGCTCACGAATGACCTCAGCGAGAATATCCCAAACTTCCGGCGGCTCACGCTCTACCATTTTCTTGGCGGCTTTGATTGTCGTGGCCAGGCCACGCGCTTCCAGCTTGCCAAATATGAACGGCTTGAACAGTTCCAGCGCCATTTTCTTTGGCAGACCACACTGGTGCAATCTCAGCGCCGGCCCCACTACGATCACAGAACGACCGGAGTAGTCGACCCGCTTACCCAGCAGGTTCTGGCGGAAGCGACCCTGCTTACCCTTGATCATGTCTGCCAGTGATTTCAGTGGGCGTTTGTTGGAACCGGTAATGGCGCGACCGCGACGACCGTTATCCAGCAGAGCATCCACAGATTCCTGCAACATACGCTTTTCGTTGCGCACGATGATGTCGGGCGCATTCAGATCCAGCAGGCGCTTCAAACGGTTGTTGCGGTTGATCACCCGACGGTACAGATCATTCAGATCGGAAGTGGCGAAACGCCCACCGTCCAGCGGCACCAGCGGACGCAGATCCGGTGGCAGTACTGGCAGTACATTCAGCACCATCCACTGGGGCTTATTACCCGACCCGGCGAATGCTTCCATCAACTTGAGACGCTTGGACAGCTTCTTGATTTTAGTCTCGGAATTGGTGACCGGAATCTCCTCGCGCAGCGTGGCGATTTCCTGCTGCAGATCCAGTTGCATCATCAGATCCTGAATCGCTTCGGCACCCATCTTGGCGGAGAACTCATCGCCAAACTCTTCCATGGCTTCGTAGTACTGCTCGTCTGACAGCAACTGGCTTTGTTCCAGTGTTGTCATACCGGGATCAGTAACCACGTATGATTCAAAGTAAAGCACACGCTCGATATCACGCAGCGTCATATCCAGCAGCAAGCCGATGCGCGATGGCAGGGACTTGAGGAACCAGATATGTGCTACCGGGCTAGCCAGCTCAATATGCCCCATGCGCTCACGTCGCACCTTGGCCAGCGCCACTTCCACGCCACACTTTTCACAAATCACACCGCGGTGCTTGAGCCGCTTGTACTTTCCACACAGACATTCATAGTCCTTCACCGGGCCAAATATCTTGGCGCAGAACAGTCCATCACGCTCTGGCTTGAAGGTCCGATAGTTAATGGTCTCTGGCTTTTTCACTTCACCAAATGACCAGGAGCGAATCAGCTCCGGCGATGCCAGTCCAATTCGAATTGAGTCGAACTCATCGTTCTGTCCCTGGGACTTCAACAGATTAAGTAAGTCTTTCAAGGCGTTTCCTCCACGAGGTTTTTACTTCCAGGCAGTGCGTGGAAATCCAGCGCACCTGCCACCAAGTCCAATGTTTACGTTTTTTAATCGTTCTCGAGATCGATATCGATCGCCAGAGAGCGTATTTCCTTAATCAACACATTAAAGGACTCGGGCATGCCCGGCTCCATACGATGATCACCATCGACAATGTTCTTATACATCTTGGTACGTCCAGCCACATCGTCCGACTTGACTGTCAGCATTTCCTGCAAGGTGTACGCAGCGCCATAGGCTTCCAGAGCCCAGACCTCCATCTCACCGAATCGCTGACCACCAAACTGCGCTTTACCACCGAGCGGTTGCTGCGTGACAAGGCTGTAAGAACCGGTTGAACGAGCATGCATCTTGTCGTCTACCAGGTGATTCAGTTTCAACATGTACATGTAACCGACAGTGACAGGACGATCAAACTGCTCGCCGCTGCGTCCGTCGTACAAAGTGAACTGTCCACTTTCCGGCATATCCGCCAGCTTCAACAGATTCTTGATAGAGTCTTCTGCCGCGCCGTCAAATACCGGCGTCGCCATTGGAACACCGTCGGCCAGGTTTCCAGCCAACTCCATCACCTCTGCGTCACTGAAGGACTTGATGTCCTCGATGCGACCGTCGCCGTTGTTGTAGATTGCTTCGAGAAACTTGCGAACTTCCGCTACTTTTCTCTGCTCTACGATCATCGCGTTGATCTTGTCACCCAAGCCCTTGGCTGCCATGCCAAGGTGAGTTTCAAGAACCTGACCCACGTTCATCCGTGAGGGCACACCCAATGGGTTCAGTACGATATCTACCGGCTCACCATTCTCATCATAGGGCATGTCTTCTACCGGCATAATCACCGAAATCACACCCTTGTTACCGTGACGTCCGGCCATCTTGTCGCCCGGCTGAATACGGCGTTTGATCGCGAGGTAAACCTTGACGATTTTCAACACACCTGGCGCGAGGTCATCACCGCTTTGCAGCTTGCCTTTCTTGTCCTCGAAACGGTCTTCGAGAAGTTTGTTTTGCTCTTCCAACTGTCGCTGTGCCGATGCCAACGCATCGTTCAGCTTGGCATCTGACATTTTCAGCTTGAACCACTGCTCGCGATCCAACTCCGCCAGAACCTTCTCAGTCAGGCTGGTACCCTTGGGCAAGCCAGCGCCGCTTACGGTGCTTTTACCCTTCAGCATGCTGCCCAGATGAGCAAACGTCGCCTCTTCGAATATGCGGAACTCTTCTTTAAGATCCTTGCGATACTCGTCCAGTTGATGCTTTTCAATCTGCTGCGCACGCGCGTCTTTTTCCAGCCCGTCACGAGTGAAGACCTGAACGTCAATGACTGTGCCCTTGGTACTGGTGGGAACGCGCAAAGACGTGTCTTTCACATCGGACGCTTTCTCGCCAAAGATGGCACGCAGAAGCTTTTCCTCCGGTGTGAGCTGGGTTTCACCCTTGGGTGTCACTTTGCCCACCAGAATATCGCCCGCTTCCACTTCCGCGCCGATATAAACAATACCCGACTCATCCAGCTTGGACAGTGCGCCCTCGCCTACATTGGGTATATCACCAGAGATCTCTTCTGAGCCCAGCTTGGTATCACGCGCTATACAGGTCAGTTCCTGGATATGGATGGTAGTGAAACGATCTTCTTTTACCACGCGCTCGGACACCAGTATGGAGTCCTCAAAGTTGTATCCATTCCATGGCATAAATGCGATGCGCATGTTCTGGCCAAGTGCGAGCTCGCCCATATCAATGGAAGGCCCATCGGCCAGGATATCACCGCGTCGAATCGCATCGCCAGCTTTGACAATGGGACGCTGATTAATACAGGTGTTCTGGTTAGAACGCGTGTACTTGGTCAGGTTATAGATATCAACCGGCGCCTCGTCGACGCCGACATCCTTCTCGTTGACCCGAACCACAATGCGGCTGGCATCGGCAGAATCCACAACACCCGAGCGATCAGCAACAACACATACACCCGAGTCAGCGGCAACATAACGCTCCATGCCTGTCCCGACCAGCGGCTTTTGAGCCTGCAGTGTGGGAACAGCCTGACGCTGCATGTTGGAGCCCATCAGTGCGCGGTTGGCGTCATCGTGTTNCAGGAACGGAATCAGCGCCGCGGCCACAGAGACCACCTGCTTGGGTGACACATCCATGTAATCCACGCGCTCTGGCGGCATGACAGTGAATTCGTTCATGTGACGAACGGGAATCAGGTCATCGACAAACTGCATATTCTTGTCGAGTGTCGCCGAGGCCTGTGCAATAACATGCTCCGCCTCGTTAATCGCAGATAAATACTCAATGTCATCGGTCACTTTACCGTCGACCACCTTGCGATAGGGGCTTTCCAAAAAGCCGTAGTCGTTGGTGCGCGCGTAAGTTGCCAGTGAATTGATCAGCCCGATGTTTGGACCCTCCGGCGTTTCAATAGGGCAGACACGACCGTAGTGCGTGGGGTGTACGTCGCGCACTTCGAAGCCCGCACGCTCACGTGTCAAACCGCCCGGCCCAAGCGCCGATACACGGCGTTTGTGTGTCACTTCCGACAACGGGTTGTTTTGATCCATGAACTGGGACAGCTGGCTGGAACCGAAGAACTCTTTGACCGCTGCCGATACCGGCTTGGCGTTGATCAAATCCTGCGGCATCAGGCCTTCGCTTTCTGCCATCGACAAGCGTTCTTTCACCGCTCGCTCGACACGCACCAGGCCCACACGGAACTGGTTTTCAGCCATTTCGCCAACACTGCGCACACGGCGGTTACCGAGATGGTCAATATCATCCACCATCCCTTTACCGTTACGGATGCCGACCAGAGTTCGCAGCACTTCCACGATATCCTCGCGATCGAGCACACCGCTGCCGACGACTTCTTCACGGCCGAGCCTGCGATTGAACTTCATGCGGCCAACGGCAGACAGATCGTAACGGTCTGCAGAGAAGAACAGGTTCTGGAACAGGTTCTCGGCAGATTCCTTGGTGGGCGGCTCGCCGGGACGCATCATGCGATAGATTTCTACCAGTGCTTCCAGTTCATTACGGGTGGAATCCTGACGCAGAGTGTCGGAGATGAAAGGACCGCAGTCCAACTCATTGGTGTAGATAGTCTCGATCGTCTTGACCTTAACCTCGGTCAGCTTCTCGAGAATCTCTTCATTCAGTTCGCTGTTGCACTCGACGATGACTTCACCAGTCTTCGTGTCTACCACGTCTTTTGCCAGGGAACGGCCATACAGATAGTCTGCAGGAATCTCCAGTTCTGTGACATTTGCCTCTTCGAGTTCACGAATATGGCGAGCCGTAATACGACGACCCTGCTCCACCACGAGCTTTTTGCCGGCCTTGATGTCAAATGTCGCGACGTCACCACGCAGACGCTCTGGGATCAGCGTCATTGTGTAGCTACCGTCCTTAGCAACATGGAAGGTATTGGTATCGTAGAACATGCCGAGGATTTCTTCGGCTTCATAGCCCAGGGCGCGCAGCAAAATAGTAGCGGGGAGCTTGCGGCGACGATCGATACGGACGAACACCATATCTTTGGGATCGAATTCAAAGTCCAGCCATGAACCACGGTAGGGAATCACACGGGCTGAATACAGCAGCTTGCCCGATGAGTGTGTCTTGCCCTTGTCGTGATCAAAAAATACACCTGGGGAACGGTGCAGCTGGGATACGATAACGCGCTCAGTACCATTGATAACGAAGGTACCGTTGTCGGTCATCAGGGGGATTTCCCCCATATACACTTCCTGCTCTTTTATGTCCTTGATTGTCTTGTTGGAGGACTCTTTGTCGTAAATGATCAAACGGACCTTTACGCGCAGGGAACAGGAATATGTCACACCGCGTAACTGGCACTCATTGACATCAAAGATGGGCTTACCCAGTTTGTAGTCAACGTACTCCAGCGCGGCATTACCGCTGTAGCTGACAATCGGGAATACAGACTTGAAGGCGGCATGCAGGCCGTAGTCGCCACGCTCGTCCAATGGCGTACCCTGCTGGGTAAACTTCCGGTAGGAATCCATTTGGATCGCGAGCAGGTAAGGTACATCCATAACTCTCGGCAGTTCGCCGAAATCTTTACGGATACGTTTTTTCTCAGTGTACGAGTATGCCATCAGTACTCCCCAGCGTGATTAGCGTTCGATTGCCGTTGAGGCAATCAACTAGCCCTAAAAGGGCTAAAATAAGGCGGTTGCAGCGAGCGCACCAGCCCTGACAAAATCTCTTTTCTTGAAGCGGGAAAAGGCCGGCAGGCAAATTGCCCACCAGCCTTGACCTATCCGGCCGAAACCGGACTTGTGCCAAACTTACTTGAGTTCAGCGCTACCACCAGCTTCTTCAAGCTGCTTTTTGATGTCTTCAGCTTCCGCCTTGGGAACACCTTCTTTAATGGGAGAAGGAGCGCCGTCAACCAGACCTTTAGCTTCTTTCAGACCCAAAGATGTTACTGCGCGAACAACCTTGATGACGTTTACTTTCTTCTCACCGGCTGCGGTAAGGATAACGTCAAATTCAGTCTGCTCTTCGGCAGCAGCACCTGCATCACCACCGCCAGCAGCGGCGGGTGCGGCAGCTACAGCAGCAGCGGCAGTTACACCAAACTTTTCTTCCATTGCTTCGATGAGGGACACGATGTCCATTACGCTCATTTCTGCAATTGCTTCTAATATATCGTCTTTAGACAGAGCCATGACTCATATCTCCTATATAGCTGATTAGATATTCACGACAGAGGCTTACGCCGCTGCCTCTTTCTGATCGCGTACTGCTGCGAGCGTGCGAACCAGTTTTCCAGGTACTTCATTCATTGTTTGAACCAACTTGGTCGCCGGCGCCTTCATAACACTCATCAACATCGAGAGTGCCTGATCACGCGTGGGCAACTTGGCGAGTACATCCAATTGATCTGCACCCAGCATCTGGCCGCTTACCGCCAATGCTTTAATTTCAAATGCTTCGTTTTGTTTGGCGAAGTCTTTGAAGAGTCGAGCCGCTGCGCCTGGATCCTGCATAGAGAATCCAAACAGGGAGGGGCCGGCTAACGAGTCGGTAACGCACTCGTAGTCAGTTCCTTCCAGGGCGCGCTTTGCCAAGGTGTTCCGCACTACACGGATAGTCACCTCATTTTCGCGCGCCGTTTTACGCAAGACTGTCATCCCATCCACAGTTACACCGCGAGAATCGGCGATAACCAGGGACAGTGCACTGGTGGCTGTCTCGTTAACTTCAGCTACGATCGCTTTCTTGTCTTCGAGTCCTATTGCCACTGGAGTTACTCCTGGATTGCTAAGTTTGTACTACCGACCTATGAAACCTATCAGGTCAAACAGTACAGTTAAGTATCGACAAACCTATACCGACACCGCTTTGCCTGGTGAACTCATTCACCATCTGCGTAGGCTTTGGCGCGCCTTATAAGCACACCGCGATTAAACCGCCTCCGACAAACCGCATCGAATTTGGCACCTACGGTCTTTGATGGCCTTTAGTACTCAGCTATATGGGCTGATCGCCCGATGCCTTATCCAAAGACCTCAAAGTGGACCAGAACGCACCCGAGGGTGCTCTTACTGGCCTACAACACCCCCTTCCCTGGAGGTAATTGAGAAGCCGCCCCTCGTGAGGGCGACCCGATCAATCTGCTACCGACCCTTGGTCGATTGTGATACCTGGGCCCATAGTCGTGCTCAGGCTAATTTTCTTAAGATAAACACCTTTGGCGGCAACTGGCTTGGCCTTTCTCAAATCTGCCAACAACGCTTCGAGGTTGCCCTTGATCGCGTCCAGCTCAAAGCTGATCTTGCCAATACCACCGTGAACGATGCCGTTCTTGTCTGTGCGGTAACGCACCTGACCCGCTTTGGCGTTCTTCACTGCGGTTTCTACGTCGGGTGTTACAGTACCCGTCTTGGGGTTTGGCATCAGGCCGCGAGGACCGAGCACCTGGCCAAGCTGACCAACGACTCGCATTGCATCCGGGGAGGCAATCACCACGTCAAAGTCCATCATGCCGCCTTTGATTTGCTCGGCCAGATCTTCCATACCCACCAGATCAGCGCCTGCAGCAGTGGCCTTTTCAGCGCTTTCGCCCTGAGTAAACACCGCAACGCGAACGTCGGAGCCTGTTCCGAATGGCAGAGTTGTTGCACCGCGTACGGCCTGGTCAGATTTACGCGCATCAATCCCGAGATTGACAGCCACCTCTACCGTTTCGTTAAATTTCACGGTTGAAAATTCTTTCAACAGATTTACTGCGTCTTCGAGCGGGTAGGCTTTCTGGGGATCAACCTTCTCTTTAAAGACTCGTACGCGCTTGGATAACTTAGCCATCTTAGTTCACCCCTTCTACTTCGATACCAGCAGAGCGGGCGCTGCCGGCAATAGTGCGTACAGCGGCGTCCATATCGGCCGCGGTCAGGTCAGGCCATTTTATCGTAGCGACCTCTTCCAATTGGGCGCGAGTTACCTTGCCAACCTTATTGGTGTTCGGAGTACCTGAACCCTTTTTGATTTTGGCGGCCTTCAGCAGCAACACTGCAGCTGGTGGCGTCTTGGTGATAAACGTAAAAGAACGATCAGCGTAAACCGTGATAACTACCGGAATTGGCAAACCGGGCTCCACGCTCTGCGTTTCGGCGTTGAATGCCTTGCAGAATTCCATGATGTTTACGCCGTGCTGACCCAATGCCGGCCCAACTGGCGGACTGGGATTAGCCTGACCCGCTTTTACCTGCAGCTTTATATAAGCCTGGACTTTCTTAGCCATATTTTTTCTCCCGGGTACAAACGCCGTTTCGACCGCGCTGGCCTACTGAGGCTCCCCATAAAAGCAGCGATGCTGCCAGTGTGTGTATGGAATGAAGTTTACCTGAACAGGTTCACCTCAATCCGTTATTCAATCAGGCCTTTTCTACCTGACTGAATTCCAGCTCCACCGGAGTGGAACGTCCGAAAATCAACACCGCCACGTTCAGGCGACTCTTTTCGTAATTAACATCTTCAACGACACCATTGAAATCGTTGAAAGGACCATCGACAACCCGCACCATCTCGCCGGGCTCGAACAGCGTCTTGGGACGCGGCGCTTCAACACCATCTTCAACACGCTGTAATATCGCCGCCGCTTCTTTATCTGTAATAGGCGCTGGCGCATCGGCCTTGCCGCCTATAAAGCCCAGCACACGCGGAGTTTCTTTCACCAGGTGCCAGGTGTCATCACCGAGCTCCATCTGTACCAGAACATAGCCTGGGAAAAACTTTCGCTCACTGCGCCGTTTCTGACCGCCGCGCATTTCGACGACCTCTTCGGTCGGCACCAGCACATCGCCAAATCGATCCTGCATTTTATGCAGCTCAATGCGCTCCTTCAGGGCAGTAGCAACTTTCTTTTCATACCCTGAATAGGCATGAATGACGTACCAACGCATTGCCATCAATTAACCCTTTTTTGTCTGTTAAACAATTGCAAGCGACACCAGCCAACCCAGGATTGAATCCAACCCCCACAACAGCAACGCCACCAGCAGAACGAACCCGACCACAATCATTGTGGTCTGGATAGTTTCCTGACGCGTGGGCCAAACAACCTTGCGTATTTCGGTTCGAGAGCCTTTAACCAGCGCCCAGAAAGCAGCACCCTTGGCCGTCTGCAGGGCCAGCAGACCTGCCACCCCCGAGATTGCAAGAATACCCAGCACTCTATACAGCAGAGACTCATCGCTGTAATAACTGTTGCCAACTATAGCCACCGCCAACAGCGCAAACACGACAGTCCATTTGACCGCGTCAAATCTGCTCGCAGTTGTTTCCACACTCATCAAATTAACCTTGTTACATTAGACTGCGCCAACCAGGCGCGGCCCCCGCCAATAAATGGCAGGCCAGGAGGGAATCGAACCCCCAACCTGCGGTTTTGGAGACCGCTGCTCTGCCAATTGAGCTACTGGCCTAAACCTCACACTGAGACAACGAAGCCGAACTGCTTATTCAAGCGGCTCGGCCTGGCGTCCCGGATGGTGACAGATACCACAACCCGAGGGTGGTGGCGCCTGCCTCCGGTCTTTCTTTACTCGATGATCTTAGCTACCACGCCGGCGCCAACTGTACGGCCACCCTCGCGAATCGCAAAACGCAGACCATCTTCCATCGCAATCGGTGCAATCAATGTCGCAACCATCTGCACATTGTCACCCGGCATTACCATCTCAACGCCTTCAGGCAGTTCACACGCGCCAGTCACGTCCGTAGTTCGGAAGTAAAACTGTGGGCGGTAACCCTTGAAGAAAGGCGTGTGACGACCACCTTCGTCCTTGGACAGAATGTACACCTCAGCTTCAAACTTGGTGTGCGGTGTTACAGAGCCCGGCTTAGCCAGTACCTGTCCACGCTCGACGTCTTCACGCTTGGTGCCGCGCAGCAGTACGCCCACGTTCTCACCCGCTCGGCCTTCATCCAGCAGCTTGCGGAACATCTCAACACCTGTACAGGTGGTTTTCTGCGTGTCGCGGATACCGATAATCTCGATTTCCTCACCCACTTTCACGATACCACGCTCAACACGACCGGTAACTACCGTGCCGCGACCAGAGATAGAGAACACATCCTCTACTGGCATCAGGAAGGGCTGATCAATAGCACGCTCTGGCTCAGGGATGTAGGCATCCAGTGTTTCTACCAGCGTTTTAACAGCAGTTGTACCCAGCTCGTGCTCATCTTCGCCGTTCAGCGCCATCAGCGCAGAACCACAGATGATAGGCGTATCGTCACCCGGGAATTCGTACTGGTCCAGCAGCTCGCGCAGCTCCATTTCTACCAGTTCTTTCATTTCCGCATATTCTTCAGAATCAGCGCCGCCGCAATCGTCCGCCAGCAGGTCAGCCTTGTTCAGGAAAACCACGATGTAGGGTACACCTACCTGACGAGACAGCAGGATGTGCTCACGCGTCTGCGGCATAGGGCCGTCAGTTGCGCCACATACCAGGATCGCGCCGTCCATCTGCGCAGCACCGGTAATCATGTTTTTCACATAATCCGCGTGTCCTGGGCAATCAACGTGAGCGTAGTGACGAGTCGGTGACTCGTACTCAACGTGTGACGTGGCGATGGTTATACCACGCGCTTTCTCTTCAGGAGCGTTATCGATGCCGTCGAATGCGACCATCTCTCCACCCCATACTTCAGAGCAAACACGGGTAAGAGCCGCCGTAAGCGTCGTCTTACCATGGTCAACGTGGCCAATTGTTCCTACGTTTACGTGGGGCTTATTTCGTTCAAATGACTCTTTTGACATTACGACGGTCTCCTATCAAACACCCGATACAGCCCTTGGGCCACATCAATCAAAAAAATTAAACCAGCTAATTACACAAAACAGTTAGGCCAAAAGTGGAGCTCATAACCGGATTTGAACCGGTGACCTCTTCCTTACCAAGGAAGTGCTCTACCGACTGAGCTATATGAGCGCATCCTTCCCAACTTTGGAGCGGGTAGCGGGAATCGAACCCGCATATTCAGCTTGGAAGGCTGACGTTCTACCACTGAACTATACCCGCACTATCCCGCTACTATTTCACTCAAAACCATCACTCAATAGCTTCGTGCGGCAGACTGGTCCGGCAAACACCTCCAACCCACATGGCAGTAACATCAACCATGCAGTGTGTCCCCAGGGAAGCAGTAACTAACTCCCTGTACCCGGCTCCCGAACAGCACACCACTTCGGCTCAATCAATCATGGTGGAGGGGGGTGGATTCGAACCACCGAAGCTCGCGCGTCAGATTTACAGTCTGATCCCTTTGGCCACTCGGGAACCCCTCCGAAAGGCGGCATATTGTCCAGATGGGTCGCCCTAATGTCAACCACATATTCCAATAAAATTATTAACTTACATTGACTTCAAATCTGGGCGAGTCCAGACGGGACCGCTATCTGCTCAAGCGCGCGTAATTTGTCGTTTTTACCTTATATATCCAGCGCTTGACCGCGAACCTGAAAATGGAGCTGGCGAGAGGAATCGAACCCCCGACCGGCTGATTACAAATCAGCTGCTCTACCTACTGAGCTACGCCAGCCATATTCAGACCGAGGCTTGTAGTATCCGCCCCGTTTGAAGGTGGGGGATTGTAGTGAAAGAGTTATTGGGATGCAATAACGGGAAAGCAATATTCTCAAAGCAATTCATAGTCCTAGAGAGCTTTGCGGGATATTGGGAAGAACACACCATCATTTCCTTCAAATGCCCTGCTCTCGCACTACCAAACTAAGTAGCCGCCTAAGTGTTCCAGAGTGTCAGACTATACAAAGTGCTACCCAGACCATGCCCAAGGCTGTTTGCTTGTGGGAAACGTTGGGGATAGCGAGAATATCTGTTGCGTTGGACGACAGCGGGATTGAAGGAACTAGACGTGAGCGGGCTCTTTCTACCGCGCCTGATCCTCATGCTAACCAACCCCAGGCTGAAGAGGGTTAGAGTTGCTGGCGCAGGCACTGGACTCTTGTCGCGAACAAACCAGACTCCCTAATGGGGTCCTTGGAGGTACTTTTCCATACCATTCAAGGCGAAGGCGGTATCGAAAGGGAGGAGCGAAGATGAGAGGAGCACCTTGTATCGAATGAAAGGAACATGCGCCCGCCCCGGCGCGTCCGAATCTGGCGTGGATGACCAACCAGCCACGACTGCTCCCCCTTCAGGAAAGGTTTTCGTGGGTGTAAAGAGCGACAAGAATGCGGGGCCCAGGTAGAATTGACTTCAATATACTGGTTGGGAGGGGGTTAGTTTGCCCAGTAAACGTGTTGAACAATGACTGTACTGCGTCGATTGACGCCCAAGTCCAACCAGCAAGGTCATAACCGTTGAGTGCACTCGATGGGGAACATACACCCCCAGGGCACTGAGTAGATACAGTATTCCAGCTAACGTTGGTGAATAAATCAACCTGCGCCCACTCTTGACCACCTACAATAACGGTATCAGTAACAGGTACTGCCGACACACTTTGGCAGACGGCAACCATCCATCCAGCGACCCACTTGCACGCTGTTTGCTTCATGATCAGTATTCCTTCCCTGTAATTTTATTTTCCTGTTCCGAAATTAGGCACGAAACATGCCCGCGGATCAAAATCACCTCAAAATTATAAAGTTATATAGAGTAGCTCATATTTCAACATTCAAGCATGAGCGGAACATAAAGAAACCTGACACTAAGATCCACAGCTTTGCTCATATCGTCTGGTATACGGGAGGAAAACCTCACAACGCCCCGGAGATAGGCCCTACAGACCATGTCTAAATATTAGGAGATGTCGTTTGAGCTCAATTCTGGCGCAGGACATACCGCTCTCTGGTCGGTGTGCATTCACAAGGAGGTTGCATATCGATGTATTCGTCCTAGACTTCAAAGCACGAGCATACTGTTTCCGGCCTATCCAATAAGAGGATTACCTCATGTCAAAGCGAATTGCCCTCCCATTGATAGTACTGCTGCTGGTTGGGTGGTCAGCTAGCAGCAACGCCAAACCTATCTCCGCGGGTGATATCGTCTCAGTCGAGGGCAGGGATTGGGCACAGGTAGATTTATTTGGCAGCCTGTCGTGGAACGACATCAACTCAGTCTGCCCTTCCGGCATGTGCGTAGATGGCGGAACGCTTAACGGCTATGATATGAGCGGCTGGATATGGGCTGGCCTCGATGAAATAGGGGCCATGCTTGGCCTGTTTACCGGCCATGACCATGTTAACAACGGCATCGCTTACACTGAGAACCACGCTACATGGGCGCCCCTGTTTTTTGAGGCCTTTCGGCCCACCAGTATCGACGACACCAGCAGTGTACTGGGGAGCTTGACGCCTCAATTGGCTAAATACCCTTTTTATGATGAGGTAACTCCGGTACTTATCCTAGTCGTGGATTGGCAGGACACTGGTTGTTGCAGTCGGGATAAAGTAGATATCACGTCCGCACCCTCCTCAGATTGGTCCCAGCTCAATTTCGGGTCCTGGTTTTACCGCGCAGAGGTCCCCACTCCGGCAACACTACCGCTTATCTTGTTGGCACTTGCCGGCCTATTGAGCTTCCGACATAAGAGCGTGCAAGCGAATACAACGGTCTGAAGTCCACACCTGCAGGGCTTTCCTCGCGCCGGGCACCGGCCTGCAGAAAGATCGACGCCCTGCGAGCACAACAGGCATCCGCTCACTGATACGTTACGCAATAAATGCATCTGGCGGAGGCCCCGGTATAAACCCCGAACCCTTGCCACAGAGACCGACCTAGGGATCAAGGGGTCAGGGATCAAGGGGTCAGACTGCTTGAAGGATCAAGGACTCTGACCCCTTGATCTGAAGAGCTGGTTGCTAGTCTGCATGACCGCTTTGTGGCCGTGGAGGGACATAACAAGGTGGCTGAACAGTGGCAATCGAAGGTCGCATATCGCCTAGCAAGAGACTTTAACTGTAGCTCAGTTTTCCACGAATCAAGGCCAATACTACAAGTGCCAAGCAGAACAAGGGGAGAATTGCCGGCGCGGGGATTTCAGAGGACGATCGGTGGAAAAAGGCACCAATGGTCTGAGGGAAAGGAAACCCATCAAAGCCTGTTGATGCTATAGCGCGGCCGTAGCCTGGCAGATTGAACGGATTTCGAAACACCGCTGCTGTAATTGTCTCTCGGTCGGCCAATCTGCCCATAGTAAATAGCTCAGACCTTTCCGTGGGCCTCCAACCGTCGGCATAAAAGGCTAAAAGAAATGTTTCGAACTCACTTTCGTACCGGTCAACCCCTGGGCCAAGTGCAGGAAAGCCGATATAGTGGTTGAAGAGGTTTTTTACCTCGTCAGTGGTAGCCCAAGTCCAGCCCGCCATATCAAAGCCGTTCAAAGATCCGCTCCCGCACACACCACTCGGGCATACAGTGTTGATATCGCTCCACGCGAGGGAGGTGAACAAATCAACTTGGACCCACTTTGTGCCTTCGACTGTCACCGTATCGATAGCGGTAATAGGTACCGCGAAGGCACAGTTCGCCCACGAAAATGCTATCACGGACACGACCATTCTAATTATTCTGATCATCAACGCTTCCCTTCAAGAACTTTCTATCTCCAGTATAGGCCGCAAGCTGCGTAACTTGTCAACGGGCATTTCAGCGCTGTTCTTCATTCAAAGCTTGTAGAGCATTTCGGCAGCAATTGAATGTCCTGTGTGAGGTGTTTTACGACATTTTCACCATCAATCCGTTAACGACCGCTGTCGAAAAAAGCAGACCTCCAGCCCACCCAACTCAGAAGAGGCTCGGTAGCTTCCACCGCAAACCCGTCGGATCAAGGGGTCAGACTGCTTGAAGGATCAAGGACTCTGACCCCTTGATCTGAAGAGGCTCGGTAGCTTCCACCGCAAACCCATTACCGATCTTCAACTTACTGAAATGGAGCTCAGAACTACCACACGCCAAAAATCAGGATCAAAGGGTCAGACTGCTTGAAGGATCAAGGACTCTGACCCCTTGATCTGCCCCTTGATCTCTTGATTAGAATATTGAACGTACTAATCCTCCATCAATTCTAAGCGCCGAGCCATTAATTGCCGAAGAGAGGGGGCTGCTTAGGAAGCATACAAAATCAGCAATCTCTTTTGGGTCGATCAAGCGGCCTATAATGGAGGTTGGACGATTTTCACGCATAAATTTCTCTTCAGCGACCGCGTATGCCATTTCGGGAAATAGCGCCTGAATAAATGTTTTAACGCCTTCGGTACGAGTTGACCCTGGCAGGATGGTATTTACAGTAACGCCTGTGCCTTTTGTTAATTCAGCCAAGCTGCGCGATATGGACATCTGCATTGTTTTAGTAGCGCTATAGTGAGCCATTTCCGGTGCTGGATTCACAGCGGATTCACTCGAGACAAAGAGCAGGCGACCTGTGTTTCGCGCAACCATAGCTTGTAAATAATGGCGGCTGAGACGAACACCGGACTTGATATTCACATCAATGATTTTTTGCCACTGCTCATCGGTGCTGTCGAAGAATTCCACTGACTCATAAATACCCAAGTTGTTAATTAGGATATCAACACTAGGTAGCTCTCTGATCGTCTTTTCATTGCCTTGGAGCGTTGCGTTGTCAGCGATCAGGCTGATGAGTTGCGCATTTGGTACCCGCTTAACAATGGATTCCACCGCGCTCTGAACAGCCTGTTCTGAGCGCCCATTGATGACAACATTAGCTCCTTCAGCGGCTAAAGCGGTAGCGATTTCCAGGCCAATACCTCCTGAAGAGGCTGTGATCAATGCTGTTTTTCCGGTTAGTTCTAGATTCATGGGATGTCTCTGCTATCACGTTGAAAGAGATGTCAGAATAATTCATTCAATTCGTGCAATTAATACCTATAATTAGACAATACTTTTGCACATGAGGAATCAATGACTATTGCCGTCGATCAGCTAAGAGCCTTAATTACTGTTGCTCAATCTGGAAGTTTCAGTCGTGCCGCCGAGCTGCTAGGGCAGACGCCATCTTATGTTAGCCGAAAGGTCAGCGGCCTTGAGCAGCAGCTGAGTATTCGGCTGTTTACTCGAACTACCCGTAAATTGAGTTTGACCCCAGAGGGGAGTGAGGTGTTAGGGAAGGCTTTAGAGGCCATGAGGATTATTGATGACATTGGAGATAATGCTCTCCATGGGCATCGCGAACCTCAGGGTAAGCTTAAAGTCGATGCTGCTTCGCCGTTTTTACAGCAGTGCATCATTCCCAATATTGCGGGTTATCAGCAGGCATACCCTAAGGTGGAAATCGAGTTGACGAGCTTTGATCGGGTAGTAGATCTCGTCGAAAATCAGATCGATATTGCTTTTAGGATTGGTGAGCTTCGTGATTCTTCACTACATTACAAGCTCATTGGGCGCTCCAAGCTTCAGATATTGGCTAGCCCGACTTACCTGGAAAAGTATGGCAAGCCGGAGACCCCTGAGGCTCTAAATCTACATAAGTGTTTGGGATTTTCTCAACCGCTTAGCTTGAATAAATGGCCGGTAAAGGTTGGAAATAAAGCCGGGTTGGCCATTACTCCCGTGTTGACGGCAAGTAGTGGTTCGGCACTTAGGCAGCTGGCACTAGAGGGCGTAGGTATTGTTTGCCTGGCAGGGTTTATGACTTACGACGATATAATGTCGGGCCGGCTTGTGCCTTTGTTGAGCGACCATATTCTAGAACACTATCAAGTGATCAATGCAGTCTTTTATCGTGATTATCAAAGTTCAATGAAGCTAAATAGTTTCATTGATTTTATTAGTCAGAATATAGCGGGGCGATTGGACTAAACGCTGTAGTGATGTAATCAAGCCCGCTGCAAACTTAACGCGCGCGGTGTCGGGTCACGCCGAGCCCATACAATGCTATAACCAACAACCAGATCGTAGCAGGGAGCGGAACCGCGAAAGGCCCAGTGTAAACCAACGGACGATAGCCCCGATAAACGTCACCATTGGCGGAAGTAACAGTCAACATACCTCCCGCGATGGCAGAACGGGAGAATCCAATGCTACTTCCATCGCTACCTTCAAATACAGGATTGTCAGTCACCACAAGCTCTGGTGCGCACCCGAGGCTGCCGGTGCAGATAATTTCCTCCATACCATCATTGATAACATTACCAACGGCATCGATGAAGAAACGACTGCTCGCATTCGCAGCAACGCTATTCGATCGGTCCAGCACAACCTCATCCCAACCCAGCGTCCAATCCACTAGTGAGGTCCATAAGTTCTGACTCAAAGCACCGATTTGCGCATCGAACACCATGTGCCCCAAGTGCTCTTCGTTATAAACGATATCGTACCGCAACAGTCCAGCATGGGCGGAACTACCAAAGAATAGAAGACAGGAAAACAAATAGCAGGCAGCGCAGTTTGCAAACGAAAAACGATTCTTCATAGCACTATTCTCAAGCGTCTAATCTTTATATAAAAAGTATAGTTAATAGGCCGTGACGCGGCAAGCACGGATTCAGTTCAACAGCATGCAAGTCGTTGAGGAAAAGGCGTTGTTCCCTTTATTGGCAGATGCGCTTTAGAAGCCATTCCATTTTTGTACATTGACCAGCTGCACCTTTCCGGCAAAATAGAAGCGCTGATCACTATTTCCTTGCGGATCTGCGCCTATGACAATACTAGAATCGTTCTGCGTTACCCCACCTTGAATAGTTGGGCCTTTGTTATGAGCGCCATTTACCCACATGCGGACAGCACCGTCGCCATCATAGGCACCAATTACATGGTACGAATCCGTGGTATTCAGGTTAGCCGTTGAATAGTAAGCATAGTGATATGCACCGCCGACATGCACACCAAAACGCAATTTATTGCCCTTCAATTCAAGTGCAAAGCCACCCCCGTCAGCCTTGCTGATGATGGCTTGTGTTTCTGAAGCGCCAACTGACAGATCGTCGAAGTTGACTACCGTCGAAACAAAAAAGCCACCTAAAGTATCATTGTCTTCATCCTGAAGCCGCACATACTCTTCAAGATCCTTGCGAAAAACAAATGAACCACCGTACCGATCTTCACCCGTTTCCCCCAACCATTCATATTGAGGAAAATTCGGTGTTGCTGGATCTCGAAACGAAATATCCCCAGCATTGAAGAACCAAATGAGCGGATAATTCTCCTCGTTCTGTCGATCCAAATTGGTGTATATCAAGCTGGAGTTTGCTTCTGCTGCCTGTTTTGCCAAAACAAGATTTTCAACCCGAGACTTACTGCCACTGCCCTCTATTACGATTGCATCAATCTCATTTCTATACGCGGCCGCCCACACCTCGGTGAAGGCAGTGAAAGTCCATAGACCGACTCCCAACTCTTGATTTTTTGCAGTTGATATTAGACTGAAAAGATTTTCGGTATCTTTATCAAACTCTACCATATGGTATTTGCTGGATTTTTCGATAATGTCGTTCTGCCAAGCTTGCAATGAGACAAAGGATGTCTCCCTATAAATCAGACTCAATCTGACGCGCTCACTATAGGACGAATAAAGGGTGTCCAATAAAGTACTGCGCATCGCATCCAGCGTCGATTCTTGAAAGGATCGGATGACAACCGGTCTACCACCGCTGCCCAAGTAACCGTTAAGCATCAGTTCGTGCAGCACCGCATTGGTAAAATCGGTGTCTGTAGTTGCTGTTTTCAGCTCGATGAAAAGTATTTGATCCCCATTAATCAGGGCGGTGTCGGCTATTACCGAAGCAAATTGGGTCCTGGGTGAAGTAGTGGGATCATGACTGACAAAGACGTCTCCGTCTCGCCAAATTAGATCAAGCTCAATTAAATCAGCGCCCGCAGCTTGCGCTTCGTGAATTGCGGATAGAGTCTCCGTAACATCCTCCACTTCCGCATAGCAGTTGTGGCAATTAATGCCAATTACATGGCCATTGGGGGTTGTCGTCATTTGGCGATCAACGCCCTGCCAAAACGCGCTATAGCAGCCCGTTAAAGCGAAGCTCAGGGCCAGCGCAGTAAACATTTTGTAAATCATGATTTCGTCCTTGGTTCAACGATGCAGTTGATCTGCGAACCTGGGCCAGGCGATTGGCCGATATCTTATAGTTAGGCTCCGATTACACGTGAGTAATATAGCCCATATTGGAAACCGATTTCTGTTTTGCAGACACCAACCGGCTGTTGATTGATTGTAAGCACCCCTATATCCGCCCATCGATTCTACCTGCCAACCAGCGGGCAGCTGTTGGGCTTACTTCGCCTTCAACCGCCTACATTCCTGTTTTTAGACAGTAACACCTCAAGCCTCTCCACCGTATCTGCCGCTGCTATATGCACCAAGTTAGACTATAGTTATCTGGACCACCACAAAGGACGCTCAACGATGGACACTTCCAATCACACCCTGCAGGCACTGTTCGCTCAACTGGGCTTATCCAATACCGATACAGCGATTGATAACTTCATACAAAACAACCATCTCCCGCCAGAAATTCCGCTGGAGAACGCGGCATTCTGGAGCGCCGGGCAAGCTCAGTTTATCCGCGAGTCCATCGCACTGGATGCTGACTGGGCGGAGGTCGTCGATCATCTGGATGCCATGCTAAGGCACTAACTTACCGGGCAACAACCAATACCTGGCGTCAATTTTATCCACCGGCGCCAGAGTAACCGTCAATGGGAAAACCGGCCAATAAACAGGCCGGTAAAAAAAATCTAGTATCCCCACATTTTTATGCCACAATCGATTGGGACGGCGACCTGATCGACAACTCTGATCAAGCCCGATTTTTATCTGCTCCCAAATGACAGAAGGAAACCTACGATGAAATACCTGACTCCGGGGCTTTTTGCTCTTGCCCTGCTCGCCGGCTGCTCCTCTCAAGCTCCGGCTCCCGAGAAAGAAGTACAGGCTAACCTTGCCAAATCCGTCGATTGCAGCACCGCGCAAGCTGACATCAAAACATTGAACGCAGAGAAAGCGCGAACCTCCCAGGAAATCGCGGACGGTGCCGGCTCAATTATTCCGATAGGTGCTGTAGCACATATGTTCGGCGGCAGCGAAAAGGAAAGTTTTGAAATTGGTACCGGCGAGTACAATAAAAAGCTGGACGCCAAAATCGCTGAAATAAAGAAGCAGTGTAGCGTCCAGTAAACGCTATTCGCACTGGAGCGGTGTCCCGGGCTTTTAAGAATACGCCGGGATGCCACAAGCGGCCCACCACCATCAGTATCAGCCGGGTTAGATTGGAGTCACTGCTGGGTTGCGAACTGTCCAGCAAAGTGATGCCGATGGACACTCGGCGCAGTAAAGTGCCTGAGCGATTGCCATGTCGTTTAACAACCAGACTGAACCCAGCTTACACATCCTCACAACCCCTCCAAGGGTGGATTGAGTTAACCCATTTCGAGCCACCAAATGGGGATTTATAATAGATATTCAGTTTTCTTGGGGGTAAAATTTGCGCTTCAAAATGGTGCATTCAGGTAACTCATGGAAGAAACCCTGCACGACCCCGTTCGAATAACTGAATATTTCCGCCTCCCATTTTCCGGTGCACATTTGAAGATTAGTCTCAGCTAATGAAGTACAGGCGAGAGATAGACGGGCTACGCGCGTTCGCCGTATTACCCGTAATATTATTTCACGCGGGCTTTCCAGCATTTAGCGGCGGGTTCGTTGGTGTCGATGTATTTTTTGTCATAAGCGGCTATCTGATAACCACTATCATCCTGTCGGAGATGGAAGAGGGTAAATTCTCTATCATCAACTTCTATGATCGAAGGGCAAGGAGGATTGTTCCGGCCCTCTTTCTCGTCCTGTTGGCATCTACATTACTGTCTCTTGTATGGCTGCCACCTTCTCATATGAAGGACTACTCAGAAAGCCTGGTAGCTGTCTCGCTATTCTCATCCAATATTCTATTCTGGCAAGAAACAGGCTACTGGGGCATAGAAAATGAGTTGAAGCCGCTTCTACACACCTGGAGCCTGGCCGTTGAGGAACAATACTATATCCTCTTTCCTCTGTTCCTCATTCTCATGTGGCGCTTTGGTAAGCGTTGGATTCTTGTCTCATTTTTCTCGATCACTTTGGCAAGCCTCTTGCTTTCACAATGGGCTTCATCCAGAGATCCTTCAGCGAACTTTTTCCTGTTGCCTACCAGAGGCTGGGAACTGGCGATAGGGGCCGGCATCGCCTTTTATTTTCTGTACCGAAAAGCATTTATCGACTCATTACTTTCCCATAAAGTCGTTGATGAGGTCATGGGCTGGGCTGGACTCTCACTAATAGCTTACTCAGTTCTGACGTTTGACGAAAACACTCCCTTCCCCGGCTTTTTTGCCCTGATTCCAACCGTTGGAACAGCGCTGGTAATACTCTTTGCATCCCAGCAGACCACTGCAGGTAAGCTACTGGGTTCAAGGGCCCTGGTAGGCGTCGGACTGATCAGCTACAGCGCATATCTCTGGCATCAACCGCTATTTGCTTTTGCAAGACACGCCACTCCCTACGAACCAAGCGCCACAACGCTGTCTGCTTTAGCAATCCTTTCACTGGTGCTGGCTTTCTTCAGCTGGAAATATGTAGAAGCGCCATTCAGGAACAGAAACGCCTTCTCAAGAAGGCAGATTTTTACTGGTACGGCGGTCGGTTCAATCGCGTTTATTGCCTTTGGCTTGCTAGGGTATTTCACCAACGGATTTGAGGGCAGGTTTGAGAAGGAGTTCGTCAATAGTATCAACTCAGCAAAGCAGGTAATAAGAGTTAGGGATTTGTGCCAAAACAGCGAGGCAGGGACTAAAAATCGCTATTGCTTACTCGTGGAAGGAGAGAAGGATTCAGCTGTCCTGTTTGGCGATTCCCATGCATCGGCACTGGCACAATCGCTCACGCAGGCCTTTTCCCAAAGCGATATGGGACTACTTCTCATTACAAAAACTGGCTGCCCTCCGGTTACAGGTATTTACCGAGCGGACACGCCCAACCACAAGGCTTGCTATCAGCACAATAAACAGGCCTACGATTACATACTCAACGACAAAAGCATTACACATGTCATTTTGGCAGCTCGTTGGACGCTTGGAATGGAAGGCACCAGGTTTGACAATCTGGAGGGGGGAAAGGAGCGTGGCAGAAAGCCTCACCTGGATATTGTCGAAGGCGGCAGGTATTTACACCATGAAAAGTACGATCATCGCGAGTTGATAACGCAGCGCTATGTCGACTCTGTTGAAGCCTTGTTGGATGCAGGAAAAAAAGTAGTCCTTGTTTACCCAATTCCCGAAGCTGGGTGGAATGTTCCGGACTTCCTGACTCGCTATTATCAGAGCAATCCCTATTCGTCACCGGATACGTCAATCGCCTCAACCAGCTATGACGTTTTTCTCAAGCGCAACCAGCGAACGATCGATGCTTTAGATAAAATAGCGCCGAATAAGAACCTCGTGAGAGTTTATCCAGGAGAAATATTCTGTGACTCTGCTCTGGCAGGACGGTGCATTACTCACGAGAATGGCAAAATTTTCTACCGTGACGATGACCACTTGTCGTACTCGGGCGCCCAGCAAATCGTGCAAAAAATAATGACGCTGTTTGAATAGCTCCATTGGGGGAAATAGCCCCTACCTCGCGCTCAAGATGGGCGTATCTACTCATTCCAGCGCCGGTATTATTGGACTCTATAGCGGAAATCAGAAATACGCTTCCAGGTATTATTCATTCTGTTCTACTCGGAGGTTTGTGCTCTAACTTTTCGGAATACTGAATTCGGATCCGTCCGTTTAAACTCAAGGATGAGTTTGTTACCGGCTATTTTTGCGGACAGCGGGCTCATATGATCGGGGTCGATATACAGCAATTCGTTTTGAGGCGTTTTGTAATCACATGTTGATCTCGATTCACATATAAACGCCACTAGATCCACAAGCTTCACATCATTTTTTGTCAAGACCTCAGCAATTTCCGGCCGGACAGACTGATCGTAAAGTTCGAAGTCAGCTTCAATTTCCGGGTATTCTGTTTCCTTGTCGCCACTCAACAGCACTTCCTTGAGATTTGGGTAGACAGGCACTGCCGAGAAGAACACCAGGTTTTTCCCTGGCATTTTCCAATAGGAAATCGTTTCCTCAATAGCTTCCGGCGTTAACTCTCTAAGCACAAATCGATTGACCAGCCAAATATCTGAAATGTCTTTGTTCTTCAGGATTTCAGCTTTCGCAAAATCGAATAATTCTCGACATGTATCTCGCATTCCCGACGGGTTCAATGAGCAACCGGCCGCACCAAACTGCATGGGAGAGTAGCCATTCAAGCGTAACATCATTGACCGGTC
The DNA here is from genome assembly GCA_902705825.1 of Halioglobus japonicus. Classification (GTDB taxonomy): domain Bacteria; phylum Pseudomonadota; class Gammaproteobacteria; order Pseudomonadales; family Halieaceae; genus Marimicrobium. The sequence goes on along the minus strand of CACSIL010000050.1, from coordinate 262,502 downwards.
TGCCCCGTGACTATCACCAACAATGGCTATTCCAATGGGGGTCAGGTTCTGGTCCTCCAGAATGCCTGGCTGGCAATTCCAACGTTCTTTCACCGATTCCTTGCTATTGAAATGACACCTGTCATACCTGATCAAATACGCCCTACCCGTTCCCGCTTCTTTAAGCGATTGTTTCACAGACTTCAAAGTGAGAAATCTATCTGGCTGAAAGAACAGTTTCGACTGCGCGAAGCCAATTGCCGTGAAAAAGACGATTCCCAGTATGGATGCAATAAAAACATCTCTTCTTTTATCCAATAGTTTCAATCCGCCCAAATTTCTTGCGGAGCCTTTTTGTTTTCTGAAGGGCTGCTCAACGAACCGCCACGACAGGTAAGCAAGAAAAATGGACAACAGGGAAAGTCCCAACATGATTGCCAGGTCGGGTTCGCCCTGCATTTTAATACGCGCAAATGCAAACAGTGGCTGATGCCACAGATAGGCGCTGTAACTTATCAGGCCCACCCAGACGAAAGGTTTGAAGGCCAATAGCTTACCAACCCACGTATTGACAGTCGCAAATGCGATAATCAATGCTGTGCCGATGACAGGAACAAGCGTATAGGCCGAGGGAAACGGTGTATGCTCATCGAAAAAGAAAATCGAATATAGAATCGCGATCAGGCCTGAACAGCCCAGTATTTCGGATACTAATCGTTTTGTAGCATCTCGCTCAGCTGTTCGTATCAGATATGCCGTACAAGCAACTCCCAACAGTAACTCCCAAACCCGCGAGGGCGTTAAGAAGAAATTCGCCTCGGGAAGTTTACTGACTAACCACAAGCATAAGGCAAAGCTCAGAATGGCGATGAGTGCGAACACGGCGAATAGAAATTTTGTTCCAAATCGCCAGAACATCATCACCAGCAGCGGGAAAAAAACGTAATACTGCTCTTCGACAGCCAGGCTCCAGGTGTGCAACAAGGGCTTGAACTCTGAGGCGGAGGCAAAATAATCACTATGCAGCCAGAAAAATATGTTCGAGGAAAAAAGTGACGTCCAAATCATACTTTCTGAAAACTCTTGCCATTGCTCGGGATTCATCCAGAACCACGCAAATGGCAGGCAAAACAGCATTACGAAAAACAATGCAGGAAGTATTCGACGCGCTCTATTTTCATAGAACTCCAGAATGGAAAATCCACCTGAGCTCATTTTCTGAAAGATTATTGATGAAATAAGGTAGCCGCTAATAACAAAAAAAATGTCGACCCCGACATAACCACCCGAAGCTAACGACAGACCCGCATGAAATAAAATAACTGGCGTAACCGCCAGAAACCTGAGGCCATCGATTTCTGTGCGATATTGTAGTGACATAAAAAATTTAGCTTGAGTTTACTTTACAGACGAATCAATGAACCACATATACTCTGCGGCAGTGAACGTAAAGGTAACAGACGATTAGCGAGTCCAGACATCATAAATGCGACGCCTGGATTACAAAGACTAAAACTGCATTCGTTGGCTCGAGAAGTGTTACGTATAAGGTTATTGTTCAAACCGCCTGCCCGCAGAGTTATCGCTATTGTAGGCATCGCAGCTCAGGAAGCCGTATCAGGGCGTATTCGGTGCCGCCTTCCTGCGACGCATACCGAGGCTGGCCAATCCGAGCGAGAATAATGCGAGTGTGCCAGGCACCGGCACGGGTGGCGTAAGGCTTCGCCATGTCTCAGAGGCAACAGCACCAAATGCAAAGTTCGCCTGCCCCGGGGAGACAACACCATACAACACGGAATTAACTTGATCAGTGAAGTCTATCGCTACAGTCGAGCTAATTCTTCCTCCCAGCTCAGACTTTCTCCCCATAAAGCCCAACCCTGTTAGGGCTCCGTCTTCCAACTGAACTAGCGGCAACGACGGGAAGGAGGTGTCGTCTGTCATTTCGAACACCTTGTTGAAGAGTGTGAAATCGAAGCTCAGTAGATTATTAATATCTGGCCTGAACAATTCTATGCCTATGCCGGTGACCCCATCGAGCGTTACAAAAACCGGGACCGGTGCCGCCGGGCCACCACTGGTGAAAGCAATATCGAAAGTGTAATCAGTCGGTATGGCTACTGCCGCCGCTGACATGACAGAAAATACGCAAAGCGTTGCCGCTCTTTGAAGTAACTTCATACAAACTATCCCCCAAATAATCACGCTGTCTGATTGATTGTGATACTCAATGAGGCAGTTGGATAAAAAACGTTCATCCCACCTTATTCCAATAAAACCAATAGATACAGCGATTCGGGGGCTGTCAGATACAAAAAACCCAGCAATTGCTGGGTTTTCAGGACTTCAGGGTATTTCCTGGAACATCAATATGGTGCCGAAGGCGGGACTTGAACCCGCACGAGCATAGCTCACCACCCCCTCAAGATGGCGTGTCTACCAATTCCACCACTTCGGCAAAAATTTCTGACTGTTTCAATCCAGCTGGGGCAGATCCTCCCCGCCAGGTGCTGTGGCCGCTGCCGGCGCGTCATCCAGAACCGGTAACTCCCCTTCTGTTGCCGGTGCCACCATCTCAGCTTTCACATTCGTGGGAATCGCCAGACCCAGATCATCCTCGACGACTGAGCGCTGGTTTGCCAACAATGCCAGACCAAAACTGCTGGCGAAAAACAGTACCACCAACCAGGCCGTGGCCTTGGTCAGTATATTGCTGCCGCCGTCGCTGCCAAACAATGTCTGCGAGCCACCGGCACCAAATGATGCACCCATATCAGCGCCCTTGCCCTGCTGCAGCATAATCAGGCCGATAATCGCCAACGCGATAACCAGGTGCACTATCAATATAATCTGTTCCATAACTATCCAGTCCCTCCAGGGGACAGTATCGAATCGCTTGTTACGCTGCTGCTATTATCGACTTAAAGTCGGCCGCCTTTAACGCAGCTCCGCCGACCAGTGCGCCGTCAATATCAGGCTGCGCGAATAATTGCGCCGCATTATCCGCTTTTACACTACCACCATACAATAGCCGTGTGGCCTGGGCATCGATGCCTTCAATACCCTCCAGGCAACCACGAATACATTCGTGCATATCCTGGGCCTGTTGCGGTGTCGCAGTTAGCCCGGTGCCAATGGCCCAGACCGGCTCGTAGGCGACTACCAGCGAATCCAGATTTACCTGCCCTTTCAGTGCACCCTGCAGCTGGGCACTGACCACACTCTGGGCCTCGCCTGCCTCACGTTGTTCGCGTGTTTCTCCAACACAAACAATGGGTTGCAGCCCCGCCTCAACCGCCACAGCGACTTTGGCAGCGACCAGCGCATCGGACTCTGCGTGGTACTGACGACGTTCCGAATGCCCTAGTATGACCCAGCGACAACCCATTTCAGAGAGCATCACTGCGGCGACTTCGCCGGTATAAGCCCCTGACTGCATATGGCTACAATCCTGCGCTCCGACTGCAATCGCAGAGGACGCACACAACTCCAGCACCTGCGGAAGATGGACATACGTAGGGCAAACAGCCACTTCAGTCCCGGCCACAGCGGGCGCGCTCAGCAGGTCATCCAATAGCGAATTGATACTGGCCCTGGATCCGTTCATCTTCCAGTTACCTACAACCAGAAGCTGGCGCATCTTGATCTCCGGGTGAAAAAAGCGGCGGCAATCTTAACCAAGATAGCCGCCTGTGACAAGGACGTTAAGGACGTTCCCGATGGAATTGAGTCACAGCGATCCAAAGGTCGCGTCGCTTCAAGCAAGAATTCGTTCGACTTCGGTGGCCAGTTCAGCACATAACTGCGGCACTTGATCGGCACAGCGCCCCTCCACCATAACCCGCACCTTGGGCTCGGTACCGGAAGGACGCAGCAGAACCCTGCCCTCCGCACCCAGTCGCTGCTCCATCGCAGCTACCGCTGTGCTCAGGGCCGGGTATTGCGTCAAATCGACCTTACCGCCGATTGCAACGTTGATCATGGTCTGTGGATACATGGTAATACCGGCTCGCAGTGCAGCCAGGTCACCCTGTGCTGCCTGCAAGGCCATCAACACCTGCAGGGATGCGACAATGCCATCGCCGGTAGTGGTGACATCGGAACAAATAATATGGCCCGAAGATTCCCCACCAAGGCTCCAGCCATTCGCTTCCATTGCAGCCTTTACGTAACGATCTCCGACCTGTGCCCGCTCAAACTTGAAGCCGGCTTTTTTAAGGGCTATTTCAAGCCCCAGGTTGGACATCTGGGTGCCCACTACGCCGGCATCATTGTGGCCCGTGGCCAGACGGTGCATGGCAATGATGTATACCAGTTCATCGCCGTCGAGTACCTCGCCTTTGTTGTCCGTCATCAGTACGCGATCGCCATCACCGTCGTAAGCAATGCCGATATCGGCATTGTGCTCGCGCACCAGGTTGGACAGCGCGGCCATATCGGTAGAGCCCACGCCCTCATTTATATTGAAACCGTCCGGGTCGGCGCCCATGGTGATCACTTCTGCACCCAACTCGCTCAACACGCCGGGTGCGATGTGATAGGTGGCACCGTGAGCACAATCCACAGCAATGCGCAGGCCCCGCAGGCTAAAACCTTCGGGGACAGTTGATTTGCAAAATTCGATATAGCGGCCGGTGGCATCCTCGACGCGCACCACCTTGCCGATCTGTCGCGAGGGAACCGTCGTCAATTCCAGCTCCATTTCAGCTTCAATGGCATGCTCGATCGCATCGGACAGCTTTGAACCATCGGCACCAAAAAATTTAATACCGTTGTCGTAAAAGGGATTGTGTGAGGCGCTGATAACAATACCGGCCTCGGCGTTCTGCTTGCGGGTCATCAGTGCAACGGCGGGGGTCGGCATGGGGCCCAACAGTTTCACATTCACACCGGCAGCGACCAACCCTGCCTCCAGAGCCGATTCAAACATATAACCCGAAACACGTGTATCCTTGCCGATAATGACCAGGCAGCCGCCCTCGCGATTAAATTCCCGCGTGAAGACGCGGCCACAGGCCCAGCCCAACTTGAGCATAAAATCCGGTGTGATTGGGAACTCACCCACTTTGCCGCGGATCCCGTCCGTCCCAAAATAACGTTTCGTCATAACTCCCCCAGCTCTTGAAGCGCCGACCACATCGCAATAGCGTCTGCAGTGGCGGCAACATCGTGCGCTCGTATTATCATCGCACCGCGCTCTACTGCCATAACGGCTAGCGCCAGGCTCGCTGGCAGGCGCTCGCCGATATCACGCCCCAGCAGTTTGCCAATAATAGATTTACGCGACAGCCCAACCACCAACGGGAAGCCCATAGCAGCCAGTTGCGGCAAGTCTCGTAGCAGCTGCAAATTGTGGCTGACGGTCTTGCCAAACCCGAAACCGGGATCGAGCAGCAATCGTTCCCGCACTATACCCAGTCGCTCGCACGCTGCCACCCTGTCCAATAGAAATTCTCTGACCTGTGTCACAACATCGACATATTGTGGCGCCCGCTGCATATTGTCGGGCTCGCCCTGCATATGCATCAGGCAAATAGGCAAGCCACTAGACGCGGCCGCCTCTAACGCTCCAGCGCGGCTTAGCGCGCGCACATCATTGATCATACCCGCGCCGGCGCCTGCCGCGGCGCACATCACATCCGGCGAACTGGTATCGACTGAAACGACCACCGCCAGTTCTGCCGCAATGCGCTCAACCAATGGCAGTACCCTGTCCATTTCCTCGCCCGTTGTCACCGGCTGCGCACCGGGGCGGGTGGATTCGCCGCCAATATCCAGAATAGCGGCACCGGCCTCAACCATTTCGTGGGCACGCACCATCGCGCGATCAATATCGAGTCGGGAACGGCTGTACAAAGTACCGCCGTCCGAGAAGGAATCTGGTGTGGTATTGATAACGCCCATGACGACCGGGCGCGTCAAATCGAGGCAGCGCCCGGCGCAATCCAGAGTCGGGCGGTGTTGTGGCGTAGGGGCTGACACTAACCCGCCGGGATCAATGCTCTCCGGCGGGACCACCTATCGGTCTGTCGGAGGCATCTTCGGAAGTGGCACCCACATCGGCGCCGGGCGTTTGATCGCTATCGGAATCACCCCAGTCCTTGGGCTCTCGAGCTGGACGCCCCTCCATGATGTCGTCGATCTGATCGGCATCGATCGTTTCGTAGAGCATCAGCGCCTCTGACATGAGGTGCAGTTTCTCCACGTTTTCTTCCAGTATTTTTTGCGCCGTGGCGTAGCATTCATCAATGATACGCCGCACCTCGTGATCGATATCCTTGGCTGTCTCACCGGAGACGGCCAGATGCTGTTGACCCGCGCTGCGACCCAAAAACACCTCTTCACTGCCCTCTTCGTACATGAGCGGACCCATCTTGTCTGACAGACCCCACTTGGTGACCATTTTGCGGGCGATATCCGTCGCGCGCTCAATATCATTCGACGCACCGGTGGTTACACCGTCTTTGCCCAGCGTCATTTCCTCTGCGATACGCCCGCCGAACAGGCTGCATATCTGGCTGATAATAAACCGTCGGCTGTGGCTGTAGCGATCTTCCTCGGGCAGGAACATAGTCACACCCAGCGCACGCCCGCGTGGAATAATACTCACCTTGTAAACTGGATCGTGCTCTGGCACCAGACGCCCGACGATTGCGTGACCCGCTTCATGGTAAGCCGTATTGCGCTTTTCATTCTCGGACATGACCATTGATTTGCGCTCGGCGCCCATCATGATTTTGTCTTTCGCCAGTTCAAATTGACTCATACCGACAGTGCGGACATTACCGCGCGCAGCGAACAGAGCGGCCTCGTTAACCAGGTTGGCAAGATCTGCGCCTGAAAAGCCCGGTGTGCCACGTGCGATCTTGGATGGCTCCACATCCTCTGCCAGCGGCACCTTGCGCATATGCACTTTCAATATTTGCTCCCGACCGCGAATATCGGGCAGGCTCACCACCACCTGGCGGTCGAAGCGCCCCGGGCGCAACAGTGCGGGATCAAGTACGTCTGGGCGGTTGGTGGCGGCAATCACGATCACACCGTCATTAACCTCAAAGCCATCCATCTCTACCAGCAACTGGTTGAGTGTTTGCTCGCGCTCATCATGGCCACCACCGAGGCCCGCGCCACGATGACGCCCGACGGCGTCAATTTCATCAATAAAGATAATGCAAGGAGACTGCTTTTTGGCCTGATCGAACATGTCGCGCACGCGAGAGGCACCCACGCCGACAAACATTTCGACAAAGTCTGAACCAGAGATGGAGAAAAATGGCACTTTTGCCTCGCCGGCAATGGCCTTGGCCAGCAGCGTTTTACCGGTACCCGGCTGGCCTACCATCAGCACACCACGGGGGATACGCCCACCGAGCTTTTGGAAACGACTGGGATCGCGCAGGAACTCCACCAGCTCCTGCACATCCTGTTTGGCTTCATCGACACCGGCAACATCGGCGAAGGTGGTCGTAATCTGATCCTCACCCAATAGTTTTGCTTTGCTTTTGCCAAAGCTCATGGGGCCGCCACGGCCACCACCACCGCCCTGCATCTGGCGCATGAAGAACATAAATACGGCGATAATAATAAGAATGGGGAAACTGGCAACCAGCAACTGCGTCCACACGCTCTGTTGCTCGGGTTTACGACCTTCTACCTCAACCTTATGCTCCAGCAGATCATCAATGAGCTTTGGATCTTCCACCATGGGACGAATGGTTTCAAAGCGGGTACCGTCGTAGCGCTCGCCGGAGATGGTCAAACCGTCCACCACGACCTTTTTCACCTGATCGTTCTGAATTTCAGTAATCAACTCGGAGTAGCCGACCTGCTCGGTGGCACCCTTCATATTAAAGTTGTTGAAGACAGACAACAGGACGACCGCTATCACCAACCAGAGCAATAAATTCTTAACCATAGTGTTCAATGCCGTTTCCTCACGGAAAAAATTACGCCAGACTGAGTTCTGACGCCGCCTTCGGGCGGAATCGGGGAAGGTTGAGGCCGCCTAACAGGCGCCGGTTTTACACCCAATCCCCTTGAATTCTGATGGGTGATGCGCGAATAAAAAGCGCAATTTGAAGCTACAGGGCACGATCTACCCGCGCCATGCCTGCCAATTTACTACAATTGGGGCAATCTCACCATATTTCAAGCCAGTTGGTGACAGCTAAGTGTGCGGTACATCCCGCCGCAGCGATGGCTGCTGTGGCTTACACGAAAAGACAGGCTTTCCAATAACAACCACTACTCGCCCTGAAACCCGGTTGCCACCATGTATACCTCTCTGGAACGCGGTCGGGATGCCTTGGGTTTTCGCGTCAAAACCTTCGCAAATGAACCCTTGGCCTGTTTGAAGACCTGATCGAAACCCTCGCCATGAAACACCTTGGCGACAAAGGTGCCACCGGGAGCCAGCACCTGCTGGGCCATATCCAGCGCCAGTTCCACCAGATAGATGGCGCGCGGCTGATCCACCGCGTACACGCCACTCATGTTAGGTGCCATGTCTGAAATCACCACATCTGCCGGCTTCCCGGCAAGCGCCTCGATAATCTGTGTGAATGCCTCATCTTCGGTAAAGTCGCCCTGAATAAAGCTCACACCGTCCAGAGGGTCCATGGGCAGGATGTCTGAGGCGATCACCTTGCCGCTTTCACCGACCAGCCCTGACGCCACCTGCGACCAGCCACCTGGCGCACTGCCGAGATCCAGCACTGTCATGCCCCGACGGAGTAACCTGTCCTTCTCCTGCAGCTCGAGCAACTTGTAGCACGCCCGCGAGCGATAGCCGTCCCGCTGGGCCTGCTGCACATAGGGGTCATCCCGATGCTCTTTTAACCACGCTTTACTGGAGGATTTTTTTTTCGCCATTGGAAGTCACTGTAATTTCGGTTTCGTGCGTGAGAGCGCTTGTGTAGAATAGCTCGCCCGCCGCTGGCGGCCATTGTACCTTGGAACCGTAATGAGTAAGAAAGCAAATCAGGATATCAAACAACTGCGCGCAATTGGCCACAAGCTGAAGCCCGTCGTCACCATCGCAGGCAAGGGTCTCAGCGAGAATGTCATCGCCGAACTGGACAGAGCCCTGACCGACCACGAGCTGATCAAAGTGAAGCTGGCCGTGGGCGCGCGCGAAGCGCGGGTAGATATGGCGAAGCAGATCACCGAGCAGTTCAACGCTGAATTAGTGCAAAGTGTCGGCAACATCATTCTTCTGTTGCGCCGCTCTCCCACCCCCGACCCACGTCTGTCCAATCTCATAAAGCCGGTTTAAGTCTCGCACATCGGCCTGTGGAGGATACTTCGGAGGCCGCAGAACACCGAGCTCAGGGGCGCATTCCCCAGAGTGTGCACATTCGCTATGATAAACCACTTTAGTTTCGGACAGTGGTGTATGGGAGATATCCTCGAGTTTCCTTCACAACAGGCTCAGGGCCTGGCCTATCTGGATCGCCAGTTACGCGTATTGCTTACCGCCAAAGGTGCAGATGAGCAGCTGGTAGATTTCGCCGCCAATCAACTCACCGATATGTACGCACAATTGAGCGAATCCGAGCGCTACGGCTTTACGGTGGACCTTCCCGCACACCTGAACGAGGAGGAGCGCGACAGCCTGTACCACCAGATCAATGCCGGACTGGAGGGTATACGCAAAGAAAACCACGCGCTGCTTGTCGGCATGCTGGCGCAACTGGTGTTGACGCAAGTCAGGCTGTTTCAGCATGAGCGACCAGAGTAGCCACCCCGGCGCAGCTAGCGCAACGGCCGCTATCAAGTGATAGCGCCTACGACTCAAGGCACAAGCGCTTGCGGTGCGCTAGGTAAACAGCCCGGTAAATTGATACACCGCCACTGCGGCGGCGTAGGCAAAGAGAAAGTATCCCACAAACATTTTCACCGCCAGCGAGGTCGAGCCGCTCTCTTTTGACAGGATAGCCAGCGTCGATACACATTGCAGGGCAATGGCAAAGAACACCAACAGCGCGATGCCCGAGCCCAGCGCCATATCGCTATTTTGAATCTGCTGCACCAGTGGCTCCATGTGCTCCTCGGCCGACTCAATACCAAAGATCGTACCCAGCGTGCCAACAAAAACCTCGCGCGCCAAAAAGGAACTGAGAATCGCCACACCATAACGCCAATCCAGGCCCAGCGGCGCAAACAGGGGCTCGATCAGGTGCCCCAGATACCCCAGCCAGGAGGTGCCCAGATCGGCACCATAATTGGGGAAGTAGCCCAGCACCCAGACCCCGACAGTGACAGCAAAAATAATTTTCCCGGCCTTGGTAACAAAGTGTTTGGAACGGTTCCAGCAGGTGCGCAGCAGCGGCTTCAGGCTGGGCAGCCGGTATGGCGGCAACTCCAGCACAAACGGCAGATCGTTGTGCTGATCCTTGCTGGTGCGCGACACCAGGGCCGTGACCAGTAGTCCACAGAACATGCCGAAGAAATAGATAGCAAACATCGCCAGTCCCTGCCAACCCACAAGCCCACCCAGACCGGTTGTGGCGGGAATAAAGGCCGCGATCAGCAGCGTATACACCGGCAGGCGCGCAGAGCAGGGCATCAGGGGGATCGCCATGTAGGTCAGTATGCGCTTGCGCGGGGAGTCGATGGCACGGGCGGCGTAGATTGCGGGAATCGCGCAGGCCACACCCGACAACATGGGAATAAAACTCTTACCGGTCAAGCCGAAAAAACGCAGCGGTTTGTGGCAGATCAACGCGGCGCGCGCCATATACCCGGAGTCTTCCAACAACCCGATGACAAACGTCAGAATAAATATTTGTGGTACAAAAACGAGGAAGGCGCCGATACCACCGAACAGTGCGTCAGCGGTAAAATCTTTCGCTGTCTGGTTGCCGATCAAGGGTAGGACCCAGTTTGCCAGCACACCAAGCGACATCTCTACCGCATCCATCAGCGGCGCTGCCCAGGTAAAAATAGACTGGAACAGCAGGTACATAATAAAGAAAAACGCGAAGCCGCCGAGCATTGAATGGAGAAAAATGCCGTCCAGACGCGTCTGGTTCCTGATCAGCACATCGCCTCGTGTTCCAAAACGCTGCGCAAGCTTATGAGCAGTAATACGCAGTTGCTCGTCCGTCGCCTCCAGCGAGTCTGTGCCTACCCAGCTCTCTGGCAGCACCCTCTCGCCTTTCAGCGCGCCCACAACCTCTGGTAGCCCCTTGCCTGACCGACCCGAAACGCCAATGACCGGTGCCTGCAGCGCATCGGCCAATTGCGCTATGTCCAGGGTCAACTTGTGTGACTCCAGAACATCCATCATATTGGCCAGCACGGTGACAGGCTTACCGTGACGAGCGCTTTCGCGTATCACCTGCAGTGTGAAATACAGGCTTTTCTCCAGCCGCGTGGCATCGACCACGCACAGCACATGGCTGACCTCAGGGTCATCCAGAGAGCGTTCAAAGTAATCCACCGCAACGCGTTCATCCGCTGAGATCGCCTGCAGAGAATAGGTGCCGGGGAAATCAATCAGCTCCATTCCGGGCAACTGTTGTAGTTGTCCCGTGCTGACATCCACAGTAATGCCGGGGAAATTGGCGACCTTGTGATGCAACCCCGTCAGGCGATTGAACAGCAGGCTCTTCCCGGAATTGGGACTGCCTATCAACAACACTTTACTCATGGGCGTTGGTTATCCTGACCAGAACATGGGATGCCACTTCGTCATCCAGTGAAAAAACCGTATTGCTGACGCGATAGACCTTGGGCGCGCCGAATGCGAGCGACTGCAGACACGACACCGATTCTCCAGGGTGAAAGCCAAACTCCAACAAGCGGATGCGGTACTTCTCGTCGAGGGTGGCGTCATAACCCAAAATTTCGCAGCGATCGCCGGATTTCAGCGACCAGAGGTTAATACTCATGGCGTGGCAACTATTCCAACATAAAAAGTGATGATAATTTAAATGAGAACTATTTTCATTACTGTGAGCAAAATAAATCCTGCCTGCCCCACACAATCAGCACACCCTCCCGCAATAAATCGGGCCCCGACACCCCACAGCACAAGCGGGCGAGTTGCCAATCACTGAGAAGAGCTACAGAATGCGTCCCCTGTACATCGTCAGGACACCTCCCGGACGGCGCAGAGGCTCAGTTGATATTGCAGTGATGCCTCACGCTTTGCCGTATGATCCAGAGGTGATCTTGCAACAACATTTTCTCTATCCGGAGCGCAAAGAACAATATGGAACCTAAAGATTTCAGGGATATCATTTATTCGAAGGACGAAGCGGGCATCGTAACACTGACCCTGAATACGCCAGCGCGCAAAAACGCACTCAGCGCTGTNACATTTCTGGAGATAGCCTACGCAACGGATCACTTCCAGTCAGACGACTCTGCCTACGCGATGATACTGACGGGAGCCAAGGATCCAAAAACCGATGACCCGGCCAAGGAGGCCTTCAGCAGCGGCGGCTACTTCAACCCCGACGCCTTTGAGGGGCTGCCTCCGGAGACGCTGGCAGAAATTGATATGGCCGATATCGCGCAGAAGCGCACTACCTTGAAACTCTACAACTGCGACAAGCCCATTATCGCGGCCATCAACGGACTGGCAATTGGCGGGGCCGTTACGCTGTGCCTGGCAGCGGCAGATCAGATCTATCTGTCCGAGCACGCCTGGCTGCAGTTGCCTTTCGCCAAACTGGGTCTGGCTGCAGAGTTGGGCTCTACATTCTTCCTGCCGCGGCTACTGGGCTTTCAAAAAGCCAAGGAATTGCTGTTTTTTCCAGAGCGTATCAGAGCGGAGGAAGCTGTCGAACTGGGTATAGCCAACGCGGTCGTACCGCATGGCGAACTGCTGTCCTACACCCGCGAGAAAACACTGCAGTTGATTCCACCGCAGGCACCCTTGATCTCCATCCGGGAAATGAAACGGTGCTTACACCAGCCCCACCTGGCGGCGCTGAGTGAAGCACTGGATCAGGAAAATGCCGCCCTCGCGAAAACGATGGCGACGGAGGATTTCGGCGAGGGAATGATGGCGCGAATAGAACGCAGACCACCCGTATTCAAGGGCAAATAAGGCTTACAAGCAGGGTGCGTGTTAGACGTGACGCACCTGGTCGATCTCGTATTCGATGTCGCCGCCGGGTGCTTTGACAACAACCACATCACCCTCTTCCTTGCCGATCAAAGCGCGGGCGATGGGCGACCCTACCGAGATCATGAGGCTCTTGATGTCAGCTTCATCCTCGCCGACGATACGGTAGGTGACAGTTTCATCCGTTTCCAGGTTGATCAGGTCAACCGTCGTGCCAAAAATCACCTTGCCGGACTTGGGAATTGTCGTGATATCGATGACCTGGGCATTTCCCAGCTTGCCTTCAATTTCCATGATGCGGCCTTCGGTAAAGCTCTGCTGTTCCCGCGCCGCATGATACTCCGCGTTCTCTTTCAGATCGCCGTGCTCACGCGCTTCGGCAATGGCCTCCACAATGCGTGGCCGATCCACCTTCTTGAGGCGTTCAAGTTCCTGTCGCAGCGAGGCTTCCCCGGCTTTTGTCATCGGAAACTTATTCATGCCTCAATGCTCCTGTGCAGATCCTGTAGACGGCGCACCGTCATTTCACCCTTGAATTTTAACGCCATGCAAATCGCCTGCGCAGCCGTCAGGGTCGTTGTATAAAATACCCTGTGCGCCTCGGCGCTGGCACGAATGGACGAGGAATCCTCAATGGCGCGGCGACCCTCGGTGGTATTGATAATAAGGTCTGCCTCGTCATTCTTGATCATGTCCACGATATGCGGACGCCCTTCAAGCACCTTGTAAACACGGCGCACCGTCAGTCCCGCGTCCTCCAGCACCTTGGCTGTGCCGCTCGTCGCCGCCAGGGAAAAACCCAGCTCGACAAGATCGCGGGCCACACCGACGATACCGGGCTTGTCGACATCGCGAACACTGATCAGGGCTGTGCCCCCGGTGGGCGCACCACTGCCCACGGCCAGCTCGGCTTTGGCGAAGGCCTCGGCAAACGTGTCGCCAACACCCATCACTTCACCGGTCGATTTCATCTCCGGCCCGAGAATTGGGTCGACGCCGGGAAATTTATTAAACGGTAGCACCGCCTCTTTCACACAGTAGTAGGGAGGAACGATCTCACGAGTGAAGCCCTGCTCGGCCAGAGTCTGTCCCGCCATACAGCGCGCGGCAACTTTCGCCAGCGAAACGCCAATACACTTTGACACGAACGGCACGGTACGCGAGGCACGGGGATTCACCTCAATCACGTAGATCTCATTGTCCTGCCAGGCCAGCTGCACATTCATCAGGCCCTTGACGCCCAACTCCAGCGCCATCTTCTTCACCTGCTCACGCATTTCATCCTGCAGATCGGCATCCAGGCTGTAGGGCGGCAACGAGCAGGCCGAATCACCGGAGTGCACACCCGCTTGCTCAATATGTTGCATGATGGCGCCGATAACGACTTCCTTGCCATCACTGACTGCATCGATATCCACTTCAATCGCGGCGCTGAGAAAGCTGTCCAACAACACCGGAGACTCGTGAGACACCTGCACAGCGTCGCGCATATACCGCAACAGGTCCTCTTCGCGGTACACGATCTCCATTGCACGGCCGCCCAGCACATAGGAAGGACGCACCACCAGCGGATAGCCAATACTGCTAGCGGCCTCCAGTGCGGCTTCGACACTGCGAACCGTGGTATTTACCGGCTGTCTGAGATTCAATTTCTGGATCATATGCTGAAACCGCTCGCGGTCTTCAGCGCGATCGATAGCATCCGGGGTTGTACCAATGATGGGCACACCCTGCGCTTCCAGCGCGCGCGCCAGCTTCAGCGGAGTCTGGCCGCCAAACTGTACGATCACACCCTTGGGCTTTTCCAGGTCAACAATCTCGAGTACATCCTCCAGCGTCACAGGCTCAAAGAAGAGGCGATCCGACGTGTCGTAGTCGGTAGAGACTGTTTCCGGGTTACAGTTCACCATGATGGTCTCGTAACCATCTTCGCGCAGTGCCAATGCAGCGTGCACACAGCAATAGTCGAACTCGATACCCTGGCCGATACGGTTGGGGCCACCACCGAGAATCAGAATTTTGTCCCTGTCCGTGGGCGCAGCCTCACACTCTTCCTCGTACGTGGAGTACATATAGGCAGTGGCGGAGGCGAATTCCGCAGCGCAGGTGTCAACCCGCTTGTATACCGGGCGCACACCCAAGGCCTGACGACGCAGCCGAACCTGCGCTTCGGACACTGCCAGCAATACCGACAGGCGCTCGTCGGAAAAGCCCTTGCGCTTGAGCCCGAACATCTGCGAGTGGTCGATCTCGTCCAGTTTGACGGTTTTCAACCGATCTTCGGTGCTGATCAGATCCTGAATCTGTACCAGGAACCAGGGATCGATACCGGAGTACTGGTACACCTCGTCCACGCTCATGCCAGCGCGAAACGCATCGCCGACGAACCAGATACGGTTCGGCCCAGGGTTGGTCAGTTCCGCCACCAGCTCATCGCGCTGTTCCGGGTCGTCCACATCGATCTGGTGCTCAAAGCCGGCCGAACTCACTTCAAGGCCGCGCAACGCTTTCTGCAAAGACTCCTGAAAGGTGCGACCAATGGCCATCACTTCACCCACTGATTTCATCTGGGTGGTGAGGTGGCTGTCTGCCCCGCTGAATTTCTCGAACGCAAAGCGCGGAATCTTGGTAACCACATAATCGATTGAGGGTTCGAACGAGGCTGGCGTGGCGCCGCCGGTTATATCGTTCTGCAACTCATCCAGGGTGAAACCAACCGCCAATTTTGCCGCGACCTTGGCGATGGGGAACCCCGTCGCTTTAGAGGCCAGCGCAGAAGAACGCGACACCCGCGGGTTCATCTCAATGATCACCATGCGCCCCGTTTTCGGATCCTGCCCGAACTGCACATTGGAGCCACCTGTTTCCACACCAATTTCACGCAGCACCGCCAATGAGGCGTTACGCATGATCTGATACTCTTTGTCAGTCAGCGTCTGGGCCGGCGCCACAGTGATGGAATCTCCGGTGTGTACGCCCATGGCATCAAAGTTCTCGATACAGCAGATGATGATGCAGTTGTCCTTTTTGTCGCGAACCACCTCCATCTCAAACTCTTTCCAGCCGATGAGAGACTCGTCAATCAACAACTCATTGGTGGGCGAAAGATCCAGCCCGCGCCGACAGATAGTTTCGAACTCGGTGCGGTTATACGCGATACCACCGCCGGAGCCACCCATAGTGAATGAGGGACGGATAATGCAGGGAAAACCGATGGAATCCTGCACTTGAAAGGCTTCTTCCAAACTGTGTGCCGTGGCTGAGCGCGGCGTCGCCAAACCGATGCGTTTCATCGCCTTGTCGAACAGCTGGCGGTCCTCGGCCTTGTCGATGGCCTCTTTGGTAGCGCCAATCATCTCCACGCCATACTTTTCCAGCACGCCTTCACGCGCCAGGTCGAGGGCACAGTTGAGCGCGGTCTGGCCACCCATCGTGGGCAACAGCGCATCAGGTCTTTCCACCTCGATAATGCGCGCCACAGTCCGCCATTCGATAGGCTCTATATAGGTCGCATCCGCCATGGCCGGGTCGGTCATGATGGTGGCCGGGTTGGAATTCACCAGAATAACCCTGTAGCCCTCTTCACGCAGGGCTTTGCAGGCCTGAGCGCCGGAGTAATCAAATTCGCAGGCTTGTCCGATCACGATCGGACCGGCGCCGATTATCAGGATGCTTTTTAGGTCAGTACGCTTCGGCATGATGGCTTACTTCTTCTCGGCGCGTGCGGTTATCAAATCAATGAAATGCCTGAACAGTGGTGCGGCATCATGTGGGCCTGGACTGGCTTCCGGGTGACCCTGGAAGCTGAACGCCGCCTTGTCGGTGTGATGAATACCCTGCAGGCTGCCATCAAACAGCGACTTGTGTGTGGCGCGCAGGTTATCGGGCAAACTCGCCTCGTCCACCGCAAACCCGTGATTCTGGCTGGTAATCAACACCGTGTCATCTTCCAGGTTCTGCACCGGATGGTTGGCACCGTGATGGCCAAACTTCATTTTCAGTGTGGAGCCACCACTGGCCAGCGCCAGTAACTGGTGGCCGAGACAAATTCCGAACACCGGGATATCGGTCTCGAGAAATGCCTTGATTGCGGTTATCGCATAATCACAGGGCTCCGGGTCTCCGGGGCCGTTCGACAGGAAAATACCATCGGGATTCATCGCCAGCACTTCTTCTGCCGGTGTCTGTGCGGGGACCACGGTGAGGCGACACCCCTGATCCACCAACATGCGCAGAATATTGCGTTTGACGCCGTAATCGTAGGCGACAACATGCCAGGGCAACTCGCTCTCAGGACGCTCGCTGTAACCCTCTCCCAGTGCCCAGCTGCCTTCTCGCCAGGTGTAACTGGAGGGCGTGGTAACTTCCTTCGCCAGATCCATGCCCTTGAGCCCGGCAAATTCCCGCGCCAGTTTCAGGGCCTTATCCGTATCGACTGACTCACCGGCCATCAGGCACCCATTCAGGGCACCTTTTTCGCGCAGAATGCGCGTGAGCCGACGGGTGTCTATATCGGATATCGCAACGATATTGCGGCTTTCAAGGTACTCGGACAAACCCTGCTGATTGCGAAAATTGCTCGCCAGCAGCGGCAGATCGCGAATCACCAAGCCGGTCGCCCAAATTGCAGAGGACTCCTCGTCCTCCGCATTGGTGCCGGTATTGCCGATATGGGGGTAGGTAAGAGTAACAATCTGGCGGGCGTATGAGGGGTCAGTCAGGATTTCCTGATAGCCGCTCATCGCGGTATTGAATACCACCTCGCCCACCGAGGTACCCGTAGCACCGATTGCCAAACCTCTGAAAATACTACCGTCTTCAAGGGCTAAGATGGCCACAATGGACAAGAAAACCTCCGTCGTTCAGCGTCAAAATGCCAGTCGCGCGCTCGCAAAAAAGCGAGATGGGAAACCGCATCTCGCCCTTTTATCATAGAAATACAACTCTGGTTTACCTCAGGGGTACACTGCAACCCGGTGCGCTGGCCGGGTATGTGTAATCTGGCGTGGCATTGTAGGGGAAGGGCTCGGAGGTGTCCAGACTACACTGCCCGATAAACTGGCAAGAGAGTAGATTAAAGGCGTGCCAGCAGAATTCCCTCACTTCAGGCATGGCTACTCCCCCGAGGCTCAAAAGCAGGCAGGCGAGCATTGAGAAAAGGCCGTGTAAAGCAGTTGCTTTAATACAAAAAGCGCCTATTATTATCTCTCCTCAACGACAGCAGAGCGCACTCATGGCATACGCACAAGGCAAGATAGCTGTAATCACTGGCGCAGGCTCAGGCATCGGCCGCGCGCTGGCAATGCAATTAAACCGCGAAGGCTGTGAGCTGTTTCTGAGCGATATCAATTCCGATGCCCTGAATGAAACCATCGCCATGCTGCCACTGAAGAACATTCCCGCCGATGGTCAGGTTCTGGATGTCGCCGACAAAGAGGGCATGCATGCCTGGGCTGACCGAATAGGTAGCAGCAAGGGCCACGTGGATATTGTCATCAATAATGCCGGCGTGGCACTGATGGCAAACGTCGAGGAGAGTAATTACGCCGACCTGGAGTGGCTGATGGGCATCAATTTCTGGGGTGTGGTCTATGGTACCCAGGCATTCCTGCCGTTATTGCGCAACTCTGCACAGGGGCACCTGGTGAATCTGTCCTCGGTGTTCGGACTCATCGGCGTACCCACCCAGTCTGCCTACAATGCCGCCAAGTTTGCGGTGCGCGGTTACACCGAAGCGCTGCGTCAGGAAATGGCGGGCAGCAATGTACATGTCTGCTGCGTACACCCCGGCGGCATCAAAACGAATATCGCACGCGTTGCACGCGGCGGCGACGAAAGCTTGACGCCTGAAGAGCGTGGCCGGGAATTCGAAAAACTCGCCAAAACGAGCCCCGAGACCGCCGCCAAAAAAATTATCGAAGCCATTGAAAAGCGTAAGAAGCGCCTGCTTATCGGTCTGGACGCCGTCGTCATCTCCATTGTGAGTCGCCTTTTCCCCGTGAGCTATACACGGTTCATACTCGCGCTGGGCAACCCTGAAAAACTCGGACGCAAATGACAGCACCCGTGCGCACAGCACTGGAAAAAGGTGCCGATACGCGCGAACGCCTGCTGCTGACCGCGCTGCAATTATATGCGGCCGAGGGCCTGCATGCGGTCTCCTTACGCCGTATCAGCACCGAGGCCGGGTCGAGAAACTCAGCCGCAATGCACTATCACTTTCAGAACAAACTGGGCGTGGTAGAGGCCCTGGTGGAATTGATCGCCAGAGAACTAAAACATATAGCAAGCGCGCTGCGTGCAGAACAGACGCCCGCCCGCTCACTGCGCAGCGCCTGCCGTGACACTCTTCTGCCACTGGTACTGCTTCCCGCACGACAGGAGTGGGGCGCCAACGGTGTACAATTCCTGTCGCGCCTGGTGAGCGAGAACGATGCCGACATTGCCGCAATGGTCAACGCCATGTTTGCGCCCTTCTGGCAACATGTGGATCAGGCACTGGAGGCACAGCTGCCCGACCTGCCGGCGCCAGTGCGTCGATTGCGACTCATGTTCATGACCACCAACGTACTGCACGGTATTGCAGAAGTGGGCTGGCTCACACATACCCCGCTGGGCGATCTGAGTGATTTCGACGAAGACACTTTGCTTGACCACCTGGTGGATTACCTGATTGGCGGACTGCAGGCCCCGAGCCTCACCGCCGTAAACCCCTGACCCGAGAGAGAGACGATGACCGATACCGCACCCGACCTGTTGTTCGACCTGACACTGACAGACGAGCAGCGCATGAATCGCGAGAGCATGCAGCGCTTTGCTGCCGCAGAAATTCGCTCGCGGGCAAAACCTGTAGACGAGGGCACCAGCGCAGCACAGGATTTTTATCCTGATACGGCAGAACTGGGACTCACCCTACTGCCCATCCCCGAAGCGCTGGGAGGCGCTGGCGTCGAGCGCTCACCCACCTCTAATGCGCTGATCTTTGAAGACCTTGCACACGGTGACATGTCGCTCGCTCTTGGCTCCATCAGCCCCATGGCCTTTGTAAATACGCTACTGGACCAGGGCTCGGACGCACAGCGGGAAAAGTACCTGCCACTCTTTTGCAGCGGCGAGTTCAAGGCCGCCACTACTGCCTTGCTGGAACCGCGCGCGACCTTCGAGCCCTCTGCACCGGCGACAACGGCAACTGTCAGCGGCGATGGGTACACCCTGTCAGGTACCAAGGCCATGGTACCGCTGGGCATGGATGCCGAACTGACGCTGGTTGCAGCGCGCCTTGAAAATGGCGACAACGCGGCCTTTATCTTCGAGGGCACTCCCGATGGTATGACCCGAACGGCAGAGTCCAATATGGGGTTGCTGGGTGCCCAGCTGGCCACACTGAATTTCGACAATGTGCAACTACCAGCCGACGCACTTCTGGGCAGTGGGTCCTTTGATATGCAGCGCTTTATCGACCTGAGTCGCATCGGCATCTGCGCGCTGGCCGTCGGCACCTGTCAGGCTGTTCTGGATTACGTGAAGCCTTACGTCAACGAACGCGTGGCATTTGGCGAGCCTATCAGCAACCGCCAATCTGTCGCCTTTATGGTCGCCGACATCGCCATTGAACTGGAGGCCATGCGACTGATGACCTGGCGCGCGGCTTCCCGCGCTGAGCAGGGCCTGGATTTTCACGAGCAGGCGTACCTCGCAAAGATATTCTGCGCTGAACACGCAATGAAAATTGGCACCGACGGCGTGCAACTACTCGGCGGCCACGGCTTCTGCCGCGAACACCCGGTGGAAATGTGGTATCGCAACCTGCGTGCCATCGACACACTGGAAGGTGTTGCCAGCGTCTAAGCCCATAAATTTACTACAGGATTACACACTATGATTAATCTGGAACTCGCCAAAAAACACGAGGAAACATTCAGCCAGGTCATGATGCTGGCTGAACACATGATCCGTCCGTATTCACGCAAATATGACAAGGAAGAGCACACCTATCCGAAAGAAATGGAAGAGGTCTCAAAGCTGATCAGCGGTGCGCGCAGCACTCAAACCAAGGGTGCACGTGAACCCATTCCCGAGGGTACGGTGGTAAATGGCGGCAATATGGGCGCAGTCGTCGGGCTGTTCGGCCTGTGCTGGGGCGATGTCGGCCTGTTCCTGGCAATGCCAGGCAGCGGGCTGGGTAATGCTGCCATCACAGCGGTAGGCACACCCGAACAGGTGAAAAAATACGGTGGCAGATACGCGGCCATGTGTATTACCGAGCCGGGAACCGGTTCTGATTCCGCCAACATCAATACAACTGCCGTGCTCGACGGCGACGAGTGGGTGCTTAACGGTGAGAAGATTTTTGTCACTGACGGCGAGCGCAGCGACACCCTGGTAGTGTGGGCGACGCTGGACAAATCCCTCGGTAAGGCGGCCATCAAATCCTTCATCGTGGAAAAGGGCACACCGGGGTGCGAGGTAACTCGGCTGGAGCACAAGCTGGGCATACGCGCATCCGATACCGCCTCTATCAGCTTCAATGATTGTCGCATCCCCAAGGACAATATCCTCGGTAGCGCAGAGGTCGCGACCGATGCAGAGGGCCGCAAAAAGGCATTTGGCGGCGTGATGCAGACATTCGACAACACGCGCCCACCGGTCGCCGCCATGGCTATCGGCACTTCACGGGCCGCTCTGGACATGTCCCGCGAGCTGTTGAAGGCAGAGGGCGTGGAGCTCAAGTTCGACAAGAAACCCTGCAATCTCAGCGCCATAGAATCCGAGTTGTGCCAGATGGAAGCCGAGTGGAATGCGGCCCGGTTGCTGGTTTTGAAAGCCGCATGGATGGCGGACAATCGCACACCGAACTCGATGGAAGCCTCCATGTGCAAAGCCAAGGCCGGGCGCGTGGGCAATGCAATCACCCTGCGCTGTGTGGCCCTGTGCCAGAGCCTCGGTTACAGCGAAAACGTGCTGCTGGAAAAGTTTGCCCGCGATTCCAAAATCCTCGACATCTTCGAGGGCACGCAGCAGATACAGCAGTTGATCGTCGCGCGCAGATTGCTGGAAAAATCCTCAGCGGACCTGAAGTAGCACAATGCTGTGAGTACTGCTTCACCGGGGCATCTGACGCGACGGCAGTTGACCGTACTTATCCTCGCCCTGATGGGTACCGGGATAGGTCAGTCACTGGTGTTCGCCATCCTGGCCCCGCTGGGCAGGGAAGTGAATCTGCGCGAGCTGCAGATCACGTCCATTATTGCGGTCTCCGCATTGATCTTTGGCGTCGCGGCCCCGTATTGGGGCCGCTTCAGTGATCGCGTTGGCCGCAAACCCATCATCATCACCGGGTTGGTAGGTTACACCGTAGGCACCGTGCTCTTCGCCAGTGTGTTTTACGGTGGCCTGACAGGCTTACTCAGCGGCGCGGCGTTATACGGCATGTTGCTAATAACACGCTGCTGCCAATCGGTCGTGATGTCAGCTACCAACCCGGCAAGCATGGCCTACGCGGCTGATCACACCACTCCCGATCAACGCACCAAAACTATGGCAAAGCTGGGCACGGCCAGCAGCATGGGCACCATACTCGGCCCCGCTGTCAGTGGCGCACTGGCCACTTTCGGGTTGCTGGCGCCGCTGTATTTCGCAGGCGGTCTGGCTGCGGTGGCGGCCGTGGTGGTGTGGCGCAACCTCCCACCGACACCCCCGGCACAACTCACCCATCGCAAGACACCGGTAAAACTGCGCTATACAGATCGCCGTATTGCACTGCTACTGGCTACGGCTGTGGGGCTCTTCATTGGGTTCTCCGGCATCCAGCAAACACTGGGATTTCAGCTGCAGGACAAGTTGAATTTGAGCGGCATTGAAACCGCGCAGATGACCGGTGCGGCATTAATGGTCTCTGCGATTTTTACCTTTGTGACACAGGTGACGGTCATGCAGCGGATCAATCTGAAGCCTACACAGTTTATCCGTATCGGGCTGTGTTCTCTGTTGATCGGCGCCGTGATTGTGTCAGGCTTTGAGGTGTTCTCTGTACTGGCGGTGGGAATGGCCTTTCTGGGCACCGGTCTGGCGCTGTGTATGCCCTCGATATCGTCGGGCGCCTCTCTGGCTGTGACACCGGAAGAACAAGGTGGCGCGGCGGGACTGGTGAGTTCCTGCCCGGCCATCGGATTCGTTATCGGGCCGATCTGTGCCGGTGGGCTTTACCAGATTCACAGCCCGCTGGCCCCTCTGTTCAGCGCGGGCGTCTTTCTCGCCGTACTCATCTTGTTTCTTATCAACGACCGCTGATAGACACACGGTGATATCAGGCGATGCGTTCCAGCGCCTCACGCAGATGCTGCGGTATAGGTACAGAGCGGTTTTCGGCGCGCTCGACAAACACATGCACAAAGTGTCCATGCGCCGCGGCCTCCTGCTCGCCCTCTTTGAAGATAGCGATGCCGTACTGCACTGAACTATTACCCAGTCGATCGACCCTGACACCGGCTTCCACCGCTTCGGGGTAGGTGACAGGCGCATGATACTCACAGCCTGAGTTCACCACATAACCAACAATGCCACCGTCGCTGATGTCCAGGCCACCCTCTTCTATCAGGTAACGATTGGCCGCTGTATCAAAGTAGGAATAGTAGACAACATTGTTCACATGGCCGTAGATATCGTTATCCGACCAGCGCGTTGTGATCGGATAAAACACCTTGTACTGCTCGCGGGTGGGCCGGGTTGGCTTGCTCATGCTGCGCCTCCGTAGGCGGCCTGATAGATCGCCAGCGCGTCGTCATAGGCGACGTCGCGCGGATTATTCACCAGCAGACGCTGCTGCAACATGGCGTCACTGGCCAACATCTCCAGATCGCTCTCCTTGACCTTCGCCTGGCGCAGTGTTGCCGGCAGAGCAACATCGTCAATCAATTCCCGCAAGGCATCGATCAGTGCTGCCGTTTTCGCCTCTGCGCTGCCCTCAACCGGCGCCCCTGTCACCACCTCT
This sequence comes from Halioglobus japonicus, assembly GCA_902705825.1. GTDB lineage: Bacteria > Pseudomonadota > Gammaproteobacteria > Pseudomonadales > Halieaceae > Marimicrobium. The sequence goes on along the minus strand of CACSIL010000050.1, from coordinate 238,455 downwards.
GCAAGCTCGGCGTAAAGCGCGCTCGCCTGCGGCGCATTGAACTCCATCACGGAGGGCAATACCAACGAATTACTGAGCCCGTGCGGGATGTGATAGTGACCACCTAAGGGATACGCCAGCGCGTGTACTGCGGCCACCGGCGCATTGGCAAATGCCTGTCCCGCGAGGCAGGCGCCGAGTAGCATGTTTTCCCGCGCGCCCTGATTCGACCCCTCCAGCACGGCGGTGCGGATATTGCGTGACAGCAGTTGCAGCGCATGGATGGCGAGGTTGTCAGACAGCGGGTTTTTCTTGTGTCGCGATGTATAGGCCTCGATGGCGTGTACCATCGCATCGACCCCTGTCATCGCCGTAACAGCAGGAGGCAAGCCCAGGGTCAACGCGGCGTCCAGCACCGCAACATCCGGCAACAGGACGGGTGAGGAAACACCTGCCTTGGTCGTCTCACCCGTGGTAATTACTGCGACAGGGGTAACTTCTGATCCGGTACCTGCCGTAGTGGGCACGAGGATCAACGGCAGCCTGGCGCCGGTCACCTGACCGACACCGTAAATATCCGCCAGCGCCTGAGTGCCACCCAATAATACGGCCACAACCTTGGCCACATCCATGGAACTGCCACCACCGACGGCAATAACACCATCGACACTGCCGTTGCGCGCCAATTCTGCCGCCGCGTTCACAGTCTCTTCAGGCGGGTCCTCGCGCACCTGATCAAACACCAGTGCCGCATACCCCGCCTGCTCCAGCGCTGCCAGAACCGGCTGCACCAGGCCAATAGACATCAGCCCCGGGTCGGTTACCAACAGCGGTCGCTGCACACCCAGATGCCGACACTGGGCGGCGAGATCAAGTGCGCTGCCGACACCGCTGGTGATACGCGTCACCGTATTGAATTCGAAACTGTGCATGTCCAGTACTCCCTGTGCAGAAGTTGCCCTTACATTGTGATGATAACTTTACCCCGCGCGCGGCGTTCAATCATACAGTTAAAGGCTTCTTCATACTGCTCGATCGGAAAGCTGTCAGTCACTACCGGGCTGATTTTGCCGCTGGAAAACAACTCCCACAAGGCCTCAATGTTCTCCAGGTTGACCTCGGGCTCCTCACCGGCAAAACGCCCCCAGAAAACCCCGACCAGCGAGCAACCCTTAAGCAGTGTCAGGTTGAGCGCAATTTTGGGGATAGGGCCACTGGCGAAGCCGATCACCAGATAGCGGCCATTCCAGGCCATGCCGCGAATTGCCGGCTCGGCGTAATCACCTCCTACGGGGTCATACACCACATCCACGCCTTTACCGTCTGTCAGCGCCTTGATCGCGTCCTTGAGGTTCTCTTTGCTGTAGTTGATCACCTCGTCGGCACCCAATTTTTTACACAGCTCGAGCTTTTCATCGGTGCTCGCAGCCGCGATCACCTTCGCGCCCATTTGCTTGCCCAGTTCGATGGCACTGGTACCGACACCACCAGCTGCGCCCAACACCAACAGTGTTTCTCCCGGCTGCAGGTCAGCGCGCTGCTTGAGGGCATAGTAGGATGTAAAGTACGTGATGCTAACACCGGCTGCCTGCTCGAAATCGAGCCCGTCCGGCATGGGGAAGGCACCGAGTTCATGGACCGCAATTTTCTCGCAAAACGCACCCGAACCGCCGGCGGAAATAACCTTGTCTCCCACCTTGAAGCGGCTGACTTTTGGCCCGACTGCCGCCACCACGCCAGCGCACTCACCTCCAGGAATAAACGGCATCTCCGGCTGCATTTGATATTTCCCCTGTATCATTAATACATCGGGGAAGTTGAGGCCGGCTGCCTTCACATCGATCAAGATGTCATGCTCACCCACTTCCGGTTCGGCCCAGTCTGTTGCGAGTTCCAGTTTGTCAGGTAACCCGTGTTCCCGGCATATCACTGCTTTCATTGTATTTCCTCTATGCGACAAATAATAAATCCCGGTCTAAAACAAGAACGGCGCCCGCAGGCGCCGTTTTTGAAAGCCGAGTATCAGGCAACCTCAAACAGACCGGCAGCACCCATACCGCCGCCTATACACATGGTAACCACCACGTATTTAACGCCGCGTCGCTTGCCTTCAATAAGCGCGTGTCCGATCATGCGTGAACCACTCATGCCATAGGGGTGACCGATGGAGATGGCGCCGCCGTTAACATTGAGCTTGTCATTGTCGATTCCCAGCTGATCGCGACAATAGATGACCTGTACCGCGAACGCCTCGTTCAATTCCCACAGACCGATATCATCCACTTTCAGGCCGTGTTGTTTGAGCAATTTGGGCACAGCGAAGACCGGGCCAATGCCCATCTCATCCGGCGCACACCCGGCGACCGACATACCGCGGTAAATGCCCAGCGGTTGCAGCCCTTCCTTCTCGGCGGTTTTCGCATCCATTATCAGTTGTGCAGAAGAGCCATCGGACAACTGAGAGGCGTTCCCCGCAGTAATCGTGCCGCCCTCTACCACTGTTTTGAGGCCCTGCAGACCTTCCAGTGTAGTCGCGCGCAAGCCCTCATCGGCAGAGACAGTGCCCTTAGCCAGTGAAGCTTCACCGGTAGCCTTGTCCCAGACGGTGCGTTCGCAGGTAACCTCGACCAGTTCATCGGCAAACTTGCCCGCTTCATACGCGGCGGCGGTGCGCTGCTGCGATTGAAAACCGTACTCATCCATCGCATCGCGAGAAATATTGTAGCGGTCTGCGACTATTTCTGCGGTCTCCAGCATGGGGACAAACATATTGGGCTCTATCGCCAACAGTTCCTCATCCACCATACGATGCAGGTTCATGTGTTCGTTTTGCACCAGAGTGATACTCTCCAGTCCGCCGCCGATCACGCAATCCATACCGTCGTACATAACCTGTTTCGCTGCAGTCGCTACCGCCATCAGGCCGGAAGAACACTGGCGATCCATTGTCATACCCGATGTAGTGTGTGGCAAACCGGCGCGCAGTGCGATCTGGCGTGCGATATTTGAGCCTGTTGCACCCTGCTCAAGCGCACAGCCCATGATAACGTCCTCAACGCGGGCGGGATCGATGCCAGCGCGCTTGACGGCTTCGGCTACTGAGGCAGCGCCAAGCGTAGCGCCGCCGAGGTTGTTAAAACCGCCACGATAGGCCTTTGCAATGGGCGTACGTGCGGTCGATACAATTACTGCTTCTCTCATGTGATTTCTCTCCAGTTGTGAGGGCGCCGCGAGGACGCCACTGAGTCACTCGCTATTTGTTCAGGCCCAGACCTTCCATTGCCTTGCCCGTGAATTTCACGGTTTGCTCAAACCCGGCCTGGGGCTGCACTTCACCCTCAGGAGAGGAAATGGCACCCCAGTTCGCGGCGATGCCTTCCGGTGTCTGTTCGTCCGGCTTCAGCCAGACGCCATCAGTTTCTATTATCTTGGCTACTGAGTACGCACCGGCACCGGCACAGACTATTGTCTTGGTGGGCGCTTCTTCGCTCACCAGATACAGTACCGCGGGTGTCACTGTCTCTGGTGTCAGCAGGGCAAATGCTTCCTCTGGGATCAAGCCCTCGGTCATACGCGTACCGGCTGTTGGCGCCAGCGCGTTGATATTGATGTTGTATTTGGCACCTTCCTGAGACAGTGTATTCATCATGCCGATGACACCCATTTTGGCACTGCCATAGTTGGTCTGCCCAAAGTTTCCGTACAGGCCGGATGACGATGTCGTTACCACGATGCGGCCGTAAGCCTGTTCGCGCATAATCTCCCAGCATGCCTTGGTGCAGTTCACACTACCCATCAGGTGAACGTCCAATACCAGTTTGAAATCTTCCAGCGTACCCTTGGCGAAACTTTTGTCGCGCAGGATTCCCGCATTGTTAACCAGAATATCAACGCGGCCCCACTTATCCATGGCCTGCTTAACCATGGCCTCAACTTCGTCATACTTGGCAACATTGGCACCGTTGGCAATGGCTTCACCGCCCAACGCCTCAATCTCCGCCACAACCGCCTTAGCGGCATCTGAAGACCCACCGGAACCGTCGACACCGCCACCCAGGTCATTGATGACAACCTTGGCGCCGCGTTTGGCCAGTTCTATCGCATGGCTGCGACCCAGTCCCTGGCCTGAGCCAGTCACGATGGCTACTTTTCCGTCGTATCGAATAGACATTGCTGATATCCCCTAACTAAAAAATGAATTGGATGTGCCGGCCGATCAGCCGCAGATTACCATGGTCAACCACTCGGCTATCAACGCCGGTTTTTCCTCACCCTCTATCTCGACAGAGATGGTCTGCTTCACCAGGAAACGGTCCCCTTCCTTGGCCGTGACGTCGGTAATTTCGGAATGCGCCCGTACACGCTTGCCCGCACTCACCGGCATCAAAAAGCGCACCTTGTCAAAGCCGTAGTTCAAGCCCATCACAATGTTTTCAGGTACAACACCACTGCCTTCTACCAGCTTGGACAACAGCGAAAGTGTCAAAAAGCCGTGAGCGATAGTGCCGCCAAAGGGCGTGTTTTTGGCCGCTTCAACATCCACATGAATAAACTGGTGATCTTCAGTGCAGTCGGCGAAGGTGTTGATTCGATCCTGCGTGACCTCGATCCAGGGGCCCGGCTCAAACTTGGTGCCAATGGCATCCAGCATTTCTTCCTTAGGTACGATTTTTACTGCCATGGAGAACTCCTCATAAATAGTGCTGTAACGGAAACCATCTAGTGTAGTCGAGCTACGGTATTTCACACACTCCTATCGCATTTACACAGGGCGCATTCCTTCAGACGGAAATAGCACAAACGGGGGGAGGTGCGGAGCTACTGACTGCTCAAAAAAGGTTTTTGAACATACAGTATGTATTTAGTTCGTTCAAGTATTTTTTGTCCCGCAAAGGCCTGGACTCGGGCGGTCAAACGGAGTATTCGGCGCCTGGGATACTGGCAACACGAGACCCTGCAGACCCCCACCAGTCCCGCCTGCACCGTGTTGGGCCGCGCCGGGATAATCCTAGAAGTTGTACTGCAGCTTGATGCCGTATATCCGCGGATCTGTCAATGTAGTTTGCGCGTTATGGGTGACGGTACTGGGTCTGCCCCGATTGATAATTTCCCGGTTGTCGGCAATATTTTTGACGAACGCTGTAACCTCCCACTCCAGATCGGGGGCCGCGGCATTCAAGCGCGCATCCCAGCGATCCCAACTGCCGACCTTGTCGTACTGCGGATTATTGAAAGGCGTCATCCACTGTTCGCCCTGATAGTAATAGCTGCCGGTGATTGACCAGTCCAGTTCAAACATTTTCCAGAAATACGTGGCATTCAGTGACAGTTTGTTCTCCGGCGTCAGTGCGAACTCATTCCCACTGAGGTCTTGTTCATCGGTACATAAGGACGCCTGAGTATCCCCCTGCGCGTAAGGCCCCAGAGTGCAGGCGTTGGCATCTTTACTGGAAAAATCCTTGAACTCGGTATAGTTGTAAGAATAGGTCGCACTGAGCATGACCTCGGGGATTGGCAGCGCCCATGCCTCCAGTTCCAGGCCCATTGCACGGGCATCGTCGGCGTTCTCAAATGTATTCAGGGCAATACCGTTTTCCACATCCTGCTTGATCACCTGCAGATCCGTGTAATCGTAATAGTAGGCTGACACCGCCAGATTCAGGCGGTTTTCCAGCAGCGATCCCTTGTAACCCATCTCGTAGGAAATAATTTCCTCGGGTTTAACCACATCCACAAGCGTGCTGGCAGTGGGCTTCTGAAAATTAAAACCGCCCGAACGGTAACCGGTGGCAATAAACGCATACAGGAATTGCTCCTGGGTAATGTAGTGGTCTACCCCCAGCCGCCATGTCCACTTATCCCAACTGTCATCCTGCTGCCTGTACACGGTAGGGTCATCGGGGTTGCCGACAAATTGTACAAAGGTATTGTCCTCACCTTTCTTATCGTCATAGGAATAGCGCAGGCCAAACGTCAGTGCAGTCTCTGGCCGCCAGTCCCAGGTGAGTTGCCCGTAAGTTGCGTATGACCGGGTATCCACATGCGCATCTCCGCGATAGAGGTAATTGTCATCGCTTACCACAGGCGTGACAAAACTCCCCAGAAACGCGTACATCTCCATTAACTCATCGTTCCACTCACGGTAACTCGCCACCTGCTCTTCATCGCTATGATAGTAATAGAGCCCGCTCAGCAACGAGTAATCACCGTCCCACTCCGAAGAATACTGCAGTTCGTGGGACTCGAACGTGGCCTCCTGATTCACCACATAGGTCATTTCGGCGGGAGTTATCCCATAGCCGGGAGACCCCGGAAACTGGGACACTGGAATTCCGCTGAACAGTAACTTGTTCCAATCCACACCCGAATCCTGCGCCGCACTGCCATCGGCATCGGTGTCGGAATCAAACCAGTATCGGGAGTATCCGCCGGTATATTTCAGAGTGAACGTATCGGCACTGTATTCACTGTTGAGAAAAGTCGCCCATCGGCGAATCTTCACCTTGGGATCATGATCCTGGCTCACCTTGTCTTCATTGGCCAGCGCGGGATTGGAAATCGCCAGCCCCTGACGCATATTGACAAAGTTCTGCGCGGGGAACATGCCCGGTAGATTGAGCGGCGCGCCGGTTTCATCGTCCGCCACCTGCTGATTCAGTTCACGCGAAAAAGGCTCCAGCATGTAGCCATTGGCCGGCCTGAATTTCTGGTCGGTACCCAGCACCTTGAGCACGGTATTCCAGCGGTCTGTTGTCTGGTGTTCCAGACTGAAAGTGCCGTAGGGTGTCTGCTGCTCCTGATAGTCTTTGCCGTTGTAAATATTTTTTTGATAGCCTTCGTGGCTGATGTAGGACGCCCCCACTAGTACATTGAGTTTGTCGGTGACCGGGCCGCTGACCATTCCCTGTATCAACCTGCCATCGTAATTGGTCAATTGGGCCGTTGCGGTACCACCCCATTCGGCATTGGGGCGCTTACTGACAAAGTTGATGGCACCCCCTACCGAGTTGCGCCCGTACAGAATACCTTGTGGCCCCCGCAAAACCTCAACGCGCTCTATATCCATGAACTCGGAGAGGCCAAATACGTCGTTCTCCGAGTTGTAAACACCATCCCAGTAAATGCCGATTCCCGGCTCAGAGCCCACCGCCAGATTGGGACGGCCCACACCGCGGATACTCACTCTGAAAGTTGTTATCGACAGCGAAGGGGTATGCGCGACAAGATCCTCGGCCCCTGTAATACCCAATTGGTTCAAAGTGGCTGAATCAAATGCACTGAGCGACGCTGCGCTATCCATCAGCGATGCTTCGCGTTTATTCGCTGTGACGATGATTTCCTCTAGCCCGTTACCCTGGGCCAGCAGGTGAGGTGCAGCCGATACAAGAGACACGGCAAGACAGGGCAGGACATACCATCCATTGGATATCGCCATCGGTTTGCACTCTTATTATTTAATTATGACTTAGAGGCTACCGCAGATGGATATCATTTTATAGAGGCTGGGAGAAATACATATAACGCTTTGGGACGGCCAGCGAGCGCTGGCCATCCCGAGCGGGGCAGTCAGTATCAACCGTCCCTGAAGGTTGCGCGCACACCGTCGTCCTGCGCTACGTATTTTTTCAGCTCGTTGCGACCGACAACCATACGGTGTACCGCATCGGGTCCGTCTGCCAGACGCAAGGTTCGCTGCGCCATATACATGTTTGCCAGCGGAGTATCCTGCGACACCCCCAGGGCACCAAACATCTGAATGGCTTCATCGACGATGCGGATGGAAATATTCGGCACCGCAGTTTTGATCATGGAAATCCAGATACGCGCTTCCTTGGCGTCCACATTGTCCATCATCCACGCGGTTTTAAGTGTCAACAAACGCGCCTGTTCGATATCCATACGCGCATTGGCGATGATGTCGATATTACCGCCCAAACGGGCCAGTGGCTTGCCAAACGCGGTACGGGACACGGCTCGTTCGCACAGCAATTCCAGTGCTTTCTCTGCCGCGCCGATAGCGCGCATGCAATGGTGTATCCGGCCCGGCCCGAGACGGCCCTGGGAAATCTCAAACCCGCGACCGGCTCCCAACAAAATATTTTCCTTGGGAACCCGCACATTGGTGTATCTCTGATGCATATGGCCGTGTGGTGCATCGTCCATGGAAAATACATTCATCGGACGGAGATTCTCAACACCGGGCGTGTTCATCGGCACCAGGATCTGCGATTGCTGAATATGTTTTGCGGCGTCAGGGTCGGTTTTGACCATTACGATCATAACCTTGCAGCGTGGGTCACCGGCACCGGAGATGTAGTGTTTCTCGCCATTGATCACCCATTCATCACCGTCCAGTACCGCGGTGGTAGAGATATTGGTCGCGTCGGAGGATGCCACATCCGGCTCTGTCATGGCGAAAGCCGAGCGAATCTCACCGTTCATCAGCGGTTCGAGCCACTGTTTTTTCTGTTCCTCGGTACCGTATTTATGCAGTACCTCCATATTGCCGGTATCGGGCGCCGCACAGTTAAAGACTTCCGCTGCCAGATGCGACTTGCCCATCTCTTCAGCAAGGTAGGCGTACTCCACCGTATTCAGCCCCGAACCGGATTCACCTGTGAGGAAAAAATTCCACAAACCTTTGGCTTTTGCTTTGGCTTTCAGACCCTCGCGAATATCGGTCTGGCGGTCAGTGAAAGTCCAGCGGTCCCCGACGCTGATGTCGTCAAAGTAGTCGTGCTCGACCGGCTGTATTTCTTCCTCGATGAACTTTTTTACCTCCGCCAGCAGCGGTGCCACATTTGCACTGATACCCAATTCCATTGTCATATTCTCTCTCCCGTACCGTTAATGTATCGATTGTCTGTTGTTAATGCTGTAGTCGACACCGGGCAGCTAGCGCGCTGCAAGTTCCGCTGTGTAGTCAGCCTTGAGTTGCCGCTTGAAAATCTTACCCGAGGCGATGCGCGGTAGTTGCTCGCTGTGGAACCAGATGTGCGCGGGTATTTTGAATGAAGCCAGATGATCCGCCAGATAAGTGCGCAGCTCATCTGCCGTCAGCTCGTGGCCATCGCGCAGCACCACTGCTGCACCGACGATCTCACCGAGTCGCTCATCGGGCAGGCCAAAGACCGCCACTTCATGAATGCCGGGGTGGGCGTAGATCGCAGCCTCCACTTCGGGACAGCTGATATTTTCCCCGCCGCGGATGATGATTTCCTTTATTCGGTCGACGATGTAAACAAACCCATCCTCGTCCAGATAGGCCACGTCACCGGTGTGAAACCAGCCGTCGACGAAGGCCTCGGCGGTTGCCTCAGGTTTGTTCCAGTAACCCAGAATATTGGCAGGGGACTTGATACACAGCTCCCCTCGTTCGCCCGCAGGCAGGGTGCTGCCATCCTCGCCCACTACGCGAAACTCCGTCACCGCGGGCACCACTCTCCCTGAGCTTTCAGGGCGGGCAATGTAGAATGCACCAGCATTCACCGCACCCACAGCATTGGTTTCTGTCAGGCCATAACCAATACCAGGCGCGGATTTTTTAAAGGTGCCACTGATTTTCTTCACCTGCTCAGGCGGACGGGGCGCTCCACCGGCCATGATCTCTGTCAGCGAGGAGATATCCCTGTCGGTAGTTTCCGCCGCTGCCTGAAGCTCCGCTGACATGGTAGGCACGCCGTTGAACCATGTTATGCGCTCTTTCTCGATCAACCGCAGCGCTTCCTGCGCATCCCACTTGTGCATGATCACCATTTTGCGACCCACCACCAGAGACAACAGGAATGCCGAGTGGCTGGCAGTGCAATGAAAGAGTGGAATAGTCAGCAACCCGGATGGGGCGAGGCCCGCATCGCGAACCTCCTGCGTGGCCGCCATTTTGGTGGCAATACCCAGGCACATCCAGCTGTACAGCGCCGACAGAATACCCCGATGCGACGACAGCGCGCCCTTGGGATGACCGGTTGAACCGGAGGTATACATGATAGTGGCGTGGTCATCCAGAGACACATCAACCGCCGGCATTGACGCGCCGCTATACGCTTGAAGCAACTCGGAAAACGGCGTGTGATCCACGTCCAGCCCACTGCAATCGTCAATAGTGATGAGCCGCAGTCCGTGCTTTTCTACAATGGGAGCCAGACGCTCCACGCGAGCCCGATCAGCCACCACGACCGTTGCGCCGCTGTCGGAGAAGCCGTAGTCCAACTCCTCTGTGGTCCACCATGCGTTCATTGGGACCGCTACGGCGCCAATCGATGTCACCGCGAGGAAAGCCATCATCCACTGCGGATTATTGCGGCTCAGAATAGCGACTCGATCGCCTTTGCGCACGCCATAGCGCTGCATCAGTGCCTCTGCCAATTCGCAACTGTGCTGGTAGCCCTGGCCGAACGTATAGCGTTCATCCAGATAGACAGCGAAATCCTTTTCGGCGTGTTGCTGCATGACCATATAGTACTGCCCAAGATTGGCAGGCAGGCCGGTAAAGTTGCGGTAATCGACACCATTCAAGTTGACGGTGTCGAGCGCAAAGGGTTGCCCCTCCTGTGTGAGTTCGGCAACAATCTGGTCAAATTTTTCTATTTCAGGGTTCATTATTATGCGTGGTCCATAGTAGTTAGGGTGTTAATAGTAGCAGGGCTGTCAAAAACCACTAAGCTGGGCGAAGCGGTCAAGGTGGTAATTGTAATCGCCAAAAATGTGTTGGGCCACACGGGCGCGCTTGATAAAAAAGCCGATCTCGTGTTCGTCGGTCATTCCGATACCACCGTGCATCTGGATGGCTTCGTTAGTCACGCGCTGCGCCACTTCACACAACTTGGCTTTGGCAGCACTGGCTTGCAGTGCCAGATCCTGCTCACCGTCATCAATCGCATGCAGGGCCTGCAAGACAATTGACCGCGCCAGTTCCAGCTCGGCAAACATCTCTGCTGCGCGATGCTGCAGGCCCTGAAAAGAGCCAATTACCCGACCAAACTGTTTGCGCTCCTTCAGGTAGGCATTGGTGCGCTCAAAGGCCTCGGTAGACAGCCCGAGCAATTCGGCCGCGAGTCCGATATTGGCAATATCCAGTGCTCGCGCCAGTCCTTCCCACGCTGCACCAGCCTCACCGAGCATATTGCCGGCAGGTACCCGAACGTCTGCCAGCAAAAGTGCACCGGCACTGCGTGAATCCACCATGCTGCGGCGCTCTATGGTTAGACCGGCTGTGTCTGCATCCACCAGAAACGCGCTCAAACCACGCTCGTCGCCGGGCTCTCCGCCTGTGCGTCCGATTACAATGAAAACGTCTGCTGCACTGGCATCCAATACCAGCACTTTCGCGCCATTGAGCACATACTCATCACCTTGCAATTCGGCGTGCAGTGCAGTGCGCAGCGGCGCATGATGCGGCCCCTCCTGCAATGCGAGACTCACCAGTTTGTCGCCGCCAGCGATAGCCGCCAGCAACTCCTCTTTCTGTTTCTCACTCCCCAGTTCACCAATCACCGACGCTGCCACCAGCACGGTGGATTGCAGCGGACTTGCACTGAGATTGCGACCGGCCTGTTCCAGCACCAGCCCGAGCCCGGTATAACCGTACCCCAACCCACCAAAGGCCTCGGGAATGGCAATACCCGCCCAGCCCATCTCGGACATTTCACGCCACACGTCATCGCTGAAACCGCGCTCACTGTTGCTGTCGCGCAGTGCTCGCAATTGTGCAACAGACGCTTTTTCCGCCAAAAATCCCGCGGCGGACTCTTTGAGCATTACCTGCTCTTCATTCAATACCAAAGCCATGGTTCGTTACCCTTCGTCAGTTCTGCGCTACGCGTCTGGAAGTCCAAGCACTCGCTTGGCAATAATGTTCAGCTGCACCTCAGTGGTACCGCCCTCGATAGAGTTACCCTTGGAGCGCAGCCAGTCGCGACTGAGCGTACCATCGCGATACACCTCGCCTTCCCAGCCCAGCGCCTGCTCGCCACTCACTGCCAGGTTGAGCTCATTGCGCCGCTTGTTCAGCTCCGTTCCATAGTATTTGAAGATGGAAGAAGCCGCGCCCAGCCCCTGCCCCGCCTTGGCTTCGTCACCCACCCGCGCCATTGTCGCGGCAAATACCAGCGTATCGAGCTGGTATTGCGCGATGTTCTGACGCAGCGCTGAATTTGCCAGACGGCCGGATTCATCGGCACCGATCGCCTCCAGAGCCACCTGCCCTACCGACTTTTTGGGCGCCGCGCCGAAACCCGAGATCATCTCGCGCTCATGCGTCAGCAGGTATTTGGCAATGGTCCAGCCGTTGCCTGCCTCGCCGACAAGGTTTTTCTTGTCCGCGATGGCGTTGTCGAAAAAAGTCTCACAGAAAGGTGAGCTGCCGCTGATAAGCTTGATGGGACGCGCCGTGACGCCGGGCTGATCCATATCAAACAGCACAAAGCTGATGCCTTCATGCTTGCTGCCGGAGTTGTCGGTACGCACAAGACAAAAAATCCAGTCGGATTTATCCGCATAGGATGTCCAGATTTTCTGGCCATTGATGACAAAGTGATCGCCCTTGTCTTCCGCTTTGGTCGCCAGGCTCGCAAGGTCGGAACCCGCATTGGGCTCTGAATAGCCCTGGCACCAGCGAATTTCTCCGCGCGCTATTTTCGGCAGATGTTCCAGCTTCTGCTCCTCGTTGCCGAAGTGCAACAGCGCCGGCCCCAACATTGAGATGCCGAAGCTGTCCAGCGCCCTTCTGGCACCTATTCTGGACATTTCCTGGGAGAGTATCTTTACCTCCTCAGTGTTCAGACCACCGCCGCCATAGGCTTTTGGCCAGTGCGGAACAGTCCAACCGCGCTCAGCCATGCGGTCACACCAGAGTTTTTGATCCGGGTGGTCGATTTCAGGATTGCGGCCGCCGTTGTAAAGGTCTTCAAACCCTTTGGCCGGCACACGCATCGAATCGGGGCAATTTTCTTCCAACCAGGCTCGAGTATCCTGGCGGAATTGTTCAAGGTCGCTCACGGGTTTACCTCATATATCAGTTGGACGACTGCCGAGCGGCTATGAAACCGCCGGTAGAATACTGCTTCAGTATAGACACCACGGGTGAACACGCATGCACGAGCCCAACCCAAAAACTGGATTTGAACATACAGTATGTTTTAAGTGCGTTCAAGTATCTTTAGCGTTTCAACGGCACCGCAATACCACCCCCAAATAAAAAAGGGGCTGCCAATGGCAGCCCCTTAGTACACGTTTTGCGCGACGCGCGTTTATGCCTGGATCAGAACTCGAAAATCACCTCACCGCCCCACATCGCCGGCGCGAGATAGGTAGTGGCCGTCGCCCCGATCAGATAGTTGGCGGTGTCCTCGTCGGTAATATTCTTACCCCACACGGCGAACTGCCAGTTATGGCCACCCATTTCGACATCGGCAAGACTGATACGCGCATTGAGCAAGCCATAGCTTTCCACTTCAACTTTTCCGAACTCGGTATTGGCCAACGCAAACTGATCGTCCTGCCAGGAGTAGTCGAGATGAAAGCGAACCAGCCCGATACTGACGGGCAGATCATAATCTGCGGTAATGGCATACGCATTCTTTGGCGCCCAAACCAGTTCCGTGGTATCGGTGTGGTCAGTACCATCCGGGAAATCGACATTGCTGAAGTCGTAATCGAGGTAGGAGTAGTTCAGACCCACCATGAACTGGTCGGTGACTGCAGCCTGCAGATCAATTTCCACACCGTACACATCCGCATCACCCGAATTAAAGGACTCCACCAACTGGGGGCTGCCTACAGGATCAGGTAGGTAATCCAGAATAATATCGTTGATACGCATATAGTACGCGGCCCCATTGAATCGCACTCGCTGATCCATCCACTCCGATTTCCAGCCCAATTCACCGGATGTCAGGTCTTCACTGTCAAAGGGTTTGTTGAAATCCGCGCCATTACGACTGGAGCCCCCGGAGCGAAACCCGGTGGACACCTTGGCGTACGTCGAAAACTCGTCCGTCCAGCGGTAATCTGCGATGGCAGTGTAGTCAAACCGGTCCTTGCTGGAGTCTGTGCGCCCGGGCGCAAAGGAGTTCGCATACCACCCGTCGTTAGTGCGACTGGCCTCGCGCTGATCATCGGTATAGCGCAGCCCCAACGTCAGGTCCAGTTTGTCTGCAAGAATATTCGGTGTGTAAGTCGCCTGGCCATAAGCCGCCCAGGATTCGACATCCGTACTGACTTTGTACTCACCCAGATAGTAGGGCGCTGCGTTGGCAAAATCCGTACAGATCGGCCCTGGCTTAGTGCCATCTGAGCAAGGCATCATGGTGATAAAATCAAACGCATAAATGCCCATCTGATCGACACTGGCGCGATCGAGGTATTGGCGCTCCTTCTGGTCACCATTCTCATTGAAGTAGTAGAGCCCGCCGACATACTCAAGGCGCTCAGCGTTACCCAGCAACTGCAATTCCTGCGACCACTGATCCTGTTTTGTCTTTGTGTATACCTCCAAAGAACCTGCACTACCGAAGGACTGGGCGAAATTCTGTGAGATTTCATCATCGAAATCCCGATACCCTGTAATCGACTTCAGCGTCAGGTTATCGTTGAGCTCATAGCTGACAGTGAGGTTGTGCCCGTTCACTTTCGTTTTGGAGTCCGGCAGATAATAGGCTGTCTGGGCGCCGCCGGTGGGTGAGCGCGTGTTCTTCAACCGGTCTGAAAAACTGTTGGTAATTGGAGCACCTGACAGCGTGGTGCCACCGGTGGGCCCACTGTATTGAAAATAAGGCGGCGAGGACGTTATATCCGAGTAGTCATAGCTGTAGTCCACCAGCAGTTTATCGATACCGTCAAAGCGCAGTGCAGCGCGATAGCCTTCCGTCTCCTTTTTGTAATAATCCGTGTAATCGTAACCGGGCACCTGATTCGCGCCCTCGTTCTCCACCCAGCCGTCGCGATCAGAGAAAGCCGCCGTCAGTTTGGCCATGAACCCCGATACTTCCGGCAGATTCAAATGGCTTACAGAGCGCCAGCTATCGTAGTTACCCACACTCAGGGTCTGCTTGAACCCCAACTCACCGGTGGGCTTGGCATTAATAAAATTGATTGCACCGGCCATGGTGTTGCGACCGTACAGAGTGCCTTGCGGCCCGCGCAAAATCTCCACCCGCTCCAAGTCAGACAGGTCGGACAACAAACCGGTTGAGCGCGCGGCATACACCCCGTCGTAATACAGCCCAACCGTGGGATCTTTAGTGAGCACGATGGAATCCGCATTACCGATACCGCGTATAAAAAGCGCCAGGTTGTTGGTCGCATTAGGGTAGGCCGGCATCTGCAGATAGGGCGACGCCGCGCCGATATCCTTGGCGTCAATCAGCCCCATCGCCTGAATATCTTCACTGGTGTAAGCGCTGATCGCTATCGGCGTGTCCTGTAGCGATTCGGCGCGCTTTTGTGCGGTGACGATGACTTCTTCCAACTGCGCCAGAGAACTGTTCGATACCAGGCCAGATGCCAGCATCACAGCAAGGGATAATGATTTACGGGTAATATTATGTGACATGGTTTTTCTCCACTTATTATCGACAACGAACCAGGGCGAAAAGCCCTTCCATAGGCGCGCCGTGCTTCAACTATATGAAATTTCCAGCCGTTATTGGTATGTAATATTTACTGAACACCCCTCTTTTCAAGCACACAACTATCTGCGACACAAATGTGCCACCGCCGGCCGATTACGCCCCTGATGGCGCCACCAGGCACACGAAAAAGAATGCATGAATGCTAGTCTTGAGGAAATTTGGGCGCGGGCTCCAGCGGCACTATGGACGCAGGATCAACGTGAATAATGATTTCCGCTGAGGGATAAGCGTTTTGCAGATCGCGCTCCACCTCGTCCGAAATACGGTGGGATTGCAGCAGGGAGAGGTTGTCATCAACTTCGAGGTGCAGCTGAATGAACGTGGAAATACCAGAGCGGCGCGACCGCAATTCATGCAGGCCCCGCACGCTGGCATGGGATAAGGCGATGCGTATGATCGCTTCGCGATCCTCATCAGGCAGCTCGCGATCCATAAGGTCATCCAGGGACTGCCGCACAATCTCCCAGGAGCTGTATAAAATATACAACGCGATACCAATCGCAAACAGCGCATCAAACCCCTGCCAACCTTCGATCGCGAGCACCAGCGCCAGGATAACAGAACCGTTCACCATGAAATCCGTTTTGTAGTGCAGCGCGTCGGCTTTTATAGCAGTGGAATCGGTTCTGCGAATCACATAGCGCTGAAAGAGCATCAGCGCCAGTGTCAGGGCAATTGAAAAGACCATGATTATCAGGCCAGGGCCATAGGACTCCAGCGGCACCGGGTTGAGCAGGCGCCGCCCTGATTCCAGCAAAAGAAAGCCGGCAGAACCGGCGATAAACGCCGACTGCCCCAATCCCGCCAGCGCCTCTGCCTTACCGTGGCCGAACCGATGCTCTTTGTCTGCCGGCATTACGGCCTGGTGTACCGCAAACAGATTTATCAGCGAGGCCAGCGCATCGAGAGTCGAATCGATCAGCGTGGCAAGCAGGACAACGGAGTCGGTCACCATCCAGGCGACAGTTTTCGCCAAAACCAGAATAACGGCGACACTGAATGATGCGTATGTCGCCATACGCATCAGGCGGGCAGATTCAGTTTGCGAGATCGGCGTTACTTCAGCAGAGGTTTTTGTCATGAAGGCATTAGCTATCTGGATAATGACTCCAGTCTAACAAACTAATGCATGACAGGCCCGGCAAGCGAGCCGGGAACAGCTACATCACTCAAATTCGGGAGGGACGAGTTTAATCTTCGGAGGGACGTCGCTCGCCGCCGTTGTTAGATCTCACCATGCGCACAGTACGCTGGCAGGTATCCAGCCACTGCTGCACTGTGTCCGTCTTCAAAGCCCGCACGTAACCTCGCTCAGTGCGACAGGCGATGCTGGTCTTATTGGGCGTCCAATCCCCTTCTTTGGGACGCGGCTTGCGGGAGCTGTAATACCAGAGCCCGCGCATATCCTGCATTACATATCTGGCGTCGGCGGGCAGAAATACTTTTTTGCCGCCGATAACTGCGAAAACTTCCGGGCCTTCTTCCGGAACCGTATCCAGTACCGCCGTCGGAGTTATTGTCAACATCGCTGCATACCCCACTGATGACTATTTTGATTATGCTGGCGTCCACTTCGGGGGGGCTGTTCTGCCTCGACTCACCCTCAGGATTGCGCCAGGTCACTGCACAATTCGCGGCGACAGGGAAGTTATAGTTCGATGGGGATGCGACCACAACAGACAAACAGCCATATTTTTTTATTATTTCAATTAAAGGCTATTTGTGTGTCATTTTTTTACTATGTTTCGCAGTTTGTACGGGGTTTTTCTATATATGTGCCTTTTTTTAACACCATAACCGCATTTTTAGATGACAAAAATGCAGGAATATCGGGGGCTAAAGGGGGTACAGCAGGCATCCGCCAGACAGATTAGCTGGTCACCAGCTTGATATGCGGTCTGGGCTTGGGCAGAGGCTCCAGCGGCTTAAACGCGCCCGGCTCACCACTGGCTACCGGCAGGTCTTTAGCCTCTTCCACAGAGCTCATTAGCATGAACAACGCCAGAGTGGCACGACTCTCCTCGGAGACCAATTGCGGGGCAAATGCGGCCAGGCCACCCGTTGTGATTTCTCCCAGCACCACCGCATTGGTCAGATAATCACGAATAATCTGGCGATTGACCTGATCTTTCATATAACGCCTGAAGCCGTCGGACCCCATAATTTTGCTCAGCGCCTCTGCCTCAGCGGGCACAGAGCCACGAGACTCAACACCAAAGGCCGAATCGATCCAGCTTACTATCTCATCTAAATGCAATGCTTCTGTCTCCAAAATTGATCAGGCAACCATCTGTTTGACGGCGACTTTCTTCTGAAAGCTGTCCAGGTCCGGCACCTGGCACAGCACACCATTGAACATGAAAGCGGCAGTGGCGTAGTCCTGCACGCCCTCCGTCACTTCCTCCACTTCTTCTGCCACCAGCGGGGCTACCTTCAATCCCTGCCCCCGGATAGCCACCCCCCAGTACTCACAGCCTTCGCCTTTAAGCCCGAGGAAAACCGCGACCAGACCCGCATCCCGACTCGGTTGCTGCCACGCAGAGCCATCTTCACTACCCATATCCAGTACCGGCACGGCACGATCGCGCCAGATAATTTCCTCGGGCGGCTGCTCTGCATCCGTGTGCAACGTCACGATCTCGGCAAGGCAGTTTTGCGGCACCGCCCAGGTTTCAGTGCCTGAACACGGAATAAGCGCACACCACAGTTTTGTGTTGTCCTGCATCATTACCTCCTAAGAGAGACTTAAATCGTGTCCGGTTAACTCGTTGATCCGCCGAATCAATTCCGGAAAATTAAAGGGCTTGCCCATATACCCATTGCACCCGGCCTCCCCGGCCAGAGCACGGTGTTTTGCGCCGGTTCGTGAAGTGACCATAATCACGGGTAAGTGGCCATAACGCTGCGATTTGCGGATCTCGCGCAACGTTTGAATACCGTCCTTGACCGGCATCTCCACATCCAGCAGTACAACGTCTGGCAGGCGGTGGGTCGCATTGAGTAAATCTATCGCCACCAGGCCGTTTTCAGCCGTGACGGTTTCGACACCGACAGTGTCCAGCTGACTTGTCGCCACCATGCGCTGCGTCCTGGAATCATCGACTACCAGCGCCAGCAACGTGGTGGGCTCTGTTCGACTCACAGCCACAGGTGCAATTCCATCGGAACCGGCGGTACTCACCAGCAGGTTGAGATCCAGTGCAATTATCGCCTCGCCTTCCGCCGTCGTAGCCGCACCGGCGACACCCGGGACCGTAGAGAACTGTGAGCCCAGTGATCGAACCACAAGCTCCAGCGCCTCTTCCAGACTGTCGATTGCGATGGCCATGTAGCGGTCTTCTGTACCCGCCACAATAACCGGGACAGTATTTCCCCAGACACTGCGATCGGGCAGAGCCACACCCTGGCACAGTGTTGCCAGATAGTTGGCCTGACACTCAATATCTGCGACCGACAGTTCTGTCCCCTCTTCCACTGCGGCAAAAAACTCATCCACCGGAACCTGTTCAACCGAGACCAGACCATTGAGCGGTATCGCGTAGGACTCCCCGGCCGCGCGCACCAGCAGCGCGCCATTGACGGATACATTACTGGGAATACGGATCTCAAATGCTGTTCCCAGGCCGACCGCGGACTGGATCTGAACATCGCCCCCAATCTGCTGTAATTCGGTCAACACGATATCCATGCCCACACCGCGTCCGGAAATTTCACTCAGCGTATTGGCTGTGGAGAACCCCTTGTGAAAGATCAATCGGATAGCCTCATCATCACTGAGCGCATCGACATCCACGTCCAGACCTTTCTCATAGGCCGATTCGCGAATCGCATCGGGATCTATACCCCGGCCATCATCGGCCAGGCGCACCACATAATCGCCACCCGATTTGCGCACATCTATGGTGATACGCCCGCCGGTGGCCTTGCCCATTGCCATCCGTTCATCGGGTGTTTCAATGCCGTGATCGAGCGCGTTGCGCACCATGTGCTCCAGGATCACCTGCAGCCGGGCGTAGTGATCCCGATCAAGCGCGCCTATTTCGTTCAACGCTTTGAAGGTGACTATCTTGCCAAGGTCGGTACTCACGGTACGGACAATACGACGCAGGCCCGGCATTAACCGCGACACCGGCACCACTCTGGCCCCCTGAATAGAGGACGATATTCCCGATATTACCGAGGACTGCTGTTTCAGCAGTGTTTCAATCTGCATGTTTTGGCGGCTCACCACATCGACCAGGTCGGCGAGATCCTCGACGCCTTCGCGCAAAATGCTGGCAGCTTCCTGTAACTCGGAATACTGATCCATCTCCAGCGCGTCCATATCCGAAGATGAACTTCCAGGACGCGCATTAACATCGAGTAGGGCGCGGTCAGCAATCTTGCGGATATGGGTTCGCACAGATGACAGTCGCGCCTGCAATTCTGCAGATGAGCGTTTGCTGCGCGTGGTGTTCTGCGACGCGCGCACTCCAAGTTGCTGCGCCTGACTCGTCAGGTTCAGCAAATGATCCAGCTTCTCTGATGTGATCCTTACCGACTGCTGGGCAGCCAGCACCTTGGCGCCTTCATCCGCCAACTGCTGGTCGCGCTTTTTCTCCAGCGCTGAAAACGCGGTTGTTCTGACTTCTTCGATAAGCGGCCTTTCGTCAGCCTGCGGTCGTGCGACAACCTCATCCTGAGACGGGGATACAGTGTCTTCCGCCTGTTCCGACGCAGACTTACCAATGGGTACAGGTAACTCACTGGCCACATCGGCGCGCTTTTCCACCACAAACTCAACACCGCGCACGATGGCATCCAGCCAGGCATTGACGATGCGGAAGTAGGTCTGCTCTTCTCCACTGTTTGGCCGCGGCATTTTCTCCAGCAGCGTTTCAAAATTATGCACCAGGGTACCCAGACGCTGCAGGCCTACACCTTTGGCAATACCCTTGAGGGTGTGCAATGTACGCGATACGCTGGCAAACAAAGGCTCGCTGGCGACATTTCGCTCCCACTCGCCCACCTCGTTTTCCAGACGCTCAACCTCGACCGTGCCCTCCTCTATAAAGGCATCGAGGAAATCGGTGAAGATTTCGGTGTTACTCTGGGTGGAATAGTTAAACGTGATGTAGTCCGGAACAAAGCTGTCCAGACAGGTGCCGTCAAACGCTGCGAGATCAACCTCCTCACCAGTGTCTGCATCGCGTGCATCGTCAATACCCGCAGAATCCTCAGACGCGGGCTCCGCTGCCGTCAGCTCTTCTTCGACCGACTCCGGAGCCTCCTCAGCGCCAACCTCAATAACGTCAGCTGTCTCGAAATCCTCGAAACCGACACCACAAATTTCATCGCGACTATCCTGGAACGGCGACAGATCAGCAAAAGCGGCATCGATATCAGCCGAGGCCAGACTGCCGTCAACCGACAATAGCGCCGCAAAGTCGTCGGAAAATTCATCCGCGAAAATATCTTCACCAAAACCCTCGCCTGGTGCGCTATCTGTGTGCGCTACCTCCTGTGCCGCAGTGGGCTCCACTGCCGACAGCACCGATACAGAAGGGACTTCTTCAACTGCCTCTGCGACTGCAAGCGGTTCGTGCTCACTATCGCCGAAGGCACCAAAATCTTCGTGGTAATCGATCTGGACTTCACTGGAGGGATCAACCGAGACAGCGCCTTCATCGCGATGAACAACCAGATCTTCCGGATCCGAATGCCCTTCGGGCAAGTGATTTCCGGCGAGCAGGTAACTGTCAAACTCATCGTCATCCATAGATTCAGGAAGGGTTGCGACATACTCGCTGACGCTTGGAAATTCCCCAGCATCTGGCAGGTCGTCACTGGCGCCATACACCGTTTGCGGCGCTGCAGGAGGCGCTGTATCCAAATCCATGTGTGGCACAGAATCGCTCGCAGCTGCGTCCATTCGTATCTCGGAGCGCACAACACTGGATGGCGCCGATACTGTTTCTATCGGAGCATTTGACTCTATTGCAGCACCTGGCTCTAGCGGTGACACTGGCGCCATCAGAGAGGCCAGCTCCAGCGGAGTCATTGGCTCCATTGCACTATCGGACGCCAGCGAAGCAGCCACTTCTACAGGAGCAGCCATCTCCGTCGACGCTTCCGAGTCAGGCATCGTCGCGGCAGCGTCAGCTGGCCCGGCAACTTCGTCTCTCGGACTTTCCGCCAGCGGCGCCTTCACTGTGCCCTCGGCTCGCACCACGCTGCTGTCCGCCACTGGCTTAACCCGTTTCAGGGACACAAACTTCTCGCCGATATCATCGTCGCCCGCCAGACCGAGAATATCCGCCCCCTCTTCCACATGGCGTGCAAATTTGGCTTCTTCACCCGGACGACCAAGGGAAAAATCAACCGCCATAAACTCATCACGCACCATACGCGCAGACTGAACTGATTCGGCCGCGTCGTTACGGTTGTATATATCTGCGCCCGCACCCGCGGATGAAACGACGATTTCCTCTTCTACATAACTGGCCAGATCATCGCTGCTGGCATTACCTCGAACCAGAGGTCGACCGGCGACCTCGGCCTCGTAGGCTGATAGCCCGGTATCGAGATACTCGTCGTCGGCAACAGTGAACAGTTTCTCCTCTGGCTCGGAGAGATCCATATCCAACAGCCAACGCAGGCTTTTCTCCTGATCGCTTTCTTCTGCTTCAGCGCCCAACTGGCCGCTGATGTCGCTCAGGTTCTTGTCAGTTTGCACAATTATTCTCCCCATCCGGTCGATCGACGTTCACTGCTGCCGGATTAATGCGTCAGATTGGTTGCGGGTGTATGACTGTCTGACAATCCACCCGTTGCGCCGACCACACTTGTGATCTCGGGCTGTCCCCCTTCGCTTACCGAATCGCAGGATGATGCCAACGAAAAGCAGGCGTTGGTCAACTGGCGAATACGCGTGACATCCGGCCCGGTATCGCTGGTATAAGAGCGAACCAGATCGGGCAGAGCATCGACGACTTCATGCACCAGAGTTTGCACCTGGGCACCCGGCACCAGTTCACCGTCAAGTGAGCGATCCAACATATCCTGGGCAGCCCAGCCCAGCTCCCCAAGAATATTGGCGCCGACGGCGCGGCCATTGCCCTTAAAGGTATGGAAGTGTCTGCGGATATCACGCAATACTTCACTGTTGTCCGGGTCCTGCAGCCAATCCGTTGTCAGGCTGGCCAATTCAGCGACCATTTCTTCGGATTCTTCAATGAACACATCGCGAAATTCTGCAGGGATTTCCACGTCCTGCACGAGCATCTCTTCGTGAAAATCAAGCGCATTCTCGGCAGCCGCTATGGTGGCGATCTTGCGCCCGGGTGACAGGCCGGAGATCCTGCTGCCCAGTTCAGCTGCCCGTTGCTCGGCGAGCGCGAGGATGTGCGAGGTATCATCCAGCGGATCAATTATCGAACGTTGCAAGTGCAGTTCTATCTGTGCAAACGCTTCAGCAAAACAGCGGAAAGCCTCATCTTCGTGCACACTACCGGCATCGCTGGCAGCGCTGAGCCAGCTGTAACACTGCTCGATCACCGCACCCTCTCGCGCCATACCGGCGAACTGCAGTGCACCGGCTATTTCATCGAGCAACTGCAGCGAGTCACCGATCGCCTTGCGATCAGGGATTGACTCTAATTGACTGAGATAATCCAGCGACAAGCCATAGAGCAGATCGAGATCAGGATCTCCATTGTCCGCATCCTGTACAGCCCGGCGCAGCTCTTCATGCCCTTTGTCGGTCTTGTTCAGGTGGCGATGCAGCGCGGTAGTCAGTCGCAGTACGCTCTCTCGGTCCAGTGGCTTCTTGTCCAGCGCGCTTTTCAGCGCCTTGCGCCGCAGTATCTGATGCAGGTAGTTCTCTACCAGCCCCATCTGTCGGAATGTCGCTGTGGCAACACTCTCTCGCAGCTCAAAATCTTTTCCGGCATAGGAACTGTTCAGGCCATGCTGCAGTTTGTGCTCGATATCAGATTTAACATCCGTGATACCCAGCGTAATTGCACGCACGCTGTCGGCCAATTTCTGTAACTCGTCCACACCCCGGCTGCTGAAAAACGGCCTGAGCTGCTGCTGCACACTCCTGAGGGAGTCCGCATGCTGCATTTGCCCCGCAGCTACCAAACGCTGCTCTGCCGCCTCAATCGCACTCAGCACGCTGGCATCACGGTCTTCAGGTTTCGATCTTGCAACCACAACCAGATCATGGGTCGAGAGGTATTCGACCGCGGTGTTAAGATGCTGCAGCGCGCCCTTGAGCGTAATCACGATGGCGTCGCTGTGCACCAACCCCTGGGTGGCATCACTGATGGTGCTGTCGGTAATACCGAATGCTTCTCGAATAGCTGAGATATGAACAGGTCGGGACCGACAGGAGGCAATGTAGTACAGCATCTGCTGCAGATAGCTTTCGTAATCGATTGACTCATCGACCACGCTGCCATTCTCACGTGCAAACTTGATAGCAAAGGCACCGGATTTGAATATTTGCGCTATGCACTCATCAGGTGTAATGAGCCCACCAGCAATACCCTCGCACAAACCAATCATCGTGAACCAGAAACGTTCCTGTTCGGTACCCGCCAGCAGCATCTGCATCTTCCGTGCAATACGCGCCACTGTTTTCATGCTTTCTGTGACTTTACGTTTTCGCAACGCCTGCTTTGCCATCTCCAGGTAAAGCGCGAGCATGACATTGGCCCGGCTCTTGATCTCCTCGTCAGCAGCAACAACTCCATCCCTGCTGATCCCGGCATCCGCCGCAATCTCCATGTAAAAAAAGAAAGCCGCCGGACGCGGGCGCTCTCCCACCCATCGTCGCAGATCGTTAACAAATTTCTCCAGGCCGCGCCCTGTATCAACACGTTGTCCCTGAGTGTGCTCAAGGTAGGCGGGAATAACTTTAAGCGCCTGCATCAGGCCACCCATCGCTAGCTTACGTCGCTCACCCAGTACCTTGTCCTTGTAGAGAAAGTTCAGGCTGCGCTCCATTTCCAGCGTCAGCATTTCTGCCTTGCGCATACCCAGTGTCCTGAGCGTGGATGTAATCTGGTGCACAGACCACATACACCGCAGCAACGCCTGCTTCTGCGAGGGATCCTGTCCATACTCTACCAGGGCAGCCTCAGCGGCATCGGCCTGCTCATTGATCAGCCCGATCACCCACTTCAGGGACACGATGTCCGGTTTCATCTTCACTCGCTCAACCTCCAGTTTTCTTATAAGCGCATACGCCCGGCCACTGCAGGCGGCACACGTTCTGCCCTAACCAGGACACATCTTCACCGGCACCGAGGATCAGCAAACCACCACCTCGCAACCGTTTTACCAACTGATCAATGATCCAGCGCTGGCGCTCACGCTCAAAGTAGATCAGGGTGTTCTGACAAAAAATGATACTGAAATCAGCAAACGGCGCGCTGTCGACATGCAGCAGATTACTGTGGAAAAAATGTGTTCTGGCGCTGATCGCATCTGCCACCACGCGCGTTCCGTCCTTCTCCTGTCGCATGAAACGCTCGCGATACTCAAGGGGAATGAACTGCATCGCCTCTTCCGGATAGCGCGCCTGTTGAGCCTGGTGAACTGCATTGAAACTGATATCAGTTCCAATACCATGCCACTGCTGCCAGGGCTTACGCCGCGACACCGCGCTCTCTACCACCATAGCCATCGAATACAGCTCTTGTCCGTGCGAGCAACCAGCACTCCAGAACGACAGTTCACTTGGCGCAGGGCCAGTATCCAGCAGTTCATCCACGTACTTCGCCAGGCATTTGTAGGCATCGGGCTGACGAAAGAAGCGCGTCTCCTTTACTGTGAGCAGATCAATAAGAGCCAGCCATTCCGCCCGCGCGCTGATGCTGTCATCGAACAGCGACAGATACTCATCGACGTCATGCAGGCCCAGCAAGGTCATACGATTCTGCACAGTCCCGGCAATAACACTGTTCGTGCTATCAATCCGGATCCCCGCGTGCGTATGCAACTTCTGCATCAGCAGATCCAGCTCGCTATTGCGAAGCTTTTGTACGCGTGCAGCGGCAACCGTGTTCACACAGATACTCGCTCTATCTTGGCGGTTTCAAGCGCGGTCATCTCTTCTTCGCGATACACTTTCTTGGCACCTTGAATGTTCTTCAAATCTTCAATCGCAGCCAACGTGCGCTCTGTTTCAGTGATCTCCTCGATACGGAACTGGCTCAGACTTTCGGCCACATCGCGCATGGAGGCTGTCAAGGCGCTCACGCCCACCAGCGTAGACTCACTGTATTCACTGATATCCAGGTTGCGCTCGCGAATGGCATCCATGGAATTATTCATATGGCGGGCTGTGGTGGCCGACTGACCCGCGGCATCATCCACCGAAGTAATAATTTTGGTGATTGCAGAGGAGCCTGCATTGATCTCTTCCAGCGAGCTGTCCAGACGATCAATGTATTCCAGGATGGTCACCACGGTACCCACGGTGTTTTCCATGCTGGACAGATTGTCGGCAGACAGGTTCTGCAGCATCCGCACTTGAGAGATGATCTTGCGCCCCTCTTCCTCCGCCTCGCGCATCAAGTCGCCGATTGCTTCGGCAATACCCAGGAATGGTCGACCGTGCTCTCCTGCCTTTTCAGCCTCGATACGGGTATTGATGGCCACCACTGAAATTTTTGTATTGAGAGCCTGAATGTACTCTGCCGCAGCCGTTACTGACTGGATCAGTTCGCCTTGTCGCTTGGCCGATTTGGACGTTTCCTGCACTGACTCGCGCACATCCGCAGAGGCCTTGGACATGTCCTTGGTCAGCTCATAACCCTGTGCTACCCGCTGCCTGTTGCGCTCAGACGTTCTGGCAGCCTCGGCCGTCGATTGTTTGATCTCCTCACTGGTGCGCACCATTTCCGTGGTGGCCGTGGTTGACTCAACAACGGAGCGTGTCAGCTCACGACCCTTCTCAACCTGGCCTTCAGCAATCCCGCCAATCTTGGTGATTTCCTCGGTAGACACCTTGAACGGCGTCTTGATGTTGCGAATCAGCTCGCGCTGACGCTGTGTGGACGCGTTAATTTCCTTCGCAATATCTCGCGTTACCGAGTTATCTTCAGGCACTTGTACCGTCAGATCGCCCTCGGCTATTTTGACCAGCGCGCGATTGATCTCGGCAACGCCTGCCTCGGTGTACTCCATGCGCCGCCGCTGTCCGCGATACGCAAGCAACGCCACTGCCAGCACGCCCGGCGCACCGATCAGCGCCATCAGCGTACCGGCATCCAACTGCGCCTTGGACAGTGCGTACACAACACCTGCTATACAACCTAGAACACCCAGGGCCATAACCACCAGCCACAGGTTGGGAACACCAGTTTTCAATACCTTATTCATTACTTTTCCCCTTAGTGGAAGAAGCCTTACCCGCGGCGGCATTTGCCAACTCCTCATCTGCCACCAATTTGTCTATATCAAGTACCGCCAGAAATTCACCCTTGTACATAAAACCGCCAAGTGTGTATTCGGCGAAATCGGGATCGACCTCATGCTCCATAATCCGCTGATCGATCGGGAACCGCAGATCGCGTTGGACATGGCTCAGAGTGAGCCCGAAATGCATACCGGGGCGGCGTATTACCATGCAGTAATCCCGCACCCGGCCGATGTAGGGACGCTTGCGAAACAAAACGTCCCCGCTGTAGATTGGCAGTAACCCGCCCTTGTAGGCCGCCACGCCAAGAACCCAGGGCTTTGTACCTGGAATCGTTGTCACCGACGGCGTTTCTATGAGCTCATCCATTTCTCCCGCGCCGATAAGCAACGGCACACCAGCGATACCCAGCGAGCTGCCCACCCACGTCACTGGCGGAGGCGCTACCTCGGGGGCCGGCACGTTGTCGTACGCGTGCAGACGTTCCAACAGCTCCAGGGACTGAAAAGCGGAGATACCCATTGTTACGCGGCCGCCTTCCTGTTCGTGTGGTTATAGATCAGTTCACGCAGTACGGACTCGGGCGGAATCTTGGTGACATGCGCTGTAGCCCCGCGTGCCTGTCCCTTGGCGATGTCAAAAATGCCATCGGAGGATGACAGCATCACAACGGGCGTATAGCGCGTTTCCTCGGCATTGCGAATCAGCGTGCAGGTCTGATAGCCGTCAAGTTCCGGCATCGTGATATCCAGAAAGATCAGGTCGGGCTTGAAACGCCGCAGCATCCCCAGCGCCTTGTAACCATCCTCGGCACACTCCACTTCACAGCCCATACCACGCAGAGTGTGAGACATCATCATGCGGATTGTTTTCGCATCATCAATAACGGCGATCTTTACTCCACTGATATCAAATTGTTCTAGTTCATTACTCATGATTTCCCTCATATCGTGAATAGTTATTCCACTTGGTTATGAAATAACAGTATTTCCATCACCCGCATTTCCAGCAAGTGAAAACTGGAGATTTCTCAAGAAATCAGACTTTCTCAGCGGGTAAAAAATTGGATATTTGTCGGAGGGCGATATATCTGCTTGATATATAGGGATTTATTGCAAAAAAGGATTGGCTGCGAGGGTTTTTCTATTCTGTGAAGCAGTTCCGTTTTGCGCGTGGCAAGGGTGCGTTAACCAGCGGTTATGAAGAGTAAAGCACCCTCAAAGCGCGGGCCAATGATGCTGGATCGCTGCTCTTTTGCACCAGCCCGCTGTCGATCGCAGCCTGCGGCATTGCCGGGCAAACTGCGCTGGCGGGCGACTGCGCCCAAACGCGCCCACCGGCGGCCTCAAAGATCGGCAGCGCCGCACTGCCATCATTACCCATACCGCTGAAAACAATGACGCCGGGCGAGGGCAGTTTCGCAGCACTCAAAATCACCAGTAACTCGTTGATATCCGGAGTGTGGTGGCCGCCCCACTCCTCTCTGGTGACTGTCAGTTTGCCAAACTCCGCCAGCGCCACTTTACCTCGCGGCGGGATCATCAGCAGCTCGGCGGGACGCAACGATTGCACTCCCTCGGCAAGACGCAGCGAAAACTGAGCGTTCTGCAGCGTAAAACTTTGCAAGAGCTGCTGCTGTGTCGGATCGATATGCTGGGCGTAGAGAAAAGCCACCGGCGGCGGTTCTACAAAACTGTTAAGGAATGTCTGAACTGCGGCTGTAGCGCCGGCAGAACCCGCCAGCAACCAGACACCTCGCACCTCTCCCCAGCGATCAGCCACGCTATGCCCCGGCGGCGCCGACCGGCAGGATAACGCCACTTCCAATTGTGTCATCAGCCCATCAACCCATGACCCAATTGCGTTGGAGGCTGCCGCGTCCGGAATATTGTCCGCTGGCAGTAAAAAACAACCGGTTTGCAAAAGCTGTTCCAGCACAGTGTCAGACTGCGCATCGAATATCCAGGCATCCACCGCGTTGCGGGCAATCAATGCGCGCACACGATCGAGATTCGCCGCAATATGTACCTCGTATCCCGCTTGGGAAAGGGCAACAACGATAGCATCGCGGGCGGGGCCGGCCAGCACCAGGCCGATATTCGAAGGCTTGTTATGCACCGGGGAACATATAGCTTTTGAACGGTTCCAGATGGCCTGACTGAAAATCACGCAGCTCGTAGATATTGAATTTGTGCATCAGGGTGAGGCAGCGCTGGAAGACTTGATCGGCCTCATAGGCGGAGGGTGGGATACCATACTCGTCAGTAATCTGGGCGAAAATGGTAGAGGCGATTTCGCGCCGGGTTTGATCCTCACGGTACAAGGTTTGATTCACCGGCGACGACACAATGGGAGAACCATAAATAAGAAAAGCCTCCCATCGGCGCGCATCCTGCCCCTGATCCAACTGGGCAACCAGGAACTTCACCATATTGTGCAGATCGATACGCGGTGGCAACACGTCTTTCTGCAGCCACTTGCGCACATCCGATTCGCGCCAGTCGCGATTTATTCCCAACAGGCTTATAACGCGCCCCTCGGTCTGTGGCGGTGCTGCTCCTGCGAGATCCCACAACATATTGAGGCGGGCGGAGAAACCCAGGCTTGGCGGAACATCCTTGTCCATACCCTCCTCGAATGCACGCGCGTAGTCCTCCACTGTCTGCGCACTGCGCAAGGCCGCGCCGGTTGCTCGCCCTTGTGCACGTTTATCTGTGTTATTGCCGGCCATCCACAATCTCCTGTCTAGTATTCACGACTACGGGTAATAGCTCAGTTGGGTAACGCCGCTCCCACGGAGGCAGAGTCTCAAACCTTGCTGCTATCCGGCCTCGCGGCAGCGCTTCAAATACGTTGGCGTTGATACACCCATGATGCGGGCGCGCGCTGCAGAGCCCAGTGCGCCGCCCTGTTCATTAACGTGTGCCATCAAAGTGTCCGCCATACGCGTCAGCGGCGATTCCTCAGATTGCGGTGACTCCCTGACCCACTCCCGCAGTATGCGACGGGGTTTCTGCCACAGCGCACTGCCACTGCGATCACTCTCTCGCGCTGCGATTTTTGGCTGCCAGCGACTGATATTTCTGGGCTTGGTATGCAGGAATTCAGCCGTCTGACGCAAGTCACCACGATAGCGATCCAGCGCTGCAAGTACCAGCTCATCCTCCAGCCACGTCCCCAGCGGCTTGATCACATTCAGTTCCAACAGGCTGTGTACCGCCTCACCCAGGACAACATTCACTGACTCCTGTGCGGACGGCACATAATTTTCATCGTCGCTTGGTTGTGTGGCCGCGACTGCTAAAAATGGCTTGGGCTCAGGCAGATAGGGTGCCCCATCGGGTTTGATTCCGGTAAACAAGCCGAGGTCGACCGGGGTCAGCCAGTCCTTGTCCGTTTTCTCCAGTGCATCGTGAATGCACTGACGCATTTCACTGATGTTGCCGGGCCAATCGTACAACAACATCGCCTGCTCTGCGTCCGGCGTAAAGCCCTTCATATCGCGGTCGCGGGTAACGCCCTCCTGACCGAGAATTTTGTGTGCCCAGCGCAGCACAGCCTGCTTACGATCTTTAATGGGCGGCACATGGATCGGGTAGCCGGCAAAGGCGCTGGCCAGGGGGACGACCAGTTGGCCGCGCCTGATCAGCAGCTCCAGCTTCTCGGGGAACAACGCTATTAATTTGAGTCTGGGCAAATACCGTGGCGGACTGACGTCAGCGAGGGTGCGGGAGCTGATTTGTTTTGCCAGCTTCAATTGCACCTCGGCGTGCATCAAATGCGGCGATTTAAACACCAGCGTTTTCCCCTCTCCCTGCGTCAATTCACGCGCAATACGCTTGTGCGCCACTGCGCGACTGCGAAATTCCCGGCAGTCGATTGGCACCAGCATGTCGCTGGCGCCGCCGGATTGCTCGTGGATAATTCTGGCAACATACATTTTGCCGGTACCGGCGGGGCCAATAATCGCTACGGGAATATCGAGCTGGGCGAGAAAAATCGCCTGATCCACAGCGCCTTCCATATTGTCGACGACATAGCCCTCTATATCCTTTTCAATAGGCGCAACCGGTGGCACGATTTTCTTGGTGGGCAAGGTCGGCTCGACGACACCCTTCTCGCCTGTTGCCGCACGCCCGGAGGAACCGGCGATAGATGGCTCGCTGAATATCCCTGCGTGATTCACAGCGGTGCCGACAACTCGCTTGTAATCATCAGCGCTTGCCGCCCGCACCGGTTCCTGTGTACCTATCGACTGGGCCTGCAACAGCGCATTGTTTGCCGCCAGCAGCGTCGCCAATGCACTGGTGTGGGCAGCTCGATGTGCCAGGCCCACGCAGATGCGTGCATCTGCAGTCACTGTGCCAGGCGCGGTATGCTGGCGATGAACATGCGACAATATCGCGCGGCAGATATCTCGCGCTCCTTCAATATCCACATCGCGCAAGGTGATAAGAATTGAGCTGCCCACCGGCGGGCCCACGGAATCGCCACCACGCACAATTTCCAGCAGGCTGGCGCGGATGTCAGCCATCAGGCTGAATGTTTCCCGGGCACCCCACTGCGCGTCATAACGCAGTTGATCGACCCCCAATACCGCCAGTGTATCTGAGCTGGCCAACGCTTCGGGCACACCGGCTTGATGTCCATCATGCAGTCGCCACAGCAACAGGTTGGCCGCGGTGCGCTGCTGATCCTGCATCACCGGCAGACACAATCCACCGACAACTGTCTCAGCCTGTTGGTCAAGGCCCAGGATCAGTGGTGGCAGCATAACGCGACGCCCGGCGTGCAGGGCATGCTCAAGGGCACTGGCTGAATCAGCGTCACAGGGAATAACCTGACGCCAGGTTTCGCCCACTATCTGGGTAGCAGGCATTGTCAGTAGTTCGACAGCGGTATCATTGCAATCGAGGATTTCACCACTATCCAGGTGAATCGAAAGAAATGCCTCGTCTAATCCTTTCATTGCCCGGCACTGCCTGCAGATGCGCGCCGCACGGACTTACGCCGAGGATTGCGCCGAAGAGTCCACCTCGGCGAATTGACGCATGACGTAATCCACGCGGTGCTCGGTACGGAAACGCCGGTTGACTGTCATATTCTCGATATGGCGCAAGCGGGGCAACAGCCCCCTGCCATTGGTGATCTGTATTGCCAGACCAGGCCGGGCATTCAACTCCAGTAGCTGGGGTCCAGCCACTTTATCCAACACGATATCGGTGCCGATATAGCCAAGGCCGGTCATGTCGTAACACTGGGATGACAGCATCAGAATATCCCGCCAGCCAGCTATCTTGATATCGCTCAGTGGGCGCCCGGTATCCGGATGCAATTTAATGGGGCGCCCGAACTGAGCGGCATTCAGGCAGCGCCCTGTATCCAGCGATAGACCCACACCGACAGCGCCCTGATGCAGATTGGCCTTGCCGTCTGATGCGGCCGTAGCCAGGCGCAGCATGGCCATCACGGGGTAGCCCCGAAACACGATAATGCGGATATCGGGGACCCCCTCATAGGAGTAACCATCAAAACAATCGTCAAACGCTATCAGGTCTTCGACGATTGCCACATCGGAGGTTCCGCCTAGAGAATAGAGACCGGCGAGTATATTGCTCATGTGCCGCCTGATATCAAGGATATCCATCAGCGCGCCGGAGCTCCGGATAAACTGATCCCCTTTGCGACCGATAATCACCAGAATTCCCTTGCCGCCGGAACCCTTTGCCGGTTTCAGTGCAAAGCTCTCCAGGCCCGCCAATTCGCGCTCGATATGGCTGATCTCGTGCTGTTCACGCACAACAAATTTCAGTGCCGGTGTGGGCACGTCATATTCCTGAGCCAGCAATTTGGTCTTCAGCTTGTTGTCGACCAGTGGAAAAAGTTTACGATCGTTGTACCGATTGATGAAATCCACGTTGCGGCAATTCATACCCAACATGCCAAACTTCTTCAGGTGACCGACCGAAACCCAAGCGCTTGCCATCAGAGATCTTCCATTGAACGAAAGCGTCGCAATTCGGACAGTTTGTATCCGGTGTACTGTCCCATCGCGAGTATGGCGGCCAACAATACCAGGTTGAGCTCTGGAAAATTGAATGTAAGGTGTACAAAAATCGGCGTCTGCATCAACAGGTAAGCGAAAACCGCCACCAACAGGCTGCCACCACCCTGGCGCAACACTTCACTGGGGCCATCTTCTTCCCACAGAATCGACATCCGCTCGATGGTCCAGGCAATAATAATCATAGGGAAAAACGTGATTGTCATTCCGGTGCTGTAACCCAACTGGTAACCAATGATGCTGAACGCGGAGATCATGAACACCACCAATACGATCAACGTGGCGATACGTGAGACCAGCAGCAGGTTCAGTCGTGACAGGTAGCTGCGCAGCCCCAGACCGGCAGCCACCACCAGCACAAAACTGATCAGGCCGGTCACCAGTGATGTCTGCAAAAAAGCCAGCGCGATAAGTACGGGCATAAACGTACCCGATGTCTTCAAGCCGATGATCACCCGCATAAAGACCACAACCGCCGCACCCAGTGGCAGTAGCAACAGCAGCTTGAACATACTCTGCTCTTCGATAGGCAGATGCTGAACGCCGAGCCGGGTAAAGACACTCTCACTGTTTTTAACCTGGGCCAACTGCAGGGCCGGAACAGTCTGGCGGATCATGGAAAAATGAACGCGTGACTGTCTGCCTCCGGTAACATCCAAGACTGAAACGCCACCGCGATGCCAGAGTAGCAGGTTGGCGGGAACTCCGAATTCACCGGATACCGGGTTGACCAAAACCCACTCTTCCCCGGTGTATATTTCCACCATGGGTGTCAGTGTCTGCCGGCGCCGCGCATCCTCCAGATACAGCCCCATTACAGAGCGCGTCGCGATATCGGCGCGATTGAGCAACAGCATCAACAGGTCGGCCTGATCATTGGAGTTGGAACCCAACAGTGCCGCGTTCTGGGAGCCCGGGCTGTTCAGCAGGGCTACCAACTCGCGCGTCAAGCTCTCGGGCGAACTGGACTTTTCACGAGCGAGATCCAATACCTCCTTCGCCGCCAACTCCTGTGCTGCATCCCAGTAGGCCGGGAGTTCCTCACCGGCAACAGGGGGATCGGTAACACCGGTGTTGTCGTTGTTGGTTTCAACCAATTGAGCCTTGTAGTAAAGCGACTGCTCACCCTCGGCGTTGCGTTTAGTCCACTCTGCACGCCGGTTGCCATTATCTGTAAGAATGGCAAAACCGTAACCGGGTGAGGCGGCCTGCTCTTCATACACTTCAAAACCCGGCACCTGTGCATCGGGCAAGCCGAGGTTGGCGGTGACAGGGCCACCATCCGCTTCGAAATCGATTCTGGCCTCAACCAGCCAAACTGATTGCTCCTGTCCAGGCAGAAAGGGGATGCCCGTGGCGAAATGCCGCAACACCGCAATCACGATCCCGCTCAACGCCAGGATCGCCAGGATGCTGAAAAACGTCCGTTTCTGGTTCACTTGGCAGCCTCGTCACTATCGGACGTATCATCCGGGATGACGTAGGGCGCGATATTTTTCTTGCTCACATCCACCACCATGACATCCCGCAGAATACTGCGGCCTATCTTGACCTGATAGCTTTTGTGAGTTCGCTTGCTCAGGCTGAACTCCGCAGTTTGCTCATTCTCGCCTATCACAATAGCCATCTTCACCACCGGACGCCGTTTCTCTTCGCTGTTGTCACCAGACAAAATACCGATGCTCCGCACCAGCCTGCGCTCCACTGTTTCAGGTTTCTCATTGCCGGGGCTTTTGATACTGAAACGGACCCAGGGCTTACCATCGCGCTCAAACTGCTTGATCTCTTCGACATCTATGGATGCTGTGGCTACTCCTGTGTCGATTCTGGCCGGCAGCGCCAACCCAAGATCGGGGAACCACACATTCTCAAGCCCACCGACGACAGTTTTGTTGGACAATTCCGATACCGTAGGACAGGCTTCTGCTTTGGGGCATTCTACGACCTTGGGTGCCTTGAGCGCGTTGCCGATGCTGGTATTCAGGGCAGTCAGCTTTTTCTCCTGCTCAGCCAACAGCTGCTGCTGTGCCTGCAACTGTGCACTCGCAGACGCTTGATTCTCCAGCGACTGGTTCAGCTGCGAGACGACTTTATCAAGGCGCGCATCATGCTCTTTTTCCAGTTGCGGCTGGGCCACACACGCACCCAGCATCGGGAGCCCGATCGCCACGACAAATACAGGTAAACTTCGAAACATCATAAAACTCAAACTCAACAGCGCTTTCATTATTTGGAGATGCAACTCTAGCGAGCGCGATCAGTAAAGTAAATTACCGCAATGGGGTGCCCCAGCGGCACTCTCACAGGCAAAATACCGCCGTAGCTGATAGTCAGGTCATCAATATACCCGGGGATGTCGAGGTATGCGCTCTGGCGCCAGAACAGCTTGGCGTTCTGCGACACAATACGCCACCTTGCAATGGTGCGCCGCAATCCATGCTGATAAATAATCCACATTATCCGGCTCCGCGCACGGCGGGGCACAGGATGACGTACGGGGAAAGTCAGGTGTTGGCGCGCGCCTGAATCTTTTTCAACAGGCGTACAAAGCTCTCCGCCTCCTGCGCTCCTGGAACCTGGTATTGTTGCTGAAAATAAAACATCGGTACCGCGTGCACATCCTGATCCAGCCAGAATTTCTGCTCGTCGCGAACAGCCCGCGCAAAACGCCCATCGGACAATACAGCGCGGGCCTGCACACCATCCAACCCTGCCCGGGTGGCCACCTCAGCCAGTATTTCAAGGTCGTTTACATCCTCGCGGCGACTGAAGAACGCCTCAAACAACGCCATCTTCAGCGCTGTCTGACGGCCCTGCCCTACCGCCCAGTGGAGCAATTGATGGGCGCGAAACGTGTTGACCATGCGCATTCCATCGAAGTAATCGAAGGTAAAGCCCAGCGACTCACCCAGATCGGACAGGCGTGACCTGGCCACTGCGCTTTGCTCGGCAGTACTGCCGTATTTTTGCGCCAGATGCTCGCGCAGTTCCTGCCCCTGCATGGGCATATTGGGATTGAGTTCAAAAGGGTGCCAGTTTATGGTGACATCAAACTGCCCCGGAAGCGCGGCCAGTGCCTTCATCAGCTGTTTGTACCCGACGATGCACCACGGGCACACCACATCTGAAACAATATCGACCTGCAGTGGCAATAACGCCGCAGGGGCATTCTGGGGCTCTACCATGATTCCTCCAACATCCAGACTCAGTTTTGCCATCATAGAGCCAAAAATTGTCCCAGGCGAGGCCTGAGGCACAGGCGTCTGCGGCGGATACCCAGGTTTTCGGGGCGCAATCTCCGGTTTCTGTACTTTTCTCCAGTTTTTGTTTTGCTTTTCTCCAGACCACTGTTAAAAACTACCTAGATCGGTATTGTCTGGCTTGCGCTATACTCAAAATAACGCTGCTACACACTGGTCTATGTTTTATATCAGTCATGTGGAGATAGTGATGATTAGTTTAGTCGAGCACAGCGCCCAGGGTGCCACCATCCAACTGGACCAGCGCGAATTGTTATTGGTGATGGCCCTGATTCAGGAAGGCCGGGAGTCCTTCGGGTGCAATACCGAGACCGGCGAGGCACTGGATGAATTCTTTTGTGCTACCAATATCCAGGTTGAGGAGGCGCGCCGCAAGAAGCTGAAAAANGCCATGATGCGCCAAAAAATCAGCGTGGTACCCAAACTGGATAGTCAGGCATGCAAGGGCGTTTCTAACGCTTAGGCCACACCGGTACGTAAGTGTTACACGGCTTTGCCCCAAGTCGTGCTCAATACCCAAACACCCTTAGTTACTTCACGGTTTTACACCGCACCTGCGCCACGCCGCTCCACCTGATTGCACTCAATTACAATTAAATCCTCGCACCACTGGCTGGTGAACTCAGCAGAGAGTATTCTGTCCTATCTATTTCAACACACCAACTTGCCGTTATCGCAACAGACAGATTCACAGTTAAGGAGAGCTGCATATGAGAGCAGAACCTGAAGAAGTTCGGAGCCACAACTCGGGGCGCAAGAAGTTTCCCATCGTCGAGATGTTGCTCGCACTGGCCGTCGTCGCTGGACTGGTGTTTTTCTGGTTTTGGTCAGAAGAGAAAAAGCCCGAGCAGACCGTCACAGAGACCCCACAGGCCGCCGTGCCCGCCACACAGCCCGAGCTACCGGCCACGCCGGATATCCCCGTGCGTGAAGAAGTCACGGTAGCGGTGGAAACCGCTGACGACAACATGGATGCAGAGCGAGTCTCCGAGGTTGAAGTGGAGGAACCCGCGCCGTTGACACCCGCCGATGGCGATGCAATCTTGAAACAGCAATTTGCCGCAGCCGGAGCGAACGCGACACTCAGAAAACTGACCAGCGTCGATCATCCGGTGGATTTGAGCGCCGCTCTGATCGACGGGCTTGGCAAGGGTAATGTTCTGCGTAAAATGGTGCCATTGGATCGCCTCAAACCGGCCTTCAGTGTGGATAGAGAGGGCGATACGCTGTACATGAGCCCCGCCAGTTACAAGCGCTATGACCGCTATACGGATGCCATCACAGCACTTAACACCAGTGTCCTGGTAGAGACCTTCCACACACTGCGACCACTGTACCAACAAGCCTATGAAGAGCTCGGACTCGATCCCGAGGATTTTGACAATGCCATTATCCGCACGCTGGATATGGTACTGGCAACTCCGGAGATCGCCGAGCCTATCGCGCTGAACCCCAAGTCGGTGGTCTACGTATATGCCGATCCAGCACTGGAAAGCCTGCCCGCATTACAAAAGCAACTGCTGCGCATGGGGCCGAGCAATCTCCGTCGCATCAAGCAACAGGCCAGGGTGCTGCGCGAGGGATTACTCGCGCAGTAAGTGATGGGGCGGAAACAGGGGTTGCTCTAAAGCGTTGCGTTAATCTACAGCAGATCCCGCAGACGAAAGTAGAGCATCCCCAGTGCCACTATCTGGCTGCCAAGCTCTTGACCAAACGGTATTTTGCGGTGGGGAACACCCGCAAAAACATCAATACCGCCAGAGGTGCCGGTAACCGCATCCGCCAGCACCTCGCCGAAGGCATGACTCAAACTCACACCGTGTCCGCTGTAGCCCAGCGCATAAAAAACGTTAGTGCCTATGCGGCCCATCAGCGGCACGCGATTGACCACAATGCCAATTTTTCCGCCCCAGGCATAATCCACGCGCTTGTGTGCCAGTTGCGGGTATATTTCACGCAGGCGCGGCAACATAACTTTCTCGATGTCGCGGGGCTCTCGACCGGAATAGTTACAGCGCCCACCAAACAGCAGTCGGTTCTCAGCTGAAAGCCGGAAGTAATCGGGTACTTCGTTCATGTCACATACCGCGAGAGACTGTGGATTGATTTGCGCGACTTCCTCAGGGCTCAGCGGCTCGGTGGCGACAATATAACTGCCAGCGGGAAAAACCAGCCCAGTCAGTACTGACGGTTCAAGGTGCTGGTACGCGTTTCCTGCCAGCACGACATTGTCTGCGCGCACCGCACCGTGGCGAGTTCGAACCCGTACGCTGTCTCCGTGTTCAATGCCCGTTACCTCGCTGCCTTCATAAATGGAAACACCGAGACCAGCAGCAGCCCGCGCTTCACCCAGGCACAGATTGAGTGGATGCAGATGCCCGTTACGCATGTTTATCAGGCCACCGAGGTATTTGTCTGTTCCCAGCAATTCACGCAAATCGTCAGCCGATACCAGACGCGACTGATTTTCCATACCCCGTGCGCAGAGTGCTTCATGCATGCGCTTTTGCTGTTCCACCTGACGCGACCGCAACGCCACATCGATCGCACCGTAGCGCAGGTCACAATCGATACCGTATTGGTGCACGCGCCGCGCAATAATGTCGTGACCGCAATACCCCAGCTCAAACAGGAAGTCGGCATGGGTATTCCCCCAGACTTTATCCAGCCTTGCCTCACCGGGGATACCTCCGAGCATCTGCCCACCGTTGCGGCCGGACGCTCCCCAGCCCACTTTGTTTTGCTCCAGAACCGTGACATTGTAGCCGCGCTCGGCCAGAGTGAGAGCTGTGGCGATGCCGGTAAAACCTGCGCCAACGACACACACGTCGCAGCGCACCTCATCGCCGAGTACTGGAAACGCTGCAATCTCGTTGCGAGTTGCAGCGTAATAGGATGCTGTGTGCGGTTTGGAGAAGTGCATAGGCTTATCGGCGTAAAGGCGCAAAAGCGTAAACAGACCGCCTTATGCGACGTGAATAATATCCCCTGACAAGCCCGAGGCCACATGCTGCATATCCACCCTGGCCCGCGCAATGCCAGAGACCATATCCCAGTTCCCGCCTCCGGAACTGATCTCTATGTCACACCCCAGCAGTTTCGTTACAGAACCGTTCACATCGTTGACCTCAAGACGGCCCGGCCCAAAACTGGAGAGCGGAGGCACAATGGACTGCCAGTCCTTCCAGTGTCCTTCACCTTTCACAGACAGCATCTGGGCGTGCCAGGCGACCACGTCGTGTGGCAGTTCTACCACATGGGGAAAGACCCGGCCATGCGCGGGCAGTAATGCATGCTGGGCGGCAAGAATAGACTGCAGTGCAGTATCATCCTGCACTTCGCACTTCTTGATTAGGAAATTGCGCAGTTCCTTAAAAACCAGCGCCCAGCTATACGCCGGCGCCATAAGATCATGGCCATAGTTCACCAGTGTGTTGAGCATCGGCCACACGCGCTCCCTCCCACCAGACCCCGTCTTCGTCAGCAGTAACCGATAGAATTCCATCTCTGTCATGCCCACTTGTTGGCGAACAAAACGGGAACACAACCTCATTACTCCAAAGGTATCGAGCACCAGATAAATATTCTTCAGCGCTATCATCGTCGCCAGATCATCCCTGGTATACGTTCTCGTTGATACCAGCACCGGCATCTTACCCGGCCCGAGTTCTGTGCCGGTTTTGATCTGATGCTCCTCCCGATAATCAGGGCTGTTCATCGGGCTGTTGACCAGCATGGTGGTGTGATTGACACGCGCCGGTATCTCCCGGTCTATGCATTGCTGCAGATCTTCGATAAAGCTCTCCAGGGTAGCACCGGGAAGCCCCATCATCAGTTCGACAGACAATTGCAAATTCGAATTGCGCATTTCGTTCGCAAGTGCGTCGTATTTGGCGACCTTAATATTGGAGCGATTGATGACGCTGAGCGTACTGTCGTCCATTGTCTGCAGCGATAGCACGCCCTGCGCCAGAATGCCGGCATCGGCCAGCACCTTGATAATTTTTTGCAGGTATTTGGTGGAGTTTTTTGCGTAACTGCCGCCGAAGGTCTGCGGAAAGCCTGTCGTACCCTTGAGCTCGGCAACCCGTTCTGCGATCTCCACGTCGCGCTCAAAAATACCAAAATTGGCGTCGCACTGGGACACTGACACGACTTTCATATCAGAACACCATTCCAGCTCACCGAACACCCGATCCAGATCAAACTTTCGAATTTTACTGGTGGTGGCACTGCCCCAATCACAGAAAGTACAGCCGTAAGGACAGCCCCGGTTTGTCTCCAGTGTCACATGTATCTGGGGCACTCCTCGAAAGGCTTCGAACAGACCTGTCAAATAAGGCGAGGGTATCGTATCAAGATCCGCGATACGCTCGCGATCAGGATTGCGGATGATTTCGCCACGATACCGGTAGGTGATTCCAGCAACGCCCTCTAGTACGGATAGATCGGGATTGTGCTGGCCGACAACACTGCGCAGCTTGTCCAGCGTATCCGCACAAGTGGCCTCACCTTCACCGCGGATAATGATATCGACATGGGGAAACTTGGCGAAATAGTCTTCTGCGTCCTGTGCATACTTGGGCGTGTCCGGCCCACCGTGTATGGTTATGCTATCCGGGCTCAGTCGCTTGACCGTCTCGGATACAGCGATGCTATTCCCATGTGTCCAGAGATAGTTTGAAAACAGGTAAATGGCCGGCTTGGCGGTAAAACCCGCAGTGCGTTCCTCATCCCATATCCAGTCGAGGCGAAAATCATAAAATTCTTCCAGGCAGCCCCCGTTATAGGCCTTACTGTAGGCCATAATCAGGCCCAGTGCCGCGGGAACGGAATCACCAAAGGCTACCGGTATCACCTTGGTTCTATACACACCTGTTTGCTGCTGGCGTAAGGATTCCTTCTTATCCAGTTCTGCGGCCTGGCGCGCGATATTCGCTTTCAAGGTCTGTCGATAGCCCAGTGTCTCTTTTGCGCTGACGACAGTTGGCTCAGCTATCGACAATAAACCAGCCGCGTACAGTTTCGACAGTACTTCGAGCAGTCTGTCCTTCTCCAGTGCATGGCCCTTGAGCAAGCTACGCTGGCGTTCCAGGCCTTCTGAGAGCGCGGTCGGCCTGACAAACTCTCCCACCGCTATTAATTCTGCGGCAGTGAGACCCACTATTAAATGACCATCGTGATCCACTAACTGGAACTTGCCTTCACCAATTCTCAGGGTTTGTGGGATTTTCAATGCGACCAATCCCTTATCAAAATCCGGGAGACTGGAACCGGCGGGTGTTTTAGGTGGCCGTAATCTCGCTAACGGGACACGGTGCTCCCGACGGCGAACTCGGCCACGGCGAATGAGAGATTTGATAAACTCTACTGTGCTCGCTTTCGGAGTACCTGTTTTCGTGGCGACGATAGCCGCCACCTCAGCCATATCGGTGTAGCCCCCATACTGCAATTCAAACAGCGCCACCAACTCGTGGAATTGCAGCTTGTAGACTGACGCACCGTAGGGGCTGTGCAGGTGTACCCCCTGCTCTCCCAGCTTTACAATACACTTGGTCGTCGGCGTTAACGGAAGCTCTGTATTTTTATCCATTCTAGGCTACTCAAATCTCTAATGTGTTCAATCCGGCCCTAACCAACCGGTTGGCAGACCCTCTCATATCATACGCTCTGGAATAATCAAGTTGAAACAACAGTACAGCCGATTTTAGCTCTATTTTTCGGTAACTTACGACTCAGTCCACAAATGGCGGCCACGGCGGGGCGCGAGTGCAAACTTCCCGTGCTTCCGGATTCCTGGTGACCAGCGGGTAGATGACATCCAGACTGGCCTTGCTCGACGGGCTAGTGCTACAGTGCCAGTCGCAATCCAAACTCGCCACGCAGGGCGCGCGGCACCTTTGCAACGCCGCCAAGCGGGTGCTGTGGCCTGTCGCTAACGACAAACCGAAAAGGGAGTAAGTATATGAACATCATCAAACTTGGCACTGTAGTTGCCGCACTGACCTTGGGGCTTCCTGCTATCGCACAGGACTTCGGCAAACTGGCAGATGCTGTTGACACCAAGAAAGCTGCTGACGCGGTTGATACGCAGAAAATGACAGAAGCCGTCAGCGGAGGAGACATTGACTATAAGAAGGCCCTGGATTCGGTCGACAAAACCAAGGCTGCTGACGCGGTTGATATGGACAAGGTCAAGGCCGCCATCACCGCTCCGAAGTAGGGCCGAACACTCCGTTCAGCACATCCGCAGTGCGCAGCACAACGACGTCCCCGCCCAGATACTGCACGCTCTTCATACCGCCCTCAGAGAAGTCTGCTGCAGACCGGGGGCGGGTGATAGTATTGCCGCCTCTGGCAAGTACTCATCGGGACTCGATTGATGGATAAAGCGTGGTTATTGGGGATAGATCTCGGCGGCAGCGGCGCGCGCTGCGTGCTGGTCAACCGCTTATCGGGCGCCCTGATCAGCGCCCAGGGCAGCTGGGAGTTCCCCACAGCGCCCGGCACGATGGGCACCGGTTACGATATAGATCTGGTCAGCGTTTGGGATATTGTCGGCCAGATCTGCCGCGACGCATTACATCAAGCACAACTTAACCCATCTGACGTGGCCGCCATTGCCGTCTCTGCAATGCGTTTCAGCACGGTTGTGCTCGACGCTGCCGGCGAGAGCCTGCTCGCAGTCGACAATCGGGATGCCCGCGCAGTCGCAGACTATTTCGACATTGTTGCAAAAATGGGTGAGGAAGTACTGCAGGAAACAGGCTCATGGCCCCTGCCCCTGCACACATCGGCACGCCTGCTGTGGCTGCAGGCGCAACAGCCCGAAATTTTCAAACACGTCGATACGGTGTTTGGGCTGGGCGAGTGGCTGAACTTCCGCCTCTGCGGTGTACGCGCCATCGATGCAACACAGGCCAGCGCCAGCGGTCTGTTCAAGCTCGACGGCAAGGAATGGTGTTGGCCCCTCGTTGACAAGCTAGGACTGTCGCGCGCCTATTTCCCGCCAGTGATCGATGCCGGCTGCACCATGGGCACCCTCACTGATGAGGCCGCCGCACATCTGGGATTAAGCGTTGACACCACGGTCGCAATGGGCGGCGCCGACACCCAGTGCAGCTTGCTTGGCGGCGGTGTCACAACACCGGGCGAGGTGGCCGTCGTCGCGGGAACCACGGCACCGGTACAGGCTGTACTGGCACAACCGGCCCTGGATGCTACGGGCAAATCGCTGTGCAGCTATCACATCGTACCTGACCGCTGGGTGCTGGAAAGCAATGCCGGCGGTATGGGCTACTCACTCAGCTTGATGGCTGCAATGCTGTACCCCGATGCGCCTGAACCGGAATTGCGATTATTCGCCGAAGCCGCGGAATCAGAGCCCGGCGCTGCGGGCATGCTATCGACGATGGGCGCTGAGGTGATGAACATGCGCGCCCCGACAATGCCTATGGGGCACCTTACGTTGAGCTATATGGCTGGTGCAGGTGATGCACCACGTCGTCATCTGGCGCGCGCATTTGTCGAGGGCTGCGCCTGCGGTGTCCGCGCCAATATCGAACAATTGAATACAGTGCTCGCCCCTGATTCAAGCGACGACAAAACCGGCCCTATTACGCTCTGCGGCGGGATTTC
The DNA here is from genome assembly GCA_902705825.1 of Halioglobus japonicus. Taxonomy (GTDB): domain Bacteria; phylum Pseudomonadota; class Gammaproteobacteria; order Pseudomonadales; family Halieaceae; genus Marimicrobium. The sequence goes on along the minus strand of CACSIL010000050.1, from coordinate 194,475 downwards.
ACGCAGCAACGTGTTCAGCCAACTACTGGCAAATATCAGTGCTCGCCCGGTGTTGGTTGCACAATCCCACCAGACTTCGGCGCTGGGCGCAGCCATCTGCGCCGCAGTGGCAAGTGGCGCCTTTGCCGACTTTGGCAGCGCCTGCAAAGCCCTGTGCAACACTCGCAACCGCTTTGAAATACAAAACGAACACGCGGCTGTCAACGACCAGCTGTACAGCAGTTGGTCGCAGTTTCGCGACCGCGCCGAAACCGCCACCGTGCCCACAGCTGTTGATCACCTTTTGCCGCGAGTGATAAAAGAGCCGGAGCAGACAAGTGCCATCAGCATCGCTTCTGGTACCGGGTTACGGGCACTGGTATCCGCTGCATTTGACGCTGATTCACTGGCCAGTCTGCGCGAGCATATGGCAGTGGACTACGCGAGTTTTCGCGACATCAAACGCCTGCTCACCGGGCCAGATCTGGTGAAAGCCCTGCAGGGCGTGCAAATTTTCGTTACTGAGGTCGATGTGGTTGATGTCAATGCACTGCGACAGCTGCCCGATTTACGTGTGGTAGCAGCCTGTCGCGGCGATGCAGTAAACGTCGATGTTCAAGCCTGCACCGCCTTTGGGATCCCCGTACTGTTTGCGCCTGGGCGCAATGCAAAAGCCGTCGCCGACCTCACCGTCGCATTCATCATCAGCCTCGCACGTAAATTACCCGCCGCCGCAGAATTTCTGCAACAGGCCCAGTGCACCGCTGGCAATATGGGAAAAATGGGGCAGGCTTTCAACCAATTGCAGGGGCGGGAACTCTGGCGCAAGACTATCGGCCTGGTAGGCCTGGGTTCGGTCGGACGCGCGGTCGCCCGACGCCTCGCCGGTTTCGAGGTGGAAATACTTGTGGCAGACCCTTTCGCCACCCCGGAACAGGCAGCGCTGGCCGGTTGTCGTCTCACCGATCTCGACACGCTGTTGCAACAAAGCGACGTTGTCAGTTTGCACGCGGCGGTAACGCCTGACACGGCCGGTATGATCGGGTCAGCGCAGTTTGACAGAATGAAACCCGGTGCGTTTTTCATTAATACCGCGCGCGCCGCGCTGATCGATGAGCAGGCGTTGGTCGACGCCCTCCAGAGCGGCCACCTCGGCGGCGCCGCACTGGACACTTTTGCGGTGGAACCTCCCGGTTTCGACCACCCGCTGGTGCAACACCCGGCAGTGATTACCACTCCCCACTGTGCCGGCAATACAGCGGAGGTCGCTGACCATCAGGGCGAAAGTATAACGGCTGCACTGCTGCAATTATTGCGCGGCGAGGTCCCTTGTAATGTGCTCAATCCACAGGTGCTCGCCACGTTTGACTGGCACGGGGACAAACCCCAACCTGACGAGGCAGAGCTGGCCAGGCTTACCAGTAGAACTGGCCCGGCGGTCAGCGATCTACAGCGCGATGCGCAGGCGGCGACACCTGCGGCGCCCGAACAGGGTGTGTCGAAAGTGGCGGCGGAGGCTCCGGCGACGATCCCGGCGGCAGTGATAGACAGAATGTCGTCCATACTGGAAAAATTCTGCGCCGCTATGGCGGCAGACCCCGCTCTCAACTCTTTCAGTGCTGACCAGGATGTCACGCTGCAGTTTACCGCCCACGATCTGGGGCTGGAATTTCACCTCGCCCTGCTACAGGGGCGCGTCATCAGTGCGCTGGGACCGGCGCCGCGCAACGCCGAAGTGCAACTGCAAATGCGCGGCGAAATTCTTGATGGCATGTTCAATGGCACCGTGGACGCGATGGAATGCGCGATGAACGGCGAGCTCTCCTTTATAGGCGATGCGGCCAAGGCCATGACAATTCAGCACATTCAAGCGGATATGGAACGCATCTACAGGGCCGCTAGAAATGCAGTAGGTGACCCCGGCGACCTGAGTGGCGTGCCGCCTCCCGTTGATATCACTGCCTCAGCCCAGAAGGATGGCGCAGACGATATCCGCAGGGAACTGGTTGCGATCATGGAGGAGCTTTACGCATCCCAGGTAATCACCGCTACCGGCGGAAATATCAGTGTACGTGTACCTGGCGCTGAGCGTGAAATATGGATTACCCCCAGTCGGCTGTTCAAAGGCGACCTGCGCCCGGAGTTGATGGTCCGCATCAACCTCCGCGGGGAGAACCTCGTTACCGGTGCGCGCTCTCCCTCCAGCGAATGGTGCATGCACACGCGTATTCTGGAGAAAAAACCACAGGCCAATGCGGTAATCCACGCGCATGCACCCAATGCAACCATCCTGGCCAATTGCCACCTGCCCTTCCTGCCGATATCGACAGAAGCTGCATTCTTCGGGAATATCCCACGCGTTCCCTTCCTTATGCCCGGCACACCGGAACTGGCCGATGCGGTAGCCGAAGCTATGGAGGATGAATGGGCTGTGCTGATGATAAATCACGGCATTATTGTTGCCGGTCGCAACCTGCGCCGCGCTGCCGATATGGTAGAAATCATAGAGCGTTCAGCCGAGGTCATACTGGGCTGTTACGCCGTGGGCAAGGAACCGCCTGTGCTGCCGCCGGAGGCAGTGAGCTACTTTCGGAAAATGGGCGATATCGTCGCCTGAGGCGATCTCCCCAAAGAAGGAACCATGCGGCCATTGCGCCACACAAAGGCGAAGCGAAATATCCCTGGGCGTGTTAAACCCCGGCTGACTTACCGCGCGGCAACAACCGGACGCCGCGTGTAAAAAACGCCCTGGCGAGTATCGACTCTCGCTAAAACATCGCTGCGTTGTTCAGCGGTGCGCTAGCTGAGCAGATCCGCGCTCGCGTTCTTCTGCCATCCTGCCTGTTTACGGGCCTGCAGGATTACCTCACGCACTATCATTAAAAAAATGAGTAGTGAGGGCAGTAGAAAAAACAACAAAAGAAAGAACACTGCAAACTCTATCATCACAGAGAACATACGCTTGCCTCTTTCACCGATGAGGGTCTGTATTACCTGCCAGCCATACCGGGTGTGACTTCGTGCATCCCGACATCACCGCACCAGCCCTCTATTCTATTTGCTCCTTGCGCCGCGGCCAGTTCCCGCGATGGTGAGGCAACCAACTGTTCGGCACCAGAGCTGTTCCAACTCCCAATCCAACATCCTTGTCACACGTTAATACTATGCCAAACTCAGAGCTGGCACATCAGTGGACTAACGTACATATTACCGGTAGCCGCTATCGCACCCGCGCAGTGATGCCCACAGGTTTGCCGCTAAAAAGCACCGGGGCCAGTTCTCTCAAACAGTTGCCGTGCGCACGCTTCAGCGTTACCGTAGAGGAGATAACAGGGGTTGAGCATGACAGACAGCGACAGTAAGACGACACAGAAGCCCCTGCTGGGGATTGGTTCCTGCCTCGCCGGAAACCCGGTACGCTACAACGGCGAAACCAAGAAACCCAACGAGTTTGTGCGCGGCATCAGCGAGCATTTCGACACGCGGGCGTTTTGCCCGGAAATGGCTATCGGGCTGGGCGTACCACGACCACCTATCCGATTGGTAGGCGACGAAGACGCCGTACGCATTGTCGATGTTAAGACACAGACGCACGATTACACCGATGCCATCGCAGACTATGCTCAACAGGTGCTACAGCAGGCTCCTTCGTTGTGTGGATACATACTGGTCAAAGGCAGCCCAAGCTGTGGCTATGGCCGAGTCAAGCGCTACTCACAGGACGGCCAGCACCTCGCTTCAGACCAGAACGGGGTTTTTGCCGACGCCCTCGCATTGGCCGACCCACTACTGCCACTGGAAGACGATGGACGCCTCAATGATCCGGGGCTTAGAGAGAGTTTCGTGACCCGAGCCTGCGCCTATCACGACTGGAAACTGCTCATGGGCGAGGGTTTGACCGCTCATCGCCTGATCGCGTTCTACACACGCTATAAGTATCTGGTGATGGCGCATCATGTGCCGAGCTATAAATCACTGGGGCCGCTGGTGGCCAATGCCAGCCAACTGTCACTGCAAGAGCTGGCGACTCAGTTCATTCATGAACTGATGGCAGCCCTCACCCACCGCGCCACTCGACGCAGCCACAGCAATGTGCTGTTTCACCTTGCCGGCTACCTGAAACGCACCATTACCACCGCACAGCGACAGCGCCTGGCGGCACTGATAGAAGACTACCGCACAGGTCAGGTGCCGCTCGTTGTGCCGGTCACCCTGCTCAAGCACCACTTCTCTGACAATCCCAACGCCTATATCGATGGGCAGGTGTTTCTCGACCCCTATCCCGAAGAATTGCGGGTACGCAATGTAGTTTGATCGGCATAGATCTCGTCCAGCGCAGACTCTATAGCGGGATAGAAAAACTCAAAGCCAGCTGCCTGCAGGCGCTGTGGCACTACGCGCTGCCCGTTGAGTAACAACTCCTGCGCCATGTCACCAACCAGTAAACGAATAACAGGAGCGGGCACTGCGGCCCGAATGAAGGTGCGGTAGTGGCACGCCAGCGCCGCGGCAAATTCGCGACTGGTTATCGGCGCGGGACTGGTTATATTGAATGGGCCGTGCAAATCCTCCCGGTCGAGCAGGAACAGCAGAGCGCGAACAACATCCTTGCGATGCACCCAACTCAGCCACTGAAGTCCAGAACCCAGCCAACTGGCGACACCGACGCTAAACGATTTCGACATTTGCGACAGCGCGCCCCCGTCGCTGTCGAGCACGACACCCAGACGAAGCAGACAAACACGCATGCCCAGCGATTCTGCCTGCAAGGCCAGAGACTCCCAATCACTGCACAGGGTTTGGGCAAAACCGGGCTCGACCGGCGAGGTCTCTGTCAGGACGTCGTCGCCATGATGACCGTAATACCCGATAGCACTGGCACTGAGCAGTACCGGCGGACAGTGTTCAAGACGGCGGCACAGGGCGAGTAAATGCCGGGTAAGATCGAGTCGACTTGCGACGATCTCGCGCTTGTATGCCGCGCTCCAGCGCTTGGCGGCGAGAGAGGCACCCGCCAGGTTGATGATCGCATCGAGCCTGGTGCGCCCGGCTATTTCGTCCAGTGATTGAATATATCGACAACGCGGACGATCGGTGTACGCGCGCCGACTGAGAATAATAAGGTTGTTGCCATCGGCCAGAAGCGCCTGCGAGAGCGCCGCACCAATAAACCCTGTAGCGCCGGTAAGCAAAATCTGCATAACCATTTTTCCTTTGAGTTGCGTAGTAATATACGCACGGAAATAGTATTAGATCACTTGTCGTGGCTACATCCATTCGCAGCACAGCCCCGTATACTTATTCTGTGAACACTCTGCAGCAAGACATCGAGAAGCTGGCGAACTTTTTTGTCGACCACCCCCGCCTGGTAGTACTGACCGGCGCAGGTATCAGTGCGCCATCGGGCATACCCACTTACCGGGATCGACACGGTGCATGGCAGCACCGCAGCCCGATTCAGGAGCAGGCTTTCCTGATAGACGAACAGACGCGGCGGCGCTACTGGGCTCGCTCCTGGTATGGCTGGCCGCTTATTCGCGATGCACTGCCCAATCCGGCGCACCACGCGCTGGCTTCACTGGAAGCGCAGGGCCGTATTGAACTGTTAATCACCCAGAATGTGGACAGCCTTCACCAGCGAGCGGGGAGCCGCAACGTACTCGACCTTCACGGCGCAGTCGGTCGCGTTCGCTGCCTTACCTGCGGTGCAATACACTGCAGGGAGAGCATCCAGGAGCAACTGGCTGGTGACAATGTATGGCCCACACCCGCAGGCCATCAACCGCGGCCCGATGGCGACATGGAGACACCGGATGCGCTACTGGATCACTTGGTGCTGCCGCTTTGCCCGCTGTGCGGTGGTGACCTGAAACCGGACGTGGTGTTTTTTGGCGGCTCCGTACCCCGGGAAAATGTGGCCAGCTGTCACGAGGCACTGGCGCGAGCGGATGCTTTACTGGCAATCGGCAGTTCGTTGATGGTTTTTTCCGGTTTCCGCTTTTGCCGCCTGGCAGCTGAACTCGGCAAGCCGGTCGCCCTTATCAACCCCGGTGTGACTCGAGCCGATGCACTGGCCTGTTTCAAACTGTCTTCACTGGCAGGCCCGCTACTCACCGGCACTCTCAACTACCTGCACAAGGATACTATGCGTCGGCCATCCGCTCCCGGTAGTCCCAGCTGAAGAACCGCAAGGGTTCAATCGTGATGAGCACCTCGTCATCAGAACGCGATAACAACCACTCCCCCAGCTTTGATTCTGTACCGCCCAGATACCGTTTCAGCATCTGCCCTAACACCTCGCCGTCTGCATCCGCATCGAGCCGGGCAATACCCTGCCCGCGCACACCGTGGTAAGGCGGTTCGTTAGGCGCCAGCTCAAAGCCGACCCTGTCACAGCGTTGCAGCAAGTTAACCAACTTGGAGGACCGGTGTGATACACAGCGCAAGCGACTGCCGTCATAGCCATACCAAACTGAAACTACACGCGGAAAGCCGTCCTCGGCGACACAGGCCAGTCGCAGAGGGAATTGGCTGTTGGTGAGAAAATGGTCGACCTGATCTCTTTTCCAGGGGCCTTTAAGGGTGGTGGCCATAACTTCTTATCTCCTGAGGAAAACGCGGCACTTTATGGTCTATCGCATTGCAGGTCAGCCAGATCATAGTATCTGTAATGAATGTCCACCGCCAAGCCTGAGTCTGAGCCATCGCTGATATTGGACACGCCACGAAACCGCGCCAGACGCTGTAAATCGGCGTCGTAGCCCAGCTCAATGTGATCCGCCAGCATTCGGAATAGCCAGTTATCAGGCTCCAGCCGAAAACACTGATCTGTGCCAGTAGCATAACTGCAAGGCGTACTTTCTATACTCAATGTCACCAATGCTTCGCGGGCAGCCACGGGAAACTGAAAACGCATGCTCTCTCCGGCAATCAGGCTATCCCAGTTTTGCCTCACGAAGGCATCGAAACCGGCATCGACGACAACGGGGTAGTCACCACCGGGCTTCAAGGCTACCATCTCCGGCGCACTTTCACCCGCTGTGGTTGTCAGAATGATCCCGCCCTGCTCCAGCTGAACTGCAACGACATCATTCGAAGCCACATTGTCTTGCACAAACGAAGGCGTCAGTGAACCCGTTGTATAGTTCAGCACTTTATAAGCGACAAGTTGCTCCTGTGAATCGCGGTAAACGACCTCACGCGCCAGCGCATCCTGGCTGACACAATGGACTTCACTGTACAGGAGTTCATTACTTTCCTGATCATAGGCCTGGCCTATCGTTTGGGCAAAGAGAGCACCTGCGTGGGCCTTGTGCATCAGTACGAATAGAGTACACAGCGCCAATGCCATCCGGAGGTAGTACATCGACCAACGGAACACCGCGGCCCGGCGGTTACCGCCTGAAAAAAACCGTCGGGGTCGAGAGAACGTGCCTGACTGATAAGAGTACATGCCAATAAATACGCCGACGAATCCAATTTGGATTGTTCCCGCCACTAATATCAGCTCAAAATGATCGGAATATTCCCCGAGCACGTATTCACCTGACACAACTTGGAGAATGACAATGATTCGCACATTACTTGCAGCAGTACTGCTGACCATTCTGACGGCCTGCACCCAGGTCGACGTCACCGATTACGCCGATGCCCGGCCATTGCTGGATATCGAACAATTCTTTGACGGAGAACTCACTGCCCACGGCGTCGTCAAGGATCGCAGCGGCAAGGTGATTCGTACTTTTAACGCAGATATCGCCGCACACTGGGATGATGGCGTAGGTACGTTGGTAGAAGACTTTGTGTTTGATGATGGCGAAAAACAGCAACGGATATGGACACTGAAAGCTGATGGCCCGGGGCGCTACACTGGCACAGCGGGTGATGTCGTTGGGGAGGGAAGGTTACAGCAGGCGGGCAACAGCCTGTTTCTGGACTATATCCTGCGCCTGGACTATCGCGGTGGCAAAGTCGACGTGCGCGTTGATGACAGAATGTATCTGGTTTCGCCTGATGTCCTGATCAACGAGTCGAGCATGAGTAAGTTTGGCTGGCGTGTTGGTAATCTGGTGTTGGTCATCGTCAAACAGCCTTCAGAAGAGTAATCACCGGGGACCGGTTTTCGCACTGGCCGGTCCTCGTCACCGCAAGCCCCCTCTCGCCGCACTTACACAGCAGCGCCGCTGCTGCAAGCCTTTTCCTTGTGCAACAACTGGCTACCCAGCCTGCGATCTATTCCTCAACAGACAGTAGCCATTGCCCTGCCCTCCCCAGCAGCGCGCGCACATCCACCCCGCTGGCTGGCATAGATCGCTGCAAGGAGGCAGCCAGCGCAGTGGCCAGCAACCTCTGATAGTAGGGAAGTTCCTTCACGTAAAACGGCAGGTGCTGGTCAATCGCGCCCTGCTCCGCCAGCGCATCGACAAACCCTCGGACAAACGCCTGCGCTCTTTCCAGCGCCAGCTCATCTGCCTTGCGCTCTCGGTCTGTGTCGATTTCCCAGGTCATATCGGTGCGCAGACGACAACAGCTCAAAAATGCGCCCGGCTCGCGCGCACCCCACTCATGCGGCGCTATCAGCGACATCATCCAGTCGCTTTCTCTTGCGTAAAGAAAATAGGTTTTTCCGACAACAGGTTTAAAGCCGAAATTGGCCGCCAGCACGAGAGAGGATATGCAATAGTCGCGCAGCAGTGTGTCGGGCGCTTTGACAATCGACGTGCCGAGTTGCATTGTCGCCCAGTCCCTTAGGACTGGCACGACGCCCTTACCCTGCGGGTTAGGGTTTTTCTGATATTCGGTTGTGGGTTTTACTGCATTTGAATTCAACACATTGTCTCCCACCTGGGCACCTGCCTCAGCCTCGCTTGCAGCGCGCCCTCTTTTGTCACACCGTCCAGTGATCCTAGCAGATCGTGGTGGAGGGTGTAGCTTTACGCGCTTCGCTGGTGTCTATGTCCAGCAGGAACCAGATGTAACAACGCGAGAAGATGCCATTTAGAATGAGAGCGAGCGACACGAATGTAACAAACCATTCAATCACGTTCATCGCAGGCTGCGAAAAAGCCCAGACCGCGAAAACCACGCCGATAACAAACCTTACCACTCGCTCAATATTACCCAGATTACGTTCTATCATCACTTTTCTCCCATAGTCCATTCGACTGTATTGAAACTGTATACGATGACAAATCCGCTCTGGATCACTTTATTTGCTGGAGCAGCCCTTCTGCTTCAATGAGTAGTCGGTGCCAGAATGGCGAAAGTCCAGCCACTTGGCGCGTATCGGGTGATAAGTTTTGTCAGTCGACGCAGCCCTGGCGACAGCTCAACCAAAGGCGCACTAGATGCTCCCTCTGCGATAACAATGGCGTGTGACTTGCGGCGGCGACCTCCGAGGTAATAGCTCGTGTCAGGCTTTTTCAGTAAGTTCTTAACCCAGAATGAACGATTGCCACGCGCGGTACTGATTAGACGGTAGCGCCCAAGCCGTATGCTCCACAGAGGGGTCCGGCGCCGCGCACCACTTTTGAACCCTACTGTCTCCAGCACGATCAGACTGGCTGGCGTCAACGTTGGCGAGCCGATGCCCAGGCGCACCGATGGCTCCACCACCGCATTGAGGGCACGAAAAACAGATTGCTCAAGCCTGCTAAAGGCTTTGCTTGCGCGCCCCGCGCTTGCGCAGGTGTTGGCTGATTCTTGCATGCTGACTCTCCAGATTAAAAAGGTGTGGCCGACGACTCCAGACCGCGCGGGCTTAGCCTTGAAGCGCTGACGCTAAGTAGCCTGGGCCGGGAGGAAGGCAAAAAGGGTATCAATAATTCACTGCTTACAGTACGCACGCATGCGCCAGACGGATCAGTTCAGCACCGGCAAAACGCCTAGAACCTGCGCAGTAATGCGGGGATACAACAGACTTGCACAATCGATTTACTCAGAGCCAGCGCATCGCTGCACTGGGCTTACCTGGAATTAGCTGGATTTATCCATTGTCTGCTGCATGCCATATCCCGCCATAGAAATCGCCAGCTTTCGCGGCAACCAGCGCAGGAGGCCGACAAGCAACCTGTTGCGCAAGGCGGGCGTGAAGTGTGGCCGCGCACCCAGCTGAGCGAGTGCCTGCTGTGCCACAGTGGCTGGACTCATCAGACCCACCAGCTTATCTCGACTGATACCCTGCTTGAGGGGCGCCTCGGTATCGGTGGCGCCGGGCGCCAGCAGCAGAATATCAACCCCACTACCTTTTACCTCATACCACAGCGCCTGCACCAGACTGTGCAGAAATGCTTTGGAGGCGGCATAACCGGCTGACCAGGGAAACACCGCGTCACCCTCAATAGAGCCGGTGAAGATGAAGCCGCCGCGGCCTTTTACAACCATAGCGGGGAGCAAGGCATGTGCAATACGCGCCGGAGCCAGGCTGTTGACGCGATACATAGCCTCCAGTGCCGCAAGCTCGGTGGATAAATAGGCACCTTTCAATACTCCGTACCCCGCATTGCTGATCACTAGCCCAATATCCATGGGTAGCAGCTGTTCTATCAGGGAATCCACTTTCGCCGGATCGCTCAGGTCGCACACAATACAGGTGACACTCACACCGTAGGTACGTTCCAGCTTGTCTTTCAAAGGCTGTAGTAAAACTTCACGGCGGGCAGTTAATAGGAGATCGAACCCTTTCTCTGCCAATTGATAAGCAAACTGCTCACCTATACCGGACGAGGCCCCGGTCACAAGAGCAATGGAGCCGTAGCGTTGCGTCCATTGGAATGATGTCATTGCGCGACTCCTTGTACAGGCTGGAAATCAGTACGCACCTGGTCAATTAAGATTTAGTCAATAAAGGTAAAGCGGGGCTGAGTAACTCCGTTGTGTTCCACCGTTTCCAAAAACATTGGTAGCGGCCGGACCCACAATCCACCATCCCCGTAAAGTGGAGTATACACAACCATTGGCTCGCGCGTCTCGGAATGCGTGGCGACACCGTGCACGGTGTACTCACCACCCTTGAAATGCCGATAGCGCCCAGGCGTCAGTGTCGCGCTCATACCGGGGAAAAAATCAGCACAGGAATACTGCGCACGCCTTCGGTACGCGCGCGATACTCTTTGTAATCGGGATACATCTCTTCCAGTTTAGGCCACAACAGAGCTTCTTCCTCGGCATTGGCCTCACGCATACGATAGGTCTTTTTCACATTGCCGATCTGTATATCTGACGTGTCCGCTGCCACTACGTTGTGATACCAGACAGGGAGTTTTGACATGCCGCCCTTGGAGGCCGTCATTACCACCTCATCACCGTGCTTCAAAAACAGCAGAGGTACCTTGCGCACAAGACCGGATTTGCGCCCGACGGTCGTCAGGATGGCTACCGGCCCTCCCAGAAATGTGTTCCACAGACGGCCACCGGTCAATTCATAGACAGTGGTTTGCCAGCGTCCGACCTTGCTGATAACCCAGCTGCCAAATTTTTCCTGCTTCGGTGTATAACGTTGAATATCTTGCGTCATGATTACGGTCCCGGAAATGGAGGGAATTAAGAGAGTGATATTGACGCTGGTATATACCAGATACGCGCGCGCAAGGCACGCAGCTGGCACGATTTTTCATGTGTATACCAGATAGGCAGACTTCGGTTTCACTCCAGCGGGGTTTCCCGCCTATTTGAGCGGGGGACAACTGACAGAGCTCGCCGAGTCATCCGCTTGATAGGCAAAATCACCGTGCGCAAGGCAGCGCATACGTTGCAGATGCGAATACACTGCCGGAAGCCGCCCGGATCAGGCCGCAGTCTACCGCTTGCACACAGCGCTGTCGTGTATATCATATGCGGCCCACAAGTGCCTGAAATCTATACCCTCGCCAACAAACTGGAAAATAAATGAAAAAAATCGTTGTTGCACTACTCGCACTGCCCCTCGTTCTGGCACTGGTCACAGTTATCGCAATCGGCATCGCCATGCAGCAGGACCTCGCTTCCAGAGCAGATATCGAATTCCTGATAGATCTGGGCAAGCGCGACGGACTGCCCGCGGTAATTTCAACTATTAAAACCGAGCTGTACGGCGTCGACTCTTCAGCAGTGTCTGACCCCTCCTACGGCCGCGAGTTGATCGAAGGCCGCGGACATGCACCCTGGGTGATGCGCGGCAACCTCGACGGCAGACCGCGTGTGCTGGAGTTTGCGCTTGCGCCAGGTATCTGGGCGGCGTATGACATAGAGCGACAATCGCTCTACCAGCTCTGGGAAGGCGACATCCTGTTTGAAGGCTCGGTCTATAACTACAAACACGGCCCGCAGCCGATCAGCCAGGGCGCGTGGTACGTGCGCGATACCAAGGGCGCGCAGTGGTTTCTCGAAGTGGATGGCAAAGAACTTCCAGCCAGCGTGGAATACCTCGGGTATGAATACGGTGACGAGCGCAAAACCGCATCGATGCGCTTCGCGCTTACAGCAGGCCCCCACCGTGCAGAGATGACGGAACGGCCTGAGTTCGTGCAAACCGCGAACTCTCGCAGGCTGGATCGGCATTTCAAGCGCATGGCAAATACGCCGGCACCTGATGACAATCGCGCAAAGCTGTTCGGCGAGTTATCCGATGAACTGCTGCCGCTGCTGGAAAACACCACGGAGATTAAGGCCGGTTTTCGCACAGGCGACGGCCACCGTCACATTGCGGAGGGAACCGTTTCCATCCCGCTTGGCCTGAGTACTTCGATCCCGGCCAAACCCTCAGCCACCGCCACCGCTGACAGCACTGGTGAGCACCTCGAAGGTGAATCGATTATCGCCAATAGCGACTGCCTGGGCTGTCACGCTCCAAATCACAAGATTGCCGGGCCGGCCTGGTCGCAGATCGCCGGGAAATTTCGTGGCAAGACACAGCCCGAAGTCGTCGCGGCGCTCACTGAAAAAGTGCGCAAAGGCAGTGTAGGCACCTGGGGCCCGGTACCCATGCCCGCCCACCCGGATCTTTCCGAGGCACAGGCGACTGCCGCTGTAACGTATATTCTGAGCGTCGATGAGCAGGAAGCGAATCTGAACGTGCCACACGACAGCAGCGGCCAACCCTATACCGCCACTCGCGGCTACGATGTGCTGCCGCGGCTCAAATCACTGCATCCCTCCTTTGCACTGGAAAACCTCGCCCCAGCCGGTTTCGAGCCCAAAGTGGGCGGTCTGGCCTTTCGTGATGACGGCAAACTGTTGGTAGCCAGCTGGGACAGTGACGGTGCGGTATTCCTGCTCGACCTCGCGGCACCGCCCGAAAAGCGGGTCAAACGCATAGCCGAAGGACTGCACGAGCCACTGGGCCTGAGCATTGTAGACAACCGTATTTTTGTACTGCAGAAGCAGGAGCTGACCGAACTCATCGACACAGATGGCGACGACATCATCGACGAGTACCGCGCTGTCTCCTACGACTGGCCCAGCGGCAGTAATTTCCATTCCTTTGCTTTCGGCCTGCTGCCAAAGGACGACGATTTCTACTTCCTGCTGTCAATTTGCGTACTCCCTGGCGGCGCCAGCTGCCCGGAGCAGTTACCGACCCAGGGCAAACTGCTGCGCGCTGACCGCGATGGCAACGTCGACATCTATGCTTCCGGCTTTCGCACACCCAACGGCATCACCAGCGGCCCGGATGGCGCTATCTATGTCAATGACAATGAGGGCGACTGGCTGCCCTCCAGCAAACTCATCCGCATTCGCGAAGAGGGTTTCTACGGCTCACGCGCCGTTCCCGGTGAAGGCATCATGAACCGCGAGGAAGAACCGCCGGTTGTTTGGCTGCCACAGGATGAGGTAGGTAACTCCCCTACCCAGCCACTGTTGCTGACAGAGGGGCCATATGCAGGACAAATGATTCACGGTGACATCTACAACGGCGGCATCAAGCGCGTGTATCTGGACGATGTTGAAGGACAGCAGCAAGGTGCAGCGTTTCATTTCAGCGCGGGGTTCCAGGGTGGAGTCAATCGGCTGGAGCGAGGCCCGGATGGCGCGATTTATCTGGGTGAAGTGGGCAACCCGCCCAACTGGGGTGAATATGGGAAATCCTGGTACGGTCTGGAGCGCATGACCTGGGAGGGCAACTACGCCTTTGAGATGCTCAGTGTCAAAGCGCAGAGTGACGGTTTCGTTATCGAGTTGACCCAGCCACTGGCAGAGGGGCTGACTCTATCGCCCGCCGACGTGATCGCCAAGCAGTGGTTCTACTACCCCAACGAACAGTATGGAGGCCCCAAGTACGACGAAACCGCGCTTGACGTCACACAGCTTGAAGTCGCGCCGGATCGCCGCAGTATTCGCCTGAGAATCCCCGGCCTGAAGGCGGGGTATGTGGTTTACCTGCGCCTGGCAGACCGCCTGCGATCCGAAAATGGTGAGGAACTGTGGACCGCCGAGGCCTGGTACACGCTGAACAAAATTCCTGCCGGTGCACCGGCTGCACCACCTGTGGCAACGCCGCAAGCTGCTCCCGATGAAGGCTGGCGCGACCTGTTCGACGGCGAAACCCTGAGCGGCTGGCGCAATGTCGGTGGGGACGAAAACGACGTGCAGAAATGGACAGTACAGGACGGCACCCTGGCCCTGGTACAGGACGGCATCTTCCCCGCGTGGGAGATGATCAAAAGCGCAGTATTCGGCGGCGCCAGTGGTGACCTCATCTACTACCGCGAAAATTTCCGCGATTTCGAACTCAGCCTGCAATGGAAAATATCTCCTGGCGGCAACAGTGGTATCTTCTATTTTATTCAGGATGAAACAGAAAGCAGCTCCTGGCGCACCGGGCTAGAAATGCAGGTGCTGGACAATGACGTCCACAAAGACGGGAAAATCCATACCCACCGCTCCGGCGACCTCTACGACCTCATCGCGTCTGATCCCGAAACAGTAAAACCGCCGGGTGAATGGAACGACGTATTAATCCGGGTAAAAGACAACCACATAGAGCACTGGCTGAACGGTATAAAAGTCGTCAGCATCGAGCGTGGCACCAAAGAGTGGGATGCACTGGTGGCGAACAGTAAGTTCGCCGACATGCCGGGTTACGGAAAAGCTGAATCGGGCTATATCGCATTGCAGGACCACGGTGACCCGGTGTGGTTCCGTAATATCCGCGTGCGCGAGTTGTAATCGCGCTCCCTGCAACGGGGGGGAGGCAATACCTGTGATAGCGAATAGTTGTCAACTATTCGCGCTGCGATAAGTCGAGAAAACAGTCCGTTGCGCGCAAGATTGTGGAAGAAATGAGACCCACATCACACACACCGCCTGCTACTATGCCTCCCAAAGGCCCTATACTATACTGCAAAATGGATACGCACCCGAAGACTGCGCGGCTTCAAGCAGCGCAGGTTATCCCAATTTATGGAATTTTAGGGCGCGCCGGAACCGTAAGAGTTCGATATGTGGGCTGGGGCACAATGAATGGCAATGCACAAAAAGCATGCAACAGGCTATACCCTGATTGAACTGATGGCTGTGCTCGCAATTGCCAGTACCCTACTGATTGTCGCTATCCCGATGTTTCGCACACAGGTACAGAACAGCCACATGTCGGCCGCTGCAACTGATTTGTTGAGCACCTTCATGTCGGCAAAATCGCAAGCCATTGGCCTCAATTATCCAGTGACAGTTTGCATCAGCAATAACGCGCCTGACCCCGATAATCTCGTCTGTGTTGAAAACGGTCAGTGGGAAGACGGCTGGTTTACCTTCGTCGATATAGACAACGATGGCGCTTTTGATGCCGCTGAAGAAGATCTTTTAAAGATCCACCCCCCGCTGGCAAAACATTTGACGGCACGCAGCAGCCAAACCGGCGATGGCACACTGGAGAATAGCGTCACCTATCGGTCCAACGGACTCACTAACCTGACGGCAACGCGCGAGATTTTTATCTGCAACGCGGCAAGATACGGTGTATCTGCCCGAGTGCTGATCGTATCCATGCTGGGCAAGGCGAGCATTCTTAAAGAAGAAGATGTCGAGGAGGATGGATGCGACAACGAGTGAGCAATTCTCGCGCAACCCATTTCCGCAAGCCGCCTGCGCCACGCGGTTTCACGCTGTTGGAGGTGATGATCTCACTGGTGGTGCTGGCGATAGGCGTGATGGGCATTATTGGGCTGCAGGCCTCTACCTACAAGCAATTGCAAACGTCACAGAATTTCTCCAAAGCTGCGATGCTGGCCAGCGATATGGCAGATCGCATGCTGGTCAACCAGAGGCAGGTACCGGCAGATGCCTACCTGCACAAGAGCAGTGACAATCTGGAGGAACCGGCTCCCAACTGTGGTGAAGCGGCCTGTAACGCTGTCCAGTTAGCCGCCTACGATAACTGGTACTGGCAGACCGAATTGCTTGGCATAGATCCCGACGATGGCTCAAAAGTACCCGGCTCGCTACCTGAAGCCAGTGGTGAGGTGTACCTCGAGGGAGGTGAATATATTGTCATAGTGCGCTGGAACGACAGCATGGATAGCGTGACAGGCCAGGCCTGCGATGCCCTCGACCCGGGTGATGTGCAGGACCCGGAAGATGGCCTGGATTGCTATGCCTACGCGCTGAATCTCGGCTGTCTGGACGCAGAGGGAGCAGCACCGTGTCCATGATCGTTGCCAGTCGCAGAATAGCCGCCCCCACAGCCAGCCGCGAACGCGGCCTGACCATGATGGAGTTGTTGGTCACCGTAGTGATACTCAGCCTGCTAATGGCCGGTTTATCGCAGCTGGTGGTCACCAATTCCCAGAACGCCACTGCCACCGGTACATTAGCAAGAATGGCAGACACCGGGCGCGCCGCGATCCAACTACTCTCTGCCGATATTCGCCGCGCCAACTACATGGGCGGATACATTGAAAGCCTGGATCAAACGCCCGAAAAAGACGGCAACCTCGGCGCCTCCAGCTATGCCATTACCTGCGCAGCCGACACCACCGATTGGGCGCGCATGGTGAACCAAGCTCTCGTGGGTATTAACGCACCTGCTGATAACAGCCCCATTCCATATGCCTGCATAACGGATGAGGACGGTGAACAATGGCTGCGCGGGGATGTTCTCACCGTGCGCTACACACCAACACCGCCCGTAGAGGTTGGCGAGATGATTCACGACAGACTCTATCTACGCACGACAGCAAATCAACGCAGACTGCTTCTGTTCAATGAAGAAAACGCCAGCGCTGTAGAGAATGGGGAGAACGCAATAGAGGATGCCAGCGTACGCAATTTCGCCCTCGCCGCTCACTCGTATTTTGTAGGCCTCACCAATCGCACTTGCCAGGGCATGGAAATTCCGGCGTTGTTTCGCCAGGCGATCGGAGACGGCGGCCTACCGGTCACACAGGAACTCCTTGCGGGAGTCGAAAACCTGCAATTGCGCTACCTCGTAGACAACCGCTATTACGATGCCGATGACGTACCACTATTGGCAACCGGCGAGTGGCAGCCCGTTGATGCAGTGGAAGTCACCGTGCTGGTAAGAGCCGAGTGCCCGGAAGCGGGTTTTGACATCAATAGAACTTTTGCACTGGCAGATGTCGACTATACACCGGGGGATGTGAATTTCAGGCGGCAGATCTTTACTACGACGATAAAATTGAGAAATTGAACAACATGCGTACGAATATGAGCCAGATAAGTTATTCCAGGCGCCTTGAACAAGGTGCAGCACTTGTCGTGAGTCTCATTCTGTTGCTGATCATGACAATCATTGGTATCTCGGCAATGAATGGAGCGCGCCTGGAAGTGAGTATGGCCGGCATGATGCAGCGCGAAGAACTCGCATTGCGCGCCGCAGAGCGGACACTTACTGCGGCAGAACGGTATATCGAAAACAAACCTGTACCACTGGATGATTCGATCGACGGCCACTATCCAGCAGAGAACGATTTAGATACCTCCGTTACCGATTGGACGGAGATCGTAAGTGTAAACAAAACAGGCATCCCTCAACTGAGTGGGCTTGGCGAAAAAGACGAACTGGTGGTGGAAGACCTCGGAGAATTTACCGCTGGCGGTCACCTTGGTGAACTTATGGTCGGGGATGAAATACATGGCGACAGGTTCGATGCCTATCGCATCACTACCCGCAGCGAAACCGAAGGAAAAGCGGTTCGAATTGTTGAATCGACTTATACTAAGTAATAACACCCAATGGGGTCGCAACTGACGCCAGGAGGATGCAACGATGATTTTCTCAACAACAGCTAGACTGGGATGCGTGGCGGCTGTCGCGATGACCGTCTCATTACAGAGCTGGAGCGCACAACGTTTTTTTCAACCGATTGAGCAACCACTGGGCTCAATAGCGCCCATCGTATTGTCCGATACCGATTTAAGCGGTAACACGACGAAAGGTTACCGACCATGGTTTGAGAACGGCAGTTGGCAGGGAGATCTCGTGGAGTATACCGTCACCTCCGACGGCGCGCTGAGTACCAGCGTCAGCTTTAACGGCACGTCTCCCACCAACAGCGGTTCGAACTGGTCAGCGCTGGTGCAATTTGCAGCTAAAAATGCCAGCACTTACTGGGACGCCGAGCGCAAAATCATCACCTACCACAACGGCTCGCAAAAGCCATTTCGCTTCTCTGAGGATGAGGGCATCGGTAGCGACAATATGGCGCTGCTGGACCCCGGCGCCGAGGAGAATGCCTCCGATATTTTGAATTTTGTTCGCGGTGACCGCAGCAACGAGTATCCCAGTGGCACGATGCGCAAACGCACTTCGATACTCGGCGACATAATTCACTCCAAGCCGGTGTACGTGGGTGCACCTAATGCCAATATCACGGAAGAAGACTACGCCGAATGGGCCCAGGGGCGGGTTGATCGCGAGGCCCGGGTGTATGTCGGCGCTAACGATGGCATGCTGCACGTCTTCGACGCCGAAAATGGCAACGAGGTATATGCCTACGTGCCGTCAATGCTAACGGGAAAACTGGCAACACTCGCTGCACGGCCCTATACGCACAGATATTTTGTCGACGGCGAACTGAGCGTGCGCGACGCTTTTTTCGATGACGAATGGCACACAGTACTGGCCGGCTCACTGGGTGCTGGTGGGAAAGGCTTTTTTGTCCTCGATATCACCGATCCTGACCTGTCCAGTGAAGCGGCGAATACCGGCAGCAATGAAAAAGTATTGTTTGAGTGGGACGCTAGCGCAGATGCGGATCTCGGCGACTCCTTCAGTCGGCCGATAATCGCCAAGTTGAACGACGGCGACTGGTATGTGGTTGTCGGCAATGGTTACAACAGCGTGAACGGCGAGGCCATGCTGTACCTGCTTAACCTCGACACTCTGGCTATCACTAGAATTTCCACCGGCTCTGGAACAGCAGCCAATCCCAATGGCTTGTCATCCCCGAGCCTGCTGGATACGAACCGCGATGGCACCGCCGACTATGCGTTTGCCGGGGATATCGATGGCAATCTGTGGAAATTTGACCTGTCGAACTCCGACCCCGATGAATGGCTGGAGGCGTATGGCCGCCCCCTGCATCCCTCGGCAGGAGGTCAATCGATTGTGCACGCACCACAGATCACACGCCACCCACAGAACGGCTACATGCTGTACTTCGCTACCGGCCGACTGTTCTGGAATGCAGACCTGTATGACACCTCTGTACAGTCCCTGTATGGGATATGGGATTCGGGCACGACACCGCCCACCGCAGATCAACAATCCCTGCTCACGCAAATATGGGACGGCCCGAAAACCTACAACTACGTGAACAGCGGTGGCAGTGCCGCGACCCAGACCATCGCAATCTACAACGAAGATGCCGGTGATCTCAACTGGGAAACTCACGACGGCTGGAAAGTCGATTTTCCGGCGGGTTATCGTGTGCTGCAGCCCACACAGATTCGCGCGAATCGGGTCAAGGCCACAGTGTACAAACCCAATGCCGCCTCTGGCCAGCAGGGTGAAAACTGGCTGGTCGAGGCCGTGCTCTCTGATGGTGGCCCCAATCCACCCACGGCCCCCATCTACGACCTGAATGTGGACGCCGTGTTGAATACCGCCGACCTGTACGACAACAACCCGGAGGAAGAAGCCGGAGAGTGGCATGTACCAATGATGTGGCAGCAGGCCAGTGGCCTGATGTCACAGGTCACCATTGCGTTTCTGCGCAGTGGCTTCGACACGCTGTTCATCAACTACCTGCAACAGCCAATTACCCTCGACATCCCCTGCACAGGACCGGGATTATGCGAAAACGGCTTCCTTGGTGGGCACATTGATGTGCAAACATACCGTGGCAACGTTCCGCTCGATGGTGACCGCACCGCGGATTCGCACCAGTACGACAGTTTGACCCGGCGTGTTTACGTAGATTTCTTCGAACTCTATTTTCGCGCTAACTTACCCAACTCCACGACGATTGATCCGTCAAAGAGCGTGCTTGATCAGGTGGATATCGATTTCGCCGACTCCAATCGCAGCGGCCAGCCCGGACACCCCACAGCGACCGCCAGTGACATAGATGAGAACGAAAAATTCATCGTGTTACTCGCCAATGCAGACCTGTCGCCCGCGAGCACACTGCGAATTGGCAACAAACGGTGGAATGTGGCCGAGTACCAAAGACAGCTTCACGACGCGTTGAAAAAATGGGACCCCACTGACCCCTTAACTGTCCCGTTAGACGCAGACGGAGAACCTCTGGTATTCACCTGGCGCGGGATCAAAAATGCCGGGGGCACCATCAGCCATAACTTTAATGACCGCGCCATCCTGGATGGGGGCCTGCACCCCACACAACCTGAATGCGTGGTTTACGACCCCGTCCAGAGTGGCCGCAATATCGGTGACAGGGCGAACACCGGGCGCTGGCGCAACGGCGCTCTTACCACGCAGTTGGTAAAACTAAGTTACTTCACAGATAACCCGGTAGCGCCCGCCATCGCGATGGTGGATGTGCAACAGCCGGCAGACCTTGCGCCATTCGTGATTACGCAAGATGGCGACACCGTGCCTACCCGTATCGACTACCAGGATAACCAGTACGAAACCGTTGGTGGACTGCTCGCGCAACATGATGCCGAACATATCTGGGAATCTACCCTGTTCTGGCATTTCGGCGATCTCACCGACATCGTCGGATTAGGTCGACCGTGTTACGGGGATTCCGATTGGGCGGCCGCTGTTGCATTTGAGCTGAGCAACGACCCTATCTCGGCCACCCTGGAGGCGCTGGGCAAGGATCTCAGCTCCGATACACTTGCTGCCGCCGTCGAAGCTCTCCGCCTTGACGGTTGCAATGACTCAGCGTCTGCATGCAATGGCGAGTGGACCCTGCTCAAGTCCATACTCGATATCAGTGCGGACTACACCCGTAAGCAGATCGCTTCCGTTATTGGGCCACCCACGCCTCCTATCGGGGGGGCACCCGTATTCGTTCCAGGCGGCGCCACAGGCGCCGGGTTGCGTGGCGACGGAGGCGATGGCGCTATCACCGAGGGCATCCCCTACGAACCGGGCCGCATGAGTTGGACAGATGTTGTCAAATAGCCCGCGACAAAAGATGAGGTGCGCGCCAGTGGTCGGACAAAAGACGGCCGCTTCCGGCTTTTCGCTGATCGAGGTGATGATCGTTCTGGTCATTATCGGCGTGCTGCTGTTAGTCGCTCTACCGGGTTACCAGGACAGTATGAAGAAAACCCGTCGCGCCGACGGCATGCGGGATCTGATGGAACTGGTCTCGCGGCAGGAGCGTTTTTACGCGCAGAACAGTCGCTATACCGATGATATCAATACCGCTGCCGGACTGAATTTTCGCCACGAAAGCGCTACCGACGATCCAACCACCAGTTCAGAGGGGCACTACAACCTCAGCGTAGTGGCATGCGAGGGTAAAGACGCAGATGATTTCGATACCTGCTATCAGCTTAGAGCCGCACCTATCGGCACACAGGGCACAGACCCCTGTGGAACCTTGACGGTAGACAGCAGAGGTATACGCGGCCATACCGGCTCACCCGGTCAAGAGGTGCACTGCTGGTAATGCACTCCTGCGCGTGAGTCTCGCGCGAGGCCCCACAATCAGGGTGTATACCAGATAGGTGAAGTCCAGGCGCGTTCCTGAATAGTGGCTGGTACACTGCCCAGCAGAGGCAGGTTATTGTTCACCGCATCATAGGTGCTCCAGCGCGGAGTGGGTATTTCCAATACTCTGAGGTAGTACACCGCGGGCAACCTGGGATCAAAATCGTAATCGATCCAGCTGCCCATCAGCTCGGCACTGCCTATGGTATTGGTATAGCTGGCGGCAGCTGTATCAACTGTGTTGCCCACTGGCGGCAACACCCCAAAAATATCCGGCTCGCGATTGTCAGACCAGACCACGTCGACAATTTTTTCCTGCGGGTTGCTGGCAACATCGATCCAGCTCTTGATGATCTGTATGCGATCGAGATTGGCGCCGTCCGGATCTTTCAACGCGTGTACTGTGAAGGTCGGTGACTGGCTCAGCCCTGAAAGTTCACCCCCCATGGGCACTCCCTCAGCATAACCCTGCCTGACCAGATCCTCTGCGTTTTCTGCGACAAGGTCCACGCCCCCGAAAAACCGCGGCCTGATGCGCGGACCTGAGGTCGCGAAGGTCTCGCGCTCCCGTAGAGCATCCCAGATGTTGCCGCGGGTGTTTTTATTCGCCCACACGCCGGTCAGGGCTCCGGGGTTGGAATCCCTGGCCATCAGCCAGCCTGCAATGTCTGCGTTGCGCCGGCGCTCCACCGTGCCATCCGCTGCACCGTGGCTGCCGATATAGTTGTCTTCCGCCACATCTGCAGGGGTACCATTATGGCTGTCACTGCCGCCGACAAAGCCCAGCTTAAACGGGTTTTGATTGATCAGCCGATCATAGTTCACCCCCTCGACCAGCGCAGCGCGCACAAAATCACGTTTTTGGAAGGTGCGGTCGCTGTTATCCTGGATACTGTCGGCATTTTCAAAATCGGCAAATTCATCCGCTGGCCAGAACTTGGGATGCACCTCTGAGCTGCCCTTGACCTGCATAATCTCGATAACCCGTTCAAAGTGGCTGCGCCGCTCCGCATAAACGGCGTTGATCGGGTTGCCGCTGTTATCGACGAGTTCAAACATCGCGCCCTTGCTGGCGTTAGAGTTGTGAGGAATGGCGGTTAGCCTGCGGCCTGCGGCCTCCTGTTTCTCCATCCAGTCCCACAGCTTTTCCTCATCACTGCTGTCAATGGAGGTAAACGGTACTTCAGGAACGTCCAGGTCTCGAAACAGCACGTTTCGATGCATATTCCCGCCGTTGGGAGCTGCGCTCCACTCGAAACCGGCAAGGGTGGAGAACACACCCGGTTCGTAGTTCTCGACAGCCGCGTCGATCGTGAGCTGCCAGGCACTCTTCGATGTCTCTTCTCCTGCATAGAATGCCGGATGGCCAACCTTCCCCGAGCGCGCCGGTAGCATCACATATTTGCGGAACCAGGCTTCCTGGTTCTCAATACCCACCAGAGCGCGCAATGCCTTCAACTGCGGGTTGTCATAGCCTTTGGCACCCTCTATTTGCGCGGAATACATCTCACCCATGTACTCCGCGTGGTCGGTCACTGCAACAAAGTCCAGCGGCCGGTCGATGCTGTGTTTTTGGCCATTTACAATCATCGTTTCACCCCTGGCAAACCGATAAGCCCTATCTGGAGTCAGGCGCGTACCGGCTATATAGGCATCGAGAGAGAGCGAGGTGTGGACATGGATCTCGCCAAAGTAGGCTTCTTTGAGCGGTGACTCGGGAACTGCATCTTCGATGTCTGCGAGCGTTTTGAGTGCCGCACTGGCAGCGGCTTCGAGCGCTGCATCATCGTTCTGCACCGCGGCGTCCTCTAACGCCGCAGTGCCTTGCGGTTTGGCATCGCAGGCTGCCAAAATACCGCTGGCAACAACAGCAAAACACAGGGCGCGCCCGCTGGCGCGGCGCCAACTGATTCCATTCGTGGTGTCCATAAGCTCTCCTTGTGACGGACAATTGTATCTTCTGAGCGACGCAAAGGTAGTATGATTCATCACAACCGCCGGCGCACTTATTCTGCAGTGGTCTCGACACCGGCGGCGTGCGGCAAATGCCGGGACGCCCCGCTATCAGCCGGGATTCACCATCATACGAACTTAAGGATTACGCAGTATCTTGTTGAATTTACTCATTTTTATAAAATATTAACTTTACAGCCACAATACTTGTTGTGTATTGTGGCGAAACAATAACGACCTATCCATCCCATTAGGTTTTTCTCATGCGATTATTATCAGCGTTGGTATTCAGCCTGCTCGCGACTACTCAGGTTGCCGCCGATGAGGCCGCCCTGATACGAGAACTGGCGCCCGCGATCAACCCCACTGCCGTCTCTGAAGCCGTTTCCGCGATGAAATGTGCGCAGAAGAATGGTGTTGGTGAGCAGGCCAGCCGCCTGGCGATCATCGATTACACTATTCCCTCCCGCAATCATCGCCTGTGGGTGCTGGATTTGGAGAACAGAGAATTATTGTTCGAAGAGTACGTCGCGCACGGGCAAGGGTCGGGTGAAGATATCCCCAACATGTTTTCCAACCGCAATGGCAGCCATCAAACCAGCCTGGGGCTGTTTCTGACCGATGAGACCTATGAGGGCGGCAATGGCTACTCATTGCGGTTGCAGGGCCTGAGCATGGGCTTTAACGAATCTGCCATGGAGCGACTGATCGTCATGCACGGAGCGCCCTACGTGAACCCGACCGCCGCCGCGAAGATGGGCCGCCTGGGTCGTTCCTGGGGCTGCCCGGCAGTGCGCACCGAAGTCGCACAGCCGATGATTGACACGCTGAAATACGGACAGTTTATCTACGCCTATGGGCCCGGCACCGCCAGCCTATCCACCTGCAAAACCGAGAACCTGGCACTGGCCAGCCTAAGTCCACATAAGGCGGGCAAAAGTTAAGACGCGCCGCACTGTTGCACAAGCAGGTGCTTGAAATTACAGCAGGCCACCGGCTGCAGAGACTATGGATGAGACTTTGACCAAGCTCCTGGAAGGAGCGACACAGGACGAACTGATCGACTGCATTGGACTGATTGCCATCAGCGTGGCCCAACACCGTCGCAAAAATGGCTTCGTACCACTGGGCGACTCGGCAAAATACGTTCACCCCGGCGCGCTCGAAGATGCCGACAAGGAAGTAACAGATCAGGGCTGGCGCGTGGCTGAGGAAGCGCTTGAAGTGATCAGAGTTCTGACCGCAGAGCGACTGGCACAATCGGCATCACAGGGGACATCAGAAACCAGCGGTCTACCAATGGAGAAGCGGCGACAGCTGCGCATCCACGTCAGTGCTGCAATCAAGGTGCTGTGGCCAGAAGACTCAGAACCCGTTGCGGCCAAGCTGGAAAATATTTCCTGGGGCGGTGCCGCAATCCACGTAGAACAGCTGAAAACGGACAATGGGGACACCCTGCAAATCATGGTGCCTGTCAGTCAGGGCAGCGCCATTTCCATTGAGGCCAAAATACTCCGCACCTGGGATCTTCCGGACGGCAAAGGTTACGGCCTGGCTACCCGGTTCAGCAGCCTTAGCACCCGCGATGAACTGGAGCTCGAAAAGCTACTCAAGTTGCTGGCTGAATCAGCCGATGCTGACGGCCAACGCAACCATGCAAGGTTGACCCAGCGACTGGACATCGAATTCGACGGCGTACAGGAACTTCAGGCCACACTCGATGACATATCCGCAGGAGGGATGGGCATAACAGTTCCAGAGCCTCTGCAGATCGGGCAGTCATTGCAGACAGTAATAAGCGCCCTGGATGGCAGCACCAGCCTAAAACTGCGAGCACGTGTCGTGCGTCAGGACGCCATACAACTGGGTACAGTGGAAGTGTATCGGGCCGGCCTGAAGTTTGAGCACAACGCTGAGGATTTACAGGAGCGCATCGATGAGCTGCTGCGCAAGATGGCGGCCGGGAAGAGCGCTAATTTTGGCTAGCGCCGTTCCTCCTGCGGTTGCCGTTGCTGGTACAGGGGCAATTGCAGGTTGGCGCAAAACCCCTTGTCTGCCTGCCAAGGCCCGACATTGAACGTTGCACCGTGGCGGTCTGCAATCCGCTCAACAATTGATAGGCCCAGCCCCGCACCCACGGAAACGGTACCCGGCACTCGATAGAAGCGATCGCTCACAGCGGCACAGGCGTGCACTTCAAAATTACCGATAAAGCACAGTGCCGGATAAACTCCGGCACTGTTCAAGGGGTCAGTTCAAGGAGTTCAAGGGGTCAGACTACTTGATATACAGCATTTCCTGATACTTGGGCAGCGGCCACAGTGCATCGGACACCTCGGCTTCCAGCACATCCGCATGACCGCGCACCTCATCCATAAGGCTGCGAATGGAACTGGCACAAAACTGCAAATGCTCCTCTGTTGAAGCAAATTCATCCTGTGACAGCGCCGCGCTCAGCTTGCTCACGGCAGCCATCATCGCATTGGCATGGTCAGCCACAACTTTGGCCGCACTATTGTCGAGATCAACACCCATGGCCGACAAGCCCGCACCGGTGCTGGCCAGCGTCGACAGGTAGTCCAAAGCCGCCGGATAGATCAGTGTTTTGGCCATATCGATCACGAGTTTTGCCTCGACCTCAATCGAAAGCACGTACTGCTCGGCATAGACTTCGAAGCGACTTTCCAGTTCGATCGGGCTGAGTACGCCGGTTCTCTCAAAGAGTTTTACCACAGACTCTTCGCGTAGAGCGGGTAATGCATCAGCAGTGGTGGGTATATTTTTAAGGCCGCGCTCCTTCACTGCAGCTTCATGCCATTCTGCGGAATAACCATCGCCGCCAAAAATGACATTGCTGTGATCTTCCATCAGTTCCTGCAGCACAGTAATAACCGCCTCGGACTTGCTGGCGCCTTTGCCAAACTCTCCTTCAAGTTTTCCGGCAATCCAGCTGAGGGAATCAGCCAGCATGGTATTCATCGCGACCAATGGCCCCGACACCGACTGCGAGGAGCCTACCGCGCGAAATTCAAAGCGGTTGCCCGTAAACGCAAATGGTGATGTGCGGTTGCGGTCACCCGGGTCGCGTTCAAAATTGAGAATTTGCGACAGTCCCAGGTCCATTTCACCGCCCTGCGCGGTTTCGCTGAGCTTGCCTTCCTTGATGTCCATAAAGACTTTTTCCAACTGATCACCCAGATAGACCGACAGGATAGCCGGCGGCGCCTCATTGGCGCCCAGACGGTGGTCGTTGGAAGCAGAAGCGATGACAGCCCGCAGCAGTGGGCCGTACAGATGCACACCGCGAATCACCGCACCGCAAAACAGCAGGAACAACAGGTTCTCGTTCGGGGTACTGCCAGGATCCAGCAGGTTGCCCTGAGTGGAATTTCCCACCGACCAGTTGACGTGCTTACCGGAGCCATTGATACCAGCGAACGGCTTTTCATGCAGCAGACACATGAATCCGTGCTTTTTGGCCGTGGCTTTCATCAGTGTCATCATCAGCTGCTGATGATCGGCGGCGACATTGGCCGCTTCAAAATAGGGCGCGATCTCAAACTGGCCCGGCGCGACTTCGTTGTGATGGGTTTTGGCAGGGATTCCCAGTTTATACAGCTGGTCTTCAAAGTCCTGCATAAACACCTGCACGCGCGCTGGTATCGCTCCGAAGTAGTGGTCGTCAAACTCCTGCCCCTTGGCCGGTGGGGCACCAAACAAAGTGCGACCAGCGAGCAACAGATCGGGCCGGCTATTGGCGAAATGGGTATCCACCAGGAAATATTCCTGCTCAGCACCACAACTGGAGTTGAGGGGGGCAATATCAGTTTCGCCCATCAGTTTGAGAACGTCCTGCGCAGCCTTGTCCATCGCCCGGTTGGAGCGCAACAGCGGTATCTTTTTGTCCAGCGCTTCGCCCGTCCAGGACATGAACACACTGGGAATCATCAGCGTTGCACCGTTGTCGGTCTGCATGATGTACGCCGGGCTTGTTGGGTCCCAGGCGGTATAACCACGGGCAGCATTGGTCATACGCAGGCTGCCATTGGGGAAGGATGACCCGTCGGGCTCCCCTTTGATCAACAGGCTGCCCGAAAATTCCGTGATAGCGGCACCATCGGCATTAGTGATAATGAAACCGTCGTGTTTTTCCGCGGTGATATTCGTCATCGGGTAGAAAATATGGGAGAAAAATTTGGCGCCTTTGGCGATCGCCCATTCCTTCATGGCCGCAGCAACAACATCAGCAGTGGCCGCGTCCAGTGGCTCGCCGGTATGTACCGTTTTCTTGATCGCCTTGAAAGCCGTTTTAGACAGCGCCCACTCCATCCTGGCCAAATTAAATACATCTTCAGCCCAGATCTCTCCCAGAAAATCTGTCTTCTTTATCGGTACCGGCTTGCGGTTGGTAATCTGCTGGATCGCCTGCTGGCGTGATGTATTGGCACTCATGTGTTTTCCTCGGTCATGTAAATAGGGTGCATCGCATACTGGGACGCTCCCCGGCGTGCGATTACTCGGCAGTGCAACATCGCCGACATACTCCAGCTAGCAAGAGTCAGACCAAAAATGCAAGAAACAGAGAAATGCCAGAATTTGAGGTGGTGGACCGAGGTAGCAGGGTACATTCACACCCTAAGTTGGTGCATATTCGCCCTATTATGGGGCGAAAGGCACCATAATAGGGCGGGCAGTACTGGCCTCCTACGGTTCGAAACTGGCGACCGAGTGAATACTGGCACCGGCGGTCATCCTGCCATCGCGACGATATTACCCTCTATTGCATCCAGAAAGCCGTACATGTCGAGCACCGTTTCCGAGTCGGGATCAGTAGTTTTACCCTTCAGATCACCCGTTATTTTCCCCTGGGCGACGGTCTCAATCAGTGCTTCCTTCAGGGCGCTTGAATACGCGACCAGCGCGTCGTTGCTCTCGCGCAATGCCAGTGTCTCCAGTGCATTGGCCAGCGCATAAATCAGCGCCGAAGAATTGAAAATGGCCACTTCACCCTCACTCTCCAGATATTTCAGATACAGATCGTGGGCGGTGCCGTGCGGCGCCTCATACAGCATGGTGCCGTCTTTACTTTCAATGATTGAGCTGGCAGTCGCCAGGCTGCCACCCAGCGCTGCCGAGATGTCAGAAAAGATATCGCCGTCCAGGTTCTGCGCGGGGTATAACGCATTTCTGGGTGGGTCGGTAATCATTTTCTTCAGCTGACTGGAGGGCCGCATGATCATAAATGACGGTGGGCGCGTTCCCGACTGCGCCAGCGTATGCCGCACATTGGTGATTGCCGTGCTGAATACTTCATCGTATTCCATGTACTCGCGCTTGAGACCAAAATACACCTCCTTGTCTTTTTTGGACGCGTCCCGAAAAACCTGACTCACCCAGTCAGTTATCGCCTGATTGTCATTGGACATCAGCAGGATGGGGTCATTCCTGCTGATGTCGCGAGCATATTTTTCCTCACCGTCAAGCACCACCTTCAAAATGCCATCTTCCGCTGCTGGCATATTAAAACTACCGTACTGGTCACCCCCTCCTGCGCTCATGCGCGACAGAGACACGTGATGCTTGCGGCTGGGGATGCCGTAGATCTTTAACTTGCCCACCAGTTTGAACAGCTTTCTTCCCGTGGTGTTGTCCGGCACCCCCCATAGAGCGCGCTCGGGCGGATTGGACACAATGCGCGCGGCCTGTGCGTCGATCAATTCATAGTGATATTTGAGGCCGGCTTGCTGGAGACGCTCTTTATAGCTCTGTTCATACACCGCCTCGATTGCAGAACGCATCACCCCGTCGTAACCGGGAATCACGGTGTCCTTCAACCCGAGGTAGGCATCCCTGTTTTCATCGAGAGCCCGTTGAAAGAACGCATGAGCCCAGGCCTCCACATCCGCAATACTATTAGTGGCCAGTAGCCACGGATCACCCTTGTTGACACGGCGTCGGTGCAATTCCACCGGATCGCCGCTGCTGCCGACAAAAATCAGCTTGATCACACCCGTGACTTTGGATAGCTCACTGTGGCTGTGTTTAATGCCACCTCCCTCCATCGTCATAACCTCGATATCGCGGCCTATCCACTCGGGCTGCACAACCTCCAGGTTTCGAAACTCAATATCCTCTCGCGTAATATTGCCACCGATACCCTTGCGGATTGATCCATTGGGGGATTTTGTCGCCAGTTTATCCAGCTCCGCCTCTTTTATGGTGGGATGCTTGGCCAGTAACTCATCCAATTGCTGGCGATTTACCGTCATTCCGGCATTCTTGATGCCGACACCGTATTTTTTCAGCGCGGCTATGGCATCGAGAACAACCTGGCCGTTGCTGATAAGCCGGTTTTCGGCAGACAGATCGACTTCAACCAGCTCTATTTCAAGCCGTTTTCTAACGAACTGCTCGAGGATACGCTCAAACGCAACCTGCGCCATTTCGTCTCCATGTAGAATTACCAGAGGTTCAGTCACCTGGATTTTAGCGCTCATTGGGTCTCCCATATTTTTCATTAGATACCAGCTGGCCCCATCATAATGCATCAGAGCGTGTGATGATGGGCTGCTGCGGGTATATCGTAAAAGCCATCATAAAAGCTATCGCAAAATCTAACGCAAAAATCGTGCCGTTGCTGCACTAAATCTCACTGCGCGGCCCACAATGCACCTCCCGTCGCGCGGCGGTGGACACCTCAACTACACTTCCTCGGGCGACCACGCAATGATGATCAGAAAAGCACACCCCGCACGGCAATCGGGATAAACTATCAAGCGAGCTGGATACCCGATGTTTCAGGGCGATTTTTACGTAATTTTTCAACGACAGGAACACGATCATGACAAGCACAGTAACCCAACTGGAATATCTCGCCGGGGATACCCGGTGCATAGGCGAGTACTACACACCTGCCGAGGCGAGTGGCCCAACGCCAGTTGTCATAGTGTGCCACGCCTGGGACGGACTGAACGATGAAGTGCGGGACAAATCCCGAAAACTCGCCGACGCCGGTTATATCGCCTTTGCCATTGATGTGCACGGAGGCGGCAAAGTCATCACTGACTTCGCACTATTGATGCCCACCCTCACCCCCTATCTGGAGAACCGCGCACTGCTGGTTGAGCGCATGCAGGGAGCCTATAAAGCCGCTGCAACAATTCCGGGAGCGGATACATCGCGGATTGCCGCGATGGGTTACTGTTTTGGCGGCATGGCAGTACTCGACCTGGCCCGCAGTGGCGCCGACCTCAGAGGTGTGGTGACATTCCACGGCTCACTGGACGGTCACACTCTGGACAGCCCGCAAACCCTGGACACAAAGGTACTGGTACTGCACGGTGACGACGACCCACTGGTGCCGCCACAAAGTGTAGTTGATTTTAAAAAAGAGATGAACGCAAAGCAGGTGGACTGGCAACTACATGCCTACAGCCACACAGTACACGCATTTACCCGTCCGGGTGCCAATAACCCGGACTTCGGTACTGTCTACAATGCCGCAGCAGATCGCCGCTCCTGGCAGTCCATGCTCAACTTCTTCAACGAGGTGCTTTCTGCCAACGAGCGCTAGGGGGCAACAGGTGGCCGTTCACCACCAATAGCCATGGGGATGCCAAACGAGGGCTGCGTGAGTCTGGCGGGCAGCACCAGCTGCTGCAACTCCAGTGCACGGGTTTTGTCGAAAGACGGTATTATCCTGCTCTGTTCGACGTTCCCGAACTCACCCAAAAGATCATCGTGATGAATAATCACGACCTCCTCTGGCTGCACCGCTACAACCGTTTCGTCAACGTACTCAGACAGATACTCCGAGTCGAGGGTTATCAATCCGCCAGTACCGAGAAAAACGACATCGGCTTCCACGCCCTTCAGGGCTCCTGGCACAAATCCGGCACTGCCGACGACCAGAATCGAACCTTGTGGGTGGTCGATGTGTATCGCGTAACTCCCCCCTTCCTTGAAGGATATATACGGCGCAGGCAATTCGAAGGGGGCGTCAACAACGCCTTCAATCGCGGAATTGCTGGCCAGCGGCGCATGTCGGGATTCATAGAACGTAATATCAAACAACCCGTAGGAATACGTTTCACCCGGCTCTATCGTGACAATACGGGACTCATCCAGTGACGAACTGCGGACAATATTAGCGGTTGAAACAGAACCCAGAACATCCGCTTCAGTAAGGCGTGCGAAATCGGCGGTGTCCATCGCGTGATCATAATGCGAATGCACTGGCATAATTGCCGCAAGGCGATCGATCTTATACGTCTCTATAACCCGTTCAACGTCATTTGTATCTGTGACAATGGGCCGCCTCAAGAGCAAGTCCAACGCTGATGGCCGAGACACAAAGCCATCGGTCATAATCTGCGTCTCGCCATCGTCAATAATCAGGGTCGCAATTCCCAGCCAGGTCACGGTTAGCGGTGCGTCACTCGCCGCAGGTTGTGCATAGGGGATACCCACCTCGCTCATATCCGGCCGCGTCAGTATCCACAGTGCGGCAAGGCAACAGATAACCAATAGCGATTGTACTATCCGCTTAAAGATTTTTACTTTCATCATTACTCAGGGCCGATTACCAGGTTGGGGGTGAGAGTACCAGTTCCCGTGCACGGGGTGAAACCATAGAAAGTCTGTTAACCTGACTCTCAACGGTTCAAAACGCCAAACTGACGGGACACAGTGTGTGTGCGATGCTATCCACAAGAGTGAGCAGCATTCCATACTCCGGCAAAGGCTGATTTGATGCCACTGACCCCACATGCAGTACTTGAAGAGGTACCGATGACAACAGAACTGAAAGCCGTGCTATTTGACTTTGGCGGCGTATTCACAGACTCGCCTTTCCATGCTTTTAGCGCCTACGCCGGAAAAATCGGCGCATCTGATGAACAGGTTACCGACATTGTTTTCGGCGGCTACGGCATCGATGGCGACCACCCCTGGCATCAGGTGGAGCGCGGTGAGATTTCCCTGGAAAACGCGCGCGAAGATATCCTGACACTGGGCAAAGCACAGGGCCTTCATGTTGATATCTGGGACGTCTTTATGGCCATGGCTGAGAACGGGGGCGGCCTGCGCAGCGAGCTGGTTGAGTATGTGCGCAAGATACGCGCAGCGGGGCTGGGCACGGGTATTATCACGAACAATGTCGTCGAGTTCAGGGACCATTGGCGCAACATGCTGCCAGTGGACGAGCTATTTGATTTCGTCGTCGACAGCAGCGAAGTGGGTATGCGCAAGCCAAATCCCGCTATTTTTGAGAAGGCACTGGAGATCGGGGGACTGACCGCGGAGCAGGTCATATTCCTGGATGACTTCGAAGGTAATGTCATCGCGGCAAATGCACTCAATATCCGATCGATTCTGGTCGATGGCGACGGTGAGAAAACCATCACCGATCTGGATGAAATATTGGGTCTGAACTCACAGCAATAAGCAGCTCACCGATGCGGTTTCCTGCCCGAGCGAACACGAGATATTGAATGTGAAGCAGCACAAAACTTTTTGTCGAATTTGTGAAGCCCAATGTGGCCTTATCGTCACCACCAGTGATGAGCAGGTCATTAAGATCGAGCCCAACAAGCACCATGTAGCCAGCAGTGGCTACGCCTGTATAAAGGGGCTGAAGATGGGCGATTTTGTCCACAGCCCCGACCGACTGAAAACGCCGCTGAAGAAAGTGAACGGGGAGTTTGAGCCGATCAGTTGGGAACAGGCACTGCGGGAAATTGGCAGCAAGCTGCAAACCATTCACAAGCAACACGGCGGCGAATCCATAGCGGCCTACATGGGCAACCCGATCGGCTTTAGCCTCTGGCCTACCATGGCCATGACGTTCTTTCTCAAGGCTTTTGGCGCAGATAAGCTTTTTACCCCGGGCACACAGGATTGCGCCAATAAATTTGCCGGTGGCGAGCGCTTGTTCGGTGGCGCCAATGAGCAGGTATTTCCCGACATCGATCACACCCAACTGCTGATTGCCGTGGGCACCAATCCGGTCATCTCGAAAATGAGCTTCATCTGCGCACCGCATCCGATGGATCGCATAGCCGCTATAGAAGAACGTGGCGGGAAGGTGTACTGGATAAACCCCAGACGTACTGAATCAGCCAAACGCGCTGGAGAACATATCGCTATTCGCCCGGATACCGATGTATTTTTCATGCTGGGCTTTCTCAATGAAATCATAAAGCGCGATGCGGTAGACCACGAGCGAGTCGCAAACTATATGAATGGGTATGACGAGCTCGCCCAGACCGCCGCACCCTGGACGCTGCAGCGCGTCGCTGCGGCGACACTGATTCCAGCCGATACAATGAGCCAGATGGTAACGGCTTACCTGGAAGCCGACGGCGCGGCAATATTCTCTTCTACCGGCGTTAACCAGAGTCGCTTCGGCTTGATGGTCTATTGGCTGCAGGAGGCGATCAACGCGATCACAGGCAACCTCGACAAGCGCGGCGGCGTACTCGCAGGTAAAGCAGTCTTTCCTCGCAGCCCCGCTGCTGAAGAGCAGCTGACTTCAAGAATTGGCGACACTCCGTATGTAAGCAGCACTATTCCGGCTGGCATCATGGCCGACGAAATACTCACCCCCGGTGCCGGGCAAGTGCGCGCCATGTTCAATATGTCGGGCAATCCACTGCTGAGCTGCCCAGGAAGTCATCGGCTGGCACAAGCATTCGACCAGCTGGAATTGTTTGTGTGCCTCGATATCGTGCGCAATGAAACTGCTGAGTACGCCGACTATATACTCCCAACTCTGCACAGCCTGGAACGACCAGACGTTCCCTTCTATTTTTTCACCATGATGGGACTGATGCCGGTCCGCAGCTTTTCCTACACAGATGCCGTGGTCGCTGCGGCGGGAGAATCCCGGGACGAAGGCCTGATATTTCGACAACTGTGTCGCGCAGCAGGTGTATCGCTGGCCGGATCGAAATTGCTGCAGTCAGTGTCAAACGCTGCCGAGCTATTGGCTAAAGTGCCGTATGTGGGCCAGCTGACAAGACTCGACAAGCTATTTCTCGGCATGCTTATGCGCTCGGCCAAACTGGGGGGCGTGAGAAAAATGCGCAAGTACCCTGACGGCCGCCTGTTAACGCCCAATCGCCCCGGTGACTACCTTGGACAACGAGTACAAACAACATCAGGGAAGGTTGAGCTGGCGCCCCCGGACCTTATCGAACGGGCGAAATCGCTGGACGAAACCTTCCGGCAGGAGCTCGCAGCAAAAAAAGCGCTAAAGCTCATCCAAAAACGCGAACGCTTTACTCACAACTCCTGGGCACATAATGTGGAGGCTTTCGTAAAGGGAGAGCGTGCAAGCAACTATCTCTATATTCATGCAGATGACGCAAGCGCGCGTGGACTTACCGACGGCGTCAGCGCAAGAGTCAGTGCGAACGGTAACCACATAGATGTCCCTGTCAAAATTGACGGCGACATGATGCCCGGCACAGTGTCAGTGCCACATGGTTGGGGCCACCAAAACGCAGCCGGCCTCTCGGTTGCGAGCAAAACGACTGGGGTCAACGTCAATATCATCATGCCCGATGGCCCCGATTCCATTGAACCCGCATCAGGGATGGCACACATGAACGGTGTCATCGTTGAAGTGACGGCTCTGGATCTCAACCGCCATGGTTAGTTGAGCGAACGCACTCCGGCGATTAAAAGTTATAACTTACCGTTACGCCGTACTCACGCCCCGGCCAATAAAGCCCCTCCCAGGCGGCAGGTTGCCCGACAGCGCCATTGGCCTTCACCGCAGGGTCGATATTGAAATCTTCATTGGTCAGGTTCTTGCCCCAAAGCCGGATATCAAGACCGAGATCACTCTCTCGAAAACCAACATTGAGACCAAACAGGTTCTTGTCGGTACTGAATTCATCCGTGTTGACGGTATAGTTTGCCTCCGAATTCCATGTCCAGTTGAGCCGTGAGTAGAACTCCCAGGCACCGGACAGTGGCCGCTGATAACCCACCTGCAGATTGGTATTCCACTGGGGCAGTGAGTTCAGTGGGTCGCCACCGCCTTTGGGGCAGTACAACTGAGTGATGCTTTGCTCCTCGCCACCCTCACAAAAACGATTGGACCAATCCTCAATGGTGGCGTCAAAATAGGCGCCACTGAAATCGATATCCCAATACTCGCCCAGCAGGTAGGTAAGCTCGAATTCTATACCTTTGGTTGCCACCTCATCGGCATTTACTATTGACCCTTCAAACAAGCCCTCCAATGGCGCGAGGGCCGCCACATTGTTGGGCTGCGTAAGCTGGTGATCGTGAAACTCCTGATAGAAGATATCCACCGCGAAGCGCAGCGTGTCATCGAGGATCGTGCCCTTTAAGCCGATTTCATATGCCGTGGACGTTTCTTCCTCAATAGGAACCACATCTTCAGCTGCAGCGACCTGCACCGGAAAGGTACTTCCAAACGGCAGTACCGCAGAGGTCAAGGTATTAAAGCCACCCTGCTTGTACGCGTTGTCTATAGCCAGGTAGGCATTGAGATTATCCTGTATGAAATACTGTAATTTAATGCTCCAGGAAACATGGTCAAAATCCAACGAGTCATCGATTGCGCCTGCATATTCGAGAAATCCGACATTAGAATCCAACGTAGACTCGTTATAGTCGTAGCGAGCGCCCAGAGACAAATCCCATTGCGGCGCGAGGTGGATCGTGCCATTGACATAAGCGGCATAGCTTTCCGTCGTGCCCTTTGCATCCTGCGTCACTTCAATCCCCGTAAGGGTAACTGTCGTATCACTGACCGCTTTTGAATACAGGTAGTACAAACCCGTCAGGTAGCTAACTCTCTCGCTCTCACCCGAATAGCGTAACTCGAATGTGGTGAGGTCCGTGTCCAGGCCAATTTTGAACAGGCCGAGTCCACCGGGATAGGGCTCACGATTATCATCTGACTGACTATCGTAGCTTTGGTAATTGGCGATGCCGTCTATCTGGGCGTCCTCATCGCCCCAACGCAGGTGCACACTGGTATCCTTGATATCACCCGTCACCTGGCTGCGGAAGTCGCCGTAGTTTTTGCGGTCATTGAATGTGTTGTAGATCGCAGGCGTGGCGTTATCACCACCAGTGCCCGGTACCTGCCCATCAAAATTGAAAGGCTCCTGATACTGGGTGATATCCTGGTAGTTCATGGTCCAGTTGATATCCATACGTTCATCGACCTGCCACAGCATACGCGAGCGCCACGCCTGCACATCCTGGCCACCTGTGGCACTGTGTGAAGCCGCCGGGTTTTCCATTTTGATATCGCCATCTGAATCGCTGTAAACACCAGCCAAACGCAGTGCCAATGTATCCTCGATCAAAGGGATGTTGACAGCACCACGAGTGTCCACTCTGCCCTCACCAGTATTGTCCCACTGGGAGTAGCTGCCCTCGATATAGCCGTGATAGCCATCAAAATTTGGCGCGCGGGTGGTGATGTTATACGCACCGCCCGGGGCATTCTGGCCATACAGTGTTCCCTGCGGGCCGCGCAACAGTTCCAGGCGCTCAATGTCCACCATGGTGGTAAAGACAGCGCCGACCTGAGATTGTGCCACCTGGTCTACAAATACAGTGACACTCTGGGGCTGGCCCAGCGCAAAATACGCCGGACCTACACCGCGCAGTCGAATGGCAGCGGCCTGCAGCCCCCTGTTGAGTGAAATGCCCGGTGTCAGCTGTGCCGTTTCCACAAAATCAAAAAGGTTAAGCGCACTGAGTTCTTCAGCGCTGACCACCGCTATCGAGATCGGTACAATCTGCACGTTCTCGCTTCTTTTCTCGGCGGTGACAATCACTTCCTCAAGCATACGGCCGGTTTCGGCATACCCAGGCGCCGCTGTTAACAGCGCTGCCATAGCGGTGTAAAGAATGATGTTTTCTCTTGCGTCAAACACAATAGCTACCTCTAAAGGTACTGTTATTTTTATTTAGATGAAGGCGAAATGACTGCTGTCCAGCCAACACTGACGCCCTGCGTGGCCGGTGTTGCCCGGCGCGGATTATCATAGCGCAGACTATATAAAATTGCCTGCCTTCGATTATGGCAGTTGAATGCGACGGTGTGACGCCGCGCGGGTAAGCGCAGGATGAAACACTTCGGCGGGGCACCCACTTTTGAGCAACTGCTGATATTGCCGCGACCACAGGCGCCAGGTTGGCACCTGAGGCCGGGTTACAGTGCTTTACCTGCCTGAATCAGTACTCTGAGTACTGCGATAGACTGGCCCTTTATTACTATCTCTACACATTATGCAGCTTGAGCACTTCGGCAGTTTCTGCGCGCACCCGTGCTGACAATGCTGCATCTGTTTTCAAATCGTGTCCGTAGGAAGGGATC
The DNA here is from genome assembly GCA_902705825.1 of Halioglobus japonicus. GTDB lineage: Bacteria > Pseudomonadota > Gammaproteobacteria > Pseudomonadales > Halieaceae > Marimicrobium. The sequence goes on along the minus strand of CACSIL010000050.1, from coordinate 156,106 downwards.
ATCTCCTTCAACTTCGGCTCCCAATGACCGACGAGTTGCTCATGAAAACAGTTCTCCAGCATGTGAACCATGATAGCCACAGCGGTAGAGGCGCCGGGTGATGCCCCCAGCAGAGCAACTATCGATGAATCCGCGGAGTGCACTATCTCCGTGCCGAATTCCAGTTTTCCCGTGTGCGCCTTATCTTTTCGAATGATCTGCACACGCTGGCCCGCAACGGACAACTCCCAGTCTGCTGTATCCATTTGCGGATAAAATTCTCGCAGCGAGTCGAAACGGTGAGAGGAGCTTTGCAACACCTGTCCTACCAGATATTCCTCAAGCGGAAAATTATCGCGCGCCACCGCGAGCAGCGGCAGGATGTTGTTAAAGCGCACGGATTTTGGCAGATCCAGCAGCGACCCTTGTTTCAGAAAGCGGGTCGTGAAGCCCGCATAGGGCCCGAACAACAACCACCGTTTGTCATCAATAATCCGCGTGTCCAGATGCGGTACAGACATGGGCGGGGAACCCGTTGCAGCCAGGCCATAGACCTTGGCAGCGTGGCGTTCCGCCACTTCGGGCTTGCCACAGCGCAGCCAAACGCCACTGACAGGGAAGCCGCCGTAACCCTTTGACTCGGGAATGCCGGACTTCTGCAACAACGGCAGGGTAGCGCCACCGGCGCCGAGAAACACATATTTTGCATTCACCGTGCGCTTCACACCGGTTACCTCGTCGCGCACCTCCAGCCACCAACCGCCCTCTGGCCTGCGCTCCAGGTTGCGCACTTTCTGGGAAAAGCGAACGACAAAGTCTTCCTGCTTTTGCAGATAGCTCAACAGACTGGATGTGAGCGCGCCATAGTTGACGTCTGTACCGTTGACGATGTGGGTTGCCGCCACGGGTTGCGCCGGGTCGCGACCTGCCATAAGCAGCGGCGCCCACTCCGTAATCTTCGCATGATCCTCGGTGTATTCCATGCCGCGGTAACAATGATGGCTGCTCATCGCCGCGTGACGCTTGCGGAGAAAATCCTGGTGTTCGCTTCCAATCACGAAACTCATATGTGGAACCGGATGAATAAAAGCCTCAGGGGCTGCAATCGCGCCTTTTTTGACCAAATACGACCAGAACTGCCTGGACATATCGAACTCGACATTGACGTCCAACGCTCTGGCGATATCGACGTGGCCGTCCTCCCCCATCGGGGTATAATTCATCTCGCAATTGGCGGCATGGCCAGTACCGGCGTTATTCCATGCACCGGAACTTTCCTGGGCCTCACCCGGCAAGCACTCAAGAATCTCCAGCTTCAAGTGCGGCTGTAGCTCCTTCAGAAAAACGCCAAGGGTCGCACTCATGATGCCTGCACCGACCAGTGCGACATCCACTTCCTCACCCGTTCTGATGTCACCCATATGCTATTCCCCCGCCAACCCTACGTAAGCCACCGCGATAGTATTCCGTATCACTTCAATGCCTTGAACGGTACGGGCGCATCCGGTGCCAGAACAATATAAACGCGTCGCCACGGCTGCTCGTCGACAAGTTTCCAGGTATGGCCGCCACCGACAGTATCTTCCGCCAATAGAATGTCGCCGGGTGCGAGCTGAAAGTGCTGCCCCCCGCGCGTTGCGAAATCCAGCGTACCACTTAGAGTGACGACTAGCTGGCGCACCGGAGCTGTGTGCCAGGCCAGCGTGCCACCGGATGCCGTTTCCTGAAAGGACGTGCTAGTGACCGAAAGTTTGTCGCTGAGCATGTCACCATGGACGCCGGGATTGAGATCGATACAGCCCTCCTCAAAGTAGGATTCCTGATCATCACCTGTCCATATCCGCACGCATCGAATCATCGCTTACTCCTCGTTACCTGTATTTCAGTTAGCTGGTTATCTGTGTACAAACCTGACGTGCAAAAATACAGCTACCACACCCTCTGCCGCCTGACTTTCGCACACAGCACCCGTTCAAATTACGCCAAGATCCCATTGTCCAGGACACCTCAGGATGACCCACCGACATCAAGCACCGTCGCATAGAATGCCAACAGCGTGATTTGAGAAAGGCTATATTTAAGACGCAGAAGCAACGTAGTGCAAAGGTTTTCTTACCAACCGTACAGTTCTCCAAACGCATGGGACACCGCTCAGGCGCAGCAACGCACCGGGCCAGGTGCACGACCAAAGAATTTTACCGATTGAACTAAACCTCGTGAATCTCAAACACTTTCCCTGTTGGCAGCCGCAACATCTCAACATCAATAATAGTTGTTTGGAAGCTCTTTACAATATCGCGAAGAAAATCGGAACTCAGTTGCAAGTTCACCGGTAGATACTCTATCTCCTGTCCGTCCGACTCTGTGGCAAATATCTCCAGACGCGTTGGTGCGATGATGCTCATCCTGTCCAGCCAGAGGGATTTCTTGAATTCCTGTGTCCGGAGATAGAATGTGATGGTTCCATCGTCTTCCTTATTCTTATGGTCATCTTCGATGAGGGACTCCAGCGACACTTTTTTCGCTGACCTGTCACTTGTTCTGAAGGTGATATCGAACTGCTTTACGCCCTCTCCGTACTGATCTTTCAACCTGAAAATAATCTGGGCATGCGCTTCATACTGCGCTTGCTTGCTCCACCCCAGCGGTGATGTCTTTAATCCGCCCACCCGGTCAAATGTGCGCTGATGCTGATCCTCAAAGTACTCCCGTGTACTGGCATAGCCCGTATCGTCCAACGGCGTCTGCAGAGCGCGCTTGAGCTTTGGTATGACTTCTTTGCGATTTCTGGAGCCGGAAACTATGCCGATTTTTTCACCGTAATGTGCCGTCTCATAGGCAACCGAGAACGGCACTTCGGGATGGCTTCGATACACCTCTACTGCATAGTTGCTATCGCGAACACTCTGATCCTTCTTCCTTTCCTTAACAAGACGCTTCAACTCGTCTACCGATAGCTGACGCGCATCGCTGGTCGGCGCAATATGTACGCGTGTGTAATTGAGGTTGGCTGCACTGGTCCTGACGGTGTTATCGGATGAATCCTCCTTCACGTAGCGAATCGGCGCAGCACGCAAAACCTTGGTCGTTTGTGAGCCGGCAATACAGAACTCTTGCACCTGATAGTCCTCGCGCATATTGTTACCTTTCTCGAGGAAGTGCAGGTGCAAATCCAGGGTCTTCCAGCTGCCGAACTCAAGCTCATCCAGAATGTGTCTGCCACCCTGCGAGCCGGTTCCCAGGTAGCGCGCCCAGCGAATAATCTGAGCCTTGCCAACATGCGCCAATCCACTGCCAAAATTGGCCCCTGCCAAGTGCACAAAGTTCTCAACCGGTGAGGGCTTCGGGCTGAACATTCGTATCCAGTTTCTAACTACAAGGGCACCGGTGGAGTGTATTACCACATGGAAACCGCCCTCGAGCAGATCGTTGTACTCCGGCGAGCGAAGGGCTCTATCCATCGCATAACTGACATCATCCAGACGTACACCATCGTTCAGGCTGAGCCAGCGGCTCAAGTTCAGCTTGCGAATAGTATTGGCGCCGAACTCTCGACGAAGGTCATCAGGTAGTGTCCCGTAGATTTCGCTAACGCTGTTATCCTCTCCTTCTGACGAGTAGCCGTGCACTAACAGAATGGGTTTCATCTACCTCTCCTTTGCCTAAACCTGACGCTTCATTACATAGTAGCCGCTGTGCTTGGCATAACCGCCAGTAAATGCACTTTTTTACAAAACCTTCCACCACGGCCCAAATCCTGCGTTGATAAATAGGACGGCCGCATAGGGTGGGAATACAGGCCATTATGAAGGATGATACCCCTGCCAACATAACGGCCGAATGCCCCGGGTAACGATACAGATGTTTTATGAAAAAATTGGTGCGGAACGCGCCGTCATAAAGAAAAAGGCAGCTGACATTCACGCTCAGATGAGTTTGCTGGAAAAAGCCCGCCTGCTGACCGGCAACTGGGACTTGTTTCGCTTTATCTGGCTGAGTTATGTGAAGAAGCTGGGGAGCATTTACAACGCACGGCCAATACCCACATTTGGTTGCAAACGGCTGGGAGTACCTGGCATTGGATTTTCCGATGGCCCCCGGGGTGTCACCATGGGCTTTGCAAGCTGCTTCCCTGTCTCCATCGCCCGCGGCGCAAGCTTTGATCGCAACCTCGAGCGCGAGGTTGGCGATGTCATCGGCCGGGAAGTACGCGCGTTTAAGGGCGGCAATTTTTTCGCCGGCATCTGCATTAATCTATTGCGCCACCCAGCCTGGGGCCGCGCCCAGGAAACCTATGGCGAAGACCCCTACCATGTAGGTGAGTTCGGGCTGGCTTTAACCGAATCTGTGCAGTCGCACAATGTTATGGGCTGTGTGAAGCACTATGCCATGAACAACATCGAGAACTCCCGCTACAGAGTCAATGTCCACGCCGATGAACGCACACTGCACGAGGTGTATCTACCCCATTTCAAAAAATGTGTCGTTAAGGGGGGAGCCGCCTCCCTGATGGGCGCGTACAACCTTTTTGAGGGAGAGCACATCTGCGAAAGCCGAAAACTGCTAACAGAGATTGCCCGCGAAAAATGGGGCTTTGAAGGCTTTCACATCTCGGACTTTTTCTTTGGCATTAGAGATCCGGCAAAGGCACTCAATGCCGGTATGGATGTAGAGATGCCGGCCCCGATTCACTACGACCGGAATATCGTGGCCATGGTTGAGCGCGGCGACATCGATCTTGCGGTGGTGGATTCCTCGGTCCGGCGTGTGCTGGAGACCACCCTGGCTTTTACCGACAATCCGGATCAGGAGATTTACAATGAGAAACTCGTTTCCTGCACTCGGCACACAGCTCTCACTCGCAAAGTCGCGGAAGAATCAATGGCCCTCATCAAGAATGAAGGCGACGTTTTACCTTTGGAGAAATCTGTCAAACGACTGCTGCTCGTTGGAGATTTTGCACGCTCGTCCAATCTTGGCGACCACGGCAGCAGCTCAATACGCCCCAGATACACCGTTTCACCAATGCGCGGATTGCGGGACTACCTCGGCGACTCAGTAGAACTGATTCACTGCAGCGACAGCGAACTGGAGAAAGCGCGCGCGCTGGCCAGCGAAGTAGATGCTGTTCTCATATTTGCAGGCTGCAATGCATCCGATGAAGGCGAGTTTCTGGTGCCGGATGAAGCAGCTGACTACAGCCTTCTAACCCGAATTTACAAAAATGCCGGCCACCATGTGAAAGCCTGGATTGCCGGTAAACTGCTGCGCTTCGGTCAGCACAACATGGTGGCGTCAGACGAGGAAGGCAAAGGTGTCGGAGGTGATCGCATCAAACTGGGAGTACGTGACTCGCAGGCCCGAATGATCAAGGCGATAGGGCGCATCAACCCCAATACCGTGGTAAACCTTATCGCCGGCAGCATGATTATGACCGCAGAATGGGACGAACAGGTGCCCGCCATACTGTATAACTGGTACGCCGGTATGGAGGGAGGGAATGCGCTCGCGAGAATCCTGTTTGGTGAGGTGAATCCCAGCGGCAAGCTACCTTTCAGTACACCGTACCGCGAGAGTGACCTTCCCGTTTTCAGTAACACAGAGAATGAGTTCAGATACGATTACTACCACGGTTACACCCTACTCGATAAAAACAATATTAAACCGATGTATCCCTTTGGTCACGGCTTGAGCTATACCACATTCATACAATCCAATCATACCGCAGCACTGATGGAGGATCGCATTCGGGTAAGCGTTGATGTTACCAACACCGGGCACCGCGATGGAAAGGAAGTGGTTCAGGTGTATGTCGGATTTCCCGGGTCTGCAGTAGAGCGACCCCGCAAGCTGCTGAAGGGCTTTGAAAAAGTCTCTATAAGCGCAGGGGAAAAGGAATCCGTCACACTGGATGTGATGTTTGAAGAACTGCAATACTACTGCTGCGATAGCGGCGAGTTTGTCTTCGAACCGCTGCACTACGAGGTGTATGTCGGCAATAGCGCTGACAATAATACTCTCGTCTTACTCAACCGGATTGATGAGCCATAGCCAGGCCTTAACCTTACCGCGCAAATAGATTCAAGCTGCCACAGCAACAGCAAGCACTTTCACGCTCCACATCACCTGATACACCTCGGCAATAGCGCCACCCTAACGGCCCAGATTGACACCCCCACAGGGAAATTGTCTTTCGAATTACCAAAGACCATGAAGGCCGCTTGCAATGACTGCGGCAATTCTTGTAGTGTTCAGGTCTTACTTTTTGCCATGGGGCACGAGCCTTGAAACGGGAATGCCTTCCACTACTCGGACTGCTTATTTTTTGTACGCTGCTGGCAGCACCAGACAGCCATGCTTTCCACCCTATTTCAAAGAAACTTGAGTTCATCACCACCTACCCCGATTATCCGAAGGTCAGGTACGGCACGGGCGCTCAGGCTGAGGCCGTACGCCGCGGCGAGTACCTCGCGCAAATGGGTGATTGCATCGCCTGCCACACAACGACTGACGGCGGCGAGGCATTTGCCGGCGGCCTGCCGATCCCGACGCCGTTTGGAACCTTCTATACACCCAACATTACGCCGGATACAGAAACAGGACTGGGAAAATGGAGTGAGGCAGATTTCATCCAGGTAATGAAGGAAGGCATCAGGCCCGATGGATCGAATTCCTTCCCCGCCTTCCCCTATGTTTACTTCAACAGAGTGACGGAGTCGGATCTCAAAGACTTGTGGGCCTACTTGCAGGCCATCCCCCCGGTCAACCTTGAGAACAAGGGTAACACCCTGCCATTCCCCGCGAATGTTCGACTGGCGCAGTACGGCTGGAAGATGCTGTTCTTTTATCCCGATCGCGGCGATTTCGTGCCCGACAAATCCAAATCAGATGCCTGGAATCGAGGCGCGTATATAGTAGAAGGTCTAGGGCACTGCAGTATGTGCCACACACCGATGAACCTGCTGGGCGCATCCAAGGACAAATACTACCTGACAGGTCAATTGATCGAGGGATACTGGGCACCGGATATTACCCGACTCGGCCTGGAAACGGCGAAACAGTATCAGGTAGCAGATGTGTTTGCTGACGGCGAATTGATCAACAAAGCTGGCAGCGTGCGCGGCCCAATGGCCGACGTAAACCACAACAGCATGGGGCATATGACAGATGCCGATGCAATGGCGGTCGCCGAGTACCTGAAGTCCATACAGAGTAAACAACATTACAATGCTGCCGATATCAAGGCGAACCAGCCACGCCTGAAACGCGGAGAGCAAGTATTCTGGAATGCCTGTAACGTATGTCACGTCAACGGCGAGGCCGGCGCACCGCGCATCAAGGATAGCGACAATTGGTGGCGGCGACTGCAGGCCAGACCGATATCGGCACTCTACCGACACGCCGTTAACGGGTACAACAATATGCCGGCGCGCGGTGCCTGCGTGACCTGCGACAACGATGACGTTGAAGCGGCCGTGGATTACATCATCAAGAAAGCACTTACGTCCTCACAGTGGCGAATTTACACCGATAAAGTGAAGTTGCCGCGTGCGCAGGCCACAAGTGCGGAAATCGGCAAGCAGGTCTATAAAGAGTCCTGTGCCACCTGCCACAACCAGGGCAAGCTCGGCGCACCGGTGCTGGGCGACAAACAACAATGGGCCGTGCTCCTCGACAAGAACTTCGATGTACTGTTGCACAATACACTTCAAGGTATCAATGCCATGCCCGCGAAAGGGGGTTGCACCTCCTGCACCGGAGAAGAAGTGATCTCAGCGGTGAAATACATGGCCAAGCAGGCCCAGCCCAACAAGGATTATTCACTATGGTAGGCCTGTTTCGCTTGTTGGGGGCATGCCTGTTACTCAGCCCTGCCCTGGTCAACGCCCAGATCAACATGCCACGGGGGGTAACGCCCGTCAGCCAGGATATTTACGGCTTGCACATGTATGTGATCTGGATCGTTGTCGGGATCATGGCAGTGGTCTACGGCGTGATCATTTTTTCCCTGATCAGGCACCGAAAATCAAAAGGCGCCGTCGCCGCCACTTTTTCGAAGAACAACCTGCTCGAACTGATGTGGACGATAGTACCGCTGATAATCATCACCGCCATCGCCATTCCCTCCATCCGCGTACTGATTGAGATGGATGACTACGACGCCGCCGACCTGACCGTAAAAATCACCGGGCACCAGTGGAAATGGCAGTACGAGTACCTCGATCAAGGTGTCGGCTTTTTCAGCACGCTGTCGACACCTATAGAAGAAGTGATAGGCGTTGAGGAGAAGAATGAGTTTTACCTGTTGGAGGTCGACGAGCCACTGGTATTACCGACCGATCGCAAAGTACGCTTTGTTGTAACTTCCAACGACGTAATCCACTCCTGGTGGGTACCTGAACTCGGTATCAAGCGCGATGCCGTACCCGGTTATGTCTACGAGGCATGGGCTCGCATTCAGGAGCCGGGAATCTATCGCGGACAATGCGCAGAACTGTGCGGTGTTAACCACGGCTTCATGCCCATTGTGGTGAAAGCTGTACCACCTGCCGAATACGATAAATGGATCGCAGAACGCGCCAGTGCTGCCAAAACGGCACAGGGCTCACGCAGCGATCTCACTCTGCCTGAGGCGATGAAACGCGGTGCAGCGCTGTATGATCAACATTGCGGCGCTTGCCATAAATACGACGGCAGCGGCATGCCGCCCACTTTCCCGTCGCTGCGAGACAGCTCTATCACCACCGGGTCCGATATCAACCGGCATATCGATGTGGTGATGAATGGCGTCCCGAATACCGCCATGCAGGCCTTCGCTCCGCAACTGGATGACGAGGAACTGGCGGCAATTATCACCTACGAACGCAACGCCTGGGAACACGACACCGGTGACCTGGTACAGCCTTCACAAATACAGGCGCGCCGACAATGATGACAGCGCAACCCGACGCATCGAGGAACCGGAGTCATGGCTAACGGAGTGCCCGCTGCAGCGGGTCAACAGAGCGTCCCCAGACGCGTGATATCCTTTATCACGCGCTGGACCACCGCCACAAACCACAAGGACATCGGCACGCTGTATCTGTGCACAGCACTGCTGAATCTCTTTGTCGGCGGCACCCTGGCGCTATGCATACGCGCGGAGTTGTTTGTTCCGGGGTTACAGTTTGTAGAGCCCAATTTTTTCAATACATTAACCACCATGCACGGCCTGATCATGCTGTTTGGTTTTATCATGCCGGTCGCAGTCGGGTTCGCGAACTGGCTGATACCGATGATGATAGGCGCGCCAGACATGGCCCTGCCACGCCTGAACAACATGAGCTTCTGGCTGCTTCCCAGCGCAACAATCATGTTGATCAGCACCCTGTTTATGGATGGTGGGGCACCTAATTTCGGCTGGACCATGTACGCACCGCTGTCCACCACCTACGGCCCGCCCAGTACTGACTACATGATCTTTGCCGTGCATATGCTCGGCTTATCCTCGATCATGGGCTCCATCAACATTATCACCACCATTTTCACCATGCGTGCGCCGGGCATGACCTGGATGAAACTGCCCGTATTCGTCTGGACCTGGCTGGTTACTGCCTTTTTGCTGATCGGCATCATGCCGGTACTGGCGGGAGCGGTGACCATGATGTTATTTGATCGCAATTTCGGCACCTCCTTTTTCGATGCAGCCGGTGGTGGCGACCCGCTGCTGTTTCAGCATATCTTCTGGTTTTTCGGTCACCCCGAGGTTTATGTCCTCGCGCTACCGGCATTTGGCATCATCTCTCAGGTCATTCCAACATTCAGCCGCAAACCGTTGTTTGGCTATCGCACAATGGTCGCGGCAACGATACTCATCGGCATACTGTCCTACATCGTCTGGGCACACCATATGTTTACCAGCGGCATGCCCTATGGTGCGCAGCTGTACTTTATGCTGGCGACCATGCTGATAGCAGTACCTACCGGCATGAAGGTCTTCAACTGGATTACCACCATGTTCCGCGGCTCGATCAGCTTTGAGACGCCGATGTTGTTCTCTATTGCCTTCGTTTTCATGTTCACATTCGCCGGGTGCACAGGGGTTATGCTTGCGGTGGCACCGGCTGACTTCCAGTATCACGATTCCTACTTTGTCGTGGCGCATTTCCACTATGTGCTGGTCAATGGCTTAACGTTTGCCTTTATAGCTGGCGCCTACTACTGGTACCCCAAGTTTTGGGGCCGCATGTACAACGAGCGCCTGGGCAAATGGCATTTCTGGTTATCAACGATATCAGTCAATGTACTGTTCTTCCCTCAGCACTTTCTGGGTCTGGCTGGCATGCCGCGGCGCATACCCGATTACGCGCTGCAGTTTGTCGACTTCAACTTTATATCCTCCTGCGGGGCCTTCGTATTCGGTTTCAGCCAACTGATATTCGTCTACAACATGATTACCTCGCGACGTCGGGGTGAGCCGGCCAGCGATAGAGTCTGGGAGGGAGCCGAAGGGCTTGAGTGGACGCTGAGTTCACCGCCACCGCACCATAGCTTCCAGACGCCACCGAAGGTTGATTAGCCGATGAACACTGCGTCAGACAGACCCGCCAGGCGGCCCTTGCTGATCAAGCTGGTAGCAGGCACCGTGTTGATGTTCGGGTTTTCTTTTGCTCTGGTACCGCTATACGACCTGATGTGCGATGCCCTAGGTATCGGAAAGATCCGTGAGGCAAAGTCTTCGCAGACCAGCACAACCATCACACCGCATAAATTGGCGATTGAATTTATCACCACCAATACAGAGCAACTGGACTGGAGCTTCTACCCACTCGTCAAGAGTTTGGAAGTTACCACCAGTGAGACGTATATGGTGAATTTCTACGCCAGAAACAATACTCAAAAGACTATGACTGTACAGGCAATACCCAGCATCACTCCGGTGCAGGGAACCGATTACCTGATCAAAACACAGTGCTTTTGTTTTGAGCAGCAGACTCTGGAGCCCGGCGAGTCCATCAAAATGCCCGTTGTATTCCTGATTGACTCGGCACTTCCAGAAAAATATGCCACTCTTACTCTGTCCTATTCCCTGTTCGAACTGAAACAGGAAACAGCTTCAGTGCAACCACGCACAGAGGCAGATAAAAGCACTCGAGGAGGCCGCACGTGAGCGAGCCCACGCGCACTGACAAATACTACATACCCGCCCCATCGCACTGGCCAATACTCTGCTGCATAGCGCTGTTTACTTTTTTTGCAGGTATCGGCCGCTGGCTGCACGAACTACCCAGTGGCCCCTGGGTCTGGCTGTGTGGTGTGGCACTGCTGATTGTGGTGTTGTTCGGCTGGTTCGGTACGGTTATCAGCGAGAACTTGTCCGGTGTTTACAATGAGCAGGTGGGGCGCTCCTTCCGCTCCGGGATGAAGCTGCTAATCCTCTCCGAGATCGTATTTTTCGCCGGCTTTTTCGGCGGATATTTTTTCATCCGATTGTGGGGCATACCCATGCTGGGTGGCGAGGTTCACCCGATCACCAGCGTAATGCTATGGCCGGATTTCACCGCACAATGGCCCCTGCTCACCAACCCGGACAACGGCAGATTCCTGGGCGCAACGAATCTCGGCAGCCCCTGGGGCATACCGCTGGTCAACACATTGCTGCTGTTGACCAGTAGTTTTACCCTGACCTTTGCGCACCGGGCGATGGCCCAGGGACACAGCGCATCCGTCAAGGTGGGCCTGATCATTACCATCCTGCTGGGCGCATCCTTTCTCGGCCTGCAGGCACACGAGTACATCGACGACTACGAACGCAACAATGTCACGCTCAACGCCGGCATTTACGGCAGCGTGTTCTATCTGTTGACGGGCTTTCACGGCTTCCACGTATTGGTGGGTGTCATTATGATCACCACCATGCTGGGCCGCGCACTCAAGGGGCACTTCAGCCGCCCGGGCGACCATTTTGCACTCGAGGGAGTCGCTTGGTACTGGCACTTTGTCGACGTCGTCTGGGTATTGTTGTTTGTGTTCGTCTATTGGCTCTGATCCTTCGCATAGGACTTATGGGAGGCCTCAACGCCGCCCCATCGATCGATATACGCTGCAGGATGCGCTATGAGCCTCTCTGACTTATCACACATAATTCAGCTGGCGGTTGCACCTGTTTTTTTGCTCATGGGTGTGGCGGCATTCCTGAATGTTATGTCTGGCCGTCTGGGGCGCATTATCGATCGCTCAAGGGTCGTGGAACGCCGCCGCCTGATACTCAAGGACCCAGCGCTACTGGAGCGCATCGATCAGGAACTGCTAGCACTGCGCGAACGCATCCGGCTGAATAGCTGGTCCATAGGCTTTTGCACGTTTTCCGGACTGCTGGTGTGCCTGACGATCATGACTTTATTCGTCGGCAGCTACTGGGAAGCGGATATCGGAGGCGGCGTGGTAACCTTGTTCGTGGTCTCTATGGCGTCTCTGATATTTGCGCTGGTGCTATTCATCAAAGAGACCTTACTGGCAACCCGATCACTGCGTGAGTGGGGCGAAATGCTGGACGTAGAGTAACCATCAAGGAAACCGCAATGTCTAAAATCAGTTGTGCTGACTACCTCACAGAAACACTCTCACAGATCGGCGTAAAGCGGATTTGGGGGGTTACGGGCGACAGCCTGAACGGCATCAATGACAGCCTCCATCGGTCGAAAAAAATCCAGTGGATGCATGTTCGCCACGAGGAAGTGGGTGCTTTTGCTGCCGGCGGTGAGGCCGCGATAACAGGCAGCCTTGCTGTCTGTGCGGGCAGTTGCGGGCCGGGGAATCTGCACCTGATTAACGGACTGTATGATTGCCAGCGCAATCATGTGCCGGTATTGGCAATTGCCTCACATATCCCCTCCTCCGAGATCGGGCTGCACTATTTTCAGGAGACTCACCCGCAGGAGTTGTTCCGTGAATGCAGCCACTACGTGGAACTGGTCACCAACCCGGCGCAGTTTCCCCGCGTACTGGAAACAGCCATTCGCACTGCAATCAGCCGGCGCGGCGTGGCGGTCATCGTTCTGCCTGGTGATGTATCGTTACAAACCGTACCCGAAGTCCCCGCCCCTATCCGTTTAGCAGCGCCCGCTGGCAATACCTTCGCCGCAGCAGATATCAAACAACTTGCCGACATATTGAACAACTCCGAGGCTGTCACACTGCTTTGCGGCAGTGGCACTGCCGGCGCGCATGACGAGGTCGTTGCACTGGCAGACACGTTGGCGGCACCTATTGTGCATGCACTGCGCGGCAAGGAGCATATCGAGTGGGACAATCCCTTCGACGTCGGAATGACCGGGCTGATCGGCTTTTCGTCGGGGTATCATGCGATGGAAAACTGCGACACGCTCGTGATGCTGGGCACCGATTTTCCCTACCGTCCTTTCTACCCGGAAAAAGCCAAAGTCATTCAAATCGACATCAACCCTGAGGCAATCGGCCGCCGCAGGCATGTCGATCTCGGTCTGGTAGGTGATTTGCGTTCCGCCATTGCAGCCGTTCAGCCGCTATTACAGCGCAAGCAGGACCGCACGTTTCTGGAAAACGCAAAAAATCACTACAACGGTGCACGCAAAGGTCTGGATGCGCTCTCCCACCCGAAACCGGGCGAGCCCCGCATCCACCCCCAACATCTGACGAGGTTGCTCAGCGAGCATGCAGCGGAGGATGCAATCTTCACCGCCGATGTTGGCACGCCCACCGTCTGGGCGGCACGCTACCTCAAAATGAACGGCAAGCGCCGTCTACTCGGCTCGTTTAATCACGGCTCCATGGCCAATGCCATGCCGCAGGCGTTGGGTGCGCAGGCATCGTTTCCAGACAGACAGGTAATTTCAATGTCAGGCGATGGCGGCTTTACCATGTTGATGGGCGATGTGCTGTCACTCAAACAACTCGAGCTGCCAGTAAAACTCGTGGTGTTCAACAACGGTGTACTCGGCTTTGTCGCGATGGAAATGAAGGCGGCCGGTTATATCGACGAGAATACCAATCTCGAAAACCCCAATTTTGCGATGATGGCCGAAGCGATTGGCATTCGCGGCATCCGTGTTGAAGACCCCGATAAGTTGGAAGACGCAGTAAAGGACATGCTCGCCCATGACGGGCCGGTCATCCTCGATGTCACCACCGCCACACAGGAACTGTCGATGCCGCCGAGGATTCAATTGGAGCAGGCCAAGGGGTTCAGCCTCTTTATGCTCAAGGCGATCATGAGCGGGCGCGGAGATGAAGTATTGGAGCTTGCCAAAACCAACCTGCGCAAGGGTTAAACAATCCCCATCCACACCAGGCCTACAGCGAATCCTCCAGCCTGATCAATGTCGGGCTGGAGGCCTTGAGATCAAGCCGAAGTCAGTGGCTATACGGTAAACCTGCCTATATTTGGTTGTCCCCCTATTCATGCCCGTGGTATCTTTATCGACCGCCCATATTCGACCTTCCCCACAATGGATAAGATCGCCGTCATTTCGATTTTCCTGATTTTCTTTTCAGTGATCACTATCATCCTGGGGATTATCAAGATTCACACCTACCCCGGAAAAGTCGCAGAGCAACGCGGCCATCCACAGAAAGAAGCGATAGAAGTTACCTCTCTGATGGGCTTACTAATATTCCCGCTGTGGATGCTGGCGTTGGTCTGGTCATACTCCGGTGCGATTATTGGCAACCTTTACGAGACACCCTCCGATAAGAAACCTCCGACAGATGATGAAGAACCTTCTGCGGCGCCGGATGAGGGCGAGCGTTAAGTCATGGAATTACTGATATCAATTGCCTATTTTTTCCTCGTAAGGCTGGTTTTTTTCGACTACAAACTGCTGCGTTTCAACCTGTTCTGGAAATTCGTGGTTTTCGGAATCTGGATTGGAGCGCTGTTGACGGAAGTACTGGCACTCGGCCAGTTTGCCCCCTACAGCAAGAGTGCCTTTGTACAGACGTACGTGGTGCAGATGGCGCCGGAATGGGGTGGACGTGTCGAGAACGTCTATGCCAAGCCCAATGTACCCATTCGCAAGGGCGATCCATTGTTCCAGATGGACCCTACCGATAAACAGTACAAAGTGGATCAATACGTGGCTGCGTTGGCAGCAGCAGACACCGAAGTAGCCGAGTTGGCCCAACGCCTGGCTCGGGCTGATGCCGAGTTGCGCAAGGTCGAGGCCGATCTGGAAATAGAAAAAGTCATGTATGAACAGATTGCGGCCGCGGCCGGGCAAGGTGCCGCGTCCCGGTACCGCCTTGAGAGTGTCGGCCAGAAGGTCGCCAGCCTCGAAGCCGAGGCGGTAGCGGCGCGGGCCTCGCAGCAAGCGGCACAGCTCGCGCTGGATTCCAATGTCGATAATATGCCCACTGCCGTCGCCTCTGTACTGGCTGAGCTCAATCAGGCCCGCTATGAGTTGGCCAACACCACGGTAGTGGCGCCCACGGATGGCTACGTCTCCAATTTGCAGATACACCCCGGTAGCTACATCAGGCTGAAGACGCCAATCATGAGCTTCATCAGCACCGAAGAACATTGGATTGTCGCCAAAACGCTGCAGAATGGCGTGCAGCGGCTCGCACCTGGAGATAAGGCAGAAGTGGCGTTTGCCATGTATCCCGGCAAGGTTTTCGACGCGGAGGTCGTCAGTGTGGTGTGGGCCAATGGCAATGCCCAGGGTATACCCAGCGGCGTACTGCCACCGGAACAACAAGTTCACCCGGGCATGGAGTTCTTTGTACGCCTGCGAATGACAGAGAACGACCCCAAATATCCGCTGCGTTTTGGCGCGCGGGCGATCGTGGCTATGTACAGTGAAGACTGTGCAGACTTCCTCAAGTTGCTGCGCCAGATAGAGATTCAATCAGAAAGCTTCCTGAACTACCTGTTCAATCCGTTCTAGGTAATGCCGTCAACGCTCACATCTTTTTCGACTTTTCGGCGCCGCTGCCTGACGGCTTGCGCGGCGCTCGCAATGGCCGGCTGCGCAGCGGTTGGACCCGACTACGTTGAGCCTGAACTGACAGTACCTGACGCCTGGCACATGCGTATCGTCGAGCAGGTAAACGACGGGCCGGAGGCGTCCCTGCAGAGCTGGTGGACAGTTTTCAACGATCCGGCATTAAACCAACTCATTGAACGCGCACGCAGTGGCAACCTGAGCCTACAGACCTCAGCAGCACGGGTAAGGGCCGCACGTGCGGGTCTGGCCATCACCCGTGGCGAGCGCATGCCCGTGCTGGACGGCGCAGGCCAAACATCGCGCACCCGCCAGAGTGATGACGGCTGGCTGGCACAGGTCGCTCCGAACAACGGCTTCGAGGCGCAAAACCTGTATGAACTGGGGTTTGACGCAAGCTGGGAGATTGACCTCTTCGGGCGCATCCGTCGCTCGATTGAATCAGCGCAGGCAGAATATGAAAGCACACTGGAAACCGAGCGTGATGTCATGGTTACCCTGTTTGCTGAGGTCGCGCTAACGTATATAGAAGTGCGCGAGTTTCAGGCGCGCATACGCTATGCCACCGAGAATATTGCCGTCCAGAAGCAGGCACTGGAGTTAGCCAGAGAGCGCAACGCCACCGGACTGAGCTCACAACTGGATGTCGTGCAAGCCGAGGCCACCCTCAGCATGACGCAGGCAGCACTACCGGATCTGGAAACGGCTAGAACCCAGTCTCTTTACCGCCTGGCAGTACTACTTGGCGAGGAAGCCGGAAAGCTGGATACAGAGTTTGCTGTTGCCACACCCATACCCAGGCCAACGGGGCGCATCACGCTCGGCCTGCCGGTGGACGTCGTACGCCAACGCCCGGATGTGCGCGCCGCCGAACGACGCCTGGCAGCTCAGACTGCACAAATTGGCGTGGCGACAGCGGCCTTGTACCCGGAGTTCACGCTCAGTGGTTTTATTGGCTTGCAGTCGCGCTCTACCAATGACCTGTTCAGTGGCAACAGCGATTTTTGGGGTGTATCTCTGCCGGTTAACTGGAACCTCTATGCCGGCGGCAGGGTCCTCAGCAATATTGAACTGCAGAAGGAACTCACCGAGCAACGACTGCTGGAGTACCGCAAATCGGTGTTGAATGCACTGGCAGAGGTAAAGAGTGCTCTGGTGGCCTATAACAATGAACACGAAAGACTGGCAGCACTGCGACGCGCCACCACGGCGACCCAGGAAGGTGTGCGACTGGCGATGGTCCAGTACGACACCGGGCTGACAGATTACAACAATGTGATGACCATGCAGCGCGACCTGTTCCAACTGCAGGAACAGTTAGCCGCCAGCGAAGCACAACTTGATTTTGAGTTGATCGCCCTCTACAAAGCCGCAGGTGGTGGGTGGTAAACGAGTTACAGAGCGTGCTTTTGCTGCTCTTGGCGGCGATAGTCATGTTTGCAATCAATCGCCCCCGCGTCGACGCGGTGGCATTGCTCATGCTGGTTGCACTCCCCATGACCGGGGTTATCACGATACAGGAAGCACTGGCCGGCTTTGGCAACCCGAATATTGTACTGATTGCCGCCATGTTTGTGATCGGCGACGCTCTGGCACGCACCGGGGTCGCCAGCGGCATAGGTGATTGGCTAATTAACAATGGTGGCGTATCCACCACTCGATTGCTTGTAACAATCATGCTGGCCGTGACCCTGCTCGGTTCCGTGATGAGTTCGACCGGAGTGGCCGCAATTTTTATTCCTGTGATACTGCGAATATCCAATCGGCGCGGTATACCGGCCAGTCGTTTGATGATGCCCATGGCCTACGCCGCACTCATCAGCGGCATGATGACGCTAGTCGCAACCTCCCCCAACCTGGTCGTTAACTACGAAGTCGTGCGCCTTGGCAACGAGGGTTTCGATTTCTTCTCTTTCACACCGTTTGGGGTGCCAATCCTGATCATTGGCACGCTCTATATGATGATTGCACAGCGCTGGCTGGACCCGGTCGACAAGACCGAGGAGTCCGGCCCTAAACGACCCGATTTAGGACAATGGATTGCCCACTATGGACTCGCCGACCGCGAGTTTGGACTGCGCGTAAAGCACAATTCGCCGCTACTGGGAAAAACACTGGAAACGCTGGATCTACCAAGCCAGGTGGGCGCAAGAATTATTCTCGTAGACCGCGCCCAGGGGCGCGCTCGCAAAGTGATGACGCGTAAATCGTCGATGGAGCTTCAAGCCGGCGATAAACTGCTGATCAATTTCGATCAGGATGCTGCCAACACGGACATAGCAGCACTGTGCCTACAATATGGCGTAGAACTTTTGGAAGAAACGGGACGGTGGTTCGCCAATCGCTTCCAGAATGAGGGCCTGGTTGAGGCTATCGTCACCAGCGACTCCCGGTTCGCCGGATGCTCGGCCGCAGAACTGGAACAGCTTACCGATGAGAAACTGAGTGTTGCCGGCATGCGACGCGGTGCTACTGCCCACCCACCACACGGGGTGCGAGGCGAGGAGTTAAAAGCCGGAGATACTCTACTGCTCGCCGGATCATGGGACACAATTCGGAATCTGCGCAACGAAACTCAGGACCTCATCGTACTCAATCTACCGCGCGAATATGATGAGTTTCTCCCGGAGGCGAACCGCGCTCCGTATGCGTTACTGACACTATTCGTCGTCATCGTATTGATGGCGGCAGACATCGTAGCCAATGTGCACGCAGCTCTGATTGGTTGCCTGATGATGGGGCTCTTTCGCTGTATTAACCTGGAGCAGGCCTACCAGTCCATTCAGCTGAAAACCCTGATAATGATTGTTGGCATGATGCCCTTCGCACTGGCCCTGGATCGAACCGGTGGCGTGGATATCGCCGCCCGGGAGTTGGTGAACCTGGTGGGAAGTGCAGACCCGCGCATCATACTGGCGACCTTGTATGCTGCCACGGTACTGCTGGGCCTGTTTGTTGTCAGCACTGCGAATGCGGTGCTGATGATTCCTGTCGCACTGGCCGTTGCCGAGGCACTGGAGGCCTCACCCTACCCGTTCGCGATGATTATTGCGCTGGCCGCATCGAGCACATTTATGACACCCATTTCGCCCATCAATCAATTGGTAGCGACGGCCGGGAACTACCGCTTCATCGATTTCCTGCGAATTGGGCTGCCGTTAACGCTTATCGTGATGGTTACCAGCGTGCTGCTCGTATCATGGCTGTTGCCATTCTATCCAGCACTGGAGGCTTAGCGGGCGGCAGGACATTTACTGTAAGCGGGCAGGAGTTACTGAGTCAGCAACAGCTGCGTTTGATTCCCCACCAACCCCGTCAGCCGGCTCATAGGCAGGATGACAGGCTCCTGGATATCGCTCAGCACCTGAAGATCAAACTGAACATAACCTAAGCTGTTATAAGCGCGAATATAGAATTGCTTGCGCTGTAAATCTGACATGCTGGTCCAGGAGGTGTACTCGGTGGAGCTCTCCTGCTCGCCGGCACTCATTGCCTCAAGATTTAGCCCGGCCTCCTTGTCAGGGATGGCGACCGTAATACCCCGTGGTCGATCAAAATTGTTCATTATGTGCGCAAGTGTCTGCACAGCTGCATCGGGATCACTGGCCTGCTCGGCAAATTGCGCGTAGTAGACAGCGCGCACAAAACGACCGACCGAGGTGTTTGAGCTGGGTAGACTCGCGGTGGCGATCCCCGCATCGGGTTGATGCGCCTGGTATGAGCCGAACGTCGCCCGCGATTGATCGAGGTTGTTCAGGAATGTGTAATTGTCGAGGTTGGTCAGGTGCCAGGGAAACTCCGGCCCGTTCGTCATTACGCCGACCGGATTGTCATACACTTTTGCCTCTCCGCGAGAAAACTCAATCACAATGGATGCGCCCCCACTATCGTGTACAACATAGTGGAACGGTGACTCCACACCACCGAGCATAGCGAGCTTGACCACGGATACTGTTTGCTTTGCCAGGGCTTCCTTCACCTGCGCCACACGACAAAACTGACTGAGCAGCCAGGACCCAAGATCACTGGCAGACAGTATCGCTTGTGTTGCTTTGGCCGCTTTGTGCAGGCCACCTGTAGCCGGATATGCTAACAGACTGAATGTTAAGCCCTGTTCATTCACCCCCTCCANCACTTTAAAATCATTGGGCACCAACGGCCGGTCTGCCGCGGGTGCTCGATCCGGCATGGCAACAGCGAGAAAGCGATAAAGACCTTGAAACTCGAGCGCCGGGTGCCCTTCAACCACTGACGTGAATGACTGCCCCGCCGGGAAGTAACCAAGTTGATAAGGGAGCTCCATCGACAACTCAAGTGTTCTGCCAAAATAAACACCGTTGCTACTATCGCGGTAGATCAGGGAAGTGCACATATAGACACCAATGGTTCTGGTTCAGGAAGCCTGGAGCGAGTTCTTATATATACGGCCATCCTTCATGATCAACCGCAGATTCTTGTCCGGTTCCCCGAGAAAATCCAGGTTCTCAGTCGGATCACCATCGACAATCAACAGATCGGCTAGCGCCCCGGGTTCTATAACACCGACCTTAGCACCGTAGGGATTGCGTTCGCCGCATAGATCCAACAACTCCCCATTCTTAGCCGTCGCAATCTGCAGCAATTCCAATGACGGGTAAAACTCTATCAGTTTCGCCAACTGACGCCCCTGACTGGGCAGGTTATTCGGGGTAAACAGGATATCGGTTCCCCATGCCGTCTTGATGCCCAAATCTCTGGCGAGGTGGTAGGCCCGTCGCGTTCCCTCAGCGACTTGCTGTTGTTTCGCTCTGGCAGCCGGATCAATTTTGAAGTTCGCATCGTCATCCCCCAGAAAAGGCTGGAGACTCCACCATACACCTTCTCCGGCCATCATTCGGGCGGATTCCTCATCCGCCAGTTGACCGTGCTCAATTGACTTAACGCCCGCACGGACAGCTCTCTGGATACCCTTTGGGTTATAAACATGCACCATCACATAGGTGCCCCAATCCTCTGCTGCCCCTACGGCAGCGCGCAGCTCCTCCTCGGAATACTGCGTGGTATCCAGCGGGTCGTAAGGGGAGGAGACGCCGCCCCCGGCCATAAGTTTGATCTGGGACGCACCGAGCATGAGCTGCTCACGCACACGACGCAATACCTCGTTACTGCCATCAGCGATGGCGGCGGCGCCAATCTGCTCGGCATAACTCAGCGCGCTGGCATTACTGCGTGGCACCTCACTACGCAGACGGAAGTCGCCATGACCAGAAGTCTGTGAAATCATCGCCCCCGATGGGTAAATCCGCGGCCCCGTTGTAATACCCTCATCGATGGCCCGTTTCAAGTCAAAGCTGGGGCCACCCACATCCCGGACGCTGGTAAAGCCACGCATCAATGTACGTTCAGCCTCCTGCGCCGCGACCAGATAGAGATACCCTACAGTGGATCTCATCGCGCGCGCTTCAGTGATAGAACAGAACATGGCGTGCCAGTGCGCATCAATCATGCCCGGCATCAGCAATCGGCCACCGCAGTCAACAAGCTGTGCGTTGTCTACTGTTTGCCCCACTGCCGGCAGTGCGGATATGCGGTTCTTTTCTACTAACACATTTACACCATCACGCACCGTGCGGCTAACACCGTCAAACAGCCTGAGATTGGTGAACAGAATGGGGGGTGCTGACGCGTCGGACTCTGCGGCCAGCAACGGCAGCGAACTCACCCCCATCGCACCGACAACTGCTGCAGATAGACCTCCGAGGAACGACCTGCGCGACACGCCCCTTAAAGTCGCACCCGGCGTGGGAAAAATTGGGTAGTCTTCGCGGACCTCACAGCCCGGCTTTTTTGCATCTATCGATACAGAGTTTTTATCGTCTGCTGCTAATTCATTTGCGCTATCGTGATTTTTTTTCAATCTAATTCCCTTTCCCTGTACACCCCGACGCTTGGGTTTCTACCCGGGGCCCGTGCCAATATGAAAGTGAATTCTAATCGACAACAGGCGTTAATGCCAAAGCCCCCCCCGTAAGTTGCTCACTATGTAAAGGCGCAGCTGACAAAGCGCACGACAAAGCCTGGCTGGCAGAACTTTGACTTTAGCCTCGCGGAGATACTAAGATTAGCGTTTTACAAAACAGCAGCGTTGTAGCAGAGAAAATCTCTCTGACTGAATCCCGGTGCCGCACTTTCGGGCTGGGAATGCACAATAAACCCAGCGAAAACTTTTCAAACACCCAGGTAATGATGAATAACTCCCGCGCAGTTCTTCGTCAGCACATCTTTGCCTTAACGAGCGACCTAACGTCATGAAGATCGAGACCATAGAGCCTTCACCCATACCAGTCTGGACCTGGGCAGTACCCCTTGGCGCCGTGCTACTGCTGCTGGCAAACCTGATGTTGACACAGAGCCTTCACGGCGCATGGTTTGACCTTCTGGTACTGGTCGCGCTGCTTGCAACTGTATTTGCCTCAGTACACCACGCAGAAGTTATTGCACACCGCCTCGGTGAGCCATTTGGCTCACTGGTTCTCGCCGCTGCGGTCACCATAATAGAGGTCGCCCTGATTGTGTCGGTTCTACTGACCGGCGCAGAGGGAGCCAATGAAATCGCACGGGATACTGTTTTTGCTGCGGTAATGATTGTACTGAATGGGATCGTCGGTTTGTGCCTGCTATCGGGCGGCTTGCGCTACCATGAGCAGGGCTTCCAAATCCACGGCGCCACCGGCGCGCTTGGCGTAATAGGCACCCTGGCCACTCTGGCACTCATACTCCCAAACTTCACCGAGGCCATACCCGGGCCGGTGTATTCATCAACACAACTGTTCTTCGTCGGCTCTGTCTCGCTGATCCTGTATGGCCTTTTCCTGTTTGTTCAAACCATGAGGCATCGCGAGGACTTCCTCGACGGCACCAAGGACGACGCCGATGATCACAGTAGCAAGCCAGCGGGCGCAGTAGTGATTGCCAGCGCCATACTGCTGCCAATAGGGCTGACATGTGTCATATTCCTGGCCAAGAGCCTTACACCGTCCATTGAGTTTGCGGTGCTCAAAGCCGATCTGCCGCCGGCCTTTGTCGGTGTCGTGATTGCAGCGATCGTGCTCTTTCCAGAGGGCTTATCTGCACTGCGTGCTGCCAAAGCGAACAACCTTCAAACCAGTCTCAATCTGGCGCTGGGCTCGGCTCTGGCAAGTATCGGCATGACGATACCGGCGGTCGCCGCCGTTTCGCTGATAATCGGAATGCCACTGGCACTCGGTTTGGAACCAGAGCACATCGTCCTGCTAGTACTGTCACTGTTTATCTGCACTCTGACTCTGGCAACAGGCCGCACGACCGTTTTGCAGGGCGGTTTGCATCTGGTGATTTTCGCAGTCTTCCTCGTTATTGCGGCTGTTCCCTGACACCGACAGCCAGGACAGTTATTCAACGTTTGCCAGGCGGCCTGTTTCTCCCCCGAGTCCGCGCGAGCGAGGCAGGCATGCTGATATGCTTTACAACATCTCCAAAGCAGCATTAAGACCTGAGTCCTGCCCGTCCTGACGATCGGGCAGGCTGAAAATGGGTACCTCGAGATACGGTGTGATACCGCTGACTTCATATGAGGCTCCGGCTGAATCGATATAGACTTCATTACCCAGTTCAATCTGCCAGCCATTCGGTAACGGCTTCTCCAATACATCAGATAGCGCACCATTTGTCGCCTCACCGATGTGTGTGACCTGTGGCCATGCACGCATCGCCAAAGTGAACACCTCCGCCGCACTGGTGGAAAACTTGCTGGTGATCAGAATCACTGGCTTCAAATAGGACGGGCGGTCGACCGGGCCCAGGTACATGCTCTGCAGTGGGCCCTCTCCTTCGCTGTTTCGTGTGAACTTGCTCACCACCAGACGTTCGCTGTCGGCGAAACGGCGAGCAATTGCAAAAGAGAGAGGGTCTGCACCACCACCATTGAGGCGAATATCAATAATGAGGCTTTGGGTATCGGCCAGGTCCGTGAGTATTTGATCGAGGATTAATTCCGCCTCCGCCACCTGATCTTCAATGCTGTCTTCAAAGTTCAGAATCATTGCATCAATTCGAAGATAGCCAACACTGCCGTCTATTATCCCCCAGACAAAAGTGTCATTCGCAGCGCTGGCGACATTACCATCGAGATAGCGCTCGCGGACGATGTGATCCCATTGGGCCAATTGCAGCTGCAAATACTCGTTGACCTCAGCGATGTCCGATTGTGCATTAAACTCATCGATCAATGCCTGTATAAAGCCCTTGGGTGTTGCCGGACTGAAAACAGTGTCTCCCGCTCGCAGAAGCACATGCTCGTCATCTATCGGAAATATCAGCGCTGCCAGCACCTCGAACAGTTGCGACTCGGACATCGCATCATTCACCTCGCCACGTGTGTTGTCACGCTGTGCCTGCCAATCAATATGCCGCTCTTCAAAAAAAGCGTAATAGTCACTGAAAGTGTGCCAAACATGGTCGTAGACCGCTGAGGGTGAATCACCAATCGGAGCGGCGCAATTTTCAGGCAACGCATCCAATTTGTAGTACCGTTCGTCGAAAGACAACGTGGAATCCGCTATGGAAAATTCCCTGCCGTTGTCGCTGAGCACAAGCTGAGAAAAGTCGTTGTCATTGCTGATTTCAGCTAATAGGCAGGTCTCGGACGTTACATCGAAAAGTTCAACGGTTGCACCGGTAATGCGCGCGACCACACCATAGCCAGAGCGCTCCCAAACACCTTGAACCTTGTCCTGCACGCTCCGATTTGAACCTGGCGAAAAAAGCCCGTCGCTATTTGAGTTTCCTCCCCCACTGCACGCTACAAGCGTCGTGAACAAAACTGCCAGTACCAGAATTTTCATAGTAAATACCTCTTTCAAATAAAGGGTTTAGTTTGGCAACCACCGACGCCGAGAAAACAGTGCGCTCCTGCAGGCGCCAACAGGCCCGCGTAGACACGCTCGACAGGGTTATCAAAGAATTGGTGAATTTTCTTGCGGGACCTGACCAGGTCAGATCGTTGTTGACAGCACTCGCGCCGTCGCTAAACAGCCCTTGTCATACAGCCCCCTTCTGCAGAACAGGTGGTTGTGATGGGCTGGGTTGACGGCGTTGAAATCGTTCACGGTAGTCGCTGGGTGACACCGCCAGATGTCGCTGAAATGCACGGCGCATGCGTTCGGAATTGCCGAAACCAGAGTTTTCAGCTATTGCATCGATATGTTCATCTTTTTGCTCCAGAGCTACGCGGGCCGCCTGCAGGCGCGCAGCCTCTACATATTGTGCCGGGGTGAGCTGGGTTGCCGCTTTAAATTTGCGGGCGAAAGAGCGCTCCGACATGCAGGCACGGGCTGCCAGAGCAGTCACCGTAAGGTTTGCACCGACGCTCTCAATGATATAGCTGAGTATGTCGCCAATGACGCCTTCTACCTTAGCCTGCTGCGCCAATAACTGAGTACTGAACTGGCTCTGCCCACCGGGACGCATCATATACATCACATTGTAACGAGCCACTTGAATAGCGATGTCATAACCCAAATCGTCCTCCAACAGTGCAAGGGACAAATCCATACCTGAGGTGACACCTGCCGACGTCCACACTTCACCATCGCGCACATAGAGAGCATCGGGTTCCAGCCGTACTTTGGGGTATTTATGTGACATCACAGGGCACCACCACCAGTGTGTCGTGGCGCGACGTCCGTCCAGCAAGCCCAACTCCGCCAGGATCATTGCGCCGGTGCAAATTGATACCACACGTCGGGCACGCGCGGCCGCCCACGCCACATAATCCCGAAGGTCGCTGTCTTCCAGTGCGGACTGAGCACCGTGCCCGCCAGAGACGATCAAGGTATCGATCACTTCCTTGTCGCCCTGCGCGTCAGAAAACCCCTTGTCGGCTTGCAGCGTCAGGCCGCTGGTAGTGGACACGGGCCCTCGGTGATTGGCTACCAAAGTAATGCGATAAGGAGCATGGCCCTGGCCCACAAACAGACTGGCACCAGCCAGGATTTCAACTGGGCCCACCACATCCAGAATGTGCGCGTCGGGATAGAGCACGACCACTACATGCCGGGTCGCCTGCCTGTTTTCGTTGCAATCAGCCATATCTGTAAATTACAGGGTCCTGCGGCCAACCGTTAGGACTAATACCCCTCGATTTCTGCCAACCCGGGGACAGCGACTGAACCGCGCTAGCCTTTTTCCGAAGTCGGAGGAGAGGGAATAGTCCGTGTAGCGACTTCCAGAGCACGGTTGGGATCACCAGCGAGGTGCAGCGTCTGCGTTGGGAATGCAAAATCGATACCTGCCGCATTAAAACGCTCAATAAGTGCGCGGTTTACGTAGGTCGCGTGCGCCATGTAATCCCAGTATACCGGTGGAAAATACCAGTAACTGACAATGATATTGAGAGAGTCGCTGTTCAGCTCGTTAAAAGCCATCTTTGGTTCATAGCCAACCCTGTTAAT
This sequence comes from Halioglobus japonicus, assembly GCA_902705825.1. Lineage (GTDB taxonomy): Bacteria > Pseudomonadota > Gammaproteobacteria > Pseudomonadales > Halieaceae > Marimicrobium. The sequence continues at coordinate 129,699 of CACSIL010000050.1, read as the reverse complement.
GCAGCGGTTAATCTCTTCTCCATCCAATACTTGCACCGACAGAATATCCTTGATGATAGCCATCGCTTCATCGATTTTTTCCGGCGGCGTGTCGTAAGTCAGAGTGACGTCCATAACCCTGCGAATAAACGGCCGTTGGCCGACATTCTCGATATCTGCCTTGGCGACATCATCGTTGGGTATGCTGGTTACGTGGCCGTTAAGCAGGCGAATTTTAGTTGAACGAAGGCCAATTTCTTCCACGGTGCCTTCGTGTCCGCGCACCTTAATGCGCTGGCCGACCTGGAAAGGTTTGTCCAGCAACAGCATCATACTGCCGAAAATATTCCGCAGCGATTCCTGCGCAGCCAGTGCAACTGCCAGCCCTGTTACGCCAGCACCGGTCAATACCGTGGCCAGTGGCACCCCCATGCGGGACAACCCCTGAATTAGCACTACTATCGCAAGCAGGATACTGCCGATGCGAACGCCAAAACGCGCCAGTTGCAGGTCAACGCTCACACGTTTACCACCTATTCGCCTCGTTACCTGCCCTATGACCAGATTGGCGATGACCTGAATGATAACGATGAAGGCGATCANCCAGACAACTGCCGACAGATGACGCACCCATTGCATCACCTCGCCAGTGATAAATATTTCGTCGGAGATAAAGACTTCCAGTTCATGGGCGAGGACGAGCGCAGCCAGCGGCACCAGCAAGCCCATTCTATTCTTCCAGGGCTCCGTCCAGCCGCGGGACATAACGCGAATAATCAGGTGTAGGCAGAAGAGAACAATCAGCAACACCATGAAGCCCGTGATCATGAACACCCATTGCCAAATTTGTTGACCAAGATATTGACCGTGCATCCACTCGGGCATAGCGCGCACCCAGTCCGACGGAATCATTGGCCCGGGTGTCATAAAATAGGCGTCGTGAAGCCCCTCAATTTCCACATTGACATAGGGCAGATCCAACACACTTTCATACATGTCCTCTGACAGTCTGAGCGTGCGCTCACTGAACTGGAAATTTCCGGTAAACGGTCCCTCCCGGATATACGCAATAACGATATCGCTTTCATCGATTTGCCAGATGGGCGGGTAATTGTCCCGCATTTCTGTAAAAGCCTGTTCGCGGCCAGGGAGTGCATTCGGACTGAGCGGGGGCAAGCGCGCCACAATCTCCCTCAGGTAAACGGCGGATTCCACCGCGACGGTTCGCCGCAGGGACTCAGGTACATTGCGCAGATCAAACAGGCGCTCCATCTGCTCTTCAAGATTGTCGAGGGTGCTCTCGTTCTCAAAAGTATAGCCATCTTCCTGAACAATCTTGTTGTATGCATCGGTGATATTGATCATCGATTGCCAGGTGTGACTCGGACTGCTGAGGCGGGCGAGATCCAATTCATCATGGAAACTGAGAGGCTTGCTGACCCTGGCGGCATCGCACGTAAGGGCAAGGAAGGACAGTAGTGTAAACAGCAGTATTTTCATCGACATCAACACTAGCCAGAACCCGCTCAAATGACAAGAGCTGCCCGCATGATTCGCGCTGACTAAGCGGAAAAAATGCCGTCGAATCCGCCTTTGGTGCTCCTTTCTGGCAGGCCGACCCTGGAGGCACCGACGCATTTTTGCAGGTAGTTGTACGAGCCAAGCCATAAGGGCTATGCTAGACAGACAAAATATAACAATAACGCAGTCATGGAGATTCACCATGTCACGAGTAAAAGTGCTACCCAGTGTCGCACTGGGCCTCTCCCTGTTGCCCTGCCCTGCTACTGTGCTGGCGGAAGATCTCGCCCTTGAGGAGGTCTTGGTCACCGCCAGGAAACGCGAGGAATCTCTGCAGGAAGTTCCTGTAGCGGTAACCGCATTCACTGCCGAAACCATGGAGTCACTGGGGATAAAAAATATGCGCGATTTTGACGGTCTGGTACCCGGCCTCAATCTCGGCGGCGGCGGCAATGGCGTTAAGGGCGATGGCAATGCCTATATACGGGGCGTCGGCCAGAGGGAAACCCGGGTAACCATAGACTCCGGCGTCGGCATCTATCTGGACGAAGTGTATATCGGGCGCGCCTCAGGTGCCCTGTTAGACGCTGTGGAAACGCAGAGCATTCAAGTGCTACGCGGGCCACAGGGAACCCTGTTCGGGAAAAACACCACCGGTGGAGCCATTTTGTATACCTCGATAAAGCCCTCTGCAGAGTTTGGGGGTACGGCCAAGGGCACCCTTGGCAACCTGGACCGCAAGGATGCGTCACTGGCGGTGGATGTCCCGTTGATTGAGGACAAGCTGCTCTCGCGCCTCTCGCTGGCTACCGTGAATCGCAATGGCCACATTGAAAATGATATCGATAGCACTCAGTACAGCGACGAGGAGAGGGATATCATTATCGGTCAGTTGCGCTGGCTCCCTACCGACTCCATCATTGTTGACCTGAATGTGAATCACACCAGAATCGACCAGAAACCCCTCGGTCAAAAATGTAAATGGTTAGGTGATGAACTGGCCGAAGCAGGCTTTCCTCAGCAAGGATCCCTGGAAGGCATCTACGATATCTTTTCTCCGATATCTGTCGAGGAGTATTGCAACCGCAGCGGCTCGGACCTGCCAATTGACAAGTTTCAGAGCGAGCAAAATTCCAAGTCAGATATTTTCTATCAAGGCGTCTACAAGGTAAAAACCAGCATGGTCTCCAACACCGTGAGCTGGGAAGTGAACGATAACCTGCAGATAAAAAGTATCTCTGCCTATCGGAATACCGAACAGGAAGCCGATGAAGATATCGATGGCATGAATGCCGTTATCGTCGGGCGACTCGCGACACAGAATAACGACACCGATCAGTATTCCCAGGAGTTTCAGTTTATCGGCAATGCGTTCGATGAGCGCCTGAATTATACGCTGGGCCTGTATTCTTTTTACGAGAAAACCAACGACGATTGGCTGCAGGACTTCGCCGGTTACGTAGAAAACACAACTGTCCCCAACAACATAATGCTGGCGCGCTCCAACCTGACCGAGCGCGAGACAGAAAACACCGCCTATGCTGGCTTCGGTCAACTGGATTACAACTTCAGCGAACACCTCATCCTGACACTCGGTGTTCGTTATACCTGGGAGGAAAGAAAGACTAATTATCGCGAGGGCAAGGTCTACCTGCCCAGTATCGGTAAAGGCGATTACCTCGGCACACTGGACACCATCTATACCGCAAACGTGATACATCCGTTCTCTGAGCCAGGCGGCACACCGGTGACCAGTTGGCAGTACGGTTTTGACCCCGACGGCCCCGGTGGACAGCCATTTCAGGTCGGCGCATTTGGCGAATCAAGTGATGACCGCAACGATGACGACTGGAACCCGATGGCCAGCATAAAATACCTGGCCACCGATTCTATCCTCGACAAATTGAAGATGGACGATGCTATGGTCTACCTGACATACAGCTCGGGTTTTCGCTCAGGCGGCGTTGCGGTGGGCAACGGGGATTTTGACGGGGACGGCATTATCGATCTGGAGAACTACAAGCCGGAATATGTGGACATGCTGGAACTGGGATTCAAGATTGATGCGCTGGACAGAAGGCTGCGAACGAACGTGGCCATCTACTATCAAGAGTATGACGATATTCAGCTCACCACGACCATAGCTGACCCCAATTTCGGTATTCCGCTACCCGCTATCAGAAATGCCGGCAAAGCTGAAATGAAAGGCATCGAAACTGAATTTACATATCTTCCAACAGATAACCTGCGCTTTATGGGCAGCTTCGCTTACATGGATGCAGAGTACAAGGAGTACCTGGCGGAGATTCCAGACCCCAATGGCGGCGGCCAGATCGAGATTGACCGGTCTGATGAACCCATGCCGCGCGCACCGAAATGGACGGCCTACCTGTCCGTTGACTACAACATCCAGACAACATCGCTGGGCACGATTACACCGAACTTTCTGGTGCGCTACAGCGATGAGGTCTACGGTGGGTTCGACCGCCCAAGCTTTTATGTGGAAGAGGAAGTCACGATACCTTCGAAAACGTTCTACGATGCCCGCATCACCTGGTCACTGCCTGATGACCGCACGACTATTGTCGCCTGGTGCAGGAATCTGACAGACATTGATGATCATTTCCAGGGCGGCATATCGACGGTGGGCGTTGCCCGCACCACGACAGAAGCCTTCGCGTTACCGCGCAATTACGGCATAGATATTATTTACCGATTTGGTGACAACTAGACTGGCTGGTCTGTGCAAACCTGACGCGCAGACCAGCTTCTAACTCAGAGACGCTACTGGAACAGCCGCTGCGCCGCTGCCCAGATATCATCTACCATATCCCAACCGGCGGCGTTCGTTTCCTCGTAATGATTCTGCGGCTCGCCAAGTTCGCGGCCCAGACCCTGGCCATAACGACAAATGATAGCCACCGCTTCGGCGTCATCACCAAGCGCGGTAAGGGCAGACGGATCGTCGGTAATAGTCTTGCAGATACGCCCGCCGATCCACTGTGGATCCTCTATCACACCGCGCTCAGCCAAATCGCTACAGGAGGCACCGTCCGGCAGAACCAGATCCAGACAACTCATACGATACTCATCAACCGGTGTGTAGTAGCCAATCTGGTCGCCACCCAGACCCACTGTCAGGGTGATAGACTCATCCACTAGCGACATCAGGTAGCCCGGCAATTTGTAGTTTGCACCAACAGCATGCAGATGTGGTTCGGTGTAATACTTTTCAGGTGGCGCCGTATTGAAATCGTCCGGCAGCCCATACACCAGTTCGGGCGGCAACTCGCCTGGCATCCACAGTATGCCGACATCGCCCAGGTCGAGGTGGGCAAGCTGTGTGCGTAACACATCTCCACGCGCAATCTGGCTGCCCAGTGCTGGCGTGATGAAGGGATCGTCCTCCACCTCCTGCCCCGCGGAAACACAGTTGTCATCATTGAACGGTACGGTGTGACAGTTAAAAAGCTCTGTCGGTTGCCAGCCGATGTCACCCTCGGCTATCAGCAGCCGGAAACCGATGTTGGTAAGCCTGGTATAGAACGGCTCCACGTGCACAGTAAGCTGCGAAACATCAACTGGCGCAGGAGCTTCCAACAGCGCCGTTACTGCATTGGCCAACTCGGTCCCAATAGATTCGGTCTTGGCAAAGCTGCGGCAAAGATATGGGTCACTACGATCACAGCTCGACAGCGGTTGCGCACCGGCGGGTACCGTCACACCATCACCGACAGGATGTTCGGCATCCACCTGCCAGGTAGGAGCTGATCCCGGCCCAATCTGGTTACCCACGGGGCCATTCAGGTACAACACCCGGCCACCGCGACTACCCGCCAGACGCTCACGCAGTACGCCTGGATAATCGGCGGTTAAGTAGCGACCCTCTGCGGTACAGTTTCCACCAGTCCAGCCTTTCACCTGACAGGCTTTTGCTAAACCAGCGGCCTTCGCCGGCGGCTCCCATCCCAGAGTGGACTCGGGATGGCTTGTCCACTGCACCAGGGTTGCGATGGCGCTGCCATCTTCGGTGGCATTGACTGCCAGCACATTGAGACGGGTGTTTTCGATAACGGGGTCGCGCTGATCACTGGCACCATAAGCGTGATTACCGGTGGCCGACACTAGCGCTGCAGATTGCAGTGCCGCCACCGCATCCTCAGCGGCGAAAGCCATCTCATCCGCCATCATGGAGAACCAATCGGGGTTGATACTGAAAGCACTATCCGGACCGTGGTGATTATGGGTCGCTGACACCAGTACCGGGGCGCTCTGCCAGTCATCGGGTAGCCGGGAGCGGATGCGCTCGACCATCACTGTGATATCAGAGGAGAAAAAGGAATAGGCATCTGCCATCACCAGCAACACCTGCTGTTCCTCAAGCTGCATAGCCAGTACCGTCGTTTGCAGATCATCGTGTACCCATGCCGAATCTGAGCGTCCATTGCCGACGTCAACCTGGCCCTGGTCCCACTCAGCAATAAAAGTACCGGGATCATCGGGGTCAATAGCGCCCGGCGTAGCCCAGCCAGGAGCATCGTTGAGATAGTCACGCCCGCCATTCACAGTAGGCAGGATGCTGCGACTGGCCGCGCCCGCCATCAGTTGCGACGTGGTGGGCTGCGTTATCGTTGCATTGTCGTCATTGTTATTGCTGTTGCTACAGGCCGCCAGTATCGACAGGCTTGCAAGCAGTAGGATGGTGCTCAAGCGAGTACTCATTGTTTAATCCTTTTGTAATTATCGATCCATCGACGTAGCTGACGCAGTCGATACCTGCGCTTGTACCACTGTCTTTATTGTTCCACTTCTCGCTTCTGGCTGAGGTACGTTTACCGTTACAACAGACTCAAAAGGTGAGCGGTCCCCGCATTGTAGCAACACATTACGCCGAATAGGCTCCCGGCAGGCCAAAAAAATAGCGCCGGCTATTGCTAACATTTATGCATCGGGATGCCCCTTATCCGCCAGATCGTTAACAGCGGTAGATAACTCACGCACATTTTGCACAGCAGATGCATCGGCCAGGTACGGCGACACAGCTCTCTACTCTCGATTTGTCCAAATTCGTGAACAATTATGTTTCATACAATGGGATTATCCGAACCACACAATGGCGTAGATTCATTGCCAAATTCCGCAACAATGGAGAAGGGCAATGAACTACAGCACAGCAGTGGCAGCCGACCTTGAAACTAAAGACACTGGCATGGCGCGGCACAAAGTTGCTCCCGCCACCCTCGACTCAGCGATGCGCTGGCGCTACGCAGTTCGGCGTTTTTCGGACGAGATACTATCGGCAGAAGAACTCGACACGCTGATCGAAGCCGTGCGGCACAGCCCATCGGCCTACGGACTTCAACCCTATGAACTGATCGTTATTTCCTCAAAGGCTATGCGAGAGCGCCTACTCAGCCACTCCTACGGACAGGAAAAAATTGTGAACTGTTCTCACCTGCTGGTATTTGCGGCCTACCGGGACATCGATGACGGCCTGGTTGAGCGCTACATTTCCCTGGCAGCTAAGGAAAGGGGAGTTCAACCTGAGGAGCTGGCACAGTACGCAAACCAGGTCAGGAGTGCGCTGGCTTCACAGACCCCGCAACAGCGTGCTGCCTCTGCCGTGAACCAGTCTTTTCTGGCACTGGGCACGCTGTTGACCAGCGCCGCACTTCTGGGGATCGATTGCTGTCCAATGAGCGGCTTTGAGTCCAGCGGATACGATAAGGTTCTGGGCCTGCCTGAAAGAGGACTGACAGCTGCCGTGATCTGCGCATTGGGACGGCGTCACCCACAAGATAGCTCCGCGTTGTATCCCAGAGTACGCGTACCTCGCCGCGACTGGCTGCTGGAGTACCAGGCATGATATCGCTTATCAGTCTTGCCGCTTTAGCGGGCATCCTGATCGCAGTGCAGGCGGGGATGAATGCACAACTGGGCGTACTGTTACACAGCCCGCTACTGGCCAGCCTGGTGGCGTTCAGCGTCAGTGCCGCCGTCACAATGCTTCTTGTACTGTTCACAGATCACTCCACAGAACCTGCCCACAGGAATCAAGTCATACCCGCCTGGCTTTGGCTTGGGGGTTTGCTTAGTGCCGGCGGTGTTGGCCTTTTCTACTATCTCATTCCACGTATGGGTGCTGGTCCCATGATGTCGGTCGCGCTAACCAGCCAGCTTACCGTTGCCATGATGGTCAGCCATTTCGGCTGGTTCGACCTACCGGAAACTCCGCTGAATATGTCACGTGCGATGGGGCTTGTTGCGCTCTTGTCCGGAATTTATCTGGTAAATGGAGGTTAAGCTATGACGGCTCTCACATTAGCTGCTGACAGCGGTTACGCCGCGAATATCGATAACCTGACCGGACTGTGGCAGCACTTTGGCTGTATCGCAGGGTCAGTGACAGACAATACACGTCTCTATTGGTCGACATCCTGGCCTCGTCGCGCGTGGATCGACCCACGCGCACAGCCCGAACAACTATCGTATTGGATGAAGGCCATTGAAACCGCACCAACGGGTTCAGTTTTTGTGGTCTGGGATATTGAGCAGACAGCAGAGTACCCCTGGCACGCTCGTATGGACTCATTAGGTCTCGCGCCCCAGTCGACGTTAACGGGCATGATCATGCCCGCAGCCGAAACCGACTGCAGCGCCGAAGATATGCTGACAGTGCAGACCATTACAGACTGCACACACGCTCGCCACTGGGCGCAATTGTGCGGCCGATGCTTTGGCTACCGAATCGACGAAAACGTCATCGCCCGCGTGCTCGGTAATCCGAATATCTGGCTCATGGTGGGCGTATTCAACGGCAAACCCGCAGCCACCACGCTGCTATACCGTTCGCATGACACCGTGGGCGTGCATCAGGTCGGCGTCGATCCGGAGCACCGCGGTCTCGGTATCGCCCGCGCAATGATGCGTTCGGCTTTAAGCCTCGCCAAAGAACACTGGAGGCCGTCTCTGTTTGTATTGCAGGCCTCCGAAGCAGGGCGCGGGCTGTACGAACAATTGGGGTTCAGGCAACAGTTCAAACTGGAGCTGTTCCACAGCATTCAAGAATAACAAGGACTCGCCCGCCATAGGGTATGGTCAAAGATAAGATACTCAAACAAGGTCCGTTGATAATCATCGGGGCTTGCACAATACTGTTCATAAACTCTCACTACTTGGAGTAGCAATGGAGTCTCTGACAGATGTCGCAGTTTACGTGCGTGTCGTGGAGGAAGGTAGTTTTACCCGGGCGGCAGAACATCTGGGCATTTCCCGTTCGGTCATCAGCAAGTATGTTACACGCTTGGAGGATCGGCTCGGGGCCCGTCTACTGAACCGTACAACACGCAGATTGAGTCTCACTGAGGCAGGCAGGATATTCTACGAGCGCAGCCGTCGCAGCCTGCAGGACATCGAGGAAGCAGAAGCGGAGATATCGCAATTGCAGCAGCATCCTCGCGGCATACTGCGCATCAATTCACCGATGTCATTCGGGATACTGCACCTCGCACCATTACTGCCGGGTTTCCAGGCTGAATACCCCGATATCTCTATCGATATGAATCTGGATGACCGGAAAATTGACATCGTGGATGAAGGCTACGATGTCTCCATTCGAATATCCGAGATGCCCGACTCCTCATTGGTCGCGAGGCGGCTGGCATCGTGTCGTCACGCAATTGTCGCCTCTCCCTCCTACCTGGAGACACACGGCACTCCCCGAACCCCTGAAGATTTACTTGATCACAATGTGCTTTCATTCAGCTACCAGTCATCAGTGAATGATTGGCATTTCCTTTCACCGAAAAACCAGCCCATTTCTGTGGCGGTAAACAGCACCGTGCGTATAAACAATAGCCTGGCAATACGCGAGGCATTGCTTGGCGGCATGGGTATCGCGCGAATTCCAACGTTCGTGATTGGCCAGGACCTGCAACGGGGAAGCTTACTAGCAGTACTTGAAGACTACAAAATATTGGAAGTATCGATCTACCTCGTCTATCCGCAACGACGGCACCTGTCACCCAAAGTACGTGCTTTCGTCGATTACATGGCGAGCAGAATCGCTGAAACACCTTACTGGGATCAAATAGCTGACTCGCCTTAGATCACTCGGCAAAAAGGCATATGGTAGAAAAAGTGGGGCAACAGCCAGTTAGCACGTTATCAACGCTGCCCGCATGTAATCATGGCATACCTTTGAGTTCGATCGTATTTCCTTCCGGGTCTCTGAAATAAATAGAGGGCCCCATGCCGGCCGCACCATAACGGGTGGTAACCGGGTCATATTCGACCGCCATTCTCTGCAGGTGCTTTTCAATGACATCAGTATCCCATGGGTCAACCTGAAGGCAGATATGATCCACATTTGGTGCACTGTGGTCGGGCTGACGACCGCCCTGCAGCCCCAATGGACCACTGGCATCGACAATATCGATCAACGAGCGGCCGGCGCGCAGCTGGGCAAGTCCGATTTCACCAGGGCCGCGCTCCAGTCTGCATCCGAGCACATCACGGTAAAATGAAATCATGCGTTCGAAGTCTCTGGCGCGAAGGACGACGTGATCAATCTGTGAAATATTGATGGGGTTGGCCTGTTCCATGATGCTCCACTCCATGATTTTTAAATCAGCGGTATAGCGAACGGGCAAATGGGCGCCGCATTTACGCCAGAAGTACTTTCCCGCTCGACTGTTTGAGCAGAAAAAATGTCCGGTAGAACAGTAACTGTTTTGCAGAGCGTCATAGCTGTCGCCTTTGTTGATCAAATGATGCTAAGACTATAAACGCAATACACCACGGCATCATCGTCGCTCACACGAAAAGACTGTTTACAATAAATGACAGATGCGCCGAAGGTCTATCTCATATCAGAGCAGGTTTGTAATTCACATCATACTTTGGATAATAGTTGAAACGCCTACGATTGACGTCAGCGTGCAACAGGCAATCAATTTCAAAGGACGTAATAGGATGCTTCTATAGCTTGCGCAGCAGCCTCGACAACCCTCACTGTTCGTCACCGGCCTCTTGAAGCACAAGCCGGTAGCGCGTCTCGCAGGGTGTCCCATGATCGACGAAAGTGGGCTACCATGCACCACCAATCAGAACGCCAGGAAACACAATGAGCAATAAACTGGGCATACTCTTCAGCCCCTATACCCTGAACAAACTCACACTCAGCAACCGTATTGTCATGGCACCCATGACACGCGAGTTTTCACCCAACGGGATACCCGGTGATGATGTTGCCAGTTACTATCGACGTCGAGCGGAAGGTGGTACCGGGCTCATCATTACCGAGGGAACCACCATCAGTGATCCAGTGGCGTCCATGGGGGAAAATATCCCGGCCTTTCATGGCGAGCAGGCTCTGGCAGGCTGGAGGAATGTTGTCGACCAGGTTCACGCTGCCGGCGGCAAGATTTTTCCCCAGCTTTGGCACACGGGAATTGCGCGCAACCCCGCTAAAATGAATAACTCAGAGTTACCCAGCGCCAGCCCCTCCGGGCTGCAAGCGCCCGGCAAAAAAGTCTCTGAACCGCTGACTATAGAGCAGATTGAAAGCCTCATCGCGAGCTTCGCCAACGCCGCAGCCGATGCCCAGCGACTGGGTTTTGACGGCATCGAAATTCATGGTGCGCACGGCTACCTGATCGATCAATTCTTCTGGGACGGCCTGAACCAGCGCACCGATGCCTTTGGTGGCAGCATGGAAAACCGCGGTCGATTTGCCGTTGAGATAATCAAGGCCGCCAGGGCAGCAACCGGGACTGATTTTCCAATTGTTCTGCGTTACTCGCAGTGGAAGCAACAGGATTTCGAGGCGAAGCTGGCGACTACTCCTGAGCAGCTTGAGCAGTTCCTGACGCCTCTGGTGGATGCCGGCCTTGACGGCTTCCATTGCTCTACCCGGCGCTACTGGGAACCGGAGTTTGCTGGCAGTGATCTGAATCTCGCGGGTTGGACCAAAAAACTCACTGGCAAAACCTCGATTACTGTCGGCTCAGTCGGGCTGAATGCGGATTTTATCGGTGCAATTGCAATGCAGGAGTCCAGCGATGTCCGCGCTATTGATGATCTGCTTACCCGGCTCGATAACGGCGAATTCGATCTGGTCGCTGTGGGGCGTGCGCTGCTACAGGACCCGCAATGGCCCAACAAGGTAAGAGAAGGTCAATTGGATGCCATTCAAAGTTTTGACGGCGAATCGCTGGCGACACTGTCGTAGAGTTCGAGCGCACCATGAGGAGTTTTGCGACTTTATCCCAGCGCTGCTAACAAAACTAGACAGCGCTCGGGATACACACGCCGCCAGCCTGACTCGTCACGCCAGTCGATAAGGTCATTACCTCGTCGCCTGACTGTGCGGACAAACTGGATGTACTGCGCCGCTCATGACTGTGTCGATGAGCGGTTAGCGCTCATATTAATGACGACACGGTAGCGTGCAGCACCGCTACGCAGTCGCTCCAGAGCATCGTTAATCTGCGCAATATTGTACTCTTCCACAGCGGGCTCAATACCGTGTAGCGCCGCGAAATCAAGCATCTTTTCGATGGACGCCGGTGAACCGACGGGTGATGCCGATACGGATTTCTGTCCCCGCAGCAGGGAGACCACACCAATATCCAGCGGTTGTAAGGGAACGCCGACAAAATGCAGGCGGCCCTTGGGCTTGAGTGTACTCAGGTAGACCGCCCAATCCAGCTTGACGTCTACAGTTGAAATGATCAGGTCAAACTCGTCGGCGTGACGCTTGATCACTTCAGTGTCGGTGGAGTCAATGGTGTGGCTGGCACCCATATAGAGAGCCTCGCGCTGTTTGCCTGCGCTGGAAGTGAAGGCTGTCACCTCACAGCCCCATGACTTTAGAAACTTGAGGGCCAGATGCCCCAACCCTCCTATCCCGATCACCGCGACCTTGTCGGTGGGTTGAATATCAAACTGTATCAACGGGTTAAACACTGTGATGCCGGCGCAGAAAAGCGGGCCGGCAATGGCCTTGTCGATGCCGGCCGGCAGCTTCACCACGCTGGCGGCGGAGGCGCGCACTTTATCGGCAAAGCCGCCGTGACGCCCGACGATAGTGGGTTGCGCTGAGAGACAGAGATTGTGGTCTCCCGACATACAGGTACTACACGTCATGCAGTAATCAGACTGCCAGCCCAGGCCAACCACATCACCCACCTGGAGCGTTGTCACCTCCGACCCAATCGTGCCCACTGTGCCTATCACTTCATGGCCGGGTACCAGCGGATAGCTTGAACGCCCCCAGTCATTGTCGATCATCGCTACATCGCTGTGACAAATACCACAGTACTCGACGTGAATTTCCACCTCAGAGGCACCGATAGTCCCGGGGTCATACTGATACTGCTGCAACGTTCCTTTGGGCTCCATTACTGCGAATGCGTTGATCATTGCTTTCTTCCTTGTATCGTGAAGGCGACAGTCCCTATTCATTGTCTACACTGCTCGTCTGAGCATCCCGGATAGTATCGGAAGGCGCTGACAGCTGAAACCAGCACCGGGATTCAAAGTATGAGCGATGTATGCCGCTTTTTCACGCCTCCCGGTCCAGCTGCCACACACACTGTGACGAAGCACTGAGTGGCACAGGCTCAGCTTGCATTTGCACTGCCTGCTTTTCTGCCTCTTTGAAAACAGCAACGGTCATACAGACCCCCGCGACGACCAGCAGGTGAGCGAACCACATGTACCCGAACTGAAAAATTGACAGGAATGACAAACTGAACACCATACTCCACATCCAACCCAGCACCTGCATAAAGTAATGCTGCGAGGCCAAGTCCAAATGCCTGAGCGGGTTTCGACGGTTATCCATGACGGCATCCCAGCTTTCCAATATCATTTTCTTCATGACGCTTTCCTCGTTGGGTTTATAGGCTATACGCGTCATATTGCGCTCCGGTTCAAATCAGTTTTGATAAACTCGTCACCAATACCTCTCTGTGCGCTGCGGCGATAGTGCTATTCTGCACCGGAAACAATAGATATCCGACTGATCCCTTACGAACAAAAGGAAAGCGGTTACACCAGTGAAACACCTCAACTACAACCATCTGCTGTATTTCTGGACTGTCGCCCGCGAAGGCAGCATCGCCAAGGCCACCCAGACGTTGCACCTGACGCCCCAGACCATCAGCGGACAGCTGAAGCTGTTGGAAGCGTCTGTTGGCGAGCCGCTATTCCATCGCGTTGGCCGCGGCCTGGCGATGACCGAGACCGGTCATATGGTGTACCAGTATGCAGATGAGATCTTCGCGCTGGGCGCCGAGCTGACATCCCGTGTAAAAACCGGACGGGGCGTGGCACCGGACCTACTCGCTGTTGGCATCGTCAACGCCATCCCCAAACTTGTCTCCTCACGGATATTACAACCGGTTCTGAAGTCCGAAAAGGCCATAAGACTGGTCTGTCGCGAGGGCGGACTCGATACCCTGCTTGGCGAGCTCGCCGTGCATCAGCTGGATCTGGTGCTGTCTGACCGCCCTATTCCATCCGGACTCTCGGTCAAAGCCTTCAGCCACGCCCTCGGCTCCAGCGCAATCGCGCTGTTTGCCAGAAAGGGCACAGCTCGCCAGTATGAAAAGAACTTTCCACAGTCACTGGATAAAGCGCCTATCCTGCTACCGACGGTAGACAACCCCATAAGACGCGCCCTGGATGACTGGTTTGACCAACAGGGCATCGCACCGACACTGGTGGCGGAGTTTGAAGACAGTGCTTTGATGAAAGCATTCGGCGAGGCAGGCAACGGTATTTTCCCGGCGCCAGCAGCCTTTGGCGATGAGGTAGAACAGATGTACCGCTGCCGTCGTATCGGCCCTGACCTGACCGTGGAAGAGAAATACTATGCCATCTCACCGGAGCGCAAACTGAAACATCCCGCGGTGCTCAATATCATCGAAAACGCCAGAAACGAGTTGCTCCCCGACTGATGTCTTAAGCTTTACTCGCTAGTGTCGCAGCCACAGCGCATCGGAGACAAGACACACCCCGCCACTACTGGAAAGCAGCGGTCGCACAGCATCGAGAATTCGATCTACAGTGGCTTGATCATCACAGGCTATCAGTATCAAGCAATTACTCGAATCTCCCGACAGCTCATCTGCCCTGCGCTCTCCCCTGTCGCCCGCGCCCCTGACTTCAGGGATCAACGTAAACCCTGGAGCTCCCAGCTCGCGCAACCGCGTGGCCAGCCTGCGCGCCAGGGGCGTTTCAATCACGATCTCTATGCGTTTACAGGTCTTCATAGCAACCACCTTATCATTGCATGGTACACGGGGATGCCAATTAGCAGATTAAATGGGAAGGTAATGGCAAGGGACATGGTCAGGTAATTACCCGGATTTGCCTCTGGCAGGGCAAGGCGCATCGCTGCCGGTACCGCGATATACGAGCCGCTGGCTACCAGTACGACAAACAACAGCGCATCTCCCTCGCTGAGGCCCAACAGCCAGGCGACAGAGAGGCCGATCATCGCATTGATCAATGGCATACTCAGTGCCGCCACCAGCATCAACTTCAGCGGCTGGCCTGCTGCAGACTCAGTGGCGGCGTGTCGGGAGTCCCTAAAGCGCCGTGCCGCAACAATGCCCATATCGAGCAGGAACAGACAGAGCAGCCCCAGAAACAAGCCCTTAACTAACGGCTCTACCTGACTCATCCCGTCTGAGCCGGTAATCCAGCCGATCAACATACTGCCAAGAATCAGGAATACCGAGCCATTAAAGAGGGATTCATTGATCAGCTGCTTCCAGGAGAACAAACTGGACGCAGCGTTACCCTGCTTGCCAAAATGGTTGTAGAGCAGGATACCAACAATAATGGCAGGCGACTCCATCAGGGCCATCGCTGCAACCAGGTAACCGCTCCAGGCGATATCCTGAATGTCCAGATACCCTGCCGCTGTAACAAAAGTCACTGCACTAACGGATCCATAGGTTGCCGCAATCGCCGCCGCATCTGCGGTCGGCAGCTTCTTTCTCATCACGAAGAATGTGTAAACCGGTATCGCTGCCGACAGCGCCATCGCCGCCAGCAGTGTCATCAGTACCGATCCATCAATGGTCGATTCCGACAGTGCCACACCGCCCTTGAAACCAATAGCAAAGAGCAAATACAGCGAAAGTGCTTTGGCGACCTGAGCGGGTATTTCCAGGTCGGAGCGCACAACAACAGCCATTACACCGAGAAAGAAAAACAGTAGGGGTGGCGACCCCAGGTTACCCAGGAATGCCGACATTAGGGTGCCAGCTGTGCCTGCAGTACGGCAGATTTTTGCAGGACCTTATCGCGCAGACCAAGCTTGTACTCGCGCAGTCTCTCGCGCAATGCGAGGTCCCCGGTGGCAATCATCTGCGCGGCAAGGATAGCCGCATTGCTGGCATTGTCGATCGCCACAGTAGCTACCGGAACGCCTGCGGGCATCTGCACAATGGACAACAGCGCATCCATACCCTCCAGCCGCGTGATCCCTATCGGCACGCCGATAACGGGCAGTACTGTCATGGATGCCGCCATCCCCGGTAGATGGGCTGCGCCCCCTGCTCCGGCGATGATGACCTTGAGCCCGCGCGCTTCTGCAGAGCCAGCGTAGTCATGTAATTTCTCGGGCGTGCGGTGCGCACTGACAATATCCAGCTCATACGAGACACCCAGTTGCTGCAGCACGTCTGCGGCGGCCCGCATAGTCGGCAGATCTGAGTCACTGCCCATGATAATACCTACGTCATTATTCATACGTTCTGTTCACCTGTGTTGGAAGATAATTTTGTCAGCGCGCCGTCAGCCAACTTCTCAGCCATCTCGACGCTGGGCGCCACTGCATTGATATGGCCCATTTTTCTACCGGGCTGGCCTGGCGTTTTACCGTACCAGTAAATGGCGGTACCCGGCTGCGTCGTTCTATCCACAACAGGCCTGGCAGGACAGTGGTCTTTTAGCGCGTCGCAGTACAGAATATTCAACATGACGGCACATTCCTGTGTGGCAACCGGAAGCAGCGGCAGGCCTGCCACTGCACGCACATGCTGCTCGAACTGCGAGACGTTACAGCCATCCAGCGTCAGGTGGCCAGAGTTGTGAACCCGCGGTGAAATCTCATTGATCAGTAGTTCACCTTCAGGGGTTACAAACATCTCGATAGCAAACACCCCAACACCATCCAGTAGTGTCACAACATTCTCTGCCAGCCTGCTAGCGGCTGTGCCGATGTCGGGGCTGACCGCCGCTGGCATAGCGACCACCTTCACGGAGTTTAGTTGGTGGTCAAACTCCATACTGACAGGCGGGTAAGTCTGAATACTCCCCCGCTGGTCGCGCGCTGTCACCACCGAAATTTCTTTGCAGTTTGCATAGTAGGGCTCAACGATACTCGGGATATCCCATAACTGCTGTTCCGCTACGAGTGAATGCAGTATCTGGACCCCGCGCCCATCGTATCCATCGCAGCGCGCCTTCTGCACCACTGCGCGGCCCGGTTCAGCGCTGATTGACTCCCCCAAGCACGCTCTCCCGGACAGAACCTGAAATGGCAGAGTAGGCAAATCGTGTTGCTGCAACCAGGTTTTTTGCAGTGCCTTGTCTTTGAGCATGAGCAAGGTCTGTGCATCGGGGCGATTGTTGACGCGCCCTTTCAGCTGCGCATCGGCTAGCCAATCCAGAGTTTCATTCGGCACGCCCTCCTTGTCGAAGGTGACGACATCACAGCCGTCAAGAAAACGTTCGATAAGCTCTCGATCGTCCATGTGTCCGACTAAACTGCTATCGGCACACTGCACTGCAGGGTCCTGCTCCGACCCCGTTATAACAGACACATGAAAACCCAGAGCCTGGGCCGCCTCACACAAATAGAGGCCCAACTGCCCACCCCCGATGATACCGAGCCGAATATTCATCCAAGCCACCTCACTACGTCGATCACACCGAGGTATGCTGTGCCGTCCTGTGTCACCTCGAAATACTCCATAGCCAAATCCGGTTAATGTGACGGCGCTAGGATATAGATATTAAATATTCCGACAATTCGTGTTTTGGTTGCATTTAGTTCGGTTTAACCGAACTATAAAAGATCGCATCCATCTCGCTTCCCAATGAAATATCTCACCGCATTGCGGATACTGGGCTCCGCTGCTGACAGCCGCAGTTGTCACCAGCGAAGCCCCCGGCTCATCCCTTCTGCATTTCATGAACCATTGCAGCGGTGAGAGCGGCGCCACCAATAGCCCATTGTCCCTCGGGTATCTCCTCGATTCTCACCCAGGTAACAGAGCGCATTGTCTCTCCCTCGATATCCACCATCGTATCGGTTAGCCGGGTGATCATCTCTGCTTTCTCTTCTGCGCTGAAAACATTCTCGATTAAGCTGACAGTTATTAGTGGCATTGCATTTTCTCCATTGGTTAGTCGTTGCATCAAAGCTCCAGAAGCGCTAACTCCTGATGCACCCATGGTAGGCATGCTCACAGTCTGAGAATACTGCGGATGCTGTAGCATCCAACTACGTTTTACGTAGTAAGAATCCGCCGAATAACGCGTTGAGCCATCAGGTAAAAAGCCGGCTACGCTCAGCTTTACCGGTTTTGCCCAAGCAGTGAAATTACCTGGAAAGCGGGAGGGATCTAGCTGGTCGCTTCATTCGACTCGGGACGAACATCCGCATAACTCGAGCGTGGAAACCAGCGTTCGGCGCTGCCAACGATCTGGCGCTCACCGGTAAGCATCAGCTGTTTACTGCTCATCTCGCTGGCGAGCGCGACGTCCCCCATCCAGATGCTGGCCAAGCCTTGCAAGGTCCCCGTAATGTATACGTCAACATCGTGACCAGGATCGTCATTGCACAGATCGACAGATTGACGATCGGCAATCATCCACCACTTTTGTGCTTCCTTGAGTTCGCTAAAAATAACGCACAGCACCGTCTTGCCATCGGGCAGCTGTGATACCTGCAGGGTGCGGTGAAAATCCCACATGAACCCGCCGACATCCAGATCGATATCGCACAACTGGTCTCTGGCCCAGCGCAGCCCCCATCGCGCCAGTGAATCCATAATCGGACCGAGTTCGAGTCCCGAGCGAGTTAACCGGTATTCACCGCCCTTTTGACCTGTGGCCTGCTTGCGAATAATAAGCCCGTTCGCTTCCATCTGTTTGAGGCGGCCACTCAGAACTGTCGGGGAAATGCGCGGCAATGCTCGCTGAAACTGGTTATACCGGGTAAAGCCGAACATCAGCTCACGCAGAATCAACAGTGTCCACTTGTCACCTATAATTTCTGATGCCTTGATAGTAGGACACAAACTTCCCGAATCGTTCATTACATCCTCCTGTTACCATACAAAGCGTAGTGCCAAATTACACATTGTGCAGCACTTTCTGCACAGTAATATTCGATGTTTACAACAGAACCCATCATCAGGAAACCGGCAAAATTGCTCCCGAGCTAAGCGGCGCTAACACCAAAAAGTACAGCGGAAGAAGCTACTGGCGGACCATTGGTTGGAGCAGCAAATAGTCAAGCTGATCGAGGTGTAATCAGGTTTTTGTATTTCTTTGCCAGAAACAGTTCGCGCTGCGAAAACTCCGCCTCCACTGCCCGTATCTCCGCAATCAGCGCCAGAGCGGCGGGAGAGAAAGAATGCGATTTGAGTCTGAGCAGGCCATATCTACTTTCGAATATCAGCCCCGGCAGCGGCACCATTATGCCCGCTGCCACCTCCTTCTCCACCAATGCGAGTGACGCAAGAGTCAGCATCTCTCTGCCTGCGGTAAAGTTGCCCAGGTTGATCGGCACATCAATTTGCACACTCGGGACGAAGTCACCATTGAGTGGGTCGATGTGGCCGGCCGGACAGGGTTGCCTCGGGAAGCGGTTGCTAACACGGGAGGGTAGCCGGCTGCTTGCCCAAGGGTATTGAAGGACGTCCTCGAAGGTGATGCGCGGCTGGCACAGCAGAGGGTGCTCAGGGTGACAGAACAGGCGGCCTGAATGAGCACCCAGTACTTCAAATTCGAAACGCGTATCCGTTACCAATTCGTCCTGTTCAGCAACGCCAAATTCCACGCTACCATCGATCACTGCGGCCATACACTCGCGCCAGTCTGCGACGCCGAGTGACAGCTGTATATTGGGGTGATGCTTTAGCAGTCGAGCAGCCGCTGCGTGGCCAGATATAACAATGGGATAGGGGCCGAACTGAACTTTCACCAGACCTGCGTCAAGGTTATTCAGCGATTTCAAATTCCGCAACATCTCATTCTGGGTGCGTAAGATCTCGGTGCCATATTGGATAACGGTTTCACCAAAAGTGGTGGGTACTACCCTTTCGCGATCCAGCACTTTGACACCCAATACTGCCTCAAGGCCCTGAATACTTTTAGACAGCGCCGGTTGCGAAATACCCAGCGAAGCAGCTGCGAGCCCAAAGTGTCCATGGCGGACAACGCTGATGAGATGCGTCAGGCGAGTGTCACTAACAATCATGTTTAACCCCTATTAATAACGCGTAGGTTATGGATTTAGTAATTCCGATATATTGGCACGAATTAGATTTTTCTACTACATTGCTCATTCCGTTCAATCTGGATGAACGGGAAAGGGCTGTGTCCATACTGAACAGAAGGTGTGGTTGGTGCGCCGGGAGTCCGAAGCGCTAATGGTTCGTTTTCACTTTTTTGGGAGCTACATATGAAAAACAAAATTAGGCAACTGCTGACAGGGATAGGGCTTGCCGTTGCACTGCCCGCTCTGGCGCAGGCCGCCAGCGAGAAACCCAATATCATGTTCATCATGGGCGATGATATTGGCATCATGAATGTGGGCGCGTATCACCAGGGCCTCATGGTGGGTGAAACACCCAATATCGACCGTCTGGCCAATGAAGGCGCCAGATTTATGACTTATTATGCCGAGCAGAGTTGCACGGCTGGGCGCACGGCATTTTTTACCGGCATGCACCCTCTGCGGGCGGGCATGGTAATGCCCCAACTCCCAGGGGCCACCAGTTACCTGTTACCCGGCACACCAGCGCTGTCCAAGTTTTTGCTTGATCTGGGCTATAACACTGGGCAATTCGGCAAAAACCACCTGGGTGACCATGCCGCAGCCCTACCCACAGCCCATGGCTTTCAGGAATTCTGGGGCTATCTCTACCACCTGGATGCCATGCAGGGCGTAAGTTTTCCCGACATCAACAGCGCTCCTACCGTACAAGCTGTCGTTCCACCGTGCACCAATACGCCAGTCAATGGTCTGGAGCCTGTTCCCGGTGCTGTTGATCCCAAAGACGGACTTTGTATGACGCCACCACGGCCCGTCATTCATTGCACCTCCAAGGACGGTACTCAGGCCAACCAGAGCTGTAAGGACGAGGGACCGCTGACGCTGGCCCGTTCAGAATCAGTGGATGAAGAAATCTCGGCCAAGGTGATCGATTTTCTCGATCGCAATGATCCTGAGAAAACCGGTAAGCCATTTTTCGTTTGGTACAACCCCGCGCGTATGCATATCACTACCGTGCTTAGCGAGAAGTACCTGGCGATGCTGGGACAGGAAGGAGGCAAGGACTGGGGTATCAACGAAGTTGGCATGAAGCAGATGGACGACAACATCGGCTATGTACTCAAGAAATTGGAAGACATGGGTGAGCTAGACAATACCATTGTCGTCTTTACTACTGATAATGGTGCCGAGGCAATCACCTATCCCGACGGTGGTGTGACGCCATTCAAGGGTGGAAAACTCACCACCTGGGAAGGCGGTATGCGTGCCCCAATGATTGTTCGCTGGCCCGGGCACATCAAAGCAGGCACCACCCCTGACCAGATCTTTTCCTCGCTGGATTGGGTACCCACGTTCGTGAATATCGCCGGTGGCCCCTCGGGAGATGGCCTTAAAAAGCAAATCGAGGCTGGAAAATATCCTGGCATCCTCAAGACAACATTGGACGGCGTCGATCAGCGTGACTACCTTGAAGGTAAGAGCGACTCGGCACGCGAAACCTTCTTCTATTATACCGGCCAACACCCATCTGCGGTGCGGTATAAGAACTGGAAGTTCTATTACACCATGCAGTCTGCTTCGCCTACCGGAGGCCTGTTACCGCCAGTTACCTATCACTGGACAATGGTCAACAATATCAAGCGCGACCCTTTCGAGCAAAACGTCGGGCAGGACCAGAAAGGCTTCATGAGCATGGGTGGTACGTTGGCAGCGCCGAGCACCGCGTACATCTATGACTGGAACCTGCTGCCCATAGGCCAGTTGTTATGGCTGAAAGAGCTTGAGACTTACCGGGAGTTCCCATCGTTGCAGATGCCTGCGAGCTACAATTTGGATCAGGTTATTGCGGCGATGAAAGATACGAAGCATATCAGCCACGCTGGGGAATAGGCGGGGCGTCATACGTAACGTATGATGTTTGTCAGCGGGCGCCCCGAAAAGGTGCCCGTTTTTTTTGTTGGATCATGATGATTCATTAAACTGGATACGGAGAGCTTAGCAATGAGCCTAATAAACTTTAAACATCGACTTGGCGGCCGTGGCAAACGAATGGCGCAAGCCGCAGGACTTCTTCTGGGGAGCTTGCTGTTTGTCCTGTCGTCAGCACACAGCGCAGCAGCCACAGACCCTCTACCGTCCTGGTCTGAGGGCGCGATTAAATCCACCCTGACCGAATTCGTGCAAGCGGTCACAGAGCCGGGCGGCAAGGATTTCGTGGCACCATCCAACCGTGTCGCAACCTTTGATAACGACGGCACGCTGTGGCTTGAATACCCTATCTATACACAATTGCGGTTTGCGTTTACCCGTGTGCATGAACTCGCACCCCAGCACCCAGAGTGGAAAACCACGATGCCATTCAAGGCCGTACTGGACAATGATATGGAAGCACTGGGCGCGACCGGCATGAAAGGCCTGATGGAAATCATGATGGCCACTCACTCCGGCATGACCGCCCCCGAATTCGAGCAGGAGGCTGCGGCCTGGCTGGCGACGGCAAAAAATGATCGATTCAAGCACACCTACCCGGAACTGGTTTACCAACCACAACTGGAGTTACTGGAATATTTGCGAGCGAACGGTTTTAAAACCTATATTGTCTCGGGTGGCGGCATCCAGTTTATGCGCCCCATGACGGAAAAAGCCTACGGTATTCCACCCAATCAAGTCGTGGGCTCAAGCGTCGTGAGTGAGTTCCAGATGAAGGATGGGAAACCGGCACTCGTGCGTATGCCCAAAATCAACTTTATCGATGACAAGGCAGGCAAACCAGTGGGCATCTATCAGCACATCGGGCAGCGCCCAATCCTCGCCTTTGGCAACTCCGATGGCGATATCGAGATGCTTCAGTACACCAAGGCAGGCGAAGGCCGCAGCCTGGGCCTGCTGTTGCACCACACCGACGCCGTCCGTGAATACGCCTATGATCGTAACAGTCATGTTGGTAAATTGGATAAAGGGCTGGATGAGGCTGCAGCCAGCGGCTGGATTCTTGTCAATATGAAAACGGATTGGAAGGTTATATTCCCGTTCGAGCTAGAAGATTAGACGCTCGACGGAGGCTGGCTCACAGCCTATTGTTGTATGGTTGCAGCTGCTTTAAGCAGTCGATCATACTCGAAGCACGCGGGTGTTTTCACCTCACCCGCGATGTGTAGCCGGTGACAGCTCAGCGACTGCTGGCTGTTCTAAGTCGGAAAGCGAGGCTGTGCAATGCTCGCTCGCAAGTGCAAACAGCAGTTCATACGAATATGCCTTGCTCTGATAATGGAAAAACATCTACCGCAAGATAATAAGTGGCAGATGCGTGTTCTCTATCATTTTCAGTGTATTACTGCCCAAAAATGCTTTGGCAAGTTTGGAGTGCGAAAAAGCACCCATGACGAGCATTTCTACTTCATTGTTGGCTTTATATTCTGTCAACGCACTGAAAATATTCCCTTCCAGAAAACTGGAGCGCACTTCAAAGCCACTCTCAACCAGTAGCTTTTCAGTGTGTTTGAATTTATCCATTAAGCCGCTTTGGCTGTTTTTTACGGTTACCAGATGACAGACCATATTGTGAAGTAACCCGCCATCAATGATCCGTTTCACGGCCTTGTCGGCCGTCGCTCGGCCGTCATAGGCCAGCATGAAGCTCTTGGGCTCGGAAAAGTCTTTGTTGGCGATAAGAACGGGGGTATGAACCTGTCGAATGATTTGTTCTATATGCGAGCCCAGGGCTTTGAAATTTTGTCCGTGACTTTCGCCTGAACGACCGATCACAACCAGACGCGCATCGGACTCCAGATCGCATATTGCTTCTACAATATCGCTATGTCGCTGGGTCTTCTCGATCACCTCACAGCCCCTCTCGGCGGCCAAATCGCAGGCATGGCCGAGCATTTCCTTGCCAACCTCCAATGCCAGCTTACTTCTTTTCTCATCCAATGAAGCCATCTCATGCAGCAGAGAGGAACGCGCGCCGAGCCCGATAGCACCGCTTAAATCCTCTATTTCGGCGGTATTTTTCTTTTCAATAGCATGCAAAAAAAGAATAGCCTTATCGAGCTTCCTGGCCGCCCATATGCCAGCATTACATACAGCATCGGAGTAAGCTGAGCCGTCCACACATGTAATTATTTTTTTCATTGCTATCCCCTTAGTGTCCGGCCATCAGTTTTTCAACTTCACCGGCATCATTATGGACTCCGAATTTGTCGACGATCGTCTCGGTAGCTTCACTCATTCCGATAACCTCTACCTCAGCACCTTCTCGCCGGAACCTGATCACCACTTTATCAAGAGAGGATACAGCAGTGATATCCCAAAAATGCGCATGTGTCAGGTCGATAACAACTTTATCCACCGCTTCCTTGAAGTCAAAAGACTCTATAAATTGCTCAGATGACGCAAAGAAAACCTGACCGGCCACCTGATAAACACGCACATCCCCATCGATTTGCTCTGGCTTAACAACCATAAACCGGCCAATCTTGTTGGCAAAGAACAGCGTTGCCAACAGCACACCAACCAGGACACCAAGGGCCAGGTTGTGCGTTGCAACCACAACGATAACCGTCGCGATCATAACAATATTGCTTGAAAGCGGGTTTTTCTTCAGATCTCTGATTGAGCTCCAGGAGAAGGTTCCTATTGAAACCATGACCATTACCGCAACCAGTGCTGCCATCGGAATCTGTTTTAGCCAGTCATCAAGAAAAACAATCATGATGATCAAAAACACACCCGCCAGAAACGTTGACAGGCGCCCTCTACCACCGGATTTTACATTGATAATGGACTGACCGATCATCGCGCAGCCCGCCATACCACCCATCAAGCCAGCACCAATATTCGCGATACCCTGCCCCTTACACTCCTGGTTCCGGTCACTTTTAGTATCTGTCAGGTCATCAACAATGGTTGCTGTCATCATGGATTCAAGTAATCCGACAACGGCCAGCGCGATTGAATAGGGCAGAATAATCATCAATGTGTCGAGATTGAGGGGCACCTCAGGCCAGAGGAATACGGGCAGGGTATCGGGTAATTGCCCCATGTCTCCCACAGTACGGATGTCCAGCCCCAGAAACAGCGCCACAGCTGTCAGCACCACGATACAAACCAATGGCGAGGGGACCGTTTTGCCTATGACAGGGAAATAGGGGAACAGATAGATAATGCCCAGCCCCGCTGCGGTCATCGCATACACGTGCCAAGTGGCGTTGGTTAATTCGGGTAACTGTGCCATGAAGATAAGGATAGCAAGTGCATTCACGAAACCGGTCACCACTGAGCGGGAAACAAAACGCATCAGGCCTCCCAGCTTCAAATACCCGGCTACAATTTGAAATACACCGGTTAACAGTGTTGCCGCCAGCAGGTATTGCAAGCCATGGTCTTTGACCAATGTGACCATGAGTAAGGCCATGGCTCCCGTTGCGGCGGAAATCATGCCTGGACGCCCGCCTACTATCGCAATGACGACAGCAATACAGAACGAGGCGTACAAACCCACTTTAGGGTCAACACCGGCAATGATAGAGAAGGCGATGGCCTCGGGAATCAGAGCCAGCGCCACAACCAGGCCTGCGAGTACATCTCCGCGTATGTTGGAGAGCCACTCGAGTTTCATTTTTTGAAGCATAGGAAACCTTGTAATGTATTTTCAAACAACACTGCATACAGCGATGAAAGGAAGATGGGGCAGCCCAGTCCTTCCGCTATAGCTACGGATTGTGCATTGGTGTATCAATAATTGTTGGTGCCAACCGGGATACCGGCACAGAGAAGTCACCCGAAGAGGGGTGTCTTTTGGGAGGAAGTGCTTATGGCGGCGTAGTAAACAAAGCGCTTTACCTTATATCACAACAAATTAACCGCCTATTGTACTACATTTATTGTGCGAGAAGCTTGCAAAACCCTTTTCTAGTGGTCACCAAAAAATTACAGTCGCTGACGATTGCCGTTCAGCAATGTCCATTTACCACAAGCTACCGGCGGTAGCAGTCATTACTTTCTGCTTACAACCTCTTCCAATACCTGGCCCACAGCTCCCGAGGGAGGCTTGATACCCATATAGGCCGCGAGCGTTACCGCAACATCAACGGTTTCAACCTGCCTTTCAATCGTCGCTGGCTGCAGGTGGACACCGGCAAAAACCAGCGGCACATGGGTGTCATAGTTCCACGGCGAGCCGTGGGTGGACGCCACCGTAAGGCCGTCAAAATCAGCGATGAACCAATTCGGCTCGAAGACCACGAAGATATCCCCGGAGCGTTTGGTATTGAAGTTATTGATCACCGCTCGATAAATATCGGTATCAGGAAGATTGCCGCGGCGTAGAGCCGAGCTCGATACCGCGAGAGAGACACCGTGGAACCTGGAAAGCTCCTCCACCACGTCCTCTTCAAGCGCTTGCTGGTCTATCTGTTTGTTGTTCCTGACCTCTGCACTGAAATACAGATAGGGGTGTTCATACGTTTCAATAAGAGGGCCGTCGATATTGAACTTCGCCTTGATACGCGAGATCGCTGCGGCCTTGTCCCAACTGTCCGGATCGATATAGCCTGCCGGAATACCCAGGCTGTTAAGATAGCCCGGCGCATCCGGGCCGCCGTGGTCTGCCGATAGTACGATTAGTGTGTGATCGAGCCCCACATGCTTGTCCACAAAGGCAAAAAGCTCCTCAAGGGTACGATCAAGGCGCAGGATATTATCTTCCGATTCCAGACTGGATGGCCCAAATACATGGCCTACATAGTCAGTGGAGGAAAAGCTGATGCTCAGGTAATCCGTGACTGAATCCTTACCGAGCTGCTCCTCCACCAGCGCCGACTTGGCGAAATCAAGAACCAATTCGTCTCCCGCCGGGCTCAGGGTGAGTAAGGTTGTGTAGTACCGGCTATCTCCCGGCCCATACTCATGTGGAAATACCCGACCAAACCCGCCGACATCGGCCTCCCACTCACGGTCATCGGAGTCGCCAAAAAGATAGGTGTCTTGCTCGTGCATCAGCTGCCACTGCTTTCCCGCATAGCGCTTCACGAGTTGTTTATCATTCCACTGCGTCACCCACGCAGGATACTCATCGCGGTAATAATTGCTGGTGACGAACTCGCCACCTGCCTTGGAAAACCAGTAAGCCGTACCCGAGTGCCCCGCCATTGAAATCGCCCCCCTATCCTTGACCGAAATGCCGACAGCCTTGGCTTCGCCCCCGGTATTACTGCGCAACTCATCGGCAAATGTAGTCACCAGCATCGCCGCCGGCGAGCGTCCGTCGCTGCGCGCCGCGCGCTGGGTTGGATCAATCTCGGTCCCTGCATCGACAGCTGCACCAGCGGTCAGTAGACGATAGCGTGAGTCTTCGACATTGTAGGTGGTAAAACCCGTCTCACGGTCGAACCATAGATTACCCACCATGCCGTGAATGGCAGGGTGGGTGCCTGTTGCCAGAGTGGCGTGGCCGACGATCGTCTCGGTGTTGGCATGGCCGTGATGAGCGTTGGGGTAGACAATGCCGGATTCCCACAGATAGCGAAAACCCGCCTTACCAAGGCGATCGTAATATCGGGTTGGGAGATCGCCGCGCAGTTGGTCCACGGTTACCTGCAAGATCAGTTTCGGTTTATCGGCTGAGCCGGCGTGGGCTGCAAGGCCGCTGGCTAACAGCAGAAAAGTGACTGTCGCCAATCTGCCAAATTTACTCATCATTGCGCTTTCCTTTGCTGAGGCCGCGAGTAAAACGGGCGCCAGTGGCGCCCGTTGATCCAACAGCCTGTTGTTTCAGCTCTAATTGCTGACCGAGTTGCTCTGCAAGGTTTCCAGTACTTTGTTGAGATTAAAACTACCCGCTTCCTGGCGCGGCGGGAACTCCTGATAAGTGGCCAGATGCTCTGCGACGTAATTTACCGCGGGCAAAATCAAATAGGCTCGATCAAAACGCCACATGTCATAGGGAGCGGCCTCTACATCTGCTCGCTCAAACGGGTCGCCGCGCAGATCAAACAGTTTCGGCAGACGCAGTACTACCATCGGATCCTGCCAAACGTTAAAGCCGTGTGCGCGCTGCTCCATGAACACCATTTTCCAGCGCCCGTAGCGCAGGTTTGCGAGCTGACCGTCATCCGTCCAGTAGAAAAACTCCTGCCGCGGCCCTGTTTCTACTTCGCCGCTAAAGTACGGCATTAGATTGTAGCCATCCAGATGAACTTTGTAGTTCCGGCCGATCGCGCTATGTCCTTTGAGCAGTTTTTCCTTGACGTCTGGCTCTCCGGCCGCCGCCAACAAGGTAGGCAGCATGTCCTCATGGGAAAACACGTCATTGTAGACGGTTCCGGGCTTAATCACGCCAGGCCACTTGATCATCGTAGGAACGCGATAACCGCCTTCCCAGTTGGTATTCTTTTCGTTGCGAAACGGTGACATACCGCCGTCGGGCCAGGTAAACATCTCGGCACCATTATCGGTAGAGTACATGATGATGGTGTTGCCCTCGATACCGAGCGCATCGACCTTCGCCAGCAGTTCACCGACATGCTTGTCATGCTCGGCCATACCGTCAGCATAAATGCCAAGCCCTGTAACACCATCGGATTCAGGCTTCAGATGCGTGTTCACATGCATGCGCGTGGAGTTCCACCAGAGGAAGAAGGGCTTGTCTGCCTTAACAGCTCGCTCCATGAAGTTGATAGCGCCAGCTGTCACTTCCTCATCCACTGTTTCCATGCGCTTTCTGGACAGCGGCCCGGTGTCCTCGATTGTGCCGTCCGCGCTCGACATGATGACACCACGCGGGCCAAATTTCTTGGCGAAAGCCGCTCCCTTGGGGTAATCCGGGCTCTCCGGTTCTTCCTCGGCATTCAGGTGATACAAGTTGCCAAAAAACTCGTCGAAACCGTGGTTGGTAGGCAGATGAGAGTCGAGGTCACCGAGGTGATTTTTGCCGTATTGCGCCGTCATGTAACCGTGGTTTTTCAGCAGCCCTGCCAGCGTGGGGTCTTTTTCAGATATGCCTTCTTTGGCACCTGGCAAGCCAACTTTCAACAGGCCTGTACGAAACGGGCTCTGCCCGGTGATAAACGCGGCGCGGCCTGCAGTGCAACTCTGCTGCCCATACCAGTCTGTGAACAGGCCACCCTCTGAGGCGATACTGTCGATATTGGGTGTTCGATATCCCATCATCCCGCGGTTGTATGCACTGGTGTTGAACCAACCTACGTCGTCACCCCAGATAATGAGAATATTGGGCTTTTCCTCAGCCTGCGCGACATTCATCGCAAATAGGCTGAGCAATAATGGCAATAACATACCCGACCAAAAATGTGTTCTGAATAGCTTAAACCTTGGTAGACGCTTCATGCAGACAATCATATGTCCAGCTCCTGCTTGTTGTGGGGATGAATTTTGTCAGACGCTTTCGGTGATACGCGTCAAACCTTCATCTGGATCAATGGCACCCACATTTACAGAAATATGCCTCAGTATTATTTTTCTTGTGGCACGTCAGCTGGCTTGCCACAGCCACTCAGAATGCATCTGGGAGCGCCTCACACGACGCCGAGCCCGGCCAGGACAAGGGGTTCCGCCGGCTCACCTGCCGGCTTCAAACGCGCTTCATGCCGCTGGCCATGAGATTGGTAACCAACGAGCCCAGCTCTGGGAATCGTCTTAGAATACTGGCCATAACGCGGATCTTTGTTGGGATAACAATAAGCTCTCGATTACGGCTCACGCCCTTCAATGCCCTGCGGGCGAGCTCATCCGGTGAGATATAACCACCAACTGCATTAACCGAATCAAGTGATTTCTGTCTATCCATTCCGCCAACCATTTTGCTGTTGTCACCCATTGGCGTGCTGACAAAACCCGGGCAGATCGCACTCACCTTTACACCGTAGCGTTTTGCTTCGGCGCGCAGTGATTGTGTAAGTCCGACCACTGCAAATTTTGAGGTGCAGTAAGGTACTGCCGTGGGCGACGGTAACAGTCCCGCGAGCGACCCGGTATTCACAATATGCCCATACCCTTGTTCCGTCATAATGGCGTAAGCGGCATAAACGCCATTTACAATACCCATGAGATTGATGCTGATCACATTATCCCAATCCTCATAGGACATGGCCTTCGCATCGCCAACTACTAGAATTCCAGCATTATTGAACATATAGTCCAGTCCGCCTTGCGATTGCGCAAAATCTTCAACGCATCGCGCGACGGCGATCCGATCCGTCACATCCAGCGCGATCCCTTCACAGCCCAGTTCTTGCGCCGCACTCGCGGCACCCGAGATGTCTGCTATCAAAACGTGCGCACCTTGTTCTATCAACAATTTCGACAGACTTCTACCAATTCCCGATGCACCACCGGTAACAATGGCCGATTTTCCGTTGTACATTGACATTCCGTGCTCCCCCGTTGAACCGCTGGTAAACCTGCTACTTAAACTGGTAGTGCTTGAAAGGAAAATGACGACTCTGCCACCACATCTCCAGGCCGGATGAGGGCCGCAAATAGGCCGCATCACCCTTGTCGTCAAAGTAATAGCTATTGGCCCCGGCACAATCGTTGTTGAACATCACATTATTCTTCTCACGCCTTAGTACTTTTCTATAGTACTGATCGTGAGCGTCTTGTTTCACTTCGACACTGGTCGTGTTTCGACGACTTGCCTCTTTGACACATCGAATGGCATGGGTTGTGTGTGCTTCGATAATCGAAAACCATGAAGCGCCCGAGACACTGCGCGGCCCGAAGGAAATAGTGAAGTAATTCGGAAACCGTGGGACCGTAATACCCTCATAGGCTTGATACCTGCTTTCTTCCCAGAAGCTTCCCAACTCCAATCCGCCAACACCGTACGCTTCATAGGTAGGTAGATTGCCTTTCACCATGGTTTTATAACCCGTAGCGGTGATCAGGCAATCGACATCCCGCGCAGTGCCGTCAGCGGTTACAATCCCGTTCGTGGTAATTCTTTCGATGCCATCCGTAATGAGATTGACATTATCCCGATTGAAGGCGGGAAAATACTTATTCGATATACTCGGTCGCTTGCATCCAAAACCATAGCCAGGCGTGAGTTTTTGCCGTAACTCCGGCGTTTTGATCTGCGCCTTCAGGTGCTTATGACAGGTTTTCTCGGCATAGCGAATAATCTGCGGGAACTGCTTGTTATAGATGATGCCAATCACCATTATCATTTCCGTCATGATATTGGTGAACATGCGCACGGCTGATTGTGCGCCCGGAATGTGGTTAAACGCAAATTTCTCCCTGCTGCTAATGGGCCTGTCCGGTTTGGGCAGAATCCAGATTGGGGTGCGCTGATAAACATCCAGACGCGCTACATCCGGCGCTATGGTTGGCACCAACTGCACAGAGGTTGCTCCGGTTCCAACGACGGCGACATTTTTGTTCTTTATATCGTAGTCATGATCCCACCTCGCCGGGTGCATCACCTTACCGGTAAACTCCTTCAGGCCTTTGATCTCGGGGGACTTTGGTTGAGACAGAGGACCTGTACAGGAAAAAATATAACGGGTAACAATTTTGCTGCCATCACCAAGAAAGATAGTCCATACATGGTTGTCTTCATCGAACTCGGTTTTCGTAACACTGGTATTGAATTTGAAATGCTCATGCAATTCGTATTTGTCGACACAATGGTCGGCATAGGCCTTGAGTTCTTTCCCTGGCGCGAACATGCGCGACCAATTTGGATTCTGCTCAAAGGAAAACGAATAGGAGAATGAACTGATATCTACGGCTATCCCCGGATAGGTATTGAAGTTCCAGACGCCGCCGACGTCTTCGCCTCGCTCCAGTATGGTAAATGAATGAATACCCGCCTTCTTTAACTTGATACCCGCACCGATGCCTGAAAAACCACCTCCAATGACGACCACCTCATAATCCGGTTGTGGTTTTTTATCCGCAGAGCGTTCTTCTCTGTTCAGTGCTGTCGGCGCCATATGACTGATCTCATAATTATAGTTTTTAGTTATTGGGCATGAATAGTAAAGGGTCTGGGGCGATACTTCACCGGGTTTCTCACTGCCATCACGATTGAAGATTTGAGTAACAGTTAACGGCCATGTGCCACAGTCTGATGCTGTACGGCCAACTGCAGCCGGCCGAGTAAAGGCCATGCGCGATGGCACAAATACTTCAACTGGCCAAATGATCCAGGAAAGCGAATACCGGCATTCGCACTGAACGGCGCTAACTCAACTTTGCCCGGAATTGTCGAGCGCGAGTAGCAGAAACTCGTGGAGCACTTCCCGTTGTTCATTGGAGCCGCCCATTGCCGCGCCACCGTGTGTTGCCAGCGCCTGCGTGATTAACTCAGCGGCCTCGCCCCAATCGCCACGGCCCGCCGCGAGCACGCCACGTGCATAGCCCAGCCACTGCACGGTGAGATCATTGCGACGCGAGACATCTTGCTGCGCCTCCACATACTCGCGCATCGTCGTGTTAACCGCTACCTCAGCCTCGTCAAGCCGCCCCAGACGGACCAGCGCGTGCACGACGAGTACATCGTGCAATGGATCCAGCGAGCGCACAGGCAATGCGACATACTCAAGCACGCTGGCCCAGCGCGACGCGACAGGGTTATCAACTCCGTATACGGCGCGGCGCAACTCGTACTTGAGCAGTAACCCGAGCGCGCCGAGCTGGTCCTGTACGTCTGCGCGATCTGTGCGCGCGAAGGCGCGGCCGTCGCCCACAGGAGCAGGCTCCGCCAGTGGCCACACATGCTCGTCAAAAATATGCTCCACGGTACGCCAGTGCCCGAGTGCGAGATGGGCAATCGCGAGATGGAAGTAGTTGTGGGTATACATAAAGGACATACAATCATCCCAATCACTGG
Source organism: Halioglobus japonicus (assembly GCA_902705825.1). GTDB lineage: Bacteria > Pseudomonadota > Gammaproteobacteria > Pseudomonadales > Halieaceae > Marimicrobium. The sequence continues at coordinate 96,814 of CACSIL010000050.1, read as the reverse complement.
CGTGCGCCTGAAGAAACGCCGTGCCCTCCTCGTGCCTGCCGCTAAAGTAAAGTGTGTGCGCGAGACAGTGCTGTGCCCACACATCTCTCGCATCAATCTCCAGTGCGCGGCGCGCCGCAACCTCGGCGAGACCAGCCTCACCGTTCTGTTCTAATGCAAAGCTGAGTAGCCCATAGAACAGGGGCGTCTCCTGGCACTCTCTCTCAGATATCCTGGCTGCTTGCAGCATCGCCTTGTAATCGCCTAGCACAAACGCCACAAGCTGCGCGCGCTTGAGCATAAACAGATCCGTTGGCCACTGCGTGAGTGCGTCCATTAGTGTGGCCAGAGCCTCATGTGGCGCTCCCTCAACCAGCCACTGCCTCATCGCGCGACTCAGCGCCCTCTCCCGGGGGGATAGAGAATCCGGACCACTCTCTTCGACTCGCAACGCATGCCGCAATTGCTCCTGTGTTTCAGCGACATTCCCCTTCGCCAGATAGAAGTCCGCCGCCAACACGCGCACCAGCACATTCTCCGGCTCGATCTCAAGCGCCTCAAGCGCGCTTTCCCAATGCGCTGAGTACCGCAGCACAGTGTCCACGTAGCGGGCGACGGCGTCTCTGGCGATCGGATTTGCGACACTCGTGCTGAGGCCGCATGTGTCGACTATGTTCACAGCGCGTTACGGGGCGGTTTGGCAAACAACATTGACAACTCCTTGCCCAGTATTCCCAGGCCAAACATTATCACTAGACTTGCATCCCACAGGCGCGGTTGGCAGGCACGGCCACATCCATCATCTTGGGGTTTGGCAGATTCAGGTTGTTCATCAGCTCGATAAAAGCGGCCTCGGTGGCAGGCTCCAGTCGTGGGTTGGTACGTTTCTCTTCGCCAATGGTCGACATGGTCCAGCCCTTGTAGTCGTGGGCCGGATAGACCCTGGTATCGTCCGGCAAGCTCAGAAGTTTGTTATGCAGACTGGCGTAAAGTTGTGCCGGGTCGCCGTTTTGGAAGTCGGTTCGCCCCGTGCCACGAATCAACAGAGTATCACCACTGAATAAAAACTTGGTTGCATTGTCGTTCACAAGAAAACTGAAACTGTCATCGGTGTGCCCCGGTGTATACAGCACGTCGATGACGATATCGCCGACCTTGATGATCTTGCCATCCTCAAGCCCTTCCGAGGCACAGTCGACCTCCCCGGAAAAACCTACCATGGTTGTACACGCAGTGCGTTTACGCAGCTCACCGAGCGCGGTGATGTGATCCGCATGCACATGAGTATCGAGCGCCACCACGAGTCGCAACCCCAGTTCGTTGAGCAGTCGCATATACAGCTCTATCTCTGTATTGACCGGGTCTATCAATACCGCTTCACGGCTTGCCTCATCGCCAAGCAAATACGTGTAGGTGGAACTCTCTCGTTCAAACAATTGTCGAAATATCATAACAACACCTCCATCATAAAACTTGGGTATACACGGTGATGCCGCCGATCGCTAACATCATCACTGCAAAGACTTTTTGCAACACAGGGCCGCTGAGGAAGCGACTGCAGAAAACTCCCGCGGTCATACCAACAATACTACCGGCTGCGACTTGCAGCAGAATGCCGGTACCCGGGTTTCCCCCGCCTAACAAAAAACTGCTGAAACCGCTGATTCCAACCGCGCTGATCACAACCAGCGAAGTGGCCACCGCCTGACGAATAGAAATTCTGGTGAGAAACAGCAGGGTGGGAACGATAATAAACCCACCCCCCACACCAAACAGACCAGACAGGATACCGGTGAGTATTGCACCACCACTCATGCCCGCAGCACAGGGCAGGCCGATTCTAAACGGCTGGTTATTGATCATACGACAGACGGCTCCGGCATCGTCTTTCCCTGCGCTTACGCTCGCACGCACCGCCCGCGTTTCCTGCGGACTTCTGCTGGCCTGCAACCAAAGACGCAACGCAATAATTAGCACCAGAAATCCGAAACCAGCCATCAGCCACTGATCATCAATGCGCTGGTTCAGCCACTGGCCGACGGGCGCAACAATCGAACCGAGAGTGGCGTATACCAACGCAGGCAACCACTGTATTTCGCCGCTGCGCAAACGGGTGATCACCCCAAACAATGCGGCGATGGCGACAACCCCTAACGAGATGCCAATCGCCTGCGAGGGCTCCAGCCCAACTATCCATATCAATAATGGTACGGCAAATACAGACCCTCCGGCGCCTGTAAGGCCGAGAACGAGTCCGATAATGATGCCTACACCCCAGAGCATTGGATATAAATTCTCCTGGCAATACAGTAGGTACTGATATCACCGAGAACAATCTACATCCCAGTGGCATCAGCAACGGCACTGACCTTCTATGCACACGGCCAGCCCTCTATACCCTAGCCTACCACTTCATATTGGCGCTGTTAAAGAACTCACTGCGGCATCAGTGGTAGCGAATCACCCACTTTGCGCCGCCCCCGAAATCGCCGCAATCAGGATTCATTGAGCTGCATCATGGCGCACTCTCGTGAACCACCTATAGGATTGACTTACCTCATGGATAATGGAAATGACATCATGCGTAGATTGATTCTCATCGCACTTTTGGCCGTCGGCTACTCACAGATTCTGAGCGCGGACACAACGAATGAACATCAAAAGCAAGCGGCCGCGCTGGCCGACCGCTTCGTCGGCATGTTGAAACCGCAGTTAAAGCAGGCCATGGCTGACGGAGGCCCGACTAACGCCATCGCCGTGTGCGCTGACATAGCACCGGAGATTGCAGATGCGCTCAGCGCCGAGTCCGGCTGGTCCGTGAAGCGTGTCAGCCTCAAATCACGCAATGCCAGCCGGGCAGTGCCCGACACCTGGGAACACGATGTCCTACTAGACTTCGACCGGCGCCAGGCCGCAGGCGAAGCTCCAGCAGATCTGTATGTCGGTGAAGTCATCAAAGGGCAATATCGCTATATGCAAGCTCAGGTAGTAGAGCCTCTATGTCTGGTCTGCCACGGCGAAACGCTTGCAGATGATGTTCAGGACACATTGCAAGAGTACTACCCCGACGATTGGGCCACCGGCTACAGTCTGGGTGAAGTGCGCGGCGCCATCAGCGTATCCGGCAAACTTTAGCTTGTGCTGACAATATTGTACGCTGCGGATTTCAACACGCCCCGTAAACCAATTTGGTGAAAGAGTCCGCACAATGATTGATTTCCCGCACCCAGAGGAATGCCTCGCGCCCAGCCGTTTTATCGACAGCGCACACCCGTCCATCACGACGCTGGCCACATCACTAACAGCCTCCTCGGCCGGAGATGTCGCCAATGCCGTCAGCCTTTACTACTGGGTGCGGGATCAGGTGCGCTACAACCCCTATCGCGTAGAGAAAACCCCTGAAGCCTACCTTGCCAGCGCCACTCTGACAGTCGGCGAAGGTTGGTGCGTTCCCAAAGCATTATTGCTGGCAGCACTGTGCCGCGCACAGGGTATTCCCGCCAGAGTGGGCTATGCGGACGTGCGCAATCACCTGTCTACCGAGCGCCTGCGCCAATCCATGCAAACGGATGTCTTCTATTACCACGGTTATACCTCACTCTTTCTCGAGGGCCGCTGGGTCAAGGCCACGCCGGCATTTAACATCGAGCTGTGTGAAAAGTTTGCCCTGCGACCACTGGAGTTCAATGGCCTGGAGGATAGCCTCTACCACGAGTTCGATGTTGCAGGTAATCGACACATGGAATACCTCAATGACCGCGGGGAGTATCTGGATCTTCCATTCGACGACATGATGACCACCATGCAAACACACTATCCGAGCTTATTCGCTGATACTGCTAGCGAGAACATTCCCCAAGCGGGCGACTGGGCCACCGATGTGGAGCTCGAAACAGAGAGGTAGCCAAACCGCTACCGTCATAATTGTCCGCAGGTGCTTATTCGCCTGCGACAATTTGCCACATCTTCAGTTGCTGAAAACTTGTCTACAATGCCGCCCCTGAATTCGAACCACTCAGGGAGACATGCATGGGCTTTCACCAACGCCCCCTACTCGTCGCATTACTTGCTTGCAGCTCAACTCTTGCCAATGCCGACCACATAGAGCACAACGAGGAAATCAGCGAAGTGCTGGTTACCGCCACCGAATGGGATGCAGCCAACGGTGCGACTCAACTCACTGCCGATGATTTGCGACCCAAACGCGCCGCCACCAGCGACAGTGCCGCCCTGTTACGCGGACTCCCCGGCATCAACGTATACAATGCCGGCGGTGTTTCAAGCCTGCCCGTGATTCGCGGGCTAGGCGATGACCGTCTGCGCATCAAAGTCGACGGTATGGACCTGGTCTCTGCCTGCGGCAACCATATGAACCCGCCAATGAGCTATATCGACCCCACCAATGTAGACAGCATTGAAGTTCTGGCCGGTATCACACCAGTGAGCCAGGGTGGCGACAGTATCGGTGGCACCATCATCGTTAAATCGCCCGAGCCAGAATTTACAAACGATGGCGACGATGCCCTCCTCGGCGGCGAAATGGGTACGTTCTACCGCTCCAATGGCGACGCCTATGGCGCCAACCTGACGTTAACCGCGGCCAATGAATGGATCAGTGTACGTTACAGCGGCGCCTATGCCACGGCAGATGACTACAAGGCCGGCAAGAATTTTAAGCCAGCCGGACCCGCAGCGCCTGGGCGGGGTTCACTGGCAGCCGATGAGGTCGGCTCGACCTACTATGAGACACAAAACCAGCAAGTCGGCGCCGCGATAAAACTGGACAACCATCTGATCGACCTTGAGGTGGGCTACCAGCACATCCCCGATCAGGGCTTTCCCAACCAGCGCATGGACATGCTGGACAACGAGAGCACCCAGATCGTACTGAGGCACAGTGCTGACTACGCATGGGGTGAAATCAACTCGCGCATCTTTTACGAAAAAACCACGCACGAGATGAACTTCGGCGACGATAAACAGTACTGGTACGGCGACGCGCCCGGCATGCCGATGAAAACCCGCGGCAAGAACAGCGGCGCGGCGCTAGCAGTGGATTACAAGCTCTCGGACCGCGACCTGCTGCGCATGGGCGGTGAAGTGCAGCTGTACCAGTTGGATGACTGGTGGCCGCCTTCTGGCTCGGGCATGATGATGTCGCCGGAGACCTTCTGGAATATCCGCAATGGCAAGCGCGATCGTTACGCGGCATTCGGTGAATGGCAGGCGCAGTGGAACGAGCAGTGGATGACGCTGGCCGGTATACGCTACGAAGCCGTGCGCATGGACAGCGATGATGTTCAGGGCTACAGCATGATGTATCAGGCCGATGCCGTCGCTTTCAATGCCCAGGACCACAGCATCAACGACAACAACTGGGATGCCAGCCTGCAGGCGCGCTATATCCCCAGCCAATCGCTGAGTTGGGAATTTGGCGTGGCGCGCAAGACACGCTCGCCGAATCTCTACGAGCGCTACACGTGGTCGACGGTCGGCATGGCCATGCGCATGATCAATCTGGCCGGCGATGGCAACGGCTACGTTGGTAACCTTGATCTCGACCCCGAAATTGCCAACACCGTCAGCGTGACTCTGGACTGGCACGATCCCCGGCAGGAGCACTGGCAACTGAGAGTATCCCCCTATTTCACCTATGTGCAGAGCTATATTGACGCGACCACGTGTACCGCCATGATGTGCATGGAGTCCAATGCAATTCCCGGGTTTCGCTATCTGACGTTTGATAACGAGGATGCCAAGCTGTATGGCGTTGACATCTCGGGCTTCCGCCATCTGGGTGGGAATGCGTCATTGGGTGACTTCACTCTCCGCGGCACCGTCAGCTATGTCAAAGGTGAAAACGACTCGACGGGCGACAACCTTTACAACATCATGCCACTGAACGCGACGGCCATGCTTGAGTACACCAAGCTGGCCTGGACCGGTGCACTGGAGTGGCAGGTGGTCGCCGATAAGGACGACGTATCCGAAGTCCGTAACGAGGTGTCGACATCCAGCTATAGCCTGTTCAATATTCGCGGCAGTTATACATGGCGCGACTTGAGACTGGATCTGGGCGTGGAAAATGCATTCGACAAAGGCTACGACATGCCGCTGGGTGGCGCCTATGTCGGCCAGGGGCAAACCATGAGCCCCACTGGCGTCCCCTGGGGGGTTACCGTGCCCGGCATGGGCCGGTCTCTTTACGTAGGAGCCAATTACAGCTTCTAGGCTTTCCTGGCTCACGTCATACGCGCTCGAGAAAACGTCAACCGGCCCAGACATCAATCCTGGCAACTATTGGCAGTTAAGTTGCCAATAGTATTGAGCGCACTATTCCCATTCGCTATAACAGACACTATCGGCCTGCAAAGTAACGTCATTACTCTCCCAGGGCTGCACCTAAAGTCATTTCATTCCTCAAGGGAGTAAGACAGTGTCTGCCACGCGTAAAAACCCTGATCCTGCTACTATCAGCTGGACTACTCGCCCGCGATAACAGCTCATCCTCTTCTCAGGACAATGACCTTCCGCTGCCGCCGTTTTATCAAGCGATGATGGTAGATCTGCTGATTGAGGCTGATTACTGGCAAGAAGAGCCCGCCATTTTAGCTGCAGGCCTTGGCTTCACAGACATCAATGGCATTCCCGAATTTGGTGCAGATGGACAGACGTTAGAAGAACCGGAAGCGCTGACGCGCAGCGCGGGTGCCGGCTGGCACAACGTTAGCAGCGCAGTCGATCCAGCGACGATTGCTCTGCGTGCATACACCTCAGCAGTGTCTCTTAGCACGATCACGAACAGTTTTGGCTACCCCTCGCCTTTCGGCGACGGTTTGCCGATGGAGTTCTCCAACCCGGTGCTGGCCTCTTCAGTGCGGCGCGAAGACATTGTCGTGCGCTTGAACAATGGTGAAGCCATCACACCGATGAACATCGGGCTTTTACCCAATGCAGAGTACAACGAGCGCAGTACGCTGGTAATGAACGGCAATTTTGGTAATCGTCTGGACCCTTCCAATCCCGATGCGGTGTATCCGGTGCAATTCGAAATTGTCGATGAATTGATGCTGGTGACACCGCACGGACTCTTTAATGCCATTGGTCTTGGCTTCGGAGATGGCAGTGAACCCCTCACCGCATACGCGCGCGGCAAAGGTCCTCGCCTGTGCGCCGCCAAACTGACACGATCATCGGCGGGGCTTGCAGGAGAGGGCGCACCGGCCGGCCAATCAGCCGGATATACACCGAATGATCTGGTCGCACTCTACGGCGACGCCGCCCAGTACCGCCTGCGCATTCTCACCACCGGCGGTTTTTCACCCGATGGCGTCAGGTCTATGTACCCATCCGAGTTCGCCCGCTATTTCAGGGTTGGCGTGGCGCCAGAGGACATCGCCGCCGATGACTACAGCAAGCTGCTGTGGCTCACAGAAACCGACACCCGTTATGAATTACCCGGGTACGGTGAGATTGAGGTAGTTGGGCTTGCCGAGCTCGGTGTGGCCGCCCCGTCATATGATGACGCGTATGTTGAGGATCACGACAATCAGATCGATATCGTGCTGCGCGGCGAAGAGGCTGCGATTGCCCGTATCGCTGTGGTTCACATCCCTGCAGCAGCGCCATACACGCCTTTCTACAACCCGGGCGGGCCAGGGAATCAGCCCGACCCGGAAACGATTTACTCGCAACCCGGGCCAGAATACTACCAGCCTGTTACTATCGCCTTGGGCAATCCCATGCAGATTTCCTTCAACCCCGAGAAGTATTAGCCAACCGCACGGCCTCCCCCAACAAGGACCAGACAATGTCAGACAAGTTTTTCTTCAACGGCCGACAGGATTCACGCAAGGATCACGTCGGTGTTGCCTATACGACCAATGCAAGCAGGAATGGGGGTAGCAAGAAATACCCGCTGGCACTGGTTGTTACCAGCGAGGAGCGCCAGCAAGAAGTTCAGGCGCTGGTGGATGATGCGCAACTCTATGCCGACATCAGTGTCGATACCAGTGAAGGCGCTGAAGAATCGATCGCGGAGCTGACAGCCCTGCTCAACAAGGCGGCTACTGTAAAGGTGGATAAAACACCTGCACGAAACGAACCTTGTCTCTGCGGCAGTGGCAAGAAATACAAAAAGTGTTGTGGATAGCGCGTTCGAAGTCGGCACTGGCAACCCGGTGTCTACCGCGATTATTGACTATATAATCGGGCCTGAAGTGCCGGGCGGTTTCACTTCGCGTATTTCCTACAACGCAGCGCCATGACCCTTGCCCTGCTGGGTGCCAATCAGGCTCTCGCCGGCGGGCTGTGGCTGAATGAGTACGGTGATTTTGCCGGTGGCCGCGCCTCAGCGGGCGCAGCTGCGGGTAAGGATGAAGCATCAACCATTATCCACAACCCCGCCACCGCAGGACGTATCAAGGGCAATCAACTGTTTGCCGCGGCTGGGGCTCTTATTCCCAAAACCAAGTTCGACGTGCAGGAGTCTGACGCGTTCATCGGAAGCGACACCGGTTTTGACACCAAGGTAGGCGTTGCCAATGAATTCTCTGACGCTACGCGAGTGGGCATAAGCTGTCAAAGCAAATTCGATCTCACGTTCGATGGCAACCTGAAGTTGAATGGCAATATCGCCAGCGGCGCGCCAATCAATACCGAGTGGAAAGACACCTATCACTACGCCGCAGGATTTCAGTACAAACTGGACAATGTGATTCTGATGCGCCTTCAACAGGCGCATCCCGCCAAAGCGTAAATGCTATACCACCCGGTGCACCGCCCACGTAACGGCGTGGGCGACACGTCGGCTCTATAAATGTTACCAACACTATCTCGGCTCCGATCCCTATACCTGCGACAAAGCACCAAAACACCAGCCAATCGAGACTTGGGCTCGCGGCCGACAACAACGAGCCCAGAGAAAATAACGCCACAGAGATCAAAAGAGCAGCTTTGCGCCCAAAATGATCTGCGAGACGGCTGTCCAGAAAAGGACCAAGAATATGGCCGATCAAACTTGAGGCAATGGCCAGCACTGAATAAGGGCAAGGCCAGACAGGAATGCGATCCAATCTTGCCCACAGAGATTGGCTATCCGATAGGTTCATCATATTGATTCACTGACACAGCAACGGGCTTGTGCCCCGTTTACAAAATCAGCAGGCATAGAGTCTCACTTATGGCGGAAATGTTTCTTGTCGACAGACACTCCTCTGCGGCCACCTATTGTAAAATGGGAAAATATCAAACGACATATTTTGGACGAGACAGGACAGTATAGATGAAGAATATCCATTTCATGATTGAGTTAATCGTCTTGTCATTATTCTTGGCAGGATGTCAAAATCATGACTCTTCACCCTGTGAGGATAGAAACGTAGTTGATACCAGCACAGGAAGTTTTTGTGGCATTGATAACGAAGGGGTAACTTCCTACAAAGGGATAAAGTATGCCGATGCCAGCCAAAACAACAGATGGAAAGTAGCAGCACAAGTTGACGATTTTTCCACACCAATACTTGCAGATAAATTTGGAGATATCTGTTCCCAGGAGAAGCAGGGGGCTTATGCGCGTCCTCCTATGTCGGAAGATTGTCTATATCTAAATGTATGGGCGCCATCAGATGCCAACACATCCAAATTGAAAAAAGTGATGGTCTACATTCATGGGGGCGCATACCTGAGAGGAAGTGGGTCTCAACCTGTCTACAACGGGTCAAACTTGGTGAATAAGAACGATGTGATAGTCGTGACATTCAATTACAGGTTAGGCGTTTTAGGGTTTCTATCTCTGCCTGAGTCTACTGGCTCTGGAAACTTTGGCTTGATGGACCAGCAGATGGCCATTCAATGGGTTTACGACAACATTGAAAACTTTGGTGGGGATAAAGAATCTATTACGATCTTCGGTAACAGTGCAGGGTCGACGTCCGTTGGCATCCACCTGGCTAATGAAAGTCAGATCACGCCGTATATCAAGCGTGGCATTATACAAAGCCCCTATATGGGGCTGCCGTTAAAGGATAAGGAATTCGCGAAAACCGTAGGCAAAGATACCGTATCGGCTCTTATTGAAAAGTGTGAATATGCCTCTAGCGAGTGTATTTATGATCTCGATGCCTCTTCTATCGTCGGTGTGGAGTTAAGCGAAACCATTTTAGCTGACTATTTTCTTTTTCATAAACTCGCAAGCGTGTTTCCTTACCATCCGTACATTGATGAGGTAATCGTAAATAACGACTTAATACAATCGTCCATCAGCAAGCCCCTACTAATAGGGAACAGCAAAGATGAAAGTAATTTTATCATCATACCTATAGCTGATGCCGGAGGCCTACCGACAACCAGATTGGCTTATCATTTGTATCTTGACGTATTGTTTGGGAAAACATTAGCAGAAAAAATAGTTGTGAAGGATAGGTACAAGTTCAATGAGGATGATGCATCCGATGTGACATACGCCAAAAATCTATTTAGCGATTTTGCTTTTGTCTGTGCATCACGTCGTTTTCTAGGTTTTAGTAGCGCGCAAAACTATCTGAACAATACAACGTATCTATATAGTAACGCCTATCAATCCTCATTTAACTACTGGGGTTCTGATGCCAATGTAACCATGGCGAAATCATGCGAAGCGCCCGCGGTTTGCCATCAAGCGGAAATACCCTACGTCTTTGATAATTATTACGACAACAATGCCAACCCTGTTACTTCAACGGGTGAGGAGAAACAGTTCAGTCAGAAACTTATGCGCTTGTGGGGAGATTTTGCCATCACCGGTCTAGCCGGTAACTTTAACGTTTACAACCCGATAGATGACAATGCAATCGAGTTCAACAATACTTCACCCAACTTTTTCGAAACATATAACTACTACGAGACGCGGCATAATTGTGATCTTTGGAAAGAATACTATGATGCAATGGGTCACCCCACTCACGAGTGATACCACTGGCCAAAGGAGAATGTCACACTGGCCGAGCGTGGTTTGAGGTGACCGAGATATTGAGCCGGTGGAGTGTCACCAGATGCAATCAACTTTCCTTTAGGTAAAGGTAGCGGGAACCCGCCCAATAGAGTGATGTCAGAGTAATTCCAATGCAAAAACACGAAGCCACTACCCATGAGCATTGATACAGTTCCTCTTATACGAGCATCACAGGTCCGCCCTCTCCTCGCTGTCATCGACCATATCGGCGCTCCGCGCGAGCGCTTGTTGCGCGAGTCAAAGCTTCCGCTGTTTGCGTACGATGACGCCGAGGCAGTATTTCCAGAACTCTTTCTATGGGGCCTGGCGGACAAGGTGGTGCGCAGCGAAGGCATTGAAGACCTGGGGCTGTTTGCGGTGACACACACGCCGGTGTGGCAGTCGGAGCCCGAGTTCACCGCCAGGCTTCAGTCTTCGCCGACTCTGTGGATTGCGCTGTCGACATTTTGCCGCATGACCAGCCAATTCAGCACAGCTGTGCCGTTTGAGGTGGTGCGCAAGGGAGATCAAACGCTGCTGCAATGCGGCCAGCACCCGAGCACCCCCGGCAAGGACCAGGCAGAGCTGTACGACCTTCAAATAATGATTCAGATCATCCAGCTAGCCGCAGGCCGTGACTGGACTCCCCCGAAAGTGTACGTGAGCGAGGTTAATATCCCGCGCCTGGCCCGACGTAAAGAGTTCGAGCGTGTGCGAATCCGGCCAAGCAATTCTGTTAGCTGCGTGGTTTTCCCGAGCGACATGCTGGCCTGGCCAATGCAGGCGCAGGCACATCCACCTCCCTGTGAATTGCAGTTGCCAGCCCCTCTCAACGCGGCCTTTCTCGATTCACTCAGTGCTTTAATCGGCACCTATCTTCGATATCACACCATGAATATCCAACTGGCTGCCGAGATGGCTGGCCTTTCAATCAGAACCTTCCAACGCCGACTGAGAGACTTACAGCTCGACTACAGCACACTGATCGATCACGTGCGACTGCAACGGGCCCTGTCGTTTTTACGCGACCCCTCTGTACTATTAACCGACATCGCTTACGACCTCGGTTACAGCGATGCAGCTCATTTCACACGCGCATTCCAGCGCTGGACTGCGCTCTCCCCCCGCGAGTATCGACGCCAAACTCAGGCTGGCTGAACACCCGCGTGGCACCAAATGGCAAGTATAGCCGCCCGCCATACTCTATACTTTCTCCTGTTAGTTGTTAGCCATTGGGTGTCTATGCAGGTATCACGTGATAGATACGCTTAGCCCATTTTGAGCAGGGTACTAGTTGAACAATCAGCGCTTGATTGGCGCGATCTGCGCGAATTTCACACTCCGAGGAAGTCCAGTATGAAACTAAAATACACCGCTTTAGCCGCTGTCATGGGTTTAGGGCTAGCGAACTTTTCCACCGCCAACGCTACCGAGGACGGCCTGCAGATTGCCAAAGACGCCTATATCTACGGCTACTCGCTCATTACCACCGAAATCACCCGTGTACAGATGACCAACGTTGACACAGTCAAAGGGCTGCATGCGCCAATGGGCCAGTTTATCAACGTCAAACGCTACCCGCCGGCCGGTTATCGTGGCGTCTCGGCCCCTAACGCCGACACCCTGTATTCCGTCGCCTGGGCCGATGTGAGCGAGCCACAGGTGTTCAGCCAGCCCGATATGGGCAAGCGCTACTACATGATGCCGATGTACAACCTGTGGATGACCGACTTCAAATCGCCCGGCACCCGCACCACCGGCGGCGCAGCGGCTAACTATCTGCTCACCGGCCCGGGCTGGGAGGGCGAGGTACCTGAAGGTATGACTCTGGTTAAATCCGCCACCACCAAAATGTTGATTCTCGGTCGCACCTACGCTGACGGCACTGAAGCGGACTACAAGGCGGTCAATGACCTGCAAGCGCAATTGAAGCTCACCCCGCTATCCGCCTGGGGCAAACCCTATACCCCCAAAGCGCCGCCTGTGGATGCCAACCCGGGCTTCAGCATGACCGCCAAGCCGCAGGAAGTAATCCTCGGCATGGATACCTCGGCCTATTTCAACAAACTCGCCACACTGATGTGCGACATCGCACCGCCGGCTGCCGAAGATGCTCCGATACTGGCACGCATGGCCACTATCGGCATTGAGCCGTGCAAGCCGTTCGAGCTCAGCAAACTGGATCCGGCGCTACAGGCACAACTGGAAGATCTGCCACAAGTCATGCTGGCCGATATCAATGCCAACAAGGATGCCATGGGCACTGAAATCAATGGCTGGATATTCACCAAGGGCCTGGGTGTTTACGGCACCGACTACAAAAAGCGCGCTCTGGTAGCCGCCTTTGGCTGGCCGGCCAACGTGGAGCAAGATGCAGTTTATCCCTACACCACGGTAGACAGCCAGGGGCAGACACTCAATGGGGCCAACAATTACACAGTGACCTTCGCCAAAGACCAGTTGCCGCCGGTGAAAGGATTCTGGTCATTCACCATGTACATGATCGACCAGGGCTGGTGGTTCGTTCCCAACGCGCTGAACAAATTCACGGTCAGCCCACGGGACAACCTGAAGAGCAACGCCGACGGCTCGGTAACACTGTACTTCCAGCATGAGTCGCCCGGTAAGGACAAGGAAGCCAACTGGCTGCCGGCGCCAGAAGGTGATTTCATACCAATGCTGCGTATGTACTGGCCACAGGAAAACAATCCATCGATTCTTGACGGCACCTGGACACCGCCTCCGGTCATAAAGACCGAGTAACACGCAACGCCACAGGCAAAAGCCCCCAGACTTCGCAGACCGGGGGTTTTTGCATTAGCCAGTTACATTCAGGCGCAGTAGCCGCAACCAGACATTGCTAGCCTACTCACTCCCCCTGAACCCAGCATTGGACAGTTTCCAGTAACCAGCGTAATGCCTTTTCTAGAAGCGATTCGATACTCCATGACTCCAGATATTCCGTCATCCTTCGGGCGAACCGCCGCTATCGCGGTGCTGTTGACCAGCACCTCTCTGGTCTGCGCGCAAACGAAGACAAACACATCTCCCTCCGATCAAGAGCTGGCTAAACTAAAGCAGAACCCTGTCAGCGGCCTACGACAGGTGGGCTTGGATACCACCTTGAGTCCGGATGTGCCCGTTACCGGCGGGACCGAAGGGGCTTATTCGTTGCAGGTAGTGTGGCCTTTCAAGCTGACAGAGAACTGGCGAGTCATCACCTATTCTATTGTGCCGGTACTTCAGCTGCCGGAGGAAGATGGCGGTTATGAGGTCGGCCTGGGTAACGCGTTGTTTAACTTCTATGTCACTGCCAGCAACCCGACAGGCGATTTTGTCTGGGGGGTGGGACCAGCGGTTCTATTGCCGACACGCAACAATTCCGACCTTGGCAGCGACCGACTTGGCCTCGGCCCGTCAGGCGTTTTGTATTATGCAAAAGAAGACTGGGGCGCCGGTTTAGTGTTGCAGAATGTCTGGTCAGGTGGCGGAGATAGCCGCAACGAAGTCAACGCATTCGGAGCCCAGTACATCCTCAACTACAACCTCCCTCAAGGCTGGTATCTCTACAGTAATTCCACCATCACTGCGGACTGGACCGCCGACTCCGGTGATGAGTGGACTGTCCCTGTGGGTGGAGGTTTTGGAAAGGTATTCACAGTCGCAGGGGAGTCATTGAGTGCGTCATTGCAAGGCATCGCCAATGTAATACGCCCGGATGACAGTGCCAAATGGGCAATCAACTTTCAATTTTCAATACTCTTCCCCTAAGTCTGGATATGGAGTTGCAGACTAATAGAAACTGCCGCCCGATTGACATCGAGCGCGTTAGATAACATCCCCAGTACTTAACACACCAAATCAGTCGATCCAGAGGAACCGCCAATTGAAACCATCCAGTCGCGCCGCCAATATCCTGTTTCACTTAATACCACTGGGTATAGCGCTATCGTGCTCTGCGATCGCGGCCGAGCCTGACAAAAAGACAGGCATGACCATAGAGGAAGCGAATCAGGCTATGGCAAACCCAATTACTGAATACACAATGTTCATCACTGAGAATGATACCTATAAATACCAGGGAGAGATCACCGACAAGGCTCGCAACCAGAACATCACCTTGATAGAGCCTCTCATTCCAACAAGTATTGGCGACACCGGATGGAATCTTATAAACCGACCAGTGATACCCATTATCCGCGCTGAAATACCAACGGACATCGACCCACTCACTGGTCATGTTGACTGGGATCAGAAAATGGCTCTTGGGGATATTGTTGCTTTTACACTGGTGAAACCGCCTCACCAGGGCTCCTTCCAATGGGGCGCAGGGCCAACATTGACCATGCCCACTGCAACAAACGATGAACTGGGGAGCGAAAAATGGTCAGCCGGCCCGGCGGCCGTCGCCCTCTATTCATCGCCAACATTTTCGTACGGAGCGTTAGCCCAGCACTGGTGGTCGTTTTCCGGGAACTCAGATCGAGAGGATGTCAGCCTTACCAATATCCAGTACTTTTTCACTTATCAGTTCAACAAGCGGTGGGCTTTCGTCACAGCCCCCACTATCAGTGCTAACTGGAAAGCGGATAGCGATAATGTCTGGTCGGTACCCGTCAGTGCAGGTCTTACATACTCCTTCTTTATTGGGAAAGCACCTGCCCGCGTTGTCCTTGAACCACAGTACTTTGTAGTACAACCCGATGACTTCGGAGCAGAGTGGAACGTGCGCCTTGCATTTGCAGTGATATTACCCAAGCTCTAAAAAGGCTATGCAACACGCGCAGGGCATATATATGGCCGGTTGGTGACAGGCTTCCTCGGCAGCAGGAAAGGTGCTTTTGTTCTGCGCGAGTTTTATGCTGCTGCCGTTCCCTTGCCACCCCGATTATCGTAGATGCCAACCAACTGCCGGCTCAGAACCAGCAATTGACCATTGGGGTGAAATATTTTCGCTTCTGTATGGGCATAGCCTGAGTCCGCTTGCACCGTCTCACAGTCATACAACAGGTAGTCATCGCGTTGCAACGGCGCTCGCGGATGAATGAATTCGACATTCCAGGTGATGGAGCTGGCCGGAGCCGGGTTATCCAGCATGGGCAGCACTGCCGGCGGCCAGGCGTCGATGAGGGCTAACATAGCGCTGTCATTAAGGGGTTCTACCGGGTCGGCAAAGCGCATCCACCCTGCCAGCTTTGATTGATCAGAGCCACTGAACGGTAAGCTGCCCTCAGTAATACGCAGATCAAAGTATTCCAGGAAGTCTGGCACCAGGCCTTTGATAAATGGAAACCTCATTGACTGCGACACACTTTTCGCGGCAAATACGGGTTTATGCGTCACCTGAATGGAAGACGTTCTCTGCATGCTAAAGCAGGCAACCACCTGCGTTTTTACCTGGCCTTCTTGTAGCAGTTGCCCCTCTATTTGAATGACGGACTTTCCCTCCGATAAAACTCGGTGCGTAAATGTACAGGGGTGATCGAGGATAACTGCGCCGCAAAAATGGATATTGATAGTGCGAAGATCGCGATCCGTTAAGCCAGTTTTGTGTTCAATGTGAGCTAACAGCAGTGCAGCGGTCAGGCCACCAAAAGCGCTTCGTCCCTGCCCCCACTCACTGTCGATGGGAAACTCCGAAACCTGTTGTACTTTGTCTTTGTAATACTGGAAATTCATTTTATACCGCGCGTTAGTGGGGTTAATTTGAGTGGGAGGGCAATAGCGCTATTGATGACACATGCTAATGTTGTGCTCCCCTTATGTTGGTGCCAGCGGCAACGCCATCTTTGCCAGCAAACGACGTAACTCCTGCCGCTCGTCATCCGCCAGCTCACTGGTGAGGTTATCGATACAATGTATCGCCGCCGTTTCGAGCTTGGGGCGCAACTTGCGCCCTTTTGCAGTGAGGTATACACGTACAGCGCGACGATCTTCCTTATCGGCACTGCGTCTGACATAACCGCACTCTTCGAGCCGACTCAGGGCGCGGGTAGCGGCAGCCTTATCGACACCGATAGCATCAGCCAGTTCCTGCTGCCGACGTCCATCGCGTATATATAAGCTGAACAGGTAAAGATAGCGACCAGGACCGATGTTCAGTGGCGCGAGCTCTCGCTCCAGTTGCTTCATCATTTGCCGGTGCAGCAGCGCCAGATAGCGAGCTTCGCTGTTTGCGATATCGATCATGCAGATGTCTCCTTGTTCTCGGCGTGAGCCGGGAGTAGCCACGCGAAAAAAGCGAGAGGAAGTATAACTGCTGCGCTCAGGTAAAAAATGTCGTCCAACGCCAATGTGCGGGCCTGCGTACCCACCGCGACATTCAGGGCCGCCAGCGCCGCTTGTGCGTCTGGCAGACGCTGCGTAAGTAGCTCCATTGTCTGCTGGTATTGGGTAGAATCCACAGCGAGGTTTTCGACCAGCTGGTTTCTGTGGTAGATCGTCCTGTCGTCCCACAGAGTAACGCCTGCAGCCGTGCCCAGGCTCGATGCCAACATCCGCAAAAAATTGAAGAGCCCGGTAGCCGATGTCATTTTATCTGCAGGCAGGCCCACCAAAGCCAATATCATTAGCGGCATCCAGGCAAAAGGCATCGCTGCACCCGTTAGAAAGCGACAAAAGGCGATATAGCCTGCTGTAGAGTCAACACTGAATTGTGCGTGCAGATAGAAGCCCAAAACGAAAATCGCGATACCGAACGTTATTGTCGGGCGAGCATCCCACAGACGCATGCGCTGCCCTATCAATGGCATTAATATCAGCGGCAGAATTCCAAAAGGCGCCATTACCATCCCCGCCCAGGTAGCGGTATACCCCTGGGTGGTCTGGAGCCAGATGGGCGTGAGCACCGTGGCCAGTATGAAGCAGATGTAAATAACGGAAATAAGCAATGAGCCGAGGACAAAATTTCGGTGCGTAAACAGCGACAGATCGACGACAGGGTGCGCCTCCCCCCACTCCCATGCCAGAAACAGGAAAAAGCACAGTACGGAAATTACCAGCATGACCCTGATCTGGTTGGAAGCCAGCCAATCCAGCTCGTGGCCTCTATCGAGCACCAGTTGAAAACAAATAACACCCACCATGAGCAGGATCAGACCAATAAAGTCCACCGGCTCACGGTGAACCTCACTTTCAATACTTCGCAGCATTTTCCAACAGAAATAGGCAGCAAAAATGCCGACAGGTACGTTGATCAGAAAAATCCAGGGCCAGCCAAAGTTATCGGTGATATAGCCGCCCAGAACGGGGCCCAGAACTGGTGCCACGGCACTGGTGATGGCCCAGATCCCCAATGCCAGTCCGTGTTTTTCCGGTGGATACATGCGCAGTAACAGTGATTGTGACAAGGGTAGCAACAAGCCACCGGTAAAACCCTGCAGGGCGCGAAACAATAACAGTTCATTGAAATCCGTGGCGATAGCGCACAGCCACGAGGTTAAGGTGAACATCAGTATAGCGAGACAGAATACACGCACCTCACCAAAACGACGCGTTATCCAGCCTGACAGGGGCAGCACCACGGCCAGGCAGACGCTGTATATCGTTATCACCCAACTACCTTGGGATGCCGTTGCTCCAAGATTGCCGGAAATTGTCGGTAACGCCACAATCGCGATGGTGGTGTCGAGAATATTCATGAAGCTGGCAAGCGCGACCGCGAGAGTGGCAATCACCAGCGGCAGACCGCTCAGGTAGGTTTGTTTACTGTCCGTAGCCATGGCAGCCGGCTCGCTCAGTTCTCGCTACTGGCGATTATCCGGGCCACCAATTCATCCGCCCCCTTATCGAGATAACTATAAATATCGGCATCTGCGACCGGGTCAGAGCCTGTTACCGGCTGCAGCCGCTGGCCGCTGCGATCGTGCGTATCAACACGCACGGCCATTGAGCTGCCGAAGGGCAGTGGGTGCTGTTGGTCGAAGCCAGCGTTCAATACTATGCGCACCGGCACACGCTGCACAATTTTGATCCAGTTGCCGGTCGCATTCTGCGGTGGCAGCAACGAGAAGACTGAACCCGTGCCAGTGCCTATGGTTTGCACAGTACCCTCTAGAGAGAAATCTGAGCCGTACAGATCGCTGTAAATTTCCACAGCCTGGCCCGGCCGTATGTGGCGCAGCTGTGTCTCCTTAAAATTGGCCTCAATCCACGCGTTATTGCGCTCTGCGATCGTAAAGAGTGGTGCGCCTTTGCTGATGCTTTGTCCAGCTTGTACCCTGCGACGGGCAATCTCGCCGTCTACCGGAGATATAACGCGTGTTTTGCGCCAGTCTCGATAGGCAGAGCGCACTCGCGCTGCGGCAACCCGTACCATCGGGTGCTCATTCAGGGCCTGCTCCCCTGCCCTTACCTGGGACTTTTGAAGCGCCAGCTGCGCTGTTTCAAGCGCCACATTCGTTTCGGCCTCACGTGCTTGCGCGGCGTCCAATTCCTCTTTGGACACCATGTTTTTCGGGTAGAGTCGCTTGCGGCGCTCAAACTCATCTGCTGCGAGGTCGTGAGTGACAACGTTGAGGCGGCGCTGCGCCTCCAGGCGCTTAACCTCGGCGCGTAACGTAAGTACATCCTGCACTGCCAGCGCGAGTTCATGTTTGCGCAGTTCGAGCAACTCTAACTCATCACCGTCGGCCAGACGCAGTATTTCTTGCCCGCGAGTAACGGCCTGATTTTGCTCCGGGCCAATCCAAACCACCGTTCCGTCGATCTGGGCACTCACTTCTATCAGGTTACCCGTGAGATAGGCATTATCGGTTGTTTCGTACCAACGTGCCTCCCACAGATACCATACCGCAACGCCCGCACCCGCCACTGCAGCGACAAATAGAATGCTGAAAATCAGCCAGCGGCTTTGCGTCTTTCTAGTTGAACCGGTCATTGCTTGCGCCAAACGTCACAAAGCACATATTCTAGAATCATTAAGTTGATGTATCAACTAGTTATCCGGCGCACCAGAAAAGCTCCCCGACGGCCAATAACGGTGCGTAATTGGACCGGGCAAAAGGCAGCCAGAGCGATTTATTTCAGTTAACTCTATATAAATCAGCGCCATACCAACTTACATACATAATGGCATGTTAATTGCTGGATTTACTGCGCGCCAATGAACCACTGGGGCATATACGCACACAGCACAGGAAATCACGGGGCTTACAAATGACTTCAGCAACTATTCCTTCACCAGACCTGGCCGTGCCCGAGACAACACTGGACAGAACCCTCTCGGAAATATGTAACACTGCCGCCAAACCCCTTGCCGAGGCACGAGCGCTACCGGCCAAGGCGTTCACCGATCAACATTACTTTAACTGGGAGAGCGAACATATTCTAAAACGCCAATGGCTCAGCATTGCGCACGTGTCACAGCTTGCCAACAAGGGGGACTATGTCAATCTGGAGCTACTGGGTGAGCGCATCAGCGTGGTCAACAGCGGCGAGAATACAATAAGGGTGCTGTCACGTGTTTGCGCTCATCGGGGCATGGACGTGATGGCACCTGAATTTGAACACCAGCAGGCGGGGAACTGTAAACAGTATCGCTGCCCTTATCATCATTGGGTGTACGGCCTGGATGGGAAGCTGAAAGGTGCGCCACTGATGAAGGATCACCCAGAAGTGACAGAGCAGACCCTTGGACTGCATGAATTCAACAGTGCTGTATGGCAGGGGCTTGTCTTTGTAAACCTTAGCGGCGACGCACAACCGATTAACGAGCAATTTTCCGGGCTGGACGACTACCTGGATCGCTGGCAAATGGCGGGGCTCACGATGGTTGCCGACCTTGGCTGGGACTGCCCCTTCAACTGGAAGGTCCTGGTTGAAAATTTCATGGAGCCATACCATCACGTAGGCGCTCACCACACGACGTTCCAACCTATGATGCCTGCACAGGGTTGCTGGACCGACGAGGAAAACACACACTTCCAAATCTGCCACTTACCCTTTACCGAACAGATACAACAGAAAGTAATCGACGGCGAACCACAGTACCTGAGCTTCAAACCTATGCCGGGCCTGCTACCCTCGGATTTCCTCGAGTGGACAGTGTATTTAGCTGCACCGGCCACTCTGCTATTTGTCGCGGCCGATCGCATTTATTGGTATCGACTGCAACCAGTCGCCGCCGGCGAGATGCAGATACGCACAACACTGCTTATTCACCCGGATTCGCTGGCCGCGCCAGAGTACGAGAAAACGCTCTCCGATGAAGTTGAACTGATGCGCAAATTCCACCTGGAAGACATGGAAATGTGTGGTGCAGTGCAGTCCGGCTTGCGCTCGGAAACGTATACACCCGGCCCATTAAATCAGCTCGAACAACCGATTTGGTTGTTCCAACGTTATCTAGCCCGCCAGATAGAGGCAGAGCGTTCAGGTAAGTGACATGCCGGTCATGGCACGCACATCGACCCCGCCTATATCAGCAGTAGATTTCAGAAGGCATAGTCAAAAAACGCTATGTCATCTTTGAAGAGCTCGCTAACGATTCTGTAAGTCTCATCGTCATAGTATTTTTTGTACTTATCTCGGTCGGACTTATTGATATGAGGAAGGTCAGCCACCTGTCTACCTGCTTTAGCGCTTATCGTGTGTTGCAGGCGGCGCCAGTCTTCTGGCATATCTTCCAGTTTGAATATCTCATCGACCATGATCTTGCCATCAAGATCCGTAAGCCCGTCGACCTGATTAATAAACGGTTTGTGCGCATCCGGCATGTCATAGTTTGCGCTAATGTCTCCCCAGTGGGGATGAGGACTTTGCTCACCACTGGCGAGGGCCCCGACATAGAGCCTGAACAGGTTTTTCTCGGGTGTGCTGGTTGGCTCAAGCAGGCCCTGCCGGACAAACCAGGGTCTCTGCTGCCGCCAGGTTTCGACATCTTTTTTGGGTGCCCTGCACCTGAAGATAAAATCGGAAACAACCTTATCAAACGGGTTTCGCACCTGGCTAAATACATAGCACTTTGAATACGTTTCTTCACCCAGAACATGATAGTAAAAATAGGCCTGAGCATGCTTCAGGTCTTCGCGCACTCGCTGGCGCTTGTGGAATGGTTTTTTCTGCCAAAGCTCTGGCACATCGCGATTATAGAGAGCCTCGTTTAACGCCGTCAAAACGCTGGAAGAACCGGTTTTATTGATAGCAACAAAGGCTACCTGATGTTCAGGGTAATACATAAAGTGGGAGCATCCGCATGAACTTCGCACACTGTCGTTGGAAAATTAGTGAATGGTTCTGTATCCACAGTAGCCAAAAATCATAGCACACAGCAGACACACCTCACACGAGCTAGTAGCCCACCTCCAGGCTAACAATTCTCGCAGGCTGCTCGGCCATCAGAAGTTATACCCCACGCTAACACCGTATGTTCTCGGCTCTAGCAAAAACTGGTTAGTCGCCAAGCCGACATTTTGATCGCCCAGCGCCTGGCCTGTAACGTAATCGTCATTGTTAAGGTTCATGCCCCACAATCCAACAAACCAGCTTTCGTCGGCACTGTAGAGCGTAATCGTTGCATTCCACACTTCCCAGCTGTCTACTTTATCGTTAGGTGCATTAAAGATCCGGGTGTAAAACTCATCCTGCCAATAGTAGTTGGTATTCGCGTCAAGTCTCATACCATCGGGTAACGGCCAGGAATAACCCACGCCAAGATTCACGGAAAGCTCTGGAGAGTTTGGCAGTTTGTTTCCTTGCAGTTGGTAGGGCAGACCTTCACAGGTCGGCGTGCCACCAGGACACCCCGGGCCAGTGTAAATATTCGATATAGGCCCGGTTTGAATAAACTCTGTAGTACCCAGCTTATTGATATTCGCTGTATCCACACTCTCTCCATCACCCATATCTGTGTCGAGCCAGGCAAGGTTTGCGGTCAAGCGCCAGCGGTCGTCGGGCAACCAGATAAACTCGCCTTCAAAGCCCTGGATCGTGGCGTCATAATTCTCGTTTATCGATGTCTGGTTGGTGATCTTGCCGATCTGCAGATCGCTGTAATCGTAGTAAAAGTAGGTAACGTTGGCCTGCACGGAATCGGAGAACAGGCGGCTCTTAACACCCACTTCAAGTGCGTTAATGTACTCCGGATCAAATTCGGCGGCATCAGAGCTACCTCCCAACGCGGGGTCCAACAATGGCGATTCGGCGGATATCGGGTTGAACCCACCGCTTTTGTAGCTGCGCGAAAGGGTGACATACGCCATAACATCATCGGTCGCATCCCAGCTGACATTGAGTTTTCCAGTGGGCTCATCCCAATCCCCATCGAACTTGCTATAGCCGTCGTTCGCAGATGAAGGGTCGCTCAAAAAGCCGAGATACACAGTGCGCTGTTCTGATTTTTTCTTTTCACTGGTATAACGCGCACCCAATGTCACTTTGATATCCGGTCTCGCCTGCCAGTATATTTCGCCAAATGTCGCATAGGTCTCCAGTTGATAGGGACGGACCTCGTTCTCGTACAGTCGCTGCGACTCAGGAATGCCCAATGTTTCGCCCGTAAGCTCTATCGCTGAAGAGTAGATATAGTAGCTGCTGTTGTCCTTGAAACTCAGGTAGAAGCCACCGAGCATAAAGTTCCAGTCACCGTCGTAATCGGATGCCACACGCAACTCCTGACTCCACTGTTCCGGTGAAGAAGCGGCGCGATCAACATTGTAAAGACGATCAACAGTGATAGGACCAGCGGGCCCTCGCTGCATAGTAACGTCAACAGGCCAGAGCTGGGAGGCCACAGTGAAATCATAGTCGTTAGAAGCGTCGAAATCAGAGTCGTGATAGCCGCTCAGAGAGGTCAACGTCAGATCACCGAATTCATGGTTTACCTCAAACACGACGATTGTATCTTTAACCTTGTAACTGGGCGTAAAGTCCATCCACTGTTCGCGCGGATCACTTGAGCGCGGTGAGTTGATAAAATCGTCTGCGGGAAATGTGAGTCCGGTGATAGGGGCTACTAACGACTGCAGCATGAACCCCGAAGCGGTCGCCGCGCTGTTGGGCTTGTCATCAGTAAGTGCTGTTGGCAGGCAGCCAATAATGCCTTGCGGGTCGCGCAGACAACTCTGGTTACTACCCCGCATACGGTCATCGTCCTCATGAAAGTAATTCACCGTCAGCGTTACATCAGTTGTGTCGTTGGCCCAACGCGTACCTGATCGCAAGGAGTACATATCCCGGCCGTCGATATCATTCCCATCGTAACGATTTTTAACGAATCCATTGCGATTGGAATAGAACAGCGAAAAGCGCTGAGCGATATTGTCAGTAATCGGAATATTGATGGCACCTTTAACTTTGGCGGCATCGTAATTGCCTGCTTCCACGATGATATTGCCACCAAACTCGTCTTCCGGCTTGCGTGTGATGAAGTTAACAACACCTGCCGTTGTGTTGCGACCGTACAAAGTACCCTGCGGCCCCCGCAGCACCTCGATGCGCTGCGCATCGTAGAACTCCATCTCAAATATTCTGCCGCTATTGAGATACACTCCGTCAAAATGGTTTCCCGTGCCACTGTCGCTGGCCGAGCCTATAGCCAGATTACCCACTCCGCGAATCGTAATACTGGCGGCGGAGAAGTTGTCTTTGCTCATCAACATATTGGGCACATTGAACTGCAGGTCCATCGGTTTACTGATGAGCGCGCGTTCGAGCTCTGCCCCGGTAAAGGCCGTTACTGCGATCGGCGTATTCTGTACACTGGTGGAGCGCTTTTCTGCAGTAACTATCACCTCTTCCAGCTTTCCGGGTGCATTGGTCTGGGGTGACAGGTCTTGCGCGGAAACTGCAAACGCGAGATACGACGTGGCGAAGAGGACTGGGAGGGACATAGTCGTCCCCCGACGGTAAAAACTGAAATTTCCCATGATAGCGGCGTTTCTCTTATTTTTAGATAGTGCTACTTTATTTCGTTTGAGCCATGTCCTGCAACTGGGTCACTAATTCATATCTCATCTCTGCAACGGGAGAAACTGCAGGGTCGATTTTTTGCAAAGAAGAAATGTCTGACCTTTCCCACAGTGTTAGCGCTCTGACCACGATAAGGTTTCCCGCTAATCTAGCAGTATGGAGGTTTCACAATGCAGAATGACAGTACAATTCAAACCTGGCTGGAGCAAGAACCCGCTGCCCGGGGCCATTACAACACTAACAGCAACGCGCGCTAGATGCTGGGACGCCTGGACTAATGAGTAGCTCGCAACGCCAACAGGCGAATACGCGTATTATTGCGCCCGTCGCTCGCTATTTGCGTACCGCCAGCGTGCTCGCTGTCGTAGCCGGGCTACTATGGCCAGTGCAGGCCGCGGCGCTGGCCTGGGCTATTTCATCCTGGGTGTCAGGTGCCACAGAGCAAGCTGGCACAGCCGCACTGATATTCGTGGCAGCTGCGATATTTCGCGCAGCGCTGGAATATCGCGCAAGCGGCTATTTGTTCGACGCAGCCGACATCACCATTTCACGTGAACGCGCAGCACTGATTGCACGCGAAGCACGCACTCGCGCTTCGGCCAGTTCAGCCGAGGTTGCCGCACTTATTGCGCAAAAACTACCGCTGCTGCAACCCTGGATCACCCGGTATTACATTGCCATGGTCCGGGTAGCGATCATTCCGTTCGCTCTTGTCGCATTAACCTTTTGGTTTTCCTGGGTAGCCGGGCTGGTTCTGCTGATCGCAGGGCCACTTATCCCGGTATTCATGGCCCTGGTCGGCATGGCGGCGGAACAGGCGTCGCGCCGGCAAATGGTCGAGATCGGGTCGATGAACGCGATGCTGATGGAACGTCTGTCTGCCATGCTCGATATTCGACTGTTAGGCGCTGTGGATCGAGCGGCGGGAGATTTTTCTAACAGGGCTGAGTCTTTGCGAGAACACACTATGGCAGTACTTCGTATTGCGTTTCTCTCATCGGCAGTATTGGAGTTATTCAGCGCGCTGGGCGTGGCAATGGTCGCCGTCTTCATCGGCTTCACTCTCTTGGGAGCAATCAGTTTCGGTAGTTGGGGCAGCCCACTGGGGCTGGCGGAGGGACTGTTTATCTTATTGATCGCGCCCGAGTTTTTCCAACCCTTCCGGGATTTGGCAGCAGCCTGGCACGACCGCGCAGAAGGGTTGGCCGTCGTGGCAGAGCTTGACGCTCTCGATGGGGCAGACAGAGTTAGCATTGTCGGGCACGGCAACGCATCGCAAGCCATGCCCGGCCAGCTGAGTATCGAGATAGAGGACGCCACTGCGGCACTGCCGGGCAAATACGTAGCACTGCCGAATCTGCGCCTGAGAGCGGGGCAGTCAGTCGCGCTGACAGGCCCAAGTGGCGCGGGTAAAAGTACCTGTCTGGCAGCCATCGCGGGGTTAGTACCACTGAGTGCCAACCCCATTTTGGTCTGTGGCCAGTCACTGAATCACGCGAATGCCGACAGTTGGCGCGCGCGTATTGCACTGATCCCCCAGTCACCGCATTTTCCAGACCAGACCTTGCGTGATTGGCTTGACCCAGAAGCTCTGGGCATTGACCCGTGGCCCGCGTTAGAACAGGCAGAAGCGAGCGATATCGTTGTACGCCTTCCAGATGGACTCGATACCCGCCTGGGCGAAACCGGCGGCGGTGTATCAGGTGGCGAGGCACGACGCCTGATGATAGCTCGAGCGGTTTTAGGCGGACGCGAACTAATCCTCGCCGACGAGCCGACCGCCGATCTCGACTCCGAGACGGCGGCGGCGATTACTCGCTCCCTGGTCCGCCTGCAGAACGATGGACACACCCTTGTTGTTGCTACTCACGACCCAATGCTAGCGGCCGAGATGGACCGCACTATAGGCATTGCGCAATGAAAGCTTTGCTACCCATTATTCGGCTAATGCTCTCTTGCGCACCTAGGACGATGGTTTGCGGTGCCATACTGTCTGTTATTGCTTTAGTGATGGGCATAGCACTGTTAGGCCTATCGGGCTGGTTCATTACCGCGACAGGCATTGCCGGCATCGCAGGTATCGGCATTGCTTTCGATGTATTTCGCCCCTCAGCGGGCGTGCGGTTTCTAGCGCTGGGACGCACTGTCACTCGCTACGGTGAACGACTGCTGACGCACGACGCAACATTGCGCTCTTTAGCCATGTTGCGAGTAATGGTGTTACGGCACCAGGTTCAGAGTGATGCCCGCGCGCTGGCGCGACTGAGAAGCGAGGCAGTACTTACTCGCATCGTGTCAGATGTGGATGCACTGGACGGCGTAATTTTGCGATTCTTACTGCCGGGTAGCGCTGCACTTATCACCCACCTCGCGGCCTTTGTTGCACTGGGCTGGCTGGTAAGCTGGTCGATGGCTACTGCGGTGCTCCTGGGCTATTTACCCATCGCAATGCTGATTCTGTGGTACCTGGCTCGCCATACCAAACGACCTTCAGCTGAGGTTGAGGCGCAGACCCAACGGTTGCGGCGCGGGACGATCGATATGATTCGCCATCGTCAGTCGCTAATTCTTACTGGCGCGCTGGCTGCGCGCGAAGCACAACTCACAGCAATTGACACACAAACACGCGAGGCAGCTCGCACATTGGATCGTGTCGAGCGGCGCACAGGGGCTGCGCTGTCGATACTGGTCGCCGCAGTGACAGCACTGGCGCTGGTAGTAGGTGAGCACCTGATTGTCACAGGCATCGCCGGGCCGGCAGTGACAGCCATCGGTGTGTTCGTTGCTTTGGCACTGGCCGAAACCTTGTTGCCTCTGCGGCGTGGGGTTGCCGAACTGGGCAAGATGCTCGGTGCCGCAAGGCGGATTGGGGCAGCAGCGACGACACAGCCAGAAGCACCGTCAAAACGGCAACGCCTGCAGACAAACGCGCCGGTACTGGAGATTCATAGGCCCACTCTGGCACTCAGGCTTGAACAAGGTAATGCCGCGGTTTTGACGGGGCCGAGCGGGAGCGGCAAAACGACCCTCATGATGGAAATTGCCGGTTTGGCCGAAAGCAAAGGAATCACTATTTTTGGCGTTCATCCACGGCAGTGGTCAGACCCCGAGCTGAGGGATATAGTGACAATGGTGCCACAGCGCAGTGTTCTGATCGCCGGTACCGTGCGAGAGAATATGCGGCTCGCCAGCGGGGCGAGCGATGATCAGGTATGGCGGGCGCTGGAAGTCGTGGCACTCGATAAGGTGATCGCTGAGCGCGGCGGCCTGGACGCCAGCCTGAGTGAAGCGGGCCTGGGACTATCGGGCGGGCAGACCCGTAGACTGGTTTTAGCCCGTGCGATTCTAAAACGGCCCAAACTTCTGCTTCTGGATGAACCGACCGAGGGTCTGGACGCAGAAACGGCCGACCGCATGCTGCACGGTATCCGTGCCGCGCTACCACAGACGACCATACTGGCAACTCTACACCGTTTTATAGATCATTCTATTTTTGAGCAAACAGTAACGCTGAATTGAAGATTGCCCCTTTCACACACGGTATTGTATTGGCAGCCCACTTGATCTGAGTTAATGACGCTCTATCTCGAAAAGGCTACACTTTCTACCGTATACCAAGATTAGAGTCAGGAGCGTAGGCAATGGATTTCGATATCGTTGAGCTTTCACGTCTGCAGTTCGCGACAACGGTTATGTACCACTTTCTTTTCGTGCCACTC
This sequence comes from Halioglobus japonicus, assembly GCA_902705825.1. Lineage (GTDB taxonomy): Bacteria > Pseudomonadota > Gammaproteobacteria > Pseudomonadales > Halieaceae > Marimicrobium. The sequence continues at coordinate 68,239 of CACSIL010000050.1, read as the reverse complement.
ACCCTCGGTTTGTCGGTGATTGTTGCGATCATGGAAACCGTCTATGTGATGACAAATCGGCCGATCTGGCGCCAGATGACCAAATTCTGGGGGCTGCTCTTTGGCATCAACTTTGCGCTGGGCGTAGCCACTGGTATCACGATGGAATTCCAGTTCGGGATGAACTGGTCCTATTTTAGCCACTATGTAGGCGATATTTTCGGTGCTCCACTTGCGCTGGAAGGCCTGATGGCGTTTTTCCTTGAAGCGACGTTTGTCGGTTTGTTCTTTTTCGGCTGGGACAAGCTTAGCAAGGTGGCGCATTTGGTCGTTGCCTGGCTTGTCGCAATCGGATCGAATTTTTCTGCGCTTTGGATTTTGATCGCCAATGGCTGGATGCAAAACCCGGTCGGGGCGGAATTTAATCCCGAAACCATGCGCATGGAGATGACCAGCTTCTTCGATGTCATGTTCAACACCGTGGCTCAAGCCAAATTTGTACATACCGTCTCAGCCGGTTACGTGACGGCATCCGTTTTCGTTCTCGGCGTGTCGGCCTGGTACTTATTAAAAGGGCGGCACGAAGAGCTCGCGCGCCGGTCAATCACGGTGGCGGCATCCTTTGGTCTGGCATCGGCACTGTGCGTAGTGGTGCTGGGTGACGAGTCGGGTTACTCGACCACCCATAGTCAGAAGATGAAACTCGCTGCCATGGAGGGTATGTGGGAGACACAGCCCGCACCCGCATCGTTTACCTTGGTCGGCATACCTGATCAGGAAGCGCGGGAAACGAAATATGCCATTCATATCCCCTATGCAATGGGGTTGATTGGCACGCGTTCGCTAACGACCGAAATACCCGGTATCAACGACTTGATAGACGAATCCGAGCAGCGCGTGCGATCCGGCATCATCGCCTATGATGCCTTGATGAATATCCGGGACAATCGCGACGCCACAAGCCCCGAGGTGCGCGCGACCTTCGAAGCTCACGGCGGCAATCTGGGCTACGCTTTTTTGTTAAAGCGTTATGTTGAAGACCCCCGCAACGCTACCGAAGCACAGATAATACAAGCCGCTAACGACACGCTACCGCAAGTGCTACCGCTGTTTTGGGCGTTTCGTGTAATGGTAGCGCTTGGCTTCGCATTCATTGCAGTAATGGTTTACTTCTTCTGGCGTTCGAGCTTTCACGGCCAGGTGTATCCGCGCTGGGCATTACGGGGAGCCGTGTTAATCATTCCCGCACCCTGGATTGCCGCAGAGTTAGGCTGGTTCGTGGCCGAGTACGGTCGCCAACCCTGGACAGTGGATAGCGTGTTGCCAACCGCAATGTCAGTGAGTCATCTATCCGTGATGGATGTACTGCTGACACTCATCGCGTACATCGTATTTTATACGGTGTTGTTCGTCGTCGAGATAGGGTTGATGCTTAAGTATATTCGCAAGGGTCCTTTTGAAGATGTCGAAGAGACGAGAATCTGGACCGACCTGCACAGGAAAAGACTCAGTCACTATACCGAGCTACCAACGGAGTAAGCTTCATGATTCTGCACGAATTCATTAGCTACGATATTTTGCGCGTGATTTGGTGGGCACTTCTGGGAGTCCTGTTGATAGGCTTCGCGCTGACCGACGGGTTCGACATGGGTGTGGGCGCCCTATTGCCCTTTGTCGGCAAGACGGATGTAGAGAGGCGTATCGCCATCAACTCAGTCGGCCCGGTATGGGAGGGTAACCAGGTCTGGTTTATTCTCGGTGGTGGTGCCATTTTTGCCGCCTGGCCGCCGCTTTATGCGGTAAGTTTTTCCGGCTTTTACCTGGCAATGTTCGCGATTCTAGCCGCGTTGATTCTGCGACCGGTAGCGTTCAAATACCGCTCCAAGCGCGAGTCACCGCGTTGGCGATCAACCTGGGATTGGTGTTTGTTCATCGGTGGAGCCGTACCCGCATTCCTTTTTGGTGTGGCGATCGGAAACGTACTGTTAGGTGTGCCCTTTGAACTCACCCCCGATCTATTTACGCGTTATGAAGGGGCGTTCCATGCGAAATTTGTTGGCCTTCTCAGCCCCTTCGCCCTTCTAACCGGTCTGGTTTCTCTGTCAATGCTGACCACGCATGGTGCGGCCTGGCTGTCGTTTAAAACCGAGGGCGAGGTAGCCTCTCGAGCACGCACCATCGGCAGCGTTTCCGGACTTATATTCATCGCAGGTTATGTGCTCAGCGGAGTCTGGCTGGCCACGGGAATTGAAGGGTATGCGCTGGTAGGCGAGGTCGTTACTAACGGGCCTTCAAACCCACTTTACTCCGAGGTGATGCGCACCGATACCTGGTTCGCAGCCTATAGTGAACGCCCGTGGATTGCGGCGGCGCCAATATTGGGTCTTCTGGGTGCTGCAATGACGGTACTGGGGCTGCGCGCTGGACGCGAGGGTTCTACGTTGCTCTGGTCCAAGCTCGGCATTCTGGGTACGATTTCTTCAGTCGGGTTGACCATGTTTCCCTTTCTTTTGCCATCATCGATTGACCCACGCTCATCATTGACGGTTTGGGACAGCTCGTCTTCACATCAAACACTGTTTGTAATGCTGGTGGCTACCGTAATATTCATGCCGTTAATCCTGGCATACACAGCCTGGGTATACCGTGTGCTTTGGGGCAAGGTCACCGCCAACGATGTCACTAATTCTGATTCCGCCTACTGATAAAAGGAACGTAGCATGTGGTATTTTGCCTGGATGTTAGGCCTGCCTTTGGCAGCAATGTTCGCCGTGATCAACGCTATGTGGCTTGAAATGCAAAGCGACCGCGCACTGCTAGACCCTTCTGACCGTGATGGTGATAGCAACGACAAACCGCACTAGAATCTGCTGTTAGGCAGATTCCCTATTGCCGTACTCATTACCACCTCGCGGTAGATTGAGCTCGTAACTCAATCTAAATACATACCTTGAGATTCGTACCATTGGCGGTCCAGGGACCATCGAATTGATTTTACATCCTCTTCGTCACTTACCAGCTTACCTGCGCGTGATTGCACCGTAACCAACTCATCTTGCGCTGCCATCACAGACTCGTCCGTCACGCTACTATCGCGGAGTTGCGGAAAGACAATACGCAAAAACTTTATCACCGGAACCTCGGCAGAACGCGGACTGGAGATTTCAGCAACGCCGTCTTCTAGCGAAAGTACCTTGAACTGATAAGGGTAGGCGGATAGTTCCTCATCAGCCTCCAAAATAGCATTCAGCTGCCCGATTCGCCTGTCCCAACCAGAAAACCACCAGGCAAAGCCCAACACCGCAATAACTAAAAGACCGACTAAATATCGCTTGGTGAAGTCGTCCAGCCGTGGCTTCTCTGTCATTTTTGCTTCCTTGTTTTCAGGCCCTCACTAAGGATATACGAAATATCAGCGCATTGGAGAATATCAGTATTGTCAGCCACAATCTGGTATCCGAACGTCACTGGCAGCTGAGAAGTAGACCGCCTGTGGTACGCCAAGTGGTAAGGTAAGTGGTACGGCAAGTTCTGTGATATATAGTGTGAATGAAACGAAAGCACTGCAGTAACAGGAATCATCGGGCCTTTTTATTGTGACCCCCGCTGGATTACGATTAGAGTCCTCTGCACCAGGCAAGAAAGTAAGGAAAAGAAATGCGTCCCATTTACCTAGCCGGCTTATTGGCGCTGTTACTCGCAAGTTGTTCCGACAGCGATAATGGATTCAAGGGCAATACCCGATTCGAAGGCGAGACTCGCATTCAGATCTCGGGTGAAGTTCCCGCAGGGGAGGAGACACACTTCTTCCTTCCCTTTCAGGTGCCCGAGGGTGTCGCTGAGATCGAGATCCACCACGACGACCTCTCCAGCGAGAACATCCTGGATTGGGGCCTCGACGACCCGACCGGTTTCCGCGGCTGGGGTGGTGGTAAGTCGCAGCCTGTGATCGTAGGCCTCGATGCTGCCTCACCGAGCTACATACCTGGGCCGATCCCGGCCGGCACCTGGGAAGTTGTCGTCGGCAAGGCCAAGATTGCCGAACAGCCCGCACGCTACGACGTGGAGGTGATCCTGCGCGACACGGCTACGCTTGCGCCGCAGACCGAGCGACGGCCATATGAATCGCCGCAGGCGCTTGAGTCCACCGCGCGCTGGTATGTAGGAGATTTCCACTCGCACACAGTGGAGTCCGACGGCTCCGTGACCATCGACGAGCTTATCTCATTCGCAGAGAGTCGCGACCTCGACTTCGTCCTCATGTCCGAGCACAACACAGTGAGCCAACTTAGCTGGTTCCCCTCATACCAGATAACCACACCGGTTCTTCTTTTGCCCGGCATGGAGTTCACGACCTACGCCGGACACGCGAACACGATCGGCACGACACAGTGGATAGACCACCGCACCGGGGTCAGAGGCGCTACCATTGAAGCCGCGATTGCCGACACACACGAGCAGGGTGGCCTCATCTCAATCAATCATCCCCTCCTGAACGTCGGCGACCTGTGCATCGGCTGTGGCTGGCAACACGATGTCGCACCAGACACGATCGACGGAGTCGAAGTCATGGGCGGTATTTTCACCGGCGTACCGTTCTGGGAGGATCTTCTTGAGCGCGGGAGTCACGCGGCTGCACTGGGAGGAAGCGACGATCACCGGGGCGGTACGGGCGACGGACCGACCTACTCTCCCCTGGCGATACCCGCCACACGTGTCTGGGCCGAAGAGCTGAGCGTTGCAGGCATACTCGAGGGAATTCGCAACGGCCGCACCGTGGTTCAGGTCCTCGGGCCCAACGGCCCGATGATCGAGGCAGAAATGGATGGTATTCGCAGGGGGAGCACTGTCTTCGCCGACACGAGCACGCTTCGCGCCACCGTTACGGCCTCCTCCGGCATGTTCCTGCGCGTGTGGAAGAACGGCAAGCTGATGACGACCGTTGAGATCACGGGTGATCCCTTCGTTCACGAAGTCATGGTCAAAGCGCCCGCAACCGGAGAAGACCGCTACCGATACGACGTCCTCGACGGTAACGCTCTGGCTGCGATCACCAGCTACATTTGGCTCCAACGCGAAGCGGATTGATTAATGGGGACGCAGTTGGCAGAGTCCTTTACCTGTCTCTGCCTAGCTTGCTGCAATAGAACCCTGCGTTACCTTCTCGACGGCTACCGGGTGACCTAGCAGAATTGCCTGCCCGCTCACCGGCTCCATACACTGTGCGCCGCCAGGGATCACATCGTTAATATTCTGCCCCGCTAGTTGCCTGGATTGCTGATTGCGGGTGACCTGGTGACCCCACCCGTGAGGTACGGCAATCACACCCGGCATTATGTCAGCGGTGATCGAGAGCGGTAACTCGATGACGCCATGGTCACTGCTGATTTTAACGCGGTCACCCGATAGCAAGCCCATGCGTGCCGCATCTTTCGAATTGATCTGGGCACTATTCGATAGTGGCTGTCTAATATGAGCGTTGTTGTGCATCCAGCTGTTATGTGATTTTCGACTGCGCCGACCGATCAGTGTCAGCGTATTCTGTTGGTGGCTACTGTCGATAGCTGCGATATGCTTCTCATAGTCGCGTAATCGAGGTAAATCAGCAGCCACGCGTGCCAGTGCGAAATTGATCGGCTTTTTGAGCCGTTTCCCCAGGAAAGAGCCTGGCTGATGGTCAGCGAGTTTTATGCCTTCAGGATGAGCAAGCAATTGCCTGAAAGACACTTTCTTGCCTAAAAACAGCAGCAACTTCAGTATGTGATCGGGTGTGAATCTGAATTTTCCCGGTAATCGCTGTAACACCGCGTTGGCTCTGGCAAGCAAAAGCAGGGGCTTGTCTGACACCATCGGCGCACCGATTCTCAGCAATAGATCCGAGAAAATCGACCACTCTTCACGCCGATCGAATTGAGGCTGCACTACAGCCTTGGTGTATTGTGCGTAGGGAACCGCCTGCAACGGAACGTGAGAAAGCGGAAAGTCAGATCTCTCCAGCATATCGGTAGCGGGCAAAACGTAGTCGGCATAACGCGCGGCCGTTTCGTTAATGTAGATATCCACGCTAACCACCAGCTCAAGCCGCTCCATCGCTTTTTGCCAGTTTGGATGTGGCGTAGAGTGAACGGGGTTACCTGCTGATATAAAGAGCGCGCGAATACGGTCTTCGTTGTCACATAGAATGTCCTCGGGCAGAGCCGTGACAGGAAAACACCCCGCGACCTTATGCCAACCCTGTGAGGTGGTAACCTCGGGATCGCTGACAACAATTTTCTGCGCCAGTGTCAGCCAATCGATAGCCCCCTCGGGCACTAACAATCCACCTCGTTTATCAAGGTTGCCCGACAGGATATTGATCCCTTGCAGCACCCAGTACGAGATGGAACCGAATGGCCCCATATTCACACCCGTCGACATATAAAGGGCTGCACCATCCGCATCATGATACTGCGCCGCAATACGTCGAATCACTGCACTACTGATACCGCTAATAGAGGAAACACGTTCAGGCGTCCATTCCTTGGCGGCATTCACTAGCGCATCTGCACCCTCGATATATTTCTCCATGGATGGCGCTGAGAACTCGAGCTCATAGTGCAGTACGTAAAGGAGTGCCAACAGAAAGAATGCATCTGTGCCGGGGTGAATGAACACGTGCTCTCCGACCTTCGATGCAGTTTCGGTTCTTCGTGGATCGACGATCACGACTTTTCCGCCGCGCGCTTCGATAGCCTGTAGTTTTTCCAGCGGGTTAATCACACTCACTACGGACATCTGGCTAATAACCGGGTTGCCGCCCAGACACATAAAAAATTCCATGTGGTCGAAGTCCGGTATCGGGTGCAACACATCAACACCAAACATATCCGCAGCTACCTGAAACTTGTTATTCAGGTCAACTGAGTGTGAGGCATAATGCTGATTCGAGCCCAGGCAGGCGATGAAATCTTGTACACAGAGAATACTTTTAAAATTCGCGTAGGTGGGGTTGCCGGCATAATGAGCTAAAGTGTTTGCGCCATAGTTCAGCTTTAATCCCCGGGCTTTTGTCGCAATTTCGTCAATTGCCTGCGCCCAACTTATTTCTTCCCAGCAATCGTTATCCTGGCGCCCCATTACTCGCTTAAGCGGAAAATTGACGCGATCTGGATCATGATGGATACCCGCAAGACTTGTCCCCTTGATGCAGGCATACCCTTTGGAGATCGGGTGGTCAGCATCGGCTGTAATTTTTCGAATAGTCTCCCCGCCGCTGTCGTCCGTTTCAATATCGACGACGAGACCACAGGAGGCCTCGCAGATTCTGCAGTAGGTTTTCTCAGAGCGTATTCCCATTTTTGTTATCCGTTATTTAGTGGCTCGCAAGTGTCCAATCACGATGACAATTGCTTGTTCAGGCTAATCGAAAAATGGAGGCCTACAGGAAAGCATGACCGCAGGGGCGATGAAACGCAGATGCAGAAGCCAAATAAACGCCCTGTTGACTGTACTTGCAACACTATAGAAATGTACACATTGTCAGTCCGTTGACCTGAAACCGATGTTCGCGGCGGTGAGCCTGCTACAGCTCACATCCGCGCACAGGAAGTTACAGCGTATTCAGTGTCCTGACGATCTGTTAATTCGCACATTCAATACCCAGATAGTCGTTCACTAACGTATAGTCGGTCGCGGTTGTCGTCCCATTTTCATCTATATCGTACCAACTACTGCCGCCAGCTTCGGCGAACCCGTTGACGTTTTCCAGATCAGTATCATTGACGACACCATCCTGATTGCCGTCGATGCTGGCGACATAGCCTGCGGGAGGCCCAGGCGGACAAGGCTGAACGCTGTCTTCAATTAACGTCAACTGGTGCAGAAGCTCCTCGAAAATCACTTTTTCGGCGGGATCATCTGGCAAGCCCGTCTCGGGATTAATCAGGTTATCTGCTTCTCTATCGAGCTGCGGGATGGGTGCTCTTTCGTTAATGCGATAAAACTCGGTCGTGGTGTTCGACGTGCAATTAGGATATTCAGCGGGATCAGGGTTCGCATCACCGACATAGTGGTTCTGCACGACCTTGTAAAAATCATTGCGAACCGCCTCCGCAGCCAGAGGCTGCAGTGCGACCATTGGCTCTCCCTGATCATAAAGATGCTGGTTGACCTCACAGCACTGGGCGTACCCACCGGCGGGTACACCCGGCTCATCCGGCTCATCCCCCCACCAAATACCACTGTTGTCATGGCACACTGATTTGGAAACGGGGATCTGGCTACAACTCGTAGCGAACGTGCAGGGCGCATTAATTGCGCCGCCAGCCTGATGATTAGTGCCGACCTGAGTGAAATTGTAGTCGCGCTGACTCTCGACACCGGGTGTGGTGAGGTAGGGCAGCATCGGTGCGGAATCCAGCGTGCGTGGCACCAGATCGTGGACATTTTCAATGCCGGCAACTTCCGCAAACAGTTGATAGAGATCGGCGATATTCACCATATTCCCAACTTCACGGTCGGGCGTATTCACCATCGGCCCCGCCACGACCAATGGCACCCAGACACCCGTCTGGTAAGCCGTACCCTTAGCCCGAACGGGATCGAACGGCATCTTTACGGAGTACCCAAACGTACCGTTGTCGCCAAGAATGACGATCATAGTATTACTGTCTGGGTTGAGCTCCAAAGATTGGTCCTCGTTACGCGTCGCGGCTCCGATAGAGACGAGCAGTCGAGACAACTCAGCATCAATTGCCTCAACCATCAGCGTGGTAAGTTCTCGCTGCTCCACTAACACGCGATTCTGAAGTTCCGTTGACGCTCCCTCAGGTGCTGCACAAAGCAATCGACTGACTGCCGCCGCATTCTCAGAGATTAGTGCCTGAGGGGGCTGCATAACCGGGGTGTGCACAGAGGAGAAACTGACGGTCGCTGACCACGGCGTACCCGCGGGGCGACTCGTTATCCAATCGATGGCGCCGTCAACCGGCACAATGCCACGGTAAGTACGCGCGCGAACATCCGTAAGCGGCACTTCGATGGCCCGCCCTTCCTCGTCATTGATCCACAGAGGGGAGACGTAGTGCCCGCTAAGAGTATTGAAGCCGTCCTCAATATTGGCCGGCACAGTCGTGTTGCATGACTGATTCGGGTCCAGAATTCCGCCACTATCGCGGCAGGCACGGCCCGGTGGAATGCCGCCAGCAACACGCATCACAGTGCATTGTCCCACGGCGGTGTAACACGCGCCTATGTCTGCGCCATAGTCTGCATCCTGCGCTGCACTGGGTACAAAGCCACACATGTAACGGCCCTCGTATTCCTCGCCCAGTCCGGCCGAGGTATCAATCGAGGAGGGATCGCCGGTTTCGTCCAGCCAGCCTGAATAGTAATCCCAGCCCAGGGCGCTAACCATCGCGTTACCGAAGGGGTTGTTTTCCTGCAACCCAATATGAAATTTACCGAATAAAGCGTTCTGGTAGCCGCGCTCTTTTAGCAAGTTAGGCATTGTGAGTTCGTAGGGCGAAACCTGGTAATTGGCCAGATCGTATTGGCCCAACGCGCCAAACACCTGGGTGCGCAGCGGGTAGCGGCCGGTAAAAAAGACCGCGCGACTGGTAGAGCAAGCGGGCATAGACCAGGTGTTGCGAAAAAGCACGCCCTGCTGTGCGATGGCGTCAATATTGGGCAGCTGGGGCGAGCGGTCATACGGCTGCAGCGGCGGGTTGGGTGCTTGATCGAAAGGCCCCACACCGCCGTAGCCAAATACCGTCATCTGATCGATACCGACGTCGTCCATAACGATAAACAGAATATTTGGCGGGAGTGCTTCCTCGTCTTGGCTGTTATTGTCGTTGGAGGAACTACAGCCAACCAACAGTCCAGTCAAAGTGACCAGAAAGCAGGAAAGTATCGACAATATACGAGCATGAAGCGTCATAAGGAGCCTCTAATTTTTATAGGATTTAACCGAGTATAAAACATTATTGCGAGAAGCTCACGATGCCGCACTTAAGGTTTCAACTGGCATCCCTCATTTTTATACTCGGTGGTGCGACCAACATTGCGCTGACTAGGGCGGCGTATTTTCCGGCGACGGCTCGGACGCGGCGCGGCCAAACAGCGCCTTGATATCGCGTCCGATGTAGTAGAGCACGGGCACCAGCAACAGCGTTACGAAGGTCGCAAACAGCACGCCAAAACCGACCGAAATTGCCATTGGTTTAACAAACTGCGCCTGCAACGAAGTTTCGAGCTGAATGGGGAGAAGCCCCATGAACGTTGTTACCGAGGTCAATACCACGGGACGAAACCGCTGCACGCTGCCCTCGATCACCGCGTTTCGCCAGTGCTCCGCTCGCGAGCGCAAGCGCTCATTAATGTTGTCCACCATCACCAGACTGTCGTTCACCACAATACCGATCAAACCAAGCATGCCTATGGCCGACAGCATGCTGACCGGGCTACCCACGATCAGGTGCCCCAGAATCGCCCCGACAATTCCAAACGGAATGACGGACATAATGAGCATAGGTAAAGTGTAACTTCGAAGTGGAATAGCCAGCGCCGCATAGACCATCATCAAGACGGCAATCATGCCAAGAAGCAGTGAATCGGTCGTTTCCGCCTGCTCCTCCGCCTCGCCACTCAGTCGCGTTGTAACCCCGGGATAACGCGCCAGAATGTCTGGCAGCAGCGTGGTAGTGATCTCCTGGTTAACGGCACCAGGTTCAATACGGGCCTTGTCAACTTCCGCCTCCACGTTGACCACACGCTGGCGATTGTAGCGGTTGATAACGCTGACCCCGGTAAGCTCCCTGGCTTCACCTACAACCGCAAATGGGACCTTGCCACGACCGGGGACATCAATCCACATAGAGCTTAAGGACTCCACAGTGGCGCGCTCTTCCGCGGGAAAGCGCACGTAAACGCGAACCTCGTCGCGACCCCGTTGCAGGCGCTGTATCTCTGCGCCGAAAAATGCGTGGCGTACTTGTGTGGCAAGTTCTACCTGGCCCAGCCCCAGTGCATCACCTTCCGGGGTCACTCGAATATCCAGCTCCGGCCCGCCGGCATCGAAGCTGTCCCTGATGTCAGATACACCCTCAAAACTTACCAGTGCCGCCTTCAATTCACTGGCGGCGCCGCGCAGGGCATCGAGATCCTGCCCGGACAGTTCGACATTCACTGCAGACCCGCCAGGGCCTGCACTGGCATCAAACACTAAAGACTGTACACCACTGAGTTCGCCCAGGCTCTCACGCAACCAGCCCGTCATCTCAACCGAGGTGATATTGCGCTCGGTACTGGGCACCAACTCAAGCTTCAGCGTTGACTCTGTATCCTCGACAGATAAAGACATCAATTCCAGAATCGCGCCCTGCTCGGAACCGGTTTCCTCGCGATAGCGCGCGTCCATCGCGCGTGCTGCCTCCTCGATCCGCAGGGTGTAGTCGTGAGTCTGTTGCCAGGACGTGCCCTGAGGCATCTTGAGTGTGATGTTAATCTGATCCGAAGGCACGCTGGGAAAGAACACAAAGCGTACGATGCCCGCCGGTATCAGAGACACACAAACAATCAATCCGGCCACAAAGATAGCTAACGTCGTGTAGCGCATGTGAACTGCCCACTCCAGCGCCGAGCGGTAATGCGTATTGGCAAATCGTTGTAAACCACTGGCACAAGCCTGCTGCAGTGCTGTGAATCGACCCAGCAAACCCGTTCTTTTCTTTTTACTTCCGACTCGAATATGGCGTAGATGAGCAGGCAGTATCAGTTTGGTTTCCAACAGTGAAAAGGCCAGACAGAACACAACGATGGGCGCGATCTGGGTGAGAATACGCGCGAAACCCTCATCCAAAAACCAGGCAGGCAGAAACGCAATCATTGTGGTGAGGGCACCAAAGATGGTCGCGACCGCCACTCTGCGCACACCCCGGACAATGCTGCTAGCGCCCTCATTTTCCTGTTCAAGTTGGGCGTAGGCACTTTCTGCCGTGACGATACCGTCATCGACCAACATCCCAAGCACCAGGATAAAACCGAACACCGAGATCACATTGATGGATACAGGTATGCCTAACAGATGAATCGCCAGCAGTGCGCCCAGGGCAGAGAAGGGCACACCCAGCATCACCCAGAACGCCAGCGACAGATCGAGAAACAGGGCCAGTGTTATCAGCACCAGAATCGCACCCTGCACAGCGCTATTGAGCATAAGCTCAATACGCCCCCTGAGGACGGTACTGCGATCTGACCAGGCAGTAAACTCTACGCCAGGTGGTAGCTCTGCCTGTTTACTCTCGACAAATTCTCGCAAATGCTCGGTCATCGCCAGCACGTCCTGATCGCCGACCCGGTCAACGTCCAGGGTAATGCTGGGCTTGCCATTCAGCCGGCTCAATACGGGCTGATCCTCAAAGGCATCGCGTACCGTGGCCACATCGCCCAGCGCTATTCTGGTACCGTCATCACGGCTTATCAGGGTCAGATCGGCAAACTCGTCGCCGCGGTAGGCCTGGCCAACCGAGCGCAGGGTAATCGAGCCGGCATCTGTGCGTAGCTTGCCACCGGGCAAATCGCGTGAACGCGCCTGCACGGCAACAACCACGTCGGAAAACGCCAGTCCGTAGCGACGCAGGGCCTCGTCCGAAACTTCGATTGAAATCTCGTAGTCCCGGCCCCCTTGGAGCGTTACCTGGGTGATACCCGGCAGTAACAACACCTCATCTCGCATCTGCTGCGCCAGCTCCTTGAGCTGGGACTCTTCCAGTGGCCCGTACAGTGTCAGTTGCATCGCTCGGGTCCGGCTCAAGACCTCATCCACCACCGGCTCCTCTGCATCCCTGGGAAAAGAGGATATGCCGTCAACCCGGGCTTTGATCTGGCCCAGCGCCTTCGCCATGGGAGTGCCCGGCTCAAGCTGCACAGTGACTACACCCACGCCCTCTCTGGCAACCGAGTAGATCTCGTCCACCCCAACGATATCCTGAATGGCCTCCTCGACCTTGCGGACGATGCCCTCTTCCACTTCCTCCGGCGAGCTTCCCGGGTAGGGCACGGTGATAGTGACCGTCTCAGACGGGAAGGTAGGAAAAACTTCCTTGGTCATGTCGGACAGTGAAGCCAGACCGCCGACCATGACGACCAGCATCAGCAAATTGGCCGCAACCGGGTTTCCCGCCATCCAGGCAATGGCACCGCGCTCCTGTATGGGCTGCATCCTACTGCACCGCCACGGGCATGTTTTCCACCATGAGATCCAGGCGCGACACGATCACCTGATCACCGCTGGACAAACCCTCGCCGACGATGACGCTGTCCTGCTCACGGCGCAATACAGTGACAGGGCGCTTGCGAACATTGCCCTCCTCTACCAGGTAAACAGAGTCCCCACCATGCAGCGCCGACCGGGGTATGCGTGTTGCCATGGGAAGCTCTCCACCGCGGATTTGTGCCTGCACAAAGAGGCCTACGGAAAGAGGCCACGAGTGAATTGTCGTATCGTAGGGAGCGATGACCTCCGCAACCAGGTAAAACACCCGTGTTTGCTCATCCACTCGCTGCTCCAGTCGAACCAGGCGAGCTTCCCAGCTGTGTTCAATGGCGCCGAAATTGCGTGTGAGGGTCACCATCGGCCAACTGCCATCCGCTGACTGTCCGTATCGAACGAAAGGCACATCCTCGGGCAGCAATGGCAATCGCACCTCTACGCTGGCTGTGCCGAGAAGCCGCATAAGCGCAGTCCCCGCTTGCACGTACTGCCCAAGGTCTGCGTGCTTGGTGTCAATGATCGCGTCGAAAGGGGCCACTATTGTGGTATTGGCCAGCTCAGCCTCGGCCTGTCGTAACCTGTCTTGCGAGGCCTCCACCTGAGCCTCGGCCTCGTCGATGGAAGCGCGCATAACCAGCACATTTGCCTCGGCCAGGGCCAGCTTGGCACTGGCGACAGCGGCTCGCGCCGCCGACACGGCAACTTCGTAATCGATGGGATCTATACGTAAGAGCACGGTGCCCTCACTGACAGCACCCCCCTCCACAAATTCGGGGGCCGCTTCAACAACCACGCCGGAGACCTCCGTAACCAGCTCGATATTGGACCGAGCGGCAACGATTCCACGGGAGTGCACAGTGACCGGCACGGGGCCCGGCTCGGCGGTCATAACCTCCACCACGGGCACCGTGGCAACCCCTTCCCTACGCGGCAGCTCCGCACGGCTATTAATCAGTAGTAGCGCAATAACCGCCGCTGCGGCCAAAACCAGCAGAGGCAAAAGGCGCCTCACCCATTTATTTTGCATTGATAACCATCCGGACTGAGTTGGCGATGACCCTGTACAAAGCAGCTGAGAATCAGCCTAAAGTAATGGGACAAATATGCGCGCGTATGTTACACGTTATCCCAAAATTCTTCGCGTACCAGGGTAAATTATGTAAGGACGCTCGGGTTACAAAGTGTTAATGCAATTAACTATCCCGCAACTCCAATTACTCCTTGCGTAGACAGGAGTATCGCTGTTTGGTTCAGTCCAACACGCTGCCAGAAAGGCAAAGCCGAATTATGTGTGGAGCATTTGGTAGCTCAGCGCCACCACCACTGAGAGCTAGCGCCCTCGTTGGAAGCCGCTCATTGCGCTACCGTCAGCGCTCCTTTATTGAAGGAACGCCTGCACCCCGCAACGACATGTGACTAAAACAAGGAATGGTGTTGCCCACCGTCAATCACAATATTCTGTCCGACGATAAATCGCGACAACGGGCTGCACAATAGTGCGGCCATAGGCGCCATGTCGGCAGCGTCCGCGACAAAACCAGCGGGAATCTTGTTATTTTCCAGGAAGTGATTCATGGCAACATCCCGATCCCGCTCCAGACCAAAGGCGTCTGCATAGACCTCCACAAGTTCGTCCGCACCTTCCGTCGCGAACATACCCGGGAGGATATTGTTGATATTGACCCCATACTGGGCAATTTCACGAGACACACTGGCGGTGTAGTTGATCAGCGCAGAACGGGCAGGCCCGGACATCAGGCGCCATAGCATCGGGTTCTTGGCGGAGAATGTGGCGATATTCACGATACGGCCCCAGCCCTTTTCTTTCATGCCCGGGATGTAATGGCGCATGATTTCTATCGGACCGATCAGAGCCGTTTCGATTGAATCCCGCCAATCTTCAGGCTGCAACTTGAGAAAATCGCCATTCGGCGCAGGCGGCTTGATAGTGATCGCCAAAATGTCCGGGTCGGGACAGGCTTCAAACAAGGCTCGCCGACCTTCTTCCTTGGAAGAGTCCGCAACGACCGCAGTGACCTTGACTCCGTATTTTTCCGACATCTCTCTCGCGGCGTTCATCAGCCGCTCTTCACGACGGGCGCTGATGTATAACTCTGCCCCAGCCTCAGCCAGTCGTTCAGCCGTCGCCCTGCCCATACCAGCACTGCCGCCAGCCATGAGAGCCTTTTTACCGCGAATTTGAAGGTCCATGTAATTTCTCCGTTCTCACTAAGATTTGATTGTTCGCTACAGTAGTTTGCTGGCGGCCTGGGGCTTGGCCAGACCGAACTGGTCCAAACGCCACCGCAATGTCTCTACCCGGTCCTGACCGAAGAAAGGTTCACCACGGACCACCATTGTCGGGACACCTTAATGCCCTGCCGCATCCAGACGCTCGTGGTTTCTTTCCACCTCTTCCAGATGCTCGCCGCTGACTGTAGCGGCCTCCAGGTCATCCAGATCAAGACCCGTCGAGGCGACGGCTTGCCTGAGATGATCGCCCTGATCCCAGCCCACAGTGCCCCCCATAATCAGGCGTGAAACAGCATTTGCGAAATCAAGCCCTTTACCCCGGCGTTCTGCTTCAACACCCAGCTTACAGAGCCGGAAGATAAAGGGCTGCTCCTGCGCCACCTTAAATGTCTCAAAATCCTGCACAACAGGGTCAGGGTTCGGGGGAAAGACGAAAGGTATTCCCAGAAATTCACTGCGACGCGTGCTGTCCAGGAGGATGTAATGGGCTGGCTTTAGATTGGCGGGGTCAAATACGGTTTCCTTGGCTCGCACTGCCAGGGGTAGCACGACCCGCAGCCTAATATCGACATCGTAATCCCGCCGCAGCTGCAACAAGTCTGGTATGGCCAGGTACGAATAGGGACTTCGAAAGGACCAATACGTATCAACTACTTCACTCATAGCTATCTCCCGAAATCCAATGACCCGTTCGTCAATGTCAGAAGTAGTCTACATAAGCGGCGCAAGCTGGAGCGAGGGTAAAGACGGCCAAATACTATGCAAATATGGCCATGCCTTATTGCGAGCCACTGCGGACAGAGGAAGGGGATTGACCACTCCATTTCTTGAATGCCCGCCCAAAATCGGAGGCGTTGTCGAAACCTAACTCATACGCGATGGAGGCTATGGGTGCATCTGTTTCTTCTATAAGCCTGTTTGCCATCTTCAACCGAACAGAATCCAGTACTTTCTGATAGCTCGTTCCCGACTGCTCCAACTTCCTTCTCAACCCTCGCGAGGAGATACCAAGCTGCTTTGCCGCGTCATTGAGTTTTGGTGGGGACGCAATCTGTTCTATCAGCAGGGATTTAACTGCTCCGACGAAACTCAGCTCTGCCTCTGCCTCCTGTAATTGACGCTCACTCATTTCGATAAGGAGACGAACCGTCTGGGGGTCGGCCTGTTTCATTGGCTGATCCAGAAGCGTATTGTCGAAATGAACCCGTGTTCGAGCATGACCAAACGTCATGGGAAAGGCGAATTCGCCACTTACCCCAGCAAAACCATCTGGCTTCGAAACAGCCAGTTCCACACGCTTTACGAGATGAGAACCTTTCAGTACGTCCAGAAAAAAATGATCCAGAAACAGGACGAAGGCACTGATGGAAAAGTAGACAACACTGTCGTGTTCCAAATGTGTCTCAATCTCCATGACCACACAATCATCTGCTTCAACTGAACGAATCGAAAACACGCGTGTAACGATTTTGTTGTAACGAGTGATTAAGTGTAGTGCCTTCGAAATCTTCCCACTGTTGGCGACGGTAATAAGTGCAAGGTTGGGCGTAAAAGAGTCCTGCCATTTTCCCATCTGGATGGCAAAATGAGGGTTTTGTGTTATGCCCAGAACACGGAGGATAAACTGTTCGTGTTGCTCGACACTGAGACGGTATTTTTCGTCATGCAGCCGATCAGCGCATATATCTAATCCACCAAATATCTGTTCATCATCATACCCGAGCTCAAGCAGCAACAAATAGACGAGCCGCGGATAGTACGGCAGAAGGATCGGTTCTGATCGCGTGTAAAACTGACTATCCATGGTTTGCATTGCCGGCATAGATGAAGTTCGCGATGATCATATCAAGAAGATTGGGAGCCCGCTAAACACATCGTCTGATTGCGCGCCGAAGAGGCTCACCCAATGCTGCCAACAGCTCTGCCGGCTTTTCCTGAGCGGGTAATGGCTGCACTAACATTCCGCCCCGTGTAAGTAGGGATAACTGCAAAATGGTTGGCCGTGCTGGACTCGAACCAGCGACCAATGGGTTAAAAGTCGACCAGCCTATTTCCAAACAATTGATTTGATCTAACTTTTTATCGTTAATGCCCGTTGCAGATCACACCGAAATGCACAACATAGCAGGACTGATTCCGGCAAAAGTCCGGCAGTGGCGACCTATTGAATTACGACTACCCGTCTTCTTACATGAAGGCTTTATCCAACGCTTCAACGGATTATCGAATTGGTTGTTCATTGATGGTGTATTTTGGCTTTCCCCTTACTTACTCCCCACGCTGAAAGCGATCGAGCTCGTCGGGGTCAAACCCCATATCGTTATCAATAAGCGGATCGCGCATGAAATCGTCTTCGGGTTTAACGGCAGTCGCCCGGTTCACCAGATACCGGCAGATCTTGTCAGATAGGCTTTTGTTTCGAGATGATCTGGCAGCCAAAAAAGCTGCCAGTCTGGCGGACCTCTCTTGCTTTCTTAACCAGCGTTCACGCGCGCTCATTCGGCATACCCGGCTTCCGCAACGGTTACAACTTTTACCCGGTCCTGGGGGACCTTGTTGATCCTGCACGGCACACCTTTGATGTGCGGAATGCCCTGCTCTCTATCCAGGTAATCTTCGTCATCTCGACAGAGTTGAGCATCGGCATATTTCAGCGCACCAGATAAGTGTCCAGCACCTTGCTCCATTTCAGGCTTCCACCATCCGTGTGGAATTCTGATCAACCCGTCTGGCATGGCATCCTTAATTGCGACTTTGATAGATATTTTGGCAAGCTCGTTCTCCACCTCAACCCATTCATCTTCATCAAGCTTGAACTCTCGGGCAGTGCCTGGACTCACGAACATCAAGGGCTCTGGATGACGTTCACGCATCTCCTCGATATGCCGATGCCCGGTTTGGAAGAATCCGTCTTCGCGTACGCCAGTGAAAAGCATTAGCGGATACTCAGGATCAGTCGGCGGGTCTTCGCGGAAGTAAGGTAGTGGATCAAAACCCAGCTCTTCGAGCGCCGACGACTTTAACTCGACCTTTCCGCTCGGCGTTGCGAAACCTGTCTTGAGGTATTTGCGAAACTCTGGCGCCTTGAAATGAACATCTGTCTCGGCAACAAACTCTTCCCAACTCATACCCAAATTCTCCAGGCGGTAGTCATAGAAATCTTCCAGAGTTTCCCAAGGAACGATTTCCGGTTGGTCCAGCGCACCTGCAAGCAATTTCCAGAACTCAAATGTTGAGCGGCACTCACCGGGCGGCTCCATTGATTTTTCTGACGTGCGTACCGTCGAAGTCCATCCGAACGAATCCATGAGCCAGGGCCGCTCCAGCCAACTGTCCGCAGGCAGTACATAATCCGCCAGTTGCGCCGACGGCGTCATGAACTGCTCATGCGCAACGACAAGATCCTGATTCATGATCGCTTTGATAATGAGCTTCATATTCGCGTAGCTCATTATTGGATTGTTGCCCAGAAAAAAGAATGCTTTGACTGGATACGGCCCGTCACCCGCCATAGCGCGAAACAGTGAGGAAGGCGGCGTCATGTGACAACCCATGATTAGATTCGCATACTCTTGGCCCCATACCTTTTTAGTTGGGCCGCGGAAGCGTTCCTGGCCGCGATAGGTAAACGCGGGGTGTTCATCTGATCCGAGCTGTTTGGCTTTTTGCTCATCAGATAAAACATGGTGCATCTCTATCGCGGACTCGTTAACTACGTCCGGATTGAAACCCTGTAGGAGCTCGCCTCCTGGCACGTCGACATAGCCGCAGATAGCTCTCAAAATTGACTGTAAACGGATTGCGGATGTTGAGTTGCGCTGCATATCCGTGATCGGCGTCCAGGGAATAATTGATGGCCCTTCAGTGGCGTACATGCGGGCGGCTTTCGCAATCATTTCTGGATCGCAACCAGTCAGCTTGCCCACGCGTTCCAGTGGATACTCATCCACGCGTTTTTTCAATTCATCGAAACCGATCGTCCACTGTTTGACGAAGTCTTTGTCGTAAAGCTCTTCATCGATAATCACTTTCAGCCAACCAAACATCATCGCAGCATCACTACCCACTTTAAGCGGTAGCCAGATATCTGCGCGTTCAGCGCTTGAGCTGCGACGCGGGTCGGTGACGATCAGCTTCGCACCACGAGCCTGTGCTTGCTTGATCCATGTGTACATCGGTGTCCAGCTATGTCGACGCGGGTTGTGCCCCATCAGGACAATACACTTTGTGTTCTGGAAATCACCGATGGGAAACCAACCGTAGGTAAACCTGTTAATTGCCGCAGTATTTCCTGCGCACAGGGCAACCCCACTAGTCCAGTTTGGCGAGCCGATATGATTCATGATCCGCCGCCCCAAGCCGTGATCGGTTCCGGTATTCCATTGGCTCGTTGATACGGCCCAGGCCTCAGGACCATGTTCCGCGATGATTGTCTTTAGCCGTGTGCCGATATCAGCAAAAGCTTCTTCCCAGCTGACCTGCTCCCATTTACCCGACCCGCGTTCTCCCACGCGTTTCATGGGGTGCATGATCCGGTTGGGGTTGGCAAGACCCTTGGGAGCAATGATGCCCTTCATACAAATGTTATCGCGAAAGATCGGATTGTCTGATGAACGCACACGCACAACCCGGCCATTCTTCACTTCGCTGACCACAGAGCACGCGATGTCACATGAGCCACAAATGGTACGCTTCATGGTCACACCAGGACGTAGCTTTCGCTCTTCGTACTTCGCATCAACGACTTGTTGTGGATCAAGCGGGTTGGCAGCTGGCATATAGAAAGCCTCTATGTAAGTCCATAATATGGACCAACTTAGTTTACATTATGGACTAAGTCAAGAGAGCTGTGTTAACTTGTCACTGTAGGTAGGGGCGTGACTGTAATGAATTTGGACTGATAGAAGTAAGAGATGAAACGAGACAAACTCAGTGACCAACAGTGCTCGGTAGCACGCTCCTCTGCTGTATTAGGGGACCCTTGGACCCTCACATTGTTGAGCGATTGCTTTCTGGGCGTAAGACGATTCGAAGAGTTTCAGCAGAGACTAAAGCTCTCTCGGACAACGCTGGCGTCACGCTTGAAACTTCTGGAAGAACACGGAATATTGGCGCAAAGCCAGTATGAGCTAAAACCTCCCAGGTTCGAATATCGCCTCACACAGAAAGGGAGGGAGCTCTTCCCCGTGATTTCGACACTCCTGACGTGGGGTGACAAATATTATTCGGATGAGGCAGGCCCACCAATTATCCGACACCATAAGACATGTGGCCATGACTATCAGGCCTACATCGCGTGTTCCGAATGCGGAGAACCGCTTGAGCTCAACGATGTTGAAGCACGCAAACGTCCCCAAAACGATAACCACCCGGCAGTTGAGCGAGGACCAGTTAAACGCGTGCCGGGAGAAAATCAGGCTAGCAGGTAGTAAGACAAATGGCATATGTGGAACAATGTCTTTCCAAATTCCCGGACCTGCCGGGGATTGGTCGTCGAATGATCACTAGGTTGCTGAAACCGCGCTCGCATTAGCGCTCAAAAAGGAGGCAACCAAGCCGCGAGCTTTAATATGAAATACCCGAGGGGAGCTATACATACCCTCAGCGAGGGAGCATTGGCATCAGGAGTCGCCCGAGCGCCCTTATCATGACCGTACGATCCAGATCACCTACTGTGGCCGTATCTGCATCGGAGGCAGGAAAATCAATCTCTGCAGAAACCTTACATGTCAGCACGTGAGTGTCAGCAAGGTCGTTGACAAAATCTGGCGAGTCAGCTTCATTGACTATGATTTAGGATACTTTGACGAAGACAGGGCCGAACCGGCGGAGAACCCTTTCGTCACAAAAGTGTTACCTATAGTCTTCGGTAAAAAGTGCAACCCATGCGTCGAGTATGCACCCAGAAGAAAAATGGTGGGCCTTGAGGATGAAACCTCGAACCAACTTTTCGACACTCTGGCCCAATGGAATGACTACCTTGAGAACCATGTTCCCTACTTTCAAGGGCCCGAGCTATGAGCGATTGGGGCGTGGACAGCACGCAGCTCTCAGGCACTTTTCGGCAGGTTTCTTCAGGCCTCTCGAAGCCAACCTCAACAGCCCGTAAGACGAAACCGTTCGCGATTCGCTTCACGGAGGAAGAACGAGCCTACCTAGAGGAAAGAGCCGGAAAACGACCGCTCGGGGCGTACTGCAGGGATAAGCTGCTTGGTGATAAGTCAGAAAAGCGTAGAGAGCTTCGTACGCCGTAGCTCGACCAAGAGCAATACGCCGCCCTCCTGGCAGCGCTGGGGCAATCCCGTCTCTCCTCCAACCTGAACCAGCTCGCCAAGTCAGCCAATATGGGTACGCTGGATGTCTCACAGAATATCGAGCAGCAGCTAGAAGACGCCTACAAGGCCGTTATTGCCATGCGCGATGCACTGATCAAGGCGCTGGAAATCAAGCTCAGATGATCTTGCACGGCAACCAGCGCGGCGGAGCCAAAGACTTAGCCCTTCACCTGCTCAAGGAGGACAACGAACACGTTGAACTCCATGAGTTACGGGGCTTTGTCTCAGAGAATCTGGTTTCAGCCCTCAATGAGGCCTACGCGGTCAGCCGGGGAACCAAAGCCAAGCAGTTCCTATTCTCACTGAGCCTGAACCCACCCAAAACCGAAAATGTGACGGTACAGGATTTTGAGGACGCCATAAATCAGGTCGAAGCGAAGCTGGGACTGACGAATCAGCCCCGCGCCATCATTCTTCACGAGAAAAAAGGGAGACGCCACGCGCATGCGGTCTGGTCGCGCACTGAGATGGCCAGTATGAAGGCTATCCAGCTCTCCCATACCAAGCTTAAGCTCAAAGAAATCTCCCGAGAACTGTACCTCAAGCATGGATGGGACATTCCACGCGGATTTCTAAACTCGCAGGAGTGCGACCCCAAGAACTTCACCATGAGCCAATGGCAGCATGCCAAGCGGGCCGGAAAAGACCCCAGAGAGATCAAGGCGGCTTTGCAGGAAAGCTGGGCGATTAGCGACACACAGAACGCGTTCAAGAAAGCGCTCGCAGAGCGAGGCTATATTCTCGCAAAGGGAGATCGCCGTGGCTTCGTCGCTCTGGATCATCGGTGCGAGGTATTTTCCATCTCAAAGAAGTGGATCGGAATATCGGCCAAGGAAGTACGGGAATACTCAGCGACGAAGCCACCCTTCCAACGGTTGAAGACGCCAAAGCACAGATTGCTCAAAATATGGCCAAGAGAATAACTGTTCTGCGACAGGAGCATGAAACCGCTGTTCGATCTCGGGCGTCAAAAATTCAAGAAGAACTCCGGTTGATGACAAAACGACACAGAGGAGAACGCCAATCGCTACGAGAGCACCATCATGATCGCTGGCATGCTGAAACCCGCCAAAGGCAGGGGCGCTTCAATCGCGGCCTTCACGGATTACTTGATCGCGTTACAGGGCGGCATCGTCAGCTCAGGGCTCGAAACGAGCGTGAGGCTCTAGTGGCCCATCAGCGTGATCAAAAAGAGAAGGATCAATTGATCTTTAGCCAACTAGACCAGCGCCAGGGGTTAGAAAATCGGCTTGACCGACTCAATACATTCAGTGAAATTCAAACGCAGCACCTGACCCATGATTTTCAGCAATACCAGACAATCAAGGATGGGGAGAAAACGGTGTTTGAGCACAAACACAGTCGAGACATAGGGAAAGGCCCTA
This sequence comes from Halioglobus japonicus, assembly GCA_902705825.1. Classification (GTDB taxonomy): domain Bacteria; phylum Pseudomonadota; class Gammaproteobacteria; order Pseudomonadales; family Halieaceae; genus Marimicrobium. Next base: position 45,035 of record CACSIL010000050.1, on the reverse strand, counting down.
CACTTGATCAATAACCAACCACCCAGGCCGGTGACGCACTGAAATTTGACAATATTTGGCAACAAGTGCCATAGTTAAGATGTACATGTGTTGAAAGGATTGAAACGATGGCAACAATGAATATCTCTCTACCCGACCCCATGCGCGATTGGGTACAAGCGCAAATTGAACTCGGCAAATATGCTAGCAGCAGCGATTATGTCCGCGACCTAATACGCAAGGATCAAGAGCAACGTGACAAACTGGCGGTGCTGCAAGCGGCGATAACCCAAGGCCTTGAAAGTGGTGTTTTGGACAACTTTGATATGGATGAGATCCAAAGCGAGCTAGATAAACAGTAATGACGTTCAAAGTTACGCCTGCAGCCAGAAATGACATTTTGAATATTGGCCGTTTCACCCAAAACGAGTGGGGGAAACCGCAGCGAAAAAAGTACCTGGCTGGCCTTAATAGTCGATTCGATTATCTGGCAGAAAATCCGTTGCAATGCCGAGAGCGACAAGAGCTGAATCCCCCTGTGCGCATTTATCATCATGAGAAGCATTTAATCGTTTATGTGGTCGAACCTACGCACATCCTCATTGTCAGGGTATTGCATGAGAGTATGAATATTGAGTTTCGAGTCAAAGAGCGCATTAATACAGAATAGGCTCCAGTGAATGGCAAAGTGGCGCAAAAATGCAGTACCACCAGGCTGTGCCTTGTAAGGAAATCTTAAATGGACAAATTGCAGTTTCTTGAAAGCTTATCGAACAGTGGAGTCNAATTTGTAGTTTCTATGCCCTCTTCCTACGGCGCTGATAGCATTCCTTTCAATCCAAAAGAGTTAGTTTAGTTTTCAGAAAACCCAGAGGCCTGTATAGCCGAATTTCACGGAGTTTCTGTGCATGATTATCTTATGTGGCGGGAGGAAGGCTGCTGTGTGCGCTGTGCGGGCGAAACGGCTAAAAGAACGCGTTGCAAGCTAACTGTCAAAGATGGAAACAATGTCACACCTCACGAGTGGGTTCAAATGCAAGGGCACTATTGTTCTGTGCATGAAGATGGCTACGGCAAGTGATAATAAGCAGTATGTAAATTTATTTAATCCGCTAATCCTAACTTTTAGTGGCTTAGGTTTGATCGGCATTCGATGGTTCGAATGGTCTATCTAGCGGATACGAACACACCGGGTTTGCATAGCTCACTGCTTATTGATCAGGTTTTCGATGCCACCGCACACAACAAGCTTCCTGGTAGCGGTAAAACGTATCTCGGGAGACTGCCATTTTCACCCAACACCTGTATTTAGAGTCATAAGCCATCAGCCCAGAGCTTTATTTCCGTGCCATGTCATTTATAAATCATTATCATTATAATTATCATTATCATTATATTAATAATTATAGTTTAATTATAAATGACGCATTCACCACCACAAGGAAGAGCTCATGAAGATCAGGATAGTTTGTGCAGCGGTATTAGCTGCTGCTGGAATCCACGAAGTTTTTGCGGCAGAGCCAGCCGATCTATTCAGTCGGGCAAATTGCCTCAACAATGAATCTATTACCTATAATTACTTTGATCCGCCAGAAATGCGCGGCGCCCTTAGTTGGCATTTTAAAAATGGAATCAGGAAACATTACGTTACTGAAAATCCGGCGTACGCGCCGACCTGCGCACCAGGGACCGACGGAAACCATCAGGTCAATGGATTGATGTGTTCTCATCTCTTTACAATGGGGACTTGGCACGGTGGGGTACACGGGGCCTTCAATAGCAGTGAGCCAAATCCAGATGGCACGTTAACCCCAGGAGTGACGACCGGGTGGGTAACAATAGGGTTGCATCGCACTTTAACCTACGGTGTAGGTGTTGCTACGACCTACACTTTAGCTACCGACTGTAATTTGCACTTTGAACAATTTTATTGATTTTTGAGATGTCTGCATTGGTCACAAACGTCATCTGAAAATGTACGCCGAAAACAATAGGGAAAGAGTATGTCGATTATTAAGTCAGTCAGTGCAAGAAAGCTTCTCCTCAGCACATTTTTACTAGGAATCAGTATCAATCATTGGGCCATAGCCGAATCACTGGGCCAGGACAAAATTGATAAGGTAGAAGCCGAGAGTGGTCCATATTCTCGGTTCATCATGTCACCGGAAGATCAGCGCAAATATACTACTGCTATTCAGCAACGCCAGATGGATGGTTATCTATCTAAGGAAAATGAGGAGCCGAGATACGAATATATCGTTGATAAGATGGCCAGCTTCAAAGAAGCAGCCAAATTGAAAAACGGCGAGATGAACAGCCATGATCTTGGTTATATTGACATAACAGGTCAAGATTACGTGGACATCGATTCACTACCGTTTCGCCCCGCTATTGTGCCGGGACATTTTCTGGAGAAGGAAAATCGAAGCTACTTGCTCTTGGGTGGCAATCGACTGAAGCAGATATACAGCGACTCCGTTTTTGGAACACTCATCGTTGATGAGTTTGAGAACACTCGGATGAAGCTGGATCAGCCTAATGTAATGGTTAACGGGCAATCAGCGACATTCACGTACATTAAGTATAAAGGGGAGCAGTGGGCCTCAGTACTTTACGCACCAGCCGGCAATAGACTTTTTATTCTCGAAGCCGGAGAAAAACTGAGCGATGATAAGCGCGATAGCCTGATCCGTTTGGCAGAATCTCTAATAGAGGCCTCATTTTCAATGAACTGAGCGAGCCTATCGAAGGCGATGGGTATCGCATTACCTTAATGGCGGAGTCATTTTCCGCGTCTTGTTCTGTCAATGGGTTCATGTCGCCATTGAATCAAAAAATTCGCAGGGTTGAAGCATACTTCGTATGTTTAACACTGTTACCGTGCGCCCTTCCCTGCGAAAAGAGGCAACGCGCCCGGCGGGGCTCGGGTGGGTGGCACCAGGCGCGTGGTAACAGCAGCGGGAGAGTGGGGATGCTTTATTCCTTCTCGCGAAGATGTGCCAGGATTCTGTCGATAATGTCTTCATCTTCAATACACGCAATGACCCTGACCGAACCACCGCAGCGGCTGCAAACCTCAATGTCTATGTTGAAGACGCGCTTGAGCCGTTGACCCGAAGTTTGGGCACGAGGGCCGCCAATCGCACAATGAAATCCACCGGCTCGAACGCTACCTGGGTCGTCCCGTCCCGGTAAGGCGTCTTCAGGGTATAGATGATCTTGCCGGTAGAACTGAGCGAGAGGCGAGGAACGGCAACGGCAGGACGGGCGATGTACCGGCACAACCTCTCCCGCTTGTCCTTCTGATGCCCTTCGCAACTCACCCCCGCGTGTAGTGAGAAGCCATTGACCTTGGCCACTCGCTCTAGCGCGGGATCAGCTCGGTCCAGTGGCCGGATGGTGGTGGCTAACCACTACCGAGCGTTTATGCTAGCGGCAGAGTTGCAAATGATACTGATTATCATTACTATCCGATTTGTATTAATCATTGCCCTGTTGCCCATGTCTTACGCTTTATTAATCAGTTACGAAAAAGAACTAAAAGGCTTCCTTATGCGGCGCTTGGGCTGCGCTTTTTTGGTCGACGATTTGTATCAAAACCTGGCTGAGAAAACCTTAAGACGTCCCACCAAGAAATTGGAGAACCCGAGAGCATATTTATTCCAATCAGCATCAAATGCTGTAAGCGATCACTATCGAGCGCAGGCTTGTCGTGATAGCTATGTTCGGCAAGCGCAAATGGATGGGGATATCCACGTTGACACCAAGTCACCTGAACAAGGTATTGCTGCCTCACAAATTGTTGAAATTATCGAACGCGCACTAGCGGAGTTGCCCCTGCTCACCCAAAAAGTATTTTACCTCTACCGGCTCGACGGCCTGACACATAAAGCAATCGCGGAACAACTGGGTATTAGTCGTTCCACCGTCGAGCGGCACTTATCCAAAGCAATTTCCCATTGGAAAGAAAAGCTCCGCTAGGTCAAGGGCTGGTAGTACAATAAAAAAATAGGAAAATCTGACGCTATTTGCCGCGTCTGCACGTCTTGCATACTAAGACTATAACGTAAAGCTATGCAATATGTTGTGCGGGCGCTATTGTGTATCACCTCTAATTCATTGCCAACTTTCCCCGTGATAACACAGCATGCCAAACCTTACTGACAATGATGCTCTCCCGAATACCCGAACTTCTGCTGACAGTCATTTACTCGATCAGGCGCTTGATTTGTGCAGAAAAATACACGAAAACCCGAGTGATGCATTATTGTCGGAGCGTGTTCAGCAGTGGAAAAAGCAATCTGAGGCACATCGAGAAAGCTGGCGAAAAGCTCAAGACTATTGGCGTGCATCCGCGAACATCAGACCGCAGTTTACAGAATCCGGGAGGTTAGACCAGCTGATGCTGGCCCTACAAATTGAATTTGAAAATATCCGTGATGCCATCGGTCAAAATTTGCTAAAACGGCCGCCCGTGCCGACGGCAATCGTCTTCCTATTACTCTGTGCAATACTTTTCAGTCTATCCGGGTTGTTAAGTACCCGTCCAGATATCCAAGCTCTTGCCACCGGAACGAGTGTTAGCGCTAACCACCAAACAGCCTGGCGGCAAAAACGCGACATTGAATTAGACGATGGTACGATTATCAACCTTAACTGGAATACCAGCGTAAGCGTTGCCTTTAGCCCCCAACAGCGCCACGTAATATTACATTATGGCGAGGCGCAATTTACTGTGTCTCCCGATAGGGCACGGCCTTTCACTGTGGAGACGAAAGGAGTTTATGCCACGGCTATAGGCACCCAGTTTATGGTGAGAAAATCTGAAAGCAATGAAGCGACGATCACCGTTAGCGAGGGCGCTGTTGAGGTGAGTTCGGCAACAATTGCGGCGGTACGACTCAAGCGCAACCAGCAAATCTCATCCAGCGCAACAAATCCGGGCGAGGTGCTAACTGTAGATGCTGATACTCTCAAATCATGGCAACAAGGTTTGCTGGTATTTCGCGAGCATCCTCTGCTGGAGGTGCTGAGAGAACTCAATCGCTATACACGTTTTGACATTGAGAGGGGATTTATATCTGATACTGATCGAAAAGTAACAGGCACCTATTTTGCCGATCGAGCCGATGACGCCTTAACGCTAATTGCCCTGGCATTTGACCTGGAGTTAGAACTACAAGGCGGAAACACTGTTGTGGTAAAAAGCCGACGCGTTAAACCACCCGAATAAGTAATAACCCCTTTCAAATTATTTTTTAAAATTAAGTCAAAAAAAACTGACGCATTTTTCAGGCCTCACCCGTCTTGTTGGTAGTTGTTGAAAAAGTGATCGGAGCTACTGCCAAAATGGCTTCCACTATTTTGATAGCCAGCCGCTACCCACTACACGTCAAAGGATGCCTGATGACCCTGCATGATGAAGAAACATTACAACATTGTTTTCGACGAACGAAACCGGGAAAGAAGGCCAAATTTTGCGGCTTATCCCTACTTTTTTATAGCGTTCTGGCTGCAAATGTGGCAATAGCCGAAGGCGATACCCAATCATCCTCTCCGCATGAGGCAGCAACAAGCCAGGCCACTTTATTTGATATTCCTGCGCAGCCAATGAGTTCTGCATTAGTAGAATTTACTAACCAGTCACGCGCACAAGTGGTGTTTTCCGAAGGTGTTTCAGTGCTGAATTTAAGTAGCGTGGCAGTCAATGGATACCTCTCCCCTGAAAAAGCTTTAAAAAAATTGTTAGAACATGCTGGCGTCGATGTGCAACAAACTTCGTCGGGCGATTTCGTGGTATCTGACGAACGTTTCGAGCAACCCGTGTCGCAAATGGAAGAAGTCCGTGTGTATGGCGAGCTCAATGAGACGAAAACAGCCACTAAACTCAACCTGACAGTTTTTGAAACGCCTCAGGTAGTTTCGGTGATATCCCGAGCCGAGATTGACGACTTCTTTCTACAAGAAGTGAATTCGCTACTAACCCACGTGCCCGGCGTCACTGTTGAGCAGGTTGAAACAGGCCGCACTTACTACACTGCACGCGGTTTTGATATTGTTAATTTTCAATATGATGGCGTGGGAGTGCCGTTTTCATACGGCCTGACACAGGGGCATGACAACACCATAATCTACGAGCAAGTAGAAGTAGTAAAAGGTGCTACCGGCCTTACAACAGGCCTCGCGAACCCCTCGGCTACTATTAACTATTTGCGCAAACGTCCTACTGATGAACTACAGGCGTCTGCTACAGCTGCCGTAGGTAGCTGGAGCCAATATCAACTAAATGGTGATATATCAGGGCCTATCATTTCCGACAAACTCAAGGGGCGTCTTGTAGTCTCAAAAATAGATGGCGATTCGTATCTGGATCGTTACTCACAGGAGTTTAAAGTGTTCTACGGTATTCTCAGTGGGGATATCACAGAAAGCACTCGCCTCAGCGTTGGCTACAGTGTCAATGACAATCACAATAAGGGGAACTCATCGGGCGCGTTACCGCTTTTTTATAACGATGGCTCTGTCACCAAATACAATGAGTCCACCAATACGGCACCGGAGTGGGCTTATCAGGATGTTAAGCAAACGCGAACATTTGTCGAACTTGAACAAGATCTCGGCGATAGATGGTCGCTAAAAGGCATATATAACCACAATAAACAAGACAAGGAGTGGGAATCGTTCTACCTGTCTGGAACGCCTGATCCTGTAACCGAAGAGGGTCTGGTGGGCGTAGCCAGTTACTACGAGGCCAAGGATGAAGAAGACATTTTCGATGTGTTTGTCACCGGTGCGTTCTCCCTCGGCGATATGGAACATGAACTGGTTGCGGGATTTAACCACGCCGATATCAAATTAGCGGGTAGGTCAGTATATTCCAGCAGATGGAGTGGCTACGATGATCCGGTTGGCGGCGACTGGGCACAAGGCAATACCCCACGTCCTGCCTTTGATATCTACGACCCTGCAGAGCAATCTACTGACATTAATCAGAAGCAGGATTCCTACTATATATCCTCACGCTTGAATCTAAGCGACAGCCTTTCGGTAATTCTGGGTGCTCGTACTGTTGACATCAAGCAGGATGGGATCAGCTATGGAGCTCCGCAAAATATATCCGAGAGTAAGACGGTGCCCTATGCGGGAATCACTTATCAGGTGCTGGATGGCACTATGCTCTACGCCAGCTACAGCGAAGTCTTCAATCCACAAGCATGGGTAGACGCCAGCCTGAGTCCTTTGGGTTCAGTAGAAGGCGAAAGTTACGAGGCCGGTGTTAAGCAAGAACTGAATGAGGGCCGCGCCATTCTAACCCTTGCTCTGTTTGAATCACGACAGGACAATTTTGGCGAGTATGTCACTCGTGATATCACAACAGGTTTGAACATTTATCGTGGTGTAGAGTTCAAAAGCAAGGGCTTTGAAACGGAGATTGCTGGTGAAGTGTTCGAAGGGTTGAATCTGAGCGCAGGGTATACCCAGCTCGAAATTGAAGACGAAAACGGCGACGACGCTCGAAAATTTATTCCGACCAAACAGTTCAAAGTTGCCATGGCATATCAAGTACCGGCACTGATGGGCCTACGCCTCGGCGCTGCCGTTAATTGGCAGGACGAAATTTACTATGGCGCCACCGAAGTACAGAACAGTTACGCCTTGGTGGATATATTTGCGCGATATGACATCACTTCGAATATCACTATTGCACTGAATGTCGATAATGTGGCTGACAAAAAATACCGGGAGAGCCCACAGTGGGGTCAGGCAAATTATGGTCCTTCACGCAGCGTATTTGGGTCAATTACCTGGACATACTAGCCATCCGGTAACCCGGTCCAACTATAACAAACCTATAGCAGGTGCCACATTTTGTGTGGCGCCTTTTTCATTTCCAGCTTGAACAATTTTACAGGGTATCGATTTATGCGCGCTTTTTTCACTGTTTTACATCGGTACTTTGGTTTAAGCATAGCCGGTTTTTTGATTGTTACAGGATTGACGGGGGCCATTATCTCCTGGGATCACGAGCTGGATGAATGGCTTAACCCGGACCTTAATGAGGTTAGTGGACAGGGCACCGCAATTTCACCCATTGAATTGGCCGATCAACTGGAACAGCGCTTCCCCCAGATAGAGGTAACCTATTTTGAACTGCACCAGGAACCAGGACACTCACAGTATTTTTGGGTAGAACCCAAGGTAGACCCCATAACAAACCATTTGTACGAGCCAGGCTTTAATCAAGTGTACCTGGACCCCGCAACAGGCGATGTACTGGGCAAGCGTGAATGGGGACAAGTGTGGCCTATTACTCGGCAAACTTTTATGTCCTTTCTTTACAAATTGCATTTTAGCTTACATATACCGGAGTTCTGGGGCACCGACCACTGGGGTATTTGGTTGCTGGGCATTATTGCTCTGACCTGGACAGTGGATTGTTTTACCGGCTTCTATCTGACGCTGCCGATCAAGCGGAGGAAAATACGAGCATCCAAAACCATGTCAGGCAAATCATGGTTGCGACGCTGGAAACCTGCGTGGAAGATTCGCTGGAAGAGTGGCCCCCATAAACTCAACTTTGATTTGCATCAGGCGCTAAGCCTATGGACATGGGGTTTGCTATTTGTTGTAGCATTCACCGCATTTTCACTGAATTTGTACCGCGAAGTGTTTTTTCCTCTGATGTCCACGATTTCTGAGGTAACGCCCTCGCCTTTGGACGAACGGATCCCGACGGACCACGACAACCCGATTGAACCAACACTGACTTTTCAGGAAATTGCATCTCTGGCCAATGGCGAAGCCGAAAAGCTCGGTTGGACCCAGCCTTTGGGGTCCTTATGGTATGCCCGTGAGTTTGGCTTGTACCGAGCTGAGTTCTTTCCAGGGACCGGGGGGCACGGTGCAGGCGGAGTTGGCCATAAAGCTTTGTTTTTCGATGGACATACGGGTGAGCGCCTGGGTGAATTTATTCCCTGGCAAGGCACCGCCGCAGATATTTTCGTGCAGGCACAGTTCCCCCTGCATTCAGGCCGTATACTCGGCTTGCCTGGTCGAATATTGATTTCCATAATGGGCGTTGTAGTTGCAGTACTATCCGTCACCGGCGTGATTATCTGGTGGCGCAAACGTCAGGCTCGATTTCGAATTGAGCAGAAATCGGCATAAAGCCTTTTAGGCGGTACGATGGGCCAGAGTGGTTCGCGCCAACAAAGCCACGAATTGCTATAATGGGCCCTAACCTGTACAAAGATGGCATGGCAATGAGCATAGTTGTAACACGCAGCGAACAGGTCTGCGAAGAAAAAGTCTCCAACATCGATTAAACCCAGCTGTTGAATTGCATCCAAAACTGACCCACTAACCCCCCATATTTGCATCGAATATTGACCCACGTATAACCCCTCCCTGCTGAGACGGCTGCATGGGAATGAAGGAGTGATAGACGTGGCATTATTAAGTGTAATCAGGCGCTGGCATCGACGAGACGGGATGCTCATTCGAGAGATCGCGCGCCGTACTGGCTTGTCCCGCAGCACGGTGCGCAAGTATTTGGCCAGCGACGTGGTTGAGCCAGCGTATCCAGGTAAGCGTCTCGCCATCTACCTCCAAAAATCCTCAACTGGTTCCGGCATCATCAGTGCTCTTCACCAAAGGAAAACAGGATTTGGAAACTCACAGCAAAACAAAAATACTGGTCTGAACAACTTTTGAAGAGAGATGCCTTCGAGGGGTCATTAACCCAGTACGCGAAGAATCAAAACATCCCAGTACAAACTAAGTATAAGAAAAACAAACGGCATATATTGGGAAAAATCTCTTTCCAAAATCCCGCTGCTCTGCAGGGATTGATCGCTGGATGGCCGCGAGGTTTGCTGAAATCGCGCTTGCATTGGCCGAATTGCCGATCATTTGTGGTCGTTTCCAGACCGCAGCCCACAGGAACCTATACCAATCTGTTGGCGTCCCTGCTGCTTGATCTATGAAAAAGCGGGTTCTGCTACCGCGCGCCCTTTCCCGCGAAAAGAGGCAACGCGCCCGGCGGGGCTCGGGTGGGTGGCACCAGGCGCGTGGTAACAGCAGCGGGAGAGTGGGGATGCTTTATTCCTTCTCGCGAAGATGTGCCAGGATTCTGTCGATAATGTCNTCATCTTCAATACACGCAATGACCCTGACCGAACCACCGCAGCGGCTGCAAACCTCAATGTTTATGTTGAAGACGCGCTTGAGCCGCTGACCCCAAGTTTGGGCACGAGGGCCGCCAATCGCACAATGAAATCCACCGGCTCGAACGCTACCTGGGTCGTCCCGTCCCGGTAAGGCGTCTTCAGGGTATAGATGATCTTGCCGGTAGAACTGAGCGAGAGGCGAGGAACGGCAACGGCAGGACGGGCGATGTACCGGCACAACCTCTCCCGCTTGTCCTTCTGATGCCCTTCGCAACTCACCCCCGCGTGTAGTGAGAAGCCATTGACCTTGGCCACCCGCTCTAGCGCGGGATCAGCTCGGTCCAGTGGCCGGATCGTGCGGATCATAAAGGCCTTGCGCCCTTGCTACGGTCCGACGGCGATCCGGTAGGAGACGGAACTGCCCAGGATCTGGGGCATGGCATCCGTGTCCTCAGCGGGGTCGAGGTCCAGCCAGGAGCTCTCAGCGCCCTGTTCCAGTAAGCCTTGTCGTTCCAGACAGCGCCCCACGCGTTTGCTGATCAACTGCACCAGTTCCTCCAGCTCGCTTATATCCGGCACCTTGATGCGTTGAAATCGGGGTGATCTGTTGTCGCGGTAGACATAGACGTCATCCAGGAACAGGATGTGAAAGTGGATATTGAGGTTGAGAGCAGAGCTGATAGAGCAGTGTCTGCTCCGGTTGATGGCGCTCCTAGGCAGTTTCGCCAAGGCCATCCCTGCCTTGTGCCAACATGGTGGTTCCGCCTCGGATCTCCATCGTGCGGAACGAACCGGATTGGGGCAGCAGCACGAGGAATGCCACGTCCGAAGCGTGCGGTAAAACTGACATCGAAAATGACCGTCTGGACTCAGTGACGAAGAGCGATTCAGCCTGATTGTTAACCGCACGAGAACCTTCTCGCACAGCCAAAACGGAAGGGGTTGCTTGATCTAGTGCCCCAGTTCCTTTTGCGGATTCCAGTCATCCCTCACTTCCTGAATCTGCCATTGTTCAGCATAGTCTTCATATATTTCTACCAGCTCGGCTAGCTCTTCGGGCATGCCAGCTTCAAGAGGTGTGCTTTCAGCAGGGTCGTTTCGAAGATGATACAAATGCCATTTTCCGTCACCCCACATGCCTGTGCGTACCTTTATGGCTTTGTAGTCCCCACGCACTACGTAGGCATTGCCAAACAGCTCGAAGGCTGTCCAGTCATCCGCGCCATAGACAGTCTCGGCTTCGCCATCCAGATAGCTAACCATGCTCTTTCCTGTCGGCGGAACAATATCCCTATCCTGGTAGCGCGTCATAGGGTGCTCTACACCGGCATATTGCAGTATCGTCATCGGCAAATCTTTCACCGACAAAAAGGTATCGGAGACTTCACCTTGCAGCGCGAACTTGTTGCCATGGGACTTGGGCGGAACCACAATCAACGGCACCCGAATCCCGCCTTCATCAATAAACCATTTCCACCATTGTAGCGAACCGGTAGTGGCATTTGCCCACTCTATGCCAATCTGCCAGTTGGAATTGCCGTGACCTACATCGGCAATATCCTGGCTGAAGTGTTTTTCCATCCAGCCACTTAGGGCAGGGTTGCCCAATTCACCAAAGGCATCGGTGCCTTCAGGGCCGTTATCCGTCATGTAAATGATAAGCGTATTATCCAGTTCGCCAGTCTCGCGCAGCCAATCCATTACACGCCCAATATGTCGATCTTGTGATTCAATCATTGCTGCGTATGTAGCGAAAATCCTGGCCTGGATTTTTTTCTCATCTGCACTGAGGCTATCCCAGGGGCGGGTGATGGGGTTTTGGACTGGTAATTTGCTGTCCTGCGGCAGGATGCCGGCATCAATTAGTTGCTGCATTCGCTGAGCTTTGAGGCCATCCCAACCCAGTTCCAGATATTGCTCATAATAACGCTCAGCCAAACCACCGGGGGCCTGGATGGGCAAATGGGCAGTGGTGAAAGCCAAATAGGCAAAGAAGGGCCTGTCGGCGCGGCGCGACTGCTCCATGTAGCCGAGCATTTTGCCTGTGTAGAGGTCGTCGGAATAAATGCCCAGTGGACGCTCTACAGGCTTGCCGTCTTCAAAGTAGGGCATGTCGATCATCGGGGGAATCAAGCCTGCCTTAACGGCTTTTTGAGAATCCGGGTGGGCCATATTAGGAAGCATGTCACCGCTGTTCCAGTGGTTCGAGCCTCCTGCCAAAATACCGTAACTGCGTGTGAAGCCCATTTCATGGGGGCCGCGCCCGCCGTGCTGACCACCCAAATGCCACTTGCCAGTCTGGTAGGTGTCGTAGCCTGCATCACGCAATAACTCTTGAATGGTAACTGCGTTTTCTGTCAGGTAACCCTCATAGCCCGGCTTTCCTTTAGCCTCCGGGTAAACCGCGTAATCGAAGCTGGCCAGGCCAATTTCGATATTGTTATTGCCGGTAAGCAGCTGTGAGCGGGTAATGGAACAAACGGGGCTGGCGTGAAAATTTGAGAAGCGAACACCTTGCGCGGCCATCATATTCAGTGAGGGAGTATGGATTTCGGATCCAAAGGGGCCAATGTCACCCAGCCCCATGTCATCACCCACCAGCAATAGGATATTGGGCCGTTTGGGTATCTCTTCGGCTACCGGCCCATTCTCCGACTGCGCAATTGCGGTTTGCGCAAGTACAACAGCCAGCGCGGCGATGCAGCCCGTTACCTTAAGGGAGAATCCTGCACAATTACTCATAGTGACTCCTGAAGAAGCGATTGATTTGAAATTTGCAGCAGCGGAAGCGATCAGCTGCGCTGGTAGTTCTTGGCCAATTTGAGGGCGACAAATGCAAAGCCAATCTCGAGCAGAAGGTAGATCACGAGAAGGACACCAGGCATACCGTCAACGACAAGGCTGACAACCCGACCCAGGGCCAACCCAGCCATAAATACCACCACGCTGCACAATGCAGCAAAGCGCAAGGGTTCACGGGTTGCTCCGAGTATCCAGAAAACAACCATGGCCAGGTACAGTCCCATGACCGCGCGAAAGATATGCGCGATGTTAATCGAGTCGATGTCCACGTCATACAGCATGGGCGCCGTCACAGCAGGAACAAGGCCATAAGCAAGTGCAATCGGCGTCAAGCCCGCTGCAGCTATCAACAAAAAGATACTTTCTTTACTCATACTATTTTCCTCTCTGGGTGTTGATACCTGGCATTAGTCGCTTGCAAGGGCATCGCTAAACACTTGATTCAATCGGAAGTTAATGACGCGCAACGCCAAAGCTTTTGTCACACCCTGGCGCTCTGCCAGGGCAAGCAAATCGTTAAATGACAGGTTAACCCCGCCGGACGCGTCCTCCCAGACAAGAAACTTTTGGCAAAACCCATCCAAGCCAAGCGTCGGTGCATCCGCCATCGCCTTACCACCTGGCCCGGGTCCACCGAACAATATCAGGTAGCTAGGATTGAGCTCTATTCCAAGCTCACGCGCATTGGCCTGGAAATCCACCACGCCAAAATGCACTGTGTCCTTCTGCTCATTAATGGCGGCTTTCACCCGATCGATAGTTTCCTGATAACCATAAGGGCTTTCGATGGTGATGACCCCGTCTGGTTTCATCTCGTCACTAGCGAAAGAGGCCATTGCCTCTGGCGGAACGCCCTTGGTTATCTCACTCATAGCGTGATTGTATTTTGTACGCAGAGATTTTGTTGCGCCTGGACCGAGTTGATAGCGAGACACGAGAAAATCAAAGCTGTTGTAAATAACCTTGCTGGCGCTGTCGCCAACATCTTCGAAAGCCAGCACCCTCAGAGGAAGATCCAGTGCGACAAGCGGGTTCAGTTTTATCAGCTCTGAGTCCAGCGCTGGGTCGGAAAAAATCAGTACCGTTGCTGGAGGCATCACAGAGCCAGCTTCTTGAGCCAAACGGGAATGGTCAATATCTAGGATTTTGGAGAGGTTCGCAGAAGAAACGAGGTTTTCGTCGATAATACTAACTAGCTGGTCAGTCCCGACATAACGTTCTGCCGAAACTGGCTCCGCGTCACCACACCCTGCGATGACGAGACCAGGTAGCATCACAAAGAAAAAACGCATTACGATGTGTTTAGCCATCATGTTCCTAATCTTTTTGCCACCGGGTTTTTTTAACCTTACGTGGTCCGCGAGAGATAGAGCGGTCAAAAAACGCCGAAAAAGTATGCGGCAGCCTCGCGCTTAGTGCAATATAGATTCAAATTCAGTATTATTTGTTTCATTTAATGAAACTAAAGGGGTTGGCTTGCTCTCCAAACACACTCTGGACGCGCTGATATTATTGGCATCTATCGGCAACTTTAAAGGCACCGCCGCTGCCTTGGGTACCTCACCCGTGAAGCTGACCCGTATGGTTCAGCGCGCAGAGAATGATTGTGGTTTTCAGATTTTTTCACGAAGCAGGGCTGCGACCGTTCCCACAGTAAGGGGCAAACAACTATTGGAAGCGTGCAAGGAGTTAAGTCTCGCGGCAGTCGACTTTGAGCGAAGACTTGACGCAATTCAGGGCAATACCTCCGAGTCATTGAGAGTCTCTTGCGGACCACTGGCCACACACACCGTGCTCCTGCCTTTACTGCGGGGCTTATTGGAGGAATTGCCCGATGTTGCCGCAACGATTATCGTCTCCGCTCACCGAGAACCTATCCAGCAGCTTCGAGAAGGAAAAATTGACCTTTTTATCGGTGACCTTACACATTCCACGCCGTTCGATGATATCGAAGTCATGGTGCTGGAAAAACGAGAGGTAATATTTGTCGCGAGGCCTGAGAACCCTATCATCAACGGCGGCCCCTACAGCCTGTCCGACTTACTGCAAAGGCGCCTTGCTCTGCCGCATATACACAAATACTGGCAAACCACGTTTAATGACGCCTTACAGGCAGCCGGCGCAACTGCGCCCACTCGCATCCCACAAATAGAGACCGATGATTACCAGACACTAATCTCGCTGGCGGCTACTACGGATATCATAACCGCTGGTACACAAGCTCAATTGGACGATGCGCTGGCATCAGGGATACTGGCCCGCATCAGCATGTCACATAGAATACAATACAACATCTGTTGTGCATGCCTGGACCCCCATGCGATGAACTCACTGGAGCGACTTTGGATGACGCTCGCAGATAACTATTGCGCATAGCCCAGCCTGAAGACTTTTTATTTGCCTTTGAGATGCCGAGAGTTCTGAGCTCGTCAAATATCAAGATTGGCAACCGAAAGCGCATTTTTCTCAATAAACTCCCGCCGCGGCTCTACATGATCGCCCATCAGCGTGGTGAATATCTGGTCAGCCGCAATAAAAGGAAGAAGGAGGGCAAGAAGAACAAGACCGTCAATGGTGCGCTGGGAGGAGCAACACCGGTTGTTCAAAGCGTTGCCGGATCATCTGAGCAGGATGTGTTTGTTCAAGGTGAATACCGGCTGCAGGGATGGCGAAGTCTGCAGCTTGCAGTGGGATTGGGAGATCGACGTGCCGGAACTGGGCACCTCGGTAGTTCTCATTCCGGGAGAAAAGGTCAAGAACCGGGAGGATCGTTTGGTGGTATTGAACCGGGTGGCAAAGTCAGTGATAGAAGGCGTGCGTGGGCACCACCCGCAGCGTGTATTCACCTACTACGGCCGTACGGTGCGCAGCATCAACAACAATGGTTGGAAGCCAGTTCGGCGTAAGTTGAACATGCCCATACGGGTACACGACTTGAAACACACCTTCGGTCGCCGCCTGCGTGCGGCCAGAGTGCCATTGGAAACCCGGAAAATACTGCTTGGCCACAAGAACGGCGATATCACTACCCAATACTCCGCGCCGGAGTTGGAGGAACTCATCGAGGCGGCAGACAGGGTGTGTGAAGGAAAGTTCGGCAAAACTCCGGCACTGGTCGTGCTGAAGCACAGGACGCTCAGCGCTACATCGCGCTAAGCGTTTGATACAAAACAGGGAAAGTGGTGGGCCTTGAGGGTGAAACCTCGAACCAACTTTTCGAAACGCTGGCACAATGGAATGACTACCTTGAGAACCATGTTCCCTACTTTCAGGGGCCTGAGCTATGAGGACTCAGGGCGCGGGAAACGCGCAAATCTCGGGTGCTTTTCACCAAGCCTCAGCCCAGTCAAGCCGATCTTCCAAAGGCCGCAAGACCAAGCCATTTGCGATACGCTTCACGGATGAAGAGCGGGCATACCTGCTCAATCAAGCCGGGAGTCGACCGCTGGGGGCCTACTGCCGGGATCGTCTACTCGGCAGTAAGGCTGAGCAACGCAAGGAACTGCGCACGCCAAAACTCGATCAAGAGCAATATGCGACGTTGCTTGCTGCGTTAGGGCAATCCCGCCTCTCCTCTAACCTCAATCAACTTGCCAAATCAGCCAATATGGGCACTCTTGATGTCTCACCAGAGGGCGAGCGTAAGCTGATCGCTGCCTGTAATGCAATTATTGCCATGCGAGATTCCCTGCTAACCAAGCTGGACACTAAGGTCCAGTGATCCTCCAAGGGAATCAGCGCGGCGGGGCCAAAAACTTGGCGCTACATCTGCTCAAGGACGAGAACGAGCATGTCGAAGTGCATGAGCTACGCGGCTTTGTGTCGGATAATCTAGTGTCAGCCCTGAATGAAGCCTATGCAGTGAGTCGTGGTACCAAGGCCAAGCAGTTCCTGTACTCCCTCAGCCTCAATCCACCAAAATCGGAGAATGTATCCATTGAGGATTTTGAGAACGCTATAGCGCAAGTGGAGGAAAAGTTGGGACTCAAGGGGCAGCCTCGCGCCATCGTATTCCATGAAAAGCAGGGTCGCCGTCATGCTCACGCGGTCTGGTCACGTATTGATGGCCAAAAGATGAAGGCTATTGAGCTGCCATTTACCAAACTCAAGCTGAAGGAGGTGTCTCGCGACCTGTACCTCCAGCACAACTGGCAGATGCCACGGGGCTTCTTGAACTCACAGGAGTGTGACCCGAAGAACTTCACCCTGCAACAGTGGCAGCAGGCCAAGCGGACCGGGAAAGACCCACGCCAGATAAAGGCCACCCTGCAGGATTGCTGGGCGATCAGCGATACGCAAGGGACGTTCCAGCAAGCGTTGCGAGATAGGGGCTATACCTTGGCCAGAGGCGACCGCCGGGGGTTCGTGGCCATGGATCACCACTGTGAAGTCTATGCGATTTCCAAGAAATGGATAGGTAAGAGCGCCAAGGAGGTCCGTGCCCGGCTGGCCGAGCCCGATGCACTTCCAACCGTTGATGTTGCACGCTCGCAAATCGCCGGAGACATGGCTGCGCGATTGTCGACACTCCAGAAGCAGCAAGCCACTACCATCCATACCCGATTGTCAGAATTAGAGCGAAAGCGGGTACAGATGGTCCAGACACATCAAGCCCAGCGCCGGAGTTTGGAACACAGCCAGCAGGCCCGCCAGCATCTTGAAACTCGCCAACGCCAATCGCGCTACAGCACGGGCTTTCGCGGCCTGTTGGATCGGGTGACCGGAAAGCGCCATAGAATCAAGGCGCAGAATGAGCGAGAGGCGCAGGAGGCTCAGACACGTGACAGGCAGGAAAAAGACCAGTTGATCTTCAATCAGCTCAATGTGCGCCGAGTATTGCAGGTGCGAATTGACCGCCTGCACGCTTTCAAAGAACGCCGTGGCCATATGCTGTCGCAAGATATTGAACAATTCGGGCAGGTGCAACGCGGAGAACGAGAACGGCTAGATCCCAGGGGTGCGCAACCGCAGCGCGGCCCCGAGCTAAGCCTCTAAACCTGTACAAGGATGGACCATAAAATGCACAAGGAAGACGAAGAAAGGCTTAGTCGCGAGGCCAATATCGCCTTTGCTGTGCGCGGCCCGGATTATTCGCAAGTGGAACAGGCCATCTCCAGAAACAAGGCTAAAGCGCGGTCGCAATTTAACCTCCAAAGAGAGACGGACGCGAAACAGCGTATACCCCCCACCCCTAGAGGCATTGATGAGGATACCAGGCGCCGCCAGGCCATCACGAGGGAGCACGAACAGCGCCGAAGATACGCCGCTTCCCAAATACGAACGCCAAGTTTATGATAGAGGTGACCCCAGAAATCTGAACAGCGCTATAAGCGGACACTATTGAAGGTTTTCTGCACTAGTGTATTTCCGTTACCGCACAGATACTGTAATACATCTGCATCTAGCCCTGAAAGGCTGATACAGCTTCTCGAACCGTATTCATCAATGATTGGATAAATGGTCGCAAGTAGTGACATGCACTGTTCGCCTGCGCCGTATAACGGAAATTATGTGTAAATGGGGTCGGCCACCAGGCGAAGCCACTGCCTTCCCAAGCGCATCTATTTTAACACATCAGGTGTGGCCGGGCACCGGCCGGAATAATCGTAAAAACCCATACCGGTATTTCTTTTTTAACATCGACGACGGGAATTTGGCGCGTTTTATGACGCCTCCTACTTATCATTCAAATAGCAAATTGCTTTTTCCTGGTTTTCTTTTGAATCAAATAGCGAACTGCTTGAACCCAAAACATTCTCACCCAAGAGGTCGAGCACGCACATTACTTGATAAAGATTCTCAGAACTCACACACAAACAACGTTTTAACGTATCCACGAGAAATTCAATATCATTTTTAACGACACTTTTTCCAAGAGCCCAAATTGCCGAGCCAAGCAAGGGTGAACCGGAATCCTCATTCTTAATAAAATTAACCAATTGCTGTTTCAATTTTGCGGCATCTGATTCACTGATAACTACCGAGCTAATATCTTCAGGCCATGCATCAGAAGGAAGGCCTTTATAATTTTCAAAGCAAAATGCACACCTGAGAATCACATCATTAAGATCATTTCCATCCAATGATGCCAAAGATATACAGATACCTTCGATGATTTCATTCTCCATTTGTCAACGCCTCAAGTTATGCCCGCGGAGATTTTCAATATCTATTCTGTATTCAAGCCGTCGATGATAAATCTCTTTCCGTAAGATATTACCACCAATCATTACGCCGCCAGCGGCAGGTATCTTTCCTAGCTTAATACTTAAATCCACTATACTTTGATACATCCACTTATCCAGATCGCCCGGGAACCAGTTACCCTCCTGCCTAGAAAAGTAGAGCTGGTTCAATTTAGCCCGAACGTGATTAACTGATACTCCTGGATTTGGAGCCCATGCCGCCACTTTACCTATAGTTCTATCCCGCCTACTTCCTTGCTGCAACTGAACTCTGACTTTATTAAGTTCACAGCCCTTATTGCTCGGTTGTGCAATAGACTCTGCGTTACCAACAAGCGATGAAACTGCTTGAGCGAAACATGTCGCTGTTCCAACTACAACAGCACCTTTAACGACTGATGTCGAATTAAAGGCAGTAAAAAATCTTGGCGCTCGAATCGCTGCAGTCGCTAGCGTTGTTTGAATATTCGATGCTGTACCCAAGGAACCTAGCGAAAAATTACCCGAGGGATCTATCTTGCTAACGGGATCAACATCTCCGTATATATATTTATTAAGTGTAATGGGTTGCGGGTCTATTCCCATCCATGAATCCATTTGGGCAAACCGTCCAACACTCGGATCGTAGTACCTGGCCCTGAGGTAGTAGTTGTTTGTGGTGGAGTCCAACTGTTCGCCGGCAAACAAGTAGTTGTTCTCAGTAGATCCGTTCTGAGTGAGGACATTCCCAAACGCCTCATAATCCACTTCATCAGCAATATCGCCCAAATCATCGCTAAGCAACCTCGTAGAACCCAGCCCATCATAGTGATAGAAGCTGCTTGCTCCGCTTCTATCCTGACTGAGCAAGTCATGCCCGTAACTGTATGTCACATCAGTAGTGCTGCCGGTGATCTCCTCCAGCACCTGCGCATACGCCCGGTTCTCATCTACGACAAAGTCAGTCGTCGTCCCAGCTTCGGTTTTGCTACTTCGAATCCCGTTGTGGTCATAGGTGTAGGTAGTCACCACTCCACTCACATCGACACTCGCCAGTTTATCTCTGTCATCGTAAGAGTAGGTCGTTGTATTGCCGCCTAGAGTGGAGGTAAGCGTGTTGCCATTTGCATCATATGTGTAGACGGTACCACCTTGCTGCGTCAGGCGATCATTGGCGTCGATCGTATAGGCTGTCGTTAACCCATCAATCACGCTCTGCGTGCGGTTTCCTACCGCGTCATAAGAATAACCGGCGCTGTAGTCGCCATTTACGGCGTCCACAATCGTTTCACTGGTCAGTCGGTACAGATCGTCATAACCGTAGGTTGTCGTTCTGCCGTCCAGCTCATTGATCGCAGTCCTTCTGCCCGTTGCATGCAACGTGTAGTCGTATTGCTCTACCAGTGCGCCGTTGCCATCGAAGGTCTTCAGTACCGTTAGACGATTCAGGTCATCATAGCCATACACCTGACTACTGCCATTGGGATGACTGACACTGATCTGATTGCCCACGGCGTCATAGCCATAGGTGGTGACACCGTTAATGTCTGTCACACTTTGCAATCTGTTGAGTGTGTCGTACGAGTAAGTGGTAGTTGTACTAGTGCCACTGGGTGAAACCACCGTTAGGCTGACTTTATTACTCGCCTCGTCGTAACCGTAGCTCAGCGTAGCACCATTGGGCTGCGTGGTGCTCGTTAACCTGTCGCGGCTGTCGTAGCCATAGGTCGTTACTCGCGTGCTAGTATCCGCAGCGATTTGGGTAACTTCTATGAGGTTGCCCACGTCGTCGTAGAGGAAACTCTCACTGCTACCGTCAGCATAGAGACGTGATTGCAAACGATGGTTATTGTCATAGCTTACGGTCGTGCTTTGACCATTGAAGTCTACGCGCGAAATGAGGTTACCCACTTCGTCATAGCCCAGGCTCTCGCTCTGGCCCAGCGGTAAAACGCGTGTCAATGTACGACCAATGGCATCGTAACTCCAGTTGGTGATTCTACTTTCAGCATCTGTCTGGGTGAGTTTGTTACCCGCCTCGTCATAGCTGAAGGTCGTTTGCTGATTCAGCGTGTCAGTCACACCGGTGAGCCTTCCCAAGCCGTCATAAGCGTATTGAGTGGCAATACCCGCTTGGTCGGTCATGCTAGTGCGACGGCCAAGAGCATCGTGGCTCTCACTGATTATACTGCCGTCGTGGTAAAGCGTTTGGGTCCGCTGATCCAGATTGTTGTAGGTATACTGGGTACGTCGACCCAACGCATCAACTTCCGCTATGAGGTTACCGTCGGCATCATACTCGAAGCTATGAATGTTACCCTGCGCATCGGTGGTCGACGTTCTGCGACCCGCCGCATCATAACCGTGCTCAGTTCGGTTCCCGCGCTCGTCGATCTCTGCGGTTACGCGACCCACGGCGTCATACTCTGTCTCTGTGAAGTTGCTGTCCGGGTAAGTCGTTTTCACCAGACGGTTGAGACGATCGTAAATGTAGGACGTAGTGCGGCTCTTGCGGTCTGTTGATGAAGTGAGATTGCCTTCCGGGTCATAGCTCTTACTTTCGGTGGTGTTGTCCGGATAGGTGGTAAGCTTTAGACGGCCATAGGCGTCGTACACATATTCCGTGCGTAGCCCTTTGGCGTCCACGCTGGCTACCTGATTACCCGCAAGGTCATACTCGCTGGACATAAGGTTGCCCTCTGCATCCAGGGTTGTGAGCAAGCGATCACGCGCATCGTAGGTGTAGGTCGTGACCTCATTGTTACCGTCACGCTGCCGACTTTCAGTAAGCACATTGCCGTTATCGTCATAGGTGTACGTGGTGACGTGGCCCTCAGCGTCCTCCTCGGTCAGTTTGTTGCCCGCGCTATCGTAGGTGAACTCGGTGATATTTCCTGCAACATCCTGCGTTAGGCTCACCAATCCCTTGGCATTGATGTTATTGCCGGCGATATTGCCCTGTGGGTCCTCCACTGTGAGCAAATTGCCACGGGTATCGTAGATTTGCGTATAGGTGTTCAAGCGTGCATCCTGCACCGTCAGTTCCTGACCGCGCTGGTTGTAAGTAAAGCTTACCGTGTTGCCTAGCTCGTCGGTTTGGGTGAGTTGGTCCAACCGGTCGTTGAACGTGGCCGAGCTTGTATCGCCCAGTGCGTTGGTTTGACTGGTTTGATTCCCGTCAGCATCGTACGTGAAGGTGGTGATTTCGCCGTAGGGATCAACACTGCTGGTAACGTTGCCTTCGTCATCGTAGAACAACTGCGTGGCAAAGAGGTTGCGGTCGGTAACAGTAGACTGACGTCCGGCAATGTCATGGGTAAAATAGGTGTGCACGCCGTCGCCATCTTCCTGTGCGGTCAGCCGTCCATCGTCGTCATAGTGGTTCTTGATCAGTTTGCGGTCCAGTGGGTCAAACATTTCAAGTAGGCCGTGATTGCTATTGTAGGTGTAGGTGCTTACCGCATTTTCGGGGTCCGTCATACTGATGAGGTCGCCCTCACCGTCGCGCACGTACTCATAGCGCTGTCCCTTGGGATCAATGATAGCTGTGATCAATCCGGAATCTTCATCCCGCTCAAAGTCCACGCTCTTACCATCGGAGTGGAGAATACCGTCATCGGTATATGTCAGCGTATTGCCGTTAGGGTCGGTTATGGTTTTAATGCCCACGTGTTGCTCTAGCACATAGACGAAACCGGCCTTAGTCGTGAGCACGTAGTTGTCGGGGTCCGGTTGCTGATCGCCCGCAATCTCCACCAGCTTACCACCCGTGAAGCGCAAGGTTTGGTAGTCAGTTTGTTCCAGCGTGCTGGTCGTGCCGTCTACGGCTACAAAATCGAACTCCACATCGATGATAGGAATGAACTGGTTACACTCAGGCGTAGCACGTACCTCAAAGGTTTCCACACTACCGCTGGGCAACGTAATCGTGACCAGTGGTGTACCCAGGGGCTCAACACAATAATCTACAAATGCACCGAAAGGCCCGTAAAAGTTCTCATTGAGCGACCAGCCGGCAGAAATGGGTCGGCTCTCCTCAATCTTCACGTTTTGGTAATCGAGCGTCCAGCCGTAGCCGAAATCCAGGTTTTGATGGCGTTGGCGGCTGTCGTAAGTGCGGTTTACCTGAATAGGAATACCGGACAAAGGAATATCAAGGTCAGTGACTGTGAACGAGAAGTTACCGACTTTCATATCACCCGTGAGGATCACACGAGAGCTATCAAGCCCAGTGTTGCGGCTGGTATCCAGCGCCTCCAGCTGCAAATTGTAAAGACCATTGAGCAGCATCGTTGGGTCAAGCGTGGCTACTACCGCATTGGACACTGCAGCCGTACCGGTAGCAAGCTCTACAAAGTTATTCACGTCATCCATGCTGTAGAGCCGTAGGCTCCAGGAAGACAGGTTGTCGTCCGAGATTGTCGCTAGAATCTCTACCGGCGCAGTCACTTTCTGGCCTGCTGTGATATTGTCGATAGTGGCAACGGGCACGGTGAGATCGTCAGGATCACGTATGTAGAACGTTTTGCGCACGGTAACCGTATCGTAATCATCCTCAATACGCGCAGCGATTTCGTGTGCGCCGATCACATTGTTGACAATACTCGCGGTGTTATTCCCATCAAGCGCTACGTTAGCCCCATCCACAGTAATACTGACGCTGGCATCACCTGCCGCGCCTGTAGGGACTATCTGGACCACCACAACGTCTCCGGCGTCTACGACTTCTGGCGTGACAGTAATATCTGCGCTCAGAGGAGTACCGCCAGGAAGCACGTTGATATCCCAACCCAATTCAGTCCATTGAATGCCATCATCCACGCGAACAGTGATCGGCTCTGGCCCAGCGGTTAATGGCGTCCAGCTGATCAGCCCGGTCGGTGAGATCGTTGCGCCGGGGGGTTCGACACTCAAACTGTAGTTGAGCGCATCGCCATCAGCATCACTGGCCAGAATTTGCACCTGATAGTCCAACCCAACCTTGGCTGAGGTTGGCGGAAAGTTATCAATGGCTGGTGCGTCGTTCACACCCGTTCCGATTATCGAGACAGAGAATTGTTGCTGCGCTATTGCGCCACCTTCGTCCGACACTTCGACAACAAACATCTGAGTGCCGATATCAGTCGCCTCGGTGGCCCAGCTAACCAGGCCATTATCGTCAACCATTGCCGCCGGTGGTGCGTCAGGCAGGAAATAGTCGAGCACGCCTGATTCAGGATCGGTCGCATCGATCTGATACGTATAAAGCGTGCCGCCGGTCACCTGGCTAGCCGGTACACTGTTTATCGATGGCGCGAGGTTGCCCGAATAACCACTCCCATCATCCACAGCCAAAATATACGTTTGTGTGGCTGTGCCGCCTGCACCGTCACTGATACTGACAATAACACTGTGTAATCCCTCTTGCCCGGGTTCAGGCTGCCACGACACCAGCCCTGCGGGAGTCATGGTCATACCGGAAGGGGCATTGCTGAGATTGAACACGAGGCTTGCGCCTTCGGGATCCTGACCGGTGAGCTGATAGGTGTAGACGGTGCCCAAATCTACAGCAGTTGCAGGTGTACTGGTGATAGTAGGCGGTTGGTTATTGGCGAGCGCCAACACTGTCAAGTCAAAGTGCTGCAACACGCTACCACCCCGGCCGTCGTAAGCTTTCAACGACACCGGATGCACGCCCAGCTGCAGTTCTGACGGAACCCAATCAACCAAGCCGGTGTAAGGGTGTATGGTCAGTCCCTCGGGGCCATTGACGACGGAATAAACAATGCTATCACCATCGTTGTCTGTGGCTTGCAAGCCATAGGTATACCGCGCATCCAGGAAAGCCGAGACTGCAGGCAGGGTTGTAAATTCCGGCGCCTCATTCAGTAGGGTACTGGTAACCGCAATAGTGAAAGTTTGCGTGGCATAGGCGCCAAAAGCGTCGTCAACCCTTACGGTTACGGAGTAGTAACCCACCTCAACAGGAAGCCAGGTCACCAATCCGTGTATATCCATTTCCATGCCATGAGGACCCTGCTCTAGCACGTAGGTGAGACTATGCCCATCCGGGTCGGATGCCTGCACCTGGTACTCATAGGTATCGCCGCTTGCAATAGCCTGGCCGGGCGTCGAGTTAATTGATGGCGCGCGATTGGCGCCTACGCCGGTAACGTTAATTGTATATTCTTGTAATGTTACACCGCCATTGCCGTCAGCAACCTCAATCACCACCGTGTGTTGCGCAACCTGATCAGCGGTCGGCCGCCAGGTGATGTTTTCCGTGTCAAACATCTGCATGCCTGCGGGAACACTCACCAGAGAATAGGACAACGAATCACCATCTGCATCGGTAGCGGACGGTGTGTAAAGATAGCTGCCGCCGACAAATGCACTATCAGGAGGCGTGCTGGTAAACTCCGGCGCCGTGTTTGATCGCACTTGAACCACCGTGAGTTCAAAGAGCTGTTCCGAGTAGAAGCCGGCAGAATCCGTGACTCGCACTTTCACATTGTGGGGGCCTATTTCTGTCAATGTCGGAGACCAGGAGAGGACACCAGAATTAGCGTCTATTAGCATGCCGTCCGGGCGCTCCTCGAGACTGAAGATAAGCACGTCATCAGGGTTAGGATCATATGCGCCTACGTCGTAAATGTACTGAGCATCTGCGATGGCGATGTCCACCGGATCTGACGTAATTACCGGTACTTCTTCAACCACGACCAGGTCGTAGGTTTGTGTGGCGCGTGCGCCTGAGGGGTCTGATACTTCAAGTTCTATTTTGTATCTCCCAGCATCGGTAGAAGTGGTTTGCCACGTTAACAGCCCCGACGGATCAAGTGACATTTCAGGAGGACCACTGATCAAACTGTACGTAATAGGGTCGCCATCAGGGTCGTAGGCTTCCAGTTGATAGAGATACTCTCGGCTCGCCAGTACTTCACGAGTAAACCCCCGGTACTTAACCCTCTCCTGAGAGTGGTTGTAAAAGCCAAACGCGCCGTCAGCAAACGTATCATCTTGCACGGTGAACGAGCCTTTTACAGAGGCGCCCTCTCTTACGGTGATAGTGAACTCACCCGGGAAAAATGTGAGGGTGAACTGGTAGTTCCTTCCGCGAATCCATGCGACCTCTTGTGTTTGCGGCTGATCGTAAAGAATCTGTGCAGTCGGGTGATCTTTCTGCCACAGGTTAGGAAAGCCTTGACTGCCATCTGACGCTAGATTCACCAACCTAACGGTCATACCACGGTCAGCATAATTGCCACTGGAAGTCGTTTGAGCACTTCTTTTCCAATCAAATACATAGTACTGGTAAGGGTTTTGATACGCAAAAACGAAGCCTATAAAATCGTCATCACCTGCACCAGAAGCGACCTGAAACTCGCCTTCGATCTGATCATTAGCGACATTGAATTCACTCAGCAGTGCTGTGGGGTTGGCGTTTAAACGTTGCTCTGCCTCAGTTCCATCGATCACCCATTCATAAGGATAGGTTGAGTACGAACTGGAAAGCTCCACCACGGTCCATTGCGTGAGATCTACCGGCTGACCTTGACCCGAAGCTGGCTCGAGGACGAAAGGCAACTCAGGCTCGCTGGTAATAATGGGCGCGTTATTTTGGTCAGTCACATCGACGGTAATCACCGCAGGCAATGAGCCCAGCGCACCATCGTCGACGGTGAATTCGAAACTGTCCGTACCTGCAAAGAACGCGTCCGGCAAATATTGAATCTCAGCGCCCTGTCCAATCAATGAGCCGTTTTGAGGTAAAGAAGTGATAGTAAAGGTGAGCACATCACCGTTTGGATCCTGTCCTGTAAGGCTGATGTCTACCAACTGATTTTGTGGTGTTTGATAGCTTCCCGGGGTTGCCGCCGGTGGTGCATTTGTGAATGTGTCGGCAACGCTTACGAGAAACTGCTGGCTGTCAAAACCACCCCTGCCATCACTGACCTGCACGCTGAACTGGTGCATTCCCGCGACCGAAGCTTGCCATGTAATGACACCGGTAGAGGCGTCTATCGCACCACCAGGGTCAACCAACAAACTGTAGGTGAGGGTATCTCCATCGGCATCCAGCGCATTAACATCGTAAAAATAGAGCTGCCCCAACTGCGCAGAAAGTACAGGTGTTGTAATGATCTCGGGTGCGTGGTTCAAGTTGTCCACGGCTAGCGAAAACGATTGCGTGTCCGTGGCACCTGCAATATCGGTGGCCACAACGACGACAGGGTGGTCTCCCGAGTCGGAGGCCTCTGGCAACCAGGTTATCTTGCCTGAAACAGGATGTATCCACATACCTTCAGGCGCTGTCTCCAAATTGAAACGCACCAGATCGCCCTTGTCTTCATCAGTCGCTCGCACAAAGTAGGCATATGCATTCCCGATATAAGCGGTGCTAACGAAATCCGACACTATTTCGGGAAGGTCGTTCGCTTCATGCACGCTAATGGCGTAGTGCTGTTCATCCGTAAGACCATCCTCGTCTTCAACAACGACTGCAACCAAAGGCGCAATCATGGCGTTGTTGTCAAAGGCGCACTCCAGCTCGACAGGTTGGGGCGCAACAGCGGCACTTATCGCATCAAACGTGTGCGCTGATGGTAAGTCGACAGTGAAGGCAACAGCTTCAGCACCTCCCAAGTTACCCACCACCTCGTTGGCAAGAGGGAATTCGACACCCCCTGACTGGCCTGCGATCGCAAGCGTAGTGGACGCGCCCGGCGCACCGAGGCCACGGTTACGCACAATGACCGTCGCTCGTAACGGGTCGTTAGGATCAAGACTGATCGAATCAATACTCAAATCAGCTAAGGCTTGTGTAAAGCTGCCTACGACGGACTGGCTCAGATAGGCGCCAAATGCGGCCTCAAAATCAGGCTGGGACGCTTGCAATTGTCCCAGATTCCAAACGCTTCCTCCGGAGGCAAGCGCAAGATCAACATACGCTGACAGCACGGCCGGGTCACCGCTTTGCAGGGTCGGATTCTGACAGTATGTGACCTCACCCTGATCAAGGGTGTAGCCCACATTATTGGCATCCACACCCCAGGCGAGCGAGCCGTCGTCGCACTCAAAAGTCGCATCGACGATCACAGACAGTGTGTAGTCCTGCGCTTGAAAAACGGTCACCAAATCCGCCAAAACCTGCGGATCGACTGACGCCGGTATCTCGTCTACACCCAACACCAGATGTTTAGCCACCGGCGCGCGCAATGTATACTGATCCAGAACCGCTTGCAGCGCCGCAAGTCCGTCGGCGGGTCCAGCGGACGTTGCAGCCAACTGCGCTGAAGCGCCTGGAAAATTCTGGCTACTGAACAGCTGACCTCCATTGACAGTAATTGCTGTTGTACTCGCGCCAAAGGTCAAGAGTCCGTAAGTGTTGGCATTACTCATAGCACCGATATCAAAGTTCACAAGTGCAGCCTCGGCTGTGGCTACAACAGAGTTCAACGCGCTCGCCGGTAAAGTAACCTGGCCACTGTCGTCTGTCAGAAAAACCAGATCCAGCGCGCGATGCTGTTCATCGTAAGCCGTGACCGAACAATAACTGTTCACACTATCCAGGCCGGCAACATAGTCGTCCACTGTGGCCCAATCTACTTCGCCTGTCACAGCGTCAATCGCCATCCCATCGGGCGCCTGATCCAACCGATAGGTAAGCGTATCGCCAGCATTGGGATCATAAACCTGAACGGGATAGCTGTATTGGGCACGTTGCTGAGACTGTGTAATCGCAGCCGACAAGATTTGCGGCGGCCGATTCTGCTCAATGACCGTTATCGTCACAGTGGCTGTATTTGAATCCAATTGACCATCGTTGGTGAAGAACGTAAATTCGTCAATCCCAAAGTAGCCGGGCGCAGGCTGATAAGAAACGGTATTCGTGCTGTTAAACACTGCAGTGCCGTGCATGGGCGCAGCCAAAATCTGGTACGTCAACACATCGCCGTCTACATCACTGGCTACCAACGAGATATCGACGGGCTCATCTTCATCCGTGGTTGCAGAGTTATCCTGGGCGACGGGCGGATCATTGACAACATTGGTCGTGAGGGTGACCGTCGCAATATTGGAATCCAGCAAACCATCGTTAACCCGGAAGGTAAAGCTGTCATCACCCACGAAGTTTGAGTTGGGTGTGTATGTAAAGCCAAACGGATCACTGGAGCCTGCCAACGTCCCATTGGTCGGCTGAGTCAACACCTCGACGGTAACGCTATCCTCGTCCACGTCTGACCACTGCAGCACCAGCGAGACACTGGTATCCTCATCGAAGGCCAGCTGTTGATTAAAGGCTACCGGTGCATCGTTGATCGGGAGCACATTGATCGTCACGGTGGCAACGCCTGAATACGAGTTACCATCATCCACGTAAAAATGAAACGTATCGGTCCCAGAAAAATCCAGTGCCGGTGTGTAGGTAACGGAGGGTGGCGTGCCCGATAACGAACCATTCGCGGGATTATTGACAATGGTGTACGTCAGCGGCTGGTTTTCAGGGTCGGTAGCGACAAGCGTGATCGCCACGCTTTGCCCTTCATCGACAACGACCACTTGACCCTGGGCTACCGGACCTCCATTCGCACAATCGTTGTCGCCCAGGTAGGTAAACGTTAGCCAGCCGTTGCCATCCAACCGGTACTCCGTCAAAACAATGGTGGCATAGCGAACCACATGGTATTCCGAATGAGTGACAAAACTACGTCGTGTATCCCTCACTGGAACTTCAATAGGGACGTTTAGCAGATTGTTGAGCGCCGCTTGGACAGCGCTCGCATCAGTCGTGCCCAGCCAGCCTCGCACCCAGTCGCCAGGAGTCAGTTCTGTATCAGCGGGATCGTCGGGGTTGATATAGGTGTCGCTATCGCCAGGCAGTATCAGACTATTGGCCAGTACAGGGACGCTTGAGGTACCGGCCCAACTTAGCCAGACGATTCCCTGTTGCCAATTGATCGGTATTTCAGTCGCGGTATCGCCCGCCTGCAGAGCGGTAAGCACCGACTCTTCAACTCCGATTGGCATGATGTTGCACTGATACGGTTCTGGCACAAATATTGCGTTTAACGGCACTACTTCTCCCGCATATTCGGGTTGGAACTGGAGGGCTGTCATGGTCACCACACATTCCGGCGCGTAAATATCCGCGCACGGTGGCAGATTTGGATCCTGCTCCCACTTTAAAAATGTCCAGCCAGCGTCCGGTATCGCAGTAATCGTTTCAACGTTGGGTTCCGTATACTCAAGCTTACACGCCGCGCCACCGCTGTTATCACAGCTAATCCCGCCAGTGGAGGTCACAGTCCCTTGCCCTGTAACTTCCGCCTCAATGAAGCAGCCGGATAGGGAAAGCGTTGTCAGGATCAATACGAGAAGGTTCAACTTCATAGGTCGTTATCCGAGTTCAGCGCCACTACTATAGGAGGCGCCAAAAAATTGTGGCAAAAAACTAGACGATGGCAATGGTGGGGGGGGACTGGCCATGACGGCCACAAAACCAGAAAAAAGAGGCTGCCTTCGGGCTAACATGCCGAAATTGCAGCATTGAAGCCTCTCAACGCGCCACTAATTCCTTGTGTTACCGCTCCATAAATGCCGAGTAGATAGCTCTCTATTCGACGCCTAGTTGACATAACCTCAACCTTAGTCTCCAACCGTCTGATGGTCAATATCTTCTAGAGCAATTACAAAGACTGGTTTTCGCTCCTGATCTTGGGGGCGACCTGGTCAATTGCTCTCGTCCGGAAGAACCTTCGGATTGCGAGTCGATTTCCTGACAACTGTGCACCGTCAAAGCGTGAAGATCCAGAAGGCCTGATTCAATCGGTCTTCCCACAGATTATATGCTTAGTCCAAGATTTGAAGAGACCGCCACGCTATGAATCTTATCGGGTGAAAAACTGCGCGATGGGAACATCCAGGAACTGAGATATTAAATAGAGCTTCCCGGCTGAAGTACGGTTCTTCCCGCTCTCATACTTTTGAAGCTGTTGAAAAGAGACTTCTATTACTGCCGCTAACTCAACTTGTGTTACTCGCCTTGCTTGTCTAAATTTTCTGATATTTTCCCCGACTATCAGGTCGATTTCTGCGATTGAACGGGTGGTTATAGTTCCCTTTGTCATGAACTTCCTTTCTCGATCTGCTGCGTCCTTGCGCGGTCAAAAATTCGTGTGCCGGACGCTAAAGCGCTTCGGCGTAGAGTTCTTCCAGTTCAGCGGGCTGGATACACAGGTATTCGAGGGTCTGCCACTCGCTGCCATGCCCGAAGGCCCGCGTTAGCAGGGCCAGCGGCTTGTTGAAGGTTTTCCTCTGGTGATACCCCCATGTTTTGCGCAGCGTGTGTGACCCGTAATTGCCCTTCAATCCGATAGCGGCGCACCACTGCTTGGCCAGTGCGGTCACACTGACGGCACTGAGCGCCTCGCGTGTCTTATGCGAGCGAAACAGCGGTGCATCGGCGGAGGGCTCGGGGTGCACATCCAGCCAATCATGAACTGCCGCATATACCTTGTCATTCATTGTCGTGCAGCGGTATTTGCCGTTCTTGCTCTGCTTGAGGTCCAGCCGGTCGCCGGGCCGTAAATGGGCGATTTGACCAATCCGTATGGAAACCAGCTCATTGGCCCGGTAGGCCGTATTGATGCCCAGCGTAAACAAGCACAAATCACGCGGGTTATCCGCCAATAGGGTTTTAATACTCTGAATGTCAGCCAGACGGGTGATCGGCTCCACCTTGATGGATGACCCTTTCTTGGGGTGGTTGGGGTTGCGCAGGAGCACGATATCACGCGGCATGGAGATACTCCCGCGTGGCGGTCACGGCCGATATTCCGGTGCCTTTTGTTGTGCTCATGATCTTAATTTCTATGTAGAAGTTAATATTATATGGGAACCTTAAGCCTATCAAGCGTTTCCGGCCACTATGCAATTTCCATCCCTTCCTGAAAACAGACCTCAAGCCCTTGCCCTGACTCGGTTCCTTAACTTCTACATAGAAGTTGAAGCGTTTCGCAATGTTTTTCAGGCGTAAACGATCAGCAAATTGAGGATAAGTGATGAGTGATGAACTGGAACCCAAACACAAGGTTTGGATTGGCTTGGGTATATTTTTCCTTGCAATAGTCGGCCTTGCTGCGTCCGGTGAAGTGTTTTTCACGACAAGCGGCTGCACCTTGCCCGTCGATCTTGTGCTGGGAGATACCTGCCTTTTCGGGAGCATGGGCGCAAGTATCGGGATGAGTCTGGCAGCGACGATTGGCTTCGCAATCGTATTTGGGATTCTAGGGCTTATGCTAAATGGCATTAGAAATGCCCTGCGGCGGAAATTGGGAGATAGAGATCAGAGCGGTGACGGGTCATGAACGCAGTATTTCTAAACGGCCTCGCGCTATGGGCCTTGCTTCTGGCTTTGGCGCTTCCGGCTTTTGCAGAAGACTACGCGGCGGCCGATGCCGTGTCGGCCGAAGACGATTACATTACGTGCTGGAAACAGCCTTGCATTTACGCTGCTGGTAGTGAATGGTCCGAGGAAAACCCTAACGGAGTTGCAGTTGCCGTCGCTATGGGTACGGAATCAATAGTCACTGATGGTGAGCTCAAATACATTCTCACGAACGACTTCAGTTACTACGGCGTAAGCAATGTAAGGTTCTTCTTTGAACAAAATGATGCCCCGGCGACAGGTGTTGTATTTCATATTCGTGGTGGGTCTGACGGAATCTATCGAGTAACAGAGATGCGAAAACATGTAGCGGAGTTGGCAGCTCGGGCGAAGAACACAAACCCTGTATTTACTTCATCCCCACGGGAGTGAATAAGCTTGAGCGCTGGCTGAGGTCAGATTTATCGGTAAGGGTGGCGTCGCGGTTTTTGTCGGCGGCATCCTTTATTTCTCCCTGAATATCACTTTCGGGCTTGGCTTCACGATCCGCAAAGGTCAGTTCTTCGACTGAGCTGCGCTGCCGGAATTCGTCCCAGATTTCTTCGCGGCGCTGCGGAGTGGTGTCGGGGTCTTCCAGTTCGCTCACGGCAGCGCGCGCTGATTTCAAGTGATATTGTTTTTGCGCCCACTGGGCATAATCGCGTAATTCCGGGTCGTCCCGATATTCCTCTTTGATCGACCCATCATCATTGAGCATTTCAACAATGAGCAACGCCTCTAAACGCTCGCGGTAATCGTCCATGCTTTCGCCCTCAAGGCGCTGGGGTATATCATCCTCGCCCAAGATTTTCAGCGCCAGTTTCTCGCGCCATTCCTCGCCGTGACGCTCGCGAAAGCCCGCTTCCAAGCGCTCAATATCTTTGGTAAGCCGCTCAATGCCGGCCTGGATGCTGTCGAGAATTTCAAGCATGCGGCTCGTCGCATTGTCTTTGTCCTGTTGCTTCTTGACGATTTTCGAGTGCGGGTTTGCCGCCGTGGCGCTGCGTTCGATCAGGCCGGATATTGAGCCGCTTTGCTGGCCGAGCAGAATGGTGTTTTCTTGGTCCAGATGCAGCCGTGCTTTGTCGAAAATGGATGTTAGATCACCGCCCATGACGCCCCCGAATTCTCGGGGCCGCGCCGGTTACCTACGGATAACCGGACAGCAAGCTCACAGAGCTTGCTGGTCTCTAGGCCTATTGTTCGCATTCCACGCCCCATTGTCCCGCCATCCCTTCAATTGTATGCCTCCATTCTGGGGCAAAACCCTTAAGATAGGGTTAATACAGAGTCAAGGAGCGGAACAGGGTGGCGCACCAGTTCGTTAAACGCACAATATCATGCCTGCAACGAGAAGCCTGGCAACCCTCACAACGATTGAAGCGCCCGTCTACGGCGCTTCAATCCTATTGGTGTCAGTGGCTCCAGAATACATGCACTTCATCATGCGCGGTCTCGATGGTATAGATGTCGCCGCTGAACCCCATGTCACGGCCCATACGCTCATAGTCGATGTAGTAGGCCAAATGCTCGGGGATATCAGAGGTGCTTTCGGTCAGTTCTTCCGCGTAATCTGCCAGTGAGGTGTATTCTCCTGCATAGCCTTCATCTAGTGCCCGTTTGGCATCGTCCAGGTCGCCGCTGAAATGATCCAAAAGCTCAGAACCCAGTTCAGGGTGTTCTGCTAGAAAACCCGCTAGCTCGTGCACGCGCGCAATGCTTTCATATTCATCCAGCCCGTAGCGGCCAAATCCTTCGTGATCATGAATCGCCCACTCCTCAGAAAACCCCTCGGGGCTGGCTTTGAGCATCGTATTGATGGCTTCCCAGATGGTATCCAAATCCGCCGTGGCATCGACCCAGACACCCCACAGCTTCCCGTTGTTGTAGGCTGCCAAATCCGCTACATAGATTCTGATGTCTTCACTCATTGTCTTCTCCTTCATCGCTATTGAGGTTCAAGAAGCGCTCTAACGCGCTGCTCATGAACCTCTGGCGACGTTGCCGAGACGGCGGGGGTGAAAAAATCCAGAAAAATTGCGGAGGGTCTGCCCCGCACGATCGCTACGGAGGGCGGATCAGGCGGAAACCGTCATTTTTCTTGAGTTTGAGGGGATGCAATGCCCTTCTCGCGCTAGGGATCATTACCGCATGGCCAAGACCGCTTGCGGGCTTGGGGAGGCTGCAGCCGAGTAGAGCCCGGCCCGGCGCTGCGCCGGGAGCGGCCCTATTAATATTCTAGTCTTAGCGATATGCCTGCCAGGTTGTAAAACTAGCCGTGCTCAGTAATAGACGCCATTTAACCCGCCATAATGAATACAACGCAATCTCTTTGAGTTTCTGTAAGTCTATGTTATAGATATATTTAATCGGAGTTATTGAGCGCCATAAAAGCCGCCATATTTTGCGTCAATTTTGGACTAAATAATTGAAAACTCACGCAAAAGCTCCGATTAAAGCTCGAAAGGCCTAAGGAACAATAGATGCCAGGACAAATAACAGATCGCGGCGAGGATATCAGGCTCATTGAGCCGCTGCTTGTCAGCGACGGCTCTCCCCACCGATCCGGCCTAGCTGACCTGGCTATCACCCTGGGTCAAAAATCAGCATCTCTTCGCGCGAGCCTGCCGCCTAAGATCATGGAAGCGCTGGCCACTATCGTACGCTCCATGAACTGCTACTACTCCAACCTGATTGAGGGCCATGACACCCACCCCATCGATATTGAAAGAGCGCTCAACGAGGACTTCAGTAGCGACCCCAGACAGCGCGATCTCCAGCAAGAGGCTACGGCGCACATCTTTGTCCAACAATGGATTGATCAGGGCGGCATTGATGGTATGGCCGCCAGCTTTGAAGGCATCAGATTAATTCACCTCCGGTTTTGCGACCTCTTGCCAGCGGAAATGCTCCGCGTAGAGCACCCCAGTACAGGCAAGATACTAGAAGTAAAGCCTGGAGAACTGCGGGAGCATGATGTAAGGGTGGGCAATCATGTGCCCCCAAGCCCCGGTGCTCTTCCCCGGTTTATGGATAGATTTGAGCAAGGCTATAGCGGGTTAGGCAAGCTCGATTCCATTCTGGCTGCCGCCGGTGCACATCACCGTTTGCTCTATATCCACCCTTTCCTCGATGGGAATGGCCGTGTCGCTCGCCTGATGTCCTACGCCATGCTGCGAGAGGCATTAGATACGGGCGGAGTGTGGTCAATTGCCCGAGGCCTTGCCAGAAATGAAGCGCAGTATAAAACGCACCTCAATAACTGCGACCTACAACGGCGCAATGATTTGGATGGTAGAGGCAACTTGAGCGAAGAGGCCCTAGCGGAGTTCCAGAAGTTCTTTCTAAACACTTGCATCGATCAGGTTGAATTCATGGAGGAGCTGATGCAGCCCAATAAGCTTCGAGCACGCGCAAAGGTCTGGTGCGAAGAGGAAATGAGTAGCGGCGAACTGCCACCTAAATCAGACCGCGTGATTACAACACTGCTGGATCGAGGCGAACTGGGACGAGGCGAAGTGCCTGAACTGCTTGGGGTCAGCGACAGGAGCGCTCAACGGATCACGAGAGCGCTGCTGGACAAAGGGATCATCACATCGAACAGCACGCGCGCACCGCTAGAGATGGCTTTCCCAGCAGGACTGGCTGCGCGTTGGCTGCCAGGGTTGTTTCCGGAGAGACGAATATCGCAGTGAACCCCCTAGTTGTGGACTACTCGTTCGCCGCCCAGATAGAAACCCACAGCATTCTCCGCCACAATCATCATCAGCGCAGGCATTCCCTCGATCTGTAACGACTCTGAAAGATAAACCAGCTGGCCAATATCGTCCTGGCTAGGAAGCGCGCTGCAACCTTTTGGGTGCGAATGCCATTCACCAACATAGGTTCCCACTCCGGCTGTACGTCTGTGGCACTCATCGAGCAGGTCTGTAGATTCATAAGCTGCCCGAGAAAAACTTACAGGCGTGGCCTCACTGTTTGACGGCGCAGAACAAGCTTGCACGAGAGTGATGGTTCGATCTTTCTGATCGATAATTCCAAACAGAATGCCACCTGTTTCATTGGGAAGCGCCGAGTCTCTATACGCGATGGGATCTCGCAAAAAGCCATCATCCCAATGAACCTCCCAGCCGCCTATCTCCACGCGATGCGAGGGATGAACCTGGATTTCAAACGGAGAAACTCCACCCGATTCATCTTGGTGGTTCCAGACAGCAATCTTCGCAGAGTCGTTCGCAGCGGCCTTCCTAACTTGGCGTGAAAGGATCGCTGCATACAAACGTATCAGTTCATTCGAGAGGGCGAGCGTCACCTGCCTACATCCCGCGCCCACCCAAAGCTGAGAGCCGTGCCCCTCTAGATGCTCAGCGCCCCAATCAGTCTCAAGGATTGCCCGATAATACTGCGCCTCTAAGCTACCGCAGCGTATATTGCGCTCTTTGTCTTCCAACAACATCACGGCGGAACCACCAGATGGAGTTATGAAGGCACTCACTGTCCGAGGGACACCATCTCTTTTCGAAAGGGCTCTGGGCACATGCAGGGTAGTTGTAACGTCAATCAGAAGCTCAGACTCTTCTATCGCAGCCAGGACCCCGGAACCCTCGGACAGGATGCTTGAAACAAAATGTCTCGGCGGCCCCTCACGCTCGATTGAATGAACGCCTCCGGTCATCACATCCACGGCGTAGGACTTAGGAAAACCGACAGAATCACGATTGCAAATATGACGCAGAACATTGTGCGGCTGGATAACATCATCATCTACATATACCCAATGCCCCCAGCACTCTTTGTTCCATATTTCCGCGACAGCGCTGCCTAGCGCACCTACTCCAGCAATGATCCCTTTTGGGCCCTCTGAATCCGGCTCAAGTCCTGACATACGCCGTATCTGGGAGGAATCGGGATAACACTTCGCTTCCAGAGGCATAATCTTGAGGTGCCTCCAATCTCCGCTTTGCTCCGGCTGAGAACCACCAATATTCACGGCTCTGAACAACCTATTCCCCCCAGGCGCGGCCAAATAAACTGAGAGAGCTAACCCAAGATCGCCAACGCTCGAATCAACGCTGAAACCAATGACATCAACCTTCTCAACTTCACCGTTTCGGGATCGTGGAATTCCCAGCAGAAGCAGTGCATATTCCTTCTCATCGATCTGAGAAGCGAGCCCTTCTGCAGGCATTAAATCGTCAAGCGCCTCTCTCAGCTGGGAAACCACATCGCTGCTCCTTGCGGATAGCATATCTTGCAACTCGCCCAAGGTATGCGGATATGCTTCGACTGGGCCATTTTCCACTGGCTCCAACAACAACGATACCGAGATACAAAACGGCGTATTTTCATCTCGCCCTTGTTCTTCATATGTTGCAACTAGGGTTTTCTGCTTAACGCCGAGGGGATCAATGCAATGGAAAAACAGCTTCTTACTGAGATTGGAATCTGCATCAAAGTGTCCCTCTGGTAGCACAATCTGATAGGGACTAGTGAAAAAGAGCTGCTCTATCGGTTGATCATCTCCGTGGATCGTATCGTCTGCGGTAGAGCGGAGCCACCAAAGAATACGCTTCAGGAATAGCTCTGGTGTCCACGACCTCTCCACAGACTCCCATGGTTCAAGATAGAGGCACAATGAACGCGGCTCGCCTGATGCAACATGGTTTTGATGGATCGTTACCGGGAAATCTTTGCGAAGCGGCCTGACTTCCCAGCAAAATTCCGCGCCCGGAACATAGGTGAGAGCGAGTCTTTCTTTGCGCTGGATACCAACAGGGTTTCCTACATCAAACGTACCATCACCGAGCTGAACTATAATCGATTGGCTTTCGCGTTCACCATCGATTCTTAACTCAAGAACCTCGCAGGATGAGCTGGTTTCACATGCGTTATATAGACGCTGAACTTGCTCCGCAAATAGACAAAGATCAGTCTCGCCAGTTCCACCCCAGTCGAAATACTCTATCGCCATCGACCAGCTCGGGGTGGCTTAGAAGACGTTACAGCTGCAGCGGCAGACGCGCCCACCGCTAATACAAATCCGCTACTAGCTACTTCAATCTTTAATGGCGCTGGGTTCGATGTGGTCGGCTCCTCACCGGTGCATTTGAAAATCCCCGAACTGCCGAGTATCGAGCGGTACTCCCGCTTTGCACGAATGCACGGTGGATCGTTTTTGTCATCAACTATGGGCCTGCTACTCGAAACGATGATAGCGCCTTTCCTAGCTTGCCCAAGCGCGGAAAGGGCTTTCGTAGACACTTTGGCATCCTCACCCTTCTTCGACCAGCTATCGTGCGAAAGCGACCTCCAGGAGCAATGGTGCGGCGCTTGAAGTAAATCATATTCAAGATCAGTGGCCTCATACTCGTCTGAAATTCGTTCCCAGATTTCCACTTCAGCATCCCCGCCGGATAGGAACCGGCTACCGTGGTCACTAAATGCTGAATTCTTAACTTCATAATTTATGATCACGCTAGAGTTATTCTTAGATAGAACCTCTTCTTGATCGTCGTCTTGCATACCAATAGGAGCTAGAAGATGAGCGGACAGGTACTCTGTGGCTTGACCATTGACCCCTTGTATCCTTTCACCGCACTTAATTAATATTGGGGTGAGATCGTCGGTCTTTCCGTTCTCGTCCTCACCTAGAATCAAGATTTTGTCTCCATCAGATACCGAAAATTTCGATTTCAGGTTTGCCGTCACCCTCCGTTTAGCCTCGGCCTTGAACGCCTCAGCATCATCGCATAGAGGCTGCTTCTTAGTTGCACGCCTGAAAACTATAGGGGATGACCAAAGTTGACGGATGATTATACGTTTCTCAGACTGCGGCTTGTCATCATCAGCGTACTCAGAGACAGGCCCCAGCCAGAAATGATTCCTAAGGCCCAGGCAATGGTCTTCATCGGGGTGGCTCAACAACATCGTATCCACGTAAGGGCGGTTGTTGTTATCAGTCTTGATCCGCTTTCTCAGCTCGTGGGCAACGTCGGGTGTGTCATCCTCGCCATCATCTGCCGCAGAACGGATTTTGCAGTCGATCAACAAGCAAGTTTTGTCCTCATCCGCCAATTGCATCAAAGTCATATCACCATCATCGACGGGGAAAAGTGTTATTGTGGCTTTCATAATCTACTCCTGCACTTGATCTTGTTCGGCGGCTGCTACCGCATTCAGTACAAATCGATTTCCTGCGACGCGCGCTGCCACCAGCGCTATTAGTGTTAGAACCACCTGAGCGATTGGCACCCAAGGACTTAGCTTCACCTGAAAGACAGGCTCGCTTAACAGCGCGAAGACTGATGTGGTTATGAGTATCAACAGCAGCCCCGAAAAAGCGTCTCGATAAAGCAAAAAACTGCGATGGGCTTGGAGCACCGATGGTTCGTTTTTAACCGGCTTATAAATCTGCTGATACCAACGGCTATTCCTCACACTGCCATCCAGCCCCTCCTCAAAAACATCTGGCCATTTAGCCCGAACCAGATCATAGTCAATTCGCGGTTCGCTTCGAGATAACCTATCTACACGGCAAGCGGGCAGCTCATGGCTCATCCGCGTGAACACCAACTTATGTTTAATGCTTTGAGGTATGAGATTGGCCACCATGACCAACAGTGCGGACAACAGTAAGCCTCCAGTACCGGCGACTGCTAACTCGGTGAAATTTTCAGCGTTCTTCAAATCAAACTGGAGTAAAACGGATGCAACTAAAGATGCCGCTAGAATGAAGAACAGGCTCTTAAAATTCTCCGACTTTAGATCGTTTGCCATGCTACTGCGCCTTGCTTTAAAAGTTGCTGCTTTTTTGTCCATCTGCTCATCAGATTACCCAGCGCCTTAGCGCATTCCTTTCTTCGTCGCTCCGCATGCAATGCACTTGAGGTAGGCCCCATAGCGGCCATGGCGCTGTGCCAGGACCCCTGAGCATCGCCAACAAAAGTCGCCCTCGCCTCGATGCCATTGCCACAAAACGTGGGTCTGCATTCCTGCCCAAGTGAGCGCGGCTAGGGATATCACGGCGCCTGCAGGCATTGCGATACCCGATAAGCTCTCGGCCACCTGGGAAAGCACCGCCGAGCCCGCAAAATGGCTCGGTAAAATGATCGCAAAGAAACCCCAGGCCACGATGCCCAGAAGAAATAACCCTGTGGGCCCCGCAAAGAGTCTGAGAAGCATGATCGCGTACATTTATTACCCTAATTTATCGTTGTCACGGCCATTTGGGTTGGATACCGGCGTATCTAACCCATTGATTTTTCGAAGATGATAATCGTCGTACAGCCCTTTCTTGATCTTGCCGACGAGCTGCGTCCTGGTCATGTGTTCTCCGGTAACATTGTCCCGAAATTTCTTATTCCGACCGGCATCGCTCTCTTCCGTGACTGTAATTCGCCTCCTAGCCATAGTGGTTACCTCTGATACGAACCACAACATGTGGGGGTCGGCATATTACCAGCTCTATTCAGGAATGCAATACCCGACATAACACACCTAAATGATATCTGTCGGTGCTCTCTCCATCTTCAGGTAGCGCCATCCAATCGGCGCACGGTTGGTCAAGGGGTCCAGGGGCTATGAAATGCACGCTTGGTCGATGGGGGCTCCAAGGGGGAGAGCGAAGTCTCCATCCTGGCCATGGGGTCCTGGGGCAGCTCGGAGGCTCCCTAAGTGGTGATCGAACGCCCAGACGTTCGGGTGGTGCAGGTCAAGCTCGATGCCTGAGCTTCACCACGCCGGGGGTATCCAACAGGGGCGTGCAACGGGCCCTTTGGCAAGCGTGCTGTATTACACTGGTCAAGAAATGACCAGTGTAATACAGCACGCAGCTTGCGCGTAGCGTCAGGGACGTAAACGATGCACGTAGTACTTCAGATTCAGTGGTCCTTGGCGCACAGGTTCCGCGTAGCGTCAGAGACTGAACCGAGTTCGTATTACCTCAGGCTTGGTGGCCCTGTGGTATACATGTTTCGTAGGGTGTTTCCGTTGCTGCACCATCGGGGTAATCGTATTGTACGGGAACAGCTAGCGGGTATCGGGTCGTGACGATTTAGACTAGCTTATTGATTTGCTGCCAAAAAAGCAGATAAATCTAGCACATTAAACCCTCAAGAACCTGAGTCCTGTATTGTGTCGTCTAAAGCTTGAGCCGGTGAATTATCTGTTCTATTTCGTCGACTCTTCGTTGAACGTCGAGTGTGTGTGCGTCTGGAAGCAATTCCCCCAAATTTGGTAGCTGTCGCTCGAGGGACTTAGGGACATTAGACAATGACTGCCGGATGATTGCTCTCATTTCTGCGAGGTTGTGTAGAAAATTGCATTCCTCAAATTCTCGGTGCTTTGTAAGACATGTGATCGCATCCCATACCTCGGAGCCTTTCTCGGGTTCACTAATGCCGTTTCGATAGAGCTCAAGTACAGCTTGCTTGTTTGTCAATAAGCACTCTAGAGACTGAATTGCAGCCGCATCTGTGATGTTCCGTTTTGCCATATTCAGCGTTTCAGCAGTTAAACGTTCAACCACGAAGCAAACATCAACCAGTGTCGACGGCTTTGATTTATCCGTGGTATGGATAGTTCCAAAAGTTATCGAACTTGGATTCGGGTGGGTCGGGCAGAAATAGAATCGGGTGCGGGGCTCGACATCGCCTACTTTGTCATGGATGCCGGTAAAAATAGTTTCATTTCTCGTTCTTGTTATATAACCTTTGAGTGAACCTAGCTTTTCGGCGTCCCGATCCAGCACATTTCTACCTGCCGGGAATGGCGCTGTAAACTCCACAGGGCCGTGAACAGCACGATAAGTAAATATTAGCCCGGAAACTAATTTACTATCATGGGAGGAGTTGTGATGGACGAGCAGGATCTGATCCTTAAAAAACGAGCCCGTGTAGGCTCTAGTGATTCGTTCTTCGGCTAGTTCAATTAATTGAGATTGGTCTTCGGTAAGACCTGCGCACAAACTTTTGACGACGGCACCAAGAAGCTTGTTGTCAATCTTCGAAGATTTTGTCTCGATAGTGGCACTATCGACCATTTTGTAAATGCTATTTTGGTTGTATGGTTTCCCGTCCTCTCCAGTTTTAAGGTTAACAGCCTCGATCCTAAACATATTTGCCAGTTCATGCTTTAGGCTCCTATGCGGAAGTCGTCTGTATTTTGGATCTAGGCGCATATTGGTACGGAGTCCCACAATCGCTTGCCCAATATTCTCTAGTGAACCACTCGCCATTTACTAAATAATTCTCTCAAATTTACTGAAACGACAGCCGAAAACTTTAGCTCAAATTTTCATGCGTCACTTAACATATTGTTTTAATGGAAAATATCGGTTTCTCGAGGTGCCCAGATTGTTCTGTGACAAGTCCCTCAGTGTAATAAAAATCCCCGTCCAGTTCTAGCGGAATTGGTATTTTTGAGCTAGAGTGGCTTGAAATGGTACAACTTGCCCCAATGGACAAGAGGTAAGTGGACGAAAGGAATTCTTGGTTTGAACTCAGATATACAAAAAAGCAAAGCCATGCTTTTAGCGCACGCTCTGATATATGCAGTGCGTGAAAAGCGTAGGACGCGAAATAAAGTAACCCTCCCCCAACTGCATAAACTCGTGTTGACTGTCGAAATGATGGCATTAAGCCTACCTGGCCAGGGCGCCATCATTGATGATGAGGATTGGCATGCCCTTGCCAATCATATTGAGTGGAAATCGGTCAGTGATGAGTTTGAGATATTTGGCGACGACCCTATTGATTCTGAGGTAATTGATCCTACCGCTTTTAAAGAATTGAGCGATCTCTATCAAAAACAAGTTGAGTTGGTGGCAGAAAATATGCTGGATTGCATGTGTCACTCCATGTCCTACATAACGGGTAAGGTTGTTGAAAGCTATAAGAAAATTGGCAATCGCGATGATGCCATGAAGAGTGCCATTCAGGAGCTATCCAACGAAATGGGTGTTCCCGTGCCAGTGAATCTTGAAAGTGCACAAGTATGGTTGGTGAAATTGAACGCGCACGCGACACAAATGAAGCCGCTTAGCGACAGCACCGACGATTTTATTCTCTCGCTTTATGAATTGCGGAAGTTTGACTCCCGAGTTGCACAAGAGATGATACTTCCGTCTTTTAGCACAACGACGGCTTTTAACCGCGTTTCACTCTGGCTAAGTGAGCATTTTTTCAAGAATCCGAAGCCTAGCTTGGAAAGGTATCTAGATCTTCAAGTTCCAACTTCAGAGTAATAAATGCAATAAAAACTGGATTATGTTTCCAGTCTGGGGAATTCTCTCGAAGCGTGAGTAGCGATGTTGCCCTGTGGTGTTTTGGTTAAACTCCAGACTTTCTGCACAATGAGACGTAATTGAATAAAAAGCATTACATAAAAAAGCTTCGAGTCCTTCGAAAAATATGCCGCGTTTTGATTAGTGAAAGTCATGCGATATCGAAGGCATTCGAGGAGGAACATCACCGGAAAAATGCTAACGATGATTTTTTCCGAGAATCACTTCCTAGCGAGCTCAAAGACCTGCGCTGGCAAATTGATAGAGCTAGGCTCGCAATCGTGGAGTATGCGCTTACGGACGAATTGAAACCGCAGCATGAGGTGATCCAATTGGCTCAGCTCCAGCGGGCCTATTTTGGGCACTATACTGTTGCAGCCCGAATCTGCCTTCATGTTGCCCGAGAGCAGCATAGGTTGCTTCGAAGCCTCATGGGGTCGATGTACAAAGAAGTACATAATCTTGAGCCAAGCAGCGATTTAAAGAATATCGTGGAGCTCGTCGATAAGTTTCCTCGAGCGAAGACTGACGCTGAAGAGCTGGTAACTAAGATCGAAGATCATGAACTAGATTTAGATGTTGAGTTAAAAAAACTCAGAGACATTACAAATGCAATTATTCGCAACAGAAGCTTTTTCAAACAATACCATGAGAAAGGCTGGGGGCGGCGGATTAAATCGGACGCGATAACACAAAAATTGGTGAGATATGCGAAGTTCATACTTGTCATCGTAATAGCCGCAATATTTGTAAATGTTGCTAGCGAAGTTATACTGGCTCAGCCTGAAGTACAGTGCTTTCTGGAATCTGAAGAATGCGAGCAGGAGCCTCGTTCGATCGAGGGGTAGGCCTTCAGGCACTCAAGATAGGAGTTATTGTCAAAAGTGGTGTTTGGCCATCTGAATTAGGCGGCGGCCTGGTCACTTGGACCCTGTAAATAATTCTGTGTAACTGCCAGGGTTAAATGTAATCCGCCAAGCGCTCATCGAACTCGATCAT
Source organism: Halioglobus japonicus (assembly GCA_902705825.1). Classification (GTDB taxonomy): domain Bacteria; phylum Pseudomonadota; class Gammaproteobacteria; order Pseudomonadales; family Halieaceae; genus Marimicrobium. The sequence goes on along the minus strand of CACSIL010000050.1, from coordinate 233 downwards.
AAATCTATTCAGTGCCAGTTTCCAATTACGGATCGGCATAGTCCATTTTTTCGACGCCTGCTGGATTGCCAAGTAGATCACTTTCAGTGCCGAGTCATCAGTCGGAAACAGCTTCCGCTTTTTGACAGCCTTTCGTATGACACTGTTGAGCGACTCGATGGCGTTCGTCGTGTAGATGGCTTTGCGGATGTCTTCCGGGTAGCTGAACAATGTGTTGAGATTGTGCCAGTGTG
>CACSIL010000049.1 GCA_902705825.1 Halioglobus japonicus | reverse complement strand
CAGAATGCCACGGTGAATACGTTCCCGGGCCTTGTACACACCGCCCGTCACACCATGGGAGTGGGTTGCAAAAGAAGTGGGTAGACTAACCTTCGGGAGGTCGCTCACCACTTTGTGATTCATGACTGGGGTGAAGTCGTAACAAGGTAGCCCTAGGGGAACCTGGGGCTGGATCACCTCCTTAAACGATAGTGACACTACCTGATGAGTGTCCACACATTTGTCTTCATCTAATCGGTTGATGCGAAAGAAATCACGAGTTTGCAGATCTGTTCATTAGGCCTGTAGCTCAGTTGGTTAGAGCGCACCCCTGATAAGGGTGAGGTCGGCAGTTCAAATCTGCCCAGGCCTACCAAATCGTCCCAGCTCTTCGTTGGGGTCCCACTTGCATAGCAGGCTATGCGGCGCGGAACCCCGCCTCGATCTGAAACGATTTGGCTTACCTGGCAAGTTCGTGATTGCTGGCATACTTATTAGGGGCTATAGCTCAGCTGGGAGAGCGCCTGCCTTGCACGCAGGAGGTCAGCGGTTCGATCCCGCTTAGCTCCACCACCTAATAGAAGTGAGCATCGCGCTTCGAACAAGCACCTCCCCACCGCTGACCTACGGTCAACGACGGAAGGCCGCCCCGTTCGATCCCGCTTAGCTCCACCACTTTTAAGTGACACAGCACGTCTTCATTTGAATGTTCGTCTCGCATCACTGAGATCAGAACGAAGTCCATTGGATTGAATGGACTTCGTTCTGGTTTTAACAACCGGAAAGTTCTTTAACAAGGTAAATTAAGCTGATTCTTTGAATTGTAGCTTGGCAGTCGGACGTCCTTCGGGGCGGATGGGTGACAAGAGCGATTCATAGATAAATTGTTCTGTAGTAGCGGGTTTCAATTCCCCGTTGCTGCAACGAGTTGTAATAAACACTGTGACTTAAGCGTCACAAACATCCGGCGGGTGTGCACTTTGATCGGTGTACATCTACTAAGTACCTGGCCTGTGTTAAGGGGG
>CACSIL010000048.1 GCA_902705825.1 Halioglobus japonicus | reverse complement strand
TATTCTGGATCTGAATCGTTTAGCTGAATTATTGTTATTTCTATAGTGGCTGTTTCGACGGATATATCTCTAAGACTGAACTCTCCCGCAGCAACGTTCACTTCTGATGCAGATACAGATAGCGAGATTGTCCATAGTAAAGCAAGGATGATATATCTCACGCTATGGCACCTTAACGCCTAGCGCAACGGTGGCGAAACCGCGCAGCGGTTTTGACGTCCGGCCCCGCCAGGGGCGTATTGGCGCTACTTGTTACTGGTGCGGCTTGATGATGCGCCAACGAAGAAATAGGCCGGAGCGCTAGCGGAGGCAACCTTGCGAACGAAGCTGACTGGTAAAGCGAATGCACGTTTTGTTGGCCTCCCTGCTACAGCGTGACGGAACGAAACTGATGGACCTAATACTACCTGCGATTTCGGAAGTGGACTACCCACTTGGAACTGGTGCGAGACTTGATGGAAGCACACATCTTCAAGTTCACAAGATATTGGCGAACGCCGCCCAGTAACGCTTGTGGCAGCGGCGTCCAGCCAGACGCGAAGCGGCTGGTTGGACGTCCGGCCCCGAAGGGGCGTACTGCCCACACTTGTTAAGTGCCTGCCACATGACTACTCTCCCTCCGTGAATAAAATGAATTGCTCGTCACCATTCTCGGGAATACCTATAGCTTTAGTGCCACCAATATAGGTGCCCGCCTGCCCCTCAAAATCATAGAAGAACACATGATACGGAGTGTCACCAGTTCCGTATGCGATGATGGGACGGAGACCATCATACGTCAGTTCAATAGAAGCCCCGAGATACTCTCTCGCCCTCTCTTCAAGCTCGCTCCAATCTTGCATGGTGGGCATTTAACGCTTCAAGCTGGGGCGGCCGTAAGGCCGTCCCGGCGCGAAGCGCCCTTGCAGCCTTGACTTGTTACATGTTGAGATTTGCGACAAGCTCCAGGCATCTTTTACCCTCGTAACTCGCAGAAATGCGAACATTGGCCCACTGTTTAGACATGTGAAAAAAGCTGCCAGTAACGCCGTTCTTCGTCTTTATGGACAAGGGTAGCGCTATTTCATCCTCGCCTTTTCTCACAGAAAGAACGAGAAACTCCAATTGAGAGCCCT
>CACSIL010000047.1 GCA_902705825.1 Halioglobus japonicus | reverse complement strand
AAGTCTCGCGCCAGTTCCAGGTGGGTAGTCCGCTTTCGGAATCACAGGTAGTATTAGGTCCACCAGTTTCGTTCAGTCACGCTGTAGTAGGGAGAGCCATAAAACGTGCATTCGCTTTACCAGTCAGCTTCGTTCGTAAGGTTGCCTCCGCTAGCGCTCCGGCCTATTTCTTCGTTGGCGCATCATCAAGCCGCACCGGTAACAAGTAGCGCCAATACGCCCCTGGCGGGGCCGGACGTCAAAACCGCTGCGCGGTTCCGCCGCCGTTGCGCTAGGCGTTATGTGTCCAGATAGAGCGAGATGGAACTAGATAGCACAGAAAGTGAAATTGTAGGGGAATGGATTGAGCAGTCGGCTGGCAAGGTCGTTGCTAACCACTCTTGTGAACGCATACACTGGCTTATAAAGCACGCACTAAATCAGATTTTCGTTAGCGGAGACAGTTGGTTGGCTCTATACCAAAATCCAAAAGATGGTGCGTACTGGGAATTGAGTTATCCATCTAGTCATATGCATGGTGGCGGTCCGCCAAAATTGTCTAAGCTTTCAAGGTCTGAGGCAAAGGAAAAATATGGCGCAAGTATCAACACATAACAAAAACCGGCAATTCGCCCCTACGGGGCCGGACAGCAAAACCGCTGCGCGGTTTCGCCGCCGTTGCGGTTGGCGTTACTGTGCGGCGTTCACGAATATCTCGGGAGCTTGAGCAACGCTGCTTCCGGTAAACTTCTAGCCAGCATCAAGCGGGTAGTCTGGTTTCGAAATCGCAGGTAGTATTAGGGTCATCAGTTTCGTTCAGTCACGCTGTAGCAGGGAGAGCCACAAAACGTGCATTTGCTTTGCCAGTCAGCTTCGTTCGCAAGGTTGCCTCCGCTAGCGCTCCGGCCTATTTCTTCGTTGGCGCATCATCAAGCCGCACCAGTAACAAGTACCGCCAGTACGCCCCTGGCGGGGCCGGACGTCAAAACCGCTGCGCGGTTTCGCCGCCGCTGCGGTAAGCGTTACATGTCATGAAGTCGACGCTAATATCAATGTTTCTAATTCTCGGACTCTCGGGAAACGCGATTGCGTGTACATACATCAAGCAAATTGATGATGGCTCAGTTACGATAGAATTAGATGACGATGCTGAATCTGGTATGTATCACGTGAGGGTGCCTGGTGAGTACGAGGGCTCTCAATTGGAGTTTCTC
>CACSIL010000046.1 GCA_902705825.1 Halioglobus japonicus | reverse complement strand
GAACCCCTATTTGTTTATTTTTCTAAATACATTCAAATATGTATCCGCTCATGAGACAATAACCCTGATAAATGCTTCAATAATATTGAAAAAGGAAGCCCATGGAATTGCCTAAGATTATACTCCCTGTCACAAAACTGAGCACCGCATTAGCCGCTGCATTGATGCTGAGCGGGTGCATGCCCCCTGAAATCCGCCCGACGATGGGCCAGCAANTGGAANCTGGCGACCAACGGTTTGGCGATCTGGTTTTCCGCCAGCTCGCACCGAATGTCTGGCAGCACACTTCCTATCTCGACATGCCNGGTTTTGGGGCAGTCGCGTCCAACGGCTTGATCGTCAGAGATGGCGGTCGCGTGCTGGTGGTCGATACCGCCTGGACCGATGACCAGACTGCCCAGATCCTCAACTGGATCAAGCAGGAGATCAACCTGCCGGTCGCGCTGGCGGTGGTGACCCACGCGCATCAGGACAAGATGGGCGGTATGGACGCGCTGCATGCGGCGGGGATTGCGACTTATGCCAATGCGTTGTCGAACCAGCTTGCCCCGCAAGAGGGACTGGTTGCAGCGCAACACAGCCTGACTTTCGCCGCCAATGGCTGGGTCGAACCAGAAACCGCGCCCAACTTTGGCCCGCTCAAGGTGTTTTACCCCGGCCCCGGCCACACCAGTGACAATATCACCGTTGGGATCGACGGCACCGACATCGCTTTTGGTGGCTGTCTGATCAAGGACGGCAAGGCCAAGTCGCTNGGCAATCTCGGTGATGCCGACACTGAGCACTACGCCGCGTCAGCGCGCGCGTTTGGTGCGGCGTTCCCCNAGGCCAGCNTGATCGTGATGAGCCACTCCGNCCCCGNTAGCCGCGCCGCAATCACTCATACGGTCCGCATGGCCGACAAGCTGCGCTGAAAGCTTGTCACCAAGTTTACTCATATATACTTTAGATTGATTTAAAACTTCATTTTTAATTTAAAAGGATCTAGGTGAAGATCCTTTTTCTTAAGGAGCAAAAGGCCAGCAAAAGGCCAGGAACCGTAAAAAGGCCGCGTTGCTGGCGTTTTTCCATAGGCTCCGCCCCCCTGACGAGCATCACAAAAATCGACGCTCAAGTCAGAGGTGGCGAAACCCGACAGGACTATAAAGATACCAGGCGTTTCCCCCTGGAAGCTCCCTCGTGCGCTCTCCTGTTCCGACCCTGCCGCTTACCGGATACCTGTCCGC
>CACSIL010000045.1 GCA_902705825.1 Halioglobus japonicus | reverse complement strand
TGCCTATAATCATTCCTGCGTGGGACATCGGTGTTCTCTCCATTAAACGATCTTCGCAAAATCAGTTTAATGAATGCCGGTGTCCCCCGTTAATGATGAAGAGCCGGGAAAAATTCATGGGTCTGTGAAGTGCCCCGGCAAAAAATCACGCGGACATCGACAGAAATCATATGCTCAGGCATGATAATTCGGGTATCCAGACTTGGCATGCATGGATTTCATTGAGGTCGAGTTTGGCGGAGCATTGCTTCATCTACGCTGTTGAAAAAGAAAAAGAGTGACATATCGGTTGCGACAATAGACCGCATCTATCATCTGGAACAGGACACTTGATTTGCCGATGAGTGGCCGACGCCCGGATACAATGCATACGATGGAGTAGGGGGCGCGCTCATGGGGTCGAGCTTTAAGAAAAGGAATCTGTCAGCATACGAGAACTTCCTGCGCGCAAAGTATGAGATGTTCTCAGAGAAGGTACACGTCAGTACGCTGCCGTATTACCTCTGTCTTGATCCAGCGGATAAATGCCAACTGCGCTGTCCTACTTGCCCCACCGGCATTGAGAACGAGAGCAAGTTCAGCAAGGACGGGCCGCCAACCATCTACCGCGAGGATCGCCAGAAACTATCGGTCGAGCTGTGCGACAGCTTATTGGATGAGCTCGGTGACAACCTCTTCATGGTGATGTTCTACAATTACGGCGAGCCACTTCTCAATACACACTTGCATGAATTTGTGCGCAAGGCGAATGACCGGGATATCGCTACAGAGCTGCATTCAAACCTCTCTCTGCCACTGTCCGACCAGCGCATCGACGAACTATTGAGTGCTGGACTGGGTACGCTTGCTGCTTCCGTGGACGGCTTTTCCCAGGAGGCCTATGAGATTCACCGTGTTGGCGGCAAGGTGGAGCTCGTTCATGAAAACCTCGAACGACTTGCAAAGGCACGGGATCGACTCGGACTGGACACCGAGATTATTTACAATTACCTCGTCTTCAAGCACAACGAACACGAGATTGAGGCAGCGCGCAGGTTTGCAAAGGATATCGGTATCTCGTTCAGTACGCGCGATGCATTGATCCAGGATCCAAGCTGGCTACCGAGTCACCGCAAAGACGAACAACCGTACTATTCTCAGGAACATATGGATGAGATGACGAAAGTTTGGGAGGAGGCTGGACGCGGCGATTATTTCTTTGAACACGAATCCCAATATGTCTGGAGTCCGATACCCAAGCAATTTGAGTCAGTTCTTCCGCGCACCTGTGGTTGGCATTACGGTTTCTCTGTTGTAACTGCCGGTGGTCCGGTTGCTCCCTGTTGTGCAACCACCAAGGATCAGGAGGATATGGGCACGGTTGTGGCCGGTGAAGTCAGCTTTGCGGATATCTGGAACAGCGATGTTTACACCAAATCTCGCAAGGCGATGATTGGCGAGTCCAGCGACGGCCTGGAACACGTAGACTCCACTTGCACGCGCTGCTACTTTCCAAAATTTGTGCACCACCTCTATGATACTTACGATACCCGGGTCGTGCAGCAATTCGGCGAGGTGTTCGGTGACTCCGAACCTGAGATGGCAAAGGCTTTCGCACTGCTCGGGGATGAGATTGGCGGCGCTGATGCAGCAGGTTTCGTCGCGCACTACGAACAAAACCTGCTCATGGGCACTGCGGCGAAGAACACTTCGGTGCAGATTGATCGCATACACAATGCACTATCGCACGATGAAGCGATGGACATTCTACGGCAGTTTGGTGCGGTCATTTCCTCTGTCGGTTTGAACGGTAACCAGGTGTTTGACGAGTCCTTGCTTCGTCATTCCAAAGACCGGGTCATGGCGTCCATTATGGCTATACTGGGCGCAGAGACGGCCGCGGAGCAGCAATCATTCGCCAGAGAGGCGGCGCTAGTCCTCGCTTTCTTTCAATCGGATGTTGGCAAGGACAGTGCGCCGATCGATACTGTGCGCTCTAATAACGTCACCTGGCGCAATGACGTTGAAGCGGAAATACAGAAAAACAATCGGTTAATAGCAGCGCAAACCGAAGCCGTCTAATAATACTGCTAGCTCAGGTCCCTCATTTTCCACCAGAACTGTCGTAAGAAACTGTCTCAGCCCTGTGAGCGCGACGCACTGGTTACAACATTTAATTCGATGTCCAATACAGCACATCACATATCACAGGCCAGTATAACGTTCGTCACACCTTGACTCTGTCCCCGTATTTCACACATGATCAAGGAAAATAATTAGCAGGGCTTGCGACTGAGGGTAGGTAAATGCCGCGTTTAAAAGAGGCTGGCCGGGAGGCGGGTAATCCATATGCCAATGCAATTTTTGACATGCTGTTTGGTGATCGTGACCCATTGACGGAACCGGGAACAGAAACCGGTACGCCGGGCAATTGGTGGACCGTGTTCAACATTGTGCCCGAGGCGTTCAATCACACCACGGATGGCTTTCGCTTTTATCGCGACCCCGCTCGTAAGATTGCTCCGATATTGCGTGAACTTGGGCAGATTCGTGCTGGCTATACCGTTGGTTCACAATTCGTATTCTCACAACACTGTAAGGCCTGCCGTGACGTAGGTATGAGCGAAGAGCAGATTGAGGCCATTCCAAACTGGCCCGTCGCTACCTGCTTTGACGCGGTACAAAGGGCCTTGCTGGCCTATACCGATTGCCTCGTGCTAGAGCGCGGCCGTGTGCCTGAGGCGCTGTTTGATGAACTTAAAAAGCACCTGTCGGATGAAGAGATCCTGGAATTCACCTACATCACCTGCACGTACATGATGCACGCTGTTATGAGCCGGGCGCTGCGTCTTGAATATGACGACAAGGATGATCCCTGTGTCGAAATCCCGGCGGGTGAGGGCGTCTCGTCCGACGTGATGTCGATGGTCGATACGGACAAGTAATTTACGATAGAGGAAGCGGACAATGGGCTATCATCACCTTGCGTTGGCGGCAAAAGACATGAAAGCCACCCACCATTTTTACGAGGAGATTATGGGCTTCGAATTGGTGAAGGTTGAAGTTGCTCCTATTCCCGGCGGTGGCTGGGGCAAGCATTTTTTTTACCGTATCAACGGCGATGATTCAAAATTCATCGCTTTCTGGGAACTGCGCGATGTGCCCGGTGTAGAACATCATATTTATGATTTGAACAAAGCCGCTAACTTGCCCCCGGCGACCAATCATTATTCTTTCAGTGTTAATACGGCCGAGGAACTTAATGCCTGGCGCGGTCGATGGACGGCTGCGGGGCTGGAGGTGCTGGAGATTGACCATAACTGGTGCCATTCGGTTTACACAAAAGATCCGAACGGCAATACGGTTGAGTTCTGCCTGACAACCGGCACCTTCACGCCGAAGGATCGTGCACGCGCTCTGGCTATGATGGATGAAACCGAGTTCAAACCGTCACCGGCCCCTGCAAAAATTGAGTTCTATCCGCCGGAAACTACCGAATAGGACGGTCATATCAAGGCACGTTCCAAACGCGCTTTCGCCGCTTGTGCCAATCACTGCATGGCACCCCTGGCCGATTTATGAAATCACAGTCCTGCCACATTCGGAAGTCAGTACCTGCGCAGAGTACCCCCAGTAACGCTCGATATTGACACCGTTTACTACCTCATTGGGTGTTCCCACCGCTACTGCCTGTCCCTGATCGAGCAGCATGCAATGATCGGCGTAGCGCAGTGCGAGGTTGAGATCGTGCAGAATGGCCACGATGCAAAAATGTTGCGAGCGAGCGAGCTCTCCGGCAAGTTCCATCAGTCTGTGCTGTTGTCCAAGGTCCTGGGCGGAGGTTGGTTCGTCCAGTAGGAGTACCGGTTCCCGTTCCGCCTGGCTCAGTTGTACCAACACCCTGGCCAGATGTACGCGCTGTTGCTCGCCGCCGGAGAGGGCCGGGTATTTGGCTTTGCCGAGGTGGGCGCAGTTGGTTGCGCGCATCATGGCGTGTACAGTTTGTCTGCCTTGACGCCACCCCAGCGTCAGTGGCGTAAGGCCAAGCGAGACAACTTCCTCGGCGCTGAACGCAAAACTCAGGTTGTTCGACTGCGGCAGCACACCGAGATGGCGCGCACGTTCCATCGAAGGCCAACTTTGCAGAGGTGTGTGGTGTAGCAGCACATTCCCGGGTGATGCTTCTTCGCCACTCAATAATTTCAGCAGGGTGGATTTACCCGCGCCATTTGTTCCCAGTATCGCGTGGACTTCACCCGGCAGGGCTTGCCAGTGCCGAATATCCAGTGCGAAATTATTGCCGCGCTGTAACTGCAACGCCGTCACTTCCAGCATGGTGTTATACCTTTTGTCGTTGCTGTACCAGCAGCAGTACGAAGAATGGGCCACCCAGCAGTGCCGTCAGTATGCCTACCGGAAGCTCAGCGGGGGCCAGTAACAGGCGCGCACCGATATCGGCTACCAGTAGCAGCAGGCCGCCACAGAGTGCCGACAGCGGTAATAGACTGTGGTGGCTGGGACCCGCCAGCATGCGGATAAAATGCGGTACAACCAGACCGACAAAACCGATGATGCCCGCCGCAGAAACTGCCAGTCCCACGCCCAGCGCAACCAGCACAATAAGCTCCCGTTTCAGCGCTTCAACATTGATACCGAGGTGTCGCGCCTCGGGCTCGCCCAGTAGCAGCGTATTCAATGCAGCGGCGTGTTTCTGCAGGCGCAGCGCCAGCAGTGCAAAAGCACCGGCCGCAATCCATACGCGCGTGCTATCCGCTGATGCCAGTGAACCCATCTGCCACAGGCTGAGGTCCCGCAGGCGGGTATCGTCAGAAAGGTAGGTGACAACGCCGATCAGGGCGCCAGCCATGGCCGATATCGCAATACCCGCCAACAGCAGGATAAATACTGAGGTGCCATTAGCGCCCTGCGCCAGTTTGTAGATAAGTAAACTGGTACCCAGTCCTGCCGCAAATGCCCCCAGGGGCACAGCCCACCAGCTCTGCTGTGGCGTGGAAAGGTAGATTGCCAACACCGCGCCGACGGCCGCACCTGCAGAGACACCAATAATGCCCGGATCTGCCAGTGGGTTGCGGAACAGCCCCTGCATCGCAGCACCACTCTGAGCCAGGATCGCCCCGAAAAAAATAGCCAGCAAAGTGCGCGGCAGGCGCAGTTCCAGAATTACCGCACGCTGGTAGTCCGCCAGTTCCGCAGCGCTACTGCCGAGAACGGCATCGGTCAGCGTCAGCAGGCTGTCGTGCAGAGGAATAGTCATTGCGCCCTGGGTGAGTGACGTCAGAGCGACAAAAAACAGCAGTATACCTAGGGCAACTGCGCTGGAAATCGACATAGCACGCATGGTTATCTCACCGGTTGGCGCGCAATAGACTCAGTGAGCACCACAGCATCCACCACGGCTTTGGGACTCAGTCCGGCGACGAGATTAGCCGCCTCCACCGGCAGTATCAGGCCTGATTTCGCAGCCTGGCTATGTCGCAGGATTGAATTGAGTTCGAGCAGGCGCGCCGGTGTAGCGCCCTCGTGTCCCGCTACCAGGATAACGGTGGGAGCCAGATCCAGAATGGCTTCAGCTGACACCGTGCGGTAAGCATCAAAGTCGGCGATATTGTCTGCCCCCAGCAGTGTGATAAACGCATCACCGGATGTACCGTTGCCGGCTATGCGCAGCTTGCCCGGTTCCACAGCGAGCACGAATGCGATACGTGCCTCCGATAGCGGCGCAGCGGCCAGTATCGACCTCTGTTGGTCCAGTTCGGCCAGTGTGGATTCCGCTTTGCTAACGTCTCCCATCGCTTCGGCGATACTGGCAATATTCTGCTTAAGGTCTTCGATAGTGTTTGCAGTGGGCAATTGCAGTAGGGGTATGCCCGCCGAGTCAAGCGTACTGAGTATTTTTGCCGGCCCTATATGCTCAGAACCGATCACTAGCGTGGGGTTTAGTGCAAGTAAGCCTTCGGGAGAGAGGGCGCGGTGGTAGCCTACCACTGGTATCTCACGGTAGCCGGGGGGCAGAGTACTGGTCACATCGACTCCGGCGAGTGCATCGTCCATAGCCAGTGCAAAAATAATCTGCGTCACCGCGGCATCGGTGCTCACGATGCGTGTCTCGGCGTGAGAGGGCAGGTTGAACAAACAGAGCAGGGTAGTCACTGTCAGTACCAGAGTCTTAGTGCATTGCATTCTGTTGGTTCTCCATTTCGCAGGGGTTGTCTTACAGCCGTCATGCTGTGCTGGTCCGGCATCATATTACCGACAAATCAAAAACACAATACGAATCATTATCGTTTACATTTGAGTTTGCGATTGCTAGAGTGCGCTTCATTGGATACCAAATAAACCTAATGGGGAGACAGAAGCGTGCGCAGAACGGGTGATGAATATGTCAGGGAAATCGTTTTGGTATCGGCGGCGGTGCTGACGGTGTTAGCGCCTGGTGCGTGGACGGCGGAATCTGACAGTAGAAACGATAAACAAGCCGTGGAAACAGTGATCGTGACGGCAACCCGGCTGGAAAAGCCGCTAAGTGAAATAGGGCGCAGCATCGCGGTAGTGGGGCGCGATGAAATAGAGAGTATCCAGCCACAATCGGTGCCACAGGTACTGGCTTTTGAGCCAAATATCAACATTTCGGGAGGCCCGCGCGCGTCTACCCAGTCTGTCAATATCCGGGGCTTGCAAGGAAACAAGGTACTGCAGACAGTAGATGGCGCCCGGCAAAGTTTTGAATCGGGGCACCGCCCCAGTTATTTCCTTGACCCCGAGTTGTTGCGCAGCGTAGAGGCCGTTCGAGGGCCATCGAGCAGTCTCTGGGGCTCGGGTGCCGTCGGTGGTTTGGTGGCACAGAACACCATCACGGCGAAAGATGTGCTGTCAGATGAGGACGCTTTCGGAGGCTTCATCAAAACGGGGTACGACGACAACAACGATGGTAGTACTTCGACAGGCTTACTCGCAGGTGCTTCTGGCTCTGTCAGCGGACTGATCAGTGGTTACTATCGGGACAGCGACGATATCGAGCTGGGCAACGGCGACACATTACTTGGATCGGGTTCTAATTCCCAGGGGGGGCTGGCCAAACTGAATTGGCAATTGACCGACAGGCAGGCACTTGAGCTGATCTATCGCCACGCTGACTGGGACGGTTCTGTGCCTACCAATGCAACAGCTGCGGCCGACGACAGCAGTAACTTCCTGATCGATCGCAAGCAGACCACAGACAATGTGAATCTGGCCTACAGTTTTGATGGCGACTCGGAGCTGGTCAATGTGGAGGCATTGGCTTATGCCAATCGCGTCAAGATGGATGAAACGCGGAAATCCGATGGCCGTGATGATGCTACCAAACTGGATGTCCTCGGATTCAATGTATCCAATCTCTCGGAATTTGGCAGTGTGCAATTGATGTACGGTATCGACAGTTACCGCGAAAAATTCAACGCTGATCGCGGTGGCCAGGATAGACCGGTACCACCTGATGCTGAAACTACCGTTTGGGGTGCCTACGTGTTGGCGTCGATGCCGCTTGTCACAGACTGGAATCTGGAACTGGGCGTGCGCTACGACGATTTTGAAACCGATGTGAGCGATCTCAATTCAAACACCAGTGATAGTGCCACATCACCTTCAGCGGCGATCGTATGGGATGCCGTGGATTGGCTGTTACTAAGCGTGCGGTATGACCGCGCCTTCCGCGCTCCGGGTGCAGAGGAGTTGTACAGCACCGGTTTCCATTTTTGTATTTCGCCGGGGTTCTGTAATGGTTTTCTGCCCAATCCTGATCTCGAACCGGAGAAGGCTTCCAATATTGAAATGAGCGCCAAAATGGCTTTTGCCGACATTGCGGGCGCCGATGTCATCCACGTCGAAATGTCCGTATTTGAAAACAAGGTGGACAATTTTATCGAGCAAATTGTTGTCGGGCCCTTTTTCCTCCCGGTGATGGATGGCGGCTATACCACTTGGGTTAATGTGGACGAGGCCACACTCACCGGCGGAGAAATTTCTGCAGCCTATTTACGCGGCGGTTTGTCCTTTAGGGCGAGTTATGGCCTGGTGCGCGGTGAAGATGATGACACCAACGAAGACATTACCAACATACCGGCGGATACTCTGAAACTGGATCTGGCATATAAGTTCTCCTCGCTTAATCTGATGACAGGGGTACGGTACACCTATGCGGACAACCAGAATCGTACCCAATATGAGGAGAATACCAGCGATACCACCTACGACAGCTACGGCGTCACCGATCTCTACGCCAGCTGGTCGCCTGAATCGATGTCCAATCTACGCTTTGACCTCAACGTGAATAATCTTGAGGACAAGTATTACCGTCGAGCCTGGGAAGAGCTCTATGAAGCCGGTCGTGAAGTGGTGGTCTCTGCGCGTTATCAATTCTAGGGAGAAATGGAATGACTATAGACGCAAACAACAGTCTGGCGGGGAGTCAGGCCGAGTCCTTGCTACGCACTTTATCGCAGTGGGGGCCGACGACAACCATCGTGCAACATGGCGGCTGCGTGTTTGAATTCAAAGGGCCGTTTCCCCCCGGCGCTGTCGGTGAGGGCTACTATAATCTCGCTGGAGCGACGCCGGGTTTTCACGGACATATTCGCCTCGACGCCATTGACCATATCGCATTTCAGGAAAGGCAGCATCGTGGCCGCGATAGCTACGCCTTCGTTTTCCAGGATGATCAGCAAGCGGTGTTGTTCAAGGTTTTCCTCGGCAGAGATTCCAGCGGTGCGGTATATCCCGGCCAGCTACAAAAATTTCATGCCATTCGCGACGGACTGTCGGTAGACGTTATATAAGGAACTGATTGTGAAAAACAAAGCAATGCAAACCCGCCTCAGTGACGAGGTAATGGATTTTATTCACTCGCGAAAAAGCCTGCATCTGGCCACTCTCGGTGCCGATGGTGCTCCGTTTGCATCCTATGCTCCCTTTGGCATAGGTGAAGACTGCCTCTATGTCTTGCTCAGTGAAATCGCCACGCACGGCTCCAACTTACAGCGCGACGCGCGGGCCTCGGTGCTGGTGGTTGAAGATGAAGGCTCGGCTGATGAACTGTTCGCAAGGATTCGTGTGAACTATTCGGTACAGGCGCAGTTATTGGCTTACAACTCAGAGGAGTGGCGGGTGGCTCTGCAGTGTCTGACGTCACGTCTGGGCTCGCGTTCTGCCAATCTGAGCAAGCTTGAGGATTTCAAAATGTTTCGTCTGGTGCCCAAGGGCGGGCGTTACGTAAAAGGCTTTGGCAGAGCCTATTCACTGGCAGGCGAGACACTGGCCGGCGAAATACTGACCCACCTGACAGACGGTCATAAACCGCGTGCTGCCGAGCTGGATAAGGCATGAGTCAGGGTTTGGTATTGCCTGTATCAGAGCGTACCAAACGTGACTCGACCATTGAGTAGTACGGCCAAGACCTTGATTCGATCGATTTCATGAATGGGTGTGTCGTAGGGGTTGCGGTTAACTATCAGCAGGTCTGCCCATTTACCGGCTTCGAGGCTACCGGCCTCGTCAGCAATTCGCAGTTGGCGCGCGCCGTTGATGGTCATAGCGCGCACAGCCTGCTCAATAGTTATCGCCTCGTCGGGATTCAAGCGCTTGCCTGAACTGGTCGCCCGGGTGACGGCGGTCTGCATCAGGCTAAAGGGTTGTGCCGGGAACATCGGGCTGTCGGCGTGCAGGGTGGGTTGCAGGCCTTGTGCAAATGCAGTCTGCACAGGCAGCACGTTCTGTGCCATGCGCTCACCTATGATCGATTGTTGCAGGGCATCGCCGTAGTACAGAATATGGTTGATGTGAAACGACACGGTGGTGTTCTGCTTTGCCAGTGCGGGGATCTGGTCGATGGGCAGCTCAACAGCATGTTCAATGCGCACAACGGGTAGTTCTCCGGGGAGTTCTCCCACGGCGTCCAGCGATAGAGTGACCTCGCGCAGTGATGCATCCCCCTGGCTGTGAATCGCAATTTGCCAACCAGCATCGCTGTAGGTACGAACTTTTTCCTGCAGGGCCGTCGTGCTGAACATCGGTGCGCCGTGACTGCCGGCGGGGATCCCGAGCGTGTTGTTTAGTGCGCTGTCGAGGTAGGGCGAAGCGGTGTACATGCTTCCTGTATAGGGCGAGCCATCGTGCCAGAGCTTGACGCCCAGTACACGGAAGTAGGCGTTGTCGGTATCGGGTGAGTCAGGTAAGTAGTTGAGTTCGTCTTCCACCAGGTAGAAAAACTGGCGAATGCGCGGCTGAAAACCCTTGGAGGAGGCAAAACGTGCCATCAGCGGCGGTACGTTGTGGCCAAGTGATGCCACACTGGTAAAGCCGTTTGCCTGTAATTGATCGAGTGCCGCCTCGTAACGATCCAGAAGCTGCCAGGGAGACTTCAGCGTTTTCAGCAACGGCGTGGCCGCCAGACTTTCAGCAACAAAACCTGTTAACTCACCTGAACTGTCGCGTTCATAATAGGCGCCGGGGCCCGGGTCAGGTGTGTGCTTGTTGATCCCCGCTGCTGCAAATGCCGCCGTGTTGGCCCAGAACGAATGCAGTGTCTGGGATACGATAACCAGCGGGTTTTGCGGGGCGATCTCATCAAGGAATTTACGTGTGGGCATTTTAAGATCACGGGTGAGAATGGGGTCGAGCCCGCCAGCGTAGATCCAATCACCCGCGTCCGCAGTGGCCACGGCCGTGCGTAATGCCTCCCACACCTGGCGATTGTTTTTATGGGTGAAACCGGAAAGGTCGGTGGCGCCGGCGAATACAGCTGTCAACGTCGGGTGCTCGTGGGCGCCAATAAAGCCCGGCATCAGGGTTTTGCCCTGTAGATCGATTACTTCAGTATGATCCGCTTGCAGCGCCAGGATGTCGCTGTCGCTGCCGACCGCAACAATCAATCCGTTTTCGATGGCAAGCGCACTGGCCACCTCATTCTGACTATTTACCGTCAGAACCGGGCCGCCGAAAAAGATCATGTCGGGGCCTTGCGAAGAGCACGCGCCCAGCAGGACGCTGATTGATAGAAGGCAAAAACAACGGCTAACAGCAGTAGAACATAAGCCCATGTTTGACAGCCTCTATCAGTATCACGCCAACGAAATTTGCCCGTTAGCCTAACATAGTAAACAGCACACGAGGAAAGACGGGCAACGCGTGCCGGATAAGCTTTGCAGGGCTCGGACAAAGGCATATCATTGAAGCCGATAAGCGTATTATCGAAGACAATAAAAATATTCGCTGAATAATGCATCGGACAACTTCATCATAAGTACCCTGTTACCACCGCGGATATTTGCCAGTGGCGGTGCTGTTCCACTCAAGCAACGCCAGATCATGGCTGGCTTTACACACGATGCGCAGCGCGAGCTTCGCGCAGTGATCTACCTTTGCGGTGTTGTTCACTACTCGCGGCGTGTTCACTGAAATAGTCTGGATATTCTGAGGAGATTGTTATGAAGTACTGGATTTCACTGGTCAACACCGTTGAGGTTGACCAATTTATCGCCATCGCCCAGAAAGCGGAGGAACTGGGCTACGAGGGCATAACATTACCGGATCATCTGGCCTATCCCGCTGTGCCTGCAACACCTTATCCGTACACTGACGATGGCAAGGTTTGGTGGCCCAATACCAACCCCTGGATGGACCCGTGGATAACACTCACAGCCATGGGCGTTGCAACGACGCGTTTGCGTATGGCGACCAATATTTACCTGGCTGCACTGCGCGATCCATTCACCGTCTCGCGCGCTACCAGTGCCGCAGCCATTTTGACGGGAAACCGTGTCGCGTGTGGGGTGTCCGCAGGTTGGCTGAAGGAGGAGTTCGATCTGGCGGGTGTGGACTTTTCCTCACGCGGGCGACGTCTCGATGAGGTGATAGCAGCGGTGCGCGCACTTAACTCTGGTGAGGTTGTCAGTTACAGCGGTGAATTTTTCGATTTCAAAGACGTAATTATGTCCCCCGTACCGAGTCAGCCTGTACCGGTTTGGGTGGGCGGAAAAAGTAAGGCCGCCCTGCGCAGAGCGGCAGAGAATGACGGTTGGTTGGGCGTGCCACTGGGTAACGAGGCGATGAAAGAGGTGATTGATTCGCTGTTTGAACTACGCAAAAAGAATGGCCGTTATGACAAGCCCTTCGATGTGCTCATTAGTGCGATGGAAATGTACACGCCCGAATTTATCAATTCGCTGGACCCTGCTGGCACTTACCACGCCAGCGTCCTGCCGTGGACGCCGTCTCCCTGGGGGCGCGCTTTCTGGGTGGAAGAGGGCGAGGATCACACACAACTGGACGTGAAAATTCGATCGATGGAGCGTTTCAAGACAATGATGGAGCGTTTCGGTTTGTGGGAGAAAGGCTGATGCCTTTTGACAGGCTGTTCGCGCCAATTAGCATCGGTTCGATGCAGTTGGCGAATCGTATCGTCATGTCGCCGATGACGACCAATTACGGCACAGCTGAGCAGGAACCGTCGGAGCGCCTTCTGGCCTATCTCCAAGCGAGGGCGCGAGGCGGTGTAGGCCTGATGACACTGGAAGTGTGTTCAGTGGCATTGGATCACCGTTACCAGCCTCATTCGCTAAGCCTTGCCGAAGATCGGTTTATCCCCCTGCACAGGGAAATCACTGATCTGGCCCATCGGCACGGTGTGAAAATTCAACCGCAGATCACCCACCCAGGCCCGGAATCGCTGGCACCGTTTTTTGAAGGCAAGCCGGGGTTCGGCCCTAGCGTCAACGTGAATCCTGCGGCGTTTCAGTCCTGCCGACCACTGGAACTCGATGAGATTCCGGGTGTGATAGAACAGTATGCAGAGGCCGCCGTGCGTGCAAAGGCGGCAGGTTACGATGGTATGGAACTGCATGCTGCGCATGTCTATATGCTGTTGGGTTCGTTCTTGTCGCCATTGCGCAATGCCCGCTCGGACGAATATGGCGGAAAGCGTCTGGCCGGCAGGGCGCGTTTGTTGCTGGAGACACTTGGCGCCGTGCGTGCAGCGGTGGGCAAAGAATTTCCTATTACGGTGAGTCTGTCCGGCTATGAGCGTTCTCCCGGTGGTCGCGAAAGCAACGAGTCACAAGCATTGGCCCAGTTGTTGGTAGATGCCGGGGCAGACGCTTTTCGTATCAGCGGCGGCAGTACAGACGGCCTGGTTAGCCAGATGGTGATGGGCAGTGATTACCCCGATGGCGCAAATGTCACTGCAGCCCGAGCAATTAAACAGGTTGTCGATGTGCCGGTAATGGTGGTTGGGCGCATTCATACGCCCGAGCTCGCCGAGCAGATTTTGCGCGAGGGCAGTGCAGACCTCATCGCGATGGGGCGCCCCTTTCTCGCCGACCCACAGTGGCCGGCAAAGGCAAAGGCGGGACGCAGTCAGGATATCCGCCGCTGTATTTCCTGCGAAACCTGTATCGATAGCATGATGACGGATCAGAACCTGAGCTGCGCGGTTAATGCCGCCGCAGGTCGTGAGCACTCTCGAAGCATGACGAAGGCAGAGCAGCGCAAGCGCGTGGTGATTGTAGGGGCTGGGCCCGCTGGTATGGAGGCTGCGCGCGTGGCGGATCTGCGTGGGCACTATGTGACTTTACTGGAGAGGCAAAAACGTCTCGGTGGGTCGATGTTACTCGCCGCTACGGTGCATTCGGACAACGAGCCATTTTTTCACTGGTTGCAGCGGCAGGTACGCGCATCCGGGATAGATGTTCGCCTCGGCGTCGAGGCGACGCCAGCGGTGATACGCAATTTGAATCCGGATGTTATCGTCGTTGCAACTGGCGCTAATATCGCAACGCCTGCTATTTCGGGAGCGCAGCAGGCCCATGTATTCAGTGGAGCGCAACTGCGGCGCGTGGTCGAGGGAAAAGCCCTGCGCGAGGATTTCTCTATGTTGCCAGATGCGCTGCGCGCGGCCGCTGAGATGTTCATGCGCTTTACCAGCCCGCACCTCACGCCGGCACTGCTGAGAAGTATTACACAGTTGTGGATGCCACTGGGCAAGGATATTGTGATAGTTGGCGCTGACCTGGCAGCAATAGAACTTGCCGAGTTTCTGGCCAAACGCGGCCGCAGGGTCAGTATATTGGAACAGGGGAAACGCATTGCGATGGAAATTGGCCCCAAACGTCGCGCAGAGCACATGGATCGACTCGATCATTTAGGCGTCAGCATCAATACAGAAGTGGTTTGTGAAAACATTCTGGCCGCTGCAGTGAACTATCGCACCGCGCAGGGTGCACTGCGAACGATCCCTGCAGATTCCGTTATTTTGGCAGGGGAGCCGGTGCCCGCGATAGCGCTGTTCGACAGTGTTAAGGAACTGGCGCCGCAGGTGCACGCGATAGGAGATTGCACAGAATTAGGATTGATTCGCAAGGCGACCGATGAGGCCATGCAGATAGCCTGTTCAATATGAATCCGCACCCTATCTCTGCCAGCGTCACGGCGGTACACGTTGACTCACAACCGCTTCTGTATCACTTTGTATTAACTGAATCCTTAACTGGTTTGACAACGATGAAACTTTATCCGCTGTTACTTTCTTGTGTGCTGCTGTTGTCATCAGCTTTTGTTCTGGCAGAGGAGCTGGGCAGTGTTGACACCAAATGGCGAGCATTGTCGCCGGATGACTCCATCACCCTGGATGTGTTTGACGATGACAAGGTAGAGGGTGTTGCCTGTTATTTAAGCAGGGCGCAAATCGGCGGTTACAGTGGCGCTATCGGGCTTGCAGAGGATACGTCTGACGCTTCGCTCGATTGCCAACAAGTGGGCCCGATTGTCATCAAAGAGCCTTTCAAAATGGGAGAGCTTGTATTCAGGGAGCGGCGCTCGCTAATATTCAAGAAACTGAAGGTGCTGCGCTATTGCGATCCCAAGCGCAATGTCATCGTGTATTTGGTGTACAGCGATAAGGTGGTTGAAGGTTCTCCGAAGAACTCGGTTTCGGCTGTTCCGATAGCCCGTTGGGCCGGTGCAGATGCCACACAGCCGTTAGCCCAGTGCGCCTATCAGCGGTAACAGCCTACTCGCCGCTCAGACACTCATTGGGCCGCCGCAGCTATTGCCGGAGTTTTAGTCGATACTGACTGGCCCCTGCTTTATCATGGCGATCGGTAAATGTCTGGCGATATTTGATGCACAGGCAATGTAGATATAAAAACACACTGGAGATTTTGGATGGACAGTAGAAGTATTGTTGTAACAGGTGGGTTTGGAGCGCTGGGTAGGGCAGTGGCTAAAGCGTTTGCAGATCAGGGGCATAAGGTCTCAAGAGTCGATTTTGCTCCTGCGGCACCTGATAACAACCCCGATGGCTGGGATTACCCCGGCGTTGATCTTTCTGATGCGGCGGCCTGTGACAAAGTACTGGCCGATATATGTGCAAATGCAGGAGGAGTCGATGTGCTGGTCAATATAGCCGGTGGCTTTGCATGGGAGACTCTGGATGACGGGAGCCTGGACACCTGGCAACGTATGTTCACAATGAATGTGGTAACTGCTGCCACGATCAGCAAGGCATCACTGGCGGCGTTGCGCAGCAGCGAGGCGGGCAGGATTATCAATATTGGTGCCGGTGGTGCGATACATGCCGGTGCCGGGCTGGGCGCATATGCAGCATCCAAGTCAGGTGTTCACCGGTTGACGGAAGCGCTTGCGGCAGAGCTTGCGGGAACCACAGTGACAGCAAATGCGATTCTACCCAGCATTATCGACACACCAACCAATCGCTCAGATATGCCCGATGCCGATACCAGTAATTGGGTCAAACCTGAGGCAATAGCGGATGTGATTCTGTTTCTGGCATCTGCGGCGGCTCGGTCGATCTCGGGTGCATTGATCCCCGTGTCTCGCGGAGGAGGCTAGCAGAAGACTGCAGAATGTGGCTCCTGTGTGTTAGGAGCTACTAATCAGGGCCTTTGCCTCATTGGCAATTGTCTGTAACCCTTCGTCGCAATAGGGGCTTCGCCCAAGTACCCGGATTGCCAGTGCCAGCGCCAGCAGTGCTTTGGCTTTGGCGCTGGGATCCACACTTTTGGGGATGTCATCACGGGCCTGTGCCACTTCAATACAGCGCCGAAAGAATGCTTCAATTTCTCTCAGCCCATTGGCAACGATTTCGTTCACTTCGGGCTCATGCGTGGGGCATTCCAATACCGTATTAAACAGAAAGCAGCCTTTGCGTTCTGGGTCTTCGATGGTCACTGCAACCATATTGTCGAAGAACTCGCCTACTGCCCGCTGTGGGTCATCCAGCGCTTCGAGTTCTGCAAGCGCTGTGCGACGTTTATCCTGATCATATTTCAGCAGTGCTTTGACAAACAGCGCCTGTTTACCGCCAAAAGTGTTGTAGAGACTGCCTCGATTTATACCCGTTCTGTCCAGAAGATCAGCGATTGAAGCGGAGTCGAAGCCTTTCTCCCAGAAAACGTGCATAGCCTTTTCCAGGGTGACTTCTTCGTCGAACGATTTTTCCCAGGGCATCTTGATGGCGCCTCTCTGTTATAGGTTGTGTCGAAAACATAGCATGTATATACCATATGGTACAAACAAAATTTCGAGTAGGATATACGCTGAACTTCCTTATAATAACCTACAATAATTTGCGTTAGAGCATTTTCAGCTAGTAGCCGCAGTATACAGCTATATGCAAATGTATTGACTGATCGTTCCATATAACTGTAGTCTATACCGAATGGTATAAACAGGTGCCCAATCCGATCTCTATCTCGGTATTGGCGCCGGCGCAGTTCTATTCTGGAGACGTCAGCATGACCGGTCGGGCACGCAAATCCCCCACGACATCCATAATCACGGGTATTGCCGTTGTGGTTGGACTTGGGTTTATCGTGGTAAATCGCCTGAATATTCCGCCGGTGATAGCCGGTGAACAAGCGGAGGAGGCTGTTCAGGCCGTCACAGTCGCGAACCCCACAGTCAAGAAAATTGTCGAGTGGGACGAATATACAGGGCGTTTTGAAGCGGTAGATGATGTTGAAGTTCGTGCCCGTGTATCGGGATATCTTACCGAGGTTGCGTTTACTTCAGGTGAGGTTGTCGAAGCGGGCGATCTTTTGTTCCGCATTGACCCGCGCCCATTTGCTGCGGAACTCGCCGCGGCAAACGCGGCGCTCGACCATGCCACAGCCGCTTATCACTATGCCAAATCAGAGGCGGAACGCGGTAAAGAGCTCGTTAAACAGCGCGCGTTGAGCCAGGAAGAAGGTGACAGGCGCGAGCAGGCCATGCAGCAGGCGGCGGCTGATCGCGCTGCGGCTCAAGCCAGTGTCACACAGGCTGAACTAAATCTGGAATTTACTGAAGTGCGGGCCCCCATCACCGGCCGCGTCTCGGATAATTACGTGAGCGTCGGTAACCTGATAGTCGGTGGTGCTGACGGCGGCACATTGTTGACCACACAGGTATCTACCGACCCGATATATTTTGAATTCACTGCCAGCGAAGCTGAGTATCTGAAGTATCTTCGCCTGGCGCAGCAGGGCAGTCGGATAAGTGGGCGCTATGCCCAGCATCCGGTCAGGGTGAAATTGATGGATGAAGAATCCTATACCCATGAGGGCCTGCTGACGTTTGTTGATAACCAACTGGATCGCTCCACGGGTACGATGCGTGGCCGGGCGACACTGAACAATCCCGATGACCTGTTTTCCCCGGGTATGTTTGGCCGGCTGCAATTATTGGGGTCGGGTAAACACGATGTCGTATTGATACCGGATACAGCGGTGCAGACGGATCAGGCGCAGAAGTTTGTTTGGGTGGTGGGCACTGATGATATTGCTCAGCGACGTCCGATAGAGCTGGGTCCCGCAAAGGATGGCGAACGCATTGTGCGTTCTGGTTTAGAAGCACGGGACCGTATCATTGTCGGTGGTACGCAATTTGTCCGTGATCAAATGCCAGTTACACCGATTCCTGCAGAGCCGTCCGCACTGCTGACACTGCGCTAAACCGACCGGCACAGAGAGCAGAGCTATGCAATTCCCCCACTTCTTTATCCGCAGACCGATATTCGCGAGCGTTATTTGGGTGCTGGTTGTTCTGGTAGGCGCAATCGCCTACTCGGGCTTATCTGTAGGCCAGTATCCTGATATTGCCCCCCCGACAATTCAGGTGAGTGCCTCTTACCCTGGCGCATCAGCGGAGACAATAAGCGAAACAGTTGCCGCCACCATTGAAGAGGAAATCAATGGCGTTGAAGGTATGTTGTATATCAGCTCCGAATCGACTGCGGCCGGCACTGCACGTATCACCGTGACGTTCGAGCCAGGTACGGATCTGGATACCGCGCAGGTATTGGTACAAAACCGTGTCGCGCTGGCCGAGCCACGCCTGCCGGAGGCCGTTCGTCGCCTGGGGGTCTCGACAGTGAAATCCAATCCCGAGGCACTGATGGTTGTCCATCTGTACTCGCCGGATCAGAGTCGCGATCAGTTATATATATCCAACTACATGCGTCTGCAGATGCGTGATCGCCTGCAGCGTATTGAAGGCATCGGCCAAATTCTGTCTTTTGGCTTCCGCGAACTTTCCATGCGAGTGTGGATTGACCCGGATAGGGCGGCAAGCCTTGGATTGACTGGCAGCGATATCGTCAACGCGCTGCGACGAAACAATGTTGAAGTCGCTGGCGGTGTGCTCGATGCCCCTCCGACCAATACGCAGGGCGCCTTTGAGGTCAGCGTGCAGACGCAGGGGCGATTTACGGACCGCGAAGCGTTTGAAGATATTGTGGTGAAAACAGGGGAGGGTGGTCGCAAGGTTCGCTTGCGCGACGTTGCCCGGGTAGAGCTCGGGGCGCGCGACTACAACACCAACGCTCGATTGGATCAGTCTCCCGCATTGGGTATGCGAATCACCCAGCGACCTGGCTCTAATGCATTGGAAACTGCCGATAGGCTTCTCGCGACACTTGATGAGATGTCGCAGGACTTTCCCGAGGGCCTGGCCTATACCGTGATCTGGAATCCTACCCAATTTGTGGCTGAGACAATCGATGAGGTGGAAAAGACCATCTTCGAGGCCGTATTGCTGGTCTCTCTGGTGGTGTTTGTGTTTCTGCAAAGCCTGCGCGCTTCGCTGATACCGATATTGGCAATTCCCATTTCTCTGGTCGGTACCTTCGCTGTAATGCAGGCGTTTGGTTTTTCATTAAACAATCTCTCGCTGTTTGGTCTGGTGCTTGCAATAGGCATAGTCGTTGATGATGCTATCGTCGTGGTCGAGAACGTGGAGCGCAAGATTCACGAGGGTTTAACGCCGCTGGACGCGGCTCACGCGACTATGGATGAGGTCGGCGGAGCGCTGGTCGCGATTGCGTTGGTGCTTTCAGCGGTGTTTATTCCAACTGCATTCCTCGACGGAATTTCTGGCGAATTCTATCGACAGTTTGCTATCACGATTGCCTCGGCCACAATAATTTCTGCCGGCGTCTCACTGACTTTGTCACCTGCACTTGCGGCGCTCCTGCTAAAACCGAGGAGTGAGGCTGTCAACAGAAAAGCATGGCAGCGGCCCTTCGATAGGCTGTTCAGCCTGTTTAACGCAGGCTTTGACGCAACAGCCAATAGATACGCCGCACTGGTACGAAAGCTGGCGCGACTCACTGTGGCGATGATGGTTGTCTATGTGGGCCTGATTGCACTCGCCGGTTTCCAGTTCAATCACGTCTCGCGTGGGTTTGTGCCCGCTGTTGATCAAAACTACCTGATTACCGTCGTGCAGTTACCACCGGGCGCATCACTGACACGGACCGAACGTGTTATGGATCGGGTGATCGCTGATGGTTTAGCCCATGAGCATGTCGAGCATGCAGCGGCATTCGCCGGGCTCAATGGTGCAACCCGTACGACATCGTCCAACAGCGCGACGGTATTCTTCACGCTGTCTGATATCGGACCGCGGGTGAAAGAGGGGTTTGATCGTAATCGCATCGTGGATGATCTGCGTAGTACCTTTGGTCGCTACCAGGACGCGCGCGTCATGGTAATACCGCCGCCGTCGGTGCAGGGTATCGGCAATGCGGGTGGCTTCAAGGGCTATGTACAGGACCGCGCGGGCCTGGGTTTTGAAGCCATCGAGGCACAGGCTCAGGCTTTAGCTACAGCTGCCAACAACTCTGCTGCAGCGACATCGGTGTTCACGACTTTCGATACCAAAACGCCACAGCTATTCACCGATATCGATCGTGAAAAGGCCGAACAACTTGGCGTGAATATTGAAGACCTGTTTGCAACCCTCGAAGTGTATCTGGGTTCAGCCTATGTCAATGATTTCAACGCATTTGGACGCACGTTTCGCGTAACCGCACAGGCCGAAGATGAGTACCGTAAATCGGCGGCTGATATCGGACGCCTGCGCACGCGTAACAACGACGGCAATATGGTGCCGATAGGGACTGTTGCAACCTTCAAGGATATTACCGGCCCCAGCCGTGTTGCTCGCTATAACCTCTATCCCGCCGCCGCAGTGCAGGGCAATGTGGTCGATGGCTTTTCAACCGGAGATGCGCTGGACACGGTGGAAGCGCTGGCACGTTCGACGATGGCGCCGGGAATGAGCTTCGAATGGACTGAGCTTGCTCTACAGGAACGCAATGCATCGGGTACCGCAGTGATCGCGTTTTCGCTGGCTGTAGTGTTTGTCTTTCTATTGCTTGCGGCGCAGTACGAAAGCCTCACTCTGCCGCTGGCAGTTATCCTGATCGTGCCTATGTCGCTGCTGGCATCGCTTACCGGCGTTATGCTACGCGGTCTGGATATGAATATCCTGGTGCAGATTGGCTTTGTAGTCCTTATCGGGCTAGCGGCGAAAAATGCGATTCTGATTATCGAGTTTGCGCGCCAGGCCGAGGAGCGGGGTTTGTCGCGTGTAGACGCAGCCGTCGAGGCGGCGCGCCTTCGCCTGCGCCCGATCGTGATGACGTCGGTTGCTTTCATTCTGGGCGTGGTGCCACTGATGCTGGCCAGTGGCGCGGGCTATGAAATGCGGCAGTCGCTGGGAACCGCGGTCTTTGCCGGTATGCTCGGGGTCACGTTCTTTGGTCTTATATTCACACCGGCGTTTTACCTGATTTCGCGTTCGCTGGGAGACCGCTTTCAGCGCAAGCCGGTAAGCAGCCCAGCAACTGAGGCCCCATTGACTGTGGAGTAGGCCGCCCCGGAATACGTTTTTACAACGTACTATTCAAGTGCTGTCAGCGCTTTGCTTTTCCAACCTGCGCAGAAGCAGTCGCTTTTTTCCTGCTGGCTGGCTTCGACGCCTTGTCCGGCGCAATCGCCGAGGCGGTGCGCTCGGTGAGGCAGTCGGAGCAAAGGAGTAGGGCGCGCGGCCCAGTGGGCACACCCAGTGCAGCGGTTTCACCGATTTTCAAGATGGCGTTGCACTGCTCACACACACCGTTCTTGTTCAAGATCACCTGCTGCCATCCGATCACGGAATCCGGGGAATCTGTCTCGACCGGCAACGGTGAGGGCAGCTCCTTTTTCGCAGTGGGCTGGCTTTCCTTGGCGCCCGACAGTGCTCGGGCGATCTGTGAACTGTCGCTGACCACGCCCTCCACCAGATCGAAAGTATTCAATAGCACGTTGCGCACAATGGTAGAAACCGACAAGCCCAGTTGCTCGGCTCGCCCGCGAATCTCGTCATCAAGCTGCTCGGGGATGCGCGCCTGCAGCACGCGGTCCTTGGTCTGGCCGCGCTTCCGCCCTTGTCGCTTCGCTTTGTCTGGCATGGTTTTGCTCCGTCGAAACAGCTAGTTTTTCAATGGGAGCACGGTAAATAAATGTATTACAAAATACAACAGCTACGTATTACACATTACGCGTAGCGTGCGTGGGGTGAATCGCTGCAGCAGGGCGTGGCGTGTTGCGCCGCGGGAAAGCTCAGTAATCCTCGACACCGACCATTGCATCGGGTTCGATGGAACTGATCGGGCTGGCCCAGTCTTCGGGGTGCATCGGTAGATCAGGGTCAATAAGGTCATCGTCATCAAGTTCAAATGCAGCTCGCCAGTCTTCCGGGGCCTCGGCATGCTCAAGCTGCATCTCGCGCCAGGCATCGAGATCGTATTCAGAGACTTCACCGCCCAGATATTGGGTTTCTATCGTGAAGTTGCCGGGATCCCAGTCGATAACTTCAAATAGCTCCTGCGTCTGTAAATCCTTATACCAGGCACCTACTACAGGGCTTAACATTTTCATTTGGCTTCCCCCATTGCCAGGATTGGCTGCAGAGGTCCAACATAGCACGATGAGTTGGCATGTCTACCGTACAGAGTTTGCGTGTGCCCGACTGCACATTTTGAGCTGACATTGTTCCCGCTTTGATTTTTGAAGATAGATCAAACGCTTGCGGTTGCTTTCAAGAGTTGACTTCGGTCAACGCTGGCATTTATATATCCTTTGCTATTTGATTATCGTTGCCAACATAATCAATCCGTCTAAAAACGATACAAATTTGATTGACCGGTCGGGAAGTAAAGCAATCGGCACTGCCGTAACTTGGCCGCATCTGTAGAGTATTGGCTATTATTATTTTCGGGGACTGTCTACAGGCCCGCCCACCGCATCGAAAACGGTTATCACACTATTACAACGAGGAGAGCGTATTGAATATCCTGATATCCCATCACACAGTGGCTCACGGCGCTGCACAACGCGCCGCTAGCAACTACCCGTCGATGCTGGCAGCGGAGAATCACGCATGAAGCCGCTTGCGATAATCGGCGGCACGGGTATCGATGAGTTAGAGGGGCTGGAAGTGCTTCGTGATCATCGTATCGAGACACCTTTTGGCGAGCCCTCCAGGCCTATTCAGGAGGGGCGTCTGGGAAACACCACGCTGTATTTTTTGCAGCGCCACGGTAGCCCCGGTGCAATTCCGCCGCACCGTATCAACTACCGCGCCAATATATGGGCGCTTAAGTCACTGGGAGTGGCTGGTATCGTTGCGATAAACTCTGTCGGTGGCATCACGTCGACTATGCGGCCGGGACGTCTTCTGATTCCAGACCAGGTGGTCGATTACACCTGGGGCCGTGAACACACCTTCGATGACGGCGAGGACGGGACGTTGATGCATATTGATTTCACCGAACCCTATGATAGAGCGCTGCGTGAAGCGCTGCTCAAGGCAGCGGAAACTGCAGATATACCGCATGAGGCTCGCGGTGTACACGGAATCACTCAGGGGCCACGACTTGAGACAGCTGCTGAAATCCAGCGCCTGGCGCGCGACGGTTGTGATGTGGTGGGCATGACCGGAATGCCTGAAGCAGCTTTGGCGCGTGAAGCCGATGTTCCCTATGCATCGATATGCATGGTGGTGAATCCTGCCGCCGGGCTTGGCGACCTGCCGCTAACACTGGCGATGATGCGGGAAATACTGGCCAGCGAGGCCGCGGTGGTGAGGAAGCTGCTGAGCGAACTTTTAACCCGCCACAACGGGGCCTGATGATCTGTTGCAACTCGCCCTTGGGGCGAGTTGTCTGACTAGTCTTCGGCAGCAGCCAGAGGTGTAATTGTCACCAGAACGCCCAGTAGCGGGTGGTCTATATAAACAACGTCACCACTGCGCATACGCCGTGTCTGATCCAGTAGCACCGCGTGACGAAACGGGTACGCACCGTCCGCTTCCAGATCCCCGTCCAACTGCAACTCACTGTCAGGCGCAGCTAGGCCGTCGGCCCCGGCGATTGTTGCTGCGCCCGGCGAGCTCGGTGTTGAATAGACCGACACTTGTTGCGGTTTGGATGCGGGGGCCAGCGGCGGTGCCGGCATGCGCCAGTCGCCGGGCAGGTACTCGCCCTGGGTGTTCAGCCACAAATTGGTATCCAGGTAGAAGTAGCGCGACAGGTACAGTTTGATTGAACCCTGCAGTGCCGGCCACGGGCCGCCGTCGCCGGAGCGATCCAGAATGATCGGCAGTGTCTGTGCCTGTCCGCTCATGGGCTGCAGCCAGGCTTCGTGGAACAGTATGCGATAGCGGCCGCTGCGCTGCATTGCCGACGCTTTGCCGGAAAACTGCCGCTGTGAGGCGGGCAGGGTGGCAAAGGCCTTCGCCTGTGGGGTGGATGGCTGTGGGGTAGATGGCTGTGATGTTGGTGCCGCAGGAGCATTTCCCTCGGGTATCGATGTGCCTGATAGTGGCGCTTGCTCCTCGCCGGGATAGCTTAGAAATTGGCTTCTTGCCGGGTAGTTGAGGTCCGGGATGGCATCCCAGTGTTCCGCCGTTGCTCCGGCCGGGCGGCTAAAAACCAGCAATTCGACCTTGTACCACTGATCGCTTTGCGCCTGTGTGTAAACGGGCAGTAGCAAAACCGCAGCGAGCAGCATACGGGAGAGCTTTGTTATCGAGTGGTCAGGCATGTTTGGAAGGTTCCCCGGGTGTTGTGGCGAGTGAATCCATGAGTTGCTCCAGGAACAGGTATCGCTCCTGCAGATCAGCCAGTTCTTTTTCGAATCGCAGGCGCGTGGCGCCGGCAAGTTTATAGCTACGTGGGTCTGACTGTACCAATTCCACCAGACTCAGCGGGTTTACCGGTGTCGTACTCTTGAAATCGATACTACCACCCTCTGGCCCAGCTTCAATAGTTCGAATCCCCAGGTCCTGGGCCCGCAGGCGCAATTTTGAAACCTGAAAGAGGTTGTCTACCTGCGGCGGCAAAAGGCCGAAGCGGTCAATCATTTCCACCTGTAATTCGCGCAGCTGTGGGTTATCGGTGGCTGCGGCAATGCGTTTGTACAGCACCAGGCGGCTGTTTACATCGGGTAGATAGTCATCGGGAATCAGCGCGGGTGCATGCAGGTTTACCTCGGTGCCCTGATCCAAAGGCGCATCGACGTCGGGAATCTCACCACGGCGCAGTGAAGCTACCGCACGCTCCAGCATGTCCATGTACATGGAAAAGCCCACACTGTGAATCTGGCCACTCTGCTCATCACCGAGCAGTTCACCCGCGCCGCGTATCTCCAGATCGTGGGTTGCCAGCAGGTAGCCCGCACCCAGGTCACCGGCCGCCTCGATGGCTTCCAGACGTTTTCCTGCATCTTTGGTGATGGCCGATTGTGGAGGCGTTAGCAGGTATGCGTAAGCCTGATGGTGTGATCGCCCCACGCGACCGCGCAACTGGTGTAACTGGGCGAGGCCAAATTTATCTGCGCGATCAATAATAATGGTGTTGGCATTGGGGATGTCGATCCCCGTCTCGATGATGGTGGTACACAACAGTACATGGTGGTGTCGGTGGTAGAAGCTCGACATAACCTGCTCAAGTTCGGTTTCCCGCATTTGCCCATGAGCAACAGCGATACTCAGGCCCGGCAGCAGTTCGCGCAACTTACGGCCCGATTCCTCAATGGTTTTTACTTCGTTGTGCAGATAGTAGACCTGCCCGCCGCGCGACGTTTCACGCAAAATTGCCTCTTTCACCAACGCAATATTGTGTTCACGTACAAACGTTTTTATCGACAAACGTCGCGCGGGCGGTGTGGCAATAATGGAGAGATCCCGCATGCCACCCAGTGCCATATTGAGCGTGCGGGGTATGGGTGTGGCGGTAAGGGTGAGAATATCGACTTCCGAGCGCAGCGCCTTGATGGCCTCTTTCTGTTTGACGCCGAAACGGTGTTCCTCATCTATGATAAGAAGCCCCAGATCGTTAAACCGGAAATCACTCTGCAAAAGTTTGTGGGTACCGATCAGAATATCGATGTCGCCGGCTTTTGCACGGCGCATTATCTCATTGGTTTCCTTGGTGGATTTAAAGCGTGATACCACTTCCACGGAAACGGGCCAGTCGGCGAAGCGATCGCTGAAAGAACTGTAGTGTTGTTGTGCCAGCAGTGTTGTCGGCACCAGCACTGCAACCTGCTTTTGATTGCTGGTTGCGACGAATGCTGCGCGCAGTGCAACCTCGGTTTTACCAAACCCGACATCGCCGCAGATGAGTCTGTCCATTACCCTGGGGCTGTGCATGTCATCGAGGACAGCGCGGATAGTGGCCGCCTGGTCGGCAGTCTCTTCAAAGGGGAAGGCAGCAGCAAACTGCGCATATCCCTGGTCCTGCGCCTCAAACGTAAACCCCTGGCGTGCTTCCCGTCGGGCGTACACCTCCAATAACTGGGTAGCAATATCGCTGGCTTTTTCGCTGGCTTTACGACGTGCCTTTTCCCACTGGTCTGAGCCCAGTTTATGCAGAGGAGCCAACTCCGGATCGCTGCCGCTGTAGCGGCTGATCAGGTGGAGGGAGGCGACCGGCACATAGAGTTTGGCGCCCTGAAAGTACTCCAGCGCGAGAAACTCAAACTCCTGGCCGTCCACCTCGAGTTTTTGCAGGCCGATGTAGCGTCCTACTCCGTGTTCAAGGTGCACTATAGGTACGCCTTCACGGAGTTCATTCAGTGCTTTGAAAGCGTTAGTCTGGGTATCTTCGGCAGCAGCCTTGCGACGGCGGCGCTGGGCAACGCGGTTGCCGAAGAGCTGTGCCTCGCATACCAGGGTGGGCTGTTCGGGGCCGAAATACAGGCCGCGGTCCAGCGGCGCGGTGGCGATGGCGAAATCCAGTCCCGAGGCAATAAAGTCATGCCAGTTCGCGACCTCGGTCGGCGCCAACTTATACTCGCGCAGCGACTCCAGCAGAATTTCCCTGCGCCCGGCTGACTCAGCACACAGTAGAACAGGCCCATTATGTGTACCGAGAAAACGTACCAGATTTTCGGCGGGGGAATCCGTGTGGTGCTCAGCAGACAGGTCCGGAGGTGTCTGAACAATGGTTTGCTGGTGCACTGCGGCATCGGGGTTATAGCGCAATTCCAGCACAGAAAACTGTTTTAACAGCCGGTACAGTTCCTCTACAGGAGTGAAACAGCGGCTGGGCGGCAAAAACGGGTGCCGCGGGTCTATGCCGTACTCTTCAAAGCGGGTATTCGCCTCGTCCCAAAAATGCTGGGCAGCGCCGTGGTGATCGCCGGTGGTGATAATGGCGCTGTCGTCGGGCAGATAATCAAACAGCGTAGCGCATTCTTCGAAGAACAACGGCAGATAATACTCGCAGCCGCCGGGACTGCGTCCTGCGCTGACCTCGACGTAGGTAGGGCACTGGTCGTGGTCCACATCAAAGCTGTCATACCAGTTCATCTGGAAACGGCGCACTGCGCTCTGTTCCAGAGGATATTCGCGCGCAGGTAGCAGATTGATACCGTCTACTTTGTCGACCGTGCGCTGACTCTCGGGTTCAAACGTGCGCACGCTATCAATCTCCGCATCGAACAGATCGATGCGAAACGGCAGGTCGCTGCCCATGGGGAAGACATCGAGCAGGGAGCCGCGCAGCGCGTATTCACCATGTTCATAGACCGTTTCCACGTTGACATAGCCACTGCGCTGCAAATTGCGCCGAAAAAGCGCTATATCGAGCGTTTGGCCCTGCTGCAGAACCAGGCTGGAGCCGGCGATATATTCCGTCGGTGCAAGGCGGTGCATCAGCGTCGGCACCGGCACTATCAGGATGCCTTCTTTCATCGTCGGCAGCCGATAGAGCGTATTCAGGCGTTCCGAGATAATATCCTGGTGGGGTGAAAAGTTATCGTAGGGCAGGGTTTCCCAGTCTGGAAATACCAGGATTTCTCGCGGTTGGTCGAGAAAAAATGGCAGTTCCCGCTCCAGCGCGAGAGAGGCGCTGGTGTCAGAGGTGATTACCACGAGTAATCTTCCCGGCACAGCCAATTCCGCGATGCAGCGCGCGTCTGCGCTCCCGCTGAACGGCCCCATAGAAGTGCGCGATGCCGCCTGATGAGGCCAGGGCGTCTTTTCGACCAGCTTGCTGAACATAGGTTGTAGCCGTTTTACGGTGAATCCGGGTAGGGGCAAAGCTGCGCAATTATAGCGAAGGTGAGGGCGATCACCAGCCCAAAGTGTGATCAGACCGTGAATTTGCCAGATCGCCGCTTGCGCCGCCTATCTCCACGGATAATAATACGCGCCCTGAACTTTCTTGCGCAAAATTTAAGGTATCCAATGGCGAACAATCGCAAGCGAACGCGTCCCGACGACTACTTCAAAGACTGGAAACAGAGAGAAGCCCTGGCCGAGGGGATGATTCCTCTGGTGGGGCGGTTGTGCCGTGAAAAAAATGTAGAGTGCTACATTTACGGTAAACCTCTGGTGAACCGCTCTGTGCTGGAAATCATGAAGGATCACCGGTACGTGCGACAGGTAGAAGGTAATGAGCTCTCCGAGAAGGAGACTTTCCCTGTATTTAACTGGCTCAGCCAGATGGATCTGGGCCCGGCTCATATCGATGTGGGCCGACTTGCTGTTGGCTATTCAGTGCAGGGTGTGGCCGAAGGCTTGAGTCTGGAGCAATACCTGGACCGCGAGCTGGGTTCACTGGTGGGTTTCAAGGGTAAACCGCTTGAACAGCCACAGGATGTCGTGCTTTACGGGTTTGGCCGTATTGGACGCCTGATGGCACGTATCCTGATTGACCAGACCAACGGTGGCGATACATTGCGCTTGAAAGCGATTGTCGTGCGCAAAGGCAAAGCGCCCAACGATCTGGAGAAGCGTGCCAGCCTGCTGCGCCGCGATTCTGTTCACGGCGCCTTTGATGGCACTATTCGAATGGATGAAGAGCGCCAGTCGTTTGTAGCAAACGGCAATGAAATCAAGGTTATTTATGCCGACGCACCGGATACTATCGATTACACACAGTACGGTATCGACAACGCCATTATTATTGACAACACTGGCGTCTGGCGCGATGAAGCGGGCTTGTCCAAACACCTGAACAGCAAGGGTGTGAGTAAAGTGCTGCTTACTGCACCGGGCAAAGGCTCTCTGAAAAATGTCGTCGCTGGTATCAATAACGACATTATCGAGCCTACTGACACTATTATCTCGGCTGCATCATGTACGACAAATGCGATTGCGCCTCCGCTGAAGGCACTGGACGATGAGTACGGTATCGTCGCCGGGCATGTTGAAACCGTCCACGCGTTTACCAACGATCAAAACCTGATCGACAATTACCATAGCGCATCCCGTCGCGGACGTGCCGCCCCACTTAATATGGTGATTACAGAAACCGGGGCAGCGGTGGCCGCGGCCAAGGTATTGCCGCAGTTGGCTGGAAAGCTGACCGGAAACGCCATAAGGGTGCCCACGCCCAACGTTTCTATGGCGATTCTTAACCTGACGCTTGAGCGGGAAACCACGGTTGAAGAGCTGAATGAGTTTATGCGCCATCAGGCATTACATTCGCCGTTGCGTAACCAAATTGACTACTCGGCATCACCTGAAGTCGTCTCCAGTGATTTTGTCGGTTCACGACACGCCTGTATCTTTGATGCCAAGGCGACCATCGTGAACGGCAAGCAGGCTGTAGTGTACCTGTGGTACGACAATGAGTTTGGGTACAGCTGTCAGGTGTATCGCATCCTGGAGCAGATGGCAGGCCTCGATTATGCGGTTTATCCGCAACCGGCCTGACCGGTTTCGGCTAGCGGCCGGAAATTTTGGTATTTTTTCGGCTGCTAGAATTGATCTTTATCACGGAGCACTATAAATCTCCTCAAGATTCAAACATCAGCGCCAACCGGAGTGGTTTTTTGGGGACCCTATCCGTTATAATGCGCGCGGCTTGAATTCCAGTGACAGAGCTCGACGCTTTTCGGGGCGGAACTCGGCCATCAGCAGGGAGTCTCTGCGGTAATTTCAGTCCACTCACAATTGTTTTGAAGCTGTAGGCAGATCGTATGATCAAGATCAAGCGGGGCTTGAATATTCCGATTCAGGGAGCCCCCCGGCAAATTATTGAAGATGCACCCGCTGTCCGTGCTGCGGCACTGGTGGGTTTCGATTACGTCGGGATGAAACCCACGATGGCGGTGCGAGAAGGTGACCGCGTCAAGTTAGGCCAGGAGTTGTTCTCCGACAAAAAGACTGTGGGCGTGCGTTACACCGCGCCTGCAGCTGGTGTCGTAGCGGCGATCAACCGCGGTGCCAGACGCGTGCTGCAGTCCGTGGTCATAGATATCGACGGCGACGATGCCGAGATGTTTGCAACCTGCACTGCCTCCTCGCTGCCCGATGGCGCCGCCATTCGCGAGCAATTGGTACGCAGCGGACAGTGGACGGCCTTGCGCACGCGGCCTTTCAGCAAGGTGCCTGCACCAGACGCTGAAGCGGCAGCCATTTTTGTCACGGCGGTGGATACACATCCGCTGGCGGCTGATCCCGCGGTAATCATCGCTGAGCAAGCAGAGGCTTTCAGCCTCGGACAGGATTTGCTGGCGCGCCTTACACAGGGCAAGCTCTACCTTTGCACTGCGCCAGGTTCGAATATTCCCCAGGGCTCGGCCTCTAATATCACACAGGCGCAATTTAGCGGCCCGCATCCTGCTGGCCTCGCTGGCACGCATGTACACTACCTTGAAGGCGTCGGCGCCAGTAAATCTGTTTGGACTATCGGTTATCAGGATGTCATCGCGATAGGGCGGTTGTTTCTCGATGGGCGCTTGTATACCGATAGAGTCGTCGCGCTGGCGGGCCCTCAGGTAGAGAACCCCCGGCTTGTTCGGACACGTCTGGGCGCAGATCTTCAGGCCCTGTGCGCCGGTCAGTTAAAAGCTGGCGAAAACCGTATTATTTCTGGTTCAGTGCTCGGTGGTCGAGCGGTACAGGGTGGGACAGCCTATCTGGGTCGCTATCACAATCAGGTGTCGGTCTTGCTGGAAGGGCGTCACCGGGAATTTATGGGCTGGTTATCGCCCGGCTTGAAGAAACACTCAAATCTGGGGATTTACGTCACCAGTCTTCTGGGTTCCAAGCCTCTGCCGATGACCACCAGTACCAACGGTAGCGAGCGCGCGATGGTACCGGTGGGCAGTTATGAAAAAGTTATGCCGCTGGATATCCTGCCAACACAGCTACTGCGAGCGTTAATCGTGGGCGACACCGAAATGGCCCAGGCGTTGGGGGCTCTGGAATTGGAAGAGGAAGATCTGGCCCTGTGCAGCTATGTCTGCCCGGGAAAATATGAATACGGACCTATTTTGCGGGATAACCTCACGCGCATCGAGAAGGAGGGTTAAGCCGTGGGATTGAGAAGAATTCTTGACAATATGGAGCACCACTTTCAGGAAGGTGGTCGATTCCAGAAATGGTATGCGCTTTTCGAGGTGTTCGACACCTTCCTCTATGCGCCTGATTCCGTCACCAAATCTACAGCACATGTGCGCGACGGGGTTGATCTCAAACGCATAATGATTACCGTCTGGCTCGCCGCTTTTCCGGCGATGTTCTACGGTATGTACAACCTGGGTGCTCAAGCCAATGATGTAATGGTTGCCGGTGCGGGTGTTGAGGGATGGCATGGCTGGCTGATAGAACTGGTGGCCGGATATGATGCCAACAGCATCTGGGATTGCTTCTGGTATGGCGCGGTGTTCTTTCTGCCCATCTATATAGTCACCTTCCTCGTGGGTATTTCCTGGGAAATTCTGTTTGCGGTAAAACGCGGGCACGAAGTGAACGAGGGTTTCTTTGTAACGTCTATCTTGTTCGCATTGACCTGTCCGCCGGATATTCCGCTTTGGCAGGTCGCACTGGGTATCAGTTTTGGTGTGGTCATTGGCAAGGAAGTATTTGGCGGCACCGGTAAGAACTTTCTCAATCCGGCGCTGGTTGGTCGGGCGTTCCTGTATTTTGCCTACCCGGCGCAAATGTCCGGCGATGCAGTATGGGTTGCGGTAGATGGCCATACAGGTGCTACTCCACTCTCCGTTGTTGCCTCTGGCGGCATGGATGCGCTGACACAATCGTGGACCTGGACTGAGGCCTTCCTCGGCTCCATTCCCGGCTCTATCGGAGAAACGTCCACGCTCGCAATTCTGCTGGGCATGGTGTTACTGCTTATTACCCGTATAGCGTCCTGGCGCATCATGCTGGGTGTTTTCCTCGGCATGGTGGCGTTCTCCACGCTGCTTAATACTATTGGTTCGGACAGCAACCTCGCGTTTGGTATGCCCTGGTACTGGCATCTGGTCACCGGTGGTTTCGCGTTCGGTATGGTGTTTATGGCCACCGACCCAGTGTCGGCGGCGATGACGAATACCGGTAAGTGGGCTTTTGGTATTCTGATCGGGGTGATGACCGTCCTGATCCGTGTTGTGAACCCGGCTTTTCCAGAGGGAATCATGTTGGCAATTTTGTTCTCCAACCTGTTTGCGCCGCTGATGGATCACTTTGTGGTGCAGGCCAATGTCAAACGGAGGCTTGCCCGTGTCCAGTAATGACTCCATTAAAAAAACACTGATTGTTGCCTTTTCCCTGTGCATCGTCTGCTCTGTTATCGTTTCTACCGCTGTGGTGATGCTCAAGCCGATACAAGAGGTCAACAAGACTCTTGATCGCAAGCGCAATATCCTCGCGGCGGCAGGTATGCTGGTGGAGGGTGAGTCTGTTGATGAGCAATTTGCGCAAATTCAGACCCGCGTTGTAGACCTGACTACCGGCAAGTTCGCTGACGATGCGGTGAACGTCGACAGGTACGACCAGCGCAAAGCGGCCAAAGATCCTGCTCAATCAGCAGAGCTGACTGCGGATGAGGATCTGGCGAAAATCTCCCGACGAGAGAAATATGCACTCATTTATATTGTGCAGAACCCGCAGGGCGATATAGAAAAAATCATTTTGCCCATTCGTGGCTATGGTTTGTGGTCCACACTGCACGGATTCATCGCGCTGGAGTCGGATGCCAATACCATTGCAGGACTGGGCTTCTATGAGCACGGCGAAACACCCGGTCTGGGTGGCGAAGTCGATAACCCTCGCTGGAAGGCGTCCTGGCCCGGCAAACTGGTCTACCGGGATGGAGAAGTGCAAGTCGGGCTCATCAAAGGGGCAGTCGACGCCAGCGCTGCCTCCGCCGCCTGGGAAATCGACGGTCTGGCCGGTGCGACACTCACTAGTAAGGGCGTCACCAACCTTGTGCATTTCTGGCTTGGTGAAGACGGCTTCGAGCCGTTCCTGAACAATCTACGAGACGGGGAGGCCTGATTATGACAGCCATCAAAGAAACCCTTACCGGGCCGATATTCAAGAACAACCCGATTGCGTTGCAGATACTGGGTATCTGCTCGGCGCTGGCCGTTACCTCTTCATTGCAGGTGACACTGGTCATGTGTGTTGCGCTGACAGTGGTTACCGCGTTTTCAGGGATGTTTATCTCGTCGATACGTAACCAGATACCAGGCAGTATCCGCATTATCGTGCAAATGGTGATAATCGCATCGCTGGTGATTGTGGTGGATCAGTTTCTTAAAGCCTACGCTTTCACTATCAGCAAGCAGTTGTCGGTGTTTGTCGGCCTGATCATCACCAACTGTATTGTGATGGGTCGTGCTGAGGCATTCGCGATGAAGAATCCGCCGCTGGCCAGCTTTATGGACGGCATAGGAAACGGCCTCGGATACAGTGTGGTGCTTATTTCTGTCGCGGTAATCCGCGAGCTGTTCGGCTCCGGCAAACTAATGGGATTTGAGATTTTACCGCTGGTCACCGAAGGTGGCTGGTATGTACCCAACGGTATGTTGTTGCTGCCACCCAGCGCATTCTTTCTTATCGGCGGATTTATCTGGGTGCTGCGCAGCGTGCGTACTGAACAGGTAGAGGAACCCGAATTCAAACTTGCCAAACATACACCAGTCGGGGAGGGCGTGTAGATGGAAGCCTTACTCAGTTTATTTGTTCGTTCCATATTCATCGAGAATATGGCCCTGGCCTTTTTCCTGGGGATGTGTACGTTTCTTGCCATCTCCAAAAAGGTAGACGCAGCCATCGGTCTGGGCATTGCTGTCATCGTTGTGCTGGGCATCACGGTTCCGGTCAACAACCTGATATACAACTATCTATTAGCTGACGGTGCGCTCGCCTGGGCGGGTTATCCCGACATGGATTTGAGCTTCCTTGGCCTGCTGTCCTATATCGGGGTGATCGCTGCCATCGTGCAGATCATGGAAATGTTCCTCGATAAGTTTATTCCCTCCTTGTACAACGCATTGGGTGTATTCCTGCCGCTGATCACAGTGAATTGCGCCATTTTGGGTGCGGCGCTGTTCATGGTTGAGCGCGATTACGATTTTGCCGAAAGTGTTGTGTTTGGCATTGGTTCGGGTGTCGGTTGGGCGTTGGCAGTAATCGCGCTTGCAGGCATTCGTGAAAAGCTCAAATACTCTGACGTGCCCCAGGGGCTGCAGGGGCTGGGTATCACTTTCATTACCGCCGGCCTGATGGCATTGGGCTTCATGTCCTTTGGCGGCATCGATATCTAGGCAGGATCTAGCTGATATGGAAATGACAATTGTATTTGGCGTCGGCATGTTCACGGTAATCGTGTTGTTGCTGGTGGCTCTAATTTTGCTGGCGCGTTCACGCCTGGTAAGTAGCGGTGCGGTGAATATTCTCATCAATGGTGAGAAAACCATTACCGTCCCCGCCGGTGGGAAATTGCTGCAGACGCTGTCAGAGGCAGATCTGTTTCTGCCTTCCGCCTGTGGTGGCGGCGGTACTTGCGCGCAGTGTAAGTGCATCATCCTCGATGGCGGCGGCTCTATGTTGCCGACAGAAGAAGCGCATTTTAACCGGCGCGAAGCAGCTGAGGGCTGGCGCTTGAGCTGTCAGGCTTCAGTCAAGCAGGATATGGAAATACGGGTGCCGGATGAAGTTTTTGGCGTCAAACAATGGGAGTGTACTGTTGAGTCCAACCCCAATGTGGCGACGTTCATCAAG
Source organism: Halioglobus japonicus (assembly GCA_902705825.1). Classification (GTDB taxonomy): domain Bacteria; phylum Pseudomonadota; class Gammaproteobacteria; order Pseudomonadales; family Halieaceae; genus Marimicrobium. The sequence continues at coordinate 378,629 of CACSIL010000045.1, read as the reverse complement.
GAACTGACGTTGCGTCTGCCAGAGGGCGAGAACGTGGATTTCCGCGCCGGTGGTTATGTTCAGTTGGAATGCCCCCCGCACCACGTGAAATACTCGGATTTTGACATTGAAGAAGAGTATCGCGGTGACTGGGAACGCTTTGGTTTCTTCAAGCTTGAGTCCATTGTCGAGGAAACTGTCATCCGCGCATACTCGATGGCGAACTACCCCGAAGAGAAAGGTCTGGTCAAATTCAACATTCGGATTGCAACACCACCACCGGGAAGCGAGGGAATTCCTTGCGGCCAGATGTCATCCTGGGTGTTCGGACTTAAGCCCGGCGACAAAGTGAAGGTTTACGGTCCCTTCGGTGAGTTTTTTGCCAAGGATACCGATGCAGAGATGGTGTTTATCGGTGGTGGAGCCGGTATGGCGCCAATGCGTTCGCACCTGTTTGACCAGCTCAAGCGTCTGAACAGCAAACGCAAAATCAGCTTCTGGTACGGTGCCCGCTCTTCGCGAGAAATGTTCTACGAAGACGAATACGATCAACTCGCGGCTGACAATGACAATTTCGAATGGCATGTGGCCCTGTCTGATCCGCAACCGGAGGACAACTGGGAGGGCTATACCGGCTTTATTCACAATGTGTTGTTTGAGGAATACCTCAAAAACCACCCCGCCCCCGAAGATTGTGAGTACTACATGTGTGGGCCGCCGATGATGAACTCTGCGGTTATCCAGATGTTAACGTCACTGGGTGTGGAGCCGGAAAACATCATGCTAGACGATTTCGGCGGATAAGAGATTGTCGGCGCATATACTAAGCCACTCGCGTGAGTGGCTTTTTTGTTTTTTCACTCTGGCACTGCTGACAGCCTGTGCTGGAGAGGATGGCGCAGCGAAGTTGTCCGGCTCGACAATGGGTACCGTTTGGCACGTGAGCTATATCCCGGGGGAAACCGCACCTTCAGAGGACGAACTGCGACAGGGTATCGAATCCGCACTGGATCGGGTGGACCGCAGCATGTCCACCTACCGCCCTGACTCCGAGATCAGTACGTTTAACGCTTACGCGCCCAAAGTGTGGTTCAAACCCTCAGTGGACTTCATTCGAGTCATGGAGACTGCGCTGGAAGTTGGAGCAAAAAGCGAAGGTGCCTACGATGTGACGGTGTCACCGCTGGTTGATTTGTGGGGGTTTGGACCCGAAGGTATCGCCGGTATTCCTCCGTCGGACGATGAAGTCACCCGTACGCTGCCGCTGGTCGGACAAAAGAATATTGAGCTCGATGCGGTGCGCTACCGCGTCAGGAAGAACCGAATTCTATCAGTCGATTTTTCATCGTTGGCCAAAGGCTATGCGGTGGACGAGGTGGCTGACTGGCTGCTCTTACAGGGGATCGACCGGTTCATGGTAGAGGTAGGCGGGGAGATGCGCCTGTCTGGCCTCAGCGCCAGGGATGATCCCTGGCGAATTGCGATTGAACAACCTGAAAGTAGCAAGCGCTCTGTTGCCACAACGTTAAGCCTGACAGATGTAGCACTGGCTACCTCCGGTGATTACCGCAATTATTTTGAGGCCGGCGGTCAGCGCTATTCGCACACGATAGATCCCCGTACAGGATACCCGGTGGAGCATGATCTGGTATCCGTAACGGTAGTGCATCCAAACTGTATGGTTGCCGATGCCTGGGCGACGGCGCTTATCGTTCTCGGGTCCAAGCGTGCGATGGCAGTGGCGAAGAGAGAGGGAATGGCGGTATATTTCATACGTAGGGGCAACGGCGGCTTTCAACATAGTCACACAGCGCAATTTTCGCGCTATCTTGACGGGCCAGCAGAGCTGTAAGGCGTCCCGAAACAGAAGAGTAGGCAAATGGCACTTTTTGTAATTACAGTTTTGGTTTTTGGGCTAGTTATGGGGGCGATGGCTGTCGGCGTCATAGCGGGGCGATCGCCTATCAAGGGTTCCTGTGGTGGTATGGGCGCGCTGGGTGTGGATACCGCCTGTGAACTCTGCGGAGGCAACCCACAGCGTTGCGAGGAAGAAACTCGTAGCAGTGATACCGGTAAGCGAAAACCGGACCTCTACTATCAGGCTGACGAATAATATCGGACAGCCGACGTGAGCGCTTCTGGCACCACCATCGCAAACTACGCGCCCTTTATTGGCGTGCGTTACAGTTTCAGTCGAAAACGTAATCGCTTTACCTCTGTTATCGCCACAGTGTCGATGCTGGGTATGGTGCTCGGTGTTGCCAGCCTCATCGTGGTGCTTGCGATTATGAACGGATTTGCCGGTGAACTGCGCGGCCGAATTCTGTCACTGGTGCCACACGGTTTTGTCGAAAGCGACAGTGGTGGTATTGCGCAGTGGCCGCAACTCAAGGAACAGATCGCAGCAGCTGCGGATATTATCGCCGTGGCACCGTATATTTCAGAGAAAGCGATTCTTGGCAATAACAGCACACGCCGCGGTGTGGTACTCACTGCGGTAGACCCCCAGTTGGAAGGTGGTGTCTCTGATCTGCCCTCGGCCATGATCGCCGGTGATCTGGACAGCTTGCAGGAAGATGGGTTCAACGTCGTTCTGGGCGCCACGTTGGCAAGTATGCTCCGCGTGGTTCCAGGAGATTATGTAGAGGTTACTGTTCCGCGCCTGACTGTGACACCACTTGGCCTGTTTCCGCGCAGTAAACGACTGCTTGTCACCGGTCTATTCCAGATCGGGGCCCAACCGGACGCCTATCAGGCTTATATATCGCTATCGACGGGCCAAAAGCTACTCGGCAGTAAAGGCAAGGTTGATGGCCTGCAGATCAAAACTCGGGATCTGTTTGCAGCACCGGAAATTATGCGTGCGCTGGCGGCTGATCTGCCTCCATCGTATGTGGTCAAAGACTGGAGCCAGACTCAGGGCTCGCTGTTTCGCGCGGTTAAGCTGGAGAAGGTTATGGTCAGCCTGCTGTTACTCAGCGTGGTCGCCGTGGCGGCCTTTAATATTGTTTCCACGCTGGTCATGTCGGTGGCGGAAAAGCGCCGTGATATTGCTGTATTGCGCACCATGGGCGCGCGCGCCGGCGGCATTATGGCGATCTTTGTTGCGCACGGCCTGGTACTGGCGGGAGTTGGCATCACGCTGGGGGCACTGCTGGGCGTGGTCCTGGCGACGAATATCGCGGCGATCACAGCGACAATAGAGAATGTGCTGGGGATGAAGCTATTCGATCCAACTGTTTACTTTATCAGTGAACTCCCCGCCGATTTACAAGGTCTGGATGTGGCGATGGTTGTCCTTGCCTCGTTTATTTTGAGTTTGCTGGCGACACTGTATCCCGCCTGGCGAGCCGCCAGTATCGCGCCAGCCGAGGTGTTGCGTTATGAATGATGTGGTATTGCAGTGCGAGGGCTTGTGTCGTGTTTACGACGATGGCGACAAATCAGTTACTGTGTTGCGAAGCGTTGATCTAACGCTTTTGGCGGGCGAAAAAATCGCCATTGTCGGTGGTTCCGGTTCTGGCAAATCCACGTTGCTGAACCTGCTTGGAGGCCTCGATTACCCCAGTAGTGGCAAAGTGTTGATGCGGGGCAGGGATCTGACCCAACTGAATGAAGCCGCGCTGTGTCGCCTGCGCAATGAACAGCTCGGCTTCGTCTATCAGTTTCATCATTTGCTGCCAGAATTCGATGCACAGGAAAATGTTGCCATGCCGTTACTGATTGGCGGCAGCCCTCGTAAAGCTGCCTGGCAATCTGCCGAAAAAATGCTCGAGCGAGTGGGTATGGGGCACAGGCTGTCACATAGGCCCGCCCAGTTGTCCGGTGGTGAGCGACAGCGCGTCGCGATCGCCAGGGCGCTGGTAACCCGCCCCGACTGTGTGCTGCTGGATGAGCCCACGGGCAACCTGGATCCACGCTCTGCCGCACAGGTGTTGGCACTGATCGATGAACTCGGACAGGACCTCGCATCCTTTGTCGTAGTGACGCATGACCCTGCAATTGCCGCTCATATGAACCGTACGCTGGAATTGCGCGACGGTGTTCTGCAGGAGTTGCAGTGACCCGTCTGGAGCGTTTGCGTATCGCGGTGCGCTACACCTTTGCGTTTGGTCAGGGTCACCTGTCAGCTTTTTTGTCCTCGCTGTCCATGCTGGGGCTGGTGCTCGCGATCAGCCTGCTAATCATTGTGCTGTCCGTCATGAACGGTTTCGACAAGGAGATGCGCGAGCGAATTCTTTCGTTGGTTCCGCACATCACCGTGTATTCGGCGATATCCATCGATAATGAGGAGCAGGCGATTGAGCTGATCAAACGTCACCCAGCGGTGGAGGAGGTCACGCCCTTCGCCCAGTTTGATGCGCTTGTCACACGCGGTACCGATATCGAAACCGTACGGGGTATCGGTCTTTCGACGGATGAGTCTGGCGCATTTGAATCTTTGGAGGCGTATCTAAAAGCCAATGAGGCCGCGAATTTCAAGCAGCAGGACAAGGGGCTCATCCTGGGTTCTGGCGTAGCGCAAAATCTGGATGTAAAAATCGGCGAGCGATTGAATCTGATTGTGCCGGGCACGGGGCAGGGCGGGGCCATGGGGCCGGCGCGTTTTGAAACAGTGCAGTTGAGCGCAATCCTGAATACCGGAACAGAGTTGGACCAGACCGTCGCGCTGGTGCATCTCGATCTGGCGTCGGAACTGGCAGGCCTCAACGGCCGGGTCAGCGGCTTCCGGGTCTCGACAAACCGCTTGTTTGACGTGCAACAAATTGGTTGGGAGTTACAGGAGATTCTCCCGCCGGGTTACTACAGCACCAATTGGATGTTGACACATGGCAACCTGTACGTCGCTATTCAGTTGTCGCGCGACATGGTCTCTATTCTGCTGTTTTCGATTATCGCAGTGGCGGCTTTCAACGTTGTGTCGTCGCTGGTGTTGGTGGTGCTCGACAAGCAGGGCAACATCGCCATATTGCGCACTCTGGGTGCCACCGGTTCCGACATTGCCTGGATTTTCGTGCTACAGGGCGCGATGATTGGTCTGGTCGGTGTGGTGCTGGGCAGTGTCTTCGGCGCGCTGGGCAGTCTTGCTGTACAGGGACTGGTGAGTTGGCTGGAGGATATGCTGGGTATGCAGTTCCTCAATACCGATGTCTATCCCGTGTCGTTCTTGCCTGTGGATTTACTGGCTAGAGATATCTTTACGGTCGGTGGTATAGCACTGGGGATGTGCGTGGTCGCGGCCATTTACCCGGCCAGGCGTGCGGCCAAAATGGCCCCCGCGATGATCCTCAATCAGGATCGTTGAGCTTTCGAGCTTCGCGGGTTCGCTTGCGAGCCTGCCACTGTCTTACGACATGCCATCGCCACATCAGGCTGATAACAAAATAACCAACACTGCCGAAAAATAGCCCACAGAGCAGGCATCCCAACAGGAATGGCTTCCAGATCGCTGCCAGACTATTGGTAAGCCAGTGAAAGCTCAGCGCCATCTGAACTTCCTTGACCGGCACATCAATTATCAACGCACCGATCTCATAAGCCATGAAAAATATGGGTGCCATGGTCAGTGGGTTGGTGATGAAGACCAGTGTCACGGCCAGGGGAAGATTACAGCGCACCAACACCGCCAACATAGCGGCGACAACCGTTTGGCCAGGAATTGGCATAAACGCAATGAACAGGCCGACAAAAAAAGCCATAGACGCGGAATAGCGGTTTAGGTGCCAAAGGTTGCTGGCGTAGACCCAGTCGCCAAGCACACCAAGCGCTTTCATCCTGCGGACTTTTCCGGGGCTTGGAACAATTCGTCTGAGGATTTTTTTAGGCATATCCGGCGTGGTCGAATGTGACCTGCCCATTTGCAGGTCTATGTGTTTGACTGCCACGCTCGACGCACTGGACTCGCAGGGCTTTATTCGCGTTGGGCATTATGCGTTATCGGCGGCTGCTTTTAAACCGGATTTTGCGTAGCGGGTTGTGACGCCGTTTGCAATTTGCACGGCCTGCAACGCTTTGCATAGTGCAGGCCATGCGGGACCTGTAGCCAAAACATTGCAATCGTGCAGATCAACTGCTCAGGAAGCGCCCTATGCAATCATGGATGATTGGTCTGGTGTCGGGCATTGTGGCGGTCGGCTTCTGGCCTGTCCTGCCACCGTGGCCGGTGTTGCTGCTGTTCGGCGCCGCAGCGCTGACGGTGACGTTTCGGCGAACTCCAATATGTGCATTTCTTGCAGGGTTCAGCCTCGGTTGTGTTTTGGGCTGTGTTCACGGCGAGCTGTTGTTACACACACGTATCGCTCAGAGCTGTGTTGGCTTACCGCTGACTGTAACCGGGACAGTAAGCTCTCTGCCCAGAGACAGTTTGATACGCGCTGGCGTGCCGCGCCAACGGTTTGAGTTTACCGTGACAGACCTGCAGCCCATGCAGTGCGCAGGCCCCCAAACACTGCAGTTGTCCTACTACGGGGACCACGTGATACAACCTGGCGATGAGTGGCAGTTTGAAGTCAGGCTGAAATCCATCTGGGGCCTGGGGAACCGGGGTGTCTACAACATACAGGAATGGTTTGCCCGCAAAGGTATCGATGCTGTCGGCAGTGTTCGAGAGAGCGCACAGGCTCCCCACCTGAATGCCAGAGCCGCGGGACTGTCTGCGTTACCGGATCGTCTGCGGCAGCGTATCAGTGCGGGTATCGCCAGCCTCGGGCTGGAACCCGATGTGGCAGCTGTGTTGCAGGCGATATCGGTAGCGGATAGCAGCGGCGTTGGGGCACCGCTGTGGTCACTATTTCAGCAGTTTGGCATCAATCACCTATTGGTTATTTCCGGCTTGCATGTGGGTATGGTGGCTGCCGTTGGCTATTTGGTCGGTGGCTTTTTGCTGCGTCTGGTGTCGCCCATCTGCGCTGGCGGGCGTTGGTTGCCGTCGGTTTCTGCACTGTTTCTTGCCTGTCTGTATGGTGCGCTGGCCGGGATGTCGCTGCCGGTGCAACGCGCGTTATGCATGCTGGCCTGTTTTGTCCTGGCCAGCGTAGCTGGGCGCAAAGCGGGGTCAGCTAATAGCCTGCTACTGGCCGCTGTTTGTGTATTGTTGCTGCGCCCGCTAGCTGCCGTGGGCAGCGGTTTTTGGCTGTCGTTTGGTGCCGTGGGGGCACTGCTGTGGTTTGGGTTATGGCAGCGCGGTGTTGGGTCGTTGCGCCGGGCCGTGCAGACGCAGGCCGCTATATCGTTGTTTATGCTGCCATTAGGTGCGCTGTTTTTTGGCGGTGGCAGCCTGGTTGCGTTACTGGCAAATCTACTGATGATACCGCTAGTGGGTTGGGTGGTGGTGCCCCTCACGCTGCTTGCTGCGCTGTGCTACCTGTGTGGGTGGGGCGTAGCCTCGTCAATCTGGTACCTGGCCGCCTGGCCACTGGATTACCTGTTACCGCTGGCAGGTGAACTGGCCGCAAGCAGTGGCAACTGGCTGTATAGGCCTTTAACGGCTGATCTTGAGTTGGCCCTGCTGGGCGTGTTGGCAGTGGCCCTGTGTGTGCTACCAGGACGCAGTACCTTGAAAGTGTTGGCATTATTGATGGCCGTACCCATGGTGTTGCCGTTACAGCCACCGGCTGACTCACCTGCCGCCCGTACGGAAGTGTCTGTGTTGGATGTAGGGCAGGGTACCGCGGTGGTTGTGCGCTCGGGGCAGCGCGCTCTGCTCTATGATACAGGCGGCGGGGACCCGGACGGCGTGAACCTGGCCACCCTCGCTGTTTTACCGTATCTGCAGCGCAAGGGTATTACTGCGTTAGATACCCTCATTATCAGTCACCCGGATCTTGACCACAGTGCCGGTACGACCGCGATCAGAGAAGAATTGACGGTCGAGCGGTTGCGCTATGGAGGCGTGAATATGGTGGATGAGAGAGGTACACCGGTAGGGCGACCCTGTGTTGCCGGAGAGGCGTGGCGCTGGCCTGGCGGGCAGACGTTTCAGTTTTTGTCGCCGGCGCAGGAGATACCGCGTCGTCGCAACGATAGTTCCTGTGTGCTGCAGATACAGGTGGGCGAATATCGCCTGCTATTGCCGGGCGATATTGAATCCGGGCGCGAAAAAATGCTGGTGCGATACTGGGGTGAAGACCTGTTGAGCGAATGGCTGGCTGCGGCGCATCACGGCAGTAAAACGTCCACATCCACAGCATTTCTCAAGTACGTGCAGCCGCAGATAGTCGTGATCAGCAGCGGTTATGCCAACAGGTTCGGACACCCGCACGCCGACGTGATTGCGCGGCTTAACCAGCGCAAGGCTATCGTGCTGTCCACGGCGGCAGCTGGGGGGCTGGAATTCACCATCGAGCCGGCAGAGGAACTGCAGATATGGGCATATCGTCAGGCAGTACGCCGATATTGGATGTGACCGGCGCTGCGGCTTCACCCACCTGCGATGCTATGCGTATAATGCGTCCATAATTTTCTCTGGACGGGGCGTGAATGTGCTTGAATTGTTGATGGCTGGCGGATGGTTGATGGTGCCCATAGTGTTGTGCTCCATACTGATGCTGGCCATCTGTATAGAGCGTTTCTACACACTCAATCCGAAGAAAATAGCGCCACCTCACCTACTGGCCACCGTTTGGAAACAGTTGAAACGCGGTGAGCTCGATGCCGCCAAACTGCGCACGCTGCGCCAATCCTCGCCGCTTGGCCGTATTCTGGCCGCCGGGCTTGCCAATGCCTACCACGGGCGCGATGTTATGAAGGAGAGTATTCAGGAGGCGGCTGCACATGTCGTGCATGATCTGGAGCGCTATCTCAATACACTGGGGACAATTGCCGCCGTAACGCCATTGCTGGGTTTGCTGGGTACCGTATTCGGTATGATAGAAGTGTTTGCAGAGATTATGGTGCAGGGCTCGGGTAATGCCAGTGCGCTTGCCGGCGGTATCTCGCAGGCGCTGATCACCACGGCAGCCGGCCTCACGGTGGCAATACCGGCGCTGGTGATGCACCGCTATTTTTTGGGCAAAATCGACGCCATTGTGGTGGAGCTTGAACAGGAAACCATCAAGCTGGTAGATGCCCTGCACAGTGAAGAGAATACGGAAGCCGCAGCGTGAAATTCAGGCGGCAGCGTCGCGAAGAAACCGGGGTAAACCTGACGCCGCTAATTGACGTCGTTTTTTTACTGCTGATTTTCTTCATGGTATCGACTTCTTTCACCCGCGAAACCCAGCTCAGTATCGACCTGCCTGAAGCCGAGGGTAAGCCGATGGAAACGGCGGAGCAACAGATTGAAATACTGGTGGATGAAGAGGGCAACTACCGCGTCAATGGTGATGCTCTGGTGGATTCCCGCATGCGTACACTGCAGGCGGCGATCTATAAAATATCAGCTGGCGATACCACCATGCCGATGATGATCTCTGCCGATGCGCAGGCGGCACATCAGGACGTTGTAAAGGCCATGGATGCAGCCGGACAAATGGGCTTCGTACATTTGAGTATCACCACCGTGCAGCCGGCCAGCGAGCCGGCGGCGCCATAACGGGATATCAGGGAGCCTTCGATGGCCTACACAGTCGTTATACCTGCGCGCTACGGCTCGACACGCTTACCGGGTAAACCCCTGCTGGATATTCTCGGCAAAACCATGGTGCAACGTGTCTGGGAGCAGGCGCAGTTAAGTGCGGCCGAGCGCGTGGTGATTGCAACCGATGATCAACGCATCGTAGATGTGGCACAGTCATTTGGCGCCGAGGTGTGTATGACTCGGCCCGAGCACCCCTCAGGCACTGACCGTTTGCAGCAAGTGGTCGAGGAGCTGGGTTTGCCCGACGAGCATATTGTGGTGAACGTGCAGGGCGATGAACCACTGATACCGCCCCAGGTGATCGATCAGGTAGCGGCTAACCTGGAGCAGCACACGCAGGCCGGTATCGCCACGCTGTGCGAAGAGATCACTGCTATCGCCGAGCTGACAAGTCCGAATGCGGTGAAGGTTGTCAGAGACGCCGGTGGGATGGCTTTGTATTTCAGTCGCGCCCCTGTCCCTTATCCGCGCGACGCCTTTCTTCAGGACCAGCATGTGATGCCTGCTACCGGCAACTGGTATCGACACATCGGCATCTACGCCTACCGCACCGGTTTTCTGCATCGCTATGTGACCTGGCAGCCCGCGCCGCAGGAGCAACTGGAATGCCTTGAGCAGCTGCGAGCGCTGCACCACGGTGTAGGTATCCATGTGGACGAGGCGTGCCAGCGCGTGCCAGCTGGTGTAGACACACAGGATGATCTCGTTATGGTTCGACAAGTCCTGAGTGGAGGAGGCTGAGAGTGCCCGCTGCAAATCAAACCAGTGTGCTTTTTGTATGCCTTGGGAACATCTGTCGCTCACCCACTGCCGAGGGCGTTTTTACCGAGTTGGCGCAGCGAGCGGGGCAGGCGGATGCTATCCTTGTTGATTCCTGCGGCACCAGCAACTGGCATATTGGCAGCACACCGGACCCGCGAGCGATAGTCGCTGCTGCAGAGCGCGGATATAACATCAGCTATTTGCGTGCGCGCCAGGTAAATGTCAGCGACTTTGATACGTTCGACTACATACTGGCCATGGACGAGGACAATCTCGCTGAACTGCAGTCTCTGTGCCCAGGTGATTACCGCGGTCACCTGAGCCTTTTTCTCGACTTCGCCCCGGATACGCCGCTGACCGATGTGCCGGACCCTTACTACAAGGGCGACCAGGGGTTTGCAGAGGTACTGGATCTCGTTGAATCCGCCAGCGCTGGTTTATTACAACGGATCGTTGGTGGGCACTCCTAAGGCGATGACCATTCAGCGGGGGGAGGCGTTGCAACACTACAATACACTCGCCCTGCAGGCGCGCGCGCAGGCGTTTACCACAGTTAACAGCGAACAGGAGTTACTGCTGGCGCTGGCGCGAGCGCGGGAGCTGCAGTTGCCAGTGGTCGCGTTGGGGGAAGGGAGCAATATCGTCCTGTCGGGCGATATCAATGCATTGGTACTGCGCCAGCAAACCCACGGCATTGAGGTGCTCAAGAAGGGAATCGATAACGTTACGCTGCGCGTGGCCGCCGGTGAAAACTGGCATGCGTTCGTGCGCTGGACTCTGCAACAAGGCTATTTCGGGCTAGAGAACCTTGCGCTGATACCCGGCACTGTCGGTGCCGCACCGATACAGAATATCGGAGCCTACGGTGTGGAACTGTGCTCCAGTGTCTTGCGGGTACACGCTTGCAATATCGCCGATGGCAAGACCGTTCAGCTGTCAAACCAGGAGTGCGAGTTCGGATACCGTGACAGCATATTTAAAGGCAGACTCAGGGATCAGCTGGTGATTACTGCGGTTGATTTACAGTTGTCGCTGCATGGTGCAGTTAAAACCACGTATCCCGCGCTGGCCAGTTACTTTGATGAACACCCGCAGACAGAAGCCACACCTGCAGCTGTGTTTGCCGCTGTTGTCGATATTCGGCGCAGTAAACTGCCGGACCCTGCGGTAATACCCAATGCGGGCAGCTTTTTTAAAAACCCGGTGATGTCTGGCCAGGCGGCAGAAGCGCTTGCTGCTGCCTATCCACAACTGCCGCGTTTTCCTCAACCCGATGGCACCGTCAAAGTGTCTGCGGCATGGATGATTGACCGTTGCGGCTGGAAAGGGTTTCGGCGCGACAACGTAGGTGTGCATGCAGACCATGCCCTGGTGCTGGTCAATTATGGTTGTGAGCGTGGCGCACAACTGCTGCAGCTCGCCGACGACATAGCGCAATCGGTAGAGAAAGCCTTCGGTGTGCAGCTTGAAATCGAGCCACGGGTATACGGTGACATTGCGTGACGGAGTTCGATCACAAGGCGTTTTTAAAAACTCTCACCACCCGGCCCGGCGTCTACCAGATGTACGACGCCAGCGGCGAATTGCTCTATGTGGGTAAAGCCAAGAACCTGAAAAATCGCGTGGGCAGCTATTTTCGGGCCAGCGGGCTTACCGATAAAACTATGGCCCTGGTCGCTCGAATTCACGAGATACAAGTGACAGTGACCAGTACAGAAGTCGATGCGTTGTTGCTGGAGCACAACCTGATCAAGACGGAGCAGCCGCCGTACAACATACTGCTGCGCGATGATAAATCCTACCCGTATATCTTTGTCTCTACTGAAGATACGTTTCCGCGTATCGCATTGCACCGTGGGACCAAGCGCCGTAAAGGCGAATATTTTGGGCCTTATCCGAGCGCCGGGGCAGTGCGTGAATCACTGCAGTTTTTGCAGAAAGTATTCAAGATGCGCCCCTGTGAAGACAGCTATTTCAAGAATCGCTCACGCCCTTGTTTGCAGTATCAGATAGACCGCTGCAGCGGGCCCTGTGTAGGCCTCGTCAGTGAAGAGGATTACGCTGAGCAGGTTGCCAGTACCAGCTTGTTCCTGCGCGGTAAATCCTCGCAACTGATGGAGCGCCTGGCAGATGACATGGAGAAGGCCGCCGCTGAACTGGCCTATGAAAAGGCAGCCATCTATCGCGATCAGATCGTTCAGTTACAGCAGGTTCAGGCCAGCCAGGGCATTGAAGGTGTGACGGGTGATCTCGATATTCTCGCCGCAGCGGTATCAAACGGGCGCGCCTGTGTGCAGGTGCTGTTCGTGCGCGGTGCGCGGGTGCTCGGCAGTAAGACTTACTATCCGCCGCTGAAACTGCAGGAGACAGTGGCAATGGTACTTGCTGCCTTCATCCCCCAGTTTTATCTTGGCGCGGCGCGGGCAATCCCCGCTGAAATCATTGTTAATGCGCCGCCGGAAGAATCCGATATTCTGGCGGAAGCGGTGTCGGCCCAGGCGCAGCGCAATGTCAAAATACGTAGCCGTGTGCGTGATTCCCGCGCCCAGTGGCTGCAGCTGGCGCAGCAGACTGCAGAGACGAATCTAGCCTCTCATCTCACTGGCCGCCAAACTGTATTACGGCGCCTGCAGGCATTGCAGGATATTCTGGAGCTGCCCGAGTTACCCGAGCGCATGGAGTGTTTTGATATCAGCCACAGCTCCGGTGAAGCGACAGTGGCGTCCTGCGTTGTGTTTGATCAGCAGGGAGCGCGTAAATCCGACTATCGCAAGTTCAATATCGAGAATGTCGTGGCAGGTGATGACTACGCCGCTATGCACCAGGCGCTGGAGCGGCGCTACAAGCGTCTTAAAAAGGCCGATGCGGCGATGCCGGATGTCCTGTTTATCGATGGCGGTAAGGGGCAGGTCGCGCAGGCTATGGCCGTGCTGGAAGAACTGCAGGTGACAGGCATCGAGGTGATTGGCGTGGCCAAGGGCAGTACACGCAAAGCCGGCTTTGAGACGCTGATCAAGGGCGCTACAGGCGAGGAGCGTCAATTGCCCGGCGACCACGGCGCGCTGCACCTGATTCAACAGATTCGCGATGAGGCACACCGTTTTGCGATTACCGGGCATAGAGCACGGCGCGACAAGGCCCGCCAGCGCTCAAAACTGGAGGATATCCCCGGAGTAGGCAGCAAGCGCCGACGTGTTTTGTTGCGGCATTTCGGCAGCGCACAGGGTGTGGAGAATGCCAATGTAGAGGAGCTGAAGAAAATTCCGGGCATCCACGCCGCGATGGCGCAGCAAATCTACGATCATTTACATGCGGGGAAGTGAGGGTAAGATAGCCTCTCAGAACGAGAATTTGGCGGTCCAAGATGCCTGCAAATTTTATAGAAGGGTGCCTAGTTTAAAAATACTCGCATTAATTCAGTAACGCACACCCAATACCGGGCTTGTATACCGTAGTATAGGCGCAATAATGGCCAACTTAGCGGCGCTGTCTCTGGAGTAGTGTCAGAACCCGTAGATACAACTAAAACGAGATTCGGATCTTTGCCAATTACCATTCCCAATATACTCACGATTCTTAGGATTTTACTGATTCCCGTATTGGTAGTGGCCTTCTATCTACCGCTCAAGAACCACTTCCCGCTGGCAGCCGTTATTTTTGCGCTCGCCGCAGCGACCGATTGGGTCGACGGCTACCTGGCCCGCAAGCTTGGCCAAATGACCGCATTCGGCGCTTTTCTTGACCCTGTTGCCGATAAGTTAATGGTGGCTGTCGCGCTGGTATTACTGGTAGAGCGGCACGACACACTGCTGTTCACACTGGCCGCCTGCGTTATTGTTGGTCGTGAGATTGTGGTATCAGCCCTGCGCGAGTGGATGGCGGAGTTGGGCCAGCGTACATCCGTTGCCGTGTCTTATATCGGCAAGGTAAAAACAGCTTTTCAAATGCTCGCCATTACCGGTTTACTGGCGATAAATCCCGCTTCCGACCCCAACTGGCAGTTGATACTGTGTTATGTGGTTCTCTATACCGCAGCCGTTCTGACGCTCTGGTCGATGATGATTTATCTCAAAGCCGCCTGGGCAGTGATTAAAGACCAAGATAATTCTTTCTAATTCAATTGCTTGCGCTAAATATCTTGTATTCTGCTTGACTCCACAGACTCGGTGCATACAATAAGCGCCACTTGAAGGTAAGCACGTCAGATGCTTTCGAGTAAGCGCAACAGGCGCGGGAATAGCTCAGTTGGTTGAGCGCAACCTTGGTAAGGTTGTGGGGAGGCGTCCAGCCTCGTCGGTTCCGGCGACCACGACGGTGGATAAACGTCATTGTGTGCGGGAATAGCTCAGTTGGTAGAGCGCAACCTTGCCAAGGTTGAGGTCGCCGGTTCGAACCCGGTTTCCCGCTCCAACTCCTCAAGTAGGCTCGGTGGCAGAGTGGTCATGCAGCGGACTGCAACTCCGTGTACGCCGGTTCGATTCCGACCCGAGCCTCCATTTTATTTTCCTGTTATTCCCAAGGGTGGATCATCCACCGATCATTGCCTGGCGTCCATGTCAGAATGGTATTGTCAGGATTGGGAGTTTCGACTCCGATTAGATTTGTCCTTTCAAGTACTCTGACCCCTTGTTCTGATCAGCGGGTAAAGACGCCCAGCGGTGGGGTTTGGTTTAGTGAGGCAATCGTCATGGTGTCTGCTACCAGATCGAATGTGATGAAAGTGGGTTCGCCACCGTTCTCACCCGGAGCAGTCCAGAAGAACTTGTCGCCGTCCCAATGTGTGACAGGATAGGTTTCGCCGTTCGGTCCTATCTCAAGAACGAGTGCGTCGCCTTTAACGGTCACATTGGCGCGCCCTACAAAGTTGTTTGACCACTGACCGGTATAGCTCGAAAGGGCCTTGGCAGGGACCGGGTTCAGTGGAGCGGGCTCTGTGATGGCGCCCGGGATGGCAGTAACGTTCTTGAACGCTTCTCTATACATCTTCAGCCATGGCTGCGTGTTTGCGCCGACAAGCGCGAGGTCGAGGAACTCGGCTGCGATGGCCTCCGCTGCACCAAGGGGGAAACCGTTGGTGAGAACTACGATGCCGAGGTTCTCCGCCGGCACCAACGTGTAGGTTGTGCCCGTGCCCATATTGAACGCCCCCGAGTGATTGAATGTCTGGCGAGCGGTGGAGTTAACGCTGCCATTGAAGCCGAGATTGTCGGTACCCGCACGGGAGTCCAGGGAGCCAGGGGGCTGCTTGCTGGAGTGTGGCGATAGCATCGTGGCCAGGGTTGCGGAGTTGATGAGCTGATCGCCATCGTGCTTGCCACCGGCGAGGATGAAGTTCATCCACGTGGCGAAGTCGTTCGCTGTCGAACTGACACCACCAGCGGGGGATTGGGCATCGGCATCGCGGGTGTGACGTGTCTGCCAGCCGTTTTCGGTGGGAACATGCAATAACGCGCGGTTGTGCTGAGTGAGAAACTCCTGATAGCTCGATGTCGTGCGGGTCATGCCGAGCGGCTTGTAAAGCACTGTGCGGGAGAGGTCATCCCAGGACATTCCGCTAGCGTTCGCAACAGCCTGTGCTGCGGCCGTGATACCAAAGTTCGTATACTCGTTTTTGGCACGGAATTCGGTAATTGGCGCGTACTGAAGGTGATCGAGGATGTAGTCGCGGTCGTAGCCGAGGTCCTCGAGGGTGTCGCCGATATGACCGGGTAATCCGCTGCGGTGTGAGTACATGTCGGCATAGCTGACATGGGCGGTGACATAGGGGTCAGCCAGTTGGAAGCCGGGGAGATGCTCGACGATAGGGTCATCCCAGGCGATCGTGCCCTTGGTGACTTTTGCGCTGATGACTGAGGCGCTTATCGACTTCGATAGAGAGGCCAGCTGAAAAGCCGTGTCGGCGTTGACGGGCGCTCCGGTGTTCAGGTCGGTGGTGCCGAAACCTTCGGCGAACACGATATTGCCATTATGCACCACAGCAACGGCCATACCGGGAATACCTGTGTCGCCCATTGCCCTGTTTACAATGTCGGGCAGTGCCTCGATCGCCGTGTCGATTCGCTCGGGAGGAACTTGCCAGGCTGCGAAGACAGGCGGCGGCTCGCCATTGGGGTTGGCATCGTTTGAGTCACTGTCTGGAGTCCCCGCTCTGGAGGTACTGTTACAGGCCGCAGCGCCAAGTAGCGCAGCCAGGCCGACAGCACCGGCGGCCAACCGGAACAACCGGCTCGGTGTGAGATGTTGAGTAGGGGACAGGTCAGCGGTGATCTTCACAAAAATTTCCCTCATGGAAGTGACGGTGAAAAAGGGCAAGGCTAAGTATAGGACGGATAAATACTGTATTGCGAGCGGATTGTCGGTTCTGCCCGGCTCGATGACACCCCCGAATTTTCCATTAAAAACCGAGTTGCTGGTGAGTACGGTACTTGTGGGTTTCCTGTAATACAAAAACGCAATACGATGTATGCAAGACGCATATTCTGCAGATTGCAGGTAAAGTCAGGTTGCTAATAATTTGCCCAGAATAACAGGAGTACCCATGGCAAGAATCGATTCTGTACTGGTTCCAATGGATGAATACATGAACCATCAAATTGCTGAGACGTTTGCCTCCGTACAGCAGTCTGACCGCAGCTGGACGGAAAAAATTTGCCTGTGTGTCGCAGCCAAAGACGGCAGTATTTCCCTGGGCTTTGGTCTTGGCAAATACATTAATCGGAATGTTATGGATGCATATGGTGCTGTCTCCCGAGGGGTTGAACAGATAACGGTGCGAGGGAGCCGACAACTGTCGCCCGATACGGATACCTACAGTGTCGGACCTTTGCACTATGAAATTGTGGAACCCTTGAAGCGGATACGCGTGAGGCTGGAGGAAAATGACGTGCAGCCGATTTCCTTCGATGTGATGCTCCAATGCGAGGATATACCACCTTTTCTCGAAGAGCATGAGTTCCGGCGGCAGTTGGGTGCTTACCGCGTTGATACAGACCTGGTGCGATACCACCAAGTGGGTGTGGCCTCCGGTTGGATAAAAGTTGACGGCAAGACTCACGATGTTACGCCCGATACCTTTTTCTGCACGCGAGACCACTCATGGGGTGTGCGCTATGGCGTCGGTGAAACGCCAACAGACATCCAGCCGGGTCTGGACAGTACCAAGTTTCCGATGAATTTCCACTGGAGCCCCATGCGTCTGGTGCGACCTGATGGCAGCGTTTACGGCATTCACCATTTTTACCTGAATATCCCGATCCCGGGCGTTGCCAAAATAATCCAGGGTGGAATTGAGCACGCCGATGGCAGTCGCGACGAGTTTGCTGATATCGAGTCGGATCTGAACTATCACCCGGATACCCGTCGTCTGCTGGGAGGTGATATTCATCTCACGCTGAAATCCAAAGAGAAAAGAACGCTTAACCTTGAAGTGGTATCTGATACGGGGGTTCATCTGGGGGCCGGTATGTATTTCGGGTTCGATGGCCACCATCATGGTCAGTGGCGCGGAGAACTGAATCTAGAAGGAGAGCGTTTTGACGATTGTACGGACATTGAAGCGCTTAAGAGGCTCCATCAAATACGCGATTGTATTGTCAAAGTGACGGACGGTGATGCTGTGGGTTATGCCAATATACAGACAGTCATTAACGGCGTATGGGAAGATCATGGTCTGCTCAAAGAAGCAGAGTTTATCTAGCGCACAGGACTGGGAGAAACAATACGATGGCTAAACACGATTTGGGTGATTTGGAAGCGATACGCCTGAAGCTCGAAAGTTGGTTGCGCACGCACCTTGATAATGCCAGCGACTTGGTGCTGGGCGATTTAAACTTTCCTGAAGAAAGCGGTGAGAGTAGTGTCACTCTGATTCTACGTGCGCAACACCACGGTGAGCCCTTGGGCCTCATCTGTAGGATGGAGCCCCCAAACAGCCAGGTGTTCGATGAACACGACATCGCACTGCAATACCGCATGATGCACATGGCCGGGCAGAATGGGATTCCGGTTCCGCCACTGCTCGGTCTGGAAGAAGATGCCAGCCTGCTGGGAAGCCCGTTCTATATCATGGGATTTGTCGATGGCCAGGTGCCGACAGACAATCCCCCGTATGCCTTCGGTAGCTGGGTGACAGAATTAACTGCCAATGAGCGCGCCACCATGTGGCGCAATGGCCTGCAGGCGCTGGCGAAAATTCATCAAATTGATCTGGCGAGCGTCGATGTCAGTGATATACCGGTGTCGCACGAAGATGATTCACCAGCCCAGTGCGAACTGGACAAATACAACGCCATGTTTACCGATGAGATCCGCAAAAGAATGCCGGCCACCTTTGGTCGCGCCGTTGAGTATCTCAACGCCAATGCTCCAAAGGGGGGCGAGCAACACCTATGCTGGGGTGATTCCAGGGTAGGAAATATCATCTGGAAGGACCTCAAGCCCGCCGCGGTGATCGACTGGGAGATGGTCAATATTGGCGACCCGGTACAGGAAGTCAGTTGGTGGTACTGGATAGATTACGTTAACAGCGTTGGGCTTGGCGTAGAGCGTCTGGAAGGGCTGCCCTCGCTGCGCGAACTCTATGACAGTTGGCACGCTATAACGGGCTTTTCTACGGAGCACTCCGACTACTATGATCTGTTCGCTCTGGTACGCTACGGCATTATTCTTGAAAAGAAACTTGTTGCTATGGAGAGCGCCGGCCTCGGCACGATAGGCAATTTCTGCGTTCCGATTGCGGAGCAGCAGCTTGAGAAGCTTGGAGCAAGTTGAGTCACCGGGATGACGCTTCTGGCGTTTGGGTGATCCCAACGGTACCGGCTAATACACCGGGTTGGACTTGTTACGTATAGATGTGGTGAAGAAGGGAAGGGCGGTTGCGGAAGGGTTAACTCCCGCAACCGTGAGAGGGTGTTGCTAGCGTTTGCCGCGCAGGTCGAATCGATCGAGTTGCATTACCTTGGCCCATGCTTTAACAAAGTCGGCGACGAAGCGTTGCTGTGAGTCATCGTAGGCATACACTTCAGCGATCGCTCGCAGCTCGGAGTTTGAACCGAAGATCAAGTCAACCGATGTTGCGGTGTACTCCACTTCGCCCGTCTCGCGATTGAGTCCTTCGAACACACCAACCTCGTCTGCTTTTTGCCACCGAGTGGACATATCCAGCAGGTTGACGAAGAAGTCGTTGGTCAAGGTGCCCGGCTTGTCCGTGAGGACACCGTGGTCGGATCCACCCGCGTTGCTATCAAGCGAGCGCATGCCACCGATGAGTACCGTCATCTCGGGCACTGACAGGTCGAGCTGGTCAGCTTTGTCGACTAACATCTCCGTGGGTGAGCGATAGCTCTTTTCACTGTCAAAGTAGTTGCGAAAAGCATCTGCTGTGGGTTCGAGCAATGCGAATGAGGCGACATCAGTTTGCGCCTGGCTCGCATCGGTTCGACCGGGTGAGAAGGGTACTGCGATCTCAACACCGCCCGCTCTCGCTGCCTGCTCGATGGCAGCGGCTCCGCCCAACACAATCATGTCAGCCATTGAAATCTTGCTGCCCTGCGAGTTGGAATCGTTGAACGCGCCCTGAATCTCCTCCAGTTTGGCCAGGACACGGGCCAGTTCGGCCGGGTTGTTGACTGCCCAGTCTTTCTGCGGTGCAAGGGCAATACGTGCGCCGTTGGCACCACCGCGCATGTCGCTGCCGCGGAAGCTTGCGGCAGATGCCCATGCGGTGCGCACCAGTTCCGGCACGGTCAAACCTGAATCAAGCATGTCCTGCTTCAGGGCCTTGATATCGCTCGCATCGACCAGTTGGTAATCCACTGCCGGGATGGGGTCCTGCCAGATTTGTTCCTCATCGGGCACTGCGTCTCCCAGGAATCGAACGCTTGGGCCCATGTCCCGATGGGTAAGCTTGTACCACGCCTTGGCAAAGGCCAACTGGTACTCCTGTGGATTGGCGAGAAAGCGTTCGGCTATCGCTTTGTATTGCGGGTCAAACTTGAGTGCCAAATCCGCCGTTGTCATCACCGGGGCATGGAATTTTCCCTCTACGTGGGCATCCGGTACCGCGTTATTCAACGATTCATCCGTGGGCTTCCACTGAATCGCACCGGCGGGGCTGCGCGTTTGCTCCCATTCCAGGCCCAGCAGGTTTTGCAGGTACAGCGTTGTCCACTGTGTAGGTGCCTGAGTCCAGGCGCCTTCCAGGCCACTGGTGACGGTGTCCTCAGAGTGTCCTTTGCCACACTTGTTTTTCCAGCCGAGGCCCTGCTCTTCGATACTGGCGGCGGCGGGCTCAGGCCCGACACAATCGGCGGGTTTGTGCGCCCCGTGCATTTTGCCGAAGGTATGCCCACCGGCAATCAAAGCTACCGTTTCCTCATCGTTCATCGCCATGCGGTCGAACGCCACGCGAATGTTTTTAGCCGAACCGACAGGGTCAGGCTTGCCCATCGGGCCTTCCGGGTTCACGTAGATCAGGCCCATATGCGTAGCACCTAGTGGGCGCTCGAGTGTGCCGTCTTTGCCCTCACGGTCACTGGCCAACATTTTCACTTCCGGCCCCCAGTAAACAATATCGGGTTCCCAGTCGTCGTTCCGTCCTCCTGCAAAACCATAGGTTTCAAAGCCCATATTTTCCAGTGAGACATTGCCGGCCAGAACCATCAAGTCAGCCCAGGAAAGACTGGCACCGTATTTTTGTTTCACGGGCCACAGTAATCGCCTCGCTTTATCGAGGCTGGCATTATCGGGCCAGCTGTTCAGTGGGTCGAAGCGCATCTGGCCGCCGTCAGCGCCGCCACGACCATCCAATGTGCGGTAGGTACCGGAGCTATGCCATGCCATGCGAATGAAAAACGGGCCGTAGTTGCCGTAATCGGCTGGCCACCAGTCCTGTGAAGTCGTCAGCAAGGTGTTGATGTCACTTTTGACAGCATCGAGATCGAGCGAATTGAAGGCAGCACCGTAGTCAAAATCTTCACCCAGCGGGTTCGAGCGCGGGTCATGGTCCCTCAATGGCGACAATTCCAGTTGATCGGGCCACCAGAACTGATTGCTCCTCGGCTGGCCGTCTGCAGCGATGTCGCTACCGGAGGCTCCGGCTGGCTTGGTGGTCGCCGTTGAAGTATCGCCAATTGCAGAGGCGGGGACTATAGACAGTGTCAGGACACCTGCTATAGCCGTTGACAGGATCTTATTACGTTGTTTCATGTTGACTCTCCCTTTGCTCCGGCTGCACTGCAGCCAAATGTAAACACTGAGTTACGGATCAAGTTTAGGTACGTCTGTTCTAACGAATGAGATCACCTTGAAACCAGACTGGTTATCCCGTTGGCAATGACTATAGTTTTGCCGCCATCATTGTAAAAATCATTTAATACAATCGGTTTAATAGGTTTTGGCTAAATATACAGCTTGAGATCAGATTTGCGTGCTCCAGGTGGGCACTGAGTATTGGAATTCTGCGCCTGCTGTGGGGCGTAATACGTTTACTGCTACTCATGCTAGACGGTTTGTGGTGTGGTCATATCCCTTATTGGCTATTGCGCAACAAACTGGGCGATCTTGTGAGTCATTGCGTCATAGCGCTGGTTTTCGTGTGTGCATACATTGCCGCTAAACCCCTCGATCGGGGTTTTGAGAGGCAATCCGCCGTGGGCTACCTCAAACACCGCCGGGATATAGAAAGAGCAAAAGTTCTGCGCCATACAGCGTTTTTGTAAGTTTTTTATACCGGCGATACTGGCTGTGTCGTCGCAATGAGAGTGCGCGGCAAATACACGCTTGGGAAAGGGGGCTTTACGACTGAAGCCTGAGGTGATCACCTTCAATTCCTTTATTAACCGCGCGAGTTCTCGCGCGCCATCTTTGTCGACATAGTCATACTTGAAGGGGTTATCGCCGATCAGCGGCTTGTCGCGATCGCGCGCATCCAGAAAGTCGTTGAGACCACGCGAAGACAATAGATAGGGCACAACCTTACCCAGCAGGCCCGACCGCCAGGCCAGCAGTTCCAGGGCTGCGGAAAAGAGAAACACATCGCCCGTTACCTTCGGTGATGTACACGCTGCGTGATAGCTGAGTGCGCCGCCAGTGGAGAGGCCGCCTACCGACACGTTATGTGGTGTTTTCTTGTAGGCACTCTCCACGGCGAAGGCGACGTTGCCTTTCCATTCTTCCAACTCGACGTCTTCCATGCCCGCCGGTTTTTTCAGGCCGTGACAATGGAGCAGGGGCAGGAAGGTGTTGTAGCGCAGTTCAGAATAGAAAAATTCTTCCAGGTCCCACATGTAACGCGGTGAGTCGCTCAAGCCGTGCACTAATACGATGGCGCCTTCTGCATCGCTACGCGTGCGCATCATGGGTTCGCACCCCGGGCGAATTTTTCGGGGGCTGAAATACGCGCCGAACTCATCGTAGTACGCTGACCATACTTTTCGAACTGCCATGTTCATGCCTCTCCGATGTTAATGTGCGGTTCACCGGTTTTCAGTGGCACGCCCGGTGTAATTAAACCTATCTCAAAATCCAAATTCTGCAAGTGCGCAGGCAGGCACCACGGAAGTGCATCTTCACCGTGCACAAGCGAGGTAAACGTTACATCTGAATATCGCTAACGCTTACTGTGCCAGCCTCTATAGATACTGACTGATAGACTGCGGTATAGTCGGCTTTAAACACGATGATCTGAGTTTCGCCACTGTACTCATCGCGAAATTCAAACAAGCCATTGCTGTCGCTGAGCGCTACGTTGAAACCTGCTGGCCGGTGGCTTATAACCAACGCCCATTGCAGTGCCTCTCCGGCTGCATTGCTTACGCGGCCTTTAACAATGCCAACATTATCGAAGTCACTGCCCCTGCCCGTGTGTTTACTGTTGCGCCGAAACATCGGTGATGGTGTATTGGCCAGATAGCTATTAGTCTGCACGGCGTACAAGGAACCGTCGGCAGAGCCAAAATACAGGTTGCCCGCCAGGTCAAAAGTCGGCGAGGAGTGCACAGCACCACCAGTCTTTATACGCCACCTCTGCGAGCCGTCAGAATTGATTGCGTACAGGTGGGTGTCAGCGGAACCCACGTAGAGAGTGCCGTTGGCATCAACTGCGGCAGTCGCCATAATTTTACCTGCTGTTTGAAATCGCCACCTTTCTGATCCATCTGGGTTTAGTGCATAGAGATTCCCATCCCAGGATCCAACATACAGCGTACCGTCAGCACCAAGACTGACAGCAGCAGTGACCCACCCCTTGGTGTTGAAGTGCCACAAATACTGACCGCTCGGGTGGAATGCATAGATTCTTCTACCCTGGTAAATGGAGGTTGTTACATAGATTGAACCATCTGCGGCGATGGTTGGAGGTGCCTCGATGAGACTGTCGACAGCGGTGCGCCATTTTTCTTGGCCGCGGGCATCGAAGGCGAAGAGGTTAAACCCGGCGCCGATATAAATGGTTCCATCATCGGCCACTGTCGCCGCAGAATTGAACCGGTTGTTCACGGCTGTGCGCCATTTCAAAGTACCATTGGGGTTGATCGCATACAGCGCATCGGCGCCAATATACACAGTACCGTCAGCTGCCAATGCGGGTTCAACGTGCACAGAATCGGCAATGTGATAGATCCACTGCAGTGTGCCAGTTGAGGTTATGGCATATACGTCAGACTGGCCTATGTAGATGTTGCCCTGTGGTGAAACTGCGGGGGAAAACGTCATCGGGTGCCCCGGTGCAAATTGCCACGCGGTCTTACCCTGGGGTGTTAATGCATACAGTTTGTCGGAGCCGACATGAATGCTCCCGTCAACGCCAATAGTCGGTGACCAATAAACAGGTGCGCCTGTGTCGAAAGTCCATTTGATTGAACCTTCCTGGGCCGTTGCGGAAAACGCAAGAAGAAGTACTAGCAGGGGTAGGCTTCGACAGATAGTGTTCAATTTATTACCCCTTTATCGATGAGATATTGTTAGGGTCTAAATTACAGTGTAGCTATCAGCCTTTTCAGTGGGTGATAAAACGATCGCTACACTTGATCGTAGTGCGATTGCAGGCCGACTACCAGTTAAATCGTCGCGTCCATTTCATCTGATATTGATAGCTTCAGGCTATTGCAAATCGCTGTTGCTGTATGTTGCACCATGTCACTGCTGCATCGGGCAAATACAGCTTTCACGATGTAAAACCAGCCCTTTATCGAAAAAAAGTAGAGATATTTGGGGGGAAATGGTGCTTAACCTGCAAAAACGCAGGTTTTCCTTTTGCGCAATTTACCTAATTGCATACCATGTTTCCAAGTTGCCAGCTGCGCGCTATAAAAATCGAGAGGAGCAAAAGGTGAAAACTACAATAACCAATGTAAAGACAATCTCCCGGCTTGGGAGCCTGGTTCTGGCCAGTTTCCTTGTCGGCTGTAGCGGTGGCGGTAATAACAATCCAGCTTTCGTTGAAGACCTGCAGGCCGCTGCGGCGCCACAATCACTGAGAAATTATGAATTGACGGCACAGGAAGGCAGCTTTAGTGCGGTGGGTGAGAACGCGAACGAAAATGCATTTGAACTCAGTTTGAGCGGAGTCAGTGAAGCGCTATTTTTTACCAACCAGGGTGTGCTGGAAGCGGGCGCTGACCCGGTAAAAAATTTGGTAACCAATATCTGGCCAGAGCAATACGAGACAATCGGGCCCAATGCGGTTCTGCAATACTCAGCGGGCGGGGAAGTCTACGACCTGTCCTGCGTCTTAAACAACCCCACTTACGATGAATCCACGGGGCTGCTGAATTTTACCGTCACCTATCTGGATGGCGTTCGCCCTGTTGACGGTGAAAACTTCCAGGATGTAAAAATCACCATCACCAAAAATGCCACTGAACCCCATCCTGCGCAATGGTCCACGATCTTGAATGGCGATACCGCATCCCTGGATGAGACCGATGATCCCGACGAATACCTGTTAACAATAACCGGCGTTAATGAACATATTTTTGCCTCAGCCGCCGCACCACATCGCAACTCGCTGCCCATGACCTCCGGTGACCTGATTAACCGTTGGGAGACTGGCTCCGATGGCAGCCCACCCAGTGCCAGCCTGTCCTTCAGTGCACCGAGAAACGCCGAGGCGGGAGTACAGGTGCTGGAACTGACGAACCCTGTTTATGATAGCGATAGGGACGTCATGCAATTCACCGCAAGATCCCTTTTCGGCACAACTCCGATAGGGGCTGGAATGTCGGTCAACCGGCCAACACTTTCCATAGACGGTGCAGTTGCACATGCCTTCCCGACCGCTACAGAGAACCACTTCTCTATCCAGTACCGCAACAATACCCCTGAGACGATAACCGTCTGGTTAAATGGAGCGCAGCCACCGTGTTCCAAGACGGAGGCCCCCAGTTGTGTTGTTGGGGGAGTGCCCGATCACTACACGACTGATTGGAAAAACTTAAAGGATATGTTCAAGAAATCCGGTACGCATTTCTATGTGCTCGATAGCAAAACCAGGAAAAGCAGAGAGATTGAAGTCACCAATCGTATTAACTTGAAGCGTGGGGAAACCTTGCGAATAGTGCCGCCATTGGGAGCAGATAATAAGCCGCAGTGGTACTACAGCAGTGGTGGAAAGGCGATAACAGCCGGGGTAACCGGCTGGGTTACGCGCGCAGGCATCAATATGCCGTCGCCGATGCAGGTCAATCTGTTTGAGTACAATCTGGACTACCCACAAAGCAAGCTATGGGCCGATATCAGTGCCGTCGACGGGTTGAATTCAAATGCCACAATGGCATGGGCGGGGCACGGCTGTGGCAACCCGGACTGCGGAACAGGTGTGACGATGCCAAGAAGGCTGATGACGAATATCGAACGGTACAATGGCAAGAATGACGGCTGCCCCCATATTATGAAAGTGGCCGGAGCCAACACCTGTCCCAACCCGAAGCATTATCCTCCCCATATAACGGCGGGAGCTCGCCCTGACTGGGTTGTTGGAAACAGCTCCTTCGACACGGAGAAGGTCTCGTCGCAATACGCAAGTTATTGGACCAATGCGGGCTCACCGACTGGGCTGGAAATGTGTGCAGCGGCCAGCGGTCTTGCTCTCCCCAAGGAGGCCTACCATATCTGGTGGGCGACCAACAGTGTGGCCAAGGGTTGGCTGAATTACCTGCAGAAGAATAAAAAAGGCCGTTGCGATGCGTACGGTTGGGCATATGATGAGAAAAAATGGAAGCCCGGTGACAAGTTTGACAAGCAGGGCAACCCACCAGATAACACCAGCGTCACGCCACAATTTGCCGGCTCGATGAAAGATGATACGTATCTGAATATTGATATATTGAAGGTCATGTGACGCAGCGTAGCCACCCCTGAGTTGGCGTATGATTTACCTCTTTACATAACAACAGGTTTAAAGGGTATTCTATACGCCACAAACTGGAGCAGGAGAGCGGACAGATGAAGCTTCAACACAACATCACGCCGGGGCCGCGCCCCTACCTTAAAGACCGGCATGAAAAACTCTGTCAGTTACAGTGGAACCGCATCCAGGCGGTGCGGCTCAGCCCCGGTATTGGTGCTGAGATAAGCGGGGTTGATTTGAGCAAGCCGCTGGATTCGGAGACCTTCGACGAGATTCGTGCCGCTCTACTGGCATACCGTGTCATTTTTTTTCGGGATCAGGATATCTCTTCAGCTGAGCACATGGCCTTCGCTCAACGCTTTGGTGAGCTTGAGGAGCATCCCTTTATTCCCTCGGATGCACCCGACAGTGAAGTTGTGCGTTTTGACAAAGACGAGAAGATGGTGGGCGTGGAAAATCTCTGGCACAGCGATGTAAGCTGGCGCGAGATTCCCTCGCTGGGTTCTGTCTTACGCGCACGCATCGTACCGGAGGTAGGCGGAGACACGCTGTTTGCCGATATGGTTGCCGCCTATGAATGTCTGGATGAAGAAACCAAAAAGTTGATTGAGGGCAAGCGCGCGGTGAATGACTTCACGCAGAGTTTCGGCATGATGCTCAGCCCGGAAGAACTGGCTGAACAACAGAAGAAATTTCCAGCCGTCGATCACCCCCTGGTTCGGACAAGCCCTGATACTGGCGAAAAAGCTCTGTATGCCAACGGTGTTTTTACCAGCCACATTGTCGGCATGGATCGGGCTGAAAGTGATGAGCTACTCGGGCGATTGTTCCTCGAGGCCAGGGTGCCCGAATACCAGTGCCGTTTCCGTTGGCGCAAGCACAGCATCGCGTTCTGGGATAATCGCGTGGTTCAGCACTATGCGGCGAATGACTACTGGCCGCAACGCCGGCAGATGGACCGCGTTACGATCATTGGTGAGCGCCCCATCTAAGTGACAGAGGAGGGCAGGTGAGCAGTTGTCTTCGATCAGGCTGACAACGTGCCACTGTAATAACTGCCCACCATCTCCTGCGTTTCACGCCATAACCTGTTTGCCAGTTCCACATCGAATACATGATTCGGGATATTGATTCGCACCGGGTTACAGTCTTCGAAATAGGCACCACTGACCCCCTCCAGCAGCGGGTTAGTGGCGACATAGACTTGAGTTGCCGCACCTTCAGCCACATCCTTTTTGATCAGGTCAGCTACCGTGTTGTAGAGGAACCCGATGATGCCATCAGCATTGCGGCCGATGTTCGAGTCAACGAAACCCGGATGCACCACATTGGAGGTGGTTTTGGCCGGATCAAGCATCATGGACAGCTTGAGAGAGAAAAGCGCATTGGCCAGTTTGGAACGTCCGTACGCTTCAAATGCGTCGAACTCTGCTTCTCCGCGTAGGTTATCAAAATCTATGCCCGCCTCGGGTGTGCTCTTATATCCCATCTGGCTGCCTACATGGACAATGCGACCTCGCTCTGCCGCTTGCACCAAAGGCAGCAGATTCATGGTGAGTACAACGTGGCCGAGGTAATTCACTACGAATATTTTTTCTATCCCATTGATCAGCTCAAAATCGCTGAAGCTGCCGATACCGGCGTTGGGGATGAGTATGTCCAGCGAATCAGTCTGCGCGGCAACGGCCCGCGCACAGGCAACGCAGGAGTCAAAGTCGGACAATTCAAGCGCCACCGGGGTGGTTTTACCCGATACGCTGGCGCAAGCTTTTTGTGCCTTCTCCAGTGTGCGGCCGGTACCAAATACATGGGCGCCACGCAGTGCCAGTACCCGCATGGTTTCGTACCCTATGCCGGAATTGCAACCGGTGACTAGCGCTGTTTTGCCGGTGAGGTCAATGCCACTGGTAACTTCTTCGGCGGTGGAATAGGCGTTAAACGGGCCGACGGGTAAGCTGGTGTCGATGACTACCGGTTCTTCTCCGCCGCAGGCCACCAGGGAAGTAGAGGCCAATGTTGCAGTGGATGCCTGTAGAAATTGTCTGCGGTTAAGGGCCATAGCTACCTCCAGCGGTGCTCGTCAAAGCTGTAGTGGAGGCCGCAGTGTCCCACAAACCTCCCGTTCTGGGTACTGCAGGGGGCGCTTCCGGTTAACGGGTTTGTCGGGTATTCTCCTGTTGCTGGCAGACACCGTCCAAATTTTTCACCCTCCACTAGCGTAACCTGCGATGAATACACACCAATCGGCTCTGAATACACACATTCCCCAAAGCAACAATAACGGCGCGGCGGACATCATTGTTTTCCGGGAAATGGCCGTTTCCCGCCGTACAACCGTCATCCTCTGGTTTATGCGGGTGTTTGCCAAACGTTTGTTGGCCATGATGGGGAGATTCTCACCAGAGCGACTCACCAAAATGCAGTTGAGAACGGCCTCTATGGCGTGCAAGGATAACTCGGGGATACCTATCGCTTATGACATTGTTGGCACACAACCCGGACACATTTTCGGCTCGCTGGGCAACACCTCCCGGCCAGTGATCCTGTGGTTACACGGCGGCGCCTTCAGTTTGCCGGCCGCGCCCGATATGCATTTACGTATGGTGGCCAATCTGTGCAGGCAACTGGATGCCGATGCATTCATGCCGGATTACAGACTGACCCCAGCCAACCCCTATCCGGCCGGTCTGGATGATTGTGAGGCGGCCTATCGCGAACTCCTGGCGCTGGGCTACGACGCCTCGGATATCGCAATGGGAGGTGATTCCGCAGGCGGGAATCTGTTGATGGCATTATTCCAGCGCATCCGTAAAGCCGGTTTACCGATGCCTGCCTGCGCTGTACCGGTATCTCCCGTCACCGAGCTGAGCCGGGTGCATGGGCTTCCCTCGCGCCACAAAATCAGCAAAAGCGATCCGCTGTTACCGGCATCGGCGATGCAGCGAATGTGCAGTGAATACGCCGGTGATCGCGACACCACTCATCCAGAAATCTCCCCGATATATATGGATTGCAGCGGTCTGCCGCCGTTGTTTTTTCTGGCCAGCTCAAATGAGATCCTGATGGATGACACCGTCTATCTGGCGCGCCGGGCCAGCGCTGCAGGTGTCGATACCACCTGCCATATCTGGCCGATGCTGCCACATGCCTTTCCGCTGTTTGCAGGTATTTTTCCCGAGGCAGTTGCCCCGCGCGATGATATGGCAAAGTTCATGGGGCAGCACCTGAGGCGCACAAAAGCCAGCTAGTGGCTGGCGCAATTAGAGTGTTAGTATTCCGCCACTATGTTTACATTTCAAAGAACGCTTGGTTTGCTCGCAGCACTGGGGATGTTTATCTTCAGTGTGTTTATTTACCTCAGAACGGGTGACTGGGTGGCAGCGATTTTTGCGCTGGGCAGCCTCGCTTACTTTGTTTTTTTTCTGTCGCACTATAAAAGGAATGCCCCGTGATTGGAGGTTCGTCGCGTAACGCGCTACTGTTTATCCTTGCTGTGATGCTGCTGGCAGGATGTGCCAGCCTGACTCCCGAGATTGATCCACCCAAAGTGAGCCTCGTCAGCTTTGACAGCCTGCCCGGGCACTCTGGTACACCGCGGTTTGAGATAAAACTGAGAGTCATTAACCCCAATAAGCAGACATTGGATATCGCCGGCATCAGTTACTCCGTCGAGCTGCTCGGCAAGGAACTCATCACCGGTGTGGCGAATGATATCGCTCCCATAGAAGGTTACGGCGAGGGTGTTGTCTCGCTTGAGGCGGGGCTACAACTGTTGGAGCTGCTGCACCTGATGGCTAGCCTGGGTTCGGCAGGCTCTGAACCGCTGGCCTATCGATTCTCGGCAAAAATTGATTTCAACGGCTTTGTGCCCACTCAACGTATCGAAGAGAGTGGCGAGATCAAGCTGAACTAGCCCAGAAGCGACTGCGCAAAAATGGCCAGAATGATCAGTGGGCAAACCACTTTCACGTACCACGGCCAGATCTTCCAGAACAGCCCTTCCTGAACACCGGGATACCCTTTGCGTAGCTCCTGTAGAAGCGAGTCCCGACGCCATACCCATCCCGCGTAAATGCAGAACATGAAGCCCAGCAGCGGCTGGCTGTAGCGTGTGGTAAGCGCGATGATGAACCCGAACAGCGTGTCAAAATTCAACAAAATAGTGCAACTGATGCAGGCGATGACGCCGCCTATCAACCAGGCTGTCAACCTGCGCCCGATACGGTGCTCTTCAGTGACGTAGGCCACCGGCGCTTCCAGCATTGAAATAGAAGAGGTGAGGGCAGCAATGCTCATCAGGAAAAAGAACACTAACGACACCAGCACACCGGGTAGCCCCATGGACGCAAACAACTCGGGGAGTACAGTGAAAATCAGTGTGTCTTCGGATATCAACGCACCGCTGGCGTTAAATATTTCCACGCCATTGTGCAGCGCCACATACATCGCGGGCAGCACCAGGAACCCGGCCAGCACTGCAATTGACACATCCACCAGTGTGACAATGCCTCCCAGCAGTGGCAGGTTTTCATCGTCGCTGACATAAGAGCCGTAAATCAGCATCGTACCGACACCAAGTGACAGCGAGAAAAAAGCGGCGCCCAGCGCATCCAGTATCAGCTGTGGTGACAGCACGCGTGAAAAATCGGGCATCAGATAGACTTTCAGGCCCTGCATCGCGCCATTCAGCGTAAAAACGTAGAGCACCAGTATCACGAGCGTAATCAACAAGGCGGGCATAAGCCTGCGTGACCAGCGTTCAATCCCATCGTGGACACCGGCGGAGACTATGCCAATCGTCAGCGCCAGAAAGACAATAAGAAACAGGACATTTCGCCACAGGCCAAAGGACGTCAGCCAATTTGCAAGTTCTGCGTTACCCGATAGTGTAGCCAGAGCCGACAGGCAAAAGGCGATCATCCAGCCGGCTACAATGGCGTAGAAGCTGAGGATCAAGCCCGCGACTATCAAGCCGGTAATGCCGGTAAGTGCTCCGATTGAACCGGTAATTCGGTGGCCGGAAACTTTGCGTAAAGCGGCGACGGAGTTCGAGTGAGCGTGCCTGCCCAGGATCAACTCCGCCATCAATGCCGGATACGCCAGCAGAAAGGCGAGTAACAGGTACACCAACAGGAAAGCGGCGCCGCCGTTACTTGCCGCTTGGGTAGGAAAGCCCCATATGTTTCCAAGGCCCACCGCACTGCCGGAAGCCGCCATCACAAACCCGAAGCGTGAGCTGAATTCCCCTCGACTGCCCGCCATGCAAAGATCCTGAAATCGCTATCAATTTTTTCGGCAGTGTAACATGGTCAGCGGTTAGGGCAGGGCGTTTCCAGAGCCTGGCAACAGTCGTTATATCGTACTGGGCAGTGATTGTTTCACTCCTGAAGAACTATGCTATTATTGCGCCCGCCCAGATTACTGGACCAAACCCGAAGTCATATTTCCTCTCACGGATCAGGCTGGTATTGAATAAAATACCGATGGGTGGACAAGTACGACCTATGCGAGTGTGGTGGAATTGGTATACACATCAGACTTAAAATCTGACGGCTTCACGGCTATGCGGGTTCAAGTCCCGCCACTCGCACCATCTTCATCCTACGCTTTATCACTATTCGCGGATTGTGCAGGCTCCACTCACCGCATGGCGGCAAAATCCGATACATAGCTTGCCAGCTACGTGTTCCACGCATTCGCCCACAGCGCTGTATTGAAGCTCCCTCGTACGAGTTGCCAGTGTGAACGGCAGGAGGTAAATTGCCTGGTATGCCTGATTCAACCTATCTATCGAGTGACGCGCCCAGCGTAGAGGTCGTCATTGAGATTTCCCGGGGAAGTTTTCTCAAACGGGATGGCAAAGGTAGGGTCGCTTTTGTGTCTCCAGTTCCCTGTCCATACAACTACGGCTCTGTTCACGCCTATATCGGTGGCGAGGGCGATTATCTCGACGCCGTTGTATTGGGTCCCCGGCTTCCAGTCGGCAGTATTGTGAAGGTGAATGCCTACGGCGCGGTGGGCTTATCCGAACGCGCTATGTACGATGATAAATTGATCTGTGCGAGCCACCCCATCAGTGCCAGCGACAGGCGCAATGTGCTGTTGTTCTTTCGGCTTTATGCGTCATTCAAAGGTATTCTCAACAGTTTTCGGGGCCGAGGAGGGCGCTCCCGCTGCGAAGGATGGGGCGATGCTAAAGCTGCAATCGCACGGGCGGTGCCGGTGTCTCCACTGTAGGTACGACACCTGCACGCTGATTGTGTATCGCGCTGTTGTCTGTTTTTTGATTCCGTTGACTGTTATTCTGCCGCTTTACGCAAACCCCGAAACGAGGTGACCACTTGAAGCAAGCACTGATCAACATGCTGACCATGCAGGACAGGATGAACAGCCGCGTGCATGAACGCTGGGCCGAGCAGGATTTCGAATGGTACAGGGCGGCCTGGATCGAATGTGGCGAGTTGATAGAGCACTACGGCTACAAATGGTGGAAAAAACAGGAAGCCGATATAGAGCAAGTGCGGCTTGAGATCATCGACATTTGGCACTTCGGGCTCTCCGCTCTGTTTCAGGATGAAAAGACGATAGAACACATCGCTGCGGAAATAGAATCTGAGATTGCACGATTTGAACCAGCCGGGCTCGGTGTGCGCGAGGCCACGGAAGCGCTGGCTTTGCATTGCCTACAGACAAAAAGCTTCTCTCCCTCACGTTTCTGGGAGCTGATGCTGGCCGGGGGGCTTGATTTCGACAGTCTCTACAGCGCATATGTCGGGAAGAATGTATTGAACTTTTTCCGCCAGGACAACGGCTATAAAGCTGGCAGCTATGTTAAAAATTGGGGCGGCAGGGAAGACAACGAACATCTGGTGGAGCTTGTCGCACCGCTCGACAAGAGCGCTGAAGACTTCGCCGATCAGGTATACCAGGCACTGCAGGCGCGCTATCGGGAACTGGTGACAGAGGCCTAGTCCATGCCCGCGGAAGAGAACAGGCTCTCCACCACCGCACTGGCGAAGAAATTGAACCTGCCGGTACAGCAACTTTTTGGAATACTCAAAGACTATGGCTGGATAGAGCGAAAGCAGGATAACTGGGCCCTAACCCCTAAAGGGGAGTACGAGGGTGGCAGCTACCACAACAGCAAGCGCTATGGGGCCTATATCGTTTGGCCCGAGCAACTGGAGCAGCACCCGTTATTGCAAGCCATTGAGTCGAACCAGCGCATTACCGCTGCATCCATGTCGCGCTACTACCCACATCTGCACGCACGACAGATCAATCGTGCGCTGGCCGAACTCGGCCTGCAACACCACAGTATTCTGGGGTGGGAACTGACTCCGCTTGGGAAGGCCTGGGGTGGCTTGCAGGAGGAAAGTAACAGCAGCGGTGCCTTCTACGTCACCTGGCCCTATGAAATTATTGACAACCCGGTGATTCATCGCGAGTTGAGCCTGCAGTCAGATCAGATTCCAGCACCGGCGGTAGCAGGTGAGATGGAGCCAGATATGTTTGCCACGTCAAACGCTCCGGTTGATCACCACCACGGTATCGACGGACATATCTTGCAATCGTCCCTTCAGACCGGGGTATGCAATTGGTTGTACCTCGCGCAGCTTGCTCACGCCTGCCATCGCGCACTGCCCGCCGAGGAATTGGTGTATGCCGATTTTTATGTGCCCGCGGGCAATATCTATATCGATTGCTGGGATAACGATGTGCCGGCCGGCGAAATGTCAGGAAAGTTCCGCAAGCGAGCGTTGTATAAGGAGCTGGATTTGCGCCACCTGGAAATCAATGCCGCCGATAGCGATAAACTCGATGAAGTTCTGGGCCGCGGTCTGCTGGCCTTCGGCATCCGCTGTTAACGCAGTAACGCCCGGTACTACTTGCGCTTGAGAATAACGCCGCACTCCATGTGATCTGTGTAGGGGAACTGATCGAACATTGCAAAGTGTTCGATGCGGTGGGTGGCATCCAGTGCACGCATATTTTCTGCCAGTGATTGCGGGTTACAGGAGATATAGATAATTGTCTGGAAACGGCTGGCCATGGCGGCGGTGTGTTCGTCCAGCCCGGCACGGGGTGGATCGACAAACAGCGTGTTGAGCTCAAACTGCTCCAGCGGTTTAGGTAATTCACTGACCCGACGGAAGATGCGCTCCGCGTTCATCGCCTGGGTGACTTCCTCCGCTGACATACGCAGCAGGTGTACATTGCTGATGGCGTTGTCAGCGAGGTTCGCACGTGCAGCGCGTATAGATACTTTTGAAAGCTCGGTAGCGATCACGTGGCCGAAATGCTCGGACAGGGGCAGGGTGAAATTGCCGTTACCACAGTAGAGCTCCAGCAGGTCGCCAGCGAGCGCACGGGCTTTATCGCAGGCCCACTCAATCATCTGGATGTTCACGCGGCCATTGGGCTGGCTGAATGCTTGTTCGTACTGACGATAGTGAAATTCG
Organism: Halioglobus japonicus; assembly: GCA_902705825.1. Lineage (GTDB taxonomy): Bacteria > Pseudomonadota > Gammaproteobacteria > Pseudomonadales > Halieaceae > Marimicrobium. The sequence goes on along the minus strand of CACSIL010000045.1, from coordinate 343,504 downwards.
CGGGTACTCAGCGGCAGAATTTCCTGAATATAGTCCCTGCCGATCACCCGTTTTTGTTTTCGACTCCGACCGATAATCGACAGCGCTGGCGCGACGGGCAGCAGTTCACTTATCAAGGTTTGAGCTGCGGCTTCCCACTCATCATCCAGCTTTCGGTGATAGATCAGTGTGACCAGAAGCTCGCCTGACAGCCCCGCCAGAAATTCCACCTGAAACAACTTACGGCGCAGGGTATCGTTGGCGTTAACAACGGTATGCAGCAATGGCATCGCTGCCTGAATACACTGGTCGGCAATAGGGAATTCCGTGATGACCACGGGAGTTCTGGGGTCCTCTCGCCTGTACATCACATAGTTGATGGTATCGCCCTCGTGCCACATGCGAAATTCTGCACGCAGACGAAAATCTGTCGGCGGCGAGGGATACACCTGCGGCGCCGGCGGCGAGAAGGGCGCCATGATGCCGCTTACTGTGTCGACTTTACTGGCCAGCAGGGCCGGGTAGTGTTGTGGCGCAACGGCAGACATTGGCATCAGCGTATTCTCGATATATCACGGTCGTCCCACAGCTCTCGCGCTCGCTGCGCGGCGGCTGTCAGGTCTGTTTTCGGGTCGAGCACCATCAGCGCCACGGTGGTTGTTGCAAGGGTTGCATTCAGCCCGTAAGTGTCATCTTTGTTATCGCGCCACAATGCCCGCAGCGGTTCCACGCTGGGCTCGGCGACACTGTCGATACGTTCATTCATCACACGCGGTAACACCCAGCCATCGTGCTGTTCATGGTGTAGCAGTGCGATTCGTGTATCCGCCTGTGGCTTGATTTCAACCTCGCCACTGTCGCCCTTGAATACCAGCGCTCGTGGCTGCTTGAGGAGTTCATCTGCCTCCTGATGCAACCGGGCGTAGGCGGGGTGGAACACACTCTGTAAGCTGGCCGGTGCCCGCAGCGGATTGATCAGGCGGCTCAGTGTATTCACAGGAGAGCGCAGGCCGAGCAGGGGACGCAGCTGCATCATTTCCTGCAGCGGAGCGCAAAAGTGTTCCAGCGGAAGGTAGCTAAGCTGTTCGCTATCGAGCTGCTGCGCTACCTCAGCCCAGTTTGCCGCGATAGGCAGCTGCAGTTGACGCATTGCATCCTCGGCATAAAGTCGGCCTGGCGTATGCCCGTTGGTACCGTGAATGAACACCCGGTAACCCGCTTGTGCTAACAACAACATCGACAGGATGAACCACGGGTGTTGATGTTTTTTACCCGCATAGCAGGACCAATCCAGATCGGCATGCAAACCGCTGGGCACCGCTGTCATCGTCTCACGGCAGGCGTCGACAAAACCGGCCAATTCCTCCGGTGTCTCCTCTTTTACCCGCAGCAACATCAAAAATGCGCCGATCTGCAGGGGTTCGGTATCGCCCTGAAGAATCATGGAAAAAGCTGTGCGAGCTTCCTCTCGCGACAGAGAGCGCGTGCCGGTCTTTCCCTTACCCAAAATTCGCAGGTAGGGTGCAAAGGCATGTTCAGAGGGTAGGGGCGGTACGCTGGAATCATTCACGGTGTTTTATCACAGACAGTTGTCGGGTTTTGGCAGGCCGGCAATTTTACTGCCGATCTTTGCCGGGGAGCCAGGAAACAATGACATCAGGTATATACTTTTGCCCTTGTCTGCGCCCAGGTGTATTGCACAGTACTTGACCAGTGGTCGCATCGCGGGGGAGCTGTCGTACTCCTGATAATAGGCTCGCAATAACTCGAGGATCTCCCAGTGCGCCGGAGTCAATTCAAGGTTCTCTGCCGCGGCAATTTGCTGTGCTACTTGCTTATTCCACTGTGAAAGGTCGCGTAGAAAGCCTTCCTTATCGAAGGCATCGGCGGTAAGCGCGCTCATCAGTACCAGGCTAACTGGCGCGGGAAGCGTTCGGTCAGCGCCACCAGGCCGTCCATATCAAGCCAGCTGATGTTGGCTGCAGTTTTGGCAATACCCGCAAGCCGTGCATCGCTCTCAAGTACAAAAAGCTCGGCTTGTGTCGCGCGCAATTTGTCGCAGGCTGCCGTGCCTTCCAGCGCGGCGTAGACACCATCGCCGAACAATACCAGCGTATCACCGGCCTGTAGTACCTTGAGACAGTCGTTGAATGCGGCGCCCGACGGCGCGGCACTCAGTGTATGCAGTACCATGTTACAACCCCAGCAGGTGGTCGTATCCCACCATCAGTTGACGCATTTCCCGTGGGTCCAGGAGTTTCGCTTCGACAGGGCTGGTTGCGGTATCCAGGTTGTATCTTGACGCGGCCTCGGCATCGACATAGACCCGGTCAATATCGTACATGGGTAGTGAAGCCAATTGTCGGCCCATGTTTTTTTTGCCCAGACTGTGGCTGTCCTGGTCAGGGAAAAGCTGGAGTACGCCATCGCCAGTGAAGAGGAGGTCGACCGGCTGATCAAATGCCCCGGCCGCCAGTGCAACATCCACAGCGGCCTTCGCCAGGCTGGAACCGTAGGGGCTGTGTCTCATCACCACAAGAACAGAGCGTTTTTCAGCACCGGGCATGTTCATCCACCAAAAGTCATCAGGCGATCAGAGTTGGCACAGGCATCCACAAGCTGCCCCAGCCCCGATACCGTAAAAGCGGGGTTGACCGAGGCGCAGGGACGGCCGTGACGATCCGCCTCGGTATCATCGAGCATGCCGTATTTCAGCGCCGAGGAGATACAAATCACCAGCTCAACCGCGTGTTCTTCGTGCAGTGCCTCCCAGGCCTGTGCGGGATTCAGTTCGTCTTGCGCAAAGATGCTGTTGCACGAGCTGGCCGTGGTAGCTGCGTCGAGGAAGAAGACACGCCGAATACTGTGCCCACGAGCAATCGCGCTGCGCGCAAATTCAGCACCCAGGCGAGAACCGTGGCCAGAAACTGACGGCGACAGAATGAGTAGGGAATAGATCAAAGCCTGCGATCCCCATAAACAAAAAACCCCGGCAGATACCGGGGTTTTGTTACTGCGGTTGCAGTATCAGTCATCGCCACTGAAAGCCGAAAGCAGGCTTAACAGGTGGATGAACAGGTTAAAGATGTCGAGGTACAAAGACACCGTTGCGCGGATATAGTTCGTTTCACCACCGTTGATAATACGGCTGGTGTCGAACAGGATCAGGCCTGACATGATCATCACGATGGCAGCTGAAATCGTCAGTGACAGAGCGGGAATCGCCAGGAAGATATTGGCTATCATCGCGACCACTGCAACCAGCAGGCCAACCAGCAGGAAGCCACCCATGTAAGAAAAATCCTTACGTGTGGTCAGGGCATAGGCTGAAAGGCCAAAAAACACAACGGCCGTGCCGCCTAGAGCCTGCATTACCAGTGCCGGGCCGTTGGCCATCGCCAGATAGTAATTCAGCATGGGGCCTATAGATGCGCCCATAACACCCGCAAAGGCGAAAATGGCGAGCAAACCCTTGCTGGTATCAGCCATTTTATGAACCACGAAGAGCAGACCGAAGCCCACCAGGCTGAGAACCAGGGCCATACCCTGTCCCAGGCCCATGGCCATGGCTACGCCAGCGCAAACAGCGCTGAATACCAGGGTCATGCTCAATAGCATGTAGGTATTTTTCAAAACTTTGTTAGTACTGAGAACAGACTCAATTGCTGGTGAGCCTACACTGTATACACCGTTGTCTTGCATGACTTACTCCGTATTGTGGCGCACAGACTGTGCGACTGGTCTTAAGACAGATAATAAGGGCGAAAAGTTCAAAAACCAAGTCAAAGTCGTCTAATTTTCGGACCTGGCAGAACAGCGGGTTTATCTAGAGGTCGGGGAGGGTGATCGGGTAGAGGTCGGAGAGGGTGATCGGGGGTCAGAATGTATTAGCAGGAAATGGCGGTGGGCTAAGGATTTGAACCTTAGGAGGGGATAAACCCTCAACGGTTTTCAAGACCGCCGCTTTCGACCACTCAGCCAGCCCACCGGAAACTTTTAAATGCTCGCTACCGCAGTAGCGCGAAGCGAGCGAGATTATACAGCGATGAAAACAGGACACAAGAGCTGGTTGCATTCTTGTGTCCTGTGTTTCAATTTAGTGTCAGGATTGAGCCGCTGCCTGCGCCGGAACCTGTTCCGTTCGCGGGCCACGGGGATCGTTACTGGCACGCGGCACAACGCGATCACTGGCCTTGGCAGGAGGCTGCACGACCTCACTGAACAGCGCCTTGTGCGAAGTGCTGCATTCCACTGCACCTACGGGACGGGCTTCCACGCGCGGGTCGTTAACGGCTCGGCCAGTGGCGGTAATGCCAGCGGTAGAAACGACTTTCTCTGGCTCTACAGCCTTTTCCATTTCCGCGACGGGTTCAGCAACGGGCTTGGCAGCCTGTTTAGCCGCCGGTTTGGCAACAGGGGCTGGTTCAGGCGCAGTTTCAGGTGCTGCTTCAGCGACCGGTTCCGCGACCGGTTCCGCTGCGGCAGGGGCGGCCTCAGCTGCTGCTGGTTGGTTTTGCTCAGGTACCTGCTCCCATCCAGCATCATCTCCGCCAGTAGACAGGGCCTCGAGTTGCTCGCTGTGCGGCGTCTCTGGCTGGTGTGTCTCTGCCTCCTGGGCGATGGCAGCGGTCGGCGCCGGCGCTGTCGGTGTAACAGCCGGTTGTTCCTGTACCGGAGTCTCTGCTGCGCTTGCATCAGCTACTTTGGTTTCAGTCTCGGCATTGGCGTCGGTTTGCGGCTTGCGCGTGCGATTGCGACGACGTCGTTGCGGCTCCGAGCGTTTCATGTCACTGGGACGCTTGCGCGGCTTGTCCTGCTGGCTGGCAGAATCCTGTGCCTGCGTTTCTTCGTTTTCCGCTGCGGCTGTTTGTGTTTCACCCTGCGGTCTGCGCTGGTTACCACGGTTGTTACGACGGCCCTCAGGGCGCGCGCCAGTCGACTCACTCGAACGCTCGTTGCGCGCCTGAGTACGTTTTTCACCGTTGTCAGCGCTATTGCCTCCCTCGGCATTGGCGGCGGTATCCCTGGTGCGGTTTTGCTGCCGTCCCCCGGAACTCCGCCTGCGGTTACGGTTCCTGTTGCCACTATTGTTACTGCCGGAAGATTGCCCCTGCGAGGAACGACGCGGCTTTTCTTCCGGCGTGCTCTCAGCCTGGGCAGGCTTGCTTTCTACTGCAGGTTCGGCAGGTTTGGTGCCCACCAGCGCACTGACCATACGCGAGAAGATACCCAGCTTGGGGGCTTGCTTCGCCACTGCGGCTGGTTGCTGCTGAGCCTTGGGGGCTGCGGAGGCTATCTTGTCCTTGTCGCTGTTCACCACCGGTGCCTGTGTCTGTTTGACACCTTCCACCGCGGCCTGCTGCAGTGGTGCAACAGGGGTGTGTACATCACTGATGGCCTCTGCATCCGGTACGGTGATATCGACGGCATAACTCACTTCATGTACGCCATCTACCTCGTCGGTACGCAGGCGCTGTACTTCAAAGTGCGGTGTCTCCAGGTTGGGGTTTGGTACAACCAGTACACGCACTTTGGTGTCCTGTTCGATGTCGCCCAAAGCGGCCCGTTTCTCGTTCAACAGATACGCTGCCACATCGACCGGAACAATTGCCCGGACTTCTGCGCTGCGGTCTTTGATGGCTTCCTCTTCCAGCAGGCGGAGGATGGACAACGCCAGGGATTTGGTATCGCGAATGCTACCCTGGCCGGTACAGCGCGGGCAGACAATAGCGCTGGTTTCGCCCAGAGAGGGACGCAGACGCTGGCGTGACATCTCCAGCAACCCGAACCGTGAGATACGGCCTACCTGAACGCGCGCGCGGTCAATCTCCAGTGCGTCGCGCACCCGGTTTTCCACCGCGCGTTGATTTTTCGCGGCCAGCATATCGATGAAATCGATGACAACCAGACCACCCATATCGCGCAGCCGCAGTTGTCGGGCAATTTCATCCGCTGCTTCAAGGTTGGTATTCAGTGCTGTTTCCTCGATATCGCTGCCGCGCGTTGCCCGTGCGGAGTTGATATCGATCGATATCAATGCCTCGGTAGGATCGATAACGATCGAGCCACCTGAAGGCAGGCGCACTTCGCGTTGAAACGCGGTTTCGATCTGACTTTCAATCTGGAAGCGGTTGAACAGGGGAATATTGTCTTCGTAGCGCTGAATACGAGAAGCGTACTTGGGCATAACCTGCGAAACAAAATCACTGGCTTGCTTGAAGGCCTCCTCGCCATCAATCAACACCTGGCCTATATCTTCGCGCAGGTAATCACGCACAGCGCGGATGATCACATTGCTTTCACGGAACAGGAGGTCTTTGGGTTTGGCTTTCTCTGCGGCCGTGGAGATGGAGTCCCAGAGTTGCAGCAGATAGTTTAAATCCCACTGCAGTTCTTCAACTTCCCGGCCAACACCGGCTGTACGGATAATGACGCCCATACCCTCTGGAATTTCCAGCGCACCCAATGCTTCCTTCAACTGCGAGCGATCTTCGCCTTCAATGCGGCGAGATATGCCGCCAGCACGCGGATTATTCGGCATAAGAACCATATAGCGCCCAGCCAGGCTGATAAACGTTGTCAGCGCGGCGCCTTTATTGCCGCGCTCTTCTTTATCGACCTGGACGATAACTTCGGTGCCTTCCTTGACGATATCCTTGATTTTGAGGCGGCCGTCACCGGCGGGTTTGCGGTAGAAGTACTCGCGTGCGATTTCCTTTAGTGGCAAAAAGCCATGGCGCTCGGCGCCAAAATCGACAAACGCAGCTTCCAGGCTGGGTTCTACACGGGTGATTTTTCCCTTGAAGATACTGGCCTTCTTCTGCACACGGGTTCTATTTTCGATATCGAGATCGTACAGGCGTTGCCCGTCGACCATAGCTACACGCAACTCTTCGGGTTGAGTTGCATTGATTAACATTTTTTTCATAGTGCCATTGCCTTGTGACGCAGGCCTGGCGGGGCAGGGTATCAAATATAAAGCCGGCACAAGGCCGGTTAACATTAGTAGTCAGCTAGAATACCTTAACAATTTCAGCTGCTTACGGAGTGTTGTTAGCGTCGAAGCTAACTTTGGCACTCGGGTGTCGTGTTAACATTAACCACTGCAATTGCGTGGTTATTACAGCGTCAGGCAGTAAATAGAGTGGTACTGAACTCGCCTTTTTGCTAGTGTCGCAGCACCTGAGGCCTGCAACGACGCTGATCATTCTTTATAACTGATTCGGTGTCCCGGCAGAGCTTGCTGCTCGGTTCATTTCATTGTCGGCTTAGCAACGTAAGTGTGCGTTTCATTATTCGCATGCACCGCGCTGGAGCGCCGACATCCATTAAGTTTGTGTGGTTGATCTGGCGGAACCGCGCATCTCACGTGCCGGCCCAAACGTTCGCCAGGGGCTTGTCCATCACCGAACCCGGCTTCAAAACTCGGGCGGGTGCAACCACAGCGCCGACTATAACAGTATATGGAAGTAATTGACATGATTCGTACAACCTGTGCCCACTAGCCCGCAAAGCCGTTCGCCGCGGAAGGCGCGCTTGGTGACAGTGGACGACAATGCTGCCGGCCAACGCCTCGATAACTACCTGTTGCGCGAAATGAAGGGCGTTCCCCGTACACGCTTGTACCGGGCACTGCGCAAAGGAGAGGTGAGGGTCAATAAGGGCAGGGTACGCGCCGATTACCGCCTCGCCATCGGTGACGTGGTGCGGATTCCCCCGCTGCACCAGCCGGAGCCTTCGGCACAGCCACATATCCCGCGACAACAAACAGAGCAACTGGTCAGTCGGATCATCCATGAGGACGATGGTTTGCTGGTGATCAACAAACCTTCCGGCCTGGCCGTTCACGGTGGTAGCGGCCTGAGCTTCGGCTTAATAGAGTGCCTGCGCCAAATTCGACCCGACGCACGGTATCTTGAGCTGGTGCATCGTCTGGATCGCGATACGTCAGGGGTGATACTGATAGCAAAGCGTGCGCCTATCTTACGGGAACTGCACCGCCAGTTACGCGAAAAGCATATTGAGAAGCGTTATCTCGCGCTTGTCGCTGGCAAATGGCCCAGGGCCGTTCGCGTCGTGGATGCGCCCCTGCAGAAGAACGTGTTGCAATCCGGGGAGCGCATGGTGCGGGTGAATCGAGAGGGCAAGCGGGCGGTCACTGAGTTTAGTGTGGTGGAGCGTTTTCAGGGCGCTACCCTGATCGAGGCCAGGCCGATTACCGGGCGGACTCACCAGATACGGGTTCATGCGCAGCAGGCGGGCTTTCCGTTACTGGGTGATGAAAAATACAGCGATGATCGAACTGCCGCATTTGCCCGCCAGATCGGCCTCAAACGATTGTTCCTCCATGCCGCATCACTGCAGTTTTCGCTGCCGGACAGCGGTGAGCTTATTCTTCGAGCACCTCTGGATACAGAGCTGGATAATATATTAGATAAACTTCGTAAGTAATTGTTATTAAAAATAATTACCTATATTTTATGGTGCTGGGTAGTGGCTGAAAATTGTCTGAGCCGGGCGCTAGCGCCCAAGAACATCAACGCCGGCCTCAGCCAACAGGCTGCTGAGTGTTATCAGCGGTAACCCTTCAAGACTGGTTGGGTCGTTGCCTATCAATTGTTCAAATAGTGCAATGCCCAGCCCCTCAACCTTAAAGCTGCCAGCACAATCGTACGGTTGCTCGCGCTTGAGGTAGTTCGCTATACGCGTATCGTCAAGCGCCCGAAACCGCACGCCGAACGGTTCCACGTGGAACCGCTCGAAGCCCTGTGACGCGAGCGCGACTCCTGTATAAAACGTGACTTCTTTCCCTGAACTCATCTTGAGCTGTGCTTTAGCGTTCTCGAAGTTTCCCGGCTTGCCCATTATGCGGCCTTCTAAGGACGCTACCTGGTCACTGCCAATCACCAGCGCATCCGGATGCCATTGCGCCACAGCACGGGCTTTAGCGCGGGCCAGACGCTCAGCCATTGCCTGCGGTGCTTCGCCGGGAAGCGGTGCTTCGTCTATATCGGGGGGAATACACGAGAAACTCAATTGCAGGCGCTCGAGCAGGATCTTCCTGTAGGGAGAGGTTGATGCGAGGATAATGTCCATCGGTTTGGCCAGATTCGTAGGTAGTGACTAGAACTATTTGTATTGTAAAGATTTTTTTGACAAAGGGGCAGACCACACCTATGATGCGCGCCTATGTTGACCGAGACTCTACCGAACATGCTGGATGTACGCCAGGCAGCGGTGCGTGGCGTCACTGTCAGCGGAGCCCTGAAACCGCTTGATTTGCAGCGTTTCCGGCCGCTTTTGGCGGCTGATGAGGGCACTGTCGCGGCTGAATTCACCTTCTCCCGCGATGATGAGCGCAGGTATCTGATGCAGGTGGCAGTGACGGCAGACGTAATGGTTACTTGCCAGCGCTGCCTTGAGAAGATGCCGCAACATCTGTCCAGTGAGAGCACACTGGCTATAGTATGGACAGATGAAGAGGCCTCGCATGTGCCCAAGCATTTGGAACCGCTAATAGTGATGGAGCCCCCCAGTAGTTTGTGGGATGTCGTCGAGGAAGAGCTGATATTGGCATTGCCGCCCTTCAGCTACCACGAGACAGATGAATGTAGGATGAAAACTGCGGCCTATTCGGATCCGTTCCCGGAAGGGGATGCAGGAGAGAAAAAGCCCAATCCGTTTAACGTGCTGGCGCAATTAAAGCCCGGCAATAAGCACTAGGAGTTTAAGCCATGGCTGTTCAGAAAAGTAAAAAGACCCGCTCTCGTCGGGGCATGCGTCGTTCACACGATTCGCTGCGCGGACCCACCCTGTCTGTCGATGAGACGTCAGGTGAAACTCACCTCAGACACCACGTTACAGCCGACGGTTTTTATCGCGGCAAGAAAGTCGTCGAAACTGGAAACGACGACTGATTCCTGTAATCTGATCGGAAGACTGCCGGCATTGTGAGCCCTACGGCTCAGGGAGTTCATCCAACACGCGGAGACCACGTCTCCGCACGCCCCCTCACCGCCCTCAATGTGAGCGCTGATTACACTCCGCCGCACCAGTCTTTCTATCATCCCCTCTGCCGCTTGCAGCACCGTTCCCATTCCAATGAATCTGCGCTGGCACACCTGCTTTTCCCCTGTGCTGCCATGACGGCTAGCTGCTAGCTGTTGCTAAATCGAATTTGTGTAATGACGAAGGACAATTAGACAATGTCAGACAGTTCAAATGCATTTGTATTTCCCGGGCAGGGCTCACAGCAAGTCGGAATGCTGGCCGCGGCATACGAACGTTTTCCAACCGTGCAAGACACCTTTGCAGAAGCGTCGCAGACACTCGGATACGATATGTGGGCGCTGGTGCAGAATGGCCCACAGGATGCATTAAACCTTACGGAAACGACCCAGCCTGTGCTTTTGACTTCGAGCGTTGCGCTGTGGCGGACCTGGCAGTCAGAAGGGGGAATTAGCCCCGGCATAATGGCCGGTCACAGTCTGGGGGAGTTCTCTGCACTGGTGTGTGCAGGCGCGCTGTCATTTGAGGACGCGGTAAAGCTGGTACGCAAACGCGGCGAGTTTATGCAGACTGCAGTGCCAGTCGGCCAGGGTTCGATGGCGGCGATTATCGGATTGGACGACAGCGTTATAGATAGTATTTGCGATGACATCACCAGCGGTGTCGATGCTGTGGTGGCAGCCGTTAACTTCAATTCCCCAGGACAGGTTGTTATTGCCGGTCACAAAGCGGCGGTTGATGCAGCGATTACGGCTTTGAAAGAGGCGGGCGCGAAACGGGCCCTGCCGCTGCCAGTAAGCGCGCCTTTCCATACGGTATTGATGAAACCGGCCGGGGAAAAGCTGGCGGAAGTCCTGGGCACCATCACCATTTCTTCCCCGCAGATTCCCGTGGTGCATAATGTTCACGCGGCCACAGAAAGTGATCCGGAAAAAATACGGCAGTTGCTGGTTGAACAAATTTACAGCCCGGTGCGCTGGACCAGTTGCGTTCAGGCTATCGTTGAGTCGGGTGCGCAACATATTGTTGAATGTGGCCCCGGTAAAGTACTTGGCGGACTAAATAGACGAATTGATAAATCGCTACAGAGTTATTCACTGGAAGAACCCGAAGGGTTGGTGTCTACCGTAGAGCAACTGAAGTAACACGCAGGAGGATAGCAAATGTCAGTAGAACCAAAAGTTGCCCTGGTAACGGGAGCAAGCCGCGGTATCGGCAGAGCGATTGCGGAAACACTGAGTGCCGACGGACATATAGTGATTGGAACAGCGACTAGCAGCAAGGGCGCGCAATCCATATCCACATATCTCACCGAGAAGAATTTTCCCGGTCAGGGAATGACGCTGAATGTTGCAGATCAGGATAGCGTGTCTGCTGTAGTAAAGGATATTACCGAACAGTTTGGTGCGCCGCAGATACTCGTGAATAACGCAGGTATTACCAAAGACAATATTTTAATGCGTATGAAGGAAGACGAGTGGCAGGATGTCATCGACACAAACCTGAGCTCTCTCTACCGGGTCAGTAAAGCTTGTGTACGCGGTATGACGAAAGCCCGTTGGGGGCGCATAGTCAACATCACTTCCGTCGTCGGCTCCATGGGCAATATCGGCCAAAGTAACTACGCTGCAACGAAAGCGGGAGCCGAAGGTTTCTCGCGCGCACTTGCCAGAGAACTGGGTTCCCGGTCAATTACGGTCAACTGTATCGCCCCGGGATTCATCGACACCGATATGACTCGCGCGCTGCCAGAAGAGCAGCGCGATTTGCTGCTGCGACAAATTCCTCTTGGCAGACTCGGCAACCCCGCAGAAATCGCCGCTCTGGTCGGTTTTTTGTGCAGTGATAATGCAGCGTACATCACGGGTGAAACAGTCCATATTAATGGTGGTATGCATATGGCCTAAATACCTGATAAATATAGATTAACTAGCGCGATGTGCAGCGCGCCAAAAAAAATTTATTACTCGCCGGAAAAACAGAGTAAACTGCGCGCTCAGGCCGTTTAATCGGATACAAAACAGTAGTAAAAACCTCAGGAGTAGCAAATAAAATGAGCAGCATTGAAGAACGCGTTAAGAAGATCGTAGCAGAGCAACTTGGCGTCAAAGAAGAAGAAGTGCAAACCGGAGCATCCTTTGTGGAAGATCTGGGCGCGGACTCTCTCGATACGGTCGAACTGGTAATGGCACTTGAAGAGGAATTCGAAACAGAGATTCCCGACGAAGAGGCCGAGAAAATTACCACTGTGGCGCTTGCGATTGAGTACATCAATAGCAATCTCGCATAAACCATCATTTTATTTCGAGGAGCCGTTTCTATCTAAATAGGGCGGCTTTTCTTTTATACAATGTCATAATTTGCAAGCTGCAAGGGAGTTAGCTTTTTGATTGGCAGAAGAGTTGTCGTAACTGGCCTGGGCATGGTAACTCCTGTGGGGCTCACGGTGGACGAGACCTGGGAGAATATCCTGGCAGGGAAAAGCGGTGCTGCGCTGATCGACACGTTCGACGTATCTGCCTACACCACGCAGTTTAGCGCCAGTGTTAAAGATTTTGATGTGTCCCAGTATCTGCCGCCGAAGGAATCGCGCAAGCAGGATGTCTTCGTGCAGTACGGTATGGTCGCCGGGATTCAGGCGATGGAGGACAGCGGGTTTGTCGTGACGGAGGAAAATGCTCCGCGCATCGGTTGCTCAATCGGTTCGGGCATCGGTGGAATTGGACAGATCGAGAAAAACAGCGAAATCATCCGGGACTCTGGCCCGCGAAGGATTTCTCCGTTTTTCGTCCCCGGCTCTATCATTAATATGATTTCCGGTAACCTGTCGGTGAAATATAATCTGCAGGGGCCCAACCTTGCGGTTGTAACAGCCTGTACCTCCGGTACCCATAACATAGGCTTAGGTGCCAGGTTGATAGCACTGGGCGATGCGGATGCCATGTTGGTCGGTGGTGCCGAAATGGCAACAACGCCGGTTGGCCTGGGCGGGTTCGCCGCTGCTCGAGCGCTTTCTACGCGCAATGATGATCCGACGAGAGCTTCTCGTCCCTGGGACCGGGATCGTGACGGTTTTGTTCTCGGAGATGGTGCCGGTGTCATCATGATTGAGGAATATGAATCTGCAAAAGCCCGCGGTGCCAAAATCTATGCAGAACTGCGCGGCTTTGGTATGAGTGGCGATGCCCATCACATGACACTGCCACCGGAAGATGGCAGAGGTGCTGCGATGTCTATGCGCAACGCTATCAAGGACGCCGGCATCGATCTTGAGAAGATCAATTACATCAATGCACACGGCACATCTACTCTGGCTGGTGATCTCGCTGAGAGCCGTGCTGTCGAGTCGGTACTTGGCAATGCTGCTGCACAGGTTGCGGTGAGCTCAACCAAGTCGATGATTGGTCATTTGCTAGGAGCTGCTGGTGCTGTAGAGGCGATATTCTCCGTTCTGGCATTGCGCGACCAGGTTGCGCCTCCAACCATTAACCTGGACAACCCGGACGAGGGGTGCAACTTAAACTACGTGCCCAACAATGCACAGGAACGCGCTATTCATAGCGTACTCACCAACTCTTTCGGGTTTGGCGGAACTAACGGTTCTCTGCTGTTCAGTAAAGCCGACTGACCAACGTTCCTGTGTCCCGGCAATCCGCTTCCTGGCTTGATGGCACACCGACTACCGTGTTGCCTCTGCCAGACCGTGGTGTCGATTTTGGCGACGGTCTGTTTGAGACTATCCTGCTGCGTGCGGGGCACCCCTTATTTCTCGATATGCATTTTGCGCGACTGGCCCTAGGCCTGGAGGCGCTGGCAATTCCCGATTGTCTGGCCGCCGCGCAACAACAAATCCAACAGGTCTGTAGCACCATTGAAAGCGCATGCCGTTGGGCTGTAATGCGTTTAAGTGTCCTCAGAAGTCCCGGCCCTCGCGGTTATGCACCTGCCCACGGTTTGGCACCGCGCATCCTGATTAACATAACCCCACTGGAACGTGATTGCGACAACATGCTTGCGCCGGCCACGTTGAATCAGGCAAAAATTCGGCTGTCGACACAACCTGCGCTGGCACGTATCAAGCATTTGAATCGACTGGAACAGATTGTGGCAGCGACACAAGCTCAAGCAGACAATGTCGATGAGTCCTTTGTATTCGATCAGGCGGGACACCTTGTGTGTGTCATTGCAGGCAACGTATTCCTGGTATGTCAGGGCGAGGTGCTGACACCGGTGTTGGATACTTGCGGGGTTGCCGGCACACGTCGCAGACTGATCATTGAGAGCTGGGGACCTTCTATCGGCCTCAAGGTCCGCGAGGCAAGACTCACGCTTGCTGATCTGCACAGCGCCGACGAGGTTTTCTATAGCAACAGCTTGATCACAGTGAGGCCGGTGTCGTCATCGGGTGAGCTAAGCTGGCAGGATCACAGCGTATGTAACGCCCTGTTTAACAAATACCGGGAAGCGTTGGTATGAAGCAAAAGCTGGTCGTTTTCGTTCTTGCTTTGCTGGTGCTGCTTGCTGTGAGTATTGGTGAGTTACGACAGCGGTGGGCAGCCCCGTTAAATATTCCGCAGGACGGTTTCACTCTGATCGTGGAAAAGGGCGACTCCCTGCGTAGAGCGGCAAACCGCTTACACGCATCCGGTATTCTGGAATTTCCTCAGCCAATCGCGCTGTACGGTAGATGGACCGGGCTGGACCAGCAAATAAAACCGGGGGAGTATCTCCTGCCACAGGGCACCACCTCTGAGTCTTTACTCACTTTACTGCAACGCGGAGAAGTTATTCAGTATCAGGTGACACTGCCCGAGGGCATAACACTGAGCAGGGCTATAGAGATTCTGGCCGAACAGGAACAGCTGGAAATTACGGTGTCCGGTCAGGACGACGACAGAATTCTTGAGATGATTGAGCCCGAGTCACACCCGGAAGGCCTGTTTTTTCCCGACACTTATCACTATGCGCGCGGCGATACAGATTTGAGTATTCTCGAGCGCGCTCATGCCGCGATGCAGGCGACTCTGGAAGAGGAGTGGCTGCTGCGCGCTGAGGGCCTGCTTTATGATACGCCTTACGAGGCGTTGATTATGGCATCCATCATCGAGCGGGAAACCGGGCTTCCCGAGGAGCGGCAGCAGATTTCCGGGGTGTTCGCCCGGCGGCTGGAGCAGGGCATGTTATTGCAAACAGACCCAACGGTGATTTATGGCCTGGGAGAATCGTTCGATGGTAACCTGAAGCGCAGCCACCTCACCGAGGACGGCAACCCCTATAATACCTACCGTATTTCAGGTTTGCCGCCAACGCCTATCGCACTTCCAGGTAGGGCCGCGATTCACGCCGCCTTGCACCCAGAGGAGGGCAGCGCATTGTATTTTGTGGCGCGTGGCGATGGCGGCCATGTATTCAGTGACACCTTGAATGAGCATAATCGAGCCGTGCGGCAGTACCAGTTGCAGCGCCGTAAAAACTACCGTTCCGCGCCGGAGAAGACACCATAATATGAGTGCCAGAGGTCTTTTTATCACGATGGAGGGAGGCGAAGGTGTGGGTAAGTCCACCAACCTTGATTTCCTCGAACGCTTATTTAAGGATAACGGCGTTGAAATTGTCACAACAAGAGAGCCAGGCGGCACCCGACTTGGCGAAGACATACGTGAGTTATTGCTGCGGGTACGTGATGAGCCAGTGCATGCGGTCACTGAGCTTTTGCTGCTTTTTGCCGCGCGTGCGCAACATATTGCAGAGTTGATTGAACCAGCGCTGGCCGATGGAAAATGGGTCCTGAGTGATCGCTTTACCGACGCGACCTATGCCTATCAGTGTGGCGGCAGGGGCGTGGATAGGGCCGTGGTTGAACAACTGGAGAACCTGGTGCAGGGAACACTTCGTCCAGATTATACGCTGTTGCTCGATGCACCTGTCGATGTGGGCATGACACGGGCACGCAACCGCGGTGAACTAGATCGAATTGAGCAGGAGACTATGGCGTTTTTCGAGCGTGTGCGTCAGGGCTATTTACAGCAGACGCAAACACAGGGTGATCGCTATCGTATTATCGATGCCGGGCAGCCGCTGGTGGACGTTCAAAAAGGATTAACAGCATTCGGTAATGAGGTTCTCGCACGCTGGACCCAGAGCAGGGCAGAACTGTGATAGATGTGCAGAAGCTACCGGCTATCAGTACACCACTACCCTGGCATGATGGAGTATGGACACAGCTCAATCAGCAATTGGTAGAAGACCAATTACCGCACGCGTTAATGTTGGTCGGCAGGCAGTATACCGGGAAATCTCAGCTGGCCATGGCGCTTGCAAGATTGTTGCTTTGCGCGCAGCCGCAGGGCGCACTGAATTGCGGCAAGTGCCATGCCTGCGAATTGAGTGCCAGCGGTGGTCACGGCGATTTTCTCTGGGTGACGCCGTTAGAAAAGAGCCGGGTGATCAAAATAGACCAAGTGCGCGACGTGGTGCGTTTCACCAGTAAAACGGCGGGGTTTGGTGCGCGCAAAGTCATCGTATTGGCGCCGGCCGAAACAATGAACGTCAATGCATTCAATGCGTTACTGAAATCACTGGAAGAGCCTGCCAGTGGTACCTATTTGATATTGGTGTGCGACCATATGTACGGTGTCCCGGCGACCATTCGCTCGCGCTGTCATATAAAGCATTTACCGACTCCCGCCACCGCAGCCTCGCTGGACTGGCTGGATCTGACAACGGGACAGCGAGAACGAAGTCAGGAACTGCTATCGCTTGCCGATGGTCTGCCTCTACTGGCGCGAGACCTGTATTGTGGCGATGCTGTCGATGAACTTGTGGCCCGGCGGCTGGCGCTGGAGGGCGTCATCGCAGGGCGTATCACAGTTCAAAAAGCGCGTTCACTGTGGGGAGATGCGGATTTGAGTGTGTTCCTCGAGCACCTGACAGGGGAGATGCAAAGGCTGCTGGGGTCGCTTTCTCTGGAACGATTGCGCAGCAAACCAGGCCAACAGCTTTTCAAATTGTTGGATGAAGTGTCGCAACTGCGGCGGGCAGTCAATGCCGGCGCCAACCCCAGCAAAGACTTATTGGTAGAGGCGCTGTTCGCAAAAGCACAGAGACGTTTGGGAGCAGACCTTCTTGGTGATAGTATCCATGCGCAAACTGGAGATACTGGCACATGAGTGACGACAAGCAAAATAGCCGAAACGGGATATTGTCTCTGACGATAAAAGACAAGGCTGTCCTGTATTCTGCCTACATGCCTTTTCTGGACAATGGTGGGCTCTTTGTCCCTACCAACAAAGCTTATGATATCGGCGATGAAGTCTTCATGCTCTTAACGCTGATGGATGAATCAGAGAAGATTCCCATCTCAGGGAAAGTTGTCTGGGTAACACCCCGTGGCGCGCAGGGTAACCGCACTGCGGGTATCGGCGTTCAGTTCAGTGATCAGGATGCGGCGGCCAATGCCAAAATAGAAAATCACCTTGCGGGCTCGCTGTCTTCCGACCGACCCACGCACACGATGTAGCGCAAAACAGTCTCGGCATTACTGCCAAAGAAGCCGCTAAGCCGCTAAGCCGCTGGTGAATAATAGTATCGGGCAAAAAAATGGGCCCCGAAAGGGACCCACCAAGACCATTAGGAGTGAAACATAAAGGAATTGCTTCCTAAAAAGAGCAAAACTATGCTCCCTGTGGCTACCCGGTTGTTTCCAGGGGATAGGCAACCACGCTTTAAGTATCGTCCATAATTGGCAATTTTCCACAATCTCTAGCACCGTTTTTAACGTATTTCGTTATAAGAAAGTATGTTTTTAGCGTTTTCGTGAATTAAGAGTCGAGCATATGATCAAATCGACGGAGTTTCTTGCCGGTGTTATAGAGGGTTACTACGGGCGCGAATGGTCTTTTGATACCCGCTTGGCGTACGCCGACTATCTGGCCGAGGCTGGCCTGAATACCTGTATCTATTGCCCTAAAGGTGATTTATACCTGCGTAGTCGATGGCAGGAAGCGTGGCCTGATACGCAGTGGCGCGAATTGTTACAACTCTCAGCGGCCTACAAGCAGCGCGGGATCAACTGGGGAGTCGGTCTCTCGCCGGTTGAGCTCTATCGCAACTACGGCGTATGCGAGCGCGATCAATTGCGGCGAAAAGTGGCACAACTCGCTGAACTCGACGCACCGGTGATCGCCATTTTATTTGATGATATGCCCGGGGATCTCGATGCATTGGCAGCTCGACAAGCGGAGATAGTCGCCGATGTCTGCCAGTGGCTGCCCGCCGTACGCACACTGGTGTGCCCGACTTACTACTCGTTTGACCCGGTATTGGAGCGATATTTCGGCGCCATGCCAAAGGACTACTGGCCGCAGCTCGGTCGCGAGCTACCCGCTGAAGCCGATCTATTCTGGACAGGAAATAAAGTGTGCTCAGAGGCGATCACGGTGCAAGACATAGACGCAATAGTCCAGCAGTTGGCCAGGCCAGTCATCCTGTGGGATAACTATCCCGTCAATGACGGCGCCGTAAGGAGTAACTTCCTGTATACCAGTCGCCTGTCACACCGGTCGCCCGATATGCGGCCGCTGCTCAGCGGCCATTTATGCAACCCGATGAATCAGGGGCTCCTGTCTCTACCTGCACTGAGTGGGCTGGCGCAGCTTTACGGCAATGAAACGTTCCAGGAGGCCGATCTATCCCGCATTCTGGGGCCTGCTACCTGGGAGCGGTTGTGCCGCGATAAACACACATTTGAGCACGAGGGGCTTACTGGGCTAGGGGAGAAACGCTGTCAGGCACTGGCTGGCGAGTACGCGAAACTGCCCGGACCTGCAGCTTTGGAGATCGCCCAATGGCTGCGCGGAGAGTACAGCTTTGACCCCGCATGCCTGACGCTGTGATACAACACCTGTGCTTGTACCGTGGCGCTGACAGTGTAAAGCTGCCCCAAGCATGTCATCCCCTGTAATTGCGGGTGCTGGAAGCCTTCTGGCGGTTGAATCCGGGTTGCCTTTATGGCAGAATCAGCGCCCTTGAACCAGCCGGTTTAGTTTCGGCTGTTGATTACTAAAAATCAGCTTTAATCAATGCGTTAACTGAATTTAATGTGGTTAATTCTATCCAGTTAACGGATATTTTCTACGCGGAAGTGGCGAAATTGGTATACGCGCTGGATTTAGGTTCCAGTGCCGCAAGGTGTGAGAGTTCGAGTCTCTCCTTCCGCACCAAACTTATGAGGGCAGTCTTCACCATGTTTTCAATATGGTGAAGCCGCCCAATGTGCGGGTACCCGGAGTACCCGATAGCTATCGAATGATGAGGAATTACTATGCGGGTATCTATTGAAACGACCTCGAGTCTGGAGCGTCGCTTAACCGTGGGTGTACCCGCCGAACGTGTCGATGTGGAAGTGGACAACCGTTTGCAGAAAGCGGCTCAAAATGCCCGGCTTCCGGGTTTTCGTCCAGGCAAGGTGCCCATGAAAGTGATGCGCCAGCGTTACGGTGCCGGCATTCGCCAGGAAGTTGTCGGGGAAGTTGTCAACGAATCGTTCCGCGAGGCGGTAATCCAGGAAAAACTGCGCCCTGCAGGCCAGCCCAGTATCGAACCAAAAAATCTCGAAGCGGGCAAAGAACTGCAGTATGTAGCGACTTTTGAGGTGTTCCCGGAAGTAGAATTGGCCGACATGAAGGACTTTCCAGTAGAAAAACTGGTAGCCGAAGTGACTGAAGCTGATATCGACAACATGATCGCGGAACTGCGCAAGCAAAAAGGGTCTTTGGAAACGGTCGATCGCGCTGCAGCTCTGGCTGACACCGTGACTATCGACTACGTCGGTACTCGCGATGGCGAGGCATTCGAAGGCGGCAGTGCCGAAGGTAGTGATCTGGAACTGGGCTCTGGCCGTATGATTCCAGGATTCGAAGACGGTATTGTCGGTATGGTGGCGGGAGAGGAACGCACTTTACAGCTGAGTTTCCCCGAGGATTACCACAGCGAAGATTTGAAGGGAGCGGCGGTGGAGTTCAAGGTGACGCTGCACTCCGTTAAGGAGCAAGTCCCAGCGGAAATGAACGATGAGTTCTTTGCCCAGTATGGTGTAGAGGAGGGCGGTGAAGAGCAGTTTCGCAAGGAAATCGCCGAGAATATGGCGCGTGAACTGAAGAACGGTGCAGAAGCGAAAGTCAAACAGCAGGTGATGGATGCGGTACTGGAGGCACACAATGCTCTGGATATACCCAAATCACTGGTTGACCAGGAAGTCTCTGCGATGCGCAACCAGATGTTCCAACAGTATGGTGGCATGCAAAACCAGGACCTGGACCTCGAATCGCTTCTGCCGGACTCCATGTTCACCGAGAATGCTGAGCGCAGGGTTAAGCTCGGTCTGGTGTTGGCCGAGTATATCGAGCAGCACCAATTGAAAGCAGACAGCGACCGGGTGCGCCAGACAATTGAAGAAATGGCAGCAACTTACCAGGATCCTCAGGAAGTGATTGATTATTATTACTCCAACCAGCAGCAGCTATCTGCGGTAGAATCGAAAGTATTGGAAGATCAGGTGGTTGAAAAGCTTCTCGACAGTGCCAATATAGTAGAGAAGGAATGTGGCTATCAGGAAGCAATCAATCCATAGCCGTTACAAAGAAAATAATCTGGGGATAGTAGACATGCCAATTCAGTTCGACGGGCAAGACAGGCACAGGATCGACAATCTGGGGCTGGTTCCAATGGTTGTGGAGCAGACAGCACGCGGTGAGCGCTCCTATGATATTTACTCCAGGTTATTGAAAGAGCGCGTTATTTTCGCTGTGGGCACCGTTGAAGATCACATGGCAAACCTGATTGTGGCGCAGCTGCTTTTCCTGGAGTCGGAAAACCCCGACAAAGATATACACCTGTATATCAACTCGCCGGGCGGTTCTGTAACGGCCGGGCTGTCAATCTATGACACCATGCAGTTTATCAAGCCCGATGTAAGCACCATGTGTATAGGGCAAGCGGCCTCTATGGGTGCATTTCTGTTGTGCGGTGGCGCTCCTGGCAAACGATTTTGTCTGCCCAATGCCCGTACAATGATCCACCAGCCCAGTGGTGGCGCTCAGGGCCAGGCCACCGATATCGACATTCAGGCCAAGGAAATACTGATCATTCGCGAGCGCCTGAATAAATTGATGGCTGAACATACAGGGCAGAGCCTGGAGAATATTGAGCGAGACACCGAGCGTGACCGCTTTATGGATGCCGAGCAAAGCAAGGCATACGGACTTGTTGACGAGGTGGTTCCCAGCCGTGCAAGTGCTGGAAAAACCGATGATAATAAGTCTTAATAACGTGATTTAGTTCCTTTAGGGACTTGCAAAAACCCCCGAAAAACATCATCGTGGAATGGTCTGATGACGTAAACGGGCACACTTAACCGCGTAGGATGGCCGGATGAGCGACAAAACCACGAAAATGGGTGACGATGGCAGCAAACTGCTGTACTGCTCCTTCTGTGGCAAGAGCCAACATGAGGTTCGCAAACTGATTGCGGGCCCCTCTGTGTTTATTTGCGATGAATGCGTTGATCTTTGCAACGACATCATTCGTGAAGAGGTGCAGGAAAACAACGCCGGAGCCAAGCAGGATCACCTGCCGGTACCGCATGAAATCAAAAACATCCTCGATGATTATGTCATCGGCCAACAGCGCGCAAAAAAGGTTCTGGCTGTAGCTGTATACAACCATTACAAGCGACTGCGCCACGGCAAAAATCGCGAGGAAGTCGAGTTAGGCAAAAGCAATATCTTGCTGGTCGGTCCCACTGGCAGCGGTAAGACGCTGCTGGCTGAAACACTGGCGCGTCTCCTCGATGTCCCTTTCACCATCGCCGATGCCACGACACTTACCGAGGCAGGCTATGTTGGTGAAGATGTTGAAAACATTATCCAGAAACTGCTGCAAAAATGTGATTACGATGTTGAGAAAGCCCAGGTCGGCATTGTCTACATTGATGAAATTGACAAAATTTCACGCAAGTCTGATAACCCCTCTATAACGCGCGATGTATCGGGTGAGGGTGTGCAGCAGGCACTGTTGAAGCTGATCGAAGGCACTGTCGCCTCTGTGCCACCGCAGGGCGGTCGCAAGCATCCGCAGCAGGAGTTCCTGCAGGTTGATACCTCCAATATCCTGTTTATCTGTGGCGGCGCATTTGCCGGTCTAGAGAAGGTTATCCGCAACCGTTCAGAAAAAGGCGGTATCGGCTTTGGCGCGGAAGTGAAAAGCAAGGATGAAACAAGCAATGTTGGTGAGTTGCTGTCCCAGCTGGAGCCCGAGGATCTGGTACATTACGGCTTGATTCCGGAGTTTGTCGGTCGCCTTCCTGTTATCGCTACACTGGAAGAGCTGGACGTAGACGCTCTCGTACAAATACTCACTGAGCCCAAAAACTCCCTGACCAAACAGTACAGTAAGCTGTTTGACATGGAGGGCGTCGAGGTGGATTTCCGCGAGGACGGTCTTCGCGCCATTGCCGAAAAGGGCATGGAGCGCAAAACCGGTGCGCGTGGACTGCGCTCGATTCTGGAGGGTGTGCTGCTGGATTCCATGTACAACATTCCTTCTCTGGACAATGTGAGCAAAGTCGTTATCGACGAGTCAGTGATCCGGGGAGATTCAGAACCCCTGCTGGTTTATCAAAATAGCGAACCAGCCGCTCGGGCGGCGTCTACTGACGATTAGCGACAACCTGCCGTGCACAGCGGCGATTGATCGAGTGGGGCTGGTTCGGGACTGCGAGCTTGTTTTCCGGGATTATGTCCCCACATATAAGCTCTACAGCTTCTAAATTTCTTTAAAACCCGGAGATTCTTATGGGTTCTTCTTCTGTTATCGTCCTGCCTCTGTTGCCATTGAGAGATGTAGTTGTCTATCCACACATGGTGCTTCCACTTTTCGTGGGACGAGAGCGCTCTATTGAGGCCCTCGAAGATGCGATGGCAAACGACAAGCAGGTATTGTTGGTAGCTCAGCGCAACGCCTCCGATGACAACCCAACAGCCGATGGTATTTATCAGGTCGGAACTGTTTCCAATATTCTGCAATTGCTCAAACTGCCCGACGGCACTATCAAAGTGCTTGTGGAAGGCAGTTATCGTTGTGCCATAGACAATGTGGATGACGAAGGGGAATTCAGCAGAGCAGGGGTGCGGGAGATTCTCAGCGATGAAATTCCTGAGCAGGAAGTAGATCCGTTACTTCGCACCACTATCGCCCAGTTTGAAAAGTATGTGAATCTCAGCAAAAAAGTCCCGGCCGAAGTGCTGACATCTCTCACCGGTATTGATGAGCCTGGCCGTCTGGCTGACACCATTGCGGCGCATATGAGCGTCCCTCTGGAGGAAAAGCAGAATATTCTGGAGATGTCTGGCATCCGTGCCCGATTGGAACACCTGATGGGCCTGATGGATGCCGAGATCGATCTGTTCCAGGTCGAGAAACGCATTCGCGGACGCGTCAAGAAGCAGATGGAGAAGAGCCAGCGCGAGTACTACCTCAATGAGCAGATGAAGGCGATTCAGCGCGAATTGGGTGATATGGACGAGGCCCCCAATGAGCTGGATGAACTGCAGTCGCGCATCGAAAATGCCAAGATGCCGACAGAGGCAAGGGATAAGGCGCAATCTGAACTGAGCAAACTCAAGATGATGTCGCCCATGTCGGCAGAGGCGTCTGTGGTGCGCAGTTATATCGACTGGATGGTGAATGTTCCCTGGTCGAAGCGCAGCAAGGTCAAACACGATCTCAAGCGGGCATCCGCAATACTGGATGAAGATCACTACGGTCTTGAAGAAGTTAAAGATCGCATCATCGAATACCTCGCGGTTCAAAAGCGAGTCCGCAAGGTGAAAGGCCCTGTGTTGTGTCTGGTTGGTCCTCCCGGCGTTGGTAAAACGTCTCTTGGCGAATCACTGGCGCGTGCAACCAATCGTAAATTTGTACGCATGGCGCTCGGCGGCGTACGTGATGAAGCAGAAATACGCGGGCATCGCCGTACCTATATTGGTTCTATGCCGGGCAAGCTGTTACAGAAAATGTCCAAAGCAGGGGTCAAGAACCCCCTGTTTTTGCTCGACGAAATTGACAAAATGGGCATGGATCACCGCGGCGACCCGGCTTCAGCGATGCTGGAAGTGCTGGACCCAGAACAAAACCATGCTTTCAATGATCACTATCTGGAGGTCGATTACGATTTGTCAGACGTCATGTTCATTTGTACCTCGAACACGATGAATATTCCCGCCCCTTTGCTTGATCGAATGGAGGTTATTCGAATTCCCGGTTATACCGAGGATGAAAAACTGAATATTGCAGAGCGTTACCTTATTCCCAAGCAGGTTAAGCTGAACGGTCTGACACCGGATGAATTATCTATAGCGTCTGACACCGTCACTGATGTGATTCGCTACTACACACGTGAAGCGGGTGTGCGTTCTTTGGAACGAGAGATCGCCAAAGTGTGCCGCAAGACGGTTAAAGCGTTGACACTGGGTGAGATGTCTTCGGGCGTCGTTGTCACTCCTGAGATGCTTCCAGACCTGCTGGGCGTAAGAAAATACAACTACGGCATCGCTGAAGAAACCAATAAAATTGGGCAAGTTACCGGATTGGCCTGGACGTCTGTCGGCGGTGAATTGCTGACTATAGAAGCTGTTTCCGTCGTCGGTAAAGGGCGCCATGTGCAAACCGGTTCGCTCGGTGACGTAATGCAGGAGTCGATACAGGCCGCCACCACCGTGGTACGCAGTCGCGGACAAATGCTGGGTATACCGGCCAACTTCCATGAAAGTCACGATGTGCATATCCATGTACCTGAAGGCGCAACTCCTAAAGATGGTCCAAGCGCGGGTGTCGCCATGTGTACTGCCTTGGTGTCAGTGCTGACGTCTATTCCTGTTCGATCCGATGTGGCGATGACTGGCGAAATTACTTTGCGCGGTGAGGTATTGCCTATAGGTGGTCTTAAAGAAAAACTTTTAGCCGCAAGGCGCGGTGGAATCAAGACAGTCATTATTCCGAAAGAGAATGAGCGAGACTTGAAGGAAGTGCCCGACAATATTAAAGAGCACCTCAACATCTGTCCGGTAAAATGGATTGACGAGGTACTTGCGTTGGCACTTGAATCGATGCCGGAACCACTGAGCGACGAAGAGTTTCTTGCAGACTCGCTGTCCAGCGCTTCCGATAGCGAAACAGACGAAAAAAATCGAATAAATACACACTAGCAGGCGCTAAGATTATTGACCGGCATTCCTGCTCTGGTATACAGTCATGCGTCTAACTGCATGATGATGTTTTTGAGCCGATAACTTCACTAATAAGCATGCGGCTATAACTGGAGATTGGGAGCCATGGTTAGATTAATCATCGCGCTCCACGTTACTTAGCGGTAACATACAACTTCCGCAGCTATAACTTCCGAGGAAAAAATTGTGAACAAAACTGAACTGATTGACGCTATTGCTACTGCAGCTGATCTACCCAAAGCATCTGCTGGCCGTGCGCTGGATGCCGTGCTTGATAGCATCACCAACGAATTGAAGATGGGAGAGCAAGTTGCCCTGGTCGGCTTTGGCACTTTTTCCGTCAAGAATCGCAACGCGCGCAGTGGTCGTAATCCTCAGACTGGCGCTACAATCGAAATCAAAGCTTCCAAGGTGGCAAGCTTCAAGGCTGGTAAAGCGTTGAAAGACGCCGTTAACTCCTGACACAAACAGGATTCAAACGTAGCCAAACGGTTGCGTAATCATGTGGACTCGACCAACGATCCATTTGTGAATTCAGTTTAAAAGGCGCACACTTCCGTGCGCTTTTTTTTTAGTTTTCGCGAGTAATATTCATGCTTCAAGACATACGAAAAAATGTACAGGGAACCGCCGCTAAAATAGTGGTGGGGCTAATTGTCATCTCGTTTGCGTTCTTCGGAATCGAGTCGATACTGGTTGGCGGAGGCGGTAACGAAATCGCTGAAGTCAATGGCGACCCAATCTTTCCGCAACAGCTGCAGCAGGCACTGAACACGCAGAAACGTCGCCTTATCTCCATGATGGGAGATAACTTTGATCCGACGTTGCTCGACGATGACGTGTTGGGGCCACAAGCTCTGGAGGCGCTGATTAATCGCCAGCTGCTGATGCAGGCCGCCGATGAAATGGGGCTGGTGATTTCAGACACTGAAATCGGTGCGCTTGTCGGGAATATGGAGCAGTTTCAGGTAGATGGTGTTTTCTCGCCAGAGATCTACAAAAGCGTGTTGTCCAGTGCCGGCTATACGCCAGCATTTTTCAAACAAAGCTTGGCGGAAGACATGTTGATGGGGCAACTGCGCAGTGGAATAGCGGGCAGTGAATTTGTGACGGCCGCAGAGCTGGAGTTGAATACACAGGTCATTGCTGAGCAGCGTGATTTGCGCTATTTCAGTATTCAGCGCGAGAACTATTCCAATCTGTCTCAGATTACTGATGCTCAAATTGAGGCCTACTACAACGAACACCAGGATTACTTTAGAACGCCGGAGTCTGTGGATCTGGATTATCTTGAGCTTACACTCGACGATTTTCGTGAACCGGTAGATGAAAATGCTGTGCTCGAAGCCTACGAGCTCGCCAAAATGGATCTCCAGTTTCAAAGTCAGAATCGGGTATCGCATATCTTGTTTGAGACAGATGCCGATGGTGATATCGATCAAAGAATTGCCCAGGCACAGGAACGCCTCAGCAACGGTGAGTCGTTTGCGGAGGTCGCACAAGCGCTCTCTGATGATGTCGGCTCCTCAGACAGGGGTGGCGATCTCGGGTATACCAGCGGTGACACCTTCCCTGAGCCTATGGAAGAGGCGATAGCACAGTTGGAGCCGGGCGTAGTTTCAGCGCCTGTCGAAACGGATGCAGGTATACACCTGATCCTGGTCACAGAACGCAAGGATGGCGAAACAGCCAGCCTGGAAGATATGCAAGATGAATTGCGTGAGTCCATTCAGGCCGAAGAAGCGCGTATCGCTCTGCTGCGTACTGTCGAGTCCCTGAGAGATTTGTCATTCAACGCTGAGGACCTGGCTTATCCGGCGAAGGAGCTGGGTTTGACTGTTGAAAAAGCCAATGCCGTCACCCGTACAATTAATGAAGGTATATTTTCAAACTCTGTACTGCTGGAAGCAGCCTTCTCGGAAGATGTACTGGAGGCCGGAAATAACAGTGAAGTGATCGAATTCGCTGATAACAGGTTTGTTGTTATGAGCGTGCGCAACCACAATCAACCGCAAGTTAAACCGCTGGCTGGAATACGCGATGAAGTTATCGCAGTCGTGGCAGAGGAAACCGCACGTGCAGCGGTCGTCGCACAAGCTTCTCAAGCGCTCAAACAGCTGCGTGCCGGCGTTTCTCTGGAACAGCTGGCTGAGGCTCAGGGCTACGATCTTCAACTGGAGCTGGGCGCAGACCGACGTAATACAGCCGTTCCTCCCGAGGCGTTACGGCGAGTGTTTGAGCTTCCGTCTCCCGCTGCAGATGAGCTCTCCGCAGATTTTGTGATGATGCCCAATGGCGATGTCGTCGTTGTCGAGCTCCTGAAGGTGAATACCGGGGACTACACATCACTGCCCGCAATCGAGCAAGCACAATTGCAGCAGATTCTCAGTCAAGAGTTTGGCGGATTGATCGACGCCGAGTACCAAAACGGTCTGCGAGCTCGAGCTGACATTACCATCCTGTAAATAGTTAATTTGAGGCAGAAATGGCCAAACGCATACTGACGCTAAACCAGATATCGCTTAAAGGACTGGAGCGCTTGCCGCGCGACGGTTACGAGATTGCGAGCGAGTTTTCACAACCCGACGCTATCCTGTTGCGCAGCTATAAACTACAGGAAGAAGACATTCCCCCCTCTGTCCTCGCTATAGCGCGCGCCGGCGCCGGCGTTAACAACATTCCAGTGGCTAGCTGTACCGCACGAGGCATACCGGTATTCAACTCTCCCGGTGCCAACGCCAATGCCGTTAAGGAATTGGTAGCTACCGGGTTGTTGCTCGGTTCGCGTGGTGTGGTGGAGGGAATGGACTATGTGCACACGCTGAAAAATATCGCAGATGCGGGGGAGCTGAACAAAACACTGGAAGCCCAGAAGAAGCAATTCAAGGGCAGTGAGCTGGTCGGCAAAACATTGGGCGTTGTGGGCCTTGGTGCAATAGGGTCGCTTGTTGCGGAAATGGGCCTCACGTTGGGCATGGAAGTTGTCGGGTTCGATCCAGCGCTGTCTGTAGAGGCTGCCTGGCGCTTATCCAGCCAGGTGCGCCGCGCAGACAACCTCTCTGCACTGTTCTCGAAGTGCGATTACGTGAGCCTGCACCTTCCTGTGCTGGACTCTACGCGCGGCCTGATCAATGAGGAATTACTTCAAGTAATGCCCAGCAACAGTTGCTTGCTCAATTTTGCACGACAGGAAATAGTCGATCAGCAAGCCTTGTTAGACGCATTGGAGCGCAAACAATTTCGTAAATATATCGCCGATTTCCCCACCCCGGAACTCATCGGCCGCCCCGATGTAATCCTGATGCCGCATATTGGCGCCAGCACAGATGAGGCCGAAGACAACTGCGCCATCATGGCCGCAGATCAACTGCGCGATTTTCTTGAGAATGGCAATGTACGCAATTCAGTGAATTTTCCCACCTTGACGCTGGATCGTGTCAGCGGCTGTCGCCTGTCGATTGCCAATGATAATGTGCCCAAAATTTTGGGGAATGTGCTCTCAATTCTGGCCGATGAAAATATCAACGTCATAGATATGATCAACAAGAGCCGGGATAATATTGCTTACAACCTGATCGATATCGGTACCCAGCCAACATCGGCGGTACTGGACAAAATGCGCAGCATTGAAGGCGTGACCAACGTCCGCTTGATAGGCGATTGCGCCTAGGGTCAACTCAGTCGGTGAGTCTAATCACCGGTTTGCAATAGCGCGCTACTGGATATCATCGTTCAGTGGCGCCAGTTCCTGATTGTCTGTCATATACATTCCTTTTTCTTCTGCACTCAAGCGAGCGCCACCCTGCCAGGGGAGCAGCCTTTGGTCGGCGTGCAGTTGGAAATCAAGGAACGGGTACTTGATAATATCGAAGTAGGGCGAGTAGTCGAAGTGTTTAGGGATACACAGTTTGGGGTTGCGTAAAAACAGCTGAACCCGATCCGCATCCACCCGTTTGACCAAAGGGAGTATGGGAAACTGAATAGCCGCAAAGGACTCCGCAATCATAGTTGAACAGACTGTCTGGGTACTTTTTCCTGGCCGCGCACTGAACAGTGTTGAACGCCACCGGCGCGGCATAATTGCCCAGGGAAACAGGAAGCGGGCTAAATCGAATATCTGCCGCACATCGTAGGTTGTACCGAGACGCCCAATCGCGTAGCCGATGGCTTTTTGGCTATCCTTATAAGACAGGCCTCTGGGGCGACAGATACGAATATGCTCGCGCTCGTAGGCAGTGAGCCCACGTACCACCGTCCCCATGCCCAACTCACTTTCGATGATTAGTTGTTTGTCGGCCGTTCCGGGAAAGAATTTGCCTACGCGCTCCCTCAACTGGGGATCTTCAATATCATGCAGGCGGCCGATGTACAGCGCAGCATGGGACCAACTGCTTTGCGTGACCAACTTGATCACTTCACTTACTTTCGTGCGACCTTCAACAAGCAGCACGTCACACGTCTTGAGTTCGTGTCGAATACGTTCAAAGTCACTTAGTGGCGATTGCGGCAGCGGCTTCTTACGTTTCAGCCAATTGATAACGATTGTGCGTATCCAGTTAATCATTGGATTTTTTACGCTTGGAAGTGGTATAGATGTTGTTATATCGCAGTCAGCACGTATACACCAGAGGTAGAGTAAGCAGTGGTGCACACTTTGATCATTATGATTGTTCTGGTTTCGAATCACACCACACAAACAAGCCACATTGAGGGATAACAGTCTATGGACGATTCGCTGGAATCACTGACCGCAAAAATTGGTTCGCCCCGCAACTACGATTCACCACCACTGCATTTGTGGCATCCTGAACTGTCCGGGGATATTCCGATCGTTATCAACGCTCAGGGGGAGTGGTATCACGATGGGGGCAAAATTGAGCGGGACTCGCTGGTTCGTTTGTTTGCCAGCATCCTGCGCAGGGAGGAAGATGGCGAGTACTACCTTTTAACGCCAGCCGAGAAATGGCGAATTACCGTAGAGCGACACGCGTTGTTGGTCACGGATATCGAAGTGGTGGAGGAGGGTGATAAGCACTTATTGGAGGCGACTCTCAATACCGGCAAGCGCGTTACGATTGACCAACAATGCTCGCTGTTTCTCGATCACGAGGTCGGTGGTATTGCAGCCCTGCATCTACCTCACGGCCTGACTGCGCTATGCACCCGGGCCGCATGGTACCGTTTGGTCGAGTTGGCTGAGATGCGCGATAAACAGGCCGTTCTCACATCGGGCGATTACGAATTTGCCATGCCGACATGAGAGAGCCCGTTATTGGCTGCGCGCACTCAAAAACACTTACATATTGGGGTAGTTCGGACCGCCAAAGCCCTCAGGAGTCACCCAGGTAATGTTCTGCGCCGGGTCCTTGATATCACACGTCTTGCAATGCACACAGTTCTGGGCATTGATCTGAAAACGCTGACCCGCTTCATCCTCAACAATTTCGTAAACGCCTGCCGGACAATAACGCTGTGCCGGTTCGTCGTACATTGGCAGGTTCTTTTCCAGCGGTATGCTCGGGTCGAGCAGGGTGAGGTGACAAGGCTGGTCTTCCTCGTGGTTGGTGTTGGACAGGAATACAGACGATAGACGATCAAAGCTGATGGTGTTGTCTGGCTTCGGATAATCCAGTTTTTTGCAATCGGCAGCCGGTTTGAGTGCTGCGTAATCCGGTTTGCTGTCATTCAATGTGAAGGGCAGTTTTCCTTTGAAAATATTCTGATCGATCCAGACCATAGCAGAGCCGACGAGAATGCCAAATTTGTGCATGAACCCGGAGAAATTGCGGGTGCTGTAAAGCTCCTCATGCAGCCAGGAAGATTCCAGCTTGGTGGCAAATGTATCGAGGTCTGCCGGTGCGCTTTCGCCCTGTGCAAGTGCATCCACCACCGCTTCAGCTGCCAGCATGCCACTTTTCATGGCGGTGTGGTTGCCCTTGATTTTAACGCTGTTCAATGTGCCTGCATCGCAACCGATCAACAGCCCTCCCGGGAAATGCATTTTCGGCAGGGAGTTTAGCCCCCCTTTGGTGATTGCCCGAGCGCCGTATACGATGCGCGAGCCACCCTCAAGATACTTCACAGTCTCGCTGTGATGCTTCCATCGCTGAAACTCCTCGAAGGGGCTCATGTGAGGGTTACTGTAGTTCAGGTCAGCGATCAGCCCGATATAAACCTGGTTGTTTTCAGCGTGGTACATAAAGGCACCGCCGCCAGAATTACTTTCGCTGAGGGGCCAGCCCAGACCGTGGATCACGAGTCCTTCCTCGTGTTTTTCCGGTGGGATTTCCCAAATCTCTTTAATCCCGATTCCGTAGTGCTGGGGATCTTTGCCTTCTGCCAGTGAGAATTTCTCGATCAACTGCTTGCCGAGATGGCCTCTACAACCTTCGGCAAACAAGGTGTATTTCGCATGCAGCTCCATGCCGGGCATGTAACTGTCTTTGTGCTCACCATTGGCACCGACACCCATATCACCGGTTGCGATACCTTTAACGCGTCCATCTTCGTGGTAAAGAATCTCTGCAGCGGCGAACCCCGGATAAACCTCTACGCCCATACCTTCAGCCTGCTCGGCCAACCAGCGGCAAACATTACCCATGGAGACAATATAATTGCCTTCATTATGTGTCGGCTTGGGAATCATGAAGTTCGGCAATTTAATAGCGCTGGTTTGACTCAGGTAAAAGAAGAACCTGTCACCTTTGACCTCTGTTTTGATAGGGGCTTCCAGTTCTTTCCAATTGGGAAACAACTCATTGAGAGCGCGCGGCTCGAGCACTGCACCAGAGAGAATGTGGGCCCCGACCTCGGATCCCTTTTCCACCACACAAACGGTGATTTCCTGTCCTTTCTCCTGTGCCAGTTGCATGATGCGACACGCTGCGGATAGCCCCGAAGGACCGGCGCCAACGATCACAACATCAAATTCCATAGATTCACGTTCCACTGCGCTGTCCTCTTGGTTTGGTTTACTGGCTCGGACGCTCGATCCGATCTCTGAAAAGGCCACAAGTATATAATTTTCAACGATTAAAAACTATAAAGTTGGGGATAGAAAATCCTTCTGCCGGTGACGGGGCTACTTCATGGCAGGCCCCATGGCCCTTGACCCCAACGCCATTTATGGGCAACATACGCCGCCTAGTTCAATGGCTTGCATTGTTATTTTACCCTTGCAGCCGCCTTTAACCCACCTGAAAATTCTATGGAGAATCCATGAAGGTTCTTGTTGCTGTAAAGCGCGTCGTTGATTACAACGTGAAAGTTCGCGCCAAAGCCGATGGTAGCGATGTTGATCTCAACAACGTCAAAATGTCTATCAATCCCTTTTGTGAAATAGCCGTCGAGGAAGCTGTACGCCTCAAAGAAGCGGGCGTTGCGACAGAAGTTATCGCCGTATCTGTTGGCGAGAAAAATTGCCAGGAGCAGATCCGTACGGCGCTGGCGCTGGGCGCTGACCGCGGAATACAGGTCGAAGTGGCCGGTAAAGTAGAGCCGCTGGTTGTCGCCAAGCTGCTTAAAGCTGTGGTAGATAAAGA
Source organism: Halioglobus japonicus (assembly GCA_902705825.1). Classification (GTDB taxonomy): domain Bacteria; phylum Pseudomonadota; class Gammaproteobacteria; order Pseudomonadales; family Halieaceae; genus Marimicrobium. The sequence continues at coordinate 310,692 of CACSIL010000045.1, read as the reverse complement.
ACAGCCGCAGTTGGTCATTCTGGGTAAGCAGTCCATTGATGGTGATAATAACCAGACGGGACAAATGCTCGGAGCTCTGGCTAACATGGGGCAGGGCACTTTCGCCTCCGAAGTGGTTGTAGACGGGGACAAAGTGAATGTCACACGCGAGATCGATGGCGGCATGCAGACTGTAAGCCTGAACCTGCCCGCTATCGTAACGACAGATTTGCGTCTGAATGAGCCGCGTTACGCTTCACTTCCCAACATTATGAAAGCCAAAAAGAAGCAATTGGACGTACTCACACCTGACGAGTTGGGTGTAGCGGTAACTTCACATATCACCCAGGTGAAAGTTGCACCTCCCGCTGCGCGCCAGGCCGGTATCAAGGTTAAGGATGTCCAGGAGTTGGTTGATAAACTGAAGAACGAAGCGAAGGTAATCTCATGAGTACTCTGGTTATAGCGGAACACGACAACAGCAGCTTAAAAACTGCCACGCTGAATACAGTTGCGGCCGCGCAGGCGATAGGCGGCGATATCGATATACTGGTAGCCGGTGCCGATTGTGGCGCAGTCGCTGAAGCAGCAGCTGCTATCCCTGGTATCAACAAGGTTCTGGTAGCGGATAACGCAGCATATGGACACCAGTTGGCCGAGAACATCAGCCTGCTGGTTGCTGAAGTCGCTGCGGGTTACGACAATATTCTGGCACCGGCAACACCGAACTGTAAGAACTTCCTGCCGCGGGTAGCCGCATTGCTGGACGTTGCACAGATCTCGGATGTCACTGCTGTCGAGTCAGCGGATACCTTCGAGCGACCGATTTACGCCGGTAACGTTATTGCCACAGTACAGAGTACTGATGCCAAGAAAGTTATCACTGTGCGTACGACTGCATACGATGCCGCTCCAGCAACAGGTGGTTCTGCGTCTATTGAAGCCCTGGACGCTGTTCACGATGCCGGGATCTCCGCGTTTGTAAGCGAGGAAGTTGCGGTCTCTGAACGCCCTGAACTGACGTCTGCATCTGTGGTGATCTCAGGTGGCAGAGGGATGCAAAATGGCGAGAATTTCAAACTGCTTGATGGTATCGCAGACAAACTCGGAGCAGCGATCGGCGCTTCACGCGCAGCTGTAGACGCCGGCTTTGTACCCAATGACATGCAAGTGGGCCAGACAGGTAAAATCGTCGCTCCCGATCTGTACATTGCTGTAGGTATCTCCGGTGCGATTCAGCATTTGGCTGGTATGAAGGATTCCAAAGTGATTGTCGCTATTAACAAGGACGAGGATGCGCCGATCTTCCAGGTGGCGGACTACGGTCTTGTCGCGGATTTGTTTGACGCACTTCCCGAGCTTGAATCCAGCCTGTAAGGGCCTCGCTGTTATAAAAACCGGCCTTTATGGCCGGTTTTTTTTCGCCCGCGTTTTACAACCGCAATCAATCCCTGCGCAAGCGGTCTGAGATGGCGATGGGGGTAGGGTAGTTGAGCACCACGATGTAGGACGACACCAGTAGCGTGAGAATAGTAGTTGCCTGAATCAACAGGGAAGCCTGCTCCGAAATCAGGGCCCCCGCGACAGCGACATAGGCAATCAGCAGCGAGAATTCGCTGGCCTGACCCAGGCGGAACCCAAGATCCCACCCCAGACTACGTTTTTCGCTAACGCCTTTCAGCAGATAGCGATAGACCGCAGGCTTAATACTTAAAACGAGCGCTGATAACAGCAGTGTTGGCAGTAGCACCTGATTGAGTACTGCAAGATCAAAACGGGCTCCGACAGAGAAGAAAAACAGGATCAGAAAGAAATCGCGCAGTGGCTTCAGGTTCACAGCAATGTACTGCGATATCGGGCTGGTGGCGATGCTGATGCCCGCTATGAAGGCGCCTATTTCCGCCGATAAACCCAGAGCGTGGGCAGCTTCTGCCATACCCAGGCACCAGCCTATGGCGAGTAAAAAGATGTACTCGTGAAAACGGTCAAACCGAGAGATCAAAGGGAGTAGGGCATAGCGCACAACAAGCACTGCCGCGCCCGCCAGAACCGGCAGACTCAGTAGTGACAGTGCCAGATCACTACCCATACTGTTGTCACCGCCAGTGGCCGCGCTGAGCAACACCATCAGTACAATGATAGCCAGCAGATCCTGCAGCAGTAGCAAGCCGATCATCAGCTCACCGATGTGGCGGTGGTGCAACACCGTTGTTGGCAGTAGCTTGATGCCAATTATCGTAGAGGAAAACATCATTGCGGCACCCACGACGAGGCTATCCTGCACTGAATAGCCAAACATCAGCGGCACCGCAGACCCTATGGCCAGAAAGATGGCCGAGCTAAAAACAGCCACTACAGTAGATTTTCGCAGCGTTGCCCACAGTGCCTGGGGTTGCATATCCAGGCCCAGCAGAAACAGTAGAAAAATAATGCCGACGTGGCCGATGTCCGATAACAATGAAAGGTCTGTCACCAAAGACAGGCCATACGGCCCGATGCAGGCACCGAGCGCGATGTACGCAATGATCAGGGGCTGGCGTGTGTAAAGCGCAATAGAGGCAAATACTGCTGCCCCGGTAAAAATCAGGAAAAACGAAAAGGTGATACTGCTGAATTCCATTCGCCGCTCTTACATGCCTGGCAGGCTATGAGTGTAAACAAAGCTCCTGCAGATAGGAAATCAGCCCGCTGGCTATACCCGTCTGCGAAACAGCGGCAGTGGTTGGTCGTCCGCGGCCTGATAAAATTCCGTAAAGTCGCCGAGACTGTCGAGCGCTGCTTCCAGTTCGGATTCATCATCCATCTGAAAAGCGTCAAAACCACACCGGCGCAAGTAGGTGAGCTGGTCGCGAATAAAGTGACCGCCAGCGCGTAATTCTCCGCGATAGCCGTGTTCCCGCAACCGCCTTGCGTATGAGAACCCACGACCATCAGTGAACACCGGGAAGTTGATTACGATTAAAGCAATCTCCTGTAGATGCTCAAACAGGATATCGGGTTCTTCGGCAGGCTCCAGTTGCACAGCGCTGCCTTTCTTCTGCGACAACTGCAGCCACTGCGGCAGCGTACAAATTTGTCCTGCTTGCGGCGCCACGGTATCGTGATCCAATGCTGTCCACGAATCGTCGACGACCGCGCCGTTTTTAATGAGTCGGGGCATACACACGCTCCTTGAAGGGCTCATTCCCAACACGTCGATAGGTATCGAGGAAACTTTCCTCTTCCTGACGCAGTGTTACGTACGTTGAGAGGATGGTGTCGATGACATCCGGCATATCTTCCTGCTTGAATGACGGGCCGAGAATCTTGCCGATGGAGGCATCTTTGGACTGGCTGCCTCCCAGGCACACCTGATAATACTCCTGACCCTTCTTGTCCACACCGAGTATGCCAATGTGGCCGATATGGTGGTGGCCACAAGCGTTCATACAGCCGCTGATGTTGAGCTCCAGTGGCCCGAGGTCATAGATATAATCCAGATCGTCAAAACGCGCCTGAATAGCTTCCGCTACCGGCAGAGACTTTGCATTGGCCAGTGAGCAGTAATCGCCACCCGGGCAGCAGATTATATCGGTGAGATAGCCAATATTCGGTGTCGCCAACCCCGCGCCCTGAAGGTGCTGCCACAACGCGTACAGCTGCGATATGGGAACATCACCAAGAACCATGTTCTGTTCGTGCGTGCTGCGGATTTCGCCAAATGAATACAGGTCGGAGAGCTCGGCTATCAGTTCGAGTTGCTCTGCTGTCACATCCCCTGGCGCATAGCCTGTGGATTTCAGGGACACTGTCACGATGCGGTAGCCCGGAACCCGATGATCCTGCGTATTGCGTTTGACCCAATTGCCGAATATGGCATCGCGATCGCATGCCGCCTGCAGTTCAGTTGTTGATTCTGCGCGATCAAGAACCGCGTAATCCGGTGCGTCAAAGAACGAACGGGCTCGTATCAGTTCATCTTCTGTCAGGGTGGTCGGGCCATTCTTGAGCGTTGCCCATTCCTTTTCCACAGCCTCCCTGAATGCCTCAACGCCCATCGCCCGCACCAGTATCTTGATGCGTGCCTTGAACTTGTTGTCGCGCCGCCCATGCTTGTTGTATACCCGCAGGATAGCCTCCAGGTAAGTCAGCATGTGCTCTTTCTCGAGCCAATCACAAACTACTGAGCCGATAGCAGGTGTGCGACCAAGGCCGCCGCCAACCAGCACTCTCAGGCCTATCTCACCCTGTGCATTGGCGAGCAATTCGAGACCGATATCGTGATGGTGTATGGCCGCCCGATCTTCGGTGGAGCCACAAACCGCGATTTTGAACTTACGCGGCAAAAACGCAAACTCGGGGTGTAATGTCGACCACTGCCGAATAATTTCGCAATAGGGCCTGGGATCCTCCAGCTCGTCACAGGCGACGCCGGCAAACTGGTCGGTGGTGGTATTGCGCACGCAGTTACCGCTGGTCTGGATCGCGTGCATCTGCACAGTGGCAAGTTCCGCCAGGATATCGGGGACATCGGTCAGGGCCGGCCAGTTCAGCTGAATATTCTGTCGCGTGCTGATATGCGCGTAACCCTTGTCATAGCGACGGGTGATATCCGCTAACTTGCGTAACTGTTTGCTGTTCAGCAGCCCGTAGGGCACGGCAATACGCAGCATTGGGGCTTGTCGTTGCAAGTACAGCCCGTTTTGCAGGCGCAGCGGCAGAAATTCAGTCTCTGATATCTTGCCGTCGAGAAAGCGCGCTGTCTGGTCGCGGAACTGCGCAACACGCTCATCGATGATTTTCTGGTCATATTGGTCGTAAACGTACATTTACACTTCCTGCTCCGGCAAAGGGCCAAAGCTGTCTGGTGAAGAAAAGGGCGCTACCATACCAGAAAACGAGTACGAACAAATAGTCATAATTTTCATAAGCTTAGAATCAGAGAGTCACTTTTCGGCAATTCTTCACACCTTGTTGTCAGTGCTTTTGATTGCGAGAAATATTGCTATAATGCGGCGCCCTTACAACCTCATGCCTGGAGTAGAGAATGTCCGATCAAACCAACAACGAGCGTGCAGCAGATGGCGCCGCTGACGCCATGGCTACCGTGGCGATAATCGCCATCTTTGTTACCACTATGTACGTCTGGTTGTCAGGAATGCCTTCCTGATTATTACTGTGCCGGGCTGACGTTTCGCAACCTCATTGCCCGGCATTTTTTATAACTGTCTGTACCACGAACATCACAGAAGCTATAAAAACCAGAGTAAATATAATGCCTGCGGCAATAAAAATGCCGATACGGCCCTGTTTGAAATCCCGCTCCCGATTCTTGCTGCTCTGCACACCCAGGCCAGCCGCTAATACGCTTGCTATGACCTGTAAAGGATTCAGTTTACGCGGTGGTGGTTCCTGAGAGTCAGGTGCTCTTTGCGCTGAGTCGTTCAATTAAATATCTCCCTTAATAGCTCAAGTTGGGGCGCAGCCAGCGTTCGAGTTCTTCCACAGACTCTCCCTTGCGCAGTGCCTGATCTTCAACTTGGTCGCGTCCTATTTTGCCCACAGCAAAGTAGCGCGATTGTGGATGTGAAAAGTAAAAACCGCTGACTGAAGAGGGCGGTGTCATTGCAAAACTTTCGGTCAATTGCACTCCGGTGGCATTGCTGGCATCCAGAAGCCTGAACAGCGTGGCTTTCTCCGTATGGTCAGGGCAGGCCGGGTAACCTGGAGCAGGCCGTATACCCTGATAACCCTCGCGGATAAGCTCGTCTACGTCTAATGCTTCATCCGCGTCGTAACCCCATAACTCCTTGCGAACCATCCGGTGCAGATACTCTGCGAAAGATTCAGCGAGTCGATCGGCCAGGGATTTCAATAAAATGCCATTGTAATCGTCGTGTTGCGCCGCGTATTCTGCAGCCAATTCCTCCACGCCGTGGCCTGTGGTGACGCAGAATCCACCGATATAATCTTCGACACCGCTATCAGCCGGCGCGACAAAATCCGCCAGGCTGGCATTGAATTTACCATCTGGCTTCTCGGTTTGTTGGCGCAGATGATGCAGAGTGGCGATGGATTCGGTGCGCGACTCATCGGCAAAAACCTCGATATCGTCAGCGCCTTTTCGAGCCGCAGGCCAAAAACCGACAACAGCGTTCGCAGTAAACAATTTTTCATCCACGATGCGTTTTAACATCGCCTGCGCATCGCTATAAAGTTCCTTCGCCTGCACGCCAACCACTTCGTCTTCCAGTATCTTGGGAAACTTGCCGGAGAGTTCCCAGGTGATAAAGAACGGCGTCCAGTCTATTGTGTCTACCAGTTCCGCCAGCGGGAAATTGTCAAACACACGGGTGCCGATAAACGAAGGGCGAGGTGGCTGGTAGTTATCCCAGTCCAACTGTATTGCATTGGCAATAGCCTGTGCGTAGGTCAGTTCTTTTTCGCGCGGCTTTCGGTTAGCCACTCTTTCACGCACGACGACATACTCATCGCGCAGGTCGTTGACAAACTTCTCCTTGCCCTGACCCACGAGCTGGGTCGCAACAGCAACGCTGCGGGAGGCATCTGGTACATAGACCACGACATCGCCATTGTATTGTGGATCAATTTTCACGGCGGTATGTGCTTTAGACGTGGTTGCCCCGCCTATCATCAGTGGCACATTGAAATCCAGGCGTTGCATTTCGGCGGCAACATGCGCCATTTCGTCTAGCGAGGGTGTGATCAGACCGCTCAGACCGATAATATCGACGTTTTCGTCCCGTGCCACTTCCAGTATCTTCTCGCAGTGCACCATGACACCGAGATCGATGACCTCGAAGTTGTTGCACTGCAATACGATACCCACAATATTTTTACCGATATCATGAACATCACCCTTGACGGTCGCCATCAGGATTTTGCCATTGGTGGAGTTTCCTCCGACCTTGTCCAACTCGATATACGGTTGTAGATGCGCTACAGCCTGCTTCATCACACGGGCGCTTTTCACCACCTGGGGGAGAAACATTTTGCCGGTGCCAAAGAGCTCACCGACGATATTCATGCCATCCATCAGCGGGCCTTCAATGACCTGAATAGGGCGATCGAATTTCAGTCTCGCTTCTTCCGCATCCTCAACAATCCAGGTATTGATCCCTTTGACCAGAGCGTGCGCAAGGCGCTTCTCCACGTCTTCTTCGCGCCAGCTGAGGTCCTCTACGCGGGCCTCGGTACCACCGGAATCCCGATAACGTTCGGCCAATTCCAACAGTCGTTCGGAGCCGTCCTCGGTGCGGTTGAGAATCACATCCTCGACAACGTCGCGCAGTTCCTTGGGCAATTCGTCATAAACAGCTAATTGGCCGGCGTTGACGATCCCCATATCCATGCCGGCCTGAATCGCGTGATACAGGAAGACAGAGTGAATGGCCTCGCGTACTGCATTGTTGCCGCGAAACGAGAACGAGACATTGGAGACGCCGCCGGACACCAGTGCACCGGGCAGTTCCGCCTTGATGTAGCGGGTCGCCTCGATGAACTCCACAGCATAGTTATTGTGTTCATCTATACCGGTGGCAATGGCAAAGATATTCGGGTCGAAAATAATATCATTGGGATTGAAGTTGAGCTCGCCTACCAGCAGATCATAGCAGCGCTTGCAGATATCCTTACGCCGCTGCAGGTTGTCTGCCTGACCCTGTTCATCGAAAGCCATAACGACAACCGCCGCGCCATAGCGCTGGCATAATCGGGCCTGCGTGAGGAATTCCTCCTCTCCCGCTTTCAAGCTGATGGAATTAACTATTGCCTTGCCCTGAATACACTTCAGGCCAGCTTCTATGACATTCCATTTCGAGGAATCAACCATGATGGGGACGCGACTGATATCCGGTTCAGAGGCGATCAGGTTGAGGAAGGTGACCATCGCCGCCTCAGAGTCCAACATGCCTTCATCCATGTTGATGTCGATGACCTGTGCACCATCCTCAACCTGGTTGCGTGCGACAACCAGCGCCTCATCGAAACGATCGTCCATAATCAGGCGCTTGAATTTGGCAGACCCTGTCACGTTACAGCGCTCACCGACGTTTACGAAAAGGCTGTCGGCGGTGATATTGAAGGCCTCCAGCCCACTGAGGCGGCAGGCCGGCTCATGTGTCGGCAACGGGCGGGGAGGGACGCCCTTACAGGCGTCTGCAATTGCGCGAATATGCGCAGGCGTGGTGCCACAGCACCCCCCGGCCAGATTGAGGAAGCCGCGTCCGGCGAACTCCCGGAAATCCGCTTCCATGATATCGGGTGTTTCATCGAACTCGCCAAATGCGTTGGGTAGGCCGGCGTTGAGGTGTGCGCTGAAATAGCAATCGCAGGCTTTTGACAGTTCCTCCACGAAGGGGCGGATTTCACGGTAGGGGCGTCCGCAGTTACTTCCGACTATCAATGGTTTGGCATGGGCTACTGCATTCCAGAAGGCTTCCGGGTTCTGCCCGGACAGCACGCGCCCGCTGATATCGGGGAACGTCACCGAGATCATGATCGGCAATTCCTGCCCCAGTTCTTCGAAAACCTCTTTAACGGCAAAGATTGCCGCCTTGGCATTGAGCGTATCGAAAATGGTCTCGATCATAATCAGATCGACACCGCCGGCGATCAGCGCGTGGGTTGCCCTGGCGTAGTCTTCTCGCAGCGTGTCAAAGCTGATGCTGCGCGCACCGGGATCGTTCACATCAGGTGAAATAGAGGCTGTTTTGGGTGTGGGGCCGAGCACACCAGCCACAAAGCGCGGTTTATCCGGTGTTTTTGCGGAGTACTCATCGGCCACTTGCCGGGCGATTTTGGCTGCCGCCAGATTCTGTTCCTCGGCAAGATCACTCAACGCATAGTCGGATTGCGCTACCGATGAACTGCCGAAGGTATTGGTTTCTATGATGTCGGCACCGGCCTCGAGAAAGGCACGGTGTATCTTGGCGATAATGTCCGGCCGGGTAAGGCTGAGTAATTCATTATTGCCCTTGAGATCGGAGCTGTGATCAGCGAATCGCTCACCGCGAAAATCCGCCTCGGTGAGGCCCTCGCCCTGAATCATCGTGCCCATCGCGCCGTCTATAATCAGAATGCGCTGTTGTAGAGCCTGCTCCAGGAGCCCGGAATTGTTTTTGACCGTTGCCATTATAGTGCCTTAATCGTGCCCGAATTGTGTCTGAATACTTATCGATTCTAACTGAATTGTGCCTTGGGGAGGGGTGCGGAGAAGCTTCCCCACTCTCAAAAAGGCAGACAATGTTAACAGATTGTGGGGCTCATTGGAGATCGGTTGCCTGCATCATTCACACTTGGCGGGCAAGTTTGGTACAATACCCGAGTATTTTACTCGGAATGGATCGCGCAATGGTCACTATTACTGAATCGGCACAGGATTACCTGGCTGAATTGTTATCCAAGCAGGAAGATGCTCTTGGCGTTCGGATCTTCATTAATCAGCCGGGAACCCCCCGTGCCGAGACGTGCATTGCCTACTGTCGTAAGGATGATGTGCACGAAGACGATCAACAGGAAGAGCTGCCCAAATTTAAAGTCTGGTATGAAGTAAAGAGCCTGCCTTTCCTCGAAGACGCGCTGGTTGACTATGCCAAGGATCGCATGGGAGGGCAGCTGACAATCAAGGCGCCCAATGCCAAGCTGCCGAGAGTAGACGACAACAGTTCGCTGGAAGATAGAGTGAATTATGTCCTCTACAACGAGGTCAATCCTGCACTGGCGGCCCACGGTGGCGAAGTGAGCCTGGTGGAAATTACAGAGAAATCTGTCGCTATTCTGCAGTTTGGCGGCGGCTGCCAGGGTTGCAGCGCGGTAGATCAAACGCTTAAAGGCGGGGTGGAAAAAACCTTGCTGGAGCAGATCCCTCAGCTCACCGGCGTGGCCGATACAACCGACCACAGCGATACGTCCCAGGCCTATTATTAACTGACCGCAGGCGTTCCATTGCGGAACGCCTGGCCGATCACACAGCCTGCCTGCGGCGCGCGGCCAGAGTCTCTTTAATACGCTCACGCATCGTGCGCAGGCAACTCTCCGTTGTCTCCCAATCGATACACCCGTCTGTAACAGATACGCCGTATTCCAGCTCATTCAGATCTGTGGGAATGGACTGGTTACCAGCGCGTAAATTGCTTTCTATCATCAGTCCGATAATCGACGTATTGCCTTCCAGTATTTGATTCGCCACATTTTCTACCACCAGCGGCTGCAACTCGGGTTGTTTGTTGGAATTGGCGTGGCTGCAGTCAACCATGATATTGCCGGACACGCCGGCTTTGGCCAGAGCGTCTTCACACAGCTTGATATGTACAGAGTCATAGTTCGGACCGGCTGCCCCACCGCGCAGGACGATATGACCGTAGCGGTTGCCCTTGGTGGTGAATACAGACACCTGACCCTGGCCATTAATGCCCAGAAAGCGGTGTGGATTAGCCACGGAGTTCAGTGCATTAGTCGCTACCGTCAGGCCACCATCTGTGCCATTTTTGAAACCTACTGCACTGGACAGGCCACTGGCCATCTCCCGGTGAGTCTGCGACTCCGTCGTGCGGGCGCCAATGGCTGTCCAGCTCACCAGATCCTGCAAATATTGTGGCGAGATAGGGTCGAGCGCTTCCGTCGACGTAGGCAGGCCAATGTCCAGAATATCCAGCAGGAGTTTACGGGCAATATGCAGACCTTCCTCGATATTGAAAGAGTCATCCAGGAACGGGTCGTTAACCAGCCCTTTCCAGCCGACTGTGGTGCGAGGCTTTTCAAAGTACACGCGCATTACGATGTACAAGGTATCGCTGAGCTCATCGGCCAGTGCCTTCAGGCGTCGGGCGTACTCCAGCGCAGCGGTAGTATCGTGAATAGAGCAGGGGCCAACGACCACAAAGATACGCGAGTCGCGTCCATCCAATATATTCTCAATAGTCTGGCGGCTCTGTGTGAGCGTGTTTTCCACGGACTCAGACATCGGCAGAGCGGCCTTTAATTGCGCTGGAGTAATCAATATGTTCTGAGAGGCTACATTCACATTGTGTACTTTGGTGTTGCTCATCGTCACTACCTGATAAAGTCTTTTCTGTTCGAACCCGGAGGCTAAAATGCCTGAAGTGTCCACGTGGACAGCAACGGGGCGCCGAATTCTATAGTAGTCGCCGTACTTTGTGTAGGCGCCTGCGCGGTACCATTCCTTATCCAGGAGAAGAAGCTTGGCCCTCGGCCTTTACGACATCACTGCGCTTGAGCCTCTGATCAGGCAGGGCTATACGCTTTTAACACCCAATTTTCGTCTGGCACGACGCATTAAGGCTGAATGGGATGCCCTGCAGGACGCCCAGGGAATGCGGGTGTGGGAACCGCTATCAGTCCAGCCGCTGGAAGTCTGGCTGCAAGAGCAATGGGAAGCCGCTGTCAGCAGCAATCTGCTGGCACAGCGTATCGTCTTAACGTCGGCCCAAGCCGTCGAGATATGGCGGCAGCTGATCAGTCAAATGCAGAATCAGACGCCGGACCTGCAACTGCTCAGGCCCTCTGGCGCGGCTGAACTGGCCGCTCAAGCACGGGATACCCTGTTGCGCTGGCGAGTGGACTGGAGAACCCCTGGAATCAGGCAACAATTTGAATTGGATGGCGACTGTTGCACATTTTTGCAATGGTTGGACATGTTTGATCGCAGGTTGGCGCAGGATGGGCTGTGTACGGCCTCTGACTGTCTGGCGCAATTACCGGGTATCGCCGGGAGCCCGGACGGAACCAGGGTAGCCCTGGTGGAGTTTGATATGCTCGCGCCACTGCTGCGCGCAGCACTGGAGACACTTTGTGCAGAGGTGAGGGAGGTCGGCCACGGCGCTGCCAGAGCTGACCGGCTGTTGCATTCATGCAGCGACAAACGCGCAGAGCTGCAGTCAGTCGCCCACTGGACCGCACAGTTACACCGCGCTGACCCGCATACCACTATCGCAATCGTCCTCAGCGATATGGCGGCTGACCGGGTGCCGCTAGAGTATCTGTTGCGACGAGAGTTCGATTGTCTGGGGCACAATTACGCCAGCCTGCCGGTTAACTTTTCAACCGGTATTCCGCTCGCTAAAGTGCCCTTGGTGCGCGACGCACTCGCAGTACTGGCATTGGGGCTGCAGGAAACGACGATTGCGGCAATAGAGGGATTGCTGCGCTCCCGCTTTCTTGATCTCCCCGATACGCAGAGCGCACTCGCACAGCGCTTTATTCAGCAGTTATATGCGCAGGGCAGGGCAACGCTGGCTGTTACCGATCTTCGTAATGAGGCCAATGCAGTGCAACTGAGGGGTGTGAAAGGGCTCGCACTGGCGAACTGTCTGGATGCCCTGCGGGCAACTCCGGGCTTGCGCCACAAAGCCTTGCCATCGCAGTGGCTGGGGCGTTTCAACGAGATGCTCAACGCCTGGGGATGGCCCGGCCAACAGCCGTTGGATTCGCTGGAGTTTCAACAGCTGGCACTGTGGCAGCGCACCCTCGATGAATTCGCGACTTTCGATATAGTCACCGAACCGATGCATTTTAATGAGGCATTGGCGTTGCTGCGCACTTGCTGTATCAGGCAGATATCCCAACCGCAGACAGCAGACAGCCCAATACAGGTATTGGGCCCATTGGAGGCGGCCGGGTTGCACTTTGATCACCTCTGGCTATGTGGCATGCAGGGGTCGAGCTGGCCGGCGTCACCGCGGCCCAATCCGTTCATTCCGGTAGCACTGCAGACTGGCCTGCAAATGCCGCATGCCAACCCCGAACGGGAATGGGCGTTTGCGACAGCACTGCTACAACAATACGCGCGCACCAGTAGCGTGATTCACGGGAGCTACTGTCGCCAGGTGGACGGTGTTCCAGATTTGCCAAGTTCACTATTACAGAGTTTCACGGAGCAGGCGCTACCCAGTCCCGCCCCGGTCGCCGATAGCTGGCGGCAGCGGCTAAATTCAGTGGCGCTTGAGAATGTGGAGGATCATCGCGCGCCCTCGCTGGAACCTGATCCCGATAACCCGGTTACCGGCGGCAGCGGTTTGCTGGAGGACCAGTCCCAGTGTCCTTTTCGAGCATTTGCTCACCACCGTTTACAGGTTGAGCCGCTCGCGACGTTTTACGTGGGCTTGTCACCGTCCGATAGAGGCTCATTGTTACATGCCGCGCTAGACGCTCTGTGGAGCGATCTTGGTGATTCCGCAACGTTACAGGCGCTGGATGAAGAGCGGCAACAGCAAAGTGTGGAAAGCGCGGTGCAGACTGCCATAGCAACAATCCCCGGACACCAACAGCGCAAACTGGGCGCCGCCTATTGGCAGCTGGAAGCGGGGAGATTACGCGCTTTGCTGCATGAGTGGCTGGAGGTAGAACGCAACCGCAGTGAATTCGCAGTGGCAGAGCGCGAAGTGGGTATGAACCTGGAACTCGCCGGCTTACAGATTCGATTGCGTGTCGATCGAATCGACGAACTGCCTGGCGGAGCCCGTGTGATTATTGATTACAAATCCGGCCGCAGTAGTGTCAAGGATTGGATGGGGGACAGACCGGCCCGCCCACAGCTATTACTTTACAGCATTGCCGAACCAGAGACGGTAGCTGGGCTGGCTTTTGCCAGCGTGCGTCCGCGTGAGTGCAGTTACAAAGGGCTCGGGACTACTGCCGCGATTCCTGGAACCGCCACCAGACGATCCGCAGCAGTAGCTTCAATAATGGATGCGCAGGGCTGGGCGGATTTAAACGAATCCTGGCGCCGCACGCTCGAACGTCTGGCGAGTGAGTACGTGTTGGGTGAAGCACAGGTGGATCCACTGACACCAAGCAGTTGTACCTGGTGCGGATTGCAACCACTGTGTCGGGTCGAGTCCGGCACAGACGCAACGATGGATGAGCTTGCTGACGACGCCGTCACAGCCGCTCGGGAGTTCCCGGCTTGAGCGAACTTGCCGACACACTTGAGCGCACTGCAGCGATCGATCCTCATCACAGCGTCTGTGTCAGTGCGCCGGCAGGATCCGGTAAGACGGAACTGCTGATTCAGCGATATCTCAATCTGCTGTCCCGTGTACAGCGGCCTGAGCAGGTACTGGCAATCACGTTTACCCGCAAAGCGGCAGCCGAAATGCGTGAACGGGTTTTGGAATCATTGCGCAGCGCACAGGAGAACATGCCCTGCGATAACCCGCATCAGCAGGTAACCCGCACGCTGGCTGAGCAGGCGCTGGCCGCCGATGCGAGGGGAGAGTGGCAGTTACTGGGCAATATTTCCCGCTTTAATATCAAAACAATCGATAGCTTTTGTGCCGGGTTAACACGGCAAATGCCGGTGCTCAGTCAGTTTGGCGGCCAGGCCAACGTCAAGGATGATGTGACCCCGCTGTATATTGAAGCCGTGCAGGAATTGTACAAGCTACTGGAGGGAGATCACCCCATAGCCACAGACCTGAGAACACTGCTGCAACACTTTGACAACGACTGGGAGCGGCTACAAACACTGCTGGTTTCAATGCTGGCCCGGCGCGACCAATGGCGAGGTTATATCGGGGTTCACCATGCCCCGGAGGAAGCCGAAAACTATCTGGTTGCCACTGTCGGTGCGATGGTGAGCAATGAACTGTCAGACGTGGATCAAAAGCTGGCGGTATTTCGCGGCGAATTGTTGCAGCTGATGCAGTTTTCGGCGGCAAACCTCAATGAACCGCCACCGCTGCATTTTCCACAGGCCGCGGCCAACGAACTGGCACACTGGCGAACACTGCGCGATCTGCTGTTGACGAAAAGCGGACACTGGCGCAAGAAAATTACCAAAGCAGAAGGTTTTCCGGCTGGGACTGGCGAGCCCCAGCGGCGCAAAAAGCAGTGGCAGGCACTGCTACTGGAGCTGCAAACCATTGAAGGCTTACAGGAGGCCCTGGCGTCTGTTCAGTCACTGCCAGCGCTGGAAGCCGACAGTGATTCATGGCGTCTGGTACTGCATCTGTCGCGGTTGTTACCGACATTGGCGGCGCAACTATTGCTGGTCTTTCAGCAACAGGGAGTGGTGGATCACTGTCAGGTAGCGCAATCGGCCTTACTGGCACTGGGTGACGACGATGCCCCCACAGAATTGGCACTGCGACTGGATTACCAGATAGATCACATCCTGGTCGATGAATTTCAGGATACGGCAATTACGCAATACGAACTCCTGCAAAAACTCACCCGAGGCTGGGGCGAATACAACGAGCAGAATCCCGAGGTACCGCGTACGTTAATGATTGTCGGCGATGGCATGCAGTCAATCTATGGCTTCCGTGGAGCCAATGTCGGGCTATTCCTGAAGGCTAGAAGCGAAGGGTTCAACTCGGTTGTGCCGCGATACCTGGAACTGAGCTGTAATTTCCGATCGGACAGAGGGGTGGTGGACTGGGTCAACAATACGTTTGAATCAGCCTTTCCCAGTACCAATGACGTAGGCCGTGCTCAGGTGCGCTTCAGCCGGGCGCAGGCTGTGCGGCCATTGCGAATTGATCCGGCCGTACAAATGCGAGCCTTTTCTGGCGGTGATGCACGCCGTCGTGAAGTGCTGTTTGTCTGTGACCAAATTGCTGAATGCATTGCCAATAGTGAGGAGACCATCGCGATTCTGGGGCGTACTCGCAGCCACCTTCAACCGATCGTGAAGCAACTGAAATACCTGGGAATCCCCTACAATGCACCGGATCTGGACGGTCTCGCACAGTCCCCTGCAGTGGCCGATTTACTGACCTTGTGCCGGGCGCTATACAGCGATGCTGATCGCCTCGCGTGGATGGCGGTTCTTCGTGCCCCCTGGTGCGGCCTTCGCCTGGAAGATTTACTGGCCATAGCGCGCGCTGGCGACCACGCGCCTTACACCCCCATCTGGTCTGTGATCCAGCAGGTTGACGTGCGCAGCGCTCTCAGTGAGGACGGCAGGTCTCGCTTGCAGCATGTCCTTCCCGCGCTGCAAAGGGCCAGGGAAAAACACGACAGACTCAGTTTGCGTGTCTGGGTGGAACAGGCCTGGGTTGAAATTGGCGGTCCACAGTGCGCACCTGACGAAGACAGCCTTCTGGACGTCGAAAATTTTCTTCAGTTACTCGAAGAGGCGGAGTCGGCGGGGGTAGGGTTTGATCTCGATTGGCTCACACAAAGTGTGCAAAAACGATTTATGAATGCGCGGGATCCGGACAGCAAGGTACACCTGCTGACGCTGCACAAAGCCAAAGGCCTGGAGTTCGACAGAGTCATCATTCCGCAACTGGACAGATCACCCCGCAGAGATGACCGCGACCTCCTGCTTTGGGATGAGTATAGCAACGCAGACGGAGAAAGATCTTTCCTGCTGGCGGCCGACGATCACAGCAAGGCTGATACGCCTACACTGTACAACTATCTACAACTTCAACGGCAAAAGAAAACGTTGCTGGAGGCTACACGACTACTCTATGTCGGTGCTACCAGAGCCATCGCACAATTGTTTTTAACCGGTGTTATTAAGACCGACACGGCAACGGGACTCCCCAACGCACCGTCCAGACTCAGCCTGTTAAATCCAATATGGCCAGCCTTCAGCCAGGAAATGCAGGTGTATGCGCAGCGCGATGAACCTGCTTCAGCGCCTGCATTGCGAACACCGCGACATTTGACGCGCCTCGCAGAGGCGGCTGTCCCTGTACCGGCCAATCACGGTTTTTCTGTGCCACGCGAAAGCGCCGACAATCCGACTGCTTTCATCGCCAATAGCGTCGACCGGAGCATAGGCAATGTTGTGCACAAAGTACTGGAGACACTGTCGCACAGGGACATTTTGCCCGAGGAGGTCAGTGAAAGAGATCTCCGTCATTGGCACATTGCGTTACAGCGTGAAGGCCTGCGCGGCGAGGCACTGAACAGAGCGCTGGCGTCGGTGCGCAATGCTGTCGCCAATTCAATCAAGGTCGGGGGGGCAGGGCGGTGGGTGCTCTGCGGGAAACATCGCGAAGCGCACAGTGAATGGGCGCTGACAACCGTCGACTCGCAGCAGCGAATCCGGGACATTGTTATCGACCGCAGTTTCGTTGATGCCGACACTGGCGTGCGCTGGGTGATCGACTACAAGAGCAGCTGCCCGGGCCCTGGAGAGTCGATTGAGGCGTTTTTTTCGCGCGAAAGTGCTGTCTATCATGAACAGTTACGAGCTTATCGGGATGCGGTGCGTTTTCTGGGTCAGCAGCCGATGCGCTGCGCGCTGTTTTTTACAGCACTGGGCCAATTGCATATTATCGAAACGCTGGACCTACCCGGCCTGTAACGTGAAACTCATCCGACCAGCGCGGAGCAATAGATGACACAAGTAAACGGACGCCCCATTAATCGCATCGTGATCCTGACCGGAGCCGGGGTGTCAGCGGAATCGGGTCTGGCGACCTTTCGCGACTCAGACGGCCTCTGGGAAAAGCATGACCCCATGGAAATAGCGACGCCCGAAGCGTTTGAGCGAGATCCAGCGCTGGTTTATCGCTTCTACAATGCCCGCAGGAACCAACTGCAGGATGTTGAGCCCAATGAGGCGCATCGGTCATTTGCGCGATTGCAGTCGCAGTTTTCAGGAGACGTATTCCTGGTTACCCAGAATGTCGATGATCTGCATGAGCGCGGGGGTAGCGAGCAGGTGTGCCATATGCACGGTCAGTTGAACAGCATGTTATGTGTGGCCTGTTCACAGGCCCAACCCGTACCTGGAGATTACGACGGGACCACTTACTGCCCGGCGTGCGGCGTGGCGGGGAAGCTGCGGCCTGACATCGTCTGGTTCGGAGAAATTCCCTATCAGATGGACACCATTGTTTCCATGTTGCGCAATTGTGACCTGTTTATTGCAGCTGGCACCTCAGGCGTGGTTTATCCAGCGGCAGGTTTTGTGCAGGAGGCGCTTGCTGCAGGTGCCCAGACTATTGAGATTAACAGGGAAGTGAGCGAGGTCACGGGATACTTCCACCAGCAACGCTGTGGTGTGGCCAGCCGGGAAGTGACAGCGCTGGTAGAGGAGCTGCTGGCCGATTGATCGGACCGCCTCGCGCGTCGCTAAGCTGCCTCAGCGTTGCTTGTTGAACGTTATCGCCATCGCCTCCGAAAAGACGACAACCACTTGTTGATGTACCGCCAGCGCGGCCAGCTTTTCGGCCTCTACATGCGCGAGAAAGTACGGTCTACGGCGAGAATCCCAGGCGATGAATACACCGCCCGACTTGTCTATACCCGCAATGGTGACCACGGCTTGAATCACGCGTGGTTCGTCCACCTGCAACATCCCGTCGCGGTAGCTGATGACACCTTCTTGCAACACCTGCCAGGGAGTCTCCAGATCCGCCTGGGTGGGTTCGCGGATATCACCTTCCACTGAGGCGGAATAAGTGCCCAGGATATGATCTCCTACACTGACATCGGCGAGGTTTACCACTTGTTCGGGAGCGTAGACGGTATAACTGATGGCTGAACCCTGCGTCATACTGATCTCGCGACTCTGCGGATAGATGGCGGCAACCACCGTTTCTGTTTCGGGGCCAATAATACGCCCCAGCGTTTCAGGGGTCCCCGGTGTTCCCTGGGCTGCGGCGGGCATTGCCGTCATCGGCACCAGAAGCAGGGCAGTGGAAACGTATTTCAAAAGTGTATTAATCAGTTCACTCACGGTAGTGCCGGCACTACCCCCCCTTCACATAGAGCTTTAACTCTTGGCCCGGTTTTAGATAGGCGCTGGGGTCCAGTGAATTCCAGTCGATAAGGTCGTCAACGGAGACATTGAACTTGCCTGCGATTCGCGACAGCGAATCGCCTGCGCGCACCAGATACCCCTGCGGCGGTGGAGCCTCATCACTGCTGCCCGGGATTTTCAGCACGTCGCCAGCCTTGATCTTACTGCCCTGTAAACTATTGATGTCTTGTAGCACTTGCACATCGATATCAAAGGCACTGGCAATGCCGCTCAGGCTGTCGCCCGGTTTAATTTTATACGTTTGCCACTGCACGAGTTCTTCAGGGCTGAGCGTTGCAATATTGGCTTCGAAGTGAGTCGCGTTTTCAACCGGCACTAACAGCTCAAATGGCTGGCGCGGGGAGAGCGTCTCTCGCAGCTGTCCGGGGTTCAGTGCGCGCAAGGTCTCCACGTCAATGCCAGCCAGTTCCGCGGCCTTTGACAGTTGCAACTGCCTGCCAATCTCGACAACCTCGAAGGAAGGTGCATTTTCCACCGCGGGAAGTTCAACCTCATAGCGTTCTGGCTCAGCGACAATCTGTGCCAGGGCTATTACTTTGGGAACATAATCACTGGCTTGCCGCCGCAGCTTCAGAGACCAGTAATCTGTGCTGAGTCCCTGCGCCTCATTCGCTTTGCGGGCACGCGCGATGTTCCCCGCGCCGCTGTTGTATGCCGCGAGCGCGAGAAACCAGTCCTGGTCGAATTGATGGTATAACTCCTCCAGATAATCCAGCGCTACTTTGGTGGAATCCCGCACCGACATACGGCCGTCGTACCAGGAATCCTGCGAGAGCCCCAGGTGGGTGCCGGTTGCCGGCATTATTTGCCACAGTCCGGCGGCACCGGAGTAGGAGGCTGCAAAAGGGTCCCAGTCGCTCTCCACCATGGGGACAAGCGCCAATTCCACAGGCATATTGCGTTTTTGCACCTCCTCCACGACGTAATACAGGTAGTTGTCCGCTTTACCGGCTACCAGAGGAATGTGATTGACGTGGCGTAGATAACCCTCACGCGCTTTGTCGATCCGGACGTCATCTGTCTGCTGCCACTGCATATCGTCTCGCATGCGCTGCCATACGTCATCGGGCTCTTCCTCGGCCGTCACATCCGGGGCTGTCTGTGCGACGGGGTCAACGGCGGGAGCTACAGTAGCGTCTAAATCAGGATCTAGCGGGTCTGTGGCGGCGGCTGTCACTTCCGACACGGGTGTCTGGGCAGCGCTATCACGGTTGGGAGGAGGTGGAGCATTCAGTGTCTGGCAGGCAGACAGCGCAACAATACTATAAATAGCAATAATATAGTGATGTATCTTTTTGAAAAATATAGAATTTAACACCATTATAGTGAGTCACCTTGAGTCTGTAATGGCGCGAATATCAACGTTTGAACAACCCGGAAATAACCAATCTGTGGGCGCATGCTCAACGAACCGACCGGCGGCTGACAGAGAACACTGCCCCGGCTTGGGCGGGCAGAGGGCACTGCAGTATTGCGTTAGCATCGCTTGAAGGGACAAAAAGACCCTGGAAGTTGAACATGAGTTACGTTCCAATCGGGATAAAATACAGTAGTATAAGCTCCTCCTCAAAACAGTCCAAAGAGCGGAGCAACCTGCGGCATCAGGCGCGGGAAACCAAAAATGTAATGCAGCGCGATTGTAACGAGATTTTAACCCAACTGGAATGCTGGTATGCGCGACAAAATGGCCAGTACCTGCTGGAAGAGACGCGTGTCGCAATTCAGACATTACTTGATACCTCATTCGGTTACCATATTCTGCAGCTGGGCGTCAGTGGCGGCCGCCCGCTGTGTTCAGATAGCCCGATTAATCATCAATTGTATTGTGCGCAGCACAGCGGGGAGGGCGTCGCACTGGTTGCGGCCCCGGAAGAATTACCGCTGGAAAGCGACAGTGTGGACACAATCATCGCGCACCACTGCCTGGAGTTTGCAAGCAACCCCCACCAGGTCTTGCGGGAGATTCAGCGTGTGTTAACACCACAGGGACAACTGCTGGTGGTGGGGTTCAATCCGTACAGCCTGTTTGGGTGCAATACACGGATACGCAGCGCTCTGCGTGATCCACTGTGGTCCCAACACCGGCCTGTGAGCGAACATCGTCTGACTGATTGGCTGCATTTACTCGGCTGCGAAGTGCTCGGTACCCGCAGACTGTACACGCTGCCTCCGCTGGGTCACGAGCGGCTGCGCGAAGTCGTTGCCGGTTGTGATCGCTGGATTGCTCGACACAATCTACCGTTTGGCGGGGTCTATATCCTGCATGCGACCAAACATACGGCGGGGTTAAATCGCCCGCGCCGCCCGTTATTAACCAGTAAGAAGCGCCTGATTGGGCTGGTTCCCAATCCCGCGCCTGTACCCACGCCTTCACCCCGGTCAGGGTGCCTGAAGACAGCGATATCAAAACAACAAGGAAATATTGCCGCTTGAAGAAAGTAGAAATTTTTACCGATGGGGCCTGCCGCGGAAACCCGGGGCCAGGTGGATGGGGTGCACTTTTACGCTACGGGGAGATTGAGCGGGAGTTATATGGCGGGGAGCCGGAAACGACCAACAACCGGATGGAGTTACTGGCGGCCATAGAAGCGCTGAAAGCACTGTCTGCTCCGTGCATCGTCGACCTCACCACTGATTCGGTGTATGTAAAGAATGGCATAACCACCTGGCTTGAAAACTGGAAAAAAAAGGGCTGGAAAACCTCGGCGCGAAAGCCGGTCAAAAATGTCGATCTGTGGCAGTTGCTCGATGTCCAGAACCAGCGCCACCAAGTGCAGTGGCACTGGGTAAAAGGGCATAGTGGGCATGTAGAGAACGAGCGCGCAGACCAGTTGGCCAACAGGGGTATTGATGAGTTAGCGCTGCGCACCCGACGATGATTTCAAGGAGATAAAGCAGACATGAGACAAATCGTTCTCGACACAGAGACCACCGGCCTGGAGGTCTCTCAGGGCCATCGCATAATTGAAATCGGATGCGTGGAGTTGATCAACCGTAAACTCACCGGCAACCACTACCACCAATACATTAACCCTCATCGCGAAATCGATCAGGGCGCGATTGAGGTGCACGGTATTACGAATGATTTTCTGGCGGACAAACCCGCGTTTGAAGTGGCTCTGCCGGGCTTTCTGGAATTCGTACAGGGAGCGGAACTGGTCATCCACAACGCGCCTTTCGATATCGGGTTTCTGAATGCGGAAATGCAGCGCGTATCAGACACTACGGCGCGACTGGACGAACTGTGCTCTGTCACCGACACGCTGGTGATGGCTCGCGCCAAACACCCCGGACAACGCAATAGCCTCGACGCCTTGTGCCAGCGCTATACAGTCGATAATTCACAGCGCGATTTGCATGGCGCGCTACTGGATGCGGAGATTCTGGCCGACGTCTATCTGGCAATGACCGGTGGTCAGACAGCATTACAGCTGTCTGACTCAGGGACAGATAACGATGGGCAATCTCTCTCAGAACAGATTGTGCGACTTACAGCGGGACGCCAGGCGTTGCCTGTCATCAAAGCCTCACCTGAAGAGATATCCGCACATGAGGCTTATTTGGAGGAAATTGCAGCGTCCAACGGCGGCAAAGTGTTGTGGCGAGGTGAGGCTATCAGCGAAGAAGCCTAGATAAACAACGCCACACACGCCAGCCCAACACCGCCCATCATCACCGTATAAGGCAGCGCCATAATCACCATGCGCCCATAGGACAGGCGAATTAGCGGTGCCAGCGCTGAGGTGAGTAAGAACAGGAATGCCGCCTGACCATTAGGCGTTGCAACACTGGGAAGGTTGGTGCCGGTGTTGATGGCCACTGCCAGGTGGTTAAATTCCTCGCGCGATATCGTGCCAGCATCCAGTGCGGCCTTCACTTCATTGATATAGACCGTAGCGACGAATACGTTATCGCTGATCATGGACAAAATACCATTTGCCAGGAAAAACATCGTGGGCCGTACGTCCGATCTCATATGCAATACGCTGTCGATCACGGGCGTAAACAGATGCTGATCGTGGATGACGGCGACAATGGCGAAAAACACCACCAGCAGTGCGGTAAATGGCAGCGCCTCCTCGAAAGCCTTGCCCAACTGGTGCTCTTCAATAATGCCGTTAAACGCGGTAAGCAGCACAATAACCATTAAGCCGATCAAGCCGACCGCTGCCCAGTGCATGGCCAGACCTAGAATCAGAATCACCGCAACCAATGCCTGGACCAGCAGGCGTGCATTACTGCGAGTGGTGCGCTTGCTCTCTTCGTTGGCCTGGTATTCCATCAGGACGGTTCGCACGTTGTCGGACAGTTTAGCGCCATAGCCAAAAATGCCTGTCAGTTCCAGCCCGGCACAGGTCAATAAACCGGCAAACAAAACCGGCACGCTGACGGGCGCCATAATCTTGGCAAATTCAATAAAATCCCACCCGGCGACTGTCGCAATCAACAAATTCTGTGGCTCACCAACCATGGTACACACGCCGCCCAGAGCGGTTCCCACGGCGCCGTGCATCAGCAGGCTGCGCAGAAACGCTCTGAACTGTTCCAGATCGTCCCGGTGCAGTTCGCCCACAGTGTCGTCTGAAGAACTGTCATGGGCGTCATCACTGAGCTTCTGTCCAGAGGCTACCTTGTGATAGACGGAGAAAAAGCCCACGCCCACGCTGATCAATACCGCGGTAACAGTAAGTGCATCCAAAAACGCAGAGAGGAAGGCGGCGACCAGAGAAAACAGCAGTGAAAGCGCGACCTTGGAGCGGACGTTCAACAGGATTTTGGCGAACATAAAAAGCAAAAGATCTTTCATAAAGTAGATGCCTGCCACCATAAACATCAGCAGCAGAATCACTTCAAAATTGGCCGCTGTTTCGTGATAGACCATCTCTGGCGAGGTCATGCCCAACAACACAGCCTCAATCGCCAGCAGGCCACCAGGCTGTAACGGATAGCAGCGCAGCGCCAGTGCCAGGGTAAAAATAAACTCCGCAATCAATACCCAGCCGGTAACAAAACTCCCTAAAGCCCACAGCATCAGCGGGTTGATGAGTAAAAATGCCACTATCGTGCGTTTGTACCACTCGGGAGCTGGGCCGAGAAAATTTTTCCAGAAGGCTGAAGGCAATTGCATGATTATCGAGACTCTTCACGAGTTGGGGGCGCGCATTCTACGGCATTCTGCAGCCCTTGCCAAAATTTGGGGAATACCTGCACACCAGTAACCTTGCTCCTGTGCGCATGCAGTCATACTATAGCCGGTCTTATTTCCCCATCCTTTTGGAGGTCAGATGTTTCGACCCGATAACACGCCACCCGATTCCAGCGATTTTGAACTGCATATCGTGTTTCAGGGAGGGCAGTTACTCAGTGATATGCGTTCCCAAACCGGATGCCTGATCGCCCGTGAACAGGTACAGAGAAGTGGTTGGACTGAACTGCGGCGTCAGTTTCTGGGCTACTGGGGCGATCAACCCTGCTATGTGCTGGAAATTGACACGGTGGACCAGCCCGACCCCCTGCAGTACCAGAAGGGCAGCCTCTACCATATTCTCGGCCGAGTAGATGAGCAGCTATTTGCCTTAGCCGGCAGGGCTGCACAATTACTGGACTGGGAGCGGGACCACCGCTACTGCGGTCGCTGCGGCGACAAGATGACCGTGGATCTCCAGGAGAGGGCGATGCGTTGTGACCCTTGCCGGGTTATCAACTATCCGCGCATCTCACCCTGCGTTATTGTACTGGTGACCCGCGGCGAGGAGCTGTTACTGGCGCGCAATGCCAATTTCCCCCAGCCAATGTACAGCACGCTGGCCGGCTTCATCGAAGCGGGCGAGACCGCCGAAGAGACTCTGCACCGGGAAGTACGTGAGGAAGTAGGGGTTGAAGTCACCAACCTGCGGTATTTCCAGTCGCAGTCATGGCCCTTTCCAAATCAACTGATGTTGGGGTTCTTTGCCGATTACGTGGGCGGCGATATCGTTTGTCAGCCCTCAGAAATTGCAGACGCCGGCTGGTTCCACTACAGCGAACTACCGTTGATTCCACCAGCGTCATCGATTTCCGGACAGCTGATTCAACACTACATCGAAACCTTAAAATAGACACACTGGAGTAAACTTTTGGAATTCATTTATGAGTATGGGCTTTTCCTTGCCCAGGCAGTCACCCTTGTTGCCGCTATTCTGATTCTTGTCGCCAGCCTGGTAGCCATTGGACAACGCCAGCGCGCCGACCAGCATGAAGGACATATTGAGGTCCGCGATCTCAATGAGAAGTACCGGCACATCAGTGAGTCTGTGTGCGACGTCATCGATGACGCTGAAGTACTGAAAATGCAGCGTAAAGCGGCCAAAAAGGAAGAAAAGTCCAAAGCCAAAATCGCCAAAAAAATGCTCAAAAAAGGGGAGGAGGCCCCGGCAGAAACGCGTAAAAAGCGCATGTATGTCATAAATTTTGAGGGTGATATGCGCGCCAGTGCCGCAGAAAACTTGCGCGAGGAAATCTCGGCAATTCTCCCGCAAATCAAAGCGGGCGATGAAATACTGGTCAATCTGGAAAGCCCTGGCGGAATGGTTCACAGCTACGGCCTAGCTTCCAGTCAGTTGCAGAGAATCAAGACGGCCGGCGTGCCGCTGATCGTTGCAGTGGATAAGGTTGCGGCCAGTGGCGGCTATATGATGGCCTGTGTGGCTGACCGCATCATTGCCGCGCCCTTTGCCGTACTCGGCTCCATCGGCGTACTGGCACAACTGCCGAACTTCCACCGCCTGTTGCAAAAAAATAACATCGATTTTGAATTACTTACCGCGGGCGAGTACAAGCGCACGCTCACCATGTTTGGCGAAAACACCGACAAGGGCAGGGAGAAGTTTGTAGAGGAGCTGGAAGAGACGCACTCCCTGTTCAAGAGCTTTGTCAGCAGCAATCGTCCTTCTCTGGACATTGCCAAGGTGGCAACAGGGGAAGTCTGGTATGGCCAGAATGCACTGGAGGAGGGGCTGGTCGATGAGCTTCAGACAAGCGATGCGTTCATTCAGACGAGACTGCAAGACTGGGACGTGTACGATGTGCGTTTTGTACACAAGAAGAACTGGCAGGAGAAGTTTGGGCTGGCGGCTGAGGGCGCACTGGAACGAGGTTTTCTGAAGATTTGGCAGCGCGCGCAGGGTAGAGGGAATTACTAAGCGCTGCCTAGCCATCCATTTCACGACAGGTGCGCATCCAGAATTCGACCGATTCCAAGCGGTAACGGTCTCTGGGTAGCGCAAAGTAAAACGTTCTTCGCATGTTGCGCCGCGGCAGCGTCAGCGGTACGAGATCTCCGTTGGCAAAGTTTTTCTGCAATACGATCTTTGAAAGACAGCCAATTCCCAGGCCAGACTCGACAGCGTTCTTTATCGCCTCATTGTGCTTAAATTCAAGATAGATGTTGATGTCCGGAAGCAGACCGGCAAGCGCCCGGTCAAAGGTCTGCCGGGCACCTGAATCCGGTTCGCGCAGTATCCACAGGGCTTCCTTAATGTCCTTGTTCGTCAGGGTTTTCTTTCCCGCCAAAGGGTGATCGGCCGCGCAAAATACGATGAGTTCATCATCTCGCCACGGAATCAGCTCAAGTTCCCGGTGGTGCACATCGCCCTCGACCATACCGATATCGACATCGAAATTGAGCACCCTGGCCACTACATCGGGCGTATTGGCAATATCCAACTGAACATCGGCCTCGGGGTAGTTGGCAAGATAACCGGCAAGGTATCGTGTGGCCAGATGGTTGCCGATGGTAAAACTGGCTCCCACCTTGATATGGCCGACCTCGGTGTGGTCCAGAAGTGTTTGTTCAAAACTTGTGCAGTGAGCAAGCAGGTTTTCAGCTTCCTTGCGCAAGGTGTGTCCGATGGCATTGAGCGCCAGCTTATTGCTGACCCTATCAAACAGAGAGACTTCGTAGGTGTGTTCCAGGTTTAGCAGGGCTTCGCTGGCGGCTGATTGCGACATATGGAGGCTCTGGGCCGCTTTCGATATATTCTGATGCTTAGCCACGGCAAGAAAAATCTGTAGCTGTCTGATGGTGAACTTCATCTATTCCCCACAAAAACGTTCGGCGCAGAGGCCCTGTGCGCCTGCGAACAGCGCGGCATTACCTCAGCGGCGGCCCGGTATCGGTAAAACCGGTAGAATGATCCATAATATCCTGTTTTACATGTGGAGGATATGGCATTACTCTATCGCGCCGACGAAATCCACAGGCCTGCGTGAAGTGGGCTTATTGGCACCAATACATTGACGGAGAGTTCAAACATGGCGGATCAAAAAGCGACCAACGTACACTGGCATGAAGGTGACATCACCCGCGAGCACCGCAGCAAACTGCTGGGGCACAAGGGTGCCACTTTGTGGTTTACCGGCCTGTCAGGCAGCGGCAAGAGCACAGTGGCAGTAGAACTCGAAGGCACCCTGAACGAAATGGGCGTCCTGTCCTACCGTCTGGACGGCGATAACGTTCGCATGGGCATCAACAAGAACCTGGGGTTCTCAGCAGAAGATCGCACCGAAAATATTCGCCGTATCGGCGAGGTGGCCAAGCTGTTTGTCGACAGCGGGGTCGTCGCCCTGAGCAGTTTTATCAGCCCGTATAAAGCAGACCGCGACCAGGTTCGCGCCTTGCACGAAGAAGCCGGCATGGATTTTATCGAGGTATTCGTGGATTGCGCTCTGGAGGCTGCAGAAGAGCGTGACCCCAAGGGCCTGTACAAAAAAGCCCGCGCTGGCGAAATCAAAAACTTCACCGGAATTGACGATCCGTATGAAGCGCCGTTCAAGCCCGAGATACACCTGCACTCAGACAAACAGACTCTGCAAGAAGAAGTAGAAATTATTCTCAATACGCTGCGTGAGCGCGGCATCATCAGCAAGTAAACAGGAGAACACGATGATCAAGCCACACGGCTCCGATGAGCTCAACCCGCTTTTTGTCTACGACAACGCAGAGCGCGAAGCACTGCAAGCAGAGGCCGAAACCCTGCCTTCACTGCTGCTTAACTCAGCTGCCGCAGCCAACGCCGTAATGCTCGGCGGCGGTTATTTCAACCCGCTGACCGGTTATATGAATCTCGCTGACTCACTCAGCGTGGCAGACAAGATGCACACCGTAGACGGTCTGTTCTTCCCTGTACCCATTGTGAACATGACATCCGATACAGATGTAAAAGCCGGTACCCGTATCGCCCTGCGCGATCCCAACGTAAAGGGTAATCCGGTACTGGCTGTGATGGATGTCGAAGCGGTGGAGCAGGTCAGTGACGACCAGATCGCCTTCATGTCAGAAAAAATCTTCCGCACCAAGGATCCCAAGCACCCCGGCGTCGCAACCTTCGACAGCCTTGGACGCACTATGTTGTCCGGTCCTATTCAGGTGTTGAACTTTTCCTACTTCCAGACCGACTTCCCCGATACCTTCCGCACCGCGGTTGAAATTCGCAATGAAATCGCTGAGCACGGTTGGGAGAAGGTCGTAGCATTCCAGACTCGTAACCCCATGCACCGCGCGCACGAAGAGCTGTGCCGCATGGCCATGGAACAGTTGAACGCAGACGGCGTGCTGATTCACATGTTGCTGGGCAAATTGAAGCCTGGTGATATCCCCGCTGACGTTCGCGACGCCGCTATCCGCAAAATGGTGGAAATCTACTTCCCGGCGAATACTGTCATGGTTACCGGTTACGGTTTTGATATGTTGTACGCTGGCCCGCGCGAAGCCGTGCTGCACGCTGTCTTTCGCCAGAACTGCGGCTGTACCCACCTTATTGTCGGCCGCGACCATGCCGGTGTAGGCGATTATTACGGCGGCTTTGACGCCCAGACTATCTTCGAAGAAGAGGTGCCCAAAGGCGCGTTGGAACTGGAGATCTTCGGTGCCGATCACACGGCGTACAGCAAGAAGCTGAACAAGGTAGTAATGATGCGCGATGTGCCAGACCACACCAAGGATGATTTCGTCCTGCTGTCAGGTACTGCTGTGCGTGAAATGTTGGGTAAGGGTATCGCACCACCGCCCGAGTTTTCCCGCCCTGAAGTAGCGAAAATCCTGTCGGATTATTACCAGACGCTGGACAACTAAATCCACCCCGGCGCCAGACATCAACGGCTGGCGCCCATTCTTTTGGTGACACTATGAATTACGACCTTTTCAACGGAGATGCCGATGGCATCTGCGCTCTGCTTCAATTACGCAAGGCCGAACCGCGCGAGGCAACACTGGTAACAGGCGTCAAACGGGACATCAATTTATTGGGGAAAGTGGATGCCGCTGCTGGTGACCTGATAACAGTCCTGGATGTATCAATGGACAAAAACCGTAGCGCGCTGGACAAAGCGCTGGAGCAGGGTGCTTCTGTGTTTTACGTAGACCATCACTTTCCCGGTGATATTCCCGATCACGCCAACCTGACAGCGATTGTGAATGAGTCACCTGAAGTGTGCACGGCTGCGCTGGTGAATGGGTACCTTGAGGGCAGCCATCTCGATTGGGCGGTCACAGGCGCATTTGGTGACAATCTCCACAATACCGCCAGAACTCTGGCAAAAGGGCTGGATATCTCGCCGCAGGATCTCACATCACTGGAAAACCTCGGTACATATATCAATTACAACGGCTATGGCCCCACTATTGAGGATTTACACTTCGATCCACAGGAACTGTACCTGCGCCTGTATGCGGCAGAGGGACCGCTGGATTTTGTGCACAATTCACCCGACTTCGAAAAGCTCAGCACCGGCTATCGCGAAGATATGGCAAATGCCGAGGCGCTAGAGCCATTGCAGGCCAAGCCGGGTTCGGCTGTATTCCTGTTACCTGATGAGCCCTGGGCACGCCGTGTTAGTGGTGTCTACAGTAATGATCTGGCTACCAGTAACCCCGCCCGTGCGCATGCCGTTTTGACGATCAATGCCAAGGGTAACTACCTGATCAGCGTTCGCGCGCCTATGAACAACAAGCAGGGCGCGGCGGATCTGTGTATGCAGTTCCCAACGGGTGGCGGCCGGGCAGGGGCGGCGGGTATCAACGACTTACCGCTGGACCGCCTGCAGGATTTCGTCGACGCATTTCAGCAGGCCTATCCCGGCTGAGTGCGGCTCTGCTCGCGCCGATCTCTGCTCGGCGCGAGACCAAATTTGCAGGAAAATGCCCGTGTAAAATGACTGTGGTCGGCGAAACCGGTTTCCAGCGCTATCGTGCCAATGGGTTTGTCGGTTTCTCGCAGCATACGGCGGGCGTTGTCCAGACGCACATCAATGATGTACTGATGGGGTGTTCTATTGAGGTGTTTTTTAAAACGCCGTTCCAATGCACTGACAGAAATACCGCAGGCGCCCGCCAGCGATTCAACAGAGATGTTGCTGGCAAAATGCTCGTTGATGTAAGCAATTGGTGTGCGCAGTTCCCGAAAAGGGATGGCTCTGCCTTCCGTCTTGTTGAGATGGCGACTGATACCGAAACTGCCAATGACGTGCTCTTCTAAATCGTAGATTGGCCATTTGGAGGTGAGAAACCAATCGCTGGGTTGTCCCTCAGCCGTAATTAGCTCCAACCGCTCGTTCACCGGGCTGCCATTGAGCACCCGCTCATCATCACTGCAGTATTTTTCCGCCATCGCTGCAGGCGCGAGATCGTAATCCGTTTTACCCAAAAGCCCTTGCAGTGAGGCAAAGCCGAATCGTTCAAAAAACAACCGGTTGCCGTAAACAAAATAGCCATCCACATCCTTTATCCACGCATGGGTATCGGGGATCAGGTCCAGCATGGCAAAGTTCTGCTCTGCTCCGTCCAGCGATGGGTAGACAAGCTTTGTCAATATATAGCGCTCCAGCCGAAATTATTCAAATTATAGAGGATTATATACAAGACTTCCCCTGCCATTGGTGGGAGTATCCGGGCGTTGCAGCGCCTGACGGCGCTTGATTGCAGTAGAGGGTGTTCATGACAAAAATAAGAATGGGAATGGTAGGCGGCGGGGAGGGCGCGTTCATAGGCGCTGTGCACCGTATGGCGGCCGCACTGGACGGCGAGATTGAACTGGTGTGTGGCGCGTTCAGCAGTGACCCAGAGCGTTCCCAACGCTCGGGAGCGGCGTTATACCTGCCGCCGGAAAGGGTCTACGACGACTTTCACACGATGATGTCAGCGGAGGCAGCACTGCCAGCTGATCAACGCATGCAGTTTGTTGCGATAGTCACCCCCAACCATCAACATTTTCCCGTCGCCGAGGCTGCTTTGCGCAGCGGTTTCCATGTGCTGTCTGACAAGCCCGCCACCCTGAATCTCAATGAGGCCATTCGACTGAGAGAGTTGGTCACAGAAACAGGACTGCTCTATGGCCTGACTCACACCTACACCGGCTATCCCCTCGTCAAGGAGGCACGGGCGAGGGTGGCTGCCGGAGAGCTCGGCAATATCCGCAAGGTCGTGGTGGAATATCCACAGGGTTGGCTGGCAGCTAAAGAAGAAGATACTGACAACAAGCAGGCTGCCTGGCGGCTGGACCCGGCTCAGGCTGGAATCAGCAGTTGCATGGGCGATATCGGAGTACATGCTGCGAACCTTGCAGAGTATGTCAGTGGGGAGTCCATTGCCGCGATCTGTTCAGACCTCACCGCATTTGTACCGGGCAGACCGCTGGACGACGACGGCGCTGTGCTGTTGCGATTTGCCAACGGCGCGCGCGGCATACTGCACGCAAGCCAGGTGTGTGTTGGCGAGGAAAACGCGCTCAAGATCAGCATCTATGGAGAGCGGGGCGGACTTGAGTGGCGGCAACAGGAACCCAATACACTGTGGCTGAAATGGGCGGATCGCCCCACTGAAATGCTGCGTGCCGGCGGACCGTACCTGAGTGAATTGGCAGCGGCCAATACCCGCACGCCGATGGGACACCCCGAGGGCTACCTGGAAGCCTTTGCTAACATCTACCTGGCGTTTGCCGGACAAATTCGCGCACGTGAGGAAGGCCGCGCCACCGATGAACGCGCTGCCGACTGCCCGGGTATCGACGCGGCAATACGCGGCATGACGTTTATCGAGTTAGCGGTCGCCGCCAGTGCCAGCAATATCAAGTGGCACGCGTTCGAGCGACGTTGACACATCGGATAAAAGAAACAATAAAGAGGTAAGTATCATGTCTCGTATGAAAGGCCCAGCCATATTCCTCGCGCAGTTTACAGGCGCTGAGGCGCCCTTTGACAAGTTGGATAGCATTACCCGCTGGGCCGCAGACCTGGGCTACAAGGGCGTGCAGATTCCGACCTGGGAAGCGGGCCTGATCGATCTGGAACAAGCGGCACAGAGTAAAGATTACTGCGATGAAATAACGGGGATCTGCGCCAACAATGGCATAGAGATCACCGAGCTATCCACCCACTTGCAGGGTCAGTTGGTGGCTGTTCACCCGGCATACGATGAACAGTTTGACGGCTTTGCCCCCGCCGCTGTACACGGCAACCCGAAAGCGCGGCAGGAATGGGCAGTACAGCAACTCATGCTGGCGGCACGTGCCAGTCAGAACCTTGGCCTCCAGGCGCATGCGACGTTTTCCGGTGCATTGTTATGGCACACATTCTATCCCTGGCCACAACGTCCACAGGGCTTGGTAGAAACAGGGTTTCGCGAACTGGCTGAGCGCTGGTTGCCCATTCTCAATGCGTTTGACAGCGCGGGCGTGGACCTGTGCTATGAAATACACCCCGGCGAGGATTTACATGACGGCGTCACCTTTGAACGTTTTCTGGAAGCCACCGGTAACCACGCGCGCTGCAATATTCTGTACGACCCCAGTCATTTCGTACTGCAGCAACTGGATTACATTCAATTTATTGACTTCTACCATGAGCGCATCAAGATGTTTCATGTAAAGGATGCGGAGTTTAATCCCAATGGTCGCAGCGGTGTGTACGGCGGCTACCAGGATTGGACGGATCGCGCCGGACGCTTCCGTTCGCTGGGGGACGGCCAGGTGGATTTCAGCGGTATCTTTAGCCAGTTTGCACGCTACGGCTTTGAGGGTTGGGCGGTACTGGAATGGGAGTGCTGTCTGAAGCATCCAGAGGATGGCGCCAGAGAAGGGGTAGATTTCATCAACCATCATATTATTCGCACTACCGAGCGCGCGTTTGATGATTTTGCCGGTGGCGTCGCGGATGACGCCAGCAACCGGCGCATCCTGGGCCTGGATTAATCATCCAGGTCCACCGCCACGCCTTTCCAGATTACATAAAATAAGGGAGTAGAGTATGACCGGGCAAACGCTGAATCGTAAGCGCCTGTACTATGTGGGCAACCTGTCCATTTTCATGATCGGACTGGGGTTTGCTGTTCGCGCGAATATCGCTTCCAATCTGCAGGATGATATCTACAACCAGATTGATCTGGCCAATTCAGCCGCACTGCTCGGCGAGGCACTGGGTGCCACATTTACAGGATTTGCGCTGACACTGCTGTTTGGCAGTGCTCTGGTGGACCTGATTGGCATGAAGCGAATGTTGCTGCTGTCTGCACTTGGCTACATCGCCGGTGCTGCGGGGCTGCTGCTCGCTACCACCTTGCCCGTCGACTCAACCGTGGAAACTGTCGTACTCATCAGCCTGTTGCTCACCGGCCTCGGTTGGGGCGCGGTAGAGGCCGCATCCAACCCTATGGTGGCGGCGCTGTATCCTGAAGAAAAGGCACACCGCCTGAATATTCTGCACGCGTGGTGGCCGGCCGGCATTGTTGTAGGCGGCTTATTAGGTGTCGCTATTACCAGTATGGGGCTGCCCTGGGAGCTGAATATGCTGGTACTGATGTTGCCGGCATTGGTGCTGGCGTGGATGGTCGCTACATCGACATTTCCTGTCACCGAGCGAGTCGCCGCCGGTGTCGGCTACGCAGAGATGTTCACTGAGCTGCTGAAGCGGCCACTGTTCTGGGTGTTCTGGGTCTGCATGTATCTGACCGCAGCGGCAGAGCTCGCACCGGGACAATGGGTGAATATCTCACTGTCCAACATTGTGGGTATGCAGGGCATTTTGCTGTTGGTCTACGTCAGTGCGTTAATGTTTGTTATGCGCCACTTTGCCGGGCCTATCGTTGCCCGTATTTCGTCCATAGGCCTGATGTTTGTCAGCTGCCTGTTTGCCGGAATTGGCTTGTACCTGCTTAGCCTTGCGACATCACCGATTTTGGCATTTGCCGCCGCGACTGTGTGGGGCATCGGGGTGTGTTATCTGTGGCCTACCATGTTGGCGATTGTCGCTGAGCGATTCCCGCGCGGTGGCGCTATGGCCATGGGGTTGATGGGGTTTGCCGGCGGAATGTCGATACAGTTCGTACTGCCAAAGATGGGCGCAATCTTCGATGCGGCCAAGGCACAGGCGG
Source organism: Halioglobus japonicus (assembly GCA_902705825.1). GTDB lineage: Bacteria > Pseudomonadota > Gammaproteobacteria > Pseudomonadales > Halieaceae > Marimicrobium. The sequence goes on along the minus strand of CACSIL010000045.1, from coordinate 276,565 downwards.
CGGGCGGCGCTGACAAGCTGGCCGGGCTTTCTCCTGAGCACATGCAGGAAGTCGTGCGCTATGCCTCGGTTGAGTCGTTTCAGTCGGTGGCGTACGTGCCGCTGCTGTTATTACCGGTATTTGGGCTGATATGGTTGGCAGATCGCAGAAAGGGTGGTCACCAGATTGAAACAATGGGTGCGGCAGGCAGCACGCACCAGCACTGACAGGGTTTGTTTTCATGAATGTAAAAATAGGCATGAATATGCTGTTGTGGGGCGTTGAAACAAGCACCGCACAGATACCCGTGTTTGAGTCACTGGCGGCGGCGGGCTACGACGGTGTTGAAATTCCCATGTCTGGCCAGACAGACTCTGAGCTGAAAACGATGGCTGCCGCCTGTGACGACCTCGGCTTGGAGCGCACGGCTTCGGCGTTTGTCACACTGGAGACCAATCCCATCTCACCAGAGCGCTCTGTGCGAGCTGCGGCCATCGACAACCTGAAAAAAAGTATCGATGACACACAGCTTATCGGCAGCGACATCCTGATTGGCGGGATGTATCAGGCACATAAATATTTCACCGGAACCGCGGCCACCGAGCAAGAGTGGGACTGGTCCGCTGAGTATCTGCGAATCTGCGGTGAATATGCGCAGCAGGCAGGCGTGCGTCTGGGGCTGGAGTTTCTCAATCGCTTTGAGGTATTTTTGATCAACACCTCAGAGGAGTGTCGACGTATGGTGGAGCAGGTGGGCCTGGACAACGTCGGCGTACACTACGATACACACCACGCCAATATCGAAGATCCCGACCCGCGTGAAGCCTTGCGCAATATCAAGGACGTGACAAATCATGTACATCTCAGTGAAAGCCATCGCGGCACGCTGGGCACCGGGCAGGTCGACTGGGAAGCCAATTTCGCTGCCTTACATGAAATCAATTACACTGGTTGGCTGGTGATCGAGTCCTTCGGTACGGCCGATCCTAATCTTGCTGCGGCGGCAAATGTCTGGCGCAATGCATTCGCGTCTGAAGAAGAGGTGTATCGTTCAGGAATCGAATTTATCCGCGCCCGGATTTAAAGTATGACGGCAGATAAACTGAATACAGAAACAATAACGATGAGAATACTGTAATGCTAATTTCAAAACGGCAGTGGATCATTGCCATTCTGGCAGCACTCTATTTGTACTTTGCACTGCCCGCAACCGCTGATATGTTCTATGAGTTATACCACCTCACTGGGGTCGATGCGGTTTATTGGGGCTACTCAGGGTTCAAGGCAGCGGGATACTACCTCGGGGTATATGAACACCGCTTGCTGGTTTGCCTGTCAGTAGCTGCAGCCATACTCATTATCCCTGTTCTGTTCAAAATAATTCGTAGACGCTGAGAGGTAATTATGAATCGACGCGAGTTCCTGCAATGTACCGCTATTCTGATCTCCGGTGTCAGCGCCAGCCAACTGGGGTTCACCCTCAGTGTTGAGCAGACCACCTATCTGGCCAATGCGCCCGACTACAATACGACACCGGTCGATTATTTCACTCCCGCACAACGGAAAATTGTGGCGGCGATGGCAGAGACCATTATTCCTCGCACGGATACGCCCGGAGCCATTGATGCGGGCGTTCCACAATATATCGAGTTGATGGTTGCAAACTGGCTGAACGAGGGCGAGCTGGCCATTTTCAGTGCGGGTTTGGCGGATATCGAAACCCGCATCCCACAAGAGTATGGAACATCGTTCGACCAATTAAGTGCAGAGCAACAGCTTGAGATTCTCGAAGCACTGGAAGACGAGGCATCGGACTCCGAGTGGTACGAGTTTGGTAACACACTGCGCGAATTCATCAGTGAAGCGCCGTTTATTTGCCAGATAAAGGAACTCACGATCTGGGGGTTCTTTACCTCGGAGGAGGGCGCGTCTCAGGTACTGCGATACGACCCTATGCCGATGTATTTTAACGGTGATATCCCGCTGGATAAAAACGATAGCACCTGGTCCTCTCCCCTGTAACGCGGTGGTACATAACAATGATTGAAGCCAAACAATATGATTTCGATGCCATCGTGGTTGGGTCCGGTATTTCCGGTGGCTGGGCTGCCAAGGAATTGACGGAGAAAGGGCTGAAAGTGCTGGTGCTGGAGCGCGGCAAACCCTTGCAAGCAGGCAGCGGTTATCTCGGCGAGCATGCGCCAAACTGGAAGTTTCCGTATCAGGGTAAAAAGCCCCGCGAACTCTACGCCGAGGACTACCCGGTACAGAGCAAGGTCACGCACTCGTTCAATGAAGGGACGCGGCAGTTCTGGAACAACGACAAGCAAAATCCGTACGCGATGGATGAAGGTAAACCCTTTATGTGGGCACGTGCGGATGTGGTTGGCGGGCGGTCTCTTATCTGGGGGCGTCAGACGTACCGCTTCAGCGAAATGGATTTCAAGGCCAACGAAATCGATGGCCATGGCATACCCTGGCCGGTGGGCTATGAGGACATTGCTCCCTGGTATAGCTATGTTGAAAAATTTGTCGGTATCAACGGTAAAAAAGAGGGCTTACCCCAGCTGCCCGACAGCGAGTTCCAAAAGCCTATGCCCTGGTTCGCGCTCGAGGAAACGATCAATGAACGGCTGAAAAAGAAGGCGCCAGATGTCACGCTCACCAACGGGCGCGTGGCTATACTGACCGAGGATCTCCCCGGTCGTAGCGCCTGTCATTACTGCGGGCCCTGTGCGCGCGGTTGCTCTACTGGCAGTTATTTCAGCTCACAGAGCTCGACACTTCCCGCCGCGCAGGCAACAGGTAATCTCACCCTGCGCGCGAACTCCGTCGTAGAGCGCCTGGAATACGATAAAGAATCCGGCAAGATATCGCGCGTGCATGTCATTGATGCGATGACCAAGGAACGCATGAGTTTTAGCGCCAAAATTTTCTTCCTCTGCGCTTCCACCGTCGGCAGCACCCAGATTCTGTTGAACTCCGCCAGCGAGGATTTCCCCAACGGGCTAGCCAATAGCAGCGGCACGCTGGGGCACTACCTGATGGATCACACTCTTGGCCTCAGCGGTGCCGGGGTGTTCCTGGATAATATGGATAGCTACTACCACGGCAATCGGCCAACCGGGCTGTATATTCCACGGTTCAGGAATCTCGACGGGCAGGACGAGGATGCCGATTTTGTGCGCGGCTATGGTTATCAAACGGCGACCCTGCGGGTGGACTGGCAGACCGGCATGAACAACAAGGGTTTTGGCGCCTCCTTGAAGGATTCGCTGCGCAAACCTGGCCCCTGGATATTTGCCCTTGCAGGCTTTACCGAGTGCCTGCCAAACGAATCCAACCGTATGTATCTGAGTAAGGATAAGGTGGATCGCTACGGCATTCCGCAGGTGGTGTTCGACTTCGAGTGGGGTGAAAACGAAGTCAATTTGCGTCGTGATGCCAAGATACAGGCAGATCGTCTGCTGAAGGCTGCCGGTGCGGTATTCTCACTGCTGGGCAACGATGACATGTCCATGCCCGGTGAAGGTATCCACGAGATGGGGACCGCCCGCATGGGGGCTGACCCGGCGGAATCGGTGTTGAATGCACACAACCAATCCCATGATGTGCCCAACCTGTTTATCACGGATGGTTCCTTCATGACCTCGGCCTCCTGCGTCAATCCGTCACTCACCTATATGGCCTTTACTGCCCGGGCCTGTGATTACGCAGCGAAACAAGTCGCACAGGGCGTGTTGTAAAAGACACGCCCTCTGGTTCAAAGTCATAGACTCCTTCAGCGCTCCAGGCGCTGCAACAGGAGTTGCGCTTGCTTCGCGCCAAAGCCTTTGGTATCACTGACGCAGCCAAATTAACCCCGTCTGATAAGAGAGAGCCTATGTCGACCAGCGATGCCGAAAAAAGAGTGCTTGATGGAACCACCTGGGATGAGTTTTGTGATGCGCTGCAGGAGGCGGGTAATATTATCCGCAGCCCGGCGGCCCCACAGGACGCGTTCAACCAGGCGGAGGGATATCGCTACCTTGCTCGCCTGTTGCGTGGCGGCCTTGAGAGCTTCCTCGAATTTCGCGACCCGCTGTTCCCTCAATTACGCTGCGGCGCTCACGAAACGATCAAGCTGGGTGCCGACAACCCGGACAATCGCTACGAGAGTGCACCTTTAAGCCCCAAGTATGACTATCGCATAACCGGGAACCGCGGCACCGTCGACTACCTGGGCTTCAGTACCATTATCAACAAGTATGCCTCCGGCGGCACGATGGAAGTCACCGGCCATATAGATACAAGGGGAATGGATATCGGCCCGAACGGCGAACTGGAGCTTATCATCAGCCGTAACAAACACGATGGCAACTGGTTGCCGATGGGCCCTGAGACCAACTCTATCAACGTACGCCAGACATTTCAGGATCGCGTGAACGAGAAAGCGGCCGACTTGAAAATCGAACGAATTGGCGCCGATGAAGACCGCCCTGAAGCGTTCTCCGCGACAAAACTCGAACGCGGCCTGCAGGGTGCTATCGGTTTTGTGAAAGGCTCAGCAACGCTGTTCGAAAATTGGTCCGAGAGCTTTCTACCCACTTTGAACGAGTTGCCACCGGCGGATCAGGCGTACTGCCAGTTGATTGGCGGCGACCCGAATATCTTCTATTTCCACAGCGCCTGGCAGCTTGCAGATGACGAGGTCTTCATCATCGACGCGCCCGAAATCCCCGAATGCCAGACCTGGAATTTCCAGCTGGACAACTGGTGGATGGAATCCCTGGACTATCGCCACCACACTATCCATGTCAACAAACACACGGCCCACTACAACAGTGACGGCAGTGTTCGCGTGGTGGTATCGCACACTGATCCCGGCGTTCCCAACTGGATCGAAACAGCCGGACACAATATGGGTACGATGTGCTGGCGTTGGATTGGGGCCAAACAGCACCCTGAGCTCAAAACACGTGTCGCAAAACTGGCGGAGCTGAAATGACCGACCAAACAGTGAGCTACGATGCCGATGAATTGATCGCCGAAGCGAAGGGGCAGACAGGTTTTGATGATTTTGGTGAATTGCCCTTCCGTGAGGGGCTTGAAGTACTGCTGGAAACCTATGATCGCAATGTAAAGGACCCGGAGGGCCGTAAACGCTGCCGCGACAGAGTGGTGATGCAACTCGCTACTCGGCTGAAGTGTGAAAATGCGTTTAAGACAATCCCGGAGATTGCTGAACAGGAAATCACTGCGCCTATATTCGTTACCGGCTTGCCCCGTTCTGGCACCTCGGCCCTGCTGAACCTGCTGGTCGCAGCACCCGACAACCGCGGCCTGCTACAGTGGGAAGTACAGTTTCCTGACCCCTGGCCGGATAGCGAGCCCGGGCAGGAAGACCCACGTTACCCCTATCTGGTAAAAGCGCTGGAACAAACGCGCAACTCGGAATTTGCCAAAATTCACTATATCGATGCCGACACGCCCGAGGAGTGTGTGCTGTTACACGCATACGCATTTGATGGGGTGCAGTTGGGGTTTGAAATCATGCTTGAGCCGTATCGGAGCTGGTTGCTGCAGCGCGATCTCGAGCCGATGTACGCGTACCAGAAGCGACAGATGCAAATGCTGAACTGGCGCAACCCCGGCAAACAGTGGATGCTGAAAGCGCCAGCGCATATGTGGGGCATCGATGCTATTCGCAAGGTTTTCCCCGACGCGCGTTTTGTCTGGTGCCACCGGGATCCACAGCGTGTCGTACCCAGTATCAACAGTATGAACAAGGTGGTCATGGGCATGTATATGGGTGATATCAGTCACCTGGATGCAGCCCAGACGGGCAGGGCGGTGATGGAGTGGTATGCCATGTCGCTGGAGAAGGGCCTGGCACAGCGCGCTGAATTACCACCGGAGTTGTTCGTGGACTGCTCCCAGGGTGAGTTTGTGGATCAGCCTATGACAATGGTCGAAAAAGTATACCGTGCTTTCGACCTGCCGTTGAGCGACGAATCACGCACGGCAATGCAGGCGCACATAGATGCCAACCCGAAGGGCAAGCACGGTAAACACGAGTACAATCTTGCCGAGTATGGCCTGACTGAGGACATTATCGAAGAGCGTTTTGCGTTCTACACCCAGGACGAGCGCTGGCCCATCTCTGATTGATGTTGCGTCAGAGCCAGCGTATTTTCTTGAACAGCACCACCATCGCCACGGCTACGGCAAGAATAATACCCAGCACAAAGAAGTAGCCGTACTCGTGGTGCAGTTCAGGCATATTGTCGAAATTCATTCCGTACAGGCCGGCGATAAAGGTTATCGGGACAAATATCGCCGTAATGATCGTCAGTATCTTCATGGTGTTGTTGAGCTGGTGTGAACTGAGCGAAATGTAGCCGTCCACGAGGTCACCACAGAGCTCATAGTACAGACTGCACAGACTGGATAAGCGCTCAAAACGATCATAAAGATCGCGCCTTTCATGGTAGGAACCACTCTCGCCAACCCCCAGGAATGGGCAGCTATCGTTCAGGATGGTCTCGGCTATGCGCTGATGGTAATTGAAAATTCGGCGTAATTTGCGCAAGCGGGTACGGTAAGCGACCAGTTCCTTCAAGGCTTCATTAGAGCGCTCACCGAGCAATTGATCTTCGAGGTCGCCGATACGCTCCTCGGCCGCCATCAACTTCGCCAGATAGCGACCTGCCGCGTAATGCAGAAGACTCAGCGCCAGCACCGCCGGTGATTGCAGTAGATTGTCAGCCACAGCCTGTCCCAGCAGTTGCTCAACACTGACTGAGTGACCCCGGTGCAGTGTTATCAGGTAATTGCTCCCCACCCAGATCGCCAGCTGCTGCGGCACATGCGTCAGGGCATCGTCGAGTTCACTGATACCGCGGAACAGGATGAAGCCATTCTTGTCAAAACTCTCAACTTTTGGCGGGTGCCGTGTCCGCGAAGCGTCGTTGATAGCCAGTTCATTGCATTCAAAACTCTGCAGCAACAGGCGAATATCAGGCGTTATCTCGCCCTGGATATCGAGCCATAGGGTGCCGCCTGGCTGCTCCCGCCAGGGCGACAGGAGCTGCTCATCACCTTCTGAGTAGTTACCGTCTGCGGATAGTAATAGCGCCCTTATCATGTGGTATATTCTCCAACGAACTATTGTCTGTAGCAGCGTTTTGATTTGAACCTTGACTCCCTGCCAGCCTAGTTACTTGGCAGGTGACACGCAAGAAAATAGTCCAGGCTTGTACTGGCAATTACCGGGCGTAAATGGCGTGACGCTATGTTGCGTATGCAACAGCGAAACAGGCGTGGGTACTCAGGCAATGGGCCGCACAGGGTAAGGGCAGGGAAATGTCGGTAATTCTGGATTTAACACGTATCGTACAAACCGCAGCCGATGCTGAATCGCCCTCGGCGCAGGTCTCCGTGATTGTCGATTCTATCCAGCAATACCTGGGGCTGGACGTTTGTAGCTTGTACCTCGCCGATGAGAGAGGCGACATGGCTTTGCTGGCCAGCCATGGACTTAACCTGGGCTCCGTGGGCGGCATCCGAATTCCCGCGGGAAAAGGTCTGGTGGGGTTGGTTGCCCAGTCCCGACACCCAATCAATATTGCAGACGCCGCGCAACACCCAGCGTTTTATAGCATCAGGGAAACCAAAGAAGAGCGTTACAGCAGTTTCTTTGGCGTGCCGATAGTCAGGGGCGGTGTCGTTATTGGCGTGCTGGTAGCACAGAGTAAGGAAGCGCGTGAACTTTCAGCGGAGGAATCTGCTGTATTGGTTACACTGGGCAGTCAATTGGCGCTGGTGGTTTCGACAGAGTCCATCTGGCAGGAAATTAACCACAGTACAGCGCCTGTCTTGACCGGTATCAAGGGCGCGCCGGGCATTGGCATTGGCCTGGTGAGACTGTGTGACGAAGACGATCTGTATTCCGTCAGCGATGGCCAGTGCAGAGATATCGACGCGGCACTCCAGGAGTGGCAGGAGCTGGTAAAAACAGTGCTCGCAGACGTCAAACGTGAGCAGGCGGGGTTGAGTGAGCTGTTGTCGCAGGACGTTGCAGCCGTGTTTGACGCCTACTGTCTGCTTTTATCGGACCCATCATTGGTCAATGGTGTTAGCCAGTTAATACGCGACGGCGTCCATCTTCCCGGCGCTCTGAAAAAAGTGATACACCAACACGCGGATGTGTTTCTCGCCATGGACGATCCATATCTGCGCGCGCGACATGAAGATATCCGGCACCTGGGAAACAAACTCTACAGCGCCTGGCGCGGGCTGCGGGCAACGGGTAGTGAAGAACTCCCCACTACCCGGACGGTGTTGGTAGGGTCTCAGGTAAGCGTCTCCGATATCGCGCGTATTCCATCTGAATATCTCGCCGGTATCGTCTGCTTTCAAGGCTCTAATCTTTCGCATACCGCTGTACTGGCCAATGCGCTGGGCGTGCCCGCAGTGATGGGCGTGGGCGAGATCCGGGGGTTATACAACCAGGATGAGCTGGTGGTCGATGGCAACACCGCCAAGGTGATTGTCAGGCCTACACCCTCGGTACTGGTTGAATATGAACAGATACTGAAGGCTCAACAGCAGTTAAAAGGAGAATTGCAGGAGCTGCGGGACTTGCCGGCACAAACCGTAGATGGGACAAAAATCTGCCTGTATGCCAACAGTGGCCTGCTCGCGGATATTTCTCCCGGGCTGCAGGCCGGTGCTGAAGGTCTGGGGCTGTACCGCACTGAAATTCCCTTCATGGTAAGCGAAACGTTTCCCTCGGAAGAGGAACAGCTGGCCGTCTACCGACAGATTCTGGAAGCCTATGACACCAAGCCGGTACACATGCGAGTACTGGATATTGGCGGCGACAAACCATTGCCCTATTTTCCGATCAGGGAGGAGAACCCCGCATTAGGCTGGCGTGGAATCCGCTTCTGTCTCGACAACAGCTCCCTGTTTATGAGCCAGATTCGAGCGATGCTACGGGCCTCTGAAGGCCGGGAAAACCTGCGCATCATGTTGCCTATGGTGGGGAATACGTCGGAGATTATTGAGTTCCACACACTGCTGGACGATGCCATCACGCAACTGGCAGAGGAGGGGATTCACGTACTCCGTCCCCCGGTGGGCATTATGGTGGAAGTGCCCTCTGCTATTTCACAACTGCGCTCCTGGCGTCATCTGCTCGACTTTATTTCCATCGGCTCCAATGACCTGAGCCAGTATCTGCTCGCGCTGGATCGCAATAATCCCAGAGTGGCCCGTTCCTACGATCATGTGCATCCGGCGGTGCTGCACGAGATTGCTCGCGTGATCGAAATAGCGCAAAGCACTGATCTCCCTTTCAGCGTGTGCGGGGAGATGTCGTCCGACCCTATCGCCGTGTTGCTGCTATTGGGGCTGGGGGTACGAACACTCAGTATGAGCGCGGCACAACTACCCAAGATCAAGTGGCTGCTGCGACAGATCAGCATCGACAACGCCAAAGCTATTGTAGAAGAGGCGCTTCTCCTGAACGATGCCATGCACATCAGAAAGCTGGTGGCAGACCGATTATATGTGCTGGGAGCCGGAGAGATACTCTGGTGATAGCCGCGCACAAGCCGAACAGGAACAAACTCCCATGAGCACCAAAAAACCCATCGGGTGGCGAGAATGGATAGGGTTTCCCGATCTCAATATACCCAGGATAAAAGCCAAGATTGATACCGGAGCGCGCACCAGTGCATTGCATGCTTTCAGGGTGAAGCCTTTTATGCGCGGCGATAAGCAATGGGTGCGCTTTGCCATTCACCCTGTGCAGGGCGATACAGACACCATCGTCGAATCTGAGGCCCCGGTAAAAGACCATCGTATTGTGCGCGACTCCGGCGGGCATGAGGAGCAGCGCTATGTCATCGAAACGGCCATCAGCATCGGTGAGGACATTATTCAGGCAGAGGTCACACTGACTGATCGGGACAGTATGTTGTTTCGCGTTCTGCTGGGGCGCACAGCCCTCAGCGCAAATTATGTCGTCCATCCGGGAAGATCCTACGTACAAAGTGAAAACCAGCAGGGAGACCAGATTCAAACATGACAAAGACCTCGCAGCCTGACCTCACTATCGGTGGCGTAAGCATCGCTCCCGGTGAAAGCACCGTTGTCGACATTCCTGTGGCCCCCATGTATACCAACGATGATCTGGCGATGTCCGTACAGGTGATTCGCAGCAAGCTGCCAGGGCCGATACTTTTCATCAGTGCCGCCATTCATGGTGACGAGATCAATGGCGTTGAGATTATTCGCCGGCTATTGGGGCACAAAGCGCTGAAGACTATGCGTGGAACCATACTTGCGATCCCGATCGTCAATGTCTATGGCTTTGTAAACCACACACGATACCTGCCCGATGGGCGCGATCTGAACCGCTCTTTTCCAGGCTCGGCGAAAGGCTCGCTGACCGGAAGGGTCGCGCATACCTTTCTCAAAGAGATCGTGCTGAAATCAACGCATGGGATCGATCTGCACACGGGCTCGCGCCACCGTTCCAATTTTCCCCAGATTCGCGCTGACCTGGATGACCCCGAGATTCTGAGCATGACAAAAGCGTTCGGTGTTCCTCTGGCGATCGATGCAAAACTGCGCGATGGATCTCTGCGCGGCTGTGCCCAGGATGCCGGAATTCCGGTGATTCTCTATGAGGCTGGCGAAGCACTGAGGTTTGAAGAACTGTACATACGCGCAGGGCTGAAAGGCATCATCAACGTTATGCGCAGTATCGGTATGTTAAGGGCATCGACACGCAAAAAGGGTCCCGCGCCACCGGTGATCAGCTACCAGACCAGTTGGCTGCGAGCGCCAGAGAGCGGCGTATTGCGCACCCTGGTTCCTCTGGGAGCCAAGGTTACCGCAGGCCAGGTGATAGCAATGGTGGCCGACCCGCTAGGCTCCAGTGAGACACCGATGACCGCACCCAATGACGGCATCGTAATTGGTCGAACCAATTTGCCGCTTGTATACGAAGGGGATGCGGCTTTTCACATCGCGCTGTACGGAAGAAATGTAACGACCGTTGAAAAGGAGGTCGAGCAATTTCAGGAAGAACTGCAACCCAGTGATTATCCCTTGCCACCGGGTGACGCCAGCAATGCACCCATTATCTAAACTTGTTACTATGGTATATCGAAGGATTAAGGTAAAAGTTTAGTGACATTTTTTCTACTGGTTCTGGGACTGACGTTCTTGCTCCTGGGGGGAACGGCGTTGGTCCGCGGAGCATCGGGCATCGCGAGCGAGCACGGCGTTTCACCATTACTTGTCGGCCTCACCGTTGTCGCGTTTGGTACCAGTGCACCCGAGCTTGTCGTAAACGTTATTGGCGCCATCAGCAATGAGACAGAGTTGGCGTTTGGTAATGTAGTGGGCTCCAATCTAGCTAACCTCGGCCTGGTTTTGTGCATGGCTGCTCTGATCAAACCGATGAAAATTCAGGGGCAGATCGTACGGCGTGAGTTACCACTGCTGTTGCTGGGCTCTACGGTACTGTTAGTGATGACCCTGGACACTCCACTGACGGGTAGCATCGCGATGATCTCGCGCTCGGACGGGATCATTTTACTGCTGCTTTTCAGCATATTTCTCTACCTCACAATCAGTGATGTTCTACAGCAGCGAGAAGACCCGCTCATCGCCAATATGAACCAGATGAAGACAATGATTCCGCCAAAGCTGCCGCTGGGTATGCGCGCAGATTGGATTTACGTGGGGTTTGGTATAGCAGCGCTAGGCGCCGGCGGCCAACTGACAATTTCCGAAGGCTCAGAACTCGCTAGCGCGCTGGGCGTATCCCCAGTGGTTATTGGCATGCTGGTGGTCGCAATCGGCACCAGTCTACCGGAACTGGTCACCTCGGTGATCGCCGCGTTTAAAGATGAATCGGATCTTTGTGTAGGCAATATCATCGGTTCCAATATTTTCAATTTTCTGTTTGTTCTACCCATCAGTGCATTGATTAGACCACTGCCTATTCCGGCAGGAGGGATTTTCGATATTCTGCTGACACTGGCCTTCACTACGGTACTACTGGTGATATTTTTCTACGGTCGTGCAACCTTGAATCGAATGGTCGCCACTGTAATGATCGCCAGCTACGCCGGTTATATGGCCTTGCGAGCACTAACGTAATAAACAGCTATGCTGACCTCTGCCTTGAGAGTAGTCTTCTCAAGTTCAGGAAAGCGCTCTCCAACTCATTCCTTGTCATGTCAGCTCAAAGGAGTTCACAATGAAACTTGCCATCCTTTCATGCTCGCCCGATGCCTATAGCACACGCCGGTTGAAGGAGGCCGCATTGCAACGTGAACACCAGGTAGACGTGCTTAACACGCTTAAATTTGCCATCGACCTCGAACGCGGCTCACCTGATCTGTACTACAAACAAAAACCGTTATCGCAGTATGATGCGGCACTGCCACGCATCGGTGCTTCAATCACCTACTACGGCACGGCCGTCGTTCGCCAGTTCCAGGAGATGGATATTTTTTGCGCGAATACGGCACACGGCATTACCAATTCGCGGGACAAGCTACGCAGCCTGCAGATTCTCAGTCGCCACCATGTCGGCATTCCGCGCACTACATTTGTACGCGACCGCAAGGATGTACTCCCCGCCATCGAGAGGGTAGGGGGAGCGCCTGTCGTGATTAAGTTAATTGAGGGTACGCAGGGCATCGGCGTATTGCTGGCTGAGTCGGTCAAAACAGCAGAGGGCATCGTTGAACTGTTACAAAGCCAAAAACAGAATGTGCTGATCCAGAAATTTGTCGCCGAGAGTAAGGGGCGCGATATTCGCGCCTTCGTCGTCGGTGACCGTGTGGTGGCAGCGATGAGGCGTGTTGCACAGGGGCAGGAGTTTCGCAGCAATGTGCACCGCGGCGGCATCGCTGAGCCAGTGGAACTGGATGAAGAGTATATACAGACCGCTGTACGGTGTACGCAGATACTGGGCTTACAGGTTGCCGGTGTCGATATGCTGGAGGGCAAGGATGGGCCGCAGGTGATGGAGGTCAATTCCTCGCCGGGTCTGGAAGGGATCGAAGCCGCTACCGGCCTGGATGTAGCTGGCGCGGTGATTGAATACATTGCGGCCCAGGTAGACTTCCCTGAAATAGATGTCAGGCAGCGACTCACCGTGAGCAAGGGCTATGGTGTCAGCGAAATCTACGTTCCCGAAGGTTCCCGGTTTGTCGGACAGAAGATCAAAGAAACGGGGCTGGCAGAGAGTGATGTCAACGTACTCACACTGTACCGCGGCGCCAAAGTTATCCCTAACCCGCGAGCCGACAGATTGTTGGAGGCGGGCGATAAACTGCTGTGCTTCGGTAAAATGGAAGCCATGCGCAGTATGATACCGGCACGAACCCGGCGCAGACGTCGGCCGGAGATACAGGAACTGGAGGTGGCGCCAGACCACAGCTGATCTCAGCTTCGCGGGGCATGAACGTTTGCCCCGTGTATCGCTGCCGCGACGTAATAGATCCCGCAACAGTCCGCAGTTGCGCGCGTTAACATGGGCTTGTGGAGCAATTGTGAAAGTGCTTCTGCAGGCCTATACTTGCGGTTAATACAAACAGACTTGGCCTTTATGCGTAATCGTGCCATTACACGCTTGATGATTTTCCTGATGCTGCTGCAGCCAGTAACATCTCTGGCGTCTGCGTGCTTCATGCCCGGCGATTCTGAACAGCGCACTGCACAGGCTATGGCTCTATCCCTGGCCGCCAGTCATACCGCAAAGACCGATCACGACATGCAAGCGAAGCGCAGTGCCCCCTCTTGTCATGAGGAGGCAACACCCGCGCCTAACGAATCGGATACCTGCAAGTCCTGCACAGGCGGTGTTCTCTGTTCGACAGCGTGCTCCGTTATGTCATCCTCTGTCACCTGCGACTATCACAACGCTCTTGCAGCCCGCCCCGACGTACATTACACAATTATCACCCAGGCGATTATCGCGCCGTCACCTTTTGAGCTTTACCGACCTCCCAGACTAAGCTGACTCCTCGCGGCGTTCTCAGCCGCGCTCCGGACAATTCCATTTCGATTTTCATCGCGCAGGCACGTGCTATCCGTGCGTCGACTGCTGTGGTTATTGGGAATAGGTGACGTATTTTGAAAAACTCCAGATTTGGCCGTATCGATAGACGCGGCATGTGTTGGATGCATAATTCTCCAGCCGCACACATAAAATCAGAGCTGGCTGCGCTTGCGATTGGTGTATTTGTGCTGATTAGCGCATTGCTGGCAGCGAACCCCGTACGCGCTCAGGAGGGATCGCTCTTGCAGCTCGCTGAAGCACGAAGTCACGCCAGTAGTAATAATCCTGGCCTCGATGCAATGCGCGAACGTTATCTGGCCCTTACTCATATAGCGCCTCAGGTGGCGACTTTGCCGGACCCGGTTATCAGCGTGAACGCGTTGAATCTACCCTGGGACAACTTCGATCTGAACCAGGAGCCCATGACCCAGATTCAGGTGGGTATCAGCCAGACATTTCCGTTTCCGGGCAAGCTTGCACTCAATGAAGACATCGCGCTGTTTGAAGCGGAGGCCGCCGCTTTTTCCGTCGAGGAGATGCGCTTGAATCTGGATATGAACGTCACCGTGACGTGGTGGGATGTGTTTTATCTCGACCGCGCCATCGACACGGTAAAGAAGAATCAGGCAGTAGCGCGGCAAATGGTAGCGGTAGCCAACACAAAATACGAAGTAGGGCAGGGCCTACAACAGGATGTCCTGCTTGCGCAGTTGGAACTTTCCAACCTGCTCGATACTGAAATCAAATTGAATGCGATGCGCAACCAACGGGCCATTCGATTGAATGTGTTAATGGGTGTCTCACCGGACACGCCCGTTACACTACCACAGGAAATGCCCGGCTTTTCCGGAGCGATTGCACCCCACACAACCCTCTACCACCGCGCTGAGAGTGCGCGGCCATTACTGCAATATGAACAGGCAGGTATCGATGCATCGAGTTCGCGGTTGGCGCTGGCGAAAAAGGAGTACTACCCCGATTTCAAAGTAGGGCTGGCCTACGGCAATCGAGAGCACGATGAGTTGGGGCAATCCAGGCAGGACTTTGTCTCCATCATGCTCAGCGTGAATGTGCCGCTGTATGCCGGTAGTCGACAATCGCAATCGGTTAAACAACATACAAGGGAACTTGCGCGTTCTCGCTATTCGCTGCTGGACCAAAAGAATCAGGTGTATATGAGCATTGCCGATGCTGCCACACAGTACAAACAGGCCATCGAGCAAATGGCGCTCTACGACACAGGCATCGTGCCACAGGCAAGACAAACCGTTGAATCCATGCTGGCGGGCTATCAGGTTAGCCAGGTGGACTTTCTGAGTCTGGCACGCAGTCAGGCCACACTTTTTAATTCAGAACTGCTGTACTGGAAATCTTTTTCCGAGGCGCAACAGTCTATAGCGAGGCTTTCTGCTGCTGTAGGAGAGGAGAATATCTATGAATAAGCGACTCGTAGCGGTCGGTATTTTTTGTCTGGCTTTCGGTGTTTGGGTCGGACATTTTGTGACAAATATGCAAGACAAAGCAGCGCAATCAGCCACACCTGCTGAACGCCAACCGCTGTTTTACAGAAACCCTATGAACCCCGCAGTGACATCGCCTGTCCCTACCACCGATTCCATGGGAATGGACTATATTCCCGTTTACGAACAGGAGCAGGGGCATCAAAAAGGCGCTGTCAGTATTAATCCGGTGGTGCAAAACAATATTGGTTTGCGCACTACTACAGCCGAGCGTCGCACTATATCGCGCACAATTCGTGCAGCCGGTCGTGTTGACTATGCAGAAGATAAGGTAGTCACGCTGCACCCCAAAGTTGAGGGCTGGATACGCAATCTACGTGTCGATAAAACAGGGCAGCACGTTGACCGCGATGAAATACTGCTGGATATATATTCACCACAGCTGCTTAGCACACAGCAGGAATATTTGCTCGCGCTCAACAACTACACAACATTAAAGGACAGTCCATTTGCAGATATTCGCCGCGGCGCGACGTCACTCGTTGAGAGCTCCCACGCAAGGCTGACACTACTGGATGTGCCACCGCACCAGATAAAGGAACTCAAAGAGACACATGTCATTCGGGAAACCTTGCATATTCAAGCCCCCGCGACGGGCATTGTCGCCCGTATCGGCGCGCGGCAGGGCGAGTATGTAACACCACAAACAGAGCTCTTCGAGATTGTGGATCTCCGCACAGTCTGGGTCTATGCGGATATTTACGAGTACGAGTTACCCTGGGTGAAGGAGGGCGATGCGGTGGAACTCTCGCTCAAGAGCCTGCCAGGAGAAGTCCTCAAGGGCACTGTAGCCTATATCTACCCGTATTCAGAAGCGACAACGCGGTCCACACAAATTCGTATGGAGTTTGATAACACCGATCTACTCCTGCGGCCTGAAACCTTTGTAGAAGTACGCATCTACTCACAGGAAAGAACGGAACTGGTAGTGCCGACAGAAGCGGTCGTACGCTCAGGCAGCTTTGATCAGATTTTTGTAGCAACTGAATCAGGCACATTCGAACCGCGACGCGTCACCCTGGGTATCGAGTCAGAGGGGGATGTGGCTGTTCTTCAGGGCATAGAGGTGGGAGAGCGTGTTGTGGTATCGGCGCAGTTCCTGATTGATTCCGAATCAAAATTGCAGGAAGCCACAGCGAAAATGGTCAGTGGTAAAACTCAACAGGCCGATCAAACAGGGGAGGGCGTCAGATGATCAGGGCTATCATCAGCGCCTCTGTAAAAGAACGGTTGCTTGTTCTGCTGGCGGCAGTGATCCTCGCAATTGTCGGTGTTTTTGCCTACATTAGTACACCACTGGATGCGATTCCCGATTTATCGGACGTCCAGGTGATTGTACTGGCGAAGCATCCTGGTCAGTCCCCCCAGGTAGTGGAAGACCAGGTAACCTACCCATTGACGACGGCCATGCTGTCGGTGCCCCATACCAAGGTGGTGCGCGGGTACTCCTTTTTTGGGCTGTCCTTTGTGTATGTCATTTTTGAGGATGATGTGGACATGTACTGGGCGCGCTCACGGGTACTGGAAGCACTTAACGCCGCCAGTAGCCGACTCCCCGCCGGTGTTACACCCACACTCGGCCCCGATGCCACGGGGGTCGGCTGGATATTTGAGTACGCGTTGGTAGATAGAACCGGGCAGCACGATCTCGCCGATCTTCGTTCCCTGCAGGACTGGTTTTTACGCTACCCGCTACAGACCGTTCCCGGCGTTGCCGAAGTGGCTTCAGTCGGTGGCTATGTCCGTCAATACCAGATCGAAATCGACCCTAATGCGCTGCTGCACTACAACATTACATTGGACCAGGTGAAGAAAGCAGTACAGCAATCCAACAACGATGTCGGCGGCCGGTTGATAGAGATGGCTGAAACGGAATACATGGTCAGAGCACCCGGGTATATCCAATCGATAAACGATATTGAAAGTATCCCGGTGGGTGATGATGGATTCGGCACGCCAGTGCGTATCGCGGACATAGCCCACGTTCAGACCGGCCCGGAACTGCGGCGCGGACTGGTCGACCTCAACGGCGAAGGCGAGGTAGCCGGCGGTATTGTCATTATGCGGTTTGGCGAAAACGCCCTGACGACGATCAAAGCGGTTCGTGCAAAATTAGAAGAACTCAAACACGGCTTACCAGAAGGCATTGAAATCGTAACGGTATACGATCGCGGTGACCTGATAGAAAGAGCATCGGCCAGCCTGGGCACTTCGCTGATGGAGGAACTGCTGATCGTCAGCCTCGTAGTAATCCTGTTTCTACTGCATGCTCGCTCGGCCTTTGTCGCAATCATCACCTTACCCCTGGGCATCCTGCTTGCGTTTATCGTGATGCGTATCCAGGGCCTGAACGCGAATATCATGTCGCTCGGTGGCATCGCTATCGCGATAGGTACCATGGTAGATGGTGCCATCGTAATGATTGAGAACGGACACAAGCAGTTGGCCAAGGCTACCGCAGCGAAAGGACGAGAACTGAGCACCACAGAACGCTGGAAAGCCATCGAACTGGCCTGCCGACAAGTGGGACCGGCACTGTTTTTCTCGCTACTGGTGATTACGGTTTCCTTTGTGCCGATATTCACGCTCCAGTCCCAGGAAGGCCGACTGTTCAGCCCGCTGGCTTTTACCAAAACATACTCCATGGCCGCCGCCGCAATTCTCTCTATTACGCTGGTACCAGTGTTGATGGGGTACTTCCTGCGCGGCAGGATCATATCAGAGGACAAAAACCCCATCAGCCGTGTCATACGTAAGATTCACACACCGGTACTCGCTGTTCTCATGCGTTTCAGAGGCCTGACCATCGTGAGCGCGGTGCTGTTGGTGTTGGTGACTGCCTACCCCTATAGCAAGCTCGGCAGCGAATTCATGCCGCCGCTGGATGAAGGCGATATTCTCTATATGCCAACCACCTTGCCCGGTATTTCGATCACCAAGGCAAAGGAACTGATGCAACAAACCGATCGCATTCTGGCCACATTCCCGGAGGTTCAATCCGTATTTGGCAAGGCAGGGCGAGCGGATACGGCGACAGATCCAGCGCCGCTTTCAATGCTTGAGACTACGGTGAGACTCAAGCCGAGAGTGCAGTGGCCCGACCCGGGCAAGACGACGCGTGAACTGATGAATGAAATGGATGCGGCTATTCAGTTTCCCGGTTTGAGCAATGCCTGGACGATGCCGATCAAGACACGTATCGATATGCTGTCGACAGGCATTAAAACCCCGGTGGGTATCAAGGTGTCTGGCCCCAACCTGGAAACCTTACAGGCTATCGCCGGAAATATAGAGCAGGCCCTTAACACGCTTCCGCAGACACTCTCCGCATTCGCCGACAGATCAGCCGGCGGCTACTATCTTGATATCAATATTCAACGTGAGTCCGCCGCCCGTTATGGCCTGACGGTAGGGCAGGTACAGGATGTGATAATGAGCGCCATCGGCGGCATGAATGTCACAGAAGTCGTGCAGGGTACTGAGCGCTATCCGCTGAATATCCGCCTGCCCAGAGCGTTACGGTCGGACCGCGAGGCGCTGGACAGAATCCTTATTCCAACCCCTAACGGTTCACCTGTCGCGCTGGCAATGATCGCCGACATCGAATACACACGGGGAGCGCCTATGATCAAATCGGAGAATGCGCGACCCAACGCCTGGATATACGTCGACATATCCACCTCCGACATAGGCGGCTATGTGGCGCGAGCCAAAGAAGTTATTTCCCGTGAGGTAGAGTTACCTGTCGGTTATACCGTACGGTGGTCCGGGCAGTTCGAACATATGGAACGCGCTGCAGCACGATTGCAGATAGTGGCTCCTGCGACATTGTTCGTTATCTTCCTACTGTTGTACCTGCATTTTCGCAACGCGGTGGCACCGCTGGTAGTGATGTTATCAATTCCGTTTGGACTCATTGGTGGTGTCTGGCTTATCTACCTCAACGGTTTCAATCTGTCAGTTGCGGTAGCGGTCGGATTCATAGCGCTGGCAGGCCTGGCTGCGGAAATCGGTGTTCTGGTACTGAGTTTTATCGATGATGAAATTCGCTCAATACGAGAGGAGGGCGCAGCCCCCGGTGAAAGGCTGAGCGAACAAGCGATCAAAGCAGCCGCCCAATCAGCCACCTCAAAACGCGCACGCGCAGTGCTGATGACAGCGGTATCGACCATAGCAGGGCTTGTCCCCATAGCCCTGAGTTCAGGGACTGGCTCAGACGTTACACAAAGAATCGTCGCGCCCATGCTTGGCGGGATGTTTACCGTGCTGATCCTTAACTTACTCGTTTTACCAGTGATATACACAGTGGTACTACAGTGGAGAGAAAGCAGGAGAAGGTCTGAAAGCTGAGCTGTCGATAGGTCGATAGGTCGATAGGTCGATATTACGGATATACTGCCTAGCTATCGGAGGCTTGCAACTTCTTGCACTGGGTGCGGAACACCTAGTATTTAACATAATAATATTATTTAAGGTAGATAACGCCGTTGCGAGCTGGGCAAGCAGTGCCGTTGCGTGAAATCTACGCATGAACTGAGATATGCCGGGAGATCGCTACAGGCGGCCATAACCGAACCCAGCCATCACACACCAGTTAGACATGCTTTCCTGAGCGAGAATTCAACGCCTTGCGAGAGTGCGCGTTTAGCAATCCCAACACGCTACAAGTGAACAGATGCATGACGAACGCGCATCGAGCCGTTACTTACAGATCAGTGACTACGCAGCTAAGACCTGGACGAAAAACCCAGATAAACGCAGCAGGCTATCGTACACGCCAGATTACCTGACGGTGCAAATACAGCGCGGTACATCAAGGCGAAAGATGTGCGGCCGAAGACAATCGAGTTCATTCAGTTTCTCAGTCAGTTTCTTTTCACTGGGTTAGGTTCAGAGCGGTTTTGTGACTCGGTGAGTGTGACGCGCAGAAAGCGCTGCGCTGGAATCCGCCAGTGTTCAACATCAAACAAACAGGCCGAACGTAACGAACTGCAGAGACACACTGACAATGTGTCAGTGGCCAAATCGGCACGAGAACCCGCTAAAACCGTAAAAGACCCTATAAATGCAGCATCCACGCGACATATCCACAGCCTCGCCCGACTTATCATATATGCGCATAATATATATTATGTTAAATAGAGTAATTGGGCACACAATTGTCCACAGGGTGAATAACGCATGATTGATTCCGGATAGGAAGCCGCCAGGCACACATCCCTCTTTCGGGGATCCCAGGCGTGATAAGTCATAATGAGGTCGATGACAGAATGGGGACGATCAGGGCACTCGTACAAAGATTTCGCGGCTGATCAGGATTCATCGTAAAAACCGTTGCGGAGTTTCCACAACGGTTGTTCAGCCAACAAACCTCACCAATAACCGGTTCAGCTGTTTTGCTATTACTGAGGAGGTTTGAGTTTGCTAGATGCTTGCTGGCTTCTAGTCCTCCGGGCTCCAGGCAAATTTTCGGAACGGTTTATCCACTGGCGTCTCTGCCAAATGCTGTCTCTGTAGTTCTCAAGCAATTGGTCGACAGTCACCTGAGCGAGGTTGTAGTCAGTGGTATAACTGGACTGGCTAACATCAAAATCGAATAAGTTCTGGAAGATCACGAAGATGGGGCGCCCCTTGTATTCGATAGTACTGGCGTTGTCTGTCATCTTTGGCGATGGATGACGTGATTCACGGTATCAACTTTTCAGTGAGCTGCCCCAGGTTCGTGACAACGGTCGTTGGCGCAAACTCCCAGGGGTCGAAGATTGCCGCTTCGGACCTGCGGACCCACGCCGCTTTCCAACCGGAGGATACCGCACCAATGACATCGAAAGGATTACTTGAGATCAGCCAGGTGTTCTCAGGTTCAGAGTCCGTTTCGGCAATGAAATGCGCATATACCACAGGATTGGGTTTGAAGGTCTGCACATCATCACAGCTTACAACACCCTCGAAGGAATCGAGGATTCCGGCGTTGCCCAATAATATCTCGACAGCTGCGCTGCGCCCATTGGAAAACGCAAACAGATTTGCGCCCTTCGCTCGCAGGCTATCAAGCCCTTCTTTTACGTCGGCAAAAGCTGGTAACGAACTGTAGCTATCCAGCACGCATGCCTTTTGTTCATCCGACAGCACCACAGAAAGCGCAACACAGGTATAGTCCAGAGCCTGGGCAGTACACACACCAAAATCCTGATACGCCCCCATCAAGCCGCGACGGAAAGAGTATTCAAGCTGTTTATCACGCCAGGCCTGAGAAAACGCCCCTGCCCTGTCGCCGATGATCTCCCGCAACGCCTGCATAACACCGTGGGTATCTATCAGTGTGCCGTACACATCAAATGCCAGAGTTTGCTTCACGCTTATCTCCTGTTTCCACTACATACTGAAGTGCTGTCTTGTCGAGCTAGCTGTCACTGTGGCGCTCAGCTACCTGTTGTCTCATCCTCCCTGTGGTGTGTGACTTGCCAAGTGGTACAAGCCCACCTCAACCAAGTGCGGCGCCATCAGATCAGAAGGAGAAATTGGCTGACGTAAACGCGCTGAACGTACGCATGGCATCTTCAGCCGTGGCAGCCATAGGCGCAATGATTTGCGTATGCACGCCTGTGTGCGCATCGGCCCGAATTCGATCCTGGACCTCCTCTGCAGTACCTATGACGGCGATCTCATCGATCATCTCATCGCTCATCGCCGCCGCCGTCTTTTCCCGATCTTTTGCTGCCCAGCCTTCGCGAATGGTGGCGGCCGCATCCTCATAGCCTGCCCAGGCGAGGAATTTGTTGTATACCGGCGTTGCGTAGTAAGGGCCAAATGCAGCCCTGAAGATATTGCGCCCCAGCGCTTTGTCATCGGTGACCAGTACCATCGCCCGGTTCACAACTTCTACATCTTCAGCGCGTTTGCCGGCGCGTTCTGCCCCTATCCTGATGTGCTCCAGCATTTTTGGCAGTGCACCCTGGGGCCACAAATTGATGATGACGCCATCCCCCACGTCAGCGGCGGTTTCCAGCATATTTGCACGCAGTCCAGCGAGGTAGATGGGTGGAGGGTTTTCACAGGGCGCTTGCCGATAGCCTTTGCTGTGCAGAGTATCCAGTGCGAAATTTGATTTCTCTCCCTTGAGCATACTCCTGACCATAATGGTTGTTTCTTTTACCCGGGTCAGCGGTTTATCCAACGGGATACCGTGCCATCCCCCCATTATGGTTTCACTGGAGGAGCCCAACCCCATGATAAAGCGCCCGGGTAATACCTGACTGATGACGTCAGCGGTGGCCGCCAGTACCGCCGGCGTGCGCGTGTATACGGGTGTCACCGCAACACCTATTCGCATCTTGCGCGTGTGGTGGGCAATAGCCGCCACTTGCGTCAGAGAATCGGGTGCGCCGGCATCGGCAAACCAGCCATCGGATATGCCATTATCTTCTGCCCAGCGAATCAGTTCGACAGTCTGTTCCAGTTTCGGACCTGCAGGCAGTGTTACGGCAATACGCTTTTCGAGTGTCATTATTGAAGTTCCCTGTTGTCGATAGCTGGATGATTGTGTGATGCCTTTGCGCGATAGTCCAGTGTAAGTTAGGAGATCCATCAGAC
This sequence comes from Halioglobus japonicus, assembly GCA_902705825.1. Classification (GTDB taxonomy): domain Bacteria; phylum Pseudomonadota; class Gammaproteobacteria; order Pseudomonadales; family Halieaceae; genus Marimicrobium. The sequence goes on along the minus strand of CACSIL010000045.1, from coordinate 253,399 downwards.
CTCGCCAAGCTGAAGATTAGGCATCGTACCAACGATCACATTGTACTATCATCGCACTATAATCGTGCTATGCACCTGCTGATGGTCACGGCCAGTTTAACTGATCAGGTCATAGCCGAGCCCCGGGGTTCCGGGCGCCGCGCATAATTGGGGACCCAAGTTCACCAACTTTGCGACAACATAAAACTTACCAGGATAAAAAGAGAGATAGGCATGCTCGTTCACAACTATCTGGAGTACTACGCCAGAAACACACCTGACGCTCCCTGCTTTACACATCACGACGCGTCGTTGAGCTATAGCGAGGTTGACGCCATTGCCAACCAGCTCGGCAATGGCTTTCTGGAACTGGGTGTACAGAAAGAACAAAGGGTCGCGATTCTCGGCGAAAACAGCGTGGAGCACTGCCTGTGGTTCATGGCCGCCAGTAAGGTCGGCGCCGTGTCTGTGCCGCTCAACTACCGGCTGGCACCGGCAGAGCTGGCATTCATAATCGGCGACTCCAACACCCGTGTACTCTTTGTTCTCGAGGGTATGGAATCGGCACTGGACGCACTGCGGCCTCTACTGTCAGAAGATATTGTCATTATTACCGCGAACCAACCCGACAGCCTGCACTGGAGTGACTGGATCGCCCTCCTCCACAACACCTGTCCCTCGGTCGAGATAGGCCGGGATGATCCATTCATTCAACTGTACACAAGCGGCACCACGGGGAATCCAAAAGGTGTGGTGACCTCCCATTACAATATTCTGCAGTTGACCATGATGAATGTTATCGCCACGCCAAACCGACCTGCGATCGGCACAGCAGGCATCATCTGTGCCCCGCTGTTTCACATCGGGGGGGCTGGATCAGCTGTGGCAGGTATCTATAACGGACAACACACGATACTGCACCGCGTGTTTGATCCTATGCAGATCCTTAATGATATGGAAGCCTATCCGGTTACCAGTATATTCATGGTGCCGGCGATGATCATGGCCGTACTCCAAGTCCCGGATATTGAGCAGCGTGATTTCAGCAGGCTCAAAACAATGTTCTACGGCGCATCCCCGATCTCGGAAACGGTGCTGCGACGGGCCATCGAAGTATTCCAGTGCGAGTTCATCCAAATGTACGGCATGACGGAAACTACCGGTACCGTGGTCAGCCTCTCTCCAGGTGACCACCGCCGTGCGCTCGCCGGCAAGCCCGAGCTACTGAGATCCTGCGGCCGCCCATCAGTGGGTGTCGAAATCAAAATTATGGATACCGAAGGTGTAGAGGTGGAGACCGGAGAGGTCGGTGAAATCTGGGTCAAATCCGACACGAATATGCTGTGCTATTACAATCTGCCTGAAGCCACGACTGCCAACCTCACCGACGGCTGGATACATACCGGTGATGCCGGTTACCTCGACGATGAAGGCTATCTCTACCTGAAGGATCGGATAAAGGACATGGTCGTCAGCGGAGGCGAAAACATCTATCCGGTTGAGGTCGAGAATGCGCTGGCCAAACTTGAAGTGGTGGTGGACGTGGCAGTAATCGGTGTACCCAATGATAAATTCGGCGAGGCACTGCTGGCCTTTGTTGTCATCAAGGAAGGCATGACACTTACCGTCGAGGAGATGATGGACTTCTGCCGGGATAAAATCGCCGGGTATAAGATTCCGCGCCAGCTTGAGATTGTCGAAGAACTTCCGCGCAATCCCTCAGGCAAAATCCTCAAGAAAGTACTTCGCGAGCCTTATTGGGACGGTGTCGAGAGAGGGATCGGATAGGAAAGCAAGTCCAGCCCTATCAGTGCGTGCCTTGACTGTCCGCGGTCTGCGACAAAATACGCTCATAAAGCGTCCGCGAGGCTGCGCCTGGCTGTGCAGAGTGTTTGTACATACTGACATGCTCAGCGATTTACATGATATTGAAACCACCCTAAGGGGAGGGTGAAGATTTGGATCTGACGTTTCAGAGTGACGAAACTGTCTGCCCGCTATCGGTAAGATATTGATCTTTCAACGCTTTGTAGTGAGCTGCACTGTCACAAAAATGCGCTATCTCAGAGTCTTTCAACGGACGCACCTCCCGGGCGGGACTCCCGGCATATAAATAGTGTGAGCGCAAAACTTTTCCAGGTGTCACCAGTGCTCCGGCCGCTATCACCACTTCGCTTTCTACAACAACGCCATCCATTAGAATCGCGCCCATGCCTATCAATACCCGATCAGCAACGGTACAACCATGTACGACCGCATTGTGGCCAATGGTCACATCCACGGCGATACTCAGGCTTGTTCTGTAATCTTTACGCGACGGATTCCAGAATGTCACTGCTGGGTTATACTCAGAAAAAGCTCACCAAAAATTGAAAGCGGAAACCGTCATGCTCAAATCATTACAGTTAGGCAACAGTGGCTTACAAGTGTCTCGCTTATGCCTGGGGACAATGAACTTTGGAGTGCCGGGCAAAGGGCATCAGGGCGACTGGACGTTGGACAAAGACCAGTCGCGGGAAATTTTTCGGGCCGCTATTGATGCGGGTCTGTACTATTTCGACTGCGCTGACTTCTATGGTCTGGGCGCGTGTGAAGAAATCGTCGGAAGCCTGTTGCGAGAAATGCTGCCACGTGATGAATACGTTCTGACCACAAAAGTTGCGATGCCCATGGGAAGCAACCCCAATATGAGTGGCCTGTCCAGAAAGCATATTATCGAAGGCATGGATAAAAGCCTGCAGCGACTGGGGCTCGACCATGTGGATCAGTTGATTATTCACCGACATCCACATGGGCTGCCCTGGCATGTCGCAGTGCCGATTGAAGAGACGCTGGAAGCATTGAATGATCTGGTAAAGGCAGGAAAGGTCCTGTATCTGGGCGCCTCGACGATGTTCGCCTGGCAATTTGCCGAGTTACAGATGACGGCTAAACGCCATGGGTGGGCGCGGTTTATTTCAATGCAGAATCACTACAACCTGATTTATCGTGAAGAAGAGCGTGAAATGAATCCGTATTGCGAGCAAAGCGGCGTAGGTATCACGCCGTGGTCTCCGCTTGCGCGGGGGATCCTGGCCGGGGCCTATCAAGGTGGGTTCGACAAGGGGAGCACCAGTCGTTCTACCGGGTCCGATCGCGAGCGCACGGAGACCCTGTACCGTGGCGACAATAATTTCCTGATCGCCGACAGATTGCTCGAGACGGCTATGAAATATGGCAATACACCGGCGCAGATCGCCATTGCCTGGCTACTCAGCAAGCCTGCGGTCACTGCGCCGGTGGTAGGGGTATCAAAAGTCTCACAACTTGAAGACCTCGTGGCTGCGACAGAAATCAACCTTGAGCAGCAAGATATCGACTATCTCGAAGAACTATACCAACCATTGGAGAACCTGTTGTCGCTGGGTATGTCCTGAGCCGTGTGAGCGCGAACGGCCCATAGTGCGACAACAGGTTGCGACAACAGGCTGCGGCTCAGAACAGGTAGCGAAGCCCCAGTTCCACTGACGTTCCAGCCTCTGGAGCTACATCCCTGAGGAAGGAGGTACTGAGTCGTATCTGCTCATTGGTGATATTCGCAACCTCGAAGAACGCGATGAGCTCATTGTCATCAATCGGGAGACGATACTCACCGCCGATATCCCAGCGAGTATAACTCTGGGTTGAGCGTTCGAAATCACCGGGCTTATCCTGATCATCGGCATACTGCAGACGCGTCCAGAATTCCATTCGATCTGCGCTCCAGGATAAACGGCTGCCGATACGTGCTGGTGGCAATCTGGGAACGTCACCACCCTCGTCCAACTGACCGTAAATAACATCGCCGTAAACACCGAGTCGCACAGCGCCGCCGGCAATTGTCGTCAGTCCGAACTCACTGTCGAATTCACCACCGTAGAATTCAGCGTCATCCTGTACGTAGGCGTAGATCGGCACCTCGTCCTCTTCGGCGCCGGTATTGCGCAGATTAATGTAATCGCTGAAGTCATTATAGAAAGCCGTCAGTTGTACAAAATTGTCTCCATCCGTCCAGCGCAGCGACAGATCCGCATTATTTGACGCTTCAGTATCAAGGTTTACATCACCCAACTCGATGGAGTTGGTTGCCGCGTGAATGATGTAATCGTGTGGGCTACTGGCATCGATATTGGAGTAAAGCTCCTCATCAGTCGGCGCGCGCTCCGCACTCGACAGCGCCAGGCCGGCTTGCCATTGGTCGGCAAACTGCCACAGTGCTGAAATAGATGCACTGAATGCGTCAAAATCCTGCGAACCGGTGACCGCTGTATCGGGATTCCGTTCTGTCCAGTCGTAGCGCAGCCCTCCTTCAAAGGTCCAGTCACCCAGATGACGATCCTCCAACAGGAACACACCAATGACTTTACTGTCGGTACTCGGAATAAAACCCTCCTCTCCGATGGCACTGAATTCATCACTGGTTCCCTGCAGACCGAGCACGCCGTGGAAGCCGGCTATCGGGCGGTGTACGGCCTCTACCCTACCCTCCCAGGTATCCCGGTCAAAGCGTGTCCCTACTTCGCCATTTCCCTCAATCTCCTTGTGCGAATAGTCGTTGTAGGTGAGGAAACTGCGCACGGTCTCCAATGGTTCCAGCGGATCATCAAGCTGCAGAATGGCGTTGTAACGTGTGTGGTCAATCTTCAGCGTGACCTCGTCCGCGTCCTCATCATGGTCATGATCTTCGTCATTATCATGGTCATCATGGTCGTCGTCGTGATCATCATCATGATCGTCGTCGTGATCGTCATCATGGTCATCGTCGTGATCATCACCATGGCTATGTGCACCCGGAGGGATCCCGTATTTGTTATCCAATTGACTGACAGAAAAGCCGGCGTAACCATTCTGAAAATGATAACTCCCGCCCAGACTGAAACTCCCGGTGTGGCCGCCTGTGTTGGCTATCTCACCATCGGTTGTTTCTACATCGCGCTCATTGGCAGCACGCCCTGGAATATCGAGGTCACCCCAATCGCGGTACATGCCGTCCAGATGATAAGCCCAGTTGCCAGCTCCGCCGTCCAGTTTGACCACGCCGCCGTTCAATTGTGCAGCGCTGTCATAGCGGTATTCTACACCGCCGCTGGTTTCTTCGGGCACCACGCTGGGAATGCGATTGTCGATGACATTGATCACACCACCGATCGCTCCTCCGCCGTACAGCAGGGTCGACGGCCCACGCAGTACTTCAATACTTTCTGCCAGCATAGGCTCGACAGACACGGAGTGATCGGCACTCAAACCCGAGACATCGCCACTGGATGTGCTGTTCTGCAGTACCAGAACGCGCGCGCCCTGCTGACCGCGAATCACTGGCCTGCCGACACCTGGCCCGAAGGAAGCATTGGCGAGACCGGGGTTACCGTTCAGCGTATCGCCGATTGTTGAAGAGGCGACCCTGCGTAATTCGTCACCGCTTAGCACAGTAACAGGGAGGGCAGTCTCTGCCTCTTGTTTGTGAAGGGGTACTGTCACCAGTACGTGTTCCATGGGCAGCTCATCTGCCACAGCGCTCGCCACGGCCACAGCCAGCGAGAGCGGTATATAGCGCTTCATAATGTAACTCCTGAATTTGAATTAGACGGTTTTGTCCGGGTTCAGGAGTTGCGCGGCGGGCCTCGTGGAGAATACGCCGTGAGAAGGGGCGGCACGACCGTTTGCGTACGCAGTAGTATCAGCAAAATGCCGATAGCGGCGACAATGGGCGTGGTCGGAATAGTGTTGGGAAGTGCTACACCGGTGCCGCTGTGCCATAGCACACAGGTCGAGAGCGATTCACTGGTCGGGTGATGGTGCGAAGCCTCCAGCATCTGTCCACCCAACATGAACAACAGCGCCAGACCTACCCAAAGACGGGCAGAGCTTCGACGATGTGTTGGATGACTGTATGACATTGCGAGTACAGATGAGACTGAAGCGAGCATTATATGCACGTCTGAGTGAGTTAGGCCAGACCTTGTGTCGACTCAAGTTGAACTTCGCTAGCGCAGCCTGTGATCACAGGGCGTAAACACTTACGAAATTGGTACTGCGGGGGTTGATTAATCGGACGACCGAAATGCCCTGAACGCGACAATAGCCACCACCACGCAAACAGCAACTATACCGATGTAGAAAAGGAAGAATGCCACACCATTCGCCAGATTTGACTGCGAGCTGAATAAAAGTCCACGAGCATCAGGGAAGAAGGGATCGATGGCGGAGGCGACAACAATGGTCCAGGCAACCACAACCATAGTCACTGCAAGCCAATAGATTTTTCTCACAAACTCTGACATCACAGGCAGGACCGCAGCCAGTATCCACAACATCAAACCGTTTGTAATACCTTCCATATGGGCCATCCGCCACGCGTCATAGGTTCCCGGCATCTGATAGTCGATTTTTCCAGGGATGGGCCACAAGCTGATCTCTCCGATGAGGAAAAATAGAAAACCAAACCCCATCGCAAACCCGAACAACAATACGAGCGCGCCATGACCCAGCAACAAGCGCTGGCTTCTCTTCAGCTCATTGGGGCTGGCGGAAACTGATCCCTGTGCGGTATTCATACTGAGACGCCCATCGTCAAATTATTGGTGTCCAATGCGGCCAGCGGCAAATCGCCACGATGGTGCGCGTCCAGCCAATCGAGACACCACTGCGGGTCAGCGATGTCAGAGGGATGGTGTCCCGGCAGACAGGCGGCAGCAGTCGGAGGCACCATGTTAATGAAAAAGCGCGCAATCAATTTCAGTAGATTCCAGCGGGAGCGCACGTTGTGCCATAAACCGTCTTTCTTCAGCATTGCTTTATACGCTTTCCGACTGAATTTCATCACATGGAGTGCGGAATACAGGGTACCGTAGACACGGTAGAAATAGCTTCCGAACACGGCCTGATACGCATCAAACGCGACATTTTTGTGTTCAATTTCCTCCACGAAATGCCACAGAATGAGCGATGCCACGCGGGTATCAGAACCGGCAAACAGAAACTCCCTGTCTCTTACCAGCCAGTGTCCTATTCCCAGAGCCATCGTTTCAAAGCCACAGGCATACGCCATATTAAATTTAAGTGACCGCTTGCTGTCGAAAGCGTCAAACTCAATTTGCATTTCAGCTTCAATCGCTTCGAGTTCCGGATAACCGTTTCGGATAAGCGTGTCGTTGAACTTGCGGTGTTGTTGAAAGTGCTGGCCCTCCTGCCCCATGTACAATTTCACTTCTTCTTTCAGTTGCTCAGACTCAATCTGTGCACAGGCTTTGCGCAGGGTGCGAATCAGGTAGGGTTCCAAAAATGGCATGGCCAGCGAAGCGCCACTCACCATATGACTCCATTCAATTCTCCGAGGGTTCCAGTGCGCGCAGAGACTCTCGGAAAATTCAAAGGGCATCCTTCTGATAATCATTCCTGCAGAAGAACGCTTACTGCTGTCGCTATGCCGGTTTTTCATCTCGCGCCTCCTTATTGTTGGCGTCCCTACACCTCCCAATGCTTGTCTGCCAGAAGTGAGGCGTTTCATTATTGGCACGACAATGACATACAACGAGGTTATTTAGTGTCATTATAGGGTTATTAAGTGACAAGATATTTGCCAATCAACCGGCGCAAATAGACCAGAATGCAGCGATGAACGTCAGCACAGATGAACTACCGGTACCGTGCAGCTATACAAGAATCGTGGCGCGCGAGCTGGGTTTGCAAGAACGTGAGCTGGATACACTGTTGCGTGGTACCGGACTGACTCGAGGCCTATTACTGTCAGCAGCGGACGCCTACATCAGCACGGCCCAGCAGATGCGCGTACTGGAAAATGCCCAGTTTGTTTCCACTGCGCCCGATATTGGTTTGCAGTTGGGGCGCAGGCTACAACCCTCATCCCATGGCCCGATGGGCTACCTTGTATTAAGCAGCCCGGATGTGATGACGGCACTTACATCATTTGCAGAGTTTTTACCGGTACGACTGCCGTTTTCCAGCGTTCACGTTACAGTGGATGACAACTGGTTGAACTGCTCGCTTGAACTGAAAATAGATGCAAAACCAGAGGTACACCGGCTGCTTAATGAGTGTTTCGCGATGATGATTCAAGCTGTAGTGGAATCAGTGACGGGGAGCGAAATGCATGATGCCGTGATTGAGCTGGCGTATCCAATACCCGATTACCATCACCTGTATGCAAATTATCTGCACTCGCCCGTCGATTTCTCACAGGAGAACAGTGTCTTTCGTATACCGGCGAGGATGGCAAATATTCCCAATGCGTCGGGTAACTCTGAAGCTTATGCGGTGGCACAAAGTCTCTGCCAGAAACTTCTGGAGACTATCCCGGCGACTGAACGCTCCACCGCATACAAGATTCGAAAACTACTGCTGTCTGCCCCGATGGGGAGCCTTACTGCAACCGATGTAGCGCGTGCAATGTTCGTCACCAAGCGAACACTGCAAAGGCGACTTGATCGGGAGGGTACAAGCTACCGGGAAATCACCGAAGAGTTGCGTTGTGAACTGGCTATCGCACATTTACGCGAGCCCGATCAGACGATAGAAGCCGTCGCCGCCCTGCTCGGCTATTGTGATACTGCAGCGTTTCGCAAAGCATTTCGGCGCTGGCGTGGACAGAGTCCGGGGGAGTTCCGCCGCAATACCTAATGGCACTGCTGATACCTGTCGACAGGCAAACCGCTGCACTTGCCCAACGACGGCTCCCAACGGTAAGGCCGCCTATTCTGGCTGCCACATGGAAACGACCTGCCCGCTTTTTGCGTCTGCCGTACCCGCCAATACCGCTTGATATGTCCGTTCAACGGCCTCTGCGCCATATCCGTGCTGCATTGTTAACCAGCTGTCGCTGGCGGCGCGAAATGCAACATAGTCTGTCCCCATATTAATCATCAGTTGCTCAGCACCCAGATCGGCACTGCGCGTCTGAATATGCGAAGGCGCAAAGAAGAATTCCGGTTTCGCTCCGGGCAGATTGTCTACCGGGCCCATTTCCTCGTAGTGCGTCGCACCGATCTGGCAAGAGTGCTTCATATTGTCGCCATAGTGATGGTGAACATCACTTAACACCGTTGCGCTACCCGCCATATCAACGATCACGACCGGCTCTGATGCATCGAGCGAGGCAATAGCATCATACGTCAGCACCGTGTCGTAGTACCCGAGGCTTTCACAAAACGCGACATTACCTGGCGAGGTAAGACCCACTGTCCGCATTTCACCGCGATTTTTTACGCAATGTGCCAGCGCGATACTGGTTTTACTGGAGGCACTGGTAATAAGACAAGAGGACGCACCAAATGACCCGTTTGTATGCATAAAGTCTTCCACCAGCCATGACGTCATGAACAGACCGCGTAACAAACTGTCATGATCCTCCCTGTCGATGTCATAGATGGGGTTGGCCGAGGCTCGGTCAAAGCGCGCGTAGACCGGCGCATACTCCATCCGGTGAGCCGAGACATCCTGGAATTGATCCGCCCTGACATTCCCAGCCAAAATTTTCAGGTGGGTGCTAAACGGGAAAAAGCCCCACACGCGTTCCCCGACAGCGACGTCAGGGTGAGCTGTTGCTATAACATCTGCCCAACCCATTGCAGGAATGCGACCCCAACCATCTTCTGCAGAGAAGAAGCCCCAGTAACCCAGCAAATCTCCAGCTCCCGCATAAGAGATATTATTGGCGGTGAGCGCGAATCGATCGACGCGCAACAGTACTTCATTGTCTCCCAGATCGGTCGATAGCGGTTCTTCAAGAACACGCGTTTCAGCCCACTTGTCCTTGCGTACTTCCAGGGTTTTGACTGTCACATTATTGGCCATTATGAATGCTCTCCTGTTGAGTTACTTAACTGCAATAATTTGCGCTACAGGGCACTATATTGACATATCCTATGCCACTATGACACTCTCACGGCCACTGCATCGGACGATAACAGACTGAAATCAGGGCTGCCTGTTATCCGCTTATTACCACGGTAAAACCGGAGGAACACCGAATATGTATCGAGGCGATTACGGCCTGGTAGGCATAGAGCTGAGTATGTTCTCCCGCAAACTGGAAGCACAGTTACGCTTTCAAAACATACCGTGGTACTGGCACTTCAAGACTCATGAGCGCACGGCTGAGATAGAAGCGCGCACGGGTACTCATTTCATACCTGCGCTGGTCACCCCTGAAAAGTGGATGATACATGACACCATTGCGCTTGGCCCCTTACTGAATGACCGCTTTCATCAAACAGCTGTAATCCCCTCCTCCCCGCTACAACGAGTGTGCTGCTTCATTCTGGAAGACATGTTTAATCACTGGCTGGGGCGCGTCTGTGTGCACACGCGTTGGTGCTACCCGGACAACGTGGCCTGGGTAGGTCCGCGCTTCGGTGCCAACACAGTACTGAACCGTTCAATTGACGTCCCTTTCACCGAACAGGAAATTCGCGATCTCACGCCGATAGGTGAGATGATGTACCAGAACTTCGGTAAAAATGTCTGCCAGTTCAATGGTGTAGGGCCCGACCAGGAAGCGGCCGTTCGCGCCGACTTCACCCGAATGCTCGGTGTATTGGACGCGCACTTCGCTACAAATGACTTTCTGTTGGGCGCGCGCCCCTGCCTGGCCGACTTCGCGTTGGCCGGTGCCTGTAAAGCACATTTTGTCACCGATCCAACTCCCGTCAGTTGGTTGGGAGAATATCGCGAAATGCTGTTCGCCTACACAGATCGACTATTTGACGGCACCGACTACACGACGCGTGCATGGATGCCTCAAGACCAGGTACCTGAGTCTTTGAGCCAAGTTCTGGACTATGCTCAAAGTACCTACTTCAAATTTGCCAGAGCCAATATCAGCGCAGGACTGTCCGGCGAGAAGTACTACGAATATGACTACGGCTTTGGTGCGACAAGGGCACGTACACAAAAGCGCCTGAATGTCGCGCGCCTGCACGTGCAGGATGAACTACAGAAGTCCGGCGCTGCCGACAACCGCGACATCGGCGCGCTGTTTCGCGGCCGAGATATACTGGAGCATTATCTGGATTAAGCCCGGCGCATGACTTCTTCTCGTAGAGGACGATAAAAACGCTACGAAACGGCTTAACCGATGACTTACTGCATTATGCAAACTACCATTTAAACGAAAGACACAACGCGCAGGAGATAGAGACGTGCAATTAAAAGACAAGATCGCAGTAGTGACAGGCGCAGGCAGCGGCATCGGCAAGGCGCTGGTGCAAAAGTTTATTGCCGAGGGTGCCAAAGCGGTTGTGGCGGTGGATATCAACGCCGATACCGCCGCACAAACCGCAGCGGAACTGGGTTGTGTGGCTATGTCAGCCGATGTCACCAACGAAGACGACATCATCCGTATTATTGAGGATACCGAACGGGATGTCGGTCCGATCGATCTGTTCTGCAGCAATGCCGGCATCGCAGTAGGCGCCAGTGAGCAGTCTCCCAACGCGGACTGGCAGTTAATCTGGGAAGTCAATGTGATGTCCCATGTTTACGCCGCAAGGCATCTGGTACCGCGAATGATTAAACGCGGTGGTGGCTATTTCCTGAACACCGCCTCTGCCGCCGGCCTGCTCAACCAGATTGGTGGCGCCGCGTATGGCACAACCAAGCACGCCGCTGTAGGCTTTGCCGAGTGGCTGGCTCTGACCTACGCGCACCAGGGCATCAAAGTGTCGCTGTTATGCCCCCAGGCAGTACGCACCGCGATGACAGCGAATACCGACGATGATGCCACTAAAGCGGCCAGTAATGACGGCATGATGGAGCCGGATCAGCTGGCCGAGATAGTCGTCGAGCACCTGCAGCGGGAAACATTCCTGATCCTTACACATGAAGAGGTGAAGGTTTACATGCAGCGCAAGACATCCGACTACGATCGCTGGATTGGTGGCATGAACCGATTACTGCAGAGACTGACAGGAAAAACGTCGTGAACCGGGCGAATTCATATTGTCGTTTCCTCTGTAGCGCCACGATGAAATCAATAACTGAACCGTTCTACGCTTTGGGAGATAAACCATGAAGAAACCATTACTGATTCTGCTGGTTATCGCTGTGGTAGGCCTGATTGCCTACACACAGCGCGCTGAAATTGCCATGCGCTTGATGTCCGCAGGTGCAAAGTCCGCTATGACGGAAAATGTTATGGACCGCTTGGAAGACGGACTACACGTCACTCTGTGTGGCGCGGGTGGTCCCCTCCCCGACCCCAAACGATCCGGCCCCTGCATTGCAGTGGTGGCGGGCAAGCAGCTGTTCATTGTTGATGCCGGTACGAATGGTTTGCGCAACCTTCTGAGAATGCGCTTTCCGGTCGGTGAAATCGAAGCGGTATTGCTCACGCATTTCCACTCAGACCATCTTGACGGCCTGGGTGAAATGGCCACCATTCGCTGGGTCAACGCCGCCAACACCAAACCGTTACCCGTTATAGGTCCGCAGGGAGTGCAAAAAGTCGTCAACGGCTTCAACACAGCTTACCAGCAGGATTCGATGGGACGCCACGATCACCACGGCGACACCGTGGCGCCACTTTCGGGTTTTGGCATGATCGCCAGACCTTTCCCCGTTCCAAAAATGGGTGAACTGGAAACCATCTACGAGCAGGGCGATGTCAAAATTCAGGCGCTTCTGGTGGACCATGGTCCGGTCAAACCCGCTGTCGGCTACCTCTTCAACTATAAGGATCGCTCAGTGCTCATTAGCGGAGATACATCCAAATCCGCCAATATTGAACAATTTGCGCAAGGTGTCGATCTGCTGCTACACGAAGCACTGGCCCCGAATCTTGTCGGCCTTATGAACGAGGCAGCGACAGAGACCGGCGCCACTGAAATTGCGAAAATCACGCTGGACATACAGAACTATCACGCCTCACCAGTGGATGCGGCTGAGACTGCCAGAGACGCCGGAGTCGGACACCTCGTCTTCTACCATATTGTACCGCCGCTTATTCTGCCGGGGATGGACGAAGCTTTCCTGGAAGGGGTAGATGAGGTGTATCCAAACTATACACTGAGCATAGACGGTACATCATTCTCACTGCCAGCGGGTTCAACTGACATTATTGAGGTCGGTAACGCGCTGTAGGATAACTGCGAAAAGTACTGTGGTGGTAGAGGCCCGGGCACAGCATGTGCCCGGGCCAATCCGCTTACTCGCCGCTACACACGGACAGTAATTGATAGTGTTCCACGGCCGGAAACGGCTCGTAGAAATGATGTAACAACTGACGCCACTCCTGATATTGCTCCGACGTTCTAAAGCCTACGGTGTGGTCTTCCAGCCGCTCCCAATTGACCAGCAGCAGATAACGCCCCGTGTGCTCAAGACATCTTTGCAACTGATGCGACATATAGCCCGGCATACTACTGATAATGCGCTGCGCATTTTCAAAAGCCGCCTCGAACTGCCGCTCCTGTCCGCTCTTCACATTCAGAATCGCGACCTCAAGAACCACAGTATGCACCCAGGATAGTTGCTCCTGGCGCTAGCGCAGCGGGCATTTTAGGCCGCATCGACTCAGGCAGCTACAGCGTTGCTTGCATCAGCAGCGCTAACAGGCGCGTTCACCAACTCGGCAAACAACTTCTGATGGTAATCAGCATCGCCGAACAAGGTATTAATGATCATCAGCCTTTTCACGAAGAAACCCACTGACAACTCATCTGTCATACCCATACCACCGTGCAATTGAATCGCTTCACCGCCGATCAACTTACCCGCCCGGCCGACCATGACTTTCAGCGCCAGCAAACTGCGACGGGCGTCTTCGTCATTGTCCTGCGCTGCACACACGGCGCGGTATAACAGTGACTTCACGTTTTCGCATGCCCCGAACGTATCTACCATACGGTGTTGCAGGGCCTGGAAGGAGCCGATAGCGACGCCAAACTGTTCACGCGTTTTACAGTACTCAAGTGTCTGGGCGTTCAGTGTTTCCATCGCTCCCAGCGCATTTGCGCTCACGGCCAGGCGCGCAGCATCCACTACCGGCGCCATCAGCGCATAGCCTTCGCCCTCGTTGCCGATAACCGCTTCGGGGGTAACATTGTTGAAGCTGATATTGGCCGCTTCCTGACCGTCCGTCATGCGGTACGCTGTGCGCTCGACACCTTCAGCTGCGGCATCAACCAGAAACAGAGTGATACCGCTCTCATCGGCCTGCTCGCCCGCGCTGCGCGCAGCCACGATCAATTTGTCGGCCGCTGCACCATTGAGTACGACGCTTTTCTGTCCGTTCAACACCCAGTCACTGCCCGTTTTCTTGGCGCTGGTGGTGATATCCGTCATTACATAGCGGCTCTGGCGCTCGAGATAGGCAAAAGCACCGTGTAACTCGCCGCTGATAATACGGGGAATGTACTCGGTCTTTATAGCCTCAGTAGCGCCCGCTTGCAGCAAACCGCCAAACATCAGCACTGTTGCCAGGTAAGGCTCTGCGACAAGCCCGCGGCCGAACTCCTGCATCAATACCATGGTATCCACCGGACCACCGCCGAAACCATCGAATTCCTCGGCAAAGGGGATGGAAAGCCAGCCCAACTCAGCAAACTGCTGCCAGTGTTGTGCGCTGAAACCGTGCTCCTGTGCAACTACCGCGTTGCGCTGCTCAAACGAGTAATGTTCCTGCACAAAACGCGCAATGCTGTCACGGATCTGGTTCTGTTCTTCGCTCAAATTAAAATTCATTGTTTATCTCCTACAGGCCGAGCACGTATTTGGCTGTGATGTTTTTCTGGACTTCATTGGAGCCACCGTAGATGGAGGAAGCCCGCCCTCTGAAGTATGATTTCTGCGCGTTATCGGCATAATCATGACCCAACTCCGCAGCGCTCAGATCGCCTTGCAAAGTGCCGCTATAGTAAGCAGCGACATCCATACGCAGCTCCTGAATGGCTTGCTGAATCTCTGTACCCTGAAGTTTAAGCAGGGAGGATTCGGGGCCGGGCTCTTTGCCTTCGGCAATGGAGGCCAGAGCACGTAACTCGGTGTACTCCAGTGCCATAAGATCAATCTCAATATCTGTAAGGCGTTTAGCAAAGAGCGGATCCTGCAGCAGTGACTCTCCGCCATTGACTTCAGCGCGTGCTTGCTCACGCAGTTGCGTCAGGCTGCGCTTGGAATCGGCCACTTCGGCAATGGACAGGCGCTCCTGTACCAGCAGCGATTTGGCGTACGTCCAGCCCTTGCCTTCTTCACCGATGCGATTTTCTACCGGTACGCGCACATTGTCGAAATGCACTTCGTTCAGGTGATGAAAGTTGTCAATCGTATCTATCGGACGCACTGTGACGCCGGGCGTTTTCATATCAATCAGCAAAAAGGTAATGCCCTCTTGCTTGCGGCCGGAATTGTCGGTGCGCACCAGACAGAATATCCAATCCGCGTGCTGTGCATAGGTCGTCCAGATCTTACTGCCATTGATGACGTATTCATCACCTTCGAGGTCAGCACGCGTTTTCAGTGCGGCCAGATCTGAGCCGGCTCCCGGTTCAGAATACCCCTGGCACCACCAGTCCTCACTCTTGAGTATGCGCGGCAGAAACTTGGCTTTCTGCTCATCGTTGCCATAGCCGATGATGACTGACGCCACCATAGTGACACCAAAAGGCACGGCCTCAGGTGCGCCTGCAGAGGCGCGTTCGAGGTTGTAGATAAAGGATTGGGTAACGGTCCAGTCTGTGCCACCGTGTTCTACGGGCCAGTGTGGAGCCATCCAGCCCTTTTTGTACAATCGACGCTGCCATTCCTCGACACCCTCTTTCATGGTTGTCTTGTTAGCGCAGGTTTCCGCCAGTTCCTCGGTCCAGGCTTCGTTGAGGAATGCCCTTACCTCTGCCTGGAATGCCAGGTCCTCTTCACTTAAACGTGTATGCATCTAGCAACTCCTCTTCATAGTCTGTATTAAAGCGCAGCTCGCAATATGCAGATGCGCCTGTCCTGAGTGCGCAGGGTAAGCTGCGCAAAAACATGGTTTTAGCGTTTATTGGCACATTGTATGCCGTAATATTGAAAACGACAAGCCGCAGCTTTTACCCGACGTTGGCTACGCTCGACTCACTCAAAAAGCCTCCGAAAGCGCGCCAATCCGAGTATCGCGCCGATAAAAAGCACTATGATTAGCAAAGAAGCATTCTTCAAGGGTATGGATTGGAGATAAAGTGCAAACAAGGTCATCACTACCAGAGCCCATGCAAAACTCTTTTGTAGTGTCAGTGCCCTTGCGTATATCTTTTTGCAGTCAGAGCAATGCCGAGTATGGATCTGGTAGGCATCATCCGGATAAGTGGCCTCCTTCGGATGGCGGGGCTGGCGGGAACTTCTATAACCGCGATAAAACGGCAAGTTGCCGCCATATTCATCTAGCCAGCGACGGTAGGCGAGCACCAGCTGGTCGCTCGTCTTGACCGGATGCCAAAGTGCGTTTAGCTCCAGACCAGACTTCTCCACCGTCTGATGCTGCCCGATAATAATCGCCATATCCTGCTGCAGAATTGTATTTTGAGTGTGATGCTCCAGCCAACGAGGTTTACGCCTTTCCTTTTTCGAGAAAAAGTTGCTGTATTTTCGATACAAGAGACGGCAGCGCTGCTGGCCCAGAGGCAGCGAATACAGCGCAAGCCCGGAATGTAACCCAGCGTTTTTGTATTCTGAAGTGTAGTGAATCAGATTGGGGGCAACAAACTGCACTCGCGCCGCTTTAAGTGGGCTATTGGTAGTGTCACCCAGGCCTATACTCTTAAACTGTGCCTTTATGCCATGTGCCGAGCTTTCTTCAATAGTGAAGTCGATTGGTCGCGCCAGCTCCCGGTTACCGCCTCCTCGTATACCGTGGTGAGCAATATGTATATGGGCAACATCAATTACGTTTTCAATAAGGTAGCTCTGGTCATAGGGAAGGTCTACGATATAGTCAACCGTATAGGTATCTCCCTTCTCGATATCGGGAACAGTCGGAATATCCCGTATCGTTGAGAGCTCACGATCGCCATACCAAAACCAGACTAGCCCCTGTACGACCACCACATTGAAGCTCTCGACACAGGCCCGCTGGGGTATTTCTTTATCCGCCTCCAGCTGCGGAATCTTGACACACTGCCCCTGCAGATCGAACTGCCACCCGTGATACTGGCATTCAATAACGCCCTCCCCCAACTTTCCTGTCGATAACCTGGCCGCCCTGTGAGGGCACTTGTCTCTAAGGCAGGTGAGATTATCGTCGGTATCTCGCAGCAGTATAAAATCGTCGTCATAGACAGAAAAGGGTGTTATCGACTGTGTAGCGATGTCGCGCGAGAACGCGATGGGATACCAACAATTCCTGTGGTCAAAACGTTCAGCCATTGTCAGATCTTCTGGCTAGTACCACAAAGAACCCCGGGTAATATGAGCCGGATGCCAGACGATCACGAGACACCTGTTCTAACTGTTTCTCCTGTTCAAACAAGTCATTCATGTTATCGATAGCCTGAAACCTGTTGATGGAAGTAGATACTATTTCCATATTCATGGACGTTAGCACCTCGCTGGTTTCCAGCAGGGTATGCTGGGTTTCATGCGGATGTAACACCTGGTCTCGAAACCATGATCGCAAATGTGTCTCATCGCTTAAATTTGAGTGAAGACGCCGGTATTCTGCAAACAGCGCGTCTTCGTCGGCACCGGCCGATCTTAGATTCTCAAAATGTTGCAGGAAGGGACGTCGCCCGTAGTGGTGATAGAGTCCAAGAAAAAAGTAACCACCCGGCTTAACAAAGTCTCGGCAGATTTTTCGTATCGCCTCTTCCACGTTGCCTGTATGGTGAAGTACTCCCAGAGATACGGCGACGTCAAAGTACTTTTCAGGTGCATACAAAAATAGATCAGATGTAAGAAAGCGTGTACCCAGCCCCATCGCTGCAGATATGCTCTGCGCGTATTCGATCACACTTTCATTAAAATCGATCGCTGTTACATCAGCGCCGTAATAATGCGCAATGCAATTACTCATCCAGCCCCCTCCACAGCCTATCTCTAGAACACGGGTCCCCTTGGAAAGCAGCGGAACCAGACAGGGGTAATTCACAACTGAATCCGTTGAGCGTATCGCTCTGACAGTCTGCTCAGTGTCTCCGTGTACGTTGAATGGTAAGGAGCGGTAGAACTCCAACACCTCAGGTTTTGCAAAATCCGAGAGCATCATTTCTGTTACTTACCCTGTCCGCTGCGATTGACTGGCCGCCAACTGCTCCAGCTCTTGTGTATATTCCCGGACAAACAACTGGTAGATGTTATCTGCCAAACCCGCATGTGGAGCTACCCCCGCGTGTTTGCCATCTCTTGCCAGCCACATTCCGGGATTATCCTCGTATGCCTCTTTCCCGATCGCCATGATTCGTGTGGGTGAGAGGTTCTGCATTGCAATATATTGATTGAATCGCTGGGGCAAGCCAAAACCTGCCTGCGCGGCCCACATCACTTTGTGTGCCAGTAAGTGTCTCTGACAAACGATAAATAACTTCCATTGATTGAACGTGTTGGAATCCTCGTGAGCGTGTTCAAAGTGTGCCTTTTTGACTGCTTCGTGCCTGTCCACGGTATAAACACTGCCTGCGACCTGATCGCCATCGCCGCATGTCAGGTAGTTACCATCGTCGAAAATATACTCGCGCCGGTGCTTATTCGGAAAATTCAAAATCACAAAATCAGGCTGCAAAACAGCTAATGCCGTCGGTAGTATTCGCGCTATATACTCTGCACTTATCCCGCCCTGACTAAGATTCCAATGCTGAACCGGGCGCCCGGTATGAGCCTGAATTTTTTGGGCAACCAGGTACCCATACGTTAGCTCCTCGGGCAGGCCCATACCAAGAGCATGGCTCTCCCCTAGTGTGAGGAGATGGAGGTGATCTTTGTCAAATGTATCCCTTGTATCAAACTCAATACAACGATACCCATGCCTGTTGAACGAATACTCGATGTCATCGGGCCCGAACTTCGGGTGTGGATTTTTCAAGTAGTGACGCTCACTGTCACTACCGAACCATTTGCATTTTCGCGCCCCTCTATGCCCCGTATAGGGGATCGCCACAGAACTGAACAGCGGCATTAACTCAGCCGGGCTCAGCTGCTCGGATGCCGGCACGGTCATAACCGGCCCCCCGAACTATAGCCCGCGACGTAAGCGTCGAGAACAGCATCCGCAAAACGCTGGTTGGGCAGGATCCCAGGATGAATAAAATCCCGCGCGAGTAAGTCTTCGTCCGATTCACCGTATACGCCAGCCTGCATAAACTGATGAATCCTGCTCGCTACCCGTTTGCGGGGGGTGAAACTTACGGCGGCCGCAGTGTCGCCGCCGATGTCGGGCGCACTGTAAAGCCAATCTATGCCGTGGTAATCACACAAAAACTCACAGTAGCAATAATCGTTATAGAAACTGACTGTGTTGTTAAAATCAGATTCCAGACTCAGATGGGCCCTGTCGACTCTCGATGCTTCCGGGTCCCAGAAGCGGCTTATTGTGCGGCGCTGTGCTAACCCGCCTGGCTCGCAGAAAAATATTTCTTCATCGTCATTAAAGTACTCACGGTATCCCGAGTGCGCGGGGAAATTAAGAAATAGAAAGTCAGGTGACAACAATTCGATGATGGGATAAAGCATGCGCGAAATGAAGCTGGAACCCGCCATCGGGAGGCCAATATTCCAGGCAATAACTTTCTTCCCGGTGAAGTGCTCCAGTCGGGTGGCCAGCAGGTTGACATAGAGCTTGTCTGCGGGGAGGCCAACGCCGAATGTTTCAGAGCCTCCAATCACCACGAGTTTAAAACAGGAAGGGTCAGCTATGATGTCTTGATCGAACTCGGCACATCGATAACCGAGGTGATTCAGGGTGTATTTGATAGACCACCTACCAAAAAGGGGGTGAGGACGTCTGCGATAAGCCTTTCTGGAATCGGTCAGACACCACCGCTTCGCAATATCAAGCCTTTCGGGGGCGCGCGGAAAAACATAGTGCCTGAGACCGTAAACCTTCGACGGCATCGCACGTTCAGCCATGCGAGGCTTCACTTGTTAACCATAGACTAAAAGTGCTCTACGGATTAGAAAAGTGGATAGATAAAGGGATCGTCGTCGTTATCGTCATCTTTCTTCTTTTTGCGCTTTTTAACCAGTGATTTCAGGAAGCTCTGGTAATTTCTTAGTATTCTGCCAAGCTTTTTCACGCATAGAACTCCGTCTGTTGGTGCCTTGCACAGCCACCGGTTGCCTACATCCACCACCACAGCCTGTGAGCCCGCAGATAAGGCGCCTGTCCATTATCGCAGTATAGCCCGCAACAAGACGAAGGCAATATCGGTTTTGCTGACGATGTCTCACTATTAGAAAATCTGTGTGAAGTCGCGAAAACAGTGGCCGGGCTGGATTTCTCCCGCCGTTGACACCAGATTCAGACGGGATAATACGTCGGCGACAACTTCGGGCATTCGAAGCGAATTTTGGGTATAATCCGCCGCGGCTTTATCCCCCAATCTGACACAGGACACCGATATGATCTACCAGAGTGACCAGCTCACGATAAAACGTCTGGACGGCGATATCGCCGAGCTGAACTTCGACCTGCAAGGCGAATCAGTGAATAAATTCGACAATGCGACTGTCTCCAGCCTCACTGCTGGCCTCGATGCATTGGAGGCTGAAAGCGGCATTAAGGGCCTGCTGGTAACCAGCGCCAAGCCTGTATTCATTGTCGGGGCAGATATAACCGAATTCACCAGCCTGTTCGGGGCAAGCAAGGAAGACATCAAACCTTTCGTTGCCACCAACAACAAGAACTTCAACCGTATTGCCAGCCTGCCCTACCCCAGCGCGGCTGCCATCAATGGTTTTGCCATGGGTGGCGGGCTTGAGTGCTGCCTGGCATGCGATTTCAGAGTAATGAGTAACGCAGCGAAAATTGGTCTGCCGGAAACTAAACTGGGCATCCTTCCAGCCTGGGGTGGCACAGTCCGCCTGCCGCGCATTATCGGCGTAGACGAAGCAGTAATGTGGATGGCAACCGGCGCTGAAAAACGCCCCGCCGATGCCCTTAAAGCTGGCGCAGTCGACGCGCTCGCAAATCCTGAAGAACTGCGCGCTGTCACCCTGGCAACACTTCAAGGCGCTATCAATGGTGATCTTGAGTACGCCTCGCGTCGCGCCCGCAAGCACGGCCCGCTGCCGCTGAATGATACCGAAGCCATGATGTCGTTCTTCACCATTAAAGCGATGGTGGCGCAGCAAGCTGGCAGAAACTACCCCGCTCCGGTCAAGGTGGTCGAGGTAATAGAAGCCGCGCGCAGTATGAGTCTTGACGATGCATTGGAAGTGGAAGCGAATGCCTTTGCTGAACTGGCCACCACGCCTGTTGCAGCCGCCCTGGTCGGCGTGTTCCTGAATGACCAGCTGTTGGGCAAAAAAGCCAAGGGTTGGGAAAAACAGGCTGACAAAAAAATTGAGCGTGCAGCAGTGCTCGGCGCCGGCATCATGGGCGGCGGTATAGCCTACCAGAGCGCCTATAAAGGCACCCCGATCAAAATGAAAGATATCGCGCAGGAAGGCCTGGACCTTGGATTGTCTGAAGCTTCCAAGCTACTGGCCAAGCGGGTTGATCGCGGCCGCATGAGCGCATCCGAGATGGGCAGTATTCTGAACAGCATTGATCCCACCCTGACTTACGCCGGCTTTGAAGATGTCGATATCGTCGTAGAGGCGGTAGTTGAGAATGAGAAAGTCAAAGGAATCGTTCTCGCCGAAGTGGAACAGGAAATCAGCGAGGATACGGTGCTCGCCTCCAACACCTCAACCATTTCCATCACGCGCCTGGCGCAAAACCTGAAGCGGCCGGAAAACTTCTGCGGCATGCATTTCTTCAACCCGGTCCATGCCATGCCGCTGGTGGAAGTCATTCGCGGAGAAAAAACTTCTGATACAGCAGTAGCCCGCACTGTCGCTTACGCCAACAAAATGGGTAAGAAGGCTGTTGTTGTTAACGACTGCCCTGGCTTCCTCGTCAACCGCGTACTGTTTCCGTACTTCGGTGGTTTCAATATGTTGCTGCGTGACGGCGCTGACTTCCAGGCCGTCGACAAGGTTATGGAACGTTGGGGCTGGCCCATGGGCCCGGCCTATCTGATGGATGTTGTCGGCATAGACACCGGCGTACATGCCGCCAACGTGATGGCTGAGGGCTTCCCGGATCGCATGGCACCAGATTTCAAAAGTGCGACTGAGGTGATGTTCGACCTGGGTCGGTTTGGTCAGAAAAACAACAAAGGCTTCTTTGAATACAGCGAAGACAAGCGCGGCAAGCCGGTAAAAAGTGTCAACGATGAGGTGTACAACATGATCAGCGATGTGGTCGCAGATCGTGTTGAATTCGAACGCGAAGACATCATCGCACGCATGATGCTGCCGATGGCTATCGAAATGGCACGCTGCGTCGAAGAAGGCATTGTCGGCACTCCCGCAGAAGCCGATCTTGCACTGCTATTTGGAGTAGGCTTCCCGCCTTTCCGCGGAGGTATCTTCCGCTGGATGGACACCGTGGGATTGGCCCACCTCGCCGAGGCATCCGCAAAGTTCGCTCATTTGGGCAAAGCCTACGAGTTGACTGAACGCATGCAGGAAATGCTCGCCAACGGCGAAACCTACTACTGAGTTACGGGCTAATTAAAGGAGAAATACTGTGAGTTTGAATCCAAGAGATGCAGTGATTGTAGATTATGCCCGTTCAGCAATGGGGCGTTCCAAAAACGGGTGTTTTCGCAATGTACGTGCAGACGACCTGTCTGCTGCAGTGATCAATGGCATGCTGGCACGCAACCAGGCACTGGACCCGGCAGAAATCGATGACTTTATCTGGGGTTGTGTCATCCAGCGCGGTGAACAGGGTATGAACCTGGCGCGCCTTATTCTGCTCAACGCAGAACTGCCCCACACAATCCCCGCGCAGACAGTAAACCGCCTGTGCGGCTCGTCCATGTCTGCTCTGCACACCGCAGCAGCCAATATCATGGCCGGAGTGGGCGATGTCTATCTGGTGGGCGGTGTCGAACATCTCGGCCACCTGCCGATGATGGACGAGGCCAACATCGACATCAATCCACGCATGGGCCGCTCCGTGGCCAAAGCGGCCGGGATGATGGGCATGACAGCAGAAATGCTGGCGCTGATGCACGGCATCAGCCGGGAAGATCAGGACAAGCTGGGCTTGCGCTCCCATCAACTGGCCCATAAAGCCACTGTGGAAGGCAAGTTCAAGCGTGAAATCATTGCGATCGACGGGCACGATCAGAACGGCGCGCTGATCTCTGTCACCGCCGACGAGACCATTCGTCCCGAGACCACACTGGAAGATCTGGCAGCACTTAAGCCCTCTTTCAACCCACAGGGCGGCACGGTAACGGCTGGCCAGTCCTCGCAAATATCCGATGGCGCTTCCGCGATGTTGATGATGTCTGCAGAGAGGGCAAAGGCTCTGGGCCTGACCCCGATAGCCAGAGTAAAAGGCATGGCGCTAGCCGGTGTAGATCCTTCAATAATGGGCTACGGCCCGGTACCTTCAACTCAGAAAGCACTCAAGAAACTCGGCCTGACCATCGATGATATTGAGATGGTTGAGTTGAACGAGGCGTTTGCCGCACAGGCCATTCCCGTAATGAAAGATCTGGGCCTGCTCGAGAAGATGGAAGACAAGGTGAATGTTCACGGCGGCGCGATTGCTTTGGGTCACCCGTTCGGGTGTTCCGGCACCCGCATCACCGGTTCTCTGCTGAACATCATGGAAGACCGCGGCCTTACTCTGGGCGTATCGACCATGTGCATTGGCCTTGGACAGGGTATCACCACGGTAATCGAACGCGTATAAACGGCGATTCAGCGCCTGCTGTTCATAGTGCTTCGATAACCTACTGGAGAATACAAGCTGCACTTTAAATGCAGAAACGTTTCCTCGATGACTCACATCGGGGAAACGCTCACCCAGGGTTTATATGGAAAAGAAATTATTCTATTTGGGCGTGGGCTGCCAGAAAGGCGGCACGACCTGGTTGCATTCGCAACTGAATGCCAGCCAATTTGTGAGAAAGGGCTTCAGCAAGGAATATCATGTTTTTGATGCCTTGTACGTAGAAGAATGCTCCGCCTTTCTGACGAATAAAATAGACAAACTAAAGCAACAGATCCAATCGGGCGTACTCATGGAAAAGCAGGACAACCTGCTTAAACTCCTGGAGTTCTGTCGCAATCCCCAAAGTTATTTTGATTACTTCGATCACTTGTGGAGCAAGTCGGATAAAACCATTGCTGTTGGTGACATCACGCCTACTTATTGTGCATTGCCCGTTGCAGGGTTTCGAGCAATCAAGCAAGGGCTTGAGAACCGTGGATTTACCGTGAAAATCATCTTCATAATGAGAGATCCAATTGAGCGGTGTTGGTCCATGCTCAGAATGCACCGCGAAGATGTTGAGCACAAGAACCCGGCAAAAACGCTTGCCAAAGAGCAGACAGAACTCGCTTCATATTACAACAGCCGCCAATGCGAACTTCGCACCCGATATGAGCAAACGGTAAAAAACCTGGAAGCGGTATTTGATTCAGACAATATTTACTATGGCATTTACGAGACGCTTTTTGAAAAGGAAACCCTGCAACAACTGCAGGATTTCCTTGAATTGCCAGACTTCAATCCAGATATAAATAAAAAGGTGAACGTCACCAAGAAGCACGTGGACACGTTGAGCGTTGAGCTTATGAGTGACATAGCCCGTTTTTATCGGGAGACCTACCAGTTCTGCGAGGATAGGTTTGGAACCGCAAAGCAGTGGAGCGGTTATCAATATTTGTAGTCGTTTACCGAAACCACCAAACCAGTGCAGCACCCATCACATCTTTGGCGTCTGCGTAAAAAATACCGCTTAAGTGGCGAAAACTATCAACACCTTAGCGCTGCCGTTTCGCAGATCATATCCACAAACTGCGGCAGCAGTGGCTCCGGAAGATCGTGCCCCATCCCCTCAAACAACTCCAGACGCGCACCCCGCACCAGACGAGCCGTATCGATACCGCCCTCCATCGGCACCAGAGGATCATCCTTGCCGTGTATTACCAACGTGGGAGCCACGACTTTCTTCAGCACGTCCAGACGATCACCGCTTGCCATAATGGCTGCCATATGGCGCGAATGGCCCGCAGGATAATACGAGCGTTCAAAACTACGAGTCAGCTTCTCTCGCAGTGCTGCGTCGCTGGGTTGATACCCCGGACTGCCAATTAAGCGCCAGGTGCGTATAGCGTATTCCTGCAGCGCCTCGGGGTCAGAGCGCTTTGGTCTGCGCAACATGTGCAGTGCAACTTCGCGCTTTGCACCCGGCAAGTTTTTGCGACCACTACTGGACATAATAGAGGTAAGTGACAACACCCTGAAAGGAAAGTGGCCGGCCACCAGCTGAGCAATCATGCCGCCCATAGAGGCCCCGACGATATGCGCTGCGTCAATATCCAGAGCATCCATCAAACCAACCGCATCCTGTGCCATATCCTGTAATTTGTAAGGCACGTTCAGGGGCAGATTGAAGCGTGAGAATGCCGCCATTTTAAGTACATGAGGCAGGCGCCCACCCTCCATTTTCTCGGACAGCCCGATGTCTCGATTGTCGAAACGTATCACGCGGTATCCGCGCATAGCCAGGGCTTGGCAAAAGGCCTCCGGCCAGGCGATCATCTGGGTGCCCAGCCCCATTATCAATAGGATGACCGGTTGACCCGGTTGGCCAAATTCATCGTATGCCAGTTTGATTCCGTTAGCATGGACGTAGCGTTCTGACATAGGGGTTTCCTGCACTCAATTTACTGAAAGTCACTCAAACGGAAAGTGACGTTGACCCACACCGGGGCGTTTACTGTGTAGCTTGGCGCGCCGCCAGTTGTCGTTGAATTTCGCGGGCAAACAGCCACAACCTGTCCTGCCCCCACAGTGCGAGTATTTCCTTACCGGAGGCATCCAGCAGGCGAAAACTGGGGACGCCCCACAGGCCCGATTTGTACATCGATAAACGGTTGGATTCCAACGCCTCTTCCCAACCCGGCTGCCCTACGATCTGCTGCGCCTTACTCCAATCCAGCCCGGCTTGTTCAACAACTTCGCGCAGTCCCTTTTCCTTGTTGATATTGACGCCCTGGACAAACGCACAGCGCAGAAATGCACTGATCAGT
Source organism: Halioglobus japonicus (assembly GCA_902705825.1). Classification (GTDB taxonomy): domain Bacteria; phylum Pseudomonadota; class Gammaproteobacteria; order Pseudomonadales; family Halieaceae; genus Marimicrobium. Next base: position 227,158 of record CACSIL010000045.1, on the reverse strand, counting down.
TCGATTCCCCTGCCCTGCTCCTGTGCCCACGAAAACAGTGAGTAGCCGTTGCGGGCAGGGTTACCAATAGGATCGTAGAAATTGCCAAAGGGGACTCCTGCTGCCCGAGCTTCGCGCGCTGTATCCCAGAATATGTACATGCCTTTCTGGCGGGTCGCGGGTACGCCGCGCATCACCATCGGCAGTACCGGGCGTACCTCTAGATTCACCCCGGTATCACGGGCGAGCTGAACGGCCCTGTCAAAACTGATCGCAGTGTAGGGACTGCGCAGCGATGGATAGATCTCCAGCGTCAAACTGCCGTTATCTTTAAACACAGGCGCTTCGATTTCGGGCCTTGGCACCAATAGCGGCTCCGCAGGTTTTTTGTCGATACCAAGCGCGGCAAACCGCTGCTCAAGGTGATAGAGGCGATCCACACCCCAATACCACTCATCGCCATAGTAAAACATAGCACCGGAATAATGCTTGAGCGCATCACGGCGCTCCTGGCCGGCAGCCAGTTTAAGGCTCACTGTCGCATCCGTGGCGCGGCCGTATTCGTCCGCGAGCTGCTCAAGCGCAGCTTCGTCCCCTGCCCACATTGCGCGGCCGATCGCTGCGGCGCGCTCGATAAAACCCTGGTTGTCCTGCGCGGCCAGAATGGCGGTCGCACGTTTTACCAGCTCGGGAGCCAAGGGTTTATCGTGGCGGGGAAATGCCAGTCCGTATTCGCCGGCTACATGAAACGCATCGTAGCGCGACAGTTGTAACAGCAGTTCTGGCTCGGCGACATTCTTACCCTGTGGCCCCGGCACCAGGTGACACACAAGTTCAATATCGTATCGAGAGGCGAGAGACTGAAGAACCTGTGCTGCGAGGTGGCTATAGCCGTCTTCTACCTGGTGAAAGTACTCTACAACATGCGCACTACCGGATTTGACCCGTGCCTTTTCCGCCTTGGCGCGCCGTTTGTTGAGCCGTTGTGCACCCGACAGATAGGTCATCAGTGATGATGTCACCCAGCGCAGCAAAGCGTTGGGATCCATGGTGGCCGCACCACCTTGCTCCTTGAATTGCTCTGCCATACGCTAGCGCTGGACCATTTTCCCGGCCTGCTCGACAAACGCAGTGGCGGCCTCTTTATCTTCCAGAATATTGTCTACTTTTACCGGCACCTCAATACCGCGACGCAATCCAGGTTTCTCTTTCATCGCACAGAGCCAGCGATCAAGATTGTCCAGACCATCCCGAGATACGCCCGACCACTTGTAGGTTCTGACCCAACACCAGTTGGCAATATCGGCAATAGAATAATCATCCGCCAACCATTCGCTTTCGCCCAATCGTCGATCGAGCACCTCAAACAGACGCCGGGATTCATTCTGGTAGCGGTCGATAGCAGGTTGAATCTTCTCCGGAAAGTAACGGAAGAACACGTTGGCCTGACCCATCATCGGGCCGATACCACCCATCTGGAACATCAACCACTGCATCACGCGAGCACGCCCTGCACTATCTGTGGGCATCAGCCGCCCTGCCTTTTCGGCCAGATATATCATGATGGCACCGGACTCGAACACCGCGAGATCATTCGCTGACTTGTCCACGATCGCAGGGATTCGGCCATTGGGATTAATCGCCAGATACGCGTCACTGCGCTGCGCGCCGCTGGACAGGTCTATCGCGTGAACTTCATAAGGTATGTCGAGTTCTTCCAGCGTGCAGGACGCCTTGTGCCCGTTTGGTGTGGCGGCTGTATACAGTTCAATCATGCGTCAATCCTCGTGCTTATCGTGCGCTCAGGTGCTGAGAATGAGTTTGTTCATCAATTTGGTCGTCAGGCGAACAGCGGTTTTCTTGTTCAGACCCTGAAGTTCTCGCAGTCTGTTCCAGTGTTCAAACGATGCTACCGAGTCGACCAGTTCGCGATCATCGGCAGGCATATCTTGCAGTTCAGGCAACCAGTCATCGAGATCCTTGCGCAACTGACGCTGCGCACGGGCATACTGTTCTCGCAGTATCGGATAGCGCCATAGCTGCGCTTTAGTCGTCAAAAAGTGTTTTCCTATCGCCTCATAAGCCAGGGCATGCTGCTCCACTGCGTGCAGCACACGTTCCTCAAGCGTACCCTCGCGATCACCGCCGCCAAACAACCCCTGATACTGCTTTCTAATGATGACGTCGGCCGAGGCGAACAGACTTTCCATATCGGAAAAATGCCTGAATACCGAACGAATGCCGACCCCTGCGCGCTCCGATACCTGTTGTGCAGTGGGCACAAGGGTCCCCTCTTCCACGAGTTCCAACATGGCGTCGATGATGGCCTGCCGACTGCGCTCACTGCGCAAGCGCCGTCCATCGGGTGCCGCTTTCACTTCCTTGTCGGTCATAGTTATCGGTTTCACCGTGGTTGTCTGTCGATCGCCGTGCGCTTGCGCGACCCTGCCTTTAATGACACCATATATGTCATTTGTTTGCAAGACTGCTGTCTGCAACGCACCGCTAACGCTGATTCAGTTTCACCATCGCACTATGGAGATCATGACAATGAATTACGAACTACAGAACAATATCGCAATTGTCACTTTCGACGACGGCAAAGCCAATGTGGTTAGTCCCGCGTTTATCGACAGTATCAATGACGCACTGGACCGGGCAGAGAATCAAAAAGCATCTGCGGTTATTCTCAGTGGACGTGACGGCATGTTTTCAGCAGGCTTTGATCTGGGCGAGTTCAAAAAAGGCCCGGAAGCTGGACTGGCACTGGTGTCAAAAGGGATGCAACTCCTGATAAGACTCTACAGCTTTCCATTGCCGCTAATCGCGGCCTGCACTGGCCACGGTATCGCGATGGGTGCTTTTATTATTATGGCCTGCGACAATCGAATCGGTACCCGCGGCAGCTATAAAATCACCCTGCCGGAAACTGCAATCGGTATGGAGGTGCCTCTTACCATGCTGGAGCTGACCGCTTCACGCGTGCCGCCGCAACATATCACCCGTGTGGCTATTCAAGCTGAAGTCTTTGAACCCGACCAGGCCGTTGCGATGGGCCTCCTCGACGAGGTCGTAGAAGCGCATGAACTCACTTCAAGAGCGCTGGAAATCGCCGAAAAACTCTCGCAACTGCCACAGTCGGTGTATGCCGCCAATAAACTGGCCGTGCGCAGACACGCTCTGGCTGCAATGAATAAAGAATGCAGCTGAGCGAGCGCCCACGGCCAGCAATCAAACAGGCTTTAACATCTGGCGATAATAGTCTCGGCAAACGTTGAAATACCCGCAGCGGGGTCTTTACCCAGCGCCAACAAGGGCACGATGATGCGGGATGCGCCTGCATCCTCAAAGGCCTTGATAGCGTCCAGACCGCCCTGCATATCCCACATACAGGAGATTTCAACACTGGCAGGATCTCTGTCCACGGCTGCACACGCTGCGGCCAAAGGCGCCAGCTTTTCCGTCAGTGCAGCGGCATTGTCAACGGGAAGAAACCAACCGTCGCCATGCGCCGCGACGCGCTCGTAGATTTTGCCCTTGACGCCGCCGATGACAATCGGGACGCCATTGGCCCCACTGGGAACAGGGTAGCTCTTGAAGCCCGTCCAGTTAAGAAAGTCACTTTGGTGTTCTACCACGTCGCCTGACCAGACCTTTTTCATAGCGACCATATAATCGTCGAACCGCGCGCCACGACGCTCAAATGGCACACCCATGGCATCAAATTCTTCACGCAACCAGCCGATGCCTGCGCCCAGCATAAAACGCCCGCCCGATACGAAATCCAGACTGGCAGCCTGTTTGGCCAGCAGCAGTGGATTGGACTGGGATACGATATTAACGCCAGTACCCAATTTGAGAGTACGGGTATTGGCCGCCACGGCGGTCAGCGCAATAAGCGGGTCAACAAAATTGGTGTCCGGGTTTGCGCCCATCTTGCCGTCGGCGTTGTAGGGGTATTTGGAGGCATAGTTTACCGGCACCATCACATGCTCGAATGTCCACACGGACTCGATGCCGACAGACTCTGCCAATTGCGCAAGGCCGATCGTTTGCTCAATACTCTTGACTCCGACGTTCACAGGTACGAGACCAAATTTCATTTTATTTTCTCCTCTATCAAGACTGCATATGGGGCATCTTCCCCTCGACAAGCTCCAACTGCCCCGGTCGACGCTCAACCCAGTGGCGAAGCTCAACATTCATTGCTGCCAGACCGCCCACGCCGCCCAGTAATGTATCGGCTGCCGCCCTGTCATCACCCGTCAGCGACTGATAGTGATGCCATGCCCGCTGGAACAACCACTGTGCGTAGCTGCTGATGCAGCGTTCTCCGACAGCCGCTCCAGAGGTAAAACGATGCATACCGTGAAACCGCGGGATACTGCCCCCCGGATTCGCCTCTAACCAGGCACAATTGTGCTCGATGACATCCAGCACATCGGGAAATTGATCTTTGCACATAGTCGCCAGAATGGGCAGCAGCGTATCGGGAATAACATCATCCGCGAGGAACTCCCCGGTTAACGGTTGCGGATTATTCATACGCTCAACCCAGGCGTAGACATGCGGCGCACGCTTTTCCATCAGCGCCCTGGGAACAGGGTCTCGCCCCAGATGAGCGTAAAGCGGCCCCATCAACCCAAAATCCCCGATACTCGGACGGGAACCCAGCAAAAAATCGAAGCGGGCAAAATGGCGATCTAGTTGATCGAGGAAGGCGAGGTAAGTCGCCTCGATACCCGGGATTGTCTCCTCGGTAATACCCAATGCCGGCACCATACCGCTGAAGGCCCTGGAGATTTTCGCCCCTGCGGCAATCTGTTCCTCGTAGCTCGCCTCAGGTGAGCTGAGCTTGCCAAATTCGGACATGATGAAATCGTGCTGCTGATCCAGCACACTCCACCGGTAGTGCATTGCAGGAATCACCAGCCACTCATCGGCGTAGAGTTCCAGTAAAAGAGCCACAAGACGCTGTCGCGGCGTCGTCGGATACACCGATGCCTGTGGGTGTCGCGCTTCCAGGTAATCGATAATATCGGTTGTGTCCTGCACATATTCCCCGCCTGCTGTTTCCAGTACAGGAATAATAGGCGCACCGATATTGGGTACAATCGTATTGAGGTAGACGTCCCGGGTAGCGGGTCGTTCTTCCCAGTTCAAACCCTTGTAACGCAGATACGCGCGTACCTTACCGGAAAACAGCGAGTGTTCGCTGCCGTACATAATATAGTCAACATGCATTGTAGCGGCCTCCGGGACAGGTAGAGCTCAAACAGATAGAGATTGAAGACAAGGCAATGGCCATTTATTGGCATTCATACTGTCATTATTGCTACTTTCAATCAATCTATCCATCCATCTGTGACGGATTTGGACTTTTTCAATGATTGCGCTGGCTATATATTTGGCATTGGCTATAACCTATACTTGACAAGCTGTTGATGTATAAGTGGTATACGGTGGTCTCGTCCATAAATCCGGCCCTGAGCCTAATGAACTTTATGCGAATTACGCACTCAATAGCTTTGTACACTCCACCCGCAAGGAGCGATGCTTGAAATACCCGCAGCGCCTAGATCAGGTACGATTATTTTGAATCCTTTACGTTACATACAGAGCACCTTTGGCCTCGCCGCAACCGCACTTCTTCTGAGTTCACAGGCCCTACCCGCGTGGAGCCTGATCGAGTACTCGCCGGCACAGCGCGACACGGTGATAGAACTCGTTGAGCAACTCCAGGATCGTCACTACGCCAAGCTCGACTACGATGACGAACTGTCCGCCGAGCACCTCGATAGCTATATCGACAGTCTGGACAGTGGCAAAATGTTTTTCCTGGCCTCCGATATCGAGGAGTTCGAGCAGTATCGTACTGTGATGGACGATCAGGTGAAGGAGGGAAAACTGGACGCCGGTTTTGCCATTTTCAATCGCTTTCACCAGCGCTTACAGGATCGCCTCAACACCACAATTGATACCTTGCCAGATGCCGTAGCCGCGATGGATTTTACGGTCGATGAGACTATTTCACTGGACACTGAAAGCCGCCAGTGGGCCAAAACCCAGCAAGAGCTGGATGATCGTTGGCGCAAACAACTGAAAAATCAGGTGCTCAGCCTGAAGCTGGCTGACAAGCCCGAGGACGAAATCGTTCCTACACTGGAAAAGCGCTACAAACGGCAATTGAAAAGTGTAACGCAATACAACAATCAGGACGTATTCCAGATCTACGCCAACGCCTTGACTGAGTTGTACGACCCGCACACCAACTACCTGTCACCGCGCTCCACCGAAAACTTCAATATCAATATGAGCCTGTCGCTGGAAGGCATTGGCGCCGTGCTGCAGATGGAAGACGAATACACCAAAGTGAGCAGCCTGGTGGCAAAAGGCCCGGCCGACAAACAGGGTGAATTACACCCTGCGGACCGTATCGTCGCTGTCGGCCAGGGTGAAGATGGCCCTCTGGAAGATGTGATCGGCTGGCGACTGGATGAAGTCGTCGAGTTGATTCGCGGCAAGAAAGATACCGTGGTGCGCCTCGAAGTGATTCCGGCAAAATCCAAGTCTACTGACGAGCGCAAAGTCATCACCATTGTGCGCAATAAAGTAAAACTCGAAGAGCAGTCTGCGCAGAAGAAAATTCTCGAAATCCCTAATGGCGACGACATCGTCAAAGTGGGCGTGATCGATATCCCCGCTTTTTATATTGATTTCGACGCGATGCGACGCAACGAAAAGGACTATAAAAGCACGACCAGGGATGTCAAAGTTTTACTGCAGGAACTCCAGGATGAGGGTGTCGATGGCATCGTTATCGATCTTCGAAACAATGGCGGAGGCTCCCTACAGGAGGCAAATGAACTCACCGGTCTATTTATTGAATACGGCCCAACAGTGCAGATCCGCCACTCTTCGCGACGCGTCTGGCGCGATGGTAAGCGCCTGAAAAGCCCCTACTACGATGGGCCCTTGGTTGTGCTGGTGAATCGTCTGAGTGCATCTGCGTCCGAGATTTTCGCTGGTGCGATGCAGGACTATCAACGCGCCATTATCGTCGGTGATCGATCATTCGGAAAAGGTACCGTGCAAACACTGATACCTCTGACCGAAGGCCAGTTGAAGATAACGGAAAGCAAATTTTACCGAATATCCGGTGAGAGCACACAACACCGTGGCGTAGTGCCGGATATTGTTTTTCCCTCTCTTTATGACACTGAAGAAATAGGTGAAAGCTCCCTCGATCACGCGTTGAGCTGGGATAATATCAGTCCGATACGACACAGCGATTACGGTGATCTGGCTGCCCTCCTCCCCGCCATCCAATCACAATTTGATGAGCGCAGTGGCCACAATCCGGATTTCATCTACCTGGAGGATCAGGTCGCTCTCGCCCAGCAAACCAGGAAAATCAAGGAACTGCCGCTGAAGGAATCTGAGCGAATCGCACTGCGCGACAGCCAGGAAGCCAAGGCCCTGAGCATCGAGAACAAACGCCGTAAGGCCACCGGCGAAGAACTGCTGACATCGCTGGAAGATGAAGATGAAGAAGCTCTCGAAGAAGACGAGCTTGCCGGCATTGATTCAGAGGAGGAGAAAGAAGAGGAGGAAGCCGATGACGTTCTCCTCGAGGAAGCAGGTCATGTACTTATCGATGCCCTGCTGCTGAGTCAGCGAGGCATCGCGCTGAATCAGGAAAAGGAAAGCGCTCGCTGATCATTCTGTAGCGGCCTGTCCAAACCAGGATAGGCTCTCGTGCAGGCGCACCACATCGCCGATGATAATCAGCGTGGGCGCCGCGGGCTGGGCCTGTGCGACTTTCTCTTCCATGTTTGCCAGTGTTCCCACCAGCACTTTCTGCTCCAGTGTCGTGCCGCGTTCGACCAGGGCCACCGGTGTGTCAGGTGAGCGTCCATGTGCCTGTAGCTGGGCACAGATCACCGGCAGCCCCAGCAACCCCATATAAAATACCAGAGTTTCGGTGGTGGACTGAAACGACGTCCAGTCGTGCTCCACGGTATCGTTTTTGAGATAACCCGCCACAAAGCGCACCGATTGCGCATGATCCCGGTGCGTCAGCGGGATACCAGCATAGCAGGCGGCGCCATTGGCAGCCGTAATACCCGGCACGACCTGAAAGGGAATTCGGTGCTTCGCCAGTAATTCGATTTCCTCCCCTCCGCGACCGAACACAAAGGGGTCGCCACCTTTGAGTCGCACAACGCGCTTGCCCTGCTGCGCCAGATCCACCAGCAGCTGGTTGATTTCTGTTTGCGGCACACTGTGGTCAGCGCGGCGCTTACCAACATAGATACGCTCGGCATCACGACGTGCCATATCGACAATCGCCGCGGAGACGAGACGATCGTAAAGCACGACATCGGCACTCTGCAAAAGCCTGGCGGCCTTGAATGTGAGCAGATCCGGATCACCGGGGCCCGCACCGACGAGGTACACTTCCCCGCTGTGCAGTGCCTCTGTATCGCCCAATCGGGCATGCAGTTGTCGCTCGGCCTCCTCTTCGCGCCCCGCCAGAACCTGCTCGGCAATGGTACCCTCCAAGGTCTGCTCCCAGAATAATCGACGGGGCCCTTCCGAGGGGATCTTGTCCTTCACCAACTGGCGAAAACGTCCGGCAAAGCTCGCCAGCCGCCCGTAAGCAGCGGGCACCATGGCCTCTATTTTGCGTCGCAGTATGCGCGTCAGTACCGGACTGGTTCCGCTACTACTGATGGCAATCAGTAGCGGGTCCCGGTCAACGATGGACGGAAAAATAAACGTGCACAGGTGCGGCGCATCGACCACGTTTACCAGCTTCGACTGGCGTGTCGCATCGTTGTAAACCTGTTCGTTTACGGATGTATCAGGCGTTGCCGCGACAACGAGATGGGCACTGTGAAGATCACTTTCCTGATAACGCCCCCGCTGCCAGACGCCATTGTGTTCACCCAACATCGCTTGCAGTTCGCGACTGATTTCTGGCGAAACCACTGTCAAAGTGGCGCCTGCGCGCAGCAGCAGCCGCGCTTTACGCGTCGCTACCGCACCGCCGCCCACCAACAGGACGGGCGTATCGGCAAGCCGCAGACAAACAGGTAGAAACTCCAGGGTTTACCCTCCCAGTTCGCTGACGCCACCCATATAGGGTTGCAGCGCGTCGGGAACAGCAATACGGCCATCGGCGCGCTGGAAATTTTCCAGAATAGCCACCAGGGTGCGCCCCACAGCGAGGCCAGACCCATTCAGTGTGTGCAATAGCTCTGGCTTGCCGGTGGCGGGATTGCGCCATCGCGCCTGCATTCTGCGAGCCTGATAATCGCCAAAGCTACTACAGGAAGAAATTTCCCGGTATGTATTCTGGGCCGGCAACCAGACCTCGAGATCGTAGGTTTTCTGTGAAGAGAAGCCGAGATCACCCGCACACAGAATGACCTTGCGATAGGGTAACTTGAGACGTTGCAATACCGTTTCCGCGTGTCCGACAAGCTGTTCCAGCGCCTGCATTGATTGCGGCGCACGCACGAACTGCACGAGTTCGACTTTTTCAAACTGATGCTGTCGAATCATGCCCCGGGTATCACGGCCGTAGCTGCCCGCTTCGCTTCGAAAGCACGGCGTGTGGCAGGCGAACTTGACGCCATCTGGCCCGAGTTCGGCATCCTCAAATATTCTATCGCGCGCAATATTGGTCACCGGCACTTCCGCTGTCGGAATCAGGTAAAGATCCTGATCTGCGCGCAGTTTAAACAGGTCCGCCTCAAACTTCGGCAGGTTGCCGGTACCTAACAGAGACTCCTTGTTGACGATATACGGCACATAGACTTCTTCGTAGCCATGTTCCTGTACATGCAAATCCAACATAAACTGCGTCAGGGCGCGGTGCATTCTCGCCATAGCGCCGTACATCACGGTAAAACGCGAGCCGGTTATTTTGCCGGCCATCTCGCTGTCCAGAAGTTGCAATCCCTCGCCCAATTCAACGTGGTCCTTAACCTGAAAGTCGAATTCTGTCGGCTCGCCCCAGCGCAAAACCTCCTGATTGTCTTCTTCGCTGGTACCAGGCGGCACCTCTGCTACCGGCACATTGGGAACACCCAGCAGCAGCTCTTCTATTTCAGCCTGCGCCTGCCTGGCTTCTTCAGTCAGCGCATCCAACTGCTCTGCAATCTTCTGCAGCGTGACGTTAACCTGCGCTTTGGCGTCCTCCACACTGACGCCCTGCCCCACCAGAGCACCGATTTTTTTAGACGCGCTTTTGCGCTCTGCCAACAGGTTCTGGCTGTCGACGTCTGCCTGCTTACGCCGGGCGTCCAGCGCCGTGAAATGCGCAACATCAAACTCAAAACCACGTGCCTTGAGCGCGTCACTGACGCCTTGCGGATCCTGTCTGACCGCCTTTAATTCCAACATCCTGAAGTTCCTGTACCAAATATCTAACGAAAACGGGGCCGTTTATACGAACGCCCGAGTCAACTGTATAGCGAGGCCAGCCATAACCACGCAGATTACCGCACTGCCGATCATATACCCCGCTGCTTGAGCCAGATGGCCCCCTTCAAAAAGCGTGATGGTCTCCAGCGAAAAGGTCGAGAAGGTGGTGAATGCACCCAGGAATCCAACCATCAGCACACCCTGCCAATTCGCATGCATAAACTGCTTTTCTACCAATAACACGTACACCACACCGATAGTGAAGGAGCCCAGCACATTGACGGCCAGCGTGCCGATGGGAAACCGTCCCTCCCACAGACTGTGCAGCCAGGTCGCGAGCAGATAGCGCGACACCGCGCCTGTGGCTCCTCCCAGTGCGATAAATAAAACGTACTTCATGCGCGTGAAACCGGTTTACTTGTAGCGGCGTATTGTACTGGTTTTGTCCCGCTCCCGCAGGTATTTGAGTTTTTCCTGGATCTTCTGCTCCAACCCGCGATCCACCGGAAAATAGTACTGCCGGTTCTGCAACGCTTCGGGGAAATAGTTTTCGCCCGCCGCATAACCTCCGTCTTCATCGTGAGCGTAGCGGTACTCAGCACCGTGGTCCATGCCCTTGAGCAGGGAAGTTGGCGCGTTACGTAAGTGCAGCGGCACCTCGTCTGTACCCGCCTGTTCAACATCGGCTCTGGCCGCCTTGTAAGCGGTATAGACAGCATTACTCTTGGCGGCACAGGCCAGATATATGATGGCCTGCGCAATGGTCAGCTCACCCTCTGGACTGCCCAGACGCTCCTGTACCTGCCAGGCATCAAGCGCCAGCGTCAGAGCCCGGGGATCGGCATTGCCAATATCTTCACTGGCCATGCGCACCACACGCCGGGCGATATATAACGGGTCGCATCCACCGTCCAGCATGCGGCAGAACCAGTACAGAGCGGCATCCGGCGCACTGCCGCGCACGGCCTTGTGCAGCGCACTGATCTGGTCATAGAACAAATCGCCACCCTTATCAAAGCGTCGCAGCGATGCCTGTAATACTTCCTCCAGGGTTTTCTCTGTAATCCGCCCCGCCTCTGCCAGATCCGCAGCGAGTTCCAGCAGGTTCAGTGCTTTGCGTGCATCGCCGTCAGCCTGTGCTGCAATCAGAGCCAGCGCACCCTCATCAACCGTGATGCTGTGCTCCAGCTCCCCTACTCCGCGCTCCAACACAGCTTCCAGCTCTGCCGGCTCAAGCTGGCGTAATTTGTAAACCCGCGCGCGCGAGAGCAAAGCGTTATTCAACTCAAATGAAGGGTTTTCCGTTGTCGCTCCGATAAAAATGACAGTGCCGTCCTCCACATACGGCAGGAAGGCATCCTGTTGCGACTTATTGAAACGATGGACTTCGTCTACGAACAGCACGGTATCGCGTGCCTGTTTCTTATGCAGCCGCGCCTGGGCGATCGCCTCGCGAATATCCTTAACGCCACTTAACACCGCGGACAGTTGGATAAAATGTGCATTGGCATGGCCCGCCGCAATGCGTGCCAGGGTTGTTTTGCCGACGCCGGGAGGCCCCCAGAAGATCATGGAGTGTAACTGACAGGTATCGATAGCCTGACGCAGGGGCTTACCGGGCCCAAGAATATGACTCTGACCGGCGTAGTCAGACAGTGTGCGGGGTCTCAATCTGGCGGCGAGCGGCTGGTACCCGCTGGCATTGACGGTGTTATCTACAGGAGATGGCGGTGCACCGAACAGATCATTCGTCATAGTAGAAGAGATCGGCGTCCGGTGGTGGCGTGAACGCAAAATCCTCGCTGGTAAGCTCACTCTCGCTGTCCAGATCTGTGAACTCGATTTCGATACGCTGATCCAGATTATCCACTATCACCATGCCGGTTATCTGCGCGCCATCCAGCAATAGCGTGAGTTGCTTAAACCCCACGCCGGTGGCGAGCGGTGTGAGCTGAAATGCGCCGTCAGTCGTCTGCACGATATCGAATTTTTCACGCAGCGCAGATTCATCCCCCCCCAGAATTTGCAGTGGCATCATGTCGGTATTGGTCGTTACAGGGCGGCGTGTGACAGTCTCAAGATCGCGATCGTGATGCCAGATAAACTCTGGTCCGGCGATAATGATCTGCTGATCCGGGCTGACTATTTCCCAGGCAAAATACCCCGGACGCAACAGGAGAAATGTGCCGCTGGACTCAGCCAGCAGGGTATCATCCTGTGCGTACTGGCGTTGCGTAAAGCTTCCCTGCAAACGTTTGACAGGCTCCAGTGCGGTGATCAATGCATCGACACCGCTGCCAGACTGGCCGTACGTTGTCAGCGGCAACAGCACCAGAAAAAAGGTAAGAAGATATTTTTTCATTGTCGTTCCAGTTGCGAGGTCAGGATTCGCGAGGCGGCGGTGCCAGCACTTCACGCTGGCCGTTAGTACCCATGTCAGAGACAACACCCGCCGCCTCCATGGCCTCAATCAGGCGGGCCGCGCGATTGTAACCAATTCGCAGCTTGCGCTGCACGGAAGATATCGAGGCGCGGCGACTTTCGGTCACGTAGTACACCGCCTCATCGTACAGGGCGTCACTTTCATCGTTTTGATCGGCGCTTTCAGACTGCAGTTCGCCGGGCGTCACCGCAGTGTTGCTGCCCTCATCAAGCAGACCATCGATGTACAGGGGCTCTCCGCGGCGCTTCCAGTCCGCCACGACGCGATGCACTTCATCGTCACTGCAAAATGCACCGTGTACACGGTTGGGAACGCCGCTACCCGGTGGCAGATACAACATATCGCCGTGCCCCAGTAATTGTTCCGCGCCGCCCTGATCCAGAATGGTGCGTGAATCAATTTTTGAGGAGACCTGAAACGCGATGCGTGTGGGCACGTTGGCCTTGATCAGACCGGTGATAACATCCACTGAGGGGCGCTGCGTCGCCAGGACCAGGTGAATGCCGGCGGCGCGCGCTTTCTGCGCGATACGAGCGATCAACTGCTCTACTTTTTTACCGACAACCATCATCATGTCGGCAAACTCGTCAATCACGACGACAATACTGGGCAGCTTTTCAAGATCGGGCGGCGTTTGCTCCTCGTCCGTTTCTGCAAACATCGGATCGGGCTTCCAGGTGGGGTCTGGAATCGGCGTCCCCGCCTTGACTGCATCTTCGACCTTCCGGTTGTAACCAGCCAGGTTGCGAACGCCCAGTGCCGCCATCAGTTTGTAGCGGCGTTCCATCTCCGCTACACACCAGCGCAGCCCGTTGGCGGCATCCTTCATATCGGTAATAACCGGTGTCAGCAAATGCGGGATGCCGTCGTAGACGGACAGCTCAAGCATTTTGGGATCCACCAGAATCAGGCGTACATCCGCCGGGCCCGATTTGAACAGCAGGCTCAACAACATGGAGTTTACGCCGACAGATTTACCCGAACCGGTGGTACCGGCGACCAGCAGATGCGGCATCTTCGCCAAATCGGCGACCACCGGCTGCCCCGAAATATCGTGGCCCAGCGCCAGTGTCAGCGGTGACTTGGACTGCTCGAATGTCTTGGACGCGAGCACTTCCCGAAAATTGACGATCTCGCGATCTTCGTTGGGTATTTCGATGCCCACCACGGACTTGCCGGGAATGACTTCGACCACCCGCACACTGATGACGGCCAGCGAGCGCGCCAGATCCTTGGCCAGGTTGGAAATACGTGACACTTTGACACCGGGCGCGGGCTGCAGTTCAAAACGCGTGACCACAGGCCCGGGATACACCGCAACCACCTCTGCTGATATACCGAAATCCAGCAATTTCAGTTCCAGCAATTTAGACAGACCTTCCAGCGCCTCTTTGGAGAAACCTTTATCGGGATCCTTCACGGATTCATCCAATAGTTCCAGATGCGGTAAATCACCCGTGGCGGGGGCTTCAAACAGCGTCTGTTGCTTCTCTCGCTCTATGCGATCGCTTTTTTCTATGGGCGCCTTCAGTGACTTGATTTTAGGCGGCTTGCGCTGCTTGCCTTTTTCCACGTGCTCAGTGATGACAATTTTGCGCGCTTCCACTGCTTTTTCGCGCTTGCGTGCATCGTTGAAATTGGCAAGCCAGGTTTGAGAGCGTGCCCGCACCGCGGCGTAGGCCGCAATACTCCAGCCACCGAGCTTTTCGAGCAGCGCCAACCAGCTGAGGTCGGTAAAAATTGTCATCCCGAACAGAAAGATTGCCAGCAATATAAGGCGGCTGCCGACGGCGCTGAATGCAACGGTAAAGCCGCTGCTGATAGATTGGCCCAGAATGCCACCGGCGCCCTGTGGTAGCGCGGACGTGCCGGTGTCATTCAACGCCGCAAGCGATGTACCGGCAATCATCACCAACACCAGGCCCAGCGCCCGGATTCCGAATGTTGTCCAGTCGAAGCCCCGCTCCGGTTGGCGTTGCAGTAACAGCACAATGGCCCGATAGGCGAGTAACAGGGGGAACAGGTAGGCGGCATACCCCACCAGCGAAAAAAACACGTCAGCCAGCCAGGCACCCGTGGGGCCACCCAGATTACTGATAGGCGCACCGCTGCCGGTGGCAGACCACCCCGGATCGCGAATACTGTAAGTGAGCAAGGCCATTAACAGGTAGACGCATACCGCTGTCACACCGATAAATGCGCCCTCGCGAAATCGTGAGCCGATGTAGCTATCTGTATTAGAACTGTCGGGCACGGCCTTGTTTGTCCTTGCGGTGTGTGTAGAGCGCTGAATTGTCGGTGCTGCACACCGCTATCGCGCTCATAGCAAGAAGTAATTGTGCACTCATTTGTCTGTTATTTCAAAAGGTTATACGGTTTATTTAAAATGCCCCTGATCTTTGTCGCGAGGCGACCTTTAAAGTAACATAGTCCGCCCCAATACAGAACGAATTGGCCGCCTTCACGGCGACTCCAGATTGACTACAAAGAGCAGGAAGCAACTCCATGAGCGACACGAAACACCACCGTCTGATAATCCTCGGTAGCGGCCCCGCTGGCTACACCGCCGCAGTATACGCCGCCCGCGCGAACCTGAAACCAGTGGTGATCACTGGTATACAACAGGGTGGACAATTGACCACCACTACCGAAGTTGAAAACTGGCCCGGCGGCAGCGCCGACCTGCAGGGCCCGCAATTAATGCAGCAGATGCAGGAACATGTGGAGCGCTTTGATGCGCAGGTGGTCTTCGACCATATTGAGTCAGTGGACCTCAACACACGCCCTTTTCAGCTCAAAGGTACATCCAACTACAGCTGTGATGCGCTGATTATCGCCACGGGAGCCTCCGCCCAATATCTCGGGTTGCCCAGCGAAGAGGCATTTGCCGGCAAGGGGGTTAGCGCCTGTGCCACCTGTGATGGTTTCTTTTACCGCAATCAGAAAGTGGCCGTGATCGGCGGCGGCAACACCGCGGTGGAAGAAGCATTGTATCTGGCCAACATCGCCTCCGAGGTTGTTGTGGTGCACCGCCGTGATGCGCTGCGCTCGGAAAAAGTGCTGCAGGACAGGCTCTTTGCCCGGGAAAAAGAAGGGAAAGTCAAAATCATGTGGAACCACACACTCGATGAAATTCTCGGCGACGACACGGGTGTCACGGGTATGCGCATAAAATCGGTAGAGGACGGCAGCCTGAGCGACGTGGATCTTGCCGGTGTATTTATCGCTATTGGCCATAAACCCAATACCGACATTTTTGCCGGCCAGCTGGACATGAAAGACGGCTACCTCACAATTCACAGCGGCACACAGGGCAATGCCACCGCCACCAACATCCCCGGTGTTTTCGCCGCGGGCGATGTTGCCGACCATGTCTACCGCCAGGCGGTGACTTCGGCGGGCTTTGGCTGCATGGCAGCGCTGGATGCGGAGAAGTTCCTGGACGCACTTTGAGCGTCCAGCGACATGCGACGGATTCCTGAACTGGGCCAAAGCGATAGCTTCCCCCCCACTAGAGAGGCGCTGCAGAGCCCGAACGGCTTACTGGCAATAGGTGGAGGACTCTCTGCCGAGCGCCTTTTGCTGGCCTATCGCCACGGTATTTTCCCATGGTATGAGGCGCCACAGCCGGTACTCTGGTGGACCCCTGATCCGCGCTCTGTGCTCTTTCCCGAGGATCTGCATATATCGCGCTCCCTGCGTAAAACACTGCGCGCGAACGCGTTTCATCTCTCGGTGGACAAGCAGTTCACGCCGGTTATGCAGGCCTGCGGCAATTTACGCCGCGATGGGGTTGGCACATGGATCGATGAAGACATGCTGACCGCTTACGCGCGCTTGCATGCATTGGGGTTTGCCCACTCGGTGGAAGTCTGTGATGACACAGGTGCGCTGGTAGGCGGCTTATATGGCGTCTCACTGGGCCGTGTTTTCTTCGGCGAATCGATGTTCAGTCGGGTGGACGATGCATCCAAGGTGGCCCTTGTCGCTCTGGTTTCCATCATCAAGCGCGGCGGATTCCACCTGATTGACTGTCAGGTGGAAAACGATCATTTGAATTCGCTTGGCGCTTCTACTATCAACAGGCTGGACTTCGAACAACGTCTTGCGCAAAATGTAGATGTCGCGTCCGAACGTGATATTTGGCATTTACCTGCCACTTGTGGAGATTTGCTGTGACGTCATCCCTGCGGGATCTTAAGGTGTACACCACCTACCCCCACAGCTGCAGCTACCTGGAAGACCAGGAAGCCACCACGCTATTTGTCGATCCTCGCCAACCGGTTGACCAGAAACTGTACAGCAAACTTTCGGTACTGGGCTTTCGCCGCAGCGGCAATCACATCTACCGACCCCACTGCGCGCAATGCAACGCCTGTGTCCCCGCCCGCATACCGGTGGCAACGTTTGAACCAAGGCGCGGACAACGTCGCATCTGGCAACGCAACCAGGACCTGAGAATGGTCTGTACCGACGACATCACCGACGACGAAGCGTTTGATCTCTATCACCGTTACATCAGCTTACGCCATGCCGACGGCGATATGTATCCGCCCGAGCGCGAGCAGTACGAGGCCTTCCTGAATAGTGTTTGGGGCTGTACCAGCTACTTCCGATTCTACGATCAGGGCAAACTGATTGCCGTTGCGGTGGTCGATAAACTGGAGGATGGCCTGTCGGCTATCTACACATTTTTTGATCCCGACGCGAGCAAACGCGGTCTGGGTGTATACGCAATACTGTGGCAGGTGGAGCAGGCGCGTATCATGGGTCTGGATTACCTCTATCTGGGGTACTGGATCCGCGAATGCCAGAAGATGTCCTATAAGTCCGAATACCGCCCACTTGAGGTGTATCAAAACAGCCGCTGGTCGACCTTGATCTGAATTTTCCTCAAGCGACCCAATTTGAGGGGCAGAGCTTTTGGCGAGGGGTATATTACGCTAGCACTGGCGGCAAGATTCAGGCAAAATGCGCCCTCTTTATAAACTGAGGATTGCCGCCTAATGGCAAAAGAAGACCAAATCGAAATGGAAGGCGAGGTTATTGATACCCTGCCCAACACTACATTCAGAGTGAAACTGGAAAACGATCACGTTGTGACGGCTCACATTTCAGGCAAGATGCGAAAAAACTATATCCGCATCCTGACTGGCGACAAGGTCCGCGTGGAATTAACGCCCTACGACCTGACCAAGGGACGCATTACGTATCGCGAGCGATAAACTCCGCTAGCTTTTCTGGAGTTCCTCGGCCTCCTCTTCTTCCACTGTCACATCCAGCTTGTTTTCCGCCTTGTTCAGGCGCACCAGCGCAGTGCCGCCGGATTGTGATAGCGCCCCGAACAACACCATCTCAGCCAGTGGTTTCTTGATATGCTCCTGGATAATTCTCTCCATGGGACGGGCGCCCATGTGAATATCGTAGCCTTTTTCCACCAACCATAACCGCGCCTCAACATCCACATCCAGTGTCACACGCTTTTCATCGAGCTGACACTGCAGTTCCGTCAGGAATTTATCGACTACCGTGAGAATGACATCCTCAGCCAGTGGCTGGAACTGCACGATGGTGTCCAGCCGGTTGCGAAACTCGGGAGTGAACATTTTGTTGATGGCTTCCATCCCATCGGTGCTGTGATCCTGGTTGGTAAAACCAATCGTGCGGCGACTGATACTTTCCGCACCGGCATTAGTGGTCATCACCAGAATGACATGGCGAAAATCGGTTTTACGGCCATTGTTGTCGGTGAGTGTGCCGTGATCCATTACCTGTAACAACAAATTGAACACATCCGGGTGCGCCTTCTCGATTTCATCGAGCAACACCACGGCATGAGGGTGCTGCGTCACGGCATCGGTGAGCAGTCCGCCCTGATCGAAGCCGACATAGCCAGGAGGGGCACCTATGAGTCGAGATACGGTATGCCGCTCCATATACTCCGACATATCAAAGCGCACCAGTTCCAGCCCCAGTATGCGCGCCAGTTGCCGAGTGACTTCCGTTTTACCCACACCGGTGGGCCCGGCCAGCAGAAACGAGCCAATGGGCTTTTCACCTGCGCGAAGCCCTGCACGCGCCAGTTTGATGGATGTCGCCAGGCTGGTGATAGCCTCGTCCTGCCCGAATACCACCATCTGCAGATTCTTCTCCAGCCTCTGCAGTGTCTCTTTATCGTCGCTACTGACCGCTTTCGGCGGTATACGCGCAATCTTGGCAATCACTGCCTCAATATCGCCCACCCCGACCACTTTCTTGCGTTTGGAAGCCGACAGCAATTGCTGAAACGCTCCGGCCTCATCAATGACATCGATCGCTTTATCCGGCAGGAATCGATCGGTGATGTAGCGATCGGAGAGATCCGTGGCCACGCGCAGCGCCTTGTCGGTATAGCGCAGGCCGTGGTGCTCCTCGAATCGAGACTTGAGGCCTTTGAGTATTTTGTAGGCGTCATCGGCACTGGGCTCCAGCACGTCGATTTTCTGGAACCTTCTACTAAGCGCTTTATCCTTGTCGAAAATACCCCGGTACTCATTGAACGTAGTAGAACCAATACAGCGCAGCTTGCCCGAGCTGAGCAACGGCTTGAGCAGGTTGCTGGCGTCCATTACACCGCCGGAGGCAGCGCCAGCGCCGATAATCGTATGTACTTCATCAATAAACAAAATGGCGTTGTCGCGTTTTTTCAGTTCAGACAACAGCCCTTTGAAGCGCTTCTCGAAGTCGCCGCGGTATTTGGTACCGGCCAGCAGTGAACCCAAATCCAGCGAGTACACCACACTGCCCTTGAGGATATCGGGTACATCGCCATCGACGATCTTCTTCGCCAAGCCTTCGACAATGGCCGTTTTGCCCACGCCGGACTCGCCCACCAAAAGGGGGTTGTTCTTGCGCCGACGGGCCAGAATCTGCGTTACACGCTCCACCTCGTCGAGACGGCCGATCAGCGGATCGATATGGCCGGCTTCCGCCTCCATATTGAGATTAGTGCTGAAGCTGTCCAGTGGATTACTTTCGCCCTCTTCCTCGCGATGTTCTTCGCTGCCGAGTTGTCCCGGTTCAGGCGACTCGCCCTCATTGGACACTTTGGAGATGCCGTGAGTCATATAATTGACCACGTCCAGACGCGCCACATTCTGCGTCTTCAGGAAAAAGACTGCCTGGCTTTCCTGTTCACTAAAAATGGCCACGAGGACATTGGCGCCGGTGACTTCACTCTTGCCGGAGGACTGTACGTGAAAGACTGCGCGCTGCAGTACACGCTGAAAGCCCAGCGTCGGCTGTGTGTCACGCTGCTCTTCATCTTCGGGGATGAGCGGCGTTGTGGCGTCGACGAACTCTATCAAGTCACCGCGCATACTGCCTATATCTGCACCGCAGGCTTTGAGCACGCGTATCGCTTCGTTATTGTCCAATAGCGCCAACAGTAGATGCTCGACCGTCATGAACTCGTGACGCTTTGCCCTGGCGCCCCTGAAGGCTTCGTTTAGCGTATGTTCCAGGTCTTTATTCAGCATAGTGACGCTCCGGGGCTACCCCTCAACGACTTCAATTTCACACAATAGTGGGTGTTCATTCTCCCGGGCATACTGATTCACCTGGGCTGCTTTAGTCTCGGCGATATCCTGAGTGTAGATACCGCATACACCCTTGCCCTGGGTGTGCACAGTGAGCATAACATGAGTGGCCTGCTCCCGGTTCATTCGAAAAAAGACTTCAAGCACCTCCACAACAAATTCCATGGGTGTGTAGTCGTCATTTATCAATACTACTTTGAACAGCGACGGCCGCTTAAGTTCCGGTTTTGATTCATCCAACGCAAGACCATTGGAGGAATCCTCTTTCTCCTTACTCATACGCCACTGACCTGACAGGTGGATCACTTTCACTTGCACACTCTTGTTGCCAATCATTGCATCAATACCTATATATGGCTGCCATTATACGATTTTTCAAGGGATGGGAAACAAGGAACAAAAGTGAGTCTTGCTATCAGGCCCGCAATTTTCTGAAACAATGCTGGCGCGGGCCCACACATCGCTTGCGGAGCTGCACATGCCAAATGCCAGTGCGTCTGCACCTGCATAACCCGCCATCTCACCCCAAAAAAAAGGGGCCCGTGTCACCACGAGCCCCTTCGAACTGCGCGCCTGGGGCGTTACATGGATTCCACGATCGCCTTGCCAAACTCTGAACAACTCAGGAGAGTTGCACCCTCCATCTGCCGCTCGAAATCGTAGGTAACAGTGCGCTTCTGAATAGCACCGTTCATACCGTCGATAATAAGATCAGCCGCTTCGTTCCAGCCCATATGCCGCAGCATCATTTCCGCAGAGAGGATGAGAGAACCGGGGTTCACTTTGTCCTGACCCGCGTATTTGGGCGCCGTACCGTGCGTAGCCTCAAACAACGCAATGGTATCGGACAGGTTGGCCCCCGGTGCAATACCAATGCCACCGACCTGAGCGGCCAGCGCATCGGACAGATAATCACCGTTCAGGTTAAGCGTGGCAACCACGCTGTACTCCTTGGGACGGGTGAGGATCTGTTGCAGCATGGCGTCGGCGATAACATCCTTGATGATGATCTCCTTGCCATTGTTAGGGTTTTTCACAGAAACCCAGGGGCCGCCATCGAGCAGTTCGCCGCCAAATTCCTGCTGTGCCAACTCATAGCCCCAGTCGCGAAATGCACCTTCGGTGAATTTCATGATGTTGCCTTTGTGCACCAGGGTCACTGAAGGCAGATCCTGATCAATGGCGTACTGTATGGCCTTGCGCACCAGGCGCTTGGTACCTTCCTCGGACACAGGCTTGATACCGATACCCACGTTCTCGGGGAAGCGGATTTTGGTTACGCCCATCTCGTTGATCAGAAAATCAACCAGCTTTTGCGCCTCGGGAGTGCCCGGCTGATACTCGATACCCGCGTAGATATCCTCGGAGTTCTCCCTGAAAATCACCATATTACAATCGCCAGGCGCCTTGACCGGTGACGGTACACCCTCAAACCAACGCACCGGGCGCAGGCAGGTGTACAGGTCCAGTTCCTGACGCAGGGCCACGTTCAGCGAGCGGAAGCCGCCGCCCACAGGTGTGGTTAACGGGCCCTTGATACCGACGACATATTCTTTGATCGCGTCCAGGGTTTCCTCGGGAAACCAGTCGCCATCGTACATTTCTGCAGCTTTCTCACCGGTGAATATTTCCATCCAGGAAATTTTCTTTTCACCGCCGTAGGCCTTGTCGACTGCGGCGTTAACCACATCAACCATAACCGGGGTGATATCAATACCGATTCCGTCTCCCTCGATATAGGGAATGATTGGATTGTTTGGGACGTTCAGGCTGAAATCTTCGTTTACGGTGATTTTGTCACCTTGTGAAGGAACCTGAATATGCTTGTAGCCCATAGTATGCTCCGTTGCTTCGGGGTTCGTGGAACTCAAGAGGTGTTATGCTGTGCCTCCTGAGAAAACGGCACGGATTGTAGCACGCCAGCTCGGCTGTGCTCTCGCTCCGACTCAAAATATTTTATACCGACGACAATTTTTAATGGCCAGACTGATCCTGTTTAACAAGCCCTTCAATGTCCTCAGCCAATTTACTGACGACCAGGGCCGGGCGACACTGGCCGATTACCTGTCAGCACCGGGCTGTCGGGTTGCCGGGCGTCTTGATTTCGATTCTGAAGGGCTGTTACTACTCACCGATGACGGTCAGTTACAGCAGCAGATCGCAAACCCTGAGCACAAAAAATGGAAAACCTACCTGGCCCAGGTGGAAGGCGTGGTCGACGCTGCTGCTTTAGCCCAATTGGCAGGCGGCGTCGAGCTCAAGGATGGGCCGACACGGCCCGCCAGATCCCGGCAGATA
Organism: Halioglobus japonicus; assembly: GCA_902705825.1. GTDB lineage: Bacteria > Pseudomonadota > Gammaproteobacteria > Pseudomonadales > Halieaceae > Marimicrobium. The sequence goes on along the minus strand of CACSIL010000045.1, from coordinate 204,427 downwards.
CCCCCTCCTCAATTATGGGATAGAACGCCCCCTGTGCGCGTGCGCAAGACCGTGCCGGACAGCTGGCTGGAGCTGTCCATTCAAGAGGGACGCAATCGACAGGTGCGCCGCATGACAGCAGCGGTTGGCCTCCCTACCCTGCGACTGGTGCGCACTGCTGTCGGACAGTGGTCACTTGATGACCTGCAGCCAGGCCAGTATCGTGAACTGACGGTGCATATGCCCGCTGCTCACAACAGGGGACATAGATCATCAAAACCTCCCCGATCAACCAGAAGGAAGCACTAGATGGATCGCTGGTCCCCGCACGTTACCGTAGCTTGTGTCATCGAAAAAGACGGCAAATACCTGATGGTCGAAGAACGCGACAAGTTCAGCGGTGAAATGGTATTCAATCAACCCGCCGGCCACCTGGAGGATTGCGAATCCCTCACCGAGGCCGCCCTGCGCGAAACGCTGGAGGAAACGGGTTGGCGTGTTCAGTTAACCGGCGTACTGGGAATAGCACTCCACAGAGCGCCCAGCAACAACAACACCTACTTTCGTACTACGTTTCTGGCGACCCCTTTGCTCAGGGACGAAGATGCGGTAATCGACCCGGACATCCACGCCGTGCACTGGCTTGATTACGAGGAAATTCTCGCCAAGTCTGCTAGAATGCGCAGCCCCATAGCCCTCGCCGTCATTGAACAACATCGTCAGGGCATTTTTCACCCGTTGGATCTGATACTCGGTACATGAACCAAAAAGCCTCCCAAAAAGTCATCGTCGGTATGTCCGGCGGTGTTGACTCCTCTGTCGCTGCGCTGTTGTTACAACAACAGGGGTATCACGTCGAGGGCCTCTTTATGAAAAACTGGGAGGAAGACGATGGCACCGAATACTGCACCGCGAAGGAGGATTTTGCGGATGCTCAGGCAGTGGCAGACAAACTGGGTATTACCCTGCACGGTGCAAATTTTGCCGCCGAATACTGGGACAACGTTTTCGAGCATTTCCTGGCGGAGTACCGAGCGGGACGCACACCCAATCCCGATATCCTGTGTAATCGGGAGATCAAGTTCAAGGCATTCCTGGAATACGCGCTGCTGCTGGATGCCGATTACATCGCGACCGGGCACTATACAAGGTTGGGAAACACTGACGGGCGAGCCACGCTATTGAAAGGGCTTGATCCGAACAAGGACCAGAGTTACTTCCTGCACGCGGTAGGCCATGCCGAGCTGGAGAAAACACTGTTCCCGGTGGGCGAAATTGAAAAACCGAAGGTGCGCCAACTGGCGGAAGATCACGGGTTGGCAACGGCCAGAAAAAAGGACTCCACCGGTATCTGCTTTATCGGCGAGCGTCGCTTCAAGGACTTTTTGCAACAGTATCTGCCGGCGCAGCCGGGTGAAATCCACAGCCTCGATGGCGAGGTGCTGGGCACTCACCAGGGCCTGATGTACCACACGATAGGTCAGCGCCAGGGCCTGGGAATCGGCGGTAGCGCGCAGCACACAGAGGCGCCGTGGTATGTCGTGGAAAAAGACCTCGCAAACAATGTATTGCTCGTCGCTCAGGGTAACGATCACCCCGCGCTGTTTAAATCGCAACTCCACGCAGGGGAGATCTTCTGGGTGGCCGGCGAGCCGCCGCAACTGCCCCTGCACTGTATGGCCAAAGTGCGATATCGCCAAAGCGATCAGCCCTGTACGCTTTCCCACAGTGAAGAGCATGGCTATCAGGTAGATTTCGATGTACCCCAACGCGCCATAACTCCCGGTCAATCCGTGGTATTTTACCTGTCTGACCGCTGTCTGGGTGGCGGTGTTATTGAGCAAAGTCGATGAGTGATGCCAATCTTTCGAATCTGGAGCAACAGGTAGTTGCGCTCGCCGGGGTCACCCAGGCGGCGCGGCTGGTCGATCAGATATCCAAAACGGGTAGCTACCCAATGGAGTTTCTGCAGCCGTCTATCAACAGCGTGTTTGTGTTTGAGCCGGTGGATGCAGCGGATATTTACGGCGGCATATCCGGCGTCAGGCTGGGGCTGCAGAATCTGAGCAATCTACTGGCTGACAAAAATGCCCGCGAAAATCACGACTTGGTGCGCTACGTATTCAGCATGATCTACCTGGAACGCAAGTTTGTGGCCAACCCCGATATGATGGCCGTCGTTCGCTCTCGCCTAGAGCACACCAGCTTCCGGGCGGAACATTTTTCCAGCAACGTCAACGCGCTCTGCCACAGTATCTCGGGTATTTACCAGGATACCCTGAGTCTTGAGAAGTTCCGCATCAAAGTCACCGGCAGCGCTCAGCACCTGCAAAACACACAGAACGGCGACATCATCCGCGCCCTGTTATTGGCGGGCATACGCGCCACCTTCTTGTGGCGCCAACTCGGCGGACACCGCTGGCGGTTACTTTTCCAGCGCAAAAAGTTGCTACAGGCTTCGCAGAACCTGTCACGCAGTCTGGGTGTAGTGTAAAATCGCGCCCCCCAATATTGGAGAAAAGCATGGATCTATCAGCACTCACCGCCGTCTCACCCATCGATGGGCGCTACGGCAGTAAAACAGCCGTTCTGCGGGGCATTTTCAGTGAGTACGGGCTAATACAGCGCCGCGTGCTGGTAGAAGTACGCTGGCTGCAGTGTCTGGCAGCGCACCCGGGCATTTCCGAGGTGCCAGCGCTTTCCGCAGCGGCGAACAGCCAGCTGGAAACCATTATCGAGAATTTTGGCGAGGCCGATGCGGCGCGCATCAAGGAGATAGAGCGAACCACCAACCATGACGTTAAAGCCGTAGAGTATTTCATCAAAGAGCGCTTCGCCGGCAACGCCGAACTCGAGGCTATTGCTGAGTTCGTGCACTTTGCCTGTACTTCAGAAGATATCAATAACCTGTCGCACGCACTCATGCTGCGCGATGGTGTGCAGTCTGCGCTGCAACCTGACATGGAAAAAGTGGTAGCCGCACTGAGTGCGTTGGCTCAAGCCACTGCCAACACACCCATGCTCTCGCGCACCCATGGCCAGACAGCGAGCCCGACCACCATGGGCAAGGAAGTGGCCAATGTCGTTGCCCGTCTGCGCCGTCAGCTAACGCTGCTGGAGAGCGTGCCTTACCTCGGCAAAATCAACGGTGCAGTGGGTAATTACAATGCGCATCTCTCGGCCTATCCACAAGTGGACTGGCAGGCCAACGCCGAACAGTTTGTTGAAAGCCTGGGCCTGAGCTGGAATGCCTACACCACGCAGATAGAGCCGCATGACTACATGGCAGAGCTGTTTGATGCCATCGCACGCTTCAATACAGTGCTGATCGATTTTGATCGCGATATCTGGGGCTATATTTCACTGGGTTATTTCAAACAGCAGACTATCGCCGGTGAAGTGGGTTCCTCCACCATGCCGCACAAGGTCAACCCTATCGATTTCGAAAACTCCGAGGGCAACCTCGGCCTGGCAAATGCGGTGCTGAGTCACCTGGCGGCCAAACTGCCTGTCAGTCGCTGGCAGCGCGATCTCACCGACAGTACAGTGCTGCGCAATATGGGAGTGGGTTTCGGCTACAGCCTCATCGCCTACCAATCCAGCTTGAAAGGCATTAGCAAACTGCAGCTCAATGAGGCGCGCCTGGCACAGGATCTCGACAATAGCTGGGAAGTACTGGCGGAGCCGATACAAACAGTTATGCGCCGCTACGGCATTGAAAAACCCTACGAAAAGCTGAAAGAACTTACCCGCGGACAGGATATGAGCCGCGAGGTAATACAGGCCTTTGTTGCAACGTTGGATCTACCCGAAGAAGCGCGCGAACAGTTGCTGGCGCTGACGCCGGCGAACTATATCGGCAATGCGGCAGATCAGGCTCAGGCCATTAAGTAGCCGCAGTGATGAGCGGCAACTGGCAGCTCAACCTTGATCGCGACGTATTCCTCAACGAGTATTGGCAGCGCAAGCCCCTACTGATCAGGAATGGCAGTGCGGGCTTTACGCCACCACTGGGCAGCGATCACCTGGCCGGGCTCGCACTAGAGGACGATGTCGAATCGCGTCTGATCGAAAAGCGCGACGATGGCTGGCAGTTACATCACGGCCCGTTTTCCACTGCCGATTTTTCCCGCGACCACCCATGGACTCTGCTGGTACAGGCAGTGGATCATTACTTTCCCGAAGTGGCAGAGCTGCAGCGGCTGTTCGATTTTATTCCCCGCTGGCGCATGGACGATGTAATGGTCAGCTACGCGGTAGATGGTGGCAGTGCCGGCCCCCACTACGATAACTACGATGTATTCCTGCTGCAGGGCGAGGGGCAAAGGCTGTGGCGTGTTGGCCAGCACTGCGATAGCAACACCGCGCTTCTTCCACACCAAGACATGCGGCTTCTCCAGGATTTCGAAACACAAGAAGAATTCCTGCTGGACCCCGGCGACATCCTCTATGTACCACCTGGAATAGCACACTGGGGCATTGCCGTTGGCGAGTGCACGACATTCTCCATCGGCTTCAGGGCACCGACAATCAACGATCTGGTCTCGCGCTGGACCGATGAACTGCTGCTGCAAACCGACGACGAACGCTTTTATCGCGATGCTGGCAGAGCGCCGTGCACCCGCGCTGGCGAGATTGAGAGCGCCGACGTGGAACGCGCACTGTCGCAGGTACGCCGCGCATTGGAGCAAAACGTCGACAGCCAGTGGTTTGGCGAACTGGTCACTGAGCCGCGCTACGACAGCGAACCCGATCCGGACGAACAGGAGCAGGCCTCCACCCTACTCCACAATGGCGCTGCAAGTGTGTCACTTCACCCAGCGGCTAAACTGGCGTGGCAGGAAGGCGAGGACGAGGTAACAGTATTCGCCAATGGCGAGGGGTTCGCTTGTCAGCCCAGCGCTCTGGCGAGCCTGCTGATTCTCTGTAACAGGCAATGCCTGACGGGTGGCACGCTGGACAAAGCCCTGGCTGACTCCGATACTGCGAGTATGCTTGAGCGTCTGATACAGAGCGGCTGTCTCCATGTCGAATAGCGAGTTAAGCTGCGACTTCACTACTGGCGTCGCCTACCCTACTCCCTTTGATCGCTATGTTGTTTCACTGGCGAAAAGCGCCGCGCGCCATATCTGCATCCAGAGCCCGCAACTGGATTACACCGCGTTTGACAACAGTGAGCTGGTCGATGCACTGAGCGCGCTCGCCCGCAGCAGCCGGCAAGCAGAGGTAAGAATCCTTATCAATGACTCACGTGCGTTGGTGGGCCGCAGCCATAAACTGCTGCTACTGGCGCGCCGCCTACCCAGTGTCGTCAAACTGCGAAAACTCGCAGAGCACCCGCAGTGGAACAACGAAACCATTGTGATACGCGATAGAGACGGCGTGCTATACAAACCCGGTGGCAGCGACCACGATGCCTTTTTTGAGCCGGATTCCGGCTCATCAACTGTGCGCCACCTCGAACTGTTCGATGATCTGTGGCGCTACAGTGTTGAAGACCCGGAGCTGCGGTCACTGCACCTGTAAAACGTTGGGCGTTCTACTGCAGAGAGGCTATAGCCTCTGCCAAAGCCAGCTTGCGCTTCGCCTCTTCAACGTGCAGGTTTTCCACCAGCCGGCCATTTACCACAACCACACCCTTACCGAGTGCCATCGCCTCTTCAAACCCGGCGATAATTTCGCGTGCGGATTCAAGTTCTTTTTCGTCAGGGGCGAAAGCGGCATTTGCAGCATCTACCTGTTTGGGGTGAATCAAGCTCTTGCCGTCAAAGCCCAGATCGCGCCCCTGTTCGCAGGAGTAGCGCAACAACTCTTCGTCCTGCAGATCAAGTTGCACGCCGTCGATAATCGTCAGGCCATGCGCTCGACTGGCGTAAACGCAGAGGTTGAGGGCCGTGATAAACCCAAGGCGATCAGGCGTGTGCCTGACACCGGTATCCTTGGACAAATCGGAAGTCCCCATCACCATGCCGGCCAGCCGGGGGTGTGCACCAGCAATTTCGGCGATATTCAGGATACACAGCGGTGTTTCAGCCATAATCCACATGGCCACACTGTCCGGGCAACCGGCCTTTTCAAAGGCTGAGATGGCCTCAACCACATCCGCTGCGGTATCAATTTTAGGGATCAGAACGGCGTCCGGTGGTGTGGCAAACCCACAAATCGCCTCGATATCGGCGACGCCCCACTCAGTTGACAGCGCATTGATCCGTACAATCAATTCCCGGTGACCATAGCCGCCCTCCTTGAGCGCTGCACCAATCTGCTCGCGCGCCAGCGCCTTGGCGTCCGGTGCCACGGAGTCCTCCATGTCGAGAATCAAGCCGTCAGCGGGCAGCGAGCGTGCCTTATCCAGCGCCCGGGGGTTTGAGCCTGGCATATACAGCAATGAACGACGTGGCTTTATAGACATGGAGAAATCCCTCTGAAAAATTCTGGTGCGCCGGATGGCGGCCGCCAAGGATACCCAAGGGTACGGCTCTGGAGCAAGCGCGAAGCAAGTGATCCATTCGACTGTGAGAGCGTATAACACCTAACATCGCACGGCTCGGCTGGGCTCATTCAGAGGCGTAACCGGCTAAGCCACTGACACATATGAGCCAACTGGTCCGCATTATCGGCTTACCGCTCTAGCGCGTGCACTTTAGAACGCGCAGTGATTAGCGAGCAGCGCGAGTGACCGTGACAGGATCAAACCAAGTCACTACCCGCGTTGCAGACAGGTTGTCTATTCGGGTCCGAACCTATAAAATTCGCGGTTTGAATGGTTAAACCGCTTCGAGGCTCTCAGGTTCCTGTAATGACCCGGGGCGGTACACGTAAACTCACAGATCAGGATCAAACATGCCAGACGTAACCCTGAATGACGGGCAACAGCTCGAACAGGCCGTTGCTGTACTTTCTGCAACGACTCAGCTAATCGACGAAGCCCTTTCTGCGCTGAAAGCGCGCACCACAGAAGCGGGTCGCGTGGTGCCGGCACGTCTGGATGAACACCAGCTTGCCTGCTACGAATTATCGGTTATCTGGTCCGAGTGCACGGCGGCGAAGTTTCTTATCACTCATGCCCAACGCCTCTCCACCGATTCGTCCTCAAGTAGTACCTTCACCGTGCAGTTGGCGAACCTGTTCTGCGCCGAAGCCGTATCCAATACGCTTAATCGGCTGCGCACGCGGGTAAAGGATTTTGGCATCACCCTTGCCGGTATCAGCGCAATTGAAGCTGAACCGGGTGCGGCTGCATTTCTCGAGCAACAGCTCGCAGCGCAAAATATTGCCGCCATCGGCCAGAGTGTTCTGGACAGGGATGGCGATCTCGGCCCGGATTTGCTGAGCGAACACCACACCATGATGCGCGATACGTTTCGTCGCTTTTCCGACGATGTAGTTGCGCCGCTGGCAGAAGAAATCCACCGGCAGGATCTCATCATTCCCGACGAAATACTGGAGCCCTTGAAAGAGATGGGCATGTTCGGCCTCTCCATTCCAGAGAGCTATGGCGGTTTGCAGGAAGATGACAAGGAAGACACGCTGGGCATGATTGTCGTCACCGAGGAATTATCCCGCGGCTCACTCGGTGGTGCCGGCAGCCTGATTACACGCCCGGAAATTCTCTCGCGCGCTCTGCTCAAAGGCGGCAGCGAAAAGCAGAAACACCACTGGCTGCCGCAAATCGCCGTCGGTGAACCGCTGTGCGCGGTGGCTGTCACCGAACCGAATTACGGTTCCGATGTCGCTGGTGTGAAACTGCGCGCTACTGCCACTGAAGGTGGCTGGATACTCAATGGTGCCAAGACCTGGTGTACCTTTGGCGGCAAGGCAGGCGTTCTGCTGGTGCTGGCGCGCACCAATGCCGACATGGCGCTGGGCCATCGGGGTCTGTCCATGTTTCTGGTTGAGAAACCCTCCAGCGACGGACACGAATTTGAGGTGACGCCTGAAACCGGTGGCAAACTGACGGGGCGGGCGATTGCCACCATGGGCTATCGGGGCATGCACTCGTACGAACTGTTCTTCGATGATTTCTTTGTACCGGCTGAGAATATGCTGGGGGAATCCGAGGGTGAAGGAAAAGGCTTCTACTACGCGATGGCAGGCTTTGCCGGCGGTCGCATACAGACAGCCGCACGCGCTGTCGGAGTAATGCGCGCCGCGTTTGAACGAGCGATATCCTACTCCAAAGAGCGCGTGGTGTTCGCGCAACCCATTGCAGAATATCAACTCACCCAGGTCAAACTCGGGCGTATGGCGGCCTTATTGCTGGCGTGCCGACAAATTACCTACGATGTCGCAGAGCTTATGGATACCGGCGCAGGCGATATGGAAGCCAGTGCTGCCAAGTTGTTTGCCAGCAAGACGGCAGAATGGTTAACACGCGAGGCGCTGCAGATTCACGGTGGCATGGGCTATGCTGAGGAAACACCCGTGAGCCGCTATTTCGCCGACGCCCGTGTTCTGTCAATCTTTGAGGGTGCGGAGGAAACGTTGGCGCTGAAAGTGATCGCCCGTTCACTGGTAGAAAACGCCAAGGGAGGTGCCTGATCATGGCAGTTACTCTGTCCCTGACGCCCCAGTCAGAAATAGCGGCCGACGTTGCTGTAGATTTGAGCAAGGCGCGACAACCCCAATACGGGCGATATCTGGATGAACTTGAACCCGGGCAGGTGTTTGAACACCCGCGCGGCTTCACTTTCACCGCCAGCAATATGCTGGATTTTGCCCGCACGTACATGCAGTCCAACCCTCTGTACCTCAACACGCCCTACGCCCGCGCACACGGCTTCGCCGACCTGCTGGCCAGCCCGCAGATGGTATTCAATGTCACGCTGTCACTGGGTGTGCAGAACGACTCGGAAAAGGCCATCGCCAACCTGGGGTACTATCAAGTGCAGTTCCTTAAACCGGTCTACCCCGGCGATACACTTCGCAGTTTTACCAAGGTACTAGAGCGCAAGGACCGCGGTCCGGACAAGCCGGGTATCACCCGCATCCGCACTGTAGCGATCAATCAGGACGATGCTGTGGTGCTGCAATACGAGCGCAAAATCTTTGTCGGATGGCGCGGTGACAAGCCACCGACCACACCGGCGCCAGAAGTCACCACGGCGTTCCCGGGCGAGGATACACCTGTTCTCCAGTTGCCGTTGCAGGGCGCGCCAGGCACAGCAGGCCTCACCGGCCCGAACACCTATTTTGAAGATTTTACACCCGGCGATATCATCGTTCATGCCAACGGACGCACCATCACTGAAGAGCATATGGCACTGACCTATATGGTCGGCAACAGTCACCCGCTGCACTTTGACAGAGAGTTCTCCAGTTCTCTGTCGGGCAAGATGAGCGGCGAACCCATCGTTTACGGTGGTCTGGTATTCGCCTGGCTGGACGGACTGGCCAGCCGCGATGTCAGTGAAAACGCTGTCTGGGAGCTGGGCTTTAACGAGGGATATCACACGCAACCAGCCTTTGCCGGAGATACCGTTGGCGCGCTGTCGCGAATACTGGCGGTAGACGATGTTCCAGACGCGCCGAATTACGGCGTCGTCACGATGCAGTTGATCGGCGTGAAAAATATTCGTGCCGCAGCGGCTCTGGAAAAATACGGCGAAGATCTGTTCGTCAAGGAAGACAGCAAACGCGCGATCGGGAAAGACAAAATCCCCGACAAAATTTTTGAAATCGAGCGGCGCCTGCTAGTCAAGCGTCGCCCCCGCTGAGGAACCTCCCTGTGAGTCAGGAAACTGTGAAACGTGATCGCCCCTGGTTGATGCGCACCTACTCCGGGCATTCATCCGCCAAGGCATCCAACGCACTGTACCGAACAAATTTGAGCCGTGGACAAACCGGTCTCTCCGTGGCTTTCGACCTCCCCACCCAGACCGGCTACGACTCGGATCACCCACTGGCGCGCGGAGAAGTCGGCAAAGTCGGTGTGCCGATCAACCATATCGGTGATATGGAAGCACTGTTCCATGACATACCACTGGGACAAATGAACACCTCCATGACAATAAACGCCACTGCACCGTGGCTATTGGCGCTGTACGTGGCTGCTGCAGAGCGCCAGGGTGTCGACCCGGCACAGCTGCAGGGCACTACACAGAACGATGTCCTCAAGGAATACCTGTCACGCGGCACTTACATTTTCCCGCCCGAGCCCTCCGTGCGCCTGACCACAGACCTGATCACCTATACGGTAGAAAATATTCCAAAGTGGAACCCCACCAATATCTGCAGTTATCACCTGCAGGAAGCCGGTGCCACACCCACTCAGGAACTGGCCTACGCGCTGTCCACAGCAACGGCCATCCTGGATGCAGTCAAAGCCAGCGGCCAGGTTCCAGACGATCGCTTTGGCGATGTGGTCGGGCGTATTTCATTCTTCGTCAATGCCGGTATTCGGTTTGTCGAGGAAACCTGCAAACTTCGCGCCTTTGGCCGTATGTGGGATACGCTCACCAGTGAGCGCTACGGTGTGACCAATGCCAAGCAGCGCCGGTTCCGATATGGCGTACAGGTAAATTCGCTTGGACTTACCGAACCCCAACCTGAAAACAATGTACAGCGCATCGTGTTAGAAATGCTGTCTGTGACCCTGTCCAAAAATGCCCGGGCCAGAGCGATACAACTTCCCGCGTGGAACGAGGCCCTGGGGTTACCGCGCCCCTGGGATCAGCAGTGGGCCCTGCGCATGCAGCAGGTGCTGGCACTGGAAACCGATCTGCTGGAGTACGGCGATCTGCTGGATGGCTCTCATGTGATTGAGGCCAAGGTACAGGAACTCATTGACGGCGCGCACGAGGAAATGGCGCGTGTTGACGAACACGGTGGTATGGTCTCGTGTATCGACAACGGCTACGTAAAACGCGAACTGGTACAGAGCCATACCCGCCGTTTACGCAATATTGAGAGCGGTGAATTACAGATTGTCGGGGTCAACTGTTATAAGGAGTCGGCTGAGTCGCCGCTGACCGCAGGCGACGAATCCGGCATCATGAAAGTGGATGAACGCGCCGAACGCGAGCAAATCGAATCACTGCAGGCATTTCGCGCATCCCGGGATGACAGCAAAGTTAAAGCGGCGCTGCAACAATTACGCGCCTGCGCCAACGATGGCAGCAATATCATGCCCGCCTCTATTGAGTGCGCACGTGCAGGTGTCACCACCGGCGAATGGAGCGAAGTGCTGCGCGAGGTGTTCGGTGAATTCAGGGCACCTACCGGTATCGATATTTCACCGGTGGGCAATGGCGGTTCCGACGCGCTGGAAGGCGTTCGTCGACGCGTCAAAAAAACCGGCGAAGAACTCGGCCGTCCCCTGCGTTTACTGATCGGTAAACCCGGACTTGACGGCCATAGCAATGGTGCAGAACAGATTGCGGTAAAAGGTCGCGACGCTGGCTTTGAGATTGTCTATGAGGGCATCCGTCTGACGCCGGCCCAGATCGCGCGCGCTGCACAGGAAGAAGGCGTGCATCTGATCGGCCTGTCTGTACTCTCCGGCAGCCACATGGAACTGGTGCAGGACATCAACCGGGAAATGGAAAAGATCGGCGTCACCGACATCCCGTTGATTATCGGCGGCATTATTCCGGATGAGGATGCGCTCGCGCTTCAAGACCAAGGTGTAAAGGCGGTATTTACACCCAAAGATGCCGATTTGAACACCATCATGAACACAATGGTCACTATCATCCGCGAGGCGAACGGACTGGAGCCTGCAGCCTGAGTGGCAACGCTATGAGTTTGCCTCACGCAGACGATCCCGCTGAACTCGCGGCAGCGATTGCCGCGGGAGATCGCGCAGCCATTGCACACGTACTCAACCTGCTCGATGACAGGCGTGATGAAGCGCGCAAAAAAACCACAGCGCTTCTCGCCCATCTGCAGCAAGATCAGGACAACCCTACTGGACAACTGATCGGTATCACCGGCCCGCCGGGCGCGGGTAAATCCACACTTAGCGCCGCCTTGATCCGGGTTTGGCGGGCGCGCGGATTGCGGGTCGCCGTGCTCGCAGTTGATCCGTCCAGCCCGATTAGCGGCGGCGCCCTGCTCGGTGACCGCCTGCGTATGCAAACCAGTACCGAAGACGACGGCGTATTTGTGCGCTCACTGTCCAGTCGGGGACAGTTTGGAGGCCTCAGCGCCGAGGTCTGGCCGATGAGTGTCGTGATGCTGGCAGGCTTTGATATCGTATTGATAGAAACCGTGGGTGTTGGCCAACGCGAAGTGGATATCGCCCGCTTATGTGACACGACCTGCTATGTGGCACAACCCGGTTCGGGTGACAGTGTGCAGTTTATAAAAGCAGGCGTGCTCGAGGTGCCGCATATACTGGTAGTGAACAAAGCCGATATGGGAAACCTGGCTACCCGGACACTGTCTGAGCTGGAAGCAGCACTCAAGCGCACTCACCCCGATGGCCACTGGCAAGTGCCCGTGCTCGCCACCAGTGCCGTCGATGGAACGGGCATAGAAACACTTGCCGATGCACTGGAAGAACACTACCAATTGCTGCGTGGCCCGCAACTGGCGCTGCGTCGCAAGCGCTACCAGGCCTACTGGATACACAAACGGCTACTGGAAGAATTTGGCAGCTTTGGCATCGATCAACTCGGTGGCGAAGAGAGCCTACTGGCACAACTTCAGGCGCAGGATATGAACCTGTTTAAACAGTATGACGCACTGCGCCTACGCTTATACAATCGCATTCAAGACACACTTGAATGAGCAACACCTCTGGAGGTAAACATGCGCAGTCCCCGTGATTTTTTCCGACCCCTGGCGCTGGGTGCGCCGCAGCCCCTGCACGACATTCCTGTGCGCCCCTCGCGCATGATTCATTTCTTCGACCCCAGCAATCCGAAAATGGTGGAAAAAGCACCGGGAATAGCCAAACGGGTTGATATCCTGTTGGGGAATCTCGAAGACGCCATCGCCATTGATAACAAAGAGGCCGCGCGTGAGGGCTTCATCCAGATAGCCAAAGACAACGACTTTGGTGACACCCAGTTGTGGACACGTATCAACAGCCTGGACAGTCCGTGGTTCCTGGATGACATCACTCGTATCGTCACCGAGGCCGGAGACAAGGTCGATGTCATCATGCTGCCGAAGATTCAGGGTGCCTGGGATATCCACTACGTAGACCAGTTACTTGCTCAGCTGGAAGCACGTGCCGGCCTGCAGAAACCGATTCTACTTCACTGCCTATTGGAAACGGCGCTCGGTGTGGCCAATGTGGAAGAAATTGCCAATGCCAGCCCGCGCATACAAGGTATGAGCCTTGGGCCCGCTGATCTCGCGGCATCGCGCCGTATGAAAACAACGCGTATCGGCGGCGGACATCCCGGCTATGTCGTGCGTGACGACCCCGACGAGAACAACCCCGAGGCCGCGCGCGCCACCCACCAGCAGGATCTGTGGCACTACACCATGGGCCGAATGGTCGACGCCTGCGTCGCCGTCGGCGCCCTGCCCTTCTACGGCCCGTTCGGCGCGATCGACGATCCACTGGCCTGCGAAGACCAGTTCCGCAATGCCTTCCTGATGGGCTGTGTCGGCGCGTGGTCTCTGCACCCCAGCCAAATCGATATCGCCAAGCAGGTATTCAGCCCCCCACCGGCAGAAGTCGCGTGGGCGAAACGTGTACTGGAAGCACTGCCCGATGGCAGCGGTGCAGTGATGGTGGACGGGAAAATGCAGGACGATGCATCCTGGAAGCAGTGTAAGGTGATGGTCGATCTGGCCCGCTTGATCGCAGAAAAGGACCCAGACTTGAAAGCGTTATACGGATTCTAGCCTCGCGACGACTGTTGGCTACCAACATCCACAGTCACAGCAGTGGCTGTGGATGAATCCAGCGATAGTGTTGTTAAGCGCTGGTGAGCTATAAGGCCGGGATAGCCTTCAATCATCCAGCATCACACCAATTTCATTGCCCTCATACACCACCTCAAATATGCGCAAACCACGACAGGGCTCTTCAGTGGTGCGCATCACTTTGCCATCCCTGAGACAGAACTCGTACTGATGCAGTGGGCAGCGGATGTTGCCATCGTTGATCACTGCGGCGCTCAATGGGTGTGAACGGTGTGGGCAATTGGCTTCGAGGATGTAATGCTCACCGAGGTGTTCCCGCAGCAAAAGCTGGAGGTTATCAATCCTGAATTGTCGCGAATAACCATCGTAGAGATTTATCAGCTTATCAAGCGCATAGAAACGCATCACTAGGGCCGGGCTACAACTGATCCATGATCTGTTTGACCGCCGCAAAAGCAGTGATTTCCTGCCGTTCTACTGACTTTTCCAGTGCTGGCAGCATCGAATTGACCTTCTCATTCTGCGCGAGTTTTAACAGCAGCATTTCGTTTAGCAACTGCCCCATCCAATCAAGGTTTTGCTGATTGCGTTTACGGGTAAAGGCACCACACTCCAGTGCTTCAAAATAGTACTCAACGAGCATATTCCAGATCTCGTCAATATTGCTCGAGGTCAGCGCAGAACACGTCATCACACGCGGCGTCCAGAAGCTGTTGTGTCGCAGCAAGCTCATGGCACTGCTGTACTGTCGCTTGGTCATACCGGCCAGCTTTTCGCTATCGCCGTCAGCCTTATTGATAATCAGCGCATCAGCCAGCTCCATGATGCCTTTCTTGATGCCCTGCAGTTCGTCACCGCCACCTGGCAGCATTAGCACCATAAAGAAATCCACCATCGCGGCCACCTGGTACTCGGACTGCCCAACACCGACAGTCTCCACCAGAATCACATCGTAACCGGCAGCTTCACACAACAGCATGGTTTCCCGGGTCTTTTGCGCAACGCCACCGAGCGCGCCTGCTGCTGGCGTCGGCCGTATGAAGGCTTCTTCCCGCCGCGACAGCTCTTCCATCCGCGTCTTGTCGCCAAGTATGGAGCCACCGGCAATCGGTGAGCTGGGGTCAACTGCCAGCACTGCTACCCGTTTACCCTGCTCGATCAGGTACAGACCAAACGCTTCAATAAACGTGGATTTGCCTACACCGGGTACACCGGTGATACCAATACGAATACTGTTGCCGCTGTGCGGCAACACGTCCTCGAGAATACGTTGCGCCTGCTCGCGGTGGGAGCCGAGCGAACTTTCGATGACAGTGATCGCCTTGGCTAATGCCCGGCGATTACCGCCCAGTAGGCCCTCTAGATTAAAGTTGGTCATCTGATGTATACATGGCAGAGAAATATCGTGGCGCCTGTAAACCTTCCAGGGCCGTGTGGGGCTTGGCTTTGGCTATGGCTGCGCGACGGGTTGGGCTATAGGAATCAACACCGTCGCGGCTGGGCTCAACGAAAGACACTATCACTCCTGAGCGCTTTTCACCGCTTCGAGCACTTCCCGAGCACACTGAGGAATTGGCGTCCCCGGTCCAAAAATGCACTTAACACCGGCGTCATAAAGAAAATCGTAATCCTGGCGCGGTATCACACCACCGGCAATCACTACGATATCATCGGCGCCCTGCTTTTTAAGCTCCGCTACCAACTCTGGAACCAGCGTCTTGTGCCCGGCTGCCAGTGAAGATGCACCGACGACGTGAACATCGTTCTCAATAGCCTGCCGCGCGACTTCTTCCGGTGTAGAGAACATCGGCGACAGATCTATATCGAAACCGACATCAGCGAAGGCTGTGGCCACAACCTTGGCCCCCCTGTCGTGACCGTCCTGTCCCATTTTGCACACCAGCATGCGCGGTCTGCGACCGTGCTGTTCTACAAAGGCATCAATGTCCACGCTAATATCCTGCCAGTTTTGATCTTGCTCGAAAGCTGCTCCGTACACACCTGACACCGTCTGTGCCTGTGCTTTAAATCGTCCAAATTCACGCTCCATCGCGTACGATATCTCGCCGACTGTTGCGCGACAACGCGTTGCTTCAATAGCCAGCGCCAGTAGGTTGCCCTCACCGCTGACGGCGCACTGGTAAATTTTCTCAAGCGCGGCTTCCACTGCACTCTCATCCCGACTTTCACGGATATTGGCAAGACGATTGAGCTGCGCTTTCCTTACTGCGGCGTTATCGATATCGAGGATATCGACATTCCCCTCTTCCTTGATACGATACTTGTTCACACCGACGATAACGTCTTCGCCGCGGTCAATACGGGCCTGCTTCTTGGCCGCCGCTTCTTCGATACGCATTTTTGGCATACCGGTTTCAATGGCCTTGGCCATACCGCCGGCGGCCTCTACTTCCTCAATCAGTTCCCAGGCTTTATCGGCGATATCCTGGGTGAGGCTCTCCATCATGTAGGAACCACCCCAGGGATCAACGACATTGGTGATTCCGGTTTCTTCCTGAATAATCAACTGCGTATTACGTGCAATGCGCGAGGAAAACTCAGTGGGCAGTGCGATGGCTTCATCCAGTGCATTGGTGTGCAGAGATTGAGTCCCGCCGAAAACGGCGGCCATCGCTTCAATCGTTGTGCGCACAACATTGTTGTATGGATCCTGCTCAGTCAACGACCAGCCTGATGTCTGGCTGTGCGTTCTCAACATGGAGCTCTTCGGGTTTTGCGGCTCAAATTCAGAGACAATCTTCGCCCACAACAGACGCGCGGCGCGCATCTTTGCAATCTCCATATAGAAATTCATGCCCACGCCCCAGAAGAAGGACAGGCGCGGCGCAAAGTCATCGATGCCCAATCCTGCGGCGATGGCTGTGCGGATATACTCCTTACCATCTGCCA
Source organism: Halioglobus japonicus (assembly GCA_902705825.1). GTDB lineage: Bacteria > Pseudomonadota > Gammaproteobacteria > Pseudomonadales > Halieaceae > Marimicrobium. The sequence continues at coordinate 187,714 of CACSIL010000045.1, read as the reverse complement.
GCGTGTAGGCCAATTCCAGCGCGGCGTTGGCACCGGCCTCCTGGATGTGATACCCGGAGATGGAAATGGTGTTGAAACGCGGCATATTGCCAGAGCAATAGGCGATAATATCGCCAATAATTTTCATGCTTGGTGTCGGTGGATAGATATAGGTATTGCGCACCATGAACTCTTTGAGAATATCGTTCTGGATGGTGCCGGCCAGATCTTTTTGCGCCACGCCCTGCTCTTCGGCGGCAACAATATAACCGGCCAGAACAGGGAGTACAGCCCCGTTCATGGTCATCGACACAGAGACCTTTTCCAGCGGAATGCCGTCAAAGAGTATCTTCATGTCTTCCACAGAATCGATCGCTACGCCCGCCTTGCCGACATCGCCGGATACGCGGGGGTGATCGGAGTCGTAGCCGCGGTGAGTGGCGAGATCAAAGGCTACCGAAACACCCTGCCCGCCTGCGGCCAGTGCCTGACGATAAAACGCATTGGATTCCNCTGCGGTAGAGAACCCGGCGTATTGCCTGATTGTCCAGGGGCGNCCGGCGTACATGGTCGCCTGTGGGCCACGCAGGTACGGTGACATACCCGGCATGGTGTCGGTGTACTCCAGCGACGAAATATCATCCGCTGTGTACAGTGGTTTTACGTCGATATCTTCTGCCGTGTGCCAGGTGAGCGTGTCCAGGCTTTTGCCCTTTAACTGCTTCTCCGCCAACTCTTTCCAACTCGTGGGTGTCGCGCTGGACTTATCGTAAATTTTGTCACTCATGGGCGAAACCTCAATGATCCTCAGCGGGCTGATTGATCTCGATCAAAACGCCATCGCAACTTTTGGGATGAATAAAAATAACACGGGCACCATGGGCGCCGGGTGTCGGTGCGTCAGCCAGAAACTGATAGCCTTTTTCCCGTAACCGGGCGACGTCGGCATCGATATCATCAGAGCGGAAGCACAGGTGGTGCAGCCCACCGCCTTTCTTTTCCAGGTAGGTGGCAACCGGCCCCTCTCCGCGCAGCGGATGCACCAGCTCTATACTGGTGGGCGGTAACGGCAAGAAGGCTGCTGTAGTCTTGGCCTCCTCCACGTCTTCAGTGCCGCCAAGCGGCAGGCCAAAATCGGTTACGAATCGCTGTATGGCTTTTTGCAGATCCGGTACGGCGATAGCGATGTGGTCCAGGGCAGTAATCATGGGTCGTCCTCTTTACACCTGCTGCAGAAACGCAGCGGTAGCGGCTGTGCGTCGCGCGGCAATTTCTTCGGCAGAAACTTCTACAATGACTTCATCGGGAACAATCTTGAAGATGGGTTGTCCCTTGCTGATAATGCTGCCGTCCGTTTCCACCAGTACTTTTGCAATGGTGCCAGAGAAAGGCGCATAGACTTTATTGAACATCTTCATCACTTCCACGATGAACAGCGGATCACCGGCATCGAAGTGATCACCTTCTTTCACGTATACATCGTGTTCCGGAGTCTCCCGGGAGTAAAACATACCACCGCTTACCGCGAGAATTTCATCCGAGCTAGCCACCGGGGGCGGCACCAGAACTTTTGCCATAGCCGCCTGCAGCGTTTCATCGGTAAGACGCTCGGGTATATGGATACTCAGGTCGGCGTTGACTGTCAGCGCGTAAAAGCCAGTGGCCTCAGCGATACAGGGCAGAATGGCGAGAATATCCACGCCTGCCTGGTAGCCCTGGTGAGCACTGCGAACGCGGTTCCAGAGCTCGGCATCAAAACCTTCAGGCGCGTCATTTTCATCTAATGCGGCGCACAGTTCGATCCAGTCCTGTGCAGGCAGTCGATCGCCAAGCTCACTGTAAAATACCAGTGCATTCTGCAGTATGGTGTCGTCGTGATCCCAGATCATCGATGCCGCCGGGGGCGCATCGCCTTCGACAAAATCCATATTCAGGAAGTGATAGGTCTCGGCCAGCAGCTCGATCGGGTTCTCATTCCAGCAAATCTTGCCGTCGATGAGCGTGTAGCAATCGCGGTTAATACTCAGCCAACCGCTGAGAATATGCGGCTCGTCCAGCAGTTTTATCAGCGGACGCAGTAACAGCGATTCCTTCAGCTGCAGCGTTTCTGCGAGTGCCGTGCGTGCGTCACCCTCCATATCCGCCAGCGCGGCCTTGCCTATCTGGGCGTAGGCATACGCGAGATCCAGATCATTTGCCTGCTGCTTGAGTTCGCCGACCGCGGTCAGATACGGAACGATAAAACGTGTCGTCGGACGGGCATTGATATTCTGACCAATAAACCAGTTCACCAGCCCGTAGTGAAACTCCAGGTTAGTCGCCAGATCACGGCCTCGCATACGCGTCATGCGAATCGCTTCCGCCATTTTCTGGTAGGTATCCAGTCGCGACTCACCCACTGTCAGCAACAGAGCGATATTGGAATCATAGGCGCCTGCCAGGGTGTACTTCATGAATACGTCGGTGTCGGGGTTGTGCAGGCTGATACCCTGGTCGTCGCGTATCTCGCCGTGTATGGCATCACTCCAGGCTTCGATCACGCCGCCAGCATTGGGCTGCAGCGCCTGGTTGGTAGCATTCAGCCTTGCTTCGACACTGTCATTCATGCGCGCAATACGCGCTGGTCGCGGCAGTTTCTCGGCGTGAGCCGCCAGCAGCACCATGGCCTCTACCAATGATTCAACAACAAAAGACTCATTGGCATTTTGTGGATTGGTGAACTTCAACGCATAGCACAGCTCAGTGACGCGGTGCTCTACCTGAATCCGCGTATTCATTTCCATGAAGAAATGCTTGTCGCGATCCACAATACACTCGAATGTGGACACGGAGTCCAGCCCCACCGCTTCACCGAAACTTTCAGCTTCCTGCTCCATGGCTCTCAGGGTGGCGATATCCTGCTTCAGCACCTTGGCCTCTTCAACTCGACCGCTTTCCTCGGCCTGCGCCAGGGCGCGCTCCAGTGACTCTACCGTGACAGACACTTCCAACAGTTTCTGTTCATGCATTTGCAGCGAACAATCGCGTCCACCCATGGACAGAGACCACTTGCCATTACCAATCACCTGGATCTCCTGGTGACGGGTGGTTTCTATATTCAATTCAACCAGCACGTTTTTGTTATCGCCAACGCCGGTCGTTTTCACCTCGTTGAGAATTTCGCGCACCAGCTCAGCGGTGCGGGCAGATTCACCGGCGGGCAGAATACGCTGGCCTTTGCCGCCACCGCCGCTGATCGCCTTCAGACGTACGCGGTTCTTTGGGTATTCAGCCGTCATCCTCGTCACGGCTTCCGTCAACGTCTCGCAGAGTTCATCGACGGTGTACAGATCGATACCCTTTTTATAGGACGCGGCAAGTACGATGTCGGCTTTGTCTTCAAGAGTAATCGTATCGTCGGTTAGTACTGAGTCCTCAACAGCCAGCGAGTGCTCTGCTACCAGCGCCTGTAATGCCGCGACATCCTTGTGCTTCTTTAACAGCGTCAGTGCCGTACCGTTGTCGATTCCCGGTGTCACGGAAACACCACACTTCAGTGCTGTGCGTTTGGCTTCATCTTTCAGGCCGGCATCGTGCACAGTGCGCGAGCAGGGACCGATAAAATTCAGCCCGGCACTCTCCATGGCCGCAACCATCGATTCATCCTCGGCCATAAATCCATAGCCGGCAAAAATCGCATTGTAATTGTTCTCGCGAGCAATATTGATGATCTGATCAATGCGCTGTTCCCGCTCTTCCTTGTCGGCGCCACTGTAATCCGGCACGCGATGGACACGGTTCGGATCAGTCAGCGAACGCAGCTCAGGCGCGATAGCATTGCGGTAGACAATAGAGTCCTTCTCCGACAACAGGATGCCAAAGTGGCTAATCCCCATCTCGGTGAATACATCCATCGCTTCTTTGCGAATCGGTCCGCGACAGATAATAAGGGGGCGGATATGGGTGCAATCAAACTGCTGTTCCCACTCGGTAGCCCCCTCCCCCAGTTTACGGTCACGGTGGATAAGCGGGTTATTCAAATAAAATTCGTTAGACACGCCTGTCTTCCTTTAAAAGTGAGATTGCCAGAAATCGGTTTAGTGGAATTCACGCTGCACAGACTGCAACGGAGTCGGCTGGTAGCGTCGCAGGTAAAATGCCATATTTTCTGTCAGCACCTGACGCAGATCGGAAGGCATTACAATCTGGGAAATTGAACCCAGGCTGAGAGCCTCATTGGGGTTCATTAACTCCTGTGCATAACGCTCTGCCAGCAGGGCCTCTTCGGACTTGACCCAGGCGTTAACCAGTTCTTGCGCTGCATCTTTGGCCTGCGCCTCGGATAGACCGGCCTCGATCTGGGCCTTTGTCTCGGCTTCCAGTTTGGCCGGTACCGAACCGCGTATCTTGCGCAATTCCGTTTTATACACATACTCCACACCCGCCGGCCCCATCACGGCCACTCGCGTGGTGGGTAGCGCAACGACAAAATCTGCTCCAACCGGGAAGCTATTGAAGGCTGCATAGGCGCCGCCAAACGCGTTGCGCACCAGCACTAGAAAGCGCGGTGTACGCAAATCGACGATCGCATCGAGCATGGCGCGACCCGCCTGGATAATCCCCCGGCTCTCCTGATCCTTGCCGGGCAGGAAGCCGGTGGTATCCTCAAGGAAAATGACCGGGATATTGTACAAATTACAGAAGCGGATAAAGCGCGCATTCTTGTACGCCGCATCGATATCGATCTGTCCTGAGGCGACAGCTGAGTTATTCGCGACAAAGCCAACCACGTTGCCACCCATACGCCCCAGCGCGGTCACCGTATTGCGCGCTCTGTCCGCCTGAACCTCCATAAAATCAGAGTGGTCGCACAGTTGCTGAATCAGAATGCTGATGTCGATCGGCGTGTTGAAACCGGTCGGAGAATTGAGCGCTTTCTTCAACAGGATATCGATATCCCAGGTCTTGCGATCAACCGGATCAGAGCTGGCCTGAAAAGGCGCGAGCTCACCGTTGTGACCGGGCAGATAGTTGAGCAGAGCACGCACTTTACGCAGGGCTTCCACTTCATCTTTCACCACAAAATCGGTCACGCCTGATTGACTGTGTACACCGGGCCCGCCGAGTTCGTCGGGCGTAACATCTTCTCCGAGCACGGATTTGACCACGCCCGGCCCGGTCAACCCAAAGAAAGTGTCATTGGGTTGAATCAGGAAACTGCCCTGTCTGGGCAGATAGGAACCACCACCGGCGTTGAAACCGAACATGCACATAACGCTGGGTACGATGCCACTGATACGCCGCAGCGCTGCAAAAGCTTCTGCATAGCCATCGAGACCACCGACACCGGCCGGGATAAAAGCTCCGGCGCTGTCATTAATGCCCACAACAGGTATGCGTTGCTTGGCGGCGAGCTCAAACAGACGGGCGAGCTTGGCGCCATTGGTGGCATCCATGGAACCCGCGCGCACGGTGAAATCGTGACCGTACAGCGCAACATCCCTGCCGTTGACCTTGATGATGGCCGTGACCAGTGAGGCGCCATCCAGATTCGGGCCCCAGTTTTGATACAGCACTGTGGGCGGCTCGTCACTGAGGTAGCGAATGCGCTCCCAGATCGTCATGCGATTCTTCTGGTGTTGGCGCTGTATGTTCTTGACGCCGGCGGTCTGGTAGGGCCGCTGCTGCAACTCCCATCCCGCTTTCAGCGACTCTTCATAGAGGCCCGGCGCTGATGCGACCTGGCCTGGCACCAAAAATTCTCGCTCTGTACTGTTCGCAAAGGGATTATCCAGCGATGCGATAAGCGTATTACTATTCTTCGTCGTCATATTCCTTGATCCAAAGGTTTCCCACGGGGTGATGGAGTATTCGAATAACGCCTGCAAAAAGACACGCTGGTTGCAAGTCGTGGCAGTCAGGCATAGGATGCAAATCTGCCTGAATTTCGGGCTGTTACAGTAATTTGCCGCGCCTTCAAAGTCAATTGAGGAGTGGCGACATTTCAGGGTTTTTCAACGTAGATGTCAGTTGTTTCAACGCAAATTACGACTTTACAATGCCCTAACCAGCCGCGCCCACACCATGGAACTTTATCGCCAATGCACCGCCGCGACAGCGCAGTAAATCCAACAGGGGTGATGCCCCGCCCCATTGTGGGCGCGACGATGTGAGTAAGTCAGTCCATGTAGAGGAAATCCCCTACTTTCACGACAGCTGTGAGTTATTCGAGCGCATACGCGACCTGCCACGCGCTGCATTTCTGGACAGCAGTGTTCCGCAGGGAAGTACCGGGCGCTACGACATATTGACTGCCCAGCCCTGGACTACCGACGTACCCGGCCTGCCCCCGGGCGCCGGGGAACCCGAGACCCGACAGTTTTTTCATGAGTTGCAGCTATTCCAGAATACGCATTACAGCGGTATACAACCGGTGTCATCGGACATCCCATTCTGCGGCGGCCTACTCGGTTATCTGGGTTATGACGCGGGTAAGGGGCTGCACAACATCGCGGGCTCAACATCCTCATCGCCCTTCCCATCTGTGCAACTTTGTGCATATGACTGGTGTATCGTTCAGGATCACCTCCTGCAGCGGGCAACCCTGGTCTTTCAATCTCGGGTCGGGCCCCGGGAACGACAGGACATCAAGGCACGGCTGCAACAGCCGCCCCGGCGCAATGCTGCCAGGTTTGAGCTGGACACAACATTTACATCGAGCGTCAGCCCGCAGCAGTACAAAACAGCGTTTGACCGCATTCAGCGTTATATACAGGACGGAGATTGCTACCAGGTAAACCTGACCCGATGCTTCAGTGCGCTGTACAGCGGCGACCCATGGGTGGCTTATCAGACACTGCGCCAGCTCGCAGCGGCTCCTTTTTCGGCCTACCTTTCACTGGCGCAGGACGCGACCCTGATGTGCCTGTCGCCAGAGCGGTTTATCTCTCTGCACGGACATCGCGTTGAAACATCGCCAATCAAGGGCACCCGGCCGCGTCACGCTGACCCGCAACTGGACGAGTCCGCTCGACAGGATTTACGTGCCTCGCAGAAAGACCGGGCAGAGAACCTGATGATCGTAGATCTACTGCGCAATGATCTCGGTCGCAGTTGTGTACCGGGCAGCATTCATGTCGACAGATTGTTTGATATACAGAGTTTTCCTACAGTCCACCACCTGGTGAGCACCATCAGCGGTGAATTGCACAGTGGACGCGACGCCTGGGATCTGCTGCGCGACAGCTTCCCCGGTGGGTCAATCACCGGCGCACCCAAGCGGCGCGCCATGGAAGTGATAGAAGAACTGGAAACGCATGAGCGCGATATTTACTGTGGGTCTATCGTCTATGTCAGTGCAGATGGACGAATGGACAGCAATATCGCTATCCGCAGCCTGCTCTGCGATCAGGGCGTCGTGCGCTGCTGGGGCGGCGGCGGCATTGTCGCAGATTCCGATTGGCAGCAGGAATATCAGGAGTCCTACGACAAGGTAAGCAAGTTTCTGACAGCGCTGGAAGATTCTGTACGCGGGTAATCAACCCGCGTAGTTCACAACTCCAACGAGCGCTCACTGGCCTCTATAAACGCGACCTTAAGCGCGTCCAGCGACGCCACAGACTTGAACTGTGGAAACTCGTCGATCACGTTCTGCGGTGCGTGAATCAGGAAGCCAACATCGGCCTCAGACAGCATGGTGGTGTCATTGTATGAATCACCAGCGGCGAGGACACGGTAGTTGAGGCTATGAAACGCTTTTACTGATGCCCGCTTGGGATCTTCCTGCCGCAATTTGTAATCCACCACCCGTCCGGCATCATCAGTAACAAGCCGGTGACAGAACAGGGTTGGCCAGTGCATCTGGCGCATCAGTGGCTGGGAGAACTCATAAAACGTATCTGACAGTATGATCACCTGAAAGCGTTCACGCAGCCAGTCGACAAACTCGATCGCACCGGGCAGTGGTGACAGCGTCGCAATCACTTCCTGTATATCGCCGATCTTTAAGCCGTGTTGATCCAGTATCGCCAGGCGCTGTTTCATCAGCACGTTGTAATCGGGGATGTCACGCGTTGTAGCGCGCAGTTCCTCAATACCGGTGCGTTCGGCAAAGGCGATCCAAATTTCCGGTACAAGCACCCCTTCCAGGTCCAGGCAGGCCAGTTCCACGTGTCATTCTCCTATAATGGGGTGCGATGGTGTCTCAGCGCGACAGTCTAATCACTGCGGCATAGCAGTTTCAAGTCCCGCCGACAAAATCATCGCGTCAGGGGTCAGTAAACGGGCAATTCGAGGTGGGAAAACAGCTCGGCCAACTCTGCCTTGGTATGGCATCCGAACGCATCGCTCACCAGGTCGCGCGACAGGTGAGGAGCAAAGTCCTCGATAAACTCATACATATATCCACGCAAGAAGGTGTCCCGACGACAGCCAATCTGGGTAACACTGCTGGAAAACAGATGACTGGCATCAAGGGCGACAAGATCGTCGTCAATCGCATCGTCATATGCCATCGCTGCGATAATGCCAATGCCCAGCCCCAGGCGCACATACGTCTTGATAACATCCGCATCCGTCGCAGTGAAAACGACTCTGGGCACAAGCCCCTTCGCCAGAAAGGCGTCATCCAGTTTGGAGCGACCGGTGAACCCGAATACATAGGTGACGATGGGCTGCGCGGCCACATCTTCCAGAGTCAGCTTGGACACCTGTGCCAGAGGGTGATCTTTGGGTACAAGAATGCACCGGTTCCAGCGATAACAGGGCATCATAATCAGGTTGGAGAACAGCTCCAGCGCTTCGGTGGCAATAGCAAAATCGACCGTGCCATCGGAGGCCATCTCAGAAATCTGCACGGGCGTACCCTGATGCATATGCAGTGAGACATCGGGATAGTGCTCGATAAAAGACTTGATCGTAGAGGGCAGCGCGTAGCGTGCCTGGGTATGGGTTGTGGCGATAGAGAGGCTGCCCTTTTTCTCGTCGGCGTATTCCTCCGCCACCTGGCGAATACTCTTCACCTTGAACAACACTTCCTCAGCGGCCTTGATGATATCCTCGCCCGCCGGTGTCACATGTGTGAGGTGCTTGCCGCTGCGTGCAAAAATCTCCACACCCAGCTCGTCCTCCAACAACCGGATCTGTTTGCTGATGCCCGGCTGCGATGTATATAAACTTTGAGCCGTCGCAGAAACATTGAGTTCGTGGTGTGCCACCTCCCAGATATAACGCAGCTGCTGAAGCTTCATGCCATCCTCCAAGTGAAGCGGGACTATCCGTTAACTACATTCGCCCCTCGTTATGCAGAATAGCCATTAAAGCGTAGGTTTGCCAAACAAATAGGAAATATACATGCCCTGTCGTTGTCAGGGATTTGCCACGCCATGGGGCACATGACCCGTCGCTACATGGGGGCTGGCTGACACGCAATGCGTCTGCTGATCATCAAAGAATACATCGGCCTGATAGGCCCGCAGGAACTCGGTTTTCTCCAGGCCTCCGAGGAAAATGGACTCGTCAATACGGATATTCCAGGCGCGCAATGNTCGGATCACACGCTCATGCGCCGGCGCCGAGCGGGCAGTAACCAAAGCGGTTCTGATCGGCGCTTCGCTAGGGGGGAAAGATTGTTGCAGATGCTGCAGTGCGGATAAAAAGGGCTTGAAAGGCCCGCCGGCCAATGGCTCGCGTGCAGCGGCTTTCTCACTGGCGGTAAATGCTTCCAGCCCGTCGCGTTTGTACACCTGCTCTGCCTCATCGGAAAACAGCACGGCATCTCCGTCAAACGCAAACCGTAATTGCTCGGAATCCGTCGCGCCTCCCCTGCGTGAGACAAGCGTGGCGGCAGCGACGCCACATTCCAGTGCGTGGCGCACATCCTGTGCCTCGTTGGAAAGAAACAGTTTGCAGCCGAATGCATTGATATAGCGCCACGGACTCTCACCACCGCAGAACGCCGCCCTACTGATATCCAGCTCATAGTGTTGAATGGAGTTGAATACACGCAAACCGGTGTCGGCGCTGTTGCGCGACAACAAAACCACCTGCACCTGCGCCTCTTCGTCGAGACTGTCGTTCAGTCGCAGAAGCTTCTGTACCAGTGGAAAGGCTTCACCGGGGGTTAACGGTTCATCTTCTCGTTCAACCTGGTATTGCGAGTAGGCGCGCAGGCCTTCTTTCTCGTATACCTCATGGCTTTCATCGAGATTAAATAACGCTCGCGAGGAAATTGCGATTATGAGCTTGTCGTTGGCAGGTTCTGGCATGTTGTTAGCATACTCAATGCTCGGCGGATGCGCTATTAAAGTACTCGCGCGTAATCCGGAAAACCAACGGGCCCAACAACAGCAAGGCAATAAGGTTCGGCAGTGCCATCAAGGCGTTCAGCGTATCGGCCATCAGCCACACAGTATCCAGATGAAACACGGTACCCACAGGAACCGCCAGTACCCACGCCACCCGAAACGGCATGATGGCCCCGGCTCCGAATAGAAAGACCATGCAGCGTTCGCCATAGAATGACCAGCCTATCATCGTGGTAAAGGCGAACAGGCACAGGCCCGCCACGACAATATACTCTCCGCCCGGGATGCCACTGGCAAAGGCACTGGAGGTAAGGCTCGCACCGCTGACCCCGCTGGGCCACACATCCGTTATCACGATGACTAACCCCGTTACCGTACAGATGAACAGGGTATCTATGAAAGTACCCAGCATCGCGATCATACCCTGCTGCACCGGTTGATTCGTGCGCGCAGCGGCATGGGCTATCGGGGCGCTCCCCAGTCCCGCCTCGTTGGAAAATATACCTCTTGCCACACCGAAGCGCAGCGCTGCCCACACTGTTGCACCGGCAAAGCCACCCGTTGCCGCTGCCGGCGTGAACGCATAGGTGACTATTGTGACAATTGCATCCGGCACTTGCGCGATATTGCTGCCGATCACATACAGCCCCGCCAGCGAATAACCTATGGCCATGAAGGGCACCAACCAGCTGGCGACGACAGCGATGCGCCTGACCCCGCCCAGCACTACCGCGCCTACCAGCACCATCAACACCAGACCGGTCGCCAGTGGCGGCACAGAAAATGTGTCCTGCAATACCTGCGATACCGAGTTTGATTGCACGGTATTAGCGATGCCAAACCCTGCTAGGCTGCCGAAAATAGCAAAGGCGATACCCAGCCAGTGCCACCGTTTGTGCAGGCCATTTTTGATGTAATACATCGGGCCGCCGCTGTAATTGCCCCTCTCATCCTGCTCGCGAAAACGCACGGCCAACACCGCTTCAGCATATTTGGTGGCCATACCGAACAGCGCTGTCATCCACATCCAGAACAGCGCGCCCGGCCCGCCGAGGGCGATTGCGGTGGCCACACCGGCGATATTCCCCGTGCCCACGGTTGCCGACAACGCTGTCATCAGGGCAGCGAAAGGCGAGATATCGCCCTTGGCACTGCTCTTGCCGCCCTTCAGCAGCAAGCCCATCGCCACCGGTATTTTGCGCAGCGGCATAAAACGCAGACCAACGCTCAGGAATACCCCCGTGCCCAACAGGAGAATGAGCATTGGCGGGCCCCAGACCCATCCGTTTAGTGTGCTAATCATTCCTGTCATAGTCATTCGGAGTCCCGAAAGTCAGGGTGTGCCAGTTGGTGCCAGGGTGTAATTGAAACCGGAACGTTGCGGAAACACGCCAAAGAGTCCACCGGTGTGAACAAACACGATATCGCGGCACTGCTCGAACCGCCCGCCTGATATTTCTGCCAACATACCCGCAAATGCCTTACCGGTATACACCGGGTCCAATACCAGGCCTTCCAGCCGGCTCAGTTCGGCGATAAGTTCAAAAATCTCAGGTGAGGCCATGGCATAGCCCTGGCCGACATAGCCATCGAGCACCCGGGGTTGGATGTCGACGGCGGGCGCGTCAGGGTATCGCTGCTGCCAATCTGCGGTATCACTGGCGACCTTGTTGAGGAAATACTCTGCATTGTCGCAAACGTTTATCCCCCAGACGGTTGCGGGCAACTGATGCAGGGCGGCACCCAGCGTCAACCCTGTCTGAGTGCCACCAGAGCCGGTGGCAACGACTACGTGTGCACTGTCTATATTATTGGCGCTGAAGTCACTGGCCAATTCTTCACAGGCTGCGATATAGCCCCAGGCACCGATACCATCGCTACCCCCGGTGGGCACAACCATCGCTTTATGGCCCTTGGCCGCATAGTGTTCCTGCCACTGGCTAAACAGTGCATCTATCTCACTGACAAATTGCGCCGAGGGGTAACAATTGACTGCCGCTCCGGCGAGGTGATCGAGCAACAAATTTCCTTCGATGTCCTCGGGCGCGTCACCGCGCAACAGCAAGTGCACGCCCAATCCCAGCTGAGCACCGGCCAGAGCCGTCGCCCGGCAATGATTGCTTTGTACACCACCACAGGTGAGGATTGTGTCAAAACCATTGTCAATGGCATGCGCCATGATGAACTCGAGCTTGCGTACTTTGTTACCACTGAGGGTACAGCCGGTCAGGTCATCGCGCTTAACCCAGATGCGATGACCGCGCCCCCACTTTTCGGAGGCGCGTTCGAGGTACTGCAGGGGCGTTGGCGTTTGCGCCAGCGAAATTTTTCGGGGGTAGACCAGAGCCATTCTCAGGCAATGGACTTCAGGGTGCCTTTGGGAAGTATCGCGTGCAGGTGGATACGCTGAAACTTCATCTCCACGTTATTGGCGACATTCAACACCATGTAGTTATCATCCAGGCTCGTGACTTTGCCGAGAATACCGGAGCTGGTCACGACCTCGTCGCCCTTGCTCAGCGTGGACACCATTTCGGCGTGCTCCTTCTGACGCTTTCGCTGAGGACGGATGGCAATAAAGTAAAACAGGACAAACAGACCAACCAGAAACAGAATCTGGAACATATCTCCACCGGGAGGAGCTCCGGCTTCCTGTGCGTGGGCGCTGGCAATAAACAGACTCATCAATATATTCTCTTGTGCGTGGGTTCAGGAATGGGCGTGGAAATCGCGAGTAATTTACAGGGTTTCGGCGCATCCCGCAATTGACTCGTCGTGTCGACAGGCTATCTGCCCTGAATTCGGAGCGGTTGGCGAGCAAGGCGAGTGATTTGGCAATGTCGGGGCGGCAGGAAAGCCATCGATCAGTGCGCCGTCAGACCGTTATCTCCAGGTCGTATTCCATAATTTGCGGTGCATGGTCAGAAAACCGTTCATCCTTATAGATCGATGCCGCTTTGACCTTATCAACCAACTTGGGCGTAATTACCTGATAGTCCAGGCGCCACCCCACGTTGTTGGCTCTCGCCTGCCCCCGGTTTGACCACCACGTGTACTGTTCGGCCTCCTGATTGACCAGACGAAAGGAATCCGTATAGCCGACCTCGTCATACAGCACGTCCAGCCAGGCTCGTTCTTCGGGCAGAAAACCGGAGTTTTTCTGATTCGGACGCCAATTCTTCAGATCGATTTCTTTGTGACAGATGTTCCAGTCTGCGCAGAGAATCACCTCTCGCCGGGCACGGCGCAGGGTTTTCAGGTGGTCCATGAATTCATCCATAAACCGGAATTTTTTCTCCAGCGCTGCTTCACTACTGGAACCGGACGGCATGTAAAGAGACACAACACTGAGGCCTTTGAAATCGACCTGGGTATAGCGCCCCTCGGAGTCCAGAGGGTCCCAACCCAGGCGAGTGGTGACGCGCTGTGGTTCGACTTTGCAATAGACAGCGGTGCCACTGTAGCCCTTCTTGATCGCATCGTTGTAAAAACAGTGATACCCCGGGGGCGTAAACACGGGGTCAGTCAATTGATGGACCTGCGCCTTGGTCTCCTGAATACACACCACATCGGCCTGCTCAGCCCCCAGCCAATCGAAAAAACCCTTGGAAGCAGCCGAGCGAATACCATTGGTATTGCAGGTTATTATCTTCGCCATTTCCCCTTACCTGTTTCCTGAAAAAGCGCCGCAGTGTACCGGATGCACCTCGCAATGGACAATGCAGTACGAAAGTTATTGGCTACAGCGTGACAGCCGCGGTTATCCGACTACACTAAAATAGGAATATAACCTGAAACAGAACGGGAGGTGACTGTGTGACCAGTACTGCCGCTGAAAAAAACCAGGCCATTGCTTACCGCCTGTCCAATAATCTGTCGCGCCTGCTGCGGGAATTTTCGCGGGATTTTGAACGCCGCATCTGGCAGGGCGTTCACGCGCGTGGCCACACCGATATCCGCCCGTCACACAGTGCCGTGCTGGCCAATCTTGGCATGGGCGCAGTGCGGGTGACGGAGTTGGCTGAGCGCGCGCAGGTGACGCAACAGGCGATGGGCAAAATGCTCAAGGAACTGGAGCGCATGGGTTATGTGGCGCGGGACATCGATGACGGTGATAAGCGGGCCAAGGAAATACGCCTGACAGAGCGCGGTATGGCGCTGGCAGCTGACAGCCTGGAGGTTGTCGAGCAGGTGCGCAGTTACTACGAATCCAGGATTGGCGCCGCTGAACTGGACGAATTGGAGGATAAGCTGCGCAGTGCGGTGAGGAAACTCCAGTTGGAGTACCTGCCGGAAACCTGGGCGGAACCGGCACCGGAAGCGCCTTGATCAGCAGCTAGAAACTCATAAAATCCGGGGTATTGAACGTCCAGCTCTTCACTTCCTCGCGCCGCGCGATACGCCAGCCTTTGTCGGTGCGGCGATACTCATCCAGATACCACAAGCCGAGAAAAAATGTGTTGTTCTCGCCATCGGGCACGGCCATTTCCATCGGGTTGAAACACATCACTCGCCCCGTCGCCGTGTCGCCCTGAAGCTGCACCTGTACATTGGCATTAAGGTGCTGACTATGAGGAAACAATTCATCGGTCAGCGATGCTTTGAGAAACGCCAGGGTTTCGTCCAGATCACCCACGCTGCCGCCAAAGGCGCTGTAGTCGATAAATGCGTCCGCCGTGAATATCTCCTCACGCAGGCGCTCGACATCCTTGGTATCAATCAGATGGGAGTAGTGAAAAACCAGATCCTGAATTTCAAAGCGGTCGGAGAGTTCCTGTTGTGAAAGCATGATGATTCCTCGTGTTAAAAGACAAGCGGGAGCGCTATGTAGCGCTGGTACATTCTGTCGCGGTGGGCCTCCAGCCTTGGCGTCACGCAGGCAAGCGTGGCAGCATCGCCCGATTCGTAGGTATTGCGCATATAGTCCGGCATAGGGTTATCGTCGTGCGGCAGCGGCTTGACCAGACCGGCCATATTGGCCCAGTAAAAATCCGCAGCAGACACCTGGTCACCCACGAAATAGTCACTGCCGCGCTGTTGCTGGCGTGCCAACCGGCCATCCAGCTCCGCCGATATCGCCTGCAGGCGACCGATGGCTGCGCTGTGCGCCTGTTCACTCCAGCCATACTTCCCGGCCATGCGCACAATCGTCTGGGGCGGTTCATCCAATTGCATCATCGGAGCCAGCAATTGCAATCTGCGGTGCCAGCCAAACCCATCCATACCAGCGATCAGTGCGGACAAACCGAGCACATCGACGCGCTCAGCACTGTCCAGTGGAACCAGCGGTTTCTGCGGGGCGATTCTCTCTGCCAGCATCAACACATCGAACCAGTGACAGGCCGGTGGCAGTTCTTGGTAAACGGCGACCGGCGCGGATGTCTGTCCGGTCCACTGCCGCAACGCTTCATTCTCCCCTGCCCCTTCCTGGAAAACCGGCGTGTACTCAATGCCTTTGTAAGCAAACATGGACTTGGCCGCTTCACCCCAGGGTCCAGGCACGCCGGCCGTCAGCACCAGACGCATGCCCGGCGCGTCAACAGCCTCTTCTACGGATATATATTGCATAGGGTTTCTCTATTGATCCAGCGTCTAGACCTTGATTATGTTTTCGCGCAGAAACTTCGGGCAGACCTCATCGCACAATGGCATGGGGCGTAATCCTCTATTTACCGCTGACCAAGGTCACAATCTTATTCTATTAATAACTTCAATAAATAACCATAAACTATTGTATTTATTGCTATTTTAAACCTGCATAGGTGAGGTATCTTCGGCCGCATGGCGCTGCTGCCGTAATCGCTTAGGCAGTGTGTCGTCGACAGACCGATAGCGATAGCAACCGGCGTCATCCACCGCACGCGAGATCTGTCCGCGCTGATGCAGGTAGTTCAGGTGCGCTATACATTCACCCAAGGCCAAGCCGAGATTGTGCCCATCCAGCGGCCTTTTGAACAGTACCGGCAACAGCTCCATCGCAGTGCACGGCTTATCCAGACAGGCTTCTTCCAGCGCCAGCAGGTGCTCCTCGTGGTGTTCGATCAAAAAGCGGAGCCTTTCATGCAAGCCGTAAAAAGGCGTATTGTGCGCGGGCAGCACCAGCGCGTCGGCCGGCAATCGCTCGAGAAAGTGCTCATGGGAATTAAGCCACTCCTTGAGTGGGTTCCCCTCGGGCTCTACCGCTGAAACACTGATATTGGACGTAATTCGGGGGATCACCTGGTCGCCGGATATCAAAATATTCAGAGCACTGGAGTAGAGACAGGCGTGCTCCGGGGAATGGCCCCTACCCACAACCACCTGCCAGCGGTTGCCATTAATCGACAGGAAGGCTCCATCCACGAGGCGACGGTACGCGGTGGGCATGGGCGTGATAATACTGCCAAAGCCACTGAACTCTTCGCGCGACGCCTCGATCTGCTGCGGCGAATACCCTGCCCTCTCCATGTGCTGCGAGACCGACCAACTGAAATGTTCAGGCAGGGTGCGACTGAAGGACAGCCCGGTAAAATATTCCGCTTCGGTGATATAAAAAGGCACCTTCCATCGTTCACACAACCAGCCGGCCATACCGGTGTGATCGGGGTGGTGGTGAGTAGACAGCACCGCTTTGACGGGCTTGCCCTGAAAATGTTGTTCGAACACTGTTTCCCACAGTTC
This sequence comes from Halioglobus japonicus, assembly GCA_902705825.1. Taxonomy (GTDB): domain Bacteria; phylum Pseudomonadota; class Gammaproteobacteria; order Pseudomonadales; family Halieaceae; genus Marimicrobium. The sequence continues at coordinate 170,792 of CACSIL010000045.1, read as the reverse complement.
CTGGGTGGGCCCCAGCGCTATTCCGGTATCGACAATCCACCAGCCATCGACATCTTCCAGCAAATAAAGATTGATATGATCCAGCGCCATGGGGAGCGGCATACGCAACCAGAACACACCCGGCACGATCTCCCTTGGCTGTCCGGGTTGGGGCACATCGTCAAACAGATAATTCAGCATGCTGTGCGTTAAAGCCCCAGTTCCTTGATGAGTGCGATCACGTCATCGTGGTGCGACTTCGTTTTCACTTTACTCATGACGTGCTTTAAGCGCCCATCCTTGCCGATGATAAAGGTGGTACGCAACACGCCCATAAACTCGCGGCCCATAAACTTTTTCAAATCCCAGCAGCCGTACTTTTCTGTCACGGCGTGATCCTCGTCCGACAACAGGGTGAAATTGAGATCCTGTTTATCGATAAAACGCCCGAGGCGGGCCACTGGGTCCGGGCTCACTCCAAGCACGACAGTATCGAGCTTGGCGAACTCCTTTTTACTGTCTCGAATACCACAGGCCTGAACTGTACAGCCCGGTGTCATTGCTTTGGGGTAGAAGTACAACACAACATTTTTTTCACCCCTGAACTGCTTGAGGCTGACTTTTTCGCCATCCTGATCCAACAGTGTAAACGCCGGTGCTATCAAACCGATTTTCGGAAAAGCCATGAGTTACTACTCCCTGATGGTAAATGTTTAACGCTTTGGACGGTGCTCTATCGCAGATACACGCACCGGGTATTGCTCCGCGGCGGCGTCGGAGAAAAACTCCTTCAGTGTTTGTGATATGACCGGGAAGGCGATGTTATCCCAGGGTACAGTGCTCTCATCAAAAAGCCCCGTCTCCAGACTCTCAGGACCGGCGGCGTGTTCACCGCCATCCAGATCACATCGATAAAACATGTAAATCTGGCTGATGTACGGCACATCGAAAACACGGTACAGATTGATATTGCTGACCTTTGCCCTCGCCTCTTCCCAGGTCTCCCGCGCGGCGCCCTGTAGTGAGGTCTCGCCGTTCTCCATGAAACCAGCAGGCAGTGTCCAGTAGTTCTTGCGCGGTTCGATGGCGCGTTTGCACAACAACACCTTGCCTTCAAACACAGGTACACAACCGACGATAACACGCGGGTTTATGTAGTGAATGACCTCGCAACTGCTGCACACAAATCGCTCGCGATCATCCCCCTCAGGAATCTGCAGGATGACGGTATTGCCGCAGTGGGTACAAAATTTCATGGAAGACGGACTCTAGCGCTACGAGCGCCTCAGTATAAAGGCTTAGGCCTGGAAAAGAACACCCCGGTGGCGGCGATCTGCACTCGACTCAACGACTAGTGCAACTCGTGGTAGCGGCCGCAATAGAACAACAGCGGCTCACCGGTGGGACGCTGCTGCATGTCCGTTACCCTGCCGACGATGATGAGATGATCCCCGCCCTCGTGGGTGGCGTGTAACTCACATTCAAACGTTGCCAGCGCGTGCCGGATGATCGGGGCACCGTACTTGCCCAGGCGATAGTGTGAAGGGTCCAGGTCGTGCTGGGATTTCTTCGCATACTGGTTGGAAAACGCCTGCTGCTCGCTGCTCAGGATGTTAACGGCAAAATGACGAGGAGCGGCGAAGATATCGTAGACATCGGAGTTCTTTTGCAGCGACCACAACACAAGCGGCGGCTCCAGTGACACAGATGAAAACGAGTTGGCGGTCATGCCCACTGCCTTGTTGTCGTCGGATACCGCAGTAATAACACAGACGCCCGTCGCAAAGCGCCCCAGCGCATCCCTCAATTCACGACCATCTAGACTCATCTAACTTCCCCTTTCTGATTAAAATAATTGTTATTCAACGTGCTCTACCGTGCACTCCTGGTATCACACTCTCTTAATGTGCTGAGCATTTGACCCCATTCTGCGGGGCGGGCACAACCCCTATTCACGCTATTCTGCCGTGTCTTCGTGCCAGCGAGCTGCCCGTGTGGAATCAATTTCGCGCGGTTCCACCCAGTGCCCATTGCCAGAACTTTGCTCTTTTTTCCAAAAAGGTGCCTGTGTCTTGAGAAAGTCCATAATACATTCGCAGGCACTGAAAGCGGCTTCGCGGTGTGCCGATGCTATGCCCACCCAGACAATCTGATCGCCGGGCACGAGCTTTCCCACACGGTGCACCACACAGGCGCCAAGCAACGGCCAGCGCTTTGCCGCCTGTTCGATAATTGCGCTAATACTGGCCTCGGTCATGCCGGGATAGTGTTCCAGCTCCAACCCTTCGACCTGCCGGTTCTCATTGTCGCGCCGCACATAGCCTGTGAACGTGGCGATAGCACCTTCGGCTGCGGCGCCCGCCAGTAGCGAACGCTGCAACTGCGCAATGTCAAAATCAGCTTCCTGTACGCTGACGGTGAAGGCGAGCTGCATCGTATCTGCAGTTGTCATATCAACCACCTGTGACCGGTGGAAAAAACGCAACCTCATCGCCATCGCACAAAATACGGTTCTCGGCGACAACAACCTGGTTGACGGCTCTCACCATATTCTCTTGCGCCAGCACCTCGCGCCATTCATCACCATGCTCACGACACAGTTGCGCCTGCAGGGCATCGAGATCCAGCCCTGTTTCTGGCCAGGCTACATCTACAGACGCACAACCGAGTTGTTCGCGCACCCGCGCAAAAAAAAGCACTTTCAGCACGGGGAGTCACCTTCGTTCCCGCGCTGCCAAGCACCGGATTTCCCACCTTCTTTATGCAACAGACAAAGGCCACCGATCTCTATACCGCGATCGACAGCTTTACACATATCGTAAATAGTCAGCGCCGCAACAGAGACGGCTGTCAGCGCCTCCATTTCCACACCGGTCTTACCTGAAACCTTGCAGCGCGCCTCAATGCTGACACGATTTTTTACTGCTTCCAGCGCAAAGCTTACTTCAACCGACGTCAACATCAGGGGGTGACAAAGCGGGATCAGGTCAGAAGTTTTCTTTGCCGCCTGTATCCCGGCAATGCGGGCGACCGCCAGCACGTCACCCTTCTTGTGTGCACCCTGTTCCAGCAGGGCCATGGTCTGAGGCTGCATGGTCACAAACCCCGCCGCCACTGCGATGCGTTCAGTCTCCGCCTTGTCGCCAACGTCGACCATGCGGGCTGCCCCGTGTTCGTCGAGGTGGGTGAGTTGACTCATAGCGTACTCCATGTGGGGTGTCATTGCGGAGCGCAGAGTCTATCCAATGCAGCTGTGGATTGAAAATACCATTGAGCGGCGAAGTCAGAGAATTTGGCCCGAAAACACTTTCTGTCGGCGCCGCTGATGACGTACAGTTACGCGTTCATACAAGGAGACTGATCATGGCAAAACTGACACTGGGCCTGCAACTGGGCTACTGGGGCGCGATGTCGCCCGGCAATGCACATGTCGAGATGGCCCAGGAGGCCGAGCGCCTTGGGTTCGACTCTGTGTGGATGGCAGAATCGTGGGGCAACGATTGTTTTACGCCGCTGGCCTGGGTTGGTGCCCACACCTCAACGATTCGCCTTGGCACCGCTGTCGCGCAATTGTCGGCCCGCACACCCACCGCTTGTGCGATGGCCACGCTGGCGCTAGACCATCTCTCCGGAGGACGAATGATCCTCGGCCTTGGCGTATCCGGCCCGCAGGTAGTGGAAGGTTGGTACGGGCAGCCCTACAGCAAACCGGTGACCCGCACGCGTGAGTATGTAGACATCATCCGCAAGGTACTCGCGCGGGAAGAACCGGTCGTCAGCGATGGGGAATTTTATCCACTTCCATACAATGGCCCCGGTGCCTGGGGCATGGGCAAACCGCTGAAACCGATCACACATCCACTGCGGGCCGATGTGCCTATTTATATCGGCGCTGAAGGTCCCAAAAATGTCACGCAGACAGCCCAGATCGCCGATGGCTGGTTGCCGCTGTATTACTCCCCCTACCGGCAGGAAGTTTACGCTGACCAACTGGTAGACGCTAAACCCGGTTTTGAAATAGCACCGACGGTTATGGTGAACATCAACGACGACATGGCGCAGGCTCTGTATCCGGTCAAAGCCATGCTGGGCTTTTATATCGGCGGCATGGGCGCCGCCAAACGCAACTTCCACAAGGAATTGATGGCGCGCATGGGCTTTGCGGATGAAGCTGAAACCGTGCAGAGCCTGTTCATGGAAGGCAAGCGCGACGAAGCGATTGCGGCGGTACCCGACCAGTTCGCCGACGAGGTATCGCTGGTCGGCCCGCGAGACCGCATCCGCGAAAAGCTCAAGGATTGGGAGGACTCGCCCGTGACATCGCTGCTGATAAACGGCGATATCACACTGTTGCGGGAAATGGCCGAAATCGCGCTATAGCATCTGTCGCAGGATTCAATACAAACAGCCTGCGCGGGATTCCCTGTGCAGGGCGTCTAGTGCGCTCTGCGGCACTGGTACCCCAGTGCCCAACGGTATAAGCTGCAAACACTAATAAAGCTATCAACGCACACTGTTTTGAGGGTCGAAATTTATGGTCAGGCATCTACTTACTCTCACCGTTATCACCCTGGGCACTTCGATACTTACGGCATGTGATCGCGACGAACCGACCACAGTACCCGCCGAGAAAGCGATCGCAACCGCACCGGCCAGCGCAGCGCCGCCGCCCCCACCCGAACCTGCAGCAGAACCGAAGCCCACCATTGCGCCAGCCTCAGTAAATGCCAAGCGCCTGATACAGGCCGACAAGGAACCGGGCAATTGGATGTCCTACGGGCGTACCTATAGCGAACAACGCTTCAGCCCACTTGCTCAGATCAACGCAGACAATATTGCACCACTGGGTTTGAGCTGGTCGTACGACCTTGAAACAGAGCGCGGTGTTGAAGCCACCTCTATTGTTGTTGACGGCGTCATGTATACCACCTCCGCCTGGAGCATCGTCCACGCGCTCGATGCACGCACGGGCAAGCTGCTGTGGACGTTTGATCCCAAAGTGGCGAAAGACAAGATCAAACACACCTGTTGCGGCCCGGTAAACCGCGGCGTTGCCGTCTGGAACGGGCGCGTCTTTGTTGGCGCACTGGATGGCCGATTATTCGCACTCGATGCAGCCGATGGCAAAGTAAAGTGGGAGGTGGCCACCTTCGATCCCGCACTGCCCTATACCATCACCGGAGCGCCGCGCGTGGTCAAGGGCAAGGTATTGATCGGCAATGGTGGCGCAGAGTTCGGGGTTCGCGGGTTCATCAGCGCCTACAGTGTTAAGGATGGGTCTCTGGTCTGGCGGTTTTACACGGTTCCGGGCGATCCAGCTTTGGGGTTTGAGAACGACGCCATGAAAATGGCGGCCGAGACATGGAATGGCGAATGGTGGAAGCTCGGCGGCGGTGGCGGCACCGTGTGGGATTCCATGGCCTATGATCCAAAACTCGACTTACTGTATTTCGGTGTGGGTAATGGGACACCGTGGAACCGGGAAATCCGTTCACCGGGCGGCGGTGACAACCTGTTCCTGTCATCGATCGTCGCAGTGCGCCCCGACACCGGTGAATATGTCTGGCACTACCAGACAACACCCGGTGAAAGCTGGGACTACACGGCAACACAGAGCATCATTCTGGCCGACATCAAACTGGATGGCGCCACCAGGAAAGTGTTGATGCAGGCTCCGAAAAACGGATTTTTCTACGTGCTGGATCGCGCAACAGGCGAGTTGCTATCGGCCGAAAACTACATTGATATCACCTGGGCAACTCACGTTGACAAGAAAACCGGCCGACCGGTGGAGGTCGCGGGCGCACGCTATGAGGAAACCCCGTTCACCATTTTCCCCTCCTACCTCGGGGGGCACAACTGGCACCCAATGTCTTACAGCCCCGATACCGGGCTGACGTATATCCCTGTGCTTGATATCCCTGCCGTCTACGGCCAACCGGAGAACTTCGAATACAATCCCGGGGTCGGTAATACCGGCACAGACGGCATTATCGCTGGCCTGCCAGACGACCAGGCCGAGCGCGACGCAATAGGCGCACTGATAAAAGGCCGCTTGCTGGCCTGGGATCCGGTTGCACAGAAGGAGGCCTGGCGCGTGGAGTACCGCGGACCGTGGAACGGCGGCACACTTGCCACTGCGGGCAACCTGGTGCTGCAGGGAACCGCCGACGGCAAGTTTGTCGCCTACCGCGCCGATACAGGCGAAGAACTCTGGAGCTACCCCACCCAGACAGGTGTGGTTGCACCACCTATCAGCTATGAACTCGACGGTGAGCAGTACATTTCCATCAATGTGGGATGGGGCGGTGCCTTCGCGTTGGTCTTTGGCGAGTATGTACAAGCCGAAAGCCTGCCGAATGTGAGCCGTGTGCTGACATTCAAACTCGGAGGAAAGGCCACGCTGCCGCCGGTAACTTGGGAGCCTGTCGTGGTGTTCAACCCCCCTGAGCTCACCGCCAATGCGGAAACGATCAAGCTTGGACACACCACCTATCAGGATGTCTGCATGGGCTGCCATGGCCTGAATGCGGTCTCCGGCCTGCTGATTCCAGACCTGCGCGGCTCAGCCTACCTGTGGGATGCCAAGGGTTGGGAGGCCGTGGTACGCGGTGGTCAGTTGAAAGACAAGGGCATGGCATCCTTTGCTGACAATATAAGCGCAGAGCAAGCCGAGGCCATCCGCGCCTATGTCATTCAGCAGGCACAACGAGGACAGGCACTGCGGCAAATGGCTGAAAAGGATAGAACCGCGGACTGACCGGCTGTGCATGCCCCTTGCCTAGACCGAGACTCTAGTGGTACGGTTGGGTTGCAGAGTCACAATAAAACTGCTTGGAGAGAATATCCGGAGGCAGAATATGGCTGGAATGAAGCAACTGAATATGGTCGTGGTCACCATCATGGCTCTGATCACGGTTTTGAATACGGGCCTTGTACTCAATTTTTTCATTGCCAGCGGGCAGGCACTGGCCGCTGCGTTCAATAGCCAGAGTATTTTCCTTTTTGCCGGCGCGGAACTCGCGGCGGTACTGCTCGCTTATATTGTCTACAAGCAGAAAACCAGCTCTGCGCAGCTATAGGCCGCTTTAGTCGGCACTCCCTCTTCTACCAGCCCGAAACTGCAATAATAACTCGCCCACCCAACTCTATTTTCGCACCCTATATACTCAGGGCCTGCGGCCACCGGTTGTGACCAAAACCTCTGCAGCCCGCCGCCACAAATACCCCATATCACTCGCTCAATACAACGCATCGACGCTGAATCATTGCAAACACACCCATGCTGTATATAATCACAGTAACTGTACATAATCACAGAGGGTTCCAGTGATGGAAAAGCTCACACAGCGGCAGCAGCAAGTACTCGACATCGTCCGCCAGCATATCGACGAGACAGGCTACCCCCCCACCCGTGCCGACATCGCCCAAAAGCTCGGGTTCAAATCTGCCAACGCCGCTGAGGAACACCTCAAAGCACTTGCGCGCAAGGGAGCGATTGAAATGATAGCCGGTGCCTCCAGGGGGATACGTCTACCAGAAAGTGCAGGCATTCCCATCATCGGGCGCGTCGCAGCCGGAAACCCTATTCTGGCCGAAGCACATATCGAAGAATACTGCGATCTTCCGGCGAGCTTCTTCAAGCCGCAAGCAGACTTTTTTCTCAGGGTACAGGGCGACAGTATGATCGATGTGGGTATTTTCGATGGCGATCTACTGGCAGTGCACAGCACGCCAGTTGCGAAGAATGGCGATATCGTCATTGCGCGAATAGAAGACGAGGTCACCGTGAAACGCCTGCAGCATACGAGCAAAAAACACCTGGTGCATTTGCTGCCGGAAAATCCGGACTACCAGCCCATCGTTGTCGATTTACGTGATAAAACCTTTGCCATTGAAGGACTCAGCGTAGGGGTACTACGCCGAGGGGTGTGACCGTCTAGTGTAGTACGCGCGGTGTCTCCTGGGGTTCTTCGGCCTCGGCCTCAGCGTCACCGCGTTCAGAAATTACCGCTGCTGCCTGAATACCAGCCTGTATCATCGCCTTGGCAACCTCAAGGCTATTGTCCATTATGTAGATACGCGCTTCGTCAGAAAAACTGACGGTCAGCAGGGGATCAGAATCGCTATCCGCACGCTGCAGGACGATTTCTCCGTCTCCACGATCAACAATTTCCAACAGGGATGTACTCACTCAATTAACCTCTATTCATTTAGCAGACGATATCAGTCTACCAGTTGCTATCCCGGGCGACCAACCTCAATCTGCGAACTGCGATCTACTTCCATCCCTTGATGAAAAAAAACCTGCACGACCCATTTTCATTTCTTTTTCGCAGCGCGCTTGGTCGCAGCCGACTCTACCAGCCATTTGCCATTGCCGTAAAAAGCCTTCCAGCCAGTGGCTTTGCCATCCACTTCAGTCATCACGTACTGCTCTTTGGTTTTCCGACTGAAGCGCACCTGAGTGGGGTTACCGTCATCGTCCTCAGTAGGCGCAGTGAACAAGAAGGTGTACTTGGGGTCGATCTCGGACTTGTGCGGCAGAAGCTCGCTAACCAGCGGTGCACGCGTCTCACGATTGCGCGGAAACTGGCTGGCTGCCAGAAACAAACCGGCAGCTCCGTCGCGCAATATATAGTGATCTTCGACCTTCTGGCACTCCAGCTCGGGCATCGGCACCGGATCCATCTTCGGTGGTGCGGCCTCCCCGCTGCGCAGTAACTTACGGGTATTTTTGCAGTCTTCGGCTGTACAGCCGAAGTACTTTCCAAAACGCCCCGTCTTGAGCTGCATTTCGGCGCCGCATTTATCACACTCCAGGACAGGCCCGTCATAACCCTTGATCTTGAACTTGCCCTTCTCTACTTCAAATCCCGGGCAATCGGGGTTGTTACCACACACGTGAAGCTTGCGACTTTCATCGATAAGGTAACTATCCATTGCCGTATTACACAGCGGACAGCGGTGCTTGCTGCGCAGCAGGCGAGATTCAGCCTCGTCATCGGCATCCTCCCTGATTGCCTCATCGCCGGAGGTCAGGTTAAGCGTGGTCTTGCAGCGTTCCTTGGGGGGTAATGCATAACCGGAACAGCCCAAAAACACACCCGTACTGGCGGTTCGCACCTGCATTGGCCGCCCGCAGGTGCTGCACTCGATATCCGTCATCGTTGGCTGATTGGGCTGCATGCCGTCAGGTTCAGGTTCTTCTGCTTTTTCCAGAAGCCCGCTGAACTCTGCATAAAAGTTATCTAACAACTGGTGCCATTCGAGCTGGCCCGTTGCTACCTCATCGAGATGTTTCTCCATGGAGGCGGTAAAACCGTAATCCAGCAATTCGGCAAAACTGCCCTGCAGGCGCTGGGTTACGATATCGCCCATTTTCTCTGCGTAGAAACGTTTGTTCTCCAGCCGCACATAGCCGCGTTCCTGGATGGTCGAGATAATGGCAGCATAGGTGGACGGGCGGCCGATACCGCGCTTCTCCAACTCACGCACCAGACTCGCCTCACCGTATCGTGACGCGGGTTTGGTAAAGTGCTGCGCCGGGTCCAGTTTCAGCAGGTTAAGCGACTCGCCCTCTTTCACGTCGGGCAGCACAGCGTCCTCTTTCTTACGCGCAGCGGGAGTCAGCACACGCGTGTAACCGTCAAAACGGATAATGCGGCCCTTGGCGTTAAGCTCGAAGTCACCTGCGGCAGCGGTGACCAGAGTAGAGGTGTATTCCGCGTCCGGCATCTGCCCGGCGACAAACTGGCGCCAGATCAGCTCGTAGAGGCGCTCCGCGTCACGCTCCATACCTTTAAGCGTGTTCTGCAGCACATTGACGTCCGAGGGGCGTATGGCCTCGTGCGCTTCCTGAGCGCCCTCCTTGGAGGCAAACAGCCGCGGTTGATCAAGCAGGTACTGTTTGGGGAAATTCTTGCCAATATAAGAACGACAGGCCTCGACCGCATCGGCGCTCAAATTGGTGGAATCGGTACGCATGTAGGTGATGTACCCCGCCTCGTACAGGCGCTGAGCCATCATCATGGTTTTCTTGACACTGAAACCCAGTCTGGTGCTCGCGGCCTGCTGCAAGGTGGAGGTTATAAAGGGTGCCGGGGCCTTGGAGCGGGTCGGTTTGTCCTCGCGTTTGCTTACGGCATAGGGCAGTTTCTGCAACGCTTCCACAGCCGCCATGGCTGCGGCCTCTTCTCCGGGTCGAAACTCTTTGCCATTTTGTTTGCGAACCTGAAAGCGGACTTCCTCGCCTGCCCCTGTCGCCAGGTCGGCGTGAATTTCCCAGTATTCCTCGGGTACGAAAGCGCGAATCTCGCGTTCACGCTCAACGATCAAGCGCACCGCGACCGATTGAACGCGCCCGGCAGAGAGCCCCCTGGCGACTTTCGCCCACAACAGCGGCGAGACCATGAAGCCGACCACCCGATCAAGAAAGCGGCGCGCCTGCTGAGCATTGACGCGGTCCATATCCAGCTTTGACGGTTCTTTAAAGGCCTCAGTGATAGCCTTTTTGGTGATTTCATTGAATACCACCCGCTGGTAGCGGGACGGATCGCCACCGATCGCCTCCTTCAGGTGCCAGGCGATGGCCTCTCCCTCGCGGTCAAGGTCGGTCGCGAGATAGATGGCATCGGATTTTTCGGCCAGTTTGGTCAACTCATTGACCACTTTTTCCTTACCGGGAAGGACTTGGTAATTCGCCGCCCAACCGCTGTCGGGATCGATTCCCATCCGCCGCACCAATTGCTTGCGCGCGTTCTTTTTCTTGTACGCGGCTTTCTGCTTCGGAGCCATTTTGCGTGTGCGCGCCGCTTGAGCAGCACGCTCTTTAGGGTCTGCCTTAGTCGTGCCACTACCGGATGTGGGAAGATCCCGGATGTGCCCGATGCTCGATTTTACGATGAAGTCCGGGCCGAGGTACTTGTTGATGGTCTTGGCCTTGGCCGGCGACTCCACGATAACCAGTGATTTACCCATAAACTCCTTACTAACCGCCAAAAATGTTCGATTTCCCCGCGCAAGATGCGCAAAAAAGGGGCATATATATGTCGCCAAGTCGCTGGGGTCAAGAAAAAATACCAATCTTCACTGTATTAACAATGCACACCAACGCTCCAAAATCTGCTTTATTTGCTCCACACCGGCCTCCCCTTCTGTCTCCCGCCAGTACACACCACAGCTGAACTGGTCGACGCTGGCGGCGATAACCTCAACCGACAATTCCTCAAGTGGAGCGGGTACAGGAAGCCTGGGGCCGACACTGCGCCACCCTTCATCATCCTTTGCCCAGGCCGCCGATACGACGGTGTCCTGGCGACTGGTCGGCAAGCGCTTGCCATAGTAAATAACACCTCTGGTCTGCCCCACTACCGGAACGCGCACCGGTGCGTCGCGAAACTCAACAAATAGTCCGTGCACCGCAGCATATTCTCGCAAGCCGGCAATTTCTCGCTGTCTTTTGCTGGGCAAAAATTGTACAAGTGGCGCAACAGCAACGGCGATAACAATAAGAATTAGCAGGAAATTCAGCATTCATATACCTGATTCAGGTCAAGCCAAAGGCATCTTCGCAGCAACCCGCGTTAGAGCTGGTTGCCCGGGACGCATTCTATGCTATAAATGGTGCGGAGTTTACGAGATGGAGCACCGATATGTCCCAATACAAAAATATACTGGTCGCAATTGACCTCAGCGAAGAATCCAATATGGTGGCAGAGCGGGCGCGCGCGCTCGCCGACGCCAATCAGGCTGCACTGCATTTTATCCATGTCATCGAGCCGCTGAGCTTTGCCTACGGCGGCGATATCCCCATGGATTTCTCCGGCATCCAGGAAGAGATTCATCAGCAAGCCACGCAGCAAATGCGACGTTTTGCTGAACAGCACGGCATTGATGTAGAGCACCAGACAATCGTTCTCGGCAAACCGGAAGTTGAGATACATAGCGCGGCAAAGGAGCTGGGCACAGATTTAATTGTAATCGGCAGCCATGGTCGCCACGGACTCGCCCTGCTGATGGGCTCCACTGCAAACGGAGTGCTGCATGGTGCCAGCTGTGATGTACTTGCCGTACGAGTAGGAAAGTAACACTCACCCAGTACTCAGGATGTCAGGAAAACCTGTAATTGTTCTGGCCTGAAAGGCCAGTTCAACTCCCGCCCGTCAGGGTGTTGTAACACGGGAATTCGCAGGCCGTATCGCTCAAACAGCACATCCGATTCGACAATATCCACCAGTTCGATACTGGTGCCTGTTGTCGTGTCCAGTTGCACGGCCAACATGCCCTCTGCCTGTTCACACAGGTGGCAGGCACTGGTTCCATAGAGCCGGAATACTTTCACTTTATCGCCCCCTTTGTGTGCATTTTTTTCTGCGCCAGACATCTCGCCAGCGCCTTTTGACAAGTCCCGCCAGTAACACTTGAACTCCAGCACCGGCAGGCGGTAACATGCCATACTAAGTACAACAATATATACCGCAAAAACACCCTCGGGCCAAAGCAACCTGAATAAGCACCCGGAGCATAAAAGTGGCACTTTTTTCCCAACCTACCGCGCGAGCACTGGCTATTCTGGATCTGCTGATGGCCAACCCTCACCAGGCTTTTGGCCTGACCGAGATGACGCGCAGATTAAACCTGAACAAGGCGACCTGCCACGCAATTCTTACCACAATGGCAAATTATGGCTTTCTTGTTCAGCACCCCAAGACAAAAGCCTATCGACTTGGGCCGTCCATTATTGCCGCTGGCAATGCAGCCTTTGCCCAGTTTCCCGTCCTCGAGTACGCACGACCGGAACTTGAAGCATTGCAGAACGACCTTGGCATCGGTTTTGCCGTTACTGGACGCTCCAAGTTACACCAGGTACTACTGGCGCTGTATGGCCGCGCGACACCGTTAATAGACTCTTTTCAGCTGGGTTTACGGCTCCCGAATACAGCGCCTGTGGCCGCCTGCTTCACCGCATTTTCCGATGCCAAATACCTCGAGGAATGGCTCACCAGAGCGCATGAATCGCGCGGCGGGTACAACGAAAAACTCGATCAGAAGCTGCGCGTGTCCCTGATTGCAATTCGTGCCCGGGGCTATGAGGTCAGTCTGAAAACACAGACAGAAGCCAACCTGTGGGCAGAGTTATCACGCATACACAATTCCTGGAGCCTGCTCGAGCTCGATGAGGCCGCCAGGCAGTATCAACACGATTTATGCGATGAGCACTACCACCTGGACCGCGTTGAACCCAAAGCCCGGTATGAAGTCAGCACCATCACCGTGCCAGTGTTCGCCTACAAGGAACTACCCGTCATGTGTTTCGTCGCCGGGTCGTTTGAAAAATCGATCAGCGGCACACAGGTCGAGGAGATTGCAGCGCGTATGAAAGAGTCTGCGAACCGGGTGACCGCGATCGCCAGTGGCCGCAATCCGGTGAACTGAGGCAGCGCGGTACACCCATGTCAGAACCCTCCGATTACGCGCAGAAAAAATCTTTCTTCGATAAAGTCGTCACAGTCTTTGGCCGCAAACCTGTACTGGAAACACTGCAGAACGAGGCGCTGCAGTGCCATGCTGTGCACCTTGCTCACAGTAACCGGGAAGCCGGAATCATTGCTGACATCAAGCAGCTTGCCAGGCAACGGAGCGTGCCTGTAAAAAACCACAGCCGCGAAGAATTATCACGCATCTCCAAAAATGGCAGGCAGGATCAGGGCGTGGCCGTGGATGTCATATGCCCTGATTTCTGTGATCTGGATACGTATCTTGCCGCGCGCCCGGAGCAGCCACAACGATTGCTTGCACTGGACGGCATCACCAACCCACAAAACCTCGGTATGATTATCCGCTCAGCCGCCGCTGGGGCCGTGGACGGAATACTCCTGCCGCGTAAAGGCACTGCGGCGCTGGGGCCGCTGGTGATCAAGGCCAGCGCCGGTACGCTGTACCGCGCACCTCTGCTGTTGTGTACCAGCCTGCCAGAGGCACTGCGCAAGTGCCAACAGCACGGCGCTCAGGTATGCACACTGCACGCCAGTGCAACACAATCACTGTTCCAACACCGCGCAGAGGACTTCAGTATTTATGTGTTGGGGAATGAGACAGAGGGGGTCAGCGTACAGGTCAACAAACTAGCAGATGTACAGCTATCAATACCGATGCGCAACGGGGTGGAGTCTCTCAATGTTGCCGTGACCGCAAGCCTGATCGCCTACGGTACTTATCTGGAAAGGTAAGCCATGCCCTCTTCCATTCCGGCAAGCGTGAGTGGATACATATGCCCTTCCATAAGTTGATTGGTGATAGCCACCGATTGCGTGTACTGCCAATCTTCCTCAGGCACCGGGTTCAACCAGATCACCTTGTCGTAGACCTCCCGGATACGCCGCATCCAGATTTCACCGGCCTCTTCATTCCAGTGCTCTACTGAGCCACCGGGCTGGACGATTTCATAAGGCGACATCGAAGCATCCCCGACAAACACAACTTTGTAGTCGTGGCTGTACTTGTGCAGGATATCCAGCATTTGCATGCGTTCGTTGTGACGGCGAATATTGTTGCTCCAGACACTTTCATACACAAAGTTATGAAAGTAAAAACTCTTCAGGTGCTTGAACTCGGAGCGCGCTGCTGAGAACAATTCCTCGCACACTTTCACATGCGGGTCCATGGAACCACCAACGTCCAGAAACAACAGCACCTTCACTGCATTGTGCCGTTCAGGCACCATTTTTATATCCAGCAGACCGGCATTGCGAGCCGTGGAGCTGATCGTGTCGTCGAGATCGAGCTCATCTGCCGCACCGGTGCGGGCAAATTTGCGCAAGCGCCGCATGGCCACTTTGATATTGCGCGTGCCCAATTGCACACTGTCGTCGAGGTTCTTGAACTCGCGCTTGTCCCAGACTTTTACAGCTTTCTTGTTGCGTCCGTTGGGGCCGACACGAATACCCTCAGGGTGATACCCCTCCTGGCCGAAAGGTGACGTACCGCCGGTGCCAACCCACTTGTTACCGCCCTCGTGCCGCTCCTTCTGCTCCTCCAGACGCTTCTTGAATTCTTCTATCAGCTTTTCCAGGCCGCCGAGTGACTCTATCTGAGCCTTTTCCTCATCACTGAGGTTTTTCATAAACTCAGAGCGCAGCCAGTCGTCGGGAATCAGTGCCTCGATAATATCGTCCAGCGCCTCCAACTCCTGAAAGTGCAGGCCGAAAGCACGATCGAAACGATCAAAGTACTTCTCATCCTTGACCATGCAGGTGCGGCTAAAATAGTAGAAATCATCGATATCGGCGAATGCTACGTGTTGCTTCAGACCTTCCATCAGATCGAGCAACTCCCGTGTGGTAACGGGAACACCGGCATCCTTGAGTCCGTGAAAAAAATTGATCAGCATGTAGACTCCAATGCGTTTTCGCTGTGATCCGTTATCGGGTCTCGCGACGGTGCATGAACGCTAACCGTTCCAGCAGGTGAACGTCCTGCTCGTTCTTCAAAAGAGCACCGTATAAAGGCGGTATCGCCTTGCTCTGGTCACGGTTGGTGAGAATCTCATCGGGGATGTCATCGGCCATCAATAATTTCAACCAGTCGATCAACTCCGAGGTTGAAGGCTTCTTCTTCAGGCCGGGAATTGAGCGCACATCGAAAAACACCTCCATCGCTTCCTGCACCAGCTTATTGGCAATATCCGGGTAATGGACATCGACAATCTCGCGCATCGTATCGCGGTCGGGGAAGTTGATGAAGTGGAAGAAACAGCGGCGCAGAAAGGCGTCAGGCAGTTCCTTTTCATTGTTACTGGTGATGATAATAATAGGACGCTGCTTTGCCTTGATCGTCTCGCCGGTTTCGTAGACAAAGAATTCCATACGGTCCAGTTCCACCAGCAAATCGTTGGGGAACTCGATATCGGCCTTGTCGACCTCATCGATCAACAACACGACCTGCTCGTCGGCGTCAAAGGCCTCCCACAATTTGCCGCGCTTGATGTAGTTGGCGATATCGTGCACTTTCTCGTCACCGAGCTGGGAGTCTCGCAGCCGGGAGACCGCATCGTATTCGTACAGCCCCTGTTGCGCCTTGGTCGTTGACTTGATGTGCCACTGAATCAGGCGTTTACCCAACCCCAGGGCCACTTCCTCGGCCAACATAGTCTTGCCCGTGCCGGGCTCACCTTTGATCAACAGTGGCCGTTCCAGTGCAACTGCAGCATTTACCGCCATACGTAAATCATCGGTAGCGACGTATCGATCAGTGCCTTCAAATTTCATATTTCGTTTCACTCAGTTGTATTCTCAAAGCCGAACAGGGTACAGATTGGCGACGGTCATATCAATACTGCCAGAGCTCTGACAGGCGGGCGCGACAGCGCGCCCCGGCCATTGTCAACCTTTAGCAGCGCTCTTGGCAGGTGGGGTTTTTCGCGCCCGACTCCAGCGGAAAATTGTCATATTCAGTACCAGCGTGATAACAACTGCCATCCCCGACATAAAAATCAGCGGTCGCAGCGCGTGCTTTGCTGACTCGATGTCCTGGGTCATTATCTGGAACAGGGCCACGATGAGCGCCGGGGCCATAGTCGTTACGCCCGCCTTAGGATACGCGGGTGTCAATAACAGTGCGGCTCCCAGCAGAACCACCAGTGCCACCCAACCGGGCCGCCAGTGTCGACTCAGCCACCAGGCAAGGTAGAGCAACATAAGCGATGCTGCGCCGACATAAACGTAGATGGCTGTGAGGTAGGAACTTTCGTCTAACACAACATCTCTCCTATTCTACCCAGTGCACAATATGTTCTTCGAAGCCGTCTGGATGTACGTATTCATCTGAAATGGCGCGGCCGCGGATTGATACGCCGTCAATATGTACTGTTTCCCTACTGCCGCTTACCAGCGGGTGCCACTGCGGTAACGGTTGTCCGTGAGACCGCAGGCGATACGCACAGGTAGAAGGCAGCCAATCGATGTTATTCCAGTCGGCTGAGCGCAGGTCGATGCAATTTGGCATTAACGTCGAGCGCCTTGAGTAGTCGCTACAACTGCAGGTTTGCTCATTCAGGTAACGACAACGCACTTTGGTGTAGTACACCTGGCCATCGTCCTCATCCTCCAGTTTGTGCAGGCAACACTTGGCACAACCATCACACAGCGCCTCCCACTCTTTGACATCGAGCTCATCCAGCGACTTTTCGTGCCACCAGTCAGCCACGACTGCTCTCCCGCGCCAGCAATTCGGCCATAGTCGGGGGCATCTGCAGGTAAAACCCCTGCTTTTCAATACAGGCCAGCACCTCAACAACATCAGCTCTGGCCAGTTTGCGTTCGAGCGACAGCGGCAGAACCATCACCGGTATCAATTCGCCGAAGCGTTTCAGCAAATCCTCCGGCACATCTTCGACACCGCGGGATCTCTCCACATAGAGGTACATTTCCTCTTGCCGTGAACTCTTGAATATCTCGCACAACATTTTCATTTGGCCTGCCCCGCAAGTACTTGTCGCAATGGCGATATTACTGCCTGCTGGCGCCAGCCCTGCCAGTGCACGGGCGGCTCGAACGTTTCGCCTTTAGCTTCTCGCAACAGCATTTCATAATCTTTAGCTGACACCAGCATCTGCGGTGAAACAGACATCTTGTCGGCAATGGTCTGCACCTGGGACTTCATGCGCTTGATCTGGTCGCGCTGGGCCGCATTGAGTGGAGGGGGCAACCGAGGTGGTAACTCCGTATCTGGCACCTCTCGTTGCGCAGCCAGTATGTTCAACAACTCATCACCGTAGCGACGCACTGCCTGTTGCGGCAGATCAGCCTTGTCTGTGAGCTCAGCCAGTGACTGGGGGTCATCCAGTGCCAACCGCAGACAGCTGGGATCATCGATGATCCAGCCGCGCGGCTTGTCCCGGACGCGCGCCGTTTTCTCGCGCCAGTTACAAACGGCGGTAAGAATGCCGAGCTGCCGCCTGTCGAGTTTCCATGCAGATTTAATCCGTTTCTGGAAATCGTAAACTTCTGTTCCCAATACCCTTGTTGCATCCCTGCCATCGGCCAGCACCCACGGCAATTTACCCTGCTGTTCACAGCGCGCGTGCAGCTCCCGCCACACGGGCAGCAACCACGTCACATCCAGCGCGGCGTATTCACATTGCGATTCCGTGAGGGGCCGCTGCAGCCAATCCGAGCGCGTCTCACCCTTGGGTAAATCAACGTCACAGATTTCCTGCACCAGTGCCCGGTATCCCATACCGAAACCCAGGTTGACTAAACCGGCGGCACGCTGCGTGTCAAACAACGGCTGTGGCAATACCCCCAACCAGCGCTGAAACACCTCGAGGTCTTCACTGGCGGAGTGCAGCACCTTGAGTACATCGGGGTCGGCAAACAACTCAGCCAACGGCCCCGGCTCGTTGATCTGCAGCGGGTCTATCAGCCAGGCCTTTTCGGACAGTGGATCATCGGATTCAAAACACAGTTGCACCAGCGCCACTTCCGGATAGAAGGTATTGCGACGCATAAACTCAGTGTCGACTATCACCACCTTGGAATGAGACGCTTGCGCCAACATGTGCTGCATCGCCTCATCAGATTCTACAAGTTGCCACTCCATCGCTCAGTCCACCGGCCTTCGCCCGGACAGGGCGTGTGCGAGAGTAGAACCATCGACATACTCCAGCTCTCCTCCGAGTGGAATGCCGTGTGCTATACGCGATACGCGTACGCCAACAGGTGACAGCATCTCGGTCAGGTAGTAAGCCGTAGCTTCGCCCTCGACAGTCGGATTGGTTGCCAGTATCACTTCTTCAATACCCTCATCTATCACTCTTTGCTGGAATGCTTCCAGGCCTATCTCTGCCGGCCCAATGCCGTCTATCGGTGATAAATGCCCCATCAACACGAAGTACAAACCACGAAAGCTCGCACTCTGCTCAATGGCGAGTACATCGGCAGGCGTCTCTACAACACATACCAGCGATTTATCGCGCCTGGGGTCACCACATAACTCGCACACCTCCAGCTCAGTGAAGTTGCGACACACAGTACAATGCCCCACCTTCTCCACGGCATCGCGAAGCGCAGCTGCCAGCTGTAGCGCAGCGTCCCGATCGCGCTCCAGCAGGTGCAACGTCATACGCTGGGCGGACTTGGGGCCGACGCTCGGCAGGCAGCGCAGCGCATCTATCAGGTTTTCAAGCGAGGGGCTAAGCTTCATTTGCGCCATCAAAAATCGGAGCCAGAGTTACCATCAAAACGGCATCTTGAAGCCGGCGGGAAGATTCAAACCCGAGGCCATACCTGACATTGCTTCCCGATTGTGTGCCTCAATTTTTCTCACCGCATCATTTACCGCTGCAGCCAACAGGTCTTCGAGCACGCCTTTTTCTTCGGTAAACACGGTATCGTCAATGGATACACGCTTGACGTCATGCCGCCCTGTCATTACGACAGACACGAGCCCCGCTCCCGCCTCACCCACAACCTCGGCTTTGGCCAGTTCTTCCTGTGCTTTTTGAAACTCGGCCTGCATGCTCTGAGCTTGCTGCATCAGGTCTGAAATACTACCTTTCATAACGTGTCCTCATTGTTACTCAAACATCCGTGGGTTGAATGGATGAATGATCCAGTTCTGCATCAAAACGGGCAATCAGTGCCTGCAGTTGCGGATCTGTCTCAATCGCGACAACTGCCTCTGCCTGTCGTTCTTCGGCCAAACGGTTCAATCTCATCGCCGGCGTTTCACCGCTGGGCTGGCCGAGCTCTACGGACACCGTCAGCGCGAAGCCAAAATAATTTTGCAGCGCAAGGCGCAGCTTGTCACTGTGCGTATCGTTAAATAGTGCCGCATGACCACTGTCGAGCACAAACGCCAGATCATTATCTTGGCGCCGCTGCAGTTCGCAGTGCGAGGCGATGTTGAGCATCATTCCCCTGAGCCCCAGTTGCTCCAGCAACTGCCACCAGTTTTCCGGGGTTAGCTCATCGAGCGAAAGTGCGTCTGCCACTTCCTCTGCAGACTCGCTTTCACCTGGTTCTGCGACGGAGCTCAGTGTTGCATGTACCTGCGCCGCTGGTGCCTGTGCTGCTGGTACCGCCGCGGTTGGTAGGGGCGCGGCTTGCGCCGGCACTGCATCCGCTACAATCGCGCTGGGTCTCAGCGTTTCCGTCGTCGCAGCAGGTGCCTGTGCGCTACTTACTTCACTATTCTCAACTAGCGGAGTACGAAGCGCATCAGGGGACTTTTTTACAGGAGCGCTGTCCTCCCCGCCAGCGACGGGAGACAACTCCACACTCTGCAAATCTTGCGGCCGCACACTGTCGTCAATAACAGCGACCGGACGAAAGGCGAGCATTCTCAGCAGAATCATCTCAAAGCCCCTGCGTGGATCCGGCGACAGAGCGATATCGCGCTTGCCATTCAAGGCCACCTGATAGAACAACTGCGCGTCTTCACCGGTGATAACACCCGCTAACTGCGAGACCCGCTGAGCATCTCCCCAACTGTTGTCAACCGCATCCGGCACCACCTGCGCCGTGGCCACACGGTGAATTAACGACAGCAGTTCATCCAGGCTACCTTCGAAATCTGGAGCGAATTCGGACATTTTCTGCACGATCCCCAGCACCTTGGCGGGATCGCTCTCACTCACCGCTTCCAGTAATTCAAAGACATGCCCGAGATCGACACTGCCGAGCATACTGCGCACATCGGCCTCACTGACTTTTCCAGAACCGAAGGCTATCGCCTGGTCCGTCAGGCTGAGGGCATCGCGCATACTACCGGACGCAGCTCTTCCCAACAGCCACAGCGCGGGCTCCTCAAAACTGACCATTTCCTGCTCCAACACCATCGCCAAGTGTCCGACGATCTGCTCAGGCGGCATATTCTTGAGATTGAACTGCAGGCAGCGTGACAGCACCGTGGCTGGCAGTTTCTGTGGATCGGTAGTGGCCAGCAAAAATTTGACGTGCGGTGGCGGCTCTTCGAGTGTCTTCAACAGTGCATTGAAACTGTGTGAGGACAGCATATGGACTTCGTCAATCAGATAGATCTTAAAGCGCGAACGTGTCGGCGCGTACTGCACGTTGTCGAGCAATTCACGCGTGTCCTCAACCTTGGTGCGCGATGCCGCATCCACTTCGAGCAAGTCGACACTGCGACCCTCGGCGATCTCCAAACAGGACGAACAGGTACCACAGGGCTCGGAGCTTACGCCGCCCTCGCAATTGAGGCACTTGGCCAGAATGCGGGCTATCGTGGTTTTTCCAACACCTCGGGTGCCGGTGAAGAGATAA
Organism: Halioglobus japonicus; assembly: GCA_902705825.1. GTDB lineage: Bacteria > Pseudomonadota > Gammaproteobacteria > Pseudomonadales > Halieaceae > Marimicrobium. Next base: position 149,529 of record CACSIL010000045.1, on the reverse strand, counting down.
GCATGGTGCAGCCGATCGCGATCCAGTGCATTCACCAGAGCCTGAAGTACATGCTCCTGACCAACCATCTCCCGGAAGGAGCTGGGCCGCCATTTACGCGCTAGAACCTGATATGACATCCCTGAATTGCCTTACTTGCCCGAAAAGAAAAACAGAATACACCAGCACGAGAGCCACAGAAATAGCGGGCGGGCGGAACTTGAAATTGGAGGCGACCCAGACAGCCACACCCCGGCACACGAGTCGGTAACTACCGTTGCTCCCTTCCGGGCCTGGCGGGGTTCACTACCTATCATTGCGAGGGGACCGCCTGGATCACCATAGCGTCTGCGAAAAACATAGAATTCTCTCCGCAGAGGGCGCGTATTCTCTATTAATAGGCGTGTGGCTGCAAGTCATCGTCGAGAATCAGGCTTGACTTAGATGTAATACCCTATAACATTAATGTTAACCACTCTTACATCGTACCCCCTAAATGAGCAATACCTCACCACCGCCCGCAACAGCACCAGTGAAGTCGCGCAAGGCAAACGCTTTTGGGCTGGGCGCAGCGCTAGCCATTGTCGTAGTTTTGGCCGGCTTATTACATTTTCGCGATGCGCTGTCTGCGCCACCACCTGAGCGCCCGCCGGTCCCCGTGGCAACAACTGTCTATGAGTTGCAAACAGACTATGAGCGAACTGTTTCCTATCTCGGGTTGGTTGTCGCTGGCCGCAAAACCGACCTCGGTTTTGAGATTCCAGGCAAAATCAATACGCCGCCGCCACGCCCGGGCACACCGGTGAAACGCGGGGATATACTCGTGCAACTGGACGATAACGCACTGCAGGCAAGGCGCAGAGCGACAGCGGCCGACCTGCAGCAGGTGCGCGTCGAACTTGAGTTGGCCCAGTTAAGAGCACGTCGTCAGGCCGACCTGATCAAAACAGGCGCGGTTTCCAAGGATGCCTACGACGAAACCAGGTTGCGTGCTCTGGCGTTGCAATCTCGTGTAGATGCCGACTCCGCCCGCCTCGCCACCCTCGATGTCGAACTGGAAAACTCCCAGCTCACAGCCCCTTATGACGGCATCGTTGCCGACCGCTACGTACAGGAGGGGGCCATTGTGAACCCCGGTGTGCCGGTGTTGAAACTGCTCGAGACCGCAGCACAGGAGGCACACATCGGCGTAAGCGCAGAGCGCCTCGATGAGTTGCACAGCGGTGAGAACTATACGGTTCGATTACGTGACAATGCCTTTCAGGCAAAATTGCTTTCTATTCGCCCCGATGTCGACCCCGTTACACGCACGGCCACAGCCGTATTTGCCATACCCCATGATATTCAAGCACTCGATGGCGAAGCCGTGACGCTTGAGTTGCAGGAGACTGTCACTGAATCCGGCGGCTGGCTGCCCATTTCGGCGTTGCTGGAAGGCAACCGCGGGATGTGGACTGTGCTCAGGCTTGAGCCAGATGGCGACCACATGCGCACTGTCACTGAAGTCGTAGAGGTGCTTGAAGTCATTGGCGACCGCGCCTTTGTGCGCGGCACTCTGGCGGCTGATACGCAGGTTGTCGCAAGTGGCACGCACCGGATCAGGCCCGGCGCACTCATTGACCCGCAGGAAGTAAACTGACGTGTTGGCTCGCTATATTTACACGCACTCCCGCTATTTCACGCTGATTGTCTTTTGTGTGATAGCCGTCGGTGTCACCAGCTTCAATTCCATCGCGAGACAGGAAGACCCGACGCTGATGAACTTTGTCGGCACCATTACCACGTTCTACCCCGGTGCCACGCCGGACCGTGTAGAAGCGCTGGTCACGCGGCCGCTGGAAGACGAATTGCGAAAAATCTCCGAGATCGATGAAATACAATCGAGCTCAAGCGGAGGCGTCTCCTTCTTCAACATCAAGCTAATAGACACCCTCCCCCCGGAGACAATGGAGCGCGCCTGGTCGGAGGTGCGCGACGCAATGGCTGATGCCGCCACCCTCTTTCCTACCGGGGTTGGCGAACCGGTGTTCGATAACGATCGGCTGACCTCGTTCACGACAATTGTGGCGTTGTCCTCAGCGACCGATGACGATATGCCGCTGTCTCTGTTAAACCGCCTGGCACAGGACTTTGCCGATCAGACCAGGAATCTCGCAGACACCAAGCTGGTGGAAGTATTTGGCGAACCCGTGGAGGAGATTCGCGTCGAAATTAACGAGTCCGCCCTACTCTCTCGCGGCCTCAGCCTGCAGCAAGTGGCCGCGGCATTGCAGGCTGCCGATGCAAAAATTGCATCTGGCCGCGCCTCCGGTCCCGGTACCGACATGTTGATCGAGCTGGCGGGCGATTTTGATTCCATGGAGCGTATTCGCCAGGTCATTGTGAATACCTCTGCCAATGGCAGCGCCACACGTATCTCCGATATCGCCAGGGTCTACAAAGCCGCAGTGAGCCCACCTCAGGCCATGGCGTTGGCTCAGGGGCGCGAGGCCATACTGGTCGGGGCTGTGATGGAACCGGGCAACCAGGTCGATGTATGGAGTGCCGCGTTCAACGCATTCGTGTCCGACTACCGCGCTACGGCACCTGCAGGATTAAAGCTGGAAATCACCTATGACCAGAATATCTATGCGATGTCCCGCCTGTTTGACGTCACCACCAATCTGGCCATCGGCATCGTACTGGTTGTTCTCGTCCTGCTGTTCACGCTGGGCTGGCGCGCAGCCGTGGTGGTCGCCTGTATCCTGCCACTGTGTGCGCTGATCTCCATCACAGTGATGGAGCGCATGGGTATGGCCCTGCACCAGATGTCCATCAGCGGCCTCATCGTTGCTCTGGGCCTGTTGGTGGATGGCTCTATCGTCATGACAGATGAAGTGCGCAAACGACTGTTGCTGGGGCAAAGTGCGATAGACGCGATCAGCGGCTCAGTCGATCGACTGCGTATACCTTTGATCTCCTCGGCATTGACGACAGTACTCGCCTTTGTTCCGATGGCAATTCTGCCCGGCCCTGGCGGGGATTTTGTCGGCGCTATCGCCACCGCTGTAATCATAATGCTGGCCACATCCACGGTACTGGCGCTATCCATCACACCGGTGCTGGCAAGCTGGCTGCTGCCGCGCACACCGGCCAATGAAGCTCACTGGTGGATAGGCGGAGCCAGCAGCGGCAAAGCGGGCGAAGCACTGGTGCGCTCACTCGACTGGTGCCTGCTGCATCCGGCTGCGGCAATCGCACTGGCGCTCTCCCTGCCCATTGCCGGCTTTCTGGCCTTTCCCACGCTAACGGCCCAGTTCTTTCCCGGCACCGACAGGGATCAGTTGTATATTCAGGTAAAGGCGGCCGACGGACGCTCTATTTACGATACGGCAGCAACAGCCCTGCAAATCGACTCCAAGTTACGCGATCATCCATTGATTCGTCGAGTCGACTGGAGTATCGGTGAAAGCGCGCCGGCGTTTTACTACAACATGTACCGCTTCAAGGAGGGTATTCCCTCCTGGGCAGAAGCACTGGTATTGACGCATGATGAAAATACGACTGATGATCTGATACGGCAGCTGCAGGTAGAGCTTGATCAGGAATTTCCCGATGCGCAGATAATCGTCAGGGGAATCGATCAGGGCCCACCTGTGATTGCACCATTAGAAATAGAGATAACCGGCCCCAATCTCGCTGTACTGCGAGAACTGGGCGACGAGTTCAGAAAGCGCATGGACACCATCGCGTATGTGACCCATACCACCAACGGACTAGCCGGCGGCGCGCCAAAACTGGTGTACGAATTGCAGGAGGAAAAACTGCGCCTGGCTAATTTGCAGCTGTCTGACGTTGCTGCGGCGCTTAACACCAGCTTGCTAGGACAAGTTGGCGGAGAGGTGTTGGAAGGTACAGAGCGTTTACCTGTGCGCGTGCGGTTGAACGAGAAAAACTGGAACACATCGGAACAAATAGCCGATATTCTGGTACCACTGCCACCACAGTTGCGCAGCACGCAAGCGCTGATCGCAGGTATTCCGCTGAATGCACTTGGCAAACCGGAACTGGTGCCGAGCCAGAGCCCGATCTCCCGAGACGATGGCGAGAGGGTCAACAAGGTTCAGGGCTACCTCATTCGTGGCGTGCTGCCCGAAGAGGCGCTCAAGTTGCTGCAGCAGGATCTCGACCGCAACCCGGTTGAGCTGCCGGACGGCTACGCGTTTACCTTTGGCGGTGATTCTGATGAACGCGCCAAAGTAGTGGACAAGATAATGGCACCGATGGGACTGGTGCTGGCGGCGCTGCTGGTCACTATCATGGTGACGTTCAATTCCTGGCGATTGTCGGCGGTGGCTGTGCTGGTCTGTATTTGTTCACTCGGCCTGTCGCTTTTGGCGCTCGCTATTTTCCAATATCCATTTGGCATTCAGGCCATGATAGGTGTGATCGGCTCTATCGGTGTATCGATCAACGCGGCGATCATAATCATCACTGCTCTGCAGGCTGATGAGGGCGCCGTGCAGGGCCAGCTTCTCGCAACGCGCAACGTAGTAATGGACTCAAGCCGACATATTATCTCCACCACTGTGACAACATTCGGCGGATTTCTGCCACTGATTCTCGAAGGCAGCCAATTCTGGCCGCCGTTTGCTATGGCCATCGCCGGTGGTGTATTGCTGTCTACAATAATCTCGTTCTATCTCGTCCCTCCCCTGTTCCTGGTGACAACAAGGCTCGGCCGAAAGAGTTCGAATTCGAGCGCGGGGAGCCACAAAAATATTGACCCCGCTATTAAGGAACTGGCAGCGTGACGGACTTGAACCGCGATTCAGAGGAAAAGCAAAAAAGCTACCACCACGGCAACTTGCGCGATGCACTTATCATTGCCGCTGCGGAATTGATTGAAGACAACGCCTCCGTCGATTTTGCGATGATAGACGCCGCTCGTCGCGCGGGTGTCAGCAGCGCGGCACCCTATCGTCATTTCAAGGATAAAGATGCGCTGCTGGAAGCGGTGAGCCAGATGGCGTTCCTGGGCTTAACCGAAAACACCAGGAAAGTCGGCCAACTGCACCCGGTGGGTTCTGAAGCGGGAATAATCGCTTTAGGCAAAGCCTATATCGACTTTGTCACCAAACACCATGCATTCTATGACCTGATGTGGGGCGATATGGGGCTGCGTGCCTTTGAAGCCGCCGATATAGAACTCAAAACCTCCGGCTTTTACATACTGGTAGATATCGTTCATCAGTGGTGCGATGACAACCAAGTGAGTGAGTACGACGCGCGGGAACTCGCGGTCAAATTGTGGGCAATGGCGCACGGCCTGGCGTGCATGACAATGAACCACCAATTGGAAAGGTTCCTGCCGAATGTGGATGTTTGCAGTTTGCTGGAAAGCAGTACGTACACCTTCCTGGAAGGCCTCAAGCACCCACCTCGCGCCTAGCGGCCACTGCAGTGGCCGTGCGCGCTCCCGCCCCCCAAATTTGTCGCTGGCAACAATATTCGTAAAAGCAACGCTATTTTCTGACCGCTAAAGCGCACGAATGATATAAAATGTCGCACGATGCACGAGCTGCAATGTGGCAGCCGGCAGGACATCGAAGCAGACCTATGACAAATTACAGACCAGCGCATCGGAACAAGATCGATGCCCGTACGGCGGGCCTCGCTCATGAGTGAAGGATCGGCGCTGGCACCACTGCGCGAACCCACATTCTTCTGGATATGGTCTGCCAGTATCCTGTCGAACTTTGGTCAACTGATTCTGGGCGTGGGCGTAGCATGGGAAATGACCCGCCTCACATCTGTCCCCGGTATGGTCGCCCTGGTCCAGACGGCAATGATGCTGCCACTGATGCTCGTCGCCCTGCCAGCGGGAGCGTTTGCAGATACATTTGATCGCAAGAAAGTCGCCATTCTCGGCCTGTGTATCGCGGCATTTTTTGGCACCATCCTGTCGGTTCTGGCATTTTTGCAACTAACCACACCCTGGATGCTACTTATTTTTTGTTCCTTGATCGGCACGGGTGTCGCGCTTTACAACCCTGCCTGGCAATCGTCTATCGGCGAGCAAGTAACACCGCAAGACCTCCCGGCCGCCATCGCACTGAATACGATCAGCTACAATGTGGCCCGCAGCTTCGGCCCCGCCATTGGTGGCCTTATTGTCGTCGCCGCTGGTGCCCAGGTTGCATTTGCGGTGAATGCTCTGGCCTACCTGCCATTGATACTCGCCTTTATCCTGTGGAAACGTATACAGATTCCCTCGCGATTACCTCCAGAGAGAATCTCTCGCGCGATGGTTTCCGGCGTTCGCTACGCCTTCCATTCACACCCGATTCGCACCGTACTGCTGCGCTCATTTTTATTCACATTTGCCGGAGCGACGGCCACTGCAATGGCCCCGTTAATCGCCAAGGATTTATTGGACGGCACGGCCAGCACCTTCGGCATACTGCTCGGTGCCGGCGGCTTTGGTGCGGTTACCGGCGCTTTGCTTATCAATACTTTTCGCTCACATTTCGGTACGGAGCAAGCATGCTTCATGCTCGCAATGCTCGCGGGAGTGTCGCTCATTGGTGTGGGGGTCAGCCGCTCGCTGCCGCTGACCTGCCTCGGCATGTACCTGGCCGGCGGCGCCACGATGCTCACCATTTCACTACTGAACATTACCGTTCAGCTATCAGCGCCACGCTGGGTCACAGCCCGTGCGTTATCGATATTCACCTCTTTACTGACGGGTGGCGTCGCCATTGGCTCATGGTTTTGGGGAGAAGTGGCCAACCACTGGTCTATCGATATTGCCATCATTGCATCTGGCGTTCTAATGCTCGCATTACCGCTGCTATCGCGATTTTTACGCCTACCGGAAGTCACTGTTGCCGGAGTGGAAGCTGTAAATGTGCAGCATGAACCGGCAGTCGAACTTGCCATCACAATGCGCTCAGGGCCCGTAGTCATAGAAATTGAATATCACGTCGAGCCGGAAGATCCCCGCGCGTTTTATACCGCGATGCAGGAAGTGCGAAAAGTCCGCTTGCGCAACGGCGGCTTCAACTGGTCTATCTCGCGCGACATTGGGGACCCCTCGCTATGGATTGAGCAATTTCATTTCCCTACCTGGGGCGACTATCTGCGAATGAGAGATCGCTATACACAAGCCGATAAAGAGGCTCAGGCGGCGGCCAACTTACTCACCATCGAGGGAGAAATCGTCGGTATTCGCCGAAGGCTGGAGCGCCCGTTCGGCTCGGTGCGCTGGAAAGCGACCACTCCGGATACGCAGCAGGATTCAATGACCTACCTCGGCCCATAAGCGGCGCGGATAGATTCAAGCCCTCTAACGGATCGGCCCACACAGGGCACACTTCACACTTTGCCCCTGAATTCGTGAACATTTTCACACTTGTGGAACTTTTCCACCTCATGTCCTGTCGATATTGCACATACTGGTAATCACCAGCCAATTCCCAACTGGAGGGACCATGAGCGCTGCAATAAGAAACGCTGGCCCGGACGGACTGGAGTTCAACGTCCAGGGTAAACTCAGGAGTGAGGACTACAGCCTGTTCAAGGAGTTAGCTGAAGAACGGATCGACCGCTTTGGGCAGGTTAACCTGCTGGTCGTGATCACGGAGTTTTCGGGATGGACGCCGGCCGCACTGTGCGAAAATATCAAGTTTGATGTAGAGCACTACAAGGGCATACGGCGGCTGGCTGTAGTAGGTACAGTACCACTGAATCACTGGATGGGAGCACTTTCCAAATCCTTCACATCGGCAGATGTGCAGTACTACTCTATCGGCGAAATTGAAGAAGCGAGAGTCTGGATAAGGGATTTACCGCTGGAGGGGCTCGCCCACCGCGCCGGAATCAATTTTCCCAAGAGATACGCCCACTCGCTGTAACGCTTTTTCGGTTCATCGTGATGCCTGCTTACCCACCTCGCAAATAGAACGTCTCAGGTCATAGACCCAATACTATCGCGCGTCACAGTGGCTTCTGGTGCTATAGTCGCGCAATGTTGAAAAAAACCAATCCGCTGGATCGATTTGCAAAAGACCTGCCACCAGGCACGCTGGAGTGGATTGGCCTTAGAACGGCAAGACGTGCCCCTGTAACCGCGGTGCAACAAGCCGTAGCCATTGCCGAACTTGGCCTTGAAGGCGACCACAGATCGGAAAAAACACCAGGGTCAGGAAGGCAGGTCACGCTAATTTCCCGAGAGTTCATCGAACAGACCGCGCACTTTTTGGGGCGAGACAGCATCGACCCAGATCTGCTGCGCCGCAATCTGCTTGTCTCGGGAATCAATCTGCATACACTGCGGCACCAGCAGTTTACCATTGGTGAGGCGCTGTTCGAGGCAGGCGCCCTCTGCCACCCCTGCTCTCGAATGGAAACCGCGCTGGGCAAAGGCGGCGTTGCGGCTATGTTTGGCCACGGGGGGCTGTGTTGCCGCATCCTCCGAAGTGGAAAGATTACCGTCGGAGACAAATTACGGGTGCAGGTTGCCCCTCAAAATCAGTAAGTACACTACGCGCGGTGCGCGGGAGCACGAGATGGACCGAATAGAAAAATTGAAGAACGATATCTACAGTTTTGAAGAACTGAATACATTAGAGAAAAATGCCACCAAACTGCGCGACAGCGAGACGCTCAGGTTGATTGAATTGAGCCGTGCGTCAAAAACCGCCAAAGGCGATAAACCAAAGCCGGTAGACGTTGAAACCCGTCGCGCACGCCGCGACAAACGCAATCAGTCTGCATAGAGAAAGCGCCCGATCGCCTGCAGCGTGGCGCCCCAGAACCCCTGGGATCCATACCACAGCGGCAGGACTATCTCTGCCTGCCTAGCGCAGGCCTATTGATAACCACTGATCCAACTCGAACGGCCCGCCTGCAGGCCACGTCTAGATGCGTCGATTCTGCTTTGCGCTACTCCCTTTCAGCGCAAAAATCGCTATAGTGTCATACCGTGGTTACAACAAGAGCCCTGTCCATGAAACTGCATATCGTCGATCAGCAACCTCAGGAACTCGTTCACTACCCAGAGCCTCCAGCACTGCGGGAAGAGCAGATACAACACATTGTCGAGATCTTCAATACTCCGCTGACCGGAGCATACAACTGGGATTACACGATCCAGGACGACCGCATCAATAAGCTCTATAACCTGGGTAAACAATTGAACTGGGATGCAGAGATTGATGTGGACTGGTCTCAAACACCCAATGTCGATGAACTCGCGCCGCGTACTGCTGAAGAAAAGGCTGCGGCGCTGGCGCAGTTTCGGGAAGGCTTTCCCTTTGCCGATTATGGCCCTTACCTGGCCATGGACGATGACACAGCACTGGAACTGCACCGTCACCTGAATAGTTGGTTCGTGTGCCAGTTCCTGCACGGCGAACAGGGTGCGCTGCTGGTGGCCTCCCAGCTCGCCTCATGCGCTCCGACCTATAACGCCAAGCTGTATGCCGCGTCCCAAACGTTCGATGAAGCGCGGCATGTCGAGGTATTTAACAAATTCATCCAGACCAAGGTGGGGCTGATGTACCCGGTCAACGACAGCCTCAAGGCGTTGCTGGACAAAATACTCACCGACCCGCGTTGGGACCTCAAGTTTATCGGCATGCAAATCATCATAGAGGGCCTGGCGCTGGCCGCCTTCAATGTTGCCAAGATGACCACCAAAGACCCGGTATTTTCACAACTGCTGCACCTGGTCACACGCGACGAGGCTCGTCACGTCACCTTTGGCGTCAATTACCTGGAAGAACACGTGAAAACACTCAGTCAACAGGAAAAAGAAGAACGGGCGCAATTTGCGCTGGAGGCCTGCATCGTCATGCGCGAGCGCATGATCCCTACCGACGTCCACGCACGCTTTGGCTGGGACACCTCCGAGACCCGTGAAATTTCTCTGGGAGGCAAAGCGCGACAGGAGTTTCGCAACCTGGTGTTTTCCAGAGTGGTACCCAACCTGAAGCGCATCGGCTTGCTGACCGAGGCTATCCGGCCAAAATTCGAAGAGCTGGGCTTGCTGGAGTTTGAACACCTGCCCGACGATGGGACGATTGACTGGGTGGAGATGTCCAAGCCGCTGTAGGTAAACCAGGGCCGCGGCGACCACGCTATATTTTGCCCCGGGGCCTCGGCCTCGGCAACGGCAACTGCAAACCGTGTCTCGGGTACAACCTGTGAACGATGTCTCCGGTATGGACCCTGCGAAAATGGCGGGAGTAGTAGGATTCGAACCTACGACCGTCGGCTTAGAAGGCCGGTGCTCTATCCAGCTGAGCTATACCCCCGAAGAACTGTTGGTGCTATTTTTGGAACCTTAACCCCCTGGCTGGCACCAGAGGGCGGCCATGATAGCTCAAGCGTAATTAAAACTACAACTGGAGCGAGCATATGACACACAATAGGCTCGGCCACTTGGTTAAATGCCATCTATGCTGTAAACACCCCGAAGCGCTATATTTCAGTGACTTTCTGGCTGAAAGGCAAAGGCTTAAGCCGGGCATTTTTTTCATTGTCCGGGCTGTGATGACATGGTGAAATGGCCCAATCAATCGACTGACTATACTTAAAAAAATAAGAAAAGGATTCGCAAATAAAATATAGACCCGAAATAGATGGGCTGAGAACAGTTGCGGTTGTTTCCGTCATTTTTTATCACGCCAAAATCACGTTTGGCAACATTACCCTGCTACCCGGCGGATTTGTCGGTGTCGATATTTTTTTCGTGATATCGGGCTATCTGATTACCACGCTGCTGATCAGTGAATTGGCCTCCTCCGGCCGTATATCCCTTTCCAATTTCTACGAACGCCGAGCTCGCCGTCTGCTGCCAGCAATGCTGGTCGTGATGCTTGTCTCCCTGCCTTTTGCCTGGCACCTTCTGCTACCCGCACAGCTGGTGGATTTTTCCAAATCCTTGCTTGCTTCACTGCTATTTTCCTCCAATTTTTATTGGGACTTCAGTCTTCAGCAGTACGAAGCAGAATCTGCACTGCTCAAGCCATTTCTACATACATGGTCGCTCGCGGTTGAAGAGCAGTACTACATTATATTCCCGCTGCTACTGTTCACCATCTTCAGGTGGAAGAAAGACTATCTGGTTTGGGTGCTATGGATCGGGCTTCTGTCGAGCCTGTTTCTAGCCCAATGGATGACGGGGCATGACGAATCCTTCTCATTCTATATGTTGCCCACAAGATTTTGGGAGCTGTTGGCCGGGAGTCTGTTGGCAGTATATATACTGGGTAAATCGCCCGAAGCCCCCTCCTCACCTCTGATCAAATTTGTCCCGGCACTTGGAATGCTGATGATCATCGGCGCACTGGTGGGTATCGGGTTCGATTCACATCACCCCGGTTTTATTACCCTGGTTCCAGTGCTGGGCACTGTTCTTATTATTGGCTTCAAAACTGATGGAGATTGGGTTAACGGCGCACTTTCCCGACCATCTCTCGTCTACTTAGGGCTACTGTCGTATTCCTTATATTTGTGGCACTACCCGATCTTTGCCTTCGGAAAAATGACGAATGCAGACCCCTCGTTAATACATAAGGGAAGCTGGGTCATCCTTACACTAATGCTCTCAGTCTTCACCTACCACCTTATAGAAAAGCCCTTTCGCAGTCGCAAGCTATCAACAAGAACACTACTAATTGCACTGTTGTCTACTTCTTCTGTGGTAATAGCTGTAAGCCTGTACTGGATAGATAGCGACGGTATACCAGAGCGCCCGGACTATCTAGGCGGCTTGCTTCACGCAAACCAACCAGCTGAAATTACGCAGAATGGGCAGCCATGCCTCTCTGGCATACAAGGCCTTCGTCAGGTTTCAGAATCCTGTGTCTTTGAAGATTTTCCAGGAGCTCCAACTCTGGTCCTGGTAGGCGATAGTCACGCCGATACCCTAGCGGGCTCAGTGAAGGAACTAGCGCATAAGAATCAGCTTAATTTTGCTCAGGTCACACAGATCGGATGCCCACATCTCGGTGGCAATTTCAATGCGCTCTGCAGAGGAATGGGGAGGTCTATTAGGCCGTTTTTACGTCACTTTGAAAAAGTCACAATTATCTACAGTGCGCGATTACCGCTCTATATTGAGTGGGAACCTTTTGATAACCAGGAAGGCAATCGAGAACCTGAAAAGCGCAATATGGCCCGAGCAGGTGCAACTAAAGGCACGGCTCGACACAGAGCCAACCAGGTAGTTTCAACGCTTTCCAGTTGGGTAGATGATGGTCACGAATTGGTCATTATCTATCCGGTTCCAGAGCAGGCGTTTGATGTTTCCACATTACTCAATCTCGACGCATCGGGAGCGCAAAGCGCGGAAGAGTTGCCCGTGCTGTCAACCAGTTACGACGTATTTAAAAAGCGTGTCGCCAGCAGTTATGATGCCTTGGATCAAATATCCGGCCCCGGTGTTAAACGGATATATCCCGAGCACATATTTTGTAGAGAGTCGTCTGGAAGATGCATTGCATCAGAATATGACAGAATTTACTTTTCCACTGACAATCATTTGTCCCGACTGGGCAGCAACCTGGTGTTAAGGCAGGTAGCTGAAAAGTTACAACTTGCTGTGCCTGATTCATTCAAGAAATAACGTAAGCATCAATTCAGTGGAGTAACGGATTCTCTGCGCGATTAAAGACCAGAACCGACAGATCACCAGCGTATCAAGTATCGGCCCAGTCTCAACCGGGTTGCTGCGGCAACGCTGATCGAGCAGGTACGCCTGTTCCATCAGGCGCCCTGCAAGCCGCGTTTACATACTAGCGATTCGCCGCCATTGCAGACACCAATTGCGAATTCGCATCTTTGAGCAAGCCTTCGGTGAGCGACTCATACGCCTGTGGATCCGCAGTTACAGCGTACGTCCCGCTGTTAATTGAGCTGGTACCTGAAAGGCCTCCGACGACCATACTGAAGACCCCGGCGGCACTTTCAGCTGTCGAGGTTGTTTCCTCAATTGTGCCAAACTCGTCCATGGTATAGACAGGCTGACCCAGTGAGATCGAACCGATATTTGTGCTGAATGTGCCGTCGTAACCGCCAATGATACCCACCGAACTGCCCGGCACAACCGACAGGCCAGGATCCAGCGACACCGAAGAGGTTGAGCGATGGGAGCCGCCATAGCCTTCGGTATTGACGAAGTTAACCACATAGTTTGCCGTCACGATCGCCAGTTTGTCGGTGTCTGCGACAACCTGGAACGCCATCCCGGGATTGCTGAACCCGATGCCGCTGCTCAGGCCACCGAATGCGCTTGATTTTTCACCCACCATAAAGAAGAGTTCTTGCCCGGTTGGCGCGAAATAAACAACATCGGATTTCATTGCCAGTTTAATATCATCGTACTGTGTTGGGCTCGTCGCACTGGTAGCTTTCTTATAAGCATCTGTTGATGTCAGCGTCGATCGATCCAGTACATTGTAGCCGTTGGCCTCCAGTTGGGCGACGAAGTCCTTGTACGCCGCATCTGTAATGGCCTGCATAGTACTTTTTGGCACCCCCAAGAGGTTCGCCTTAACCTTGGTGGTTGCCGCAGCGTTGTCTGAAAACATACCGCCGCCGGCAGTTTCAGACGCGCGTTTATATTCAATAAAGCCCACTTTGAAACTGCCGATCACCACATCCTTTTTACCTTTAAATGCCTCGGCAGTGGTAACACTGACCTTGTCATTCTCTTGCCCAAATACACCTGTTTGTTTCTCTGGTGTAATCGCGCCACCGCCTGCCGCACAGCCGCCAATAAAGACTGCGCTCGCCAAAGCCAAGTAGATTACTTTCATTGTCTCCCCCAATAGAGAAAAATCTGTCGCTGTGAAACGGAAAACCATCCGTCAGATTGAGAAAGGGATTTGCGATCGGATGATCGCGCAACCGCGCAACTCATCGAAGATAGTAGCGGGCACTGAAAAAGCTCAGCACCCCCAATTCTGGGGTGGTGGGCGTGATTCCAATCACACTATTGAACATTTCCAGGGGAATACGCGCGAGCTTGTTCAGATCAACAGATTGCGCTCGGTATGCTCCCCACAGACGACGTGTTGGGCCTTGCAGCCAGCAATGGGCATGGCTTGAGTATCGGCATTGAATACAGCGGCAGACTCGACAGTGGCTGCAGCAGAGACCAGGGTTGGCTGGGAAGTAATTTGGATGGGGTGGCCGACGGGTCTTGAACCCGCTACCTCCGGAGTCACAATCCGGTGCTCTACCTGTTGAGCTACGGCCACCATTGTATCGTGGTTGAAAGAGATTTGATCCGCTTGATCAATTGCGCTGCGTCCTTGCCGCAAACAATGAGTTACGGACGAACGCCTCTGTTGACGCGGCGCGCATGGTAGCTTTAGCTGTCTATAGGTGTCAAGTTTAGCGCATCGAACTGCTTGAATAGCATACTCAAGCTTGCCTATTATGCACTGAAACACACGCAAAGCACCTAAGGCAGATTTCATGGACAGATACCAGCGCACTGCAAGATTGGGAACCTGCCTGGCGATGCTAGCGTTTCTGCTTGCCGGTTGTGGTCCCCAAGAGATTTCCGTACAGAAACATGCCGCCGCTTCGCCTGCGGGGCCGCAGACCAAAGTCGTCTTTCTGGCCGGACCGGACAGCCACCTGCCCGGCGCCCATGAACACAAGCAAGGGTCACTGCTGCTGGAAGCTGCACTGCGTGAGCGACAAGCGTCCATAGAAACGGTCACTGTCTATGGCGGCTGGCCGACGGATGAGTCGATTTTTGACGGTGCAGACGCACTGGTGATGTACTGTGATGGTGGCGACTCACACCTGATAAACGATCACCTGCAGACATTCAATCGCCTGCTTGATGAGGGGGTCGGCGTGGTTGCGCTTCATTACTGTGTGGAGGTCCCCAAGGGCAGCGCTTCCGCTGACGCAATGCTTAACGCAACAGGCGGCTATTTTGAGACCTGGTGGTCGGTGAACCCGCATTGGACAGCGCAATTCACCGCATTGCCGCCCCACCCTGTCACTCGGGATATCAAGCCCTTCCGTCTGGAAGACGAGTGGTATTTCAATATGCGTTTTGTTGAGCGCGGCGTGACACCCGTGCTCAGTGCAATTGCGCCGGCCTCAACAATGGATCGCTGGAACGGTGCGCACAGTGGCAACGATACCGTGCGCCAGTTAGTCGCAGACGAGGTCCCGCAGGTAGTCGCCTGGGCTTATGAGCGTGATGGCGGCGGCCGGGGCTTTGGGTATACCGGGGGCCATTATCACGCCAATTGGGATAATGACAACGCCAGGGAACTGGTGTTGAACGCTATTGAGTGGGTGGCAGCTAGGCCCTGATACCGTCGATCCAGCTGTCGCGGATGTTGTGCCGGGTGTCCAACGCCAGCAAACTGGCCCGATAACCCGGCTTGATAGCACCGAGCTCTCCATCCAGCCCAAGTGCCCTGGCCGGATAGACTGTCGCCATACGCACGGCTTCCAACCAATCCAACCCGGCAAAGCGGGCTGCGTTGTTCACGGCAGACAACATATCCAGATCAGAGCCCGCCAGAGTGCCCTCTGCGTTCGTTAGCCGGCCGTTACTGGCGCTAATGATCTCACCATCCAGCTCAAAAGACTTGCGCTCAGAACCGACCGTAGGCATTGCATCCGTCACCAGAATTGCGCCGCCGGTTTTCTTTGCTGACACAGCAATACGAAAGGCCGCCGGGTGGATATGGTGGCCATCGGCGATAATACCGAACCAGCTGTTCTCATCTTCCAGCGCAGCACCCACCATACCCGGCTCGCGGCTTTGCAGCGGTGTCATCGCATTGAACAAGTGAGTGCAGCCGGTGGCGCCGGCCGCCAGCGCTTCGCGCGCCTGTGCATAGCTTGCCGCGCTGTGACCGCAGCTGACTATCACGCCCGCATCCACCAGTTGGCGGATCATTGCAGGCGATGTCAGCTCAGGAGCCAGGGTGACAAGCGTTGTGCCTGCCGCCAGCGAGGTGATGATGTCAAACCCTGCCTGATCCAGCGCGCAGAACTTGCCTGCGTCATGCACCCCACGGCGCTGAGGATTCAGGAATGGGCCCTCCAGATGGATACCCAGTATGCCCGGTACGCCTTCAGCAATAGCCTGCTCGACAGCCGCCACGGCCGCACGCATCACGTCATAGTCAGCAGTGATCAACGTCGGCAGAAAACCGGTGGTACCCGTCGTTCGGTGTGCAGCGCCAATAGTGCGAAGACTGTCGATGGTCGGCCTGGCCGTAAATAACACCCCTCCTCCACCGTTGACCTGCAGATCGATAAAACCCGGTAGAAGAATTCCGCCTTCCAGATCATAGGTCGCCGCGACACCATCGGGAAGCTGCCCGGGGTCTAACAGAGCGAGAATGCGTGTTCCGTCGATAAGCACGGCCTTATCGGTGTGCAAACTCGCACCGTCGAAAACCTGACCGTTAACAATTGCCTGTAACATCGATGCGGGCCCTGCCTCCCTGACTGCGATTCAAATTCAGTTGTGCCTGGGCACATTGTGCGGGAGGAATACTAGCATGATGCCGCAGGCAGCCTACACAACGCCAAATGCGCACAATTTTGTGCAGCCGCTAGCAATGCCAACTGGGCGGGAATATTTTCAGTGGTGGGAAAGCTAAATGAAGATGTGTAAGTGGTCGGGGTAGAGAGATTCGAACTCCCGACATCCTGCTCCCAAAGCAGGCGCGCTACCAGACTGCGCTATACCCCGATATTCTTACAATGATGACTCCACACAAGGGTGATGTCATACAGGCGTTACCGCCGAGCCCTGTTTTTCAGGAGGGCGCATCATACTCAGCCCTCCGGCAAGCGTCAACGCTAAAAATCAGCAACGACGAACGACAAATTTACGCCTGCTCTTTCACTGACACAAGCTCTCATGGGACAATACGCCCGCTAACGCAGGCTACTGGCTCTTTGTCACGCCTTCTGGCCCCCGTAATCTACCGAAAATCTGAGGATCACACCGCATGTCTGCACTCGTCCTGGACGGCAAATCCCTGGCAGCACAATCTGAAGCTGACTTACTGGCGCGGGTAGACCAGTTAAAAGCGCAATCTGGCGGCAGAACACCGATACTGGCGACTATCCTGGTCGGTGATGACCCCGCCTCCGCCACTTACGTCAAAATGAAAGGCAACGCCTGCCGCAGGGTGGGTATGGAATCGCTTGCGGTAGAAATGCCCTCCTCGACCACTACCGAGCAGCTGTTGGCGCGTATTGACGAGCTGAACAACGACCCCAATGTACACGGCATCCTGTTACAACACCCCGTTCCAGAGCAAATCGACGAGCGCGCCTGCTTTGACGCTATCGCCCTGTCCAAGGACGTAGACGGCGTAACATGCCTCGGTTTCGGCCGCATGGCGATGGGCGAGGACGCCTACGGTTGTGCCACGCCCCAGGGCATCATGCGCATCCTCGAGCACTACGGGATTGAAATTGAAGGCAAACATGCGGTTGTCGTCGGCCGCAGTCCGATCCTCGGCAAGCCCATGGCCATGATGCTGCTGCAAAAAAATGCCACAGTGACCATCTGCCACTCCCGTACCAAAGACCTTCCGAGCATCATCGCGCAGGCCGATATTCTGGTCGGTGCCGTGGGCAAGCCGGAATTCATCAAAGCTGACTGGGTAAAAGACGGTGCAGTCGTGGTTGACGCTGGCTACCACCCGGGCGGCGTCGGCGATATCGAGTTGGCACCGCTGGTGGAGCGAGCCTCTGCCTACACGCCAGTTCCGGGCGGTGTTGGGCCAATGACGATCAACACCCTGATCATGCAGAGTGTTGTATCGGGCGAAAAAAGCTTGGCGTAGGTTCGATCCCGGCCCCAGGGAGTTGCCCTTCCTGCCGGTGGCGGGAAATCACCATCCCTGCCGGTTACGAGAAATCGTCATTCCTGCTGGCATGGGAAATCGCCACGCTTGCCGGTTACGGATACCCAATGTGTTTCTCAGTCGCTCCACGGAATTCGCTTGGTGAGAAACACATTGGGTATCCGTAACCTAACTCTGTGCCACCTAGGTAGATCACTAAAACTTTCCAATTTGGCTCTCGTGCGCCGTAGCTTTGCGATGCAGGGCTCGTGTTCCAGAAGGCGTTTCACCAAGCGAATTCGTTGATCCGGCACCCCGGGAGCGACTGAAATGTCTTCTGGAGCACCAGCCCGTCGACTCACTCGACCCCAAAAATCACTTTCAGAATGACGCTATGGTCAATCCGACTTACGCTTCCACTGCGTACCTTCGCGGGAATCCTCCAGCACCACACCCTGCGCTAGCAACTCCTCGCGTACTTCATCGGCCCGCGCATAATTCTTGGCGAGCTTGGCCGCGAGGCGCTCCTCAATCAGTGCTTCGACTTCCTCGGCTGAAATGGCGCCGGACGCAGCGTTACCCTGCAGCCACTCCACCGCGTCCTGCTCGAGAATACCCAACAGATTTCCCGCCGCCAGTATGCGACCTTTCAGTCCGGGCTTGTCCTCGGGCGCCGCTTTGTGCAACTGCTTGGCAAGGGCGTGAATCTCCGCAATCGCAACAGGCGTATTCAGATCATCGTTTAACGCGTGATAGAACGGTTCGTCTACCAGGCTGACCTCCATATCCACATCGACATCTGCCACATCGCGCAGCGTGCTGTACAGACTGTCGAGAGTGGCCTGCGCCTGATCTAACAACTCCACAGAGAAATTCAGTGGTGAGCGATATTGTGCTGACAGCAGCGCAAAGCGTAGCACCTCGCCGCGATAGCTTTTCAGCAGATCGCGTACAGTGCGAAAATTGCCCAGTGACTTGGACATTTTCTCACCGTCTATATCAAGGTAGGCATTGTGCATCCAGTAGCGCACGTAATCGCCACCATGTGCACATCGACTCTGGGCGATTTCATTTTCGTGATGAGGGAAAATCAGATCGCGGCCGCCGCCGTGTATATCGATGGTGTCACCCAGGTGCTCGCGAATCATCGCCGAGCATTCAAGGTGCCACCCCGGCCGCCCTCGTCCCCAGGGACTGTCCCAACCCGGGTCTTCGTCGCTGGCGGGCTTCCACAGCACGAAATCGCCCGGGTGCCGTTTGTAATCGGCAACCTCTACTCTGGCGCCTGCCAGCATATCGTCCAGAGAGCGTTTGGATAATTTGCCGTAATCTTCCATCGATTCAACCGCAAACAATACATGGCCCTGCGCCTCATAGGCGTGACCTTTTTCCAGCAGCGTGGCAGTAAGGGCGATCATCGCATCGATGTTCTGGGTTGCCTGCGGCTCCAGTGTCGGCGGCAGCGCATTGAGCTGCGCCATATCTTCGCGGAACTTGGCTGTGTATTCCTCAGTGACAGACTCTATGCCGCGCTGTCCCTCGCGCGCCGCCGCAATGATCTTGTCATCGATATCGGTGATGTTGCGCGCATAGGTCACAGTGTCATAGTGCGTTTGCAGCAGACGGAACAGCGTATCGAACACTACGACCGGGCGCGCGTTGCCAATATGTGCCAGGTTGTACACCGTGGGGCCACAGACATACATGGTCACGGTTTCAGGCACCAGCGGCTCGAACGTTTCCTTACGGCCGCTCAAGGTATTGTAAAGTTTAAGACTCATCGTTGCCCCCTCATCCATCAACCCAGGTATCGCGCAGGCCGATTGTCTTGTTAAATACCGGTTTATCGGCGCTGTGGTCAAAACGGTCCGCCACAAAGTAACCCTCGCGCTCAAATTGGAACTGCTGTTCCCTGGACGCCGCAGCCAGTGCAGGCTCTATCCATGCGTTGGTGACGATGCTCAGTGATTCAGGATTGATGTGATCCATGAACATATTGTCGCCCTTGTCCGGCGCCTCGTGATTGAACAACCGGTCGTACAGGCGCACTTCAGCAGGCACACCCTGAGCGACAGACACCCAGTGAATAACTCCCTTGGGCTTGATTCCATCGGCGGGGTTCTCGCCCAGCGTACCGGGAATGGTATGCGCGTGGATCTCTGTGATTTCGCCGTTGTCATCCTTTATCACTTCATCGGCCTCAATCACATAGGCATTGCGCAAACGCACACGCTTGCCCAGCACCAGGCGCTTGTATTTTTTGTTGGCTTCCCCGCGAAAATCATCCGCATCTATATAAATCTCGCGAGTGAACGGCAACTCCCGCTCCCCCAGATCGTCACGATTTGGGTGGCGCGGCGCGCTTAACGTCTCGATCTTGTCCTCGGGATAATCCGTGAGCACGACTTTCAGCGGGTTGAGCACACACATCCCGCGCACGGCGTTTTCATTGAGATCTTCGCGAATGGCAAATTCCAGCATCGCCACATCCACCACGCCATCACTGCGCGTGGTACCGATCATCTCGCAGAAACGACGGATAGAGGCTGCAGTGTAGCCGCGCCTGCGCATACCAGAAATCGTGGGCATGCGTGGATCATCCCAGCCATCCACGATTTGCTCGTCCACCAGTTGCTTGAGCTTGCGCTTGCTGGTCACGGTGTAACTGGGGTTCAACCGGCCAAATTCGTACTGCCGGGGCCGCGAGGGAACCGGCAAGTGATCCAGAAACCATTCGTACAAGGGACGGTGGTCTTCGAATTCCAGCGTACAGATGGAATGTGTAACCCCTTCTATGGCGTCTTCCTGGCCGTGGGCAAAATCGTAGGTGGGATAAATTGACCAGTCATTACCCGTCTGATGGTGAGTCACTTTGCGTATGCGGTACAGGATGGGATCACGCATATTCATATTGGGCGAACTCATATCTATTTTCGCTCGCAGTACTTTTGCGCCCTCGGCGAATTCACCCGCTTTCATACGGGCGAGCAGATCGAGATTCTCCTCAACACTGCGCTCCCGATAGGGGCTGTTGCGCCCGGGTTCAGTCAATGTGCCGCGATACTCCCGCGCCTCATCGGCATTGAGATCGCACACATAGGCATTATTTTCCTTGATGAGGTACACGGCCCAGTCGTAAAACTGCTGGAAATAGGAGGAGGCATAGCGGATATCGCCATCCCACTGGTAACCCAGCCAGCGCAC
Source organism: Halioglobus japonicus (assembly GCA_902705825.1). Lineage (GTDB taxonomy): Bacteria > Pseudomonadota > Gammaproteobacteria > Pseudomonadales > Halieaceae > Marimicrobium. Next base: position 128,509 of record CACSIL010000045.1, on the reverse strand, counting down.
ATCGGCAACAATAGCCTCGATATACACGCTGGATTCCTTTTCCGGGTTGGTATCGTCAAAACGGAGGTTACAGCGCCCGCCATTGGCCTCCGCCAATCCGAAGTTGACGCTGATAGATTTGGCATGACCGATATGCAGGAAACCGTTAGGCTCCGGCGGAAATCGGGTCACGACAGTGGCCACGCGGCCGCTGGCGATATCATCACCGATGATGGTTTGCAGGAAATTACTGGCTGGTGTGTCGTCCATAGGGGTGTACTGCGCCGGTTAAAAAAGTCGCGTATTATAGCGGCTCCCTCGCTGTGCTTATAGCCAATTCACCTTCCAGTCGCTAATTCACACTTGTGTGCCGACCAATCTCGCATTTCTGACCATCTTTGCCTGCTAAATGTTTTACTGAGCGCTAAAAGTCCGTATTATTGGCCGGCTTGCTTCAGACACCCCCAAGGAAAGATAACATGGTCATTATTCGCACGACATTCGGCGAAATAAAAATTGAGTTGGACGCCGAGAAAGCGCCAAAAACTGTTGCCAATTTCATAAATTATGCCCGTGACGGCTTCTACGATGGCACCATTTTCCATCGTGTAATTGACAACTTTATGATCCAGGGCGGCGGCTTTGACACCCAAATGCAGCAAAAAGCCAGCGGTGATCCTATCGAGAACGAAGCTGACAACGGGCTGAAAAATGATTTCGGCACGATTGCAATGGCCAGAACCTCTGATCCGCACTCTGCTACTGCACAGTTTTTCATCAATGTGAAAGACAATGACTTCCTCAACCACAGCGGCAAAAACATGCAGGGCTGGGGTTACACGGTCTTCGGAAAAGTCGTTGAGGGCACCGAGGTGCTGGATAAGATCCGGGCTGTGCCGACAGCCAGCAGCAAGGGCCACCAGGATGTCCCTTCCGACCCAGTGATTATTGAGTCTGTTGTCGTCGTCGAAGAGTAAATTCGCCACTGCTGCTGGCCCGATTGTGGCCGGCAGCATCCGCACACCCTCTCCCTTTTAGTCCCTCGCGCGCTCTGCGTGCTGTTTCGCTCATAGCGCAGCGCGGACGCCGCTCTTGCCACAATACAAAACTTTATTATCTTTTTAAATCAATTAGATATAGCTATATTCTAATATTAATTCTATTAGTGATAACGCAATGTATCGCACAGTTTACCGTTCAATTGGCACACCACTGTGAAACCGGAACTCGGAATCTGGCGTTTCCACCAACTCCCGCTCGCATTCGAGCAATACCGGCAGTCGTTCAGCAACTTCCGCCTTAGAACCCAATGCTTCGGCCAGCTTGAGATAGTCGATGAAATGCCGCGATTCAGACTTCAAAAGTGACAAATAGAAATCGCTGAGCTCGGTATCCAGTTCAGGTGCCAGCACGGCAAAGCGCTCACAGGAGCGAGCCTCAATGATTGCACCTACCAGCAAGGTATCCAGTAATTTCGCGGGATCCTGTTTCCTGACCTGCTCGCGCAGAGTGCCCGCATAGCGCGAGGCCGAGATCTGCCGATAAGCAATTCCACGCGTGCGCATAATCGCAATAACCTGTTCAAAGTGGCGCAATTCTTCCCGTGCCAACCGGGACAGTTTGGTCAACAGCGTGTAGTGATCAACGTAGCGGTACATCAGGTTGAGTGCTGTGGACGCCGCCTTTTTCTCGCAATTGGCGTGGTCAATCAACAGGATTTCGGGGTGCTGCAGCGCCCATTCGACCCAGGCGCGCGGCGTGGGACAGAGCAGAAAGGACTGCACGGCGGCAATATCTGGCAGCGCAGTCACCTGGAAGTCTCGCGAAAAAGGTCAGGCGTCAGCATATAGCGCTCGTAGTGGGCCTCAGAAAGAATATAAAACTCCTGATCAATCTGCTCACGCAGTTCTATCAGCGGCAAATCGCGAAACCGTATATCCACCTCAAAGCCAAATGCCTGCGTATCATTGATCTGCCCTGCCCCGGCCTTCAGCAAGCTGAACACCCAGCAGTATTCATCGTGGTGTTCGACATAGCGCACCTTCTGCACCTCGAGCTGCCACTTCAGAAGTGCCGCGTCGCGCACCTGCAACTTATTGCTGACACATTGTGACAGGAAGCCGGAGAGGCGGGAGTCCACCGCTTGTTTCTGTGCGAGCGTGTAACTGTTCCAGTCGATCACCTCGTGACTGAACCGCTTGCAACCACGGCACACACTGTCTCCGATACCGGTCGAACAGACTCCGATACAAGGGGTTTTAACAGCGCGTTCCAGCATTGCGTAAGGGGTTTCCGAGGGCCTGAGGATTCATCGCGAGTGTACGATATCACCTGGGTGAATGCGAGATATAAGCGCTTGATTCGTTTATCTCAATTGCACTCTACGCTATAATCGCGATCTGCTTTCACCCCTTCTGAACACGCGTCCCGGGCCTGTCCCGAGACGATACAAGCAATGCAAAGGAGCTCAATTGTGCTAGAAGCATATCGCGTCCACGCGGCTGAACGGGCCGCCCTGAATATTCCCCCTAAACCTCTGAAAGCCGAGCAAGTTGCGGATCTGGTAGAACTACTGAAGAACCCGCCTGCTGGCGAAGAAGCGTTTTTGCTCGACCTGATCAGTAACCGCGTTCCCCCGGGCGTGGACGAGGCAGCCTACGTCAAAGCCGGTTTTCTGTCGGCCATTGCCAAAGGCGAGACAACCTGCCCACTGATCGACAAGCTCAGTGCCGTAAAGTTACTGGGCAACATGCACGGTGGCTATAACATCGAGACGCTGGTAGGCCTGCTGACTGACGCCGATCTGGGCGAAGCTGCCGCCACAGAACTCAAACATACTCTGCTGGTGTTTGAAGCTTTTCACGATGTGGCTGAGCTGGCTAAATCAGGCTGCGAAAACGCCAAGGGTGTGATGCAGTCCTGGGCCGATGCCGAATGGTTTACCAATCAGACTGAAGTACCCGAATCTATCAAGGTATCAGTCTTCAAAGTCACTGGCGAGACCAACACAGATGACCTCTCCCCCGCTCCCGACGCCTGGTCGCGACCGGATATTCCGCTGCACGCACTGGCCATGTACAAAATGACACGCGATGGCCTGGAGCCGCAGGAACACGGTGTCACCGGCCCCATGCAACAGATCGAAGCACTGCAGAAAAAAGGCCTGCCTGTCGCTCTGGTTGGCGATGTCGTCGGCACGGGCTCTTCACGCAAGTCCGCAACCAACTCCGTACTGTGGTACTTCGGCGACGATATGGAAGGTGTACCCAACAAGAAAAGTGGCGGTATCTGCATTGGCGGCAATGTCGCCCCGATTTTTTACAACACCATGGAAGACGCCGGAGCGCTGGTGTTTGAAGCGCCGGTCGAAAAACTGGGCATGGGCGATGTCATTGAGATCAGACCCTACGATGGCAAGATTCTGTCTGAGTCCGGCGAAGTACTGAGTGAGTTCAGCCTGAAGTCCCAAGTCCTCCTTGATGAAGTGCGCGCCGGTGGCCGCATTAACCTGATCATCGGTCGAGGCCTGACAACCCGGGCCCGCGAGGCATTGGGATTACCCACGTCCGAGCTGTTTCGTACACCGGAACAGCCAGACGATACCGGCAAGGGCTTTTCGCTGGCACAAAAAATGGTTGGCAAGGCCTGCGGTACCGACGGTATTCGCCCTGGCACTTACTGCGAACCACGCATGACGACTGTGGGTTCACAGGACACCACCGGTCCAATGACCCGCGATGAATTGAAAGATCTGGCCTGCCTGGGCTTCTCCGCTGACCTGACCATGCAGTCATTCTGTCATACCGCGGCCTACCCCAAACCGGTCGATATCGAAACGCAGCACTCACTGCCCGATTTCATTATGACGCGCGGCGGTGTTTCATTGCGCCCGGGCGACGGCATCATTCACTCCTGGCTGAACCGCATGTTGCTCCCGGATACCGTGGGTACCGGCGGCGACTCGCACACGCGTTTCCCCATGGGCATTTCGTTCCCGGCGGGCTCGGGGCTGGTTGCGTTTGCCGCCGCCACCGGTGTAATGCCGCTGGATATGCCAGAGTCCGTTCTGGTGCGCTTCAAGGGCAAAATGCAACCCGGTATCACGCTGCGAGACCTGGTCCATGCAATACCCTATTACGCGATACAGCAAGGGCTGCTGACAGTTGATAAAAAGGGCAAGAAGAATATCTTCTCAGGCCGTATTCTGGAGATCGAAGGACTGAGTGATCTCACCGTGGAGCAGGCATTTGAGCTGTCAGATGCTTCAGCAGAACGCTCCGCTGCCGGCTGTACTATCGCACTGGGTGAGGACACTGTTGCCGAATACCTGCGCTCCAATATCGTCCTCCTGCGCACCATGATTGCCGAGGGCTATGGCGATGCCAGAACTCTGGAGCGACGCGCACGCAGGATGGAGGAATGGCTGGCAGAACCCAGCCTGATGAAGGCCGATGCAGATGCCGAGTACAAAGCCGTTATCGAGATCGATCTGGCTGAAGTCAACGAGCCTATCGTCTGTGCACCAAACGATCCAGATGATGCGCGATTGTTGTCAGACGTGGCCGGCGATAAAGTCGATGAAGTCTTCATTGGCAGCTGCATGACCAACATAGGACACTTCCGTGCCGCGGGAAAACTGCTTGAGCAACACAAAGGCACGATATCCACGCGCATGTGGATTGTGCCACCCACCCGTATGGATGAGCACCAGTTGATGGAGGAAGGCTACTACAATATCTTCGGCGCCGCTGGTGCGCGCACCGAGATGCCGGGTTGCTCTCTGTGCATGGGCAACCAGGCGCGTGTCGCGGCTAATTCGACGGTGCTTTCAACGTCTACCCGCAACTTCCCCAACCGCCTTGGTGATGGCGCCAATGTCTATCTGACGTCTGCTGAGCTGGCATCCGTGGGCGCCATTCTCGGCAAACTGCCGACACCTGCCGAGTACATGGAGTTTGCGAACAACATCGATTCCATGTCCGCAGATATTTATCGATATCTCAACTTCGACAGGATTGCCGAGTTCCAGAAGAGTGCCGAGGAAGGCGCCAGGATTGCGGCGGTTGAAATTCAGGAGCTGCGTGCCTGATACGGTTTACCGTTGAAACTGCAGAAGACCCCGCGCAAGCGGGGTTTTTTTTTGCCCCAAACACCACTTCGAAGTACAGCGCTGATGCGCTAGATGGTGATATCTTCCTCTACCAACCCTCTGCGTCTGTCCGGTCGAAACTTGTTAACAGCGCGGGTGAACTGAGTCAGCTCGGCCTTGTCCTTTACACCGGCATAGGCCAGGTCATCATAGAGACCGGTAATCTGCAGCAACTCCTCCTTGAACCCGGGCAGGGCTTCAATCGCTCTGTGCGCAAACTGTCCGGGGGTTTCGCCGGGGGAGCGCACCAGGCCGAGACCGGCCATTCGGTCACAGAAAATTCTGTAGTATTTATCCAGCGGACTCACTGGATGGGTAGCGCGCTTGAAAAAGAGTGAGATGGCGACAGGAACAAGTACCAGCGCCCAGCTCCCCAGCAGCAGCGTAGCGAACACCCGCGTACTGATTTCACCGAACATACTGTGCAGCAAGTCAAACTGTTGCTCGCTGTCGAAACCGACAACCCAACTTTGCCAGCGATAGGTCAGCGCGTCGTAGCGCAGTCGCAGCTGGTTCAACAGTGGAATACTTCGGTAGCGCAGTGGCGATAAAGGCGCTGCTGACAAAAAGCTGCCCTCGGAAGCCATCGCCTCCTCCAGCCCCATTTCAATACGCAGTGGAGACACCGCTGCAGTAGGGTCAACCCGCACCCATCCTTTGTTTTCCAGCCACACCTCGGCCCAGGCATGCGCATCAAACTGGTGCACGATGACGGTTTTGTTCAGCGGGTTTATCTCACCGCCCTGATAGCCCGCTACCACCCGCGCCGGCACATCTGCAGCGCGCATCATAAACACAAAAGCAGAAGCGTAGTGCTCACAGAAACCGCGCTGTGTCTCAAACAGGAATTTATCGATGGTGTTTTGTCCGGAGAGCTTTCCGGGGCGCAATGTATAAACGTAGTCCTCCTGATTGAACTTGTTCAGTACCGCTTGGATATAGGCCTCATCACTGCCCGCTGCCGCGCGCAGATCCAATGCCATCTGTCGCGTCCTGTCGTTGCCCTGCGGTGGCAGTGTTGTTTCCGTTTTGCGTCGCCAATCCGACAGTTCCATCTCGATTGGCGCGTTTAGCCAGCTGTTCACCTTGTACATATACTCTGTCTCCAGCGGTGCAGGAGACATCAATCTGTAATCGGATGAGTGCAGCACACCCGCCGACCTGGCGCGGGCATAGTTCAGCCCGTACAGCCAGGTCTGCTGCGTGGATTCCATGATGATGCTGTAACTCAACGGTTTCCCGGACGTGACGACCTCATCAACACGCTGCTCACTCAATGGCACATCGTAATAACCCAGCCCAGACCAGACATTCTGCTCCAGCCGACTGAATACCAGCCCGCGCCAATAGAGTGCGGATTTCTCCGGTATGGCACCCTCAAATTTGACCCGAAACGCGACATCGGCAGATTGGCTGAGGCTGGCCACATCGCCGGGTTTCATGAAATCACTCATGCCGGTCTTGGCGGTGTGATTCTTCAGAGGCACTGTCCACAGCGGGCCAAAACGCGGAAAGACAAAGAACAACACAACCATCAATGGCACGGCCTGCAGCAACATTATCCCTGCGAGTCGAGCCGTACCGCGATTAAACCGATTGAGTCCCGGTTGGTGCAGAGCGACCAGAGCCGATGTAACCAGTACTACAGTGAGCACAGAATAGAGGGTTATCAGGAGATCCTGACTGAACAGAAACTCCGTGATGCAGATAAAGTAGCCCAAAAATAGCAGCACATAAGCGTCCTTGCGCTGCGATAACTCGATGAACTTCAGTGCGAAAGCGGTCAGCAGTAGCGCCACTGTCGGCTCCAACCCCACCAGCGTGCCGTAGCTCGCGTAGATGCCCACGAAGCCACTCACCGTCATCGCCACCTTGACCCAACGACCGGGGAAGGACCAGCGCCCGCGATGTACCTGCAATCGCCAGATCACGGCGATCACATACACCGCCAGCACCCAGATCGGCAGACGGGCGACGTGAGGCGCCACCAGGGCAAACAGGCTGATGATGATCCACACCAGCGCGTTACGCGGCACCTGCTGCAGTACGTTCACCGCTGTGCCTCCCCTTTGCCAAAGAGAGCGAGTTCCTTGAGTACCTGTTCGCGGTGTTTATCCCCCACTGCCGGTTCGATGGTGACGCCCGGCAGACGCAAACCGTACTCCTCCCTGCGATCATCGAACTCCAGCACCCAGTAGCACAGATGTGACAGGCGCTGTTCTACACCCATACCGGGAAACAGTTCCCAATCGAGCCATACACTGCGATCAGCGTAGGCGGTGTACTGTTTGGTCTGTATCTCCTGGCCTTTGGCCAGCCCCTTCCAATGCACCTGCCGCAGTGAGTCGCCTTTGCGGTAGTCTCGAAACCCGTAAAAGTCGTCATTGCCGTCCACCATTGCGGCCGCGCCGTCCGGGGTGTCCGTGGCCAGACCCGGTAGCTCGGCTGATGACATAGGACGTGGATAGACCAGTGCGTGCAGATCGAGGTCGACCCAGGTCCAACAGCGCAATAAACCCAGCGGATAAGTAGACTCCAGCAACAGGCGTCCAGGACGAAACCACCCGCGCTTATCGACAGGCATATGCAACTGAACCTTGATATTGTCATCCTCAACCAGGTTCACCAGCGCGTCACTACTCGTTGGCCACTTGAGGTACAGCGCGTAGTGGTCGCGCCGTTTTTTCCGTTCAATCATCACCAGAAATTCGGATTGTTGCCCGGGAAAGGCGGGCTGCGCACGCACGGCACGAAGGGTCAGCCCCGATAGATTGGCATAGGTATGCAGCGTTGCGACAATAAATAGGGTGGCCAGCAGGAAGGTCAATGCATAGCTGAGGTTGTTCTCAAAATTGATAGCCGCTATCAACATCACCGTCAGGCTGCAGCCAAAAAATAACCCGGTACGGCTGGGAAATATAAAGATACGACGTTGATCCAGTGTCACTTCCCGCGCCGGGGGAATACGCCGGTTCACCCACCCGCGAAAACGCCTGCGCATGCGTCCCAGAAAACTGTGGTCGCGCATATCAAAACTGGGTTGGTTGCTGTCCACCGGGGCTCTCTCAGCGCCCTATGACATCCACATCGCGTCGCAGCAGATCGACCAGCGCATCGCCATCGCCTGCATAGTCGCCGCTGGGAACGAGGCGGTGGGAGGCCACTGAAGGCAGCACAGCCTGAATATCCTCGGGTACCACATGACTGCGGTTGTTCATCGCTGCCCAGGTTTTTGCACAGTCCAACAACGCCAGCGCGCCCCTGGGAGAGAGGCCCACTTCGAACTCTGGCGATTGGCGCGTATAGGCGACCAGCCGCTGCAGGTAGTCAAGGAGGTTCTCCGAGGCGTGTACCTTACTGACCTCCACGCGAATCATTTCGAGTTGTTCTAGGTCAATACACTGCTGTGGATTTTGAATCTCCTGTGCACCGCTGTGGCGCCGCTCGAACATCTGCCGCTCCGCCTGCGGGTGGGGATACCCCAACTCCAACCGCATCAGGAAGCGATCCAATTGGGACTCAGGCAACGGATAGGTACCCGATTGGTGAACAGGGTTTTGTGTGGCGATAACAAAGAACGGCTGCGGCAACGGCCGTGTTTCACCTTCAACGGTCACCTGCCCTTCTGCCATCGCTTCAAGCAGAGCACTCTGAGTACGGGGTGTGGTGCGGTTGATTTCGTCGGCCAGCAATAACTGGGTAAAAATCGGCCCGGGGTGAAACGTAAAGCTCGCGTCTTTGGTATCGAATACCGACACGCCGAGAATATCCGCCGGAAGCAGATCACTGGTGAACTGCACGCGCTTCCAGGACAGGCCAAGCACCGCAGCCAGCGCATGCGACAAGGTGGTTTTACCCATACCGGGAAGATCTTCAAGCAGCAGATGTCCGCGGGCAAACAAACAGCACAGCGCCAATCTGATCTGTGGTTCTTTCCCAAGCAGGATGTTGCCTACCTCCTGCACCGCAGAATCCACCAAGCCCCTTACCTGCATGTTATTACCCCATGAATCTTGTTTTTTGTTATCTGATACCGGCAAAACCGCACAGTATATCGGCCTTTAAATCGGCCACGTTTTCCAGCCCTACTGAGATACGAATGAGACCGTCCTGAATGCCCGCCTGTTCACGCTGCTCGGGAGTAAGTCGCCCATGAGTGGTGGTTGCCGGATGCACAATGGTGGTTTTTGCATCACCGAGATTTGCGGTGTGCGACATCAGACGCGTGGCATCGATAAACTGCCAGGCCTGCTCCTTGCCACCCTTCACGAGAAAGGAAAGTACACCGCCGTAGCCGGACTGCTGTCGCGCAGCTATAGCGTGGCCCGGATGGTCTGGCAGACCTGCGTAATACACCCGTTCAACCATCGGTTGCTGTTGCAGCCACAGTGCAATCTCCAGCGCTGAACGACTGTGAGCGTCCATCCGTAAGCGCAGTGTTTCAAGCCCCTTCAAAAATACCCAGGCATTAAACGGACTCATTGTTGGGCCGCAGGTACGCAAAAAACCGCGCACCTCGTTCATCTGCTCTGCTCCACCCACTACCGCTCCGCCCATACAACGCCCCTGGCCATCCAGGTACTTAGTGGCGGAATATACGACAACATCGGCGCCTGACTGCAACGGCAATTGCAACGCCGGGGTGCAAAACGAGTTATCCACCACAAAGACACAGTTGCTCTGTTTGGACAGTTGCGCTATCTCTGCCAAATCCACTATTTCACACAGTGGATTGGAGGGCGTCTCCAAAAACAACATCGCAGTTTCGGGCCTCACTGCGGCGCGCCAGGCGGCGGTGTCCAGCAGCGGCACATAGGTCACTTCTACACCAAATTTTGCGAGAAACTTGCCGAACAGATTGACGGTGGTACCGAAGACATCACGCGAGCAAATCACGTGGTCGCCGGCTTTGAGAAATGCCATACAGGCGGCGAGAATCGCTGCCATGCCGGAGGCTGTTGCTACCGCAGCCTCTGCACCTTCCAATGCAGCCAGTCGCTGCTCAAACGCGCGTACCGTCGGATTGGTATAGCGCGAGTAAACATTGCCGGTCTCTGCCCCGGAAAAACGGGCCGCCGCCTGAGCTGCGCTGTCAAACACATAACTGGAGGTAGTGAAGATAGGCTCTGCGTGCTCCCCCTCGTGTGACCGCTCTATACCACTGCGAATAGCCAGTGTGTCAATATGTGCCCCGGCAAGCGGGTCGTCATCATTCATGAATCCTTCCTAGACATCGTTGTAGAGACCGACGACAGCACCATCTGTTTGCAGTGCCACACGCCGTTCATTCTGTGCCTCATCGTTGCGTAGTAATTCCACCCGATCAAGGTAATTCTGATCAATATCGCCGGTAATATACTCACCATTGAATACCGAACAATCAAAGCCGGCCACATGTGGATTGCCTTCCAGCGAGCAGTGTATGAGATCTTCGAGATCCTGATACACCAGCCAGTCGGCGCCGATGAGTTCACAGACTTCTTCCACTGTGCGGTTGTGTGCTATCAGCTCTGACGCAGATGGCATATCGATACCGTATACATTGGGATAACGTACCGGCGGTGCCGCAGATGCAAAATAGACATTGGCAGCGCCCGCCTCTCTGGCCATGTCTATGATCTGACGGCAGGTGGTGCCACGCACAATGGAGTCATCCACCAGCATCACGTTCTTTCCCGAAAACTCCAGTGGTACCGGATTGAGTTTCTGCCGCACGGATTTTTTCCGGTGGCTCTGCCCGGGCATGATAAACGTACGGCCGATATAGCGGTTCTTCATCAGGCCTTCGCGGAATTTAATATTCAGCTCATAGGCCATGGATTGCGCTGCGATGCGACTGGTGTCGGGAATCGGAATGATCACGTCGATATCCAGTTCCGGGCGCAACCGGCGAATTTTTTTAGCCAGTGCTTCACCCTGGCGCATGCGTGTTTTGTATATCGAGATTCCGTCCATCAGGGAATCCGGTCGCGCAAAATAAACGTGTTCAAAAATACACGGGCGCAACTGCGCGTTTGCCGCACAACTGCGTCGATGTAACTGTCCTTCTGAGTCGATAAATATCGCCTCTCCCGGTGCCACGTCATCAAGCAGGGTAAAGCCCAGCACATCGAGCGCGACACTTTCAGAGGCAATCATGTACTCCTGCCCAGCGGGCGTATCGCGCGTACCGATAACCAGAGGCCGGATACCCGACGGATCACGAAATCCAAACACGCCGTGGTTCACCAATAGCCCTACCACCGCATAGCCGCCGCGACAGCGGTTGTGAACTGCCTCTACTGCGGTAAATATATCGTCCGCACAAGGGTTCAGCTTGCCCAGTGTTTGCAACTCATGTGCAAATATATTGAGCAGGACTTCTGTATCGGAGTCGGTATTCAGGTGGCGCAGATCATCCTGGAAAATCTCCAGTGTGAGCTGTTCTGAGTTGGTCAGATTGCCGTTGTGTGCCAGCGCTATGCCATAAGGAGAGTTGACATAAAAGGGTTGTGCCAGAGCGATCCCTGAACTGCCGGCAGTCGGGTAGCGCACATGACCTATTCCCATGGAGCCTTTCAATCGCTGCATGTGATCCTGGCGAAAAACATCCCGCACCAGGCCCTCCCCCTTGCGCTGGCTGAATCTGCCATCGCCACAGGTAACGATCCCCGCTGCATCCTGCCCGCGATGCTGCAGGACTGTCAGGGCATCGTATATTTCAGGAGCGACGCCGGATTTCGCTACCATTCCTACAAGGCCACACATTCTGCACTTACCCCACTATGCGCAATTAAGTTGATAAGCCCAGGGCTTGCCCGGACTGAGATCTGGAAAACAACTGTTGTACCCACTGACCCAACATATCGACATGCGGCATCAACTGAGCCTGATCCAACCACACTAAATTCTGTGGTGGTGCCAATTGCCGCAGCAGGTACACCAGCACCAGTACGATAATGATACCGCGTGCGAATCCAAACGCGGTACCCAGTATTCTGTCCAACACGGTCAGACCAGTGGCTCTCACCAACTGCGCCCCTATGTTCCCCAGTATGCCGACCACAACCAATGTGCCGGCAAACAACAACGCATACGCCGCCACATAGCGGCCTGTAACGTTGGCGATCCATTGCGACAAGAGCGCCGCCATTTCATTGACAAACATATTGGCAATAATGAATGCCGCGATCCAGCCTGCCAGAGAAGCCGCTTCGCGGATAAACCCTCGCCACAAGCTGAGCAGTATCGAAAGCCCGAGGATAACAATAATAGCCCAGTCGGCCGCGTTAAACTGTAACCAGTCCACCATCGGAGTCAGCTCGCCGTCGCGCGCATCACGGCAAATACCTTACGAGCATAGTCTTTACACCAAACTCTGCATTGATACCTGCCTGGATTCGCTCCAACTCCTTCTTCTCAAACTTGGGGCCGACGCAAACCCGATAGAGCTGCTTTCCGCCACTGGATATCTTCTTGATATACGCCTTCTCGTTTTTCTTGAGCAGCTGGCTACGCAGGGACTCGGCTTTCTCGGCGCTGCTGACAGTGGCAACCTGAAGCGTCCACGCCACAGGTACGCCAGCGGCGTCCACCTGAAGCGGCTGCGGTGCCTCGGAGCGCACAGTACTTGCGGCATCACTGCTGCCCTGTGCATCCACCGGCGCTGCGGATGCTGCGCTCACCGAGAGCGCATCCTCGATGTTGGATGGCGTATTCTCTTCGGGCATTGGATCGCCTTCCGCCTGCGCGTAATCATTCGCTGTCAGCGCCGGTGAAGATCGAAGATCACCCTGCTGCGGCACGTCGATATCCGCCGTTGACACCGCTGGTGGCGCCGGAATGGGCCGCTGCTGCATCGTCGTCTTTTGTTCAGGCTCCACGAATACAATGGGCCAAAAAACCACGCCTAATGCGAGTAGGATCAGCGCGCCTACCAGTCTCTGCTTGAGGATCTCGTTCACGTCCCTCCCCCAATACTGACTTGACCGAGTTCGTCTTCAGCACACTTTTGCGTGGCCTCTGCGCGGTTGTCGAGAAACGGCATCACGCCCGCAACCGTGGTAAACGAACCAAATACGACCAATCTGTCTCCCCTGTTCATGACGCTCTGTGCCCGTCGAAATGCCTGCCGAAGGTTTTTGCTGATACTGATCATGCCCTCCCCGGCCTCCCCCAGCACGGTGGCGATGTCTGCCGCACGGGCAGCGCGCTCATTGTGCGGTTGGTCGGCCAGGAACCAGGCGTCGAAATGACCGAGCGCTGTTTGAACGATGCTCTTCACGTCCTTATCCGACATCACTGAAAAAAGTCCAATTGTTCTTCCCTCACAGGGGCTCGCCTGTAAATATTCGACCAGCTTGCCCACCGCAGCAGGATTGTGCGCCACATCGAGCACATAGTCCCGCTCCTTTATACACCGCCGCTGGCGACGTCCGACAGGCGCAGCACGGTCCAGCGCACGCGACAGTCCCGCATCGCTGACCTCAAGGTTCAGCAACAACGCCGCCTGCACTGCAGCGCAAATATTCTCCGGTAGTATCGAGCCATACTGCCGAGGAGCCAATGCCATTGGCTGACCATCGCGCCCTCGCAGCACGGCCTGCCAGTCACCCTGACCCTTCGCTAGTGTAAACTCCTTTCCCAGAAAGAGTGCAGGACTAGCACCCACTTCCGTGATGCGGTGCAACAATTCAGTAGGCGGATTGGGATCTGCCACCACTACCGGCACCGATTCACGCAATATCCCGGCTTTCTCTCGCGCAATTTCACCGCGCGACTCGCCGAGCCAACTCTGGTGATCCAGATCGATACTGGTAATGATTGCAATGTCTGGGTCTACCATATTCACCGCGTCCAGACGCCCTCCCAAGCCGACTTCCAAAACGAGGATATCGGGCGCACTGGCCTTGAACAGCAGCAGAGCAGCCAGCGCCGCAAACTCAAAGTACGTGAGTGAAATCGCGCCCCTGGCGGCATCAATCTCCGCAAATGCTGCAATGATATCAGCATCGGATGCCTCAATACCCGCTATCCGGATCCGCTCATTGAAACGCAGAAAATGGGGCGACGTAAACGTACCGGTACGGTATCCCGATTCCAGCAGAAGCGCTTCCAGCACTGCCACGGTAGAGCCTTTCCCATTGGTACCGGCGACGGTGACCACTGGCTGGGAAACAGGGAGTAATTCCAGTGTACGCGCGACAGCTGAAATACGTTCCAGACCGAGATCCATCTCACGTGGGTGAATGGTTTCCAGTCGCTGCAGCCATTGCTCCAGCGTTGTCTTACTCATCTCCTGCCGCGATGACCTTTGCCGCTTCGTCGCTGTCTGGCGGTGTGTCGATCGATTGCTCTTCCAGTGGTGCCAGCGGCCGATTGGTCAGCTTGGACAGCAAGCGGGCAATGGTATCGCGCATTTCAGTACGGTGCACAATCATGTCAATAGCGCCGTGTTCGAGCAAAAACTCACTGCGTTGAAAACCTTTTGGAAGCTTCTGACGAATGGTCTGTTCAATAATATTCGGGCCGGCAAACCCTGCCCGGGCGTCTGGCTCAGCAATATTGATATCACCCAGTAGTGCCAGCGAGGCCGAGACACCGCCGTAAATGGGGTCTGTCATCACAGAAATATAGGGTATGCGGGCGATTTTCAGACGCTCTATAACCGCACTGGTCTTGGCCATCTGCATCAGGGAGATCAGTGCCTCCTGCATGCGCGCTCCGCCTGATGCTGAAAAACACACCAGAGGGATCTGTTCTTCCAGCGCCAGTTGCGCTGCCTGAGTGAATTTTTCTCCTACGGCGTACCCCATAGAGCCGCCATGAAACTCAAACTCGAATGCCACGGCAATCACCGACAGGCCACGCAGCGTGCCGCGCATGGCGATCAGGGCATCCTTTTCACCGGTGGATTTTTGCGCCGCAGCCAGGCGATCGCGGTAGCGCTTCTTGTCCTTGAATTTGAGGCGGTCGACCGGTTCGATATCGGCAAGGATTTCCTCGCTGGTGTTCTCATCGAAAAACCGGCCCAGCCGTTTGCGGGCCCCGATGCGCATATGGTGATCGCACTTGGGGCAAACATCGTTATTGCGCTCGACATCAGGCAGATAGAGAACCGCCTCGCATTTGACGCACTTCTTCCACAAGCCCTCCGGAACGCTGCTGGAGGTCTTCCCGCCTGAGTCACTGCGCACACCAGCCGGCAGAATCTTGTCAATCCAGCTCATTGTCTTCCTCACTACCGTGTCGAAGGGGGCATTATAGACGGGGTACAGCTCAACTAGAACTACCTGATGGTGATATTGCCACGATGGGGCACTACGCCGGGCTGTCGATGCCCCTGCGAATATCACCCAACAGTGAAGCGGCGGCCGCAATGGCAGCATCCGACTCTCCGCCGCGCTCGATGACTTCGGCCATCGTGTTCACCAATGCGCTGCCGACGACAACACCGTCGGCAGTCTGGGCAACAGCCCGGGCAGAGGCAGCATCTTTGATACCGAAGCCCACGGCCACTGGCAGGCTGCTATGGCGCCGAATAGCGCCGACCCGACTGGCCACTTCAACAGTGTCGAGATTTCCGGCTCCGGTGACACCCTTCAGCGACACATAGTAGATAAAGCCGCTGGCCCTGCTGGCAATACGGGCAATACGTTCATCTGGCGTGGTCGGTGCCACCAGAAATATATTGTCCATTTCAACACGCTGTAATTCACCATTGATGCCATCGACTTCCTCCGGCGGGATATCCACCGTCAGCAGTCCGTCCAGGCCAGCCGCAACTGCGGCATTTGCAAAGTTGCGATACCCCATGTGCATTACCGGATTGGCGTAGCCCATCAGCAATACCGGCGTAGTGCTATCCGTCTTGCGAAACTCACTGACCATGGCCAGCACCTTGCTCAGCGTTGTGCCATTGGCAAGCGCGCGCTCGTGAGCCAGCTGTATCACCGGGCCCTCTGCCATCGGATCAGAAAAAGGTACGCCAAGCTCCAGTATATCGGCGCCACTTTCAACCAACTTGTGCATCAGCGGCACGGTGAACGCCTGGCGGGGATCGCCCGCCACCACATAGGGGATTAAGGCGGTGCGGCCTTCCTCTGCCAGTTTCTGGAAACATCCCGCAATTCGACTCACTACATACTCTCCAGGGGTAAATTAGAACTCTATGCCGTCGATCTGGGCCACGGTGTGAATATCCTTATCACCACGTCCCGAGAGATTGACGACAATCATTTGTTGCGGTGTCATGCTGGCCGCCAGTTTCTCTGCATAAGCTAAGGCATGGCTGCTCTCAAGCGCCGGCATAATACCCTCGACTCGGGTGAGCGTATGAAATGCGCGCAGTGCCTCGTCGTCGTCAGCGACCACATAATTCACCCTGCCTATATCCTTCAACCAGGAGTGTTCGGGCCCGACACCAGGATAATCCAGGCCAGCGGAAATCGAGTGAGTATGCATGATCTGCCCATCATCGTCCTGCATCAGATAAGTACGGTTGCCGTGCAATACACCGGGGGTACCAGCGTTCAAGGGTGCAGCGTGATCGCTGGTGGCAAGCCCATGCCCACCTGCCTCTACACCGTACATGGCGACATCCTCATCGTTCAGGAACGGGTGAAACAATCCAATGGCATTGGAGCCGCCGCCAACACAGGCGACCAATGCATCGGGCAATCGACCGGCCTGAGCCAGACACTGGGCGCGCGCTTCGCGACCGATGACACACTGAAAATCCCTCACCAGTAGCGGATAAGGGTGCGGGCCAGCCACCGTTCCAATGATGTAAAAAGTATCATCGACATTGGTTACCCAATCTCGCATGGCCTCATTCATCGCGTCTTTTAATGTGCGCGAGCCTGAGGTGACAGAAATCACTTCGGCACCCAGCAGTTTCATGCGATAGACATTCAGCGCCTGACGACGGATGTCCTCCTCACCCATGAATACCTGGCACTCCAGCCCCAGACGCGCGGCGATCGTTGCTGTGGCAACACCGTGCTGTCCCGCACCTGTCTCGGCGATAACCCGCTTCTTGCCCATGTGCTTGGCCAGCAAGGCCTGCCCGATAGTATTGTTCACCTTATGGGCGCCGGTATGATTGAGATCCTCGCGCTTGAGATAGATTCGCGCGCCACCGATCATGTCTGACCACCTTACGGCTTCATATAGCGGTGACGGACGCCCCACATAATGCGTCAGGTCGTCGTCGAGTTCGCGCTGAAATTTCTCATCAACGGAGAGCTCGGCATACACTGCCTCCAACTCCGAAAGTGCTGCCATCAGGGTTTCAGAGACATACTTGCCCCCGTATTCGCCGAAGCGACCCTGTGCATCCGGCACCGCGGCGTATGCATCCTGTTTTGTGCTAGTCGACATATCTTACTCCGTCTGGCTGTTGCTCTGCGGCTCGCACAGCCGCTACAAATCGATGTATTTTTTCAGCATCCTTAATACCCGGTGCACTCTCAACACCACCGCTGACATCTACGGCCGCCGGATGCAGGGCGGCGATCGCCTCACCCACATTGCCCGCGTGCAAGCCTCCCGCCAGTACCGTAGGCAATGGCAGATCGGCTGGCGTAAGACTCCAGTCGAAGGTTTTTCCAGTACCGCCGGGTACACCTGCTTGCCAACTGTCCAGCAGCATGCCGCGCGCGCGGTGAAACCTGCGACAGGCATCGACGATATCGAGTCCCGGCTTTACGCGCAGCGCCTTAATCCACGGACGCCCGAACTGTTCGCAGAACTCGGGTGTTTCATCGCCGTGGAACTGAATGATGTCAACAGGTACTGTATCCAGTATACGTGCGATACCGCTAACTGGTTCATCGACGAACAAGGCAACAACACTCAAAAACGGTGGCAGCACTTCAGCCAGCTCGGCGGCCCGATCGGCACTGACCGCCCTGGGGCTCGCAGCGTAGAAATTGAGGCCAATCGCATCGGCACCACTGGCGGCGACAGCGAGCGCATCCTCCTCTCGGGTTATACCGCATATTTTGACGCGCGTGGCGGCCATGTCCCCTGAAACCCTTCAAAAACAAGGGCCGCATGATAGCAGATCACGCGCGACAGTGTCTTTAAATGCCAGCGTCGGTTTGCGGATTTATGCCGAGCAAAATTGGCCCGTAAGGCGTCACCGGCAAGCCGTAGTGCGCTGGGTACTCGACATCGACCAGGTACAAGCCGTTGGCTGGCGCAGTCTCGGCAGCTACCGTGCGATCGCGGCCCTCTAGCAGTTTGGCGATCCACTGCTGGGGCTTGCGTCCGTCACCAACTGCCAGCAGCGCCCCCGCAATGTTCCTCACCATATGATGGAGGAAAGCATTGGCCTGCACTTCCAGTATGACCAGGTCACCACGACGCCTGACATCGATAAACTGCACATTGCGCATCGGCGTACGCGACTGACAGGACGCGGCTCGAAAGGCACTAAAATCCCACTCGCCAATGAGCGCCTGCGCAGCTGCATGCATGGCATCGGCATTGAGCTTACGGCGGTGCCAGGTCAACTGACCCTGCATTAATGCCGGGCGAATCCGGGTATTGGCGATGACATAGCGGTAACGACGTGACTGCGCGGAAAAACGCGCATGAAATTCTTCGACAACCGGGACAGCCCAGTGGATGCGAATGGTGTACGGCAGGCGCGCATTACCTCCCAACACCCACGCCTTACAGCTGCGAGCAACAGGATTGTCAAAATGGATGATCTGGGAGTGGGCGTGAACACCGGTATCGGTGCGCCCGGCACACTGCACCCGCAGTGGCGTATTGGCTATTTCGGCAAGCGCCAGCTCAAGCTGGTCCTGAACGGTGACGACACCGACATGAGGCTGCGATTGCCAGCCGTTGTAGCTACTGCCATCGTATTCGACGCGACAGGCAATGCGCGTACCAGCTGGCAGCGGCTCAGGGGAAAAGGGGCTCTCAGCCAATGCGTTCGAGCAGCTCCCGAGCCTCTGCTTGCAACTCCGCAGTGCCTTCTGCTACAACCTCGTCCAGTATCTGGCGGGCACCAT
Organism: Halioglobus japonicus; assembly: GCA_902705825.1. Classification (GTDB taxonomy): domain Bacteria; phylum Pseudomonadota; class Gammaproteobacteria; order Pseudomonadales; family Halieaceae; genus Marimicrobium. Next base: position 109,375 of record CACSIL010000045.1, on the reverse strand, counting down.
CATCGTCGCCCATATCGAGGTAGGCACGGGCCAGGTCCAGCTTGGTGGACAGCGCGTTACTATCTGCGGCGATAACCAGCTCTTCGTCTTCCTCGGTGTCAGGCTGATCGACTTCAAAGTCACCGGATAAATCCAGATCGTCTTCTTCCTCGACCCCCTCCTCCTCTTCTATCTCCAGACCGGTGAACACCTCTTCCAGCGAATCATTCGAATCCGTGAGTATATCGAGCGGATTAGGTGTGAGCCCCGGGGAGGTTTCTGTGATTGTTGGGGTATGGACTGCAGGCTGTGCTGCCAGCCCTTCAAGGCTGTCGCCGCCAATCGATTCATCACCCAGACGCTCAAGCATTAATTCAGCGCGCGCAATACAATCGCTGTCACCGATATCCAGTATTTTCTTGAACTGTGCTACAGCCGCGGCCTGATTATCCAGTTCTACGTATATCTCCAGCAATTTCAGCCGGTAAACCGGGTTGCCGGGCTCGGCGACCAGCGCATTGTTGAGGAGATCGATGGCCTGGGGGTGACGACCATAGGCGATATAGATATCGGCTTCGGCCAGCGCGTCGGCCGCGTCAACATCGGAGGCGTACTCGTCGTGCTTGTGCTCACCGTAGCCACGGTTGTCTGCCTCAGCCGGATCAGCGCCTTTATCAACAAGCGGCGGTGTTTCGACCACCGGTTCCACTTCAACGTTCTGATCCTGCAACTGCACATCCGCGAACACATCTTCAGTGGTGACTGCCGCTGTAGTGCCAACGGGAGTAATCGGTAGCGACTCTTCCTCCTTCGCCTCCCCTCGACGGCGGGCAAAGACAAAACCCGCTATCACCAGCACGACAGCGCCGAGGATATACAGCAGATAGCTGGTCCACCCCTCTGCGGACGTGGCCGGTGCGGACGGTTTCGGATCGGCTTTGCTGGATGCGCCAGCGGGTTCAGCGGCTGTTGGCTTGGTGCTTTCAGCGGCCTGTTCTTTCTCTGCAACGGGGGCAGCTACTGGCTCCTGCGCTGCTTGCTCAGCCGGGGCCTCGTCGCTTTCCAGCGGCACCACAGCAGACACACTCTCGGCTTGCGCTTCTAACTCGGGTTCGATATCAATTGTAAGTTCACGGGGCTCTTCTCTTTCCACGCTCCCGCCGGCTTCTGTCAGCGCACTTTGCAGCGCTGCGATCTGATCATCTTTCAGCGCAACGATGCGCTGCAGTGTCTCAAGCTGCTGCTCCAGCGCGGCCAGGCGCTCCAGTGTTTCAGCAGAAGCACCACCTGTTGAACCTGCAACAGCCCGCTCGGGCGCCGCTGCTCGCGAGTCAATGGCACTGGGCTCAGCGCTGCCAACTGTGCTCTGTGTATCTGTCTCAACCGCCGCAGAGTCTTCCGGTTCGGCCGAAATTCTCAGAGACGGCCCGCTGCTGGCATAGGGCGCGGTATCACGGCCTTCACGCCAGGCTGCATTTTGCTCACGTACTTCCGCCAGAGCCTTGGGCAAATCACCTGACGTGATGTCTTCAGCGCTGGGCAGATAAATGATATAGCCCGCCTTGATGCGGTTGATGTTGCCATTGATAAATGCATCGGGGTTCAAGCGCTGAATGTCGAGCATTGTCTGGTGTACGGAAACGCCTGCCGGCTTTGCCATGCTGGCGATTTCCCAGAGCGTCTGGTCGCGGTGGATCATGTACCGGCTGCCGGGCGTTGGCGCGCCGGCCGTCGATGCATTGTAATTGCGCTGCGGCATAGCGCCTGCAGCAAGATCGGAGCGCTGATCGACGTTTACGCGTCCGGCATTATAGTCATAGGAGTAGGATTCACTTTTTTTTGCTGGCGCAGGGGCCGGAATACCTTCTACCGTGGCAACGCGCTCACTGGCAGATACAACAGGTGTGGATTGAGAAAATACCGGCGGATCGATCAATATCGTATATTCGCGCAACAGGCGCCCGGAGGGCCACCGTGCTTCTACGATAAAGTCCAGGTAGGGTTCCAGCACAGGCTCATCCGAACTCAGCAGAATCTTCGCCCCGCCCTTACCATCGGACACGACTTCAAAGGTGATATTGGTCAGGAAGTAGGCTCTGTCCAGGCCCAGCTTCTCAAAGTCTTCTGAGGTGGCCAGGCGAACCCTGACCTCATCTTCGTGCAGGCCATCCATGTTGAGCAGGTCAACACTGGCTTTAAGCGGTTCATTAAGGAAAGACTCCAGCTGCATTTCACCGAGGCCAAGCGCCATCAATGAACTCGCGTGGAAACACCCCAACGAGAACGCTACAGCAGCAAACTTACGAGCCATACCAGCCCCTTATTATTGTACCCGCGAATTTAAAACCGACTCCCCTGATATCGGTCACAGCTTTCGGATGCAATGGCCAGACCCTCAATACAACAGATCCCAACCGGCTTGCTCAACCTTTGCACACGCGTCAACCGAGTGTACAAAGGCTGCGCTCACAATCCGAATTTCGGCTCAAGTATCAGTGAATTACAGGCATTAATCAAGGTAGGTTGACACCAAGCTCTCGGCAATTTGCACACTATTTAATGCGGCTCCCTTCCTGACATTGTCCGATACGATCCACATATTCAAACCCCGTGGATGCGACAAATCCTCGCGAATTCTGCCGACGAATACCGCGTCCTTACCTGCGGACTCGGTCACCGCAGTGGGATAGCCGCCATCCACGTGCTCGTCCACTACCGTCACACCCGGCGCGGCTTCGAGCAGGGCTCTTGCCTGGGCAGCACTGATCTTGTCCACTGTCTCGATGTGCACGGCTTCAGAATGCCCAAAAAATACCGGTACACGAACACAGGTCGGATTGACCAACATGCCGGGGTCGCCGAAGATTTTCTGGGTTTCCCACACCATCTTCATCTCTTCGCGGGTATAGCCATTGTCCTCAAACACGTCGATATGGGGCAGCACATTGAATGCTATCTGCTTGGGATAGACCTCCGCAGTGATCTCCTGACCATTGAGCAACTTGGCTGTCTGCCCCGCCAACTCTTCGATAGCCTCTTTACCTGTACCGGATACCGCCTGGTAAGTCGCGACGTTTATCCGCTCAATACCCACTGCGTCGTAAATGGGCTTTAGCGCGACCAACATCTGGATCGTTGAACAATTGGGGTTAGCGATAATATTGCGCGTTGTATAACCGGCCAACGCTTCAATATTCACCTCGGGCACAATGAGGGGGATATCCTCATCGCGGCGGAAATGCGATGTATTATCAATCACTATGCAACCCGCGGCCGCCGCTATGGGAGCAAATTTTTCAGAGATGCTTCCCCCGGCGGAAAATAGCCCGATCTGTGCTTTGCTGAAGTCAAACTCAGCCAGGTCAGTCACCTGCACCGGCTTGCCCCTGAATTGAATGCTTTTGCCCGCAGAACGACTACTGGCCAGCGGATACAGGTTGCGTACCGGAAAATTACGCTCCTCCAGCACACTGATCATTACTTCACCTACCGCGCCAGTGGCTCCCACTACCGCTACATCGTATTCATTGCTCATCGGTCGTTTTCCTCCTTTGCATTGCACACTTTAAGTCAGGCAAGCCTCACCCTATAACATCGAACAACCACGGCGCCTGCTCGCGCCGTTTTTGTTCATAGGCGCGTATGGCATCGGCACTTTCCAGCGTCAGGCCGATATCGTCCAGGCCATTGAGCAGGCAGTGCTTGCGAAACTCATCCACCTCAAAGTGAATAGTTTCACCGGACGGTGTTTGTATAGTCTGACTGGCAAGATCGACAGTAAGCTCAAACGCCTCGCTGGTTTCCTCACTGGCATACAGTTCCACAAACAGGCGATCGACGATGGCCGCATCAAGCTCGATGGGCAGAACGCCATTCTTGAAACAGTTGTTATAAAAAATATCGGCATAGCTTGGCGCAATGATGCAGTTGATCCCGAAATCTTCCAGCGCCCATGGCGCGTGCTCCCGGCTTGAACCACAGCCAAAATTTTCTCGCGCCAGCAGAACACTCGCGCCTTTGTAACGCGGCTGATTAAGCGGGAAATCGGGGTTCAGTGGACGGTTACTGCAATCCTGCCCCGGCTGCCCCTCATCCAGATAACGCAAGCCATCAAAAAGATTGGGACCGAAGCCACTGCGCTGAATCGATTTCAGAAACTGCTTGGGGATAATCAGATCTGTATCAACGTTGGCGCGATCCATCGGAGCGGCAATGCCTTTTAACACGGTAAAACTTTTCATAGTAATCTTCTCCTACCAATCCCTGACATCGACAAAATGACCGGCCACCGAGGCAGCAGCTGCCATCGCAGGGCTGACCAGATGAGTCCGGCCGCCAAAGCCCTGGCGCCCTTCGAAATTGCGATTAGAGGTGGACGCACAATGCTCGCCATCTCCAAGCTTGTCTGAGTTCATCGCCAGACACATGGAACAGCCGGGCTCGCGCCACTCCAGACCCGCCTCGATGAATATCTTGTCGAGACCTTCCGCTTCTGCTTGCTGTTTGACCTGACCCGAGCCCGGCACTACCAGCGCGCGTTTCACATTAGCGGCGACCTTTTTACCTTTCACCACTTCTGCGGCGGCGCGCAAATCTTCTATACGCGAGTTGGTACAGGAGCCGATAAACACCGCGTCCAGTTTAATATCGGTAATCGACATGCCCGCTTGTAAGCCCATGTAGTCCAGTGCGCGTTCAGTTGCAGCGCGCTTGCCAGCATCGTCGATTGTCGCAGGGTCGGGAATAACGCCGCTGACCGGCAACACCATTTCCGGCGACGTTCCCCAGGTAACCTGAGGCAAGATATCTTCTCCACGCAACTCCACAACACGATCAAAGTGCGCATCGTCATCGCTGTGCAGTTCGCGCCATGCCGTGACCGCCTGATCCCACATGGCACCCTGAGGAGCATAGGGTCGCCCCTTGACGTACTCAATGGTGGTGTCATCCACGGCAATCAAACCGACCCGGGCACCCGCTTCAATGGCCATATTACAAACCGTCATACGCCCTTCCATACTCAGGGAGCGCACCACTTCGCCACCGAACTCGATCGCGTGATGCGTGCCGCCTGCCGTACCGATTTTTCCAATAACAGCCAGCACCACATCCTTGGCCGTAACGCCGGCTCGCAATTGTCCATCAATGCGCACCAACATATTTTTCATCTTCTGCTGGCTCAGGCACTGAGTGGCCATAACATGCTCCACATCCGAAGTCCCAATACCTTGCGCCATCGCGCCCAGAGCGCCGTGGGTTGAGGTATGTGAATCACCACAGACGATAGTCATGCCCGGCAGTGTGACGCCCTGCTCCGGCCCCACCACGTGAACGATGCCCTGTCGTACATCGTTGATGTGAAATTCCAGAATATCGAAGTCGCGACAGTTCTCATCCAGTGTCTGCACCTGTAACCGGGAGACCTCGTCTGTGATACCCGCCACCCCGCCACTGCGCTCGTGCGTCTCGGTGGGTACATTGTGATCGGGCACAGCGAAATTGGCGTCAACGCGCCACGGCTGGCGATTGGCGATGCGCAGCCCCTCGAAGGCCTGTGGCGACGTCACTTCGTGAATCAACTGACGATCGATATAGATCAGCGCACTGCCATCGTCACGCTCCTTTACCAAGTGGCTTTGCCACAACTTGTCGTAAAGTGTTTGTCCGGCCATAGCGGGTACCTCCTTGAAAAGTAAGACACACAATCTCTAATACGCAAATTATGGGCTTGTATTTTAGATAACTCAAATTTATTATTTTTATTATATGAATTCCTAAATGGAATAGATGAATGGATACGCAGAATCTCAAAGCCTTCTTGCTGGTGGCCGAAACCGGATCATTTTCGCTCGCCGCACAGAAGCTGCACCTGACACAACCCGCTGTCAGCAAACGAGTGGCACAACTGGAAGAGCAGCTAAATACCACCCTGTTTGACAGAATTGGCAGAACTGTCAGCACCACTGAAGCCGGCCAGGCGCTGCTACCTCATGCCCGTGCAGTGCAACTGGAACTGCAGGCTGCGGAGCAGTCGGTGCGCGATCTGGCCGGTGAGGTACGGGGGAGACTGCGACTTGCGACAAGCCACCATATCGGGCTGCACCGCCTGCCACCGATACTGAGCTTTTTCAGCCAGACGTATCCAAATGTACACCTTGATATCGAGTTTATGGATTCAGAGCAGGCGTATGATCTGACCCTGCGCGGCGAGGCAGAGCTGGCGGTTGTCACGCTGGCTCCGACACCGGTGGACAGCGTTGTCACACGCGCGATCTGGCATGATCCACTGGATTTCATGATACAAGCAGGGCATAGCTTGTCAGCCCAAAAAGTATTGGATCTAGAACAGCTGAGCAAATACCCCGCCATCCTGCCGGGGCTGAACACCTATACCGGACAGATTGTTAAGAGTCTGTTCGACCGCCGCGGCCTGCCGATGCAGGTCGCCATCGCGACCAATTACCTGGAGACGATACGGATGATGGCGGCAGTCGGGCTGGGCTGGACAGTGTTACCACGCAGCATGCTCGATGCATCGCTGGCCACCCTGCCGATTCACGACGCCCGCATAGAACGCACGCTGGGCGTCGTACATCATGAAAGCCGTAGTCTCTCACGCGCCGCCCGCGCTTTTATCAAGGCACTGGAATCCGTTGCAGAGATAGCGCCGGATTAATTCTCCTGTTCCTGCTCCGGCTGCTGCAGTACACCGTCACCGCGACGCCCGTCTTTCCACATACCCTTGTGATCAGGGAAGTAAAACGTACCGTTGAACCGCGCGACCACGCCGTCGCTGTTATATATCCCACCACTGCAAAACCCGAAGCGTCGCTTGACACTGACCTGCTCCACATCCGCGCGTAGCCATTGACCAAGCCGCGCCGAAGATATGAAATCGATACTCAGATGTACCGTTGGACTGCCGGAGGTGACGCCGCGCGCCAGATTGGTACCGGTCGCCGCTGTAATATCCGCCAGCGTCATCAGCACACCGCCGTGGCAGATGCCCATCGTATTGCAGTGTTGCGCCTGCACCAACAAACCGAAACTCGCGCTGTCGCCCTCTATACGCCGATACGACGGCTGCAAACTGTCGGTATAACCTAACCCGGTGGGCAGCTGCTCAAACCCCGCCGGTACAGCTTCTTCAATATTGTCACTCACTACCCGTTCCTCCTCAAAAAATACCCATCGATAAACCCGCTGCGAAAGCCTGGCCGAGTTCTTCACTCGCCCGCTGATGTTCCTCGCTCCACGCCCCGCGCACTATAAGCGGCTCAGATGCTGCTGGAAACGGATAGCCAGACAGAATACGCTGGGCCTGACGCTGCGCGCCGCGTCCGTCATTGCCGGCACTGATCAACAAGGCATAAGGCACGACTACCCCACGTGCAATCGCAGGATAAAACGTGCGGTCGAGAAAATCTTTCATGGTGCCAGATAACGCGCCAGAGTTTTCCGCCATCACCAGCAATACACCATCGGCTTGCGACAGTTGCCGGGTATCTGCATCCCAGGCCCGCTGCACCGTTGTCTCTACCTCTGATTCGAGTTTCGCGCCACGCCATGCAGCTCGCGCCAGGTTGGCGCAGGTACCGCTCTGGCTGTGATAGACAATCAACAGGGATTTCATTTTAAACTCGCTACCTACTATCAGCAGCACGAATTGGAACACAGTGGAACCGGGCTGTCATGCTCGCGTAGAGATCAGACTATTCAGCGGGTGGATCAGGTGCTCTAATACCGCCGTATAAAACGCATTGTCACAAACAGCAGTGAAACACCGCTGCACACATTTCCCGGAGGAATTCAGTATGGGCACAATAAACAGGCAGTGGATATTGAGAGAGCGTCCGGTGGGAGTCGTCGGCCCCCAGCATTTTGAACAAGTGAAATCCCCAATGCCACAGCCAGATCTCGCTGCGGGTCAGGTGCTACTGAAAACACTGATGCTGGGCTTTGACCCGGCCATGCGCGGTTGGCTTGAGGATGCGCCCAGCTACCTGCCGCCCGTCGCTATCGGCGAACCCATGCGCGCCAGCGGCGTGGGACAAGTCATAGAATCAAACAATGACGCGCTGCCCGTGGGTACTCTGGTACAGGGATTGATGAACTGGCAGGAGTACAGTATTGGCGATCCGAAAGGCATGATCCCACCGACCGCACTGCCTGCGGGCACACCACCCAATCTTGCACTCAGCGTATTTGGCAGCACCAGCCTCACCGCCTATTTCGGCCTGCTGGATGTCGGTCAGCCACAGCCGGGAGAAACCGTACTGGTGTCAGGCGCAGCCGGCGCCACCGGTTCGGTGGTCGCACAAATCGCCAGGCTCAAAGGCTGCCGCGTAGTGGGCCTGGCGGGTGGACAGGAGAAATGCGAATGGTTGCGCACCGCTTGCAAGCTCGATGCCGTCATCGACTACAAAAATGAAGCACTGCAGCAGCGCATCGGGGAGTTGTGCCCGGAGGGCGTAAACGTGTTCTTTGACAATGTCGGAGGTGAAACGCTGGAAGCCGGTATTGCACATATGGCAGATTTCGGCCGCATCGTTCTGTGCGGTGCAATATCGGGCTATAACGACGTGGCGCCCAAGCCGGGGCCGCGCAACCTGATGTTACTGACCAGTCGCCGCATCAGAATGCAGGGGTTTATTGTGCTGGATTACCTCGACCGTGCAGACGAGGCGATACAAGCGCTCACTGAATGGGTGATGAACGGCGAGATCGCATGGCGCGAGGATATCCAGGAAGGTTTCGACAAGATTCCAAGCACCTTGCAGCGATTGTTTATCGGCAGCAATGTCGGCAAGCAATTGTTGAAACTGGCCGACCCAGAGTAGTTATCCACAGCATATTCTGTGGATAACATTGGGGACAGCGGTAACGATGCCGGTTGCATTTGCGGATACGCCTTCAGATGGGCATCCATCCAACTCACCGGCATTAACTCTTTTTATTTATATTTTTCAAAGACTTAGAGTTTTTTTACAGTGTTTCCGCGACATTACAATGAAATAACGCAGGGTTATTAAACTTTTGTGGATATCATCTACTATAAAAAGTTGGCGAATACTAGCACTGTAGCCCGCTATTTATGGCGAATTATCCAGCAGCAGTGTATTTTTCGATTGCGCTGAAAGTCCGGCGGCAGCGTCTTGGATGTAATATCCTCGCACTGAAACTCCTGCTGTAAAGACGCATCCAGCGCAAACCCGCGACGATTGTTGGAAAAATACAGCTGCCCTTTCTGGCGCAGCACCGCCATCGCGCTGCGCACCATATCACCGTGATCGCGCTGCACGTCAAAGCTGTCAGTCATGGCCTTGGAGTTGGAAAAGGACGGCGGATCCAGCAGGATCAGATCGAAGCGATCTTGTGCCTTTTCCAGCCAGGACTGACAGTCCTCCCTGATCACGGTATGTCGCCCGCCCTCTAACTGATTCACCGCGAGATTTTTATTGAGCCAGTTCAGGTAAGTATTGGACAGGTCGACACTGGTAGTGGAATGCGCCCCCCCGAGTGCGGCGTGCACGGTGGCGGCGCCGGTATAGCAGAACAGGTTGAGGAAATCCTTGCCCTTTGCTTCCTGCCCAATACGCAGGCGCAGGGGGCGATGATCGAGAAATAAACCGGTGTCGAGATAATCGTGCAGATTAACCAGCAACTTTGCACTGCCCTCACGCACTGTCAGCAACTCACCCCGGCTGTCCTGTCGTTTGTACTGCGCCTTGCCGCGTTGCCGGCTGCGCTGCTTATAGACAATATTGTCCGGGGCCACTGCCAGCGCTGTTGGCAACGCCGAGCGAACCTCGTCGAGCCGCTGTTCAGCCACCTCAGGAGAAATTGATTTGGGAGCCTGGTATTCGGCCACGTGGACATATTCACCATATATATCCACTGCCACGGAATACTCCGGCATATCGGCATCGTACAGGCGGTAGCACTGCACTTGCTCCCGTTTTACCCATGAAGCGAGACGCTTGCGATTCTTGATAATCCGGTTGGCGAACATGGTCGCCCCCTCGGACAGCACAGGTGCCGCTTCCGGTGCACGCGGGACGCCGTCGCGTAACTCGTTGTCGGCCAGATCAAACAGCAACAGACTGGTGGCGAGCTTTCCATTAAAGAGCGCATAGCGCTTGTGACTGCGCAAGCCCGTGGCCCTGCCCAGATCCAGATCAGAGGTCAGCACGCCTGCCTGCCACCCGGCAAACTCACGGATCATCGCCTCGCCCAACTGCCGGTAAAGGCCCATGAGGCTTTCTTTTTCTCCGATGCGTTCGCCGTAGGGTGGGTTACAGATCAGCAGGCCAAATGGCAGGGGACGATGGTCAGGTTTGTGCAATTCTGAAACGGGCTTACAGCTTACCCTGACGACTTTCTCCAGACCGATACGCGCAATATTCTCCTGCGCTCGCCTGATAACGGCCGGATCCCAATCGTAACCGCGAATCTCCGGTAGCTGAGCTGCCCTGCCCTGTTCACCACGGGCCCGGGCATCACTTCGAATAGCGTCCCATTGCGCAGCGTCGTGGATCAGTAATTGTTCAAAACCAAAGCGTTTACGAGCCAGGCCCGGCGCGATATTGGCGGCCATCATCGCGCCCTCGAGTAACAGCGTGGCTGAGCCGCACATGGGGTCTATAAGCGCACCACCACGCGCAGCAATGCCCGGCCAATCGGCGCGCAACAACACCGCCGCCGCCAGATTTTCTTTCAACGGCGCGATACCCGCCTGCAGCCGGTAACCGCGCTGATGCAGGCTGCCACCGGAAAAGTCTACCGACAGGTGCGCCCGATCGCGCACCAGGCGCACATTCAGCCGCACATCAGGATTGGCGCGATCCACCGAAGGGCGCTGTGCGGTGGCGTCGACAAACCAGTCAACGATCGCATCCTTACTGCGCTGGGCACCAAACTGGGTGTTGCGAATATTCCGGTTCTCGCCGGAAAAATCGATGGTGATTGTCCTCTTCGGGTCAAACAACCGTCCCCAGTCGATGTCTTTCATACTGCGATACAGCGTGTCGCCATCGGCTGCGTCGAGCTGCGCTATGGGCCACAGCACCCGGTTTGCTAGACGCGACCACAGGCAGGCGCGGTAAGCCAGCGCACGAGGGCCAGTAAAGTGCACACCCGCTACAGTCTCTCGAGTGGTCTCAGCGCCCAGACGACTCAATTCGTCAGACAGCAGTGCTTCGACCCCCTTGGGGCATGTGGCAAACCAGGCGTTTGAATCGGTGTTAATCAGGGACAAGCCATTAATCCTTTGTACTGTACACGTGGCAGATACTGCCACGTGCTTTAACGGTTACGGTTATCGATGTAATAGCTGACTAGTCGTTATCAGACCGTGCAGACGCTCGCTTGGTTGATCGGGGAGCCGCCTTCTTTTTGCGCGGGGACTTGGGCTTGGGTTTGGCTTTGGTCTTCTGCGTCGCTTTGGCTGTAGCGGCGGGCGCATTTGCCGCTTTCTCCTTGTTCATGACATCCAACACCAGATTACTCGAACTCTCCATGTAGTGGATGTAGCGGTCGTATTCATCGTCCGACAGACGTCGCAGCACGTCGTGCTGACGCATCAGGTTGACAAAGCGGCGCTCCCGCTCGTACTGCTTGGGAAGAGCGAGAACCCCCCACTGCTCCAGCGCCTTCTCCAGTGCCGGGTTGTACGTCCGCATGAATTTGATCAGAAACGGGATGGGATCGTGCCGCGCCAGCAAAGCCGCACTGCGCAGCATCAATTCCAGCGGCATGATGGTCTCGCCACTTTCTATGTCTTCCAGCATAGCCCGGTCGGACAGCCCCAGGCTCTCCGATAAATCCTTCAACGACATACCCGCCGTCTCCCGCGCATCCCGCAGAAAGCGACCGGCCTCGGCCATCGCCTCCAATCGCTCGGGCTCCAACTTGTTCAGCAGGGTATTGCGCAACCAGCTCTCACCGAACATCGCGGTGAGCGTGGCTGTATTGCGGGCGAAGTCAAAAGTCCCCCCGGCAATTTGCTCTGTCCGCTTGCGCAGGGTTTCCAGTAGGGATTCGTTGTCTTTTTCTTTTCCAGCCATGATCACAGCATAGCAGAAATCAGGCCGCTGGCGGCAAGCCTGTCTCTAACGCGAAAATACGTTGCAAAATACCGCGCCACTCGGTGTATTGGGAGTCCAGCCCACCGCTCAACTTGAACACTGTGCCACTGACTTCCATCACAGTAGGTGCCACTTCATTGTTGAAGCCCAGCGCCAGCTCGTCCAGGTCTTGTTCGTGTATTTTGGACCATTTGTAGGCGTTGTAGGTCTGCTCCAGAGCGACAAACGAACCTCGTCTGCCCTGGCTGCTTCTGCTGGCGACACGCGCCTCGTAGTCGTCCCTGTACTGTGCCTGTTCCGCGCTGTACTGACGCCACAGATTGTAGGTAGGCGCCATCGCTTCGGCCAATCGGGCGTACTGCTCATCGACGGTATCGATGAAAAGATATTCCTGATTGCGGATACGTACAACGCGAGCCAGCATGGGATCATCCTCGGCAGGCAGCCGAACCAGGGAATAAGCCCCCTCCGGCGTACTTGCGAGGTAGGAGGCAAACACCTCTGGCGCAAGTCCGGCGGCATAGCGCATCAGCGCAATCTCTCGCAGGTCAGCCAATTGCTTGGCGCTCATTTGGCGGCGCACATCCAACAGATCCGAGGCGATTCTCTGGTAGACCCCAATATACGGGTCGCTATCAATTTTTACCGGATAGCTTGCTGATGTCGTCGTGCCGTTATAAGCCCTGTCCAGCCAAATTGCACCGGCTGCATCTTTGGCGACAATGCGCAGCTCAAGCCACTGACCGTCGGAGTGTATTATCGTCCCGGTCACCAGTAGCTCAGAGGAGTCCAGCGCCTCGGGAAGAACCCGCACCACGCCCCAGTCACCGGTGTCTATCAGGGTCTGCCGTAACACTACCGGCATGTACTTTGCCTCGGCTTTACGAATTTCCGGGAAGATGCCCAGCTTGCTGTGGGTGGAGGCGTCCGCCGGAATCCCCGGGTTGAAGACAACTATGCCGACGTCGATATAACGTGCGTCGTCTGTACTGTGCGCAAACGGCGGGTACAACCCCAAACACATGGCGATGAAAACGGCTGCGATAACTGCGACACCAGCGTCGAACGCAGTTGCTGCACCACTACTGCGCACTGTTATCACTTGGTTTCGGTGGTACATACCGTACCTCTGGTCAATGTCACTTCGCATTTATAGCCACTCTGGCCAGGTTCGAACCGGTTGTAAACGCGGTTGAGGACGAAAGGAAAGGAAACCTGGCTGGTGACGACAGTCGTCGCGACGTTGAGTTTCTGGCCCGCTGCTCCCATGGTCATAACATGCTGAATACTGAGCCCATCCGGCAGCAGTAACTTAAACACCAGTTGATGCCCGTTCCAGCCACAGATCTCGGTACCGAAGGGGGTCTCGACCTGACGCATCTGCCCGGGGTAAAACTCGCAGGTCAGATCAAAGTCCTCCTCTCGCTCCACGCGGATTTTGTGTTCACTCTGGGTTATCTCCAACAGCGGTGATTGCGTAATCAAATCAGCCATACGCACCAGACCCAGAATGGATGAACCGGTGTTCGTACCCGAGGCATTAATCACCATACCGCCACCAAAAGAACCCTGTTGCGCACCGCCCTGCTGGGCGCGGCGTCTGGCCTCCCGGTTCAGCTCGCCCACCATGGAATCCAGTTTCTCCTGGGTGTTGTCACTCTGGCTGTAATCCATCTCCCAGGAGCCACTCATATCCACCGACTGCGAATTATCCCCCTGCAGAACCGCGCGCTTCGGCGCAGGGCTACTGCAAGCAGACAGCAATACGGTGAACAAGGCGCAGATCACGCCATACAACACCAGACGAGGTGTTGCGCGCAGCGGTGATTTATTGGAACTATTCATATGGGCAGGGAGTTTACCCCAGTGCATTCCCTGTCGGCGAGTACTTGTGGAAAGATTCAATCGCAAGCCACCCGAGCTTTGGCAACTGGCGCTCAGTGGCGGGCCATATCGCAGTGCACCTATCGCAGTGCATTAGCGCAATACGCCAACGGTTCATTATGCTAAACAGCGGGCGCTGCGAACTGGGCTACTATAGCCGCAGTGAATCCAGCTCATTAATAAAACGGGGTATTGCGATAGTGTCTTCCAAAATGAAAATCGGCGTCTGCCTGCCGTACATGAAAGCCGGTCTCAGCCGCGAGGACTACCAGGCATGGTTCAAAGCCATCGACGACGGGCCTTTTCACGCGCTGTCCTGTGGCGAGCGCATACATGGCCCCACTTATGACATGCGGGTGCTGCTGGCTGCCGCAACGATGGCCACCACTCGGATTGAGCTCACCCCTACATTGTACGTACTGCCAATGCACAGTGCCGCCCGCGTCGCCAAGGAAGTCGCCACTCTGGATATTCTCTCCGGTGACCGGGTGAACAGCATCGTGCTCGGCTACGGCGGGCGGCCAAAAGACTATGAGGCGCTCGGCGCTCGCTTTGAAGGCCGTTACGGACGAATGGACCGACAGGTAGAGGAGATGCGTAAAATCTGGCGTGGCGAGGAGGTCGTTGCCGGAGGTGGAGCAATCGGCCCCGCTATGAACAGGCCGGGTGGCCCCCGCTTGCTGGCCGGCGCTATGGGTCCGAAAAGTATAGAACGCTGTGCGCAGTGGGCCGATGGACTCTACGCCTGGTCGGGCAATGGCGAAGAGGAGGAATTGAGCCGAACTTTTGCGATGGCCGAGGCGGCGTGGGAACGCGCAGGCCGAGAGCAAACACCCTACCGTATGGGTGGTTTCTGGTACACGCTGGCCGATGGTGGACAACAAAAACTCTACGACTACGTCTACGAGTACCTGGCAATTGCCGGTAGCGACATCGCCACGATGATGGCCGAATCGGTACACCGCAGCAGTGCAGATGCGGTGCGCGAGGCGCTGGACAATGCCGAGGAAGCCCAGTGCGAGGAGTTGTTTGTTGTCCCCGCTACAGCTGAGTTATCGGAAATCGACCGCTTGTGCGAGTTGCTTGCGCGCCGCTGAGCACGTGCATACGCCCCGGCCTTAGCCGCAAAACTATCGCCGCTTCCCATTCTGCAGGATTTTGACTCCCACTCGGCGCAGTGGGAGGCTATACTCGCTGCCATTAAAGCTTAGAACTCAGGCAGAATTTCATGGCTAAACGCGTATACCTGTTCGATGAAGGCAGCAAGGACGATAGAGACCTGTTGGGCGGCAAAGGTGCCAACCTTTGTGAGATGACCAGCCTGGGGTTACCCGTACCCTACGGTTTCGTGATAACGACCGGCACCTGTCGCGAGTATTTCCAGGCCGGCAACAAACTGCCATCCCTGCTGGAGCAGGAATACCGTGTGGCGCTGGATCTCGTCGAGAAAAAGATGGGCGCGCGATTTGGCGATCCCGAAAACCCACTGTTGTTTTCCGTTCGCTCCGGCGCGCCGGTATCCATGCCGGGCATGATGAATACCATTTTGAATCTCGGACTGAATGACGAGATCACCGAAGGCCTGGCAATCAAGACAGGCAATCCACGTTTCGCCTACGATTCCTACCGGCGCTTTATCCAGATGTTTGCCGATGTTGTTCTGGATGTCGATGGCAACAAATTTGAACACGAGCTGGAGCGCTACAAGCAGGCCAACAACAAGTCAGATGATATCGATATGACGGCCGACGACTGGCGGGAGATCGTGAGTATCTACAAGACACTGGTAGATATCCCGGAAGATCCGTTTGTACAACTGAAAATGGCCGTAGAAGCAGTATTTCGTTCCTGGCACACACCGCGTGCGATTGTGTATCGCGAAATGAACAATATCGACGATAGCCTGGGCACCGCTGTCGGCGTGCAGGCAATGGTGTTTGGCAATTTCGGTGATGAGTCGGGCTCTGGCGTGGCATTCACACGTAACCCGGCCACCGGCGAGCGCATGTTCTTTGGAGAATATCTGTTTAATGCCGCCGGCGAAGATGTCGTGGCGGGCATACGCACTCCCCTGCCCGTCTCCGCACTGCAGGATCGTATGCCAGAAGTGTACGACCAGCTTTTCAAAACCCAGTCGCTACTGGAAAAACACTATCGGGACATGCAGGACATCGAATTCACTGTGCAGGATGGCAAGTTCTACATGCTGCAAACACGCAGTGGTAAACGCACCGGCAGAGCATCGATAAAGATCGCTGTAGATATGGTAAAAGAAGGCCTGATCACTGAACGCGAAGCATTGATGCGTGTCTCTCCCGAACACGTGGAAGCCTTCCTCCACCCCATGGTAGACCCGGCGGCCAAGCAGAACATTATCGCTACCGGTCTTCCCGCCAGCCCCGGTGGTGCAACAGGTAAGGTGGTGTTCTCGGCGGAAGAGGCTGAGACAGAAAATGCCGCTGGTCACAGTGTGATTTTGCTGCGACGAGAAACCACACCTGAAGATATTCACGGCATGCGGGTCGCTGCCGGGGTACTGACAGAGTTAGGCGGCATGACCTCTCACGCCGCAGTTGTCGCACGCGGCATGGGTGTATGCGCGATCACCGGCTGTGGCGCACTCAGCATCGATACCGCCGCCGGTACCGCAACCACACAGGATGGTGTCTGTGTAAAACGCGGAGACATCATCACTCTCGATGGTACATCCGGTGAAGTGATGCTGGGTGACATTGCGAAAATCGAGGCAAGCTCCAGCGACGACTTCCAGGAGCTGTTGAGTTGGGCCGACAAGCACCGACGTTTACGGGTGCGGGCCAATGCCGAGACCCCCGAAGATGCCGCCAAGGCCAGAGAGCTGGGCGCTGAAGGTATCGGCCTGTGCCGCACCGAGCATATGTTCTTTGCCGCAGAACGGATTGGTGTCATGCGTGGCATGATCCTCTCTGAATCCGACGCGGAGCGACAAACCTATCTGGACCAATTGCAGGTATTCCAGCACGATGACATTCTGGAATTGTTCCGCGTCATGGACGGCCTGCCTGTGACCATACGCTTGCTGGACCCGCCGCTGCACGAATTTCTGCCCCAGTCCGGCGACGATATCGAAGCGTTGTCTGCACAACTGGGCAAACCGGTAGAGCAGATACAAGAGATCACCCACCGTCTGTCCGAGGTAAACCCGATGCTCGGCTTTCGCGGCTGCAGACTCTCGGTTGTGTACCCCGAGATTACCGAAATGCAGGTCAGGGCGATTATCAGCGCTGCGGCCGACGCCATCGAGAAAGGCTACCGCCCTCTCCCTGAAATTATGATTCCGCTGGTTATAAACGTGCGGGAAATTCGCCTTGTCACCGAGATTATCGACAAGTGTGTTCGCGAACTGACGCTGGCCCGCCAGGTATCCATTCGCTACAAGATCGGCACAATGATGGAGACCCCACGCGCCACACTGGGTGCAGATCGCCTCGCGCCGGAAGTCGAATTCATGAGTTTCGGCACCAATGATCTGACACAGATGACGTACGGTTTCTCACGCGATGATGCCGGAAAGTTTATTCCCAAGTACCTTAAAGAGAAGCTGATTGACGTCGACCCGTTTGTTTCACTCGATCAACGCGCCGTGGGCCGCTTGATGGAAATAGCGATCACTGAAAGTCGAGGTAAAAAGAAAGGCATCAAGTACGGTATCTGTGGCGAGCACGGCGGAGACCCGCGCTCAATCCAGTTCTGCCACGACATCGGCCTCGACTACGTGTCCTGCAGCCCGTTTCGCGTACCCATTGCGCGCATCGCAGCGGCCCAGGCCAATGTCGGTGGAGATGACAAAACCTGAAGTCGTTCTGAACCAGGCTGGGCTGCTGCAAGGGCAGCCCAGGCGCTGAGCTTACTCCTGCAGTTTTTCTTTCAAGACGAATTTCAACACCTTGCCGGCGGGGTTGCGCGGCAGCGCTTCAATGACGTGCAGGCGCAGCGGTAACTTATAACGCGCCAGCATGGGCTCGGCGAACTCACGCAAGTCCTCAATCGTTAACTGATGCCCGTCATGCAGTGCAACCACGGCGGTGACTGCTTCGCCCCATTTTTCATCCGGCAGACCGATCACGGCCACCTCGGCGATGGACTCGTGTTTGTACAATGCGCCTTCAACCTCTGCCGGATACACATTTTCGCCGCCGGAGATCACCATATCCTTGAGGCGATCACAGATGAACAGAAACCCGTCCTCATCGAAATACCCAACATCACCTGAGTGAAACCAGCCCTCTGCGTCTATGGCCTCCGCCGTCGCCTCCGGTCGGTTCCAGTAGCCTTTCATAATATTGGGGCCGCGCATGCATATCTCCCCGCGAACGCCCGCGGCGACAGGTTTGTTGTTGTCATCGACCACCCGTGTGTCGCTGAAAAGCGGCGCCTGTCCCGCTGAACCGAGCTTGGTAACACCCCATTCGGGCGTCAGGAAAGAGGAGAACGGCGCGGTTTCGGTGAGGCCGTAGCCCTGGCAAAAACTGATTCCGCGAGCAGCATAGAGCTCAATCAACGATTCTGGGACAGGTGCGGCACCGCACAACAGCACACGAATAGAATCCAGATTTGTGGTCGCAAACGATGGGTGTTGGGACATAAAGAGAAACATGGCTGGTGCGCCGAACATATGGGAAACCTTATACCGCTCAAAGTCCGCCAGGATTTGTCCAGGATCAAAATTTCGCTGTAGAACCACGGTAGACCCGGTGTGAAACGAGCCCAGCGTCATGACATTCAGTCCACCGATATGAAACAGTGGCGCCGCCGTCAAAATCACGTCATCGCGCGAACCGCCAAAGGTAAACTGGGCGTTGATGTTGTTCCACAATATGTTGCCGTGCGTCAGCATCGCGCCCTTGGGCAGGCCGGTCGTACCGGAGGTATACATAATGACTGCCACGTCATGCATATCGACCGAAACGGCTCCGGCCAAAGGCGCAGCCTCAGACCGCTCTGTCGACAGGTGACGCCAGCCATCGGCGGCGCTCTCACTGCTAAAAAACTGACTGCAGCACAAGTCATCGAGCGCGGGCTCCAGTACTGGCCGTGTGGCATCATCCACCACCAGAGTATGAATCCCGGCATCATTGATAATAAACGTCAATTCCTGTGCCGTCAGACGGTAGTTCAGTGGTACGAAAATGGCCCCCAACGCCTGAGCGGCAAACAGGGTCTCCAGCAGCGCCGGATGGTTCAACCCCAGGTAGCCGACGCGATCTCCGACACAAACGCCGCCCGCCTTTAGCAGGTTGGCCTGACGGCGCACGCGATCGGCGAACTCGCCATAGCTGATCTCTTGCTCCTCGAATATCAGCGCCATCCGCTCAGGACTGAGATCCGCCCGGCGCAACATAGTGCCAGCGAGATTGGGTTCTACCGGGGGTCTATTCACAGTTTTCTCCTATGCGGGATGCCGGGCGCGCTATACAGCGCGCTCTTTGTCGATGCGTTATCAGGATACGATACTACGCCAGAACGCCATGATGGACTAGCCGCCTTCACCCTGATCTATATCACAGGCGTCAATACAGAGAATTTCACCTGTGAGCTTAAGCCAAGTGGCAAAATCTGCTACCGTTGCCCCACATTTTTTGCAGCACGGAGCAACCGCCGCCATGATCAGCAGTTTCTACCCGCCACAGCGTACCTTGATGGGCCCCGGCCCCTCAGATGTTTCTTCACGAGTATTGGGAGCTTTGGCTCGCCCCACGATTGGCCACCTCGATCCCCTGTTCCTGGAACTGATGGATGAGATCAAGGAACTCCTGCAGTTCGCGTTTCAAACTGACAACGCGCTGACACTGCCGGTCTCTGCCCCCGGCTCAGCGGGAATGGAGGCCTGTTTCGTCAATCTGGTCTCACCTGGCGACAAGGTGATCGTATGCCAGAACGGTGTTTTTGGCGGACGCATGAAAGAAAATGTCGAGCGCTGCGGTGGCATCGCGGTGATGGTTGAAGATACCTGGGGCGAACCGGTCAGCGTCGACAAAGTCGAGGCCGCCTTCGATGACCACCCCGACGCCGCAATCCTGGCCTTTGTGCATGCTGAAACCTCAACCGGCGTTGAAAGCGATGCCAAAGCCCTGTGCGCACTGGCCACGCGCCGCGGTGCGCTTTCAATCGTCGATGCAGTCACCTCCGTGGGTGGCATTAAAGTGTGTGTCGACGAATGGGGCGCAGACGCCATGTACAGTGGCACACAAAAATGTCTGTCCTGTGTGCCGGGTATTTCTCCCGTCACCTTTGGCGAGCGCGCTGTAAAACGCATCAATGAACGCACACACAAAGTCCAGAGCTGGTTCCTGGATATGCAGCTGGTGATGGGCTACTGGGGTGGCAGCAGCAAACGCGCCTATCACCACACCGCGCCAGTCAACAACCTCTACGCTCTGCATGAATCACTGGTTATGCTGCAGGATGAAGGTCTCGACGCAGCGCATGCCAGGCATCGCCACAACCATCTGGCACTGGTTGCCGGGCTGGAGGCAATGGGCCTCAGCATGGCGGTCGATCCAGACTACCGTCTGCCGCAATTGAACTCTGTGGTGATCCCCGAGGGTGTCGACGACGCAGCGCTGCGCTCTGCTCTGCTCAATGAATTCGACCTGGAAATCGGCGCGGGTCTCGGTGCCCTGGCAGGCAAAACCTGGCGTATCGGACTGATGGGTTTTGGCAGCAACGAACGCAATGTGGTGTATTGCCTGAATGCGCTGGAAGCCATTTTGCAGCGCCAGGGTGCGGCGA
The DNA here is from genome assembly GCA_902705825.1 of Halioglobus japonicus. GTDB lineage: Bacteria > Pseudomonadota > Gammaproteobacteria > Pseudomonadales > Halieaceae > Marimicrobium. The sequence goes on along the minus strand of CACSIL010000045.1, from coordinate 88,655 downwards.
TCACATCGGGCAAGGCGCTGGCAGCTGCCCACGCGGTGTTCAGTAAATAAACGTTAGTAACGAACCCTGAGGCCTTTGTATAACGGGCCTCAGGGCCGATAAAAGCCTAATCCAGCAATATCGCACTGAGGCGAAAACTGAGTGCCAATCTCCTCAGTTTCCGCTCAACATCGACCACATCCGCGCCGGCCTCGCATTCCCGGTATCGCGATGCACCAGATAATCAGCATGTATATCACGCCCGCGCAACGGATCCAGTTCGATGCTCCAAAGCGGTGACACCTCATTGGGAATCATGGAATAGCGAACATCGATAACTCTGTTGGCGTGCAGCGGGTCAAGTGCGATATAGCCATTGCTGAACCAGCGAAAGCGCTCGATATCCTGTGCCTGTTGTGAACTGCGGTCCAACCAGGGCATGTCCCTGTCAATATCCAGCTTTTGCACGGAAGAGCCCTCGAATACCCGTGGGGCCAGCCCCGATCTCACCGCATCGACATAAAAATGATCTTCGGTTTCGTAGACTATTTTCCATACGAGGATATTGGCAAAACTCGGTTTAGCTTCCAGGCGCAGCGGAGCGTGTCCACGCTGTGCCGCCAAGGCCTGCCCCATCTCCTGCGCCTCGTTACGCTGCCACAGGCCTAACGCCATATAACTCAGAGCCCACACCAGACCGATGCGTGCGTACACTGGTTTGCGCCGCCGCGCAGCCAGCACGACGGCCAGCAGCAAAGGCAGAGTAAACAAAGGATCTATTATCGATATGGTATTCCACGCGACACGCTGATCGCTGAACGGCCAGAACAGCATCGTGCCATACGTGGTGCAGGCATCCAGCAATGCGTGCGTGGCATAACCCAGCGTGCAAAACAGCCAGCTCTGGCGAAACGACAGGCCGCGCCTGCGCCCCAGAAGCGTATGCAGCACAAGTGCACAAATAAGCCCCCCGATCGGAATGAAGATCAGCGAGTGAGTAAACTGCCGGTGGTATTCCAGAAACAGCAGCGGATCGGAACCGGAGCGAATCAGCACATCCAGGTCGGCCGCCATACCGGCGAGGAACCCGAGTAAGCCCGCTGTGGCCGCGTAGCGTGGCGCACTTGATGCCTGAGGCAGCGCGGCACCCAATACGCCTTGCGTGAGAGGATCCACTAGCTGACGCGACTCAGGGTGTTCACATCGCGGTGATCAAAGGACTTCTTGTCGTAGATGTCCAGCACGGTGTTTTCGGTGTAGCGCATCTGGTCTCCCTTGAGTGTAATCGTGTGAGTAAACGCCGTTGTGCGCGCCTGTTTGAACATGAACGGTGCCTGCACAATACCATCGGCATCGGCCGCCACTTTGAAAACCAGCTCGTCCTCCGCCGTGTTACCCGGCGCAAGCGTTCCTACTGCCACCACTGCCACGCCGCGCGGAATGGTGAAGGTTTCAACAATACCATTGTCTGCCGGGTCCCAAAGCCAATAGCCAACCTGATCGTGAAATACTTCGTCATTGGACTTGCGGCTGACCTGCTGGTGATAGCGTACCACTGAAAGCGTCTGCTTCTCAGCATTGGTTACGTCTCCCGCCGCCTCGAACACAATGGTCTCGTAGTAAGGGTTGCGATCCTCACCATCGGGTTCGGGCACCTTGTCGACGCCCTTGTCACCCGTCCAGGTCCCTACCAGTGCGGCCAGCGGACCATAGTCAACCCCGTCAATAATCGTGTGCGTGCTCATCAACTAAAACTACCTCTGAAAAATTTGCGCCAAATGTACAGAAATGTGCGGCGCTGTGCCACTTGAGCTGCACTATCGGCCCGATAGTCAGACTGTATCCTGCAGTGCTTAGTCGATATCGAACGAATAGTAGAGGTCGACGGAATTCTCGATACTGCTGACCACTTCCAGCCACAGCCGGGTGCGAAAATAAAACCGCGTGGTGAGCACATTCACCGGCTCATAAACACCAACACCGTAGGATAAATACAGGCGTTCACCAAAATAACCGCTGACCGTGGCGGTGGCGTCCGTCTCAGATCCCTCGGCGCCGAACTCCACATGGCTCAGGCCCGGAATACGGTTGAGTTCGTTCACAAGTTCGGAGCGGTTTACCACACCGCTGGCCAGTGAGAGCGCGGCAGTGGTGCCATCGACACCGGCACCCGCGTCTATCCCCCTGCCGCGAATAAGATACGACATCGTCTCGGCCTGCCCCATACTGGGATCAGAGTAGATATCGAGCTGCAGATTATCTTGCAGCGGCCCCTGTACATGCACACCCACCGTGACATCACTGTTGTTGATGCGCCGTTCTGCCCGCACATTCACCGCAGGATTGTCAGGGGGGCCGGTAAAGCTTATAGAACCGCGCTTTATCTGCAGCCGCGCCTGGTAGGCACGAAACTCACCGCCGTCAGTGTTGAGACTGCCAAACAGTTGTAATGGCTGCCCGGGCCTTTGCTGCAGGCGCAGGTCTCCACCCAGCCTCGTCTCCACCATACTGCCGGTCACGCGCAGCCGGTTCTCAATATGGATCTGCACATTCATTCGCACCTTGAACGGGAGTTGCTCTCGAATGACCTCACCAGCGGAATTGACTTCCACTACCGAGCTCGATAACGCCACGCTACCCTCGGGCAATTCCTCTATTTCCAGCAAGCCCTCGAGCACTGTAAGTTTTCCGGTGAGTATCAACAGATCGCGTTTCAATGTTAACTGCAGCGCTTCGGACACCAATAGCTCAGTCGTTGGTGGATACAATATCGATTGGTTTTCTCCGCGGATATCGAGCTCAAGAACGAGATCCGGCGTCGATTCCACACTACCGGAAATCTCCAGAGAGCCGCCACCGAGAACGCCCGTGCCGACGATATTTGCCGCGCTGCCCTGTACATCAAGAGTCAAACGCAGATCCTCCAACACGGTGGGGTTTCCCTCCAGCGCCAGGTGACCGCCCTGCAATGTCAAAGCCCCGAAGCCCTGAGGCTTATCGATTGTGCCGGCCAGGGAAACCTTGCCACTGAGTTCACCCGCAAGTTCTGACAGCGCAGGAACAAACGGAGTAAGCCCTGCCAGGCGCATCTGATCAACGGTTACCGAGCCGCTGATAGCCTGCGCCCTATCGGGTGGCAGCAGCAGATCCAGCGCCAGTATGCGCTGCCTGTCGCGCTGTACGCCCACATCGAGTTGTAAACCCTGGCCGCTAGAGCGCACACTGACATCAGCCATGTCCCATCCGAAGTCAGCGCTCTCGCCGCCCTCGAAATACTGCGTCAACACCACCGCTCCACTTTCCGCTCGGCCGCTGACCGTCACGGGTGACTCCGGTGTCCAGCGGGCATCGAGTTGCAGTGTTACATCACCGGTCAGATCAATATCTGGCGGCAGCACGCCTGCGAGAATCTCCAGATCACCGTCCAGTTGAATGCTGCCATTACCGCGCGCACCCAGTACCAGATTGCCGGGACACACCTGGGCGAATTCATGCCGCCAACAGTGCCCGGCGACGGTAAACGCATCCTCGGCGCGTGAGCCACTCATCGCTACCGACTCGGCTAACACCCATTCACCCACGGGTGTTCGCAGGCGAGTCGGGGCAAGCGCCCCCTTCCAGGCGTTTGCCGTTCCAGTACCTGACACGTTGAGTTCGCCCTCCACGTCGCCGCGACTGGTCAGCGCAATCGACTGCGCCTGCGCATCCCCGTTCGCAGACAACTGCATTTCTGAGAATGTCAGCGCACCGGCCTTCACATCACTCAAAACAGCATCCAGAGAAAAGGACTGGCCTGCGGATGCATCAAAGCGGCCGGTAAAGGACGCCTGCCCTATATTCACTGCAGACCAGTGAAGCTGCTGCAACTGCCCCCTGAGCTGCACCTGTTCCCGATAGGATGTGACATCGGCATCTACTTCGAGCAACCCGCTACTGTCTTCAAACCAACGACCGATATCCTCCACCTTCAGGCGGACATGAGCGGGGCCCACCGCCTGCCCGGGAGACTGCACCGACAGCTGCGCGCCATTGAGCTGTGCCTGTAGATCGCTGCGGAACAGGCGGAAATCGCTGTCCAGACCGGTAAAGCCGAGAATACTCGCGGGCATGTCATTGATCTGCCCCTGCACCGCGACATCGCTGGCTTCAAGCTGCCAGCGTTCACCCTGCACACTCCCAGCCAACTGCACACTGCCATCGACACGCCCCTTGACGACGTCACTGATCGCAGGGAGATCCAGGCCGCTGGTCTGCAACGCCAGAGACCAGCTGATCTCCGGTGACAACCTTAGCTCACCGCTTGCGTGTAATTCGTTATCGCCTTCGGCGGACTGGACTGCGATATCCGAGAGCAGCAGTTGCGCATTTTCATGCCGCCCCTGCACCGCTATTTGCAGCAATTCGTAACCCAGGCCACTGGATGCCCCCAGCAGTTCAAAGTGCTGCGACTCCATCGAGCCACGAGCGGTGAGCGATAGAGGAAACGCCAGGGCTGCATCGCTCAACACATCGGGCACGGCGTCGAATTCTGCCAGCGTCAAAGGCGTGCTCGATGTCGCGGTGACGGCCATGGAAAACGGCAATGCGGGTGACAATACGTTGACCTCGCCCTCCCCCTGTACACTCACACCACCTTCTGAACTCAAGCGCAAAGCCAGCGCAGACAGATCGCCGCCTGCCGACAGTGCGAGAGCACCGTTGAATAACTCCGGATATTGAAAGCGCTCTTGCAGATCGATAGCGACCTCCGCCTGCAACGGCCAGTCGTCAGCAAATTCCAGCTTGCCACTGAGCAGAAGCCCGCCCAGCTCCGCACTTTGAACCTGCAGTGTATTCAACGACAGCGCCGTGCGCTGCCATTCGCCGCGCAAGGTAAGCTCATCCTGTTGGTACTGGGCGCCGTAAAAATTCCACGCGGGGTTTATCAGGTGTAGCGCGTTTACAGCCAGGGTCATTGGCAGGTCGATACGCGGCAGCGTTATGGTGCCGGATTCTGGTGGCGGAGCGCTGTCGCTGGAAAACAAGGTCAGTTCTGGTTCTTCGATACGCCCGCTTTGCACTTCAATGCTGGACTGATGCAGACGGACGCTCCCTCGCAACTCTCCCTGACGCCATTGCCCACCGTCCCAGCCAACCCGGAGAGCTCCAATACTCAGTGTCTTCGCCTCCACCGGAACGGGGAACACGACCAGCGATGTATCGGCGCTCAGACTGTCTGCAGCCGGTGAATCTTGTTCACTAGCGGCATCGGCCAACAGCGAGAGATCGAGTTCACCAACCTGCAATTGTTTGAAGCAAATCGCTGCCCGCCACAGGCAATCCGCATCCAGCTCGGCGGCGATATCATGGAGATTGAGGTGCAAGCCCTCTGCGTCATACCGTAGACGGTTCAGATAAAACAGGCCGCTCAAGTTACCGCTGCGATAATCTATCTGCAGTGGCAGCAGGCGTTCAGCCACATAAACGACACTGCGAGCACCCGCTGGTGTATAGAGCACCAGGACTATTGCCAGACACAGCGCAACCGGAACAAGCAGCAGGAGCGCCAGAAGTGATCGACGAAACCAGTTCAAAACTCGGCACCTATAGCCAAATGAAAATACCAATCCGGATTTTTCTCACTCACGCTATTGGCCAGCTCAAACCGAATAGCGCCCACCGGCGTCAGGTAGTGAATACCGAAACCCGCGCCCACTTTTGCATCAAAATGGCTTTCATCGAAGGCGTCGCCACCGTCGACATACAAAGCACCACGCCATTTATCAGTGAAATAGTATTGGTATTCGAAACTGGCAATGGCCAAACGGTCTCCGCCCACCACCAGGGTCTTTGTGCTGCCATCTGGCCGTACAACGGTTTCTTTATGGCCTATCGATTGATACGCGTAGCCGCGAATACTCTCGTTACCACCGGCGAAGAAGCTCAGTGACGGCGCGAGATCACTGCGATCGCCGTTAGAAATTTCTACCGCTCCCACCTCGGTTCGCATAACCAGACGATGGCGTGGCCAGGGCGTGACTATATAGCGGAGTTCGGCTGTGAAACGCACCAGGTCAATGTCCGAAGCCAATTGCTGCGCTCCACCTTCGAGTGTGTAGAGCTGTGAAAAGCCTCCCTCAGGGTCCACCAGCGAACCCGTGTAACGACGGCTCGATACTGAGCCGCCCAGCAACAGATAATCGTGCGAAGGACTGCGACTTACATCATCCCAGGATTCGTTCAAGCCGCGCAGTGAATAGCCGTAAATCCACTTACCCTCCTTGATCTCCCGGCGCGCACCCGCCTCAACCTGCCGGCTCTTGAGATCACCGTACTCATTCTCTCCCAGGAGCCCCCACAGCTGCACAACATCAGTGAGAGGGTTTGAAATGGGAATCGAATAGGTGAAACGACCGCTGGGATTTACCGGTGAATACTCGACCCGGGTGACCTGACTATGGCCATATCGATTAATTCTCGGCGTGCGCCAAGTCATGGAAATACGCTCTTCCGTATCTGTGCTATAGCCCAAACCCACTTCAAAATTATGTCGTTTGGCGGCTTGTACACGTACCTCGATCGGCACGACCTCGCCATATTCCCGCGCGTTTATGGGCTGCACGATGACACTGGAGAAATAGTTGGTCTTCTGCAAATTGGATTGCAGTTTGCGCAGACTGGATTGATCGAAGTAATCACCCGGCTTAAAGGGAATCAGGCTATCCAGTAACGAAGGATCTATCAGCGCTTCATCGAAGCGTATTTCGCCAAACCGAAAGCGCGGTCCGCTTTCATAATGAAGAAGAATATCGGCAGTTTCAGCCTTTACCTCAACCGCCACCCGACTCTGGGAAAACTTGCCTTTGAGATAGCCTCTCTGTTGCCCTGTCGACAGCAGCCTATTTCGGAAAGTTTCAAAATTGCCGTGGTGCAGACGATCACCCACCACAAAGCCGCTGTCTGCGAGCAGCCCCATCATCACGTCATCGCTGGCAGCGGCACCTGTTATCTCGATATCGATCTCGCGAATGCGTACCGGCTCGCCCTGTTCAACGGTAATCACGAGCGACCAAACGGGATCAGTTCGCTGAACATCCAATGTGATATCCGCGCTGTAGTAACCCAACGCCTGAAGTGCGTCACGCACTTTGGAGCGGGCAGAAAGCACAAAGTTGAGTCTGTCCTGATTTGTCTCAGGCGCGGCTCCCAGATAGGCCTGAACATTTCTCAGCCGCTCGCCTTTGATACCCTCCACGGAGTACTCCAGCGTAGCCGCTTGCAAGGCCATGGGAAAAAGCAGCAGCAGACCGACACACCAGCTGATCGCTGGCGATATCACTGCCAGAACTGTCGCTTTCGACATCAAGCGTGGGCGGCACTGCCCCAGTAGTTATACCCGGCAATCCTCGGCGTGCCCGGCAAATAGGCATTGTGTAATTCGGATACCGTGAACCCACCTTCAGACAACAACTGAGGTATATCCCGGTTAAGGTTACAGCCGCCGGCAAAGCGTCGCCAGTAGGGGTTGACCCTGTCTTGCCATTTACACACGCTGTGGTCCGGCGCTTTGCCATGCTCGCAAAAAATCAGGTTGCCGCCCGGTCGCAGCACTCTGGCCATGCCTTGCAAAGCCGCTATTGGATTGGGAATCGTGCACAGCGCAAAAGTCACCAGCACGGTGTCCACACTGTCATCGTCCAGGGGAATTTGCTCTCCCGGCAAGCCGACAAACTCAACCTCAAAATCGAGGTGGGCTGCGCGTGTTGCAGCCAGCTCCCAGGACTTCTCAGACGGGTCCAGCCCGATCAGGCGGTCCACCTTACTGGCATCGTAGTATGGCAGGTTCAGGCCCGTACCAATGCCGATCTCCAACACAGTACCCGTCGCCTGTGGCACGACTTTCTCGCGCTGCTTCATAATCGGTTTGGTGCCGCAGGCGCAGTTGATAAACCGCGGCAGCACGTATTTGTCATAAAATCCCATATAAGCCTCCCATTGTGATCAATCTCAGATTGTAGACTCATGCGATGCGCAAAAATACGACTATCTGGCAGGATTGAACAAGAAGAGTGGATATGCCTCCTGCAATCCGGGCGGACTGCAGGTCAGCCGCCAGATAGCGGCTGAAAGAAAGGCATTGTACGCGTCAGATAGTCATTAACGACGCGCCCGTTTTGCTATAAAACTGCGTCGACACGCTCAACGATGGTGCCATTGGCGGTGCCACCACCTTCGCAGATCGCCAACAGACCAAAGCGCTTGTTGCTGCGATGCAGTTCGTGTATCAGCGTTGTCATCAGCTTCGTGCCCGTAGCACCCAGCGGATGTCCCAGTGCCTGCGCGCCGCCGTTGACATTGAGCTTGTCCAGATCAGCGCCCAGCGCCTTCGCCCAGGACAGTGGCACAGAACCAAACGCCTCATTAATTTCGAACAAATCGATCTGGTCGAGCGTCATGCCAGCGCGTTCCAGCACTTTTTTCGTCGCCGGAATCGGACCTTCCAGCATGATGACCGGGTCAGAACCAACAACACTCATCGCAACGATTCGAGCCAATGGCTTCAGGCCCAGTCGCTTACACGTGGCNCCGTTGGCGATCATGACGGCGGAAGCTCCATCACAAATCTGAGAGGCGTTGGCGGCACTCAACAGGCCATTTTCCTGCAGTGGCTGAAGACCGGCGATAGCACCGAGAGTTGCATCCATACGGATACCCTCATCCTGGCTGTGCATTTCACGGGAGCCATCTTCCAACTCGACTTCAATGGGAACAATCTCATCCGTGAAGCGGCCTTCCTCGACAGAACGCTTCGCCTTCACATGGCTTGCCAACGCAAAGGCATTCAACTCATCTGATGTCAGTTCATACTTTTTGGCCAGCATTTCCGCTCCGGCAAACTGATCAAACTGCACGCCCGGATAACGCTCAGAGATTTTTTTCCCATAGGGCACGCCATGATCGGCCTTGAAGCCGTCAATAATATTGGCACCGATGGGTACCTGGCTCATGCTTTCCACGCCGCCAGCGATCACCAGATCCTGGGTTCCTGAGAGCACACCCTGAGCCGCAAAATGCATTGCCTGCTGGCCNGATCCACACTGGCGATCGACGGTAGTGCCTGGCACCGCCTCTCCCAGCACCGAAGAGAGGCAGACATTGCGCGCAACATTGCTGGATTGCGCACCGACCTGTGATACGCAACCGAAAATAAGATCGTCTATCTCATCGACCGCAACACCCGTTCTTGCCACCAGTGCATCCACCACCTCTGCGCCGAGGTCGATGGGATGTGTTTTCGACAAGCGCCCGTTCTTTTTGCCGCCCGCGCTGCGCACAGCTCCTACGATATATGCATCTGTCACTTGTCTCTCTCCTGATAGTTAATTTACGATTTTTACGCCGGTACTACACCGACCATTCAATTCTTCAGCTGTGCCGCTTTCAGTTCATTAACGTGCAGCACGCCAAACAAAAACACGTTGAACAAGTTTTTGCCCAACGATCCACCCGCCGCTTTACAGAGGTTGAAGTACACAGCGGTTTCGAGAAGGTGAATAACAATAAGAATAGCCAGCAGCCTCATCGCCCATACACCAGCGACACTGTCTCCCTGCACCAGAACAAGTCCTGCCAGAATGGCATATACCACTAATAGTACTTTTTTTGCTGTCGACATGCGGTGCTCCTGATATTCATTCGGAATAAAAATGTATCTATAAATACTAGATACAAAGGTGGTTTGTATCTATGACTGATAGGCTTCTGGATCCAGCCTACGCATTTCGGCTTCAATCCATTGCTCGACTTCGTCCATTAACTCGCCCGGCTCTCGCCCCTCTGCAGACAAGGCTTTACCGATAGACACATCGATTGTTCCGGGGATCAACGCGAAAGTCCGCCTTGGCCAACATCGAGCTGAGGTCACTGCGATGGGTACGACATACGCCCCGGTGGCAACCGCAAGGCGAGTTGCTCCCGACTTGTAAGTGCCGCTTTTACCACGTTCACCACGGGTTCCTTCCGGAAACATGATGATCCACTTTCCTCGATTCATCAATATTTCGCCCTGCGCTGCGACCTTGGCCCAGGCCTGGTTGCGCTGCGAACGATCGATATGGATCATGCCCAGGCGGCCGATACACCAGCCAAAGAAAGGAATACGCAACAATTCCTTTTTAAACACGTAGGCCAACGGGTGTGAGGTGAAGCTGGCGAAAAAAAACGTTTCCCAGGTCGACTGATGCTTGGGGCATAGAATAGTTCTACGCATATCCTCGGCACTGGGCAGGTTTTCCTCACCGTGAATTCGATAACGTACCCCGCCGACGATACGCGCTGCCGCGATAACCCCCCTGAGCCAGGGCGCAGCAAACCACCACCAGAGTTTTTCGTCACTGAGAAACAATGAGCAAATAACCAGGACAAGCCCGACAGGGATCACAGATAGTACGATCCAGGCAAACACTATGACCGATCGAATGGCATTCATTATAGGATTCCACCGTTTAATTGCGTTGCATTAAAGCAGATTGTTGCCCCCGACGAAAACCCGTAACCTGCTTTCTGTCCAGATTCGCGCTAATATTAATAGCTAGACAACAGAGAGATCAAACGCTATGAGCACACGCCTGAGTGCCGGCCTGCACCCGGTGTCTAACGGGGCCTACGCCTGGCTGGCCCCGCACAGCAGCTGGGGGTGGAGCAATGCCGGACTGATTGTGGACGGGGAAGAATCATTACTCGTCGATACCCTCTATGATCTGGAGCTGACCGGCGAGATGTTGCGCAAAATGCGCGCTGCCGAACCGGCCACCAGCTCCATTGGCACCCTTGTCAATACGCACGCCAACGGCGATCACTGCCACGGTAATGAATTGGTGAGAGGGGCTGAAATAATCGCATCCACCGCATCCTCACTCGACATGAATGAACTCACCCCGGATGCAATGGCTGCGATCATGCAAAGCGCCAAGGAACTCGGGCCGCTGGGTGACTATTTGCAGCACTGCTTCGGCCAGTTTCACTTCGACGGAATACGCTTTACCCCGCCCACACGCACTTTTGACGGCGAGCTGGACCTATTAGTGGGTGACAAAGACGTACATCTCATTGAAGTGGGCCCGGCTCATACGCGCGGCGATGTGCTGGTGCACTGCCCCGCCGACAGCGTGGTATTTACTGGCGATATTCTGTTCATCGAGAGTACACCGGTGATGTGGAATGGGCCGGTATCAAACTGGATCAAAGCCTGCCTCCTGATCGAAGACATGGATACTGACCTCATTGTGCCCGGACATGGCCCCATCACGGATAAACACGGGGTTATCAAGGTACGCCAGTATCTGCAGTATGTTCACGACCAGGCTCGCACGCGATACGACGCCGGCATGGATGCCCTCGAAGCGGCAAAGGACATCGAACTGTCAGAGTACTCGTCGTGGGCGGACCCGGAACGTATCGCGGTCAATGTTGACAGCCTGTACCGCGAATTTTCGGGCCAGCAGGAGCAAACGGAAATGCTCGAATTAATGAGCAGAATGGCAATCCTCGCGGGGTTCCCGGAAAAGGATTAGAGTGCGGCTGATTTAATTTGCAGACATCGCTGGAGCCACTGTGGCGAGCCAACTGCCCCGCCCCTCTCTATGCCAATACACCGGCCTGTAATTCTGACACGACATCGTTATACTGAGTTGTAAATAACACGCGCCATCCAGGCACAGGGCATTCTTGAAAAAACCTGTATCAAAAGCAGACATTCGCGACGAGCTTATTGAAGAAACCGAACGGTTCCTCAAGAAAGGCGGCGCCGTGAACGAGATTCCGCGCGGGCTTTCCGGGAACAACCCCGGTGATCCACCCGCATTTATGAACCGCCGCCTGTTCATCGAGCCCAAGGCACCACGTACCCTGGTTCCCGAAGTCGTCGCCGCCATTGAAGCGCGACGCAAAGAAAAATACCGTACAAAACCCAGTCCCAAAAACCGATTGCCCCGCCCGCGCCGCAAAATAATCTACGACGATTTTGGAGAGCCGCTGCGCCGGGTCTGGATAGAGGAGTAATACCTTGAGCACTGACATCACCCCCTTCACAGCAGCGATCCCCGAAGCCGCGCTGCAAGACCTGAAACAGCGACTGAACAATGCGCGCTGGCCGGAGCAGGAAACCTGCGACGACTGGAGCCAGGGTATGCCACTGGCATACGCCCGGGAACTCGCCGAATACTGGGCGACAGATTACGACTGGCGGCGCTTTGAGAAAAAGCTCAATGGCTGGCCGCAGTTTGTCACCAATATTGATGGTATCGACATCCACTTCATTCACCTCAAAAGCCCACACGAGAATGCCCTGCCGCTTATCATGTCGCACGGCTGGCCGGGCTCCATCGTTGAATTCCACAAAATTATCGACGCACTGACCAACCCGACTGAACACGGCGGCAGTGCAGATGATGCCTTCCATATTGTGGCCCCGTGCCTGCCCGGCTATGGCTTCTCCGGCAAGCCCAGCAGCACGGGCACCTCGGTAGAAAAAATTGGTGCCATGTGGGGAACACTGATGGGCCGCTTGGGCTATTCACGCTATGTCGCTCAGGGCGGTGACTGGGGCAGCATGATTACGCAAAGCATAGGGGTCACGGAAACCGAGCACTGTGCCGGCATCCACATTACGATGCCCATTGTAGCGCCGGACCCGGACACCATGAGTGACCTCACCGAGCAAGAACAAATGGCACTTGCCGATATGGGGGCCTACGCGGAGAAAGGCGCGGGTTATTCGAAGCAGCAATCCACCTGCCCGCAGACACTGGGTTACGGTCTGGCGGACTCACCCATCGGGCAGATGGCCTGGGTGGTGGAAAAGTTCCACGGCTGGACAGATTGCGAGGTCAACGGCACGAGCCACCCGGAAAACGTCCTCACCAAGGATGAGCTACTCGATAACGTTATGATGTACTGGCTCAATAACGCCGCCGCCAGTTCCGCACGGCTGTACTGGGAGAGTTTCAACAACCCCAGCATGGATCCCATTGCGATGCCGGTGGGCGTCTCAATTTTTCCTCGCGAGCTATTTCGCAGCAGCCGCCGCTGGGCTGAAAAACGCTACTCCAATATCATCTATTGGAATGAACTGGAACGCGGGGGACATTTCGCGGCACTGGAACAGCCGGAGCAGTTTTTGGCGGAAGTGCGCAATTGCTTTAAATTGTTGCGTTAGGGTGTAACGCGCCGAAAGGCGCGTTAATCAGTGCTCGTCGAACTCTTCATTGGTTTGCAGGCTACTGCTGAAAGTGCCGGCATCGGACCGCTTCGCGGAATCCGTTTTTTTGAACATCGGATCATCGTTGATGAAGCGCTTGAAAACCTCTTCCGCCCGCTGTACCACCGGAGCAAGGCCGGAGGGTGGCGCGCTGTCCATATCTATCACTGAACTTGAATCTTCTGTTTCAGATTCCGCGCCGTCCTGTGGATGGGTGCTCAGTTGCTCGTTAGGAGCGGACATCGCCACATCATCCTTCAGGCTCTGCGCGCTGCGCTGATCCTGCTCCGAATCAGGTGGCAGAAAAACGGGCGGCCGTGGCTCCCTTTCCCGCAGTGGCACGACTTCGGGTTCACTTGTTGGGAACGAGCTTTCCACATCGCGCGTTGGCGTGTGTCTCAAATTGGGTGCCGGCGCCCTGGCGATAGCCTCTCCGAGATCGGCCTCGGTAGGTTTATCATCGCGGCTATAGCCCGGACCACTGCCAATAAATTCCAGGTTACTCAATGTCTCATCCGGCGCGGATTCGACAGCGCGACTTTCGGCTTTTTCGGCCTTTTCGGCAGTGACGGGAGGTTCCACTGAGCGTTCGACGGGGCTTTCCACTGGGCGCTCTGTTGGCCGCTCCACTGGACGCTCTTCTAGACGGTCTTCTAGACGGTCTTCTAGACGGTCTGCTGACGGCTCAGCTTGCACTGCCTCGGGCACAGCACGTGGCTTGATGCCGATACGCGCCAGGCTGGGAGTGTGTCCGGGCGGCTTGCCGTTGCCATAGATGCCCGGTTTGAGTAGACGCGCCTGTTCCGCCAACGTCACGCCGGTACTGCCGCGCTCGCTGAATGCTTCGCCTGATGCGCCGGAACCGCCAAGTTGATTTGAGGCGGCATATTCCTGCTCATCGGCGATATCCATATCGTACTGTGAACCGCCGCCTGCACCGCTGGCGACACGCAATTGGGGCATCGGTACCGGTACAACCTCCTCCGGTGCTTCCGGCACGGCTTCGCGCTCAAGGTTGGGCTCTGAGGCTGCTCGCTGCTTGAGAACTTCGCTGGCGCACTCGGCCCAGCGACCGAAATGTGCCGACTCCGAGGGATCAGGCATACGGTGTTTACGAAAGCTGTGCATGGCGCGGAAAAACCGCTGCTGCACCGCCCGATAGTAATGAATATGATCGTCAGTCTGCAGAGGAACAACCTCGGCGCCATTGCGTATGATCAGCATTTGGGCCGGCAACTGGCCCTGTAGGGTGGCCAGCAGATCCGCGGCAAAGCACAACCGAAAAGGCGACTGCAGTGAATTGTCGACACGCGTTTCACAGGGTATATAGAGGAAATCCCCGAGTTCGGAGAAGCCACTGGTGCGCATCAATAAATCGACAGCACCGGAAAGTGTGCCAAACGCCAGTTGCCCATTAACGATAAAATCTGCGCCCTGACGCATCGCTTCCAGTGTTGCGACACGGCGATCGGGCTCTTCGTCTTCCGAATCGATCAGGGCGACGTTTCTGCCCTCAGAGCGTAAAGTGGCGACGATATCGTCCTGCTGCGGGGACTCCGCGTAGGTACTGATACTCTCCAGATCCGGAGGGATTCCGTGCTCGGGATTTTCTACTGTGAGACGTTCCATCCAGACGGCAAAAGGCGACTCACGGAACAGTACGAGGTCGTCCGGGGTATACGTCATGGCGTTATCGACGATGTAGCGATACATAGTTATTAGTCGCTTTTCCACGTGTCCGTTTTTGCCAGAGCAAAACCATGCCCACAGCGTAGGTACAGTTATATCTGAATGCCCCGCCACTGTCCACGCCCAGCGACACAAACTACCCCGTGTTGGTTAGCAATTTACTCGCCGTTGTAGACTGTCGCACCCCCGATAATGGTGCGATCCACCTTGAGATCACGCATAGCCATCGGGTCATCCAGCAAATTACCCGACAACACCACCAGATCAGCATATTTACCCGGATTCAGCGAACCGCGGTTATCTTCCTGAAAAACCTGCCAGGCCGCATCGATCGTGACGGCACGCAAGGCCTCCATCACGCCGATTCGCTGCTCCGGGCCGAGCACCTCGCCCCCTGTGGTAATACGAAATACCTGGCTCCACACGGCCTGTAGCGGCGCCATTGGCGTAACCGGCGTATCGAGGTGAGAACTGAAGTGCAGACCGTGATCCAGCGCCCATTTTGAAGGACTTATTTGCGCGGCGCGCTGCGGCCCCATAAAAATATCGCGGTGGCGGTCACCCCAGTACCAGGTATGCGCGGTGAAGAAGCTGGGGGTGACGCCCAGCGCTTTCATTCTGGCTATCTGATCTTTACGGGCCATTTGGGCATGAATGAGTATCATGCGGGGATCGTCCACCGGGTGGGCTTTCTGGGCGGCTTCAAACGCATCCAGAATATCCTCAATCGAGGCGTCGCCATTACCGTGAATCGCAAGCTGGTAACCGGCCTTGTGCAGCGCCTCTACCTGCTCAAACAACTCTTCACGCGAAACCGTCGGATACCCGCGATAATTGGCATCGCCGTGATAGGGAGTGTAATAGGGTTCACTCAGATACCCGGTATAGCCCTGAATGCTGCCATCGGCGATTAATTTCACCGCGCCCATGGTCACTTTATCGGCATTGTATTTATCCGGGTCATACTCGCCATTGAACAACATCTCCTCCCACTCCGTTTCAAACGGAAACAGGATCAGCCTCTGCTGGATCACACCCAGCTTGCTGAACAACGACAGCCCCAGCGCCAGTTCCGGGCTAACCCCACCGGATTGAGCGGTAGTCACGCCCATCGCCGAGTATTCATTGGTCGCGGATTTTATCAGGCGATAGGTATCGACCAGACTCATATCCTGCAACTCACGCATGATCTCCAGCCTGGCCGTCTCCTCCAGCAGGCCATTGGGTTCTTGCGAACCCGGCATACGCCCGATGACCCCACCTTCTGGATCGGGTGTATCAGCACTGATACCGACACGCTCCAATGCGACACTGTTGGCTACCACCATATGCCCCGAGACATGCATCGCCACCACAGGGTGCTCAGAGGACACACTATCGAGTTCCTCACGGGTCGGGTGGCGTTTCTCCGCCAACAGCGTGTCGTCATAACCAAAACCACTCACCCACTCTCCGGCTGGCGTTTTCGCGGCCTGTTCTGTAAGCGCTGCCAATACATCCTCGATGGCAAGATTGCTACCGATAGGCGGGCTGTTTAGGTCAGCCGCTATCACTGACAACCCGGAGCCGGGAAAATGGCCATGGGCATCGATGAATCCTGGCAACATGGTACGACCGTGAAGATCCACCACTTCTGTATCATCCCCGACCAACGCCATGATCTCGGCCGTGCTGCCCACCTTTTCGATACGCTCCTTGCGCGTCGACAGCGCCTCTACCACCGGGTTGTTGACGTCCATCGTAATAATACTGCCATTGATGAACACCTGGTGCGCAGGTGCCTGCGGTGTGCGGATCGCCATTTTGCCCAACACACCCAGGCCTGCGACCAACGCGATCAGGATCAGTACTGCTGTTTTCCAATTCACTGCGTCGGCCTCAATCAACTACGCCAATCAGTAGATCGGCCAATTGCGCCCGGTGCCAGGCGGCATCACCCCACAGCAACTGGCTGTGTTTCTGGCGTTTGAAGTAAAGGTGCACAAAACACTCCCAGGTAAAACCGATACCGCCGTGGTACTGCACGGAGCGACTCGAGGCGAATGCTGCTGTTTCACTGGCCGAGGCCTTGGCCATATGGGCAGTCTCTGCAGCGCGTGCTGGCTCGGTATCGTAAGCACAGGCGGCGTTGTACAGCAGGGATTTGCATTGATCGATCATGATCATCACATCCACCAGCGGGTGTTTCACCGCCTGAAAATAGCCCAGAGGGTGCTCAAACTGTTGACGGGTACTGGCGTACTCCACGGTTGTTTGCAGCTGCCACTCGGCGGCGCCGGTGATGTCAGCCGCAAGCAGGGTCCAGATGGCAGGCATCGCCTTTGCCAGTACCGCCAGACCATCACTGTCAACCTCCTCGGCAGCAACATCCTCGAAGGTGATGTGCGCCTGATCGCGCGTCAGGTCGACAATAGCATCGGGCGCTACAGTCACGCCGGGGGCATCGACAGCCACCCAGTACAGCCCCTGCCCTGAACTGGTTTGCGCACTGACCAGCAGGCGATCAACCTTGCGCGCTTCCTGCACAAACCACGCGGTACCGCGCAATTTTCCCTGCGCACACTGCACGTCGGTATCGGCGATATCCCATGAGCCCTGCCGGTTGGTGATTGCCAGACTGGCGGTTTTACCCTCGGCAATTTCTGCCAGAGCGGCGTCACCACCGCCCCCGCACGCGGCCAACACGTAGGTCGCATTCAGTGTCGGCAACAGCGGACTGGGAAACGCCGCGCGCCCCAATTCCTCGATCAGTCCAGCCACGGCCACCAGTGGCATGCCAATGCCGCCGGCAGACTCGGGTACCGCCAGTGATGTCCAGCCGAGATCGACCATCTGCTGCCAGAGCTCGCTATCCCATGCCGCGCTGCTCATTCGCTCCGGATTCGTGTCGGAGGCCACCATGTGATGCAATTTATCAGTGGGGAAATGTTCGGTGAAAAATTTGCGGGCAGCGTCTTTCAACATTGCTGCCTCTTCGCCAAAGCCAAAATTATCTGGTTGTGTCATCGTCGTCCCCTATTTCGATTTCGCCATGCCGAGCACGCGCTCGCCGAGGATATTGCGCTGCACCTCACTGGTTCCTGCGGCAATCGTCATGCCGTAGGAATTCATGTAGGCCATTGGCCACTGCCCACCCGCCGGGGCATTTTCATCACCCAGATACAAAGAGGCACTGGCACCCTCTACCTCCACTGCAAGTGCTGCCGTGTCCTGCGAGATTTCGCTGGCCAGCAATTTGTTCTGCAACTGCAGTCGCAGCGGGTGATCCTGCAGCGCAGACACGCGCGACCTGCGCTGATTCTGGGCAAGCCCCTGCTCCCTGATGACCAGTTGCATCATGCGGTCCCGCAGCAGCGGATCGTCAGCGGCCGGACGACCGTTACGCACGGTATTGCGCGCCAGGTCGATCAGGTTTGCAGTGTTTGTCGCATGCGTTGCGCTACTCTTCATGCCGCCCGATCGGGGCGTCTGTAGCTCTCCTGCACCACGTTCGTGCAGCAACGTCGTCATCGCCACTTGCCAACCCTTGCCCAGTTCGTCGAGGCGGAAGCTGTCATCGACCTCCAGCTCCTCGAAGATGACCTCGTTAAAGCCGGTTTCGCCGGTGATCTTGATCAGGGGGCGCACGGTAACGCCTTTGCCCAGCGCCGAGCGAATCGGCACAACAAAGTAGGACAGGCCCTCGTATTTGTGCGATTTGTCGGTACGCAACAAGAGGATCATCCACTCGGCAAAGTGCGCCAGCGATGTCCACACCTTGTGGCCGTTGATTACCCATTTATCGCCCTTGCGCTCTGCGAATGTCTGAACGCTGGCCAGATCTGAACCGGCACCGGGTTCACTGAAGCCCTGGCACCAGATATCCTCGCCGGAAAACAGGCGCGGTAACAGCTTCTCCTTGAGTGCCTCCTGACCGTGATAGAACACGGTGGGCGCGGCCATACCCAGGCCGATGACATTGGGCATGAAGGGCGTGCGTGCGCGTATCATTTCATCGTTGGCAACCCGCTGGCAGTCGGTTCGTCCGCCGCCGCCAACCGATACCGGATAATCGCAACCGACCAGCCCCGCATCGTAAGCAGACTTCTGCCACGCCTGCAGATAGGTCATTTGCGGCTCTGTCATAATTTCAAGCGGTGACAGCGGCAACCGCACATTAGGCGCTGCCGGTTTGTTGGCCTGCAACCACTGGCGACAAAACTGGCGAAACTCGGCTTGTTCCGGCGTATCCTGACGGGCACTTTCTGACATGGATGGCTCCCTTTTAGTACGACTATTAGCAAAACTAATAGTGGGGTGGTTTTTCGTCCAGCGGCGCACTTGCAGTGCCCGCTTCGTGGTGGTTCTCCTGCTCTTGCTGACGTATCCGCAACAACTGCACTTGCCGACGCAATTGCAGTATCTCCTGTTGCTGCAGCGCAAGCGCCTCGTCCAGACTGCTCAGGGCATCTTCCTGGAATGCGAGCTGACTCTGCAATTCCATCATTTGCTGTTTCAACGTGTCGATGTCTACGGACATTCCCGGTACTCTCCTGGCAATCCCGACTTGCGCGGGAACAGCGGCCTAATATACTGCCCGCCTCGCAATAAATACACGGTCATACGATGAGTAAGCGAAAAAACACGGACAGTCGCCTGGTCTATTCCACCGATGGCGGCAGACTTTGCCCACAGTGCCAGCGCCCTACGGTCGGTTGTGTCTGCGGCAAAGACCGACCCGCTTCGAACGGCGACGGCATCGTGCGATTGCACCGTGAAACAAAAGGCCGTGGCGGCAAAGCCGTCACTCTGGTAAAGGGCGTGCCACTGGCTGGCGACGCATTGAAGACGCTGGCCAAGCAACTGAAGAAAAAATGCGGCGTAGGGGGCTCACTCAAAGACGATATTATTGAAATTCAGGGTGATCAGCGCGATATCCTGAAACCAGAATTAGAAAAACTCGGATACCAGGTAAAGATCGCCGGCGGTTGAGATAATTAGTATTTTTTCAGTCATTTGCGGTTTTTAGTGATCATTTACCAGATTTTACTAACGGCCATCTCGGCAAATGTGTCGAGGCTGGCCTACAATAAACCTAGCTTAGCTACGACTTCCAAAATCTATATGAATTAAAGCCCACAACCCTTTATTTTTATTGGATTTTATTTATATCTGTGCTAAAAAGTCCCCTGTGAGCCCGGAAAAGACGCGAACTGGTTAGCTTCTCCAGACGTATCTCACAATAACCGGGCCACAAAGCAGCAACCATAAGAATGAAACAGCAGTGCCTGACGGAGTTAGTCATCCCTGCGAGGAATGGGTTATGTACGTTACTGCAGAATACCTGAGAGACCACGTCATTCGACCAACCCTGGAGTATATGAGGGCCTGGACACCGGATCGCGAAACCTTTTTACTCAACGCCGCTATCAGCGCGCCCGATGTAGGGCTTTTTGCTGCCAGAGCTGAAGGCCTTGGCCTGTTCAACATCACAGCCGCGCAGCACCGTGACCTGTGGGACCGGTACCTGGCTTTCAATCCAGACCTGGCCAGCAGGGTGAGAGGGCTGGCCAGCCAGCGCGCATTCCTGAGTGACCCCGACAGCGAATTGCAAACCAACCTCAGCTATTGCACGGCAATAGCCTGGTTGATGCAGCAGCGTGCAGGGGGCATTACGGAGCGGGAATCAGAAGCCAGCGCCCTCGCGCACGCCTGAGAGCAGTTCAGGCCGCTCTCATCGGCAGCGCAGTCTGCGCCGGCGTCAAGCGGGTGTGGTGTGCGAGTCGCGCTGCAAGGCTTCCCATATAGGCAGATCTTCGGGCCTGTCGATATCGGCTTTGAAGGGTAGTTGCTCCCAGCGGATACCCCGACGCGACAGGATCGCAGCGGTTTGCTCCAACACCGCTTCGCTACCCCAGTTAATACCCTGAAACATCTCCTCCTCGATCACCCGCGCACCGAGCAATACGTAACCCCCGTCATGGGCCGGCCCCAGAACCAGCGCCGCATCGCGCAAGGCCGTGACCGCCTGGCGCAGATACGCGGCATCGATGCCGGGGCAATCACTGCCCACCAGTATCACATTCTTATAACGCGCCAGTGCGCAACGAATAGCGTGATGCATTCTCTGCCCGAGGTCGTCACCGCGCTGTCGCAACAGCCTGTTCACACCCATAGCGGTGCATTCAGAAAACAGCGCGTGCTGCCTGTCACCTGCCACCGCTAGCTCGACATCGCCCAGCGCGCTGTCCAGTAACCGGCGACACGTCCATCGGGTGAGATCGCAGTGCAGATCGCACGCCTGCTGCGCAGACAAATGAGGCTGCATACGGGTTTTGACATGCCCCGGCTCTGGTGCACGGCTAAACTGGATCAGCACAAGGTCTTTGCGTGCAGCGGGATTACTTGCAGCGCCCGGGTCAGCGTACTTGTCAGCGCACATAGTAATGTCTCCACAACCGCTCGGGCGCGACGCCACAGAAATAGCCGAGACGCAATAACCACATACGCACCACTGTCCTGATAACACCACCCTCCTCCCAGCGGCGACTAGAGGTCACCACCGGCTCGGGAATAACGACGGGCGACGATAACTGCCGCAGACGCTTGGAAAACGCGACATCTTCCATCAGGGGAATCTCCTCAAATCCGCCGGTTTGCTCAAACACGGCTTTTTGCACAAACATCATCTGATCACCGGTGGCGACAGCGCTCAGACGTGAACGCTGGTTCATAAACCACTCGATCACGCGAAAGTACAATTGCTTTCCGCTCAGGCGCACCCGACAAAATCCCCAGGCAGGGAAACGCGACAGACAGGCATCCAGTGACGCTGCCGATACGCCGGGTTTACTATCTGCGTGCAGGAAAAATATATACGGCGATGACGCCACCTGGCCACCGAGGTTCATCTGCCGGGCCCGACCGCGCTCACCCATCAACAGTTGATCACACAGCGGCAGTGCCATGGCGACAGTGTCGTCAGTGCTACCGCCATCGACGACGATCAACTCACTGCGGGGATAGCGCTGGCGTAAATCGCGCAACAGACCTTCCACATGCGCCTCTTCATTCAATACGGGTATGACAAAACTCACCGCAGCAGACATCAGGCAACCAGCGCGCCACTGCAACTGCTGCCCTGCCCCGCAGTGCAACCGTAGCAATGCTCTGCGGTATAGACGGACTCGCCTTCCAGTTGCGCGTCGTTCAACAGATCACGGATGTGACGCCGCCGATCACTGGCCAACATCGGCATATCCAGCATTTGGTTGAAATCACAATCGTACAGATAACCCCGCCAATCGATGCTCACAAGGTTGCGGCACATCAGGGTCTGTACATTGGCATCGCTGTAGTTATCGCGCAGCAACTGCATGTAGTCATAGTACTGCCCCTGTGCCAGCAGCACAGACCCGAAGCGACTGATCGGCATATTCGTAATGGTAAATAATTCGTTGAAGCGGATACCAAACCGGGCTTGCAGTTCACGCCGGTAGTCCGCCTGTAATCCCTGCTGTGGCGGCGGTAGAACCGGGCCCACCGGGTTGTATACCAGGTTCAGCACCAGTTCGTCGCCATAGCCCAGGTCATTGAGTTGGCGCAGAGCTTCTATACTGCTGTTGTAAACGCCCTTACCGCGCTGCGCCTCGACGTTATCCTGCAGATAACACGGCAGCGATGCGCTGATTTCCACGCCCTGTTCAGCGAGAAATGTGGTCAGGTCCTCCTGCCCGGGTTCCAGCAACACCGTCAGGTTACAGCGGTCTATCACTCGTACTCCGAGCGCGCGTGCACTGCGCACAAGATAGCGAAAATGGGGATTCAGTTCCGGGGCTCCGCCGGTGAGATCCAGCGTTTGTATCTGTGCACTGCGCAGCAGCGCAATAACCTGATCGACCGTCTCGGCATCCATTTGCTCAGTCCGCGTTGGCCCGGCGTTAACGTGGCAGTGCACACAACTGAGATTACACAAATAGCCAAGATTAACCTGCAGGGTATCCAGCGCGCCCCGGTAAACCGGGGGAAAATCACTTTCCAGCAGAAGCGGGCGTGTGTCGCGCATAAAGTTCAGTGTACTCTGGTTAAAAAGACCGCTGCAGCGCGGGTTAGAAAGACCCCAGCAAATCACATCCGGCGCTATGGCTCAGTAGCTTGCCGCTTTCTCCAGCGGAGTCAACAAGGCTTGCGTGGTGCCCTGCATATATTGGAATACCACATTATAGGACAGCACCGCCTGCACATAGTTTCGCGTTTCCTTGTATGGAATTGTCTCCACCCACAGTTCTACTGGAATCCCCTGCGCGGCCTCATTGCGCCAGCGCACAACACGATGCGGCCCAGCATTGTACGCAGTCAGTGCAAATATCCGGTTGCCACCGAAACGATCGAGCAACTGGCGATAATAGGCGCTGCCGAGACGCACATTGTGTTCCACATCAAACAGATCAGAGTCACTGTGACGCAGTTTGAGCGAGGCCGCGACTTCGCGTCCGGTGGCGGGCATGATCTGCATCAGCCCGCGCGCACCAACAGGAGATTGCGCGCGCTCAAAGAATGCACTCTCGCGACGCGCAATTGCCATCAGCTCAGTACCGGGCACCTGCTGTAACGCGCCATTTTTCTGGAAGACATCCTGATAAGGGGTCGGGAAACGCTGATCGAGCGCATCCCAAACCTGGGCGCGAGTCGCCGCATCGATTGCCATCCGGTGCCAGCCCTTCTGCGTGGCCAACAGCGCGAGATCGTGCTGCTGCGCGGTATCGTTTGTCGCCTGTAACAACGTATACCACTCCGAGTGCGCCAGCATGTAGTCGCGGTGATATTTCAATTCCTCGATACGGGCCACAGCGGGCAGTGCCTGCGCCGCGTCAGTATCAGACGATGTCAGTGTTTGGTGGTTGAGCGCATATGGGCGGCCCAATTTATCCGCAGCAAGAAACCCGTAGTAATCCCGCTCGCCCGACAGTTCCGTTAGCGCCGCCGTCGCCGCCTCGGTGTCGCCGCGCCGCTCCTGTACAATCGCGCGCCAGTAACGCCAGACAGCCTCCTCCTGAGCGGATTCAGTTAACAGTGCCAGATTGCGCTCCAGTGCTTCCCAGTCCTGCTCCTTGAGCGCCCAGCGCAGGCGAATGCCTGTCAACTTATCGTCCTGCAACCGCGCCAGTGTGCCATTCAACCAATCGCTGTGGTCCGCGTTTTCGGCAAACAGGCTACGCAGTGCAATAGCGGATTCGACGTACTGCGTTTGCGCTTCATCAAACGGTAGTTGCGTCTGCAGTTCCAGCCAGTACGACAGTGCCTGTTCCGGGTTAGTACGGGCCAGCACGGCCAAAGCGCGGCTCGCGATATCACCGGAGTAAGCACTGTCTGCATCAAGCGACAGCCCGGCCAGTGACTGCGGCTTGTCGTAAACCGCCAGCAGCATGTCCACCTGTGGACGCATTGCACTGCTGCTTTTTCTGGCAACGTATTGCAGCAGGGAGCGCTCATCTGCATCAAATGCATTGAGCAGGCGCCGCCAGACTATCTCGTCGGTGACTCCGCCGGCCTTCTGCCACGCGCTAAACAATGGATCACAGGCGCTGGGCTGAGAGTTGCCGGCCACCCACAGCTGGGCAGCGCCTTCCCAGGCTTGTTCTTTATTGCCCTGCGCCAGCTGCGCCCTGAAAAAATAGCACTTCAGATCCGTGCTATTGGGTTCCTCCGGCATGACTTGGAGAAAGGCCTCCCAGCGCTCGGATTTTCCCACAGCGCGCAAATACGCCCCCAGGAAACGAAGCGCCAGCGGTGAATTCGCCGTGCGGTCGACAAACTGCTGGGCAACAACGGGCGATACATTTTTGCCGTTGCGCACAAGCTGATAGTAATCAAGGTAGATAGCCAGCGGGTAATCATCCAGCTGTGAGCGCAGTGATTCATAATGCGTCTGCCGCCCTGCACGCATGGCCTGCAGGGCTTCGCTATAAGCACGCCGTTGGTCATTAAGTGTATGAGTAGGAATGGTCGCACTGGCGCTAGCAACAACACCCACTGCCAGAAGGCACAGGAGAACACGTGAGCATCGTCGCTTTAGGTACTGCAAAAAAACTGTCCTCTGACTGGTATAGCACGGTCAACCCGAATGTTGGCGTCACTGGTTCAAATGGAAGCTAGAGTGATATGCGAGAAGCCCGAATGCAAGAGTTCCAGCGATAAATCTGTTGGGGTAGCCCTACTTCACAAGCTACTTGCCCAGTTGTGGCTGCGCCGACCTTGGGCCCGGTTGCATTCCAGCCATTGTCGGGCAATGCATTCGGCTAAAAAAACAGACCCAGCGTTGGCAGTTCAATATTGGCGTAATCCAGCACGACTTCACGCCGAAAGAGACGAAAGCTGCCAGCCGCCGGCACCAGGGTATCGCGGCGCTGGCCGCTGTAGATCACATTGTCACTGCCGGGGCGTGCGTAGTACAGATGAAAGTTACTGACCACTGACCAGCGCTCATCAGTGCCAGTTTCTCTGGCCATCAGCTCAACATTGCCGACCATTCTACGGGTGCGGGCCGGCGGGTTTTCAGACCATGAATTAATCTTGTAGGCGCGTTCTGCGCGCAGCATCAACAGCAGATAGCCCTCCTCGCGCAGCGGGCACCCCATGGATGCCTCTCCTTCAAGCTCACGCTCCACGCTGATCATATCTTCGCGCCCACGCTCCCGGTTGTTCACCTGTACATTCACTCGTGAGGGCACCACGTAGGTGATATCCTCGCTGACTAGCTGCATCCATTGCAGGTACTGACGGCCGTCGAGCAGGCGCGCCTCGTAGGAGTAAAAACGCTCCAACTGACGCTGTTCAAGCGGTGTCGTCTCCACGGGCAGCTCACTCATAGCGCGCCCTCCACGGCCATAAGTTCATCGCGCCAGCGCTTGAAAAAGTGTCGGGCGTAGAACTCATTCGCTGTCACGCTCACCAGCCCTGGCATGTGGGGGTGGGGCTTCTCCTCACCGAGACCCAGACCATAGAAGTACGGCCTGTCGTCGGCAAAATCGATATTGCTGCCCAGAAACTGCTGGCTCCACACTTCGGAATCCTCCTGCTCAAGAATTCCGGCAGGCCCGAAAAAGGCGCTGTAGTTGGTGCGCAGTATTTTCTTGATGGCATCGGGTGCATCGGCGGGAACAACAGCCCAGGACCAGTACTCCACCTTGCCCGGACCGCGCGGATGCGACACTTTAAATGCGGTGTTAGACCACAAAAAAGAGAGGTTTGGATAGATGCCATACGTCAATCCCTTCATGCGAGAACGCAGCTCACCCACTCTCTGCGGAGCGTGCGCCTGAATCTCGCGCAGATAGTTTTGTACCTCATCGCCACCAAAAATAGAGCCTGTCCCTTCCATTCCCCAGGCGACATCGTCTACCGCCGCGTCCTCAGGCATTAACCGAAACGTTGCGCCGTGTCCGGGGGTTGTCACCACACTGTAGCCGAGCTTCTCAATAGCATCCTGTGCTTCCCGGGGAATAATCGCGCTGTGCAAAAACGCGCCGTGGTTTACATCACCCAGTTGATTCTCCACCGGCAGTTTCCAGTTCGCATTGATTACCCAGCGGTGCGGTGCCCCGATAAATTCGATGCCTGCGGGAAAGCGGTCGAGAAAAGCATCGAGGTAAAAACGCATATCGCCCAGGTAGGTTTCCAGAGGAATGATATTCTCATCGAAGCTGCCAAAGATCAGACCGCGCCAGGATTCCACCCGCGGCACTCTTTTCAACCCCAGTTGCTTTTTGTCGGGCTTGGACTGTACCTCGGATTCCTGCGGTATCGTGACCAGATCACCCTCTACGCTGTACGACCAGTTGTGGTAGGGGCAGACAAAACGCGAGGTATTGCCATGATCGGCACGGCACACCGGGAGCCCGCGGTGGGTACAGCTGTTGATGATGGCGTAAATAGCCCCGTCCTGCCCCCTCGAAAGAATAATGGGGGTTTCGCACATATACGCCTGTACAAAATCACCCGGGGCCCGGATCTGCGATTCATGGCCCAAAAACAGCCATGACTTGCCAAAAATACCCTCCTTCTCCAGCGCGTACACACGCGGATCAGACCAGCAACGCCGACTGATGAGTGACGCCTCCTCGTTGACCATGTCTTCTATTCGCATGGGCTACTAACGCCTCTATTTATTATCGCTTATTAATATTTAGGCAGTATAAAGCGCTTCTA
Organism: Halioglobus japonicus; assembly: GCA_902705825.1. GTDB lineage: Bacteria > Pseudomonadota > Gammaproteobacteria > Pseudomonadales > Halieaceae > Marimicrobium. The sequence continues at coordinate 61,564 of CACSIL010000045.1, read as the reverse complement.
ATCGAATTTTGAAGGGCTGTATGGTAGTTTTTGCATATTATTTAGCAATCGTTTGATAATTTATGTTGCCAGACACCAACAGCCCCCCAAAACTCACCAAGGGTGAGAGAACCGCACAGCGGCTGCTGGACGCGGCTGAAGATCTGTTTGCAACACGGGGCTATGACGGTACCAGCCTGCGCGAGATAGCGACCGAGGCAGGTATCAAGGAACCGGGGCTCTACAACCACTTCGCCAGTAAGCAGGCCCTGTATGAAGCGGTGCTTTATCGCGCACTGAACCCAATGGCCCAGGCACTGGCGCAGCACATGGACACAGCCGTGAGCCTGCGGGAGTACACTGACCTCCCCGCCATCATGACCGACTTACTACTGGAGCACCCACAAATGGCGGCACTGTTCCAGCGGGCATTGCAGGGCGACAGTCGCTCGGTGGGGAATCAACTTATGAACAGCTGGCTGGAAATACTGTTCAGCCAGGGCATGGAGCATCTGGAAAAATTTGACGGCGCTTCGCTGTCAACGGAAGCGAATACAGACAGCGAGCTGCGCTCGACACTGGCACTGAACCTGATTGCCATCTTCAACCTCACTACGGGTTACTTCCTCTCGCAGCGGGTATTCGCCTCCCTCGCGGGAGGCGATTTGCTGGCGCCAGAAAACATTGCGCGGCAAAAGCGCCTGTTACACAGAGTTATCCGCGCAATGTTGATCAGCTAGGCCACTTCGATGCGACGGCGCTCCTGCACTTTCTCTACAACTTTTGGCGCTTGCAAGCTCAGCACACCATCTTTGAATGAAGCCTTGATATCGGACTCATTGACATCCGCACCGAGATTGAAGCTGCGCATGTACTTGCCGTAGCGTCGTTCCTGTCGAATGATTTTGCCCTCCTTCTCTTCCTTCTGTTCCTTCGAGGCCTCCGCCTCCAGTGTCAGCACACCTTCTTTAACGTGCACATGAATATCGTTCTTCTCTACGCCGGGAAGCTCCGCAGTAATTTCGTAGTGATCATCTGCCTCCCTGATATCTACCCGGGGTGCAAAGAAAGTGCCCGCCTGCGGCTCCACCAATTGAGGCCAGGAGTCATGAAAAAAGCGGTCGATATCAAAGACGTTGTTTCGTGATATTAAAGACATAATTGTTCTCCTCCAATTCTTAGGCGCAATCGCCTTTGACACTATAAATTGGGGCATCAAGACAGTTTTCAAGCAGCGTAAACAGGACTTTTTCGCACAATTGATACAGATCAATATTTGGGGTTATCAAGTACTGGGGAGCAACACCATGAGGCCGAACAGAGCGTTCTGGACACACGCACTTTACCTTACGTATATTATTTGTCTGGCTCAACGTTCCCATAACCATTAACCTGCCGGTGGAACGCGAAATTGAAATTACTTGTATAAAAGAAGACCGCTATATGACGGACCACGAAACACCCTCTTCAACATCTTCCGAACAACCCTGGGCCCAGGCGGGAAGGCAACCACGCGTTGCGATTATCGGTGCGGGCATGTCCGGCATTGCCGCTGCAGTAAAATTGGAGAAAGCCGGTTACACGGATATCACTGTGTATGAAAAAACCGACAGAGTCGGCGGCACATGGCGGGAAAACACCTACCCCGGTTTATCCTGCGATGTACCCTCGCGCTGGTACAGTTTCAGCTTTGCCCTGAAGGCCGATTGGCCACACCGCTTTTCCTATGGCCCGGATATTCAGGCCTACATGGAACAGGTTGCCAATGATTTTGGTGTGACGAAAAAAGTGAAGTTCAATTGCGCCGTGCAGGATCTGCGCTACGAGGCACCCTGCTGGCACCTCACCACCGCCGGCGGCGAGCAGAAACAGTATGATGTTGTAATCTCCGCCACCGGCATTTTACATCAGGCCGTCTACCCTAACATTGAGGGCCTGGATACATTCGCTGGCGATGCCTTTCATTCCGCGCATTGGGATCACTCAGTCGACCTGACCGGCAAGCGCGTTGGCATCATCGGCACCGGGTCCACCGCATGCCAGATAGTGGGCGCAATAACCGATCAGGTATCTGAAATGCATGTGTTCCAGCGCACGCCACACTGGCTGTCGCCGTTGCCGCAGATAGAGTATTCAAAAAGCTGGAACAAATTTTTGGCGCTGTTCCCTGCGTTGCAGCGTGTGATTTATCACTACTACTGCCAACTGATGGTGCGCACCTTCAGTGCCGCCACCGTCGGCAATAAGTTCATGCAGCGCTGGATGAGCAAGATCTGCCTCAAGCACCTGGCCGACAATGTGCCGGACCCGGAATTGCGCGCCAAACTCACGCCGGATTACGAGGCCACCTGCAAGCGGATGATTTTCTGCTCCGACTACTACCCGGCACTATCGCGCCCGCATGCCCACCTGATCACAGAAGGCATCACCAATATTGAAGCCAAGGGCGTGCGCACCACTGATGGCAAGCTGCACGAACTGGATGTACTGGTGCTGGCAACGGGATTCAATGCCGCAGCGTTCATACTGCCCACCCGTGTGACCGGCGAAAATGGCATAGACCTTGAACAGTTCTGGGACGGCGCCCCGCGCGCACACCGCGCAGTGGCAATGCCGGGGTTCCCCAACTTCTGGATGGTAGAAGGCCCCACCGGGCCTGTCGGCAATTTGTCTCTCATCGCCATCTCGGAGCATCAGGTGGATTACATCATCAGCATGCTGGACCGCATGAAAGCCGACGGACTCGCCGCCATCGCACCCAAAAAATCAGCGTATGACGACTACAATGCAGCAATGAGCGAAGCGATCAAAACGACCACATGGGCCACCGGCGGATGCAAAAGCTGGTATCTCGACAAGAGCGGCGTGCCCAACCTCTACCCGTGGTTTCCGTTGCGCTATCTGAAGGAGATGCACGATCCGCAGTACTCGGAATACGACCTAATCAAATAGCGGGTTGCCTTTGCCGGGACAAACCGGAATAATTCGCGCCTCCTTAAACCGCCCTTAGCTCAGCTGGATAGAGCGTCCCCCTCCTAAGGGGAAGGTCTCAGGTTCGAATCCTGAAGGGCGGACCATTATAATACTGATATTAAACACTTTATTTTTATTTCTGCATGCACAACTAGACGAGAATTTCAATTTTGTTGCGCATTTGTTGCAGCGCGCTTGAAATCCCGTCATGCAGACAACCCTCACGGTTAATAATATTCACCCACTACAGTGCCCTATTCAACCTACCGTGACATAGTTCACCGATGGACTACATAGAACTGGTCACAAGCCTTGCATATGAAGCTCTGAAGCAAAGAAGAACCGTGCTGGGGATTTCCTTGCTCAGGCTGCAGAGGCCATTACAGCGCTCCACAATCGCTCCAGCAAACTGCAATTAGACGTAGAAGACTTGCTGCAGGAGGTCGCCATAATGAAGGCCGCGCTGTTACGGCTGGCGAAGTGATGACAACTCCCCGACGATCAAAAGCAGAAATCTAGCGCGACATCACGCGCCTTGCAATTCGCTCTCTATGGTCTGGTGCGATCATCGGCTTACTACTTGGCTTCGCTTTCGGCTTTTTCGTGGGATATTCGCAGGTGGGTACGACGGTTGTCATACCGCTGACGGAGGGGATTAAGGTTTAATGATGCTTTAGCATCAGCAGTTCTTTTGCGCCCTCATGCGCTTCGATACGCCAATTAGGGTACCTAGCACCGAACCCGTTAACCTGCCCGCTGGGGGACAGGGAAAGTAATTGGTGTCAATTGAGCTATTGGGTACTTGAGGTAGCCGATTTCTCTTCCAACGCTATGAGACTGTAACTAAAATAGTTCGCTAAAGCTCACGCGCATATAGTCTACCATCTGGCAGTTGAATATCAGTCAAAACTGCTTGATAGTAAGTGCTTTCGCTGGGTGTCGATACCCGAGTGCATTTTGGAACTCCACTCCAATTCCAATAAGACCTTCTTGTTGCAAGGAACGGAACTGCATTTGTATCTTGGATATAGACTCTGAAATCTCGACTTACGACAGTTTGTGCATCCCTTGCCATCAGAGGTTTACCCGTGCAGTTGGTAGATTCGTAATCAATACGATAGCTCCAACCTTCACCGATCTCAAAAAGCCAAAACTGGAGTGGATAACCCTCGATATAGATCTGTGCATATTCTACGTTTGTGCTCTGGTTAAGCAAAGCTCTGCGACCAAGTATTTCATTGCGACTATTTGTCATAACTGGACCACTTGTAACGCGCACTTCCAACTTGGCAATATTCTCACCATTTCCAACAAATACAGGCATGATGTAATACATCTTGTCTGACGCAATGACAGCCTCGGCAGGTGTATTACCGGCCATATTCACATTAGATACGGTACAGGTCGGCTCAGTTGAGTTTGCGCACAAAAAGAAATCTCCTTTCGCCCAATGGGAAAAGGCATAGCCAGCTCTAGGTATTGCAGTGAATGATTCTGAGAAGGTGGTATCAGTTACCTCTATTTCACAGACCTTCCCACCATAGCAATTGTGTATATCTGAGAGAGAAAACACATCTCCGCCCGTGGTGACGATAGTTGCCAGCTTACAACCAGCCAATAAACTAACGATTCCAATGACCAATAAAATTCTTATATTAGCGTTCATAACGAACCTCATTGCTTCAGACATAAAACCTAGCCTCGCCGACTCGCAATGCCGCAAACCTCTGTAGCACGCGGTAAAATCTGTATTTGCCACCGTCATCCAGAGGCTTGAACTCCGGTGACATACTTTGCTGCCACAGAGAGTGAGCATAGCATATGCCCGTTAACCACAAGAGTTCAGCAATAAATATCTAGACGCCCCAGACTACCGCGCCTACAAGGCGTATTTTTCGGAAAAATATACTTCACGCAATGCGATCATCTGAAGTAAGGACTCTTCACTCTGCAACAATGAGTAGCCGTTGAGATTAAATGCGTCTAACTTTTTCAACACCTTAATTCTCTCAGAGGCGGGTATCGTAATCTTCCACAGAAGATCCTGCTCCTTTTGGTGTCCATCATGTTCTTTATCGAGCACGTCCTCGTGAAAGGCGTAATGCCAACCTGTATCTTGATGATCAACGCATATAGTGTACTGACTTTGCTGCAGGAAGTGCCGAGGGTGAGCGCTGACATAAGGGCCAATTGACCTAATCTGCGGTATACCACTCCCATCGGCCTTCCCTGCTCCTGTACTTTCGAGGTATACGTATATAGCAACACGATCTGCTGTCGTTCTCTCGTAGCTAAAGAACGCTGCCACATAAGGCGACATCGACCAATCTAAAAGCGGAGAAGGAAATCCATGATGGCGCAAGTAGACAAGAAACTCATATCCAGGAAGCGCTTTAGCGTGCATGTTGTCATAGTCCAGCGCCCACTTTTCTACTATTGGAAATTCGGGCACATCCCATTTCTTGTTTGTAAACGTTTCTACCACAGGCTTTGCCGAAGATACTAACCTCGCATATTTGCCAACCGTCCAGCTAAGACTACAATACCTTTCTAGTGTGGTTTCCAGTAACCACTCGCTATTTGACTGCCCTCGATATAATAACTTTGAAGCCGCCCCATAACGTTTTTCGGAAGCCTCATCTCTCAGCGCCTCTAGTTCGACTAACTTAGCTTCAAACTCTTCCCAAGTCTCAACATCGATTATCTGCATTAACCTTCCTCACAAGACTCATTCAGCGGATCTTAAAGTCTGCTTCTAGCTTATAGCGAGGTCGGGGGGGATCGCAAGTTGACACCGCCAACCTATAGGAATCTGCAGCCTCCCGGAATTGACTGTCGATATCTGCAGTACGCTCCTACACTTGCAGCTCCAGACCCATCGATTCAAGCGCGCCCTCATGTAGAAGGACTAATGGTGTATGCTTCGCTAACCATTCCTTGCTAGAAATCTCCGGGAATGCGATCATCATTTTTCCCAGTCGCTCCATGCCGGTATACGCATCTTCCAGCGTTTCACCATTTGATGCATGATAGAACAACCAATCGAATTCAGAGCGCCGCGATAGCTTCTCCGGCAACAGGGCGGACCATATTAATCAGTACCCTGCCCGGAGACATGGTTTACACCCAATACTGGATACTTAGTTTACAGTTCCGGTATAGAAGCATTGGAAGCAGGCTCGACCAGCCCCTCTTCCTCATCAAAGAATCCAGATCGTAGTCCAAAAAACTGCCCCCCAGGCAAGCCAGATCTTGTCATCAACTTTTCTAATTCCCACGGTTTCACCGGCAAACACTGTGCTGATTGATCTTTCGCCTTCCGATGCTGATTCGCTCGCACTGGCTGACTCGGATCGAGCGGTTATGTTAAAGGTAATCTGGCTCATCAGGCGGTGTATTCTGCCCGTGTTAACGGGTCAGTCTTGAATTTTCCACCCAGTGCGCAGGTTCGCGTAGTGGAATTGGCATCCATTACCCCCCTGGCCTTCACACAGTAATGCGCAGCATTAATGGTAACCGCTACATCCTCAGTACCCAGCAATGTTTGTAATGCCACCAGTACTTGCTGGGTCATGCGTTCCTGCACCTGCGGACGCTGGGCAAAGAAGCGTACAACGCGGTTGATTTTTGACAGCCCAATGATCTTGTTTGCGGGAATATAGGCCACGTCAGCCAAGCCGTCGATAGTCACAAAGTGGTGCTCGCAGGTGCTTATCACGGAAATGTCGCTGACCTTCACCATCTCATCCACGCCCATCTTGTTTTCGATAGCGGTAGCTTTTGGGAAATGAGCATAATCCAGCCCCGAAAAGATTTCATCGACATACATTTTGGCAATCCGGTGCGGCGTCTCGCAGAGGCTGTCATCAGACAAATCGAGGCCAAGCGCCTCCGCGATGTCGGAAAACGACGTCTTGATGCGTTGGTATTTCTGATCACGACTCAAACCGTTACTTAACAGGGGAGTCTCCAGACCTCGCGCTATCAAAGCCTCTCTCACTACCCTGGCTTCATCAGATATCGCCAGGGGAGGCGTCACCACAGTTTCCATAAGGACTGATTCCATAGTCTTGTTCTCCTGGTGCGTTGCACATCGTGGGCCATTAGCAACATCGACCGCTATTAATTTGAAACCATTGTTAGTTACGCAACCAAACAGCAGTCAGATCAATTTTCTTGCCAAATAGATACCAGCTCAGGTCTTTGCACATAATCAGACCTTTGCTGCGCCATACGAGCCATCTGCTCAGGGCACGCCCATTCGGACCCTGCTGTATCAATAGAGTAAATGGGGCAGATCTATTTCTTCTCGCAGCCTTGTCCTTGCTAGCTCCCCTCGCATGCGGGGAAGACTAAACGTCGCAAGTGCCGGTGCATTACAGTGCCGTAGCCTTGAGATAAACCTCCGCGTGTTCAGTGCCCTATTTCGTGAGCGACGCACATGCAGGAAACCGGTTGTTGGGGTATCCTCTCGAGCACAATCGCTTACAAGGTTTATGTCACTATGTCTGCACACACTATCCTGCTTTTTACGCTGCTACTCGCTGGTGCAACTGGCGCAAATGCACACGAGGCCGAAGGCATTGCCGGTGGCTTCACCAGTGGCTTTATGCATCCGCTGCTGGGCTGGGATCATGTCGCCGCCATGGTGGCCGTCGGCTTGTGGGGTGCGGTGCTGGGACGCTCTGCCATCTGGATTCTGCCCGTCGTATTTCCACTGGTGATGGCGTTCGGCGGAGCACTGGGCGTAACGGGAATTCCATTGCCGAGCGTGGAGGTTGGCATCGCCATGTCCGCGCTGGTACTGGGGAGCATGGTATTGCTGGCCGCCCGACCACCACTCTGGATAGCTGCAATAATCGTTGGCGTGTTTGCGATATTCCACGGCCACGCACACGGTACTGAATTACCGCATGCTGTCAGTCCACTGGCCTTCAGCATCGGATTCGTGCTCGCCACCGGCCTGCTGCACTTATGCGGCATACTCATCAGTTTCCTCAGCCGCTGGCGCGCTGGTCAGGTAGTCGTTCGCGCAGGTGGCGCCATCATCGCGATGGCTGGTGCCATATTCCTGCTGCGCGCTTTTTAAGTGCGTCCCCGCTTTCTGTACGCGGTGTTGCTCGCCGCGACGCCGGGTACTGCATTCGCACACAGCCCAATGACCGGCATTGGCGAGTTTTATGGGGGCATACTACACCCCCTACTGGTGCTATCCCACGCACTGCCACTGGTTGTTTTCGCGCTGATGCTGGGCCAGCGCGGCATGCGGGCGATGCGTTTTTCCTACCCGCCATACATACTTGCACTCGCGGCCGGTCTCCTTCTTGCGGGCTTCGAAGTGCAACCCGCGTTGCCGTTTCAGGAGATACTGCTGCTATTTGCCATGCTCTGCGGGCTCGGCGTAGCGGCCCAGCGTTCGCCGCCGGAGCGTGCGCTGGCCGTCATCGCCGCATTCATTGGCCTGTTGGTCGGCATGGACTCCGGAGTCACCGGGCTGGATAGACGCGAAACTTTTGCCGCATTACTCGGCTGCTGGCTGGGAGCGACGCTGCTATTGATGATGGTAGCCGGCGTCGCCGAAATGGCACAACAGGCCTGGCAAAGGGTTGCGTTGCGAATCATCGGCTCATGGACGACAGCGAGCGCGGTATTGGTTCTCGCGCTTTTGTTCAGGCCGCTCTCGTGAACAAATGCGGACAGGTTTACTTTATGTTGATTCCCGGGGTTTGTTACGCGTTGTTCAGTTACTGAGAATGTATGGTCAGTTGATCTTGCTTGCCATTACTTAAAGAGCCTCAGCGCGAACGTTACGATTCAAAGTCCCTGTCGGGTCATTTGTTCAGTGTGAGATTAGGGGACACATCAGTTAAATTGCAGTGGCTTACGGCCGCATCCCTCTCAGAGAGCTGGAACGGCTGAATAAGCGCCTGCCGTTGGCCTTAGAACTCTATCCCTGAAATGCTGATTTACGGGCTTTTCGATCAGACAATACAATGAAAGGGCAGCCACATTAAGCAGCACAAAGCTCGCCGGAACAAAACACCACTTGTTCAGAAAGGAGAAAAGCGGGGTCAGAGAGAGCGTTAGTCAGCATGACAGTTCAGCAAGAAAAACAGATGAGGATAGGGAACTCATGGTATGACTGCTTTGGAACTACAACAAGCCATTCAGACTGCCTCCAATAACTCAGTAGCGGACAATATTTTTGTTCTTTTCATTTATTCGCTTAGCATAATGGGCGGTGCAGCCATCGCTTGTCATTTGGCGTTCCGAAAAGGCAAAGCGCAAGAGACAGGTGGAAATTGAGGCTATCACTCAAAAGCAAGAAGAGATCGGCTAGAGAAAATAATCGGCTTGATCTACCAGCTAATGAGCAAGATCGATGTCACGTGCGGTGGCAGAACTCCTACCCTTTGCCAAAGAAATGTTGGTGCAGGAAAGAGCGGTAGCTCAATGCCGCACCAAAGTCGACTTTCTCACTTGGTAGTAGCTTTAGTTAGGTTATGAGCACCCTATTTCATCAGCGCACAAGCTAAACGCCCGACGGTTTCAACAGCTGGCCCAAGCGCTGCTCGCGGGAGGCCATAGTTCAGTCGCAAACAATGACTGTAATCTCCCGATGCTGAGAAAATTGGTCCCGGGGCAATGCTGACACCCTGCTCCAACGCCAAGCGGTAAAGCGCCATAGTATCGACCTCTGCCGGCAGCTCAACCCAGAGAAAGAACCCTCCCTTGGGTCGCGATATCCTGGTGCCGGGAGGGAAGTGTGTCGCCACGGCAGTCGACATCAATAACTGTTGATCCTCCAGCAGTTGGCGCAGCTTGCGCAAATAACGATCGTACAGGCCCTTGTGTAAATAGTCTGCAAGTGCAAGCTGGGCAGGCACACACGCCGACAAGGTCGTCATTAGTTTTGCCCTGCGAATTTTTTCAAAATATCGCCCGGGCACCGCCCAGCCAATTCGGTATCCCGGTGCAAGAGATTTGGAGAAAGAGCTGCAAAGTATCACCAATCCCTTGTCATCGAATGCCTTGGCGGGCTGTGGATAGTTATTGCCAAAATACAGCTCTGCGTATACGTCATCTTCGATTAGAGGCACCTCGTATTTCGCCAGCAGCTCGACCAATGCCTTTTTCTTTGAGGTCGTCATGGTCGACCCCAGAGGGTTTTGAAAATTCGTCATACACCAGCAGGCACTGATTGTTTGTCTTTCGAGCGCCTCTTCGAGCGCCGCAAGGTTCATTCCTGCGCCAGAATCCATCGGAATTTCAACGGCTTTCAACTTAAGCATTTGAATTGCCTGCAGCGCAGCGTAGAAACCCGGCGACTCGATTGCCACAACATCACCTGGTTGCGCGACTGTTTGCAAACTTAAGGTCAACGCCTCCAATGCACCGTTGGTAATAATGATGTCCTCAGGTGAAACAGGAACACCCGCTGTCATATACCGCCGCGAGATCGCCCGACGCAGTAGCTCATTACCCGGCGATAGATTGGTGTCTGCACCAGCTGAATTTCCAACGCGATTGGCACGGCGCAGTGACTGGGACAGTTTGTCCAGAGGGAACAACTCAGATGACGGGAATGCCGCACCAAGCGGAACCAGCTCTGGGTGCTGCATCGCATCCAGCACAGAAAAGATCGTGTCGTTGACCGAGACTTCCGTCGAGGAAGATATCGGCAGAGACGGCGCGGGTTCGGGGAGAAGTTTTCTCACATTCTCGCTGACGTAGTATCCGGACCGCTCTCGCGCGCGGATAAGCCCTCGACTCTCCAACAGATAATAAGCCTGGAAGACTGTCGAGGGACTCACACCGTGCTGCGCACTGGCTTGCCGTATAGATGGGACTTTATCTCCCGGGGCCAGCACATCGCTCCGTATCATCTGTGCCACCACATCGGCCAACTGCTCGTAGCGTTTCATGCTGTGAGCCTAATCTGATATGGTTTTTTTATCAATTACTGATTCTGTACTGATTTTCGCAGCGCCTATAAGCTACAAGCATCGTAAAACAGCTCTGAGACGCAAATATGGAACAGACCGAAGAGTCAAAAAATGCAAAGACACAGAACGACCAGAGCAATGTAAGCCTGCCGCAGGTATTCGCCAGTATTCTGGCCTGCTTTTATGGCGTACAAAGCTCTAAAAACCGCAAGCGTGATTTTACACATGGGAAGGCGAAACAGTTCATCATCGCTGGCATTGTCATGACGGGTGTCTGGTATTTCAGCATCTACCTCATTGTGTCAATAGTGATGCACACTGCCCGTTGAATGCTCTAACCAATTTACCCTAAAGACTGGATTCCAATGCTTTCCCACAAAACCCCCAGAGATTTTATTCACCTCGATGAATTTTGGGAGGCCGACCAACACTGGGGCCGCTATTTTGTCAGTAACAATGTTTGGGTTTACGTCGATGAATACCGTGCAGAGCTACCAGGTGATGAAGACTATAGCCGAATCATTATCCACGGCGGCGATGATACGGGCTGGATCTACAGCAGGCGATTGAATGATAGGGATAAAGTACAACAAACGCTGGAGGCCATAAAGCGACCAGTGTCTGCAAGGCAACTGGCTAACCTGGGTTTCACGCCTTGGCAAACATCCTACGTCTGAACGCTGTTCTGCCAAACAAACTATCTGGACCGAGAAAAATCCAGTCGATGACAATCAGGCTACCGCCCTGCCTCACTCAAAACAGGGATCAATGCGTTCACCGCTATGCCAGCGTGTTTGCTCCGCCCCTGCCCAACACCTTCCAACACCCCATAGCCGCCGCTGAATTATTGATTCCTATACACTGACGCCAAAATCGCATCAATACTACGGAAAAATATACCCCAAAAACCAACAAAGGAATGAGCAATGAAACAATTAGGAGGGGGGATACATAGAAGGAATCGGCGTAGTTTGGTGTTTGCTGTTTTTCTTCTGGGGTATGGTTTCATACAGACTGCTGGAGCTGCACTAATTGCCAGCGGAGGCAGCAATGGTATTAAACCTTTTATCGACAATTCTGCTAGCAATACAGGCTTCCTCACCACATTCATGGTCTCCTCTGAAATGTGGGTAAATCGCATGGACCAGCTCACGTATAACGCAGCTGCCCAAAACATGAAGTTTGTTATATTCAATGCCAACACCCTGGAATTGTTACTTTCGACGAGTGAGCAGGTTTTTGGTGCTGACACAGGTGACGCTATTTTTGAAAACGCCACTTACAAACAATCACCCGATATTAGCTTCACATTCAACGTGGGAACGATTTGCGCAGCGGGTGTACTCTCAGAGAGCTACGGCAACTTGAGTATATTTTCTCGATAGCATGAGCAAGGCAGCAACTAGCTACAGAGGCGTTTGTGCTCAATATCCAGAATCACCTAGTGAGAAACTCAACACATCTTATCTTCTGGAAGTGTGCAATATCTCGAACCACCAAAAAAACTGGCGCTATTGAGCAAGGCATCTATACTCCAAAGACACTACAGTCCTTGTTGTTACGGAAGTGTACTGGAATCTGTAGTTTCTTCTCCTTTATCAATTAGCAAGATGGTTCAGAGCAATTCCACACATTCTTGAATTAGTTGCAACGGATTTGCAATTGAGTCTTTGAGGAGAGGGTGATGGCTTTACGGACTTCAGCATTATTAGCACTACTCACGGTGCTTAATCTGCATACGCCCGCGATCGCCGAATGCGACCAAACTGGGAGAGTTGCCGAGGGCACGATCTATTATCACGGCTCCCCGGTCGGCATTTTCACGTGGAGAGATACCGAGCTAAATCCTGCCCCCCCGTTCGCTCATCCTAAAAAACCTGATGGACCAGCGTGGTTTACGAATAGTTGGGAATTCTCCGTACATGCCGGCAGCCGGTATCTTATAGGTCAAACCGATAAATCATTGCATCTTCACAAGTACAAATTGAAAAGTATGGTATCTACGCTTACCTGCGAGACTCACGCTGATTTTACCAAATATACCGATATATCCTTTGAAAATGGTGATTATCAAGCTGCAACTACTTTTTGTAACAAAATCGCTCCTTTGCAATACAACGGCTACATCATCAACAGAGATCAGGTTCGTGGTGAACCCGAGCTCATCCTATGCAACCCGAGAAAAACGCTCGAATACCTCGGCAGCAGGTCCTGGCCAGTATTTCAGATAGACCAATCTGGAATCGAATACACTGGAACCTCAGGCGATAACTTTCAGGGTAGAAAATGGAACTGCCTATTGAACAATGACGACTTATCTGACTTCTTCTGCAAAGTAAGTGAACATTCAGAAGATGCTTTGGACAACGCATTATCGAAGTGAATTGCGCTAGTTCAATGATCAAACGACACGCAGAGAATATTTTCGATACCGGATTTCTAGTTAGCAACTCTCAAGATCAGCAGCGACGATGGTTTTGTGAGTACATAATCAAGTCGTTGCCAAAATCGATAAGGAAATTGACATGTTGAATAAAGATAACGGCGAGAACGCAGAAGAAAGACTGGAAGACGAGATGGAGGCAGTCAAAGAGCAATTTGCTCGAGTCTCAGAGTCCAGCGATAGTAAACAGGCACCCGGCGATCAAACCAAGCCTGGCAAATCGGATGATACCAACGCGACAGTTGCTAGTAGCTATTCCTTTCAACCACCAACAGGGGCAATGGCCATCCGTCAAGCCTTTGAAGGGCTCTACGGCAATGCAAATCCGACTCAAGTATTCAGTTTGGTTTGGCCTGGCACAAAATTCGATTATAGCCGCTTTAGCTGGGATGCCGCTGACCCGAGCAATCCCAACCCTGTTTACCCACCGGTAACGGACATTGTTACCTCGCAACTACTTGATCAATGGTATCCACCAGCGCTGATTACTCAGCCAGATGGCACAAGTACTGCCGATCGCTATAAGCAGGCTATAGGCCAATTGGCACCACAAACAAATCCATCTCTAGCGGAATTGCAGCAGCAGGTCAGAGATGCACTACAACAAGAAATCTATTATCAGCCTCGAGGAAAAATTGACAATGCGATTCCAGACGGCCGCTGGATCACCCTGATGGATCTATTCGACCAGCTTAATGGTGACTGGATCAGTGCAAAAAAACACTGGGGTAAAATCCAGTATGAAAAAATGGATGAACTGGGCCTTGTTGGTACAAAAAAGGGAGACACAAAATACATGGACGCCTGGAATACCTATGTTGAATGGTATGAGCTCGTCGCAAATGGCTATATAGCTGACATCAACGAGAAGTACGACAATATATTGGTGTACTTCCCGCTAAATGAATGGAATGACTGCTTAGCCATTTTGGATACCACTGATGCGCCCTACCTCGAGCAAGCAAAGCAAGAGATGCGAGAATTGGAGACAGCAATCCCTCATCAATTTGGTATTGAGTACTATCCCACTACGGGTCAACCCTATAACTTTGGCAACTACCTAATACCTACGACAAGTTTTGTAGATCTATTGGCTGACCCGCAATTCATCGGGGCATCCTTGAGTAATAGCATACAGGGGTTTCAAGACCAGATAGCCTCACTGCAGCAGTCTTGTACATTTCTTAATGAAAACCTGAAGGGGAAAATTGCCAAGGATAACAAGGCATACAACGATGCTCTAAGTGCCCAGCGCGCAGCTCAAGTTGCAATGCAAAACGCGTATGTTGATAGCACTATTACGGCGGCCAAAGCTGTAATTGCCTATGAGACCGGCGGTTTTTCAATGGGAGGTGACGATGCCCCAGAAGAAATCTCCACCTTTTCGATATTTGCAAAAAAGAATAAGCAGATGAGCGCCGCGGAAAGAAAGCTACTGCTCACCCACCTTGGTGATGCCGCTGCTCAGAACTGGGAAACAACAACCGATGCCCAACAGGCCTTGATCACTACCATGTGGACGGTAAAAAAGGGAGATCTTTTGTCTACAGCTACCAAGGTGGCCTCACCAACACCAGATGATATCGCTGACGCCGAAGGCCGAGTCGGCTCCAACTGCTCTGCGTTCAATAGTCCAGCGGGAGATGTCTTTTTTGCCACACATGGATCTACACCACCTGATGCAAGTACAGTTTCTACCAGCTACAGTACATCATCAGGCCAATCGACATGGCTAGCCGTTGCATCCGGGAACACACCCACAGAAAAATCTGCGACAGCTTTGGAATTTCCAAGTACTGGAAAATCTCTCGACTATTTTCAACTTTCCATGGGACCGAAATCAATACCAACTTATACACCGGTTTCAGTATCCCCCGCAGAACTCACAGACATTGAAGGTGAACCTGGGGGCGGCGGCGGTGCCAATCCTGACGCGCTTAACAAGCTGGTCGATGATGTCGGCAAAGACATGAAAGCCATCAACCAAGGGCAACAATCAATGTTGGCCGCAGGTGTCAATTTGGCCACAACCGCAGCAACTTTGGCGAAGGACTCAAATGATGAGCAAGTCCAACAAATCATCCTTCCGATGGCGTCGAGGGTTGAAGAGGCTGCCAGCGCACTCCAAAAGCAACTGGCAGAATTTTCTGCCTCCTCGGCAAAACAACAGGACTCATCAAGCTCCAGTACTTTCCCCGTTGGGCTGACGACGCCTGATCCATCAGACCCAACAAAGTCGATTCCCTGTGATGTATGGGATGCTGTTCAGACTACAGTCAGTACCAGTATGATGAAGTCAGAGAGTAATCAAAGTGCATCGTCATCCAACTCCAGCTGGGGACTCAATCTCTTTTTGGCCAGCGGTGGTGGCGAGAAACATAGCGCAGCCAGCAACTATATGAGCAACGCCGCAAACGCCAATTCTGAAATTCAAATTGGCATGTTATGTATGAAGATCAATATTGAACGCCCCTGGATGCATCCCGAGATATTTGATATGTCATCTGAGCTTATGAGAACAGGCGGAATTGTTACTAATATCGGTAAGCTTGATGGTGCGAGCATTGAGCAACTAACCACAATAGACTTGTTTGGCGATCCGACTGTTGACGGAACATTCCCTGAATCCGCCTCTGCTGCAACACCTGGCTCGACCCCGCCAGGAGACCCAAACTTATTCGACAATACACTGCCAAGCTACCCTGTATCGCTGTTGATCGCAAAGGATGTCACAATCAAAGTAACCACTAATGCGGGCGCGACTGCCGTTGCACGCTCCTCGCAATCACAAGTAGAAAGCTCTTCAGGTGGCTTTCTTTGCTTCTCTTCCAGCTCCTCGAGTAGTTCGCAGAGCTCTTCTTCCTCAGCCAGCTCATTTTGTAGTGCGAACACTCAGGTTTTCCGTTCTCCAGCCCCACAAGTCATTGGTGTGTGGAGTCAGCTAACGCCACCCGATCGATCTACAGCGCTAGATGGCACATCTATTCAAAATGTTGTGCGATCTCTAGCCTATATTGCAGAGGCACAGGATAACAATAGAAAGCAGAGGATTAAGGATGGACTGCCGGTGCTTGGCAGCTAATCTTTTTTTTCCATCTGAACGTCAATCCCGGGCGCGTCTATCGTCCCCTTGCTCTCGTCATCGACTGGCTGTCTATGTAATAGGAAGTTCCTACGGTTTCCTCAGAGGTCGATGACGGAGAATCACCACAGGCCGAGTGAAAACTGTCAGTGCCACACACTGGCCGCCCTTTCTATTAATCATTCTGCGATGGTGGCACAATACAGCGAACTACACTGTTTTCACGGCCGGGTATTCAGTAATCAGCCAACGGTTATGCTCTCCGATAGGGAATCGCTTTAGCAATTGGCGCCCGTGGTGACGCTATCTATACAACAAATATTGGGGAGTACATCAGGTGAAGTGGATCAGTGGAATACTCGTAGTGATCGTGGCAGCTTTGGCAATTGCCTACTTCAGCGCCGACAAGAACACACGCAATATCCTCGCGAACCTCCCCACAGATCGCGATGTATTGTTCTGGACAGTACCACAACGCGATGCGCTGTTTCGTGCGCTAGACCTTGTGCCGATAATATCTGAGGCCCGCATCATTAAGGCCGGAGACAATCCTTATCCACTGCCACCGGGTGAGCCAATCACTATAGCCACAGATTTTGATGCCTATATGGATGAACAACGCACAGCGGCATTGATCATCGTGCAGGACGGCAAAGTCCGCCTGGAAAAATACGGGCTGGATTTTGACGCCAGTGGAAGGTGGACCAGCTTCTCGGTGGCAAAATCATTCACCTCAACGTTGGTGGGTGCAGCGATACGAGACGGCTATATCAAGAGCATTGACGACAAGGTCTCCGACTATATCCCCGATCTGAAAGGGTCTGTCTACGATAACGTATCAATCGAACAGTTACTGACCATGACATCGGGCGTCAAATGGAACGAAGACTATGAAGACAGGCACAGCGATGTGGCTCTATTCAATGAGCATGAGGCAGAGCCAGGCGTCGACGTTACCGTCAGCTATATGCGCAAACTTTCCCGCGAAGCCCCCGCCGGTAGAGATTGGGTGTACAAGACAGGCGAAACCAACCTGATCGGTGTACTGGTCAGCTCCGCCACCGGCAAGACATTATCAGAATACCTTTCGCAAAAAGTCTGGGCGCCCTTCGGCATGGAACAGGATGCCAGCTGGTTGCTAGGTTCCACCGGGCATGAAGTCAGTGGTTGCTGTATACAGGCCTCAACGCGCGATTTTGCACGCTTCGGGCTGTTCATCCTCGGCGGCGCGAAGGTAGATGGTAAACCCGTGGTTCCCGACAACTGGCTAGCCGCAGCAACGACCAAGCAGGCGGACATAGGGTTCCCGGGCAAAGGCTACGGCTACCAGTGGTGGACATACGATGACGGCAGTTTTGCAGCACAGGGGATTTTTGGTCAGGGCATTTTTATTGATCCCGCGCGGAACCTTGTGATCGCATCCAACAGCAACTGGCCCAGGGCCACTGATTACGAGACTGTTGGCGCACAGCGCGAGGCATTCTACAGAGCTGTAAAAGCGGCCGTCGACGCCGAAGCCAAATAGCCTGCTTGCTGTTACGATAGAATTGCGACCACCACTCACGGATATACTCACGGCTACATGGGGCTTTTGCGGTGACATCAAGACATCTTAAGATCACAATCGCAGTAGTCCTGCTCATAGCCCTCATGGCAGTCGCTACCGTCGTGGTTGTAAACAATCGGGTAACAGAGGCCCCAGTGGGCACCGTATTGATCACCGGGTCTAACCGGGGTATTGGGCTGGAATTCGCCACCCAGTATGCGGCAAAGGGTTGGACGGTGATCGCAACGCACCGGCGAGACACGGTGCCAGACAGCCTCAAAGCGCTGAGCGAGCAGTATGACAACGTCAGTGTAGAGACACTGGATGTGCTGCGTCATGATCAAATCGATGCACTGGCAGCCAAATTGCAGGGCACCCCGATCGATCTCCTGATCAACAATGCCGGGATTATGTCAACCGGAGACCCTGCTTCGGCGCAGACATTCGGTACGTTGAACCACGATATATCCGAGAGTTACATGCGCGTGAATGCATTCGGGCCCATTAAAGTTGCCGAAGCCTTTTTCCCTCATGTCGAAGCCAGTAAGCTCAAAAAGATCGTCAACATCAGCTCCAGCTCCGGCAGGGTGTCACGCCCCCCACCCCACTCCGGCAATATGTGGTACCGGGCGAGTAAATCGGCACTCAATGGCCTGATGGTCACGATGGTGCCCACTGCCAGCAAAGCCGGCATCACTGTTGTGATGTTTGAGCCCGGCTGGACCTGGACAGGCAAGAATGAAAAGAACCGTCAGCAGGGCCAGCTCGACCCAGCGGTGGTTGTCGCTGCAATGATCGAAACCATTGACGGACTGACACTCGAGGATACCGGACGCTTCCTCGATCGTGATGGAGATACGCAGCCCTGGTAGCCTAACCAGTGCCACTACACCATGCCCATGAAACAGCGCAACGGATTTAAGTTATGAGTCGCCCTGCCCGGTTCACGCGGCGAGGGGTACTTATCGCAGGCTCTGCGACGCTTGCCGGTGGTTCCGCCCTACTCCTGCTCGACCACGTATTCGAGAGCAACAGCCCGCTGGCCAATAGCTACGCCGCCCGCAGAATCGGCGAGCGTTTTGCCGATACCCTTGCCAACCCCGCAGAGCTCTGGCGCGGCACACCGCCTGCGTCGAAAGAGCAATGGGCACCCCGCCTGCGCGCGATGATAAGTGACGACCTGGAAGCCAACCGTTTGGTGCAGGTGGATGGCTGGTGGCTTGCAGAGACGGAGCTTCGCTTGTGCGTCTATATTTACACCCAAAGTGTATGACGGCTGTGAGTAGCTTTGGAATCAAGCCTGGGTACAGGCGCCGAGCAACGATGTGTCTGCGCGAAGTTGCCACCGCATGATAACGACCGGCGACAACACACCCGGGCAAATCCACACCGACATCTGCATTGTCGGCTCTGGCCCCGCCGGCATGACAGTCGCGCTTGAACTGGAGCGCCAGGGCATTGATTGCGTGTTACTTGAAAGCGGTGACCGCATGCCCGATCAAGCGCATACAGCACTCAACGAAACACCACAGATTGGCATCAGAACGGACCCCAGCGTAACCAACCGGGTACGCGGCCTCGGCGGCACCAGCGCCCTTTGGGGAGGTTTGTGCAGGCGGCTTGATGCAGTGGACATGGAGCGACGCGACTGGGTTCCCGGCAGTGGCTGGCCTATCGGATTGAACGATTTGCTACCCCACTACGATACCGCCCACAGGATTCTTGAGCTGCCACCAGCAGAATACGATCTCGCCCGGCTGCGCTCCAGCGGTGCCGATAAGGGGCCGCTGCTTGAGGATAGGGATTTTCAGAACGCCGTTTTCTACTACGACAGTTCACCGGTGCGCTTTGGCCCGCGCTATGGTCCGCAGCTGGAATCATCCACCCGCATTCGAACCTTTCTGGATTCAACAGTCATCGATATCGTGACGGATGATACAGGCGCGCGTGTGATTGCACTTGAAGTCTCAACGCTGCAAGGCAAACGCTTCCAGGTAGTGGCGCAGCGCTTTGTGCTTGCAGCAGGCGCGATACAAACTGCACGGCTGTTGTTGAATGCCAACGGCGTGCACACGGCCGGTCTGGGGAACAACCATGACATGGTCGGTCGCAACTTCCTGCAACACCCGGTCTTCTATGGCCCACGTTTACTGATGTTCAATGCCGCAGCCAAGCAGCGTTTACGCCGCACCAATACCAGTAAAGTGGCAATACTAACGGCGATCAATCCGCGTGCGGCCAGTGAGCAAGAACTGCTCAACTTTCACTTCTTTGTAATGGAGCAGCAAGCCCCAGGCGAGAGGGAGGCACTACTGCGCGCCCTGCCAGCCATAGTTCGTCGTGCTTTACAGGGCGTACCCGCCGCGCGCGTCGGTGAAGTGGGTGAAGTGCCTGAATACATGCATGATTTGGAATCGCTGCTGACGCAACAAGCGAACCCGCAGACGCTCTATGCGCCACTGGAAGTGCGAGCGGAGCAGGCACCGAATAGGGACAGCCGAATAATGCTCGCTGAAGAGCGTGATCAGCTCGGGCTGCGCCGGGCGGTCATGGATTGGCGCCTTAACGAACTGGATCGAACCAGTATGAAGAACGGCATGCGACTGCTCGGCGGCAGCATAGCGCGCAATGGCATAGGCCGTGTTCAGTCAGGCCCTGAACAATGGTCCATCCCGGAGGCTGGCGGTAAATTTCTGCACGGTGGCAACCATCAGTACGGCACCACCCGCATGGGAGATTCACCGCGCAGCAGTGTCGTCAACCGAGATTGTCGGGTACACGGTCTGGCGAATCTTTACATCGCCGGTTCTGCGGTATTTCCCACGACTGGCTACGCCAACCCCACGCTCACCATCGTCGCGATTGCGGCCCGCCTGGCGGCTCATTTGGCGCAGTCGCAACCCAGAGCCTGACCACACCATTGAATCAGTATTTCCAATCAGAGGACAACACCATGCTCGTCACAGTTGATATCAGTATGTATCCGCTTCACGTGAACTTCAAAGATCGGGTAGAAGGCTTTATCGAAAAACTGCAATCCCGACAGAATCTTCGGGTCAACCCGGGCTCCACCTCAACCGTCATTATTGGCGAGTACCTGACCGTGATGGAAGCCATTACCGAGCTGCTCCAATGGAGTCACAAAGAGCATGGGCAATCGGTGTTTGTGACCAAGTTTATCCTGGACTATGAGGCTGAATAGGCAGGACTCAGACACTTATGGCGCTACCCTCTCGCCAAACCTATCACAACAGGAACGCGAGCAGGCTGGCAACTCCGCTTTCACGCGTGTTCCTGACTGCAACATACAATCATGCTCACTTTGCTCGGCGTTGTGCTGCTGTTAAACCCAATCATCTCTGTGTTGATTACATAGCAGCTTACAGCGCCAGACTACTGACGAGTCAGTGATCGTAAAAAAAAGCAGTTTTTTCTACGTATCCTGTCATATAAACGTATTCCCTGAACGACTAAGTAGAAAGTCACCTATCAGGGGAAAGCATGCGCCCTTTCAGCCCACTGTATCTCAGAGCCGCGCTACTACTGGTCTCCACGCTGCTACTATTCGCCTGTGGTGGCGGAGGGTCTTCATCAGAGTCCGGTGACACACTGGCCACGGACCCACCTGTGGTAACACCGCAGCCCGACCTAATCACTGAGGAGGAAGCTAGTCGATTCCTCAGTCAGGCCACCTTCGGACCAACCCAGTCAGACATCGAGGAACTGGTATCGCTGGGTTTAGAACAGTGGTTGCTGAACGAGTTTGAAAAACCCGCGTCGCTGCATCTTGAGGAGGTGCTGTCACACTTCCCCGAAGATGGTAGCTTTTTGGGAGACAATGGTCAGCCCCTGCCTGAGCTGGTCTTTCTCCCGTCTGATTCCTTCTGGAAAACGGCTATCGAAGGCGACGATCAGCTTCGTCAGCGCATGGCCTTTGCCCTGTCACAGATACTGGTAGTCTCCGGCGACAGCAATGCGGGGCGGGCACCCCAGTCATTAGCGCACTACGCAGACATACTGACAGAAGGCGCCTTCGGCAATTACCGCGATCTGTTGCAAAACGTGACCTATTCGCCGGCGATGGCAGTATTTTTGACCTACCTGAGGAATGAAAAAGCCGATCCCGTTCTGAGGCGTGTACCCGACGAAAACTATGCCCGCGAGCTACTGCAATTGTTCACCCTCGGACTGCTTGAGCTTAATCCGGACGGCACCCCCGCCATCGGGGCGGATGGGAGCGAGGTGGAATTGTACGACAACGATGACATCACTGAACTGGCCAAGGTATTCACCGGGCTGAGTTTAGTCGCGCCGAATTTTCAAACACCGTTTCGGCGCGTTTCCCCGTCGGCATACTATTCTGCGCTTACCATGTTTGATCAATTTCACTCAGAGGAAGCCAAGCAATTCCTGACGATTACCATTGCAGAGAATACGCCCGGAGACGAAAGCATCAATTTGGCGCTTGACGGTATCTTCAATCACCCGAATGTCGGGCCTTTCGTGGGTCGACAAATGATTCAGCGCTTTGTCACAAGCGCCCCCAGCGCAGATTACATCACCCGGGTGGCTGCTGCATTCGACAGCGGCGAATACCCATTGCCCTCGGGCACGGTAGTGGGAAGTGGTGAACGCGGCGATCTGAAAGCCATGATTGCCGCAATACTGATGGATGAGGAGGCACGCTCCTCAGACTCTGCTAATAGTCCCCAGTTTGGCAAACTCCGTGAACCGGTGCTGCGCTTTACACATTGGGCGCGCGCTTTCGAGATCAATAGTGCTGATGCCGCCAATGAGTTCTTACTGCGCAATACCAATCAGCCGGAAGCACTGGGCCAGCAGGCCTACCGTTCGCCTTCGGTATTCAACTTTTATCGTCCAGGATACATCGCACCCGGCACTGAAACTGGCGCC
Organism: Halioglobus japonicus; assembly: GCA_902705825.1. Lineage (GTDB taxonomy): Bacteria > Pseudomonadota > Gammaproteobacteria > Pseudomonadales > Halieaceae > Marimicrobium. Next base: position 38,681 of record CACSIL010000045.1, on the reverse strand, counting down.
GCCGGGCTCACAGCGCCAGAACTGCAGATTACCAACGCCAGTACGTTGGTCGGATATCCCAACTTCCTGACGACATTTGCATTTGGCTTATCACGTAAAATCGATGCCGACCAACCGCCGACTTATGTCGCGAACTACTCCCCCCAGATTAAGTTGGCGGCCGACCCTCAAGCGCTGTTAGACAACCTCGATCTGCTCCTGACATACGGCACCCTGCAGGATGAAACGCGCGCGCGAATCACCGATCTTCTGAATCTCCTGAGTTCTGACACAGAGGAAGATCTGTTGCTACGAGTGCGTTTGGCCAGTGTATTAGTGATGACATCTCCCGAATACATCGTGTTGCGCTAGGCGCAAACCAAACAGGATACTGACTATGCAAAATCGACGAAGTTTTCTGAAATCATCCCTGGCACTACCTATGACGATGTCCGGTGGCTCCATACTCGGGTCACTAGCGGGATTCAATGCGCAGGCCGCAGACACCTCCGGCTACCGCGCTCTGGTATGCGTCTTCCTGTTCGGCGGAATGGATTGCCATGACACCGTATTGCCCTATGACACGGCCTCCTACAATGACTATGCGGATATTCGCGCACCGCTGCTGGACACCTATGCCGCACTGCCGGGGGGCTCCACCCGTACGCGCGAATCCCTGCTGGCGTTAACACCGCTGAACAACACCTTCGGCGCTCGGCAGTTTGCACTGCCTCCGCAGATGAGTGCCATGCACACGTTGTTTACGCAGGGGCGCGCGGCCATAGTTGGCAATGTGGGGCCGTTGACCGAACCTACAGATCGAGCAGGGTTTTACAATAACTCGGCCCAGCTTCCGGCTCGCCTTTTCTCCCATAACGACCAACAGTCCACCTGGATGTCATTCGCCCCCGAAGGCTCACAATTGGGCTGGGGCGGACGCTTTGGCGATGCCACAATGACGGGTAACCTGCAGAGCGTATTCTCTCAAATTTCACTGGCAGGCAACTCCGTATTCCTCACTGGGGAGCGCGTCTCACCCTTTCAGATAAGCGCCGACGGCGTGCCAGCTATTCGCCTAATTGAAGCAGCTCCGGCGCAACTGGGATCACTATTACGGGATCACTTTGATTCTACAGGTGCCAACCGCAGCAACCTGTTCGAGAGGGACGTTATCAATCTCAGCAGGGTCTCTCTGGCGGCCAACGACACCTTGGGCAATGCCCTGCTTTCCAGTACTGCGATCAATACGCCCTTCCCCACTAGCGGCCTGGGCGCGCAGTTACGCGCCGTAGCTCAAACTATCGCAGTACGCGACACACTGGGCGCTTCCAGACAGGTATTTTTTGTATCGATAGGCGGGTTCGATACACACTCAACACAAGCGGCAGACCTGCCGGGCTTACAGCAGGATATCAGTGATTCCATCAGTGCGTTTTACTCAGCTACTGAAGAGCTGGGTGTCGCAAATGAGGTAACTACGTTCACTGCAGCAGATTTCGGACGGACGCTAACAGTAAATGGTGATGGCACGGATCACGGATGGGGAAGCCATCACTTCGTTGTTGGGGGCGCCGTCAAAGGTGGCGAAATCTATGGCGATATCCCAGTATCGCAACTCGAGCACAGCCAGGATGCCGGCAATGGCCGCTTGATCCCTTCCCTCTCAGTGGAACAGTTCGCCGCTCCGATGGGAAGCTGGTTCGGTCTCAACCAGCAGGAACTGAACACGGCCCTGCCCGGGCTGGCAAACTTCACTGCTGGCGGGTTGAACCTTTTTGTATGAGCGGCACAAAAACCCACAGTGTATTTTCCCGGTGACGTTGCGGGGTACAATTGTGCGCATCTCAGTGAGAGAAAGTCTGTTGTGTCGACACTCGAACAACTGAAAGCCCTGCATACCGACAGTTATGGTTGGGCGCTGGCCTGTTGCGCCTGGCACCGCGAACTCGCTGAAGATGTATTACAAGAATCCTATTTGCGAGTGCTGGATGGGCGCGCTGATTTCAAAGGAACTGCCACCCTTAGAACCTGGTTTTTCGCTGTTATAAAGCGGGTAGCAGCGGATGTACTACGAACCCAGAAACGACGCTCGATACTTAATCTGCGTCTTGTCGCCGATGATGCGGAACCCGGGCAGCCAGCTTCCGGCCAGAACAGCACCATGACCGAGGCGTTGCACAACAATCAAACGTCGCAGAAATTGCAGAATGCCCTGCTACAACTTTCACAGCGACAGAAGGAAGTACTACACCTGGTTTTTTACAGCGGGTTGTCGCTGGAGGAAGCTGCGACAACCGTGCAAATCACCGTGGGCTCCGCAAGAACTCACTATCACCGCGGCAAGGAACGGCTGCTCCAGATACTGACGGAGAACGACACAGATGCACCCTAAACACGATACCGCCGCCAAGCAGAGCCTGGAACACCTTTTCGCAGAGATGCGTCGCCAAGAGATAGCACAGGCGCCAGACTTTCCCGACACGGCAGCACGCTCACAGCAAGATCCATTACCTGGCGACCAAACGACGTATCGCATCACGCCGAAAGTGGCCGCAGCGATCGCCGTATTGGCGGCGCTTATGCTGTTACTCACTCGTGAGCCTGCACCACAGGATCCAGCACAGTTATATGCAGAAATAATGAACGCCAGCAGCCCTGCTACCGACTCACTGTTATCTGTCTCCCCCGGCACGCTGCCCGGCGTGACCGATCTTCCGGAGATTTATGAGACGGATACAATGGCTGGCGATCTGCAAAGTACAAATTGAACATACGGATATTTGGAGGAATTAGCGATGAAACCAATTCACTTACTGATGATTGCAGCCTGTTTTAGTCTGGGCGCCGCGAGTCAGACAACCGTGGCACAGACTGACATGACACGCAGCGTTCAGGTGAAACGCGAGGCACTCAAAATGGGGCTGTATCCGCCAGATATCCTCATGCGTTACCAGGATCGTCTCGGCATCACACCGGCTCAACGCAAGACAATTGTCGATGCGGTAACGAATTTCCAGGCAAATGTCGCTGATTTACAGTGGACAATGCAAGGCGAGCAGCAGAAATTGCAGCAAGCGTTTTCTACATACAACATTAACACTGAGGAGTCGCTGGCACTGGCCGAAAAAGTACTGGCCCTGGAATCCCGGTTCAAACTGGCGCATTTGGAGCTCTTGATCACGATCAAAAATACACTAACCGAAGAGCAGATCGATACCATCAATCAGGAGATAAAACTGAAGCGCAAGACGCTGGGAACAATGAGAAACTGATGGCGTTAGAGTAGCATGGCTACCATACGCCACAGAGTGGCAGAACATCACATCGCGTAGCACCGTCATTTCTGGGGCCGTAAACGTAGCGCTAACGGGTTCCGGTTAACGCTCAATTTGCCCCCTTTATCCCCATTGGAGTTTTTACTCTCACACCAATAGAATAGGCCCCACAGAATAAGATTATAAATTGTTGGAGACAGTGCCCATGATGCCGATGAAATTGGTGCGGATACTTCCGCTGTTCGTACTGCTGGCCGCCTGCTCGAACGGCAATAACACCTCGGATCAAGCCGATGCGGTGGTTACACCTCCGGTGGATACGCCCACTTACAGTGTCGACCCGGCGAGCATTGATGTCTCAGAAGCCGATTACTGCGATATTACCCAGACGGATCTGTGCCTCCTCCCCTACCCCAATGACTATTTTATGCGCGATGACCCCGCCACCCCGACCGGGAAGCGCGTCAATTTTGATGTCATGGCCATGCCCACCAACCAGAAAGGCAAGGCGATAGATCCCACCGAGTTTAACCGCAGCGACGGATTTTCCATCGCAGGCACGCTGATAACACGGGTCGAGGGTATCGATCTCGCTGTGACCGGGGCCGCATCGATCGTGGATATGGGCGCCTCTCTGGACCCGGAAGCACCCATTCAGCTACTGCACGCCCAGACCGGCGAGCGCCAGATGATCTGGGCGGAACTCGACCAGAACCCGGCACCCGGTGAGCCCCAAGCGCTGATCATTCACGCTGCACAGGCACTGGAGAATGGCCAACGCTATATCGTCGCACTGCAAAACCTGCGTGACGCCGACGGCGAACGGCTCACGCCTGAGCCTGCGTTTCGCGTGTACCAGGAGGCGATTCCCTCTGACATACCCGCACTTGAATCCCGCCGCGCGCATTTTGAGTCACTCTTTGCCAGCCTGGAAGACACCGGTATTGCACGTGAGGCGCTCTACCAGGCCTGGGATTTCACTACCATGTCGACGGAGAACACCACAGCTCGCGCACTGCATATGCGCGACACCAGCCTGGCGGCTCTTGCTGGAAGCTCCCCGGTTGTCATCATTGACTCCGTTACAAACAACACGCCGGCAGAAGATGCGGATATAGCGCGTATTGTCGAGGGCACAATCACTGTTCCCAACTTCCTCGACAGCGCTGCAGCGGGGCCAGGCTCCCGGATGAATTTTGCCAGTGATGATCCCGATGCGCTGCCAACACAGTTCAATGGGAACGGTACGGTGGACGTGCCCTTTTTGTGCGCCATTTCACAGGCTGCGATGGATGATGCCGCCGACGGCGATACCGATACACGCGCTGTCGTCGTAGGGCATGGTCTGCTCGGTGACCGCAGCATCGCCACACAGACAGGCGAAGGTGCGCAGATCGCCAATGCCATTTTCTGCTCCATGGATTGGTGGGGCATGTCAGAGCCAGACATTGGTACCGTATTCAGCTTCCTCGGCGATTTGAGCTTGTTTCCGACACTGCCTGACAGGATTCAGCAAGCGCTCCTGAACAAGATCTTCCTGTCAGAGGCGATCGTCAATGCCGGTGGCTTCCAGACTTTAGCGGCCTTCCAGGACGGCAGTGGGAATGTGTTGTTCAAGACAGGAGTCGTACAGTACAACGGCATATCGATGGGTTCAGTGTACGGGGGTTCGCTCACGGCACTGAGCCCGCACTTTGACTATGCAACGCTGGATCTTGCCGGGATGAACTGGAGTCTACTTATCCAGAGGTCCAACGTCTGNAGCACTTTTTCGATAGCATTTGATCCCGCCTACCCGAGTCCGCTGGTACAGACCCTGGCACTCTCCCTGATACAGGGGCTATGGGACCGCGCAGAGAGTAACGGCTATGCCAACCATATCTCGCGTGACCCACTGCCCGGGAATACCAAACTCAGCCGCATCCTCATCAACTCACCCATCGGCGACCAGATACTGACCGAAACGGCTGCCGAATTCATGCAACGCTCACTGGGCGTACGACGCCACAATCCCAGCATTGTGCCGGGGCGCCACATTGCCGCAGAGCCCTATATCGGAATTGAGCCCATTACCACCTACCCCTATGAGGGCAATGCAGTAATGCACTGGGATTCAGGCCCGTTCCCCATCGATGGTCACGATGGCACGCCACTGCAGAGGCTTGAAAACCTGCCCCGCAACCTCGGTTACGACACGCATAGTATGCCGATGCGCGAGGACAATGCCTGGGTACAGAAAGCAACGTTCTGGCGCACCGGACAGATAATCAATGTATGTGGCGCTACACCCTGCTATGGCGATGGTTACGATGGCACACCCGGGGTCTATGATCCTGCCAACGCACCCTAGGCCAGAACTACTCATCTGAATTGCAACAGAGGCGACAAGCTATGTCCTACCCCAGCAAAAAGGCCCTATTAAACTGGGCTGAAAACTACCCGCAGTTGTGGAATGCCGGCGACAAGAGCGCCTGGGTCGAAAACTGGCACTCGGTAGCGAGCGGCGAGTTTCGTATGCTGGACCCAGTGGGAACGCCGGAAAAACGTGGTTTCAAGGAATGCTGTGAAGACTCCTGGGATTTGTTCCAACCACGCGTCAAATTCCGCATTCAACCGGGCACGCTGTTTGTCTGCGCCAACGAAGTCGCCTGGTGCCTGGAGAATCATTTCGAAGGGCCAGACGGTGCCGAAGTGCAGTTCAGCCTGGAAACCTACCGTTTTGGTGATGATGGCTCTGTGAGCATCCGCACCTACTACAGAGTCCCGGCACACAACAACGCGCAGCTTGGCGATATCTTTCAAACGTATCTACCGGATAATTCGCAGGGGAATTAATTCGCAGCAATGGTAGACTGAGTGCAACGTTTACGACATTTTCTGGGCAAAGACCTTATGAATTTCATCAAACCGCTAAGCATACTTGCCATTCTTTCTGTCACCTATGCCTGTAGTCACCCGATAGAAATCCGTGGCAAGGGCGCCGGGGACGTCGTTTCCTACACCGCTACGCGCGATTGCTATCTGGAAGATTACCAGCAGGGCCTGACTAACTGCAGCGAAAATCTGGTGACCGGGGCCTACGATGAAACGTATACCGCAGTGCCACGGGCAGATGCCCAATTTCGTCGCTGGGGCAACTATTGTGACAATGCGACCACCAACGAGTGTTCGTTTAATGTTACCGCAGGGGTGGTAAAGAAATTTTACTTCGAGACACTGCCGCCGCTGCAGGCCATTTTCCGGCCCAAAGTCAATACCGGCTTCAAAATGGTGTCATTCGGCCATAGCTTTTTCAATCCGATGGCAATGAATTTGGAGGGCCATGCACACGCCGCAGGCTTTACTGACCATGAAACCATCCATTTTTCAGCAGGTGGCTCAAATGGTGCACCAATGGCGTTCTGGAACAATAATACAGTGCGACCACAGATACAGGCAGAACTGGATAGCGGCGACATCGACCTTGTTGGAATGACCTACTACCCCTCCTATCCGACCATCGATGGCTACAGAAACTGGGTTGAATACGCGTTGAGCAAAAATCCGGATACACGGTTTTTTATCGCCCTACCCTGGAACATCTACCCAGCGGATGTTACCGCCGCAGAATACGAAAGTGATTACGACACATTCCATCCCCAGATCAGCCACGCTTTCATAGATACACTGCGTGAGGAATTCCCGGGCGTGGATTTTTATTGCATTCCCTATGGGCAAAGTGCGGTGGAGTTACGCAACCTCTATGCCGATGGCACCCTAACCAGCAACGGCGACGTTGCCACACTGCAGGGCAGCGCAAACAGCGCGCTGTTTACTGACAACCTCGGGCATGCCGGCGATATCCTGATAGAGCTCAGCAGTCTACTGTGGCTGGAGGCGATCTACGGCGTCGACTTGAGTAATTACAACTACAACACGGGTTACACCACCGATCTGAAGGCCATTGCCAGCGATATCATCGCGACTCACGAACTGGCCTACGCAGCGCCACCTGAGACGTATCCCGACTCCGACGATGACGGCATCCCGGATCGTTACGAAGCAAACTAGTAACCGGGTATACCAGCGCGCTGACGGCAATGAGGCAGCGCTCGCTGCCAGTGCCTGAAGGGTAAACCTGCTAGTTGGGGGCCTGGATAGTGCGCTGCGGGTACATCTCGGCTATCAAGTGGCTAAGCGCAGAATCGAAACTCTCATCCGGGTTGTCCAGGCAGTACTGTTCCAACCACACCATCAGCGTTTTGGTATTCTTGCGGCCACCTATATCGTATGTATCATGTGCCAGCCTGCTGACACCGGTCAGGTAACCCATCGTATAAAGTGAAAAGCCGTACAAGGCAGACCAGTCATCCTCATTTTTGGCACTGTTCACTGCGCGGTTGAGTGCGTAACAACTTTCTACTTTATCGTATGCGCGTACACCATATTGTCGATTTATGTCCGCCGCCTGCACTGCGGCAGGCAAAGACCACAACACCAGCGTCAGTGAGACGCTGATAGTCGACATCCAAATCCTGAGCCTCATGATCCCCTCTCGCTTCTGAATCCTGCTGCGGCGACAAACCGCTTCACTATGATAAACACTGTGCAACGGCAATGGAATCTCCGGCGCGGGAGACAGCCGGACAAAAACGCTAGTTACCCAACACCCCGTACTAGCGATTTCTGGCGAGCTGAGCCTCCAGTTTTTTCTTCATGGGTAGTACCCACTGCTCCTTGAGCTGGGACGACAGCAAGCCTGCATCCTCAAGATCATCACAAAGTTTCATCTGGTGAGCCAAATCAAACATATCGAGCTGGCGGCATATGCGGGCCTGCCCATCCAGAGTGAGAAATGAAATACCCGGCGATTCGAAATAACTGCCATCTGCACGAGTACCCGGGCCGCGGTTCATCCAATGGGTAATCAGATTGTTGTCGGTACCGGTGTAAACCCCCATATACGGGAACGTCCAGCCTTCCCAGCCGACGTTCATGTCACGGCCGTAGTGAGTGGCTTTGATCTCATCTATGCCGTTGGCAGTAACATCCATCACACCGGCGTACTGACAGGTGTAGATGCAGTCCTGCGCATAGATTTCGTCGACAAAAAATATCCAGTCATTGGTACGGCAAGCCTCTTCATGGGCTGCAATCAGCTTGTCTGCTGTTTCCCGCAATACACTATCGCTTAACGAATTCACTGAATATGCTCCTGCTGGTGTTAACGGTTGTTTACTGGCATTGCACGGGCTGCACTAGAGATAGGCTTGCACTAACTCGTCAATGCTCGCCCTCACCTGATTGCGACTGTAGCCCAGCTCACTGCCCTCTGGTTCATAACGAATGACAGCATTGCGCCCGGCATACAAAATAATATCGGGGAACAGCGGGTGTTCGTCCGTTGAGACTTCCAGATCCACCGGATTCCCCACTGCCTCGAAGTACATTTGAAGGTACTCTTTCCAACTGAGGTTTTCATCACCGACGAGATACGCCCTGCCGCCAACACCGCGCTCGAGCGCGCCCGCTATCGCTTCTGACATTGACTGACTGGTGATGTGGTTTACCCCACCTGCCGGTGCCACCAGCGGCATTCCCTCAAGACGTCCGGCGGCGTACTGCACCAGCACTTGAAGGTGCGGCAATTCAATCCCCGGCACGTAGCCAAGGATAAAGGGCGCGTTCAGGCTGCAGACTGTGAACGTATCGCAGTTCAGTGCTCGCAGGCCTTCGTCGGCCAGGTGACGGGAACGCACGTAGGCGCTGTCCTCAATTCTTTCGGGGACGATCTGGGGATAATAGGTGCCGATATACACGGCACGCGATATACCGGCGTCTTTCGCACGCTGGAAAAACTGCGGGATTGCCTGTGTATTGACCCGCTCAAAAAAGACAGCCTCATCTTCCCCCGGCGGCAACAGCCGAATATCCGCACCAGCTGCAAACACCAGCTGATCAAACCCGCGCAATACCTCTATCGACAGGCTGTCATCCAGATAACTACCCGGCAAGTGGTCAAAATCCTGCAGGCACTCAAGCGCGGGCGCGCTGCGCGATTGCAAGGTCACTGTATGACCCGCATTACGTAAATACAGGGCCGCATGAGCGCCCGTCAATCCTGTACCACCCACTATCAAAATCTTTGCCACAATAAACCTCCCCTAGGGCCGCATAAACTGCCCACCGTCCACGTTCAGAATAGTCCCGGTAATCCAGCTCGCCTCGTCGGACAACAGGAACAGCGCCGCATCTGCCATATCCTGGGTAGTGCCGAGCCGTTTGATGGGCATACTCTTCACCATCTCCTTCGCGTAGTCTCCGGCTGTCTTGGCCAGTGCTCCGGTATCCGTTGGGCCGGGTGCTATCGCGTTGACGCGAATCTTGCGCCAGCCCAATTCATTGGCGATGCTCTGGGTAATACCATTCACCGCGAGCTTGGCCACGCCGTAGAAGCCGGTGCTCATCCAGGCGGCAGTGGAGGACTGGTTGACTATAGCCCCACCGCCACCGGCAGTCATATGCTCTACCACCGCACGCGTCATAATCACGCAACCGTGGGCATTGATGCGCATGAACTTCTCCAGATAATCCATTTCCACGTTCATATAGCCTTCTATCTTCATATCGCCAAAGATGGCCGCGTTATTGATCAGATAGTTAATGGCACCGAACGTATCCATAGTGGCCTGTGCACAGGCGTTCGCAGACTCCTCGGAACCGACGTCCGTTTTGACAAATAGCGCGCTGCCGCCACTGGCGTTAATCGCCTCGGCAACTCGCTGCCCGCCCTCTTCATTGAGTTCTGCAATCACCACATTCATACCGCGCTCGGCACAGGCTACCGCGTACCCTTCTCCGATACCGCCGCCAGCGCCCGTTACAATAATTGTTTTGCCAGTAAAATCCATGCGTGCATCCTCGTTAGAATATTGATTTGGGTGTCAGGGTGTTGGGGCGAATTTCCAGCAAATCGACAGCAACACCAGGCGGTTGTGACAGGGCATACAGTACCGATTCACCCACGTGAGCGGCATCCATACCGGTATCCAGATAGGTGCCGGCGTCTTTCCATGCGGCCAACGCGGATTCGAAGGCGGCAGAATCCCAACCATCGGAAAAGTTGGTCCAGGCGCCACCGGGGCGGATACAGGTGACACCGATGCGCTCTGATTGCAGTTCGAGGCGTAAATCGCGGGTAAAACGCTCTACGGCCGCCTTGGTGGAAGCGTAGATAGAAAGGTGGCTGATCTCATCATAGTGCCAGGCACTGGCCGAAGAGATAGTGATAATGCGAGGGTTCTCACCGCCACGCAGTAATGGAATAGCAGCCTGCGAGCAAAAAACCGTGCCCAGGAAATTCGTCTGTACCTGCTGCAGTACCTCTTCCTCGACCAGTTTCTCAATGGAATTAGGGGTGGCCATTCCGGCATTGTTGACCAGACCGTCAAGTCGCCCGAAGTGTGTTGTGATGGTTTCGAATGCGGCAATAACATCTGCCCGAAATCCAACATCAGCCGCCACGCCAATCGCCTTGTCTGCACCGAGCTCTGCCACGGCCTGGTCTAGGCCTGTTTGTGTGCGACTTATCAGCCCTACCCTGGCGCCGTGTGCTGTCAGGCATTTCGCAATGGCAAGGCCAAACCCTTTGGAGCCACCAGTAACGATATAGACTTTGTCTTTGACGGCCACTGTCATACACCGATTGCGATGGTCTTGGTTTCCAGATACTCCTCAAAGCCTTCCAGCCCCATTTCTCGACCGACACCACTCTGGCGGTATCCACCAAAGGGGGCGTCGGCGCCGTAGAAATTACCGCCGTTGACGTTGACGGTGCCGGCACGTATGCGACGGGCAACGCCCAGTGCGCGCTCTTCACTGGCAGACCATACCCCAGCCGACAAACCGTACTCTGAATCATTGGCGATACGCACCGCCTCCTCCTCGTCGTCGTACGCTATTACCGCCAGTACAGGGCCGAATATTTCTTCACGGGCGATGGTCATATCGCTGGTGACATCCATAAATACCGTAGGCTCAACATAATATCCCTTTTCCAGATGTGCGGGCACGCCGCCACCGAGCAACAGGCGCGCACCCTCAGCCTTGCCTTTTTCAATGTAGCCGAGTACCCGATCACGTTGTTTTGCGTTGATCAGCGAACCCATAATCTGGCTGTCAGAGGCGGGATCGCCATACTCGATAAAGCCGAAATACGTCGGCAGCAACGCCTCTACCTCTGCCTGCCTTGCGCGTGGAATCAACAACCGCGTGTGTATTGCGCAGCCCTGTCCAGAGTGAAAACAGACCGCCAGGCAAGACAGCAAACTGGCGCTGAGGTCGGCATCATCGAGAATAATATTGGCGGATTTTCCACCCAGTTCCAGAAACACTTTTTTAACTGTCTGTGCGGCGCGCGCCATAATGTGTTTGCCAACTGCGGTAGAACCTGTGAACGACACCATGTCAACACGCGGATCTCCCACAATCTGGTCGCCCACCTCTTTGGGATCCTCAGAGGTGATGACATTGAATACACCGGCGGGGATATCGGTGTGTTCCTTCACGATCCGCCCCAGCATGGTTGCCGACCATGGAGTATCGGGCGCTGCCTTTAATACCACAGTGCAGCCAGCGGCAAGCGCCGGCACACACTTGGCGAGATTGATCTGCAGCGGCACATTCCAGGGCGTGACGCAGGCGACCACACCAATGGCTTCTTTCTCAACAAGGCGACGGCTTTTGCCGCCCATCATCTCTGAGATACCGATATCGCGACTCCACGCATAATTGGGCAGGCTTTGCAGCGTGTAATCCATAAACCCGATGGGCACTTCACACTGAGGCCCCATCGCCCCGCATATACCCAGCGGCGACCCTGTCTCATCGGCAATCTGTTGCTTGAAACCCGCTTGTACCGCGCGTAAGCCCTGCTGTAACTGCTGCAGGCAGTGCAGGCGGAATGCATGATTGGTCGACCAGTCTGTTTCGTCAAACGCTCGTCTGGCTGCGGCGATAGCGCGATCCATGTCCTCGGGACCGGCATCGGCAACCTGTCCGATCTCCGTTTCAGTGACCGGATTGAAATTGGCGTAGGTTTTACCTGATGCAGCAGCGCATAGCTCGCCGTCAATAAATAAATGGGGCTCGGGCTTCATAATCGTTGTTCCTGCTAATCGGGGATTCGTGATTCGTCTTTAGCCAAAAAGACGCTCTCAATACGATCGCGGATAAATTCCGCAGTAGGCAGCACAACACCCATGTCAGCGGCGGTGCTGATAGCACAGTCGAGATCCTTGCGCGCCAGGCGTCCCATACTGCCAAAATAGGGATCCATTTCTTCTTCGGTGGAGGTTTTGGCCATCGCGTTGCGCCCCGTTGCAAACATATGCATCTGCTCGTTGACCACGCCGTTCGAAAGACCCACCGATCGAAGCACATCGACGGACAGCCCACAGGCGTGTGCGAGACGCGCTGATTCGGCCATAACCACAAATTCAGCATACTGCATAAAATTGTTACACAGCTTCAAAGCAATGCCGGAACCGATTGGGCCGGCGTGCACAATTTTCTCAGCTGAAGTTAAAAAGACTGGCGAGGCTACCTGCAGCTGCTCCTCCGTGCCGCCCACCATGTAACACAGCGTCCCATCTGCGGCCCGGTGTGCGCCGCCGGTGATTGGCGCATCAATCAGGTTGAAGCCACGCTCTGCGGCCTCATTAGCCCAGCGCAGCAGGTTCGCCTGAGTCACCGTGCTGTGGATGGCTATCAGCGTACCTTTGGCAGCGTGCGCAAATATGCCGTCTTCGCCATGCAGTAAATCCTCTACCTGTGCATCATCGCGCACACACACTCCGATGTGCTCGCAGGCACGGGCCAGTTCCGCAACAGAACCACAGCCCAACGCCCCCGCCACCACCAGTTCCTCCACCGCAGGCGGGTAGACATCGTAGACGTGCGCAGTGTACGCATCACAAATCAAACGCTGGGCTGAGGGTTTGCCGATATTGCCTAAGCCGATGTATCCGACGTCGGTCCTAGTGCTCATAGTCATTCTCCCAGTAGGTCACCGTCACCTTGTCTGAAATAGCGCGGCAACCCGGATTCTTATTGAGGGAAAGTGTAACGACAATAGGCATTAAGTCAATGTAAATTGACTAGTCGTCAATATGTGTTTACTATTTTTCCATGAGTGCAATCAGCCCTACACCTCTCGATACCGGATTCGTCTGGAATCGTTACCGCCACAACTTCTCACGGCACTTGTTGGGAGTGGCGCGGTATCTGCAAACCCGCGTAATGACGGCACTGCAGGATGAGTGTGGACACCAGGATCTTCGCCTCGGCTTTGCACCGTATATCACGCTGCTCAGTGCCGGTGACAAACGGCTTAGCGAGTTGGCCGACATTCTGGGTATTTCACGCCAAGCGTGTAATCAGGCGGTGAAACAGATTGAGGCTGCGGGATACATAAGCCGCACTGCAGACCCAAACGATGGCCGCGCCAAGCAATTGACACTGAGCCCGCGAGGCGCAGAGCTCAGCCGGGACGGCCAACGTGCCACAACCCAACTCGACCGCCAGTTCGCTGAACTCGTCGGTGCCCAGAAAATCGCCGATGCCAGCAAGTCGCTGAACAAAATCAGCGCGCATCTCTCACTTGGATTACCCGCGCGAAGCTCCCCCTTTATGGACACCGGCATGGGGGCGCTGTTGCCGCGCTTGTCGGACTATGTGATGCGCAGGTTGATGGAACTGAACCGCACCCGTGGACACCCTCGGCTCAAATTGTCATTCGCACAGGTACTCACCGTGATCGGCCCTGGCGGAGGGCGTATCCAGCAAATGGCGAGCATGCACGACGTTAGCAAACAGGCCATCAGTGTTATTGCCACGGAGCTGGAAGCACTGGGCTATCTGCAGCGACAGACAGACCCACTGGATGCACGCCAGATCGTCTTACAGTTCACGCCGCGCGGTGAGGAGTTGATTGCCGATTCGGTTGCCAGCGTTGATCAGTTGGCGCAGGAGTTCTCCGCCATCATCGGCAAAGCAGCACTCAAGCGCCTCAATACCACACTGTACGAACTGTATCGGGGATTGCATCTGGAACAGGATGTCTTTGAACACAGTGGCGCCGCGGATCTCGGTCTGTTAGCCCACCAATTACAGCAGCAACTGGGAGAACGCGACAGCCAGGCACTGGCCAGACTGTTGTTAAAGCCTTCCCGACTTACGAGGTAAAGAACAATGAATAACGATTGGCTTTCCTACGTGTGGCAACACTACAACATAGTGGGATCACTGCTGGCACTTGCGGCTATAGTTACTATCACCGTGCTGGGCAAACGCCTGCTGTTTCGCGTGCCTGCACTGGCGAACATGCGCGCACTCAACAAGGAAAAAGACAAACCGAAGTGGGCACAGGAAAAATACCCACCGATCGTTCGTGCCACACAGAAAACCGGCATGTATTGCAACCTCACATTTTTCCTGGTGCTACTGCCCTTTTGCATTACGCTTGAAAGTCAGCCGGTGTGGCAAGTGCTTCTGGATATTTTTATCATTCTCATGTTCTATGACTTTTTCTACTATCTGGCACATCGCTTCTGGTTCCACGGCAAGGGCCCAATGCGCAAAGTGCACGCGGTGCATCACCAGGCGCGCAACCCCACCTACCTGGACGCGCACTATGTACACCCGCTGGAGACCTTCGTTGGACTGGGAATGTTCCTCGCATCGATTGTTGTACTGGCGGCAATCATGGGACCTTTTCAGATCACCACGATCGTCATTACGTTTGTTATCTTCACCAATATCAACCAGATAAATCATGTCTTCCTGGACCTGCCCTACTTTCCCTACAAGTCCATGAACTGGGTTGTGGCAAAACACCATGTCCATCACGAGAATATGCACAAAGGTAATTACGCGACTATTACGCTGTTCTACGACAAAATTTTCGGCACACTCGATTAACTGACGTCAGCACAGGCGATCAACTGGAGAAAGACATGAACGAAGAGGAACGCCGTAAACTGGGTGAAGAAACCATCAAGGATGTTTACGCAGGCGATGTCGTAGTGCCGCCAGAAGGCTATGCATTCACTGACATAATGCTCAAGCAGTTGTTCGCAGAAGTGTGGACACGTGAGACGTTATCCATGCGCGACAAGCGCATTCTGCTATTGGGAATTATCGCGGAAAAAGGCGAGCCAACAACCTTCAAGATCCAGATCAAGGCATCGCTAAAACGCGGTGAAATCAATCCGGAAGAAGCGCGCGAATTCCTGCTGTTTATCGCGCAATACGCAGGCTACCCACGCGCCGCCAGCATGCTGGGGCCGGTAGAGGAAGCCATCGCAGAGTTTGAAAAGGAAACGACAAACTCGGCCGATTAGCCTAGTTATCCAGCTTAGCCAGCAGCGCTTTTGCGTCTGCCAGTTCCGGGAATGGCTTGTTGGCCGCGATCAGTTTTTTCAGCGTTGAACGCGCAGTGGATTTGTCATTGTTGGCCACGGCGATCATCGCGCTGTGGTATCGAATTGAGGGATCGTCGGGCGCGGCCTTCAATGCCTTGAGAATACTGCGCTGTGCCTGAACGTATTCCTCGTTGCTGTATTCAACCAGCGCAAGCGTATCGAGTATCGCGGATGAATCCGGTGCCAGGCTGGCAGCTCTGCGAGCGTATTCCAGGGCTTGCGCCGGTTCCTTGTTTTTCAGTATCCACGCCTGATTATTCAGCGCGGTGAGGTTATCGGGTGCGGCCTGCAGGATAATCGCATATTGTGTTGTGGACTGCGGAACCTGTCCGTCCAACATTAAGCTACTGCCGTAGGCCAGACGAACCGCTATATCATCGGGGTTCTTCTCCAGCCACGCAGCAAGGCGCGCGAGCGCTCGAGCACGCTCTCCCACAGCCTCCTCATAGGCAGCCAATGTGATAAGCGAATCACTTGATGGTGCGGCTTTAAAGGCCTTCTCCGCAAGTTTTTTGGCTGCGGGCAATTCCCCTCTGTGCTGTGCGGCCGATGCCTGCATCAGCAATACGTCGGGGTTATTGGGTGCCAGCACTTCGAGTTTGTCGATCTGCGGATTGAACGCGTCCATGTCTTTGGCCGCGAGCAACATTTTAGCCAGAGCGATTCGTGACGGGAGGTAGCCCTCATCCAGCTCCAATGAGAGACGCAATTGCTCCTCAGTTCGAGCGGCATCACCCTGATCGGCGGCCGCCATTGCCATCAGGTGACGAATCTTTGCACTGTCCTCAGAAGATTCCAGCAATTTCTCCAGTGAAAACTGTGCCGCGTTAGCTTCCTTCATGGCCAATTGGGCGAGCGCCGTTAACAGCAAAGCCTCAGACGTATTTTGTTGCTGCGGCGTGAGGTCTGTAAACAGCGGTGCAACCTGTTCTGGTTTAGCCTGATCGAGGTAGTAGCGCGCGAGTAACAGGCGCGGCTCGAGGGCCGTCGGTGCAGCTAACATGGCCTTTTCAAGATGCTCGGCCATCGCCTCGCCCTTGCCTGCCTGCGCATCCAGCATTGCCAGTTGCAGGTGTGCCTGTGGGGAGTCCGGCTGCACCCTCAGTATCGCCTCGAAATAGTTGCGCGCGCCGGCATTGTCGTTGTCGGCCAGTGCCATCTGCGCGAGGTAAAAGTTCGCGCTGGGGTCGGTGCTGTCCGCTTTCAGAGCATCCTGAAATGCCTTGCGTGCCTGCTCGGGTTTACCAGCATCCTGGTAGACTCTGCCCAATAGATTGAGCGGAGCGGCACTGTCCGGATTGTTGCGCTGATAGGCTTTGGCTGCTTTGATGGCAGCGGGGTAATCTTCCTTCTGTACGTGGTTGAGCACCAGCAGTATGTCTGCCATAGGCAGGTTCGGGTTCATTTCCAGTGCCGTCTGGATTGGCTGCACAGCCTCATCACCTTCGCCACCCATCAGCATGCCGGCGCCCAGCCGCACCTTGGCCTCGGCGGAATCCGGCTGTAACTCAGCGACCCTGGCCAGCAGTTCAATGGCCTCGCTGGTCTTACCCTGCTTCAATAGTGCATCACTTGTCAGGTTGAGCGCATCGACATCATCGGGGTTACTGTCAAGCACCGGCTGCAACAATTGCTGCACGCTGGCAAAATCGTTCTGCTCCAGGCGGATCACGGCCAACAGCTTTCTGCCCTGCACGCTGCCGGGGCTTAAATTGTGGAAACGCACCGCCTGGTTTGTCGCCAGATCCATATTGCCCTGGATCAGGTTGGCATTGGCGAGGAAAAACATGGATAGCGGATATTGTTTGAACGCCGGTTCCGTTACCGAAAGAGAGGCAATAGCCTCATCATAGTTTCCGGCCTCGTAGTGCAACAGCCCCTGCACATAGTTCGAACCAGGATGCTTGGATTTTTTCGACATCAGTGCCCTGGCGTCGCGCTGGGCCGACTCGTAATCGCCCAGGTGCATTTTTAACAGGGCCCGTTTGAACAGATCGGCGGCGTTATCGCGCTTCAGCTTGACCGCCTTGTTATAGGCCACCAGAGAGCCCTTATAATCCTCTTCCTTACTGAGTATCTCAGCCTTCAAACTCCAGGCGTCGCCGCGCTCAGGCTCGATCGCAATTATCTGTTGCACCAATGCCAGTGCGCCTTTGGAATCATCTCTGTTATCCAACAAGCGGGCTTTGGCGATCAACACTTCAACATCTTCCGGCTTCAGCGCCAGCGCCTTGTCAATGAGTGCTTCTGCTGCCTCTTCGTTGCCAAGCGCTAACGCTGCCTGAGCCTGCAGGCCGAACAGACTGGCCTGGGCATTGGGCGTCATTCCCTCGGCAGCCAGTTCACCAACGGCCTCAAACTCCTCCTGTGCGAACAGCGCCTGTGCCATAGCTGGCTGAATATCATCGGGCGGCCAGCCCAGATCCAGTGCCTGTTTCAGCTCTTTACTGGCGGAGAGCACATCGCCACTTTCGAGCGACACCTTGCCCAGCAACCACCTCGCTTGCGCAGAGTTTGGATCCTGACGCAGGGCATTTTTCAATTCGATGGTAGCAGTGCGGTATTCAGACGCCGCCATAGCGTCTTTTGCCTGCTGGATATATTGCTCCGTGGTCTCCTCTTTGCCGCAGCCGGCTAGAACTAGCAAGGTGAGTAAGACTGGGAGGGTTCGAAACATAGCCTGTACCTGTCAGATAGAACGCATTTTTACCCCGGCAGAAAACGCTGACAGGGCCATTTATCGGCAATTAACATACATCAGACTACGCCAACAAGGAAGGTAGCCTGCAACAGAGTGTGAATGCATTCGCAATGCTGGCAAACAGACGCAAACACCTGCATGGAAAATTGCAGGCAAAAAAAACCCCGCAGAGAAATTCCCTGCGGGGCATGACTGCTCGCTCAACTATCAGGCAGCTTTTTCAGATGATTTTGTTTCCGGATCAAAGGTAATGTGCATACGCTTGATACCATTTACCAGGTTCGAACGCGTGTATGCGATGTCACCCACGAGTTTCGGATTGCGCAAACGGGGAATAATTTCCTCGAACATCACGCGCATTTCCAGTCGTGCGAGGTGCGTACCGAGACAGAAATGCTGGCCGACGCCGAAGGCACGGTGTTGGTTGTACAGATCGGGCATACGCTCTGCACGACGCACGTCAAACTGCATGGCGTCCTCACCGAAGATACTCTCGTCATGGTTTACCGTATGGTAGTGCATGATAATCTTATCGCCCTTCTTGATCTTGTGCCCACCTACTTCTGTATCTTCCATACAGGTGCGACGCATCAGTGTGAACGCGGTGTTATAGCGCAGCATCTCCTCGCACGCGCCTGGAATCTTATCGGGGTTATCCAGCAGGTACTGCAGTTGATCGGGATTTTCCATCAGCAGGCGCATGCCCTGAGTGGTGACCGTGCGCGTAGATTCGTTGCCCGCTGCGATCAACATCAGGAAGAACCATACGAACTCGTCATCGCTGAGCCCGTCGTCTTTACCATTACCCTCGATCAGGGCGCCGATAATGTCCGTCTTGGGGGTTTCCTTGTGCTCTGCCATCAGCTTCATGGCGTATTCAATCACCTTGAAGGAGGCCTCCTGAGTCTCTTCCTCAGTCGCCGCCATTTCCGGATCCTGATTGAACATCATTTTGTTGGTCCACTCGAAGAAGTCCTTGCGATCCTCCGGGGGAATGCCGCACAGTTCAAGGATCGCGAGCAGCGGCAGCTCAGCCGCCACCTCCTCAACAAACTCGCATTCGCCTCGATGGGCGACTCTGTCGACAATATTTTTGGCATGCGCCCGAAAGCTCGCCTCGTAGGAGTCAACCGCTCCGGGCGTAAACGTGGCGCGCACAATCTTGCGGGATTTCATCTGGCCCGGGGGATCCTGGTTGATCGTCATATTGCGGTGGATCATGTCCAGTTCTTCTTCAGGGTACTCCTCTGCCAGCGCGGAACGCTTCTCGCTGGAAAACAGTTTCGGGTTCTTGGAGATCAGATCGATTTCGTCGCGCCCCGTAATCAGCCAGTAGGGAACGCCCTGATAGGAGCCATCCATATAATGTACTGGGCCTGAGCGGCGTATCTCTGCGAGCGTCTCGTAGGGCATACCGTTAACGTAAGTGTCGGGATCGATCAGGTTAGGAAAGTTTGCAAAGGGACATTCACTCATGGGAATCCTCTCCAGGCAGGCTATGTGTAGGAAAAGCTAGAGACTACTAGGCGTTAGTTGGCGTGTCAATTCATTAATTGTTCACCCGGTCACAAAGTTCACAGTGCCAGGCTAGACGCGTGCTGGCAGCAGCATCTGGCGGCGGGCAGGACTGCCCCGCTCTACCGGGTAGAAAACACTGAGACCATTACCTGCTTGCCTTGAACCCCGCAGCACGCGCATCCCAGGTCGATGCCGTTACGCCGCGCTCACGCAAGCGGAATTTTTGTACTTTGTTAGTTGGCGTATACGGTAGAGCATCCACGAAATGGATGTAGCGCGGCACGAAGAAATACGGCGCGTTATCATTGATGAATTGAGCAAGTTCGACAGCCTGCAATGTCTCGCCGGGTTTTAGAATAACGTCCAGCATGATCTCCTGCTCAGCTTCAAGCTCCTCGCTTGGAATACCAAACGCCGCACAATCTGCGATCGCCGGGTGTCTGCGCACAGCGAGCTCCACTTCAAACGTGGATATATTGCGCCCTTTGTAGCGCACCGCATCTTTTTTGCGGTCGCAGAAATAATAGAAACCCTCGTCATTGCATTTCAGCAAATCTCCGGTTTTGTACCACGGCCCCTCAAACGCCGCAGCTGTCGCCTCGGGGTTGTCGAAATAGCCGTTAAAAATGAAGTGGGGCTGCAGTGGCTTAACCCACAACTCACCCGGCTCGCCCGTTGCCACATCCCTGCCATCATCACCGACTAACCGAGCCTCGACGCCGTCCACCACACTGCCGCAACTCCCGGGGGGCTGGGTTCTCCCGGATACCGGAGCGATAAGGCGCATGGCTTCACTCTGCCCCAGGCCCTGCGGCACCAGCTCCAGATTAAAGCGCTGGCAGAATGGTTCCGCCACAGCCGGCGGCATTGGAATCGCCATCAGCTTGCGCAAACTGTGCGATGCATCGTCCTCGCGCGCAGGAGCTTCCCACAGGAACATATGCATTGCGCCCAGCGTAAAGCACTGGGTTGCCTTGTAGTGATCAACCCGCTGCCAGAAGGTTTTTACAGAAAAGCCTGGATCGACCGCCAGTGGAATACCGCCAAACAAAGCCCGAAAAATTGCCGTCACCCATACCGCGGAGTTGTACATCGGCAGTACAGTGAAAACGATGTCGTCTTCGGCAATTCCATACTGGCACGCCTCATTGCTTGCCAGCGAGGCATTGAACCAGACATTGTGGCTTTGCATCACTCCCTTGGCCTTGCCCGTGGTGCCGGAGGTCCACAATACGGAGCAGGTGTCGCCCGTACTAAGCGCGGACATATCCGGCTCCCCTGCCCCGGCTATATACAATGACTGTAGGCTGAAGGCGCCGGGGACAGCCGAATGTTCACCGTGCATCACCAGCGTTGGCACCGCCAGGGAATCTCGCACCGCGAGCAACCGTTCGACATGCTCGGCATCACTGACCAGTACAGTGGGACGACTGCCGTTAATCGTGTCGATCAGCCACTCACCCTTGTAATCGGTATTGATCGGAACCCACACCGCGCCGAGTTTGTTGGTCGCCAGCACCAGGAAAATCACCTCGGGCGCGCTGCTCATAAAAAAAGCTAACCGCTCGCCAGACTGTAAACCCAGAGCAGCCAAACCTGCTGCCAGTTCGTTGACTCGCTGATTGACCTCGGCAAAGGTATAGGTGTCATCTGCGAACAGCAGATAGGGTTTATCGCCGTGCTGCTGTGCCTGTAATTGTATTGCGCGGCCCAGATGACGTTCACTGGCGTCGGATATCTGCAGAATATTCATACGAAAACCGTGCTCCTGAAAGCAGTCTGGAAAGGTTGCAGGCGGTATGGCCTAGGTTCGGATCAGCTGTAGGGTTTCAAGCACGCCCTTGCGGTCGATGAGCAGCATCGCAACCCCATAAGCAAGAACGCCAACAACCACTAACTGCAGCAAATATACCCAATCGCCAACGGTTCCAAAAACCATGCCCTGCATAAAATACACTGCGGCATACATTGTTATCCCTGCTGCGACGGGACGCAGCATCTGCAGCAGATAGCCAGGCAACCCGACACCCACTCTGCGACAAGTCCGAAATGCGGTAATGAAGAACACCACCGGGTACATGCAAAGCCAGGCGTAAGCCAGACCGATAACGCCCCAGTGTGTGCCAGCGTAAAATGCCACGGGCATCAACAGGGCCGCAATCAGGAAATTGGACGCGCTGACAGCGGGGCTTCCCACGCCCCACAGCAGTGGCGGGAATATATTACTCATCAACCGAAACGGCATGACAACTCCCAACAGCTGCAGCAGCGGTGCTGCCGGCAGCCATTTTTCACCAAGCAGACAGGCGATCAGTGGCTCGGCTGTGCAACTGATACCAAAGAAAACCGGGAACGCCGCTATGCTCAGGATACGCGTAGCCTTCAGCAAATAGTTTTGCACTGTTTCTGCATCGGTATGGGCGTGCGCATGTGAGAATGCAGGAAACGCGACCGAATTTAACAAGCCGCTGATCTTGTGGATAGGAAGTGACGCCAACTGGCTGGCAACCGCGTAATAACCCAGTAAATGATTACCCAGCAGCTTCCCGCCAATAAACTTGTCCGACTCACTGAACAGATACCACAAACCCCTGTCCGTTGTGACAAACCCGCCAAAAGCAAAGTGCTTGCGCATGCCGCGCAGTGAAAAGCTCGGCCAGACCAGATTGCGTGCAATCAGGTTCAGCCCGATCATACGCGTGGCATTGGTAGCCAACATGCCCCATATCAGAGCCCATACGCCAAACCCGGTTAGCGCCATTACCAGTGTCACAAGGCTACCCATCACCAGTGTTGCGAAATCCACTACCGAACGCTGGGCAAACTCGATATCACGCTCTAGTTTCGACTGCGGCAAGGTCTCAAAAATCAACAACAGAAACTGGAACGAGAGCACTTGCACAATAGGGGCGAGAGCCGGCTCACCATAAAATGCGGCGACGGTTTCTGCACTGAGGAGCAGCAATAGGAAAAAGAGCACATTGACGACAATCACCACGCCGAAAATCTGCCGCGTCATCTGTTCATCTATTTCCCTGTCCTGCACCAGCACCGCGTCCAGACCGACGGTGTTCAGCAGTATCAGAAGCGACACCACCACCATCGCCATTGCCATCAGGCCATAGTCGCCGGGGGAGAGCAGGCGAATCACCATGATGGTAATGCCCCAGGACACGGCCTGACCCAGAAAGCGGGCCGCCGCGCTCCAACGCAATGCCGACATGACTTTGCTGCGAATATCCATGCTCAAACTCTCGTACGGTGTACTTTATGTAGGGGCACAGGATACGGCAAGGGGCCGCTTACCCAAAGCCCCGATATCTTGCGCAATTGGCCAAATTCCAAAGATGGCATACACTGCAGGAACATTGCTGAATGAGATCGCTGCACATGGAAATGTCTGACCTGCTGATGGACGCCGCCGAACGCGCCGATCAGGACCCGTACTCACTGCCTCTGGAAAAAATCAACATCGCAAACCCCTTCCTGTTTGCGCGCGATATCCACGGCCCCTGGTTCAAACGACTGCGTGATGAAGCCCCGGTACACTATTGCCCTGAGAGTTTTTTTGGTCCGTACTGGTCCGTCACCCGCTACGAGGATATCGTGAAAGTCGATACCTCACATGAGATCTTCTCGTCGGAACCGGCGATCACCATTGGCGACACGCAAGACGATTTCCATCTGCCAATGTTTATCGCAATGGATCGCCCCAAACACGATGAGCAGCGCCGGGTGGTCAGCCCGGTCACTGGCGCGGAGAACCTGCGTCACTTTGAGCCTATTATCCGCGAGCGCACCATCGAAGTACTGGATAATTTACCCGTGGGAGAAACCTTCGACTGGGTGGAGCATGTATCGATCGAACTGACCACGCGCATGCTGGCGACACTGTTTGATTTTCCCTTTGAAGAGCGCGGCAAACTCACTCGCTGGTCCGATGTCGCCACGGCCATTCCGGGGATCGGTGTCATTGCTTCGGAAGAGGAGCGCAACAAAGAACTGCAGGACTGTCTGGCATACTTTACCGAGCTGTGGAACCAGCGGGTGAAACTGCCAGTGAAGAATGACCTGGTGTCGATGCTCGCCCACGGCGAGGCAACCCGTAACATGGCACCCATGGAGTATCTGGGCAATCTTGTGCTACTCATCGTCGGCGGCAACGACACCACCCGCTCCACTATGACGGCCAGCGCTCTGGCCCTGCACCAGAATCCGGATCAGTACACCAAGCTGGTTGCGAATCCGCAGCTTATCGATTCCATGGTTGCAGAGACCATCCGCTGGCAGACGCCACTGGCGCATATGCGCCGCCTCGCCAAAGTCGATACCGAGCTGGGCGGGCAACAGATCAAAGCTGGCGACAAAGTCATTATGTGGTATGTGTCGGGCAACCGGGACGAGCGCTTTATGGAGAATCCGGACACCTTCGATATTGAGCGTGCGGATGTACGTCGCCACCTGTCCTTCGGTTTCGGCATACATCGCTGCATGGGTAACCGACTGGCAGAACTGCAGCTGCGAATTTTGTGGGAAGAGATTCTCAAGCGCTTTGACAGCGTTGAAGTGGTGGGTGAACCTGAGCGCACGGTATCTTCGTTCGTACATGGCTTCACGGCCATGCCAGTACGACTGCACCCGCTGTAGCACAATGGGCGCAAAACAGCGTTGAAACGAGCGGCTTCCGCTCGTTTCAACGCCTGTATGGCTCTAGAGCTGGGGTATTTCTGCCTGATCGATGGGCAGTTCACTGCGGCCAATACGTGCAGCGCGCTCCTGCAGTGTCGCCTCGGCCTCCTCAACTCGAATCATAATCACAAAGCGATCGTCGCGAATACCCTGCAAGCAATAGCGGGCTAGTTCGTCCAGATCCTGGAACTCCAGTTCCCAGCCAGCCTTCTCGGCTGCAACTTTGAAATCCTCCACAGTGGGCACCGGATCGTAGGGCTTCTCACGCGCGAGATCCTTGGGACGGTTGCGGTCCGTCGTCCAGATGCCGGTATCCAGTAAACCACCGGACGGATAGAACACCGACGCCGCCAGATTCGTTCCCTCGCTTTGCAGCTGAGCCGCCAGGCACTCGCTGATACACGACACAGCGGCTTTGCTGGAAGCGTATACCGATTGATACGGCAGCGGCGAGATACCACCATCGCCAGAGGATGTATTAATCACGTGCCCCGCTTCACCGGAGGCTATCATACGCGGCACAAAAGCCTGTATGCCGTGCACCACACCCAGTACGTTGACGCCGTGCACCCATTTCCAATCGTTGTCCGTAGTCTCCCACACATTGGCCGAGGGAGCGGCAACACCGGCGTTGTTAAACAGCAGATGACAGGCGCCATGCATCTCATAGACCTTGTCGGCAAATGCGTTTACGGACTCCGCTTTGGAGACATCTGTCACCACACCGCTCACTTCACCCGCACCGGAAAACTCGGCCAGCACACGGTCCAGCGCTTTCTGCTCGACATCGCCAATAACAACTTTGGCACCCTCTGCCAGCAGTTCCTTGACCAGTGAACGACCGATGCCGCTTGCGCCCCCGGTAACCACTGCGACCTTACCTGCAAAATCTTTCACTGTGTTCATCTCCGTTATTTGAATGGGCAACCGTTATGCCACATTTCCCACGGCGACTCCACCGCCAAACCCGGTTTGATCAACGGCGGCAAGCGTTACCCCGCAAGCTGTATTAATCAGGCTAAATGGCTGAACCGGGGCAATAGAAATTGGGGGCAAAAAAAACCCGGCATAAGCCGGGTTTTAGAATCGTGCAGAAAGAGACTAGCTCGCTTCTTTACGTTCCTTCACTTCTGCAATAACAGTTTCTGCCACATTTTGTGGGCACGGCAGGTAGTGAGAGAACTCCATAGAGAACTGGCCGCGACCCGATGTCATGGTACGCAATTGACCAATGTAGCCAAACATCTCGGACAGGGGCACATCAGCCTTGATGCGAACGCCGGTCACGCCAGCGTCCTGATCCTTGATCATACCGCGGCGGCGGTTGAGGTCACCAATAACGTCTCCAACATGATCGTCAGGTGTAAATACATCGACCTTCATGATGGGCTCAATCAACTGCGCACCCGCTTTCGGCATGGACTGCCTGAAAGCACCACGTGCGGCAAGCTCAAACGCAATCGCGGAGGAGTCAACGGCGTGGAAACCACCATCGTAGAGTTCAACTTCCACATCCAGCACTGGGAAGCCGGCGACTGTGCCCTGATTCATCATGCCCTTGAAGCCTTTTTCAATAGCAGGGAAGAATTCCTTGGGTACGTTGCCACCCACAACCGAAGAGGTGAAAACAAAACCTGAACCAGGTTCGCCGGGCTTGATGCGATAGTCGATCTTACCGAACTGACCGGAACCACCAGACTGCTTCTTGTGAGTGTAGGAATCGTCCACTTCCTGGGTGATTGTTTCGCGGTAGGCCACCTGAGGCTTACCAACGATCAGGTCAACACCATAGGTACGCTTGAGAATATCCACCTTGATATCGAGGTGAAGCTCGCCCATACCCTTGAGGATTGTCTCGCCGGAATCCTCATCGGTTTCAACTCGGAAAGAGGGATCTTCAGCAACCATTTTACCAATGGCGATACCCATTTTCTCGGAGCCGCCTTTATCTTTGGGGGCTACCGCGATTGAAATAACAGGGTCCGGGAATACCATGGCTTCCAGCGTACACGGGTGCTTGACGTCGCACAGCGTGTGGCCGGTTTGTACGTTCTTCATACCCACAATGGCAATGATATCGCCGGCCTGGGCATTCTCCAGTTCGTTGCGGTCGTTCGCATGCATCTCAACCATGCGTCCGATACGCTCTGTTTTTCCGGTAAACGAGTTCAGAATGGTATCGCCACGATTCAATACGCCCGAGTAGATGCGGACAAACGTCAGCGCGCCAAAGCGGTCATCCATAATTTTGAATGCCAGCGCTCGCAGCGGCTCTTCCAGTGACACAGTTGCCACCTCACCCGTGGGCTCACCAAACTCATCGGTCAGGTCTTGCGGGTCGACTTCTGTCGGATCTGGCAGGTAATCGACCACGGCATCCAGTATCAACTGAACCCCTTTATCCTTGAATGCTGAGCCACAGTAGGTGGGGAAGAAGTCCAGCTTGCGAGTACCTTCGCGAATACAGCGCTTGATAACGTCCATCTCGGGCTCAGTACCGTCGAGGTACAGCTCCATGGCTTCATCATCTTGCTCGACCGCCGTTTCAATCAGCTTCTCGCGCCATTCTTCGACCAGGTCGACCATGTCTTCGGGCACGTCGGTGATGTCGTATTTATCGGGGTTGCTTGGGTCTGGCCAGACATGGGCTTTACGCGACAGGAGATCAACAACACCGGTAAAATCGTCTTCACGGCCAATCGGCAGCACCATCACCAGTGGGTTGGCACCCAGAACACTCTCAACCTGCCCAACCACGCGCAGGAAGTCCGCGCCTATACGGTCGAGCTTGTTGACGAAGATGATACGGGCAACTTCAGATTCATTGGCATAACGCCAGTTAGTTTCAGACTGGGGCTCCACGCCGCCAGAACCACAGAACACGCCGATACCGCCATCAAGTACCTTCAGTGAACGATATACTTCTACAGTAAAATCAACGTGCCCAGGGGTGTCGATAACGTTCAGGCGGTGATCTTTCCAGAAACAGGTAGTGGCAGCAGACTGGATAGTAATACCACGCTCCTGCTCCTGTTCCATGAAATCCGTGGTGGCTGCGCCGTCGTGCACCTCACCAGTCTTGTGAATCTTGCCGGTAAGCTTCAGGATGCGCTCGGTAGTAGTGGTTTTACCGGCGTCAACATGGGCGAAAATACCGATGTTTCTGTACAGGGATAAGTCAGACATTGAGTTTCTCAGTCAAGTAAGGTTAACGAGGCGTAATTTCAGGTGGCGGAGGGTACAGGAAAACGGCTGATAATGGGAGTAGTGAAATAGCAAAATTCGACACATTATCACGCTGGGGGCCATCCCACCGCTTACCACTGCTCAGGTAACAGGGGTATTCCCGACACAGCACACCTAATAGGCCTTATGTTTAATGTGGGCTTTGGCTCAATTCTGGCCCTGAAGGCCCTCCCCCTATACCATTGTGCGATTACAAGCACCTCAATCGGGAACCCGCTGTGGAATTCAGGAATGTGATATTTGCCGGCGGCGGCAGCCGTTGCATGTGGCAGCTTGGTTTCTGGGTAGGCGCCAATAAGGCAGGCCTGGCTTTGCAGCAGACTGTCGATTATGCGGCCAGCACCAGCGCTGGCTGCGCGATGGCCACCGCAGCACTGGTGGGCAGGCCGATAGAAGCCCTCGAATTATTCAAAGAGCTCACCGCCAGAAACCCCCGGAACATCCACTGGCAAAACCTGCGCCCGGGCTCGGGCAAGCCCTTGCTGCCGCATATGGAAATGTACCGGGACGCGTTGCAGAATTTTCTGGTGCCTGCAGATATGGCCACATTGTCCGATAAGCGCCTGGAGTTCCTGATGGCCCGGTTCCCCGACTTCCTGCCGTCCAGTGTCGGCACCATGGCGGCCTTTTCGGTGTATGGGCTGGAAAAACACCTGACAGGCGTCTTACACCCGCGCTGGACACAAAAACTGGGCTTTCAACCCGTAGTGAGAAGCAACCATGACGCCGATGATGTGGCAGACCTGATCGATATCATACTGGCATCATCCTGTGTGCCGCCGGTACTGCCGGGAAATGGCTACAAAGGGTTAAGGGTGCTGGACGGTGGCATTATCGACAATGTACCAGCCCATCTGGCCGACGACAGAGAGGGTCACACCCTCGTACTCCTGAGTAAACGCTACAAGAAGCCACTGCCCAGCCCCTCTCGGCGCGTCTATGTTCAACCCAGCGAACCCGTGCGGATCGACAAGTTTGACTATGCCAACCCCGGAGCACTCCAGACTACCTACGACCTGGGTCTGCGCGATGGCGCCCGCTTCGCACAGGGCTGCTCATAAAAAACACGAGCACTTATCGGCTAGTATTCAATAATCAACTCATCTTCACTGGGGGCACGCATCTGCTGCCAGTATTCCACATGCGTCCCCGGCCAGTTCTGTGTTACCCGCCCGCGACTGTTCTTGTACCAGCTTGATACCGAGGGTGCGCCCCATGCGCGCTGACTATTGAGCGCATCTATCTGGGCATTGTAGGCGTCCATCAGTTCCCTGCGGCACTCCAGTGAACGACAGCCCTTTTCTATCTGTAGTTTGAGACAGCCGCTGATATAGCGAAGTTGGCATTCGACGAAAAAGACGATACTGCTGCCGATAACAATATTGGTATTGGGCCCGTACAAGGTATAAAAATTGGGAAAGTCCGAGACCATCACACCCTTGTACGCTTTGGCATCTCCACCCCAACTACTGACCAGCTCACGCCCATTGCGGCCATAGACCTCCATCGTGACCAAAAATTGATCAGCGGCAAATCCGGTGCCGTAAATCAGTACATCGAACTCATGCAGGGTGCCATCGGCGGTCACGATGCCCTGCTCTACAATTTTGTCGATGGGCTGGGAAAGTAAGCTCACGTTATCCTGCTTGAGCGCACCTATATAGGAGCCATCATCCAGTACCGGACGCTTGCCGCCGGGAGGGTAATCGGGAATAAGTTGCTCCAGCAGTTCTCGGTCATCGCCAATCTGCTCAGCAAGGGATTCTATCAACGCATCGCGCAGCATTTGATTGCCTTCACTTACCGTGTTGGCGGGGCCACGCCAGTTCGGGTCTGTGCACATCAGTGGCAATTCGCCGTCCACAGCC
The DNA here is from genome assembly GCA_902705825.1 of Halioglobus japonicus. Lineage (GTDB taxonomy): Bacteria > Pseudomonadota > Gammaproteobacteria > Pseudomonadales > Halieaceae > Marimicrobium. The sequence continues at coordinate 8,944 of CACSIL010000045.1, read as the reverse complement.
TTGGTCCGAAACAGAAAAAACCGGTACCAACGCGCATAGAACGGCAACTCGCGCAGCAGCCATAATTCCTGCTCTGTCATCGGCGTATGATATTCCTCCACCGGTAACAACCATGGCGGCGAGCGCTGAAAAACGGTGAGTTCTGCGCAGGTCTTGGCTATCTCGGGTACAAACTGCACGGCACTGCAACCCGTGCCAATGACAGCCACCCGCTTGCCCCTCAAATCGTGTTCGTGCTCCCAGCGCGCCGAATGGAAAGTGATACCCGCGAAGCGCCCTACACCTTCCACCTCCGGGTACTTGGGGATATTGAGCTGCCCGACAGCGCTAATGACAGCACTGGCAAGCAACTGCTCCTGCTTACCGCCCTGTTCTACTGTGACCGCCCACTGCCCCGTGTCCTCATCATAGTCGGACCGCTTTACCGCACAATTCAGACGGATATGCTCGCGCAAACCATACTTCTCAACCAGGCCATTAAAATATTTGAACAACTCACGTCGACCAGAGAAGTGATTCGGCCACTGCGTATTCTGCTCAAAAATATAGTTGTAAAGATGGTTGGCAGAATCTACCTGACAACCCGGGTAAGTGTTTTCAAACCAGGTGCCACCAATCTCGTCGTTCTTCTCCAGCACCAGAAACGGCACACCTTCCTGTTGTAGTCGGATGGCGGCGACAATACCGGACATACCCGAACCGATAATCACTACACGAAAGTCATCAGGCATTGATTGCGTATTTATTGCAACGCGGCGCGAGTCCTCACCAAACAGGTTGAGCTCCTCCTGCAGCATAGGGAATAAAGTCTGCGGGAATTCCTCACCGGTTATGCGATGCATGGTAGCGGCTATCTCCGCCTGCGGTGGCCTTTTAAGTTCTGCGCCAGTGCGCACGCCACGCAACGCCTCAAAGGCAAGCTCGCGCGCTATGTCGCGTTGTTCTTCAGTCAAGCCGTCGATGTCTTCAGCCAGTAATTCAAAACGCGGTTGAACGCTGTCAAAGTGTGCAGCACTGCCCGTGAGGTGCACCATTGAAGCCAGTAATGCCGGGATATGGGCCTGCTGCAGCGCGTCGCGCAATTGCGCGTCGTCGACCTCTACCAGGGATTTCTGCCAGTCGTGAGCCATCGTCTTACCTCGTTGCAAAGCCCTCTATGCATTCACCTGCGAGAGCCGAGCGTGAATGTGTCTGCAGTATACAAACAAAACCCGAGCAGACCAGTTTTAGCTTCACTGCTGCATTTACCACACGGCAGTAGCAGCACAAACCCGGATTCAGCGTGCCCCGAAATCTGATAGAATCCGCTCGCTGGCGTTCACTGGTAAGTGGACATGACGCGGCAGAACCCCAAGCGTCAGGCGCGCGCTGGGCACCGCGCCGCCGCCTCAGACTTGGCGGCGAAATCATCGGGACCATTATCATCGAGGCACATAGCAAGTGAGAGTACACCCGTGAATACAGCGGCTCCGTCTCTGGCAGACTCAAACGTTGAGGAACTCAGACGACAACTGCGCGCCTGTCTCGCTCCGGACTGCATCATTGAGGACAGCGAATCGCAGCGCCCGTATGAATGCGATGCGCTGACGCTCTACCGCGATCTGCCGCTGGCAGTGGTGCTGCCTGAAAACGTGGAACAGGTCCAGCAAGTGCTGCAGATATGCCACTCACTGAGTGTGCCTGTCGTCGCCAGGGGAGCCGGCACAGGACTGTGTGCAGGAGCCATGCCGCACCCCGACGGTGTCTTGCTCTCCCTGAGTAAACTCGACCGTATTCTGGACATTGATCCGCTGGCGCGCACCGCACGGGTACAACCGGGTGTCAGCAATCTGTCTATCAGTGAAGCGGTGGCATGCCATGGCCTCTACTATGCACCCGACCCCTCCTCCCAGATCGCCTGCTCCATCGGTGGCAATGTGTCGGAAAACTCCGGTGGCGTGCACTGCCTTAAATATGGTCTTACGGTACACAACATACTGGCATTGAAGGTACTGACTGTTGCAGGGGAAGAACTGACAATCGGCAGCCAGGGCCTGGACAGCCCCGGCTACGACTTGATGGCGCTGTTCACCGGCTCCGAGGGCCTGCTGGGAATCGTCACAGAAGTCACGGTGCGCCTGTTACCTGCTCCCGAGATCGCCCGCGTGGTGATGGCCGGTTTCGACAGCATCGACGCCGCCGGTGATGCGGTGGGCGCGGTTATCGCCGCCGGCATCATTCCCGCTGGCCTTGAGATGATGGATCGCCTCGCAATTCAGGCAGCTGAGGATTTTGCGCATGCAGGTTATCCAAGGGAAGCCGCAGCGATACTGTTGTGCGAGATGGACGGCACCCATGAGGAGGTCGACCAGCACGTTGACGAGGTCGCGCAACTGTTTGAGCAAATGGGGGCGACGTCCATCGCCGTCTCCCATGATGAAGCACACCGTGAGCTGTTGTGGAAAGGTCGCAAATGCGCCTTTCCGGCCGTGGGGCGTATCGCGCCCGATTATTACTGCATGGACGGCACTATTCCTCGCGGCCAGGTTACCTACGTACTCAATGAAATCCACCGCCTCTCTGAGCACTACGGCTTACCCGTGGCCAATGTGTTTCACGCCGGCGACGGCAATCTGCACCCACTGATCCTTTACGATGCCAGCGACCCATTGCAAATACGCCGGGTTGAAGCCTTCGGCTCCGAGATACTGGAACTGTCTGTTCGCGTGGGCGGCTGCATCACCGGTGAGCACGGTGTGGGGGTCGAAAAACTGGGCAAAATGCCCAGCCAATTCAGCGCCGCAGAACTGGGCCAGTTTGAAGACATCAAATACGCGTTTGATCCAGCGCTGAATCTCAACCCCGGCAAAGGTATCCCCATCCTGAAGCGCTGTCAGGAATACCGCGCCCTGCCCGTCAGGCATCAACATGACTGAGCGCAGTGGCCTCCTCGACGGCGATCACAGCGAGGCGATTCTCGCCGCGTTGCGAAGTGCGCGTGAACAAAAGTCTGCGGTCTATATTCGCGCCGGTGGCAGCAAACAGCACATCATCGGCCGAGACTGCGCAGCCACTGAACTGGATGTATCGGCGCACCGCGGTATTGTGGACTACCAACCCCAGGAACTTGTGATCGCCGCGCGCGCTGGCACGCCCCTCAGCGAGATTGTTACCGCTCTTGCCGCCGAAAACCAATGCCTGCCATTTGAACCGCCGCTGTTCGGTGGCAAAGCCACGTTAGGCGGCACACTTGCCTGCAACCTGTCCGGGCCTGGAAGACCCTGGCGCGGGTCAATCCGCGACATGGTACTGGGTGTGCAGATGATAAACGGCAAGTGCGAGCAACTGAATTTTGGCGGCAAGGTCATGAAGAATGTAGCGGGCTATGACGTCTCGCGCTTGCAGGCCGGCGCACTGGGCACACTGGGCGTATTGACCGAGATAAGCCTGAAAATTCTGCCGCGCCCGCAAAAAACACTGACCCTGCGTTACGCGATGCCCGCCGATGAAGCGATAGAGACGATGAACCGCTGTGCAGGCAAACCCAAACCCCTGTCCGGCGCATTCTGGCAAGATGAAACGCTCTATCTGCGGCTGTCAGGTGCCGCCAGCGCGGTCGACAGCACAGCGCTGCAATGGGGCGGTGATACCGTCGAGAATGACGAGGCATTGTGGCAGGAGCTGCGCGAGCAGGCGCTCCCTTTCTTTGCCGGCGACGAGCCGTTGTGGCGGTTTTCGGTGCAATCCTCGGCGCGCTTGGTCGCGGACTTCGGGCCGATGCTGATTGATTGGGGCGGCGCGCAACGCTGGGTGCGTGGAGACCACGCCAGAGATCAGCTCAATAGCGCTGCCCTTGATGCAGGAGGCCATGTCTCACTGTTTCGCGGTGGTGACCGCGAGAGCGAGCTTCAACCACCCCTGAATACCGCAGCACAACGTTTACAGCAGCAACTGAAAAAATCCTTCGACCCGGACGGCATTGTCAATCCGGGTCGCCTGTACAGCTGGCTGTAGGAGCAATTCCGGCATGCATGTAGAGTTACACCCGCGTTTTTCCAAGAGCCAGCAGGGGCAGTCTGCCAAGGCTCTCGCCGCAGCCTGCGTACACTGTGGTTTCTGCCTCACCAACTGCCCTACTTACCTCGATAAACGCGATGAGCGGGACAGCCCGCGCGGCCGTATCTACCTGATCAAGCAGCTGCTGGAAACTGGTGAGGCCACTGAGCAAACACAGTTGCACCTCGATCGCTGTCTCACCTGTCGCAATTGTGAAACCAGCTGCCCTTCTGGTATGCAGTACGGCGAGTTGCTCGATATTGGCCGGGGACTGATGGAACAGGAAGCGCCCAGGCCGGCCCTGTCCAGAGCTTTCCGCTGGCTATTGCGCAACATCCTCACCAGACCACAGCTGCTCTCGCCGGCACTGCGACTGGGTCAAACCGTACGGCCTGCACTGCCGGGCTTTCTGCGCCAGAAAATACCACCGCGCCAGACCGGCGCTCGCTCTACCACACAGACACCCCTGCAGGATCATCCACGCAAAATGTTGGTGCTGGAGGGCTGTGTACAGCAAGCGGCAACCCCCAGTACCAATGCCATTGCCCGGCGCGTACTGGACAAGCTGGGCGTATCACTGATCAGCGCGCCCCGCGCCGGCTGTTGCGGCGCAGTAAACTACCACCTGGCTGCACACGACGACGGCCTGAACGACATCCGCCGCAACATTGACGCCTGGTGGCCCTATATAGAAAGTGGTGCCGAAGCGATTGTAAGCAGCGCCACCGGCTGCGGTGCCATGCTGGTTGATTACGCTCGCCTACTGGCTGCTGACCCAGTCTATGCGGAGAAAGCCCGCCGGGTAACCGAGCTGACCCGCGACCTCGCCGAAATTCTTGCAGATGAAGAGCTTGAAAAACTGGAGATAAACACCCGGGTGGGCAAAATAGCCGTTCACCCTCCCTGCACAATGCAGCACGCGCTGCAGCAACCGACGCTGCTGGATACCCTGTTGCGACGCGCGGGATTTGAAATCTCCACAATCACCGGGAAATTGCTGTGCTGCGGCTCGGCGGGCACCTATTCAATCCTGCAACCGGCCACCAGCGAGCGGGTGAGAGAGAAAATGCTGGACGCACTGACCGGCGATGAGCCTGCACTGATCGCTACCGCCAATATTGGCTGCCAGTTGCATTTACAGGCGGCGGCGGGAGTTCCTGTGGTGCACTGGATCGAACTGCTGGATAGCCCCTGATATGTTTCTTCAATTTGGGATTAGCGCTCCTGACCTTTCCCGATAGTGGTCCTGCAAACCTAGAGCACGGTGTGGTTGCAAACAGCTGCAAAGGGACATAGCGCTCCCGCTTGGAATGTCCAGATGGCCACTCACAAATGGCTATCCGACTCATAATCGGCAGGTCGGAGCGGGCCGCGTGCGGATTCGAGTCCTTCTGGGCCCACCATTTTTTATAATTTTCATAGACTTATAGCTGCTTAGAGCATCCGACTATTCCGGGGACATGGGTGACACTCATAGACCGGGAGTCGGTGGCTCAATATTAGCCAAAGCAGGAACCCCCTATGGCCCTCATCCGTATCATCCTCGGCAAGCTCATTCTGTTCTTCAACTGGGCATTCCCGCCCAAAAGCGTCAAACGAGACCCCGCGCAGCAAGCCCTTATTGACGGGCAGACTGCCAGCCTCATCCTCTACCAATATCGAGCCTGCCCGTTCTGTGTGAAGGTGAGACGGGCTATGAAGCGCCAGGGATTGCAGATAGAGACACGGGATGTGAAGCGCGATGCCGGTGCCGGACAAGAGTTGCTGGCCGGTGGTGGGAATTTGAAGGTGCCCTGCCTGAGGGTAGGGGAAGGTGATCGCAGCGTGCAGTGGCTGTATGAATCCAACGATATCATCAACTACCTGGCCGAGCGCTTCCCGACGCCCGCCCAAGCCTGAAACGAATTCCCTGAGTAGATACCAATGACCCGCAAGACCATAGCCCTCCCCTCCCACTTTATCTTCTCCAGTGAGTACCGGGTGCTCTATTCGGATGTGAACTCCGCCAACCACCTCGGCGCGGATCGGGTACTACCTGTTGCGATGGAAACCCAACTGCGCTTCATCAAGCACCTGGGGTATGACAATGCCACCGCCTTTGAGGATGCGGGACTGATCATGGCCTACTCGGAAGTACAGTATCTTGCCGAGGCGGCCTACGGTGACGAACTGCTGGTTGAGTTGGCCGTGGACAATCTGCTGGAGAAGAGCTTTGAGCTGGTTTACCGCATCAGCAACCTGAGCAGGGAGTGCGAGATGGCGCGGGTGGTGACGACGTTGTTGTTTTTTGATTATCAGGGGAAGTGTGTGATTCCCGTGCCTGGGAGTTTTCTGGAGAGGGTTGGGGTGGCTTCTGGGGCGGGTTAGTCTTCGGGAACCCGCAGGTCGCTATTCAACAATTTCGACAACCGCTGTCAGCTCGAAAGTGGCCCTTTCGCATAGTCAGAAATATGTAAGCCGAATTGCCGATTTCGCCTAAAACCTGCCGCTTTGGTTATACTACCCTGATTTCCGCATTCGACTGAGAGCAGGCATCTACGGAGATTCCGGCTACATCGGACACGAAGCTCGGTAGACTAAGTTTTCTGGGACCTATCCCTCCACAAGGAACGAATAATGACTAAGGAATGGCTAACAGTATTATTGATATTAGTCGTGTGCCCATCGGTATTTGCCCAAGAAGAAGCGGCCTTGCCAGAAGGTGTATCTTACGTCGATGGTCGCGAGATAGTTCCACGTGCAGACAGGTACGGCGAAGCCCAAGATTGGGGCATGTGTGGCGCAATCTATCTCGTTTCGGCTGACCTATTCATGCAGGATAGTCCGGCGACTATGAAGCGAGCTGAAGGGCTTAGTAGGGGCGCTAGAATGGCGGCTTGGGTGACTCTATTTGCACCGGTCATCTCAGAACTCGCAGATTCCGAAAATCCAGATATGGATCGATTTGCCGCGTCGTGGGAGTCGGCCAAAACGACCTCTGGCTCTATGTTAGAGGCTTCAATGACGCGATTAGCATCCGACATGGAAATATATGAAAGCAAAGGCTCTCTAAATCAGTGGGTCGCTGACATTGGAGCGACCATGGAGGTTTGTGCCAACAGTTCAAAAACTCAGGAAGCGAAAATCAACATTATGCGAGAGATGACATCTAGTGGTCTTTTCACTATTCCTCAGGGGCAATAACGATAGGTGTTGGATAGCTACCGCACTAGAGATGTCAGATCCATTAGCGGTCTGCTCCTGGCACATGAGATAATAATTTTCTGTCGAAATGGCAGCCAAATTTTGACCACTTCGAGGTGAAGACGGCATCCGAACCCGTCCATACCTAAGAGTTCGCTTTCAAGTGCAGGCTCGACACTTCTAGGAAACCTGAACTCCAGAAACCCAAGATTCCTGAGCAGCTCTCTCGAATAATGTCGGGCACTCCAAGCTCTGTCCTGAAGCTGCACCTCTGCGCCCCACACTGCCAACCTCGCGGCAAATCCTGGGCGGGGTACGGGCAGGCTTATGGGTTTGAAGACTGAGACACGGGATGTGAAGCGTAGTGCTGGCGCTAGGGAAGAGCTGCTGGCTGGGGGTTCGAATTTGAAGGTGCATTGCCTGCGGATTGAGGATGGCGAGGGGGATGTTCGGTGGATGTATGAGTCTGGGGAGATTGTGGGGTATTTGGAGGGGCGGTTTGCAGCGGGGGAAGTGTCACCAGTGGATGCATAGGAAATGGTATCTGGTGGGAATTAGTGACGTTTGTAGGTATTCATGGACCGCTTCTACGAATTTCGGCCCATTAGCTTGCCAGTACTATTCTGGTGGTTTATAAACCGTTAGTAAAATTTTCTTTCATCTCATGGCAACCCAAAATCAAACAATAATTCGGAGAACGGACTTTGCGGAAATTTGTTGATCAACTAGACCACAAGATGGAAGTTGCAAAAGAGGACTCTGATTTCGCCTACTTTTTTTCGCTACTAGTTACAGGGGAAGTAATTACAAAACTTGTTGCCCTAATAACAGCAAGCGCGTTATCAGCTGAGAAGGATAGACATCAGTATAGAGTTCTTCATGGGCTAGTTAGAGCTAGCGGCGTAGGCGACTGGTCGAAAGCAATCGATGATCTTCTCACGGGAACCGCTTCTCAGCATTTATCGTTAGACTATCGTGTTTTTCAGGCGGACATAACTAAAAAAGTCCCGGAAGGTAATTGGCAGCACAATGCCGTTCAAGAATTGCTCGAAGCCCTGAAACAGCTCAATATAGATGTGGAGATGTCACGAGGAAAAAGTGATCTAAAGAGTTGGTTTAGGCTGTTCACAGAGCTACGGAACAAAACTCGAGGCCATGGCGCTCTCCCTCCTGATGCTGCTTCGAAAGCAGCTCCTCACTTGGAAAAAAGTATACAACTTATATTGGGCAATCTAAGCCTTCTAAATTTACCCACTGCATATCTAAAACGGAATTTGAGCGGAAAGTATAGAGTAACGAATATTGGCAATCCCTCCGACGTATTTGATGAATATAAATCGAACAGCTCACTATATTTATCCGACGGAGTGTATATCCACATTGGTGAGTTGAAAAAAGTTCCGCTAATTATAAGGAGTTATTGTCAAAAGTGGTGTTTGGCCACCTGAATTAGGCGGCGGCCTGGTCACTTGTTTTCACCTCGATGCCATCTCTGAATTTCACACCGGTAATTACCTGTGCCAGATAGTTGAAGCCGCGTAAGCGGCGCCAGTTTTCCTCAGCGCACATTCCCAACTTGTACATCATGTGCAGCATGCCATCTCGCGACAAGCAGCCCTTCGATCGTTTGGTACGATGACGGATTGTACCGAAGGTGGACTCTATGGGATTACTGGTTCGGATGCTCTGCCAGTGCTTCGCTGGGAAACTATAGAATGCCATCAGT
>CACSIL010000044.1 GCA_902705825.1 Halioglobus japonicus | reverse complement strand
TGGCAAGCCCCTAGTATCGTAGATACCTAATAGCGTTACAATTGGCGCAAACAGAAGGTATTTATTATGAGTGGTAAACGCTACACGGAAGAATTCAAGATCGAGGCAGTAAAACAGGTAACAGATCGAGGTTACAAGATCGGCGAGGTTGCCAACCGTCTCGGGGTAACGCCAAAGAGCATGCACGACTGGATCAAGAAATACGGTGATACCGGATCGCAGCATCAAACAATCACGGGGCAACAGGATGAGCTTCGACAGCTAAAAGCTCAGCTTCGACGGGTCACGGAGGAACGGGACATATTAAAGGAAGCCGCAGTATTTTTCGCAGGCGAGTCAAAGAAAAATACACGTTCATAAAGTCACGACTCAAGAAGTTTCCAGTGGTGGCCATGTGTCGAATACTGGAGATTCACCCCAGCGGTTTTTACGCCTGGCTCAAACATCCTGAGAGTAAACGAGCCGTCGAGGACAAGCGCTTGCTCGGGCAAATCAAGCAGTTCTGGATAGAGAGTGGATTCTCCTATGGTTATCGAAACATCACGTTGGACATGAAAGACCATGGCGAGACCTGCGGTAAGAACCGTGTTCATCGCATCATGCGAGAAGCAGGCCTCCGCTCACAGCGTGGCTACAAGCGCCACCGAGGGTTCAACGGAGGCGACCTGAGCCATGTGGCGCCGAACATTCTGAACCGGGAATTTGAGGCTAACCAGCCCAATCAGTCGTGGGTCACCGATTTTACCTATATTCGAACCCATGAAGGTTGGCTGTATCTAACGATCGTCCTAGACCTGTTCTCACGCCAGGTGGTGGGCTGGAGCATGAAGAGTAACCCCAAGTCAGATCTAGTTATCGATGCGCTTTTGATGGCCCTGTGGCGCCGAAAGCCAGCAGGTAAAGTACTAATCCATTCCGATCAGGGAGTTCAATATACCTGTGCCGATTGGAGAAAGTTCGTCAGTGAAAATAATCTGGAACTCAGCATGTCTCGTCGAGGAAACTGCCATGACAACGCCGTGGCGGAGAGCTTCTTCTCGCTGCTGAAGACGGAGCGTATCAAGCGCAAGATCTACAAGACACGCTCAGACGCCAGATCAGAGATATTCAATTACATCGAGTTTTTCTACAACCCAACTCGGCGCCATGGGAACAACGATGGAGTATCGCCGGTAGAGTTCGAAAAACGCTATTATGAGAAGCTATCATGTGTCTAGGAAACTAGGGGCTTGCCA
>CACSIL010000043.1 GCA_902705825.1 Halioglobus japonicus | reverse complement strand
TAACAAGTAGCGCCAATACGCCCCTGGCGGGGCCGGACGTCAAAACCGCTGCGCGGTTTCGCCACCGTTGCGCTAGGCGTTACTGTGCTGCGTTCACGAATATCTCGGGAGCTTGAGCAACGCTGCTTCCGGTAAACTTCTAGCCAGCATCAAGCGGGTAGTCTGGTTTCGAAATCGCAGGTAGTATTAGGTCCGTCAGTTTCGTTCAGTCACGCTGTAGCAGGGAGAGCCACAAAACGTGTATTTGTCTTACCAGTCAGCCTCGTTCGTATTGTTGCCTCCGCTAGCGCTCCGGCTTATTTCTTCGTTGGTGCATCATCAAGCCGCACCAGTAACAAGTACCGCCAGTGCGCCCCTAGCGGGGCCGGACGTCAAAACCGCTGCGCGGTTTCGCCGCCGCTGCGGTGGGCGTTACTGAGCGGCGTTCGCGAGTATCTCGGGAGCTTGAGTAGCGCCTTTTTGGTCAAGCTTCTCACCCGCGCCAGGTGGGTAGTCCAGTTTAGAAATCGCAGGTAGTATTGGGGCGATCAGTTTCGTTCAGTCACGCTGTAGCAGGGAGAGCAACAAAACGTGCATTTGTCTTACCAGTCAGCTTCGTTCGCAGTCTTGCCTGCGCTGACGCTCCGGCAAATGTCTTCGTTGTTGGCTGTATACAGCCGCTGCAGTAACAAGTTGCGGCAAGCGACCAACTTACGCTGCGCTCCAGTTGGCGCGTGCGCAAGGCGTTAACTGTACTTACTGAGGAGCCATATGTCAGATTCATCCGATATTCCTGGGAAAATATACACGTACGGTGGTGGTGACGATAAACCCATTTCTTTGGATGCTTTTTTCAACAATGGCGGGCTTATAACTATTGCTATCGATGAAGAAACTTGGATTGAGGTTTCTCCAACGTCAGCGAAAGCATTAATGGCAAAAATTAATATCGCAATGAAGGATTCAGTTGATGCTCTTCTGTCTCGAGATGAGTAATGTCACGTACAGTTAACAAGCACCGCCAGTACGCCCCTTCGGGGCCGGACAGCAAAACCGCTGCGCGGTTTCGCCGCCGCTGCGGTGGGCGTTACATGTCATGAAGTCGACGCTAATATCAATGTTTCTAATTTTCGGACTCTCGGGAAACGCGATTGCGTGTACATACATCAAGCAAATTGATGATGGCTCAGTTACGATAGAATTAGATGACGATGCTGAATCTGGTATGTATCACGTGAGGGTGCCTGGTGAGTACGAGGGCTCTCAATTGGAGTTTCTCGTTCTTTCTGTGAGAAAAGGCGAGGATGAAATAGCGCTACCCTTGTCCATAAAG
>CACSIL010000042.1 GCA_902705825.1 Halioglobus japonicus | reverse complement strand
TGCCATCTCTGAATTTCACACCGGTAATTACCTGTGCCAGATAGTTGAAGCCGCGTAAGCGGCGCCAGTTTTCCTCAGCGCACATTCCCAACTTGTACATCATGTGCAGCATGCCATCTCGCGACAAGCAGCCCTTCGATCGTTTGGTACGATGACGGATTGTACCGAAGGTGGACTCTATGGGATTACTGGTTCGGATGCTCTGCCAGTGCTTCGCTGGGAAACTATAGAATGCCATCAGTTCCTCCTGGTCCTTTTGTAAACAGAGTGTCGCCTTTGGGTACTTAGCGTCATACGTTGCGATGAACACCTCGAATGCCTTTTCGGCCTCTGCCTTGGTTTCCGCCTGCCAGATATTGTGCAGGGCCTGTTTGGCTTTTGGCTGAGTCGCTTTGGGTAGACAGTTCAGGACATTCATTGTCTTGTGCATCCAGCACCGTTGTTGGCGGGTTTCCGGCAGCACCTCTTCAAGCGCTGCCCAGAAGCCCATTGCCCCGTCGCCAATAGCCAGCTTTGGCATATTCAGCCCTCGCGACTTGAGGGTCAACAACACTTCGCGCCAGCTCTGGGTCGACTCCCTCACGCCATCTTCAATCGCCAGAAAGTGCTTCTCACCGCGCTCGTTCACCCCAATAATCACCAGAGCACACAACTTGGTCTGCTCTGCCCTCAAACCGCTGTAGACACCGTCTGCCCAGATATAGACCCATTCATCCCGATCCAAGCGCCGCTCATTCCACTGACGGTACTCCTGCGCCCAGGTCTGCTTCAAGCGGGACACGGTACTGGCCGACAACCCTTTGGCTTGAGGGCCGACGAGAACTTCCAGAGCAGCACCCATTTCCCCGCTGGAAACGCCTTTCAAATACAGCCAGGGCAGCGCAGCCTGCAGCGTTCTGGTCTTGCGCACATACGGCGGTACCAATGCTGATCGAAAAGTCACCGCCTCGCCTGCTTTGGAGCGGACCTTCGGAATCCTGACCGGCACGGGTCCTAAGCTGGTTTGCAATTCGCGCTCAGGGAGGTAGCCGTTGCGAATCACGCCAGCGGTATTCTGCGGAGTTCGAGTATCCGCATGCTGGGCCAGCAGTTGCTGCAACTCGGCCTCAACGGCCTGTTGGATTAGCTGCTGCGCTCCCGCTCTCAACATATCTGTCAATGGATCCTGACTCTCATCTCGACCCGCGAGTTCAATAACGTTACTCTTGCTCATGGTGGCGTATCCTTGTTCGGTTGCTTGATTGTTTGGCGATAACCAATCAACCAGATACGCCGCCTTTTTTCAAATGCTCAAACACCAGATTCAGTTATAACTCA
>CACSIL010000041.1 GCA_902705825.1 Halioglobus japonicus | reverse complement strand
ACCTAATACTACCTGCGATTTCGAAAGTGGACTACCCACTTGGAACTGGCGCGAGACTTGATGGAAGCACACATCTTCAAGTTCACAAGATATTGGCGAACGCCGCCCAGTAACGCNCACCGCAGCGGCGGCGAAACCGCGCAGCGGTTTTGACGTCCGGCCCCGCNAGGGGCGNACTGGCGGTACTTGTTACTGGTGCGGCTTGATGATGCACCAACGAAGAAATANGCCGGAGCGCTAGCGGAGGCAACNNTNCGAACGANGCTGACNGGTAANNCAAATNCACGTTTTGTGGCTCTCCCTGCTACAGCGTGACTGAACGAAACTGANGGACCTAATACTACCTGCGATTTCGAAACNAGACTACCCGCTTGATGCTGGCTAGAAGTTNACCGGAAGCANCGTNGCTCAAGCTCCCGAGATATTCGCGAACGCCGCTCAGTAACGCTTCAAGCTGGGGCGGCCGTAAGGCCGTCCCGGCGCGAAGCGCCCTTGCAGCCTTGACTTGTTAAGAGCCCGGCACTGGACGTAGGAAGCGATATTTTTTATTTCCTGAATCACTATTTACGGACTCCATGACTATAGCTTTCCCGCCTTCTCTGAAGTGAGATGACTGGGTCATCATGACATGCACAACGGTTCCGTCGATTTTTTCGACCAGAGCACGATAGATTATGCGAGTGTCGTCCTCTTGGGCCGCTATATTCCTCATCGTGACTTCAATTTCAGAACTAACCCACTCCCCTCGATTGAAGTAATAGATCGCTGAAACCAGAATGGCAATCACGATCACCGGAATGGAGAAACCTTTCAGGTTGTGAAGGCGCTCCTTCCATACCAGCTTTCTCATCTTTCGCTCGATGTCGTTCATAGGGCTCTTAACGCCTTTAGCAGCGGCGGCCGGTACGGCCGTCCGGCCCCGAAGGGGCTTTACTGGCTATACTTGTTAAGTGGCGCCTTAGTTCTGGCACTGAATTAAACATACCATGACCCTCGACATAGCCTACGTGGGGTAGAAAATCTATGAGCTCAAGACCTATTGGAAACGGAACTAGATCGTAGATACCCGAAACCACAGTGAAACTACCCTTTTTGTTGGGTTTCGAAAACTCTGGCTTCAAGTTAATGCCATATTCGTCCCAGAACAGACACTCTCCGTTTTCTACATCAATGCCTTCACAGGCTGCAATTGCTTCAGACTTAGAAGGGAAGACCTCCAGACCCCGATCATCGGTAGAAAATACGAATACCTTCATAGCCACTTAACGCCTAGCGCAACGGTGGCGAAACCGCGCAGCGGTTTTGACATCCGGCCCCGCCAGGGGCGTATTGGCGCTACTTGTTACTGGTGCGGCTTGATGATGCGCCAACGAAGAAATAGGCCGGAGCGCTAGCGGAGGCAACCTTGCGAACGAAGCTGACTGGTGAAACAAATGCACGTTTTGTTGCCCTCCCTGCTACAGCGTGACTGAACGAAACTGATGGACTTAATACTACCTGCGATTTCGAAAG
>CACSIL010000040.1 GCA_902705825.1 Halioglobus japonicus | reverse complement strand
TTCCAAGTGGGTAGTCCACTTTCGAAATCGCAGGTAGTATTAGGTCCATTAGTTTCGTTCAGTCACGCTGTAGCAGGGAGGGCAACAAAACGTGCATTCGCTTTACCTATCAGCTTCGTTCGTATTGTTGCCTCCGCTAGCGCTTCGGCCCATTTCTTCGTTGGTGCATCATCAAGCCGCACCAGTAACAAGTAGCGCCAATACGCCCCTGGCGGGGCCGGATGTCAAAACCGCTGCGCGGTTTCGCCACCGTTGCGCTAGGCGTTATGTGCCAGTGAAGTCATGGTTCTGATTAACTTCATATTCGATATGCTGGCCCGTATTCCAATGTGGCTGCTATTTGCTTCTCCTCTCATTTTAGTTCTTTCCCTCATCGGCAAGAGAATCCCTAAAAATCGACAATCTGTACATGTTGCATTCTGTGGCTTCGGTGCACTGATTCTCACCCCGATGCCAATCGGGATGTTCTTGGCTCTAGTACCACTAGCCTATGTTGTTTGGAGTGGTCCTGCATATTTAGCAACGGTAGGGTGGTGGCTTGCCATTAGTTATCCAGCTACTTTTGTACTGTTGTATTTGGTAACTCGGGGAGCGTTTCGTGAGTGCACATAACAAGTACAGCCAAGCGACGTTTGACCCAGGCTTGCATTTGCTGTCGCAAACACAAGCCTGCGTCAAACGCGCGTGCTGCAGGCGTTATGTGCCAAGTTCGTGCCAGTGACTCATTTTGATCTCCTTGCGAAATTGGTTGCTGACTGCGCTTCCAGGGACGTCACATGTTACGAGCATGAATACTACTATCAGGTCTTTGGCAGTTGGTCCGTCACCTTTGGTGATTCCCACCATAGAACTCGGTTTAGCTGGGACGGAAAGGAGTCATATCTTGGTGTCTCAGAGTCTGGCTTCAAGAACTCAAACTCAGTGCCAAGTTGGGCCCCGATTCCGGAGGGGTGCATCGGTGGCACAAATTTGTCCCGGAAAGATGTTTTTGAGCACATACATAAAATGGTTGTCTCTCGGTATGGCACATAACAAGTGACTATGGTCCCCCGTCAAGCTTTTAGGCCATTTTTTCATCCCAGTACGTGTTGTTTTTTACCATCGCATTGAGGATCGTCAGTTGCTTTCGCATACACGCGACGAGCGCGACTTTTTTCGGCTTCCCATTCGCAACCATTCGTTCATAGGCTGGCTTAAGTTTCGGATGGCACTGGATCGCCGACATCATAGAGACAAACAATACAGTTCGTACGCGGTGTCGCCCACCCCGTATGTATCGTTTCCCCTGGTAGCTTCCACTGTCTCGGTTCATGGGGGCGACACCGACCAGTGCCGCGATCTCCTTGCGATTGAGCGTACTGGCAAGCCCCTAGTATCGTAGATACCTGATAGCGTTACAATTGACGCAAACAGAAGGTATTTATTATGAGCGGCAAACGCTATACAGAAGAATTCAAGATTGAAGCGGTGAAGCAGATCACTGAACGCGGTTACAAGATTGGTGAGGTGGCCAACAGACTTGGGGTGACCGCCAAGAGTCTGCACGACTG
>CACSIL010000039.1 GCA_902705825.1 Halioglobus japonicus | reverse complement strand
TGTTAACACCGAGCGACTTTGTCGTAGTTTAACTACCAAGCGATTTTGTCGCAATTAAGTACCAAGGGAAATTGACGGATCTATTTGATCAGTGATTTTCTGAGCTTTTACTAGTAGCTCAGGAGTCGCAGAGGATGATTAAGATGGATTCCAAAGCACAACTCACAGTCGACATTGTTATCAAGGTTGCTGAGGGCAAAATTGATATCGTTAATGCCGCCAAATTACTCAATAAATCACGTAGAACAATCGAACGCTACCTCAAGAAATATAGGAAGTGTGGTATTCAATTTGTCGTTCACCAGAACACCGGGAAATCCCCATCCAACAAATCTAGCGATGAAAAAAAGCGCGCTATCCAGATGCTGATCAGGGAGAAGTACTTCGATGTCAACCTGACGCATCTCAGGGAACTGCTACACGAAAATGAAGGCATTCAGGTGAAGCGAGAATCTCTGAGATGCTGGGCCCATGAGATCCACCATGTGAAGCGAGCGAAGAGAAGGCGTTCACGGGCTAGAAAAAGGCGCGAGCGCATGGAGTCTCCTGGTTTACTTCTTCAGATGGATGGTAGTCCCCACCGGTGGTTTGGAGATAAGAAATCCTGTTTGATTGCAATTATCGACGATGCTACCAGTGAAGTTCATGCTGAATTCTTTGAGTCAGAAACCACGCTTGGTTGCCTGAAAGTGTTGCGTGACTACATCGCTCGAAAAGGTCTCTTTAAAGCCCTCTATGTGGATAGAGCCGGTATATTTGGTGGGCCGAAGCGCTGTAACTTCTCCCAAGTACAGCGCGCCTGTAGCGAACTAGGTATAGAGATCATATTTGCTAACTCGCCGCAGGGAAAAGGCCGAATCGAGCGCTCATTTGACACCTTCCAGGACAGGCTCGTTCCCGAACTCAGGCTCAACGACGTGCAGGATATTGATCGTGCAAATCGCTATCTTCAAGAAGTCTTTATTCCCTCCTTCTGGCGCGACCAAATAGAGGTTATGTCACGAAATGAAGGTTCTGAGTTTACACAGCTCCCCGAGCATCTAAATCTCGATGACATCTGCGTCGTAAAGGACTACCGCAAAATACGCAGTGACCATACGTTTAGCTATGGAAACAAGTTTTACCTTATTGAATCGCCGCTGAAGCACTCTATCGCGAAACAGAAAATTGAAATCCGTACGGGCCAGAACGAAGGCTTTGACGCCTACTTTGCTGGCCGACATCTGGCGGTTTCTGAAGTCATTGAACCGACCAAACCATCCATGTTCGATCTGGACATTCAAAAGAAACTGGAGGTGCTGGAACTGGCCAAGAAACTTAGGAATGTGAGTGAAGCTGCCCGTCTCAGCGGCGTCTCACGCGACACCATCTACAGACACCGAAAACTGATCAAGGAAGGGGGCGTACAGGCTCTGAAGCGCCAAGTTCGTGCCGACCACTATCATCAGAATCGTACTGACCAGGAGGTGGCGAGCACCGTCATCGAATTCTCACTGGACAATCCCCATCTCGGCCAGGTTCAGGTCTCAAATCAACTGAGGAAGCATTACCAGATTGAACTCAGCGCAAGCGGCGTTAGATACGTGTGGCTGAGAGAAAACATGCAAACCTGCGCACTGAGGTTGCAGAAGAAAGAGCTTCTATCTGCCGCTATCTGACGATGTTCAGCGAGTTGCCAGAAAAGTAACTCGCTGATACGGTGCTACGACAGAGTCGCTTGGTAATTAGTCCGCCAGTTTCCCTTGGTAATGACA
>CACSIL010000038.1 GCA_902705825.1 Halioglobus japonicus | reverse complement strand
ACTTGTTACTGGTGCGGCTTGATGATGCGCCAACTAAGAAATAGGCCGGAGCGCTAGCGGAGGCAACCTTGCGAACGAAGCTGACTGGTAAAGCGAATGCACGTTTTGTTGGCCTCCCTGCTACAGCGTGACGGAACGAAACTGATGGACCTAATACTACCTGCGATTTCGGAAGTGGACTACCCACTTGGAACTGGTGCGAGACTTGATGGAAGCACACATCTTCAAGTTCACAAGATATTGGCGAACGCCGCCCAGTAACGCCTAGCGCAACGGTGGCGAAACCGCGCAGCGGTTTTGACATCCGGCCCCGAAGGGGCGTATTGGCGGCCCTTGTTACTAGGCCGACTCGAGATAATGCTGTACATGCTTTTTATAGAACCTTTCTGTTACGGAGAATTGTAGCTCTGTACCTGCGAGTCGCAAAGTACGGCGCTTCGTGAGCCACGCATAAAACGTTGAGCCTGGTGAGAGCGCCGCCCAAGGGAAGAAAGCTGACCTTCTACCAAAAAGAAATAGCGGTCGATTTACAGAAAGGCCTTCGTTCGTGGCCTCTAGCTCCATGGCATTCCAGTAATCAAATTCTTGAGACTTGTGGTAAGTCTCTGCGGATTTCCAGAAAAAGACCATCTGCGTCTCCCTTGCTCCTTCGGTCTCCGCTTTTCGAAGAGCGCCTGATTTAATGAACTGCTTCCAAAGAGGGTTCCGATACTCGAGAAACATGACAAACGCAAAGAAGATGAATGGTGCAATGGTGAGGAGCGGTGAGTCCATGCTCTAGGCCTAGTAACGCCTGTGGCAGCGGCGGCTAAACCGCGCAGCGGTTTTGCCGTCCGGCCCCGCAGGGGCGTACTGCCCGCGCTTGTTAATTGGCCCGGTACTCACCGATGACCTCTATTTTGCCTACGATATTATCATTGAGTTCCTCAAGTTCACCGTCCGGGATCCACCACTCAGTATGATGCGATGCGCCGACCGTCTGGATCTCGTAGCGATCCATGAACGAACGCTTTACGTTGAATTTAGTAACGTAGCCTACGCCGCTATCTTTTATATTCCACTGAGACGCAATTTCAATTGCATATAGTTCGTTTGTTACAGGATAGAATATGGGCTGCCCTGGAAGCCTTTTGGGCCAGCGTAAGTTCCCTGAATCCTGCACAAGCTTCAACTCTTCAGGTCCTGTTGGACGATATAGCGTTACTGTTTCTTCGGAGTACGACATAGGGCTAATTAACGCTCACCGCAGCGGCGGCGAAACCGCGCAGCGGTTTTGGCGTCCGGCCCCGTAGGGGCGAACTGCCGGTTTTTGTTATGTGATTGAAAAAAGCTGCTTGTGGACAACATTACATTTCCTTGTAATCCAGACCTCCGTCATCATGAAGTCTCTTGCTGAGGTCTCTACCCACCATAAGGAATCGCCTCGCTTATAATGCCGCAATAGTTCAGCAGAATCTTCTTTGATGTGCTTTTCTGTAGATAGGCACGAAGATGATCGGCGCTCTGGGTCTCCACAAAAATCGGGATCGTGCATTAGCATAAGTTGCTTTGATAATCCTTCACTGGAAAGAGCCGTAAATATCAATTTAGATTCTGGTGAGTCGTTTGGTTCAAAGCATTCTTTCGCTATTGCGGTCTGCGAGAAGTTTAGAAAGCAGAGCAGTAATAGACGCGTGATTGTCACATAACGCCCAAAGCAGCGGCGCGCGTTAGCGCGTCCAGCCCGTAGGGCGTTGCTGCCTTTGCTTGTTATGTGTTTTGCGCCACCAACTACCCAACAGGCTGAATACCATAGCTATAGCGCAGGTTGTAAATAGCGGGATTATTTGAAATACCGCGATCATTGGCCCCATTGCCTCCCAGCTTGAAAATGAAACTAGGACGAACAGGATTAAGCCAAGAAGGAGGCCAATGCAATACTCAATTGTTGNCACAACTTTTAAAAACATGACCAGTGCCGTGGGTAAGCCTGCAACTAGAGTAACCCAGTAGATGCCAATAGGGAGTAGAGAGGGAATGAACCCAGCCAAAAATATAATTAGGCCTCCCAGTAGTATTCCCACTTCTTACTCCGTTGACACTGGTGTTCCCCACAAAAAGTAGCCACCCAACTTATGCAGCTAACGCTGCCCTCTCCTCGAACGCAGCGGGGCTTACCCCGTCATTCGCTGAATGCCTTCTTTTGCGATTATAAAATACTTCAATGTAACTAAAGATACCTGACCTCGCCTCATCAATCGATTGATAATTCTTCGCATAGATCAGCTCAACCTTCAGGCGGCTATAGAACGATTCCATCGGCGCATTGACG
>CACSIL010000037.1 GCA_902705825.1 Halioglobus japonicus | reverse complement strand
CTGCTGAGAACTAAGCCCCAACTCCTTGGCAACCTCGGCTTGTGTTACACCCGGTTGTTCTGATCGCTTGACCGCCTCTCTGCGGAACTCCTCTGTGTATGCCTGGTTTCGTTTTCTTCCCATTTGATCCACCTCTGTATCAGTCAATATAACTATACAGGGTGGCTACACTTCATGGGGAACACGGAAACATAACGCTTCAAGCAGAGGCGCCGGTTACGGCGTCCTGCGCCGAAGGCACCTTGCTGACTTGACTTGTTAATGCTCCTCGCTATAATGTACGGTATTTCCGTACGTTTAAACAGTGAGATTACAATGGACAGCGTAAGCGTAAACAAGTTTAGAGACAATTTAAAATCCTTTGTAGAACAAATAGTTACAGAGCATTCCCCGCTTAAAGTAACTCGCCGCTCGGGCGAGGACTTCGTTGTGGTAAGTGCGGATGACTGGGATCGAGAGCAAGAAACTCTCTTCGTGCTTCAGAACAAGAGTCTCATGAAACAGATTGCCGCGTCTCTTGAAACACACACTAAGAAAGGTGGCTACAAACCTACTCAGGAAGAGATGGATGAGATCACTGGTATTTGATGGGAACACCTGGGAGGCATATGAAGAGCTTCGAAAGAAAGATAGCAAGATGCATAAAGCTCTCTGCAAACTGCTCAAAGAAATTTTGCGTGGCGATCCTACCACTGGAACTGGAAAGCCGGAAAAACTGAAACATAATCTTGCTGGTCTTTGGTCAAGACGGATCTCTCAAAAGGATCGTCTCATCTATAAGTTTGATGAAGACTACATTTATGTTTTTGCCATTGGCGGGCACTACCTCGATCATTGACTGGAGCATTAACGCCTGCGGCAGCGGACGCGCTGTAGCGCGGTCCGGCGACCGAAGGGAGCGAACTGCCCGTTCTTGCTAATTTGACGATTCACCAAGTAGTTGCTCCTTGCATGTTTCTATAGCTTCCAGCTCTTCCAGTTCTATCCTGTACGAATCCAAATCTGCAGCCTCGAAAGTGCGAGAAGAATGAGCTGCGGCATCGGATGGTTCTTCCATAACGATAAACAGATATGTTGCTCCGGCACCACCAATGATTATCCCAAAAGCAATGGCAAAAACTATTGTAGCGATGTACTTCATAGTCAAATTAACGCTTTGCGCAGCGGCGCAAAAACCAGCCCCTGGTTTTTGCGTCCGGCCCCGCTAGGGGCGCACTGGCGCAACTTGTTACTGCTGCGGCTTTATGACCCAGAAACGGAGATGGATGCCGTAGCGCAAGCGAAGGCCAAAGCGTAAACAAAGCTGACTGGTTAAACGAATGCACGTTGAAAAATGCTCCTTGCTACAGCGTGACAGAACGAAACTGAGTGACCTGATACTACGACAGAACTTGATGCTGGACTACCACCTGAATGCGGTGCAATGCCTAAAGAAAACTCCACTCCCAAAGCACCCAAGATATTCGTGAACGCCGCTCAGTAACGCCTAGCGCAACGGTGGCGAAACCGCGCAGCGGTTTTGACATCCGGCCCCGCCAGGGGCGTATTGGCGCTACTTGTTACTGGTGCGGCTTGATGATGCGCCAACGAAGAAATAGACTGGAGCGCTAACGGAGGCAACCTTGCGAACGAAGCTGACTGGTAAAGCGAATGCACGTTTTATGGCTCTCCCTACTACAGCGTGACTGAACGAAACTGGTGGACCTAATACTACCTGCGATTTCGAAAGTGGACTACCCACTTGGAACTGGCGCGAGACTTGATGGAAGCACACATCTTCAAGTTCACAAGATATTGGCGAACGCCGCTCAGTAACGCTTGCCGCAGCGGCGCGGAAACCGCGTAGCGGTTTTTGCGTCCGGCCCCGTAGGGGCGAACTGCCGGTTATTGTTAAGTGCTTTACGCGCCCCAGCCACTTGAGTTTCTCCTAGATTGATCTAACAATAGCTCAAGACCACACCCTGTGCACGTTGGGCTGGTGCGAACCAATTTGGCGTTGCAGCGCGGACATTCTTGAAAGAACTGCTGATTGATATGTGAGATGCCTAAGCCGATTAACAGAATGCCAGCAGGCACCGCCACCATAATCTGAAAGCTAGTAGGCACGACAAAAATAGCACCGAAAGCGAGAATGGTAGCCACGAGCCACCTGAAATGGAATAACCCAGCTTTCGATATTTCTTCCAGCTGCTGTCGCTCAAACTCGTTGGGCTTGGTAGTCATCTGGGCACTTAACGCCTAGCGCAACGGTGGCGAAACCGCGCAGCGGTTTTGACATCCGGCCCCGCCAGGGGCGTATTGGCGCTACTTGTTACTGGTGCGGCTTGATGATGCACCAACGAAGAAATGGGCCGAAGCGCTAGCGGAGGCAACCTTGCGAACGAAGCTGACTGGTGAAACAAATGCACGTTTTGTTGCCCTCCCTGCTACAGCGTGACTGAACGAAACTGATGGACCTAATACTACCTG
>CACSIL010000036.1 GCA_902705825.1 Halioglobus japonicus | reverse complement strand
TAGCGCCAATACGCCCCTGGCGGGGCCGGATGTCAAAACCGCTGCGCGGTTTCGCCACCGTTGCGCTAGGCGTTAAGTGGCTATGAAGGTATTCGTATTTTCTACCGATGATCGGGGTCTGGAGGTCTTCCCTTCTAAGTCTGAAGCAATTGCAGCCTGTGAAGGCATTGATGTAGAAAACGGAGAGTGTCTGTTCTGGGACGAATATGGCATTAACTTGAAGCCAGAGTTTTCGAAACCCAACAAAAAGGGTAGTTTCACTGTGGTTTCGGGTATCTACGATCTAGTTCCGTTTCCAATAGGTCTTGAGCTCATAGATTTTCTACCCCACGTAGGCTATGTCGAGGGTCATGGTATGTTTAATTCAGTGCCAGAACTAAGGCGCCACTTAACAAGTATAGCCAGTAAAGCCCCTTCGGGGCCGGACGGCCGTACCGGCCGCCGCTGCTAAAGGCGTTAAGAGCCCTATGAACGACATCGAGCGAAAGATGAGAAAGCTGGTATGGAAGGAGCGCCTTCACAACCTGAAAGGTTTCTCCATTCCGGTGATCGTGATTGCCATTCTGGTTTCAGCGATCTATTACTTCAATCGAGGGGAGTGGGTTAGTTCTGAAATTGAAGTCACGATGAGGAATATAGCGGCCCAAGAGGACGACACTCGCATAATCTATCGTGCTCTGGTCGAAAAAATCGACGGAACCGTTGTGCATGTCATGATGACCCAGTCATCTCACTTCAGAGAAGGCGGGAAAGCTATAGTCATGGAGTCCGTAAATAGTGATTCAGGAAATAAAAAATATCGCTTCCTACGTCCAGTGCCGGGCTCTTAACAAGTCAAGGCTGCAAGGGCGCTTCGCGCCGGGACGGCCTTACGGCCGCCCCAGCTTGAAGCGTTACTGAGCGGCGTTCGCGAATATCTCGGGAGCTTGAGGACGTTGCTTCCGGTGAACTTCTAGCCAGCATCAAGCGGGTAGTCTAGTTTCGAAATCGCAGGTAGTATTAGGTCCATCAGTTTCGTTCAGTCACGCTGTAGCAGGGAGAGCCACAAAACGTGCATTTGCTTTACCCGTCAGCTTCGTTCGCAAGGTTGCCTCCGCTAGCGCTCCGGCCTATTTCTTCGTTGGTGCATCATCAAGCCGCACCAGTAACAAGTACCGCCAGTACGCCCCTGGCGGGGCCGGACGTCAAAACCGCTGCGCGGTTTCGCCGCCGCTGCGGTGAGCGTTACTGGGCGGCGTTCGCCAATATCTTGTGAACTTGAAGATGTGTGCTTCCATCAAGTCTCGCGCCAGTTCCAAGTGGGTAGTCCACTTTCGAAATCGCAGGTAGTATTAGGTCCATCAGTTTCGTTCAGTCACGCTGTAGCAGGGAGGCCAACAAAACGTGCATTCGCTTTACCAGTCAGCTTCGTTCGCAAGGTTGCCTCCGCTAGCGCTCCGGCCTATTTCTTCGTTGGCGCATCATCAAGCCGCACCAGTAACAAGTAGCGCCAATACGCCCCTGTCGGGGCCGGATGTCAAAACCGCTGCGCGGTTTCGCCACCGTTGCGCTAGGCGTTACTGGGCGGCGTTCGCCAATATCTTGTGAACTTGAAGATGTGTGCTTCCATCAAGTCTCGCACCAGTTCCAAGTAGGTAGTCCACTTCCGAAATCGCAGGTAGTATTAGGTCCATCAGTTTCGTTCAGTCACGCTGTAGCAGGGAGGCCAACAAAACGTGCATTNGNTTNACCAGTCAGCTTCGTTCGCAAGGTTGCCTCCGCTAGCGCTNCGGCCNATTTCTTCGTTGGTGCATCATCAAGCCGCACCAGTAACAAGTACCGCCAGTGCGCCCCTGTCGGGGCCGGACGTCAAAACCGCTGCACGGTTTCGCCGCCGCTGCGGTAAGCGTTAATAGGCCTTGAATGACTTCAGCAGTGACCATAGAGCGGCCTTGGACAATACGAATCGGATGCCTCGGTCTTCTGGCATGCTACACGTACTTTGCCTATCAAGCACTTACACCTAATTCACCACCGTCATTTCCGCCATTGTTAATCTCGCTTCCTGCATTCTTGGGTATGTTCTTGGTTTGGGCTGCATGGACACAAAAAGCATGGGCTCGCTGGGTTCTAGCAATTTTACTTATAGTACCATTGGCGTTTGATGCTCACTTCATATCCATGTCATCCGAAAATAGTGCTGCTACAATCTTCCTAAATAGTTTTACCCGTCCAGGGCCTAACTTGGCATATCTAGTTTGTTGGGTGGGTTTGTTTTTACCATCATCAAGCAATTGGTACAGGCGGCACCGTAGTGAGGCCAATTAACAAGAACCGGCAATGCGCCCCTGTCGGGGCCGGACGTCAAAACCGCTACGCGGTTTCGCCGCCGTTGCGCTAGGCGTTATGTGCCCGTGTTCCCCATGAAGTGTAGCCACCCTGTATAGTTATATTGACTGATACAGAGGTGGATCAAATGGGAAGAAAACGA
>CACSIL010000035.1 GCA_902705825.1 Halioglobus japonicus | reverse complement strand
TAGAAATCCAATGAGGTACTCGGAGCATATTCTGGATCTGAATCGTTTAGCTGAATTATTGTTATTTCTATAGTGGCTGTTTCGACGGATATATCTCTAAGACTGAACTCTCCCGCAGCAACGTTCACTTCTGATGCAGATACAGATAGCGAGATTGTCCATAGTAAAGCAAGGATGATATATCTCACGCTATGGCACCTTAACGCCCACCGCAGCGGCGCGGAAACCGCGTAGCGGTTTTTGCGTCCGGCCCCGTAGGGGCGTACTGCCGGTTTTTGTTATACGTTTGCATTGCGAATACCTACCAGTATGCCAAAGACATAGCCAGGAACCACGATAAGATTGACGACAAGCATGACTGCTAGTTTTTGATTCCGAGACAAGTCCTCCGCCTCCTCAATATCCACATGCGTTGAATAAAATTCGAATGCAATTCCCACTACAAGCATAGGGAATACCAACATCCCCAAAAAACTGGCCACTTCTGGCACGAAGAATGACCATACAAAGCCAAACACAAAAAGATAGCTAGCTAGATTTCCTATGACAAATAGTGATGCATTTTCTTTCCCCAAATCATCGTACACGGCCCCGATAGTCAGGAGGAGTACCACGATGAGATAACCTATGGCCCACCATGGCATGATTCAGTGCTCGATTGACGTATAACGCTTCAAGCAGGGGCGCGCGGTACGCGCGTCCCGGCGCGAAGCGCCCTTGCTGCCTTGACTTGTTACGTGGCCGCTCATGGTGATGCCCCCCATTGACGCACTTCTGGAAATACGAAGATTGATGATACGAGCACCACTAACACCGCGAATTTCACCCCCAATTCGACGAGTGATCCATATAAAATGGAGCGTTCTCCATCTGGGTTACTCCAGCCGCCCTCTAGATCATCATCCAGGGTGATCAAGTGCCCAATGAAGGCTAAGACGGCGATGCATATTAGCGTGTTGATATAGGCAACCCCGCCAAAATATGAAAAACCGAGCACCACAAGAGCAGCGCAAGTGAACCATATCAAAGTTGACTTCAACTCGATGCCTCGTAGGCCTCGTAACGCTTACCGCAGCGGCGGCGAAACCGCGCAGCGGTTTTGACGTCCGGCCCCGAAGGGGCGTACTGCCGGTTTTTGTTATATTGCATAGAACGCTATGATCACTGCAATTGGAATTAACTTAGCCAGCCATGACCCAGACTCGCAGAAGACACCTAGTAGAGCCTCACCAAGTATTTGTAGAGACAGGTATAAAGGAGCTATCAGAATATACTGAAGCCAACCGCTGTCGTTCTCTCGTGACTCAAACCATAGCATGCCACTGAAACATAAAACTACAACGAGCAAAGAGCTCAAATACGCACAAGCAGGAAGAAATTTTGCCGATTCTTCCGATTTCGAAATTTCAATCATCGGCAATATAACAGTTAAGTATATAGACCGGTCTAAATAACACCCTGGCCCAGTATGTAGAATATGAGACTTGAAGAAATTCTTGCAAATCAACCTCCTGTCAATTCGTGGGGCGCGTATAACGCTTAAGGTTGGGGCGCGCGTTAGCGCGTCCCAAACCCTTACTTGTTAGATTGCCTCTTCCAGTACTCAACTAGAGAGTTCTCGATATTAGGGCGTTCAAACTTGTATTCATCATTCTCTAAGCACCATGTTAGATAGGTAACAATTGCATCCCGCTGATCATCCGTTAACGTGACGAACCGCGATAGTCCGTAGTCATCCAGAAGGGTAAGCTGGAAAATCGGATCGTCAACCTCGCCTTCTAAGCTAGCAAGAATAAAGGCAGGAAGATGAAATCTCATTCCGTCGGCATCAAAGAAACTTAAGCTACTATGACATCGTTGTAGAAGTGAAGGTTCGAGCAGGCTCCAATCGTCTTTTTCGTCTTTCTCTCGCTCCTTCTTCTGAATCTCTTTTGTCTGGTAGTCATCGATCGCTTGGGCCTCCCAGAGGCCGATTCCACTTCCAAGAGCAACTCCAGAAAATGCGGATTTTATTTCTCTGGAAACTTGCGCGATGTCCATTGGCAATCTAACAGTACATAAGGGGCCAAATATCGTGTTTCCGAACGGCAGCTTTGCAGGTCGTAAGCGGACATTACCGACAGCATAGCAAAAACTTCCGCTTGTAGGCGAAGGCGGCCATTCAACTCCCCTCATTTAACCATCACAGAAGGTACCCTTTCGGGAAAGCAGACGCTAGAGCTACGCCTGATCGTACACTGTCTGTCAGATCAGGTCTGGGTTATTACCGTTAGGCAATGTTAACACCGAGCGACTTTGTCGTAGTTTAACTACCAAGCGATTTTGTCGCAATTAAGTACCAAGGGAAATTGACGGATCTATTTGATCAGTGATTTTCTGAGCTTTTACTAGTAGCTCAGGAGTCGCAGAGGATGATTAAGATTGATTCCAAAGCACAACTCACAGTCGACATTGTTATCAAGGTTGCTGAGGGCAAAATTGATATCGTTAATGCCGCCAAATTACTCAATAAATCACGTAGAACAATCGAACGCTACCTCAAGAAATATAGGAAGTGTGGTATTCAATTTGTCGTTCACCAGAACACCGGGAAATCCCCAT
>CACSIL010000034.1 GCA_902705825.1 Halioglobus japonicus | reverse complement strand
TTATGTATATCCAGCCAGGTAAGCCAACCCAGAATGCGTACATTGAGCGTTTCAACCGGACCGCAAGGCATGAATGGCTAGATTTGCATGAGTTTAACAGCGTTGCAGACGCCCAGCTATTAGCCACCCAGTGGCTTTGGCAATACAATAACGAGCGACCGAATATGGCTATCGGAGGGATACCTCCAACCCGGCTGTTGCAGGCTGCATAACCCTCTACTCAAACGGGCGGTTAAAAATGGGGGGATTACAGGTTCAAGGAAACGTAGACCAGAGAAAACTCGTCCGAATAATAGCGCCCCGCCCATTTGCGCCCATTATTGGAGCCAAAACCCAGCGGTACATTCAGCGAAAAACCGACGAACCAGTCTTCATCATACTGGTAGGAATAATAGAGCGAAGGCGCCAGTACCGGCGTGGCATCCTGCGGATTGCCCCCTTCGACAGTGGTGACATTCTCGTCAACTTCAAAAGTAGAGAAATCCTGAATCAGCGCACCTTGCAGGGTTATCTGGGTGCCTTCCAGCATCACCATACCGGCAGGGTTCGCGGCAACGGTTTCAGCGCTATCCGCGGTGGCAAATAGCCCGCTGAAGCCCGGCCCGGAGGCCTGGCTGCCCGCCGCCAAAATAAAAGTAGAGACAATAAATGTTGTACCACATGCAAACCGGCTCATGGTTCTCCCTGCGTTCGTGTCTGTGTATCTGAGTTGGATGATAGCAGGGGATACCTTTACCTGGTTTCAACTGCGGGTCATGTCATAAACCCATCTCTGGGAGATGGCAGGATCAGGCAAATCCGAGCAGCCGACATCTACCACGCCTCGATTATCCAAGGCACAGGCAGATTCCAGAACACTCGCAACAACGCAACAGCACTCACCCCGCGACATAGTAGAAAACTGCGGCATTGCGAGCAAGTCACAATGCGTTGTTATGTATCTGTTTATTGGTCGACTCTACCAATTCTGACGATTTTACTTCGCGCTACCTACAGCGGTCTCACCTGCCCGATTAGCGGTGTTGTTACCGGCTTTGCCAAGCCGTAAAAAACCACGATGCCATTACCGCCGCCGTTGGTAGATAGCTTTCTGGTGGGATTATCTGACACGACGGTCTCGCCCACATCCCAGTTATTGGCTGTCCATACGTTTCCGGCAGAATCGATGCCGGCATCGGTCAGCATGGTGCTCACGCTGCTGCTAAAGCTATGGATGATATCGCCGGTTTTCTTGCCGGGCGGGCATTGGCTGACATCCGCACCGCACATATAAGACACGTTCTCGCCCTGGAAGTTGGCCACCCAAACATTATCGCTACCGTCAACCGTCACGCCCCACGGCACGTTGATTTCGTGATTCTGCCCCACGTAGCCCTCCGGGTTCTCTTGCGTACCGTCTGGTTTGATCAGACTCACCAGACCGGTGGGCATCTTGTCTGCGTTTTTAAGTAGATTGCTATAGGCAATGTAGAAGCTCTTCATAATAGATACTTCGCCTTTGGGGAACTCTGGCCTGGGGAAGTCCTTGCTCATATTGCTCGCTACCCAGGCGTTGCCTTTGCTATCCAGTGCGATTCCGCGAACCCCCAGACCGACAAATATTTGTTTGGCCTGCTCTGGCTGAGCCGTGGGAAACACGGTGACATTGTCGCCACGCGAATTGGTCACCCAGACTCGCAACTGCTTATCCACGGCAACGCCAAATGGCGCATGCAAGCCTTTAACTTTCACTATACGGCCAGCATCGGGGTCGCCTTTGGGGAAGTATTGCATCTGATCTTTGGTTGAATCGGCAATCCACACATCGCCGTTGGGCGCCACTGCAACACCTTGCCCCTGGCCTATCTGGTTATCGAGCGTGATTCCGCCTTCCGGGCCGACCGGCTGGCCGCTGAAATCGAACACACCGATTCGGCTATTGAAAGACGACAGCCACACTCTGTCGTTGCTGACGGCGGTACCCCAACCGACACCGTCAATACCCATTCCGGTGAACCCCAGAATATCAGGCGATAGAGCTTTGCCATCGGGTGCCATTTTGACGAGATTCCCGCCGATACCGTTGATTGCTCCAGACTGTGAGCCGGGCATCCAGTTTTGTCCGCTCCACATATTGCCGTCGGCATCAAAGGTAATTCGGCCGGGTGCATAAGTGCCGCCGCCGGTAAAACGCAGCGACAACGCAAAGTCTTCAGGTGCGTAGCTCAAATAGGGCAAGTAGGTAACGTCGGCCCGGCGCTGCTCCGGGTTGGCGGTGACTGGTGCGGGGTAAGAATCTGCGAACAGCTTGAACAGGTCACTACTATGTTGCCAGGGCTGCTTGGCAATACTCACAACAGCATCCAGTGTTGTGGCACCTTCAGGCGCAAGCATATTCACGAACTGGGTGCAGGCGGCGGCTTTAGCAGGCATAGCACAAAGCGATACCAGATTGGCCAGGGTATTGGTCCGTGCCAGAGTTGTGGATTGTGTGCTGTTGTTGGCGTCCACTATCACATCTCCCCAACTCCCGGTCTGCAGGTTGGCGAAGTTGTGTACATTGCCTGCGGCAATCTGGAGCCCGTGCGCGGGGCCGGATAGGGTTGTGCCATTGATAAACTGTGCATGTGTAAAGACTGACGCAACTGTGGTTAGTTCGTTCACGACCACCGGACCCGACCAGCTATCACCCAACACTGAAAGTAATGCCAGCTGTGCCTTGTGGGCGGTGATGTAGTAGGAAGTATGCGTGTCAGCTGAGCGTATTGCGTCTTCAAATGTGAACCGCCCTTGCGCATCCGTCTGCAGAGACTGGATGGCCGTTGCTGTGTCACTCTCACCGGCTTGCCATAGGGTCACAGCGGAGTCAGGTAGGGCGTGACCGGCGGCCATCACAGTGCCGGTTATGGTGCTGTTACTTTGTGCTGCGGCCACATTACCTATGGATGTTGTGGCGCTAACCAGTATAGAGATGCTGAGGCTGAGCTTTAGTAGATTCTTCATCGCGATAGTTACACTTTTCCGGTTAATACAGTTGGCAAAGGTCTAACCCGCCAGCAAACAATCTACTATGGCGGTACGACTGGCCGCAACTGCGCGTTACAGATAACAGGCGTTGCTAACTATATGATTTGCAGAAGTCCGGTAGCGACAATCTTATCCATTGCGATCAACCTTGCATGCACTGATCGCAGTTCTAGTGAAGTTACGCCTGATCAGAAGAGGTAGCAGATGGCGTAGCGAGTTTTTTCTACAATGGCATCTCCGTCGCTTGTTAAATGCCGTCCTCAACAAACTTGTTACTCGACATAGATATCGTCTCCCAGGTCAATAACCACGTCCGAAGCATCGTAGCCTACTTGCCCTGACTCAAGAACATCAACGTCCGGGCCTATATATACTGGTTCATATGAGTTGTAGGCTGCGTCGATTGACTCAACATCAACATCTTCTCCGATGTTAACGACCTCTGTGTACGATTGATCTGTATCGTAGCGATCATCAACATCAATATCCGGACCAATGTCCAGTGGCTGGGAGGGGTCACTCTCGCCATAGTACATATCATCTACATCAATATCTGCGCCAATATTGACGACAGTATCAGGCCCATAGTCCTGTTGATCATTACTTATGAGGGAGGTTACGTCTTGCACATCTGGCAAACCGCTAACCGAGGAGGAGGATGGGGGGACTGGCTGGGTTACCGGGCGTTCGGGAGCGGTATGTGTTTGTAGATCAGACAAAGACGATGCGTTAGCACGAATGACGTCACTCTCATCGTCATCACGCAATGTTGCCACGATTGCTAGTGGCACGAGTAGGAGAGCAACAGCGTAGCTGATTTTTCTCACAACATTCACATGCACGAGCTCCGCTCCGTGTGCTCAAATACCGTACCTGCCATTTAGAGCCGCTGGAGCCCCCTATGGTTAGGCCGTCTTACTAAAAATTGATTCGCTCAGCCCAGCAATAACCATTATGTTTTCTCGAATTATTGACTGTTAGTACCACTACTTTTTCTGTAACCAGAGCTAACTGGGCTGAAGCATAACTCCGATTTGCGACATCTTTTGACGCGAAATCTCCGGAGCAATCAAAGGTAACCCAATCTGATTTGCAGTCCGAAATATCACTATTTAGATGAGGCGACGATGACACTTTAGCCATGCATCTACCAAAAAGTTCGGAATCAGCCATAAGCCGGGTGATTTGAGTCTCCACGATTCCTTTCGCAGCAAATGAAGGCGCTACGAAGAAGACAAGAGCCATCATAATTATTAAACTTCTCATTTTTTGATTCTCTCTATATTCATAATATTAACTATACTTGATTCATCGTAGCAGCCATGCTCGCCGGACCTGGTGCGCTGCCCCCTCGAGCAGACAGGACCCCTTCGATATCTCGATGACTCATATTGAAGCTGTAATGGAACCAGAGGGCGTGACGGATAGTACCTGAAAGCAATCGATGGCGCTTGTAGGTATTCATGTGCCGACCTTAACAATATCAGGCTGTCAGGTTGACAATACCAAAAGAAGGCTGCCTACAGTCGCCAAGCCAATCCCGGCCGAACATCTGGCTACGAGCGGAGAGCTTGCACCGCATTATTGCTGTCGACCGCCGATGACGGTTGGTCCTATACTGAAGGATTGGAAGGACTAACAATCGCCTGAAGAAAATATCTTATGGCAGCGATACAGACTCATAAGCATTCGAACGTTGTTGTTTTGCGGCACTGCGACGATATCTACGGTGAACACACGGCAAGAAACACAACCGAAGTGCTAGAGCAGATACATGTTGCGTACACCTGCTACGAAATCTCTCAACCCCTGCCGGAGCTCAACGGTTTTGTAGCCGTGCTTCTCTGTACAGAGCGACTGGACCAGGCCGTTGCGGGTTTAGCCGAATCACTCGAGTGTTTCGTCGAGCAAGGGGGCGGTCTTGTCGTTGTTCATCGTGGCTTTAAGGAAAATTTTTGCAAGCTGTTCGGAATCGTCTCACAGGATCACTTAGTCTCCGTGACTTCAGATTATGGTGCAGCAGGCCTGGTGTTTCCCTCTCGTGTGCTGCCTTCGTTTCAGGGTCTGGCCCTGGATGCGTCAGCAATCGATGGACACGCCTCGTTCGATGTTGTGCCGGTTGCCGATGCCCGCATTGTAGCGACGTCATCGACAGGCAAGCCGCTTGCCTGGCGCTCTCGGCACGGCAAGGGTTATGTACTCTACTGGAATACCACCATTTGCAGTGAAAAGCGGATGCGCGGCCTTATCGTCGAATCGCTGGAAAGCGTTGTTCCGGTAATGGTGCTCCCTACAGCCAATGCAGGTGTTGTGCAGATCGATGACTTTCCTGCACCGCTACCTGCACCGAGCGTGGAACTGGGTGGCACTTCGCAGGTTGATCAATTTTACAGTCATCGCTGGTGGCCGGATGTCTATCGCCTCGCCAACGGCTATGACATCGCCCTCTCCTGTTTTGTCGCATTCGACTATTCCAACGTTCCGGTGGACGCAGCCGCCGTTCGTGCACAGACTGCACTGGCAACGGTAGAATCGGACAATATTGCCGCCATCCTGCGCCTGCCTCCTGCAGAAATTGGCTTGCACGGATACAACCACCTGCCGCTGACCGTAACCGATTGGGCAGATCAATCAGAGATGGCTAGATCCCTTGAACAGGCGATCGCCGAGTGGACCAGAGCGGGCTTTGGGCCGCTGCCAACGAGCTATGTGCCTCCGATGAACATTTACGATCGCAACGGCATCGCGGTGCTCACCAAAACACTTCCGGGTATTACGTCAATTTCCAGTGTCCTGAACGGCGCACTGGGAGGTGCCACGGAACGGGACTTCGGCCCCGAACCATGGAACGAATCACTGTTCTGTTTGCCGCGTGCGACCTGCGGGCATGAATGCTCGCAGCAGCTTCTGTTCGACTGCGCCAACCAGGTCGCGGCGCTCGGCGTGTGGACACATTTTCTACACCCGGATGATCTGGTCGACGTGCCGGGCCCAGGTAAATTGCAATCCGCCGCACGAAACCCCTATAGCAAGCCCTGGCGCGGCCGCCGTGGCAAGCGTGGCTTGTACGACGAGCTGGCGGAGATTTTTGTCCAGGTCAGATCGCGGTTTCCCTGGCTGGTATTCCGATCGACATCCGAGGCCGTCGAAATCCTGCGGCCCTTTCTGCTAAACGACTGGCAGGTGGACTACAGCGATGAGCGGGTTGTGGTGAATGGCCCGGTCGGAGGCTTTTTCCGTCTTCGGACTAATGGTGTCCCTCGAGTTCGGGCTGGCAGATGCGAGGGAGCCCGCATTGTGCATCTCGACACAGCCGATGACTACCGCCTCTATGTCATCGAGATGCAGGCGACGAGAGCCGACATCAGTCTGGATACGGAAATGACGTGGCAGGGGCTATTTGAACGCATTTCAGCCGCCTTGCCACGGAGCTGGCATCCATCGATGAATTAGCACTCCGCCAGAAAATGGCCCATTCCAGCCGCGCGAATCGCAGCTGCGAACTCGGTATAGTTCGTAATATCCTCACTCAACTGATCCGATGTTGCCTTTTTGTGCGGGACACGGATGCGCTTGGGCGGGGTGAGCTTTAGTGCAATGAAAATTCTGCGCAGGGTGGCTGCAGGGTCTGCTGATAGTTCACTGTATTCTATCTGAACCGCGTCCTGACCAAACACGGTACTGGCGGTATCCAGCAGCGCACAGTGATGTTGTTCGAACTCCCGTACAAGCTGGATGGCTTTGTTGGAATCGATTGACATGGGCCCGGGCTTCGCCTCTGTTGCGCCAACCGCCCACGGGCTTCGCCAGGCGCGCTGTTGCTCGAATGGGGCTTCTGCGCGGGCCACAGCGCGCAACTGCGAGACCGCGCATTTTAGAAAGTTGTTACGCACCATAATGATCGGGCGAAAGCCCAGCTGACGCAGCGTTTGCGCATATTCACGGGGCGCGATCAGCGATCGGTGTGACAGCTTCAACCCGGCCACATCGCCTGTATCACAGTTGGCCTGATGAAAAGCTGCGAGCTGCTCAAACTGCCGTGCGCCGATGCTTTCCTGCGACCAGCCTTTCTGCTGTCCCAGAGTTTTCAGCCGTGTGGTAGGTTCATTGTCGATGTGGATATTCGCGGACTCTACCAGCGCGGCGGTGACAAGATTACTGCCTACCCGCCCCCAGGGCATCAGTATCGCGAACAAGCGGGTGGTATCCTCAGCCATTGCTATGCCGTGCGCTCATGATCGCCCTCTCAGCTTGTTGTAGAGACGGGCCCGCTGTGGGTTGCGATAAATCCAGTCAACGATCCGCTCTTTCATCCTGCGCTGAATCTTTGCTGGTCCGGCGGCAGGCAGCCATCGCTCGTTATACTTTACATTGTCGGCATACCAGGCACTGTATCGTTCGCGCAGCAGATGGTGTTTCAGCGCACGCCTTAAACTGTGCTGGCCTGCGGCCGCGTCCCAAAATGTCGGCCAGCCTTGTGTGGTTTTAGACCAACACCAGTCACCAGCGCGGTTCAGGTTCTCATTGGACAGCTGCACTAGCAGGGTTCTGTCGCTTGTCAGCCGCCCCAAAGCCTCTACCAGTGCATCCACTGAACGTTCTGACAAAATGAAAGCGTGCTGCCGGGGCCCGAGCGCATCCGGTACGATACCGACCCGGGTGGAGATAATCGGCACGCCCGAGGCCATTGCCTCCAGTACCGGGTTCGGTGTGCCTTCGGACTCGGACGTGCATACCAGCACATCAATTTCACTGTAGTATTCCGCCATCTCCTGCCGATTTCGCATGCGGATGGTTGAGTCCGCAAAGTGAGCCACGACCTCAACGCCCTCTTCCTTGAGCCGCTCCAGCGCCGGGATCAGGATGCTGTGGAGGCCCTTGGGATCGCGGACCGGGTCGTTACCCCAGTGAGGGTTGCCGACCCATCCGACAACCAGAGGGCAGCCAACCCTGGTCAATCGCTCGAGATTTTTCGGTGTGAAGCAGTCTGTGTCTACGCCGTCAGGAATGATCGCAAGTGGATCGGGAAAGATATCGATTTCACGGTAGATACCATCGAGCAACCTGGACGATACCGAGTAGCCATCAATGAATGAGAAAGCGCGCTCGCGCCACGGGAAATGCTGTGGCTCCAGGTGGAGGTGATCGTAGACGGACGATGTGACAACCACCCGGCTCATAGCTGCAAAAAAGTCTTCAGGGCTGTGCCGAAATGCCGTTGCCGCTTTGTAGATACTCTCCGGGTTAGTCAGGAAGTGTGCATCTTCGCGCCAGAACAGGTGGAGAATATCGAACTCCTCCAAGATCATAAACACCTGATTCAGGAATACCTCGGGATATCCCATCACGCCTGCCATGTAAAAACGCTTGAACTCGAAGCGATCTGAAAGATTGCGCTCGATATGGTCACAGATATTGTCGTATGCCCAGTTCGGCGTATCCGGGCACAGCAGAACACGCGGCCGGCGCGCAACACCTTGATGGCTAAGCTCCTTCACGTTAACAACTTCTTGGACCAACGAATGAAACCGGGCCACCTTTCGAGCAGTAATGAGTAGCTCCTGAAGGCGATTCGGTTGGTCGCTATAATTTGCCGGATACGCGCGAGCCGGGTTCTGGGACGGCTGCGAAATTCAGCCAACGCTAATGTCGCACCCTTCTCGGTCAGCGCATTCTCGCGGGCCTCCTCAAACAGCGAGCGCCACGCTGGCCAGCGCGTTCGCCAGTCCAGTGGTCCGCGCCGCTGTAGATTTTCTCGCTTTAGTGCCAACAGTGTTTCGGGTTCACTGATCAGCTGCGCTAGCGAAGAGGCCAGCGCGGCGACGCTGCGTTCAGGCAGCAGAAACCCCATCTGTAGCGGGCCGAAGATATCGGGCACAATTCCGACGTCGGTCGAGATGACCGCGCAGCCACTAGCCATCGCTTCCAGTACCGGATTGGGTGTGCCCTCAAACAGTGAACAGCAGACCAGTACGTCGATATTTCTGTAGAAATCCGGCATAGCATCGCGCGGCACTTGTTTTTTTGCCTTGTCGGCGATGTGGACGGTGAACGGCAACCCACCGTTCTTCAGAGTTTTCAGTGCGGGTTCCAGAATGGCCCACCGTCCTTTGAAATCATGGCCTAGCGTAATCCCCCAGTCGCTGTTACCGACCCATCCGATGCGCAGCGGTCGACCCTCGACAGGCGTATCCTTGTCAGGCGGAGAAAATTTCGCCAGATCGACACCGTCCTGAACACAGTGATGAATATCCGGCAGGTGTTCTGTCTCACCGTAATACTGACATAGGCGTTGGGACGAGGCGGCGATGCAATCGGCAATGACAAACGGGTTTCCGAGGTTATCCAGATCGCTTTTCCGGTCGTACACATGGTCGTATACAAGCGTGACAAAGGCGCAGCGTTGCGCTCTCTTCAGGTGCCGCCAACCGGCATCGCCAAGACTATCCAGAAAAGCCAACAGATCGAACCGCCACAGGAATACCGCAAGATCGCTATCGGCCAGAATCTGATTCGATTTTCCAGGTATGCCGAACCACTCTTCGCGGGCAATCAGTTTGACAACATACGGCGCGCCTGCAATGCGCTCAATATTTTTTGCGACGTTGTGAAAGGCCCAGTCCGAAATATCGTAGAAAAGGGAAACCCGTATATCCTCAGCGATTTCGTTAGGTGAGTTCACTGTTACAAGCAATTCTTCAACGCCGGACCTGACAGAAAGAACCCGTACCAGCCTGATACGTAAAGCTCAATATCACCAAGTTTGCGTGGCTTGCCATAATCTTCGGGTCAAATTCCTTGACTTGATACTGTGTTCCATCTTTAC
The DNA here is from genome assembly GCA_902705825.1 of Halioglobus japonicus. Classification (GTDB taxonomy): domain Bacteria; phylum Pseudomonadota; class Gammaproteobacteria; order Pseudomonadales; family Halieaceae; genus Marimicrobium. Next base: position 411,771 of record CACSIL010000034.1, on the reverse strand, counting down.
GAGCTACCGATTCACGAATCGTGAAACTACCTTTTATCTTAGACAGAAAGTGCTGAAATTACCAAGTACTATATTTGAGGGGGATGCAGTCACCTCACTGTGATCATGCCGTATTCGAGAATCCGGCCGTACCTTCAGCGGCAACTTGAGACACACCCACTTGATCCCTTCAAGCCGACTCCTTTGCCAGTTTGATCGCCACACTAAGCGGTAGCGCGATCACTCTGGCATGAGTCGCACTGGAATACTCCAGGCTTGAGCCAGCGCAATGCAGGAGTCACTTCAATGCGTTAGCATGATGCTCAACTCGGCAAATGGAGAAGCATGTAATGAGCCTGATCGATCTATTGAAAGAGAAAGTTGAAAAACAAATGGCTGCATATGACGAGCAGCTGGAAGCAGCCCAGGCTAAAGCGAAGGCAAGAAAGGCCCAGGCGGAAGCAGACGTGGCGGGAGCTGATCTTGAGGAGCAATTCCTGATCCAGGTTAACGATATCAAGGAAAAGCTGTCTGAGGGACAGGCCTACCTGAAAGAATTGGCCGACGCGGGTGAGGACAAGGCCGAGGAGATCAAGGCGAAGGTCACCAGCTTCTTACAATAGCGTGGCAGGGTCCTGCCAAGTTAACTTCGCTAAGCCAGCAGATAAGCGATGCCATAAACACAAAAGTGCTATGTCGCCCCAGGCTCAGGGAATTGGTAGGACCAGGCGGATTCGAACCGCCGACCTCTACCATGTCAAGGTTATCCGAGGCTCAGAGGGACTCAGGACGTCACCAAACAACGCGCTCGGACTCATAATAAGAAACTGAGGCTTGGCCAGCAAGTGACAAAGCGTCTTTATCCAAAGCTATATTCTGCCCTCGGCCTTTTTTGTTAAAGCTATGCTGTAGCTATAACCTCGTTAATTGATCCGCAGCAACGTGAAGGCGCTTTAAAGGAATCTCCGTTGATATTAGTGTCGACGTATTTGCGGATACCACATCCGCATTCCGCGTAAAAGTTTAGGTTGATAAAAGCACACATGGGTTAAGTCGAGAGTGTACGCCGTGAGGAACTGATCCTGCTATTCATATAATAGCAATAGCTTCATATTACGCTGGAGAATGCCGAGGCTCCGCTGCACTATCGCGGTTTTTTTTGCCGAACCGGGGGTATAGCAGCATTAGTTAACCCATTAGGCATGCGAAAAATCATAGGAGAAAGGGTAAAGCTGCGATTCGGGTGACTATTTATCCAGCAATTGCGACTGATATTGTGATCCCTAGTCCTTCGCTAGCCCTCTTATACTTTGCGGCGAATAGGCACGTACCCTCGTTGTTTATGTGGCAACTAGCCGGACATCCCCTTCATCGATCCGAGATATAGCACATCCCTATGTGCAAGTTCCCGGATCGGCGCCTCTAACTCGATCATTCCAAAATCAAATGATTGCAGAAGCATATCATCGCCGAGCGCAGTAGCGCCTCTCACGGCGTAAACACTGAGCACGGCGGTCGCCTCATCTGATATGCGACCACCGCAAGCGGCTAACGGCTGAACCACTACTAGTTCGCCCCACAGCCTCTCAACCTCCCCCACGAAACCATTGCGGCTTTCTCGAGTCGCTGGACCTTGTCAAGCACTCGAGCGTATATCTCGCACAGTTCGTCGTTGATCTTTGGAGTTGAGAGTTATTCTCCTCTTGCAACTGATATACGCGGAGCAGCAGCTAGTAATTGGCAGCGTCAATAACATTGTCATTAAGGCAGCCCAGAACTCCTATGAAATCCATTTGTTTCGATATTCTGTGCTTTGTGATACCCAAACCACTGGCGTCTATAGGAACTGCGTACGGGCCACCCGGTAAATTGGCGACGTACGATTCGCACTCCCTGTTGCCAGCCTAGTGTGCTTCTATGGTGGAGGTAGTGTTGTGGCGAATGATTTGCATTGACGCAGAATGGCGGAGAACGGGCGTATTGACCGGCTCGAAGTGCTGGCAGACAATGGGACATAATTCGCCTACGTCCCCATTGTAGTCGCTCATGGGAAAGCCAGCCGTCATTCCATGGGTTTGGTCGATGTACTTAACTGTTAACTTTTTTGCAGATTTCCAGAGACATTAAAAGTGACTAAACAATCGCTCAGTTTTGTATTCGGACTTTCTAGCTTAATCGGACTAGTTCTCACAGCAATTGTGACGTTATACACCGTCTTTGCGAGCAATTATGCTGCCAGCCCAAATGTATTGATACTTTCACTCGCGGCGGTGAATATAGCCCTTGGTGTAGTTTGTGTGACTCTATTTCAGATATCCGAGCGCGCAAATAAGGAAAACTTGGCATTAACTCCAGTCATTTCTGCTCTGGAGGGGGAAAAGCAAGGTTTGCTAGATCGAATTCAATCTATCAAGGATATGAACGCGGAGATAGCAAACATAACACATAGCATTCAAGATCAGCTTCGAGATCGAATATATGAGCTCAACGCTCAACACGAGGCCTCTGTAACAGGTGAAGAAATTTCCACACTCGAGCAGGTCGATATTAGTCGTACAAACGAGATGTTCTACCTTTTTCTTGTCGATAACATTAAGAGAATATATGACATATTGACGGGCGAGAACTGTGCTGTATGCATCAAGTTCCTCGAAGAGTTTGAGGCAGATAATGAGATATATTTGAGAACATTTATGCGCGATAGCGGTTCATATAGAATCCGAAAATCGAGTGACCGAGCAATATATTCATTTCCTTACCATGAAAACACAGCGTTCAAGCAAATACTCTCATCAGACCCATCAAACACTTACTATGCTTCGGATAATTTGTCGAATGAGCAAACCTATGTGAACCTAAATTCGAATTGGCGAGCTCATTACAATGCAACCCTGGTTTGCCCAATACAAATTGAGGTCTTAATCGAAGACTATGACGAAAGCATAGCTCGAGAGTTTGATGTTCTAGGCTTCATTTGCATCGACAACATGAACGGCGGGCTAAGTAACCCCACGGCGGTAAACATACTTGCGGGAATAGCTGACAGCCTCTACAATCACTTCCTTTTGTACAACTCCCTACTAGTAACAATTGTTTCGTCAGGAAAAACTGACAAAGGCGGCAATGAACAAACAGGGGCATAACTACTTGAATTTTATAGGATTTTAGAAAATGGCGAGAGTTTCAAGAAACGCTACAGTCGGGATCAGAGTAACTAAGGTCCCTTCTTCGCAATTGATTTCACGCGGGAAGCCAACATCATTGAGCGGAGGGGAGATCAGGGTTCAATCCACTGAGCCACGAGTTGTTGACAAAGAAATACATCGAAAATTTATTAAGAACGTGTTTTCTCTTCGGGGAAGGTCTTCTGCCGCATAGATTCTTAACTCTAGCGACAAAATACATTTGTTATGCCGGTCTTATCAGTCAGGCATTACCACTTAAGGGCAGAACTAAAAAGTCAACCCTGCTGGGTGCTTTCAACCACAAGGTGAAGACGTAAATCAGCGATGGCTTTTGCCCCAAAAGCCACCCTAGCAGACTGCAAAAATTTGCGAATTAACTGTCGCAACTTTAGCCACCCCCAAACCCTTTTTGGCTCAAATTTCATTGCATATCCGCTAATCATTTGGCCAGGTTCACTCCAAGGCCCTACGTAAACGCCGAACAGATGCCTCGACCTCCAAGACCGCAGACTCCAATTCTGCGCGTGTTCCAACTGCTTTCTTTGAACCCAGCCTTCCGCTCGTTTCGATAATTTCCAGCGCCAATCTGTTCAGGCTAATACCTTCCTTTCTAGCAGCCACCTCCATTGCCTTGAGAAGCTCCGGGTCTGGCCGAATCATTATTGCCTTGCGATTTCTGACAGGTGCCTTCTTATCGAGCATGCTGCTCTCCGTGATACACAATTGTTGCTAAATTGTATCACCAGAAATTTTTCATGGGGGTCAGATACCAAAAAAAGAGGGCGAGTCTGGGGATGGGCCGGGGGGAGTGCTCCATCAGGACCGCTTCCTTTACCGACCACTTGGGCCTGCCAGAGAGTGTATTTTCGCTCATTGTGCTACATGTATCATGAATTCGTGTTGCACGCGGTGACAGGTTGGGCTAGCCTGAAGCGGATGGGCACTATGCCCGGAACTTGTCATCAGCGGGCATACCCACGGAAAGGTCCTAAACCATGCCCAAAATACTGTTTCCATACTTTTGATATGCCCGATACTTTCGGGAAGGAGCTGAGCCATGCAATTCGGATACGCGAGGGTATCTACCGACGGGCAGGACTTACATACGCAGCGCAACAGGCTGCAGGAGGCCGGGGCTGATGAGGTGCTTGCTGAGAAGCGATCTGGGACGTCTATGGACAAGCGGCCTGAACTGGCTCGATTGCTGGACAAGCTCAGGGATGGTGATGTTGTCCTGGCCACCAAGCTGGATCGCGTGGCTCGATCCCTCCGGGACTTGCTGAACATTATTAAGGCGATCGAAGACAAGGGTGCCAGCCTGAGGATACTCGACCAGGCTCTGGACACAGGGCAAGCACAGAGCAAGATGATGATCCAGCTCCTGGGCGTATTCGCAGAGTTTGAACGCGATCTGATTAATGCCCGCACGGCAGAAGGGCGTCAGAGGGCGCAGGAGGCCGGTGTGCGGTTTGGTAGGCCTTCTGCCCTGTCAGTGGAGCGGATCGGCGAGTTCAACGCTCTGCTGGCCTCAGGGGAGACAGCCTATAGCTTGGCGAAGCGTTTCAATATCAGCACCAGTGCCGCTTATCGGCTGAAAGCGCAAGTGGAGTCAGCAAACTAGCCAGGTCACAATCCGATGTATTAGTGTCAGATACACTGTTTTTTGGTAAGCAAGTGGGTAATGAAAGAACAGGCAACGGCAAATATATTTTTTCATTGGACGTGGTAATCTCACACTCCCGCCAGGTAACGCGGCATGCACATAATTACTCCATTACTCTTTCAACCAATTATTAGAATAGCAGCTCTCAATGAACCTCAAACTTACCCTTTCCCACCTTGAATCCCTACTACTGCGCGCCTGCGACGATCTCCGCGGCAGTATGGACGCCAGTGAATACAAGGAATACATCTTCGGCATGTTGTTCCTGAAACGGGCCAGCGACCTGTTTGACCAGCGCCAGTCTGAGCTGCGCAATCAGTTTGCGGATCAAGGGATGTCCGCTGAAGACATCGAAATTGCGCTGAGCGACCCGGATCACTACTCCGGCAAATACTTTTTCGTCCCGCCACGCGCCCGCTGGAACCAGGGCTGGGAAGAGACTGTCATTGAGGATAGCCAGCAAAAGACCATCCAGCGCCCGGCGCTCAAGCATACCAAGGAAAACGTCGGCACCACGCTTAACAAGGCGCTGGAGGCTATTGAAGACGCCAATCCCGAAGCCCTGCAGGATGTGCTCAAGGGTATCAACTTCAACCGCAAGATAGGTCAGCGCACTCTGGATGACGATACACTGGCTGATTTCGTACTCAACTTCGAAAAGATCCCCCTCAAAGATAGCGACTTCGAGTTTCCGGACCTGCTTGGCGCAGCCTATGAGTGGCTGATCAAATACTTTGCCGATTCCGCCGGAAAGAAGGCCGGCGAATTCTACACGCCCGCCGAGGTGGTGCGTATCTGCGTCGAGATTTGTGACCCGGATGAAGGCATGGGCGTCTACGATCCCGCGGTGGGCTCCGGTGGCATGCTGATCCAGATGCGCGATTACCTGCGCGAAAAGGGCGGAGATGCCGATGAGCTGGCCCTCTACGGTCAGGAGAAGATGGGCACCACCTGGTCGATCTGCAAGATGAACATGCTACTGCACGGCATCTCCCATGCCGACATCCGTCAGGAAGATACCATCCGTGAACCCCAGCACCTGGGCGAGGACAATGAACTGAAACGCTTCGATAGGGTGGTCGCCAATCCGCCGTTCAGCCAGAACTACATCAAGAAGGATCTCAAGTTCTCCGGTCGCTTCCCGGTAATGATGCCCGAAAAAGGCAAAAAGGCAGACCTGATGTTCGTCCAGCACATGCTGGCTGTGCTCAAGCACGATGGCCGCTTGGCCTCGGTGATGCCTCATGGCGTGCTGTTCCGGGGCGGCGAAGAGCGTGAGGCACGTAAACACTTTATCGAGCACGGCTACCTGGAGGCGATTATCGGCCTACCCAGCAACCTGTTCTACGGCACTGGCATCCCCGCCTGCATCCTGGTGATGAACAAGGCCGGTGCGGCTGAGCGAGATCATGTGCTGTTCATCAACGCCGACCGCGAGTACCGCGAAGGCAAGGCTCAGAACCACCTGCGCCCGGAAGACATCGATAAGATCATCTACGCATATCGCAAGAGCGAAGAAATTCCTGCCTACGCGCGACCGGTGTCAAAAGACAAGATCGTGGCCGAAGAGTACAACTGCAATATCCGCCGCTATGTCGACAACGCCCCGCCACCGGAACCCCACGATGTACGCGCCCACCTGCACGGCGGCGTACCTAAAGTCGAAGTTGAAAGTCTGGCGCACTACTGGACAAACTACCGGCAACTCAAAGAGGACGCTTTCATTGATCGGGACGAGAACTATCTCGACTTCGCCCCGGTGTTCAGCAACAAAAGAGACATCGCCGATTTTGTCGCGACACATCAGAGCGTCACCACGCGCCATGAGCAATTTGTACAGACGCTAGAAGACTGGTGGCAAACCAGCCTGCCCATCATCGAGGCGCTGGCGCCGGATGCCGAAAATCAGGAAGCCAGACCACGCAATGTATATGTCATGCGCAGCAGCCTGCTGAACAGCATCGAGCAGGCGCTGGCCGAACAGGATCTACTGACACCCTTCCAGGTGCGCGGGGCTTTTGCTAACTATGTTGATAGACTCAAGGCCGACTTCAAATCCATCACGGCCAGCGGTTGGGGGCCGGAGTTGATACCGGACGAAGACATCCTGCAAAGCCAGTTCCCCGAGGTTCTCGAAGAGCTGGAACAGACCCAGACCCGGCTGACCGAATTGCAGGCCCTGTTTGCCGCCGCCAGCGAAGAAGATTTTGAAGACAGCGACGACACCGGTGTGCTGCCCACCGATGAGGTAAAGAGCAAAAAGGACGAGCTGAAAACACACACCGCCGAGTGGAAGGCCCAGCTAAAACTGGTCAAATATCTAGCCGCAGATCTGTTCACCGAACTCAAGGCCGCTGACCGACTACCGGCGGGCAGCAAAAAGGGCTACTACTGCAGCGAGGGTCTCACAGCCAAAGATCTGCAGTTCCGCAATGGCGAGCGCATACTCGATCTTGCCGCCCGGGCCGGACATACCAGTGAATACGCCGAACTGCTAAAGTCGGCAATGGAGCAGGGGGAACAGTCCTTTAATCGTGCTGCCAGCATCGCCGCCAGCCTAGAACGACACAAGGACTTGGAAGACGAGGTTAAGGCGCTGAAAGCCGCCATCAAAGGCACCGAGGGCAAGCGCGATGAACTGGTGCAGAGCGCCCGCGAAAAAATCAGCGTCGATGAAGCACGCACGGTCATCATCGAGCGCCTGCGGCACTTGTTAATAAATACTTACCAGGCCTACCTGCGTGCTGATCGACGCGCCTGCATCAAGGCGATTGAAAACCTGTGGGGTAAATATGCTGTGACGGCGAAGGCCATTGAAACCGAGCGGGACGCCGTTTCGCAGCAGTTGACGGCATTCTTGGTGGAGTTGGGTTATGAGTGAATGGTCAACTGATTCCTTGAATCGGCTAGTCACCTTCCAAAAAGGTCGCAAGGTTGAAACCAGTCCATTTTTTATTTCTGGTTATACCGACTATCTTGGCGCAGGAGCTCTCTCTGGAAGAACAGATGGTTATGCGTCTACTCGTCTAGCGGTCATAGCAACTGCTAACGATGTCTTGATGCTATGGGATGGAGAACGAAGTGGATTGGTTGGATACAACAAAGAAGGAGTTGTTTCTTCGACCGTTAGCAAACTCACCCCGAACGGAAAGATTGATGGGGCACTTTTGTACTATTTTCTCCTTCATAACTTTGATTGGATACAAAATAGAAGAACTGGCACTGGCGTGCCACATGTGCCGAAGGATATAGGTCGTATTCTAAGACTGAAGTATCCAGTGAACCCTAGATTACAATCAAAAATCGTCAGCATACTACAATCCATCGACCAATCCATCGAAAAGACCGAAGCGCTCATTGAAAAATACCAGCAGATCAAAGCGGGACTGATGCACGACCTCTTTACCCGAGGCATCGGCGCCGACGGCAAACTGCGCCAACCCCGCGAACAAGCCCCGGAGCTATATCAGGAAACCCCGATTGGGTGGATTCCTATGGAGTGGGAATATGGTGTCCTCGAAAATATTCTGGCTCCAGTTTCGAATAATATTCGTAGTGGGCCGTTTGGTAGCGCCTTATTGAAATCTGAACTCGTTGAAGAAGGCATTCCATTCCTGGGTATCGATAATATATTCGTTGAGAAATATGAAGAAACCTACCGTCGGTTTGTTTCAGAAAAGAAATTCAGAGAGTTGGAAAAATATGCGGTCCGTCCGAAGGATGTGGTAATCACCATTATGGGAACAGTTGGTAGAGCTGCAATAATACCTGACCATGTAGACCTGGCACTGTCTTCCAAGCACCTATGGACAATGACTTTTGATCAGGAGCGCGTGTTACCCGAGCTTATATGTTGGCAGCTGAATTACGCACCTTGGGTCAAGAGCTGGTTTAGAAGAGAAACTCAAGGTGGAATCATGGATGCAATACAATCGAAAACGCTACGAACTTTGATACTGCCACTACCTTCTCACGAAGAACAAGAAAGGATATTTGCACGCTATGTAGCTGTGACGTCGAATATTGAAGTGGGCCTCGACAACTTAGAAAAGCTGAATAAACAAAAATTAGGTCTTATGCACGACCTACTTACCGGTAAGGTCGCGGTCAAAGTTGACCCGCCCGAAGCAGCCCATGTCTGAGTACACGGAGGTTGAACAACCCTTTCTGCAACAGTTGCAAGCGCTGGGCTGGCACACCATCGACCAGGGAAAGGAGATACCCAGCGACCCCACCAAAAGCCTGCGCATCAATTTCCGTCAGTGGTTGTTGCCGGAGATATTTGTCCAGTCGGTAGCAGCGCTCAACACCACGCCCGAGGGTGTGCCCTGGCTCACTGCCAAGCAGTTGCAGGACCTGCAGGACCAGATCCTGCGTCAGCCCAATCGCACACTGCTGGAAGCGAACGAAGCGGTGCAGAAGTTATTTTTCAAGGCTCAGGTGGATGCCAACGAGGTGACTGGCGAGCAGGACCCCGTGGTTCGGCTGATCGACTTTAACAATCCGCAGAACAACCACTTTCTTGCCATCAATCAGTTCCGCATCGACACACCAGGCTGCGTTAAGCAGTTCATCACACCCGACATCGTGCTGTTCGTGAACGGCATCCCGCTGGCGATCGTGGAGTGCAAGAAGGGCGGGCCGACCTGCGCCAACCCGATGAATGAAGCCTTTAAACAATTGCAGCGCTACAGCAACCAGCGCAATGCGACGCATCAGCAGGGATTGAAAGAGGGTGAGCCTCACCTGTTCCACTGCAACCTGCTTTTGATCCGAAGCAGTGGCGTGGAGGCCGACTATGGCACCATCACCTCTGGCGAAGAGCATTTCTATCCATGGAAGACCCAGTGGCCCCTCTCCGACGATACCGCCGAGGGCATGAACCAGCAGACGCAGTTGATCAACGGCATGCTCAACAAGGCCAACCTGCTGAGTATACTGCGCACCTCCAGTGTGTTTATGGATACCGACAGTGGTCCACGCATCAAGGTATTGTGTCGCTACCAGCAATTCCGCGCCGCCAACAAGATCATCGAACGGCTGCGCAATGGGCAGACCGCCGAGGAAAGAAGCGGAGTGGTCTGGCATACCCAGGGCTCGGGCAAGAGCTTGACCATGGTGTTTGTCGCGCGCATGTTGCGCGCCTCCCGTGACTTAAACGACTATAAGATTCTTTTGATCAACGACCGCGTCGATCTGGAAGACCAGTTGGGTGTGACCGCCACCCTGATCGGCGGCCGGGTGAATACCATCGAGACCCGCAAGGCGCTGCGCGAACAGCTTGCCACCGACAGCTCCGACATCAATATGGTGATGGTGCACAAGTTCCAGCTGCGTGATCAAAGCCTGCCACTGAAGGTAGCTGAGGCGCTGGGCACCTACCAGGCTATTCCGACAGCACAGACCTTTGGCGTGGTCAATGATTCATCGCGGATCGTGCTAATGATCGATGAGGCACATCGTACCCAGGGCTCGGATCTGGGCGACAATATCTTTGAAGCCTTTCCCAATGCCGCGCGTATCGCTTTTACCGGTACGCCTCTGATTACAGAGCGCCACGGTGAAAAGAAGACCATCAAGCGATTTGGCGAGTATATCGATACCTACCGGCTGATGGATGCGGTAGAAGATGGCACTACCCTGCAAATTCTCTACGAGGGACGCACCGCCGATGCTGCACTCAACGACAAGCACGGCTTTGAAACTCAGTTTGAAAACCTGTTCAAGGATCGCAGCGATGAGGAACTGCTGGCGATCAAGAAAAAATATGGCGCCACCGGTGACCTGCTGGAGGCCGAGCAACGTATCGCTGCCATCGCGAAGGATATGGTCAAGCATTACCTGGAGCATATCTTTCCCAATGGCTTCAAGGCGCAGGTGGTGTGTCATTCCAAGCTTGCGGCGGTGCGCTATCAGCAGGCCATCGAACAGGCACTCGCCGACACTTTGGCCGAGCTGCAGGTGGCCCCCGAGGCGGATGCGGAATTGATAAACAAAGTGCAGTTCCTGAAGGCGGCGGTGGTAATCTCCAGCGACGGCACCAACGAGGAGGCCTACATCACCGAGGCACGCAAGCAGGCCCGCGCCTGGAATGCGGTCGATAACTTCTGCAAACCCTTCGCCTTCGATGACCCGGACAAGCCCTACACCGGTATCGCCTTCCTGGTGGTGTGCGACATGCTACTGACCGGTTTCGATGCGCCCATCGAGCAGGTCATGTACCTGGACAAGAAGATGCGCGAGCACACCCTGCTACAAGCCATCGCTCGCACCAATCGGGTGAAGAAGGGAAAGAAGCGCGGCTATGTTGTGGATTACATCGGCCTGACGAATAACCTGACCGAGGCGTTGACCCTTTACGCGGCAGCCGATGAGCAGCAGGAACTGGCCCAGGGCCTGAAGAGTATCACCTCGGAAGTACCGGTACTGGAAGAGCGCTACCAGCGTCTGCTACAACTATTCGCCGAACACAAGGTGATGCAGGTGCGCGAGTTCGTTGAAGGTACGCTGGGCAGTATCGAAGACGATGCCGCCGTGGTGCATGCTGCGGTTAAGTTGCTGAAAGACGAAAAGATCCGCGCTGACTTTGACGTGTACTTGAAAAAATTCCTAATGAGTCTGGACATTATCCTGCCGCACCGCGCTGCCCATGCCTACCGTCTCCCCGCCAGACGCTTGGGTTATATCCTGCGCGTCACCAAGGAGCGCTATAAAGACACCAGCCTGAACCTGGGCGATGCCGGGCAGAAGGTGCGTGACCTGATCAATGAGCACCTGATCAGCCTGGGCATTAACCCTAAGGTGGAGCCGGTTGAACTGCTGTCCGAGGATTTCATTGAAAACCTGAACAAGCATGCTGACGGTAACGCCGAGGCAAAAGCCAGCGAAATGGAGCACGCGATTCGCAAGCATTGCACCGTGCACAACGATGAAGATCCGGCATTCTATAAGAGCCTGTCTGAGAAGGTGGAAAACCTGATCGACCAGTACCAGGACCAATGGGACAAGCTGGCCGTAGAGTTGGAGAAGCTGCGAACCGAGGCAGTTGAAGGGCGCAAAAGAGGCGAGGACGGCATGAGTAAAGAAGCGACCACCTTCTATGAACACATCGCCAACGAAGCGTTTGAAAACGGTGAAGTACCTGACAGCGCCAAGCCGAAAATGAAGAAGTTGATGGAAGCGATTGTCGATACACTGCAGGACAGTATTGGCAGCATTGATTACTGGAATAACAGCGACAAGCAGAAGGCCACGCGCGGAAGAATCAAGACCGCACTGACATTGACCGGAATTGCAGAGTTAAAAGCAAACCGCGAACGCATTGCCATTGAGATTATGAAGCTGGCCAAGAATCGCCACGATGAGCTGCTGAAGCGCGCAGCTGATGAGGTTTCGGCATGAGCGAGCGCAAGGTCAAGGACATTGAATATGAGCTGCTACCGGGCAGCCAACGCAAGACCACCGATATCGTCATCGAGCGTAACGGCGTGGTAACGGTACGCCCGCCAGCCGGTTACACGCCGGAGCAGGTGGATGCGGTTGTAGACAGCAAACGCATGTGGATCTATCGGAATCTGGCCGAGTGGAAAGACCTCAATACAAGCGCCGTGGCGCGTGAATGGGTGAACGGTGAAACCTTCTTATATCTAGGTCGGGCCTATCGGTTGTCGCTGGCATCCAATCAGGGGAGCGACCTCGTGCTGAAAGACGGGCGCTTCTGCCTTGACAGGAAAATTATTGAAAAGGGTGGCGCTCAGTCGGCCAGGCAGGCGTTCGAGAGTTACTACGCCGAAAAAGGGTTGCAACGGTTCACTGATCGAGTGGCTTATTTCCGCCCGAAGGTGGGTGTCCAGGTCAGCAAGATTAAAGTCAAAGACATGGGCTATCGCTGGGCTAGTTGCAGCCAGAGCGGCACGCTTAATTTCCACTGGAAGTGCATGATGGCTCCGCCGAAAATTATCGATTACATTGTGTGCCACGAGCTCTGCCATTTTCACCACCGCAACCACAATGATGCGTTTTGGAACGAAGTCGACAAGGTATTGCCGGATTGGCGTGAGCGTAAAGAATGGTTGCGTAAACGCGGTGCGAGCCTCGATATTTGACCGGGCGGTTGCGGATGATCGAGCACATTCGGATCCCCGTTCCTCCGATGAAGCATGCCCGAGATCGCAAGCTGTTGAGGTTGGTAACTGACACCCCCATCACCCCCAAAAAATCGCTCAACCAGAATGCGCCTATATTGATACAATGAATGGATATCAAGATCAGCATAGGTATAGACTATGGGTGCGACGTCCACAGCAAAACACAAAGTGATCCTGGCGATGCGCCGTTATTCCCAACAGGGCAAGCGCTGGATCGAGCCTTGGGAGCTAGCCGGTACCGCCAAAATAAAGAGGAGCACCTGCCGCTACGTCCTTCATGAACTGTTCCACACCGATGACGCAGTGTTCCGTCGTCTCAGCGGCAAATCATGGTACGGCAATGCCGGTTACGAGTACGCGCTCCATATTGAGTATTTCGGGCTGNGACTGGGTGAGCCTGATATCAATAATTATTATCACTGGGATGTGGTTGATGCTGAGCAGGTGGCGAAGCAGGGCTGAACGGTAACCGTCTCCCGTGCCGGGTAACTGGGTGGTAACCGGCATAGTAACAACTGAAACCCCTGTCATCACTGGGTTCGACGCCGGTAACCTTGGTAACCGGCATTCTTTGAATACTTATATGTATATTTAGTTGTTATTATTTTTCCCTAAATAGAAAAAGGGAGATTACCCTGGTTACCCTAGCTTAAACCCTAGAATACTGGCGTGTAGGACGTTTACGATCGGTTACCCATTTGGTTCCCGGCGGTTACCCAGTTACCTTCCCCGCGTAGCACGCTCCAGTTGACCGAGCTGTTCATCCGTCAGTTGCAACTGAACTGATTTCACACCCTTTTTCCTGTTGTTATCGTCGGGGTTAGGTTCGCCTATACGGTGGGTGACATACCCGTTGCCATTGGCGCTCATTGCCTGATATAACTGCTCCTTTTTGTAGGCCAGCGCCCCGATCTCTGACCTATCCACACTCTGGTTCAGCCAATACTGCAGCAGCTTCCCGGCATTACACAGATACCAGCATCCATCGGAGCCCTGCACCATGTTTGTTTTGAGGTGCTGTCGTATATCAGCAGTGGGGCCATATGCGGGGCCGAGTGGTGGTCCATGAGCGACCTCGTCAGTGTACAGCTGCACTAGCAGTTCAACGATCTCCAGCCCGATGTCGGGGATGGTCTGCGAGTAGCGTTGAAAGGACTTGTCGATGCCATGTAGGAGATGAAAGTTGTCAATGAACTCATCGGCAGCACGGGCAGCTCCCTCCCGGCCCATGCCTTTGAAATGGGCTACGTGCAGGTTCAGCTGATCGGCCAGGTAACTGAGCAGGTGATCGAAATACAACCCCTTTCCGATCTCGGCAAACCGAGAGCGGTTGTCGAGAATACCTTCACCTTTTAAATAGACGAAGCGATTGGAAAACTGATCCTCCATGCCGTGCTCTCCGGCGAGGCTGGGGACATGCTCTGCAGAAAAAAACAGCTTCGCGTATACAGGCACACGGGTACAAAGCTGATTCTTGGGGTTTACAGTGATTTCATTTTGCAGCTGCTTCAGCTCTGATTTTGTGGACTTGAATTCATCTACCACCAAAGCGATGGCGCGCTTGAAATCCTTGTTCGATTTGCCGACCGGGCCACCTTCGAACAGTTTCTCTACCTCCTTCACTGAGATTTCCAGAACCGCATCCAGCTCGGCTAACAGGGCGATGAGGAAACCCTTTCCCCAGTCTGAGGGGCAGTGGAACCAAATGTAGGCTCGTTTGCGGTCACGGGCAAACCTCGCGGCCATGAGGAACTTAATAAACTGATCAAACTGAGGGAAGTGTTCGCGAAAATCAGCGACGGTCTTCTGCATTTCATTGCGATCAACTGCAGGACCAACAAGCGGTTTGTGCGTGTACACAACCCGCACAGACTCATCCAGAAGCTCAACCCGGCCCTCCTCGGCGAACATATCCACCAGCATGTCGATAGACTCACGCTGATTGCTGTATTTGATCTCGTCGATGATGATTTGCTCAGCACCATCAAGGCACCGCCTGAGCAACTTATTCGCGTCGATTTTCGGCCCTGACTTCACTTGGCTCGCTGCAGTTTCGGCAAATGGCAGTAAATCACTTCTATCCAACACCGATCCAAAGGTACGCTCCAATGCATTGCGGGCGTCTTTTTCGCTAAACAGTACCAGATCACCGCCATTGTTGAGCAAATACAGTTTGGATTTGGTTCCACTCCAGAAGCAGGTTGTCAGTCGCCTGTGTATTGCTTCCTGAGCCACCTCGATCTGATCTTCTTGGCAAATGGCTTGGCCGCTAAAAGAGAGGGTTTCGACCACATGCCTTCTTATCCGAATCATGATTTCTTCAGCTGCTCCGGTTAACTCAGAGTGCGCGTTGCCCTGGCTACCGGAGTCTTTCTCCGTTGTGTCACAGGTCGACTCCATAAGCTTCACTGCAGCGGCGTCGAGACCTAGCTGCTGATGGATATCGTTCCAGTCTGAACCAGTGGAACCGCTAGGGAGGTCTGGTATTGCTACCAGCGCGCCGATGGCTACAGCCGCTTCATGGGCCTTCAGCACACCCTTATTGGGCTTTCCGGCGACTTCAAGGTGCAGATCGTTGTCTCCGGCCACTATCCAGGTAATGCCGGGATACCAACTTTTGGCGGTGCGTGCAGCGTTCAGCAGATTGTCCGCGCCGTTAGAAACGATCACCGGCGCGCCTGTCACTAAGCAGATGGAGGCGCCAGTGGAAAAACCCTCCACAATGTAGGCTGTGTTGGCCTCAGACAACTTTTTTTCACCTGATATGGTGAGAATCGAACCCGCCTTGATGCTGCCCGACACCATACGCTTTGTGAATTTGCCAGTGCGCTCCTCGACATAGATCCGCTCCGCACCAGTATACACACGTTTCTCTCCTTCAAAACACAGAGTGGGGAGCAGCAATGCACCAGTCGCATCGGCCTTCAGAGGCTCTCCGCAGACGACAAGGTTGCCCTCAATACCTTTTTTCATCAGGTAGGGGTGATTTTCAGGAGCAGGTTCAGCCTCCTTAAGCATCGCCCTAATCGTTACGTCCATTTTGGCCCGATGCCGGGTGCGCTCTGCCGCACTTTCGAGATCGCGCTGTTCCTGCGCCTTTCGGTACTCGGCCTTTTCCGCAGGAGTCAGTTTTTCCCGCGATTTGCTGCAGAATGTAAATTTGGTCGTATCATCGCGAAAGTCCCCGCCATGCCCATAGGCGAAGCCGTCTGCTTGAATACGGAGCCGATAGTATCCGGGTGGGTTTCCACCGCATTTCCCTTCAGGCGAAAAATGGTGAAATAGGTCATCCGCAATTATGTGTTCCGGCAACTGTAATCCGTATTCTGCAGCTGCGGCTCGGAAGGACTCGATGATGTCAACCTGGATATTGGGCGCTGATTTTTGCGAACTATTGGATATGTTCACTTGCTAGAGACTCCCTGCTCACTTCACAGAGCCGGCTTTCCCCGACCCCAGCTCGCCCTTAGCTGGGGCTATCCACGCCTACCGAGTCAGCTCCAATCATTCTGGGCCACAGTAGTGTGAGGAGAGGTTTATTTCACCAGGTGGGTAAGCTGGTTTCTGAGCGATGCTAGCTTTGCGATTAAGACTCTAACGAAATATCATGAGGGTCGTTTGCAACGTGCACCAAGATATATGTAAAGTCCACGGTGGCCCCTAGGGCCAAGGCTTCTTCAAAACCAGCAACAATAGCCATTTTTTGCAAGTGCGTGATATGCTCGGCTTCTCGTCCAGTCCTTTTTTGGTGGCTGGCGATCAGCGCTTCCCTGAACGCAATTTCTGCCATGACCATATTGCTTCCATCGTATGTTTTAGACATAGTACTGTCTCCATTGCGGTGCTACACCGCTATCTCATTGAGTATAAAAACGCCTACATTAACTAACTCGCAAAACACGATTGAATCCGCAACGTCTCACGGCTGTCGATGCAGGCTTGCCATTGGCAGACAGCTGAGCTGACGACCAAATTCGGTTGTGGAGGAACGCGAAGAACCCCGTTTTCTCGGGCATCATTACCAGCCCCGCCACGCAAGTCGTATCCGCTCGTAAATTAAATAGGCGACTGCGTTTGTCGCAATATCTCCAGAACTGCTGGCTCAATACAGCTTGTATTGACATAGGCCCTGTTCCGTATCTTCATCACTGCACCTGCCGCACACAGCGGGTCTCTGTGCCTGCGATAAAACCAGTTCCACGCGTTTGCGTTTGGAAATAGGTGACTGCCTCGGGTAGCACGCCAGGTTGACGCAAGCTCCCAATCATCAAAATCTGATTGCGACTGCATAGGTTTGGATTGCATTGTTCTTCCTCACTTTCCCTGCCACGGGTATCTGAAACGACATGGGCAGGTTATGGGAGGAAGGGCAGGGTGTCTCGTCCAACAATTATTGTTAGGACAAAAAAGAGTGAGTCTTATAGTTTTAGGCCGGGTTTCAACGTATCTCAGAGTAACGTTTGCGAATGTACTCTAAATTTGGGCGCTCAGGTGGACCGTATTCTGGCGTTAGCTCGACAAACGCCTGCGACGTCCCCGCCCCACCGGCGGTGATGCGGACCTTCTCTGCTTTGCCGTCACGGGTCACAGAGATAGTTTTTCCATCAGAGGCCAGCAAAAGATCCCTGGCTTCAGCGCCGCCTGTTACATCCGGGTACTTAGTGGCAACAGCTCGAAGTACTGCGGCAAGGACGGCCTCCCTCCTGCCACGCCGCTTAACCTTGGGGGCAGCGCCTTTATCTTTGTTCCACAACCAATCCCTGTAATTCGTTAATTCACGGCCATGGCTCAGTGCCATGACGCACTGCGTAAGTGAGGGCGCGGCAAACCACAGGGCTCCTGACCCTTCCACGGTAATCGTCGCTTGGTCCACCATATAGGCATACTCCTCCTCCAACACCCGAATCCTGCGCCCCAGCAGCATGAGCAGCGAAAATCCCCTCTCATCGCTGTCTTTCGTATGCAGCAGCAGTCGGCGAAACGCATCCACGAGTTCAGAGCCGACGCAGACTTCAGCATCCTGAAGCGCAACCCGTATTTTTTCGTCGACAGTGATCGACTGCCCCACAAACGCCAGTTCGTCTTGCGTCGGCTCAAAGCGCAGATAGACTGTGACCAAATCCGCAAAGACCTGGTGCTGAACAGTGTCCGCTTCGACGGCGGCATGCACCTCCGTCAAGTATGCGTGCAATGCCTCCATAAACTGCGTCCCTGCGATATCAAAACCCTCCATCATAAGCCCTCACTCGCAGTTACGACTGCGTTCAGTAGATCCTGTTTCTCCAATGACCCATAGCGGCGCGACACCATGCGCGCATCTTTGTGGCCCAATACACGACTCGTCACATGCAGTGACGCCCCGGATCGCAGTAACCTCGCCGTCGCCAGATGGCGCAGGTCGTGGAAATGAAGATCCGGCCGACCGATCGCCGTCGTGATCTTTTTCCAGGCGACCCGCTCATCGAACGGCGCAAAGGGTTCCCACCGGCGCGGGAACACCAGTGCATCCGGGTCATGTTGCTTATAGTTGCGCAATTCAGTCACCACCTGGGGCGATAGCATGATTGTTCTATAGGAGCCTGATTTACCGTCAATGCCAATTTCGGCGGTACCCTCTTCCAGGTAGGTGTTGCTCCAGCGCATCCGGCGGATTTCATTTTTCCTTGCCCCGCTGGTCAACGCAAGTAGTACCAGACCATACATCCTCGGATAGTGGCTTGCCCGCGCCTCCAGTAGCAACTGGTCTATTTTGGCATCCGACAGCTGCACCACCCGCAAGTCTTCCGGTAGTTTGGGCCGATCCGCCAGCGGATTGATAAAACCCTTGGGGCACCCGGTTCGACGACGATAGCGAATCGCCCAGTTGAAGATGGCCTGAATATCCGTTTGCTCGCGGTTGATCGTTGCATTGGCATACCGGTCCTCCTGAAGAAGGTCCAGCAGGGCATTGCACTGCTCCGGCGTGACGTCCCAGGCACACAGGTCACCGTAGGCGTGATGCCACTTTTTCAGGCGGCAATCTCGGGAGTGATTGGGTTTTTTATCCAGGCAGTACAGCCGGATCAGATCGGAAAACGAGAGTTCCCGCTGTTCCATTGACCTGACGGCAAGCCGGTCACGAATATTTTTTTGATCAAATGATGCTGACATGGTCCGACACCTCATAATGAGTAAACAAATACGCGATGGGCGCATTGTTTTGCACAAATGTGCTGTGTCGTCCCTGACCCCCCGTGGCAGAGGGAATTGGTAGGACCAGGCGGATTCGAACCGCCGACCTCTACCATGTCAAGGTAGCGCTCTAACCAACTGAGCTATGGTCCTATTGAGGGGAGCGCATTATATGCGGCCCGGGACATTTGCTCAACCACCGTATAACACTTATGACGGTGATCGTTTTTGCCACTCCCATCGGCATACTGGGACACTTGATCCGTCCGGCAGGTCGCGTAAAGTGCTGTACACCCCGTATTACAGCCTGATCGACAGGGCTCTATTACCAGCAAGCGTTGAGGAGTATAGCTTTTGAGAGTCAGTGGAATGCTAGGTGCCGATCTGGACATGGCGCCACTGGCCATTGCTGAGCTGGAGAAGCGCGGTTACGACGCGGCGTTTACTGCAGAAATCAACAATGACCCGTTTTTCCCGCTGGTACTGGCAGCAGGGCACAGCCAGAACATTGCGCTGACCACCGCCATCAGTGTCGCCTTTGCGCGCAACCCAATGACAATGGCGAATCTGGCATGGGACTTGAACCAGTATTCCAAAGGGCGTTTTACAGTGGGCCTGGGCTCGCAGATCAAGCCGCACATCACACGGCGCTTTTCCATGCCCTGGTCGAAACCGGCGGCGCGTATGCGGGAATTTATTATGGCCATGCGGGCGATCTGGGCTTGCTGGGAAACCGGCGAGACACTGGATTTCAATGGTGAGTTCTACCAGCACAACCTGATGACCCCGATGTTTACGCCGACAAACGCAGGCTATGGTGCACCGGGAGTCAATCTTGCGGCGGTTGGCCCATTGATGACGGAGGTGGCAGGAGAAGTGGCGGACGGCGTAATCGCCCACGGCTTCACCACGGCTAAATACCTGCGGGAAGTCACGCTTCCCGCGCTGGAGCGCGGTCTGGCGAAATCTGCGCGCCAACGGGAAGATTTTGACGTCAGTTTACCTGCGATGGTGGTTGCAGGCGTGAACGAAGAAGCATTTGAACAATCCCGATTGGCAGTACAAAGCCAGCTGGCATTCTACGCCTCCACCCCGGCCTACCGTCCGGTGCTGGAGCTACACGGCTGGGGCGATCTGCAGCCCGAAGCCCACCGATTGACACGAGAGGGCCGATGGGACGACATGGGTACATTGATCACGGATGACATCCTGCACACGTTTGCGATAGTCAGTGAAGATATAACACAAGTACCGGCGCTACTGGCAGAGCGCTACGGCGGCCTGGCCGATACCTGGATGTGTACACTGGAAACCGGGCAGGGAGATTTACAACAGCAACTGGTAGCTGCAGTCCAAAGCGCCTGAAGGTGCACTGGCGGCAACTCACATTTGCTTAAAAAGTAGCGACAGCTAATCGGAACAACTGGCAGAGGACCAGACAAATGAATATAGAGTTAACCACACAGCAGAAGGCTCTTCAGCAGGAGGTCCGCGAGTACATGAAAACAGTCATGACTCCGGAGCTGATCGAGGAAGCCAAAAACCCCGAGTACAAAGAGGGAGGTGGCCCCGAGTTTCGCAAGCAGTACGCGCGCATGGGCGCGGACGGCTGGATCGGCCTAAGCTGGTCAAAGGAGCTGGGCGGCAAGGAGCTTTCACACGTAGAACAATATATTTTCACCGATGAAGTGGTGCGCTCCGGCTTCGCCTACCCGTTTCTTACCACTGAGGCGGTAACGCCGGTGATCGCCGCAAATGCGAATGCCGAAGTACGCGACGAGGTCGTAGGCGGGGTGAAACAGGGCAAAGTGACTATCGCCATCGGCTACTCAGAGCCCAATGCCGGCACCGATCTGGCGAGCCTCACCACACGCGCCGAACGCGATGGTGACGACTGGATCATCAACGGCCAGAAGATGTGGACCAGCCTCGGAAATTATGCCGATTATGTCTGGCTGGCAGCGCGCACCGACCCGGATGCGAGCAAGAAACACAAGGGGCTCACCATGTTCCTCGTCCCCACTGATATCGAAGGCTTTTCACTGACGCCGGTACACACGCTCGGTGTACGCACCAATGCCACTTACTACAGTGACATCCGCCTGCCGGACAAATACCGCGTGGGCGAGGTGAATGCCGGCTGGAAACTGATCACCGGCCAGCTCAACATAGAGCGCCTCTCCCTGTTTACCCACGGCCAGGTAGACTCCCTGTATCAGGGTGTCTGCGAATGGGCCGCCGAAACCGACGCGCCTGGCGGTGGCAAAATCATCGAACTGCCGTGGGTGCAGCACAATCTGGCCAAGGTCAAAACCGGGCTGGAAGTGGTGAAGCTGATCTGCTGGAAACAGGCCTGGGCGATGGACCAGGGCCCACTGAATATGGCCGATGCCTCTGTGGCCAAAGTGTACAGCAGCGAGTTTTTTGTCGAGCTGTACCGCATGCTGCTCGAAGTGATGGGCCAGGCTGGCACTATTGCCAAGCACTCCCCAGGGGCTGTGCTGCAAGGGAAACTCGAATTCCGCTGGCGGGTGGGCGCCGTGCTCACCTTCGGTGGCGGCACCAATGAAGTACAACGCGACATCATCGCCATGGCGGGGCTGTGGATGCCCCGCACACGCTAGGAGACTCAGGCCATGGATTTTTCAATATCTGAAGAAGTAAACAGTGCGCAACAATTGGCCCAGCAAATTCTGGGGGACTTTACCGAGGTCGATAAGCTCAAACGGATAGAACAGCAGGAGGAGCGCTTCGATACAGAGCTTTGGAAAGCGCTGGCCGAGGCCGGACTGCTGGGGCTGGACATCCCCGAGAACAACGGCGGCACCGGGCTGGGCTTTTACAGCCTGACAACCCTGTGCGAGGAAGTGGGCCGCACCGTTGCGCCCGTGCCGGTTATTCCAGTGTTGGTATCGGCCGCTGGCACCCTGCGACGCTTTGGCACCGATGCACAAAAAGAGCAGTGGCTGGGCGCTATCGCCAGTGGCTCGACACTCGTGACGGCGGCGCTGGAAGAATACAACAACGAAGACCCGGGCACCCCGGCCAGCAGCGCAGAGAAAATGGATGGCGGCTACTCCATCAGCGGCACAAAAATCTGTGTCAGCCTCGCCCAGACAGCGGCGCGGATTCTTGTATCGGCCCGGGCTGGTGAAGAACTGGTTGTGGCACTGGTGGACCCGCGCGCCGCTGGCGTCTCGCTGAATGCGCAGGTGATTATGACCGGTGAGAATCGCCACGAGCTGGTCATGGACAAAGTACAGGTGCCGACCTCCGACATTGTTGCCACCGGGCGCGAAGCCGTGGCGGCCATGGAGTGGGCGCTGCAAGCGAGCCGCACCGCACTGGCCGCAATGGCAGTGGGTGTGTGCGACAAGATGATGCGCATCACGGGCAGTTACACCTCAGAGCGTGAGCAGTTCGGCCGTGCGATCGCCACCTTTCAGGCGGTGAGCCACCGGGTCGCGGATTGCTATATCGACGTGGAGTGTCTGCGCCTGGTGACACAGCAGGCCGCCTCTCTGATCGACCAGGGCCGACCGGCCAGCGAAGCCGTGGCGATGGCGAAAATCTGGTGCGGCGATGTCACGCACCGGGTAAGCCAGGCGTCACAGCATTGCCACGGTGGTACCGGTGTGGACCGCGACTATCCGCTGTTTCGCTACTGCGAGCTGGCCCGGCAAATCGAACTGACCGCCGGCAGCAGCGCGCGGCTCATGGGAGAGTTGGGGCAGGACATCTGCGCGGAGTACCTGGCAAAAGCCGGGTAATCCGCGGCGTTTGGCCTACGTGTAACCGTTTTCGCGGAACCATTTTATGGAATCCGCTAAAGCGGTTTCGATCGGCGTCTGCGGCAGGCCCAGTTCCTCAATCGCCTTGGCCGGGTCTACGTAGCCATGCTGTAGCACATACTTGGTGTTCTTGTAGGTAGTCATGGGGGCCCTGCCGGTCAACTTCGACAGCATCTCCACCACTTTTGCTACCCGCAACATCACCTTGCCGGACACTTCAGTCTTCGCCACATCGGGCACGCCTGCGATTTCTCCAATCATAGTCAGGAGTTGCTTGTTGGGCATATTCCCTTCTTTGTTGGCCAGTATGTATGACTCGCCAATGCGCCCCTTCTCCATCGCCAGTACATGGCCCGCTGCCACGTCGCGAACATCCACCGCGCAAACACCGCCATCCCAGTAGTTCTTCATCTTGCCCTGCAGGGTGCGCAGAATCATTGTGCCGGTAGGCGTGGGCATGCGATCACCCGGGCCAAATGGCATGCCCGGCATCACAATAGTCACAGGCAAACCCTCGCTGACCATACCCTTCACCATCTGGTGGCTGATAAATTTGGAGAGGATGTACTCACTGGCCCAAGGCCAGGAGTTGAACGCGGTTTTTTCGGTGGCGTAACCGCCATTTCCCACAATACCGATGGCGGCGACACTGCTGGTAAAGACGATTTTCTGCACACCGGCGTCGCGGGCAGCCTCCAGCATGGAGCGCGCGCCATCGACATTAATTTTGAAGTGCAGGTCCGGGTCTTTCGTCCAGATCGCAAAAAGCGCTGCCAGATGATAGAGCTGTTCTACTCCCTCCACCGCACGGACCAGAGACGGCGCATCGAGCAGATTACCCTCGACGAACTCCACATCCATGCCGTTCAACGGCGACCTGTCTTCTCCGGGCATTACCATCACGCGCACTTCGTCGCCCTTTTCCAGGCAGAGGCGGGTAACGTGGTTGCCGATGAAGCCGGTGGCTCCGGTAATCAGCACTTTGGCCATTATGATCACTCCTGTTATTGAATTTGATGGGCGACATCTTAGCAGCGATTGTCGGAGCGGGCATGACGTAATCGGTCATTCTCTTCGCGCGATGGTTGCTGCTGAGGTCACAAAGTGCCCCACACATGGTAGTGTGCACAGGACCGTTGCACACAGCAGCGGATGACCACAGCACCTTGCGGAGGACACCCCCCTATGTCAATGATACGAACCTGCCTGTTGGCGACCAGCCTGGTACTCACGGGCTTCACACAGACCAGTTACGCCGACGACAACAGCGCTACTCTGGCCGAGGTGGTGGCGGCGCGAAGTGACGAACAGAAAGCCCGCGACGGCTCTCGTCACCCGGTGCAAACACTGGAGTTCTTCCAGCTCGAGCCCGGCATGACAGTGGCCGAGGGCTTGCCCGGCGGCGGTTGGTATACCCGAATCCTGGCCAACTACCTGGGCGCTGACGGTGTCCTGTACGGGTTAAATTACGCGGACCGCATGTGGCCACTTATCCGCCCCGGCAACCCGCAGTGGGCCGCAGACCGAATCGCCGCAACGGAGAACTTTGCCGCCGAGGTCGCAACATATACCGACAATGGCATTACCGCGCAGGGGTTTACGTTTGAATCGGTCCCCCCCGAAGTGGAAGGCACTGTCGACCGGGTGCTGCTGATACGCGCTCTGCACAATCTCAACAAGTTTGAAGAAGAGGCACAAACACGCTCGCGCGCACTCGCAAATGTCCGCGCGATGCTCAAGGATGATGGCCTGGTTGGCGTTGTCCAACACCGCGCACCAGACACTGCCTTTGAGAGCGGCACCAATAGCAGCCGGGGCTATATGGACGAAGCCGCCGTTATTCTGATGTTTGAGGAAGCGGGCTTCGAGCTGGTCGCCGACAGTGACATCAACGCAAACCCGCTGGATCAACCCTCGGGTGAAGATACCGTGTGGCGCCTGCCGCCCTCACTGCGCGGCAGTGAAAACGACCCCGAAAAGCAGGCTGAGCTGTCCGCTATCGGGGAGTCAGATCGTATGACCCTGCTGTTCCGCAAAGCACCTTGAACGCCGATGCTGCAAGATATAACTAAATGATATTTGTTGATATAAAAACATATCATATAGTTATTTCTTGCGCATCCAGCGATGCTCCCTATACTAAAACCGTGGCTGTTAATTGGATGACTACCAATTGAGGGCAACCGCCACCGTTAAGGGAAAGCTGGTAAACGTTTGTCAGAGACGTTTGCCGCCAGGGGACAGTATCCGATTTTTGCGGATTGGATGAATACAAACCAGGCTTGAAACAATACAGGGCTTTACCCATCAAACGCCGTCGCCAATTTCATTGCGACGGCGTTTTTTTATGCCCGCTGTTTACCGCAGCTCTCATCGACTACACAAACTTTTATCCGGCAAATGTCCGCCAGCGGCCAGAATACGCTATGCTTCCGCGAAAGAGTAAGGAAGCAACATGACCCCGATAAAACAGCTGCTGAGCGACATCGAAAATTCACCCGAGGGCCCGCGCACTGTCGCCATCTTCGATTTTGACGGCACTATCATCGCAGGCTACTCCGCCACCGCCTTTGTCCGTGAACAACTCAGACGCGGCGACCTGTCTCCGCGCCAGTTTGTCGAGATGATGCGTGCGATGACCAACTTCGGGCTCGGGAATATGGGTTTCTCGGGCATGATGGCTATCAATGCGCAGTTTATGCGCGGCACCGAAGAGGAGACCTACAACGAAGTTGGCAGACAATTGTACGCCAAGCAGATAGCTCGCCTGGTCTACCCGGAGTCCCGCGCGCTGGTGGAAGCACACCGGGCCAAAGGACATACCCTGGCGATTATTTCTTCCGCCACGCCCTATCAGGTGGAGCCCGCCGCTGCAGATCTGGGGATAGAGCATGTACTGTGCACGCAACTGGAAGTTGAGAACGGCAAGTTCACCGGCGGCGTCATCAGCCCTACCTGTTTCGGCCAGGGCAAAGTGGACGCAGCAGAAAAGCTTGCGCGGCAGTACCGCGCTAATCTGGACAACAGTTTCTTCTACTCAGACAGTCAGGATGATCTGCTGTTGCTCGAAAGAGTCGGACACCCCCGTGCGCTGAACCCCAGCACTAAACTGGCCCGCATCGCCCGCGCAAGGCAGTGGCCTATCGCATCGTTTGGCAGTCGCGGCAGGCCCACCCTGACACAATTTGTGCGCTCCGTGGCCGCCACCGGTTCTCTGGTCACCTCCTTTATGGCCGGCTTGCCGGTCTACGCACTGACCGGCTCACGACGCGAATCGCAGAACTTTTCATTTTCACTGTTTGCCGATACGGCAACCGCCCTGATCGGCATGGATATTAAAGTCAGGGGGGAAGAACACCTGTGGTCGCATCGCCCTGCGGTGTTTGTATTCAATCACCAGAGCAAAGCCGATGTGGTGATCGCTGCCAAATTGCTGCGCCGCGACATCGCCGGTGTGGGTAAGCAGGAAATCAAGAAAGAGACCCCAATTCTCGGCATGGTTATGGAGTTGGGCGGCGTTGTGTTTATCGATCGCGCCGATGGCAAGAGTGCGATCAACGCGATGAAGCCGCTGGTGGATGCCATGCGCAAAGAAGGGAAATCTGTGGTGATTGCGCCCGAGGGCACACGCTCTGTATCGCCAAAGTTAGCGCCGTTCAAAAAGGGCGCGTTCCATCTGGCCCTGCAGGCCGGTGTGCCCATCGTGCCGATCGTCATTCACAATGCCGGCGATGTCGCTCCCAAAGGCGATTTCGTGTTCCGCCCCGCTACTGTACAAGTAGAAGTGCTGCCGCCGGTTGATACTAGCGACTGGCATGTGGAATCTATCGAAGAGCATGTGCGTGATGTACGCAACATGTTCGCCAGGGCACTGGGCCAGCCGGAAGATAAACCAGACGGTGCCAAACGGAGCGCGACTAAAAAGACACCGCCGAAAAAAACACCCGTCAAGCGCAAGCGCAAGGCCAGCGAGAAAAACACCACTGAAAAACCCGCTGCCAAAGCCAAACGCAAAGCTGCAGCCAAACCCAGAGCCAAGGCCAAACGCAAGACTGTTGCCAAAGCCAAGACTGCGGCAAAATCCGTTAAACCCAAGCTGAAGACAGATGGATCAACTAAATCTGCCAAAGGGAAAAAGAACACGTGAGTGCAGTACCACCCAAGGTGCACCTGAACAATAAATACGATGCGCTCAACCCCTGGCCTGACGTTGAGCGGCATGAAGTGTTGTTCATACTCGACACCCGCAACAGCTTTGAGCGGGAATTACTGCGCGACTGGATTCGCCATCACGCTAACAGCTCCGCCGCTGACGCTCCGCAGGTAGAACTGGACCTGCGCAATGAGGAAAATGGCATTGACAGTGCACCGTTGGTCAGCGCACTGGATCTGCCGCCCCAAACACTGGTAACGCCACTTCGCGTTACCTGGCTGCCCTCAGAGGAAGCGATTAATTCCGGGCCGCGCTTGCGCGATCTGTTGTTCGGTGACCCCAGGCACCCCAACGTGTCGCGCGCACGCAAGATACTCAAAGATGCGCCAGAGAGAATGCACCTGCTGCGCGGGGAACCGGATACCGTGGCCAACCTGCGTGCACGCTTCGAGCATGTCCATAAAACGGAAAACAGCGAAGAGCAACGCGAATTCGCCAACTTCGTGGTGCGCCAGGCGGTAGTGGTACTGGATCTCGCCGAGCGACAACTGCAAGGTGGTCGTTACAAAGTGCCAAGGCGAGTGGCCGACAGTCTCATGGCCAGTCGGGGATACAATGAGGCGCTGGACAATCTCTCCGCCCAGAGCGGTAAACCCAAGGCGGAACTGATAAAGGAAGCCGGCGAGTACATGACCGAAATGGTGTCGCGCCCGCGTACCTTCTGGCTGGATTTTTACGCCAAGTTCAATAAGTTTTGTCTCGGCCTGGGCTATGAATCGGAAATTGTTTGCGATCAGGCCGACGTCGAGAGAATGCGCCAACTGGTGCGCGAGCACCCGTCCATGCTGTTGTGGACACACAAAACCTACCTCGACGGGATGGTTGTACCCAAGCTGCTGTATGACAACGATTTCCCCATGCCGCATATGTTCGGCGGCGCCAATCTGAATTTCCCCGGGCTGGGTTTTCTGTTGCACCGCGCGGGAGCCATTTTTATCAGGCGCAGTTTTCAGGACAACGAGCTTTACAAGACCACCCTGCGGCACTACATCGGCTACCTGATGGAGAAGCGCTTCCCGATGAACTGGGCGTTTGAGGGAACCCGTTCACGTCTGGGCAAGTTGATGCCACCGCGCTATGGCTTGCTGAAATACGTGCTTGAAGCCTGCCACACCACCGACGCCAGGAATATTCATATCATCCCGATCTCCATCAGCTATGACCTGATTCGCGATGTCGAGGAATACGCCACCGAGCAAACCAGCCAAGGCAAAGGGGCGGAATCATTGCGCTGGTTGATCGGATACATCCGCAGCCTCGCCCGCCCGATGGGCAAGATCTATGTGGATATCGGCAAGCCCGTGGTGCTGGAGCAAGCGCCGGAACCGGGAGATAAGCTTGCCCTGTCCAAAATCGCCTTTGAGGTCGCCGTGGAAGCAAACCACGTTACCGCCATCACCTTCCCTTCGCTGGTGACGATGAGCCTGCTGGGCGCAGCGCCCAAAGCGCTCACGCAGGAGGAAGTCCTCGCTGACCTGCGCGCGCTACTGAACTGGGCGCAAGCCAGGAACCTGCACATCTCCAGAGATTTCGATGCCGCCTACGCCGACCAATTGCCCAGCGTTATCAGTATTATGCTCGACGAGGGTATCGTCACCCGCTATGACGAGGGCCCGGAAGTTGTGTACGGTATCGGCCTAAATCAACAGGCAGTGGCGAGTTATTATCGCAACACGGTAATCCACTTTTTCGTCAACAAGGCCATTATCGAACTGGCCCTGCTGAAGGCCAGTGAAAACCCCGGATCGGACGCGCTGGATGTGTTCTGGGGCGAGGTAGACCAGCTGCGCGATCTGTTCAAGTTCGAATTTTTCTACGCCCCTACCGAAGAGTTCCACCGACAAATACGCGAGGAACTGGATCGCTACGACAAGGATTGGCCCACGCTGTTGAGCCAGGGCACCATTGGCTTCACTCAGCTGCTCAATCGTATGACACCTCTGGTAGCGCATATCGCGCTGCTGATTTACGCCGAGGCGTATTCAGTAGTCGCCGCTATGGCTGCACGCATGGATCACGCAGAAACCCTGGATGAGGCGACCTGCGTCAGCGATGCACTCAAGTTTGGTCGCCAGGCCTATTTGCAGCGCCGTATCAGCAGCGAGGCGTCCATTGGCAAACTGCTGTTCAGGAACGGCTTCAAAATGTTACAAAGTCGGCAGCTGACCGATGCCCGTGAACCCGACCTCAAAGAACGGCGTCTGGAACAATCGCGTCAGTTGCGCGATCTGTTGCGCCGGCTGGACCTAATCCGCGCCATCGGTTCGGCCAGTCGCGCCAGCTGACACTCAGTTACAGGAGTAAGCACAATGAATGATCTGAATGTTGCCGTGTTGGGCGGCGGTTCCTGGGGCACAACGGTGGCATCGCTGGTCACTCGCAATGCACCCGTCACCCTGTGGGCGCGAAACCCCGCAACCGTAGCCGAGATCAACGACGAACACACCAACAGTGTCTACCTGCCCGACACCAAGCTTCCCGAAAAACTGACCGCCACCAACGACATTGCCGAGGCGGTACACGAAGCCGATGTGATTGTGATGGGCATACCCTCACAGAATTTTCGCGCCGTGCTGCACGAGGTAAAGAAACACATACGCGCCTGGGTACCAGTGATCAGCCTGACCAAGGGGTTGGAGTTGGACACGCGCATGCGCATGACCCAAATTATCAACGAAGTGTTGCCCGGTCACCCGGTCGGTGTACTCACCGGCCCCAACCTGGCGCGGGAAATTATGGCGGGGCAAGCTGCGGCCAGCGTGATTGCGATGGAAGACGAGATCATCGTGCAGGAGTTGCAGAACCTCTTTAAAAGCGGCCTGTTTCGCATTTACACCAACACCGACATTATCGGCTGTGAACTCGGTGGGGTGCTGAAAAACATCATTGCCATAGCCGTCGGCATGGGTGACGGCCAGGGCGCCGGCGACAACACCCGCGCCGGACTCATTACGCGGGGCCTGGCCGAGATAACCCGGCTGGGGGTGGCCATGGGTGGCCGCGCTGAAACCTTTTCCGGGCTGGCGGGGATGGGCGATATGATCGCCACCTGCACCAGCCCACAGAGCCGCAACCGCCACGTGGGTATTCAGTTGGGCCAGGGCCGCAGTATGGAGGAGATCATCAGCGAAATGGTTATGGTAGCCGAGGGCGCCAAGAGTGCACCGGCGGTGATGGCGCTGGCCGAACAATACGGTGTTGAGATGCCCATTGCCCGTGATGTTTTCCGTGTGCTGTCCGGCGATGCCTCAGCCAGTCGCGCATTTCGCGGCCTGCTCCGGGTGGAAGCCGGCGCCGAATCGGAGCCAGGCTGATATGCGTTATGTAAGACAGTTTGCCGTTTCACTACTGCTCTGGACGTCCGTATCCGCAATCGCCGATGTCAGCAAGTTCACCTCGCTCGCAGGAAACCCCGGCCTGCATTCCGCCTCAGCGATTGTTCTGAATTCGTCGGGCGGTATCATCTATGGCAAGGATGTCGACACAGTGCGCCCGATTGCCTCTATTACCAAGCTGATGACAGCAATAGTGGTACTGGACGCCGATCTCGACCTCGACGAACAGATCACCATCGACGAGGCGGATAAGGATCAAATCCGCATGACAGGCTCACGCCTGCACGTTGGCGCCACATTGACGCGCCGGGAGTTACTGCTGCTGGCGCTGATGTCTTCGGAAAACCGCGCTGCGGCTGCGCTGGGCAGAACCTACCCCGGCGGCACTGGGAACTTTGTCGAGAAAATGAACTCCAAGGCCACTAGCCTGGGAATGAATAGCAGCCATTTTGCCGACCCTGCAGGACTGGACGCCGCCAATGTGTCAACGGCCAGTGATCTGGCCCGAATGCTGAAAGCCGCCGAGGAGTACCCGTTGATAACCGAGTCGACAACCACCACCGAGGGGGAGGTTCGCCCCTTCTCTCATCGCGGATCACTCACCTATATCAACACCAACCGCCTGCTGAAGAACGAGGCCTGGGATATCGAACTCAGCAAGACCGGCTACATCAATGAGGCGGGCCGCTGTCTGGTGATGCAGGCCAATATCGATGGCGAGGAAGTCTCCATCGTGCTGCTCAACTCTTTCGGTAAACTGACACCGTTTGGCGATTCCAACCGACTGCGCAAGTGGATGCTGGCTAACAGTTAAATTCCTTTTCCATCAGACTGATACAGAGGGAGACAGGTATGATCAATCGCCGTCAGGTTTTACAGATGAGCGCCGGATTGCTGGCTTCTTCCGCGCTGCGAGTCAGCGCCGCCACAGATACAGCAAGTGACGCCGTCGATCTGCCACTGATTCAACGCCCTATTCCCAGTTCAGGCGAACTCCTGCCGGTGATGGGTATGGGTACCTCACGTACATTTGATACCAGCGCCGACCCCGAATCGCTGGCAAACCTGTCACAAGTGATGGAGCTGTTTTTTACCGGTAAAGGTAAAGTAATCGACTCTTCACCGATGTACGGCAACGCCGAAACCCGCGTGGGCGATGTGTTGCGCGCGATGGAGAACCCACCGCCACTGTTCGCCGCCACCAAGGTATGGACTTCCGGCAAGGAGCGCGGTATCGCGCAGATGGAAGAATCTGCGCGGCGCATGGATGTCAAAGCGTTTGATCTGATCTCAATACACAACCTCAAGGACTGGCAAACACAGCTGGAGACACTCAAACAGTGGAAGGAGGAAGGCAAGGTACGCTACATCGGTATCACCACCTCACACGGGCGCGACCACTCGGAACTGATGGAAGTGATGCGCAGCGAACCGCTGGACTTTGTGCAGTTCAGTTACAACATTGAAAATCGCGAGGCGGAGAAGGCACTGCTTCCGCTGGCACAGGATCGTGGCATCGCCACCATGATCAATCGGCCCTATCAACGCGGGGCCCTGTTCGGGAAATCCCACGACAAACCCTTACCCGCACTGGCAGCAGAACTCGATTGCGCCAGCTGGGGGCAATTCTTCCTGAAATATATCCTCGGTCACCCGGCCGTGAATGTCATTATCCCGGCCACAGCTTCGCCATCACATATGGCAGACAATATGTTTGCCAATTTTGGCCGTGTTCCGGACAAGTCACAATGCGAGGAGATGCTGCGGATCTTCGAGGCACTCTAGTATGAACAATCGTTCCCCCTCAGCTAGTTGGCTGCAACGACTGCTGGCACGAGCCTGCGAAATACACCCCGAGGAAACGCGCACCACGCTGGTTTCTTTCCTGTTGGTATTTCTGCTGATGGGCTCCTATTACATCCTGCGCCCAGTGCGCGACGCACTGGCCAGCAATTGGAGCGATGCAGAAGTCAGCTGGTTGTGGACTATCACATTTTTTATCAGCGCCATCGCTGTCTCTCTATACGGTGGCGCCATTTCCCGCATTCGGTTCCAGCGCCTGGTACCCTCGGTCTACGGCCTGTTTGCGGTCAGTTTTATCCTGTTCTACTTGGGTGAGCACTCGGTCACCGACACCACTCTGCTGGATAAAGCCTTCTACCTTTGGGTCAGCCTTTTCAGCCTGTTTCATATCTCCGTGTTCTGGAGCTTTATGGCAGACACCTTCTCCAAGGCGCAGGCGACCAGGCTGTTCGCGTTTATCGGCGCCGGGGCCAGTGCTGGCGGCATCGTCGGGCCGGCCACCGCTTCGTTGCTGGTGGGTGATCTGGGTACCGATGCGCTGCTGCTGATCGCCAGTGCCATGGTGGCGCTAACGCTACCGCTGGTGCAATGGATACAGCGCCTGAAAGTGAGCGACCTGCACAATCAGGGCGTCGCAATTGAAAAATCCAATCTCGCTATCGGCGGCAACCCCATGGCAGGCTTCGCTGAGTTTGCCAAAAGCCGCTACTTGCTCGGTATCGGGTTGTTCCTATTTCTCTATACCGCGATCTCTGCATTCGTCTATTTTGAGTTGAAAAACCTGCTCGATATCTACGATGAGGAAACCCGCACACAAATCTGGGCCAATATGGATTTGGCCGTCAACAGCCTCACCATCCTCGTCGCACTGTTTGCCACCGGGCGTATCGCCAAGCGCTTTGGTATTTCCTTCACCCTGGCATCGGTGCCTGTACTCATCGGGGCAGGAATGCTGATTTTGGCCGCCGCGCCACTGGTGGGTGTGGTGGTGGCGGTGCAGGTCATCCGGCGCGCAGGCAACTACGCCGTGTCACGCCCCGCCCGTGAAATGCTCTTCACTGCAGTGGACAGGGAAACCCGCTTTAAAGCCAAACCGGTTATCGATATCGTGATCTACCGCGGCGGCGATATGCTCAGCGCCTGGGCGTTTACCGCTCTGACACAGGGGCTGGGCTTGGGGCTCGCTGCGGTAGCGCTGGTAGGTGCGCTCGTAGCCGCCCTGTGGGCGATCACCGGAATCTATCTGGGAAGGCAGTTCAAGGCGATGAACCCGCCAGATGCGCCAGCAGAAGGTGTTGCACAGTTGAATAGTTGAGCCGCGGGACAATCCTTTGCGCACAAACCCTCTACATTGATACCCGCGACACTCGTAAGGTTTATACTCAGTCCTCGCTTAAATTCACCGGGGTGACATCATGGCAACTGCAGCTGAGTACAATTTGGGGCCGAATACCTTTCCGCGTGGCTGGTTCATCGTCGCGGAGAGTTCGGAGCTGGACAAGGGGCCTATGGCCGTGCGCCACTTCGGCCAGGATCTCGCGCTGTATCGCGGCGAGAGTGGCAAGCCTGTATTGCTGGATGCGTATTGCGCCCACATGGGCACCCACCTCACCGCCAGCACCAGCGCAATGATCGTCAAAAACGGCGAGCAGATCGAGGGTGATTCCATTCGCTGCCCCTACCACGGCTGGCGCTATAACGCTGCCGGTGACGTGGACGATATCCCCTACCACGACGGACCCTGCCCCAAATCGGCGTCTATTCGTTCATACCCGGTAGTGGATAACATGGGCTGTGTGATGGCCTGGTACGATCCTGATGGTCGCGAACCGGATTACGACGCGCCCTTTTTGCCGGAGTGGGATGATCCGCAATGGGTGCGCTGGGAACTGGATCATCTCGGAGAGCTGTCCGTACACTCCCAGGAAATCCTCGATAATATGGCCGATGTGCGCCACCTCGGGCCGACGCACGGCGCGCCGAGCGAATACTTCGAAAATGAGTTTATCGACCACATTATGGTGCAGCGCCAGGGCGGTCCGATGCAGCTCTACCAGACTTACCTGTACACCACCACCTGGTACACAGGCCCTGGAATACTGCTGTCCAAACAGGTCTTCGCCGACAATGTCATCTATGAATTAATAGCCAACACGCCGGTGGACGATGGCGTGACCAAGTGTTTCCACGGCTGTCTGGTCAAAGGCCGCGCGACACCGGCGAATGACGACGATCGCGCAGCGGCGAAACAGGCGCAGGCGGCTGCACTGGAAGCGTTTGGCGCAGACTTCAATGTGTGGGGCAACAAACGGCCCGCGCTGAAGATTATGCAGCTGAAAACAGATGGGCCGTTTCGCACAGGACGTCAGTGGTATTCGCAGTTTTTTGCTACGCCGGAAGATGCTGTGAAAATTCAGGCTGAGCTCAATGGTATTCTGCATACCGAGGGGATGCCCACCCCGGCTGACGCGAATCACGATATCGACGAGGGTTTGCCGTTTTAACCCAGGCCAAAACTCCCGCGCTGCGATAATCCGTAGCAACTGCACACGCGCCCCTCGCATACTCCCACAGCGAGGGGCCGCCTGTTGAGCCCCCCTTCCCGGTCTGTTCCAACGTCCATTTTCCTGAAAACCTGTAGAATCTTCATTAGTATATGGGGTCTACAGACTCTGCCTCTCCCGCAACGGACAACAGCATGAAACCAACAGTATTACTTCTCCTTGCTGGCTGCCTCCTCGCCGCCTGCGCCACCAGCCCCACCGGACGACCACAGTTGATGTTGATCTCACCCGAGTCAGCTGTGGTCGAATCGAAGAAGGCCTACCTCAGCACCGTTGGAGAACTGCATAAGAACGACAAACTGGTGAACGATCCGGCGCTCAGCAAACGTGTAGCGACCATTACCGGACGCCTGGTGACAGTGGCAATCGAGAAGTTTCCCTACACCGCAAAATGGGAGTGGAGTGTTGCGATTGTGGATGAACCGGACGTGGTGAATGCCTGGTGTATGGCAGGGGGGCGCATGGCGGTGTACACGGGGCTGTTCGATAAACTGCATCTTACCGACGCCGAGTTCGCCCAGATTATGGGACACGAGATATCCCATGCACTGGCTAACCACACGGCTGAGCAAATGTCGCGCGCGATGGCGACGACGCTCGGCGTGGTTGCGGTTGGAGCCATGTCGGATCGACCAACAGTGGCAATGGGTGGCGCGGCGGTGGCCGCGAAAGTGGCGCTCAGTTTGCCCAACAGCCGAACGGCGGAGAGCGAGGCAGATGAAATGGGAATGGAACTCGCAGTACTGGCCGGCTACGACCCCGATGCCGCGGTATCGCTGTGGGAAAAAATGGCGGCGCAGGGCGGAGCAAGACCTGTCGAGTTTTTAAGCACCCACCCGGCTCCGGGCAATCGCGAGGCGGCGCTAGCGGCAATGATTCCCGCGATGCGTTCTCTCAACCCTAGCGGCAAACTGGCCGCCGTCCATCCAGTGCAAATAGTGCGGTAGTACTTACGCCGGAGATACCCTATTGTTTAAAAACAAAGAGCGCCACACGGCTCTAATACCCCGCTACGCAATGACGAAATGGCAGACAACAGCGAAACGCCTGTTGCGGACAAGGCTGGCCCCGGCCTCAGTCTCGCCGGTTGTTCTATTGTTAGCTGCCACCGTATTAGCGGCTTGCAGCAACAAAGACGCGAGCCCCTCCGAGCAGCCATACCCGCCGCACAATGATTCCGGGCGGCCAAATATTGTACTGTTTCTGCTCGATGACGCAGGCTACTCTGATATGTCGGCGTTCGGCGGTGAAATACAGACACCGAATATCGAACACATCGTCACCGAGGGTATGACGGTGCGGCGCTTCTATACTACGGCCAGATGCAGCCCCACTCGCGCGGGAATTTTGACCGGCCTGCACCCGCATGATGTGGGTATGGCGGACCTGGCCGGGGAAAAGTTCAAAACAGAGTTCAGCGCCTACCAGGGCCGCCTGCCTCCGGCGATACCCATGATCAGTGAACTGCTGCAAGCAGCGGGTTATCGAACGTATATGCAGGGCAAGTGGCACCTGGGTGAAGTGGCAGGATCGCAACCCGATATCGAATCAGACGCGCCACCAAATCAGCGAGGGTTTGATCACTTTTTTGGTTTCCTACGCGGACAGGCAGCTCCGTATCCAATTGCCGGGAAGCACCCCTACCAACACAATGGGGAAACACTCTCTGTTGACGATGGCTGGTATTCCATTGCCGAGCTGAATCGAGTAACAATGAAACAACTCGATCGCCAGTTTCGCGATGAACCTGACACCCCCTTCTTTTTGTATATCCCCTCACAGGCGCCACACTATCCACTGCAAGCACCTGAGACCTTAATAGAGAAGTATCGAGAAATCTATGCACAGCCACTAGAAGACATTTGGAACCAACGTGTTTTGCACATGAGGGAATTGGGCCTATTTCCACAAGAGGCGCCGGTCAAATTTCCAACACTCACCGCCAAAAATGAGAAAGCGATTCGCGCAGACGCCGCCATCAGAGCTGCGATGATAGAGACTGCAGATGCTGAACTGGGGAAGCTGATTCAGCTCCTCAAGGACAGTGGCAGGCTGGACAACACCCTTATTCTGGTTGCATCGGATAACGGGGCTGCGTCCAATACAGGCCAGCTAACGAACGCTCCGTTTCGCGGTGCCAAAGGCAACCTCTATGAAGGCGGACTGTTGTCGCCACTCGTTGCCAGATGGCCCGCTGGAAACATCGGCGCCGGCACCCGAACTGATGCAATGACAACATACCTCGATATCATGCCGACATTTCTGCAGGCAGCGGACGTTGCCTATCCGGAAACTGACTGGGAGGGCGCGCCGTTACAGCCATTGAGCGGGCGCAGCTTACTCCCCCTTTTTCGCGGCGCAACACTGGCACCGCCCGAATTTTTCTATTGGAACCTGTACGGTCAATTTGTCGTGCTACAGGAAGGCCGGTGGAAACTTCTGGGGAACCGGAACTACAATGAAGAACGGGAACGCGCGCAGAAAAAACCCCTTCTTACGGTATACGATCTGTTATCCGATCCGGCAGAAACACAGAACCTCGCTGCCGTGGAGCAAGCGAAGGCATCCTTGTTGCTGACTGAATATCAGAAGTGGGCGCAAGAGCATGGCGCCGTTCCCTTTTACCAGGTACTGGACGCCTACAGAATAAACCGTGGTAGCAAGACGCCAAAGGCGAAGGAACTTTAGCGGCGCTACGTTTACGCCTAGAAGGCGGGTATATCCGTTTGTGTGCGACCGAGAATCAACGCATGAATATCGTGAGTACCCTCGTAGGTGTTCACCACTTCCAGATTCACCATGTGGCGCATCACTGGGTACTCGTCTGATATGCCGTTGCCGCCCAGCATATCCCTGGCCTGGCGGGCAATGGCCAGCGCCTTGCCACAGGAGTTGCGCTTGATCAACGAGATGAGCTCCGGCGCAATACCCACCGTATCCAATAGCTGCCCTGCGCGGTAACAGCCCTGCAGGCCCAGGCTGATTTCAGTCTGCATATCGGCGAGTTTCAACTGCACCAGTTGATTGGCCGCTAACGGGCGGCCGAACTGGGTGCGCTCCATGGTGTAATCGCGCGCGGCATGCCAGCATGTTTCTGCCGCGCCCAAAGCGCCCCAGGCGATGCCGTAACGGGCGTTGTTCAGGCAGCCGAAGGGGCCTTTGAGGCCATCGACTTCCGGCAGCAATTGCGCGTCGGACACGCGCACGTTATCCATCACAATTTCGCCAGTGACAGAAGTCCGCAGCGCCAGCTTGCCGTCGATTTTCGGTGTGCTCAGGCCGTCCATGCCCCGTTCCAGAATAAAGCCGCGAATCTTGTCATCGTCGGTTTTTGCCCACACCACAAAAACATCTGCAATGGGGCTGTTGGTGATCCACATCTTCGCACCGTTGAGTTCGTAACCGCCCTCGACACTTTTTGCCCTTGTCACCATGCTGCCCGGGTCGGAGCCATGGTCTGGCTCGGTCAAGCCGAAACAACCGATCCATTCGCCAGTAGCGAGCTGTGGCAAATATGTTTCGCGTTGACTCTCTGTGCCGTATGCATAGATGGGATACATAACCAACGAAGACTGCACACTCATCATAGAGCGGTATCCGGAATCGACCCGCTCGATCTCGCGCGCGATAAGTCCGTAGGACGTATAATCGACGCCCGGGCAGCCATAGCCGTCAATGGTGGCACCGAGCAGCCCCAGCTCTCCCATTTCGCGAAAGATATTCACATTGGTCTGTTCACTGCGAAACGAATCGCGCACCTGAGGCAGGAGAATATCCTGCGCGTACTGACGCGCGGTGTCGCGCACCATGCGCTGCTCCTCGTTCAGTTGCTGCTCGAGGCCAAAAGGGTCCTGCCAGTTCAGTTTTTGCCAGTTGCTGCGCTTTGCCATAGCTCTTTATCCTGGTGTGGCCAGCCCCTGAATCAGGCGCGGCTTGCTCGCATGTAAAGGAATTCCAGCGCCAGAGAGGCACCGGCTAACGCTGTCAGTTGTGACTGGTCGTAGGCAGGCGATACTTCCACGACATCAAAACCAACGATGTTCAGTTCGGACAGGCCACGCAGTATGCGCAGTGCCCGGGATGTACTCAGGCCGCCCACCACCGGGGTGCCTGTGCCCGGGGCAAATGCCGGATCGAGGCAATCGATATCAAACGTCAGATAGGCGGGTGCGTCGCCCACCCGGGCGCAAATCGCGGCGACAGTATCCTGTATCGACTGCTCATTGGCTTGATCGGCATTGATCACCTGAAATTCATGATCTGCCCGGTCATACTCTGTGCGAATACCAACCTGCACAGACCGCGCAGTGTCGATCAGCCCCTCTCGCGGCGCGCGGTAGAACATACTGCCATGGTCATACTTCTCGTGCTGCGCATAGGTGTCGGTATGCGCGTCAAAGTGAATCAGCGCCAATTTGCCATGAGTGGCAACATGGCCACGCAACAGGGGCAGCGTCACAAAGTGGTCGCCGCCGAGACTGATGAGTGTCTTGCCTGCCGCTGTGATGCGCGCGGCGTGAGCCTCTACCTGTTCCAGCATATCGTCGCTGTTGCCGGAGGAAAATTGTACGTCGCCGTAATCGATTGCCCCCAGGCGTTCATTCAGACTGAACTCCCAGGGCCAGCGCTGCTCTTCCCAGCGCAAATTGGCACTGGCCTGGCGAATACCGTTGGGCCCACTGCGCGCGCCGGCGCGGCCGCTGGTGCCCAGGTCATAGGGGATACCCATCACCACCGCATCCAGGCCCGCTCTGTCCAGATCGCGGCTGAGCGGCAGCCCCATGTAGCTGAATATATTGGCGTACGTCGAGTCATCTGCCAATTGCACCGTCTTGTCCAGCTCTCTGCTCACCCGGCCCTCCTGTTATTTCAATCAAAGTACATACACTACGGGAATGCCACTTTAGGCGGAATCTCAATGCAGCGCTAATATGCCACAATATGAGTCAGCCCGGTGCAGATAAACACTCCATCACCCAGCATCAACAATGGCACAATTGTGGCGTAGCACTGCACCTACCAGCGCGGAGAAACGATGTATGGACCAAAAGCTCAACACCAGTGAATTGCGCCAGTTGGACAAGGCGCACTATCTGCACCCCTTCACGAATCTGCGCCAGCACAGCCAGGATGGCGGCCGCATTTTTTCCCACGCAGAGCACGTGTACATCTACGACAGCGATGACAATAAAATGCTCGATGGCATGTCGGGGCTGTGGTGCTGCAACCTGGGTTATAGTCAGAGCAGTATCAAGGACGCGATCTACGCCCAACTAAAGGATATGCCCTACTACAACAACTTTTTTCAATGCGCCAACGAGCCGGCGGTGAAGCTGGCCCGCGCGCTGGTGGAAGTAACGCCTCCCCAGTTCAACCACGTGTTCTTTACCAATTCCGGCTCCGAGGCCAACGATACCAACCTGCGTCTGGTACAGCGCTATTACAACCTACTGGGCAAACCCGAAAAGAAACTGATCATCAGCCGCCGGAACGCCTATCACGGCTCTACCATTGCCGCCGCCTCGCTCGGCGGGATGGATGCGATGCACCAGCAGACCCAGGGCCTGGACTACATCCATCACATCGATCAACCACACTGGTTTGAGGAAGGCGGCGATGAAGCGCCAGACGATTACGGCATTCGTGTGGCGCGCGAGCTGGAACAGAAAATAGACAGCCTGGGCGAAGACCGGGTAGCCGCGTTCATTGCCGAACCGATACAGGGTGCCGGTGGCGTGATCATCCCTCCCGATACGTACTGGCCCGAAATCAAACGCATCCTTCAGGAGCGCGACATTCTGTTGATTATGGATGAAGTGATTTGTGGCTTCGGTCGCACCGGGCAGTGGTTCGGTTGCCAGACCTATGATCTGGAACCGGACTTGATGACCTTTGCCAAAGCGGTGACCAATGGCTATCAGCCACTGGGCGGTGTCATGGTAGGTGACAAGGTTGCCGACGTGTTGTTGAGCCACGGGGGTGAATTCGCCCACGGCCTGACCTACTCGGGCCACCCGGCGGCCTGCGCGGCAGGACTTGCAACACTGGATGTATTGCGTAAGAAGAAAATTGTCGAAACGACAGCCGCCTCTCTGGCACCGTATTTTCAGGAACGCCTGCGGACCCTGAGCGAACATCCCATCGTAGGAGAGGTGCGCAGCCTCGGGATGCTGGGCGCCGTCGAACTGGTACGCGACAAGTACTCACGCCAGCGATTGGCCCCCGATGCGGAAGCTGCCGTGTATTGCAGGAATCAGGCGAATAATGCCGGCTTGATGGTGCGCCAGACCGGAGACGCGATGATCACCGCGCCGCCGCTGATCTGTAATCGCGGGGAAATCGACAGCCTGGTGACGATGCTGGCAGAGGCCCTGGACCGAACAGCGGAACACTATGGCATCAGGTGAACGGGCGGGTGCACACGATGCGCTGATGCGGCAGGCAAAGCCGCTGCGCTCACGGTGAAAATTTGTGCCGTGTTTTATTGGCAATAGCCACCAGTGACAGCATCACTGGCACCTCCACCAGCACGCCCACTACCGTGGCCAGCGCCGCTCCCGAATTCAACCCGAATAGACTGATGGCGACCGCCACCGCCAATTCGAAGAAATTGGATGTACCGATCAAAGCAGCCGGCGCGGCGGTACCAAAAGGCACCCGCCACAAATAGGCCCAACCGTACGTGATAATGAAAATGCCATAGCTTTGAATCAGCAACGGAATGGCTATCAGCATAATCACCAACGGTTTATCAATGATGGTCTGGGCCTGAAACCCGAACAGTAGTATCACCGTCGCCAGCAGACCCATCACGGAGACCGGTTTTACTTTTGCGGTAAAGCTGGCTATGCGTTGATCGTCGCCGGTGCTCTCCAGTATTTTTCGAGTGATATACCCCGCGACAAGCGGGATGATCACGTACAGGATAACCGACAGCAACAGCGTCTCCCACGGCACAACAATGTCGGTAATACCCAGCAGGAAAGCCGCTATCGGTGCGAAGGCGAACACCATAATGATGTCGTTCAGGGAAACCTGCACCAGCGTGTAGTTCGCGTCTCCGCGCACCAACTGGCTCCAGACGAAGACCATCGCAGTACAGGGCGCAACGCCCAACAGAATCATACCGGCGATGTACTCTTTGGCCGTCTGTGGATCGACAAGATCGGCAAAAATGTACTCAAAGAAAAGGATACCCAGAGCCGCCATCGTAAACGGTTTTACCAGCCAGTTTATTACCAGGGTGATACACAGGCCTTTGGGCTTTTTGCCTACATCCTTGAGAGAGGCAAAATCAACATTCACCATCATTGGGTAGATCATCACCCAGATAAACAGTGCCACAGCGAAATTGACGCTGGCGTACTCGAAGCCTGCGATCGTCTCGAAGGACGCCGGAAAGGCCACCCCCAAACCGACTCCCGCCACGATGCACAGTCCCACCCACAGCGACAGGTAGCGCTCAAATAGCCCCATAGGAGAGGCGGCTGATTTCATCAACAGCATCCCCCGGTTGCGTTTTCGACTGGAGCTTTTGGCGCGACTGCGCTGCTATCGGGCACGCAACACGCACTTTCGGCAGGTGCATCAGCGGCGCCAAAAAACTGGGCCTCGCCCATTGTCTTGTGCGCTTCCCAGGCGATCCCTGAGGGATCTTCCACCCAGGACTTATCAGAACGGGCGTAACAACAGACCGTTTCACCTTCATCAAACAGGGATAAGTCAGCGCTTTCCAAGCGTTCGCGCAGTTCATCCAGTTCGTGATCTTCTTCAACCTGTATGCCCAAATGGTTCACACCTGTCTGTGCAGTGCGGGTTGAGATCGCAAAATTCACACAGGGATCGTCGAGCATCCACTTTGCATAGTCTGATTCCGTCTTGGCCGGCTGCGCGCCGAACAATGCGCTGTAAAACTTTATCGACTGATCGAGATGTTCCACGCCAACGTGTATATGCATGCGTTTCATAGGTTTTTCTCCTGTAGATTTTCAAGGTCGCAGCAGTCAGCCAACTCTATGATCGAGCAACCGCTACCTTTTTCCTGATGAATGCTCGCAAACTCTTCGCTGCAGCAATCTTTCACCATGAAGTTGATCAGCGCGTGCATGGCATCGTAGTTTGCGAAGTAGATGATGGACCTGCCCTTACGGCGGGATTCAACAATACCGGCGTTGGAGAGGTGGTTGAGGTGGAACGACAGTGTGTTGTGCGGCGTGCCCAGCCTCTCACTCAGTTCACCGGCAGGCAAACCGCTTTGGCCGGCCTGCACCAGTAAACGAAATGCCCGCAACCGGGTTTCCTGAGACAGCGCATCGAACAACGGGATTGCATCTTTTATATCCATATGTCCAGAATAGTGGACATATTAGAATGCGTCAACCGCTGACAGTAAAAGAAGGCACCAGGCACAGGGAGTCATCCGGCCCTCGCGATCGGCAAGCGGATCAAATAACTGGACCAATCGACGCAGGTATTCCCGCTATGCCTGAACAGACGGGGCGCGCTATATCGTCTATGTGCCAAGCCAGTACAATCACAACAGCGCTGACTGTGATGTAACCGCAGTCGCGGAGATAACATTGATTCGATCGGCACGCGCCTACCACCGTTTTGTCTTTCACTTATTTACGAGGATTTCAGCATGAGCGAGCGTCAGGTATTGAACAAATCCAATCTGGGCATCCAGGACGGTCTACCCCTGCAGGCAAGCGAGGGCGGCATAGAGGAGTTACGCAAGGATATTCAGCGCCTGATGGATATAGAGGCTATCAAGCAACTTAAGTACGCCTACTTCCGCTGTGTGGACACGGCCAACCTGGAAGAGCTGGGCACCCTGTTCCACGAGGATGTCACTGTGCATTTTCGCGGCGGAAACTATGAGTGGAATTTGCAGGGCAGAGAGGAGTACGTGAATGGTATCGGCCAGTCTTTCAGCACCGAAGCGGTAGGTCAACACAACGCCCACCATCCGGAGATCCAGATACTGAGCGAGACGGAGGCCACTGCCCTGTGGTATCTGGCCGATAATATGTGGATTCTCAACCACAACGCGAAAACCCACGGCACCGCACTCTACTGGGATCGCTACCTCAAGGTGGATGGCAAGTGGCTGATCAGAGAGACCAACTACGAACGCATTTACGAGATCAATGACGTACTGGAAAAGCGCCCCAATTTGAGCTCACACTACCTTGGCGTGCACGGCACCGAGCCACAGTTTTAGGGCGCGATAATCGTCAGCGCTGTGCCTGCAGGTATTCCTGTAGTTGCGCTTCTGCGTCGTCGCCAAACAGGATATCGCAGGCCTCGCGCAGACCCGGGGCGCTGGCGATTTCTTCTTTGCGC
Organism: Halioglobus japonicus; assembly: GCA_902705825.1. GTDB lineage: Bacteria > Pseudomonadota > Gammaproteobacteria > Pseudomonadales > Halieaceae > Marimicrobium. The sequence continues at coordinate 367,575 of CACSIL010000034.1, read as the reverse complement.
ACCACCAGATCAATCTTTGATCGACGGCGCATAAAGTCTTCCAGCTTGACGATCATTTCCCGGTGCGCAGCCAGTTCGATTTCACAGCGCGTGTACTCTGCATTTTCGATCAGCAATCTGGCGCAGCTCTCATCCTCGCGAATGCGCTCAAGCAGGCCAAACGCGCTCTCACCATAGCGACGCCAAAAACGTTCTGACAACGGCTCGGGGGACGACGGGTCCGTCAGGGAATCCAACCCCATCAACCGGGCCTGCAACTTGAACTCTTCGTGCAGCTGAGCACCGGGCTCGCCGTACCAACGGTTTTTCATCTGCGGCACATCGATACCCAGACGCGCTATCCAGTCGGCAATTTCATCACCCACATTCAGGCAGTCGGTGAGCTTTCCGCCGAAGATACTCAGGTGCTGTCGTGCTTCATCAACTTCAATCACATGCTTACGCGACAACTGCACCCAGTCGGCCTCACCGCCCTCGCCCTTTATCGCCAGTGGCCGCACGCCGACGCGTTCGGCAATGATACTTTCCCGGGTGAGTGGCGGGTCCATATCCAGCAGCGCATTGGCATTAGCGAGGATAAAATCACGATCCTCGTCGGTGACTTCCACAAGCGGTGATTCGACCTGCGTATCGGTCGTGCCGATACAGGTTTTCGGGCCCATCGGGATCAGGAAGAACAGGCGCCCATCACTGGCAAAGAATGTCAGCACGCGTTTATTGTCGGTGATCTGGTCAACGATGAGGTGAACGCCCTTGGAAAACAGGTGGTGATACTCTGTCTGTTCCCCGGCTATCTCATTCTGTGCATCTACCCACGGACCGCAGGCATTGATAATCGCCTTCGAGCGAATTTCAATGTTCTCACCGCTTATCACATCGCGCGCACTGGTGATCCACTGGCCCTGTTCCCGCACAGTGTTGGTGGATTCAACATAGTTGGCTGCAATGCAGCCAAAGTTCAGGCTCTTGCGAATGAAACCAAAGACAAAGCGCGCGTCATTGTCGTACAGATAGCAGTCGGAATACTCCAGACCGCCCGCCGCTTTGCTGGTGTTCACAATGGGCTCGGCATTTTCAATCACGGAGGGGCCGACGAAGCGTGGCGCGCGCGTCACGAAACGGCCCATGATCCAGTAGAGAATGCTGCCCAGGTAGACAAAGAACGGGGGAAAGCGAAAACCGCGTTGAATGGTAGTCAGAAAACGTATCTCTTTCACCGTGGACGGATAGGCGCGCATCAACCGGTTGCGGGATTTGCACAGCTTATTGACCAGCAGAAACTCCAGGCTCTCGAGGTACTTGATGCCACCCCAGGCGAGGTTGGACGAATTAGAGCTGACACCTCCGGCGAAATCACCGCGATCGATGAGGGCCACCCGGACACCGCGCCCCGCCAGCGAGGCCGCGGCGACGGCGCCGNTAATACCGCCGCCGACAATCAGCACATCAAATGACTGATCAGCCAGTTTTTTAAGGTTGCTGTTGCGCAGTGTGGCTGTCATATCACAATTTCCAGAAGCGCTGGCAGAGCGCGATAAAGTTCGTGCCGCTGTCACTCAAAGTGCTGCGGGCCCGGTAGTAGATGCCTACCTGTTTGTCGATCCGCCCAAAGGAGACGTCATCCATGATACGAAAATCCGCGCAACTCGGATGCTCCTCCAGCAATTTTCTGTCGATAAAGGTCACCCCCATGCCCTGAGCGACCATATAGATACGCAGCGAGAGGCTGCTGACTTCCCAGACACTGCTGAACTGGTCTCGCAGACGCTGGATCGAGGGGCGCATATCCGGGTTATCGAGGGCGGAGGCAATCAGCGGTGTCAGCTTGAGCGCCCGCTCATCGCCATTGATCATATCCTCGTAGCGCGCGTGTTTGGGGCTCACCACCAAGTGGCGCGAATCCCGGTAAAGCGGCACCGTATGGAAAGGCGCCATGTCTTTCTGAAAGGGCCCAAGACCCAACTCCACGTTACCTGAGAGCACCGCCGAGATGATACTACGGGACGGCATCTCGGCCACCTTCATGCTGGTGCGAGGGTTCTCTTGATAGTAAGCGCTTATTAACTCAGGTGCATAGAAGCGATTGAGTGAAGCACTGAGCGCCAGGCTCAGCGTCTCGGTTTTGCCCTGCTTCAGTTGCAGGATATCTTCCAGCGTCTGTTGCTCGTCGCGCAGTACATCCACCGCATGCTCGAACAAACGCTTGCCGACATCGGTAAGGCGCAGCTCCTTGCCGCGCTGCACCAACGGGGTCTCCAGTTTAAATTCCAGGCCGGCAACCGCTTGGCTGACCGCTGACTGACTGATATGCAGCGCCTCGGCCGCGCGCTTGAATCCACCTTCCTCAATCACGGCACGGAAGGCCCGCAACTCACTGTTTTCCAGACGCATATCAGTTCTCCTAATACAGTGATAAGTATAATTAACTCAACTGATTGCAGTGCGACCCTTATAATGTGAAAAAGTACCACTTTCGAGCACAGACCGAGTACATATTATGTCTACACAAGAACCCATTTATTCAAGCGACCTGGCTGGCATCACCGTTGGCGAGACCGCTATCTCGGACGTACAGGGCGATATCGGCCTGCTCAGCTACCGGGGAATCGACATTAATGAACTCGTCGACGGCCCTTTCCTCCATGTCATGTGGATGGTGTTGTTTGGCGAGATGCCGGATGCACAGCAGCAGAGCCGCCTGAAAACCTTTATGTGCCGGCACAGTAAACTGACGCATGCAGAGATCGATCTGCTGAAGCACATCCCACGGGATCTTCACCCGATGCTGATGTTGCAGGGGCTGGTGCCGCTTCTCACCTTGCCCGAGGAAATGCGATTGGACGTGGAGCCCGATGCGGAGCACGGCCTGTTTCTGGCAGCCAAGATTTCGGCACTGGTCGCCGCGCACTACCGCCTCTCGCAGAACAAAGTCATTCTGGCGCCCGAACCCGGCAAACGCTTCCACGAGAACTTCCTGACCATGTTCAGCGGCACGCCGCCGACAGAAGAGCAACGGCGTATGCTGGATGCGGCCCAGATCCTGCAGATGGAACACAGTTTCAACTGCGGCACATTTGCCGGTCGCGTCTGTGCCAGCACCCTGGCTCCGATACAGTCGAGTATCTCTGCGTCCATCGGCACGCTGTTTGGCAAACTCCACGGCGGAGCGGACCAGGCCGCACTGGAAATGGCCATCGAAATTGGCAGCCCGGACAAAGCCGAGGCCTATGTCACCAATGCGCTGGCCAACAAAGAAAAAATTATGGGTATGGGCCACCGCGAATATCGCACGGTTGACCCGCGCGCCAAGATCCTCAAGCCGATGGCGGTGGAACTGTGCCAGGATGCAGAAAGCAAAAACCTGCTGGCGACACTGGTCGCGGTAGAGGAAGCCTGCCAACGCGCATTCGCGGAAAAGGACAGGGAAATCTGGGCCAATGTAGAGTTCTACAAAGGCGCCGTGTTTCACAGCCTGGGTATTCCGACACACTTCTTTACGGCGATGTTCGCCATGTCTCGCGTATATGGCTACATCGCGCACTTCCTGGAATTCCGTCGCGACAGCCGCCTGATCCGTCCGCGCGCGCGCTACGTTGGCCCCCCTGTAGGCAGCCACAAAAAATCTGCTGCCTGATCTAAAGGGTTCCCGACACGCCAGCTTCACCGCCCTCAGCCTGCAGCGCTGAGGGCTGGCACGCACAGTTATTACGCGAAAGTCTCTGGCCACTCAGGTTCACTGCCGCTATGCTGGCCGCTGTCACTTGGCGCTTGTGCACGTTACGGGATTAAGCTGTCAAAATATGCGAATAAGCGCATCACGATTTCTACTGTCTGTCATCACAGCCCTGAGTTTATTTGCCTGCGGGAGTGGCGAGTCCAATGTCGTGCAGGGCAACCGCGAGGGCATCCTGCACGTTGGTAACGGCACCGAACCACAGGGACTTGACCCCCATGTGGTTACCGGCATTCCCGAGAGCAATATCGTCAAAGCACTGTTCGAAGGGCTGGCAGTAAAGAACCCCCAGACATTGGAATCGGAGCCGGGCGTCGCCCAAAGTTGGGATATCAGCGAAGACGGCCTGACCATCACCTTCCACCTCAACCCCGAAGCCAAATGGTCAAACGGCGACCCGATGACCGCCGAGGATTACGTCTGGTCCTGGCAGCGCGCACTGAACCCCACCATGGGCAACCAGTATGCCTATATGCTTTATCCGGTAGAGAATGCTGAAGCATTCGCCACAGGGAAACTGGATGACTTCGCGCAGGTAGGGGTAAAGGCACTCGATCCACACACGCTGCAAGTAACGCTGAACACCCCGACACCATATTTCATACAACTGATGGATCACCACAGTGCATACGCGGTTCACCGGCCCACCATCGAGAAGTTCGGTAAAGCGACCGACCGCTTCACACCCTGGACGCGCGTGGAAAACATTGTCGGCAACGGCCCTTTCCGCCTCAAGGAGTGGAAGCTGAACCGCCGCATCATTGTCGAGAAGAGCAACACCTACTGGGATAGAGACAGGGTGTCACTCAACGGCATCGAGTTTTACCCGGTGGAAAATATCGCCAGCGAAGAGCGTATGTTTCGCGTGGGGCAATTGCATTACACCAATAGCATTCCGCTGGACAAAATTCCGGTTTATCGCGAAATGGACAACAGCCCTTATGTGAACGCGCCCTATCTGGGCACCTATTTCTATCTCCTCAATACCAACAAACCACCGCTTGATGACGTGCGGGTGCGCCAGGCTCTCTCACTGGCGGTGAATAGAAAGCTGCTGAACGACAGCGTCTTGCACGGCACCAACTTCCCGGCCTATGGCATCACCCCACCGGGTACACTTGGCTACCAACCGCCAAAAGTTTTCGAATACGATGTCGCGCGAGCCCGGCAACTGCTGGCGGAGGCAGGCTATCCCAACGGCGAGGGCTGGCCGGGACTGGAGCTTATCTACAACACCAGCGAGAGCCACCTTAAGGTCGCCGTGGCTTTGCAACAGATGTGGAAAGATGCACTCAACATCGATGTGACGCTGGCCAACCAGGAGTGGAAGGTGTACCTCGACTCTGTCGATCAGATGGATTTCCAGATGGCGCGGCGCGGCTGGATCGGCGACTACGTCGATCCAAACAATTTCCTCGACCTGTTTCTGTGCAACGGCGGCAATAACAACACCGGTTTTTGCGACCCTGTCTATGACGACCTGATCACACAACAGGCTCCGCGCGCCAAAACACGCGAGGAGCGCTATGCGATTTTCGCCGCCGCAGAAACACGCCTGATGGAACAGATGCCCATCATTCCCATCTACACCTATACCAGCAATCACCTGATTCACCCCAGTGTGCAGGGCATGCCGTCTAACCTGATGGATTACGTTAACTACAAATACGTCGAACTCGTCGGCGACACACAGGCGACGCAATAGCATGTGGCGGTTTATCGGCTTTCGCGTGCTGCAGTCTATTCCGGTACTTCTGGTGGTTATCACTGTCACGTTTTTTCTGGTGCGTATGGCACCAGGCGGGCCGTTCTCCAGTGAGAAAGCCGTGATTCCCGAGGTGAAGGCCGCGCTGGAAGCCCAGTATCGCCTTAACCTGCCAATGTTTGAGCAATACACTGCCTACCTGGGTGATCTGGCACAGGGCGATCTGGGTCCGTCTTTCAAATACCCCGGGCGCAGCGTTAACGAGCTGATCGCGGCGGGCTTCCCTGTCACAGCAGAGCTTGGCCTGTACGCGCTGCTGGTAGCCATCAGCATCGGCGGCATTGCCGGGGTGATTGCCTCGCTGCGGCGCAACACCGCGCAGGACTATATTCCCATGTCCGTGGCGATGATCGGCATCTGCGTGCCCTCCCTCCTGATGGGCCCCATCCTGATCCTTGTCTTTGGCATCTACCTGGAGTGGCTGCCGGTGTCCGGCTGGGGTGACACTCCCGGCGACAAAATACTGCCCGCCATCACTCTGGGTTCCACCTATGCGGCCTACATCGCCAGATTGAGCCGCGCCGGAATGCTGGAAGTGATGTCGCAGGATTACATCCGCACGGCGCGCGCCAAGGGCCTGCCCGAATGGCGGGTGGTGGTGGGGCACGCATTGCGCGGCGGCATGATCCCCGTGGTAGCCTTTCTTGGCCCGGCGTTTGCCGGCCTGCTGTCGGGTTCGTTTGTCGTGGAGACCATTTTCCAGATACCCGGCCTCGGGCGCTTCTATGTACAGGCCGCCTTTAACCGCGACTACACGATGATTCTGGGCGCAACCGTGTTTCTGGCCACACTGATTGTCGTGTTCAACCTGCTGTCTGACATACTCGCTGCCTGGATGAACCCCAGGCTGCGCAGCCAGTACGGAGAAGGTTAGATGAGCGCGCCGGTGATTACCGATATAGCACAGGCCGAGCAGGGCACCTCACTGTGGCGCGACGCCTGGCAACGTCTGCGCCGCAACCGCCTGGCCGTATTTGGCCTTGTTGTACTGACATTCTTCGTACTCATCGCACTGCTCACACCGTGGATTGCGCCCTACGGTTATGCAGAGCAACAACTGGCGCTGGGCGCTACGCCACCGTCAGCGCAGCACTGGCTGGGTACAGACATTTACGGCCGCGACCTGCTCACGCAGATTATGTATGGCGGACGCATCTCACTGGCAGTGGGGTTCATCGCCACAGCGGTGGCACTGCTGATCGGTGTAACCTGGGGCGCGGTGGCCGGTTATGCGGGCGGCAAGGTGGACGCTGTGATGATGAGGCTGGTGGACATTCTCTACGCCCTGCCCTTTATGATATTTATCGTATTACTGATGGTGGTGTTCGGGCGCAATATGCTGCTGCTGTTCCTGGCCATAGGCGCCGTGGAGTGGCTGACCATGGCGCGCATTATGCGTTCCCAGGTACAGTCACTGCGGCAACAGGAATTCGTAGAGGCGGCAATATCGCTGGGCCTTTCACCGGGCACGATTATCCGTCGCCATCTGGTCCCGAACGCACTGGGGCCGATTATCGTGTACACCACATTGACGATTCCCAGCGTGATGTTGCTGGAAGCATTCCTCAGCTTTCTGGGCCTGGGCGTGCAGCCGCCGCAGACCTCCTGGGGCCTGCTGATTTCATACGGCGCAGAGTCGATGGAGGAATATCCCTGGCTACTGTTATACCCCGGGCTGGCGCTGACACTGACGCTCTTCTCCCTGAATTTCCTCGGCGACGGACTGCGCGATGCGCTGGACGTGCGCGGCGCGAAGGACTGACACATGCTGACCGTTGAAAATCTGGGCGTCAGTTTCGTCACTCGCATGGGTACCAACAAGGCGGTGGACGGCATCAGTTTCACCGTGGAGACGGGAAAAATCACCGCGATAATTGGCGAGTCGGGATCGGGGAAATCTGTCGCCTGCTACAGCCTGCTCGGCCTTGTCCCCCAACCTCCCGGACGCATCGACAGCGGCCGCGCGCTCTTTCATGGCCAGGACCTGCTGCAATTGAAACCGCAGGAGCTGCGCAAGATTCGCGGGCGCGATATAGCGATGGTGTTCCAGGACCCCATGACCTGCCTCAACCCGTACATGACAGTCGGCAAGCAACTGATGGAGCCGCTGCTGTATCACCACAAAGTCAGCACTGAGCAAGCACGCGCACGGGCACTTGAGCTGATGGCAGAAGTGGGCCTGCGCGACCCCGCCACCACCATCGATAATTACCCGCACCAGTTCTCCGGCGGTATGCGCCAGCGGATCATGATCGCGATGGCGCTGATCAATGAACCACAACTGTTAATCGCCGACGAACCCACCACTGCGCTGGACGTTACTATTCAAGCGCAGATTCTGAAGCTGCTGGCCTCGCTACAGAAGAAACGCGATATCGGCATACTGTTTATCAGCCACGATCTCGCGGTGGTCGCCGACATCGCAGACCAGATTGTGGTGATGCAGGAAGGTCGCATCGTCGAAACGGGCAACCGGGACGATATCTTCCGCAACGCACAACACCCCTACACACGGAAACTGTTAAACGCGATTCCGCGCGGTGGCAAGCCAGTGGAACTGCCGGCTTCAGAACCGTTGGTGACGGTGCGAAATCTCTGCACCTGGTTCCGCTCCGGCAAGTCACCGGTGAAAGCTGTCGATGATGTAAGTTTCGATATACTGCGCGGCGAAGTATTGGGACTGGTTGGAGAATCCGGCAGCGGTAAATCGACGATTGGCCGCTCACTGCTGCGGCTGGTGCCTGTCACTTCGGGCCAGGTACAGTTCGACGGCATTGATGTCACCGCACTGCGGGGCCGCGAGCTGAAGAACCTGCGGCGCAGAATGCAGTTTATCTTCCAGGACCCATTCGCCTCGCTGAACCCGCGCATGACGGTATACGACACGCTGGCCGAACCGCTGTTACTGCACGGCCTGGAAACTCGCAAAACGGTGGGAGCACACGTACTACAATTGATGGACGACGTCGGTCTGGCCCGGGCTTTCGTGCGCAAATACCCGCACGAATTTTCCGGCGGCCAACGCCAACGCATCGCCATAGGCCGCGCGCTGGCAACACGGCCGGAGTTTGTCGTCGCCGATGAACCGGTATCGGCACTGGATGTCACCATTCAGGCGCAGGTACTGGAACTCATGCGTGAACTGGGCAGAGAGTACGGCCTTACCATGCTGTTTATCTCTCACGATCTTGCCGTGGTGCGCCAGTTGGCGGATCGCATAATCGTGCTCAACAAAGGGAAGGTGGTAGAACAGGCGCGCACTGAGGATTTGTTTGAGCGACCGCAGCAAACGTATACGCAGCAGTTGTTGCAATCTATACCAGGGCGAGCGTTGCTGGATATCAACTGATTGATATATCAATGGATGCTTGTTGCTAGGACGGCAGCTATGTTATTTCACCGCATCATTTCCATCTCTGATTTTTTCGCAAGAATTAGCTGTTACGTACCCATAGACTGCCGAGCTACGTCCATCCGTTTGTGGAGGATACGCACAACTTGAATCTTGTTTTTGCCGGCAACTTGGTAAAATATAAACTGACTGTCGTTAGGAAACTTTCGGTAGCCTTTTCGGATGAAATCACAGTTGCTGCCAGTTTCGGGGTTGTTTGCGAGCATATGAAATGCATCATCAAATTGCTTCGTATAAATCGTGCGCTGAGCCTTACCCCATTTCTTTTGTGTGAAAATCGCAATGGATTTCAGGTCAGCTCTTGCCGCTTGGGTGAAGGTAAGTGTCATCGCTGACCAAGCTCTTCGTCAAGCTCATGCATCAAGGCTTCGAAGTTGTAGTCTGCGGCGCCACTGTTTTCGCCCTCTTCCAGCAAGCGGCGGAGTGTCGAAACTTTCCGTTCATTGTCCTCTAAAAGCCTCAGAGCTGCTCGAACCACTTCGCTAGCAGAAGCGTATCGTCCGGCCTCTACCTGCTGAGATATCAAGCCATCATAGTGCTCGCCCAAGGTTATGCTCGTATTCTTTGCCATTAGTGTACTCTCCAGATACCAAAATGTACCCGGTATTGGTATTCCGCACGTAACAAGTCAAGCCACATGGACGTTGAACTTCACCCGTTAGAACGGACGCCTCGATCTAACGAAGCGTCCGAAGATGTCGAGATACACACAACCTGGAAAAACCCAGTATTCGCTACACCGTCATCCTGTTTAGGAAATACATAAATACGATGACATAGCTCGTGGCTATGAACTCGTATGCACACCTGAGCCATTTGCGTGGAAGGAAGATTCCACGCGCAAATTTCCTCAGCTTTCGCCTGATTAAACCACCCTCATTACCGCCGGACAGGTACCAGTCGTCTGATGCCATAAACGTCACACCTTAGCCCCCTGGCGCCAGTTTGCGCCTAATGCGTTATATTGTTGTAGGATCGTCGCTAAAGAACCAAATCTCACTGAGTAAACAATGACACAGCACGAGTACATATTTGTTACTGTCTCAATCGTTATTGGCCTGGCCATTACGCGCCTTCTGCACGTTATCGGCGATTTGATCCGCTATCATCGACGGGTCAAATTCCATTGGTCAACGGCGCTTTGGGGTATGAGTGTTATGACCTTCATTCTCCAGCTGTGGTGGATCGGTTGGGGGTTACGAAATTTTGATGGGTGGTTGTTTTTTCACTTCCTGATACTGATTCTCGCCTCCATCTGCATCTACGGCGCGGCAGAAATGGCGCTTCCCGATCCGGATGACGGTCAGTTCGATATGCTGGAGCACAGCCAGAGTCTGGGGCGCTTCTCGGCGATGTCTATGTTGGTCTATTTCCTGATTGGCCCCTACGTTAATATTTTTATGTTTCAGAACCCCGTGGAATTATCGATTGCGATTCCGGCAGCGGGTATTGTGTTGATGATTCTAGTAATAGCCGTGCCGCGCTGGTTTAAGGGCGTTTCCATCATCTTTGGCTTGTACTCGATGGCGGTGTTATACCTTACCGCTTAGGCGCTGCATTAGCGGGCGTCAGTTTGTGCAAGGTAAGGTCTAAATAAAGTAGCACGCCCTCTTGAAAGGCAACGCATTCAAGACAACGGCATCGACTGAGCCGCAGCTCAATCTGTGCAGCTGTGTAGATAGATTAGAGGAGAACCAGGGATGGAAGATCAGAGAGCTATACCCAGACGGCTAATGTTAGTCGTGTCGGTGGTGCAGTGGCTGCTGCTGTTCGGTCTTTATAAGGCAATAGATCTGGAGACCTGGCCCAGCCAGAGTCCGCTTTGGCTGTTTCCACTTTGGACAATCGCTATTGTTACCCCTCTGTTATTCCTTCTTTCTGTAGAGGTAGGCAACGAGAATCGCGTCCTTTTATCTGCCGGGTTATTCAGCTTTGTTCTTACGCTACTCGCTGCCTATACCGGTTGGCAGTCTGAGCCCTACGATGCCTTTCCTGTATGGGGAATTGCTGCTGCCTATATCCTGAGCATGGCAATAGCGTGCTTTAAGGCCTTGATGTATTTGCAGCAGTATTCAGCACAGTTGCCAATGTCCTATCAGGTGCTGTTTACCTTCTCATGGCGAAATTTTTTGGTGTTGGCGCTGGCCGCAGTCTTTGTTCTGGTGTTCTGGGGAATACTTTTACTTTGGGCGGCGCTGTTCGAGGTTATTGGCATCGACTTCTTCTCTACCATTTTTGCGCAAGACTGGTTTATTTTTCCATTGCTCGGCCTCGCCAGCGGCCTCGGAATAATCGTATTTCGCGAACTGACCAAGGTTATCGATAGTATTTCTAACCTACTGCAAGGTTTGATAAAACTCCTGTTGCCGTTGGTCATCGCGTTAGCTGTTGTGTTTCTTTCTTCGCTGCCTTTCACCGGCCTGGATATACTGTGGGCTACCGGTAGAGGAACGATGCTGCTGCTATGGCTAACAGCGCTGATTTTGTTTTTTTCAAATGCCGTTTATCAGGACGGGCGAGGCGATGCACCCTATCCTGATGTGGCGCACAAGCTCATCTACTGCGGTCTCTTTGTTCTTCCTCTGTTAAGTGCGCTGAGCTTCTATGGTCTTTGGCTGCGTCTGGATCAGTACGGTTGGACAGTCTCGCGCTGCTGGGGCTTTCTGGTTTGGTCTGTGCTGACGCTGTTCTCCGGTGGTTACCTATGGGGGATCATTAAGCGCGGTTCGAGCTGGCCTTCGGCACTAGGCCGCGTGAACGTCTATATGGGCTTGGCCATCCTTTCGCTGATGCTTCTCACGAATAGCCCCCTCTTGGATTTTCGTAAAATCTCACTTTCAGATCAGCTTGCGCGCGTTGATGAAGGCAGCGTTGACTGGGAAGATTTTGATTTTTTTTACGTGCATGAGCAGCTCGGGCGGCCGGGATATTTGGCTCTGGAGAAGCTTAAGGCCGATATCGGCGATTCTGACCCTCAACTATTGGCAAAGATTGAGGACCCCCAGCCACTGCCATTCATGTTTGATGAGGCAAAAAAACAAGTGTTCTGGGACGAGGCGATTTTCAGACCAGCAGGGTTTGAAGTGCCCGATAAACTACGGCGATTAATTGAGCGTAAGTTAGTTTTTATGGGCACGTGGCCTGTCGTCATATTTCAGGTGGACCTTAACGATGACTCAATTTTTGAATATGCGGTCGTCCAGACCAGGAATGATTTTTACAATGGCAGTTTGTATTATCTGGAAGATGATGTCTGGCAGGAGAAATACTTGTCTATTGATCCCGGCAGTATGCAAAATGCAGATATGGAAAGATCTTTGAGAGAAGGTCATATCAATCTTATTGAGCCGAAATACCGCAACATTCAGATTGGCGATATTGTTCTGGAGACTAACTAGGGACTAAATGACAGGGCATGGGAGGCTCACCCCTATGACTCTGCCAATGACTCGAACACGAGCCACTTCGAGGCAACGCAAATTACTGCGTAGGATAAATCTCCATCCAGTGATACAACATCAGATCACTCAGTTTGTTGCGCTGTTCGATAGTCAGTTTTTGCTTGTTCGCCAGCAGTACACCTCTCATACACAGCGTTTTTACGGGCTCGCTGGGTTCCGGCATGGCAAGGTTCATGGTGCGGTAGATCTTGCTGCCGTTCCACATGCTCTGTAAAAACATCTCGTCGTTCAGCTCCACAAAACGGTACTGATCGCTATTCGCCAGCGCGTACTCCACTTCCGGAGAATGTGCGCGCGGCCGGTGTACCATCATCACCGCATCCACCGTTGCATCCGGTGCGTTAATGTCTTTCATGGCTTGCAGCGTGTCGCCGTACACCACGCTGATATCACCCATATCGGGAATTTCACTTTTCATGTAGTCGAAAGTGACAGCCACGCCGCTGGTAGCACTGGAAATACCCAGACGTAAATCCGTTGCTGCACGAAGATCTTTCTCGTTGCGAATCTCGCTGTCGCTGCTTGTCACAATAAACACGCACTCCTGACCAATGCTCTCCAGTAAATCGAGTTTCTCGATCTGTCCGGGGTGATTGTCCAGGAACGATTGCGCTGCATCGGCCTGTGAAAACGCCAGATTAACCGGGCTGGCGTCATCCAGAATCTTCTCCATGTTTTCCAGCGAACCGGCGCTGGGCAGAACCTCGACAGCCAGATCAGCCCGCTTGGATGCGACAGACTGCAAGCGCTTGGCGGCGCTCCAATAGCCCCCTCCTTCCTGGCCAGAGCTCAGAACCACGTCTTTTGCGGTGAGCGAGGCGTTGGATTCTTGTGCCGAAACAGAAACCGTGGTGCCAAACGCTAACAAGCCAACCAGTAGAGTTCGGGGGAATATACGATTCATAAGCTATCCGATGATGCGCCGCAAACAATTCTATCCAGCGTAGCAGGCGCTGTGTGATGGCGAAAGTACGAAGTGGTGCTAAAAGGCCGAGCGGGGGCTAGAGAGTCGTTCTTATCCTGCCTTCTTCTGGGCAACAGGCGCTGATCTCAGCACTTCCTGAAAGGGGAGCAAACCCGAGGTGACGAGGCGGATATACACTTCCAGCTGCGTAGACGCTTCCAGTTCTTCCTGAAAAGGACCAACCGTATCGCCTTCGCGGGTTTTGAAAAACCAGTTGCCCTTGTCGATAAACATTCGATTTGTACGGGAATTCGCCTGAGGGTTGCTGTTGTTTACCTGGGTCATTTTGGCCGCTCCGATAACTTCCACGTTGTTTTCTTTCCATACTATAGACGCGGCTAGACGGAACTGAAGCACGAACTGTGAGCCAAGTCTCAGAACACACAATATTACCAATATAGGTCATTGCCGGAGGGCGCGGCGGGTCGTTTTGGAACCGGCACGATAGTCGGGGTAGCCTGAACGCACACGCAGGATGTTTTACGCCCTTGTGCGCTAGAAGCGCATGCCTGTGCCCGACTGGTGGTATGCATAGACAGTCGCATAGGGCTCACCTGCCACCTGATCGAATAAGACAGGCAAATATCACTTCTCGTGCTCTTGAGATACAAATCGGAAACGGACAGTATAGCTGTTCTCTGCGCTTCGCTATGATCACGATTCCGTTGTTTTCTGGCCTCTTTCATCATTGCTCGACGCAGCGAGCGCGACAGACTATTGCCATCGGGAGAAGAGACACGAATGAGCTACAATTACGATCCGGAACTGGCACAAATGCTGGAATTTCTGCCAGACACCCCGCTGACGATGAGCAATCCTCAGCAGGCCAGAACCAATTTTCAGGAGATGATCGCATCCCTGAACGCTGATCTCAACGAGAGCGGCGTGACAGTCGAAGACAAGACCATTGCAGGGCCGGTGGGCGCCCCTGAAATACCTGTGCGTATCTACACACCCGAAGGGCTGGCTACGCAGGTGCCGGGGATACTGCATATACACGGTGGTGGCTTTGTTATCGGCAACCTCGACAGCGAACACGGCACATGTATTGCGTTGTGCAGGGGGCTGGGCGTGGTTATCGTCTCGGTTGATTATCGCCTGGCTCCAGAGACGCCCTACCCGGGAGGGCTGGAGGATTGCTATGCCGCACTGCAGTGGGCGAGTGGCAATAGCACTGAATTGCAGCTAGACCCCGCACGACTGGCCGTATTTGGACAGAGTGCCGGTGGTGGCCTGGCAGCGGCACTTGCGCTGCTGGCCCGCGATCGCAAAGGGCCATCTATCTGCTTCCAGTATCTGGGCATTCCCGAACTGGACGACCGCCTGCAAACGCCCAGCATGCAGCGTTTCGTCGATACACCGATGTGGAACAAGCCCAATGCAGAACTCAGCTGGGATTTTTACCTGGGAGACCAATACCAGCGTGGGGCGGATGATGTGCCTTACCACGCGGCACCCGCCCGCGCAGAGGATCTGTCCGGTCTTCCGCCGGCCTATGTAAATACCATGGAATTCGACCCGCTGCGCGACGAGGGCGTGGAGTATGCGCTGAAGCTGATGCGCGCCGGCATCGCCACAGAATTGCACAGCTTTCCTGGAACATTCCACGGTTCCAGCCTGTTTTCCTCTGCCCAGATCAGCCGACGCGAGTCCAGAGAGATGTTCACCGTACTGGGGCGCGCGCTACAGATTGCGGACCAGGAATCGAATACTAACGCCTAATAATGATTGGAGACACTATGACCACCGAAGCACTGCGAGACCAACCCCTGATGGCCCATCTGCTGATTGATGGGCTCAACCGATACCACGATGAGCCCTGCCTGTTTCTGGGCGACAAAGTGGCCAGCTATAGGGATGTGCGCGAACGCGCCAGCCAGATGGTACAGGCGCTGCAATCCAAAGGCCTGGGTGTCGGCAGCAGAGTGGCCGTTATTTCCGCCAACCGGCCGGAGGTACTTGCGAACATTGCCGCGATGCAACTCACCGGTTGTGTCGGTACCCCGCTGCATCCGCTGGGATCACTGGACGACCACGCCTATGTACTGGAAGCGGCTGAAGTGGAAACACTGATATTTGACGCCTCTGTGTTCGAGGAACTGGCAGGCGCATTGAAAGCGCGTGTGCCCGGGCTGAAAAACCTGCTGGGCTTTGGCCCCAACGCAATCGGCGATGATTACCTCGCCATTGCGGACGAGTTCACGCCCAAACCATTGGTCGCCCCGGACATCAAACCCGATCAGGTGTCTTCCGTGAATTTCACAGGCGGCACCACCGGCAAGCCAAAGGGCGTGATGAGCACCTACAGCGTGACGGCGGCTATGACGCAGATTCAGCTGGCCGAATGGGAGTTCCCGGAAGAGGTTCGCATGCTGATGGCAACCCCGCTGTCACACGCGGCGGCGGCTTTCTTCATTCCCGTGCTGCAGAAGGGTGGTGCGTTTTATGTGATGCAGGGGTTCAGTCCCGATGAGTTTTTCGACATGGTCGAACAACACAAAATCACCTGCACCATGCTGGTACCGGTGATGCTCTACTTCCTGCTCGATTCGCCGCGCTCCGCCACCGCCGATATGTCCAGCATGGAGACGATCTTCTATGGCGCTTCTCCGATGAGCCCCACCCGGCTCGCCGAGGGTATCACCAAGTGGGGCCAGATCTTCTACCAGTTTTTTGGCCAGTCCGAGTGCCCAATGGTTATCGCCAATATGCGTCGGAAGGACCACGATCTCTCCAAACCGCACCGCCTGTCGTCCTGTGGGCGGCCCACGCCCTGGGTTCACATGAGCCTGCGCGACCCCGATGGCAATGAAGTGGCACCGGGTGAGGCCGGCGAGATCTGCGTTCGCGGCCCGCTGGTAATGAAGGGCTACAAGGATATGCCAGAGCAGACAGCCGAGGCTTTTGCCGGCGGCTGGTTGCACACCGGCGACGTTGGCAAGCTGGATGAAGACGGCTTCCTCTATATCGTCGATCGCACCAAGGACATGATTGTCACCGGTGGCTTCAACGTATTCCCGCGCGAGGTGGAAGATGTACTGGCCACGCACGAGGCCGTCGGCCAGGTGGTAGTGATCGGTGTGCCCGACGAACAATGGGGTGAAGCCGTGAAGGCGGTGGTGGTACTCAAACCAGGATTTGAAGGCAACGATGAGCTGGTTGCGTCCATGCAGGCGCTGGTCAAGGAAGCCAAGGGCTCCGTACAATCTCCCAAAACGATAGATTTCGTGGCGGGTATTCCGCTGACGCCCGTGGGCAAGCCAGACAAGAAAGCGGTCAGAGCGCAATACTGGGCAGAGAGTGAGCGCGGTGTGAGTTAACGACGGCTGTCATTCCCCTGTTTCAGGTCTACAATGAATCTGGCCAACCGTCTTTGTAACTAACACAAGGGGTTAACCCTCTATGCTGGAATCCAGTCCAGAGCAGTATCGCGGGCTCACCTATCCGTTTACTCGCGGCGCCAGCCCGAGTCCGGGTGAGCCACTGCAAGTCGCAGAGGGCGTCTATTGGGCGCGCTTTGCGATGCCCATGTCACTGGATCACATCAATCTTTGGCTGCTGGAGGATGAGGGCGGCTGGACTGTGGTGGACACCTGCCTCAACATCCCCGATGCACGCGAAACCTGGGAGAAGATATTCAGCGGCTTCATGCAGGGCAAACCGATCAAGCGGGTCATTTGCACACACCTGCACCCGGATCATGTCGGACTTGCCGGCTGGCTGACCGAGCGGTTCGATTGCGACTTGTGGATGCCGCGCGAGGAGTTTCTGATGTGCCGCGCGATGAAAGCGGATACCGGGCGGGAGGCGCCGGAGGTGGCCATCCGTTTTTACCGGGCGGCGGGTTACGACGACGCGCAACTGGATCAGTACAGAAAGAAGTTCGGCAATTTCGGCCGCGCCATTGCGCCACTTCCAGACAGCTTCCGCCGGCTGGTCGACCGCGAAACTATTACCGTTGGCGGCCGGTACTGGCAGGTCATTATCGGCAGCGGGCACTCACCTGAACACGCCACACTCTACTGTCCGGCGCTCAAACTGCTTATTTCCGGTGACCAGGTACTCCCCAGAATCACGCCCAACGTCAGCGTGTTTCCAACCGAGCCCGAAGGGAATCCGCTGAATGAATGGCTGCGCTCCAGCGCCCGTTTGCGGGAAATACTGCCCGACGACTTGCTGGTACTGCCTGCTCACGAGGCGCCGTTCTATGGATTACACGTGCGCCTCAACCAGTTGATTGAGGGCCATAAGAACGATCTTTCTAGCTTGTTTGACTATCTTGAACAGCCGCGGCGCGTCATCGATTGTTTCCCCGCCCTGTTCAATCGCAAACCGGAAGGGGAGTCACTGGGTTTCGCAACGGGAGAAACGCTGGCACATCTTAACTGCTTGCTGGGCAGACGCAGGATTACACGCAGCACCGATGCACAGGGAGTGCATTGGTATCTGCAGAACCCCGAGACCGCGGACAGCGACTAACGGGGTGGTTTGATCTCAGAGGCGCTATATCTCAGGGCGCGATGTTGGCGCGGTTTCCCTTGATGAGGCTGCGGAATCGATCCAGTATTGATTCAAATTTGAAATCCTTGAACTCACCGGCATCCATAAACAGACCGTGCTCGGGACAGAGTTCATACCAGATATGTTTTTGCTTGGGGTCGGCAGACTTTTCCATCTCCTTGCCACAGCGTGGGCAGTTGATGTCAGAGTGGCTATCCCACTTCCACCCTTCCTTCGGGTCACCGATATCTACCAGGTGACCGTCCTTGATGTCCTTTAACTCGTATACTTCATCGTGATCGAACCACAGTCCCATGCACTCTGTGCAACGGTCTATGGTAATGCCCTCATGAGTGATTTCTTCCATACCATGCTGGCACTTGGGGCATTGCAAGCTGTGCTTCGCTGCATCATATTCCATATCCACTTACTCCATCGCAATACGGGAACTCATTATAGGCACGAAAGTGACAGTTGCCACCATATTCCTCAATCGAGCCGCCAAAGCCAATTGCCAATACTAACCGGAAATCTTGTTTAGAATCAGCAGCACATCTTCGCGATCCAGCAGCCTGGGCACGGGGTAGGCACTGCCCTCTTTAATGGCCAATTGGCAGATCGCGTCGAAATCTTCGTGTTTGATGACGTCCATCTGCTCGGGGATACCGACCTGTTCACGCAGATCTTTCACTGCCTGAATGAACTTTCCGGCCAATACAGCCGGGGACTCACCCTCACTACCCACACCAATCAATACGGCCAGCTCCGCCAGCCGCTGCTGCGCTTCCTCGCGGCAGAATTCCAGGATGTGCGGCAACACCAGTGCATTCGCCAGACCATGCGGGATGCCATACTTTCCGCCCAACTGGTGAGCGATGGCATGCACATTACCCACATTGACCTGATTGATCGCCAGGCCAGCGTAATAGGCCGCCATTGTCATCGCACTGCGCGCCTCGAGGTTCTTGCCGTCGCTGCACGCGGTAGCGAGGTGCTCAAAGATCAGTTTGACCGCCAGCCGGGCATCTTCCAGCCGTGTGCCGCGGTCCCACACCCCGATATACGCTTCGATGCCGTGGGTCAGCGCGTCCATGCCGGTAGCGGCGGTGATGTGCGGCGGCAGGCCGACAATCAGCTCGGCATCCAACGCGACCGCTGTGGGTAACAGGGCGTCACCCATGATGATGCTTTTCTCATGCGTCACGGAATCGGAAATAACCGCGCCCATAGTGGCCTCAGAGCCGGTTCCCGACGTGGTGGGAATAGCGTAGAGCTTCAGTACTGTGTGCTTGATCTTGCCCATGCCCACCCAATCTGTCGGCGAGGCATTACTGGTAGCCGCAGCGGCAATGATTTTGGCCGCATCCATGGAAGAGCCACCACCGATAGCCAGCACCACCTCGCTGCCCTGGGCTTTGGCAATCGCCGCACCTGCAGCGACCTGATCAAAGGTGGGGTCGGGCAGTACGCCGTCGTAATACGCGACATCAATATCGGCTGCCAATAACGCCGCAACGGCTTTGTCGACTACGCCCAGTTCCCGCAGTGGCTTGTCCGTTACCACCAGCACCTTTTTCACACCAGTGTGGATAATGTGGTCACACAGCTGGCGGGAACTGCCTGTGCCCGCAAAAGCGGTATGCCGCAGCGGCGCCGAGAAACGGACAACCACGGTCATAATCATCATTAACAGGGCGTGCAGCTTTTTTCGAACAAACATTGGCATGACTTACTCCAGCGACTGGCGGATTTCCCTGATTAGAAACCCGAGGGGAATACTAGCAAAAAAAAGCTGCTACGCCTCGTTTTGGTACTAGCCGAATTTCTTCGCTGCGGGAGTACTGGCTATCAGCACTGCCGCCAGCGCCAGAATACCGGCTAGCGACAGCATCACCACATCGTAGGTTCCGGTCTGATCAAAG
This sequence comes from Halioglobus japonicus, assembly GCA_902705825.1. GTDB lineage: Bacteria > Pseudomonadota > Gammaproteobacteria > Pseudomonadales > Halieaceae > Marimicrobium. The sequence goes on along the minus strand of CACSIL010000034.1, from coordinate 347,818 downwards.
ACATAGCCGGCCAGCGGCGCGCCGGTCAACCCGAAGGGCAGAAACAGGGGCATCTGCGCACCGGTAACGTGGCTGATAATCGAGGAGTCGAAATAGCGGCTGTTGAGGTAGGAATGCATCGGTATGAAGGCGCCGTTCGCCGCCCCCAGCATCACCAGCGCCACCAGCACCTGCCACGTATCCACACAAAAATACAGCAGCACCAAACCGACAACCTGCATCAGTAGCAACCCCGCAGCCAACCATTTAACCGAGTTACGAATGGCATCGCCCTGCCAGGCAAGACAACTCTTGCCGATCAGGCCAGCTAAACCGGAGACCGCCAGAAACCATCCGGCCTCGGCAACGGTGTACCCCCTGCCGAGAAAGAACGGGGGGAAGCAGATCGACAGTACGATCATCACATTCAGGCCCAGCGCCACGGATAAGCCGATAAGCCAGAACTCTCTGGTTCGATAGAATGACCCGCCTACAGGCACTTCGCTGCTGCTCCCGGTCTCCACCACGCCACGCGGAGTCCCGGCAAGAATCACCCCCCACAGTATGACGAGCAAAACCACAGCGAGCAGTTGCAAGGCCTGCCGCCAGTCCATGTGCGCCAACAGGCTGCCAATCAATGGCGGCAGCACAATGGCCGCCACGCTGATACCGATCGCGCCCAGAGCCAGCGCCCGCGCTTCCCGACCAGGATACAGTTTTACCAACATGCCGTTGACCACTACTGGTCCGTACATAGACATGCCCAGAGAAAAAGCGAGGAAACCTGCCCCGACCCACAACAGAGACGGCGCCTCACCGATAGCGATAAGGGCCAGCATTGAAAGGCCAGTGCCGGTCAGAAGGATATTTCGAACAGGCAGGCGATCGGCCATCTTGCCGATCAACGCGCCGAGAAAGGCCGGCACCAGCAGCAGGGCTACCGGACCGGTATTCAATACCGCAGCTCCGACCCCGAACTCCTTAGACAGAGGTTCAACAAAGAATCCGTAGATACTCATGATGCCGCTGCCAAAAGCCATGCAGCACATGCCCGTCAGCACGGGGAGCCAGGTTTTTATAGTCTGCATCTTGGCGACCGACAGAACCTCCCTCGTTCAGGGAGGTACTGTAGATTTATTGCCTATCTCAGTCCCGCTTGGGCCCGCCGTTAGTTCCAGGCCAGCGTGAACCCGAGATTGTGTCGGCATACGGCAGGAATTTCTCGGCATCGAGCTGACCTGCGAGCGTCATTTCACGATCGAGGAATGTCGGCCACCAGAGGTAAGACGACAACTGCTCACGCATTGGCAACAGCGTGGTCAACGGATCCCAGGGACTATCGCGCAGCGTCAGCTTTCCATCGACCTCTTCGCGCCAGGCCGTGCCGTACTCACTGCGCACACGCACCACGTGGGGCGGAAAATCAAAACCGGTAGCCGGGCCACCAACACTGACTGCGCGGGAGTACTTGAGCCAAAACTCATTCTGCTGGAAGGGCTCGCCGGGATCGGACGGGCCTTTGGAAAAACCCTGGAACTCAACAAACGTGTAACCCTGGTGCGTGCAACGCGCTTTTACCTGGGGCCCCAGACGGTAGAACTCGGTGGTGCAGGGGTACTTCGGTTGCCCGTTAGTTTCCTGGCTGACAAAAATCGCCGACTCCTGATCGATGCCATAACCGAGCGTGTATTCACCGGCAACACCGTCAAAGACAGCATCTACACTGGTGACGATGCCGTACTCGGGCTCATCGGGAACAGGGAAGTTATAAATGGTGAGATTGACGTTGGGCTGCGCGCCTGGCTCGATGCCGGGCGGCAACAATGCCGCGATTTTGTCCGGATCAGTCCGGTACTGGATCTTCAGCATGGGCCAATTGACGATATCACCGGGGTTGCCCTGGGGTGCACTGGATTCATTACTCATTATCGTTACCTTGTGAATAGTGGATTGATTTATCGTTGCTGGATTACGCACCCACCATATTGGGTACAGGGGTTTCCCGGTTGAGAATCATCTCGGCTCGCGAGCGAATCTTCTCATCGGTTTCCGGCGTAGTGGCCAGCAACCAGAAGGCATCTTGTTGCAAGCCTGCCACGGCCATTTCTGCCACTTCATCCGGGTGTGTGGTTTGCAGTTCGATACCGAACTCCTCGCACATTTTTTTCATGTCCTCGACCGAACTGATTCCAGACTCATTGCCCTCGACGTCCTTTTTCAGTTCCTCTGGGCGCACCCGGCCGGAATTGAACAGGCCGGTATCCACCACATGCGGGCCGGGAAACAAGGCGCTGACTTTTACCGGGCTCTGCGCTGCCTGCATCTGGTAGTGCAGGTTCTCTGTAATGGCGTGCACGGCAGCCTTACTCGCTGTATATATTGGCTGATCGGGATAGACCAGCAAGGCACCATTGCCGGACCCAGTCACCACAAAATGGGCTTCCTCGTTGCGCGCGACGAGCCGGGGCATAAATGCGCGAATGGAATTGATAACGCCCCACATATTGACGTTGAAACACCACTTCCAGTCTTTTTCCGAGTATTCCCACATCGCACCTGACTCACCGGCGCCGATTCCAGCATTGGCAAATACCAGGTCGATCTGCTTGAAAGCCGACTCGGTTTTGTCGGCCAGATCATTCAAGCTTTCTACTGAGGTGACATCGCAAAACTCTACGATAGCGTCGATGTTCTCGGCCGCCAGGTCCGCGGCAATCTGTTCCATTGCGTTTTTGTCGACATCGCCCACGGCAATTTTTGCCCCGAGCCGCCCCAGGGCAAACGCGAGGGAGCGACCAACACCACTGGCACCGCCGGTAATGACCGCTACCTTATTATTGAAATCTTGCATTGTTACGCTATCTCCCGCTTGTCGTTGGAGGTGAGGTAGAACTGGCGCACCCATTTTCGGAACAACACCAGGGTTTTGTCTTCCTTGCAAAAAATTGGCTTTTGCTTATGAACCTTGTTGGCCCAGATCGGGTAATCATCGTTGAGGCCGGAAATGATTCCTTCCATAACATCATCGCCCGCCAGATCTTCTATAGACCGGCTTACGGTCAGCGTCCAACGCATTCTCGTCTCATGCCGGTTGATCGGCTGTGCGCTGTTGTACATCACCATTTCAGCACCGGGGCCATAGGTGTTGCGCACCATGGCAAACCCGGGGTTGTAGACCGTGGCGTGCAGGTGTGCGGGGAAATCGGCATTAGTGGCATCTGAATTCAGGTGGAGCGTGCGCCCATCATCGTCGATGGTGACCTCAGATGGCGGGGTATCCATCATTTTATGTACGAACTCGAAATGCACCGGGTCACAGGAGTTTTCCGCGATATCCTGCACGTGTGCAGGTACCAGAAATTCTGTGTAGCGCGGGTTGGTCCAATTGGGATCACCCAGTTCCGGCAGGTCAGGCAGCTGCCACTGGGGTGCGGTGTTTTCCGGGTGGAACCAGATGTAAACCTCGCCGTTTTTCTCCTCGCAGTGCCAGGTTCGCAGGCGCGCCCGCTCGGGGATGTCATCCGAATAGGGGATGTGTTCACACTTGCCATCCGTGCCATAGCGCCAGCCGTGAAACGGACAGCGGATAGATTCACCGATCACACGCCCCTGCACGCCCAGATGGGCACCCAGATGCGGGCAATAGGCATCCTGCAGCACCGGCACGCCAGAGCGTGTGCGATACAGCACCATCTCTCGATCGAATGCTTGCACCGCTTTGACTTCACCCACCAACAATTCGTGGGACCGGGCAACGGAATACCAGCCCATGGGAAATTCGGGCGTGGTGTTGGTCTTGGATTCACATGCTTCTACGATTGTCATAGAACCTCTTGGATAAATTAATCCTGTTACTGATTTGACTTAACTAAACAGCGCAGCTGTCGGCCCAATTTCGTCGGCAACGTTCTGCAGGTGCTGCCTGTCCAGGCCGTAGAACGCTATCGCATTCTCACCGAGGATTTTGCGTCCATCTGCTTCGGGGAAGTTGCTGAAGTTGTCCTTGAAGTACTGTGCAGTATTCGGCCAGCTACCCTCAGGGTGGGGGAAATCGCTACCCCACATGACTTTCTCAAGGCCGACTTCATCGCGCATATCCAGATCGGGGCGCAACACACAGGATGCACCGATTCCAATATTGCGCGCAAAATATTCACTGGGTTTCAACGACAAGTGTTTGCGGAAGTTACCCAGCTTGGCGGAGATCTGTCCCTCGGTGTAATGGAAGTCCATCAACCGCAGCCAGGACGGCAGCATGAACATCGTGCCGCCCTCAACGATCATCGTTTTGAGTTTTGGAAAGCGCTCGAATACGCCGCCCCAGATCATGAAGGTGAGCGGGCGATACAACCACCACATCACCTCCGATACATAGATGCCCATAGCGCCGGGCATTTCGTCACTCTTGTCTTCTACTGGAAACCCTGAACCGAAATATTCCTGGTGTGGGGCTGGCCCAGAATGAAAGTGAACAATCACTTCAAGCTCTTCACACACCGCCCAGAAAGGGTCGTATTTGACGTGGTGATAGGCATCCTGATCGACCCACAGGGTGGGGATCATAACCGCCCGCAGTCCGTTTTCCACACACCAGCGCACCGCTTCCACAGCCTGCTGTACATCCCACAACAGCGGAATCGAAGCCACGCCAATATGGCGGGCTGGGTCATTGGCGCACCATTCGGCCAACCAGCGATTGTGGGCCATGGCACCGGCCCACTGCAGCTCTGGCACCATATCGCGCGGCGACAAACCGAGCCCGGCGCCAAATGGCGGCGTGTTTTTCTCCGTGATCCCGTCCGGAAAAATGACCTCGGCGGCAATCCCGTCCTTGGCCAACATCTTCAAGCGCTCCTGATAATCCCAGGCTCCGGTCAATTCCTGCTGAATGGGCGCGCGCCAGGCGTCGTTAATCTCCTTGATCAGGAAGGTGGACTCGGCTTTATCCATCATATCGACAGTGATAGGCACTGCCATATCCATCATCTCGTGGTACTTCTTCTCCACGTAGGGTTTGTAATCGGCTATGGGCAGGCCAGCGTGGCAATCCGTGGACACCACGATCAGACGTTCAGACATTCCAGTACCTTCATTGCTGTTAGCTTCGTTACTGTTTACCGGGAGCAGCCAATAGCTACCCAAATGCGCAATGTTGCACATTTGTATACAAAATAGTTTAATGGTTGAACGAATGCAATAGTCTTACGGAAATTTCATGGACACAGTACAGACACCCCCTGGGCGTCGCGAAAAGCGCAAAATGGAGATCCGCGCCCGTATCGAGGAAGCGGCGTATCAGCTGTTTCGACAACAGGGCATCGAAGAGACCAGCATCGAACAAATTTGCGTGCAGGCCGATGTCGCCCGGCGCACGTTCTACGGCCATTTTCCCAACAAGCACTCGCTGCTCGGCGGCCTGGGCATCTCCCGGCTCTACGATCAGTGCGAGCCCATGCTGCGACAGCTGATCAAAAACCACTCGACCACACGTGACCGCCTTGAAGCGATGATCGATTACATCGAATCCAATTTTGCCGGATACGATGATATCGACCGCCAGCTTATCCTGCTTGCCCCCTCCACTTTCGCCGAGGACAGAGAGCGCCATCGAGAAGTCGGTGACACCGCCATGAACAGCTTTGTCCGGCTAATTACTGCCGGTGTGGAACACGGCGATGTGGAAACCACGTTCTCTCCCGAGATCCTCGCGGCAATGGTCGTGGGCACACTCAATATGTTGACCATCAGCTGGGCGATGGACAGCAGCTATCCGGTTTTTGCCAAGCTGGAAGAAGCGCGGGGAATGTTCGAACACCTGATCTGCAAAGACACCCCTTAAGACCCGTCCCGCCATTGCGACAGCGCCGCAAGCGCGCCACCCTTTCCATTCTGTTACGAAACCGGAGAGCACATCATGGGACCACTGCAGGGACTGACCATTATAGAAATTGCGGGTATCGGGCCGGGGCCCTTCGCCGCCATGCTACTGGCTGATATGGGCGCCAATGTCATCCGCGTGGAGCGACCCGGAGGCAGTATATTTTCCGCCGCACACAACCCCAAGTTGGACTTTCTCAATCGCAATAAGCGCTGCATCAGTATCGACTTGAAAAATGCAGCCGGTGTGGACACTGTGTTGAGCCTGTTGGAAAAAGCAGATGCGCTGCTGGAAGGAAACCGGCCCGGGGTCATGGAGCGCCTGGGGCTGGGCCCGGATATCTGTCTGGCCCGCAACCCGGCACTGGTGTATGGACGGATGACCGGCTGGGGGCAAGAGGGCCCAATGGCGGGTGCAGCCGGGCACGACATCAACTATGTCGCGCTAGCCGGCGCACTGCATCCGATAGGGCGCGCTGGAGAGAAGCCCGCTATCCCGCTGAACCTGGTCGGTGACTTTGGCGGTGGCGGGCTAATGCTGGCCTACGGCATGGTATGTGCGTTGCTGGAAACAAAGGTCTCAGGCGCAGGGCAGGTGGTAGACGCGGCAATGATCGACGGTGCGGCCACACTGATGGCAAGTACCTTTGCCGCCAATCAGTCGGGCTTCTGGTCCGATGAACGCGGCACCAACCTGCTCGACTCCGGTGCGCATTTTTACGAGGTCTACGAAACAGCAGACGGCAAGTACATTTCACTGGGCTCTATCGAACCGCAGTTTTACGCTGCACTACTGGAAAAACTGGGCGACGATGCAAAGCATTTCGAACAGCAGTTCGACATGGCTAACTGGCCTGCGATGAAGGCCCGTATGACTGACATCATCAAATGCAGGACGCGCGCTGAGTGGGATGACATTTTTGACGGCGTAGATGTTTGCTACGCGCCAGTGCTATCGATGAATGAAGTACGGCATCACCCCCATCATCAGGCAAGGGAAACGTTTGTAGACGATGGCGAGGTATGGCAACCTGCCCCCGCACCACGCTTCAGCCGCACGCAAGCAAAAATTCATCGCTGCGCCGCCCACATCGGCGAGCACAGTGAAGAAATTTTGCGCGAGTTCGGCTTTAGCGAGGAGCAGATTAAAGCCCGTATTGAAAGCGGTGCTGTCCATCTCCATTCGGCCTAGGCTAGACTAGGTCTGCAGGAGGTGACAACAACCTGCGGCCAAACACAAAGGACATACCCGAATGAGTGAAGCAACACCTATCCCCGAGCAATGCCGCTACGTCGCGGTCGATCAAGCGCACAACCTGAGCATTGAACAGGGAACAGTGCCGACTCCACGCACCGGGGAAGTGCTGATAAAAGTACACTCTGCAGGCCTCAATCGCGCCGATCTTTTACAGCGCAAAGGATTGTATCCGCCACCAGAGGATGCCTCCCCAATAATGGGTCTGGAAGTTGCAGGCACCATTGCGGCGTTGGGTGAGGGTGTCAGCAACTGGCAGGTGGGAGACCGTGTCTGCGCGCTTACTCACGGCGGCGGTTACGCCGACTATGCAGTCGCACCAACAGGCCAGTGCATGCCTATTCCCACAGGCTTCAGCAAGGGCGAAGCCGCCGCTCTGCCAGAGGCATTGCTGACCGTATGGCACAACCTGTTCCAGCGAGCTGGATTAAAAGCCGGCGAAAGAGTGCTGATACACGGAGGCGCCAGTGGTATCGGCACGCTCGCGGTGATGATGTGCGCTGCGCTGGGCATCAAGGTATATACCACCGCCGGCACCATTGAAAAATGCCAGGCGCTGGAAGCGCACGGGGCAACCTGTGCCATCAACTACAATAAGGACGATTTCGAGGCCGTGCTCACCGGGCTGGGCTTCAACAACAAAATCGATGTAATACTCGATATGATCGGCGGCGACTATATCCAGAAGAACCTCAACCTCGCCGCGCCGGAAGGTCGCATCGTCAACATTGCGTACTTGAAAGGCTTCAAGGCTGAAGTCAATTTTGCACCGCTGCTGATGAAACGCATCACCATGACAGGATCCACTTTGCGCGCGCAGACCTTTGCGCAAAAATCGGTCATGGTCGAGGAGATACTGGAACACATTTTTCCGCTGCTTGAGAGCGGCAAACTGAAGCCGCTGATCGACAGCATCTACCCACTAGAGCAAGTGGAGCAGGCGCACGAGCGTATGCAGAGCGGACAGCACATGGGTAAGATCATCCTTAAAATGTAGGTGTTTTTAATCGCGATTCGTCTATCAAACTAATCGCTTGTAGCAAAACAGTCTTAAAAACACTGCGTACTCATCATTCAGATCATCGGCTTTTTAAAAGAGACCGGTTTATACCCGCTTTTAATACCTTTCTACGCTAAAAAAGAACACACCATATTCCCGCAAGGGATAAAAATCATCTGCCACAGCAGTGGTCAAGCGCCCGCGCTAGCTTCGCAATGCGCGGGTGCTATACTCAAACCGAATGTCGACACGAGCACAACCCTCACTTATAAAACTGACAGGGGAAGCTATATGAAACGCCATTACTACATCAGTGATGACCTCGACGATCTGGAACTCATCGAACAACAACTTGAGCATGCTGGCGTTATCAAGCCACAAATACACGTGCTCAGCGAGGATGACGCAGGCGTAAAAGCACACCGCCTGAACGAGGTAGAAGCAGTACTGCGTAAAGATGTAGTCGGCGGCACGGAACGTGGAGCCATTGTGGGCGCCATCGGTGCAGCCTTGATTATCGGTGCCACATGGGCCACCGGTATCGCCGGTGTCATTACCTGGATACCCCCCATCTTCCTCGCCGTCATTGTGTTGGGCTTCTGTACCTGGGAGGGCGGCCTGATTGGAATACAGGCACCGCACTCCGATTTCATTCGTTTTCGCGACACCCTGCAGGCAGGTAAACACATTCTGGTCGTGGACGTCAGCGAAGCCCAGGAACATATTCTGCGTCAGGTCACCAGTGAACACCCCAAACTATCGCCAGCAGGCGAGGGAGCCGCGGCACCCGGCTGGTTTATTGGCGTCCGTGGCAAATTCGAACAAATGATAAAGGGCACTGCCTGGCGCCATCAATAATGTAGTGAACACATAATAAAAGCTGTATTCCGAAGTACCTGGTACGCCGGATCGTCTGTGGGCGACCGGGCAAGGAGGCGGCATGAAGATAGTGGTAGCGCTGGTTCTGCTGGTAGTCATCTCACTGCTCTTTCACTGGCTCAGCCCCTGGTGGATGACGCCTCTGGCATCCAACTGGGGCATGATCGACGCCACTATCGATCTGACACTTTATATCACCGGTTTTGTCTTTGTCGCCGTCAACCTGTTCATGGCCTGGTCGATATTTCGCTACCGGCACGATCCCGAAAGGCGCTCGCACTACGAACCGGAAAACAAGAAACTTGAAACCTGGTTGATCGTTATTACCACTGTCGGCGTTGTCGCAATGCTCGCGCCGGGGCTGATTGTGTGGGCCGATTTCGTGGATGTCCCAGAGGGGGCCGACGAGGTGGAAGTGGTCGGCGCGCAGTGGCAGTGGAGTTACCGTTTTCCCGGCGCCGATGGCGTACTTGGCGAAGTGGATTCACGGTTTGTAAGCCCCGAAAACCCGTTTGGAATGAGCAGTAACGACCCGGCTGGCAGCGATGACATTCTGGTGGACAGTAACGAATTACACCTGCCGATTGATCGCCCGGTGAAGCTGTTGCTGCGTTCCAAGGACGTGTTACACAACTTTGCAGTGCCCCAATTTCGCGTGAAGATGGATCTGGTGCCGGGCATGGTTACCTATGCGTGGTTAACGCCGACCGTCGCTGGCAAGTACGACATCCTCTGCATGGAATTATGCGGTATCGCGCATTACACCATGCGCGGATCGGTGGTGGTCGACGAGCAGCCGGACTTTGAGCGCTGGCTGGCGCAGCAACCCACCTGGCGTGAACTGCAAGCCATCCCGCCCGGTGACCCCATCGCCGGTCAGGCCAGCTATGCCACCTGCGCCGCCTGTCATGGTCAACAGGCCGAGGGCAATCTTGCGATGAACGCACCCAGCCTCGCCATACTGCCAGACTGGTATATCGCGCGGCAGATTGAACACTTCAAGCACGGTATACGCGGCGCCAACGAAGCCGATGAATATGGTCGGCAGATGGCTCCCATGGCCAACATGTTGCCCGATGCCGCAGCCATACGGAACGTCAACGCCTACATCGCAACTCTGGAGCCGGTGGCAGCCACAGCAACGCTGCACGGCGATCCGCAAAGAGGTGCATCGTTCTACACCACCTGTGGCGCCTGCCACGGCGCGCGGGCGCAGGGCAATTCGGCACTGCAGGCACCGCGTCTGGCCGGGCAGGATGACTGGTACCTGAAACGTCAGTTGCAGAATTTCCGCCTCGGCGTGCGGGGCGCGCACGATGGAGACACCTACGGTCACCAGATGGTACTGATGGCCCGCTCCTTGCAGAACGAGCAATCAATCAATGATTTGCTGGCATACCTGAACACGCTGTAAGTCTACGCAAAGGCAGCGTCCAGACCAGGCAAACGAGGGTAGATAGTATGCAAAACGTGGCAATAGCCGATCAGCCCGATCACCTGCACGATCCGCAGACGTTTGTTACCAAGTATATCTACAGCCAGGATCACAAGGTCATTGCGATTCAGTATGCCCTCACAGCAGTTTTTGTAGGGCTGGTCGCCCTTGTCCTTTCCGGGCTGATGCGACTGCAATTAGGTTTTCCAGATACCTTCGACTTTATCAATCCCAGCGACTACCTGCAGTTTGTCACCATGCACGGCATGATTATGGTGATCTACCTGCTAACAGCTTTATTACTGGGTGGGTTTGGCAACTATATGATTCCACTCATGATAGGTGCACGGGATATGGTCTTCCCGTTTATGAATATGCTCAGTTTCTGGTTCTATCTACTTTCGGTACTGGTATTACTCGCCAGTTTTTTTGTTCCGGGAGGACCCACCGGTGCGGGATGGACATTGTACCCACCGCAGGCCATCCTCGCAGGTACACCGGGGCATGACTGGGGCATCATCCTGATGCTGGCATCACTGGTGATTTTTATTATCGCCTTCACCATGGGCGGACTGAACTACGTCACCACAGTGCTGCAGGCGCGCACGCACGGCATGACCCTGATGCGAATGCCCCTCACTATCTGGGGCATATTCACCGCCACAGTGCTTGGCCTGCTGGCATTCCCTGCACTGCTGGTGAGCGCCATTATGATGATGCTGGACAAGACCCTCGGCACCAGTTTCTTCATGCCGGCGCTGGTATCTCTGGGCGAAAATCTGGATTACTCGGGTGGTAGCCCGGTATTGTTCCAACATTTGTTCTGGTTCTTTGGCCATCCCGAAGTGTACATCGTGGCGCTACCAGCCTTCGGCATGGTCTCCGATGTGCTGGCCACTCACGCACGCAAGAATATCTTCGGCTACCGCATGATGGTGTGGGCTATTGTCGGCATCGGCGGCCTCAGCTTTTTCGTGTGGGCACACCACATGTATGTCAGCGGCATGGATCCGGCGTTCGGCTTCTTCTTCGCCACCACAACGTTGATCATTGCTATCCCCACCGCCATCAAGGTCTACAACTGGATACTCACACTGTATCGCGGCAACATCCATCTCACAGTGCCCATGCTGTTCGCGATAGGCTTTATTTTTACTTTTACCCACGGTGGATTGACTGGCCTGTTTTTGGGTAACGTCACCATCGACTTACCGTTGTCAGACACCTATTTTGTCGTGGCACATTTTCATATGGTAATGGGCGTATCACCTATCATGGTGTTGTTTGCCGCCATCTATCACTGGTACCCGCTTATCACTGGCAGAATGTTCAATGAGCGTCTCGGCAAGCTCCACTTCTGGCTCACCTTCCTGGGCACCTATGCCATTTACCTGCCGATGCACTACCTTGGCTTTCTGGGAGTCCCGCGGCGTTACTTTGCGATGGGCACCACTGATTTCATCCCGGAGTCAGCCCCGTCCCTGAACGCCAGTATCACCATTTCAGCGCTGATAGTCGGCCTGAGCCAACTGATTTTTCTGTACAACGTGTTCTGGAGTATCCGCCATGGCAAGCCAGCAGGCCATAACCCCTGGGGCGCTACCAGCCTCGAATGGCAGACCCCTGACGTGCCTCCGCGCCATGGCAACTGGGGGCCGGAGCTGCCCAGAGTCTATCGCTGGGCTTACGACTACGCGGTGCCGGGCGCAGAGCATGACTTTATTCCGCAGAATCACCCTGTGAGCGAAGCGGAACAGACCGCCGGCGAACACGAGGAGCACAATTCATGAATATCATGAGAATGTTGCGGGACAAGCCGTGGCTACACCCATCGGCCGCCGCAACTGCAGCACAATACAGCGGCCCGGATTCCAAGGCGGCGATGCGGGTGCTGCTGCGCTTTGTCCTCGCCATCGTCGGAGTCATTTTCTTTCTCTTCATCATCACGTTTCTGGCACGCTCCCAGTACCCGGATTTCGAGGCGCTTGCCGGCCAGCCGTGGCAGCCCTTCACCGACCCCACCCGCCTCTGGTTTAACACCGCTTTGCTAGCCTGTGCCAGCCTCACCATACAATGGGGTTTGGGCGGCGCTCGCACAGGCAATCTGAACGTGTCGGTGGCGGGCATCAGCGCCGCCGTTTTCTTTACGGTGCTTTTCCTGGTGGCACAGTTCGACCTGTGGCTGCACCTGCAGTCCATGGGGTTCTACATGGCAGGTAACCCCGCAAACAGTTATTTCTATCTGCTGACAGCGATTCATGGCCTGCATCTGATCGGTGGGCTTCTGGTGCTTACCAACGTGGTTTTTCGGGTGTGGTATGACAACAGCACCGAATCATTGAGCGCCCCTCTGCAGTTGTGTACGACTTACTGGCATTTTCTCCTAGGTGTCTGGTTGGTGTTGTTCGCGCTGCTCACCAGCAGGCCGGAAACCATTAACGCACTTGCAGCAATGTGCGGATTTTGAGAGCCTCGCCATGACCATACAAACAGATAAAAGCAGCAGCTACGCAGAGCCGGGGATCGACGGCATGGTGTCGGACTGGTCCGCAGACAAGCAAAACTTCGACCTGCCCTGGGGCAAGTTGATGATGTGGATATTCCTGCTGAGTGACACCTTTATTTTCAGCGTTTTTCTGACCGGCTATATGAACGTAAGACTGTCACAGACGGACAACTGGCCCAACGCCAGTGAGGTGTTCGCACTGGAGATCGGCGGCGTTCATCTGCCGCTGATACTTATCGCAATCATGACTTTCGTATTGATTACCAGCAGCGGCACCATGGCGATGGCAGTGAACTGCGCTTACAACCGGGACAGACGCAAAACCGTGCTATTGATGGCGTTGACGGCCCTGCTCGGAGCGTCATTCGTGAGTATGCAGGTGTTTGAATGGTCAAAGCTCATCTCCGAAGGTGTGCGGCCCTGGGGCAACCCGTTTGGTGCAGCACAGTTCGGCTCAGCGTTCTTTATGATAACGGGCTTTCACGGCTTGCACGTAACCGCCGGAGTGATTTACCTGATCGTCATCGCGCGCCGCGTGAGTCGCGGCTACTATGAAGACAAGGGCTACGCTATCGTTGAAATAACCGGCCTGTATTGGCACTTCGTCGATCTGGTATGGGTTTTCATTTTTGCTTTCTTCTATCTTTGGTGAGGTGAAATCATGAGTGAGACAGCCGGCCAACAACACCCCATCGGGATTTACCTGAAGATTTGGGCGCTACTGTTTGTGCTCAGCACATTTTCCTATCTGGTCGATTTTTTCCATGTTCAGGGCTATATGCGCTGGACGTTGATTCTAATTTTTATGTTCCTTAAAGCCGGCTTCATCATCGCAATTTTTATGCATGTCGCCTGGGAACGACTGGCCCTGAAATATGTGCTGTTTGTGCCGCTCTGTGCTGTCGCTGTGCTCATCACACTGATGGCAATCGAGGGCGACTATACGTTCCTCACCCGAGAAACTTTTTTCGACCCATAGGTGTACCCTGATCGTGAGTATGTCTGGACGCGCGCGAATGCTGGCAGGTTTTCTGTTAGCCAATGTGACTATCGTGGCTGTTGCGGCCGTTGTCCTGCTCAGCCGTCCCGTAGCGCCGCCACAGATAAGCGGAGTGCTACTCCCGCAGGCCCGTGCCCTGCCGGATTTCCAGCTGATAGACCACCACAACCAGGCGTTTACCCGCGATGATCTGAAAGGCCGCTGGCATCTGGTGTCATATGGTTTTACAACCTGCCCGGACATCTGTCCCACCACTCTGACGCAGCTCGCATCAGCCAACCGCGCGTTAAAAGAACTGGGGGACCGCAATCTCCAGGTGCTGTTCTATACGGTTGACCCAGCGCGTGACACCGTTGCACAACTATCGTCTTATGTCCCGTATTTTGACCCGGATTTCATCGGGCTGACCCATCAACAGGGTAACGATCTGAACCTTCCCTTCGAGCAGGGGCTGGGGATTGTTGCGAAACTCATCCCGCTTGAGGGGCCAGACATCGACCCAGCGGACAATGAGTATCAAGTCGTGCACGGCGTTAAGCTCTTTCTGATAAACCCCAATGGTGAGCTGCAGGCCATTTTTGATCCTGAAATCAGCTTCTCTGGAACTCACTCTTTTAGTCCCGATACGATTACACACGATTATCTGGCAATCCGCCGATATTACGCTGCAGGCACCTGATACCAAAGCCGCTCCCGGGAACCAAACCCTGACTGAGGCATCACTGTAATCGACTACTACTGCGACATTCTGTGAGTCTGGGCTCGATGCGGGAAGCCACCAGACCGCCACAATCCACGCGCTCCAGAGAATTTATTGCCACTGTCCTTGCCCTGACAGTAGGTGCGTAAGATAATTGGAAGGTTGTTTCACAGTAAAACCTACCCCATCGCGCACTTTATAACGAATAACGGCAATCAATGGAGAGCCCAAATGGAATACAACCCGGAAATACACAGTATAGAGTGCCCCAAGTGTGGTCACGGTATGGAAGAAATCTCCTATGGGGGAGATTTACTGATCGACCGCTGCACCAACTGCCAGGGTATGTGGTTTGACCAGGGCGAAGCAGATCTGCTGAAGGGCAAGTGGATGGGGGAAGCGCTGGATACAGGCAAAGCCAGCAAAGGCAAAAAATGGGATAGCGTTGAAGATGTCGCCTGTCCGCGTTGTGGCGTCATCATGGAAAAAGCCGCCGACCCCGACCAGCCTCATATCTGGTATGAAGTCTGTAAGGACCACGGCATGTACATGGATGCAGGGGAATTCACTGATTACAAGCACGAAACCCTGGCCGACTGGTTCCGCAGCCTGATCAAAGGCCTGCGCTGAACGCAGGCGCTATAAAACCGGCCCCTGCGGGGCCGGCTAAACGATCACCAGGTGTAACCCAAGCGGAATTTGTAGGTTTGGTCCAGACTGTCAACATCGTCTACCGCGCCCGAATCGTACTCTAGGAGCAGTTCAACCGCCGCTTCGATCTGCCACAACAACGGGTAGGACAAACCGAAGGTGGAGTTAACGATCACATCAGAGGTGTCCTTCAGGTTCCAGATACCGTTCTGATTGAAGTACAACGAGGAATTCCCGCCAAGATAGTCGCTGGACGCCTGAATACTCCAGTTGCTCGCGCCGTACTCATCATCCTCTGCTAAATTGTATTCCTCCGAGACATAGGAGAAACCCAGTTCACCCTGTAGTGAAAACACCGGCTTGTCATAAAATTGACGACCGAAGTAAGGGCCCACCAGATAGCGCAGGTCGAGATCCTGGAACTTGTCTTTTTCTGCCTGAACAAGCATACCTACGTAATTCGGGTCTTCCAGGAAGTAGTCATATTTGCCGCTGATGCGCCAGTTATCGGCTGTTTTAGTGCCGTCGGCCTCATCGGTCTCGCCACTCGCCTGTATCGTGTATCGGTCGCGCACGCTGCGCCACTTGGATTCAAGCTTGTAATCCAGTTCGTCGGTGTCGGTGTTGCCGCGCTGCCTAACCAGTGCGAAGCCGATATTACCCGTCCAGCGATAGCCCTGACCCATTTCCCAGGGCTCTGGATTAACCACCATCAAATCTTTCAGTGGATAGGACTGCCCTGGCTCAGACAGTACGAGCTCCTCCTCGGTTATCACCAGGTTCGACTCGTGCTTTACTGTTTCGTCAGCAAGCAATATAACTACGGGTTCCAGAGTGCTTACTGATTTTATCTGGTCGAGGTGCACATCGATCGTTCCGGCAAAATCAGTGTCGATGGTAACCACGCCATTTCTTGAACTGGTCACGGTGCCAAATATGCGCGAGCCATTTTTAAGCAGCACTTCATCCTGAGCGACTACCTCGGTGTCTGCCTGGGCACAAAACGCCACCAGCATGGCTGCGAACAGGGCGAGCGCCCGGTTTGGCAGAAGTTTGTGTAACATCATCGTTATTTACCTGTCCTTGCTTGCGAGGGCGCTATGATAAGAAAAACACCCAGCGCTATCCAGCAAGTATTGAATTATTCTCATTCATAATGGTTATCCACCACGGCTATGCGCAAAATTCAGTGAATGGACGCACAAGCGAACCGGGGCTGGTAGACTTGCCCACTACTTCAGAGGAGATCACTGTGAGCAGCTTTGACTACGACTTATTTGTAATTGGTGCCGGTTCCGGCGGCGTACGCGCGGCGCGAATGGCGGCAGGCTTTGGCGCGAAAGTCGCTATAGCAGAGGACCGCTACATGGGTGGCACCTGTGTCAATGTCGGCTGTGTCCCAAAAAAGCTTTACGTGTATGCCGCGGAATACGGCAAGGGCTTCAAGGATGCTCAGGGCTTTGGCTGGCAAAGCACCGCACCACAGTTTGACTGGACGACGTTGCGCGATAACAAGAAAACGGAAATTTCACGTTTGAACGCCATTTACCAGAAACTGCTGGATGGCGCAGGCGCACAGGTGTTTGACGGGCGCGCCCGTATCATCGATGCACACACCGTGGCGATTGGCGAATCGCGCTATACGGCGGAAAAAATACTCATTGCGACGGGTGGCTGGCCTCATATCCCGGATTTTCCCGGCAGCGAGTACGCCGTCAGTTCCAACGAAATATTCGATCTGGACAGCTTTCCCGAACGGGTAGTGATAGTCGGCGGTGGCTATATCGCCGTGGAATTTGCGGGCATCTTTAACGGCCTGGGCGCGCAAACCACACAACTTTATCGCGGCCCGCTATTTTTACGCGGCTTTGATACAGATATCCGAGCCCATGCCGCGCAGGAAATTGCCAAGAGCGGCGTGGATCTGCGCTTTGAGGTGAATGTTGAATCAATCAGCAAAGAGCCCGACGGCTTGCGCCTCCAGTTAACCGATGGCTCGGTACTGCAGGCAGATGCGGTGCTGTATGCCACCGGGCGCAAGGCCCACCTCCAGGGATTGGGCCTGGAGAATGTAAACGTCAACGTGAATGAGCATGGTGCCATTGACGTCGACGAGCACTACTGCACCAGCGAGCCCAGTATCTTTGCCCTGGGGGATGTCACCGGCGGCATCGAGTTAACACCGGTGGCACTGGCAGAGGGCATGGCTTTCGCCAGACGTAACTTTGGCGATCTGGACAACCAGGTAGCGTATGACTTTATACCCACGGCGGTTTTTTGCCAGCCCACCATCGGCACCGTCGGTTTTACCGAAGTGGAGGCTCGTGCAAAGTTTGGAGACATTACGTTATTCAAATCCAGTTTCCGTGCGATGAAGCACACGATCAGTGGCCGCGATGAAAAGGCGTTCATGAAACTCATCGTCGACACCGCAACAGACCGCGTTGTCGGGGTACATATGATGGGACCGGATGCGGGAGAAATCATACAGGGAATCGCCATCGCCATGCGCGCCGGCGCGACCAAAGCCGTATTTGACTCGACCATTGGCATTCACCCCACCACAGCAGAAGAATTTGTCACCCTGCGCGAGCCCTGGCTGGAAGACTGAGGGTGGAGTTCGAGGTTTGGCAGATTGGCCTTATCGCTGTGGTGGGAGTGGCCAGCGGTTTCCTTAACGTAGTCGCCGGTGGGGGCTCTCTGCTCACTGTGCCGGTAATGGTGTTTCTGGGCATGCCCGGCCCGGTCGCCAACGGCACCAATCGTATCGGCATACTGGCGCAGAACATCACCTCGGTTGTGACATTTGCGCGCTCCGGTTTCAAGGACTTCAAGCTCAGCCTCAGCCTTTCGGCATGTGCCATTCCCGGTGCTATCGCTGGCGCGCTGCTGGGCGTGAACCTGGAGGGTGTCTGGTTCAACCGGTCCCTGGCGTTGATTATGCTGGGCGTCATGTTGGTAATGCATTTTGATCGAAAGCCGACTGAGCGCGTGCAAAACTACCAGCCCACCAAACGGCAATTGCTGCACGGCCACCTGTTGATGGTCGGCGTGGGCTTCTGGGGCGGCTTTATCCAGCTCGGCGTAGGTTTTATCATCATGCCCGTCCTCAACCGGGTCATGGGACTGGACCTGGTGAGAACCAATATGCACAAGGTGTTTATCATCGCTGTCTACACCGTTGTGGCCCTGGCGATCTTCGCCAATCAACTGGAATTGCTGTGGGTGGTGGGTATCGCACTGGCTGTAGGCAATTCAATTGGCGGATATCTGGGGTCACGCTTTGCCATCAGCAAGGGCGAGCATATGATCAGACGCGTGTTAAACCTTGTACTGGTAGTTTTTGTGATTAAGCTACTAGTCGATTTCTAGCACTGTAGCAAGTCAGTGCTATACCATAGCTGTTTGCCAAAACGACCTCATAACGACTATCAGCCGTATGATTGAAGTACAATCGCTCACTCGCCTTTACGGTACCACCACTGCCGTAAAGAACGTGTCCTTCGAGATTGGCAGCCGTGAAATAGTCGGCCTGCTGGGCCACAATGGCGCCGGTAAAACCACCGTTATGAGAATGCTCAGCGGTTATCTGGAGCCCTCAGATGGCAGCATACGCATCGACGGGGTAGACCCGGCCGGCGAATCCCGCGAGGTACAGCGCCACCTCGGGTACCTGCCCGAGAATCTGCCGGTGTACCCACAAATGATGGTGGCTGACTACCTGGACTACGCCGCAACACTCAAGGGCATACCGGCCTCCCAGCGTATAACGGCTGTGCGCGATGCGCTATTGGCTACCGATCTCATGCAAAGGGCGCTGGACCCGATACACGTCCTGTCACGGGGCTTCAGGCAGCGCGTGGGAGTCGCTCAGGCTATATTGGGACAACCGAAGCTGCTTATCCTGGATGAGCCGACTAACGGCCTCGATCCGGATCAAGCCGAGCATATGCGGCTCCTGATCAAGCGATTGGCCAGGCAAACCACCGTTATCCTGTCCACTCATATCATGCAGGAAGTCGATGCCGTCTGTGACCGCGTGTTAATGCTGCGCAATGGCCAACTGGCACTGGACCAAAGCCTGGCAGAGCTCCATGACAGCAGGACGCTCGTTTTGCGCACCAGCACAACCGACGAACCGCTTGCAACTTACCTGAAGAACCTGCCACAGATTGCCTCAATGGATGCAACTGACACCGCTGACGGACTGTTGCACTTTGATCTCCATCTACACCCAAACGCCGATCCCGATACTGCGGCAAACAACATCGCGCAATGTGTGCTTAAAGCGGGCGCGAAACTGTACCAGTTGCAAGCCGTCCCACGTGACCTGGCCACGGTCTTTCGCGAGGTGAATGACAGTGGCAACTAATTCCATCACGCGCCGCGTCGCCCAGAAGGAAGTACGGCTATTCTTCTCATCGCCGGTAGCATGGCTATTCCTGGCGACGTTTGCCGCGGCCACCGGGTTCATCTTTTTCTGGGTGGAGTCATTTTTCGCCCGCAATATTGCCGACATTCGGCCCCTGTTCGAATGGATGCCGCTTGTGTTGATCTTCCTTTGCGCGAGCCTGACTATGCGCATGTGGAGCGAAGAGCGACAGCACGGCACACTGGAGCACGTACTCACGCAGCCAGCCGGACTCTGGCAATTCGTTCTCGGTAAGTTCTGGGCCTGTTTAACGCTGCTTCTTATTGCGCTGATTAGCACACTTCCGCTGCCGATCACGGTCTCGCTTATTGCGAACCTGGATTGGGGGCCGGTTTTTGGCGGCTACCTGGCAACCGTATTGTTGGGAGCCACCTACCTTGCTATCGGGCTGTTTGTTTCAGCGCGCACCGACAACCCCATCGTCAGTCTGATCACCACCGTAGTGATATGTTCAGTTCTATACCTGCTGGGCAGCGCCACCTTCACCGGGTTTTTCGATGACAGAACAGGCGAGCTATTGCGCCTGTTTGGCAGTGGGGCACGGTTTGAAAGTATCAACCGGGGGATTATCGACCTGCGCGATTTACTGTACTACGTCAGCCTGACGGTCGCCTTCCTGGCGCTCAATGTACTGGTACTGGAGAAACTGCGCTGGGCGNAGCGGGCACACACAGCTCGCCAGCGGCACTGGCGCACGGGTATCGCGTTGTTGCTGGGCAATCTCCTGCTGGCCAATATCTGGCTGCCCGAGCTGCCAGCGACACGCCTGGATATAACTGAGGGCAAATTGTTTTCAGTCTCCCAGCCCACTCACAATATTCTCAATGAATTACAGGAACCACTGCTGATACGCGGCTATTTCAGCGGCCAGACACATTCCCTGCTGGCGCCTCTG
The DNA here is from genome assembly GCA_902705825.1 of Halioglobus japonicus. GTDB lineage: Bacteria > Pseudomonadota > Gammaproteobacteria > Pseudomonadales > Halieaceae > Marimicrobium. The sequence continues at coordinate 327,209 of CACSIL010000034.1, read as the reverse complement.
GTACCGCAACTGCGCGATCTGTTGCGCGAATATGAGGTCGCAGGCGAGGGCAAGGTGCGTGTGGAATTTGTGGATCCCGCTCTCGACCCGGAAATGGAGCTGGAAGCAAATACCCGATATGGCATCGCCGCCACGCCATTCCATATCGCCGACCGGCACCAGTCCTCCATGGTCAACGCCTACTTCAACATACTGGTAGCCTACGGCAGCGAGCATAAGTCGCTGGGGTTCGCTGATCTTATCGAAGTGCATACTTCTCCAAACGCCACTACAGAGGTGAAGTTGCGCAACCCGGAGTACGACATCAGTCACGCCATCAAGAAGGTCATCTTTGATTACCGTTCCGGCGCCAGCCTGTTTGATGGGATCGATGAACCGGTGGAGTTCATTGGCTACGTGTCGGCCAACGAACGCCTACCCAAACAGTTGCGGGCTTACAAAGAAGCCATCCTCCCGCAACTGGAGCTTGCGGCGCAGAACTCCAATGGCAAATTCAGCGTGCGATTCATTGAACCGGAGGCACATGAAGGCAGCGTCGCGGCCAAGATCGCCGAGCAGTGGGGCTTCAAACCCATGACGGTGCCAGAGAGGGGCACTGATACCTTCTACTTCTATATGACGCTGGCGGATTCCAAACAGGTGGTGGAACTGCCCACGGAAAACTTCAATCCTGCATCGTTTCGGCTGATTCTGGACTCAGGTTTGAAGCGGTTTGCACCGGGCTTGACCAAAATAGTGGCACTGGCACTGCCGCGCGCGGACCGCACGACAGGACAAGGTAAAAAGGCAGCGGCCACCTTTACCAATCTGGAGAATGCGATTACCCGCGATTACAGTATTCGATTGGAGGACCTCTCAGATGGTAGCGTAACGCCCGAGGCCGACATACTGGCCGTGGTAGCACCGGATAGACTCGATGAAGATTCACTCTTTGCCATCGACCAGTTTCTGATGCGCGGGGGCACTGTGATTCTGGCGACCTCACCATTTACCGCAGACTCCAGTGGTGGCGAGCTAAAACTGCGCGATCGCAATAGCGGCCTGCAGAAATGGCTGGAGCACAACGGCCTGCATATTGATAAGACGCTGGTGCTGGATTCACAGAGCTCGAGTTTTCACACGCCTGTTTCCCGCAAATCCGGCGACTATGACTTCCAGGAAATCCAACTGATCGATTACCCCTATTTTATCGACCTGCGGGCACCGGGCCTGGCGCCGGACCATGCTGTTACAAGCAGCCTGCCGCAGATGACAATGGCGTGGGCCTCTCCCATCAGAATACAACGTGACACTGGCCGGCGCGTGTCTGTGCTGCTGAAAAGCTCTCCGAATGCCTGGCTGCGCAAGAGCCGGGATATTTCTCCAACGCTGGATGCCAATGGAGACAGTAATTTGCGGCCGCCAGACGCCGGGGAGGAAACCTCCCGCTCCCGACCGACTATGGCTGCACATAATCTGGGTGTTGTGATGCAGGGGCGCTTCACCTCGTTCTTCACCGGCGACAACGAACGTCCGGACACCGATTCCAGGCCCAGGGATATGCTCGACCGCTCGCCGGAATCTGCGCGCATCGTATTGTTTTCCTCGAATGACTTCATGAATGACAAGGTTCTGAATAGTCTGGTCGCAGTAAGCGGCACAAAATATCTGGGGCCGCTGAATCTGATCAACAACACTCTGGACTGGGCGTTACAGGATGAACAGTTGCTCCAGATTCGTGCGCGCGCCCATTTCAATCGCACGCTTGCGCCCATGGAGCGTAAGGCGCAGTTGCTGATTGAGTACTTCAACTATGGGCTCGCGCTGTTGTGGTTACTGCTGCTGGCACTGGTCGCATGGCTGCAACGCGTGATACTGCGCCGACGATATGCCAAAGGTCTTGCGCGGTGAATCGCTGGGGAACTGCACTGTTGATCCCGCTGCTGATACAGTGCGGTATTGTCGCTGCCGTATTCTGGCCAGACACCTCGCCGAACCATTATGAAAAACGGGCCTTCGCCCCTTTCCCTGTCAATGCGATCGATGAGCTGCGTATCGGCGATGAGTATGACAACGAAGTTGTTTTGAGGCGCACCGGGAATATATGGTTGCTACCCAACCTGGAAAACCTGCCTGCCAATTCAACCAAAGTCAGCGACTTGTTACACACGCTCACTACGCAGTCGGGAAGCTGGCCGATCGCCGATTCGCCAGCCGCTCGCCAACGCTTCCAGGTTGCCGATTATTACTACCAGAAGCGCCTGAGCCTATTTTCCGGTGGTGAGAAGCTGGGCACGATCTATCTTGGAACATCACCGGGCTTTCGCAAGATTCACGCACGTAACGATAAGCAGGACGCCATCTATAGCATCAACCTTGACCCCACTGGCACGCGAGTCGTTGAAGACGCCTGGATTGACGACAGGTTACTACAGGTTCGCGCACCGCTGAGAATCGATTCAGATCTGTACAATCTCTACTTTGAAAATGGCAACTGGCAGTCCGCCACCGGCGGCAACCCCGATCAGCAGGAGCTCAGAAAGTTAATCGCTGCGCTGAAGAACCTGCAGGTTGAGGGAGTGGCCGATGAAGACTTACAGCGTGAGCTGTCTGTGACCGAGGCCGACCTTGTCCTCAACATACAAAGTCTGGCGGGCGATGTTACACTGAAGCTCGTTAGCCTTGATGGGAACCATTATATTTACAGCAGTGAGTTCCCTCTATTCTTCAAATGCAGTAACTACGATTTTAATCAGCTAACAGGCATAGATGCCCGCCTCGTCTCTGGCGAACCCTTCTAACAATTAGAAAATTGCTTTAACCGGCACTGGGGAAATCATGGATTGGGACATTGCGATAAAGGAATTCATCACACTGTGGGTTGTTATCGACCCAATCGGCACTATCCCTGTATTCCTGGCTGTAACAGCTGGCCTGAGTGTTTCACAGCGGCACTCCATCGCGATAAGGGCCACACTGATTGCGGGCGTGATCCTGCTGTTCTTCATCGTCGGTGGACAGGTGCTCATGGAGGGCCTGAATATTCACCTGGAATCGTTTCAGATTGCAGGCGGCATCATCTTGTTTCTGTTTGCGACAACGATGATATTTGGCGATGGAAAACCGGCAACAGAACAAAAACTATTCGATGGTACGGTCACTCATCTGGCGGTATTTCCTCTGGCCATGCCCTCTCTCGCCTCGCCGGGCGCGATGCTCTCGGTGGTGATGCTCACCGACAATCACAGGTACTCTATTGAGCAACAGTTGGTGACAGTGGCGATGATGTGTGCCGTGATCGCGTGCTCATTAGCGCTGTTGTTAGCCGCCGGCCCTATCCAGCGAATGATCGGCACTGCCGGTGCCAGCATCATCAGCCGCGTGATGGGGCTGATTCTGGCATCGGTTGCCGTCGACAATATCCTCAGCGCAGTAGACACCTATTTTCAACTTGGCCTGTAACCGGGCTGATTGCGCGCAACGGCTCTGAACCGCTGGCGCACCGCTCACCGTAGATGAGCGGTGTCATTTCGAATACCGCTAGTCCTTGAACTCCGGCGCACGACCCTCCTTGCGCGCCCGTATTGCCTCGTCGAAGTTCTTGGTCGTCATGCGTACGAAGAGTTGTGCGTGGCCCTCGTGATTCATATGCGTATGCAAACTGCCGGCATCCATGCCCGCCCACAACATCTGCTTGCTGAGCTCAACGCCCAACTGGCTGAAACCGTTGATGCGCTCGGCGATGGTGTAGCACTCCTCCAGCAGCTGATCCTGCGGCACAACTTTGGACAACATACCGATACGCTCGGCCTCCTCGGCTTTGACATCTCTACCCGTCAGCATGATTTCAAAAGCTCGGCTGGTGCCGATTGCGCGTGGTAACATATAGCTCAAGCCCAACTCGGCAGAGGTGAGGCCATTGTTGATACCGGCGGGGCGGAAATAGGCGGTATCTGATGCGACGCGAATGTCCGTCGCCATCGCGAGGCAGAAACCACCGCCAATGGCCGGGCCATTGATTGCACCAATTACCGGCTGGTGCATATTGTGGATGGCCTTGATGACATCATCGAGAATACGCATGGCACGGCGCGCGATGCCGGGGACCGTAAGGCCGTTGAAGATATCGAGCCAACCCGGGTCCTGCAGATCGGCCCCGGCGCAAAAACCCTCACCCGCTCCGGTGACGATGACCACGCGGGTTTCATTATCAAAGCTGACTTCTTCCAACGCTTCCTTGAACGGCACCATCACATCAAAAGCCATCGCGTTCATTCGCTCCGGCCGATTCAGGGTGATGAGGGTGATATAGGGGCGGGGTTTCTCTACAGTTACAAATGACATACCTGAGCCTTAATACGTATTATTGATATGCACAGATTACACCGTAGAATCTGGCCAATCTATGTCGAATAAGGTCACTGGGGTGTCCTAAATTGCACCAAGTTGTATCTTTACCGGCAGCGCGACGTATCGGGGCGGCACATGCTAGAGTATCGCAAGGGGGTATTACCTATGCGAATTCTCGGACTTGTTCTTGCGCTGGGCGCAATCAGTTGGGCGCTGTACCAGATGGCAGGCAACGGTGAGGAAGGCAGTGTTATCACTGCCGAGCACCAGAAGTCACTCGACAAAGCGAAGCAGCTCGAGCAGGCGATGAAGGACGCGTCGCAAAGAAGCATGCAGGATGCGGATAACAACTGACCAGAGTCGCTCCGGCTTAGCAATACTGTAAGCGGTGGGCATGGCTGCGGCACACATCTAATAACGTACACGGACATTCTACGAGGCAACCCTATGCGCAAGATTCTCGTGTTCATGGCGGTACTAACCACCACCGGGGCGGCGGCGGCCGAGCGGCAGTTACTCTGGGGCGATACGCATCTTCACACCTCGTATTCCTCAGACGCTTATACCAATGACAATCTTACGGCTGATCCGGATACGGCCTATCGCTATGCCATGGGCATGCCGGTTGTTCACCCTTACCACAAGGCGCGCGTACAAATTGATACGCCACTGGATTTTCTCGCCGTTACCGACCACGCGGAATTTCTCGGTGAGATTCGCAATATCCATCTCAATGGCGTGGACACGTCAGACCTCGGCCTCTGGGACACGATCAAGGCCAAGTTTGCAGGCCTGGTGTTGAACTGGACGATTGACAACGGTGAGGGGCGTGAATTGTTTGTCCGCGTGCTGCCGGACCCGGACAGGACTCCCCCGCAGGACGCGCAAGACAGTAGTCTCGGCGGCGATGACCTGAGCCTTCTACCGATGCCCAAACAAGTTGAAATAGACAGCTGGCGCACAATTACCGAGACGGCAGATAAATACAACCAGCCGGGGCAGTTCACAGCGCTTATCGGCTGGGAGTGGAGCTCTCTTCCCGGAGGCGCCAACCTGCACCGCGTCGTTTTGACAGACAGCGATAAAACCGCCGCGCAGCAATACGATCCCTACGGTCTGGATGACAGCCCATACCCCGAAGATCTGTGGGCCTGGCTGGAGCAAACCAGTGAACAAACCGGCGCAAGGTTTACCGCAATACCGCACAATTCCAACATCTCCAAAGGCTATATGTTTTCCGATACCAGCCTGCGCGGACAACCGTTCACGCAAGAGTATGTAGCGCTGCGCAGCAAATGGGAGCGTATCGCTGAGATCACCCAGACCAAAGGGGATTCAGAATCTCACTCTACGTTTTCACCGGAGGACGAATTTACTGACTTCGAGGTCTACCCCTACTACATTCAACGCAAGTGGACACCCTATGAACCCCAGCGCGGCGATTTCGTTCGCCAGGCACTAAAGCTTGGGCTGGAACTGGAACAGAAACTGGGTGAGAACCCCTATACGCTGGGCGTGATCGGATCTACCGATTCACATACCGCGCTGTCCTCTGCTGAGGAAGAAAATTTCCACGGCAAGCTGGCCACGGATTCCATACCTGCAAATAAAATGAGCAAATGGAATGACGATGGTCCGGGAGCGACAGGCTGGGCGATGTCGGCATCCGGCATGGCCGCAGTCTGGGCGCGCAGTAATACCCGGGCAGACATTCTCGATGCCATAGAACGCAGGGAGGTCTATGCCACCACCGGGCCGCGTATAGCCGTACAGGTTTACGGCGGCAGTGGCTTTACCGAAGCGGATCTGACCACCGAGGATGCCCTCGCAGAGGCCATATCCCGCGGTGTACCCATGGGCGGCACACTCAATCAGCGCGAAGCGCCCTCGTTTATCGTACTCACCACAAAGGATCCAAAGGGCGCAAACCTCGACCGCGTGCAAATAGTAAAAGGCTGGCTGGATGATTCGGGAGCATCGCAAGAAAAAATCTTTAATGTCGCGTGGTCTGACGAGCGTCAGCTCAACCCAGACGGCAGTCTGCCTGCCGTGGGTAATACGGTGAACCTTAAAACGGGGCAGGTTGAAAACTCTATCGGCGCAGCTGAGTTGGTCGCGCTCTGGACAGACCCGGAGTTTGATGCGGGCCAGGCGGCGTTCTATTACGTGCGCGTCCTGCAAATCCCCACTGCACGTCACTCCCTGCTGGATGCTGTCGCACTGGGGATGGAGCATGCCGCAGATCAACCCGATACGATACAGGAACGCGCTTATACTTCTTCCATCTGGTATCGTCCAAGCGCGCAGGGTGAGGGCTGAATGCGCGTTCATACGCTCTGGTAGCTGCAGCGGCGCTGTTTGTATTAATTCAGATTTGCAGCTATAAACAAAAGCATACTGACCAAATTATAATTTTTCACAGGTCGTGAAGTTCAGTACTGGAAGTGCCGGGGCATGATTATGGAAAGATCAATAGTATCAATTGGTAGCATCATCTTACTAGGCGGAACCCTGCTCTCCTGCGGCGGCGGAGGTGGCGACGGTCTATCTATCACGGCCGGAGGTGAGGCCAGTGCTATCAGTGTCAGCAGTAACAATGACATTCCAGCCGGGCCAACCTTTGCTGAACTTATGGCCAGCAGTGCAGAAGCAGACAGTACTGGCACCGTGATTGACAGCGCTGTCAGTGGCTTACGTTATAAATCCGGCGAGCACTATGGAATCACCGACAGCGAAGGAAACTTTGGCTATATACAGGGTGAGACCATTGAATTTTTCGTTGGCGGCATCCGTATCGGTGATGCTATAGAACCTGTAGCACGGGTAACACCTTACGAACTGGCCAGTGGCAATACTGAGACGGCTATGAATATTGCACGTGTCCTGCAGACTCTGGACAACGATGCAGATCCCGAAAATGGCATCCAGATCAACGACGCCGTGCACAACCTCGCAGAGGGTAAGACACTGGACTTTGGTGGCTCAGGCTGGCCTGGAACGGAACTGGGTCATCTCGTGCGCGTGGACGGGGAGTGGATCGAAGAGCGAACCGATGTTGAGTTACTGGTTTCTGAACTCACCAGCGCTACCGAGGCCGGCGCCCGAAATTTGCTCTCCGCGAGTTCGGCCATGAGCCACCTATCCTTCGCACTGCTTGAAATTATACTCTCGCTTGCCGCAGAAGCTGAATCTGTGTTGGGTGCGTCAACGTGCGAAACCGATTCGCAGTGTCAAATAACGCAGTTATCAAATATTCCTCGTTCGTGCTCTTTAGGATACGAAAATGTCGCTTACTCTGAAGTGGACGCTGATTTGCCCACCTTTGAGTTGCTGGAGGCGCAGCGAGTCTATCTGATCGATATGCGTGAAAAGCTCACGAGGAGTGTATGGGGGCCGGACAACTCGAGAGGTAGTTGCGTAATCAGCTGGAAGCCTACCTGGGCGATTTGCGGCGAAACCAATCACTGTGAAATGACCTCCTCCTAGTTCCCGACACAATAATCATCACACTGTCACTGTTGCACTAGGCCTCGACCTGCAATCTGCGCAGTATGCTGGAAAAATCCCGTTGCCCGTTGCCCGCTTCCTGGTGCTGGCCATAAAGTTCCCGCGCTAACTGTCCCATCGCATTGTCAACCTCACACTGCTGGGCGATTTCCATCGCCAGCCCCAGATCCTTCACCATCAGGTCTACCATAAAGCCCGGTTTGTAATCATTGCTGGCAGGTGCTGTTGGCATCACCTCGGGATAGGGGTTGTAGACTTCAAGCGACCAGTTGCGGCCGGAGCTGGCGAGCATAATATCGGACAGCACTTTCGGGTCGAGCCCATTGCGCGCACCCATTTCCAGCGCCTCGCACGTGCCTATCATATGGATGGCCAGCAGCATGTTGTTACACCCCTTGGCCACCTGTCCGGCGCCCGCTGGCCCGGCGTGAAAAATATTCTTGCCCATGTCCTTGAGAATCAATTCGGCTTTCTCAAAGGTTGCAGCATCACCACCGCACATAAATGCCAGTGTCCCCGCCGCAGCCGCTGCAACGCCACCGGACACCGGGGAATCCATAAAGCCGATACCGCGCTCTGACGCTGCCTCACCCACCTGCCGCGCCGTCGCGGCATCGATCGTACTGCAATCCAGAATCGTGGTAGTACCATCGAGTTTCGCCAACAGTCCGTCATCTCCAAGGTAGGTGGCGGCGACATGCTTGCCAGCAGGTAACATGGAAATCACATAGTCCCTGCCCAGCGCTGCCTCAACGGCACTGCCTGCAACCTCAGCTCCCGCCGCCTGCAGTTGCTCACAGGCCTGCGCGGACAAATCGAAAACAACAACGGTATGCCCGGCCGCAAGCAGATTTTTTGCCATGGGGCCGCCCATGTTGCCCAAACCGATAAATGCTACGTCTGCCATTGTTACTGTCCTTATAAGAATACGATTTACAGATCAGCCAAAGGGTTTTCATCCCATGGCGCAGAGAAAAAGCCATCCAGCACTTCAGCCGGAACATCGCGGGAAGCGCGATACTGCCACGACGGATTGCGATCCTTGTCTATCAACAGCGCGCGCACACCCTCGGCGAACTCCGGGTGTCGCACAATGTTTGTCGCCAGGCGAATCTCGCTCAAAAAGCACTCCTTCAGCGAGGCAAGACGCATCTCTCGCAACTGCCGTGCAATCCACAGGGCCGCCAGTGGCGAGCCGTGTGCCAGGCTCGCGCCGGCTTTGGCCAACCAGGAATCCTCTGTTTGCAGCGACACGATATTGTCGATGATTTCATGGATGTCATCACCGTCACACAGTGCGTTGATCACTCCCAGATGTGGCTCCACCTGACCCTCGGGGCACTGCGCTTCACTCTGTTCGGCAAACGGCCGCAGCACATGGCGAACCAGAGAGTGGTTGCGCGCGGGGGCGCTTTCCCAGTGTTGTTGCAACAGACTTTCCAGCACATCTGCTTTGCAATCACTAGCGATAAAGCGATCTGCGATGCCAGTGTAAATCGCATCCGCTGCGTTGATGGAGGCACCTGTCAACGCCAGGAACTGCCCGGTCTCTCCCGGCATGTGATTGAGAAACCAGGTGCCGCCCACGTCCGGAAACAGTGCGATGGTAACTTCCGGCATCGCGATCCGTGTTTTCTCTGTCACCACCCGATGCGAACAACCGGCCATCACACCGAGCCCCCCGCCCATCACAATGCCATGGCCCCAGCAGATAATCGGCTTGGCATAGGTATGCAGGGTGTAGTTCATGCGGTATTCGCGGGCGAAAAAAGTCTCGGCGTACTCGCAGGGACCGCCAGGTGTGGCAACGGCAGACTTATGCAGCGCCTGCACATCACCACCGGCGCAGAAGGCTTTTTCACCGGCACCTTCGATGAAGATAGCCGCGATGCTGTCGTCGTCACGCCAGGCGTCGAGTTGCGCCTGCAGCAGGTCAACCATTTCCAGGTTGAGTGAATTCAGCGTCGCGGCGACGTTCAGCGTTACCCGACCAAGCTTGCGTGCGCCGGCAGACAGTTCCTCGAAAAGAATAGGGGCTTCAGACATATCAGATCACCTTCAGCCGTTTTTCCATACAGGTTTACGTTTCTCCAGAAACGCGTTCACACCTTCGCGCTGATCCTCGGTGGAGAAAAGCTCTACGAACATATCGCGCTCACCTTCAAGGCCAGCGGCGATAACAGTATCGCGGCCACTGTGCAGCAGCTGCTTACAGAAGGTCACAGAGGTCGGGCTCTGTTCCCCCACCTGTGCCGCCATTGCCAGTGCACGCTCCAGTGCCTCACCTTTGGGGACCACCTCTTCCACCAGACCTATGCGCTCGGCTGTCGCTGCATTCACTCGCTCGCCGCACAGAATCATGCGTTTGGCCCAGCCCTCGCCGACCAGCCACGACAGTCGCTGGGTGCCACCCGCGCAGGGCAACAGCCCAACTTTTGCCTCTGGCAAGGCCATCTGTGCCTGCTCCTCGGCGATGCGAATGTCGCAGGCCATCGCTACCTCCAGACCGCCGCCCATCGCAAAGCCGTTGATCGCCGCAATAGAGACGCCGCGAAAATCAGCCAGCGTTTCAAAGGCCTCACCAAAGTACTGCGCCATGGCGCGCGCCGTGGTCGGGTTGCCGTCGGCAAACAATTTCAGATCGGCACCGGCTGAGAAAAACTTCTCACCGGCACCTGTCAGCACCAGCGCATAGATGTCTTTCTCATCGTTGAGTTTTTCTACCAGCAGTTTCAGCGCGGGCAGGCTCTCCACATCCCAGGTGTTGGCTCCGGGATTGTCTATTGTGACAAGCGCGGTGTGGTCCTGTATTTCTACTTTTAATTTGGACGAAGTACTTAAACTCACTTGATAACCTCCAGTGCAGAATCCATTAACAATCGACGAGCCACAATCACCCGCATGATTTCGTTAGTTCCCTCGAGAATCTGGTGCACGCGGGTATCGCGCACATGCCTTTCCATCGGGTACTCCCTGATATATCCGTAACCACCGAACAACTGCAGTGCATCGTTACACACATTGAAGCCCACGTCGGTAGCAAACCGCTTGGCCATAGCGCAATAGGTTGAGGCCTGCGAATCTTTGGTGTCGAGTTTATAGGCGGCAAGGCGCACCATCTGCCGCGCTGCCACCAGTTCCGTCAACATATCGGCCAGCTTGAACTGTACCGCCTGAAAGTCGGCTATCGCCGTATCAAACTGCTTGCGCTCACGCACATAAGCCGTCGCCTCTTCCAGCGCCTGCTGTGCAGTGCCGACACTGCAGGTGGCGATATTGATCCGACCGCCATCGAGCCCTTCCATCGCAATCGAAAAGCCCTGGCCTTCAGCACCCAACCGGTTAGCCACCGGCACCCGCACATCTTCAAACGTGACGGTCGCTGTCGGCTGTGCGTTCCAGCCCATTTTCTCCTCTTTCTTGCCATAGGAAATACCCGGGGCATCAGCCGGGATCAGCAGGGCAGAAATACCCTTTGGACCCGCATCTCCGGTGCGCAACATAACGACGAGTACGTCTGTGTGGCCGGCGCCCGAGATAAAACACTTGCTGCCGTTGACGATGTAGTCGTCGCCGTCGCGCGTTGCGCTGGTGCGCAAAGAAGCGGCATCGGAACCGGCTCCAGGCTCCGTCAGACAGTACGAGGCAAGCTTCAACCCGGCAGTGAGATCGAAGCACCATTGTTCAATAACAGCTTCGCTACAGTACTTGCCCACCATATTGGTGGCCATATTGTGAATGGTAAGAAACGCGGCGGTGGCCGTGCACCCCATCGCCAGTTCCTCGACAATCAGGCTGGCATCGAGCCGCCCCATGCCCAGGCCACCGGCAACCTCGGGCGTATACATACCCATAAAGCCCAACTCACCGGCCTGGCGCAACGCGTCTTTGGCAAAGTGCGCCTCGGCGTCCCATTTGGCTGCATTGGGCGCCAACACACCCTGTGAGAATGCGCGCGCACTGGCGGCAAAGGCCTGCTGATCTTCCGTCAGGGAAAATTCCATATCTGGCTCCTTATTGCGGGTTGCCGCTCTAGAATTTACCCATCACAGAACCAAACAGTTCCTCGTCCGACGGAATAACTTTGGTGGTTGCCAGCGGTTTGGATACCCAGGTTTCATTCACCAGATCGCGCCAGGTGATGTTGTGGTTGATGCTATTACCACCCCAGGAGCCACACCCGAGAGAGAAAGTCTGACGCATGCCATTCCACAGATTACCGCTATTGGAAGCCGCCTGAGGCTGATTCACCATCACCCGCGAAGTGCGAGTGGAGTGCGCCAGCTTCATGATATTTTCGTCGTTATTGGAGTAGATGCCACAGCTGTGGCCCTGACCCTGATAGGTCTGAATTTTGTTGGTCATCTCGATGGCCTCATCGATATCCTGCACCTTGTACAGCGCCATCGTGACGGTCAGCTTCTCGCCGGAGAAGGGGTAATCAGGCCCGGCACCCGTTTCCGGGACGATAAGGAACTGCTTGCCCTCGGGCAGATCGATCCCTGCCTTGCCGGTGATATTGACGGCGGGCTGGGCCACAATATCCGCATTGAGATGCCCGTCATGCCACAGCACCTGCTGCAGTTTTTCCTTGTCCTGACCGTCGATAACATACCCACCCTCGTGCTTGAGCTTCTCCAGAAATTCATCATAGATTGATGCGAACACCAGCACGGCATTGTCAGATGAACACGAAGCGGCGAGATCCAGGGTTTTGGAGACACGGATTTTATCGGCGGCATCATCCAGGTCAGCACTATCATCCACGGTGATCACGGCGTTTCCGACGCCGACACCCAGCGCAGGCGTGCCTGAAGAATAGGCGGCCCCCACCATAGCCGCACCGCCGGTTGCCAGAATGCGGTCGCACTGGCGCATCAGTTCATTGGTCTTGTCCAGGGAAGGAACATCGATACTCTGCACCAGATCAGCCGGACCACCAAGCGCCACAATTGCCTCGCGCATATAGTCACAGATTTTCTTGTTGGTCAGCTTGGCGCGAGGGTGCGGCGCGATGATGATGGCGTTGCGCCCCTTCACTGCTGATATCGCCTTGATAACCGGTGTCGCTTCGGGATTGGTCGAGGGAGAGAGCGCGCCGATGACGCCGATAGGCTTGGCGATCTTGACAATATTGCGCTCGGCATCCTCTTCGATCACCCCGACGGATTTGTCGTTGATGATATCCATCAGCGTAGCGCGTGTTTTGCGGTGGATCTTCAGGTACTTGCCCTCGTAGTTACCGAGCTGGGTTTCTTCCACCGCAAAGCGAGCAATCTCTTCCGAACGGTCCTCACGGGCAACCGCCCACACCATCGCAGTGATCAATTCATCCACCTGGGCCTGGGTATAGTTGTCAATGGCCTGCTGGGCTACGCGAGCGCGCTCCATCATCGCCGCCACTTCTTCGCGCGCTTCATTGAGCTCTTGCGTGTCATCCATAGTCTTGTACTCCGCTGTTATTGGTAGGCACGAACACGTGCACTCTCGGTAGATTAGCTGATCGAAATGTGTGCATCAGAGTACCGATGCCCAAGGCGCCGTCCAAGGGAGGAAATTGCGCATGTTATGGACTATATTGCGATAGTATTCTATTCGCGTCGCAACTCTCTACACAGGTACCCTGATGAGCGCTCCCTCCCAATGGCCGCTACCCGAAAACGGCATCCGTTTCCTGACACCCGCGTTTATGATCAACAAGTTGGCGCGACACCCCCTCACGCAGGAGTGCTATCCGACGGCCATGGGCTTTTATCCCAGCGCCGACAGACACCGAATGGAGCGCCTGCGCCACAATGACAACCTGTTGATTTATTGCGTAGATGGAAAGGGCCACGCGGCTACCGCCAACTGGCGGGGCGCGATCGAGCCCGGCGAGCTGCTGCTACTGCCACAAGGTATCGCGCACCAGTATGAAGCGGACCCCGACACACCCTGGACGATATATTGGCTGCATTACCAGGGCAGCGGCGCACAACTGTTTAACCAGTATCTGGAAAATCGCGAGGGGGGCCTGCCGGTGATTGAGGCCGGCATCTCGCCACAACTGGTCGCGCACTTTCGCGGATTACTGGCGGTGCATCGCACCGGCTACAACACCCGCGCCTTTATCAATGCGGCGAACCAACTGCGCCACCTGCTGACCTATATCGCGTTGGAAATTCGCCGCGCAAAAGCGACCAGCCAGGACAGTTTCGATCTGGAGGCGGTGCAGAACCTGATGCTGGATCACATCGGACAAACGCTGGACCTGGACACGTTGGCCGCGGCCGCCAACCTCTCGAAATACCACTTCATTAACAAGTACAAGGGCCTGACCGGCTACTCTCCCATCAAACATTTTCTCAATATGAAGATGGAGCACGCCTGCCATTTGCTGGACTCGAGCCAGCTCAGCGTGAAAGGGGTGGCAGGGGCACTGGGATACGATGATCCGCTGTACTTCTCGCGGCAGTTCAGCAAGACAATGGGGCTGTCACCGCGCGCCTACCGCCGCTCCGTACGAAGCTAGGCCGAAGTTTTGTCCGGCTTCACCAGATCCGGTGACTTGGTGAGGTGTTTCATCAAAAGCGCACGAATCCACTGATGCGGAGCGCTGCGCGCGGTGCGGGTGTGACGCATGAGCGACATTTTGCCGCGGTTGTTGCTATTGGTATTGCGAATCAGACGCTGCAGTTCTGCCGGCATTTCCTGGCCGAAGATCCGTTCCCGGTAGAGCCCGCCCTCCTGAAAGCCAGCGTTAGCGACGAGTAGCGCATCGGTGTGGTTCAGTACGCCAACGGCAGAGGAAAACTGTGTCGTCTCCAGAACAATATTGCGATGCATGCCATTTTGCCCCAGAACATCGTCCACCATGCTGGTGTTCTCCCGCGTCAGGCCGGGCAGGTACAGGCGCAAATGCGGGTAGGCGAGGAAGTCATCCAGGCTCATCTCCTTCGATGCCAGCGGGTGATCAACGCGCATGTAACAGCGCGGCTCAATCGCGGCAATTGGCTCGGCCAGAATATCCCGCTCCGTCTCCAGAGCAAGAAAGGCTGCAAAATCAGCGTCACCCTTTTTTAACTGCTCCTGATAATTCGGCGGCACCTCCGCCATGATAATTTGCACATTGGGGGCGGTATCGGCCAACTCTGCCATCAGGCTGGGCAACAGCGATTCACACAGGATGGGCGGCATCAGTAATTTGAATGAACCGGCATAGGTTTCCGGGCTGAACTCCGCATCACCCAAAACATGCTCTATGGTTTCCAGCAAGCCGGGCAACTCCGCGCCCAATTCCTCAGCTCGGGGCGTTGGAACGAGTCCGTGCGAGGTTCGCGTAAAGAGCTCATCCTCAAATGAGTCACGCAGCTTCTGCAGGGTTTTGCTCAGCGCCGGCTGCGACACTGACAACCGTTCGGCGGCCCGGGTCACATTGCGCTCTTCCAGCAAAATTTGCAGCGCCACCAGTAAATTCAAATCTGTTCGAATCAGCCTGCGCGAAATCATAGTAACCGTCCAGAAATAACTTATAGTTATAGCCTAACATTAACAAATGGGCGTGGGTAAATCACCCCATTAATTTTCACCTGGGCGAGGAGTCCTATACAGGCGCTGATAGCTGACGGGTGTTGTGGCCGAGGCCAACACCACCTGCTACCATAGCGGCGGCGAAGCATCCACAACGGCAGTCGCCAACCTTTTTGCGAACCACTTTGCCCGGGGATAACCATGCGAAGCACCCTCATTCTAGCTTTTACGATACTGTCACTTGCCCTTGTTGCCTGCAGTGGTGTCGAAATACAACACAGTGCAACAGACAAGTTCAGCGCCGGGGACTACCGCTATTACAAGTGGCGCACTGAACCATTGCCCAGTACAACACGGTCCAATGATCCCGTGTACGCCATCGATCCAGTGTTGCGCCGAGAAGTGGATGCCGATCTACAGAGCAAAGGCTATGTGCTGGATAAGGCCCGCGCCCAATTTACCGTGGACTACCTCTATGTCAGTGGCATGCAACAAGGCGAGCCCAGTCAACTGGCAAGCAATGTCACTCCCTACCCCAGGGTCACCCCCAACCGTCAGGTGAATCAGGCTACTGTTGATAACGCGATTGCGCTGGGTGGAGTGAAGGAAACGAACAATATCATCCTGCAGTTCAACGATCTGGCCAGTAATCAGGAGGTGTGGCAGGCCTCGCTGACCAAAGTCGTGGAAGATGCCAACAACATTGACTCATCGCGCCTCGACAAGAACCTGAAAGATTACCTGACTCGCGCCCTGAAGGCGCTGCCACCGGCAGGGCAGTAATCGTTCGGCGGCTACTGCGTCGTATACACCCCGGGGTTAACGCAGTGGGGCATGGGTTGCCCCTGCAGCACTGCGGCCGCATTGCCTATAGCAAGATCCACCATCTTCGCGCGCGTAAGGGTGGTCGCACTGCCGATATGCGGCACGGCTACCACCCGGGGATGACGTAACAGTGGGTCATCCATCGCGATCGGTTCACGCTCAAATACATCCAGGCCCGCCGCATAGAGATGGCCGCTATTCAGTGCCGCTACCAACGCGGACTCATCCACAATGCCACCCCTGGCCGTGTTCACTAACACCGCGCCGGGTTTCATGGTGGCGATCTTCGCCGCATCCAGTAAATTGCGCGTCTCCTTCGCAAGCGCCAGATGCACACTGACGAAATCACTGCGCAGCAACAATTCCTCAAGGGAGACGCTGTCTACGCCGGGCACTTTGCGCCCTGAGGGTGTCCAGCCGAGTACGCTCATGCCAAAGCCAGCTGCGCGACGCGCCACGGCCTGACCAATGGCTCCCAGCCCAATAATGCCCAGAGTCCCGCCGCTGACATCCTTGCCGAGAAAAAAGTCCGGGGACCAACGAGTTTTGCGGCCCCAGTTTCCCTCGCGGATATAGCGGTCCCCTTCCGCGACTCGCCGGGCCGCAGCCAGTAACAGCGCGAATGCTGTATCTGCCGTGGCATCGACCAACACACCGGGGGTGTGGCCCACAGGAATATTGCGCGCAGTCATCGCCTCCACATCGATATGGTCGACCCCAACCGACACACTGGAAACAAACTGCAGGTTGGGCATGTTATCCACAAGCGCCCTATCGATTGAGTCTGTCAGCAGACAGATCAGGCCGTTACATGAAGCGAGTTGCTCAGATGAGAGCGACTGCAACAGTGGCTGCGACCCCTCGAGCACATCCAGATCACACAGGTTTGCCAGAGCGCCAAGCCGCTCAGGTGGCAGCGGGTAGGTGATCACCACGCGCTTGCGCATTGCCCTGCCATTTTCTGTATTCATAACGCTACCGTGTCGCCGGCACCAGGCCCGTCGCGCTGGCAAGTCGCCCCTGCCAATCGCGCACTTGCTCTGCCGTGTAAGTTTCACCCTCGGGCAAATTGCCCCAGACCGGCTGTGGCCAGCAGGCGTCACCGACACGGCGCCCGATGATATGCAGATGCATCGCTGACACAACATTACCGAGGCCGGCAAAATTCACTTTGTCGAAACCCAGCTCCTGCTTGATAAACGCGGATACCGACGCACACTCCCCCAGCACTTGCTGGCGCTGCGCGTCGGGCAGATCCAGAAAATCACCCAGCGGCGTTTGTGGCACCAGGATAAACCAGGGCAGCGCGGCATTGCGATTCAGCAAAACGGCCGATGTCTCAAGCTGGCCGAGGTGGTGACAATCCGCCAGCAGTTGCTGTGGTATTTGATGGTCTGCCAAAACAGGTCTCCCGAGTTCTGCGGTCAAATCGTCATGCCACCGTCGACGACGATACACTCACCGTTGGTGTAGCTGCTCGCATCCGACACCAGGTAGAGCACCGTACCGGCCATTTCACTGGGCTCGGCATGTCGCCCCATCGGAATCCCCTGTACCGCCATCTGGTAGATATCGTCGTTGGTGAACAGCGCTCCGGCAAATTTCGTTTTCGTCAGGCCCGGCAGCAAGGCATTGCAGCGAATGCCCAGCGGCGCACACTCCTTGGCAAAAACCTTCGTCATATTAGTGACGGCTGCCTTGGTGATGGAATAAATACCCTGCATGGGGCCAGGCTGCAGTGCGTTGATTGAGGCGGTGTTAACAATAGCGCCACCCCCGTTGTCTCGCATCAGCTTGCCCGCTTCGATAGACATGAAGAAATAACCGCGAATATTGACTTCGACAGTCTTGTTGAAGGCGCCGAGATCGGTATCCAGCACATGACCGAAGTAGGGGTTGGTCGCGGCGTTATTGACGCTGATATCAAGCTTTCCATGTGTCTGGCGTATGTGGGCAAACAATTCGGCTATCTGGTCCATATTCCCCACATTGCAGGCGAATGCTTCCGCACTGCCGCCAGCCGCCAGAATGCCCTCGGCCACTGCAGCGCAATCATCGATCTTGCGACTGGAAACAATCACATGTGCGCCCTGCTCAGCCAGCAGCTTGGCAATCTCCTCACCGATACCGCGACTTGCGCCGCTCACCAGTGCAATTTTATCGGTCAAATCAAAAAGTTGTGTAGCCATATTCCTGTTTCCTGTTGGTGTTGCCATGGATATGTTCCGAGCTGCCGCCAGCTGCGCTGTGAAATACTACGCTGTTACACATCCCCATGCACATCGTAGTCAATCCCGCCGGGCTTTTGCCGTGCGTACTGGACACAGGCCCATGCGAGATAGATGGATACGACACCCGCACTGCTCAACCAGGCACCGCGATAGCCTGCTGTCGCCAGTGTCACCCCTGTTAGTAGCGGGCCCACCACCCGGCCCCAGGAGGAAGCAGCACTGGTGATACCCATCATTCGCCCACGAACCTCCAATGCGGTGGTGCGGCTGACGATCGTATTGAGCAGCGGAATACAGATTGTCGCGCCGGTCATGGCCATATACACAGAGCAGACCATTCCCAGCATGGAGGAGGCAAACGCAGCGCTCAATAAACCCAGCAGCAGAGCAGAAATTGACCAGCACAGCAGTCGCCACTCTCCCAGCCACTGCACCATGGGGCTCAGCAAGCCACCCTGCACGATAACCATCAAAATCCCCTGGATACCAAATACAATGCCGACCTCCCTCGCAGTCCAGCCCAGCAGATCGCCCATCCACAGCGGCACAAGGTAGGTAACCGCACTGACGGCGACCTGATGCAGCACATACTGTGATACCAGCATTCGTGTTCCCGTCGAGCGCAACAGCGCGTAGTTGGACAGTGCCTGCGTTTGTGTAGCCCGGCTTTTATTGCTCTGGCGTTTTTGCGCGGGCAGAGACTCGGGCAGGAAGACGGCCGCGGCAGCTATCGCAAGCACCGACATGATGCCAGCCACCATGCACGGCAGGGTAAAACTGGCGCTGGGCCCGGACAACAGGCCACCGAGCACCGGGCCCAGCACAATACCGAGGCCAAACGCAGCACCTATTAAGCCCATGCCACGCGCACGGTTTTTTGGCGTGGTCATATCGGCAATCATGGCAGATGCGACACCGAAGTTACCCGCCATCAGCCCCGCGAAACCGCGCGCGGCATAGACCATCCACAACTCGGAAGCAAGCCCCAACATCACGTAGGAACAAGCGGCTCCGGCCAGACAAATCATGAGAACGGGCTTGCGACCAATGCGATCTGACAGGCGCCCCCAGACGGGGCCGCAGAAACCGGCACAAACAGCATAGGTCACCAGGATAAGCGCTATGTCCATCTTGTCGGCACCCAGTGTGGGCGACAGAAACGGCAGAATCGGAATCACGATGCCGAAGCCGATCAGGTCCAGCACGATAACGCCAAACAGAATAGGCACTAGGAGTGAGTACCCACTACCGCGATACGGTAGGAAATTCGAGAGAAACTAGTCACCCTGCCAACGCTTTACCTGATCCAGCTCCAGGTCAAACAAATCGAGAGCACGGCCAACGGTTTGCGTCACCATCTCATCCAGCGACTGCGGCCGGGTGTAGAACGCCGGCACCGGAGGGGCGACCACTGCCCCCATTTCCGATAACTGCGTCATGGTGCGCAGATGGCCAGTGTGCAGCGGCGTTTCGCGCACCATCAGTATCAGACGCCTGCGCTCCTTGAGCACCACATCCGCTGCGCGGGTGAGCAGGGTTGAGGTAACCCCGGTGGCAATCTCCGACATGGTGCGCACAGAGCAGGGCGCTATCAACATGCCGGCAGTGGGAAACGAACCGCTGGCGATGGAGGCACCAATATTGTTGATAGCGTGGACTTCGCTGGCGAGGGACTCAAGATCAGCCAGAGACATATCCAATTCATGGTGCAGCGTGAGTTTGGCCGATTTACTGACCACCAGATGAGTCTCTACCTCAGCATCACGCAGCAACTGCAGGGTCCGCACGCCATACACAATGCCGGATGCGCCGCTGATGCCAACGATTATACGCTTGGGCATAGAATCATCTCCGCTGTCCTGGGTTCTTGCGCCTATAACAACTGTAGGCACAAAACGTTATTTCTCCGGGCGCTTACCTGCAGCGGGTTCACCGCTGTCATGTGGCGCTCGATCTCTGCTTTTTGGCTTGCCTTTGTTCTTGTCTTTGCCCTTGCGGGGCTTGCGCTTTGCCTCTTTCGCCGGCGGAGCTGCATTGCCGCTGTCCAACTTGGAAATTTGCAAACGCTGGCCACTGACCCACACCGTTTTCAGGTGCTTGAAGAGCTCCTTGGGCATACCTTCTGGCAAGTCTATTGTGCTGTAGTCTTCAAAAATCTCGATGCGCCCGATATGCTCGCTGTCGATTTCCGCTTCGTTGGCTATCGCGCCCACGATGTTACCGGGTTTGACGCCGTGGGTATTGCCCACTTCAAGGCGAAAACGCTCCATACCGGGTTCCAGCTTTTCGGTTTCCCGACGGGCTTTGCCTTCCGGTTTGTTCTTGGTGGAGGCCCTTTTATCACCCGTTTTATCACCCGCGATTCGGCGCGGTTTCTCTGCTCGACCTTCGCTGCGCTCGCCCTTTGCGGGTGCCGCCATGGCTTTTTCCTGCAATGGCTTTTTCCCCTGGGCCAGCACACCCAATGCTGCAGCGACCTCCAATACGGGCACGCCCGTTTCGTTTTCGTACTCTTGTATCAGGTCCCGAAAAATTTGCAGATCCGCAGTCTCCAGCGTTTCAGAAATGCGCTGTTTGAATTTGCCGACACGCTTGTCGGTCACCTCCTCTACGGTGGGCAGCGCCATTCTTTCAATGGCATTGCCGGTGGCTTTTTCGATGGCCCCCAGCAGGCGCCGTTCACGATTGGCCGCGAACAAGATGGCATCGCCGGTGCGCCCGGCGCGCCCGGTGCGCCCAATGCGGTGGATATAGGATTCCACATCTGAGGGTATATCGTAGTTGATCACATGGCTGATACGCTGCACATCAAGGCCGCGCGCCGCCACATCAGTGGCGACGACGATATCCAGCTTGCCGCTTTTCAGCTTCTCAACCGTCTGCTCACGCTGCTTCTGCGGAATATCGCCGTTCAATGCCGCCACAGAGTAACCGCGTGCGGAGAGCTTATCCGCTAATTCAGTTGTCAGAATCCGGGTGCGGACAAAGATCAGCATGCCGTCGAATTCTTCAACTTCCAGAATTCGCGTCAATGCGTCGATTTTTTTCATACCCGCCATCATCCAGACACGCTGACGTATCAGCGCTGTCGTTACCGCCTTGACCTTAATGGCAATCTCTACCGGATTGCGCAGATGGCGCTTGGCGATACGGCGGATGACATCCGGCATGGTCGCGGAGAACAATGCGATCTGGCGCTCTTTCGGCGTCTGCTCAAGAATCCATTCCACATCGTCAATAAAGCCCATACGCAGCATCTCGTCGGCTTCATCCAACACCAGCGTTTGCAGCTCGGACAAATTCAGTGAACCGCGACGCATATGGTCCATTACCCGGCCCGGTGTGCCCACCACCACATGCACGCCGCGCTGCAGCTGGCGGAACTGGCCGCTGTAGTCTGAGCCGCCA
Source organism: Halioglobus japonicus (assembly GCA_902705825.1). GTDB lineage: Bacteria > Pseudomonadota > Gammaproteobacteria > Pseudomonadales > Halieaceae > Marimicrobium. The sequence goes on along the minus strand of CACSIL010000034.1, from coordinate 305,400 downwards.
TACACCGGCAGGACGTGAAAGCCCTTCAAATGCCGCGCGTATTTCTGGAACGCCTCGGCAACCTGTATCGCCAGCTCCCGTGTCGGTGCCAGCACCAGAACCTGTGGCAGCTTTTTCTTCAGATCAAGCCGCGCGAGTATCGGGAGTGCGAATGCTGCTGTCTTACCAGTGCCGGTCTGGGCCTGGCCCAATACATCGACCCCTTCGAGCATATGGGGAATAATTCGGGCCTGGATGGGCGACGGGGTTTCGTAACCCACATCTACCAGCGCTTTTTGTACGGGGGCGGGCAATTCCAGCTGTGCGAAACTGCTTGCCGCTTCGGGAGAGGACATGTTGTAACCTTGACGTATTGAGAGGAACCCCTGCTGCAGGCGGCGGGAGATTATACAGGGATTTACCGGAACTGTCCGGTATCAGGCGCACTTTACAACCGGGCTTACTGCGAGGACAACTCCTCCAACATCGCCTTCATTTTGGCGTGCAGTAAATTGACTGCTTTAAGCGGGCGCACCATAACCTTGAACTCGGTTAACTTGCCCGTCTCGTCAAAGGTCATGATATCCACCCCATTCACCAGAATTCCCTCCACCTCACAGGAGAACTCCAGCACGGCGTGTTGCGCGGTAGCGACTTCCTTAACGTACTGGAAAGTCTCATTGAACACATTTAAAGCAGCCGTGAGGTACAGTTTGGTCAATTCACGTCCCTGCTGGGGGGTGTGCACAATCGGTGAGAGGAACACACAATCCTCCGCTAATATTTCATCCAGGCGCGCCATATCCTGCGTTTTCACGATGTCATGCCAGATTTCCAGAGTATTCATTACGGTTGTTCCTCGTTGGTTGGTCGAGCGCGCGCGGTGCTCAAAGACAGTATCAGCGCGCCGCGGGTGTACTTTGCTGGCACGCCAAAATGGGTGAATGGGTCGGACAGGGCACTACAGATCGATTTCCTGCACAAACTCGCGCTCAATTTTCTGTTGCAGTTCATACCGCGTGACACCGGTACTTTTCTGCGTTTCGTTCAAGCGCTGCTGATAGCGGCCTTTGCGATAAAACTTCACCAGTTGCGGGAAGCGAACAGGCTCGGTTTCTCCGGCAATCAGTTCTTCAATAAAGGCGATATCAATACCGACGCGGTAGGCAATTCGGCTGGGGCGGATCTTGTGGGCGTGAAATTCGGCCACTATATGGATTTGCTGCTCCCGCGGGTAGGTGCACCTGCGGGAATAACCGTACGGTGGCGACGGTGTGCGGGTATCGGGCTGTGAGTTCTCCGGTTTCATGTGCACTTAATAGCAGTTCATTCCAGCAAAGCCAAGTTTGATCTGTCTACCTCTGGAATTGTCCATAAATGACCCCCGAATTCGATTAATATTCGCCCATCACAGGGCTATACTGCATACCAACATCACGCTATCGATTAGCACCAGCCCTGAGGAACTGATCATGAACGCTCCCGAGCAACTTGTCAGCCAAAGCGACATTGAACAGCAAATGAAAGCCACGCTCGAAATGCAGCGTGAAGATTATCTCAAGGAAGGTGTCGTTACCGCTGAAACACGCATCGATCGCCTGCAGCGCGGTGTCGACGTACTGATCAAACACCACGGCAGAATTGTAGACGCACTGAACTCGGATTTTACCTGCCGCCCGCGTGAAGTGACGCTGCTCACTGACATCGGCGCCGGTATCGCGCCAATGAAACACGCTATCAAGCATCTGCGTTCGTGGATGAGGCCGGAAAAGCGCCCCACCATGTTTCCCTTTAATTTGCTCGGCGGACGCTCGCGTATTGAATACCAGCCACTGGGTGTGGTCGGCATCATCGCGCCGTGGAATTTCCCGGTCAATCTGGTGTTTGCCCCGTTGGCAGGTGTGTTGGCCGCCGGCAACCGCGCGATGATCAAACCCTCGGAATTTACCCCCGCCACCTCCGAACTGTTGGCGGAAATGATCGCCGAAGCCTATGACCCGAAAGAAATTGCCATGTTCGATGGCGGCCCGGAAGTAGGACAGGCCTTTTCCGGCCTGCCCTTTGATCACATGATCTTTACCGGTGCGACCTCAGTCGCGCGCCACATCCTCGCAGCAGCATCACGCAACCTGGTGCCGGTTACGCTGGAATTAGGTGGTAAATCACCGGTGGTGATATCACGCAGCGCGGATATCGAGAAAAGCCTCGGGCGCATCATGATGGGTAAGACCATGAACGCAGGCCAAATTTGCCTGGCACCAGACTACCTGCTGGTGCCCGAAGAAAAACTGCACGAGGTTATTGCAGCTGCACAAAAGGCCGTCGCCCAGATGTTTCCCACGATCATGGATAACCCGCAGTACACATCAGTGATCAATGAGCGCCACTACCAGCGACTCAACAGCTACCTGACCGAGGCCAGCGAACGCGGCCAGAAAATCATCACTATCAACCCCGCCAATGAAGATTTCAGCAAACAACAGGGCACAATGAAAATACCGCCCACGCTGATACCGGAACCGGCGGATGATCTGCGCATGATGGAAGAGGAGCTGTTCGGACCGTTACTGCCGATTCGCACCTACAGTAACTTCGAGGAAACCATCAGCTACATCAATAGCAAACCCCGCCCCCTTGCCGCGTATTATTTTGGTGAGGACAAGCAGGAGGAAGCAGCCCTTACCACCCGCACCACCTCCGGAAGTATGGCTATCAACGATGTGGTTATGCAGATAGCCCAGGAAGACCTGCCTTTCGGCGGCGTTGGCCCCAGTGGCATGGGCGCCTACCACGGCATCAAGGGGTTCCAGACATTCAGCCACGCGAAATCGATTTATCGCCAGGCCAGCTTCAATGTTGCCAAGCTGGGCGGCATGCTGCCACCGTATGGCAAGGCCACAGAAAGTACGATCAAAATGCAGCTGAAAAAATAGCGCCTGTTTAACCCTTACGGAGAAGGTATGCGAAAAATATTCATGATCACCAGCCTGTTGCTGCTGGGTGCCTGCAGTGTAGAGCCCGGTAGCGAAAAGTGGTGCGCGCAGAAGAAGGAACAGCCCAAGACGGAGTGGACCAGTTCGGACGCCATCACGTTTGCCAGCAACTGCCTGCTCGACAGCACCACCATTGGCTCAAAAGAGTGGTGTGAGGACATGTCCGACAAGCCCAAGGGCCAGTGGACTGCCGATGAAACCGCTAGTTACACCAAACACTGCATTATTTAGCCGGTTGAATTAGCAGTGTTGGAATGCCCTGGCTATGGCTTTTAAGCGAGGCCACCAAAGTGCCGGGCTTTCTACCGTCGCGGATATCTGACGTCGAGACACCGCGCTTGTTCAGCACCTGCACAAAACTTGCCAAATCCGCGCACTGGTAGGCCACACCCCAGAATGCGCTGGCAGTTGACTCAGCGTCGGCTGTCTCAATCACTTCCAGTGTCAGTTTACCCGCCCGAAAAAACAGCATGCGGCCGCCCCACTGCGGCACTGTTTTGTCCAGTGCCAGGCGAATTCCGAGTTCATCACCAAACAGGTCCAGGCAGGCCTGCGCATTGTCGGTGCGCAAAACCACGTGATCGACGCACAGATCGGCGCACTGCGCTTTGGGCTGCTGCTGACGAAAACCGACCGTCGCGCTGCCATCACACAGACGAATATCCAGGCCCAGTGTATTGGCAACAGCGCTTTCACCGTGCTGTACGCCGGGCCCGCTGAACACGATGCCCAGCAGCTGCGCACTGTCGGTAACGCCCTCAACCAGCTCGATTACCGTATTGGAAAGCCCCCACCACGCACAACGCGCTGCACTCGTGCGATCGGCCATGTAGGGCTCGCCGCCCAGAACCTGCTGATACTCCGCGACTGCCTGTGGCAGATCGGGTACTGCCAGCACTATTCGGTCAAATTTGTCTGCCATTGGGTGTCTCCGGGAAAGCTGGCGTGGATTCCATGATAAAAGGTTTTGGCATCCTTGCCGATCAGACTTACACTGTTCGGGCTTGACTACATAACTTCTCGCACCTGCACCATCTGCGACTCAACAATTAATCTAATGGAGAAATTTCTGATGTACAAAGCAATCAAACATGTTCTGCTGGCAGGCGCAGTTGCGCTGCTGGGAGCACTCCCCTTGCAAGCGCTCGCTGGCGACACGCTGGAACGTGTCGTCGATTTTGAGGTGCTGAAGGTGGGCATGTCCGGCAATCAGCCACCCATGACCATGACAACCCGCGAAGGTGGCCTGATGGGTTTTGACGTGGATCTGGCACAGGCATTGGCGCTGGCTATGAATGTGAAACTGGAAATCAAGACCATCCCATTCGGCGAGCTGATAGAAGCACTGGAAGATGACGAGATCGACATGATTCTCTCAAATGTGTCTATCACTCCGGCCCGCACTGAACTGGTCTCTTTTGTCGGCCCCTATATGATGTCCGGCATGTCTATCCTGACCAAAAGCGACGTGCTGGTTACTATCACATCAGCCGAAGAGTTTAATCGCGCGGATCTCAAACTGCTCGCGCTGAAAAACTCCACCCACGCCAACTTCATCAAGAAGATCGCACCGGATGCCACACTGATCGAGTTTGGCAGCTATGACGAGGGCGTGGCGATGCTGATCGACGGCAAGGCAGACGCCATGGTAGCAGACATGACCCAGTGCATTCTGGCGGTTATGCGTTACCCTGATTCAGGTCTGACCACACTGGAAAAACCGCTGACTGTGGAGCCCATCGGGATTGCGGTCAGCAAAGACGATCTGCAGTTTTATAACCTGGTGGACAACTACCTGACCGCCTATGAAAAAACAGGCGTGTTGAACCAACTGCGCAAGAAGTGGTTTGAAGACGATTCCTGGATAGCTGCACTGCCCTGATTACCGGGCTTTACTATCTCTACAGGGAAGGGCGTGGATAATTTATCCCGCCCTTTTCTGTTTCTGGCGCCGTAAAACCCGAACGCTGAGGTACCATCGCCCGATGAGCACAAACCCTAACCCAATTATTATCGCGCACCGCGGTGCCAGTGGATATCTACCCGAGCACACACTGGCGGCGAAGGCGCTGGCGCACGCAATGGGCGCCAATTATCTGGAACAGGATGTCGTACTGAGCCGCGATGGCACGCCGATCGTACTGCACGATATTCACCTCGACAGCACGACAGATGTCGCGCAGCGTTTTCCCGGCCGCGCCCGCAAAGACGGCCGTTTCTATGCAATCGATTTTGATCTCGATGAAATTCGACAGTTGCGCGTGCACGAGCGCACCCACCTCGATGCCGCACACCAAGGCAATGCCGTCTACCCGCAGCGTTTTCCGGCTGAACATGCGCTGTTTAGCGTCCCCACATTGTTAGAAGAAATAACGATGCTGGCCGGGCTTGATCGCAGCCGTGGCTGCCAGACCGGCGTCTATATCGAACTGAAATCGCCGCTCTGGCATCGCTGCGAGGGCCTGGATCTGCCTGCGGCCATTATCGAGGTGTTAGAGCAAACCGGCTACCGGGATCGCCCCGATCAGGTCTTCCTGCAGTGTTTTGATGACCAGACATTGCAGCAGTTAAGCCGCGAGCTCAAAGCGAAACCGCTGCCGATGATTCAACTGATAGGCGAGAACGGTTGGGGCGAAGACAGCGCGGTGGATTACGACTACCTGCGCACGCCCGCAGGGCTGGATTACGTGGCAGGTTATGCCCAGGGCATAGGCCCGTTTATCCCACACATTTATCACGGCATGACACCAACCGGCGAGCCCCAGCTCAGTGCCCTGGTTGAACAGGCCCAGACGAGAGGCCTGCAGGTACACCCCTATACTTTCCGGCGCGACGAGTTACCGGCTGGTATAGAGAGCTTCGAGCAACTGCTGGACATATTTATCCGCCAGGCCGGCGTCGATGGGTTGTTTACAGATTTTCCTGATCTCGTTGTCGACTACCTCGACAAGTTACACCAAAGCGGAACCAACTAACGGTTATCGGCCTGTATGCCAGGCAGGCCGGCGGCGTTTCAGGAACCTCATACTGGCCTCCTAAACAACACTGGAATACTGCTGTGTTGAATGGCAGTATTCCACGCGGTGAGAAAACACCTGGTAGGCAACACCAACCACAATGAGAGTAAATGTGAACCCAAAGCACATCAGACGCACCAAAATAGTCGCCACCGTTGGCCCAGCCAGTGAATCGGACGATATGATCGCCAAGCTGATCGCAGCGGGCGTTAATATCTTTCGCCTCAATTTCAGCCACGGTACGGCAGATCACCACGTTGTTGTCGCAGCACGCATTCGCAAGCAGGCCAGCATAGCCGGATTGTACGTGGGCATAATGGCTGATTTACAGGGCCCAAAGATCCGTATCGGCAGTTTTCGCAATGGCTCTGTTGAACTTGCCGCTGGCGACCGCTTCCGTCTCGATCTGGATCTGGCTGACGGTGAAGGCGATTTTCGCGGCGTGGGCCTCGAGTACAAGGAGCTCTGCAGCAGCGTCGTAAAAGGCGATATCCTGCTGCTGGACGACGGCCGTATCCGCTTGCGAGTGGATGATGTCGAAGCCAGCACCGTGGACTGCACCGTGGTCATTGGTGGCACACTGGGCTCACGCAAGGGTATTAACCGCCTCGGCGGGGGGCTGGCTGCACCCGCTCTCACCGCCAAGGATCTCACCGATATCGACAGCCTTAGTGAGCTCAGACCTGACATTGTAGCGGTCTCTTTTGTGTCCACAGCCGAAGATATTTTCCAAACCAGGAGGCTGCTGCAACAACACCAGCTGCAACCGGCTATCATCGCCAAAATCGAACGCGCAGAGGTCGTCGCCGACGAAGATACACTCAGCGATATCGTTGAGGCCTCGGACGGCGTGATGGTCGCCCGCGGCGATCTCGGCGTTGAAGTCGGGGACGCACAATTGATCGGCATCCAGAAGGCGCTGATTTCACAGGCTCGCACGATGGACCGGGTGGTTATCACAGCGACGCAGATGATGGAGTCCATGATCAACAGCTCCATGCCCACTCGCGCCGAAGTCTTTGACGTCGCCAACGCGGTACTCGACGGCACTGATGCCGTGATGCTGTCGGCTGAAACTGCTGTCGGCAGCTACCCGGTAGAAGTGGTTCAAGCCATGGCCGATGCCGCGCTGGGCGCCGAGCGCCAGCCGGTGTCGCGAACCTCCCGGTTCCGGCTCAACAGGGCATTTGCCAGCGCGCAAGAAGCCATTGCGATGTCGGCTATTTACGCCGCAAACCACTTTGACAATGTACGCGGCATCGCCTGCCTCACCGAGTCCGGCACCACCCCGCGATTGATGTCTCGCCTCAGCTCCGGGTTGCCGATCTTCGCCCTGAGCAACTTGAGCGAGACCCTGCAAAAACTCTGCCTGTGCCGCGGCGTGGTACCGCTTTTTTTCGATGCAACCGCTTTTGATGAGGACTGCATCGACGCCAGGGCTATAGAGTTTTTGGTGGACGGCGGCTATCTGCAAAAAGGGGATTCCATTATCCTCACCAAAGGGGAGCGTATCGGCACCGCCGGCTCGACCAATATCATGAAGATTCTGCAGGTAGATTAGAGGGAACCCTTGTCTCAGCCCCTAAACACTCGCCTGGTAGCGGATATCGGTGGCACCAACAGCCGCCTCGCCCTCTATGACCCTCACTCCGATGAACTGCGTGCGCTTCGCACGTATCTCAATCGCGAGTATGGCCAGTTCGAGGATATTGTTGAGGACTGGTTGAATGCGCTGAATGAACCCCGTCCCGCACAGTGCTGTCTGGCGGTAGCGGCGCCCCCGTTTGACACCCGCGTGACCATGCTGAATATCGACTGGTCCTTTTCCTTGCCCGATCTGGCCAGCCGTTTCGAATTTGACGAACTGTGTGGCATCAACGATTTCGAGGCGAATGCCTATGCCTTGCCCCATATCAGCGAATCACATCTGCATGTGCTTTCCCCGGGCCAGACCGCGAAAAATTCCAAGCTGGCAACCGTCGGTCCCGGCACCGGTCTTGGAGGGGCAACACTGAGCTGGATTGGTGGCCTGGCCACTGCCAGTGCCAGTGAACCCGGGCATATGGGATTAACACCGGCCTCGGAACTGGAGCTGGAACTCTTTCGATATTTGCTACCGCGCAGCGGCGAGGTGTATGCAGAGCTGCTGGTATCCGGCCCCGGGCTACAGCGCCTGTATCAGGCATTAGGCGACATCGCAGGGCGCACAACCATACCCCTGTCGTCGGAAGACATTTCACGTAAGGCCCAGCAACAGGAGTGCGAACACTGTGTGCTGACGCTCAATACATTCTGTGCATTACTGGGCTCGATATGTGGCGATTATGCGCTGGCTAACGGCGCCTACGGCGGGCTCTATCTGGCCGGGGGCTTCCTGCCAGGCATGATCGATTTCCTTGAACAGAGCACGTTCGTACAGCGCTTTGTAGAAAAGGGGAAAATGCGTGCCCACCTGGAGCAGGTGCCGCTGTACGTAATCACCGGCAAAACAACGGGCCTGCTGGGTGCAGCCCACGCTCCAACAGCTGCCACTTAGGCCGCAGCAGAGCAACTTCCAACCGCCTTCAACACCCGTTCAGGCAGCCCAAATTGGTCAAAAAATAGTTTATCGGCGTTCCTGTAAATCCCCAATTATGGTGCTACACTCATAGAGCTGAGTGGATTCAGCAGTATTTATGCTCACGGTCGAAGTCGATGTTTCATCAAGATAATCGGTACGTAAACCATAAATAACACTATAAATGAAAAGACGCCTGGACATGGCGTCGCTAGCTATACAGGTAAACATTATGTCTAAGACAACTGGTACGGTTAAATGGTTTAACGAAACCAAAGGATTCGGCTTTATCGAACGTGAAGATGGCCCCGATGTGTTCGTTCATTTCAGCTCTATCCAGGGCGATGGATTCAAGACTTTGGCCGATGGTCAAAAAGTTGAGTTCAACGTCACGGATGGTCAAAAAGGCCCACAAGCAGAGAACGTGGTCCCACTGTAAGTTCGGGCAAAAAAAAGGGAGCTCTGGTAGCTCCCTTTTTATCAAACCCTTGTTACGCCTCTTATCCAGCCGACCCGTTGTGGTCGTCGGCCTGCTTTCACCCTTCTGCTTGTTGTTCTGTCTCAGCCTCAGCTTCTTCAGCCTGGGCAGCTGACGCATCTTCTGCCTCTGTTTCAGCTTCAGCTTCTGCTTCTGCATCCACCTCGTCAACGCCATCAGAGCCAAGATGAGTCTCGGGTATATTCTGTAGCTCTTCTTCCAGCGCACGGCCTTCATCCTGCAGAGCCTGTTGACGCGCCAACTCAGAATCCATGTAACCGATCCACTGCTTGGCATATGTCTCTGAGCGCTCATCGCGGCCAGCGGCGATGAAAGCCTCGCGGGCTTTGTCATACTGTTCGGTATTGAAATACGCCATACCCAACACCAGACGCGCAGTATCCGGCCGCTTTATCCCACCTCGGGACAAGCCTTTGTTAATCGCCGATATCGCCTTGTTAAAGTCGTCGTTATCCAGATAAATATTACCCAGGCGAGCATACAGTTCGCCATTGCTGGATTTGGACGCCGCCTCTTCCATCGCGGGGATAGCCTTATCCAGTTCCTGCGCTTGACGCCAGGCATTACCGGTAAGCTCCCAGTTCTTCGATTTACCCTCAATCGTATCGTCACCGAGGCCCTTATCCATCACTTTTGCAGCTTTATACGGTACGTCGGCATTCAGGTATAGATAGGCCATAGTGACCTGTTCGGTACCTTTATCCAGCATGCTCTGAACGTAGGCAGTTTCCATCGCCGCCAGTTGCTGGCTGGTCTTGTTCTGCTCGCCGTACATATGGGATATCTGCACCCAGTAATCTTTTTTCGGGTAGTACTTCAGCAGCTCTTCGAGCGTGGCAACCGTGTTGTTGACGTCGTTCTTCTCAAAATAGAGGAAGCGCGCCAGGTTATACCACTGCTCTTTGGGTATCTTGCCCGCGTCTTTCTGCATTTGGATCGCTTTATTGACGTTGGTCAGCGCCTTGTCGTAATCCTTAACCTGGTAGTAACCCTGCGCCAATAAGATATAGGCGTTGGCGTTAGGCGTTTCCGTCATGGCGAACCATTTCAGCAGCGCGTCGATACCTTTTTGCCACTGCTCCTGCACAAAATACAGCTGGGCGATCGTGAAGCGCGTATTGATCTCCATCGCCAGCGGTATATCAGGCTGTGAAACGACTTTCTCGTACGATCTCAGAGCACCTGCATAGTCCTCTTTGGAGTACTGGATAAACGCATACAGATTGTACACGTTCGCCAGCTCATAGCTGTTCAACGCCTTGCTGCCACTGGTGGCAATCAGCTCATCGAGAATGGCCTTTGCCGTACCCAGATCTTTCGCCTCAGCGGCAACCTGTGCTTCAGACAATTTTTCATACACCGCGTTACGCAGGGCCGGGGTGCGGCGCGTTTCCCGCTCTGGTTTTTTCGCGCCCTCCTGTGCAAAGGCGGCAGAAAGCGGACGCAGTTCGGTACTGATCTGCAGTTGCGTTACTGCCACCTGCATGGCAAGTACCGGAACAGCCAGCAAGGTAGCGCGTATCCAGATTGTGGGTTTAAACCTATTCATAGCGCGACAACCGTCTAATCTTCCAACTCATAGGTGAACTTATTCTGTACGCCCGGGACTTCAATGGCCTCACCATCAATGATACGTGGCTTGTATTTAAACTTGAGGGCCGCTTTCACCGAGGCGGAATCAAACACCCCGCTAGGCTGGCAATCTACCGGTTGCGGATCGCGAATAGCACCTGAGGTTGTCACCGTGTATTCCACAATGCAGTAACCTGAAATACCGCGACTCTGGGCACGCCGTGGATAAATGGGCGCGACCTTCACAATTGGCAGGTACTCGCCATCACCTGTGGCCATACCGGAGCTTTCAATAGAGATATCAACCTGGGTCTGGGGAGCGATGTTCACCGCTTCCATATCCATGTCCATATCGACATCGGGGGTATCGAGATCAGGCGGCGGCTCTTCGGGATCATCCACCTTCTCGACTTTCTCATCGATTTTGGTTTCGATCTCACGCTCGGGCATGTGAATGTCCGCGAGCTTGGTGCGCTCTTGATCATCAATTTTCGGATCAGCAGTTGCGATCAGATACTGCATAATGAAAAACAGACCACCCGCTACCGGTACCGCGAACAGGGCGCCGATAATGAGTCTGACTATATTGCGATTCATAGTAGTTTACTTATCGTCGGTAGCCAGAGATACATCGTAGACCCCGGCCTCGCGAGCCGCGTCCAGCACTCCTGCAACAGTTTCTGTGTTGGACTCATTGTCCGCCTGGATAACAACTGCCCCTTTCGGGTTTTCAGCGTGAAGCCGCTCGATATTCGCGCGTACCGCGCTGGGATCGATGCGACGTTTATCCATCCATATTTCGTTAGTCGCGGTGATGGCAACCAGGATATTTACATTCTCCTTCGGTTGCGCTGTTGAAGCTTCGGGACGATTCACTTCCACACCAGCTTCCTTAATAAAGGAGGCGGTTACAATGAAGAAGATCAACATAATGAAAACAACGTCCAGCATGGGCGTCAAATCGATTTGTGCGTCGTCTTCGACAACTGCTCTCTGATTCCTGCGCATTACAATCGCTCTCTTAGTGATCCGTCGTGAGGTTGTCAGCCAGGAATTCGCTCTCGCGCTGGGCAACCCGGGTTATATACGTATTAGCAAACACGCCGGAAATAGCGGCAACCATGCCTGCCATCGTGGGTATCGTCGCTTGTGAAACACCGCCGGCCATAGACTTCGCATCTCCGCCCCCGGTGACCGCCATAATATTGAACACCTCGATCATCCCCCAGACCGTGCCGAGCAGCCCGAACAAAGGGCACAGGGCAACCAGAGTCTTTATCGTCGGCAAGTTCTGATTGATCAGCAAACTGGACCGGGAGATAAGCATCAGGCGAATCTGTTTGGCATTCCAGGAACTGCGCTCCGTACGCCCTTCCCAATTGCTGATCGTCTGCGATACATCCTTTTTCCAACCGGTTTTGAAATACCAAACCCGCTCGAAAATCAGCGTCCACATCACGAACAGCAGCACTGCTATAGCGTAAAGTACCGGCCCACCCATATCCATGAATCGGGTGACAGCTTCATACGCACTATCGAACCAGTACATATCAATTCCTCGAGCTGGATTCTGTGTGCTCGGCTATGATCCCGGTCGTCTGTTCGTTCAGTATGTGGATTATTCGCTGGGCGCGCCCATTAACAATCGTATGCAGCAGTACTGTTGGTATCGCTACCAGCAGACCGAGCACCGTGGTAATAAGAGCTCCAGAAATACCACCAGCCATGGCCTTGGGATCTCCCGCACCAAAAATGGTGATCGCCTGGAAGGTGATGATCATACCCGTCACCGTACCCAGCAGACCCATCAGCGGAGCGATGGCAGCAATAATCTTCAACAGCGTAAGCCCGCTTTCCAGCTTCGGAGTCTCTCTGAGAATGCCTTCAGACAATTTCAGTTCCAGAGTCTCGGAATCCATTGACGGATTGTCCTCGTGGATTTTCAGCACACGACCCAATGGGTTGTTGACGTTGGCCTTGTCGCTCTTGAGCTGGCTGTTCACCTTCGCACTAACACCGGTCAGCACAATCAGTCGCCATATTGCCAACAGGAAGGCAAACGCACCCACTGCAGTGATTGCGTAGCCGATATAACCACCCTGATGCCAGCGCTCTTCCAGGTTCGGGCTGTTAATCAGTGCCGCCAGGAACGAACCGCCACTGGGGCCGGTGGGGTCAATGCCGAATCTATGCAGGCCGCTGGTTGCCGCCGCCAGTTCGCTGGCCCATCCGATGTAGGGTCCTGAAGGCTGACGAGCCAATTCCTCAAGCGTGCCTTTTTCCGGCACAAACTGCAGGTATTTACCTTGTTCAGTCACGGCGTTGAACGTACCTATCCTGACCACTTTCTGCTGCGACTTGTCGCCGTTGGGCGAGGCCACTTCAGTAGTGAACGATACGACTTTGCCCGACTCGACCATTTCGCGATTCAGTTCGTACCAGACGCGCTCGATTTCCTCGATGCTCGGCAGTGTGTCTGAAGTGCTCATCTTTTTAATCAGGTCTTGCAGAAAGACTTCCCGATCGGGGTACTGCGCGCTGATCAGGGAGAACTCCATATTCGTCGACAGGTCGCCTGCCGTTGAAGTCAGGTGTCCGAACAGCTCTGCCAGAGTACCGAGCTTTTCTTTCAACTGCTGTTGTTTGGCAGCAACCAGCAGCTCATTCGCCTCATAGGCGTCTTCCAACTGGGAGCTCAACTCTTCCTGTTGCGTACGCTCGGCCTCAGCTCGCTGTAGTTCAGCAGCCTGATTGGCCTTGTCTTTAGCAAAACGCTGCTCTCTGGCGGCATTTTCACGAGCCTCTGTTACCTGGCCCTGTTTGACGAAACCCAACAACTGATCCAGCGTTTTCGCTTCCTGCGCCATGACCGAAGCCGTGCTCAGGGCTAACACGCCAGCCAAGCCAATCGCGGCGGCTTTTACACTCTTAATGCTCATTATTTAGCCTCCGGTGCTGCGACTGGCATGTTCATCAGGTCAATTGAAGCCTCTTTGCGCGCTATGCGCAGGCCTTTCATAATTGCGTTGCGGTATTCGCCTCGCTCCAGCGGCACCCAGCTGCGGGATGCCTGATCCCAGGCACCGGAAATTTCCGTGTCTGTAGTCTGGTATACCAAAGCAACCCGTCCCACTTGCAGGAAGTTTACGTCGCGCTCAACACCATCGATTTCTACATTACCTTTGTATGAGTCAATCTTGCGACCGTATTCATTCTCGATTTTGTAGGCTTCCAGAACCTGACGGAATTTTTCCGCCACGCTGACATCAGAGCGATCGAGATTGGCGCGCAACATGGCGATGCGTCGCTCACGATCCTCGAGTCGGAAGGGTACGTCCAGCTCAACAAACTTCTCCAACCCGTCGATCATACGAATAATGAGCGGGGTCATTTGACGGGAGATGATCGTTACCTGATCGATGGACTCATCAAACTTGGCAATACGTGCGTTCTGGTTATCAATCTGGCGTTGCAGACGCGCGTTGTAAACCTTCAGGCCATCAACCTGCTTGATCACTGTCTTGTAGTCGGACAGCAGATCGCGCGTTTCGTCCGCGAGCTTGTCTATTTTCGCCTGGGAACTGCGTGCGGCGTCATTCTTGGACTTGCCCACTGCGAGAATGGAGTCCAGCGTACTGGCTTGCACGGCTGCCACAGTACCCCCGAGGGTGCCTGAGACTACCAGTGCAGCGATCAATACTTTTTTCAATCGATGCATAGTCATGGGAATAGCGCTTCCTATAGTCCAACAGAGTAAAACAAGGCTACAAATAGAACAGATTCGACCCTATCTATAGATAATAATCTGGCGTTGGTAAACCGAGGGAGCAAATTTAAACCATCTACCGGTAGGTTTTCAATCAATGCTGAAAGACAATTGTGTATTGAGGTGAACTTGGGTATTTCGGTTACACTTTTTATGAAGGAAATATTTCACGGTAACACTCTGGCAGGCCGATAAGGCGCCGTCATTCCGATACGCGCTCATAACAGACAAAACTGTAGTCGTAAGAATTAGGAGGCTGAGCGATGCGCTTATCACGTGTCGCCTCACGCCAGAAACGCCAGTCAATCTCGCACAACACCGCGTCGCCCTCGACGTCGCCGTGCACTTCAGTAATGTACATTCTGTCGGCTAACGGAATCGCCTCCGCATAGATCTGGGCACCACCCATCACTATGATTTCCTCTACCGCGTCTCGCTCGGCAACCTCGCCTGCCAGCGCCAGCGCCTCCTCCAGCGATCGCACCAACGCCACCCCCTCAGCCCGAAACCCTGCATTACGCGACACGACAATATTGGTGCGACCCGGGAGCGGCTTGCCGATCGATTCATAGGTCTTGCGCCCCATCACAACTGGCTTGCCCATGGTGATGCGCTTAAAGTGCTGCATGTCCTCGGATAGTTTCCAGGGCAATGCGTTGTCTTTGCCGATCACGCCGTTATCGGCAACGGCAACAATTATCGCGGTACGTGTCACTGCGGGCGGCCTCTGCTCACACCGCTACCGGCGCAGCAATGTGTGCATGCGGGTGGTAATCCAGCAACTCAAAATCCTCGAAGCAGTAATCGTAGATAGTGTCCGGGCGACGCACGATATTGAGGCGCGGCAGCGGGCGCGGCTCCCGGCTCAGCTGCTCGTCTACCTGCTCAAGGTGATTGCTGTAGATGTGCGAATCACCAGTGCAGATGATAATTTCCCCCGGCTCAAGATCGCATTGCTGCGCCAGCATCAGCGTCAGCAGTGCCAGGCTCGCCGTGTTATAGGGCAACCCCAGAAAAGAATCGCTGGAGCGAATCATCAACTGCGCAGACAGGCGGCCCTCGGCCACGTAAAACTGGTACAACAGGTGGCACGGCGGCAGCGCCATGCGACCGGCTTTGACATTCTCCTGCGGGCTCATGCGCTCGTCAGGCAGGTACTCCACATTCCAGGCATGGAACAGGATACGCCGACTATCCGGGTTGTTGCGCAGGCAGTCGATCACATAGTCGATCTGGTTGATCGTGCCACCATCATGCGTCGGCCAGGCCGTCCACTGGGCGCCGTATATCGGCCCCAGTTCGCCGTCTTCAGTGGCCCATTCATCCCAAATGGAGACACCGTTTTCCTTCAGCCAGCGGGTGTTGGTATCTCCCCGCAGAAACCACAGGAGTTCGTTCACTATACTTTTCAGATGCAGTTTTTTCGTCGTTAACAGCGGGAAGCCGTCAGCCAGGTCGTGGCGGTACTGACGCCCGAAAACGGACAGTGTACCGGTGCCGGTGCGGTCGCCCTTGCGCACACCGTTGTCGAGAATATCCTGCAGCAGATCGAGATACTGTTTCATTTAGCGCCCTTCCTCGCACCCGAACTGGCAACACCGGCTTTGCGGTATGCCGATACGATCAAATAGATTCCCAGCGCAATCATCGGTAGCGATAACAACTGCCCGCGGGTGACCCAACCGAGCGCCTGAAAACCAATATTCTGATCCGGCTCGCGGAAAAACTCGGCGATAAAACGCAGGCAGCCATAGCCAAGCGCAAAAACCCCGGAAATAGACCAGGTTGGACGCTCTTTCGACGAGAACCACATCATGATCGCGAAGAGCAGGACACCCTCCAGCGCAAACTGATACAGCTGCGAGGGATGCCGGGCAAGTTGCAGCGGGTCATTCGGAAACACCATCGCCCAGGGCACGTTGGAGGCGCGGCCCCACAACTCCTGGCCGATAAAATTCCCCAAACGACCCAGTGCGAGGCCAACCGGCACCAGCGGCGCGACAAAATCCATCAGCGCCCCGAATACGATCTTGTGCCGGCGCGCAAACAACCACATCGCAGCCATTACGCCCAGGAAGCCGCCGTGGAAGGACATCCCCCCCTCCCAGACACGGAATAGCCAACCGGGATCCTGCACCAGTTTGTCCCAGCCGTAAAAAAATGCGTAACCCACTCTGCCGCCAACAACGACGCCCAGTGCTGCGTAGAAGATCAGGTCATCCACTTGCTCCCGCTTCACCACCGACCAGGGCCTGCGTGTTCGGCGGGCGGCGAGCCACCACGCGAACGCGAGGCCGGTGAGGTATGTCAGGCCATACCAGTGCACTTTTAGCGGACCCAGGGCGATGGCTACAGGGTCTATTTCAGGATAGGGAAGCATGGTTGCAATTCAATAAATCCAGTGGATAGGTTGACCGGGATCGGCCAACAAGGGTAACAGAGCTGTAAAAGCGGTATTATCATCCACCCCGTGATGATTCACAATTCTTTCCCCTGAACCCCGGTGACAATTTATGTGTCTGTTAGTTTTCGCCCACCAGGTTTCACCTGAATTTCCGCTGCTGATCGCGGCCAACCGCGACGAGTTTCACGGCCGGGCCACCGCTGCATCGGCTTTTTGGGAGCAGTACCCGGATGTTCTGGCGGGACAAGACCTCGAGCAGGGTGGCACCTGGATGGGGGTTACACGCAGCGGTCGCTTTGCGGCGGTAACCAACTACCGCGACCCTGCCCGAACTGCCGCCGCTCCGCGTTCCCGTGGCGCACTACCGCTGGACTTTTTGACCGGCACACAGGAACCGCGCGCCTACCTTGATGAGCTCGCGGGGCGTGCGCTGGAATACGCCGGTTTTAACTTACTGGTAGGTGATGGCAACAGCCTGTGGTACTTCACCAACAGCGATGACCTTGAGCCCCTGCGCCTGCCGCCCGGTATCTACGGCCTGAGCAATGCCAGACTGGACACTCCCTGGCCGAAAGTGGCTCTGGGCAAAGCCCGAATGCAATCGTTGATCGAGACGGGCGCCATCACGCACGACGCGCTGGCCGCCGTTGTGAACGACCGCAAACGGGCAGGTCGGCGTGAACTGAAGGAATTGCAGCTCGATGGCGCAATGGACCCGGTGCTGTCGGCGCAGTTCATTGTCACAGAAACATACGGCACCCGCTCCACTACCACGCTGAGCATCCATGCCGATGGCAATACCGCGTGGCGGGAACAGTGCTTCGACAATCAGGGGGAGCTGCGCACCGAACAACGACTGGCGTTTCAACAGCGCGCTATCTGAGCGCGCCGCAGGTTACACAACCGGGTTATGAATGAATTTTTCCATGCCATGCTCTGCCAAAAACGTCTCCAGCCGGGCATTCACGTCGTAGGCACAGTCCAATCCCATCACTTCCTTAAGCAGGGTGCGAGCCTCTTTGCGCTGCAGGTTGAGCAGCGCCCTCTTCACCTTGAGCAGGCTGGTTGAGTTCATGGACAGCACGTCATACCCCATCGCCAGCAGCAGCACCGCACCGCCGGGGTCACCCGCCAGCTCGCCACAAATACTGATAGGGACACCCTCGGCCTGGCTGGCCGTGGCGACATAGGCAAGCGCCTGTAAAACGGCCGGATGAAGCGAGTGGTACAGGTGTGCGACCCGGGAATTATTGCGGTCCACCGCCAGCAGGTATTGCGTCAAATCGTTGCTGCCGACCGACAGAAAATCGACACGCCTGGCCAGTGTTCGAGCCTGGTAGACCGCCGCTGGCACCTCAATCATCACACCGATGGGCGGCAAATCCCCCTCGAGGCCATCCTGGCGAAGCTCGCTATGGCTGCGATGGATAAGCTTCAGCGCCTCATCAACCTCGGAGGTGTTACAGATCATAGGTAACATGATTCGCAGGTTTCCCAGGCCTTCGTTGGCCTTGAGCATGGCTCTTACCTGAGCCAGAAAAATTTCCGGGTGATCGAGTGTCACGCGAATACCACGCCAACCGAGAAACGGGTTTTCCTCCTCGATAGGAAAATAGGGCAGGGATTTGTCCCCGCCGATATCCAGCGTGCGCATCGTGACAGGCTTGGGGGCAAAAGCCTCCAACTGCTCGCGGTAAGTCTGTCGCTGCTCCTCCTCACTGGGAAAGCGATCCCTGAGCAAAAACGGCACTTCTGTGCGGTACAGGCCAACGCCCTCTGCACCCTGGTCGAGCGACCGGGTGACATCCACCATCAACCCTGTGTTCACCCACAGCGGCATGCGATAGCCATCCAGCGTAATACAGGGTTCATCGCGCAGGGATTCGAGATCCTTCGACAGCGCTTTGTCATCATCCAGCACCCGTTGGAAGCGCTGTTTAATCTCGGGCAGAGGGTTGATATGCACGGTGCCGTTATAGCCATCGATGATGACATCACGGTCCTGCAATTTGGCATAGGATAAATCGACCGCTCCCATCACTGTCGGCACGCCCATGGCACGGGCGAGAATAGCGACATGGGAGTTGCCGGAGCCGCGCACGGAGATCAGGCCAGCCAACTTCTCGCGCGGTATTTCGCCGAGCGATGTCGCCGTTAACTCTTCACCGACAAGGATGGCGTTATCCGGATACACCCGCGGCTCCTGGTTGGCCGCCTGCAGATAGGCCAGCACACGCGTGCCGAGGTCGCGCACATCAACGGCACGCTCCTTCAAATAGCTGTGTTCCATGCGCTCAAAGTGACGAATATGCTCTATCATCACCTGGCTCAGCGCCCCCTGGGCCCACTGACCCGCCTTTATCAGCCCGACGACTTCCGCGCCAATAGTAGAGTCGTCGAGAATACTGACATAGACATCAAACAGCGCATGGTCCTCCGGGCTTAACTGCGCGCCCAGATTGTCCGCCACCATACGAATATCCTGCTGCACGCTCTGTAGCGCCTCGCGAAACGCCCGAACCTCCTTGCGTTTGTCTGTTGCCTCGCGCTGCGGCACCGCGTAGAGATCGGCGCCCGGAGAGACCACCACGGCTGTCCCGATAGCCACCCCCGGCGACCCTGGCACACCGATTATCTTGGCGGGCGCTGCGCCGACCAACGACTGCTTTACCAGCGTACCTGTCACCTGCGCATGGGCGATGACCCCCGCGAGCTGGGCGGATAGCGTCACCAGAAAGGCTTCATCGCTCTCGTCAAACCGGCGCGATTGCGCCTGCTGTACCACCAGCACACCGAGAACACCGCGCTGATGAATAATGGGCACACCCAGAAACGCGTGAAATGGTTCTTCTCCAATGCCGGGCAGCAGACGAAATCTCGGGTGGTTTTCCGCATCTTCCAGATTGACCGGCTCTCCCCGCTCGGCCACGAGACCGACCAGACCGTCACTAACAGCGAGACTGGCGACGCCAATCAGCTCTGGATTGAGACCCTGAGTCGCCTGAAAAACATACCGCTCAGAGCCCTGGTCCCGAAGGAATACACTGCACACCTCGGTATTCAATGCGGCACGCACGCGGCTCACAATAATCTGCAAAGCCTCATCAAGGCCGCCGGCAGCATTAACCTCCTGAATAATGTGGCGCAGGATTTCGAGCATGGTGACTTACCTACCCCCGCGTTTGTCGGTGTAACGCCCGAGCGGGAGAACAAGTTCTTTCATCGCCCGGCGATAGACCTCACGCTTGAAAGAAATCACCTGATTCAGGGGATACCAGTAGCTGACCCACTGCCATTGATCAAACTCCGGTTTGTCGTTCAAATCCAGTTGTACGGCGGTGTCAGCTTCCAGCAGTCGCAGCAGAAACCATTTTTGCTTCTGCCCGATGCACAGCGGCTTCTGGCCTTCACGCACGAAACGCGCGGGTAGCCGATAGCGCAGCCAGCCCTTGGTGGACCCCAGTATCTCCACGGCTGAAGATGGGAGCCCCACCTCTTCGTACAACTCACGATACAGCGCCTCTGTCGGAGATTCTCCCGCACTGATACCGCCCTGCGGGAACTGCCAGGCATCGCGGCCGCCAACCCGACGAGCCCACAGCAACTGGCCGCGCTCGTTGGTCAACATAATGCCCACGTTCGGCCGAAAGCCGTCAGAATCTATCACTTTGTACAGTTCACTCGCTATTTTCGTGGTTCATTGTTCCACAAATTCCCGGTCCAGAGAAATTTACTATAACTGACTTCGCGGCTATGCTGGCCACCGGTTTTTTGGGACACAGCTTGTGACACTCGCAATTTTTGATCTGGACAATACGCTCATCGGTGATGACAGCGACCACTTATGGGGCCAATTCGTCTGCGAACAGAAGTTAGTAGACGCCTCTGACTTCGCGCAGCGCAGCGATCAGTTCTACGCTGACTACCAGTCGGGAGACCTGGATATAGACGCCTACCTGCGCTTCGTACTGGGCTCCCTGAAGGGCCATCCGCCTGAGCAGCTGGACGCCTGGCACCGCACTTTTATGGACAACAAGATCAAACCCATCATGCTGCCAAAGGCGGCCGAGCTACTTGCGGACCACCGGCGACAGGGGCACAAGTTGCTCATTATCACTGCTACGAACCGTTTTATCACTGCCCCAATTGCGGCGGCTCTTGGCGTGGACAACCTGATTGCCTGTGAAGCTGAGATCGTGGACGGTCTTTATACCGGCGCGCCCAGCGGCATTCCATCGTTCAAGGAAGGCAAGGTAACCCGCTTATACGAGTGGCTGGAGAGTCACCACTGCGATCTGGATGGCGCGTGGTTTTACAGCGACTCACACAACGACCTACCGCTGCTGGAACTGGTGGATAACCCGGTGGCGGTTGATCCGGATGATACTTTGCGCAATCGAGCCATTGAGCTTGGCTGGCCGGTGATTTCGCTGCGGTGACATTTGATTGCCCGGTATCGGAATTCAGAATCGCTTTCATCGTATCGCTTTTCTTTCGATCCTTTTGTCGTTTAGGCCGCTCTGGAGCATAGTTCATGCCTTTGGAACATCGCGGTACGAGATGCGCTTGCTGCCATAGAGAGTCTGCCCTCTGTATAGGTATGGCGCTTTGGCGTCCCCCGGACGGGTATACCCAACTGTCGCGCCCCGGCGATTACAATGGAGTACCAGTAAGCCCCACCAATGAATCAGAGCTTGCGGAAGAACACCGCTTTCAGATATTCAGTCTCCGGGATTGCCGGATGAATCGGGTGGTCGGCGCCTTGCGCGCCTTGCTCGACCACGCGAACCTGGCAACCTGAACGCACGGCTGCCTGCTGTACGGCACCCATCAGGTCCGCGCGCGACAGATGCATGGAGCAGGAGCCGGAGACGAGCAGGCCGCCTGGCTGCAACAACTGCAAACCCAGTTCGTTGATGCGTCTGTAGGCCGCAATGCCTTTTTTGAGGTCTTTCTTACGCTGAATAAACGCCGGCGGATCGAGGATGACCACGTCGTAGAATTTGCCCTGCGCCTGCATCGCCGCCATCAGTTCAGGGGCCGGGCCGCGCTCCGTTGTGACGCGGTCCTGCAGCTGGTTCAGTTGTGCATTTTCCGCTACGCCTTGCAGCGCCTGTGCCGAGCTGTCTATGCAGCAGACGGACGTCGCACCGAACGCGGCGGCCTGCACACCCCAGCCGCCGATGTAACTGTACACATCCAGTACGCTTTTGCCGTTCACCCAGGGAGCGAGGCGCGCCCGCGACATCCGGTGATCGTAGAACCAGCCGGTCTTCTGGCCGTCGAAGACGGGCGCGAGGAATTGCACGCCGTTTTCTTCCAGGGCGACCTGCAGCGGCACTTCGCCGTAAACCACTTCGCTGTCGGTTGGCAGGCCCTGCTCGCGGCGACTGCGGCTGTCCGCTCGCAGTAAAATACCACTGGGCGCCAGTGTTGCGACAAGTGCTTCTAACAGGGGCTCGCGATAGCGCTCGAGGCCGCTGTTGTTAAGCTGCAATACGAGCACATCGCCGAAGCGATCGATCACCACCCCGGGAAGCGTATCGCTGTCGCCATAGACGAGGCGATAAAAGGGTTTATCAAACGCTGCCTGCCGGATAGCCAGCGCGGTGCGCAGTCGGGCGGTGAAAAAATCCACGTCCATGGCGCACTGCTCAGCTGGCGCGTACACCCGTGCGCAAATCAGGGCGTTAGGCTCCATATAGGCACTGCCCAGCACCCTGTCATTGGTGTTCCTGACGGCGACAAGATCTCCTGCGGTAAAGCTGCTGAGCGCTGAGCGAGCGGTATCGACCTCATTGGAATACACCCACAGGTGCCCACCGCGCAAACGTTGGTCAGCGCCTTTACGCAGGAAAAGATCTTTCATGTGGTGGCTCTAACGAGCGGCAGACCTACTCGTCGTCGCATTGCTGCTGATAGGCATCAGCGGACAACAGCGCATCCAGCTCGGCGGGGTCAGAGGGCTGCAGTTTGAAAAACCAGCCTTCGCCATAGGGGTCTGAGTTCACTGTCTCGGGGTCGTCTTCGAGCAGCATGTTAATAGCCAGTACTTCACCCGTCAGCGGCGTGTAAATGTCGGAAGCAGCCTTTACTGACTCAACCACACCGGCTTCATCGCCAGCGGCCAGCACTACACCCACTTCGGGTGTTTCCACGAACACAACATCGCCCAACGCTGCTTGCGCATGCTCGGTAATACCTACCGTCACGGTGCCATCCTCTTCCAACCGAGCCCACTCGTGGGTGCTGGCGTATTTGAGTTCGTTTGGCGTGTGGCTCATAGCAATTCCTCTTGGGGGGGACAGCGCAGCGTTGCACGCGTGGCAACAGATGCACCTTAAGTATTTGAGCGGCCCATTTTAACGGTACACGGGCTAAAAACAATGACCTGCTCACGGTATGCAGTTATCGGGAGTTAACGCAGGCCCATCGCGTGACGCATCAGTTGTCGCTTTACCGGCACCAGGGTATCAATACGTCGCATGCCGACATTGCGCAACCAGCGCAGGGGCAGCGACTGCTGTTCAAATAACCGTTTGAAGCCATCCATCGCCGACATCATCATCAGGTTCTCACCCTTGCGACGGCGCTGATAACGACGCAACAGCGCCAGCTGTCCGGGTCCGACACCGCTGCGGTGTCCCGCCGCAATTTCCTCGGCCAGCACAGCCACATCCTGCAAGCCCAGATTGATCCCCTGACCCGCTAGCGGATGAATGGTGTGCGCCGCATCTGCCACCAGCGCGACGCCCGGCTGCACGTAGTCCACGGCGTGGCGCTGACGCAGCGGGTGCGCGAATCGTCTGGAGCTTGCCAGTACTGCACCGAGGCGCGCCTCGCTGACGCGCTCCAGCTCGGCGCAAAACGCCTCGTCATCCAGCGCCAGAACCTCGTCGACCTTATCTTCCTGCAAGGACCACACGATAGAGCAGTAGTGATGCCCCTCAGCGCCTGGCAGCGGCAACAATGCCAGTGGCCCGCTGGGCAGGAATCGCTGCCAGGCCGTCTCCTGGTGCGAGTGCTCTACCTCTACTGTGGCAACGATGGCGCGGTGGCCGTAATCCCACTCGCGACAGGTAAAGCCCATCATCTCCCGCACACGGGACAGCGCGCCATCGGCGGCTACCAGCAAATCCGCCTGCAGACATTCTCCCCCTGACAACTCCAGCGACATCTGCGAAGAAGGGAGGCGGGCACAGGACTGCAGCGCAGCGGGGCTCATCACTTTGATATCGCTCGCACCGGACACCTGCGCAAGCAGCGCGTGGACTATCGCACGATTCTCCACGATATGACCGAGCTCGGTAGCGCCAACTTCAGCCCGGTCAAATTCGATCTGCCCGGTACCCTCGGCGTCCCACACCGTCATATGCTGGTAGGCACACAATCGATAGGCCGCGATCGCGTCCCATGCACCCAGCTTTTGCAAAAACTCTCTGGAGCGCGGTGTCAGCGCACTGACCCGTGGATCAAAGTCAGACAAACCGCAGCCTTGCGGTAATGCCCTCGCACCCAATTCCTGCGCTTCGACCAGCGCTATACTCAGCCCGTTACCACTGAGCGCCACTGCCAGCGAAGCGCCGGCGATACCGGCACCAATAATCACCACATCAAAGTGTCGCGGTTCAGCCATTGGCCTGCTCACCTGTCGCTGAGACACCGGCAGCATGACGCACAAACTCACGCTTCAGGCCGGGCATGATATCCAGGCCAGCCAGTGCAAGATCGCGGCCCATTCCCAGTAGCGGATCGGTGTGCATAAAGAGTGCGGGCACTTGATCGCTGAAGGTTATCGTTCTCTGCTGATCAGCCTGTTGGCGCCGCTGATAGCGCTGTAACAGCGCCAGATCGCCCGGGGGCAGACCCTCGGCAACGCCCTGCGCGAGAACGCGGCCCAGTTCAGCAACATCCCGCAATGCCAGATTAAAACCCTGTCCGGCGACCGGGTGCAGCGCGTGTGCAGCATTTCCCATTACCACAACGCCTTGGCGAACCTGCTCGCTGGATTGCACCAGCGACAGGGGATACTCGTGCCGCTCACCGACCTGCAACAGCCTGCCAAGCCGGTAGCCAAAACGGCGCTGCAGGGTTTCCCGGAATTCGTCCTCCGGGCAATCGCGCAGATGGGCCGCGCTCTCGGGCGACAGTGTCCAGACAAGAGAGCCGCGGTGCTCTGCACCACGGGCGGGCAACAACGGCAACACAGCCAGCGGCCCCTCATCCGTAAAGCGTTCGAAGGCGCAGCCCCGGTGCGGCTCGGCAAATGCAATATTCGTCACCAGTGCGTGTTGCTGATAGGCTTTTTCACTCACACCAACGCCTAGGAATTCGCGCAACGTTGAATTCGCACCGTCAGCGACCAGCAACAGGCCGGTGGCAATTTCTGATGACTCACCCTCCAGCTGCAGACTGACACCCGCGCTTGTGGGGGTGGCGCCCACGACTCTGGCCGGACTGCGCACCTCAATGCGGCCGCTGCGGTGCAACTGCTGAATCAAGGTATTTCCCAACCAGCTGTTTTCTACAACATAACCCAGCGCCGACCAATTGTGATCACTGGCGCGCAGCAGGGTACTGCCGAAACGGCCGCGGCTGGAGACATGAATGCTCTCTATCGGGCACAGCCATTGGCACAAATCATCCCATACCTGCATCCGCTCATAGATCAGCCGCGAGCTATAGCTCAACGCCGTGGAGCGGGCATCAAATGCGGGGTGGTATTCCGGTGCTTGTCCATTGGTAGGCGCTGGTATCGGAAAGCCTTCCACCAACAGTATCGACGTTGTTGGCGGCAGCACTGCCGCCAGTTGCAGGGCCAGGCTAACGCCCACCATGCCACCACCGGCAATCACAATGTCGTAGTTATCAGGCATCAATCACTTCGCCATCAGCGCTTCTATTTCTTCGACGGTTTTCGGCGCGCCAGAAGAAATCACATCACATCCGTCGTCCGTCACCACCACGTCATCTTCAATCCGTATGCCGATGCCGCGCCACTTTTTCGCCACTTTGACGTTGTCAGCTGAGATATAGAGGCCGGGCTCAACCGTCATCACCATGCCGCGCTCCAGCACGCGCCACTCGTCATCCACGCGATAATCTCCGACATCGTGAACATCCAGCCCCAGCCAGTGGCCAACGCGATGCATATAAAACTCCCGGTAGGCTTCACGCTTGATCAAGGTGGCGACACTGCCACTGAGCAAACCCAGCTCCACCAAACCCTCGGTGAACACTCTGACGCTGGCGTCATGCGGCTGATTCCAGTGGTTACCAGGCTTGATCTCGGCGATTGCCGCCAACTGCGCCTGCAACACCAGCTCATACAGCGCCCGCTGTTCAGCGCTGAAGCGGCCGTTCACAGGAAAGGTGCGGGTAACATCGGACGCGTAATACTCCAGCTCACAACCGGCATCAATCAGAACCAGATCGCCGTCGCGCAACTTGTCACTATTGTCTATATAGTGCATGACACAGGCGTTGTGACCGCCGCCGACTATGCTGGAATAAGCCGGAAAACGTGCACCAGAGCGCGCAAACTCGTGCTGAATTTCGGCTTCGAGTTGATACTCATACAACCCCGCCTTGCAATACTGCATCGCCCGACAGTGTGCGCTGGCGGTAATCTCAGCGGCTCTGCGCATCACGCGCAACTCAGCAGCGCTCTTGTACAGACGCAACTCATGCAGCATGTGATTGAGGTCGGCAAATTCACCGGGGGGTGAGGCTCCCGAGGCTTCTTTCCCGCGGATGCTGTTCACCCAATCCATAATCTGGCGATCGAATTCGGTGCTGCGGCCCATGGAATAATAGACCCTCTCCCGACCTTCGAGCAGACCGGGAAGAATGTCGTCAATGTCACCGATGGGAAAGGCATCATCAGCTGCATACTGCTCACAAACGCCCTCCGGCCCCGCCCGGTGGCCGTGCCACAGTTCCATACCGGGGTCGCGCTCGCGGCAAAAGATAATGAACTGCCCGTGGCGTCGGCCCGGCAGTAATATCAGGACCGCATCCGGCTCAATAAAGCCCGACAAATAGTAGAAGTCGCTGTCCTGGCGAAACGGGTACTCGGTGTCCCGGCTCCTGACCTGCTCACGCGCCGACGGAATGATGGCGATGCTGTTGGGGTCCATTAGCGCCATGAGGTTTTTTCGACGGCGCGCAAACTCAGTCTTGCTAATACTCATGGTGTTGTAGCCTGTGTCGGCACAGCCGCTGCCCAGCCAGTGGTGAAATCTTCGATGAATGTGAGATTATCACATGGCGGGCGCACTAGTGCAGGCGCGGCGCTGTTTCAGAAGAAAAACTCCCGGCAGGGACGTCCGCACTGCTATCCATAAATATATTGACCACCGCCACACGCAGATACTCGACCAACTCGCAGTAATTGTTTTCTGCATCGTCATCCGCTTCATCCTGCCCCGCTTCAGCCTGCGCCATTGCCGCAATATCCCTGAGCACCTCGCCGACCTCATCAGACAGCGATCGCCCGGAAGTGTCCTCTCCGGCCAGGCGGTAGGCAAAACCCGCCAGGAACCCCTCACACCAAACGGCCAGTGCCTCCGCTCGCAGCGCAATTTCCTCGTCATCGTCAGGCAACAGGGGATGAAACGAAAACTCCTCATCCTGTAATGACGCAGCCGTCACCTCGTAGAGTTGCATAAGTCGGCTGGCCAGTTCCCCGTACACATCGAGGTTCAGCGCCTGGGTCAATGCATCCAGACCATATTCCGGCTCCTGTGAAGCGCCGGCACTGAGCAGGCCGCTAAGGCATCCATGCAACTGTGAGGGCGAGGACTCGGCCCCCTGATCCAACAGGTAATCGGAAAATTCATCGAAGCCAAAGACCCCGACTTCAGTGGATAATTCGTCATACATACTGTGTGCTCCCTGTCCGGCCGCGCAGGTACCTGAAAAACGCTGGGCAGGCCATTGATATCTATGAATTTTGCCGCGTTGACCTTGCTGGCACGCGCTACTATAGTGTTGCTTCGAGAATAACTACCCCAGTATACCCGCATGGCTGACAACCCACTCAAAGACTTGGAAAATAAGATCGACGCACTTATTGCGCTTTGCGAGGAGCTGAATCGCGAGAATAGCAGTCTCAAGACAGAACTGGCTGGCTGGCGCGATGAACGCAAAGACTTATTGGACAAGAACGAATTGGCGCGCTCCAAGGTCGAAGCCATGATTGATCGATTGCGGACAATGGAGTAACGAACGTGAGCCCCGCCAATACAGTAACCGTGAAGATCCTCGATAAGGAATACCAGGTAGCGTGCCCGGAAGAGCAGGAGGCCGAACTGGTAGTCTCTGCAAAATACCTCGATAAACAAATGCGTGGCATACGCGATTCGGGAAAGGTCATCGGGCTGGAACGTATTGCCGTAATGGCCGCGCTCAACATCAGTTACGAGTTACTGCAAGCTTCAGCTCACGGTGATGCCGAACAACTCGGCGGCGACTCAGTCAAACGCCTGAATCGCAAACTGGATGACGCCCTGCACGACCTGCGGCAACTCGAAATCGGCTAACACTTCACAGTTTAGAACAGCAATTCTTCAAGATTGTCGCAATCTACGAGCGATAGACCAGGTATCTGGGCTATACTGAAGTCGGGTCCCTGGTGTATTCGCCAGACTTACAGTCCTCGAGCCGATATTTTGTATCCGGGGGCTTCTCGTTTCTGTTGGTGTGCAAGTCCGGTTTTGCCGGAAAGCCTTATACAGTTCAGGAGTCACCACCTTGAACCATCGGGTTCAAGGGCAGTTCTGTCAGCGGTACTCCGGGAACCCCTTCTTTACTATGTCTGATATCCATTCCAACAAAGCCGCACTGCGCAGCACCCTGCGACAAAAACGACGGTCCCTCGGACCCGCCGCACAAGACGCTGCCACAAAAGCTGTTACCCATTCAGTGCTTGAGTTGCCCGCCTGGTCTGACGCTCGCCGAATCGCACTCTATCTTGCCAGAGATGGAGAAATCGACCCCTCGGCGCTGGCAGCGCTGGCCAGAAGCCAGAATAAACAGTTATTTCTGCCCACCCTGAGCAACGACAACGGCCTGTCTTTTGCGCACTGGGACACTGACGACACGCAAACCCTCAATCGCTACAACATACCCGAGCCACCCGAAGGGGCCGCCCGATGCCCGGTATCCGAGCTCGATATTGTGTTTCTTCCCGTCGTGGGGTGGGACAAGCAAGGTGGCCGACTCGGTATGGGCGGCGGCTATTACGACCGGACCCTGGCCGGCAACCGGCACCCTGTACTGGTTGGGCTGGCACACGAGCTACAGCAAGTGGAGCGCATACCGTGCGAGAGCTGGGATATTGTCCTGGACTATGTTGCTACAGATATCGCCCTGTACCGGTGCCAGGGCGGCTAGTACTGTGTGACCGGAACGCCGGCATGCAGTTCGGAGACTGGGTCAGCAACCGAATGATTTGAGGTAAATGGCAGGAGCACCGTCAACAATACGCCCAAAACAAAGGCCGCTGCGAGTATCAGCACGATATCAGGTTTACGCTTCACTGGTTTCTCTCACTACGTTAAATAAGGTGACATGCTTCAGAAGCCGGCACCCTTTTCAGTTGCTACCGTTCTTATGCTTGGGCTGCTTTCGATTTCGGGCGATGGTAGCCCAACCCTAAGCAAAAGAAAAGCCCTGAAAGCCGCGCGGGGACTGGTTTTCACCCTTTTTTCGAAGGGCCGCCGAGGTACAGTTGGTAGGCTCGATTATCGGTTTCCTCGGAATAGGGGAAATTAATGCTGTCGAGCACCTTTTCAAACGCCTTGCGCTCGCTGGCAGGTGCCTGAATGCCCACTAGAATCCGTCCGAATGCGGCGCCGTGATTGCGGTAATGAAACATGGAGATATTCCAGCGCTGACCCAGGCCAGACAAGAATTTAAGCAGCGCGCCGGGGCGCTCGGGAAACTCCACGCGATACACCAGTTCCTCTTGCAGATCAGCCGGGGAGTGCCCGCCAACCATGTAGCGGATGTGCAATTTAGCGACCTCGTTGTCGGTCATATCCTCGGTGGTGTAGCCGCGCTCTTGCAGATCGGCAAGCAGATCTGCAAGGTCATCGCCCCCCGGGACCACCGAAAGACCCACAAAAACCTGCGCTGATTCTGTATCGGCGTAGCGGTAATTAAACTCGGTGATATTGCGCCGTCCCAATGCGCTGCAAAACTGCTTAAATGCACCGGGGCGCTCCGGCACTGTCACGCTGATAACGGCCTCGCGATGCTCGCCAATTTCCGTGCGCTCGGAGATATAGCGCAGACGATCAAAGTTGGTATTGGCACCGCTCACAATCGCCAGCAGATCCTGCCCCTGCACGCCGCTGGCTTTCACATACTTTTTCAGGCCTGCCAGCGCCAGTGCGCCGGCGGGCTCTGCAATGCTGCGGGTATCCTCAAAAATATCCTTGATCGCGGCACACAGCTCATCGGTAGTGACGGTAATCACTTCAGAGACGGTCTTGCGGATGATGCGAAAGGGCTCTTTGCCGATTTGCGCCACCGCACACCCATCGGCGAACAAGCCGACTTCTGCAAGCGTATCCCTGCGCCCACGCGACAAAGCCAGCTGCAGGCAGGCTGCATCCTCGGGTTCGACACCGATGATGCGGGTCTCGGGCCACACATAGTTCACATAGGCTGACACACCCGCGATCAAGCCACCCCCACCTACCGGCACGAACAACGCGTCCAGTGGCCGTTGGTGCTGCCGCACGATCTCCATACCCACAGTGCCCTGCCCGGCGATCACATCGGGGTCATCAAACGGGTGCACATAGGTGAGACCCTTGGCTTGCAACAGCTCCTGCGCGTGCAAAGAGGCTTCATCGTAGGAATCGCCGTGCAGCACCACCCGCGCGCCGAGCCGGCGAACAGCATCCACTTTTATCGCCGGTGTCGTGCGTGGCATCACAATCGTGGCCTTCACATCCAGTTTTTGCGCCGCCATCGCCACACCCTGGGCGTGGTTACCGGCGGACGCGGCGATCACACCGCGTTTGCGCTGCTCCTCACTCAGCCGGCTCATCTTGCAGTAGGCACCGCGCAACTTGAACGAGAATACCGGTTGCAGATCCTCTCGCTTCAGCCAGACACGGTTATCCAACCGGCGGGACATCAGGCTGGCTTCCTGAATAGGTGTCTCGCGCGCCACGTCGTAGACGCGCGCGTCGAGAATCCGTTTTATGTAGGACTGCGGCATAGGGCTTTCGCTTCCTCGGGTGTGAAATAGCTCGCACATCTTAATGGAGCGCGCAGTGGATTGCAGCCCACAGAGTAACAGCGATCAAGTGGTTTAGGGTGATCGCAGTCGCAGGCTCCCTTATACTATCGTTCATTGATACCTGACACACGGAGTCCCCACCATGACGCAGGACGAACTCAAACAGGCTGTAGCCGAGGCTGCACTGGCGTATATCCAGCCGCGGCTGGAAAATGACACCGTCCTGGGCATCGGCACCGGTTCCACCGTCAACCTTTTTATCGACGCTCTGGGCCGGATCAAGGGTCAGATAAACGCCACTGTGGCCAGCTCCGAGGCTTCGACGCAGCGACTCAAAAGCCACGGCATCCCCGTGTATGAACTCAATACCGTCGATCGCGTCGATTTCTACATTGACGGAGCCGACGAAAGTAATCGCTCACTACAGCTGATAAAGGGTGGTGGTGCGGCACTGACACGAGAAAAGATTGTGACCGCGGTGGCGCAGGAGTTTATCTGTATCGCCGATGAGAGCAAGCTCGTGCACACACTGGGGCAGTTCCCACTGCCTGTAGAGGTGATTCCGATGGCGCGCAGTTACGTCGCCCGTGAGCTGGTTAAGCTCGGCGGCGACCCCATCTACCGCGAGGGCGTGGTCACAGACAACGGTAATGTCATTCTCGATGTATTCAACTTCTCTATCCCCCAGCCGCTGGCGATGGAGGCGAAAATCAATAACATTACCGGCGTTGTAAGCAATGGCCTGTTTGCGCTGAAGCCCGCCGATGTGCTGCTACTGGGCACAGCAGAAGGCGTGAAAACGCTGCGTGCCGAGTAGTCTGTTGGCAATACCGGTCGAGTGGCCGCCCACGCCATGAACAGCTCAGTTATGTTGAAAGTCAGAGTCATTCCCGGTGCGTCCAGGTCTAACGTGGCCGGATGGCTGGGAGATATGCTCAAGGTGCGTGTTTCGGCTCCCCCGGAACGGGGCAAGGCCAATATCGCCGTAATCAAGTTACTCGCCAGGGAACTCCAACTGCAAAAAAGCGCTCTTTCCATTGCTTCGGGCAGCACCTCACAAAATAAAGTTGTGGCAATTCAAGGCATTACTATGAAGGGTATTGAGGACGTTTTCGGTGCCAACAATGCGCAGTGAGCGGTTATGACGGCTGAACGGGATCTGGCAACACTGCTCACACGGATGTCGCCGGAATTGTCTCAAACAACGTATGTGTTTTGCTCATTCCAGCATGCGCAGTATGGTGATCACCGGGAGTTGAGCCCGGTAGCCGCAATTCAGGAGAGCGAGGGGCTTACGCTGATAATTCCTCAGCACAAAGCAGATGAACACCGTGTTGCCTATGACAACACCTTCAAGCGAATCAGCCTGGGCGTTCATTCAAGCCTTGATGCGGTTGGGCTGACAGCGGCATTCTCAAGCAAGCTGGCGCAGCACGGGTTATCCGCAAACGTGGTAGCGGGTTATTATCATGACCATATCTACGTTCACAGTGCGCTGGCTGAGCAGGCCCTCGCCGTTCTCAATCAAATATCTTCCCGGGGTTCATAATTCCCGTCGGATCAAATGCTTGTTTGATCTGCCGCATGATCGACACCTCGGACGCAGAACGGGAGTAGTGAAGATAATCTTTCTTCAGTAGACCGACACCGTGCTCAGCGGAAATGCTGCCACCATAACGCTGCACGATATCGAAGACCCACTTGCTCACCTCGCCGCAGCGCAACTGGAATTCCGCCATCGACAAATCGTCGGGCTTGAGAATATTCAGGTGCACATTGCCATCACCGATGTGGCCAAACCAGACAATCTCAAACTCGGGGTAGCTTTTGTTCACCACCGCTTCCACTTCCTCGAGGAATGCCGGCACCCGGGAGGTGACGGTAGAGATATCATTCTTGTAGGGCGTCCAGCGAGATATGGTCTCCGAAATATCCTCGCGCAGGCGCCACAGCGATTCGGCCTGTGCGATGCTCTGACTCACCACGCCGTCCACTGCCCAGCCCTGTTCGACGCACTGCTCGAACAGACTCATGGCCAGCTCCAGTGTTTTTTCATCGCGCTGTTCAAATTCCAGTAGTGCATAGAATTCTGCCGGGGTATCAAATGGACGCTGCAAACCCTGGTGAGCGATGACTTTCTGCAGCGCCAGTTCGGAGAAAAACTCAAAGGCGCTGAGCTCTATCTCGCTCTGGTAGGCACACAAAACCTTCATGATTGCCGCCATATCCGGCGCGCCCAATACCAGCACAGTGAGTTCCTGTGGCGGGCGGGCGAGGCGCATCGTAGCCTCTACCACCACGCCCAGTGTGCCCTCGGCGCCGATGACTAACTGTCTCAGGTCGTACCCGGTATTGTTTTTGACCAGGCCGCGGTTGAGGTCGAGCAACTCGCCGCTACCGCTGACCAGCTTGAGTCCCGCCACCCAGTCGCGGGTCATGCCGTGACGAATGACCTTGATGCCACCAGCATTGGTGGAAATATTGCCGCCGATCTGGCTGGAACCGCTGGAGGCAAAATCAACCGGATAAAACAGACCCTGCTCGGTGGCGTAGTTCTGCAACTGCTCAGTCACCACGCCCGCCCCGCAGCGCACGGTGCGATCAATGGGATTGAAATCCTCGATCGTATTGAGCCTGTCCAGAGCGAGTACCAGCTCTCCGTTACAGGCAACGGCACCCGCACTGAGGCCGGAGCGGCCTCCGGAAGGTACGATAGCAATCCCCTTGGCAGCAGCG
Source organism: Halioglobus japonicus (assembly GCA_902705825.1). Taxonomy (GTDB): domain Bacteria; phylum Pseudomonadota; class Gammaproteobacteria; order Pseudomonadales; family Halieaceae; genus Marimicrobium. The sequence continues at coordinate 271,620 of CACSIL010000034.1, read as the reverse complement.
AGGCGCACAATCTCCTGCACCTGCTCAATACTGTCCGGCAGCACAACAGCGCCGGGGTTTGGCGTGTGAACTCTGGTCCAGTCACGGCCGTAGTGCTGCAGAGAGTCGGCATCAGTCAGCACGCGGCCAACCCCCACGATTCCCTCCAACGTGCCCAGGACAACGTCGTCGATTACGGCCAAAATGCATTCCTCCGGTAATTTTCACAGGGCGCTGGTTCGAGCGGCGCGTATGGTACCATACGCGCCGTTTTTTGCCGCAATGGCAAGCTTGCCGGACTACCGGCTCCCACCTGTAGAGGACCAGAACATCATGGCGCAGCAATCTCTGGAGAAAAGCAAAATCAAATTTCTGCTGCTGGAGGGCGTTCACCCCTCTGCGGTTGAGACCTTGCAGAAGTCCGGTTACAGCAATATCGAGCAACACAAGAAGGCACTGCCGACCCCGGAACTTAAAAAGGCCATTTCCAAGGCCCATTTCGTCGGGATACGCTCCGCCACACAGCTCACGGAAGAAGTGATTGAGGCGGCCGGCAAGCTGGTGGCCATCGGTTGTTTCTGTATTGGCACCAATCAGGTCGATCTCGGCGCAGCCACACGACGCGGCATACCGGTATTCAATGCACCGTTTTCCAATACCCGCAGCGTCGCTGAACTGGTGCTGGCCGAAGCCATACTGCTGCTGCGTGGCGTAGCGGCAAAAAATGCCGCCGCGCACCGCGGTGAGTGGCAAAAAAGTGCTGCCAACTCCTTTGAAATTCGAGGCAAAAAGCTCGGCATCATCGGCTACGGCAACATCGGCATGCAATTGGGCGTTATCGCCGAAGGGTTGGGCATGCAGGTACAATTTTATGACACGACCAACAAACTCCCGCTGGGCAACGCTCACCAAGTGCCCAGTCTCAACCACCTTCTGGGCAGCTCAGATGTGGTCAGCCTGCACGTACCTCAAACTGACAGCACCAAAAACATGATTGGCGCGGAACAACTGGGCCAAATGCAGCAGGGCAGTATCCTGATCAACGCATCGCGCGGCACGGTAGTGGATATCGACGCACTGGCTGATGCACTGGAGCGCGGCGCCCTCGGCGGCGCAGGCATCGATGTCTTTCCGGTCGAGCCGCGCTCCAACGAAGATGAATTTGTCTCCCCCCTGCGCCGCTTTGACAACACTTTCCTCACCCCGCATATCGGAGGCAGCACGCTCGAAGCGCAGGAAAACATTGGTATGGAAGTGGCGGAGAAGCTCGCTCGATACAGTGACAACGGCACAACCACATCGTCTATCAACCTCCCTGCAGTAGCGCTGCCGGAACACACCGGCAAGCACCGGCTCCTGCATATACACCGCAACGTACCCGGCGTAATGAGCGCCATCAACAATGTTTTTTCCGACAACCGGATCAATGTCTCGGCACAATTCCTGCAAACCAACGAGGAGGTTGGTTATGTGGTGATAGACATCGATGCAGAGTACAGCGAAATTGCATTGAATAAACTGGCGGATGTGGAAGGAACGATTCGCAGCCGCGTACTGTTTTGAGCGGTCAGCGCAAAAGTCAATCTATGATCATAAATTCCTACAGATAACTGACATAAAGCACTGACACTAAACGGTATTTTTCCGCCTTATCGACCATTTTAAGGCGCCTGCCTGTGATGTACCTTAGTGAAAGCATAAATAAATACTAAGCGGGCCTGTCCGTTTTCGGGCGGCCTTCAGCTTAAATACGGAAAAGTTACCGGGCGGCAAGGACGGGCCCCATGTTCTAACGATATTCGTAAAGTCAGAAAATTTGTAACGCAAGTAGGGGCAGACATGCGGAATAACAGGGCATTTCAGATCAGCGCACTTTCGGCGGCAGTTGCGTCCGCATTAATCTCGACCAACAGCGCAGCTCAAGAAACCCGACTGGAAGAGACCATCGTGACGGCCACCCGTCGCGCGCAGTCCATTCAGCAAATTCCACTCAATATTACATCGTTGGACGCTGCGCTGATCGATCGAGAACGCATCGAAAATCTCGCCGATATTGCGCGCAGAGTGCCCGGACTTACGGTGATCGACCAGGGCCCGCGCAGCGGAAATACGCTCAGTGTACGCGGCTTGACCGTAGATTCAGTCAATGCACCTGACCTCAATAATGACGGCAGCGGCGCAGTCGCGACCTATGTGGGCGAGGTACCTGTCTACGTTGACCTGAAGCTCAACGATATCGATCGGGTTGAAGTGCTGTTAGGCCCACAAGGGACACTGTACGGTGCGGGAACGCTGGCGGGCGCGATACGGTATATCCCCAATAAACCACAGACTGACAGCTTGAGCTATCAAGTGCGCGGCGATCTCTACGGATTGAGCCATTCTGACGGAGTGGGTTATGAGGGTGGGGGCACTATCAATGTGCCTATCATCGATGATCGGTTGGCATTGCGTGCCTCTCTGGATTACCTCGATGACCCGGGCTTCATTGATTACGACTACCTGGTTCGCAACCCTGGCGTATCGAATCCGCAGCCCAGCCCCGCCCTGAGCGACCAGAACATCAGGAGCGAAAAGGACGCCAACACCGAGCAAACCTGGTCAGGCCGATTAGCGTTGCGCTACACCGGCGACTGGCTTGACAGCACACTTACCTATTTTTATCAGGATGCGGATATAGGCGGCCGTCAGGTCAACTACAGGGACTCGTTTGGCACCGGTAAATATGAATCCGCCGCGCGCTTTGAAGAGCCCAACAAACGCAAGAACGAATTGCTCTCACTCGAAGTGGTGGCAGACTTGGGTTTTGCAGACCTCACCTCGGCCACCGGGTACAACGAGTACACCGAAAAAGGCCAGCGTGATCAAACCGATTTTTTGCTCCGAGCCGGTTATGGCTACGAGTTCTTCCCCAGCTTCGTCGCCTATTCCCGAGAGAATTCCGACGAGGACACATTCACTCAGGAGCTGCGGCTGGTCTCCAAGGATGAAGGGCCGTTCAACTGGATAGTCGGCGGATTTTACAGCCACTTCAAAATTGATGCCCATAGCCAGGAGTACTATCCGGGTATTCCCGAATTTTGGGGAATAGATCAATCTTCACTCGGCTTCGAAAGCAGATTGAACGAAAAAATAACTGAAACCGCGGCATTTGCTGAAGTGGGCTATGAGTTTACAGAAGCCTGGCAAGTTACATTAGGCGCCCGCTGGTTCAAGTTTGAACTTGATTCATCTACCGGCACACTGCTGCCGCTGCTGGAACCACCCTCGGCTGAACTCATAATGGAAAATTTTGATGTCGATGACGATGATGTCATCTACAAATTCAATACCTCCTACACCTTCAACGATGACGTTATGGCTTACTTCACCGTCAGCCAGGGCTATAGGCTTGGTGGACTTAACCCGCGACCGCTGTGTGATAACCCACCGCAGGGCGAATGTCTTTCAGCGGAAGAACAGCTGATCAAACCGGATACGACGACAAACTATGAACTGGGTGTACACTCTCAACTGTTTGACAATACGTTGTTACTCAATGGCTCCATTTACTATATCGACTGGGATGATGTCCAGATCATCACTGAAGCTGAAAACGCCAGTATCGACATCTTTACCAACGGCAGCTCAGCCAGAAGCACCGGTATTGAACTGCAAAGTCAATGGCTTGTTACACCCAGGCTCTCTCTAAACGCCGCCTATTCCTACAACAAGGCCGAGCTAACGGACGACGCGCCCGGACTCGTCGACGGCGTGGACGCCCAGGATGGTGACCGCCTGCCGGGGACTCCCGAGAATCAACTGCTTTTGGGCACAAATTACACCCTGCCACTGAACGACGGCTCCTATGTCGACTTTGACTGGTCAATGACCTATCAGAGCAATATCATCACTAAGGTGGGTAAGCGCGACAATGGCGAAAGCCTCTCGGGTTTTGCGTTGCATAACATTTCTGCAACATGGTTCAAGGATGGTTGGACGGTAGCCTTGTATGCCGATAATGTGTTTGACGAGTATGGCGAAACAGGTGTGCGTGGCGACTTCAACGACATCGAGAATGTTGAAGGCTTTGATTCAAGATACTACTTTCACAATATTGTCAGGCCACGACAATTTGGTATGCGCTTCCGTTACGACTTTGATGGATAAGAAAAATCGCGATTGCACCAGGGCGCTCGTGAGCGCCCTTTTTTGTGCCCGGGCAAAAGGACAGGTCTGCAGGTGACGCGCCGGAGACTTGCGTTTAAAGTTACAGCACGATGAATACCAGCAAACGACAAATTTCCCAGCACCATGCTGCCGCCCACAAGGCATTACAGCAGGGAATGCTGCGCGAGGTTCATCAACACTGCCTGGCTATACTCAACCTCGATTCCTCTTTTGCAGATGCCTGGTTCCTTTGCGGTGTTATCGCCGCGCACAATGGGCAAATAGCCAAGGCGGTAGATATCCTGGGCCAGTCTGTTGAGCTAGACCCTGATAATCCAGACTATCGCACAGAATTATGCAAGCAACTCATTGTGCTCGACTTGCCTGAAAGAGCGCTACATGAAGCTGAAATAGCGTTTGCGTTGAACCCTGCTGCCCTGCCAACACTGGACACACTGGGCACGGTGTTCAGCCATGTCGGTGAGCATACTAAAGCATTGCACTGTTATGAGCAGGCCACGCAGCAACTGCGGGAACAGCCCAGGCGAGCGGAGGGGCTCTCTGCAACTTGGCTGGCCAACTTCCATTTCAACCATGGTGCCTCATTGCAATTTGCAGGGCGTTTGAATGCCGCTGAAGAAGCCTACGAAAACGCCCTCACGCTGCAACCGCAGCTGTTCAAGGTTCACTCGGCACTTTCTTCACTGCGGCCTCAAACACCACAAAGCAATCACCTCGAGCGACTGAACTCGTTGCGTGCCCATACCAGCAGTCCACGTGATCAGCTGCATCTCGGTCATGCTATCGCCAAGGAGCTGGAGGATCTGGGTCATTATGAGGATGCGTTTGCCAGTCTCGAGTGGGCCAAGCGGAAGCAGGCAACAGATGCAAACTATAGTCACGATGCCCAGTCTCGGTATTTTTCAGGCATCAGGCAAGTTTTCAACCGCGACGTATTCCAGACACCGCGCGCCGGTTGCAACAATGCTGAGCCCATTTTTATCGTCGGTATGCCTCGCACTGGCACCACACTGGTAGAGCAGATTCTGGCAGGGCATTCACAGGTCTTCGCGGCCGGAGAGCTACAGAATTTTCCTCAGCAGCTCAGGCGTTCGGCCGACGCACCATTCAGTGAATTTCTTGACCCGACAATCCTGGAAAGAACGCTGAAACTGGACCTGGCACAACTGGGTGCTGCTTATATTGACAGCACCCGACCCAGAACAGGTCATACATCGCGCTTCATCGACAAGCTTCCCCTCAATTTTCTGCTGCTAGGGCTCATCCGTCTGGCGCTGCCAAATGCCACGCTGGTGTGTCTGCGCCGCGACCCGATGGATACATGCCTCAGTAACTTCCGGCAATTATTTGCGGTAGATTTCAAACCCTACCAATACAATTACAACCTTCTCGACTGCGGGCGCTATTTCATATTGTTTGACCAACTCATGCGACACTGGCAGGAGACAATGCCAGGGGCCGTGTTTGAAGTGAGCTACGAGGCGCTAGTTGCAGATCCTGAGCGTATTTCCAGGCAGTTAATGCAGCACTGCGGTCTGCCCTGGGAAGAGCAGTGTCTGAATTTTCATCAACGCACTACCAGTGTCGCAACACCGAGTGCGGTACAGGTAAAGCAGCAGATCTATAGCCATTCGATCAATCGTTGGCAACGCTACGGTGACACGATAAAACCACTATATGAGCTGCTCAAATCAGCTGGCTACTATCACTGAAGGTTCGTTCAGCAAGATGCCACATTCAGCCAGCCAGCTCTGCACGGACTGCAGATACATCTCGCGGATAGCAGCTGACTCATTGGCCAGTTGATGCCCCGCGCCGGGTAAATACGCTATCTGGCTGTCGGGAAACAGCTGCGCGATGACGGGCATATTGTAGCGCCAGTCGACTGTACCATCGGCATCGCCCTGAATGACGAGCGCGGGGCCCACGCCCAGATCATGCGGCTGCAAGTCACCCAACCAACGGCGCAGCGCCGCTAACCAGCGCAGTGAAATACGATGACACTGTAAGGGGTCTCGCTTGATAAATGCGAGGAATTCACGGTCGGAAGAATTGACGGCAAAGGTGCGCCCAATGCTGTCTGTAAACACACTCAGAACACGTTGCACCGGGCTCACCCAACGCCAACCGGCAGGGCGCACCAATGGTGCCAGTAATACCGTTGCCGCGAACGGCCAGTCGTATTTTTGGGCGTAATCCACCAGCGCAGCACCGCCTGTACTCTGCGCCATTACCCACAGCGGTAAGACAGGCAGGCTCGCCGCGCGCAGCACATCGTCAATCGCACGGCTGTAATCGCCAAAGTCATCAATGACAGCAGGGTCTCCGCTGGACAGCCCGTGGCCGGGCAGATCAAAGATCAGCACATTGCAATGATGCGCCAGACCCCAGTCGATTAACTTGCTGAACAACCCCGTGTGATCGAAGTACCCGTGCAGCACCAGCAGATTCGCGCGTGCGGCAGGCACGCACCATTGGTGCACAGCCAGAGTGTAGTCCCCTGATGTGATGTGCCCGACTTCGTGTGTGACAGATGGATAGCGCGTCGTAAAATCGATGCCGTAGTACTGACAATACGCTGCCAGTTCCGGCGGCGCCGGCAATCCGGCGCCAAGGGTTGGCAGCTGTTCGCGAAGCGCCTGCAGTTGCTCCGGTGTCGACACCACGCCGCCCGTCAATTCACGGCGGGTGTCAGCTCCCCGGATTCATAGGCCCGCTGCATATCATCGAGTGAGCGCACCTTGATCTTGTCGGCGTTGCCAGCCGTACCGAATGCTTCGTAGCGCGCGATGCAGATGTCCCTCATCGCGGTGATGGTTTGCGCCAGATATTTGCGCGGATCAAACTCCGCCGGATTTTGCGCAAGAAAGCGACGTATCGCACCGGTTGATGCCAACCGCAGGTCAGTATCTATATTTACCTTGCGCACGCCGTGACGGATACCTTCCTGTACCTGCTCTACCGGCACACCGTAAGTCTCTGGGATCTCTCCGCCGAACTCGTTGATGATGGCCAGCCAGTCCTGCGGCACCGCAGAGGAACCGTGCATCACCAGGTGGGTATTGGGGATGCGCGAATGGATGTCTTTAATCCGGTCAATCGCGAGAATATCGCCAGTGGGTGGACGCGTAAATTTGTAGGCACCGTGACTGGTGCCGCAAGCGATAGCGAGTGCATCCACGCCGGTGGCTTTGACAAAACTCGCGGCCTCTTCAGGATCGGTGAGCATCTGATCGTGAGTCAATATACCCGCAGCACCGATGCCGTCTTCCTCACCGGCTTCACCGGTCTCCAGAGAACCCAGGCAGCCGAGCTCGCCCTCTACAGAAACACCGCAGGCATGCGCCATTTCTACCGCCGCACGCGTCACTGCCACATTGTAGTCATAATCCATTGGAGTTTTGCCGTCTTCACCCAGCGACCCGTCCATCATCACGGAACTGAAGCCCAGCTGGATAGAACGCTGGCACACACCGGCCGACACACCGTGATCCTGATGCACAACCACCGGAATGTGCGGAAATTCATTCATCGCCGCTTCCATCATCGCGCGCAGAAAAGGCGCGCCTGCGTATTTGCGGGCACCCGCACTGGCCTGCATGATGACAGGAGAGTTGGTGGCATCAGCTGCCTCCATGATGGCGCGGGTCTGCTCCAGGTTGTTGACGTTGAAAGCGGGCACGCCGTAATTGTGTTCGGCGGCGTGATCCAGTAACTGACGCAAACTGATTAATGCCATGATAGTTATCCTTTAACTCTTAAAATTTCAATGGAGGCAGCAGCGAGTTTACGCTTATTTGCCACCGGCGCGTTGTTCAAGCATCGCGACTGCGGGCAGTGTTTTTCCTTCGACGTACTCCAGGAAAGCACCACCGCCGGTGGAGATATACGAAACTCTGTCTGCGATTTCAAATTTGTCTATGGCCGCCAGGGTATCTCCCCCGCCAGCCAGTGAAAATGCCGGGCTGTCCGCGATCGCACGAGCCAGGGTTTTGGTGCCCTCGGCGAACTGATCAAACTCGAATACGCCGACCGGCCCATTCCATAAAATCGTGCCCGCATTTTTGAGAATATCCGCAATCTGTTGCGCCGCCTGCGGCCCGATATCAAAAATCATATCATCGTCTGCCACATCACCCGCAGCCTTTAGGCTGGCCGGTGTGTCCTCAGCGAAAGCCTTTCCAGTCACGACATCAACAGGCAACGGTATCTCGGTTTTTTGCATCAAAGCCTGGGCGATCGGGATCAGGTCATGTTCACACAGGGATTTGCCCACCGGGCTGCCACTGGCAGCCAGAAACGTGTTGGCAATACCACCGCCGACCACCAGCTGATCCACTTTCTCAGACAACGATTCCAGTACCTCAAGCTTGGTTGATACCTTCGAGCCACCCACAATTGCCACCAGAGGGCGGGCGGGGTTGGACAAGGCCTGCGTCAGGGCGCGCAGCTCTCCAGCCAGCAGTGGCCCGGCACACGCCACCGGCGCAAACTTCGCCACACCGTGAGTAGATGCCTGCGCCCTGTGCGCGGTGCCAAAGGCATCCATTACGAAAATATCGCACAGCGCCGCATAGGCACGAGACAGCGCCTCATCGTCTTTTTTCTCGCCAGAATTAAAACGCACGTTTTCCAGCAGCGCCACTTCGCCATCTGCCAGCTCCACGCCACCGCGCCAATCAGACACCAGCGAGACAGGCTTGCCGAGTAGACCCGATAAATGCTCCGCTACCGGTGCTAGTGAAAATGCCTGATCGAACTCACCCTCCACCGGGCGACCCAGATGCGACATCAGAATGACTTTCGCACCGGCGGCCACCGCAGCCTCTATGGTTGGCAGAGCCGCTCGAATACGGGCATCACTGGTGACGACCCCCTCTTTGATGGGCACATTAAGATCTTCGCGGATCAATACGCGTTGGCTGCGCAGGTCCAAGTCCTGCATCAGATGAACTTTAAGCGTCATACGTCTAGTTTCCCTGCTAACTTTTATGTTCCCTAACGTGCGGCGGCGTGCCAGCACTTCGCGACATCCAGCATGCGATTGGCGTAGCCCCATTCGTTGTCAAACCAGGTGAGCACCTTTACCAGACGCTTGCCGCTGACGCGTGTCTGGTTGGCATCGACAATACTGGAGCGCGGATCGTGATTAAAATCACAGGATGCCAGAAGCTCCTCGGTATAGCCAAGTACGCCGTCGAAATTAGAGTGTGACGCCTCTCGCAGAATTCGATTGATAGTGGCTACATCGGTATCCTGTTGCGTCTGCACGGTCAAATCCAACGCCGAAACGTTGAGCGTTGGCACCCGCAGCGCCTGTGCGGTGAAGCGCCCGGCCATTTTAGGCAGAATGCGCTCAATGCCCTTGGCCAGCTCAGTATCGACGGGAATAATAGACTGGGAAGCGGCCCGCGTTTTGCGCAAATCCGTATTGTGATAGGCATCCAGTACTGGCTGATCGTTCATCGCAGAATGAATTGTAGTGATAGTGCCCATCTCAATGCCTACGGCATCATCGAGAGCCTTGATGATCGGCAGAATACCGTTGGTGGTGCAGGAGGCGTTGGACGCAATGCGATGCTCAGCACTGAGCTCCCTATGATTCACGCCATACACCACGGTCTGATCGACGTCGGGTTGCGCGGGCTGGGAAAACAGCACCCTGTCTGCACCCTGTTGCAAATGCTGCTCTGCTGTCGCGCGGTCGGAAAACGCCCCGGTACATTCCAGCACAATATCAACGCCCAGCGATTTCCAGGGCAGGGCATCTATCTGCTGGTGGTTCAGCAGCGCGATCGTATCGCCGTCCACACACAACTGCTCACTGTCACCGGCCAGCGGCAGCGAGAAACGCCCGTGAGTGGAATCATAGCGAGTGAGGTGTAATACCGTGCCAGCGTCCGCCAGCTCGTTGATCGCGAAGATTGCCATCTCATTGCGCAGCGGACTTTCGTAAAGCGCACGAAGAATGCTGCGACCAATACGGCCATAGCCATTGATAGCCAGACGCAGCATAGCAATACGCTCTAGAGCAGTATGTCTTCGACAGTCGCGACAACATTCTCTGTCGTGAAGCCAAAGTACTGCATCAGGTCACTGGCGGGCGCGGATTCGCCAAAGGTGGTCATGCCGACCACTCGCCCGTCCAGCCCCACGTACTTGTACCAGTAATCCGCGTGCAGCGCTTCAACCGCTACACGGGCCAGAACATCGCTGGGTAACACCGCCTCTCGATACTGCGCGTCTTGCTGCTCGAACAACTCAGCACAGGGCATGGAGACCACACGCACCCGTCTGCCTTTGCCCGCCAGTTCTTCGGCAGCCGACATCGCCAGTTGCACCTCGGAGCCCGTGGCAATCAGGATGGCTTCGGGAGAACCCTCACAATCCTTGAGCACATAGGCGCCGCGTGCGACATCCGCTAGCTGCTGGTCGCTGCGCGCCTGATGCGGCAAACCCTGACGCGAAAAGATCAGAGCCGATGGCCCGTCGCGGCGCTCTATCGCAGCTTTCCAGGCCACTGCAGACTCCACCGCATCACAGGGGCGCCACGTCTGCATATTCGGCGTGGTACGCAGCGAAGTTAACTGCTCGACTGGCTGGTGCGTGGGGCCGTCTTCACCCAGGCCGATAGAATCGTGGGTGAACACAAAAATAGACTGCTGCTTCATCAACGCCGCCATGCGCACTGCATTGCGGGCGTACTCCATGAATATCAGGAAGGTCGCGCCATAGTTAATAAAGCCGCCGTGCAGGGCGATGCCGTTCATGATCGCTGCCATCGCGAACTCCCGCACACCGTAGTAGACGTAGTTCCCACTTGCGTCATCGGCCGTTACACCCTTTGATCCACTCCAGATCGTCAGGTTGGAACCCGCCAGGTCAGCTGAGCCACCGAGCAGTTCCGGCAGGAGCGGCCCATAGCTGTTAAGACAGTTCTCTGATGCCTTGCGCGAAGCAATGCTCGCCCCTTCGCGCTGGCAGCTTGCTATATAGTCGTCGGCCTGTGCGGAGAAGCCTGCGGGCAGCTCTCCTGCCAGGCGTCGACGCAGCTCTGCGGCGAGATCCGGATGCGCCTCGGTGTAAGCCGCCATTGCGTTATCCCACGCTTGTTCCAACTCACTGCCGCGCGACTGTGCATTCCATCCGGCATAAATATCGTCGGGGATATCAAAAGGGCCCTGCTCCCAGCCGAGTGCTTTTCGAGTGGCCGCAACTTCTTCTTCTCCCAGTGCCGCGCCGTGTACCGACTCCGTGCCCTGTTTGTTGGGCGAGCCCTTGCCGATGATCGTTTTGCAACAAATCAGGGTTGGCCGCGCGCTGTCGCCACGGGCTTCATCTATTGCCGCCTTGATTGCGTCAGCATCATGACCGTCCACGTCACTGATCACCTGCCAGCCGTAAGCGCGGAAACGCCCGGGCGTGTCGTCGGTAAACCAGCCTTCGACCTCGCCGTCGATAGAGATGCCATTATCATCGTAGAACGCCACCAGCTTGCCCAACCCCAGCGTACCGGCAAGCGAGCTGGCCTCGTGAGATATCCCCTCCATCAGGCAGCCGTCACCGAGAAACACATAGGTGTTGTGGTCTACCACTTCATGCCCGGGGCGGTTGAACTGTGCTCCCAGTACTTTTTCAGCCAGTGCCATACCCACCGCATTGGCCAGACCCTGGCCCAGCGGGCCGGTGGTGGTTTCCACGCCAGGGGTATAACCGAATTCAGGGTGGCCCGGTGTTTTGCTGTGCAGCTGTCGAAAATTCTGTATCTCTGACATCGGCAGGTCGTAACCCGACAGATGCAACAGCGAATAAATGAGCATCGAACCGTGGCCATTGGACAACACAAACCGGTCGCGGCCAGACCACGAAGGGTTCTGCGGGTTGTGCCTCAGGTAATCATTCCAAAGCACCTCGGCGATATCCGCCATTCCCATAGGGGCACCTGGGTGGCCGCTTTTGGCCTTCTGGACAGCGTCCATGCTGAGGACGCGGATAGCATTGGCAAGTCTGGTACGGGCGGACGACATCGGGTTCTCCGTAACGGAAGTAATAGGGTGGGACCAAAATGGGCCGCCATTTTCGCGTAAGCGCGCACGAACGGCAAACAAATAGGCAATTAATTAGCCTCCCACGCCAAATAGTTTGTTGTGACGGGCCTCGCAGTACTATATCAAAATATTTTGATATAGGTGAAGGGGCCTGCTAAACTCCCGCGCCATGCCTTCGATAACTGCCGCAAAACTGGTGGCTCCGATACCGGAGCAGCCGCAGTCAGATCCACACCTGACTGCGCTCACCAACCTGTGCAAAGCCAGCGCGGATACCCTGCGCCTGCTGGTTTTGCGTGTATTGCGCAAAGATTCTTTCGGCGTTTCTGAATTGTGCGCCATCTTCAATATCCGTCAACCGGCTCTCAGCCACCACCTGAAGGTACTGGCGAGCGCCGGCCTTGTGGCCGCCCGGCGCGAGGCAAACTCCATTTTTTATCGCCGCAGTGAGCTGGGCCAGCACCCCGATCTGGAAGCACTGCAGCACAGTATTTTTGAAGCCGTGGATGCCATTGACCTGCCAGAGGATATCCAAAGTCGGCTGGAGGCCCTGCACCGGCAACGCGAAGAAAATTCCAGCAACTTTTTCCGGCTCAACGCTAGCAAATTTCACGAACAGCAGGATTTAATTGCCAGTTATGAGCAATACGCTGATGTGGTAGCTCAAATATTGGCGGGGGCACCATTGCTGAACCGCGACACCGTTCTGGAGGTGGGGCCGGGAGATGGCTCCTTCCTGCTGGAATTGGCTTCGCAGTTTAAGCGGGTAGTGGCACTGGACAATGCGCCTGGCATGTTGGCACAGGCACGCGACAAGGCCGCGGCCGCCGAACTAAAGAACGTCGACTTTATTCTCGACGATACCCGCAGTGAGCAATTACAAGGGCTGCAAGCTGATTGTGTCGTTATCAATATGGTACTGCACCACACGCCGGCACCCGGCGAAGTACTGCGGGACGTGGCCGCATACCTGGCGCCCAACGGTGTAGTGCTGGTGACTGATCTGTGCAACCACGATCAGGGCTGGGCCAGGGAAAATTGCGGTGATTTGTGGTTGGGTTTCGATCCGCAGGCGTTGGCGCAATGGGCAGAGGATGCGGGGCTGACTGAAATGGCCAGCGAGTATCTGGCTCAGCGCAATGGTTTTCAAGTACAGGTACGGCTGTTTGGCCGGGCCTGAAAATTTTTTATATAAGGATAAATTTATGAGCGAGTACACTCTTTTTACTTCTGAATCCGTGTCCGAAGGACACCCCGATAAAATGGCTGACCAGATATCCGATGCGATACTGGACTACATTTTAAAAAGGGACAAAAACGCACGTGTTGCGGTCGAAACCATGGTTAAAACCGGTATGGCTATCGTCGCCGGTGAAGTTTCCACCTCAGCCAATATGGATCTGGAAGACACCATCCGCCAAACCATTCTCGATATCGGCTACAACAGCTCCGATGTTGGCTTTGACGGCGCATCCTGTGCGGTACTGAACGCCATCGGCAACCAGTCACCGGATATCGCCATGGGCGTGGATGAGAGCAAGGACCACGAACAGGGCGCTGGCGACCAGGGCCTGATGTTCGGTTATGCCACCAATGAGACCGAAGTGCTGATGCCGGCTCCAATCTACTATTCACACCGTCTGGTAGAACGCCAGGCCGAGCTGCGCAAAAATGGCACACTGCCCTGGCTGCGACCCGATGCCAAAAGCCAGGTGACCCTGCGTTACGAAAACGGCAAGCCGGTCGCTATCGACGCCGTGGTGTTGTCTACCCAGCACGATGAAGGCGTCAGCCAGAGAGAAATTCGCAAGCAGGTTCTGGAGCACGTGATCAAGGATGTACTGCCGGAAGAGTGGCTGCACAGGCGCACCAAGTACCACATCAACCCCACTGGCCAGTTTATTATCGGCGGCCCCGTGGGCGACTGCGGTCTGACCGGACGCAAGATCATTGTCGACACCTATGGCGGCATGGCGCGTCATGGTGGCGGTGCATTCTCCGGCAAGGACCCCTCCAAAGTTGACCGCTCGGCAGCCTACGCTGGCCGCTATGTCGCCAAAAACATTGTCGCTGCGGGCCTCGCAGATCGCTGTGAAATTCAGGTGTCCTATGCGATTGGTGTCGCCGAGCCGACCTCCATCTCTATCGACACATTCGGCACCGGTAAAATTTCCGACGCCAGCATTGCAGACCTGGTACGCGAGCACTTTGACCTGCGTCCGAAGGGCCTTATTGCAATGCTCAACCTGAAGCGTCCTATCTACCGCAAGACAGCGGCATATGGCCACTTTGGGCGTGAAGATAAAGAATTCACCTGGGAGAAGAAGAACAAGGCGGCTGCGCTTAAGAAAGCGGCCAAGTAATAGGCGATACCTCAGGCTGGCGCTGCGCAGTGCCGACCTGAGGTGGCTGACTCGGCTTGCAGAACAGGCCGTGACGATTCAGTAGGATTAAACGGGCCACAGCCCAAAGGAAAGAATCATGAGTAAAGCAGAAAACGTAGAACAGAAAGAAGACTTCAAAGTCGCCGATATTTCACTGGCCCAGTGGGGCCGCCGCGAGCTGGATATCGCCGAAAGCGAAATGCCTGCACTGATGGCGATGCGCGAGAAATACTCTGCCAGTCAGCCACTGAAGGGCGCAAAAATTCTCGGCTGTATTCACATGACCATCCAGACCGGCGTGCTGATCGAAACACTGACTCAGCTGGGCGCGGAAGTCCGCTGGTCTTCGTGCAATATTTTCTCTACACAGGATCACGCTGCGGCCGCTATCGCCGCGGCGGGTGTGCCCGTGTTCGCATGGAAGGGTGAAACTGAAGAAGAGTACGACTGGTGTCTCGAGCAGACTATCCTCAAGGATGGCGAGCCCTGGGATGCAAACATGGTGCTTGATGACGGCGGCGACCTGACCGCTATGCTGCACGACAAATATCCCGCCATGCTCGACAAGATCCACGGTATCACTGAGGAAACCACTACAGGCGTGCACCGTCTGCAGGAGATGTTGGAGCACGGTACCCTGAAGGTGCCAGCCGTCAACGTTAACGATTCAGTCACCAAATCCAAGAACGACAACAAGTACGGCTGTCGCCACAGCCTGAACGACGCTATCAAGCGCGGCACAGACCACCTGATGGCCGGCAAAAAAGCGCTGGTTATTGGCTACGGTGATGTGGGCAAAGGCTCCGCTCAATCGCTGCGTCAGGAAGGCATGATTGTCAAAATATCCGAGATTGATCCGATCTGCGCGATGCAGGCCTGCATGGACGGTTTTGAAGTTGTATCGCCGTTCATCGATGGTGTTAACGACGGCACCGAGGCGAGCATCAATCGCGATCTGTTGTCCTCAACCGACCTGGTGGTCACCACTACCGGAAACTATAAGGTCTGTGACTCCAACATGCTCAAAGCGCTCAAGCCAAATGCAGTCGTGTGCAACATCGGCCACTTTGACAACGAAATTGATACCGCATTTATGCGTCGCAACTGGGAGTGGGAAGAAGTTAAACCACAGGTGCACAAGATCTACCGCGATAAAGACGCCAACGACTACCTGATCCTGCTGTCCGAGGGTCGTCTGGTAAACCTTGGCAACGCTACTGGTCACCCATCGCGCATCATGGATGGCTCATTCTCGAATCAGGTACTGGCGCAAATTTACCTGTACGAACGCAAGTTCGCTGATCTTGAGCCCAACATGAAGCCGGCGGCACTGTCAGTAGAAGTACTGCCGAAGAAGCTGGACGAGGAAGTTGCGGCGCACATGATCGGCGGCTTTGGTGCAGTACTGACTCGCCTCACCCCAGAACAGGCGGACTACATCAAGGTCAGCCCGGATGGCCCCTACAAGCCCGACAGCTATAAGTACTAAGGGACTATCAGCAATGGCAGCGCAAAAACAGCGCATCAGCTGCGAGTTTTTCCCGCCCAAAACTGAGGCCGGCACGCAAAAACTGCTGACCGAGGTAACGCCCGCCCTGAATGCCCTGGGTCCCGAGTTTTTCTCGGTGACATATGGCGCCGGCGGCAGCACCCGCGATTCCACGCTGGGTGTTGTTTCCGCGCTCAGGGAGGACGGCATTGATGTCGCTCCTCACCTCAGCTTTGGTGGGGATGATGCTGAAGCCGTGGCAACACTGCTTGACACCTACCGCGACAGGGGCATTAAACGCCTGGTCGCTCTGCGGGGCGATATCCCCTCGGGGACCGGTGGTGCCGCGCAACTGGTGTACGCCAATGAGCTGGTGGAATTTGTGCGCGAGCGCAGCGGAGATCACTTCGAGATCGAGGTAGCGGCCTACCCGGAGACACACCCGGAAGCCAAAAGCTATGACAGCGACATACGCTTCCTCAAAGCCAAACTCGATGCCGGTGCCAACAGCGCTATCACCCAGTACTTCTACAATGTAGAAGCCTACTTCTATTTTCTCGATCAGTGCTCGGCTATCGGTATCGACAAGCCCATATACGCGGGCATCATGCCGATCACCAATTTTGCCAATCTGCAGCGTTTTTCGCGCAACAGTGGCGCGGAAATTCCGCGGTGGATCTGTCAGCGCATAGAGGCATTTGGCGATGACCAGGATAGCATCAGGGCGTTTGGTATTGAGGTGGTCACGCAGCTATGTCAGACGCTGCTGGACAGCGGTGCCCCCGGCATCCATTTTTACACCATGAACCAGATAGAACCGACACGAGAAATCTTTAATAACCTGGGCCTCTAGCCCAGGCCTTACCCACCGGGCTGCAACGCCATGCGTATAACCCGTATCTACAGCACCCAGAAACTCGGCAGTCATACTACGGTAGGTCTGGAGCCCGGCCCCAGCCGTCATTTGGCGCGCGTGCTGCGTCTGGGAGTGGGTGATCACCTGATATTGTTCGACGGACACGGTGGTGAATACCCCGGCGAAATTACCGCCGTCGACAAAAAACAGGTTGAGGTGCGCACCGGTGAGCACCGCGAGATCGAAAGTGAATCTCCGCTGGCCATCCACCTCGGCATAGCCGTCTCTCGCGGTGAGCGTATGGACTGGCTGATACAAAAATCTACCGAACTTGGGGTAACCGCCCTGACACCGTTACTCACCGAGCATACCGGTGTGAAACTGTCGGGCGAACGGGCGACAAAAAAAATCCAGCACTGGCAACAGATCGCGATCAGCGCCTGCGAACAGTGCGGGCGCAACCGGCCACCTGAGATTCATGCGCTGCAAAGCGCTGAACAGTGGCTGGGCTCCACGGTGGCTGAGCAGAAATTTGTCCTGCACCACCGCGCGGACACAATCGATGCATCGCGCAGCAGCCCGGGCAGCATCGCGTTATTAGTGGGCCCGGAGGGCGGGCTGAGCGAGGCCGAAATTACAGCGGCAGAACAGGCCGGATACACCGCGTTGCGATTGGGCCCCAGAGTATTGCGCACGGAAACTGCGCCGCTGGCCGCTATCGCTATCCTGCAGGCATACTGGGGTGATATGACACCGGGATAACGCGCCTTATTCGCGCTGCCACCGGGCGTGTGTCCACTCCAGAAAGTCGCCGATAGCATTCACCGTGTGATCAGTTCGCACCGAGTGAAAGATTTCAAACGCATGTTGCGCGCCGGGCAACTCGGCGTAAGCCACGGGTTGATTCGATACATTTTGCAGCGCATCGACGAAAACCCGCGCCTCCTCCACCCATACCAGCGAATCGTGTGTACCCTGTATGGCAAACATCGCAGGGGCATCCGCCGCGACATGGCTGAGCGGCGACCCCATATCCCAAAGCTCGGGATTGTCAGCCTGAGAGCACTGGATAACCTTTTCTGCAATCATGTCGCTCATGGACATCTCACCGCGAATACCGTGTCGATCGCGAAAATCGTAGACGCCGTATAGGGGTACTGCGGCCTGGACGCTCGTATCAACCTCCTCAAAACCGGGCTGCCATTCGCTACGGTTTGGAGTCAGCGCGGCCAGTGAGCTCAGATGCCCGCCGGCCGAGCCCCCGGTAATCGCAATGAAATCCGGGTTGCCGCCGTATTCGCTGACGTGTTCTCTTATCCATGCGATAGCTTTCTTCACATCGATAATATGTGCGGGAAAGGCCGCCTTCGGGCTCAGTCGGTAGTTAATCGCCACACACAACCAGCCGCGCTGTGCCATGTGATACATCAGCGGCTTGGCCTGCTGTTCCTTCTCTCCAATAAGCCAGGCGCCACCGTGTACCTGCAACAACACGGGAAAGCCGCCCTCCCGCGCCTCATCTGGCTGGTATATATCCAGCAGATTACGCTTACCGGCGTCGCCGTAAGCGATGTCACGGTGTTGCTGCACGCCGTCACGTTTAAAGTGAAATGGCCGCAGCCAGTCTTGCGAGCGAATATCATCGCGCAAAAGCTTGCGCCGCTCCGCAGGAATATCAAACCGATAATCGTCTCCCAGCGCACGCTTTAATGCAGGGCGCAGATGGCGGGGCGTATCCATCGACTGGCAATGCAGATAAACCAGCCCCAGCCAGGACAGGGCAAAAAAGCCCAACCCGACCTGTGCCAAGGGCTCTGACAACGCACCAAAGAATGCCAACAATGCCGTCAGGGATACCTGCCAGATCAAATGCAGCAGAGCCAGCTCACCACAGAGCCAAGCGAGGAAAAAGTATACCGGCACCATCCAGTACAGACGTCGCGCCTTTATGCAGGCAGCTGCGACGCTAATGACGCTCAACAGCGCCAGAAATAAATAGATACCGGCAATGCTCACCTTGCTCTCCAGAGTTTGTAAATACAGTTCAAGGCAGCCATTCTAAGTCACCCGGCACAGATGTGTCTCCCTCACTACACGCCAGGTGGGGTGCACGCAACTGCAGCACTTTGCTAGACTGGGGACTCGAGTAGGAAACTGCATGACCGCAGCTATCGAAGGAGATCACTATGATGCACACCAACGACACCGCAAAAGCCCCCCAATCAACAGGAACGTCAGTCCGCCGGGTTGCGGCATTCACCGTCCTGCTTACCGCGCTTGCCAGCGGCTGCGCTATGAATGAAACGCAGGAGCGAACCGGCGCTGGCGCCGCCATCGGCGCCCTTGGCGGTGCGATACTCGGAACCAGCCGTGAAAGTGCCGCCATTGGCGCCGCTGTCGGCGCGGCGGGCGGGTATATCTACGACCAGTACAACAAACGCGAGGACGCAGATGCGGAAAACGCCCGGCTGCAACAGGAAAACGACCAGCTGAAGCAGGAAGCGGCGGGCAGCTCGGACTACTAATTAGTAGATCGGCTCGCACACTAAAATTTCAGGCACGCACAAGCCCAACGGGTATAGGAGAGACAGCAATGACAGCACGGCGATGGATTGGCATATTGAGCATAGTAGTCGGGGGCTCTATCAGCCTGGCTCCAGCCCAGGCATTTGCCTCGGCCAATGAGTCCGCTCCCGAGGATATAACCCTCGGCTCAGCCGGTGCTCTGGTCAAAGTTTGTACCGTAGCGCCCTCCGATGCAGATAGTTCAGCCAATCTGGGCTTCTGCTACGGTTTTTTTGAAGGCGCCATCCGCTATCATCAGGCGCTTGCCGGCACCAACATCAATAGAGATCTGGTGTGCGCACCTGCCGGAACAACACGGCAACAAGGTGTCGAGGCATTCGTCAGCTTTATGCAGGAGAACCCCCAATACGAATCAGAGGCATCCATTGATGCCGTCATTCGCGCACTGGCGGCTCGCTGGCCCTGCAGCTAGGCAGCGCTGACAGCTGAATCCAGGTCGGCGATGCTGCGCAACGCATTCCGATAAAGCGTGGGTTTTAATATACCCAGCTCGCTGCGCAGCTGGTCCAGCGGCTCGGCGAGGCGCTCTTCCCAATGAACGGTGGCAAACCACGTTGCAGCCTCGCCGATGCGACGACCTTCCTCAATACAGTCATCTACGGAAAATAGCTGCGTTGCCTGGCGCGCCTTGCGCCTGCCCATATAAACGATAAAGGCTATACCGCGATTGGGCGTCTGTGTGACCATGAACGACAGCAGGCACAGTTCGCCCAGCTGATCGCGACCGTAACCGCACATCACATGTTGCAAATCGTGTATATCGCGCAAGCGGTTGCCCAGCCACATTTCGTCCTCGTCCAGACCGCGCCCGCGAGGCACCTCTTCACTGGCCGCAACCAGGCCATCGGCGCTGAGGGACTGTGACTCCACAAATTTGAGATACGCGCGGCCGACACTGCCCTCAGGCATGGCCCGCAGCGCTTCGCGGTCATTCAAAATCGGCAGAATATCGGGTTTGTTCTGCAACAACGCCCGACCTTCCGGCGTGGACTCCAAACGCGTCAGGGCGCGGGCCAGACTGCCGCCTTTCAATGCCTCAATGATTTTGAATACCTCGCCGGTGCTGTCCGGGTCGGCAATCAATGCACGCATCGAGCGCAACGCCTGAAGTGGCTTAACACCCTTGATATCGCTTACAAAACTGGTAATTGAGGCCATCTGCTTTGTACCTGTCTCTTGTGTACCCGTCTAGTGCGCACACGTATCGATCAATCGGCTTTCGGGGCAACTGCAACCGCCATATTGCCTCATTCACGGTTAGCAGTGTAACCCCCGTCAGCAACCGATTTTGCGGGGGATATCATGCCTGGTCAATGGGCGCTGCGCAGCGGTTACAGGCAATTTTGGAATACGGCCACCATCGCGATGCCACGGCGCACCCATGAGTGTACCTAAACTAACACTTCAGGACGTCGGACAGGAGCTTCAGCACCGCTGCCAGCCTGCTGCGAAATACCTGCCACAGCGTGGTCGGCTTATCGAGCATAAAACTCACCAGGGCCGGTTGACTGTGATTGCCAGCGACATCGACACCACCAACCGCAACGGATATACACCGGGTAGTAGCAATCCACGGACATGAATCGACGACTCGACCGTGCTGAACGGCTTGTCCAGTTGCAATGCTACGGCGTTTTTATCAGCGTCCATACAAATTGGGTGCATTGGCCACCAATATCAATGGAACGCTCTACATTGAATGGGACACCAACACCGGCATGGCTTCCGGTTCATCACTGCGTTGCACGGTGGGGAGTCGCGACACTTTTGGAGCTCCTGCGACTATGACACGATTGCGCCCCTGCCCTTTGGCGCGATAGAGCGCTGCATCAGCTCGGCTCAACCACGCCTCCCTGTCTTCTTCGGATTGCAGTTGAGCAACGCCAATCGACACTGTTACCTGTATGCCCGCCAAAAAGGTTTCCTGCTCAACCAGTCTGCGCACCTTTTCCGCCAAACCTACAGCGGCTTTCAGTTCGGTCTGCTCAGCAACCAGCACAAACTCTTCGCCGCCGCAGCGATAGAGGCTTTCTGTGGCTCGCGTGTTACCGCCTATCAGTTCAGTGATGGCAATCAATACCTGATCCCCGACCATATGGCCGCGCGTGTCATTGATGCGTTTGAAGTGGTCGATATCGATCATCAACAGGCTGGCGGGGCTATGGTGGCGACGGAATATTGCCACTGTAGATTCAAGCTTGAGGTCTTGCGCGCGTCGATTACCGGCACCGGTCAGCGGGTCCAGATGCACTGTGCGGCGAAGTTCTTCCATCTGGCGACGATTCGTCAAGGAAAATGCGTTCGCCAGCAATACGGTAACAACCAGCGCCAGCCAGATTTTGATGATCTCTATCGCAGATAAATCATCCCAGACAATCGCGAGAAAACAGCCGGCAAAACCCCCAGTGAGTATCGTTGCCTGTCGCGCGTCCAGCATAAAGTAGGCGACCATAAGAGCGGGAAACGCCCAGAAAATCTCACTTTCACCCAGTAGCAGAACGGAAATCAGCGAGGCACCGATAAACCCAAGCGCTATCAGAATGCTCGCGGCACGTGTCTTGCGCCCGACATAGACGAACAGAAACAGCAGCAACATGATAGCCACGAAGCCCGTATCAACCGGGGCAAGGGTCCAGTTACTGTCGAGCAGCCGCCTGTAGGCCAACAGCGTGACAGACACAGCCAAAATACCGCTTAGCATCAGCAGTAGTGTTTCCTTAACCGTGCGCCTGTACGCTGAGCTCAACTCGTCTTCAGTCACTTTATCCACCTCCTTGAATGTTCGATCACCCAAACACGGGTGATGAAATATCGCACCGGCACGCCATTCCATGCCCGGCAGGGATGTCAGATTTTGTACATGTTGGGGGAAGTCTGTAGCGGGCTCTCAAACGGAGCCTCATCAGTGACGAGCTGATACCACAATATCCACCGGCCTCTTCTTCACTGCGGGAGGCCTGGATAACGTGATCTTAGTCACAGTTCAGCACAGAGTCCATTATCCAAACGGAAAAACCTTTATAAATCTCGAGTTTTTTGCTAGCGGTCGTTACCCTTTAAACAGCCTGCCTTGCTGCCCTAAAAGGATGCGACGGGGCCTGCCTTTCCCTGGTGGCGCCACCGACTCTGCCACGTCCTCTGCTTGCACCCATCAGCGCCTTTGCGTAAGTTAGCAGGCCCGCGGGGCAGGAGAGTGAGCGCAATGACCATCAAACTGGGCGTGGTGATGGATCCCATCGCCAAAATTAACTACAAGAAAGATACCACCATGGCCATGCTCTGGGCGGCACAGGACCGGGGCTGGGAGCTGTTCTACATGGAGCAGCGCGATCTGTACCTTGAACAGGGAACCGCGCGTGCACGCATGGCGAAGCTTACCGTACAGCGTGACGCACAGAATTGGTTCTCACTGGCCGAAGCCCAGGACGGCGACCTCGATCAACTGGACGTCATCCTGATGCGTAAGGATCCGCCTTTTGACAATGAGTACATTTACAGCACGTATATTCTCGAAGCGGCGGAACGCAAGGGCACACTGATCGTCAACCGTTGTCAAAGTCTGCGCGACTGCAACGAAAAGGTATTTGCAACACAGTTCCCGCAGTGTTGTCCGCCGGTGATGGTCAGCGCAGATATGCAGCGACTCAAAGCGTTTCACCAGCATCACAGCGACGCGATCTTCAAACCGCTGGACGGCATGGGCGGCAGCGCCATCTTCAGGGTGAAACAGGACGACCCCAATGTCAGCGTCATTCTCGAGATGCTGACAAACCACGGCGAGCAGACCATCATGGCCCAGCAGTTTATTCCGCAGATCGAAAAGGGTGACAAACGCATACTGATGATCAACGGCGAGCCCGTCCCCTACTGCCTCGCGCGCATACCTCTGGCGGGCGAAACTCGCGGCAATCTCGCTGCTGGCGGCACCGGAAAAGCACAACCCCTGACTGAACGGGATCAATGGATTGCGGCTCAGGTGGGCCCGAGTTTGCGCGAGAAAGGTCTGCTGTTCGTCGGCCTCGACGTGATAGGCGATTACCTCACCGAAATCAATGTCACCAGCCCTACCTGTATTCGTGAAATTGACTCAGCCTACGATCTGGACATTGGTGGACAACTGATGGATTGTATCTCCGGGGAATTAAACAGCAGGCGCTAGTACTCCACGATGTATTACCTGGAAACAGGCTATGAAAAAGAGACGCGATTTCGAAACGCCGTGCTGGTCGCAATTGCGGCACACGCGGCGTTGATTCTTGCGGTCTCGTTCAAGGCCAGCCTGTCGACGCCCTATACCAGCCCACAAATTGAAGTCACTCTAGCCACCCGACCGAGCGCTGTCGCTCCTGATGATGCCCGCAACATTGCACAGGCCAATCAGGCCGGTAGCGGCAATGAGGCAGAGAAAAACCTGCTCACGTCGAACAACCCGATACAATCCGACAGCCTCTCGGAACAACAGGCCCGGCTGCCGATGGCACAAGAGCAGGCGGCGATGCAATACGATACCCTGGTCACCTCCGGCCTGGCTTCCCGTGCAGTCACGGCACAGCCCACAGACGCCAGCACTCAACAATCCCAACTCGACGGTATCAGCCCGGAGATCGAGAGAATCAACCGTGAAATCGCCAGCTTGCAGGCAGAGCTGGATGCGGAAACACGCACCGATGCGAACCAACCCCGAGTGAGACGCCTGACTGCCACATCAGCGAAACAATCCGTCGATGCCGCGTACCTGCTGGACTGGCGCAAGCGGCTGGAAGCTGTGGGGAACCAGTATTACCCAGAGGCATCTATCCGCTATGGACTCTATGGTGAGCTGCGAATGCTGGTGATCATCCGCAATGACGGCAGTCTGGAAGACATACAAATTTTGTCTTCTTCAGGCTATGCTGTTCTGGATGAAGCGGCCATTAAGATCGTGCGTATGGCGGCCCCATATTCACCGTTTCCACCCGAGTTGAAGGCGACTACCGACAAACTGGAGATTGTTCGCACGTGGCATTTTCAGGAAAACCAGCTAAGCTCACCGTAAGAGTAGGCTATCCTTCCACTCTGTTTTTACATTGAAGAGACCTGTGCGGACATGCCCGGAAAACACTCCGTGAGTACAACCAAGAGCGGCGATTCTCTGCGTGATCACTTTCTGCTGGCAATGCCCTGCCTGACCGAGGGAATCTTTTCACAGAGCATCACCTATATTTGCGAACACGGTGAAAGCGGTGCCATGGGCATTGTCATCAATCGTCCGCTGGATCTGTCGGTCACCGAGATTTTTGAACACTTACAAATCACTACTGGTAGTGACTTCTCCTCGGAGCCCGTCATGGCCGGAGGCCCTGTACAGATGGATCATGGCTTTGTGCTGCACCGCTATTGCGATAAAAGCTGGGAAGCCAGCCTGAAAGTCACACCGGAGATCACCCTGACAACGTCTCGCGACATACTGCGCGCAATCGCCATTGGCGAAGGCCCCAGCGACCACCTGATTGCGCTCGGTTATGCCGGCTGGGCTGCGGGGCAACTGGAACAGGAGTTGGCCGACAATAGCTGGCTAACCCTGCCGGGCAACGCCGATGTTATTTTCTCTACCCCCGCCGACCAGCGCCTGGGCGCGGCTGCCGCACAACTGGGTATCGATATGAACCTGATATCAGGCCAGGCGGGACACGCCTGAGTGCAGGGTCGTCGCACAGTAATGGCGTTCGATTTCGGCCTGTCCCAAATCGGCGTGGCAACGGGCAACTGCCTGATGGGTACCACCACCCCCCTTCCCATCCTCAAGGCTAAAGAAGGCTCACCCGACTGGCGTCTGGTCGAAAACCTGGTCGCTGAATGGCGCCCCGACCTACTGGTAGTAGGCGACCCGCTGAACATGGACGGCAGCGCCAGTGAACTGAGCGCGCGGGCCGCCAAGTTCTCACGCCGCCTGCACGGACGGCTCGGCCTTGAAGTCGTGATGGTCGATGAAAGGCTGAGCAGCTTTGAAGCGAAGCAGGTAAGCCGCGAACACGGACACCGGGGCGATTACAAACGTAAGCCCATTGATAGTCTTGCCGCCGAGCTTATTCTGCAAACCTGGCTCGCGGAGAATACCTGAGGCCTGTTCACACAATCCTGGCCGCCACCCCTGAATATAACCCATACCACAGTCTCCAATGCGCGTGCTGCAACCCCACCTGCGGGCTGTAGTTGCCACCCATGGAATTGGCTATACTTGACGATAATTGATTTTGGAGACGCTCAATGGAGTCCAGCACTAATAGACCCGACATCACTGGTGCATTGCGGCAATCAGAAGCGCTGGTTGCGGCGGGGTCCTGGGATGACGCAATTCGTGTACTCACTGAATCGAATCGGCGCGAAGAACATCCGGAAGTCGAAAAAAAGCTGCTGCAATTGCGCCATCAGGCCTTTGCAAGCGTCACCAAAAAAAGCTCTGCCGTGCCCGACTGGCCGAAGTCGCTGCCGGACTACTTCCCGGGCGTGACCTCCATTCCAGAGATACCCGCTGCTGAATTATGTGCAGAGATTGTTACCTCGGCGATTGCACACCACGGGTCACTGATGGTGCGCGGCATGATAGACAAAAAAGTCGCTGAGGGTATCCGCGAGGCTATCGACCACTCCTTCAACAGTGCCGCAGAAGTGCCGACACCACGCACACCAATGCCACCCTGGTATCTGCCTTTCAGAACGCACAGTGACAAGTACAGCTTTGGCGGCCCCGAACGGTCTTACGCCAGACAGGGAGGGGGGCTGCACGGCGTTGATGCTCCGCGCGCGCTGTTTCGACATCTCGATGCGCTATCGGCAGTGGGCTTCGACCGCATGCTGGAGGATTACTTCGGTGAGCGCGTGGCGATATCCGCGAAAAAGACCACCCTGCGACGCACCGAGCCCGGCGCTCTGGCCGGCTGGCACCAGGATGGTGCCTTCCTGGGCACAGAAACACGATCCCTGAATATCTGGACCGCGCTCAGCCCCTGTGGGGAGGACGCCGCCAGCCTTGATATCATACCTCGGCGCTTCAACGACCTGGTCGAAATGGGTGGGCCGGAGATTTTCGATTGGGCGGTTAGCAATGAGACGGCTGAACGCTATGGCGGTGAATCCGCTGTGCGCCCGGTGTTTGAAACCGGTGATGCGCTGCTGTTTGACCAGCTGACCCTACATCGCACTGGCGTTGACAGCAGTATGACCAAGACACGCTATGCGATAGAAATGTGGTGCTTCGCCGCCTCAACCTACCCACACGAACAGGTACCGCTGTGTATCTGATGCGAGAGAGTGGGTAGCCATGTTGAGCGGCGGCCACGGCCAGAGAAGCAAGCCTCTTTAGCGCCTGTGGAAGCGACCACCCTGACCGGGATCAGCGGACGCGAGTGCCAGGCTATCACCTGAGCCCAGCTCTTTCCTGTCCATCATTTTTATCTGCAGGCGCACATCATTGGCAGAGTCTGCGAAGCGTATTGCGTCCTCTTTTGAAATCTTACCTTCCTCATACGCTTTCAACAGCGACTGATCAAGCGTCTGCATACCCAGTTCTGTCGACTTGGACATCAGGTCCTTGATCAAATGTACCTCGCCCTTGCGAATATACTCGGCCACCAGCGGAGAATTCAGCAGTACTTCCACCACGGGGGTGCGCCCACTCTTGTCTTTACGCGGCAGCAGCTGTTGCGCGACCATCGAGCGCAGGTTCAATGACAGATCCATCCAGACCTGGTTGTGTAATTCGGCGGGGAAGAAACTCTGTATCCTGTCCAAAGCCTGGTTGGCGTTATTTGCGTGCAGGGTGCACAAACAGAGGTGGCCGGTTTCAGCGAAAGTCAGGGCCTGCTGCATGGTTTCCGCTGTGCGGACCTCACCAATCAGTATGACATCTGGAGCCTGACGCAAGGTATTTTTCAGCGCCACATCAAACGATTCGGTGTCCATGCCGACCTCGCGCTGCGTTACGATACAACCCGCGTGCTCATGGATAAATTCGATAGGGTCTTCAATACTGATGATATGGCCACGGCTATTGTGATTGCGGTAATCCACCATGGATGCCAACGATGTCGACTTACCCGTACCCGTGGCACCGACAAAAATCACCAAACCGCGCTTGGTCATCGCAAGCTCTTTGATAATTGGCGGCAGGCCCAATTCGTCAATGGTGGGGATGTCTGTTTGGATACGGCGCACGACCAGACCGCATTGACCGCGCTGCACAAAGGCACTGGCGCGGAAGCGGCCGAGGTCTTTGGTGCTCAGAGCATAATTGCATTCATGGTTTTTGCGGAAGTCGATCTGCTGATCTTCGCGCATGGTGGACAACACCATTTCGCGGGCTTCTTCCTCTGTTACCGGCCGCTCGGTAATCGGGTATATCTGACCGTCGACCTTGATACACGGCGGCGCATGTGCGGTTATGAACCCATCGGAGGCACCTTCCTTTACCATCCGTTGCAGCAAGTTCTCGATGTTCATACTGGCGTTCCTTCCCAATTTACAGCAGGGCGATAGAAACCTAGAAGTTTTCCGGCATTCTGGCTTTTTCGCGCGCCACTTCTTTCGTGATAGTCCGTTTTCCGACCAGTTCCTCAAGGCACTGATCCATTGTTTGCATTCCCAAAGCGTGCCCGGTCTGAATGGCAGAGTACATCTGCGCTACTTTATCTTCGCGAATCAGGTTCCGTATCGCCGAAGTGCCGCGCATGATCTCGTGCGCCGCGACCCGCCCACCGGTGGCGCGTTTGAGCAGCGTTTGCGATACCACCGCCTGCAGTGATTCGGAAAGCATTGAGCGCACCATGGATTTTTCCGCTGCCGGGAAAACGTCGATAACCCGGTCTATCGTCTTCGCGGCTGACGTGGTGTGCAGGGTACCAAATACTAGGTGCCCGGTTTCCGCCGCAGTCAGTGCCAACCGTATCGTCTCCAGGTCGCGCAACTCACCCACCAGAATAATGTCCGGGTCTTCACGCAAAGCCGAACGCAGCGCCTCGGAAAAGCCGATGGTATCGCGGTGTACTTCGCGCTGGTTCACCAGGCACTTTTTGCTCTCGTGGACAAATTCGATCGGATCTTCAATGGTGAGAATATGCTCGTATTTATTGTCGTTGATAAAATCCACCATGGCGGCCAGCGTGGTCGATTTACCAGAACCGGTAGGTCCTGTTACCAGTACCAGGCCGCGCGGCATCATCGAAATATCGCGAAAGACCTGCCCCATGCCGAGGTCTTCCATGGTCAGTACTTTGGAGGGAATGGTACGAAAGACGCCACCGGCCCCACGATTCTGGTTAAACGCGTTAACACGAAAACGTGCAACACCCGGCACTTCAAAGGAAAAATCGGTTTCCAGAAATTCTTCGTAATCCTTGCGCTGCTTATCGTTCATGATGTCGTAGATAAGCTCGTGAACCTGCTTGTGCTCCATCGGCGGCAGGTTGATGCGTCGAATATCGCCATCGACGCGAATCATCGGCGGCAATCCCGCCGATAAATGCAGGTCAGACGCGCCCTGCTTGGCACTGAATGCCAATAATTCCGTTATATCCATTCTTTGTATTCTCCCCTGTCGGCACTGTGCGCCGACTACTCCCCGGCCAGGATAAGTTCCGTGGCTGCGACCTTCCGCCACGTTATATTATTGTGATGTCACCCCGGCGCTAAATCCGCTAACATCCGCGCCATGAACGAACAACAGCTCCCCAAGAATATAGCAAAGCTGCAAGAAAGGGTAAGGCGCGCTGCGGAAAAAAGCCAGAACGGCAATAGTGCCGTGCAGATCATCGCCGTCAGCAAGACTCGCTCCGCGCAGGAGATAAGAGCGGCCCACGCCTGTGGCCTGACACATTTTGGTGAGAGTTACCTGCAGGAGGCGCTGCAGAAAGTCAGTGATCTCGACGACCTGCCGTTGACCTGGCATTTCATCGGCCCAATTCAATCCAATAA
The DNA here is from genome assembly GCA_902705825.1 of Halioglobus japonicus. Classification (GTDB taxonomy): domain Bacteria; phylum Pseudomonadota; class Gammaproteobacteria; order Pseudomonadales; family Halieaceae; genus Marimicrobium. The sequence continues at coordinate 242,160 of CACSIL010000034.1, read as the reverse complement.
GACGGCTGGCATTGCGCCGCATTTTGACTGGGTGCACAGCATTGATCGCGCCAAAATCGCACAGCGGCTCAACGACCAGCGTCCGCCTGAACTGGCGCCGTTACAGGTCTGCCTGCAGGTAAATATATCGGGGGAGGACAGTAAATCCGGCGTGTCGCTTGAAGATCTACCGCAGTTGGCCCGCACTGTCTGTGAGCTGCCACACCTTAAATTGCGCGGTTTGATGGGAATACCAGCAGCGGGCGCCGACACCCTTCAACTGCACCAGGATTTCGGCCAACTGCGCACCGCACTGGCAGAACTGCAGACACTGGCACCCGATATCGACACCCTTTCCATGGGAATGTCTGGCGATATGGAACCGGCTATCATGGAAGGCGCCACCATGGTGCGGGTGGGCACCGCTATTTTCGGCCCTCGCAACAGGTGATATTGACGCATAGCGCCGTGTATACTGCACGACTATTTTATCTTCGGTAAACATATGGCAGACGGACACTCAAACCTACCGCATATCGCGTTTATAGGCGCTGGCAATATGGCCAGCAGTATCATCGGCGGCCTGATCGAAAGCGGACACCCCGCACACCACATCAGCGCTGCGGACCCTTTCCCCGACAGCCTCGAACGGCTGCGTGCAGTCGCGCCGGTAGCGGTGTTCAGCGACAACGCCAACGCGGTGGAAGGCGCAGACATCGTTATTCTGGCTGTGAAACCTCAGGTTATGGCAGAAGCAGCCGGCAGTATCGCTGCGGCCGTGCAAAAGAACGGTTCGCTGGTCATCTCTATTGCGGCAGGTATAACAATTGCCAGTATGCAATCCAGGCTCGGGCCCGATGCCGCCATCGTGCGCTGCATGCCCAATACCCCGGCACTGGTAGGCTGCGGAGCCAGCGGCCTGTTTGCGAATGACAAGACTTCTGAGAAACAACGCGAGTTTGCACAGCTGGTTCTGTCTGCAGTGGGCATCACGTGCTGGGTGGACTCTGAACCACAGCTGGATGCCATTACCGCGCTGTCGGGTAGCGGGCCAGCCTATTTTTTCCTGCTAACGGAGGCCATTGTTGATGCCGGGGTCGCTCTCGGCCTGAATCGCGATACGGCCAACTTGCTCGCGACACAAACCGCTTTGGGCGCCGCACGTATGGCGCTTGAAAGCGATGTCGATCTGGTGGAATTACGGCGCCGGGTAACCAGCCCGGGTGGCACGACCGAGCGCGCCATCCAGAGCTTTGAAGAGGATGACCTGCGAGAGGTAGTGGCCAAAGCAATGCGCGCGGCTGCCGACCGGGCCGTCGAAATGTCTACGGAAATGGGTTAGTAACAATGGGCGCTTTGTATGCAATTTTAATCTACCTGATTCAAACGCTGCTCAGTCTTTATCTGGTGGCAATGTTATTGCGCTTTATACTGCAACTGGTGCGGGCGGATTTTTATAATCCGATCTCACAGTTCGTGGTAAAGATTACCAATCCGCTGGTGATCCCTCTGCGCAGAATCATCCCCGGCTATGCAGGCATCGATGTCGCCTCTCTCCTGCTGGCCGTCCTGCTGCAGATCGCCGGTATTGCTCTGGTGTTCCTGATTCGCTTCGGCGCCATTCCACCCCCTGTACAACTCTTACTCAGTGGCGTGCTGGGCGTAGTGGCGCTGCTGGTGCAGATGTATTTTTTCGCCTTACTGGCAATGATTATTCTGAGTTGGGTCGCGCAGGGCAGCCGCCATCCCGCCATCTTCCTCCTGTACCAGATCACCGAACCGCTGATGGCACCGGTGCGCAAATTGCTGCCACCAATGGGCGGGCTCGATTTCTCCCCCATTCTCGCCTTTATCCTGATCAATATCGTCCAGATCGCCATTTCGCATATGGCCGCAGCGGTGGGCGTGCTGGGCTTCGCACCCTGGTTGCGCTAGAGGGTTGAGCTAAAGAAATGAATCGCCAGCATTCTGTAGGAATTGTCACACCACAGGTCGCGCACTTTGACGAGCCGCTCATGCTGGCTTGTGGTCGCGAACTGCCGAGTTACGATCTGGTGTATGAAACCTACGGTGAGCTGAACGAGCAACGCACCAATGCTGTACTGATCTGTCACGCGCTCAGCGGCAACCATCACGCGGCGGGTTACCACAGCGCAGAAGATAAAAAGCCCGGGTGGTGGGACGAGTGCATTGGTCCGGGCAAACCGATAGATACCACACACTTCTTCGTTGTGTGCCTGAACAATCTGGGGGGCTGTCATGGCTCCACTGGCCCCAGTTCCATCAATTCCGCGACAGGTAAACCCTGGGGATCGGATTTTCCTCCGCTGCGCACGCGCGATTGGGTACACAGCCAGGCCCGTCTGGCAGATCGCCTCGGCGTCGACTGCTGGGCCGCGGTGATAGGCGGCAGCCTCGGCGGTATGCAGGCAATGCGCTGGTCGCTGGAATACCCGGAGCGCATCAGGCACTGCATCGTCATTGCCGCCGCGTTGAAGCTCAGCGCCCAGAATATCGCGTTCAATGAAGTAGCCCGTCAGGCGATAGAATCCGACCCCGATTTTGTCGAAGGAGCCTACCAGGAACACAATACAATACCGGCTCGCGGTCTGGCACTGGCCCGCATGATCGGCCATATCACCTATCTGTCAGACGATGCCATGGCCAATAAATTCGGGCGTGATCTGCGCTCTGGCAGCCTCGATAGAGGTGAGGTTTCCAACGCAGAGTTTCAGGTACAGAGTTACCTGCGCCACCAGGGCAACCAGTTTTCTGGCAGTTTTGACGCCAACACCTACATCCTGATGACCCGCGCGTTGGATTATTTCGACCTGGCACTGGAATACGACAATGATCCCGTCGCCGCCTTCCGTCACGCCCAGTGCAGTTTTCTGGTGATGTCATTCTCCACGGACTGGCGGTTCTCACCCGAACGCTCCCGCGAAATCGTTAACGCACTGATCGCGGCAGACCGGCCGGTGACCTATGCCGAAATAGAGGCCAAAGAGGGGCACGATGCGTTCCTCCTCCCTATCTCGCGCTATATTGATGTGTTTCGCGCTTACATGCTGCGCGTAAGGGACGAAAGCTGATGCGCCTGGACCTCTCCCATATTCAGCGCTGGATCGCCCCCGAATCACGGGTATTGGACCTCGGTTGCGGCGATGGCGTCTTCCTCGAATTCCTGCGCGACCAGCGTCAGGTGCGGGGCACTGGTCTGGAGATAGATCAGGACTATATTACCGCCGCTATCTCCCGCGGCATCAACGTTATCGAACAGGACATGGACGAGGGCCTCTCCAATTTCCCCGACCAGAGTTTCGACACCGTAGTACTGGCGCTGGCACTGCAAGCGGTGAAATACCCCGAGCGGGTGCTGGATGAGATGCTGCGCATTGGCCGCGAGGGAATTGTCACCTTCCCCAATTTCGGCCACTGGCGCTGTCGCCTGATGCTGGGTCTGCAGGGCCATATGCCGGTATCCAGTTTTATGCCCTATACCTGGTACAACACGCCCAATATCCATTTCTGTACAGTGAAGGATTTCGAAGACCTGTGTCTGGCCAAGGATATTCGGATCGTCTCCAGAGAAGTCGTCGGAGAAACCGGAGACAAGCCTATGCTCTCCAACAAATGGCCCAACCTTTTCGCCACAACGGCGATCTACAGGATTACCCGATAATATGCGTATCTGTGCCCACACTTTTATTTTTATGCTGCTTCTTCCGCTTCTGGCCAGCACAGCTCAGGCGCAGCAGTCGGAGACCTTCGGCCCATATGAGCTGCACTACAGTGTCGTCAATACCACTTTTCTTGATCCAAAAATTGCCGAGACCTACGGCATCACCCGCGGCGAGAAGCGCGCAATCCTCAATCTGGCGGTGCGGGAAAACCTGGCCGAAGGCAGTGAACCCCGCGCGATGGACTTGCAGGGCAGTACCTGGGACCTGATACAGAATCAGGCATTGGAATTCAGGGAAATTCGCGAGGGCCAGGCCATTTACTACATCGCAGAGTTCGCTTTTATCAATGAAGAATGGCGCTTTTTCGAAATCGATTTCAGACCTACCGGCGCGCAGCAAACCTATACATTCAAGTTCAAGCATCAGCTCTATATCGAATAATGATAGATTCCGCGCACAAGCAAACCGTAGTGCTGGCCAGCGGCAATGCCGGCAAGTTGCGAGAGCTCGGTGAGGTACTCGCGCCACTTGGTGTCGCACTCGCACCACAGTCCGAATTCAACGTGCCCGAAGTGGAAGAGAACGGCCTGAGCTTTGTCGAAAACGCCATCATCAAAGCGCGGGCCGCAGCGGAGCATAGCGGCTTACCGGCGATAGCAGACGACTCCGGCCTGGAAGTGGATTTTCTCAATGGTGCCCCCGGCATTTACTCCGCCCGCTATTCAGGCGCGGGAGATGAGGGCAACAACGCGCGCTTGTTGGAGGAGTTGCGCGACACACCCGAACCACAACGCAGTGCCGGATTCCAATGTGTACTCGTTTACATGCGCCACGCACTCGATCCCACACCGCTGGTGTGTCAGGCCAGCTGGGAGGGGTTTATCCTGCAGGAACCCAGAGGCGATCACGGCTTCGGTTACGACCCGCTTTTTTACGTCCCGGACCATCAGTGTAGTTCCGCAGAGCTGCCACGCGAGCTAAAAAACCGTATCAGTCACCGGGCAAAAGCCAGCGCGTTGCTGTTCGAAGCCCTGCGTAAGCGCTGATGCCGCTGCCTCCGCTGGGGCTGTATATCCACCTACCCTGGTGCGAGCGCAAATGTCCCTACTGCGATTTCAATTCGCACGAGAGTAGTCACATACCGCAAACGCAATACATCCACGCGCTTTTGCAGGATCTACAGGATGATCTGCATTTTTTGCAGGGACGGGCTATCGAAACGCTATTTATCGGCGGTGGCACGCCCAGCCTGTTTTCGGGCAGTGCCATTAAGCAGCTGTTGCAGGGAATCGCAGAGAGAGTGCCGTTTGCTCCAACACTGGAAGCAACGATGGAGGCGAACCCCGGGAGTGCAGAAGCCGATAAATTTGCCGCCTTCAGAGATGCGGGTATCACCCGGCTATCGATTGGCATCCAGAGCTTCAACGACACCCATCTGCAGGCATTGGGGCGTATACACACCAGCGACCAGGCCCACGCTGCAATTGAGTACGCACGCAGTGCAAACTTTGACAGCTTTAACCTAGACCTGATGCACGGGCTTCCCGGGCAGACAGCGCTCGCTGCCGAGGCCGACCTGCTTGCCGCAATCGCCTGTAAGCCGGCACACCTTTCCTGGTACCAACTGACCATCGAGCAGAACACGGTATTTCACAAGCGCCCACCACTATTGCCTGTGGAAGATGAACTGGCCGATATCCAGGAAGGCGGTGAACAACTGCTGGCCAGCAATGGCTATGCGCAATATGAGGTCTCCGCCTACAGCAAGCCCGGCTTTAACTGCCGCCATAATACGAACTACTGGTCGTTTGGTGATTACCTCGGCATAGGTGCTGGCGCACACGGCAAGATCACCAATACAGACGGAAGTATCCAGCGTTTTGCCAAACGCAGGCAGCCGCAAGACTATATGGCAGCCGAACCAGGCAACTTCATCAGCACTGGTCGAACGCTGGAACAGGGCGAGCTTACTGGTGAGTTCATGATGAATGCGTTGAGGCTGAATGACGGATTTACGTTATCGCGATTTGTCTCAGCAACGGGGTTGGATGCTTCTGTGTTGACGCCTCAGTTAGAGTTGCTACAACAACGGGGGCTGTTGAACTGCGAAAGAGATATCGTCAAAACGACAGACCTTGGCCGACGTTTTCTGGATAGTGTTGTTGCTGAGTTTTTTGCAGATGCGCTTTAAACAGTTTATGTAATCAGGCGGTTCTATTTGCGAATGCGATGAAGTGATGTACGTTTACGAAGCTATCGAGAGGCTCATCTTTGTTTGGCTTGTGCCCATCAACATCGAAGCACTGATAGCCGAGCTTACTTAGTACATCGTAGATAACAATTACCGCCGGCTCGATAGAATGGTGTAACTCGCAAATGATGATTGGATGATGTTCTTCTAAAGTCCTTAATGCGCCATCAATGACCTTGACCTCATTCCCCTCCACATCGATCTTCATCAGTGAAGGCGGCCGGCCTCCTTGTGAATACACAAAATCGTCTACGGATATGACCTGCATTTGGGTGACGTTCTCAGTATTCTCCGAGCCGGAATCCACTACTCGGCCGGACATGGCTCCACCGCGCCGATCAAAAAACAGATTCTCCGTGTATTGGCCTACACCTTTTTCGTGTACTTCAAGATTCGAAAGCTTATTGCTTACCTTTGTCTGCAGTAAACAGCGAAGGTTGTTTTCCTCTGGCTCAAAGGCATATACCTGCCCGTGTTCGCCGACAATTTGACAGAACTGTAAGCTGAATACACCGACATTTGCTCCAATGTCATAGACCACCATTCCAGCAGACACCTCGTTTTCAAACAACGCCCGCATCTCTGGTTCATACTGAAGAATGCTCTGGGTAGTCAAAAAGTTGCCGTGGTAAACAGGGTTTATAGCAAGCGTGTATGACTCAGGTGTTTGTACACTCACAATCCTGCTGCCGTACACCCGCTGAATGATGCTTCTCACCAAAGGGTTTTCAACAATGGCTCTGAAAAGCTTATAGTGTCTCTTTCTGAGTGCTTGCCCGGCTTTGTAGATACCCCTATAAATCGGACTCATCGAAGTAAATATCTCATTATCGTATTTATGCTCTCATCACCCCGTAAACCATACAGAGCCCAACGATCCAAGTTAGTGGATCGGTATTTATCATGCAAGTATCCCTTGAAGCTCTTTTACAGGTTATAGCGAGAGCCGCGACGGGCCAACGGCCTTTTGCAGATAAATGGGATGCGACAGACAGGAGGTATCTATCTTGTACTCTTCTGTAATAGGCCACGAGTCTTGGCCCTCAGCGAGGAAGCCCCTCCGCCGGACACCCCTGTCTCATCAGGATCTAAATTTCACTGCTGCGAGGCGTATTAATGCAAAACGTCTTGCGGGATTTTCCCAGTCTGCATAATTTCATCATCACTGGTGATCAACGACCCCACGATGGCATTGTCATACATACCCGTCCACCTGGCGATAGCGTAGGGTTCACTCATTGTGAAAAATGCCGCCTCGATGGGCGGCTTTGGCATACTAACAATTGTCACCTTGGTTTCGCGCTTTTTCCTAAAAAAGTCTCAGCTAAGCCCTCTTCAATATAGCAGGGCTGGCTCTCGGCTTCTGCAAGCCAAAATCAAATATACAGTGGGCTCAATCCCGCGAAAAGATCAGATCCCAAACCCCATGCCCAAGGCGTTCACCGCGCAATTCAAACTTTGTCAGTGGTCTGTGTGCTGGCCGCTCAGCAAACTCACCCTCGCTGCAAGTATTCGAGAAGTTGTCAGCACCGCTGAGGACGGCCATCATCTGGCGCGCATAATCTTCCCAGTCGGTAGCAAGGTGCAATGTCCCACCCGACTTCAGCTTGCTGGCCAGCAATGCAACAAACTCCGGCTGTATCAGGCGACGCTTGTTGTGGCGTTTTTTATGCCAGGGATCAGGAAAAAATATCTGGACTGTGTCCAGAGATGCATCGGGAATACAGTTTTGTAGAATCTCTACCGCGTCGTGGCAGTACACCCGAATATTGTCGATGTCGAGCTCGGCCATACTGTGCAATAGCCTGCCAACACCGGGGCGGTGTACTTCAATACCGATAAAATTAGAGCCCGGATTGGAGTGTGCCATTTCCGCAAGAGACTGGCCCATACCAAAACCGATCTCCAGTACACAGGGGCCGGTTCGGCCAAACACCGTGTCGATAGCCAGCTCTTCAGGCGTGTACTCAAGGCCCCAGCGCTGCCAGCCCTCATCGTATGCGCGGCGCTGCGCCGGTGTCATACGACCCGTGCGCAACACATAACTGCGTATGCGCTGCCGCTTCTCGAGATCCGTCATGGTAGCCTCAGTGCGTCCGAATCAGTCCAGCAGTTTCCAGCCGGTGGCGGCCAGACAGGCCCAACCAGCGATAAAGGCCAGCCCTCCCAGCGGTGTGATGGCCCCAAGCCAGCGCACGCCGGTAAGACTCAATAGGTAGAGGCTGCCGGAAAAAATCACAATACCGAGCAGGAACAGCCAGCCACTGCTTCTTAGCAGCACGGTATCCGGTTGGCTCAGTGCGAGGATGCCCACGGCCAGCAACGCGAGGCTGTGATTGAAATGGTACTGCACCGCTGTCTCAAAGACGCCCAGCGCATAGTCATCCAGTTTGCCCTTGAGTGCGTGCGCACCAAAAGCACCAAAGAGCACAGCGAGCATGCCGCTGAGTGAAGCCAGGGTGATAAATAATTTTGCCATGGGGGGATTGTAACAGGGAGGCGGTTAACCCGCCTCCGTCATCGTGATACTAAACCGCGATAGCCGTTCGCAGCTTCGCCATTGCACCTTGTTCCAGCTGGCGGATACGCTCGGCGGAGACGCCGTACTGAGCAGCCAACTCGTGCAGAGTGGATTTTTTCTCGGACAGCCAGCGCTGCGACAAAATATCACGGCTGCGCTCATCGAGGTCAGACAGCGCGCTGTGGAGCTGTGTCTCGCTGCTGTCCTGCCAATCACTGGACTCCAGAATCTGCGCCGGGTCTGCGCTGTGATCTTCCAGATAATACTGGGGTGCCTGCCACGCTTCATCATCGTCGGCATTGGTGGGTAGATCGTAGCCGAGATCGCGGCTGCTCAACCGGCCTTCCATACGCTGCACTTCCTGAACGTCCACGCCCAAATCGTCAGCGATTGCCTTTGCCTCATCTTCGCTCAACCAGGACAGCGACTTTTTGGCACTGCGCAGATTAAAAAACAGTTTGCGCTGCGCTTTGGTCGTCGCGACTTTCACAATCCGCCAGTTGCGCAGAATAAATTCGTGCATTTCCGCTTTGATCCAATGTACCGCAAACGACACCAGGCGTACCCCCTTCTCGGGGTTGAAGCGCTTGACCGCTTTCATCAGGCCTACATTGCCTTCCTGTACCAGGTCCGCCTCAGCCAGGCCATAGCCGGAATAGCTGCGTGCGATATGCACGACAAAGCGCAGGTGCGACATAACCAATTCGCGCGCCGCCGCCAAATTCTCGTTGTAATAAAGATCTTCTGCCAACTCGCGTTCACGTTCGATGCTGAGTATCGGAATGCTGCTAACCGCCTGCACATAGGCCGGCAGATTGGCTCCCGGCACCATCTGATCGATAGGCATCAAGCTCTTTGTCATTGTTTGGACCCTCTTAATAACCGGTGCCGATTTTAGCACTCAATACATTAGAGTGCTAATTTTATAAAAGTTCAGCTCGATCGAAAATGACTATATTTATTCTTTATATATCAATAGCTTATAAAAAATAGTATAAGCCAAGGTAGAGGTCTATTGAGGCTCGATATGAACCAGATGTCGCGAAACTGCGAGCCATGCACCGCCGAGCCCAAGCAAGCCGCCGAGAATAACCAGGTTCAATGCGCCCATCACTCCCAGCCCGCTCAGGTAGAAAGCGCTTTCGTAAAGCAACGCCAGATTAGCAATCGGTTCCTCGAGAAACCACAGCGCTCCCGACACCAGAATGGCCGCCAGCACGCCCCCGCCCACGCCATACCACAAGCCCGTGTACAAAAATGGACGCCGCACAAAACCGTTACTGCCACCGACCAGCTTAACAATGACGATTTCATCGCGCCGGCTCTCAATCGCCAGACGAATCGTATTACCCAGGATCAACAGCACACCGATGACCAGCATACCGCCCACCGCCAGAACGATGCGCCGACTGAGTTCCATCAATGTGTTGAGGCGCTGCAGCCACTCCATGTCCAGCACCGCCTCTGCGATATCGCTGTGCTCCTCCAGCTCGGCGCGCAATGCGAGCACGGCGGGCTCATCAAGCGTGGCCTCAGGCGTCACCAAGACGAGGTTCGGCAGCGGGTTTTCCTCTAAGTTGGCCAACACATCCGCAAACCCGGAGAGCTCACGAAACTCTTCCAATGCTTCTTCGCGCGAAATAAACCGCGACGCCGTCACATCCTGCCGCGCTGCCAATTCCGCCTCGAGCTCTCGTACCGCGTCGTCGGCCGCACCATCTTGCAAAAATAGCGAAATTTGCGCAGGGCTATCCCAGCCGTTGCTCACCTGACTCACATTATCCAGCGCCACATTCAGGCCAACAGGCAGAGCCAACGCAATACCGATAACCAGCCATGTCAGCAGGGAGGCAGCGGGGCTTTCGATAACGCGCATCAGGCTGTCAGCCGCAGAAAGTCGATGGTGTTGTAACCAGGCCGCGAGTTGGTTCAGCACTCCCGTTCGACTGGAGCGGGTGCTCTGCTTGCGCTTTGGTGTTTCCCGACGGCGTATCACTGAGAGCTCCCACTGACCAGATAGCCCTGCTGCAGGGTAATAATACGGTGGTGCAGCCGGGAAATCAGCGCCAGGTCGTGACTGGCGATCAACACCGTAACGCCGACCTGATTGAACTGCTCAAAGAGGTTCATGATTTCCGCAGACAGCCCCGGGTCCAGGTTTCCAGTCGGCTCATCTGCCAGTAGTATTTTCGGCTTGCCAACCACCGCCCTGGCGATACCCACACGCTGCTGCTCACCACCGGACAGCGCTCTGGGCATAGCCCACTCGCGATGGAGCAGGCCCACTTTGTCCAGTGCAGCGCGCACGCGGCGACCAATTTCGCGGTGTTCATAACCGGCGATCACCAGCGGCAGTGCGACATTGTCAAAGACGGTACGGTCAAACAACAGCCGGTGATTCTGGAACACAACACCGATATCGCGACGCAGCTTTGGTATTCCGCGAGGGCGCACCGCAGCCAGATCCTGTCCATTGACAATAACCTGCCCTCGGGAGGGTCTCTCCATAAGCATGATCAGGCGCAACAGCGTACTCTTGCCGGCACCGGAGTGCCCCGTGAGGAACGCAAAGTCTTCGCTATCAATGTGGAGGCTGATTTCACGCAGGGCATCGTGCCCTTCTGCATAGCGCTTACTGACCCTGTCGAAGGTGATCATGCAGAGGCGTTGTCCACATCAAACAGGGCTTCGATAAACTGTTCTGCCTGGAATGGGCGCAGATCTTCCACCGCTTCGCCAACACCAATGAAACGGATCGGGAGCTCTAGTTTTTTCGCTATCGCAAAAATAATCCCGCCCTTGGCGGTGCCATCCAGTTTCGTCAGGGAGATGCCAGACACGCCCACCCACTGTTGAAAGTTCTCAGCCTGAGCCAGAGCGTTCTGCCCCGTACCGGCGTCCAACACCAGCATCACCTCATGGGGGGCAGACGGATCGATCTTGCCCATCACACGAACCACTTTTTTCAGTTCTTCCATAAGATTATCTTTGTTGTGCAATCGACCGGCCGTGTCGGCGATTAACACGTCCACCTCGCGGGCGCGTGCGGCCTGTAACGCATCGAACAAGACAGACGCGCTATCAGCGCCAGTGTGCTGTGCCACTACCGGCACATTATTGCGCTCGCCCCATACCTGGAGTTGTTCGACAGCAGCCGCGCGGAAGGTGTCACCGGCAGCCAGCATCACGGAGCGACCACTTTCAGTATAGTACTTCGCCAACTTGCCAATAGTGGTTGTCTTGCCGACACCGTTCACACCGACCATCAGGATGACGTAAGGTTTATGAGCACTTACGTCCAGAGGCTGTTCACACGGTTGTAGCAGCGCCAGTAGCTCTTCACGCAAGGCGGCATGTAGCGCTTCTGGACGTGTCAGTTCCTTGCGCGATACGCGCTGTGTCAGCCGCTGGATAATATCCAGCGTCGCTTCTATTCCCACATCGGCCATCAACAGGCGGGATTCCAGCTCCTCGAACAGTTCGTCGTCAATCTCCTTACGGCCCAGAAACAAGTTTCCCAGACCCTGCACGAGGTTGCCGCTGGTGCGTCCCAGGCCCCGGCGCAGGCGCGAGAAAAAGCCTGCCTTTTCCTGCTGCGCGGAAGCGTTCTCTGCCTTGGGCGATGTTTCTTCTGGCGCGAGTGTTTCTGATTCGTTGGCGGCCGAGGCACTTTCGAGCGAGGGCGTGTCGACCTGCATTGCCTCGACCGGTGGCGCTACCACCTCCGCAGGATGTTCCGTCACTGCCGCCTCAGTAGGCAGCACCGTGGGAACCACGGCTTCGGTTTTTTCCTGCGCAAGAGCTTGCACTGGCGGAGCTTCTACTGGTGGCGTTTCTACTGGTGGTGTTTCTACCGGTGGCGTTTCTACTGGCAGCGCTTCCGCTGCAGGAACTTCTACTACCGGGACTTCAGGCACTGGAACTTCGTCGTGAGTTTCAGGCTTCTCACTGTCTTCCGCCTGTTCCGCAGAAGGCTCCGTGCTCTCTACCTGCTTTTTGCGCTTAAAGCCCAACCGGGACAGAAAACCGGGTTTCTCCGTCTCGACGACGGCCTCAACAGCCGGCGCCTCCTGAACATCCACGGACTCACTTGCGGCAGAATCAACCTGCGGGGTATCGGCTACTGGTGTGTCTGCGGGTTGCGCCGGTGGAATTTCCTCGCGCACCTCAATAGCAGCCTGCGGCAATGATGATTCACTCGCATCATCGCCCTGCTCACTGTCAGTGATAATCTCAGGTGAAGGCTCATTGGCCTCCGCCTGTTTTTTACGTTTAAAGAATTTCATAGTTGTCGTGCTAAAGTGTGTGCATAACGCATGCCTGAAGAAGGCGCCTATCGTAACACCCTTGGATAAAGCGAAGAAATGTCAGGAACCGGTAGTCGCAGAGGAAAGCTGCGACAAGTACGGATAATCGGCGGTCGTTGGCGCGGCCGCAAGCTCTCTTTTACGCCCGCAGAAGGTCTGCGGCCTACAGGCGATCGTATCCGGGAGACCCTGTTCAACTGGCTTGCCCCCGAGATTCAGGGCGCCCGGTGTGCAGACCTGTTCGCCGGGAGCGGTGCGCTGGGCCTGGAGGCGCTTTCCAGGGGCGCTGCCCATTGTGATTTTGTCGATTCCGCCCCAACTACCCTGTCTGCAATCAATCAGCATTTGCGCACACTCGACGCGCAAGACACCGGCAGATGCCACGCACTCACCGCGCAGAAGTTCCTGCAACAAGCCAAAACACCCTATGATATTGTATTTATTGACCCACCCTTCAACCAGGCGCTGGTGGAGCCCGTGTGCGCATCACTGTCGCTCACCCGGTTACTGACCGATACGGCGCTGATTTACGTCGAAACTGCAGCGACAGAGCCATCACCTGAAGTGCCGCCGCAGTGGACACTGCACCGCGAAAAGTTTTCCAGTGGCGTCGCCTATCGATTATTCAGCAACACGAATAACGGCGCCTCGGACTGATCCGGTGACCGCTGGATGCGGTCGCATTGTCGCTGCCGGACAAATTGTTTACCATCCGCGCTTCTGCCTACACAACCGGCCACAGCTATGAGTACTGAAACAGTCATCTACCCGGGCACCTTTGACCCGATAACCAATGGCCATGTGGATCTGGCAGAGCGCGCTGCGCGCTTGTTTGACCGAGTGGTCGTGGCTATCGCTCACAGTGAAAAGAAAACACCGCTGTTTTCGCTTGAAGAAAGGGTTTCCCTTTGCGAACAATCACTGGCCCACCTGGACAACGTAGAAGTAGTGGGGTTCAGCAACCTGCTGACGGACTTCGCCAAAAGCCAAAATGCACGCTGTGTGCTGCGTGGCCTGCGGGCGGTAGCGGATTTCGAGTATGAATTTCAGCTGGCCAATATGAACAGGGCTATATTTCCTGAGTTTGAGAGTATATTCCTCACGCCCTCAGAGCACCTGTCCTATATTTCATCTTCCCTTGTTCGGGAAATTGCCGCACTGGATGGCGAAATCGGCCCCTTTGTTCCGGAGCAGGTCGCCATTGCACTGAAGAATCGATATACCCCTAGCTGAGCGGAGCCCGGTTCAAAACGGGCGATGCATCAGGAATCAGTGTCTTCTGCGTTTTCTTCGTTCATTCTTTTGATCGCTGCGGCATCCTTACCGGTATAACCGGTATTGCGACAACCGAGGCAGCGCATAAAGGTCGTTTCTGCCGGCCCGCCGATCAGGGTGCCCGCCGCTTCACTGGCATTACCTGCCAGCAGTGTAAACGGCAAACTGACCAGCCACACCGCTGCGCCTCCAGCCGTCAGCACAACTCCGAGGGGCCGCGCGACCAGCAGGTCTCCAACCATGGCCCATTCATTGGGGCTCTCGTCAATGGCCTCTTCAGCCCACAACAGCTGCGGCAGCAGCAGACAACTTACCATCAAGGCAACTGTCGCCCGACGTACCCGAACTCTTATTTTCATGATCACACTCCCGGGTTTCTACCCGTTCCCCTTTGCGGTTAGTGTAGCCTGTTCAGCGCTGGCAGGTCACGCAGTAGACGCTGCTGCGCTGGCCCAGCCGCAACTCTCGCAACACCCCACCGCAAGCCCCGCACGGCTGCCCGGACCGTCCGTATACATGGAGTTGCTGGGCGAAGTAACCAGGCTTGCCATCACCGCCCACAAAGTCTCTTAGCGTAGTTCCACCCTGCTCTATAGCCGAAGTAAGTACTTGCTTAATATTTTCTCCCAAGCGCAGGTAACGCGCCAGCGAGATGCGACCCGCTGCGCGGGCAGGGTGAATACCGGACAGGAATAGCGCTTCGTTAGCGTAAATATTACCAACACCGACAACCACCTTGCCGTCCATGATGAAGTTCTTTACTGGTCCCTTGCGGCCGCGCGAAAGGCGATACAACAGTTGGCCGTCAAAGTTCTCGGAGAGGGGCTCGGGGCCCAGATGGCTGAGCAACGAGTGCACCTGCCCAGGCGCCTGCCACAAAAAACAGCCGAAGCGCCGTGGATCGTGATATCGCAGGCAGGCACCGCCATCCAGCAGCACATCAATATGGTCGTGCCGACCCGGCGCGTCTCCGCGGGCAACCACCCGCAATGACCCGGACATTCCCAGATGCACCAGCAGGCTGCCGGAAGCGGTTCGAAATAGTAAGTACTTACCCCTACGATCTACTGCGGTAATCACCTGCCCTCGGAGCGTCGCAGGCAGCATATCCGGCACCGGCCAACGCAGGCGGGAGTCGCGCACATTGACCTGTTCAACAGTGCGATTGAGGCAGTGTGGTTCGACACCCCGGCGCGTTGTCTCTACTTCGGGCAACTCGGGCATAATGGCGTAGTTTCCTACTTTTATCTCGTGTAAAAACCTGCACCCACAAACAAAAACCCCGGCTTATGGCCGGGGTTTCGTGTGTTGTGCATCAGGTCAGACTGGCAATTACTTGATTTTGCCTTCCTTATACATAACGTGTTTGCGCGCAACCGGGTCGTACTTTTTCATTTCGAGCTTATCGGGTGTGGTTCGCTTGTTTTTATCCGTGGTATAGAAATGGCCTGTACCAGCGGAAGAATTCATTCTGATCTTATCTCTCATCGCAGTTCTCCTTTAAACTTTTTCGCCGCGGGCGCGAATATCTTCCAACACCTGCTCAATACCCAGTTTGTCGATAACGCGCATACCCTTGCTTGATACACGCAGGGTGACGAAGCGCTTCTCGCCCTGCAGCCAGAAACGATGCTGATGCAGGTTAGGCAAAAAACGGCGACGGGTGCGGTTCTTTGCGTGTGACACATTATTTCCTGTTATCGGACGTTTGCCGGTAACCTGACAGACTCTAGCCATGATAGTTTGCTCTCCCAAAAAGCACGCGGGATTTTCAGTAAATTTGATGTTGCCTGACGGTCAGAACGAGACCCAGGCCGCGCAGAGCGCGACTTTATACCAGAACAACCGGCGTATAGCAAGCGATGTAAACTTGGGAAAACCTTGAGCTTGCCTTCCCCCACTAGCGCGAAGTCCGAGTTCCAGAAAGCCCCCTAACAAGAGAGGAGCCACTCTATGTGGTGCGCACTACCAAGTGCGCTGCTCAGTCTTGCACAGAAGAATTTGGCTAGAGTCATGCCGTACTGAATATATTAGCGCTGCGCTTATAAGAGCCCTTCCTCGGCAAACGAGTACTCACGGCCACTGCCTACAATAATATGATCCAGTACCCTGATATCCAGCAGTGAGAGAGCAGAGCACAAGCGCTCGGTGATGCGCCGATCCGCACTGCTTGGCTCGGCCACCCCGGAAGGGTGGTTATGTGCGAATATCACCGCAGCAGCACCGTATTGCAGCGCCCTGACAGCGACCTCACGCGGGTAGACAGCCGCGCCATCGAGGGTGCCAAAAAACAGATCTTCACAACGCTGCACGCGGTGCTGGCTATCCAGAAAAAGACAGGTGAATACTTCTCTGTCACGGCTGCCCAGGTGGTACTGCAAAAAGCGCCGTGTATCGCTCGGGCTGCTCAACACATCACCCTTGCATGCCGTTTGCAAAGCCTGGCGACAGGCCAGCTCCATGGCGGCACGTAACCGTGCGTATTTCGCCGGTCCGACGCCCGGGCAACCCAACAGATTGCCCTGTGGCGCGCGCATCAGCCCGCCGATACCACTGAACTCTGTCAGCAGGCCGCGCGCCATATCCAGCGCGTTGCAATCCCGGTAACCGGTGTGAAGCAATACCGCGAGTAACTCCGCATCCGACAGGGACGCCGCACCGCGCTCCAGCAATTTATCCCGTGGGCCTTCCCCCGGTATCCAGCGGGCAATACTCATAGTGCTCCTCCCTGAGCTCCTGTCACACAGTGTCAAATACTGCGTCACAGTGGTATCTTCCACCCGGTTATCCTCCCAGATAGAGCGCGCAAATGGCACATCTTTTCAATCGCAATATTCTGCTCGGTGTCAGCGGCGGCATCGCCGCGTACAAATCTGCAGAGTTGGTCCGGGCTTTGCAAGAACGCGGTGCCAAGGTGCGCGTCATCATGACGCACGGTGCACAGGAATTTATTACACCGTTAACCCTGCAGGCCCTATCCGGCAACCCTGTACACACCGAACTGCTGGATGAGCGCGCCGAACTCGGTATGGGACATATCGAACTGGCGCGCTGGGCGGATGCACTATTGATAGCTCCAGCGACCGCCGACCTGATTTCGCGCCTCAGTGCTGGCCGGGCCGACGACCTGCTGACAACGGTGGCACTTGCCACCGCTGCGCCGATGATGCTGGCCCCGGCTATGAACCAGCAAATGTGGAAGGACCAGGCCACAGCCGCCAATATCAACACCCTGGTGGAAAGAGGCGTAAAGATAGTGGGCCCCGAGGCTGGCCTGCAGGCCTGTGGCGATATTGGCCCCGGCCGCATGGAAGCACCAGAGGTGATTGCCGATGCAGCCGGCGGTTTATTTACCTCGGGAGAGCTGGCCGGCAAACGTATCGTCATCACCGCCGGCCCAACTCGCGAAGCACTCGACCCGGTGCGCTATATCTCAAACAACAGCTCAGGGAAAATGGGCTACGCCCTCGCGCAGGCGGCGGTCGATGCCGGTGCAATCACGACACTGGTCAGTGGTCCGGTGAACCTGGCCGCCCCAGAGCACACCCAGGTGCTGAACGTGCAGAGTGCTGAAGAAATGCTGGATCAGTGTCTTCAGTTATTACCGGATTGCGATATTTTTATCGCCTGCGCAGCGGTAGCTGACTACCGCCCCGCCACGGTTCAAAACCAGAAAATCAAGAAAGGACCAGAGGAAGTGACCCTGCAAATGGTGCGTAATCCGGATATTGTTGCTACCGTGGCATCCCATGAGCAAAAGCCCTATACCGTTGGCTTTGCCGCAGAGACCAACGACGTGCTGGCCTATGCCAGAGACAAAATGCAGCGCAAGGGCCTGGATATGATCGTCGCCAACGACGTAGCCGACCAATCCATTGGCTTTAACAGTGATGAAAATGCCGTCACGGTACTGTGGCCCGACGGTGAGCAAACCATAGAGCGCGCGAACAAAACAACAATAGCGCGACAGATCGTACATTTGATTGCCCAACACTCCTGACCATAGAGCCGACTATCTCACGTCTAAGCGCACATGCTCGTAGCACTGGCCGGCCACTATCGGCACGGGCAACACAACTAAAGGGAATATGCCCGTTTGAGCGACCACTACTATGTAATATCATCGCATCATGGACGTGTAGACTGGCTCGGTGAATGCTGAAGTTTAAAAAATTTAAAAAAGCCCCCAAAGACAATGCTCCCAAGAAGGCTGTTACCAATAGCCCTCAGGGTATCAACGCCAGGGGGAATGCGTTGCAAAGAATCGGCGGCATTGCACTGACGGCCATTCTGGTTCCGGTGTTACTGGCCTTTGCCTATTTGTTATTTGCGCGGCAGCCCTATCTGCAAGAACAACAGGTTGATCGAATTTCATCGTCCTTTGCTCTGGAACAGGCGACGATCATCCACCGCCTGTTTTCACAAATACAAACCCGTATACAAAGCGCAGCCTTGTCTCCGCTCGCGCTTTCCGCCATAGCAAGCAAATCAGCTGATGACCTCCCTCTGGTGGAAAAGGCCATGCTGGATTATTTTCCGGAAGTGACCAGTTTAAGAATTATCCCGATTGGCGAAATGGGCACCGCTGACTTTTCTGAGGGCAATCAGGGTTTACGAAATCATATCGAAGTCGATCTTGTACGGCGCACCAGCGAAGGGGAAGAAACACAGCCGGAGGCATACAAATTTGAGGATCGGTGGCTGACCTCCCTGGCGGCAAGAGTGACCCACCCCCGTATCGAGGATCGCTGGGCAGTAATCCTCGCAACGATGGACAATGAAGAGATAGCCAGGCAACTGAAACCGCTGGGGGAATCCCATGGCCGCTTCGCACTGGAGCAACTATTCACTACGCCAGGCGGGCAGGACCGCGTGGATGTTATCGCCGAAAACGGCCGCGCATCAGTCGGCCCCGGCACCCGCTACGCCGACATTCCAGATACTTCGTGGCGTATATCGTTCAGCCCTTCTGATGAATTGCTAAGTACACTGAGTATCGACCCGGTTCCGCTCTATACGCTACTGGCCCTGCTGGTGCTGGCAGCATTCGCGTCACTGTCTATCGTGTTAATTTTATTCCCCCGAAAGCTGGATGCCGAAATCGAGCTGGTGATAGCAGCGGCAGACCAGAAAAGCCCTCTGAACCTGACAGTGCCGGAACTGGTGCCACTGGCCAAGCAACTGCGTCGCGCCACCCTGCGCGCCCTGCGACAGAGCACTGCAAGTTCGGCGCCACAACCTGTTCATGAAGAGCCGCGCCCCACCACCACGGCGAGCACGGAGTTCACCAACCCGCTGTTCCAATCCAAAAACATGCTCGATGATGACGATGTGCTGGATCTGGACCTGGATATCGCCGATAGCGGTGTGGCTGAAACCGCCGCTCCCGAAGCTGAAGCGGGTGTCCCAGAACATGTATTTCGCGCCTATGATATTCGCGGCAACGCCGAAACCGAGCTGACCGATGAGCTGATTACCCACATTGCTCGCGCCATCGGCAGCATTGCGGGTGAAATGGGTGAACAATCGCTGATAGTAGGGTGTGACGGGCGCACATCCAGCCCCCGTATCAAATCCGCGGTGGTGCGCGCACTGATGGAGACAGGAAGGGATGTTATCGACATCGGCCTGGTGCCAACCCCGCTGCTGTATTTTGCCACACGACACCTGAACTGCCGCTCCGGCATCATGATAACGGGCAGCCACAATCCCGCCGAACACAATGGGCTGAAAATTGTACTGAATCAGCAAACCATCGCGGCAGGCGGCATCAGAGAGATTCGAGAGCGAATACGCGCAGGTACATTCAGCTCCGGCAGTGGGCGAATGGTACGCGAGGATATCGTCCCTGCGTATAAAGAGGAGGTTTTGCACGACATCGCTATCGCTGTGCCCCTGAAGATTGTGATAGATGCGGGCAATGGTGCCACCAGTGAACTGGCTCCCAAGCTGTTTGAAGAACTCGGTTGTGAAGTCGAGCGGCTGAACTGCCATATTGACGGACGCTTCCCCGGCCACCCACCCGATACCAGCAATGAGGACAACCTGGCTGAGCTCTGCCGTGTCGTCGNCGATGTGCAGGCGGACTTTGGTGTGGCATTCGATGGCGATGGCGATAGACTCGCCGTGGTGACACCCAGCGGACGTATTATTCGCTCCGATGTCCTGCTGATGCTCTATGCCCAGGATGTGGTGTCGCGCAACCCGGGCGCCGATGTTGTGTTCGACGTGAAGTGCACCCGCAATCTCTCCGAGCTTATTACACGCAACGGTGGCCGGCCCGTCTTGTGGAAGACCGGACACGCCTTTATGAAAGAGAAAATGCAGGAAACCGGCGCACTGCTGGGCGGCGAATTCTCCGGGCATATGTTCTTCGGGGAACGCTGGTACGGGTTCGACGACGGCATGTATGCGGCGGGGCGTCTGGCTGAGATACTGAGCACACACGGCGAGAGTCTGGATGAGTCCATCGATAAATTCCCCACCACCGTCAACACCCCGGAGATTATTATTCCGGTGAGCGATGACTACAAGTTCACGCTGGTGAAGAAAATTATTGAAAGTGCCGATTTCTCTAACGGCAAAGTGAATACCATGGATGGCATGCGGGTGGACTTCAGCAACGGCTGGGGCCTGTTGCGCGCCTCGAACACGGGGCCGGCGCTCACTGCGCGTTTTGAGGCAGACACGCAGGAAAACCTCGAGATTATTCAGGATGAATTCAGAGAGCATATCGCCCTGATCGACCCCGACATCGAACTTAATTTTTAAACCTTTCCGGCCCGCTGTTGGGCCCGGATACACCGCAGGTCACGCTATGTCACTAGATCGCACTGAAGCGCTCAACATCGCCCAGGTACTCACGGAGGCGCTGCCCTATATCCAGCGCTTCACAGGGAAGACAATCGTCGTCAAATTTGGCGGTAATGCGATGGTCGACCCACTGCTGCACGAAAGCTTTGCCAGGGACGTGGTACTGATGAAGCTGGTGGGCATGAATCCCGTGGTGGTGCACGGCGGTGGACCTCAAATTGGAGCGCTGCTTGAAAAGCTCAATATCCATACTGAATTCGTAGACGGTATGCGTGTGACCGATTCCCAGACAATGGATGTGGTGGAGATGGTACTGGGGGGCAGCGTCAATAAGGAAATCGTCTCCTCGATCAATCGCAACGGGGGCAAGGCCATTGGTGTCACCGGGAAAGACGGCCAGATGATTCGCGCACACAAACTTAAGGTCACCCGCAATACCCCGGGGCTGGATGCGCCAGAGATCATAGACATCGGCCATGTCGGCGAAGTCGACCAGATCGATACCGAAGTGCTCAAAGTGATTCTGGAGAGCAACTTCATTCCCGTCATTGCGCCAATTGGCGTGGGTGAAGACGGCGGCACCTACAATATCAACGCCGACCTGGTAGCCGGGAAGCTGGCCGAAGTTATGCAGGCGGAGAAATTGATGCTGCTGACCAATGTCGCGGGGCTACTGGATAAGAATGGGCAGATCCTCACCGGTTTGACGACGCGACAGGTCGATGAGCTGATCGCCGACGGCACCATTAGTGGCGGCATGTTGCCGAAAATACGTTGTGCTCTGGACGCGGTTAAAACCGGTGTCACCAGCGCGCATATTGTCGATGGCCGAGTGCCCCACGCGGTGCTGCTTGAAACATTCACCGACGAGGGCATGGGCACCCTGATCACTAATAAGCACGTCTGAGAAAAAAAAGAGGCAGAAATCCGGCCCCATAGTGGTTGGGCTTATTGCAGGCGCGGCGGGTAATCGCTAGCATGGATGAAACGCTATTCGAGTTGGAACGCCATGCCTCCGAGAAAATCCCAAAGGCGCCAGCAGATATTGGAAGCTCTGGCCCAAATGCTGGAGTCCAGCCCCGGCAATCGCATTACCACTGCCGGATTGGCTAAACAAGTCGGTGTTTCCGAAGCCGCTCTGTATAGGCACTTTCCCAGCAAATCCAAAATGTTTGAAGGCCTGATCGAATTTATCGAGGATACGCTGTTCTCGCGCGTCACTATTATTCTGGGTGAAGAATCCACTGCTGCGAAGCGCTGCGAAAAAATGCTTATGCTGTTGCTGGTTTTCACCGAGCGCAACCCCGGCCTTACCCGAATCCTGACGGGTGATGCCCTGTTGGGGGAAACCGAGCGCCTGCACCAACGGGTCGCACAGCTGTTTGATCGTTTCGAAACTCAACTCAAACAGGTTATTCGTGAAGCGGAGTTGCGTGAAGGCTTGCGCCCTGTCCTGTCACTGGCCGCCGCGGCCAACCTGCTAATGGCTGCAGCAGAAGGCCGCATATCCCAGTATGTTCGCAGCGGCTTCAACCGGCCGCCCACCTCGGATTGGAACAAACAGTGGGAGTTTCTGATGGGCGGGTTCTTCCGCGAGGCAATCACCCAACCTGTTTCAGGCCAGGCCCGCGGTTTCGTCAGCTAGGGCGCCTCTAAACAATACTGTAGTATCTAAACAATACCGTAGTAGCTCAGCGCAGCTCTGTTGTCCTTAAGCGGGGAGGGCCGCGCAGGTCATACTGGCGCCAGCCTGGCTACTTTCTGGTGCGCAGCGTCTGACGCAGTTCAACCACGTCTCGCAACATCCTAAAGCGTTCGATATCCGCATCATAGGCCGTCTCGAGCTCGTGTATTTCACGCTGGCGGTCATTGATATCGCGCTCTGTGCTTACGATTTCACTTTGCAGAACTTCAATAGCTCGCAGCCGTTCGACATCTACAGCCATGCCCGAGCGCTCCATGTTGGCAGCTTGAGCCTGATAATTTTCTACTTTTTGCTTCAGCGCGCGGCGGTTGCCCCTGAGGATACTCATTCTGATTTGTAACTCGCCAAGGGCTCGACGCCGCGCGTCTTCTATATCTTCCACAGTGCTGTAGCGCAGCATTAACGATTCATCCCACTTACGCAGGCGTTCCTCTTCCTCTCTCGCCTCTTGCTCGCGCTCATTCTCCGCGTTTTCTATCGCTCTTTCTTCCGGGGTCAATGCACGCGGCACGACCTTGATCACCATGCCCTCATTGTTCAGCACTTCATACCCGCCGCCAATTGAATCCGCTGGCACCTGGTAATCCACGACAACATTGCCCTCGGCGTTGCGATAGCGATAGAGCGGATTGCCCTCGACCAAGGACGTGAGAAATAGCAGGAGTGTACATGCCACAATCCCACGAAGGAGAGGTGTTCGAGTATTCATGTGCCCAATATAGAACCTGTACCCAGTTGGTACAAGCTACACCCCGTAGCGTTCGCGATAAGTGCGCATAGCGACCAGCGGACCTTGATCCGATGATTCCAGGTAGGCAATTATGTGACCCATATTGATGATGCTCAGCACCGGTACGTTATGGCTCTGCTCGACTTCCTGCACAGCCGACATCTCCCCGGCTCCGCGCTCCTGTCGATCCAGTCCGATCACGACACCGGCCAGTTCGGCCTCTGCCGCTTGAATCATGCCAATCACCTCGCGCACGGCGGTGCCGGCGGTAATGACGTCATCTATGACCAGAACGCGGCCGCGTAATGGCGCGCCCACCATGGTACCGCCCTCGCCATGCGCCTTGGCCTCCTTGCGGTTATAGGCAAACGCCACATCGCGACCATGGTGGTCGGCCAGCGCCACAGCCGTGGCCGCTGCCAGTGGAATACCTTTGTAGGCCGGCCCCAGCAAAATGTCGAATTGCACACCGGAATCCACAATACACTGCGCATAGCAGCGGCCCAGTACAGCCAATGCTCCACCGGAGGCAAACGCACCCGCATTGAAAAAATAGGGGCTGACCCGACCTGACTTAAGCGTAAATTCACCGAACTTCAGTACGTCGCTGCGCCGCGCCAGCTCAATAAATTCTGTTTGATAGCCTTGCATATCGATATTTGATCCTTAAGGAAGCATTGTAATCCCCCGATTACGCTATAGAATACTCAAATCCGGGTTTGACCACTAACTAATAATCAGGTCCGAGCTGTGTAATCGCTGCGGGCGATGTCGACATCACTGCTGGCGAAACAGCGATATATCAATTAAACAATTAGATGTACGAGCGTTATCTCGGGAGCTCATCGCACTTTTTTAGTCAGCGCGCGGTTCGCGCATCATGATACATGCTCTCATACCAAGGGGCCAAGAATGAGGATCATCAGCTTCAGCGCTGACGGCATAAAAAACGCCGCAAACAATGGGTTTTACGACTGGCTGAACGAGCAGGACGCCGATTTCATCTGCGTTCAGGATCTGCAGTGTTCAGAATATGATTTAAAGGACAATGTCTTTTTTCCATCGGACTACAACGCCTACTTCTTTGACGATGTGGACGGCAAGGCCAATGGTGTCGCCATCTACTGTCGGGAAATGCCCAAGGCGATCATGACGGGCCTGGGGTTCAGTGACTTCGACATGGAGGGGCGCTATATTCAGGCCGACTATGAGAACCTCAGCGTCGCCTGCCTGTTGGCGCCCTCAGTACAAGATAATGACAGCGCGCAGCAAGCTCGCAAAAATGATTTTTACGAACTGCTGGGCTCTCACCTGCAAAAAATTCGCAACAAGCGCAGGGAGTTCATCATTTGCGGAAACTGGCATATCGCCCACAGTGCCGCCGATGTGCAGGACACACAGAAAAACAGCACCAACAGCGGCTTCCTGGCTGAAGAGCGGCAGTGGATGGACGAACTGCTGGCATCGGGCTATGTCGATGCCTTTCGCGAGATCAACTCAGATCAAGACGAATTCAGTTGGTGGCCAGACGGCAAGCGTGGTGAAAATGGCTTGCGCACAGACTTTCAGGTTATCTCACAGGGCCTGAAATACGCTGTGGACTACGGTGCGATCTACAAGATCAAGGAATTCTCCACGCACGCTCCCATCATCATGGACTACGATATAGAAGTGTAGTCTCAGGCCTCCGCTTCAGGAGGCCAGTGCTGCGTTTTGTATTGCGATCAGACGCTGTATCCCGTCGCTCGCCAAATCCAACAGGCTATCGAGCTCCGCACGTGAGAAGGGCGCCTGTTCCGCAGTGCCCTGCACCTCGATAAAGCCACCCGCTGCATCCATGATCACGTTCATGTCGGTATCTGCCGCTGAATCTTCGGCGTAATCCAGATCCAGAACCGGAACACCCTGATAAATTCCCACCGAGACGGAGGCAATCATCTGCCGCAAGGGATCTTCCTTCAGCAGTTTCTCCCGCTGCAGGTAATTGATGGCATCCACCAGAGCAACACAGGCCCCGGTGATAGCGGCGGTGCGTGTGCCGCCGTCAGCCTGAATCACGTCACAATCCACCGTGATGGTGTTCTCGCCGAGCCGCGAGAGATCGAGGGCCGCGCGCAGGGACCGACCAATCAATCGCTGAATCTCCACCGTGCGCCCGCCCTGTTTACCTCTGCTTGCCTCCCGGCCCATACGGGTGCCGGTGGAGCGCGGCAACATACCGTACTCCGCTGTTACCCAGCCGCGGCCTTCGCCGCGCATAAAACTGGGCACGCCTTTTTCAGCGGAGGCCGTACAAATCACCTTGGTATCACCGAAGCACACCAGCACTGAGCCTTCGGCATGTTGCGTAAAATTGCGCGTGATGGATATGTCCCGCAGTTGTTCAGCCGAGCGGCCGCTGGGTCGTTGCATGGGTTTACTCCGTTTGTGATTTAGGCGCGCCAGTATACGCGAGGCGACACAGCGATGCTGCACCGCGGGCGGTAGAACGGGTATTTGCTCTGGTCTCGGTTTGTATTGGGTGAAGTAGGCGGTCCCACCTGCGCGGCCCGACCTGCGCGGCCCGACCTGTATGCGCCAGAAACAAGCTGCTACACTCGCTGGCCTGCTGCACAACAAAGGCCCGCGATACAAATGATCCAGAGCATGACCGCTTTTGCACGCGAGAGCGCTGCCGCCAAACAGGGCATCCTGACGGTAGAGTTGCGCTCGGTAAACCATCGCTATCTCGACTGCAGCTTCAAATTACCTGAGGAACTGCGCTCACTGGAGCCCCAGTTGCGCAGCAGAGCCGGCGCAGTCCTGTCCAGGGGTAAACTCGACTGTATGATCCGACTGCAGTCGCACCCGACGCAGGCCGGCGGCCTTGAGGTCGACAGCGAAAGACTGGACGCATTGCTGACAGCCGCGCGGCGTATCGAGGCCCAACTGGAAAACCCCGCCCCCATCAACCCATTGGAAGTACTGCAATTTCCCGGCGTCTGCAGCCCGCCGCAAGAGCCCGAAGAACAACTGCGGGAGCGAGCGCTCTCCCTGTTCAACGAGGCATTAAACAGTATGCAGCAAAACCGTGAGCGCGAAGGCAGCAAGCTGGCTGCGCTCGTGCAAGACCGCCTGTCGCAGGTTGCAGCTGCGGTAGAGGCTACCCGGGAAATACTGCCCGCGCTGATGCAGCATCAGCATGATCGCATCACCAACCGGATTGCCGAGCTGAAGGTGGAGGTCGATCAGAGCCGCCTGGAGCAAGAACTTGTCTACCTGACTCAGAAAGCGGATGTCGACGAAGAGCTCGATCGACTGGTTGCACACATTGGCGAGGTTCAGCGCACACTGGAAAAAGGTGGGCCCTGCGGGCGGCGGCTAGACTTTCTGATGCAGGAATTAAACCGGGAGGCCAATACACTATCCTCCAAATCCCAGTCCGCCAGTACCACCCAGAGTGCTGTGGAACTAAAAGTACTGATCGAGCAAATGCGCGAACAGATCCAGAATATCGAGTAACAGGAACAGAAGATGAACCGAACTGGCACACTGTACACAGTGTCCGCCCCTTCAGGAGCGGGCAAAACGAGCCTGGTCAACGCGCTGGTTGAGCAGTGCCAGGGATTGCAAGTTTCAGTCTCCCATACCACACGGCCAATCCGACCGGGCGAGCAGGACGGCGTAAACTACCACTTTGTGCCGGAGAGCGATTTTCTTGCCATGCTCGAACGCGCCGAATTTTTGGAACATGCGCGCGTTTTTGGCAATCTTTACGGTACCTCCGGTGTCTGGGTAGAGAGCCAGCTCAAGCTCGGTAATGACATCATTCTGGAGATCGACTGGCAGGGCGCGCAACAGGTGAAGCACCTGCTGCCCCAGACGCAGGCTATTTTCATTTTGCCACCGGACCGCGAGTCTTTGCTGCAACGACTCAAGCACCGAGGACAGGATGACCCCACAATTATCGAGAAGCGCATGAATGTGGCTGTAGAGGAAATGTCGCATTACGTGGAGAGTGACTACCTGGTGGTCAACAAGGACTTCGACCAGGCACTGCAGGAGTTACACGCCATTGTTATCAGCCATCGCCTGCGCACGGCGCGACAACAGGCAGCTCTGGGAGACATGCTCCAGGATCTGCTCAACTAGCGCTGCGGCCACTGCAGAGTACTTTTATCCGCGAAATAATTGGAATTATTTGCGCTGGACGCACCCGGGGTATATCGCGTTATAATTGACGGTTCCTCCGGCGCAGCTGTACGCTCTGGCAAAGAGCGGGGTGCCGGACTATTCACCGGTAGGCCCCAGCTTATCGAAACTGTGTCACAGGAATCACACCCTGCGATGCACGCAACATGGGAAGTAATAGAGAATGGCACGCGTAACCGTTGAAGATTGTCTGGAAAATGTCGCTAACCGCTTTGAACTGGTGATGGTAGCCAGCAAGCGCGCCCGGCAGCTGGCTACTGGCGGCAGAGACCCTATGGTTCAGGAAGAGTCGGACAAACCCACCGTAATCGCGCTGCGCGAAATTGCCGAAGGCTTCGTCACAAGCGAGATCCTGAAACGCGAAAGCGAAATGGAAGCCGAAGACGAGCTGGCTGACGTAATGGAGGCATCTGAAACCCTCTAACAGAGTTTCCTCACGCCGCGGGCATCCTCTGTTAAGGGTCTTGAATCAACGACATGCAAACCCTGGATGCCCTCAATACCACCCTTCGCAGCTATCTCAACCCCGAGCAAACCAACCACGTTAATCGCGCCTACTTTTTTGCCGAACAGGCCCACTACGGCCAGCGGCGGCGCAGCGGCGAACCCTATGTAACCCACCCCCTCGCTGTGGCCGGCATTCTGGCTGATATGCACATGGATCATCAGAGCCTTGTCGCCGCGATGTTGCACGATGTCATTGAAGACACCGGCATTGAGAAAATTGTCATCGGCGAGCAGTTCGGCCCGACGGTGGCAGAGCTTGTCGATGGTGTGAGCAAGCTGACGCAAATGGAATTTGAGTCGCTGGAGGAGAAGCAGGCCGAGAATTTCCAGAAAATGGCGCTGGCCATGGCTCAGGATATCCGCGTTATTTTGGTAAAACTGGCCGACCGCCTGCACAACATGCGCACTCTGGGGGTGCTCAAATCCACCAAAGCGCGGCGCATAGCGCGAGAAACTCTCGAAATTTACTCACCGATCGCCATGCGCCTGGGTATGAATTCTGTGCGTATGGAATTCGAAGATCTCGGTTTCAAAGCCCTCTACCCGATGCGTGCTACACGCATTGACGCCGCGCTGCGCCAGGCGGGGGGCCACCGCAAGGAGCTGGTTGAAAAGGTCAGGCACCAGATAGAGGTCACGCTGCAGCAGGAAGGGCATGATGTCGCGGTACTCGGGCGCGAAAAGCATGTGTACAGCATCTACAAAAAGATGAAGTCCAAGCGCAAATCCTTCTCCGAAATTATGGATATCTACGCATTTCGCATCATTGTAGATTCTGTCGACACCTGCTATCGCGTACTGGGCTGTATTCACAGCCTCTACAAGCCCGTACCGGGGGAGTTCAAGGATTACATTGCCATTCCCAAGGCCAATGGCTATCAGTCCTTGCACACCGTACTTATGGGGATGCACGGCGTCCCGATTGAAGTCCAGATCCGTACCCAGGAGATGGAAGACATGGCCAACAACGGCATCGCCGCGCACTGGCTCTACAAAAGTGAAGACCCGTCGTCCACCAAGGGCAGCCACGCTCGCGCTCGCGAATGGGTGCAGGGCCTGCTCGAAATGCAGCAACGCGCGGGCAATTCGCTGGAATTTATCGAAAGCGTCAAAATTGATCTGTTCCCCGATGAGATCTATGTGTTCACACCCAAGGGCCGCATACTGGAGCTGCCGCGGCGCGCCACCGCAGTGGATTTCGCTTATGCCGTGCACACCGATGTCGGCAACAGCTGCGTGGCCTGTCGAATCAATCGCCGTCTCGCGCCTCTGTCGGAGCCCCTGCAAAGCGGACAGACGGTCGAAATACTGACGTCTTCCGGGGCGCGCCCCAACCCATCATGGCTCGACTACGCGGTTACCGCCAAAGCCCGTTCCAATATTCACCACTTCCTGAAATTCCAGACCAGAGATGACTCCATTGCGCTGGGGCGCACGTTGCTGGACAAGGGGCTTGCCGGTTTTGGTAGCAGCCTGCAAGACCTGCCGGCAAAACAACTCGAGGATTTCCTGGCGCAACAAAAGTACAGCAGCCTGGATGATTTACTGGTGGATGTCACCCGCGGCAGCCGCCTGCCAACGTTCACCGCACAGCAATTGCTCCGCGGCCCCGAGGACGACCAACTACAGCAGAACAGTGAGTCTGCCCAGCCTGTCGCTATTTGCGGCACCGAGGGCTTCATGGTCAGTTATGCGCGGTGTTGCCACCCTATTCCCGGCGACCCTATAGAGGGCTATCTGAGCCTGGAAAAAGGCGTCGTAGTGCACCGGGATCAGTGCAAAAACCTGGTGGATATGCGCGACCACAATGAGCGGCGCATCGCGCTGCGCTGGGATAGCAGCGTCGAGGGAGAATACCGTGCGGAATTGCGTGTAGAGGTTGAAAATCGCCGCGGCATGATCGCTGTCATCGCCACGCGTATCAACAGCATGGGCGTCAATATCGAGAAAATCACCACCGATGACAAAGACTACCAGTTCACCTATGTTAATCTCGAAATGATGGTGAATGGCCGCGTACACCTCGCACGAATAATGAAACGCCTGCGCACCATCAGCCATGTGCGCAAGGTCACCCGGATCAAAAACTGAATATTGGAGAACCCTTTTGAGTAATCGCGCCGTCATCTCGACCCCCGATGCCCCCGACGCCATCGGGCCCTATTCTCAGGCAATCAAAGTGGGCAATACCGTGTGGCTCTCCGGCCAGATTCCACTGGTGCCCGGCACAGCGGAGCTGATCGACGGCGACATTACCGCGCAAACGACGCAGGTCTTTGAAAACCTCAGCGCTGTCGCCAAAGCCGCTGGCGGCAGCTTGCAGAGCGCCGTCAAAATCAATATTTCTGTAACAGACCTGCAGCACTTCGGCGCAGTCAACGAGGTCATGGCGCAATTTCTGGAAGCGCCATTTCCCGCTCGCGCCTGCGTGCAGGTTGCCGCTCTACCTAAAGGCGCGCAGATTGAGATAGAGGCTATTCTCGCGCTCTAACACTTATCGGGCAGCCACCGTGCCAGCATCAGCTGAGCAGGTCTGCGTAGCCTCTGGGGTAATCTGCAAAAATCAACTGATAGCCGCTGGCGTGCAATGCGTTATTGCTACACCGCTTGTGGCCCGCCGAATTGTGCCGGGTCGGGTCAGCTGTAAGCGCATTATAACGGTCTGTATCAAACTCCAAGCCCATCTGGGCTGCCAGCCAGGTTTCCACCTCGTAACGCGGCGCCGGTAAATCGTCCACGCCGATGTAGACAGGTTCAAGTCTATCGCCAGCGTCGGCCAGCTCCAGTAAGTGCATGAGGAAGCCCGCGCAATCTTCGCGGTGGATGCGGTTGGTATAACTGACCGGTTCTGATGGGCACAGCTCACCGCGGCGAATTCGCGACAGTAGTCGCCCTCCGGGAATACCGTATACACCCGCAAGACGCACTACGCAGGCGGCGTGTCCTGAGTTCAACAGCAATTGCTCTGCCGCGATGATCTGCAGTGCCCAGGGATCTTTCGTTGTCAGCTCGCTGCTCTCATCGACCCAGCCACCCTGCGTCTCGGCGAAAACACGGGTGCTGCTGGTCATCAGGATACGCCGCGGCCGATGATCACCAAGCCCGGACAACAGATGGCTCATGGCCGATTGAAAACCGGCTTTGTATCCCGCTTCTGAACGATCGGCAGGGTTGAAGATTGCCAGCACATAATCCGGCTTGTACTGTGCGGCGAAATCCAGGCTGCCCGGCTGTGTATAGTCTGCCGCATAGCCCGTAAAATCGGCGGGCAGTTTCGCGATATTGCGCCTGACGCCTGTCACTGCGCAACCTCGCTTAACAAGCAATGTGCCCACACGGGTGCCAAGGTCACCGCAACCGACAATTAGGACAGAACTGTTCTTCATAAACTCATCACTCACTGGTTACACTAGGGGCTGACTATGTCAGGACCGAAACACTATGACACTAACAGAACTCCGCTATCTTGTGGCGCTGTCAGAAACGGGCCACTTTCGAAAAGCGGCCGAGCTGTGCAATGTCAGTCAGCCAACTCTCAGCATCGCGATCAAAAAGCTGGAGGACGAACTGGGGGTCAGCCTGTTTGAGCGCGCCCATCACAAAGTAGCCAGCACACCCACTGGGATACGCATTGTGGAGCAGGCTCGCACCGTACTTCAAGAAGCCCAGAACCTGCGGCAGCTGGCTGAGCAGGGCAAGGACCCTCTGGGCAGCATGCTCAGCGTGGGCGCAATTTACACCGTAGGGCCCTATCTGTTTCCCCGCTTGATAAGCCACCTGCAACAACTGGCACCGCAAATGCCACTGTTTATCGAGGAAAACTACACGGCCAACCTGCGCGGCAAGTTGAGCAGCGGTGAACTGGATGCGATCTTCGTGGCGCTGCCGTTTACCGAAACAGAAGTCGTTACACGCGCGCTGTTTGATGAACCCTTCGTGGTGCTGTTACCGCAGGATCACAAGCTCGCATCAGAGTCGCATATCGATACCAGTGCATTGGCCGAGCAGCGCGTATTGCTGATGGGTGAGGGCCACTGTTTCCGCGATCAGGTGCTTGAGGCCTGTCCCGGCTTACAGCAGGCCATTCGGGAGAAGTCAGCAAAGGGCGATACGGTGATCGAAGGAAGCTCACTGGAAACACTCAAGCACATGGTGGCCAGCGGCCTGGGCATCACTGTGCTGCCAGAGTCAGCGGCCAAAGAGGCTACCTATGGCGAGCGCACGCTCGCGGTGCGCCCGTTTATCGACCCGGCGCCCAAACGCTCTATCGCAATAGCATGGCGTGTCAGCTATCCGCGCACCGAAGCTATCGATATCCTCATTGACGCCCTGCGCCCCGCCTGAGTTTTATGCCCGGCATTGCCAATCTTTCAGTGCGCGAGCTGCGCGGGGTAGGGCCCAAGCTGGCCGCTAAACTGGCCGACTACGGCGTGCATTGTGTAGAGGATTTATTATTCCATCTACCGCTGCGCTACCAGGACCGCACGCGGGTGACGCCGATTGCAGCCGCTACAGAGGGCGCAGATGTGGTCATCGAAGGCGAGGTGCGCGCTGCCGATGTGGTGTTCGGGCGGCGGCGCAGCCTGGTCGCCCGTATCCAGGATGGCAGCGGCACTCTCACCCTGCGCTTCTTCCATTTCTCCGCTGCCCAGAAGAGTCATTTGCAGCCCGGGACACGCCTGCGCTGTTTCGGACAGGTGCGCCGCGGCAGTAGTGGGCTGGAAATGTACCACCCTGAATACCAGCAGGTGCAGGGCGAAAATACACCCGTGGCTGAAGCCCTGACCCCCATTTATCCGACAACGGCGGGGATCGGACAAAATCAGTGGCGCAAGCTGTGCGAACAGGCCCTGCTACAGCTTCGCCGTGAACCGGTAAAAGAACTGTTGCCGCCCATCAGCGAGGTCCCCTATGAGTTGGCCAGGGCACTGCAATTTTTGCACGCGCCACCGCCGGATGCGTCTCTGGCGTTACTGCGCGAAGGCCGGCATCCAGCGCAGCTGCGATTGGCACTGGAGGAACTGGTGGCACACAACCTGTCGCTGCATCGTCTGCGCGAAAAGCAGCAATGTGAAGGCGCACCACCGTTGATGCCCGACGCAAAACTGCTCAGCACGTTTCTCAACAGCCTGCCATTTGCCCCCACACGGGCCCAATCGAGAGTTTTGAGTGAAATTGCAGCTGACCTCGCCAGGCCTTATCCCATGCTGCGGCTGGTGCAGGGTGATGTGGGCTCTGGCAAAACCCTGGTGGCCGCGGGTGCGGCCCTGCAGGCCATTGGCAATGGCTTTCAGGTCGCACTTATGGCGCCGACAGAGATTCTGGCAGAACAACACTGGCGCACCTTTTCTCAATGGTTTGAACCCATGGGTATCACCATGGAGTGGTTGAGTGGACGCTCCAAAGGGAGCAAGCGGGCCAGTGCGCTGGCGCGTATGGCGAGCGCAGAGGCCAGCCTGATCATCGGTACCCACGCGCTGTTCCAGGACGAAGTAGCGTTTGCGCGCCTCGGACTGGTGATAGTCGATGAACAACACCGCTTCGGTGTCCATCAACGGCTGAACCTGACACGCAAAACCGCGCCGGGGCTCGGCCGGGCTCACCAGTTGGTAATGACAGCGACGCCCATCCCGCGCACGTTGTCTATGGTGGCCTACGCAGACCTT
This sequence comes from Halioglobus japonicus, assembly GCA_902705825.1. GTDB lineage: Bacteria > Pseudomonadota > Gammaproteobacteria > Pseudomonadales > Halieaceae > Marimicrobium. The sequence goes on along the minus strand of CACSIL010000034.1, from coordinate 208,532 downwards.
GACTGTTCGGTGATCGACGAGCTGCCACCGGGAAGAACAGCGGTGACCACCGTTCTGATTGACAACAGCCGCCGACAGGAAGTCGTCGCCAGAGTCGCGGCAGCTTGCAGCGAAGGACGCCAGGCCTATTGGGTGTGCACACTAATCGAGGAAAATGACACACTGCAGGCACAGGCGGCAGAGGCTACCGCCGAAGAACTGCGTCTCGCCCTGCCGGAGCTGGCGATAGGCTTGGTGCACGGGCGACTGAAACCGGCGGAAAAAGAAGCGGTGATGACGGCATTCAAGGCCGGTAAGCTGTCGTTGCTGGTGGCCACCACCGTCATTGAAGTCGGTGTAGATGTACCCAATGCCAGCCTGATGATCGTAGAGAACCCGGAACGCCTTGGCCTAGCGCAATTACATCAATTGCGCGGCAGGGTCGGCCGTGGCGCGCAGGCCAGCCACTGTGTGCTGCTCTACCAGACGCCGTTGTCAGCCAATGGCAAGCAGCGGCTTTCGGTGTTACGGGAGAGTTCAGACGGCTTCTATATCGCGGAGAAAGACCTTGAGTTGCGAGGGCCCGGTGAAGTCCTCGGTACGCGCCAGACAGGGTTAATGGAATTTCGCATTGCTGAATTGCCCGCGCACGATTATTTGCTGGATGAGGTGCAGGTAATCTCAGAGAACATTCGAGAGTCTCATCCTGAGCTGGCCGACCCGTTGATTCAACGCTGGACCGGCACAGGGCAGCAATTTGCAAAGGTCTAATTCCAACTTCGTATAGCAGCGGGTACTGATCACTCCTATCTGGATATATACCAGTGTCAGGAAACTTTACACTTCTATCATTTTTGTGGGCCAGCTCACCTTTAAGTCATTGATTTTATAAGGGTGGCATAGTTTTTGCTTATGATTGTTGCTTATATCAGGCCAAAATGGGGAGATAAATCCTGTTTTGCACGCTCCGCCAAGGTACATCCCCCCTTGGAGAGATCAGGGCGTATTGATAACCCACTCAACGTGCCCGCAGTTGGGCCGTACTACGGAAGGTGAAGAAATGAATATTCGTAGAACCCTACTCGGCGCCGCAGCCGGGATAATAGTAACCGGCAGCGTTCAGGTACAGGCCATTCCGATTGCGACAGAACTGATGCTGCTGGCTGATGTATCGGGCAGTCTGGATACGACCGATTTTAACTTGCAGCGTGATGGCTACGAAGCTGCGTTCAGAAATGCCAATGTGATCAACGCGATTGAAAGTGTTGGTGGTATCGCTGTGTCACTGGCGTATTGGTCGGAGTCGGCGCAAACAGCGGTTGGTTGGACAACACTGACTGACTCAGCGAGCTCCAACGCTTTTGCCGACCTGATTGCCGCAGCGGCAAGGCCAAACAACGTTGGCAACGGTACCGGGATGGCGAACGCAATGAACTTCGGTGCAAACGAGATCGCAAACAACGGCTACGAGGGCAGCAATGTCGTGGTAGACGTGTCGGGCGACGGAGCAGATAGCATTGCCTGCAGCAGCACCGCGAACTGCGCCGCTGTTCAGACTGCGCGCGATTTCCTGCTTAACTCCGGCGTGGACAGGGTCAATGCGCTTTGGATTGAGGATGAAGCACAGCCCTCCAGCAGGAAGTTCTTCTGTCTGGATGCCTCTTGTAATATCAACCCACTTGACTATGGTTCGACAAACGTCATTGGCGGCACGGGTTCCTTCCAGCAAGTGGCTTCCAACTTTGATGACTTTTCTGATGCGATTGCCAGCAAAATTGAGAGAGAAATTGTTCCGCAAGTCCCTCTTCCCTCAACAGTCCTCCTGTTTGGCCTGGGTCTCGCAGGTCTTGGCTGGACATCGCGGCGCAAACAGCGCTCGTAGCAGCAAGCATCACGATACCTTATAGCCCACCACAGAGTGGGCTTTCTTTTGCCTCCATATTGAGTTGGCTTGCGCACGACTTGATCTGTCAGGCCCGGTATTAACACTGTCAGCGCGTCACAAAAGCCGGATAAAACCTCAAGAAAGGAATAGTGCCTGCCAGCGTCGTGCCAGTTCTTCACTGCCTATCGCATTCAACGTCTCGATGTTCCTGTCTGGTATCCGCTGTGGCTCGACAAAGTCCTCCAGCGCACGTGTCAGCATATCTTCACGCAGCAGATGGATGATCGGGTAAGGTGCGCGATTGCTGTAATGGCTAGCGGCATCCGCTGCCTCACCGGCAAAGCGGTAATCGGGGTGAAAGCTGGCCAGTTGCACCAGCGCGTCAAGGCCGGCATCGAGCAGCAAGTCCTGCGCATCCTCAAGGAAATCCAGATAGTCCTCGAAATCCTCCAGCGCATTGGGAAATGCCAACAAGGTAGTGGCGATATCCTGTTCAGAACTGCGCTGCAGCAGATCCAGCTCTAGTAGAAAAGCGCGGCGCATGGCCGCGATATCGGTATCCTCACACAAGGCGATGCGCAGATTAGGCGCGCCCAGCAAAGGGCGCGCAAACGGGCATAGATTCAGGCCGACAACAAAGTCATCCAGCCAACGCCGTATGTGATCTACAACGTGCCCGGTCACCAGAAAGCCTGCTCAACCGGGCGCAAGCGTCAGGCCATGATGGCCGGCAGCTCTTTTTGCAGCGCCAGTTTCTCTTTGGTCGCCTCACCCGTGAGGGCAAAGCCCAGCAGCGCACCGCTGCTGTCGCGAAATTGTGCCTTGACGTTATTGCCGTCGACATCAATCGTCCACTCACCTGCTGTACCAGGCGCCACAGGGGCCACTACCACAGGGCAAGCGGGCGTCTTGATGGTTACCGGCATGGCCGGGTACACAACTTCCGTGGGCTCACCTGCCAGCGTTTTACCGAGGGCTTTGGCCGCGGCCATCAGCGGTGCAACATACACCAGTACATGGCCGTTCACTTCGGCGCAATCGCCCATCGCGTAAACGTTGGGGATATTGGTCTCAAGCATCCGATTAGTGACAATGCCTCGATTAGTCTCTATGCCGCTGGCTTTAGCCAGCTCCGTTCGCGGGCGCACACCCACCGCAGAGATCACGATGTCTGCGCTGATCGTCTCGCCGTTATTCAGGCTCACAGTGACGCCTTTGTCGGCTTTATCGACCGCCGTTACCAGTGGCCCGAAATGGAACTTCGCACCCTTGGCCTCCAGCGCCGACTGCACCGCTTTACCGGCTTGTTCCGGCAGCAGTGTGGGCAGGCAGTAGCCCAATGGATCGACAACCTCCACCTCAAAACCGCCATTGATCAGATCATTGGTGTACTCACAGCCGATAAGACCGCCACCGATGATGCAGACTTTTTTCACATCATTCTTGGCAACTGCCGTGCGAAAGTCGCTGTAGTCCATCAGATCATTCACGGAGTACACAAGCTCCTGGCCATCACCCCCGATGGGCGGACGAATCACCTCTGCGCCCAGCGCCATCACCAGTTTGCCGTAGTGAATTGCGGTATCGGTGTCTCCCACCTTGATCAGCTGCTTGGCGGTGTCAATCTCGTTTACCTTGGTCATTGTCCAGACACTGGCCTTGAGCTGCTTGGCCATATTGCCCGCATCTGACTGCGCCAGGTCATCGGCCGCCTGGCCCCGGGTATATCCGGTAGACAGCATCGGCTTGGAGTACGAACGGCCGTCATCGGATGTGATCAGGATCAGTGGGGTTTCCTCATCGTGCTTGCGAAACTCCTTGGCCAGGCCATAGCCTGCCAAGCCAGTGCCAAGAATAACCACCGGTGCATGCTCTGTATCCGCCACAGGCTCTTCATGGTGGGGCACATCATCTACCGGCGCCTCTTCGAGCAGTTCGAAATCTTCCTTGCCCACGCCACAATCGGGACAGAGCCAATCTTCCGGCACATCTTCCCACTTGGTACCCGGCGCGATCCCATCGTCAGGCCAACCGTCTTTTTCGTCATAGACCAGGCCACAGACAATACATTCCCACTTACTCATGTTCCGACTCACTTTTTCTAAAGGGTGACACATCAACCAGACGCGTCTGGCTGACAATGGATAAATAGACAAATTTTGAGACGAAACACTATAGGGTTGTACGATAATTGTGCAAGGGTTTTCTCCCCTGTGCTGATTGCCCAATTTGCTAAGCTGGCTTGCATGCGCTCGCCTGATCAAGCATTCTCGCCTTCCGAATCAAGGATACCTGGCGTTTGGAACCATCTTCTTTCAATCTGGCGTCGCGGCTGCAGACGCGACGGCGCATAGTCAACGAGCCCCGCTGGCAGCCTGTGGGGCATGTCACCAGTAGCACACTGGCGCCGGGGCTGCGTACCTGGTTGACCGACGATGGCTCGTTGACCGCGCGACTAACGAATTCCGGTCGCGGTAAGTTCAGTGTGCAGCGACTCTATCAGGGCTGGGAAGTACCGCTACCCTCTGAAAGAATTCTGCTGGAGCTCCCGGCCCGGCAGCTGGCACTGGTGCGCGAAGTGGCCCTGCTACTGGGGCACGATACGGTGGTTTTTGCACGCAGTGTGTTCCCCATTTCAAGCCTGACGGGCAGTCTGGCCCATTTGCGACGGCTACAGAACAAATCGTTGGGGGCCATTTTGTTCAGACACCCAGGGATGCGCCGTCACCCCTTTGAGTTGGCGCTGATGGCCGGCGACACCGACTATCTCCCGGCGAATCTGAAGCAGGCCGGGCCAACCTGGGGGCGCCGCTCCCGGTTCGAGATCGGCGGTAAAAAACTGATGGTCAGTGAAGTCTTTTTGGAGGCATTCACCCCGTGGCAGGAATCCCTGCACATCCATAGAATGCAGCGTGGTAAAGTGAGCGCTGCATTTAGAACGTCAACCCAGTAAGCTGGGTCACTCGCAAGGCCGTCCAAGGGTTTCATGGCACACTCCTCAAAAACCAGCGCGCTGTTACAACTGATCCGCTTCGACAAGCCCATCGGTACCCTGTTACTGCTGTGGCCAACCCTCTGTGCTCTGTGGCTGGCCGCCCAGGGTGTGCCTGACCTCGGTCTGTTAGTGATTTTTATCCTCGGCACCTTTCTCATGCGCTCTGCGGGCTGTATCGTCAACGACCTCGCTGATCGAAAGCTCGATGGCGGTGTAGCACGCACCAATGCGCGGCCCCTGGTCACCGGGGAGATTACCGTGCGGGAGGCGCTATTATTCTTCATCGTGCTTATGCTGCTGGCGTTTGTACTGGTGCTGTTCACAAATACATTTACCGTGCAGCTGTCCTTTGTCGCTGTGGCATTGGCATCCACCTACCCCTTTATGAAACGCTATACGCATATGCCACAACTGGCACTGGGTGCTGCGTTTTCATGGGGCATACCCATGGCCTTCGCCGCCCAGACCGGCACTCTGCCGAATTCACTCTGGTTCCTGTTTCTGGGCAACCTGTTGTGGACGATAGCCTTCGACACCGCCTATGCCATGGTAGACCGCGAAGACGACCTCAAAATGGGTATCAAATCCAGCGCCATCCTGTTTGGGCGCTACGACCGCGCCGCCATCGCTGCGCTGCAGGTAGCCTGCCTCATTGCCTTTTATCTGGCGGGCAGGGGCTTTGGCCTGGGAGATATTTTCAACGTCTCGTTATTGGTGGCTGCCGCACTGTTTGCCTATCAGCAGTGGTTGATCCGTGAGCGCCGCGCAGATGCCTGCTTCAAGGCTTTCTTACACAACAACTGGGTCGGCATGGTCATTTTCCTGGGCGTGGCAATGGACTACCTGATAGGGAATGCCTGACACAGTGATGGCTAACACAACGCCCGCCACGGCACTGACCGCCGAATTTCTTACCAGCCTCGACCAGATTCCCGCTGCACAATGGGACAGTGTCGCGAAAACCGATTATCCGTTTTTACGCCACGCCTTCCTGTACGGTCTGGAAAAAACCGAGTGCACCACCGCAGACACCGGGTGGCAGCCCTGCCATCTGCTGTTGCGCAAGGGTGACGAGCTGGCGGCTGTGATGCCGCTGTACCTGAAATCCCACTCCTACGGTGAGTATGTATTCGACTGGTCATGGGCTGATGCCTGGCGACAGAGTGGTCTGGAGTACTACCCCAAGCTACTCACCGCCATCCCCTTCACACCCGCGACAGGACCACGGCTGTGCACTGCCTCTTTCGTGGATGAAAATGAGTGCCTGCACGCAGCCATTGCCGCTATACGCAATCTGGCAACCCAGCGCAACATCTCCTCGTGGCACCTGCTATTCCCGACAGAAGCCGTCAGCGAGACGCTGCTAAGTGCTGGCATGCACCGCCGCGCAGCGACACAATTTCACTGGTTTAATGACGGCTATCACAGCTTCGACGATTTTCTGGCAACCTTTAGCAGCCGCAAGCGCAAATCGCTGAAAAAGGAGCGCAGGCGAGTGAAAGAGCAGGGCTTGACCCTCAAAACGCTGACAGGTCTGGAGATCGGGAAACCGGAATGGGAGCAGTTTCACCATTTTTACCAGCTCACCTACGCCAAGCGCAGCGGCCACGGCGGCTACCTGAGCCGCGAATTTTTCGTGGAGACCGCCGCCAGTATGGGGGACCAGGTCATCATGGTGTTGGCATATCTCGATGACCGCGCAGTCGCCGGCGCCCTGTACTTTCGCAGTAGCGATACCCTTTACGGTCGCTACTGGGGCTGCGAACAGGAGTACGATTGCCTGCATTTTGAAGCCTGCTATTACCAGGGCATCGAATACTGCATTGCCAACAATCTGCAACGCTTCGACCCGGGCGCACAGGGAGAGCACAAGATTCAGCGAGGTTTTCGCCCCATCACCACCTGGTCAAATCACTGGATCGCCGACCCGCAACTCTCCAATGCAGTGGGGGATTTCACGCGTCGTGAGGCACAACACAACGAGCAGTACCGGCAGGCTGCGTCGGACTTGCTACCCTTTAAATAATCTAAAGCCGCGCACACATTCTATGCGGGCGGCGTATCGCGGGTAAAAACCAACTCCCGGGCACTGGATTCTTTCTTGTTATAGCGATACCCGCCGGTTTTGAATTTCTTCAAATCATCGGGCTCCTGCAACTCATTTTCAATGATAAATCGCGCCATCTGACCGCGCGCCTTTTTGGCATAAAAGCTGATGACTTTGTAGCGGTCGCCCTTGAGATCTTTAAATATCGGGGTGATCACATCCGCATTCAGCGCTTTGGCTTGCACGGCGCGGAAATACTCCTGCGAGGCCAGATTCACCAGTACGTTTGTGCCGGATTTACGAATTGAGGTGTTGAGTGCGTCTGTAATCGCCGCGCCCCAGAATTCATAGAGGTTCTTGCCACCGCGGTTGGCGAACGGCAAACCCATCTCCAGCCGATAAGGCTGCATAAGATCCAGTGGTCGCAACAGACCATACAGGCCTGAAAGAATGCGTAAATGCTGCTGCGCAAAACTCAATTGCGCGTCGTCCAGTGTGGCGGCATCGAGGCCAACATAAACATCGCCTTTAAAGGCCAGCAGCGAGTGCCTGGCATTGCGTTTATTAAAGGGCAGGGTCCAGTTCATAAACCGCCGGTGGTTCAGCTCAGCAATATTCTCACTCACACCCATCAGATTGCGGATGTCATCGGGAGCCAGCGCACGGGCATCCTCAACAAGCTCGGCGGCACGCTCGAGGAACTGCGGCTGGGTCGCTCTGTGCGCGGGTGCCGTTGTCTCAAAATCCAGTGTCTTGGCCGGCGAAATTACGGTCAACATGGCGTCTCATCCTGGTTGGGGCGTTGTTGGAGAATATCTTTTCACGTCGGGGAGTACGCTATGATACCCTTCGTCCGAATAATCAAAAAGACCTATCCGCCATGCATTTTTTGCACGCCTGTGTGCATTTTATTGATAGCTTCACCGATCGCAGTGGCCGCCTGTTGGCATGGCTTCTCTTTTTTATGGCGATACTGACCACCCTCGTGGTCGTCATGCGCTATGGCTTCGGCATAGGCTCTATCCCAACACAGGAAGCGGTCACCTACATGCACGGCTGTGTATTCTTGCTGGGGGCAGCCTATGCGTTAAAAACCGGCGCGCATGTCCGCGTCGACATTTTCTATCGAAATTTCAGCGAACGCGCCCGCGCCTGGACAAACAGCCTGGGCGGAATCCTATTTTTACTGCCGTTGTGCGCCTTCATTCTCGCCAGCAGCTGGGGCTATGTCAGCGAGTCCTGGGGCATGCGCGAAACATCCGCTGAGCCCGGCGGCATACCCGCAGTCTTTTTGCTCAAGTCCCTGATCCCGCTGATGGCGATAAACCTTGCGCTACAGGGGCTGGCCGAAATTCTTCGCAGCGCGCTAATTCTGGTAGAGGGAACAGCCAAGTAGTGGAATACCTCTCTCTCTATCTGTTTCTGGCAGTCTGTCTGCTGCTGATGCTCGGCTATCCAGTGGCGTTCACCCTTGCGGGGACAGCACTGGCTTTCGCCGCTGGCGGTGTACTGGGTGGTGTTTTCGATGCCGGTTTCCTGTCAGCGCTACCCGGTCGCATATTCGGTACGATTAACAACACCACACTGATCGCCGTGCCCCTGTTTATTCTAATGGGGAATATCCTGGAAAAATCCCGTATCGCGGAGGAGTTGCTCGACAGCATGGCGCGTTTGTTCGGCGGCCTACGCGGCGGACTGGGTATTTCGGTGGTGGTAGTGGGCATGTTTCTGGCTGCCAGCACCGGTATTGTGGGAGCCACGGTGGTGACAATGGGTTTGCTGTCGCTTCCGAGTATGTTGCGCAGCGGCTACAGCCCATCGCTGGCGACAGGAACGATCTGTGCCACCGGTACCCTGGGGCAAATTGTCCCGCCCTCTATCGTACTGGTGATGCTGGGTGACATTCTCTCCAACGCCTACCAGCGGGCACAGCTGAATATGCACGTACTCAACCCGAAAACCGTCTCTGTGGGCGATCTGTTTGTCGGGGCATTGATACCGGGCATGATATTAATCGCGCTATACATCCTCTATTTGCTGCTCCAGGCACATCTCAGACCGGAGACCGCGCCGCCAAGTAAACTTGAGCCAATCTCCGGCGGACAAGTGTTGCGCGGCCTGCTGCCACCGCTGGTGTTAATCGGCGTGGTGCTCGGCTCCATCATGTTGGGCGCCGCCACCCCCACAGAGGCCGCCGGTATTGGCGCTATGGGCGCCTTCTTACTGGCGCTGCTGAAGGGACAGATGAACCTGCCCCGCCTCAGGGAAACGCTGCAACACACACTTGAAGTCACCTGCATGGTATTTATGATCCTGATCGGTGCAGCCGTATTTTCCCTGGTGTTCAGGGGCTTCGGCGGCGAAGAGCTGATTCATGGGTTCTTCAACGCCCTGCCAGGCGGTGTTATGGCCGCCACCCTGGTCGTGATGCTGCTGATCTTCCTGCTGGGCTTTATTCTCGATTTTATCGAGATCACATTCGTGGTGGTGCCCATCGTCGGGCCCATTTTGTTAACCATGGGGGTCGATCCCATCTGGCTCGGCATTATGATTGCGCTGAACCTGCAGACCTCCTTCCTCACACCGCCATTTGGCTTTGCCCTCTTTTACCTGCGCGGCGTGGCTCCCGCATCCGTCTCCACCGGTGCTATCTACCGGGGTGTAGTTCCCTTTATACTTATACAGCTGACATTGCTGGTAGCGCTATGGTGCTGGCCGGCGATGGCGACTTGGCTGCCCGCAGCGCTGAAATAGGCGGCGCGACAAGGCGTCACCCCGAAACGACTTACACAACAACAGGCAACTGCGATGAACGATATTGATACAGCGCCGATACCCCAGGGGGACCTGGCCCTGCAGACAGTAGCAATGCCCAAGGACACCAATGCCAATGGCGATATCTTTGGCGGCTGGTTGTTGTCACAAATGGATATCGCCGGGATGATCACCGCCATTGAAGTAGCCAACGGCCGGGTAGCCACGGTTGCTATAGACGGTATGGCGTTCCTGACGCCCGTCCATGTGGGTGCGGTGGTGTCATGTTACTGCGATGTACTGGAAGTGGGCCGCAGCTCTATCCGTATTATTGTAGAGGTGTGGATCAACTCCAAACACGACCGTGAGCCTATCAAGGTAACCGAAGGCGAGTTCGTGTTCGTTGCCATTGATGAAAAAGGTCGCACCCGCACTATTCAGAGCTAGTCCGCTATAGCTCATCGTCCCCGATGGCCACGTCTCTCGCATTGATATAAGCCTGTTCTGAGATGTGGTGGTAGTTGCGCACGCCCTGGTAGAACTTGCGGTATGAGGCATACACTTTAGCCGCCATTGGATCGTCTGCTACCAGCTTTTCCATCGCCACCTGCGTACCCTTCCACAGTGCCAGCAGCACATCATCGGGCAACCGCCGCAACTGCACACCGTGCTCATCTATCAGGCTCTGCAGCGCTGCATTGTTCCGCGCGGTGTACTCGTCCAGCATATCCTGGTTGGCTGCCCGGGACGCGGTGACGACAATGGCCTGTAAATCCTCAGGCAAGGCCTCCAGGGAATCCTTGTTGACAACAAACTCCAGAATGGAGCCGGGTTCATGCCACCCGGGGTAGTAGTAATAGCGGGCAACCTCATGAAAGCCAAACGCCAGATCATTGTATGGGCCCACCCACTCCAGGGCATCAATCACGCCGGTCTGCATGGAGGTGTAGAGCTCACCTCCGGGTATGGTTACAGCCGTACCGCCAGCGTTGGCAAACACCTCCCCGGCGAGCCCGGGGATGCGCATCTTCAGGCCCTTGAGGTCCTCGATTGAATTGATTTCCTTGTTGAACCAGCCGGCCATCTGCACGCCGGTACTTCCGCCGGCCATTGGCACCAGGTTGTAGGGCGCGTAGGCCTCCTGCCACAACTCAAGACCACCGCCATAGTGCAGCCATCCATTCATCTCCTGCGCGTTCAGTCCAAATGGAATGGAGGTGAAAAATACCGCAGAGGGCACTTTGCCTTTCCAGTAGTAGGCGGCGCCATGACCGGCGTCCACAACCCCCTGCGATACCGCATCAAACACCTGCATCGCAGGTACCAGCTCTCCGGCGCCGTAGACATGCACTGTCAGGCGGCCATCGCTCATTTCCTCTACCAGCTTGGAAAAGTTTTCGGCCGCCATACCCAGACCGGGGAAATTCTTCGGCCAGGTGGTTACCATCTTCCACTCGTAGCTATCTCCACCAGCTGCAGCGATATGCTGGGTCTCTCCGCGTTCGGAGCCCGCGCGCTCAGTCGCCCACAGCCCGATAGTGGCCACCAGTGCTGCGACCAACAGCAGGATAATCAGCGGTGTATAACGTCGTTCCAGAGAGGTGTTGCCCATGCTCAGTTCGCCCTGCGATAGGTGGTGCTACATCAACTGCAAATTGGCGTATTGCAATACCAGCCATTTGCCGCCTTCGTTATCAAAATTAACCTCCACGCGAGCACTGGCGCCGCGCCCTTCGAAGTTTAACACGACACCTTCACCGAACACCTGATGGTATACGCGTTGCCCCAGTGACAGTTCGGTATCCGGCACCTGGGCCTGAGTAAGGGCGCTCACGGGCTGCGAAACGGTGCCGTGCAGGCGCACTTCCTGTAACAGTTCTGCGGGAATTTCACGGACAAACCGGGAGGGCGTGTTATACGATTCACTGCCATGCAGGCGACGGCATTCAGCGTAAGTCATGACCAGTTTTTCCATCGCCCGCGTAATGCCGACATAGCAAAGCCGGCGCTCCTCTTCGAGGCGACCGGGCTCCTCCATGGACATGCGGTGGGGAAAGAGGTTCTCCTCCATGCCGGCCAGAAATACCAGCGGGAACTCCAAACCCTTTGCGGAGTGCAGCGTCATCAATTGCACACTGTCTTCATGTTCATCGGCCTGGGCATCACCGGCGTCCAGTGCGGCCCGGTCGAGAAACTGTTGCTGCGGTGAGAGCTCTCCATCCTCTGGGACGAACTGTTTGGCAGCGCTGACCAGCTCCTCGAGGTTTTCTACGCGGGCCTGGCCTTTCTCGCCTTTCTCATTCTTATGGTATTCCAGCAAGCCGGAATCCCGTATTGCCAGATCGACCAGCGCCTCCAGTGGCAATTCATCCGCTCCGGTGTCGAGCGTGTTGAGCAACTCCACGAAACCCTGCAACGCGCTCAGCGCCCGAGCGGGCAGTAACTTCTCTTCCAGCACCGCCGCGATGGCAAGCCACAACGTCACCCCCCTGTTGCGGGCACACTCACGCACAGTGTCCAGAGTCTTGCTGCCGATACCGCGCGGTGGCGTATTGATGACGCGCTCCACCGCTGCATCGTCTCCGCGGTTGAGTAGCAAGCGCAGATAAGCCAGGGCATTGCGAATTTCCAGGCGCTCATAAAACCGTTGGCCGCCATAAATACGGTATGGTATGCCACTGCGAATAAGCGCCTCTTCCAGCACCCGCGACTGCGCATTGGAGCGATACAGAATCGCCACAGAGGAACGTGCATTGCCGCTCAACAGCCATTGCTCCGCCTGCTCCACGATATAGCGGGCCTCATCGTGTTCGTTATAACCGGCATACAGGCTGATCGGTTCACCCGCTTCACCCGCCGTCCACAGCTCCTTACCCAGACGCCCGAAGTTGTGCGCGATGATGCCGTTGGCGGCCTTCAGAATAGTCTGCGTAGAGCGGTAATTCTGTTCCAGACGAATGGTTCGGGTAGATTTGAAATCCTCGGTAAAGCGCTGGATATTTTCAATCTTGGCACCGCGCCAACCGTAGATGGATTGATCGTCGTCGCCTACCGCCACCACAGGAATGGTCGCGCCCGCTAGAACCCGCAGCCAGGCATACTGCACGGTATTGGTATCCTGGAATTCATCGACCAGAATTTGTCGAAAGCGCCCTTGATAGTGTTGTAACACCTGCGGGCTTTTCAGCCACAACTCGTGCGCACGCAGCAGTAATTCAGCGAAGTCCACCATGCCGGAGCGCTCACAGGCTATTTCATAAGTGCGATACACCTGCAGCATGGTCTGCGTGAACAAATCGCCCGGGGGCGCATCGACATGTGCGCTGCGCAGGCCCTCATCTTTTTGCGCGTTGATAAACCACATCGCCTGCTTGGGTGGCCAGCGCGATTCGTCCAGTTCCAGTTCCCGACACACCCGCTTGACCAGGCGCAACTGATCATCGCTATCGAGGATCTGGAAGTTCTGCGGCAGACCGGCCTCCTTCCAGTGCGCTTTCAAAAGTCGGTGGGCCAGGCCGTGGAACGTACCGACCCACATACCGTGCGAGGGGATGTGCAACATCTCCTCAATGCGACCGCGCATTTCCCGGGCGGCCTTATTGGTAAAGGTAACGGCCAGAATAGACCAGGGCGAAAAACCCTCTGCCTTTATCAGCCACGCAATACGGTGCACCAATACACGGGTCTTGCCGCTGCCTGCTCCCGCAAGCACCAGCATGTTTTGATTTTCCGCGCCAACAGCATCGCGCTGGGCTTCGTTCAAGGGGGAGAGAATATCTGATACGTCCATTGATCTATTCTAACGAGTGCTGGTCTGAAAACTACCCGAATGACAATAATCTTTGAACGAGGGGCGACTTTTGTAGCGAGGAAATTGCGTTAAGGGTCTGTTATGATCGCCCGGATTATCAAGACGCACAGGTGCGCTTCAGCCATGGCAAAAGACAACGACGATCGCTCGGGTAACGATAACGCACGCCCGCACGGTGTAAGCCCCAAGCCACCCGGCAAGTTGCGCCAGGAACCGACATTCAGCCAGTATGATGAGGACGACGAATACGAAGAATCCGATCGCGATGCGGATTACACCTCCGGATACCACGTGGACGACGATATCCCGGATGAGGATTTTGACGACGATTATCGCGAGGACGACGAGGAAGACGAGCCTGATCTGTTCCGGGATGAAGAGGCGGACAGCGAGTACGATTACGATGCGCCGGATGAGGATGAGGATGAAGCCCTGGCGGAGGACGAGCGCTACTTTGAAGAGGATCAGGGCCGTCAGCAGAGCTGGCCTCTGGGTCTGATTGCCGTCGCGATTATCGCATTAATACTGCTGGTCGCTGGTGGTTATGGCGTCATGCAACAGCGCGCCGAAACCGAGAACGAACTGCGCGAGTTACGTGCAGCACTGGCCACCACGGCAAACCCCAAGGCCGTGACCGCCAGCCGCGACGCGCTCGAGGAGCGACAGCAGGCCTTTGAAACACTGGCAACGGAGGCCGAAGCACTGCGGCTTGAAAACCGTGCGCTCAGCGATACCATCGCTGGCCTACAGGCACAAATGGGAGAGTTGCGAGTAGCGCTGACACCTGAGAGCAACGCAGAATCGGCGGAGCGCAGCGTGCAGGCGACAGAAGTTTCACCTGCAGCGACGGTGGTGTCGCAGCCGAAGCCTGTTGCGCAAGCAGCCCCCGCGCCCAAGCCAGAACCAAAGCCAGTGCCGCCACCAACGCCGAAACCCGAATCCCAAAGGGCGGCCCCTGTGATATCGGACGCGACGGGTCCCTGGTTTGTAAACTTCGGTTCTTACGCTATGCGTAACATGGCACAATCCTGGGCGAGCCGGTTGCAACCAGGCGCAGGGAAAGTGGTCGTCATCCCGATTAGCAGCGACGGCAGAACCCTGTATCGACTCAGAGTCGTCGGGCTGGCTAACCGGGAAACCGCACAGCAGGTAGCTCGCAAACTCGAAACTGATCTGCAGGTGTCCAAACTGTGGGTTGGCGAAGAGTAGCGGGTGGCATACTCCCTGACTTGGCAGAAGCCCGGTCTCCTGTTACTGTTTTCCTTCAAATAACTCTATGTAGGTGAGGACACAATGAACAACTCTATCAAGCTGGCGCTATTCGGATTGGCGCTCTCAAGTTCCGTAAGTTTCGCTCAGGATTGCACGGCGCCAGCCACACCCACACTGCCAGATGGCTCCACTGCCACACTGGAGCAAATGCTGGCGGGGCAACAGGCTGTCAAAGATTTTCAGGCAGATAACACGGCGTACCGCACGTGCCTGGAACCGCATATCGCTGCCGCCGAATCTGCCGCATCAGGCGACTCTCCGGGGCAGGAGTTGGTGGAGGCCCTCAAAGTACTTACCGACGACTACAATGCGTCAGTTTCCAAAGAGGAAGCGCTCGCAACAGATTTCAACACGGAGCTGCGCGAGTACAAGGAAGCGAATCCAAGCTGATGTGATTGCCGCCCGGGCGACCCTCGTTCCGGGCATTACCCTGGTGGGTATCCACTGCTCACCAGGTTATCCACTGTAGAAATCCCAGCGGGTTTTTACTGTACGCCACAGAAACAATATACCCCGCCGTGACCAGCGCCAGCAGCCACGCGCTAATACGTACACCTCTGGTTCGGCCAAACCGCAAGGCCACCATGCCCAGACCGATATACAGCAGCAGCGCGATCAGCTTTGCCGCCACCCATGGCGTCTCCAGCGGAGATAAACGCAAAACCACCAGCAACATAATCGCCGAGAGCAGCAAAATGGTATCTACCACATGGGGCAGTCGCCTGAACACGGGATGCTGCAACAGAGGGTGTTCGATCGCCATCCAGTAGCCTCGCAGACCGAACCCCGCGATGGACACGAAAGCGCAACTTACGTGCGCTAACCTGAGAATGAAATACAGTTGTTCAACAGGCATTTTTTACCTGGCCATTATTGTGAGTATGCTCTGGGCCTGCGCAGGTTGCGAAACAGTGGTGCTTACTCATCCAGAGCCGGCCCTGCTACTGCACGAATATCCCGGGGTTGCAGCGAGCGGCCATCTTCGCTGGTCGCTCCCATACGACGGATGGGCCTGCCGCTTTCCCGCTCCACGAAAATAAGCCGGTCACCGTTGGCGTGGGGCCTGTGCTTGTCACCCCAGTGCGTCATCGACAGCAGCACAGGCTGTAGATCCAGGCCCTGCTCTGTCAGCACATACTCGGTATGAGCGCCCGCCGAAGATTGTCGCCGCTGAAGAATACCTTCATCAACCAGCATATTGAGCCTGGCACTGAGAATATTTTTAGCAATTCCCAGGCTTCGCTCAAACTGACCGAAGCGCTTCGCACCAAAGAAGGCATCCCTGAGAATAAGCAGCGTCCAGCGCTCGCCAATAATATTCAGCGTTTGTGCGAGCGAGCAATTCATGTGGTCGAAGGTCTTGTACTTCACTGGTTCATTCTCGTGGGGCTTTCCTGTACCGCACTTTATGGTTGCATGATAAAACTATCAAGTATTATGATGCAACCACTTACAAGCTTGTCACCATTCTATAAGGGAGGGATCTGGTATGAAGCCAGTCTGCTTGGTCATCGGCGCCGGTGCCGGTATTGGCGGGAATGTCGGAAAGCGATTCGCCGCCGGTGGTTACCATACAGTGCTCTGCAGGCGCAGTGACGAAGCCGGGCTGCATAAAATGGTCGCGGAGGTTGAAGCTGCCGGTGGTTCAGCCAGCGGTTATCTGCTGAATGCGGTTGAAGAGGGCAGTATCGAAGCACGCGTTGCCGCAATTGAAGAGGAGCTTGGGCCAATAGAGGTCGTTGTGTACAACCTCGGCGCCCAGATTGGTGATCGGTCGCTGGAGGACACCAGTTACAAAGCCTTCGAAATGGGCTGGCAACTCGCCACGTTCGGATTATTTCGCACCGCCAGTGCAGTGTGCCCCAAGATGGAAGCGCGCGGCAAAGGCGTGATTCTGGTGACCTCGGCCACTGCCGCAATGCGCGGCAACGCCGGGCAACACTCCCATGCAGCGGCCATGGGTGGTCGGCGCATGCTGTGCCAAACACTGAATGCGCAGTATGCCTCCAAGGGCATTCATGTCGCACATATTCTTATTGATGGCGCCGTGGATGCGCCGGATACCCTGGGCAAAATGCTGGGGCCTGAACTGTTCCAGCAACTGCGCGACAAACGCGGCGGCGAACACGACGGCCTGATGCTGCCGCAACAGATGGCAGAAACCTATTTTCATGTTGCGCAGCAGCATCGATCTGCCTGGACACACGAGCTGGATCTGCGGGCCTATACCGACCTTGCCTGGTGGAACCACTAAACCTTTACTCACCTCTTCCCATAAGGAAAAAACAGAATGGCCAGACTGGATTTTATTTTTGATTTCGCCAGCCCCAATGCCTACTTCGCCTACAAGGTACTGCCTGATATTTTACAGCGCACCGGTGCCGAGTTGAGTGTTCACCCGGTGCTGCTCGGGGGCTTGTTCAAGATCACCGGTAACCAGCCACCGATGGTGGCTTTCGGCGGCGTAAAGGGGAAGCTGGAGTATGAAATGCTGGAGAGCAAGCGGTTTACCGAAAGGCACCAGCTCAACGATTTCAGGTTCAACGCTAATTTCCCGATCAATACCATTAGTATCATGCGCGGTTTGGTGGCGGCACAGGAACTGGGCTGCGAGCAACACTACATCGATGTCATGCTGTCCGCGATGTGGGAGCGAGACCTGAAAATGGACGACGGGGAAGTGATGACAGGGGTTCTTACCGAGGCAGGGCTGGATACCGATAAAATCGTCGCACTGATCCAGACCGATGCGATCAAGGATAAGTTGAAGGCCAATACGCAGTCTGCGGCCGATCGCGGTGCCTTTGGCATCCCCACCTTTTTTGTCGGCGACGAGATGTTTTTCGGCAAGGACAGGCTCGGCCTGGTTGAGGAAGAGCTTATAAAACAGGCTTAACGCTCTACATCATTCGACGGTCACAGACTTCGCCAGATTGCGGGGTTTGTCGACGTCGGTGCCTTTTTGCAGGGCCACATGGTAGGACAGCAGCTGTAGGGCTACCGTGTACACAATCGGTTTGATCACCTCGGGGCAGTGCGGCATCGGCAGCACTTGCACCCGATCTTCATTGGCAAAGCCTGCCTCGCGATCCGCAAACACAAACAGCTCTCCACCACGCGAGCGCACTTCTTCCAAATTGGATTTCAGTTTTTCCAGCAGCTCGTCATTGGGCGCCACCGCCACGACTGGCATGTCATCGTCCACCAGGGCCAATGGCCCATGTTTAAGTTCTCCCGCCGGGTAGGCCTCAGCGTGAATATAGGAGATTTCCTTGAGCTTGAGCGCGCCTTCCATCGCGATGGGATACTGAATACCACGCCCGAGAAACAGGGCATGGCGCTTGGGAATAAACGCTTCGGACAACTTCTGTATCGCCCCGTTTAACTCCAGTGTCTGGCGCACATAATGTGGCAGGTTTTCCAGCGCCTCGATAATCTCGCTCTGGCGTTCGTCAGTCATACCCCGCCGACGGCCCAGAGCCAGTGTCAGCATCAGCATGGCAACCAACTGCGTCGTGAAAGCCTTCGTCGATGCGACGCCAATTTCAGCGCCGGCCCGGGTCAGAAATACCAGATCACATTCCCGTACCAGAGAACTGTTATCCACATTGGCAACCACCAGGCTGCCAATAAACTCCCCCTCAGTGGCGTTGCGCAATGCCGCCAGAGTATCAGCCGTTTCACCAGACTGGGAGATTGCCACCAACAGCGTACCCTCATGTTGGACGCGTTTGCGATAGCGAAACTCGGAGGCAACTTCAACCTCACAACTGATACCGGCGAGTTCCTCCAACCAATAACGCGCCACCATGCCGGCGTGATAGCTGGTGCCACAGGCAACAATCTGCACATTGGTTACACGATCAAACATCGCTGAAGCGCCGTGGCCGAAACACTCCTCGACCTGCTCAACATTAGCCGCGCCCGCCAGAGTCGCTTCAAGCGCGACGGGCTGTTCAAATATTTCCTTGATCATATAGTGATCAAAGTCGCCCATATCGCTGGTTTCCAGCGCCTCTTTTATCCTCGTTGTCGGCCGCTCAATTGCCTCGCCGTCAATCGTACAAATCTGGATGCTAGCGGGGGAGATCTCTACCAGGTCACCTTCTTCCAGGTAGATAAAGCTGTCCGTCACCTGACGCAGCGCCATTTGATCAGAGGCCAGAAAGTTTTCTCCGATGCCAACTCCCACCACCAGCGGGCTGCCCTTGCGAGCGCCTACCACTGTATGCGGGCTCTCAATATCGATAGCAGCCAGCGCGTAGGCGCCCTCCAGTCTGGCAATCGTGTTCTGCATTGCCGCCCTGAGTGAGGCACCCTTTTGAAGGCTAAGGTGCAGCAAATGGGCGATAACTTCAGTGTCTGTGGCCGATGACATTTCATATCCGGCGGCGATGAGCTCTGCACGCAACTCCGCATGATTTTCTATAATGCCATTGTGAACCAGGGCAACGCGGCCGCCCGAGGCGTGCGGGTGCGCATTCTCGGTCGAGGGTTTACCGTGTGTCGCCCAACGTGTGTGTGCGATACCCGTATTGCCGTAAAAGGGCTCCTGCGCCTGCGCTGCCTCCAGCTCTTTTACCTTGCCGTTGCGCTTGTGAATTTGCAGCACATTCTGATCATTGATCAGCGCCATCCCGGCCGAGTCATAACCCCTGTATTCGAGCCTTCTGAGTCCCTCTAACAGTATTTCAGAAACCTCACGCCGCGCAGCGGCGGCCACAATGCCACACATAATTAGTCCTTGCTGACCCGTTTGTCAGGGCGATTCCAGCCCTTGATATTGCGCTGACGTGAGCGGCTGACAGCCAACTCATCTTTACCCACTTTCGTTGTCACGGTTGAGCCAGCCGCAACAAAGCCCTGCTCCTCTATGCACAGAGGCGCGACCAGTGTGCTGTTTGAGCCGACGAAAACACCATCACCGATGTCAGTTTTGTGTTTGTTAACGCCGTCGTAATTGCAGGTTATTGTGCCCGCGCCGACGTTGACCGCTGCACCCATATCACAATCACCGATATAGCTGAGATGGTTCACTTTGCTACCCGAGCCGATATTGGCCTTTTTGGTTTCAACAAAATTGCCGATGCGCGCGCCGTCCGCGAGCACCGTACCGGGGCGTAAACGAGCGAAAGGCCCTACACTGCAGTCTTTGCCCAATGTAGCTTCCTGCAGATGACTCATAGGATGTATGACCGTACCGTCAGCCACCGTCACATCACACAGCACACAGTTGGCTCCAACGGACACACCGTTCCCCAACTTGACGTCCCCTTCGAAGACCGCGTTGATGTCGATAAATACTTCTTCTCCACAGGTGAGGCTGCCTCGAATATCGAGGCGCATGGCATCGGCGATGCTAACACCCTGTCGCATCAACGCCTCTGCCTGACGTCGCTGATACTCCCGCTCCACCTGATTGAGCTGAACCCGATCATTGACGCCGAGAATTTCCAGCTCCGACAAGGCCGTGCAGGACGCCACGCGTTTGCCATCTTCAACGGCCAGGTGAATGATGTCGGGAAGGTAGTACTCGCCCTGTTGATTCTTATTGTCTACCCTGGGCAGGTAGTCCCGAAAGTCACGGGCTGGTGCAGCCAGTAACCCGGTATTGATTTCCTGTAGCAGGCGCTGCTCGTCGGTGGCATCCTTCTCTTCTACCACACCTGTCATGGCACCATCGGCATCGCGCAAAATCCTGCCGTAGCCGGTGGGATTCTGCAGGGTCGCCGTCAGCAGGGCAGGGCCATTCTGGGCTTGCTCCACCAGGTTTTCCAGCGTGGTTAAACGCGTCAGCGGTACATCGCCATAGAGCACCAGCACGACGCTATCGTCGGCAACGGATGGCAGTGCTTGCATAACGGCATGCCCGGTACCCAGTCGCTCCGACTGCAGCACCCAGTTAATATCATAGCCAGACAATGCTTCCTGCACCTGCTCGCTGCCATGCCCTGCTACAACATGAAGGGCTTTGGGTAGGAGAGCCTGCGCGGTGTTGATAACGTGCTCAAGCAGCGGCTTACCGCCCACGGCGTGCAATACCTTGGGTAGGCGGGACTTCATACGTGTTCCCTGGCCAGCAGCGAGGATCACGACTTCGAGGTTCATAGCTATAGGGTTTCCTTCCTGCTCCGGATGCGCTCTCTCAGGCAACTGGAGAATGGGTAATTGTAGCGATCATTATGCGCTGCACTACCGCTATCGCCAACTGCGGCAGTGTGAAGCAATTATCAACTGGCAAAAAAAACCCCGGTGATACCGGGGTTTTTTTTGATGCCCGTGCCGGGAGAGCAGTCTAGCCGCGACCCGAACGATTTCGCATCTTGCGTAAGGTAGCTAACTGCGCTGCGGCCTCAGCCAACTGCGAGGACGCCCGACCATAGTCAAAATCACCTGTCTGATTCGCCAGGGCTTGCTCAGCTTCCTTACGTGCTTCTTCTGCTGCAGCTTCGTCAACATCGTCGGCACGCAGCGCGGTATCGGCAAGAATAGATACTACGCCTGGCTGTACTTCCAGAAACCCACCGGAGACGTAAAAGATATGCTCTTTACTATCCTGGGTAACAATTCGCACAGGGCCTGGGACCAACGCGGTAAGCAGGGGTGCGTGACCGTAGTTCACACCCAACTCGCCGAATTCGCCCGTAGCTACCAGCACTTCCACAAGTCCGGAAAAAATTTCTTCCTCTGCGCTGACGATGTCGCAATGAATAGTCATTGCCATAGTTTTGCCTCTCTAGTCCCGTTGTCGACCTACCGTTGTCGGCTTACAGGTTTTTCGCTTTTTCGACAGCTTCGTCGATACTGCCAACCATGTAAAAAGCCTGCTCAGGCAAGTGATCGTACTGACCGGCAAGAATCCCTTGGAAGCCAGCAATGGTTTCCTTCAGAGAGACATATTTGCCCGGCGACCCGGTAAAGATCTCCGCCACATGGAAAGGCTGGGACAGGAAGCGTTCAATTTTACGCGCACGTGCCACAGTCTGCTTGTCTTCTTCAGACAGTTCGTCCATACCCAGGATCGCAATAATGTCTTTCAGCTCCTTGAAACGCTGCAGTACGGTTTGAACACCGCGCGCTGTTTCGTAGTGCTCAACACCAATCAGCAGAGGGTCCAGCTGACGTGAGGTAGAATCGAGTGGGTCAACCGCGGGGTAAATACCTTTAGCGGCGATATCACGACTCAATACGACGGTGGAGTCCAAGTGAGCGAAGGTTGTAGCAGGGGAGGGGTCGGTCAAGTCATCCGCTGGTACATAGACCGCCTGAATCGAGGTAATCGACCCAACCTTGGTAGAGGTAATACGCTCCTGCAGTACACCCATTTCCTCAGCCAGTGTAGGCTGATAGCCCACCGCTGAAGGCATACGACCCAACAGTGCAGATACTTCCGTTCCCGCGAGTGTGTAGCGGTAAATGTTATCGACGAACAACAATACGTCACGACCTTCATCACGGAATTTCTCGGCCATAGTCAGGCCGGTCAGTGCCACGCGCAAGCGGTTACCGGGCGGCTCATTCATCTGGCCGTATACCATCGCCACCTTGGAGTTGCTGAAGTTCTCTACATCAACAACCTTGGATTCCTGCATCTCGAAGTAGAAGTCGTTACCTTCCCGAGTCCGCTCACCGACACCGGCAAACACTGACAAACCGGAGTGCTCGGTAGCGATGTTGTTGATCAGCTCCATCATGTTGACGGTTTTACCAACACCGGCACCACCGAACAGACCAACTTTACCACCCTTGGCAAACGGGCAAACCAGGTCGATAACCTTGATGCCTGTTTCCAGCAATTCGTCAGAGGCCGACAACTCTTCGTAGGTTGGTGCCGCGCGGTGAATAGAGGCACGCTCTTTTTCACCGATAGGCCCGCACTCGTCGATGGGGTTACCCAGAACGTCCATGATGCGGCCCAAAGTTTCAATACCAACTGGCACGGCAATGGGTGCACCGGTATTTTCTACCGCCAGACCACGGCTCACACCTTCGGAAGAACCCATGGCGATTGTGCGAACCACACCATCTCCCAACTGCTGTTGCACCTCAAGGGTCAGGTCCTTTTCGGGTACCTTCAATGCATCGTATACCTTGGGTACCACATCGCGTGGAAATTCCACGTCGATGACGGCGCCAATAATTTGTACGATTCGTCCGCTGCTCATGTCCGGATCCTCTATCTCAAAGTTCAATTCTGTTTGGCTCGGTGCACCGCGTTGTTGGCGACTACCGGATACCTTGTCTGTTGTCATACCTGGCTCGTTACGACGCGTTAGCCAATTGCTGCCGCACCACTTACGATCTCAGACAGTTCTTGTGTAATAGCGGCTTGTCGGGCCTTGTTGTAAATAAGCTGCAAGTCATCCATCAGCTCACCGGCATTCTCGGTAGCGTTTTTCATCGCCAACATCCGGGCAGCCTGCTCACACGCACCGTTTTCTACTACTGCCTGGTACACCTGTGATTCGATGTAGCGAGTCAGCAAACCTTCCAATAACTCTTTTGCGTCGGGCTCGTAGATGTAATCCCAGTGATGCTGCATTTCCTGGCTGTCATCTGCTTCCAGAGGCAGCAATTGCTCTACCGTTGGATTCTGCGTCATGGTGTTTACAAATTGATTGCTCACCAGGAACAAACGATCAATGCGCCCTTCCTCGTAAGCATCCAGCATCGCTTTAACGCCGCCGATCAGATCCGCCAATACTGGCTTTTCGCCTATATCGCGAATCGCCGCTGTGACGTTGCCACCGTAGCTGTTGAAAAACGCGGCGGCTTTTGCACCGATCAAAGACAGCTCGATTTCAATATCCTGATCTGCCCACTCTTTCATGGCTTTGACGGTGCGTTTGAACAGGTTGATGTTCAAACCACCACACAGGCCTCTATCAGTGGACACGACGAGAAAACCGACTCGCTTGACGTCACGCTGCTCCATGTACATGTGCCGATATTCCGGCGCAGCGTTGGCGATATGACCGACCACCGAACGCATACGTCGCGCATACGGTTTACCCAGTCGCATACGTTCCTGAGCTTTCCGCATTTTACTCGCAGCAACCATTTCCATGGCGCTTGTGATCTTCTGCGTGCTGCGAATGCTCGTGATCTTGGTGCGTATTTCTTTTCCGGCTGCCATTTGCTGGTCCTCGGCCTACCAGGTCTGCGTGGCTTTGAAGTTTTCGAGAGCCGCTTTAAAAGTGGCTTCGATCTCATCGTTGTAGTCACCAGTCTCGATAATGCGGTTCATCAGATCGCCGTGTTCGGCGCGCATAAAGGACAACAGTGCATGTTCGAAGTCACCAATCTTGCTGACGTCGACATCGTTGAGGTAGCCCTCGTTTGCGGCATACAACATTACACCCATGTCCGCTGTGCTCTGCGGTGAATACTGCTTCTGCTTCATCAGCTCGGTAACGCGCTCACCGTGATCCAGCTGCGCGCGTGTCGCGTCATCCAAATCTGATGCAAACTGTGAAAACGCCGCCAGTTCACGATACTGCGCCAGTGCTGTACGAATACCGCCTGACAGTTTCTTCATGATCTTGGTCTGTGCAGCACCACCAACACGGGAAACCGATATACCGGCGTTCATCGCGGGACGGACACCTGCGTTGAACATGTCGGCTTCCAGGAATATCTGGCCATCGGTAATAGAGATCACGTTAGTCGGTACGAATGCTGATACGTCACCCGCCTGGGTTTCAATCACAGGCAGAGCTGTCAGCGAACCGGTCTTGCCCTTCACTTCACCATTGGTAAAGTTCTCGACATAAGATTCGTTGACTCGCGCAGCACGCTCCAGCAGACGAGAGTGCAAATAGAATACGTCACCGGGGTATGCTTCACGGCCCGGTGGGCGGCGCAGCAGCAGGGAGATCTGGCGATAAGCCCAGGCCTGCTTGGTAAGATCATCGTAAATAATCAGAGCATCTTCACCGCGATCGCGGTAGTACTCACCCATGGTGCAACCGGCAAATGGTGCAAGATACTGCATCGCTGCGGGGTCAGATGCTGTCGCTGCAACGATGATGGTGTGTTCCATCGCACCGTGTTCTTCCAGTTTGCGCACTACGGCGGCAACAGAAGATGCTTTTTGGCCAATCGCGACATAGACACATTTAATGCCTGAGCCTTTCTGGTTGATGATGGCGTCTACCGCGATTGCAGTTTTACCGATCTGGCGGTCACCAATGATCAGCTCACGCTGTCCACGACCGATGGGAACCATCGCATCAACAGCTTTAAGACCAATCTGTACAGGCTGGTCAACCGATTTACGTGCGATTACACCGGGCGCCACTTTTTCAAGTGCATCGGTGAGCGGAGCGTTTATCGGGCCCTTGCCATCGATGGGTATACCCAACGCATCGACAACTCGTCCCTGCAATTCAGGTCCTACCGGAACCTCCAGAATACGACCCGTGCAACGACAGGACTGCCCTTCAGCCAGGCTTTTGTAATCACCCAGAATAACTGCACCGACAGAGTCGCGCTCCAGGTTCAGCGCCATACCGTATATGCCGCCGTCAAATTCAATCATCTCACCGTACATCACGTCAGCCAGACCGTGAATACGGATGATGCCGTCAGTAACCGATACAACGGTTCCGACGTTGCGCGCTTCCGAGCTGACATCGAGCTGGTCGATGCGGCGCTTGATGATTTCGCTAATCTCTGATGGATTCAGTTGCTGCATGCTCTAATCCTCAATCCTAAGTCTGTATGTCTAGGAATTCATTGCTGCAGACAGCTTGTTCAGCCGCCCACGTATGGAGCCATCGATCACCAGATCACCGGCCCTGATTAATACACCACCGAGCAGATTGCTGTCAGTGGTAGTGCGAACTTCTACTTCGCGTTCAAGTTTTTTACCCAGCACAGCGGCCAGTTTGTCGCGCGCTTCACCTGCCAGATCGAAGGCTGATACCACTTCGACATCGACGGTTTTTTCCTGGTTGGCTTTGTACTGTGCGAACAAGGTATAAATTTGCGGCAACAATGCCAGGCGCTTATTGGCGGCCAGCACTGATATGAAATTGCGCGCTTGGGCGTCCAGCGCGTCACCGCACACATCGCTTAGCATTTTGGCCTGTTGTTCGGCTGTCAATGAAGGATCATTGAGTGCCGCTTCCAGATCCTTGTCCGACGCAACCGCCGCCACCGTTGCCAACTGCTCAGCCCATTGCGACAGCTGCTTGCTGTCACGGGCATACTCGAAAGCAGCTCTGGCATAGGGTCGCGCGAGTGTGCTTAATTCTGCCATAGCATCCTCGCCCTAAAGCTCTGCAGCCAGTTTGTCGACCAGTTCAGCGTGTGCCGACCGATCAATTTCCGCGCCCAGAACCTTTTCTGCTCCAGCCAGTGCTAACGCAGCAACCTGACCTCGAAGCTGTTCCTTGGCACGATTCGATTCCTGCTCAATTTCAGCATGAGCCGCAGCCTTGACGCGATCTGCTTCCACGACGGCAGCCTGCTTTGCTTCTTCTACAAGCTGGGCGCCGCGCTTATTGGCCGCGTCCACGATGCTTGCAGCTTCATGCTTGGCATCTTTAAGGCGTTCTACTGCCTTTTCCTGGGCTAACTCAAGATCGTGGCTGGCGCGGTCAGCAGCCGCTAGACCGTCAGCAATCTTCTTTTCCCGCTCTGCCATAGCAGCCAAAAGAGGCGGCCATACATACTTCATGCAGAACATGACAAAGCAGACAAAGGCGACCATCTGCCCGATAAGCGTAAGATTAATATTCACGCCGTGCTCCTCACAGATTATGAAGGGCCGTACTCATGACGGCCCCATTCCTGTCGGTGGTTGTATTAACCCGCGACAACGAAAATCAAGTACATAGCGATACCAACACCGATAATGGGGATCGCGTCTACCAGGCCAGCGCCCAGAAAGAAGGTCACCTGCAGTTTGGGTGCCAGTTCTGGCTGACGGGCTGAACCCTCGATGAGCTTGCCACCCAACAGACCAACACCTATAGCGGCACCCAGACCACCCAATCCCATCATAAGGGCGGCAGCAATGTAGATTAATTCAGGCATTTTTTTCTCCTAGCGTTAAATTAAGCAAAGCTTAAAAGTTAAAGTAAATTAGTGATCTTCATGAGCCATGCTGAGATACACAATCGTCAACACCATAAAGATGAAGGCTTGCAAGGGGATAACCAGTAAGTGAAATATGCCCCAGGCAACTTGCAACAATCCCGCTGGCACCATCCACAACGCACCGGCGCTGAACAAGGCTGCAATCAGGATGAAGATCATCTCACCGGCATAGAGGTTGCCGAACAGCCGCAGGCCCAGTGAGAATGGCTTGGCCAGCAAGCCTACGATTTCCATAAAGAGGTTCACCGGAATAAATGCCCAGTGATTAAAAGGGGTCATGCTCAGTTCTTTGACGAAACCAAAGCCTTTTACCTTGATCGAGTAGTACAGCATCAGAATAAAGACGCCGACAGCCATACCCAGTGTGATATTAGGGTCTGTGGAGGGAACAATTTTCTGGAAATGCACACCGAAGACAACTTCGAGGAACTTGGGCACCAGATCAATCGGCACCAGATCCATCAGGTTCATCAGCAAAACCCAGACAAACACTGTCAATGCCAGCGGTGCAATCAGCTTGTTATGGCCATGGAAGGTGTCGCGCACAGTGTTGTCTACAAATTCAACAACCATCTCAACGCCATTTACCAGGCCACTGGGAACACCGGATTCCGCTTTTTTGGCGACGCTGCGGAATATCCAGCAAAAAACGATACCCAGTCCAATCGACCACAGCATAGAGTCAACGTGAATGGCGTAAAAACCCATTGCAGCCGCTTCGGTGCCGCCGTCGGCGAACACCCATGCACCATCGGAGCCAACCACAGTGCCATCTGCGCGCGCAAAACCACCAGGCAACTTACCAAAAGTTAAGTTGGTCAGGTGGTGAGTAATGTATTCCGAAACAGTTTGGGTAGAGCCTGCCATCTATCAAAACACTCGCGTCTATCTATTTCCGTTGGTTGCGTGTCAGCAACATCCAACTTCCTGTAATTTGAGCCACCAGCATCGTCAGGTAACCCGCGAATACTGCAGGGCCGCTTATCGGCCGTACTACTGCAAACACCAGCGCAAAACCGGCAATGCTCAACATAAACTTGCCCAGCACTCCGGCGTAGCTGGATCGAGCAATTTCATTTGCTGATTGCGCTCCTCGCCACCTGAATGCGAGCATCGCGAAATAAGCCTGCGGCACTATAGCGATCAAGCCGCCGCAAAGCACCGAGTACGCCACAACCGTATTAACCGCGTGCACTGCCAGGCTAAGCAAGCCAAGTAGCGCCAGTTGTGCCAGGGTAATACGGTGAACCGGAGGGCGTGCTATTTCAGCACCAGTCATCAGCGCCTCGCAATTCGTCCCCTCATCACGAACTTCTTCGGGGTTGTTACTCGATTCGGGCGCGCATTATAGGGGGATTACAGGGCCGGTTCAACCTGCCGTTGCCTGCAATCTCGATAAATATTGGCGCAGTTCGAGGCATTTTCTCCACAAAATTTTGCTCGCTCCAAACCATTCGTCAGTGCTATACAGCATGTTGTATCTAGCTGAAAAACGACTACTAGATCGTGTGGTCATAAGCCGCGACGATGATACCTCGGTCAATCGGCTATCAGGACAACTAGGGGCGTCGAAATTCTCCCGTGGGGCAATTTATTTGATGTGACTCAGTATTCCGTCGAGTTCATCAAGGCTGTTGTAGGACAACACCAGTTTTCCCCGACCTTTCGCACCGTGTTTAATGGTGACTGCGGCACCGAGACGCTGCGACAAATCATCCTGCAGATGCCGGATATTGGGGTCGAGCTGCGTGGTCTGTGTCGGCTGCGGTTTGTCTGCCAACAGATTGCGCACCAAGGCCTCTGTCTGGCGCACAGTCAGTCCTTTGCCCACCACCGTGCGCGCGGCCTGGGACTGCCGGGGTCCCTCCAGTCCAAGCAGTGCACGGGCGTGGCCCATTTCCAGATCGCCATGCTCTACCAGCCTGCGCACATCTTCCTGCAACGTCATTAACCGCAAAAGGTTGGCCACGGTAGAACGGGATTTACCGACGGCGGTTGCCACTTCCTGCTGTGTCAGCTCGAACTCCTGTTGCAGGCGCGCCAGGGAAGCCGCTTCTTCAATGGGGTTGAGGTCTTCGCGCTGAATATTCTCGATAAGCGCCATCGCAATCGCTGCCTGATCAGATACATCGCGCACTACAGCGGGTATCACATCGAGCCCGGCCAGTTGCGTTGCGCGCCAGCGGCGCTCACCGGCAATAATTTCAAATTTCTTATCGGAAATAGGCCTCACGACAATAGGCTGCATAACGCCTTGTGCGATGATGCTGTCGGCGAGCTCGCGCAGTGACTCAGGCTCCATATCCCGACGTGGCTGGTATTTACCGCGCTGAATTAGGTCAACCGGCAACTCCCGCAGCAGTTCTTCTGCCGCAACAGCGACTACCTCGCCTTCGGGCCCAGGTACACTGGCACTGGCAGGTTGCGCGGCTTTTCCGGCACCCAACAGCGCATCAAGGCCGCGGCCTAAACCCCGTTTTCTAGCAGACATCAACGTTCTCCGGTTTCTCAGGCTTTAGCATATCAGGTCACTGCACGGTGGCCAGGCTGCTGCGCAGCCTGCTGTTCCCAGCGTCGGATAATCTCTCCGGCCAGTGCCATATACGCTTTGGAGCCGCGGGAGTTCTTATCGTAGTACATCGCGGGCACACCATGGCTGGGTGCCTCCGCCAGGCGCACATTACGCGGTACAACGGTGCGGTACACTTTGTCGCCAAAATGCGCGCGCAACTGAGAGGACACATCGGTGGTAAGGCTGTTACGCGGATCGTACATCGTGCGCAATATGCCCTCGATCTGCAGTTTACTGTTGATAGTCTCGGCCACGCCCTCGATAGTGCGCACCAGCGCCGCCAAACCCTCCAGCGCAAAGTACTCACACTGCATTGCGATAATCACGCCATCGGCCGCTGCCAGAGCATTGACTGTCAGCATATTCAGTGAAGGTGGGCAATCAATCAGAACATAATCGTACTGGCCAGCGACGCTCGAAAGAGCCAAACGCAGCCGGCGCTCATTGTGTTCGATGGACAGCATCTCGACTTCTGCAGCCGTCAGGTCACCGTTGGCGGGTAGTACGTGGAAGCCGCTGTCTCCCGCCGCAAGGGTGGCCTGCTGAACCGGCAGCTGATGCACCAATACATCGTAGATGCTGTGTTGGATATCATACTTGTCGATGCCACTGGCCATTGTCGCATTGCCCTGAGGATCGAGGTCGATAAGCAGCACGCGCTGCTTCATGGCAGCCAGTGATGCGGCCAAATTAACGCAGGTCGTGGTCTTGCCGACACCACCTTTCTGGTTCGCTATTGCGAGTATTCTGGTCAATGTAATATCCCTGGCAAAGTTGTCACGGTTGACGCGTACATTACTATCGCGCGAGCACCACCAGGTGGCGCTGTTCATCCAATCCCGGCACGCACAGCGGGTAAATCGCACTCTCTGGATAATCCTGGCTCAACGGCGCCAACTCCTCAGAGGGAAGCTGTCCTTTCATGGCCAGAAAACAACCATCGGGAGCCAACAAGTGGCGGCAACCTTGCACCATATCCTGCAAAGATGCAAAAGCGCGAGATAGCACTGCATCGTAAGGCTCAGCGGCGCGAAAAGCCTCCACGCGGCTATGGTGCACAGCCATATTATCCAAGCCAAGGGCTGTTTTCACCTGAAAAAGAAACCGGGTCTTCTTGCCGTTGCTGTCCAGCAAATGGAATTCGCGCTGTGGAAACAGTATCGCCAGAGGCACCCCAGGCAAACCCGCGCCAGTACCGACATCGATCAGCCGCTGTCTGTTGATAAAAGGCGCAATGGCCAGACTGTCCAGCAGGTGGCGAGTCACCATTTGCGCCTCGTCGCGCACGGCCGTGAGATTGTAGGCTTTATTCCACTTGGCAAGTAGTGCTAGATAATCGAGTAGCTGCTGTCGCTGCGCGTCATCAACAGCCAGCTCAAGATCATCGCAACCCTGCTGCAACAGCGAAGTAAGCTGCGACTCCAACTCAGGCCAGCTTGCGTTGGTTGTCGGGGTCGGATTGATCGCCGCCTTGCTGTTCCGAACTGGAGAAGGCGCCGCGCTTTTTGAGGTAAATCAGCAACAGTGCGATCGCCGCCGCCGTAACGCCTGGCACACGACCAGCTCGCGCCAGAGTATCCGGACGGGCAGCCGCTAACTTCTGTTTTACCTCATTGGACAATCCATCAACCGCGTTGTAATCAAGATCCGTCGGCAGCAATGTATTCTCATTGCGTCGCAGTCGTTCAATGTCTTCCTGCTGTCGATCTATATACCCGGCGTATTTGGCCTGTATTTCCACCTGTTCTGCCGCCTGTGGATCGGAGATCGGTTCCCCGACCAGCCCGGCGAGATCGGCATACTGCAGTTCTGGCCGTTTCAACAGTTCCGCCAGAGAATACTCTCTGGAAATCGGGTTCTTCAACTTGCCTGCCAAAGCCTCAGCTTGCGGTGTATTAGGATGAATCCAACTGGTAGCCAGGCGGGCAGTTTCCAGCTCAATCGCCTCGCGCTTCCGTTCAAAACGGGACCAGCGCTCATCGTCCACCAGACCCAAAGTCCGGCCTTTTTCTGTAAGGCGCAAATCAGCGTTATCTTCGCGCAGCAACAGGCGGTATTCCGCCCGGGAAGTAAACATCCGGTAGGGCTCCAGTGTGCCCATAGTGATCAGATCGTCTACCAGAACGCCGATATAGGCTTCATCACGGCGCGGGCACCAGGGCGCTTCGCCGCGCGCTGCCAGTGCAGCATTCAAGCCCGCCAGCAACCCCTGCGCAGCAGCTTCTTCATATCCGGTAGTCCCGTTGATCTGTCCGGCAAAGTACAAACCCGGCAGGGCTTTGGTTTCCAGCGATGAGTTGAGGTCGCGCGGGTCAAAGAAATCATATTCAATCGCATATCCGGGCCGCGTGATATGCGCGTTTTCAAAACCCTTGATAGAGCGCACCAGCTCTACCTGCACATCAAAAGGCAGGCTGGTTGAAATACCATTGGGATACAGCTCACGCGTTGTCAGGCCCTCGGGCTCGATAAATACCTGGTGGGAATTTTTATCGGCAAAGCGATGAATCTTATCCTCGATGCTGGGACAGTAGCGAGGGCCCACGCCTTCTATGACCCCTGAGTACATGGGCGAGCGATCCAGACCACCGCGAATGATTTCGTGTGTTTTCTCATTGGTGTAGGTCACCCAGCAGCAGCGCTGTTCGGGATGTTCTGCCGTGCTACCCAGATATGACATCACCGGTTCCGGCGTGTCACCCCATTGCTCTTCAAGATCGGAAAAATCGACACTGCGCGCATCGATCCTTGGTGGAGTCCCTGTTTTCAGGCGCTCAACACGAAAGGGCAATTCACGAAGCCGCTGCGCCAATGCAATTGACGGCGGATCTCCGGCGCGGCCCCCGGCACTGTTTTCCAGGCCGATGTGGATCTTCCCACCAAGAAACGTTCCCGTGGTAAGCACCACGCGCGGCGCACGAAAAACGAGGCCCATCTGCGTTACGACACCGGCAATACGCCCATTTTCTATCAGCAAGTCATCCACGGGCTGCTGAAAAATAGACAGATTGGGCTGCGATTCCAGCAACTGGCGAATCGCATTTCGGTACAGAACACGATCTGCCTGGGCTCGTGTGGCTCGCACAGCCGGTCCTTTGCGCCGGTTCAGTACGCGAAACTGTATACCGGCCCGGTCAGTGGCGCGAGCCATCGCACCTCCGAGGGCATCAATCTCTTTTACCAGGTGGCTTTTGCCGATGCCACCGATAGCCGGGTTACACGACATCTGCCCCAGTGTATCCACACTGTGTGTGAGCAGCAGTGTTCGACAACCAATGCGCGCGGCAGCAAGACTCGCCTCGGTGCCAGCATGGCCGCCCCCGATCACGATCACTTCAAAATGCTGTTCGTATTCCACTTGCGGCCTCATATGCCAAACATACACTGTTTTGCGGGGCGGGGATTATACGCAGGCAAGGGCCATTGTTCAAAATTTGTTCGATAGCCTTGTGCGCAGCCCCGGTTATAGCCCTGCTTCATACCCCGGCCAAGTGAGCTTCACACCAGGTTAAGACATCGTCGAGAACTTGCGCCCGCTCTGGCTCATTAAAAATCTCGTGATACAGCTGCGGGTAGATTTTCAGGGTCTTGTCACTGGAACCGATGTTTTCCTGCAAAAAGCGTGATCCCTGCGGTGAAGTCATCGCATCTTCACCGCCATGAAGAATAAGTATGGGTAGAGTAATGTCAGCGGCCTTGGTCTGCACCATATGCATACCGGAGAACAGTTCGCGCAGCATACAGGCGGACATTTTTCCATGATGCACCAGTGGGTCGGCAATATAGTCCTCGACAACCTTGGGGTCCCGGCTCACTCCGGCGGGATCAAGTTTAAGCATGCCCAACCAGGGCATCAGCACCGCCAGCAGGCGAAGCAGAGACATCTGTACAAACCCGGGCTCCAGATCCGTCATTATGGCGGGACCGGACAGCACTGCGCCAACGAACTCTGCCTGATGACGCAGCAGATAGTTGCACGCTATCAGGCCACCCATACTGTGCCCCAGAAGTATCACCGGCAGAGCGGTAAACTGTTCAGAAATTTGTCGGTGAAACGTACTCAAATCCGTCAAATAGTCATCAAATGACCCGATGTGTCCTGGAATACCTTCCGAATAGCCATGCCCGGAGTGATCCAGCGCCGCTACGACAAAGTTATGCCCGGTGAAAAACTGCGCCAGTGATCTATAGCGCGCGCTGTGTTCTCCAGCGCCATGGGCCACCAGAAGAACAGCCTTCGGCGCCACTTCCGGCGCCCAGCATTGAAAATAGATCGATCGCCCAGCGGCGCCGGTAAACCTGCCATCATTGTGTTTCATTTATGCCCGAATTCCCGACTTTTCTTTCACTTGTCACTGTTGCCTCTATTTAGGTAGCATGAAGTGTGTAGTATAAATACTATAATAAGGGAGTCAGAATATGTCCGAATTCTTTGCTCTTCCCCCTACCATTGGCCTCGTTGGCCTCTTCATTGCCTTCATCATCTACCACATCATGGTACGCCACAATCACGGCGACGGTGCCGTAAAAGACATCGGCGACCAGATCCATCTGGGTGCGATGGTATTTATGCGGCGCGAATATTCGATGCTATCGATGTTTGCTCTGGTAATTCTTGTGGCTATTTTTGTCTCACCGCTGGGAATCAACACGGCTATCGCTTTTCTGGTGGGTGCGCTGTCCTCTGCCACAGCGGGTTATCTAGGTATGTTTGCTGCAACCAAGGCCAATGTGCGCACGGCGGTCGCAGCGCATACGCACGGTCAGGGTATGGCGCTATCAATCGCCTTTTACGGCGGCTCCATAATGGGGTTGTGTGTCGCGGCACTGGGTCTGGTCGGTCTCGGTGGCGTGTACTGGTACTTCAGCGGTGATCCAGACACCATGCACGCCATCCACGGCTTTGGTATGGGGGCATCTGTCGTTGCGCTGTTCTCACGCGTTGGCGGCGGTATTTTCACAAAAAGCGCCGATGTCGGCGCTGACCTTGTCGGTAAAATAGAAGCCGGCATTCCCGAGGACGACCCGCGTAACCCCGGTGTTATTGCCGATAATGTCGGTGATAACGTGGGCGATATCGCCGGCATGGGTTCAGATATCTTCGAATCGTATTGTGGCTCAATGATCGCTTGTATCGCCATTGCGGCGACCTCTGCTCTGGATACCCGAGCCGCGATGATGTTCCTGCCTCTGTCATTGGCCAGTATCGGTTTGTTGGCATCCGTCTGTGGGATCGCAATCGTACGCGCAAGGTCAGGGGCCGCGCCAGAAGTTGCGCTGCGCACCGGCACTATGCTGGCGCCTGTTATCTTTGCTATCGCTGCCTGGTTTTTAATCGCCGCAATGGATCTGGACTCCAATATCTGGTGGTCCGTTATCTGCGGCGCAGTAGGTGGTGTGGCAATCGGCTTGATCACGGAATACTACACCGGTGGTGCACCCGTTCGTAAAATCGCTAAATCCGGAGAAACCGGTGCCGCTACCGTTATGATCACTGGTCTGGCGGTGGGTATGCAGTCAGTTGTTTTACCCGTTCTGTGCATCGCAGCTATCATTTTCGTCTCTACAGGTTTGTCGGGATTGTACGGTGTGGGTATCGCCGCTGTCGGCATGCTGTCTACCGTCGGCATTACCATGGCAATTGATGCCTACGGACCTGTCGCAGACAATGCCGGCGGTATCGCAGAAATGGCGGGCATGGGCGAAGAGACCCGCAAAATCACTGATGGCCTGGACGAGGTAGGCAATACTACCGCTGCTATCGGTAAGGGTTTTGCGATAGGCGCTGCTGCACTTGCAGCATTGGCTATCATCGCAGCCTTCGTGGAAACAGTGGAGGCTCATAATCAAGGTTTTCACCTGGAACTGACAGATCCTCTGGTGTTGGTTGGTATGTTTATTGGCGGCACAATCCCCTTTCTGATTGCCGCTATTACGATGACAGCCGTAGGGGAAGCTGCGTTCGATATGATCAATGAGATCCGCAGGCAATTTCGTGATATTCCAGGCCTGCTGGAAGGGAAAGCAAAACCAGACACTGCCAAGTGTGTCGACATTGCAACGACCGCTGCACTGCGCAAAATGATTTTGCCCGGCGTGATTGCTGTCGCGGCTCCAGTCGTCGTAGGCTTTGGTCTCGGTGCAACCTCTCTTGGTGGCATGCTCGGCGGTGCGCTGCTCGCCTGCGTACTGATGGCCCTGATGATGGCCAACGCCGGAGGCGCTTGGGACAATGCGAAAAAATTTGTGGAAAAAGGTAACCTCGGTGGTAAAGGTTCCGATACTCATGCGGCGGTGGTAGTTGGCGATACCGTGGGTGATCCGTTCAAGGACACATCGGGTCCCGCTATGAACATTCTTATCAATGTTATGGCGATCGTCAGTCTGGTTATAGCGCCTTTACTGTAATAAAAATGCTAGTTGCCCCTGTCCAGTGCAGGAGCTGTTCACCACGGTACCGAAACACTGAACCACACTGTATATTCAAATTCTCACTCAATGAATTGGAACGGAAGGAAAACAATAATGGCGCGTTGGAAACGTAAAGAACTGGAACAGGCATTCGACAAATATCAGGCGGCCGCACTGACTGGTGCTCAAACCAAAAATTGGTCAGATTGGGCAAACTGTTTTACCGAGGATGCCACTTATTTTGAACATCACTATGGGCGCTTCTGGGGGCGGGAAACTATTCTTAATTGGATAACAAAAACCATGAACGAATGGCCCGCCAGTGAGATGACTGCCTTTCCTATTACCTGGTACTCCATCGATTTGGATAAAGGTTGGATTATCTGCGAAGTGATGAATCGTATGGCGGACCTGGGGGATGGAAAGATTTACCAGGAACCCAATATTACTATTTTGCACTACGCTGGGAATGGCCTGTTCAAGTACGAAGAAGACGCTTACAACCCGCACAATATGGGTGTCACCATCGGCGCCTGGATCGAAGCAAAGAAAAAAATCGAGGCTGAAAAAAACTAGCCCACCCGACTTTCATTACAGCTAAAAAAATCATGCGAAATATCGTACTGCGCTTTGATATGCGCTGTGCACCACAGTGCACAGAATCCGCCGAGGAACGCTACCAGGCAGCACTGGAGATGGCGCGCTGGGCGGATGAAAATTCGATCGATGTTGTTGGGTTATCAGAACACCATAACACGAATGACGGCTTTCTTTCGGCGCCATTGCAATTGGCAGGAATGATGGCTGCTGGCACCAGGCGGGTACGGATAAGCGTCAGTGCATTGCTGGTACCACTGCATGATCCGCTGCGTCTGGCTGAGGATATCGCACTTGTTGATCTGGTAGCTAAAGGGCGATTTTCAGCCACTTGCGGTTTGGGGTATCGAGAGAGCGAGTACGCCTGCTTCGGTGTTAACTGGAATAACCGTGGCAAAGTGTTTGATGAAAAACTCGATGCTTTGGTGAGTGCACTGAAAGGCGATGAAGTGACATTCAATGGCTGTACCACAAAGCTGAATCCACTGCCGCGCTCCCCCATTCATATTCTGTTGAACATTGGGGGAAACAGTAAATTGGCGGCTCGAAGGGCTGCCCGGCTAGGATTATTTTTCTGCCCGGCGATTGATGATCCTGAACTGGAAGCAACCTATTTGTCGGCCTGTCGGGATCATGGTTTCAAATACGGTTTTTATATTTCTCCCGGGGAACCCTCAACAACCTTCATCAGTGAGGATCCCGAACAATGTTGGCGGGAGATTGGTGAATACCTGATGTATGACGCCACAGCCTATGGCGCCTGGCACCATCCGAACCGCCGCGCCTACGCCGAATCTTTTGCATCTAACCTCGATGAACTCAAGCATGAAGGTAAGTACCGCGTGCTAACCCCGGAGCAAGCCGTTCAGGCCGTCAAGGAAACGGGCTCACTGCATTTTGCACCTCTTACAGGGGGAGTGCCCTCGGATATCGGCTGGCGCTCTCTGCGGCTCTTTGAGAGCCATGTACAGCCGCACCTTTAAAAACAATAACCAGATGTTACAGCGCGCCACTCAGATTCGTTTCTAAGCACTTCAATTTTTCTAACACTGGCATCCATTCTAACTTTAACGAATTGGTTAATTGGTTAATGCCGATTTCATGGTCTACCGATAATTCTCAAGCAGCTCTTTTCTTATCTAATATATATTTAGTTATTTATATATAGATATATATTAGAGTTATTGTAGTAATAATTATTAGGGGCACCTCTACTTGTGGAGAAGGCTATTTTCTTCAATACAATCAGTGTTTTATGTCAATGAAAAGTACTAGGACAGCAACTGTAACAGGTGGGTGGAACCCGTTGTTAAGACGTGCACTAAATCACTTTCCATGTGGACATATTTTTCCGTATCAAACGCGATGTGAATAACCGAGAATTCTGTCCGCGGGTAATACAAAGTCTGTAAAGGTTTTTTACACAGCGTAGAAAATGGCGTGAGATGAAGTGGGAATGTCTGTGAATAGTTATTGAATAGCTTGTTGATCGATTGTTAGCGCTGTATAGCCTGTTGAAAAATTGTGCGTATGCCTGTGTATGTCTGGATACATTATTTTCCAATACAGAAACTGGAGAAAATGACACCTAACAACTCATCACTACTGACCATGCCTGTGATTTCTCCAAGGCTGTTCTGACACTGCCGTAAATCTTCAGCGAGCAATTCGCCTGCACCGGAATGCAGTAACTGCGATTGTCCGCTTAACAGGAAATTTTTGGCTTGATCTAGCGCCTGCAAATGACGGCGTCTGGCACTGAAGTTTCCATTCGCAGCTTCGTTGTAGCCCATGCTGTTTTTCAAATGGTGTTTCAATAGCTCCAGGCCCGCGCCAGTTTTCGCTGACAGATGAACGACAGGAGTATCATTGAGCTTTGTTGCTGTAGGTGGCTGGTTAGTAAGATCGCACTTGTTACTCACAATAGTGACAGGAATATCACGTAGCTCTTTATTATTGATTAGTGGTTGCAATGCTGCGTTGTCAAAAACATCATCCAATTTCTCGTTACTGTCGACCACCAGCAGGATACGATCGGCCGACTTTATTTCTGTCCAGGCGCGGCGTATGCCCTCCTGCTCGATCTCGTCGTTGCTGTCACGCAGGCCGGCAGTATCAACGATATGCAATGGCATGCCGTCTATCTGTATACGCTCTCTAAGCACATCACGGGTTGTACCTTCTATCGAGGTTACGATGGCAGTTTCTTGACCGGACAGCGCATTCAATAAACTGGATTTACCAGCATTGGGTTTTCCGGCAATGACCAGTTTCATGCCCTCCTGTAACAGGCTGCCTTGTCTTGCTTCATCAGCTATCGCGTTGAATTGTTGCACAATGTTTTCAAGCTGCGTTTGAATCTGGCTGTTGTTGAGGAAATCTATCTCCTCTTCTGGAAAATCGATGGCGGCTTCGACAAATACCCGAAGCTCTGTAACCTGAGTTACCAGTGTATTGATCTTGCTCGAAAATGCGCCCTGTAGTGAACGGCTGGCATTCAGGGCTGCCTGTTCGGTAGAACTGTTAATAAGATCAGCAATGGCTTCGGCCTGTGCTAAATCGATTTTATTATTGAGAAAAGCGCGCTGCGAGAATTCACCGGGTTGCGCCTGACGGGCTCCCAACACACATGTTTCCCGGAGGATAAGGTCTAGAATTACCGGGCCGCCATGGGCTTGAATTTCTACAATGTCTTCACCGGTGAAAGAGTTTGGACCTGGAAAAAATAGGCCTATACCCGTATCCAGCGTATGGCCCGATTTGTCGCGGAAAGAGCAGTAGTGGGCGTGGCGCGGTCGCAGGGTTGTGCCGGTGATTGCTGTGGCAATAGACAAAGCTTGTTCACCCGATAATCGGATGATGCCAATACCCCCGGGACCAGGTGCCGTAGCAATCGCAACAATGGTGTCCTGGTCCACAGCGCCCTCTTTACCCCAGGATTACCTGGTCAGCTTGATGTCTACTTAAGTGTTCTTGGCAAGCTCAAACTAGGCTTTGGCACCTGCTTTTTCTATCTGCCGGGTAATGACGTACTGTTGGGCCATCGACAGCAGGTTATTGACTACCCAGTACAGTACCAATCCCGCAGGGAACCAGAGGAAAAAGAAAGTGAACATTACTGGCATCCACTGCATGATTTTGGCCTGCATCGGATCGGGTGGCGGCGGGTTGAGTTTCTGCATAAAGTACATGCTGGCGCCCATGATCAACGGCAGTACAAAATAGGGATCCATTACCGACAGATCTTTGATCCATAGAATAAAGGGTGCCTGTCGCAGTTCGACGCTTTCCATCAACATCCAGTACAAACCAATGAACACCGGCATTTGCACCAGAATGGGAAGACAACCACCCATGGGGTTGATCTTCTCCTTTTTATACAGCTCCATCATTGCCTGGGACTGTTTTTGTTTATCGTCCGCATATTGTTCGCGAAGTGCCACCAGTTTTGGCTGGACTCTGCGCATATTGGCCATGGACCGGTAAGAGGCCGCCGATAATTTAAAGAAGGCTGCTTTGATAAGCACAGTCAGCAGAATAATAGCGACACCCCAGTTTCCGACCAGGGCGTGGATTTTGGTGAGGAGCCAGAACAGCGGTTGTGCAATCCACCACAGGAATCCGTAATCGACACTGAGATCCAGGTAGGGAGAAATTTCCTTGAGCCGATACTGGTCTTTTGGCCCGGCGTAAAACTCCGCACCGATCTCGCCTGATTTACCTGCATCCAATACCAGTGGGGGGCTGGTAAACCCGGCTATATTGAAACCACTGGAGGTTACGCGAGCACTGTAATTGTAAGTTTGATCAGGGTTGGGTATCCATGCGCTGAGGAAGTAATGTTGAATCATTGCGATCCAGCCGCCAGGCAACTGGGCTTTAAACGGGTCTTCCGCGAGATCGTCAAACGTAAACTTGGTGAACCTGTCATCCGGTTGCGTTATCGCAACGCCCAGGAAAGGTTTCATGCCCATCATGTTACTGGTTGCTGATGGTGGTGGACCACTGCCTCGTTTTATCTGGCCGAAGAGGTTGGCCTGCCAACGCTGATTACTATTGTTTTCAACCAGATAGTCCACGTGTACCAGATATTCACCGCGGTTCAGCGTCAACCGTTTGGTGACTTTGATGTCCCCATCGCCACGCCAGTGTAGATCAACTACCAGTTTGTCCTGGCCGTCTTCGAGGGTGTACCTTGGTGCAGCTGAACGATATTGTGCGCGACCGTTGCTATCGATACCGTTGGCGCCGATCAGTCCACTTTGTGCTACATAGATAAGGGTGTTGTTATCTTCCAACAGGACATAGGGCTTGTCGGGGTTATCCAACTCAGCCAGATATTTTGGTAAAGACAGCTCAATAATATCGCCACCTTGCAGATCTACAGCCATTTGCAGCACATCGGTATAAATCTGGATGATGTTATGACTGTTGTCTTCTACTACTGCGGGGGTAACCTCAGCGGTGTTGTGATCTGGCGCTTCAGGAATATCTTCTGCGCTCGCTGCTGATAGGGATTGATCAGAGCCGGGCAAGTCCAGCGCAGTGTTCTCTGCCGCCGGATTCAGCCTGGAGGCTTCCTGCACGGTGGAGGCTGTTTTCTTTTCATCCGAAAATGCGACCCACTCTGTGAGCAGCATAAAAGAAAGTACGCCTATGGCGCCAATGAGCAGTGTGCGTTGCAAATCCATAATATAGTAGGGTATCTGTGACTTAGTGAGAGTGCGAACAGGGTGGGACAGGATCTTCACCACCCTCATGCCAGGGGTGGCAGCGGCATATACGCATTACTGCCAGATAACTGCCTTTAAAAACACCGTGCGTAGCAATGGCTTCTTGAGCGTAAGTGGAGCAGCTGGGGTAGAAGCGGCAATTATCCCCCAGGAATGGACTGAGGCAGGCTTTGTAGCAGGAGATAATAAAGATTAACAGACGGCGCATTACGAGTCCTGGCTGATATCTTGTGTGCCTTTATTGGCGTGGCGAATCAGTTTTTGCCACTGCTGCCGCAATATAGAGGATAGTTCGTCATTATCCAACTGCCCCATACCTCGTCTGGCCAAAAGCACCACATCTATAGGGGGCGAGTCAGCCGGTAAAGTGCGGAAAAACTCCCGCGCTACCCGCTTAATTCGATTTCG
Organism: Halioglobus japonicus; assembly: GCA_902705825.1. Lineage (GTDB taxonomy): Bacteria > Pseudomonadota > Gammaproteobacteria > Pseudomonadales > Halieaceae > Marimicrobium. The sequence goes on along the minus strand of CACSIL010000034.1, from coordinate 166,963 downwards.
CTGTACGGCTAACCGAACATTTTTTTTGGCTATCACCAAACCCAGGCGATGCCGTGGTCCTGTGTTGATTCTTGCCAGTAGCAATAGGTGCTGGTGTGAGGCCCGCGCGTCGGGGGCCTCAAATACCCTGCCGTAGTCGCCGGCATTGAGTAAGCGCTTTGTTTTGCTGAAGCTGGTGTCAGTTGCCTGGACGCCCAATCTGCAACTCTAGGCAGACAGACGCTTGCGACCTTTAGCTCGACGACGGTTCAAAACATGGCGTCCACCTTTAGTGGCCATGCGTGAGCGAAAACCGTGTGTGCGCTTGCGTTTCAATACGCTGGGCTGAAATGTTCTTTTCATAGCTAGGTTCCAGGGATTTAGAGTGAGCGGGAGGATACCTATACGCCATATACAGCGCGGTTTACCCCAGCCCGAAAAAAGGTTGGCTATTCTATGTAAATGCGCTGTCTAATTCAACGTCTATCAGGGTCTTTTTATAAACACCGCTGAGGGCGAACAATTGCTGGTGTCTTTTAAAAAAACAGGACATATTTTTTGCTGTCACGCAGTGTGGCACAAACGTAGGCATGGCATGACGTTACGGCATCCGCACACATCTTGTCACAAAGATATTAACAACTTATACACAGAAAAAACTATTCCTGTGCATTGTTCTCACCGTTGATTAAAAAGTGTTCAACTATATGTTAACGTTATGAAATATAAAGATAATAAAATTTTCATCCCACAGTTTTTATTTGTGGATAACTGGGGTGATCAGCGGTATGATGCGCTTATTCGCCTGGTGGACTCACCGGGTTATAAAAGAATATTTATCGTCTATTAGTTTTTCAAAAGCCCGGGTTCCCTACCCAGCTTTAAGGGGTTACTTTTGCCTGAAGCCGTGTGGCAGGAATGTGTCAATCGTTTGAGAGATGAATTGCCCTCGCAGCAATTCAATACCTGGATTCGTCCACTTCAGGCGGCCACAAATGACCATTCACTGACGCTTTTCGCGCCAAATCGATTCATTAAGGATTTTGTGGCCGAAAAGTATTCGGAGAGAATTTTTGAACTGATTCGGGAGTTTCGTCCCGATGAGCGGCTGGATGTCGCGCTGGAGATTGGTGCTTCCAGTCAGGTGAGCCATGCTGACCACCAAATCACACAACCTGCCCCGCATACACAGCAACCTCCCAAACGAGCGAATAATGGTTTCCCGCAACAGCCACCTTCTACTGCTACTGCGGCTGGCAGTGCTGGTGGAACTGTCTCCGGTGGCTCAGACAGGCGCGCTCTGGCGGCTGCATCCAGCGGACCCGGCAAAGTGGAGGTCGAGGGCTCGCTGCAGCACTCCCAACACTTATTTGAAAACTACACCTTTAGCAGTTTCGTAGAGGGTAAATCCAATCAGCTCGCGTTGGCAGCTGCGCAACAAGTAGCAGAGAACCCCGGTAATTCTTACAACCCATTATTTTTGTACGGTGGTGTCGGGCTTGGTAAAACCCATTTGATGCACGCCGTGGGTAACGCGCTGAAGGAGCAAAACCCCGAAGCGAAGGTGGTTTATCTACATTCGGAGCGGTTTGTCGCTGATATGGTCAAGGCGCTTCAGCTGAATGCCATCACCGATTTCAAACGGTATTATCGTTCGGTAGATGCGTTGTTGATTGACGATATTCAGTTTTTCGCCAAAAAGGACCGCTCGCAGGAAGAGTTTTTCCACACGTTCAATGCACTGCTTGAGGGTGGTCAGCAGATGATCCTGACGTGTGATCGCTACCCAAAAGAAATTGATGGCCTGGAGGAGCGACTTAAATCGCGCTTCGGTTGGGGGCTTACCGTAGCAGTAGAGCCACCGGAATTGGAAACGCGCGTAGCCATCCTGATGAAGAAAGCGACCGAAGCGAATATTGATTTGCCTCCGGATGCAGCGTTTTTCATTGCGCAGCGTATACGCTCCAATGTCAGGGAACTGGAGGGAGCGTTAAAGCGTGTTATCGCCAGTGCGCGTTTTGTCAGGCGCCCCATTGATATAGACCTTATAAAAGAAAGCCTTAAAGACTTGCTTGCACTGCAGGCCAGACAAGTCAGCATGGATAATATTCAGCGAACAGCTGCAGAGTATTACAAGATTAAAATAGCAGATATGATGTCACGTCGGCGCAGTCGTTCGGTGGCCAGGCCACGTCAAATGGCCATGGCTTTATCCAAGGAATTGACCAACCATAGCTTGCCGGAGATCGGGGATAGTTTTGGAGGCAGAGATCACACGACAGTTCTTCATGCTTGTCGTAAAATCAAGGAACTTCGGGAAACAAACTCTGATATTAGAGAAGACTACAAAAACCTGCTAAGAACACTGACTACTTAAAGTCTAACATTGGTTTACAGCACTAGCGTATGTGAAGGGAAAACACGTCTATGAAGTTCAGTATTTCACGGGATAGCCTGGTCAAATCCTTAAATCTCGTGGCGGGCGTGGTTGAACGCCGCCAAACCTTACCTATCCTGGCGAACGTGCTGCTTGTTCTGGAGGATGACCGACTGTCCCTGACCGGCACCGATTTGGAGGTCGAATTGGTGGGCCGTTTACAACTGGCCGCGTCAGGGGAGTCTGGTGAAATCACTGTCCCGGCTCGAAAGCTGTTGGATATTTGTAAATCACTGCCTGAGGGCAGCGATATCGATATTACTGCAAAAGACAATAAGGTTTCGGTGAAGTCCGGGCGTAGCCGCTTCACGCTTTCAACCCTTCCTGCCAGAGAGTTTCCGAATGTAGAAGACAGTATCGGAACCCACCAGTTTACTTTGAAGCAAGGGCAGTTGGCCCGACTGATTGATCGCACCGGTTTTGCGATGGCACAACAGGACGTACGCTATTATCTAAATGGCATGCTGTGGGAGATCGATGACAAACAGCAGTTGCGTGTAGTGGCAACTGACGGCCATCGACTGGCGATGTGTACCTTGCCTGAGGCAGTAAAGGTCAACGGTGAAGGCGCCACGCAAGTGATTCTCCCTCGAAAAGGCGTATTGGAGCTGGCTCGTCTGCTGATGGACGAAGACGAGGAAATCGCCATTGTGATTGGTAGCAATCATATACGTGCCGCGACGGACAACTTTACCTTCACTTCCAAGCTTGTTGACGGCAAGTTCCCCGATTATCAACGCGTATTGCCACGCTCACCCGATAAAATACTGATGGGCTCGCGTCAGGAACTGCGTCAGGCCTTCACGCGGACGGCAATTTTGTCCAATGAGAAGTATCGGGGAGTACGTTTGAAGCTGACCCGGGATACTCTGGATATTGTCGCTAACAACCCTGAACAGGAAGAGGCGGAAGAAACAGTTTCTGTCGATTTTACAGGAGATGCCCTCGAGATCGGGTTCAATGTCAGCTATTTACTCGATGTTCTTGGCGTCCTTAGTGGTGAGCAAGTCAAGCTTTCACTGGCAGACCCGAACAGCAGTGCCCTGCTGGAGGAGTCTGAGGCTGGTGATTCCCTCTATGTTGTTATGCCGATGCGACTGTAAGCAAGGGCTGCTTCCATTCAAACGTGGCCGTGCGGCCGGGTATACCACAGCGGGCCGGGTCACCCTGGCTCTGTGGCATGATGGCTGAGTGCTAGAGCGTTGCTTTCCCAGTTACAAATCAGCCATGTCAGAAATCTGCAGCAGGTCAGACTGCAGGGTTTGAAAAAAGTAAATGTGTTCTTCGGCCCAAATGGCAGTGGAAAGACAAGCGTGCTGGAGTCCATACATTTGTTGGGTATGGCGAGGTCTTTTAGGGGCACCAGTGTCAAAAGCCTGATCACGCACAATACGCCAAGCTGTACGGTCTATGGTGTTACCTCAAGGAAGGCGGCCGGAGAGGCTGGCGTTTATAGTGCTGCGGGTATGCCCATGGGTGTGCAGCGCAGTCGCAGTGGAGAGGCGCAGATAAAAATTGGTGGCAAGCCGGTACGTACCGTCGCAGAACTGGCCGCACAACTACCTTTACAGGTCATCACAGCAGAGAGCTTTAGTTTGCTGACAGGACCGCCTGGGGGTAGGCGGCAGTACCTGGATTGGGGAGTGTTCCACGTGGAACAACGCTTTTTCGGGCAATGGCAGCGGTTTCAAAGGTGTCTAAAACAACGCAATAATTTGCTGCGCCGTGGTAAAATCTCTGACCAGGAATTAGTGGTCTGGACGCGTGATCTGACGCAGACAGGCGAGGCTATCAACGAGTATAGAAAAGACTATTTCGCCATCTTGTCGCCTCGCTTCAAGGAGATCATGGCAAGACTAGCGCCTTCCCTGGATAGGCTTGAATTGCGGTATCAACAGGGCTGGGACAGAGAGTTGACCTACTCGGAGGCGCTACAGCAGGGCTATAGTGCTGATACAGAACAGGGATACACGCATTCTGGCCCGCAGAGAGCAGATGTACGTGTAATGTCGGGCGGCCATCTGGCTGCAGACACCTTGTCTCGAGGTCAACAAAAGCTTGTTGTGTGTGGCCTGAAATTGGCCCAGGGCCAGCTTATGGCACAACTGGGCAACCGAGGTAAGTGTACCTACTTGATTGATGATCTTCCTTCCGAGCTGGATCATGAGCACAGTCTATTGGTATGCGAATTATTGGAATCCATGGATGTGCAGGTTTTTGTCACCTGTATCGCCCAGGAGGAAATTCGGTCCGTGTGGCCGAAAACGAGTGAAATAACGATGTTCCACGTGGAACATGGTAATGTGCAGCGTCACCCTGCGAGTGATGTGTGAAGCGACTTTGAATTTACAGCAAGTCCATATAGAGAGTGATTGTCTATGAGCAATGAATATGATTCATCCAGCATTAAGGTGCTTAAAGGGCTGGATGCTGTCCGCAAGCGCCCCGGGATGTACATTGGGGATACAGATGACGGTTCTGGCCTGCATCACATGGTCTTTGAGCTGGTAGACAACTCAATAGATGAAGCTCTCGCCGGCCACTGCTCAAAGATCAATATTGTTATTCACCCCGATGAATCGGTGTCTGTCAGTGATGACGGTAGGGGCATTCCGACGGAAATGCATGACGAGGGGGTCTCGGCAGCGCAGGTTATTATGACGGTACTTCATGCTGGGGGTAAGTTTGACGATAACAGCTACAAAGTATCCGGCGGACTGCATGGTGTCGGTGTATCTGTAGTTAACGCTTTGTCTGAGCACCTGGTACTGACAATTCGTCGCCAGGGGAAAATGTTCGAACAGACTTATCGCCATGGTGTGCCCGATGCGCCTTTGGCGGAGATCGGTGTTACAGAAACCTCCGGTACAACCGTGCGTTTCAAGCCCTCGGTGGAAACGTTTACCAACATCGAGTTTCACTTTGAGCAACTCGCCAAGCGATTGCGCGAGCTGGCTTTCCTGAATTCCGGTGTGTACATCAATCTCAAGGATGAGCGTAGCGGAAAAGACGAAACCTACCAGTATGAAGGGGGCCTGAAGGCCTTTGTTGACTACCTGAACCTGAATAAATCAACGATCAACAAGCCGTTTCACTTCCAGCTTGATACCGCCGATGGCATTGGCGTTGAAGTGGCTATGCAGTGGAACGACACTTTTCAGGAAAATGTCCTTTGCTACACTAATAATATTCCGCAGCGCGATGGCGGAACCCACCTGGTTGGCTTCAGAACCGCACTGACCCGCAGCCTGAATACCTATATAGAGAAAGAGGGTCTGGCGAAAAAGGCGAAGGTTAATACAACCGGCGACGATGCACGCGAAGGGTTGACCGCGATTATTTCCGTGAAAGTACCGGACCCCAAGTTCTCCTCACAGACCAAAGACAAACTGGTTTCTTCAGAGGTCAAAACCGCCGTTGAACAGTCGATGAACGCTCAGCTTAACGACTATCTCATGGAGAACCCCGGAGAGGCCAAGTTGGTAGTCGGTAAAATGCTGGATGCTGCGCGAGCCCGAGAGGCCGCTCGCAAGGCGCGCGATATGACGCGGCGCAAAGGTGCGCTGGATATCGCTGGCCTGCCAGGCAAACTTGCAGATTGTCAGGAAAAAGACCCCGCGCTGTCAGAGATCTATCTGGTAGAGGGTGATTCTGCTGGCGGCTCAGCCAAACAGGGCCGCAACCGTAAGTATCAGGCAATCCTTCCGCTCAAGGGGAAAATTCTCAACGTCGAGAAGGCCCGATTCGACAAAATGCTGGGCTCCGCAGAGGTTGGCACCATTGTCACCGCGCTGGGTTGTGGTATCGGCAAAGAAGAATTCAACCCGGATAAGCTGCGCTACCACAGTATTATTATCATGACCGATGCGGATGTTGATGGGTCCCATATTAGAACTCTATTGCTGACCTTCTTTTTCCGGCAGATGCGGGAGTTGGTCGAGCGTGGCCATATCTTCATTGCCCAGCCACCGCTGTATAAAATCGCCAAGGGTAAGCAACATCAGTACCTGAAAGACGACGATGCACTCGACCAGTATCTGACGCAATCTGCGCTGGAGAACGCCTCCATTTTCGTCAACCCCGATGCCCCGGCGATTTCTGGCAGTGCATTGGAGGAGCTGGTCAAAAGATACCGCACGGTCGAGGCGACACTCAGTCGTTTGAGCCGACTGTATGCAGAAAATGTTCTGTGGCAGATGGTGTATGGCGCTTCACTCGCACTGGATGACATGCGGGATGAGCAAAAGGTACTGGCATTCTGTGAACAGCTCAATGAGCGTCTGGCAACAGTGGCCGCTAAAGGCAGCGTGTATACGGTGGTTGCTCGCAAGGACCAGGAGCGTCAGCTGTACTTCCCGGTGGTAAAACTGCTGGCCCACGGTGTGGAGTCCGAGACCGAGTATCACCATGAATTTTTCTCCTCCGGTGAATACCGTAGTCTGATCGCGCTAGGTGAAACCCTGAACACGCTGATCGAAGAAGATGGCTACTTCCAGCGCGGAGAGAAAGTGTTACAAACCCGCAGTTTCGCAGAAGGACTGGAGTGGTTGATGACTGAGGCCCGCAAAGGCTACAACATTCAACGCTACAAAGGTCTTGGTGAAATGAACCCGGAGCAGTTGTGGGAAACCACGATGGACCCCGAGGTGCGCCGCATGCTGAAAGTGACCATTGACGATGCAATCGCTGCCGATCAGATATTCACGACTTTGATGGGTGATCATGTCGAGCCGCGCAGGGAGTTTATCGAAGAAAATGCACTGTCTGTCGCCAACCTCGATATCTGATTAATCTGGTTGATTTTGTTACCGCAGAGCCAGAGCTCTGCGGGCACATTTCACAAAGAAGCAGCACTGGCAATAAAAGGGGATGGCTCCTTGAACAGACGCTGTAAATGAAAAAAGAACACTCACAGACAGGCCAGTCCGCGCGCCAGAGCTAACAGCAGTACCACGCTAAAGCCTCTATACTTTGTTTTCTGAAACTACCGACGCGTTCTCGGGTGGTAGTGTGGCACCCTCCCCCAACTGCGTTGATACGGTATCTTTTGTCTCTGAACTTAAAATGGATTCAAGGCGGTCACTGTCGACATCGTCATGGATTGGTTCCAGCGCGGCCATCGCCTTATTGGCTTTCGCCGATAACAGTTGAAAGCGCTCAACTTTACCGTGCAGCCCCTGTTTGCCAACCAGGCCTGTCACCGTCTCATTGTAATGGTTGTTGGCGGCGCGCAACGTGTTTCCCAACTTGCCGAGGCGTTCCGCGATGAGGCAGACCTGATTATAGATATCCCCTGCTCTACTGCTGATCTCCTTCGCCTCCCGATTACCTTGTTCAATCATCCACAGGTTGGCGACCGTGCGCAGAATCGGCATCAGCGTCGTGTGGGACACCATAATGACCCCTTTTGTGTAACCGTAATTGAACAGCTCCTTGTTGTGCTTCATCGCCTCGATATAAGCCGGTTCAATAGGCATAAACATCAATACAAAGTCAGGGCTGCCCAACTCAGGTAGATTGGCATAGTCTTTGGAAGCGAGGTCGTCGATATGGTTGCGTACCGCCCGCGCGTGGGCATTGAGCGCTTCAGTAACCGCCTCATCTGTGTCGGCCGCGATGGCCCTGTCGTAGTCAACCAAGGAAACTTTGCTGTCGATGACGATGTGTTTGCTATCCGGCAGATTGATAATGAAATCCGGCATTTTGCGTTTGCCCGCTTCGTCTCGAAACGACGTCTGCGGCTCATAGTGCTCGCCAAGCTGCAGGCCAGCGAGTTCCAGTGTGCGCTGCAGTTGCGCTTCTCCCCAATTACCAGCTGTCTTTTTATCGCCCTTGAGGGCCACACTCAAATTGCTGGCCTGGCTGTTCATTTCAAGGCCGACGTCCAGTACTTTCTGAATTTCCTTTTCCAGCGCAGTATTTCCTCGCAACGACTCCGAGTGCACCTCATTAATACGACTCTGGAAACCGGTAATTTGTTCGCGAAAAGGTTTCAGCATTGCTTCCAGTGAGGCCTGACTGGTTGAGGTAAAACTTTTCCCCTTGTCTTCAAATATTCGGTTTGCCAGGTTCTCGAACTCTTTCTTCAGGTTGTCGCGGGTCTCGTTCAACAAGCGGACCTGCTCCTGGTGTTTGTCCTCCCGTTCGAGATGCTGCGTTTGCAATCGCGCGTGTTCCTGCAGAGCACTGCTCAGTTGCCGTTGCACGGATGCCAGATCGGATTTCAGATTTGCCAGTTCGCGTTCATTGGCCTGCAATTGCCGGCGCCCCTCATCGAGTGCTACAGACAGACCACGGTGCTGCGCGTTAGCTTCCGATAACTCCAGTTCGCGCGCGCGCAATTCTTCGCGTGTTGCAGCCAGTGCTCGGCGACTGTTCAGGCCGGCGCAAAGACTCAGTGCCAGGGCCGTTACCAGAGTTGCCGCCAGTGCAGCGGCTAGTATGATTAGTTGATCGTCGGTTAGCGTCATTGGGCGTCTCTTTTTACTGACGACCAGTATAAATCAATACGGGCCGGCAAAAGTTGTGCGCTCAACGTGGGTCATTCACCTGTCGCTATTTAAGGCCGGTTCGGGTTGAACGGCGCATAGCCGCAGCGCTACTTTGCTACTGCCAGCAGCGAGATATCGGCGACGCCGAGGAACAGGTCTCGCAGTTGTTTCAGCAGGTTGAGCCGGTTGTGGCGCAGTGCTTCATCTTCCGCGTTGACCATTACTCCGTCAAAAAAAGCGTCGACCGGTGCTCGCAGGCTGGCCAGAGAATTCAGCGCTTGCGAGTATTCGTCGCGTTCTAGATACTGCTGGAAGCTTGTGGACAGGGCTTGCATGCTCTCTGAGAGTGCTTTCTCCTCTGGCTCAACAAGCAAGTTAGTGCTTACTTCCCCAAAAGAGTGGGCACTATCCAGCTTGTCGAGAATATTGGAAACGCGTTTGTTGGCGGCGGCCAGAGCCTGTGCCTCCGGCAGTTGGGTGAAGGCGTGTACAGCCTGCACCCTTTGGTGAATATCCAGTGGGCGGGAAAGTTTACGCGCACTGACAGACTTGAAAACCTCGGCGGGAATGTTGTCTTCTTCATACCAGGCGCGAAAGCGTTCGATCATATATTCGAGCACCTGCACTGCCGTACCCTGTTTCAGAGTTCCCTCAGGATACTGGGCGACGGCCAGATCCAGACACTTCTGCAGATCCAGCGGCAGGTTCTTATCGACAATAATGCGCAGTACCGATAGCGATGCTCTGCGCAGAGCAAACGGATCTTTGGAGCCAGTGGGCGGCTGCCCGATACCGAAGATACCGACCAGTGTATCCATACGGTCGGCGAGCCCGAGTGTGCAGGCCGTTGCCGTCTCTGGCAGTCTGTCGCCGGCAAACTTAGGCCAGTACTGCTGTGCCAGAGCGGAGGCGACTTCGGGGTCTTCGCCATCGTGCAGTGCATAGTAGGAGCCAGCGATGCCCTGCATATCCGCAAACTCGAGAACCATATCGGTAACCAGATCGGTCTTGCTTAACTGAGCTGCGCGCTGCGCAAGTGCCACATCCGCGCCGACCTCCAAAGCCAATGCAGCCGCCAAATTGCTAACGCGCTCGGTCTTGTCCAACAGCGTGCCCAGCTTCTGTTGAAAGACAATCTTGTCGAGCGCAGGTATGCGTTCGGCGAGCGGCACTTTTTTATCGGTCTCAAAGAAAAAAGCGGCATCCGACAAACGTGGGCGAATGACGCGCTCATTGCCAGCGATGATCTGCTGTGGGTCTGTGCTGACGATGTTTGAAACGGTTATAAAATGTGGCGCAAGCTTGCCGTCTGCATCGATAACATGAAAGTACTTCTGGTGCTCCTTCATCGAGGAAATCAGGGCTTCAGCCGGCACGTCCAGAAACCGTGCTTCAAAGGAACCGGTGAGTGCGACCGGCCACTCGACCAGTCCAGTGACTTCATTTAACAGGTCGTCGTCAATGACGGCGGTTGCACCCAGCTCGCTGGCCTGCGCTGTAACCTGTTCCCGAATCATTTCGCGACGCTGCTCAAACCCTGCCACAACGCTAGCGGTATACAGGGCATCTACATAGTCTTCAGCTCTGTTCAGCGTGATCGGGCCGCTGCTCATGAAACGGTGTCCCTGGGTGGTATTGCCTGTCGCTACACCAAGAATGTCGCCGTGATCGAAGTCCTCGCCCAGCATAGCGACGACCCAGTGAACGGGCCGGACAAACTCTTCGCGACTGGCGCCCCAACGCATCCGCCGGGGAATCGGCAGTTTTTGAATGCTGCTTTGAATAATCGCATTCAATTCCTGCGAGGTGTTGTGGCCGGCTACCGTGGTGCGCAGGCCCAGACGCTGGCCCTTGGGAGTGTCGATTGCCTCTAACTGCTGTGGCTCAACACCCTGCTTTTTGGCAAAACCCGCGGCAGCGGCAGACCAGTTGCCTTGATCATCGCGCGCGCGCTCCAAAGGCGGGCCAAGCACTTCAACGGCTTTCTCTGCGCCTTCAAGCACCAGTTCCTCGACGATGACGGCCAGTCGGCGCGGTGCAGCAAACCACTGCACGTTGCCGTGATCCAGCTCGCGCTGCTGCAGACCGTCGATAATGCCATCGCGAAAAGCCAGGCCCAAAGATTTCAGCGCTTTCGGTGGTAGTTCCTCGGTGCCCAGTTCGACTAACAGGGTTTCGGTTTTCATAGAATTACTGCTCCCCTGCCTGTATCCGGTTGAGAACTTCCGTGCGCAGGTTTTGTTCTGCCAATGGAAATTTCAGCGCTGCCCTGGCATCGAAATACGCCTGGGCAACGGCTCTGGCCAGCGTTCGTACACGCAGAATAAAACGCTGGCGCTCAGTGACGGAAATGGCGTGGCGGGCATCCAGCAAATTAAACGCGTGCGAAGCCTTCATCACCATTTCATAGGCCGGCAGCGGCAAGTTCTTTTCTACCAGTCGCAGAGCCTCGCGCTCGCAGAAATCGAAATCTGCAAACAGTTTGGGTACGTCTGCCTCCTCAAAGTTGTAGTGCGACATCTCTACTTCGTTCTGGTGGAATACATCGCCGTAGGTGACTTTGCCGGCGGGACCCTCGGACCACAACAGGTCGTAAATACTGTCCACACCTTGCAGGTACATTGCTATACGCTCAATACCATAGGTGATCTCCCCGGTGACGGGATAGCATTCCAGCCCCCCGGCCTGCTGGAAATACGTAAACTGCGTGACTTCCATACCGTTCAGCCAGACTTCCCAGCCCAAACCCCAGGCTCCCAGCGTGGGCGATTCCCAGTTATCTTCAACAAAGCGTATATCGTGGATTGCGGTGTCGACACCGAGCGCAGCCAGTGACTCAAGGTATAACTGCTGGAAGTTCTCTGGTGATGGCTTCATGACTACCTGAAACTGGTAGTAGTGCTGTAAGCGGTTGGGGTTCTCGCCGTAACGCCCGTCAGTGGGGCGACGACAGGGCTGCACGTAAGCAGCGTTCCAGCTTTCCGGGCCCACAGCGCGCAAGAAAGTTGCCGGGTGGAAGGTTCCAGCACCCACTTCCATATCCAGTGGTTGTAAAACCACGCAGCCCTGTTCCGCCCAAAACTGCTGAAGTTTGAGAATTAGCGCTTGAAACGTGAGAGTTTCATTTTTGGTTTGTGCCACCGGCCCGCCTGTCAGATCGCTGCAAAAAGCCGGGTATTATACAGTCTCTTTTGACGGCATAATACGTGCTTTCCCCGAAAGTGAAACTCTTCCAGTAGAACCGCTGGCGGCAAGACTGTCAGTGTAGCGTATCGATTGTTAGTGTTCGCCGGGTCCATTTTGCCTGCCGGAGTAGATTACCGTATATGAAGTACCCATTTTTTGGAAAAATTGTCGCCGGACTCATTGGCCTCGCCGCAGGAGGTATACCCGGTTTGATACTGGGCATAGTGCTGGGGCATCTTTTTGACCGGGCACTGCAGAAGGCACTGCTGTTCGGTTCTCCGGAAAACGTCGAGCGTATCCGCAACAGTTTTTTCGAGACCACCTTCCTGCTCTCTGGCTATTTGGCAAAGGTCGATGGCCGTATTTCCAAATCGGAAATTGACCACACCGAGCAGATTATCGCGCAGATGGCGCTGGATGCAACGCAGCGCAAGCGAGCGATTGAATTGTTTCATCGCGGCGCCGCCGGCGATTTCAACATGGAGCAGGCGGTCGCTGATTTTCTACAGACCTGTGGCCCACAGCGGCAATTGCAGCAAACGCTATTGTTGTTCCTGATTTCTCTGGCCCAGGCCGACCAGGGTATAGAGGCTAGTGAGCATGCCGCACTGGTACGAATTGCTAATGTGATGGGCCTGGGGGCCGGGCAACTCGAACAGCTGTTACGCATGTCCAGAGCACAGGAGCACTTTCAACAGGGCAGTCAGGCGTCATCCGGCGAAACCACGCTGGCAGACGCGTATACGGCGCTGGGTGTAGACAGCAACGCCAGCGATAAAGACGTCAAGCGGGCCTATCGCAAGCGGATGAGTGAAAACCATCCCGATAAACTGATCGCCAAAGGTGTTCCGCAGGAGATGATAGAGCTCGCCACTGCTCGCTCGCAGGATATACAGGGCGCCTATGAAATGATCAAGAAAACGCGCCCGGCTATGCGATGAAAACTGCGACAAAAAGCACGGTGCGGGGTGCGATAAACCCGGCAGGTATTTCTAAATACGCCAGAATGCCGGGGTAAATAGCACCAGGAGTGTAAAAATCTCCAGGCGTCCCAGCAGCATCGCAAAACAGAGTATCGCTTTGCCCGACTCGGAAACCTCGCCGAAGCCATTTGCCACACCGGAGATACCCATGCCCAGGTTATTGAGCGTTGCGGCGACCGAAGAAAAAGCGGTGGTAAAATCCATGCCGATCAGCATCAGCAGTAACAGCAACACAATAAAGGCAATAGAGTAGACCGCAAAAAAGCTCCACACGGCGCTTACGATTGTTGCTTCCACTCTTCGCCCGCCTACCTTCAACGGAATGACCGCCTGTGGGTGTACCAACTGCTTGAGCTCGCGCATACCCTGTTTGGTGACTAGCATGACCCGCATGGCTTTGATGCCACCCGTGGTCGAGCCCACGCAGCCGCCCATACAGGAAAAGAAAATAGCCATAATAGGCAATGCAACGGGCCAGGCCGCGAGGTTTTCGGTCGAAAACCCGGTGGTTGTGATAATCGACAATACTTGAAACACACCGTGGAGCAGGCTTTCGGAGTGCCCGTGGATGTCCCAGATTATCAGGCAGAATACAGTAATACTCATGCACAGCAGTACCGCGTAAGTATAAAAGCGCGTCTCGGAATCCCGGCGGTAGACCCCCACAGATTTGCGGTGCCAGGCGATAAAGTGCAGCCCGAAATTGATACTCGATGCAAACATGAACACAGTGGCGACTACGAGTACCGCGTCACTATTGAAATATCCCAGACTGGCATCGTGTGTGGAAAAACCGCCTAGAGACACCGTGGAAAAGGAGTGGGCAATGGCATCAAACACCGACATGCCAACGGCCCAATAAGCCACTGCGCAGCACACTGTGATGATGAGATATACGACAAACATTGCTTTCGCTGTCTGCGTAATCCTCGGGGTGAGTTTGTTATCCTTGGACGGCCCCGGCATTTCCGCCTTGTACAACTGCATGCCCCCGACACCCAGCATGGGCAAGATAGCGACAGCTACAACGATAATTCCAATTCCACCCAGCCACTGCAATAGTTGGCGATACAGGAGGATGGATTGAGGCAGCGAATCGAGACCGACGATAACCGTACCGCCAGAAGAGGTAAGGCCGGAGATCGATTCAAAGATCGCCCCCATGGGTGATATCTCCAGCGCTTCGGTGAGGGAAAAAGGCAGGGCGCCGAACAGGCCCAGCACAGTCCAGAAAAGCGAGGTAATCAGGAAGCCATCGCGAATTCGCAATTCATGGCTGGCGTTGCGCACCGGGANCCACATCAGCAGGCCGGAGAAAAAAATAATACCCATCGCTGAAAGGAACCCGGGCACGGTGGGGTCAGTCTCGAGCATTGCCAGTACCAGTGGTATCAGCAACACTGTGCTGAACAGCATCAACAGAATACCGAGAATGCGAAAAGAGACAGAAAAATGCATGGCTTAGGAGAAAAACCCCAGGCCGACGGCAAACAGTTTTTCAACTGCACGAATTTGTCCGCGGTCCAGCAGGAAAAGAATTACGTGGTCATCGGTCTCTACTTCTACATTGCCATGTGCGATCAGAACCTGTTCGCCACGCACGATGGCCCCGATGGTCACGCCCTCCGGTAATTTTATTTCGTCCAGCTGGCGGCCGACCACTTTGGAGGAGCGGGAGTCACCGTGGGCAGTTACTTCAATGGCTTCTGCCGCTCCCCGTCGCAATGAGTGCACATTGCTGATGTCGCCTTTTCGCACATGGGTGAGCAGGCTGCCGATAGTAATCTGTTGTGGTGAGATCGCGATATCGATCTCGTCGCCCACCAGTTCTGCGTAGGCCGAGTTGGTTATGAGGGTGACAACCTTTTTGGCGCCCATGCGTTTTGCCAGCATGGACATCATGATGTTGGCTTCATCGCTGTTGGTCAAAGCGCAAAAGACGTCGGTGGCTTCGATGTTTTCGGAGGCTAACAACTGTGGTTCAGAGGCACTGCCGTTCAGCACGATTGTGTGCTTGAGACGTTCGGCCAACACGCGGCAGAGGTCATACGATTTTTCTATCAGCTTCACCTGATACTGATTTTCAAGCGTCTGTGCGAGTGTTGCACCAATGTTGCCACCGCCGGCAATCATCACGCGCTTGTACGGTTTATCGACTTTTCGCAGTTCAGACATGACTGCTCGAATGTTGTCCTTGGCCGCGATGAAGAAAACCTCATCGTCGACCTGCACCACGGTGTCGCCCTCGGGGATAATTGCGCGATCCTGACGAAATATTGCTGCTACTCGCGTATCCACTTTCGGCATGTGGCGGCGAATCTCCTGCAGCTCATGACCGACGATTGGCCCGCCGTGATACGCCCGTACTGCGACCAACTGTACCCTGCCCTCGGCAAAATCCAGAACTTGCAGTGCCCCGGGGTTGGATATCAGTCTTTCAATGCTCTGCGTGACCAGTTGTTCAGGGCCAATAATGACATCGACAGGTACGTGGTCTCGGTTAAACAGCTGTTCCTGGTGCGCCAGATAGTTTGGTGAGCGCACGCGGCAAATCTTGGTGGGTGTTTTAAAAAGCGTATAGGCGACCTGACATGCCATCATATTGATTTCATCGCTGTTCGTCACAGCGATGAGCATGTCCGCATCCTCGGCCCCAGCCTTGAACAGTGTATTGGGGTGAGAGGCGCCACCGGCAATCGTCCCTATATCCAGACGATCCTGAAGGGCACGCAATTTATCGCTGTCGGTGTCGACCACGATAATGTCGTTCTGCTCGATGGCCAGATGTTCGGCGAGCGTGCCGCCGACCTGGCCTGCCCCGAGGATTATGATCTTCATGGCCTGTTGAGCTCTCGTTTGTGAAGAGACCCTAAGTTTGCGAGCACGATAAAGAAATCACCCGGGGATTGTAAGGGCTGTAGGGGCGTAATTTTACACATGTCATCAGCTCGCTTTGTGCAGCAGGGCGTAAAACAGGCCATCCGGACCACCTGTGGTCGGGAGCAATTGTCGCCCGGCGGAGGCAGGTTCGCCCCAGGACACACTCGTATCAAGCAGCGATACATCGCTCCTTCCATCGATGAAACGCTGTATGATCTGGCTGTTCTCCTCTTCAAATATTGAGCAGGTTGCGTATAGCAGGGTGCCTCCAGCCTTCAGCAGTGGCCACAGCCCGTCGAGTATCCCCTGCTGCTGTTCAGCCAGTTGACCGATATCGCTATCGCGCCGCAGCAGTTTGACATCGGGGTGGCGGCGAATCACTCCGCTGGCGGAGCAGGGCGCGTCAACCAGAATGCGATCGAAGCTTTGCGGGGCGAGCTGTGCCGGGGGATGTGACGCATCTCCCGCCAGTAATGTGGCTTTGAGGTCGAGTCGAGTCAGGTTCTCCTCGACCCTCTGCAGGCGTGCATCGTCGATATCCATGGCCACAAGTTCAAAAAGCGCGGGTTGTGATTCGAGAATATGGCAGGTTTTACCGCCGGGTGCGGCGCAGGCATCCAACACTCGCTCGCCCTTGCCGGCTGCCAGAATGATAGCGGCCATTTGTGCAGCTTCGTCCTGTACGCTTAATTCCCCGGCGGTGAACCCCGGGATTTCCCACACATCCTTTGGTTGCGCGAGCTGTATTGCGTGCGGGCTCAGCTTGCCCGCAGTGCAGTCGATACCGCTCTCCTGCAGGGCGTCAAGACACGCCTCGCGGGAAAGCCTGCGACTGTTGACCCGCATCGTCATGGGCGGTTGATTGTTGTTGGCGGCAACGATGTCTGCTGCTTGTGCTGGCCACTGCGCGGTGATCTTTTCGTACAACCAACGCGGATGCCCTGCTGCTGCCGCTGTATCCAGTGCGGGTACCAGTTGATCCCGTTCTCGCAAGTAGCGCCGCAGGATGGCATTGGTCATCCCTTTGGCCCAGTGCTTCTTCAGCACTTTGGTGGCGCCCACTGTCGCGGAAACTGCAGCGTGATCGGGCACCCGGGTGCTGTCGAGCTGGTAGAGACCACACAGCAGCAAACCCTGAATATCCCGGTCCTTGTCGCGCAGTGGTTTGTCCATCATCTGCGCTAACAATGCCTGCAGCCGCGGGCCCTGGCGCAGGGTGCCATAGCACAATTGCTGTAGCAGAGGGCGATCCCGTTCGCTGACTTTCTCAAGCCTTGCCGGTAGTGCCTGGTTAAGGGAGAGGCCGCTGAGGACGTCGCCGATGACAAAGGCGGCGGCGGCCCGAACGTCCAGAGCCATCAGTCTGTGCTCGCTGGGGGCAGGTCAAAGCACTTCCCGGCGGCAAACTTTGCCCGGTGTGCGCTCAACAAGTCCTTTGCCGCCAGTGCTTTTCCACCTTCAAGTTGCAGGACCTCCATCCGCAGCGTGTTCTCGCCGCAGCAGACGGTAATGCCGGTATCATCAGCCCCCACTATGGTGCCGGGAGTTTCTGTTGCGGCTTGTGTGGTTAGTGCGCGCGCCTGCCAGACCCTGATTCGCTCCCCTTCCAGCAGGCTAAAGCACACCGGAAACGGATTGAAAGCTCTCACCCGGCGATCAAGCTCCTGTGCACCACTGCGCCAGTCCAAATGTGCCTCGGGCTTGAGAATCTTATGTGCATAATTGGCCAAGGTGTCATCCTGTGCACGGCTATTCTTTTGATAGCCGGGTAAATCGCCCAGTACGTCCAACAGCAGGGGTGGCCCCAGAGATGCAAGTTCATCATGCAGTTCTGCAGCGTTGGTGTGTGCGCCGATTGGACAACTGGTGGTGGCCAGCATCGCCCCCGTGTCCAGGCCGGCATCCATCTGCATTATGGTGATACCCGTGGTGGTATCACCCGCCTCGATGGCGCGTTGTATGGGGGCGGCTCCGCGCCACCGCGGCAGCAGTGAGGCGTGTACATTGAGGCAGCCAAACAGCGGTGCGTCGAGCACTGCCTGTGGCAGGATGAGGCCGTAAGCCACCACAACCATCACATCGGCGCCCAGCGCGGCAAGCTCTTGTTGCGCGCTCGCATCCTTTAGCGATGGCGGTTGGAAGACCGGTAAATCCGCTTGGAGGGCCAGCTGCTTTACCGCGCTGGCCTGCAACTTCCGCCCTCTTCCCGAGGGTCGATCCGGTTGTGTATAAACGCCAACTAGTGAGTGCTTACTATCTATGAGGTGCTTTAAATGCAAGGCAGCAAATTCGGGTGTGCCCGCGAATAGAATACGCAATGGCGCTTCTCCCATCTGTGTCAGGCGCGCTGACGCTGGTCTTTTTCCAGTTTCTTGCGAATACGCTGCCGCTTGAGAGTCGACAGGTAATCCACAAATAATTTGCCGTTCAGGTGATCGACTTCATGCTGCAGACAGATAGCAGCCAGCCCATCCAGTCGGCAGGTGAAAGGCTCCCCGTTGCGATCCAGTGCAGAGACCTCGACCTCGCGGGGGCGGCTGACGGTCTCGTAAAACCCGGGCACCGACAGGCACCCTTCATCGTACTCACCCTGCTCGGGGTCGAGGATGGTTATCTGGGGATTGATGAACACCTGAGGTGCGCTTTTGTCGTCAGAAATATCCATCACCAACAGCCGCTGGTGGACGTTCACCTGAGTCGCCGCCAAGCCTATTCCAGGCGCGGCGTACATTGTCTCCAGCATGTCGTCGATCAGCGCGCGCGTGTCCGCCGTTACTTCCGTGATGGGTTTGGCTTCGGTGCGCAGGCGCGAATCGGGGAACTCAAGTATTTCCAGTACTGCCATGATAATGATTGCCTACCAAGGTCATAAGTGGCTTAAATTGGCTGCGTGAATTAATAACATTTGGGCTTGCCAGCATTATATTGCAGCAGCAAACTGTTGCTAGTATACAGGGTGTGATTACAGGGTGCCTAGTTTTGGGTGCCGCGCTGTGAAACCCGCACAGACGGGCACAGCATCTCATCAGGTGCGTGAAGAATTCATAGGGGCTGCGGTGCAGTGACACCGCGCAGTGGTCGGGGGCGGCCGCAATTACTGAGCCGATTCATCCGAATTGGCAGATAATAAACAGGCGATACAGGGACACAAAAACAATGAACAAAAGGTCACTATCGGTTTGCTTGCTGTTTTTGTCGCTATTTTTTAGTGCCTGGACGCTGGCCGCGGTGGAGCTCAACGAAGATGTCCCCGAGACGTATATCGTCAAGAAAGGCGATACTCTTTGGGGTATTTCCGGAATGTACCTCAAGGAGCCCTGGTTGTGGCCGGAGTTATGGGATGCCAACCCACAGATTGATAACCCCCACCTCATATACCCGGGAGATGAACTCTACCTGGTGTGGATAGACGGTCGGCCTCACCTGCGCATGCGGCGCGGCCGGGATGTAAAGCTTTCCCCCAATATGCGAGTGACACCTCTGGATCTCGCTATCCCGGCGATACCGCTGGACCAGATTGGCCCCTGGCTGATCAAGAATCGCGTGATGGATGCCGATGAGATCAATAGCTCAGCCCATATCGTAGCTGGCGATGAAAGGCGCTTGATCAGCGGCCCGGGCGACACCATTTACGGCCTCGGGCCTTTCCCCGATGGCGAGCGTGCTTACGGAATTTACCGCATCGGTCAGAACTTTATTGATCCGGTGACGAAGGAGTACCTCGGCTATGAGGTCCGGGATATCGGCAACGCCAAGTTGGTTAGCAGCAACCGCGACAAAGTGACCCAGCTGGAAGTTACCCGTATCGCTGAAGAGGTTATGAACGGCGACCGACTGTTGCCGCTGGAAGAGCGTGTTCTGGATGCCACGTTTCACCCCAGAGCACCGGACAAGGAGATTGTCGGCGGTGTCATGATTGCGGTGGAAGGTGGTCTCACGCAAATTGGCGACATGAGCATCGTGGTGATTAACAAGGGCAAGCGCGATGGCCTTCAAATTGGCAATGTGCTGGCGGTCTATCAGGCCGGTAGGCATGTCTATGACAAGATATCGCAATCGAATGTGGTGTTACCGGACACTCGCGCCGGCCTTGCTATGGTGTTTGAAGCTTACGAAAAAGTCAGTTTCGCGATTATCCTCAAGACCAGTCGACCACTGCAGATATTCGATGTGGTGAAAAACCCCTAAGCTTAAGCGCCCAACTGATTTCCCAACAGGCATGACGTCAAGGATGATGTATGAATGTTGCAAAAGCAAAAGCCGCAGCTCTGGCTGTGGACGCCATTGCGTTGTCAGTCGATGATGAGCAATATCCCCCGCTGTTACGCGAAATCCACGATCCCCCACCCGTGCTGTATGTCCGTGGAGATCCCGGTTTACTGAAGGATGCGCAGCTGGCTGTGGTCGGTAGCCGTCGCGCCAGCCCGGCGGCGTTGCGCGTGGCGCAGATGCTGGGCGGGCAGTTTACGCAAGCGGGCTTGCATGTCTGCTCGGGGCTGGCGCTAGGTATCGATGGCGCTGCGCACCGCGGCGCGCTGGAGGCCGGCGGTAATAGCATCGCTGTTATGGCAACCGGCATCGACCGGATTTATCCGCATCGTCATCGCGAACTGGCGACACAGCTTGCGCAGGTCGGCTGTGTGGTGACAGAGTTCCCGCCCGGTACGCCGCCGCGCAGACAGAACTTTCCGCAACGCAACCGTATTATCAGTGGGCTGTCTCTGGGGGTGCTGGTTATTGAAGCGGCGTTGCCAAGCGGCTCCCTGATCACTGCGGGCACAGCATTGGCGCAGGGCCGCGAGGTATTTGCCCTGCCCTGGTCGATACTTCACGAGGGCGGCCGGGGCTGCCTGCAACTGATCCGCGATGGTGCCAAGATGGTGTTCAACGTGGAGGATATCCTGGAGGAACTGGGCCCGCTGTATAGCCTGCAACAGGATTGTTTTAAAACGGCTGGCGCCGCCGGCTCTCCTGAGGAACCGCCCGCCGGTGAACTTTGGTTGCTCGATCTGGTAGGCTTCGAGGTGATCACTCTGGACGAGTTGGTGCAGCGAAGTGCGAAACCCGTGGCGCAGGTGATGGCAGCGCTGTCCGCGCTGGAACTGGCCGGGCAGATCGCGCGATCAGGGGGTGGCTATATCCGCTGTTAACCCCAGCACGAGCCACTACCTCGTTGCTTTGTAACTTGCCAACTAAGCGCCATTTCGATAGATTTCGGCCCTTTTTCCCCTGAAGCGCAAACAGGGGGCCTATAAACTGGAAATATTCGATGAGAATTACTGGAGATATTCGATGAGTAAGCCCTTTGTAGCGATTGTGATGGGGTCGGATTCAGACCTGCCTGTGATGGAGGCCAGCTTTGCGGTTTTGCGGTCTTTCGGCGTGCCTTTTGAGGCGCGAATAACCTCTGCGCATCGCACCCCTGAGGTGACCAAAACCTTTGTGCAGGACGCCGAGCAGCGCGGTTGTGCGGTGTTCATCGCTGCGGCTGGAATGGCGGCGCACTTAGCTGGTGCGGTAGCGGCTGCGACAGTCAAACCTGTCATCGGTGTGCCGATGAATGCCTCGCTGGATGGTCTGGACGCACTATTGTCTACAGTGCAAATGCCAGCGGGAATTCCGGTGGCCACGGTTGCTATCGGCAAGGCCGGTGCGAAGAACGCCGCCTACCTGGCGGTACAGATGTTGTCGCTGGCGGATGAACAGCTTGCACAGGCCCTGAGTGATGAGCGAGCGGCGAATGCGCAGGACATCTACGCCAAGGATGCCGCTTTGCAAGAAACCCTGAAAGGCTGACCTTGTCCCTGCCTCCCAGTGCCCACCACCTGCAGACGGCGGTCAGCACGCTGCGTGAGGGAGGTGTCATCGCCTGCCCCACAGAGGCGGTCTGGGGACTTAGCTGCGACCCCGACAATGAAGATGCCGTAACGCGCCTGCTGGCGCTCAAGGGGAGACCCGTAGCGAAAGGGTTGATTCTGGTGGCAGCTGATCAGGAGCAGATCGATTTTTTGTTGTCCGGGCTCTCGGATGTTCAACGACAGATGCTATCTGATAGCTGGCCCGGTCCAGCCACCTGGTTGCTGCCTCACCGGGGATTAGTGCCGGCCTGGGTGACCGGGTCTCATTCCACGGTCGCTGTTCGAGTGAGTAGCCACCCAGCGGTCAGTAAACTGTGCGCTGCCTGGGGTGGGCCGCTGGTGTCTACCTCGGCCAACCCGGCCGGTGCGAGCCCGGCAAAGGAGGCGTATCAGGTGCGGCACTATTTTGGCGATGAACTGGATTACCTCCTGCCGGGTCGGGTGGGCGCAGCGCAGCGACCGACAGTCATTCGTGATCTTTTAAGCGGTCAAATCATCCGCGACTAGTACAGTTACTCCCATCGCGTGCGTATAATGCGCTCCGACGAGTTTCCCAGGGAATAAGGGTATGCGGATCGAGCAGGTCAAAGACTATCTTTTACAGTTACAGGACAGCATTTGTGCTGCCCTGGCGGATGAGGATGGCAGCGCCACTTTCATAGAAGACGAGTGGCAGCGCGAGGAAGGGGGTGGCGGCCGCAGTCGGGTGCTGACCGACGGTGCTGTGTTTGAAAAGGCCGGCGTCAATTTCTCGCATGTTCGTGGTGGTGAACTGCCCGCCTCTGCCAGTGCTTCTCGGCCGGAGCTGGCGGGACGCAGCTACGAGGCACTCGGTGTATCGCTGGTTATTCACCCGCACAATCCGTATGTACCCACCTCGCACGCCAATGTCCGCTTTTTTGTAGCGAGCAAGCCAGGTGAAGAGCCCATCTGGTGGTTTGGCGGTGGTTATGATCTCACGCCCTACTATGCAAATCGTGAAGATTGCGTCAGTTGGCACCGCACCGCCGCAGCGGCCTGCGCGCCATTTGGTGAGG
This sequence comes from Halioglobus japonicus, assembly GCA_902705825.1. Lineage (GTDB taxonomy): Bacteria > Pseudomonadota > Gammaproteobacteria > Pseudomonadales > Halieaceae > Marimicrobium. The sequence goes on along the minus strand of CACSIL010000034.1, from coordinate 144,112 downwards.
ATGTCTACCCGCGCTTCAAGGCGTGGTGTGACGATTACTTCCAGCTCAAGCATCGCGGCGAGCCGCGCGGCATAGGCGGTTTATTCTTCGACGATCTCAATGAATGGGATTTTGAAACCAGTTTCGCTTTCATGCGATCGGTGGGAGACTCCTATATACAGGCCTACCGTCCAATCGTGCAACGCAATAAGAGTCGGCCCTACGGTGAGCGCGAGAGAGAATTTCAGCTCTATCGCCGCGGCCGCTATGTTGAATTCAACCTGGTATTTGATCGCGGTACGCTGTTTGGTCTGCAGTCGGGCGGCCGAACTGAGGCCATTTTGATGTCGCTGCCACCACTGGTGCGGTGGGAGTATAACTACAGCCCACCGGCGGGCTCGCCCGAGGAAGAGCTCACGGCTTTTTACCTACAGGACCGGGACTGGCTGTATGAAGAAGACGGGGTGAGCATCACATGAGCGCTAAAGACAAGTACGCGGTATTCGGCAACCCGATCAAGCATAGCCAGTCTCCGGCGATTCATACCCTGTTTGCACAGCAGTGTGCACAGCCTATGGTGTACCGCGCGGTGAAAGTTGAGCTGGATGGATTTGCCCGTGCCGCCTCCCAATTCTTTGAAGGAGGCGGGGCCGGTTTGAATGTCACTGTGCCGTTTAAGCAGGCGGCTTATGAGTTTGCCCAGCGCGTGAGCGCACGGGCCCAGCGGGCCGGTGCGGTCAATACTCTGTCACGGGCGGAAGACGGTGCTATCGAAGGCGACAACACTGATGGCATTGGCTTGATCCGGGATCTCATTGCCAACCTCGGGTGGACGGTGCAGGGCCTGCGAGTGTTGCTGTTGGGCGCTGGTGGCGCCGCCCGCGGTGTGCTGGAGCCGCTGGTGCGGGAGCGCCCGAAGGAATTGCTGATAGTAAACCGCACAGGAGAGCGGGCAGAGAAATTGGCGCAGGAGTTCAGTGATATCGGGTCTTTGCAAGGCGGTGGTTACGATCTTATAGGCGAGCGGAAATTTGATCTCGTTATCAATGCCACCAGTGCCGGGTTGTCGGGCGCTGTACCCCCTCTGCCGGGTGATTTACTGACGGAAAGAACCTGTTGTTACGATATGGTGTACGGCGCTGAGCCGACGCCTTTCATGCGGTGGTCAGCACATCATGCGGCCTGGGCGGTGGCAGATGGGCTGGGTATGCTAGTGGAGCAAGCTGCCGAGTCGTTTTATATTTGGCGTAAAGCGCGGCCGGCAACGGGTCCTGTGATCAAGCACCTGCGTGAAAAGATGGCCGCCAGCTAAACAGTTGGATCACGAGGCGGCGGCTTCCAGTTCGGCGATGTGCTGGTCTTTCAGTTTTACGTAGTTGTTGCTGCTGTAGACGAAATAGTCCAACTCTTTGTCGCTCAATGGTCGCACTTCACGCGCCGGGCTCCCGGCGTACAAATAACCACTGCGTAAAACTTTGCCGGGTGTAACCAGCGCGCCAGCGGCGATCACTACCGCATCTTCCACCACGGCGCCGTCCATCACCAGCGCAGACATGCCCACCAGCACCCGGTTCCCCACGCTGCATCCGTGCAGTACGGCGCCGTGGCCAATGGTGACGTCACTGCCTATCTCCAGTGGCCAGCCCTCTGGGTTAAACGGGCCTGCGTGGGTGATATGCAGAACACAGCCATCCTGAACGCTGGTGCGGGCGCCTATCTGGATGCGGTGCATATCGCCGCGGATGGCGACTTGTGGCCAGATGGATACATCGTCGCCCAGGCACACCTGGCCCAGTACCACGGCGCTTGGGTCTACCAGTACGCGTTGGCCGATTTGGGGGCTGTTGCCGCCGAAGCTGCGAATATTAATCGGGCTATAGTGTCGCATGTGTATGAACTCGTATCTGCTGAGGCTGCTACAATAGCCAGCCTTAAGCAGCGTGGCCAGACCCCCGTCACCATTTGGAGGATGAATAATGCACGATACCCCCCGTCGAAGGCGTTTCATCGCCGGTGCCGTGTGCCCGCGTTGTGCCCTGATGGACAAGATCGTCGTGGACATGGACACGGACCAGCGCGTTTGTGTCAGTTGTGGCTTCAGCGAAGCCCGCCCGGATATGCCGGCTGAGCCCTCGGTGGCGCCAGCCATACAAAAACCGGCCGAGATCCCCACACGGGTGAGTCGAGCAGCGGCACGACGGGTGGAGACCCCGTCTGAGGTGATAACGCTAGTAGACCCATCGCGCGAGCTCGATAAACCAAAGGGCTAGCGGCGAGTAGAAGAGCTCAATGCTGTCACGGGAGGGTATTTCAGGGTAACCGGGCTGCCCTGTTCATGCAGCTCGCTTTCAGGAGGCGAGCCGCAACCGGATGTTCACAGCGGGCTCGGTCAAATCGTCGCTAGTGAATAGCGGTTTTGCTGACTCCGTACGACCCGGCATGTCGCGTACCTGTTCCCACATATGTTCCCGGTGTAGCAGGCGCTCAGCAGTAAATTGAACCAACTGCTCCATGCGGGTGGCAAAGTCATCACCAAGCAAATGATGAACAATAGTATTGGCCTCTGTCATGTCCAGTGGCAGCAGTGGCCGTCCCAGGTGCCGGATATGATGGTCATTGACTTCCTCCAGCAAGCGCAGGGCGAGAAATGCCTCGTCCAACAATGCCTCCAGCCCGCCATCGTGCGGCAGGTCATCGGGAGGTTGGACAAAGTAGTCCTCGGCAAGGTGCAAAAAGGGGGCGGCGTAGTCGAAAAAGCCCATTCGCTTACTCACCGCAGTGACCAGGCGCAGGCAGCTCGGCACGCTTTTAACATAACCGCTAATGAAAGCCATCAGGGCGGATATCGGGTCCTGCTCTGGTAGAATCAGTTTTTCCTGCAACTGTGGCAGTTGACGCTCCAGACGTGAGCGCAATCGGTGGGTTTCCTCTTCATTGCGTATAGCTGCGCGGATTGTTTCCCGGATTTCACGTGAGATCATAATCAACCTGATACCGAGATTCTCGGGGTTGAAAGCGTCATTAAAGGCTAGTACAGAATCTATATATAGCCAGTGCAGCGCGTGTGTCGCCACGCTCCCGAGCAATCCGAAAAATATATGGCCATCGGATGTCGCGGCCTGAGTAGGATTTATCCTCTATATCCGATATAATCCGCGCGTTTTTTGTGGGTGCGGCAATTTGCCGCAGCTGAATAACGCACATTAATCGGTAAGATTCCGCAGAGAGTGTGTCTGGATTGGCTGCTTCACAGCAGTTTTTACTCCGGAGACGCTGCAATTGACGCTAATCATGCGGCTGCGAGCGCAAGGATATACCGGTTAGAGAATTAAAGAATTTATACATGGAGACACGGGAAATGATTTTTAAAGCGAAGCGGCTGAGTAAGCTCGCGCTTGGTCCTGTGCTGTTGCTGATGAGCGTGTTCGCCTTGGCAGCCGGCGGCGAGGTCAGCGAAGTCAATATGTCACCAGGGGTCACCGAGGTAGGGCATAAAATTTATGACCTGCACATGATCATCCTGGGCATTTCTACAGTAATTGGGGCTCTCGTGTTTGGGGTGATGTTTTACTCCATCTACTATCACCGCAAATCTCGCGGTGTCACCCCGGCCACCTTCCATGAGAGTACCAAGGTGGAGATCGCCTGGACGATCGTACCCTTCTTCATTCTGCTGGCCATGGCGGTTCCCGCCACCAAGACGCTGTTAGAGATCTACGACAACGATAACGCCGAGTTGGACGTGATCGTGACCGGATACCAGTGGAAGTGGAAGTATGAATACCTGAATGAGAATGGCGAAAATGTCAGCTTTTTCTCTAACCTGAGCACGCCGCAGGGAGAAATAGACAACACTGAAGCCAAGGGAGAGTACTACTTGTTGGAAGTGGACGAGCCCCTGGTGCTGCCGGTCGACACAAAGGTTCGTTTTTTGGTAACAGCCAACGACGTGATCCACTCCTGGTGGGTGCCGCAGCTTGCCGTGAAGCGAGATGCTATTCCGGGCTTCATCAATGAGGTTTGGACCAAGGCGACCAAAGAGGGTGTATATCGCGGTCAATGTGCCGAGCTGTGTGGAAGAAACCACGGCTTTATGCCCATCGTGGTCAATGTAGTCAGCAAGGAAGAATACCGCGATTGGCTTGCGGTTAAACAGAAAGAAGCGGCTGAGATCAAGGAGCTGATGGCACAAACCTTCACGCTCGATGAATTAATGACGCGTGGTGAAGCTGTCTACAACACAAATTGCCTCGCCTGTCATGGCGCTCAGGGTGAGGGTGGCGTGGGTGCTGCGATTGCCGGGAGTGCGGTAGCCACTGGCGACGTTGGACACCATCTTGATATTGGTATTAACGGTGTGCCTGGCACAGCGATGCAAGCCTTTGGTGGGCAGCTAAACGATGTTGATATGGCGGCAGTCATCACCTATCAGCGTAACGCATTTGGCAACAACATGGGCGACACGATCCAGCCCATTGATGTCTACAACCACAAAAAAGGCTAACTGGAGGAGTTAACGATGGGCGATCATCATCACGGTCCTGCCAAGGGCCTCAGCCGTTGGCTGTTTACCACGAACCACAAAGACATCGGTACGATGTATCTGTGGTTTTCATTCTGCATGTTCATTCTGGGCGGCACCTTTGCCATGATAATTCGTGCCGAGCTGTTCCAGCCCGGCATGCAACTGGTTGATCCGGAGTTCTTCAACCAGATGACTACACTCCACGGCCTGGTGATGGTCTTCGGTGCGATCATGCCCTCTTTCGTCGGTTTGGCGAACTGGATGATTCCGATGATGATCGGGGCGCCGGATATGGCGCTGCCGCGCATGAACAACTGGAGTTTCTGGATACTGCCACCGACCTTCCTGTTGCTGGCGTCCACACTGTTCATGGAAGGCGGTGCGCCGCAAGCGGGCTGGACGTTCTACGCTCCGCTGTCGACCACCTATGCCGGCCCATCGGTAACCTACTTCATCTTCTGTATCCACGTGCTGGGTCTGTCATCGATCATGGGCTCTATTAATATCATTGCCACGGTAATGAATATGCGAGCTCCGGGCATGACTTATATGAAGATGCCTCTGTTCGTCTGGACCTGGTTGATTACCGCATTTTTGCTGGTGGCGGTTATGCCAGTGCTTGCCGGAGCGGTGACTATGATGCTGATGGATGTGCATTTTGGCACCAGTTTCTTCTCCGCTGCTGGCGGTGGCGATCCGGTGTTGTTCCAGCATGTATTCTGGTTCTTTGGGCATCCCGAGGTCTATATCATCATCCTGCCGGCGTTTGGCGTGGTCTCACAGATTATTCCGGCATTTTCTCGCAAGCCGCTGTTTGGCTATGACTCCATGGTTTACGCCACAGCGTCGATTGCATTCCTCTCGTTCATCGTGTGGGCGCACCACATGTATACGGTTGGGATGCCAGTGTCTGGTGAACTGTTCTTCATGTACGCCACAATGCTGATTGCCGTACCCACGGGTGTGAAGGTGTTTAACTGGGTCTCCACAATGTGGCGCGGCGCACTGAGCTTCGAAACGCCCATGCTGTTTTCAATAGGCTTTTTGGTGTTGTTCACCATCGGTGGGTTCACCGGGCTGATGCTGTCTATTGCCCCGGCTGACTTCCAGTACCACGACTCCTACTTTGTTGTTGCTCACTTCCACTATGTAATGGTGGCGGGTGCGGTCTTCAGCATGACGGCGGCGGTGTACTACTGGTTGCCGAAGTGGTGTGGCCGTATGTACAACGAGACCATGGGTAAAACGCACTTCTGGATCTCATTTATCGGCTTTAACCTGACTTTCTTCCCGCAGCACTTCGTGGGATTGGCAGGCATGCCGCGCCGTATTCCGGATTACGCACTGCAGTTTGCGGATTTCAATATGATGTCCAGTATTGGTGCCTTCATTTACGGTGCCTCGCAGATACTGTGGTTGTACAACATCATTGCAACGATTGTTTCAGGTGAGAAAATCACCCGTGAGAAAGTCTGGGATGGTGCCGAAGGTCTGGAGTGGACTGTGCCCACGCCTGCGCCCTATCACACGTTTGAGACGCCACCGAAAATCGACGCGGCGCACGCGCACTCATAGAGGACTGGTAACTGATGCTGCGAATAAGCGACAACCCCAACATCAATACCGTGGCCAACCTGGTCACGGTAGCGGTGCTGATGTTTGCGTTTGTGTTCGTTGTAATGGTGCCACTTTACAATGTGTTGTGTGATGCTCTGGGTATCAACGGTAAGCCTAGTGGCCAGAGTTACACTGCAGTGCAGGCAAAAGTTGATGAGAGCCGCACGGTGACGATTCAGTTTATCGCCAGCAATAATGAGGGTATGCCCTGGGAGTTCGCACCCAGCACCTCGATTATGAAAGTGCACCCCGGTGCGGTGAATGGCACGGTCTTTCAGGCGCGCAACCCCATGCCGAACGCAATGGTGGGCCAGGCTATACCGAGCATCTCGCCCGCCAGAGCGGCACCGTATTTTCACAAGACAGAGTGCTTTTGTTTTAACCAGCAGCCTCTCGATGGCGAAACCTCAGCGGAATTGCCGCTGCAGTTTATCGTCGATCAGGATCTGCCGCGCGACATCGGGACTATAACCCTGTCGTACACTATTTTTGATGTAACAGATATGGCGGGTGCAGCGGTCGCCACTCGCTAGGCGTGGGTCGGGAACCTGCGCCCTATATACGGAGAATTAAGATGACAAGTCAAACGTCCACAGAGTACGAAAAGTACTACGTGCCGGAGAAGAGCAAGCTGGCCGTTTGTGCCACGATAGGGCTGATCCTGAGTATCTATGGTGCAGCCAGCATCATGAATGATATGACGTTTGGCGACCCCGGCGAGGCGACCAGCTCGTGGACCATATTCCTGGGTGGCTTGTTTTTCTTTATGGCCACTTTGTTTGCCTGGTTCCGTATTACCATTCGTGAAAATATCGCCGGTATGAACAGCGCCCAGCTGAAGAGATCTTATGTGCTCGGTATGTTCTGGTTCATTTTTTCAGAAGTGATGTTCTTCTTCGCATTTTTTGGCGCCCTGTTTTATGTGCGCAACCTGGTCGGACCCTGGTTGGCAGGTGAAGGCGACGGCGGACGGATGAACGAACTGCTGTGGCCGGGTTTTGAATATGTCTGGCCGATGATGGAAACACCCCAGGAAGCGGTCGGTGGAGCAGCTTCCCAGCTAATAGCAAACAATGGTGCCTTTGTAAGCCCCAATACCAGCCTGTCTTTTGAAGACGCTGCTGTCTGGTGGCACTGGTTGCCCATGTGGAACACTCTGGTGCTGCTGACATCCAGCTTCACCTGTCACATCGCGCATATGGGCATCTTGGCGGGCGACCGCAAGAAGTTCAACCTGTGGCTGGGTATCACCGTAGCGCTGGGGATGATCTTCCTGTGCCTGCAGTACATGGAGTACCATGAAGCGTATGTCGAGTATGGGCTGACCCTGAATGCGGGTATCTACGGTTCGACCTTCTTTATGTTGACCGGTTTCCACGGTTTCCATGTATTCATGGGTATGACGATGCTGTTAATCCAGCTGCTGCGTTCATTGATTGGCAAGCAATTTACCGCTACCGATCACTTTGGCTTCGAGGCATCCAGCTGGTACTGGCACTTTGTCGACGTGGTGTGGGTAATGTTGTTCCTGTTTGTGTATATACTCTAGGGACTCACAGGTGTTGAATCCTGGGTTGCCTGTGCCGCGGGCCCGGCATCCCAGGGGTTTTGATGTCCTATTTGTCCGGTAGCCACGCCATAAGCAATCAGCACCATCAGCACTAGGGCGATAGCCAGTCTGATGCCCAGCGACTGGAATGTACGCCGTTTCTTTCCGTCGCCCTGATCAACCATCAGGTAGTAAAATCCGCGTCCCAGGCTGGCGACTAACGCTAGCATCAATACGATAATTGCAGCTTTTAACAATGGGTGTCTCCTTCAATAGTCCCGAGCAGTATAAACCAGCCGCAGAAAATGCGCCGGGGTGTAATCATGGATGAGCCGAAAACAGGGTTTCATTTTGATTTCGAATGGCGCATTGCCCTTTTTACCGCAATTCTGGTGCCCCTGATGATCAGTCTGGGTTTTTGGCAGCTGCATCGGGCCGAGGAGAAAGGCGCGATGGCGGCGGCTTTCGATGCCCGTGAGCAGCAACTCCCCGCCCCTCTGGCATCGCTGTGGGAGCAGTCAGAGGAGTCGTTAGCCTATGCTCCCGTGCGGCTGCACGGGCGCTTTTTGCCGGATGCCTACTTCCTGTTAGACAACCAGATGCGTGAGGGACAGGTTGGCTATGAGGTGCTGGGTGTTATGCAACTGCAGTCCGGTGACAGCGTGCTGGTGAATCGAGGGTGGGTAGCTGGCACAGCGGATCGGCAGACTCTGCCGCTGGTGCCTGCGGTCGAGGGTCCGGTGGAGATCACCGGGCATCTGTATGTGGCGCCCGGCACACCGTTTCTGTTGGCAGAGCAACAGCTCGAAGGCGGCTGGCCCAAACGAATACAGGCGGTGGAAATGGACAAACTCATTCCGCTGGTAACCGCGCTGCAAGCAGGTAAAGTGTTCCCCTACCCGGTGCGTATAAATGCTGATGAGCGCGGCGCGCTGCTTACCGATTGGCAGATAGTGAATATGAGCCCGGCAAAACACAGCGCTTACGCAGTGCAGTGGTTTGCCATGGCGGCTGTGCTTTTTGTGTACTACCTGATACGCAGCTTCAACCGGGGACAGGCAGTGAAAGGATCTGGGAAAACAGGCGATTAAATGACTAATTCCAAACCCAACAACAGCAATCGCATGGTTCTGTTATTAATCGGCGGCATTCCGTTGACCGTCATTTTGGCCGCCAGTTGGCTGTGGTTTTTTGTCGTCAACGGTGACATTGATCTGGTAGGCGCGCTCGGAACTGCGAACCGAGGCACGCTGGTGCAACCTCCGCGGCAGCTTGACGACCAGGCCCTGCTGGATCAATCGGGCGCCAGTGTGAAAGTTACTGAAATGGAACCGCGCTGGACTATGATAATCCCCGCTGCAGGTGGGCGCTGCGGGAAGGACTGTGAGGAAACGCTCTATTTGACGCGTCAGATTCACGTGGCCATGGGCAAGGAGTTCAACCGCATCCGGCGTCTCTATGTCAGTGATCATGCGGTGCGTGATACACAGTTCTCTGTCGCACAGCTCAGTGATGGCGACCCTGCCCCGGCAGATTTTGTGCAATACCTGTCGACGCAACACAAAGGCCTGGAGGCGCTGACACTGTCGCCTGCCGCTTACGCAACGCTGTTCCCGGAGCACGGCGCTAACGCAGACACCTGGTACCTGATGGACCCTGCGGGCTGGATTATGATGTCCTACAATGACCAGGTGTCATATAAAGATGTAATCGCAGACCTCAAATTCCTGCTCAAGAATTCCGGTGGCTGAAGGCACATGACAAATCTACAGCAGACAGGCGCGGCCAACTGGCGCGACTACAAGGAATTGACCAAGCCCAACGTGGTCTTGTTGATGATCCTCACCTCGGCGATCGGTATGTTCATGGCCGTGCCGGGCATGGTTCCACTGCATGTTCTGATACTGGGCAACCTGGGTATCGCGCTGTGCGCCGGCTCAGCCGCGGCAGTCAATCATCTGGTGGACCAGCATGTTGATGAGAAAATGGCGCGCACGCACAGTCGCCCTATCGCCCAGGGTCGGGTGTCCAATACGCAAGCGGCCCTGTTTGCGTTGGTAATGGGCGGCCTGGGAATGGCAATTCTCTTCGTGTGGATTAACGCACTCACGGCCTGGCTGACGCTGGCATCTCTGGTGGGTTACGCGTTTGTGTACACGATGTTTCTGAAGCGGGCCACGCCACAGAATATCGTCATTGGCGGCCTGGCCGGAGCGGCACCCCCACTGCTGGGCTGGACCGCAGTTACCGGCGATATAAACGGTCACGCATTACTGCTGGTGCTGATTATATTTGCGTGGACGCCGCCGCATTTCTGGGCACTGGCGATTCACCGCCGCGAGGAATACGCATCGGTAGAAATTCCGATGCTGCCGGTGACCCACGGAGTGGCATTCACCAAGCTGCATATTTTGCTGTATACCATCCTGATGTTCCTCATCACTCTACTGCCTTTCGTAACGCGTATGAGTGGGCCACTTTACCTGCTTGGCGCAGTGGTACTCGGCGCTGGCTTTTTGTACTGGGCGATAGAGCTGATACGCGATAAAAATCCGAATGCGCCCATGGAGACTTTCAAATACTCGATAATCTACCTGATGTCGCTATTTGTGGTTATGTTGGTTGATCATTACATTTTTCCGGTGAGTACGTTATGAGCCAGTCCCGCAACATCAAGTTCACAGTCGCAGGGCTGTTGGTGATTATCGCTATTATTGTGGGCGGGTTCGTGCACCGGGTCACGATGCCACGGGTAATGACCGAATCCGAAATGCGCATAAATGGCCTGTATGTATTCGAAACGCCGCGAGACATTGGCGAATTCGCACTGGTTGACCACCACGGAGACGCCTTCGATCCGGCGCGTTTTGAAGGCCAGTGGACGCTGGTGTTTTTCGGCTTTACGCATTGCCCGGATATTTGCCCCACGACCATGAGCTTCCTGAATAAATTTGTTACCAGCCTTGAAGGTACGGAGGCCGAGGATACGCAAGTGGTGATGGTGTCCGTCGATCCCGCCCGGGACACAGTCGAGCAACTGGCGACATACGTACCTTTTTTCAATCCCGAATTTACCGGCGTCACCGGTGAATTCCTGGATATTCATCGCTTTGCCACCGCGTTGAATACCCCGTTCCGCAAAGTGCCGGGCGAAGGCGATGACTATCAGGTGGAGCATAGTGCCAATGTGGCACTTATAAACCCCAGGGGAGATTACCACGGTTTCTTCAAGTCGCCGCTGGACCTGGCAAAAATGAAGGTTACCTATCGTTCGGCCAGACACCTCTGGGATCGATGAAATGCGAAGCCTAAACACCAAGTAAGCGCTCACTGACAAGGTGTGAGTTGGTCGTTCGCTTCAGGAAAGGCAAACAGTAAAGTGAGTTCTAATATGGCTTCCGAAACCCCACCTCTTGTTCTCGTTGACGGATCTTCCTACGTGTACAGGGCGTATCACGCCCTGCCAATGCTGACGACCTCCAGCGGTGAAAATACCGGTGCTGTGCGCGGTGTGATCAGTATGCTGAGACGCCTGGTTGCTGATTATCCAGACAGCCCGGTTGCCGTGGTATTCGATGCCAAGGGAAAGACCTTCCGCGACGAAATTTTCAAGGAATATAAAGCCCACCGTCCGCCGATGCCGGATGAACTGCGAGAGCAGATAGAACCGATTCACGCCATCGTTAAGGCCATGGGGCTGCCCTTCATTTGCGAGCCTGGTGTAGAAGCAGACGATGTGATCGGCACACTGGCCCGCCAGGCCAGCGAACAGGGCAGGCATGTGGTGATATCCACCGGCGATAAGGATATGGCGCAGCTGGTGAACGAGCATACGACACTGGTCAATACCATGACCGAAACTGTGCTGGACGAGGCGGGTGTTAGCGAAAAATTTGGTGTGCCGCCAGCCCTGATAATCGACTTCCTCGCGCTCATGGGTGACAAGGTAGACAATATTCCCGGCGTGCCCGGTGTCGGTGAGAAGACCGCGCTGGGTCTGCTGCAGGGCTTGGGGGGGCTGGATTCGATCTACGCCAACCTCGACAAAGTAGCGGAGTTGTCCTTTCGGGGTGCCAAGACCATGGCCGCCAAACTGGAGCGTGAGAAGGACAGCGCCTATCTGTCGTATCTGCTGGCCACTATCAAAACTGACGTGCCGCTGGAGCTGCGCCCGGAGCAGCTGGAAAATGCACCCCCCGACCGGGACGCGCTGGTAGACTGGTTTACCCGTATGGAATTCCGCTCCTGGCTGGACGAGCAGCTCGATGGTGCTGATACCGCCGCCGTCACTGCCGAGAAACCTGCGGCAAGTTACGACATAGTCACCGAGCAAGCCTCGTTCGACGCCTGGTTGGAGACCCTGTCCGCTGCACCTTTATTCGCGTTTGATACCGAAACCACCAGCCTTGATTACATGGATGCGCGAATCGTCGGAGTTTCTTTCGCCGTGGAACCCGGCAAGGCCGCTTATGTGCCGCTGGCACACGATTATCTGGGTGCGCCGCCGCAGTTGTCGCGAGATGCAGTACTTGCGGCACTGAAACCGCTGCTGGAAGACGAGAACCGAGCCAAAGTCGGGCAGAACCTCAAATATGACGCCAGTGTGCTGGCTAACCACGACATTACATTGCGCGGTATCCGCTTCGATACGATGCTCGAATCCTATGTACTGGATTCAACCGCCACGCGCCACGACATGGACAGCCTGGCGTTAAAGTACCTTGGCCAGAAGACGATTCATTTTGAGGATGTCGCCGGCAAGGGCGCAAAGCAGCTGACCTTTAACCAGATCAAGTTGGAAGACGCGGGCCCCTATGCCGCTGAGGACGCGGACATCACCTTGCGCCTGCACCAGACACTGTGGCCCAGACTGGAGGAACACGAGGGGTTGCGCGATGTACTGTGCAATATCGAAGTACCGCTGGTACCGGTTTTGTCGCGTATTGAGCGCCGGGGCGCGTTGATCTCGCGGGAGTTGCTGGTGCAACAGAGCGGCGAGCTGGGCAAACGTCTCGCGGAACTTGAGGGCGAGGCGCATGAGCTGGCCGGCCAGCCGTTTAATCTGGGCTCTCCCAAGCAGTTGGGCGAAATCCTGTTTGAAAAACTGGAGCTGCCGGTCATCAAGAAAACCCCAAAAGGCGCGCCGTCTACAGCTGAAGACGTATTGGCTGAACTGGCACTGGACTATCCCCTGCCCAAGTTGTTGCTGGAGTACCGCAGCCTGAGCAAGCTCAAGTCTACCTACACCGACAAGCTGCCGGAGATGATCAACGTGGCTACTGGCCGGGTGCACACCTCCTATCATCAGGCCGTGGCGGCTACCGGGCGGCTGTCTTCCACAGACCCTAATTTGCAGAATATCCCCATCCGTACACAAGAGGGCCGCCGCATTCGCCAGGCCTTTATCGCGCCTGAGGGTTACAAGATCGTAGCGGCTGACTACTCGCAGATAGAGCTGCGCATCATGGCCCATCTATCGGGTGATACCGGGCTGCTCAATGCGTTCACTGAGGGACGAGATGTGCATTCCGCCACAGCTTCCGAAGTGTTTGAGGTGCCACTGGAATCCGTTTCTGGCGAGCAACGGCGCAAGGCGAAAGCGATCAACTTTGGCTTGATTTACGGTATGTCCGCATTTGGCCTGGCCAAGCAATTGCATCTTGGACGACAGGAAGCGCAGCAGTACATCGATCGCTACTTTGAGCGCTATCCTGGCGTTGCTGAGTATATGGATCGCACCCGTGCGCTGGCCAAGGAACAGGGCTATGTGGAAACACTGTTTGGGCGCCGCCTATACCTACCGAACATCAATGCGCGCAATAAAATGCACGTGCAGGCAGCGGAGCGCACCGCCATCAATGCGCCGATGCAGGGCACGGCGGCAGATATCATCAAACGGGCGATGCTGACAGTTGATGCCTGGTTGCAGGAGGGTGAGGCCGATACCCGCATGATTATGCAGGTGCACGATGAACTGGTGTTTGAGGTGGCGACAGGCGAGGTTGACCCTGTGCGGGAACGGATATGCCAGTTGATGTCTGAGGCCGCAGCGTTGTCGGTGCCGCTGTTGGTTGAGGCCGGAGTTGGCAATAACTGGGATGAGGCGCATTAGGTAAGTGGGCTTGGCAGCTGTCCCGTACAGCCCGGTAGATACCCGCTGGGCAACGGGCAGAGCATGCCCTATATGCCCAGCGGGTATCTACCGGGCTGTACGGGACGGCATCGAGCGAGTTTCAGAATATTGTGGAACTATTTTCAGGTTGCCCAGTCTTATTCTCTGTAGCGCAAGCTACACCCCTAAGTGGCTTATATCCTGAGCCAAGTGAGCAAGCCTCTTTCCCCAAGAGGCCCTAGTTTCCCCGGCTGCCTGTAAAAAGGTAACCGGGGTTTGTTGTTTATGGAGCTCCGTCCTGGGTGGTCAGTTCTTCCACACCAGTATCTGTCAGCCAGCGGTCCAGCACGGCTATCAACTCCTTGTGGCCCTGGTGTTTCAGGGCAGAAAAGAGCTGTACGCTGACTAGATCCGCGCTGGCTTTCAAGCTGGCGCTTACTTGCAACAGCGTGTTACCGGCCGGGCCGCGTTTCAGTTTATCGGCCTTTGTCAGCAGGATGTGTACTGGCATGCCGGCCTGTAGTGACCAGTCGAGCATTTGCTGATCGAACGGTTGCAGGGGGTGGCGAATATCCATCAGGAGAATAAGCCCGCGCAGGCTCTGGCGTTTCTGTAGGTAATTTTCCAGCTGTTTTGTCCATTCGCGCTTCACGGCAAGCGGGACTTTGGCAAAACCGTAGCCGGGCAGGTCTACCAGACGCTGGTCTTCGGACAGCTCAAAAAAATTGATGAGCTGTGTTCTTCCGGGCGTCTTGGAGGTTTTAGCGAGCTTCTTGTTGTGCGTTAAGCTATTGATTGCACTGGATTTTCCAGCATTTGATCGGCCCGCAAACGCTACCTCCCAGCCGAGGTCGGGGGGGCACTGCGACACTTTGGCCGCGCTGGTGAGAAACTGCGCACGCCGATAATCGGGTGCCGCGGGCGCGGTGGTTTGTTCGGGATCGTCCATTGCGAGGGATTGCCTTTTTTGGTCCGGGTATCTCGTATATAATGCCACAGCTTTTTCGTCTGTTATCAAATGCTTGTGTAGTTAATTGGCTTGCTGAAGTTATAGAGGTTCCGCTATGAAAAAATTGTTCGCAGTTATTCTGATGAGTTCTACAGTTGGTGCCTGGGCTGCAGAGCCACCTGCAAACTACCAAACGAGCTGTTTCGCCTGTCACTCAACAGGTGCTGCAGGCGCACCCAAGGCACACGATGTCGCTGCCTGGGAGCCGCGTATGGCTAAGGGCATGCCGGTTTTGGTTGCATCGGTTAAAAATGGCCTTAATGCTATGCCACCTACCGGAATGTGCACCACTTGTACCGACGAAGAATACATCGCACTCATTGAGTTTATGGCCGCTCCTGCGCCCTCGAACTGAGCGTACTCTCACACTCGTTATCTGGAATTATCATGAAGACACTAGCAGTTCTGTTCAGCCTGACGCTTGGTTGGACATCGATCAGTTTTGCCGCTACAACCATGCCCGAGGGCGATGCAGCCGCGGGTAAGAGTCAGAGTGCCGCTTGTGGTGCCTGTCACGGCGCGGATGGCAATGGTGCTTCACCTTTCCCCAAGCTGGCGGGCCAGGGTGAAAAGTACCTGTACAAGCAGCTGCTTGATATTCGCGATGGCGTGCGTGATGTGCCTACGATGGTCGGTCAACTGGACCGTAAAACGGATCAGGATCTCGCCGATATCGCAGCCTACTTTTCCTCGCAGGAACGCTCGGGCGGCCATACCAACCCGGAGTTGTTGGCCCTGGGGCAGAAAATCTACCGCGCAGGTGTTCCCGATCGCAAAGTGGCTGCGTGCATAGCCTGTCATTCGCCGACGGGTAAAGGCAATGATCCTGCTGGCTTCCCCTCACTTGCTGGCCAACACGCGCAGTATGTGGCAGATCAGCTGCGCGCCTATCGCAAGGGTTATGAAGATCCCGCTGGTCGCACCAACGATGGCCAAGCGATGATTATGCGAACCACAGCCTTTGGTCTCAGCGACAAGGAAATTGAAGCCGTATCGAGTTATGTGGCTGGCTTGAAGTAGCCGCAAACGTTAAACAAGGGTGGCTGTAGCCACCCATTTTTTTGAGTGGGTGAACGACTGACGTTCGCTGTTGTCTCATCAAGCAACGAACTTTTTGTGGAGAGCTTTATGATCAAACGAGCATTACTTACAGCGTCCCTGCTGCTTTTCGGCCTATCCGGCGTCGCACAGGAAGCGTCGACTACGTATGTAGCCGGTACCGACTATGATCTGATCTCGCCTCCGGTGAGGACGCTCTCCCCGGATCAAATCGAAGTTGCGGAATTTTTCTGGTACGGCTGCATCCATTGCTACGATTTTGAGGTGCTGCTGCAGCCGTGGAAAAAAACACTGTCTGACGATGTGAGCTTCCGTCCTATTCCCGCGGTTTGGGCTGAGCAGATGTCGCTGCACGCCAAGGCATATTACACAGCCCAGGCTCTGGGTGTACTGGACACTATGCACCCGGTGATTTTTCAGGCGATGAATGTCGATGGCAAGAAACTGTCGTCGCAGGCAGAAATCGCAGCTCTGTTCACTGCCAACGGTGTGTCAGATGAAGACTTTAACAAGGCATTTAATTCGTTTGGCGTGAACAGCCAGGTGAGTCAGGCCATTGCCACTGCCAAAGCGGCGAAGCTCTCTGGAACGCCTGCGTTGATGGTGAATGGCAAGTACTACGTCAACCAACAGAAAGCCGGCTCGCAGGCGAATATGCTGAAGGTCGTGGATTTTCTGGTTGAAAAAGAGCGCGCAGCGGCTGCAAATTAGTCGCGCGCTCGTTCCGGCCTAGATCACCAGCCACTCGGGAACAGGTAAGCCCTTGTTCTCGAGGAATACCGGGTTGAACAGTTTGCTCTGGTAGCGGTTCCCGTAATCGCACAGGATGGTGACGATGGTGTGTCCCGGCCCCAGGTGTTCTGCCAGTCGAACTGCGCCAGCTATGTTAATGCCCGATGACCCACCGAGGCACAAACCCTCGTGCTTCAGCAGATCAAAGATGTAGGGCAGTGCTTCTTCATCGCTGATCATAAACGACACATCGACTTTTGCCTGGGCCATGTTGTCCGTCAGATGATTGATGCCGATGCCTTCCATGATCGAGCTGCCATCACTGGCCTCTAGCTTGCCACTGTTAAAATACTCGTACAGAGAGGCGCCAGAGGGGTCCGCCAGGCCGATGGTAACCCCGGCACTGTGTCCCTTCAGTGCGGTTGATATCCCCGCGAGCGTGCCACCGGTGCCTGCGGCACATACGAAGCCATCCACTTTGCCATCGGTCTGCTCCCAGATTTCCTCGCCGGTGGTGCGCCGGTGGATCTCCATATTAGCAAGATTGTCGAACTGTCGCGCCCAAACCGCACCGCCTTCCTCGCGTTTGTTGAATTTCTCCGCCAGGCGCTGTGCGGTATGTACGTAGTGATTGGGATCACTATAGGAGGTAGCCCCGACCAGGTGCAGATCAGCGCCGAGCAACTCGAGGGTGTCGATTTTTTCCTTACTCTGGGTGACAGGCATTACCACGGTGCTCTTGTAGCCCATGGCATTGGCTAACAGCGTCAAGCCGATTCCGGTATTGCCGGCGGTGCCCTCGACGATGCGGCCGCCCGGTCTCAGCTCACCACTAGCTTGTGCCGCCTGAATGATACCCAGTGCAGTGCGGTCTTTGACTGAGCCGCCGGGGTTGAGAAATTCAGCCTTGCCGAGAATGGTGCAGCCGGTCTTCTCGGATACCTGCTTCAGGTATAACAAAGGGGTGTTGCCGATGAGCTGGGTAACGTCAGAAGCCGTGCGCACGTAATAATCTC
The DNA here is from genome assembly GCA_902705825.1 of Halioglobus japonicus. Classification (GTDB taxonomy): domain Bacteria; phylum Pseudomonadota; class Gammaproteobacteria; order Pseudomonadales; family Halieaceae; genus Marimicrobium. The sequence goes on along the minus strand of CACSIL010000034.1, from coordinate 126,514 downwards.
CGCAAGAATTGCCCGGTGAGTATGCCACAGCAGGGGCGCTTGGTCAGGGGTTTGTCACGGTGTGCCGCCGATACAATAAAACACTGAGTAGCAGCGCGAATAGCGTAATCAGAACCATAAAGTTCAGCATTGGTGCCGTGGTATCGACGAGAAACATGCCGACCAGCGCGGTAGCGGAGGCAGACAAGCCCATTTGAATAAAGCCCATTAACGCAGACGCCGTACCTGCAATATGCGGGAAGGCACTCAGCGCCACGGCCATTGCATTGGGTAGTACCAGCCCCATCCCTGTGGAATACAGCATCATAGGCAACATTAATACGAGGATACTTTGTGGAAACAGTTGTGTTCCCAGCCACATGGCGGCGGTAGAGACCGCTACCAGTACTGAGCCAAATAGCACCGTTTTCTCGGAGTCCTGGCTGCGGCTCAGCCGTGCGCTGAGTGCACTGCCAAACATGTAACCGGCTACTGAAGTGAGAAACACAAAGCCAAAATATTGCACAGGTACACCCAGCATATCGATATAGACAAAGCTGGAAGATGACAGGTAGGCCAGGAGCCCGGCGTAGACAAAGCTACTGGCGAATGTGGCTACGATAAACGTGGGACTGCGCAACAATTCTGCGTAATTGCGTGCTATGGACAGTGGGTGGAGGCTCTGCCGCTGAGGCAGGGATTCTGCCAGGAAGATCTGGATGAGCGCCACCATCGCGACTCCGTAAACCGCCAGAAAAACAAATATGCTGGGCCAGGGCAGCCACAGCATCAGGATACTGCCCATGGTGGGGGCCACGGCAGGTGCCAGCGCCATCAGCATCGCAATCAGTGATAGTGCGCGGGCCGCACGTGTCGGGCCGAACACATCGCGCGCCACGGCGCGGGCCAGAGTGGGCCCCACACAGGCGCCTATGCCCTGAATGAAGCGAAATACCAGCAGTTGCTCGACCGAGGTGGACAGGCTGCACCCGATACACGCCAACACAAACAGAATGGTACCGCCAATCAGGATAGGCTTGCGGCCGAAGCGGTCGGCCAGGGGGCCGCATGCAAGATGAAACAGCGCAAACCCGGTGAGGTAAGTGCTGAGGGTCAGGTGCATATGCCGGATGTCTGTGCCCAGTGCCGTCATCATGGATGGCATGGCAGGTAGGTACACATCCACACTCAAGGGGCCAAGTGCAACCAGTGCCGCTAGCAATACCAGCAGCCAGCGGGAGTCAGGGTGCAACTGTCGATGGGTCATGGGGCGGCGATGCTAATCTATGCGCCGGTGTAAAGCAAAACTCGTATTACACTTGCGCCGCTGTTTTGCAGTTGATCTCAGGTGTGTGTAATCTGCGCGATTCGCTGAGTGCTTGCGAAGATCGACCTTAACTACAAAAGCAAGAGGCCCATGTTCGTCAGCAAATTCAACTACTGGGTAGAAAGGGCCACCCTTGTCGGCATTGTGCTGTGGGGAAGTTGGGCGCTGTACTACTGGGTTGCGGTTCTGGTGTTTGATGCCTCGTACACCAGTCTTAAGACCTATACTCCGTTGTTGCTGTTGCAGATCGCTGTCTCGTTATTCTATCTGTTTCGCACGGACCTGGGGTTCTCCAGTAGCAGTCTTCGCACCTGCGCTGTTTCAAGTCAGCACCGGGCACGGGTCTCGAAAAAACACTTCGTTGTTGCATCGGTAGTAGCAGTCTTGCTTGGCATCGGTGTAGTGCTTATTTCAGATCACCGGCAATGGACTGAGTCCGCCGTTTCATACAACCTGTTGTGGGTTGCATTGCTGCCGATATCGCTGGCCTATTTTGTCTATTCCAACCCATTAAGTAGCGAACCAGCTGCGCCGACAGTGTCGGCAAATCACCGCGCAGAATTTCTGGACTGCCTGTTATTCCTTGTGGGCGCTATAGCACTTGCGGTGATGGCTTTTGGTTCCGGTTACCCCACTCCCGATGATGCATTGTACGGGCATATCATGTCATCGATGCTTGCCCATCCTGAATTGCCAGTGCAAGGGCAGGATCTGTTGCAAAACACGTCTGCGCCATACAGCGTTCACCCCTCTTATCGCGGCGTGGGATATGAAGTCCTTATGGCGTTGCTCGGCGATGTTCTGGGGCTGAGTCCGTTGCACCTCTACTTTAACGTGTTTCCGGTGTTTGCCGTTGTCATTTGGGTTTTTTCGGCACACCTGTTTATGCGTGCTATGCGGGCACCTTATCCGGGCCTGGCTGTAACGGTGTCCTTTTTGATCCTTCTGTTCTGGGGAGCGAACCAGCGCCATCCGCCGTCCGGCCTGCTGGTCAGTTTGTGGTGGGGAAAAATTCAGGTGCTACAGATCGCTGCTCCGCTACTGTTCTTTACCGTGGCCTCTTTTCTTCGACGGCGGACGTTTGGTACCTGGTTCATATTATTGCTCGCCGTGTGCACGATAGCGGTGCGCTCATCAACGGCGTGGTTTGTCGTTCCTGTAGCAGTGGGGATGGCTGTTGTTGTATTTCTCCCATCGATTCGAAACAACCTGCGTCTTGTGTCTGCTGTCTTCCTCTCATTACTGCCCGTTCTATTGCTACTGCTAAATAGCCTACAGGTGCTATGGAGTACCAACAGCGTACGTGGGGACGATAAGACAGGTGCGTTGGAGCTCGAGGGCGTGGAGTTTGGTGGCCTGGCCGGTAAAAGTATCGTTCTGGTGATATTACTCGTATTGCCTCTACTGGCACGCACCATAAATGATACGCAGTTTCAGGCCTTTATTCGCAGGCTTTGTCTGGTAGGTGTTTTTACCGTGATGGCGCCGTTCTTTGTTGAAGCGATCGCGGTTCTAACGCAGTTGAACCTGCTTTCATTCCGGCTGCCTGCAGCTTATCCATCGCTATTACTGATCGGTGTGTTAGCGAGTGTGGCGCTGGTGCATTTGAATCCACCGGCTGTAACAGGTGGCGTGGCACAACGAAAATGGCTGGTACCGCTGGTGGTACTGGTACTGTATGGCGCTCTTCTTGGGGTGATCGAGCGCCAATACGCGTATGACACCTCACATATGTGGGCAGAGAAAATTTATAGAGCCAGATGGAGTGAGGCCGAGGCAGCGAGAGCGCTTATCCCCGACAATGCCTATGTTGCCGCAGGACACCTGAACGAGCTGCTCCCTATAATGCCAGAACCTCCAGGCTTTACTTCTGTCAGGCACTATCTCACGTATCACAAAAACTTCCTGTCAGATCGCGAGTATCTGGATAGAAGGTATTTACACAAAACACTACAAAAACGCCTGCCTGGGAAATCTGAAAGCCTCGATGAGACGATGGATTCGATTGTCTCGGCAGCGGACAATCTTGGCGTGACAACATTAGTTTTTATGCCAGAAATTGCCAGCCCCGTAAGTGAGTTTAACGCCGATAGAGAAGCGTTCGTCGCTGCGCTAGCCGTGAGATTGGNCAGGGCCGGATATGATTGCCGCGAAACACCATCGGGCATGACCATAGTTTGTAATCGATGAGCGCCGCTGCGCTTTCCTTAGGGCTTTACTCCACTACGCCTTTTTAAAGTAGACGATTGCCCCGAGCACGCCGTGGTCAGTAAGTTCCACATGGCAATTGCTCACACCCAGTGACCAAAGTTTCCTCATGATGATACTCAGGTCGTACTCGTTCATCTGCATGTGCGGTGCGTTCAGGGGTTTCCCCTGGATAAGGTTCCGCAGCTGCTGGTTAAATGGGATTTTGCGGATAAGCTTCCAGTACCAGAATCGGGAGTTGCTGAAAGTAAAATGCAGTACGCCTACACCCCCGCTGCGGAGACTGGCTAGCAGTTTATCGAGTATCGCGTAACCCCTCTCCTCGGGTATGTGCTGAAAAACGATATAGGAATGGACCAGGCAGAACGTGTTTGCAGTCAGTTCAGAACAGTCGTGGCTTTCTATAAATGATACGTTATCTATCGATTTTTTTGCGGCTTCACGTTTTGCTTCTGCCAGCATGGACGGCGACACATCGACCCCGGTTGCCTGCTCGCATCGGGTGCTGATCGCAAAGAGTAAGCGCCCCACGCCGCAACCAAAATCCAACGCCTTTACCGGTTGAAAACTGGGATCAATGTGTTCTTTGATTTTTTCGAAAACAACGTCGATATCGTTTTTTCCCGATAGCCAAAAATCGGCTTTCGATTCCTCGCTCAGATTTTCGTTCAGGAATTTTTCGTTTGATATCACGCCATAGTAGGGATTTTCTGCGCCATAGGCTTCCCAGTCTCTATCCGAGTTTTCAAACATTCGTATGTTCCGCCGATGGATGAATTGCCGCTACTTTTCCGACCAGTTTAACTAATGCGCTTATCATTTCCAGTTGAATAATGTTTTCAGGCATAGTGGTAACCTAATCCGATGTGCTTTGAGGTGCGAGGCCTTTATGAAAATAGTTTCCAGAGCTGGTGCAGTGCTACTGTGCCTTCTATTCAACCTTCAGGCATTTGCTGAAACGTCGCCGCAGGCGACACTGGATGCCCTGCATCAGGCTGGTGCTGACGCGAATCATACAGCGTTTAATGCCGCGCTGGCACCCGATGCGGTTTTCCTCGGTGTGGGAGAGAGTGTGCGGCTGCAGGGCCAGGCGCTGAGGGATTTCATCGACGAGAGTTTTGGCAGTGGCAATGCCTGGGACTATAGCAGTAGCGCGCGAGAAGTTCAGTTGTCCGCAGATGGCTCCATCGCCTGGTTTGATGAAGCCCTTCAGAGCGATCAATTGGGCCGCGCTTATGGTTCCGGTGTGCTGACACAAAGCGGCGGCATCTGGAAAGTGGTTCAATACAACCTCGTTGTGTCACCAGAGGCGCAGAGTGTCGCTGCACCCGTTGTGCCAGAGGAGCCGAAAAAGCCCGAGTGCAGAAAGACTCGACACAAAACCAACAAAAAGGCCACTTGCTAGGCGTTGATGCGCACAGCAAATGGCCGCTGTGGTATGCGGCTATTTTTCGAAGTTCATCACGGCTTTCCACCACAACTTTGGCAGCAGTGCGCGCCACAGGTAGAGCATTCTGGCTTCTTTGGGATAGATGATGTCCTTGTCTTTCTTGACGCCTTTTTCTATCGCATCGATCATGTGCTCCGGGTCGCTGAGTCGCCCGCTTTTCTTCGCCTCAATAAAGCTGCCGGGCGTCTCGGTTGCCATGGTCTGATCGACCAGCGGGGTGTTCACCGCCGGTGGGCAAACCAGGTGTACTCGCACCCCGGTGTGGCGGATCTCGTTCTGCAGCACTTCGATATACGCGTTGACTGCGGCCTTGGTGGCGCAGTAAGCCCCCATTTTTGGCACCAGAGCGATGCCCGCAATAGAGCCGAACACGATGATGCGCCCCTGCCCCCGGTCTATCATTGCCGGCAACACGGCTTTGACGATGTAGGTGGTGCCGAAGTAGTTGATACGAAACAGCTTTTCCATATCTTCATGGGTGTTGTTGACCAGGGCATAAGCAGGCATCAACGCGGCGGCGTGCACCAATAAAGCGATGGGCCCCAACTCGGAGGCAACTGCGGCAACTTTGGCCTCTACATCCGCCAGGCTGGAGATATCGCAGCGATACGCGGTAATGTTGTCAGACTCCGCTGCCGTATCTTGCAAGCCCTTGTCGTTCACGTCGAAAATTGCCACTTTTGCGCCCTGCTTTGCCAGGCGTCTGGCCGTGATCTGGCCCATACCGCTGGCGCCACCGGTGACGATGGCAACTTTACCCGACATATTTATCATAGCTACTCCACATTTTTTATAAATGAATTATCGCCGCGTAGTCTGCTCGAATGCTGCGCGCTCAGCAAGCCTGCAAGCGGCCAAAGGAACCTGCCATTTATTCACAGGATGGTTGCATCGGAGATATGCTCCAGCGGCAATACGGTTCGCTGTATTACGCGCCGCAGCTCAAAACTGGAGTGCACACCTGTCACACCCTCAATACGCGTCAGCTTGCCCAGTAGAAAGCGCTCATAGTATTCCATATCGGGCACTACAGCCTTGAGCAAATAGTCGGAAGCCTGGCCGGTGACAACGGAGCATTCCATCACCTCCGGGTAACTCGCAACCTCGGCTTCAAACGCCTCAAAACGGTCCGGCGTATGGCGGTCCATACTGATGCCGATATACGCGGTGAGCTTGAGCCCGAGCATGGACTGGTTAAGCAAGGTGACGTGCGCACGGATCAGGCCGGATTCCTCCAGGCGTTTAACACGGCGGGAACAGGGCGTGGGTGAGAGGCCCACGGCGTCAGCCAGTTCCAGGTTACTGATGCGGGCATTGTGCTGCATGGCCTGCAATATTCGGCGGTCGGTGCGATCGAGTTTCATGCGGAGTTCCCTCTGAGCAATATGAGATACATTCCAAGGAGTGGAACTATATCACTCATAAACAGCAGAATATTAGAGAATTATTGCTGATATGGTGAATATCGGAGGCTTTTTTGCAATCTCTCTCTCACGCCCGAGGCTTATACTGTGCATCCGGCTGATCAATCACCCGTCGCCGCAGGCACCGGTGGGATTACCCCTCTGCCAGCGCCCGGTACATCGCCTCACGAGGGCTCGTACATACAGGCGCACGGGTGATCGGCCACTTAAACATCACAGGTAGAGCATTATGAACAGTTTCGATCATCGCAAGTATCAGGCCTTTCCCCCCATCGCTATGGTGAACCGGCGCTGGCCTGACCGGGTTATAGAGCAGGCGCCGCGCTGGTGCAGTGTCGATCTTCGCGATGGCAACCAGGCGCTGATTGAGCCTATGACGGCACGTCAGAAATCGCTGCTTTGGGATCAATTGGTGAAGATCGGCTTCAAGGAGATCGAGGTGGGCTTTCCCTCCGCCTCCAGTCACGATTACGACTTTGTGCGGGAGTTGATCGACAACGGCCGCATTCCTGAGGATGTGACGATTCAGGTGCTCACGCAGGCGCGCCCCGATTTAATTGAGAAGACATTCAAGGCGCTCGAAGGTGCCCGACGTGTGATCGTGCATGTATACAACTCTACGTCGACCGTACAGCGCGAGCAGGTCTTTGGCCTCGACCGTCAGGGCATTATTGATATTGCCGTGAAAGGCGCTGAGCTGGTGCGCGATTGTGCCGCTCAACACCCCGAGACGGAGTGGGTATTTGAGTACTCACCGGAGAGCTTTACCGGTACGGAGCTGGATTATGCGGTGGAAGTTTGTGATGCGGTGAATGCTGTGTGGCAGCCTACGCCCGAACGCCCGGTGATTATTAATCTGCCGGCGACCGTTGAGGTGAGCACACCGAATATCTACGCAGACCAGATTGAGTGGTTCTGTGACCACGTCGCCAATAGAGATAGCTTATTGATTTCCCTGCACACGCATAACGATCGCGGCTGTGCGGTAGCGGCTGCGGAGTTGGGTGTATTGGCGGGTGCTGATCGGGTGGAAGGAACCCTGATGGGCAACGGCGAACGTACAGGAAATATGGACATCATCACCATGGCCATGAATCTTTACAGCCAGGGTGTGGATCCGAAGTTGCAGTTGGGTCATATGGATGAAATTCTCCAGACCACCCGCGAGTGCACACAGTTGCCGGTGCATCCGCGCCATCCCTATGCTGGCGAATTGGTATTTACGGCCTTCTCGGGAAGCCATCAGGATGCGATCAAGAAATGTCTGGTCAAACGTGACAGCAACGCCCCCTGGGATGTGGCATACCTGCCTATAGATCCACAGGATATCGGGCGTTCCTATCAGGAAGTGATACGCATCAACAGCCAGTCAGGCAAAGGCGGCATAGCCTACGTTTTAGAGCGTGACTATGGCCTTGAATTGCCGCGCTGGCTGCAGATCGATTTCAGTGCCTCGGTACAGGCCTACGCAGAGGAGCGCGAGACAGAGGTGGGTTCGGATGAGATTCACCAGCTGTTTCTGGATACCTATCTCGCGGGCAATGGCCGCTGGACACTGGGCAATTACCAGGTGAGTCGCGAAGAAGGTGTGGATCGGCTGCAGGCAGAATTGCAGGAGGGCTCGACAATGCATCACCTGACGGCTAGCGGTAACGGTGTCGTGGCCTCGTTTGTGGAAGCGATGCAGGACTTCACTGGCAAGCAGATCGTATTGGTGGAGTATAACGAACACGCTCTGAGTCAAAGTGCTGATGCCGAGGCTATCTGCTACATACAGCTCAATATTGACGGCGACCGTTTCTGTGGCGTCGGTCGTAGCCAGGATATCATTCAGGCCTCTCTGGACGGTATTTTGGGGGCGATCAACAAGTCTGCTGTACAACAGCAACACGTCGCCGCATAAACTACCGCCGGGGAACCTCTGGGTAGCGCGGTGAGGCTGCCGCATCAATCAGAAGTTCCCCGGCCAATATTTAGGTAGAAAGTGTGAGCTTGTGCCATTTGCATCATGGCCTCAAGCTACTATCTGGTGCTAATCTGGTTTATCGGATAGGCGTATAGGGCGGTATCGCGGATCATGGAATAGATCACGGTATCCGATATGGGCACTAAACTGACAAATTCCAATAAAGCACCTTGGCCGCGGCTGAAGCGGCACTTTACTGAGTCTTTTACTGGCGATTTGCTCTCTAGCAAACGCGCCCAGAGCGAAGACCGTGTGCATGTGGATGAGGAGCGCGACAAGCGTCGACGCAACGCCCACAGGTACATTTTTCTGCTGCTGGCAGTAATAATACTGCCGCTCCTTGTGAACAATTTTTATCAGGGCCAATACCTGCTCGCCACTGGCGCGCTGCTGCTGTTGGGTTTGCTGGTGCTGGATATAGTGCTGTCAACGCTTCACCGGGAAACAATCCTGACTCCTGCCGTGGTGGTTGGCGTCTGTATGGGGTTGGCTGTGCTGTCCCTTTACTATGGGCAGTTGTACAGCCTGTTCCTGATGTTTCCCATGTTGGTGGCGCTTCCTGTCTTGTTTACGACGCGCTGGGCCATTATTCTGGGTGTGCTCAGTGCAGTGGGCGCGGCACCTGTGGTGTTCTCAGAGTTTAAGTTTGCGACCGGGTTTGTTCTGGGTGTCAGTATGACGCTCACCTGGCTGGTAAGTGCCTGGCTGGAATACGCGATGACAAAACAGTCGCGGCGTCTCAAGGATATGGCGATAACGGATTCGCTGACAGGTGCTTTCAATCGCCGATATCTGGAATTACAGGCATCCAGAGCGCTGCAGGATTGGGAGAGGAATCGGCGTAGTGTTTCTCTTTTATTGCTGGATATTGATCACTTCAAAAAAATTAACGACGAGTTCGGGCACCATGTTGGTGATGAGGCGCTGAAGAGCCTGGTCAGTTTGATCAAAGAGCGAATTCGCGGGGTGGATACGCTGTGCCGTTATGGCGGAGAGGAATTTGTGTTGTTGTTAAGTGACACCAGAGCATCTCAGGCGAAGATTGTCGCCAATCAACTACGCCGTGCTGTTCAGCAGGCACAGTTGTTGCCGCAGGGCCCTCTGACGGTAAGTGTGGGAGTGTGTGACCTGCGCGAGGTGCCGGATCTCGAAAACTGGCTCAGGTATGCCGATGCCGCTTTGTATGCCGCTAAAGACGGGGGGCGCAACCGGGTAGAGCTGGCTGAATCCGCCTCCATCCTGATACCCGAAGTACCCCCTGCACCCCGAACTGCTTCATTGGGGCGCCACTAGGCAATGGCAAAAGCCGGCGCAGGTGGATGGTCCCGGGTCTACCTGCTGGTAGTCTGCCTGCTCCTCCTCGGGGCCTGCAGCAGCACCACGTTTGTCTACAACCGGCTCGATTTTCTGGTGCCCTGGTATGTGGACGATTACGTCGATCTCGACGCGAGTCAGAAACAGCATCTGGATGGTCTGCTTGAACCCTTTCTTGTCTGGCACCGATCGCGGGAGCTACCGGACTACCTGACGATACTCGACTCGTTCGAAAGCGATCTGGACCAGCCGCAGACACCCGAGATGATTGCCGCCGTGTTCGACGAGTTTGAGTCTGCATGGCTGCGACTTGAGGGCGAGTCACTGGATTGGTTGCTGGCGCTCGGTGCGCAATTGTCCGACGCGCAGATTGCGGAGTTGCTGGATGAGCTGTGGGAGCGTCAGAACGAGTATGAAGAAGAGTATCTGGAGCGTACCGATGAGGAATTCTACGAGGATAGTTACGATGATGCGCTGGACAATGCGCGGGAGTATCTGGGCTCTTTGTCGGATGAGCAGGAGGGCATACTACTAGAATTCAGCCGCAGTCTGCAGCGCTCGGACAGGGCCTGGTTAGCGGCACGCGCGCAGTGGTTGGAAAAGCTTGGTGTATTGCTGGAGCGCAAACCGCAGTGGCAGCTTCGCGTCAGGGAGGCTGTTGTCTTGCAGCGAGAAAATCCCGCTCCTGAGTATCGGCGTATCTACGAGCACAACCTGACACAGATATACGAGGTTATCGCGGTCATACTGGATGGGCGTAGCGAGCAACAGGACAAGTACTTGCGTGAGCGGCTGTCCTCTTTGCAGGAAGATCTTCAGGAATTGATCGCCGAAGGCGGTTCCCCGGATGCACCGGCGGCTGACATCAGCCAGCCACCAGATTCACCGGTTGATGATCCAGCAGGTTAGTCGAGCAGAGACAAATCCCGTACCGCGCCTTTGTCAGCGCTGGTCACCATTTTGGCATAGACTTTCAGCGCTGGAGTAACTTTGCGCGGGCGCACTTCTGTTGGCTGCCAGGCTTTGTCGCCGCGCGCTTCCATTGCACTGCGCCGCTCAGCCAATTCCTCGTCGGTAAGCGCGACATTGATGCTGCGGTTGGGAATATCGATCTCGATGATATCGCCATTTTCGACCAGGCCGATAGCGCCACCTGCTGCCGCTTCCGGTGAGGCGTGGCCTATCGACAGGCCCGATGTGCCCCCGGAAAACCGGCCATCTGTGAGCAGGGCACACGCCTTGCCCAGCCCTTTGGATTTGATGTAGCTGGTGGGGTACAGCATTTCCTGCATGCCCGGTCCACCGCGCGGCCCCTCGTAGCGCACAATCACAACATCGCCCGCCTTGACGCGATCATTGAGAATATCGTCTACCGCTGTGTCCTGGCTTTCACAGACGTGGGCAGGCCCGGAGAATTTCAAGATTGAATCATCTACACCGGCCGTTTTCACCACGCAGCCATCCAGCGCTATGTTACCCGTTAAGATGGCCAGGCCGCCCTCCAGCGAGAACGCATTGTCCAGCGAACGAATACAGCCACCCGCCCTGTCAGTATCGAGGCTGGACCAGCGAGTGCTTTGGCTGAACGCGGTCTGGGTCGGAATGCCAGCGGGGCCGGCACTGTAGAATTTGTGTACTTCAGCGTCCTGGGTACGCATGATGTCCCACTCGTCCAGAGCACTGCCGAGCGTCTTGCTGTGCACAGTGCTGCATTCGCTGTGTAACAGACCTGCGCGATCCAACTCTCCGAGTATGCCCATGATGCCGCCGGCGCGGTGCACGTCTTCCATATGGTACTTCGGTGTGCTGGGTGCAACCTTGCACAACTGGGGTACTTTGCGCGACAGCCTGTCGATATCTTCCAGTGTGAAATCCAGCTCCGCCTCCTGCGCCGCCGCCAGCAGGTGCAGTATGGTATTGGTAGAGCCGCCCATGGCGATATCCAGGCTCATGGCGTTCTCAAATGCTTTGAAATTACCGATATTGCGCGGTAACACCGAGTCGTCATCCTGCTGGTAATAGCGTTTGCACAGGTCCACGATTACGCGGCCAGCGCGCAGGAATAGCTGTTCACGATCGGAGTGTGTTGCCAGCGTCGAGCCGTTGCCGGGCAGTGACAGGCCCAGTGCCTCGGTCAGACAATTCATTGAGTTGGCAGTAAACATGCCGGAACAGGAACCGCAGGTAGGACAGGCAGAGCGCTCGTACTCCGCGACCTTCTCATCGGAGGCCTCGTCGTCGCCGGCAATCACCATCGCATCGATGAGGTCGAGTTTGTTCTCAGACAGTTTGGTTTTGCCCGCCTCCATTGGCCCGCCGGACACAAACACCACGGGAATGTTCAGGCGCATTGCGGCGTTCAGCATTCCCGGAGTGATCTTGTCGCAGTTGGAGATACACACCATCGCATCGGCGCAGTGCGCGTTGACCATGTACTCCACAGAGTCGGAAATAATGTCGCGTGAGGGCAGGCTGTAGAGCATGCCGTCGTGACCCATGGCGATGCCGTCGTCCACTGCGATGGTGTTGAACTCTTTCGCCACGCCGCCCGCAGCCTCGATTTCGCGCGCGACGAGCTGGCCGAGGTCTTTCAGGTGCACGTGCCCAGGCACGAACTGGGTGAATGAATTCACCACGGCAATAATAGGTTTGCCGAAGTCCCCGTCCTTCATGCCGGTGGCGCGCCACAGTGCGCGGGCACCGGCCATATTGCGGCCGGCGGTGGAGGTCTTGGAACGATAGTCAGGCATCTTCAGAGTCCGTAGCAGCCCGGCATCAGCCGGATTACGTAGTGAAATTTGGGCGGGAAGGATAGCAAATTTTGCGCCCGATTTCTCCTTTATCGTGTCCGGAGGGTGATGCTTCGTGCCCCAGGTTGCCCTGTTGCACGCGTACAGCTGAGCAGCGTTATCGCCCGATGGCTTAACTGCGACCGGTGAAAGTGATGTCCGGGTGGTAGCTGTCGTGCAGGCGGGGTAGTAATTTCTTCAATCGCCGATACCCTTTAGTAATTTCCGGGTAGGTGCCTGCTTCCAGCGCCAGCGCGAAGAGAATCACGGCCGATAGCAGGAAAAACCCCGCCACAAACAGTGCCTCCGGAACCAGTAGCCAGTCGAGTAGATGTGAAGTAAAGACCGATTGCATGATGGTACTCCTGCGTCAGGTGGCACCGACGTGGCGCTCTGACGCTATGAAAGTTCGGGTCAGTTTTTGGCGAGTGCGCCGTTGTTTTCTCGAAAACGTGCCAGTTGGGCGTTAAATGTGTCCGCCGCTTCTGTGGCGTTGTTGAGCACCTCACGGTAGTGCGAAGTGCTCAGGGTTAGGCCGCGGCAGTCGAGAAATTCCTCGCTGGCCTGTACATACGTTCGGACCTCGGTCATCGCGCTCTGCATTCTGACTGCATCGGCAGAGGCGCCATCGGGTACCGACGGCATATTGCCGGGCGCGACAAATGGACAGCTGGCCGCTGTCTTGAGCGCAAAAGTGGCGGTGATGACCGCGAGAACTGTGATTAAGTATTTCATAATAATGGCCTCCCAGCGTTGTGAAGCAGTAATGTGTTACGTCAACTGTTACCAATATACACATATTTGACGGGAAGTGTAGTTCATGCTGTGTGAATTTTTCGTGACGTAAATGTCTGATATTTAAAATATTACCAGATTTTTCCACAGGCGCTCCCGATCTGTGGCGATCCTTATCGTATCAAGGGTAACATTTGGTGCGTGGGTTGCGCCGAGTGGCTCGTTGGGGTGCGGGTACAGCGCTGGTAGCGTCTTGCTGGATTCAAATTGGTGCGCAACAGCACGCTGCCGGCCCCATTTTGGCGTGGCAGGCCCGTGGTGTTGGCATAGGGGAGCCGGGTTGCTACCCGGGGAATGTACACCCGCTTGCGTGGATCAGAGCTGCTTGAAGAATACTTTAGAATTCCGTTGCAGGTTGTAGAGCGACTTCTTCTGCGAAGGCAGTTCATCCCGCGATGTCTCGACAAAACCCTGTTCGATAAACCAGTGCGCTGTCTGCGTGGTGAGAACGAACACCCGCTCGAGGTTCAGGCGACGAGCCTCCTTTTCCAGCGTGGTCAGCAATCGCTGTCCGCGCCTGCCTCCCCGGTACTCCGGGTGGGAGACGATACAGGCAATTTCGCCACAGTTGTCATCGGGAAAGGGATAGAGCGCGGCGCAGGCAATGATGCGCCCGTCGCGCTCCAGCAGACGGAACTGGCTGATCTCTGTCTCCAGCAGCTCGCGTGAGCGTTTCAGCAAAATACCCTGTTGCTCCAGTGGCTCGATCAGTTCCAGGATGCCGCCGACGTCGTCAATATTGGCCTGTCGCAGCAGTTCATACTCGTCGTTGCCCACCAGCGTGCCGCAGCCGTCGTGAGTAAAAAGCTCCTGTAACAGCGAACAGTCATCCTCGTGGCTGATGATATGGCAGCGCGAGACACCGGCCAGACAGGCGCTTTTGGCGGTATTTAACAGCGAGTGCTGCTCGGGTTCAGTAACAGAGAGCCCGCTGATTTCACTCACAGCGCACTGCCGTATCAGCTCTCCTGCTTCGTTGACGATGCCCGCTGCTGTGCCAAACAAAATCAATTTTTCTGCGCCAATTGCGGCGGCGCAGTGCACAGCAATGTCCTCCAGCGCGAGATTGAAAATCTCACCGGTGGGCGAGTACCCCAGTGGCGACAGCAGCACAATAGAGCCGCTGTCCAATTGCTGGTGAATACCGCTGGCGTCGATGCGCCTGACCCGGCCGGTATGGTGAAAGTCCACGCCATCGACTACGCCAATGGGGCGCGCAGTAACGAAGTTCCCCGAGCATACGCGCATGCGCGACCCCTGCATCGGTGAGTTGGGTAAACCCATGGATAACAGCGCTTCAATCTGTGCTCGCAGTGAGCCGGCAGCATCTTTGACGTGCTCCAGCGCGCCGTTGTCAGTAACCCGCATGCCGTCGTGGAATGCGCTGTCCAGACCCGCGCGTTGCAGGCGCTGATCGATCTGACTGCGGGAGCCGTGAATCAGTACCAGGCGCACCCCGAGACTTTTCAGCAGTGCAATATCGTGGACAAGATGAGAAAAGTTTTCGTGCTGCGCTATGTCGCCCCCCAGCATCAGCACAAAGGTCTTGCCCCGGTGTGCATTGATGTAGGGTGCGGTATTTCTCAACCAGCGAATATGGGACCGCCCAGACGTTGTCACGTTGCCTTCCAAGCTATTGATAAATAGAAAGTTATTAAGAGTACAGAAAGCCGTGCTGTTTACCTAATGGCAATATTGCACAGTGTTTACAGGCAGTAGTGACGAATGCATTGCTGTAACAGTGCAATACACGGCTGAATCTGCTCAAGCTCCAGGTATTCATCGGGTTGATGCGCGCGGTCGATGGAGCCGGGCCCCATTACGATGGTTTCCATGCCCAGCTGCTGTAAAAAAGCCGCCTCTGTTGCAAACGCCACCGCTTCGGCGGTGTGGCCGGTCAGTTTTTCCGCCAGCTGCACCAGCTCACTCTGCGCGCTTTGTTCAAACGGTTCAACCTGGTTTATCAATGAGCGTAACTCGATATCCAGCCCGCGCGGCGTGGCCAGGGCTTGCATACGTTGCTCCAGTTCTGCGCGTACCGTGGCATTGTCGCCGCCGGGTGTCAGGCGCAGGTCAAAATGTAATTCTGCGCTGCCACAGATGCGATTGGGGCTGTCACCGCCGTGAATACACCCCAAATTGAGAGTGGGGGCGGCAACCCGGAAAAAATCGTTGCTGAAGCGCGCGGCCAGCTCCTGGCGGTAGGCCATCAGATCGCTCATCACGGCGTGCATACCCTCCAGGGCGCTGTTTCCCAGATCCGGGTTGGACGAGTGGCCGGCGCGGCCCGTGACCCGCACCGCCTCCATCATAATGCCCTTGTGCATTCGCACTGGCACCATCGAAGTGGGCTCGCCAATGATAGCGGCGCGCGCTTTAGGGCGCCCTGCAGCCGCCAGCTGTCGCGCGCCGTTCATTGAGCTTTCCTCGTCTGCAGTGGCCAGCAGTATCAGGGGTTGTTGCAGATCGTCGGCGGTAAAGGCGCTGGCGGCGGCGATAGCGAGCGGGAAAAAGCCCTTCATATCTGTACTGCCTAAACCGTACAGGCGGTTGTCGCGCTCGGTCAGCGCCAGCGGGTCGCTCTGCCAGCGGCCCTCGTCGAAGGGCACGGTGTCTGTGTGCCCGGCCAGAACCAGTCCGCCCGGGCCGCTGCCCAGTGTGGCGATGAGGTTTGCTTTGTTGCCATCTGCGGTGACGTTCTGAATTTCAACCTGAAAGCCCATGTCAGAGAGCCAGCTCGCCAGCAGGTCAATGACCGCGCGATTGCCCTGATCCCATCCGGGGTCGGTGGAGCTTACGGAGGGCGTACCCACCAGTTGCCGGAGTTGGTCGAAAACGTGTTTTTCGAACTGTGACATGAAGCTCCAGCTGTCAGAACGGCCCGGGCCGGTGGAGGAATATGTGATCCAGTCTAGACAAGGGGCCTCGCAGAGCCAAGTGCTGGCCCATTACTATGTCCCGAAAATGGCCTTGAAGATAAAGAAAAAGATAATTGCCAGTGTCGCACCTGCAGGCAGGGTGATGATCCACGACATGAAAATGCTGCCGATCACGCCGAGGTTAAGCGCGCCAATGCCGCGGGCGAAGCCCACGCCTAATACCGCACCAACCAGTGTGTGGGTGGTGGAAATGGGCAGGCCGGTGCCGGAGGCGATTACTACCGTTGCAGATGCGCCCAGTGTGGCGGCAAAAGCACGGCTGGGTGTCAGCTCGGTAATTTCGCTGCCCACGGTAAGAATTACGCGCCAGCCATAGGTGATCAGGCCAACGACAATCCCCACGCCTCCCACCAGCAGTATCCACCAGGGTACGGCGGACTTGGCCGCAATCTCCCCGCCGGACTCTACCGTGCTGACGATGGCGGCCAGTGGCCCAACCGCATTCGCCACATCATTGGAGCCATGTGCGAAGGCCATGGAGCAGGCGGTAAATACCATCAGGACACCGAACACCTGTTCCACCGAGCGGAAACGGTGCATCTCATCCGGTATGTCTTTGATAGAGCGCAACATCAAGCTGCCCAGGCCAGCGACAGCCAGGCCGACCAGTGCAGAGAGAAGCGCCGCATCGGCAAACTTACTGCCCAGACCGAGATCCAGATTCAGCCCTACGTGGCTCAGGCCCTTCAGCAGAGTGACCATGGAAATCATGAACCCTACCATCCACATATAGATGGGAATATTCTTCTTGGCCTGCTGAAACGGGTCTTCCGTGTCGAGGATGAACACCTTCACGCTCATGAACAGGCCATAGGAGAGCGCGCCGGCCAGTAGTGGCGATACCAGCCAGCTGGCGGCGATAGAGCCAACATTCGACCAGTAGATAGCATCGACAGAGATGCCCACGGCCGCGAAACCGACAATCGCGCCGACGATGGAATGGGTCGTGGAGACGGGCCAACCCTTCATGCTCGCAATCAATAACCAGGTGCCCGCCGCCAGTAGTGCGGAAAGCATGCCGTAGACCATCAGCTCGGGATTGTCGTTCATTACCTGGGCATCGATGATGCCCTTGCGGATTGTAGACGTGACTTCGCCGCCGGCGAAATATGCCCCGAGAAACTCAAAAATCATGGCGATGATGATCGCCTGCTTGAGCGTCAATGCCTTGGAGCCCACCGATGTACCCATGGCGTTTGCGACGTCATTGGCTCCGATTCCCCAGGCCATAAAGAAGCCGAAAACACAGGCCATGATCAGGAAAATACTGCCGTACTGGGCAATGATCTCCATAGGGACTCCTTATTCTTACTTAGCCATCAGGATTTGTAGACGGTCACCGACACTTTCGGCATCGTCCGCGACGGTGCCTAGCAGTGTGATGATCTGGTAGAGAAACATGACGTCTACTGGCGGCAGGTCATTTTCCAGCGCAAATAATCCAGTTCTTAAATCCACAGCGATGACGTCCGAACTGCGTTCCAATTCATCCACCGATTGGAGCATGGATTCCACACGACGGATCTCGCCACCGCCGGTAAACCCGACCTCCAGCAGTTCATCCAGCTCCTGAATAGCCTTCAGGGCCTGATGCGATGTGGCCGCTGATGCTTCGGCGAGACTGACAGCGGCGTCCTGCAGCGTTGCCGGAAATCGGATTTTGCGACCGATGATGAGACCGGCGATATCTTTTGCCGTATTGGCAATGTGGTCCTGCACTGCTACCAGGGTTAACAAATCAGACCGCGGTACAGGGAGAAACAGGCGCTTGGGTAAATGTTTGCGCACGGAGCGCTTCAGTTTGTCAGCCGTGGCCTCCGCTTCGGCAATGTCTTTGTGCAGCGCCGTGGCGGCCTCCCAGTCATCGGCGGCTGATGCGCGCAGCAGCTCGGGCACCAGTTGTGCGGCCCTGTCTGCCATCGCCATATGTTCCTGGATGGGCCCAATGGGTGAACGGCCGAACAAACTGCCCAGCGGACTCAAAATGACCATTACTCAACCTCCCTTAGATTGCGTGGCGCTAGTGTAGGGTTTAAACGAGGAGCTGTCACAATAAACGACCACTTGTAGTGGCCTTTTTTGCTGCCCAGCGGTGTGGGATATTGCCCTCGGCTGCAAGCGCTGTGTGTTAGCATGCTTGACCTGAAATTACATATTGTGAATCTAGACTGAAGAGAACATGACAAGCAAGTTTAGCGAACAGTTATTGGAACATCGTCTCAGTTTGTCCACCGTAGCTCAGGACTTGAACGCGGATGGGCTGCTGACGGACCAGGATTTAATCCGCATTGGGCTGGCTACCAAGCTGAAGGTACACCCGCTGGTATTCCTCGCGGAGCAGAAGCTGGACGACGCCTCCGCGCCGGGAAAATTGCTGACGATGGAGAGGTTGCTGGTCTGGTTGGGCAACCGGGTTGGTCAGGACGTGTTTCGCATCGATCCGCTGAAAATCAACGTCACCGCGGTGGCCGACGTGATGTCCAGGGCCTTTGCTGAGCGCCATCGCATACTGGCTGTCGAGGTACACGAGAACGAGGTCGTCATTGCGACTGCCGAGCCCTATGTGCGCGCCTGGGAGAGCAACCTGGAGCACGTGTTACGCAAGCCGATTCGGCGCGTATTAACGGATCCACGAGAGATCACCCGGCACACGGGTGAGTTCTACAGCATGGCAAGCTCTGTGCGCGGCGCAGGTGTCAACGAGCGGCCAAATGCCCCCGCCGGTGTCGGCAATCTGGAGCAGATGCTGGAACTGGGCACCATGAACGAGCTGGATGCCAATGACCAGCACATTGTAAAAATTGTCGACTGGCTGCTGCAGTATGCGTTCGAGCAGCGCGCCAGTGATATCCATATTGAACCCCGTCGCGATGTCGGCAGCGTGCGCTTTCGCATCGACGGCGTGCTGCACACGGTCTACGAGTTACCCGCGCACGTATGCGCGGCGGTGAGCAGCCGGGTAAAAATTCTCGGCCGTATGGACGTTGCTGAGAAGCGCAGGCCACAGGACGGGCGGCTGAAAACCCGCACCCCCAGCGGCAATGAGGTGGAACTGCGACTGGCAACCCTGCCCACCGCATTCGGTGAAAAGCTGGTGATGCGTATTTTCGACCCGGATGTTCTGCAGCGCAGTTTTGAACAGCTGGGTTTGGCGGATGCCGACTTGCAGCACTGGCACGATATGACGTCCAGCGGCCACGGTATTGTGTTGGTAACCGGTCCCACCGGGTCCGGAAAAACCACAACCCTGTATTCCACACTGCGCCAGTTGGCGACGCCCGAGGTGAACGTCTGCACCATCGAGGATCCGATAGAGATGGTGGAGGGCGCATTTAACCAGATGCAGGTGAACAACGCGATTGATCTGAATTTCTCCACTGGTGTGCGCGCCTTGATGAGGCAGGATCCGGACATCATCATGGTGGGCGAGATCAGGGATCTGGAAACCGCCAATATGGCCATTCAGGCGGCGTTAACGGGGCACCTGGTGCTCTCAACGTTGCACACCAACGACTCCCCCAGCTCTATCTCGCGGCTGATGGAACTGGGTGCGCCACCCTATCTCATCCGGGCCACAGTGCGTGGGATCATGTCGCAGCGTCTGGTCCGAATACTCTGCCCGCACTGCAAGGACTACGGTGAGCTGGACCTCGATGCCTGGCAGCAGCTTACACAGCCCTGGGATATGGAGCCGCCGGCGCAGATAGCGCGCCCGGTCGGTTGTATCCAGTGCCGCGAAACCGGTTATTCGGGCCGCCAGGGTATCTACGAGGTGCTGGTCAATAGCCGCGAGGTGCAGGCGCAGATACGCGGGCAGCTCAATACCAGCAAGATTCGTGAAATTGCGATGGGTCAGGGCATGAAGACCTTGCGGCTCAGCGGCGCGGCGCGCATCGCGCGCGGTGAGACGACAATTGAGGAAGTCATGCGCGTGGCTCCTATGATCGATGCCTGACAGCGCATTTCCACTGAGCGGCCCCCGATGACGCTCAATACCTCAGAGTTGCCAGTAATACTGGCCGCTGAGGCCGAGCGTGCCTGGGGGTATTTACTGGAAAGTGCCGATGAGGCGTTGGCGGCGCAACTGGTCGAGCGGTTACAGCAGGGACCTGAAGCCACGCAGCTTCCCCGTGTACTCGCCTGCAGTCCCTTTGTTGCAGAGTTGCTTAGGCGGCAGCCGCAGCTGCTGCTGGATCTGGCCTCGAGTGGCCTGTTGCAGAAGTCTTTGGCCGAGGATAGCTATAACAGTGAGCTGCAACAGCTGCTGTCGGGCGAGGCTGTTGAACTCGCTCCGGTGCTGCGTCATTTTCGCATGCGGCATATGCTGCGGATCGTCTGGCGCGATTTCTGTCGTCTGGCCGACACGCTGGAAACGGTGCGCGATACTTCACTGCTGGCTGAGGCCGCTATCGCACAAGCGCTGGCGCATTGTGACGCTGAGCAACAGCGTCGGTTCGGTGTGCCCCGCGGTAAACACAGCGGTGACCCGCAACAGCTGATTGTGCTGGCCATGGGTAAGTTGGGCGCACGCGAGCTGAACATATCCTCTGATATCGACCTGATATTCACCTACCCCGAGGCCGGTGCGACCGATTCGAAAGCACACTCAATCAGCAATGAGGAGTACTTCACCCGCGTTGGTCGCGCCCTCATCAATGCACTGGATCAACTTACTGTAGATGGGTTCGTGTTTCGCGTGGATATGCGTTTGCGCCCGTATGGTGAGAGCGGCGCGCTGGCACACAATTTTGCAGCACTGGAGGGCTATTACCAGGAACAGGGCCGCGATTGGGAGCGCTACGCCCTGATCAAGGCGCGACCCGTCACCGGCGACCCGGCGTGTGCGCGGGAGCTGATGGCAATGTTGAAGCCCTTTGTCTACCGCCGCTACATCGATTTCGGCGTGATAGACAGCTTGCGCAGCATGAAGCAGATGATCAACACGGAAGTGCGTCGCAAAGGTCTGCAGGACAATGTCAAATTGGGCAGCGGCGGCATTCGTGAAGTGGAATTTATCGCCCAGTGTTTTCAGTTGATTCGCGGTGGTCGTGACCTGGGGCTGCAACAGCGTGAGTTGCTGTCGATACTTGATGAGTGCGTGACTCAGGGTTGTCTGCCTGCGGAGGCGGTCACAGAACTGCGTGCGGCCTATCTGTTTTTGCGCGACAGCGAGCACGCCATTCAGGGCTATCAGGATAAGCAAAGCCAGGAGTTGCCACAGGCGGACCTTGCACAGGCCGCGATGGCCCACGTGATGGGGTATAGCAACTGGGACAGCTACCGGTCCGCACTGGAGGCAAAGCGCGCGGTGGTCGCCGGGCATTTCAAGGATTTGATCGCCGACCCGGAAGACGCAGACCCCGTGAGTGTCGAGGAAGAGGAGTCCCTGTGGGGGGAAGGCTTGTGCGCAGAGTCGCTCGCAGCCTTCGGTTTTCAGCGTGCGGGCGAGACACTGGAGGCGCTGGAGGCCCTGCAGCAGAGCCCGCGTGTGCTGGCCCAGCAAGCGCAGGGCCGCGAGCGCCTGCAGCAGTTTATGCCGCTGTTGCTGCGCGCCTGCGCCGAGCTATCCGACCCGGATCTCGCCGTGCAGCGGGTGCTTCCTCTGGTGACGGCTGTCATCCGGCGCAGTGTGTATCTGGTGTTATTAATGGAAAACCCGCCGGCGCTGGCCGAACTGGTAGCCCTGTGTGCGGCCAGCCCTTGGATATCGGATCAGCTCACGCGCAACCCGGTGCTGCTGGATGAATTGCTGGATCGCGCCAGCCTTTACACCGCGCCGGACAAGGAGCTGCTGCGCGATGATCTACGCCAGCAGGTGGCCCGTCTGGCAGAGAATGACCTGGAAGCGCAGATGGATGCACTGCGCTATTTCAAGGCCTCTCAAGTGCTGCGAGTGGCGGCCAGTGAGTTGGTCGGTCGGCTGCCGGTGATGCAGGTTAGCGACAAGCTTACATGGATAGCCGAGGTCATACTGGAGAAGGTGCTGAGTGTCGCCTGGGCCGACCTGAGTGGCAAATACGGACAGCCTGCACGCGAGGGCAATGGCGAGGGTTTTGCGGTATTTGGCTATGGCAAACTCGGTGGGATTGAGCTTGGCTATGGCTCGGATCTGGACCTGGTTTTTATCTACGACGCGAAAAAAGGTGGCGTCACTGACGGTGAGCACAGCATAGACAACGCGGTGTTCTACACACGTCTGGGTCAGCGGATGATCCATATTCTGGAGACGCGTATGACCATGGGCCAGTTGTACGAGGTGGATATGCGCCTGCGCCCGTCGGGACAATCCGGCATGCTGGTGAGCACAGTATCGGCGTTTCGCAGCTATCAATTGGACTCCGCCTGGACCTGGGAGCATCAGGCGCTGGTGCGGGCCCGTTTCGTCGCCGGTGATCCGGCAGTGGCCGCCGCCGTCATGGCGCTGCGGGAAGACGTTTTGCGTCAGCCGCGGGACGAGGCCGCACTGGCACGCGAGGTGCTCGCCATGCGCGCGAAGATGCGTGAGCACTTACTACCGAAAGAGAACACGGAAGATGGGGAATTTAACCTAAAACAGGGGTCGGGAGGTATCGTAGATATAGAATTTATGGTGCAATACGCGGTCTTGGCGTGGTCGCATCGCGTGCCCGAGCTGGCGCGTTGGTCCGATAATGTCCGTATTATCGAAGCTCTGGGCCGTGAAGGTTTGTTCGAGCGGCAGGAGTGTGATGCGCTGATACAAGCTTATCTAGGCTATCGTTCCGCTGCCCACCAACTATCCCTGCAGCAGCAACCGGGTACTGTGCCCCAAGGTAGCTTTGTGGAAGCGCGAACGGCAGTCAGCAGTAAGTGGCAGCAGCTATTTGCGCCTTATTTGATCAATGACACTACAGAAGAATGAACAGGAGTAATGTGATGAGTCTGGCCGATCGCGATGGTCTAATCTGGATGGACGGAGAGATGGTTCCCTGGCGCGAAGCCAAGGTGCATGTGCTGACTCACACGTTTCACTATGGTCTGGGTGTATTTGAAGGTGTGCGCGCTTACAAAACAACTGACAAGGGCACCTGTATATTCCGTCTGCAGGAGCACACTGACCGCCTGTTCCGCTCTGCCCATATTCTTGGTATGTCTATACCGTTTGATAAAGACACCCTGAACCAGGCGCAGAAAGATGTAGTGCGACTGAATGGTCTGGAGGAAGGGTATCTGCGCCCGATGTGTTTTTATGGCTCTGAGGGTATGGGGCTGCGAGCGGATAACTTACGTACTCACGTCATGGTAGCTGCATGGGAGTGGCCCTCCTATATGGACCCCGAAGCTCGCGATCGCGGTATCAAGGTGCGCACATCCTCCTACACTCGCCACCATGTAAACATCTCCATGTGTAAGGCAAAAGCGAACGGCAACTATATCAACTCGTTGCTGGCCCTACGTGAAGCCGTTGAGAGCGGTGCCGAAGAGGCGTTGCTACTGGATAACGAGGGCTATGTCGCAGAAGGCAGTGGTGAGAATGTTTTCATCGTGCGAGACAACAAAATTTATACGCCTGAACTGACCTCCTGCCTCGAGGGTATTACGCGCGACGCGATCTTTGTACTGGCGGAAGAGCTGGGTTATCAGGTCCGGGAAAAGCGCATCACGCGAGATGAAGTTTATGTGGCCGATGAAGCCTTCTTTACCGGGACTGCTGCCGAGGTTGTGCCTATTCGCATGCTGGATGGGCGTGTCATAGGCAGTGGCAGTCGCGGCCCGCTGACAGAAAAACTGCAGACGATGTACTTTGATTCGGTGCGCGGCAACCGCGAGCAAAATAGCGAGTGGCTGGAGCCCGTGGCCTGACAGGTTTTGTATCCGGCGAGGACGCGGTATATTAATCAGCATGATGGCATCCCTCCCTATTTGCAAAAATGGTAGATTCAATCATGGCGGGTAAAGTAACGATAAAGCGCGGTGATGTCTGGGCCGAGCGTCTGAAGGAGCAGTTGACCGAGTACCCGGAGGGTGCCGCCGAATGGATGGAAGAGCACACAACAATTCTCAATAGTACAGTCGACAGCCTGTCTGGATTATTGCGAGTTGAAGATGAGCTCGCATATCTCAAGCTCTATCGCTTTAGTTCGTTCAAACGTCGATTGCAGTACTACTTTGGTCGGTCGCAGTCATTGCGAAACTATCGCCGCGCAATTTCGCTGCGCGAGAAAGGCCTTGCCCTGCCGGACCAGTTGGCCTACCTGGCGGTATCGCAGGGCACCCTTCTGGTGTCTGAGGGTTTCTCTGAAGGCGGCAACCTCGATGAACTTTGGCGCCAGCGCAACAGCGAAGACGGTTTCGACGCAGTGATGCGCTCTGCCGGAGAAACGCTTGCAGCGTTACACTCAGCTGGCTACATGTATGGCGATTGCCGCTGGGTCAATCTGTTCTGGAATGGGCAACGCGTCTATCTGACCGATTTCAATGACACCCGTAAATGTCGCGTCGGCGGGGTTCCGCAGGCACGAGATCTGGCACGTTTTACGGCTAATGCGGAAGAGCTTGGTATCGGCTTGAAGCTGTTCGAACAATTTCTGGGCACGTATATGGACGGCGTGCCAGGCACCAGGCGCGAGATCGTCGAACGCATGATCCGACCTCTCTACCGAATCCGCGGCCAGCATATGTCTGACGGGTACGGCCAGCGACTGGTGTGATCAGCTAGTTAATCGCGGTATCAGCCTGTACAGGCAAGCGCCGCAGTGCCCGTCGATAGGATTCCACCGCGAGAATTTTGGCTTCCACTGGAGACAGCTCGCGCATCTGCCGCCGCCACGCGCGAAAGAATCGCATGCGGTCTGTGCGGCCAGCCTCGTCAAGCGACAGCATGTTCAGCTGTATCAGGTTACGCAACAACAGCCTTCCCGGTATTGGGGTCCTCCGGCTGTTGCGTTCATTGTTCATCAGGGTGAAGCGGAATTTATCCTGTAGCTTGGCGGCCAGTATATTGTCCGGCGCTAAATCGCCATGAATAAAGCCAGTGGCGTGTACTCTGCCAATAAACGTACCCAGCTCGGACAGTAGTTGTCGTCGCAAGCGCAGCGTATCTGCGTCGTGACCAGCTGTGGTCTCGCGTAACCACTGACCAATACTTTCCCCCGGCACCTCTACCGTAAAAAGATATTCGCCGCCGCCTGGGAGTTTTCCCCAGAGCACGCTGTGGGGTGCATCGATGCCTGCCAGTAACAGTGCCTGCGCGTTAAGGCGAGCGCGTGTGGCGCGACTGCCCCTGACCTGCGCCTTGAGTTTGAATGCGGGGCTGCGCGTGAGGAACTGCTTGTAGTAAAGCTGTCGTTTTGCATTGCGCGCGACCCGGGTGAATGGGGAGCTCTTTACCCTCTCCCACCCGCTCGGCAGATAGTCGTCTGACAACTGTACCGCCCATTGGTGCAATGTGTCAGCGTCGGAAGTTTTACTGATCGCGGTGTACCTCGCAAAAAACTACAGTATCACTATACTACGCCGGGCTTTGTGCGGGTGCCCTTTTACGTTTCGACAGGTCGCTGTGCAGTGGTCACGGGCGAAGCCTGAGGTTATCATGGCAGACAAACAAAAATGGCGGCCAGTACGGCACTGCTTTGCGGGGCGGTAATACGGGCATGATGCCGAAGGTGTGAGCACAGAGGGATGGGTTTGAAGCAGAAAGTATTGGTACTAGGTGCCGGCGGGCAGCTAGGGCGAGAATTACAGCGTACCGTTGCAGCGGATGTGGAATGCATAGCCATGACGCGCGCGCAACTGGATATAGCAGATGCAGCTGCTGTTGCCGCATGTCTTACAGAGGTTGCGCCCCAACTGGTTGTTAATGCGGCAGCCTATACGGCAGTAGACAAAGCGGAGTCTGAAGCGGCCGCCGCTCATCGCGGTAATGCCGAAGCCCCCGGTGTGGTAGCTGCTGCATGTGCTGCACACGCGGCAAGATTTATTCATATCTCTACAGATTTCGTGTTTGATGGCAGCGCTTCCCAGCCCTATCTGCCCGAGTCGGCAACTGCGCCACTGGGAGAATATGGACGCAGCAAGCTCGAGGGTGAGTTGGCTGTACAGCGCGCAATGCCTGAGGCGCTTATCCTGCGTACAGGGTGGGTGTATTCGAGTTTTGGCGGCAATTTCGTGAAGACCATGCTGCGCCTGATGGGCGAGCGTGATGAGCTGGGCGTTGTGAGCGATCAGGTGGGCACGCCAACCTGGGCACACGGCTTGGCACAAGCGGTGTGGGCCGCTGCCGAGAGACCTCAACTGTACGGTATTTATCACTGGAGTGATGCCGGTGTATGTAGTTGGTATGACTTTGCGGTGGCAATTTACGAAGAGGCTCTGGCACTCGACCTGCTGTCAAAGCCGGTGAAGATTCGACCGATTGCTGCGGCTGAGTATCCCACGCCAGCACAGCGCCCGGCCTATAGTGTTTTGGACAAAACGAGCAGTTGGCGTGATTTTGCGGTGGAGGGCGTCCACTGGCGCCAGCAATTGCGTGAAATGCTCAAGGATTATAAGGAACTGGCGGATGCCTAAATCTCTTTTGGTTACCGGCGCGGCCGGTTTTATCGGTGCCAACTTTGTGCACTACTGGATGCAGCATCACCCCGAGGACAAGGTAGTGGCATACGATGCACTCACCTATGCGGGCAACCGTGCCAACCTCGATCCGCTGCGCGACAACAAGAATTTCAGTTTTATCCATGCCGACATCTGTGATTACGACAGCGTGTTGCAGGCATTGCGTGAGCATAGTGTTGATACGGTGGTGCATTTCGCAGCCGAGAGCCACGTGGACCGTTCGATAACCGGTCCGGATGCCTTTATCGAAACCAACATCGTGGGCACACACACGCTGCTGAAAGCGGCGCGGGAAGTCTGGTTGTCTGGCGGTGAGGCGCAGCCGCATCGCTTTCATCATGTGTCCACTGACGAGGTATACGGTTCTCTAAGTGTCGATGCGCCGGGATTTCACGAACAACAAAAGTACGAACCGAACTCGCCGTATTCTGCCAGTAAGGCGGCTTCTGATCACCTGGTGAGAGCCTATCACCATACCTACGGTTTGCAGGTGAGCACCAGCAATTGTTCCAACAACTACGGTCCATACCATTTTCCGGAAAAGCTGGTCCCACTGTGTCTCACTAACATCCTGCGCGGCAGAGCTCTGCCGGTCTACGGTGATGGCAGTAATATTCGCGACTGGTTGTATGTCGAGGATCACTGCCGCGGTATCGAGCTGGTGCTGGAGAAGGGGCAGGTGGGGGAAACTTATAACATCGGTGGCAATAATGAGTGGAACAATCTGGATATCGTGCACCTGCTGTGTGACCAGTTGGACGCGCGTTTTGCCCAGGACAGTTCGTTGGCAGAGCGCTTCCCTGATGCACCGGGTAGTTCAGGCCGCAGTGCCCGCGATCTGATTAAGTTTGTTGAGGATCGCGCCGGACACGATTGGCGCTACGCGATTGATGCCACCAGGATCATGGATGAGCTGGGGTACAAACCGTACGAGAGTTTTGAAACGGGCCTGCAGCGCACTCTTGATTGGTACCTTGCTAACGAGGATTGGTGGCGGCCACTTTTACCCGAATAATGTGGCGGTTATACCGTGCACAAGCAGCTTGAGCATTATGTGGCTCCGGGCCGAGTCCAGGTGAGAGCATACACTCCCAATTATTGCGCACCATACTACGGCGGTGGAACAAAAGCGCGGTGATAGTGCTCGAGCATTTTCGCCACGGCCAAGGCCGTTTTATCCTCCAGATAATCGGCTACTACTTGTACGCCAATAGGCAAGCCTTCCGAGCTGACCCCGATGGGCGTGGCCGTCACCGGCAATAACGCGTTGAGGGTGAGGCCCGCCCACTTTAGCAGGTCCATATAGTCGCGCGTTTCACCGTTGACGGTGTGAGTGCGAGCAATCATGTCAGGGGAGTGATCATGGGGGAAGGCCGTGATGTGTGCGCAAGGACAAAGCAAAACATCGTAGTCGTTGAAGAATGTTGCCCAAGAGGCTCGTAGCTGGGCGCGCTTTTCCATACCGGAATTCCATTCGCGGTGGCTGGAACTGATGCCGCGGGCCTGCAGTGTAATGTTGCTGAAATCGTCGGCGTCTGAGGCTTCGGCGATCTCCTTCATCATATCGAACACGGCGGCGGGCATGCCCGAGCCCATTGCTGCCATCAGCATATGGGTGTAGTTCAGGTGATTCTTTTCGAAGTTGATATCCGGGCGCGCATTGCGATCAACGAGTGCTCCGGCTTGTTCGAGGGAGTCTGCAGCGGCGTTGATCGCGGCAGCGATTTCGCTGTCGACTGGGCAGAAACTATCGTCGGCCCACACAGCGACCTTCAGTTTTGTGGGGTCGGTAGTCCGCGCGGGCGGCAAGTTGATGGTATAGGCCTTGGCATCCTCCGGGCTGGGCGCGACCAGAATATCCAGCGCTTTTTCCAAATCATTCGGGCTGGTGCCGATAGGACCGACCACGCTGAGATCAACTCCGCTGAGAATGCCCTCGCCGGGAGGAAGGTGGCCGCGTTGGCTGACGATACCGAAACTGGGCTTGTGGCCAAATACACCGTTGAAATGGCTGGGCGTGCGAATGGAGCCGCCAATATCACTGCCCAGTTCTAATGGTGTGAGGCCAGCGGCCACTGATGCGGCCGCACCACCGGAAGAGCCGCCGCAGGTGCGTTCTAGGTTCCATGGGTTGTTGGTGGCGCCGTAAATGTCATTGTAGCTTTGTAGGTCGGAGCTCATAAATGGCACATTGGTTTTACCGAAGATAATCGCCCCGGCATCAATGTAGCGCTGTACACCAATGGCGTTGGCCTTGGGCACATGGTCTTTGCACTCCGGAATGCCACCGACGGTGACAATGCCTTCTGTGCACAGAGCGTCCTTTATTGTCATCGGTACGCCGTGCAGTGGCCCCCAGCTTTCGCCCCTTTTTACGGCCTCATCGGCAGCAAGGGCACGGGCTTGGGCGCGCTCGATATCCAGCGCTACCACAGCATTGAGGGCCGGGTTGTGCTGCTTCACGCGGCCCAGAAAGAATGCCAATACCTCGCTGGAGGTAAGCTTTTGCGCCTTGATCGCCTCAGCTAAATCGAATGGGCTGGCGTAAAGTATGTTCATAAGCCGGGTCCTTTCCTGTGCTGCATGTGGAGTCAGGGTGCGATCAGCGCTTAATCAAAGCGCGGGCAGCTGTCCCAGTTGTGCCCTTCCCCATCTTTGGCAGATAACTGTGGGGTTTCTCCTTCGGGTACCGGCCATTCAATGCCCACGGTCGGGTCGTCCCATGCCAGTGTCTGTTCGCTGGCCGGGTGGTAGCTGTCCGTGCACTTGTAGAGGAAATCTGCGTACTCGGATGTCACGTAAAAACCGTGGGCGAAACCGGGCGGAACCCACAGCATACGCTGATTTTCTGCGCTGAGGCTTACACCAAACCATTTCCCGAGGGTCGGTGAACTCTGGCGCAGATCTACCGCGACATCGAACACTTCACCGGAGGTTACTCTCACCAGTTTGCCCTGGGTGTGCTCCATCTGAAAGTGCAGGCCACGCAGGATGCCGCGTGCAGAGCGGCTGTGGTTATCCTGTACAAAATCGATATCGAAGCCCGCCTCGCGGAATTTTTCCCGGTTCCAGGTTTCAAGGAAGAAACCGCGCTGGTCGCCGAAGACCGCAGGTTCCAGTATGTAGACATCCTTTAGTGGGGTTTCTATAAATTTCATGCGAAGACCACTCCATCTTCTCTCAACAGGTTCTTCAGATACAGACCGTAGCCGCTCTTCTCAAGCGGTTTGGCCAGTGCCAGCAGCTGTTCGGCATCGATATAGCCTTTGCGGTAGGCCACTTCCTCGGGGCAGGCAATCTTCAACCCCTGACGCTCCTCCACCACCCGGATAAAGTTGGCAGCGTCGAGCAGGGAGTTGTGCGTGCCGGTATCCAGCCACGCGGTACCCCGGCTCATGACCTCTACGCGCAGATCGCCGCGCTCCAGGTAGGCTTTATTGATATCAGTGATTTCCAGTTCTCCGCGGTGCGAGGGTTGCACGGCTTTGGCGATATCGATCACATCATTATCGTAGAAGTACAGCCCGGTGACGGCGTAGTGGGAGCGCGGATTGGCCGGCTTCTCCTCAATGTTTTCGGCCACACCGTTTTTGTCGAAGCTCACCACCCCGTAGCGCTCCGGATCGTGTACGTAGTAGGCGAAGACTGACGCGCCGGTGTCGCGGCTGGCGGCGCTGGTCAGTTTATTGGAAAAGCCTCCACCGTAGAAGATATTGTCACCCAGGACCAGACTGGCAGGAGAGTTGCCGATGAACTCCTCCCCCAGAATGAAAGCCTGGGCCAATCCGTCGGGGCTGGGCTGGACGGTATACTGAATGTTCACCCCCCAGTTAGAGCCATCGCCGAGCAATTCGCTGAACGCGACCTGGTCGCGCGCAGTGGTGATAATCAGGATGTCGCGGATGCCGGCCAGCATCAGGGTGGCTAGTGGATAGTAGATCATGGGCTTGTCGTATACCGGCATCAATTGTTTGCTGACGGTGCTGGTCAGAGGGTGCAGGCGGGTGCCTGACCCGCCCGCAAGAATCAGGCCCTTGTAGGGTTTGGGTGTCATCTGGAAGTATCCTGGCTGCAAAATCAACGATTATAGCGGCATATGCGCGCGATTGGCGACTTAGAGACCGCTAGTCTGTGGGCGGATTCGCAATACTTGTATTTAGGTGAAACTATCGCACTGGTTCAGATTGGTATTCCGGTGGAAAACTGCAGGGGTGGATTTTTAACCAGTAGCTGATTAGAATCTACCCCCTTTTGATAATGGATTTCGAGTGAGTCATTGCCATTCAGGGCACGTTGACGTCCCGAATCTGCGTAATAATCCCGCGTATTCATTCCTTTCTGACAGTTGAGGACGCCGTTATTTGGCATTCTGGTAAAGTGCAGGACAAATTGAGCCCCATCACCGCGGCTTCAGGTGCTCCTGTGCATGTGGCGGAGCGCCCGTTGCGTATTGCGCTGTTGGGCTATCGCAGCCAGCCGCACGGCGGTGGCCAGGGTGTCTACTTGCGTTACCTGAGCAAGGCACTGGTCGATGCCGGTCACACCGTCGATGTGATTTCCGGCCCGCCCTATCCTCACCTTGATCCCAGAGTACGGCTGATCCAGCTGCCGAGCATGGATTTGTTTGAGAACGGGCTGCGGTCACTGCGCCCGCACCACCTGAAGTCTTACAGCAATATCATTGAGTGGTGCAGCCAGCTCACCGGCGGTTTTGCCGAGCCCCGGACGTTTGGCCGCCGGGCGGTGAAGTACCTGCGCCAGCACGGCCACAACTACGACCTGATCCACGACAACCAGAGCCTCAGCTACGGTATGCTGGAGATCCAGAAGATGGGTCTGCCACTGGTGACAACGATCCACCACCCTATCACCAGTGATTTGCGCATCGCACTGGGCGCTGCCCGCACCTGGCGGGAGCGGTTGTTGATACGGCGCTGGCACTCTTTCTTGAATATGCAGAAAAAAGTCGTCAAGCAGTTGCGCAATATTGTCACCGTGTCCGATTGTTCCAGGCAGGACATCGCCCGGGACTTCGGTCTGCAGCCCGCCGGCATCAGCCTGGCCCACAATGGCATTGATATCGAGGTGTTCAAGCCCATGCCGGGTATCGAGCGCAATCCAATGCGGTTGATGGCGACTTGCTCGGCGGATGCGCCACTGAAGGGTTTGCGTTATCTGTTGCATGCTTATGCCCGGTTGCTGGAGCGCTACCCCGATCTGGAGTTACTGCTGGTCAGCAAGCCCAACCCCGGCGGCAAGACCGAACAACTGGTTCATCAGCTGGGTCTGGTCGACAAAGTACAGTTCGTCAAAGGCATTACCACCGAGCAGATGGTGCAGTATTATGCTGAGGCCGCGATCGCGGTTGTGCCTTCTGTTTATGAGGGGTTTGGGCTGCCCGCGGGCGAGGCGATGGCCTGCGGCGTACCGGTAGTGTCGACCGATGGCGGCGCCTTGCCTGAAGTGGTCGGTGACGCGGGGGTGATTGTTCCGGCAAAAAACGTCGACGCCATGGTCGATGCAATTGACACACTTCTGCAGGACCCAGGCCAGCGCGCCCTACTGGGTGCGCGCGGCAAACAACGTATTGAAGAGAATTTCTGCTGGCAGGTTTGTGCCGGACAAATGACCGAGTACTACCGACAGGTTTTGGCTAATGAAAACAGTTGATTTCCAGCGTCTGCCACTGGTGGCGGGCGATACCATTCTGGATTTGGGTTGCGGTGAGGGGCGTCATGTCATCAGCGCCTATGTCGAGGCGAATGTGCATTCCGTGGGGGTGGACCTGTCGCTGGATGATCTGAAAATCACGCGCGAACGCTTTGAGAGTTACGCAGAACCCGACAATGACGCCAAATCTTTTGGCCTGTCATCTGCCAGTGCGCTGGCCCTGCCGTTTGCGGACGATACATTCGACAAGATTATTTGCAGTGAAGTGCTCGAGCATATCCCGGACTATCACAGTGCACTGCGTGAAATAGAGCGAGTGTTGAAACCCGGTGGGCTTTTTTGTGCCAGCGTGCCACGCCGATGGCCGGAGAAAATATGCTGGGCTCTGAGTGATGCCTACTACAACGTTCCCGGCGGCCACTTGCGTATCTTCCGCAGCGATGAGTTGCGCGGTGAAATTGAAACATTGGGCTTTACGCATTACTCCCGGCACTGGGCGCATGCACTGCATGTGCCTTTCTGGTGGTTGAAATGCCTGTTCTGGAAGACTCAGGACAGCAACTGGTTGGTAAAACAGTATCACCGTCTGTTGGTGTGGGACCTGATGAAGAATCCGGCGCTGACCCGGATATTGGAGAAGAGCATGAATCCCATCATGGGCAAGAGTGTGGTGATGTATTTTCGTAAGGAGGCTGCTTCATGAGTGGGTTATATCTCAGTCGGGGACTGTTTCCAGAAGAGTTTCTGCGCCCCACAGTCGATTTTATACTGGCTTGCCAGCAAGAGAGCGGCGAGATCCCCTGGTTTGAGGGCGGCTACACCGACCCCTGGGATCATGTGGAATCTGCGATGGGCCTTTCCATCGGCGGGGAACTGGAGGGCGCGCGCAAGGCCTATGAATGGCTGGCCGGGAAACAGCTTGAAGACGGCAGCTGGTGGGCATCCTATCGCGGTGACACTATAGACAATGCCAATCGGCGCGAGTCCAATTTTGTCGCCTATGTTGCAACCGGTGTGTGGCACCACTATTTAATCAGTGGCGACGGCGATTTTCTGCAGGCCATGTGGCCTGTCGTCGACAAGGCAATTGGTTTCGTATTGGCCCTGCAGTCACAGCACGGTGAAATCGATTGGGCCGTAGACGGCTCGGGGCAGCCCAAGGGCGATGCACTGGTCACGGGTTGCAGTTCTATCTACAAGAGCCTGGAGTGCGCGCACAATATCGCAGTTACCGTGGGAGAGGATCGCGCCCACTGGTTGACGGCCCGCACCCGATTGGGCAAAGCCCTGCGACACAAACCGGAGCGGTTTGACCGCACCTGGGAAAGCAAATCCCGCTATTCAATGGACTGGTTTTATCCGGTGCTCACAGGTGTGTACAGCGGTGCGGATGCGCGCGCACGTCTGGCGGCGCGATGGGACGAGTTCGTGGAAGTCGGTCTGGGCTGTCGTTGTGAAAAGCAGGAGCCCTGGGTAACCATCGCCGAGAGCTGTGAACTGGTGATGTCATTACTGGCCGCCGGAGATCATGCACGAGCGGTAGAAGTCTACAGCTGGTTGCAGCAGTGGCGCACCAGCGACGGTTCATACTGGACAGGCTATCAGTTGGTGGAAGACCTGTTGTGGCCGGATGAGAAACCTACCTGGACAGCAGGCGCTATCTTGCTGGCGGCAGATGCTCTCACCAAACACACCGCTGCATCAGACCTGTTCTGTAGTGTGAAGCTGCTTGATGAGCGCGAAGATGTGCGCGAGCGCCGTATAGTGGTGGACTAGGGCTGTTGCCCCTGCTTTATAAGCGCCGCAGCAAGCCCAGGCTATTGACCTGTCCCAGATCCTCGAATAAACCCGACGCACGTGCCATGCGGTAGATCGCATATGGCGCTTGTCCGCCCTCGTGGGCATCCTCGAATAGATCGTGTATCGCCAGCACTCCGCCACGCATCAAATGCGTTGTCCAGCAGCGATAATCTGTGAGCGCGGCCTCCATACTGTGGCCACCGTCGATAAATACCATCGCCAGCGGTGTCTGCCAATGCTTTGCCGCCGCCTCTGACCCTGCCACAACCGGCACTACCACTTCATCGAGCCCTGTGCGGCGTATATTGCTGCGAAATTCGCGGAAGGTGTCCATGACGCCCTCCCCCGCATCGTACAGTGCAGGATCGTGGAAAAACTCACCCAGTTGATGCTCCTCTGAGCCCCGGTGATGATCCAGTGCAAAAACGGTGCTGTTATTGGTGCGGCACGCCAGCCCCAGGTAAATTGTCGATTTACCGCAGTAGCTGCCAATCTCCAGCACTGGCCCCAACGTGCTGAGTTGCAATGCGTGTTGGTACAGCGCCTGGGCCTCATCCTCGGCCAGAAAGCCTTTGATTTGGTCGATGTCGTCGGGTAGGCCTGGGATCATGAGAGACAGCTTATGCCCCGCTACTTGGGGTCTGTTACCGAGGTGGCGGTAGGCGATGTGGGCGGTACCAGGAATGAATCCAGTTTGATGATGTCCTGCGGACTGAGCAAACCGGCCTGCTCCTTGAGACGCATCATGTTCAGCACATAGTCGTAACGACTGTTGGCGTAATCCCGTTCGGCCTGGAACAGGGTGTTTTGCGCATTCAGCACATCGACAACGTTACGCGTGCCCACTTCATAGCCAGCCTGAGTGGCGTCAAGCGAGCTTCTGGAGGATATGATGCTCTGCCGGCGCGCGGCGATACGCGATACGTCGCTCAGCACTGTCATGTGCAGAGAGCGGGTGTTGGTTACCGTATTGCGTTGCAGGTTGATCAACTGCTCTTTAGAGGCATTGTATTCCTGGGCCGATTTGCGTCGGTTGGCACTGATTGCGCCGCCGCTGTAAAGCGGCATGGTGACACTGATTTGCCAGGCGTTCTCATTCGAGCTGCCATCGGGTTGCGTGGTGAAAACACTCGAGGGATTGCTGCTGACATTGCCGCTGATATCGTAGTCGTTGTACTCGTAAGTACCACTGACGACTGGCGCATGTTCCATTTTGAAGGCCTTGGCATTTTGCCGTGACGCTTCCTGTCTATAGCGGGCCGCCTGCAGTTCGAAGTTATTGGCCAGTGAAAAATCCACCCATGCCGCGCGATCAATCGGATCCGGTGGCAGAATTTTGAAATCATCTACCAGTACATTGAGGTTGGATTGCGGTTGTCCGGTCAAAACCTGGAGTCGCTCCAGGGCAACGGACACATTATTTTCATCAACAATCCGATTCACCTGGGATAAATCGCGGGCAGCCTGTGCCTCATACACATCGGTGATAGCGATCAGGCCGACTTCAAAGCGCTGCTGTGTCTGTTCCAACTGGCGCTCAAACGCGCGCTCGGTGGCCTGGGATGCGGCCAGATTGTCCTGTGCGCGCAGAACCAACAGGTAGGCTTCTACAACCCTGACAATCAGGTTTTGTTGATTGGCAGCGAAAGTCGCCTCTGCTTCTTTGGTGACTTCTTTGCCAGACTGAAAACTGAACCATGCAGACAGATCAAATAACGCCTGGTTGAGCGAAATTGTATAGCCATCGGTATCCGTATCGCGGTTTGTGGAGGTCTTGCCCACGATGAGGTTGTCATTTTCGTCCTGGATGATGCTCTGCGAATCCGTATCGAGGTCCACATCTCTGTAGGAGTATGCGGTGGATATTTGTGGCAGCAGCGCCGATCGCGCCAGGTTCTCGGTTTCCCGTCTTGCTAGGTAGGTTGCTTCTTCAGCCTTCAGCTGGGCATCGTTTTCCAGCGCCAACTCGTAAATATCTCGCAGTGAGTCAGCCTGCAAACTGACGCAAAAAAGCGATAGTGTCAGCGACGAAAGCGCGACAAGCAGATTTTTCATGCAATAATCCCCGGAGATGCTTAACTTACTTGGTGAGCCGAAGTTTAACAGCCTCCGGTGTGTGATGCATACATCGAAACAGTAATGAAAAGGTGCAGTTCTACGTAGTTTATGCGATCTTAGATTATCGGTATGACGTGGTATGGCGGCACTTTTGGCCCGTGCCCCGGCAATAGTCAATGGCATAGAAAGGGACTCAGATCCGGGATCGCTAGTGCAAAAACTGAATAAAAAGCCATTCAAGCTTGATTTAACAGAGCTGCATGCCATCTGTGATGCCAACTATGTTCGTCTTTTGCGACTTTTTCCCGATTATGAAAACTGCAATTCACGGGAGCTTTTAGTGGGCACAGCGAAAGTGCGCCTGGCCGTGATAGAGCGCTGCCGCTACACCACAATATTCCATTTGCATCAGCAGCGCGCCGACTCGCGCTGGCTGGGCCAGTTGCGCGTGGAGGTGCGCGCCTATCACGATTTACGCATGCTGGAAGTCATGGTGTTTCAGTCGTCCCGGAAAGTGGCGGCGCGCTACCAGTATCCCAATGAACACATGTTTGCGCAGGATGAAAAGTACCAGCAGAATCGCTTTTTGGCGGATTGGTTGGCGCACTGCCTGCAAACTGGACGCGCCGCGCTCGACCTCGGTGTGTCCATGACGGATTCCAGATCCGGCTAAATTCGCCAGTACTACGATGTCTCCGCCTCAGCATAACATTCAACATGTCGATACGCCCGATACCCTGGTACGAGTGGTGCAACTGACAGATACCCATTTATGCCAGGTGCAAGGCGGCACACTGCTGGGTATGGATACCGATCATTCTCTGCAGGCCGTCATCGATCTAATCAAAAAGGAACGACCGCAGTTACACCTGTTACTGGGCACGGGGGACTTGTCCGATGGCGGTGCCCGGCCGGCCTACGACCGTTTGCAGGGCTATTTCGACCAGCTCAGTAGCGACAACTACTGGTTGCCGGGTAATCACGATAATCGCGCAGCGATGTTGGCGGCAGCGAGCAACCCCGAGCGTCTCTGCAAGGAGATCCGCGTCGCCCGCTGGCAGGTGCTGCTACTCGATTCCCAGGTGCCGGGGCAAGTTGGAGGCGCATTGGGCGAGGGTGAGCTGGCGCTGTTGGACAGCGCGCTTGCGGCCGCGCAGGAGCAGGGGCTGCACACCATGGTATGCCTGCATCACCAGCCGGTAACTATTGGATGCGGCTGGCTCGATGAGCAGATGGTAGCCGATGCCGATGCCTTTTTTGCGGTGCTCGATCGCTATCCGGGAGTGCGCGCCGTGCTGTGGGGCCATGTTCACCAGGAAATAGATCGCCAGCGCAACGGTGTGCGACTGCTGGCGTCACCCTCCACCTGTGTGCAATTTGCCGCCGGTTGCGAGAACTTCAAGGCCGATGATCAGCCCCCTGGCTACCGCTGGCTGGAATTGCACGACGATGGCCGCATAGAAACCGGTGTATCCCGGGTGCGGAATGTGCATTTCGAGGTAGAACTCGATTCAGGTGGCTACTTATAGCTCGCCTTGCGCAGCGCTCGTTGTACAATGGGCCCGCCGCAATCCTTCTGTAAACCATGAAAAGTTAGAGTAATGAGCCAATATACCGCCGAAGACATTGAAGTCCTTACGGGACTGGAGCCGGTGCGCAAACGCCCCGGCATGTACACCGATACCACCCGTCCCAATCACCTGGCCCAGGAGGTCATCGATAACAGTGTCGATGAGGCGCTGGCCGGACATGCCAGTGAGATCAGTGTCAGCCTGAACAAGGATGGCTCGGTGATGGTGTCCGATAATGGCCGTGGTATGCCGGTTGATATTCACCCGGGACAGGGCAAGCCCGGCGTAGAAGTGATACTGAGTACGCTGCACGCGGGGGGCAAGTTTTCTGACAAGAATTACCAGTTCAGCGGTGGTCTGCACGGTGTGGGGGTGTCGGTGGTCAACGCACTGTCCAGCCTGCTTACGGTGCAGATCCGACGCGATGGCAATGTCTACAGCATGACGTTTGCCGGCGGGGAAAAGCAAACCGAATTGGAAGTCATAGACACCTGCGGCAAACGAAATACCGGCACCACCGTGACGTTCACGCCCGACCCCAAATATTTTGATTCCGTCGTTTTCTCCCTCTCGCGCCTGCGGCATGTGTTGCGCGCCAAGGCAGTGTTATGCCCTGGGCTGCGGGTCAAATTCAAGGATGAAAAGAAGGGTGAGTCCGAGGAGTGGTACTACGAGGCGGGCCTTACCGATTACCTCGCGGATGCGACCAGCGAATTTCCAGCGGTTCCCGAAGAGCCATTTGTGGGCAGTTTCAGCGGCAGTAATTCAGGAGTCGACTGGGCCGTGCAATGGTTGCCCGAAGGCGGCGAGGTCGTGGCGGAATCCTACGTAAACCTGATTCCCACGATACAGGGCGGCACGCATGTCAATGGTATGCGAACCGGGCTGCTCGATGCGATGCGGGAGTTTTGTGAATTGCGTAATCTGCTGCCGCGCGGAATCAAGCTCGCACCGGACGATATCTGGGATCGCTGCTGCTATGTGCTGTCGTCCAAGCTGGGCGACCCGCAATTCTCCGGGCAGACCAAAGAGCGGCTCTCGTCGCGTGAAGCAGCCGCGTTTGTATCCGGCGTGGTCAAGGATGCGTTCAGCCTGTGGCTGAACCAGCATACCGAAGAGGCAGAGAAGCTGGCAGAACTCTGCATCAGTAATGCCCAGGGGCGCTTGCGTCTTGCCAAACAGGTGACACGCAAAAAGGTAACTGCCGGGCCCGCGCTGCCGGGCAAACTGGCTGACTGCTCCGGCGGTGACGCCTCCCGCGGAGAACTGTTTCTGGTAGAGGGTGATTCCGCTGGCGGCTCTGCAAAACAGGCGCGCAACCGCGAATTCCAGGCGATCCTGCCGCTGCGCGGTAAAATTCTCAACACTTGGGAAGTGGATTCACAGCAGATCCTCGCATCGCAGGAGGTTCACAATATTTCAATCGCGCTGGGTATTGATCCGGCAAGCGATGATCTCTCGGGCTTGCGCTACCACAAGGTTTGCATTCTGGCCGATGCGGATTCCGATGGGCTGCATATCGCCACCCTGATCTGTGCCTTGTTTGTACAACACTTCAGGCCACTGGTAGCGGCTGGCCACGTGTATGTCGCCATGCCCCCGCTGTACCGTATCGATGTCGGCAAGGAAGTGTTCTATGCGCTTGATGAGTCGGAGAAAGAAGGCGTACTTGATCGCATCCAGGCGGAGAAGAAAAAAGGCAAGGTCAACGTGCAGCGCTTCAAGGGGCTCGGTGAAATGAACCCGCTGCAGTTGCGGGAAACCACTATGGATCCGGATACCCGGCGTCTCGTGCGCCTGGTGCTGGATGAAGGCGATGACACCAACATGATGCTGGATATGCTGCTGGCCAAGAAGCGCGCATCGGATCGCAAAGCGTGGCTGGAAGCGAAGGGAGATTTGGCGGAAGTCGCACTGTAGGAAACGGCAGGAAGACGACATATTGAACTACTGGATTTTCAAATCCGAGCCCGATGAATTCGGTATAGACCACCTGGCGGCATCGCCGCAGCAGACCACCTGCTGGGACGGCATTCGCAATTATCAGGCGCGCAATAATCTGCGTGACAATGTCCAAAAGGGCGACAGGGTACTTTTCTATCATTCGAGCTGCAAAGAGATCGGTATGGCCGGCACTATGGAAGTGGTGAAAGCGGCCTATCCCGATCCGGCGCAGTTCGATCCCGACAGTAAATACTACGATGCCAAGGCCAGCGCAGATAACCCGCGCTGGTATTGTGTGGATGTGCGACTGCTGGAGAAGTTTCCCCGGGTAATACCGACCAAAGTCCTGAAAGCACATCCGGCCACTGCTGATCTGAGCATTTTCAAGCAGGGTCGTCTCTCGATTGCGCCCGTGAGTGCCGGTCAGTGGAAGGCGGTGCACGCGTTGCTCCCCTGAGCAGAAACATCTTTAGTAAATAAGAATCATTTGCATTTAAGTTTGGGCCGCTGTACTCTCTGAAAATCCACAGGGAACCTCGGAGCGTACCGTTATGAAGCTTAGATTTTTATGTGCCAACCACCGGGAATGGCTGCAAAGTCAGCCGCATCAGGCCTTGCACTGGTGCGCGAACTCTTTTGAGACCGGCTGGAATTTGTTTCTGGGAGGGCATTTCAAAGACGCACTTGCGCACATGGGGTGCGCGTTTGAAACCGCTGAGATTCTGCTGACAACCCGTGCAATTGCACCTGGCAATGCGGCACGATGGTTTCTCAAGACGCTGGACGGTCTGTTGCAGACCCTGGAACACTTGCAGCTTACACAGACCTGCATCGAGCTGTATCAAATAGCGATAGACCGTTTGAGAAAGGAAGTGAGCTACAGCATTTCACCGGAGCTCGAAGCCAGTCTTTATCAGGAGATCACCCGCCTCAACCGCGCCCGCAGGCATATTGGCGAAGGCGGCATCCGACCCGTTACAAGTGCCTTTGTCTCCAAAGCCCAGCGGGGCACAATGGTTCTGCACT
Source organism: Halioglobus japonicus (assembly GCA_902705825.1). Lineage (GTDB taxonomy): Bacteria > Pseudomonadota > Gammaproteobacteria > Pseudomonadales > Halieaceae > Marimicrobium. Next base: position 85,682 of record CACSIL010000034.1, on the reverse strand, counting down.
AGCGGACAGGGAGTGTAAGCGTATGCGGCTGCAGATAGACAAACCGGCAGATTCAGCGGAGCTCACCGTTGCCACAAACAGCTATGGGGTCGCTCCGCAGGCTTGCAATAGCGCCACAGCAACGCAAACCCAGGCGGCCAATATCGGTTATATTCGGCTGGAGATACGCAGCGACAGGCTCTTCAGCCTGATAGATGACAAGGCACTGGTGGTAGAGGATTTACGTGGCCTGGATCGCAAGGCGAAAAACTGGATCAAGCAGCGTTTGTTGCAGACCCTCGCAGTCAGAAAACGCTAACCCGACTACAGCAAGTCGGGGTTGCAATCACCCGGGCTCACCGGATTGCATCGCGCGATACCACCGCCAGGCAGGGTTACCTGATACTCGCTGAACTCTGGGTTGGGCACAGGATAGTCGGTGCTGACAAAATGCGCGCCGCTGGCAAGCGCTGCATCGCGCTGCGTTGTGTCATTGGTGCGCGCTTGCTCTGTCTCGGCGTCGGCGCGGGTTCTGACCATATAACCCAACGCCACCAGTGACTCAATCTCCCCGGGGTTGGACAAGGGGTTATTGCGTTTCATGAACGCTGCCTCAGGGGTCCCTGTGGGTGAATTGGTAAACAGCACGCGACCTTCCAGTGAGGTGTGCCCGGCAATGTAGTTCTCCAGCGGAGCCCCCGAGTTGTCCAACGCAAACATGATTTTCCCGCGCGCCTGCGACAATGGCGGCCACCCCTGACTCAATACGGCCAGTTCCAGAGTGACATAATCGCCGCGTACATCATCGGGTAGCAGCAGTTGCTCACGCGGAAATACACTGTGAATTTCGGCATCAACACGATTCAATGCGTCTATACCAAATGGCAGTGGTGTGACAAACCCGAGATTCAATGGGTCGGGAATGGCCTCATCCTTGACCTCTACCATTACGGTGATCGGCAGGTGGCGGGGGTGGGCGTCTGACCAGGCCTTTACTTCCCTGAGACAACTGACAAAGGTATAGCACGTGGTTTCGTAGTCTATCTCCTGCACGTGTAAGACTTTCAGGCCAGGCTCGTCAAGTTCGGCTATACCTGAAGCGGCATCTTCTCCAAACACCGTTCTGACCACGTGGTTGGAATACAGCCCTCCCTCGGGATCATCAAACACATCCAGTTCAATCTGGCGAATGCCCTGGCTATCAAACTGATCCTGCAATGGAATGTGGGAGTAATCCAGCGTGGGTGCCAAATCGGGTATAAAGCCCAGCAACACGTCAAACAAATCCTGCTTCGCACGGATGTGGTAGCTGTTGTGAGTTCCCAGGTACTGCAGCTGATTCATCAGGATGTCGTCACCGGCGGGTGTTGTATCGCCGTTGGAGTTGGAGGTATCGCTGCATCCCACCAGTACTGGCAATAGCAGTGCGCCCAGCAGCGCAGCGCAAGCAGAGCGTATGGGTGTTCCGGTAGATTGCAAGGGGAGTGCCATTGTGTCGCGTCTCTCTTTATTGTCTATTGCGGTATCTATATACCTGTCTATTTAGTCATTTTTCACGGTGGAATGATAGCGTTTGCTTGTGGGGTCTGTCATATCGTAATTGTGTGCGCTGCAGGTATGATCCGCGCATGTTGATGCTCGCGCTCGGGCGCCTTTGCGATACAATCAGCGGGTACCTTGGTAATACCAACACATTGGCGATCGCGGGAGAAACACAGTGAAACTATTGCAGACATTCCACTATCTTGTACTGGGCGCTGTATTGCTAGTATCCAGTGCAATGGCGCAGGCCGACTGGGAGCTCGACAGTAAGAATTCGACTATCAACTTTGTCTCCATCAAGAATAACAGTGTCGCTGAAGACCACAGTTTCCCCTCACTAGAGGGGTATATAGGCGCTGCGGGTAATGCGCAGGTGACCATTAATCTGGAAAGTGTGCAAACGATGATAGATGTGCGCAATGAACGCATGCGCGAAATGCTGTTTGAGACCGTGAAATTTCCGCTGGCGACAGTAAGTGCACAGGTGGAGCCCGGTGTGCTGGCTATGGCAGCAGAGGGGGGCGTTGTCACAGTAGAGCTACCCGTTACTCTCTCTCTGCACGGTCAGGAAAAGGTACTCAACGCGCAGCTGGTGATTGTGGCAATAAGTGAGAACCGCCTGCGCGTACTCAGCGCTTCTCCTTTACTGGTTAATGCGGCAGATTTTGATCTTGCTGCAGGGGTGGCGGCCCTGCAGAAAGTGGCGGGACTACAAGCGATAAGTACCGCCGTTCCAGTGACGCTGCAACTGCAGTTTGTGAAGGTGCCATAACGCGCCTTTGTCAGGGGCTTTTGCCAGAGAGACTCTGGTACAGCTGCTGGTAGTTGCGATTACCGGGCGCGATTTGTGTCAGTGTTTTGGCGTAGCGTAGCGCATTGTCCCGCTGGCCGAGTTCCGCGCAGTAGTTTGTCAAAGCCAGCAGGACTTCCTCGCTTTGCGGCACACTGCGCAGCAACGCCTGAAGTTGCACGATGGCGTTAGCCGGTTGCCCGAGATCGTGCAGTGCTATGCCATAGACGAAGCGATGGCGCGTACCCTGCGTTTCCAGTTCTGCCGCCTGCTGCAGATACTGCAGCGCCGCTTCAGCCTCCCCACTGCGAGTTTCCAGCAGGCCCAGTGCGTGCAGTGTATTGCCGTTTTCGGGGGCGACTTCCAGTGCTTGCAGCAATAGCTTGCGTGCCTCGTCATCCTTACCCTGGGCGCGCAACAAGTCGGCGAGATTCAGGTAGGCTGGGATCATCTGGCGGTTGAGATAGAGGGCTTCCCGATACGCCGCTTCCGCAGCCTGCAGATCGCCGCGGGTGACAAAGAAAATACCCAGCTGCAACTGCACACCCGGCATATCGGCGTCCTGGCTCAGCACGCTGACATACTCGTCGAACAGTGCGCTGAGTTTTGCCGCCTGCTCTGGCGGCACCTGGTCCAGCGGCACTCCCGCCAGCGATGACGCGACTTCCATGCGCACTGCGGTGACCGGGTCGTCAATCAGGTGATCCAGTAATTGGATGCGCTGCGGCAACGGCAGGAATGCCAGCGCGCGCACGGTGCTGGTGCGCAGCAGAGGGTCATCGTCATAGAGAATTTGAGTTGCCGCCTGCAGCGCTTGTCCGCCACCGACCTCCCCCAGTGCCTCCATTGCCGTCGCGCGCCAGATAGGCGCGGTAGCGGGATCAGCCGCGATCTGGGCGAGCTGCGGCACCACCCGGTTGTCGCCCTGCGCGATGCGTTGAAATGCACGGGCGGGGTGGGTGCTGGTATCGCGGAACTGCACACCCCACTGTCTCAGTGCCTCCAGAGCCCATGGCGCATCTTCCTCCACATGACACTGGTTACACGCATTGGGTGTGCCTATCACCATGCTCAGGTCAGGTCGGGGCACGCGCATACTGTGATCGCGGCGCGCATCTACGCCCATATAGGTCGTTTCCGGCATGTGGCAGTTGGCGCATTCGGCGCCTGCTGAGCCTTCCTTGTGGTGATGGTGTTGTGCGCTGTCATAGCGGGCCGGCACATGGCACTGAGCACACACCGCATTGCCCGGCGCGCGCAATTGCAGGCTGTGGGGCTCGTGGCAATTACTGCAGACCACCCCGGCCTGGTGCATCTTGCTCTGTACAAACGAGCCGTAAACATAGTCTTCGTCGAGTATCTGCCCGTCCGGGTAGTACAGCGGCCACTGCGGCATCGAGAGTCGATGCGTATCCAGCAATTCGGCGCCGTAGTGGTAGTCCCCCAGCGTGCCACGGCGCGAATGACAGCGGCCGCAGCTGTCGATCTGCGCGTTAGACTCAAGCGCGGTAGTGCGCTGTGCTATATGGGCATTCTCTGCCAGCGACCACGTGCCGCGCTGTGCCAGCGCGGTTGGAAAGCCGCTGTTTTTCGCTCCTTCAAGTTTGTTTTCCTTCGCCAGCGACTGGTGTTTGTCACCGGGGCCATGGCAGGCCTCACAGCCCACGTTCAGTTCCTCGAACTGTGTATCAAAGGACCGTGAGGACGCCGTGTAGTTTTTCTTGAGATCGGTGCTGTGGCACTCCGCGCAGCTGGTATTCCAGTTCTGGTAGGTGCCCGTCCAGTGCAGTGGGTCTGTGTAGTCGATAGATTCCTCGGGATAGAGGTGATACCAGCGCTGACCGCCCTCGGCAGCGGGCCGGGAATCCCAGGCAATACTCAGGGCTTGCAGGCGACCGCGCGACAGCGGCAGCAAATATTGTTGCAGAGGAAAAACGCCAAACACGTAGGCCACTTCGAAATCCGCCAGCTTGCCGTCTTCACCATCTGTGTTGACGATAAATTTGTCGCCTTTGCGGAAGAATCGGGTGGTGACACCGTTATAGGTAAAACTGGCGTTGTCGAAATCACCCAGAACGGTCGTCTCATCCGGTAGCTGCATCGCCAGATCATGGTGGGAGCCCTGCCATGCAGTAAATTCCTGTGCGTGGCAACCCCGGCAGGATTCCGACCCTGTGAATGCATTTACTGCACTGCTGCAGAGCAACAGTACAATGAGAGAAATACGGGTGAAAAGCACGTTGAGATTACCTGTCATGGGCGAAGCGCACACATTACCAGCCCGTTCACATTATGGACAGTAGGGGACCCGCTGCTTATGATTGCGCTCCCGCCGGGCGAAAGTCGCGGGGCTGTCCCTCACCAATGAGCGCAAAGACACACTATGAAACTGGGCATTTTGAAAACAGACGCAGTGCGACCCGAGTGGGTTCCCGAATTTGGCGAGTACCCGGATATGTTTGTCGCCCTGTTGAGACAGGTTGATCCCGATCTGGAATTTGCCGTGTACGATGTCGAGCAGGGTCAATACCCTGCAGATATTGATGAAGTCGACGGCTATATAATCACCGGCAGCAAGTCCAGCGCGTATGACGACAAACCGTGGATCGCCACGCTGATGGAATTTGTTCGCCAATTACACAGCAGACGAAAGAAGCTGGTAGGTATCTGTTTCGGTCACCAACTAGTAGCACTGGCGCTCGGCGGTAAGGTGGCGAAATCTCCCAAGGGATGGGGTGTGGGCCTGCACACACACTCTTTCAACACCACGCCGACATGGCACGATCAGGGCGATACGGAGCTCAATGTTCTGGTCAGCCACCAGGATCAGGTGCTGGAAATCCCCAGCGGGGCACGGGTGCTGGCCGGCAGTGAGTTTTGCGAAAATGCGGTAACCCAGATCGGAGATCATATCCTGACGTTCCAGGGGCACCCGGAGTTTGTCTCGGATTATTCCCGGAGCATTATGACGTTCAGGCGCGAGGTCATTGGCGAAGAGGCGTACACCGCCGGGATGGCCTCGCTGCAGGGCACGCACGAAGGCCTGCGCGTGGCCCGCTGGATCGTCAAATTCTTTACACCTGAGGAATGGATTCTTGGCTCAGGTTTTGCCGCAAAGTAGCGCAGCAAACCGGGAGTGACTTAGCGCCAGTGATTTACCAGCTGCCGGTATTTTCCATCGAGGCCCAGGGCTCCTGTGCCGGCAGCGCATCGCCGGCCTGCAGCAACTCGATAGAGATACCGTCCGGCGAGCGTATGAAGGCCATGTGTCCGTCGCGGGGTGGGCGATTAATCACCACGCCCTTGTCCATCAGGCGCTGGCATAACGCATAAATATTATCGACACTGTAAGCCAGATGCCCGAAATTGCGCCCGCCGTCGTATTCTTCAGGATCCCAGTTCCAGGTGATCTCCACCAGCGGACTCTGGCCCTGTTTGGCGCTCTCGACGTCGTCGGGTGCCGCTAGAAACACCAGCGTAAACCGCCCTGCTTCGCTGTCGTACCGGTTGGTCTCAACCAGTCCCAGCTTGTCGCAATAGAAATCGAGTGTTTCATCCAGGTTGCTTGCACGCACCATGGTATGCAGGTATTTCATCGGCGTTTCCCCTTTGCTACTTGTTTTCCGGCCATGCGGCCTGAGAATGTTGCATCACCGACAGACATGCCGCTGCTGTAGCCCTCGGCGCGCCGCACTACCCCGCAGGCCGTGCGACCTGCAGCATAGAGCCCCGGAATCACTTCGCGCTGAGGGTCGACCACCTCACCCGTAGGCAGTGTATCCAGACCTCCGAGAGTGAAATAGGGCAAAAATGTACCCCGCCCGGGTGTTATATCAAGCGCTACCAGTGGCGGCGTTAGCGGCTCCAGCCATTCGGCGGCCTTGTGGCACTGCGTATCCTCGCCACGCGCACAATCCTCATTGTATACCTTGAGAGTCTGCTGCAGGGTACCCTCTCGCAATCCCAGCTCCTGCTCCAGTTCCTCCACAGTCTCGCCGGTACCGGCGACATCGGCTCCCATGTAGCTGACGCGTTCATAATCTCCGTACTGCTCAACCGTAAGGATGAAATAGAAGCGTTCGGACTGCTGCTGCAGTATAAAAGCACCGAGGCGTCCGTGGTAGACGTCTTCGTTGATGAAGCGCTGTCCCTGGTCATTGATAACAATGCCATTGGTCATACTGGCGGGCGGGTAGTAGGGAACAGTGATAAAGCCTTCGTGCATGTTTATTGCAGCGGCCCCGACGGACATGCCCATAAGGATGCCTGTGCCGGTATCACCCGGGTTGCCTATCGGCGTATTGCCGCGGGTGAGCATGGGCGCATATTTGCGTATCATCTCTTCGTTCATGACAAAGCCGCCGGCGCAGAGAATGACACCCTGACGGGCGCGTACGTTCAGCTCCTGTTGGTCCTTGCGCACGACCAGACCGACCACTTCATCGTCCTCATTTATTATCAGAGTCAGTGCGCGCGTTTCATACTCGACAGTGATCGCATCGCGCTTCTCCACGTTCTCGGTCACAATCTTCATAAACAGCGGGCCGCCGTTATCGCCCTCCACATACAGGTTATGACCGCGCGGACAGGGCTTGGCATGCTGTGCGAATGGATAGGCTTTTTCGCTGCCCGTGTAGAGCAGGCCGTCATCGGTCAGGCACATAATGGCGCGCTCTTTGTGAAAGCTGTCCTTGAACGGTACGCCAATGTCGACAAGCCACTGGAAGTGATCGCGGCTGTTCTCACAATAGTTGCGGATCTTTGCCTCGTCCGCCTGTGGGCCTGCCGCCATCATCATGTAGGTGACCATGTCCTCGGTGGCATCCTCAAAGCCACAGGCCTGTTGTACACGCGTGCCGCCGTTGCCGCCCATGTAGATTTCCGCGCTGGACATGGCCGTGGAGCCACCGCTGGCACTGGCTACTTCGAAGATGGTGACACTGGAGCCCGCATCGGCTGCCTCAATGGCAGCGCAGCCACCGGCACCACCGAAACCGACGATGGCGATATCGGTTTCGAGGTCCCAGTGCTGGACGTCGCGGCTCTTGCGCGGTCGGGAGGGGCTGGTTTTGGTGGTCTCGGACATTATTGGCTTCCTTGATAGGGGACGCGTGCGGGGTAATCAGGTTCAGGATAGGGGATTAAAGCGGTTTCACGCGGGGCTTACAACGGCCTTGGGGCGCGCGCGGGTTAACAAATTGTACGGCCCATGGCTTTCTTCCCCGTGTACTGCACAAGGAACCCGCTGGTATTGGCTCGTCGCTGGGTTACAATCCCTCGCTTTTCCCGGAGGTAGAGATTTACCATGTGGTTCAAGAATATTCGCGCATATCGATTGACCAAGCCCTTTGACCTCTCGCCGGAAGCGCTGGGGGAAAAACTTGCCCCGCGCAGTTTCGTACCCTGTGCCAAGTCGCAGGCCCTGGCCTTTGGCTGGGTGCCGCCACTGGGCGATGAGTCCGAGGAGTTGGTGCACGCCGCCGCTGGCCGTATCCTGCTCAAACTGAAGCGCGAGGAAAAGCTGTTGCCCTCTACAGTCGTGCGCGAACAACTGGAGGAGAAGGTGGCGGAGATCGAATCCGCCCAGGGCCGCAAGGTGTATCGCAAGGAGCGGCTGAACCTGAAAGACGAAATTGTGCAGGACTGTCTGCCCCGCGCGTTCAGTCGCTCCACCAATGTTTATGCCTACATAGACGTGAAAGCCAACTGGATCTTCGTCGATGCCGCCAGTGCCAACCGGGCCGAGGAATTTTTGAACCTGTTGCGTGAATGTGTCGGCAGTTTCCCGGCGTTGTTGCCACAGGTCAATAATGCGCCCTCGGCAGTGATGACGGCGTGGTTGATGCACCGCAATTTGCCCGATGATTTTGAACTGGGTCAGGAGTGTGAACTGCGGGACCCGGGCGAAGAAGGCGGCGTGGTGCGTTGTCGCGGCGTTGATTTGTTAAGCGAAGAGGTGGAGACTCATCTGCATGCTGGCAAGCAGGTCGCTCGCCTGGCACTGAACTGGGATGAGCGACTGTCGCTGCTGCTGGCGGAGGACCTGTGCCTGCGTCGCCTCAAGTTCGCGGACGAACTGATGAAAGAGAACGAAGACATTCCCGAAGCTGATCAGGCGGCGCGTCTGGACGCTGATTTCGCCCTGATGGCTGACGCCATTACCAGCCTGCAGGAACGTGTGTTGGGGCTGTTTGGCGGTGAGGCGGACTAAACACCGGCCATGCCAGAGCGCCCAGACACCGACGATTACCGCGCGCTTTTCCTGCGCCCTACTCCCATGATGGATATGCGTGCGCCGGCAGAGTTTACACGGGGTGCGTTTCCGTCGGCTCTGAGCCTGCCGCTGATGAGTGACGAGGAACGCGCGCAGGTCGGTATCTGTTACAAGCAGCAGGGTCAGGAGGCGGCCATTGAACTGGGCCACCGGCTGGTCAGCGGTGAATTAAAAGCCCAGCGCCTGCAGCAGTGGTTGAACTTTGCCCGGCAATATCCAGAGGGTTACCTGTATTGCTTTCGCGGCGGGCTGCGATCGCAGACCGTGCAGCAGTGGTTGCGCGATGAGGGCGTTGACTATCCACTGATTGTCGGCGGCTACAAGGCCATGCGCCGTTTCTTGCTGGAGGAACTGGAGCGATCTTTGGATGAAGCATCCTTTGTTCTGGTGAGCGGTAAAACAGGGACCGGCAAGACTCGCGTGATAATACGGCTAGCGCGCGCGGTTGATCTGGAGGGGCTCGCCAATCATCGCGGCTCCAGTTTCGGCCAGATGCTCTCACCGCAGCCCAGCCAGATAGACTTTGAGAATGGCCTCAGTATTGCCTTGATGCGGTTGTTGGCGCGAGGCAAACAGCAAATATTCCTGGAGGATGAGGGGCGCCTCATCGGCTATCTGGCACTGCCGGAGTCGCTGCGTGACAAAATGCGCCTCGCCCCCATGGTGGTGGTAGAGCAAAGCCTCGATGAGCGCGTCGATGTCGTGCTAGAGGATTATGTTGTGGACCTCGGCAGGCGATATACGCTGATGTACCCGGAGGCCGGTGCCCGGCTGCACAGTGAAAAAATGCAGCAGGACCTGGCAAAGATCAATAAGCGGCTCGGCGGGCTGCGTTACCAGCAGGTTAGCGAGCTGATGAGCCTGGCGTTTGAGAGACAGTGGCAGACAGGGGATTTGTCGCGGCACCGGGACTGGATCGCGCTGCTGCTCGAAAAATACTACGACCCTATGTACGAATACCAGCTGTCAAAACGCGCCGGTGAACTGTTGTTCAGCGGTGATCGTGAAGCCGTTCTGGACTGGGCACAACGGCGTGCATAGCGCACAGTTCAGCCGCGACCTGGTGCTTGTGGGCGGCGGTCACAGCCATGTGCTGGCGCTGCGCATGATGGCCATGGCGCCAATTGCCGGGCTGCGTATCACGCTGATCTCCCCGGCCAGTCACAGTCCGTATTCCGGTATGCTGCCCGGATTGATCTCGGGTCACTACAGTTTTGAACAAGCGCATATCGATCTGGCGCGGCTGTGCCAGTGGGCGGGTGTCCGGTTCATAACAGCAGAAGTGATCGGGCTCGACACCGCCGAACAGCGTCTCAAATTGGCCGGGCGGCCGACAATTGCATACGACGTGGTGAGTATCGATATCGGCTCCCAGCCGGAACTCGACACCGTGCCCGGCGCGCGCCAACACGCCATACCGGTAAAGCCGGTGGCCCAACTGTGGCAGCGCTGGCAGGACCTGTGCTGGCGCATAGCGGCGCGGGCCTCCGGTGAAAACGTACGCCTTGCTGTTGTGGGCGGCGGCGCCGGGAGTGTTGAGCTGGTGCTGGCGATGGCGCACAAGCTGCAAGCAGAGCCCGTAGGATTTGATTTATATAGCGCAGCGCCGGAAATATTGCCGGGCTATAGTGCTCGCGCCAGGCGATCAGTGATGACACAGCTACAGCGCCTTGGCATCGGCGTGCACTGCAATGCGCGTATTGCTGCAGTAGATAGCAACGACCTCACGTTGGCTGATGGCACGTGCGCTAAATACGATGAACTCTTTTGGTGTACCGGTGCGGCGCCGGCGCCGTGGATTGCATCCAGCGGGTTAGCCACCGATGAACGGGGCTTTCTGGCTGTGCGCGATACGTTGCAGGCGACGCACGATGACCGCGTCTTCGGTGCCGGGGATATCGCGGTACAGGTCAATTATCCGCGCCCCAAAGCCGGTGTATATGCCGTGCGTCAAGGGCCGGTACTCGCACACAACTTACGCGCTTTTCTGCTGCACAAAGCGCTGCGGCAACACCGGCCCCAGCTGCGATTCCTGTCACTGCTATCGCTGGGCGAAAAAGTCGCAACAGCGGATAAGGGTATCTTCACGGCCACCGGTCATTGGGTATGGCGCTGGAAGAACTGGATAGACCGCAAGTTCATGGCGCGCTTTGAGGATCTGCCGCAAAGCATGGAGCACGGCAGGCCAGACACATTACCCGAGTTGCCCCCGGCGTCGCAGCAAGCTGTTTGTGGTGGTTGTGGTGCCAAGGTGGGTGCCGATGCGCTCAGTGCTGCGCTGGCGCAACTCGGCCGGGATTACCCGCGACATTGCGCGGGAACCGGTGATGACGCTGCGGTTCTGCCAGCAACACCCGGCGTGTCTGTGGTGCAGAGCCTGGATGTGCTGCGCGAGATCGTCTCAGATCCCTGGCAGATGGGGCGTATTGCCGCACAGCACGCACTGAGTGATCTCTATGCCTGTGCTGCCCGGCCTGTCTCTGCACTGGCGGCGGTAACGCTGCCCTTTGCAAGCGGCGCGATGCTGCAGCGCGAACTGGAACAGCTGCTGGCGGGTGCCCTGCACGAATTCGCCGCAGCAGATTGTCGTCTGCTGGGTGGGCACAGTATGCAGGGCGCGGAGCTGAGTCTTGGCTTTGTCGTCAACGGTGTACCCATGGATCGCGGCGGAAAATTATTGTCCAAGATCGGCGCCCAACCCGGCGATAAGTTAGTGCTTACTAAAGCGCTGGGAACCGGCACAGTGTTCGCGTCGCATATGCAGCTTATGGCAGACGGACGCGATGTCAGTACGGCGACCGCGGCCATGCTGAGGGGCAACAGGGAAGCCGCGCAGCTCGCACTGACTCGCGGTGCCAGAGCGTGCACAGACATCACGGGTTTTGGGTTGCTTGGACATTTGCTGGAAATGCTGGCGGGTGAGTATGGAGCGCATCTCGTGTTGTCGCAGCTGCCCATACTCGATGGTGCGCTTGAGCACATTCGCGCCGGCAGAGTGAGTACCATGCACGCGGCAAATATGCGCAGTGCCGGCGAAAGACTGCAGTATTCATCGACGGTGGACGAGGCGCGCCGGCAGATGTTGTTTGATCCGCAGACCAGCGGTGGCCTGTTGATTGCCCAGCCCGGCGAAAGTGCACAGGCACTGTGTGATGCCATGCGCAGAAGTGGCTACGGGCAAGCATCCATTATTGGTGAAGTGACCGCACCTGTCGCCGGTGCCTCGCCATCGGTAAGTCTGGAGTAATTGTCGAGCGCATCTGTGCGGCGCTGGTTTGTGCTGCGCCAGAGCTGCGAGTTTACGTCAGCGTGGCAAGTCCGCCTTGGTGTTTCCCTGTTTTGCCCAGCAGGTTGTTGTACTCCTGGGGGTCGGTGGAGAGATCGTATAACTCTTCGCCGCCGTCGGGGTAGCGGGTCCAGCGCCATTTTCCAACACGCGTTGAAAACGCGTCTCCCCAGCGCATTTCGGCAGGGCGTTGCGCAGCGATTTCCGGTGTGATTCCCAGCAGGCTGTGGCCTTCAAACTGTGCCGGCTGAGGAATGCCGGCAAGGTCAGTCAGCGTGGGTGCCAGATCCAGCAGGCTCACAGGGTGATCGAAACTTCCGCCGGCCTCAAATACCCCGGGCGCGCGAATGAGCAGCGGTACGCGATTTGCGCGTTCCCACAGCGCCATTTTGCGCCAGTGTAGTTTCTCACCCAGGTGATAGCCGTTGTCCGACCACAGAACTACCGCTGTATTGTCTGCGTAAGCACTGTTATCCAGCGCGTCCAGTATCTGGCCGACCATGGCATCGGTGTGGCTGCACGCCGCGAGATACGCCTGTACGTGTTGGGGCCATAACCCGGAGTCCATTACCAGTTGGTTCTGGGTGACTTCGATCCCGTTATTATCGGTGACCGGTAGGCGCGCGAGTTCCACGCCGTCACCTGGAATATCGTCGAGGTCATCCGCACGCACTTGTGGAAGTACAACCTTGTCGAGCGGGTGCAGATCGAACGCCCACTTTGGCAGGCGCCATGGCACGTGTGGTTGATACAGGCCGATAGCCATAAACCAGGGTTGCGCTCTCTCGGCGTTCAATTGTTCGATGGCAAAATTCGCTGAGACCTGATCGGTGTGCACCTCTCCCGGTTCCATCAGACCGTAGTCAAAAAGTGTGCCGTGGTCGCCAAAGGTTGCGCCCGCTTCCTTGTAGGGCTGGAAAACATCCCAGAAACGTTTGGTGCCCATGCCCCAGTGGAAAACCTTGCCGGTAGAGAGAGTTTCGTATCCCGCCTCGGAAAAAAACTGCGGTAGCGTGCGCAGCTCTCGAGATTGCAGCAACTTTTTATAGGCTTCAATATCGTAACTATCATCCACTTTTGTCGACTCAGGACTCAAACCCCACATCACAGAAGCGCGGCTGGCAATGCACACCGGAACAGAACAATAGGCGCGATTGAAGGAGTACGACTGTGCCCGCAGGCGATCAATATTGGGCGTGTAGACGCCGGGGTGTGTACCGAGATAGCCAACCCAATCGTTCAAATCGTCAATACACAGCAGTAGAATATTGGGCCTGTCGCCCAATACCGTTTTGCCAGGTTGATCTGCGCCTGTGTTGGGCTCAGGAGCAAGGCCTGTGCTCGAACCCGCGCTGTCCATCTTGCCAGAACTGGAGTCGGAGCAGCCTACGAGGGCCGCAGCGGCGGCGGCTGCGGCAGCGGCCAGTAGTTTTCGTCGGTGAATATCCATAAAAACTTAGATGTACATCAGTGGCAAAAGTTGCAGGTGTAGGGTTGGTGGGCAGCATAGCATGGATGAAAACCGTGCTGTAGAACGCTAGTTCCGTTCTGCCCCTGCGGCTTTCGACCTGCCTCTGTAGCGGCGATAAAGATCATGCAGTATCAGTAATGCCGCCGCTCCGAAGGTCAAATAGAGCGCTATGCTGGCAATGGGTCGCTCGAGCGTACTGGCTGTCGATTCGGTAAAAAAACTGCACACGAGCAGCGCTGGCGAACACAGAAAAATAACACCTACCAGGCGCTGCAGGTTGTTGACTGCGGCACCTGGAGATAGGGTGTAGCCGATGCCGATATTTGTCACGCAAACCAGTAGAAAATAGATATGCGCCGAGCGGTACATCATCCTCGATGCATCGGGTAGGTGCTCAACGCCGAGCACCCGCGCCATGTACTGGCCCTGCAGCGCAAACAGGATCAATCCCAACCCACCTACCAGCAAATGGCAGTTTCTGAAGTTCACTCTACTATTTGCCATCCCAGTAACGGGTCATTTCAAGGTAGAGAAAGGATGCTGTCCACGTAACCAGCACCAGGCCTGTCAGGGATTCAAGCCCGGCAAGGAAGCGCAGGTCGCCAACCGGCACAATATCGCCGACACCCAGTGTGGAGTAGCATGTGAAGGAAAAATAAACACAGTCGAGCAGGCTGCCATCGGTTTGGCCTGTCAGGGAACCCCACTCCTGATCTTTGTTCATCAGGTAATATGAGAGTCCGAAAATCCAGATTTCCGCCGTATGCGCTATAAGTGCAAGAAATACGCCCAGCACAATGCGAAAGCGGTGCCTTATTTTTAGCTTCGGCATCAACAGGGTGATCCGATGCAGAAATTCATAGTGAATCATCACGGCTATGCCGATAATGGCCATGTTGACAGAAAAGACAGCAATCATGGCTGTGCATCTCCCTGCGGGAATTATTAGCGCATACTGTAACCTGATTTACAGCCTGGCATGAAGCATCGTTTATTTACCATGGACCCTACAACTATGACACTTCGAGAAAAATTACGTAAACCATTTGTGTCAACGCCTGTTGCTGCGCGCCAGGATTTGTCTGGCAAATATATCATCGTCACGGGATGTAGCGCCGGTTCTCTGGGATACGCAACCGCACTGCAGCTTGCCCGGTGGGGTGCGACCGTTATCGTAACCACACGTCGTGCTGTCGAGGATGAAGTGACAGCACTGAATGCCGAACTTGCGCAAGATGCAACGGCGGGCAATGTTGATGGCCATTTGCTGGATCTGTCCAGCGCCGCATCAGTAAACGCCTTTACCCAGTGGTATGCGCGCGTGTATGGCCAGCGTTTGGATGTTCTGGTGAACAATGCCGGCATCCACCTCGATCTGATGTCACGGTGGAAGGAGCCCAAACTGTCCGCTGACGGTATAGAGATTCAATGGCGCACCAACTATCTGGGCACGGTGCACCTGACGCACAACTTGCTGCCACTGTTACAACAGACGGGTCGTGAGGTCGGCGAGGCCAGAGTGGTGAATGTGGTATCACAACTGCATACCCGCGGCTCGAATGAGCTGTTGTTTGATGAAAACCGGGTATATGAGTCCTGGCAGGCCTACGGTTTGTCAAAATTGGGCCTCATTCATTTCACCAATGAATTACACCGTCGCTTCCACGCCGCCGATAATCTGATGACTTACAGCCTGCACCCAGGCGGCAGTACTGGCAGTTATACCAATGTCGCCAGTAAGGGACTTCAGGGGCACGTCCTGATTGAGCTGTTTCGTAAGTTGGCAGCGCCGCTTGAGCGGTTAATGATGGCGAGTGCCGAAGAGGGTGCCCAAACGCAGATTCAATGTGCCAGTTCGCCGACGGCAACCAGCGGCAGTTACTACGCCAACTGTCGGCTTGAGCGTTCCAGCGAAGACAGCCAGGACGCCGATGCAGCCTCCCGGCTGTGGCAGGAGACACAAATCTGGCTCGATAGCGTTTCATGACGGCGCGGTTTTTGCGCAATAGTTGTGGAAATTTTGCGTGTATAAATGTAGTGCAAAAGGGATGTAATTTAAGCCGAGCAGCCCTTATAGTTCGCAGCTTGAACCCCTCTGTATACTGCCAAGCATCGTTATGACTTACAGATCGAAAATACTGTTTTTGCTCCTCAGCGCCCTGTTGCTGGCCTCCTGCAGTAAAAAGGCTGTCTATGTTGACGAGACCTTTTCCAATGACAGCCCCTTCAAACTGAGGGTGACTGACGATGTCGCACTATCCTGTGAGAGTGCTCGACGATCCCTGCTTGGCCAGGGTTACCTGATCGAGCTGGCGAATAGCGATGAGGTCAAGGCGCGCAAGGCCACAAGAGGTGAGAACACATTCATCGAAATGAATGTTGTGTGTGTGCCCGAAAGTGATGGCAGTACGGTATTTGCCACCGGAGTGCTCAGCACGTATGACATGAAAAAGAATACCAGTTCCGCCAGTGTTGGCCTGAGTGCGCTGGGTTCTATCTCGCTTCCCATCGGTCAGAGTATTGATTCCCTGGTGAAGGTTTCAGAGGAAACCATAGACGACAAGGATTTCTACAAGCGCTTCTTCGCCGCCGTTGATACCCAACTGGCACAATTGAATGCCGGCAGGGAATCGGAGCCATCTGTTGAAGAGCCCCCAGAGATGCCAGAGGCGAATGAAGTTGAGGAGCCACCGGTACAGTCTGCGATCTGGCCCGAGTTGTTCCCCGAACAAACTTCGCCTGTCGAGGCCGTGCCAGCGGTTGAGTCGGAAGTTGAGCCAGAGGTTGCGCCCCCCGTTTCTGCGGACCCAGCCCCTGAGCAAGCAGACCCGGTGACGGCCTCTCAGTCAGAACTCCCGCTAGAGCCGGCCCCGGCGCCATCGACTGCGGCACCATCAATAGCGACAGAGCCCGCGATAGAGCAAGAACCTCTGGGAATTACTGCGCCAGATGCCCCGGTTGAAAAGCCCGCAGGTATCGCACCGGTGACTGGTCCGGATGAGGAGCCGCTGGGAATTAATCCAGAGTGGTCGTTAACTCCGCAGGCTGCTGGTGCCAAACAGACGGAGCCTGCGGATAAGTCGCAACAGGACGATGCAGATCGTATTGAGGATCTGTTCTAGGACGCGCTGATACTATTGATTATTCACCACTGGTTCGTACAAGGCGTCTCCCTCACGGATCCAATTGCAGGTAACGCACACAGGCATCGAACAACTCCGCGCCAATCTGTTGGCTGTCCAATGACTCTGCCGGAAATGCATTTGTCATGACATGTTCAGTAATCACGCTGATATAGAGCGCCACGAAAAACTGCGCTGCGACATCCCTGTCAGGATGGCCGATTTCATCGGCTTTGTTGGCGAACAGCTCACGGGTTTTATCCAGAAGCTCTTTGCGGACCAGCGCCTCCCGACTGGCGAAAACCGCATCGGAGAGTGCACGTTGGTAGCATGCCTTTTGAAACCCGGCCATCTGCTCTGTTAGCTGCAGCGATAGATTGATGACATCTGCCAGTACTTCTTTCAGCGAACGCTCCTGCCAGTGCTGTTCCTGGTAGGCCTCCGCTATCGTTGCCCGGCTGCGTTCCGTTGCCGCTGCGTGCAGCGCATGTAGCAAAGCCTCCTTGTCTTTGAAGCGCGTGTATACCGTGCTGGTTGCCACGCCTGCCCGCTCGGCAATTTTAGCCAGGGTGGTTGCTTCGAACCCAACTTCGGCGGCTATCTCATACCCCGCATTCAAAATGCGCTCCAGCTTCTCTTTGCTGCGCTGTTGCTTGGGGGGCGGAGGGCCGCCCTGTCCTTTCGCTTTATTGGCTGTGTGCTCGGGTTTATCGTCCATCAGTCCCTGGCCTATTCTCAAAAACAGTTGACAAGCTGCAATCTTAATCTAAAATAACCTGAACCTGAAGTCATGTTTATATAAAAACGCTAATCAAGAGGACACGATATGGGCCGTTGGACACGAGAAGAAATTGACGATGCCTTCACGCAATACCAGGCGATGGGGCTGAAGGCCGCGCGCTCCGGTGATTGGACGTACTGGGGCGACATGTTTACCGAAAACTGCACCTACATTGAGCGCAACCTGGGAGCCTGGGCTGGCCGCGATGCCATCGTGCGCAATATGAGCGCGGTGATGCACCTCAGCGGAAATGAGGAGTTGGGGTATGAGAGCCGCGACAACGGTGTGGTGTCCGACCCCTGGGTTATGTGTAACCAATATCCGGTGGAAGCGTATGTGATCGACGTAGAGCGCGGCTGGGTTTGGGCGCTGATATGGAACCGCATGGATGACCCGGGTGACGGCTCTATCCACCAATCTAACTGTTTCAACCTGTTCAAATATGCCGGAAATGGCCAGTTTTCCTACGAGGAGGATTTGTATAACCCACAGGAGTTTCTGGACATGATGGAAAAATGGCTGCCGGTCTGGAATGCGCACAACGAAACCTCCGAGCAACGTCAGAAAGAGCTGCAGGAAAGAGCAGAAGCCGCGCGTGCATTCGCAGAAAAAGAGCCGCATCAGGAGGGGCAATAACATGGGCATGTTTTCAAGAGAAGAAGTCGAAAATGCGTTCTGGGGATTTCACGATGCGCTTAACTTCGCAGCGATGACAACGGACTGGAATGAGTTTGGCAAGGTGCTGCGCCCCGACGCCACAATGTACGACGCTGTACTGGGCCGACTTGGTAAGCGCGAGGGGATTGTCCGCGAGGTCAGTAAAGTGATGCACCAGACCGGTGACACGCCCTGGGTCCGGCTGAACCGCTATCCGGTGGAAGATTACTATATCGATGAGGCGCGGGATTGGGTGTGGTCGTTGTGGTGGGCGAGATTCACAGACCCGGGCGATGGCAGTAATCATCAGGCACGTATGTTCATTCTGCTGAAGTACCACGGCAATGGCATGTTTCATTACGTAGAAACTGTATACAACCCGATCGATCTGGAAAAAGGTATGGCAGGCTGGAAAGAGGCCAGGGCTGCGTGGGAAGCGACAAGTGCTGAAACACTTGCTGTGCTGGCGGCCCGCGAGGCAGAGGCCAGGGAAATGGCACCCCTGAAACTCAACGAAACGGATGAGGGTTAGGTAATGCTGCTCGATGGCCTGTCTGTAATTATCTCCGGTGTCGGCCCCGGTCTGGGGCAAGAGCTTGTGAGAGCCTGCTTGCGCGAGGGCGCGAAGGTTGCTCTGGCGTGTCGTAATCAGGAGTATCTGGAGACATTAAGTGCCGAGCTTGGCGTAGATGCGGCGCGCCTGATCACTGTGCCCACGGACATTACTGACCCAGCTCAGTGCACCAATCTTGTTAACAAAACCGTCGAAGCGTTCGGTGGCGTGGATGCGCTATTGAACAGCGCGTATAACCCCGGGCCTTATGTCGCATTTGAGGATGCCGACCTCGATGAGTGGCAGGGACCGCTGGATGTCAATCTGCTGGGTACCATGCGTATCACGCAGAGTGCGCTGCCCGCACTGAAGGCTTCCGGCAATGCATCGATTGTGAATGTAAATTCGATGATATTTCGCAAGCCGCTGGAGAATCAGGGCGCATATGTCGCATCCAAGGGCGCGCTGTTAGGCGCGACCAAATCACTCGCAGTTGAGTTGGGCAAATACGGTATCCGCGCGAACTCCGTCATTATGGGCTGGATGTGGGGTGATGCGGTGGAGCGCAGCCTACAAGTAGCTGCGGACGCCAGTGGTACCACGCTGGAGGCGATCAAAGGTGAGGTCGCCAAGAATATTCCTCTGGGTGAAATCCCCGATGATGCTGACTGTGCCAACGCGGTGATTTTTCTGGCTTCACCGATGGCCAAAGTGATCACCGGTGCCAGCCTGGATGTGAACGGCGGAGAATTCATGCCCTGATTGCCACGCAAAAACGACACATAACAACGAGTCCTCGGACCAGGTAGGTAAAAAATGATAAGCAATAAAAATAATATTAACCGTATCGCACTCAGTCTGGCAGTTGGCACCGTACTAACCACTCTGCCGCCGGCAGAAGCGGCCAGCGAAACAGAATCTACAAAACCAGCGGCTGCCAGCACCCGGCAGGCGAGCCCCGGGATGATGCTTGAAGAAGTTGTGGTCACCGTATCCAAACGCAAGGAACTGGTGCAGGATATACCGGCCTCTGTCTCTCCGTTGTCCTCTGGGCTTATTCAGGAACTGAATATACTCAACGTCCGCGACATCGCGAATATTATTCCCAATATCGTTGCGAAGACGCCGGAAAAGCTGAGTATTCGGGGTATTGCCGCGGCGGGCTATCAGGGCAGTAACGCACCGCAGCCGGTTGCACAGCACGTCAACGGCTTGTTCATCGCCGAGACCGGGATAGAATCACCCTATTACGATTTGTCGTCTATTGAAGTGCTGCGCGGCCCGTCCGGAACCGTGTTCGGTCGCAACGCCACAGCGGGTGCGATTGATGTTCGTTGGCAGAAGCCAGAAGACTCGTACTCCGGCTCGATTGACTATCAGGTGCGCGAGACCGAAGACAGTAACACCGGGCAGCTGGTCAGGGGCTATGTCAACGCACCACTGATGGGCGAAAAGTTGGCTATGCGTGCCGCCTTTGCCTACGACGATATTGAGGCCACGTATGACAACCTGGCGGCTTCTGGCGATGATGATCCCAATGCGAGAAAACGCCAGTGGTATCGGGTCTACCTGACTTCCGAGCCAACCGAGGATATCTCGCTGGGCCTGCGGTATATCTATCAGGAAGATAACCACGACCAGCAGGTCAATTCCCAACCGCTTGAAATCCGCCGCGGCAGCTTACTGGAAGAGCTTGGCGTTACAAACCTGCCAGTCAATGACGTCACCAAGGTCAACTCCGGTATTATTGGGAACAATGTGAACAACCCGTTTGGCAACAATGGCGGCTCCAGTTTGCATCGGGTGGATGGCGATGTCACATGGAACCTCGATAGTGTGCCAGTACTGGGTGACATCGAGCTGTTTCTGATAGCGGGGAGAACAGATAGCGACATCGATATTCTGATCGACGCCGACGGTACCGAGGTTGCAATACTGGATACGATCAACGAGTTCAAGCGCAAGCAAACTACGGGTGAGTTCCGGATCAGTTCGCGCGGTGATGGCGCACTAAGCTGGATTGCCGGTGTGTTCTATTCCGATTTCAATATGGATGTAGATGTATCCCTGCAGGGCATCGCTGTTGACAGTGGTCTGGGGATCAACATTGTGGGTGATTCCCCACAATCGACGGACAATGAATCCCGGGCTGCCTTTTTAAGTATGGAATACGATCTTTCCCAGGTGATCGACTCGGCACCGGATGTCGTCGTCTTTGGGGGCATTCGGGAAAACAAAGACAAAACCAAGTTGTCTGGTGACCAGCAATTGTTTGCCCCTACCGGGTTTCCTCTGGGTTCGCCCGGTGTGGAGATTCCGCTAAACCTCGATCTCTCCAAGGGTGAGTTTTCCGGTAGCGAGAACTTCTCGAAAACGACCGGGGAGTTCGGCGTCCGCTGGAGTATTAACGATAGCGTGATGGCCTATGCAAAGTACGCCAACGGTTACAAGGCGGGTAAGCTTCAGCAGATTGCCGATGGCTCCACCGGCAAGGTTGAGCCGGAGCAGTTGGATGCTTATGAAATTGGCCTGAAGTCACGCTGGCTGGATAACAGCCTGCAGCTGAATGCCGCTGCGTTCTATTACGACTATAAGGATCTGCAGGTAACTCAGCTCATCGACGCCCTGCCGTTGGTGGAAAATGCTGCCGATGCCACCATCAAAGGCCTCGAAATGGATGTGCAGTATATCCCGATTGAGAACATGACTCTGTTGGCTTCACTGGGATATATGGATACAGAGTTCGACAGTTTCTGTTCGCAGGATCCGTACCAGCCGGTAACGACCGTGGATTCCGGGTGTACCGCTGAGAAACCTCAGGATCTCTCCGGTAATGAGTTGTCGGATGCGCCCAAGTGGAGCGGCAGCCTCGTGGCGCAATACAACCTGCCGTTGGATGACCTGGGCCAGGTTCTGTTTACTGCCCAGACCAGTTATCGGGATGACTTTTATCGGCGCCCGCAGAATCTGGAAATTGACAAGGTGGAATCGTATTTCATAACGGACTTGAGGGCGCTGTGGAGCAGTCGCGAGGGGCGCTATGAGGTTGAATTATTTGTGGAAAATGTGGCTGATAAGGATGATGTCTTTCTCTCCAGCGTGACATTGAGCAGCCCGGGCANGATGAGTCTACTGGACTATGTGCCGGGTCGCCGTTACGGTGCAGCTGTTAGAATGAATTTTTTCTAGATCAGGTCTTGTGCGGCGATTACGCCGCCTTTTTTCATAACCCAAGAGTGAATATGCCGTATGAAGTTTGTGATTCCGATGGCGTTCAGCCAAATAGAGGAGATTTTGCCACTGGCGCAGGCCGCCGATGAAAGTGGCTGGGATACGATTGCTTTTTCCGACCACATTGTACATCCCGAGACGATCAAAACAGCCTACCCCTACACAGAAAACGGCGAGCGACGCTGGGAGGCTTTTTCGGACTGGCCCGACCCCTGGGTAGCAATTGGCGCCTGTGCTGCGGTCACTAAACGCCTGCGTTTCACCAACAATGTATTTGTATTGCCGATTCGCAACCCGTTTCAGGTGGCCAAAGCGGTCAGCACGGCGGCAGCGCTTTCCGACAACCGGGTCACTTTGACCGTTGGCGTGGGCTGGAGCAAGGACGAGTATCAGCTGATGGAGCAGGATTTTCACACACGCGGCAAACGCTGCGACGAAATTCTGGAGATTCTGCCACTGTTATGGTCCGGTGAGATGGTGGAGTACCACGGCAAATATTATGACTTTGACCGCCTTGAGATGAACCCCGCACCATCTGCTCCCATACCTGTCTGGGTGGGAGGAATATCGGATGCGGCTCATCGACGAGCTGCGCGTCTGGGTGACGGCTGGCTCAGCGATCTGCAATCCACCGACGAGATTCTGCAAACGGTGGCCACTATTCAAAACTACCGCAGTGAGTACGGTAGAAGCCACCTGCCTTTCGATGTCATGGCGTCTGCGAACGACGCCTGGGAGCTGCAGGGTTATAAACGATTGCACGAAGGTGGTGTGAGCCACCTGCTCACCATGCCCTGGGTGTTCTACCACGGTGAAAACCCGACACTTGAGCAGAAGATTGATGGTATTCGACAATTCGCGAACGACATCATCTCGCACTTCCGATAGGAGTTTCCTTTGGCCTACAGCTTTGACGACAAGGTGGCGATAGTCACTGGAGGCTCGCGCGGTATTGGTGAAGCCACTGCGCGGTTGCTGGTGGAGCGCGGGGCCAAAGTAGTGATTGCCGATGTACTGGAGTCCGAGGGAATGTCGCTGGCGGCGGAGCTGGGTGAGCGCGCCATTTTCCAGAAACTGGATGTCAGTGTGCAAGCCGATTGGGAAGCGACGCTGCGCGCGGCCTGTGAATTCGGAGTGCTCTCTGTCCTGGTGAACAATGCAGCCATTCTGATCCAGGCTACCGTCCTCGATATGACAGAGGAGCAGTTTGTGTCGAGCTTCAGAGTCAATCAACTCGGTGTCTTTCTGGGTATGCGAGCGGTGTTTCCAGCACTGAAAGAGGCAGGTGGTGGCGCCATCGTCAATGTCTCCTCTATTGATGGCCTGCAGTCTATGAACAGCCTGACCGCCTACTCTGCTACCAAATGGGCTGTGCGGGGTATGACCAAAGCCGCAGCCATCGAAATGGGCAAGTATGGGATACGGGTGAACAGCGTTCACCCCGGCGGTATCTACACGCCTATGCACGCCTCCGAGCTGATATCGGTGGAGGAAGCGAGCACCTTCTATACGGATTCGGCACTGCCGCGTGTTGGTATGCCGGAGGAGATCGCCCGGATGATCGCATTCGTGGCGAGTGATGAATCGAGCTTCAGTACCGGTGCAGAGTTTATCGCCGATGGTGGTACCAGCGCGGGGAAACTGAATCGTATCGCGCCACAACTATAGGCATATTCTTCAAGCAACAGCAGCGCGCCTGCCGGAATAATAAAAGGGTAATAACATGAGCATCCAACACTTCTCTCATCTGGGTATTTGCGTGTCGAGCCTGGACCGTTCTATAGCGTTCTATACACAGGTGCTGGGTTTTGTGGAGGTTTCTCGCACGGCCGTGGGCGCTGAAGTTGGCCCGCTCATTGAAATGGACGCGCCGGAGATTCAGCTTCGTTCTCACTTTCTTGAGAGAGATCATATGCGTCTGGAATTGATGGAGTTTGATGCACCGCCGCCCTCGGGTACTGGCGAAAGAGGCGATTTCAACAGGCTGGGACTGACACACCTCGCCGTGCGCGTGTCAGACGTTGGTGAGGCGCTTGCCAAAGTCACCGAGTACCATGGCGTGGTGCTGGAGCACACGCGCGTGGGTCAGGCTGATATGGGCGTTGAGCTTATCTATATTACCGATCCCGACGGTGTGAGAATCGAGCTTATTCAGCTGCCGGGTGATCCTTCTGTTGCACCGGGCGAACCTGTGTAGCTTGACGGCTTAGGGCGCCCAACATAGGGCGCTCATCGGCGTTAGTCGACGTTAACAGTGCTCAGCACCGTAGCGATCTCATCGAGAATAGCCGGGTCATCGATAGTGGCCGGCATGGGGTAGCTTTCGCCATCGGCAATTTTTCGCATGGTGCCACGTAAAACTTTCCCCGAACGTGTTTTCGGCAGACGTTTTACTACACGCAACACTTTGAAGCTTGCCAGCGGCCCGATGTCGTGACGGATCATTGCAATCACTTCTTTCTCTAACTGTGCCTCTGTTATATCCGTACCTGTTTTGAGTACTGCAAGGCCCACTGGAACCTGCCCTTTAATCTCGCACTTCACCCCGAGCACAGCGCACTCTGCAATCGCCTGGTGATTGGAAATGACCTCCTCCATCCCCCCGGTTGATAAACGGTGTCCGGCAACATTCATCACATCATCGAGGCGGCTCATCACATGAACATACCCGTCTTCATCAATAAATCCGGCATCGGCTGTTGCGTAGTAACCGGGAAACTCTGACAGGTAGGAATCGACAAAACGTTCATCGTCCTGCCACAGTGTTTGCAGGCAACCCGGCGGCAGAGGCAGTTTGATCGCCAGAGCGCCGGTCTTTCCTGAAGGCAACGAACGGCCTGTTTCGTCCAGCACCTGAATGTCAAAGCCTGGCACGGGCACTGTGGCGCTGCCGTGTTTTACGGGCAGTAGACCGAGGCCCAGCGGATTTGCCGCCTGTGGCCAGCCCGTTTCCGTCTGCCACCAGTGATCGATAACCGGCACCTGAAGCTGCGTCTGAGCCCATTGAATGGTATCGGGGTCGGCACGCTCCCCCGCAAGAAATAGCGCTCGCAGGCAGCTTGTGTCGTATTGACTCAGTAGTTTGCCGTCCGGGTCTTCCTTTTTTATCACACGAAATGCAGTGGGAGCGGTGAAGAATGTTGTTACCTTGTGCTGCTCTATCACCCGCCAGAATACGCCGGCGTCCGGCGTTCCCACGGGCTTGCCCTCAAACATTACTGTCGTGTTGCCATTCAGTAATGGCGCGTAGACGATATAGGAGTGCCCCACTACCCAGCCAACATCCGATGCCGCCCAGTACACTTCACCCGGGACGGCGCCGTAAATATTCTCCATTGACCATTTCAGCGCGACCATATGGCCGCCGTTGTCGCGCACCACGCCTTTGGGCACGCCGGTAGTACCGGAGGTATACAGAATATAGAGTGGATCGGTCGCAGCTACCGGCACGCACTCAGCCGGTTCGGCGTCGTTGACTGCCTGCTGCCAATCCAGATCTCTGCCTGCTACCAGCTTGGCGTTACTGTTATCCCTTTGAAAAATGACGCAATGCTCTGGCTTGCTGCTAGCGTGTGCAATAGCTTCATCAAGCAGCGGTTTGTACTCCACCACCCTGTTGGGTTCTATGCCGTGTGATGCTGAAAGTATGACTCTGGGCGCTGCATCGTTGATGCGCTTGGCCAACTCCTCTGCTGCAAAACCACCAAATACGACCGAGTGAATAGCGCCGATTCGGGCGCAGGCTAACATCGCGATGGCTGTTTCAGGGATCATGGGCATATAGATCACCACCCTGTCACCCTTTGTTACGTTCAGCCCGGCCAGAACCCCGGCAAAGCGAGCTACTGCAGTTTGCAGCTCGCTGAAGGTATAGGTGCGGATGGTATCTGTTACCGGGCTGTCGTAAATCAATGCCGCCTGCTCGCCGCGCCCTTCGTCTACATGACGGTCGACACAGTTATAGCAGGTATTGGTTTCTGCACCGACAAACCAGCGATAGAACGGTGGCGTAGATGTATCCAGCACCTGTTGCCAGGGCTTGGTCCAGACCAGCGACGCCGCCGCTTCCGCCCAGAAACCCTCGGGATCATTCTGCCAGTTTTGCCAGTTGCTTTGGTAGTTAGACATGCTCAGCCCTTGTCGTTCTGTCAATGCGGGCCAACACGCAGATTACAGGCGCGGCTGGCCCAGCCATTTCATATGAATTTCGCATTCGGGTAATAGAGCCTGCGAAGTCTGTTACGGGCCGCTTGTGCCCTCAAACTGCAATCTATCAATTTTGGCCACCGGTGTCACAGTGTTGGCGTATTCGGTAGTATCGAAACAGGGTGGCCTGATATGTGATTTCAGCGCAGTTCCAGCGTCAGGCGTTATGAGGCGACAATTGGAAAGTTCTCAATCAGGGTGAGCCAGGGAGGTTCAAGTGGAGTTATTCGAGGTAGGTCGAAACCTGTTTGTACATAGCCGCGCCGTTTGCTGCGCTTTACTGTGTCTTGCTCTGGGGCTCCCGCTGTTGCCTATCGATGGGGCAATGGCCCAAGAACATTCGCCGCCGTTATCAAGTGCCGAAGGTCAAACTGAAAACTTGTCTTTTGAACAGGGTGGCTTACTTGATCTGCTCACCGTGCGCAATGACCGCCTCGATTCGGGTGCGGTGGAGCAGGACGAATGCTCGCACGTTGACGACACGACTGAACGTGTTCTGCAAGCTGTGGTTCAAGATCTGGCAGTCCTGGATATCGAGCGTTCTATTGAACGAATACACCAGGCACTGGCCAGGCAGCCTAACAATCCGCACTTAAAATTCGTGCAA
Source organism: Halioglobus japonicus (assembly GCA_902705825.1). Classification (GTDB taxonomy): domain Bacteria; phylum Pseudomonadota; class Gammaproteobacteria; order Pseudomonadales; family Halieaceae; genus Marimicrobium. Next base: position 59,183 of record CACSIL010000034.1, on the reverse strand, counting down.
TCCTCAATCTACGCGCAGCTTTTCCAATACAGCAAATCGCTGGAACTGTTGGATGAGGTGATAGCACAGTGTCCTCACAATACAATTCTGCAGTTGCGAAAGGTCCACATCTACAGTGCTTCCGGGCAGCTGGCTCAGGCCGAAGCCGCGCTGGGGCAGATACGTTCCAAGCACCTGTTTGCTGACGATACGGCGTTGTTGCGAGCCGAGATTGCTTACAGCAAGGGCGATATCAGAATGGCGAAGCGATTCATCGGCAATATATCCGATAGCGCTTTGCAGCATCCCGCTGTCAGCAGGCTACGCCTGGCAATATCGAAGGAAGCGGGGTTGGATGAGAGCTTTGCTGTCGAAAAGGGTGTCGATCCGACAGACGCTGCGCCAGAGTCCTTGAGCGAATCTACACCTGCCCCTGAATCCACGGCAGGAGCCGCGATGGAGGCTGACGAGCCGATCACGCCGCTGCAGTGGATTGCTGAACTAGACCGGGCGTTGGCGTCTGGCGATGTAGAGGCGGTGAAGTCAGCGCAGACAAAATTTGTGCAAACCTATTCGAAGCTGCCACTCAGTTATCTCTTTGCTTTTGAATTCGCTCTGCAGATAGAAGATTACGCCAGCGCGAAAAGCTATCTCGCGACACTACAAACGCTTTCCGCCGAGTACCCCTCCCTCAATATGCTAAATGGCCGACTGCTGCGAGCCACAGGTGAGTTTGATGAGGCTGTGAGTGCCTATGAAAAACAGATTGAGCTGACGCCGAACTACCGCGCGCCATACGAGGAGCTGTTTGACACTTACATCGAAGCTGGAATGAACCGCGAGCTGATCGACAGATACGAGGAGACTGCCGCTAAGCTGCCACCGAACTACCACCTCTTAATACGCACTGCCAAAGCCTATAGGGCACTGGGACACATAGAGGAAGCACTGGCGTGGTACGACAAGGCGATCCGCTTGAACCCCGAGAATAATATTGCCTACAGTGCCAAAGGCAATACGCTGATACTGGTAAACCAGTTCGAGCAGGCTGGCAGCTATTACCGTATGTCTTTGGAAAAGCGGCCGAATAATTCTGAAGGGCTGATCGGTCTGGCCTCTGTGTTGCGCTATCAGGACAAGTACGAAGAGGCCTATGGTTACATCAAAACGGCAGTCGAGTACTGGCCGTATTCGCTGCTGGCGAATATGGAGTATGCGGCAATACTGTTTGGGCTGGGCGATTCGGTGGCGGCAAAGGCCATCTGTGATGCATTGCCCGGAAAAATTGCCATGGGCTATTTTCAGCTCCTGAATCTTGCGCGTTGTTACGAAAATGCGGGTCAGGACGACATCGCATTGCAGCTCTATGAGCAGCTGTATGAAGAGCATCAACAAACCCATATATTGCACCCGATAGCTCTGCTATATCAGCGCCAGCAACGCTATGAACTGGCGCTACAGGTGCTGGAGAAATCTCTGGCCATAGAGGCCGGGGATATTTATGCGAGAAGAACCTACGCGCAGGTTCTCTACAGTATGGAAAACTACAGTGCAGCGGCCGAGCAATACAAATTGGTAGCGAAGGTTGATAAAGACCGCACCATTACGTGGCTGGCACTGGCTGCTGCCTTACAAGCTGCGGGTAGATTAGATGAATCCGCAGCAGCCCTGCAGCGCGGCTTAGTCATTGATCCCGACGACTATTCCCTGCTGCGCGAAATGGCTTTTACGCTGGAGCTGCAGGGGAAAATGGATGCGTCTGAGAAGTTGTACAAGCGGCTTCTGGCGTACCCTGATTACGTCCAGGACGCCAATACAGTATTAGCAGATCACTATTTTCGCCGATTGGACTACGCCAAAGCATTACGCCAGGCGGAGGATGGATTGTTGCTGGTACCCGATGATATTGCGCTGCTGAAAATAGCCGCTGCCAATGCTCACAACACCGGTAATACTGCATTGAAAGTTGAGTACTCGAAAAAGCTGCGCGCGCTCGATGCTGCAGAATTGGATCACCTCGACTGGCTTGGCAACCATTACGGTTCGTCCGGGGCGTTAGAGGATGCCGAGGTGATCTATCGACAGGCATTGGATATGGAGCCCGACAACCAGCGCATGGCGAGTAACCTTGCGTACACCTATTACCTGCAAGGCAGGTACGAGGAAGCGTTGGCATTGTTTGAAGAGGCGCTCAGCTACCCCCCGGCTATTGAAGGCCTGATCTACTACAATATGGGCCTCACGCATATGAAGCTGGACAACCAGCCGGAAGCCGCTGCGGCGTTTCGTCAGGCGAGGGGCCATGGGTATCCGAAATAACATACTGATCTGACTTCAGTGACGTTGCGTATAACCGCCAAGTGTCAAAACTTTTCCCATAGGTAGTAGTTTCTCTGGGCAATCAAACCAACCGACAGATCAAGCCGGGAAAGCAGTCATGATAGAGCAGGTTCTGTTACCGCCGCTGGCGATAGTCGCTGGTACATGTCATTCGCTGGATTGAGTACTGGGCAGGCTATGTTGTATACCATCGTCAACGGATTACTGTTTAACATCACCTGGTTTGTGATCGTGACCACTGAATCGGCGATAATTGCGCCTATTGTGGCGGTTCTACATCTGTCGATTCATTTCGCGTTGATGGGCAAAGGCTATCAAGAGGTGAAGGTCATTGCTCAGGTAGCTCTGATAGGTGCGATCGTCGATCAACTGGTGTTCTACTTCGGCGTATTCAATGTGGCTGGACGAGCAGCACTACCGCCCTTATGGCTTTTCTGTTTGTGGCCTGTGCTGGGAACGACGTTAATGCATGCTTTCTCCAGCCTGCAAGGCCGCTTTGTACTAGCAGCGCTTTTGGGCGGTGTTGGTGGCACAGCCTCCTTTATCGCGGGAACACGCCTCACTAGCGTTGCGTTCGAATCTGCGCTTTTTGGCCCCATTATCATTTTTATTGTCTGGGCTGTAGTATTCCCCCTGTTACTACAGATACCGAGACTGAACAGCAGATGACTACTGCGAACAATGCGTTTGTTTTGCCCACAATCAGGAACCTCTTGCCATTACTGGTTGCGCTTCTTGTCAGCGGCTGCCTCGGCTACCCCAAGTCGGTTGCGCCGGTGCAGGGTTTCGAAGCCGACCGCTATCTCGGCCAGTGGTACGAAATCGCCAGGCTGGACCACTCGTTTGAGCGGAGGCTTGAAAATGTCACAGCAGAGTATGCCCTGCGCGACGACGGCGGAATACGTGTCGTTAATAAGGGTTTTTCAGCTGAAGAGGGTCAGTGGGAAGAGGCCGAGGGTAAGGCATATTTTGTCGATGACAGCAGCGAGGGGTATCTGAAAGTCAGTTTCTTTGGCCCCTTCTACGCATCGTATGTAGTTTTTGAGCTGGATAAAAAAAGTTACCAGTACGCCTTCGTCTCTGGGCCCGACACGGGGTATCTATGGTTTTTGTCCCGCACGCCCAGCGTTGCGCCGGAGTTGATTGAGCACTTTGTTGCGCGTGCAGATGAGCTCGGTTTTGATACCAGTGAGTTGATCTTTCCCCAACAATAACAGCACTTCTATTTAACACGATGAGAGCGCAGTAAGACGCGGTAAACGGCTGCTTTCCCAAACTGGCATTTGTCGTACCCTTTCCCGATCTACATTACCGCACCGCATTCTTTCATGCGCTGAATCTCGTCGTTATCAAAACCCAGCTCACTCAGGATAGCGTCTGTGTTCGCTCCCAGCGCTACGCTTGGGAAACCACAACCCGACGGCGTCTTGCTGAAATTCACCGGATTTCGCGGTTCAACAATAGGGCCGGCTGTGGGGTGCTCGCTTTCAACAAACAACTTATTCGCCTGCATTTGTGGATTCGCGGGTAACTCATGTAACTCGTTTGCACGGGCGCAGGGCACATCGGCATCATCGAGTTTTGCCAGTGTCTCATCGGCATCGAGGTTCAGCCCGCGTTCAAAAATCTGGCTGCTGACATTGTTGACCATGTCCTCATGTTGCAGGCGCTCAATGACTGTCGCCAGGCGAGGGTCACTGGAGTCGACACCAAATGCGGCACACCAACCGTGAAAATCGCTATCAGACACTGGCGCTGCCTGGCCGTAGCCATTTTTGAACTTGATGAGTCTGGAATCCTTCGATATCTGCATGCCGGGATCGGCGTTGTCTGACTTGAATGTTGCAGTGCCGGCCGCATCCAGCCACATGAAATTGGTTACCACGTCTACCATGGACAGCTTCACCTGCTGACCACCCGCACCGCGTTCACGAGCAAGCAGCGCAGCGGTAATGGCCTGACTCGCCATCATTGCAGTCAGCTTATCGGCAAACAGGTGCTTGTACTGTGCGGGCTCGCCTGTCTGCGCATCGCGCTGGCTCATGGCGACGCCAGCGAAGGCCTGCACAACATTGTCGTACGCTGCTTTTTGCGCCATCGGCCCCTCGTGTCCGAAGCCACTCACTGACACATAGATCAACTCCGGGTTGATGGCTGAAAGCGTGCTGTAATCGGCTTGCAGTCTATCCGCTACGCCAGGGCGAAAATTGTGGATGATGACATCCACTTCCCGAACCATGCGATGCAGTATCTCCACACCGGATTCCGATTTCAGATCTATAGCGATGCTGCGCTTGCCTCGATTCACGCCCTGGAAAATTGAACTCACGCCATTGCAGGTCGCCCCGACATAGCGCGTCAAATCACCGATGCCAGGCGTTTCCACTTTGATCACTTCAGCGCCCTGATCCGCCAGTATGCCCGCTGCCAGTGGTGCGGCGACCATACTGCCAATATCGAGCACTTTGATGCCGTGAAGTGGGCCGTTGGGTGTAGCTTTATCTTCGGGTATGTTCATGACTGCTGAGCCGCGTTAGTCCTACTGGGCAACCTGACTGTGGCCTTGCCTGGTGTGGTGACACCCACCTGATCATTCTCCAGAAAAATGTCCAGGTCTATCAATGCGCGACTGTCATCCATGCGCTTGTCTGTCACCCTGGCGTGGGCTCGTACCACCGCACCAGAGCCATTCATTCCGCGCATCTGAAAACTGAGTTTCTCCACCCAGCCGCTGCGACCTGCCCAATCCGTGAGCAAGCGGCCCAGCATGCCGGTGGTCCAGCCTGTGTTGTAGAAAATGCCAGTCATACCGCTCTCCTGGGCAAACTCGGTGTCGTGATGAACCAGGTTCCAATCCTGAGAACCGCTCACCTGCAGCACCATTTGCGTGGCGTCCAGTTCGATACTGAAGCCGGGCAACTCCTCCCCTACGGCAACGTCTTCCCAGTAGCGTTCTGCGGTGTAATCGATGTTATTCATGCCTCACCTCCGCTGTGTGCAGCTTCGCGTTCAGCATCTCTGGCGACCTGTTCCGGCGCGCGATGCACCAGCATTGTGTTGCGCCATTTTGCGACAATGGCATCGTGCTGATTCATAAAAGAGGTCTCCACCACAATCCAGATTGCATGCGGGTCGAGCTTTATCGGCTTCTTGAAAATATCAGCGATGTGCAGTTCCAGACGCAACATATCGCCGACACGAATTGGCTCAAGAAACTCCCAGCTCACTTCCATATTGATGCCGCGATCACCCGGTGTAGGTACACCAAACGTAAACAACGGCGTGTCAGAATCCGCGTTATGTTTCTCCATCGGTGGCCACGGCCCGCCAGAGGCAAAGTAGGTTGGTAGCATCGATGGGGGCGCGATCACCTCGCCATAGGGGCCTGCTTTGGCCGCTTCTGGATCGAGAAAGGCCGGGTTCAAATCGCCCACCATATGACAGTGGCGTCGGATGGGATCGTACTCCACGGGGTAGCGACCCGCTGACTCGCTAATCAGTTTGCCGATCCACTCCTTTTTGACAGCCTCGAGATCGTAGTCAAGGGGATGAATAGTGCTCATCGCTGGCTAGTATCCATTTTGTGATTGAGCTTGCAGTATATCGAAGCACTCAAGCACAACAAGAGAGGTCAAGGTGGTAGTGCGTATTGTTATCCAGTCAGTTTAACGAGTTAGTATCGAATGCAATTTAAGGCAGCCTAGCAAGCTCGCTCTGACCTAAAGGGCTGACTTTTGGCTACCTCTGGCCAGCCGCCATTGTTTGCGTAACCGTTTATCAAATTCTTTATCCGCCGCGGCCTCAGTCGATGCGTAGAGCACAAACTCGGTTGCGTCTGTACCCACGATTGTGAAAGTCGTGTTCTCACCTGTGGCGGTGGCAAAACTAGTTCTGATGTTCTTCACATCTGCGAATTTTTTACGACGCACCTGGACGGCACCGTCATCGTCAACCCAGTAGGAGAAAACCTCTTTCTCTGTGAAGCCACTGCCGTCTTCTCGAATATCGAAAGTGGCGTCACTGTAGAACAGAATGATATTTTCATCAGCAGGAACGATACCTTTGCGTTGCATAAACTTAAGATCGTGTTGCCAGACGAAACGTCCATCGACGACCTTGCTGCTGGGCAGAAGGTTGATTTCGCTGCCGTAACTGAAAACGATTACCGGGATAAAAAACACGGCGAGGAAATAGTGTCTGAGTTTCCATCGTGAGTTCTCGATACTTGTCGTATCGTCGGGCTGAGCGATATGATTTATATAATTTGCAAGCGGCACAAGCAGCAGCGGCGCTATCAGCATCAAGGGTGTGCCCACATAGCTTAACCCGCCTAGCAGTTCAGCCAGAAAATACAAAATCGCCATCAGGATAGCGAGCCACTTCGGTGGCAGATCGTGCTTCTGAGGGTTTTCTGTCTGCTCGGCGACGAGCTTTTGGTAGAGCGGGTAATACCAGACAAAGGAGAAAATGCTGCGAGCAATAGGCATTATCGAGCTCCCTTCCTTAGTCTTTACATACTTCCAGTTTCGGTAGAACCAATATGCGGTGTAGACGCTGAAAGTGACTACAGAGAGAACCCATAGCTTCAAAATGGGAACGGGATAAAACCTGGTTTCGTGGGTTTCCTTTTTACCACGTACTTCCAGGCGCCAGCTTATGACCGCATAGAGTAATGCCAGGATGTAACCGAGGTAAGCGCACATGAAAATTATGGACTTGAAATCGCGCTCTTCGTTTTCGTTTGATGCAGCCAATGCGGGGTCAATGTAGTTGAAGACACCGTAGCTTGTATACTCATTCATCCGATCACGCGCATCGAGATAGCGTTGTATATCATCGACCGCTACGTGATCCGTTTTCATTTTCAGATGATACTTCAGCAACAGGGTCGACTGGACTTCGTCAAACTCGACATTGAATGTATAAAGGAAAAAATCATTGTCCTCGACGAAACTCTCATCGTCGAACTGCCATTCGCCGTCGGCCAGCTTTACTTCTATCTCCTGCCATATGCTGTTCGGAAAACTCAGGCTGTAGGGCGAATTTCTATTCAGTTGATCGGGCTTTTGGAGCTCGACGGACACCAGGTTTGCATAAAAGCTGGCCTCATACCGGTTGTTGTCTTCGTCGGTCTCCCAAAAATCTGTAATTCTAAATTCTTCAGTTACTGCCAGCCGTCCTCCGGAGGCTTTAGTGTCAACCGCAATGTCGCCAATTCGTTCAATACCAGAGTAATAGTTTTGGTAGAAATCTGTGAAACTGGTTTCTACTGCAGCCAGGCCGCTTGATTCAATCTGATGTCGCAGTAGTTCAGCCCGATGACCAATGTACTCACTTTTGCTGGTGAATATGGCGTCTTTTCCCGTGCCTTTGGTTAAATCGAATACATCGTGAACGATCAGTCCTGATTCTGAGGCCTCGATATCCATTTCCGAAAGTCCGGCCTCGCCTGGTCTGACCACCAGGGCAAAGCCATAGTCCGGTTGGAACACTTCACTTATGTCGCCATATTGATACTGGCGTGTCGGGTCCAGCCAGAATGATTTGTCATCAAGCTCGACGTGAACGATGACATGATTGAAGGCGTTGAGAAAAGGAGGAAACTGTCCTAGACGTTTTGTAATCTGGGTATTTACCAGAGCGGGATACCCTTTGATACCGAGCTCATCGAGTATGGCAATGAAGAGAACCGCTTTATCTTTACAATCACCGTAGCGTCTATTCAGAGTCTCGTATGCGGGACTGGGGCGGTGAGAATTCACACCAGCCTCTATTCCCATATAACGAACTTCCTCCTGAACATATACCAGCGCCTCGACAATCTGTTGTTCTTTATCAGCTGCCGATTCGCTGATGGCAGCTGCAATAGCTTTCACACCCTGTCTGTTAACTAAAGCCTCTTCATACAGAGGGAGCGCCCAATTGACTACATCAGACCACTGAGCAGATTCGCTAAAGAAAATGACGCCGTAAGGAGAGTACCAGTCAGGCGCTTCGCTGTTGGTAACCAGAGGCTCCAGGTCCGTTGCTTCAAAAATATACTCTACGGCATCCGGGGTCTGGTTTTCTGAGACGGAAAGATCCGTGTCCAGGGTATTGATATGGAGCGGTGCACTTCGCCTGGACACCAGGCGAAAGTACTGCTTCTCCAGGGGCACTCCCCACTGCGTGAATATGCGGTAAGAGAAGATTCCATCGTATATGGGGTTGTCGCCTTCAATGGTGTAACTGTAATCGATGATGTCCCCGACGCGGACATCGTCCAGAATGACACTTGCTGTCAGCCTTCCGTTATAAATCAGTTCCTCAAGTTCATCCTCGCGTTGCAGCAGGTTGAAATGCGCAGTCTGCAGCTTGTCAATAACGCTGTCGCCGCGAACGATTTGAAGCTTGTGAAATTTTAGTGACTGATAGATCGGGTCGAACTGAACCTGTATCTGTGAGGCATACTCCAGCCCTTTCTGGTTTACGACTAACTCCGTGTAGTGCTCGTAATCCTTTGACGGTTCATTGTCGTCAATCAGTATTTGCTCGTCGTACAAAAGGTAGTGAACGCCGTTGTCGATATCTGCGTTGGGTATTGATTCGGGCAGCCCCACGTTTTGCTGGTTTACCCAATCTCCCTCTGGCCCGATCAATACCTCCTGGGCAGATGCTTGATGCAGCGTGAGGCAAAGTAATGTGAGGGTGGCGAGTAGCCAAGGAGTGTGTTTTATCATTGCATCTTCAATACGGCGATATATGCGTTAGTAGGAATCGCCTGATCTTGCCTCACTGTTATTGGATTTGTAAGCAGTGGATAAACACTGCCCGGCGACGGCGTCTCAGAGGAAGAATCAGAGTGATGACGCGGGGGCGATCCTGTCCTTGGACCCATGTCTAGTACAAGATACTCGTGTGGATCGAGCTCAAGTCTAATGGATTTGCAGACCAGTGACTAATCTCGGGAAGTTCGGTGAACTGCTCCCTCTGGCTGCGCCCCGGTCACTTATTACACATGCGCTACTACGGGGGTGTAACCTGGAACACGAGCGGGTCACCAAATCTATCCGCGAAACACTGCTCTTCAACGGCTCGGCGGGTAATGGGCCCGTGCCCCTTGCCTTGCGGATAGCCGATGGGGACGGCAGCACAGGTGTGCCAATCTTTGGGTATTTCGAGGATTTCCTTCATTGCGGCTTCCTCAAGGCAAAGTAATGTAGTCAAGGTACAACCGATACCCTCGCTGACACAGGCTAGCATCGTATTCTGTATCGCCGGATAGACCGATCCACCGCCGACGACCGAGGGTCGGTCCAGATCGCTGTCGGTAATTGCCATCAGTTTCGGGTTGAAGCAGTAGACCAGCACCACCGGCGCCGACGCAAAGTGCTCGGACAGGTAATCGCCTGAGGCGAGGATGCGTTCCTGCTTCGCAAGTGCTTCACCCGTCAGCCGGGCCAGCCCCTTCTGGTACTGCGCTGCGAACACCGCCCACTGGGCCTGATATAACTGGGCCAATTGCTGCTTGCGCTGGTCATCCCTGACTACGATCACGCGCCACGGTTGCAGGTTGCCGCCACTTGGCGCCCAGGCACCTGCCTGAAGGAGTCTTTTGAGTACGTCATCCGGTATTGGGTCTTCGCGCAAGCGGCGAACTGCACGTTGTGTGCTCATCGCGTCGTACAGGGGAAGGGAGGGATGTGTCATTGCCGGGCCACCTTATTGCAAACTTTGGTGCTCACGGACGTTATCCTAATATGGATAATCTGTCCATATACATAACTAGAAATTGGATATACACTCCAATTATGAAAAACAACAAAACTGTAAACAGGCAGGCGGTCCCGGGTAAGACCCAGAGGACTCGCAGCAAGCTGGTTGATGCAATTCGCGAAGAAATTGTCGTCACAGGGAGCTTCTCTGCTGAATCGGTTGCCACGCGCGCCGGTATAGCAACCGCGACCTTTTACAACCACTTCGCGACCAAGGATGAGGCATTGAGTGCGGCCTATGAACAGCTTATGGGTGATCTTGTCGCGCTGGTGCAGCAGCAATGTGAAATAGAAAACCTGCTCGACCTGGGGTTGAGCGACCTCGTCGAAAACTGGGTGGCTGATACGGCGAACTTTTTTAAACACAACGCTGCTTTATTTCGCATTGCGCAGGCAGCTATCGAGCGCTCAAAACCGATGCGCGACCTGTTTCGAGATCATGAGTCGCAGGTGACGGAGAGCTATCGACAGTTTATCGAGCGCGGCCAGGCGGCGAGCCTGATTCGCGATGGCCACCCTGCAGTTATGGCGAAGGTGCTGACAGTGTTTTCGGAGTCTCTGAATCACCCGCTGGTGCAGCGTATTGAAACAGGCGATGAGTTCCATCAGGAAATAGCCGATGCAATAGCGGGAATACTCAGGCGCCGTACCGGGATGGAAAATGGGAAGGGCCGCACATGACAGATGAAAAGAAGTTGTTGGAAGCCGCAGCAGATCTTGCCAAACAGTGTTGCGCAAGAGGAGACGAGATCGAGCAGGCACGCAGGTTACCGCCGGACATCTCCCTTGAGCTGGCGCGCGCAGGTTTCTATCGCATGGGCGTACCGAAGGCCGTTGGCGGACTGGAGTCGCCACCTGCATTGAGCTCGAAGGTGTTTGAAACTCTGGCTACAGGGGATGCATCGGCCGCCTGGGTTGCCTTTATCGGCGCAACCTCGGGTACTACCTTGTCTGCGATTCCCGAGTCCGCAGCGCGTAAAGTGTTTAGCGCTCCGGAGACGTTGATAACAGGGGTGTACGCACCGACAGGACGGGCCGAAAAAACCGAAGGCGGTTTCCGGGTATCCGGCAAATGGCAATGGGGTTCTGGCAGCCAGAACGCCGCCTGGGTCTTGGGGGGATGTATGCTCTTCGAGGACGGTGAACCCATGCTGGATCAAAACGGCCGGCCGCGAATGCATATGGTGCTGATGCCGCAGTCGGACGTACAGTTTCTGGATACCTGGCATGTAAGCGGCCTGTGCGGGACAGGCAGCCTGGACTATCAGGTCGAAGGCCTGTTCGTACCGGAAGATCAGGTTGTCGGTTACCTGAATAGGGAGGCAGAGGCGCTGTCCCCGCTGTATGCGTTTCCGAGTTTTACCTTCCTCGCGTTGGGAATAGGTGCAGTTTGCCTGGGTATAGCGCGCGCTGCAATCGATGAGCTGCTCGCGCTGGCGTTGTCTAAAAAACGCGTGGGCGCCAGAAAGACAGTTGCTGAGCAACAGGTCTCACAGATCAAGCTCGCACAGGCGGAGGCGGATCTGAGAAGTGCCAGGCTATTCTATTACGACACGCTACAGGAGATGTGGGAGTCTGCGATAACCGGCCAGCCATTTCTTGTAGAGCAGCGCCGCAACCTCAGACTTGCCACGACCAATGCGGTGATACGCTCTGTGGGTGTGGTCGATGAGATGTACAACCTCGGCGGTGGTAGCGCTGTATATCGCGGTTCGAGGCTGCAGCGACATTTCCGTGACATACATGTGGCAAAAACCCACATCATGGTATCGCAATCAACGCTGGAAACGATTGGCGCCCATTTCTTTGGCCTGGAACCAAATATCTCCGCGCTTTGAGGCGTGTCCGGGACACAACGTCCTGCTATACAACAGGAGCTGAACAATGACCAACACGTTCGATATTACAACAGAGCATTACACCCGATTTACGTTTGAGCGCAGCGGCAGAATTCTTACTGCCGCTATTACATCGGAGCATCCGGTCAACGGCGTGGATGGGCCTATGCATGATGAGTTGGCCAGAGTCTTTACCGATCTGCAGCGCGACGGTTTGAGTGACATTATTATTCTGACGGCAAGGGGAAGGGCGTTCTGTGCGGGTGGAGACTTCGATTGGTTCGATGAGCAGATTGCCAATCCCGCAAAGTTCCGGGATATCGCCTGGGACGGCAAGCGCATAGTTTCCACCCTGCTTGAAATGGAGAAGCCGTTAATCTGTCGACTGAACGGTGCAGCTGCTGGCTTGGGTGCCACCATTGCGCTGTTGTGTGACGTGATTGTCGCTGATGAGAAAGCCGTGATTGGTGATCCGCATGTAAAAGTGGGGCTGGTAGCCGGTGATGGTGGCGCCTTGATCTGGCCACAACTTATTGGCTATGCCAAGGCCAAGGAGCTGTTGATGACAGGTGACATGCTGAGTGCCGAACAGGCAAAGGAGCTTGGGTTGATCAACTATGCTGTCCCCACTGCAGAGCTCGATTCCAAGGTAAGTGACATTGTGAACAAACTTCAGGCTAACCCGCGTTGGGCTGTACGCTGGACAAAGTCCGTGATCAACATTCCGCTGAAAGCGCTGGCTGCGCAAACTATGGATGCTGCGATCGGCTGGGAGAGTGTCTCCAACTATCATCAGGATCGTCGGGAAGCGGTTGCCGCCATGCGAGAGAAACGCGCACCTAAACTGACGGGAGAATAAGATGGAGCCCACTTCTTTTACCCCCGAGGCAGAGCACGTCAGCGAGATTCGACGTCAGCTCAGGCGCTTCGTGCAGGATAACGCCCCGCGCGAGAAACGGCAGCTGTGGGACCGCGACCATAGCTGGCCGCGAGAACTGTTTCAAAAAATCGCAGAGATGGGCCTTATCGGCTTAACCATTCCCGAGGAGTATGGGGGGGCTGGCCAGGATCTGCTGGCTGCAGTTGCTGTGATAGAGGAGCTGGCGCAGGTGGGTCCATCGCTTGCGGGGCCTTACATTCACGCAGCTTTCTATGGCGGTATGAATCTCTCAGAAAACGGATCAGAGGCTCAGAAGCAGGCGTTGCTGCCGAAGATTGCCCGTGGGGAACTGTTACTGAGTTACGGCCTGTCAGAACCCAATGTTGGTGGTGATCTTGCCAGTGTCGAAACACGGGCACTAAAGCACGGGAATGAGATCGTCATCAATGGGGCAAAGCGCTGGTGTACCGGCGCCGATTGGACGGACTATATCTACTGCCTTGTACGCAGTGGTGACGCCGATGCCCGCTATAAAAACCTGTCATTGCTGCTGGTGCCTACGAACACGCCGGGCATTTCCATGCAACCGATTGAGCATGCCAATCTGCGATATACCGCGTCCATGGATGTTTACTTCGATGATGTGCGCCTCACTGAGGACGCCATTGTGGGTGGGCCAGACCGCTGGAATAAAGGCTGGCAGATGCTCGCTGGTAGAGCGCTGGATGTAGAAAAAATCGAAATCACAGCGATGACGTACGGCCTTGCCAGGGCTGTTGTTGAAGAGGCCTGGCAGTATGCCAAAGAGCGCACCCAGTTCGGCAAGGCGATTTCTCAACATCAGGCGATTCGGCACAAGCTTGTTACTGCCCGAACCAAACTGCAAGCGGCTCGACACATGCTCTACCATGGCGCATGGCTCGCTAACGAAGGCATGCCCTGCTCGGTGGAAACCTCCATGGCCAAGCTGTTTGTCGCAGACACGGGTGTTGAGATCGCAATAGCCTGTCAACAGGTGATGGGTGCCTATGGCTTTTCTGATGCTTATGATATTGAGCGCAATGTGCGGGACCTGTTGGGAATGCCGGTTGTTGGCGGTTCTTCAGATATGCAGAAGAACAACATCGCCAGTATGCTGAAGCTATAGATAAACGCTTTTTGCGAGTGACTATCGGGCGGCGATTCAGTTCGCCTGCCCGCGCCACCTGCTAACTGTTCAATAAATCAAAAGCCTGTTTGGAATCCCAATACTCCTGGAAGCGAGCGATCTTGCCATCGACCAGTTTCACCAGAAACAGATAGTCATTGATATAGTCGACACCACCTTTGGTCTTGCACTGCATGGTAAATTGGTAAACAACGTGGTTGTCTTCCGCCTCCAGATACAACTGGTTGGGATAACTTAGAGTCTCAGGCAAATAGCCATTGTCATGTTGCTTACCGCTGTTGGCGACATTCAGGCAGGCCTCGAATCCGATATGCTCTATCGAGCCTTCATTGCCGGGAATAGGCATTGAACGCGTGGTAACCCAGGTGACATCCTCTGTGGCCAAAGAGCGTGCAAGTTCTGGATCTGTCCATAGACTATTAAAAAATACTTCAACTGTCTTCTTATTGCCCATTGTATGTAGACTCCGTTACGTTTTCTGAGGTGTCTGGCCAGACGTGTTTGCTGGGCCAGGCTTATCATGTAGCGTCAGCAGCTGCGTTTGATGCATCACGGGCTGAACTGATTCCAACTAACAACTTCGTCGAATGGCTTGCGGTAGGCTTTGCGGAACTGCGTACCTTTTGTATAACCGATGGGGAAAAGCCCCACCTGGGTATATCGCTCGTAGGGGATGCCGAGTAATTCTGCCATCTCTTTTTCTCGCCACAAATGGGCTGTTGTCCACGCACTGCCCATGCCGCGTTCGCGCAATGCCAAAAAGAAACTCCACGTCGCCTGTAGAATAGACCCGTATGAACTGGCCTGCCAGAATACGCCACCCTGCTCTACCCGTCCGGATATCAACGGAAACAGGATCGCCGGTGCGCGGTGCAAATTCTGTCGCAGATACTCTACCGAATCATTGATTCCCTGGAATCCGGGTATGTCAGCGCCCATATAGTTTTCGCCGACCGCATCTCCTAGCGTTGCAATGAAATCTTCGGTTCCCTGGTTATACAACCCGCTTATCTTTTCAATGATCCCGGGATCATCGACTACTACCCATTTCCAGGTGTTCAAATTGGATCCGTTGGGCGCCTGGAACGCGATTTCCAGGCATTGTTGAATAATGTCCCGGCTGACAGCGCGATCAAAGTCCAGCCTCTTTCTTACACTCCTGGTGGTAGTAAGCAGTTGATCTGCAGACAGATTGAGTGTCATAGATCCTCCGTTGGCCTATTGTTATAGTGAATTGAACTTTGCCAGATATGATAGTCGGAAGTGCAAGATGTCAGCAATGACCGATATTTCCTGCACATTTTGACAAGATCCCGCTTTAGACAACACCCGATCTTGTCGCGCACCCAGAGCCCGCGTGCGTTTCAATCATGAATCGGTTGAATACGATCAGGCCGTGGCGCCGTTATGTCGTCGCCCTGGTCTGGCGTTTGCCAGTCCCCCGCATGCTTTTTTGCAACTCAAAGTGGCTGACGCGGTCATTGTGCTGCACCTCGGGTGCCCATAGTATTCGGGAACTGAATTACGGGACTCGACCATGACAAACGTACTTGCCTATCCCGCATTTGATGCGGACAACCATTACTATGAGTCGCATGATGCCTTTACCCGGCACCTGCCAAAGGATATGCGCTCACGCTGTGTGCAGTGGGTGACTATAGACAATCGGCAACACCACCTGGTGGGCGGTAAGCTCGCTCGTGCGGTAAAAAACCCCACCTGGAATCCCATTTCATTTCCCGGCTCTATTGCCCCGTATCTTCATGGCAAGGAGCTGACAGAAGCAGACATCGACCGGATGAAGGCACACGAGCCACTGCCGGATTACTACATAAGCGGTGAAGCACGGTTGGCGAAGCTGGAGGAGCAAGGCCTGGAAGCAGCCTGGCTATTCCCGACACTGGGCGTGCTTTATGAGGAATTGCTCAAACATGATACCGAGGCAGTGAAGGCGCAGTTCACTGCGTTCAATCGCTGGCTGGACGAAGACTGGGGCTGCAATTTGCAAGATAAGATTTTCGCCGCGCCCTATATTTCCCTCTGTGATGTGGACTGGGCATGTCGGGAACTGGACTGGGCGCTGGAGCGCGGAGCGCGTGTCGTGTGTATGCGCCCCTCTGCCATCACCCTTGCAGACGGCACTACACGTTCGCCGGCCGACCCGATGTTCGACCCGTTCTGGGCTCGGTTGAATGAAGCGGGCATTACGCTGGTCGTGCACGCATCAGATTCAGGGTATACCACGCACGGCTATGTGAAAGATGGGTTCTCGGCGGATTTCAGTGGCGGGGTTTTCTCTCCCAACATCAAGCATTTCAGTATCGAGCGGGCCGCTTACGATTTTCTGATAACCCTGAGTTACGAAAAACTGTTCGAGCGCTTCCCCAATCTGCGCATCGCGTCGGTGGAAAACGGCGCAGAGTTTCTACCCGATCTGTTTCGTAAGTTGCAGCAGTCGCGTGACCGCATGCGCAGCTACTATAAAGAGGACCCGGTAGAACTGTTCCGCAATCACGTTTGGATAAATCCGTTCTGGGAAGACGATGTGAATGAAGTGGCCCACCATATGGGCGTCGACCGTGTGATCTTTGGCTCAGACTGGCCTCATATTGAAGGCATGCCCACCCCGCTGGATTACGTTGTTGAACTGGACAAATTCAGCGAACACGAGAGGCAACTTATCCTGCGTGACAACACGCGTTTTCTGAATACTCCGAGGCCGTCAGTGGGTTGATCAATTTCCTCGGTTAACTTTGGTATTCCTGTAGATAGAAGTGACATTATGGAGCGTGCGTCCATGTGCGTACGCTCCATAATGTAGAGATTGAGAAGAGGCGCGCTGCCGTTCTGGTGAGCGCGGTATATCTATTTCAAATTGTCATATAAACCACGCGATTTATGCTGATTTATTTTTAGCCCGAATCTTGAAATTTTTCCCTGTATCCCAAAATTACGGATTAACACCCAGGTAGCTCACAGGAGTGCCTTTGGTGTTCCAGGTAAATTTATATTGCTTCTTTGGGAGGATGTAACATGAACTCACTCGATCTTTCTCCACTGTATCGCAACAGTATTGGATTTGACCGGCTTACCTCGTTGCTCGATAACGCACGCAATATCGACGCCAATGTTTCCGGTTATCCGCCATACAATATCGAGGCAATTGATGACAACAAGTACACGATTACTCTGGCGGTAGCTGGGTTTGAGCGTGACGAGCTCGATCTGATGGTTGAGAAAGATGTTCTCTATGTGCGGGGCATCAAAGCCCGGAAGGAAGAGCGCCATTACGTTCATCAGGGCATCGCAAATCGCGCTTTTGAGCGAAAGTTCAATCTTGCCGATCACGTCGAAGTCACAGGAGCCGACCTCAGCAATGGCCTGCTTACCATCAACCTGGTGAGAGAAGTTCCGGAGGAAATGAAGCCTCGGAGCATTCCCATCAATGATGCGGGCACGCTCCTTAATCAAGCTGATTCGGAGGATGCCGAACAAGTCGATAGCAAGGCAGCCTGACTCAGGGTGTGATGCGGGGGCAGGCCCGGTTCAAGCGATTCGGTATTCCGGTATTGCATTAGTCTGCGGTCTGTCCCTGTAGCAGAGGAGGTTGCAGACATTCGCGTTCTAATGGGCAAAGCCATTGCGCCTGGACTGGCGAATGGGCGCGCTGTTGTTTTGCTGGATTCCATTCCGGTACAGGCAAGCCTGACACCGGTAGACAGCGACGCTGAAATTCTCAGGCTTAAAAGAGCTTTTCAAAGTGCAGGGGCAGATCTGGAGGCGCTGCAGGCTCACGTACATCAGGAATTTGGAGCCAGTGAAGCGGAGATATTTGCCGCTCACCAGCTGATATTGGAAGATCCGGCATTACTGAATGATATTATCCAAAGGCTGGATAGCGATGCATTGCGTGTCGAAGATGCAATAGCGGCATCGGTAGAGGAATATGCCGCTAGGATGAGCAAAGCGCAGGACCCATACCTGCGCGAGCGCGAGCTGGATATTAGGGATATAGGCAATCGTCTGATACGTCATGCCGCCGGCCATCCCGCCTCCAGATTTTCAGCCCTGGAGGACAATTCAATCATTGTGGGGGAAGAGCTGTTGCCCTCTGACCTCGTGGAATTGGATAGTGACAAGCTGGCAGGGGTAGTTACTCAGCGCTGTGGCGAAACGAGCCACGTAGCGATACTGGCTCGCGCGCTGGGCGTTCCTGCATTGACAGGTATAACCGACATAGGCGGTTCACTCTCCACTGGTCAACATCTATTGCTGGATGGCTACGCAGGTAAGCTTGTTATTGCGCCGACCCAATCGCAACGACAAGCGTTCGAACAGAAGCAACATCGCTTCAATGATTATCGCGACGCTCAGAAGGCTGATGAGCACCTCCCCTGCCAAACAATGGATGGCGTCGAAATCCAGTTGATGGCCAACCTTGCCCGTCCGAACGAGGCAGAGCTAAGTGCTTCGTCCAACCTCGCGGCGATTGGCCTACTGCGCACAGAGTTTCTGTTTCTGGATCATTCGGAACCGCCAACTGTTGATGAACAGATCGATCTTTATGCGCAGGTTGCCAGTCGAATGCCCGGTCGTGATATATGCATTCGAACACTGGATCTTGGTGGCGATAAGTTTCCGTTGTTTCTAAGACACTCACCAGAAGCCAACCCGAACTTAGGTATACGCGGTTTACGGTTTTCTCTCGGCGCAGGCCTTTCGATGTTTCGAACGCAGGTCGAGGCTCTGCTACGTGTCTCTGCTGAGCATCGTGTGAATATACTGCTGCCAATGGTTCTGGGCGTAGACGATTTTCTGGCGGCGAAGGACATTATTTTGCAGATAGCGCGAGAACTGGGTTTGACGGTGCCACCAATTGGCGTGCTGGTTGAGACCCCCGCAGCGGTTCTGCTTATCGATGAGATCCTCGATCATGCTGACTTTGTCAATTTGGGCACCAATGACTTAACCCAGTTTTTGCTCGCGTCGGACCGAAATGCATTGGACGCAGAGGACGATTATTCGGTTCTGCATCCGGCGGTGCTGCGTGCAGTAAAAACAGTGTGCAGTACCGCACAGGCGAAGAACAAACCGGTGACGGTTTGCGGTGAGGCCGCCGGGAGCCCTGAAATTGCGGCGCTGCTGGTTGGGCTTGGTATTCGGCGCTTGAGTATGAGCCCGAGTTTGAGCATGCCGGTCAAATACTTATTACGCACGCTATCGCTTGCAACTCTGGAGGCGCTGGCCAGGGAGGCGATAGAAGCGCGCTCGATATGCCGGGTAAAGGAGATTGTGAGGGTGGCCGGTATTCGCGGTTCCTACCCGGAATCTTGATGCCATCTTTTCAACGCACAAGCACCATTCTACTCTGTCGCCACTTATACTAAAATTGGCGCCTCGAACCAGGCGGCTACCACTATGTTTGATATTAGACCAATGGCGGGCGCCCTCGGCGCCGAAATCCTCGGAATTGACCTCTCGCAGGATATGACGGCGGAGCGCGCTGCGCAGATACGCGCGTTGCTCAATGAATACGAGGTCATTTTTTTCCGCGACCAGGATATCAGCCCGCAACATCAAAAAGCGCTCGCACTGTCCTTTGGGCCGCTGCAGACTCACCCTGCCTACGATACCGTCGATAACTTTCCTGAAATAACCATACTCGAAAGTACACCGGAAAAGCCGACCCGCATCGAGGCGTGGCACAGTGATATGACCTTTCGTGAACATCCGCCGATGGGGACAGTGTTGAAGTCTGAAATTATTCCACCCAAGGGCGGAGACACACTCTGGTCAAGTATGACTGCCGCCTATGATGGGCTCTCGCAACCGATGCAAGAGTTTTTGGGCAAGTTGACTGCCATCCACGATTTTTCCTATGGCTTCAAAGAAAGTCTTGCCGCGCCCGGTGGCAAAGAGCGATTGGCCGATGCCGTTGCCGCAAATCCGCCAGTCAGGCACCCGGTTATCCGCGTACACCCGGAGACCGGTAAAAAAGTCATTTTTGTGAATTCCCTTTTCACCACCCACATTGAAGGCCTGCGAGCGGCGGAAAGCGATGCGCTGCTGGCCTATTTGTTTAATCACGTCACCGTGCCGGAATATACCTGCCGTTTTCAGTGGCGAGTGAACTCCATAGCGATTTGGGATAACCGCAGCACACAGCACAAGCCCGTTAACGACTATTTCCCGGCCCACCGACGCCTGCACAGGATAACCATTGATGGCGATCGGCCTTACTGAGAGCAATTCAGGTATACCTTGTCTGCCTCGGCGCGTTCAACATAGCCGATTGATACCGTGATTCACCCCGGGCGCGAAGAGATACCAGCCAATGAGATGAGCTCGCAGATAGCGGCCTTATAGAACTAGCTGCTGCACACCACCCCTTCAGAAACATGGCCCGGACTTCGGGCTTTCTACCACAGCGGCCCACCGAATACAGGCGTCATAGACGTGTCATTTGCGTGGCGAGCCAATAGTCTATACTTGAGATGCCGCTTCTTAATCGATGCTTCAATCTTGGCAGATAATAACAAAAGGTGGGTAGTGCCAATGAAACCAGATCTAGAGATATCACCCCCAAACGGCACCGGTCGTACAATGCCGCGTCGTGAATTCCTCCGGGCACTGGCTGTACTCGTTGCAGCCGGTGCCACAGGGCAGAGCTTTTTGGCTGCCGATTATGCGCGAGCTGACGATGAGGCAGCTCTCCTGTTCCCCGACGGGATCAAATCGGGTGACCCAGCGCCCAGGAGTGCCGTTATCTGGACGCGTGTCGCAACGGCAAGTACCGAACGGGTCGTTGTGTTGTGGTCTGTGGCGGAGGACGCCTTGATGCAGAACGTGGTCCGCGGCGGGGTTAGAACGGTTGGAGCTGCCACGGGGCACAATCTGCATGTCAAAGTCAGGGGGTTGCGGCCCGACCGCTGGTATCACTACCGTTTCGAGGTGCAGGGTGTGGGTAGTGTTGTTGGTCGTCTGCGCACAGCCCCCAGTCTGCTTTCGTCACCAGATCATCTGCGCTATGCCTTTGCCAGCTGCCAGCAGCGCACGCAGAGCCACTATGTCGCGCATCGGGCCATTGCCAAAGAGAACGTCGATTTTCTGCTGCACCTTGGTGACTATGTGTATGTTAACGATTCGGCCACACTGACGGTGGACGACTATCGCAGTGTATACCAGCGGTTTCATTCAAACCCCGATTTACAGGCATTGCAGGCTCAGGTACCACTGGTTGCAGTGTGGGACGACGGCGAGTTCTATAATGGTGTAGATCGCACCGGGGACTCGCAGCGGCTGGCCAACGCACGACAGGCGTGGTTCGAGGCCATGCCGGTGATGCGCAACCTGACCGACCGTACCTACAGAAGTCTGCGGTGGGGAAATCTGGCTGAATTGATGCTACTGGATACACGTCAGTATCGTGATCCGGAAGTACCCGCCAATGCCACTTTCGCGGGGCTGCTCGACGCCCAGGACACCACGATACCGCCGGGCGAAGAGATGTTTGAACCCGGCCGTACCACGCTGGGTAAATGGCAGCTGGCGTGGCTTGCTCGTCGACTCGCACGTACCAGAGCGCAGTGGAAGATTCTGGGCAGCAGCTACGATATGGCGCCGTGGAAGCTCGTGGATTTCGATACACCAGAGTTGCGCGCAGCAGACCCGGAACTACAAAAAAATGGCGGCATCTATGTCTCCAACGAAGCCTGGGATGACTATCAGGACGAGCGCCGCAAATTGATGCGATATATTGAGAGCAGGAAGATCGCGAATGTTCTTGTCTCGGCTGGGCACACCCACTTCTACAAGGCGAGCAATATCCAGCCCGATTGCGATGACATCAATTCGCCCATCACCGCGATGGAGTTTGTCACCGGCTCACTTACCGCTGACCCCTTGCCGACAGAGATCGCGCCTATAGAGCTGCTGCAGCTGGCAGAAACCATCATGCTGCAAGCGAATGATCCCTACCTGCGTCACGTCGACCTGCTCAACCAGGGGTATGTTGTCGTCGATGTTACGCCTGAGGAAACCATAGTCGAGTTTCGCGTTATCGACACACTGGACTCCACCGCAGAGGCGCAAACACGCGGCCGCTTCAGAGTCGTAAACGGCATTCCCGGCATAGAGACCCTAGCCTAGCCGTGAATATCAAGGTGAATATCAAGTATCAAGGGGTCAGACTCCTTGTTCCCGGCCTGTTTTCCGACACTGTGTGTTCCAATATAGCTAAACGGCATACCGCCATGGATTCTGGAGTTTAAATTAGAATAAGGAGGCGTCAAATTGCGCACATGCACCATGTTCAACGAACCTGACCCCTTGCGTCCCCTTGCGTCCTGTCATTCAGACATTTACCTTGTCATAGGCTTTTTATGACTCTGTTTGCGCTTTATACGATTTTTCTTGAGATGGGGGTTCCCTATTAAAGGAGCACTGACACTTCTGCTCGTCTGGTTTGTTACTGCATGCTCTCACCCTTTGGAGATAGTCGGTGAAGGCGACATCATGTCGTCCAGCGGAAACAGGACATGTCTGCTCGAGGATTTTGCACAGGGAGCAGACAACTGTAGTGAAAATACGGCGATAGGGGCCTACCAGGAAACCTACTACGCAACACCTCGCGCCGGTTGGCAGTTTGACCACTGGGTGAATTGCGTAACCGCCGCTGAAAATGCCTGTACATTCAATGTTGACGCGGCAACAGTGCAGGATAACTGGCTTCAAACCATGCCCGCATTGCGAGCAGTATTTCTTCCCAGTGAACCTGCTGAGAGTGCGCCTGCTCCCTTCCAGATTGTCTACAATAACTCTCAAGGTGCCAGCAGTGTCATAGGGCCGTCGGCAGGGATGGTCCTCGTGGCCGGAGATAGTCTCACAGCTATTTGGTCCGGCGTTGGTGCCGGAACGATGGCCGAATCGATTCGTGATACCACCTGGATGAATGTTTGGGTGGCCTCCTCTGGCGGTTCCTCAATCCCGAACTGGTTATTTGAAGGCTGGCTATCGGGTGTGCCGGGGGGTGAAATCAAATCATTGCAGCTGCTGGCCGATTTCTTTCAGCCCACCATTACCGTGATCGCACTTGGCAGCAACGATGCCCGCATTATCGCAGCGGGTATGACCACGCCGAACGGCTACACGCCCGCTGTCCATCGCGCCGACCTCATCACTGCTGTGGCGATGGCGCAGTCCACGTCGCAATGCGTTCTGATCACTAATGTCGCGGACAACTGGGATGCACCGAACTTTGACGCTGCTGTTGCGGCCGTGAACGCGAACATAGCATCGGTGATAGCGGAAAAAGATCGGCCAGGAGGAAAGCGAGTGATTCTCCTTGACTGGGTCGGTCGGCAACAAGGGCATCCCGAGTACTACGCAGAGGATGGCCTCCATCACAGTGAAGCCGGGAAGGAAGCCTACAAGACTGCCATCACAGATGGTGTACGTTGGGTGCAGGTGTCCGGTGCTTGTGGGACAGATAATGACTGAATGAGGCACCTTGGAGCCCGGCGAGATATTGTCTCACTTCCCCTTCAGTTTTCAACAATCTTAATCGTGCAACCTGTTTTGTTTTGCATGTTATTTAAGCTGGATTAGGAAAAAATAATGATGCTAAATAGTTTTAGACTACTTTCAACAGTCACCCTCATCGGGCTGCTATCGGGTTGCTTTCTGGAAGTGATTGTACCTAAAGGCGGTAGCGTGGTTTCGGTTTCACAAGTGAACGATTGTGCTGAAGGTAGCAACTGTTCTATTGAGATATCGGATGCCAACTTTACGGACGCTTTTACCGCTATTCCCAATGACGGCTATGAGTTTGTGAAATGGATGGGTGGCAGTGAGTTCTTGTGTAGAGATTCCACAAGTACTACGTGTATTGTTAGCAATACGGCGCTCGCAAGCAATGCAAGTACCACCTCCATTATCGCAGGTGACGATACTTTCTACATCATGCCAGTGTTCAAGCGTCTTCCTTTCGACCCTCTTGCCGATGATGACGGGGACACGATTCTCAACATAGACGATGTTTGCCCAGAAACTCCTTTGGGGTGGCCGGTAAATGCATATGGCTGCCCCATAGAGCTTATATTTACGCCAGACGGCAGAAAATGGGCACAGCTCGATCACTTTAATGGCCTCTCGTACAGTGAAATCGCTGCGGCATGCCCTGATGGGGTGTGCTCTGGCACGCTGAACGGCTATGACATGGCGGGCTGGATCTGGGCATCCTCGCAGGATGTGCTGGATATGTGGAACAGCTATTATCCCACGGGTTTCTTGCTGACACCGGTGCCCCATCAAACCTTTGCCAGCCCGACCTTGATACAAGCACTGAAGGCTAGCGGTTTCAATTTTGTGGAGATCAAAAACAGTATAGGCTTTGGGATATACCAACTGGGCGGGTACACCTCCGATCCCGAGGAGACATCTTTCGCCCACTTGTCAGATGTTTCATGGGTATTCTCGGATGGCGTAGCTATTGAAATTGGCGTGTCACCCTCAGGCTTCAGCGGTGATGACGAGGGTGCATGGTTTTACCGCGAATAACCACGTTCCCGGATCAAGGCGGATCAAGGGATCAAGGGGTCAGAGTACTTGATATGCATCACTTGCCAGTGAAGGCCCCTACAAAACTCTTTGCGTTCAAGTACTCTGACCCCTTGAACTCAGACCCCATGAACTACGAGTGCCCCCCGTTTGATATGCGGCGTCTGTTGCGCGGTTTGCAAAGTTGGTTCAGACTGGATTGGCAGTTCTTCCTCAAATCAAAGTTTAGGTTTGGCGATGTAACTCGTGGCTGTGCAGGTTTATAAAAACAATATGGAGGCACTGGCAACATGAAGATCAAACGACATTTCCTCACCCTGTTTCTCGCAATGACGTTATTGTCAGGGCATGCCTTTGCAACCTTGATTGGCGATCAAGTTAGCTGCTCGTATAACCTGGATGCAGGCTTTTGGGGGGTATACGGTGGCCCTTGTTCAATATCCGATGATGCGTTTTCACCGGGCCCTGCGATCGTTGGAGATTCCATTTTGACGGATCCGGAGTTCTACTTGGGAGTAGACCTTCCCCTTGGTTCAGGCACAGCATTTTTCGTTGGTGGTGAGTTGGATATAGATGCGGATTCGATCACATTTAAACCGCTCCCTCCGCTGACAACCTTTGCAAACGACGGGAAGCTTGTCATTGATGTCGGTTCTCTGAACTGGGTTGGTTTTTCTGAGAGTAGAATTTACGAAGCCATTGCCTCGTCATCTAATTTTGAGGGCTCCCTGACGGTGACTCATGATGATGATTCCGTTCGGATCTCTATCGAGGCCAGTGAAAAACCACAGTCCGATACGCGTATAACCGTGAAACTTATTCCTTCACGGTCAGTGCCTATTGCCAGTACAGCAAGCTTGTTTACACTGGGCTTTTGTGGGCTTGCGCTGTTTCGGGGCAGAGCTCCGCACCGCGAGTAGTGTGCGGTCAACGTGAAAACCCAGTCGTAAGATACTCGTCACATGACCAGTCTTTGACGAACAGCGGTTAGCTTTTACCCGGCTCCGAAACTTTCAATGGCTTTACCTGTGTCAGGCAAAGCAACGCAAATATCACCATGCCAGAGAAGATAGTGAACGGTAGTTCGTAGCTTCCCGTGTGATCATAGAGCACTCCGGTCAACCAGATACCCACACCCCCGCCCGAAGCATCCAATATAGTGATGGTGCCTAAAATTTTCCCCGCATCACGGGTACCAAAGGTATTCATGACCGTTAATTGCAGTACGCTGTATACTCCGCCCCAGCCCAACCCGAATGCGAACATCGCCAGCCAAACCAGTGTGATATTCATGCCGGTAAGTACCACAGAGCCCACAAGCATAATTATCAGGTTGAGGTAGAAAACTTTTGTCTTATCCATAAAATCACTGAGAAAACCAAAAACAAATTTCCCTGCCAGCGCCGACAGGAAAAAAACGCTGATGGCATTGGTGGAAATCTGGGCATCGAAACCCGCATCCCGCATGTATTTGTACACATGGGCCTGAACACCCAACACAGTATAAAATGTCGACATGGCTATAAGCGCTAGCGCCCAGAATGTGCGTGAGCGCAGTGCTACACGAAACGTTACGCCTTCTCCAGTGTCTTTCCCGCTAACGGGGAGGCTTTGCGGTTCGCTCTGCGCGCGCTCACACTCATTTTGTTCGGGACTGTCGCGCAGCCAGAAATAGCTAACGAGCAGGAGAATCGCAGGAAAAATAATCGCCACCAGAAAAGCGACTCGCCAATCCCAGCCGGCGATCATGGCCGTGCCATACTGGGGGAAAAGCGCCCCACCCAGGCTGGAGCCGCACAGGGCAATGCCTATGGCTGTGCCGCGATATCTTACAAACCATTGGGATACCAGAATGATTACTGCATTGAGCCCGCAAAAAACGAGAACCAGTGCGAAAGCCGCGTGCAGGGCGTACATCTCTATCAAACCGGACAAGTTGCTGTAGCCAACATAGCACAGTGCCAGCACAGACCACCCCACCAGCATGCAGCGGCGCACACCGTATCGGTCCAGACAGATACCTGCCAAAGGTGCCAGCAGGCCAGTTAACACCAGGGTAATAAGATCGCGGAGTTTTATGTCGCCCATCGACCAGCCAAATGTCTCGCTCAACGCTATGTCGTAGACAGAAAGCCCCGATATGGTCATACCGTTACTGACCATCATTGCTACGCACGCAAAGGCCGCCGTCAACCATGCGCGGCGATTGGTGGTGGTTGGTGGTGTGTTCTGTTGGGGGGCCATGCCGGTATTGTCAGGCATGGGGAGCATTAAGGGAATGTTGTCGGTTAGACCAGTTCAAAAATGACAATTCAAAAGGTCAGCGAATCTTGATCGAACATTCTTCACTCGGCCTGCGCCGCCAGTTTGGTGTAGAAATCTGCGAATATGAGATCACGGTCGAAATCGATAGGTTCGACCACTGGCAGCCCCGTACCGGGTATCCAGCGACGGTCATCACCCAGCGTCATTGGTGCAACTACCCTTTCATCGAACCCCGTTGGGTCCAGAAGGTAACCAACAGTGACCATGTCCCAAATCACTTTGGTACGCGCACCGCTGTTATCGAGCCCCGAGTAAAGTTCGAACAGGAAGTCGCCGATGTCACCTCTGCCCTCGATGTGCTCACGCATTTCCGGCAGAGAGACTCTGAGCTTTTCGCCGACGAAGTAACCCGGAATGTAAACTACTGGTGCTCCACTCTCAAAGACAACACGCGCTGCGTCTATATCTTGTACAAGGTTGAACGAATTGTTGGGATGTGGCCAAAAGGATGGATACGCGGCTGTCCACACGATCACTATGTCTTCCGCGATTGACGGGTCTATCAAAAGTGCGCTCGCCACGTTTGTAATTGCTCCGTTGGCGACGACCACCAGGCGTGACTCACGCTCTTCTTGTGCTAAAGCCACCAAGTTGTTCGCAGCGTCGCTCATAACAGGTGTGACAATATCGGTCAGAAATCGATCGGAGCCTCGGTGTATCCCTTGGTCGGGAGTGAACCCCGTGAGCTCTGATATATGAATGGCCATATCGAAGGCCTGTTCCATCGACGGTCCAGGTTCGACGTCGGGAATAACACTGAGGTCGAGGCCCACGCTCATGAGGCTTTCCTCCAGCTTCCGAATACCCAATTCTGTCAGCGCGCCACGCCGGACTATTTCCTCTGAGAGGGCATACGGCGCAGCGTAAATCGCCCGAATGTTAAGTCGCTCTGGCGACAGGATCGCTTGTACCAGTGCAAACTCGTCATCGATCTCATTGGTGAGGTCGGTGTCAATAACGACTTCGAGCATACCCTCTCGCGGTATGAGTACAGCGGGGTCAATATTGACGTCTGCCTCAGCGAGCCCTTCATCGGGATTCGACGCAGAACCGGAAGAGCAAGCAGCGACAAGCAGAGCAAGCATGAACGTAAAGGTGAGGCTGAGCAGAGGAGTTTTCATGCCGAAAAGGTAGCACTTGTTATCTGGCTTGTGCAAGCACGCGCAGGTGCCAATGATGCTTTGCGCTCAGGGCATGCCCTGAACGTAGACATCGGAATACAAATCAACTATTCCGTCGGGATGCAGGTTGCCAGCACGTGTAGTGTATGTCACGGCACTACCATCGGCAGAGATAAAAGGGGCTGTTGAAAAATCATTTGCCTGCGTGTCGTAGTCAATAGTATTGATACGGTGTGTGCGGCCCGAAATTCGGTCATGGACAAAGATGTCTAACGTTTCATTCGTGTCCTGAGCAACCAGGTCCGGTGACCCCGAACTAAATGCAATGTAACGCCCGTCTCCGGAAATGTCGTGTTGTGCGCCAATCCCCTCGACATTTCCCGCGCCGCTGATATTCACCCGCTCGGTTGTTCCCGCGACTGTATCGCGGAGAAAAATATCCTGCTGCTGATTGTTGTCCTTATCCACCAAATTTGATGCGCTGGAACGAAAACTGACATACCTTCCATCGGCAGAAATTCGCCCTGAAGAGCTACCGTCGTTCGCCTGATTGCCATCGTTAGACAGGCTGATGCGCTGTATCGCCGCGGTTGATATTTGGTACAAAAAAAGATCACTTGAATCGTTGGTGTCATTGGGTACCAGGTTGCTGGCCGATGAGCTGAATATGACGAATTGACCGTTGTCTGATATATGGGGCAGACGGCTATAACCATTTCCCTCGGAGCCATCGCTCGCGACACTCATCCGTATTGTTGTGTTGCTCTGCATATCACGGAGGAATACATCATTTTCGTTGTTCGTGTCGCCACTGACCAAGTCCGCATCGTCAGATTGAAATACGATATAGCGACCATCGCCGGAAATATCTCCGAAGATGCCTTTGCGTGCATTGCCAGCATTGTCGAGACTAACCCGAACAGTCGTGCCCGTGAGAAGATCCCGCCGGTATATGCTCTTTTCGGCGTTGGGCTCAATGGCGACCAGATTGGGTGCGCTCGATTCGAAAACCGCATAGCGGCCGTTTGCAGATATGGCTGTAACGAAACTGGATAAGGTTCCGGGCGCGCCCTCAGTATCAACGCTTATAAGTTGAAGGTCGTCCAGCAGCTTGTTATAGACAAAAGCCTGCGTTGTATTGAGCGGAAGGCCATCCGCCAGATTTTCTGCACTTGAATAGAAAACTATCAAGTTGCCATCGCCTGAAATATCAGCAGCGTTGCTGGACTTTGAGCCCTTTACGCCAGCATCATTCTCGCTCACTCGTATCGGCTGTCGGGGTAGGGGGCAGCCATTCCCCAACACGTCAGGTCCGTGAAAGGGGCAGCTGTCATGCGTATCTGGAACTCCGTCGCCATCGTCGTCCAGATCGACATAGTCGGACGTACCGTCAGCATTGGTATCCGAACGAATTTCAGGAGGAGGGGTGTACGCAGAGTCGTGGTTGCGGATTACCTGGGGGAAGATATACCCTGGGGAGGCAAATTTTAGGTCGAGTGTCTTAATGAATCCAGGGAAATCGTGAGTGACGTATACAGAAACGAGCAGTGCAGTCTCCTTGAGAATGTCTCCGGGGCGCCCTTGGGCATCGCGAAAAATTGCGTCGGCCTCACTGCCGATCAAATCGACTTCGTCCCCGTACATAAAGGGAAACCCCGAAACGGCCCAAAGATCCCAAAGCTGCACGGCGGCTTCCCCATAGGGTATATCGTAAAAATCGACACCGGGAAAAGTGTTGCGCAGCTCATCTATTAGTCCGTGCACCTTATTCTGGATAACATCAGCAGTGAACTCGAACTGGGCCAACGTCATGCTGCCAGGGTTGAGCGGCCAGGGTATGCCGATGTAAAAGCGGGTATCGGGGTTCTTGTCCAATGCATACCGAACCCAGTTTATATAACCTTCGGCAGTGGGATGGTCCGTGTGGTAGGTCATTCCAACCACGCTGATATCGCCTGTATCCAATATCGCCTTGACCTGAGCGCTGTGTAGAGGGTCGTTCCAAATGGCCAGAGGTGCACCCTGTAGTGTGCCGGTGGAAAACTGAGTGCTGCTATGATCAATAAGGCCAAGGCCGAGTGTCGCAGCTTCAAACGGCTCACTGAGTTCTGTAAAAATGCTCCCGCCAATCATAAGATAATCTTTCCCAGTGGGAATGACGGTACGAAACATCGCTTTTAGCGGAGTCGCTGTTTTGCCCCAGGCGTCTACTACCTTCGTCTCTGGCACAGAAAAGCTGCAGTCCTTGCCGGCGGGGATTTGACAATTGACCCAGCCGTGAAATTGGGACCCTTCTCTAGGGAGCGCGGTGTAGGTTTCAGCGTAGGCACCTACCACAAGGTTCTCGGTGCAATCTGTCGCGGCCGAGTCGTAGTCCTCTTGTAGGCAGTCGCGCGTGCCGCTGGCGGAAACTATGTCGCCCTCTCCCGTTCCATGGATTTCCAGGGGATGGCTACAGCCATTCAAAAAGAGGATAAGCAGTGGAAGTAGAAGGACAGTGTTGTTACGCATGGTGGAAACTCCGGGCGCTATACTTTGCTTTGCTTTGCTGTAGAGCGACAATCTACCTGAGGAGAACAATTCTTATTATAATCAGTATAGGTAAATAGTGATCGCTGTCTACCAGTATGGATCTGTGCATCTCTCCCAGAGTGTAACGGAGCGAGGACACTCTTTGTTCAACCGCTAAGCATACCGACTGCCAGCGACGCGCGTCATCCGTTGCTTTTTTTTAGAAGCAGTTTAACCTGCCAGGCAATCTCGCCCTACAAACAGCGACCATCACGTCAAGCCAAAAACCCCTTGAACATGTCGATTATCGCTTCACCACGCGGCGCACCGCTGATGCTGTCATTCAAAGGCTCGAACATGCCGGAAAGACGCATATCTACATAACCATGCACCATCGACCAAAGCGCAACGGCATAAGTGTCTTTATCAAACTTGCGCCCTGGCACGGCTTTCGAAAATTCTGTGCAGAGTCGATCGTAGATTCTGTCCATGACCGAGAGGAGTTCGGCGTCGGTATGATCGATGAGGTCTGCACTCCAAAGAAGCCGGTATCTGTGCGGATAGCGAAATCCGAAATCCATCATGGCGCTGGCGACTATTTCAATCCTGGGTTCGCAATCTTCGCCAAGCTCTTCGAGTCTCGAATCGATTTCTGTCAGAAGGGCATCAAACTGCGCTTTGGCAATGGCAGTCAGTAAAGCGCGCCGGTCTTTGTAGTGATTGACTGGCGCGCCGTGGGAAACACCCGCAGCTTTGGCCACCGCCCGGATCGTGACACCGCCAGCCCCATGTTCGTCCAGTCGTGCCAGTGCGACATCGAACAGAACACGCTTTAGATCGCCATGATGAAAAGGTTTTAATTGAGTCATGACATTATATTGACAGTGTCTATATAGAGCTGTCAATATAGACGCTGTCTATATGAAAGGGAAGCCGGTCATGTTGAATGTTGCCGCCGTATCAGTTGGCCTCAGTGCCTTCTTGCTCACTGTGTTATCCCCCGTGTTTGAGGGAGAATGAACATGATCATTCATGGCTCAGCGCTTTCGCCCTTTACGCGAAAAGTAGTTTTATCGGCAATGGAGAAAGGTATCGCCTTTGAGAGCCACGATCTCAATCCTTATGCCCCACCTGATAATTTCAAAACCATGAATCCGCTAAAGCGCGTTCCCATCATTCAGGATGGTGACTTTACTCTGGCAGACAGCTCAGCGATCTGCGGCTACTTCGAAGCAAGGTATGCCGATACCCAAGCCCTGTTCCCCAAAGAACCCAGGGACCAAGGGGTCAGAGTCCTTGATATGCATGACCTGCCAGTGAAGGCACCTCCATAACGCCTCGTGTTCAAGTAGTCTGACCCTTTGAACGCGCCTGTTCGCTACAGCAGTGCGATCGATATTGGAATGACGCGCCATTTCGTCATTCCAAACTAGATGTAGAGAAGAGCTTTTGTCCTTTTGACTCTAAATGTCCGATCATTGCGCGCGGTGACGACTCTATATATAAAGCGCTGAAAGCTGCGCCGGCGTTTCAATACTCATAATACGCTAATGTGTGCAGTGTGCGTATTGTAGCGCGGTATGCTATGTGCGAAAGTCAGCGACAAATGCATTCAACGGAAACCTCATCCAATGCCGCAGACGAATAGTCTATTGCCGAGATGGCTTGCCGCGCCATTGAGCTGGATCGTCACGGGGCTGAGCTTCCTTGCTCGCTTGGCCATCCTCGGGTGGGGCACATTCGCGATATATTGGTCGAACCTTCCTTGGTCCTGGGCGAGAGTCGCACTGGCGTTGACGTTTTGCGTATTTGGCATCTGGGCGTTGTGGTTTGGGCGCAAGCCGCGTTCTCCGCTAGCGTTTGCGGCCGTCTTTCTGGCGGTACTCACCTGGTGGATGTTGATTCCGCCTTCAAATGATCGGGATTGGCGGGAGGAGGTCGCGGTTCTACCGCGCGCAGTGATCGATGGTGATCGTGTGACTATTAGCAATGTCCGCAATTTTGACTTCCGTAGTCGCGATGATTTCACCGTGCGGTATGAAGACCGAGAGGTATCGCTGTCGCATCTGGTTGGCGTCGATTTTTTCCTTGCCTTTTGGATGGAGGGGCCGGTTGGACATACCTGGGTTAGCTTTGTTTTTGACAATGCGCCGCCCGTCAGTATCTCTATCGAAACCCGACCTGTTAAGGGGCAAGGCTTCGATCCACTGGCCTCGATGTTCAAGCAGTTCGAGTTGATCTACGTTGTTGGAGACGAAAAAGATTTGGTTGGCTTGCGGACCAATCATCGCGATGAGGAAGTGTTTCTTTATCACGTGCAAACAAGTCCCGAAGCAGCGCGCGGCTTGTTCCTGATCTATCTTGAGCGGATCAACGAACTCGCCGACAATCCGGAGTGGTATAACCTGCTAAGAAATAATTGCACGCTTAACATCGTGCGCTATATGAACAAGGTCGGCCGGGAAGGTCGTACCAGGCCCAGCCACTTTCTGAATGGATTGTTCGATTCCTATCTCTACGCTACCGGCTTCCTGGACACGAGCCTGCCTTTTGATGAGTTGCGTGAGCGTTCGCGCATCACCGGTGTCGCCAACACGGCTGCTGATCTTCCCAATTTCTCGGATATTATTCGCCAGGAATTGCCCGGCATGCAGAAAAGGCCTCGCTCGGTTGAATAGCTCATCAGGCGCGCACGTTCCGCAAAGCCGTTACTCGAGTCGTTCGCATCGAACAACACTTCTATCGCCATGCCTAAATTACCAGGCGCAGGAGTAGACCAAGTTTGGACAATTTTTCACTATGGAATCAGGTTTCCACAATTCTTAAAGTCGGCCTACTGTATTCCCTCTCGATGAATTCCCTAGCACCAGCAATAACCCAATGAGAACCAAAACTGTACTGCCTGGTGAGGGTACCGAAGCTTGCGCTTGCGTAAATGTGGCTAGCGTCAAGAAGTGCAAAGCCCCGGTGTCAGCATCGCCTGACAATGACGTTATGCCGGCTGGAGGGGGGCCGATAAAAACGCCCAATTGGTTTACAACAGCGAGATTGTCAGCACCCCATTGCCCCCAATGAACTAATTTATCAGGTGTCAAAACGATGCAGACTTCGGGCCCAACATACCCCGGTATGCCAGGGCCATCCTCGCAACCCAGAAGAGCGGTGTGATCAATTAGAGGTGTAATGTTGAAGAGCGCCTCGTATATCGCCGCAGTGACATCCCCGGCGAGTGAATACCAGCCAGGGCTACTCACTTCAGAGGCAGGGAATAAATCCGATATAACGCCATCACCAAAGCTGACATCGTAAAGTGTGCCGTTGACATCCAAATTCGAGAGCGTACTGCCATCTGCTGATAAAATTGGGGCGGCAACTGCGGTAAGGCCCTGGCTCGTGATGAGTACAAATAGTGCTAACGTAAAAATCCATTTTGGCATTGTCTTTTTCTCCTTGGAGGGGCTAACGGCATCAATTCGCTAACTGAGGAAAACAAACGAAGGTTTCACAGCGATGAGTAATCCCAGTAGCGTGTGAGAACGCAAGATTCACGCCATGCTATAAGAATCAGTAACTTAGCGCGAATAAATCGCTACAGCCAATGAATAGTGTAAGAATTCCTGACAGCACCCGATCACAACAAGGATCAAGGGGTCAGGATCAAGGGGTCAGAGTGCTTGATCAATAAACTCTAGCTTCTAGCTTTGTTGACAGACTTCCGGTCTCCACCCCACCCGGCAGATTCAGGAGCGCGATTGGCCAAGGCTTGTAACTTCGCTATGAAATCATCTGATCCGAACGCCCAGCCTTTGTTTGTTGCATCTCTCAGTGAGTTCAATATTCTGGGGTTGAGTTCGCGTTCGAACAGCGCAGCATAATGGCGCTGACGCTCGTATGGGGCTCGCCCAAGGTTCAGATACGTTTGTGGGGGGTTAACAAGGAATTGCGTTTGCCGAGGGCGTTGGCAGGATAACTGGACCATGGATATTCTTGAGGCGCGGTCGCTATCCCGGCGCGGACCGGGTTCATTTCAATGTATCTGGAAACAGCAAAAAAATACGCGTCTGTATCCACCAGGGTAGATTTATATCTACCTTCCCATAACGTCCCTGAACGTTTGTATCGATCGTTTATAAGCCTGACATAGCGCCTCCCTAGAGACTGCATCATTTTCCCGCAGGACTCTGGAGTGTCTGGCGATACCAACAGGTGCACGTGATTAGTCATTAATACATAGGCATGGATTGCGACGCGGTTCTTAACCGATGCCTCTGCCAGGAATTCCAGATAACGAACTCGATCAGCGTTCTCGAAGAAGCAATCTGCGCGGTTGTTACCTCTTTGGATAATGTGATGGGCGCAGCCGGGGGCATAGAGGCGTGGCAATCTGGGCATTGAATGGCAAGGTCTTGTGGCACTTGATAGCCAAGAACAACAAAATTAGAGACCTTTGGGAACATCAAAAGCGGGCGTGATCAAGGAGTCTGACCCCTTGATCACTTTGATTAGAATGTCTTGCGCACTTGCAGGCTTCCGAAGACACCCGGGGCATTGCTGGTTACCGTATCAACAGTATCTCCATCGTCGTCAGTGGTTTTCAACTGACGGTAGGCAACAACTCCAAGATCGCCACGCAATTGCCAGTCGTGAGAAAACTTCCACTGCAGGCCCACTCCGATCGGAACTCTCCTGTCACGCAGCGAACCCTCGCTGACGACGCCATCATTGTGATCATCGAGGCGCCAACGTCGGCCCGTATACTTAGCATAGACATTGCTCGTGATGACGTCGCTCCATTTGGTCCGCAATTGTAGACCCAGCCCTGAAGTCGAAAAGGTGTGCCGCTCGTCGATCTTCCAGGAAAATTGTCCGAACGGGCTCACGCTCACGCCATTGCCTATGAGCTTGGAAGAAACCGCGACGCCGGCGACGAAGTTGAAATTGTCTCCAAGTTTATAGCTGAAGCCTGTGGCGCCGGCACCTCTCGCCCCGTCGTTGAAGCCTGCCCCCTCTTCCCAGCGCGACACCATCCAGCCCGCAAATACCAAACCCCAGTCATCGTTGATGAGATACTGGCTGCGGTAGCGCAGCGAGAATTCGTAGAGGTCTTTCCAGGGCGCTCCTGAACTCTTGCCAGTATCGATAAACTGGCCATCACCACTGAAGTTGGTGTTCGTGATACCTACGGTCGTGGAAACTTCAGCAAAGTATTTCTTTGTAATGGGAATATCGATCGCGCCAGTGGCCGTGGTCCGAAACATTGTGACATCGGTGTCGTCGAACTCCCCCCACTCGATCTGTTCCCTGACGGTAAGGCGCATCGGCGGAAGTTTTCGATCGGCATAGTAGCTCATGTTGGTTTGGAGCGGCTCTCCCGTGGCGTCTTCAATCTGTTCAAAGTAGTCATCGTTATCTGCACTGAATGACTGTATCGGAATCAAGCCCACCAGGAATAACAAAGGCCAGGAATAAACTCTTTTCATGTGTAGTTCCGTATTTAGTAACGTTTTTTATTAATTTTAGACGATTGCTGCACGCCACTGATAAAGCACTTTTACAGGATAACGCAACTATCTGCAGATCCACCACCCGGATCAAGGGGTCAGCGGATCAAGGGGTCAGAGTCCTTGATCAAGTAACGCTAGCTTATCGTTTCTCTGCCCAACTTTCGGTATCTAAACAGTCCGGCAGACACAGTAGCGAGATTGGCCAGGCTTGCAAATGGGCGGCGAAATATTCTGATCCAAATCCCCGGCCCTCCGTCGTGGCATCTCTCAGTGCATTCGCCATCCTTGGGTCCAGTTCGCATTGATCTTCACGTCATAACTTTGCTGACGTTAATACGGCTCAAGTGCAAGGCCCAGAAACAGCTCTTTGCAGAGACCGCATCATTCTCCCGCAAAAGTGCGCTAATTCCGGTGATACCATTAGAAGGAGTCTGCCCCCTTGATCTCATTACGGTAGGTGTTAGAGCGAATTCAAGCTATATTCAGTTCTAGTTAAAAAAGACCTTATATCTGGGAGAGAAAACTTGGGGACAGGCCATAAAAACACGATCTGGCGTCAAGTAAGGCGCAATGCTGTCGCAATTATTAGTCTAGTTATTGCTTTATCCACACTGAGCTACAGTACCTGGCGAAACGAAAAGTCTGAGGATAATCGCAACCACAGACAGGCCGCATTTGAAATTTTGCTTAAGCTAAATGAACTCCAACAAGTGATATTTCACAGGCGTTATGATCAGGATGCCACGATTAGGGGAAATCCTCGTCTTGGATGGACAATTGTTCTTACCATCGACGACCTATCTCAATTGCTAGAGTCGCCGATACCTGAGAATTCACTGAAAGTGAAGCAAGCCTGGTCGGACAGTTGGGAGGACCTTGGTGAAAGTCAGGAGGCCGTTGATATGGTGCTCGAACAGATAGATGAAATGCGCGGAAATACCTTGAACCTCCTTCGTTCGCTGGAGTGAGGTGTCGAAGCCAGACCTTCAAACCTTCGGATTCGGGCCCATACCCGGACAAACATCACAGAGTGGTCAATTTTATTTCCATTCAGTCATATTATGCCGGTGCGCAAAGTACTCACTCCTCTAGTATGGCTCAAGCGGTGCGCGAATATTAACCTCCCATATAAATGGCAAAGGACGGTCTTTATGAAAGCAATAACGAGAGTTCTGGCTGTACTGATATTCAGTGGGTGGGCATCCAGTATTTCAGCTCTACCGATTGGCGGTGCAGATACTGTTACTGTTGATGGTAACGAGTGGGCTCAGGTGGATTTATTTACCAATCTGTCCTGGTGGGATATATGGTCCGCGTGCCCTTCCGGAGAATGCCAGGACGGTGCAACGCTCAATGGTAATAATATGAGAGGGTGGCGCTGGGCATCCGTTGACGACATTAACGGCCTATTCAATTCCTACATTGGTTCCGAGGCTTTAGGGCCCGGTCCCAGTGACTTTTTTGAAATTGACTCCCTGTGGGCACCGGCCTTCTACGCAGATGGCTGGCGGCCGACAAGTACCAATTCGACGCTGACTACCACCCACGGGTGGAGCAGCACCGCCGGACCAACATGGTCTGAATCCTATCAGGCTTTCTTGTACGAAATTCATTTACCAAACGAATCGGACCGCGCTTACACTGGCTACAATGAAACAAGGACAAACACATCCGATTTCACTGGCGCTTGGTTTTACCGCGAAGTAGCTATTCCGCCGCCGTCAGGAGTCCCTGCCCCCGCAACTCTCATCCTGGTGAGTCTTACCCTTGCGGGCCTTGGGTGGGCAAGGCGCAAAAAAGCGTAAGTAGTGAGATCAAGGGGTCAGAGTCCTTGATCCTTCAAGTAGTCTGACCCCTTGATCCTCTTGATCCCGAAAACCAGCATATTTCAATATTTGAGCGGACGGCCTGCGCCAGAAGCGGACATTACTGACATCTCGGATTCGCTGATCAAATATATTTGGCTGTCTAGCAATCTATAGCTTTAACAACCTGTCCACAACAAACTGTCTATCGGTTTGAGCTATGTGCGAAAGAACATCAAGAAATGTTTCTCGCCCCAGTTCTCCTTTCTCTAGCCACTTGATAGCGTCTTCCAGTGAGCCAAATTCCATGGCGTCATGAAATACTTCTTCTGTAGAAGTACTTGGATTCCTAACCATTACTTGTAGGTTATACCGGCAGTGACCAGCTATCCATTTACCAGACTCACTCTCAAATAATGCCATGCGGCAGATTATGTCAGTGTCTTCGCGAGAGTTTTTACTCCAAGGCCAAGACAAATCCGCGACCCTTCGTCCACGGAACTCCAGCGGACCAAGTCCGTCTCGCTTTAACGCGTGGACGCTATCGTCATTTTTCCCCTTGGATGAGCCAGCGTGCTGCTCTTTACTTTTCGATCGGTTTTCTTTGATTATGAGACAGTAGATCAGCCACAAACCGAGCAGCGTGGCTGGGAGAATCGTAATTAGTGCGGCCTGTATGTGATACTCCATAGTGGTCGATTCTCTCTTGCAGCCTCGGTTGTCGATGTCCGCTTTGAGTCGTATGCTGCCCTCAGGGGCAGTATAGCCAAAATGTTTCTTGCTAGGCGAAAGCAGCCATGAAAGTGCAGGGGCTAATGGTGAGATAGGAGTGTTGTTAACTGCCGATGTAAAAATGGTGCCCCCAGAGGGAGAAACTTCGAACTCTGTTCTCGAAGTTCTGGAGGAATGGAATGAGTACCTTGAAAACCACGTCCCCTACTTCCAAGACCCTCAGGAGCCGCAGCCATGAGCGCGGCAGAGCAGCTGAAGCTGCGGGTCTCAGCCGACTTCCAACAGGCTTCAGGAAGCCCCCGACGCAAAGCCAAACGTGCACCGCCGTTCTCCTTGCGCCTAACCGCCGAGGAAAGAGCCTATCTTGAAGACTTAGCAGGTAACCAGTCGTTGAGTGCCTACATCCGTAAGCGTTTGCTGGGCGACCAGGCCGAGAAGCGCCGGGAACTGAGGAAGCCCACGCTGGAAGACCAGCAATATGCGACCATGCTGGCACTATTGGGTGAGACACGGTACGCGTCCAATCTCAACCAGATAGCCAAGCACGCCAATATGGGCACGTTAGATCCCTCTGAGGATGTCGAACAACTACTACAAGAGGCCTGTGAAGCCGTTCTGGCTATGCGTGATACGTTAATCACGATGGTGAACCTGGTGGCCGGGCGATGATCCTACACGGCAATCAGCGCGGCGGTGCGAAAGACCTTGCCTTGCATCTGCTCAAGGACGAAAACGAGCATGTTGAGGTGCATGAGCTGCGGGGCTTCGTGTCTGATGACTTGGTCTCGGCCCTGCATGAAGCCTATGCCGTTAGCCGAGGGACCAAGGCAAAAAAGTTCCTGTTCTCTCTCAGCCTTAACCCACCGCCGGGAGAGAACGTTTCGACAGCAGAGTTCGAAGCAGCGATTGATCAGGTCGAAGAGAAGCTGGGACTGACAGCACAACCTCGCGCCATCGTCTTTCACGAGAAAAAAGGCCGCCGACACGCCCATGCTGTCTGGTCTCGCACGAACAGTGCCGAAATGAAGGCGATCAAGCTGCCTTACTACAAGCTCAATCTGCAAGACGTCTCCCGCGAGTTGTATATCAAGCATGACTGGGCTATGCCACGTGGTTTTGTCAGTTCACAGGAGCGTGACTCCAAAAACTTCACCCTGCAGCAATGGCACCAGGCTAAGCGGACGGGCAAAGACCCCCGCAAGATCAAAGCCGCATTGCAGGATTGCTGGGCTATAAGTGACACCCAAGCGGCGCTCCAGAGCGCATTAAAGGAACGGGGCTATGCGCTGGCAAAAGGTGACCAGCGTGGCTTTGTAGCCCTTGATCACCACTGTGAACCGTTCTCACTATCCAAGAAATGGCTTGGTATTCCAGCAAAGGACGTGCGTAAAAAACTCACCGATATAGAGAAATTGCCCTCTGTAGATGAAGCCAGTGAGCAGATTGCCAAGGAGATGGCGGGCCATATTCAGGCGCTACAAGCTCAGCAAACCAGTGCCATTCAGGGCCGCGTGTCGGAAATAGAACAAAAACACCTGAAACTGGTGGAACAGCACCGGGCGGATCGTCAATCTCTGGCCGAGAAACAGCAACAGCGCTGGCACGCCGAAACCCAGCTGAGACAGGCCCGGTTCAACAAAGGATTTCGGGGCGTACTCGACCGGGTTATAGGCCGTCATACCAAGCTACGTAAGCAAAACGAATGTGAAACCCTGCTCGCCTATCAACGCGACAGGCAGGAGAAGGACAGCCTGATATTCAGCCAACTCGATCAGCGCCGCGTGCTAGAGACGAGAATTGAGCGCCTGAACACGTTCAACGAAAGCCACACCCAAACGCTTTCCGAAGACATGCAGCAATACCATGAAGTGCAGCTGCAAGAACGCCAGAGAGTGGACTTCAAGCCAAAGCTGCGGGGCCGACACAGGGGTTTGGGATTGGAGAGGTAGTTTTTATCTTGACCGAAGATAACATATATGGTAACTTCTAATATGAAATGGACGATAAGCTTCTACAGTCAAAAGGTGGAATCCGAGACATTGGAACTTCCCAAAGGGATACTCGCCAATTTCCTGCGGGTTGCTGAACTGATTGAGGAGTTTGGCCCTGATATCGGCAGACCGCATACAGCGCCATTGGGACGAGGCTTATACGAAATACGGGCGAAGGGTAAAGAAGGTATTGCACGATCTGTATTTTGTACGGTTAAAGGTGATGAGATCATTATCCTCATAACTGTCATCAAAAAGGACAACAAGATACCCAAGCGGCATATGGACACTGCACGCAAGCGCATGAAGGAGATATTAGACAATGAGCACTAAAAGACCGACATTCTCCGGCTTTAAAGAAAAAGCCCTGAAAGACCCCGCCGTAAAATCAAAATACGACGAGCTTTCGCCTGTCTATGAAATGAAACGTAAAATGATCTTCATGCGTAAAGACCAGGGCAAGACACAGGAAGAGGTTGCGGAAATGCTGGGGACTAAAAAGACCAGCATTTCGCGACTGGAAAGTCTGAGCAGTGACGTTTCACCGACGCTCTCAACAATCGAAGATTATGCGCGAGTACTCGGCTACACGCTCAAAGTCGATTTTGAGCCGCAGGTAAGATGATTCGGTTTACGGAAGAGGTGGTTCGGCAAACTAAGCTTCAAATTGAAACTCCATCCGCAGAGAATTCTAACTAATTGGTGACTATTATGAGTAGAGATGTGAGGTTTCCGCTGCTGCCCGAAAGCGAACAGTGTTAAAGGGCTTATCATTTGGAGATTTCCGTCCTTTGTAAAGAGAACAAGATGTTCTAGAATGGAATCAAAGGTGGGGGAATCATGTCTATAGCGTCNAAAGTTCTTGAGGATCAACAGCTTTCTGCTGTATCAAGATTATTCTCATCCGGTTTAATCCGAGAGTTGGCCAGAAAGGGTCGATCTTCGTTGTTCGCTAGGTTGGCAAAAGAGTCGTCTGTACTTGAATTGACGAGCTCTGATGATTTAGTAAGAAACTTGTTCGATGCTGCCTTCTCGCTTTTGAAGAGGAAGAACTATCGTCACGAGTATATCTATAAAGCCGCCATCACTCATAAAATATTATTAGGGACGCACTCTCTGCAAACTGCGGTGATGTTGAACGAGTTTAGAGCGTGCAATAACAAGGCGGATAGTGCAATTTTTAATGGTACATCAACTGTATATGAGATTAAGTCAGAGAGAGATTCCCTGTCTCGCTTGGAACAACAAATCCGTTCTTACAGAAAAGTATTCGCAAAGGTTAATGTTATTACAGGAGAAAACCACCTAGACGCTGTTCTTTCTTTAGTCCCTAAGGATGTTGGCGTTATGTTGTTGTCTGACCGGTACCAAATATCAACAGTTCGGGATGCTCTTAATCTGCCAGAAAGAACTTCCCCGGAAGCCATATTTGACGCAATTCAACAAATTGAAGCTAAAAAAATACTACAGGGTTATGGCTTTGAAATACCCGAGCTTCCAAATACAAAGATGTTCAAGGTATTGCGAGAGAAGTTTGTAACATTGAGCCCAGTTGAGGCACACGACGGTATGGTGACGGTATTGAGGTCTACTCGAAGCCTCCTGCCTTTGGCAGAGCTTTTGGATGCCCTTCCTATATCTTTACAGACAGCGGCGCTATCAACATCGCTGCGAAAGAAAGACCATGATAGGCTTGTTGAGGCTCTGAATACCCCAATCAAAAAAGCAATGAAATGGAAATAGTAGAGTAATGTATTATCCGTATTTTAGAGGGAAGCAATACGAACTGATCACTATTAGAGAGAGCGCGCAGATTCTAAAAGATGCGAGTTTTGTTCCGATTATCGAACCAGTTAAAGAAGCTCTAGGCGGGCTGGCGAAAACGCTTTTAGCTATACAGGATGTCGGGGGAGCTGCCATTGTTATTGTGAACCCATTTCATGGTGATCTCTCAGGCAATGGAGAAGGCATTTCAGCCCTACTTGAAAATGACTTTAGTAAATATCCTGAAATATCCCCCGGTATCCTGCTTACTGAAGAGTTATCAGTTAACGATGTTGTCAGTATTTATTCTGACCATCAGAAGCACAAAGTCACATTTGTTCATGCAGGATTTTCTGAAGCTAAAGCACTTGCAAATAAACTTGGTGGAGGTGCCCTGAATATTCGTCATGTTTTTCTTGATGAAAGCTGTGGCAAACTCTACCAGAAGCACTTTCGTAAGGCGCAAAGGATTCTTTTACGAGATGGGTTCGAAAAGCGAACGAACCGAGAGCACCCCGAGGTAGAATTTTTCTCAGATTTGCATGCAACTTTTCATGAAGAAGGAATGGATGGGTTTGGCGATTTTTTGATGGTTGGTGATGCATATTCTGAATCGGGTGGCCCTGCTTATGCTGTGGCGATTCATCTAACATTTATCGATCCCGATAAGGACGATGAAATGCATATTCATCACTTCAAGTCGATTCGACAGGACGACCCTAAAGACCCTGCTGGGAAGTTTGCNGAAGCACTAGAAAAATTGATGAGCGAACTAAAGCGAGATGGAAATAGAATCTTGATAACGGAGGCGATAAATGAATTTATTGACCTGCACAAGAGAGGACATTTTCCTGGTCTTGGCTACGTCAAAAAGCTATCTATGAAGCATCATATAGAAACGCTAGCGAATTATTTTTCAAATTTGTGAGGTTTAGATGTGGTGCTGTTCGCAGTGTATCGGTGATAAGTGGCTTGGCAAGGAAATCATACCTTTTAAGTCATTGAAGACCGGCACCTGTTCCTATTGTAGGGCTGAAAATCAGCCTTTGGTCTCGCCTACTGACTTGGGCAATAATTTTGAACTCCTCGTAAACATCTATACAAAAAATAGGAATGGTAAATTTCTTGTTGAATGGTTTAGGGAAGACTGGGCAATGTTTCCGTTAATGGATGTGGCTAACTCTAAGCAGCTTCTTTCCGATATTCTAGATGATGGAGAAATCGTTCGTGAAAAGTACTCTCCTTCTGAGTTATGTAATACTGACAGGCTGCATACATGGGAGCAGCTAAAAACCGAATTGATGCATGAAAACAGATTCTTCCCCAATACCAGGTTTGATGAGTCAAGGCTAAAGGAACTGTTATCTCAGTTATTGCTAGATTCCAACGAGCTATCGGAAAAATGGTATCGAGCACGAATACAACGGGAAGAGGAGCTATATCCAATTGAGAAAATGGGTGCTCCGCCTAAAAGGCTGGCATCTCACGGAAGAGCAAATCCGGCTGGAATTCCTTATCTATACCTTGCGTCAACCCCGGAAACGGCAGTTTCTGAAATCCGGCCTCACACAGGAGAATATGCAAGTGTAGCAGACTTTACTTTGTCTCAGAATTTGAAATTTGTCGACCTGCGTGATCCCAAAGTAACGGTCTCACCCTTCATATCGGGAGATGAGAATGAGGTGGCTCTCTTACGGGGAGATATAGAATTTTTGGTCAGACTAGGGCACGAGCTAACTCGACCAGTC
Organism: Halioglobus japonicus; assembly: GCA_902705825.1. Taxonomy (GTDB): domain Bacteria; phylum Pseudomonadota; class Gammaproteobacteria; order Pseudomonadales; family Halieaceae; genus Marimicrobium. Next base: position 15,166 of record CACSIL010000034.1, on the reverse strand, counting down.
CTTCCTCATGCTGTCGCGATTGATTACATACCTAGTCAATATCTTTGTGAGTTTATTAAGAAATGTGGATATCACGGCGTTGTATATAGAAGCTCAGTTGGCGAAGGTATTAATTTGGCCTTGTTTGATCCAGAGGTTGCGGCGGCAGGTGTAGTAGAGCGTTGTCTAGTTTCTAGGGTTCTAATTTCTATCGAAAAGTGAGCAGCTAACGGAACCGAAGATGCGGATTACCCTATTCTGTGGCCGTCTAACGGCTGATATCACTATCGCATACACCGCCTCGGCGGAAGTTGGATGGGTTGTTACCACTGAGAGATTACAATGCAAGAAATACCAAACATATTCCTAACTCACGCATCAGATATTTTGGGTGATACCGATGCTGGATTGTCAGGCAGTAACATAATTAGGGCATTTGCAAGCTATGCATTCGATTTGGATGTAGATATTCCATACGCTTCATACCCATTCAATGGAGCAAATAAGAGAACAGCTTTGCTTGAAAATTTGAGAAGCTTCGAGCCAAAAGACCAGTACAGAATTATTAGGGAACTATGTGAGCACCCGAAGCTTGCTCAGCCTGTGCCTGACCCGGTCAATAATTTGAAGATACAACTTATCGCGAGATACAGCGATGTATTTGACTCTGTTAGCTCCGAAACACTAAATCTTAGTCTGGTAGAAGAAGCTAAGCACTGGCTGTCAGGGTTTCCAGCTAGTCTAAGACTATACGAAACCGCTCTAACCAAATTCAATAACAATATTTTTGAGCGTAATTTGCTGGATGATCTGAGGCTTTCACTAGAGATTCTTTTAAAGAAAATTTTCAGCAACTTAAAGTCCCTGGAAAACCAAACCCCTCAAATAGGCATTTTTGTCAGTTCTAATGGCGGCTCCAAAGAATTTTCAAATATGTTTCGAATACTAGTCGACTATTACTCAAAGTATCAAAACTCGTTCGTAAAGCATAACGATGCTGTTATCGAAGAAGAAGTCGAGTTTATTTTTGAAATGACATCCTCATTTATGAAGCATCTAGTCAAAATGAATATAAGGTGATACGCGAGCGGACTACTGGGAATTTGGTACCTGCTTTTGGCCGAAATAGCAGAGACTAAAGAGATGGAGCGAGTTGGCAATGGGAACAGAAATCTCACTCTCAATCGATAGGGTCGATGTTTGCTGGTCAAAAAACCATATGGGAATTGACCATGGCTCACTGTTTCAATCAGGGGACCGAAAACGATTCGAATCCGATCAAGTAAACTACGACTGTTATGAGTCGGAAGATGCCCCTGATTTGATAAAAAGTGAAATGGGCTTTGCTAAACCTTTACGGTATGTAGTTCCTCGTTTGGAGCTAATGGGAATTACTCTAGACCAGGTTCGGTTAGAGTATGAGCGAGCAGCGGTAGACTCCGATGCGATGCGCAAAGACATAGAAGAGACTGAGAAAGCATCTTACTGCATGCCATTTGATCAATTTTTGGAGATCGCAAAACTAGTTGATATCGGTAAGCTTAACGGGTCACATGATGGAGACGGCACTGACAAAAAGCCATCTGAATATGGTGCCAATTTCATTGATGCTGATGCACTCAAAGCAATACCTCTCAATGAATTCCATGATGCGATGGTTTATTCAGAGCAAAGCCTGGTGTCTCACATACTGGATTTTCTAAGCCCGTATTCCGCTTTACGTTTGCTGGCGGAGAATGAAAGTAATCTTCATCAGGAAGTTAAATGGCAGTATGGGCCCCTGGTGGAGAATGGTTGGGCAGATGTTTCCATGTTCCAGCCTTGTGCAAGAAGAAAGCAAAAGTTTCTGATTATCACCGAAGGACATACTGATGTTGAAATTATTAAGCTTGCTATCAAAACATTACGACCTCAAATCTACGACTTTTTTTGTTTTATTGATATGACTGAAGGCCATCCATTCGGAGGGACGGGAAATCTTCAACGGTTTGCAAAGGGCCTAGCGCAAATGGATGCGCACAATAAAACACTCTTCCTGTACGACAATGATACCGAAGGTTTGTCTGCGTTTAGAAATACCCGCAGGTTAAACCTTCCGACCAATATGAAGGTTGCTATGTTGCCTAGTGTTGGAGAGTTTAAGTCGTTCCAAACAATAGGGCCATCCGGCAAGCGTAGAATTGACATCAATGGAAAAGCTGTCGCTATTGAATGTTACCTTGATCTTTATCGTCCGGGGATGCCAGAGGAGCCAACGATACGCTGGAGTGGTTATAAGGGCGATGTAAAACAGTATCAAGGAGCCCTGATGGAAAAAGATAAGTATACAAGCGACTTCTTGAGCAACAGTCCAAGTCAATTGCTGGATGATGATTATGATCTATCTAAGCTGCAAAAAGTTGTAGATACAATTTTTCAGGAATGTGTTGGGATTGCCTGTTCTGAAAATTCTTAAAGCCCACTGATGGCCGACGGAGTGATAACAGTCAGTATGGGAAGTCGCACTCGGAAGCAACGTGCGGTATGCGTGAAGTGCACTTACTAGATCTTGGATCGCGCAACTTCGCATTCTCAGTTAACTTCAGGCGGGGGGAAGCTTTGACTAGAGTAACCCGTGCTGCGCGAACGAGTAGGTATCTGTGCCGCCAACAACGATATGATCAAGAGCTCGCGTAAGCTTCCCCGTCAAGTAGACAGTTCATAAATAGAGTTTCCAGCGGATTGTTGTCTTGCTTCAAGCGGTGTCATATCGCCCAAGGCATCGTGAGGCCGCTCCTCGTTGTATTCGATCATCCACCAGTACGTCGCCTCTCGGACATGATCGAGCGATGTGAACAGATACTGGTCCAGCACTTCCTCACGATAGGTTCGATTGAATCGCTCAATGTAAGCGTTCTGGTTCGGCTTTCCTGGCTGTATATACTGAATCGCCATCCCTGCTTCCTTGGCCCATGCGGTGAAGACCTCCCCTAAGAACTCAGGGCCGTTATCCGTCCTCAGAACCTGAGGCAGCCCATGCTCTCTTTGAAGCTGCTCAAACACGCGGACAAGGCGCGCGGACGTGATCGAGGTATCAATCTCAATATGAAGCGCTTCACGGTTGAAATCGTCGGTCACGTTGAACGTGCGGTATCGCTTTCCCGAATGCAGTGAGTCTGACACAAAATCTGCTGACCAAACCGTATCGGGCAGCTCTGGCACATATAGCTCTACCCGCTGTCGTTTGGGTAAGCGCTTCTTGGCACGTCGTTGTAAGTTCAGCTGCATCAGTTTGTATACCCGGTACGTACGCTTGTGATTCCAGGGGTGGCCCTGTCGCCGCAGCTGCTTGTGGCACTTCCAGAAGCCGCGACTCGGACGCCCCTCCACCAGCCTGGCTAATGCTGCGATGACCTCCGCATCCCGCACCGTCCAGTGTTCAGGCACCTTGTAGTAGGCTGATCTGGAAAGACCTACACACCGGCAAGATCGAGCAATTGACAGTTTCTGTTCATCGACCAGATAGTCAGCTGCCGCGCGCTTGTCTGCCGGTGTTACAGCTTTTTTGTGATCAACTCCTTCATCGCAGCGTTTTCCAGGGCCAGGTCTGCGTACATTCGCTTTAGCTTGGCATTTTCTGCCTCGACCTCCTTAACCCGTTTGAGTTCGGAGGCCTCCATGCCGCCGTACTTTGATTTCCACGAGTAGTAGGTTGGTGACGATATGCCATGCTTACGGCAGACATCTTTTACCAGCATTCCGGCATCAGCTTCCTTCAGGATCTGGACGATCTGACTCTCGGTAAACCTTGATTTCTTCATGTGAACCTCCTAGCTATAAAATGCCAGAAAGCTCTACTTTTGTCCTGTCTTCGTGTTGGGGAAGCTTACGGTATTTGCTCTGGCAGCAATTCTTGATAGAAGTCGCCGCCGTAGTCGGCTCCGTGACAAGGAATTATAGCGAAAGAGATCTCTGTGCCAGTGACATAAAGTGATAATTGTTAGTATGGAAATAGCTTATCCCGACAATGTCCTGACATGTAGAAGTGGGATTTCCAACCCTTTTGATATCAGCTCAATGCGTGTGTACCATCCAAATCAAAAAGGCACGAACTAATCTAAGAAGTTATATATGACAGATCCAAGTTAAAAGATTTGTTTACTAGTCTCTACTTAGAGGAGCATAGTCGATTCCCCAATTTTCAAGATCAAGTGTTCGAGATACACTGCTTCTTTGTTCGATTTTGAGGGGAAAACCATGTCACAACTTACGACCATTTATCCGATCACCGATGAATACCTTTCGAGAAGCAGTATCAGCCTTTTCAAGCTAGATGCAGATGTATTGCAGTATCAGTGCGGTAATGTACATACACTAGTGCAGAAAACCTTCGATAGCGTTACTGCAAATAATCCGACGTTAATCAGGAGAAAAAGAGGCGACTTGGTTAGGCTACAATTGTCTAGCGAGGCGAAAGCGAGCCCAGTATATCGCCAAATGCTCAATAGATTTATTTAGAATGCCTAACTAGGTTCTGCGCCGAAAGACGTCTATTGCTCTAGGGCACGTATAAGCGTTCTTTCGTGGACGCGGAAAGATTCGGCAACTTCCGTGATAGAAGAATAGAAATCGGCTTCTAGGACCCTCCGTGCTTCCGCAACCTGATCATCGCTCAACTTCCGAGGTCTACCGAGCCTTGTTCCCCGTCGCCTCGCGGCTTCCAATCCCTCCTTGGTGCGCTGGCTCAATATTTCCCGCTCCCACGTTGCCAGTGCGGCTGCCAAGGTATAGAGGAATTTTCCATCCGGGGTGGTAGTATCGAAATTCTGAGATAATGATTTGAATTGGATATTTCGCTGGTGCAGTTTCTCCAATTCCGACAAAGCGTCGAGCGATGAGCGAAACGCGCGGTCCAGTGAGGACACCACAAATGTATCGCCCCGCTCCAGCGAGACCATCACTTCCTGATAGACCGGGCGTTTCTTGCTGGTCGCAGAAACCCCGTCTTCAATGAACACGCGCTCACAAATCTCTTCCAGTTTTATCACTTGCCGATCTGTGATTTGCGTATCGGTTGATGTCCTTATGTAACCGAGTTTCTTTGGCATCTGTACTCCAATCTGTTCCCATATAACCTTAGACAAAAACGAACGTTTTTGTCTTGCCATAACGAATACCCCTCGGGCAATTCATCGACAGAGTGAAGCCCAATGCTGGAATGCGTTTTCCCTGATTCCAAAACAATCTAACCAATATGGCATTCAACCCTAACAAAAACGTTCGTTTTTATATGGCGCGGGTTGGACGCGAATAGCAAGTGCTTTTGTCCTCCTTGGATTGCTGGTCACGCCCGTATGGGCGGAGCCAGCAGGCAAGCCCCTTGGTGAACAGGCAGAGTCCTCGCTGGATGCTATTAAGAAAGCCAGTCAATACTCGTTTGATACGGGCGGTATTGGTATTCTGATTGCTTTTGGCACCGGGAATGGCGTAACTGCAGAGCAAGTTGGGAATGCATTCGTGGAAGAAATGGATCGACGGGGTATGCCCTCAAGATACTTTTACTACATTGCTGACTGGTACGGAATGACGGTTGAATACCATATTCGCCATTCCGCAATGGGTCCATGGGGAGTTGATGACGCGGCCTCCAGGGTTAGCAAGGCTGTCGCAAGAGCGGAAGCAGCTCAAAGAATTCACGACAAGTAAGGTTAGCTAAAACTAAAACCGCAATTTACTTTGGCGTCCATTGTCCCGCTCCGGTTGCTCTCGATTTCGGCATCCACCGTTGTCTCATATCCAGTATTGTCAGATGCCCGAATTTTGCTGGAGTTTTCCGATAGCGAGGCCCTGCTTGACGCAGCCTCAATCTCCCGCGCTTCTTCCTGCGTCAAGTAATCACGCCCCTGGTACTTGGCAACCACTGGCCTGAGTTCCTCGGCCTTCTGCCAATCTCTTACGTACTTGGCTTCTTCAAGATGGTCATATTGGGGATTGATTGCGCCGTTCTCGTCAAGGAACAGCGCAGCGAGGGCCGCAAGCTGTTGTTCCTCGGTTTGGAGCCCTGCAAGCTGGGCCTCATTCAGGTAAGTCGCGGCCATGCCGCCGATAACATCCTCGCCGTATTTCTCACTGAGAAGTTCATACCGCTGCGCCAATTGCGCGTCTAATGCGGCAAGCTGCTCCTGTGCGCGATCCAGAATCGATATGAGTATCATGTCATAGAAGGCGCGGCGCTCTTTCTCCTTGGATTGCAGTGCGCCGCCTTTTCGACCGTTAGTGTTGATGACGAGGCCGCCCATAGTGGAATCGTCACTCTCACTGCTACTGAGGATCATGAAGAAGTTGTGACGTATGTGCTCCAGCGTCTCGCCACTTGCGGTGCTGCGGGAGCGATCAAAAGCGCTGGAAAGATCACCGGCGTTGGGATTTGACCAATCAGACATCGCGCTCCCCTGCGTTTCTGGGGACGCACCGGTTCCCTACGGTGAAACGGCCAGCAAGATCGAAGAGCTTGCTGGTGTCAGATTGCTGATGTCGCCTTTCACGCCCCATTGTTCCGCCACCTTTGTATTTGTATGCCTCCATTTTAGATCAAATCCCTTAATATCCGGTTAATACAGGGCCAGGTGCTGTGCCAGTCAAAGCCATATTATGTGTCAGTGGCTCCAAAACACATGCACTTCATCATGCGCGGTCTCAATGGTGTAGATATCGCCGCTCAGCTCCATATCCCGGCCCAGACGCTCGTAGTCGATGTAGTACGCCAGGATCTCGGGAATTTCCGTCGTGCTGCTGGTCAATTCCTCGGCGTAATCTGCCAATGAGGTATATTGCCCGGCATAGTTGTCTTCCAGTGCCCGCCTTGCCTCCTCCAGATCATCACCAGTATGGTCCAGAAGCTCCGGACCCAGGTCGGGGTATTCCTCCAAATATTCAGCAATGTCATGGACTCGCTCAAAGCTTTCATACTCGCTCAGTCTGTAACCGCCAAATCCTTCATAGTCATGAATCCCCCATTCCTCGGCATCCGGCTCAGGGCTTGTTTTTAGCATCGCATGCACCGCTTTCCAGAGGGTATCCAAGTCGGTTGTTGCATCGATCCAGACCCCGTGTAGTTTGCCATTGTTGTAGGCTGCCAGGTCCGCCACATAAATTCTGATGTCATCACTCATCGTCTTATCTCCTAAATCGCTATTGAGGTTCAAGAAGCGCCCTTTGCGCTGCCATGAACCTCTGGCGACTAGGCCGACTAGGCGGGGGTGAAAAAATCCAGACAAATTGCGGAGGGTCTGCCCCGCGAGCAGCGGATCAGGTGGAAACCGTCATTTGTCTTGAGTTTGAGGGGATGCAATGCCCTTGAATTGCGCTAGGGATCGTCACCGAATGGCCGGGGCCTCAATAGGGGACGTGGCGAGGCGATTAGCCGAGTAGAGCCCGGCCCGCCCGATGCCGGGAGCGCCCGAATTGTCAATAAATGCAGACTTGGGACTCTTACACTTCTCCCGCAGGAGTGGAATGTCCGCTTGCTTGTTAGTCGCGAGCGGGCTGATCAGTTTGGTGAGGTTTCATAGTGCGTCTCAAGATAGTTGATCCCGTATGTGATCAACTCCTCTAAAACTGTGAGGTCAATATCCTCCAGCTTATTGATGTAGAGGCACGACTTGCCTGATTTGTGCTTACCTAAGCGATCAAGCATCTCACTCAAGTCTTGATAGCCAGGTAAAATGTAAATCGACATTGCCGATTTCCGAGGGCTGAATCCCGTCATGAAAAAATCGCCCTTCCTGCCGCTTTCATAGACGTAGTGGTAGCGGCCATATCCGATGATGCCGCCAACCCAAACGCGCGGCTTGAGGCCCGTGACGCGATTAAACAGCGCTAGCAGCGTCTTCGCATCGACCCGACGCTTCGGATGTTCAACGGCCCCTATGAGCTGCCGAGGAGTTGTCTTCGTTGGGACGGTTTTCAGTGTTGCTTTACTCATGGCATCGCCCTGCAACGGTTTCCATTGGTTCCGCTAAAAGATAGCAGTTATTTTTCCTTCATGCTGAGGAGGAAGCGACCCGCTCAAGCCTTACACATGTCCGTCCGAAGGTTACGCATGGCAAACTGATCAATTAGCGCCCGCTCTTGCTATGACCCAGTTTCGTGCTGGGCCATAGCGCCAAACAGTCGAGCGAGATGACGAGTTCAATTCAACGTCCCTTAAGCCGCTTCGCTTCCGATTGGGTTTTTTTGTAGAACTTCCCCTGCGCTTTCGCGTTTGCGCGTCCCTCTGCAAGGCTGGCAGAATTCCTGTCATTTTCCCGTCGTAGCTTCAGGTAGTTGTTGAAACGTCTTTGTTCCAGCATTCCTGTTGCGATGGCATCAATGACCGCGCATCCTGGTTCAGTCAAATGATGACAGTCCGAGAATTGGCAGTTCCCACTGAGCTCCTCAATATCGGAAAAGGTTGTTGCTATACCCTCCCGGCTTTCGACTAGCTGGATTTCCCTCATGCCGGGGGTATCCAGGATCAAACCGCCTCCAGGGAGCGCAAACAGTGAGCGACGCGTGGTGGTATGGCGGCCTTTGTCATCGTCCTCACGAATCCCGCGAGTCGTTTGTTGGTCATCCTCTAGTAGCGTATTGACCAAACTCGATTTACCGACACCCGATGAGCCAACTACGGTTACGGTTTTTCCCTCGCAGGTCCAGGGGCTGAGCTGGGCGACGCTCTCTGCATTTAGGCTATTGACGGCTACTACAGCGAGAAACGGGTCCAAACCCTGAGCCTGGTCGACAAACTGAATGGGTTGCGTGCATTTATCCGCCTTGCTAAGCACGATAACCGGCTCTGCTCCGGCCTCGTTCACGACCGCAAGGAATCGTTCGAGCCTATTGAGATTGAAGTCTTCATTCATCGAACTGACGATAAACGCGGTATCGATGTTGGCGGCGATCAGCTGCCGCCTAATTCCAGTACCTGCGGCCTTTCGGGCAAAACACGTTTTTCGCTCAAGTAGCCTAGTAAACCTACGGTCTGCATTTAGCAATAACCAGTCGCCCACAACAAAGTTTGGCATGGAGCTGAGGAGGTCCAGGTTAAGCGCCCACTCGTGTGTCGCGACCCGGACTGCTGACTTGTGCTGTTCTATCACGCGCGCAGGCGCGGAATCGTTCCATTCTTCCAGGGAAAGTTGTTGCTGAAAAAACGGTTGCCAGCCCAGGCTGGCGAGAGAGCTGAAATTTGACATAGCGATCCCTACACAGTGTAAAAAGTGTATTCAGGGGCTATAAGTTGGCCCCGGCGAAGATGCCGGGCGAAGCGAACTAGGCTACTAAGTGTAGTAGATAGCGTGCCCGGTCAGGGTTGCAACAATCATTTTGAATCTCCTAACCAATTAGCGATGGCACAAGTGTAGGCGAAATCAATACCTACGTGAAGTCGTGTCGAGAATTGCTGCCAGCGCTTCCCCTTTCCATGCTCTCGAGCTTTGGAGCGGAACCCCAATTAGAGGCAGGGCGCACAACGAATATCTAATCCACTGAAAGTTGATCTGTGAGGTATAAACGGACGAAGGCGCTTTGCTATTCTACTCTCGATGTCTTTTCCTTTTACCAAGCGAGAATTGGGGTAAGCATTCTCGATTTTGGAGGCCCTATGACTGTCCATGGAGAATTCAACTGGAACGAACTTCAGACATATCAAGCAGAAAAGGCCATCGCCTTTTACCGAGAGACCGTAGGGTGGGAGTTCAGAGCAGAGCACATGCCAACCGGTGATACCTATTGGATTGCGGCAGCTTCAGGAAAACCGGTCTGCGGGATTCTGTCCCTAGAAGCTGGTACGGGACGGGATGAAGCTGATCGGTGGGTATCCTACATCCACGTTGATGACCTCGATATACAGGCAAAGCGAGTGCTGGAGCTTGGAGGAAAGGTTCTCCGGCAGCCTTGGAATGTTCCCGGAGTTGGCAGAATTGTGATGGTGCGTGACCCAGGTGGAGCGGAAGTGGGCTGGGTCACGCCTTCCACGTAAAAGGAGACTTTTGTTGGTTAGGCCCCGCTCGAAGGCTGAGGTAGAACGACGCAAGGCAGAAAGCACCTCGTTACTAACTCGCGTGCTGCAGGTAAGGGGCAGTATTGCCGCTTAAGGGAGCGTATGGTCATAAACGACCATCTCCAAGGGCCGACCTTGGTCGTGATTCAGCGGCGAAACGCTGACGGCATCCAACCGGCGCACGGTTGGTCGAGGGTTTTAGGGGCTATGACATGCCCCTGATCTATGGTTCGGTGCAGGTGGAGAGAGACCTCTCCAAGCCCTGCGAGTGATTCCAAACGGCGATACGTATTGGCTGGTGCAGAAAGGCTCGATGCCTGAGCTGCACCACGGTCGGGGTATCCAACAGGGGCGACAGCGCCCTTTGGCAAGCTCTTTGTCCTACCACCCAAAAAAACACACAGTATGTGTAGTTATTTTTGGGTGGTAGGACAAAGAACAGCTTGCGCGTAGCGTCAGGGACGTGGTTATGATCCGTAGTACCTGGAATTTGGTAGTCCGTGGCGCTCAAGTTCCGCGTAGCGTCAGGGACGTAAACGATGCACGTAGTACCTCAGATTCAGTGGCCCTCGGCTCACAGCTTCCGTAAGGTATTCCGAGGGAGCTCGAATGCCGCAAGCGATATGCTACATCAAAAAGACGGGAGCTAGCCCTAGAACGTTAGTCAGCCGCAGCAGGTCCTGATGAATTTCGTATAGAAAAGTATGCCTACTTTCGTTACTTGAATGTGGGCTCGTGATCCTCGATTGCATTTTCGGCACTCTCAAATTCGATTATCTGACTCTCATCCTTCCACCAAATAAACACCATAATAGTATCGGGAGTAGCATGCCAAACGACCTCCGTGACTTCATAGTTCTCCGCTCCGGCGGCATCAATCCATAAGTCAGCATCAACCTCAANCTCCCGCTGGCCAGGTCTCGCAAACAAGCATTGTTGATACCCTGGCGATAATCTATTTATTGATCGGACAGGATAGAAATACTCAGGCACCTGTTTGGATTTGTGATACCACTTTCTGGAGGATTTAACATAGCAAGCGAGAATGACAGGGTATTCACAGAAATTCACGTACTGTATCGATGCCGCAGTATAACTAACCTGAAAGGCGTCTCTGATAGATCGAATGACATCAAAGGATATTCTGCTGCCGCGCGTATGCTCGGTGAACAAATATTTGGGCATCAGGAGCGCTGAGGCATATTCATTCGCGATCTTCTCGCGTCCCGCGATTGACTTTCTATTGGAGAATCTATTGGAGAGAACGTCATCCTTTTTGCATAGATTTCCTACTGAACCTCTATGCCTAAACCAGTGGCCGAGTTCGTGACCTACAGAAAATCGATTCCTCAAAAAACTGGAACCTGAATTAACGGTGATAATCGCTTTTTCACCATACCCGATAATTCTAGCCTCACATCCCTTTAGCGGTCTATGTTTAACGAGTGCGCCTTTGTAATATGCGATTGCCTCGATATCGATCTCACTGGGGTGCGAAATGGCAAGTTCATTTCTGTAAAGACTTTCAATATCCTGCCTACTCATCGTCGATCTCTATACCTAACTCTCGAAGATCCTGAATAATGCTTTCAACCTCCTCATCGGGTATGTCCTGTCCTTCACGGAACGCGAATGTTAAGGCTTTTGGGAGCCGGTCGCTTAGCATAAGCCCAATAATAATTTTCTTCGCATCCTTTATCGTAGAGGAGGCAGCGGCACTATTGGCCTGAACTGAGTTCAATTCCTGTCTCGCCTTCAGTAGGCGATTTTTCCTATGCGTATTTAGAGTCGTATCGATCAGAGACTTAGTAGTCCTAAAATCATCTACCTCTTCAAGACTATTAGAGGAATATAAGTACTGTAAATCTGATTTAGTTTGGTCCAACAATTCCATTTCTACCAAATCCAAAAGCGCTTTTTCAAATTCAGTTTCCTTGCTCATTATATTTGGCCTCCATCTCTCATTTGTACCATTTTCCTTGTAATCCGTTTTCTGGCGGCCCCATATTCTTGCTCTGACAATCGCGACTTTGACATAATTTCCTGGCGTGTCTCACCTTCCAACATTCCTTCGAGTACTTTCATGGAGTGTCCGTCGTCATGGAATGCATTAAATATTACCGATAAAAGAGCCTGTCCGTGGACGATTTCTGTAAAATCTACCGACCTATCCTCAATAGTCACCATCTGTTGGCATACTACATCACCGGCCAATCGATCAGTTTTAGCCTGTGACGTGCGACGTTGATCACCAGCCAAGCTTCTCATCACGCCAATCAGATGCTGAACTATAGTAAGATTTAAGTTCCAGCGCCGAGTTTCCTCTAGGCTTCTCGCCACTGCCTCACTTATCAATTCATCCGCGCTTAACTCACTGGAGCAAAATACCAGCCGCGCATGTGCAAATTGCTTAAGTCCAATAATCTCAACAGGTGTCAGACTATAAATCGCCTCCTCAACCTCTACTAGGGTGTGAAACTCGTCCTCTGTATTCTCCATACCACGTCCTCTTTCCTTGATATAGGCGGCTGACCGGCTGTAATCGGACAATATAGGAACCCTTTTTCGAATCTATGTCCAGAAAATCAGTTTGACCCGCCTATATAGGTGAGCGACGCCTAGTCGCCAATCTGAGCGAATTAACCAGACCAATTCGAGGAAATCTGATGCCGAAATATATAGTGAACCAAAATCCACAACCAACTGGCGAGCATGAGGTGCATCAGGACAGCTGTACCTGTGCTCACATGCCTGCTCACTCCAATAGAATCGATCTTGGCAATCATCAAGGCTGTCAAAGTGCTGTCGCAGAAGCTAAGCGGAGGTACCCTGGCAAATCCATTGACGGCTGCTATTATTGCTCTAACGCATGCCATACCCGGTAGGAAAAAGGATATGACCAAACCTATCAGGTGTGGTCACGGGGAAGGCGGCAGTAATGAGAACTACGATATAGGGCTTAGAGAGGCAACACCCGAAGTCCGATGGTAAGCGAAACTGACGCCGCCGCCTAGATTGGAAGCGGAGATACCGCTTTTTGAAAATTTCTCTATTCTAGGGAAGCCACCGTTGACTATATCATTTGGGTAGCTCCAGTCTCCGGCACATTTTGGTGCAACTCTATATGGCAGTCGATTCGCATTGCATAACGGTGAAGGAAGACTGGAATGGATAGTTTGGCTATAGAGTACTTTCAAATTGCTAACACCATTACCGCTTTTTACGTGGTACAACAGTTCCTATTTTTTACAGCCATTTACAAAGAGCCAGTACTACTGGCCGCGCTATGTCGAAGACGAACATTGGCAGTTTGTGTAACCATAGCGACGGGAGCAACGTATGCAGGAGTTATCGTTTATTGCGCGACAATGGAATTCTCTGTGCGCGAAATTCTTGCTCAAGACGCAATTGAAATTGAGCTAGTCCGGTCGATTTGCTTTGGAGCAATGACTGTAAGGCTTCTCGTAACTGGAATGTTAGCAGCGAGTTGTGCTTTTTTGATTGGAAAACTCCTAAAGGTCGAATAGGAGGACGTACTTGGCTATCAGTTGGAATACGGTCCCCACCTTTTCTATAGCCCACATATCGATACAATAAGACCACATGTGAAGATAGAAAAGCTGGTATAGCTCGGAACTCGTCACCGCATAACTTAATCTTTTGTTGTGAGAAGAAATTGCTGTGTCACTGAGGAAATGATTTGCCGGACTCTATCCTCGCTCGTCAGAGGACGGTTGCGAGGCACCTGCAAGATGGCGGCATACCAATACCAATAGACAACAGCTGGCTGTTTGTTGGATCGTTACGCATTGGCCAGCGTGCAGCGGCAGTGATGAGCCTGACTCAGGCGAGGAAGAACAATGCCCGCGATTCATACGCCTATATAATTGTGTGCCAGAGCGCATGCCGACTCTAAATGTCAGTAAAATCAGCGAACTGCTGCCGCACAACCTAACTGACAAGGTGTAACTGCTGGCCGCTCAGGATAGAAAGGCCAGGCATTTATGCATGGTGAGTACCAAAAATGATTTGTGAAAGTGTTTAGCAACCGGCTTTATGCCGTTTTCGAAGAACAGAAAGCCCGAGTAGTGCCGCCACGACTAACCACATCGATGCTGGTACAGGTACAGATGCCGTGCCTGTCAGATAAGTACTCTCGCGATCCATAAGCGATACACCGCTGAATCCTCCTACAGACGTCTCTAAGTTGAATATCGTGTCACCTTGGGGAATCAGCGTGACGAAAATTGACATACTTGTCAAAAAATCGATCGGCAAGCTAGTCAAGAAATTGTCATCAACATTATCAAGATCAGCACCCAATGATATATCGAACAAAGATGAATCGCTTAAATTACTCAAGAGCAACAAATCAAAACCCTCAAAGTCCACACCAAAAAAGTCGGTTTCATCAGAAACTCGTGTGAATGCAGCGAGCGCATTATCTGATTTATCGCTGAGTATGGAGAGAATAGGGAAGTCATCTGCATCAAATAGTGAAAACACACCCGACACTTCTGGTCCTCCGACTAAATCAGGTAGAAGCGGGGTTTCCACCAATGATTTTATTATCTTGTTAGTATCACGCGGACCACTTGATTTGCGTTTTTTAGATGGAGAGTGGCTTGGAGCACCTGACTCCGCATTAGACTGCACTAAAAACCGCCCATCATCCGCACCGTTACCGCCATTAGCTGAAATAACGTTGTCACCGTTGTAATCAATGATCGATCCAATCAACTGGATGGTTCCACCAGCACCACCACCACCTTGACCACCGCGNCCACCCGTTCCGCCGCGACCGCCATCGCCACCATCGCCACCATCACCGCCTCGAACAGTAACGCCATTTACCGTTGCGGAATTACCGGATTCACCAGGAAAACCGACGAATCCGAGAGCGCCATTACGACCATTCGACCCTATAGAGCCGTCACGGCCATTGGCTCTGGCTGTCGCATCAATCATTGACAGGCGTCCTTTAGCTTCTAGCACAACCGCACCCCCACCAGCGCCACCAGCGCCACCGGTACCACCTCTGCCGCCATTGCCACCGGTGCCACCACGACGGCCATCACCACCTTCAACAGCTAATATCGTATTTCCTATCACTAGCCCCGCGCCAGCGCCACCGCCACCGCCGCCGCCTCCGGGACCAGCTTCACC
>CACSIL010000033.1 GCA_902705825.1 Halioglobus japonicus | reverse complement strand
GCGGCTTGATGATGCGCCAACGAAGAAATAGGCCGGAGCGCTAGCGGAGGCAACCTTGCGAACGAAGCTGACTGGTAAAACAAATGCACGTTTTGTGGCCCTCCCTGCTACAGCGTGACTGAACGAAACTGATGGACCTAATACTACCTGCGATTTCGAAAGTGGACTACCCACCTGATGCGGACTAAAAACTTGCCGAAGGCGTCGCTACTCAGCACTTCCGAGATGTTCGCGAACGCCGCTCAGTAACGCCTTGCGCTGCGGCGCAGAAACCGCGCAGCGGTTTTTGCGTCCGGCCCCGTCAGGGGCGTACAGCCGCAACTTGTTACGTTTTTGGTGCAATTACAGAGAGCCAAGCTGAACAACACCTCCGGGCTTAAGTTCATTTGGGTAGTGAACCACTCGACGAACTAGCACCTCAGTTCCACAAACTAGTTCAATAGTATATGCACCATGACCGACTGTGTATTCCACTTCAAATTCACCGGAGACTGGCCTCACGTTGTAGATTTTGGCGTCAGCCTCACCTTCACTAGTCATTCTACTTTCGCACGCCTCTTTGCTATGTGCTGAAACATTACCAGTGACTACGAACATACCATCACCCACCAGAATGCATCCACTCAGCGAAAGAGAGAGAGCACATATCGATAGATGGCTCTTGGACATTAGGAAACGTAACGCTTACCGCAACGGCGGCGAAACCGCGCAGCGGTTTTGACGTCCGGCCCCGCAGGGGCGCATTGCCGGTTTTTGTTATGTTTACCATTCTGCACTGTAGTTTGCCTCCAGGAACGTCCCGAACTGCGCCTGACTAAACCAGACCACAAACCCTACAATAGCAAAGCAAAACAGCAAGGCAAGTAAAGCATAGCCAAGACGGCCGAGTGATATTTTGGAACTATCTGGATTGATGACGTGGGATACTCGCTGATTCAGAAGGAGACTCCCTAGTGACTCGAAAAGAATTGCAGCCGGGAGACACAATGCTACCCAAACGATACCGCCTAGTAGCGTGACTGGATGAAATGGGTAAAGATAGATCAGAGCTAAAACAGCTGCAATGATCGAAACGACACAATAAGCAAGTAGAGTTTTCCGAATCCCGCTCATCGCTGGAGGGAAACATAACGCCCGTGGCAGCGGCTGGCCGTTAGGCCAGTCCGGCGAATGTAATGAGCATATTGCCCACGCTGGTTATGTTGCGACTTGCTGCTTATACAAAAGGACATAGCTACAACCATAAACAAATATACCAATTAAGTAAGCTGCCATTGCGACAATGGATAGAGGATTGCCTTCAACTATCCTACTAACTAAATCGTAATTTGAGCCGACCAGAAGCAAAAAGAAGGGTAGCATCAATGCACCCGTGAGCAGTTTATAACGCGCCCCAAATCTTGTAGTTGAGATGAACAGGCCAGCTTGAGATACAAGCCCAAGCAACAAGCCAAATATGATAGTTAAGAAATCAAATTCATCTGGTTCAGCTGCGGATGAAAATCCGAGGAATAAATAGCTAATAAAGCCAGCTAGAAGCAAAGCAACTAATCGAAATGCCACTGTTGATTTAAGCAACATAACGCTTACCGCAGCGGCGACGAAACCGCGCAGCGGTTTTGACGTCCGGCCCCGCCAGGGGCGTACTGGCGGTACTTGTTACTGGTGCGGCTTGATGAGATACCAGCGAAGCTATGTGCCGGAGCGCCAGCGGAGGCAACACTGCGAACGAAGCTGATTGGTAGAACGAATGCACGTTTTGTGGCTCTCCCTGCTACAGCGTGACTGAACGAAACTGATGCCCTAATTTTACCTTCAATTTACCTGCCGGACTACCCACTTGATGCGAGGTAGAAGCAGAACGAAAGCAGAGAAACTCAACCTCCCGAGATGTTCGCGAACGCCGCTCAGTAACGCCTGCCGCAGCGGCGCTGAAACCGCGCAGCGGTTTTGGCGTCCGGCCCCGAAGGGGCGCACTGGCGGTTCTTGTTATAGGGCATGCTCACGGAAACCCTCTCCATTCCGGAACGAAGGCACCAAACAGGAACCAGATTAGTTGAAATGTGAGCATACATAGTGCGTAGAGCCTCAACTGTTCTGCTGACCACCGAGCTGCGAACCAGTCTATGATAAAAAACGACTTCCAGCCCTCCAGCCATTTTGCTCCTCCCCAATTAAGAATCCACAACCAAAATATTGCCATTAAAGCATGAACGAATGTCCATTCGAATAAGCTCATATTCCTCTAGTGTTCGCCCTATAACGCTTGCCGCAGCGGCGGCGAAACCGTGCAACGGTTTTGCCGTCCGGCCCCGAAGGGGCGAACTGGCGGTTCTTGTTAAGGTGCTTACTCAACTATGGCCACCATACCTGAAACCATATGTGTAACTTTCGTGGGTTTAGCACCTATATCCATTGAGAAATCGCGGCCCGCTACAGACAAATTTAGTTGATCATTCCCAAGATAAGCATAGTAGATTGAATATGATTGTCCTAACTCTAGATTACTGACGAGGGCACCCTGCTTAGCTGGATTTGTAGGCTCACCTAGCCGATAGAATGCGGTAATTCCTTGCTCGCCATCTAGCTTCATAATTCCAAC
>CACSIL010000032.1 GCA_902705825.1 Halioglobus japonicus | reverse complement strand
GATACACTACAGCCTGAAACGCTGGCCGGCGCTGACCCGCTATCTTGACGATGGCAATGTGCCAATCGACAACAACTGGGTCGAGAACCAGGTGCGGCCCTGGGCGTTGGGAAGAAAGAACTGGCTCTTTGCGGGCTCGTTACGAAGTGGACAGCGGGCAGCTGCGGTCATGAGCCTGATCCAGTCTGCAAAGATCAATGGCCACGATCCCTACGCCTACCTGAAGGATGTGCTGCAGCGTCTGCCAACGCAGAAGGCGAGTGCAGTCACTGAACTGCTGCCGCACAACTGGGTGGCCGTAGACAAGGTGTAATGCCCGGACGCTTACGTGATAGTATCCAACCGTTCGCGTTAGGAATATCAGGTGATCGGAATCAACCGGAATGAGTGATCGGAATCGCCGGAATACGCAAGGCTCATTAAATCCGAGATTGCACCGGACAAGGTGGTCAGTTTTTAGCCCCAATCAATCCGTAATTCAGAATAGTTTTTTACTCCAGTTAACAACTAATTTTCTAAATGTGGGGCACTTTTTCGAGTTTCTGTTTAAGTTTCTGGCAATGCCTATTTTCTGGGTCAATTTCTAGTCCGCAATCAGTGAGAAAATGTGCGTCCTCTGTTTTATTCAAATGAAGAGCTAGCCACGCTAATCTCGAATAATCGTTCGCGTCACCTTCGGTTTTCCGTTTCCATACAACGTCATAAATCTTAGAGAGGAGTTCAGTCTTCGTATCTTTGTTATCTAGCACGAGTTCGTGGGTTCCGAGTTTATGATTTACCCTGTTCACTACATTGGAAAGCTCCGAGAAGTCCACAATCGTGAACTGGGAAGCCTCTATCAGTGCGTGCACCTCGTCGAAGTGTAGGTTCAGCTTGCGAGAAATCTCCGCCAGAGAATTCCAGGCGGATGCCTTTTCTGTGTCCACTTGTACGACCTCAAGGAACCGATACAAATAGTTCTTTGATTCCTCGAGTAACTTGCTGTCGCCAGACTCCTCGAGCCATCGAGCCGTTATAGGCAAAGCTGCTGGATAACTCATTCCAATACGTTCTAATAAATGCTGGTGTGATTTATAGTCATTCAATGGGTCATTTAAGCTGGCTAAAAATGTGGAAACATGATGCGCCAGTGAGATGTGCTTGTTATCGACTTTATCAGGGCCAAACATTTGAAGGAGTCTGACATCAACGGAGATAGCGATTTTCAGAGGACTGACGCTAAGCTTTCTTTTTCCAAATGACATCGCAGTAAAAGGGAGAGCAAGAAAGTACTCTCCATCTTGCTTAGATTTGTATTCTTCCGCTAATGAATATTGTATCAAAGTATCGATTGCTCGCTCGACTTCGAGAGGTTCTTCGATGGCGGCCATTAGCACTGCTTCTAAAACCAACCTGGAAACCGCTGAGTTCCACGAAGCTAAAGTTAGAAAAACACGTTGTGCACATGGGTTTAACGTGGAATAAGTGCGTTCAAATAGCGCTGTTAAAACCTCTTCACTGCTCGCGACAATTTTGGGCAATGAGCCTTTCATCTGATTCTTCGAAAGCTCGCCTAGAAGTATCTTAATTATGTAGGGATGGCCCTCTGATACTTTGTAAAGAGTATCGATAAGACCAGAAGATAACTGTTTTTCAACACCGAGCTGTGATGCGGTTAAGCGAGCCAACTCCTCTGATTCTTTTTCTGTCATACCATGGACATTGATTGGATAGTCCCCTTTGAATTCCCGCAATCTAGTAGTGATAAGGATTTTATTAGGGCCCCGAATGTAGGTATCTATCCACCGAAATACTTCGATCGGGTTTTGCGTTGTCTCGAAGTTGTCAAAGACAAAAAGACAGGGGCCAATGTCCGATTCTGTGAGTTGTTTCTGGAAAAAAGATTCTGGGTCAAAAGTTTTATTGCTGCTATCTTCGTCAGACAAGACAAGGCCCGAATAGTATCTAGATATATCCTTCTCACTTATGACATCTGCGGATACAAGTTTCGCTCCGTTCATCTGTAGATCGATGTCTCTAGAACTAAACCAAATTACGGCGTCGAATCTCGTGGTTTCATAGAGTCGTGGAAGGACCCGTAGCGCTAAAGAAGTTTTCCCAATTCCACCTCTTCCAAGGAGAGTGACCACTGTTCGTCTATCATCCTTGAGTAGGGAAAATAGCTGGTCCTCAAGTTCTTGCCTTTCAATATATTCATAAGATAGGCCGGGTGCATTTGTGAAACAATTACCTTCACCTCGCAATTCTCCCAGCCCTTCTGATTCGCTAGGCGGAAGGGCTCCTATTGGGTTGAGATACTCCGAAGAATCGCCATGCTTTTTGTCATCTGTTATATATGACAGCAGTTCATACTTGTTATTTGAAAAGCCACCATTTGCTATAAAAAAGTCGGTTAGGTCAGGGTCACTTATAATTGAGTTATAACTGAATCTGGTGTTTGAGCATTTGAAAAAAGGCGGCGTATCTGGTTGATTGGTTATCGCCAAACAATCAAGCAACCGAACAAGGATACGCCACCATGAGCAAGAGTAACGTTATTGAACTCGCGGGTCGAGATGAGAGTCAGGATCCATTGACAGATATGTTGAGAGCGGGAGCGCAGCAGCTAATCCAACAGGCCGTTGAGGCCGAGTTGCAGCAACTGCTGGCCCAGCATGCGGATACTCGAACTCCGCAGAATACCGCTG
>CACSIL010000031.1 GCA_902705825.1 Halioglobus japonicus | reverse complement strand
TGGACTACCCACTTGGAACTGGCGCGAGACTTGATGGAAGCACACATCTTCAAGTTCACAAGATATTGGCGAACGCCGCTCAGTAACGCTTGCCGCAGCGGCGCGGAAACCGCGTAGCGGTTTTTGCGTCCGGCCCCGTAGGGGCGAACTGCCGGTTATTGTTAAGTGCTTTACGCGCCCCAGCCACTTGAGTTTCTCCTAGATTGATCTAACAATAGCTCAAGACCACACCCTGTGCACGTTGGGCTGGTGCGAACCAATTTGGCGTTGCAGCGCGGACATTCTTGAAAGAACTGCTGATTGATATGTGAGATGCCTAAGCCGATTAACAGAATGCCAGCAGGCACCGCCACCATAATCTGAAAGCTAGTAGGCACGACAAAAATAGCACCGAAAGCGAGAATGGTAGCCACGAGCCACCTGAAATGGAATAACCCAGCTTTCGATATTTCTTCCAGCTGCTGTCGCTCAAACTCGTTGGGCTTGGTAGTCATCTGGGCACTTAACGCCTAGCGCAACGGTGGCGAAACCGCGCAGCGGTTTTGACATCCGGCCCCGCCAGGGGCGTATTGGCGCTACTTGTTACTGGTGCGGCTTGATGATGCACCAACGAAGAAATGGGCCGAAGCGCTAGCGGAGGCAACCTTGCGAACGAAGCTGACTGGTGAAACAAATGCACGTTTTGTTGCCCTCCCTGCTACAGCGTGACTGAACGAAACTGATGGACCTAATACTACCTGCGATTTCGAAAGTGGACTACCCACTTGGAACTGGCGCGAGACTTGATGGAAGCACACATCTTCAAGTTCACAAGATATTGGCGAACGCCGCCCAGTAACGCTTCAAGAAGAGGCAGCCGTTAGGCTGTCCTTCTTGCTTGCCTTGTTAATTGGCAACCTGAACCAGGCGCACAAGTCTCTAACCGTTCTTTCCACGGCTTCACCCTCCAATCTGGCTCGGGTCAGCAATTCCTCGACGTGCATGCTCAACAGAATAGGTGTTTCGGTTGTGTTAGCGCACCGGGCTAGGCTAAGGAGAAATACGATCTGGTAATAGAGCAGATCATCCATAGGCTCCACTACGAGCCATCTTACAATTGGCTCTATGGCGGCGTAGGCATCGGGCTCTGAGCATTGTTCCAATAGCGAATCCGTAAGCTTGACATGGAACCATTCGTCATCGGAGCCTGTGATTCGGAATTCTCTCATGCTGGAAATATATGATTCTGCGATCATGCGCCTTGCCTATTAACGCCTACCGCTGCGGCGCGGAAACCGCGTAGCGGTTTTTGCGTCCGGCCCCGCAGGGGCGCACAGCCGGTACTTGTTATGTTGCAACACGCTGAACTAGCTCTACTGCTGCGTACGCCAGTGATATTACCCCGATTATAATAAGGGCCCAAATGCAGCGCAGAACCCAAGTTGGCGCTTGAATTTGGGGCATTACGCGAACAACTTTTATTGGGCCTTCATCGGTTTCCAGATGGGTATTAATTTGGTTCCAGGTTGTCGGAGGATAGTATAGATATGAAATTGTTATCTCTTTCTTTGGCACTAGGTTGGGGATAACTATTTCTTTGCCTCCAGAAGGGAGTTCGCGCATCTCGTATTGGATATCTGGGGTTACGTTGACGTTGGGCAGAACATTATGCCCTAGCCGGACATTTGTCGCTGCCTTTCGACCGCTATTGCGAACTACAACTGAGTGGGTATAAACCCAAATTGGCTCGGCATCGGGTGCATTTGTCTCGAGCCGAAAAGACGACACATGGCTGAGGTAAGCGACGATTCTTTCTCGCTTTTCGAGAAGATGATTTAGCAGAGCGCCAATAAAGAGAAGGACTATTGGCCACCCTAGCTGGACTACAAGATCCCAATTTATGGACATTCGCGACTAACCTCGACTTGCAACATAACGCCCAGCGCAGAGGCGGACTGCACAGTAGGCCGTCCTGCACGCGTAGCGTGCGCACTGGCGTGTCTTGTTACGTGTTAATCGACGGTTAGTGTGTAGGTTTTCTGACACTTTACGTTCTCTTTGCCTGCTGAATAAGTGCTTTGAACGATGGCCGCGTGGACCGACTCCTCATAGACTTGACATCGCTCAAGTGAGTCCAGATAAACATCGGATACCGTTCCATTTGCCTTTAGAGTGTAGCTGGCTGTGATCTCACAGTCTCCGTCCTGATACAAAGTGCGCGATATCTCTGTTCTTCGTGGCAGTTCTGGAGCCACTCGCTTCAGCTCTCGACTAGTACACTCTTGAGCAGAAATATTTGTGCTGAAGATTAGTAACGTTAATCCTATGGTTACGCTCGATTTCAATTGAGTGACACGTAACGCTTACCGCAGCGGCGGCGAAACCGCGCAGCGGTTTTGACGTCCGGCCCCGCCAGGGGCGTACTGGCGGTACTTGTATGGTTGTTCTGAAGGAATCCCCATCTCCTAAATCCTTTTAAAAACGGGTAAATTGAGGCCCACCTTCGGCGGCCACCGAAGGCCTTGTTTGTCACAGTTCGTTGACGGCCAGGTTCTACTAGACCGATAACAAGTATGAACGTGACAAGCACTCACTAGGCATAACTCGAATAGTCATGTGGGCCCCGAGCCCGAATAGCAAGGCAGAGGTAGCTTATCTTATGGATACAACAGAGATCAATGTCGGTATCGATTGCAGCAGCACTCAACTCGATATCTATGTGAGACCCAATGACACTTTCTTTAGTGTCCGCAACGATCAGGATGGCATCAAAGATGCTGTAAAGAGGCTTCAGAAACTTTGCCCTAGCCGGGTCATTATCGAATCCACTGGGAGGCTCGAACTCGACTTCGTCATTCGAGCTCACAAGGCCGGTCTGCCTCTGGTGGTGTGCAACCCTGCTCATGTCCGTCACTTCGCCAAGTCTGTTGGAAGAATGGCAAAAACAGACAAGCTTGACGCCATGGACATTGCGCATTATGGGGAGGCCATCAAGCCTCGCCTATCCTCGATAAAACCTGACAAACTCAGGGCGATAAGCGATCTTCTGGCTGTTCGCGGCCAGTGCCTGGAAATGAGCACTATGCAGAAAAATCGTCTTAAACGTATGCCAAAGTCGGTACATAAGCCGATACAGGCTATCTTGAAAACCATCAAACAAGAGCTGGAGAAAATCGACAGACAACTTGGCAAACTCGTTGATAGCATGGCCGAATGGCGGCAGCGGCGAGACCTCTTACTCAGCGCTAAAGGGGTCGGTAACGTGCTCGCATATACCCTGATGAGCGAGCTACCGGAACTTGGTATGGCAAGCCCCTAGTTTCCTAGACACTTGATAGCTTCTCACAATACTGCTTTTCAAACTCCATGGGCGATATCCCGCCATTGTTGCCATGCCTCCGGCTTGGGTTGTAGAAAAGCTCAATATAATTGAATATCTCTGCCCGCGCTTCAGAGCGCGTTTTGTAGGTCCTACGCTTGATTCGCTCCGTCTTCAGCAGTGAGAAGAAGCTCTCGGCTACAGCG
>CACSIL010000030.1 GCA_902705825.1 Halioglobus japonicus | reverse complement strand
TCCCTGCTACAGCGTGACTGAACGAAACTAATGGACCTAATACTACCTGCGATTTCGAAAGTGGACTACCCACTTGGAACTGGCGCGAGACTTGATGGAAGCACACATCTTCAAGTTCACAAGATATTGGCGAACGCCGCCCAGTAACGCCTAGCGCAACGGTGGCGAAACCGCGCAGCGGTTTTGACGTCCGGCCCCGCCAGGGGCGTATTGGCGCTACTTGTTACTGGTGCGGCTTGATGATGCNCCAACGAAGAAATNGGCCGGAGCGCTAGCGGAGGCAACCTTGCGAACGAAGCTGACTGGTAAAGCGAATGCACGTTTTGTTGGCCTCCCTGCTACAGCGTGACTGAACGAAACTGATGGACCTAATACTANCTGCGATTTCGAAAGTGGACTACCCACTTGGAACTGGCGCGAGACTTGATGGAAGCACACATTTTCAAGTTCACAAGATATTGGCGAACGCCGCCCAGTAACGCTTGGAGCAGCGGCGGCGAAACCGCGCAGCGGTTTTGACGTCCGGCCCCGACAGGGGCGAACTGCCTTCACTTGTTATGTTTTTGATAGAACCACCTCATCTTTCCTTATGTTTTTCGGAACGTTGACGTTGTCTACCATATAGCATTCTAAGTCTAGACACCTATTGGAGATAGTGACTACAAACCCGACCTTGACGGTCTCGACGGTCCCGAACATATTGTCTTCGCAGACTATAAGGTCACTAGACAGTTCACTGTGATAGATACATAGATCATATTGCCCTGATCCAGAATCTTTGATTTCATAGCTGTCTGGGCAGGCAAGAAACATTTCCAGAGTTTCTGGGGAATATGTGTCCCTGCATATCCAGCGTATCACCTCTTTTTCGAATTCTTTGACGCTCACGCATTCACTCTGGGGAAACATAACGCCGGCAGCAGCGGCGACCGGCCTGGAGCGCAGCGCAAGGTTGGACGTCCGGCCCCGAAGGGGCTAACTGGCTGCCCTTGTTAAGGGTATTCAGGGAACCAAACATGCCGAATTTTCAGCCCACAGAATATTCGCAAAAAGATCGCTCCATGCCCACATGTACGTTCCCAGAACAGCTAAGACAAACGCGAACTGCATAATTCTGCTCTCTAGTGAAGAGCCGTCTGAAAAAGTACGACTATATTTCCCAGGATTCATATGAATATGCCCCTGAACCATTACTACGAGACCCACCAAGGTTCCCCCAATTCGAGGAGACCAACATATAGAAGGAAAAAACTGAGTCAACAGTGCAGCTGGTAGAAAGCATATGATGGTAGCCAATACGGCTACGGCTAATTCTCGCACAGTGGCAACCCCTTAACGCTTACCGCTGCGGCGCGGAAACCGCGCAGCGGTTTCTGCGTCCGGCCCCGCAG
The DNA here is from genome assembly GCA_902705825.1 of Halioglobus japonicus. GTDB lineage: Bacteria > Pseudomonadota > Gammaproteobacteria > Pseudomonadales > Halieaceae > Marimicrobium. Next base: position 2,323 of record CACSIL010000030.1, on the reverse strand, counting down.
GGGCGCACAGCCGGTACTTGTTATATGGCCTGATTGAAGCGGTACTACTTACCAAAGTGCTTCTCCATAAATGCATTAGCCAATGACATACCTTCTTCAGTAAGAACCACCGACTTGGCCTTTCCTTTTGGGTCACAGATCCAGCCCTTTTCATAGAGAAGATCAGTCAACTCCCAATCCATTCCTTTCCACGCACGAGCCCCAAACTCCTCTTCTCTTGCTGTGAGAGACAAGATAGCGAGTGCTGCCTCAGCCAATTTGTCATGATCCAAATTATCTGGAAGAGCCATTGTCTAAATCCTCCGGTTACTCAGATGTAAAGGCCCTATAACGCTTCAAGCTGGGGCGGCGAAACCGCGCAGCGGTTTTGGCGTCCCGGCGCGAAGCGCCCTTGCAGCCTTGACTTGTTATGGAGCCGTTCATACGCTGCGCAACCGATTGAAGTACAAGAGTACACCACACGGGGCCGTGAACAGCACCTGTGTGAGAACCACCACAATTAGTTCGGATGCAGGACTGTCTAGATAACCCCCATTCTTCGAGAGCCAAATGCCGTAAACGAAACCGGACAAGCCCACGCCTAGAAGCGCGCATAAACCAAGCCGAGACAACCTCTGAGCCAGTAGGTTGCCCCGCAAGGCTAGCCACGCAGAAAGTACCCAAACGAAACCGAAAACCGCGTACCCCATCGTCCAGGCAGAGCCACCAGAAACACTGAGCATCATGATCCAAACGAGTAGGGCATAAACTAACGTGATCATTCTTGGCACGAGCGCGGACTTAGGCTCCATAACGCCCAGCTTTGGGGCGGACTACGCAGTAGGCCGTCCCAGCAGGCGCAGCCTGCGCCAACAGCGTCTTGTTATGTGTGGATCTACTACTCACGATTTTTAGTCCCTCTAAGAATTAGATTGCGAACAGAAACCACGCCAAAGTGAAGTATCCAACTTGCGACAAAAGCCAAAAATCCAACAATGGTAAACCAAGTGAAAAGCGTATACGCCACCGAAACGTCTTTACCTAGGAGCTCGCAATTGGAGTAACCAAGCGACCCATCGCTACAATCGGTTACGAAATATCCCGACGCGCTAGTCACAAGAAAAAGAAGTACAAAAAGCATGGTTGATATGCGTGCAATTGCTTTAGTGTATGTTGCCGGATCAGTCGATATCTTCATGCAATGGGCACATAACGCCTCGGTTTGGGGCGGACCACGCAGTGGGCCGTCCCAGCCGTAGGCGCCAACACCGACTTGTTATGAGGCCCTATGCGCGATTTCATTTTCTGCTACCTCGATATCTTGACCAGAATTGGTTTCTACGACGTAACGAGCATTTTCTCCTAGCTGAACTAGGCTAACGATACTGCCAACCTCACCTGCATATTCTCCCGAACCAACTTCTACAGAGCTATTGTGAAGAAACTTGGCCCCATCAATTCTCTCACCGCCGAGCCAAGAGTTATATATTTGAAGTTCAATACCCATCTATCTAGGACTCATAACGCTTGCCGCAGCGGCGGCGAAACCGCGCAGCGGTTTTGGCGTCCGGCCCCGTAGGGGCGCACTGCCGGTTATTGTTAAGTGCCATTGAGAAGACCCATATCGTAAGTGGCCTTTACCATTGCACCAAAAACTACAGCTGAAGTGAACCAGATGGGTACAAAAAACCGTGATGGGCCATGAAGCCACCTGTGCATGCAGGCTAGGACAAAAGAACACATAAGTAAAACTGCGCTAAGGAGAAGCCAAAATTTGATCGCGCGATGCTCAGTTAGGTGGAAACCAGTGGGAGCAAAAGCAAGCTCTGCAGGAGCCTCTGCTGGGTTTACAAATGCCAGAATACTGGCAAGGATCACTGCAAAGGAAAGTTCGTTGCCCTGGAGATACATGTAATGATAATACGTGAAATAGAAAATTAAGAGAGCTGTAAATATCAGAACGAAAGCTGCAATGTTGATTCTTGGAACCATCTAGGGCACTTAACGCTTGCCGCAGCGGCGGCGAAACCGTGCAACGGTTTTGCCGTCCGGCCCCGAAGGGGCGAACTGGCGGTTCTTGTTAAGGTGCTTACTCAACTATGGCCACCATACCTGAAACCATATGTGTAACTTTCGTGGGTTTAGCACCTATATCCATTGAGAAATCGCGGCCCGCTACAGACAAATTTAGTTGATCATTCCCAAGATAAGCATAGTAGATTGAATATGATTGTCCTAACTCTAGATTACTGACGAGGGCACCCTGCTTAGCTGGATTTGTAGGCTCACCTAGCCGATAGAATGCGGTAATTCCTTGCTCGCCATCTAGCTTCATAATTCCAAC
>CACSIL010000029.1 GCA_902705825.1 Halioglobus japonicus | reverse complement strand
CCTAATACTACCTGCGATTTCGAAACCAGACTACCCGCTTGATGCTGGCTAGAAGTTTACCGGAAGCAGCGTTGCTCAAGCTCCCGAGATATTCGTGAACGCAGCACAGTAACGCCTAGCGCAACGGTGGCGAAACCGCGCAGCGGTTTTGACGTCCGGCCCCGACAGGGGCGTATTGGCGCTACTTGTTACTGGTGCGGCTTGATGATGCGCCAACGAAGAAATAGGCCGGAGCGCTAGCGGAGGCAACCTTGCGAACGAAGCTGACTGATAAAGCGAATGCACGTTTTGTTGGCCTCCCTGCTACAGCGTGACTGAAAGAAACTGATGGACCTAATACTACCTGCGATTTCGAAAGTGGACTACCCACTTGGAACTGGCGCGAGACTTGATGGAAGCACACATCTTCAAGTTCACAAGATATTGGCGAACGCCGCCCAGTAACGCCTGCCGCAGCGGCGGCGAAACCGCGCAGCGGTTTTGGCGTCCGGCCCCGTAGGGGCGCACTGCCGGTTTTTGTTATGTGCTTTCATTGATAAAGGTCTTCCATGCCAACATTGCTTCAGCGGCTTCCGATGCCCTTTCTTTGTCAAATGTAAGCCCCATATTCTCCGAGGCTGCCCACTTTAGATAAACAATAATCTCCTCTAGATCGCCTGCTTGAACGCGACCAAAGATAGCCGTCATATAGCTGTAGTACTCGTCTCTAGCGTGGGGGCAGCCCGCGACTCCTATTGGGTCCCAAATGTAGTGCACTATCTCTTCTACACGTCGATAGAGTTCGGCATCTGCTGGTAGCATATTCTGGCTCATGGGGCCACATAACGCNTNNCGCAGCGGCGGCGAAACCGCGCAGCGGTTTTGACGTCCGGCCCCGCCAGGGGCGTACTGNCGNNACTTGTTANNGGTACGCCCATGTTACATGCCCTTGTAGGTCTCAGTTTTAAGCACCACCGGCACAACGCACACAGTGTATTGTGGCTCCTCTGCTGGATGCCCGGTGAAACTAATATGGTAGTCAGTTCTTAGGGTTGCCAATGTTACTCCTCGTGTAAGTGAAATCTCATTACTACTACCCCAGGCTTTGAAGTTGTGTAGCATAGTTTCATGGCTGTACTCCGCCACACAGTCTACCGAGTAACTGCATTCTAGGCGAACTGGACTCTGAGCTTGAAAGGTGAGCGTACAATATATATCACGCAGATATGCATCTAGGTTGAACGTGGCATTAGTAGATACGAGCAAGTATCCAGATACACGAAATGAGTACTGCCCGTCTTTCTTTCGATATACCCTAACTGTTGTATCGCTTAGGCTTAGCACCGAGTACCCTTAACGCCTAAAGCTGCGGCGGTGAAACCGTCCGCAGCCTTTACTTGTTAGGGGCGTGTTCAAGTCGTTCAGCCAGCCAGACTTTGATAATGGATTGTCGAGTAACTCCAAGTCTTGCCGCCTCTTTATCTAGGGAGGAGATCATCCATTCGGGAAAATCCACGTTAACTCGTCGCGGTGTTTGATTCGGCCGTTTGAGACTGGAAATATCCAGGTCATCGATTATGTCTTCCTTACCCTGGTCAAATTTTTTGTCGAAATCTTTAGCTTTCATAAAGCTCCACCTCAGCTTTGCGAGATCCCCTGACCGAAATTAATCGAATCTCGTCATCTCGATATGTAAATACGGCTGACCAGTATTGGCGATTGAAGCGAGCAATCACGATTGACCTTGCCTCATCGTCAGACCTCGCTGCCAATTCCACCAAGTTCGGGTCATCCCAAAGAAATTGGGCCTGCTGAAAATCAATCCCATGCTTTTTGAGATTGGAGGCGCTTTTTCTTTGGTCATACTGAAACTTCATAATGGTATAGAAAATATACCACTAAGACATTTATGGCAAGAGGTGGATCTTGGGGCGGCAGGAGCCCCTAACGCCTGCGGCAAGGGCGGCCGCTGTGCGGCTGTCCCTTTTGGCCGTTCTTGTTAAGTGTTTTACTACTCATGTTTAAACCGGATTACCGCAAACCAAATAATACCTATTACAACGCCCACAGCCACAATAACTAGACCAGAGAGATTAACCGGTTCAGCCATGAACATCTCCCTGAGACCTACAAGAATGAAGACCGGCCACAGGATTAGAAGTACAATTCTATTCCGGTTGTATATTTTGTAGTTCTGCTCCCGAATACGATTGAATATGCTAGTCATACGAGATTCCCAGACACTTAACGCCGCCGGCACAGGCGAGTGGAACGCAGTGTAGCGAGTCCAGCGCAACTTGTTGCGCGGTTGTGCCCGGCCTTGTTAATGTGCCTTTGCTGCATGTGATTGCCAATACATTAGACCCCAACCAATAATAACAATAGCTGACGCAATGCTAATATTTGAGTATAAAACCGACTGCATAGCGAGCTCTTTTGATTCTTGGCTGAATTGTGACATGAAAAAACTAGTAATCGGATAGGCAAGTATCGATTGTAAGCCTAATAGAGCCAAGACCGATATTGTAAAGAATCGTACTTTTCGACGAATCGCATGTCGGTGAAAAAGAAGGAACACCGCTGGAACTAACACTGGAGCGAATGTGCATACATTGAGGGCTAGCTCGATCATGGCACTTTAACGCTTCCGGCACAGGCCGGAAAACCGCGCAGCGGTTTGGAGGTCCAGTCCACGAAGTGGGCGATTGTGCCCGGACTTGTTAGGGCTTTTTTTTGCCATGCTCTTTAAGAAAGCTCCTTTCTGAAAAATGCCAGTTCATGAAACCAAATAGTGTGCCCGCAGCACCCCACAGGCACGCCTGCCACAGGAAATAGAACGCTGTAGCTTCTGCACGTCCGTTTACGGCAGGTAGGACCGCCATAATCAGATACATTGGTGCGCCAAAAGCAAGTACACCACGCTTTAAGATAAAGCTACTTTTTCCCATTTGGCGCGTTACGGCCCATGCTGAAGGGGTCTCACTGCTACTCGCTGCGCCAGTAGTGGTTATTGTTTCTTTTAACCATGAGGGCGGAACCTCGGAGTACAGTAAGACACGGCTGATCTTTTGCTGTGGCCACTTAAAAAAAACGCGCAATACGATTGCATTTAAAACCCACCCAAGCAAATAGCCAGTGATCGTTAGGATAACCATTGCAAAAAGTAAAAGAACGATCCATAGCATGCCGTTTGCTTGATCTTTTACCGGTGCGTCTTCAGGGATGCCGTGAATTGATGATAGTGATAAGGCCAAGAAGAAAAGCGGTGCAAATGACAAAAACATCATTCCGATGGGAAGCAAGCCAATTGCAATCTGTGGCTGCGTGCGCATACGCTGTGGGAGCTCAACATTCAATGCAAGTGGATTCATAAGTCGAGCCCTAACGCTTACCGCTGCGGCGCGGAAACCGCGCAGCGGTTTTTGCGTCCGGCCCCGCAGGGGCGCACAGCCGGTACTTGTTATGTGCCGAGATCTTCAATGCGAGCCTCTATGCTGCCTTTATCTATGTGATGTGCGATATGTGGCCAATGTTTCTCGGCTGCCTGCGAAAAAGAGACAATACCAACAAAACAACCCGCAAGCATTGAGACAATTATGACGGTAAGAGTATTGATCGTGTCATCTTCACGAAATCCGAGCAGGGCGAGAACAACGACAGCAACAGTTATCCATAGAATGGGAGTCATCATTCTTCTCCCGAAGATTGAAACCTTGTTTGTTTCGATTTTTTCCAGGACTCCCTGCAGGTACTTTCTTTCGTTCATGGCGATAATCTCAGATTCACTTGGGCACTGGTGTTCCCCACAAAAAGTAGCCACCCAACTTATGCAGCTAACGCTGCCCTCTCCTCGAACGCAGCGGGGCTTACCCCGTCATTCGCTGAATGCCTTCTTTTGCGATTATAAAATACTTCAATGTAACTAAAGATACCTGACCTCGCCTCATCAATCGATTGATAATTCTTCGCATAGAT
>CACSIL010000028.1 GCA_902705825.1 Halioglobus japonicus | reverse complement strand
ATTGCTGGGATAATGCGCCGATGGAATCGTTCTATAGCCGCCTGAAGGTTGAGCTGATCTATGCGAAGAATTATCAATCGATTGATGAGGCGAGGTCAGGTATCTTTAGTTACATTGAAGTATTTTATAATCGCAAAAGAAGGCATTCAGCGAATGACGGGGTAAGCCCCGCTGCGTTCGAGGAGAGGGCAGCGTTAGCTGCATAAGTTGGGTGGCTACTTTTTGTGGGGAACACCAGTGTAAATGAGCATGGACTGGAATCAAATAGAATTATTCAACGGTATTGATCTAAACGATTCGTTCGTTCTGGGATGGACGCATGAAGATGATCAACTTTCCTTTGAGCTAGAGGCAAGCATTTGGCCTGCGTCAGAGTATTACTCCAAGCCCAAAGACGGTGAGTACACTTGTTATCGCAAGGCCGCGCTAAAGTTTACGAGTGTAAAAAGTATAAATGGCTTAAAACCCATTGAGCTAGTGCCATCAACAAATGATCCCGATGGTTCAACGGATTACGGTAATATAGAAACACTGTGCCAAACTGAAAATGGGTTTAATCTGTCCGGTGATTTTGGTTCAGTAAATATAACGGGTGGAGAGCTCCAATTTGAAGTTCACACATAACAATTTTGTCAACGAACGCACTTCGTGCTGGACCGCTAAAAGCGCTGCTTCGCAGCAACGCGGCCCGTTACAAAGGCGTTAAAGCTATTCACATCTGCACCTAATTGAGTATTCGATAGCGAAAATAATAAAGAGAAACTTATGGAAGAATTTGACAATAGATTGGAAAACTTAAAGCAGCTTTTAAGCTCGCAAAGCAGACAGAATTGGCTTTTTGGGGCTGGAATAAGCTACGGTTCAAAAATACCTTTGATGTATCCATTGACCAATCGCGTTGAGGAAATCATCCAAGAAGATTCAGGTGCTAAAGAAAATGATATTTTGGCTTCTTTAAAAGAGGACTTAACCGACGACTGCCACGTTGAACATTACTTGAGCCATTTAGGTGATCTTCTCGCCATTGCGGAACGATCAAAAGAAAAAACCGCATACCTTGGTGCTAGTAGTTATACATCTGATGAGTTAAAACAGCTATATCTAGAAATCATTAAGGCTATTGGGGGCATTGTCAGGTATGGATATGTTGGTGCTAATGCTGAGCGCGGAATAGAAGAAGATATTGGCACTTCTGCAAACCCTATTGTTGAAATAGAACCTCATCTTGAATTTATAGAAGCATTATTGATTAACCAGTCAAATCTTGAACGACGCTCAAAAACAACATTTTTTACTACTAATTATGACACTCTACTCGAAGATGCTTTGGCTCTACACAAAAAAGTTGTATGCGATGGGTTCTCAGGAGGCGCTGTTGGTTTTTGGAATGCTGAGAAAGAATTTTCAAATACCGCTATAGATTCAAACACCTATCATCTATATAAATTACATGGTTCGATAGATTGGCACAGAGATGATGATTTAGGGCTTGTACGTGCGCGGTATGGAACTAAATATCTGTCAAACCCTGCGAATATCATGATTTATCCTCAGGCAACAAAATATGTAGAAACGCAGAAAGACCCATTTGCCAGCTTATTTCTGGGATTAAGAAAAACCCTAATGAATGGTCAGCAAAATACATTAATCACTTGTGGTTACAGTTTTGGGGATGATCATATTAATTCCGAAATAGAATGCGCGTTAAGAAGTGAGTCTAACCAAACGACAGTTATTGCTTTCATTCAAGAAGCCCCGAAAGAGGGGGTTGTTATTAACAAAACCTTAGATGCGTGGCTTTCTTGTCCTAAAATTGGTTCTAGAGTGTATGTCGCTGGTGAATCGGGAATTTACCATAATTCAATAACTCCTTTAGCTGAATCTGATGCTAGTACGTATACATGGTGGCGTTTTGATGGACTAACTCAGTTCATCAAAACAGGGGATGCAGCATGAGTAATATATTTCAAGCAAGGAAAGAGTTAAAAATAGGTAAAATTATTGAGGTGTCTGGCAATAATTTACGTATAGAAATAGACGATAATGTTAATGAGCTAATTCGTGCCGTTGATGGACAGGTTTACCCTGTGGGACAAATGGGCAGTATTATTAAAGTGCATTTTGGTAGAAAGCTAATATTTGCTTTTGTACGGTCGCTTAAGATGAGATCTGAGTTGATAGCTGATGATAGTAGTCGGCCAATCAATGCTGCGGATGATGCCCGTATTTTAGAAGCAGACTTGTTTGGTCAAGGAGTATGGTCTAATAAAAATTCTCGCCTTGAATTTTCTCGCGGTGTTGAAACTTATCCTTTGCCCCTGCAGAGCGCTTATATCTGTCTGAATGATGAATTAGAAGCTGTTTATAAAGCGGCAGAATCGAATGCTCAGGATGAAGCTGTTAGCCCTATGGTTCCTATTGGTAATTACATAGGCGGTAACAATGCAGTATGTAGGGCAAATATTGATAAACTTTTCGGCCATCATTTTGCAATATTAGGATCTACTGGTTCAGGGAAGTCGGGAACAGTAGCTTCAATTTTGCATTCTGTTTTAGATCATAGTCCTGAAGAGACAACGTTAAAGCCAAGAATTGTTATGATTGACCCGCATGGCGAATATGCTAGTGCTTTTGGTGATAGGGCAAAAGTATACCGAGCATACAATGATGCTTCTGTAGCCGATGATGAAGCAGAGCTTTTAAAATTGCCTTATTGGCTGATGTCTAGTGATGAGTTGAGATCATTGATTATTGGTAAGACTGAACACGAAGCTACATCTCAAAACAATATTGTTTACGAGGCAATCACGTACGCTAGATTACTTGAAGCCGGATATATTCAGGATGTCGGAGCAGACCCAAATGGAGGTGCTGAAGCAGTACTCAACGCCGATAAAACTGAAGAGCAGGTTTTGAATTTTGATAGAGACAAGCCAGTTCCGTTTAAGTTGACACAGTTTGTAAAGCACATAGACAAGGTTCAAGGCCGTAAGGCGGGGAAACAAGATAATTTAGCTGCATCTTCAGGCCGAGATAAAGTTGATAATATACTTAAAAAACTCAAAGTCCTTCGTTCTAACCCTCAGCTTAGTTTTTTATTGAAAGAATATACTGAGGAGGCTTCGCCTAAGCTACAGGAAATATTGTCACAATTTGTAGGTGAAGCGGATGGGAAAGATATTCGTATTATCGATATATCAGGTCTCCCAAACGAAGTAGCCGGACCGTTGACAGCATTAATATCTCGCCTTCTGTTTCAATATAAACTCTGGCAAACAAGGGATGAGCGAGAGAAAGATCCTATACTATTTGTCTGTGAAGAAGCCCATCGTTATGTGCCGAATCATGGTGAGGCTCAGTATAAAGAAGCTCAAGATGCTATTCGACGTATTGCAAAAGAAGGGCGGAAATACGGGTTAGGGTTAGGGCTCATTTCGCAAAGACCATCTGATGTCGAAAGTACCGTGCTTTCTCAATGCAACTCTTGGATTGTTCTTAGATTATCGAACTCTAGTGATCAGGAGCATGTATCAAAATTTTTGCCTGACAGTTTAAATGGTTTAACCAAAATGTTATCAGCCCTTACAAGACGAGAAGCTATATTTGTTGGTGAGGCCGCAGCACTTCCAAGTAGAATTCGAATTCGAGAGCTATCGCCTGAACAATTACCCAATTCTAACGATATTAAATTTGCAGGTGGGTGGTCGAATGACGCGATCCAAGAAGCTGACTTAATAACAATTGTAAATAGATGGTGTGGAACTGCGGGGGAGTAATTCAGTAATGTTGGCGAGCAAAGCTTTAACAAGGCAATGTTGCCGGACTCGCTTTGCTCGCCGCAAATTGCGGCGTTATGCACCCGTGTTCCCCATGAAGTGTAGCCACCCTGTATAGTTATATTGACTGATACAGAGGTGGATAAAATGGGAAGAAAACGAAACCAGGCATACACAGAGGAGTTCCGCAGAGAGGCGGTCAAGCGATCAGAACAACCGGGTGTAACACAAGCCGAGGTTGCCAAGGAGTTGGGGCTTAGTTCTCAGCAGATCGCGAACTGGAAACGACAGTTCACTCGTTTATCCGACAAGCAATTCAATACCGTCGATGGCGTGGACTACTCCAAAAAAGAGAGTGAGGAGGTTCGACGTTTACGACGAGAGAACAAGCGCCTGCAAGAGGAGATGGATTTCCTAAAAAAGGCTGCAGCGTACTTCGCCAAAAACCAGNAGTGAAGTACGCAATTATGAATGACTACATTGGGATCTATTCGAAATCTCTGATGTCGAGAGTTATGGGTGTGTCACGCTCTGGTTTCAACAAGTGGCTGGATCGGCCTGAGAGCGCTCGTGCGAAACGCAAGGAGGACTATACCCAGCGTGTGAAGGAGACCTATGAAGA
>CACSIL010000027.1 GCA_902705825.1 Halioglobus japonicus | reverse complement strand
GTAACTGCCATGACAACGCTGTAGCCGAGAGCTTCTTCTCACTGCTGAAGACGGAGCGAATCAAGCGTAGGACCTACAAAACGCGCTCTGAAGCGCGGGCAGAGATATTCAATTATATTGAGCTTTTCTACAACCCAAGCCGGAGGCATGGCAACAATGGCGGGATATCGCCCATGGAGTTTGAAAAGCAGTATTGTGAGAAGCTATCAAGTGTCTAGGAAACTAGGGGCTTGCCAGAGGACCCAGTGTAAAAGGCTACTCATGTACCGTAAATTTGATTATATTTATGTTTATGATCTATTTTATTGAACATTGAGCCTGTTCCGAGCGAGGCGCCCATGATCTCCACCAAACAACTGTTGTATGCCCTGGCCGTTGAAAAGCACCTGCATTTCAGGAAGGCCGCGCAGGAGTGCAATATCAGCCAGTCGGCACTCAGCACCGCGCTGCACGAGCTCGAAGACCAGCTGAGCCTGCAAATATTCGAGCGCGACAACCGCAAAGTGCTGGTGACACCCGTAGGCCGGGAGGTGCTGGCCCGGGCGCGCAGCATCATTGTGCAGGTAGAGGAACTGGAGCGTCTGGCGGACAGCCAGAAGCAGCCACTGAGCTTTCCCATGTCGGTAGGTGTTATCCCTACCATCGCGCCCTACCTGTTGCCTCGCATCCTGCCGGCGATCAATCGGGAGTATCCCGAGTCACAGTTGAATATCGTGGAGGAGCAGTCACATGTCGTGGTCGAGATGGTGAAAACCGGTGCCATCGACACGGCTATTCTCGCGCTGCCGTTCGACTGCGAGGGGCTGTTGACCCTGGAGTTCTGGCAGGAGGATTTCTACTGGGTGGCACTAAAGGGCGAGGAGCATACGCGACAAAAGGAAATCACCAGCCAGGAATTGGCGCACAGCAACCTGATGCTGCTGAAAGAAGGCCACTGCCTCAAAGACCAGATACTCGATACCTGCAAGATATCGGAGCAGACCGCCAATCACGGTTTTGGCGCTACCAGCCTGAACACACTGATCCAGATGGTGTTGGGCAAAATGGGTACCACCCTGATCCCGGAGATGGCCATCGAGCAGCTGGTGTCACAGAATACTCAGCTCAGCGCCGTGCACTTGAATGAACCCAGCCCACACCGGCGTATTGCCTTTATCATTCGGCCCAACTACACGCGTATGTCGAGTGTCGAGGCGCTTATCGACGTGAGTAAAAATGCGTTGAAGGGGTGACAGCGTAAGCTTCCCCAAAACGAAGGCAGGATAATTGGATCAAGCACTCTGACCCCTTGATCCCCGACGGTGAGCTATAGTCACTTGTTAAACAATCTGATCTTCGCCATTTTGTAGCAAGCGTAGCCTTGTTAATTTTATTCGCGCTATTTTCCAATCACCGTGCTCTTTGCGATAAGTTTCATGGTAATGTCCCCAGCCTTGGATAGATAGCCCGGGTAGTATTACGATATCCTCCATTGCCCAGACCCCGGTTGCATTCATACTATCTATCAGTTTGATTTCTGGCATATGGCCGTGATGAATAGTTGAAGCATCTTTGAGTATCTCTGATATTTGGTCTATGTAATTGTCACGACCTTCCGCCAGCATCCCTGGACCTTCTCTAAAATCTGCTACAAGGTCTTCGGTAAAACAACTAGCTAGCGCACTCCAGTCTTTCGTATCCATCGAACGAAAGTACAAAGCTTTGAGTGTTTTTATTGACTCTATATCGATTATTCTTTGTAAGTTATCCATTTATCTCAGTTGGTTCACTTTTTGTTCCTGTGCTGTCTTCGCGTAATATAGCAACAATGCACTACTTACCAAGAATTTTTATCCAACCTCACGCTTGCAACGGCGGCGCTCGGTGGGCCATAGACGCGAGGTGTGGCTTATCGCCTGCGGCGTGGGCGCGCCGACAACAACGTCTCCAACGACTCGTCAGGAAGCGGACCGNCATGTCTATTTGCCTTCAACGAAATCATCGTTCTTCAGGTGCTGGCTCACATCCCCGACAAACGGTTGATGTACGACTGTTCTGGTGAATCGCCATTCGCCGCCGTCTTTCACGAACTCGTCGTGATAGTGCCCAGAAAATATCGGCTGAAGCGGTAACTTGTCCGTTTGTTGATACACGGTGACATACCTCTGGCCTTTAGCCGTTCCCGCTTTTTCATCGATGTCCAATTCTATATTGGCGTTAACATGCCGTGTTCTTGGGGTGCCGTCTTCATAAAAAATGACTTTTGACACCACATTTTCAAATACCTCTTTGAAACCGCGATTCGGGGTGCTTCCTTCAACGTACCACTCGCCCTTCTCGTATAAGGCCGCGAAACCCTCAATATCACCACCGTCGACGGTGTGGCTGTAGCGATTCAACAGACTCAGAATTTGTTCTTGATCTGACATCTAGATACCTCCTTTTTCGTTCAGATGCGTCGCAGACGCAAAAAGTCAGTAGCCCCAAACGCCGGCAACAAGGGCCGGAGCACGACAACAAGACAGATCAAGGGGTCAGAGTACTTGAAGATACACTTGATAGAAACCTGCCGCTTCCAGCAACCGTCAATCCAGTTGTTGTTAGATATTCGGGCTGATGGTACTTATCCAACTCCGCTCAAACCAGGTATTTCGAATTCGCAGAATCAAAATATCTGGAAGGGAGGCCAACCCACAAATTAGATCCAAGGCTCTGCACGCTCAATCTCTAGGTGGGAATTTAATCCCCCCAAAACGAAGACTGGACAATTGGATCGAGTACTCTGACCCCTTGATCCACGCTACCACGTGATTTCTCTCCCTGTTTCTACAACGAAGCCTGAACTTACGGTAGTTGTAATTACGTGAATCTCGTTAAGAGCTAATGAATAATACAGTGCTAATGCTTTTGCCAAGCCTATTTGAAGTGCTGATATATCAGAGGCTGACCATATTGATGGTAATGCCAAGTTAGCCATAACTTTGTATTTATTCCCAGTTTGATTGCTGCTGGTAATGATATTAATAGTCATGTGGTCTGATGAAAGGTTCGATTCACCAGCCCACAGTTCAATAAGATTTCCTGAACCATCAATGCAACCTGGAGTGATTATACAATTAGCTATTGGCATAAATAATAACTCTCAAATTTTTCATTAGCATAACGCCCAAAGCATGCGCGCGTTCAACGTGTGCTTGCGCTTGTTATGAGTTTCGGCCCTTCCGAAGGACTTCCAGCAAGCCATATGTAGCATTTTCCCACCTTTCCGTTGGACCAACGGTAATCCAGTTTGCACCACCATTCAGCTCACTCTCTAACTCATTCATTAGTCCGGCGAGACACAACAACAACTCTTCAATATCGTCGGGCCTTATTCCGTGCTTTTGGTAAAGCTCAGGAGGCTCAACTCCGGATTCTTTATGTGCAATTAGCTTTGAGCGTACCGTAAGGATATTAGATGCCAATGTCTGGTAAGGCTTTAGACGATCTTTGAATTTTTCGGACAATTCGCTTAAGCCATTTTCATTCATAAGCTCCCTAAGGCGTCGGAATCGATCAGTGCGGTCATCTGTATCAAAAATACAACCTGCTTCGATAAAAATGAGCTTGTAATGGGCAATATTGGCAGCTCGAAAGAAATCGACATACCTGTAGTCGTTCATGTCATCGTAGTACTCGTCGATTGCCTTTCCTTTGCAACGAAGGGTAAACCATATTTGATAGTGCCCGAGTGCAGCATTCACACTATCTTTTACGTTATCAAAGCATTCTCTAAGCTCTTGATTCATGCCTAACTCTATACATACCCATAACGCTTCCGGCACAGGCCGGAAAACCGCGCAACGGTTTGGAGGTCCAGCCCACGAAGTGGGCGATTGTGCCCGGAGTTGTTATGTGCTTTTCTGTCGGTGGGCTTGGACAATGGTAAGTTCATATCTAACGTTCTCAGGCAAGTTAGCACCACCCACTTCGCGACATTCAATTCTGAACCTCCTGGGTCCACCTACCTCAAAGTTCTTGATGTATTCATAGCATCTGCCGACTTGCCAGTCCCCAACATAAATTATCGCGTGTATGCCAACGCTATCCCAAATGTACTCGGACTTGTTCAGAACGCTTCCGACAATAGTCAGGTTCGTAGCTGTCTTTATCGAATGGTCGATGAGCTCAATTCCCGGTGGTGATTCCGAGTGGACAATCTCCCTCGGAGCTTGTCCGGTACGATCGTTATATATCAATAACCCTCCTAATGCTCCAAGCGCAAAGCATAGCCCAGTAACTAAAGAGGTAAACATACTGCCAAGAATCTTACTCATTGCGCGAACCTGAACTCTGGTGTTCCCCGCAAAAAGTAGCCACCCAACTTATGCAGCTAACGCTGCCCTCTCCTCGAACGCAGCGGGGCTTACCCCGTCATTCGCTGAATGCCTTCTTTTGCGATTATAAAATACTTCAATGTAACTAAAGATACCTGACCTCGCCTCATCAATCGATTGATAATTCTTCGCATAGATCAGCTCAACCTTCAGGCGGCTATAGAACGATTCCATCGGCGCATTATCCCAGCAATTCCCTTTGCGACTCATGCTGATCTGGAAGCCCTTTTGATTGAGACAGTCGACGTACTGCTGAGACCGATATTGAACCCCTCGATCTGAGTGCACAATGAGCCCAGGTTTCACCTCTCTCCGGTCACACGCCATGGTCAGTGCTTCCTCAATCAATGCCTCAGTCATTGATTCACCGAAGCTCCAGCCCACGATAAGGCGAGAGTACAAATCCATGACAGTGGCTAGGTACAGCCATCTGCTCTCTACCCAGATATAGGTGATATCACTCGTCCATTTCTCGTTCGGTTTCTCGGCATGAAAGTTACGCCACAGTAAGTTT
>CACSIL010000026.1:3789-5642 GCA_902705825.1 Halioglobus japonicus | reverse complement strand
CGGATATCTGAACCCCAGCGGTGTCAGATGTTGTTTAACAATCAGATGAAGACAGATGTGTGGGCACTTGTTGGGATAGTTGTCGCAACTATTCAGATACAACAAGTGACTCATTAATTCATTGTAATTTTTGATTTTTCGAATTGTATCTGAGCTGATGATTTGGAGGGTAAAGCGAGGTACTCGCGTAACCTTCCCCTCTTGTGAGTTTCTGTAACAGGGAGCGAGCAGAGGTTAAAGATTAAACTGAAGAGTTTGATCATGGCTCAGATTGAACGCTGGCGGCAGGCTTAACACATGCAAGTCGAGCGCGAAAGCACTTCGGTGTGAGTAGAGCGGCGGACGGGTGAGTAACGCGTAGGAATCTACCTGGTAGTGGGGGACAACTTGTGGAAACGCAAGCTAATACCGCATACGACCTAAGGGTGAAAGTGGGGGACCTTCGGGCCTCACGCTATCAGATGAGCCTGCGTAGGATTAGCTTGTTGGTGAGGTAAAGGCTCACCAAGGCGACGATCCTTAGCTGGTCTGAGAGGATGATCAGCCACACTGGAACTGAGACACGGTCCAGACTCCTACGGGAGGCAGCAGTGGGGAATATTGCGCAATGGGCGAAAGCCTGACGCAGCCATGCCGCGTGTGTGAAGAAGGCCTTAGGGTTGTAAAGCACTTTCAATTGGGAAGAAAAGTTTAACGTTAATAGCGTTAAGCCCTGACATTACCTTTAGAAGAAGCACCGGCTAACTCCGTGCCAGCAGCCGCGGTAATACGGAGGGTGCAAGCGTTAATCGGAATTACTGGGCGTAAAGCGCGCGTAGGCGGTTTGTTAAGTCAGCTGTGAAAGCCCTGGGCTCAACCTGGGAACTGCAGTTGATACTGGCCGACTAGAGTATGAAAGAGGGAGGTAGAATTCCATGTGTAGCGGTGAAATGCGTAGATATATGGAGGAATACCAGTGGCGAAGGCGGCCTCCTGGTTCAATACTGACGCTGAGGTGCGAAAGCGTGGGGATCAAACAGGATTAGATACCCTGGTAGTCCACGCCGTAAACGATGTCTACTAGCCGTTGGGAGACTTGATTTCTTAGTGGCGCAGCTAACGCAATAAGTAGACCGCCTGGGGAGTACGGCCGCAAGGTTAAAACTCAAATGAATTGACGGGGGCCCGCACAAGCGGTGGAGCATGTGGTTTAATTCGATGCAACGCGAAGAACCTTACCAGGTCTTGACATCCTGAGAACTTTCTAGAGATAGATTGGTGCCTTCGGGAACTCAGAGACAGGTGCTGCATGGCTGTCGTCAGCTCGTGTCGTGAGATGTTGGGTTAAGTCCCGTAACGAGCGCAACCCTTGTCCTTAGTTGCCAGCACATAATGGTGGGAACTCTAAGGAGACTGCCGGTGACAAACCGGAGGAAGGTGGGGACGACGTCAAGTCATCATGGCCCTTACGACCTGGGCTACACACGTGCTACAATGGAACGCACAGAGGGCTGCAAAGGCGCGAGCTGGAGCGAATCCCACAAAACGTTTCGTAGTCCGGATTGGAGTCTGCAACTCGACTCCATGAAGTCGGAATCGCTAGTAATCGTGGATCAGAATGCCACGGTGAATACGTTCCCGGGCCTTGTACACACCGCCCGTCACACCATGGGAGTGGGTTGCAAAAGAAGTGGGTAGACTAACCTTCGGGAGGTCGCTCACCACTTTGTGATTCATGACTGGGGTGAAGTCGTAACAAGGTAGCCCTAGGGGAACCTGGGGCTGGATCACCTCCTTAAACGATAGTGACACTACCTGATGAGTGTCCACACATTTGTCTTCATCTAATCGGTTGATGCGAAAGAAATCACGAG
>CACSIL010000026.1:0-3689 GCA_902705825.1 Halioglobus japonicus | reverse complement strand
TCGCATCACTGAGATCAGAACGAAGTCCATTGGATTGAATGGACTTCGTTCTGGTTTTAACAACCGGAAAGTTCTTTAACAAGGTAAATTAAGCTGATTCTTTGAATTGTAGCTTGGCAGTCGGACGTCCTTCGGGGCGGATGGGTGACAAGAGCGATTCATAGATAAATTGTTCTGTAGTAGCGGGTTTCAATTCCCCGTTGCTGCAACGAGTTGTAATAAACACTGTGACTTAAGCGTCACAAACATCCGGCGGGTGTGCACTTTGATCGGTGTACATCTACTAAGTACCTGGCCTGTGTTAAGGGGGTCGGGGAACTGTCTTCTTGGACGTTGCTTTTGTTGTTTGAAAGTAGCGGACCTCTAGTTGTTATAGAGGAACAGATAACTTCGGTTATATGGTCAAGTGACTAAGCGTATACGGTGGATGCCTTGGCAGTCAGAGGCGATGAAGGACGTAGTAGCCTGCGAAATGCTTCGGGGAGGTGGCAAACAACCTTTGATCCGGAGATGTCCGAATGGGGAAACCCACCTGGTGTAAGCCAGGTACCTTGCACTGAATACATAGGTGTAAGGGGCGAACGAGGGGAACTGAAACATCTAAGTACCCTTAGGAACAGAAATCAATTGAGATTCCCCCAGTAGCGGCGAGCGACCGGGGAGTAGCCTGCAAGTGATAGCAGTTGAGTTAGTGGAACGGTCTGGAAAGTCCGGCGATAGAGGGTGATAGCCCCGTACACGAAAACTCGATTGTGGTACTGAGCTTGCGACAAGTAGGTCGGGACACGTGTTATCCTGATTGAAGATGGGGGGACCATCCTCCAAGGCTAAATACTACTGACTGACCGATAGTGAACCAGTACCGTGAGGGAAAGGCGAAAAGAACCCCGGAGAGGGGAGTGAAATAGAACCTGAAACCGTATACGTACAAGCAGTGGGAGCAGACTTGTTCTGTGACTGCGTACCTTTTGTATAATGGGTCAGCGACTTATTGTCTGTAGCAAGCTTAACCGCATAGGGGAGGCGTAGGGAAACCGAGTCTTAATAGGGCGACATAGTTGCAGGCAATAGACCCGAAACCGGGCGATCTAGCCATGGGCAGGTTGAAGGTGCCGTAACAGGCACTGGAGGACCGAACTCACGTATGTTGAAAAATGCGGAGATGACCTGTGGCTCGGAGTGAAAGGCTAATCAAGCCCGGAGATAGCTGGTTCTCCTCGAAATCTATTTAGGTAGAGCCTCGCGTCTTACCCTGGGGGGTAGAGCACTGTTTGGGCTAGGGGGTCATCCCGACTTACCAACCCCATGCAAACTCCGAATACCCAGGAGTACAATCGCGGGAGACACACGGCGGGTGCTAACGTCCGTTGTGAAAAGGGAAACAACCCAGACCGCCAGCTAAGGTCCCTAATACCAGTTAAGTGGGAAACGATGTGGGAAGGCTTAGACAGCTAGGAGGTTGGCTTAGAAGCAGCCATCCTTTAAAGAAAGCGTAATAGCTCACTAGTCGAGTCGGCCTGCGCGGAAGATATAACGGGGCTAAATTGGTAACCGAAGCTGCGGATGCTTACTTCCTTCGGGTTGTAGGCATGGTAGAGGAGCGTTCTGTAAGCCGTTGAAGGTGAACCGGGAGGTTTGCTGGAGGTATCAGAAGTGCGAATGCTGACATGAGTAACGATAAGGGGGGTGAAAAACCTCCCCGCCGGAAGATCAAGGTTTCCTGTCCAACGCTAATCGGGACAGGGTGAGTCGGCCCCTAAGGCGAGGCAGAAATGCGTAGTCGATGGGAAGCGGGTTAATATTCCTGCACTTCTTATTATTGCGATGGAGGGACGGAGTAGGCTAGGCCATCAGGGCGTTGGTTGTCCCTGTTTAAGGTTGTAGGCTGGGGTTTTAGGTAAATCCGGAACCCCTAGGCTGAGAGCTGATGACGAGTGTCTTCGAAAGGAGACGCGAAGTGGTCGATGCCATGCTTCCAAGAAAAGCTTCTAAGCTTCAGATAATGAGGAACCGTACTGTAAACCGACACAGGTGATCAGGTAGAGAATACCAAGGCGCTTGAGAGAACTCGGGTGAAGGAACTAGGCAAAATGGTACCGTAACTTCGGGAGAAGGTACGCCGGCTTTGGTGATGGGACTTGCTCCCTGAGCTGAGGCTGGTCGAAGTGACCAGGTGGCTGCGACTGTTTATTAAAAACATAGCACTGTGCAAACACGTAAGTGGACGTATACGGTGTGACGCCTGCCCGGTGCCGGAAGGTTAATTGATGGGGTTATCTTCGGAGAAGCTCTTGATCGAAGCCCCGGTAAACGGCGGCCGTAACTATAACGGTCCTAAGGTAGCGAAATTCCTTGTCGGGTAAGTTCCGACCTGCACGAATGGCGTAACGATGGCCACACTGTCTCCACCCGAGACTCAGTGAAATTGAAATCGCAGTTAAGATGCTGTGTACCCGCGGCTAGACGGAAAGACCCCGTGAACCTTTACTATAGCTTCACAGTGGACTCTGACTTTACTTGTGTAGGATAGCTGGGAGGCTTTGAAGCAGTGGCGCTAGCCATTGTGGAGCCAACCTTGAAATACCAGCCTGGTAACGTTGGGGTTCTAACCCAGGTCCATTATCTGGATCGGGGACATTGTGTGGTGGGTAGTTTGACTGGGGCGGTCTCCTCCCAAAGAGTAACGGAGGAGCACGAAGGTTGGCTAATCCTGGTCGGAAATCAGGAGGTTAGTGTAATGGCACAAGCCAGCTTGACTGCGAGACTGACAAGTCGAGCAGGTACGAAAGTAGGTCATAGTGATCCGGTGGTTCTGTATGGAAGGGCCATCGCTCAACGGATAAAAGGTACTCCGGGGATAACAGGCTGATACCGCCCAAGAGTTCACATCGACGGCGGTGTTTGGCACCTCGATGTCGGCTCATCACAT
This sequence comes from Halioglobus japonicus, assembly GCA_902705825.1. Lineage (GTDB taxonomy): Bacteria > Pseudomonadota > Gammaproteobacteria > Pseudomonadales > Halieaceae > Marimicrobium. Next base: position 760 of record CACSIL010000026.1, on the reverse strand, counting down.
CCTGGGGCTGAAGCCGGTCCCAAGGGTATGGCTGTTCGCCATTTAAAGTGGTACGCGAGCTGGGTTTAGAACGTCGTGAGACAGTTCGGTCCCTATCTGCCGTGGGCGTTGGAGAATTGAGGGAAGCTGCTCCTAGTACGAGAGGACCGGAGTGGACGAACCCCTGGTGTTCGGGTTGTGTCGCCAGACGCATTGCCCGGTAGCTACGTTCGGACAGGATAACCGCTGAAAGCATCTAAGCGGGAAGCCCCTCCCAAGACTAGTTCTCCCTGAGACTTTACGTCTCCTGAAGGGCCGTCCAAGACCAGGACGTTGATAGGCTGGGTGTGTAAGCGTTGTGAGGCGTTGAGCTAACCAGTACTAATTGCCCGTGAGGCTTGACCATATAATCCAAGTTATTTGCTGTTGTAGGTGTTGTGTTATCAGGCAACGGACGCGTGAGCGCCGCTGCTGAAGTAAGGCAAGGCTGTGTACAACACGCAAGAGAAGACAGCGGATGTTGTGACAAGTCCAGTGACAAAAGCAACTCGAAAGACAGAACAGACAGCTTGATTTACCACCCTATTTGTTGAGACGAGGCATTCCTCTGGGAAGTAAGACCGACGACGACAAGCCAGTTTGCCTGGCGACCATAGAGCATTGGAACCACCTGACCCCATCCCGAACTCAGAAGTGAAACGATGCATCGCCGATGGTAGTGTGGGGTTTCCCCATGTGAGAGTAGGTCATCGCCAGGCTTTAATACCAAACCCCGTAGTAC
>CACSIL010000025.1 GCA_902705825.1 Halioglobus japonicus | reverse complement strand
CTGGTAAAGCGAATGCACGTTTTNTNGCNCTCCCTNCTACAGCGTGACTGAACGAAACTGNTGGACNTAATACTACCTGCGATTTCGAAAGTGGACTACCCACTTGGAACTGGCGCGAGACTTGATGGAAGCACACATCTTCAAGTTCACAAGATATTGGCGAACGCCGCCCAGTAACGCCAACCGCAACGGCGTCCAAACCGCGCAGCGGTTTGGACCTCCGGCCCCGAAGGGGCGTATTGCCGGTTTTTGTTAAGTGCTTTCACTGGCCGTACCTAGAAGTATGCGCAATAACCTCGGGAGCAGCAGAGCCAGTACAAATGTAATAGCCGCACCCAAAGTTAGCATAGTGATTTGTACCCAAAGGGTTGTTGCATAGAGATATGACTCCGATGGCTGGCTCGGATTATAGTAGACGGGGATCTCACCTGGCTTGAGACTTGATACAGCCTCATTAGGCAAAAAAATAGCTTGAAGTTGCATGACCCTACTCCCAGTGTAATCTTGGCCTTGAACGCGATATTGATACCTTACACGACCTATTGATGCTCCCCAGTCTGATGCGCCCACGACGGTGGGGCTACTCGCATTTTGAAGCAGAGCAAACTCAAGAGTTCCTGTGGTGGTGCTCCACTCCTCTACTTCTTGAGACTTCCATACAGATACGAGTGCCACACCTAAGATCACAAATCCTAAAAATGCAATTAGCAATCGAATCTTGCTCATAATCTAGGCACTTAACGCCGCTATAAAAGGCGCGCGTTAGCGCGTCCAGTGGAGGCCGTTTTTTGGCCGGAACGATTTTTGATAGCCTTGTTAACCATTTAGCTTACCAAGCTCGTACTTCACAGACTTAAGCAATTCAACAGCTTTGTTTGCTTCTGTCTGTGCATTGAATATTGATTTTTGAAACTTAGATTCATGTGCCTTTTCATGAACAATTTGCCGACGTACATTATAGTAATGACCCATAGCATCAAGTACAGCCTCTTCACTCAGGCCAATGCATTCATATTTTAAAGGCACAGACTTACATTCCCGATCAGCTTTTTCGGCAAATGTTTTACTCTTTAGCGCAACAGCCTTTTGATGCCATATAGATTCAAGTGCCGCACCCACGAAAACTATAATCTTTAGAGCTTCCTTGAAACTCTTATGGTCAGGATCATATTTTAGAATATACCCGCCACCCTCTTTCGGAGTACGGCCCTCGTCCAAGTAGTTATTCATAAGCTCTTGAGACTCAAAAATAATTGACTCAATAACCCCTAAGCTTGTGACAATAATTTTTGATTCTTCCGTCATGGCACAAACTATTCCTGATGGTTAACGCCCAGCGCAGAGGTGGACTGCACAGCAGGCCGTCCTGCACGCGCAGCGTGCGCACTGCCGCCTTTTGTTATGTTTACGACACACGAGATGTCCAGTAGTCAGGTCGGCGATGCAAGTGAGCCACGGCGACCACCAAGATATCTTCACTATTTGGATCGTAGTGATAAATAATTCCGTAGGGGAATTTCGCGATCAAGCAGCGGCGTGTATTCGGACTAAAAGATTGGTAAAGCGTTGGAAACTCAATCATGCGAGATACTGCACGAGATACTTCCTGGCTAAAACGTCTGCCTAGACCTACCTGCTCATTCTCATAATATTCCAAAGCGTCTTGGTACTCGGCCTGGGCTGGCTTGAGGAAGCTTACTTTCACTCTTTATGAGTTACGCCAATGACTTCAGACAGTGGAAGCGCTTCCGTCTCACCTGATCGATAGGACGCGAGACGCGACTCAGCCTCGGAGGCCCAAATAGCATCAAGATCTGAATTAGGTTGCTCTAGGCTCATGAGAAGCTGTTCAGCCACAATGGCTCTCTGGGAAGCTGGAAGCTCAAGCGCTTGATCTATAAGGATATTTGCAACGTCTGACATAGCGCACGTTCCCTAGTTGAGGATTCTTCTATTATGGTAGCGCTATGGACAACGCGAGTAAACATAACGCCTACCGCTGCGGCGCGGAAACCGCGCAGCGGTTTTTGCGTCCGGCCCCGCAGGGGCGCACAGCCGGTACTTGTTAATGCGCATCTGGATTGGCCCAGGAGTCACGAATACGAGAAGCTTCGAGTTCTATCTGACTTGGATCTATGCCGTCTGCCAATACAAATAGTTCAGCTTCGCTCACAAGAAGAGCCATCAACTCCTTAGCATCTCTTACAATAGTGTTCAATCGATCCATCAATTTCAATAATGCTCCATAGTTTTCCATAGCTTGGTATCGGCTATTGAGTGATCTGTGGACCAGCCAGTTCCGCTCGTTCTTGATGTTATCAAAACGCTTCTGTAAATCCTCATCGAGTAGCTTTGCATTTCGTATTTTTGAAATGGTCGCTCCAAAGGTTTCTTTGCATGCCCTTTCAATCAAGGCAGTTCTTTCTAGGCTACCCATACCCTTGGATGCCTGTACCTTGAGCACAAAATAGTATGCAGAGATATCTTCAAGGGACTGCAGAATCCCTATTGTGTGACCAATTCGCTGATTTATCTCAGCGAGATCATCAGCCTGATCGAGCTTGGCGTTATCTATTTCCATATGCATTAACGCTTCCGGCACAGGCGAGCGGAACGCAGTGTAGCGAGTCCAGCGCAACTTGTTGCGCGATTGTGCCCGGACTTGTTATGTGTTGCGACCACCAAGAACCTTTGATCCTATAAAGTAGGCTAAAACCCCTTGAATAGCCCAAATAGTAACTGTGAAAGCATCCACTGCGAAAAGTTCTTCTCCAGAGATACTCTCGCCAAGCAGGTCTGCAATATCAACATTGGCTGAGCTAACAGTAAAATCAGCTTCAATTATTGCTGGCAACCAGTACATATCAAACGCGGCACAGCACAACGCCAGAAAAGGGATAAGTATTGGCCAGCCTGCTCTAAGGTGACATTTCTGCGCTAACAGCGAAACCATCACACCGATTAATGCTGCGTTTAATAGAACGCTAAACAAGTATGTTGCGAGGATTGTAGCCATTTTACGTTTCCTTTTTAAACATAACGCTCCGCACAGCGGTGGCTAAACCGCGTAGCGGTTTTGCCGTCCGGCACCGAAGGTGCAAACTGGTGCGCCTTGTTGGACGAAGCCGCTACGCGGCAGAAACAACCCCACCTGATGATCACGTCGCACCTTCCCTTAGATAAACGATACTTCCCCTACGTGCCCCAAGCCCGGAGCACGATCACAGAGGAAGTATCCCATGAACACAGCACAGCAAAAACGCTTCAATTCACTGTACCAACAACATCTTAGCGCACTTCGCCGTCAGGGCAAGGCCGAGCAGACAATCGACGCCTACTCCCGTGCGATTCGTCGCGTGTCCGAGTTCTTCGATCAGTGTCCTGACAAGCTGACCCAGCGACAGCTCAAAGACTACTTCAGTGCGCTCGTGAACAGCCACTCCTGGAGCACGGTCAAGGTCGATCGCAATGGCCTGCAGTTCTTCTACAAACAGGTACTGAACAAGGACTGGGTCTGGGTGGACATCGTCAAGCCACCCCGGAAGAAGGTGTTGCCAGCCATCCTCACCCTCAAGGAGGTCGAACGTATTATCAATGGTACCCGCGAACTGCGCTACCAGACGTTTCTGCTCACTGCCTATAGCATGGGCCTGCGCCTCGGGGAGGTCCTGACACTGGAGGTCGGTGATATTGACGCAGGGCATATGAAGGTTCACATCCGCCAGGGCAAGGGGCGCAAGGATCGCAGGGTCACCTTGCCCCAGCGTACCCTGGAGGCCCTGCGCACCTACTGGGCGACACACCGTCACCCCAGCCTGCTGTTCCCCGCCGGTAAAACACCTGCCCTGCGCCACGAGGCTTCTCAGGTCATGGACAGGGGCGGCCTGCAACGCTCGTTCAAGGTGATTACTAAAAGCTGTGGTATCAATAAGCCCGTGACCCTGCACTCGTTGCGTCATTGCTACGGGGCACACCTGGTGGAAACCGGTCTGAACCTGCGCGCAATCCAGCACGAGATGGGGCACGAGTGCCCCAAAACAACAGCACTGTATACCCAACTGACGGAGGTCACGCAGCACAACACGGGCAAGGTGATCAATCGGTTGGTCGACCGCCTGCGCCTGACGCTTGATGGGGAGGTGTAGCATGTTGCTTGCTAACCTCATCGAGAACTATCTGGACCGTTACAAAACGCGGTACGGCAAGAGCACCACGCCCGATCAATGGTCGGCGCTGAATGCAATTCTGGGCTGCCGCAGCGGGCAATACGGTGAGCTGCTGCTGGCGTGTCAGGGATGCCCTCACACTGACAGCCAGCCCCGCTCCTGCGGGCACCGCAGTTGCAATGCCTGCCAGAGCCACAGCACACAGCGGAGGCTGGAACGTCAGCAGGCCAAACTGTTACCAGTGGACTACTTCATGGTGACATTCACTCTGCCATTCGAGTTGCGCGCCGTGGCAACAATGCATCCCACTGTGGTGTACGGCTTGTTGCTGCAGTGCGCCACGGCCATCATCAAAACCTTCGGTCGAAATGATAAGAACCTTCTCGCGGAGCTAGGAATGACAGCGGTGCTGCACACCCACACCCGCCGCCTGGACTACCACCCGCATGTGCACCTCATTGTACCGGGCGGTGGTGTGAACCGGGCGCGTCGGGAGTGGCGAAAACTGAAGGGTGAGTACCTGTTCAATGGTAACGCACTGGCAGCGGCATTCCGGGGCCGGATGCTGGCTGCGCTTGAGCAGGTCGGGCTGCAGACATTCAACACACCCAGGGAGTGGGTGGTGCATTGCACGAAGGTTGGGCGTGGTTTACCGGCATTGAAGTACCTGTCGCGCTACCTGTACCGAGGTGTCATCAGCAATGAGAACCTGCTGCAGGATGACGGCACCCACGTGACCTTCCAATACCGTGACAGCAAAACTGGGGAGCTGCAAACTCGCTGCGAGCGCGGTGAGGATATTATTGCTCTGATCTTGCAGCACACCCTGCCCAAGGGATTCAGACGGACCAGAGATTACGGGTTCCTGCACGGCAACGCCAAAGCGCTGTTGAAAACGGTGCAGTGGGCCTTGCAAATATCGGTACCGCTGTGGAAGCAAACGCCACGACCGGCCTTTACCTGTAAGCACTGTCATTCGCCCATGGCGCTGGTGGGATTCAAATCACGGCAAAGTTCATCGGGATGACGATGGCATGATCTGAAATACAAAGTCACCCTCAGAGGGCCAACGCAGTACCCATGCTAAAGCGCGAACCATTATCGCCTGCCGGGCGAGGCGCGCGTACGCCATGACAAACGTGCGACGGAAAAGTCCGTCGCACATTCCTTAAAAGCAAATCGATTTATTTACTATAGAAAGGAGTGGCCTGGCCGGGCTTGTCCAACAATTGGATAAGTCGCGGCATGCGCGACTTATCCTTATTCGCTATATGTTGCGCGATACAATGTTGATCACCATTATTTTACGAAGATAATAACCCATAAAGCCACCGACAATATAAATAGCGACTAGTGTTGGAGCTGGGAAGGCTGCTCGATCTAGTTGCTGGGCCCACAACAGGTAAACAACGCCCGGAACCAGAGCAGCAAGTAAAATTGGAATGCCAAAGAATACGCGCCAATAAGAAAAATTTTTCCCATATAGAGTGCGGACAAATTTAGGCAGCTCTGGCCTAGCGCTGACGTACTCGGATTCCTTAGATGACGCTTGCGTTAAGCCCACAAGTGAACCAACAAAAAAAGCACCGAATATTTGTAGAATTATGTCCATATATTTTGCATATAACGCCCACGTAAAGTGCGCGCTGTGAGCGCGTCACTTTTCACGTGCTTGTTAAGCGGCCGACACATTGATCTTTACACCAAGTGAATGAAGCACTTTTTGCACCGTCTCATACCTTGGCTTTGCGCCCGGCGCGAATGCCTTATATAGACTTTCCCGACCCAAGCCTGATTCCTCTGCGATGGCAGACATGCCTCTCGCTTTGGCGACATGACCAATCGCGGCGAGGAACACACCAGGATCGTCTTCTTCAAGTGCAGCGGAGAGATACTCCGCGATGGTTTCTTCACTATCGAGATACGCACTAGGG
>CACSIL010000024.1 GCA_902705825.1 Halioglobus japonicus | reverse complement strand
GCGAACAGATAGGCATGGTGGGCTCTGGCCTCTCCGAAGACCTGAACGACACGGGCCAGGGCAGTGTCTGGACCGGCGCGCATATCCATCGGTTCGGTGGATAGCCAGATCGCGTCTACGCGCAGAATTGATCCTGCTTTATCGGGTCTCACAAAAGGAGTTAGCGCAGCAATGCCACAGCCCGGTCGGCCTGGTTTGCGGGCCAGGTAATACTCACCGTTCCACCGGTTCGTGGCACCTCGATACGGATAGTATCATCTGCTAACGTAGGTAATGTGCCCTTGGGCGGTGCTGGAAGCGCCAACGGGACGAACGCCGATGTTGGACTCGTCACCTTGATCCAGCGCCGGACCAGATTAGCATTCAGGCCGTGTTGCAGAGCAACACTGGCTACGGAGGCCCCTGGTTCCCGGCAAGCTGCGACGATGCGGGCTTTGAACTCACCAGAGTGGCGCCGACGGCGACGGGGTCTTTGAGGTATGCTTATCTCATCCATTTATAGTGTCCACTTAGATTTAAGTGGACACTATGCTAAGTCTCCCTGCAGGAGGCTCAAGATGGGTTTACCGGACGCTTACGGTGCGTGCTTGTCGAAGCCAAGATGATCATCCAGTTCTGCGTTCAACGCCGTTTCGACGGTGATCTTCGTTAGCATCTGGCGGAACTCATTGAGATCCGCTTCCGTCTTGATATTTTTGGCAGCTGCCTGAGCAATCGCCTGTAGTTCTTTCTTGTTCATAGTGCCTATCCTCGCCCAATGGTTGGGTTAATAATAGGCAGTTACACAGATTTAGTTACAGTCTCTGAAGCCCTTTCTATTGCAGTGTCAAACAATCCTCGCAAAAACCTGCTGCGCCTGTTAATGGACCTGGACCTGTCCCTTCCTGAGAGACTACCAAGGTATGAGCGCCGCTCATGGCGCTAGGATCAACTGTGACATCAAGGGTGATGGTGTTCTCATCCACGATGACTTGGTTGCTGACAGTCGTTACGGAGCCGGTCAGCTCCACCGTTGATCCTGGCAGGAAATTTGTACCAGTTACTGTGATCGATGTGGATGCGTCTATAGGAATATGGTCAGGTATCACCCCTGTGACAGTGATCTGAGGTAGGGCTCGGATGAACACATCACTAACCCCATTCAAATCATCCTGGACAAGATTAGTTCCAAACGAATGAAATGCAACATATCGACCATCGTCAGAAAGGGTGGGAAAGAAACTTTCGCCATCTGCTTCCATACCATCGACATTCAAAGATTGCCTAGTTGTTTGGCCTGTTGCTCTATCGTGGACAAAAATATCTATGTCTCCGTTATGGTCATTGGCCACAAGATCATCGGCCTCGGAAGCAAAAGCAAGATATCGGCCATCAGCGGATATTGCTGCGTGACTACTGTCATCGTTGCCTTCAGCTCCGCCACTGCTTACGCTTACCCGAGTTGTCGATCCATTGATCTGATCATGGACAAATACGTCTTCCTTGTCGTTGTTGTCACCATCCACTAGATTTGTTGCTTTTGAGTGAAACGCTATATAGCGCCCATCTCCAGAGATGGTGGGTATCAAACTGGCTCTATCGCTTACGGCACCATTGCTATTAACGCTTACGCGAGTTGTGGCTCCCGTATCGCGGTCATGGACAAAAACTTGGGTTGAAAGGCTCGCACCATTCAGGACCNAGTTGTCTGCTTGAGACTGAAAGGCAACATAGCGGCCATCAGCTGAGACCGCTGGCCGAATGCTATGGTCGTCACCTTGATTTCCGTTGCTGTCCAAACTCACAAGGGTGGTTGTATCTGTATCGCGATCATAAACGAATACGTCCTTAAACCCATTTGTATCACCGAGGACCAGGTCATCTGCTTCAGACCAGAATGCAACGTAGCGGCCATCAGCGGAAATCCTGGGATTTGAGCTGTCGCCATTCCCGAGAGCACCACTTGGTGAAACACTAATTGCTTCAGTGGTTCCGGCATTGAGGTCGTGAACAAATACATCTGTATAAACATGCGTGTCATTAAGTCCGGGAACCAGATTGCGCGCGAAGGAAGCAAATGAGGCATAACGACCATCGGCTGATAACGTCGCAAAAAAGCTACCACCGTTGCCATCATTGCCGTTGCTATCTTCACTCACGCGTGTGAATGTCCCATCGCGCGTGTCTTTCACAAAAATATCGGTGGCCCCAGTTGTATCGCCTTCCACCCAGTTACTTGAAAGGGACTCAAACGCTACATATCTGCCATCGCTCGACATGGACGGTCGAAAACTAGTGTTATTTCCCGCTGTACCAGTGCTATCAACACTGACTCGAGCGAGCCAGTTGCAGCCAGATAGAGACAGGATAAAAACGAGGAAAAAAGAAACAGTGTTTGCTTGGTTCATTACATTATTCTCCATCCTATTTGAGTATGCCGCATCGGTATTTAAGTCTCACGTTGGGTGCTGCTCATCGAAGATCGAAATGATGATAAGCCCTAACTAACAAACTAATTTCCCCACCTTAATCTATATGATCTCACAGTATAGGACCGCGTGATCTGAGATTTCCTTGATAAAACAGGCTCTGGCACCGCCTTCAAGATTCACCCAACCATCGCATTCAGCTTCGAATTGAAATTTTTGTTAGTGTATATGAACTCTTGTATGTCGAACCTTTCATCGGCTATGACCTAGTCCGGGTCGCTTTCTAAATGACCTTCAGCACATCTACACGTTAAAGAATGCGACCTTGAAAGCACTCTCATTCCGTTGTCCAACGCATCTCGCTTTAACGCGTCAGTTTTGTCTGTTTCGCTGATAGCCTCGCGCGGACCGTTACGCGTTCGGCCCATTGTATTTAGATCGCCCAGTGCGATTAGTCTGCCATTGCCGCCTTGCTCAGGAAGACCATCCAGCGCGTTCCTAACTCTGAATATTCGCTTAAGCATCTTTTGGCGTGTTGTAGTCCTTCGGTTCATCGCCTCAGTCAGTATGCAATAATAGTATGTTGTCGAATTATCTAGCGCCCGGCTGCTTCACACTCAAAAGACCACCAAGTCTAAGACTTCATATTGCCTTCCTGAAACTTCCGNCGTTGTGTGAACAATATTCTCCTAAATGCTCCGCGCTCCCAACCAACCTGGATTTCTATGCCCATTGTCGAATCTATCATGACAAAGTCATACTTTGAGAAGTGATTCATAATCAGATCTCGGATGGGGTACTTTGCCCCAAATTCAATAATGCCGAATATGTCCGGATCGAAACGAGTGATGAGGGCGGCGACCTCTTGGGTGCGCATTTCGGAAGTATGTCTGAACTTCTGGATATTTCATACGAGAAATGAATACCCCATGCCACAGCGCCTCTTATGTGCCCATGCCTGAATCTAATTTATAGCATGCGGGATTGGAATTGCAAACTTCCGAGGCAACTCCACGCTTAAAGCTGTCCGGCGCATTATGTGTAATGGTTTGTAATTGATTAGCCCGCAGATTTATGAATTAGGTGACCATTGTCAGGTTGCGGCATTTCTTTTTCGTCGAAAACTAGTGGAGCATTTTCTCTCGAGGATATGGCCACGCTAAACTGAATCAGAAAATAGCGCCATCGCTTGATTGAATCAGACCTGAACGATCTTCTGCCACACAACTGGAAAGCACCGGTCAAGGTTTGATCGCTGTACGCTTACTCATTAACTCCTCTAGAGTAATATGAATCACGGGATTTACACAGTTAGTGGGACACTCTCGCATTTTCCTATATTCATACCCCCATTTTAGCAATCTTGGCAAGTAAGCTTATCTGCATATGTAGGAACACATAAAACGTGACATTTACAACAATAAATCTAGTCCTAGAAGCATTTCTAGTTGATCTCTAAATTTGAGCTTCAAATCCTCCAAATTCTTATACTCCGTAAAGTAGTGTTCCAACTCTTTTAGCTTGTCTTGAAATTTCCACAAAGAATCCAAATCACTTCTACTTGCATGTCCCCGTGCTAGAGCATCATCCTTAAAGAAAGTATAGATATAGGGCTTTCCAGTCTCCGAGTATTTCTTATGAGCAACCTCAAACTCTTCTTCGGTAAATCGGCCAGTTTTTGTAAGAAATAGACTTACAAAGATATCGCACTGACGCACCGCCTCATTGTATTCTTCTTGCAGTCGTGTCGTTGACATCGCATCAAGAAAATTCTCCCAGCGAACTATCTCCAAGTACAAGCCTTTGCGCAAAAGCAGATCATTTTGTTGGCGAAAATAGAGATCAAATGCATCCCGCTCTTCGCTAAGCTCCGACGAAGAGGCTAGGAATATTCTTATTGTTTGCATTGGGACATCACCCAATTTATTGCTCGTTTTTCCGGCATCGTTATTCTTCGAAACTAGTACATTCCCACTAGAGCTGCCTTGCAAAACGACAATGTCATCATTTTGAAAGCCGTCAAGTATCGCCAGCACACTTACATCTTCAAAACTTCGGCGACATTCAACTCTCAATTTTCCATGCTGCTTTCTTCGAACTAATTCCTTTTGATCAAAAAACTCTGGAGTTAATGATGCCTTGCATTGGCTGCATACACATGGGACTCTCTTGGAGAGCTTGTTTTCTAGACCAGAAAAGGTGCTATTAAGTGCATCTAAATCTTCGGCAATCACGCTAAGCAGGGTCTTATTTTCCGAACCACGTGCTCGCAACATTATTTCATCTCCTCGAGACATTAACTGCACTAATAATTGAGCGTTCTCATGCTCAAATAGAACACCGTTCGCCCAAGCGTGATTTGTATCTTTTACATACCTATTCATTCTTACCATCAGGCGACTTATTAATCCTTTGGGCAGAAATTCATAGCGGTAACTTAGCGCCAAGTCATCGGCAGTCTCCCAATCATTGAAGATCTCGGGCTTAGAAGATTTTAGTAACTGCGGAGCGATCCATTGTTTTGGGATGGTATCCGGAAGCGCGTAACACAATTCAAACCTTTCCATAAGCGCTAGTAACTCAGGAAATATCTCAGCGTAGCCTGAATCATCCCAAAGCTTCTCGCAATCCTCCCATGTAAAATGACCTTGGCTTTGCTTTATTGACTCATCATCAAGAATGCGAAAAACAGCTTCTGTTGCCCATTCATTCTGCAAAATGACTATGCGACTCAACAAATCATGATCTTGGAAATGTAAAAAAACACCTAGATCATGCAAGTATCCACTCAAGAACAATGCCTTTTGGCGATCAAATTCTAAATGTTTTTCATATATTTCAAAGTACTCCTTTTCGGAAATATAGGGACTTTCCTTAGCAACCCTTTCTATGTCGTTTCGAATAGAAACCCATTTAGCGGGCACTTCATCACCTACGTGAGGCAATTTCTGAACATAAAATTGGATATCTTCGCGTAATTTCTCTACTGCGTTTCGACTATTTAGGTCGCCCTGATAAACATCTTGCACATTTTCAAATCGTCCCTTTATTCCTCTGATATCGATATCTTTACTACGCCCACCTTTCTCATTTTGAAAAATAAGCACCGGACTTCCGTCACTGAGCACGTCAATCACCTCTAGCCAGTACTTAAATCCTGCGTCTGTAACCGCTTTATCATTTGTGCGGGTATCGTCCAATAGAACATACAATGAACGTTTCGTTAGAAAAAACTGATGCGTTGCGTGGTAAATCTCTTGGCCCCCAAAATCCCAAACATTGAGTTGAAAATTGCGATTGTCCGACACCGGGAAATATTCTTGGTAAATGTCAATTCCTTTCGTAGTCTCATTCTCGTTCGGTAACGGCTCATCAGGCAAGTAGAGACGGCGCAACAAGCTTGTTTTACCAGCTCCACCCTCTCCAACTATCAATATCTTTGCTTCATACAGCTGGTCTACTCCTTGAGATTTAATCTCTCCAAAATAGCTTAAAATGGCTTGGCGGCCTTTACTAACTATCTCAGGGGGCGGGTGTATGAGCGGGCAGCCAGACAATAGAACCCCCATCGCCAAGGGCCGATTTCGGTTTTCCAAACTTGCGCCCATACCGCCTTCTATGTGATGTTGAAGAGGGGTGAGGTCGCTGACTTTGGTAGATGTCAAGTCAATACGTTTAAGCGAACTAAGTTTCGCTAGAGGGGTGAGGTCGCTGACTTTGGTAGATGCCAAGTCAATACGTTTAAGCGAACTAAGCTTCGCTAGAGGCTTGAGGTCGCTGACTTTTGTATCATTAAGGAAAAGTTCTTCTAGCGAGCAAAGTGCTGCTATGGGTTCAAGGTCATTCACAATCGTGTTACCAAGCTCAAGTGATTTCAGTGAACAGAGTGCAGCTAGGGGTTTGAGGTCACTGATATTCGTTCCATTAAGGTAAAGTGAGCGCAGTGAATTCTTTGATATCAATGGATCGAGAGTACTCACAGGTGTCGCCTCCAGATCAAGTACTGTAAGGGAAATAAGTGAGTCCAAAGGGCTAATATCTCTGACGAGGGTATTTCGTAACCCAAGCGTATGTAGGTTGCTCAGCAATGCTAGGGGCCCAAGATCACTCACCCGGGTATCTTCGAGATGAAGATATCTAAGTGAGTGTAGTGATGAAATTGGGGAGAGGTCTGCTACCTTTGTTTGAAAGATATTGAGTGATTGCAATGAGGTCAGCCAGGTAATCGGGCTGAGATCACTTAGATCAAACATCATGCGAAGATCAAGTTCTTGTAGATCGACCAATGATTCTAACGGGCTAAGATCTTTCACCGAGCAAAGCCGAAGCGAAAGCGATTGCAACCAAGTTAATGACCCTGTAAATAATTCTGTGTAACTGCCAGGGTTAAATGTAATCCGCCAAGCGCTCTTCGAACTCGATCATAAATCTATTCAGTGCCAGTTTCCAATTACGGATCGGCATAGTCCATTTTTTCGACGCCTGCTGGATTGCCAGGTAGATCACTTTCAGTGCCGAGTCATCAGTCGGAAACAGCTTCCGCTTTTTGACAGCCTTTCGTATGACACTGTTGA
>CACSIL010000023.1 GCA_902705825.1 Halioglobus japonicus | reverse complement strand
TTTTATTCTCGGTCTGGAGTTGGTGCTGACTTCCTGTGGTTACGCTGTGCCCTACTACGAGTTGAAAGGGGAGAGGCCTACGCTGACCAAATGGGCTGACAAGCGCGGGGAGGCTGGTATAAAGGATTACTGGGCCGAAAAGAACGTGAAAAGCCTGAACGGCAAAGACACTGGAATCTTCTAGCCTGCGCCAGGGAATGCCTCGTTGTTATCAGGCAAATATCCCGTGGATATACCACTGTCGGGCCAGGCGATCGAGAAACACCCAGTAGTGCTGGCCGCTGTTATCTGCGGCGATGTAGTAGTCCCTGCTCACTGCTTCCTGCCACCAGTTGTCTTCGATGCGTTCTGGCCCGTATATCAGTTCCAGGGCGCCGTTCCAGTATAGTTGTGTGCCGCGTTGGCGCAGGGCTTTCGGTTGAGGCATCAGCCAGAAAGGGCGCTGGGCGCGGTCCGTTGTGGTGCTGACCTCGTCGCCGGTATCGTCGCTGCTGATAAGCAGTGCAAACTCCGGCAGGTGCTCATCCCGGCAGCCGACTTTCTCAACTGCCTGTAACCCCAGGCGGTTGTGTAGCCTATCTAGCAGGCTGGCCAGAGGCTCGCGCTGGTTGCGTGGGCTGAATAAATCGATGCTGTCCTGTTGCCCGGGCTGTAGTTGTTCGCAAGTCAGGGCCAGGCCCTCCACGCCACCGCTCAATTGCAGACGCTCAAAACGAATGCGGCTGAGCTGGTACCAGTTTTCCCAGTTACTGTGGCTGCTGGTGCTGCGCACACATACATCCTGCAGCTTATTGTTCATGCCAGCCAACTGCCAGGTGACCTCGCTGGTCCGCAATTGAGTATTGCGCAGGAAGCGGCACAGGGATTGCAGCAGACGCTGTACAGCAGGCATCAATTCATTGTTGGTTTTGACTTCGTAACCAAACCAGTATGTATCGCTGAATGCCTCGGGAGGGCGGTAATCCACTTGCAAATCTTCCCGCTGCCCCAGGAGTTGTTGCAGGAAATGGCCAAATTCCCTGCCACAGCGCCGCCCCAGCGCAGTGGGTGGCAGCTGCAGCAGGTCGCCCAGTGTATGTAGCCCGGCCCGACGCAGTGAATCCACAGTGGTGGAGAATTGGGTCAGCAGGTTCAAGGGCAGGGGGCCCAGCCGTTCTTCCAGTGGCAGCTGGATCGCCATGGCAGCCTCCGGTGTGGCAAAAGACAATAGCCAGGCCGCCTTGGGTGTCGGTGCCAGGCCGTAGTGCGCACGGTATCCGCGGCTACTGATACCGCTTGTCACCTCCCGTAGCAGGGCATCGAGCCCCTGAAACAGGTTCAGGCAGCCACTGATTTCCAGTTGTAGGCAGTCTGCCTGCCAGGTGCATAGAGTCGGGGTGATACTGTAGGCCCAGCAGCACAGTTGTTGCAGGCAGTGTTGCTCAGCCTGTTCGTTTCGCTCCAGCAACCGCACGGGCTCATCGCCTGCCAGTGCGCGCACTGTCGCAGTGCCCATGCCCTGGCGTATCCCCATAGCCGCAGCGCAGTCATTGGTATGTAGTACGCGCTGCGCAGCCAACAGTATTACTGGCTGCTGCTCACAGCGGCTCAGGCAATGCAGGGGCAATAAGTCAAACCGCAGGCACAACCACAGGCTCATGGCTTGTCTCTGCTGTAATCGTCCGGGAATTGCGCGGGGAGTTGCCCCATGATGTCACTAATACTGTACATATATCATGATGTTATACTATGCGGACCCACTGTACAAATAAACAGTATTTGTTGGCCCAGCGAGATTCGCTATGCATGGCGAGCGCAAAACCAAGCTGCCACGAGATTAACTAAATCAATATATTTTGATATACTGAGGTATCTACGGCGCGCTATATGTGGCATTGTCTGCGCCAATGTACGTTGGTAATGGAGGGCATTATGCGAGCAGATTATGAAGGGGCAAAAAGAGAGGCGCTTGGTGTGCTCAGCCAGTTCGGAGTCAATGATCCCGCCATCGATCCTGTAGAGATTTCGCGGCAGCTTGGGGCAAACGTCCATTTCGTAACCTTCTCTGGAGATTACTCAAGAATATCCGGTTTTTATGACTCCGAAGAAGACGCGATCTTTGTGAATGAAAAAGAACACCCTTTGAGGCAAACGTTCACTATTGCCCACGAACTGGGGCATAGGACTATGCACAGGGAATGGGCAGCCTCAAATGATTATGTGGTTATGATGCGTGACGACACCACATCAAATGATGCACACGAGATTGAGGCAAACGAATTTGCTGGCAACCTCCTGGTGCCGAGATTTTTGCTCGACAAATACTATGAGTCGCTCACGAAGTCTGACCTTTCTCGTTTGTTTGCGGTTTCCGTTCCAGTTATCAGTGTAAGGCTAAGCCGGGAATATGGCCTCTAATTTACCGAAAAGGGATGCGGCAAAACGAGCCATAACGGATACGATTGAAGAGGACCCTGAATATAATCAGGCGATCTCCGAGTCCGAGTCTTTTAAGTTCAGACTGGCCCAAGAAAACAACCGCCACGCTGAGCAGAAGGCAAAAATAGACAAGGGCATGTTAGGGGTTTTTCTCGGCCACGAGTCCCACGCCGCATCCGCAGCGGCGATCATTGCCTTATTCGCGGGTTTTATTGGCTTTTTCTACTTCTCAGAGAGTCCGGCTTATGCCGACAAATGCATGGCGCTTGGTATGTCAGCACTAGGATTTATGTTTGGCCGGAGCTCGTCTAAGTAGGCACAGGGCGACGCGCTAGTTGATCTAGCCTTTTTGAGGCGGCTTTTCTTTCTGCTCGATCTTTACTTTCAACCCCTCCATAACCTTGTCGAGGGCATCCTCTGATTCGTCGCACTCAAGCTCTTTGGCTATGTTTTCGAACTTGTCTTTATCTTCGTCAGGCATTTTTCTCTCCACAATCCAAGACCAGGGCGTCGAATGGATAGCCAATTGGACGGATTGAGTGGTCTCCGCTGCTTAGCTGCTCATAGCACCGATTAGTACACAAGTAATAGGTCTCACCCTCCACATCCCATACCACCATGTCCGCTACGCATCCCCCGTGCATCCTTGCCTTAATAAGGCTCCCTCTTGTTATTGTGTTTTTTGTTGTGTTAGTTGTGTCATTTATTGTGCTCATGATACACTCCCTCCTATCGAGACGTTATACAGGGTTTCTGCCATGAATGATTCAACAAAAAAAGTTACTCCAGCGTACACTACTTATAAGTCATTTGTTAATTTAATCAACGACTTGCGAGAGAATGGTATACAGCCGCACATCACCAGAAGCGTCGTGAAAGGCTCTAACTCAGGCAAGGCCATGATGACGGCATCCTTAAAGGCGTTAGGGTTAATTGACGAGGACACTGTGCCCACAGAAAAACTCTCCCTGTTGGTTAATTCTACGGAGGATTATAGCACGGCGCTTAATTTAGTGCTTCAAGAGGCGTACCCATTCCTTTTTGATGGTTCTGTTGATCTGTCGAATACCACTACTGAAAAAGTTGCGGAAAAGTTCAAAGAAGCCGGTGCCACCGGCAGCACGATAACAAAAAGCATGCATTTCTTTCTCTCAGCAGCTAAAGAAGCTGAGGTCGAAGTTCACTCGCGAGTTAAAGCCCCTGCAATCGATCGAAGTAAGCAAACTCGTCGGAAGAGTAAGTTGGGCGAGCCTAAGGATGAGAGTGAAGCTGGCCAGGGCGGTGGCGAGAACGAAAGCGAAATTCCCGAAGGGATGGAGAGGATTACAGTGCCCCTGAGGAACATGGAGG
The DNA here is from genome assembly GCA_902705825.1 of Halioglobus japonicus. Lineage (GTDB taxonomy): Bacteria > Pseudomonadota > Gammaproteobacteria > Pseudomonadales > Halieaceae > Marimicrobium. Next base: position 431,875 of record CACSIL010000023.1, on the reverse strand, counting down.
ACGGGGTTATCTATTTCCCGGCAGAGCTTGAACAAGAGGAGGCCAAGAAGGCCGTTAAAATGGCGGTCTTTATCCTCAACAACTTTTATGGGATAGATTCATGAGTAGAAGATGATCTCAGGCCTGCTGGGGGCCTATAGAAGCAATCAACAAAAAGGCGATGGGTCTCGACACCCATCGCCTTCGGTTGAACCAGGTTAATGCTGTGGACACGAGGGGTCTCCCCCATAGCGCCCGCTTGCAATCGATTGCAAAAACCCGTCTGACGAGGGAAGTATTGCATATTCAAGCGGTTTCGTAAATTCGGCCCCTCACCATTTATGTGTGAGGTATTTCACGATGTTACATTGTAACTTCCCGAAAGCCGTGCATGTTCGCCGCTACCTGCGTCGCCGTTTTGGGCGCTGGGAGTGGGTTTGCGAGCATTGCCGTAGTTATCCAACAGGCTAGTCTTCCAGAGGAAGATTGAGTTGCCTACTCTGCTGGGGGCTAGCAATAGCCCCTTGCTTCTTCTTAGTTAGCTCTTTGATACGTTAACCGCTTTCCGACTACACCAAGTAGCGCAACGTCAGCGCGCTGTGCGTCGGTGTACTCGTTCTTAGCGCGGTAGTTATAGCGGAAATCATACTCAGCCAAGTAACGGTGCAGGTTTTCTTTCTTGCAGTGTTGGTAAACGCCTTTCATTCCACGCTTGAAGACTGAGAAGTAGTTTTCAACCGTGTTGCTATGGATGGTTGGATCTTCCTTGTTTACATATTCCTTGATGCCGTGGTTCACCGTGTGGTGAGCAGAGAACGCTTTGCCGATCTTCTTATAGTGCTGCGCCTGGTCAGTCATTAACTGCGCCTCACGCGCTAAATTTTCAGTGATGATTGGCATAAGCGTTTTTACGTCTACGTTATCAACAACCATTGACCGAACTTGTTTGGTGTCGCGATCTACCAGCGCGAGGATTTTGCGCTTCTTGCTTAGGTGAGGGCCTTTGCCCAGTCCTTGGGTTTTGCCCATGTAAGTCTCATCAGACTCAACCATGCCGCCGCCAGCACCAAAGTTGCGCAGCGTATCGTCACGCATGGCTTCACGGATGCGGTGAGACATAAACCATGCGGTCTTAAGGGTAACGCCAAGGGTGCGGTGTAGTTGGTTGCTGCTAACGCCTTTCTTGCTGGCGCACATCAGGTAGATAGCTTGCAGCCACAGATTCATTGCGACATGGCTAGACTCAAAGATCGTGCCGACCTTAACGGTGAACTTCTTGCGGCACGCGCGACACTTGTAGGTGCCTATGCGAGTGCTTGCGCCTTGCATTTTGGTGGTGCGCTCGTTCTCGCCACACTTGGGGCATACGGGGCCAGCAGGCCACAGCTTAGACTCTACATAGTCGTAGGCGGCTTGTTCATCGTGGAATTCTGGACGGCTTAAAATTGACATGGTATGTTTCCTCAAATCTTGGGAACATTGTATGTTTAAACAGTGGGTCCGTCAAGTATAACATCATGACATATATACAGTATTAGTGACATCGGCGTGCTTGTCCAGTGTGTGAGAAAAACCTTACACCACGGAGAAAATAGCGCTGTTTGTATTACAGAGAGCCGTCACCCGCATTTTCCAGCAGATACGTGATGATGACTTTTATCAGGAAGCCTGCAATGCCCATCGCCAGGCCGACGTACAGTATTATTGTGCCGAACCGCCCCGCGTTGCTACGTCTGGCCAGGTCCCACACGATGAAGAGCATGAACAGGATGAGAGCGCCCACGCCCAGGGTAACGCCGTATTCTGTCAGCCAGTTATCCATTGAACTTACTCGTCTCTGGCTTTTGCCCGGTAGTCCAGGGCGGCTTGTAATAGCGCGAGTCCATCTTCCGGTTGCGTTTCGAACTGTTGCACGTGTTCGGGCAGAACAATCCAGGGCTGTTTGGTGACAGTCCACATATGGACCTCAGGTTCTACTGCGCTGGTGTCCTCCAGTGTGCCGGCCTGTAATTTGGCCAGCTCGGGGCTGGTGTCGCCGATACCATAAATAATATTGCCACAGCTGGCGCAGCTATAACGGGTATTGCTATTGCCCTGTTCTGATACGCGCTTCCAGGGCGTTAAAGCGCCTTCCAGATCCAGTGTTTCAGTGGCGATTACCAGACCCAGACTGAATGCACTCCCCGTACGCTTCTGGCAACTGTGGCAGTGACAGGCGTAGGTAAAAAGAGGCTCAGCGCTAACCGTGTAGGTGACAGCACCGCACTGGCAGCTGCCACTCAGCGGGGTATTCATCAGTGGACTCCAGCTCAGGTAGCGACAATGATGTTGGTTTCCAAATGCGTTTCTGCCGACAGGGAATTCGTGATCAGGCATCCGGCCTCGGATTTTTCCAGTAACCGTTGGGCTTTGTCGACATCTGTGCCGGCTGGCACTGTCAGTGTTGCCGATACCGTGAATGCGGTAAAGCGGGTCACCCGCTCTACTCGTTCCAGCACGCCTTCTGCGGAGGCCTCCAGGGTGTTCCAGTCCAGTTTTGAGGCTCTGGCGACAGCGCGAAAGGTCAGTATGAAACAGTCCGCGACGCTGGCGACCAGTAAATCTTCAGGAGACCATTGGTCTCCCGGGCCGCCAAATTGTGCAGGAGGTGCAGAAACCAGCTGCGGAAGATTCTCTGCTGTCAGAACGATATTGCCCTCGGCTTGCGCGCTGGCACTGACATTGTATCTATGTGGTAAATCCTGCATTGCACGTTTTCCTTGCGACAAGGGTCAATCAGCCTTTTAGGCTATGGGTGACGACACCCCCATTACGCTACTGTGCTGATTGCTGCCTGTCCAGACCGGCAATTCCCACAGTTGTGGCTGCAGCGGGGTATCTTCGTCTGGTGATAAGTCTACATCGATAGATTGGTTGCCGCCACGCTGCTTAAGGATGTGTACCTTGCGATACTCACGCATTTGCAGCCGCAGGCTGGCGGGGGCATGGTTGTGGCTCGCCTGGTTGGGGCGAAACAGTACTGCCAAACTGTCGCCACTGGCAGCAGCAAGCTGCAGTTTGCGCAACTCACCGTAGCTATACTCCTGTGCGCCCAGCCAGCTGAATACTGCGCTGCAGGTGCTGCTGCGCAAGGCCTGCTCCGTGGCCCACAATAGATCCTGCCTGTTCTGGGGGTGAACCAGTAAAATCTGCTGGGTGTCGATACCCCGCGCCGCCAGCAGTGGGGCGTAAGGCCTGTAGGGAGGGGCGATAAACACCTGCCAGCGACCCTGTTCACTGAGGTTCTCCATGGCAGGCAGAAACAGCCCCATAGAGCCCATCCCACAACCGTCGCTCAACAGTTCGATGGTGCTGTCCAACGGCCAGCCATTCTGTTGCAGCTCTGAATCCAGTGCGCTATAGCCAGTGGCGAGCCCCAGGGTGTCGTGGCAATCATTGTTCGCGGAGATTCCGTGATTTGCGAAATGGCGGTGACGACCGCGCCAGGTGTCATTGCGATTGGTGACTTGCTCCAGCATCTCATTCATCTTCATGGCATTTGCCTCTTGGGTTAACTTGTTCACAATACTGTATAGACATACAGTAGTATTGAAAGAGGCAGAATGCAAGATGTGATTTTTTGGTTCCTCCCGGTAGAAACCAGAACCAGCCAGCTTTTCCGCAGATATACTGAAAGAGTCTGGAGTATGCCGCGATACCAGGTTAACTCGTGTCGGAAAGTCGGAAAGTCGGAAAGTCGGAAAGTCGGAAAGCGTTAAGCGGAGACTCGGCTGAGCCCGGTGACAAGGCGTTCGAGATTATCCCAGGGCTTGCCACCGGCGAAACCCTTGATGCTGCCATCAACCTGCGAGGCTTGCTCCAGCAGCAGCGACAGCGAGTTGGCATCGTGACGTGCCAGCGCCGCCTGCATGATGGGCATACGGTTCTGCCAGACGCGCAGAGAGGAGAGTACTTGCTGCGGACTGCGGCCGTTGTCGCACTCCAGTTTTGCCTCGTACAACGTGCGAATCTCGCGGGCGAGCGCCCACAGTACCGCCGGTGGTTCAGAGCCTTCCGCGCGCAACCCGTGCAACATACGCAGGCTGCTGCTGGCGTCGCCCTTGAGGGCATTGTCAGTCATTTCGAACACGTTATAGCGCGCGTTGTCCGATACCGCATCGATGACCGTTTTCGTAGTGATGTTCGAGTCGAGCGCCAGCAGTTTCAGCTTTTCAACTTCCTGCACCGCAGCGAGCAGGTTGCCCTCCACTCGATCACACAGTAATTGCAGCGCATCGTCGTCGATACTCATGCCCGCACCGCGCACCCGCTGTTGCAGCCAGCGGGGCAGGCTTTTCGCATCCACCGGCCACACCTGAATGGTGACGCCAGCCTTGTCGAGCGCCTTGTACCATTTGCTGTTGATAGATTGCTTGTCGATTTTGCCGGAGACAATCAGCAGCACGTCATCGCCGCTGCTGATATCCAGGTACTCGCACAGAGCGCTGCTGCCCGGGGCGCCGGGCTTGCCACTGGGCAGGCGCAGTTCAACCAGTTTGCGCTCCGCGAACAGCGACATACTGGCAGCACTGTGTAGAATATCCTGCCAGTTGAAATTGGGGACACCGGCGTCGATGATTTCACGCTCACTACAGCCAGCTTCCCTGGCTTTCTGGCGGATTTGGTCGCAGCACTCTTGTACTAACAGCGTCTCTTCACCGCTGACAAGGTACACAGGAAGCAGGTCTTTCTGGAGATGGCCGGCCAGTTTCTCGGGGTAGAGGCGCATTACGGGTTTTCGGGTGGGCTTTCTTGGGGAGTGTCCGTTTGCTGAGTTTCGGCTTGTATGATGCTGGCAGCGTAGAAACTGATACGGCGCGTGATCTGCTGAGCCAGGTCGGTACGCATTTCACCCTTGATCAGGCGGATCTCGCTCTCCTTGCCCACCACATTGCGGGGGTCGTTCTCCATTTGCTTGACGACCGTCACCGTGGTTGGCGGAACGATTTCTTTCCTATTGGGATCAAGGATCGAAAATTCAGAGCTCATGGTCAGTTCGTATTCCGCTACCCGGGCCTCGGAGTTCACCGAAAGACTGCGTTGCTCGAAGTTTTCCGGGCCCAACATAAGATCGAAACTGGCATTGTCGCCATCTGACCATTGCACGCCATTGGCGGCGAGCTGGGCTGTGACGGCCCGGCTGAATTCGCCATTGGGGCTGCCTGTCACCAGGTGCATATTTTTCCAGGCTTGCGGTATAGAGGCGCCGGCGTTGCCCATGCCGCGCAGATGGAAGCCGCAGGAGGCCAGCAGGAAGGTGATACCAAGTATCAAACTGTAGTGCGTGAAGCGCCTGTACATAATGAGTCTCGCTATTTGGAATCGGCCACAATATTAACTAACTTACCCGGTACGACAATCACCTTGCGTACGCTGAGTCCCTCCAGAAACCGGCTCACGTTCTGCTGTGAGCGCGCCAGAGCCTCAACGGCGTCCTTGTCTGCGTTGGCGGGTACTTCCATTTTTGCACGTACTTTGCCGTTCACCTGCACGACCATCTCGATACTGTCGCGGGTGAGAGCGCTTTCGTCGACAGCGGGCCAGGGAGCATTCAGGATCTCGCCTTCGCCGCCCAGAATCGGCCACAGTGCATGGCTCACATGCGGCACAATCGGGCTCAGCATCAGGACGATAGCGTGCAGCGCCTCATACATTACAGCGCGACTCTGGGGTTCGTCATCGAGTTTGCCCAGATCATTGCACAGCTCCATGATTGCGGCGATCGCGGTGTTAAATGTCTGGCGACGACCGTAATCATCGCCGACTTTGGCGATGGTTTCATGCAACTTGCGACGGATGTTTTTCTGTTGATCGTTCAGCGCGGCCTTATCCAGTGCCGGGGTGGCCCCTGCAGCCGTGTGATTGCCGGCCATTTTCCACAGCCGTTTGAGGAAGCGGTTGGCGCCTTCCACGCCCGAGTCTGACCACTCCAGTGATTGCTCCGGCGGTGCGGCAAACATGCTGAACAGGCGCACAGTGTCGGCACCGTAGCGTTCAATCAGCGATTGCGGGTCCACCGTGTTGCCCTTGGATTTGGACATTTTGGCACCGTCTTTGAGCACCATGCCCTGGGTGAGCAGGCGCACGAAAGGTTCGTCAGAACTTACCAGCCCCTCATCCCGCATTAACTTGTGGAAGAAGCGCGAGTACAGCAGGTGCAGTATCGCGTGTTCGATACCGCCAACATACTGATCCACCGGCGCCCAGTAATCCGCTTCGCCATCCAGCATGACCTGATCATTGTTGGCGCAACCGTAACGTGCGTAGTACCAGGACGATTCCATGAATGTATCAAAGGTATCGGTTTCCCGCGTGGCTTCGCCGCCGCAGCGGGGGCACGTAGTCTGGTAGAACTCTGGCATTGTTTTGAGTGGCGATCCGACACCTTCAAAGGCCACATCAGTGGGCAGTACAACTGGCAGGTCGGCCGCTGGTACAGGTACTGCGCCGCAGCTATCACAATTGATAATGGGGATAGGTGCACCCCAGTAGCGCTGGCGTGAGACACCCCAGTCGCGCAACCGGAAATTGACTGTGCGCTTGCCCTTGCCCTCGCGCTCCAGGCGATCCGCAATGGTGGCGAACGCCTGCTGAAAATCCAGTCCGTCGAATTCGCCGGAATTCACCAGCACGCCCTTCTCGGTGAAAGCTGCCTGGCTGAGATCGCAAGCTTCATCACCAGCGGGTGCGATAACCTGCATGATGGGCAGATCGTATTTCGTGGCGAACTCCCAGTCTCGCTGATCGTGACCGGGTACTGACATCACCGCACCAGAGCCATAGCTCATCAAAACAAAGTTGGCTGCCCATACCGGAACTTGCTGGCCGGTGAGCGGGTGGATAGCCGTGATACCGGTCGCCATACCCAGCTTATCCATCGTGGCCATATCGGCCTCAGCGACCTTGATATTGCCCTGCGACTCGATGAAAGCGGCCAGTGCAGGGTCGTTCTCGGCGGCGGCTTTTGCTATCGGGTGCTGCAAGGCCACGGCGACATAGGTTACGCCCATCAGCGTATCCGGCCGTGTGGTATACACGCTGAGCGCGCTGCCGTCCTGCAGTGTGAAGTCCAGATCGACACCTTCCGAGCGGCCAATCCAGTTGCGCTGCATAGTACGCACCTGCTCCGGCCACTGATCCAGCGTGTCCAGATCGGCCAACAGCTGTTCTGCATAATCGGTGATCTTGATAAACCACTGGTCGATCTCGCGCCGTTCCACCGGGTTGTCACAACGCCAGCAACAGCCGTCCACTACCTGCTCATTGGCGAGTACGGTCTGGTCGGTCTCGCACCAGTTCACTTCGGCCTTCTTCTTATAGGCCAGGCCTTTTTCAAACAGGCGAGTGAAAAACCACTGTTCCCAGCGATAGTAGGAAGGATCACAGGTCGCCAGTTCCCGATCCCAATCATAGGCAAAGCCAAGGCGCTGCAACTGCTCACGCATATAATCGATATTCTGCGCCGTCCACTGGGCCGGGGGCACCTTGTGCTTGATGGCCGCATTTTCCGCAGGCAGGCCAAAAGCGTCCCAGCCCATAGGCTGCAGTACGTTTTTGCCCTGCATACGCTGGTAGCGGGCGATCACGTCCGCAATGGTGTAATTGCGCACGTGCCCCATATGCAGCTGGCCGCTGGGGTAGGGGAACATGGCCAGGCAATAGAACTTCTCCCGCGCGTCATCCTGCTGTACGGCAAAACTTTTATTGCTCAGCCAGTGCGCTTGAGCGGCCTTTTCCAGGGTCTGTGGATTGTATTGTTGGTCCATTGCGGGGTGCGCGTTGCGTCCTTGGTATTTGATGGAAGATCGGTCGGGGTAGGGCCTCTATGAGAGGCTGTCGCGAGCGAAAATTAATCCCGGATTCTAGCAGTAATTGGGTAGCTCTGCGAAGGTTGCGGTCGTCTAGAGAATTACAGTGTGAGCAGAGCAATGGTATATAGCTCCATTAAGTGAAAATCGAATTATCTCCCGCTGGTGGCTCAGTCTCCGAGAAGCTGGCCTATAAGGAAAGCTAGTTCTCCCGCCAGAACCCCAGATACATCAGCCACATGAGGATCAACCCGAGGAAGCAGGCGATGATGATCGGCTTGTTCCCGAAACTGCTAAAGGGTGTATTGCCCAGCATCGCCTCCACCTCGCCGGTCAGAGTGGTCTCCACGAACTGATCTGTGCGCTTCAGGATGCGACCCTGATGGTCGATGATGGCCGAGATGCCATTGTTGGTCGCGCGCAGCACATAGCGGCCATTTTCCCGCCCCCGCATTTGTGCGATCTGCAGGTGTTGCCAGGGGCCGATGGAGTCGCCAAACCAGCTGTCGTTGCTGATGGTGACCAGCAGTTCGGCATCCTGCGCATTTTTGGCCACCAGTCCGCCATAGACAATTTCATAGCATATAAAGGGGGCGACACGGTAAGCGCCGGCTGACAGGGGCTTCTGTTCGGCGGGCCCCGAGCTGAAGGACGACATAGGCAAATCAAAAAAATCGATGAGGCCGCGCAGTTGATTCTCCAGTGGGACATATTCCCCAAAGGGTACCAGTCGTTGCTTCAGGTAGGTGCCGCTGCCCGAGCCCAGTGCAGCGATACCGTTGTAGGAAGCCTTGCTGCCGTACTCGCGATAGGGGGCACCGGTAATCAGCGTAGTGCCGGCAGCGGCCGCGCGCTGGCTGATTGGCCCCAGGAAATCCTGTGCCTGTTGATAGTAGTTGGGTATGGCGGATTCCGGCCAGACAACAATGTCATGCCCCATTACGTCGTCGGTGGCGACGCGCAACTGTTGCAGGATGGACTTGTACCAGCGTGGATCCCATTTGTGTTCCTGCGGCACATTGGGTTGGACCAGCGCTACTGTTATTGGCCGCTCGTTAGCTTGCCCCACCCACTGCGTGGGCTTGAGTATGGCGCCGCCACCCCACAGCGTAATCAGTACCACTGCATAGGTGGTGCACGAGACGGCTTTGCGGCTGCGCCACGCCAAAAACAGGCAGGTGCCCGACATCGCGCAGATGAAAGACAGGCCGAATACACCGGTTATCGGGGCCCAACCGGAGATCCAGGTCGAAACGTGGGCATAGCCCAGATACAGCCAGGGAAATCCCGTCAGCACCCATTCCCGCAACCATTCAAATAGCACCCAGAGGGCCGGGAACCCTACCAGCATGCCGCCGGGAAGCGGCCGTACAAATCGCACGTATAACCAGGCGAAGAGAGCGTGAAACAGCGCCAGTGCGGCACAAAACACTGTGGTCAGCATCGCCGCCAAAGGAATACTGGCGTTGCCGTGGACGTGAATGCTTACATAGATCCAGGAGACGCCACTGCCAAACATACCGAAGCCGTAGAGCCAGCCGCGCCACAGCCCCTGTCTGGCAGAACAGGTGCACAGAAGGTGAGCGTAGAAGGCGCAGCTCAGTATGCCCGCGGGCCAGAAATCGAAGGGGGCCAACGACAGCGTCACCAGCGCACCGACCAGCGGAGCCCAGATCAGCACAAAGAATGGGTTCAGACTGGATTCAGATCGCATTGATGGTGGCCCAAAGGGACTAGTTTCGCTGCCGTTGCAGGCGCAGGCTGTAAATCTTGCGCTGGTCGGCCTTGATCACCTCGAACCGGAAGCCATCAATTGTGGTGACTTCATTGCGGGAGGGCATATGTCCAAACGCCTGGATAACCAAACCGCCGATAGTGTCAAAATCGTCATCGCTGAAATTGCTGTCAAAATAGGTATTGAATTCCTCGATGGGCGTCAGTGCTTTCACCATGAATTCATTGGTATCTATCATGTGGATATGACGATCGACCTGGGCGTCTGTCTCGTCTTCGATTTCACCGACGATTTCCTCCAGCACATCTTCGATAGTGATGAGGCCGGCGACACCGCCGTATTCATCGATCACAATGGCCATGTGGTTCCGGTTCTCACGGAACTCGCGCAGTAAAACGTTCAGGCGTTTGCTCTCCGGCACCACCATGGCGGGGCGCAGCAAATCCTCGATTTTGAAATTGCCGTTATCCAGGTTGAGGATCTGCGGCAGCAAATCCTTGGCCAGAAGAATTCCCAGAATGACGTCCGGGCTGTCACCGATCACCGGGTAGCGGGAGTGTGCAGAGCGAATAATATGCGGCAGGGTGTCTTCCAGCGTGCCATCCGCTTTGATAATGACCATTTGCGAGCGCGGAATCATAATGTCGCGCGCTTGCATATCGCTGACCTGCATCGCACCTTCCATGATACTGTGCGCATCCTGATCGATGATCTCGTTTTCTACAGCTACTGTCAGCACATCCTCAAGGTCGCGGCGCGTGCGCGGTTCAGAGCTGAAGAGCAAGGTGATCTTGTCTATCCAGGATCGATCGGTGTTGTCGTTGCCGTTGCGGTCTTCACTCATTGCGCTATACGCTCGCGCTGTGCGTGACTTTCGTAAGGACAACTGTAATCCAGTTGCCTGAGAATGGCGCTTTCGAGAGCTTCCATAATCTCTGCTTCTTCCTCTTTAATGTGATCATAACCCAGTAAGTGGAGGGTGCCGTGGACGGTCATATGGGCCCAGTGTGCCCTGGCCGTTTTGCCTTGCTGTGTGGCCTCTGCGATGACGACAGGTGCACAGATGACGATATCGCCCAGCAGCGGTAATTGTAGTTCTGCGGGGAGATCGGCGGGGAAGGACAGCACATTGGTGGCCCCTTCTTTGCCCCGGTAGTTGGCATTAAGCTGCGCCATTTCATCGTCGTCCACCAGGCGAATACAGATTTCGGCCTGCTCTGCGGTTGTGCGCCCATTGAGGGCGGCCCCGATCCAGCGGTAAAAATCCTCCTCGGACGGAACAGCCTCGCGACTCGCAGCCTGGATATCCACAAGCAGTTTCACAGCCGGTTCTTATCCAGTGGTGCCGCAGTTGCTTCAGCGTTGTCGTAAGCCTGAACGATACGCTGTACCAAGGGGTGTCGTACCACGTCCTTGTTGCCGAAATAGGTAAACCCCAGGCCCTCTACATCGCCGAGGATGTTGCTCGCATGGGTCAGCCCGGAGTGTGCGCCGCGTGGCAGGTCGATCTGGGTGGCGTCTCCGGTAATTACCGCAGTGGAGCCGAACCCTATACGGGTGAGAAACATTTTCATCTGCTCGCGCGTGGTGTTCTGCGCCTCGTCGAGAATGATGAAGGCATTGTTCAGTGTGCGTCCGCGCATAAATGCCAGTGGCGCCACTTCGACAATATTGCGTTCGATGTATTTATTGACCGTTTCAAACCCCAGCATCTCGTACAGGGCGTCGTACAGTGGACGTAAATACGGGTCAATTTTCTGGCTGAGATCGCCGGGAAGAAACCCCAGCTTTTCGCCGGCTTCTACCGCCGGTCGGACGAGCAGGATGCGTCGTACGCGTTCTTCCAGCAATGCTTCTACGCCGCAGGCAACGGCCAGGTAGGTTTTGCCGGTACCCGCAGGCCCGATGCCAAAATTGATGTCGCACTGCTTGATTGTCCGCACATAGGACTGCTGGTTCTCGCCGCGTGGCTTGATGGACGCGCGTTTGGTGCGAATGATCTGGATGGGCGCGATAGAGGGATCCAGGCTCGCCTCAACCAGGCTTTCCAGTCCGGCTTCCTGCAGTTGCAGGTGCAGGGATTCCGGGCTCAGCGCCACGCCCTGGCAGATCTCGCCATAGAGATGAAGCAGCAGTTGCTCTGCTGTGGCCACGGTATCGGCCTCGCCCTCCAGTCGCAGTTGGTTGCCGCGGGCGCTTATTGTGACGTTCAGCCGTGTCTCGATCTGGCGCAGATGGCTATCGAGATGGCCGCACAACATGGCCAGATGACGCGCGTCATCGGGCTCCAGAGTCAGGGTTTCTTGGGTCAACTGTCGAGTAGACGGTTGCGGAGGAGGTTTTGTGTTCAAAATATCCTGTCGCCGCTGTGGGCAATGCTATTACCCTTTAAGGATATACGGGAATTCACAGGCGTCAACCTACGATTCTCGTGCCGCGGAGTGAGTTCGGTAGTGCATCGATAATCTTCACGTCCACAAATTCGCCGATCAATGAATGGTCGGTCTCTGAAAAATTCACCGCGCGATTGTTCTCAGTGCGCCCCTGCAATTGCCCGGGGTCTTTTTTGGAAACCCCGGTCACCAGAATACGCTGCGTGGTGTCGATCATACTGCGGCTGATCTCGGCTGCGTGTTGCAGGATGCGAGTTTGCAGTATCTGCAGCCGCTGTTTCTTGGTGTCTTCGTCGGTATTGTCTGGCAATTCTGCCGCGGGGGTGCCGGGGCGTGCGCTGTAGATGAAACTGAAAGAGCTGTCGAAGCCGATCTCCTCAATCAGTTTCATGGTGGCTGCGAAATCTGCTTCCGATTCGCCGGGGAAGCCGATGATAAAGTCTGATGACAGGCTGATATTCGGGCGAATTTTACGCAGGCGACGTATTGTGGATTTGTACTCCAGCACGGTATGGCCGCGTTTCATCGCCGCCAGGATGCGATCTGAGCCACTCTGTACAGGCAAGTGCAGGTGGTCTACGAGCTGCGGTATGTTCGCGTACGCATCAATCAATGCATCGGAGAACTCTACCGGATGGGAGGTGGTATAGCGGATTCGTTCAATGCCCGGTATGCGGGCGACAAAATACAGCAGCTCCGCAAAATCGACCACTTCACCCTCGTGGTTGAGCCCGCGAAAAGCGTTTACGTTCTGCCCCAGCAGGTTGACCTCGCGCACGCCATCTTGCGCAAGGTGGGCTATTTCGGCGATAACGTCATCCACCGGCCGCGATACCTCTTCACCGCGGGTATAGGGCACGACACAGAAGGTGCAATATTTGCTGCAACCCTCCATTACGGACACGAATGCGCTGGGGCCATCCACTTTGGGTTGTGGCAAATTGTCGAATTTTTCGATTTCTGGAAAGCTGACATCGACAACCAGGGTGCCGGCTGTGCCGCGCTGTTCCATCATTTGTGGCAGTCTGTGCAGTGTCTGGGGGCCGAATACCAGGTCAACATACGGTGCACGGCGGCCAATTTCCGCGCCTTCCTGGCTGGCGACACAGCCGCCGACGCCGATGATAAGGTTGGGATTCTTCTGTTTCAGGTGCTTCCAGCGGCCCAGCTGATGAAATACCTTCTCTTGAGCTTTTTCCCTTATAGAACAGGTATTTAGCAGCAATACGTCAGCGTCCTCGGGGTTGTCCGTCGGGGTCAGATCGTGGCTGAGTTGCAATAAGTCACGCATGCGCGATGAATCGTATTCGTTCATCTGACAGCCGTGGGTCTTGATGTAAAGTTTTTTGCTCACCGGTTATTGCAGTACGTCTGCCGCTCTATATTAAAAAGGGGCGCGGATTATACCCAGTTCGAGGGGCCAAACCTAGTGCCTGAATTGGCGGGTCGGGGCTGAGGTTGAAATTGCCAATTACTCGGCTTCCTCGTCAGATGCTCTGAGTCATAGGCTGAGCCGCTGCCACTGGGCGATAGTTATTTTGTCCTGTCCTTAGCGGTTGGGAATACGGCTGGTTTTAGCAGCAGCGCACCGGCGCGGAAACTGGTATTCTGCGGCTATGGTGTTAAGATTGCCGGCCGCCGAAATCCGGCGGTCTGTCGCCGCTGACAGGTGGGCACATCGCGAGATTCCATACACGAGATGACAATGGCAAACCAACCCGTATACAAGGTGATTTTTCAAAACGGCAATCAGGTGTTTGAGGTATTCGCCCGTCAGATATATCAGAGCGATATGTGGGGCTTCATCGAGGTGGAAGAGTTTGTATTCGGTGAGCGCTCGCAAATCCTGGTAGATCCGAGCGAGGAAAAGCTCAAGAATGAGTTCAGTGGTGTAAAACGCAGTTACATCCCCCTGCAGGCCATCATCCGTATTGATGAAGTCGACAAGGAGGGCAGTAGCAAAGTGTCAGAGGTCACCTCCTCTGAGGGCAACGTAGCCAGTTTTCCCTTCGCGGGCTTTCCGCCGGGGCAGAAGGGCGGTGAAGAGTAAACCTGCAGCGGATTGCCCATGCCACATCGCAGCAACGTAATTTTGAAACTCCCCATAAAGATATGCTTTCTCAGCATTGGCTTGTGCCTCGCTGCAGCGCAGGTGATGGCTGCTGTCGATCCCTTCGATGAGGAATCGGTGAACAGGGGCGCACAGCTCTATGAACTGTACTGTAGCGAATGCCATGGCGCCGATACCGCCTTTCAGTACGATGATCTCTATGATTCCGCTGAAATGGACACCTCTGAGGATTATGCCGAGCTGGTTGAGATGGTGCGCGGCGCAGGGGTCCGTGAGCCGGCAGTGACGGTGGAAGCGGATTGGCCTGAATGGGCGGAAAATCCTGCCCCGGAAGTGGACGCGGATGTCCGCGCGGATGTGCTGGGAACGGTAACGCGGGCGATTGACTCTCATCATGGCGAGCCACTGGAGTCAGATCCCTTTGATAGTTGGGAGGGCGATGCCAGTTATCGCAATGCCGATGAGTTCGACCCTGTGCCTGGCGCCACCAATCTCGCTGATCCAACGGCCTATTTTTATGGCATTTCGGAGGAGGAGGTGTATGAAAGCATCGCTAACGGCACCAGTTCGGCAATGCCCGGTTGGGAGATTGAACTCGGTGGTGAAGAGGCCGTCTGGGATGTGGTGAACTATATCCGCAGCCTGTGGGGCGAGGAGTGGCGCTACTAGCACTTACCCGCCACCGCGCCCCTTTACTTCAATCCTGACGCTGCAATCGATCCTCGATTGAGGCGAGTTTCACGCAGACCACAAAGGCTTCAATAGCCGCATTCAAATCATCGAGCGACGGATAGGTCGGCGACAGCCGAATATTGCTGTCCTCAGGATCTTTCCCGTAGGGGAAGGTCGCCCCGGCCGGGGTCAGTTTTACACCGATAGCGTCGGCCAGCTGAACAACGTTGCGCGCCAGTCCCGGCAAGGTGTTGAAGGCTATAAAATAGCCACCTTGCGGCGACGTCCACTCACCCATGCCCGTGCCAGCGAGCTCCCGTGAGAGCGTATCGAGCACACACTCAAAGCGAGGACGAATAATAGCAGCGTGGTTTGCCATGTGCTTGGCCAACGTATCCATGTCTGACAGGAAGCGCACATGGCGCAGCTGATTTACTTTGTCCGGACCGATGGTTTGAAACGACAGGTGCTGCTTCAGAGCGGCCACGTTTCTGTCGCTGCTGGCCAGAAAGGCGACGCCGGCGCCGGCAAATGTGACCTTGGACGTGGAGCCAAACTGGAACACATTATCCATTGTGCCGTGTTGCTGGCAGTAATCCCGAATGGATGCCAGTTTGGATGCATCCTCAGAAAGGGTGTGAACGGCGTAGGCGTTATCCCACATCACCAGAAAGTTGGCGCCAGCTTGCAGCCCCAGGCGTGCAATGCGCTCGACGGTTTCATCGCTGTAGACACAGCCGGTGGGATTGGAAAAGCGCGGTACGCACCACATACCCTTGATCGAATCGTCCTCGGCTATCAGCGCTTCAATCCGCGCCATATCCGGCCCACTATCCAGCATTGGCACGGGAATCATCTCAATGCCAAGGTGTTCGCAGACGGCGAAATGGCGGTCGTAGCCAGGTGCCGGGCACAGGAATTTCACGGATTCGCTATTGCCCCATGCAGAGGCCGGGCCGTCCAGGCCTTCAGTTAGCGCAAATTCGATAACGTTGTACATCATCGTCAGGCTGGAATTGCCGCCAACGAGGGTTTCCTCGGGTGTCACGTCCAGTACCTGGGCGAACAATGCCCTGGCTTCGGGCAGACCTTCAAGGCCGCCGTAGTTGCGTACATCGGTACCATTTGCAGATAAGAAATTGCCCTTGAGAATGCCGTCCAGGGCATCTGACAGGCTGGCCTGCTCGGTGCAGGGTTTGCCCCGGGTAAGGTCCAGTGAGAGGTGTCGGTCTCTCAATGCGTTGTACTGTTTCTGTAGCGAATCCAGTTCTGTCGCAAGCTCGGCGGCTGACAGTTGATCGATGTGCACGGTGATACCCTCGTAAAACTGCGTCCGATACGCAGCGGAAACCTGAGGGGTGCAAGTATAGCGGTAACTACCACGCGGCAGCACGCCCGGATGGCATGAAGCTTGAAAATTACCGTTCAGCCTATATAAAGAAGGGATACACAAGTGATATGCAGTCACTCCCCTCCAACGCTAAAAATGGCACAGGAACTGAGTCAGTATGAATGAAACAGACGATTCAACGGAGATTCAAGTTGAGCCTCCACAAGAAACGCAGAGTCCCCCCGCGGTGGCCGACGATGTGCTGCCCGATACGCTGCATTTGATACCGATACCTCACCGACCTTTTTTTCCGGGACAGGTACAGCCCATTGTGATTGATCCTCGCGAATGGCAAAGCACACTCGATGCGGTGCAGCGTGAGGGCCGCGGTTTAATTGGCTTGTCCTATGTGGATGTGGCGGATGTCACTAAAGCTGGGTCGCGACAGTTTCCTGAGATTGGCTGCGCAGTGCGTCTGCACCGTCCTCCCAATGGCGCGGGTCAGGCGGGGCATTTCTTGGCCCAGGGCGTCAGGCGTTTTCGCATCGTACGCTGGCTCAGCGATAAACCACCCTATCTGGTGCAGGTAGAATACCCCCGCAGCCAGGGTGATCGTGACAACGATGAAATCAAGGCCTATGCGATGGCCTTGATCAAGCAGATCAGGGAGTTGCTGCCGCTTAACCCGCTCTACAGTGAAGAGTTGAAGCAGTACCTGGCGAATTTTAGCCCCCGGCAACCCAGTCAATTGGCCGATTTTTCGGCGGCTCTGACGACCGCAACCGGAGACCAATTACAGGAAATACTGGATACACTGCCGCTTCGATCGCGCATGGAAAAAGTTCTGAATCTCCTGCGCAAAGAGCGTGAAGTAGCTGAGCTGCAGGGCCAGATCACCAGTCAGGTGAATGAGAAGGTCTCTGAACAACAGCGCGAGTTTTTCCTGCGCGAGCAACTGAAAATCATCCAGAAAGAGCTGGGTATCTCCAAGGATGATCGCACCTCGGATGTGGAAACGTTTGAGGACAGAATCCGGGATATGGATATTCCAGAGGCGGCCTCCAAGCGGATTAAGGAGGAGATGCACAAGCTGTCCGTGCTGGAAACCGGGTCTGCGGAATACGGCGTTACCCGCAACTATCTCGACTGGGCTACCAGTGTGCCCTGGGGCGTGTATTCAGAAGACAACCTTGACCTCAAGCACGGCCGCGCAGTGTTGGACGAACATCACGAGGGTCTGGAAGATGTGAAGGATCGGATACTCGAGTTCCTCGCCGTCGGTGCGTTCAAAGGAGAGATCGCCGGTTCCATTCTGTTGCTGGTAGGCCCGCCAGGTGTGGGTAAAACCAGCATAGGCCGCTCGGTGGCAGATGCTCTGGGGCGCGAGTTTTATCGCTTCAGTCTCGGTGGCATGCGCGATGAGGCTGAGATCAAGGGGCACAGGCGAACCTATGTAGGCGCCATGCCCGGGAAAATCATCCAGGCCTTGAAGGAGGTGGAGGTTTCCAATCCGGTGATCATGCTGGATGAGATCGACAAGATTGGCGCGTCCTTCCAGGGCGACCCGGCTTCAGCATTACTGGAGGTGTTGGACCCCGAGCAGAACAGTGAGTTTTTAGACCATTACCTCGACCTGCGGGTCGATTTGTCCAACGTTCTTTTCGTGTGTACGGCGAACCAGCTGGATACGATACCGGGGCCGTTGCTGGATCGTATGGAAACCTTGCGCTTGTCAGGGTATGTGGCGGAAGAGAAGTTGTTCATCGCAAAAAACCATCTGTGGCCGAAGCAGCTTGAGCGCCATGGTTTGCAGAGCGAGCAACTCAAAATCAATGACGCGGGCCTGAAGTACGTGATTGACTCCTACTGCCGCGAGGCGGGTGTCCGTACGCTGGAGAAACAGATTGCACGTATTATGCGCAAATCTATCGTGCGCCTGCTGGATGGGAAAGAGAAGAAGCTGCGTGTGGGTAAGAAAGATATCGAAGTGCTTCTGGGCAAGCCGCCATTCCAGCGCGAGAGACCGCTGCGTGGCGTGGGTGTTGTCACCGGGCTTGCCTGGACCGCGATGGGTGGGGCGACTCTGCCTATCGAATCATCTCAGGTGCATACACTGAACCGGGGCTTCAAACTTACCGGGCGCCTGGGTGAAGTCATGAAGGAGTCGGCGGAAATTGCCTACAGCTATGTGGTCGCCCACCTCAAGGACTATAACTGTGACCAGGACTTTTTCGATATGAGTTTGGTGCATCTGCACGTTCCGGAAGGTGCGACGCCAAAGGATGGTCCCAGCGCGGGCGTCACAATGGCGACTTCGCTGGTGTCTCTAGCACGTCGTGAGCGTATCAGGCGCCCGCTGGCGATGACCGGTGAGTTAACGCTGACGGGGCAGGTGTTGCCTGTCGGTGGTATCCGCGAGAAAGTCATTGCGGCGCGGCGCAGTAAAATCATGGAGCTGATTTTGCCGTTTGCCAATCGGCGTGATTTTGAAGAGCTGCCGGATTATCTGCGCGAGGGTATCAATGTGCATTTTGCGCGGAATTTTCGGGAGGTGTTTGAGTTTGCCTTCGATGAGCATCGGGCAGATAAGTCTTTGCATTGATGTTGGTTGACTGGTTGGCGGCCCGTTGGGCCGCTGCATTGCTTCGCTCCCAGACCGACGCGTGGCGATGAATCCTTCCCCCGCGAGTTCCGCTTAGCAATCAGGCTCCCAATTCCCCGGTAGTCGTGCCGTTACAATTGCCCGCCGAGGCGCCGGATATCCCTCGATTGTCTTGCTGCTATCTTCAGGGTCAAGAAAGTTAGCCAGCGAATGAAACGTCATCCACTGCGTGGAGCGCTGCTCCTGAGTCGTGGTGACGCACACATCCACCAACTGCTCATCGACAAAACCCAACTTGCGCAGCCAGCTTAACAGCGTGTCCGTGCTGGGGAGGAACCAGACGTTGCCCATACGCGCATAGCGGCCTTCCGGTAGCAGGGTGTCGCCCAGTTCGCCCTCAATCACCAGTGTTTCCAGCACCAACTGGCCACCCGGGCGCAGACAGTCCTTCAGTTCCTGCAGGTGATCCAGCGGAGAGCGGCGGTGGTAGAGCACACCCATGGAAAACACCGTGTCAAACGCGCGCAGCTTGTCGGGGACTTTCTCCATCGGCAATGGCAACACCCAGACACTGTCCTGCTGCAGGTATTGTTGCAGCGCCCAGAATTGCACCACGAACAGCGGTGTAGGGTCGATGCCTATCACTTCTGTCGCACCGTCGCCGCGCATTCGCCAGCAGTGGTAGCCGCTACCGCAACCGACATCGAGTACGCGGCGGCCCTGCAGGGAGTCGATGGCGTGTTGCAGTCGATCCCACTTCCAGTCGGAGCGCCACTCGGTATCGATATGGACGCCGAACAATTCGAATGGGCCTTTGCGCCACGGGTGTAACTTCGCAAGGGCTGCGCGTAACTGTTCCTGCGTGTTGGCGGGCAGTGGATCGTGTGTGCTGGCGGCTACGCGGGAGCTGTTGAGGGCAATAGCATCGGCCTGAAGCGTTGGGAGTTCCTGCAATGCCTGCATCCAGCGTGGCAGATCACCGTAGCGTTTGTGGCTCAGGCCGTCAGCGACCTGCTGTTCGAGCTGCTGAGCCCAGCGCTCCAGCGCGCTGCCTTGCCAGCGTGTAATCAGTGGTTGGTAGTCCATTACTTGAGCGCGATCAGCGAGGCAAAATTAAAGCACTGGAACCAGACATCGCAACTGCCGAAGCCGGCGTTGGCAATGCGCTGCTTGTGCTGGGTGAGGGTCTCAGGAATCAATACGTTCTCCAGCGCGCTGCGTTTACCTGCAACTTCCATCTCGCTGTACCCGTTGGCCCGTTTAAACTGATGGTGCAACTCGATATTCAGCGCATCCAGATGCGGGTCCTCGAATGTGACTTTCTCAGACAACACCATGATCCCACCGGGTAGCAGACCCTGATAGATACGTAAAATGACGGCGTCGCGCAGTTCCCGGGGGATAAACTGCAGGGTGAAATTGAGTACGACCACCGAGGCGTTCTGAATCGGCACGTCCTGCAGGTTGGCCAGCGTGAGGGTGACAGGCGTGTCGTGGGTGTCGGTATCGATAATGCTCTTACAGCGTTCCAGCATGGCAGTGGAGTTGTCTACGCTGATAATGCGGCAGTCGGGCGCTCGCATATTCTGGCGCATGGCCAGGGTCGAGGCGCCAAGAGAGCAACCCAGGTCGTACACGTTACTGCCCGGCGAGGCATATTTTCCGGCGAGCAGGCCTGTCATTGATACGATGGTGGGGTAGCCCGGCACGGAGCGTTTGATCATATCGGGAAATACGCGCGCCACGTTGTCATCGAAGGTAAAGAGGCCGCGCTCGGAAAGCGGGTCTGCATAGAGTGTGTCGCGTGGATTGTTCACAGGAGTCTACTGGGCCGAAAAATCGTGGCAAACCTTCAAACTGGTCACAGGGTAGCAATTCTAGCATGAAAAATTGAACCGCAATGCAGCCGGTATGCTGTATTACTGTGTTGAGAGTCGCCACAATGAAGGGGTGCCCGTTTCATCAGGAGTTGCTATGACGAATCCGTATCAGATTGCTGCGCCGGACTTGCGCCCACCCCGGCTGCGACACAGCATTATGGAGTTCGGCCGCGTGATGCTGGAGATGGGCAGCACCGTCCTGCTTGAACCGTTGCTGAGGACGCTGCCGAAAGGCGATGGACACACCATTATGACGATTCCCGGGTTTATGGGCGCAGACGGTTCGACGTCACAATTGCGAAAGTTTCTCAATAAGCGCGGCTACAACGCCATTCCCTGGGGCCTCGGCCGCAATGCTGCCCAGGTGCGTTCGCGGCATATCGATGATTTTCTTGCTCATCGCGCCGCTACCGAGGACGCGATAGCCGAGCGGGTGCAGGCAGAGTTTACAGCCAGCAGGCGCAAGCTGACGTTGATTGGCTGGAGCCTGGGCGGGCTATATGCGGTGGCGCTGGCCCACCGGTTTCCACAGTGGGTACGCCAGGTCATCACGCTCGGTACGCCCTATGGAGACCCGCGCGGCACGGCACTGTACAGTGTGATGGGCAGTCTTTATAACAACGAGGTTGATGAAGAGGCGTTGGCGCGTTGGGTTGCCCATACCTACGCGGGCGGGACGCTGCGCGTGCCGGTTGTGGCGTTGTACAGTGAGTCCGATGGGATAGTGGGTGCGGGTATCGCTAAATGCCAGGGCGATCCGCGTTACGTCACTAACATCGCGGTGATGGCCAGTCATGTCGGTTTTCCGTTCAACCCGCTGGTGTTTGCTGTGACAGCGAACTATCTGGTGGAGCCCCATCAACGCTGGGCAGTGTGTCGCAGTGCGCATATCAGGCCGCTGGTGCAGGTAATGTAGGCGCGGCAACTGAATGGCCTGATAGGGGGTGTGGTGGGGCTTCTGGGCTCAGCAGGACGCCGATCTGCCATTGGCAGCGAGGTTGTGCCAGGTGAGAGGAGACTCAGTTCGCGCTGCGAATCGGAGACTATTTCTCTCGGTTTGATTTTTCCCGCTGGTTTACTTGCCGGTCGTGCTTGTGCGAACTGAAGCCGGCGAGTTGCTCGGGGAAGTAGTCATGGGATTTAGGCGTGTGGTGATGTGTATAGCGAATGCTGCGTACGAAATCCACCAAACTCGCTTTACCCTCGTCCAATCTTTTCATGATGTGCTCGGATACTCTTCGTTCAAAAACCCTCTTTAATTGTAGTTTGCTCTGCAGACTATGCGATGTAAAAAGTACGGGCGAGAAGTGTGAATAATGTCCGCATCGCCCTTGCTGGGCTATAATTCGGCGCCTTTTCCTGGAGCGTCTGCATGAAACCTGCAAACTACCCCGCTGACCCCGCCCACCTGTGGCGACATTTTTATAATATTACGCAGATTCCGCGGCCCTCCGGGCAGGAGGCGGCTGTACGTCAGTACATTATTGCAGAGGCTGAGCAGGCCGGGTATGCGACAAAAATGGATGACGAGGGCAATCTGGTGGTTGCCGTGCCAGCCAGCGAGGGCATGGCGGGTCGAGAGACAGTGATTATCCAGAATCATCTGGATATGGTGACGGTAAAAACCGCAGATAAAGCACATGATTTCAGCCGCGACCCTCTCGCTCTGGTGGTTGAGGACGGCTGGTTGCGGGCAGATCGTACCACTTTGGGAGCGGACAACGGCGTTGGTTGTGCGGCGGCACTGGCACTGATGACAGACCCGCAGGTGCAGCGCCCGCCGCTGGAGCTGCTGTTCACCGTCGATGAAGAGACCGGTCTGGGCGGTGCGCTGCGGCTGGATCCCGAGCTGTTAACGGGCACGCGCATGTTGAATCTCGATACGGAGGAGTGGCAAGAGTTGTACGTGGGTTGCACCGGTGGCGGCGGTTGGGAGTTTCATCGCAGCTTTGCAACAGCGGCACCTTCCGCGCAAGCACAGCACTGGACGCTGGCAATCAAAGGGTTGGCTGGCGGTCACTCCGGTATACAGATCCACCAGCAACTGGGCAATGCAATCAAGCTGCTGGGCCAGTGCCTGCAAGGCCTAGAGGGGGGGCAACTCGCAGCGCTGGATGTGGGCGTGGCGCACAATGTGATTCCGCGGGAGGGGGCGATTGGGTTCACCTGCCCGCAGGCTGTTTCCGAGCAATTGCAGGTGCGAGTGGAGCAGGTCAGGCAGGAGGCTCTGGGTTATCTGCCAGAGGCCGATAAACAGCTGGAATTCGTACTGCAACCCTCCGCCCATGGCAGTGTACTGGGCGCAGCTGAAAGTGCAGAAATCCTCGATATGCTGGCCGTCTTTCCGCATGGCGTGCAGGCCTACAGTCTGGCATTGGGTGCTGAGCTGGTGGATCTAAGCACTAACCTGGCGATGGCGAGATTGCAGCAGGGCGAGTTTATGCTGGAGTCCAGTTACCGCTTTTTCAATGCCGCACAGAGTCTGCCATTGCAGCATTCTGTCATGGCGCTGGCTCGCGCCTACCGGCTGACCGTGAAGGATGTTGTGGGTTACCCGGGCTGGCAGCCCGATTTGAACAGCCCCTTGCTGGCGCAGGCCAGTGCCTTGCACGAGCGTCTGTTTGGCGGTGTGCCGGCGGTCAAGGCAATACATGCCGGCCTGGAGTGCGGTATATTAAAAGGTAAGAAAACGGATCTGGATATTCTATCCTTCGGTCCTACTATTCAGGGTGCTCATTCGCCGACCGAGCGCCTGCAAATCAATACGGTGAAACCCTTCTGGCAGTTCCTTACAGCGCTGCTGGCACAGATGTAATATCCGGAGAATATCCATGCTGCAAGCCTTGCAACAACTACCACCCGATCCGATACTCGGTTTGTCCGCAGCCTGTCGCGCTGACCCCAATCCGCACAAAGTTGACCTGACCATCGGTATTTACATGGATGAGCAGGGCCTGTGCCCGGTGTTTGACGCCGTGCAGATAGCACAGCGCGCGCTGATAGAGGAGGAAACGAGCAAGGCCTATCTGGCAGCTGCCGGCGATGAGAGCTTCAACACCGGTCTGCAACGCCTGGTGTTGGGCGCGGACAGTGCCGCCCTGCTTGAAGGGCGTGTAACCAGCATTCAGACACCCGGTGGCTGCGGCGCTTTGCGCATTGGCGCTGAAATCGTCCACGCTGCAGCGCCCAATGCAAAGGTCTGGGTTTCGGACCCTACCTGGCCGGTGCATATTCCGCTGCTGGGTAGCGTCGGGCTTGAGTTTCACAGCTACCGATACTATGACGCGGCCTCCCATGGCGTAAATTTTGACGGCATGGTGGAGGATTTGAAAAATGCGGTGGCCGGTGACGTGGTGCTGCTGCACGGTTGCTGCCACAACCCGTGCGGCGCTGACCTGACTCTTGCTCAGTGGGAGGTTATTGCCGAACTGGCGGAGAAGCAGGGTTTCACGCCATTCATCGATTTTGCCTATCAGGGGCTGGGCGACGGTCTGGAAGAGGACGCTGCGGGTTTGCGCCTATTGGTGTCGCGCCTGCCGGAGGTGATTGTGGCCGCTTCCTGTTCAAAGAATCTAGGGCTCTACCGTGAACGTGTCGGCGCCGCGATTTTTGTCTGCAACGATGCGGCCAGTGCGCGCGCGATCCTGAGTCAGGCGCAATCAGCTGCGCGCCGGGTCTATTCCATGCCCCCGGCGCACGGTGCATTACTGGCCGGCAGGGTGCTGTCGGATGACCGCCTCGGTGGCATCTGGCGCACGGAACTGGTGGCAATGTGCCAGCGTATCAACGGCTTGCGCAGTGAGTTGCGTGCGGCACTTGAGGCCCGGTGTGGGGGAGACTACGCCTTTATTGAGCGGGAGAAGGGGATGTTCTCGTTTCTGGGATTGAGCGCCGCGCAAGCGGTGCGGCTGCGTGAGGAGCACAGCGTATATATGCTGGATTCATCGCGGATAAATGTCGCCGGCGTCAATGCGGGAAATATCGATTACATCGCGGAATCTGTGGCGAAAGTCCTGTAGGCACCGCCAGCACTAGGCGGCGAATAGCTGTGTAAGATAGTAATCCGCTAACTGCGGCGGGTAGCCGATAATATCGACCAGCCGCCGATAGCACTCGCGCTGGTCTGCGCCGCGATCCCGCCACACGGGTACGCGCTTGACCATGGTTTCCACCATTTCCCGTGGCGTGATAATCCAGGTGTCCTGTGCTACCTCACCGAATGAGAAGTTCACTGGACACTTTTCGATTGCCATGGGTTTCATATAGATCGCCAGTGTCAGCACCTGTCTGGCGCCCTTGTCGGCGATATACTGTGTCAGAAACTGCAGTGTGCCGCCGCGGTCACCCAGATCGTCGATCACCAGCACCACTTCGTCTTCAATCGGGATCGAAATGTCCTGCTGCACCTGCGGGTTGTCGTAGCGTTCATTTGGCCCTTTGTACAAGGAGACACCGATGGTGCCGAACTCGATGCGCGCCGTGCCCTCAGGCTGGCCCTTGGACAGATGATCGTACAGCAAGATGCCAGGTAGCATGCCGCCCATGGTGGCCATCAGCGCGCGCGTGATGGCGCCGTCGCCGGAGGATTGTTCTCGTTGATACTGATGTACCTGCCGCGATAGCTCAAACACCGCCATCGATTCGACAACATCGGGCACCAGTAGAAACGTGAGCTCGTCATCGGGCACAGCCACGCCTTCGGGGGCTCGCCAAAAATCCGGATCGATGCCCTCTGGGGCGCTGTGGATCTGTTGTTGGTAGGTGCTCATATTTTTCCACTGCTGGTGTTTAAGGGCATTGTAGCGATATCCGTTTCAGACCGCACTTCTGGTGTGTCCAGCTGTTGATACTGGCTAAACGGTGTGAGTTTCAGACGAGGAGTAGGAGAAGGCGGGTGACAGGGGGCGCTGGGACCGTGTGGCGACAGGACGTCGCCACCCGAGCCTGCACATGGATGTGTGTTTTTTGGCGTGTCCCAGCGCCCCCTGTCACCCGCATACTCCGGCGCAGAGATTTCACATTCCATATCGCGACTTCTCGCCTGAAACCCTGTTTAGACGTCGCCATCCTCTAGCATCGACCAGCGTTCAAAGGTGGTCTCCATCTCCGACTGTACTGCTGCCAACTCATCCAGAGTCTTCTGCACCACCGCGTGATCCTGCTCGTAAAAACCGTCCTCGGCTATGGTGCTCTCCAGTGCCTGTTGGCGCTGTTCCAGCCTCTCAATCACTGCGGGGAGGCCGTCCAGTTCGCGCTGTAACTTGTAAGAGAGTTTGCTCTTCTTTGCCGTGGTGGGTGATGCCGCAGACTCCGGTTGTTGTGCGGGTGAGGTTGCTATGCTGCGCTCCTGCTGCCCTGATTGCAGCTGGCCTCCGCGAGCCTCCCAGTCGCTGTAGCCGCCGGCCTGTTCCGTCACTACGCCGTCACCTTCCAGTACCAGCAGGCTGGTGACTACGTTGTCCATAAAGTCGCGGTCGTGGCTGACCAGAAGTACGGTGCCTTCGAAGGTCAGAAGGATCTCCTCCAGCAGCTCCAGAGTCTCGATATCCAGATCGTTGGTGGGTTCATCGAGCACCAGCAGGTTGGCTGGCTTACTGAATAATTTTGCCAGTATGGCGCGGTTCTGTTCGCCCCCGGACAGGGCCTTCACCGGTGTGCGCACGCGTTCGGGGCTGAACAGGAAGTCGCCCAGATAGGAAATAGCGTGGCGGCGCTTGCCATTGATTTCAATAAAATCCTGACCGCCGCATACGTTGTCGATGAGGTTCTTCGCGGGGTCCAGCTGATCGCGCAACTGGTCGGAGTAGGCCAGTTCCAGTTTGCTGCCAAAAATGATCTTGCCGGCATCGGGTTCCAGTTTTCCAAGCAATAGTTTTACCAGCGTGGACTTGCCAGCTCCGTTGGGCCCGACAATCCCCACCCGGTCGCCGCGCTGAATGATGGTGGAGACATTTTTCAGCACAGGTCGGCCACCGAAGCTCTTGTCGACATGCTGCAATTCCGCGACGATCTTTCCCGACTGCCCTGACGTTTCGACACCGAAATTAGCAGTACCGGTGCGTTCTCGACGACTCTGCCGTTCATTGCGCATTGCTTTGAGCGCTCGCACTCGACCCTCGTTACGGGTGCGTCGCGCCTTTATACCCTGGCGAATCCACACTTCTTCCTGCGCCAGTTTTTTGTCAAACAATTCGTTGGCACGCTCTTCGGCTTCCAGTTGCTGCTCCCTGTGACGCAGGAAACTGTGGTAGCTGCCGCGCAGTTGGGTGAGGTGGCCCCTGTCCAGTTCTGCGATGCTGTTGGCCACATTTTGCAGGAAACGACGATCGTGAGTAATAAGAATGATGGCGCCGGAAAAGTTGGCGAGTTGCTCTTCAAGCCAGCGTATCGCGGGAATATCCAGGTGGTTTGTCGGCTCGTCCAGCAGCAGCAAGTCAGGCTGGCTCACCAGCGCCTGAGCCAGTGCCACCCGGCGGCGCCAACCACCGGAGAGTTCTCCCATGGTGGCTTCAGCGGGGAGTTGCAGCTGGCTGATGGTGGTTTCGACACGCTGTTGTAGCTGCCAGCCGTCGGCAGCCTCCAGTTGCTGCTGAACGCGTGACAGTAATGTCATATCGGGCTGGTCGGACTGTATCAGCTTGTGATATTCGCTCAACAGGCGCCCCGCATCCTCAAGACCGGCGGCGACAACATCGTAAACGGAAAGTTGATCTGCCTCCGGCAGGGTCTGCTGTAGCCGTGCAACATGAATCCCGGGGCGCACCCAGCGATCACCGGAATCAGGGCTCAATTCGCCTGCCAGGACTTTGAGCAGGGTGGTCTTGCCGGTGCCATTTCGGCCCAACAGGCCGAGCTTTTCACCTCGGGTGATACTCAGGCTGACGTTATCCAGAATGACCTGGGTGCCAAATTGTAAGTGGGCGGAGTCTAGACGTAATAAAGGCATGGTCGGGCGCACTGTGTTTTGTGGATGCGCATTCTACGTCAGCAGGGCACATGCTGGCCACATATGGGCAAACCGGTATAGAGTGTGCCCGAAGTGCAGGAATACGTCTTCAGTTTGAAAGGGGTTGTGTCACTCAGGGGAATGATGTTGAGAATACTGGTCTTATTGGTGCTGTTTGCTGTTGCCCCTGCCTGGGGGCAGCTGCCGGACCCGGGGGTGACGTCATCAGAGCTGGATGCAGCCGTCGCTCGCGTGACCGACAACCTGCCCGAGGATGACACGCGCCGAGCCCAGCTGCTCGAATCCTACGCCGATACCCGGGCAGCACTGGCAAGTATTGAGGAATTCAACCAACAACACACTACCTTTGCCCTGGCCCGAGCCAATGCGGAGCGCGATGCCGAGGCTATCCAGCTGACACTGGCTCAGCAGCAGCTCGAGGCGGAAGAATCGAATGACTACCTTTATGAGCTTTCGCTGTCTGAGCTGGAACAGACAATTCTGCTCGAAAAATCAGAACTGGAAGCCAATAAAAACCGCTCGATAACGATTCGTACTGCGATCGATGGCATGTCTGTGCGGCCGGTGGAAATTCGCATGCGTATCGCCGAGTTGACGAGCCTCGCTGTTCAGTTGGAGTCGCAGTTGGATGCGTTCGCAGACTTGGAGAGCAACGGCAGTGCCGAACAGGCCGCGCTGTGGTTGGCAGGTGCCCAGCTTGCCAGTGTAAATGCCGAGAAAGCGGCGCTGGAGGAGGAGCTACTCAGCCAGCCGATGCGCCTGGAGTTGCGCAAGGCGCAGCTTGACCAAACAAGTGCCGAAATCGCACGTCTGGAAAAACGCTCCCGGGCTATGACCCAGCGCGTCAGCGAATTGAGGGAGGGGGAGGCGGCAATAGCGCAGGCCACGGCAGATCTCGTGCTGGCCGGCACGCAAGGCAAGCATAGGGTACTCAGACGCCTTGCGGACGATAACGCCGCTCTGGCCAAGACCTTAAGCGAGCGCAACAGGGAAATAGAAAGAACAGATCAGCGTGATAGCGAGGTCAGCAGCGCGGCTGAGCAGCTGGAAGTTGACCTGTCTTCCACTGAGCACAAGCTTGAACTTCTTGGAATGAGTACTGTGGTGGGTGAGATTTTGCGCGAGCGCCAGGCGCAGTTACCCGTGCAAGGCGAGATCACCAAGCAGATCAGCCAGAATGCCGATGACATCAGGGCATCCAGCCTGCGGCAGGTTGAGCTGGAAGATGAGCGTCGCCTGTTGCGTAATCCCTCCACGTATATCAGCGAGCAGCTCGAAGGACTGACGCCTGCGGTAGTGGCAGAAGTTGAGGATGATCTCAATGAGTTGGTTCGCAGCCGTCAAGATGTGGTTCGCAAAGCGATTGATCTGGAAAATACGTATGCCCAGACTCTGGGGGATCTTGATTTCGCATTGCGCCGGTACGAACTGGCGGTCGATGCGTATCGCAATTTTATTTCGGCACGACTGCTGTGGATTCCTTCACGTGACAGGTTCGGTTTGTTATTTGGGGAGTCCGGGGAGCTGGTCAAACAACTTCGCGAGGTGTTTTCTGCACCGCGTTGGGTAACGTCGCTAAAGAGTATTCCGGCGGGGATCGTCGCGCAGCCATGGACGGGTGTCCTGTTATTGCTGGTAGCGCTGCTTGTCTACTATGGTTCAGGCCTTAAACAGCAGCTCGTGGCGAGCGGAAAACATGTCGGTTATGTTCGCTCGGACAGTTTTGCCAGCACCCTGCAGGCATTGGTACTGACCGGGCTTCTGTCAATCAGATGGCCGCTGCTCATGCTGACGGCCGCCTGGTTGTTTGAGGTGCAGCACGATGAGTCAGAGTTGGCCACCGCACTGTTTCTTGCCCTGCAAAGAACGGCGTTCTATTTCTGGGGCCTGGAGCTGTTGCGCTTCGCATTACTGCCTCACGGGCTGATGGATGTGCATTTTCGCTGGCCTGACGGCCGTGTATCCGCCCTTCGACGACAGATTGTCACGCTGGAGTTATCCCTGTTGCCGTCGGCGTTTTTGGTGGGCTTTTTCCTGAACCTGTATCCCAGGAGTATTGGTGGGTTTCTGGGCACACTGGCGGTCATTATGGCGCTGTGTTCCATCGCGTACTTTTTTTACCGCATCCCGGAGTTTGTGCATAGCAAGTTGGAGATGATTTTCAGTGACAAAAGCAGTGCAACGCATCCATTCTGGGCGAAAATGCTGCGTAAGCTGTTGCTCTGGATTCCAGTTGCGGCAGTACTCGCCGTTTTTCTGGGTTATACGTTTACCGCGATTGAAATTGCGCTGCTTCTGGTCAGAACCTTTGTGTTGCTCAGTGGCGTCCTGATTCTGTATGAGCTGGGTATGCGGTGGCTTGGGCTCACCCGGCGGCGCATGGCGTATGAGGTTCGTCAGGAGCTCGTCAAGAGCAGCAATGAGGATACCCAGACCACTATCGAGAATGAGATTCTGGAACATGACCCCGATTTGCTGAGCGATGAAGGGACCAGGTTGCTGAATCTGCTCACGCTGTTTGGCGGCCTGCTGGGTGTTGCGTGGATATGGGCTGAAGTCTTTCCGGCGCTGACAATCCTGGATTCGTTCACTTTCTGGCACCAGACAACCATCGTTGACGGGCGTGAAATTGCTGACCCTGTCACGCTGAGCGAAATCTTACGGGCGATATTATTTGCCGGTATGGGCGGCCTGGCGATCAGCCGCCTACCGGGATTGTTCGAGATCTTTCTGCGACAAAAACTCCATGTCGCTGCGGCCTCGGCGTATGCGTTAACGAGGGTATTTCAGTACGCGGCCACGATGTTGCTGGTGATTTTTGTCGTCGGTTCACTGGGTGTCAGCTGGTCGTCACTGCAATGGGCGGTCGCGGCGCTCAGCCTGGGTATCGGTTTTGGCTTGCAGGAAATAGTTGCGAATTTTATCAGTGGCTTGATAATTCTGTTTGAACAACCTATTCGGCTAGGCGATACCGTAACCGTCGGCGATGTATCCGGTACGGTAACCAGGATACAGATGCGGGCGACCACGATCCGGGATTACGACCGGCGCGAGTTGCTGGTGCCGAACAAGGAATTTATCACCAGCCGATTGCTGAACTGGTCTCTATCGGATTCGGTGACGCGCCGGATTATTCGTATTGGTGTCGCCTACGGTACCGATATGGACGAAGCGCTGGAGATCGTCAGCGATGTAGCGAAGAAGCATCCGCTGGTGCTTGCCGACCCCGCGCCTCTGGTCACCTTCGATGAGTTTGGCGACAACAGTTTGTTGGTCAGCCTGCGTTATTACATCGAGGATCTGGACAAGCGCCTCACCACCGATAGCGAGCTCAGGTTGCAGATAAATCGTCGATTGAATGAAGCCGATATTGTGGTCGCATTCCCGCAGCGCGATATTCATCTCGATACAACGGCCCCGCTGGAAATCAAAATGCTAAATCCCGATGAGCGAGACTGAGGTTCGCGGTAGAATACGGGATTCTGGCAAGCTAACTTTAACCCTCCTTGTGATCAGGCAGCTATGACAAACATCGAACAACAACGCTATGACCGACAAATTGCACAGTGGCTTATTTTTTGCGCTGTGGTTATTTTCGCGATGATTCTGCTGGGCGGCGCCACGCGTCTCACCAATTCGGGGTTGTCCATGGTGGAATGGAAGCCGTTGGTGGGCGCTATCCCGCCGCTGTCCGAGCAGGATTGGCATGACACGTTTGAAAAGTACAAGCAGTTTCCCGAGTACCAGAAAATCAACCACGGCATGAGTCTGCATGAGTTCAAAAGCATTTTTATGTATGAATACCTGCACCGGGTGTTGGGACGGTTGATAGGGGTTCTGTTCGCCGTGCCGATGCTCTACTTTGCGCTGCGGCGCCGGTTGCGCCCTGGGCTGGCGCCTGGACTGGTGGTGCTCTTCTTTCTCGGCGGGCTGCAGGGTCTGTTAGGGTGGTATATGGTCAAGAGTGGCCTGGTAGACAACCCGCGCGTTAGCCAGTATCGCCTGACAGCGCATTTGGGTGTGGCCGTGGCCATTTATGCTTATATGTTGTGGTTGGCCTTTGGTCTGTTGTTCACTCGCGGCCGCGAACCCGATACCGCGCGCGCTCCCTATGCGCGCTGGACACTCGCACTGGTTGCGCTTGTTTACCTGATGATTCTGTCGGGCGGGATGGTGGCCGGAACCGATGCGGGGTTTGCCTACCCCACCTGGCCGCTAATGGGAGATTCCTTCATACCGCCCGGTCTTTACGCGACCTCCCCGGCATGGCTGGCAATGTTCGAAGACATTACGACCATTCAATTCAATCACCGAATGTTTGCCTATTTTTTGTTCGTTGTGCTGAATGTGTCTGCGCTTCTGGTGTATCGGAGTACGAAGTCTGAGCGCGGAAGGTTGGCGGCAATTCTGCTGGTGCTTATGCTGATTGTTCAAGTCATCCTGGGTATCAGTACGCTGTTACTGCATGTGCCAGTGGCATTGGGAGTGGCACATCAGGGCGGTGCAGTACTGCTGTTGACGGCGACTTTGTTCCTGAGCCATGTGCAGTTGCGCCAGTAATACGAGTAGAGGTGGGTGGGGGAGCGTATCTGCTGCCCCCTCCAGGGTGGAATTACCAGAACTTGGGTAGTACGTCTTCCGCGCGACGGCCGACATTTTCGCGGCGGTCCTGTTTGGTCAGGTTGAAGCGTACATCGATACGGCGGTCCTTACCCTGGCGTCGCGTTTCCATGCGGCGCTCCTCGCCATCATAGGCTGCCTTTTCGGACGCTACCACTTCGAGAGTGAAGCGATTCGGTTCTTGTACATAGAGTGAAGCTCGTTCAGCAGACATTGCGGTCTCCTTTTATGTTGCATCTAACATGGGGCATAGTCTGATAGAAAATAGGGTGGGTTGCACTAGCGTACACGGCGAAAACGGGGAATATGAATGGTATCTGTGAGCGCTGTCACAAGTTGACGGGTTGGCTTAGCAGGGTTGCCGTGTCAGCGGTACTTCTAACTACAATTTGCGCGGCAACAGTTACTCCAGGGAAAGCGCGCAATTGCGACTGATGTGGCTATATGGCAGCCCTGATTCATCGTGCCATTGATTGAAGGTGTCCTGGATGAGCTGCAATTTCCGTTTGCTGACCGGGTTGTCGCCTACGTCCAGCCCCGTGCGCTTGAGGCAGCGGATAACATCCGCGGTAAGGATGAAAGTGTCTTTGCCCATATTACGCAGTACGCGCTGCCCGGTCATTCCACCCAGTCGACTGCCCTGATTTTTCATTACAGAGAGCAGTCCAATCAAATCCTGCTGCGGCCAGCGTGCGACAAACTTGCCGAAGCTCCCGTGCTTTTTAGCGATATCCAGCACGAACAGCGCATTGGCTTGAATACTCAGTACTTTCTGGCGATTGCGGATGATGCGTGGGTTTGTGGCGAATCGATCGATCTGTTCGGGGCTGAGCATAACGATTTTCTCTGCCGGAAAGCCGAAAAAGACATCTTCGAAATCGTCCCATTTATGATCGACCACCCGCCATACAAAGCCCGCCTGGAATACACAGCGGGTCATCTGCGCCAGCCAGCGGTCGTCCTTGCTTCGGGCCAACGCTGTTGAACTGCGCACGCTGGGCATTAGCGGTTTGAGTGCCGCTGCCCCGCCGTGACGTTCGCAGGCGCGTTGGTGTATCTGTGAGAAGCTTTCCAATCAGGTGCTGCTGTGACTGCCGTCGCACAGAGGCTGGTTGCCCGTGGCTTTACAGCCGCAGAAAAACACTTTGGCGTCCTCTGTTGCCTCATAGCGTACCGGGGAGAAGCCGGTATCCTTGTGTGAGCCATCGCAGAACGGTTGGCTTTCGCTCAGCCCGCAGGCGCACCAGAAATACGCTTTTCCGGGCTTTACCAGAACTCCGTAAGGGGTGTCAGCGGCGCGTTTTGGTAGATCCATGGCAGGGCTCCTTGAGGCTAAACCTTGATGATATAGCTTCTACGCTAATTGCTCTACCGCCGCTTTACAGTGAGCCGTCAATGACGCGGTGATAAATAGTATCAAGTGTCAGGCTGCAGGTAGTGACTCTGCGAGTCAGATTTTCTACACCTGTCATGGGCCTTCCGGTGGGTTATGGTGCCTCGTTTGAGGGTAGGTGTGAGGGCGCTATTTTGTAGGCAAGCAGCATATTCCCCGGAAGTTGCCCGAACATGGAGTAACCGGATTGCACGTAAAGCCAGCCGTCCGCCAAAACCTGGCCGCTGACATCGATGGCGCCGCCGTGACCCGTAATGCCGTTGCTGGCAGTGAAGGGTAGCGCGGTCTGCGTTTGCCAGACTATCTCACCTGTGTCTATGTCATACGCACGCAGCTTGCCATCGAGGCCGGCGCTGAACGCGAGCTCGGGTGTCGCAGTCGCGGCGGCTGACAAGCCGTAGTAAAACGAACACTTATACAATTCCGACAGTTCCGGTTGTTTGCCGGAGCGCATACTCTCCAGCCCAATCAGAGGCCTGTTTTCCTCTGCTATATCACAGCCGCGCTCGACAGGCTTCTGCCAGAGCAACTCGCCACTTGACACATCCAGCACATACAGTCCCGGTTGCGGGGTGTATCCTGGTCGATCCCGCTCCGGATCTGCAACCGGTACCACCAGGTGTTGTCCGGAGACGGCCATGCCCCAGTGAATGCCGCCATTGGTGGTGCCGAGACTGACACGATTGCGCCACAGGACTTCACCCTCAGGAGATTGCGTGTCCGGGTTGAGAGCGAACACCTCGCCCGATTTTTGCCCGGCCAGTAGAATGTCTGAACCAT
The DNA here is from genome assembly GCA_902705825.1 of Halioglobus japonicus. Taxonomy (GTDB): domain Bacteria; phylum Pseudomonadota; class Gammaproteobacteria; order Pseudomonadales; family Halieaceae; genus Marimicrobium. The sequence goes on along the minus strand of CACSIL010000023.1, from coordinate 397,606 downwards.
CGCGATTCTGGGCGATGATGACAGACGCCCCGAAATCGAAATCACCTCCGGCGTTGTCAGGGCAGTTGGCGCCGTCGTTAAGGCAGGCGGCGTTCCATACATCACCGGTGGTCGCTTGGAAGTGCCAGGCCATTTCGCCACTGTCCATGTCCAGCGCAACAATCGCATCCGAGGTGGTCGTCGCGGGATGAGTGAGGTTCTCTCCCGTGCCGATATAGATACGATTGCGCTTGCTGTCTATAGCAGGCGTTGTCCATACCGATGCGCCGGAGGGGCCGAACAGGTCCTGCCCGGCAGCATTCTGTCCCTGCAGAGTCGCGTCTGGAGTCGCGTGCCACTGCCACAGTTGCTCACCGTTGCTGGCATCGAGTGCAATAACTCCGCCATGAGAGGTACAACAAATATGGCTGGGGCTGCCCGCAGCGGCCACTTCAAACGAAGATATTGGCACAAACAGTTGGTTGTCGTAATAGCTGATAGAACCTGAGATTACCGAGGTGTTGAACAGGCGGGCTGAGTGCTGCCATACGACCTCCAGAGTTTGTGGGTCCATGGCGAACACGGTGGCAAGTGAATCGGCAAAGATGAGTAGCTTGCTGCCATCCTTGAGTGTCGCTACGGTAATTGCGGAACGAACACCGCTGAACACCTTGGTGTGCGCTCTGATACAGCCGCTGGTGCGATCGAGTGCGTAGAGTTGTCCGGTTTTATCACCGAAGTACAGGGTGTCGCCGATAATGGCGGGCTGTGAGCGCATATCGGTCACGCGCGGGAAGGCCAGGCTCCAGACGAGTTCCAGCGTGCCGACATTACTGCGGTTGATGCCAGCCATTTCACTGCTGACGAAACGCCTGTTGTGATTACCCAGGCCCCAGTTACCGACATACTCCTGGCTGCCATTCGCGGTGGGCGTATCGCAGAGGTTTTGTTCTATCCAGCCATTTGCATCTGGCGCACTACCGGCGAGGTAGGTGGCGATTAAAAACCGTTCCTGCTGCAATAACCCGGCGGCCATAGGCTGCATTTTGCCAAACTCCATGGCCACCAGAATGCTCTCTTTGGAAAAACCGGACAGGGCTTCCCGTGTCGGCGCGTGCATCGCGGGGTTGTCGTGACAGGAGGCACAGTGTTTGTCGAACAGCTGTTCGCCGAGGAACTCCAGTGGCAGTTTATTTGCATGGCGAATGACGAATGCCTCCAGCGTCTTGCCGGGGGAGTCCATCATCAGTACGGCGGAGCCCGCTATGAGCGCGATTGCCAGCAGCGCAAGCAGTAGTCGTTTGGCAAATTTTCTCATCGCTATCTCTCCGCCGCGTTACCTTAGCGACAATTTGTTTTCAGTAGCAGCCGTTTGAACACTACGGCGTTGTGATCGCTTTCGTCCCGCTCGGGCTCTTTGGCCAGTTCCACGTTGGGAAAGCGCTTGAATAGTTCTGACACGCTCAGATAGAGCTGACGCTTGGCAAGTGCAGCGCCGATGCAGAAGCGCGGCCCGTAGCCGAAGGTGGCGTCCGGCTCGAACACACGCTCTACGTCAAACTTCTCGGGGTTTTCAAAGTAGTCGGGGTTGTGGTCTTTCAGGTGCGGCATCATCAGCACCATGACACCCTTGCGCAATTGCTCTCCCATAAACTCCATGTCCTGGGGGGCGTAGCGGGCGAAACCCATTTTCGAGGATATACCCCAGCGGCTGATCTCACTAAAGGCATTGGAGAAGCTGTCGGGCGTGGCCAGAGCCTTGGCTATCTGGCTTCGGTCATTTTTCAACAATGCATAAACAGACCACTGTTGAGCGACCAGAGTAGTGTCTGCGCCGGCACCGATTAGCGCGAGAATCAGCGTGATAATATCGCCTTCTTCAAACCCTTCGTTCTCCGCTTCGATACGCAGTAGGGTACTAAGGAAGTCATCCTGTTGTGGCGCATTGCGGCGTTCATCGATAATTTTTTTAAGGATGGTGATGGCGCGGTTGCTGTCCTGTCGCGCGCTCTCGCGCTGCTCGTCGGATATGGTGGGGTTCCAGGTCTCGGTGAACGTTACAATGACCTGCTTTATCTCCGGCCAGTATTTTTCAGGAATGCCAACCATGCGGGTGATGGATATGAAGGGGATGTGAAAGGCGATTTTCTCTCGATAATCAAACTCATCCGGCGAGCCCAATTCATCAAACAGCTTTTTGATCTCCGGTTCAATGCGCGCCTGTATCTTGTCGACAACATTGCGTGAAAATGCCGGGGCGGTAACGCGTCGTACCAGTCTGTGATGATCGTGATCTGCGAGCAGGCTGTGACCGATCAGGGCGCGCTCGAAGTTGCTCCATTCCTCTTCAGGTGGCCGCTTTGGTGCATACTCCCAATCGTAGAAATCGGAGGACAGGGGTTCAGTCTTCCAGCACGCCATGATGTCGTCCATCCGCGTCATGATCCATGCCTGCCAGGGCTCATACCACACCAGTCGGCCGCGTCGGGCGAGCTCCAGGCATTGCGGAACGGGGTTCTCCATATACTCTCTGGAGTTGGGGTTGTAGATGGTTTCAATCGGGGGAAGGTTTTCTGCTACCTCTGTCATTATGATCTCCTGAGTACAGACGCGCTGCCTGACTCGCCTTTGGCGCGATGGGGTTATGGGAGTATGTTAGCAACTTTTCCGGGAAAGCATACATCCGTACACTGAAATCAGCGTACGGCTTCGGTGGCCCTGCTGCGGGCAAGTAGATCGTTGCACAGCATCGCGCTGAGGAAAAGCAAGCCGGGCGCGAGTTGAATGCACAGCCGTCCAACGCCTGTAAAATTGGAGGCACCGGCACCGTAGACGGTAAACAGGAACAGAAACAGGAACATCAATACGGCACAGAGCAGCGCAGCGCTGATGCTCAAATACGTTTTTGTGAATGCGCCGGGGATGGTGAGCCCCATTGGAATGATGGCCAGCAACAGATAGCCAAGCAGATGAAAGTTATCGTGTAACCAGACCGCCTGTATCGTGCCGGAGAGACCATCGGGGTGAAACTCTGTCACCGAAGCCAGCAGTTGTTTGATGATGAGCGGATTTTTCTGCATCACAATGGCCAGAAAAATCAGGCCCAGTACACCAAGTGCCGCCAATTTGAGGGCTTTGTGTCGTGTGCGCGGTACCAGCAACAATGCGGGGATGAAGGTGAGAGCCCAGGGGAGGCCTTCGCCTTTGATCACCAGGCAGGCCAGGGCAAAGAAAACAGCCAATAGCGCCTGTGATCGCCAGCGTGTGTTCACCCAGTTGTGAAAGGCCATCAAGCCCGCACAATACGTCGCACCCAGGAATAAATCCGCGTAGCCCGCCAGCGCCACGTGGATATTGAGCAACGGCATGGACAGCAATAAATAGGTAAAACCCATCGCAACCAGCGGACCGGTGCCGGCGTTGCGTAATTGGCTGTAAAACGCGGCTCCCAAGGCAATCAGGCAGACCAGCCAGGGCAGATTCATCAGGCTCTCGTTCCAGTGCCCAATGGCCAGGTTCATCCATACCTGTAGAAGTGGCACCGTGTGCGGGTAGTCTGGATGTCGATCGGTAAAGACACCGTCGCCACCCATTTGCAGCCAGACATTGTTGTCGACAAAGGGCAGAATACTGCGGAATTCAAACCACACTCTTGCCTTTGTTGCCCAGTGCATCGTTGCGTCCCAGGGGAACAGCGGGCGCCACAGGATTTCCAGCCCCACTGTTGCAAAGCGAAGCACTACCAGAAAAAGAAGGAAGAGAAACAGGAGCCGGTGTGAGGCTGGCAGGGTGGAAAAAGCGGTATCGCAGGCGATGCTTCGTATAGGTGTATTGCGCTTGATATGCACGGCAATTGCGGCTGCGATCAATGCGCTGGCCAGCAAACCCGTGCTGAAAAAGGACAGTGGTATTCCCACGGCGTCCAGCCCCCACAGGAATTGGGGAATAAGCAGCAGGCCAATGAGTGTTCCATTGCCCCATACCAGAGCCGGTCTGGCGGGAGCCTGTTGTGGCATCAACAGGTTCAACCATAACCCGCCAAGGAAGATCGGCAATAACAATGCGAGAATGGCGAATATCGTATCCATTTATTTCAGCTGCACCACCGTACCGGACGGAGCAGACAACACGAGCTCGACATCCAGCTCTCGTCTCTTGGGTGCTTTCACCTGGCTTCGTTTCGGGTCAAACGTCATATTGGTGGGGTTTATCAGCACGATATAGTCCCCCCTGCGCAAGAACTTTCTGTGCGGCAACGGCGGGCCATACAGGGACCAGTGCACATTCAAGGGAAAGAAATAGTAGGCCGTGCGCATGCCGCTGTAGTTATCATCCGATGTGACGAAAATCCGCGGGTTTGTTGATTCCAGCAGTGGCTTTACGCTCGAGGCAAAGTTATACAGCTCAGCGTCGGGGCCAACAGCGAGGCGTTGTTCGGTGTTCTTGCCGGAAAAAACGCGGTGCGTATCGGCCAATTGATGCAACAACCGATACTGCCATAGCATATCCAGAATGACCCAGTTACTGAGAAAAATCAGCGCTACCACCGACCAGCTGAAACGTAGCCTTGTCCGCAACATGAAAAGCAATAACCTGTATGCCGCCAGGCTGAGCGCCAGAAATGCTACAGCTAATGCGATGGGGTAGAACGAAGAGGCGTTAAAGGCGCCGGTATAAGTATTCATGGCCGCCGTGTTCCACGGTGCATAGCCGGTCAGGTCAGAATAGATTGCCAATAACTGGTATGTGGTGGACGCCGGAAAGATGGAGAAGTCCTTGATAACTAACGTGTCATCGGCTTTGCCTTGAAAGCTCAGGCTCAGGGTGTCAAGCTCCCCCGACCACCCTCTTAACTCATCCGTTGCCAGCCAGATGGATTGGCGCAGATAGTTTTCCAGTTTGTAGGAGTGAGATACTTGAGGTTCTTGTGCGTCTGTCCAGACGATTGTGACATGAAGACTTTCTACGGGTTCTTCCAGGGCGAGATGTATGAATGAGAAGTCATCTGCTTCTATATCCGTTTCTGCCAGGCTAACCAAGCCAGCGCCGGCGCCGTCGAGTTCAAGCTGCAATTCGGTATCGATAATGGTGGGTGTGCCCAGTAAAACCTTTGCGCTAGAGGCCTCCCATCTCAGAGGAGGGGTCTGTTGTTCTGCAGGCGTAAAGAACAGTGCTAGTCCGATGGTTAAGGCCAGTGCGCCCAGCAGCAGTGATAAGGCAGTGATTCTCAGCATGCTAGCCAACGTGTTCCACGCACGGCGTTATCGGCAGAAACAAGCTGTGACCTTGTGAATTAATATCCTGATACCCTTGTGCTATACGCCAATGGCGGAACCCAAAAAACTGAGCAAACACCGAAGGCCCGATCCCTAGTCAGTGGCAGATAGATGCGCAGTTGCAGTAACTTATTATGTGCTATCAGCGCATGAGGATAGCATTTTGGCGACGCTGCAGGGCATCTATTTATGTGATCTTCTCCAGATTATTGCAACTTTCGGTTCTGCAGCAATAGAAGGATTTTGTGGTCGTGACGGCCATTATTTGCGTGTGTTCTATACAGCGTGCCGCGATAGCGGCTCGCGCGAAATGTCCGCTACAGTTAGACTTCCGCCATGAATTTCCAGTTAGTCATATTGCTCTGTGTACTTCTCTGTGCCTGTTCAGGTTATGAGGCGAAGAACGTTTTCAAGTCGGATATCGATCTGGTTACGGATCAGTTCATAACCAGAACCCGCGAAGACGTCAAAGAATTGGTAGTAAAGCTCTACAAGCGCAACCCAAACCAGTTGCGCAAAATTCCCGGTATGACGGTAAAAGGGCGGTTGGCACAACTCACTGTGCATCGCTATGAATTGCAGTTTGCGGAGCTCGACTACAAGCAGGATGTCGCCGCAATGAATCTGGCGTTTGATCCAGATTTCAGGGGCGATCGCGTATTTGCGCTGGTCGTGGGACTGGGCAGTATGCTGAGGCAAGCGTATGAATATCAACCGGAAGTGTTTTTGCCGGACCAGCTCGATGCCGAGGTCTTCCTGGCCAGTGCTCACAATGTTGAGGTCTTGCTATGGAAATTGAAAAATGCCCGTAAACCCAATGGCCGACACTACCTGATCACGCATGAATATCAGGGCGTGGTCGACAACCTGAGTTTTGAGCGACTGTTTGGCGAGATTATCGTTTTACAGGAGATGATGGCAGGTATTGCGGGCGATTCGAGCAACCGGGCTGTGACCGGCGCGGTGCACGTGGTTTCCAAGGTGTTTATTCCGCTGCCGATTTAGGTCCATGCTCAGCGAGGGATGCGGAAATTCGCTTCGCCAGTTCAGCCAGCAAGAGTTTTTCGGCATCCACCAGTGCGCTATAGCCACTTGCGGTCAACGCGCGGGCGTCGGCAAAGCGATTGAAGGATACTACTTCATCGCCGCGAACCAGCCACCAGAAGGCGACTATCTGCGCTCGGCCATCCAGTGTTCCATGGAGTTGGTCGATGCGAATATTCACGACTGTCGTATTTCTGGTGAGCTTCGTGGGCAACAACTCCTCGCCACTGGTCAGCGCGATCTCCGTGGCGAGAAAATTGCGTACACCATCATAAATAGGCTCCGCCCAGAGATTCTGGTTGGCGGCACGCATTTCGTCCTTCCCCGTTGCCATTACCAGACCCGGTTGGTCCAGGTAGGCAGCAATTTCTACGCTGCCCAGAGAATAACGCTTGGATGTACTGAGCACGCCGGATTGCAAACCCTGATCGGAGCGCAGCAGATAATAGGTGGGTGGAATCGTCTGGCTGGCGCAGCCGGCCAGTAACGCTACCAAAAGAAAACCGGCGACTTTCATTGTTCACTCACCTCGGGAATGGTATCGGGTACCGGGTCAGAAGATATCAACACCGCACTGGGTTGCTCGGCAAGCGTGCGCGTTAGTGACTCCAGGTTACCCATGGTGCGATTCAGGGACAGCAAGCTTGAGTTCAGGCTTTGATACGCCTCGGAGTTCGGCGAGAGGCTGCTTATGGCTTCCCGCAGTTCCTGTAGCGTCTGGTCCAGATGCACAGGCAACTGCTGGGTGCTCTGGTTTTCCATGATGGTCTGCAAGCTCGCCAGAGAGTTGTTCAGGGTGGCAAGTGCAGTGTTGGCACTGGTGACCGTTTCAGTGATCGGCAACTCATCGATGGTATGGAGGATAGAGTTTACACTCTGCGCCAACTGCGCAAGGCCCGTTTCAATAGTGGGAATTGTTGCATATTCCAGGAACGACCCCTCGGTTGCCGGAGGTGTGTCGGGGTAGAAATCTATGCTGATATATTTTGCTCCGGTGAGCAGGTTGCCGCTTTCCATGGAAGCCCTTAAACCTCTGGTAACACCGCGGCTGACGCTTCTCCTCATTACCCCAATAGAGGCCTCGGTGTCGGGCAGCTCCATCAGGCCGGGCTCAATGTAGATTAGTACTGGTATCGGGCCGCCCTCACCCTCGGAGGTCGTGTTCACCCGCATTGCCTGGCCTTCTTTCAACATGATGCGGTCAACCTTGCCGATCTGTATGCCGCGAAACTCCACGGGTGCCCCGGGAACCAACCCCTTTATCGACTGGTTGAAGGTAACGACATAATAGGTGCCGAACTGGTATGGATTTTTCAGAATGTCATCATAGGATGGATACAGCTGGAACTCGGTGTTTGCCTTTACCGCTACACCTTCCTTGACTCCCTCAGGCACCCCAAATGAGACGCCGCCGAACAAGATGGATTCCAGCGAGCCTGTTTCAACTTTGAATCCGCTGGCATTGGCACTCATCGATACACCACTGGCATCCCAGAAGCGCACGCTGCTATTGACCAGTTCGTGATAGGGGGCATCGATAAATATCTGGTAGTGCACCAGTTTGTCTGAGGGCTTGAATTCCATGGTTTCCACTCGGCCCACCTTGTACCCTTTGTAAAGTACGGTGTCGCCAGCAGTGACAGAGGTGGCGCGATTGCTGGTCAGGTTTAAACGCAATCCTGGAGCGCCTGCGGGTGTCAGTGGAGGGTGCTCAAGTGCGGTGAACTCACGCGCACCAAGTTCGCCCGTTCCGGGTGCCAGTTGCAAGTAGGCACCGGACAGCAAGGTATCCAGCCCCGAGATGTTGTCGACGCCCACCTGTGCAGTTACCACCCAGAAACGGGTATCTTCACGCAGTAGCGGTATGGCCTGTCGATCCAGTTTGATGGTGGCAATCACGCCATCGAATTTGTCATTCAGGCGCACTGATTGCACAGTTCCCATATCGACACTGCGATACTTTACTTTGGTTTTTCCCTGCTCCAGACCGTCAGCGGTATTGAAGGCGATCTCAATTTCGGGGCCCTCGTTCATCCAGTTGTTGATAACCATATAAATGCCCAGCACAAGTGCCAGTATCGGGATCAACCAGATGCCGGAAAACTTGCGCCCCGGGGTGATGTCGGCTTCTTTACTCGTCACTGTTTTTTTCTTCCATTTCATCCCAGATCAGTCGGGGGTCAAAGCTCTCCGCCGCCACCATGGTGACGATGACCACTCCGGCAAAACAAAGGGCAGCAATACCCGGGCGGATAGCCAGTAATCCGCCAAGATGCACCAGGGCAACCAAAATAGCCACTACAAATACGTCGACCATAGACCATTTGCCTACAAATTCAGTGATTTGGTACATGGTGGTGCGCTGCCGGGCACTGACGGGAGAGTGGCGCTTCACCGTCCATAATAGGTAAAACATTGTCATCAGTTTCCCCAGCGGGACCATTACACTGAAGATGAATATCACCAGCGCTACCGGCGCTGCACCGTGATGCAGGAGAATGATGACGCCGCCCAGTATGGTGCTGCCCTCAGAGGTGCCCAGTTGATCGGTAATCATGATCGGGTAGAGGTTGGCGGGGATATACAGAATACACGCCGTCAGCAACAGGGCGAGAGTGCGCTGGAGGCTGTTGCTTTTGCGCAGATGCAAGGTGGCACCACAGCGAGGGCAGTGGTGTAACTCGGGCTCGGCCAGCTTGGTACAGATATGGCAGGCGGCCAGATTTTGGGATGCAGCTGTGGGTGCGGACGTTTTCATGATGTTTGCAGTGCTTCGATTTGTTCCCAGCACTGGTAGCGATCCAGACTTGAGATGGCCAGAGTAAAGCAGATGCTGAAGCCGGCATACGCCCAGAATGAAATGCCCAATTCAACCGTAGCCATATCGGCAATTTTAACCAGTGAGACGATCACGCCGATAATAAATACCTCCACCATCGACCAGTTCTGGGTAAGAAATATCATTTTTGCGACGGGAATCAACCACGGCTGATACTGCCCGGCATGCAGTGGTATACACAGCAATAGCAGGAGCACGAGAATGAAGGCGGGAATGATAATGATAAAGGCAGCGACCATAATGGCTACCGCAGGCATGCCGTATTCCCATACCGCGCCAGGCGTTTGTCTCAAGGTGATGACACTTTCAAGCCCGGTAGAGGAAAATGACAGAAAGGTATAGCTGTTGGCCATTATCAGTAGAATGATGCCGGCGATGGTATAGGACAAAATCCGGCCATAGGTATCCGGCACTATACGGGTGAGGAAGTGGCCACAGCGCGGGCAATAGGCGCTTTCACCTGCCTTCAACGAAGCGACGCTGGCTAACTGGTCGCAGCTATGACACGCGATCTCTCCATTAATTGCCATTGTCCAGAGATGCCTTGCTCAGGGAGCCTTGTTCGGGGGTGCCTTGTGCTGTGATGCTCTAGTTAGGCAGGCCCATTGTTGCATGTTCGTCGGGGTTGTAACCCTTTTCCATTTCGCTGATGGTCTTGTTCAGCTCCTCGGGCGATTCAGCGCGGATACGCGCGGCCTCAGCCGCTAATGTGCTTTCGGATTCATCGTCGATGCCGGGCCCTCTGACTTCCTGGGCATAGGTCTGGCCGTTGGCATCCAGGCACGGGTCGAGGCCATCGCCCTCGCCGCACACATCGACGGCGCCGTTTTCAAAGGTCACACGCTCTTCGACAATGTTGGTGTCGGCATCGGCCTGAGCAAAGGCACCCGCTACAGGCAGGCAGAGTAACAGAACCGCTGCGCGGCAATTTTGCGTAAATGTCATCATCGTGTACCTGGTATTTTTACTCGCTTTTGAGTGGTGGGGGTGCGACAAGCAACGGTTTCGGGCATCCTGTGCTTGTCGGTGTCTTTGATCAGTATAATGTGGATGCCGGACGGCCACCAGACTCTATTTCCACAACCTGGCCCGGGGCAACCCTGCTTGCTGCCCCGGGCAAATAGTGTCTGCGTGGTAGCCGTGGGCTCCGGCAGGCCTTGTTAACGCGTGATTAGTTGGAATAATAATGGGCGAATCTGACACAGCCGATAGCGTCTCCCTGGCGAAGTTACAGTACGCGGTGAAAACGGCGCTCAGCCTGACTCTGGCGTACCTGATTCCGATGAGCCTGGGCTGGCCCCAACCGCAAACCGCCGCCACAACTGTCATGCTCATAGCTGCCACCGGTATGGTGTCCGAGTCATTACAGAAAGGCGTGTCGCGGGTTCTTGGTACGGTGATCGGTGCCATTCTGGGGCTGTCGCTCATTATCCTCTTCCCTCAAGAGAGAATGGCTTATCTTCTGGCCGCGTCCTGTACGGTTGCGGTAGTGATCTATCTCTACAATGCCTATCAGGGCGACAGCACCGTATTCATGCTGACGGCGGTGGTCACCCTGATGGTGTTCAATGGGGGAGATGCCGAGGGAGCGTTTCTCTACGGTGCTGACAGAGCTTTTATGACGGCGTTCGGAGTGGTCGTCTATACATTAGTGGCCAGTATGTTGTGGCCGGTGAAGGTGGCCAATAATACGCGCACGCTAGCGGCCGGTCTGGGGGCACATTACCGGGATGCATTCGCGCGGCTGGCGCACCCCGATGAACAGCGGCAGCCCGAGCTGGATGCTTTCCTGGCAGAGCTAGTGACCGATGCGCAGGCCTTTCAAACCCAGTTTGCCGCGGTGAAGAACCATGCCGATGGCGTGACCGACTATCTTCCCGAGTGGAACCGTTTGGTCAGCGCTTATGAAGAGCTGGAAGCGATTTTGCTCCCTGCATTAAAGCAGGTCTCTGGCAGTTCCGTGCAGTTCGATGTTTATATGGAGAACTATCAACCCGTATTGGAGCAGATAGACACCCTGTTTGGCGCAGTTGATCGAGCCTGGCAAGGGCAGAGGAGCGCCAGGCCGCACGCGCTTAAGGTCGAATTAAATGTAATTGAACTGCGCAACGCAGGCCACCTGGTGGCGGCGGCCGTCGCCGCGCGCACGGAGTTACTGCAACGGCTGCAACGCATATTGCTGGACCTGCTCACGACGTTAGACAGCCTTCTGTTTGATCAGGGAACAGTGACCCCGTCGCGAGCACCGCGCGGCAAGCCGATTTTTATTTGGTGGGATTTAGAGAACCTCAAGACGGCCGTGCGCGCTTTTGTCATATTCTGGATTGCCACCGCCATCTGGATTGGGTTCAACCCTCCGGGCGGCTTCATGTTCGTAACGCTGTGCACCATCCTCATTCCGCTGATATCTTTCACCCCGGTCACGCCAAAATTGTTGATTATTCTGCTGACCCTGGGGTTTGCGTTTGCGCTACCGGCGTATGTTTTTCTGTTGCCGCAGCTGACACATTGGTTGGAACTGGCCGTTTTCCTGTTCGCTTATGCCTTCATCGGCTTCTATGTCTTTCAGGGCCCTGTATCCATCTTCTTCCTGCTGGGGCTGTTTACTCTGGGAATCCAGAACACCATGAGCTACAACGTGGACGCCATTCTGTTGAGTATTCTCATGTTCTACATGGTGTGTGCGACATTGATTATCGCAATGTACTTTCCTTTCTCCAGCAAGCCTGAGCATCTGTATCTCAGTCTGCGGCGACGTTTTTTCCGTCTCTGCGCGCGCTGGCTGCGGATGAACTCCCGCTCGCGGAGTATGGCGGGTGCCGTGCCGCGCATCTTTATTAGCAGCGGTGGCGCCATCCTGGCCAAAATGGAGGCTTGGGGGCCGAAAATAGACGCCTCGTTATTTGCCGGCGACGGCCAGCAGCAATTGGAGACACTGAACAATAGTTGCGAGGTACTGTATGTACAGCTACAGGTGCTTGCTCTGCGTCAACGTGAGTTCAACCAGAATTCGCTGATCGCCGCGGCCAGGCAGAAAAATGCAGGTAATTCACTGGCTGCCATCTGTGATCTGCTGGCAGATCATGGCGCGGCCCCGGATATTGCCAAGCTTGAAGCCAATGTGACGAATATTGAGGCGCGGTTGGATGAACTGCTGGGCGATGATTACCTGGACAGGTATGATCCACACGAACTGGCGCAGTTCTATATTTACCTGAATCTGCATGCGTCAATCTTTCTCTGCCTGGTGGCGTGTCGCCAGGCGCAGGAGGCGATTGATTGGCGTCGTATGGGAGAAACACGATTTTAGTAGTACCTTATTTAATGCAGGGCAGGGATGCAGTCCGGAGCAGGTTTTTGCTGCTGGCGTTGGCTATATTGCTGGCGGGGTGCACCACTGTAGGACCGAACTATCAGCCCCCGGAGCAAATTCAACTTCCTGAACAGTGGAGCGAAGAGGATGCTGTAGCGCAATCGGTGCAGGTGGGCGCGTGGTGGATGCAGTTCAATGACCCTGTGCTCAACCAGCTTATCGAGCAGGGCGCGCGGCAGAACCTGACAATTGCCGCAGCGGGGCTGCGCATCGTGCAGGCGCGAGCGGCACTGGGTATCAGCGATGCGCTGATATTTCCGCAAGAACAGCAAGTGAACGGCAATTTCAGCGGTTTGTACCGTAACGAAGACTGGTTTAAATCTGCCGGTGCCAGCCTGGATGTAGGCTGGGAGATGGATGTCTGGGGCAAATATGCCAGAGGTATTGAATCCAGTGAGGCCAGTTTATATGCCTCTATCGCCTCCTATCACGATGTACTGGTCAGCATCAGCGCAGAGATTGCGCGCAATTATATTAACTATCGCACCGCGCAGGAGCGGATGTTCCTTTCCCGGCAAAATATTGCTATTCAGCGGCGCGTCGTTGAAATGACCCAGATCCAATTCGATTCGGGAAATGTATCGGAACTGGATGTACAACAGGCGAAAGCACAGTTGTTTGCCACCCAGTCTGCGCTGCCAACGCTGAACATTGCCAGGCTGCAGGCGCAGAACGCGATTGCCGTGCTGTTGGGGACCATCCCTGAAGAAGTTGAATCGCTGTTGCTGGCCGGTAGCGAACGCGAAATACCTGATCTCAACAATCGCATACGCGAAACACAGGTTTCCGGCGCGGCCGGCGCTGATTACACTAAATACTCTGTTATTCCTCATGCACCGCAGCTCAAGGGCCCGGTGGACGCACAAACAGTGATGCGCCGTCCCGACCTGCAGGTCGCAGAACTGCAGGCCCGCGCCCAATCTGCCCGAATAGGCCTGACCGAAGCGGACCTGTACCCGCAGTTTGTGCTGTTTGGTTCACTCGGCGTGAGTCAGACTGTCAGGTCCAGCAACAGCTTCGATCTATCCGATGCGGTTACTGCGACGATTGGGCCGGGGCTCAGCTGGAATATTTTTAACTACGGCCGAATCAAGGATCGCGTGCGTATCGAGGATGCATTGTTTCAGGAAAGCCTGACGAACTATAACCAAACCGTACTGGATGCTGTTCGCGAAGTAACCAATGCGATAGATGGCTATTACAACAATGTGGAGAAGAGTAAGTACGATTTTGGTGCGGTGCAGGCATCGATCCGTGCCTTCAATATTTCGTTTAACCAGTACAACAATGGGCTGGTGAGCTATCAACGTTTGTTGAGCACGGTAGAAACAATGACATTGCGCGAGGATGCCTACGCCCAGACGCGCGGCAATATTGCCAATCAGGTTGTGGGTCTATACAAGGCATTGGGCGGAGGCTGGGAGCCATTTCAGGCGTTGCCGGTGGTAAACCCTGAAACAGTGCGGCAAATGGAATCACGCACTGACTGGGGTGATTATCTGCAGCCGCAGGTTATTAATGGAGAGGATCGCAATGAATGAGGTGCCGCACGAACTCGCGTTGGGCGATGTCTACCTCTCGCCGCTATTGCCGGTTTTCACCTTTGCCCTGCTGGGTGCCTGGGCGACGACGCTGATTTTAAACAAACTGCGCCTGAGCCGTTATATTATGCTGCCTTCAACGACTTTCCTGGCGTTCATGTTGTTGTACATTTTGCTGATGAATACTTTCTGGATAAGAATATAGGGAGCGCAAGCGGTGCAACTCTTGAAAAAAATCGCACTCTGGACGATCAATCTGATATTGATTGCACTGGTCGCGTGGTATGCCTACCACACATTCGACGAGTACATGCGCAATCCCTGGACTAGAGATGGCCAGGTGCGCGGACATGTTATACAGATTGCGCCACGCGTGTCAGGAATGGTGACGGGTATCGCTGTCATCGACAATCAGTATGTTCACAAGGGTGATCTGTTGTTTGAAATCGATAGGGAGCCCTTCGAGATCGCCATTGCACAGTCGAATGCGAATTTGCAGAGGGCTCGTATTAGCTCTAACGCCGCCCGGATCGAATACGATCGTCTGCAAGATATTTTCAAAAAGGACCCCGGCGCAGTGTCGCAGAAAGATCTCAATCTCCGCGAGGCCAAATACCAGGAGTCTCTCAGCCAGATTGACGTGGTGACTGAAACCCTGCGCGGTGCGAAACTCAATCTTGGTTATACGCAAGTACATGCTCCCGTGGATGGCTATGTCTCCAATGTTGATTTTCAAATAGGCACGCAAGCCGTTGCCAATAGTCCAATTCTGGCGCTTGTAGACAGCAACAGTTTCTGGGTGTTCGGCTACTTTCGGGAAAGTCAGATAGGCAAATTCAACATTGGCGATTACGCGCGCGTCACACTGATGGCCTACCCCGACTCGCCACTGGACGGTCGCGTCGAGTCGCTGGGCTGGGGTATTGCGCCTTCCGATGGCAATACCGGTTTCAATTTGTTGCCCAGTATCAAGCCGGTATTTCAGTGGATACGTCTGGCGCAGCGTATTCCCGTGCGTATCAAACTGGAGCACGTACCGAAAGACGTGGAGCTTCGGTTTGGACTAACTGCTTCCGTCATGGTGATGGCGGAAAATCGAGACCGGGAACATTAGAGGAGCCCATTTTGCTTAGCTTCAATTCGCACAACAACTTTTACTTTTTTACCGCCAGCCTGGTCGTACTGTTGCTGGTGTCAGCCTTTGTGAGCTCTACCCCTGGGGGGGAGAATCATCTACTGCTGCAGGGCCTGATGTTCGCCACGGAACTGGTGGCCTATTTCAGTCTTAACTTGTCGAGAAAGTGGCGCGTATTTGTCGGTGTGATGCTGTTGATGTTGATGGCAGCGAATGTTCAGCGCGAAGTGACTGACTGGGCTACTGCACCCTTGATCGGCCTGAGTGTCAGTCTGGTGTTTTACTGTGGCATTGCCTACGCCGCGGCCAAACAGGTGCTGTTTTCCGGTGAGATTGATCCCAATACGATAGTCGGCACTGTGGCGGTTTATCTGCTGCTGGGGCTTATCTGGTCGGTATTGTATTTGATAGCACTGGAATTCTGGCCCACCAGCATCACGGGGATAGAACATCAGGATTGGCGTGATAATTTTGGCATCACAAGCTATTTTAGCTACATCACACTGGCCACTGTGGGCTATGGCGACATTTCTCCCGCGGCTCCGGTGACGCGAACACTGGCCTATCTGGAGGCTATTGCGGGTACCTTCTATATGGCAGTGGTGGTAGCCAGTATGATAGGCAAAGTCAGAAGACATTCAAAATAGGTAAATGGAATTAAACCAGGAGAGCAACATGGCTGATGAAAAACCAGGCGCGGGTTACGACCCGAAATTTGTCCATAATATGATTGAGTCTTTCTTGCGTATCGGTCTCTTGTTGGTGCTGCTGACACTGGCCTACGATATCGTCAAGCCGTTTCTGACCCCCATATTATGGGGAGCCATTATCGCGATGGCAGCATTTCCACTGGTGAAATGGCTGCAGTCGAAAGTGGGCGGGCGGCGCGGACTCGCCGCTACACTGGTCACGCTGTTTTTCATCTTCGCCCTGGTAATACCTACCTGGTTTGTGATGGATGCAAGTATTGGCGCGCTCAAGCAAGCCACGACTGCGCTGGAGCACGGTGAATACAAAGTGCCTCCTCCCTCCGTAAAAGTGAAGGACTGGCCGCTGGTAGGGGAACGCCTGTATAGCGCCTGGAGCAATGCCAGCAGTGATTTGGAGGAGTTCGCGGCTGACAATGCAGCACAGCTGAAGGATTTGGCCAGTGGTGTAATCAAGCGGATCGGCAGCAGCTTATTGGGTGTCCTGATGCTGGTGGCGGCACTGATAATTTCCGGCGGCTTTATGACTTTCGCCGAGAGCTGTGGCTCGGCGGCACATCGGTTCTTTGTGCGTGTCGGCGGACTGAGTCCGGGTGGTGAATGGGCGCCACTGGCAGTGGCCACGGTGCGCAGTGTGCTGCAGGGGGTGGTCGGTGTCGCTGTCATCCAGACCATATTCATCGCACTCGGCCTGTTTGTGATGGGCGTACCGGCGGCACCTATCCTGACCGTTATTGTTCTTTTCCTGGCGATAGCGCAAGTGCCGACCCTGATTGTCCTCGCGCCGATCATCGTCTATGTCTTCTCTACGGCTGATACCACCTCAGCAGTGATTTTCGCTGTTTACCAACTGTTGGCTGGTGCCAGCGACAATGTCCTCAAACCGATATTGATGGGGCGTGGGCTGGATATCCCCATGCCAGTCATACTGGTAGGCGCAATTGGCGGTATGATCATGTCCGGCATCATCGGTCTTTTCGCCGGTGCGGTGATACTGTCGATATTCTACAAGCTGTTTGTTTTGTGGTTGGAGCAGCAGGCACATTAACCGCTCTCATTCTCGCGGTTGAGCATAGTGCGGGGGTCACCGGCCGCGTTGAAGCGCTTTGACACACAGTAAAGCGCTCACTTACACTGCAGCGTTATCCCAACAGAAAGTCGTAACTGTCATGGCCCCAAGAGTCCCTCAGCCCGGCGTAACAGCGCCGGGTGATGAGCTGGAAATATCCATCGTCATGCCTTGTCTGAATGAAGCAGAGACGTTGCGTGACTGTATCGATGAGGCACTCGAGGCTATGCGCGCTTGCGGTGTCAGCGGAGAGGTTATTATCGCTGACAATGGCAGCACCGACGGCTCGCAGGAGATTGCTGTTGCCGCTGGCGCCCGGGTTGTACCTGTGGCCGAGCGCGGATATGGGAATGCCCTTATCGGTGGCATTAACAGCGCCCGCAGTGACTACGTGATGATGGGCGATGCCGACGGCAGCTACAATTTTGGTGAACTTGGCCACTTTCTTGAGCGACTGCGCCTGGGCGCCGACCTGGTGATGGGGTGCCGCTTACCCAAAGGTGGTGGCACTATTGAGCCGGGGGCCATGCCCTGGAAGCATCGATGGATAGGTAACCCGATACTGTCGGGGGTCGGAAAGATCTTTTTCCGTTCTCCGGTTGACGATTTTCATTGCGGCTTACGTGCGTTCAGACGCGAAGCGATACTGGGGCTTAACCTCCGTTGCAGTGGTATGGAGTTTGCGTCAGAGATGGTGGTTAAGGCGGCACAAGCCCGTCTGAAAATGGATCAGGTACCGATTACGCTCAGGCCTGATGGCAGAAGTCGCCCTCCGCACCTCAACAGTTGGCGTGATGGCTGGCGGCACCTGAAATTCTTACTGCTTTTTTCACCGAAATGGCTCTTCTTTTATCCCGGGTTGACGATGTGTGTTGTTGGTATTGCCGGATTCGCAGCGTTGGCCACCGGGCCGGTAACAATCGGGGGGGTTAGCTTCGATACCAATACCATGCTGCTGTGTGCCACCTCAATAATAGTGGGGTTTCAGGCAATCTTTTTTGCCCTGTTTACGCAGGCGTTCTCGATGCACATTGGCCTTAGAAGACCGGATACGCGGTTCCGCAAGCTTCTCGAGAAAGGTCCCGTGGAATGGGGGGCCGTGTCAGGCAGTCTTCTTCTGGTTGCAGGCGTGGGCATGTTTATATACGCCTTTCTAAAGTGGCAACGTGTTGATTTCGGCCCCCTGTCGTACGCGGACAGTCTGCGCCTGGTCATACCCGCTGTAACAGCGATGACGGTTGGTGTTCAGACTATTTTCAGCGGCTTTGTATTTGGCACGATAGGACTCATCGATGGCGCGTTGAATAGTTCGAGTCGAACGTAGCCTTAGCGAGAGCAAATTTTCAGAAGCTGTCTCTTAAACCCAGCGAATAATATGGCCCATAGCCATGGTGAGTTATCTAAAGTATCTGTTCATCGGTGCAGTAGTGGGAATAGCGTCCATTATTGGTCGGGAGATTATTGCCGTTTTCCTGCCTGCCGATACCCCTGAATACTATGCCCTGTCCGTCTTCATCGTCTATGCGCTGGGAATACTGGCGAGTTATACGGGACACCGCAAAGTGTCGTTCAGCCATGTGGATATGGAGGGCCAGAGTACTGCCTCGTCCATGACATGGTTTACGGTGATAGCAGTTGTAGGGCTTCTATGTGCCACCGTGCTGTCTGTCTGTATACGTTACCTGCTGCCGATACAGGGTGTTTTCGGCGCGTATAGTGCGACAGCCGCTTTCGCTATCGCCACGGTCATTACCTCTGTTATCACGTTTACCTTGAATGCGCGTCACACATTCCGGGGGAGTACGCCAAATGTACTATGATCCCCTTGTATGTAACTTGGAGTCTGCTTTTGTGTTGGTATTAAACCCTGTACTGGTAACGGGCCTGCAACCGGCGAAGCCATGGAATATCTGATTATTGCTGTGGTGTCGGTTTGGGCGGTAGAACTTTTTCTGAGGCTTCCGATAAGGGCAGCAGTGAATGCGCTTTGGCTTGTGTCGCAAAAGGCCTTACATACCGTCGCCTCTGCGCATATTTCCGATCACTGGAAGGAAAAAGTGATGTTGGTGTATGCGCGTAATTCGTTCGTCAGCACGCTGAAACTGGCCGCGTTGGTGTTCGCGTTTATCACACTGACCATACTGCCTGTGATTGTTCTGGATTATTTAGCCGTCACAGAGCAACCGGTACTGCCACTGTTCGCCACGACACAGGGTCTGATAGCCTCAACGCTTATCGCCATCTGCTATTTCTGGATCAGGGGGCGGTTTGTTAAATAGAGACTACTCCACTGCAGCGAAGCTGTTGCATAAGTTGGCACTCGGTTCGAGCCTGGTTGGGGAGCTGTGCTTTGATATCGAGCAGGTGGTCAACAAGGTTGACCCCGATACGGTTAACGAATCTCCCGTATTTGTTGTGGGGCTGGCGCGAGCAGGCACCACCATTCTGCTGCGTTCGCTGTACCAGACAGCCGCGTTTCGATCGTTGACTTACCGGGATATGCCCTTTGTTTTAATGCCGGCAACCTGGCGCAAACTCTCATCGCATTTCCAGCGGGATATGTCTGCAGTAGAGCGCGCTCACGGCGATTCCATTGTTATAGACTTCGACAGCCCGGAAGCGTTTGAAGAGGTGTTCTGGCGAACCTTTTATGGCCGCGATTACATTGAGGATACTGCTCTGTCCTGCCAGAGGCTGGATAAAGAGGCCTGTGAAAAGTTCAGACGATTTGTTGCGAGCGTGGTTGCAAGCTCAGCAGATACCGATGGTAAGCGCTATCTGTCCAAAAATAACAATAATCTGCTGCGGCTTCAGGGGTTGGCCAGGTCATTTCCGGAGTCGGTTGTTATCATCCCGTTCCGGGAGCCTGTTCAGCACGCCTTGTCCTTGCTGCGACAGCACAGGAACTTTGTATCAATACAGCGTGAGGACAGTTTCGCCCTTAAATATATGAACTGGCTGGGTCATCATGAGTTTGGCTTGAACCACAAACCTTTCAATTTCCCGGGCCAAAGTATATCCACCGCCGATCACGATGCCATCGAGTATTGGCTTGCACAATGGGTTGGCGCTTATAATCACGCATTGGAACACGCTCCCGCAGGTGCCATTTTTCTCTCTTATGAAGATCTTTGTCACCAACCGGACGAATTGCTGGGCAGGCTGATGGCGACTCTCGACGTACCTTACAATGACGTTATTGGTAGCAGTATTTCGCGCAGTGAAAGTTACGCTGCAGGAGATATCGATCAAGAGGCACTGGCCTCGGCCCACTCCACCTACAGGCGATTGTTGGCAGCAAAGTTTTGATGTCAGCCGCGCGGTGACATAAAGCCCAACTACGGTGATAGTTTTTCTATGAATACAGTGCAGAAGATCGCAGTCGCTTACCTGCTTGGTATGGCTTTACTGGTGTTAGGTTTTGCGGTGGGTGAGTACAAAATATTTCCCTATCACTATATTGCGCAGCTGCGGGATTTTATCGAGTGGAAGCCAGAAGCTGCCAAAGAGATGCCGACGCGCGAGAAGCTGCTCAGTCAATTGGGGTTTGCAGATGCTCTCTTTGTTTACAACGCCGGCATACCAGGTGCTATCAGGAAAAAAACACACACGCTGACGCTACCTGATGCCAATAGCACTCGCGACAACCCCAATATGTATATTGAACCAGGGCAGGCGGCAGGGTACAGAGCGGTGTTTGGTGCTATGGATTTCAATGACTCGTTCTGGGGCGGTATTCTAATTGGCCCGGATGCTGAAGTCATTCACACCTGGAAGCTGTCTACGGATCACTTGCCATTGAGTACCAAGCCCGATCAAGGGAAGAATATGTATGGCCTGGCGCTGCTCCCTGATGGTTCCGTAATCTATACGATGGGTGAGGACGGCGGTGGCATTGTCAGGGTAGATGCCTGTAGCAACATCGTCTGGAACCTGGAGGGCTTGTACCACCACACCGTTTCTATGTCTGAGCACAACGACTACTTCTGGACCTGGGAAGGTGTGCATACGGCAACGCATCCCAAAGTGCTGAAAGTGGACGCGGCCACTGGGGAGGTTTTGCAGACGATCGATATGGAAGAAGTCATGCTTAACAATGACGCGATCCATTTGTTTGATATTCGCCAGAATGCCCGGAATCAGAAAGACATCTTCGACGTCTCTCATGCCAATGATATTGACGAACTAACTGTTGCACAGGCCAAGGATTTCCCGGCTTTCAAACCGGGCGATTTGTTGATGAGCTATAGAAACCTGAACCTGATTTTCGTTATTGACCCAAAAACCCTGCAGATAAAATGGTGGCGAGTTGGCGCGACGAATCGTCAGCACGACTCAGATTGGGAGAATGGCACAATAACCTCGTTCAGCAATAATATGTCTGGCGCCAGAAAAGGGCATTCCGATATCGTTCGGATTGACCCCAATTCTCTGCACCATGAGGTCATTGTAGACGGTAAAGACCTATCGATGTTTTCAATTATCAATGCCAGACAAAATCTTACGGACTTCAATACCAGAATGATTACCAGTTCCACGCAGGGATGGGCTCTGGAGCTTGATAACGCGGGTGAATTGGTTTTTACGTATATAAACACATACAATGCAAAGCGCAAAACCGATCTGCATCTATCGGAAACTTACAGGTTGAAGCAAGATTTTTTCACCAATCGATTTTGGGAGCAATGTAAGCCATGAAATATTTTTTGGTGGTTCTGCTGACACTTGTGTTTGCGCCCTTAGCCAATGCGTATACCGGCCCAGGGCTTGGGCTGGGCATTATTGGTACGGTTGTTGGCGTGGTGTTTTCGCTGCTGCTAGCAATACTGGCGGTGTTTTGGTACCCGCTGAAGCGCGCGTTGAAAATTGGCAAGAAGAAAACCGATACCGCAGAGGAAGCTGAAGAAGAAGCGCAGCCGGTAGTCGAAAAAGTCTCTGATCCGCAATAGTTTTCCGGTCCAGGCAAAAGTAAATCAAGAGATCTCGGTAATGGCCCCGGAAAAAGCAGAATATTTTGGCAAAGATCTCGAGGCGATGTCGTTTGCCAACAATTATCATCGGTGGATCGCGAGTGAGCTCACGCCTTATCTGGGCGATCATATCGCTGAAGTGGGCGCCGGTATTGGCAACTTTTCTGAATTTCTGCTGGACGCAGGTGCGCGGCGACTGTCTGCGTTTGAGCCCTCCAGCAATATGTATCCTGTGCTCGCAGAGAAATACGCGCAGGTATCCAATGTTGATACCTATAATGCCTTCTTTGAAGATGAGTCTGAAAATTTCGCTGGCAGTTTAGATGCTGTGGCCTATATCAATGTGCTGGAGCACATCGAGGATGATCGTTTAGCGCTGCAGCACGCACATAACACGCTCAATGCCAATGGGCACCTGTTGATTTTCGTTCCGGCATTGAAGTTTCTCTACAGCGATCTCGATAAAAAGGGGGGGCATTTCAGGCGCTACAGCAAGCGGGAGTTGACGGATGTGGTGACTTCAGCCGGCTTTCGTATCGAGTCCTGTCGCTATTTTGATGTGATGGGTATCATTCCCTGGTATATCGCATTCGTCCTGCTAAAACAGACAACATCTAGCAGCAATGTCACGCTTTACGACAGGATTGTGGTGCCGGTGATGCGGCGAGTCGAGAGTGTGATCACGCCGCCTATAGGTAAAAATTTGTTGCTGGTTGCGCGCAAGGTTTAGGCGCTGGTTCACAAATGCCGCTGGCTATTGCCTGTGTCACCCGTCGGGTACTGGCGGTGGTGGCTCGGCGCTGACGCCGGATTTCCACTGCAATATCTTCGCCAGACCAAACCCCGCCAGTACGACCAGGCTCAGGTCTGCCATGGTGTGATAGCGCGGTTCACCGTAGAACACGCCGAGTACTCCCAGCATGACGAGTATCGATATCGCCAGCGGTGATATATCGATTCTTTCACGGATGGCAGCTGCAGCACCAATGACAGCCAGTGCCGCGACAAACCAGAATGAAATGACCCAGGCCCACACGGGCCAGGTGGCGGTGCCATGCCACTGTGCCACCTCGGCCACGGTGTGTCTTGTGCGATATACACCAAAAGCACGGCCGTAACGCGCCACTATCGTCAGGGGAAGTTTGTCCAGGTTATCGCGAATCTGGATGATTGCGGCATCCCTGTGCAGGCGGTCTTTCACCGCGCGATCCTTGATCCCTGCGGGTTTTTTGGCATATTTCAGGCAGCCCATATCAAAGAACCCCCGGTTCTTTCCCTCAAAGGTGAGCGGGCAGTTGCCGATAAGCAGGCCTGTACCCATGTTGGTAGACATGAATACCGGCACTTCAAATCGCTTGGCATTAAATATCGCCCACGGTGCAATGAGTAGAGCAACGATGGCAAATACCAGCAGCGCCAGTAGAGCGCGACGCGCATAACTGAGCTGTGCCGCACGCCATAGTATTGGAATCAGCAGTACCAGCAGTGCTATTTGCTCGGGTCGAGTCAGTGTTGTCAGGCCGACAAAAAAGCCCACTGCAATAGCGTGTGGCACGTTCGGCGCCTTGGAGAACCAGTAGAACGCGATAATCGAGGCACCCAGCAGGACCAGCGCGAGCGGTTCAGACAAGATCTGTGCATCGAGTACCCAGAACCCCGGATAGATCGCCGCAAATGCACCTGCTGCAACGCCTGCGGTCTCGCCAAAGAACAGGCGTCCGATAACCGCGCTAACGACAATGACCAGCATGCCGATGAGCACACCCAGCAGCTGGTGTTGATGTATCGTATCGAAGCCGAGCGCCGATACTCCACCCAGTAATGTGACCCATGCGGGAGGGTGATGGGCGGTTTGCGCTCCGATATCCCACATCGCCGATGTGTAGCCCAATCCGTCAGCCAGTCTGAGCGCTTCAAGGTGGTAGGAGAGCCCATCACCGCCGAGTGCAGGATCAGTCGCACCGAAAACAATCAGGATATAGAGCAGGCGAATCAGGCCGCCGACGATAAGTGAGGCCGCCAGAGCAGGCCCGAAGCGGATGCTGGCAAACCCGCCGTGATAGTGGCTGGCATGGGATAATATGTCTGAATTATTTTTATTCAATAAACTATCCCTGTTCAAATTTGTACTTTTTTGTGACCTATGTGGATCATGGCTCCCTGCCAACAGTAGTACACTAGCACACACGATTTTAGTGTTCCATAAGATCAGGCCGCTCTTGAGGGAGCGAATGGTTATGGTTTCTTTGCTGCCGGCTCGTAGTTTTCTCCTGCCGGTCACGGGCAGGAAAAATTTATCAGGGATTTCCAATATTTATGAAGATAGTGATTATAGGCGGTGGAGCGGGCGGTTTGGAACTGGCTACCTACCTGGGCCACAAATTGGGCGGTAAGGGCCTGGCTGAAATCGTATTGATCGATCAGAACCAGACCCATCTATGGAAGCCGCTGCTGCACGAAGTCGCCGCGGGCAGTCTCGATGCCGAGGTGGATGCGCTGAGCTATCGGGCACATGCTACTGCGCATGGTTTTATCTTCAAGCTCGGCAAGTTTAGTAGTGTGGATAGAGCCAATCGCTGTGTCGAGCTGGCGCCTGTGGTCGATGAGGAAGGCTTTGAAGTGCTGCCTCAGCGAAGAGAGTCCTACGATCAGTTGGTGATAGCCATTGGTAGCGGTTGCAATGATTTCAACACACCGGGCGTGGCGCAGTACGCGCAGTTTTTGGAGGGGCCCAAGCAGGCAGAGAAGTTTCACAAGCAACTGATCAATCATTTTATCCAGCTCAATCGCAAGTTAATCGATGAGCCCACCAAAACGCTAAATATTGCGATCGTCGGCGGTGGGGCTACCGGCGTTGAATTATCAGCGGAACTGTTTAACGCGCAGCAGTTGTTTTCACTCTACGGGCTTAAGCGGGTCACCAATGAACACTTGCGCGTCACGTTGCTGGAAGCGGGGCCCAGGCTGGTTCCAGCACTGGCCGAACACGTGTCGGAGGCCGTGAGGTCTGAGCTGGCAAAGCTGGGCGCCGATATCCGCTTGAATACCAAGGTGGCCCGGGCTGAAAAAAATGCGTTTATAACCGGCGATGGAGAAGTTGTGTCGGCAGATATGATGCTATGGGCTGCAGGGGTGAAAGTGCCTGATTTTATCGCCGATATAGAGGGGCTGGAGACCAACAGGATTAATCAGATTCTGGTCAAGCCAACGCTGCAAACCACCACGGATGACAATATTTATGCTATCGGGGACTGCGCCGGTTACGATCTCGGCGATGGTCGTTGGGTGCCGCCACGGGCACAATCTGCCCACCAGATGGCCAGCCTGGCCGGGAAGAATATTGTCAGGGGCCTCAAAGGCAAGCCGTTGAAGGACTTCAAGTACAGCGATCACGGTTCGCTGGTGTCACTGAGTCGATATACGGCGATTGGTGTACTGATGGGTAACCTTGGCAAGGGGCAGAGTTTCAATGTGCGCGGTTGGCTCGCCAGGATGGTGTATATATCGCTCTACCGGATGCACCAGGTGGCGCTGCACGGCTGGATTAGAGCCTCCCTGCTGGTGATCGCCGATAAGATCAACCACATTGTCAAACCCAGGTTGAAATTGCATTAGCCGCTAGCGCGCGGCCAGGGTAATCGGCATCAGCCTGCCGATTGCCCAAACCCGTGCTAACTCGCGGCTTATCGCAGTAGCCTACCAATCCATTTGTACCGATACCCCGAAACGTCTTTTGTACGTGTAAGGGAGAATCTGGGCCGCCTCGACCCCCACGATTTCCTGCCCGCCGATACTCGCTACGTAGAACTGATCAAACAGGTTTTGTACATAGAACTGCACGCGGTAGCGTCCATTGCGTGCGGAGATGCCAGTGTAGAGATCGAACGTATTGTAGGGGTCGCCAACCAGCAGCGGGCTGTTGGCGGTACTGAACTGCACTTCGTCACGATAGAAAAAGTTCAGGCTGGCGAAGCCGTCAAAGGGCATGGAGGGTATCGGGACGTAATAGGTGCCGGCGAGATAGGTCGACCACTTCGGTGAGTTGGGCAAGCTGCCACCGGAGAGATCCTGGGTGCCGTTGACGCAGCCTTCGGCCACTGTCTGGCGTGCATAGCACGGCGCCTCGGGCCAATCTGAAAATGTCGCATCGGTGTATGCCAGTGACCCCTGCATCGAAAAGTTCTCTGTCAACTGCGCGTTGACCTCCAGTTCGACCCCCTTGGTTTTCAGCTCGCCTGCGTTAGTCAGGTAGAAAATGGGCGGGAAGGCACCTGCAACCTGGGCTGATGCCTGAAAATCCTTGAACGTGCTGTAGTAGGCGGCGGCATTCACGCGCAGTCTGTTATCGAACCACTGCGATTTGAGGCCTATTTCGTAGCTCTTGGGTATCTCCGGGTCAACAAAGACATCTTCGCCGCTGCTCGGTCCGGAAGGCAGTGAGTTGGAGCCGGGGCCTTTGTAGCCTTTGGCATAACTGGCGTAGACCATGGCGTCTTCGGCGATATCGTGCTCGACCATTATGCGCCAGGACCCGGCATCATCGTTGTCCTTTTCATCAATGGAGCCAGCCGGGGCCTCCGGCAATGTGCCGGGAAAGGAGCTGACTGTTTGCTTGTGGCTCAACTGGTCGAAGTTGTATCGCCCACCCAATGAGAGTCTGCTGCGATCAGTGATATGCCATGTTGCCTGTCCGAAAACGGCAAAACTCTCGCTGTCGTTTTTACTGTCATTGATCAGGGAAAGTGCCCCCGCAGGGGCCTGATCAATACCGTATAGATCGATGTAGCGGTCAAACGTGCGATCAATCTTTTTGTAGAAGTAATACAAACCGGCAACGTAGGTAATCTGGCCCTCTCCGGGCGACGTCAGACGCAGTTCCTGCGTGTACTGTTCGTACTTCTCATTGCTGTCGTTGAGGGGCAGCGCTGTGCGCGTATAGTCATCGGCACGAGCGGCGCCGTATACGTTTTCATTGGTGTAGGCCGTGATAGAGGTCAGCAGGAAATCATCCAGAGAGTAGTTTACTTCCAGACTGAAGATATCGACCTTGGTGGTACCCTCCGACGTATCATTGTCCACGACTTTGTCATTCTTCGGCCCCACTGGCCCGCCCTCGCGCGCGACCACGCTGCCGGGAGTCACCTGTCGCAGCGCCGCAACGCAGCATGTGTGATCGCGCTTGATGTGGGTATAGGCGAGTTGCGCATCCAGGTCGTCGCTCACCAGCCAGCGCAGCTTGCCACGACCACCCCATTCATCGCGGTCATTGAAATCATCGCCACCGGGATACTCATTGTCGATGATGGGATCCATGGAGTTGCTGTACAGGGAAATTCGCCCCAGCAAACTGTTCTCAATGATTGGACCGGAAGCGTAGCCATACAGATTCACCAGGTTGTTACTGCCGTAGCTGGCACGAAACCCTGTCGCCAGCTCTTCTGTCGGATTATAGGTCGTGATATTCAGCAAGCCGGCGCTGGCATTCTTGCCGAACAACATACCCTGAGGGCCACGCAAAACTTCAACACGCTCCACATCGCTGAAATCCAGCACTGAACCGGACAGGCTGCCCGAGGCAACATTATCGACAACTGTGCCAACGGATAAATCTACCGAACGGCTGAAGCTGTTGGTACCTATCCCGCGAATCTGGATGTTGCGGCCAGCATCGCTGGTACCTTCTGAAAAGGTAAAGCCCGGGACCAGGCGGGATAAATCGGATATCTGTGTTTTGTTCAGGTCGGCCAGTTCGGTGCCGCTGACCACGGCAATAGAAATTGCCACGTCCTGCAAGCTTTCGGAACGCTTCTGCGCGGTGACCACAACTTCTTCCAGCTGTTGCGCCTGTGTTGCTGCAAATGGGAGGGTGATAACTAGCGCGCCAACGCTGCGCGAGAATCGGGATAGAGACATGGTATATCCTGTGTGAATTATTATTAAACCGCGCCGCTGTGCGGCCTGGCTGCTGTTTATCCTTCAACGCTGCATTTTTAACAAGGATTACTCGCGCAGGCAAGGTTGATCGGCCGGTGGCACCCTGAAGTCGCTTCAATGAGGCGGGCAAGGTGCATCGCAGAGGGGGCGTGCTATCGCGCTACCAAAGGTAGCGAACCTCAACACCGAAGGTGCGCTCGGCGTAGCGTGGTACCTGCTGGGCATAGCCATTGGGCGTGAAATTTCCGGGTAAAGAGGCGATTGTTGAGACATGCCATTCGTCGAATACATTCTTTGTAAACAGGGTCACCGTATAGTGCTCCTCATGGTCCAGTGCCACCAGCGACAGGTCGAGAATACCGTAGGCATCCTCGGTGGTATTGACATCCTGCTCAATCCGGAACTGCACTTCATCCTGATAGCGGTAGTTACCATTGACCGACAGATCAAATGGCATGGACTGCAGCGGAATCAGGTAGCTGGCGGCGAGAGTGAACTTCCACTTTGGTGTGGACGGCAGGTCGCCGCCGCCGAGATTCTGGGTTGCCGGGTTGTCACCACAGGTGGTCTGCCCTTTGTAACCTACACCGCGAAACGATTGGCCAAAGGAACAACCGGCGCCTTCGAATTCGTTGATTTGTGCATCCACGTAGGCCATGCCACCTGATACTGTGAGGTTTTCCAGCGGCAGTGCGGTGAAGTCCACTTCCACGCCCTGAGTCTCCACCTTGCCGACATTGGCCAGTACAAAACTGAAAACACCGTCTTCCTGACCGTCGCCATCATCATCCACCGGGTTGCCATTCTCATCCAGTTTCGGGGTGAATTCAGAAGCGCTGGCCTGGAAATCGTCAAACTTGGTGTGGAATATCGCCACGTTCAGAATCAGGCGGTCGTCAAACCAGGTGGACTTGAGGCCGAGTTCGTAGGCATGACTGGTTTCGGGATCGACGGGATCGGTGTTGTCCTGTGTCGAGCCGAAACCGACATTGAACGCCGGGCCCTTGTATCCCTGTGCATAGCTCATATAGGTCATTGCTGTGTCGGTGACATCCCACTCCAGCGCCACCTTTCCTGTCCACTTGCTCTCGTCCGTGTCACGTTTGAAGTACGCTTGCGGATTGGCGCCCAGCGTGGAACCGGTGCGTTCAAAGTCAAACTTCAGGTCATCGTGGGTCCAGCGAAACCCCGTGACCAGGCGCCAACCCTCGTGTAGATGGGTGACGGCCTCGCCAAATACCGCGTAGTTGAGTGAGTCGACGGAAAAGTCGGCGACAGCTTCCGTGCGGTTACTGCCGGTGATGTCGAAGGAGCGGTCAAATTTCCGATCAACTGTCTGGTCGAAATAGTACAGGCCCACCACGTAGGAGATAAACTGGTCGGCCGGAGACATCAGCCGCAGTTCCTGCGAGTACTGATGCTGTTTGGACTTGCCGCCCTGAATGAAACCGAGCGCATCTATCGGTAACTGGTCGACGTCGCCGCGGGAGTTCTGTGACCAATCGCGGTAGGCGCTAATCGAGGTTACCGTGTGCTCGCCGATATCCCAGTTCACTTCCAATGAGTGACCGGAGGCGTCGGTATCTGTGGTGAGATCGCCATTGAGGTTTACCTTGCGATTCTCATCGCCGGGTACTACCGGCGCCAGTTGCGCCAGTATGTCGTCCACATCTGCCTGATTGTTCGGCGGTTGTGCGGGGTAGGGATCCATTGAGCGCAGCGCCAGTACACAGCAATGGGATTTGTATTCGCTGTAATCGCTGCTCCACTTGAACTGTAAGGTGTCGGTGGGTTGCCACAACAGTTTGCCGCGCACGCCCCAGTCATCTGAATCATTCACGGAGTCGCCGTCGTACACATTCTCGATCCAGCCTTCGTCCTTGTTGAAATAGCCGGTAAGTCTGCCGGCGAGGTCATCTGTGATGCTGTCCGAAATGGTAAAGCTGGAGCGGTACTCCTCATCCTCAGTGGCGTAGCCGCGCAATTCGGCTTCAAACTCCTCGGAGGGATCACGGGTGATAAAATGCACAACACCGCCGGATGAATTTTTTCCGAACAGCGTACCCTGGGGGCCGCGCAATACCTCTACCCGTTGCATGTCTACCAGCTGTGCAAACGCCATGCCCGACTGCCCCATTACCACGCCGTCGAGCATTGTTGATACGCTGGGCTCAATTCCGGAGCTGAACGTCACCGTGCCGATGCCGCGAATACTGAAGGAGGTCTGGCGTGGATTGTCACCCTTGTTGAGGTTCAGTG
Organism: Halioglobus japonicus; assembly: GCA_902705825.1. Taxonomy (GTDB): domain Bacteria; phylum Pseudomonadota; class Gammaproteobacteria; order Pseudomonadales; family Halieaceae; genus Marimicrobium. The sequence goes on along the minus strand of CACSIL010000023.1, from coordinate 367,480 downwards.
ACGGCACCAGCTGGGTCAGGTCTTCCGAGCTTCCCACCAGCGCATTGACCAGATCCTGGCCGGACAGTGCTGTCACGGCAACCGGCACGTCCTGCAGGTTCGAGGCGCGTTTGGTGGCCGTAACGATCACTTCTTCCAGCCGCAGAGGAGCTTCACCTGGCGCGGCGTTAGCGGCGCTGTTGATGAGCAGAAAAAATCCGGTGTATAGCAAAGCTTGCCGTGCGACTATTTTCATTATGGTTTCTCGCTGAAATGCTTCTTTATGCTGCGACGCCTGTTTCTTTTGCTGTTGGTGCGCCTGTTGTCGCGACTAAAGTAGGGCGTAGGGCGGGACAAATGAATGCGCCAAGCTGCTGAATAGTTGGCTTTTCCTGCTATTTTGCCGGTAGCTGATGTCGCACCCCAGTCTGTATGTCACCAGTCCTGGGGCGCGCGGGTGTGATGCGGCGTTGGTGAGTGCGTCAATTTACAGTGGGTCTCTAATGGGAAGCTGCTGCCGACCTCTGTTCACTGTCGGGTTTTACTCGGGACAGAGCGGCAATCTGTCTGTCTTGCCGGGTGCTGAATGCTTTGCGAAACTCGCGCGGACTGCAACCGATACTCTTCTTGAAGTATCTGCTGAATTGGGATGGGTCGTCGTAGCCGACCTGCCTGGCGATAAGGTTAATATCATCGCTATCGGTGAGAAGTAGCTTACGCGCTTGTTGCAGGCGCATATTATTGCTCCAGCACTTGGGGCTGATGCCCATCTGCTCCCTGAACAGGTGCGCGAACCGCGAGGTCGAGAGATTGCATGCGGTGGCAACCTCGTCCAGCCTGAATCCCCCTGCGATATTGCCGCGCATATAATCACAGGCTTTCTGGATGCGTTTGTCGATGGTGTCGTCTGCTGCTGCGCTCTGTCCCTTGGCACGTATTAACAGCTCTTCCAGCTTGTTGTACTGCAAGTCTGCCTGCAACGGTGTGTGCTCGTTATTGAGCTCTACCAGTTCCCCGAACACGCTTGCCATTTTGGCCAGAGGCTCATTGCCTGCTACTGCCACATGATAAATGCCCGTGTCCAATGGTTGCCATTCGAGGATGTCATCCCAGTGAGGTTTTGGCTGGAACAGCGCCCAGCGATGCTCCCAGTGCCGTGCGCCGGGAGAGAGGCCGCAGTGGAATCTGGCCTCTGGACGAAAGAGTAGTACATCACCTGGCCCGGCATTCAGTTCAATGTTGTCATTGAGGTAAAGTGCCTTGCCTCTGGTGGTCAGGTGCACAGTCCAGCAGGGCATCGTGCCGTCATAGTAGGTCCAGCTGTCGCTGACCCTGCCGCGCTCTATCCGTGTACTGCTGGCGCTGACGCCGTATTCAAACAGGAGATTGCGATCGAAGGAGGTGAGCAGTTCCTGCAGGAAAAGTTGGGCGTCCGTTTCGCCCAGCCCGCTGGCGCTATCGAAACGGTGTTGCCATTTTTCGACGATACTGGAGCGCACGTCACCAAAACTGTCGCTCTGGCGCGAGCGTGTTATCACATGCCTGATCTGCTGCCGGCTCAACGGTGAACCGAACATGGCAAACAAGGCCTGCATTCCCGTCTCATCGACACTCGTATTAGTGTAGGACCTGTAGCAGAGGATAGCGGCCTGCTCGATCGGGCCAATGTCAGTGGATTTTGCCATGTTGACGGTTGCTCTTCGGAAACCTGTGCGTGTAAACACATTCAATTTGGGTGTTGATAGAGCACTTAGAATAGCAGAAAAAGCCAAGTATGCAGCAGCTTGGCGCATTCATTTGTCGCGCATTTGGGCCTACTTTGGCGACATAAAAGCGCGCTACTATCAGGGCAGCGTCTGCGCGTTTGAAAGACCGGCTCGCGAGAAGATAATAAAGCGGGCCGTCGTGCAGCAGGTATTGTCATGTTGACCTCCTCTCGCTTGCGGGGTTTGGATATGACGCGCACTAAACAACATTAACAGATAGACGGAATAGCACTATGCGTAAAGCTTCTATGCAGGGCATGGCTCGAATGGGTGCGGCCCTGTTGACGACGATCTTTAGCGTCGCCAGCAGCGCTGCTGAGCGACCGAATATTGTATTTATTTTTTCCGACGATCACGCCGTCCGCGCGGTGAGCGCCTACGGTGACAGTCTTGTCGAGACCCCGAATATAGACCGCATTGCCGCCGGCGGTATGCGCTTCGACCGCGCGTATGTCGGCAATGCGATCTGCGGGCCCAGCCGCGCGACGCTGCTTACTGGCCTGCACAGCCACGCCAACGGTTTTTACAGCAATGAGTGGTCTGGTCCGTTCGATGGTGAGCAGCAGACACTTTCAAGCCTGCTACAGACAGCCGGATACCAGACGGCTGTTATCGGGAAATGGCATTTGTACAGCGATCCTGTGGGGTTTGACCACTGGGAGGTAATAGACAATGTCATGGAGCAGGGCACCTATTACAACCCGTCGTTCAGGAGCCCCGCTGGCATCGAGGAAGCGACCGGTTACGTTGCCGATCTGGTGACCGACAAGTCTATCGCCTGGCTGAAAGCAGCGCAGCGAGAGGGCAGTCCGTTCTTCCTGCTGTACAACCACAAGACGCCACACCGTGACTGGATGCCTGGCCCGGAGGAATTGCGCAATTGGGATGAAGATGCCAGGTTCGAAGAGCCTGAGACGCTACTGCGAAATCTGGATGGGCAGACCCGGGCGCGGCGCGAAGCGCGTATGCGGATTGAAGATTATATGACCGACGGCGATGTGAAGCTGAGTAAGACATTTAACCTGACGCCGGAGCAGGAGGCTTTGTGGGAGCAGGCCTTCGCAGAGGGCAACCGGCAGTATGAAGATGCAGATCTGAGTGCTGACGAAGCGCTGCGGTGGAAATACCAGCGCTACATCAAAACCTACGCTGCGTCAGTGCAGAGTATGGATCGCCAGATCGGCCGCCTGCTGGACTATCTTGAATCGAACGGTCTGATGGACAACACCATCGTGCTTTATAGCTCCGACCAGGGCTTCTTCCTCGGTGAAAACGGCTGGTTTGACAAGCGCTGGATGGATGAGGTGTCTTCGCAGGTGCCGCTGCTGGTGCAGTGGCAGGGGCATATCCCACCTGGCACTGCCTCGGATGCGCTGGTGCAGAACATTGACTTTGCGCCTACATTGCTGGCCGCTGCAAGTGTGAAACCCGATAAACCGATGCATGGCGTCAGCCTGTTGCCGCTATTTGAGGACGATCCCAAGCCCTGGCAGCGCGATCTCTATTACCACTTTTACGAGAACCCCGGCTTTCACGGTGTGGCGCGCCACTACGGTGTGCGTACCGAGCGCTACAAGCTGGTGTATTACTACCAGAACGACGAGTGGGAGTTGTTTGATCTGGTGACGGATCCGGATGATCAGGTAAATCTGTATGGTAAACCGGATTATGATGATGTCACCGGGGATTTGAAACAGCGCCTGGCCAAACTGCGAGAGCAGTACCAGGTGCCAGAGTCGGATCCCGAGGTGCCCTGGTACCACGGGCCTTTTATTCGGGGTGTTGAGCAGTTGATGAAGTGGCTGTGATTCAGAGCACTTCATTTTCTACGATCAGGGTGTGGTCAGCACAACGCCAGCTCTGAGTCGCAATCGGCGATGAATGCACTTACAATGTTCCGGCAATTTTTTGTCCGGAGTCTTTCCCCATCAGTACTGAAAATTCAAGGTGGCGTGGCAGACCATCTGTAATCCGTTTGTTATGTTTGGCGTCCCTTGCGATGTTCCTGTCTGGCTGCGACTGGATCGGTCTGGCCAGTGTAAGTAGCGCGGGGGTGTTGAGTAATGGCGATTCAGAGTCTATGTCACTCTCAGGTGACGGTCGCTACGTCGCGTTTGATTCCACTGCCTCTAACCTGGTGCCAGGCGACACCAATGCCAGCGTCGATATATTCGTACGCGATCTTTTAGAGGGCGTCACTACACGTGTCAGTCTTACCTCTGCAGGTGGTCAGGCAAATAGCCACAGTAGTAATCCTGCGATCTCCGCTGATGGCCGATTCGTTGCATTCCAGTCGAAAGCGACCAATCTCGTGGCAAATATAACCAACAACGATACCGATATCTTCGTGCATGACAGGATTACCGGCACGACTACCCGAGTCAGTGTCGATAGCGCCGGAAATGAGGGAAACAGCTATTCTTTTCTTCCCTCGATTTCTACTAACGGGCGTTACGTGGCTTTCGAATCCGAGGCCAGCAACCTAGTGGCCGGCGATACCAACAATCGAAGAGATGTGTTTGTGCATGATCGCAGCACCGGCATCACCACCCGGGTCAGTGTTGGTATTCCGAATATTTATTCAGTTAGCGGCGGCAATAATTCCCAAATCTCTGCGAATGGCCGCTACGTGGTCTTCGGCCAGTCCGGAACTGGGGTATTTGTCCATGATCGGAACTCAGGCACTACTACGCGTGCGAGTGTTGACAGTGCAGGCAACCCATCAGGAGGGTGGCGTCCCTCAATATCTGCGGACGGTCGCTACGTTGCTTTTCAATCATCTGCTGGCGATCTGGTGCCCGGCGACACGAATTCATACACTGATGTATTTTTGCATGATAGAAGTACCGGCAAGACGACACGTGCCAGCGTCAGCAGTACAGGTGCCCAGTCGAACGAGAATAGCGAATGGTCAGCGATATCGGGTGACGGCCGCTATGTAGTATTTGGATCATGGGCGTCGAATCTGGTTGCCAATGACACCAATGGTGACTTTGATATATTTGTTCATGATCGTACTACAGCTACTACTTTGCGCAGCTCGTTGGGCGCATACGGTGCACAGGCTGATCGCTCCAGTGACGAGGTGGCGGTCTCAGGCGATGGGCGCTATGTTGCCTTCGCTTCATGGGCGTCCAATCTTGCCGCAGGTGATGATAATGAGGATCGGGATGTGTTTGTCAGGGCCATACCGCATCTGACCGTCAGCTCAGTCGTGCCAAAAATGCTGCCCCTTGGCTCGACCACGCAGATTGTTGTTCATGGCTCCGATTTCCTTCCGGGTACCAGGTTGCAAGTAGAGGATGCTGAGCTAAGTAACCTTGTTGTGTGGAGCGAGTCTCTGATCAGCGCTAACGTTACCGTAAAGAATCGGCACTCTGCGGGAGCGCGGGATATAAAGGTTTATTTACCCGGCGCGGGAGCTGGCCCTGCAACGGGCTCGCTCGGCGTGTGCGTGTCGTGTGTGACGTTTTTCTAGGGCTTGGCTGACTTGCTTTGCCGATAGACTAAGTGTTATTCGGGTGAGTTTTCCGCATATTGAACAACAGAATCCGGTATCACTTCCCAACTCGCTTTTGACGCGACAAAAATATGCCTGCCAATTTCTATATGAGGGTCTTCGTTCAAACACCCCAGTGTTATGCCGTGCACCTGGTCGTTGTGCAGGCCGCAGAGCGTTGACCCACATCGGCTGCAGAACGCAAGTCCGAACCCGGGTTCACTTTCATAGGTTGTCAGCAGGTCTTGCCCACGCGTCCATGAAAACGTGCCGGGCTCGACAAGTGCATAGGACGACGCCTGCGAACTGAATGCCTTTCTGCATTTGGAGCAGTGGCAGGAGCGTGCATCGAATACGCTGCCTGTAATGGTGTAGGCGATTGCCCCGCAAAAGCACTCGCCAGTTAAGGTTGAAGAATCCGAGTCCATCTTATGCTCCTTGGGCAGGCTGCTCGCCGAGTTGAAAATTCAGTTCCACCGTTGTGCCTGCGGGGTCAGTCAGAAAGAGTTGCATCTGCCTGGTGTCGGCTACCGCCAGTTCGCTGTAGGGGATGTTGTGCTTGTCGAGACGAGATCGCGTGGCCTCGAGATCGTGGCAGCGCAGTGCAATATGGTCAAAATATCCCGATTTTTCACTGGCTCTGCCCGGGTCCTCCACCAGGTGAAGGATGGGATGGCTGCCGGCGTATAGCCAGTAACCACCGATACCAAAATCGGGTCTGAAGCCTTTTTCAAAGCCCAACGCCTGGTTGTAGAATTCAACTACTCGCTGAAGCACGTCCATGGGCGCACTCAGGCTGTAGTGGTGAATATGGATGGAGTCCTGGCTCACTGTTTGTCTCCCTCGCAAAACGTGTGCTGCAGTATAGCAACACAGCGTTTCCTCTGTCGGTAGCGGTAGTCGCGAATGTGTGCGTACAAGACATTTTCGGGGAATGGCGTTAGGGTATTGTGCTGTTATAAAGGCGGCCCAGGAAAATGGATGTCGCTTGGACGGTGACGTGCGGGCTTGTATCTCGCTATAGTTCTGGAGTATCGCAGATGCCAATAATTCGAGGGCTGGGCCTTTCCGCCCTGTTCCTTTTCGCACAGATGGCGGGCGCTCAATCACCACCTCAGCGGCCCAATATACTGCTGCTGATGGCAGAGGATATGAGCGGCAGAGTGGGTGCGTTTGGTGACTCTGTGGCCGTCACGCCTCACCTTGATGCGCTGGCCGGGGAGGGTGTGCGCTATACCAACACATTCACCACAGCGGGTGTTTGCGCACCCAGTCGGGCCGCGCATATCCTCGGTATGCACCAGATATCGACGGGCACGCAGTACATGCGCAGCAGCACTCGCCCTGAGGGCAGCTATTACTCGGTACCACCCGAAAATGCGAAGGCCTACCCGGAGTTATTGCGCGCGGGGGGATACTACACCTACACGGACCACAAACTGGATTACCAGTTCAGCGCTGTTTTTGCGCACAGCGGGCCGCCCTCTATATGGGATATCGAAGGCGGTACTGCCACCGACTGGGACAAGCGCGCAGCCGGGCAGCCATTTTTTGGCTTTATCAGTTTTATGGTCACGCATGAAAGTGGCGTGTTTCCCCCGTTGGGTGCGATGCCCAACAGTGCGACCCATTTCGTGATGCAGTTGATGCGCTGGTATAGCCAGGACAGGCCGGTGGACGAGGTGGTGAAGTCGCAGGATGTTGCGGTGCCACCCTACTACCCTGATACGCCGTTAGTGCGCGCCGATATGGCGCGACATTACAACAATATTGCCTACATGGATGAGGAGGTTGGGGCCATTCTCACGCAGCTTGAGCTTGCAGGTCTGGCCGATTCGACGATAGTGATCTGGACAACCGATCATGGCGATGGCTTGCCGCGAGGCAAGCGCGAGCTGTTTGATTCGGGCATCAAGGTGCCGATGATTATTCGTTGGCCGCAGGGCTTTCGCCCCGATGGCATGAAGCCCGGTGCGCTAGAAGAGCGCCTGATCAGCTTTGTCGATCTGGGCCCCACCATTTTGTCGCTGGCCGGAGTGCCGGTGCCTGCCAATATGCATGGGCGTGACTTTGCGCAGAAAAGTTCTGCGCCTAACGAGTATATTTATGCATCCCGAGACCGCATTGATGAGCTTGAGGATCGTCAAAGGGCTGTCAGGGATACGCGTTACAAGTATATTCGAAGCTGGTATCCGGCTGTTCCGGGCGGCACTGATCTGGCCTTTCGGGACAATATCGAAATGGTGCGCGAAATGCGGGCAATGTACGATGCCGGGCAACTGAATGCGGTACAGCGGCAGTGGTATGAGCCGCCGGGGGAAGAGCGCCTGTTTGATCTGGAACTGGACCCATTCGAAGTGCACGATGTAAGTGGAGATCTGCAATATCGGGATGTCTTGAAACGAATGCGCGGTGCGATGGATGCCTGGCTGACACGTGTTGATGACTGGAGCGATGAATCTGAGTCCGCTATGGTCGCCAGATTCGAGCCGGATGGAAAGCGTCGGGTCACCCCTGCACCGACACTTTCATTCAGCGCAGAGTCGCTGGTGATCTCGCCGGCTGAGCGTGGACATTCGCTGGAATATCGCATCGATGACGGCGACTGGCAGCTCTATACCGGGCCAGCCAGAGTGCGCAGAAGCAGTGAAATTGAAGCCAGGGCGGTGCGCTATGGCTGGGAGGAGAGTGAAATTGTCAGTGTTCCATGAAATGGTTGAGCGCAGAAAATTGCAAGCCGGCAGTCGGTTCGGTGGAATGGTCGGTGGAGCATTCGGTGCAATAGTAGCGCTTTATAGTGTTTTGCTGTTATCCGTTGCGCCAGCCGTCGCTGAGCCCGAGCCCGCGATGGTGTCGGAGCAAGCAATCGATGCGGATAGCGCTATCGAGTCGGTGGACATCGTTACGAATGAAGACAGTGTTGAGGTTGAGGAGGGGACGGCGATAGAGGAGCTCACCTCGGCTGCGCTGCCAATACCCAGTCAGACGTACTCAGAAACACGTGAACCCTGTGCGACACAATCCCCCCTGAAAAAACCCTTCTTTGGTGACTTGCATGTGCACACGCGCTATTCGTTGGATGCCAGTACCCAGGGCACCCGTACGACACCCGAACAGGCATACCAGTTTGCACGTGGCGAGCGCATCCCTATTCAACCCTGGACGGAATCCGGTGAGGCGCTGCGTTCTCTGCAATTGTCGCGGCCATTGGATTTCGCCATGGTGTCGGATCACGCCGAGCTCATCGGTGAGGTCTATATGTGCAATACCCCGGAGTATGACGGCTATAAGTCCTGGCAGTGCATTTTCTACCGGAACTGGTCGCGTGGGGCTTTCTACCTGTTTAACTATATGGCGACTATGGAGCAAGCGCATATGGGGCAGTGTGGCGAGGATGGTGAGCGTTGCCTGGAGGCAGCGCTGCTGCCGTGGCAGGAGATGCAGGAGGCCGCAGAGCGTTATTATGATCGCAGTGAAGACTGCGAATTCACCACATTCGTCGGTTACGAATGGACAGGCATGAATGGTTCCAACGGCGGTAATTTGCATCGCAACGTGGTATTCCGCAATGCCGAGGTTCCCGAACTGCCCACCAGTTTCATCGATGCACCGGCGGCACATTTGCTGTGGGACTCTCTGGAAGAAAACTGTAACGGTGTGGGAAATACCTGCGAATCTCTGGTGATTCCCCACAACTCCAACTACAGTGCCGGCTCAATGTTCAGCGGCCTGACAGACGATGGCGCGCCGATGACGGAGGAGTATGCTTTGTCACGCGCACGCTTTGAACCGCTGGTTGAGATTATGCAGCACAAGGGTTCATCTGAGTGTTTTTTCCAGGCGGGCGTGACAGAGGATGAGCTGTGTGCATTCGAGCAGTTGCCCAAGGACAATATTGCCGGCTTCAATGATCCCCCGACACCGGATACCGGCTTTGTACGCAAGGTACTGGCTGATGGCATGGTGATCGAAAACACGCTGGGTATAAACCCCTACCGGCTTGGCGTGATAGCCAGTACGGATACCCATCTGGGTACGCCGGGCGCTGCGCGGGAAGATTTGTTTCTCGGTCACGGTGGTGCCGGTGTTCCTGCTGAGACGGAAATTCCACCCGGTCTGCCCGACGAGTTGGAATACAACCCGGGCGGTCTCGCCGTACTCTGGGCGCACGAAAACAGCCGTGATGCGCTATTCGATGCGATGCAGCGTCGCGAAACCTACGGTACCAGCGGGCCGCGTATTACCAGTCGCTTTTTTGCCGGTTGGGATTTCCCGGCGGACCTGTGCGGCGCACCCGATCGTATAGCGCGAGGTTATGCTGATGGTGTGCCTATGGGCTCGATGTTGCCCGCGCGACCGGGCGCGCAGAACCGTCCCACATTCCTCGTTGCCGCCAGCCAGGATGCGGGTACATCCTCCGAGCCCGGTACACCGCTGCAGCGCTTGCAGGTGATCAAGGGCTGGGTGGACGCTGGCGGTGAGCGCCATGAGCGGGTGATTGATGTGGCTGGTAATGCCAACAACGGCGCCTCTGTTGATGTGCAATCGTGCGCCACCAGTGGCAGCGGTTTTGCCGATTTGTGTGCGGTCTGGGAAGACACGGATTTCGACCCCAATGAGCGGGCCTATTATTATTCCCGTGTAGTAGAAAACCCAACCTGCCGCTGGAGCCAGCGCATGTGTGCTGCGGCCGGTGTGGATTGTGCGCGTCCTGACACCATCACCGAGGGGTATGAGGGCTGCTGCTCAGCGGAGCACCGCCCCATCGTACAGGAGCGTGCCTGGACATCGCCGGTGTGGTATAGCCCCACCGCATCTGCTGCAGGCCCGCAGGAATAAGGCGGCCCGTAAGCTGGCCCAGTGTCAGCGCCTGTGGAAATTGCGCTGACACTGGGCCGCGCTGTTAAACCAGCGACTGGCATTTAGCGCAAAAGCGCCGTTATTTGATTCGGCGGCGCTATACTCGCGACGACTATAATTAGAGGGAGTGCAATCATCGTGGCAAATTCTGGAAAAGTCGTATTGATTACCGGTGGCGGTAGCGGGATGGGTCGTGAGGCCGCCCGGCGTTTTGCCACGGAAGGTGCCACGGTGGCGCTGTTTGATGTGAATGCCGCCGGGATGGCAGAGACAGCCGGGACATTCGATAGCATCCATAGCTGGACTGTCGATATGACGAATTTTGACGCTGTGTGTGCGGCTGTGCGAGAGGTGGAAGAGAAACTCGGCCCGGTAGAGCGTCTCTATAACTGTGCGGCCATTATGCCATTTGGCAAGCTGGTGGAGCAGGACAACGCCATTATTCACAAGCAGATGGCGATCAACTACGGCGGTCTGGTCAATATTACACAGGCAGTGCTGCCTGGAATGTTGCAGCGTGGCCGGGGTGATTTCGTCAGCTTTGCCTCTATGGCAGGGATTATTCCGATGTTGCTGACCGGCGCCTACACGGCCACCAAATTTGCTGTGGTGGGCTTCACTGAGACCCTGTATCACGAGAATATGCATTCCGGCGTGCGGTTTGCCTGTGTGTGTCCGCCCGCTGTTGCCACACCGCTGCTGCAACAGGGCAAGGATACCGCCTGGCCAAAAATGCTGGAGAGCCAGAGTGCCCCGATCGCACCCAGAGTTGTGATTGAAGCCGTGGAAGAGTGCCTGAAGAAGGGCAAATTCTTCGTTTTTCCGACCCGCGATTCCAAAATTGGCGCAATTATGCGTCGTCTCTTCCCCGGTCTGATCTGGAAACAGGTGCATCAGGTCGAGGGGTTCTAGCTCGCTTTGCTTGACAGTCATCGGCGTTGTCTCTAAATTGGCCTGACCACTTTTCGGGCCAATTTCTGCATGTTTTAGCCTCGATTAGCAGGAGAATCCGGCGAGACACAAGGTGAGCGTAGCCAATGGGGCAGAACAAGGTAGTACGACTGGGCGTGATTGGCCTGGGGAATATCGCCCGACAGCATATTGAAAACCTGACAAGCGGCCAGATCACTGACTGTGTGCTCGCGGCCGTTTGCACTCGCCAGCCCACTGCCCTGTCAGACGATCTGGGTGTCCCGCATTTCACAGATTACACTGAACTGGTGCACAGCGGCCTCTGTGATGCGGTGCTGGTAGCGACCCCGACGTTCACACATTTCGAGACTGGTGCGTGCGTGCTGCGTGCGGGCCTGCACCTGATGATGGAGAAGCCCATCGGTCTGTCGACGCAAGAGGGCGAGGATTTAATCGCGCTGCAGCAAAGTGGACAGGTCTTTGCGTTGATGCTTAATCAGCGAACTGATCCGCTGTTCACCACTATGCGTAACATCGTTAACGGCGGTGCGTTGGGTGAGATCACCCGCACACACTGGACGATGACCAACTGGTTCCGACCGGAAGTGTATTTTAAGGTGAGCGATTGGCGCGCCACCTGGCGTGGCGAGGGGGGTGGACTGTTACTCAACCAATGCATCCATAACCTGGATATTTTTCAATGGCTATGCGGTATGCCGTTATCGGTGCAGGCTTTCTGCGAATTTGGGCGCTATCACGATATCGAAGTGGAGGATGAGGCCACGGCCGTTTTCCGCTACGCCAATGGTGCTAGCGGCGTATTTGTCGGCTCCACTGGCGAGGCGCCCGGGGTAAATCGCTTTGATGTGATCGGCGATCGCGGCGCGCTTGCATTCGACGGCGAGCGCCTGCTCCTCAGTGAAAACGAACCGGGTACGCTTGAGTTCAGTCGCACTACCCGGGAGATGTTTGGCATGCCGACGTCGAAGGTGTGCGATATCACACCGGATCGCAGCATCAACCAACACGCTGCGGTGATGACCAATTTTGTCGGCGCGATACTGCGTGGCGATGAGCTACTTGCGCCGGCCAGTGCGGGACTGGATTCACTGGCTCTGGCCAACGCTATGCTGTTGTCCAGTTGGGAGGCGCGGGCAGTTTCGCTGCCGCTGGACAGCGGGCATTACCAACAGGTTCTGGCGGAGCGCATCACCAATTCTACACTGCGCCGCAAGGCAGATATTGAAACTACCGTTGATATGAGTGCCTCCTACCGATGACAGAGTCAGCAGCAGTGATAATGGAGCGCGAAGTTGCCGAGCTCACAGCGCTAGGCCAGAAGCCATTGCGGCAGCGGCTCCCTACCTATCTGCGCCTGAGCGGTCCGGGTTGGTTGCAGGGCGCAATGACGCTCGGCGGTGGCAGTGCGATCACCTCGCTGACAATTGGCGCAGTGTACGGCTATGAGTTGCTGTGGGTGCAGCCGCTGTCCATGCTTATCGGCTGCATTATGTTGTTCGCACTCTCCCATCAGACATTGAGCACGGGTAAGCGGCCATTTGCGGCAATGCGCGATCACGTACACCCCTCACTGGCCTGGTTATGGGCTATTGCGGCGCTGGCATCGAGCATCATCTGGGGCTTCTCACACTACCCGCTCAGCGCTGGCATGCTGGAGGAAATTATCGCGGTCAGCGGGGGCGTGAATTTGCAAAATGAGCCCGGTATGACGCGCGAGTTCTATCTGTTCGGCCTGGCGGTCTTAGTGTGGATGGTATGCGCCTACACCGCGTGGCATTACGGCGCAGGCGGACGGGCGGTCTATGTGTTTGAGACGGCCATTAAGCTGTTGAGCGGTATGATTATTCTCGCCTTTCTCTGGGTGGTGCTGGCCGCTACAGCCAACGGCCAGGTTGACTGGGGCGCGGTGCTATCGGGTTATATCCCCAGCAGCCTGCCGAGCGACGCAGCGGGCGTGACAACCATCATGGCGGCACTGGGCACTGCGGTCGGTATCAATATGACATTTGTCTACGGTTACACCCTGCTGGATCGTGGCTGGGGGCCGGCGCACCGCGAATTGTCGCGCTATGACATCGTGTTGGGACTGGTACTGCCCTATGTGCTGGTGACGGGTCTTATATCTATAGCGGCAGCCGGTGCATTTTACGATTCCGGATTCGTCGTGAACGGTACACTCAGTCCGGCACAGGCGGGCGAGATGTTCAGTGAGGCGGGCATGGGGCCGGTAACTGGTCGGCTTATTTTTGCGGTGGGCATATTGGGTATGGCCGTGGGTTCGCTGGTGATGCACATGCTGTGCTGCGGCGCGGCGGCCGGCGCGATGTTCAACTGGGAGCCGCATTCGAAGCAGTACCGGCTTGCTTTGTTACTGCCGACCCCGGCGGTACTCGGTGTGTTTTTATGGTCAACGATGGGTTCGTATGTAATTTTACCGACCTCGGCAATCTGCGGCTTTCTGCTTCCTATTGCTTATCTGGGCTGGCTGTTTTTAAACAATAACAAGGCTTATCTGGGTGCCGATCGGCCGGAGGGTGCGCGCCGCGCTTGGTACAACCTTGCTATGGTGCTGTGCATTCTGACGGTGCTTGCCAGCGTCACCTACAGCACCGGCATCAAGCTGAATTGGTTCTGAGGGTAAAGCACAGTGATAAATATAGGTGACGGCGCCAATTACGCGCCCAGCGCAGAAGCGGAACAGGTGGTTGCCCCGGGAGAATTCTGTTTCGCCGTGGCACATCTGGATCACGGCCATATCTATGGTCAGACCAATGGCCTGCGCGATGCCGGTGCGACGCTGAAATACGTTTATGATCCCGATCCAGCGCGCGTGGCCGCGTTTGTGGAAACCTACCCCGGTGTCGTAGTCGCAGACAGCGTCGAACAGATACTGCAGGATGCCGACATCAAACTGGTAGCCGCCGCCGCAGTGCCCGATAAGCGGGCTGCACTGGGTATACAGGTGTTGGAATCGGGCCGCGATTACTTTACCGACAAATCCCCTTTCATCAGCCTGCAACAGCTCGAGGATGTGCGCGCCGCAGTCGCCCGAACCGGGCAAAAGTATGCGGTGTACTACGCCGAGCGATTGCACAATGATGCCGCCTGTCACGCCGGTGAATTGATAGCACAGGGTGCTGTCGGGCGCGTATTGCAGGTGCTCAATCTCGCGCCGCACCGACTGGCGAAGGCAACCCGGCCGCCGTGGTTTTTTGACAAGGCGTGTTATGGCGGCATCCTCACCGATATCGGCTCACATCAGGTCGAGCAGTTCCTGACCTACGCCGGTTGCGCCGACGCTGAGATCAACTTTGCCCGCGTCGCAAACTTCAGCCACCCAGACAAACCGGGCCTGGAGGATTTTGGTGAAATGTCCATGACCGGGGATAATGGCGCGTCTTTTTACAGTCGTGTGGACTGGTATACGCCCGATGGTCTGCGTACCTGGGGTGATGGTCGCACGTTTATTGTCGGTACCAGCGGCAGTATCGAACTGCGCAAATACATCGATGTTGCCAGGGAGGCACCCGCAGCCAAACTCTTTCTTATCGATGGCGAGCAGGAGCGGGAAATCGACTGCCTGAACCGTAGCGGGTTTCCGTTTTTCGGTCAGTTGATACGCGATTGTATCGTGCGCACGGAAACGGCCATGACGCAGGCGCATGTGTTCAAGGCTGCCGAATTGAGCATGAAGGCGCAGGCGTTGGCAGAACAGTAGCGGAGTGTGACTGCCCGTGGGCATAAGCGGTGTCCGGTTCTGGTTCGCCCGAATTGAAAATATTGTCAGGAATACAGGTCATTACATGAAGAAATTTCTTTTGCTGTTGGCGTTGGTGGTGATAGCCGGTGCTGCCTATTTTGTCTGGATGCCATCCCCGGAGCCCAAGTTCACACTCGAGGAGGGATACCACTATCTGTACGATGGCAAAACGCTCGCCGGGTGGCGCTCGGTGGGCGGCGACTCCACCTTTGAAGCCGAGGGTGAAGACATTGTCGGCTACCATGGCGAAGGCGATAACACCTTCCTGCGCACCGATAAAGCCTACGGTGATTTCTCCCTGAAGATGCAGATGCGCTGGGATGAGCTCGGCAATTCCGGTGTGATGTTCCGCGCGAATCAGCGCGAGGAAGATGGCCGTGTCTACGGTTATCAGTTTGAACTCGATGATTCCGATCGCTCCTGGAGCGGTGGTATTTACGATGAGGCGCGTCGCGGTTGGTTGACGGACCTGACGGACAATCCCGAGGCGCGCGCGGCAATTCGTCTCGATGACTGGAACGATATCGAGATCGAGGCGCGCGGTGCGCGCATCAAGACCTGGATCAACGGCGTTCTCGCAGCGGATATTGTAGATGGCCTTGATCCCAAAGGTTTTATCGCACTGCAGGTACACAAGGGCGACAAAGGCATCATGCGCTGGCGGCGAATCCGTCTGAAGGAATTGCCAGGTATGGCAAAACCCGGCGACAGCCTGCTGGCGCCGGCGGAGTGGCGTCCCGGAGATAACAATAGCCTGGTATTTACCGAAGCTGCTATTACCGGTGAATTTCCCGCGGGGGAGCTCTGGCTGACAGCGCGGCGCCAGTTCAATGAGGCAATGGTCAGCATGACTGTGCCCGCCTGTGATCAGCCCACGATCATCCGTATGCGCTATCTGGCCGCCGACAGTGGAACCGAGCCGAGCTTTGCCGAGGTCAAGATATATGCCGACCGCGCCGAGGGCCGTGTAGTGACGCCGGCGGGCGAGCAACTCAGCGATCCCGTCGATCTGACCCAGGCCGATCAGCACCGCTTTGTCGGTGTCACCATGGATGGCGCGATTACACTGACCGTGGATGAAGTGGATGCACTGCGTTTGTACGATACCGGCCTGCCGGAGCGCGGACAGTTGCGGATCCAGCCCGCGCGCTGTGGCGATGATTTTCAGATCGCCGACATCGACTGGTTTGCACTCACTCAGAGCGATGGCAAGCCGCTGTTCTACCAGACGCTGGACAACAAGCCCGCTCCGGTATTGTCTCCCGAAGAAGCGCAGCAGGCCTTCAGTATCGCACCGGGCTTTGAGATAGAGCTGGTCGCCGCTGAACCGCTGGTTGAAGACCCGGTGGCGATGTCCTGGGATGAGTATGGCCGCCTCTACGTGGTGGAAATGCGCGGCTATATGCGCGATGCCTATGGGACAGGCAGCGAAGAGCCGGTTGGGCAGGTGGTGCGCCTGGAGGACACCGACGGTGACGGACAAATGGATACCAGCGAGGTGTTCCTGGGCGAACTGGTGAACCCTCGCGCGGTGGCGGTGGTCAATGAAGGTGTGCTGATCGGTGAGCCTCCCCACCTTTGGTTGTGTGAATTACCCGAGAAAGCGTCGCTGTGTGAGAACAAGCGCAGTATCGGCAGTTATGCCACCGCGGTGGCAGATGCCAATGTCGAGCACATGGAAAACGGCCTGATGCAGGGCCTGGACAACTGGCTCTACAACTCTAAATCCAGCCGCAGCCTGCGCATAGTTGACGGTGAACTGGTTGAACGGGAGGGTTTGAACCGCGGTCAGTGGGGCATTGCCAAAGACAATGTCGGTCGCCTGCTCTACAACCACAATTCCACCTGGGTACAGGCCGATTTCTTCGCAGCCGAAGATCTGGTGCGACCGGAATTGCAGGTTGTTATGGAGGGTCTGGGCGTCAACCTGACCGAACCTGCGGATGTCTTTTCTGTGCGGGTCAATCCCGGCGTCAATCGCGCTTATCTGGACAGCACTTTGCGCGAGGACGGCCGGCTGCGTAACGCCACCGGCGTCAGTGGTCTGGTGTCCTATCGCGGCGATCAGTTCCCGGACAAATATCAGTCGGATGTGTTCGTGCCGGAAGTGGCGGGCAATGTTGTCGCCCAGTTCGCGATGAGCGAGGAGGGCATGGCGCTCAAGGCCACACAGCGCCTCTACGATGACGAGAAATGGGGGCAGCGGGATTTTCTGGGCTCCACTGACGAGCGCTTTCGGCCAGTGGACACCACCAACGGCCCCGACGGCGCACTCTATGTCATCGACATGTATCGAGGCATCGCACAGGATGTCTATTACATGACCGATGAACTGCGCGAGCAGGTCTTCCAGCGCGATCTGGAATCCCCCATCGGGATGGGCAGAATCTGGCGCATACGTCACACCGAAGGCAAGGCCGGCCGCGATCTTCCCGACCTCGCAACAGCCAGCGATGAAGAGCTGGTTGCGGCCCTGTCTGATCCTAACGGTTGGGTGCGTGATACCGCGCAGCGCCTGCTGCTGGCTCGCGACGGTGACCTGACTGCGGCGTTGAACATGGTGGCATTGGCCGCTGAGACCAATGAAGACAATACGGTTCCTGCTCTGCATGCAATCTGGACGCTGCAGGGCCGGGGAGAACTGCAGCGGGAGTTAGTACTGACACTGGCCGAATCGGGCAACCTGCAGCTACAACTGCAGGCCCTGCGCGCCGGCCGCTCACTGCTGGAGGTGGCCGATCTTCTGCAGCTACAACAGATATTGATCAACACTGGTGTTCAGGTTGATGAGGCAGATGCCCGGCAGACTGAAGCGCTGTCCATGCAGTTGGCTTTTGCCATGGCAGATCACTCAGCCGATGCAAGCGTGCGCACAGCGCTGGCTGAGCTGCTGGCCGCCGATATTACCAGTCCCTATGTGCGTCAGGCAGTGGTGCGGGCCGTGGCGGGACAGGAACTCGATTTCCTGCGCGAGATTCTGGCGCTGGAAGCGCTGGCACAGGCAAGCCCGGGTGCAGAGAAGGTGCTGATTGCGCTGTCTAACAACACTTACCGGGATATACGCGGTGATCTCACGTCTGCAGACGTTGCAGACCCGGAACTGCTGGATCTGCTGGCACTGGCCGCTTCTCGCTCGGGTGATCTCGTCTGGCAGCAGATGGCCATGCTGACCGGAATGGAGGCTGTCTCAATCAGCCAGGGGTTTGTCCCCGCTCAACTTGAAGGCCCTCCGCCGATTTTTGCCGATGGCTCAGTGGGTGAGGACGATCCGCTGTGGAATGCGCGGCTCGCTGCACGTGTGTCATTTACCTGGCCGGGTGATGAGTTGGCGCTGGGTATAACACCACTGAGTCCGGAGCAACTGGAACTGGTGGCTCTGGGTGAAAAATTCTACGGACAGTGTGCGGCCTGTCACGGTGAAAACGGTGCGGGTACCGCCGGGCTGGCACCGCCACTGGCGGGAGCATCCTGGGTTACCGGGCCACCGGAGTGGCTCGGTCGTATCGTCCTGCAGGGGATGACCGGTCCGGTAACAGTGAACGGGACAAGTTTTGACGGTGTGATGCCGCCTCACGGCCACATGAAAGATCTGGATGACGCTACGCTGGCCGGGTTGATGACCTATATTCGGCGCAACTGGGGCAATAAAGCAGATGCCGTCAGCGTCGAAGTCGTGTCGGGTATTCGCGCTGCCAGCGCTGATCGCATGCAACCGTGGACCGTTAAAGAGCTGGAACAGGTACCCTTTGATCGCGGTTTCAAGCGGTTTGAGGGTGAGTTCTCTATCAGCTTTGTGACCTTCACCTTTGAAGATAAACCCGATGGCTTGCATGTGAATGTACCGATGTACGGGTCGGGTAAAATGGAGGAGATTAATGCCACCACATTCGGCGCGGCCGCTGGTGGTGAGGATGTGCAGATTCAGTTTGTGATAGAACCTGACGGTTCAGTGAATTCGCTGATTCTGCACCGCAAGGGAGAGAAGATTCGTGTTAAACGCAAGAAGTAAGTCGCCTTCAGCACGCGGCGGTGAAGTGCATTAGCGTTTGCGCTGGCGGTAACTGAGCACGCCAGCCCACAAACTGACAAGAAGCAGCCCACCGATTTCACGGGCCTCTTCCACCGCCCGTGTTTTCATGCTGATAGAGGCGAAAATCTCTTGCAGGGAAACCTGCCCGACAATACTGGGCAGTAGCGCGCCCATCCACACGGCGCTGATTACCAGCAGAACGCGGGGTAGCCACGATGGTGGGTTGGTACGAAACTGCAGGGCACACATCAACGCGGCAGCCAGATACACTGCCACCCATAGCAGCGCGTCCGGGTCGTTATACTGGACAGCCGCAGATGACAGATAAACCAACAGGAATACCGTGTTACAGCTTTTGATTAGCATAGTCTGGTAGCGTTCCTTTAAGCAAGTAACGGGTTGATGTTCAAGGTTGCAGCCCATTCTGGTTCTCAAGGTTACGAGTTTGGCCAGAGCAATGAAAGACCCAAAGGTATGAGTCGATAATGCACTACAGAACCCTGGCGATAGTTATTTTGCCTCTGGTGGCCAGCACCAGTGAGGCGGCATTCAAACCCGCGATTGAAGACGTACTAGTGACGGGTACATTGGCGCCACAACTGGCGCAGACATCCTCAGTGTCGGTTCTCGATGCGCAGCAGATTGCAGCGCTGAACAAAACCTCTGTCGCCGACATCCTGAAGACGTTGCCGGGGCTGTTGGTAGAGACGCAGGGTGGCCCGGGTGGTTTGACGGCGGTATCAATCCGCGGCGGCGAATCCAACTTCACACTGGTGCTGATAGACGGTGTCGCCGTGAACGACCCAACCAATTTTCGCGGTGGCGGCTTTGACTTCGCCAACATCAACCCCAATAGGGTGGATCGCATAGAAGTGGTGCGCGGTGCGCAATCGGCGATCTACGGTTCGGATGCGCTGGCGGGGGTTATCAATATCATCACGCGCCGACCGCAGGAGGGACATGAGCAACAGGCATACATGGAAGGCGGCAACCACGATTACAGTGATGTAGGTGCCAGTGCTCTCGGTCGTATCGGTGATTTTAACTACACTGTAGAGTTGGCCAGTCGTGACGATGGTGAGCCTACGCCGGGCAGTACCCGGGACAGTGACAGCGCTCACCTGCGGCTGGGGTGGCAACCTTCCGATGCGCAGGCACTGAGCATCAGTTACCGTTACATTGATGGCAAGCGCAGTTCCTATCCGGAGCAGAGTGGCGGTCCTGAGTACGCGCTCTATGATGCATTGGACGACAGCAAGTACACGCAGGATATTCTCGCTTTTGACTGGGGCGTGGAGCTCGCACCGGTGTGGCGCAGCACGTTGACAGCAAGCCGCTTTGAGCAGGAGGAGCACTACCGCTCACCCGGCATTTCGCCCTATGTAGAGGTGCCGCCCAATGGCGCGGAGACAGACTTCACCCGCGACCAGATACGCTGGATCAACACGCTGCAACTGGCGTCGAATATAGAGGCCAATGTCGGCGCTGAGTATCGTCACGAGGAAGGTAAGAGCAAGGGCTATATCGAATATTTTGGTGACCGGCTGCCTTCTGATTTCGAGTTGGATCGGGACACCCGTGGGGTGTTTGTCGATGTCTCCGCGACACCGCTGGTCGATTTACTGTTGCAGGCCAGCTTGCGTTACGACGATCCGCAACAATTCGACAGTGAAACGTCTGCTCAGGCGGGCGCCAGATACACAGTGGGTGGTGGTGTCACGCTGGCCGCAAACTGGGGCGAGGCTTACAAGCTGCCCAGTTTTTTTGCACTGGGCCACGCGCTGGTCGGCAATCCAGATCTACAACCGGAGAAGGGCGAGAGCTGGGATGTGGGTGCAAGCTGGTCGGCAACCGATAACCTGCAGTTGGGCGCAACCTGGTTCGACAATGATTTCACTGACCTGGTGGATTTCGACGACGAAACCTTCCGCAACGTCAATCGCAAAAGTGTGCAGACCAGCGGGGTTGAGTTGCAGGCCGATTGGCAGCCTCTTCCAGTATTGTTTTTGCGCAGCCAGGCGACCTACACGGATATCGATGTAAAGAATGAGGAATCTGTTCTCACCGGCAGGCCCGAGTGGACTGCCAGCCTGGTCGCGCAGTGGCAGGTGTACGAAGATTGGGATACCGCACTTGATTACCTTTATGCAGGTCATCAATGGGCAGCCTCGCGCCACACTGGCGAACAGGTGACGGAACAACTGGATGACTACCACCGTCTGGACTGGGTGTTGCGGTGGCAGATGGCACAAGCCTGGCAAGTGCAACTGTCGGTGGATAATGTACTGGACGAAGAATATGAAACTGCCGTAGGTTTTGATGCACCCGGACGCGAGTTTCGACTGGGCATCACCTACAGGGATTAACCTTACAGGCCGATTCCTGTCCATCAGGTCTGGACACTGGCTGCGGGCCGGTAACGTGGCGTGCAGCTGGCGCGCCAGCTGGGTGTGGAGGCACAGGGTGGGATTGGTGCGGTTGCAGTCATTGAACTTTATCGAAATTGGGCCATACTAAACGCCCTGATCGCCCACTTTTGGGTAGCGCATATTAGAGCAGCGCCACGGTAGATCAGGTAGCGAACTCAATCCGATTTTGAAGAAGGAAAAAGTATGAGCTACCAAAAAATCATGAAGCCACTGCTGTTTTTGCTGGGTTGTGCCCTCGCAATATCAGCCCAGGCGGCGGACAAACCCAATATCCTGGTGATCTGGGGTGACGATATCGGCATCACCAATATCAGCGCCTACAGCGATGGCATAATGGGTTACCACACGCCGAACATCGATCGCATAGCGGACGAAGGTATCCGTTTTACCGACTACTACGGTGACCAGAGTTGTACCGCTGGTCGTTCCACATTTATCACCGGCCAATCCGGTCTGCGCACGGGGTTGACCAAGGTGGGGCTACCCGGATCGGAACTCGGCCTGCAGGATCGCGATATCACGATTGCTGAGGTGCTCAAAGCGCAGGGTTACGCTACGGGGCAGTTCGGCAAGAATCACCTCGGCGACCAAGATATCTTTCTGCCGACCAATCATGGCTTTGATGAGTTCTTTGGGAACCTTTACCACCTCAATGCAGAGGAAGAGCCTGAGGATCCCGATTACCCCACAGACCCCGGATTCCAGAAAATGTTTGGGCCGCGCGGTGTGATTCACTCATACGCTGACGGACGCATTGAGGACACCGGTGCCCTGACGCGCAAGCGCATGGAAACAGCAGACGAAGAATTTGTAGCCGCGGCGAAGAAGTTTATCGACAAGGCGGTGGATGAGGACAAGCCTTTCTTCGTCTGGTTGAATACCACGGGTATGCATTTTCGCACGCATATCGCGGAAAAAAATGTCGGACTCTCCGGTCAGGGTTTTTACAACGATGTGATGGTAGCTCACGACAAACTGGTCGGGCAGATGCTCGATCAGTTGGATGAACTGGACATCGCCGAAAACACGCTGGTGTTCTACTCAACGGATAACGGCGTGCATTTCAATACCTGGCCCGATTCCGGGATTACGCCCTTCCGCAGTGAAAAGAACACCAACTGGGAAGGCGCCTACCGCGTGCCTGCCATGGTGCGCTGGCCCGCGAAGATCAAGCCTAACCAGATATCCAACCAGGTTATGGCTCACCTCGACTGGATGCCAACGTTTGCGGCTATGGCCGGTGACACGACAATCAAGCAGGATTTGCTGAAAGGCCGGCAGGTGGGCAGCAAGAACGCCAAACTTCACCTCGATGGCTACAACTTCCTGCCCTACCTGACGGGAGAAGTCGAAACTGCTCCACGCCGTGAGTATATCTACCTGGAAGACAGCGGTATGCCGGTTGGCATCAGGGTGGATGACTGGAAGCTGGTGTTTGCCGAGAACCGCGCGAAAACCATGGCGCTCTGGGCTGAACCCTTTGTTACTCTGCGCATGTTCAAGATTTTCAACTTGCGCCGCGATCCTTTCGAGCGCGCCGATCACAACTCCAACACCTACTGGGACTGGATGATCGACAAAGCGCCACAGGGTTACAAGGGAATGGCAGTAATGGCGCAGTTCCTGTCGACCTTCAAAGAGTACCCGCCGAGCCAGAAACCTGACTCCTGGTCTATCGACAAGTTGACAGAGCGTTACCTGGACGTGGACTGATCCTGAAGTGATGTAATGCTGTAGCAAAAAAGCCCGCTGGATGGATGCCAGCGGGCTTTTTTTGTTATTGCGCTTGCCGAACCTGTTGTTGTGCCTCAGGCATCGAAGCTATCGATGCCGGCTGTTGGTGCTACTTCTCGAAGATGACAGGGAGCGTTTCCAGGCCGCGCAACAGAATGTTAGGCATGTATTCCAACTCATTGGGCTCACAGTTCAATCGCATGCTGCTGGTGGCGTCGAACAGCTTCTCCCAGGCGACAATCATCTCCAGGCGTGACAAATGTTGGCCGATGCATACGTGCGTGCCAAAGCCGAATGCGATGTGACGCTTGGCGTTGTCTCGTGTCACGTCGAATTCAAGCGGTGATTGGAACAGTGCTTCGTCGTGGTTGGCGGAAAAATACTTCAGCAACACCATGCTGCCTTTAGGCAGCTCTACACCGCCGAGAGTGTGGTCCTGTTTTGTTATGCGCCACATATTGGAAGTGGGGGAAGCCAGACGCAGTGTCTCTTCAACCAGATTTGGAATGAGTGAACGGTCGGCGCGTACAGCGGCTTCCTGATCAGGGTTCAGGCATAGCTGACGTATGCCCTCTGCCAGCGTCGCCGTGGTGGTTTCATTGCCAGCTACCAAAAATTGTGTGCAGTGGCCCAACTGTTCCTCAATGGTGAGTGGGCGGCCATCGATAGTGGCATGTGCGACCAGATTGAGCAGATCGTCCCTGGGCGAGCTACGGCGTTCATCCAGCGCTGTCACGAACCAGTCGTACTCCTCTTTCACTGCGGCATGGGCCTCCAGCAGCGTTTGTTTGTCGGAGACCTGTGACAGCACGGTCACATTGGCGACAGTCCAACGAAACGCATCATCGATCATGCTCAGCGGAATACCCAGCACATGCATGATTACCGAAAGCGGCAGAGGTCGGGAGAACGATTCAATAAAGTCAAAGGGCTGCCCAAAGGGCAGATCGCTGATCAGACTGTCAGCGAGATCACTGATCCAGGGGCGGTAGCGCGCGACGTTCTTGGACAGAAAGAAATCCCTGACGATATCGCGATAGGCTTTGTGCTCCGGGTCATCCACAGTCAGCAGCGTGCCTTTGCCCAGATTGTAGGTTTTATCCATGGCCGCTTTTACATCGGCGTCCAACTCTGCGGCTGAACCCAGTGCCAGCGTAAATTCGTTTGAAAACACCGCATCGTTTTTATGTGCTTCGCGCACCAGTTCATAGCTGGAGACGATAAATACGCCAGAAGCCGGATCCCGATAGACAGGTTGTTGTTCGCGAAGGGATTTATCGTAGTGGTAGGGACATTTGAGCGTGTCGTTATCAAACAGCGCCATGTCTGCAAGCGCTCGGGTGTCCGTTTTGGTGGGTGCCGTCACGAGGTATCCCCTGTTGAACTTAAAATTAGAGGGGAAGTATGGATGCTAAAAATAAAACAGTCAATCCTGACTTTAATTTGAGGGAAGCCCTCGCGCCGAGTCTCTACAAGTTGCCCGGCGAGCAGGCTTTGATCAATTCGTCTGATGGTGGCAAGTGTGCGTCACAGGATTCCTTGCAGGCACGTGTTTCCTCACCCCACTCGAAAGGATCCAATATGCAGCCGAGGTAGCAGGGGGCGGCTGCGAGAATAAGCTTTCTATATGCGCAATCCTTGCCATCGCGGCCGAGAAATTTAACACCTTCAGGCGCTGAAAAGTTGTCAAAGATATCCATTCCGTCGCCCACAGGCCCCATACCTGGCAGGGGTTGGCCGTCACTCGACAGGTTACCTGTGACAAAAAGTACGGCGTTGGCAATGAGTTGTTGATAGGCGCTGTTCTTCATGGTTTCTTCGCTGTGCCCCAGCGTGGTACCGAATATCGGTGTTAACCCCTGGTAATCAAGCCAGCCTGTGGTGTGCGGCGCTCCGTCCTCTCCAATAGTGGACAACAGGCTCTGCCCGGTGAAATCCAGGTTAATGTACAACTCATCCTGGGGCAGGACCCAGTCTTCGGGGATGCCGGTGAGAATCGGGTGTGGCCCATTCTGGATCTGCCGCAGCGCACGTTCGGGTTCGTGCGCTTTCGTTTTCAGGCCGTACAGAGGCCACCAGAGCTCGGTATCCCTGAAAGAGTGCGTGGTGCAGTGGATGATCAGGGCGGGCACCCCCAGTTCTTCTGTCTGGCGGCGCATATTGGCTATCAACTCGGCGTCCTGGTTGTCCGCCATGCAAATGTTGTAGATAAGAACATCATAGCCGTCGGAGTAATCCGTGGTTTTCCAGCGCTCCGGTTCGGCCAGAGAGACATCAAATCGAACATTGGCGCGCTCGACAATCCCGTGTGCGAGATCCCAGGTTTGCTGCTCATAGTTGTGATATACGCCGGGGCTGGTGAGGATCAGCGCTTTCAATGGTGGGTTTAACGGTTCAACCGGAGTTGTGTCAGCGGCTTCGCTGGTGGGGGCCGCTTCATCTGTAAGCTCGTCCGCTTCGTAGGTGGTGTCTGTGGAGGCCTCGTCGATAGTGAATTCGTCTACCGTATATTCTTCGACAGGATACTCATCAGCGGCGTAGTCCTCGACAGGATACGCTGTGTCGGCGGAAGTACTATCGGTCGCCGGGTCATCGGCGGAGTTGCCGATAGAACAGAAAACCAGTAGAACCAGAGACACACTGAAGATTAAACCACGACGCATTGAAGCTTCCTTTTACTTGGCAGGGATGCAATTGCCGAATGTCCGGCCTGCAACCCCCATTCCGCCCTTAACGCTTTGTATACTCACCCCTAAACCCTTACAGTATCGGGAAAAATGCATCATCTATCAATCGTGAATCCTGATCTATGACTAAGCAAGCTGCAAGCAGTGACAAAGTATTCGTACCGTTCGAAGTGGATATGGCCTTGCCGAGCCTTCTGGAGTCGCTGCGCGTGCAGCAGCCAGACAAGGTTGCACTGCTTGAAGACGGCAGGGCCAGAACCTGGGGGGAGTCGATCTCGCGTATCTATCGCATGGCCAATGGTCTGGTGGCATTAGGCGTTCAGCCGGGTGACAGGGTCGCCCTGTTATCGCGTAACAGCATGGCCTACTCTGAGATGTTCGCGGCGATACTGGTCGCCGGGGCCTGTGCTGTGCCCCTGCAATCGATGATTTCCGAGCAGAGTCTGGATCTGATGTTGCGCGACAGCAATGCCAAAGTGTTTGTGGTGAGTCGCGATATGGCAGCACTGACAGCACAGTTCCTGACAGATCACGAACAGATACTGGCCGGAGGTCTTCTCGGTTTCGATTTTGAAGACGAGCAGTTCAGCGCACTTGAATCCTGGCTGGCAACACACGCGGATAGCGCACCGGGAATTGCACTGAGCGGCGATGCCGAATTCAATGTTATTTACAGCTCCGGCACCACCGGCATACCCAAGGGGATTGTGCACAGCCATCGCACACGGCAGGCGCTGGGCACTGGTCTGATGAATTTGGGTATCACTGCCGATACGGTAACTCTGGTTGCGACGCCCCTGTATTCCAATACCACCATAACCACCTGGTGGCCTACACTCTGTGCCGGTGGGACGATGGTCATCATGCCAAAATTTGATGCAGCCGGTGCTTTGCAGCTTATCCAACAACACCGCGTCAGCGCTGTGATGCTGGTGCCTGTGCAATACGACCGCATCATGGGGCTGGACAGCTTCGGTGACTATGATCTGTCCAGCTTACAGGTCAAATTCAGCACCAGTGCGCCACTGCGAGCCGCGCTAAAATCTGATGTTATCGATAATTTCCCCGGCGAGTTGGTGGAGTTTTACGGGCTTACCGAGGGCGGCGTTGGCACGCTATTTATCGGCAGTATCGCGCGGCAACAGAGCAAACTGGGTTCTGTGGGGCCCGCGCTGCCTGGCGCTGTACTGAAAATTATCGATGAGCAGGGCCGGGCACTGCCGGTGGGTGAAATAGGAGAAATTGTCGGTCGTTCGGGCAGTATGAGCGATGGCTACCTGAATCGTGAAGAGGCCAATACTGAAATGCACTGGTACGACACCGACGGTCTCCTCTATTACCGCAGTGGCGATGTCGGGTATCTCGATGAGGACGGCTGGCTGTACCTCTCGGACCGCCGTAAGGACATGATTATTTCCGGTGGTTTCAATGTTTATGCCACGGATCTGGAACTGGTCTTACTGGAGCACCCCGAGATTCACGAGGTGGCAGTGGTGGCATTGCCCAGTAATGCATGGGGTGAGACACCGCTGGCAATTGTGGTGCGCGAGCCGGGCGCAACGAGTGATGAGACAACGCTCAAAGAGTGGGCGAACGGCAAGCTGGGGAAGCTCCAGCGCATCAGTCAACTGGTGTTTGCCGACGATCTACCCAAGAGCTCCATCGGCAAAGTGCTCAAGCGGGAGTTGCGTCAAGCCTATGCGTATCTGGGTGATGCTGAACGCTAGTTGTTCACGACCCTAAAATGGCGCGGGGCCTGGGTACTGCTCGCGCAGCTCGGGTTTCAGCAATTTTCCAGACGGATTTCTGGGCAGGGTTTCGACCAGCTCATAAAGCTGCGGTACTTTGTATCCCGCCAGGTTCGCTTTGCAGTATGCCTTCAGGGATTCGGGCGTGGGTGAGGTTCCGGCCGCCGGGACGACCAGGGCCAGTGGTGTTTCCCCCCATTTTTGTGAAGCCACGCCGATCACCGCCGCCTCCTGCACTTCCGGGCAGGCTGCGAGCACGTTTTCCAACTCTGCCGGGTAGATGTTCTCGCCGCCGGAGATAATCATGTCTTTCATGCGGTCACAGATAGTCACGAAGCCTTCACTGTCCCAGGTACAGATGTCGCCGGTATGTAACCAGCCATCCCTCAGGGTCTCAGCGGTAGCCTCCGGGTTGTTCCAGTACTCCTTCATCATGTGACGGCCGCCGACCAGTAGTTCACCGGCCTGCTCAGATCCCATTGGAATGGTATTGCCGTCGCTGTCGACTATCTTGATCTCGGTATGCATTTGCGGGCGACCGCAGGAACCGACTTTGGCTTCCGCGTCTTCGTGCAACAGCAGGGTGCCCGGACCACAGGATTCAGTGAGGCCGTAGGCCTGGAATATTCGAATGCCCAAGGCTTCATAATCGTGCAGCAGCGATATCGGCACCGGTGCGGCGCCGGTAGCGATCCAGCGCACCGAGGAGATATCGTTCTGCTCGCGCTCAGGCGTCATCAGCATAAACTGCAGTAGCGCGGGAACTGCCATGAATATCGTGACTTTCTCCTGTGCGATGCAGCGGAACATTGCGCCGATATCCAGCTCCCGCATGATGACCCCGGTGCCACCGCGGTGTACCAGTAGCGACGTGGGGCTGAGGCAGCCGACATGAAACATGGGCAGCGCCAATAACCAGCGATCACCATCGCGCATGTCAGATGTGCTCATGCTGGTAAGCTGGGACCACAGCATACCCTCGTGGCTGTGCACTGCACCCTTGGGGCGTCCCGTGGTGCCTGAGGTGTACATAATAAAAAGATTGTCGTCATCCCAGGCACCTATCGGTGGCTCTGTGGTTGCGGCTGCAGCGGCAAAGGCATCGTAATCCAGTGCCCACTGCGGCGCGCCAGAGTCGCCATTTTCACGGCGCACCCACTGTTCGACGGCGAGTTCTCCGTGTTCGCCGCTGTGTAGGGGGTTTGCGGCAGCGTCGAAGTCTGAATCGTACACCAGGGCTTTAGTGCCAGAGTTTTGCAGGATATAGGCGATTTCCGCCGGCACCAGGCGCCAGTTTACCGGTACCATCACCGCCCCGATTTTGGCGACAGCGAAATAGGTCTCGACAAACTCCACGCTGTTTTTAAGTAGAGACGCCACCCGGTCGCCCGGACGGATGCCTCTGTCTAGCAATGCGTTTGCCATGCGGTTGGCGCGGGTGTTTAGTTGGGCAAACGTGAAGCGGCGATTGCGTTCGAACTCGACTATGGCTTCACGGTTGGGGCAAATCTGTGCGCGTTTTGCCAGCAATAGGCCGATATTTGTCTTCATAGTGCATTATCACGGTGTTGGAGGAGGCGGTAGTATTTCATCAATTGCAACTTGTGGGTAGCGTGTCGCTTGCGTGCAGTCCGGCTGTGAAAGGGTATGACAAGTCAGCAAGAAACTCCTAGTATGGATGGAGACAGGTATAAGGTTTCAGTGGGTACACCCGGCTAAAGATTCAGTCGGTCAAGCCACGCTGGTGTTACAAGCAATGCGCTTGCCTTACCACGATGTCTGACGTTTTTCTGCCGGATTGAACGAGTGATGAATAGCAGCAATAAGATCAACTATATCGAATTTCCAGCGACGGATATTGCGGCAACGAAGGCCTTTTTCACTACCGTGTTTGGCTGGACATTTGAAGACTACGGCCCCGGTTACACGGCTTTCTCGGATCAAGGTGTTGATGGCGGCTTTTACCAATCCGAACAGTCCTCCACTGTAGAGTCCGGTGCTGTTCTGGTGGTACTTTATTCTGATGCCATAGAATCCTTGCAGGCTAGAATCGAGCAGGCTGGCGGCGTTATCGTTCAACCGATATTCCCGTTTCCTGGCGGTCGCCGTTTTCATTTCAAGGAGCCAAGCGGCAACGAATTGGCGGTCTGGACCGATATCGGTGTGCAAGCGCCGCGGCCTGAGGAGCGATTATGACAGCGCGTATTATGGCAATATACATTGCACAAAGAGGCGCGGCGGCAACGCTTCATCCATCTGCCCAGCTTGAGGCGGGTAAGGGCGTGGTGGGAGACCGGTACTATGACGGCGAGGGTACTTTTTCAAAGCAATTGGCAGGAAATCGAAAAAGCGAAGTGACTTTTATCGCTGCCGAGGAAATAGATGCGTTCAACGCTGCACAGCACGAGGCTTTAGGTTACGGTGATGTCCGCAGGAACATCGTCACCCGGGGTGTTCAGTTGCAGGATCTGATAGGACGGGAGTTTTCCATTGGGCCCGTGAAATTTCTGGGTATAGAGCGCTGTGAACCCTGCGCTCATCTTGCCGCCACGGTAAACCCAAAGGTGTTGCCCCATCTGGCGCATACCGGGCTGCGTGCCGCAATTCTCAGTTCAGGAGCAATCGAAGTAGGGTATGAAGTATCCCTGTAGGCGGTGCCGCCGGGGTACTCAAATTAGTCGGTGTCTGTGTAATGGGGTTCGCTCCAAACGCCAATAGGGCCTGTCCGTATGAAGAAACTGAAGAATGAGAAGGAACTGGTAAAAAAGGCCATCGCAGCA
This sequence comes from Halioglobus japonicus, assembly GCA_902705825.1. Taxonomy (GTDB): domain Bacteria; phylum Pseudomonadota; class Gammaproteobacteria; order Pseudomonadales; family Halieaceae; genus Marimicrobium. Next base: position 337,275 of record CACSIL010000023.1, on the reverse strand, counting down.
GGAATGAAATACGGCGAAGACAGGGGGGTGGTTGAATTTGAACCAACGGATTCAGCGACGGAGAAAATCGAGTACATCTACCGCCTGTTGGTTCACGACAAAGTCATTCAGCCGCTGCCACAGGATAAGATTTCCCAGCTAACGATGAAGCACAAACTGGCCATTTGGGCATCAAAGTTAGACTGAAGATCCGCCGCTAAGTGTTACCAGATCCTGACGCGCTCCTGTGGTGTCAGGAAAAGATCGTCCTCGGGAGTGACCTCGAAAGCCTCGTACCACGGGTCCAGGTTACGCACGATACCGTTCACGCGGTACGAGCCAGGGCTGTGCGGGTCCGTCAGCAGTTTACTGCGCAGGAAATCCTCAGTCTGAATGCCACGCCAGACCTGGGCCCAGGCCATGAAGAACCGCTGGTCTCCGGTCACGCCGTCGATAACCGGCGCTTCGCCATCGTGTTTGTCTTTGAGGTAATTCTGGTAAGCATCGTAGGCGATGGTCAGGCCTCCCAGATCACCGATATTTTCACCCAGGGTCAGCTGACCGTTGATGTTAGTGCCGGCGATTGGCTCATAGCTGTCGTACTGGTCGACGAGTTTCTGGGTGCGGGTTTCAAAATGCGCGCGGGAATCCTCAGTCCACCAGTCCCGCAAAACACCTTTGCCGTCAGAACGGCTGCCCTGGTCGTCAAAACCGTGGCCCATTTCGTGGCCGATGACTGCGCCGATGGCGGCATAGTTGACGGCTGGGTCTGCTTGCGGGTCAAAGAAAGGCGGTTGCAGAATAGCGGCGGGAAATACAATTTCATTGCGGGATGATGAATAGTAAGCATTAACGGTTTGTGGGCTGAGTGCCCATTCCCATTTGCGTCGGGGTTGGCCCAGTCTGGCCAGCGAGTCGGCGATATACCAATCGTAGATGCGCCGATTGTTGCCAATCAGGTCATCGGCCTTGATATCAATAACACTCAGGTCCCGCCACTGATCGGGGTAGCCAATTTTCGCGATGAAAGCGTCCAGTTTTGCCAGAGCTTCCGTTTTGGTGGCCTTGTCCATCCAGGGGGATTGCTCGATACGCTGACGGAACGATTCACGAATGAAATGAATGTACTCCTCCATAAGCGCCTTGTTCTCGGCGGGAAAATAGCGGTCGACATAGAGACGGCCCAAAACCTCACCCAGGTTCGAACTCACATATGCCAGTGCGCTGAGATCTCGTGGGCGTTGTTGCTCTATTCCATACAAGGTGTGCTTGAAAAACTCGAAATTGGCATCGCGAAAATCATTGGACAAATACGGCGCCTGATTATCGATAAAATGGAACGCCAGATAGGAGCGCAATACATCCACCGGTGTCTGCTCTACCAGTGCGGCAATTGCTTGAATGGCGGTGTCGGAGGTGACAATGAAGTTGTCTTGATCTGCTACCTGGCCGGCCTCGAAAAAGGCTTGCCAATCAAAGCCCGGGGCAAACGCCAGCAATTGCTTGCGGTTCATGGGTTGGTAGTTTTTCAGGCGATCGCGGCGCTGTTCTGGCGTCCAGTGGCGACGTGCTATCTCTGTTTCAAATTTCAGTATCTGCTCGGCGCGCTTGCCTGGTTGATCTATGTCTGCGCGTGCAAGCACGCCTTCGATGTAGGCCGAATAGGCTTTACGGTGTTCAGGAAATGGCGGTTCATCGCTAAGGTAATACTCACGGCCTGGCAGGCCGAGGCCACTTTGCCCCAGGTACAGAATATAGCTGTCTGGATTCTTTTGATCGAGCTCCACACCCATGCCAATCACGGAGCTGTGCAGGGGCTTTGCCATCGCGCGGGCAATATCGGCTGGCGTTGTTATGTTCATTACAGCGTCCAGTTCGCCTTGCAACGGTTTCAGGCCCAGTGCTTCGATGCGCGATACATCCATGTAGCTCTGGTAGAGCGCTGCTAACTGATCGCCATCCTGGTTACGTTGTGTATCCTCGGCCAGCAAATCCTCAATAATACTTTGAACCTGGCTTTCGCTGCGCAGATACACTTCGGTAAAGGAATCCATTCTTGGCATTCCCTCTGGAAATTCTGCCTGCTTGATCCAGCCCTCGTTGACATAGGTGAAAAAGTCATCCCCGGGCGATACGGAGGAAGAAATGTGTTGTGTTTCAACGCCCCAGTCTCCCAGCAGCGGTTTACTGTCCTCGTTAGCGAATGCGCTGTCTGCCTGAATAAAAAGCAGTAATGAGAATGCCGCTGTGAGGCGCGAAAGTCTGTGTTGCAAGGTGTACATAGGGGTTCCTTCATGGGTACGCGTCGTTGGCGTCGCCGGATAACCGGGCAACAGCACAGGCAAGTGTAACCAGTGCATGCACCAAAACGTACCTCATTTTTGTGTTTTACTGTGGATAGCGCACGCGAAAAGGGTATGGGGCCTGCCTTGGGTGTGGCGTATCGTCAGTAAGCGGTCGCGCGTGAAGCACCCTTTTCACGGCGCCAAAGAGTGAGGTTTGAATAGCCGGCAAGTATGGGTAAGAATAGTGTGAAACAGGAGGGAGTTGGCATGGTGCGCATGAGATGGGTTCTAGTGTTGTTACTGTCGGGTCTCGGCTTTGTTGGTGCCGTCCAGGCCGCAGATATAGAGGGAGTGCAGGAGCACGGCCTGATCACCCGGTATCCGGGGCAGGAGATCCTCTGGCAGCAAATCGAAAATTACATGCCTTTTCGGGTGCCCGTGGGTGAAGTTGCCGGTTACCGCACGATCAAAGACTGGATAGACACACAGGGGAGAGTCACGCGGACTTTCTACCGCTACAAGGGTACTGATCGCACGTTCGCTGAGTTCTACCTCAATTACCTCAGGGCATTGCAGGAACAGGATTTCGAAATCCTCGGCAAGGGCGTGTCCCCCTCCCGCAATGGTGTGCACGTGGGTAGTCGCAGTTGGACGGAGGTCTATTTCATTGCGAATCCCACCACTAAACCGGGCGAAGTCGGTACCTTCTTTGCCGGTACTTCCTCGTCAGGTGGCGCCGGCGCCATTGTGGCCAAGAAGGAGCGCGCCGCGGGCACTGTGTACGTTATCATCGGTGTCGAGCAGCATTCAGCTGATTATGTAGGGACGCTGATCGATATTATTGAGGTTGAGGCTGCTGAAACCGGGTTGGTAGTGGTCGATGCCGAAGCGATGGGCGCTGATCTGCAGGAGTACGGCCGTGTAGTGCTCGATGGTATTGTTTTTGAATTTGATAAAGCGACCCTCAAGCCCGAGTCCGACCCTGCACTTGAAGTGATTGCCGGGTTTCTCAAGGACAATCCGGACAAATCCTTCTATGTGGTAGGCCACACGGATTCGGTGGGCACTTTTGCGTACAACAGTAAGTTGTCTAACGACCGTGCTGCTGCGGTCGTTGCCGCGTTGCAGGAGCGTTTTGATATAGCGCCCGACAGGTTGGAGCCGCACGGTATCGGCCCGCTGTCTCCCGTTTTTTCCAACGGACAGGACACGGGCAAGGAAAAGAATCGTCGCGTGGAGCTGGTGGAGCGCTGAATTATTTGCTGCGCTGGGCTCCACCTGCCGCCCGTGTGCCGTCGATCCGCTGGTTTTGCCAAGTTGTTTACAGTTTTGCTAGTGGGTGATGTCCTCCATTGTGCAATAGGATGCGTTATTCGTAACCTTTCCTGTCTGGCGGGGGGCGAGTACATTCGCGTGACGGCTGTGGCCAGGCGCAGGAGGAAATTGTAGTAATGGCGCAATCCAGAATCACTTCCCCGAAGCCCTACACGCGTGCCCGTCCGCGCGCGACCATCGACTGGACCAACTACGATCCGGGTGAATTCTACGACGAAATTATCAGCGCTCCCGGACGAGCGCGTCCTGCCACGCGCAGTCTGGCTGCGTTTATGCGCAAACAGACGATCAAACATCTGATCTCCAGACAGCAGGCCGCCGATCTGGCCATTCAGGAAATGGGCATCACCTTCACGGTATACAGTGAAGGACAGAACATTGACCGCTCATGGCCGATGGACATTATTCCTCGAATTATTCCACTGAAGGAGTGGCAGGTTTTGGAGCGTGGCTTGATCCAGAGGCTTACGGCACTCAACCTGTTTATTGATGATATCTACAATAAACAGCGGATTCTGAAAGACAGGGTGATGCCCAGGGAAATTATCGACAGCTCTCCAGAGTTCCTGAAGGAGTGTGTCGGTGCCAAACCGCGCCACGGGGTGTGGTCCCATGTTTGTGGCTCTGATCTGGTGCGCGATGCTGATGGCACCGTGTACGTATTGGAAGATAATCTTCGCGTGCCATCCGGTGTGTCCTACATGCTGGAGAATCGTGCAATCTCCAAGCGCGTATTGCCGCAGCTGTTTGAACGAAATTCTATCCAACCCGTTGCCGATTACCCGTCGCAGTTATTCGATATGCTGACCTCGCTGTCGCCGCGTCGCGTCGCCCACCCTGAAATTGTGGTGATGACACCGGGTATTTTTAACTCGGCCTACTTCGAGCACGCCTACCTCGCGCAACGTATGGGCGCGGAGCTGGTCGAAGGCGCCGATCTGGTGGTTGGCAGCGATGACAAGGTGTACATGAAAACGATACGCGGCCTTGCCCGCGTGGATGTCATATACCGGCGTATCAACGACGATTACCTTGATCCGGAAGTGTTTCGCCCCGAATCAACACTGGGCACACCGGGATTGTTCCGCGCATGGCGTAAGGGCAATGTGGGTCTGGCCAATGCACCCGGTGCTGGCGTTGCCGACGACAAGGTGATCTATACGTTTGTGCCCGACATTATCAAGTACTACCTGGATGAGGACCCGATCATTCCCAATGTCCCCTCCTTTTTGTGCGTTGATCCAGTGCAGCGCCAACATGTGCTGGAAAACCTCGCCACCATGGTCGTGAAACCGGCCAATGAGTCCGGTGGCTACGGCATGCTGATAGGGCCCGCTGCGACCAAGAAAGAACTGGCGCTGTTTACTGATTTGATCAAGAAAAACCCGCGGAACTACATGGCACAACCGGCGTTGAAACTGTCTACGGCGCCCACGTTGTGCGGTAATAATATAGAGCCCAGGCACCTCGATCTGAGGCCTTTTATACTGCAGGGCAAGAACCACTATGTGACACCCGGAGGGCTGACGCGAGTAGCCCTGCGAAAAGGGTCGCTGGTGGTGAATTCCTCGCAGGGGGGTGGCAGTAAAGACACCTGGATTGTCGATACGGAGGCCAGCTGATGTTATCGAGAGTCGCAGAGCGGGTTTACTGGTTGGGTCGTTTCATGGAGCGTACGGAAAATACCGCACGCCTGATACTGGTGCGACACAATGCCGTGCTGGATCTACCCAAAGAGGTGCAGCCGAGTTGGGATTTGTTGCTACAGGTGTTGGGAGCAGAGGAAGCTTTTGCCAGCTTGCCCGGTGCTGCCACAGAGAAGAACATTATCAGTTTTGTCTTCGGCGAGCGCGAGAATCCCTCCTCGATTATCAGCTCGCTTGCCGGCGCACGGGAGAATATGCGGACGACTCGTGAGATATTGCCGAGCGAGACCTGGGAGCGGGTAAACAGCCTGTATCTCAGTGTGGCGCGGCGCAGCAACAAGGATTTGCCACGAGGTATGCGGCACTCTGTGCTCAATAACATCGTGCAATCCTGTCAGCAGGTCACCGGATTGCTTGCCGGTTCGATGAATCAGGATGCTGCCTATCAGTTTGTTCGCTTGGGCAGGAATCTGGAGCGCGCCGATATGAGTACGCGAATTATCGACGCGGCATCAGCGGGGTTGATGGGTAATGTCGACGAAACATCGCCGTTTCGCAATGTGCTGTGGATCAGCGTTCTGCAATCTCTCAGCGCTTATCAAATGTATCGACAGAACGTTCGTCGCAGTGTGGACCGCGAGGGAGTGCTGGCTTTCCTGTTTCAGAGTACAGTGTTCCCACGGGCGGTCACGCACGCTCTGCTGCAAATAGAGAACAGCATGAAATTGCTGCCTGAGCATAAAAGTGCACTGGAAGTGGCGGCAAACCTGCGTCGGCAGTTGCGGGAGACAGACTTCAGTACGTTGGCTGGCCCGGCTCTGCACGACTACATAGACACACTACAGTTACAGCTGGTGGATGTTCATAATGCAATCGGTACGGGCTGGTTTGCTCACGAGAGCAATTAGGATAGCTGCCCAGATAACTTCGCGGATGAACCATGCAGTGCTATAAAATTATTCACCATACCTATTACAACTTCTCCGATCCGGTGACGCTCGGTACACATGAGCTATTGCTGCGCCCGCGGGAAGATCACACACAGAGAATTCAGTCGTTCAACCTGCGAGTCAGGCCCGATGCGACGATCAAGTGGCACCGCGATGTTGAGGGCAACTCTGTGGCGGTGGCCAGTTTCAAACCGTCGCGGACACAGCAACTGGCGATAGAGAGCGAGGTCATTGTTCAGCAGTATAATGAAGACCCGTTGGACTTTATCGTGGCTGACTACGCGCTGAACTACCCGTTCAACTATCAGGCCGAGGATGCGGTATTGCTGACGCCATACCTGCAGCCTGAGGAACACGGAGCAGGGAGAGAGCTTCGCGCCTGGGTTAGCAGCTTCTGGCAGGAGTCGGAAACCGTGCAGACCTACGCATTGCTGCAGCGCATGGCCCAGCACATCAACGCCACCTGTGAGTATCGCGTACGTGAAGAGCCAGGCGTGCAAACGGCTAAGCAGACTCTTCAGGGCGGTACAGGTTCCTGCCGTGATTTTGCCTACCTGTTTATGCAGGCGGCACAAAGCCTTGGGCTGGCTGCCCGTTTTGTCAGCGGTTATCTGCATGCGCCTTATGTGACGGGAATTGGCTCCACCCATGCGTGGGCCGAGATTTATCTTCCAGGCGCTGGCTGGTTAGGGTTCGACCCCACGATTGGCGATATAGTGGGCGCGGATCATTTTCCGGTTGCGGTGGCGCACCTGCCAGAATCTGTGCCACCGGTCTCCGGTACGTTCAGGGGGGCGGCGCAATCTACGCTGGACGTTGGTGTGTGGGTTAGCCGTTTCTAGCGCTACAGCGTGACATCCACTGCCGCGGCACTGGCATTGGCCTTTTCGCGTGCTTGCTCGATCGTATCAGCGACTGCCAGAGCAACCCCCATGCGGCGGGACCCGGAAACTTCCGGTTTGCCAAACAAACGCAGTTGAGTATCGACAGTGGCAAGCGCTTTTTCCAGATTGCCAAACCGTACGTCTTTACTCTCGCCGGTGACCAGGATCACGCTGGATGCGCTGGGGCCAATTTGTTTGATCGCGGGAATGGGCAAGTCGAGAATTGCACGTGCATGCAGCGCGAACTCGGAGAGATCCTGCGACACCAGTGTCACCAACCCGGTGTCATGGGGGCGCGGAGACACTTCACTGAAAATCACCTCATCACCCTTGATAAAAAACTCCACGCCAAACAGCCCGCGGCCGCCCAGAGCGGTGGTGACTTTTTCAGCCATTTGCTGTGCGCTGGACAAGGCCTTCGCGGACATGGCCTGTGGCTGCCAGGATTCCCGATAGTCCCCCGCCTCCTGCCTGTGACCGATTGGAGCGCAGAATGATGTGCCATCGCGATGACGCACAGTCAGCAGCGTAATTTCAAAATCGAAATCTACAAAACCCTCCACGATGACTTTACCCTTGCCCGCACGCCCTCCTTCCTGCGCGTACTGCCAGGCCTGCTCGAGCTCTTTTTCATCCCGTAGCAATGACTGTCCCTTACCGGAGGAACTCATAATGGGTTTGACAATGCAGGGTAGGCCTATGTCTCTAACGGCCTTAAGGTATTCCTCCCTGCTTTGTGCAAAGTGGTAGGTGCTCGTCTCAAGACCCAGTTCCTCTGCAGCAAGGCGTCGAATGCCCTCGCGATTCATTGTGAGCTGTGTGGCCTTTGCCGTTGGAATAACAGTGAAACCCTCTGTCTCAAGCTCAGCCAGCGTATCTGTCGCAATGGCTTCGATCTCGGGGACAATCAAGTCGGGCTTTTCCGCTTCGATCACTTGACGCAGAGCCTTGCCATCGAGCATGTCGACTATATGTGAGCGATGGGCCACTTGCATCGCGGGAGCGTTGGCGTAGCGATCGAGCGCTATCACCTCCACGCCCAGTCGCTGCAGTTCGATAGCGACTTCCTTGCCGAGTTCACCGGCGCCACAAAAGAGGACTTTCTTGGCGCTGGGGCTTAACGGGGTTCCCAAGGTTACAGTCATAGTTTTTTTACCCTGGTTTATTGCATTGTGTCCACGCGGGAAGCGCCCGCAAAACAGGATTTGCTGCCGTTGTCAGGGCAAATCACCACATAGCTGTTGCGCTTACTACAACCTGTCACACCCACAGTGTACTCGGCGCGCTCGTAGCCCCAACGGAACGATATCGGTTGCAATGTTTCGCTGGAAATAATCTCGCCTTTCGCTGCCGGGCAGTTCATCTCAAAGGCGCCGCGGCGTTCGGCCATATCTATCGCCGTCGCTTGCATCTGGTCGATAAAAGGTGGTCCGGAAGCGCAGGCAGAAAGCAGAATAGAAACAGCTGCAGCAATAACCAGGCGTGAACGGTGTATCAGCATGACAGGGTCCTCTTAGCGTATTTGATTGCGCGGGATGTGACATCCCGGAAGCGTTTCAATCTTAGTAGAAGAAGTATTTCAGCGCCAAGCAATTTTTGGCTTCGGCCAGAATGCCAATGCGCTGAAAACCGCTATTTTTTGCTCCGATAAGCAAGGTAAAACGGCAGCAATACGATCAGGGATAGCAATCCCAGTAGTATCTGTGAGCCGAAGCGATCCAGTGTGCCATTGGCAATGCCCTGGAACGCCGGGTTGTAATTTGCCGGCAGTGGCAGCACATTATTGTCTATGGTGTATTGCCGGTAGTGGGCCAGCATTCTCTCAAAACGTTCCGGCATCTGCTCTTTCAGGTCCCTGGTTTCCCCTGGGTCTTTCACAATATTGTATAGATGCCACTCGTTGTCTCCCACCGGGGGTATGTTCAGTACGATCTTGTAATCGCCCTGAAAAAGAGCGGAGTTGCCCCCAAGCTCATAACCAATGGTGTCTGTTTCAGAATAGACCCGTTCGACGTCTCCGCGTACAAGTGGCAACAGGCTGCGTCCCACAATCGGCTCTACCGGGTGGCCGCCAAAACGTTCTGACGGCGGACTAACACCTGTCAAATCGAGAATGGTCGGCGTTATATCGGTGACATAGGCCAATGCGTTGGTCAATCGAGCTGATGAAGGGATACGCTTGCCGGCAATTATTAGCGGTACACGCATACCGCCTTCCCCGGCATAGAATTTGTAGAAGCCCAGTGGAGAGGCTGCGGCACTGGCGAAACTGGGGCCTATCGTATTGAAACTGCCTTTTAAACCGAGCGTGTCGTAGTCATTCACATACCCTTGTTCTGCAAGGGCAATTTTCATTGCCACACTGCGGGGGTCATCGCCACCAGAGGCCTCACTGCCGTTGTCAGAGGTGAAGATGAATACTGTATTTTCGTACTGGCCGGTTTGCTTCAGGTAGTTGATGAGCCTGCCGATGTGATGATCCATTGCGTCGATCATGCCGGCGTATACCGCCATGCGTTTGGCATGGTACCGCTGTTCCTCCGCGGTATAGGATTCCCAATCCGCGGTTGTCGACATGTCCACCATGTCGGTGCCCGGAGCGATTATCCCCAGTTGCTCTGCGCGCGCCTGGCGTTGCTTTCGCAATACCTCCCAGCCCTCATTGTAGGTTTCCATGTATTTGTCGGTGAACGCCTGTGGTGCCTGCACCGGTATGTGCACAGCCTGAAAAGGGAGGTAGGCGAAAAAGGGTTGTCCATCACCGGCATTGGACGAGATGTATTCGATAGTCTTGTCCACCAGAAAGCGCGATGAGTAAAAGTCCTCGGGGAGTTCAAACGGTTCACCATCGGCAAACCAGTTGGCTTTCTTGTAAATAGGGATGTAGGGCTTTTGCTCCCAGTTGTCGGCGCCGGTATCGGCCATGGTAACCGTGCGTTCAAAGCCCCGGCGAAAGGGGAGTAAATCGGGCGTTTTACCCAGATGCCATTTACCGGCGAGGTAGGTGTGGTAACCCGCTTCCTGTAGCAAACTGGCCACAGTCACCACGTTGTGACCCAGAGTGCCGCGGTAGTTGGCGTGTTGCGCCTGCTCGGGCGGGATCGTTTCCGGGATGTTTGGTACACCGTTGCGATGGCTGTCAACGCCGGTGAGCAGCATGCCTCTTGTCGGTGCGCAACTGGCCGCGGTGTGGTAGTTGGTGAAGCGGATGCCGCGTTGCGCCAGTGCCGACAGGGCGGGTGTCTGGATCTCACTGCCGTACGGCGCGATATCACTGAAGCCCAGATCATCGGCGATGATAAGGACGACATTGGGGCGTGCAGCGAGCGCCATCGGGCTCACCCATACGCTCGCGGCTGCCAGTATCAGGGCGGCTATTGGGGCAACTGACCTACGATAGAGAGTGCGCATGAGCTAGTTATCTTCCGTCAACTTTGAGGATGCCAACATCAACACAGCAGCTAACACCACTTCGACGATGATCATGTCCGGTGTGAGGGCCGCCTCGTGAAAAAGCCAGGCCAGCACCCGAAATACCGCTGCCAGTGCCAACAGTAGCGCAGATGCCTGAAACCAGCTGGCTTTTGCTGTGACCAGACCAAGCAGCATCATAATGCCCATGGCGAGAAAGAATGAGCCTACATCGCCAATCTGGGAACTAAGGCCTACGCCCTCCATCAGTGTCATACCCAACCCGGCGGCAGCACCCGTGGGGTCAACAGCCCAGCGCAATCCCATTACCACGAAGAGTATTGCCGGCAGGGCTACCAATATACGAAACAGCGTCTTCATTGAACTTCTCCTTAGCGTTCTGGAATTGTGCCGTCAAACCTGATTTTTCATGTTTTGGGTTTAACGTTAGACAGGCCACTATCATGACAAAGGCAGCGGAGAAGGTATAGAGGTTGAAGGCCAAGGTCAAAGTACTTTGTGGATACCCCCTCTGGTTGCCTGAGTGTGCCTGTGCACCAGCACACGCCAGAGCTGATGGGTGTAATTCCGATTGCCCGGTACATACAGGGTACTTATACTCTTGTGGCTTAAATACCAAGAATCACTGGGAAAATGGATAATGCTCACACCGAATCCGCAACGGAGCGCAGCGCGATGACCGAACGCTGGTTTTTCGCCCACCTGATGAAGACCGGGGGCACATCCCTGTTTTTTATGCTGCAGCGTCAGTTTGCCAGAAGCGAGATTTTTCCGCCGCCTGCCAAGGACGATATGATTAGTGTGGATGCCAAGGCGGCATTGGAGGAAATGAAACGCACTGACTCATCCCGCAAGATTGTGTCAGGGCATTTTCCGCTGTCCTGTGTAGAGGAGGGCGCTGGCCAATGGCGAACCTTCACCCTATTGCGACACCCGCTGGATCGTGTCCTATCTGCGCTGCGTCGCCAGAGTGACAGGGATCCCAACGAAACTGTAGAGTCAATCTACAACAACCCGTTGCGTTTCCATTTACTGTTCGATAACCATATGGTCAAGATGCTGGGGGTAGCCCCACACGAAATTGACGTCGGTCTTTTTTCGCCGGTGCGCCCGGAACAACGACACCTCGATCGAGCGTTGGCAGCGCTGGAGCGGTGTGATGTGATTGGTGTGCAGGAAGATTTTGATCCTTTCTGCACACGCCTGGAAAACGCGTTCGGTTGGGATCTGGGTGAACGCCTGGGTGTCAATCGCGCGGGTGAGTATGATGTATCAGATGAACTGATCGAACGAATTCGCGTAGATAACAAGCTCGATTTTGAACTCTACTCGCATGCGCTGAAGTTACTGGGGCTGCCTGCGGTAGATGATCTCGGTCGCCCGGTGGCGTGATGGTACATTGGCTTTTACATTCGAATAATTGCTAGGGAACGGTGCCCGATGACATTGGAAGCAAGCGCAGAAATTGAAAGAATTGCCGCGATGCCGCGGCCGTTGTCGCCAGCCGATCTGGGGCGTTTGGCGGTGTTGCGTCACCAGCTTGGTGCCCATTATGTCGCGCAGGCGCAAAAGCGCCTGCCACCTGAACCCAAACAGGACTTGTTCCCCGGCGTACCGGGTGTGCCAGAAATATCCGGAGCCGACCTGACAGGCGCTCATGTCGCCTCTGGCCTGCGCCAGCACGGTGCGCTGGTGGTCAGGGGGCTGATTGCCCCTGCGGATGTCGAAATGCTGGTCTCGCTTATCGATGGCAAGGACTGGAGCATCCCTCAGCACCCGGGCGATGACCGGGGTGAAATACTGCCGGGGTCATCACCTTTGAAGTGTTCGGCGGCTTCTCTGCAAGGACTGGTGGAGGCATACCAGAATGCGGGTATGCAAAAGATTATGGCGGAATACCTGGGCGAACCTGCGGTGCTGCTGTCTGAACGTATACTGCTGGACCGACAAACGTTCCAGACCGGGCTTCCCTGGCACCAGGATGGCGCTTTTTTTGGTGCCAATGCCGGTGGCGTTAACAGTTTTCTGGCTCTGGATAGCTGTGGCGTCGATGCGACGGGTTTGTCCGTGGCTGCTCACCGTTTCAATACCGTTGTCGGGGTTGAGGAGGGCGAGCGCGCCGAACTGACTTATGGCAAGTCACTCAAGGACGATGGTGTGCGTGAGCTAGCCGGCGCCGATTCCCTTGTCACGCCTGTTCTGGAAGCCGGAGATGCGATATTTATCGATGAGATGACTATGCATCGCACGGGCAGGCGACCCAAGGGTGAGCAAAAACCCCGCTCCTGGGCCATTACCTGGTTCTTTGCGCCTTCGCGGTTTCCACAGATGCGACACCCGCTGTGGTTTGGTTGATAGCAGCGCTGGCCGCATCGAATCAGCGTGTTATACCAAAGGAAGTCACTCTAGGGCGTTGCCCACATTCTCACCAGATTGTGGTACACCGCCGTCAAGCGTTGTACCTGTGGGCATTGCGTGCCTCGCTCGACGGTCAAGCTTTGAATGGACTGGTCCAGTTCGAAAAGTTGCTCGCGTTGCTGTGGGTTGGCCAGCAAACTTTGCACCCAAAAGCAGGCGGCAATGCGGCTGCCACGAGTTACAGGGTTTACACAGTGCAAACTGCTGCTGGGGTATAGCACCATATCGCCAGCGCCCAGCTTGATGCTCTGTGCGCCATACGTACTTTCGATTACCAGTTCACCTCCATCGTAGTCTTCGGCCGGCGTCAGGAAAATGGTGGCAGATAGATCGCTGCGAACGGGGGTGTGGTCGGGCAGTGTCAGAATCGCACTGTCGGTATGCAACCCATACTCTCCGCCATCGCGGTGGCAATTTACCAGCGGTGGAAAAATATGGCGTGGCAGAGCGGCCGACTGAAACAGCATGGACGTCGATAGCCGCTGTACTATCAGGCTGCGAATTTCCGCAAGCGCCGGACTGTACGAGTCCAGTTGGAGATTGTGTTTTACTGCCTTTGCCGGGCCGGTTGCGGTGTCTTTGCCGTCAAGCCAGCGGGCATCCTGTAGTTGCGCGGTGATCTGCAGCAAGTCAGCACTGCTGAGTAAGTCTTCTATGGCTATTAGCATGTTGCGGGCCGCTCTGTAGTGTGGAGACAGTTGGCATTTATGGCCGCGATATTTGCGCAACCGCTCAGAGCCATAGCAATCTCGAGTTCTTCGCGCAATAAACGCAGCATGTGAGCAACACCCAGTGCTCCGGCCACAGCCAGCGCGAAGATTTGCGGCCGTCCGATCATCACCGCATTCGCCCCCAATGCGAGTGCCTTGACAATGTCGGTACCGCGCCTTACGCCGCTATCCAGTAGCAGTGGAAATTCAGCGCCAACGGCCGCTCGTATAGCGGCAAGTGTATCGATGCTGGCGGGGAGGGTATCCAGTGTTCTGCCGCCATGGTTTGACACGACCACAGCATCCGCTCCGATTGCGCGCGCCTGCAACGCGTCATCTGGATGCGAGATGCCTTTTACTATCAAGGGCAATTGTGTCTGTTGTCGCAACCATTCAATATCGCGCCACTGTGGTGCCTGGGCCATAATGCCATGCAGTACCGGGCTATCGCCGCCACTCAGTGTCAGGGTTTCTGTTTCAAAGCCCTGACAATTTACCGCGCTTATCTCTCCAGGCAATGAAAAGCCGGCACGCTGTGGGCGATTGCGCAGGCCGCTTACTGCAGCGTCAACGGTCACGACAATCGCGTCATATCCGGCATGTTCAGCGCGCCTGATTAGCGTTGCTGTGTTTTGGGGGTTGCTCTGCATATATAGCTGGAACCAGTTTCCCGCATTGTTACGCTCGGTAATTTCGTTCATCGGGATCGAGGCCAGTGTGCTCGTCACCATGGGTGTGCTCATCGCGTCTGCGGCGAGCGCCGTGGCTTTTTCGCCATCGGGATGCACCAGGCGTTGGTAAGCTATCGGGGCCAATATTATTGGTGTCGGATAGTCACGGCCCAGCAGGTGTATGCCTGTTGAAGCACCGTCGAAATCCTTTAGCACGCGGCTGTACAGTGCAATGTCCTGAAATCGAAGCTGGTTGCGCCGCATAGTAATATCATCGCCGGCGCCGCTGGCGATGTACTCGTAAATCGCCTCCGCGAGGTGAAGCTTGGCGTGTCGCTGATAGTCATCGAGGCAAACGATATCGCGAGGAATCGCTGATAATTTAGTACTGTAAGTGAGATTCATTGGCCGATGCCATCTGCTGAGAAGATGTGCCTTGGCGCGCTCGGTATGCGCAGCATGCCGAGCAAGACTGCAAGGTGGCGCAGATTGCGCGAAACCGACAATATCAAACCCTTGCCGATTCGCGCAATACTCATGCTACCTTAAAACTCGTATGTCAGGTAAAGCTGCACATTGCGTGCATCGCCAATATAGGTGAAGGCCCCGCTGCGATACGCTGCCAGATAGTAGTTATCATCCATGATGTTACCGACGTTCAATCTGGCGTTGAGCTTCTCGGTAAACGTATAGCTGGCGAAGAGATCGTATACCGTGTAACTGGGTATCTCATAAGAGTATTCCCCGGTATCCGGATCAAAGCCCGCTGCTGAGTCAGGTTGCCCGGCATACATTTCACTGGAGTAGGTCACAGTGCCGCCAAACGAGAATTTGGGTGTGGCCTGATAGCGCAGCTGTAGATAGGCGCTGTCGTCTGCAAAGTTACTTAGCCTGTTACCCTCACTTGGTTCGTTATAGGACTTCAAGATATCCGAGTGCATAAAGCTGGCACCGGCAAACACGCTCAGTTCTTCGGTGATATTGCCCGACAGAGAGAACTCGATACCGGTCACACGGTTCTTGCCGGTGTTCAGCGTGCCAAGGGATTCATAATCATCACCGACACTTTCCATAACGTCATCTTTGGTGATTTGAAAAACAGCTGCAGTTGCCAGCAGTTTATCGTTGAGTATGTTCCATTTCGTTCCCAGCTCAATGTTCTCTGTTTTTTCTGGTTTGCTGTTGGTGATCTGTGTTTCATCACCACATATGCCGCCATAGCCGCAGTTGCCACCCAAATCAGATTCGCCGCCATTAATGTTTGATGACGTGCTGTAGGTGAAATAGACATTCCCTTGTTCTGTCACGTCATACACAACGCCGATATGGCCATTCCACAGACCATCGGAATAGCTGTACTTGGTGGTTTCTCCACCACTGATTACGTCGTTGTTGTAATCGAAGTCATCGTAGCGAACCCCGGCAAATACGGTCCAGTCTTCATGGATGTCGACGGTGTCCATTATGGACAGCGAAGTGGTTTCAATCTTGAAGTGTGAATCCCAGGCGCCCTTGTTAATCTCACGACCCATAAGGTGCTGCAGATTCCCAACCCGGTTGCCATTAGCATCGTAGATACAGTAGCCCGGCGAGTCCCCGCGACGACCGCTGGTAACACAATTGGTCGTGCCGGTATTGGTCACATCGTAGACGCCGTTCTTCACTTTCAGGTCAGAGTATTCGAGGCTAAAAATGAACTCGTTCTGGAAGCCGGCAATATCCTGGTCGAGATAGACATTGAAGCGATCGACAAAATAGTCAACATCCTGCCAGCCCTGATGAGTGCTGAGCGACACATTGGATGATCCCGGTGCAACCGGGTCTGAATCGGCAAGTGTGGTGCCGCGTGCGCCTGTTGTTACATAGCCATTGTTCGTCTCACCGTAGCGCATTGAGTTGTCCAGCCGCAGTTTGCTGCTAACCTCATAGTTTGCGCGCAAGGTATAGGTGTTTGTTTCGGACTTGAGGAAGTCCTGTGATTGGAGATAGACGGGAATGTCGGATACCGGCCCACCGCCATCTGGAACGATATAGGTTCCAAGGTCAGGCTTGTCTTTGGCATCGAGGTAGTAGTAGTCACCCATCACGTTGAACTTGTCGGTCACATCGTAGGAGGTCGACAGCGCAACCCCTTTGCGTTCGCGATCAGCGGGGTCGCGGCTGGGCACGTCTTCTGTGCTATATACACCGTTTATGCGTATGGCCAGATCGTCATTCAAGACCGTATTGCTGTCTACTGTCACACGTCCAAAGTCACTGCTTCCCAACCCGCCTTCAACTTTGTTGAAGTTGTACTCCGTGCTGGCCTGCTTGGTAATACTGTTGATAGCGCCGCCGGTAGAGCCGCGCCCTGCAAAAGTAGAACTGGGTCCCTTGGTTATCTCAACCTGCTCGGTGGCAAAACTCTCTCTGGTTGTCATGCCCGGGTCACGCAGGCCATCGACAAAGACATCTGAACGCGCTTCGTGGCCGCGAATGATGTAGCGGTCACCAAAGGCGTTTCCGTTTTCACCCGTGCCCAGGGTAATCCCCGGTTGGGCAGCAACAATATCCTTCAGATCAGTTTTTCCGGAATCTTTGATCTCGGTTTGTGTCAGTACCGAAATGATTTGCGGTGTGTCTGCAATAGGCCGTGTATGGCGGGTGTCTCCCGATATTTTGGCCTTGTAGGGCGCGCCCGGTTCTGCATAGGGGTTGGTATCTACAGTTCGTTCTTCGATCTGTAGTGTGTCCAGTACGATCGGTTCCTCCGATTGAGCGAATGCCTGACCCGAGAGTAGTAGAGTGGGTAAGGTGATACCCAGTGTGCCGGCATGGCCGAATGCCGGGCGACGCAGGGATAGAAGTTGCTTGCTGGCTTTTTTCATCACGGTATTACTCCTTGTAGCGTTGGTTGGTAATTAGAGAAAATTCAATCGGTATGACTAGCGTGACCTGCTCTCGATTCATCGATGCGGGAAGTGGCGGCAGGGGCGCGGCGTTCACCAGCATGGCCAGTGCGGCGTCATCCAGTTGTTTGTAGCCCGAGCTCTTCTTGATGCTGCTTGCCAATACAGTGCCATCTCGCTGCAGCGTGAATTGCAGCTCCACAATGCCCTGCTGTTTTTCCTTTTTTGCCTCGCGTGGATACTGCTTGTGCTGGTTTAGCCAAGCCATAAGCTCCGCGAAGTAATTTTTGCTGTTGCCCTGTTTGCCGCCTGCGGAGCGGTCACTGGCAGCGCCCGTGGCACGTTGTGATGCTGGCGAAGGCTTGGCGGGTTGGGGGGCGGCCTGTTCTGTAGGTGCCGCCTTTACCTCTGCTGGTGGGGCGGGTTCAACGGGAGGTTTAACAGCGGGTTCAACTGGTGTTTCTATGGTTGGCTCTGGCTCATCCTTGTGGGCGGCAACCAACGTTGCTGCACTGTTGTCTTTCTCGACTACCGCTTGCACGGTATCGGGGGCAGGCAGAGGCTCTTGAGGTACTGCAACGACCTTTTCAGGCGCGGGAGGCTTTTTGGTATTGACCGGTTCTGGTTCTGGTTGCTCCTGCGTGGGGACCTCCTCGGACGTATTAGCAATAGCGTCGGTATAGCTGCCCGCAAGCCCGAGCCCAATCTCCAGCCCAGCTTCGCCAGCGCCTGCGGCAGATGAGAGGTCAAGCGGCGTTGCATCATGGAACGCAAAGGCCAAAGCGATATGAAGCAGAAGCGCCACACACAATGCGGCAAGCAGGCGGAAGAAGCGCATTTATGAGTCCTCCGTGACCTTGCGCTGGACATAGAGGGTGATGTCAGAAATCTGATGCTCTCGCAAAACTGCCAGTACGGGTGACAGCGCGGCTGCCGTTACCTGCTTATCTGCCTGCAATGTGATTATTGTTGCAGGCACAGTGGTATCCAGGCCCTCTATCCACGCGCCTAACTGTTGCTGGTCAACCGGGTTGTCGTCGATGAATATGTCCCCGGAGGCCATGACAACAATCGTGAGTTTTTCAACAGTGGCTTTTTCACTTGCCTTCATTTCTGGAAGAGCCACATCAGCCGGTCGAAAGGCGTCTATCTGGCTAGCCACCATGAAGAAAATGAGTAGCAGGAATACGATGTTGATGAGTGGGATCATGTTGTCATCGCTGCTGCGATGACGCCGGGCAGGCGATAGAGATGTGCTAGAGCTGGTCATCGTCAACGCCCCATGCCTCGCCCAGCGTTAACTGACTGGCACCGCTGGCTTCTAACGCTTCAAATACTGACAAAATTGTTTGCAGGTCAGTTGCTACATGTGGCAGCAGGACGATGGGCGATTCTGGATCAAGGGCGGGGATAGCCTCCTGGAGACTCAGCTGCACAGCGTCACCGGCACCTATGATAGTGACTGTGTGATCTGCCGATAGACGCAATAGTTGCGGGCTTTCATTGATGGTGTTTTCGCTCGCTGTCGGTGTATTCAATGTGACCGTGGAGTACTGGGTGAATGAGGCTGTCAGCATGAAAAACATCAGCAGAATGAACACCACATCAATCAGCGCTGTGAGGCTGATCTTGCGCCTGACGGGAGAAGCCATTAGCGGCTGATTCATCATGCGTGCTTGTTGTGGTTCTTGGATGTGGTGGCTTGCTTGGGTGCGCCTCCCTCATTGGTGCAGTAGTAAGTCATCAGACGCTCCAATTTGTCCTGCATTCCCGCCGCTTCCACTTCCACTCGTCGCTCCAGCCAACTGTGCGCAATAGATACCGGAATGGCCACGCCAAGGCCTACTGCCGTGGTTAGCAGCGCCTGCCAGATGCCGCCGGAAAGAATGGATGGATCAACTCTCGCGCCGGCGGCCTCCATGGCGCGAAACGCTTCGATCATGCCGAGCACCGTGCCAAACAGCCCGAGTAGGGGCGCGAGATTGGCGATGACTTCCAGGATGCGCAGTGAACTACCAAGCTCACCTGTTTCTGCTCGCGCGCAACGCCAGCTCTCCACGCGGGCTTCATCTGCGGTTAACGCTGCCTCATCGTGAAGTTGTATTGCGCGCAGAAGAACCCTCGACTGAGGGTTCCTGCTGCCCTGCAGGAGTAGCCTGGCCTGTGCGGGGGAGTTGTCTTCCAGTGCAAGCAGCGCCCGATCGGGAATATTGGAGTTGAGCCGCTTATCTACCCAGAACTGCCAGATTTTCAACAGAATAACGGTCGTAGCGATTACCGAGAATAGCGCCAGCAGCCAGACCACCGGGCCGCCGGTTATGAGAAAAGACGTAATCATCAGATTTGCACACATTCATTCAAGAACCATTATCATTATACAAATGATAATGGATATCAATACTGTTAAGTGAAAAGTACCAAAATGCGTGTGATTTGTAGTCGGGCGCCGCTGGTTAGAGGCGCTGCCGCTCTCGTGCTAGAATTTTGCGCCCTTTATCAGTGAAGTGAAATCCATGCTGGAGCAGTTAGCACAATACCATCCCAATTTGCCGGATATCGCCGCTGTTCTGTTCTTGATTATCACAGCCTGGCTTGCGTACCTGATGACATCGCGGGTCTTGCTGGCGGTGGTTCACAGGCTGGCGGCGCGTACCAGCGCTACCTGGGATGATGCATTTATCAAGAACCGTGTGGGTAGGAAACTGGCCCAACTGGTACCGGTATACGTCGTCTACGAAGGCGTGGGTAAGCTGGCCAATATCAACGGCAAGGTGGAGGCGCTGGTGACGAACATCGCCAGCGCCTACATGATAGTGGTGATGGTTATCACCGTCATCGCGATTCTCAGCTCCGCGAACGATATTTACGAGTCCAACCCCAGAGCCCGACAGCGGCCCATCAAGGGATTTATCCAGTTATTGCAGTTAGCGGTGGTGATTCTGGGCGTACTGCTGTTTATCTCAGCACTTATGGATGAATCTCCTGTGCTATTGCTCAGTGGCTTTGGTGCGATGACAGCGGTTTTACTGTTGGTATTCAAGGATACACTCCTGTCTCTGGTGGCCAGCGTGCAACTGACAGCCCAGGACATGGTGCGAGTAGGTGATTGGATCGAAGTGCCGCAGTTTGGTGCGGACGGCGATGTAGTGGATGTGGAGCTGCATACCATCAAAGTGCAGAACTGGGATAAGACTATCACCACCATCCCTACGCACAGGTTGATCAGCGATTCCTTCAAAAACTGGCGTGGTATGTCATTGTCCGGCGGTCGTCGGATCAAGCGGGCCCTGTACCTCGATGCTTCCTCCGTGCATTTTATGAGTGAGCAGGAAATAGAGAGCTGCAGCCGGTTCTTTCTGCTTGAGGAGTACCTTGCCGAAAAGCGGGGTGAGTTATCTGAGTACAATCAATCGCTGGGCACAGAAGCAAAAGCAGATAGCGATATAGCGGTAAATATGCGTCGATTGACCAATATCGGTACATTTCGGGCTTATGCCGAGCGCTATTTACAGTGTCACCCACAAATACATAAGGGAATGACTCTGATGGTGCGACAGCTACCGCCAGGGCCGCAGGGAATTCCAATCGAACTGTACTGCTTTACCACTACTACGGTCTGGGGGGATTATGAGGCTATACAGGCGGATATCTTCGACCACCTGCTGGCGATAATCCCGGAATTTGGCTTGCGTCTGTTTCAGCAGCCCGCTGGCACGGAGTTTACGATTCATCAGCTGTAAACTCCCGGCCGAGTGCTGGTGTCTCAAGAACAGCTTGGGCGGCGGCGGACCTGCTGGCTGCAAGTCGCCAGATACTGCAAACAGCGCTCTGCGCATTACGGCACTAGACATCCGACTCAAGGCGACGCAGTTGCTGCAAAAAGCTCGCGGTTAGAAACAATGTCAGTGTTACTGGGCAGCGTTGTGCAGCCTTGCGCGAGGTCGGTTTTGGGGACATCATGGCAGCCTCCGTTCTTATCCGGGGCTACACCATCGAGAAAGAAATGACAGCGCTATTCGTGTCCTACCTGCCGCTGCTGACGGTTGTCATCGTTTGCGCGGTCTTACTGGCACTTGGCCACATCTTCCTGCTGGCGCGGCACAGGGAGCTGGGCAGCGAGGCGCGGCTGCCGCGGCAACTAGTTCTGTTCGTTATGACACTGCTGTCTCTGGTATTGATGCTTATTGTGGCGCCATTACCGGATTCCACGCGCAACAGTATTCTCACTCTTATGGGGATAGCGCTTTCCGCCGTGATAGCGCTGGCGTCGACCTCATTCGTGACCAATTTCATGGCGGCGGTGATGCTGCGAGTGACCCAGCCCTTCAAGGTCGGTGACTTTATTCGGGTGGGAGAGCTATTTGGTAAAGTGTCCGAGCGCGGGCTGTTCGACACGGAAATACAAACCGAGAACCGCGAGTTGATAGCGATTCCTAACGCTACGTTTATCACCCAGCCGGTGAGTGTTGCGCGAAGTTCCGGTGTCATCATATCGACCACCGTGTCGCTTGGGTACGATCTCAGCTGCGATACGGTTGAGCCGTTGATGTTGGAGGCGGCGTCAGGCGCGGGGCTCTCTGACCCCTATGTCCATATCGTTGCGCTCGGAGATTTTTCGGTCAGCTATAAAGTGTGTGGCTTGCTCTCGGATCTGGAAGGGATTCTCACCGCTCGTTCCAAACTGCATCACCAGTTACTCCATACTCTGCACGGGGCCGGGCTCGAAATTGTCTCGCCGACGATAACGCGCCATATCACACAGTCCGAAGACTACCGGATAATCCCCCAACCCAGTCGGGTAGTGCGCAGCGATAACGGCGTTCAGGCCGAATCCATCGTATTTGACAAGGCCAATGAGATCGCCGGGATGGAGGTGCTTCGTGGTGAGCTGGAAGACCGGGTTCGCCAGTTGAAGGAATCGAGCAGCGAGGGGCCGGATTTGGCACCGGTTTTGGAGAAGTTGGCGCGCTTGGACGAGGAGTTACAGGTACTGCGGAAGCAATCCTGAGGACATTCGCTGCCAGGACCCGCGCGGGTAGGGCGATGGGCTTTGAACGGCAACCGTTATTTATTCGGCATACAAAATACGCCTGTCAGCCGGTATAATCACTGCCACCGTATTCGATCAGAGGCTGCGCTCCCATGCTTAAAAGAATGGTTTCACTGGGCTTCGGCCTTGCCACGATGCCCGCCCGTATGACGTTCAAGGGTGCCAGGGCTGTAGTGGCCATGCCGGGTGATATCGAGCATTTTCTGCGGGAAGTGCGCACGGTGTCAGATGACGTGGCCCGGGAAATCCAGGTCGTCCTCGACACTGTCGATGCGGATATGAAACAGAAGGCCTCCCATCTGGACCCGCAGCAGAAACAGCAGGCGGCGGAGCTCGCGCTGGGCGCTGCGGAGCAGCATCTGAGTATGGCGGCAGTCAATGTCCTGCGCGCCCTGTGGCTGACGATGGATGCCAATCGCGAGCTGGCACAGGGAGAGCGTGCGGTTGTCATAGAGGCCGACCGCTAGGCCCGCTTATCGCCGTGGGTGCAGGTACAACAGATTCTGGTCCTGATCGATTTCAAAACGGTAGTTTCGCAGCACGTTCATTCCCAGCAAGCCGTCAATGTCACCGTTTGCGTCGTAGTCCAGAATTGCGATATCGGGGAGGGCAAGTCGAGTGGCGCCGAGCATGATGGACGTTGCCTGATAAACGTCCCCCTGCGCAATACCATTGGCGGTATTGAAAAGCCGCTGACCGCGGTATCCGAATTCAGCGTTACCTATTTGAGTAAAACTACTTCTTGCCAGGGTGGTAACAGAAGCGCCTGTGTCTATCATTAGAAGAACCGGGCTGACATCGTTTATCAGGGCAGAGACGAGGAAGTGGTCTCCCTTTCGAAGCAGCGGTATAGCCTGCACGGGTAAATCGTCTGCAGATGCCTGAGTGGCGTTTTTCCTCCACTGGAGATCAAGCGCAGCGGTCCAGTTGGCATCGCGCCCGTCATCTCGTTCGCGCAGCGCCAGCAGAAGATCCTGGCTGCGCTGGTGTTCGCCCACCAACTGGTAAAGTGTGGCCCTGCGCAGTTCCGAGTCTAAAGTGGAGAGATCGATCGCCTGTAGGAACTCGAAAAACCCCAGCAAAGCAATCCAGCTTTTTTGTTGGGACAGGCTTTCATCCGTGGCGGCTATCAATTGGGCGACGGCGGTTGTGACACTGTTCTGCGAGCCGGGTTGTATAGCATATGTTCTGGCGATCTGTAGTGTTCTGGCCGCTTCCTCCGGCGAGCTGCACAAACGCTGGTTCTCTGCCAGTAGTAGTAACACAGGAATATCCGCATAGTAGGTGTCCAGCCACAGGTCCACCAGTTCAACGAAAGCGCCGTCGGCACAGCGATGGTGGGCTGCTCTCAGGTAAGCTTCCAGCCTCGGTCTCCAAAGCCCCTGATAGGCATCATCTATGCGTAAGGCATTTTCGTAGTACGCTATTGCCTGCTCAAACTCCTGCTCATGTAACAGCTGTTCGAAACGCGCTGTATCGGGGGTGTTACTTGCTTCAGGGACGGGTGATGCAGGGGGTCTGGCTGCTGGTTTTGCGGTGGCAAGCTGAGTGTGCGAAGGACTGGTGCTTGGCGTGACCGAGGCTGCGGAGGCAGAGGCTTGTAGATGTGATTCAAGCCCGGGAGACGCATCGCGTAACCACCACCCGAATACCGTGCCAATGAGTAGCAGGCTTGGATAGAGAAGGAGTTTCTTCATCGTAGCATTCTAGTCACAAAGCAGCTGGTAGATAAAGCAGAGCTGGCGCCATACTGACTAATTGTTGTGCCAGTAGCGTCTCGGTGTGCGCTGTGCTGGAGGCTGCCAGTTCACACCAGTCGTTGCCTCGCCTGTTAGCAAGCCGCTATTTCTGCTTTTCAGCTGCACTGTGCAGTGTCTCAAAATAGCTCTTGAGGCTGGTTTTTCCGCGCTTTGGGCCAACGCCATCCAGCTCTCCGGCGGTAACGATGAAATCAGCGAGGTCACCAAACTGGGTCGACAGTAGGCCGATAAAGCGGGCCAGGCCGCGCGCCAGCCACATCGGAATGACCGTAATTTTGACTGGATTCCCTGCCACCTCGAACGCCAGTTCGGCCGCTTCCCGCTGCGTCATGATGTCCGGCCCGCCGGCTTCAACCTCCAGAGTCTCGCCCTCTGCGGCGTCAACACAGGCCTCGGCCAGATCTCTGCCGTGGATAGGGTTCATCCTGTTGTTGCCTTGCCCTATCAGGAAAGATCGGCCCTTGCGGGCCATATCATAGAGCACGCCCATGTCAGAAAAGTAGCCGCACGGTCTGATGATGCGGTATTCCAATCCGGATTGCTTCAGGTCTGCAACGACCCGTTCATGTGCCTGGGTGATG
This sequence comes from Halioglobus japonicus, assembly GCA_902705825.1. Lineage (GTDB taxonomy): Bacteria > Pseudomonadota > Gammaproteobacteria > Pseudomonadales > Halieaceae > Marimicrobium. Next base: position 312,686 of record CACSIL010000023.1, on the reverse strand, counting down.
GCCAGATGCATGATATTCTCAGCACCTTGCATAGAGACATACACGAATCGCGGCACACCGGCGGCGAGACAGAGGTCGATAAGATTGCAGTTGCACTGGTAGTCTACCTGATCGAAAGTCAGACCATCGCGTTGCCGGGAAATGCCCACGCTGGAGTAAACAATATCAATACCCTCCATCACGCCGATAAGTGTCGCGGGGTCGGAAACTTCCCCGATGAATAAATCGTCGAAATCCTCTGTGCTCAGTGGCGGAGCGTTAAACGGGCCGGATTCAAACAGTCGCTTCTTGTCGCGCGTCAGCACCCTCACCCAGTACCCGCGCTCTTTGAAGGCTTTTACCGCATATTTTCCCAGGTAGCCGGTGGCACCCGCGATCAGTACTTTCTTCATGTTATTGTCCGGATTGAGAAGCGTGAGTATAGGGCGCTATCTTGTCTGTTTGTCGTGGGGGGAGCTCTCCGTGTACGCAGTCAGCCAATCTCTACCCGCTATAATTCTGCTATTTGTTTTATACTGCGTTACACACCACGGTCTAACGTTAACCCAGAAATACAGAACATGAAAATCTGTCATATTGTCGACTTAAAGAACGTCGGAGGCGTGGAGACGCTGTTCAGTAAGTTTTTGTCGTTTGATTTTGGCACCCTGGATATCAATCACACGGTTATTTTCAACTCTGTTATACATCCCTTTTTTAGGGAAGATGTTATGTCCAATGTCTCTGATGCCATGAGTATCAAATTTGGTAAACATCTGAAAGTTCGGACTGCGCAATTGAAAGCGCTCCGGGTGAGGCGTTTTTATCGCAAGAACTGCCCCGATATCATCATCTTCTGGAACAATTTCCCTTCATCCTTTACACAGTGTATTCCTCCGTCGGCAAAGGTTATCTATTACGAACATGGCAACAGCGCATTCGAGCACGATGCGAAAAAGGTGGATGAATTTTTGACGCGTGTCACTCGCGTGGTGGCTGTATCCAAGGGCATTGAAAAACTCTTTGAACTTAAGTTCACGGCGAAGCAACTCAATAAGCAGGTGATCTACAATTTTATAGATGACTGGTATGTTGAGATGGAGCCAGTGATCTCAACGTTGAACGGTGGTTACAGAATTGGGATGGCCGGCAGAGTTGTTCCCGGCAAGGGCATGGCTATTGTTGTTAAGGCCGTTGCCATTCTGAAGAATAGGGGCATAGAGGTATCCCTTGATGTTGCCGGTGATGGCGATGAGCGGTGTCATTTGCTGGAGTTGGCCGTGCGCGAAGGTGTTTCGGATCAGCTCACTTTCCATACGGGATTGCGAGACCTCCGGGAATTTTATGCAGGACTTGATTTACTGCTTGTGCCATCCATCACTGAGGCGGCCTCATTGGTGGTTGCCGAAAGTCTGGCTTGTGGAACTCCTGTCGTTGCAAATAGAACAGGCGGTATTCCGGAGATCGGCAAAGAAGGAGAGGGCACCACTTTGATAGAGCCAACCATGGCGCTAGCTGAATACGCACAGTGGTGCAGTTCATCGGATGGGCTGTCGGAATACTCAATTGAGTCGACTGATGATTCAATGGGGCCGACGAAAGTTCTTGATCCTGAGCGCGTGGCAGATGCGATGTTGCAAGTGCTGCACAACAAGGCGGAATATGCTGAACAGGCGAGTAGGGGTGCCAGATACGCAAAGGAAAAGTTCAGCAAGAAACGCTATATCGAGCATTTCGCAACCTTGCTGGCTGGCACCGTGGAAAGCGACGGCCAGCGATAGTAACTGGATGGCACCTCACGCATACTAACGTCAAGCAAGACTAGATGAATGGAACAATGGCTGACTTTGAATTAGTAGAACTGGACGCCACCGGCCTGGCGTGCCCCATGCCCCTTTTGAAAGCGAAGCGAGCGCTGAATGCGATGCAAGTCGGGCAGCGTTTGCGCGTAATGTCGACAGATCAGGGATCGGTGAGGGATTTTCGTGTTTTTGCAGAGCAATCTGGCCACCTCCTCCTGCACAGCGAAGAGGAGCAAGGCGTCTACACCTATCTACTGCAAAAAAGTTGAGGGTGCAGGAGCTGTCATGCGTGCCCGGGCGCTAGCCGGGTGCGGGCCGAAGGTACGCAAGGTCCCACTCACGCAATTGTTTGATGAGTAAAATGTTGAGAATACGAAGATAGCGAACGCAAACCACACCACTTCGGCGGTATAATCGGCCGCGAATTAATCCTTGTTTTCCTGTCTTACACATTGGGGTTCGGGCTGTTTATGCTGGATATTTTCAAAAAATGGTACAGAAGGTATCTCTCTGACGAGGAGTCAGTGCTGCTGTTGGTACTGCTGACGGTCTCGGTAACGCTGCTGATGACGATCGGCGATATTCTGGCGCCGGTGCTTGCGTCCATCGTCCTTGCCTATCTGGCCCAGGGCCTGTCGGCACAACTCCAGGGTTTTGGTCTGCCCCGCTGGCTTGGAGTGGCGGTCTCCTATCTGGTCTTCGTTGGCGTCTTTTTCGGTTTTTGCTTTGCGCTGTTACCACTGGTGTGGCGGCAGATGCTGAGCCTGGTCAGCCAAATGCCCGATATGCTGGAGACTACGCGGCAGTTCCTCGGTGTGCTTCCGGAACGCTATCCACATATTGTCAGCAGGGTACAGTTGAGCGAATTGATAGCGGTGGCGCAAACGGAGATAGCCGGGCTCGGGCAGACTGTGGTCAAGCGCTCGCTGGCGTCTATCCCCGGCATCCTGACGGTAATGGTTTACGTGATTCTGATTCCTATGCTGGTGTTTTTCTTTCTCAAGGACAGGGAGAGCATCATAGACTGGATAGCGGGCTTTTTGCCTGCGGAGCGTCCGTTGTTGCAACGTATCTGGGGTGAAATGAACGAGCAATTCGCCAATTATGCGCGGGGCAAGGTGCTGGAAATGCTGATAGTTGGCTCTGTCAGCTATTTCGCATTTATCTGGTTGGGGCTCGATTATGCAGCCCTGCTGGGGCTGCTCGTGGGGATTTCCGTCATTGTCCCCTATATCGGCGCTGCCCTGGTGACCTTGCCTGTGGTGATGGTCGGCTTCTTCCAGTGGGGCCTGACCAGTGAATTTTATTCCATGTTTGTGGTCTATCTCTTCATACAAGTACTGGATGGGAATGTGCTGGTACCGCTGCTGTTTTCGGAAGCGGTAAACCTGCACCCTGTTGCCATCATAATGGCGGTGCTGTTTTTTGGCGGTATCTGGGGTGTCTGGGGTGTGTTTTTCGCTATACCACTGGCAACGCTTATAAAGGCAATAATCAATGCCTGGCCTTCCCAGGAGTTAAAGGAACTCCCCGGGCCTGCCAGCTAACACCAATTCGATGGAGTTTTTGATGTTTGTGTTCAATGTCCGCAAGGGCTTCAGGCCACTGCTTGGTCTTTTTGTCACTTTGCTTCTGGTGTCCTGTGTTACCACGCCGTTATCGGACGTGCAGCCAGTCAAGAGTCCCAGCGATGACTATCAGTACCGGCTGCTAACGCTGGACAATGAAATGGAAGTGCTGTTGATTTCCGACCCGGAAACCGCGAAGGCGGCTGCCTCGCTGGATGTTCTGGTGGGAAGTGGTGATAACCCGCCCGGGCGCGCCGGGTTGGCCCATTTTCTGGAACATATGCTGTTCCTGGGGACGGAAAAATACCCTGATGCGGCTGAGTACGAGCGTTTTATTACCGAGCACGGAGGCAGCCGTAACGCTTACACCAGTTTTGAGAACACCAACTACTTCTTCGATATCAATGCGCCCGATCTGCCTGTCGCGCTGGATCGATTTGCGCAATTTTTTATCTCTCCGCTATTCGATGCACAGTATGTGGACCGCGAGAAAAATGCAGTGGAGGCCGAGTACCAGATGGGCCTGAAGAGTGATGATCGACGCGGGCTTGATGTGCTGCAGGAAGTCTTCAATCAGGAACACCCCTACAGCCAGTTTACAGTCGGTTCATTGGAGACGCTGGCAGACCGCCCCGACTCCGAGGTTCGCGATGAATTAGTGCAGTTCTACAACAAGTATTATTCGGCCAATATCATGCGCCTGGTGGTATTGGGTTCGCAATCACTGGATGAACTGGAAGCGCTCACGCGTCCGCTGTTCAGCCAGGTACCCAATCATTCCTACCAGCGCGAGAATATTGATGTGCCCCTGTTTGAGCCGGGGCAGTTGCCGCTACTGGTAGAGGTTCAGCCGCTGGCAACGCAGCAGCAACTGGATGTATCGTTCCCGATTTCCGACTACCGTTATCAGTACCGTGTGAATCCGCAGTCCTATCTGGGAAATCTTGTCGGCCACGAAGGAGAGGGTAGTCTGCTATCCCGCTTGAAGGCAGAGGGGCTGGCGCAGGGGCTGGCAGCGGGAGATGGCCTGGCCTGGCCGGGAGGTGCGTTGTTCAGTGTCCAGGTATCACTGACAGAGAAGGGCGCAGCTGACCCTGATCGCGTACTTCAATTGCTCTTCGCCTACGTGGAAATGTTGCGTAAGGAAGGGCCCCAGAAGTGGCTTTACAATGAGCAGTCGCGCCTGGCAGAGCTTAGCTTTCGTTTTCGCGAGCAGGGCAGTCCCATGGGGTATGTCAGCGCACTGGCCAGCGGCATGCAATTCTACGCGCCAAAAGATATTCTGCGCGGGCCTTACATGATGGACAGTTACGATGACGCGATTCTGGCGGAGCTGCTGCAACAAATACGGCCGGAAAATGCCCTGGTGACTCTCAACGCAGCGACAGTGAAGGGAGACCGGGTATCGCACTACTACAAGGTGCCGTATTCGAAACAGCCGCTGGATATCAAACGTGTCACAGACAGCGGTGATGAGTCAATTGGAAAAGCCCTGCACCTGCCAGCGCCGAATGAATTTATTGCTGAGGATGTGTCACTGGTAGAGCTGCCACAGCTGATACCAGAGACACCACAGGTAGCGTTGGAAACGGCGCGGCAGAAGATCTGGTATATGCCAGATGATGAATTCAGGGTTCCTCGCGGCGTCGCCTATATCAATTTCCGTTCTCCCGAAGTCGGTAGCCGTGCGTTGCAGACTGTGCAGGTCGCGCTCTATACCGCGCTACTTAACGATCTTTTCAATGAGTTTACCTATCCTGCCCACCTCGCGGGATTGAGCTTCGACATCTATAAGAACAGCCAAGGTATCAGTTTGCGTCTGAGTGGCTACAACGACAAGCAGGAGCTGCTGCTGCAGCGATTATTGGGCAGCATGGTTGATCCCTCTTTTCGTCAGCAGCGCTTTGAGGATATCCGCAATGACATGATTCGCCGGTTGCAGAATTCAGTTGCCAAGCGCCCCAGCAGTCAGGCTGTCGACGATCTGAATGAAGCTCTGATGTACGGCGAGTGGGGCGAGCCGGTGCTGATCGCTGCGCTGGAAAAGGTCAATTTGCGCATGCTTGATGACTATATACAGACGTTCTGGGAGGGTGCGACAGCCGAAGTGTTGCTCTACGGCAACTACGCGCCGGATGTGGTTGAGGAGCTGTCCGCTATGTTGGTAGATGTTGTAGGCGATGAGCCGGCTCCAGCATTGCCGGAACGCAAGTTGCTAAAACTCGCTGCGGGCGAATCGCTGGAATATGTCGTGGATGTGCCGCACGATGACTCTGTGGTTGCCTGGTATTTGCAGGGGGCGGGCGATACCTGGAAGGACAGGGCGGCCACCGCACTAACCGCACAGATCATGTCATCGGGTTTCTTTCAGGAGTTGCGTACTGAGCAACAGCTGGGCTATGTGGTTGGAACCTATGACTATTCCAAAGGCGATGTTCCGGGCCTGGTGATGTTAGTGCAGTCGCCGGTGGCAGATGCCAAAGCAGTAACCACCGCGATGCAGACCTTTATGCAGGGTGTGGAGCCAGCATTGGATGAAGAGCAGTTTGAGCGACACAAAGCGTCGTTGATCAGCGACATTTTGCGTCCAGACAAAAACCTCAATGAACGCGCCGAGTACTACTGGCAGTCGATCGCCCGCAAGGAGTGGAATTTTGATAGCCGGCAGCAGCTGGTCGATGCTGTGACAGCGCTCACCCTGCCGATGTGGAAAGCGTACTACGCACGTGTCTTTCTCCAGCAACCACATTCGCTGCGGGTAGTGGCGCCCGGCAAGTGGGGTGCACTCCCCAATGATGGTGCACGCGTATATGACTCCGCCGACGCGATAAAGCGCGGACATGCGACCTACATTATCGAGTAAACGCGGGCCGGTATCGCTGCGGCGGTGCCATGTCAGCTGCGTGAGCGCTATGGCACTGGGTTCAATATTGCTATTTATTTAGTTCTAATTTAGAACTAAATAGATTTGTACTACCCGCTCGGGTAGTATTCTCTTCAGGCTGACCTGCCGCTCCCGACTTTTTGGGTAGCGGGAGCACGCAAAATTCCCGCGTCTGTTCAGGTTTCGCCCGAAATACCCCATCAGGGTTCTATATTGGAATTGTTACAAGGTTTCAATCCTTTCCCTGATATTCGACAGGAGCGCGAGTTGACATGAAGGAAGATACAAATCCCCTGGAGACCCGCGAGTGGCTGGATGCACTCGATGATGTCGTAAAACAGGAAGGCCCGGAGCGCGCCTCCTTTTTGCTGCTGGAGTTGGCCAAGCACGCGATCGGATCGCGGTTGCGCTTGCCATCGGCTACCACTACACCGTTTTCCAACACGATACCGCCGGCCGAAGAAAAAACGCTGCCCGGGGATATATTCATGGAGCGACGGATACGCTCACTGGTGCGCTGGAATGCACTGGCCATGGTGATGCGGGGGAATGACAACGATGAGGGCCTCGGCGGTCACATCTCGAGTTTTTCATCCAGCGCGACCTTGTACGACATCGGGTTCAATCACTTTTTCCGCGGTACCGACGGCGGTCACCCCGGCGATATCATCTTCTATCAGGGCCACAGTGCGCCGGGCATGTACGCGCGTTCGTATCTGGAAGGACGGTTCGATGAAGAGCAGCTCGATAATTTTCGCCGGGAAGTGAATGGCGGCGGGCTGTCCTCCTATCCCCACCCCTGGTTGATGCCGGACTACTGGCAGTTCCCCACTGTGTCTATGGGCCTCGGGCCGATACAGGCTATCTATCAAGCGCGCGTGATGAGGTACCAGCAGGACAGAGGCCTTATCGATCATGGCGATCGCGAGGTCTGGTGTTTTATGGGCGACGGGGAGTGCGATGAGCCTGAATCGCTGGGTGCGATCTCGCTGGCAGGGCGAGAGGGAATGGGCAACCTCAATTTCGTGATCAATTGTAATTTGCAGCGCCTGGACGGCCCGGTGCGTGGTAACGGCAAGATTATTCAGGAACTCGAGGGGATTTTTCGCGGCGCCGGCTGGAATGTGATCAAGGTGATATGGGGTCGCAAATGGGACCACCTGCTGGAGAAAGATACTACTGGCCTGTTGCAAAAACGCATGGATGAGGTCTGTGACGGTGAGTTGCAGAATTATAAGTACAACGGCGGCGCATACACGCGCGAGCACTTCTTCGGCAAATATCCTGAGTTACTCGAGTTGGTAGCCGACCTGTCGGATGACGACATCATGTATCTCAATCGCGGAGGCCATGACCCTTATAAAGTCTATGCCGCTTATGCCGCAGCCGTAGAGGAACACGAGCGTCCCACTGTGATACTGGCGATGACGGTGAAGGGCTATGGCACGGGCGGGTCGGGTGAGGCACACAATGAAACACACTCCCTGAAAAAGCTGGATATGGAAAGCCTCAAAGCCTTCCGCGACCGCTTTGATATCCCCATCAGTGACAAGGAACTGGAAAGTGTTCCCTATTACCGCCCGCCGCCCGATAGTGCAGAGATGCGTTATATGCGTGAGCGCCGCGAAGCACTCGGCGGTCCCCTTCCCAAGCGTCGCGCCACTATGGAATTGCTGGAGACGCCGCCGCTGACCGCGTTCGGGCATCAACTCAAAAGCAGTGGCGAGCGTAAAGTGTCGACCACTATGGCGTTTGTGCGCATTCTTTCCAGCCTGGTGAAAGATGCCGATATTGGGGAACGCGTGGTGCCGATAGTGCCGGATGAAGCCCGTACGTTTGGTATGGAAGGCATGTTCCGACAGCTGGGTATTTACTCCTCTGTCGGCCAGCGCTACACGCCGCAGGATGCGGGTCAGATGATGTTTTACAAGGAAGATATCAAAGGGCAGATACTGGAAGAGGGCATCAACGAAGCGGGTGCATTCTCGGCATGGTTGGCCGCGTCAACGTCCTATAGCACCAGTGGGTTTCCAATGGTGCCGTTCTACATTTTCTATTCCATGTTTGGCTTTCAGCGTATTGGCGATCTCGCCTGGGCAGCGGGAGATAGTCAGGCGCGTGGGTTTCTCATTGGTGCAACAGCCGGGCGGACCACCCTCAACGGTGAAGGTTTGCAGCACCAGGATGGTCACAGCCATTTGATGGCGGGGACGATTCCCAACTGTGTCAGCTATGACCCGGCGTATGCCTATGAACTGGCGGTGATAATCCACGACGGTTTGCAGCGCATGTACCACAAGGGTGAGAACCGTTTTTATTACATCACCACGATGAATGAAAACTACGTACAGCCGGAAATGCCGCAGGGTGTTGAAGAGGGCATTATCCGCGGCATGTACCGCTTGAAGGCCTCCAGCGCCGATTTAAAACTGCGTGTGCAGTTGCTTGGTGGCGGCACTATTTTGCGTGAGGTTGAAGCGGCCGCAGAGATGCTGGAGAACGAGTATCAGGTAGCAGCAGATATCTGGAGCCTAACCAGCGTCAATGAGTTGCAGCGCGAGGGCAGGGAAGTGCAGCGCTGGAACCTGATGCACCCCGAGGAGGAGCAGCGTGTTCCCTATGTAACGCAGCTGCTGCAGGATGCAGGTGGACCGGTAGTGGCCGCGACGGATTACGTGAAGCTGTACGCCGACCAGATTCGCGAATTTGTACCCGCTAGTTACACGGTGCTTGGCACCGATGGCTTCGGTCGCTCCGATACGCGTGCCAAGTTGCGAGAGTTTTTTGAGGTCAGCCGCAACTATGTCGTTGTTGCAGCGCTGAAAGCCCTGGCCGATGAGGGGCAGATAGATCATGCCGTTGTAACCCAGGCCATAGGTGCTCTGGGTGTAGACCCGGAAAAGAGCAACCCGCTCAAGGTTTAAGCATAGCGTGCTTTGAGCAAGCAACAGTTTGAGTAAATAGCCGTTTGACCAGAAGGAAAATAATGTGTCAGTAGAACAAGTCACAGTCCCCGATATTGGCGGTGCCGAAGGTGCTGAAGTTATCGAATTGTTGGTAGCCGTGGGCGATGTGGTCGAGCTGGACCAGAGCCTGATCGTGCTGGAGTCGGACAAGGCGTCTATGGAGATCCCGTCTACTCTCGCCGGGACAGTGGTCGAGTTATTAGTGGCCGAAGGCGATCAGCTGGCCGAGGGCGCACCGATAGTTAAAATCGAGGTTGCGGGAGACGCGGCGAAGACGGAGTCTGGCGACAGTGAGGCACCGGCTTCCTCAGATGAAGCAAAAGAACCCAAAGCAGCCAATAGCAGCGATGAGGACGCGGCGCCTGACAATAAATCAGCCGAGGACAAAACAGAACCCGAGGTGGCCAAGGCTGCGGCGCAGCCATCGAAAGCTGACGCGAATAAAACACCAGAACCCGACGGATCAGGTGTAGCGGATGCAACCGCCGAACGCAGTGAGGAGGGCGAGGCCATTTACGCGGGCCCGGCAGTGCGCAAACTGGCTCGCGAGTTGGGCGTGCAGTTGGGGCAGGTTGAAGGCAGCGGGCCACAGGGGCGCATCCTGAAGGAAGATCTGCAGCAGTATGTGAAAAAAGCGGTGGCAGCACCTTCGGCAGGCGTCGCCGGTAGCGCTGGTTTGCCCGCCGTGCCAGAGATGGATTTTGCTAAGTTCGGTGATGTGGACGTCACGCAGCGCAGCAAACTGGACAAACTCACCGCAGCCAATATGCAACGCAGCTGGCTCAACGTGCCTCATGTCACGCAGTTTGATGATGCCGATATCACCGACCTGCAAGCATTCAGGGCAACGCTCAAGCACGAGGCGCAGCGGCGTGAAACAAAACTCTCACCGCTTCCCTTTATACTCAAGGCGTGTGCGGTTGCGCTGCGCGACAACCCAAAGATCAACAGTTCGCTGGCACGTGGCGGAGAGGATCTGGTCTACAAGCAGTACATACACATCGGCATGGCAGTGGATACGCCAGCTGGTTTGATGGTGCCCGTTATTCGCGATGTCGATCGCAAAACGATTTGGGAGCTGGCCGGTGAAATTGTCCAACTCGCCGACAAGGCAAGGGAGCGCAAGCTAAGCCCGGCCGAGATGCAAGGCGGGTGTTTCACGGTATCCAGCCTCGGAAACATCGGCGGAAACGGATTCACGCCCATAGTAAATACGCCGGAAGTGGCCATTCTGGGTGTGTCAAAAGCAGCGATTAAGCCGGTCTGGAACGGCTCCGAGTTTGAGCCTAGAACGCTGCTGCCGCTGTCGCTATCCTATGATCACCGCGTTGTGAATGGTGGTGATGGCGGGCGGTTCTTCACACAACTTGTCAGTTTGCTTGGCGATATCCGCCAACTGAGCCTTTAGTACTTAGCGCCAGCCCCAGTGTTGGCGCACAGTGTGCTGCAGTGCTCCCATCTTTGGGGAAGTGGCGTCAGCTTGCCCGAGTTCAATTTCCTGCGCAGTGCAGCGTTTCTCTGTCACTGGCCACAATGGCGGCGCCAATTCGTTCAGCTCAGCAAGCGAGCACAGCGGCAAGCCGTCGTCGCGCAATGCGTGGAGAAATTTCAGTGTGCGAAAACCGTCAAACCACTGGTGAAAGTGTCGTATAAATTGCTCGCTGGAGCTGGCATGTCGCTGGCAGTGATCCAGTGCCGATGCAATACCCAGTGAGTTGAGGGCGTTTGCTGCCGTTTTGCCCCAGTACCCCCTGTCGCTCATCAGTTCAGCAAGGTTCTGTTCCGGTCGGTCTGCCAGTACCGGCAGAAGTGCGAGCAACGCGGCCAGTGCAGCAAAAGACTGTGGGTGATAGAAAAGTGCTGAATCGAGAGGCTGCGCGGCAGCTGTGAGCGCAGCCACTGCAGGGCCGGTTCCAAACGGCACACGTGCGGACACTCGCGATTGCAGCTCAATACAGGGGCCTTGCAACCGTGCCACCGGTCCTAGCTTTGCGAGTTTATTCAACAGATAGAAGTCCTCGGCACCGGCACGTTTCGGGAAGCCGTGTACATGGGCGTAGGCGCTGAAAGGTATTGCCAGGGAGCTGCCGAGTGTGTGGAAAGCATAGGGTGAGCCAGCGTACTCCAAGCCCAGCACATAGTGGTGCAGACGCAGTTCGTACAGCGCCGTTGCAGTGTTGCAGGCTTCGTCGGCACTGGCGATGTGCCGAAATGGGAACACGGCCGCGGCAGCCTTCGGTGTCGCCTGGGCGAGTTGCGCAAAGTATGTTTGTGGCAGTAGGGCATCGGCATCGGTACTGCACAGCCATTGGCCGCTGATACCGCCTGCCGAGCGCCACTGCAGGGCTAGATCGCATCCAATTTTGCGCGCCAGGCCGACACCTTGTGCGCGAGGAGTGGGTCCACGCAATTTTTCCAGATCGTAGAGATACAGGTCAGTTTTTGTGTTCAGGCAGTGTACCGACACCGGGCCGCGTGTCGCCCGCGGTAAGTCTGACTGTGCCAGTGCGTCTCGCAATGCGGCATTCGCCAGTGTGTCGTGATCCGAGTCGGGGCGATTCAGTACCAGTATGACGAGGGTTATTCCCTCGCTGGAGGGAATTCGCGTCAGTTGTTCTAGCAGCGCAGGTGACTCCCTGTAGGTGGGCACCACCAGCACCTGATGCCAGTACGGCTGGGCAAAGATATGTGCTGGTAAGCCTTGCTCCGTATGCCGGTGCAGGTAGCGGCGCAGGGCGACCGTGTCGCGCATTACGCGCTTGCTCCTGTGTTCACTAGTGCAGCGCGGCGCGTATCGGCAGGCTGCCGACGAGCGCCGCCTCGATGTCCAGCAGTTCATCCCAACGCTGTTCGATTGCGTCGGCTTCAAGGTACTGCTTTGCCAGATCCAGAAATAATTCGAAGTGGCGCTCTTCGGAGCGAGCAATGGACTGATAGAACTTTTTCAGAGGTCCCTCTTCCAGTGCCGCAGCCACCAGCGCAAAGCGCTCCGCGCCGCGTGCCTCAATGATGCTGGCAGTCAGCAGCCTGTCCATCAGGTACACCTCGCGGCCCTGTCTAATCGACTTGCGAAATGCCACTACATAGGGGTCTTTCTGGTCTGGCCCGGTGACCAGACCGCGCTGGTGTATCCATTTCAACACCTCGCGGTAGTGGGTGAGTTCTTCAATCGCAAGGTCCGCCATTGCACTGACCAGGGCCGTGCGATCGGGGTAGTGCGACAGCATAGAGACCGCCATTCCGGATGCTTTCTTCTCCGCGGTTGCATGGTCCAGCAGAAAGCTGTCGAAATCCGCTAGTACGGCCTCGGTCCAGGCGGCTGGCGTGTTATAGCGAAGCGGTGAATCAGACATAAGCAAGCGGTGAATCAGACATAAGGCAGCGGTGAGTCGAGCATAAGGTTGAACTGTGGCGGCTAAAGTGGCCTGCTATTGAACTGTAAGTGAGCACCGAACACAAGAATAGGCGGTTGACACACCTTGCGGCGATGCGTGATCGGTATGTTAAACTTTCGCCTCTCTTCAGGGTCTGGCAGATAGTGCTGGCGCGGACATTGATTCACTCATCAGGACAGGTTGCGCAATGATCATCAAACCACGTGTACGCGGGTTCCTTTGTATAACGACACATCCAACGGGTTGCGATGCCAATGTTAAACGGCAGATCGATTATGTCAAAGGCAGGGGCAGTATCGAGAACGGCCCGAAACGGGTGCTGGTGATCGGTGCCTCCACTGGCTATGGCCTGTCGTCGCGGGTTACTGCGGCCTTTGGCTGCAACGCTGCAACGCTGGGTGTGTTCTTTGAAAAAGAGGGCACCGAGAAAAAACCCGGCACGGCGGGTTGGTATAACTCGGCTGCTTTTCACAAATACGCCGAAGCTGATGGCTTGTACGCAAAAAGCATTAACGGCGATGCCTTCAGTGACGAGATCAAGCAGAAGACTATCGATACCATCAAGGCCGATCTGGGGCAGGTCGACCTGGTGGTCTATAGTCTGGCTTCGCCCCGTCGACAGCACCCGGTCACCGGCGTTGTGCACAACTCTACGCTCAAACCGATAGGCGGCGATGCCACGCAAAAAGGCGTCAACACCGACAAGGAAGAGGTACAGGATTTTCATCTTGAAGCGGCCACTCAAGAGGAAATTGATAACACCGTGGCGGTGATGGGTGGCGAAGATTGGCAGATGTGGATTGATGCACTCGACGATGCAGGTGTGCTGGCCGACGGGGCAAAAACCACTGCGTATACCTATATCGGCGAAAAGCTGACCTGGGATATTTACTGGCACGGCACTATCGGCGCGGCCAAGAAAGATCTGGATAAGCGTGTAATCAGCATTCGCGAGCGCCTGGCTGCAAACGGTGGGGATGCGCGCGTCTCTGTTCTCAAAGCGGTTGTTACGCAGGCCAGTGCAGCAATTCCCGCGATGCCCATTTACCTCGCGCTGTTGTTCAAAGTGATGAAAGAGCAGGGTATTCACGAGGGTTGCATAGAACAGATCGACGGGCTGTTCCGCGATTCCCTGTACAACGCAAACCCGCATATGGATGAAGAAGGCCGTCTGCGCGCCGATGGTAAGGAGCTTGATCCAGCGATACAGGCAGCGGTCGGGGAGTTGTGGGAACAGATCAATACCGATACCTTGCATCAGCTGTCAGACTTTGTGGGCTACAAGCGCGAGTTCCTGCAACTGTTCGGCTTTGAAGTGGACGGCGTGGATTACGACGCCGATGTTAATCCCGAAGTGACAATCGCAAATATGGTCTGAGCTTATGTTTGACCCCGGTGTACCGTTTCGACTCAACCCCCTTGTGCAGCGATTGGTGGCTCCCAATCCCGGTGTAATGACCGGGCCGGGAACCAATACCTATCTGCTTGGCGATGAGGATGTCGCGGTGCTGGACCCAGGTCCGGCTATTCCCGCTCACATTGATGCGATTCTCGCGGCGGCGGGCGATCGTATACGCTGGATCGTCTGCACGCACACTCACCCGGATCATTCGCCCGCCTGGCAGGCAGTAGCTGAGGCCACTGGCGCGCAAGTCATCGGTGCATCCCCGCCCGATGATATGTTTCAGGACAAGACGTTCAAGCCGTCGCTGGAAGTGCAGCATGACCATGTACTGCAAACCAGTGAATTTACCTTGCGCGCCGTCCACACGCCCGGTCATGTAGGCAATCATTATTGCTACTTTCTGGAGGAAGAAGGCATGCTGTTCGCCGGTGATCATATTATGAATGGCTCGACGGTGGTGATCATCCCGCCAAGCGGTGATATGAAAGCGTATATCGAGTCGCTGCAACTGCTGCTGAACTACCCGCTGAAGTTCATAGCACCCGGTCACGGCGACGTCATGTCTGAACCGATAGTGGCGGTGGATTGGCTGGTGAATCACCGCTTGCAGCGCGAACAAAAAGTGGTCGCAGGCCTGCACAAGACTGGCCGCACGTCTTTGGATAACTTAGTGAAGGTGGTTTACGACGATGTAAGCACCAGTCTGCACAAAATGGCGAAACTATCGCTTGCAGCGCACTTGATCAAATTGCAGTGCGAAACGCGTGCGCGGTTGCATGCCGAGGATGACACCTGGGAGATGTCGGACCTGTGAGGGGCCGGCCACAGGGAAACATTCACAGTGCCCCGCCGGGGCTCAACACTAACAATAAGGTTGGAGTACAGTATCGATGAATGGTTTGATGATGAACCAACAACTGACATTATCGTCTATTGTTGAACATGCAGAGCGCGTCAACGGCAGCGCCGAGATCGTCTCAGTAACAGCGGAGAATCCTCGCCATCGCTATACTTATCGAGAGGCATTTGCGCGCGCCAGACAACTGGCCGACGCGATGTCACATTGGGGTTTGGAGCAGGGTGACCGTATTGCCACGCTGGCGTGGAATGACTATCGGCACCTGGAAACCTACTATGCCTCTGCCTGCAGTGGCTATGTATGCCACACGATTAATCCACGTCTTTTCCCCGAGCAGCTGGTCTTTATTATCAACCACGCCGAGGACCGCTACGTTTTCCTGGACCCGGACTTTGTGCCGCTGGTTGAGGGATTCGCAGCACAATGCCCGACAGTAAAGGGCTGGGTGATATTGGCGAGTGAAGACAGCATGCCAGCCACGACTTTGCCCAATGCGATTTGTTATGAATCACTCGTCGCATCCGGCAGCGCCACTTTCCAGTGGCCGCCGTTGGATGAGAATGCCGCCTGTGCTCTGTGCTACACCTCGGGCACTACCGGCAACCCCAAAGGCGTGCTGTACTCGCACCGCTCCACCATGCTGCATGCCTATGCCACGATGATGCCCGACGCGCTGGGAATCTCCAGCAGCGATGTAGTGATGCCCATTGTTCCGATGTTTCACGTTAACGCATGGGGTAACCCTTACTCCTGCCCGATGGCAGGCGCGAAGCTGGTATTTCCCGGTAGCAAAATGGGCGATGGTGAAACGCTGTGTCAATTGATCAACGAGGAGAAGGTAACGCTGTCAGCGGGTGTACCAACCGTGTGGCTGGGCGTGCTTGCTCACTTGAGGTCCAGTGGCGAACGCGTCGATTCACTGAAGCAGATCGTAGTGGGCGGTGCCGCCTGCCCGCTCTCTATTATGGAGGAGTTCGATGGCTATGGCGTAGAGGCGCGAGTCGGCTGGGGGATGACTGAGATGAGCCCGCTGGGCACTGCCAATGCCAGCTTCTCCGAACGGGAAAAATACAGCGAGCAGGAGTTTGCGAAGGTGCGCCTGAAAGGCGGTCGACCAATTTTTGGCGTGGAAATGAAAATTGTCGATGATAATGGCGCGGAATTGCCGTGGGATGGTGTGGCCTTTGGTTCGTTGATGGTGCGCGGTCCCTGGGTTTGTTCCAGCTATTTCAAATTGGAAGACTCCGATGCCCATTCCAAGGAGGAAGGCTGGTTTGAAACTGGCGATGTCGCCACCATCGATGCCGATGGCTATATGGCGATCACCGATCGCACCAAGGACGTGATCAAGTCCGGTGGTGAATGGATTTCCTCGATAGAAGTGGAGAACGTCGCCACCGATCATCCCAAGGTGGCCGAAGCTGCGGTTATCGGGCACTTTCATCCCAAGTGGAGTGAGCGACCACTATTGATTGTGGTGCGGGGCCCGCAGGGCCAAGATCTTACTGCGGAGGAAATGCTGGCCTGGTTCGACGGCAGAATCGCCAAATGGTGGACGCCCGAGGCGGTGGAGTTTGTCGATGAGCTACCACATACCGCGACGGGCAAAATACAGAAAGTTAAGCTGCGCGAGATATTCGCAGACTATACCTTTCCAGAATGATGAACCGGGTGCTTAGCCGGTGTTCCGCATGCCTGCGGCAATGCCGGCGATGGTCACCATAATAGCCTGATCGATCACATCATTCTGCTGTTTGCGATTGCGTTCCAGTAGTTCAGCCTGCAGGAAGTTCAGTGGGTCGGTATAGATGTTGCGCAACTGAATCGATTCGCGAGGCCAGGACTGGTGTTGCAGTAACTCGGTTTCTCCCAGCAGTTCGAGGATAACCTCAATATCCGACGCCAATTGCCCGCGCAACTGCTCGCCGATGTTCAGGTACTCCTGCGATACCAACTTTTGATCGTAGTATGCCGATAGCCCGCTATCGGCTTTGGCAAACACCATTTCCAGCATTGAAATACGGGTGGCGAAAAATGGCCAGTCGTTGCTCATTTCTTTCAGTGTATTGATTTTTCCCGCCGCTATGAGTTCCTTGAATGCCTGGCCTGCTCCCAGCCAGGCCGGCAGCATCAGGCGATTCTGGGTCCACGCAAAAATCCACGGTATGGCTCGTAAGGAGGCGATGCCGCCACCGCCTTTTCGCCTGGCGGGCCGGGAACCCAGAGGCAGTTTGCCCAGCTCCTGTTCCGGCGTGGCCTCGCGGAAATAGCTGACGAAATCCGCATTATCGCGCACATATGCCCGGTAGTGATCGCAAGAGCTCGTGGACAGGTCGTCCATCACATCGCGCCATTCCTGTCGCGGCGTCGGTGGTTCTTTCAAATTCGCCTGCAATATGGCGCTGGTATACAGCGCCAGTGTTTTTATGGCCATTGCCTTCAGGCCCAGTTTGGTTCTGATCATTTCACCCTGTTCAGTGACGCGCAGGCCGTTCTCCAGTGATCCCGGTGGCTGTGACAATAACGCCGCATGTGCGGGGGCGCCGCCGCGGCCAATGGTGCCGCCACGGCCATGGAATAAGGTGAGATTGATAGCGGATTGTTTGCACCGCTTGATCAGTGCTTCTTGCGCTGTGTACTGAGCCCAGGACGCAGCCAGCATGCCGGCATCCTTGGATGAGTCTGAATAACCTATCATCACCATCATTCGACCCTGGAGGTGGTCGAGGTACTGCGGAATAGACAATAGTTGATCAACCACTACAGCAGAGCGATTGAGGTCATCGAGGGTCTCGAACAAGGGAACGACCGGAAGTGGAGAGCGCAACCCGGACGCCTTCAGCAGCAATTCTACCGCCAGTACATCTGAGGCTTGGCGCGCCATGGAAATAATGTAGCACCCCAGCGCTGCGGGCGGTTGCTTTGCAACCACGGCGCAGGTGTCCAGCACTTCTTTGACCTGTGCGCTGGGTTGCCAGTCTGTCGGTATGAGCGGTCTCTTACTGGCTAATTCTTCCAGTAAAAATACCTGCTTCTGTTTTTCGTCCCACTGCTGATAGTCGCCGAGATCGAGGTATTGCGTTAACTCGGAAAGCACCTCGGTATGGCGATCGGAATCCTGGCGAATATCCAGCCGTACCAGATTCACACCGAAGCATTTGATCCGCCGCAGCAGGTCCAGCAACTTGCCGTTCGCAATATTGCGCATGCCGCAGTCCAGCAGCGATTGATAGCACGCGTAGGCCGGTTGCCACAGTTCTGCTTCACTGAGAATGATATTGCCATCGGGTACTTTTTGTTCGTTAATTTGTGCCGTCAACGCTTGAAGGGTAAGGCGAAGCCGGTCTCGCAATTTCCTGAGAACCCCGCGATAGGGCTCCCGCTTGTTGTCACTTAAGGCGCGCAGGGCATCGTTACAGGCGGTCATGGACAGCTCCTCAACCAACGCCTCCAGATCTTTGAGGTAGAGTGCCGCTGCCTGCCAGCGGCCCAGTAGTAACACTTCTTCGGTCACTGTGGCTGTTACATTGGGGTTGCCATCGCGATCCCCGCCCAACCAGGAGGCAAATGTCACCGGCATCGCGTCTTCGGGCAACGGGTTACCTGTGACCTCCATCAGGGTGTTGTTCAGTCGGCGCAGAAATTCCGGTATGGCATCCCACAGTGAGTTCTCCACTACCGCAAAGCCCCATTTCGCCTCGTCTATCGGGGTGGGCCGTTCATCACGGAAATCGTGGGTATGCCATATCTGGGCAATTAATTCGCGCAAGCGCTGGTGTATGACCTGTTCCTCGCGCTCGGTGAGCCCAGCCAGCTCCATCTGGCCGAGACAGGAGTCGATCTCACCGTGTTTATGGATCAGTGTGCGGCGGGTGATTTCGGTGGGGTGGGCAGTCAGTACCAGCTCTATCCGCAGGTTTTTGATAGCCGCTTCGATTTCCTCGGCGCTGCGGCCGTCGCCCTGCAGCAGTTCAAAAACCCCCGACAGTGCCTCGGTCGCTGAATACTCCGTGTCCATTTCGCGGGAAATATTGTGGTGTTGATCGGCGATGTTTGCGAGGTTGAGAAACTGGCTGAAAGCCCTTGCAACGGGGAGCAATTCATCGCGCTTAAGGCTGAGCAGAAGCGTTTTGAGTCGCGCCTTGTCCTCGTTGTCACCGGCCCGTGCGGATTTGGACAGTGTGCGGATTTGCTCGATTTTGTCGAGAAATTCCTGGCCCGCGGCGTCACTCATGGTGTCGCCCAGAATGCGGCCGAGCATGCTGACATTTTGTCGAAGAGAAGAGTACTGAGGTTCGTTCATAGCATCCCGCCGGCCCGAATGTTTCATGAGGAAGTTTCGAAAAGCGGTGAACTAAGCGTGAAACCAGGGGCATTGGAAGTAAGGAGCAAGCGCTTGTACCGCATTGGGATGCTATCAGAGTTCGCCGGAATATCCATCTGTTAAACGTGGTACCGCACAAGCCGACAAGTTGCTCCTTCTGCTGCTAGTCACGCGAGGACGGCAGTGTCAGCTTTTTTAACAACTAAGCCAGGTTTCGTTCTTGCCGGGTAAGAAGTCGAGTCGGTATTGAGTTATAAACCGTTGCTATTTATCGAGATTCATATGTATGGCATATTTATTGCCTAACATAACCGCGGCATGAACCGCCCGCTGGCCAGATCTCTAATTGGAGGCGAGGCAGAATCGCATAAAAGTAATACGCAACATTACGAGGAATATTAATGACCGTTCAACGTCTACAAAAAAACATTATGAAATTGGCGGCAGCGTGCGCGCTGGCAGTGACGACTACAGCTCAGGCTGCGCCACTTTACAGCAATGCCTATATATTCGGAGACAGTCTTTCTGACACCGGCAATATCAAGGACTCACTGGGTGTTCTCGGGGGTGTACTTGCCAACTCTATTGGATATGGCAGCAACGGTAGATTTTCGAACGGCCCGGTCTGGCACGAGTACCTGACATTGAACGATGATCTTGTCGCACAAGATAATCTGGGGATCTCACGAAACGGCGGCACTAACTATGCTTACGGTGGAGCACTGGTTGACGGTGGCTCGGGTCTGACCGGTGCTGTCGCCGATAGCGCGGTTAAGCAGGTTTCTGAATACCTTGGTGGTAGCGCAGCCGACCCCGGTGCCCTTTACGTCAGCTGGATAGGTGGCAATGATGTGCGAGGCCTGGTGGGGAATAGTGATCCTTGGGACGAGGTAAACGATGCGCTGGACGCAATGCAGGATATGTTGGGTGATTTGCTGGCAGCAGGTGCCACAACGCTGTTTGTGCCAAACCTGCCCGACATCGGTTCAATTCCGGAATTTGCCAGCAATGCGTCTGACAGCCAGTCTGGCCACGACATCACAGTGGCATGGAACGACGGTTTGAAAAACAGGCTTATCAGCCTGCATGACGAATACCTGACAGCCGATATCTTCTATTTCGATGTATTCGACCTGCTTGCCCAATTGATGGACAACCCGGCAGCCTATGGTATTACCGATGTGACCAGTGAATGCCGAAGCGCCAACCTATTTGGTGAAAGTGCGTGCTCTGCCGCCGATACCACGTTGTTCTGGGATTACGTACACCCCACAACTGCCGGACACGCGCTGTTAGGCGAGTATGCGGCCAATGCACTGCGTAGCGGCTTTACTGTTCCGCTGCCCTCCACCCTTCTTTTGATGTTGGGCGCTCTGGCAGCGATAGCGAGAGTCCGTGCTACAAGGCAGCGGTAAACGGGTACTTGCATCTCATCTGCGCGCTACAGCGTAGATGAGAAAATCCATAAAAAGGGAGGCTTGATGCTTCCCTTTTTACGTTTCGCTCTCAATGCCCTGGAGGCTACATGTCCTCATTGAAGAATATAGTGTGTGTTCTTGCCTCGCAGGTTCTGATGGGCAGTTTTGCGTATAGCGCTGACTCATTGGAAGCCGTGCAAATGCAGTTTAGTCAACGTGCAAATGGCCAATTGCAGCAATGGAGTCTGGTGATAGGTGATGACCGGGTGGTCACCGTGGATGTCAACGGACAAGAATTGAGCATCTTCGATGCCGCGGACGGTAAGTTGTACACGTTGGATCACGCTGCGCACTCCTACCGCATATCTGATTCCCAATCCGTCCGCCAAGCTGCGCTAAGAGTTCAGCAGGGCATGAGTGCGATTGAATCAAGAATAGCGGAACTTCCCGAGTCGCAACAAAGCCAGATCAGGCAGCGTTTGATGGCGTCTTTTCCTCAGCGCCAGGAAGCGAAGGGCGACTCGAAGTTTGTCTCAAGTGGTAAATCGGGTGCGTTTGCGGGTGTGGATTGCCAGTGGTTTGAAACGGTTGTTGATGGCATAGCGACAGGGCAAATTTGCGCTACTGCGCCCGATCAATTGGAGGGTGGGGCAACCTTGCACAGTATGCTCACAAGTATCTCCGATATGTACGCTGAAATGGAAAAGGCTGATCTTGGCGGTATTGCGTTACCGATTCCGGAGAACCCCATGGCGCCCGTGGCGAGGTTGGGGTTAATCCCGGTAAAAATGGAGCAGTACGGCGACGGCGAGGCCGGCGCAGGCCCGGATGTAGAGCTGCTGTCTATTAGCCAGCAATTGATCAATCCGGCAGCGCTGCAACTTCCGTCAGGCTACACGCTTCAGGAATGAGCCGAAAACGCAGTCCGCTGGAAGCGTCATAATCTCGTTGGCCTGAAGACCGACAGGTGTCGCCAGGCTAATGATAGGTGAGCGTAATCGCCACAGCGGGCGGACCCGGCAAGTATGCCATTCAGTCGTAGACATCTAGCATCTTGGCAGTGCTGAAGAAGGGTAATCGGGCACAGATATCTGCATCAACGGGTAATTGCTTGTGGCGCCACATTGGCTCCCAGCAGCTGTGCTGCTCCAGTAGACTGCGTGCCAGTTGCTGATCTTGTTCGGGCAGCGCAGTATATTCTTCACGCAGCCGTTGCAGGCACCATACCCGGTATTTTGACCAGCGTGCACCCCGGTATAGAACACCGCCAATTTCTGCATCGAAGCGCTGGTGGCCCTTTTTTACAGCATCGATATTTTCGCACAGGTATGGCAGGTAATGCTGGCCGACCTCATTGAGTATGGGCCCCCAGTCTGCAGGGATACCTTCTAGCAATATTCCGAGCTCGGACTGGCGCGTGCAATTTGCCAGGCGGGCGGACCATTCCCAAACGCCCGGAGCCTGTTGGCGTACGATTTGTGCCGGCACCGGATCGAGGCAAAAGTGTCGATAGAACGGCCCGGAGAATGCCACGTCTGCGAGACTGGGCACGGCTCCCAGCAGGAACGGGCGCTGACGGAAGATCGCCTCCAGTTGCTCGAGTGTCCTATGAAAAATCGCTTCTACACGGGGTACCTGGTCTCGTCTTATGCCATCTCCCACTGTGTAACCATTGCGCTGCCGGCGGCTGATTGCCCAGCGCTTGAGAAAAACGGGCAACGGCAGGTCAGCAGCCAGTTCATGGGCAAGATGAGTGCTCGCGTAGAGAGAGCCCTCGGGATAATACCAGCGGTAGTGCATCGCGGGACGCCACAGCCATTCATCGGCGTAGTCCTCCAGTAGCAGGCTGAAAAACCGCTGTATGGGTTCAATAGGGGTGACTGCGGGTGTTGGAAACTCGCGTTCAAACCATTGGATGATGGCCGTGCTGTCAGTCATCCAGCGGCCATCGCCCAGCAACAGAGCCGGCATTTGTGTGGACCCGGTATTTTGCTTTACCCGCTTCATACAATGCGGTGTGGTCAGGCCCTTCAGCTGGTACGGAATGCCCTTGATTCGAAAGTAATTTTCCAGCTTCCCAGTAAAGTAGGAGATGCTGGAACCGTAAATCGTAATAGGTAAAAGAGCGTCGATAGACATGGCTACAGGCGCCTCGATGGAGTGATTTTTACCGGCACAGATGCCACAGCCTAAGCGGGTTTTGCGCCGGGATTAGAGGGTGGCATGTCACGCACGTGAAGATCGAGTTGCGGGAAAGCAATCTCGATGCCGTGCTCATGGAACAGCTCGTTAATACGCATATTGAGTGCATTTTGGGATTCCAGGCGGTCACTGAGTGATGCAACAAAGACCCTCAGTTCAAAGTCCAGTGAGCTGGCTCCAAACTGCAGAAACCAGCAGCAGGGTGCGGGGTCATCCAAAACGCGCGGATCTTCAGCGGCCGCCTGTAGTAATAACTGGCGAGCGGCCTCTGGATTGGTGCCGTAGGCAACACCCACTTTCAGCGTTACTCGGGTCGTGGTGTCGCTGAGACCCCAGTTGGTGAGGTGGCCTGTGATGAATGTTTTGTTGGGCATCACAATTTCCTTGTTGTCAAAATCAAGGATGGTGGTGGCGCGGGTGCGAATACGGGTGACGCGTCCGTTCATATCACCCACCGTAATCACATCGCCAACGCGAAAAGGCCGTTCGAACAATAGAATGATGCCAGAGACGAAGTTGGCGAAGATTTCCTGCAGTCCGAATCCCAGTCCCACTGTCAGCGCGGCAGCCATCCATTGTAACTGCGACCAGCGCATACCAAGTAAACTGAAGCCGATCAATGTGCCGCCAATCACAATGGCGTAGCGCAGTAAGCTCGTGATCATATAGCGCGAAGCTGCATCGACACCAGCACGCGACAACAGGCTGATTTCTACCAGCCCGGGTAGATTGCGTGAACCGAGTACGGTGACCACCAAAGCAAAAATACCCAGCAGTACAGAGGCCAGTGTCACGGGAGATTCTATGGGCGAACCATTGGGGCCGACGTGACTGAAATGCCAGAGCGCAACCTCATCCAGGCGGTAGATAGCTGGCAGTACTTCCATCCAGACCCACAACAGCCCCAATGTGAGTACGCTGATTCGCAAACCTCGTAAAAAGCTGGCGGTCTGTGTATCTACCTCCTGTACGGAGATGTCGTCATCAGGTATGACAACGGTCTCTGTGGTGTTGGCGGCTTTCTCGCGCGCTGCCGCCTGACTGGCTTCAAGTTGTCGAAGTGCAAGTCTCTGTTTTCCTACCAGAAACCAGCGCTCTAACATGCCTAGCCCCAGCGTCACGGCAATGATCAGATTAATGCTATCCAATAGCGACTTGAGTAAAACGCCTGAGGAATAGATATAGCCCGACAGTGCCAGGGCGGCGTTGGCCAGGAGCAGCAGTGGTAACACTGTGCGCAATAGCCAGTGCAATGCAGAAGAGTTCAAGCGGGTTCCCCATACCCGGCCAGCTTTCAACAGGTGCCAGAATGCCCAGGCCAGTACCAGAGTGCTCGTGACCACGGCCAGGCGCGCCTGTACATCGATAGCAATATCTGAACGGCGGATGAACGCGAGTGTGGTGATGTAATGCAGCGGGAGCACAATAATAGCGGTTATCGGTACCAGGCGTGCCAGCGTTTTTCGCCGTCTCTTATTCCAGCCGAAATGTGCCTCTGCCAGGCCATCTTTCATCAGCGACCAGCGCAGCAGTTGAACGGCCGTAAGCGGGACGACTAATGTCACGCAAGCTCGTCCCAGAGAGTCACTGTAGCGACCGGGGTTCCCCAGTTGCTGCAACAGTAGGCCTAGCAGCCCGATTGTCACAGGGATCGGCAAAGCACCGAGCACTGTCCATAGGAAGGCAACTCCGGTGGCCCGATAATTTGGTATGCGGGGGCGGTCGACTAATGCGGCCTGTTTGCGGATATGTGAAGGCGCCTGTAAACGCAGCGCGACTAGCACCAGCATCACCATGAGGCAGGTAACCCACAGCCATGGGCGCTCACCCATACTGCGCACTGTAAGTTTCAGTGTGGTGGCAAACCGGGAGGGCATAGCCAGATCGCGAAGCCCTTGCGGTACACGTGTTAACCAGTGTGATTCAACAACGCTATGACTGGGTAGCCACAACAAATGGCGATCCAGCAGGGATTGCAGCGCTTCCGTTGCCTTCAGGCGCTCGTGCAGAGCCGTTTCACTTTGTTGCAGTGCGGCGATACGGCGTGTGAGTACAGGTTCGAGCAAGCCCAGAAGTTCGACACGTTCATCCAGCAGCATCGGCAACTGATCGTCAGAGACTGCATCGCTGAGCTCATCATCCACTTCCGCATCGCTCGCTTCTCGCAGCGTTAGCAGTGCACGTGGCATGTCGGCCAACTGTTGTTGCTGATCGTTGAGCGTCACCAGGCGCAGGCGTAAATCCGCCAGTTCAATTCTGGTGGATGCCAGTTCCTGCCGTAAGCGTGCCCGAGGTTCAAGGCGCCGACGTTCTGTCCACATCCAGCGGCCGACGCTTTCGGTGGCGCCGCCCAAGTCGAGTCTGGCCCGGCTGTCGCGCAAGGCCTCTGTGACGTAATCACGCTCTTCTTCTATGCTGCTGAGTTCGCGTCGATCGCGCGACAGTTCTTCATGGTTATCGACCAGTTCGGTGCCTAGCTCCGTGTTTTCAGCAGCTGCCAGGGTAACTACCGGTACGCTGTCCTTTAGCTCGCTTTCGGTCTGGGCAAGTTGCTCTATGCGCGCTTGGAGCTCTGTGCGCCAGAGGTCGGCGATGCGCTCTTGCAATATCTCTGTACGCCGCTGATCGAGGCTCAGGCGCTGCCGCAATTCACGTAGTGACAGTTCCTGTTGCCGCTGGCGTAGTGCTGCGCTGTCTTGCTCAAGAACGCGCAAATCAAGTTCTGCTTTGGCGCGGCGCAGTTCGCTGGCATGTCGAAGCTGTTGTGCTTTTAGCAGAAGGTCTCGTTCTCCGCCCGGTTCTGCCACAGGGGGTGTGGCCATATCTTCTACGCGACGACGCAGTGTTGCGATGTCGCTGGCAGCCTGCAGTGGTTTGGTCAGCGAGACGGTTAGTTCGACTTCTACCGCGTCGATCTGTGCTTGCAACTCGGCGACGCTGCGCTGCTGCTGTTCCAACAAGCGTTCCATCGTTTCGCCGTCGGCATCGGTTGGCAGGCGCCTGGACCAGCTGTGCAAGGCTTGCTCTCGATCGAGTTGCAGAGCCTTTTGGAGGTCCTCTATACGTTTAGGCAGGCTGGCGTGTTCAGCGCGCAGTTCATCGACACGCTTGCTTAATGATGCCGCCTCCCAGTCGCTTGTTTCTGCTGCGTCAAGTGTCTCAATCACCGTTTCCCGTGTGGCTGAATCGAGGCTTGCTTGTGCCACCTCGGCGCGCACCAGATCGATCTCGACTGACGCTTGTGGGGCGTGCGTCGACCAGGGACCGAGGCCAAGCAGGAGAGCCAGCGCTGTAGAAAAAACGCCTCTTACCAGGCCGCGGGCAAATAAGTTGGAAGATGTACCGATTAGCACGATTATTACCCGAGTTGAGAATAAAAAAATGCGGTCCCAGACAATAGGCTATCACCCTGACAGCGCCAAGCAGGCCCTTTTTAACGAGCGTATCCATTCCTGAGTGTACAGAGGAAAGGCCGATTGTACTTGTGCGTTATAGGCGTAACAACGCAACTGTTTAAAAAAGGATTGTGCGGGTTCGTGTCTACCCGGTTGCTTGCAGCGACCTCGAAGTTGCGGCGCAGAGAGTCTATTGGAATAAGTGTTATGCCAAATCAGAGCCTGGTTTTGGTGATTTTGGTCACAATTACCATACAAATACGGAATATCTTATGATATTTTCGATTCTCGGAAGTTATTTCTGGTAGGGCGATTTGTTCACTTCAGTTCGATTCTTAGTTTGGGGAAAGAGGGAAGTCTTATGAAGAAATATCTGGGAATACTCACACTGCTTGCAACAACCCTTTTTGTAAGCACAGCTAATGCCGGTCTCATTTTTGTCGGCTCCTGGGATGTCTTCGACCCCGGTGCGCCGACCTGGTCGTCAGCGCCGCCCAATGGGCCGCCGGCTTATAGCGGACAGGAGGCCGCAGCATTATTGTTCGGCGGAAGTGCATCGGACTACTCAATTTCCACTGTCGATAACACGGTAGCTAATATCAATAATATGGCCTGGTACGATGTCCTGGGTACCGGTGGCAATGTGTTTAGCGAAGACTATTCCAACAAGTATCTCGGGCAGTACTACGGCCCAACCAACAACTTCACGCCCGGTGAGCCCGGTAATTCGGCATCTGCCTACGTCCGTGACAATCTCTCTGGTGCAAACGCGATAAATTACGCGTTTAAAGCCGAGGCACCGGCCATTCCCGAGCCCGCTGTGCTGTCACTGATTTTCCCCGGTTTACTGGGAATCGCGGCGATGCGCCGGCGCAGGGGTAAGGTGGCGGCAGGCTGAGCATTAAGGACGCAGATAAAAGGGGCGCAATGCGCCCCTTTTTTACTTGGCGTGCTTTCTTCTGATGAGGGCATCCGGATAAAAGTGAGATTCAGGCTAATTCATGGGAATTTGAACTATTCGTAGAATATTAATTAAATATTTACGAATAACGGTTTTCATCCTGCGACTTACTGACTAATATGTCCGTCCTTGCCGTCTGTAGCTGCGAGTACACCCGATATCATGCCCGAATCACAGTATATAGCCCGCACATTGCCAGAAGTGGTTGCCGAAGCTGCAGCCACGTACGGATCGCGCCCAGCCATTACTGATGGTGAGGTTCGGCTCTCTTACGCTGAACTGGATGCCGCGCGAATTCAATCTGCCCGGGCCTTTATTGCCGCCGGGTTGGAGCCAGGTGATCGCGTCGCCATTTGGGCCCCCAATATTTACCAGTGGATTGTTGCCGCCATCGGCGCGCAAAGTATTGGCGGTGTTCTGGTGCCGCTCAATACGCGGTATAAGGGTGTGGAGGCTGCCTATATTCTTCGCTCCAGCGGCGCGAAGATGCTGTTTACTGTGGCTGAGTTTCTGGGCGCACGCTACCCCGAGATGTTGGCAGATCAGGATCTGCCTTCCTTGCAGCGCACTGTGACGCTCAGTGGTGACGCGGTGAACTGCCAATCCTGGCAGGATTTTCTGGCGGCCGGTGACGCGGTATCCGCCGAGGAAGTCGAGCGCAGAGCTGCTGCCATTGCGCCTGGCGATACCCTGGATATTCTCTTTACGTCCGGTACTACCGGCAACCCCAAGGGGGTGGTGACCTGTCACGGCCAGAATGTCCGCACCTTCGAAACCTGGAGCGCGACGGTCGGGCTGCGCAGTGATGACAACTACCTCATTATCAATCCTTTTTTCCACTCCTTCGGCTATAAGGCGGGCTGGTTGGCGGCGATCATCAGGGGCGCGCATATCCTTCCTGTGCTGAATTTTGACCTCGACGCGGTTCTCGCGCAGATCGCACGGGACAAAATTTCCATGATTCCAGGTCCGCCGACTATCTATCAATCGCTGTTAGCGCATCCCCGGCGAGGGGACTATGACTTGTCCAGTTTGCGTTTGGCCGTGACTGGCGCGGCGCCGGTGCCGGTAGAACTGGTGCGCCAGATGCGCGAGGTTCTGGGGTTTGAAGTGGTAGTCACCGCATACGGTTTGACCGAGAGCTGTGGCGTCGTCTCGATTTGCCGCGCTGATGACAACGCCGAACGTATTTCACACACCTCGGGCTGTGCGATGGACGGTACGGAAATACAGTGTGTCGATAAAGACGGCCATAGCGTTGCGGCGGGCGTCGAGGGCGAAATTTGGGCGCGCGGTTTCAATGTTATGCAGCACTACTTTAATGACCCTGAGGCGACCGCTGAAACACTGGTCGACGATGGCTGGCTCAGGACGGGTGATGTCGGTGTGATGGATGAGGATGGTTACGTTCGCATTACCGGTCGGATTAAGGAGATGTTTATTGTCGGGGGCTTTAATTGTTACCCCGCTGAAATAGAAAATATTCTTTGCGATATGCCAGGTATTGCCAGAGCTGCCGTCATTGGCGTGCCCGACGAGAGGATGGGCGAAGTCGCCAGGGCGTTTGTGGTAAGGGCTACCAGTAAGGGCCTCGACGAGGCTGCCGTGATCGACTGGGCGCGCGGCCAGATGGCCAACTATAAAGTACCGCGTACGGTGGTCTTTCTGGATGAGCTACCCATGAACGCCGGTGGTAAGGTCGATAAGGTGGAGCTGGCGAAACGCTCGGCGGCGCACGTCAAATGACGGATCTGCCAGCGCCTTCACACGCCCCACATATAGATTTGGACGCTATCGACCAGGCGATCATTGACCTGTTGCGCAAGGATGGACGCATGCCTTATCGCGCCATTGCCCGCGCATTGGATATTGCCGAGAATACCGTGCGCGCTCGCGTGCGCCGTATGGAGGAGTCCGACACCATGCGCGTGGTCGCGGTTACAGATATCGAGGCGGCAGGCTACGGCATGTTGCTGGCGATCGGTGTGCAGGTTGAAGGCCGCTCGCCGGAATCTGTCGCTCGCGAGTTGGCGGTTATCGCGGAGGTGTTTTCTGTGAATGTAGTGGTAGGTGCCCAGGATATTGAAATTCTGGTGGTGGCGCAGGATCAGGCCGCGCTCAATGAGCTGATCACCGATAAACTCGGTGCTATCCCCGGTGTGCGTCGCCTGACTCCGGCACTGGCGTTGGATGTCCTGAAAAACCAGCCAGACTGGGTGCCATTCCATGCGGCGTAAACTGGATGCTGCAGACGCTGCCATCGTAGAACGATTGTCACGCGATGCCCGTGTCAGTAACCGGGAAATCGCGGAGCAGCTCGGCGTTACCGAAGGCACCGTGCGCGGCCGGGTAAAACGTATGGAGGAAGAAAAGCTCATTCGTATTACCGCGGTCACGAACATTGATCGTTTCAAGGATGCCGCGCTAGCGTATATCTGGATAGAGGTGGAGCGCAGCGGGCAGACCCGGGATGTCGCCGCCGAATTGGCGGGGATTGCAGAATTGGGATTTGTAGGCGTGATGCTGGGGCGCGCCGACATTCTGGTTATTACCATGGTGCGCAACGCTGAACACCTGGCGGAGTTTGTCCACCAGCGCATAAGTGTGATCGGGGGTGTGCGCAGTACACGCAGTACACTGGGTGTAAACTTTGTGAAGCACGATTACCGCATGGCGCGTATCGTCAGCTGATCGTAATAGAGAGAGGAAGGGATACGATGAACAAGCAAATGACAGCGGCAGAAGTCGTTGCACAACTGGAAGATGGTATGACCATCGGTATCGGTGGCTGGGGCCCCCGGCGCAAGCCGATGGCGCTGGTGCGGGAAATACTGCGCTCCAACCTCAAGGACCTGACAATAGTGGCTTACGGTGGCGCTGAAGTCGGCATGCTATGTGCAGCAGGCAAAGTTAAAAAAGTGGTGTTTGCATTTGTCTCTCTGGATTTCATACCACTGGAGCCTTACTTTCGCCAGGCGCGGCAATCTGGCTCTATCGAGGTGATGGAAATCGACGAGGGCATGATGCTGCTGGGCCTGCGTGCGGCGAGTTGGGGTATTCCGTTTATCCCCACCGAAGTTGGACTCGGCACAGATGTGATCAACCGAAACCCTGATATCAAGGTGATAGACAGCCCCTACGACGACAAAGAGTGGGTTGCGATGCCTGCGCTGAAACTGGATGTTTCCCTGATTCACGCCGACAGGGCGGATGTGCGTGGTGTGTGCCAGATCGCCGGCCCCGATATTTACATGGATGACTGGTTTGCTCGCGCGGCCAGCAAAACGTTTGTGTCCTGCGATGAGCTGGTCGACACCGCGTACTTTCACGATCCCGCCCAGGCTCGACTGGTTCATTGGGAGCGTTCTGCAACAACTGGCGTTGTACCCATTCCCGGAGGCGCTCACCCCTCTTCGTGCACCCCGCTCTACGGTTTCGACATACCGCACTTCAAGGCTTATGCCGCCTCGGCGAAGGAGGAGACCGGGTTTCAGGGATACTGTGAAAAGTTCCTCGGAGCCTCGGAGGAGGAGTATCAGAACAACGTGGGTGGGCTGGACGCCATCCGCAACATTGAACTGCCCACCTACTGATCGGCCAAGGAGATAAGCATCATGACAGCAGCAACTGATTACACCCTGGCCGAACTGTGCATCGTCGCCGCCAGCCAGGCTTTTGCCAATGAAGGTGAAGTGCTCGCCACCGGCATCGGCGTGGTTCCGCGTCTGGCGGCAAGCCTTGCGATGAAGACCAGTAACCCGGACCTGATGATGACGGATTCTGAAGCGTGGATGTTGAGCGAGCCCAATCCGCTGGGGCAGCGCCCCGACGATTTCGTTCCGGCCATCGAGAGCTGGATGGGTTTTTCTCGTATATTCGACAATGTGTGGAGCGGCAAGCGTCACGCCATGCTCGGGCCGACTCAGATAGACAAATTTGGCCAGTCCAATACGTCAGCATTGGGTGGTACATACGAAAAACCCAAGACTATGATGTTGGGCGCTCGTGGCTTTCCGGGTAACTCTATCTCCCACCCCAACAGCTTTTTCATACCTGCCCACAATACGCGAGTATTCATGGACGGCGAGTGCGATTTCGTCTCTTCAATCGGCTATAACCCGGCTCGCCTGCCCAAAGGTCACTCGCTGGATGACGTTGATATCCGACTGGTGATTACCAACCTGTGTGTAATGGATTTCGGTGGACCGGACCACCAGATTCGTCTGGTGTCCCTGCATCCGGGTGTCACGGCGGAAGAGGTGCAGGAGAATACTGGCTATCCGGTGCACATACCTGCTGAGGTTCCTGTGACCACCGCACCAACGGAAGAGCAGCTGGCAGTGATCGCGGCGATGGATCCACACAATCAGCGCGCTTATCAGATCAAGGATAACCCCCCGGGTGTCCGTTCCTGAAACGAGGCTTGAAGCATGCTTGAAACGCGCTTGACCAAATTGCTCGGTTGTAAATATCCCATTGTGCAAACCGCCATGGGCTGGGTCGCCGATCCGAAGCTGGTGGCGGGTAGCTGCAACGCGGGTGCGTTTGGCTTTCTCGCCGGGGCGACCATTCCGGCGAACGAGATGGAGCGCGATATTCTGCGTGTGAAGGAGCTCACCGATAAGCCATTCGGTGTGAACTTTCACATGTACCAGCCCAATGCTGCGCATATCGTCGATCTGGTAATTCAACATGGTGTGCGTGCCGTGAGCTATTCGCGCTCACCCGGCCCCGAGTTCATCAAGAAGCTGAAAGACGCGGGAGTGGTGTGCATGCCCACCGTGGGCCTGCCCAAACATGCGATCAAAGCGGTAGAGCTCGGTGCTGATGCTGTCACTGTGCAGGGCGGGGAGGGCGGTGGTCACACTGGTGCGGTACCTACAACCTTATTGATTCCCCAGGTGGTCGATGCAGTGGGCGACAAGGTTCCGGTGGTTGCCGCAGGCGGTTTCAAAGATGGTCGGGGTTTGCTGGCGGCCCTCTCATGGGGGGCAGATGGTATCGCCATGGGCACACGTTTCCTGATGACGGAAGAAAGCCCCGTGCCGAGGGAGACGCTGCAGCGATATATCGACTGTAAAAACCCCGGCAATATTATCGTCTCAAAAGCGATGGATGGCCTGCCGCAACGCATGATAATGAACGAACTGCTCACCGAGCTGGAGAAAGCCAGCACGCTGCGCAAACTGATTATCGCGCTGCGCAACGGTCTGGCCTTTCGCAAACACACCGGTGCGACGATTTTCAGTCTGTTGAAGTCGGCCATTGCGATGAGCCGGGATGACGAAATGACGGCCTCGCAGGCCATTATGTCGGCCAATGCCCCGATGATAATCCAGAAGGCTATGGTGGACGGTCAGCCTGCGCAAGGCGTGCTGCCCTCCGGGCAAGTGGCCGGTGTTATCGATTCGCTGCTGTCCTGCGAGGATCTGATTCAATCCATTGTCGCCGAGGCGGAGCAGCGTCTAACCTTGTTGTCGCTGCGCGTTACAGAGAATTCTCAGGAGTAATGTATGTCTAAACCTTTCAAAACAACCATTGAAAACGGTGTGGCCGAGATGATCCTTGATCATCCTCCGGTGAATGCGTTCGACAGTGCCGGCTGGTTTGCGATTGCTGCCGAAATCGATGCGCTGGGTGTGAATGATGATGTGCGGGTGATTGTCATTGGCGCTGCTGGCAAAGGATTTTGCGCAGGCGTCGATATCAAGGAGCTGGCCGCACATCCCGGTAGGATTGTGGATGTGAACAAGGGGAACTACGAGACGTTCCGTGCGATTCATCGCAACCCCAAACCGGTCATCATCGCGTTGCACAGTTTTGTGCTCGGTGGTGGTATCGGTATGGCCGGTGCGGCAGACATTATCCTGTGCTCTGATTGCGCCCGTTTTGGCGTTCCGGAAATTGACCGCGGTGCTATGGGTGGCGGTGCGCATCTACAGCGTATGTTCCCGGTGCAGAAAGTACGCTATATGTATTTTACCGGCGAGTTTATCGATGCACAGGAAGCCTATCGGCTGGGCGCAGTGGAGCGTGTTGTGCCGCTGGCAGAACTGCTGCCGACAGCCCGCGAGATCGCAGCCAAAATCGCCGCCAAGTCTCCAGCCATGGTGAAACTTGCCAAGGAGGCTTTGACGGGTATTGAGGACGGTAACCTGGAAGACAAGTATCGCTGGGAGCAAGGTTTCACACTGGAGGCCTACACGGTGGGTGATTCGCAGGAGTCGCGCGATGCGTTTGTCCAAAAACGCGAAGCCAAGTTCTAGCGTGTGATGCCGTTCGAATGTCTTTGCACGGTGGTCGATGCAGCTGCTGAACAGAGGCTGCATTTTCCTTTGTCTCAGATCTCAAGATTTCTAATTTGAGCCATTATCAACATTTAGGGTTATTCGACAATGGATCTTAATTTCACAGAACATCAAATAGCGTTTCGCGAGGAAGTGCGCAAATGGCTGGCAGACAATGTGCCGGCCCAGGTGTTGCAAACCTTTGATACAGCGGAGGGCTTTAAACAGCACCGCGAGTGGGAAGCCACGCTTAACAAAGGTCGCTGGGGTATGGTCACGTGGCCAGAAGCGCTGGGTGGGCGCGGTTGCGACCTGATCGAGTGGCTGATATTCGAGGAGGAGTATTACAAGGCCCGCGCACCACTGCGAGTTAACCAAAATGGCATCTTCCTGCTCGGCCCCACCTTGATGGAATACGGGACAGAAGAGCAGAAGGCGCGCATCCTGCCAAAAATGGCCAATGGTGAAGAAGTCTGGGCCCAGGGTTGGTCTGAGCCCAATGCGGGCTCTGATATGGCGGCCATTCGGTCCACTGCAAAACTCGAAGGTGATAAGTACATTATCAATGGGCAAAAAACCTGGTCGACGCGAGCAGTATGGGCGGATTGGTGTTTTGGAATGTTCCGCACTGACCCGGAGTCGCAGCGCCATCGAGGCCTGACCTTTATTCTGGTGCCATTGAACAGTCCGGGTATTACCGTGCGCCCGATTCCCCAGCTCGATGGGTTGCCGGGGTTTGCGGAGATATTCTTCGACAATGTCGAGGTGGCTGTAGAGAATCGCCTCGGCGATGAGGGTGCCGGTTGGAGTGTAGCGATGGCCACGGCGGGTTTTGAACGCGGATTGATGCTGCGCTCGCCAGCGCGCTTTCAGGAAACCGCGCGTCGTCTGGTCGAGCTCTATACAAAAAACAGGGAATCTGCGGACAATGATCCGGCGGTAAAGGACGCGGTTCTTCGCGCGTATCTCGACGCGGAAAGTTATTGCCTGACGACGTATCAGACCGCTTGCCGGTTGAATAAGGGCGGAAAAATTGGCGCCGAATCTTCGACCAACAAAATATTCTGGTCGGAACTGGATCAGAACATGCATGCCACTGCGATGAGCATTCTCGGTGCGCGTGCAGAACTATTGCACCATGCGCCAGCGGCTCAGGGTGTGGGTACCTGGCTGGACGGTTGGTTGTTTTCACAATCTGGCCCGATTTACGCGGGAACCAACGAAGTACAGCGCAATATTATCGCCGAACGAATGTTGGGAATGCCGAGGTAGCAGATGGATTTTACATTTACAGAAGACCAGTTGCTGTTCCAGGAATCCGTGCGCGATTTCCTGGTTAACGAAGTCACGCCAGAACGCATTCGTGCAAGCTGGGAAACAGACAGCGGACGCGATCCGGCACTGTGGAGACAACTCGCTGAGCTTGGGCTCACGGGTATAACCGTGCCCGAGGAGTGCGGTGGCCTCGGTATGTCTGCATTGGACTTTGTGTTGCTGGCACAGGAGTGCGGTAATGTCGCGCTACCCGAGCCGCTGGTACACACTGTGCTGGTCGCGGTGCCAATGTTACAAGATATAGGCGGTGATTTGGCGGCGCACTGGTTGCCGAAAATCGCCGCTGGTGATGCCAGGGTAGTAGTCGGCCTGGCACAAAATCTGGTGGTTGAAGATGCGCACATCGCCGACCTGCTGATACTACAGCACGGCGATACGCTGGTCGCAGCTACAGCTGATCAGGTCGAATTACAGCTGAACGAATCCATAGATCCCTCGCGCAAGCTGTTTACCTTTGCACTGAAGAGCGGCGCTACTCCCCTCGCGACAGGTGCAGAGGCGGCGCCTCTGGTGTCCAGTGCCCTGAACCACGGCGCGCTGGGCTGCGCCGCACAGGCTTTGGGGTTGGCCCAGCGCATGATTGACCTGTCGGTGCAGTACACTAGTGAGCGACAACAGTTCGGTAAACCGATTGGCAGTTTCCAGGCGGTAAAACACCACATGGCAAATATTGCAGTACGCCTGGAATACGCTAAAGCACCAACGCACCGGGCCGCTTACGCGATTTCCCTGCAGCAGGATATTGCTGCACACGCTGTATCGCACGCTAAACTGGCTGCCTGTGAAGCGGCTAACCTGGCAGCGAAAAACAGTCATCAGGTGCATGGCGCGATGGGCTACACCTGGGAGGTGGATCTCCACATATACATGAAAAAAGCCTGGGCGTTGGCTAACACCTACGGTGATGCCGGCTTCCACAAGGCCCGGATAGCAGATCACATATTCGCTACGGGCGCGGCACTGGGTGCTGGCGCTACATTCGCTTAACGACAGAGGAACGCAACAAATGGCAGACGCTTATATCGTAGACGCAGTACGCTCACCCACGGGACGCCGTAAGGGCGGCTTGTCTGATGTTCACGGTGCTGACCTCGGTGGCCACGTGATGAAGACTCTGGTCGATCGCAACAGCATCCCTGATGACGAGTACGACGATGTAATGTTCGGTTGTGTGGATACCATTGGCCCGCTGGCTGGTGATATTGCGCGCACCGCCTGGTTGGCAGCCGGATTGTCAGACCTTGTACCCGGCACCACCATCGACCGACAGTGCGGTTCCTCGCAGCAGGCTGTGCACTTTGCAGCACAGGCGATTATGTCCGGCGTGAACGACGTGGTGATTGCGGGCGGCGTACAAACCATGACCCAGATTCCGATTTCCTCAGCGATGATTGCCGCACAGCCAATGGGTTTTAGTGATCCCTTCTCTGGCAGCCAGGGCTGGGTTGCACGCTACGGTAGCACGCCACCCTCACAGTTTGACTCTGCACAGATGATTGCCGATAAATGGAAAATCTCCCGCCAGCAAATGGAAGAGTTTGCGCTGCGCTCGCACACACTTGCATTGTCTGCCATCGCGGAAGGTCGTTTCGATCGGGAAATTGCACCACTGAACGGTGTGGATATGGATGAAACTCCGCGCAATACCTCGATGGAGAAGATGGCTGAATTGGAGCCCCTGCTGGAGGGCGGGACTATCACCGCTGCAGTATCAAGCCAGACGTGTGACGCTGCTTCAGCGATGCTGATTGTCTCCGAAGCTGCACTGAAGCGCTATAACCTGACGCCGCGGGCGCGCATCGTACACATGAGTGTACGCGCTGCGGACCCGATCTGGATGCTGACAGCACCCATTCCTGCGACTGAGTATGCGATGAAGAAATCGGGTATGACACTAGCGGATATTGATCTAGTGGAAATCAATGAAGCCTTTGCGTCCGTGCCGATGGCGTGGTTGCTTGAAACGGGCTTTCCGCTTGAGAAAACCAATGTGAATGGCGGAGCGATTGCGTTGGGTCACCCGCTTGGTGCGTCCGGTACTAAATTGATGACCACCTTGTTGCATGAACTGGAGCGCAGTGGCGGTAAGTATGGTTTGCAGACCATGTGTGAAGGTGGCGGTCAGGCCAACGTGACTATCATTGAACGTCTGTAGCGAGTTTCTCAGACACGGATTGGGTTGATTGGCTGGCGCCTCTGCTGTTTGTGCGCAACTGCGTATAGATTTGGGTCGCCAATTTTTGTGCCTGGGACAGAGTTGAAATTGGAGGATGTTTTATGAAAGTAACAATGGCTCTCCAACTGATTGCGCTTCTGTTATTCAGTGCCGGCACAATGTCGGCAGAGGTCGATTACCGGCACCCCAATCTTACGATAGTGGCCAATGGCGAAACGCTTGATTCGGTACTGAAGGCCGTTGGCAAAAAGATGCGGATATTTGTTGCGACGCCCACAGGTTTTAATCCAGTGGTCAATTGCGATATACGGGAGCAACCTGTAAAGCTGGCTTTCGAAAAGCTGCTGGGTGACATGAGCTATTCGCTGCAGTGGCGGTAGCAAGTGAACTGCGAGACCCCGAGATCGAACTGCTGCGCCAGGAAGAGGTGATTGCGCAAGAGTCGAGAATGGAAGAAGACAAAATGCGTAACCAAGCCAAAATGGCAAAGTATTTTGAAGCCTATGGCATCAAACCAAAACCATAGACACCAAGAGAATGAAGTAGAGGAGTCGTAGAATGAGTGAAATTTTGGCAGGGCGAGTAGCAATTATAACCGGCGCAGGCGGAGGTTTGGGAGCGGCGCACGCAAGAGTATTCGCATCCCAAGGATGTGCCGTCGTTGTTAACGATATCAATACAGCCGCAGCCCAGTCTGTTGTTGATGAGATAATCAGTGCTGGTGGAAAGGCCGTGGTTAACAGCTCGGATATTACTAATTACGACGATAGCCTGAATGCAGTGAAGCAGGCCATCGACAGTTTCGGTGATCTACACATTGTGCTCAATAACGCCGGGGTAAATCGCGATCGTATGTTTGCTTCCATGACCGAGCAGGAGTGGGACACCATTATGGCCGTACACCTCAAAGGCCATTTCTGTATCAGTTCTCATGCCGTGCACTACTGGCGCGGTCAGTCCAAGGAAGGCAAGCCGGTTGACGCGCGCATTATCAACACCACGTCCGGTGCCGGGTTGCAGGGTTCCATCGGTCAGTCGAACTATGCTGCTGCCAAGGCTGGAATTGCCGCGCTTACCTTGAATCAGGCTGCGGAGTTGGGGCGCTACAATATCACCGCAAATGCGATGGCGCCCTCGGCGCGCACCGGCATGACCAGTGCCGTACCGGAAATGGCCGAGCGAATGGCGAAGCCAGAGGACGGCAGTTTTGATCACTTTGCCCCGGAAAACGTATCCAATGTATTGGCGTGGCTGGGCAGTGCGGAAGCCGCACATGTGACTGGGAAAGTCTTTGAGGCAGAGGGTGGTCGTATTTGCATCTGCGATGGTTGGCGCACAACTGACGGCGTAGACCGCGGTGCAGCCTGGGCGCCCGCCGAAATTGGCGAGGCGATGAAGGAACTGTTGGCGAAGGAAACACCCGCGCAAAAAGTCTGGGGCACCTGAGGCTGAACGCGCGTCGGAGAAACTATGGAATTTGCATTTACACAAGAACAGGAAATGATCCGCGAGACAGCGGCGGCATTTCTGGCAGAAGTATCTGACAGTGCGGCGGTGCGCCGTGCGATGACGTCGGAGCAGGGTTACGAGTCCACGCTGTGGGAGCGAATCTGC
Source organism: Halioglobus japonicus (assembly GCA_902705825.1). GTDB lineage: Bacteria > Pseudomonadota > Gammaproteobacteria > Pseudomonadales > Halieaceae > Marimicrobium. Next base: position 274,116 of record CACSIL010000023.1, on the reverse strand, counting down.
GGAGAAATGTATTGGCAGGCGATTCACGTTCCCGAAGCACATGGCGGCATGGGACTGGGGTATGTCGAACTGGTTGCTATGATGGAGCAAATGGGACGGTATCTGCTGTGCTCACCGTTTTTCGCCACGGTGTGTTTGGCGGGGAATGCACTGCGTATCGCCGGTAGCGAAGCACAGCAGGCACAGTGGCTGGGGCAGCTCTGTGAAGGCAGCTTGACGGCAACGCTGGCTTTTAACGGCGGTTCAAGCCGTTGGGATGCACAGGCGATAACTGCTACCTGGCGTCGCGAGGGTGAAGGTTATGTGCTCGATGGCGATTATCGCTATGTTGTTGATGGGCACTCCGCCGATCTGCTGATAGTCGCCGCGCGCGCGCAGGGTAGCACCGGCGAAAGCGGCATCAGCCTGTTTCTTCTCCCGGCGAATACTGCAGGCGTCTCTCGTCAGTGGCTTCCAACCATGGATCAGACACGCAAGCAGGCTGCGGTGCAACTGACTGGCGTTCATCTCAATGCAGATGCGGTGATGGGCGAGCCGGGGCAGTCCTGGAATGATCTGGCTAAAGTGATTGATCTTGCAACCATTGCACTGGCGGCCGAGCAGGTCGGCGGTTGTCAACAGTTGCTGGATAGCACGGTAGCCTATACCAGCGAGCGCGTGCAGTTCAATCGCACCATTGCCAGCTACCAGGCGGTGAAGCACAAGGCTGCGGATATGATGCTTAGAACCGAGGTGGCGCGTTCTGCAATTTACTACGCTGCTTGTGTCGCCCAGGAAGCACTGGAGGATGGACCTCTGGCTGGCGAGTTGCGCGAGGCGGCGAGTGTCGCCAAGTCCTATTGCTCGGATGCTTACTTTGCGATCGCCGGGGATGCGCTGCAGTTGTTCGGTGGCGTGGGCTTTACCTGGGAATACGACGTTCACCTGTATTTCAAGCGTGCCAAGTCCTCTGAACACCTGCTTGGAAACGGCGCATATCATCGCGAGCGCATAGCCTGCGCACTGCTGGATTTGGGTGAAGTGGATTGAGGGTACTATTGTGAAATTGAGTTTTAGCCCCGAGGACGAAGCCTTCCGAGAGGAAGTGGCCAATTGGTTGCAGGACAATCTGACCGGTGAGTTTGAAAAACTGAAGTACCGCGGCGGCCCCGGTGATGAACATATGTTTCCCGACGAACGCAAAGTGTGGGAGCAGAAACTGGCTGAGGGTGGCTGGACCTGTGTTGGCTGGCCAAAAGAATACGGCGGTCGCGGCTGTTCAATTGAGCAGCAGGTGATTTTCTTCGAGGAGTACGCGAGAGCGGGCGCGCCTGGACGAGTCGGCCATATTGGTGAGGGGCTGGCGGGGCCAACCATTATTGCTTTCGGTACGGATGAACAGAAGAAGAAGTACCTCCCCGGCATCGTGGCAGGCACGCAGTTATGGTGCCAGGGATACTCAGAACCCAGCGCCGGTTCAGATCTGGCAAATGTGAAGACCAAAGCGCGCTTTGATGAAGAACAGGCTAAGTGGTTTATCAATGGTCAAAAGGTATGGACATCGCTTGCTCATGAATCCGATTATTGTTTCGCAATTGCGCGAACGGATCCGGATTCTGTGGCGCATAAGGGGCTTGGCTTTTTTCTGATCGCTATGGATCAGCCTGGCATTGAAGTCAGGCCTATCGAACAGATTACCGGGACTTCAGAGTTTAATGAAGTGTTCTTCGATGACGCCTCCTGTGGTGCCGACGACATCGTTGGTGCGCCAGGTGACGGCTGGAAAGTCGCAATGGGGCTGTTGGGTTTTGAGCGAGGTGTCTCGACACTCGGTCAGCAGATGCAGTTTCAGAATGAGCTGGACGAGGTGGTTCGCCAGGCGCGGAGCAACGGTGCCGCAAGGGATCCCGCTATCCGACAGCGTATCGCACGCGCACACGCCGAGCTGAAGATTATGCGCTATAACTCCATGCGCATGTTGTCGGGACAGAGCGCCAGTGATGGCGCTCTGCAGAAAGAAGCACTGATATACAAATTGTTCTGGGCCACCTGGCACCGCAGTCTGGGTGAACTGGCCATGGATGTACTGGGCCCGGAATGTGAAATTCTTGAGGGTGCTCCCTATGCCTTGAGTCGCCTGCAGTCCATGTATTTGTTTGTGCGCTCGGACACAATCTATGGCGGTACCAACCAGATCCAGCGCAATATCATTGCCGAACGGGGATTGGGTATGCCCCGGGAACCTAAAGGCACAGCCAAGTAATTTGAAAAATTGAGGGATCGAAAATGAATCTAAAAACACCTGAGTACGTTCCTGGCCACGACCTGATCAAGGGTAAGTCAGTGCTGGTGACCGCGGCAGCAGGGGCCGGAATCGGGTTTTCAGCCGCCACAAGAGCCGCTGAGGAAGGCGCGCGCGCTATTGTATTGAGCGATATACATGAAGGGCGATTGGCGGCGGCTGTAGAAAAACTGCAAGCGGAGTCCGGCCTTTCCGAGGTATATGGCAAAGTGGGTAATGTTGCTGTCGAAGATGATGTTCGTGCTCTGATCGAATTTGCCGAAGAAAGTATGGACGGCGTGGATATCCTGATTAACAACGCCGGGCTTGGGACGTCCAAACTCCTGATCGACATGGAGGACGAAGAGTGGCACCGTGTGATTGACGTAACGTTAAACGGTACCATGCGAATGACACGTCATATGATGAAGGTAATGAAGGCGCGTGGGCGTGGTGGCGTTATTGTTAATAATTCCTCGGTGTTGGGGTGGCGCGCACAGAAAGAACAGGCGCACTATGCCGCTGCGAAAGCGGGGGTGATGGCGTTGACACGCTGCGCAGCGATGGAGGCGGCGGAGTTTAACGTGCGCATCAACGCGGTGGCCCCTTCGATTGTATTACACCCAATGCTGCGAAAATCTGCCTCTGAGGAACTTTTGGCCGAGCTTGAGTCCAAAGAGGCTTATGGGCGCGCGGCGGAAGCTTGGGAAGTGGCGAATGTGATGATGTTTCTGGCGTCGGATTATTCCAGCTATATGACAGGGGAGATTGTCTCGGTTTCCAGCCAGCGAGGATAAGCTATATCCTTGACGCCCTGGCGCTGTCCCTAACCCTATTTATTTTCGCTCGCGGCTCTCGCCCTGCTGCACGAAAAGCACAACATACATTTTAGGAGAACGAAGATGAGAGAAGCAGTAATCGTATCTACCGCGAGAACAGGTCTGGCCAAGTCATTCCGAGGCGGCTTTAATGACACTGAGGCACCGGCTATGGGTGGCCATGTTGTGCGCGCGGCAATTGCCCGGGCAGGGATAGACCCCGCCGAAGTGGATGATTGTATCTTCGGTGCAGCGGCGCAGCAGGGTACGCAGGGTTATAACATCGGTCGCCTGTGCGCTATTGCCGGTGGGCTTCCGGACACTGTAGCGGGCATGGCTATTGAACGACAATGTTCCTCCGGGCTTATGTCTATCGCCACTGCCGCCAAGTCCATTATGTGCAATGAATACGATATCGCCGTTGCCGGTGGTGTTGAATCAATCTCACTGGTGCAAACCAAGCACAAGAACGCCTATCGCAGCGTGTCAAAAACGGTGCTAGAGCTCGATCCTACCGCCTATATGCCGATGCTTGAGACAGCAGAAGTGGTTTCCGAGCGCTATAACATCAGCAGAGAAGATCAGGATATTTATGCGCTACAAAGTCAGCAACGTACTGCCGCAGCGCAACAGGCAGGGTTGTATGACGACGAGATTGTTCCGATGAATACCTCGATGGCGGTATTCAATAGAGAAACAAAGGAAACAACGTATCAGGATACGGTAGTGGATCGCGATGACTGCAATCGCCCATCGACCACTCTGGAGAGCCTGCAAGGTTTGGAGCCGGTGTTTAAGGATGGCCAATGGGTGAAGCAAGGTCAGTTTATTACAGCGGGTAACTCCTCTCAGCTCTCCGATGGTGCTTCAGCCTGTGTCGTCATGGACAGTGCACTGGCTGCAAAGAAGGGGCTTGCTCCGTTGGGTATCTATCGCGGTCTTGCCGTTGCTGGCTGTAAATCGGATGAAATGGGAATCGGTCCAGTATTTGCCGTGCCCAAACTGTTAAAACGACATGGTCTGAGTGTCGGTGATATTGATTTGTGGGAGTTGAACGAGGCCTTTGCCTGTCAGGTAATCTACAGCCGAGATCAACTGGGTATCGATAACGACAAGTTGAACGTCAATGGCGGGGCAATTTCCATCGGACACCCGTTTGGTATGAGCGGTGCTCGAATGGTCGGGCACGCATTACTTGAGGGCAAGCGCCGGGGTTCGAAATATGTCGTGATCACCATGTGCATCGGTGGCGGCATGGGCGCAGCTGGATTGTTCGAGGTCGCTTGATCGCGCATGCATCAGCACCGCGTATGTGCGGGAGTTGTAGCGCACAATCCGAAATCAGTCGAGCTGTTGTCTCTGGTTGAAACTCTGCTCGACTCTACCGATTCTGTGGTGGTGGTTGACAATAATTCAGCATATTGCCACTACCTGCAGAGTCTGGAGAGTCAACCAGACATCACAGTGATTCGAAATAGCGAAAACTGCGGCGTGAGCGGAGGTATAAACCAGATCATCGCACATGCGCGAGATTTGGGGGCGAAGTTTGTCGTAGCCTTTGATCAGGATACAAAAATTACCGCCGACCTGATACCAATGCTCGCGAGTCACCTGGAAAAGTTGCTCGAATCGGGTGAGCCTGTGGCGGCCATCGGGCCCTCAGTGGTGGATGATTACACCAATCAAACCATGCCGTTCGTGCGTTTCAAGCTACCGTTTAATATCAGGTATAGTCGCGAGACTTTACCGCAGGATGAGCAGCAGGTGGAATGTGACTTTCTGATCAGCTCCGGATGCCTGATGTCGGTACAAGCGTTGAACGATATAGGTGCTATGAACGAGGAGTTGTTCATAGACAATGTTGATCTGGAATGGTGCTTCAGGGCGCGTCAGAAGCGGTATAAGATCTACGGGGATTTTACCGCTGTTATTCGCCAGCAGATTGGCGTGGCCTTTACTCGCATTCCGTTTACAAAAGCAGTGGTACGGTACCACGATTACACTCGCAACTACTTCATGACCAGAAACCGCCTCTGGCTTTACCGGCAACGCTATGCCAATGCCGCATGGGTCGTTCATGATCTGCTTCGGTTCAGCAGTAAGCTTTTGTATTTGCTTATTTTTAAGGGAAATCGGCTCGAGCTTTTGAAAAGCAGCTTGAAAGGTATAATCGACTCTTTTGGTATGAAGTCTTACAATGGAGGCAACTTATAACGATATCCTGTCGAAGCATTAGTGTAATCATACGATGAAGCAAAGGAATCGATTCCTATTTATTCTAGGGCCGCATCGCTCAGGAACATCGCTTATTGCAAGTGCCTTGCATAGCCTGGGAGTGAGCCTCGGTAATCGACTGATAGAGCCCAATAGCGACAACCCCAAAGGTTTTTTTGAAGACGAGGAAATCGTTCGTTTTAATGATCGTCTGTTGCGCAGTATGAATCTCTCCTGGGATTGTTTTGGATTCATCTGGGAGGAGGATTTTGCGGCACAGAGATTCAAGCCCTATCACACGGTTGCGGTAGCGCTGGTTAAGGAACGATTTGGCGACTGCCGAGCCTCTGGTCTGAAAGATCCCCGGTTTTGTGTGTTGCTACCATTCTGGAAGCGGGTCATCTCAGAGGCTCTGGATGTCGATGTCAGCTATGTCCTGGGGATTAGAGAGCCGGATCACTGTGTGCGTTCACAAAGAACCAGGCATATCAATGACAGTGATTTCCATCTCCTGGGTCGACGCAATATCCAGTCGTTACTTCTATGGTGGACATACCTTGTCAAAGCACTGGATGCCGTCGACCCGCAGCATTTGGTGGTCGTGAACTATGCGTCGTTGGTTGAGGCGCCAGAGCGCGAGATAGATCGTATGGCCAGATTGTTGGAGTTTGATCTTTCCCAGTCGGCACTAGAGGGCTTTTGCCGCGATCATGTAGAGCCCCTGCTAAATAGAAGCCAATCCAAGGACCGGGTCGACCGCAAGCAGAGCCCCCTGCTGTGGAGCTATTCAGAGACTCTATATAAGCGCTTATGCGTACTTGCAGGAAATGATTCTATCCATGCAGCTGAACTCTCGGCGTTATTGAAAGACTTGGATGTAGAACAGTTGGAACCGTTGTATCTCAGCGAACTACAGTACATGTATGGTTATTCGTATAAGAAAGTACTCAGTCTCCGGCACCGGCTGATACGCACCATACAGGAACTCGGCGACGTGCAAGGAGAGTACTATGCTTTACGTCAGGCACACGAAAGTGTAGTGAATACCAAGGGTTGGAGGTTTCTGGTTTTTATTCGGCAATGTGCTAAATGGTTATTTCGGTGATGTAACTGTAGTATTACTATGCATCGCGAGTAAGTGTATATATGACCCCTAGAAAATTGTGGCAATCAATCTGTAGGTTCAGGTGGCGATCATCTGCGGCTACAGTTTTGGCCAATATCCGGCTGTATGGTTGGAGCGCCACCATACGGAAGGTAGGGGTTCGCGTCAGGCTGTTCATCAATCGGAAGTACCGAAAGTCGAAGTGGGGTAGGGGGCAGGAAACCTTCGAGAACGTGAGTCCTGCTGCTGCGCTTTTCGGGCGGCCCTCGATACTCATTGTCGGCGCACTCGATCTTCCGCAGTGTAAAAAATATCGTGTGTCTCAGAAAGTAGAGTATTTCCAGTCGATTGGATGGGAATGCCATTATTGTGAGTACAGTGATGCCAACAGGGCAATCAGCTACCTGCAGATTTCAACAGCACTCATCTTCTATCGGGTGCCGAGTTGCGCCCAGTTTAATGAGTACCTGGAGGAGGCCGCGAGGCTGGGGATAAGGACCTTTTATGATATTGATGATCCCATCTTTAACGTAGAAGTGTATAAAGAGAATAAGAACCTTCAGCACATCCCGGCACATGAGCGCACGCACCTGCTGGCTAGCGCAGATGATTATCGTGGCGCAATGAAGCGGGTAGATGCGCTTATATTGAGCACTTCCTACTTGCGGGAATTGGCTCAGGCAGAGTTTGGTGGGCGCACATACCTGTGGCGAAATCTCGCGGATTCTGCCACCCTTTCTATCGCTGCAGACCTTGGGCACAAAACAGGCGAGAGTGGTTCGGGCAGAGTAACCATAGGTTACGCCTCCGGTTCCAGAGCACATGATGAGGACTTCAAAATCGTCGCGTCCGCACTTGCAGATATTCTCGAGTTGCATGACAACGTAGATTTTCAGGTGATAGGGTATGCCGTAATGCCGCCGGCGCTGGAGCGATTCAGGGATAGAATCAATACGCGTCCGTTTGCCGGTTATCTGAAATATTTTGAAGCGCTGAGCGATGTGGATGTCAATATAGTACCGCTGGTTGATGATCGCTTTAATGCGTGTAAAAGTGCGATTCGCTATCTCGAAGCGTCACTGTGCGCAGTGCCAACTGTTGCGTCTTCTGTTGGTCAGTTTTCCGAGATTATTGTCGACGGGCAGGATGGGTATCTGGCGCAGACCCACGATCAGTGGGTTTCCACTTTGGCGCTGTTGATAGAAAATCCCGAGCTAAGATTAAAGATGGGAGAAGCCGCGAATCAAAAAATCAGGGAGCACCACACATTTTCTTGTCCCAACGTGATAGATCGGGAACTACTGGATCAGTTTGCATTGTCCAATGAATAAATTACTGATACTTAATCTGTACTATGCGCCAGAGAGTTTTGGTGGCGCTACTATTGTGGTTGAGCAAACTGCCCGGCGCCTGCGGGAGAATCACGATTGGTCCGTTTTGATAGTGACTACGATACGCGATCACTCATTGCCACGGTATGCGCTGCGGCGTTACAAGATTGACGGGATAGACATCGTCGCGATAAATGTACCGACTGAGCTTCAAGGTGAGGCCGCGTATAAGAATGCAGAAATCGCCAGGCGTGTAGTGGAAATTGCACGCGCATTTCAAGCGGATATTTGTCACTGTCATGCTATTCAGGTTCTTGGGTGCGACTACTTTGATGAACTCAGGGATATTGGAACAAAGATTGCTATAACCGCGCATGATTGCTGGTGGATCTGTGAGCGGCAGTTCATGATTAATTCCGATGGTTTTTACTGTAACCAGTGGGCGCTGGATGATGCTCAATGTGCACAGTGTTCCTCTGATCATCGCATGCAGGTTAAACGAAACGTTTATCTGCAGACACAACTAGCGAAGGTCGATTTGACGCTGTTCCCGAGTGCATTCCATCGAGACCTGCATCTGGAAAACGGCATCGAAGAGGATAGTTCATTTGTTAACAAGAACGGCGTTACCCTGCCTCTGCCAAACTATCCTGCGGTACGAGAGGCAGCGCTTGGAACACGCACTCACACGGTGTTTGGTTTTGTGGGTGGCCCCGGGCTAATCAAAGGCTCGGAGCAGATAATCCGCGCGTTCAATGAGATAGAGCGAACCGACTATACCCTGCAGGTGGTTGATGCTGCCGGCAATGTGGGCTCGAGTTGGGTCGACCGGGACTATTGGCATATTCCCGGGAAGGTAGAGTTTGTGCCACCCTATCGCCAGGATGTAATGGACGGATTTTTTTCCGGTATAGATGTCCTCCTGTTTCCATCTCAGTGGAAGGAGAGTTTCGGGCTGACGGTCAGGGAAGCTCTGGTGCGAAATGTCTGGGTGATTTCAACCGATTCCGGCGGGGTGGCTGAGGATCTGGAAGACGGTGTTAATGCCAGCGTGATACCGTTCGGATCCGGTGTGAAAGAGTTGCGCTCGTGCATCGAGCAGGCAATGGAGCGGAAGGACTGGAAGAGCTACAACAACCCGTCTGCGTACAAGATCAGAGGGTTTGACGAGCAGGCCAAAGAGCTCTCAGATTATTTTCGCGCTGTTCTGGATTAAGCAGGTATTTTTTCCCGGCACACCTGAGCTTATCGGAAGGGTCTGAATGTCCTGTAGTTGGGCGTCATGCTCTCGGTTAGTCGGGAGAAAATGGTGGGAAAATACGCGTCGGCGTCAATCTCATCACCCCATTTGTTGCGCAACCTTTGAATGTTCTCCAGATCGTCTGTTTTGGGGCGTGTCTGTGACTCCAGGTGTATCAACTTTGAGTCGGGGCAATACACTAACCTGCCCAGCTGTGACAGTTTGAGGCACAGATCAACATCAGAAAAAGACGTAGGGAAATCCTTCTCATCGAAACCGCCAACGCGGTCAAAGTCTGACCGTCTAGTCAATAAGGCAGCTCCGGTCAGGGCGCTTGTGTTTCGGGTTGAGTACGCCCAGTGTTGGTAGGATGGGGCGCCATAGGTAAGGTGTTTGAAATAGTGTCCTGCGAACCCGCCAATTCCCAGCGCCACTCCCGCGTGTTGAATGGAAAAGTCTGGATACAGTAACAGGGGCCCAGCGGCGACAACCCCAGATATTTCCAGATAGGGGACGAGGTTTTTAAGCCAGCCCAAGTCGAGCACTTGGACGTCATTATTCAGAAAGCAAATGTAGGAATTCAAATCCGCACATTTGACGCCATGGTTGCACATCCTGGAGAAATTGAATGGCCCCTCGTACTCACAGATGGTCACGCGGTCTGTGCCTGTAAGTTCGTCCAGCATGCTCCTTGTTACCGGATCCGTGGAGGCGTGGTCTACCAGAACGAGGTTCAATTTCGGATAGTCGGTCTGTGTCCACAGCTCCAGTATGGACTTAAGTAAGCCGGGAGAATCCTTGTGCGGTATCACGAGGGTGACGTCGGGCCAATGGCGCAACTCTATTTTGGAGTGATACAGGTTCAGAGGGTCATCCACTACTACCTCAGGGGCGACCCGGCAATCTGTTGTTTGCGTCCAATAGTCCGCGATGGCCTTTCTGCCGTTTTCCAGCTGACACGACAATTTTGTCGAGTCGTCTGTACTTGGATCATCGCTAGCTCTCAAATGGTAGAGAGGGAAGGGGATATGAAGAGTATCTTTCTCTTCGAGCAGTAGCGCGGCCTGCAAAAGCAGGGCGTGATCCCGTGCCCCTTCGATACCCTCGCGCATGCGAGGCAGTTTCTGCAGAAACTCAGAATTCCAGCAGATAAGACTGTCGATGTAGTTCTGGGATAGCAGTAGTTCCGGGCTCCATTTCGGTTTGAAATAGGGCTCAAAGCGTGTCTGATTTGCATCTATTTTGTCGTGATCCGTATACAGCAGCTTAACCTGTGGTTGTGCAGAAACTGCGACCGCAACACACTCCAGAGCACGTGGGTGCAACATGTCATTCTGGCCGAGGAATATGACGAAATTTTCGCCAGCATCCCGAAAAACATTGCTACTGGCCTGTTTGTCGCCACTGAGAACCTTCCAGGAGATGCGCGGATCGCTGGATTCGTGATGTGCCAGTAAATCTGCAATTTCCTGCGGGACAGGGCTTTCAGCTATACAGATCAGTTCCCAGTTATTGTGGGTCTGCCGCTGAACGGAGGCGATGGCATCGCCAAGGTTGCTGTTGTTGAGGCCGCTCAGGGGGACAATGACTGTCAGCTTTTTGTTGGAAGTGCTCTCGGCGTTGTAGCCGGCAGACGCCATAAACGCGTTGATTTCTCGACACTCAAAGTTTTTGATCCAATGGGCATAGGTATTCAGTATCGGCGAGCGCCGAATTTTGAGAACAGCTTTCCGCAGAGTCGGGTAAGTTCCGTACTTTGAAAGGGATGAAAAAACTCTAGATATCATGGTAGCTAGTTTTCATTGTAGGCAGCATCTATTTAATAACACTTTAACGTAAAGTTCTCCCTGTGTTTGGCAATTACTCGGCGTCCTGCGAGTGTGATCAATGGTGTCCCTGTAGATACTACAAGCGGCTCGCAGTTGGTAGTGGTTCTTGAGCGCAGTTCTGAGCCCATTGCTCAGTCGTTTTTGAGAAACGGGCAGGGCTATCTAAATTGCTCTCTATAGGCGAGTGGTTGGTGGTTTGAGCAGGCATTATACACATCTCGATGCCCGTAGATTTAATATGGATCTCATAGTCCTTTACGCTCAATTTCCCTTCAACGATGAGAATGGAAACATTGTCAAAACAAAAAGACAAGCTCCTTTTGAAACTCTATGGAGAAATCCTGAGCGTTAGAGTAAATGCCAGTCTCAAGCCGTGACAAACGGTATTCGAACAGTCTCAAGTGAGCTACAATTGTGCCCGCTGGCACCGCCCTTGAGCGGGGGTCAGTTAGGATAACGTAGGGTTAACCAAGGAATGGCGAAACCCTGGCATTAAGTACCTCAGAGCACCAACTATATTGTCGCTTTAGAGACTGGGTAGAGCTCTTTTCCTATGCCTGCTTTTTGGCAACCAGCACGGTAAGGCGTATATATCTGACATGCATAAAAATCGTCACAACAAAGGAGGGGGTGCTGGCCGGACGGCAGCTGGTGCAGACACCGATTCCCCTGTTAAGACCGTTCTTGGAAAGCTGATCGCCAAGCTGTTGCCCCGGAGGCGGTCGATGGGGCGTACTGCCAATGGGCGGCGATACCCGGATTTAATCAAGATTGCCGAGAAGCCCGCGCGACCGATCAGCTTTGTAGTGATTCGATTTTCTGACGAGTACTATCACAATTTTCTTCAATCAGAGAGCGCTCATGACAGCCTCAATGAGGTGATAGAGATTGATAATACCTCCAATCTCCATTACGACAACTTGTCGCGGGCGATTATCGCCGGTTTGGACAAAGCTCAAAATGATATTATTGCGGTCATCCATGAAGATGTTCTTTTGCCAGACGGCTGGCAATCGCAATTTGAGCATTCACTGCGCCAACTTGAAGTTCATGATCCGGCGTGGGGAATGTTGGGCAGCGTAGGCTGGAATAGTGACGGTGCGTTTATTGGCCATTGGAGTGACCCGCATCAGTTCAAAAATACCTTTGAGGGCAGTGGGTTCAATTTTCAGGAGGCAGAAAAGTTAGACGAGCAACTTCTCATAATGCACCGGGCCAGAAAGCCCAATCTGGATGGTAATTTGCCGGGCATCCATTTTCTAGGTGAAGACCTAAAGCATGATCTGAGTAGCCATGGTTTGCGATGCTATGCGGTAAACGCGCCGACTATTCACAAGTATGCGGACAGAACGGGTGAAATAATCGTAAGTTCTGCGCAATCGGACAAGATTGGCGATAGGGAAAGTGCTACGTATCTTGCTGATGAAGCTTGCTGTAAAGATTATGTGCGCTGGAAACACCCGAATTTTTTCCCGCAAACAGACACTATTCCTTCGGTACCCGCTCTGGACAAAGACAAAATACTGCAACTTGAGCGACCGGTAATAGTTGTCTGCAAGGGTGAGGCCGAAGCGGAGCTACTGCGTGGGCTTTTGGCGGGAATCGGAGTTTACTCTGGCAGTTCGAGGCTCGAAGCTGACGAGTTTCAAGGGTTGATGATACCCGTCTATAAAATGGTGATCGAAAAGTTCAGGTGTCATGCGTCCTGGCAGAAAAGCCATACTGCAAGTTCTCTTCAATCTGTCGCTGCCCACATGATACGCGATCTGCCGCCGAGCCAACCCTGGGGATTTGTATTTCCCGAGAGCATTCTGGTTCTGCCTGAGCTGAGGGATGTTTTTCCCAACGCCCGCTATGTCTATTTTCAACGAGATCCACTTTCTATATGCACCGGAGCTGTCGCTAGGTCAGCGCGGCTGGACAACCATATTGGACGAATTTCCCTGCCGGAAGCCTACCGCTATTTAGGAATAGACGTGGCACAGATTACTACCGACGATGCCGTTGATCATATGATTTCTACCACTGTCCATCACCTTGAGTTAGTCCGTCAGCATTTTGCGGAGGTGGCCAACAGTGTACAGCTGACTCTGTCATTTGAAGTGCTGGTTCAGGACCCAGAGTCGACGATGGAGCGGCTTTCTACCTGGCTGGGCGACCAGGGCTCAAGACAAGCCATGCAGCCGATACATATTGACGCGGCCATGAAACCCTTGGGAGCTGTGTATTCGGCGCAGAGAATCGAGGCTGCCGCCGACAGACTTGCCGTTATTCGAGCGGCGCTTGGGTATATCTAGGCGAGGCTGGACTCTGCTATTCTTTCGCACCATATCCACGCGTCGCCCAATGCGCACTGTGCGGGCGCACGTGCGAGCAGAAGATTTTTTTCGTACCACCTTAAACAAGTGATAGCTGACAAATGACCGGATCATCTAAGAAAGAATCCTCCCGCGTAGACGAGCCGACAATAAGCCTGTTTGAAGAGAACTCCACCAGTGACACCAAAAAGACATTCATCATTTTTGGTGTCGGTCGCGGCGGAACCACTATGGTCGCTGGCGTTGCCAAACTCTGCGGACTGGATATTGGCAAGGATTTACCGATTAATATGGAAGACAATGACTTCAATATCCATGTTTTAAGAAAGGCAGGCATTAAACCCGTCCATCATATTCTCAGCTCGCTAAAAGAGCGCAATGAAACAAAGGATATATGGGGCTGGAAATTTCCCAGGGTTATTGCGTATCTACCTTATTTGCGAGATTTGCTTGTAAACCCACATCTCATTCTGGTGTTTCGCGATCCGGTCGCAACAGCAAGCAGGCAAATTTTGTCGGGTAAACCAGAGGTAAAGGCAATTGAAGCTGTGCAGCAACTGCAGCAGAGAAACATGGAGCTGGTGAAGAATTGGGAGGTTCCTACCCTTCTTGTAAGCTACGAGAAGTCTGTTCGACACCCGGAGCAGTTTGTTGCCGATTTGTGCAGTTTTCTCAATGTTGAGCGTCCCGCCGGGATGTCTGATATTCTCAAGTTCATGCAGCCCGGGCGGTACAAGCCTATTTGAGTCGTACGCAGAAAGGCTGACAAGCTGGCAGATGGGTAGGGATACCTCCTAATAATCGCTTAGAAGTAGCGCGAGACAAGCAATGACCCGGTTCCGGATACAGCAGAAATTGCAGATGAGGCGAGCACAGGGTCCACACATCATTGACGCTTCTGCATCAAGAGCGCGCTACTACCGCCGTTGCGCGGTGATCGACCACGCATGAGCAGTACCAACTGGCGCGCCGCAGTGTTGAATCGGCGCATGCTGATTTGCGTTTTTACCGGGCTCGCCTCCGGCATGCCACTCTATGTACTCTTTCAGCTGGTTCCTGTCTGGCTGAGTGAGGGCGGTGTATCACTTGTTGAGATAGGGCTGTTCTCTCTGGTCGGCATTCCCTATACCTGGAAGTTTCTGTGGGCACCAATGATGGATCGCTGGGTACCTCCCTTTTTGGGTCGGCGCAGAGGTTGGATGCTGATGACCCAGATTGCGCTACTGTTTTCCATTGGTGCTTTCGGTCTGTACGACCCGGCTCAATCGACCTGGGCAATTGCGTGGCTTGCTGTGGCGGTGGCATTTTTCAGTGCCAGCCAGGATGTCGTGCTGGATGCCTACAGGCGAGAGATTCTTCCGGATCAGGAGCTGGGTATGGGCAATGCGATCCATGTGCAAGCTTACCGCGTTTCCAGTCTGGTGCCGGGCTCACTTTCTCTGATTCTGGCTGATAGCCTGCCGTGGTCCAGCGTGTTCTGGATTACTGCCGGCTTTATGCTTGTGGGGGTGGTGATGACGCTGGTGGTGTCGGAGTCGAAAGTTGAGCTACCACCGCGATCGGGGGTGCGAGAGGCGCTGATTGCACCGTTCTCCGAGTATCTGCGGCGCAGGGGGTGGGCCGGGCTGATATTGGTGCTGGGATTCATGTTTCTGTATAAGGTTGGCGACAACATGGCCACAGCCCTGTCGATGCCGTTTTATCTGGAATTGGGGTTCAGCAAAACTGAAATTGGATTGATCGCCAAGCACGCTGCGCTTTGGCCCACCATTGTGGGTGGCCTGTTGGGTGGGCTGGTCATGCTAAAAGTGGGCATCAACCGCGCCCTCTGGTTCTTCGGCGTGGTACAGATGGTCAGTATTCTGGGGTTTGCTGTTCTGGCCAGTGTCGGCCCCGAGTTGTGGCTGCTGGCGCTGGTAATTGGCTTTGAGTACCTGGGAGTGGGGATGGGTACAGCAGCATTTACTGCTTTTATCGCTCGCGAAACGAGCAAAACCTATGCCGCCACGCAGTTTGCACTTTTTACAGCGCTTGCCGCCGTGCCGAGGACCTTGGCCAACGCCAGTACCGGCATGATTGTTGAACAGATCGGCTGGGTTGACTTTTTTCTGTTCTGCACAGTTCTGGCGCTGCCGGGAATGTTATTATTGTTCTGGGTCGCCCCATGGAATAGTGATCATCCTGCGGGGGCGGCAGAGCAACAGGCTTAGCCATCCCCAAAAACCTCCAGTGTTCCGGATTGGGCACTCTATCACGCCTGCAAGGGCAATTCGGAGTTGCCTTGCATAATGCAAATAGGGGAACATAGGGGGATTAATTCTCTAAAATGAAGGTAAGTGTAGGGTTTATGAATAAGTGTATTTTATTGCTGCTCGCTGGACGTCGATAGATGGGAGAGCAAGAGCAAGTATTGAGTAAAGTGGATAGCACGATGCCCACCCGCGTGCTGGCTATACTGGGTATGCATCGCAGTGGCACCAGTTGTCTCACCGGTTCACTTCAGGCCGCCGGGTTGTTCCTGGGTGATTGTCATACCTGGAATAAGCACAATGAAAAGGGGAACCGCGAAAATCAGAAATTTGTGGACTTACACGATGCTATCCTCGCCGCAAATGGCGGTGCATGGGACTCGCCCCCGGCTACTGCGGTCTGGCAGGATGAGCATGTCGCCTGGGCGACGGACCTGCTCCAGGCACATGCAGGTGAGTCCACTTTTGGCTTCAAGGATCCGCGTGCGCTGTTGGTGATTGATGGCTGGAAGGCGCTGTATCCGAAGATGGAATTCATCGGCATTTATCGTCATCCGAATGCTGTGGCCAAGTCACTTGAGAAACGGAATTACAGGCACCGCGATGAGTGGCTGGAATTGTGGTATGCCTACAACACCATTTTGTACCAGCAGTACCTCAGTAACCCGTTTCCCATCCTTTGTTTTGATGATGATGAAGCGCTGTTGGATGACAAGATTATCCGAGCAGCCGGACAGTTGGGGCTCGTGCGTAAAAGCGATGATCACAAGTTTTATACATCGGAGTTGAGGCATAACGACAGCTCCGGCGACCAAGCCCTCCCAGAGCACATCAGTCAGTTGTACCAGAAACTGAAGAATGCTGAATTTTGACAGGTACAGGTGAATGTTAAGTCGAATTCAGCGCGGCATTCGCGGGTTTCTGTCGAATACTCAGGACAGTGGCCGAGTACTGGTCAGCTTTGTAGTGATAGTCTACGACATGCCTGTGCAGGCCCAGAATACTGTCCGCTCCCTGCTCGCTGATTATCAGCAGGGTGTTCGCCTGGAAGACTACGAAGTCCTGATCATCGAGAACGCCTCTGCAAATACTATGTCGCGGGCGTTCCTTGACACCCTGCCCCCCAACTTTTCCTACCACCTGAGACAGGAAACACAGCCAACCCCCATTCACGCCATCAACTATGGAATAGAGCTGGCCAGCGGCGACAATATTTGTGTAATGATTGATGGCGCGCGCCTCCTGACCCCGGGGATAGTCAAAAATACAATACGCGGACATAAACTCTCCCCGAATGCGGTGGTGACAGCCCCGGGGTATCATCTGGGTTATGAGTTGCAACAGAAAGCCGTCGGCAGTGGTTATGATGTAGAGCAGGAAAGGGCGCTAATGACGTCAATTTCCTGGCCTGCGGATGGCTATAAGCTGTTTGATATAGCGTGCTTCAGTGGTTCCTGCGCGGCAGGATTCTATCTGCCCCATGGAGAGAGTAACTGTATTAGTATGCCACGTGAGCTTTGGCAAGCGCTGGGGGGGTATGATGCGCGGTTCGATATGCGCGGTGGCGGTGTGGTGAACCTCGATCTCTATAAGAGAGCCTGTGAGTACCCCGGAATCACCCACGTGTTTTTACATGGAGAGGGTACATTCCACCAGTTCCATGGTGGTGTTACCACCGGAGGGGAAGAAGCTGAAACCCGACAGAAGTTCATCACAGAGATTATGGCGCAGTATCAGGAAATACGGGGTAAGAAGTTTCAGCTCCCTGTGACGAATACGGTTTATCTGGGTGAGTTATCTGAGCACGCACAGAAGTTTGTGCAGCTTTCGTCCACCAATAAACTAGAAAGAATGAAAAATAGTGCCGGAACCTAGAGCGTTTCGGTCAAATTACAAATAATTAAGAGGTCAAAGGGAACATATGAATACCAGCATTTATTTTCCGCCATCACTGCAGCGATTTGAACCCAAGAGAATGGTGTTCAGCACCTGGGTTGATCACCTTGCTTTTGCCTACGACCTTGTTGCGGCCCATCGCCCCAAGCTGATTGTAGAGCTGGGTGTTTATAACGGCCTGTCGTTCTTTACCTTCTGCCAATCAATGGTTGAACACAATATCGATGGTGTGGCATACGGCGTTGATTGCTGGGAAGGCGATGAACATACCGATGCCTATGACGACTCAATCTACACCGATGTTGCTGATCACGCGCGTGGAAACTATCGTGGCAATACCTATTTGTTGCGCATGTTCTTCAACGAAGCGCTGCAACATTTTGACGATAATTCAATTGATTTGCTGCACATTGATGGCTTGCATACCTATGAGGCCGTGCAGGAGGATTTCACCAACTGGTACCCCAAAGTGAAGCCCGGTGGCATTATTTTATTCCATGACGTGATGGCAAGAATCAAGGATTTTGGCGTCTGGCGGTATTTCGAGGAAATAGAAGAACAGTTCGATGAAGTGTTCAAGTTTAATCACGGCTTTGGTCTTGGCGTTTTGCGTAAGCCCGGCGGAGAACCAACGACTGAGCCGTTGTTTGAATTGCTGTTTAACAAAGACGAAGAGGCGATAAAGAATTTGCGCCAATTCTATGTACATGCCGGGCATTTTCTTGATTCGCGCCGCCAGGCTAATTTTTGGCGACAATCCCAAAAGGGCATGAAGAAGGGTGGGCAAGGGAAGAACAAGCCGGCCGAAGCCAAGTCAGGTGAATAGGCAATTGACCATCGTGGTCACCTGTCTTCCCGGTGACCACCGCAATTACTTACAGGTTTGTGTATGACAGTAGTGAGTGGGCCGCATAATATCCCGGAAGAACTCGCTGAGTACCGCCCTTTGTTGGAGCAGGTACACAAGTTGATCGAAGAGGGTGACTACGAGTCAGGCATCGCGAAATTGCAGAAGGTAGCTCGCGCCAGCGGCAGTGAGCCGCTGATGAACTACCTGATTGAAATGCGTGTTCAGGCGTTTCCCAAAATGGCAGAAAAGATTACACCGGAGCCGATGTTTGAGGCGAACGGTCTGCTTGGGAATGCCGATGAGGTTCGCGCCCGGCTGGATAAAGACGGTTATCTGTTTTTTCGCAATATTATTCCGCGGGAGCGTCTGCAGGAGTTAAGAGACCAGATAACACAAATTCTCGCCGACCAGGGCTGGATTGAAGGCGGTGCACAGCAAAATCTGGCGCGCGCTATCCGTCGTCCGCTGCGCGAGGGCCAGCCCCAATTTTTCAAGGCTCATGATCGTATTATCAAACTGGAAGCCTTGCACAGCCTGGCGCATGAACCTCATCTGATGGATGTCATGCGGCAGGCACTTGGCAGTTCCGTATTTCCCCATCCACTGAGTATCGTCAGACTCATTTTCCCGGACAGTCCCGAGTTGGCTACGCCGCCCCATCAGGATTTTCCCAACAACCAGGGTACTCCGAATCTGACTGCGGCGTGGATGCCGCTGGCGGATTGTGCAATCGAAGATGGTTCACTTGCTGTTATGGAGGGATCGCACAAGTTTGGTGTACTTCCGCTGCGGTTTCACCTTGGCGCGGGGAACCGCCGCGCCGTCCTGAATAAGGATGTCTTATCGTGCCGCTGGGTAGGTGCTGATTTTAAAATGGGTGATATTGTTCTTTTTCCGGCCATGACGGTTCATAAGGCTATGGAAAATTGCAACCTTGAACGGATGCGGTTATCGGTGGATTTTCGCTATCAACTTGAGGGAGAGTCACTTACCGAAGGATGTCTGCAGCCACACTTTAATCGTGTCAGCTGGGACGAGATTTACCGGGACTGGAAATCAGATACGCTCAAGTATTATTGGCGCAACAAGGATTATGTGGAAGTGCCATGGGATCCGACCCTACATGAGCTGCCCGATGATCATGTCGATGAAGCCTACGAGCAACAGCTTGCCTATAATATAGCCCTGACACGGCGTAAGGAGAGTCGAGCGTCTGCGGGCGAAAGCTGATTATATCGCCGCGCTATAGACCCCGGGTTGTTCTGTGCATTTTGCGGGTGCGCTATGTCGTTAGAAACGCCCCCGTTGTATGCTACCAGGCAAGTGGTATCTGGTTTTTTGGGAAACCAGACGCGCCAAAAAACCAGGTTTCAACGGCATAACGCAATTTGGTAAAGTCTTCCCGGTACTGTGTTCTGTGCAAATATAAGTGGTCGAAGAAAAACGCATCCCCGGCGTTGAACTCCGGCATCATAACGGCCTGATTCTCTGCAAAACGGTCGGTAACCAGTGAATCACTGACAGACCAGTTGAACTGTGCTCCTTCGGCAGATGCTATTTCATAGAGTCGCTGTGGCACGACATCCAGACCCGGTGCGCCTGTAGTTCCCCCGCATTCATTTAATGGTAGCCACATATTGAGACTGTTGAGGTTGGTTCCCATGAAGGCTCCGTCCTGGTGCCAGCCCGCTTCAGCGACAGGTAGTTTGGAGCGTCTTAAAACCCATTTTTTGGCAGAGAGACAGGGTGGTTCTTTGAGGTACTCTGTCATGAGTTGCTTGATACCTTGCTTCTCGTAGAGTTGCAGCAAGGCCTCTGCGACGCTGGGTGCCTCGACACACATCGCGGAACCTGAATCGCGATGAAAGCTTCTGGTATTGGTGAGTTCGCGGGCCTTGTTTGGCATGATCGTTTTAAGGTTGTCCGGCGGATTGTGGTAAGCACTTATTGGCACGTCTGCCGTGGTGTCTGCACAGGCATCGATTACCCGATCGGCCGCTCGAATCAGTGTGTCGACCGCAGATTGCGGGAACATGTTCCTGACTATGAGTGCTCCATGGTCGGCAATAGCCGCGCGCAGATGCTCCAGTTTAAACTCTGCCGCTGCAACTTCAGGTACACAGTGTTTAACGGCTTTGGGGCTAGCGGGGCGCTGGATAAGCAAAAGAGGGGACTCGTTGGGTTCCCGCATCCGGTAAGCTTCAATTCGTTCACTCATGCGCTTGCAGTCGGAAACAATATTGCGCGATTCAAGGAGCGCTGGGGTGAGTTCAAACTTGTTCATACGGGGCTACACTGATTAAAAACCATGAGAATTGTAAGCCATTTTATTTGCCCCGTCGATATTTCCCAGCGCCTGAGACCAATTGCCGAGAAGTCAGTTCGAAACACGCAGCGAACGGCAGTGTATTGGAGCTCACCGCATGCAGTACAATAAGCGCGAACTCAGTGGATAGGTTTACGGATTGATTTTGCGTGCACTGTTTAGACATTCGGCTTTGATGAAGCTTGCTCGCCATGCCGTTCTGGCATTTGTGTTTTCATCGACTGTGGCCACCGGTGGGTTTGCCCAACAGGCAGAGCTCAAGCTTCCGAATCTTGGTGAGTCCAGCACCAGTATGTTTTCGTCAGAGTTTGAGTACCAACTGGGCCGTGCTTGGTTGCGGGAGTTTAGAAGCCAGGTTCCGACCGTCGATGATCCGCTGCTGTTCGATTATCTGGAAAACCTCATTTACAGGCTGGCAACCCATAGCAAATTGGATGACAGGCGAATAGACCTGGTGATTGTGGATAATCCTACGCTCAATGCTTTTGCTGTGCCGGGCGGGGTAATCGGTATTCACAACGGCCTTCTCATGTGGGCTCAGACAGAGGATGAGTTGGCTACGGTGTTGGCCCATGAAATCGCCCACCTGAGTCAGCGTCATTTTTCTCGCGGGGTGGAGTTTCAGCAGAAGATGCAGCCGGTAGCTCTCGCCGCCATGCTTGCCAGTTTTGTGCTGATGGCCACCGCTGGCGGGGATGCCGGTATGGCGGCACTTTCCGCGACGCAGGCTGCCGCACAGAGTACGGCGCTGCAGTACAGTCGCGGGAACGAGCAGGAAGCGGACCGTATCGGGATGCAGACCATCGTTGACGCGGGGTTGGACCCTCACGCTGCCCCCGCTATGTTTGAGCGAATGCTGGCGGCGACGCGCTATTCAAAGAATGAGCAGATTCCCGAGTTTTTGCGCTCCCACCCTCTGTCTGAAAGTCGTGTAGCAGATACGCGCAACCGCGCGAGGAAGTACCCGGAGAAATCCGGTGAGCCAGACCTGGAATACCAATTGATGAGAGCCCGGGTAATTACAGAATTAACCGATACGCCAGCTCAGGCTGTGGAGCGGTTTCGGGGCGAGTTGGAAGGGAATCCGCGGTCGCGGGAAGCCTCCACCTATGGGCTTGTTTTATCCCTCACTGCGGCAGGTCGCGCCGATGAAGCGGCGCTTGAATTGGATACTATCTGGTCTACGAGCCCCGATCGGTTGGAATACATCATTGCCGACGCCGAGATTGAAATGGCGCGCAACAGGCCAGCTCAAGCGGCCGAAAAGCTGAAGCGCAGATTGGATGTGTCTCCCGGCAACCAGCCCCTGACGATGGCTTATGCGACTGCACTGATGAAAAATCAGCAACCGCATATCGCCGAGGAGGTGCTGGTTGCGCAGAGCAAGCGGCGGCCCGGCGACCCGGGGTTGTGGTATTTACTGGCCGAGGTGCAAGGACTGTCAGGCAACATCGTAGGGTTGCACCAATCCCGGGCGGAATATTTCATTTTGAATGGCGCGCTGGATGAGGCCAAAAAACAGCTCAGCTATGCGCTCAAGCTCGCGGGCAGTAATTTCCATGTTACGGCCAGAATTAACCAGCGGTTGGAAGATGTCGCCAGAATGCAGGAGCAGATGGAGGAATTCTGAGGCCTCAGGCGTTGCCTTTTACCGGGACCTGTATTTCCTGCGCGAAATCAAGCATGCGCCGCAGAGGTAGCATGGCGCGTGCTCCGATGTCGGGGTCGACGAAGACCTCGTTGTCATCGCGCGCGAAGACTTGCGCCAGAGCTTCCAGATCGTTCATGGCCATCCAGGGACAGTTCGCGCAACTGCGGCAGCTGGCGCCATTGCCCGCAGTTGGCGCAATAATAAACTCCTTGTCTGGCGCCTGCTGCTGCAATTTGTAGAAGATGCCCTGATCAGTTGCCACAATAAATTGTGGATTGTCCATCTCCATTGCGGCGCGGATAATTTGCGTGGTTGATCCCACTCGATCCGCCATCTCCAGGACGGCAGTGGGTGACTCAGGGTGAACCAGTACAGCTGCATCGGGGTAGACGCGCTTCAAATCAGCGATACCGCGCGCCTTGAATTCTTCGTGCACGATGCAGGCACCATCCCACATCAGAATGTCTGCCCCCGTCTGGTTGCGCACGTAATTACCCAGGTGTTGATCGGGTGCCCAGATGATTTTTTTCCCTTGATCCGCCAGGTGTTCGGCAACGTCCAGAGCAATACTTGAAGTGACAACCCAGTCTGCTCGGGCTTTCACCGCGGCCGAGGTGTTGGCATAGACCACTACTGTCCGATCGGGGTGCTGATCGCAAAACGCTGAAAACTCATCGATAGGGCAGCCCAGATCCAGCGAGCAGGTAGCCTCCAGAGTGGGCATTAGCACCCGCTTGTCAGGCGTGAGTATCTTGGCTGTTTCGCCCATGAATTTAACGCCGGCAACAATCAGGGTGCTGGCTGGGTGGTCGTGGCCAAAGCGCGCCATTTCGAGTGAATCAGACACGCAACCACCGGTTTCTTCGGCCAGGGCCTGGATCGCTGGAGAAGTGTAGTAGTGCGCCACGATGACAGCATTTTCCCGCACCAGCATCTCTTTGATCTGGTTCTTCAGCAACCGCTCCTGATCTGGGGTCAGCTTCGTTTGCTCGGCGTGATCGAGATGGTACTGTACCTGTTCTCGGATGGATTCCAGTTTATCGGATGCTAGACTCATGCTTGGCTAAAACGCAGGAAAAAATGAGGCGATATTCTAGCATAATTTTATTGAGAGTTATTTTCGTCCCAAACATTTACGCAGTTGAAATTTTGCAGGGGGAAAAATGGTT
Source organism: Halioglobus japonicus (assembly GCA_902705825.1). Taxonomy (GTDB): domain Bacteria; phylum Pseudomonadota; class Gammaproteobacteria; order Pseudomonadales; family Halieaceae; genus Marimicrobium. The sequence continues at coordinate 250,860 of CACSIL010000023.1, read as the reverse complement.
GAATATGAGTACGTGAAGACGCGCCGGGAAGACGTTCGGCCCATCAAGGATAGCCAGGTGCCTCTGGTCCGGTTCTTTATGCGCTGGGCCACCAAGCTGAATGTGGCGATATTCCGGGCCAGCAAGGGGCGCCTGATGAATAAGTTTATAGGCGGTTACCCGGTCTGTATTGTCACAACCACAGGCGCCAAGTCTGGGAAAACACGCCGAATTGCGCTCATCCACCTGCCGCATGGGAAAAACAAACTGTTGGTTGCTTCTCAAGGGGGTATGAACAGGAACCCCGTGTGGTATCACAATATCGTGGCTCATCCCGATATATTGATTATGGTCGACGGTGAGGAGAAGGCCTATAGGGCTCGCCAGGTCAGCGATCAGGAGAAAGCTGAGCTCTGGCCTCATCTGCTCTCCATGTACCCGGATTTCGACGAATACCAGGCGCGAACCGACCGCAATATTCCGGTTTTCAGCTGCGAGCCTGTTTCTGGCTGATCAGTCTTTCAGCCAGCTGGGCCAGTCCCGGTTGATGCTGGCACTCCAATTTGGCGGGCGGCGTTCTACGTAGGCTGCGCCACCCTCAATTGCGTCGGGGGTGGACATGGTGTGATTGAGTGCCAGACTTTCCTGGGCTGCTATATCGCCCAGGCTGGAGTCAAGTCCTCTCCACAGCAGGTTTTTGTGCAGTCCCACGGGTAGCGGGGCGCAATTGACGGCTATATCGTGGGCAATCTCCAGCGCAGCACCCAGCACCTCTGCTGCCGGCACACAGCGACCAGCCAACCCCCAGTCCCGCGCTTCCTCACCGGACAGCCGCGGTGCGCGAACCAATAGTTCAAAGGCCCGTTCAAACCCCACCAGCCTCGGGAGTGTATATTCGATGGCGAAATCGGCGACGACTCCGCGGCGCGATTGCAGGAAGCCATATTTTCCCTCGTTGGCAAAAACGCGCATATCCGCCTGCATTGCCAAGCCAAGCCCGGCACCCACGGCGTGCCCATTACAGGCCGCGATGACCGGTTTCCGTACTTCCCACGCCTGCATATCCAGTGGGCAGGAGTTGACCGCAGTATGTTGTGCCTCACTGTCGAAGGTGCGTCCGCCAGCGGACATATCTGCCCCTGCGCAAAATGCCTTTCCGGCACCCGTAATCACCACTACCCGAATCTCGTCGTCTTCATCGCAGCGCCGATAGGCTGCCCCGATGCCTTCAATAATCGATGTTGTCAGTGTGTTATAGGCCTCCGGGCGATTCAGCGTGATTATTGCTACCCGGTCGGCGATTTCCAGCTTGAGTGCTTCATTCATAAAAAGGGTTTTCCTGTTTTATTCCCAGCGGGACCGGTAGTGACCTGCCTGTCTGAAAGACCGTGAGCTCAGCACAGGAAGTACAGGGCATCGCAAATTTCCAGAGTACTCACACTTGATGGGCCTCCAATTGTAATGGAGGCCTGCCACTACTAATACGTGCTGCCAGTTGATATCGACTATCGTGGAATATTCGATAGCATGGTCACGGTATTCTTCTTTGGTGAAAAAATAGCTTTTGGTACTTTTATAGAAACATTTACTAGAATATTATTTAGTATTCCAGTATAACTTGATGTTATATAAAGAATAAACACTGTGTGGCGCGCGTACTTAGAAGGGGCGGCCTGACCGGTTAGTGTCCCTCACAGCGATCATAAAATCAGTTCTTGGCCAGGAAGCGAGCGTGGAACAGCATACAGTACTGATTATTTCTGAGAAAAAGACCGATCATCTCATCCTTTCCGCGTCGCTGGAACGTGCGCGGCCAGAGCGGTTTCATCTTGCCTCCTCTGAATCCATGGAGCGACCACTGGAAGCCCTTCTGGATCCAATGATTGATGCTGTCATCATGGCACACGGTCCTGAGACGGAATATCTGTTGCGCCTTGCCAGTAAGAATGAAGCTGCTGCTCCGCTGATTCTGCTACTGGACGAAGCTGATCAGGCGACTATCAGTCAGCTCCAGGAACTGGGTGCGCAGGATTATCTGATTCGCGGTCAGTTGCAGGATGCGCTGGTACACAGGATTCTCGACTACAGCATTCAGCTGAAGCAGGCCAGAGAGAAAATACGACAGTTATCCAATCGAGATACGCTGACGGGCGCGCTGAACCGCGTGGGCTTTCGCGCCCACCTGGAGCGTGCGATGGGACGTTCAGAGCGCTATGGTTTTAAAACAGCTCTGCTGTATATCAATATCGATCAGTTCGCCAATATCAATGATCACTACGGCGAAGCTGATGGTGATGTGATGATCAAGTCGATTTCGCGTCGACTGATCAATAAGCTGCGCAACACCGATAGCATTGCGCGGCTGGGCGGCGATGAATTTGCGGTGGTACTCGAGGATGTCAGTTCACCTGTCGATGTAGAGCTCATCGCCGAGAAGATGCTTAAGTCAATTTCCGCGCCGATGATTCTTAGCGATCAACAGGTGGCAGTGGAGGCCAGTATCGGCGCGGCGATGTACCCCGAGGATGGGGTGGAGTTCGGTGATCTGGTGGAGCTCGCGCGCAGTGCCATGCAGCAGGCCAAAAGCATGGAGGGTGGCCAGTTCATTCGCTACTCTGACAGGCTCACCTTTGATATAGCGGGCAACAGCTCCCTGGCTGCCGAGTTGCGGACGGCGGTACGTAAAAATCAGTTTGAATTGCATTACCAGCCACGAATAGACCTGGCGACCGGCCAACTGGTGGGCCTGGAGGCGTTGTTGCGGTGGAATAATCCGGAACGCGGCCTGGTAGCTCCCGGTGAGTTTATATCAGCCTGTGAAGATATGGGGTTGATGAAAACGATAGGCTACCAGGTGATACAGCACGCCTGCAGCGCTCAGGTATGGCTGAAAGAACAAAAGTTGCCCAATGTCGATGTGGCGGTGAATATTTCTTTCTCCCAGATTCAGGACGATCGGTTTGTCGCTATCGTTAAGGATATTATTACGCGAAGTGGTGCTAACCCGGCGCGACTTGAATTTGAGCTTACTGAGTCGACCATATTGAAGGGGCCCGGTGGTATTAAGGCGCGAATGGATGAGCTGCGTGAGTTGGGGATTTCATTTTCATTGGACGATTTTGGTACTGGGTTCTCACAACTGTCGCATCTCACTGAATTACCGATCTCAGCGTTGAAGATTGATGCTTGTTTCGTGCGCGATTTGCCGCATAACAAACATCAGGAAGCCATCTGTACAATGATTATAGAAATGGGTCGTCGCCTGGGTATGTTGGTAGTAGCTGAGGGCGCTGAAACCTACGAGCAGATTGAGTTTCTGCGTGATCATCACTGTCAGCAAGTGCAGGGTTTTTATTACAGCCCTGCGATTCCCTTGCAGAACTTGCCGCGGTTTGTGCAGGAGCAGCGCGAAAAACGACGCAATCAGTTATTGTCCTGAGTTTTCCAGCAGCTTTGCTGGCGCGTTGTCAGTAAGCCACCCGGTTTCTTCCCGCTTTCTTTGCCTGATACAGCTTCTTGTCTGCGGCGGCGAGTACAGCCTCTGCGTCTGGGTGCTCGTCACTTCTGGCAGCGATACCCGCACTAATAGTCACTGAAAATTGGTCGCTTCCAACACGTGTTGCGCCGCGCTTGCGGGTGCCTTCCCGGGCGCGAACCGGGCGCAAATTGCGGTCTCGCAGGGACATAATATAGTTGCCGATCTCCTCTCTGACGCGTTCGAGAGGTTCAATCGTCTCGTCCACTGTTCGGCGAGGAAATACAATACAGAACTCCTCTCCCCCGTAGCGATACGCAGTTCCGCCACCTCCTACGCCACGGACTCGTGAGGCGACAAGCTTCAGCACTTCGTCACCGACATCGTGCCCATAGGTATCGTTGAATCGTTTGAAATGGTCAACGTCCAGCATGGCAATGGTGAAGTTACTGCCTAACATATTAAATTTTTCGTTGAGCGCTCGACGGCCGGGCAAACCTGTCAGTTCATCCCGGTAGGCCATTGCGTGAGAGCTGCGTAATAGCCCCCACAGCAGGCACAGTGCGGCAGCGGCACACATAGAGGCCGAAATATGTTCAATATGGAGCAGCGCCAGCACAAGATATAGCGAGAGAAAGGCGCCAAGCAGTGCCGCTTCAACTTCATCGTTGCGTATGTACAGAAATGCTGCACCCACCAGAGTCACTAATGCGATCAGGAGGGTTACGCCCAGGGACAGCACGTAGTTTTCGGAAGGGCGCGGAGCATAGTACTCGGCAGCTGCTTCATTGGCCTCGGGTAACCAGGGGGCGAGCTGAACACAAATTAGCCCAAGCAGGATAAAAGCCAGGAAAAAGACAAAGCCATAGATATTCCAAATACCTTTTTCGGGTAGTAGCAATAAGTACAACGTGAGGACGGGCAGCGAGAAACTGATGGCAAGGTAGCTCTGCCAGGCATCAGGCTGTGCAAGGCTAACCTGCAAATAGCGCTGCACCGCCCAGTAAAAAACGGCAACACCGAAAGAGGCCATCATGATCCGGCTGCGATTAAACTGGTAGGCCATGAGTACCGCTACCAGGCAAAACAGATAGGTGAGGTTGTCGACAATGACTTGTAAATCATCATCCAACAGATTCAGGTAAGCACGGCCGATGTAAGCCCCGCAGATCAGCGCAGCCGGCAGTAGAATTTTAAAGATTGCTGCCGGGTACAACCGCATCGCGTTCTTTTTTTTCTCCCTGAGGTAACCGCGTCGACAGTCAGCCTCAACCCCTTACCCATTACATCTATTCGCACTAGTCGCGAGCTCTGAGTAATGATAGCCTACAAACACCTCCAAACGCATTATCTCCTCTTGCAGATGCCAACTACAGATCCCATACACCATCAAGCAAAGATACTCGTAGTGGACGACGATCAGAACGTCCGCTTTCTGACACGTCAGTGTTTGGAAGCTGAAAGCATGATTGTCGTCGAGGCTTCCAACGGATTTGAAGCCATCGATGTTTTCGTGCGCGAACGACCTGACCTGGTTTTTATGGATGTGGAAATGCCCGGAATGACAGGGCTGGAAGCTTGTCAGCGAATCAGAGAATTACCGCAGGGAGAGTCCATCCCGATTATGATTGTCACGGGGTCGGATGATAGACAATCTATTGACCAGGGATTTGAGGCGGGGGCGACCCAGTACCGTACCAAACCGGTGAACTGGTCGTTGTTGGGTCGCGATGTGCAGTATATGTTGCGCGCAAGCAGCGCGTTTAACTCCTTGAAGCGGCAGGAGGATAGGCTCCGCTATCTCGCATACTACGACCCGCTCACAAGTCTTCCCAACCGGCGCAGCTTTAATGAGCAGTTGAATCGGCTTCTGAAACGCAGCCAAAGGCACAAGACGTCGGCGGCACTGTTGTTTATCGATCTTGATCACTTCAAGCGAATCAATGACTCAATCGGTCACGCCCGAGGGGATAGTCTGTTGGTGGAAATCGCCAAAAGACTCACTATGGAACTAAGAGAAGAGGACGCCATTAACTACTTCTCTGAAAGTAGTGCAGAGGATGAAGAAATCGGGGATGGCACAACCGAAATTGCCAGATTGGGAGGCGACGAGTTCACAGTTGTGCTGTCTGACGTTTCTGAGCTTGCAGATATTGAAAAGGTCGCCAGGCGGATTCTTAACAGCCTATCCGAGCCCATCGCCTTGCAGTCACATAACCCGGTTGTAACGCCCAGTATAGGTATTGCGCTCTATCCTCAGGATGGTAGCGACCCCGATACGCTAATCCGCAACGCCGATACCGCGATGTACGTAGCAAAGGCAGAGGGTAGAGCGTGTTATCGGTTTTATAACGAGGATATGAATGCCCGAGCCTTCGAACAGCTCAAAATGGAGGAGGAGTTACGCGAGGCTATGCGTAACCACGAGTTGGAGTTACGTTATCAGCCCCAGGTGGATTCAATAACCGGCCAGGTCGTTAGCATGGAAGCACTGGTGCGCTGGAAACACCCCACGCGTGGCATGGTATCTCCGCAAGAATTCATACCGGTGGCTGAGAGTACCGGACAAATTATTGAGTTGGGCGAGTGGGTGATGAGTGAAGTCGCCAGGCACTGTCTGTACTGGGATACGCTGGGTCTGAATACGTTCAGGGTGTGTGTGAATATATCCCCATTACAGTTTAACCAGAGCAACTTACCCGAATGGGTTGCCGGCTTTCTTGAGCAGTCTGGTTTGCCGCCATGGCGTCTGGAGCTCGAGCTCACGGAGAGCGCCATTATGACCGATGCCGAAACCAATATTGCAAAACTGAGAGCGCTGAAGGACCTCGGAGTGGATCTGGCTGTTGATGATTTTGGTACAGGCTACTCCTCGCTTAGCTATTTGAAGAGATTCCCGATCAATACGCTGAAGATCGACCATAGCTTTGTCTCCGATTTGAACACCCCCGATGGGGCAGCGATTGTCGATGCAATTTTGGCGCTGGCGAAGACGCTCAATCTGAGGGTGATTGCCGAAGGCATTGAGAACGAAAATCAATTAGAGTATCTGATCCGTAAAGGCTGTGATCTGTTGCAAGGTTTCTACTTTGCACGCCCGATCTATCCGGAAGATGTGCCGAATATGTTGCAAGCAAATTTCTCTGCTGAAATTCAAGACGTAATTGGCAACTGAAGAAAAACGAAAATCTCCGCTGATGAAGTATTGCCTGAACACAGCTTCGCTCTTGATCTGTTTGCTATCTTGCGTTCCCCTGCTGGCTGCTGAGGCTGATGTATTGCAAGTCCTGCTGCAGGGCACTTCAAGCGAAGAAATCTCCATTTTGGTAGAAGACGCCGGCGGCACCGTAACCCACGATCTCCATCTAATTAATGCCGTGGGTGCGAAACTGAGTCAGGTGCAGTTGGACGAAGTGCTTAAGTCGCCATTGATCCTGCGCCATATTGATGACCTCTCCGATACTGACCGTCCCGAGGATGAGCCTGAAGAAGAGGAAGCAAACTGCAGGGTGAGAGGGCATATCGAGCTCGAAATGACCCCACAGGGTATCCGCTGGCCTTTATACAATAAGATGGCAGAACCTGCCTCTATGGAAAAGCTGGCACTTGAGTGGCCAGCTGCCTTGGGGCCGATAACGGCTCTTAGGCTGGGTGGTATTGCGATTGACCCGGCGCTTTACAGCGATGCGACAACTACGTCATTAACAGTTGAGTTTCCTCCCGCAAGCCGGCCCATAGTGACTGATCGGGCTGACCTTGAAGTTAGATTCCAAGCGATGCCGCCGGAAAGTGTCGACAGTCCCTTGGTTCAAAGCGATTTCAACCTGAAAGCTGATTTTGCTGGCGATTGCAGTACTGACCTCGTTCCGGGCTATGAGAATAACCATGGAGACTATTACTACAATACAGTGGCTGGCGTAGCGGCGCTGCATCTGCAGGGAGTCACTGGCAAAGGTGTGACGGTGGCTGTGGTGGATTCCGGTTTGTGGGAGCATAGCGCACTCATGGAGGACACGGAAGGGAACAAGCGGGTACTCGCGCGGTATGACGCGCTGACAGATGTAGAAGATGCAGAAGTTGTCGATGAAAGTGGGCATGGAACCCATATGACGAGCATCATCGCCCACAGTGGTAAAACGATTGGAAAGGATGGCCCGACAGGCACGTTTAAAGGGGTTGCCCCCGACGCAGGCCTGGTGGCAGTGAAGGTGCTGGATCGGGACGGGTTTGCCCATGTACTGGAGATCGTGCGCGCCATCCAGTGGGTGGTCGACAACCGTGAAAAGTACAACATCCGGGTGTTGAATCTCTCTTTTTCCCAGACCCCCCGGTGGCCCTACTGGGAAGATCCTGTTGCCCAGGCGACATTGAGGGCCTGGGCGGAAGGTATTGCTGTAGTGGCCGCAGCCGGCAACGATGGACCCGAGGTGCAGACCATCGGTTCCCCCGGCAATGTCCCCTACGTGATAACTGTAGGTGCCGTGACCGATTCCTGGACGCCGCAAACGCGGGATGATGACTATATACCTGACTTTTCATCGCGCGGGCCTACTCCGAGCGGTTATGTCAAACCGGATGTTGTAGCGCTGGGTGGCCATATGACAGGCCTAATTCATCCCGAATCAGCAATAGTCATGGAACAACCTGAAGATGTACTGAGAACGGGAGAATTTGTCTCTACCGGAACGTCACAGGCGAGTGCTTTCGTTTCCGGACTCCTCGCATTATTGATCCAGCTTGAGCCGGATCTAACGCCAGACGATCTCAAATGTAAATTGATCAGCAGTGCTGAACCTGCGATTAATCGCAGCGGAAAGCTCGCCTACAGCCCATTTGAGCAGGGCTACGGCTATGTGACGGCTAACCGCGCGGTTACCTTGGGTGAGAGAGGGTGTGGGAATCTCGATTTTGACATGGAGTTGGATCTGAGATTCGAGGGCAATGGTTACGGCCCGGCAACAGTTGACGATGACGGGAGTCCGACTCTACCAGGCCTTGGCTCCATGGTTTCGTCCCAGCCCAGCGAAAAGGGTATGAGTAATACTCGTAAGTGGGGCGTGAAAGACCACATTGAAAGGCTTGATGTAGAGCTTTCGAATGGGGAGGCGGCAAATAAATACAATAATGATTGGCTCAATCTCTACCTTGAGGAGAGGGCGGTCATCGAAAAGCTCTCTCGTCCTTCTAAGAAAACCTCTCCAGAGCCAGCCTAATGACCCTTTGGGGTTAACCGCTCGCTAGCCCCACTGGCAAACTTCCAACTAGGATTCAAGTTGCAAGATTTGGAAAATATTCTTCTCACTACTGCACTCCCATTTCTTTCGCCCCTCTGAGCTTCACCTGCCCCAAAAAGGGTATATAAGCACCTATATTTTACCTACAGCACCTCGTATAAATACGTCAAGCATCCCGGCTAGAGAATGCGAATCAGGTCCGAGCTTTGGGTCTGATATGTGAGCTGGACGACATATTTCGACAATGAAGTTATGAAGGCGGGTATAGAATTATGAGAACGATCAAGATAATCGGTTGCGCGGGCGTTGTTAGTCTTGCTCTGGCATTTTCTACTAACTCCTTAACTCTGGCTGAAACGAAACCTGAGCATCAAGGAAATCTTGCTACAACGTTGAAGAACCAAAATATGGTTCACAGGGTGAACCACTCATTGGCTTCAGCCGAGCTATACTCCACGAGCGCGCCATCTGGCTATAAGTGGGGGCAAGACGATATATCTAGGGACAGCTCACAGGACAATGTAGTTGACAATGTGACAGCGCCAAGCGGGTTCAAGTGGGGTCGCAGTAATTCGGCTGAACAGTCTGGGTCGAAGTGGGGCCGTCGCAATGCTACTGAGCAAGCTGGGTCCAAATGGGGCCGTCGTAACGCTGCCGAGCAAACAGGCTCGAAGTGGGGCCGTCGCAATGCTACTGAGCAAGCTGGGTCCAAATGGGGCCGTCGTAATGCTACTGAGCAAGCTGGGTCCAAATGGGGCCGTCGCAATGCTACTGAGCAAGCTGGGTCCAAATGGGGCCGTCGTAACGCTGCTGAGCAAACTGGATCCAANTGGGGCCGCCGCAACGCCGCTGAGCAAGCTGGATCCAAGTGGGGCCGTCGCAACGCCGCTGAGCAAGCTGGATCCAAGTGGGGCCGTCGCTAACTTGATGAGTTAGGCTATTCTCCATACCTATATGTCATAGTATGGAATGCACGAAAATCCTTGCGCGGGCAATCTAGCTCGCTCAGGGATTTCTTCGTTTATTGTGTCACGTTATCTCCTGTCGCCTAGTACTACTGATAGTGATTGAACTCGCTACGTTTCCTATCGAATTATGTGCATTGGCGCAACGAGATGTTTTTGTTGTGCATGAACACGTATATTGGGCGCAATAGGATTGGCTGGAGATTTTTCAGATGGTGCTGGCATGCAATGAAGATTGAACCAAACACTCCATCAAACACCCTTCTGTATTCTTTCAGCAACCTCGATTTCTGGCTGTGGTCGCGGCAACTGCGGTCTGCATTAGTTCAACGGTCGCCGCATATCATCTTGTTTCTGCTGTTTTTTTGGCAATTGAATGCGTTTGCAGACTCTGTAAGTGTGACGCCAGCGGTAGATCTAACTGCGATAGTTGAATCAGCACTCAAAAACCTGGATAAAACTGACCTTGAAGATGACTGGTACTTCACCATGGAGGTGGTGGAGGGCGATGAACTTCGAGTTATTCACAGTGACCCCTATCGGGATAAGTATAAAAGGCGACAGCTGATCAGTGTGAATGGCCTGCTGCCGGATGAAGATAGCACGGAAGAATTTCACGATGCAGAAGTCGAGCGGGTGGATGCTTTGGATCCTGAAGCCACGGGTTACAGCTATATGGTTGATGTTCAGACGCTACAGCTACTGAAAGCTGAAGATGGCTTTGCAAGTTTCTCTTTTGTGCCTAAAGTTAAGGCATTAGAAGGGGCTCGTGATCAGCTTAGGGGGGTGTTGGTCTTGAATCTGGATTCCCGGCAGGTAGACCAGCTTGAGATTACTAACTCCGGGACATTGTCACCTGCTTTCTCTGTCACGGTAGACACCTACCGAATGACGCTGCGCTTTCATCAGCAATACGGTGAGAATTTGTTGAGTAAGCTTGAATCCCATGCTGCGGGAAAGGCGGGATTTGTCAAAAGCTTTGAATCACTCGTCGAAATTTCTTTCAGTGATTACAAGCGAGCAGAGCGTTAGCTCGGAAGTAATGTTAGAAGGGCCCTATCGGCGAGGACGCTTCTAGATACAGCGTCAGTGCGCCTTAGGGCGTCACGTCGATACGGTTGGTCGCGTTGCGCCCGCTCGCTACGCGAAGGCAGCCATTCTTCCTGCTCGAACGCATCTTGCGGGCGATTTCGATACCAAGCTCGAGGTGTTGCCCCGTATTTACGCCCCGGCCCCCTCGAGTTGATTTACGCTGGCTTTAAAGCGGGTATGGAGCGGGTTACAGGTTGTACCGCACCACGACTGCTGGGCCGGGCAGGGGTCTATCGATAGTCACCGTTATGAAGCCAGCGTCTTCTTTTACCCCCACTACCTCCGCGCCCAGCACATCGATATTTTCCCAGGATATTGCAGGTGACTCGATAGTAATACTGTCAGCCGCCTCTCCGATTACAATGGCGTATAGGGCCTCGTCCGTTTGGGTATAGCGTAAATCACGTCCGCGTTCGTTGTTATAGCGTATCCATGGTCGAGTGCCGTATATGGCCTCTCCGTTAACTGACAGCCAGTTGCCCAGGCTGAGCAATGGCGTTTGCTGCATGGTTGGAATTTGACCGTAGCTGTCGGGACCAACATTGATCAACACGTTGCCATTTTTGGAGACCGTATCGACTACGTAGTCGATCAGTTCGGCGCCCGTCAGCATATCGGCTGCGGTTTCATTAGTGTTGAAAGCGAAAGAGCCTCCCAGTCCGCGTGTTGCCTCCCACTTGAAAGGTGGAATATCAGAAAAACTGTCGTATTCGGCAGTCTTGAAACCGGGGCGGGAGGGGTCATCTTCCATGGTGGATGTCTGGTTTGACTGCATCATTCTCCCCAGTGTTTTCATTACCCAGGTTGCACCGGGAATATTCGCGATTTGGCCCAGTACATCAACGGGGCCCCAGCGGTCGTTTACCGTGCCATCGGGAACCTTGGAAAAATAGTATTCAAAGAGTTCACCCTGTCGTCCTTTCGAGGGATAACCGATATCAGCCCACAACACATCGGGGTGATAGCGATCAACCAACTCAGCCATTTGTTCATACACGTAATCGGCATAGGCTTGACTGGAGGGTGCGCTGCGCATGATGTCCTGAATGCGATCACCCTCGTTATACATCAGGAAGCTCCAATCCAGGCCGGTGGAATAATAGGTGCCAAAGCGCATCCCTCTTGCACGTACCGCTGTGGCTAATTCACCTACCATATCTCTGGGCGAGCCCCAGTTTTCACGATTGGGGTTCGTGACTTCACTGGGCCACAGTGTGTAACCATCGTGGTGTTTGGTGACCAGTACGACGTATTTGGCGCCGGCTTCATAGAAAAGGTCTGCCCAGGCCTCCGGATCCCACTGTTCGTTGACCCGCTGCTCGTAAATCGGTTTGAAATCCGTATACGGGGCATCGCCATAGGTCTCGGCATGGTGGCGTGCCGTTTCCGTGTCGGGATAGCTCATCGCGTTGAGATACCACTCTGCATACGGTAAGTCCTTGCGGGATGATTCGCCAAACATAATTTGTTCAAGCTCACCCGGCTTAAGTGGTGGGCCGTAGGCGTATGCGGGGACAGATGCGGGCCCCCAGTGTATAAAGATTCCAAGCTTGGCGTCTTCAAACCATTGCGGCATGTCGCGCGAACGGAGCAGCGTTTCCTCGGATACGGGGTCTGCACAGGCGCCAATGAAAGCAAAAGCAATGGCTATGAGAGCGCCCCGCAAGGGCGTGGAAAATATTCTAACTTGCATTTTATTAGTCCTATTTATTAACAACACTCAATTCAGCGTTTCACAGTTCTTCTTTATTTGCTTCCAGCGAAAAGGAGAGAGAATCTGTGCCCACCAGGTCATCGGGAACGCGGGTAGATCTGCCAGGCCAATTTCCTCCGGTGGTTGGCGATCGGCAGGAAGGTAACGCGTGCCGAAGATCCAGTCCCAGACGCTGACAGTTTGCCCGTAGTTATGGTTAGCCTCGAAGAGGGTTTTGGAATGGTGCCAGCGATGCAGCTCCGCCATGCTGAAAAACCAGTTCAAAGGGCCGAGTCTGAGCTGGATATTGGCGTGTTGAAAAATTCCGTGAATGGTCGTAATCACACCAAAATAAGCCAGCATTACCTCGCCACTACCCATGATTACCAGTAGCAAATAAGAAGGAGCGAATGTCAGGAAGGAATCGATGGGGTGGAACCGCCCTGCGTTGAGCCAGTACAAACGCGGAGCACTGTGGTGTACGGCATGAAAGCGCCACAGCCCTTCCCACTGGTGTTCAAAGCGGTGCACCCAGTACCCCGGAAGCTCCCCCACGACGAGTACAAGAACGATCTGCGCCAGCAGGGGCCACTCAGAAGGCCACAGCCCGATGCCGAACTGGTCGGAGAGCCAGCCACCTACGGCTACCCCTATAGTGACGGCTACAGGTGTAATCACACCAAGCAAGATGGCGATGCCAATGGCGTGTCTTGCATCGACACTCACATCAGCATGATTCTGATTCCAGCTATCGTGGTATGGATAAACATGCTCGAATACGGCGACGATGATGAAGGCCGCAATTTGAGGGCCAAGAATGGCCAGTGCGGGATCCATTCCGTCCTGCATCAGCCACCAGGAGATTGCTACTGCAGAACCCATCACAAATGGGAAAATCCCCCACTGGAACACGAGTGGTGCCTGGCGCTTTGCCTGTTCTGAGGTCAATTTGGCCGCTCCCTGATAGCTCTTTGGGGCTGACCCGCTAGCCTGTAAGCTGTTCGGTCATTCCCAATTTGAAGACAGTCTGAATTATTATATGACAACTGTCAATTATGTGTGCCCCACCGCGTCGCAACGTTCTAACGAGGCAGCAACCCATCAAAAAATATTTCCACAGCAGTTTGCGCTTCTTCCTGAACAGACAGTTTCGATTGGGGGGTTGCCCCTTTGCTCAGCCGTTTGGTCAGCGCGGGAAGCGCAAGCATTCCGCCGGCGCCGTGGGTCATCAGAAAGTAAAATAGACTAACTGAGACAGGGCGAATACGCCCTTCTTCGGCTAGGCGTGTAAGCCATGCTTGGCCAAAGTCGCGGACCGGCTTGATATATCTGTCAAACACGTAGTCCAGCCGAGGCCCTGGCTGGCTGGCCTCCTGATTGATGATTTGCAGTATGGAGGGGTGTCGGGCGTTGATCTTAATGAAGCTGCTGATCAAACCGCGCATGATCAACAATTCGTCGCTACCCAGTGTCTCAGCCTCCCGATTCAAGTCCTTTCTGATGCGACCAAAACCATGATCTATCGCGGCATACCACAGGTTTTCCTTGGACCCGAATCGCTGCGGAATGAGGTTGTGGCTGACCTCCAGCCGACGTGCTATTTCCCGTACTGAAGTCCCTTCATAGCCATTTTCGCCAAAGGATTGTAGTACTGCGTCCAGTAGATCTTCATCGGAGACGGCGCATTGCGCTGGTCGTCCTCTTGCTCTGGTAGCCATATTTGTTCGCCCCCTACGATTCAACAGGGTTTATGGACTGTGAATTGCAATAAATTGACAGGTGTCATGCTATCCGACAAACTGGCTTCTGGCAACTGGGCGTACCAGCGAAGCTCCGGTATAGGGCGCGCTGGTTGTGCTTCAAGTGATAGCAAAACCCCGCTGTGCGGAGCTTTAATAATAAAGGATATGGAATGACTGCGACTGTGACTGTGACGCGCTCGGATATAGCATTACCTGGCCGAGCTGGAGATCCAGACTTTCATCTTTCGACGTACCAGGCTGGCACTGGCCCTGCTGTGGTGTTTGTCCATGGTTTTCCCGACCTTGCTCTGGGCTGGCAGCATCAGTTAACGGCGGTAGCCGAGCAAGGTTTTCACGTTATCGCACCGGATATGCGCGGTTATGGCGGCAGCTCGTGCCCCGATAGTGTTAAAGCGTACACTCTGGATGAGCTGACTGGTGATCTGGTTGCTTTACTGGATGCACTGGGTATCGATAAAGCCGTATTTGTCGGTCATGACTGGGGTGGATTTGTTACCTGGGCGATGCCGGTTTTACACCCGGACCGGGTGTTGGGCGTCGCGGCGGCCTGCACACCGTATATACCATTTCCCAGCGTCGCTGTGCACGCGGAGTTAGTGGGTGGCGAGGTTGAAAGACAGTATGTCGCCTGGTTCCAAATACCCGATGTTGCAGAGACCTATATGGATCAGCGTGTCCCCGATATAGTGTCCAAAATCATGCGTACAGCACCGCCTCTGGAGGAGGTGTACGCTGCAGCGTTTGCCGATGGCAAGTTGAATATGAACCCCTTTCTGGGGATTGAGGACGCGCCCTCATTGGGTGAGCCTTTGCTCGACAAAGAAGACTACGAGCACTATGTTGCCGCGTTCACGCGCACAGGCTTTCGCGGGGGTATCAACTGGTATCGTAATATTGATAACAATGCGCTAGCGCATCCGGATGTCGGGGTGGCACCTTTGAGTTTACCCTGCCTGATGCTGATGGCTGACAGAGACCCCGCGTTGCGCCCGGAGTTTGCTGCGGACATGCCCGAGCGCTGTAGCAATCTGGAGATGCAACTGATTGAGAATGCCGGACACTGGGTATTGCGTGAGCAAGCCGATGTTGTAAATGCGCACCTTTGTTCCTGGTTACAGCGCCACTTCCAGTGAGATAGGGTAGTCTTTGATATCCACCAAACAGCCCCTTTCAAGCGTCTGAGCAGGCCCTTCCCCGGAGAATAATACACGCTATGCAATCGCTTTCAGCCAGGGAAAAATGGACCTACGCGATAGGCAATATGCCGTTCTCCGTAAAGGATGCCGCCTACGTCAATTTCGTGGTGTTCTACTACACGCAGGTTCAGGGGCTCAGCGGCACACTTACCGGCCTCGCGATGTTTATCGCGTTGTCGTGGGATGCTATTTCAGATCCCATCGTGGGCAGTTGGTCGGATAACTTGCGCACGCGTTGGGGTAGGCGCCATCCGCTACTCGTGGCGGGTGGCTTTCCCACCGCCTTACTTTTTCTCGCGCTATTTGCTCCGCCCGAGGGGTTGGGGGAACTGGGGATGTTCACTTGGCTGCTGGCAGTTTCATTGCTCCTGCGCACATTTCTGACGATTTACTATATTCCCTTTTCGGCAATGGGAGCCGAGCTGTCTGCCGATTATGATGAACGCACGGTCATCGCCAAGGCGCGCGTGACGATGGGCTGGCTGGCCGGCATGTTGCTGCCTGCTATCGCATTTATTCTTTTTTTCCCGTCCCAAAATGGTATTGATGGGCGATTGGTAGAGGCCAATTACTGGAATTATGGCGTGTTGTCAGCAGTGGTGGCTGCCGCAGCAGCGCTGGTGTGTATTGTCGGTACCCGCACAGCAATACCGCGTTTACCTCAGGCCTCTCCCGGAGCGGTGTTCAGCTGGATCCAGCCGCTGGGTGACTTAAAGCTCATTTTTGGCAATCGCAATTTCAGGATATCCATGGGGGCGACGCTTGCATTTGGTATGTGTGCGGGGGTTTATACGACGCTGGGATTGTATCTGGGTACCTATTTCTGGGAATTCAGTACGGATCAACTCGCTGGCTTCATAGCGCCCACTGCAATCGGTACATTGCTCGCTTTCGTTTTTCTCAATGGGCTAGGCCGTCGTTTCGATAAGCCGACTTTACTCTCCGCGGTGAGTTTTGGGTTGGCCATCAATGTGGTGTGGCTTATTGGAGCGCGCCTGCTGGGTCTGTTGCCGGAGAATGGACATGCGTTGATCTACCCGTTGCAGCTGTTGAACCTGGGTATCGCCGTGATGCTGATTGTGGCTCTGCAAGCGCTGAGTATATCGCTGTGGGCCGATATTCTGGATGAGCAGCAGGTGGCCACAGGGCGGCGTCAGGAAGGTGTGGTTTTTGCGGCCGGGTCATTCGTGAGTAAAGCCACAACCGGGGCCGGTTCGTTATTGGCAGGTATCGTGATCGACCTGTCCGGTATCGCACCCGGTGCTGTGCCCGGTGCAGTGAGTCAGAATGTGCTGCAGTCGTTGGGTTGGTTCACTCTGGTCACTATCGCGTGTCTCGCCATGGTGGCATTCCTGTTCTTTACGCGGCTGAAGCTTAGTCGAGCGGATCACGCCAGAGTGGTGTCGCAACTCGCAGCTCAGGGGCAGCGTGCGGATATTGAATGAAGCTCAGTTTGGTGCAGCCGGCGTAGAGCGCCAGTTTTTTGTTTGTTTCATACTTTCATCAAATACGAGATAGGTGTCCTGTGCTTCCTTAGCGCGATACATTGCCATATCGGCATAGCGGCACAACGCACTGAGGTCGTCGGTATGTACCGGGAAAACAGCCACGCCACAGCTGGCCTTCACGACCATCTCTACACCATTAACGATGATGGGTTCTTTAACCGCTTCCAGAACCTTGGGCATGATGGTTTCTATGTCATAGGGCAAACGAATACCTGCTAGGATCAATGCAAATTCGTCGCCGCCGAGGCGAGCGGTAGTGTCGGCCAGGCGCAAGATACTGTTCAGGCGGTTCGCGACGGCTTTAAGCGCCTCGTCGCCCATGTGATGCCCCAGCATGTCGTTGATGGGTTTGAATCCGTCTAGATCGATATAGACAACAGCGACTTTCTGGTCCCGCTCTCGCGCTTCGTCCAGCCCTGTTTTCAGCCTGCGGAAAAACTCGAATCGATTGGGAATTCCGGTGAGATCGTCGTGGCTCGCCTTGTGCTCAAAGCGGTTTCTTTCCTCATTGAGTATTCCCGTAAGCTGGCCGTTGATGATTTCGTACACAATGAGCGCGCCGCCAACGATAACCAGTAATGTATATTGAAAGGAAACATACATTGCATCGATCAAGCTCTGATTCTGCAGCAATTGAACGGAACCAATATTCAGGTAAGCGCTGAGGTAGGAAGCAAAGCACAGTACTGCAGTTACGCCTACCCAGAAGATACCTGGCCGTAAGCCAAGCAATAGAAAAGCGGTAACCGGCAACTGCAATGTCAATTGGAGCACCGGAGAATCCCAATAACCGCCGGTGATCTGAATGCCAATCGCAATCACCACCGTAAGAATGGTAAGCAGGAAGTTGGCGCAGAGTACGAGGCTCTCCGTGGCTTTTAGCAAAATGAGTGCGGCCAGATAGGCCAGCAGGCAAGCCAGATCGAGACCGACACCGATAGCCGTATTTTGTTCCAGCTCTAGAAAATAGAGCAGAAAGACCAGCATGAAAAGACTCACCGTAATATTCGTCGCGATCATTCCGATGATGATATAGCCGCGCAGTGAGTCTGCAGGGTTGTTACGCAGGCTTGCGGGTAGAAAGAAATCGAAAAAACGAAAAATCAGGCCCATAGTCTTGCCTGGGAGAACCGATCAGTGAATGCCGGGTAGTCTGTAAGCCAGCTGCGCTGATAAGTGATAGCGGGAGTGTGTTTCGAGGCTGGAAGCTCGCAGGCCTGCTCAGCATTGTCTCTAAAGGTTTTGATAAAGCGTTACCACGATGGATGTTTAGCGAAATTATTAATATCGTACTCGCCGTAGAGGGCATTCCATCAATGCGACCTCAGGGAGTGCTGCATCTCACCCGTGCAGAGAGACAGCTATACCTAAAAGTCTACTACAAGTTCTGCGGGCGGCGTAACCTTTTGATTTGCAAATAGGTTTCATGTTTATTCCCCAGGTTTCGGGCCTGAAAGCCGTCAGTGGCCAGTTCAGTCGTGGGTTGCGACTGACTCAAGCGAGCCATCACCGGTTAGTGGGAAGCTGGGTGAGGTCGAAAGCGGTCGTGCAGATGCCAAGGTAAGTGAATCAGCCAGGTCGAGGGCCGAGTGTGTAGATCGCATTCCTCGACTCTGCACGGTTCGGTGGACGCTTTACAGAACGCGTAAACTTGATCCGGCCGGTAATGGCGCTACAGGGTGCACGGACCAAGGGTCTTGCCAACCTGTGCGCCAGCCGGTGTACTGGTGCGCCTTGCGTCTAAAGGCCTACTGCAGCAGTGGGTGGCCCTCAGCGGGCGTGAAGCAGAATTCAGTAGCGGGGTTTGTGCCCGGAGGTTGGCTGAACATATACCAGATACGCTCCTCCTGACCACAAGCGACATCGCATGTGCCTATAAAGCCGCTGTCGTCACTGTCCAGAATGGCAATTTCTTCGCCCCTCTCGAAACACCTGGAGGTGGAATAGGAGCCGCCTCTGGATGCACATTTTTCTGTGCTCAGGTCCTGATCCCAATAAGGGCCACGATACTCTTCACACATGTGGGTCACGGTAGCTTCAAAGTAAAAGATACAGCTGCCTTCCGGGACAAGGTCGGGCTGCAGGCACACATCTTCAGCTACGCATTGCCCGGGATCCTCTTTCATTCCCCGATGCAGTACCCAGTACAACGCCTGTGCCGGTGTGAACAACGTGCAGTAGTGAACCCCATCCAGTGAGTCATTGTCAGTACTGGGTATATAGGGCGTTTGTAGCGATGGTGATGACAACTCGTAGTTGCCGTCGGCGTCAAGCATGAAGTGCGGAGCAAGCAGTAGCCAATCGCCGCCTCGCTGTACAACCTGGTCGTCCAGGAATTCAATGGGTATACCATTGGCCTCATAATTCATCCGCTCCTCTTCTGTCAGCTGTGCCAGGGCCCACTCAAAAGCAGCTTCATTGCGCTCGCGGCACGTTCCGACGGCATTATCTGGAGTGAGCCCCAATACGTCAGAAACACGTGATTGATTAGGCATCTTACAGAGTAGGTTTTCTGATAGGCCTTCCGGCGCCGGGAGTTCAGGCATACACCAGGGTATGGAGTAGGCGCGCAGTTCTATTGGGGTGTCCAGAGACGCATCGACCACTGATTTGGCTCCGGAAAATGGTGTGCGCTCGGAGTACAGATCATTCAAGATGTCAGAGTCGCTAATGGTACTTTCCGCAAAACCAGAGGTTACTCGAAAGGATTCCACGCACCAGGATTCTGTGACTTCGGCAGCCAGTTCAAACCTGGGGTCTGGAACGGTTGGATCAGGGGCTGGATTTGGTTTTGGTTCGGGAGCGGGCTCTGCTGTCGCTGCAGGCGTAGGTGTTGAGTTACTCCCGTTGCTACAGCCCGTAATCGAAGCGCTGATAGCGAGCGCGACGATGATTCCTGATGTGAGTAATTTATTCATTGTAGTGGAGTCCCTGAAGTCACGATGCCGCTATACCGGTATTATGCTCGGCTGATCGCTCTTTGATCGTCGAACCTGCCCCCCAATGCCGGGATTGGAGTAGGCAAATCTTCACAGCAGTCGGGCGAATTTTTATCAATCTCTACTGCGCTCGCCAGAAGTCTGGCCTTACATGCTAAGGAGGATACTTAAAGCCGAAAGGCTAGGTAGTGACAAATATCAACGGCGGTGTGTATTGGGAATTTTATGAGTGGATGTGGTAGCTTCGATCTCCAGCCTGAATAGGGCTAAAAGCTTCTATGCCACCAACAATATGAATGATGATAGGGCTGGTACATCTGGCAGACTGTACTCGGCTTATTCAACCAACGCCCCCTGCGGGGAGGGCTTGGATCTATGAACAGTGCCCAACCCCGGATTTAAAGCGAATACAAAAATGCTCGCAGGGCCGTGATCTCCTCCGTTGACAGGTTGTTCAGCTTACCAATCATGCCGAGCTTATTGACCGCCGGGCCATCGTGTAAATAGGCCGCCTCAATCGCATCACATGCTCTGCCATCGTGCAGCAAGAAATCGCAGCCCACGCCGTTGTTGGCGTTGTGATTGGAGTCAGTCACGAACCGGTTGAAACGCATACCCTTCAGTGCCGGTGTGCGTATTCGCTGTATATAGCTCGTGTATTCTTCCTTTATCGTACCGTCGTCATTTCGGATGGTGACATTTTCCGGCGCGCGCGCCACTTGAGATAAATAGCCCATGTCGTGCAGCAATAGATCCGTTCCAAGATAGGATATGAAAGGATAATCCGCAGCGCCGCCCGACTGAATCTGTAATTTCTGCAAGTTGGCTCTCTGCTCATCCGGCAGAATATTGTCGTATTCCACAAATGGAATCTTGCTGATTACGTGACAGCTATTACACTGCAGCTTTTCCACGAATATTTTTTCGCCCTGCTGAACAGCTGCAGTGGAAACCTGGTACTCAGATCTTTGTGGTATGCCTATCCACCGTTGATAGGTGGCCATATCTGCAATTTCCTGTTCGGTAATATCGGAGTTGGCATTATCTGGATTGCAGTTGGCATCGGCTGGGCTACACAGCGCCTGGCCGTATCTAACCCGATTCTTCGGATTCGTCTCATTTGGGTGCAGTGCTTTTTCACCCGCCTTTGAGGTGATGTTCATTTCGACCACGGCGGCGTTGGCAACCTGATCTTCCAGCGACGCTCTGTCACCTATCCAGCCCCATCGGCTGATATAGCAGTCGTCCTCGTTTGCCCCCAGTTTACTTGTCTCACAACGGCGGTACTCTGACATCCCCGGTTCGATGACCCGAGTGCCGGCCGTTAAGCCATAACACCCGGCATGTTGAATACTTTCGGGGGAGCGTTGAGCTTGCTGCGCATCCAGAATCGCTTGTTGCGGCATCATTTCTATCAGGGGTGAATTACCCAGGCGTTTACCCAACAGGTGCATAAAGCCAATGTCACCGTCGGCAATCGCCTGGGAAATGGCTTCCCCACTGACATCCGCACAATTTTCCGGCCAGCTATCGTCGTCTACACCCGGGTTGGCCTTAATGTCGCTCGCACTCTTGCAGCGGGCGTCTGTTTTGATCGAGGAGATTTCGATCCTCATCGGCTGGTAGGCGACATCCCGATTCTGGGGCTTGCGCGGCACAGAGTTCGCTACCACTTCAAAACCACTGTTGCTGGTGATGGGGGTGTAGGCCATGTCGTAAGTTGGTAAACCACCGGACTGATTAACGTGAAAGCTGTCGCCATAAAAGTTCATCACTTTGTTAGCGTAATACTGATCGAGCGAAGACTCAGCTGGCTCAGGCGTCGGTTGACCATTAGCAGCACACTGTTGGTTCTGTGCTTTCCCTGCCTTCAGGTCAAACAGCACCATTTTCATCGAAGGTAGTTCGGGGTTGGTGTAGGTGTAGTCGCGCCCATTGATTTCGAAAACCGGATTCATACCCCGATCGACGTGGATGTTGGGCAGCTCACCATTGGGCATCAATGGAATGCCGCTGCCGTTGCGAATATGGCACGAGTCACAGGTATTGCCGTGGAAAGGGGACTCATGGTTGGCTACCTGAAAGCCTGCCGGAAAGTCGACATGGTCCAGCTTGCCCTCGAATCGAGTATTGTGATCCTTGTTCTCCAGCTCTGCTGATTGATACATAATTTTGGAGCGATATTCGTTGTGCCATAACGTGCGTCCCCGGATACCGCGAATAAAGTGATCCGGGGTCTGGTTCATGTGGTTGCTCATGAAGAACGCGTGCCAGAAATTGTTGCCATACGATCGGGTTACGAGCGTGTGATCCGCCGGATTGACCATGGGTAAATACTGCGTATAGACGCTGGAACCGTATATCTTGTCGAAAATCGACATGCCATCATCGAGTAACCTAAAGGATACGGGGAGCTTCTGTTCGCCTATGCCTGCGTACATAAACATGGTTCGGCCATACTGATTGGCCTCAAAGCCGGGCATCACTCTGGATATTTCCTCCACATCACTTCCCGAGAGCGCTTCGCCGCCGTAGAGTTCTTTCCATATTTCGTGAAACCCGCTGGTGTGTATCTCGAAATTGACCGCGCAGTGCTTCAGGCGCGCAATAGCCGCACTGCTGCCTTGTCGCGCTTCGGCAAAATCCGTTTTGGTGCACAGCCTGGGTAATACATACCCCGGCGCCTTGAACTGGGAGTTGGGTATGGAGCCGCCACCACTTTCCTGAAACCGTTCCAGTTTATAAAAACCAATGGAGGGGTTGGTCGCAATCGCTGCGCCCGGATTCTCAACAGGGCTCTCTGCCCACGGATACCTTCCCTCATCAGAATACTGGCTCAATGATTTATTGAACTGAGCATCGAGTCGCTGGGTGCTCGCATTGACCTGCTTCTGGCAGACCGCCAGTGGGTCTTCACTCTGGCCGCCATCCTTGATGCACCCTACCACCTGCGGCTCTGTTGCATCGGGCATCCAGTCGACCTTGCCGAGATACATGGAGCAGGAGGGTTTGCCACTCTGGCAAAACCGGGTGTAACCCGGTTCCTCACCCTGTGGATTGAATATCGCGGGATAGTCTCGCAACCAAAATTGATTGGCAGCGGAGTCCGCCGGTGCTTGCAACTGGGTGGTGAAGTAATCGTCGTAACACACCGCGTCGATGTAGTCGGCGCGATCTACACCGCAATAGTGCCCCATATACCAGGGGCGCCAGGGAGCAAAGATTGTCGCTTCGGTGATTGCAAACCCAAGGCTTGGCACGCGGATGTTTTGGGCGGGTTCATTAGGATTGCGGTACTCATAGGCGTTATTTCTGATGGTGTCAGCGGCGTAGCCTTTGTGATCGTCGGTGAGGGTGTGCAAACGCTGCACTTCAAACTTTACTTCGACACATTCATCGTCACCACAGTCCTGTGTGTTGTCCGCTTCACCGGGTTGGTAGCGGGTATCCGTTCGGTGCATTGCCATGACATTCACGATGCCATAGCGCAACATACAGCGCGCTTGTTCGGTTGGCGTGGTGGCGGCGGGGCAGGCCGATTGTGGTAATGCGGCGAATGGCAGAACAAAGGGCACATCGATAACGTTACTATCCAATGTGCTCAGTTTCTGGTGCCAGGGCAGATCCGTAAACCATTCGTCGACAAGTAGCTCCCCCGTTGCATCTCGCCGCGGTTCAGGGTCCTCGGCTGTCGGTTTTTTGCATACAGGGCTTAACTGATACGTGTCTGCCAGGTTGGTATCGATAACAACGGATCCGCCACAGTCCCCGCTGATCTCTCCGTTTGCAGCGAGCAGGGCTTCCTTCTTTGCCCACCCCGCCCGGCTTAGAGACAGGCCACTCGGCCGCAGCGCGCAGGACGTGGGAACGGTAGTTGCCTGGGCAACACCGTTACAAAACAACCGCCCGCCTGATTCTGTGGCTGGATCGTAGAAAAACTGCACGAAACGTGGGGGGGTGCTTAAGAAGCCCCCTGCACCCATGGGGGTGGGGTCCTGTTCATTGGCAATGCCGTCGCCGTCCATGTCTGGATCGACACTGTTCAGCAGTCCATCACCATCGATGTCGGGGTCTTCGCTGTTGAGCAGGCCATCGCCGTCGATATCCAGCGTGGTGGGATTCGGCTCTTCTGTGTGGTTGGAATCACTGCTGCTACATGCAGCAAGCGATAGAGCGCTGACCAGAACGATCACAAAGCTAAGTGCTCTTGAAGTACCTGTGGTACTAATCCATGGTGACGTTGGTGAAAGCATTAGTGCACTGAAACCCCGTGTCAGCGATTACCATGCTTTAGCCTAACAAATCGGGAGTTAAAGCCATACCGGCCAGGCCGGACGCAGTTCACAAACTGAACAATTCCGGCATGGATGGGGCTGGATGTCAGGGGTTGGCTGAAAAATCGCCGACGGTCAGGTTCAGTGGGATAAACTCGCCGGCGGGCAGCCCATCGGTTGGTGGCAGCAATCGCCATACGTCATCCAGATCGTCCGCTACAGCTTCCCATTGATCCGCGTCTATGGTTCCCGTTGGCGTAAATCCGAGATACCGATACGGAAGGCCGTCTGAGGCGAGTGCGCTAGGGCTATCCATGAAGTGAATATGCAGATGGGGCGCGCTGGTATTGCCGGAGTTGCCCGGTTCGCCAATCATATCGCCCATGAGAACCTTATCACCCGCTTTAACGCCCACTGAGCCAGCTTCAAATGGGCATAGAAAACATAGACACCCTGGCCGATATCGAGGATCACATGATTGCCATCGACGGTGTTAATGGTAATGCTGTTGGGGTCGGGTAATTGGCCCGGTGGCTGGTCGGGCAACTCATCAAGCACCTCGACGACGGTGCCATCTGCTACGGCAAATACCGGTTCGCCGTAGTTATACCAACTGGTTACATCTGCAGGGTCACCCTCAAAAAACTTTCCATTGTCGCCAATTTTCATCCAGTCGATGGCAAAACGTTGTGATCCCCAGAGTTGGCCGCTGATGGTTTGAATTGAGCCGCGATGTGCCCCCACCACATCGCAACAACCATTGATCACTACCCAGCTGTCACCTGTTACTGGCGAGCCTGCCGCGGGCAACTCATTCTTATTAAGCGCACGGGGTACCATCAGATACTCCACGTCAGAAGCAAACGACGAACCGGGGTTGGTAGCGGCACTGCCAAAAAACTTATGCACAATGGCATCGGGGATGTCATTAATAGAATCGATTACCATGTCTATATACAGCGCCATGGATTCATTGGGCTGTAAAACCGCATCGCCATCGACCAGGATTGGATCATGGGCCTCCAGGCGTGAGCGACCAGCTAAATCGACGCCCGCACTGATGATCTCAGCTTCTGTAATTGTATGCAGTACGCGATCTGTGTCGTCATAGTCGACTACTTTGATTTCCCGGATGCTAGCCGGAATGGGGCGGCCATTGGTTAGCATCAGTTCGTAAAGCACATGCCACTTGTTATCGCTTCCCAGTACCGGGTTTAGCGTGTCGCCAACCGTTCCTCCAAACGCGGCGGTATACTCATCCGAAACGCGAAGTACGGTGTCGTCGGTAGGCTTCTCGTCTTCTTCCATATCGGCGTACAGAGTTTGAGTGTGTCCGCCACTGCAGCCAGTGATCAGCAGGGCTGTGAAAATTGATAGTACAAGCGGGTATATTTTTGGCATATAAAACCCAATCAATTATCAGAACAGGAAATAACAGCCAAATAGACGAAGTACAGCGTAAAGGGGCAAATGAAATGGGGCAAAGTGTGCGCTGGGCAGCACTGCGCAAGCTGCGGGGCAGATGGGGCAGGGGAGATTACCGGGGGCGGATTCTGCTTCCGGCACTAAGCGTTTCAGGGTCGGGTTTCAGAGCCCTGTTTCACAACCGGATGGGAATGAGTACCAGTAAGGTTTCAGGTTCCAGAAAGACTGACCGTTTTCGATGCAGCGTGTTGACCCACGGTGGTGGGTCGAAATAGTCAGTCGGGTAGCAGTGCCTCTCGCCGCTTAGTGTGTCTGGCAGTCGCTTTTCTGGCAATGTGGTGGAGTTCTAAATCCGGCGACGACGCGCTACAACCATTGCGCCAAGGCCGGCCAGAAACAGCGGCAGCCCCGCAGGCAGTGGTACAGGGTTCGCCGGCGCGTCATAGGTATAGGTGATCTCTACACTGCCGGTGGCGAGCCATTCCGAGCTGGGCGGGCCTGATGCCTTACCATCAGAGGGATCGAATTCAGTTTCGAGCGTCAAAAACAAGCTGAAATCGGTATCGATGAAGGGCATCAGGTTTGATTTACTCACGGTATCCACGAGGTCTTCTGTATCTGATTTGTAGTCGTCAGTACAGAATGTATCTCCCAGACAGAGAACATTAGGCCCATTCACTCGGTCGTACAAGAAAAGCGTGTTCCCGATGACTCGAGTAATCCCTTCGATATAGCCCGCAAATACATCATAATCACCAGTTGTGCCTGAGATCTCACCCGCGGCAATCGTAGCGGTGCCGGACAGGTTGGCCGTGACGCCGGTTAATGTTCCCAGGCTGGTAGTAAACCCGTCGAAGTATAGAGTAGCGGAATTTGCGCTGGTGAACGGTTGCGACTGCGTCATGGTGAGCGCCGAGGCATTGCTTGCCAGAAACCCGCAAAGCAGGGCCATCATGCCCGTGGCGCCTCCTTTCAAAATGATATCCCTGAGAAATCCCATCACTGCTTACCTTCGTTATAGTGCGTATGAAGCAAGAAAAATACGCTTGTGATTGAGGTGAGACAAGTAAAATAAAACATTGTTTATCTATTTAGTGTTGTATACGCAACCGGTTTCGTTGGTTGGGTTGCTAAGGTATTGATATACAAAAGAGAAGTGGTAGCTACGGGTGGACTTGAACCACCGACCCCAGCATTATGAATGCTGTGCTCTAACCAGCTGAGCTACGTAGCCACAAACAGTTGTGGGGACCTGCAGTCCCGAAGAGGCGCGCATTTTCCGCATTTTGGGTGGGCAAGTCAAGAATCGAAGCGCTCTGCGCGCGTTGATCAGACATTGAAGCGAAAATGCACCACATCGCCGTCCTGCATTACGTAGTCTTTGCCCTCGAGGCGCCAGCGGCCGGCATCCTTTGCACCTTGTTCGCCGTTGTACTTTATGAAGTCCTCGTAGCTGACCACTTCGGCCCGGATGAAGCCTTTCTGGAAGTCGGTATGGATAACGCCAGCGGCTTCGGGGGCGGTAGCGCCCACCTTCACGGTCCAGGCACGTACTTCCTGCACGCCGGCGGTGAAATAGGTTTGCAGGTGCAGCAGTTCGTAGCCGGCGCGAATGACCCGGTCCAGGCCCGGTTCTTCCATGCCCAGTTCCTGCAGAAACTCCAGTCGTTCATCGTCAGCCAGTTCGGCGATTTCCGATTCCAGTTTGTTGCAGATAACGACAACAACGGCATTTTCCTCAGCCGCTATCGCGTTGACCACATCCAGATAGGGATTGTCCTCGAAGCCGTTTTCATCGACATTGGCAATATACATGGTGGGCTTGGCGGTCAGCAGAAATAGCTGGCGGGTAAGCGCCTTTTCGTTGTCGTTGAGAGTGAGCGAGCGAATAGGTCGCGCCTCGTTCAGGTGTGGCAGAAGTTTGTCCTCCAGCAACGCCTTCATGGCGACGGCTTCTTTGTCGCCGCCTTTGGCAGTGCGAATGACTTTCTGCAACTGCTTTTCACAGGCTTCCAGGTCTGCCAGTGCCAGCTCTGTATTAATGGTTTCAATATCCGCCTTCGGGTCGATCTTATTAGCCACGTGGATGACATTCTCATCGTCGAAGCAGCGCACGACATGGGCGATAGCGTCTGTCTCGCGGATGTTGGCGAGAAACTGGTTGCCCAGCCCTTCTCCTTTGGAGGCTCCAGCGACGAGGCCTGCTATGTCCACGAACTCCATCGTCGTCGCCACTTCTCTTTGCGGTTTGACGATGGCGGCAATTTTACTCTGCCTGGGGTCGGGTACAGGTACGATCCCTGCGTTGGGCTCAATGGTGCAAAAGGGAAAGTTCTCTGCACCGATGCCCGCATCAGTTAATGCGTTAAACAGAGTGGATTTGCCGACATTGGGTAAGCCGACGATTCCGCAATTGAAGCCCATAATGTGTTCCTGTCTGAAGCGCAGCTCAGGCTGCGCTAAAACTGTGTAACCGGGTCATCGCTTTGGTGCTGTCACCGTCGAGCAACAGCGGCAAGGCAGCTATCGCCTCTTCAATGGCGGCGTCGATACGCTCTCTATCAGCTTTTGAGGGTGCGCCCAGCACGTATCCCGTCACGCGGGAGGCGTGGCCGGGGTGACCAATGCCGATGCGCAGGCGATGGAAGCCAGCGTTGTTGCCCAGCGATGGTTGAATATCGCGCAAGCCGTTGTGGCCGCCGAGGCCGCCACCTTGTTTAAAACGCGCTGTGCCCACGGGTATGTCCAACTCGTCGTAGGCAATAAGAATACTTTCAGGAGGGATTTTGAAGAATCCCGCCATGGCGGCCACTGCTTTGCCACTGCGATTCATAAAGGTGCTGGGAATTAACAGGCGCACATCGTGGCCGGACAGCGTCAGCCGTCCGGTCAGTCCGTGAAACCTGGATTCTGATTGTAGCGAAACGCCATTCTGCCGGGCCAGCTCCTCTACGAAATCGGCTCCCGCATTATGACGGGTACCCCGGTATTCACTACCGGGGTTGCCCAGTCCTACAATCAGCTTTATAGCAGTCAATGCGAATTACGCAGTGTGCAGTGCAGCAAGGGGTTTAGTCCTCGCTGTCGCCTTCTTCAGCACCAGCGTCTGCAGCTGCATCTTCATCAGCGGGAGCTGCGTCTTCCAGCTCTTCATCACTGCCTTTGGGTGCGTTAACAGAGGCGATCGCAAGATCGTGATCCTCACCCAGGGCCAGAGCCACAGACGTTACGCCTGCAGGGAGTGTGATTTCAGAGAGGTGGATAATCTGGCCGACTTTAGCCTCGATCATATCTACTTCGATGTAGGCGGGGATATCACCAGGCAGACACTGTACTTCGATATCAGTCTCTTGGTGCTGGATCATGCCGCCCTCGGTTTTAACACCGTAGCAGCTTTCTTCGTTGAGGAAGTGAATGGGCACATGAACCTTGATGGCCACGTTTTCGTCAATGCGCATGAAATCCACGTGTACAACGCGGTTCTTGGCAGGGTGGCGTTGCATATCCTTGAGGATAGCTTTTTCCTTCACATCGCCTACTTTGATGACCAGAACATGGGAGTAAAACGCTTCATTTTCAAGCGACTTCTCCAGATCCTTGCTGATCAGGCTCAGTGACTGGGGGACTTTGTCTCCACCGTAAATAATTGCGGGAACTCGGCCTTCGAAACGACGCAGGCGGCGGCTCGCACCTTTCCCCAGGTCGGTTCGTACTTCTGCGATCAATTCAAATTGGTCAGACATTGTCGTGACTCCTTTGATAAGACATTACAGCACCTGCGACCAGTGCCGGTAATGCGTTGGTGTTTACGCTGCCTACTGTTGAAACAGCGCGCTTATGGATTCCTCATTAGCGACTCTGCGCATGGACTCAGCCAGCAAGTCCGCCAGTGTGAGTTGGCGAATCTTACCGATAGTCTTCGCCTCCGCACTCAGAGGAATCGTGTCAGTGACCACCAGCTCATCAAGCTGGGAGTTTTGTATGTTGGCCAGAGCATTGCCGGACAATACCGCATGGGTACAGTAGGCCACTACTTTGGCTGCCCCGCGCTCTTTCAGAGCGTCAGCGGCTTTGCACAGCGTACCGGCTGTGTCCACCAGATCGTCTACCAGCAGGCAGGTGCGGCCTTCCACTTCCCCGATCAGGTTCATTACCTGGGCTTCATTCGCCTTGGGGCGCCGCTTGTCGATGATGGCCAGCTCAGCTTCGTTCAGCTGTTTGGCTATAGCCCGAGCCCGAACTACGCCGCCGATGTCCGGCGATACCACCATCAGGTTTTCGTAGTTGCAATCTTCAATGTCGTCAATCAGTACCGGGGAGCCGTAAACGTTGTCCACTGGGCACTGGAAGAACCCCTGAATCTGTTCGGCGTGCAGATCGACAGTCAATACCCGGTCGACGCCCACAACAACCATCATATCCGCCACTACTTTGGCGGTGATCGGTACTCGAGCTGAACGTACTCGCCGATCCTGGCGCGCATAGCCGAAGTACGGTACCACCGCTGTAATTCGCGAAGCTGATGCCCTGCGCAGCGCGTCGATCATCACCACCAGTTCCATCAGATTATCGTTGGTTGGTGCGCAGGTGGATTGCAGGACGAAAACATCCTTACCACGGACGTTTTCATTCAGCTCGACGCAGACTTCACCGTCGCTGAATTTTCCGACATCGGCCTTGCCCAGCGACAAGTACAATCTGCTGGCGACTTTCTGGGCCAGCTCCGGGTTGGCGTTACCCGTAAAAACCATCATTTTTGAGGACACTGCGCTCTACCTTCAGGTTTCTTTCGAACTGCATCGGGAAATAAAAAAACAGCGCCATATTCCCTTGGCCTATGGCGCTGCCGGTATGGCTGGGGTGAGAGGATTCGAACCTCTGAATGCCAGGATCAAAACCTGGTGCCTTGCCGCTTGGCGACACCCCAAACAATCTGTTGGATTAGACTAATTCTTTTGGCAGAGGCGATGTATTTACGCCTCGGGCAAGGATGCTCGTCCACGCACCCTGCAACTGTTCTTGAGTCATTCTGGCCTGAGCTTCGCTTTCGAAGCTGAGGAACACGCAGGCTCCTGTACCGGTCAGTTTGGCCTCTCCGAAATTATCCAAAACTTTCAATGCCTTATCAACTTGGGGATAAAGGCGCCTGACAAGTTGCTGGCAGTCGTTTCGGGTGTGACCCTCAAAAAAGGCCGCCATTTTGATGGGGATGGTGTTGCGTGTCAATTGCGGATGGGAAAATATTTCTTCTGTGGAGATATGACACTCGGGTATGACGATGAGATACCAGCGTTCCGGCAGTTCAATTGTGGTTAGAATTTCGCCGATGCCTTCGGCCCAGGCGGTGTGTGCACCGACAAAAATGGGCACATCGGCACCCAGTGTCGCTGCCAGTGCCTGCAGCTCTTTGCGCGGTATATGGCGGCGCCACAGGTGATTCAGGGCCAGCAGGGTGGTGGCGGCATTGGAACTGCCGCCGCCGAGCCCGGCGCCGGTGGGTATATATTTTTGCAGTGAGATGTGAACGCCCAGATCATCATTTTGCAGGAGACGGGCCGCTCGAACGATAAGATTTTCTTCAAATGGAATATCTGCCGTATCACTGTCTAATGTGATTTTGCCGCTTTGATTGGGTGTGAAAGAGAGCTTATCGCCCCAATCGAGCAGCTGAAACAGCGTTTGCAGCTCATGGTAGCCGTCCTGACGGCGGCCTGTGATATGCAGAAACAGGTTCAGTTTGGCTGGTGACAGCAGCGTGAGGGTGTCGGTCATCATTTGTCAGAAACTTGCCAGCGGGATATCACGAGCTTGAGGCGTGTGGTACCGCGCTGTATCTGCAGCCGTGTTGGTAATATGTATCCTTGGAAGTCGCCGTACTTCTGAAAGAGAACCTGCCAGTCATCCTGTTGCAGGGTTTGCAGCAGCGCTGTTTGTGGGCTGACCTCAATTTGTTGTATGTCCCGGTCGGGTGCTGGCAGGCCTTTGAGCCAGTAGATCAGCGCATGTAGCGGCAAATCCCAGCCCGTGTTCAGGACAATCGCATCCGGTGTGGAGATATCCAGTGTGGAGAGCTCATCGCCCTGGCGAATCTGTAAAGTTTCGCCATCGCTGTCGATGGTTGTGGCGCCGATACCGAGGGGGCCGCTCAACTGCAGTTGTGTATGTTGATTGTCCTGTTGCCAGGTAATACTGGCAGATTCTGAGCTATCGGTGGTGCGCAGGGCCAGCTTGCCATTTGCTGTCCAGTGTTGCAGCGCGGACAGTTGTGCGCTGTGTTGTTGCCATCCTGGCGATGACGGTTCTTGCTCAACCAGGCCGGCGCAGCCCACCATTAGTGCCAGCGAATACCCAACTATCAGTGTGCGTAATGTAGCTACCATTCAGGGCGTTTGCTGTTGCGGCGCAATATCTGGAGGCGTTGTGGGCGTGAGTTCAACCCCGAGTCTGCGCAGTGTTTTGAGCAATATAGGGTTTTGGGGATCGCGTCGCAAAGCGGTTTGCCACACTGCTTTTGCATCCTCAGTATCGCCGTTCATCCACAAGACTTCACCCAGATGAGCTGCCACCTCGGGATCGGGAAACTCAGCATAGGCACGACTTAAGTACGTCAGTGATTCGTCATACTGCCCGTTGCGAAACAGCACCCACCCCATACTGTCCAGGATAGCGGGTTCATTGGGTTGTAGCGCCAGTGCGCGTGATACCAGCTCCAGCGCTTCCGCGTAGCGTGTAGTGCGATCGGCCAGCGTATAGCCCAGAGCGTTCAGCGCTGTGGCGTTGTCCGGGTCGCCCGCCAGTATGGTACGCAGATCTCTCTCCATGGATTCGAGGTCATCCATCTGCTCGCTGAGCATCGCGCGCGAATAGCGCAGGGTAGTGCTGGAGGGCATCTCCTGCAGCGCTTGATTGAGCAAGCGCATGGATTCCCTGCTGGCTTTGGCGCGCGAGAGTATGTCTGCTTCGAGGGCGTAAAGTTGTTCGCGCAACTCGGGATTCAGTTCGCGCTGGGCCTTGAAATAGGCGTGGCTGCGATCGATTTGTTTCTGCTCGACCAGGATGACGCCGATGCGACTGTTCGCCGCGAGATATTCTGTGCCAACTGCCACTTCAGAGTAATGGCGAATTGCCTCCTCGGGATTGGCGTCGTCCTCTGCCATGCGCCCCAGATAATAATGGGCTTCATCCGCGCGCTGGCCCAACGCGATGGTTTGCTGCAGATATGTCTGTGCCGCGACATTATCCCCCATCTCGCGGCTGACGAGTGCCAGCGAGAACAGCAGATCGCCATCCCGTGGAGACTGTTCCGAGAGAATTTCAAACTGCTCTCTTGCTGCCGCAATGTCGGTGGTTGTCAGCATCTTGGCGTACTCCAGACGCAGTCGTTTGGCGTCCGGGTTGTCCTGCAGTAAGCGTTGCAGTCGCTCGTAGGGCTCGTCGGCGTTCTGTTCGAGTAGGATTCTGGCTTCCAGCAGCACCGCCTGAGGCTGGTCGGGTTCCAGTTCCAGCAGTGTCTGCAGTTCATCCAGTGCCAGCTCAAACTGTGCGTTCTCAGCATGGATCAGAGCCTGGGTTAGCAGCAGGCGGGTATTCTGCGGGTATTCTTTGGCTAGGTTGTCAATGCCCTGCACCAGCGCGTCGCGCTGTTGTTCTTGCAATTGAGAAAACCCGCTGAGCAACATGGGAAAATTGGCTTCGCCAGTTTGCTCTTCCACCACAACCAGATAAGGGAGTGCGGCGACCGATTGCCCTCGCTGAGCGAGCAGGCTGGCCACGGTGTTGTTGGCCTCAGCATTTTTTGGGTCCAGCTCCACCCATAATTGCGCGGATTTCAATGCTTCATTGGGGCGTTGCAGAAACTGGGCAAGGTGTGTGGTGTGTGCACTGACACCCGCGTCGCGCAGTGTGGGAGCCTGTTTGGTATATTTTTCCAGCGTGACATCGTAGGCCTGCCGCCGCAGCGCAAATTCCGCGACCAGCAGGTCGTAGAGGCTGTCTGCCGGGAATGGTTTTTCGGGCACCGAAGCCGTCGCTTCAGTCTTGCCGGTGGTGTCCTGCGTGGCAGTGCTTTCGCCATCGGTAGGCTGGGTTGCACAGCCAATGAGCAGCACGGAACTGAGAGCGAGGGCAGGGAAGCGCAGCATGGTGGTTAGAGCGAGGTAATCCTACGATTAGACATCCGGTATGATGACACAGACTGCGTCTGAAACCCACAATGTGGCCCCGGCGCGGCGCTGAATAGTGCAGGAATAGTGAAGTAATACCTCCGTGGCGCCCCTGGAGTCGGGTTTCAAGCTGTCGGGCGGTATCGGTGGAGCGCTGTCTTTTGTGACCTAACTTGTTAGAATCGGGAGAGTTTTTTGCGAACTGTGCTATGGTGCGCCCCATTTCGAGAGGCCGCAACCGCGGCAAGTGGACCCTGAAACAGAACGCTGTGGAGCCAGTGGCCGTTGTCATGAATTTAATCGCCTTGGGAATCAACCATAACTCGGCCGCGCTGGAAGTTCGCGAGCGGGTTGCCTTTGCCCCGGAACAAGTCGGTGAAGCGTTGGTGGACGTGTGCGAAATGGTCTGCGTCGAAGAGGTGGTTATTCTCTCTACCTGTAACCGCACAGAGGTGTACGCCATGGTGCCCGAGGATGCTGAACCTGGGGACAAGGCGCGGGCGCTTATTGATTGGGTGGCCAACTATCACCATCTTTCAGCGCAGGAACTGCACCAGTTTGCGTATCTTCATGTGGGTGAGCAGGCCATGAGGCATCTGGTGCACGTGGCCAGCGGCCTGGATTCAATGGTGTTGGGCGAGCCGCAAATTTTCGGACAACTGAAGTCTGCGTATGCGGTTGCGGAAGAAGCCGGTACAACAGGGGGAGAGTTTGCCCGGTTGTTTCAGCGAGTTTTTTCCATCGCCAAGCGTGTACGTACCGATACAGCCATTGGCGAAAACCCCGTTTCGGTTGCCTATGCGGCGGTTGATATGGCGGGGCATATATTTTCCGATCTAACCCAGTGCAACGCGCTGCTGGTGGGGGCAGGTGAGACTATCGAACTGGTGGCGCGCCACCTCGTCGGTGCAGGGGTTCGCCAGGTGGTGATTGCCAATCGCACTTTGGGGCGGGCTCGCGAGCTGGCGCAGAAGTTCGGCGCCGAGGCGGTATTGCTCGCTGAGATACCTGAACAGTTGCTGGATGCTGATATCGTAATTACCTCTACTGCCAGCCAACTGCCTATTCTGGGTAAGGGCGCTGTAGAGCAGGCGTTAAAAGTGCGTAAGCACCGCCCCTACCTGATGATTGATATCGCCGTGCCCCGTGACATTGAGTCGCAGGTCGGTGATCTGAATGATGTCTACCTGTACACCGTTGATGATTTACGACAGATTGTTGATGAGAATTTGCGCAGTCGCAGTACCGAGGCGCGCAAAGCCGACATCATTATTGACGAGGGCGTGCGGCTCTACGATGAGGAACTGCGCAGCCTGGCTGCTGTCGACAGTGTGAAAGAGTACCGGTCTATGGCGGAGCAGCTGCGAGAGCAGGAGTTGCAGCGGGCTCAGCGCGCGCTCGACCGGGGCGATGATCCGCGGCAGATACTGACTCAGATGTCCCGCTCAATCACCAACAAACTGATCCACGCGCCCACCCGGGGGCTGAAACAGGCGAGTGTTGATGGTCGCCAGGACCTGATCAATAACGCGCGCAAACTATTGGGCCTGGAGACCAATTCGCCGCAGCCGCCGCGAGTGGTTGAACCAGAACAGCCAGAACTTGATCTGCCGGCCTCGGCAGTGGAAACCACACGACGCACTTTACAATGAAAGCATCCCTGCTCACCAAACTGGAAGCACTGGGCGACCGGCACGAGGAAGTGTCCGCGCTGCTCAGTGACAGTCAGACCATTGCCGACCAGAACAAATTCCGCGAGTTATCCAGAGAGTACGCCGAGCTGGAACCGGTGGTTTCCTGTCACTCTCAGTACCAGCAGGTTAGTGCTGATCTGGAAGAGGCGCGACAGATGCTTGATGACACCGACCCGGATGTGCGGGAGATGGCCCGTGAGGAGCTGGAAAGTGGCAGTGAGCGCCTAGCCGAGTTGGAAGCGCAACTGCAGACGTTGATGTTGCCTCGCGACCCCAACGATTCGCGCAATGTGTTTCTGGAGGTGCGTGCGGGAACAGGTGGTGACGAAGCGGCAATTTTCTCCGGAGACCTGTTTCGCATGTATTCCCGGTACGCGGAAAACCAGGGCTGGAAAATAGAGGTTTTGTCTGAGCGCCCCGGTGATCACGGCGGCTTCAAGGAGGTAATAGCGCGTGTAGAAGGCCGCGATGTATACGCTCACCTGAAGTTCGAGTCCGGCGCCCACCGCGTACAGCGCGTGCCGGACACCGAGTCCCAGGGGCGAATTCATACCTCGGCTTGTACGGTGGCTGTAATGCCCGAAGCAGAGGAAGTGGATGAGATTGAAATCAATAAAGCCGATTTGCGTGTCGACACATTCCGGGCATCCGGCGCGGGTGGTCAGCATGTCAACAAGACAGACTCCGCAGTGCGCCTGACGCACATTCCCAGCGGCGTTGTGGTGGAGTGTCAGGACGAACGGTCCCAGCATAAAAACCGGGCCCGAGCGATGTCCTTACTGCAGGCGAAACTGCTCACCAGTGCGCAGGATAAACAGGCCAGTGAAACCGCAGAGACACGCCGTAATCTTGTGGGCACCGGGGATAGGTCCGACCGTATCCGCACCTACAATTTCCCGCAGGGGCGGATAACAGATCATCGTATTAACCTGACGCTCTACAAGTTGGATGAAGTGATGGAAGGTGATCTGAACGCGGTTGTTGGCCCGCTGCGGCAGGAGTACCAGGCGGACCAGTTGGCGGCGCTGTCCGAAAGCTGATGGCGAGCGTGCAGGAACTGTTGCGCAGCGCAGTTGATTTACCCAGCGACAGTGCGCGGCGCGATACCGAGGTTTTACTGTGCCACTGTTTGGGCAAG
Organism: Halioglobus japonicus; assembly: GCA_902705825.1. Classification (GTDB taxonomy): domain Bacteria; phylum Pseudomonadota; class Gammaproteobacteria; order Pseudomonadales; family Halieaceae; genus Marimicrobium. The sequence continues at coordinate 214,323 of CACSIL010000023.1, read as the reverse complement.
TCCAGAGCCTGGTTGTATACCTGGCCCGAAAAAGCGGTCCCTGCGCAAATTGTTGAGCGCTTTGAGGCCCTGCTCGCGCAGCGCCGCCGGGGCATACCAGTCGCCTATCTGGTCGGAGAGCGGGAATTCTGGTCGCTCTCATTGACCGTCAACAACAACACTCTGATTCCTCGCCCGGAAACCGAAACATTGGTGGCCTGGGTGTTGGAGCTTCCTCTGCCTGCCAATGCAAAGGTGCTTGATCTCGGCACCGGCTCAGGCGCTATCGCGCTGGCAGTGGCCGCCGAAAGGCCGCTCTGGCAGGTGACTGCGGTAGATCGCAGTGCGGAGGCTTTGCAGGTTGCTTCTACCAATGTCGCCAACCTGGGACTGCAAAATGTGTCGCTGGTGCAATCGGACTGGTATCGGGCTGTCGCGAAGGAGCGTTTCGATGCGCTGTTGGCAAACCCACCCTATGTCGCCGGTGACGACCCACACCTGACGCGCGACGATGTCCGTTTTGAGCCACGCTCGGCGCTGGTTGCCGCAGAGAATGGGCTGGCCGATCTGCAGCAGCTGGTGGCGGGCGCTCCTGCGCAACTGCGCGAGGGCGGTTGGTTGTTAATGGAGCACGGCTTTGAACAGGGACAAGCAGTGCGTGCAATGCTGGGCAATGGGGGGTTCAGCAGCGTGGATACGCGCTGTGATGTGGCAGGACAGGAGCGAATCACCGGGGGGCGCTGGCATGCTGACTGATGCACAACTGATGCGTTACAACCGGCAGATTCTAATGCATGACTTCGATATCGCGGGGCAGGAGCGTCTGCAGCAGGCAACAGTGCTTGTGGTGGGTCTGGGCGGCCTCGGCTGTCCCGCGGCACTCTACCTCGCCGCCGCAGGCATCGGTGAACTGATACTGGTCGACGGCGACGTGGTGGAATTGAGTAATCTGCAACGTCAGATCGCGCATACAGAAGGCGATATTGGCAGCAATAAAGCGCGTTCGGCCGCGGCAGCGATTGCGGCGCTGAACCCGGAAGTAACACTTCATGTTGTCGATCAGACACTGCTTGAATCTGATATGCCTGAATTGCTGTCGCGCGTTGATCTGGTGCTCGATGCCACCGACAATTATCCGGTGCGTTTCGCGCTGAATCGCGCCTGTATAGCCGCGGGCGTGCCACTGGTATCGGCTGCGGCTGTGCGCAGTGAAGGTCAGCTGGCTGTGTTTGATCCGGTGCGGGGAGGGCCGTGCTATGCCTGCCTGTATACCGAGGGAGAAGCCGAGACAGCACTGAGCTGCAGCGATAGCGGTGTGCTCGCGCCACTGGTGGGTGTGATCGGCTCGATGCAGGCAATGGAGGCCCTGAAGGTGCTCTCGGGGTTTGGTGAGCCATTACATGGCAAGTTGTTGATGATTGACTTGCGCAGTATGGAGTTTCGAGAATTGGCACTTCCGGCGCGGGTGAACTGTCCGGCTTGTGCGCATTTACAGAGCTGAACCTTTTGTGGCTTTGTGTTGTCACAAAGAATAACCCTAATAAGAGAGGCCCCATGGATACAATCGCGCAGTGGTACTACTCGTTTCACAACGCCATTTTCTCCCGCTTGAAATACCTGGATGGTTTGGCGCCATTGGCGCTGAGAGTCTTTCTGTTCTATGTGTTTCTGGAAGCGGGCATGCAAAAAATTTCCGGCATGGAAAATACCATCATGTGGTTTGGCAACCCCGACTGGGGTTTGGGCTTGCCGTTTCCCACGGTACTGGCATACCTGGCGGCCTACACCGAGGCGATCGGTGCGTATTTGTTGTTACTGGGTTTGGCCACGCGATGGATTTCAATACCGTTGATAATCACCATGTTGGTCGCAATATTTGCTGTGCACTGGGACAATGGCTGGGCAGCAATTGCCGACTCCAGTGCCCAGGATGTGGCGGTGCGTCTCAGTGCGGCCAAGGATATCCTGCGCGAACAAGGCAATTACAGCTGGCTCACGGAAAAAGGCGGCTTTGTGATACTCAATAACGGTATTGAGTTTGGTGTCACTTATTTGCTGATGTTGTTCAGTTTGTTGTTCACCGGCGGTGGCCGTTTTACCAGTGTGGACTATTTCCTCACAAAACTCTGGCCCCCGAAATCCTGATCACTGAAGCTCAAATCAGCTTGTCAATAGTCTGCACCTTTTCTGGCCGGAAAGTGTTAGACTAGAGCGTTTTTTGAGCGCGCACAGGATAATCAGAGTTGATCAAAGGTCTAGTCAATCGTATGTCGGGCAAGCGCGAAGCTGCCCGAAATCCCGCTACAGGCAGCGACGCGCAAGCGTCCAGCCAGGAGCCCCCGCGCAGCGCGGGCTCTGTGGATGTATCGCCAGAGGATAAAACGGCTGAAGCAGGCGCCGCGCAGGCACCGCGTAAAGGCGGCAAGCGGCGTCGTTCGCGCAAGCGTGCCAACCCTGAATCTGCCTGGTCGCTGGATCAATTCAGTGTTGAACCCAAGGAAGGTGAGACCCGCTTCCACGATCTGGAATTGCGAGACGAATTGATGCATGGCATCGCCGATCTGGGGTTTCATTATTGCTCGCCTATTCAGGCATCTATTCTCCCGCATACCCTGCAGGGACACGATGCTATTGGTAAGGCGCAGACCGGTACAGGTAAAACAGCGGCATTTCTGATCACAATTTTCAATGACCTGTTGTGTAATCAACCCGAGGGCGAACGTTTCGTTGGCGAACCCCGGGCGCTGGTGATTGCGCCCACCCGCGAGCTGGTGATGCAGATCGGTGCCGACGCAGAAGAACTGGCAAAGCACACCGGGCTGCAGGTTGCGACTTTGATCGGCGGTATGGACTACCAGAAACAACTGAACAGACTTGCCGATTCAGTGGTGGACCTGGTTGTGGCGACCCCCGGTCGCCTACTGGATTTTATGGGCCGCCGGGATCTCTATCTGGATCACGTGGAAATTCTGGTGTTGGATGAAGCCGATCGCATGTTGGATATGGGGTTCATTCCGCAGGTCAAGCGTATCGTGCGAGCAACCCCTGCCAAGGAAAGTCGGCAGACGCTGCTATTTTCCGCCACGTTCACTCAGGACATTATTAACCTGTCCAAGCAGTGGACATTTGAACCTATTACAGTGGAGATTGAACCGGAGAGCGTTGCCACCAGTTCCGTTGACCAGAAAATCTATATGGTAAGCAGCCAGCAGCGCTACAAGGTGCTCAATAACCTGTTGCGCAGTGAGGATTGTAAAAGCGTTATCGTCTTTGCCAATAGGCGCGATCAGGTGCGCCGCCTGCATGAGCGCTTGCGTAAATCCGGCGTGGCAGCCGGCATACTGTCGGGTGAGGTGCCGCAGGCCAAGCGCTCACGTACGCTGGAGCAGTTCAAGCAGGGCGAGATCAAAGTGCTGGTTGCCACGGATGTGGCCGGCCGTGGTATCCACGTAGACGGTATAAGCCATGTGGTGAACTACAATCTGCCCGAAGACCCGGAGGATTACGTGCACCGTATCGGGCGCACCGGGCGCGCTGGCGCGACGGGTGTTTCCATCAGCTTTGCCAGTGAGGATGACGCATTTCTGCTACCAGATCTGGAAGTCCTGCTGGGGACGAAGCTGGAGTGTACCCATCCCCCCGAGGAACTACTGGTTTAGTTCCTCACACCACAGCAAGGTGGCACCCACGACAGCCGCGGGCACGACAAAGAAATTGACCAGTGGTATGCCCGTACACACAGCCACTACTGCGCCGAAGCCGAGGCTGCTCAGTCGGCGCGAGCGACAGGCGTTTTTAACCTCGGCAAAACTCCGCTGGTGATTGTCCATCGGGTAGTCCACGAACTGTATGCTCATCATCCAGGCGCCCAGCAGGAGCCACGCAACCGCTCCGACGCCGGGAATAAATGACAGCACCAGGACCAGCAGCGCCATCGGGATGTAATACAGCAGTTTCAAAAGCTCGCGCACCACGCTCCTCGGCACCGACGCCAGTGCCGCGCCTAACCCTTCCAGAGAGTCCACTGGCTTGCCGGTAATCAGTTCTTCCGCCTTCTCCGCCAGCAGCGCGTTGAAGGGCGAGGCGATAATCAGTGCCACCGTAGTAAACAGGTAGCCGGATATCAGGCTCACCGTGATCACTATCAGGGGCCAGAGAATCCATTGGATAAAACTCAGCCAGCTCGGGATGCTGCCTAGCATACTGTCCATCAAATCGCTGATATAGCCGAAGCCTAGCGTGATCAGCGAGCCGAAAATCAGAATATTTATCAGTAGCGGTATGATGACAAATGCGCGCAGAGATGGGTGCTTCAGCATCTTTGCGCCCCGTGTCAGGTAGCCCGCGCCATGCGCGATATTACCCTGCATTGCCGGTTTCTCCTTTCGGTCGGCCACAGGCCTGACAAATGCACTGTTTGGTGCTGGACTCCGCTGCCTTTTTACGGGCCTCGGCACTGATGATTGCGGACTGGCACCAGCAGTTTTCTCCGGATTTCCCCGCCGCTATATCACATTTATTGTCACCGCCACACAGGGGGCAGGTTGCCGCCACTTTTCTGGAATCGCTCATAGATCTGCCGTAATTGCTATGCCTGACGCTATACTACCGGACTGTAGACAGGGTGGGTAATATGAACAGCGATGGCGACGAAGATTTTTCACAGGCAATGTCTGATGTGGTGCGCAGAAAAAGCGAGCCGAGAGTCGTTATCCGCCGCAAACAACACGCCGACAGGGATGCATCGCAGGAACATCGACGGCGAGCAGCTGCAATGGCTCCCGAGCGTGAGCGCAACAACCTGACCCAAACCGGCATCCTGCCGCTGGATGCCTGGTATGTACTCGCCTTCAAGCGCCCAGGTGTGCAGAACGGCGTATTTCGGAAACTCAAACAAGGCCGTTACGAAGCCCAGTCAAGGCTGGACCTGCACCGAATGACCGTAGAGATTGCTCGCAAGGAAATCTTCGAGTTTATCGACGAGTCCTACCAGTACGGCCTGCGCAGTGTGCTGATTATTCACGGTAAAGGAGAAAGCAAAGCAGAGCAGGCGCGCAGCTCCATTCTAAAAGGCTGTGTCGATCAATGGCTGCGCGATCTGGAACACGTGCTGGCGTTTCACAGCGCCCAGCCGCGCGATGGTGGTACTGGAGCTGCGTATGTTTTGCTGCGTAAAAGCGAGGAGAAAAAGCGCGAGAATCGGGAAAAAATCTCAAAAGGCAGAGTGCCCTACGACCCGGAATAAGCGACTGCCGCAACAGCACCCGACCCGACTAAATAGTCCGTCGACCCGACTCAACAGCCGAAGTAGGCCCCACTCAACAGAACCAATACGAACTCAACTCAACTCCACCACTAAGCCGACTGCCCAGCCCCCGCAGCCTTAAGAATATCCACATACTCAACCCCACGCCGATGCGTAGAAATAATCTCCAAAGCCGTACGCCCATCCTTGTCAACGGCATTCAGATCGCGCCCGTCCTTACAGAAAAATCCCACGAATAACTCAAAATCCTCAGCTTTCATGCTCTGATAGGCTTTCATCAACGTGCGGAAATCCGCCGCCGTGCCATCGTGTGACTGAACCTTGAGGTAGCTCTTTACATGATCCTCTGTCCACACTTCATCGACGACTTTTTCTTTGTCTTTACGCATGCTGCTATTTCCCCTATACCAGTTTTTTCGCCAGCAACTCATTGACCATTTGCGGATTCGCCTGGCCTTTGGATAGTTTCATAACCTGGCCGACAAAAAAGCCAACCAGTTTCTTACGTTTTGCCTCATCGGCATCGAGATATTGCTGTACCTGCGCAGCATTGGCGCCCAGCACCTCATCGACGATGACCTCCAGTGCGCCACTGTCACTGACCTGCTGCAACCCTTTTGCAGCAATAATGTCATCAGCGCTGCCCTCTCCCTGCCACATCGCTTCGAACACCTGCTTGGCGATTTTGCCCGAGATACTCTTGTCGAGAATGCGCGAGATCAAAGCCCCGAGATCGGCAGCGGACACAGGACACTGTTCGATACTGCGCTCATCGCGATTGAGCTGGCCAAGTAACTCCACCTGTACCCAGTTCGCAGCAATCTTGGCATCGCCGCAATCAGCGACGACAGCTTCAAAGTAATCTGCCAGTGCGCGGCTGTCGGAGAGTACATTGGCATCGTACTTATTCAGACCGTACTGTTCTGTAAACCGCAGGCGTTTATCGGCAGGCAGTTCTGGCAGTTGAGAGCGAATAGCCTCGATGTAGGCGTCGTCGATAACCACCGGCAACAGGTCGGGTTCCGGAAAATAGCGGTAGTCGTTAGCCACTTCCTTGCTGCGCATCGGGCGTGTTTCATCCCGGTCCGCATCGTACAACCGGGTTTCCTGCACCACCCTGCCGCCGTCATCGAGAATGTCGGCCTGGCGTTCAATCTCGTGACGAATGGCCTTCTCCACGAAGCGAAAGGAGTTGACGTTCTTGATCTCCGCACGTGTACCCAGCTCCTCTGTTCCGACCCGGCGCAGAGAGATATTTACGTCACAACGCATTGACCCTTCAGCCATATTACCGTCTGAGATGCCCAGGTAGGTCACCAGACTGTGCAGGGCTTTCAGATAGGCTACAGCCTCGGCCGCATTGCGAATTTCCGGTTCCGATACAATTTCCAGTAAAGGCGTGCCGGCCCGGTTCAGATCGATGCCGCTCTGCCCGTGGAAGTCCTCATGCAGGGATTTCCCCGCGTCTTCCTCAAGGTGCGCACGAGTGATGCCGATCTTGCGGCTACTGCCGTCCTCCATCAGAATCTCAAAACTACCCTTGCCGACAATCGGTGCTTCGAACTGGCTTATCTGGTAGCCCTTGGGCAGGTCGGGATAAAAATAGTTTTTCCTATCGAAAATCGAGCGTTTGCCGATCTCGGCGCCGATGCCCAGACCGAACTGAACGGCGAATGACACGGCCTGTTCATTGAGTACCGGCAGCATGCCGGGCATGGCCAGGTCGACCGCACTTGCCTGGGTATTGGGCTCTGCGCCAAAGGTAGTGGGCGAGCCGGAGAATATCTTGGACTGGGTGGCCAGTTGTAGGTGCACTTCCAGGCCAATTACGGGTTCCCATTGCATCAGGCTACTCCTCTGGCGATAGCATCTGGCGTGCGCAGGTGCCAGTCAGTCGCCTGCTGAAAACGGTGTGCGACATTGAGTAGTCGACTCTCGTCAAAGTGTCGGCCTATTAACTGTAGTCCCACGGGTTTGTTGTCGACGAATCCGGCGGGCACAGACATGCCGGGAAGCCCTGCAAGATTTACCGCGAGGGTGTAGACATCTTCCAGATACATGGAGACCGGATCGTTGGTCTTGGCACCCACCGCAAAGGCGGGGCCGGGCGTGGTCGGGCCGGCGATGATATCGACCTGTTCAAAACAATCCATGAAATCCTGCTTGATCAGGCGGCGAACCTGCTGGGCCTTCTTGTAATACGCATCATAGTAGCCGGCAGACAGAGCGTACGTGCCGACCAGAATACGCCGTTTGACTTCATCGCCGAAGCCCTGCCCTCTAGTGCGCGTGTAGAGGTCGTGTAAGTCGACAGGGTCATCACAGCGGTATCCGTAACGCACACCGTCAAATCGGGACAGGTTGGTGGAGGCCTCCGCCGGGGCAATGATGTAATAGGTGGGAATGGTGAGCGCACTGTGCGGCAGTGACACATTCACCAGTGTTGCGCCCTGTGCCTCAAGTTCCCGCAACGCGCCGCTGATACATTCGCCTGTAGTGCTGTCCAGTCCCTCGCCAAAGTACTCAGCGGGGAGGCCGATACGCAGGCCCTCCAGGCTGTTATTCAGTGTGGCGCAGTAGTCTTCGGTAGCGGTGTTGGACGAGGTAGAGTCCAGTGGGTCATGCCCGGCCATTGCGTTGAGTAGCAGTGCGCAATCTTCAGCGCTGTGCGCCATAGGGCCGGCTTGATCCAGGCTGGAGGCGAAAGCCACCATGCCGAGTCGGGAAACGCGGCCATAAGTGGGTTTCAGGCCGGTGATTCCACAAAATGCAGCTGGCTGGCGTATCGAGCCGCCGGTATCGGTGCCAGTGGCGGCCGGTGCCAGCAGGCCAGCCACAGCGGCTGCGGAACCTCCCGATGAGCCCCCCGGCACCAGCTTGGTATCCCAGGGGTTATAGGCCGGACCATAAAAGGAGCTTTCATTGGACGAACCCATCGCAAACTCGTCCATATTGGTTTTGCCCAACATGACCGCGCCGGCGGTCTTGAAACGCTGGATGACGGTGGCGTCGTAGGGTGGGACAAAGTTGTCCAGCATGCGCGAACCGCAGCTGGTGCGCATGCCGTCCGTGCAGAATATATCCTTGTGGGCAATTGGTATGCCGGTCAGGGCGGCGGCGTCACCGCTGGCAAGGCGCTCATCCGCAGCGGTGGCTGCGGCCATTGCCGCGTTTTCATCCACGCTGATAAAGCTATTGTACTGGCTATCGAGGGCGGCAATTCGATCGAGATAACCACGGGTTAGCTCGGCGCTGGAGAATTCGCGTCCACGTAGCCCCTCTATAAGTTGGGCAACAGATTTCGTATACATTACAACTGTCCTGATGCGGCATTTGCCGCCTATTCGATGACTTTGGGAACCAGATAGAGGCCGTTTTCGACGGCGGGTGCGATAGCTTGGAAGGCCTCGCGACGGTTTTTCTCGGTTACGACGTCAGGGCGCAGCTGCTGAGTTGCGTCCAGCGGGTTGGCCATTGGCTCCACGTTGGTGGTATCCACGGCCTGTAATTGGTCCACCATCTGCAATATTTCAGCAATGCGCTCGGTGACCTGGCCGATTTCTTCGCCGGCGATGCGGATGCGGGCCAGTTCCGCAATCTTGGTAATCTCATTCTGCTCAATACTCATAGTGTTTCAAATCGCTGGGTACGGTTCTCAAAGCGGCGGGGGGCGTAAACTTATCACATTTGCGCCTTGCCCAAAATCCCTGTGGTTGGTACAGTTGCACAATTCAGCCATCTCCCAAAAAAAGCCGGTCGCAAAGCACTATATCTACTACTAAAGCCGGTTAGTAGAGACGTAAAAAAGAACTCTAACGCGGGGTTCCCCGTTGTTTTCACAGGGTAGCAAAAATTCATGTTTAAGAAGCTGCGTGGGGTGTTCTCAAGTGACCTCTCCATTGATCTAGGTACGGCCAACACACTGATTTATGTGCGGGATAAAGGCATAGTGCTGAATGAGCCCTCTGTGGTCGCCATTCGGATGCACAACGGCCAGAAAACGATAGAAGCGGTCGGTATGGAGGCCAAACGCATGTTGGGCCGCACACCCGGGAATATCACCGCAATTCGCCCGCTCAAAGACGGTGTTATCGCCGATTTTCTGGTAACAGAGAAAATGTTGCAGCACTTTATAGCGAAAGTGCATGAGAGCAAATTTATTCGCCCCAGTCCGCGGGTGCTTGTCTGTGTGCCGTGCATGTCAACGCAGGTTGAGCGTCGTGCGATACGCGAATCGGCCCTCAGCGCCGGCGCCAGGGATGTACGCTTGATAGAAGAGCCGATGGCGGCAGCGATAGGCGCCGGGCTCAGCGTCGATGAGGCCACCGGTTGTATGGTAGTGGACGTTGGTGGTGGCACGACTGAGGTCGCGATCATTTCCCTCAACGGTGTGGTCTATCGGGATTCAGTTCGCACCGGGGGAGATCGCTTCGATGAAGCCATTGTCTCCCACGTACGCCGCCGCTACGGCAGCCTGATTGGCGATGCCACAGCCGAACGTATCAAACTGGAAGTCGGTTGTGCTTTTGCGGGCAGTGAGCTGCGTGAAATCGATGTGCGCGGCCGTAATCTGGCAGAAGGTGTGCCGCGCAGTTTCACGCTGAATAGCGATGAGATACTGGAGTCACTGCAGGATCCGCTGGCCGCTATAGTGCAGGCCGTAAAATCCGCCTTAGAGCAGTCACCCCCGGAGCTTGCCGCCGACATCGCGGAAAGTGGCATCGTTCTGACCGGCGGCGGCGCCCTGCTGCGTGACCTCGATAGGCTGATTTCTGAAGAAACCGGGCTGCCCGTGATCGTCGCGGACGACCCCCTGACTTGTGTTGCCCGTGGCGGTGGTATTGCTATGGAACGAATGGATAGACGCACCATAGATCTATTGTCCACTGAGTAATCATCTCAGTGGACACTGTGCTGTGCGAGCATTCCCATGCCGTGTGCAGTGGGTTGAGCCATTGGGCCGAATGTGTCGATATCTGCAACTGAGGAGCGCACATCAAGCCATTATTTGTCAAAGATTCCTCCCTGCTGTGGCGCGTATTACTGGCGATGGTCGTTGTGATCGCGCTTATCGGTGCCGACCTGCGTTACAACAAGCTACAAGCAGCCCGTTCCGTACTCGATTCACTGGCGGCGCCCATTTTCTGGGTGGCGAACCTGCCAACACGTTTGAGTGAGTGGACTGAAACCCACACGCAGTCGCGAACACAATTGCTGGAGAGTAACGACCGCCTGCGCCGCGAAAACCTGATACTCCAGGGGCGTTCGCAGCAGATGGCCTCGCTGCAGGGTGAGAATGTGCGGCTGCGCAAGCTGCTTAACTCCAGTGCCTTACTGCGCGACGACGTACTGGTGGCTGAACTGATCGGCGTCTCTCCAGATCCGGAGCGGCTGCAGCTGGTGCTGAACAAAGGCGAGAGTGACGGCGTGTTTGTCGGGCAGCCGCTGATCGACGCAGACGGTTTGATGGGGCAAATTGTGGCTGTCAGCAGAGGTTCTTCCCGGGCACTATTAGTCACAGATGTCACACACTCCGTACCTGTTCAGGTCAATCGCAACGGCGTGCGCGCAATCGCCGAGGGCAGTGGAGAGCTGGGAACACTGGAAGTCCGTCATGTCTCCTCGAATACAGATATACAGGTGGGAGATCTTTTGGTGACCTCCGGCCTGGGTGGGCGGTTTCCTGAAGGCTACCCCGTGGGGGTGGTGACGGTGGTTGAGCGCGATCCCGGGGAAACGTTCGCCCGTGTGTTGGCTGTGCCCAGTGCTGCACTGGATCGTACCCGACACGTGCTATTGGTGTTCACAACACGCAAAACCCAGGAAGACTGAGCGGTGGCGAGCAGGGAGGGGCAGGGCTATGCCGTCATAATCCTGACCTTTATTCTGGCGTATGTACTGGCGGTAGTGCCGCTCCCCGAGTGGTTGCAGTGGGGCCGACCGGAGTGGGTGGCGCTAACGCTCATCTATTGGTGTATTGCACTTCCGCAGCGTGTGGGCATTGCCGCCGCCCTCATACTGGGCGTCGGTCTGGACGTTCTGGAGGGTTCAGTGCTGGGGCAGAACGCGTTTGCTCTGGTGGTTGTGGCTTTGCTATCCCAGCTACTTTATCAGCGTTTGCGAGTTTACAGTCTCTGGCAGCAGGCCGTAGTGGTGTTCATTCTGGTCGGTATTAATCAGCTGATCTGTCAGTGGGTGCAAAGTATCGAGGGTGTGAGCGTGTTACCGCGACTTTTCCTGCTGCCGGCACTGTCCAGCGCCCTGCTGTGGCCTGTCATCCTGCACAGCCTGCGCAGTTTGCGCCGCTATTACCAGGTGACTTGAGATGTCTGCCCCGCGCTTGATACTTGCTTCAGCCTCTCCCCGTCGCCGCGAGCTGCTGGATCAGCTCGGTGCCAGTTATACCGTTAAGCCCGCCCATATCGATGAATCGCAACGCGCGGGTGAGGCGGCCTCCGATTATGTGCAGCGTATAGCCCGGGAGAAAGCCCAGGCGGTTGCACAGCATTATCCCGCCTCCGGTTATGTGGTGCTCGCGGCGGATACCACCGTAGTGCGCGACGGTACAGTGCTGGGGAAGCCGCGTGATCGCGAAGACGCGATGGCGATACTGACCAGTCTCAGTGGGCGATGGCACACTGTGTTGACCGCGGTAAGCCTGTTAGATGCCGGGGTTATGGATAGCGATGTGGTAGCGACCAGCGTGCAGTTTGCCGCGCTGAGTCCTGCTGACTGCGAAGCGTATCTGGCCACCAGCGAGCCCTGGGATAAGGCCGGTTCCTATGGCATTCAGGGACTGGGAGGTGCGTTTGTGCGCACTATAGAGGGTAGCTACACTAATGTGGTGGGTTTGCCTCTGTGGGAGACATGGCGGCTATTATCTGCCCACGGAATTGAAACCGCGCTGACACCCGCAACGTCTACCGCGTTTACCGCAGCAGATCGGTGAGAATAGAATCGTGAGTGAAGAAATACTGATTAATTTCACGCCGATGGAAACCCGTGTCGCACTGGTGGACAATGGCGCAGCTCAGGATATTCTCATCGAGCGCTCCGCCACCAGAGGCATCGTCGGCAATATCTATGCGGGTAAAGTGGTGCGGGTCCTGCCGGGCATGCAGGCGGCTTTTGTCGATATCGGGGTAGAGCGCACTGCGTTTCTCCATGTCTCCGATATTGTTGCAGCGCAAGGCCTTCTCAATAACCGAAGTGACAAGAACCGCTCACCAGACAATATCACCGACTTGCTGCACGAGGGTAAAAAACTCGTCGTACAGGTTGTCAAGGAACCGCTGGGCAGCAAGGGAGCACGTGTTACCACCGAGCTGTCGGTGTCGACTCGCTACCTCGTGATGCTGATGCAAACCGATCATATTGGCGTATCTCAACTTATCAGTGATTCGCTGGAACGAACGCGTTTACAACAATTGTTATCGCAATCGCTGGTAGCCCAGCCCATGGATGAGCCTCGCGGCTTCATTTTGCGCACGGCCGCGGAGGGCGTGGGTGAAGATGAAATTGTCGCGGACCTGCGTTTTCTTAATCGCCTGTGGTCTGCGGTCTCACGGCGCGCGGCGGCGGCCACGGGTACGGAGCTGCTCTATGAGGAATTGCCGCTGTATATGCGTATTGTGCGCGATATGGTGAGGCCATCGGTGGAGCGTATTCAGGTCGACAGCCGTGAATGTTTTACAGCGCTGCAGGCATTCTGCAATGACTATGTGCCGGAAGTGGCGGGGCTGCTTGAGCTCTATAGCGGCGAGCGCCCTCTGTTTGAGCTGCATGCTGTTGAAGATGAAATCCAGAGGGCACTGGAGTCGAGAGTTGACCTTAAGTCCGGCGGTTATCTGATCATTGATCAGACCGAGGCGATGACAACCATCGATGTTAATACCGGTTCATTTGTCGGTCGGCGCAACCAGGCAGAAACCATACTCAAGACCAATCTTGAGGCCGCGGCCGCGCTGGCCAGACAGTTGCGGGTGCGCAACCTCGGCGGAATAATCATCGTCGATTTTATCGACATGGGGGACGCTGAACATCGTCGTCAGGTGCACCGCACTTTGGAAAAGCATATGCAGCGAGATCCTGCGCGCAACCAGATTACCGGTGTGTCGGATCTGGGGCTGGTTGAGATGACACGTAAGCGCACGCGTGAAAGCCTGGAGAGAATGCTGTGTGAAGGCTGTCCCGTTTGCAGCGGGCGCGGTATGGTCAAGACTGCGGAGACAGTGTGCTATGAGATTTTTCGGGAAATTATGCGCGATGCGCGTGCCTATGAAAACGACAGGCTGATGGTGCTGGGGTCGCAAGCTGTTGTCGATCGGTTGCTGGACGAGGAGTCTGCGCATCTGGCCGACCTGGCAGAGTTTATCGGTAAGTCGATCAGCTTACGGGCCGAGCCAGGCTATAACCAGGAGCAGTTTGACATCATACTGCTCTGAACAGGCAGTGCGCGCGGAATTAATGCTTGGAAAACCTCGTTTACAAAAAAGTTGCCAGCGCTCTCTGGGTGATCCTGATCATTCTGATAGTGACGTTGGCGAGTTATGTCAGCGTGGGGCGTCTGCTCGCGGCGAACCTGTCCAATTTTCGCACTGAAATACTGCAAGAGCTGAATGCGCGCCTGCCGTTTGGTGTGGAGGCGCAACAGGTCAGTAGTGAGTGGCAGTCGTTTACCCCCTCTCTGATACTCACTGGGTTGCGCATCAGTATTCCCGGTAGTCATAGTCCTCCGCTTGAATTGTCCAGCGGGCGTATGGATGTGGATGTACTTAACAGTCTGCGCACACGTTCATTACAGATGACCCGCCTGGTGCTCGATGGTCTTAGTCTGCGCGGTGAACTATCGCGCGAAGGTAAGTTCAAGCTGGCAGGGTTTGGGAGCGAACCAGTAGGTACGGCAGCACCTCTGCGCGAGTTTCTGCTGAATGTCGAGCGTGTTTCGCTGCGCAATAACCGGCTGCTGCTTACCATGCCGGACGGTGAGGTGCGCGATCTGGCACTGGAGCTTGAGTTGTCGCGAGAAGGCAGTCAGCGTCATGTGCAGGGCACGCTAGCTTCCTCAGCCGGTGCGCGAATAGCCATTGTCGCACAAGGCATGGGTGATCCCTTCAGGCCCGATCTGTTCTCGGGGCAAGTTTATCTGGATATGCAGTCCGCTCACTTAGGTGCAGTAAGGGAGATGTTTACCGAGCGTTCAATTACCGCCTGGGCCGATGGTACCGTTGATCTGGAGCTTTGGTTGAACTGGGACAAGGGTAGGCCGTCATTGCAGGCCCGACTGGAAGGCGGTGATCTACTGGTCTCCGCGGATAGCGGGTCCTGGCAAATGCCTCTACAGCGTTTGGCGCTGGAGGCCCAGTTGTTACAACACAACGATCAATGGTCACTGTTCGTATCGAATTTGCAGATTGAGAATGACGGTGCCGAGTGGACACTTCCCAGGCTACAAGTCGATATGGAAGGCAGCGCGCTGCAAGTGCGCTCCAGTGGCTTTTCACTGACGCCGATAAACACCATCCTCTCGAATCAGCATGTCGTATCCGAAGCGCTGCGCGAGGCTTTCACCGCAATGCAGCCGCGGGGCGATGTCTCAGCACTGCAGATTAAAGTCGACGATATCAATCAACCAAGGGAAGACTGGCAGCTAACGGCGAATTTTGAAGATTTGGCCGTCGATTCTCTGCGCGGCGCGCCTGGCGTCACGGCTGCGGCCGGCTTTGTTGAGCTTTCCGCCACGGGTGGCTTTGTGATTCTCGATAGTCAGTCGATGAGTCTGAATTTCCCCGCCATCTACCGCGAACCGCTCCACTTCGACGATCTATACGGCACACTGCATCTGGACTGGAATGCCGAGGCGATGGTGCTTTCCAGCGGACTACTGACAACGCTGGGAGAGGAGGGAGTTGCGAAGGTGCTGTTCGGCCTCTATATACCGTTGATGGAGGACGAGATCGGGATCGAGATGGAGCTGCTGGTGGGCTTGCATGATACCCATCCTGTACACCGTATAAAATACATCCCCTACACTCTCGATCCCGCTTTGCTCAACTGGTTGTCCGATAGCATTGGCGAGGGTGATATCGAACAGGGAGCTTTCCTCTGGCGCGGCAGCCTCAGACCCGGTGCGGCGGCGCTGCGCACGGTGCAGTTGGCATTCAATGTTGCGAACACGGCACTGAACTACCACCCGCTGTGGCCACCCGTGCTGGTCGAGGAGGGCGTTGTTCTTATTGATGACAGTGATGTCAGTGTGTGGGCGGAACAGGCCAGTCTGTACAACTCCCAAGTTGATCAGCTTTCTGTGGAAACCCGGATCAGCGATGCCGGTGATCTCACGCTGGATCTGCAGGGGAGTTTGCACGGCCCCGTCAGTGATGGCTTCAAAGTGCTGGAGGGATCACCGTTGGCGCAGGTCGTCGGGCCGACTTTTGCTGCGTGGACAGCCACTGGTCAATTGGACACGGAACTGCAATTGCACATGAATCTCAGCGAAAAAACCGCAAAGCCGCAGGTGGAGGTTGCCACGTTGTGGCGCGATGTAGAGTTGATGGTAATGCCTGGTAAGCTGCCGTTAGAGTCGCTCAATGGCGAGTTTGAGTACAGCACTGCAACCGGCTTCAGTGGGACGGAGTTGGCCGCAACGCTCTGGGGCAATGCCGTCACTGCAACGCTGCGCCAGCAACACGGTGGCACTAGTGGCGCATACGATCCGGCTACCACCATTGTGGATATCGAACTGGATACTCGCGTCGCATTGGCCGATGTTCGTCGCTGGTTGCAGCTTGATACTCTGGCCTTCGCCAGTGGCCAAACAGCGGCAGACCTGGTTATCCGCCTCGCGCCTGGCACATCGCCTGTGCTGACTGTTACCAGTGATCTGCAGGGTGTCAGCCTGGACCTGCCGCAGCCATGGCAGAAAAGCACGCAGGAGCAGAGACGTTTTCGACTGGAAACACCGCTGGCACAAGGTATTACACCACTAGCACTGGATGTTGGAGAGGATTTACATCTGCGCCTTGCAATGGATGCAGGGATTGTGCGCGCGGGTGCGCTGGGGATTAATCAGCAGGCACCGGATGTCAGTGATGGTGTCCTGCGTGTCGCAGGTCATACGCCGCTGCTACAGATCGATGAATGGTTGCTTCTGCTGGATCAATATTTTGGCGATCTGGATGCGCTTTGGAAAGGCGGGGGTGCAGCGTCCGAGCAGATAACGAAGGCCGATTCTGTAGCGGAGGTGACACCTGGGCAGAAGACGCAGCAGGGGGGGGCAGCTGCGGCATCCTTCAAGGTGGAAGTTGACCAGCTGCGCGCTGATAGTGTGATTGTAGCGGGGCAGGACCTTCACGACCTGGTTTTTGATCTGGCACTTGATCCCGAGCAGTGGCAGTTAAATCTGGCAACCGATTGGCTGCGTGGTGAGCTTTCCAGTAATCCCGAGGACGCTCCTCTGAGCCTTGCCGTGGAATACCTGGATATCGACGGCCTGCCGGATTTCAAGCTTGCTGAGAATGATGGTAATGCACGCTGGGAGTTGCCCAGGCTGAATGTGTCATTGAACAATATCTTTCAATCAGAGCAGCGCTTTGGAGAACTGGGTTTTGAACTCATCAGTGAAGCCGATGTGATCACTCTGGATCAGCTGACAGGTGAGCTGGCCGGGCTGCGGTTGAGCGCCGGGCAACCCGGGCAGCTGACATGGCATCAGGGGGCAGAGGCCTATACCGAAGTGCGCGCCGCGCTCAACTTTGAAGACCTGGGTGACACCCTCGCGTATTTCGATTACGAGCGTATCGTGGAAACGCGAGATGGCGATATCAAAGTGGCTTTTCGCTGGCCCGGCAGCCCGCAGGCGTTTGTGTTGGCCGATAGCGAGGGCACACTGCAACTACAGATAGGCTCCGGCAGTTTTCTGGATGCGCCGGCCGGTGCCAGTGGTGCAGTGCGTGTCGCCAGTATCCTTAACCTCGCCGATGTGGTGCGACGCCTGAGCCTGTCCAATACATTTGACGCAGGTATACCATTTGACAGCGTTCAGGGTGAGATCAAAGTGCAAAATGGTATCCTGACAGTGGCGCGTATGGATGTGGAGGGGAGTTCGAGCTTTCGATTCAGCGGGGTGTCTGATCTACACAGCCGAACCCTTGACGGTCAATTGGTGGCGACTCTGCCGGTGGCGAATAACTTGCCCTGGATAGCCGCACTCGCCGCCAGCCTGCCTGTGGCTGCAGGTGTATTTGTAGTGAGCCAGGTGTTCAGTGAGCAAATGAATCGGCTTTCCAGTGCCGTCTATAAAATAGGTGGTTCATGGGATGAACCTGAGGTCAGCTTTGATCGTATTTTTGACAGCGCATCAAAGAGTCCCGCGAACACTTCGGCAGATGGCCCAAGCGCTGACGCGCTGTCTCCGGTTCAGTCAGTATCGCCCTGAGCATCCTGCAGCTCTCTGAGGTAGGCGAACAGTTTGCGGCTGGCCGCAGGGGGTTTGTGTCGTTTGGTCTCGCGCCCGTGCTGTAACAGTAACTGCCGCAAGTGCTGTCTATCTGCGTTGGGAAAACGCGCCACCGCCAGTTCCACCCCTGTAATGCCCTCTGCCAGTATATCCGTGCGCAACTGTTCCAGTTGGTGGAAGGCGGCCGCGTTTTGCTGTCGCGTGGTATACAGGGCCTGCAGTGCCTGTTCAATCGGAGCCGGATCGATGTTGCGCATCAATTTGCCAATGAACTGCAGATGGCGCTTGCGCGCGCTGTTACTGCGTATCTGACGGCACTCGCGGATAGCGGACAAAAGCCTGTCATCATCGACGGGAATTCGCTCCAGCTGACTGTCATTCAGGTCGACCAGTGATTCGCCCATCGCCTGCAGGCGGTGCATCTCCCTTTTGAGTGCACTTTTACTGGGCGCATCGTCTATTTCGACATCGTCAGTTGAGCGTTGTTTAGCCATAGAATAGTGTCGCCAGACCAAGAAATGAGACAAAACCGACTACATCTGTCACGGTGGTGAGAACGACACCGCCTGCTAACGCCGGGTCGATGCGTATCCGTGTCAGGAACAGTGGCAATATGGCTCCTACAAGAGCCGCTGTCACCAGATTGATGACCATCGCAGCCGCGATGATTCCGCCAATGTTCCAGTCGTTAAACCAGACCGATGCTGCGACAGCGACGACGCCCGCCCACAGGATACCATTCATCAGCCCGATCTGGAGTTCCCGGTTTATCAGCCAGGCCTGGTTGCTTCTGCCTATCTGCCCCATCGCGATGCCGCGGACCACCAGCGTGAGCGTTTGTGTCCCGGCAATGCCGCCCATGGAGGCCACGATAGGCATCAGAACGGCCAGTGCGACAACCTTTTCGATTGTGCCCTGGAACAGGTTGATAACGGATGCCGCAATGAACGCGGTAATCAGGTTGATTCCCAGCCATATCGCGCGGCGTGGCGCGGAGCGGATAAACGGGGCAAAGGTGTCAGCATCCTCATCCAGTCCGGCCATGGACATCAGAGAGCGGTCCGCATCTTCGCGGATAACATCCACCACGTCATCGATGGTGATGCGTCCCAGCAGCGTGCCATTATCGTCGACTACAGGAGCTGACACCCAATCGTTGCGCTCAAACAGCCGGGTGACGTCTGTGTCAGACATGTTGACGTTTATCGGGTCGACGTCGGTGACCATCATTTCCCGTACCGACGTCGCGGGGTCGGAGACCAACAGCGTGCGCAGGGGTAACAGACCGATATATCTGTCGGAGCGATTTACCACGATCAGATTGTCTGTCATCTTCGGGATTTCGCTATGCCGGCGCAGATAGCGCAAAACCACATCCAGAGTCAGCGCGGCCCTGATCGTGATCGTGTCGGTGTTCATCAAGCCACCGGCGATGTCGTCCGGGTAGTGCATGACCCGTTCGAGTCGCGCCCGGTCCTGCTGGTCCATCGCGAAGAGCACTTCCTGCATGACATGGCCGGGCAACTGCTGCAGGATGTCAGCGATGTCGTCGTCTTCCAGGTGCTCGGTGAGCTGTACGACCTCTGCAGCGTTCATCGCTGCCAGGAATTGTGCCTGCAAGTCATCGCCCAACTCGCCAAGGACTTCGCCTTCGCGCTCGGCATCCACCATCTGCCAGAGAATATGTCTGAAGCGTGGCGGGGAGGATTCGATCAGGTGCGCGATGTCGGGAGGAGATAAGCCATTCAGCATGCGCCGGACGTCGACGAACGTGCCGCTTTCAAGGGCCGAGGAAAGTCTGTCGAGAGTTCGTTGGGAAATTTCTTGATTTTGCGCCATGTGGATACCCGGAAAAAAACCCCTCAGGACAGGATGTCCGCAGAAAGAATTATCCGGAAAAGTGACGCGTGCAACAACGTGATTAGTTACGGAAGTGCCGTTTACTCAGGTTCGTCGAAGCGATTTTCAAGTAGCTTCTGCAATGCGGCCAGTGCTTCTTGTTCATCGCGGCCATCAA
This sequence comes from Halioglobus japonicus, assembly GCA_902705825.1. GTDB lineage: Bacteria > Pseudomonadota > Gammaproteobacteria > Pseudomonadales > Halieaceae > Marimicrobium. The sequence goes on along the minus strand of CACSIL010000023.1, from coordinate 194,604 downwards.
TTTCAAGATCCAGCACCGTGCCTTTGCCGGCGGCCAGCATCATCACCGACATGATACTTTTACCGTCGNCCCAGTTGCCGTCCTTCCCCGTCCGTATGGAGCTGGAGAACGCGGAAGTGCAGGCGACAAACTTGGCTGCCGCACGAGCGTGCAAACCGAGCTTGTTAATAATGATAACCTGAGTCCGAATCACACGCTGACCTGTCTACTGGAGTTCTCTGTGCCTGATATGCATTGACGGATATTCCGTCTGATAGTGCTTATAAAGGCGATTGGCCAAATATACTGACCGATGTTGGCCTCCGGTACAACCCAGAGCAATATTCATGTAACTGCGATTGCCTTCGCGGTATCGCGGCAGCCAGGTATCCAAGTAGTGACGCAGATCGCGATAGAGGTCCGCCGTCATGGGTTGCTTTTCGAGAAAAGCGCCAACCTCCTCGTCCAGGCCAGTCTTCATGCGCAGCTCTTTTACCCAATGAGGGTTGGGTAGCATTCGTACGTCGAACACCAGATCTGCATCGGCAGGCACCCCGCGTTTGAATCCAAAAGATTGAATCAGTATCGACATGGTGCCGGTCGTGGTGCCCAACAGCTGTTGCTTGATCGCGTCGCGCAGCTCGTAAACCGTCATTTGGCTGGTATCGAGCACAAGGTTTGCACTGCGGGCGATAGGCTCGAGCAGTTCCTGCTCCCGGTCTATCGCCTCTGCCAGTGATACCGACTCGGTGCTCAGGGGGTGACGGCGCCGTGTTTCGCCAAAGCGCTGTAACAGCGATGTCACCTGGGCGTCGAGATACAGCACCTGTACTTCTGCCGAGGATGGAAGTTTTTCAAGGATGTCGCGAAAGTTCTTCAGGTCCTTCCATGCGTTGCGTGCATCAATACAGACGGCAGTTCCCTGAAACAACTGGAACTCCTTGTCGTTGACCTTCTCCATCAGTGCAGGCAACAGCGAGACCGGCAGGTTGTCGATACAGTAAAACCCCTCGTCCTCCAACTGATGTAGCGCGGTACTTTTCCCGGAGCCCGAACGCCCGCTTATGACGATTAATCGCACTGAAAACTCTCCATGTCAGGTTGTGACACCGCAAGCTACCTCGTAGAGGGCTCGGTCGTTCCTCGCCGCGCGCAAGCGCGTACAGAAATCCGCCTGGCTGAGCAACCCCGCCACTGTTGCGAGAATGTCCAGGTGTTGTTGTTGCGCTTCCTCTGGCACCAACAGTACAAACAGTAAGTCTACAGGCTGATCATCCGGCGCGTCGAAGGGAATCGGCTCCTCCAGCGTGAGCAGTGCTCCCAGCGGCGCGGTGCAATCGCCTACTCGGCAATGCGGGATGGCGATCCCTTCACCGAGGCCAGTACTCCCCAACTTCTCGCGCGAGATAAGGTGATCCAGAACCTGATCATAGGGTAGGGCGGCCTGATCTTCACAGACGATGGTTGCGATGGTTTCAAACAATCGCTTTTTACTGATCCCCGGGGCGCTACACACCGTGCGGGCCGGGGTCAGTATTTGGCTGAGGGCATTCATTATCGCGTGTCTAGTGCCCCCGGTGTTTCTGTTTATGTTTGATCAACTGGCGGTCCAGTTTGTCTGAGAGAGTGTCTATTGCAGCATACATATCCTCCGATTCGGAGTGTGCGAACAAATCACCGCCTGCGATATGGACAGTGGCTTCCGCGCGTTGCACCTTTTTTTCCACGGTCAGGATGACATCGATAGCTGTTATCTGGTCGAAATGGCGTTGGAGACGCTCCAGCTTACTTTCGACGTACTCCTTTAGTGGAGTGGTAATTTCCAGGTGATGACCAGTGATGGTGAGTTGCATAGATTGCTCCTGTTACAGGTTTGAGACAGTTGGTGCCTGACGCCGGCGAGGCCGGTTGCTGATAGTTAGATTCTAGACCAAACGTTTGCGCTCGTTGGACGGGGGTATATAAAGCGCATCACGGTATTTGGCGATGGTGCGTCTTGCAATTTCAATGCCCTGCTCTTTCAGAAGCAGCGCAATCTTGTTGTCGCTCAATGGTTTACGAGGATTCTCCGCAGCCACCAGTTTTTTAATCAATGCCCTGATGGCAGTAGAAGAACATTCTCCCCCGGTGGTCGTCGCTACGTGGCTGGAGAAAAAATACTTGAGCTCGAACACACCTCTGGGTGTGTGCATGTATTTGTTAGTCGTAGCGCGTGAGATGGTGGATTCGTGCATCTCAACAGCCTCGGCAATTTCGTGCAGCACCAGTGGCTTCATGGCTTCGGTACCGTACTCGAGAAAATTTCGCTGGTGATCGACAATTTTGCTGGCAACCTTCATCAGGGTTTCATTGCGGCTGTGCAGGCTCTTTAGAAACCAGCGCGCCTCTTGCAGATTATCACGTAAATAGGTGTTGTCGGCGCTGTTATCTGCGCGTTTAATCAAACTGGCGTAGCCGCTATTGATGCGCAATTTTGGTGCGATATCCGGGTTGAGCTCTACCAGCCAGCGACCATTCTTTTTGGTGACGAATACATCCGGCACCACATACTCCACTTCCTCTGGCACTGCCGTGTATCCCGGGTTGGGATCCAGCGATTGAATCAGGGTGAAAACCTGTTTGAGGTCTTCTTCGCTGATCCGCGTGCGCCTCAGAATCTGGCCGAAATCGCTGCTCGCCAACTGGTTCAGGTAGCGGCTGACGATCAGCTTTGCCTGATCCAGCCACGGCGTGGAGGGCGATAAATGGTTCAGTTGTATCAGCAGGCATTCCTGCAGGTCGCGCGCGCAAACACCGGAGGGCTCAAATTGCTGGAGCCGGTGCAGTACTGCGATCAATTCGTCGAAATCCACCTCGAGGTCGCTCGCCAGGGACTCGTAAATTTCTTCAGGACTGCTCAGGAGGCGACCGTTGGCATCAGTGGCGTCAATAATCGAGAGTGCGATGAGGCGGTCGGTATCGGAGAGCCGGGTCAGCCCAAGCTGCCACAGCAGTTGTTCGCGCAGCGATTCACTGGCGGAGTTTTGCGCAGAAAAATCGCCTTCGTTGTGTTCATCACCCTGTGGCGCGGGAGCCGATGCCGATGGCAGCAAATCGTCCCACTGCACATCGACAGGCAGGTCATCTGACAGGTTGGAATCGCCGTCCACCTCTTTCGAGCTCCAATCAGGGGCTTCCTCGGAGCTGTTATCGTTCTTGTCGCTTTTTTCGTTTTTGCTGCGGGAGGTTTCATCCGTATTGTCAGGCACTTCGTCATCGGACGGGTATAAATCCTCCTCAGACCTCTCCAGCAGCGGGTTGCTATCCAGCGCCTGCTGGATCTCCTGCTGGAGGTCCAGGGTGGACAGCTGCAACAGCCGAATCGCCTGCTGCAGCTGCGGCGTCATCGTAAGCTGTTGACCTATCTTGAGCTGGAGTGACTGCTTCATTTCAAGACTCGGAGCATCGTTTATCTCACGCGGGTGTCGACCCGTACATTGGGACCTAGATTGGCAGTGTAGCCCCCGTAGCCCGAGGGTGGCAACTGCTTGGCGTGAAAATTGCTTGGATTTGTGAGGTGGTCGAAAAGTCGTGTTTCTCGCTTTCGCGACCCACCCCGGGAGGACTTACATGCGGAACTGATCGCCGAGGTACACCTGCCGAACATGTTCATTGTTCAGTACATCCTCGGTTGTCCCTGAGGCGATGATTCGGCCCTCGCCCACGATGTAGGCTTTTTCACAGATATCCAGAGTATCCCGTACATTGTGATCGGTAATGAGCACGCCTATACCGCGATCACGCAGATGCAAAATGATCTGTTTGATATCGGTGACAGAAATGGGGTCGACACCGGCGAAAGGCTCGTCCAGCATAATAAAGTCGGGCTCTGTAGCCAGTGCCCTGGCGATTTCAATACGACGTCGTTCGCCGCCCGACAGCGCCTGGCCAAGGCTGTCGCGCAGGTGCTGGACATTGAACTCCTCCAGCAACTCATCACGCCGGGCCACGCGCTGCTTCTTGTTGAGATCTGAACGAGTCTCAAGGATGGCCATGATGTTGTCGCCGACAGTCAACTTACGAAATATTGATGCCTCCTGCGGCAGGTAACCGACACCGCGACGCGCTCGTTCGTGCATGGTCAGAGCGGTAATGTCCTCTCCATCAACGGTTATCACGCCGCGATCAGCCGGGATGATTCCGATGATCATGTAAAAACAGGTCGTTTTACCCGCGCCGTTAGGTCCCAGCAAGCCAACAATCTGGCCGCTGTCAATTTCGATGGAAACGTCGTGAATGACTTCCCGTCCGCGGTAGGCCTTAGCCAGATTACTCGCTCTCAGTTGCGCCACTGTCTTCCTTGTCCTTTAGTTCGCTGGGAGGGAGCACAACTACCACCCTGTCGTCTTTACGTTTTGGATCCGACACAGCCTTGGTCAGCTGTTGTTCAATAAAATAGTCAATAGAGTCACCATTGACGATGGAGCCATCCTGTTCAACGTAGCCGTCAGTTTGCAGGTGGACACGCTCCTCCGGCCTGTAATAGGTGATGATTTTGGCTTTGGCATAGACCATCTCCTTGTCTACTTCCGGTCGCTGCTGCATTTTGGCCGGTGCGCCCTCGGCTACAATTTTGCTCGCCTGTCCATCGGTCAGATAAATCGTGAGTTTCTCGGATTCCAATTTCAGGCTGCCTTGAATCGCGATGACGTTACCCCTGTATATGGTGACGCCATTGACATCATCGCGCTCGGCCTTGTCTGCCGTAATTCTCATGGGCTTGTCGCGATCTTCGGGCAGTGCCTGGGTAAGGGCCGCAAAGAGGCCCATTGCCAGTAGCAGTATACCGGTAAAGAATTGCCTCGTTCTGGCATGCGTTTTCGGACAGCGTGTTGACATAGGTGCACTCCGCAAAGCTTTCTTGTCGTATTGGGGTGAGATTTGTGCCGCCAGGTCCGGCGACAGGTGAACGATGGTCTCGCAATCCTTAGAGGGCTTCATCGGGAGGTAGTTCCTTATCAGGCGATGCCCGCGTGCAGCAGGTCTTTCAGGTGGAGAACGCCGGTGAGGGTGCCATCTTTATCGAGAACAACCAAGGAGCTGATCTCGTTTTCTTCCATTATGTGCATGGCGGCGGCCGCCAGCATATCAGCTTCAATGGTTTTTGCGCCCTTGCTCATCAGCTGTCCAATCGAAGTCTCGTTGATATCGGTGCGCGTATCGAGGGCGCGACGTAAGTCGCCGTCGGTAAAAATGCCTGCCAGTGTACCGTTTTTGTTGACCACGGTAGTCATCCCCATACGCTTGTTGCTGATCTCCAGCAGGGCCTCGGACAGTTTGATTTCCTCGGTGACCATCGGAATGTCGTCGCCGGTTTTCATCACGTCCTGTACTTTCAACAGGAGCTGCCTGCCCAGCGTCCCACCCGGGTGGGAGAACGCGAAATCATCGGCGGTAAAGCCACGCGCTTCCAGCAGCGCGATGGCCAGTGCGTCACCCATGACGAGCGCAGTGGTGGTGCTGGATGTGGGCGCCAGATCCAGTGGGCAGGCCTCGGTATCAACCCCGGTGTCCAGATGCACATCGGAGGATTTCCCCAGAGGTGACTGCGGATTGCCTGTCATGCTCACCAGGGGAATGCCGAGCCGTTTCAGCAGGGGTACAAGTGTCATTACTTCTGCTACAGCACCGCTGTTGGAGAGTGCAATGACCGCATCTTCAGCTGTAATCATACCCATGTCGCCGTGGCTGGCTTCGCCTGGATGGACAAAAAACGCAGGCGACCCGGTACTGGCCAAAGTGGCGGCTATTTTCCGTGCGATGTGGCCCGATTTGCCCATGCCGGTAACAATGATTCGGCCGCGAACCTGCAGCAGGAGTTCGCAGGCTGAACTGAACTCCGGTCCAATTCGCGCTTCCAGCGCGGCTACTGCAGCGGCTTCCATACGGATTGTGCGCTGCGCCGATTGGGTGTAACTGATGGAGCTTTGCTCCGGCATGGCGAACCCCTAGCCTACATCGTTGAATACAGTGAGTAATAATACAGGGCATAGGACGACACTAACAGCGTCCCCAGGATACGCCCCAGGTAGGAGTGACCTTCCGAAGATTTACTGCGCATGCGGCTGATGTAAATAGCGAATGCGAGAAACACTGTCAGCAGCGTCATCGCCAGATAGTCGCGCGAAATGACAGCGGGCTCCAGTATGCGGCTCTGGACGATCCCGGGAATGGCCATCACCGCCAATAAGTTGAACAGGTTTGATCCTATAATATTGCCCAGTGCGATCTCCGTGTGCCCGCGCATTGCGCTGGCGATAGTCGCGGCCAACTCTGGGAGACTGGTGCCGATTGCGACGATGGTGAGGCCAATAACGAGCTCCGATACGCCCAGTGCCTGTGCCGTATGGACGGCTCCCCAGACCAGCAGCTTGGAGCTCACGATCAGTAGGGCAAGGCCTATCAAAAAGCTGAGCCAGGCTCGCCCCGGTGTCAACAGCTTCTCCGGTTCGTCGCCCGCTTCCTCCAGCAGTCCCGGGTCCTTGAACTGTTGGTTTACCAGCCGCGCGATGATGAATACCAGCAGGGCGATCATCAGCCAGCCATCCGACGGCGACAGTTCCCCATCCAGGATCAGCAGGCCTGCTACAAAGGTCGATACCAGAAGCAGGAATACTTCCGATTTCATGCAGCGTTCCTGTACCATCAGCGGGGCAACCAGCAAGGTGATGCCCAGTACCAGAGCAATGTTGGCAATATTGGAGCCGATCGCATTGCCGATGGCCAGATCTCCAGCACCCGATAGCGAGGCGGTGATCGCCACTAGAATTTCCGGGGCGGACGTGCCGATGGAGACAATGGTCAGGCCGACAATAATGGGGGACATCCCCATATTTTTGGCGATAGATGCCGCGCCGGCGACAAATAAGTCCGCACTCCAGATGAGGGCAATGAAGCCGACAAGAATCATGGCCACTGCTAACAGCATATGAGTGATTTTCCTGTTAAAGTGTGCGCCGCCCGGTGCAGGGGAACCATAGTGGCGGCATAGATGTCGAAAACATGGTGCAACATGGGGTGGCGAAGTAAAAGGCATCCTTTGAGTACAGACGCCGAGTATACAGGGCATTGCGGTTCAGGGTGGTAACAAATTGAAAAATGGAGCACAGGAATGTCAATTCGCAGTCTAAAAGTAGGAGTGATAGTTGCATTTTTGCTGGCAGCGACCGGCAGTGTGCGCGCTGTCGCACAGAACCATGCTGCCTTCGATCTGGTGCAGAGTACCACTGCACAGGTCATGGATGTGGTAGAGGCGGCCAACGAATATGCTGAGGATGATCCGGAGCGTTACTACCAGCAGGTACAGTCGCTGCTTGATCCCCTGATTGATTACCGCGGGTTTGCGCGCAAGGTGATGGGGCCCTATGCCAGCTCGGATCGCTACCGCAGTCTGGACGAAGGCGGTCGCAGCAAATTGGTGGATCAGCTCGACCAGTTCACAGAGGCCATGCGTGGGTCTCTGGTACGCACGTATAGCAAGGGTTTATTGGCGTTTGGTGGTTCCAAAATCGAGCTTGTCCCGCCCGATGAAGAGGCTTCCGCCAGTTCGCGCTTGTCGTTGCAACAGCTGATCTACGCCGACCGAAGAGACCCCTATGTCGTGATTTACCAGATGGGAAAAGAGAAATCCGGGGAGTGGAAGCTGAACAACGTCATCATCGAAAGCGTCAATCTGGGTGAGATCTACCGCGATCAGTTTTTGGCGTCCGCTCGCGAGCGCGATGGGAATCTGGATGAGGTTATCGCGAACTGGACAACCGTAGTTGTCGATGTGGATAAATAGTATAGCTGCGCGGTAGCGGTCGCTATCTTACTGTTTTTCTCATAAAATACCGATTTTTGCAGCCTATTCCGGTGCGGGCCAGGTCTTTGGTGCGTATTGACGTATCGACCGGCATGGCAGACAGGAGAGTTCCAATATGGATACAGCCACAGTCAAAGGACTGTTACAGAGTCACATGCCTGATTGTGAATTTCACGTTCAGGGAGAGGGCAGCCACTACGATATCGCCGCAATCGGGGATGTGTTTGAAGGCCTGCGGCCGGTGAAAAAACAGCAGCTGGTCTACGCGGCTTTGAGTGATCATATCGCTGATGGCAGCATTCACGCTGTAAATATCCGCACCTATACCCCCGACCAGTGGCAGGCGCAAGCTCAGGCTTGAGCTGTGCAATACACGAGCACCGGATAAATTCAACGATACCTGGCTGCAACTGTGGCCGGCGTTCGCAGGCAGTGCAGCGCGATGAATACTATGAATGACAAACTGACCATAGCACTTACCAAGGGGCGTATCCTGAAGGAGACGCTGCCGTTGCTCGCACGTGCGGGAATCGACTCGCTGGAGGATATCAGCACCAGCCGCAAATTGGTGTTCGATACCAATCGGGACGAAGTGCAGTTGGTCGTGCTGCGCGGCACAGATGTTCCCACGTACGTGCGCTTCGGCGCAGCCGACATGGGCGTGGTAGGCAAGGATATCCTGATGGAACAGGGTGCAGAGGGCCTTTACGAGCCGCTGGACCTGGGTATCGCTCGCTGCCGTTTGATGACGGCCGCAAGAGTGGGTTGGCAAAGCGATGGCGCTCGCATCAGAGTGGCGACCAAGTTCGTCAATATAGCCAGAAATTATTTTGCCCAGCAAGGCGTGCATGCCGACTTGATCAAGCTTTATGGCGCTCTGGAACTGGCGCCTATCATGAATCTCGCTGATCAGATTGTCGACATTGTCGATACTGGAAACACCCTGCGCGCAAACGGCATGGAGCCGCTTCAGGAAATTGCCTCTGTCAGTTCTCGCCTGGTGGTGAACAAGGCAGCCATGCGCTCCCGACACGCGGCGATCACCAGTATTATTGAAGATTTGACGGTTGCGGTTCAGGAGGCGGAGAGTGCGACGTCTTGATACACGCAGCGCGGATTTCGACACTGCCCTGGCGCAGCTGACAACCTGGGAGGCGGAATCGGACATTGCCGTCAACCAGACTGTGGCGGCTATCATTGCTGATATCGGCCGACGCGGCGATGAGGCGCTGCTCGAGTACACTGAGCGTTTCGACCAGTTAACCGTAGGGTCTGTCGCAGAATTGGAAGTGCCCACGGAACGGCTGCTGGATGCGCTCAATCGTATCGAGCCCGATCAGCGCAAGGCGCTGGAATATGCGGCGCAGCGGGTGCGGGATTTTCATCAGCATCAGCATCAGTTGCAGCAGAGCTGGCAGTTCACCGATGATGCCGGCAACCTACTGGGACAGCAAATCACTGCGCTGGAGCGGGTCGGGCTATATGTGCCTGGCGGCAAGGCCAGTTATCCCTCCTCTGTATTGATGAACGCACTGCCTGCCAAGGTGGCCGGTGTGTCGGAAGTCATTATGGTGGTGCCGGCGCCTCGTGGTGAGATCAACGATCTGGTCCTTGCTGCGGCTGCAATAGCGGGTGTGGACAGGGTTATCACGATTGGCGGAGCCCAGGCTGTCGCGGCGCTGGCGCTGGGTACTGCCACCGTGCCCGCAGTGGACAAGATCGTCGGCCCCGGCAATATCTATGTCGCTACCGCCAAACGTCAGGTGTTTGGCCGCGTGGGTATCGATATGGTTGCGGGGCCGTCAGAAATTCTGATCATTTGTGATGGCCGGACAGATCCCGATTGGGTGGCGATGGATTTGTTTTCCCAGGCGGAACACGACGAGAACGCACAATCGCTGTTGCTGTGTCCCGACAGCGGCTATCTGGACGCGGTACAAGCCAGTATCGACAAACTGCTACCCGACATGGAAAGGTCGGGCATCATTGAAGCCTCTCTAGGCGCGCGCGGAGCGATGATAGTGACGCGTGATCTCGATGAGGCAGTCGCCGTGAGTAATCGTCTTGCCCCCGAGCACCTGGAACTCTCCGTTTGCGACCCGCAAAGCCTGCTGCCTCTGGTGCGACACGCTGGCGCAATATTTATGGGGCCGTTTACATCGGAGTCTCTTGGCGATTACTGCGCAGGCCCCAACCATGTGCTACCTACCTCGCGCAGTGCGCGTTTTTCCTCGCCACTGGGGGTCTACGATTTCCAGAAGCGCAGTTCTGTCATTATGTGCAGTGAGCGCGGGGTGCAGGAACTGGGTGCTATGGCGTCGGTGTTGGCCAGAGGGGAGTCGTTGACAGCGCATGCGCGCAGTGCCGAGATGCGACTGAAGCCAGAGAGTAAACCTCCCGGCGAGCAGTGAGCTGAGAATATCCAGTGCTCGCCTGAGCGTGTTCGTTGCTAGGGGAGTGTTTCTGGTGCCGTCGAATGATTCAGCACGCCGACAATGGCATTCAGCTCCAGACTCTGTCGATTCCGCTGCAGAGCAATAGAGATTGTTTCACCGGGCCTGAGCATCGCAATACGGTGCATGGTTAGCCGGCCATCCTGTACCGGTTCCCCGTTTATATAGGTGATGATATCCCCCACCAGTATGCCCGCTTTTTGCGCCGGGCCGCCCGGCGCTACTTCCACCACAGATAGTTGCTGTTTTATACCGCCCGAGGGCGGCGTCACGACAATCGGCTCCACGCTAACGCCCAGCCAGCCCCGTATTACCTCACCGTAGTTAATCAGATCCTGCATCACAAATATGGCCAGACTCTCCGGAATCGCCAGGCTGATGCCAATGCCGGTGCTCACGTTCTGTGTCTGGTTGCCTGCGGTATAAATCAGCGTATTGATGCCAAGCAGTCGCCCCCGGGTATCGATCAGTGCGCCGCCAGAATTGCCGAGGTGAATGGTGGCATCAGTCTGGATGTAGTCCTCATAGGTGTTCAACTGCAGGCCAAAGCGCCCGAGGGCCGAAACGATGCCCTGTGTGACCGAGTGCCCGAACCCCAGTGGATTGCCGATAGCAAGGACGACATCACCAACCCTGGCGGCGTCCGAGTCTCCCAGGGTAATCGGTTGCAGGTCGGGCAAGTCCACTTGCAGTACTGCCAGGTCTGTGGCCGAGTCAGTGCCGATCACCACGGCATTGGCAGAGCGGCCGTCGTACAGCATCACCTGAATAGCATCGGCGCCCGCGATCACGTGATTATTGGTCAGAATATGACCTTGTTCTGTCATGATGACGCCCGACCCGAGCGAGCGCTCTATCCGCTGCCGTTGTGATGGATGGTTTGCGAGGTGACGCAACAGCGGGTTACCACCCAGAGAAGAACGCCTCTGCGATACCAGTTTGGCGGTATAAATGTTGACGACGGAAGGTGTTGCTTCGCGTACGGCGGCGGCATAGCTGACAGGCTCCAGCTGCGTCTCCCGGGCTCGGGGATCGAGCGGTAATACCCAGCGATCCAGGATCAGCAGAGCCGCTAACAAACCCGCGATGGCTGGCCAGACAATGAGCGTTAGATTTTGTTTCATGTTCTGCCGTGTTTATTGTGTGCTGCCGCATTGTATATGATGCATACCCCGGCCTGCCATGAGGGCAGGAAAGGACATACAACCATCAGGTGAAAATCAATGAGCGTAGAGCTTCCCGAATTGTGCCAGTACCTCGACCAATGTTTACAGCCGCAGCGCTTTAAGGATTACTGTCCCAACGGCTTGCAGGTTGAGGGGAAAGCCCGCGTTGTTCGTCTTGCCACTGGTGTGACGGCGTGTCAGCGACTACTGGATGCGGCGGTAGAGTGGGGTGCAGATGCTCTGTTGGTGCATCACGGATATTTTTGGACCGGCGAGGCGCCACAAATTGTCGGTATGAAGCGTCGGCGCATCGCCACCCTGCTGGCCAATGAACTCAGCTTACTCGCCTATCACCTGCCATTGGATGCGCATCCATTGTTGGGCAATAACGCCTGTCTGGGTAAGTTGCTGGGATTTGATCATCAGGACCAGGCGCCATTACAACCCGATGTTGCCGATGGTCTGGGCAATATTGCCGATCTCGCTGAGCCGGTGCCAGTGCGGCAAGTGGTTGCCCAGCTAGCGCAGATTACCGGTCGTGAACCCCTGCATGTGGGCGACCCTGATAAGCCGGTTCGCCGCATTGCTTGGTGCACTGGGGCGGCGCAGGGTTACATCGATACGGCATTACTGGCCGGGGCGGACCTGTATATAACAGGAGAAGCGTCAGAGCAGACAGTACATACGGCGAGAGAGGAGGGGATCGAGTTTATCGCTGCGGGTCATCATGCGACAGAGCGCTATGGTGTGCAGGCGGTGGGTGAGCATCTTGCCACGCAATTTTCTTTGCAACACCGGTTTATCGATATCGACAACCCGGTGTAAAACTGCGGGTCAATTAACCTCAGTGCGCTTTGCCCTTGGCTTCCGTGTCATCTTCTGAGGCCGGCTTTCGCTCAAGCCCAAATTCTTCATTGAGCATACCTTTTTCATCGGGAGATGTTTTCGGCGCGTAATCCAGAGGCGGCTCGATATTTGCGAGATTGGCCGGAATTTCCGTTGGATCATACTTGTTTTCCAGACGTTCCAGAGACACCGGACCAGCTCCGTGACACAGTTTTTCCGCGCCCTGGGCAAGCTGGTTATGGACCTCCCGGTAGCTCTCGGTCAGATTGTTTAACAACTTCGCGGTTTCCGAGAAGTGCTCTACGACTTCTGCCTCGTACGATTTTTTGTCCTGCATCACCTGATCGAGCTTGAGCGCAATATCACGATGTTTTTTTGCGCTGTCTGACGAGCGACGCCCCATTAGCAAGCCTGCAATCAAACCAACGATGACTGCAATGACCGCAATAGCCAATACCATTTCCAAGCTATATACAGCTGATTCCACTAAAGATTCCTCTCGGCCAAAATTCAGAGGTGCGCAGTATACCCCTAATATCCCAAGGGCAGTAGGGTGAGCTGCCTGTTAGGTTGTAGTTGGGTTTGAATTGGCACTCCTGGTTAATTACGGCGACTCTCGCACCGGGTCGCTGCCAGTTACGGGTCGTTGCCAAGCGCGAAGGCTGTGGTTAAAGTGTGGCGCTTTCCATTCATGCAGCATCGGGCAGCACCGCACATGACAACACCCTGGCAACGCTATCAGGCGGACCTGCAGCAAGAGGGATTTTCCCACGACACGGCTCAGGAGCAGGCAGTGCTTATGCTGCAGGATCTCTATGAGCGTTTGGTCGTTAGTTCGCAGCGGCATGACAGTGGTTTAAAGAGTTGGGTCAACAAGCTCCGCGGTGTGCAGGTTGAACCCGAGGTCGGTCTTTATTTCTGGGGCGGTGTAGGGAGGGGTAAGACCTATTTGGTTGATACCTTTTACGAATGTCTGCCGTTTCAGCGCAAAATGCGTGTACATTTTCATCGGTTCATGCAGCGGGTACACGCAGACCTGATAAGCCTCGAGGGCGAGAAAAATCCGCTGGACAGCGTTGCCGATGGGCTGGCGCAGGAGACGCGCGTACTTTGCTTCGACGAGTTTTTTGTCACCGATATCGCCGATGCGATGATTCTGGGTGATCTGATGAAAGCGCTCTTTGAGCGCGGCGTGACACTGGTTGCGACATCCAATATTGAGCCTGCGCATTTATATGAGAACGGCCTGCAACGGCAGCGATTTCTTCCCGCTATAGCGCTGCTGGAAAAGTATACCCGGGTAGTAAACGTCGATGCCGGCGTCGATTATCGTTTGCGCACGCTGCAACAGGCCGCGCTGTATCACTTCCCGCTGAATGAGGCCGCGGCGCAAAGCCTCGAGCAGAGTTTTAACCAGTTGGCCACGGCACCCGGCAGGCACTGGGAGCGCATTCAGATCAACCACCGCTACCTGACCTGCCGGCGGGTATCAAAAGATGTTGCGTGGTTTGATTTTGCTGAGCTGTGTGCTGGCCCGCGATCACAGAATGATTATATAGAGCTGGCCAGAATCTTTACCTCGGTGCTGATCTCGGGCGTCCCATGCTTCATGCCGGATATGGACGACCAGGCGCGCCGTTTTATCAATCTTGTCGACGAATTCTACGATCGCAGTGTCAAGCTGGTACTGACTGCGGCTGTGCCTCTCTTGGAACTCTATGGTGGCGGACAGCTGGAGTTTGAGTTTCAGCGCACTATCTCGCGGCTGCAGGAGATGCAGTCCTTTGAGTATCTGGCTCAGGAGCATTTACCCTAGCGGTTTGCCGTGGCTGCATTCAGTAGTGACAGATGGCTATAGACAGGACTGCGGCATTGGGATTAAATAGGCGCCCTTTTTATGCCCCCTGAAACTTTCAAAGGGGTTGGCAGTCGTGAAAATTAATGGATTCTTCGCTTGAAATGCGTGTGTCCATTGATTAGTATTCGCGCTCTCGAAATTGGACTCCTCCAACAGGCGGTTATTGATGAAAACTATTAGTGTCAGAGCGGAAGATGTAAGCCGCGACTGGTTTGTCGTGGACGCCGCTGACAAGACCCTGGGGCGCCTGGCTAGTGAGATAGCCCACCGCCTGCGGGGCAAGCATAAGGCTGAATATACGCCCCACGTGGATACTGGTGACTACATTGTGGTCGTAAACGCTGAAAAAATTCGCGTAACCGGTGCCAAGTCAACGGACAAGATGTACCACCACCACACGGGCTACCCGGGCGGTTTGAAGTCGATTTCCTTCGAGAAGTTAATCGATAAAGCCCCTGAGCGAGTTATTCAGAGTGCGGTGAAGGGCATGTTGCCCAAAAATACTCTGGGTCGTGCCATGTTCAGAAAGCTGAAAGTCTATGCTGGGAACGAACATCCGCATGCTGCGCAACAACCTCAAGTACTGAGCATCTAACGGACAACATTTTTATGTCAGCTACCCAATACTATGGAACCGGCCGTCGAAAGACGTCTACCGCTCGAGTTTATCTGAAGAATGGCGGCGGCAGCATCACTGTCAATCAGCGCCCTTTGGACCAATATTTTGGTCGTGAAGTGGCCCGTATGATCGTGCGCCAGCCACTGGAACTTGTTGAATTAGCAGAGAAATTTGATGTTAATGTCACAGTTGCCGGCGGTGGGAGTTTCGGGCAGGCCGGGGCGATTCGCCACGGGATCACCCGCGCACTGATGGAATACGACGAATCTCTGCGTCCTAACTTGCGCAGTGCCGGGTACGTTACCCGCGATGCGCGAGAAGTTGAACGTAAGAAAGTTGGCCTGCGTAAGGCGCGCAAACGTCCCCAGTTTTCCAAGCGTTAAGCTGGTGGCATATGCCCCCATTATCAGCGGGGCTATGGACACAATCGAGAACGCCCGGATGCTGTGCATGCCGGGCGTTTTTTTAAGTCTTGCAAGGCGGGTAATTTTTGACCTGAATCAATCCGGGTTCTTGCTGAAAACGTAGTTAAATCAAGGCGTTTCCCTTGTAAGAACTCGGCAAAGTCATTACCATTTGCACCTTTTTTGAGATCTGCGGATAGGCTGTTGCCAAAATGCCGCTAAGAGATCTGTTATCTGGGGAGACAAGCATGAGTAGCGATGGCGTTAACTCCACGAGGAGGAAATTCCTGACCGCTGCCACAAGCGCGGTGGGCGCGGCCGGCGTGGTCGGTGTAGCGGTGCCCTTTGTTGGGTCCTGGAATCCCTCGGCCAAGGCCAAGGCTGCCGGTGCGCCGGTGAAGTTTGATTTCAGCAAGTTGGAGTCAGGCCAGATGTCTGTGGTTGAGTGGCGCGGCAAGCCAGTCTATGTGGTCAACCGCACTGAAGCGCAACTCGAAACACTGCCCGGCCTCAGTTCAAAACTGAAAGATCCGGATTCTTTGAATACCGCGCAGCAACCCCCGTATATCACCGGTATCGATCGATCCACGAAACCGGAACTGCTGGTCATCGTCGGGCTGTGTACTCACCTGGGCTGTGCCCCCAAGTATGTTCCAGAGGTGGGCGTGTTGGCCGGAGCCAGTTGGGAAGGCGGGTTCTTTTGCCCTTGTCACGGTTCCAAGTTTGATCTTTCCGGTCGTGTTTACGAGGGTGCGCCGGCCTCGGCCAACCTGTTAGTTCCCCCATACTCATTTGAGGATGACAAGGTGTTGGTAATCGGCGTGAACCCGGAGGAAGTCTGATGAGTAATATGTTGGTTGGTCTACGCGATTGGGTTGACGCGCGCCTGCCCATCATGAAGGCGTGGAATACCCACATGGGTAAGTACTACGCTCCGAAGAATTTTAACTTCTGGTATTTTTTCGGCGTCCTGTCACTGGTGGTTCTGGTCAATCAACTGCTGACTGGAATCTGGTTGACCATGAGCTATACCCCTAGCCAGGAGGGCGCGTTCGCATCGGTGGAATACATCATGCGCGACGTGGATTTCGGCTGGATACTGCGCTATATGCACTCGACGGGGGCCTCGGCGTTCTTCGTGGTCGTCTACCTGCACATGTTCCGCGCTCTGATCTACGGCTCCTACCAGAAACCACGGGAACTGATCTGGATCTTCGGGATGCTGATATTTGTGGTTCTGATGGCAGAAGCTTTCGTGGGCTACGTACTACCCTGGGGGCAGATGTCCTACTGGGGTGCGCAGGTCATTATCTCTCTGTTCGGTGCCATTCCCTATGTCGGTGAAGATATTGTCACCTGGATTCGCGGTGATTACCTGATCTCCGGCATCACGCTCAACCGTTTCTTCGCACTGCATGTCGTCGCACTGCCTATCGTCTTGTTGGCACTGGTTGTACTGCACTTGCTGGCGCTGCATGAAGTTGGATCGAACAACCCTGACGGCGTCGATATCAAGAAGCACAAGGACAAGGCGGGCGTGCCGCTGGACGGCGTCGCTTTCCATCCGTATTACACCGTGCACGATTTGCAGGCGATTGGTGTGTTCCTGTTCATCTTCTGCGGCATTATCTTCTTTATGCCGGAAATGGGTGGTTACTTCCTGGAGTTTGCTAACTTCGAGCATGCAAATAACCTGAAGACGCCTGAGCATATTGCACCTGTCTGGTATTTCACGCCGTACTATTCAGTACTGCGCGCAGTGCCTGACAAGTTCTGGGGCTTTATCGCCTTCGCCGCTTCAGTGGCCGTGCCCTTTATGTTGCCCTGGTTGGATCGCAGCCCGGTTAAATCCTGGCGCTATCGCGGCAACATTACCAAGGTGATGTTAGTCACTTTCGTTGCCTCCTTCCTGATATTGGGCGTGCTGGGCGTCTGGTCTCCGACAGATGCCCGTACAACACTGGCGCGTATTTGCTCAGTGATCTACTTTGCGTTTTTCCTGCTGATGCCCATCTGGACATCAATGGATAAAACCAAGCCGGTACCTGATCGGGTCACCACAGACGGTGGTATCGGTTTCTGGGGAAGTATCGCCGGGCTTCTGCTGATTTTGGCGCTGACAGTTCTGCCGCTGAAAGCAGTGGCCGCAGAATCGTCGCACGCCTGTGGCTCCATCCCCTGCGAACCATTTGTCGCTGATCCCGAAGATAAAGCATCGTTGCAACACGGTGCCAAGCTGTATATGAACTACTGCATGGGCTGTCACTCCCTGCAGTACGCACGGTACAACAGGGTGTCGGAAGATCTTGGTATTCCAGAGGATTTGTTTGAGGCGAACCTGAAGTTTGATCCCGATGTCAAAATGGGTGCGTTGATGGGAAACGCTATGGATAAAGGCGAGGCCAAGAAGTGGTTTGGTGCAGCGCCTCCCGATTTGACTCTGGTCTCCCGTGCTCGTCAGCCAGAATGGTTGTATACCTACCTGCTTTCCTTTTACAAGGATGACAGCCGACCTTACGGGGTGAACAACAAGGTGTTCAAGGATGTGGGCATGCCCAATGTCCTGCTGGAATTACAAGGTATGCAGGAGTGCGCGCCAGGGCCTGTTAAAGCACACAATGGCGGTGTGAAGCGTGATCCACTGACCGGTGCTGATATTCTTGAAGATCCGTGTGGAAAGTTTGAAATCACTTTCGCGGGCGAGATGACGCCCGAGGAATACGATAATGCGGTGTATGATCTGGTAAATTTCCTCGACTATGTGGCCGAGCCGATGAAATCTGACCGTCACCGTATAGGCATTTACACACTACTCTTTATTGCTTTATTCACAGTATTTGCATGGTTGCTTAATCGTGAATACTGGAAAGACGTACACTGATCGCGCGCGATTAATGGCGGTAGCGTTGGGGCTTTTTAATCGCCGCATCGTTTTCTATAGGAAACAACAGAGGAATCCCTAATGGGTGTTGTGGCAAAGCGGTCTTCAATGACATTTTTTTCTGATAACACCAGTCATTACAGTCACCGGGTGCGTATCGTCCTCGCTGAGAAAGGCGTTACCGTCGACTTGGTCGACTCGGATGCAGCGCATCCTCCGGCTGAGCTCGCTGATCTCAACCCGTATAACAGCCTTCCAACGCTGGTTGATCGCGATCTGGTGCTGTACGAGTCCAAGGTGATGATGGAATATCTCGATGAGCGTTTCCCGCATCCGCCGCTATTGCCGGTGTATCCGGTAGCGCGGGCAGAAAGTCGGCTGTTTATCCACCGCATAGAAAAAGACTGGAGCTCTCTGGTCGATGCTATTCAACACACACGCAGTGAAAATGTGATCAAAAAGTCGACCAAGGAATTGCGTGAAAGCATTATGGGCATTGCTCCCATTTTTGCTGAAAAGCCATTCTTCATGAGTGATGAATTCACCCTGGTTGATTGCTGCATTGCTCCCATTCTGTGGCGTCTTCCCGCGCTGGGCGTAGAGATCCGCGCCAGCAAACGAACCAAGCCATTGCAGACGTATATGGATACGCTGTTCAACCGGGAGTCATTTCAGGAAAGCCTCACCGAGCAAGAGCGGGAAATGCGCCTTTAGTCAGGCCGCGTTCTTACGCTATCGTAGTGGCAGAGTCGAGTATGAATTCCAGTCGTCCCTATATCATGCGCGCGCTTTACGAGTGGATAGTGGACAATGATTTCACTCCCTACGTATTGGTGGACGCCTCGATAGACGGGGTGGTCGTTCCCCTGCAGTTCGTAAAGGATAATCAGATTGTCCTGAATATTTCTCCGGATGCCGTGGTTGATCTGATTATCTCCAATCAGGCTGTTGCCTTTAATGGCCGCTTCGGTGGTGTTGCCACCGATGTATTTGTGCCGGTATCAGCTGTGGTGGGCATCTACGCGCGGGAGAATGGGCAGGGCATGGTATTTGACCCGGAAGAGGCCACTACTCCGCCCGACGATACGCCCCCTGATCCGGGTAAAGCTGAAAAGAGACCGACTCTCAAAATCGTTAAGTAAGCTTTGAAAGTTCTTGGTTACGGCCGGGTCTGTCTCGGTCAGTGACAAGGCGCAGCTGTTGCTTGCTCTGCGAGTGCAAGCGGGTTGGCGCTTCGAGCTACTTGATAATGTCGAACAATCTCACCACCCTGCGCACGCCGGACACACCCGACACCTGATGCGCTATAAGGTCCGCTTCGCTCTGCGTGACGGCACCCATCAGATAGACCACCCCATTTTCCGTTACAACTTTGACAGTTGTGTCTCCGACGTTGTCACTGGAAAGCAGGCCGGATTTGATTTTGGTGGTGATCCAGGCATCGCTGGTACGAGTGAGTGCAGATGTCGGGGGGCTGATCTCCATCTCGTTGTAAATTCTGCGAACCCCCTTTATTTTGCGTACGATTTCGGTGGCATTGTCTTTTAGTGCCTCATCATTGACTTGACCTGCCAGCAGCACGTAGCCATCGTAACTGACGACCACCAGGTGCGCATCGTGGTAGGCGGCGTTGTCGGCATGAATATTGACCGTGGCCTTGGTTTCGATGTTGTCGTCTTCAATAATCTGGCCGACGGTGCGGTCTTTTGGGCCGTCTTCTATCTTGCCCATATTCATACTGGCAAGAATACTGCCGCAGCCAGAAAGTGGTAGCACGGTGCAGGCGAGAAGAAGAATGAGGGATAGTCGCATAGCTTATTCCTGGTTATAGCTTCCAAAGAGACTGTGATCTATCAATTCACAGAAACTGTGTATGGCCATGGTGTGTATTTCAACCACACGGGCCTGTCTTGTGGCGTTGACCTGCAGTTCCACGTCTTCAGGGCGCATAACTGCACTCAACATCGTATCCTTTACGCTGGTCATCGCGATGACCGCCATGCTTCTTTCCTGGGCCGTCTGCACGGCGCGTAATAAATTGCTGGCCCCCTCCCCGCTGTTTATACACAGCAGTACATCGTCTGCCTGCCCCAGTGCACGCAGTTGCCTGGAATATATATCGTTAAAAGCGCTGGTCTGGGCTATCGCGGTCACGCTGGCGCTGTCCATAGTAAGCGACAGTGCGGGAAGCGCTGGCCGATCCTGTTCAAACCGGTTTAGCAGATTGCAGACGAACAACTGGGCCAAGGCGGCATCGATGCCGTTACCGCAGACGATAATTTTACGGTCAGACAATAGCGCACTCGTCATCAATTGGCTGCCCTGCGCAATCACCCCGGCCAGGTCGTCCACCGACATCGCGATGGTCTCCATGGTGTCCTGGAAGCTTTGGGCAATGATTGGGTAGTAGTCCATCAGTTGAATCCAGTGTTTTGGTCAGGCTGTGAATGCTCCGCGGATCCAGCGAATCTGCGGATGGGAACCGGATTGTGGGGGTTCAAAGGCAATGACGTCAAATCGGCAGGCAACACCGGCCCATTGTGAGCGGCGTTGCAGGAAGAGTTGGGCGGTTCTGACCAGACGCTGCTGTTTGCGTCTGTCGACGGAGCCGGCTGCACTGTTGAAGTAGCGGTTAGATCTGGCCCTTACTTCTACGAAGACCAATTGCTCGCCATCTATGGCGATAATGTCTATCTCGCCAGTTTTTCCCCTGAAATTACGTTCCAGTACGCTTAGCCCGTTCTCCTCGATCAGCTTCGCTGCCCTGTTTTCGTAATCGTCGCCCAGTGATTTCATGTTCTGTGCACAGCATCTCGACCATTTCCGGAAAACCCAGTCTAGCTACTGCGCTTTGAGTGCGCCTCCATCGAATGTGGCCGCCGACAACTCCCGCTGAATACTGAGGTCGGGGTCCATGGTCAGCAGGCCTGTGTTACCGCGAAACAGGGCATCCGCGCCACTTTGCAGGCGGCTGAATCCGGATTGCACCAGAAAGGCATCGGCACCGAGTGCATTGAGTTGAGGCAGGTTGCTGCCAATCGCATCGCCGGCGGTCAGCGTCGCTCGCAGCTCGGGGTTGTCGCCCAGTAGCCAGGGCGTTCCCGCCAGAAGGATACCGTTCAGATCCTGATCACGCTGATCTGGTACGCCGCTGTAGATGGTGGATAACGCGTAGACCGGGATGTCGCCAGCGTAGTGAAAGGCCAGTATCGGCTTGATCGAGCGCGCCTCTGTGCTGGTGCGGCTCAACAGAAAGATGACGTCGGCATCCTGACGCCTGCGTGGTGCGAACTCTATGTTGGTTCCCAGCAGGTCGCGAAGTTCCCTCGCACGCGCTTCACTGGCACTCAGTGACAGTAAGGACTTCACGCTGCTGGAGTAGTCATCATAGGTTGTGTACGTGACACTGTCGGCGATACTGCCGCCGAGCGCGGTCCAGCGCTCCCGCAATACCGGTTCCACTTTCTCACCCCATTCGCCAGCGGGGGAGATGATCAGGGCCCGGCGCGCGCCGGTGCCAAAAGCCAGTTCGGCAATGGCCTGGGCGTCGTCCTCTGGTGCCAGCGATAGCTGTACCAGTGCACTGCCGCCGGAAGCCGGCAGCACCTGGTCAATACGATTGAGTGCGAGTATGGGCACGGGGCGCTCCGGCAAAGTAGCTAGGTCGGCCAGATCTTCTTTGCTTAGCGGCCCCACAACGATAGTGGCGCCTTGTCTTGCAGCCTCTTGATAGGCGCTGCTGGCGGAGGGTGCTTTATCCAGATCGATTATCAGCAGTTCATCGGTGGGGCCGCCCGCACTACGATTTTCATAATAGGCAGCGAGATAGCCATTCAGCACAGCCTTGCCTGCTCGCGCTAATTTGCCACTCAGTGGCAGGAGGATCGCCACTTTGCCGCTTTGCTGGCCCTGGGCCAGCATATAGTCATAGCCACCGGGTAGCGGCCTGGCTGCGGGGTGATTGGCATTTTCACTACGCCATTGGGTAAGTTGGCTCGGCAGTGTTGCGGGAGTTGAGCGGCTGATCAACGCAAGGTTCAGCCAACCACGCCACTGCGGATCATTCGCCTGCACCAGTGCAGCGGATAATGCATCGGCGTTTGTCTTCTCCAGATTGCGCCACACGTTGCGCTTCCAGGCGGGGACATTTTTATCCGGCGCCATGCGCATGATCTGATCGGCGAGTTGGGCGCTGGCCAGAGACTCGCCATTGATATCCAGAATGTAGTGTTTGAAGCTGAGAATCCGGTAGCGCAGCGCCGGGTTGATGGCGGGGCTGTTCAGGCGATCGAGCTGCGCCAGGGCCTGTTGCTGCTCGCCGCGAATGTAGTCTATGCGTGCCTGAAGGTAGGAGCGGTAGGCGCTGTCGTCAATTGACAGCCCCTGCTCTGGCAGCGCTTGCAGTGCAACGCTTGCCGCCATCCAGTCAAACTGGGCGAGAGACTGCTCAGCGCTGTTGAAGGCGCCACTGTACTTGCTCGAGGGCAGGGTGAGCGAGACTCCCTGGCTTGTTCGGGGTTGTTGTTTCTCGGTGGACGGCTTGCTGGTCTCGTCGGGTGTTTTTTCCGGCTTTCCGGCGCAGCCCCCGAGGACAAGTGGCAGTAGTATAAGTGCCAGCAGGGCGGGGTGGCTAAGTGGTCTGGAAACGCTTTTTCTCATGCTATGCTTCACCGACTAGTTAGTGGGTAAGGAGGCCTGTCAAGTTCAGGTGGCGCACAGTGTGCGGCAAGGTCCGGACGGCTCCTGTATCATCCGGGATTTACGCAATGCGGACATTATAAGGGGAAAACGTGGATTCCGGGCTTTATGTTGTAGCCACAGCCATAGGTAACTTTGGTGATATGTCGCAGCGCGCGATTGAAGTCCTGCAAAATGCGGATCTCATCGCGGCAGAGGATACACGGCACAGCCAGCGGTTGCTGCAATTTTTTGCCATAGATACTCCCATCATGGCCTATCACGATCACAGTGATGACCGCGCATTACAGCGTATCGACAGGTGTCTGGCGGAAGGTGGGCGCGTGGCGCTGGTGTCCGACGCGGGCACTCCCCTGATATCCGACCCGGGATATCGTCTGGTGCGGCATGTACAGGACAGCGGTTTTGCCGTGTACCCGTTGCCCGGCCCCTGCGCAGCAATAGCTGCTCTGAGCGTTTCTGGTCTTCCCACCGACCGCTTTTTATTCGAGGGATTTCTTCCCGCTCGCGAGGGCGCGCGAGGTAACCGCTTGGCGGCACTGGCAGCAGAGCCGATGACGTTGATTTTCTATGAAGCGCCACACCGGGTCGATGCATCACTACAGGCGATGGTTGCCGCGTTTGGTGGTGATCGCGAGGCCGTGTTGGCGCGTGAGCTCACCAAGACATTCGAGACCATCAAGCGAGGGCCGCTGTCTGAGCTGGCGCAGTTTGTGAGTGAGGACAATAATCAGCAGAAGGGCGAGATCGTGCTGATCGTTGCCGGCCAGCCAAAAGTGGAACAGGACATTGATGCGCAAGTGTCAGCTCTGCTGCAGCGACTGGCGCAGGAGTTGCCCGCGAAGAAAGCGGCAGCGGTAGTGGCGGATTGGTCGGGCTTGCGCAAGAAGCAGCTCTACGAACACCTGCTGGCGTTGAAGCAAGAGTAATCAGGGCGCGCGGTATAGTGGGTTCTGTATTGAGCGCCATCCAACAAGTGCCTGCCCCTATTTACTTGCCCTCACCAACCGCAGCGCGTACCCTTGGCGCCGAGTCGGTCAGGCGATCGCTTTTCAATCGTGTTGACACGCTTGGGGGGAGGAAAGTCCGGGCTCCATAGGGCAGAGTGCCAGGTAACGCCTGGGGGGCGAGAGCCTACGGAAAGTGCAACAGAGAGTAGACCGCCTGGTTCGCCAGGTAAGGGTGAAAGGGTGCGGTAAGAGCGCACCGCGCGGCTGGTAACAGGCGTGGCGATGGTAAACCCCACTCGGAGCAAGACCAAATAGGAATCCGTCAGCTGTGGCCCGCAGTGGATTCGGGTAGGTCGCTACAGGCAAGTGGTGACACTTGTCGCAGATGAATGATCGTCCACGACAGAACCCGGCTTATCGACCGACTCGACAATTTCTACAGTCTCAAGGGCTTGGCTGCCCTTGCGATTGTCTTAGCTCTGCAACCCACCAATATTGCGCAAAGTACCTGAATCATTGCGAGCAGATTGCCTCGCAGGCACGGTGCCGTTTGGCTTAAGCGTATTTGCACGGCGCCCTGAGCTTTGTCGCTGATACTTTGTACAAGCATACCTGATAAGTGTGATTTATCACCAAACACCACCAGGTTATTCTAGAGCGCTGAACATACTCCAGCCGGACACGCGCAGTCTTTCAAATCGATATCACTGACGTCCGGGGTCTCTCGAGGCCTGCCGCCTCCAATTTGTCTCCCTGAGAGGCAAATGTTTCAGAAACACCCATTTCTCATAGAATATTCGGTTCTATAAACCGTGTATATTTATTCTCATACAGACTGTAACTTAAAGTAAATCCTTAGGTAGTGAATTTACCGGACTGTTTTCACGCATTATTCTCCATAGCTCTGTGGGAGCCGGTCGCACCATTTTTGCTCAAAACCTCGCTAATTAGCTGAAATTACAACGTTTTTTCAACCTCGCTTGCTTGACACTCTCTCAGTGGCAGACCTATAGTGTCGAAAAGTGGAAAGAAGTGGGAGTTTTTGGCTTTTTGTGGGTAAAAAGTCAATTTTGAGCGGGGAAAGCCAGGGTGTTTCGCGGAGTACAGCACATCAATATGGACGCCAAGGGGCGATTGGCTATGCCAACGCGCCTGCGCGAGCCATTGCGTGCGAAATCCGAGGGTCAGGTTGTTGTAACAATCGATACTCAAGCGACTTGCCTTGTAATTTATCCGCTGCCCGAGTGGGAGCGCATTGAGAAAGATATCCAGAATCTACCAACACTTAAGCCTGCGGTAAAACGCTTTCAGCGCCTGATGTTGGGTTACGCCTCTGATCTTGAACTTGACGGCAGTGGCCGTCTCCTGCTGCCGCAGTCCCTGCGGGACTATGCGCAGCTCGATAAGGCCGTGGTACTGGTCGGTCAGGGGGAGAAATTGGAATTGTGGTCAGAATCACTGTGGCTGGCCGAACGAGACCAGGCGCTGCGGGATTCCGGTCCCGAAGCCGAATTGCCCGATGAACTGATGTCGCTCAAGCTCTAGGTGGCTGCTATGCATCAAACTGTTCTGTTGCGCGAGGCCGTCGATGCCCTGGTAACAAAGCCGGGAGGTTTCTATGTGGATGGCACCTTCGGTCGCGGTGGTCACAGCCGCTATTTATTGCAGAAATTGAACGACGATGGCCGCGTGTTGGGTGTGGATAAGGATCTTGCCGCCGCATCCGTGGCGCATGAGTTGGCAGAGAGTGAACCCCGTTTTGAGTTTTTCCATGGGTCGTTCGCTGCGCTTCCCCATCAACTGCGTGGGATGGGGATCGACGCAGTTGATGGCATTTTATTGGATTTGGGTGTTTCCAGCCCGCAGCTTGATGAAGGCGATCGCGGTTTCAGCTTTATGCAGGACGGTCCTCTGGATATGCGAATGGATACCAGCAGCGGGGAAACTGCGGCGCAATGGCTGTCGTATGCAGACCTGCAGGATATAGCCGGCGTGTTGAAGGAGTACGGTGAGGAGCGTTTTGCGCGTCGCATCGCTGCGGCGATTGTTGCCGCACGGGAGGAATCCCCTCTTGAGACCACCGGACAGTTGGCCAGCGTGGTCAAGGCGGCGCACCCTCGCTGGGAAAAACACAAGCATCCCGCCACTCGCGCTTTCCAGGCGATTCGCATCAAAGTGAATCGCGAACTTGAGGACCTACAGTTGTTTCTGTCTGTCGCGCTGGATCTATTGCGTGTTGGCGGCCGCTTGGTGGTGATCAGTTTTCACTCTCTGGAAGATCGTCTGGTGAAGCGCTACATGCGCGACATGGCGCGGGGTGATTCGCTGCCTCGCGGTGTTCCAGTGCTGGAGAGTGCACTCAACAGACGTATGCGTCTGGTGGGGAAAGCGATTCGGGCAAGTGATGAAGAAGTAGCAGGTAATGTTCGTGCGCGCAGTGCGGTGATGCGTGTAGCGGAAAAAATAAGCTAAACCGGCGAGTGGGAAACTAGAGTGGCTGAAAGCAGTGTAATGCGCGCGAGCGCGAGGCAGAGTGAGCAGGGGGCTAGTCGCCAACTGCTCTTCTGCAATGCTGCGCTGCTTGTGCTGGTTGTGGCATCTGCATTTGCCGCAATCTACTCTACTCACGCCTGTCGCGCGCTTTATGCGCAGTTGCAGGCGCTGGAATCCTCACAGTGGTATCTGCATGAGGATTACGGCCGTCTGGTACTCGAACAAAGCACCTGGGCATCGCACTACCGGGTGGAGAAAGTAGCGCGCAGTGATCTGGGTATGACAGCGCCTGACCTGGATTTGTTCAAGGTCGTGCCACAGTGAGGCGGGCGAACACTCAGGTCCAGTCGCTGCCGATGTGGCGTTTTTACGCCCTTGTCGGCGTACTTTGCGCGATGCTCGTTCTGTTGGTATGGCGGGTGTTGTCGTTGCAGATACTCGATCTGGAACACGGGTATGAGTTCTTGCAGGGTCAGGGGGCCAAGCGCTCCCTGCGCACCGCAGAAATACCGGCCTACCGCGGTGTGATCACGGATCGGCGCGGCGAACCGCTGGCGGTCAGCACGCCTGTGGTATCCATCTGGGCCAACCCACAATTATTGAAAGACTCATCGCGGCTGGGGGAACTGGCGCAGGCGCTGGATATGGAGCTGCCGGAGCTGCAGGAAAAGCTGTCGCGTTACGAGGGCAAGCAGTTCATGTATCTCCTGCGACATCAGGTGCCCGCGCATGCGCGGACGATACTGGAGAAGAAAATACCCGGTGTGTTCAGTGAGCGGGAGTACCGCCGTTTTTATCCCGCCGGTGAGGTTGCTGCTCAGCTTGTCGGGTTTACCAATGTCGATGGCCAGGGTATTGCCGGGTTGGAGCTAACCTACAACGATTGGCTGGAGGGCAGGCCGGGCAAGAAAAAATACATCAAGGATCTGCACGGCGAAATGGTGCGTGATATCGGTGTGTTGCAGCCGGCGGAATCTGGCAAGGATCTGCGTCTGAGTATTGATCTGCGTCTGCAACATGTACAACACCGGGAACTGCAGCGCGCAGTTACCGCCTTGGGGGCTGAGTCTGGCACCGTGGTTACTCTGGATAGCCACACCGGCGAAGTGCTGGCCATGGTCAACTATCCGGTCTATAACCCGAATGGGCAAAAATCCGGTGGGCCAGCTGGCATGCGCAATCGCGCGGTCACCGATGTCTATGAGCCCGGCTCCACCATGAAGAGTCTTACCATGGTCGCAGCCCTTGAGAGCGGTCGCTTCTCTCCCGAGACGATGATAGATACCTCGCCAGGGCGGATTCGCGTGGGCCCGAAGGTGTATCCAGATCCGCGTAACTACGGTCTGATCAGCATGACGCGTGTGCTACAGAAATCCAGCCAGGTGGGCGTTACCAAGATCGCTTTGGATCTGGGGCATGAGCCTATCTGGGAGGTGTTCCATCGTTTTGGTATCGGACAGGCACCCGGCACCGGGTTCCCGGGGGAAAGCGCTGGCAGTTTACCCAATCACGCACGCTGGTACGCCACGGATAAAGTCTCGCTGGCGTTTGGGTATGGCATCACAGCGACACCGCTGCAGCTTGCCAGCGCCTACTCTGTATTTGCCAATGGCGGTGTGCAGCAACCGGTATCCCTGCTGGCACTGGAGGGCGAGTTACCCGAGGGCAAGCGCGTAATCGATTCACAAACGGCCGCCAAGCTGGTGAGTATGCTTCACGCAGTGACTAACGAAGATGGTACGGCGCGAAAGGCGAGAGTCCCGGGTTATCAGGTCGGCGGCAAGACCGGTACCGTGCATAAGGTTGGACCTGCCGGGTATGAAAAAAACAAGTACGTTGCGCTTTTTGCCGGAGTGGCCCCAATAGATAACCCGCGTATTGTCACCGTGGTGGTTATCAATGATCCCAAGGGTGCGCTCTACGGTGGTGGCGCAGTAGCTGCTCCCGTGTTCTCGGAAATAACCGCTGCCTCGCTGCGGATTCTTAATGTGCCGCCCACCGAAATCAGCACCGTGGGTGCTACCGACGTCCAGCTAGCCGGGGGGCGCATATGATGCCGGCTGCGCAGGCGGTTCCGATGTCGCTGCCGAGCTTGCTGGGCAGGGATGATAATGCAGGTGCCGACATTATGATCAGCGGCATGCAGCTGGACAGCCGCAAGGTACGCCCTGGAGATCTGTTTCTGGCGATGCCTGGAGAATTGCATGATGGCCGTCAGTTCATTGAGCAGGCCGTCGCCAATGGTGCTGCCGCTGTAGTTGCCGAGGCGCCCGTTGCAGGTTTTGTCGATGACATTCCAGTGCCGCTGGTAGAACTGCCGGAGTTGCATTTTGAGGCGGGCATCATCGCTGCCCGCTTCTACCGTAACCCCAGTCATTCGATGCACGTGGTTGGTGTCACCGGTACAAATGGTAAAACGACAACTAGCCGTATCGTAGGCCAACTGACTCGAGCGCGTGGAAAGTCATGCGGCGTGATTGGTACGCTGGGTATCACGCTGGGAGACGATATTTCGGCAGCGGTAAATACCACGCCAGATGCCTTGTCGCTGCAACAGAAGTTGGCTGAATGGCTGGAGCAGGGCGTGCTTTCTGTGTGCATGGAGGTATCCTCGCATGCACTGGAACAGGGTCGGGTAAACGGCGTGGAATTCACGACCGCTATATACACCAACCTCTCACACGATCACCTGGACTATCACGGCACCATGGATGCCTACGGACGTGCCAAGTTGCGTCTGTTTGCCAGCGAAGGTTTGCAGTATGCGGTGATAAACGCCGATGACCCCTTCGTGGACAGCGTGCGCGCCGCGGTCGCCGCAAGTGCTCAGGTGATCACCTACTCGGCGAGTGGGGCAGCGGCAGACCTGCGTATTGAAAACGCGCAGTTTGGTGCAGACGGGGTGCGCGCAATGCTACACAGCCCGTGGGGGTCGACAGAATTTTTCAGCCCGCTGCCTGGCGATTTCAATCTTGCAAACCTCGCGGCGGCTGTGGCGTCACTGGCATTGGCCGGAGAAAGCTTGCCCGCGATTCTCGACGCGGTAGCCGGGTTGCAGCCTGTGCCCGGTCGTATGGCGCTGGTACCGAACAACCACGGTCTGCAGGTGGTGGTGGATTATGCGCATACCCCGGATGCGCTGGAACATGTATTGATGGCGCTGCGTCCTCACGTGGGTGGTTCGCTGATCACCGTGTTCGGATGTGGTGGAGATAGGGACAGGGAAAAACGCCAGGTGATGGGTCGTGTTGCCTGCTCGTTGTCTGATCGTGTGGTGGTAACCAGTGATAACCCGCGCAGCGAGGAACCGCTGAGAATTATGCGGGACATCGAATCGGGGTGTAGCGGTGATTACACTCTGGTGGTGGATCGCGCGGAGGCTATCGAGTCAGCATTGTCGGCTGCGCGTAGCGGTGATTGCATCGTTATTGCGGGTAAAGGTCACGAGGACTACCAACTGGTTGATGGCGTGCGACTGCCGTTCAGTGATGAGGCGCACGCGCGCTCAGTTCTGGCCGGGAGAATGGTGTCGTGATGCGCAGCATGACGTTGTCAGAATTGAGAGAGCCGTTGGCCGCACAACTACTGGGCGACGACAAGGTGTTTACCGGCGTGTCGACCGACAGTCGCACCGTCAGGGCCGGCGACTTGTTTGTGGCGTTACACGGTGAGCATTTCGACGGCCATGATTACCTGCTGCAAGTTCAGAGTGAAGGCGCTGCAGCGGCGCTGGTGACCCAGCCAGTTTCCGGCTCTCTACCCCTGTTACAGGTGGCGGATACACAGCGAGCGCTGGGTCGGTTGGGTGCGCTGAATCGACAGCAGTTCAGTGGCCCGCTGGTAGCGATTACGGGTAGTAGCGGTAAAACCACCGTCAAGAATATGGTGCATGCGGTGTTGGCGCAGCGCGGTGAAACACTGGCTACTGAGGGTAACTTCAATAACGAGATTGGCGTGCCGCTGACATTGCTGCGCCTGCGGCCAGAACACGAGTTCGCCGTGGTGGAGATGGGCGCGGCCAAGGCGGGCGATATCGATTGGTTGTGCGAACTGGCGCGCCCCACTGTTGC
The DNA here is from genome assembly GCA_902705825.1 of Halioglobus japonicus. GTDB lineage: Bacteria > Pseudomonadota > Gammaproteobacteria > Pseudomonadales > Halieaceae > Marimicrobium. The sequence continues at coordinate 164,344 of CACSIL010000023.1, read as the reverse complement.
GCTATTGCTCAATGCCATGCCTGCGCACTTGCAGGGCTTTGGCAGCGTTGAGGGTGTCGCGACGGCCAAGGGAGAAATCTACGATAGGCTGGGCGCGACCGACACCGCCATTATCAATGCAGACCAGCCTTGGGCTAAACAGTGGCGCAAGCGTGCGGCTGCCGCCACAGTGCTCGATTTTGGTATGCAGCAGCCCGCTGCTATCAGCGCCCGTGATGTGCAAAGCCGGGGCATAGACGGTGTCAGTTTCACTGTGTCCACGCCAGTCGGCGATATGGTGATGCGTCTGCTACTGCCCGGCGTACACAATGTGTCCAACGCGCTGGCCGCTGTAGCGGTGGGGCTGGCTTGCGATATCTCCCTGACAGAAATCCGTGACGGTCTGGAATCCCTGCAACCTGTGAGTGGTCGTTTGCGTTCGCTGCGCACGCCACAGGGCGCTGTAGTGGTGGATGATTGTTACAACGCCAATCCCGGTTCGGTGCGCGCCGCTATCGATATGCTGGCGAGTTGTTCTGGTCGCCGTACGCTGGTGCTCGGTGCCATGCGCGAGTTGGGAGAGAACAGCGACGCACTCCACCTGGAGATGGGTGACTATGCTCGCAGCGCCGGTATTGAGCAGCTGTGGGGTGTAGGTCCGGAACTGGAAGGCTGCGTGGGCACGTTCGGCAGCGGCGGCCGATACTTTGAGAATCGTGCTGCAATACTCGATGCGCTGCCAGGCCAGTTTGGTGAAGGCGACACAGTGCTGATCAAAGGATCTCGCAGTGCTGGCATGGAACAGGTGCTGCGTGCGCTGCTCCCCAACCAATCGCAGGGGGAGCACTGATTATGTTAATGATGCTGGCGGAATACCTTACCCAATACGAAAGCGCATTTCGGGTGTTTCAGTATCTGACACTGCGCGGAATCCTGGCTGCTGGCACAGCGCTTATGATTTCGCTGCTGGTGGGCCCGGTGATGATTCGCCGTTTGAAGTTCTACCAGATGGGTCAGTCCGTGCGTGACGATGGCCCGCAAAGCCACCTCAGTAAGTCGGGTACGCCGACTATGGGCGGCGCCCTGATGTTGGTGGCCATCGCGGTGGCCTGTCTGATGTGGGGGGATTTGAGCAATTCCTATCTCTGGCTGGCCCTGCTGGTGACAGCGGCGTTCGGTGCGATAGGCTGGGTTGATGATTACCGGAAGGTTGTGGAGAAGAGTTCGCGCGGACTGCCCGCACGCTGGAAATACTTCTGGCAATCCGCCATCGGTTTGGCTGCAGCATTTTTCCTCTACCTGAGTTTCGATTCCGCTGTAACCACTGAGCTGTACATTCCGTTCTTCAAAGATTTCGCTTGGAGCATGGGGCCGTTGTTCATCGTGCTGGCGTACTTTGTGATTGTCGGCGCAAGCAATGCGGTAAACCTGACCGATGGCCTCGACGGCCTGGCCATTCTGCCGACTGTGCTGGTAGGTACTGCACTGGGCATTATTGCCTACCTCACCGGCCGCGTGGATTTCGCGAATTACCTGCACATTCCCTATATAGCTGGCAGCGGCGAGCTGGCGGTGTTCTGCGGGAGTATCGCGGGAGCCGGACTTGGCTTTCTCTGGTTTAACACATATCCCGCACAGGTGTTTATGGGTGATGTCGGCGCTCTTGCCCTGGGCGCAGCGCTGGGTACGGTGGCGGTGATCACGCGGCATGAAATTGTGTTCTTCATTATGGGGGGCATTTTTGTGCTGGAAACCGTGTCAGTCATTGTTCAGGTGGCATCGTTCAAATTAACGGGCAAGCGGGTCTTTCGCATGGCGCCCATCCACCACCATTTTGAATTAAAAGGTTGGCCGGAGCCGCGCGTGATTGTGCGTTTCTGGATTATCACAGTCATGCTGGTCCTGTTCGGGCTGGCGACGTTGAAGTTGCGCTAGGTGAGAATGAAAGTGGCCTCGCAAAAAATGGCGAACAGCGAATACCGCGTAGTGGTTGGTTTGGGTACCACTGGTCTGTCGTGCGCGCGTTTTCTGTTGCAGCGTGGTCTGCCCTTTGTTGTTGTGGACACACGGTCCGAGCCACCAGGGTTGGCAGAGTTTCGCCGCGAGATGCCGGATGTTGAGTTGTATACCGGTGATTACCCGCAGGAACTTGTAGCCGCTGCAGCTGAGTTGATTGTCAGCCCGGGTGTCGCAATGGATGCAAACATTGTGTTGCAGGCAGTCGCCGCAGGTGTGGATGTCGTTGGTGATATCGATCTGTTTATGCGTGAGGCGACGGCGCCGGTGGTGGGCATCACAGGCTCGAATGCCAAGTCTACGGTAACTGAATTGCTGGGCCAGATGGCGCGCGATGCTCATCTGAATGTGGGCGTGGGCGGTAACTTGGGAACACCTGCACTGGAATTGCTGGCACCGGAGCGCCAGTTGTATGTGTTGGAACTCTCCAGTTTTCAGCTGGAGCGCGCACATCGCCTGGGCCTGGATGTGGCCACAGTATTGAATGTCAGCGCGGACCACCTTGATCGCCACGGTACGCTGGCGCATTACCGAACAGCCAAGCACCGAATATTCAGTGCCTGTAAAACTGCTGTGGTAAACCGGGATGATCCGCTCACAGTGCCGCTGCTCGGTACTGATGTGAATGTGGTGAGCTGGCGTCTGGCAGAACCGGAGTCCGGTGGTTTTGGCTTGCGCCAGCAGTCCACAATTGAGTATCTAAGTCGCGGCAACGAACTGTTGATGCCGGTGACAGAGCTGAGTCTTGTGGGGCGCCACAATGTAGCCAATGCGCTGGCAGCGATGGCGCTGGGTCACTGCGCCGGGCTGTCGATGGAAGATATGTTGGCAACTCTGCGGACCTTTAAGGGTCTACCTCACCGCTGTGAACTGGTTACAGACATTGCTGGCGTTCGCTACGTTAATGATTCCAAGGGAACCAATGTCGGTGCTACGGAGGCAGCGCTGTATGGGCTCGGTGGCGCAAACAATGTGTTGCTGATTGCCGGGGGGCAGGGCAAGGGCGCCGATTTTACACAGCTGCAACAGGCCGTCGAGCGTCACTGCAAACTACTCATATTGGTGGGTGAAGATGCGCCGTTGCTTGAGCAGGCGCTGCGTTCGTCCGCGCCGGTAGTTAGGGTGTCCTCTCTGGATGAGGCCGTTGCCGCTGCTGCTAAACAGGCTGTAAAGGGTGATGTGGTGCTGCTGTCTCCGGCCTGCGCCAGCTTCGATATGTTCACCGGCTACGTCGAGCGCGGCAATGTGTTTGCTGCTCGGGTCAGGGCGTTGGCGGAGGAGCAGCAGTGAACATAATCAGCAAGCAGTTTCCGTCGCTTGGCGCACCCGATTCAACGCTGTCCCTGTTGGGGTTGGCGTTGCTGCTGGTGGGGCTGGTGGCGATAAGTTCTGCTTCGATAGAATATGCTGAATGGCATTTTCAGAATGCCTGGTATCACACCCAGCGGCACACTGTGTACCTGCTGGCCGGAATGGTATCGGCAGCCGTCTGCTACTGTGTGCGAACAGAGTTTTGGCAGTCCAGCGGCTGGTGGTGGTTATTCGCAGCTCTCGCGCTGCTGATTCTGGTACTGATTCCCGGTGTCGGCCTGGAGGTCAATGGCAGTCAGCGCTGGTTGCCCCTGGGACCGTTCACACTGCAGCCTTCTGAAATTGCCAAGCTTGCGGTGGTAGTGTACCTGGCCGGATATATGGTGCGCCGCGAGCACGAAGTGCGACACGAATGGCAGGGCTTTCTTAAGCCGATGACTGTGCTGTTTGCAACCACGCTGTTGTTGATGATTGAGCCGGATTTTGGTGCCACCGTTATTGTCGCGGCGACTGCACTGGGTATGTTGTTCCTCGCAGGCGTCAAGGTCGGCCACTTTATGGTCGTGGTGCTGGGCGCACTTGGCGCCATGGCGGTGCTGGTGGCATCTGCACCCTACCGGGTCAAGCGTTTGACCGCCTATACCGATCCATGGGCAGATCCCTATGACACGGGCTTTCAGTTGACCCAGTCTTTGATCGCTTTCGGACGAGGAGAGTGGACAGGTGTCGGCCTGGGCAACAGTGTACAGAAGCTGTTTTACCTGCCCGAAGCGCACACCGATTTCGTTTTCTCCATCTGGGCAGAGGAGACCGGCTTCATTGGTGCGGTAGCCGTTATCGCGCTGTTTGCCGCCCTGATAGGCAGAATACTCTGGACCGGCCTGCGGGCAATACGCGCGGGCAATGCATTTGGCGCATACATCTGCTACGGCGTAGCGCTGGTGTTTTCCGGCCAGGCCTTCGTCAATATGGGGGTAAGTTCAGGTTTGCTGCCGACCAAGGGTTTGACTCTACCTTTTGTCAGCTACGGGGGCAGCAGCCTGATTGTCTGTTGCGCCATGCTGGGGCTGGTGCTGCGCATCGACCGGGATATCCGCAAGCCACCGCAGCGCAGGAGGCAGGCGTCATGACTGCGCAAAAACCCCTTGTACTGATGATGGCCGGTGGTACTGGCGGCCATGTGTATCCGGCACTGGCGGTGGCTACGGAACTGTTGTCGCGCGGCTATCGTGTGGAGTGGGTGGGCACGAAACGTGGTCTGGAGCACCGTGTCGTTCCCGCGGCAGGTATCGAGTTGCACTGTCTGCCGGTACGCGGTGTGCGCGGCAAAAATGTCTGGCATAAGTTGCTGGCGCTGGTGTTCCTGATCGCCGCATCGCTCAAAGCCTTGTGGCTGGTGTTTCGCCGTGCGCCCCGTTGTGTGGTGGGTATGGGGGGTTATGTCGCAGGTCCTGCCGGGGTAGCTGCGTGGCTCTTGCGCAAGCCGTTGCTGATTCATGAGCAAAATGCAGTGGCCGGTACCACCAATCGGCTGTTGGCACCTCTGGCTACTAAAGTTGTGGCGGGGTTCCCCGGTGCTTTTAGGGGTGACGTCGAATTTACCGTGCTCGGCAACCCCGTGCGCCGCGAGCTGTTGTTGGCGCGTGAGACCAGCCAGTACACCTTCAGCGGCGGGCGGCCACTGCAGTTGCTGGTGCTCGGCGGTAGTCTCGGAGCGCAGCCGATTAATGACGTCGTGCCAGCAGCGGTTCATGCCCTGATAAAGGCCGAGGGTGCTGTCATTAAAGTGAAGCACCAAAGCGGTGCCGGGCACGATGAGGGTGTGCGTCAGCACTATGGACAACTGCTGGAGACAGGGACAGTAGAGGTCTCGCCGTTTGTCGAAGATATGGCTGCAGCCTATGCCTGGGCCGATCTCGTATTGTGTCGTTGCGGTGCGTTGACGATAGCGGAACTTTGCGTGATAGGACGGCCGGCGATTCTGGTGCCACTGCCGCACGCGATCGATGACCACCAGAGCGCCAATGCCCGCGCGCTGGAAGCTTGTGGTGGTGCCATCATTTTGCGCCAGAGTGAAATGAATGCTGAATCAGTGTTGCAGCTGTTGCAGAAACTGCACAGTGATCCAGAGCGTTTGTCTGCCATGGCCGCCGCGGCTTTCACCGCGGCGACTCCAGATGCAGCGGCACGTGTCAGTGATTACTGCGAGGAGTTGATGTATGCCTGATTCAAGCAGTGCTTTTCCTCTTCCTGAAATGCGGCGCATACGCCGTATCCACATGATAGGTATCGGTGGCTCCGGTATGAGCGGTATCGCCGAGGTGTTGGTGAACCTGGGCTACACCGTTACCGGTTCAGACCTGCGTGGCAGTGCTGTTACAGAGCGCCTGGTGGCGCGGGGCGTGGAGATATTCTTCGGTCACGCTGCCGAGAATGTCGGCAGTGCTGATGTGGTGGTCTCCTCCAGCGCGGTCGACGAAAAAAACCCCGAGGTAATCGCTGCGCGAACCGGCAGAATTCCCGTGGTGCCGCGCGCCGAAATGTTGGCTGAGTTGATGCGCTATCGCCACGGCATTGCGGTTGCGGGTACACACGGTAAGACGACAACCACCAGCCTTATTGCAGCAGTCTTTGGCAAGGCCGGACTCGATCCCACGTTTGTTATTGGCGGGCTGGTAAACAGCGTCGGTAGCAATGCGCAGCTCGGCGCTGGCCGTATCCTGATTGCAGAAGCTGACGAGAGCGATGCGTCCTTCATGCATCTGCAGCCCATGGTGACCGTGGTGACAAATATTGAAGCAGACCATATGGAAACCTATGGCGGTGACTTCGCGGTACTGCGGCGTACGTTTCTTGATTTTCTGCACAACCTCCCGTTCTACGGTGTCGCCGTTCTATGCATCGATGACCCTGTGCTGCGGGAGATGCTGCCCGATATTACCCGGCAGGTGTTCACCTACGGTTTTGCAGATGATGCCGATTATCGCATCACCTCGATGGAACGCCATGGCATGACCACTGCGTTTGATGTACACCGGCCAGGCGATGCCTCGCCACTTGCGATCAACCTGAATATGCCGGGTACGCACAATGTGCTAAACGCCACCGCTGCGGTGGTGGTCGCCTGTGATGAAGGCGTGAGTGATGACGATATTCAACAGGGTTTGGCAAACTTTGCCGGCGTTGGGCGCCGTTTCACACGTCTGGGAGAGCTCGTTTTCCCCGGCGGCAGTGCCGAGTTGGTTGACGACTATGGCCACCACCCAACCGAAGTCCGCGCGACACTCGAATCGGCTCGTCAGGCGTGGCCGCAGCGGCGGATAGTGATGGTTTACCAGCCGCATCGTTACACCCGGACACGAGATTTGTACGAGGATTTTGTGGCGGTGTTGTCCAGTTGTGATGTGCTGGTGCTGCTTGACGTATATCCGGCCGGTGAGGCTGCTATTCCAGGCGCAGACAGCCGCAGTCTGATTCGTAGCATCCGCCAGCGCGGTCAAATAGAGCCGATTTTCGCAGAACGTATAGAAGATGTCCCCGAGTTGTTAAGCACGATTGTACAGGATGAAGACGTGGTGGTGACGCAGGGGGCCGGCACAGTGTCACAGCTGGCACAGGATCTGAGTACGCTGTACCTGAAGCAGGGGGCACTGATATGAGCCTGCATCAATTGCGCACAGGCAAGATCGCCGTCCTGCTGGGCGGCAGTTCCGGTGAGCGAGAAGTTTCCTTGAATAGCGGGCAAACCGTTATCGAAGCGCTGCAGTCTCTGAATCTGGATGTGATAGCGATTGATCCGTCGCAACCAGACTGGCGCGCGAAACTCGACGGCGTGAGTGTGGCGTTCATTGTGCTGCATGGTCCGGGGGGTGAGGACGGCAGTATGCAGGGCGCCTTGCAGACTCTGGGTATCCCCTATACCGGCTCGGGCGTGCTGGGTTCGGCTTTGGCCATGGATAAGCCGCGCAGTAAACAGCTGTGGCAGGGTATTGATCTGGCCACTGCAGGGTTCGTCACGCTGGCTGAGGACACTGATTGGCAGGGCGTGATTGACCGCTTCGGCAAAGTGTTTGTGAAGCCGGCCAGCGAGGGCTCCAGTTTAGGTATGAGTATCGCAGGCAGTGCAAGCGCGTTACGCGAGTCCTACACACTGGCCAGCCAATACGCAGGTGAGGTGCTGGCGGAACAGTTTATTGCAGGCCCCGAATACACCGTTGCGATTCTGGGTGACCAGGCGCTGCCATCGATACGCCTGGAGACGGACAACGCGTTTTACGATTACGAGGCGAAGTACGTCTCCAACGATACGCGTTATCACATTCCCAGTGGCTTGTCGGACAGTGAAGAAGCCGAGATCGCGGCGCTTTCCTTGCGTGCATTCCGTTCTTTGGGATGTGCTGTATGGGGTCGAGTGGACGTGATGCGCGACGCCGATGGGCGCTTCTGGGTGCTCGAAGTGAATACCGTGCCGGGCATGACCTCTCACAGTCTTGTACCCATGGCGGCCGCTGCCGCGGGTATGGCAATACCGGAATTGGTGCAGCGTATTTTGGAGTTGAGTTTGGCGGGAAAGCAATAACATGGCTGGAATATCACGCAGAGTCGGGCCACAAGTAACTGCCTGGTGGGGTGGCAAACGAAAGTCGTCGCCGGCAAAGAAAAGGCCCGCCAGAGCACGCGGCGGTCGCGCACCGCAGGGAGCTACACGCAATACCGTGGCAGCAGCCAAGGGTGCTGCCAGAACGGATGGTGCACTCTCCGTCTGGTTTAACCGCATGCTTATTCTGCTCGGGGCGGCAGTCGTGCTCACGGTGGGGGCGAAAGCTGTGGTCACCATAAAGAGCCTGCCGGTACAGCGTATCAGTGTCACCGGTGAGTTGGAGCATACACAGGCGCAGGCGGTGCAGGATATGGTTCAGCCGGGCCTTGCCGGTGGTTTCCTCAGCGCTGATCTGCAACAGATACAGCGACAATTGGAAGGTCTGCCGTGGATATACCAGGCCAGTGTGCGCCGCAAGTGGCCCAGTGCTCTGGAGATTCATGTGGTGGAGGAGTTGCCCATCGCACGCTGGGGGCAGGATGGTTTCCTCAACCATGAGGGGGGCGTGTTCCATTCTGATAAAGCCGCTGAGTGGGAGACATTGCCGCGACTTCAGGGGCCCAAGGGCTCAGCCAAGTCGCTGGTGGAGAAGTATCAGCGTCTGGTGGAATTCCTTGCGCCACTCAATCTATCGGTGGAGCAGCTTGCCGTTGACGAGCGTGGACAGTTGGAGGCTGTGCTGACAGGGGGTATGCAATTGAGCCTTGGTGGTGAGGATTTTCTCGAGCGGATGCAGCGTTTCAAGGGAATCTATCACAGCGACCTGGCGGCCAGAAAGGCAGAGATTGAACGTGTAGATTTACGGTATGAAAGCGGTATAGCAGTAGCGTTCAAAGCGCCTGTAGAGGTAGATCCGTCACACGTGGCGAGATTATAAGAATGCAGTTGAGAGTAAATGGGAGACACTGCCATGGGCAGCGCGCAGGATAAAAAGTTGGTTGTGGGTCTCGACATCGGCACCTCCAAAGTGGTGGCGATTGTGGGAGAGATTGGCCTGGACGGCAGTGTTGAGGTCGTGGGTATCGGCTCCAATCCGTCCAAGGGTATGAAAAAAGGGGTAGTGGTAAACATTGAATCTACAGTGCAGTCCATACAGCGCGCCGTAGAGGAGGCCGAGTTGATGGCGGGTTGCCAGATTCACTCGGTATACGTGGGGATTGCCGGTAGTCATATTCGCAGCCTGAACTCACATGGCATTGTGGCGATCAAGGACAAGGAAGTGTTCCGGGCAGATCTGGAGCGAGTCATTGATGCTGCCCAGGCTGTAGCCATTCCCGCTGACCAGAAGATCCTGCACATACTGCCGCAGGAATATGTGATTGATAATCAGGAGGGCATCAAGGAGCCGTTGGGCATGTCCGGCGTGCGGCTGGAAGCCAAAGTCCACCTCGTTACCTGCGCTGTTAATGCCGCGCAGAATATTGAGAAATGCATCCGCCGCTGTGGTCTTGAAGTCGAAGAAATCATTCTCGAACAACTGGCTTCCAGCTACTCGGTGCTGACCGATGATGAGCGCGAACTGGGTGTCTGTCTGGTGGATATCGGTGGCGGTACCACGGATATCGCGATCTTTACCGACGGCTCCATCCGCCATACAGGGGTGATACCCATCGCCGGCGACCAGGTGACCAACGACATCGCCATGGCGCTGCGTACACCTACCCAGCACGCCGAAGAGATCAAGATCAAATACGCCTGTGCGCTGACGCAATTGGCCGGAGCGGACGACACGATCAAGGTGCCCAGTGTGGGCGACCGTCCACCCCGTGACCTGTCCCGTCAGTCGCTGGCTGAAGTTGTAGAGCCGCGGTATGACGAGTTGTTCACGCTGGTGCAGGCAGAGCTGCGGCGCAGTGGTTATGAGGACATGGTTCCGGCGGGTGTCGTTCTGACCGGGGGTACCTCCAAGATGGAAGGCGTAGTGGAGCTGGCCGAGGAAATTTTCCATATGCCGGTACGGGTGGGATATCCGCAAACGGTGAAAGGCCTGAACGATATTGTGCGCAATCCGATTTACGCCACCAGCGTGGGCTTGCTGCAGTACGGCATTGTGCACCGTCCGGACAACGGGTCTGGGCCATCGGCCAAGCCCGGCAGTCCATCGGACAGCGTCTGGAGTAGAGCCAAGTCATGGTTGCAAAGTAATTTTTAGTTTTTTTGTGTGGTTGTAGTGTTGTTGTAAAGGGGTTGCGTGAGAGCGCGGCGCGTTATTATAAATGGGGAGTAAGACTATGTTTGAATTAATCGATTCCGTTCCATCAAATGCGGTTATCAAAGTGATCGGTGTGGGCGGCGGTGGTGGTAATGCCGTCAAGCACATGATCGAAAACGACGTTGATGGCGTGGATTTCATCTGCGCCAACACCGACGCTCAGGCTCTGTCTGATGTCGCATCCAAGACTGTGCTGCAGTTGGGCGGTGATATCACTAAGGGCCTCGGCGCTGGTGCCAACCCGGAAATAGGGCGCGCCGCTGCGATGGAAGATCGCGAGCGGATTGCCGAAGCACTGCGCGGCGCCGACATGGTGTTTATCACAGCCGGTATGGGCGGTGGTACTGGTACCGGGGGTGCTCCTGTGGTGGCTGAAGTGGCACGTGAGTTGGGTATTCTGACGGTTGCGGTAGTTACCCGGCCGTTCTCGTTTGAAGGCAAGAAGCGCCTGAGTATCGCGCAGGAAGGCCTGGCTGAGTTGGAGCAGCACGTCGACTCTCTGATCACTATTCCCAATGAGAAACTGCTTGAGGTGCTGGGTCAGAATACCAGTCTGCTGGACGCTTTCCGTGAGGCCAACGATGTGCTGTTGGGTGCGGTACAGGGCATTGCTGACCTGATTATTCGCCCCGGCATGATCAACGTGGATTTCGCAGACGTGCGCACCGTGATGTCAGAGATGGGTATGGCAATGATGGGTACGGGTTATGCCAAAGGTGAAAACCGGGCACGCATGGCCGCTGAAAAGGCGATCAGCAGCCCGCTGCTTGACGATATCAATCTGGCAGGCGCACGCGGTATTCTCGTCAATATCACTGCTGGCTTTGATCTGTCACTGGGCGAATTCTCCGAGGTTGGCGAAACGGTTGAGGAGTTTGCGTCTGAAGAGGCCACTGTTGTGGTTGGGACAGTAATCGACCCGAGCATGAAGGAGGAAATCAAGGTGACTGTGGTCGCGACTGGCCTGGGCGGCGGTGCGGTACGAGTTCCGCTACAAATAGTAGAAGGTGCTACAACCAAGCCAGCGGCAACTGAGGATCTGTCAATGGAAACCGACTACAGCAAGTTTGAGCGGCCTCCCGCACTGCGCAATGGTAACCGCGCAGCCGATGGGTCCGGCGCAGCCGGGGCGGACAGCGCCAGCGAGGATTACTTTGATATCCCCGCGTTTCTGCGTCGCCAGGCCGACTAGCCGGGTAACTGCTAGTCGTTCTGTCCCCGCGCTGGCTATCCTTTAGGTAGCCACACGCGGGAGCAGATATCTGCTGGTTTGACAGAGCCGATTCCACCGAGCGTGGGAGAATACGGATGGATTGAGCATTTCCCCGATGCGCGCCTTCCCCGGTCTCCATCCGTTCTCACTGCCCCGGAATCGGCTTTTCCTCGAGAAGTCGTGATCTGGTAAATTGTTACGAATTCTGGCATAGTCGCGCGCAACGTCCACGATTTTCCCCCTGTCAGTGAAGAATTAATGAAAGTCATTTTTGTTAGTCGAAAGCACGGTGGTTCGCGTTCTATTGAGCTGAGCCGCTGGTCACGCGCGTTGCTGTCACTTTGCTGCCTGGGCCTGCCACTGGGATTGGCCGCTTCCGGCTATATTGCGGGTCAGGAGAGCGGCGCCCGCGTGCTGCGCGAAGAAGCATTGGATGCCCCGCAGGACCAGTCACAGCAGCGCCCCGGGCAGGTAGGCGATGCCGCGCCCCTGAGCCAGCAGAAGCTGCAGGCCATGACCCTCAATCTGGCGGAGCTTGAGGCCAGGATGACCCGTCTGGACGCGTTGGGTCAGCACCTGACAACAATCGCCGATCTGGAAGAGGGCGAGTTTGATTTCAGTCAGCCGCCGGCACTGGGTGGCCCATTGTCTAGCGCATTCAGCAGCGATTTTTCTTCGATGCATTTCGATGATGCGCTGAATAGTTTCGAGTCGCGCCTGGATAACCGAGAGAATCAGCTGGAGATGCTGGAGTCCCTGCTGACCAATAGCAAATGGCAGGAGCAGGCCTCCTTGTCAGGTCGCCCGGTGAAGAGTGGATATATGTCGTCTCGCTATGGGTGGCGTACTGACCCCATCAGCGGCAAGCGATCAATGCATACCGGGCTGGATTTTGCCGGAAAGTCCGGCTCCGATATTGTGGCTGTGGCCTCCGGCGTCATCACCTTTGCCGGTCGGGATGGCGCCTATGGCAACACCGTAGAGGTTTCCCACGGGGGTGATTACGTCACACGCTATGCACATGCCAAGGAAATTCTTGTCAAGCCAGGCGATGTGGTACGCAAGGGTGACACCATTGCACTCATGGGTTCCACCGGGCGCGCGACAGGCTCTCATGTACACTATGAGGTTTACAAAAACGGCCGTTCAGTTGACCCTTCCAGTTACCTTGCCCGCACCGAACCCTGACCCACTCTCGCCTGTTTTTTTGCGCTCCCAGCCGGCTTGAAGCCGGTGGGTTTCTCTATTTTCAAATACGATGAAACATCATGTTAAGTAAAGCACTGAAAAACGTTTTTGGCACACGTAATAGCCGACAGCTGAAACGCCTGGGCAAAGTGGTCAAGCAGATCAATGCGCTGGGTGAAGAGATCAAGGCGCTGGATGACACACAACTGGCAGCCAAAACCGATGAGTTTAAGGCGCGTCTGGCGAAGGGCGATAGCCTTGACACCATTCTTCCAGAGGCTTTTGCGGTAGTGAGGGAGGCGGGAGAGCGAGTGCTTGGCCTGCGGCATTTTGATGTCCAGCTTATCGGTGGTATGGCCCTGCACGAGGGCAATATTGCTGAGATGCGTACTGGCGAGGGTAAGACGCTGGTTGCGACCCTGCCGGCTTATCTCAATGCGCTCGGTGGCGAAAGCGTCCACTTGATAACCGTCAATGATTACCTGGCAAATCGCGACGCGCATTGGATGGGGCCCTTGTACAACTTTCTCGGGCTGTCATACGGTGTTATTCGGGCGGGCCAAACCCCCGAGGAAAAGCGCGCGGCCTACAATTCCGATATCGTCTACGGCACCAACAACGAATTCGGGTTCGATTACCTGCGTGACAATATGGCATTTTCGCTGGAAGAGCGCATGTCACGGGGGTTGGGGCTGGCCATTGTCGACGAAGTGGATTCCATTCTGATTGATGAGGCCCGCACACCGCTGATTATTTCTGGTGCGTCGGAGGACAGCTCAGAACTCTATCGGCGTATCAATCGCTTAATACCGTCGCTGCGACTGGATACAGAGGGAGAGGCGGGGCACTACACAATTGATGAGAAGCAGCGGCAGATAGAACTCACCGAGTCCGGGCACGAGTTTATCGAGGAATTGATGATCACCGAGGGTTTGTTGGAGGAAGGCGATAACCTGTACGGCGCCACCAACCTCAACCTGTTGCATCATGTTTACTCCGGTTTGCGAGCCCATGCCCTGTACCACAAGGATGTAGAGTACATCGTGCAGAACGGACAAGTCGTGCTGATCGATGAACACACCGGGCGCACCATGGCCGGGAGACGGTTGTCCGAGGGTTTGCACCAGGCCATCGAGGCGAAGGAAGGTGTCGATATCCAGAGTGAGAGCCAAACGCTGGCTTCTACAACTTTCCAGAATTACTTCCGACTGTATAAAAAGCTTGCCGGTATGACGGGTACGGCTGATACGGAGGCATTCGAATTTCGCTCGATCTACGGCCTGGAAGTGCTGATCATTCCCACCAATGTGCCGCAGCAACGAACCGATCTGAATGACCTCGTGTATATGAGCACGGAAGAGAAGTTCGATGCGATTGTGGCTGACGTCAAGGAGTGCATGGAAAAAGGAGCACCGGTGTTGGTCGGCACAGCTTCCGTGGAGACATCGGAAGCGATGTCCGCACGGTTTAACAAGGCCAAAATAGAGCACAAGGTACTCAACGCGAAATACCACGAGCAGGAGGCGGAAATTATCGCCCAGGCCGGTCGTCCGGGTGTGGTCACGATTGCCACCAATATGGCCGGGCGCGGTACCGATATCGTGTTGGGTGGAAACCTGGAGGCTGAACTGGCGGCGCTGGGCGAGGTAGGGCTGGCCGAAGAGGCGGAATTGCGTGAGTCCTGGAAGAAACGGCAAGAGCAAGTACTCGCGGCGGGAGGCTTGCACATTCTGGGCACCGAGCGTCACGAGTCCCGTCGTATAGACAACCAGTTGCGTGGTCGTGCGGGCCGCCAGGGTGATCCAGGGGTGTCCCGTTTCTACCTGTCGATGGAAGATAACCTGATGCGTATTTTCGCCTCTGACAGGGTGAAGGGCTTTATGCAGGCCTTAGGGATGGAAAAAGGCGAGGCGATTGAGCACCGCATGGTCACCAATGCGATAGAAAAGGCGCAGCGCAAAGTCGAGGGCCGCAACTTTGATATACGCAAGCAGTTGCTGGAGTACGATGACGTCGCCAATGATCAACGCCAGATTATCTATCAACAGCGCGATGACTTGCTGACAGAGCCCGATATCTCCGAAACCATCACCACCATTCGGCGTGATGTTGTGATGGACGCCATAGATAGCTACATCCCCCCGATGAGTGTCGAGGAGCAATGGGATGTGCCCGGCCTGGAGAAACAGCTGGAGGCAGAGTTTGCGGTTTCACTGCCCTTGCAGCAGTGGTTGGACGAGGATGACAAGCTGCATGAAGAGGCGCTGCGCGAGAAGATAATCGATGCAGTGCAGGCAGCTTATGATGCCAAGAGCGCCGAAGTGGGCGACGATATGCGACGTATTGAAAAGCAGATTATGTTGCAGATTCTGGACACGCTGTGGAAAGACCACCTGTCTACTATGGACCATTTGCGCCAGGGTATTCACCTGCGTGCTTATGCCCAGAAAAACCCCAAACAGGAATACAAGCGGGAATCGTTCCAGCTGTTTGAGCAATTGCTTGTCAATCTCAAGTATGAAGTAGTGAAATTTCTCAGCCACGTACATATCCAGCGCAAGGACGAGGCGATGGCGATTGAGCAACAGCGGCGGGAGGAAGCGGCGCGAGAGAAGCTGGCTTTCCAGCATGCCGAGGTTTCCTCCATGCAGGCTGAACCACAGGAAGAGCAAGCGAACGAGCCTGCTGCCATGCCGCAGACGTACACTCGTGATCAACCCAAGGTCGGTCGGAATGAGCCCTGCCCTTGCGGCAGTGGGAAAAAATACAAGCAGTGCCACGGCAAGCTGTGATTACGAGTTTTCAGAGAGTCCTTATTTGATATGGCGGTTGGCGAAGACAACGTGGGAATATTGCGAGCGGTGCCCGGCGTACGCCTGGGTACAGTTTCAGCTGGTATCAAGACGCCGGGTCGCAAGGATCTGGTGCTGGTGGAGCTGGCCGCTGACACCCATTGTGCAGCGGTGTTTACGCGCAATGCATTTTGTGCGGCGCCGGTCACGGTGGCGCGTGAAAAGTTACAGGCCAGTGCTCATCAGCCCCGCTACCTGCTGATCAATACCGGCAATGCGAATGCTGGCACAGGCGCAGCCGGTATTGCGGCAGCACAGGCCTGCACGGCAGCAGTCGCAGCGGTTGCCGGTGTTGACGAAGACAGCGTACTGCCTTTTTCAACCGGTGTGATTGGTGAACCGCTACCCGTATCGAAGCTTGAACAGGCCGTGCCAGCAGCCTATGCGGCGCTGTCGGATGACGGTTGGCTGGCGGCAGCTGAAGGCATACTAACCACAGATACACGGCCCAAAGCTCACTCCGTCAGTTTTACCTGCGATGACCGCGAGTATGTAGTTACCGGAATCGCCAAGGGGGCCGGCATGATCCGCCCCAATATGGCGACCATGCTGGCCTATATCGCCACTGACGCGGCGGTGGAGCAACCGTTATTACAGGCGATGTTGGGAGAGTTAGCCGATATTTCCTTTAATCGCATCACTGTAGACGGCGATACTTCGACCAACGATGCCTGTCTGTTACTGGCGACCGGCAAGGCGGGCAATGCGCCTGTCAGTGACCGCGAGTCATCGCTGTACCAGGCGTTGCGAGAAGCTGTCGAGGAAACCTGTATCGTACTAGCCCAGGGTATTGTGCGCGATGGCGAGGGTGCCAGTAAATTTGTAACAGTGCAGGTGAATGGGGGGCGCAGCGAAGCGGAGTGTCTCGATGTGGCCTTTACGATTGCACACTCGCCATTGGTGAAAACAGCGCTGTTTGCCAGTGATCCCAACTGGGGTCGGTTGCTCGCAGCTATCGGCCGCGCTGACGTGCCCGACCTACAGGTTGAGCGCGTCGCACTGTATTTAAATGATGTGCTGATCGCCGAGGGCGGATGCCGCGCGCAATCTTACACCGAAGAACAGGGCGTTACTGCGATGGCATCTGAGGAAATCATTATCCGCGTTGAACTGCAGCGCGGTGATGCCTCGGCAGCCGTATGGACCACAGACTTTTCCTACGACTATGTGCGCATCAACGCCGAGTATCGCACCTGAATGTCGATAGTGCATGTAGCGGTGGGTGTCATTCTCGATGCGCAGCGCAATATCCTGATTACCCGGCGAGCGCCCCAAGCGCACCAGGGTGACCTGTGGGAGTTCCCCGGTGGCAAGGTGGAAGCTGGCGAATCTTTGTTACAGGCCCTGACACGCGAGTTGCATGAAGAGCTCGGTATTGCGATTGGCCGCACCAGCGCTCTGCTGGAGATAAATCACGATTACGGCGACAAGAAAGTGCTGCTGGATGTACATATTGTCTGGGAGTTCAGCGGTGAGGCGATTCCTCAGGAAGGTCAACCGATGGCCTGGGTGGCCGCCCCGGAGCTCAGCAGCTACACGTTCCCCGCTGCGAATAAACCGATTGTTGAAGCAGTGGAAGACCTGTTCAAGCGAATCTGAATCGTACTTCACCGGACCTGCTTGCGGCCATGCGAACGGCGGGTATTGAGTGCAGGAACACGCCGGATTTCCCCGCCCTGTTCTTGCTAGCGGCTGGCCTCAGCGCGCAGCAAGAACTCCTTGTGCAGTTCATCCACCTGACTGTTGAGTTCATCCAGCGAACCGCTGTTGTCGATCACGATATCCGCCAGCGACAGCCGTTCATCGCGTGCCAGCTGTGCGGCCATAATCCGTTTGACCTGCGCTTCATCGTTACTGTCTCGCTGCACAGTGCGCTCTATTTGCAATGCCTCCGATGTGTCCACCACAACCACACAGTCAGTTAGCGCTTTTTGGCTGGTATCCAGCAGCAAAGGCGAACTGAGCACGGTGTAGGGGCTGCGTGAGGCCGCGATCTGGTTGACGATTTCCTCGCCGATCAGGGGGTGGGTCAGTTGCTCCAGCCAGCGCCGCTCAGACTCGTCAGAGAAAATGCGAGCGCGCAACTTTGCCCTGTCCAACTGACCATCCGGTTGGAGGATGTCTGCTCCGAAGTGATCCGCAATGGCTGTCAATGCAGGCTTGCCCGGTTCGACAATCTCGCGGGCGACGACGTCGGCATCCACCACAGTGATATCATATTGCTCAAGGCGTTTTGTGACAGCTGATTTGCCGCTGCCGATGCCGCCGGTGATACCCACCACAAGAGTCATATTAGCTGAATCCCGAAATGTGCGAATACGGAGCCGTAACTTCCGTTACCCAGCAGTAGCGCCAGCCAGCCAGCGACGGCCAGATAGGGGCCGAAGGGAATGGGTATCTCTTTACCGCGTCGTTTGAGGAACATAAGCGCGATACCACTGATAGCGCCCACCAGAGAAGAAAGCAGAATGATTTCTGGCAGCATCTGCCAGCCTACCCAGGCGCCCAGAGCGGCAAGCAGTTTGAAGTCGCCATAGCCCATTCCCTCTTTGCCTGTCAGTAGTTTGAATGTCTGGTAGATGGTCCACAAAATAAGGTAGCCCGCCATTGCACCAATGACCGCATCGCTCAGGCTGACGTACGTCCCCTGTAAGTTGAAAAGCAGGCCCAGCCACATCAGTGGCAGCGTAATGTCATCGGGTAGCAGTTGGTGGTCTACGTCTATCATGGTCAGCGAAATCAAAGCCCAGGTGAGCAGTACGGCACCTAGCAGAGCTGGAGAGACCTCGAAAAAAATACCCAGTGCCATCGTCATCAATCCCGTGACCAATTCGACGATGGGGTACCGTATAGAGATGCGCGCCGCGCAGTTTCGGCATTTTCCACCCAGTATCAAGTAGCTGATTACCGGGATATTTTGCCAGGGCTTGATAGCTGCTTTGCAGTGTGGGCAGTGGGAGTTGGGTGTGGCAAGGTTGAGAGGGGAGTCCTGTTTTTCCTGCTCCAGCTCCAGTAATTCGCAACAGTCGCGCCGCCAGCGTGTCTCCATCATCACGGGAAGGCGGTAGATTACGACATTGAGGAAACTGCCCACGAGTAAACCCAGACACAAAAGGCCCGCGTAAAGCAGGCCCGTTGGCACGATTAGTTCTGGCATGAATGGACCGCCTTTGTCGAGTCGAGCCTAGATCACTGATCCCAGCATGAAAATTGGCAGGTACATGGCAATCATCAGGCCACCTACCAGTACACCCAGAATGGACATGATCAGCGGTTCCATCAGAGAGCTGAGGCTGTCTACTGCATTGTCCACCGCTTCCTCATAGTGGGTTGCAACCTTGTCGAGCATCTCATCCAGTGCGCCAGATTCCTCGCCGATGGATACCATTTGCAACAGCATATTGGGAAACAGCCCGGTTACCTTGATAGCGTTGTACAGCGTGGTGCCCGAGGTGACATCGTCGCGGATACGGCGTATCGCCTTGGCGTATACCGAGTTGCCCGCCGCACCAGCGGTAGAGTTCAGCGCGTCTACCAGAGGCACACCCGCTGCGAACGTGGTAGCCAGTGTGCGAGAGAATCGAGCGATGACTGAATCGTGTACGATCCCGCCAACCACGGGTGCTCGCAGTGCCAGTCGGTCCAGCCCTTCAGAAAAGGCCACCGATCGCAGTTTGATCTCCCGAAATGCGAAAATAATCGCGATAATTCCGATCAGCATCACAAACCACCAGGCGATAACGAAATCAGAAATATCCATGACGAATTGCGTGAAAGCTGGCAGCTCAGAGCCGAAGCTCTGGAAAGTGTTCGCGAACACCGGTACCACTTTGATCAGCAGGATGGCGCACACCACCAACGCGACGCAGATTACAGCGGTGGGGTACGTCATGGCCTTTTTGATCTTCGCTTTTAACTGTTCTGTCTTTTCCTTGTAGCTGGCGACGCGGTCGAGCATGACTTCCAGGGTACCCGAGTCTTCGCCGGAGCCGACCAGGCTGCAGAACAAGTCATCGAAATAGCGCGGATGCTTGGCCAGCGACGGTGCTAGGCCGCTACCAGAAGCGACATCACCCCGGATGGTTTTGACCAGGTCCCTCATGCGCGGTTTTTCCAGCCCGTCCTCGACAATTTCAAAACTCTGTACCAGCGGTACACCGGCTTTTAACATGGTGGCGAGCTGGCGTGTGAAGATGGCGATATCGGCCGCCTTGATGGCCTTGCCCTGGCCGCCGAACAGTGGCTTGGGCTTTTTCTTCACGCTTTTGGGCTTGATACCCTGTTGGCGCAACTGAGCCTTTGCCATAGCCTGACTGGCGGCCTCGATTTCTCCTTTGTTGGTATTGCCGGATTTATCCGTACCACTCCAGGTGAAGATATCATTCTTGATTGTGCTAGTTGCCATGCTCGTGTCCGCCCTAGTATTGCAATAACCCTATACCGCTTGTGTCACGGCATTATTAGTCTACGGTAATTCGATTTGCCTCTTCCAGACTTGTCAGGCCTTCCGCCACTTTTTTCAAAGCCGCCATGCGTAAATCGTGAAATCCCTCACGCCTGGCCTGTGCCCCAATTTGCAGTGAGTTGCCTTCTTCCATAATGATTTTGGCAATGGAAGGGGTGATCTTGACGACCTCGTAGATACCCACCCGACCTTTGTAACCATTGTTGCAGTCTTTACAGCCAACGGCGTGCATAATAGTGGCTGAATCCAGCATTTCCTCGGTAAAGCCTTCCGCCATGAGCGTTGCGTGCGGAATATCATCTGCTGGCACGCGGCAGCTCTTGCACAGACGCCGTGCCAATCGCTGGGCGATAATCAGGTTTACGGAAGAAGCCACGTTGAACGCCGGTACGCCCATGTTAAGCAGACGGGTGATGGTTTCCGAGGCACTGTTGGTGTGCAGGGTCGAAAGCACCAAGTGACCGGTCTGGGCCGCTTTGATGGCGATCTCTGCGGTTTCGAGGTCCCGAATCTCACCGACCATGATGATGTCCGGATCCTGACGCAGGAAGGAGCGCAGGGCCTCGGCAAAATTCAAGCCGACCTTGGGGTTCACATGGACCTGGTTGACACCCTCGAGGTTGATCTCCACCGGGTCTTCCGCAGTGGAGATGTTGCGCTCAGCGGTGTTGAGGATATTGAGGCCGGTGTACAGCGAAACGGTTTTACCCGAGCCGGTTGGCCCGGTCACCAGTATCATACCCTGAGGCTGGTTCAAGACCTTCAGGTACATCTCTTTCTGTTCCGGCTCATAGCCCAGAGCGTCGATGCCCATCTGTGCGCTGCTGGGATCCAGAATCCGCAGTACGATCTTTTCACCATACAGCGTGGGCAGTGTATTGACCCGGAAATCGATAGCCCTGTTGCGTGACAGCTTCATCTGGATTCGACCATCCTGGGGCAGGCGTCGCTCTGAAATATCCATTTGTGACATGACTTTTAACCGCGCCGCCAGTCGCGGCGCAAGATTGCGTGGTGGCTTGACCACAACCTGCAGTATCCCATCCGTACGAAAGCGTACGCGATAGCTTTTCTCGTAGGGCTCAAAGTGTATGTCTGACGCGCCTTGCTTGATCGCATCTATCAGCACTTTGTTGATAAACCTGACGATGGGTGTTTCGTCGACAGCCTCGCTACCGTCTTCGGAATCGGTGGATTCACCGCCCATCGAGATATCGACATCGTCGAGATCAGAGGCATCCAGCCCGTCCAGCCCGTCGGTGAGGGAGTCCTGTGACTCGACCCACTTGGCTAGTGCCTTGCTGAGTGCGCTTTCCTCAACGAGGATTGCATCGGTATTGATGCCCGTATGGAATTTGATTTCATCCAGTGCAGCGAGGTTGGTTGGATCAGAGACAGCGATGAACAGGCGGTTGCCACGGCGGAATAATGGCAGCGCGTGGTGCTTGCTCACCAGGTTGGGTTCGACCAGCCCGACAGGTAGCGTATCTGCGTTGATTGCGGTTATATCGAACAGCGGTACGCCGAATTCGTGCGAGGCTACCTCGGCGACCCGCCAGCCATCCACGCCTTTTCGTTCGACCAGGTACTGAACGAAATGCATACGTTCAAGAATGGCCTCTTTCTGCGCTTCGACGGCGAGTTGAGCGTTGATCAGCGATTCGGCTACAAGGCGTCCGGCCAGACCGCTGAGCTGCCCAATTGCTTTATCGTTCATTAAAAAACCGCTCCTGTCTCAGCTGAGACGTCTTCATTTACACATACATATATATTGGCATTATAGACGTGTAAGTATAACCACCGATCAGCTTGCAGGCAGCCTCTGATTACAGGCAAATTATACCAATCTGCAAGTCCTCAGCGGTAGCGGTTCAGCCGCGACAATTTGGCGGTACCTGATTGTTATCTATGCCATTTTCTTCCGGGGGAAGGCAGGTCCAGGTCATGAGTCCATCTTTTGTGGACGGGATAAGCTGTAACTCCTTGCTGTCGGCGTTGGTGCCAGGAATCTTGAAAGTGATAGTAATGGCGCCGAAAGGTTCAGTCGAGGACACTTCCAGTTTGCGGATGAAGTTGTATTGATCATATGATTCAGGTTCCGGTAAACCGGCCTGACTGTTGTTTGTGGGCAGTTTTTGCATATTGTAGTAGTAGTCGGTGACTGAGGTTTTTGCCTCCGAGGCAAACACCATCCCTTCCCCCACTTTGCTGCGCACCACATAGTCGGAGTAAGTGGCCATTGAGACCACGGCCAGAATACTGACGATAGACACCACGGCCATCAGCTCGATCAGGGTAAAGCCCTTGTTGTTGTTCATTGTGTTACCCATTACTTCTGTTGATCATTACCAATTTTTCAGCTTTTGTTTTCGCTGGTGAAAAGTGACAGCTCAGCCGCCAGTTTCTCTACCAGTGGCCCGACATCAGTGCCGGAATCGAGCGCTGTCTGTAGTTGAGCAGACAGATGCTTGATCGTCGCAATACGGGTACGCAGCGCGACAAAGCTATCGTTCATCTGTTGCGCCTCGGCCTGGAACATATCGTTCTCTCGCAGTGCAATAGAGGCGTTCAGGTCTCCCTCGCCCAATCGAGTCACTTCACGCGCAAAGACAAATACCGGGCCGGCGATACGATGGCTGGCTTTAAGACTGCCGTACCAGATAGCACCAATAAGGAGCAACTCAACCAGCGCCAGCGCAATGGCAGAGGTTGTGGATAGGTCCAGAGGCTCGTTTCCGGGAACCAGCATACGTATAATAATGAAGCCATTGACCAGCAGCACGGCCAACGCGACGATCAACAACGAGTACTGATACTGGAACTTCTTATTAATAACGATGGTTGTACGACGATTGTCCATGCCCCGATCCTGAAAGTGCTACTTTGGCTGGAGACTAAACTACTGCACTACCTGCAGCAAGAATGAAGCCGTTTTTGTGGGCTATAAGGCACAGATTTGTGAACCAGTGCGCGCTGGGTAGTCCATTTGGCGCAGTACCGACAGTGTTTTACGCTATTTTTTCAGGGGNTTTCGGTTGCAAGCGTAACTCTATGCTGGGTAGGGAAGGTGCGTTATAAGTGTCGCCGTGTGTAGTGTGTGGAATCGGCGAGAAACCTACGCAGAGCGTCGCAATGTGACAAATTTCGTCACAATTTTACCCTGCGTGGCAATCCGGAGGTCGTGCCCAAATTCTGTTTGAAATTTACCCTGACCATTGATTATTCTATTAAGTCATTGAAATTTATAAATAAATAAAATTAGATTTGATGAAATTGATTTGTTGGCACGCAATCTGCTGTTACCAATTCTGCAAATGGCTTGTTCCGATGAGGCTTTCGAAATCATCGGTGCATGTTTTAACTTAAAGCGGAGAAGTATCATGACAATTCAGAAAAAATCTCAACAGGGTTTTACTCTTATCGAACTGATGATCGTTATTGCGATCGTCGGCATTCTCGCAGCCATCGCGCTGCCTGCTTATCAGGACTACATTGTACGTTCCAAAATGTCTGAACCTCTGGCTGCTTTGGCAGAAGCGAAGACTACGATCGCCGAGTATGTGGCCGCCAACGGCGGATACCCACCTTCAGCGTCAGGCGCAGAAGCATTTGGTATCAACACTTCAGAGCGCGACAGCGATATCCTCAAGGAACTGTCTATCGAAGATGTAGCAGTGGGCGAAACAGTCCGAATCGTTGCCAACGTTCGTGACAACGTTTGGAACGGTGGCGCACGAAGCGATACCACTCTGGCATTCCAGTTGTCGGGCTCGCGAAATGCAGATGGCACTATGACTTGGGAGTGTATACCCGGTGACGACAGCGGCCGAGACAGCAACCCAATTTTGACCAAGTACCTGCCAGCTAACTGCCGCGGTTAATATAATCTAACCAAGCAGTGAGACTGAAAAGCCCGGCATGCCGGGCTTTTTTTCGTTGTTTAATAGCATTTTTCGTAACAACCAATTCGGCGAATCTTTATGGAATCTTCTGGATCGCGCGTTTTGCAAAGTAGTATTGAAAGGAGTCGTTTACCCTTCTTTTTAGGGGCACTGGTTTTGCTGGTGTGTCTGCTTGCTTACGGGGTCGCGCTGAACGGCCCGCTTTTCTTCGACGACGAGCCAAACCTGCTTGCCAATCAGCAAGTACAGATCGACGGCCTGACCTATGATGACTGGCGTGCAGCTGTCCTGAGTTCCTACTCCAGTATTCTGATGCGTCCCGTTGCGATGCTGACTTTTGCGGTTAACCACGCTGCGGCTGGCGCTTTCACACCATTCAGCCTCAAAGCGACCAATGTGGCCATACACGTGGGTATCGGCGCACTACTATTCCTGTTCGCGCTGGTGGTGCTGCAAGCTCCAGCATTGCGCACACATCGCTTGAACCCTCATCAGCGCAGACTTGTAGCATTGATCGCAGCATCGATTTGGCTGTTGCACCCCATTCACGTGTCGACGGTGTTGTATGCCGTGCAACGTATGGCGCAACTGTCGACTATGTTCACACTCGCCGGCCTCCTGGTGTTCACGCATTATCGCCTGCGCTGGGCCAGTTCGGGGGCCGGGCCGGGAGAAGTGTTGGCGGCGTTGCTCTGGCTGGGCCTGCTCGCTGTTTTTGCAGTGCTGTCGAAAGAAAATGGCGCACTGTTGCCGTGGTTGATCGTAGTGATTGAGGTCACGCTGTTTCGCGGAGTCTGGGGTGGCAAGCGGCGTACACCCCTGGTGTGGTGCGGCTGGCTTTTGTTGCTATTGCCGGTGCTGCTGGTTGTAGCGCTGTATCTGGTGGCGCCCGAGATACTTCAAGGTCGCTATGGCGGGCGCGAGTTTACACTGCCTGAACGCCTGCTGACTCAAGGTCGGGCATTGTGGCAATACCTGAGTTGGATGCTGGTGCCCAATATCATGAGCATGGGTTTTTTCCACGATGATTTCCTGATTTCTAGCAGCTTGTGGGCACCTTTTACGACGTTCTTTTCTATGCTCGCCTGGCTAGTTGTGCTCAGTGCTGCGGCAATATGGCACAGACGCTATCCGTTGATAGCCTTCGCCTTGTTCTTTTACCTGGTCGCACACACTATGGAATCCACGGTGCTGCCTTTGGAGATGGTATTTGAGCACCGCAATTACCTGCCGAGTATGGGGTTTGCTGTACTGGCGGGTGTGGGGATTCTCAGGTGTGTCTCCCGGTTTGATCGACTCCGCCTGCGCACCGTCGTGGGGGGCGTGCTCTGCCTGCTGGTTGCGCTATTGTTTGTCCGAACAACGGCCTGGAGCGATGAGGAGAGTCTGGCGCGCTACAATGTTATAAATCACCCGCAATCTCCCCGGGCCAATTTTTTCTACGCAAATGTATTGTTCAAGCGCTTCCAACGGGCGCAGGCGCTCGGGCTGGATGCCGATCAGCAGCGTGCGCTGGCTGTTACATCTCGCGGCTACTTCGAGAGAATGCGCAGCCTGGATGAACGCAATTTTTCTGCATTGGTGATGTTGTATCAGCTCGATACCCTGTATTTTCCTGCTCTGGCACAGGAAAACGACTGGTTGGGCGTAATGACAGAATTGGCGAAGACGCGTCGCCTGCAATCTTCGGATCGCACGGCGTTGGGCGCACTGGTGAATTTTTCTCTGAAGCCTGCGATGAAGCCGGAGAGGGATCGCGTGGCCGCCCTGTTGGATTTGCTTGTCGAGCGCTATCCGCACAAGGCAAATATCGTGGGTTTCCAGTACCGCTTTATTATGGCGACAGCTCCAGCGCAGAAGGCCAGTTTATTTCCCTTGCTACTGCGCGCTCAAGCCAGGAACACAGACAGCCCCCGTATGTCTGCCTACCTCGTTCAATATCATGGCACGGATGACTCGGCCAGCACCTATGAAGCGCTGCGGGAGTGGATGCGGCGTGATCCTTTGCGGCGCGAGTTACCAGTGCTTAGAGCGCTGTTCGACCAATGATGGGCGCAAAGACACCCCTTTCAGAGCGCTTTTGGCCTGGTACTGCAGGCGCTCTTATGCTCGCGGGCCTGCTGTTTGTTATTGGCCTCTGGATCTACTGGCCGGGTATTCACGGGCCGGAGCTCCTCGATGATCGCTCCAGCGTGATGGTGATTGGCGATGTCAAAAATCACCCGGAGCTGGCTTTTGACTATATTTTTGGCGACAACTCCGGTGTGCTTGGGCGGTCTGTGTCGATGACGAGCTTCGTGCTCGAAAAGATGTATCTGGATGAGGGCATTACTGGCAGCAAGAAGATTAATATTGTTTTGCACTTGCTGAATGGCGGATTAGTAATCTGGTTGTTCTGGCTGCTGTTTCGTTTTGTGAAGGTGCCCGGTTACCGCGTTCTCGCTGTGTTATTGGGTGCGGCTTGGGTGCTGCATCCGTTGCTGGTTAGTACGGTGCTCTATGCCGTACAGCGAATGGCTATGCTGGCGACGTTTTTTATGCTGCTGGCGACGATCAGCTACCTGTACTGGCGCTTTGGCCAGATGGCCGGCAAGAGCGGTCTGTGGCGTTTTCTGCCAGTGCCGATATTCCTGGTGATTGCGCTGTTTTCCAAGGAAAACGCCATCGTGCTGGTGCCTGTGTTGTTATTGCTGGAAGTTCTCTGGCTGGAGTTTGCCGGTCGCAATGGCGACGTTATTCACTGGCTGCGAGGGTTGTCATACTCCCTCATCGCCATCGGCGCGATTGCGATGTCGGCTGCGTTATTGCTTGGGTGGGACTACCTTGCGTCACGCTTTGGAGGCAGGGAATTTACACTGGATGAGCGGTTGTTCACTCAATCGCGCATTGTCTGGGACTATGTCGCGCAGTTGGCCTATCCGCAAACCGCCAGAATGGGGCTTTACCACGACGATGTTCTATTGTCGCGCGGCCTGTTTGACCCGGCGTCGACACTCTATGCCGTCATTGCATGGTTGCTGCTGGTGGTAGTCTGCGGCGCAGCCCTGTGTTGGCGGGCGGGCCGCTGGTTTGTATTTGGCATCGCCTGGTTTGTACTCGGCCACAGTGTAGAGTCTACGGTTCTGCCGCTTGAACTGTATTTTGAGCACCGCAATTATTTTCCTTCAATAGGGCTGCTGTTAGCTCTTGGAGCGCTGTTCGCAGCCCTCGTCAAGAAATGGCCGGAGCCGAAAGCGCCGCTGCTGGTGTGCCTTGCCCTATGGCTGTTACTGCTGTCCTTCCTGACCAGCTCACAAGTACAGATCTGGTCGAGTCGCCCTATGCTGATTCTGAACCACCTGAATGCCCACCCCAATTCCCCCCGCGCCAACACCGATATGGCCAGGTATATGGCCGAGCTGGGGCAGGCTGAGGCTGCGCATCACTATTCCAAGTTGTCATTTCAGGCGAGCGCTAATGCTGCCAGCTCACAGCAGCTGCGCGGAGACTATGAAATTCGCAATCTGGCGCTGAGCTGTATGGCGGGTACCCCCGTCGCATCCGAGACGATCGATGCACTGGCCAGGGAAAATCCCCAGCGGCCCTTCCGGTCGGTGACCACGTTGCTAACAATGGTTCGTCTGCTCCAGAACGATCGCTGTCCCCAGTTTGATCGCGTCCGGTTTGCCGACCGCCTCGCCCAGATATATCTGGAGGACGGTTTCAAACGCAAGGCTTCTGCCAACATATATTCAAATCTGGCAGTGCTGGAGAATGCCTTGCAAAGGTATGATAATGCCTACGCCTATATTGAGCGGTATCTGGCCCTGTCCCCGGATAATACGCGCGGCTTGCTGATGAAATTGCATTTCGCCACCGCGTTGGGCAAGGTGGAGGAGGTGCAGACCGTCATCGCGACTTTGCAAGAATTGGATGAGCAGGGTAAGTTGACGGTAGGCGAGCAACAGACGCTGGCATTGTATTTGGAAAAATAGGGACCTGGAGAGCCAGGGACCTGGAGAGCTACCCCTTGAAAGTATCCATCGTAATTCCGGCTAAAAACGAAGAGCTTGGTCTCGCAAGACTGCTGCCCGAGTTAATTGAGCACCACCCGGACGCCGAGATCATCGTGGTGAACGACGGATCCACCGATACCACAGAGCAAGTGTGTATCGATGCGGGGGTAAGGGTGATTACGCATCCCTATTCCAAGGGCAATGGTGCAGCTGTCAAAGCCGGCGCACGTGCCGCTAAAGGCGATTACCTGGTGTTTATGGATGGCGATGGCCAGCACAGTGCGGCGGATATTGACCGGCTATTGGCCAAGATCGATGAGGGTTACGACCTGGTGGTGGGCGCACGCAGTGGCCGTGATTCACAAGCCAGTGTAGCCCGCTGGAGCGCCAATACGTTTTACAACAATTTTGCCAGTTGGATGGTCAACCGCAAGATCGATGACCTGACCTCAGGGTTCCGCTGTGCTGATCGCAGAAAGTTTCTGGGCTTTCTCTACCTGTTGCCCAATGGCTTCAGCTACCCTACCACCTCAACCATGGCGTTTTTTCGGGCGGGTTACTCTGTGGGTTTTGTTCCCATCACCGTGTCGAAGCGCCTCGGTAAAAGCCACATCAGTATGGTGAAGGACGGCATCCGTTTTCTGTTGATTATATTCAAGGTGGGGACACTCTATTCACCGCTGAAAATATACTTTCCCGCCGCCGTGATAGTGTCGGGTCTGGGTTTTCTGAATTACTTCTTAACAGTGATGAGCTCCGGTTGGCGCTTTACCAATATGAGTACATTGTTAGTCCTTGCGGGAATGGTGATGTTTCTTATCGGGCTTCTCTCTGAGCAACTGACCAACCTGCAGTTCAAGGACAGCTCCAACCCCAACGACCGACGCGCCGGCTAGGTATTCCAACGCACCCGCTGCCCCGGAGGCCGCGATAGACTTTTGATCCCCTGAGTTTGTCGAGCGACACAGGGTGCCGCATTGTGACAAAAAATGTCACATATTCGCCGAGCCTCATCATTTTTGACGCCTGTAGAAACATCACTGAAAACCCGATTCTCTCAGGTTTGAAATTCTTTAAGCAATTGAATTATATAAATAAAATAATGCGTTTTGGCAGTGCTGGGTTGTTGGCACGGTATCTGCTTTACGGTTTTTAGCCCAAGCGTTTGCAGAATGGTAGATGGACGAGGGGGCGTCTAATCATATAACAAGGGGATACATAAATGGGCACTCTATCCAAATCACAACGGGGTTTTACACTGATCGAACTGATGATTGTTATTGCGATTGTCGGCGTACTGGCGGCCATCGCATTGCCAGCCTATCAGGACTATATTGTTCGTTCCAAGATGACTGAACCGCTGGCCGTACTGGCTGAGGGTAAGGCTACCATTGCGGAGTATGTGGCAGCTAACGGGGGCTTCCCGGACGACACGATAAATTTTGGCATCAATACAAGCAGCCGAATCGCCTACAGTGATGTGATGTGGAAAATAGATGCTTACCCCAGCGCGCCGGTGGATGGCTCATCCATACACCTGGGTGTGGGTATCTTCACCAGCGTTTGGGATGGCACCGTGAAGAACATCAATTCTATTGCAGTTTTCCAGCTGTCTGGTTCGATCAATGATGATGGCACCATGAGTTGGGAGTGTATAAACGGGGCGAGCGACGACTCAACGCCTGAAGTTCCGGCGAAGTATTTACCGGCCAATTGCAGGGGATGATCCTCTGGGGCTACCGAAATAAAAAAGCCCGGCAGATGCCGGGCTTTTTTTGGGTGGCAAGATAGCTCCGGGGAGGTGAATCCGCGGGAGAACCCGGTTCTACGCCTGACTGGCTTTAGCTTCCCTGCGCCGAGCGTGGAGTACCGGCTCGGTGTAACCGCTGGGCTGTTCCTCGCCGAGAAACACCAGATCGCAGGCTGCCTGAAACGCAATGCTGCTGTCGAAATCCGGTGCCATATTTCGGTAGGCGGGGTCCCCGGCATTCTGCGTATCCACCACGGCGGCCATTCGCTCCATGGTTTCACGCACCTGTTCCTTCGTGCACACACCGTGATGCAGCCAGTTGGCGATATGTTGGCTGGATATCCGTAATGTGGCACGGTCTTCCATCAGGCCAACATGGTGTATATCCGGCACTTTGGAGCAGCCAACGCCCTGATCAATCCAGCGCACCACATAGCCAAGTATGCCCTGTGCGTTATTGTCCAGCTCTCGTTGAATGTCGTCCTCAGTGAGTCCGGCGGCACCTTTGAGCGGGATGCTGAGGATATCGTCCAGTGAGGCGCGCGCCTGACCTTGCAGTTCTTGCTGGCGTTGAGCGACATTCACCTCGTGGTAGTGAATCGCGTGCAGTGTCGCGGCGGTGGGAGAGGGTACCCATGCCGTGCTGGCGCCCGCCTGCGGGTGGGCGATTTTGTTTTTCATCATGTCGGCCATCAAATCCGGCATCGCCCACATACCCTTGCCGATCTGGGCCTTGCCCAGCAGGCCGCAGCGCAGGCCTGTGTCAACGTTCCAGTCCTCGTAGGCGTTGATCCACGGCTCCTGCTTCATCGCACCCTTGGGCGTCATTGCGCCTGCTTTCATGCTGGTGTGTATCTCGTCTCCAGTGCGATCCAGAAATCCGGTATTGATAAACACCAGACGCTCTTTCGCCGCGCGAATACACTCTTTAAGGTTGATGGTGGTGCGACGCTCCTCATCCATGATGCCCACTTTCAATGTGTTGCGCGCCATTCCCAGGATGTCTTCTATACGATCAAACAGCTCGCAGGTGAATGCGACTTCGTCCGGGCCGTGCATTTTCGGCTTCACTATGTAGACGCTACCCTGACGTGAATTGCGGCTGTCGCCGTCCGTTTTATTCAGGTCATGCAGTGCGATCATTGAGGTAAACAAGCCGTCCATGATGCCTTCCGGAATCTCGGCACCGTTTGCATCGAGAACTGCTGGCGTGGTCATCAGATGGCCGACGTTGCGCACGAACATCAGGCTGCGTCCAGGCAGAACCAGTTCTGTGCCATCGGGTGCAGTGAAGCGTCGGTCCGCATTGAGGCGACGAGTGACGGTTTTACCACCCTTGGAAAAATTGTCGCTGAGGTCGCCGCGCATCAGTCCCAGCCAGTTGGCGTACGCGACGGCTTTGTCCTCAGCATCGACGGCTGCAACAGAGTCTTCGCAATCCTGAATTGTAGTGAGCGCAGCTTCCAGCACTACGTCTTTTACACCGGCGCTATCGGTTTTTCCTATAGCGCTGGACGGATCAATCTGGATCTCAATATGCAGACCGTTGTGGACCAGCAGAACGCTGGCAGGTGTTGGTGCATCGCCGCTGTAGCCGCACAGTTGCTCCGGTGCCTGCAATGCTCGTTTCTCTCCATTTCCCAGTGTTACCTGCAGGGCGCCACTGACGATGGCATAAGCGGTGGCGTCTGCGTGACTGCCACCGGTCAGCGGGCAGTGGCTGTCCAGAAAATGCTTGGCATAGGCGATCACTTTCTCACCGCGCACCGGGTTATAGGCACCTGCGCGTTCAGCGCCATCGGTTTCGGGAATGACATCCGTTCCGTAGAGTGCATCGTAAAGGCTGCCCCAACGCGCATTCGCCGCATTGAGCGCGTACCGTGCATTCATCACCGGCACTACCAGTTGTGGCCCTGCCAGTAAGGCGACTTCGTCATCGACCCCTGTGGTGTTGATTTGGAAGTCCTCGCCCTCGGGCAATAGGTAACCGATCTCTTCGAGGAACGTCTTGTAGGCAGATTTGTCGTAATCCGGGCCGCCATTTGCCTGGTGCCATGCGTCGATCTTTGCCTGCAATTGATCACGTGTTTCCAGCAGCTCGCGATTGCGCGGGCCCAGTGTGTTCACCAGTGATTCCAACCCGAGCCAGAATTGTTCGGCGCTAACGCCAGTGCCCGGGCAGATGTCCTCCTCCAGGAGTTGGTGGAGTACTGGTGCTATCTGTAAGCCACCTTGCTGGATGCGATCAGTCATTGTGAAACCTCTTTGTTGACGACTGGCACGGTTAAACCCGTGATATAGCCGTGATTTTAGGTGGCAGACCAAAAATTAGCGAATCAATCACTTCAATCACCGGCATTAAAACGGTGAATGCGCTCAGGGAGTCGCCTCCAGTCCGTCCAGTTCTCTGGCAGTATCGGCGATGAGTTTTCGCAGCCATTTATTGCCGGGATTATGTTGCAGCAATGGGCTCCAGGCCATCTTCAGTTCCAGCGGTGGAATTTCCAGCGGTGGATCGCGCAACACCACGCGCGGGTTGTTCAGCTTCAGCTGTGCGGCCCGCGTCGGGAGTGTCACAATCAGATCGTTCTGTTCTGCCAGTGTCATCGCGGCCTGGTAGTGCCGTGTGAATACCCGAATCTGGCGCTTCTTGCCAATTTTGTTCAATGCCAGATCCACCCAGCCCAGGCGTTGTACATCATCAGGGTCTACGCCCACCCCGACACCCATGCCTGTTTTACTGACCCAGACATGGTTGGCCTTGAGATAATTTTCCAGAGTAAATTTCTTCAACACCGGATTGTTCGGGCTGAGCACGCAGGTAAAACTGTCGTTCCATAAATGAATCTGGTGGAAGGACTGCGGCATCGAATCGAAGCGATTGATCACCATATCCACTTTACCGCGCTCCACATCCAGAAAGCTGACGTCAGAAGGGGTCATAATATCCAGCGTCAAGCCCGGCGCCTGCGTGCGTAATTTTCCCAGCACACTCGGTAGCAGGGTGGATTCGGCGTAATCGCTGGCCATGATGCGAAACACGCGCTGAGCCTCACCGGGTTCGAAATCGCCTCGCGGTTGCACTGCGTGATCGATTTTCCCCAGCACCTCACGCACCATGGGTTCGAGTTCGAGCGCACGCTCTGTGGGTGTCATGCCCTCGCTGGTCCTGACCAGTAACGGGTCATTAAACAGCTCGCGCAAACGGCGCAGTCCATTGCTCATGGCGGGCTGCGATAAGTTCAACTGGTTGGCGGCCTGTGTGACATTGCGCTCACGCAGCAGGGCGTCCAGGTAGACCAGCAGGTTGAGATCAATTCGGTTCACTTTCACGAGCGACTCCGCATTCACTATGTGAATGATAATTTTATGTGCTATCGGCTGAGCGAATTATACTCACAATGCGGCGCTTGCCAATACTGTCAGGCAGGCCGGTAGTCAGGGAAATTTGCCGCTATCTACCAATTGAGAGGTCATCTGGGGGGGCGTGGTGTTGGTTTACTTTTATATTGTGGGGCAGCGCCCGCACCTCGGAGCAGAGGACTCCGGTTTGTTGCAGCACTATCGTATAATGCGGCCAACTCGGACCACTGGAACCTTGCTATGACTTCAATATCGACTCCCGACCTATCTGACGAAGCGCCCGAAGTGGTTGCGCTCGAGCTTCCCTGGATCAACTACGGCCAGGTCCGGCAGTTTGGCGGGCAGGTTGTCACCATCAAATGCCATGAGGATAACTCGCTGGTGAAAGAGTGTGTGGGTGAGGAGGGGCTCGGTCGTGTCATCGTTGTGGATGGCGGCGGCTCGCGTCGACGGGCATTGCTCGGCGATATGCTGGCCGAAAAGGCGGCGGCCAATGGCTGGGCAGGCCTGATTATCAACGGCGTTATCCGGGATGTGGACGAAATTGGCCGCACGCCACTGGGCGTTCAGGCGCTGGGTTGCTGCCCGATCAAGACAGAAAAACTGGGCGTGGGTCAGCGCGGAATTGATTTGCAGATCGCTGGAGTGAATATAACTGCAGGAGACTATGTCTACGCCGATAACAACGGCGTTATCGTCAGTAAGCGCCCCCTGCTTTAAAAAGACGCTTTCTGCCAGGGTGATGGGGCCTACTGCAGGCGCATGGAGAGATCCAGCGCTCTGCAGTCCTTGGTGAGGGCGCCGATGGATATAAAATCCACCCCGGTTTGCGCAATTGCCAGCAGGGTGTCCTCGGTGACGTTGCCGGAGGCCTCCAACTCGACGCGCCCGCCCGCCAGTGCAACAGCATCTGCGGTTTGTGTCAGTGAAAAGTTGTCCAGCATTACCCGGTCACAGGCGGCGGCCAACGCTTCTTCCAATTCCGAAAAGCTTTCCACTTCCACTTCTACCGGCTTTCCCGGTGCGTTTTTACGCGCTGTCGCAACCGCGGCTTTAATACTGCCACAGGCGGAAATGTGGTTTTCCTTGATCAGGAACGCGTCGTACAGGCCAATGCGGTGATTGTGGCAGCCTCCGGCGTGCACGGCGTACTTTTGCGCGATGCGTAGCCCCGGGATAGTCTTGCGTGTATCGAGTAAGCGCACAGATGTGCTGGCTACAAGATTGGCGTAGCGCCTGCAGGTTGTGGCGGTACCTGATAATAATTGCAGAAAATTCAGCGCGCAGCGCTCACCCGTCAGCAAACTGCGAGCGGGGCCTTGAAATGAGAACAGGGTGTCGCCCGCTTTGATCAGTTGTCCATCGCGGTAGTGCCATTCAATGCTGACGTTGCTGTCAAGTTCAGCAAACACCGCATTCACCCATGGCTGGCCGCACAACACACCGTCCTCACGCGTGATTACCCGCCCTGTGGCATGCGACTTCGGATCAATCAGGGCAGCGGTTATATCTCCGCTCCCGATGTCCTCCTCCAGTGCAGCGCGCACATTGCGTTGGACAACAGTGGGGTCGACGTCGATCATTTCTGGTTCGCTCGGGAGCATAGGGCGTTCATTGCATACAAATTAAGGTGCCGCGATTGTAGCAGTTTGCTGCAGCGGCTGTTAATCCCGGCGACGCAGTTGGCTGTTGTGTGGTGACCAATCTCCGTGACCTATTATTTCACGGTAGGTAGACTGGCAGCTTCAAGCCCTATGGCGCATGTCGTCCAGGAAAGCAGCAGATATGAGATACACCGTGGAGCAGGGTTGGCTGCGAGAGGCGCGTCGAGCGCCCTCGCCAAACTATGGGCTGCGACCGGCAGGCTGTGCCGTCCAGTTGTTGGTTGTCCATAATATTTCGCTGCCGCCCCGGTGTTATAGCGGGGATTGTATCGAACGGTTTTTCACCAATCGTCTGGATTGGGATGAGCACCCTTATTTTGAGGAAATTCGCGGTGTCCAGGTCTCTGCGCATCTCCTGATCCGGCGCAGTGGTGAATTGCTACAGTTCGTCAATTTTGATGATCGCGCCTGGCACGCGGGGGAGTCCTGCTTTGAGGGGCGCAGCAACTGCAATGATTTCAGCATCGGGATTGAACTGGAGGGGGCCGATGATGATCCCTACACCGACGCGCAGTATACGGCCCTCTCGGGGGTCACTCACTGTCTGATCGAACACTATCCGGATATGTCGGTGCAGAAGATAGTCGGTCACAGTGATGTTGCCCCGGGAAGAAAAACAGATCCGGGGCCAGCCTTTGACTGGCAGCGCTACCGCCGGCAATTGTCGGAATAAGCCGCAACATTTGGCGCACAGGCCGCAGATGCCATCCGCAGCGGCAGTATTCTCAAGAGCTGCTAAGCTTTAGAAAAATACTGATAACAACACGCAAGCGCGCAGGATAAATATCATGCGGACGCCAACAGACTCGGAGGTGACACTGCCCTCAATTATTGCCTCTATGGCGGGTAATTATGGCGGGCAGGAACTCGTGCTCACGGTTATTTTCCATCCCGATAGCTCTCGTATCGGGCAGCGCGCGGTGGTGCCGCAGCAATCGGGTAATGCCCCCTGGGTGCTGGGCAGACGAAGCCCGATGTTTGACCACCCCGACAACCAGAGCCCTGCTCCGCTAAACGATCCCTATGTCAGTCGCAAAGCCCTGCAGTTCACGCTGCGAGGCAAGCGCCTGGTTGTGCGCCGCTTTGACGCATCCAGCCGCTGTCGTCTCGGGTCCACTGAACTTTACGACAGCGTGGAGATCGAGTGGGAACAATTGCGCGTAGGTCTACCCGTGATGTTGGGCCACAGTATTGTGCTGCTTCTGCGCGTGGGGCGCAGCGGGTCGCCATTTGCCACAGACCGCGTTGCCGACAGCCCATTGCGCGGCAGTAGCGCATGTATGGTCGATATTCGCGAGCAGGTTGCTCGCGCCGGTGAGAGCGATCTGGATGTGCTGGTGCGAGGAGAGACCGGAACAGGCAAAGAGTTGGTTGCCACAGCTATTCACAGCGCCAGTCGCAGGGCGACAGAGCCGATGGTGAGCGTAAACATGGCCGCCATACCCAGTGACTTGGCCGCGGCGGCGTTGTTTGGCAGCGCCAGAGGCGCTTTTACCGGAGCCCATCAAGCGGCCTCCGGATATTTTGAGCAGGCCGAGGGTGGCACATTGTTTTTGGACGAGATCGGTGATGCCTCTCTGGACGTTCAGCCACAGCTATTACGCGCCTTACAAGAGCGGGAGATCCAGGCTGTCGGAGGCCCAATTCGACAGCTTGATGTGCGCGTGATTTCCGCGACGGATGCAGCGCTGGACGGTCAAGGCGGTGATTTCAAAGCGGCCTTGCGCCACCGTCTTGGTGCCTGTGAGATTCTTCTGCCTGCACTGCGGGAGCACCCCGAAGATATCGGCGAGTTGCTGCTGTATTTTCTACAAAACAGCGCCGCTGAGACGGGGCGCCCGGATCTGCTGCCCAAGGTAGATAGCGCCGCTACTGACATCGCAGCCTGGGCCATTCTGTTTTATGCATTTCTGTCCTATCAGTGGCCGGGCAATGTGCGCGAACTGGCAAACTTTGCCCAGCAAGTGGTGATGGCCAGTGAGGCGCGGCCGGTGATGAATGAGGTGCTGCAGGCCGCGATACTGAGTCCGGGTTCGCTGTCGTCATTTTCCGGCCGGGTTCGGCGTCGCAGGATGCAGGATATCGATGATGCGACGTTCGATCGGGCTATGCATGAAAATGACTGTGAGGTTCCCCGGGTCGCGCAGCAACTGAGTGTTTCCCGCGCGGCTGTGTACCGCCGCATTGAATCATCCCCGCGCTACTGTCTGGCCAGTGAAATTCCACCACAGGAGCTGCAGCGCCTGATGGCGGAGCACGCCGGTGACAGCGCTAGCGTCGCGCGTCATCTGCGGGTGTCTCACAACAGCTTGCGCAGCCGCCTGCGCAAGTTGCCCGGTGCATTGGGCTAAGTCACTGTTATGGATAACGTTGTAGGGCCGTATCGCATCCTCCGATTGATCAATGAGGGTGGTCAGGGCAGCGTTTACTTAGGTTATGACAAGCGCCTGCACCGCCGCGTGGCTATCAAGATATACCGTCTGCCAGCGACGCGTGCCGCGCGCAAGCAGTTGTTGCGAGAGGCGCAGATAGTTGCCAGCATTCAGAGCCCCAAAGTTGTACAGATTCATGATGTCATTGAATCCGGTACGCACCTGGCGATGGTGATGGAGTACGTATCGGGATGCAGTCTGGAAGATTTCCTCACTGCGGTGCGTCCGTCTCTGGCCAGTGTTCTGACAGTAGGTGCCGATGTTGCCGGTGCGCTGGCGCTCGCCAGGCAGAACCATATTGTGCACGGCGATGTAAAAGCCGGGAACGTGCTGATCGGCGAGAATGGCAGGGCCAAGCTCACTGATTTTGGTATTTCCAGAACCACCTCCGAGGGGCCTGCCAGTCGCTGGGCGGCGGGTAGTTTATCGGCGGTGTCGCCAGAGCAGTTCCTCGGCAATACCCTTGATGAGCGTGCAGATCTGTTTGCGCTGGGGGCGCTTCTGTCTCGAATGCTGTGCGGCGAGCAGCCGTTTTTTCGCGATGGAACACTCGATCCCGATCTGCTGACAAAGCGTCCACCCAAACCATTGATAGAGATTGTTACCGGTGATGTGGAACTCCCGGACCCACTGGTAAATATTATCGATGTGCTGCTGGAAAAGGATCCCAAAAACAGACCGAAAAACACCCGCCGGGTACGGCAGGTATTGCGAAAAGTGTTGCTCAGCCTGCCCCTGTCAGCCAACAATAGCCTACTGCGGGAGGCCCGCCCCTGCTTTCGCCCCGAGTCGCCTCAGGATATCCCTCCGTTGATCCCCAAGGATCTCGGGCAGCAGGGAAGGTCTGCTCTGATGCCATCTGGCACCGCCTGGGTCAGGTTCAAGCACCGCTTAAAATCGTTAAGGTGGCCTGCTCGCACCGCGCTGGCACTTGTGTTGGTGGGTTTACTTGTCGTGCCGCCGACAATGACTATGCGTAATACGGTGACGCCTGTGCAGTTTGCCAAGCCGCGCACCAGTACCCTTGGCGACATCTCTCTACCGCGCGGCGTTTCCCGGGACTGGCTGGTGCTGGAGGTGAGAAACGCATTGGCTATGCAGCTCGGCAATATTCGTATTATTGGGCCGGTTGGTGCGTTTCCCGTCACGGTGATCTATTCACGCGGAGAGCCTGAAAACTGGAATGAGGCGCCCGATATGGTCGTAGCGATGGCATTGCGCTGTGTCGACAGCCTGTGTGTATTTACCGTCACAAGGGAACAGTCCGGCGCCCGTTTCAGCCGGCAGGGGGTGTTGCTGGCCAATATGTCATTGCAGGAGTGGCGCGATATCGTGCACAACACCACATTGGCGCTCTACCGCTGAGTTATACCAGTGCCACTGTGCTGGCCAGCACCATCTGCGATAAAAAATACAGCGGTGTGCCCCACACAGATGTCAGCCGGGACTGCGGTGTGATGAACTGTCGTCGCGCTACCGCCAGATCGGAGCAAGCAAAGCCCCAGGCGCCGATGATGATCAACCAGGCTGCGGGTTGACCCACGGTGTACCCGGCACACAACAGCATTGCGGATATCACCAGAATATAGAGGATAACGGGAATTTTCATGTCACTGCTGACATGCGGAATAAGCCAGAACCAAACAGCGCCCAGCAAGACCAGCACGGGTAGCGCAGATATCGCCAGGCCCAGCGGATTCCCCGGCAGTTGAAAAAAGGCAACGGCGAAAAGCAGGTGGCCGCAAAGGAAGGCGGTCAACCCGGCCAGAAAGCTGCGCTCACTGTCCGGCATCAGGAAAAGATCGCCCAGCAGGCACAGCGCCAACGCGGCCAACATCCACTGACCATAGACAGTGGATGTTGCATCCAGCGACAGCGCCAGCCATATAAATGCAATTGCCGCCAGCGGCTTGCACAGATAGCGCCCCGCGCGAAAATCGCGAAAATCGGAAATCACCAGCGCCACCACTGCCGTCAAGGACAACAGGGCAGGGGGAAGTATCGTTGCCAGTGGCAGTGAGTCATGGAGCACGATTGCGTATCCTTTCCAGTAGTGAACGATTTTTTGGCGCCTGAATGCCGTGCTGCTCTGCTATTTTTAGCAGGTAGCCGGTTATATAGTCAATTTCAGTCTGTCGTCCACGCTCGATATCCTGCAGCATGGAAGAGCGATTGTCTGCGGTGCCGGCAATAACCGCACTCACCGCGGGACGCAGTTTTTCTGCGATATTGTCGAAGCCTGCTGCGCGGCTGATGTCTGCCACTTCACTGCATAGCGCTTCCACTTGTGCCGACAACTCGCTGCTGCGAGCCAGTTCGCCATTGCGACAACCGGACACGGCTGTCAGCGGGTTGATAATGCAGTTGACGGCCAGTTTAGACCACAGCGCACTGTCAATATCACTATCCCATACGCAGGCGTCGGTGGCGCGTGCGAAACCCTCGAACCAGGCAGGGGGTGTGTCCTGCCCGGCGCGGCCGACACGGGTTTCACCGCGTCCGGCGTGTTGAATATGCTGCGCCGACAGCTGGTAGGCGCCTTCGGTCGTTGTGCCGCAAAAAACATCCAGATGCGGGTAATCTGCGCGCAATTTTTCCGCCAGCCCGAGACCGTTCACCAGCAGGAGTACCACACAATTGTCGCTGAGCAGTT
The DNA here is from genome assembly GCA_902705825.1 of Halioglobus japonicus. Lineage (GTDB taxonomy): Bacteria > Pseudomonadota > Gammaproteobacteria > Pseudomonadales > Halieaceae > Marimicrobium. Next base: position 124,749 of record CACSIL010000023.1, on the reverse strand, counting down.
TGGCGATACCGGACACTGCCGAATGCACATCGTAAGCCTTGGTGGTGATCAACAGGTGGGAAATTTCGGCGGTGTCATCGGGCGTGATAACAGGCAGGTGCTGTTCACAGCGCTGCCCATCGTGCTCGACCACTACCGGCAGAGAGCGGACTGTTACACCGCGGCGCATAACCAGTGTTGTCGTGCTGCCGCTGCGGTGCAGGCCCTGTGCAAACAGGCAGCCGATTGCACCGGCGCCCAGCACATGCCAGTGAGGTTTCTGCACTGTTAGCACTCGTAATTGACTTTGCGAGTAGTTTGGTGAGTGCTGTAATCTCGACCCGATACAACTGGATGGTGGTTACGCACTGGCAATACGATCTGAACGTGTCATGTCGACCAGTATACCGGACAGGTGTGCCATGCCCGAGAGTTTCTCCACGCTGTTATAGCCGTCACCTGCGAGGAAGTTGGAGTTCACCCCGGGATGCTGCTGTGCATGTGGCAGGCCATCGGCTTTTTCATGTCCCCAGCACTGTGGTATTGCCACGACGCCGGGCATCATCTCATCGCTGACTTTTACCTGTATCGTGATGCTGTCGACAGCGCTGGTGATGTCAACGTGGTCCATATCAGCCACACCCAGTTTGGTTGCATCCGCCGGGGAGATGTAGGCGTAATTGGTTGTCTCCTTCACCAGGCGTGGAGAATTGGCCGACGAGGAGTTCATGCGTTTTATCTCCCGCTTGCCGATTAGCTTCATCCTGCCCAGATTGTTCAGCTCGTCGTTAAACAGCGTTTCCACGCGTTCATTGAACGTAGCAACAAAGTCTGGCGGCCCGAGATCGACCAGAGCATCGTCTGTGAGTACGCGCGGCGTGCCGAGGAAGTTTCCGCCGGGATTGTCCGGCAATCGCAGACCATGAGGATGGTTTTTCAGCATGGACTTGAAGTCCGGTTGTCCAGACTGCTTCAGCATGCCACTGATCAGTACCTTGGGAACACTGATAAATCCCAGCGGGGTGTGCGCGAGTCTAGCGGCCAGTTTAAAAAAGCCACTGATGAATCGATTGCCCATCAGTGTGACGCCAAACATGTCTGCCAGTCGCGTATACATCCACCATTCCTCACGCACATCGGGTGGCGGTTTCAGGACCTTGTCGGCCGCATACAAATACGGTGTCGGGGTGCAGCCGACAAAGGATTGCAATGCATACGGCATACCGGGGCGTTCCATCCAGGTGGCTGCTGGCAGAATATAGTGTGCAAGATTGCCCGTCTCATTGCGGAACCAGTCGATACAGACCAACAACTCGAGTTCGCCCAGCGCCTTTTCGAGGTGATTGCCGGGATTGGGTACTGCCAGCATGGGGTTTGATGCCTCTACGAAAAGGCCTTTTACCTCGCCATTGAGTATATCGTCGGCCAGCAGCGCCGCTGGTTGCTGGCCGGACACACTGGGCAGATCGTCGCTGCGGTGAAAACCCAGTTTCAGCACAGGGTCGTCTTTTGCCTGTAGCGCAAAGTCGATAATGCCCTCGCCGATCAGGTTGCCACCCTGGCGGTCGAAATTTCCGGTGATGGCTGAAATGGACTCGAGCAGCCAGTAGCACAGTGTGCCACTGCGGCCCTGGTTGACACCGGTCGCCATGTTGAGAGCGGCGCCGTCGGCTGCGAGGTAGGCATCTACCAGTTCCCGCAATGTGTCGGCGGGAATGCCCGTAACCTGCGCTTGTCGCTCTGCAGTCCAGGGGGTAACCGCTGTCTGCAATGCTGCGAGGTTTTTCATCGTTCTTAAGACCAGTTCGTGGTCTATAGCATCGCGCAGAAAAATCTCGTTACAAAAGGCCGCGAGAAAATAGACATCGGTGTCCGGTCGAATGAACAGATGTTCCCCGGTGCGCGCAGATTCCACCCGGCGCGGGTTGATCCACACCACGCGGCCACCGCGCTTAATAATTCCCGCGAAGCGATCGCGTGAACGCGGTAGGTGGTACAGGGTGTTGCCGGATACATTCGGATTGGCACCGAGAATCATCATAAAGTGAGTGTGGTCGACATCCGGGTAGGCCAGGCGCATGGGCGATCCATACATATCGCCATTGACACGGAATTTGTTCATCGTGTCGCAGGTGCCGGTGCCATACATGCGATTGGAACCAATCCCCTTATAAAACTCTCCCCGGAAGATGGGTGACATCAGGTTGCTGCCGCCGGGTGCCCCCACAAAGTTGCCAAATGCCTGCGGGCCATCGCGCTCGATAATGGCTTTGATTTTGGCGCCTATCTCTTCCAACGCCTGCTCCCAGGTAATCTCCTGCCAGCGATCATCAACACGCTTAAGCGGTGCGGTCACCCGGTCCGGGCTGTGTTGTATGGAATCAAATTTGGTGCCTTTGACACAGGCATACCCGCTGGAGACTACGTGCTGCTCGTCGGGTCGTATGTCCCTGATGCGGTTGTCTTCCACATCCACTTCAAGGCCGCAAAAGGATTCACACAGCGAGCAGAATGTTAGCTTTGTTTCCATCATGATGGGGCACCTTCTTATCGTTGCCAATTACTCTACTACAGAAAAGGTTTTCACGTAGAGCGGAGGCTGAGGGTAGCCGGGGGTGGTTCAGCAGTTCAGGCCAGTTCTACCGATAGCACGCTTCTCCGGCCTTTATGGACGGATAGGGTGTTATTCGCCAATTTGCAACGGTGGTGGGGGGGCTGTGCAACCCTATACCATGCGGGTGCAGCAAGGGCGGTCAGCAGTATGAGCCCTATAAGTTATCGGCTGTGTTGTGCGAGCGTAGTCAGTTCGCCAGCGTAATGGGAATGCGCACGATGGCTTCTTCATCGGTCAGCCCGGCATCATTCACAATGACTGTACAGGGGTGCGCCGCGTCGCAAATGCCATTGCCGATGGGCCCGGTGCGGATCACCTGCTCGTGGCTGCCCATTCCTGTCGGGTTCGGGTAGAAGAGCGTCCCGCCCGAAATATTGCAGGCAGCGGCACCGCCGGTTATATCGCCAGTACACTGCATGATGTTGACAACTTTGCCCGGGAGAAATCCGCTCCAGGAGACGGTGACGACCTGCCCATCGATCAGCATATCCGTGGCGCTGAGAAACGCCTGTCGATTGGTTTCGGGCTCGGGTAGACGTTCCACTGGCTTGTCCGATATTTCGTCAGGTGCCCAGTGCATCGTGGCTACGCCGGGCGTCTGGTCCTCGGGCAGCTGTGTCAGTGCAGTCGTGTTGCTGCGAAGCACTGCCTCGAAGAAGTCCGTTGTTGCCAGCGCGACCACATCAAATGCCGGGTCCTGGGGGCTGAAATAGGAGCCGTGGTCGGATTCTTCAAGCGTGAGTAGACCTTTGACAGGTGTGAGTTCGTTGTAGGTTCGCACGGCGGAGTTGTAGAGGATCAAGTCATCATAGATGCCGTGCACGAGGAGGATCGGAGGTGTGTCAGAAAGAGCATACTCGCCACCTGCAAAGGGCGAAGTGACGCCCGACAACACCAGCGCAGCACCAATGCGCGCGTCGCGGCAGCAGCTATTGGCAACGAGCCCATAGGTTGTGATTCCGCCGTTTGAGTGACCACCAGCGGCGATCTTGTCGCCATCTACTGTATTAGCCAGTGGCGACTTCGGGTTTGCGGATGTCGCCAGTAGCTCATCGATAACAAAACTGACATCTGCCGGTTGGTTCTGTACGTCCTGTGCAACAGGCCCGCCCTGCGTGGAGAGGTTGGTGAGTGGAAATCGCGGCAGCGCCACCACATACCCTTTAGCTGCCCAGACTTTGGCCAGCGGCAGCAGGTGTGGGACTGAGCCGCCCAGACCATGAGAGAGTACCACCAGAGGGTAGGGGGCTGTCGAAAGATCAGCGGGCGCATCTGCAGTGGCAGTGCCTCCCGGGGCACCCTCCGCCGGGTAGACGATAGTAGTTACCAGGGTGCGAGTGGGGGCCTCCGGGGTAGAGCCGTGAGCCGCAGTTGGCCGCGACGGGTCTATAAACACCATTGCGGTTGTTCCGACCGCGTGATCCTGTGGGACAACCGCATAGCCTGAACGGTTGTCGCTGCTATCGGAGCAGGCACCCACCAGCAGTAGCGCGAGACACAGGATGATCGACGTTGGGCGCGCAGCAGTTGAACCAAAAGGCCAAACCTGATGGTGTGGGATTGAAAACTGATATTGGCGCATTACTATGTAACCCCATCTTCATCAGCTTTTAGGAGTTCTACACTATGCCATCATTCGACGTTGTTTCTGAAGTGGATTTGCACCAATTGACCAATGCAGTGGACCAGGCGGCGAGAATTGTGGGCAATCGCTTTGATTTCAAAGGGGTCGACGCTTCTTTCAAACGAGACGAGCGCAGTGTAGTGATGTCGGCAGAGGCAGAATTTCAGGTGACTCAGATGGAAGACATGCTGCGCAGCGCGCTGATCAAATGCAATATTGAACCGGGCGCTATGGATTGCGGTGAAATGCAGGCCACCGGCAAGGTCGTGCGACAGACAGTGGTGTTGCGGCACGGCCTGGACAGCGCGCAGTGCCGGTCTATCGTCAAGCTCATAAAAGATGCGAAGTTGAAAGTACAGGCACAGATACAGGATGAGCAGGTAAGGGTTACCGGAAAAAAGCGTGATGACCTGCAGCAGGTGATGGCAATGTTAAGAAAGGAAGAGCTGGACGCGCCGCTGCAGTTCACCAACTTCCGCGATTGACCATCTGTCAGGTGGCTAGTTCAACGGGAGTTCCAGCATGGCCTCAAGCGCGGCAAACTTTTTTTCCAAGGCCAGTGCGTCGAGTATGGGCTTTTCCAGACTCTTGTAGTAAAGCAGTTCCAGATAGCGATAGGCGCAGCCGTAGCGGTGCAGTGTGACGCGCTCCCAATCGTTGGGCGTGCGGCCCAGATAGGCAAAGAGCAGCGCCTCCGTCTCGTGGTCGGTCAGTGCATCGCCGTTTACGATCACCGCGATGTCGTACCACGGGCTTGCCATAGCGCAGTATTCCCAGTCGATTGCCCACAATTTTCCGGCGCTGTAAATGCGATTGGCGCGCAGCAGGTCGTTGTGGCAGAGCACGGTTTCGCCCGGGTGCTTGGCAATATCGTTCAGCATGGCGGATACTTTTTCACCATATTGCTGAAATACCTTACTGGGCGATCGGCCCTGGAGCTTCATTTGCTTTGCGTAGAGCCGGTTCCGATCTGCCAGTTTGAGGCGGTGATGCCGCGGTGGCAGTCGGTGGATCTTATGTAGCAAGCGCGCTACCTCGGTGACCTCCAGTTCCTGGTCGACGTCGGGCGAGAGGTAGTCGCACACCAGACTGCCCAGATCGGGGTTGAAATAGCACGGCCGGGGGGTTAGCCCCATATTGTGAGCATCCTGCAGTGTGCGCCATTCCGTTTGCCGGCACAGTCCGAACGTCGAGGGCTTGAAACCGTCGATGCGAATTACAAAATGCTGTTCCGACTCTACCAGTATGCTGAAATTGCTGATTCCAGAGGTGAGAACCTTGACGATGGTTGGCTCGCGGGTCACCACGGGCTCGCAGTTCCACTGTGGCCATTGGGCAATTGTTTGGTCCAGCTTCAGCCGGATATGTTTTGGCAGTGATTGAAGCATCGGCATTGCCCCTCAGGATTGCATCGCAAGTATAGGGCGCTTACACTCGTTATCCAATAATAACTGGCCCTGCTCGCCATTTTAGCGGGGCGCCAGCTGAGTAGCTCAATGACAAATGATATCAATCGAGGCGGTGGGCAGGGCGAGGAGATTGAAGGCGCTCCTCCTGTAATATCAACAGCGGAGCTTACTGAGACAAGGCTTACCGAAACGCTGACGATCAACCGCTATCTCTACCAGCAGACGCAGCAGCTTGAGCTTATGCTGCTGGAGGCGCAGGGCCTGCAAGCCCTGTTTGAGATTCTTTTGGTCAGCATGCCCCGACATTATTCCTTCAGGGCCTCTGAGTTATGGCTGTATGACCCCGATGATGTCCTGTCAAAGATTCTGGTGGGTGCGGAGCGATACGGCACTAGCCTGCAATTGCTGAATGATGTTTTTCCTATTCAGGAGTTGTATGAACTGGAGCCTGACATCGCATTAATTGATGCCACTGATTCAAGAATGTTCGAGATACTCAAGTCTGAACACGGGGTCGATTATGCCCTGTTGATGCCGTTGACCGATTCCGGTCGCCTGATCGGAACCCTGCATCTGGGGCTGCAGGATGATTCACTGGTACTGGGCGAGCAGGAGGAACATTTACTGGCTCATCTGGCGGCTCTTCTTTCTTCCTGCTTCAAATCAGCTGTTAGTCGCCAACAGGTTTCGCAGCTGACCTTGCTGGACCCTCTCACTGAGGCCAGCAATCCGCGCGGCTTTGGTCGCGAGCTCGCAAGGGAGATTGCACGAGCCAAGCGTTCATCTCAGCCCATTACTGCACTATTAATGGAAATAGATGAATTTGATGATCTTTACCAGCACTATGGTGTGCGCCGTGGACAGTTTGTGATTAGAAAAGTGGCCGAAAGGCTGTCATCGAACCTGCGTGCGACCGATTCACTGGCGCGTCTGGGGCAGTCGAAGTTTGCGGTGCTTATCCCTTCCAGCGGTGAAATGATCAGCCAGGATGTTGCGGAGCGTATGCGTGCAGATATCGAAGACTTTTCAGTTGATGACGGGCGTGGCGCAGTGTTGCAGGTTACCCTCAGTATCGGTCTGGTTACCTGGGAGCCGAAGCAGTTTCCCGCAGTCGATATGCCGCAGTTGGCAAAGCAGATGGAGGGTGTTGGTAATAAAGCGCTAGACGATGCCAAGGCGCGAGGCGGAAATTGTGTGGCGTCTTCGCGCCTCAGTACGCTGGTTCTCTGAGGAATTTCAATGAGTAAACTCGATGCGTTGTTTGAGAAAAATCGGGACTGGGCGCACGGTGTAAAAACAACCGATCCCCAGTTCTTTGAAAAGCTGGCTGCCCAGCAGAGCCCCGATTACCTGTGGATTGGCTGCTCCGATAGTCGCGTGCCAGCAAACCAGATAGTCGGTCTGATGCCCGGTGAAATCTTTGTCCATCGCAATGTTGCCAATATGGTGGTGCACACTGATTTCAATTGCCTCACGGTATTGCAGTACGCAGTAGATGTGCTGCATGTGAAGCATATTATGGTGGTCGGGCACTACGGTTGTGGCGGTGTAGCTGCAGCTTATGAGAACGCCGATAACGGCATGATCGATAACTGGTTGCGCAATATTAAAGATGTACAGCATCGCCACCGCAAACGGATTGAGGCAATAGAGGACAAGGAGGAGCGGCTGGAGTTACTTTGTGAGCTCAATGTGAAAACCCAGGTCTCCCACGTCTGCCATACCACCATCGCGCAAAATGCCTGGCAGCGCGAGCAGCCGCTGGCCGTACATGGCTGGGTATACAGCTTGAAGGATGGCCTCTTGAAAGATCTCGATTGTACCGTAACGCGGGCAGACCAGATTGCAGACGCCTACCGAGTCGTCGCCTCGCCGGAGCAATAGAGCATGGTTTCGAATGGGAGTCTGGAGGAGCGACTGGCGCGTCTGGAGGCGATTGAAGACATCAAGCAATTGAAGTCACGCTATTTTCACGCCTGCGACAACAAGCAGCCCGATGACGTGCGCGAATGTTTCGCGGCCGGCAGTATCGATCTGCGCTACGGTCGTATTGGCACTTTTGACGACCGGGAGAAAATGCTGGCGGTGTTTACCGAGCTGGCTTGCGAGCCTCATATTGTCGAAATGCATCACGGCCAGAATCCGCGTATAGAAGTGCACGATGCCAATAATGCGACCGGTATATGGGGCCTCTACTACTATATGATTGATACCCGGCGGCAGACCGTTACACAACTGGCCGGGTTTTACGACGATGCCTACATGCGCCAGGACGGTCAATGGCGCATTACCCGATCCAGTTATGAGGTGACGTCTACGCAAATATTCGATCTGACGGATGGCTTGGCACGCGTGATCTTCGCCGGTAAAGCTGCCCCGGTGGAACTGGATGACCCCGGTAAGCAGGCGGTATGATTTACCACAGCCCTGTCACGCCGATAGGTAGCCAGATACGCTTTTATAAAGCCGGGCTGATAATGTCAGGGAGAAGTCTCCTCCATGGGTAATCTATTACTGCTGTTATTGCTTATCTTTGCCGGCGTCGCTCTGATGGCGGTGTTGGGTGAGCGCTTTGCCAAGCCTGCAGACCCCGAGCAGATGCGCAAGCTACAGCGCTGGCTGCTCCCCCTGATTGGTCTTTCACTGGTCTTATCCCTGTTGAAATTCTATCTTTGACGCGCGGCTGTAAGCGGCGGGCGCGCCGCATGTCGGCACTTGATTTCAGTCGATCCTCGGATACACTGTCGGCCCACATTATTTCTCTGGCCGACATAGCTCAGTTGGTAGAGCAACGCATTCGTAATGCGTAGGTCCGGCGTTCGACTCGCCGTGTCGGCACCATACTTGTCTATCCCCATCGCGAAAGTCTGACTTCGCTCTCAGGAGGAGCTCACCATGCCTGGTTTTGAACAATTGATGCTCCTGCTGCTGGCCGCTGTGATACTGGTGCCGCTGTCGGCTCGCCTCGGACTGGGTGCTGTGCTCGGTTACTTGATGGCGGGTGTGATTGTCGGTCCCTGGGGGCTGGGCGTGATCGGACATGTCGATGAGATCCTGCACGTCGCCGAGTTCGGGGTGATACTGCTGCTGTTTGTGATTGGCCTGGAACTGAGGCCCACGCGCTTATGGGCGCTGCGACGGGCAATCTTTGGTTTCGGCAGTGCTCAGATGCTGCTTTGCGCCGCCCTGCTGATGGGATTTGCGCTACTGACAGGCGAGTCGATGTCAACGGCTGCGGTCGTGGGGCTGGTGTTGGCGTTGTCGTCTACGGCATTTGCGTTGCAATTGATTGCCGAGCGCGGGGAAATGACCACGCGGTGGGGGCGCTCGGCGTTCGGCACATTACTTTTTCAGGATCTCGCGGTGGTTCCGCTGCTGGCCTTGCTGCCACTGCTGGGCACGCGTACGGAAACGGGGAGCATCTCCTGGCTCCAGATATTGCAATCGTTGGCCGTTTTACTGGTGGTGGTGTTCGCTGGGAGGTTCCTGCTGCGCCAGGTGTTACGGATTGCTGCGCTCAGCAAGGTGCGGGAGATTTTGACAGCGACGGCCCTGCTGGTGGCTTTCGGTATGGCCTATCTGCTTGAAGTTGCCGGCCTGTCGATGGCGCTGGGGGCGTTTCTGGCCGGCGTGTTGCTGGCAGACTCCGAATATCGGCATCAGCTTGAGGCCGATATTGAGCCCTTCAAGGGTTTGCTGTTAGGGCTCTTCTTTATAGCGGTGGGAATGTCGCTGAATGTGGGGCTTGTCACCTCCGATACCTTGAGTGTTGGCGTGCTGATTGCCGGTATCATCGCAATCAAACTGACGGTGCTGTTTGGTTTGGGATGCTTTAATGGGCTCGCCCCCCGGGAGTCGTTGAAATTGGGAATTGCGTTATCGCAGGGCGGGGAATTTGCATTCGTCCTGTTCGGTGTTGCTGTGGCGGCGGGTGCGATGTCATCCGCCCAGGGGGAGCTGTATAGCGTGGCTGTGTCGCTCTCGATGGTGGTGACGCCGCTACTTTTCATAGGGTACGACCGCTGGGAGCGGCGTCCGCAGGAAATCCCGGCGTTTGACGAGATTGAGGAGGAGGAAACACCGGTCATCATCGTTGGTTTTGGCCGCTTCGGCCAGGTGGTTGCCCGTATTCTCAGTGCCATGAAAATCCCATTCACCGCGTTGGATGCCAGCCCCCAACAGGTGGATTTTGTGCGTCTCTACGGCAATGAGATTTACTACGGTGACGGCTCGCGTATGGATTTGTTGGAGGCAGCAGGTGCGCACAGTGCCAAAATTCTGGTGCTGGCGATTGATGATGTGGAAGCGTCAATGGCTGCGGCAACGGTTATCCGTTCGCACTTTCCAGCGCTCAAGGTGTTCGCGCGAGCGCGCAATCGAAATCATGCCTATCGTCTGATGGACCTGGGAGTCAAGGTGATTCAGCGGGAGACGTTCCTGTCAGCCGTTGATATGGGGCGCTCTGTGTTGGAGGGGCTGGGCGTGGATGCCAAGGCGGCCAACGACATGACCACGCGGTTTGCCGAGCACGATGCACGTCGACTCAACGAGTATCACAGCGTGCACGATGACGAGGAAAAAATGCGCGAATTGGCCAAGGAGGCCGCGCGTGAACTGGAGGAAATGTTTGCCCGGGATGCCAGCGAGTTGGCGCGGGAAAATGTGTAAAATGGCCACAGCGCAACTGCCCCTTCGTATGATTTTTGCTCGATATAGATCAACCGTCGGGGTCGCACGCGACGGTGTGGCCCTAATTCATTGGACTCAGCCAAAGAACCCCCGGATACAGCGGTTTCAACTTTCAACTGCGCACTCTATAATCGACTCCATTAAAAGTACTGGTGGGGCATTGCTCGCCGGGCATTCAGGGGAGTAGGTGGTGGCGGCCCAGTGGCTAAGTAATTCCAGTGCAGTGTCTGCGCGCGTAAGCGCCGCAGCGACAACTGCGCTGAGCGCACTGTCTCGGCCCGATCAGGCGCGCCGCTTGCGTCAAGTCTTGTTGTGCCTGTTGGCCATCTGGGCGGTGCTGGCACTGAGCAGGCTTATATGGTCCCTGGTACCTACACCGGAATCCGCTGCGGTGGAAGTGGTGCAGGTTATTAATCCTGTAACCAGCGGTGGTTCCGTGCGGGATGCGGACCCGGTAGATATAGACACCCTGGTGGCCTGGCATCTTTTCGGTGAAGTCGGCGCGGCGGCGGTAGATATCCCGCTGCCCGAGGAGTCCAGGCAGACCAGCGCGCGCGATGGGATAGAGGATGGTGCCAAAGAGACCCGTTTGCAGCTCACCTTGCGCGGTATCGTGTCGTCGACCGAAGATGGCCTCGGTTTTGCCATAATCGAAAGTAATAATCAGCAGGATGTTTATTCGGTGGAAGACAAACTGCCGGTCTCGGGCGAGGTGATTTTGGCCAAGGTGATGCCAAAACAGGTCGTGCTGGACAATGGTGGAACATATGAGTTGCTGGTGTTGTATGAAGAGTCCATGCTGGGCGGCAATAAATCGGCACCGCCGGCGGCGCTACCTGCCCCCGCCCTCCCCAAAAAGGCCGAGCAACGCAATGATTCACAAACTACCAGCCTGGCGAAGAGCTACCGCGAGCGCCTTTACAGTAATCCACAGTCGCTGGCGCAGGTAGTCCGCATCAGCGCTGTGCGCGAGGGTTCGGCGATGCGTGGTTATCGGATAAGCCCGGGAACCGATGCCTCACAGTTTGCACAGCTGGGGTTCGAGGCGGGTGATGTGGTGACGGGTATCAATGGCGTGAGTCTCGATAACCCCGCCAATACGATGGTTTTGTACAACAGCCTGCGCACAGCGGGCGAAGTGGTTTTTGAACTGGAACGCGGGGGAGAGCCCCTGACGCTCAGCGTCAATCTGGACGATGGTGCAACGCAGTGAAATTTTGCAAAAGGATAGAATGTCAGTGAATGCAACCAACCGGTTTCACCCCATCCGTGTACTGAGCTTGCTGCTTGCGCTGGCGTTTGGCAGCGTCCCGCTCTCGGCGCAGGACTACACGGTGAACCTGAATGACACCGATATTCAGGAGTTGATCAAGTTTGTCGCGGAAGCCACCGGCACGACCATCGTGGTTGACCCCGCTGTTAAAGGCAAGGTGAAGGTTATTTCGTCCAAGCCGGTGTCTGCCGGAGAGCTCTACCAGCTGTTTCTCTCGATCCTGGATGTGCACGGTTACGCAGCGGTGCGTTCCGGCGAGGTAGTGCGGGTGATACAGAACAAGGATGCCCGCTCGGCGCCTGTCAGCGTCAGTGACGGCCAGTCCGGTATCACCTCTGAAGAATATGTCACCCAGGTGCTGAGGCTGGACAATATATCGGCAGCCAAGCTGATCCCCGTGCTGCGCCCGCTGGTGCCGCAACAGGCGCATATGGCCGCCTATGCGCCCAGTAACGCGATCATTATTTCCGATATATCGTCCAATATTGACAAGATCAGGGACATCATTGAGCGCATGGACAAATCCGCCGTGCAGGAGACGGATGTCATCAAGCTACGTTACGCGGTGGCCGAAGACGTCGTAAAGATGCTGGACCAGCTCAACAAGTCCGAGGCCAAAGCGGCCGGTGGTGAGCAGGAGACGTTGCTGGTAGCCGACACACGCACAAACAGTGTGCTGATCAGTGGCGACGAACTGGAGCGCGCCCGCATGCGCAGTCTGATCAGCCATCTCGACACGCCGCTGGAGCAAAGCGGCAACGTCAAGGTGATCTATCTGGAATACGCCAATGCGCTGGATATCGCAGAAGTGCTGACCCGGGTGATGAAAAACATCAGTGAGCTGGAACCTGCCGAGGGTATTAAAGCCGGGGGCTCTGGCAACACTTCCACGATCGAGGCGGATGAGGGCACTAACGCCCTGATTATCACCGCGGATACAGACGAAATGGCCGCTCTGGAGGCGGTGATTCAACGTCTGGATATTCGCCGCGCGCAGGTGCTGGTGGAGGCGATTATCGTCGAGATGGAAGTCATCGACGGACAGGATCTGGGGCTGCAGTGGCTGTTTGCCGATAACAGCGGCTTTTACGGCAGTAATATCAACGCAGCGGATGTCAGGGCAGCCAATATTGGCGCAGCTGTACTGCCGGAGGATTCGGACGATGGCGATGTCAATATAGGCTCGTTGGCGGCCGCGCTGGCGGGAACGCCGGGGCTCTCTCTCGGTTGGGGGCAGATCAGCGACGGGCTATCCATGACGGTCATTCTGAATGCGCTGAAAGAAACTTCAAATGCCAATATCCTCTCTACACCCAGTATATTGACACTGGATAACCAGGAGGCCTACATCACCGTAGGGCAAAACGTGCCCTTTGTAACGGGCTCATTCACCTCGACGGCCGACAGCGCGACTAACCCCTTCCAGACCATTGAACGGGAAAACGTGGGTATCACCCTGACTGTGACGCCGCATATCAACGAGGGCGATGCCGTGGTGCTGGATATCTCGCAGGAGGTTTCCAGTCTCAGTGGGCTATCGGTAACAAACTCGGCATCGGATATCATTACCAATGAGCGCAAGATTGAGACCAAGGTTCTGGCGATCGACGGTCAGATCGTGGTGCTCGGTGGGCTCATCAAGGACGACGTGCAGGACGCCCAGCAGAAGGTGCCGCTGTTAGGGGATATTCCCTATCTCGGCAGGCTGTTTCGCAGCGATGCCGAGAAGGTGACAAAGCAGAATTTGATGATTTTCATACGTACCACAATTATCCGCGACGATGCCGCATTGGCCGGAGCCTCCGCGGAGAAATACCGTTATATTCGAGATCAGCAGGCCTTGCGCAAGGATAGGGGGTTGACGTATCTCGACGATGCCAACCTTCCCATGATGGATGAGTGGGAGGAGACATTGAAGGAACTGGACTCGCTCAAGGAAGTGCAGTCTGGCAGTTACGGGCCGGGTGCTCCCGCGCCACCGGTGGATGGCCGGTGACTGAGTCCGCCGAGCTGGTAGCAGCAGATGCGCCCGTAGCGAGCGCGCCTGTCCGGCCTGCTATACCCTTCACCTTTGCGCAGCAGCACGGTGTGCTGCTGGACGCCACCGATGAAGGTGCCGCCCTGGTGGTGCATCTCGGCGAGCCTAAAATCACCGTGTTGACGGAGTTGCGGCGTATGCTCGGCGCGCCCTTTGCCCTGCAGAGTGTGCCTGAGAGTGATTTCAAACGACGTCTGACTCTGGCCTACCAGCGCAACAACAATGAAGCCGTGCAAATGGCAGAGGATATCGGCGCAGACGTCGATCTGAGTCGACTGGCCGATGCGATCCCCGATGCCGGCGACCTCATGGATACGGAAGATGATGCACCCATTATCCGACTAATCAACGCGGTCTTGTCACAGGCAGTGCGGGAGCAGGCGTCCGATATCCACATCGAGACATTCGAGGACAGACTCAGCGTGCGCTACCGCATTGACGGCGTGCTGGCCGAAGTCCTGTCACCCAAGCGAATGCTGGCACCGTTGCTGGTGTCTCGCCTGAAGGTCATGGCACGGCTGGATATTGCCGAGAAACGCGTGCCACAGGATGGTCGTATCTCGGTAAAAATCGCCGGACACGCGGTGGATATCCGCATGTCGACCATCCCTTCCGCGCACGGTGAACGGGTGGTGTTGCGATTGCTGGATACGGCGGCGGGACAATTACAATTGACCCAGTTGGCGATGAACGAGCAGGTACTCAAAGCCTTTAATAAACACCTGCATAGCCCTCACGGTATTATTCTTGTGACAGGTCCAACGGGCTCCGGTAAGACCACCACCTTGTATGCCGGGTTGGGGGAGATCAATGAGACATCCCGCAATATCCTCACGATAGAAGATCCCGTTGAATATATGCTGCCCGGTATTGGCCAGACGCAGGTAAATTCCAAGGTTGATATGACATTTGCGCGCGGTTTGCGTGCGATTTTACGCCAGGATCCCGATGTGGTGATGGTGGGCGAGATCCGCGATCTGGAAACTGCAGAAATTGCGGTGCAGGCATCCCTGACCGGGCACCTGGTATTGTCGACACTGCACACGAATACGGCGGTGGGCGCAATTACTCGCTTGAAAGACATGGGGATAGAACCGTTCCTGTTGTCCTCCAGTTTGATCGCCGTGATGGCTCAGCGCCTGGTGCGGCTGCTGTGTAACGAGTGCAAGGAGCAGGCCGAGCCCAACTCAGCGGAGCGCGAATTGTTGCGCCTCGGTGATGATGAGAAAGCGGTGAGCATCTACCACGCCAAGGGCTGCGAGAGATGTAAATACACCGGCTATCACGGTCGTACAGGCATCTATGAGATGGTTGAAATCGATGATGATGTGCGGCAGATGGTTTACGAAAGCGCCAACGAACAGGATATCCTGAAAGTCGCGCGGATCAAGTATCCGGGTATAGAAAGCGATGGTCGACGCCGGATTTTGGCGGGCGAGACCAGTATCGAGGAAGTCATGCGCGTGACTTCCATCGTCTGAGTAAGTGTTGCTGATGCCAAGGATTGAATCGTGACGGCGTATCGCTATCGGGCGTTGAACCCTCAGGGGAAGATGGTCAAAGGCGTGCTCGAGGGAGACTCCGAGCGACAGGTCCGCACCCAGTTGCGCGGACAGGAACTGCGGCCGGTGGAGGTCGCGCAGGCCAACAAGGCAGAATCAAGTACACCGGGATTTCGTCCTGCTACCGTATTTTCGCGTGTCAGCGTCAGCGATCTGGCGCTTATCACCCGCCAACTTGCGACACTGGTGGAGGCTAATCTGCCGCTGGACGAGGCCCTGCAGGCGGCGGCCGAGCAGAGCCGCAGCAACCGTATCAAGGGCATGTTGCTGCAGGTGCGATCGCGAGTGGCCGAGGGCCACACGCTGGCCTATGCGATGGGTGAGTTTCCGCGCGTGTTCAATGAAATGTATCGCGCCATGGTCAATGCTGGCGAGCATGCGGGGTTTTTGGGCCCGGTATTACAGCAGTTGGCGGATTACACAGAGCAGCGCCAGTACACCGGGCAAAAGCTGAAAATGGCAATGATCTACCCCTTTATACTGGTCGGGGTTGCGATAGCGGTGGTGTTGCTGTTGTTGATTTTTGTGGTGCCGGAATTGGTGGGTATTTTCGCCCACAGTCACCGGGAACTGCCCGCGCTGACACGAGGTCTAATTGCCACTAGTGATTTCTTTCAGGAATACGGCCTCTGGTTGCTGGCGGGATTGCTGGTCATTTATTTTGCGCTGCAGCATCTGTTGCGCAACACGGTGCGCAAAAAGCGCTGGCATAAAATGCTACTTCGCATGCCGGGTGTGTCGCGGGTGGTTGTTGCAATGGATACAGCCCGCTTCGCGTCCACGCTCAGCATTCTGATGGCCAGTGGTGTTCCCCTGCTGGAATCACTGCGTATTGCCGGTGAGGTGTTGACTAATCTGGTGTTGCGCGAGGACAGTGTTGCCGTAGCGGCACACGTGCAGGAGGGCAGCAGCCTGAACCGCGCGCTCAAGGAGAGTGGCCGCTTTCCGCCGATGATGGTGCATATGGTGGCCAGCGGCGAGGCCAGCGGCGAGTTGGAAAGTATGCTGGAGCGCTCGGCGACCAATCAGGAGCGTGAGCTGGAAATGACCATGGGTACGCTGATGAGCCTGTTTGAACCGCTGATGGTGGTGTTCATGGGTGGCATGGTGCTTACTATCGTGCTGGCGATTCTACTACCGATATTCGATCTTAATACAATGGTGAACTGAACAATGAAACAGCGAAGCAATGCCGGGTTCTCCCTGGTGGAAATTCTGGTGGTACTGGTAATTATGGGCTTGTTGATCAGCGTGGTTGCGCCCACCGTGCTCAATCGCGCCGACGAGGCCCGCGTGCAAAAGGCGCAGGCGGATTTCAAAGCTATTGAAACCGCGTTGAAGATCTACCGGCTGGACAACTATGTCTACCCGACTACCGAGCAGGGGCTTGAGGCGCTGGTTGAAGCCAGCACGATGAGCCCCGAGCCGCGCAATTTTAAAGAGGGCGGTTACCTCTCGGAGCTGCCGATCGATCCCTGGGGTCGTCCTTATCTCTACCTCAGTCCGGGCGAGCACGGCGAGATAGACATTTATTCACTGGGAGCCGATGGCCTCTCCGGTGGTGAAGGCCAGGCCGCTGATATCGGCAACTGGAAGTCAGAGGACTGAAAGCAATGGCACTTCGCCTCGCTGGACATCCTGACCGCTATGTCCCCTCAGGACTCAAGCAGTTACCCGCAAACACCGGGTTTTAGGCAGTGCTGTCAAGCACTGTGATCGCATGCCCCAATCTTCTATAACAGGGTCCTGCGCTTCGCCGGGCGCACGTCAACGCGGTTTCAGTCTGCTGGAACTGCTGGTGGCCCTGATGGTTGTCGTATTGCTCACCACCCTGGTGAACATTTCCGTCAACTCCGGTGGTCAGGATATCAAACTGGAAGCACAGGTTCGGGGGCTGGTTGATGTGGCCAGCTACGCATTGGATGAAGCGCAGATGTCCGGCATCGACTACGGGCTGCTGCTGCAGGAAGAGGAGGATGCGGGCGACACGGTCTACAGTTATCACTGGCTGGAACGCCAGATCGACGGTTGGGAGGAGCCCACGCGCGGTGGCGAGATATTCGCCTCGCAACAGTTTGTGCCGGGCGTCGAGCTGGAGCTTGAACTCGAGGATGCACCCGTAGTGGAGTTGTCGCTGGATGACAACGACTACGAAGAGGACGAGGATCGCATCAGCCCGCAGATCGTTTTTTACTCAAGCGGTGAAACCACGGTTGGTGCGATCAATGTGCGCCAGGCCGAAAGCGGTGACCTGCTGTGGCGCATAGAGTGGGATCTGCTGGGGCGTTTTGATCTGCTGCTGCGTGGTCAGCGAGAAGAAGAGGAGGGCTATCGGTAGTGCGCGCTCGCGGATTTACGCTGGTGGAAGTGATGGTGGCATTGGCCATCGTCGCAATCACGCTGCCCGCACTGCTGATGGCGCTGTATCAGCAAGTGGACGATGCCGCCTACCTGCGCGATAAAACGTTGGCCGAGATGGTGGCGGTGAACAAGCTGGCTGAGATGCGGTTGGTGGTTGCCTTCACTCGCAGTATCAAGCCCGGTAAGGACAACGGCGAGACCACGTTTGTCGATCGCGATTGGTACTGGTGGGTTGAGACGAAAACTACCGAGGTCGCGAATTTCTACCGTGTGGAACTCAGCGTGGCGCTCAGTGAGGAGAGGCGGGAGCAGCCCCTGTACAAGCTGTCGGCTTTTATATTTGGCGATCTTACGATTGATCCCGATGGGCTGACGGATCAATCCCAAGGTGACCCCGATCCAGACCCTGATCCAGACCTCGATTCAGACCTCGATTCAGACCCCGCCCAGTCTCTTCCAGGGGAATTGGAGTTACCAGGTTCATGATACGCCGCCACGTATCAGTAAAAGGGGCACCATGGCGGATGACGACTAAACCGTCCGCAGGTTTCACCCTGATCGAAGTCCTGATCGCGATGGCGATTACGGCGTTCGTCTCGATGATCGCCTATACCAGCCTGTCCACGGTGATGTCGGGCGTCGAGAGCCTGCGTGAAAATACCGACCGTATCTACGAGGTGAATCGCGCGATGATGATTATTTCTCGGGATCTGCGACAGTTCACCAACAGACCGGTACGCGATGAGTTCGGTGAGGTGGAGCCGGCGATGACGGGCGGCATGCTGGCGCGTTTTACCCTCAGTTTTACGCGCACAGGGTGGCATAATCCGAATGACCATCCGCGCAGTAATCTGCAGCGGATCAATTATCGTCTCGAAGACGGCGGGTTGTGGCGCGACTCCTACGCCGTGCTGGACCGTGCGGCGGACACCGAGCCGCAAACAGTGCTGCTGCTGGAGGAGGTGGATGATCTGCGATTGACGTTTCTGCCGACACTGGAGTCACTGCAAGTACAGACAGGAGGTTCTTCCATTGATACCACCAATTGGCTGGAAAACTGGGTGGCGGATACCGGCGCTCCGGATGAGGAACTGGCGCCGCCAGTGGCTATCGAAATGACGTTGATGCTGCAGGACTGGGGCGAATTGAGGCGTTTATATGCATTGCCTCCGCTCTAATTCAGGCGCTGCAATCAACGCGCGCCGCACTCAGGGTGGCGCGGCTCTGATCGTTGCCATGCTGGTGTTTGCGCTGGCCACGGCGCTGGTTGTCGCGATGAAGGGCGATTTTGATCGTTTTTTTCAGCGCAGCGTCAATCTCCTGTTTGACGAACAGGCACAGGCGTATTTGCGCGGGGCGGAGGATCTTGCCGCCATGGTGCTGATAATGGACTACGATCAGGATAAATCTGAAGGTATGACGCGCGATGACCTGGAGGAACTGTGGGCAGAAGAAGCGCCTGATTATCCGCTGGATGACATTGGGTGGATGCGCGGTTCGATAGAAGACTTACAGGGGCGGTTCAACCTGAATGCGTTGGCTGTGCGTCCACGTCAGGCCGATCAATCGGGCGCGACCATCGCCTATACTGCGGCGCAGGAGCAATTTATTCGGCTGTTGCAGGCACTGGAAGAGCCGATTGTCAGCGAACAGGAGGCCAGGGCGATCACCGAGTCCGTCAGCGATTGGCTGGACACCGATACCATTCCCTCGGCGAATGGTGTGGAAGATGATTATTATTATGGCCAGACCCCGTCCTATCGCGCGGCCAATCGCCCCATGGGCAGTGTCAGTGAACTGCGAGCGGTGGCGTATATGACGCCTGAGATCTACGAGGCACTGCTGCCCTACGTGACAGTCTGGCCGCAGACGCCCGAACCGATCAATATACACACTGCATCGGCGATGGTGTTGCGCACGCTTAACTCAGACAAGAATCTCAGCCCCTTGAGCGCGGAAGAAGGTCAGTCGCTGATAGAGTACCGCGAAGAGGTGGGATTCAAGGATATTCCGGACTTTCTCGCCAACGCGGCATTTGAAGGTAGGCGGGAAACCATGACCGGCGTCAGGGATGAGCTGGGGGAGAGCAGTGAGTACTTTCTGCTGGATGCCACAGCGGAGGTTGCCGACAGGAACGTGCGCTTGTACAGTGTGCTCCATCGCCATAATCGCCAAATCGAAACCCTTGTCAGAGCCAGTGGCAGTCTGTAATTGGGTGCTGACATGACAAATGAGAGACGCAGTGAGAATTACCCAGTGAGGAAGACACCGTTTTGCGCGAATCTGCTGTAGTCCGTTTGGTCGAGGGTCGTCTGGCCTGGTACCCGCCTGGCGCGGGTGCCGAGCCGCAGTGGCTGGATGAAGACAGCGTGCGCGACAGTCTGCACGCTACCCTGGCACAACGACGTACAAAAGTGTGCTTTGCTGCACCCGGCGCAGATGCCCGGCTGTTGACTCTGGCCGTTGCACCAGAGGAAAAGAAGCACCTCAATCAGTCGCTGCCCTTTATGCTGGAGGAGCAGGTCGCAGCTGATGTCGATAACCTGCACTTTGCCTACAGCCCATTGGCGGGTGATACCTATGCCGTTGCAATAGCCGCGACGTCGAAGATGGCGGAATGGCAATCGCTGCTGGCTGATTTTCCGGGTATCCAACTGTGGCTCCCCGAACCCATGTTACTGCCGTGGCAGGCCGGTGAATGGTGCCTGGTACTGGAGGAAGACAAGGTCATTGTCCGCACAGGACAGTGCGAGGGCTTTACCGTCGAGCGGGATATGTTGGCTACCATGCTGCAAAGCGTGCTCTCTGATGCCGCTGAGCCCAAGGCAGTGATTCTGTATGGTATGGATCAGGAAGCGGACACCGCATTGCTTCCCGAGGCCGTGCGTGATCGGGTGCAATGGCGGCGCGGTAATTTGTGCGCCGCACTGCTGCTCAGCGAATTGCCGGAGGTCAAGGTCAACCTGCTGCAGGGCGAATATGCACCGCGTCTGCCACTGGCATTGTGGTGGCGGCAGTGGCGGGCAGTGGCCGCGGTGTTTGCGGCCGCCTGCATCATTCAACTGGCGGGTATCTATGCGGAGTATCGCAATCTGTCGGCGCAGAATCTGGCGCTGCGTGGCGCCGTTGAGGAAAGCTATCGCCGCGCAATGCCTCAGGGCGCTGTTGTGGATGCCGAGAAACAGCTGCGGCGCCAATTGGATGTGCTCGGGGGTAGCGGGCAGCCCAGTGGTTTTGTCGGCTTGATCGAGCGCGTCGGTGGTGCAGTTGCCGGAATGCCCGGCACCAGCATTGCCAGTATCAACTACAACGATAAAGGTAATGAGATGCGCCTCAATATTGTGGCGGCAGATTTCGAGGGCGTCGAGCAGTTGCGCAGTCGCATGAGTGAAGCCGGGCTGGAAGCCATTATGGAAAGCAGTAGTACGCAGGGTGAGCGAGTCAGTGCCCGGCTGCGGGTGACGGAGCGATCATGAAGGAGTGGTTTGCACAACTCAATCAGCGTGAACAGATGAGTCTTCTGGCGCTGGGCCTGGCGCTGGCGTTGTACCTTTTGTATATGTTCGTCTGGTCACCCCTGGATGAGCAGCGTGAACAATTGGCATTGCAGAATGCAGCGATTGCTGAATCCCAGGTCCGTGTTGATGCGATGGTGTCCGAGCTGTTGCAATTGCGCAAAAGTGGTGTCAAGACAGGTACCAGGCGCAACCTGACTTCTGTGATCAATGAGTCAACCGGCCGCTGGCAACTGCCAGTTATCCGTTTGCAGCCCAATAGCCGGGGCGAGATACAGGTGAGATTGGAAAACGCTGCCTTTGATGATGTGCTGCAGTGGCTCTATCAGATGGAGTACACCGAGCATATGCTGGTGCGAGAGGTATCCCTGACTCAGGCGAACACGGCCGGTCTCGTCAACGTAACAGCGCGTATTGCAGAGGCGGGATAGCATGAAGTTGACCCGCCTTGTCGGCGCCGCGGCCCTGGCGTTGCTACTGATTATAACGCTGCTGGTAACGGCGCCCGCGCGCTTGCTTTACCTGTTTGTACCGGGTGAGATGGTCGCGTTGCGTGGTTTGTCCGGCACAGTCTGGAATGGCAGTGCCAGCGGTGTCCTGTTGCGTTTGCCGCAAGGTTACTTTCAGCTGGGTGCCGTAGATTGGTCACTGCACCCGCTGTCGTTGTTAACACTGTCGCCTCACCTCACCCTGAACAGCCGGTGGGGGAAGCAGACAATTGCGGGCGATGTGATATTGCGCGGCCAGCAGGATCTGGATTTGCTCAATCTGGATGTGCAGGTGGCGGCGAACCTGCTGGGTCGATTTGCCCCGGTGGCCGTGGATGGATTCTTTAGTTTGCAGGCTGAACACCTGCAATTGCGCGATGGTATGCCCTACAGTGGTGTTGGACGCCTGGTGTGGCAAAATGCCGCTTGGAAGTCGCCGGGCGGGTTGGTGCCGCTGGGCAGCTATGCGCTGGATTTTGAGCAAGTGGAAGACGGCCCGGTGACGGGAGATATCCTGACATTGTCGGGTCCACTGGAGGCCAGTGGTACCTTGCAATTGCAGCAGCGCCACTATGAAGTGGATGTTCAGCTGCACAGTGATACCGCCCTGGATGCACAGGTTAAGCAGATGCTGTCCCTGATTGCGCAACCCGATGGTGCGGATTTTCGGCTCACCCTGGCGGGTGACGTATAATTTATCTGAGACTATTTTTACCTGAGAGATTGGCAAATGACTGGTTCCGATTACAAAAAGTACGAGTGTGTGATTTGTGGTTTTATTTACGATGAGGCCGAGGGCCTGCCTGATGATGGGATTCCCCCCGGAACGGTCTGGGCAGATGTCCCCGAGGATTGGGAGTGCCCGGATTGCGGGATATCTAAATCCGATTTCGATTTGTACGTAGGATAGCGCAGGTTCCAACGCCCGCTGCTACATCCGAAGTAGTGTAGCGCGGGCAATGACTGCAGCAGTGCCCGCCTACAGCATCACTGGGCAGCGGTTCACAAGGACACAACATGACGACCATTGAAGCACGCCTGACAGCCGTGAGGGAACTGATGGCCAAGGCCGGCTACGATGCGTTGGTCGTGCCCCGGGCCGACGAATATCTCGGAGAGTACATCCCCGAGAACAAAGAGCGGCTGCGCTGGATCAGTGGGTTTACTGGTTCGGCAGGTGCCGCACTGGTGCTGCAGGAGCAGGCCGCGATATTCGTCGATGGGCGGTACACTGTGCAGGTGCGCAATGAGGTGCCCGCCGAACTGTTTGCCTATCATCACCTGATTGAGGACCCGCAGGTCTCGTGGCTGGCAGCGACCCTGCCACGCGGTGCCACAGTGGCTTGTGACCCCCGTCTGCATAGTCTGCACTGGTATCGATACACAGAAAACAGGCTGGCCGAGGCGGGGATTGAGCTGATTGCCGACACGGACAATCTCATCGATCGCTGCTGGCAGGACTGTCCAGAGCCAGTGTGCCGCCCGGCGTTACTGTTGGATGAGGTGTTCACCGGTGAATGCAGCAGTGACAAACGCCAACGTATTGCCAAACTGGTAGCTGCACGCGGGTGTGATGCGGCGCTGATATTCGCTCCCGACTCCGTTAGCTGGCTTCTCAATATTCGCGGCACGGATATGCCACAACTCCCGGTGGTGCAGAGTTTTGCGATGCTGGAGGCCAGCGGTGAAGTGACGCTGTTTATTGATTCGCGCCGCTTGCCCGAAGGGTTTGATGCGCATGTGGGTGAGGGTGTGCGCGTGCTCTGTGAGGCCGATGCCAGTGGCGCCCTGGGTGTCTATGCATCGCGGCGAGTGCTGGCCGATGCCAAAAACGCAAGCGCCTGGATACAACTGGAGCTCGCTCGCCTCGATGCTGTTCTGGTTGACGGTGAAGATCCGGTGCAACTTGAAAAAGCCTGTAAAAACGCAGTTGAACTGGCCGGCACCCGCAACGCTCACTGCCGCGATGCCGTTGCCGAAATTCGCTTTCTGGCCTGGCTGGATGCCGAGGTGGCCGCCGGTCGATTGCACGATGAAGCCGCTCTGTCGGATAAATTACTCAGTTTTCGGCAGCAGGGTGAGCACTTTCACGCGGTCTCTTTCAGTACGATCTCCGCCGCTGGTGCCAACGCAGCCATGTGTCACTACAATCACGTCAATACTGTGCCGGCAGCGCTGTCTGCCGACAGCGTATACCTGGTCGACAGCGGTGCGCAGTACACCGATGGTACTACCGATATTACGCGTACCGTGCCGATTGGCGATCCGGGCGCTGAGGTCCGACGCCTGTTCACTCTGGTGTTAAAGGGGCATATCGCGCTGGCACAGGTCCGTTTTCCACCCGGCACTACCGGCACGCAACTGGATGCACTGGCACGGCAGTTTCTGTGGCGCGAGGGCTATGATTACGATCACGGTACCGGGCACGGTGTGGGTGTTTTTCTCAGTGTGCACGAAGGGCCGCAGCGGATATCCAAGGTGCACAATCCGGTGGCGTTGCGCCCCGGCATGATCGTCAGTAATGAGCCCGGTTACTATCGCGATGGCGCGTTTGGAATGCGCTGCGAGAATCTGCAAGTGGTCTGCGAGGGTAGCGACGCAATTGGCGAGACCCCCATGCTGGAGTTTGAAACGCTCACACTGGTGCCTTTCGATGTACGGCTGGTAGAGCCGACTCTGATGGATGCAGCGGAAATCGATTGGCTTAATCGCTATCATCAACGTGTTGCCGCTACGATCGGCCCCCTGCTACAAGGTGACGATGCCATTTGGTTGAGTCAGGCCACGCGTCCGATATAAGGTTGTATCCCCTCCAGGCGCGTTCGCGTAGCTGCCCAGGCCACTGAACACGCACTAGTGTCACGTAAAAAAACATACTGCAACGAAAGTACACGCGCGCCAAAGTAGATTCGTGACGTGCTCGCGAATTTGTGTAGACTGCACGGATAACAACGGTAATAGGAGCGGCATATGGCAGCGGTGGGCGGCGCGCACTGGTCTTCGCGATTCGGTTTTTTGATGGCCTCGGTGGGCTTCGCTGTGGGGCTTGGAAATATCTGGCGATTTCCCTATATCGTCGGAGAAAACGGCGGCGCGGCGTTTGTACTGATCTATCTGGCCTGCGTCTTTGGTATTGGTGCTCCGATACTGATCGCGGAAATCCTGATTGGTCGTCGCGGGCAGGGCAGCCCGACCGAAGCGATGACGGCAGTAGCGGTGGAAAGCGGAAAATCCAGACACTGGCGGCTGGTGGGCGGCATGGGCCTGCTTGCAGCCTATACCATCGAGATCGTTTACGCGGTGGTTGTCGGGTGGGTGCTGTGGTATCTGTTCAAGGCGCTGACTACCGGATTTGTCGGCTTTGATAATGTTACCGCCAATGCGGAGTTTGCGGCCGTATTGGACAATAACCTGGGCATGCTGTGGTGGACACTGGTCGGGTTGGCAATCACCGGGCTGATAATATACGCCGGGGTAAAGGACGGGATCGAGCGCGCTGTTACCGTGCTGATGCCACTGCTGTTCCTGTTGTTGGTGGGCTTGGCTATCTATAATTACTTTGCGCCGACGGTCGGCTCGCAGGGCCATGGTTTCTCCAGGGCGCTAACCTGGTTGTTTACCCCGGATTTCAGCAAGATCAGTTTTGCCAGTGTACTCGCCGCTGTTGGGCAGGCTTTCTTTTCCCTGAGCGCGGCAATGGCAGGCATGATGGTATACGGCTCTTACCTGCCACAATCTGTCTCGATCACGCGGTCAGTGCTGATCATCGTCACGCTGGATACTGGCGTCGCGTTGCTCGCGGGGTTGGTAGTGTTCCCTGTGGTCTTTTCCAACGGTATGGATCCGGCAGCAGGTGCGGGTCTGATCTTCAAAACACTGCCCGTGGGTTTCGCGCAGATGCCAGGCGGCCACGGCTTTAGCGTGTTGTTTTTCCTGATGCTGGCGGTGGCGGGGATCACTTCGATGGTCGGTCTGGTGGAAGCGGTGAACTCCTGGGTTGAAGATCGCTTCGATATCCCCAGACACAAGAGTGCGCTGCTGCTGGTGGGGTCGATCGCCGTGTTTAGTGTGCTGTCTATCCTGTCCTACAACGCAATGGATCACTGGACGTTGAACGGCAAGAACTTTAACGACAGCATGGATTATTTTTCCAACCAGATACTATTGCCTGTCGGCGGTTTGCTGATTGCCATTTTTGCCGGCTGGTTTATGACCCGTGATGCCTCGCAGGACGAATTGGGCAGCACCGCGCTGGAATATACGATCTGGTATTTCCTGATTCGCTTTGTCGTGCCGCCAGCCGTGCTGGTTATTTTTGTGATGGGGGTTTTTGGTTAGAGACTCAGCGCGGGCTCAGCAAACTGGGCCTGCGCACTAAGCACCTGCGGGTGGGCTCAGCAACGTGGCTTTCAAGTGCGCGATATCCGCATTGCTCAGCTTCAGACCCCTGTGAACGTAGTTGTTGAAGCTGCCCCAGGTGTCATCAATCTGCTCGAACGCAGCCTTCAGCCAGTCTTCCTCCACGCCCAGCATAACGGACAGTTTGTCGGCTGCTTCGTCTCCCTTGAACAAGCGCAGCAGCATAAGTTGAGAGCTGCGCGCATCCAGCGCATTTTGTTTGCTGGCCATGTAATCCTGTAGCACCACCTCCTGCGGCACACCGAGAATGCGCAAAAGAATCGCGGAGGCGAACCCCGTGCGATCCTTGCCTGCGCTGCAATGCCAGAGTACGGGCGCGCCATTGGCCTGGAGTACAGTCTGTATAAACTCGCGGAACTGTGGCGTGAACGTACTTGCGAACTGGCGATTGCCCTCCAGCATTAACTGGTTTGGGTCAAAGCCGTCGAAATCACTGCGTTCGATGCGCTCCATGATTTCTTCTACCATGGCCTCGTTGCCATCATCCAGAGTGGGTATTTCTACTACTTTGAAAGTGGTGGGGTCCGGGAGATGATTGGGTTCAGCCTCTTTTTCGGAAGCCGAGCGAAAATCGATCAGTGTGTCGATATTGAGTTTTTCCAGACTCCGCAGATCGGCCCTGGAACTTTCGGCCAGCGTGCCCGCGCGGTACAGCACCCCCCATTTTACCTGCCGGCCATCTATGGTTGGGTAGCCCCCGAGGTCACGGAAGTTGGCGATCCCCTCAAAATTGAGGAGGCGGTGGGCGTCGCGTTGCTCCGCCGGTATCTCTGCGGGGATAACCAGTGCCGGTGCGGGTACAAATTGAATAGCGGCTACGGCAATGATAGCCACAGTAACAAAGGACCAAAATAGCGTTTTCTTGCGCAAGGTAGACCTCGTAGTTGAGCGCTGAAAGCAGGCAGCATATCACCTGAGTGTGCTCCGGCAAGTGTTGCACGCACCTATGGGGGCATTTGCCAGCGGAGATGCGATTAACGATAATTGGTGTTCCAGAATGCGCAAACAGGCAAATCCCATGGCATCGCTGCAAGATCAACTTCTCCAATCCGGCCTCGTCGACAAGAAGAAGGCCAAACAATTGAAGCAGGAGAACCGAAAGCAGGCGAAGGGCCGTCAGAAAGGCCAGGTTCATATCGACGAGACTAAAGAGCAGGCCCGGCGCGCACAACAGGAAAAAGCGGCACGTGATCGACAGCTGAATAAAGAGGCGCAGGCCGAAGCTGAGAAGAAAGCGATAAAAGCGCAGATCATTCAGCTCATTACGATGAACCGTGTTGCTCGCGACGGTGGCGATGTGGCGTATCAGTTTAAAGACGGCACCCGGATAAAAAAAATGTATGTGACGAAGCAGATCCAGAAAGAACTGATCAATGGGCGGTTGGCGATTGCCAAACTGGCGGATGATTACGAGTTGCTGCCCGCGTCAGCGGCGGCAAAAATTGCCCAGCGCGATCCTCAGGTGATCGTGGTACTGAACCAGTATGAGCCGGTTGAAGTGGATGAGGACGATCCGTATGCGGATTACCAGATTCCGGATGATCTGATGTGGTGAACGGTATTTCCCGGGAAGGGCATAGCAACCGCTTTCCGAGGTATCATGGTATCAATGCAGTATGAATTCTTTTGTTATGGATAAGGGGTTGGCAATGTTGAGATGGATTCTACCGGCGCTGGTTGCGGCGATCTTCTGTGGCGCGGTGCAGGCAGAGCAGGAGTTTCGCCTGATGGCGAACCCATCGCCACCCTATGCGGATGCGAAATTGCCCGAGCAGGGGCTGGCTCTGGAGTTGGTTAAGACGGTATTTGCGCAAACCGATTTCACACCCATTATCACGATAGAGAATTGGTCCAGAGCACTGGAGGGCACAGAGGTGGATGTCTACGATGCGCTGGCATCGGTCTGGTATTCAAAGGCGCGTGAAAAGGATCTGCTGTTCAGCCAACCCTACCTGCGCAGTGAACTCCTTATTCTCAAGCTCCGCTCCAATCAGGGGCAGTATGCAAGCCTCGATCAATTGTCTGGCAGCCGCCTGGGTGTCAGAACGGACTACGCCTATGGGGTCGATTTTTCCGCGATTCCTGAGTTGACACTGGTGCAGGAGGATCAACTGGTGTCGAACCTCCTCAATCTCCTCAACGGAAAAGTCGATTTTGTCATTGCGGACCAGCGATCGGCGGCGATGCAGTTGCATGAATTTTTTAGCGACAGAATTACGCAGTTCGCTGTCACAGCGATAGCGCTGCCGCCCGTAGAGCGCCATGTGGCCGCAAGCCGCGCCTGGCCCGAGGGAGAGGCGATGATCGCCGCATTCAACCGCGCTCTGGCCGCGCAGCAGAAGGACGGTTCACTGGACGCTATAATCAAAAAATGGGACGAGCGCTACGGCGGAGTGGAATAACCCGCAGCGCGATATAGACAGCGAGGGCGTAGCCACCCTAAAGGAGCGATACCACTCGCTGTCATAAAAACCATGCAAGCTCACAGAGCAACGTACATGGACACCTGAAATATGAATAAGCGCTATCTCGCAATCCCTCTGGCCACGCTGTTATTGCTGCAGGCCTGCTCTGACGGGTCTAACCAGAACCCGCCATCCTCGTCGACACCTTCTTCGCTGACCGTGGTGCCCACAGCGGCGCCTGAAGGGGCTCCCGGTGAAATGCGTTCCCTGTCATTTCGGGTGACCATGACAGCACCGCAATCCAGTGCGGTGAACATCACCTATAGCACCAGTGCTGAAACGGCCACTGCGGGAGAAGACTATCTCGATGCCGCCGGCGATGTGTCAATTGCCGCCGGTGAAATCGAAGGTGTGATTTCCGTGGATATGATCGGCGATGCAGAGGAGGAGGCGGCCGAGACTTTTGCGCTCAATATCAGTGTTAGCGACAATGCATTGGCCACCGCCACCACGATTATCGGTACCATCGCCAATGATGACGCCGTTTGCGACGCCCCTTTTTCCAAAGACCCCAATCCCTGGATAATGAATGGCGCCGACCCGCTGAACTTCGCTCATCGCGGCGGCGTGACGGATTTTCCCGAGAATACGCTCTACGCTTATGAACAGGCGGCCCTGGCCGGCGCCGATGTGCTGGAGATGGATGTCTATCAGAGCAAGGATAACCAGCTGATCATCCTGCATGATCTGGATGTGGATCGCACTACGAATGGGGAAGGGGATGTGGCGACCATGACGCTGGCCCAGTTGCGCGAGTTGGACGCCGCGTACTGGTTCGTGCCCGGTGCCGGCACGCCCCACGATCGGCCCGAAGAGGATTATGTATTTCGCGGGATTGCCACCGGTGACAAGCCACCGCCGCCCGGCTACAGCGCCGAGGATTTTCGCATTCCCACACTGGAAGAAGCTCTGGCCCGCTTCCCCCACAATTTGATCAATCTGGAACTCAAGCCGGATCTGGATGGCGCCGGAGGCTATGAGCAACAGATGGCAAATCTGCTGCAGCGTTACGGGCGCTACACCGACTTGATCGCAGGCTCCTTTATCGATGAGGCCACCACGAATTTCAAGGCAGTGGCTCCCTGCGTCTACAGCTATCTACCACTGGGGCAAGGGCTGCAAATTTTTACGCAGTTTCTGACGACGGGCACTGTGCCCGATCTGCCGGAACATATCACGGCGCAGATTCCTCCCGATACCAGCCAGATCGGGGACCAGATACCCGGCGACGAACCCATCCCCATCGTCACACCTGAGTTGGTCGCAGCCATTCACGATGTGAATACAGCAGTGCAGGTCTGGACCATCAATACCTGCGAGGAAATGCTGCGCATGATCGATATGGGCGTGGACGGTATCATGACCGACCGGCCCCTGTTGTTGGAATCGGTGTTGGCGCAGCCCCGTGGTCAGCGAAGCTGTGATTAATACCAGCGCTGCCGGCTTTTTTGGGCAGATGAGGCGCCGGCCGCGGATTATTCTGCGGTGTCTTCCTTGATCGTTAATATGCTCTCGGTGTTGCCCGTGTAAAACACCACCATCTTGACCGGTACGTCGCCTGTATTGCGGCCGTTGTGCAGCACATTGACCGTTTCAGCGGCGGCGTCACCTGCTTTCAAATTCAGTGTTTCACCCGATTTGAGTTCTACTTCAAGTTCACCTTCAAGCACTGCGCCGAACGAGGCTACCGGGTGTAAATGCCAGCCTGTCTCCCCTCCCGGTGCCACTTCAACGTGTACGATGGTCACCTCAGCATTTCCTGTGGGGTAGACGATCTTCTCCCCGTCCCAGCTTTTCTGCGTTTTGAGTAAAGGCGTTACGCTGACTTGGTCAGAGGCCTCGATAGCAAGTGCGAGGTGGCCGATTGAAGTAAGTGCTATACCGATGATCAGTTCGCTAATTATTTTCATAGTATTACCCGGCTCCAGTAAACGGCTTGTTATATATTTTTGAATGCCTGATGGTATTGGATGGTATCCGACAACGCCAGCGTTCTGCTATTCGACGTCGTCCTGCAGCATTTGTGTAATGAACCTATCCCAGGGCTCGTGCTCTGCAGGGCTCCACAGTGAAGCAATATGTTCGCGCGCCTCTTTCTCTGACCAGCCCAGATTGCGGTGCGCAAAAATAGCGTAAAAGGCAGATACCCGGTAATTGGCCGCACAGTGCACGATGATTTTTTTGCCCTGTAGCGCTTTCATTGCGGCCGCGAATTCACTGTAGTCGCGCTGTTTCGGCGCGTTGAAGTCGACCGGAATGTACTGGTAGTTCAGTCCCTGCTGTTCAATGCACGCTCTCTCTTCTGGCAGTGCGTATTGGCTGTCGTCGGGCAGCAGGTTAATAACAGCTTGATAGCCCTCCTGTTGCAGTGCATCGAGCTGTTGTTTGCTCAACACACCCGCCGTGTCCACTGTCGCGCTGACTTTTTTATAGTTGAAGGCTTCCGCTACACTCATGACGCTATCCTCTGCCTGCCAGTATTGAGTCAGAATCCGTTTGTGATCCTGCCGATGATCTCAGCGCAGACTTCCTCTTGCGTCAAGCCGCAGCAATTCACTGTGATTTGAGCGACTTGCCGGTACAGTGCCTCGCGTTCTGTGAACAGGTCCGCCAGACTTTGCTCGGGCCGCTTTGCCAGGCCTCGGGAGCCAAAGTTGTGGATGCGCTGCTGCAGAGATGCCAGATCTATTTCCAGAAACACGATGATCCCCGTGGCGGACAGGTGAGCCATGGCCGGCTCGCTGTAAACTGCACTGCCTCCGGTTGCAATGACAGTGCGCTCAACGTCGATAGAAAGTAGCACGTCTTCTTCGATGGTTCGCAGGGCAAGATGCCCATCGTTATCGACGATATCCTGCAATGGGCGTTGCTGTGAAGACTGGATGAGTAAATCTGTATCGAGGAAGTCGTACGAGAGCATTTTCGCCAGCACGACGCCCACCGTACTCTTGCCCGAGCCGGGCATACCAATGAGCACGATGTTTGGCGTTGGTGGAGACATGGCGCTCTCCTCTTCCTGGCCGGGTATCAGCGGTTTTCGTAACGATTGACGTCGAACAGGCCCGCTTCCCTGGGATACGTCTCAAGGTAGTGCTCATACAGCTCGTCTGACAGTGGCCAGAACGAGGCCTGGTTGCGGCGCACACCATAGACGGAGACTAATGTCGCGTAATCGGTTTCATCGCGCATGGCACTGATCGCTGTGACAAAAGATTCCAGCTGGCTCTCCGGTACCTGGAAAAACGCGTTGGGGTAAGAGCCGATGAAGCCTTTGACCACCGTCAGGTAGTCTTCCTCGGGGACGCGGCGCTTGGTCTCATGAAACATCTGTGCGTTATTTAGAAAAGCGTCGTTGTGCACGATGGTGTAGTAACTGTGCTTGTCGGAAGATGTCCCCATCACCTGTACGAAAGACACCTGAGGCATCAGGCTGAAGGGAGGACCCTGCATGGTCTGAAGCTTGTCGAAATGCGGGTCCGCCGGCTGGTAGCGCTCAGCCTCCGATCCGGGTATCCGTTTCTTCAGCATATTCAGCAGTTCTTTCTTGGGATTGTCGGTCTTGTAATGAATGTCGGATGTACGGTCGTACGCGACAGAGTCGGTCATCATAAACTGCTGTGCTTCTTTTTGTGCCTGTCGGTACCAGAAGTCGCGCAGTACGATGCGTTCCTGCGGCGGCAGGAAGAAGAGGAAGTTCTGCTCGCCCTCCATGCGCAGGAAATCCATATAGAGGCGAGTTTCAAGCTGGTGAGCTACATTGCCGAATACGTCATAGCCGGCAACCAGCAGGTAGTGAATCCGCTCCAGTAAAGAATAATCGATCACCCACGCTGTTTTGGGTTGCTGCCCTACAAAACCCTTTACCACCGAGGCGCTGTTGTCGTGGCGGAAGATCGTCAAGGCGGCATTGTCGTTTTCGCCATAGCCGTCCCAGATCAGGTCGAGGTTGACCTTGGTGCCGTCTGGGCCTGTCATTCTCTGAATATACTCAAATTTGGCTTTCAGAAACTTCAGTTGCTCACGCGAATAGCTGCGCCACTCAACGATGCTAACCAGCGCGCCACCCACTTTGTCGGCAGGCAGGCGCAGGTTCTTGCTCTCAGAGGCGAGAAACTCCGCGCTCTCCTGAATGCCCTTTCGGTCGGGGTCGAGAAACACCACCCAGAAGTGATCATCGATCACGTTCAAAGCTACCTGGCCGCGACAGACCGGGCCCTTGATGTATCCCATAATGGTGAACTGGGCTTCGTCCAGCATGAACTTGTATCGTGAGGCCTGTGGCAGTTCGCGGTAAGCGATAAACGGGTTAGAGGCTACCGCTGCGTCATAGGAGGGGAGCGCAGTGACCTTGTAATCTGGCTCAAGGAACAGCGAATCCCAGCGTTCCATACGTTTGGTATTCAAGGCGTAGGGCATATGTCGCTTGGACAGCACAGCGGTACGCAGGGCTTGCAGACGGTAGTAGACGCGCGCCTGGCCAGGGTCGTCGAAAGGTCGCCGTGTGGCAATAATATCGATGGGTTTA
Source organism: Halioglobus japonicus (assembly GCA_902705825.1). Lineage (GTDB taxonomy): Bacteria > Pseudomonadota > Gammaproteobacteria > Pseudomonadales > Halieaceae > Marimicrobium. The sequence continues at coordinate 91,788 of CACSIL010000023.1, read as the reverse complement.
CCGGGCGGCGTGCGCGAGCGCACCAGTGTGTAATACAGGCCATCTTCCCCAAGATCGGAAAAATACAGGTTGGCGGTGAACAGGTGTTCGTACATGTAACGTGACATCAGCTGTTGTTTCAGGCTGTTGCCATTGAAGAACGTCTCCCAGCGCTGCAGCTCCTTCATCGCAGCCTTGGAGGGGGGGGAAACCGGCACACCCTGTGCGCCCTGGTCTAACCAGTCGGTCAATATGGTGTGTTCTTCCTTGCTGAGCGCGGGCAATCCGTAGGGCATGCCCCATAGTGGATTGTTCGCAGCGAACGTGTCGAAGTCTTCCGGTTTGGTGCACTGCTGCTTGCGGCCCAGGCCAAGCGTAATGGTGCTGGGTAGTACATTGCCCTCAGGAAGAGGGTGTTGCTGCTTCAGCGCCAGCATACGGGCCATGACGCCCTGGTCGGGAGACTGTTCATTGAGCATTGGGTAAAAGCCCTTGTTCCGCCATTGCTTTACGGTCTGGGCATCCTCAAACAGCCGCGTCGGTGGCGCCGCCTTCAAACGCAGCGAGTACACCTCCTCCTTGCTGGCGCCGCGCTGTAAGCCTGCCCAGGCATCCAGTTTCAGTTGGCAGGGCGCGTCATAGCAGCCGTGGCAGACCATGCATCGCTGCTCGACAATAGATTTGACCTTGGGTGGGTAATCACTGTCTGCGAAGCTTGCCGGAGAAAGCAACAAGGCCAGTAGAGTGAGAGCGAATCGAGGGAATTTTTTCATGGCGGAATTCTGCGTGTTTGACTTGTTGAATGCAAGCATACAAGCGTGTGCACACGCGCCTTGAACTGCCGATATAGGCCCCTGAATTGCTGCGTGTATAGAGGGGTTTAGCGCGGAGCCTGGGCCCGCTTGTGCTATCTTTGCGACGCCGCCGCAGTAGCCATAGTCGCGGCAGATGTTGGGTTTCAGAGCGGTTTTTATTCCTTCAGCCGATAAGTGATCGCGTAGTGTGAAAGGTGAGGTGGAGATGAGCACAAACGACGAGTTGAGTCTGTCCAGCGCCGCTATCGAAAAACTGCGGGGACGCCTGCAGCATGCGATTGATAAGGGGCCGCTGCCATCGCTGCAGTTCGCGCTGGCCAAGGACGGTGAGCTGGTGCTACACGAAACGCTGGGCAGCGCCGATAACAGCACGCGCTACAGTATTTTTTCCTGTACCAAACCGGTCGTGGCCTCTGCTATATGGCGCTTGATGGGAGAGCGTCTAATGTTGATCGATCAACCCGTTGCCGACTATATTCCAGTCTTCGCAGAGAATGGCAAACAGCACATAACCGTTGAGCAGCTGTTGTGCCACACCGCCGGTTTCCCGCGCGCGCCTTTATCCGCTCCCGCGTGGTCGACAAGGGCCGGCCGCTTGAATGCCATGCGTGACTGGCGCTTGAACTGGGAGCCGGGCTCCCGGATGGAATATCACCCGCTCTCGGCACATTGGGTGTTGGCGGAGTTGATCGAATGCGTCAGTGGCGTCGACTACCGGCACTATTTGCAGGCAAATATCATTGCCCCGCTTGGTCTCAAACAGTTGCGACTGGGTGTCCCAAAGGCCGAGCAGGCGGATATCGCGACCTTGCAACACGTGGGTGAGCCGCCTGCGTCTGAGCAGATGAGGGAGCTTTTCGGGGCCGCCATAGCGTGGCCAAATAGCGTGGATCATTCGCTGTTGATGTTCAATGAGCCGGCGGTACGCGAGCTGGGCGTGCCCGGTGGTGGCGCGGTGTCCACTGCTGCGGACATGGCGCTGTTCTACCAGGGCGTGATGCGCAACAGCGGGGAACTCTGGCAGCCCGAGGTGCTGGCGGATGCGGTTGGCAGGGTGCGTGTTGATTTTCCCGATCCCATGACCGGGGCGCCGGCCAACCGTGGTCTCGGTGTGGTGATCGCCGGAAGCGATCATTATTTACCTTACCGGGGAATGGGAAACCGTGTCTCCGCAAGCACTTTCGGGCATCAGGGTGTGGGTGGGCAGGTGGCCTGGGGAGACCCGGTCAGCGGTATTTCGTTCTGCCTTTTGACGAATGGGCTGGATGCTAACCCGCTGCGGTCCGCGCAACTGTGTGCCGCCGCCAGTAATCGCGCTGGAGCCTGTTGGCTGCCCTGATCGTCCATTTCCTTTACATTTCAGCAATCGAGCGATTCGGCTGTTTCCTATTTCATTGATATCTAAGGATAAAATATTGCTGGCATAAATATCGCATGAGAATATCATGATATTCAGAAAGACAGGGTGTAGCGATGAATAGGGCCTCGATGAGACGGTATCTGGCGGTAATGGCGTTGGCAGCAGCGCTGCCATTCGCCAGCTCGGCAAATGCGGCACTGATGTTCGTAGGCTACTGGGATGTTGCCGACCCCAAGGCGCCGATTTGGTCTGATACGCCACCCAACGGCCCGGTGGCATACACCGGTCAGGAGGCTGCAGCTCTGCTGTTTGGTGGCAGTGCCTCTGAATATACGATATCAACCGTCGACGACACCGTAGCCAATATCAACAATAAGGCCTGGTACGATGTCATTGGTTTTGGCGGCCACATTTTCGCAGAAGATTATTCCAACAAGCACCTCGGCCAGTATTACGGTCCAACCGCGGGTTTCAACACCACTGACTTAAACAGCTCTGCCTCGGCTTTCGTGCGCGATAATCTCACCCAGGGCGTGGAGCGGAACTACGCCTTCAAGGAGGATGGCAGCTCGGTTCCTGAGCCTTCCGTGTTGTCGATGCTCCTGCTTGGATTGGTTGGTTTTGCAGTCGCCAGGCGCCGCTCGAACCCCACTACATAGCTCCAACCACGTTACCCTGCACCAGGGTGTCGATCTGGGCATCGCTATAGCCTGCTTCTCGAAGAATATCCTTGCTGTGCTCTCCGAGCCTTGGGGGGTGCTTGTACAGAGCGGCGGGTGTCTCCGACAGGTGCCCCGGATAGCGCACATACCTTAACGTCCCCGCCTCCGGGTGTTCGGCATCAAATATGGTGCGGTTGTGTTTTGCCTGCGGATCATCGGCAAATTCGCGCACCGTCTTCACCGGGCCGAAGGGTACACCCACGGCATCCAGCCGCGAGAGCAACTCCGCGGTGGTAAAGCGTTTCATTACCTCGCCAATGGCATCCAGCCACGGGTCGAAGTCGTTGATGCGCTCGCCGACATTGCGCATGCCCTCGCGTTCCAGCAACTCTGTACACTCCAGCGCGGTACACAAATTTGTAAAATGGTTGTCCTGCAGTGCCATGCCCACGACAAAACCGTCCAGTGTTTCGAAAGTGCGCAACACGGCCAGTGGTGCCGGGTCCTGCATATCGTTGGGCATAAAGCTGTCTACCGGCATCATGTCGGCCAGTGAGTTGGTTGCCCAGGCATCTATCATGGGTACATCCACACGCTGGCCCTTGCCGGTGCCACCCGGGCGGTCGCGCGCGTACAGCGCGGCCATGGCCACACCGGCGGCGGTGGTCGCTGTCGTTTTGTCGACAATGGCAGACTGTATCAGTTGCGGCTTGCCACCAAAGGGCATGCCTTGAATATGCATCATGCCGACCAACCCCTGCGCGATCGGGTCATAGGCAGGTTTGTGGGAGTAGGGTCCGGTGGGGCCAAAGCCGGTAATGGAGACGTAGATCAATTTGTCGTTTAGCTTGCGTAGCGCCTCGTAGCCGATACCCAGCCTGTCTGGCACTCCGCCGCGAAAGTTTTCCACCAGAATATCCGCTGTCTCTGCCAGCTTTTTGACAATGGCGATGCCTTCAGGATTTTTAAGATCCAGCGCCAGGCTGCGTTTGTTGCGGTTCATCTGTGTGTAAAAGCCGGTCAGGCCCGCATTCTGCGGGGGCGACATCCAGCGCGAAATTTCACCGTGTGTCGGCTCGATCTTGATGACGTCAGCACCCAGGTCGCCCAACTGCTGACTGCACAAGGGCCCGGTGATCATTGAAGTGATATCGATAACGCGGATGCCCTGTAGCGGGCCCTGCGGTGTATCGGACAGTTTGATATCCATGCTGTGGCGCCTCACATTATTGTCAGTCGATTCTACACACTGTTGCGCGCGCATGTGAAGTGAGCGGTGCAGTATGTGTCGCGGCGATTGGGCGCTACGGCTGCCAGCAGACTGTTTGTCGCGTGCAGCTCGAAAAATCTGTTTGCCTTTGATGGTCCGTTCTGCATACTGAAATTGTAGCTTTTAATAATAAATCAGTTGAGCGAGAGGCCTTATGTTTGGAGACAACCCCAACGACGCAACGCTGCGTGCAAGCTGGGAGGATTTCTGCGATCAGCTAAAAAGTGCGGGCGACATGGTTTTCCGGGATGGCGCACCGGCCCACGACATCGATCGCGCCAAAGGGCTGCGCCTGCTGGCCAGAAATATCTCCCTTGGGCTGCAGTTTCATCTGGAAAATAACGATCCCAATTTCCCTGAGTTGCTGCATTATTTTGATCCACTGCGGAAGCAGGGTGGGGACAACACCGATGCGCTGTATGTCGGTGCTCCGATCAACGGCGAGCACACCTACCGTATCAGCGGTGCACGTGGCACTGCGCGCTACTTTGCCGTCACTGTTGTTGAAAACGGCGCAACCCCCTGGGGTGGAGGCGTGGCAGGTAATTTAATCGACAGCGATATCGAGGTTGCGGCGGACGGGAGTTTCGAAATCATCCTGAGCCCGGATGAACATTCCGGGAACTGGATCAAAACGACACCCGGGAGCTGGCGTGTGACGGTCAGGCAGTTTTTTGCCGATTGGGAGAACGAAGCACCGATGGTGGCCCGCATTGATCGTCTAGGAGAGTTGCAACAGAGCCCCGTATTAGGTGTGCAAGAACTTACACAAGGGCTTGCAGATTCCGTGGCCTGGATCCGGGATTCCACCCTGTACTGGGCGCAGATGCTCGATAAATGGAAAGCGCAGCCCAACAGCTTCCTCTCGTATCGGCAGCTGGATGACAACGCCATTGATGCAACGCCCGGCGGTGAGCCGCTTATCTGCTATTGGCAGGTGCCCAAAGGTGAAGTGCTGGTGGTGCGGGTAACACCTCCAGAGGCCAATTATTGGGCGGTCGAATTTGGCAACTACTGGTGGGAAACCATGGATTATCGCTATCGGCTGTGCAGCACCAACTGCCACCATGCTCAGTTGGAGTCCAATGGCGAACTGCTGCTGGTGGTAGCGCATGACGACCCTGGTGTCCCCAATTGGCTGGACCCCAGTGGTCATCAAGAGGGATATATCACGGTGCGCTGGATAGGTGCTGCACACTATCCGATTCCACAGTGTACGCAAATGAAGCAAGCGAATCTGGCGGAATACCTGCCCGCCAATGTGCGTACCATACCGGCTGCACAGCGTAAGGTGCAGTTGGCTGCACGTAGACGTGGCGTAATCAAGCGCTTCGGTCACTGAGAGATTGCCGATGAGTGATTCCAGCAACCCATTATGGACGCCACCGCCACACCCCGATTGGCTGGTCGCGATGAACAGGGAGGGCAGCTATCTCAATCTCGAGGCAGTGGTGCCATTGGATGAAGCATCGTTACTGCACCATGCGTGCCGTGCTACCGGGCTCGACGACTTTGGCGATGACTTGTGGCGCGAGCCATTTCGTATACTCATCAAATCGCTGGAGGAGGAAGCGCAGCTCACGCTGATGGGCCGCCTGATGGCTAGAAGCGATATTATTTTGTGGTTGAGTACCCGCCTGCAGGTGACGGAAACACTGAAGAGGCACCCGCAGATTCTGGATGAAGAAATCACTGCGCCAATGGTCATTGTCGGCTTGCCGCGCTCCGGCACATCCATACTGTATGAGTTGCTGTCGCAGGACTCCGAGGTGGGTGTGCCCCTGATGTGGGAAGCGCTGCAACCCTGTCCGCCGCCAGAAGCCAGCAGCTACACTACCGATCCACGAATCGAGCAAGCACATAATCTATTTACCCAGTGGCAGCGGGTAGCACCCGAATTCGCCAGCATGCATGAGATGCGTGGAGATATCCCCGCGGAGTGCGGCCTGTTGATGGCGGGCACGTTTATCAGCGATCACTGCGGTTCCCTGCACCAAACCAGTAGCTACAGCGCCTACTGCATGACGGCAGACTTTCAGCCGGTGTACGAGTACCACAAAACCATTCTGCAAATACTGCAGTGGAAAAACCCACGCGGACGTTGGCTGCTGAAAGCACCGGAGCATCAACTGCACCTGGATACATTGCTACAGGTTTACCCCGATGCCCGCATCGTGCAAACCCATCGCGATCCCATCAAGTGTATGGCCTCAACCACCAGTCTTATGGGGACGCTGTATTACATGCGCAGTGATCAGCCGTTTAACGCGCAAATGTTCGACAATATTATTCTCGGTGCAGCGACAGCCCAGCGACTGGAGCATGTGATAGAGCAGCGCGAGAAGGGCATCGTTCCCGCGGCCAGTATTGCTGATTCCCGCTATCAGGATCTAATGGATAACCCGATGGCCTGCATCGCCAATATTTACGCACATTTTGGGATGGCCCTCTCGGAGGATGCCCGCAAACGTATGCTGAACTACTTGCAGGGAAAACCGCAGGGCAAATTTGGTCAGCACAGCTATCAGGTGGATGCGGGGAAAGCGGGCGACAGGCCGCTGTTTAGACGATACCAGAGCCTCTACAACGTTCCGGATGAGTTGTAGCTAAACACCGGGGCGCCGGACCGCCGGACCGCCGCCAATTTTACAAAGGGACACTAACGGGCAGCGCTACGGCTGCGCGGGCTTGTGAAATTGTTGAAATCTCACCTCTACGGTGACTGCAACGTTCTGCAGCTGCGCCGCGCGGGCTTTGCCCTCATGGCTGGCCCGAAACAGATGTGGCGTCATTGTAAGAAGCTGATGGATTTCTGGCTGGCTGAGTGGGGCCGTGGTGAACGCCAGTGTCGAGGACTCGCCTTCTAAAAACCCCGCGTCCACCGCCTGCTTCGCCAGCGCAGAATCTGAGTGCCTGACGCTGGGGTAGAGAACCTCGCGCAGTTCTATCAGGTGCTGTGGCCCCGCGCTGGCGAACAACGCCGTGCCGCCCGGTTTTAATGCCGTACTGAAAGCCTCGAATACGGGAAAGCCGAACAAACTGAGCAGGCAGTCGACGCTGTTGGGTGCAAGCGGGATATTGCGGTTGCTGGCTACCAACCAGGTGGCTTCCAATCGACGGGTGGCGGCCTGTACCGCCCATTTGGAGATGTCGAAGCCGATCATCTTCGTGGCAGCTGCAGTGCTCGGGTCGAGGTGCTCGCGCAGTTGCTGCAAATAGTAACCCTCGCCGCAGCCGGCATCTGCGATGACCGCGCTGTTGCCCAGCAGCGGTACCACTATTTCGGCGAGATGTTCAGCGATCGGCAGATAGTGGCCCTGGTTCAGGAAGTCGCGCCGCGCTGCTACCATGGCCTTGCTGTCACCCGGATCGCGACTGCGTTTGTCCTGTGCGCCCAATAAGTTGACATAGCCCTGACGGGCAATGTCAAAACTGTGGCCGCTGGCACAGCACAACTGTTTGCCGCTTACGACCAGCGCCGACTGATCAAGCGGGCAGCAAAGTTGCTCGATGTGTCTAAAGTGCATTGCAGCGGGTACCGTGCGGGCGCATAGAAAGCGCGCGAATAATCACTGCAACTGCGCCGAAAAGTACCCCAGGATATCGTCCAGAGCCTGGCGCGTTGGATGGCCCTGCTGATCGACAAAATCTATGGTGAGGACAGAGTGGCCTTTTCCCGGCAACGTGTGGGTTTGGATGCGCTGGCTGCCGTCCTCATTAAACGCCTGCTCAATGGCGGTGTATTTGGCGGCATTGCACAGGGGGTCGCCCTCAAAGCGATAGGCGTGGATGGGGGCGGTGGCATCGATGCGCTGTCGGATGTGCGCGATGTCATCGGCTGACATATGCAGTTCGCTGGATTTCATCAGGGGCATGGAGGGCTGCGAACTCACGGCGGCCAGCACACTGTCGTCGCCCATGAGTGAAATCGCGAAATTACCGGTGAGGCACATGCCGATCACACCGACGCCCTTGTGGTCGCCCTGCGCTTTAACGTCACGACACAGTGCTTTCAGCCAGTCGACGATAGGGCTGGAACGATTGGCCTCGAACAGACTGAACTCTTTGCGCATGCAAAATACCCGCGCCAGATTGCCGACCATACTGATTTTTTCCAGCGGGCCAAACAGGTGTGGCAGTACGACTTCAAAGCCGTTGGTGACAAACTCATCTGCCAGACGCAGTGTTTCCGGGCCTATGCCGGGTAATTCCTGGATGATCACCACAGGCGCGCCGTTGCCACGCGTATATATATCGTGACTGATGTTTCTACCGGTCGAAACGCTGGCCGTAAAGTTTGAGCAGCGGTAGTCAGCGATGGGGGTAAATTCGACACTCATAACAATACCTCGGAAAACACACTGTACGAGACGAAAGTATAGCGTGTTGAGCACCGCGGGACTGCGGTAGACGGTCTTTATTACATCCGATGAATAATCGTGTTGCTGAAGTGCTCCATAACGCGCTTTTTCTCATCGATGGTGGAGCGCTTTTTACCCAGTGCATACTGGAACGGCGGTGCCACAGTACTTTCCAGGCCGTCCTCAGACAGTCGCATAAACAGATCCCTGTGCGGCGCTGCGGTGATGCCAAGCATCGCTTCAAAAGGAAGGTTATCGCGGGCGTAATCGTTTCTCAGGCGCTGCAGTTTTTGCAGCAGGCGAGCCACGTCCTCCGGTGCGGTTCCCGCTCCGATGTATCCATCACCGGCGCGCGCCGCTCGCCGCAGCGCGATGTCACTGGAGCCGCCAATGTAGATAGGAGGGGCCTTTTTTGGTGCGGGGCTTAGTTGCACGCGAGGAAAATCGAAACATTCCCCGTGGTGTTCCACCATCTGACCGCTCCAGAGCGTGTGCAGGACTTCAATCATCTCATCGGTTATTTTTCCGCGCCGCCTGAAGTCGACACCGTAAATATCGAACTCCTCCTTCATCCAGCCGACACCGACACCGAGTATGAAACGGTCATCACTGAGAACGGCCAGCGTGGCGGCAGCGCGTGCAACCTCATGTGGATTACGCAGCGGTAACACATAGACACCACAGGTAAAGTGCAGTTTGCGCGTGACCGCTGCCATTGCGGCGAAGATGGCCGTCTGGTCGGGGTATTCATCGCTGGGCTGCATCGGTGGTATGCCGGTTTTTGAGTAGGGGTAATCGGGCACAATCGACTCTGGATACACCGCGTGATCGCCGCTCATCAAACCGTGAAATCCGACCTCTTCAGCAAAGCGCGCAATGTCAATCAGTTGATCCGTTTCGGCCCAGGTGATGGCCTGCCAGAATTTCATCGCGTCTCCAAGTCAGGGCCAGCCTGAAAAAGTGTTATTCAGTAGTGGCCTCGGGCATAAAACAGCTTGAACCCGCAAGCCAGGCAGAAAAGGTAGCCGGCTAATCCCCGCTGTGAATGCTCTACAGGGGCTCGCGCGGTACATTAAAATACGCTTCATAGTCGGTAAACAGCGCTCGGAGTTCATCCTCTTCCATGCCGGTATTGGCAAGGCTGTACAAATGCTTACCGTGTTTATCAGCCGGGTTGTCGTCGAGAAATCTCTGCATGGCGGTGGCTGCACTGTCTGGTAATGTCATGCCGAAGTGCTCGTATGCGCGCCGTACTGTGCCGACCTGATCTGCTACAAAATCGCGAAAATACAAATCGACAACCTGGTTCTCAGGTAGCAGGCCCGATTTACGGTAGGCCACGGTGTTGTTATAACCCTGGGCGAGGGCCTTGGCATAATAGCGGGTGACCCTGCCGATATCGGCGTGATCACTGGCCATGCCTTGTAAGTGGGCCGCCAGATTGCTGGTGGATATTACGATCTTCACCGGGTCCCGGTGAGTCTGTACAAACAGTGCGTCGGGGTATTCGCGGTGGATGTGCTGCAGGTGCCACAGGTGCTGTGGCGATTTCAGCGCCCAACGTGTTCCCGGTGCCTTCCATTGCAGTATTTGTAGAAAGCGGCGATGCCACTGCAGCGCTGAACGCATATCGCTTTCTATCACCCAGCGGTCGTAGCTGGGCACGAAAAACTGTACGAAGTAAATCATCGAGGTGAAATCGTGACTTGTCATGGTGACGCATTCCTGCGCGCGCTCTGCGCCCATCGGGTGCATCTTCTTGAATTCCGGTAACAGCTTGTCGACCTGGTCGAGATCCGCCTGTGCCTGGGCGATGCGTGGATCACTGCGGTAGGTCGCTGTTTCAGGTGGCGGTAGAGGCCTTGCTGTCTCCCATGTCAGCGGTACGCGGTTGTCCGGGTCCATCATCAACAGATCATGGAAGATGGTGGTGCCGGAACGGGGTGGGCCGACGACAAAAATGGGGCGTTCTATTTTCTGTTCGGCGATATCGGGGTGTTGTTTGAACAAGTCGACAAAGCCGAGTCGATTTTCCAGTGTCCTTACGAGGTCGCCTTTCGCAATAATGCGACCCAGCAGGGATAAATCAGCCTCCTTCTCCAGGCTATCAAGCAGCAGCGCCAGTGGTTGGCGGAAGTCTTCCTCACCAAAATCCGTGAGCCCGGTGTTTTTTATTGCTGTCTGCAGCAACTTATCGAGGCTGAGGTCGATGGGTTGGATGCCGATGGTGTCTGCTCCGCGTCCGACGAGGTTCATCAGACGCACAGGTAACGGCAGAGAGTTGCTCACGTCACTTGGCCAGATCGGACAGTTTCACAACCTCTGCCTGCGGTGTGTCTACATCGCCGGTCACCAAAAAGAATCGCCAGAATACCAGGCCGAACGGATTGCCCTCAGTATCCAGCCAATTGGGCTGACCGGGATCGCTGTGCGCCAGAATCATTCTGAAGCTACCATCGTCTTCCAGCACGGTTTGCGCACGGTTTAGCGATACGCTGCGACTGCGGTAATCCAGCGTTTGCTGGAAACGGTTCCACAGGCATACGTTTCCAAAATGGCACTCGGGCCAGCGGCCTGTTATGACCAGTGCCTCGTCCGGGGCGATGAAAAAGGGCGCCATGGAGTAATGGGCATCGTACGCCGCCAGCCCGAAGTCGCCCGGTGGTATTGGCGTTGGGAATTCATTGGGCGTGAGAGCAACAAACGGCGGCAGTGGCCCATTGGCCATGGGCGGCATACCCAGAGTGCGGCTGCGCACCGCGTTTCCTACACGGCGAATGCCCGCGGCAACACTGGCATCACAGGGGGGTTCGGGAAGGCCTTTGGCTGTGAGGCATTCGATACGGATACGCGGTTCCATCTCGGGGTCTTTGGCGGCACACACAGCCTGCTCAAAATAGTGGCGTGTTGTGACACGCGATGCGCCCGGTGTCAGCGCGAGCCAGTTTTTGTCGCGTGGCTCGCCGCCGAGATAGACGGTGAAGTTGCCATTGCTGTCGAGTTCCAGTTGTTGGTCATTGATCACACCGGCGGTGTTGCTCGCCATCAGGCCGTCCTCTGCGCCCTCCTCAATAGTCAGTGAAAAGTAGGCGGCACCGTGCATACTGCCGTTGATGATATAGGCGTGGTCACCGCTGATCGGCGCGTCGAAGTAGATGGCATCCGAGTTGTCACCCGTCAGTTTTCGACTGGGAGTGACGATGCGCCGGAAGTCCGGTCGCGAGGCATCCTGTTCGAAATACCCCACCAGCGCAGTTTCCAGCGTATGCATCAGGGAGCGGTGGGAGGCGACGATATCCTCCGGCGAGTTGAGATTCCATTCCGGGCCCGACCAGCGTGTGTCGATTTCCTGTAGCAGGGCAATGAGTTCAGCCAGTGCGGTGCGGCTTTCAGTTTGTATGCTCATGTTGTCTCCGTGTCGTGGGTATTATTATGCGCGTTGGCTGCTGCAGCCAGATGCGGGTTTGTTCTTTCGTAGGGGATGTCGAAGCGCTGGCGGTAGAACATCAACCGCTCATCGACCTCCTGTTCGTTCACGCCGAAATCGGCGAGGCTGTACTTGTGTGCGCCGTGCTTATGTTGTCGGTTGCGATCCAGCCACGCTTGCATGCCGCTATGGGCCTCGTCGCTCAAGGGCATGTCGAGGAAATCGTAGACGCCTTTTATTGCGGTCTGCCAATCGGCAGTGATGTCGGCGTACTGAATATCGTACTGGTTCTGCGGTGCCACCATTTCGTCGCGCACCCGCAGTGTCTTGTGCAGCATTCGCTCTGTCTTGCTGAGCCACTCGGGCCCCAGCCAGTCGGGCGTGATGCTGTCACTGTCGCGCACCATTGCATTCCAGGCGGTGGAGCAAATTGAGCCGACACACTTGATCGGGTCGCGGTGAGAGCACACCAGTCTGGCGTCCGGGAATACGTGCAGCAGAGCATCCAGGTCCTGCATGTGCTGCGGCGTTTTAAGCACCCAGGGCTTATCGTGCGGATCGTCGCGAAACCAGGAGATGATTTTCATCATCACCACCATGTATTCGTAAGCCGCGTGCTGGTCGTGTGTCATCAGCCATTCGGCGAAAGAGGGAATCTTTGCCTGAATCTCGAAAATCTGGCTGGAAAAGCCATGCTGTATCAGTCCGACTTCCTCCTCCACCTCGAATGTGCCCAGCGGGTGCGTCGCGGCTACCTGTGGGCTCATATACAGCACCGCCTTCAGGCCCTGGTCCAGCGAGGTGATGCGCGGGTCGGTGCGGCCTGCAGCGCGGGCGGTGAAACACTCGGGGTAGGGCACAGGAAATACAGATTCCCACGACTCAAGGTGCAGGAAATGTGGGTCGGACGCCAGTAACCGGTGCAGGCGGGTCGTGCCGGAACGGCCGAGACCGACGATCACTACCGGATCGACAATACGGCGTTCGAGTATCTCGGGGTGACGTATGAGCAATTCGTGTGCGTACAGTCGATGTTTCAGTAGCCGCAGAATATTGGTGCGGTTCATATAACGGCCGAGTGGGTTCAGGTCGGCCTCACTCTCCAGCGCGTTGATCAGCAGCTGCATGGGCTCGAGGAAACTTTCGTCGCCGAAATCACGCAGGCCGGTGGCCTTGCGTGCGGCGGCTATCAAGGTATCCCGATCAAGCGAAATTCTCGCCAGCCCCAGTTTTCTGGCACCACGCAGCGCCGTATTTAGCACGCGGATAGGCTTGCGATGGTAGTCGGTTGCTTTCAGATGTGTCGAACTGCTCAAAATAGTGTGTTCCTGTTATTGTCCTGCTTTGGATGGATGCTTTACGCTATTGGGCATATAGTCGAAAATGTCTCATTCTTCCGCTGAGTACTCAAGGCTTGTCAGGTCAAATGACTGAACCCCGGCCAGATCCCGTTCAATTAATTATCGATGCCGCCCGGCGCTGCTACCTCGCCAGGGGTATTTCTGCCACAGGCATGAAAGAGGTGGCGGAGTGTGCAGGTGTTGCACGTTCCACAGTCTACCGCTATTTCCCGGGCCGCGACGACCTGCTGGTGTCCACCATAAAGGCCGAAATGGAGCAGTTGAACGTCCGGCTGCGCAAGCGGCTGGCAAAGTACTCTGATCCGGCCGACCAGGTAGTCGAAGGGATGATCGTCGCGATCAAGGAAGTGCCCAGGCGGCCGCTGCTGCGCGCGGTATTTGCCTCCGATGAGGATAGTCGCGCGCGGCGTGCCATTTGGCACTCCGATGTTATCGTCCGTTTTGGTGAAGAACTGATGGACCACGTGATCACGCCGGCCAGAGACGCCGGTCTGCTGCAGGATGCGGTGCGTCCTGAAGTGTTGGTTGAGTGGGTATACCGTTTGCTGTTGTCATTCCTCACACTGCCCAGTAACTGGGTGCGCACTGACGCGCAACTGCGCGCTACGCTGCACGCGCTGCTGGTACCGGTACTGTTGAAGTAGTCGCATCCGCAATTGCCGCAGCCGCGATGATTTCATGCGCACAGTTGTAGCCGGGTAGAAACGTTACGCCAGGACCGGGGTGGCAGGATGCGCCGCACAGGTACAGGCCAGCTACGGGCGTGGTGTGCCCGGTACCATCGATCAGACAGCGCTCGCCAATCATCTGGTCCGGGTGCAGCAGGCCGTGGGTCCAGTCGCCGTTGGTTACGCCCTGCATCACCGCGAAGTGGTCGGAGGAAAAAATTGCCTGATCGACGATCAGGGATCTGAAGTCGGGCATATGCACACAGATGTGATCGATAATTTTCTCCGCCATCTGGTCGCGTAGTTTGCCCCGTTTGGCCTTTTCCGCTTCGCAGGGAAAGTAGAATCCATAGGCGCTGGCGATGTGCTGCCCCGCTGGAGCCAGGCTGCTGTCAACCACCGTCGGTATCTGGAACGCCAGTGGAATGTGATCTGGCAACTCGCCGCGCAGGCAGCTTTCATAGCTCTGTTGCAGTTGTTCCGGGTCCAGCACCATAGCCCCGCCGAAATGTGCGCCGGTAATGCTGTTGAGCTTGTCGAGGTGAGCGGAGTAGGTCGGGAGCCCCTTTAACTTGAACAGCATGTGCACAAACGCACCGCGGTGGGAAAACGCGTCCACTTTCTGTTGCTCGGCTGTTGCCAGGCTATGATCTTCGAGTAGCCGGTTGAACGTCGCCTGTTTATCGAGGTTGGATATCACTGTGTCGGCATAGATTCGATGGCCATTTTTGAGCTCTACGCCCACGGCACAATTGTTCTCCACCAGAATCTTCACCACATTCTGTTTAAGCCGCACCTCGCTGCCCAGTGCGTCTATCTGCTGTGCCAGACAGTCTGACAGGCGCCCAATACCGCCCTTCACACGCTGCATCAGTCCCTCGGAGCCCTCCTGTGCCATGGTGTAGATCAGGCACAGTCCGGAACCGGGCGAGTAAGGGCCCTTGTAGGTTGCTTGTACAGCGGCAAAGGCCATGCTGGCGCGCAGTTCCCGGTGTTTGACCGGGTCCGGGAAAAACTTGTCGAGTATGTCCATCGCAGAGCCATTGAACGCTAACTCCAGGTGTTTGCGCTGTTCAGGCGTTTCCGCCTCGGCGATCAGATCCTCGAGTTTGCGCGGCGCTTTGCGCGCGGTGAAGCGATCCAGCACGCGTGCTGGATACTGACAGAACTTCAGCATACGGATGAAGCCCAGCATGCCGCTCAGGCCGAATGTCTTAAGCAGGTTGAATGACAGGCGCAGAGGATTTTTGTAAATAACAAAGGGGCGCCCGTCTGCGCCGACAAGGTTCACGGCCATCACCGGCAGCGGTATCAGTTCCACGCCGTGTGATTCGAAATCGAAATAGTGTTTGATCTCCGCCGACAGCGGAAACAGGCAGCTGGCGCCCACTTCATTGCGGCAGCCTTTGAGTATTTCGCGGGTACCCCCCATGCCGCCGACAAAGTTGTTCTTTTCCAGTACCAGTACGCGCCGCCCCTCGCGAGCCAGTACCAGTGCTGTTGCCAGGCCATTGTGGCCCGCGCCCACGACTATACAATCAAACTTCTCGGATGAGCCCCCGGCGTTGTTGAACGGTTCAGTGTGCTTGGTCATACCGTACGCTCCACAATGAAAGCGGTGACTTGTACAGCCGCGTTATCGGACATAATATTGAAAATGTCCGATTCGGGCAAGCGTGCCTGGTTCGCTTAGTCAGTCTGTTCGCAAGGGGTTGGTATGAGTGTAGTAGATGGAGCGAGGATGGCCGGGATAGTCACTGCGGGTGGGTTGCGGCTATTGCGGGACACGCTGGGTGACATGGCGGGTACAAGCATGCCCTACCGGGCGCAGCAGGTAGCGGAGCCTGCCGTATTGACGCAGTTGATCAACAGCGGTGCACTGCAGCCTGATAGGAGGCCTGTGCATATTAGCCATGTGCAGCGCCAGCCTATCCCCTCGGTGAGCAGTAATTGCGAAAACCTGGTGCTCACCATCGAGCAGGAGGGCGAACCGACCTTGCCACGCAGCCTGTTTGTCAAAATACCTATGGAGTCACTGCTAACCCGCTGGTTCTTCACGGTCATTAACGCCTGGCAACTGGAATCTCACTTCTTTCGCCATGTTGCGTCCACCCAGCCACTGCGAACCCCTGTCACATATGCCACCCGCTGCCAGGGGACCCGCTTTTTTCTGGTACAGGAAAACCTGCACGAAGACCCGGACGTCGAACTATTTACCAATCCCGATATGATGGCCGGTGTCTCGCTGGATCTGGCCTATCGCTGTCTCGACGCGTTCGCGCGGCTGCATGCCTGTCACTACGGACTGAATGCGGCAGAGCGTGATAAGTTGCTGCCCCTGCGCTACCACCTGTTTCTCTCGCCCCGCATGGGGCTGGCTGCGCGCATGTTGAATCGGCTGGCACTACAGCCAACCATGAAAAAACTACCGGGCATGATTCCGCCACTTGTGGAGCAGGCCTATACGCGCTCGATGGCCAATTGGGATGCACTGCTGCAGTATTGGTTTTCCGGCCCGCTTTCGCTGCTGCACGGCGACAGCCACCTCGGCAATTTCTTTGTCAGTGGCGATGAAATGGGCATGCTGGATTGGCAGGCTGCCCACTGGGGCAAGGGTATTCGCGACGTACAGTACTTCCTGATAGATTCAATGCCCGCCGAGACGCTGGCCGCAAACGAGCGGGAGCTGGTGGCCTACTATGTGGAGCGCCGGGCGCACTACGGCGAGGCGATAGACCTTGAGCAGACCTGGCAGGAATACCGCAGTTTCTCCTTTCACTCCCTGATGACGATTGCCGTCTCCATCGGCTTTGGCGCACTTAACTCTGAGCAGGATCAATTGATGGCCGAAGTCCTGAGGCGCACTGTGGCTGCGGTGCAGCGGGTAGATTACGCGGGCTGGCTGGACGATTACCTCGATGGCGGGAAGCGCTGAATTCGTCCGCGCTGGCAGGCTCTGCTACGCTGGCGTGCGTTGCCGACGGGTTTTTGGTTAAATTGTCGGCAGTGCGATGCCGCTGTTGTCTGGCGGTTACAGAATAAAAAAGGCGGGGATTCCAGTTAGTGAAAGCGGTACGTTGTTGCGACAAGCAAATTCATGTGGTGGACGTGCCTGCGCCCGATGGCGATGGTGTCGTCGTCAACGTGGGCTCTGCAGGTATTTGTGGCTCAGATCTGCATATGGTGAATGCGGGCTTCGATCTGCCTTCCACGCTGGGGCATGAAGTGGCGGGCACGCTGCGCGATGGTCGCGCTGTAGCGCTGGAACCGGTGGCGCCCTGTGGTCACTGTGATATGTGTATGCAGGGCGATTACAGTCTGTGCCGACTCAGCGCAGGTATGGTGTACGGGATTGGCCGGGACGGGGGGATGGCTGAGCAGATTATTGTGCCCTCGCGCTGTATTGTGCCACTGCCCGCGAATGTCAGCGCGTCCGATGCCTGTCTGGTGGAGCCATTGGCGGTGGCGGCACATGGCTTGCGAATGCTGAACATCAGCCCCGGCAGCAGGGTTGCGATCATCGGCGCGGGTGCGGTGGGCCTGGCTGCTGCTGCCTGTCTGACCCCGCACGTCACCACGGTGGATATCGCTGCCCGCCACCCGGCGCAAATGGCGGCGGCCGAGCGCATAGGCGCGGGGCTCGGGCCCACAGGCGAGTATGACTTTGTCGTGGAGTGCGCGGGCAATTCTGCCGCCCTGCAACAGGCTGCGCGTTTGTGCAAGCCAGGCGCTACCATTTTGCTGTTGGCTACCTACTGGGACGGTGTAACGCTCCCCGCATTTGAGGTGTCCATGAAGGCATTGAAGATATTTGCCTCATTTATGTACGACCGTCAGGGGTTGGTCCGCGATGTCGATATTGCGGCACAGCTACTCGCGCAACGTCCCGAATTGCCAGACATTATGATCACCCATCGCCTGCCGCTCGAAGCGGCCGCCGAAGCATTTGCCATCGCTGCGAACCGGGAGGCGGGAGCGATCAAGGTCGTGTTGGAGCCCTGATGAGGTGGGGGGTGCGATAGTTGACGCTCGTCAGCGAATGCGGGGCGTTTCTTTGCTACTATCATGGCGTCGGACCATTTGGTGATTCGAGCGTACAGGTAAGCAGTGATGTCCAGCAGAGTACTTATTGTCGATGACCACCCGATCATACGCGATGCCCTCGTGACGTCGCTTATTTCTCTGGGTGTTTTCGAGGACGTGGAAACGGCAGCCTCCTTTCAGGAACTGCTGGAAAAACTGGAGCGCGATGGCGAGTATCAGCTACTGGTACTCGACCTCAGTCTTACCGATGTTTCCGGTGCCGATGGTATGCTGTATATCCGCGAGCACTACCCGGCACTTCCGGTTGTTATTTTCTCCGGGAACGACAGTGTCGATATCGTCGCGCAATGCTTCGAGAATGGTGTGCACGGATTTGTTTCCAAAAACTCCTCTATGCAGGTATTTGTCAGTGCCATTCGTATCGTTTTGGCCGGCAGCACCTATATACCGCCTTCGGCCGCAAGCTTGATGGGGTTTGAATCAAACCCGGTGATCGAGGCCGAACTACTCCCTGCACAGGAACAGATACGCTTTACCCCGAAGCAACAGGAGGTCTTTGAGCAATTGATACAGGGTGTTCCCAATAAGGTTATCGCCAGGCGCCTGAATATGGCGGAGGGAACGGTTAAAACGCATTTGCACGGGATCTACCAATTATTGCGTGTCGGCAATCGCGCACAGGCAATACTGCGTTCGCAACAGCTCCAGATTATCAAGTGAGCGCCTGAGCGTCAGCTGGCACCACCGGTAAATGAAAGATGAACACTGTGCCCTTGCCAACGGTCGATGTCATCTGTAGGTCAAGCGCCAGCGCAGTATTAATTTTATCGACAATCGACAGCCCCATGCCGCGACCTGCGTCGTCGGCGTCATTATTCTCAAGGCGTACATTTTGCTCAAATACGGCCTTTTGATGTTCCGGCGCAATGCCCTTGCCAGTATCCGAGATTTTAAATTCAACGCAGTCATCTACCATGGACGCGCTGCAACAGACCGCGCCGTGATCGGTATAGCGCACCGCATTTGCCAGCAGGTTGCGCAGTAATCGCAGCAGCAGATCTGCATCGGTCGTGACAGTGATGGCCTCCACTGCAAGTTGCCAGTCAAGTCCCCGGCTTTTGCATTGCTCGGAAAATTCGATATCAATCCGCCGGGCGAATTCGGCCAGACAGAATGTGGTCAAATTGAGTTCAAATCGGCCGTTCTGATACTTGTCCATGTCCATCAATGCATCGAAATGGTCCGACATCTGGTTAATGTTGTCCCGTTGGTTCTGCAAGATCGAGGCGATAGATTGCGGCGGGTCTGACATCAACAATGTGTCGGTGAGAATACCCAGTGCATACAGTGGCTGTTTTATGTCATGGCTGGCGGCGGCCATGAAGTAGGCCTTGGAATCGTTTGCAGCTTGTGCGTCAAGTAACGCCTGGCGGGTATTGCCCTGCTCAACTTCCAGTTTTTCCAGCAACTGATCTTTTTCAAAGCGCATCAGTACACTGTCGCGAAAAATGCGTGAACCTTGCAGCACCAGTAACACCATCAATGACATCGCGAGCAACATACTGATACCTATCGAGATACCGATACCGCCCTGAACTAACCAGAATAGTGCGACCTCGCCAATCATAGCGGTGATGGAAAGCACGAAACTGAGAAAGTCGGAAAACAGGTTGGACATCACGCCAATTGACCAGATAACGACGATCAGCGTCATGAACAACGGCAGGATAAACGGATCTTCTGCAGTCGGCCGCATAATCCAGATACCCAGCCCCACCATGGACTGGTTGACGATGCTACTGATTCGTAGCGTGAGATCTGTATTCTTCAACGCCGCAGAAGAGAGGGTATCCAGCTGTTGTTTGATCCGCCTGGAAAAATAGCTTCGCGCCGCTACCAGCAAGAGAATAGGGACAGCCCAAAGTGAAATAGCGCCATATGTCGCACCATGGGCGACAAGGAAGGGTATGAACAGGAATATTGCGAGAGCCGTTGAAAGGATTGAAACAGGGGCAACAGTGATGCGCGCGCGTATGGATTCGCGCAATACAATCATTTCGCCATGATTCACTGTTTGTAGCATAGGTATATTCGCCGGTATCTCCGCAAAGAGTTGTTTTTTCTGCTACATTCGAAAGGTGTCGACGGCCTGATTGGACCGTCACAACTGCGCTGAACATGCTCGCTAAATGGTACAACGAAGAGGCATCGCATGAAACGGATTTCATCCCCCATTGAATCACTCATTAAGGATAAGCCGGCAGGCAGTACACTACTGGAGGTCGATTATCTGGTTGTGGGGTCGGGTTACGGCGGTGCGGTGGCTGCGATGCGGCTGGCGAGCGATGGTACCGAGGGGCCCGTGCGCAGGGTCGCGGTACTGGAACGCGGTCGGGAATACGGGCTGGGCGACTTCCCCTACGATATCGAGGATATCCCCTCCCATGTGCGCATATTGCGCAGCGGGGACGACAGCGGCGTCAGCGGCTATGCCGATGCTCTGTTCAATATCCATGTCGGCAGCGTTGACAGCGAGGTAGAGCGCGGTCAGCCCGCCGCGACGGATGTATTGGTGGGGAGTGGCCTGGGAGGCACTTCCCTGATCAATGCCAATGTGGCCGAGGAGCCGCAGGAGCATGTGTTCAAAAAGCCGGCCTGGCCGGAATTCTTTCGCAACACCCCGGCCCCGCTGGCCGCCGAGTTCGATGCCGTGCGTGAACATCTCGGGGTCACCAGGCATACCGGGGGCCGTGGCGGCGAGTTCCCCAAGTTCACCGCACTGCGCCGGTTGGGTCAGTCGCTGGGCGCAGAGGCGCGGCCAGCGAGTCTGGCCATTACCACCGGGCTGGAAGCCAATAAGGTCGGCGTACAACAGAATCCCTGCACGGATTGTGGCAACTGTGTAACGGGTTGCAATGTCGGAGCGAAGAATACGCTGGACCGGAATCTTCTGCCGCTGGCAAAGTCCCGCGGCGCGAGTTTTTATACCGGTGCCACAGTGCATACGGTTGAGCCTCTGAAAAACAGTGGCTTTCGCTGGTTGGTCAATGTGCATGCCACAGTGCAGCCATCGAAGGGAATCAAGCCCAATACCTACCAGATTTTGGCCCACCATGTGATTCTTGCAGCGGGGACTCTCGGCAGCACCGAAATACTACTGCGCTCTGAATCGAAGGAGGCACCGCTATTCTCCAGTAAGCTGGGCCAACGTTTTTCCACCAACGGTGATGGCATTGCGATGAGCTACGCTCAGGAGAGCCCCGTGAAGGCCATCGCGGAAGGAGAGCAACGGCAGCCGCAGCAACGGATCGGGCCAACCATTACCGGCATTCTACAGACGCAGCGGCTCACTATTGAGGAGGCGGGTATTCCCGCCTCGTTATCCAGGGTTTTCTCTGAACTGGTGACTACGGGCGCCATGCTGCAGCGACTCTCCAATCGTAAGTTGCCGGGCAGTCTGGAGGATGGCGGGCAGGATCCACTGGCGGCGTCCATGGCGGTGGCCGACCACTGTCAGGCATTGCTGGTGATGGGCGATGACGGCGCTGCGGGCGAACTGGGTCTGTCCGCGCTGACTGACAGAATCACGGTTTCTTTCCCGTCGAGCAAGGAAAATGATGCACTGCTGAGGGTAGATTCCATGCTCAAAACGCAGGATCGGGCAGCGGGCCTGGACGGTGGTCAGTATGTGCCCAATCCACTGTGGCAGCTGCTTCCACCCCAGGCCAGCAGCATTCTTGGGGAATTGCCCGATGGCCGCGTATTGACCGTTCACCCGCTGGGCGGGTGCGCAATGGGCGATGATGTGGCCAGCGGTGTCGTCAACGATGCCGGCCAGGTGTTTGACCGCGCCGGCGGCGTGCATGAAGGTCTGTATGTATTTGATGGGGCCATCATTCCTGCGGCGCTGGAAGTTAACCCTTTTCTCACCATTTCGGCTCTGGCGTGGCGCAATGCGAATCTGATCCTGCAGGAACAGCGCAGTACCGAGTCATCCCGCAACCTGGTGAGCCCGCAATACAACGCTGTCGGTGAGGTTCCGGTGCGCCAGCGCCTACGTCCTGGCACCACGGATTTTGTTATCCGCGAGCAACTGACCGGCGAGCTGAATAGTGTGCCCAGCGGGTTCTCAAAGCTTGAGAGGCTTAAGCCGGAGCAGCAGCACCGTCTCAAACAAGCCGCCGGTTTGGTGGTAGAGGTGCGCGCCGTCTGCCCCGATGGGCTTGGCTGGCTGGACAACCCGGCAAAGGCGCCGCTGCAAGCCGAGATGGATTTATACGTCAATCCATTTGACGCTGCCGAGGTTGAGACGTTTCGTCCGGTCGGTGTTTCAGCACAACAACTCAAAGAATCGTATCCGGAAGGTGCTTTCTTGTCGCTGCGTGGAACCTTCACTCTCTTTGCAGAAGATAACCATAACGTTTTCAGCGATATATGGGGCGGCGCGAAGGCGGTGTTGACCTACGTAAAAAGGCGCGGATTCGGCGACCTGGTAGGGCTGGTAAAAGATGACTCGGGCAGCCGTTCATGGCGGGATCTATGGAATCAAATACGCACCTTTTGCAATATCGGAGCGTTGCAGAACCGGCGCAGACGGCTGCGTTACGAATTTGAGTCTGCGGACAAAGCCATATTGATCAGTGGAGAGAAAGTACTGGGCTACAGCTGCGAGTTGCCCAGACTGTGGGATGGATTGTTCAATCTTGACCTGAAAATACAAGCTGGGGATACGCATGCTGCTAGTGCGAGGCTGAAGGTTAATACTGAGGCGCTGCTTGAGCCGGGTCTGGTTGCGGTGGATCAATCGCCCAACTTGCCACAAAGCCTGCTGTTTGCCGGTGGGTTGACGGCATACGCTTTGCGCTCATTGGTGATGACCAATTTCTGGGAGTTCGGTGGGCTGGAGTACTCCGGGCAGGAGGAGCCGTCTGTTGTTGGTAGCGCGCCAGAGGAGAATCTACTCCCTCCGCTGGAAACTGACGAGGGTGATATTCCTGTGTACACCCGCACGCTGTCTGTACCAATCCGGCCGGGCTGTAAACCGGAACAGCATATCAACCTTCTGTTGAGCAACTATCGACGAAAAGGCGCACAGCCGATTTTGTTGTTGCACGGTCTTGCTCAGGGGTCAGAAATTTTCTGGACGCAGGGCATTACCAATATGGCCCGCTATTTTTACGAACGGAATTTCGATGTGTGGCTGCTGGATTACAGGCTCAGTAATCTCGTATTGCCGCACCTGGAAGATCAAGAATGGAGTATCGATGAAATAGCACGTTTCGATATTCCGTTGGCCATCGAGGCAGTCTATAGCGCAACCGGCGAACAGAAAGTCGCCATTTTCGCGCATTGCGTGGGCGCCTGTTCGCTGGCAATGGCTGTGCTCCGTGATCACAGCCTCAGCGCAAAAATACACGCAGCAGTAACCAATGCGATCCATCCCTGGGTGATGCCCTCTCCCGGCAACCGCTTCCGGGCGAAGCTTGGCAATGTCTCTCGAGACTGGATTACAGACGATCTGCTGCATCCGGTGCCGCGTAAAAGCGACAGTGCTGTGCACCGTTTGATCGACCGGGTGGCGTTCAGCCTGGCGCGGATGCGAGAGGTGCACGACGACCACACATCCTACGGTGGGAGCGCGCTTGTCAATGGTATCTGTGATCGCATGACGTTCCTGTATGGCCGTATGTGGAACCATGAAAATCTACACCACACAACCCATGATGCCTTCGAGAAAATGCTTGGGCCGTCACCAGTGCGGGTTTATCAACACCTGTACTACTTCACACAGCTGCGGCGCATCACCAGTGAAGAGGGTGAAAATATTTATCTTCAGCGCAGTAATATAGAGCGTAACTGGAACATTGATATTCTGTTCGTCCACGGCGGTGACAGCCTTGTTTTCAATCCGCATTCTGCGAGGCGGTCGGCGAAGCGACTCAGTGAGCTCCTGCAGCAGCGCTCAGCTCATGATAAACCGGTCATCGGCTATCAGATTTTCGATGGTTATGGCCACATGGATGTTGTTTTCGGGAAAGACGCCTATCGTACGTGTTTTCCTGATTATCTGGAGTTTTTGCGTAAACCGAGCGCCATCAATGATCCGATTAACGCGGACGACTGGCCTGAAGCCTGCCGGGAAAAACCACTGATCGGCCCCATATTGCGGGCCGCCTGGGTCGAGAATGACCGAATCCATTTACGCTACAATGCGGAGCTGCGCGGCGATACCATCGATCCTCCCGTGGGCTTGGTTGCCAGCGGTGACAATGTCCAGGGGGTGGCACACGGTGGCATCGTGTTGCCTTTTCCCCATGTGGAATCGCGGCCCCAGTATCAGTTTGTCGATGTCGAGATCAAGGATGCGCAGCGCAATATAGCGCTGCAAATCTGCTCCGAGTTTCCAGACTTCGATGTGCGTAGCGGCGCAGCGGTTCACTACCATGATGAAGCGTGGCTTAAGCGGCTGCGAGAGGGTCAGTCGGATGACCGCAAGCGTTTGTGTTTTATAGTTGGCTCATGCCGGTTCCCGGGCTCAGTGATTGACAACGGCCTATCCGACGGGGTTTATAGCGCTATTCTTGAACACATAACAGGGCCTACTGGTGCGCAGTTGCTGTTTCTTGTGGGCGACCAGATTTATGCCGATGCCACCGATCAGTTGTTTGAAGTGAACTCGCTGAATTCGCGTTTCACAGACCGTTACCGGCGCGCCTTCGGAGCTGTGGATTCGCCAAATTTCAACGCATTGGTGCGGCAGATTCCGACGCATTTTGCACTGGATGACCACGAGTTTGCCGATAACTTTTCGGGCGTGCACGGTGAGGCATCGGACAGTGAAAGCCAGCGTTGGCAATACGCCCGGGAAATGGCCGCTTGTTATATGAGTTCTGTGCGCAACCAGTTACCCGTGGGAACAACGGGTGCTGCATTGGCCAACGGGCCATTTTACTACCCTCTGGCGCACCCTCAGGAATGCGACTTTCCGGTGTTTGTGATGGACACGCGGTCGCAGCGACAGCTGCGCTGCCACAACAGGGCAGGGGGCTATACGCTTATCGATGACCCGCAATTCAAGGCGTTGACCCGCTGGCTGCAGCAGGCGGCTGACAATGCCGCGGATTCACCCAAGTTTATTGTGTCCGGTAGTATTGTGGTGCCATTACCTGCAGCCTACTGCAGTGAAAGCTCGACCTGGCGACGGTTGGACGGTTGGGCGGGGTATCCCGAGACACTGGAAGCTGTGCTCGCCTATATTGTAGAACATGGCATTAGAAACGTGTTTTTTGTCGGTGGCGACGCGCACTTGTCGGCGGTGGCCAAGCTGCAAATACAATCACCGGGGTATGCGGCGGTAGACGTCTGGCAAATTGTCAGCTCAGGGCTTTACGCGCCCATGCCATTTGCCAATTCGCATGTAGAGGATTACCTGTGGGATGTTTCCCATCGGGTGCCGGTACACGTGGAAAAAAGTCTGACAATCACTTGTACCAATACGCTACTGTCCGACGTCTACTCCCAGTTTGTGGAGGTCGACGCCAGCGCTAGCGCCGTGCGTGTGACGTGCCGGGATCACAACAATATCAAGGTCGCGGAGCAGAATATTCAGCTCTGACAACGCGGCAGCAACATTGTTGGCGCCTGCTCGATGGCCGCCCTATGGTTGCCGGGGGTTAGCTATGAGCCACCCACCTAAACTTTTGGTCTAGTCTTCAGTTCTATTGTGGAAATCGTCAAACCTGTCAATATTAGGACATCTGAGAGCGCTGCTGCAGGTAGCGGCTCACAGAAAGAGATATCCAGGTTCGCACGGAAGAACGGGAAACCCATTCATAGGGATATGAATTCACAAGGACGTGATTTTTCCTTTTAGCGGAAGCTCTATTCCGCTAGCAGCCTGTTTATTTTCCCCGCCAGCGTAAAATCCAGTTCAGTAATACCCGCCGCATCGTGCGTAGTGAGATAGATTTCCACTCGGTTGTACACGTTTGACCATTCCGGGTGGTGGTCCATAGCTTCTGCCAACAGGGCTACGCGGCTCATAAACCCAAAAGCCTCAACGAAATCTGCGAATACAAATGCTCGTTGCAGTTTGTTGTCACTCAGGCACCAGTGTTCTAGCTCCAGCAACTTTTTATTGATGTTGGCCGGCGACAATTTTTCACTATTCACGTTCCATTCCTCAATTAATCCGAAAGTGCCAATTCTCGAGTGGCGGGGTGATCCAGCAATTCCTGGTAATTAGTGACGGAATCTTGCAAGTCTGCCGCGCCTACTTTCCTCAGCGCCGGTTCGATGGTCGATGCCACATTATTCAGTCCCAGAAAGAGACACACGTCCTTAACGGCGGCGCTGGTATCTGCAGCTAGCGCCTCATACTGAACCTCCAGCACCCGTTGCTGCGACAGCAACGCGCTGATTTCATTGGCCTGTGTGTCAAGTTCCAGGGACCTGCTCAGGAAAAGCTCTATATCGCAGTGTATTTTAATCGGCACGTCACTCCTGCCGCCTGCACCGGAATGATTGGGGCCGCCCTGCAATAGAATCTGTTCTGAAATAAAGCGCCTTAAACTGTTGGCGCGTGTCAGGTGAATGAACCGGATGTCCTCCAGGCTCTGCAGCCAGCTCATGATCTCGCTCCACCTCGGGTTGAGAAAGGCGCTGTAAAGCGCCTTGAACCCTGCCGCTGTGCCGCCGGTGCTCAGGGCCTTGTTGATGAAACCTACCGGGTCCGCATTGCGCTCCTGCAACAGCCGTTGTACACGACTCTTGCGCTCTTGTTGGGTGATATTGATCAGGTCGACCCCATCTTCATAGCCGCGTACCTGATCCTCGCCCAATAGCTCACCGTGACAGCAGACACCGTCCAGCGTATTCAGCGTCTTGACCAGCAGCGTACTGCCGGTGCGCGGCGCTCCGACAATCACAAAACGTGTATTCAATTTGATGGTGCTAACCTGTTCGACCTCGATGTAATGGCGCCAGCTTATATTAGGCCTGTGGAACAAGTCCAGAATGTGCCTCGCATAGTGCTATTTCTGTTTGCCTGACACCGCATCATATATTTTGTACTCTGTGGGCCTTATTGGAGTGGATGTTATGAAAGCAGAAAAAATTGCCGGATACTTTGATCTCACTGACAAAGTGATTATCGTCACCGGGGGCAGTCGTGGCCTGGGCTACGCGATGTCACTTGCGTTTGCCCAGGCGGGCGCTCACGTGGTTATCAGCTCACGCAAAGCCGATGGCTGCGACAGTGCCGCGCAACGCATTGAACGTGAGACCGGCCGGCCCTGTCTGGCAGTGCCCTGCCATGTGGGAAATTGGGATGCCTGTGACGCATTGGTTAAGGCCGTCAATGAGAAGTATGGTCGCATCGATGTGCTGGTGAATAATGCCGGTATGTCGCCGCTGTACGAGTCGCCGTCGACGGTCAGTCGCGAGTTGTTTGATAAGGTTATCGGGGTCAATCTTGCGGGGCCGTTCCGGCTCTCGGCTGTTGTGGGGGAGCAGATGGCGCGCGGTGATGGCGGTGCAATTATCAACGTTAGCAGTATTGCTGCCGTTGCGCCCACTGCCTCTGAACTACCCTATGCGGCGGCCAAGGCGGGCTTGAACAATCTGACGGAGGGTTTGGCGCACTCGTTGGGGCCCAATGTGCGCTGTAATTGCATCATGCCGGGGCCGTTTCTGACGGATATTTCCCAGGCCTGGCCCGAGGAGCTGCGCGCTGAGCTTCTCGCCCGGGTGCCTATGGGGCGCGCTGGCGAGCCGGAAGAAATTGTCGGCGCCGCGCTCTACCTGGCCTCCGATGCCTCGCGCTACACCAACGGTGCCATTATCAAGGTGGATGGCGGCACGGTCTTCGGCAGCTGAGCGCGCAAATCAGGCGGAGTGCAGTTTCAGGAAGGGGTTCATCCAGCGGAATTTCCAATCCGTAAATTTGAGCGGCGCATCGAGTACAGCCAGGCAGATACAGTCCTCAGATTGCAGAGCGGTGGGCGCGTGTACATCACCTGGCCTGCGGATCAGGAAATCCCCTTTGTGGTAGCTGCCGTTGGCGTCGGAGAAGCCGCCTTCCAGAATCAGGGTCATTTCTGTGCCCCGGTGGGTGTGCTCCGGAATACGGCCACCGGCCCGGATGTGGTAGAGCGCGAACTCGTGGTCCGGGTCACCGGTTTTGAGGTGGCTGATACGCAGGGTCGAGCCGATATTACGCCAGTTCAGATCGCTGAAATCACCGCGCATCAGCCGCTGCAGTAGTGCCGGCGTGCCGCTACTGTTCTGTGGCTTGGCGTATTCAAGCGGTTTTTCATCGTCCAGTTTCTCCAGAACAAGGTTCAGCAGGTCATCGCCGACCGGCACGGGTTCCTGCGCTTCGAACAGGCTTGCGCCGAGATCGGAGAGCTGTCCGGCCGTGCGCTGGCAGCGATGGCATTGGTTCACATGGACAGAGACACACGCTGCCTGCGCCAGCGGGAGCGAGCCTGCAGTGTATTCGGTGATAAGGTCGAGGTCTGGATGAAAATCAGTCATGGCGTTATCTTTCAAGTTGGATTTGCAGTTTCTGAAGGGCCAGGCGCACACGGGATTTGACTGTTCCAAGCGGAACATTCAGCTCTCCGGATACCTCGGAGTGTGTTTTACCCTCCATGTACACTTTTCCGAGTATTTGTGCCTGGTCGTTGGGAAGCTCCTTGATCAAGCTCCTGATGCGGTCTCTGCTGCGCTTTTGATGCAGCACGACGAATGCCTCTTCGCTCTCCTGTGTATCGGAAACGTCCTCGGCAGACAGCGGAGTGTCAAACTTTTGCAGCCTGCGGTAGAGATCTGTCCGGCAGTTGCGCGCAATGGTGTAAATCCAGGTACTGGCGGCCGCTTTTTCGGCGTTGAACGCTCCCGCTTTCTGCCAAACCTTCAGCATTACTTCCTGTACCAGCTCATCGGCATGATTCGCCGATAATGTGGAGCCGGACAGGGCGAAAGCTTTCATCAGGGGTGCAAAGTGCCGGAACAGGCGCGTAAACGCAGCTCTGTCCTGATTTTTCGCCATCAGGGTCAGGCATTCGCTCCATTCGTCAATGCGCCTTCCGTCCGCATCGACCAGCGGTTTGCCTTCATCGTCGGTGGTGTCTGCCACAGTTAACATGCTCTTTTCCGCGTATGTTTTGAGAGTATACGCAGGATTTCGATATTGGATCACTCGATTCGATCAAAAAAACACGTGTATGCCACTCGTTGGTGACGGTGCTCCCCCGGGGCAGAGCCCAGACAGTGAAAATACCGTATCGTCACCTCTGGCACCAGAAGTGTGGGATGTGGCCCGATACACTATATTAAGGGTGGGAGACCCTAATAAATGATCCAGAAGCAGTGCCGCATCGTATAAGCAACAAACAGGACAAAGTGATCCGTCACACCTCTGCAGGCAGAGGGCTGTGGATCGAGGGCTAGTGGAATGAAAATTGCTGTAATCGGGTCTGGTATCTCTGGCCTGGCATGCGCGCATTATCTGAGTGCGGATAACGAAGTCTGGGTCTATGAATCCAGTAACAGAATTGGCGGTCACACCGCCACAGTGGATGTACAACTGGGCGCGCAACGGTA
Source organism: Halioglobus japonicus (assembly GCA_902705825.1). Lineage (GTDB taxonomy): Bacteria > Pseudomonadota > Gammaproteobacteria > Pseudomonadales > Halieaceae > Marimicrobium. The sequence continues at coordinate 62,234 of CACSIL010000023.1, read as the reverse complement.
TGCAATCGACACCGGGTTTATTGTCTTCAACGATTGGACCTACCCCAATTTCATCGCTTTGATGGATGAGCTGGGAGTGGCCAGCAGTCCGACAGAAATGGGCTTCAGCGTACGTGATCCGATCTCCGGCATGGAATACTCAGGCACCAACCTGGATACCTTGTTTTCACAGCGGCGCAATCTGTTCTCACTTTCCTTTATCCGCATGATTCGGGATATCCTCCGCTTTAATCGTGAGGCGATTGCCGACCTCGAGGCAGGCGGCATTGACGATGCCGAGACACTGGGTGTGTATCTTGCGCGCAAGGGCTACGGAGAGAAATTCATCCAGCATTATCTCGCGGCGATGGGGTCGGCCATCTGGTCTGCTGATTGCGAGACTATCCTGGCGTTTCCGGTCAGTTTCTTTGTCCGATTCTTCAAAAACCACGGTCTGTTGTCGGTCAGCGATCGCCCTCAATGGCGAGTCATAACTGGTGGCTCGCGCGAGTATTTGCGGCCCCTGTGCGGGCGCTTTTCAGATCGGATATCCACCGGTAACGCGGTGACAAAGGTGGTCAGACACGCGGGCCGGGGTGTCACGCTCTGCATGGCTGACGGTCAGCGGCTGATGTTTGATCAGGTGGTTTTCGCGACCCATTCCGATCAGGCGCTGGCGCTGTTGGAAAGTCCGACCCAGGCAGAGCGGGACATTCTGGGCGCTATTCCCTACCAGACGAATGACGTTGTTCTGCATACCGATGTTCGTATGCTGCCACGCAACACCAAAGCCTGGTCGAGTTGGAACTACACGCTCGGCCAGCGTGATGATCGCGCAGTAGTCACCTACAACATGAATATTTTGCAGGGGATCGAAGCGCCGGAAACGTTTTGCGTCACGCTCAATAATACCGCGGCAGTCAACCCGAATATGATCCTCGGCCAGTTTCAGTACGACCACCCGGTGTTTTCGCTGGGCGGGATGCGCGCGCAACAGCGTTGGGAGGAGATAAATGGCGTTGACAGTACCTGGTATTGCGGCGCCTATTGGCACAACGGTTTTCATGAGGACGGCGTGGTGAGCGCTTTGCGTGTTGCTAACGCATTATCCCCTGCGGAGAGAGCTGTAGCGTGAAGTCGCGGATATACCAGGGTGTACTCCGGCATCGCCGCGTGTCGCCACGCCACCACGCCTTCCGTTATCAGGTCGCCATGGTGTACCTGTGTCTCGATGAGGTGGCGGAACTTCTGGATAACCAACGTTTTTGGTCTGCCAGCGGTCCGGCACTGGCTGAGTTCAGGCGCAGTGACTTCCTTGGAGACCCCGCCATACCTTTGCAGGATGAGGTGCGTCGCCGCATCCACGAGGAGACCGGGGCGCGGCAAACCGGGCCGATCTACCTGCTCGCAAACCTGCGTTTTTTCGGCTACGTGATGAACCCCATCGCCTGCTACTACTGTTTCAATGACGACGAAACTGAGCTGGAGTATGTGGTAGCTGAGGTCAACAACACCCCCTGGGATGAACGCTACAGCTACGTACTGCCGGGTCCCGGGGCCGGGCGCTGGCTGAAAACTTCTTTCGACAAGGAATTTCATGTTTCGCCGTTCAACCCGATGGGCATGCGTTACCACTGGCGCAGCAATACGCCCTCCAAACGGTTAGTGCTGCATATGGAAAACAGCGTAAAGGGCGACAGGGTGTTTGATGCCACCTTGTCGCTCACAGAGCAGCCAATGACGACACGCAGTATGCACTGGTTACTGATCCGATACCCCTTCATGACCGCAAAAGTGGTTCTGGCCATTTACTGGCAGGCGCTACGCTTGTATCTGAAGGGCGTACCGGTACATCCCCACCCTGAAAACAAGACCCCCGAAAGACCGGCTACAGGAGCCCATAATGAATGATGTCAGCATAGGTGCACTGCGAGTGCCAGAGGTACGGCGTGCACGAATAGGTGAGAGATTTGCCAGGGAAGCGCTGTTTACACTGTTGAGGAAACTGCAGGTGGGGTCGCTGACCCTGCATGAGGGGCCGCAGCGGCACGATTTTGGAACACAAGATAAGGCGTCGGAACCGCACGCAGAGGTGCATGTTCACAATCCCGCCCTGTTTGGGCAGATGCTGGCCGGCGGGTCTATAGCCGCCGGTGAAGCGTATATCAGGGGCGACTGGTCGTCGCCTGATCTGGTGGCGGTCACGCGCCTGTTCAGCGCCAACCTCGATGTATTAGAGGGTGTTGAGTCGCAGCAGTCGATGCTGGTGAAATTTGCCCTGAAAGTAGCACATCGGCTCAACCGGAATACCCGCAGGGGCTCACAGGAAAATATTGCCGCTCATTATGATCTGGGGAACGATTTCTTTCGTCTTTTTCTGGATCGCACCATGATGTATTCGTCCGCTATCTTCAGTGATTCTGCCATGAGTCTGGAAGCTGCGTCGGAAGCCAAGCTGGACGAACTTTGCAACCAGCTTGAGTTAAAACCGGAGGATCACTTGCTGGAGATCGGCACCGGTTGGGGCGGCATGGCGATACACGCTGCAAAGCACTATGGGTGCCGTGTGACCACCACTACCATTTCCAAAGAGCAGTACGAACACGCCTGTGCCAGGGTGGCGGCGGAAGGGCTGGAGGATAGAGTTACCCTGCTGTGTGAGGACTACCGCAACCTCACCGGTGAGTACGACAAGTTGGTGTCTATTGAAATGATAGAAGCGGTCGGTCATGAGTTTTACCAGGACTACTTTCAGAAGTGCGCGGTTTTACTCAAGCCTGACGGCAAGATGGTATTGCAGGCCATCACCGTGGCGGATCAGCGTTACAAGAGCGCCCGCGACAGCGTGGACTTCATCAAGCGCTACATCTTTCCGGGAGGCTGTCTGCCGTCGGTAGCGGTGATGGCGGACCACATAGCCCGCGACACCGATATGCAGGTGGTGCATCTGCGCGATATTACCGGTGACTATGCAACTACGCTGGCGCACTGGCGCAAGCGATTTCTGGTCAGCCACGATGCAGTCAGTGCGTTGGGTTTCAGCGAGGAATTTATGCGCCTGTGGGAATTTTACCTGTGCTACTGCGAGGGCGGATTTCGCGAGCGCATTATCAGTACCGTACAGGTGGCATTGGCCAAGCCCGGGTACAGGGCGGCATGAGCGATAACCCGGCGCGACACCCATGAACCCGATTATCTACTGGTTTCGACAGGACCTTCGTCTGCGCGACCTGCGTGGGCTTGCTGCAGCCGTGGCCACCGGGCGACCGGTACTGGCGTGTTATATCCTCGACGATGAGGGTCCGGGGCAATGGCAGATGGGCGGCGCCAGTCGTTGGTGGTTGCACCACAGCCTGCTGGCTTTGTCAGAAGATATTGAGCGAGCCGGCGGACAGTTGTACCTGGCTAGCGGCAGGCCCAACGCGATTCTGGCGCGCCTCGCTGAACAGACCGGTGCCGATCTCGTCTGCTGTTCGCGGCAGTACGAGCCGTGGGCACAGACACTCGAAGCGAGTTTGCATGCTGACCTTGAAGAGCAAGGCGTCGAGCTAAAGCGCTATGGTGGCTCGCTGCTGTGGGAGCCGGAAACTATCAGCACCTTGGCAGGTACGCCGTTCAAGGTATTCACACCCTTTTGGCGAAAGTGCCGCACTCTCCCGCTGGTGCTCGAACCCGATACCCGTGCCTGCTTTGCTATGTGGCCCTCCAGTGCGGGGCGCCCGGAACGATTGAGCGACTGGGGGCTCCTGCCTGAAAGCCCCAACTGGGCGAAGGACTGGGACGACATCTGGCACCCCGGGGAGGGCCATGCCAACGCCAGGCTGGAAGCGTTTCTGAGGGGTGGCATTGGTGACTACGATGTGGGCCGTAACTACCCTGCCCGCAGTGTTACTTCCCGTTTGTCTGCACATCTGCATTTTGGTGAGCTGGCACCGGCAAGAGTATTCCATATGGCCCGGCAAGCCGCATTGGCCAACCCCGATCTGCAGGAAGAAAGTGACAAATTTTTGAGTGAGTTGGGTTGGCGCGAATTTTCCCATCATTTGCTGTTCCATTTTCAGGCAATGCCGGATGCGCCCTTCAAAGACGATTTCGAGGCCTTTCCCTGGGTGGGTGGTGCCGCTGCGTTGCGCGCATGGCAACAGGGTAAAACAGGCTATCCTATCGTCGATGCGGGCATGCGCGAGCTGTGGCAGACCGGGTATATGCACAACCGTGTGCGCATGGTTGCGGCGTCCTTCCTGTGCAAGCACCTGCTCGTGAACTGGCGCGCTGGCCAGCGCTGGTTCTGGGATACGTTGGTTGATGCTGATCTGGCTAACAACGCCTGCGGTTGGCAGTGGGTGGCCGGCAGTGGCGCCGATGCGTCACCGTACTTTCGTATTTTTAACCCGACGACCCAGGGTGAGAAGTTTGACAAGCGCGGCGAGTATGTCAGGCACTGGGTGCCGGAGTTGGCCGCCTTGCCCGATCGTTATTTACACCAGCCGTGGGCGGCACCGGAGAAGATATTGAAGGCGGCCGGCATTGAGCTTGGTTTGCACTATCCACAACCCGTGGTGGACCACCGTAATGCCAGAGAGTCCGCACTGGCCGCTTATGCTGATATGAGAGCCTGATTTATGACTGTTTTACATGAAGTGGTGGAAGTTAGCCGTTCTGTCGAGGAAGTGTTTGCCTACATCAGCGATTTCACTACCACCGAGGAGTGGGATTCGACCGCCCGTTCAGCGCGCAAATTATCCCCGGGCGCAATTGCACAAGGTACGCAGTTCGAGGTTGTCTGCGCCCTGCCGGTAGGCAGTGTGACTCTCCTGTACACACTGGAGAGACTGGATGAGAACGCCCTTATTGTGCTCAATGGGCGCTGTGCGTTTTTCGAAGTGCGCGACACCATTACGCTGACCAGCACCGCGACCGGCACACTGATAGATTACCGCGCGGAGTTTCAGTTCAAGCCGCTGATCTCCGGCATTGCCGCGCTGTCCAGTAAAGGGCTTCAGAGCATGGGGCGCGAATCAGTTGCGGGCCTGGCTGCAGCGCTGGAAGACAATTACTCGTTGCAGAAAACATCGCGCTTCACGCGAGTGGCCGACCGACTGGTCTTACCCGGTGTCACCATGTTTTCTCGTCTGGGCTACACAAGAGGGCGCAAACACTTCAATCCGATGTCGGCCTCCGTCAAATCCAAACATATGCTGATTACTGGCGCGTCTTCCGGACTGGGCTATGCCGCCGCGCTGGAGTTGGCGGGGCGGGGAGCGCAACTGACACTGGTGATGCGCAATCAGCAGAAAGCAGAGGATACCGTAGCCGACATACAGCGTGAAACCGGGAATTCTGAGATACGGTATGAGATTGCGGATTTAAGCCTGATGAGCGATGTCGATGCATTGGTTGCACGTATGAAACAGCGTGGCCAGCCATTGGATGTATTGATTAATAATGCCGGCGCGCTGTTCAATTCACGCGCAGAGACTGACGAGGGGTTCGAGCAGAGTTTCGCACTGTTGTTACTGAGCCCCTACCGTTTGACCGAAGGGCTGAAACCGCTGCTGGCCAAAGCCGCGTCGCCCAGAGTGGTCAATGTGGTATCCGGTGGGATGTATAGCCAGAAGCTGGAGGTTGAGGCGTTGCAAATGCCCGATACCAGCGACTACTCAGGCAGTGTGGCTTACGCGCGACAAAAACGCGCCCTGATGGTGTTGACTCAGGAGTGGGCCAAAGAGTGGGCTGAGGCGGGTATTGCTGTCAATGCCATGCACCCCGGTTGGGCCGATACGCCCGGTGTACGCGAGGCCTTGCCGCAGTTTCGCAAGCTTACGCGGCGTGTGCTGCGCTCGGCGGCAGAAGGGGCAGATACTATCGTGTGGCTGGCCGTGGCTACCGAGGCAGACGAGGCCACTGGCGAGCTTTTCCTTGACCGTGAAGTGCGACCAGTGCATTTGCTTGGGTCTACGCGGGAGGAGCCGAGAGAGCGGGCACAGTTAATGACGTTACTGCAGGGGTTGTCGAGCCGGCTGGATAAAGCGCCTCGATAAACGCCGAACAATCGTAATCCGGAGGCTATCCAATGCCTCCCTATGGTTGAACAAATGGGGCGCCATCATGGTAATTCGTCCCAGCCAAGTTTTTTTATTGTGTGGATTCTTTGCTATCAGGCGTTAGGATACGGGCGGTATGCCACAATTGCCGTCAAAAGGAATCCGCTGCGTTATGTTCTTGTTGAGAAACCGAAGCCGATGCACGTCATTCGGTGCTGAATTTTCCACTGTCGTTCTGCGAACACTTGGTGTTGTCGGTGTGCTATTGCTGGTCGCCTGCGGTGAGGCACCTGAGCCGCCGATAGAGGACGAGCCGTCGTCGCACGTTCCCGCCGTCATTGTGCAGGAGCTTGTGCCACAGAGCTGGCAGGCCACAGTCAGCACATTTGGTGTGGTGGAGGCGCTGGAGGAGGTGAATGTCGCGGCTGAGCTCTCCGGCACTGTCACCGCTGTACACGTCAATGAAGGTGACCGGGTCGATGCCGGCGATTTACTGCTGGAGTTGGATCCCCAAAAACGTCAGTTTGCCGCGGAGCAGGCCCGGCAGCAGGTGCAGCACGCCCAGGCCGCATTGAAAGAAGCGCAGTTGAAATTGCAGCGACGGCGCAACCTCGCAGAGCGTGAAACCATTTCCAAAGAGGTGCTCGACAGCGCGCAACTGGCCGTAGATCTGGCCAGTGCGGCTTATCAGCAAGCACTTTCCAGCGCCCAACTGGCAGAGCGCGAGTTGTCTGATACCCGTATTTTTAGCCCGACAGAGGGCTTTGTAGATATCCGTGCAGTAGAGGTGGGCGAACCGGTTCAGGTGGGGGCCAGCCTGGTGACACTGCAGGCTGTGCAGGGTTTACGTGTGCAAACCTGGGTGAGCGAGGCCGATATAGCGCGTGTCCGCGCCGGTGATCCGGCACAGGTTACCGTATCGGGCGTTGCGGACAGGGTGTTTGCTGCCACCATTGAGTGGGTCGGTGTGAACGCAGATCCGGCGACCGGTAATTTCCCGGTGAAACTGATCTTATCCGGTGATACCGACGCATTGCGCCCGGGTATGACCGCCAGCGCCGAGCTACAGGGTATCAAGGTGCCGGACTCACTGCTGCTGCCGGAAGCGGCGCTGGTGGATCGCAACCGGCGACGGGTTGTGTTTGTGGTGGAAAACGGAGTGGCACAGCTGCGCGAGCCGCTTCTCGCTGCCGGTTTCAGTAACCGGCTGCAAATCCTGGCGGGGCTTGAGGCCGGTGACAAGGTTGTGGTCTCCGGGCAATCTCTGTTGCTTGACGGTGACGCAGTCACTGTGCGCAGCGCGGACTAGTTGTTATGAGATTCCTGATCGGCTGGTTTGTCGACAGACCATTGGTGATCAACATGATCATGGTGATGGTCTTTGCGCTGGGCTATATGACCATCGCCGACATGCGCTACGAGTACAATCCCAACGTTGATATGGCAGTGGTCAACATCACTACGCTCAAGGCCGGAGCCGGCCCTGAGGAAGTTGAGCTGGGTATTACCTTGCCGCTGGAAGAAGAGCTGCTGGAAGTCGAGGGTATCAAGAAGCTGTACTCCAACAGTATGGAAAGCCTCTCTGTTATTACGCTCAATCTGGATCTTGTTACCGCGGATAAACAGGACATCATGCGCGATATTCAGCAGGCGGTGGATAGAGCTGCGACGCGATTGCCCAATGATCTGCTGGAGAAGCCGCTGGTTGAATCGCTGTCTGCGGCGGTTACACCGATTATGGAAGTCCATGTAACCGGCGATGTTCCCGAAGCCCTGCTGCGCGACGTTGCGCGTAATGTTGGCGATGGCCTGCGTGAGGTCGAGGGTATCGCCAGCGTCGAGAAGCTAGGTTATCGACGCCCGGAAGTGCGCATCATGCTGGAACCTGAAAAGCTGGCGCGGCTGGGCGTGAGCCACGACGAGATCATCGCCGCGATTCGCGCACGGAATCTGCGTGACAGCGGCGGCGCCATTGATTCTTTTCTGGCCGAGAAGAAAATTGTTGCAGTCGGCCAGTTCCGCGATCCACGCGAAGTGGAGACAGTGGTGGTGCGTTCCGGTGCGCCTGGCAATACCGTCCTGTTGCGGGATGTCGCCACGGTGGTTCTGGATTACGAAGACTGGGAGGTGCAGTCGCGCGTCGATGGACGCATGAGTATCGCCTTGCAGGCACGCCGTAAAGCGCGCGCTGACGAGGTCCACACCGCGGCGAATGTCAGGGAGTTTGTCGAGGGCTTTTCTGTCCCGGCGGGTGTCGAACTGGTGATGGTTGCCGATATATCCAGGCTCACTGCAAATATGCTGGATGTGCTTGGCGGGAATGCCATCCTGGGGCTGATTTCCGTGATGTTATTGCTCTGCTATTTTCTTGAGTGGCGCTTTGCATTGTGGGTGGCGGTGGGAATTCCGTTTGCCGTCTGCCTGTCTTTCCTTGGTCTGGCGGCCATCGATGTCACCATCAATGCAATGAGTCTTACCGCTATTGTGCTGTTGATGGGCATCCTGGTGGATGATGCTGTGGTGGTCAGTGAAAATGTGCAGCGTATGCGGGTCGAGGGAGCAGGCCTGCGCGAGGCGAGTATTCTCGGAACGACACAGGTCGCGCAACCCGTTATTTTCAGTGCTGTAACAACCATGTTGGCCTTTGCGCCACTGATGTTTTTTGACGGTCCCAACGGGGAGTTTATGAAACCCTTCCCGTTGGCTGTCGTCGTCCTGCTGCTGGCATCGCTGTTTGAGAGCCTGTGCCTGTTGCCCGGCCATCTCTCCCATGTCCCCGTGCGAGAGGTAAAGGAACGCGCGCGAGCATTTGAACACCTGCGCGAATTTTATCACCGCCGCATCAGTGGCTGGTTGCAACACCGATACCTTACGCTCTGTACCTTTGTTGTCGTTTTTATCGGCGTGATGATGATTGGTTACCAGACCATCAACTTCAGTATGTACCCCGATGTCGATATCGATACCGTGCAGATCAAAGTGGAGCTGCCGGTCGGCAGTCGCTTTGAGCAGACCGTGGCAGCGGTATCCCGTATGGAAACTGAACTGCGGGATTTTGTCGCGGCGGAAGACTTGCTGGCGATTACCAGCCAGGTGGGGCATCACGATACCGATTTTTATGGCACCACCGAAGGGCGCAATCATGCGTGGGCAGTGATTGCCATTCAGCTCGAACCGCTGGGGCGACGCAACGGTGACACCGATACCCGCGAGTTGGTGAAAACGCTGCAGGCGTGGGCCGACGAGCAACAGGGCTTTGATTCGCTGGTCGTGCAGGCGATGACCGATGTTCCAGTGATGGGCAAGCCGGTGCAAGTGGAGGTGATTGGCAGCACAGACGAGCGCTATACAGTGGCTGAAGAGCTGCTGGCCTATTTGCGCGCCAACGACGCTGTCACCAATAGTTGGAGCAGTATCAATGCGGGTAAAGACGTTATTGAGTTGGATGTGAATCACGCGCTGTTGGCAGCGCGTGGGCTGACCATGGAGCAGTTGGTGCGCGCCATGCGGGTCGCTGTCGATGGGCTGCTGGTCGATGAGCTGCAGACGCTGGATGAGCGTGTTCGCTATCGTTTGCAGCTGCCGCTGTCTGCGGCGGGAAAACTGGCGACACTGGAGAACCTTGCGGTGGTCAATAGCAACGGCGAGGCCATCTATCTTAAATCTCTGGCGCAGTTTTCTCTGCGACCCGGTGAGGCGGATATCAAGCACTACTTTGGCAAGCGCACAGTGACCGTCTATGGCGAAATTGACACGACGTTGACCAGCGTTGAATCGATCAATCACGAGGTGGCGCAGTGGATAGCGCAACAGGGCTGGAGTGAGCGCTACCCCCAGCTGCGCATACATATGGGGGGTGAGCTGGAGGAGCAGGGTGAAATGCTGGGAGATTTGGGTGTCGCTGCGATTATCTGTCTGCTTTCGATATTTGCCGCGCTGGTGATTTTGTTCAATTCGATGTCACAACCGCTGCTGATTATGCTCAGCATTCCTTTCGGTATGGTCGGTGTCGTGCTGTGCTACTCCGTGCAGGGCCTGTCGATGGGAATAATGTCGATGACCGGGGTGATCGGCCTGGTCGGTGTGCTGGTTAACGACTCTCTGGTGTTGCTGCATTCACTCAACGAGGAGCGGCGCGAGCGCGGCACACTGTTGTCGGCGGCAGAGGTTGCCGCTGTCGCCAAACGCCGCTTCCGACCTATCCTGATTACTTCTGTGACAACAGCGGTGGGCCTTCTTCCCACGGCCTACGGCATCATGGGAGAGAACAGCTATATCAGCCCCATGGTGATGAGTATGGCCTGGGGGGTGGTGTTCGGTGGCCTGGTGTCGCTGGTCTTGCTGCCGGTGATGTATATGGTGGAGCAGGACCTGCGCGCGAAGCTGGGGCGCAGCGTCTAGCGCTGTCGCCGCGCGGCGATCCAGCGCTTCTGTTGCGCCATGACCTTGCGGGTCGCTGCAAAAGGCGTCATATCCGGTGCGGCGCTGCCGGTGTGCCCCAGTGTATCCAGTTGCGCGTAATACCAGTACTGCACTCCAAATGTCGCCATCGTACGCAGGGCTTTGATCCGATTCAGAAATGCCAGCCAGGGTGGAAAAAACGCCAATTCGGCTTCGTAGCGCGGTAGTTCTTTCAGGTCGCGCAGAAGTCTGGCGGGGGCATCGGTCATCACACACATTGGTCGCCCCAGGCCGACCAGGCTTGCACCGCCGGCGCTGATGGCCTGTTCCATCACATCGCGCCGCCTGAAGCCACCCGTTACCATCAGGGGGATAGAAACCTTTTTCTGCATGGCCAATGCGAAATCCACGAAGTAAGCTTCGCGCAGCAATGTGGATTTGGCAACGTGCTGAGGTTCTTCCTCTTCAAGCCCCTGGGCGCCGAGCAATTTGGGTTGCTCATAGGTGCCGCCGGATATTTCCAGCATATCGATACCGGCGCTTTCCAGCCACTGTGCTACCTGCAGGCTGTCTTCGAACGCAAAACCGCCCTTTTGAAAATCGGCACTGTTGAGCTTCACCGATACAGGGAAGTCCGGGCCGACCGCGTCGCGCACTGTTTTTACCGCATCCATTAATACGCGGGCACGATTGGCCAATTCGCCGCCGTATTTATCGGTGCGCAGATTGCTGCGCGGGCTGAGAAACTGCGACAGCAGGTAGCCGTGCGCTGCGTGCACCTGCACGCCAGTGAAGCCGGCGGCTTTGACGGCTGCAGCACATACACCGAAACGTTTTACAATATCTTCAATTTCAGGAATGCTCAGTGCGACAGGTTCTCCGAACTGGCCGCCCGGTAGATTGATTTTAACCGGGGAGGGTGCCTTGGGGTGCGGGTTGATATTCGTCTGCGTCTGCCGCCCCGCATGGCTGATCTGTGCCCAGAAGTGATTCCCGTTGCGGGTGGCAGCGGTTGCCCAGCGCGATAAAGCAGTATGCATTTCCTCATTGGGTTCCCGATCAATAATGACGTTGCCCGGGCGTTCCAGGTGGTCGCCGTCGATCAGGATATTGCCCGATAGCAGTAGCCCCGCGCCACCGTCACTCCACAGCCCATACAGCGTTTCCAGCTCCGCTGTCGGCACACCGCCGGGGTCGGCGAGGCCCTCTGTCATAGCGGCTTTAACAAGCCGATTGCCTAATTGGGCGCCGCAGGGTAGCGAGAGCGGTTGAGCGAGAGTGTCAGTCATGGTGTTTCCTGATGCCGTTGTCGCGATCGTGAAAGGGCAGTTTACCAGCTAGCCGGTCAAAAACTGTGCTGTTTTTACGTCGGCGGTGTTGGTGGTGTTCTCTGGCTCGCCCAGTGCGTTGCTGTATCTGGTGACTCGCAGTGACTGATGCTTGCCAGCGGGCACGCGAGGATCTTGTGCTATGGCTCTTTCGGAGTATCGGTCCGGTGAACTTCACTCGGGCGATCCAGGGTTCCCACATCGAGGATGGGTGAGGCATCAATATGTTCAGCATCCATCATATGAGCCACGCGTTGCAGCGCACTGATAATCATACTCTGCTCCCATTCCTGCAGGTTGGCGAACTGCCGTGCAAACTGATCCTGCAGCGGTAGGGGGGCATCTCTGAGTACCTGGTGTCCCTTATCGGAAAGATAGGCGTGAACCCGGCGCTTATCTACTGTGGAGCGCTTGCGTATAATCAGCTCGCGCTTTTCCAGGCGATCCAGAATGCTGCTGACGGTGGCCTGGCTGAGACTCACCGTGCTGGCGATCTCGCCTAGCGTGACGCCTTCAGTATTCAGGATGGCCTGCATGATCAGTATTTGCGGCGCTGTCACTCCTGTTGTCTTGGACAGGTGTCGGGAATGCAGGTCTGTCGCGCGTATCACCCGCCTCAGCGAGGTCAACACTTCCAGTATTCTATCCAATGGGGCTTGCCCTCGATCTGCCGATTCATCTGCAGAAAAATTATACGCTTTCACTTCGGGAATAGTCTCGTGAGAAATGGTGTGGCGCACTGATGTGTGGACGACATTTTCTAATTCATACAAAGTATTTGTGGGCAGTTTAACGCCGAATGTCACAAAAAGTCATTAGTACTATAAGTATTTTATTGTGCATAATTTTGGGTTATAGCGCCATTTGGTTGAAATATTGCTCATTTTCATTATAATTCGCTGTGATTTTTACATAGTGAACTAAATATTAGGGTAGATATCATAAGTGAGCGATAGTCTTATTACATTGCGCCGTCCGTCACCTACTGACGGCAGCGCGTTACACGCACTGATCGATGCGTGCCCACCGCTGGATGAAAATTCGATGTACTGCAATCTACTGCAGTGCACACATTTTTCGACCACCTCGGTAGTTGCCGAGCGCGGGAAGAGCCTGGTGTCCGCGGTGAGCGGTTATCTGGTGCCGGGGCGCGAGGACACCTTGTTTGTATGGCAGGTGGCCGTCAGTGAGGACGCGCGTGGGCAGGGGCTGGGAGGCCGGATGCTGGCTGACATTCTGGCGCGGCCTGAATGCAGTGGGGTTCGCTATCTGGAGACGACGGTCACCGCATCCAACGAGGCGTCATGGGCGCTTTTCAGGGGGTTTGCCCGCCGTCAGGGCGCGGCGCTGGAAGAAACTGAGCTGTTTAAGAGCGATGAGCACTTCGATGGCACGAAACCGACAGAAATACTGGTGAGAATCGGGCCGCTGGGTGAACAAACCCTCGAGTCAGGTTCCGGTTCCACTAACGTTGCAAAGGAGATGATGGCATGAAGATTTTTGAGGAAATTGAATCGGAAGTACAAAGTTATGCGCGCGCGTTTCCCCGGGTCTTCAACCGGGCGCAGGGAGAATACCTGTACGACGAAGACGGCACTCAGTACCTGGATTTCCTGGCTGGCGCAGGCACTTTGAATTACGGACACAACAACCCCTTTTTCAAAGAGAAGTTGTTGGATTACATCAGTGAGGACGGCATTACTCACGGTTTGGACATGCACACCAAGGCCAAGGGTGAGTTTTTGGAGGCCTTTAACGAGAAAATCCTCAAGCCGCGCTCTATGGAGTACGTCATGCAGTTCACCGGGCCGACGGGCACCAATGCTGTTGAGGCTGCGCTCAAGCTCGCCCGTAACATCAAAGGGCGGGAGAATATAATTTCCTTCACCAACGGCTTTCACGGCGTCAGCCTTGGTGCGTTGGCCGCCACCGGCAACTCGCATCACCGTGGGGCATCCGGCGTATCGCTCAATGGCACCACTAGAATGCCCTACGACGGATACCTCGGAGACGATTTTGATACCACGGCGTATCTCGACAAAGTGTTGAGCGATTCCAGCAGTGGTGTGGATGCCCCGGCCGCAGTAATTGTGGAAACGGTGCAGGGCGAAGGTGGTATTAACGCTGCGTCATTCGAGTGGCTGAGAAATCTCGAGGCGGTATGTCGCAAGCACGACATGCTCTTGATCGTCGATGATATTCAGGCGGGTTGCGGTCGCACCGGCACCTACTTCAGTTTTGAAGAGATCGGCATCAAGCCGGATATCGTCACGCTATCCAAATCACTGGGCGGCTATGGCCTGCCGTTTGCGGTGGTACTGATCAAGCCGGATCTGGATCAGTGGAAGCCGGGTGAGCATAACGGCACCTTCCGCGGTAACAACTTTGCCTTTGTAACCGCCAAGGCGGCCATCGATCACTACTGGTCAGATGACGCGTTTTCAAAGGAGATAAAGCGCAAAGGGGAGTATGTGTCGCAGCGCCTGGAGTCGATAGTAGCCGACCACGGCGACGGCAATTTTACTACGCGTGGTCGCGGTATGTTCCAGGGCATCAATTGCGTCAACGGAGAACTGGCGGGCGCCATTACGCGGCAGGCATTCAAGCAGGGAATGATTATCGAAACCAGTGGGGCAGAAGACCATGTGGTGAAGTTCCTCTGCCCGCTGATCATCTCAGATGAGAACCTGAAGAGAGGCTTGGATATTGTTGAGCAGGCGATTCTCGAAACCTGTGCCAGGGAAACTCCGATACCCGAAGAAGTCGACTTTTTCGAAGAGCCTCGCAAAACGGCGTAGTATTTCATACGCCACGAACCCACTTGCAAATCTACACGGGAGTATCCCTACCATGATCGTCAGACAATTGAGCGAAGCTGAAAACACCTCACGTCGAATCGTTTCGCCAGACGGTAACTGGGAAAGCACGCGTTTGTTGCTCAAGGGTGACAACGTGGGTTTCTCTTTTCATATTACGACCATCTACGCCGGCGCAGACTTTCGCATGCATTACCAGAATCACCTGGAGTCCGTGTATTGTATTTCCGGCGAGGGAGAGGTTCAGACCCTCGCGGACGATCGCTGTTACCCGATTGCACCCGGTACCATTTACATACTCGACAAGCACGACGAGCACATACTGCGTGCCCACAGCGAGATGAAAATGGCCTGTGTGTTCAATCCCCCGTTGAGTGGTAAGGAAGTGCACAACGAGCAGGGCGCCTATGAATTGGAGGCAGAGGAGGTAGACGCATGACAGCGGAGATCAAGACAGTCGCACACTCGCATACCGTTGAGAAAATCGGCGGTACCTCGATGCTCGACTACGCCACTGTTCGCGACAATATCATTCTCGGTGGCGGCCGTGTGGATGATCCCTATAATCGCATCATTGTAGTGTCGGCCTATGCCGGTATCACCAATCGTCTGCTTGAGCACAAAAAGACTGGCCATCCGGGTGTCTTTGCACTGTTTGCGGGTAGCCAACTGGAAGGTAGCTGGCGGGACGAAATGGCCCTGTTGCGGACCGAGTTGTACACGCTTAACAGGGAGTTATTTTCTGACCCTCTGGATGTAGAGCGCGCCAACCGGTTTGTTGGTGAGCGCCTGGATTCGGCAGCGGCATGTCTGGATAATCTGGCGCAACTGTGTCGGCACGGACACTTTGCTCTCGATATGCACCTGTCAACTGTGCGAGAAATGCTCGCCAGTATCGGTGAGGCGCAGAGCGCGTGGAATACAGTGCAACTGCTGCAGCGCGATGGTGTCAACGCCAGGTTTGTCGATCTCACCGGCTGGCAGTCAGAGGAACATACCTCTCTGGATAATCGTATTGAGAGTGCCTTTAAAGATATCGATATCACAACGTCACTCCCCGTTGTAACGGGTTATGCCCACACGGAAGAGGGCCTTATGTCGCGCTTCGATCGAGGCTATACGGAAATGACCTTCAGTCGTATTGCTGTTCTGACGGGGGCCAGTGAAGCGGTTATTCACAAGGAGTTTCACCTGAGCAGCGCGGACCCGGTACTGGTCGGTGAGGCGAATGCAGTGCCTATTGGCAGGACGAATTACGATGTCGCCGATCAGTTGGCGAACCTCGGCATGGAAGCTATTCATCCGCGGGCGGCGAAGGGCCTGCGCCAGAATGAAATTCCGCTGCGCGTTAAGAACACCTTTGAGCCGGAACATAATGGCACCCTGATCACGGCTGATTACGTCAGCAAAACACCGTGCGTGGAAATTATCGCCGGCAGCAAAGGTATTTTTTCTTTGGAGGTGTTCGACCAGAATATGGCGGGTCAGAATAACCAGCACGACCAGAATATTCTTGCGGTGATAGGGCGCTTCAAGGCGCAGGTTGTCGCCAAGGATATCAATGCCAATACCATCACGCATTTTCTGTCCTGCAACCTGAAAACCATCAGGCGAATCCGGCGTGAGCTCGAAGCGCTTTATCCGGAAGCCGAAATCGATCAGAAGCAGGTTGCGATTGTTTCCGCAATCGGCAGTGATCTGCGCGTTAATGGCATTCTGGCCAAGGCGGTGACGACTCTTGCCGACGGTGATATAGGTGTCCAGGCGATGCACCAGTCCATGCGGCAGGTGGATATGCAGTTTGTGGTGGAAGAGTCCGATTACGAAGAGGCTATTCGACGCATGCACAAGGCCCTGGTTGAGGTTCATGACCACGGGTTGGCGATTTGCGCCGCGACTGTCTAGCTAGCGGCCGCAGCAGATGATTGCATCATTTGTCGGTTTTCTGCTGCTGTTCACACTTATCGGTGTCTCCTCGGTTAAGCTGAGCCGGGGTACCAGTGCCGATTACTATCTGGCGGGAAGTTCTGTCAAACCCTGGTTGACCGGCTTGTCCGCGGTCGCGACTAACAATAGCGGCTACATGTTTATCGGGGTTATCGGCTACAGTTACGTCACTGGTTTCCCTGCGATGTGGTTGATGGTTGGTTGGATAACCGGCGATTTTCTGGGTTCATTGTTTGTGCATGCGCGGCTGCGCGCCGCTACCGAGAAAACCGGTGAAGTGAGCTACGCCGGGGTATTGAGTAACTGGCACGGTGTTAGCAACCCCCGTCTGCAACGCGTGATTGGCGCAATTTCGATTCTGTTTCTTCTGGCCTATGCCAGTGCGCAACTGGTCGCCGGCTCCAAGGCTTTGTATGTGCTGTTTGGTTGGCCCGAATCCGCCGGTGCTATTCTGGGTGCGGTGCTGGTAGTTACCTACTGTATGGCCGGTGGAATCCGGGCTTCAATCTGGACTGATGCGGCGCAATCACTGGTCATGATTGTTGCTATGGCATTGCTGCTTGTGGTGGCCGTGGATGCGCTGGGAGGTGTCTCTGCAGCACATGCCCAGATGCAGGAAATACCTGACTTCACCAACTGGTTTCCCACTGACCTGTTCCTGCCGGGAATGGCCGGTGCTGTGCTTTTTGTTGTGGGCTGGGTATTCGCCGGTATGTCGGTGATTGGTCAGCCGCATGTGATGGTGCGTTTCATGGCGCTCGATAATGTGGCAAGTATGCGCCGCGCAAAAATCTGGTATTACCTGTGGTTTGCAGCGTTTCATGCGATGGCCGTAATCGTCGGGCTGCTCGCACGCGTTTACCTTACTGATACATCTTCATTCGATGCGGAACTGGCGCTGCCGACCATGGCACTGGAACTGCTGCCTGCCCCGCTGGTAGGGCTTATACTGGCCGGCGTTTTTGCCGCCACAATGTCGACAGCAGATTCTCTGGTGTTGAGCTGTTCCGCCTCTGTGACACACGATCTCCTGCCGCATAAAAAGGTGTCTTCCACCGCTATCAAGCTCACCACCGTAGCCATCACAGCGGCGGCGCTGTCGCTGGCGCTGGCGAATAATCAAAGTGTGTTCAGTCTGGTGATTATGGCGTGGTCGGCATTGGCGAGCGCCTTTGCGCCGCTGCTGATTGTCCTCTGTCTTGGCAGAAACCCGACGCAAAGCACCAGCTTGTTTGCGATTGCCGCAGGCCTGATCGTGGTATTTGTATGGCGTTGGTTGGGCTGGGAGCAGTTTATCTATGAGGGGCTGGCCGGAATGCTGACGGGGCTGGTTATCCTGTTGCTAAACACGGGTTCCGGGTCGCACAACAAGTCGCACAACTAGTGCCCGCACAGGTGGTCAACCGCCCGCTCTGAACGCCGCTTACGGTGCGGAGGGTTTCCCCTGGTATCTGTACCACTTGCTCATAAGATAGCGCTGCGATTGCTGCTCAATGAGGCGCCAACTGATGTAGGCGACGACAATGCTGAGCGCATAAGCTGCGAACGTGGCCAGGAATGTCATGGCACCCGGTTCGCTGATGGAGTGTATTTTGCGGTCTATCAGGTGGATTACATAAGGGTGAAGCAGGTAAAGCGAGTAGCTCACATTGCCCAGCAGGACAAAAAATCCCAGCGTTTTTACATTTGATCCGCCGATAGCCACCAGCATAAAAACCAGCAGGCTTGGCAGCCCCCACATCAGGTATCGTATCGAGTAATCCTCCGGCCAGGGAATGAAAAACATCGCAATGTAGAGGCCTGTGCCAAGCACAGCACACACTCTGGCACCGCCATGCCCCATGCTCTCCCTGCGGCTTTGCGTCGCCCTGAACACATAGAACGCCAGCATCCCGTAAACAAATTCCAACAGGATAGGATTGGAATAGAATTGTGCGACAAGGTGTTCAGGTTGAATCAGTTGCCCCACTAATACAAAACTCAGTAGCAGGGCAGTGGTAACCGCCGCCCGGTATCGATGGTTGAAGGACATTGAGATGAAGAACACCAGATAGAAAAAAACTTCGTAGTTCAGTGTCCATCCAAGCCGCAGTAATGGCTCGATCGTGGTGCCATTGAAATAGGGGATGAAGAACAGTGATTTAAGCAGGTGAGTGATATCTGTTGACGCTGTATTCAGCAGGCCGGGCGCGATCCAGGTCAATGAATAAAGACCCAGCGTGCCCAGCCAGTAGAGCGGAATAATACGAACTGCACGCTTGAGAAGGAAGTTTTCATGCGAGCGTTCAGTCACATACATCATGATGAAGCCGCTGATGACAAAGAACAGGTCAACACCAAAATGCCCACCCTGCAGGTAGGGCGTGTGGGCTATCAATATTGAGAACGCGGCGATCCCACGCAGGAACTGGACCTGGTCTAGCTGTGCTCTGCTCTGGGCCACTGTTGCATTTCCTATTCCGTGTCGCGGTACGAATCAATCGCCGGGCAGGCGCAAAACAGGTTGCGGTCACCGTACACGTTGTCCACACGGTTCACAGGTGCCCAGTATTTATAGCGGCGCAGTGATTCCACCGGGTAGGCGGCCTGTTCGCGTTCATACGCATGATCCCATGTATTGGCTGCGATATCAGCCAACGTGTGCGGTGCATTGCTCAGAGGGTTGTCAGTAGCATCAAGTACACCGTCCTGCACAGCGCGTATCTCGGCGCGTATGGCAATCAGGGCATCACAGAATCTGTCCAGTTCGGCCAGTGATTCCGACTCCGTAGGCTCTACCATCAGGGTGCCTGCCACGGGGAAAGACATGGTTGGCGCATGAAAGCCGTAGTCGATCATTCG
This sequence comes from Halioglobus japonicus, assembly GCA_902705825.1. Taxonomy (GTDB): domain Bacteria; phylum Pseudomonadota; class Gammaproteobacteria; order Pseudomonadales; family Halieaceae; genus Marimicrobium. The sequence continues at coordinate 42,878 of CACSIL010000023.1, read as the reverse complement.
CTTGGCAATATCCTCTTCGGAAATGCCGCTCTCTTCCTTGATGGGGCGAATATCAAGTATGCATTCGTGCGCCACGTTGCCGCTGCTGCCGGTGTAGAGGACCGGGTAGTGCTCCTTCAGTCGGTGCGCGATGTAGTTGGCGTTGAGAATAGCGACCTTGGTCGCCTGCGCCAGACCCTCAGCTCCCATCAGTGCGATGTAGGCCCAGGAGATGGGTAGTATGGAGGCGCTGCCATAAGGCGCTGCGGCGACAACGTCATTGTCTGCGTTCAACCCTTTGACTGGCGCCACCGGGTGACTGGGCAGAAACGGTTGCAGGTGTGCGCCCACGCCGATAGGGCCCATACCCGGGCCACCGCCACCGTGGGGGATACAGAATGTTTTGTGCAGGTTGAGGTGCGATACATCTGCGCCAAACTTGCCTGGCGCTGCAATGCCCACAAGCGCATTCAGGTTGGCGCCGTCCACATAGACCTGGCCGCCGTGCTGGTGCACGATTTCGCACAACTCAATAATGGATTCTTCGAATACGCCGTGCGTGGAGGGGTAGGTCACCATGATGCAAGCGAGGTCCTGCGTGTGGCGCTCGGCTTTGGCGCGCAGGTCGGTGATGTCGACATTGCCCAGTGCGTCGCAATCGACAATGACCACACGCATTCCAGCGAGTGCTGCACTGGCGGGGTTGGTGCCGTGCGCAGATGCCGGAATCAGGCAGACGTTTCGCTGCGAGTCGCCACGGCTTTCGTGGTAGCGCCGAATGGCCAGCAGCCCGGCGTATTCGCCCTGCGACCCGGCATTGGGTTGCAGCGATATCGCATCGTAGCCGGTGCACTCGACCAACATATGCTCCAGATCGGCCAGCATGGCGTGGTAGCCGGCGCTCTGATCTGCGGGTGCGAACGGGTGCAGCCCGGCAAACTCGGGCCAGGTCACCGGCAGCATTTCAGTGGTGGCATTGAGCTTCATGGTGCAACTGCCCAGTGGGATCATCGAGCGATTGAGGGCGATGTCCTTGTCTTCCAGGTAGCGCATGTAGCGCAGCATCTCTGTTTCCGAGTGATAGTTGTTAAACAGCGGGTGCTGCAGATAATCAATCGGGCGCAGTAATTGATCGGGGATGCCGGCATTTTCGCGCACCTTTTCATCGACATGCTCGACGGCTGGCAACGTGCTGTCATCGGTAAATGCCGCCCAGAGTGCTGCGATATCTTGCGCGGTAGTGGTTTCATCCAGCGCAATGCCCAGTCGATCACTACCGATAATGCGCAGGTTCAGGCCGCTGTTCAGCGCGCGCTTGATGATGGCCTGCTGTTTGTCCCCCACGGTGTAGCAGAGGGTGTCAAAGTAGGTGCTGTTGTCGGCAACAAAACCGGCATCCTCCAGCCCTTTGGCCAGAATGCCGGTAAGGCGCTGGATGCGGGTCGCGATTAGCCGCAGACCTTTCGGCCCATGATACATCGCATAAAACACCGCCATGATGGCAAGCAGCGCTTGAGCGGTGCAGATGTTGCTGGTGGCCTTCTCGCGACGTATATGCTGTTCACGCGTTTGCATCGCCATACGCAATGCCTGATTGCCGCGCCGGTCTACCGAAACACCGATGATACGTCCGGGCGTGGAGCGCTTGAATGCATCCCGGGTTGCAAAGTAGGCAGCATGTGGGCCGCCAAAACCCATAGGAACGCCAAAGCGCTGCGTATTGCCCAATACCACATCCGCACCGAGTGAGCCCGGAGATTTCACCAGCAGCAGAGCCATGATGTCGGCGGCCACGGCCACCAGCGTATTGGCCGCGTGGGATTGTTCCACCAGCGGAGATATATCGTTCAGGTGGCCGTAGGTGCCGGGGTATTGCAGCAGCAGACCGAAGGCCTCGTGGTTTTCCAGCATTGTCGCCGGGTCGCCAACGACCACGTCGATATCCAGTGCCTCGGCGCGGGTCTTGATGACGGCGATGGTTTGCGGGTGACAATCTTCAGCGACCAAAAAGGTGGTGCTGCGGTTCTTCTTGTTGACCCGCTGTAGCAGTGTCATTGCCTCAGCAGCAGCGGTGGCTTCATCGAGCATGGAGGCGTTTGCCAGATCCATGCCGGTGAGGTCGAGGATCATCTGCTGGAATGTCAGTAGCGCTTCCAGTCGCCCCTGGGATATCTCGGGTTGATAGGGCGTGTATGCCGTGTACCAGCCTGGATTCTCCAGTACGTTGCGCTGAATGACCTGCGGTGTGAAGGTGTCGTGGTAGCCGGTGCCGATAAAGGAGCGATTGATCGTATTGCGACCGGCCAGTTCGCGCAGGCGCGCGATAACCTGCTGTTCAGTCTGTGCGCCGCCCAGTTGCATCGGCTCTTGCCGGCGGATAGAGCCGGGCACGGTATCGTCTATCAGAGCATCCAGAGAGTCATAACCAATGGCCCTGGCCATCGCCGTCTGCTGCTTAACCGTCGGCCCGATATGGCGTTGGATAAAGTCGCTATGGTTTTCCAATTCAAAGAGGGACGGGCGGCTCATGGTTGCTCCGTGGTTGACCAAAAAAAGGGGTTGATGATGATTTGGGCGTAACAGGAAGCCGCGATGGTATCAAGATAGGGCATCTTCGGGCAATAATTTCTGGATCGCCCAGACCGCTGCAGCGCCCGTCAGCAAGCGAGTAGAATCGCCGGCGCGCTTGCCTTTTCCTGCCCGCGCAGGTATCACTAGGCAGGTTTTTTGTCAGGGTTATGGAGTTTTTGATGTTGGAACTTGTTGCGCCGGAATCCGTTGGGCTCGATAGCGGGCAGTTGTCCCGGGTCAGTGAACACCTGGGGCAGCGGTATGTGGGCCCGGGTAAGATACCCGGCAGTATTACGCTGGTGGCGCGTCGTGGCCAGGCGTGTTTCCTCGATATTCAGGGCCAGCGGGATGTCGCGCGCGGCACGCCGATGACCGAAGACACCATCATGCGCATCTACTCCATGTCCAAGCCGATCACCTCAGTGGCGATGATGACACTGCACGAGCGCGGGCTGTTCTCACTGGATGACCCGGTGCACCGCTACATCCCCAATTGGAAAGACCTGCGCGTGTGGCGCGCCGGCTCACTCCCACTGTTTGAAACCGAGCGCCCCGCCCGCGCTATGACTATTCGTGATCTTTTCATGCATACCAGTGGGCTGACCTACGATTTCCTGCGCGCCACCAATATCGATTACGCCTACCGTAAACTGCAGGTGGGGCTGGTGAGACCGGGCTATACATTGCAGAACATGGTCGATGAACTGGCGCAACTGCCGCTGGAATTCTCGCCCGGAGAGCGCTGGAACTATTCACTGGCGACCGACGTGCTGGGCCATCTGATAGAAGTCATCAGTGGGCAGAGCCTGCCGGAATACCTGAAAGCGGTGATTTTTGACCCGCTGGGCATGGATGACACCCACTTTGAGATCGAACCTGACAAAGTGGAACGCTTTGCCTCCTGCTATCAGCGCAACCTCCACAAAGAGATGGAGATGAACGATGATGGCCAGGACAGCGCCTATGCCAATCGCAGCTTTTATTCCGGCGGCGGCGGCCTGGTCTCGACGATTGGCGATTACTACCGCTTCTGCCAGATGTTACTCGGCGGTGGAACTGTAGACGGTACCCGTATTATCGGCTCGCGCACACTGGCGTTCATGGCCCGCAATCACCTCCCTGGAGGTGCTGATATGTCGGCATTCGCCACCGGTGGCTTCAGTGAGTCCGCATACGAGGGCGTGGGTTTCGGTCTGGGCTTTGCCACCAAGCTGGATCCGGTGCGCAACGGTTATCCGGGTTCAGTGGGTAGCTATTTTTGGGGAGGGCTGGCCAGTACGCTGTTCTGGGTAGACCCGGCGGAGGATCTGGTGGTGGTGTTTATGACGCAGTTGATGCCGTCCAGTACCTTCAATTTCAGGGGGCAGTTGGAGAACATTATTTACGGTGCCCTGACCTGACAAGGCGGGGTATCGGCGAGATTCCGGCGGTGTTTACTCAATAGCTTAAGGCAGCCACCGTTGGCATGATTACTTCACTCGATCTGGTAGCTGATATCGGTGATGTAATACAGCTGCGCGCCAGAGGGGCTGTTTACCTGCACTTCATCGTCCAGGCGCTTGCCCAGAAGAGCGCGGGCCATGGGTGAATCCATGCTGAGTTTACCTTTTGCCAGATCGAACTCGTCGGGGCCCACGATGCGCCAGCGCGACTCTTCCCCAGCTTCGTTTTCCAGCGTGACCCAGGCGCCAAAGAAAACCTTGCCGGTGTCGGCGGGAGCGCGCTCCACGACTTCAACCTCGTCCAGCCGTTTGTTGAGAAACCGCACACGGGAATCGATCTCGCGCAGGCGCTTTTTGCCGTAGATGTAATCGCCATTCTCAGAGCGATCGCCATTTTTCGCCGCTTCGTGCACGGCGTCAGCCACCGTGGGGCGTTCGACTTTCCACAGTTGATGCAACTCATCCCGCAGCGCTTGTTCGCCCTCGAGAGTGATATATTTTGATCCGCGCTGTCGCGGTGGTCGGTAGCGTCCCATGGCGTTATCTTAGCCGCTGTTGTCGCAGAACAAAATGCCGCTGGACTCTGTTTAGCTGCGCTGTTAGAAATGCCCGCTCAATAAAGTGCGAAACGGGAGCAGTTATGATCGGACGATGGGGCGCAGGTATAGTGCTGGGGTTAAGCCTGGCCGGGGTTGCCGGTCTGGCCAGCGCCGACGACACGGCGACTGCCAGTTGCCTGCAACTGCAGGGGAGTTTGACGCAGGGCGGGTTCGTGTGGGGGACGGTTGCGCCCGGCTCCCGCGTCAGCCTCGATGGCGAGGCGCTGGATGTACTGCCCGATGGCACCACCTTTGTCGGTTTCAGTCGCGATGCCCCCGCCACGGCACAGTTGCTGGTAGAGGGCGATGAACTCTGCCGCCAGACGCTGCATATCGCCGGGCGTGAATACAATATTCAACGCGTGGAGGGGGTGCCGCAACAAACTGTCACGCCCTCCAAAGAGCACGTGGATCGCATCCTGCGGGAGCAGGCGCTGGTAAATGCGGCGAAAGAACAGTTACTGACACGCCCCGAACTGGTGCAAGGGGCCTTGGCCGGGTTTCAGTGGCCAGCGCTGGGCCCCATTTCAGGCGTGTATGGCAGTCAGCGATACTACAATGGCAAGGCCGGGAATCCGCATTACGGGGTAGATGTAGCCGTTCCCGCCGGTACACCAGTGGTAGCGCCAGCCGCCGGTGTAGTGACACTGGCCGAGCCGGATCTGTTTTTTTCCGGCGGCACAGTGATTCTCGACCACGGTTATCGCCTCTCCTCGGCCTTTTTACACATGAGCAAGGTGCTGGTGGAAGTGGGTCAGGAGGTTCAGCCGGGTGACTTGATTGGTGAGGTGGGAGCCACTGGCCGAGCCACCGGTGCACACCTGGACTGGCGCATGAATTGGAGAAACCACCGCATCGACCCACAATTGCTGGCACCCCCCATGCCCAAGCCCTGAAAAAGTCCGTATAATGCCAGCCCTTATTTGTGTTGTGGGATTGTAATGATCGACAAAAAGCTGCTCAGTATTCTGGTGTGCCCTGTCAGCAAGGCACCTGTGGAGTACGACAAGGACAAAGATGAATTGATCTGCAAGGCCTCCGGCCTGGCATATCCGGTGCGCGACGGAATCCCGGTGATGCTGGAAAGCGAAGCCAGACAACTCACCGCCGACGAGAAATTGGGGTAGATAAAAAGGTAGGTCTTCGCATGTCAGACACTATTTTCGGCAAAATTATTCGTGGTGAGATTCCCAGTGACTTCCTCTATGAGGACGAGCACTGTATCGCCATCAACGATATCAATCCGCAGGCCCCGGTCCATGTGTTGATCATACCCAAGCGTGGTATTCCGCGTTTGGTAGATGCACAGGCAGAGGATCAGGCCCTGTTGGGGCACCTGATGCTGGCCGCTGCCAAGGTGGCAGAGCAGCAGGGAGTAGGGGACGCTTTCCGCCTGTTGGTCAACAATGGCGCCAACGCCGGCCAGACTGTCTTTCACCTGCACCTGCACATCCTTGGTGGCAAACCATTTTCTGAAGGCCATATGGCGGGCTGAACAAGCCGCCTGCGCCGCGTTTAACCGAGACTGAATATGAAGACCGTAGAAGTACGTGAGGCCTTTCTGGCCTATTTCGAACAGCATGACCACACGCGTGTGGCCAGCAGTTCTCTGGTGCCGGGCAATGATCCGACCCTGCTGTTCACCAATGCGGGCATGAATCAGTTCAAGGACACCTTTCTGGGTACAGAGCCTCGTTCCTATGTGCGCGCTACCAGCAGTCAACGTTGTGTGCGGGCCGGGGGCAAGCACAATGATCTGGAAAATGTCGGCTACACAGCGCGGCATCACACCTTCTTTGAGATGCTGGGCAACTTCAGTTTTGGCGATTATTTCAAACGCGAAGCGATCCGTTATGCCTGGGAATTCCTCACTGGCACTCTGGGTCTGCCGCCGGAAAAGCTGTGGGTTACGGTACATATATCCGACGATGAAGCCGAGCAAATCTGGATTGAGGAAATAGGTTTCCCCAAGGCGCGAATATCGCGGCTCGACGAAGACAATTTCTGGCAGATGGGCGACACCGGTCCCTGCGGTCCCTGTAGCGAAATATTCTACGATCACGGCGAGCACCTGCCTGGTGGCCCGCCCGGTAGCCCGGATGATGATCTGGATCGTTATATCGAAATCTGGAACCTGGTCTTTATGCAGTACAACCGCGATCAGAGCGGAGAACTGCACCCGTTGCCGCATCCCTCTGTGGATACCGGTATGGGGTTGGAGCGTATCGCTGCGGTGATGCAGAAGGTCAACAGCAACTACGAGATTGACCTGTTTCAGGCGCTGATCAAATCTGTTGCGCAACTGTTACAGGTAACTGACCTTACACACACTTCGCTGCGCGTCATCGCCGACCACATTCGCTCCTGCGCGTTCCTGATAGTCGATGGCGTAATGCCCGGCAACGAGGGGCGGGCCTACGTGCTGCGCCGTATCATTCGTCGCGCGATTCGCCACGGCAACAAGCTCGGTGCGGATAAACCCTTTTTCCACAAGCTGGTCGCAACGCTGGTCGAGCAGATGGGCGATGCCTACCCCGAGCTGAAAGAGCGACAGGAGCAGGCCGAAAAGGCACTGCTGGCTGAAGAGGAACAGTTTGCGCGCACGCTGGATAACGGCATGCAAATTCTGGAAGAGGCGCTGGCTGGCCTTGAGGGTACAGAAATTCCAGGCGATGTAGTGTTCAAGCTGTACGATACCTATGGCTTTCCGCTCGATCTCACCAACGATATTGCCCGCGAGCGCAACCTCACTCTGGATATCGCAGGCTATGACGCTGCGATGGCCGAGCAGCGCAATCGCTCTCAGGAGAGCGGCAGTTTTAAAGTGGATTACAACGACGTGCTGAAACTTGAAGGCAGCACTCAATTCACCGGCTACGACAGTCTGGCGGGCGAAGGCAGAGTCACTGCATTGCTGCGCGACGGTGAGGAAGTGGCCGAGCTGGGCGCGGATGAATCCGGGGTACTGGTGCTCGATTGCACGCCGTTTTACGGTGAGTCTGGCGGGCAGGTGGGGGATACCGGCTACCTCAGCAGCGACAATGTGCGCCTGGAAGTGTCAAACACCACAAAGTCGTCGGAGCATCACCTGCACCACGTCAAAGTACTGAGCGGTCGTGTGAAATGCGGTGACAAACTCAATGCTGAAGTAGATGCCGATGTGCGGCAACGCACCCGTCTCAATCACAGCGCCACCCACCTTCTGCATGCTGCGCTGCGCCGTGAACTGGGCGATCATGTGCAGCAAAAGGGCTCTCTGGTCGATTCACAGCGTCTGCGCTTTGATTTCTCCCACCCGGAAGGGGTGAGCGCACAGCAGCTGAAAACCATCGAGACAATCGTAAACGAGCAGATACGCTCTAACACCGCTGTTCAGACCCGCCTGATGTCGATGGAGGATGCCGTATCCTCCGGCGCAATGGCATTGTTTGGTGAGAAATACGGCGACGAGGTGCGAGTGCTGTCTATGGGGGCAGACGATTTCTCCGTAGAGTTATGCGGCGGCACACACGTCGAGCGCACCGGCGATATCGGCCTTTTGCGCATTGTGTCTGAATCCGGCGTGGCCTCAGGTGTGCGTCGCATCGAGGGCGTGACGGGCAGTGCCGCGCTGGCATTGGTCGATCAGAACGAACAACAACTGGCGGCCATCTGCGATGTGGTTAAGGGCACCACAGATAATGTCGCGGCAAAAGTCGTTGCCCTGCGCAGCGAAAACCGCGATCTCGAAAAAGAAATCGCACGGTTGAAACAGAAACTGGCCACGTCCGCAGGCGCTGATCTTACCGCCGAAGCGGTGGAGGTACAGGGTATCAAGGTGCTGGCCGCAAATGTCGATGGAGCCGATGCCAAATCGCTGCGCGATACTCTCGATCAGTGCAAGAACAAGCTCGGTAGTGCAGTCATCCTGTTGTCGGCCGTAACCGGCGATAAGATCGCGCTGGCGGCCGGTGTCACCAAGGATCTTACCGGGCGCATAAAGGCCGGTGATTTAATGCGGGAATACGCCCAGCGATTAGGTGGCAAAGGCGGCGGTAAGCCCGATATGGCCCAGGGCGGCGGTACCGATGTGCAGGCGTTGCCAGAGGTATTGAAGACCGTGCCGGACTGGGTGTCTTTGCAGCTCGATTGATACTCACTATTGCGGACATTTCTGCGTCCCAAGCTGTTTAATTTTTGTGCGCTTTGTTGTTTAATGGCGCCCTTTTTATCGTCGGGTAGTGCACGCGAGAATACATGAGTCTCATAGTTCAAAAATTTGGTGGCACTTCGGTCGGCGATACCGATCGCATAGGCATGGTGGCAGACAAGGTAGCGGGATTCCGCGCTGAGGGCCATTCCGTGGTGGTGGTTGTGTCGGCCATGAGTGGCGAGACTAACCGCTTGATCGAGCTGGCTCACGCGGTGCAGGAACGCCCCGTGCTGCGCGAACTTGATGTACTGCTATCAACCGGTGAGCAGGTAACCACAGCACTGCTGAGCATGGCGCTGACCAGTCGCGGCGTAAAGGCGAAATCCTATACGGGTACGCAAGTACGTATTCTCACCGATAACGCACACACCAAGGCCCGTATTCGGGAGATCGACGACGAGCGAATGCGCAGGGATCTCGACGATGGCTACGTGATAGTCGTTGCTGGCTTTCAGGGTGTCGACGAGAACGGTAATATCACCACGCTTGGTCGCGGTGGTTCCGATACCACGGCCGTCGCACTTGCCGCCGCCCTGAAAGCCGATGAATGCCAGATTTATACCGACGTCGACGGCGTTTACACGACGGACCCTCGCGTTGTGAGTGAGGCCCGTCGCCTGTCGCGCATCACCTTTGAAGAAATGCTGGAAATGGCCAGTATGGGTTCCAAGGTGTTACAGATCCGCTCTGTCGAGTTTGCGGGTAAATACAATGTGCCACTGCGGGTTTTGCACAGCTTTAAGGATGGCCCCGGCACCCTGATCACGATGGAGGAAGACAGCGAAATGGAAATGCCGACAATTTCGGGTATCGCGTTCAATCGCGATGAGGCAAAACTGACCATTGAAGGTGTACCCGATATGCCTGGTGTGGCCTACCGTATATTGGGGCCAATCGGTGATGCTAATATAGAAGTAGATGTCATCGTGCAGAACATCAGTCACGACAAGACGGCAGATTTTACTTTCACCGTGGGCCGCAATGATCTGGAGCGCGCTGAAGAGGTGCTGAATCAGGTCGCTGCTGAGATCAAGGCTGAGAAGGTCACCAGTGACAGCAAAATAGCCAAGGTATCGGTTGTGGGTGTTGGCATGCGCTCGCATGCGGGCGTGGCCAGCCAGATGTTTGCGGCACTTTCTGAGTTAGGCATCAATATCCTGATGATCACGACCTCTGAAATCAAGATATCGGTGATTATTGAGGAGAAGTTTCTGGAGTTGGCTGTACGCGGGCTGCATTCGTCATTTGGCCTGGAAAAGGAACCAACTGACGAAAACGCAGACTAACCAGAGTACGCGATGCGGCCCCGGTAATATGAAATAGAAACTTGTAATGTTGATATTGTGGCAATATCAGCTAGTAATTAAAGGCGCAGACGTGGTTGAATGTCGGCCCCGAGGGCGTATCAGAAAGCACATACCTGTGTCGTTGAAGGCGCGCTGCAGGCACTGGACTGGAGAACAGGACGTATGTTGATTTTAACCCGCAGAGTAGGCGAGTCGCTGATGATAGGCGATAACGTCACCGTGACTGTACTGGGTGTCAAGGGCAACCAGGTACGCATTGGTGTCAATGCACCAAAAGAAGTCGCAGTGCATCGAGAGGAAATCTACAGTCGTATCCACGACGGCGAAGAACCTCCTGCAGAAGGTAACGAGTAAACCCCGCACAAAAAATCGCTATGACTTTGATTCCGCTGGAATTGTGGTATTATGCCGCGCCTGTGGATATGACCAAATAGTCTGTCTCACAACACCTACGGAGAGCTGGCCGAGTGGCTGAAGGCGCACCCCTGCTAAGGGTGTATAGGCTTATACCCTATCGAGGGTTCGAATCCCTCGCTCTCCGCCATAAATGAAAAAGGGCTGCCCGCTAGGGTGGCCCTTTTTTGTTTATAGAGGTGAGTGGGATTGGACGAGGAGCCGAAGGCTCCTGTCTATCAATTTTAGGAGATTTTTCACCATTGCGATGGCCTGAAATTTGGGGGGAAGGTCAATGGTGGTCAGCACCATTCTTCACTGCCGACGAGTTTCCTTAACATCTTCCGCCAGCCAAACCTTTATCAATGACTGATACGGCATGTCCCGCTTGTTTGCTTCGATTTTAATGCTGTCGAGCAAGCCTTCAGGTAGTCTCAGCGAAATCGTCTTCGTCGACGGCTTCATATTTGACAGTGATACAGATTCAGCCTTCGTCCAATCAACGTGATCACTCGAACCGTGTGTTTCCCAAAACTCTCGCTCTTCTTGCTCGGTATAAAATTTTGGCACTTTCTTAACTTTGCGCACAAAATTTTCTCTCCTTCCGGTGCATATCTCGCGCCGAGATTACCCGGATTAGTGTCCCTCGGCGTCTCAGTGTAAAGGTAACGTGTAACTGCCATGCAATCGTACCAAGAAAACCATGCGGAGGATCTACCCAGGGGGTTGCGGAGCAGGCGCCCTTTGTCGATATTAAACCGATCGGTGAATTCGAGGCCCCGGAGTGGGAGGTGATACCGTAGCACAGCGCTTCAGGCCGTCGGCGCTGCCTCGGGTTGCGCATTGTCGATGATCACAATGAGTTGCAGGTTGAAGCGTAGAGGCGCTTATCTGCACAGTGATATGCCCTGCGAAAAGCTTGCATATTTGATGCTAGCACTTGAAAGTGCCCCTTCCCCCTTTTTTCCGAGGTGTTGGATTACATGGCACTACTGTCACACTGGCGCAAGCTGGCTGGAGGCTCGGCCTGCATCGCTGGCTGCCTTCTTCAGACGGTCACCCCGGTATCTGCCGCAGACTTGGCGTTGGAAGCGCGCCGTATCGTTGGCGCGGGCCAGGGAGTACAGGTGGAGACACAGACGGGGCGAATTCTGGTTTCAGAGGCGGGAGCGCGCGCCGTTCATCCGGCCTCGGTCTCGAAGCTCCCCACTACGCTGGCATTACTGCGTGAGCTGGGACCTGATTATCGCTTCGCGACAGCGTTCCTTGCGGGCGGGCCAATGCAAACGGATACTATCGATGGGCCGCTGGTGGTGCGGGCGAACGGCGATCCGTACTTCGTCGACGAGAATGCGCTTCTGGTCGCCGAGGCCCTGCGCCGAATAGGCCTGCACAATGTGTCAGGTGGGCTTGTCGTAGAGGGCCATCTGCTCTTTAACTGGAAGGCTGACGATAGTGCCGCGCGGCTTCGCCACGCCCTGGAAGGCAATACCCCCGCTGCCGCTTGGGCGGCCGTGCGGGTGACTAAAACCGCCGCGAACACTGAAGTCCCTCGCCTGCAGTTCGACCAACTCCCGACCAGCGCGGCTGGCTTCAAGACAACCCTGGTTACCCACCTGTCCCAGCCACTGCGATATACACTGAAAGCACTGAATGGCTACTCCAACAATATATTCGCCCCTTTTGCCGATGCCGCCGGTGGCATTGCGAGCGTGCAGGAGCAAGTGCGCGTAAATCTGCCACCTGGCTACAGCGAGGAATTGGTATTGGGTGATGGTGCAGGAGCCCATGTGGCAAACCGTATGAGTCCGCGTGTTACTGTTGCGATACTTCGGGCTCTAGAGACGGAATTGGGGAAACACGGCCTGGACCTCACCAGTGTGATGCCTGTCGCCGGAATCGATGAAGGCACACTGAAGGAGCGCTTCGTTGACCCTCAAGGGGAGGGCTTTGTCGTGGCGAAAACGGGAACCTACGGCGACTATGGCGCTTGTGCACTCGCCGGGGCACTGCGCACGAGGAACGGTATCGTTTACTTTGCAATACTCAACCGTGGTGTGGCCATTGCGGAGGCGCGCCGGCGTCAGGATGCATATGTCCGTGTACTGATGGCGGAACTGGGCGCACTTCCCTGGGACTATCAGCGCATCGACGAACCGGCATTCATGCGTGCCGAGGTCATGATTGACAACATGCCTGGCTTCACAGGCGATGAGTTCCGCTGATAAGCCAGCCTGTCCCTGGCGAAATCGTAACTCAAGCAACCATCGGCAATTGAAATAACCCGCGACAATGCTTTTTCCAGTGGTACTGGTTGATATCCACGCTCTTGCTTCCGGCGGTTTCTTTTGGAGTAGAGCCACCCCGCCCCGAATGAGTCCTGCTCTCGTTGTAATAGTACTGATATTCACAGAGCTTGTTTTCCAAATCTGTCGCAGTCCAAAAAAGCGTGTGATCCAGTAGTTCCCGTCGAATACTACCAATCAGTCGCTCTACAAATGGATGCGACATCGGTACATGTGGAACTGATTTGATTTCTTCAGTATCAAGTACGCATAGATTGGCTTTCCATCGATGATATTGAAATAGCGGGTCGTTATCGGAACTGATCCGTTCAGGCCAGTCTTGCCCAGAAGTTGCGTGACTGAACATACGGCAGATCGCAGGGCTATCTACGTTCCCAGCATACACACTAAGGCCAATAATTCTGCGCGTGTATTGATCCATGACGACCATGATCCAGTGCGTCTTCATTGTAATGGATTCGGTACGGAACAGGTCGATCGTTCCGGCGTCCCGGCTCCACAAACTGTCCTTCGCATGTCCGAGAGTAGTCAGCCAGGATGGCCCAGAATTACCGGGTTCTGGTTTGTAGTGGACGGCAAGTATGCGTCTGATAACGTCCTTGTCGATATCGAGCCCGAAAGCCAGGTTGACCTGTTGAGCGATGCGGGGGCAGCCGTACCTTGGGTTGCGTTTTTTCATCTCTACAATGGCGCGGAGTGCCTGCCCCGCTTTATCGGGTATGACTTTCTTTGTCGGTCCTTTGGGGCCGGGTTTTCTGCCGCCACGATTTGAGTACAGCAGCCGGTACTTCCGTTTCTTCAAGGTATTGTGAAATGCCAGCAGTGTAGAAGGCCTGATGATGACCGCCGATCTGACTAGGCGTCGAGGCCTCAGGAACAGTGATAGGAAGCCTAGGACGGTGCGATCCAGGGTGGTTAGATTGGGTGCCCGCTGCCGGGATCTGCTATGGATGATCAGCTGTTGTTTGAGCAGCAGGTTTTCGGCAACAACGGAGCGAGCGCCACCGGGCCATATCAGTTTCGCCAGCGTGGTCAGTAGGTCAAAAAATAGGAAAAAGACGTATCACATGCGTTCCGAGAGTAATCTTGCTCTCCTAAAACCGCAGCCATCAACTCTCTGATATCATTGATGAAATTGCAATTCGGCAGGGACAGGTTGCTTGAACGTGCGTACTGGATTCCTGAGGCCTGAGAGAGTTAAGTTGCCAATACCGGTACAAATCATCAGATTCCTCTCATTGAGGCTGAAAGTATGAAATTATGTCCATCTCTTTGTGGGGAATGCCGATGATCTCAATTCCTTGCTGGCCAATTAGATAGAAGACGACGTGTTCTCCCTGCGGGAAACTGAAATACCCTTCGGTGATATCAGAACGTTTCTTACCCAGCAGAGGGTTTTCAGCTAACCAGGCGAATCTGCTTTCGAGATCTTTCAGGTAGATGTTACGTTGCGTTTTGCCCCAATGTTGCTCCGTGTAACGGCCAATACTCTTGATGTCATCTCTTGCCCTCGGCGTGATTCTGAAACTGTGCATCAGGCTTCATTGTCTAAATCACTAATTAGCGAATCCATGGAGAAATTATCGATGAAGTTTCCGGCTGTGGCTTGTGCTGCGCCTTGTGCCAGGTGGGATCGCAGAGCCTCAAGTTTGGTTTTGCGTTCTTCCATTGCGCGCAGAGCTTCACGGACAACTTCACTGGCAGACCCGTACCGGCCACTTGAAATCTCGTTCTTGATATAAAGTTCCCAGTGCTCTCCCAAGCTAAGACTTGTAGTGGCCATAACTCACCTTGTATATTCATAAATAACACATATGAATATAGTCCAGATTGCAGCGGATGGCAATTAGTTGCCAGATTTTCTATTCGTTTTACTATCGCAAGTTGCAGCGAAGCAAACTCATCCCACCTTGATTTGTAAATGACTGTGCAGGGACTATCTGCCGATTTTTTGGGACCACCATGGGACCATCTCCACGCCTTTTGATGCCCTCCAATGCCGCGTTCATTTTTAACTCTCTGATTTGCAGGGCATTAGGAGGCATGGCTAGGCGGAAAATAGCATGGCTCAGGGTTCGAATCCCTCGCTCTCCGCCATATATCTAGTAACTGCTTGGCCTGGCGCGAAAACAATTGAATCTCCCCACCTAAAACACGCCTTCGAGCGTTTTGACCTCAGTCTTAATTCAGTCTGCTACCCGCAGATCGATGTAGGTCACTGTCATGGGGTCGTCGATAGCAATGGTAACCTCCACGGTGTGATCCGGGCTGCCCTGCGTATAGGTTGTGCCCTCGGTGGGGTTGTTGCCCGGGCCGCCGGGATTGTAGAGCTGCCAGTAGCCGTCAGCGGTGTGCTCGCCAGCTGGCTCCTGCGAGGGGACACGCACGCTGGAAATTTTTCGCATCGCTTCAACATCACCCTTCAAGACGATGTCAATCTGGTTGTCCTTGTCCTCGGCATAGCAGTCGTTGCCGTCCACCACCTGCCCGGGAGCGCCTAGCTCGGCGAGACCCACCACCTCAATTTTCTTGCCATCTATCAGGTACTCCTTGCCCGCTTTGAGAAGTGGTACAAGCTCTCCTGCATCTGTCGTTACCTGCACCTGAAAGAAGTTGTCATATTGATTGGGTTTGAGCCCGACCACTCCGTCTGGCGTGTAACCGCCCGTAGTGTAAACCCGAAGACGATATTGGGCGTCGGCGCCATAAAGCGCAATGCCGTCATTGGGAGTGTTCCCGGTGAAGCCCGGAGGACCTTCGTCCCCGATCGCGGACATAATGTTCAGTTTGGCACCCGTGAGTTTCGGTCCGACTCCGGGGGAGTGATACGGAGAACCCGGTGCCATAGCAAACATGCCAACTGCCGACACCAGCGACCCATTCGGCGCGATCAACATCATGGGGGTACCATCGTCCACGACTTCGATCCTGACCGGATAGAGAACATTCGCATCATCCAGTTCCAATCGGTTGCCGAACTGACCGAAGAGCACCACAACAGCACGCTCGTTGTAGTCGAAGTTAGGCGTGGCGGTGGCCACATCCGCGTAGACTTGATTGTTGTCGTTGAGGGTTACAAGAAAATCCGTACCTTGTACGGTGCTGGACACTGCTGGCCAGGAAAACTCGACGGGCATTCCGCCGGCATATTCGACAGCCGGCGGCCCGGACGTCACCAGTATGGTGCTCGTTGAAACGGCCGAGGTGTAGTTAGCCGTCGTTGGAGTTACGTCTCCACAACCCGTCACCGTGTTCCAGGAAGCCCCCGCTTCGATGGCTAGTTGCTCGCTCGTTGCGTCGGTTCCAGTAACACCGGGGACGCCGATGATATTGGAAAAACCGAGGCCCGCCGCCATCATTCTTGGTTCGTTGTCCCACAGGTCGGCGTTAATCACGATATCCAGGTTGAGAACGTCATTGGGCGATAAGCCGTCGCCAGGTAGAGAGAGTGTCATCTCATCTCCCTCGGGTTGGAAGATGATGACACCAACCTGTTCATTCGACGAAGTCAGGAGGCCAAGCTCGACCTTGTCAGCGCTCGTCAGCACATCAAAATTGGCGGCCTGTTGCCTGGTCAGCAGGGTCGTGGACGTCGTGTTTCCGGCTACATCACTTGCGACGACACGAATTTGGGAAACATTTTTCGTGACATTATCTTCCAGCATGGACGCCGCATTCACGGCCGTGGTTGGCGCGCGGGTATTGTTGGAATCGCTACAAGCAACCAAAGCCCCCGCACACATTACGAGCGATATCAGGGGAGCAGGGAAGCGAACAAGTCGTGAATAAGAAGCAATTAGCACAGAATTCTCTTTTACAATTGGAAAGACTCCGACGTTAATGCAGCAGGCTCCCCGGCACAACAGCTATTAACGTAACACCGGACTGTCCATGCCGTCTTCAGTGGCTTTTCCTATTTCCATTGCTGCAGTCTAAGGGAATTCAGGATACTTTTTGGTGTCGTCTGAAATCTCGAGCCAAGGAAGTCGTTCTTTGTAGCAGACATGAAAATTCACAGGATGAATTTCTGGCGTGTCGAGAGTACCCATATAAAGGTGTATCTCCCCGGGTCGGCGATCGCTTTCATAGGCCATTGGTGTCCCGCAATTACCGCAAAAAAAACGCCGTACGCCAGCTGAAGACTCGTAAACGCAGAGCCGCCCCTTTGTTATTTGAAATGCTTCACTACGGAAGGCGATGAACGTGGCCACCGAGCTACCAGTGTGCCTCCGGCACGAACCGCAGTGGCAGTGAGCTGCCCATAGGGGGGGAGCGTTCACTTCATAATTTACTGCTTCGCATAGGCAGTGCCCAAGTATGCTGACTTTTTCCATATTGCTCCCAAGAGTATTTACTCTGGTCTGCTTCCTCAGACGATATGATGATCAACGTTGCTGTCGACTCACACAGTCGATATTTGGAGTCTTTCGCCAGGCTGCGGTGATAGCCACCGTTCAACCTGGTGGCTTTAGAGTGTCACCATGCTGCATCAACCAATCAATAAGCTTCGTGCCAATTCCAGGAGCGAAGCTCTCTTGTAGCGACACGATTAGGCCATCATCACTCAAAAAATATTTTGAACAAGTCAATTATCGCTTTGCCACGCGGCGCGCCACTAATGCTGTCATTCAAAGGCTCGAACATGCCGGAAAGGCGCATATCTACATAACCATGCAGCATTGACCAAAGCGCAACGGCATAAGTGTCCTTGTCAAAGTCGCGTCCTGGTACGGCTTTTGAAAACTCTGCGCAGAGTCGGTCGTATATGCTGTCCATGACCGAGAGTATTTCAGCGTCACTATGATCGATAAGGTCGGCACTCCAAAGAAGTCTGTATCTGTGCGGATAACGAAATCCAAAATCCATCATGGCGCTGGCGATTATTTCAATTCTGGGGCCGGGATCATCGTCAAGCTCGGCGAGTCGCGTATCGATCCCTGTAAGGAGGGCATCAAACTGCGCTTTGGCAAGGGCGGTTAGTAAAGCGCGTCGGTCCTTATAGTGATTGACGGGTGCGCCATGGGAAACACCGGCGTCTTTGGCTACTGCTCGGATCGTTACGCCGCTAGCGCCGTGTTCGTCCAGTCGTGCCAGGGCGACATCGAACAAAACACGTTTTAGATCACCGTGATGAAAGGATTTCAATTGAGTCATAGCAATTATATTGACAGTGTCTATATGCGAATGTCAATATAGACATCGTCTATATGTAAGGAAAGTTGCTCATGCCTAAATTTGTCACCTTATCAGTCGGCCTCAGTGCCATCGTATTCGCTGTGCTAATCCCGGTGTTGGAACTCAATTCCACACACTTAACAAATCCCGAGTGGCCGTCTCACGCGCGGTTACATGAAGCGTGGCAACTTCTGACGAATGCAGCCATTTCGGTGCTCGCGCTGGGGTGTGTTTGGACGAACCGAGCGCCGCGAATTGGGATTAGCCTCGCGCTTATGATTGGTGTGTCCTTCCTGACGGCATGGGCACTGGGATCGATCTATGGAGGCTCAATGCTGCACACGGACGGCACACAAATGGCGGTTGGAGGAATCAATGTCGCGGTGATCGTGGTGATCGCGCTAACAGCCCTGCTGTTAGCGAGCCTTTGGAAAATAAAGGTCTTCAATCTCTCGCAGAAGCAAGGCATCTAGATATGATCCGCGCCCGGGTAGCGTGAAAACACTGGAGGTATATCGTCGCTCAGTCAGTTTAAGCTAATGTGAGACTAGTTAGATTGATACAGCCCCAAACCCTGACTGGTTATGCACTCATAACACTGAAGATACCACTAGCTCTGACAATACGTTTTGTACCGACTGTAAAATAGCAATTCGCGAACGCCATATTTTTGCCGACTTTTTGAATATCAGTAACTACTTCGATCCAATCCCCCAGCTTGGCAGACCCCGCATAATCTATAGTAAGACTAGCCGTTACCATAGGAGTGGGCTTTTCACCTTGAAATGCAGCATTGTAACCAAGTGCGATGTCAGCAAGGCTGCTGAACACGCCTCCATGCACCAGGTTTCTCGCATTGCAGTGTTTCTGCTCCGCACGTAATCCGATAATGAGTTCTCGTTCGGTTTTCTTATTGTAGATAGGACCTATCAAATCGAGGTAAGGGCTCGTCCTGAATATGGGTTCGAAATCTTCCGGAACTTCACTCATTGCATAATCCCTGGGTATGCATAACGCTGCGTAGGCGGTTAATCTGTTTGACGCACGTGTCAAATGAGCCTTGGCACGGACTTACGTTTACTGGGCTGATGCTAGAACATTTATTGATGGTACTAAAATCTGGAAGCGAATGATCTGTCATACTTGTCCTGGTGTAATGCGGGCAATAGTGCGTAATTCCCTTGTCATATGGGCTTGATCATCAAATCCGGATTGTTGAGCGGCATCCGGCAGATTGACGTTTTAGTGCAGCGATAAATGGCAGATTGCTTACTAGCCTTTAAAATATGCACGATTAGTCGCTGGCTCAATTCAATGCTTTCACATGGTTACCAGGTTGCTGCCTCTTGCCAGTCCACCATTTGAGTTCGCTTTCTGCCCAATGTGGTCATTCTTCATTGATGCAGATAGTGAGTGAATTCAGAAACAAAAAAATCGAATACCGTTCGCACCCGTCGGCTGGTTCTTAATTCCTGATGTGTCACGATCCAGAGCTCCGCTTCAATGGGAGCAAACCCGGGAATAACGAGTCGTTCAACTAGGGGCTCGGGATCACCGATAGTCTCAGGCATGCCGCTAATTGCAACGCCCAACTTGACTAGTTCCCACTGAACAATATGGTTTCTGGTCACAACGGGGAAATTGTGAACACCTAATTCAAAGCCCCGGGAATTGAGTAAAGAAAGCAGACGTCCAGACTTCTCGAAATCAATAAAGTTGGCATTGTTAAGCTCAGCGATAGACCTGGGGTTACCCAGACGCTCGAGATAGCTAGTTGCAGCGTAGAGGTGACCTCTAACGTCATGAAGTTTTTTAGCGATCAGTTCTGGCTGTGTTGGTCGAAAGCTGCGTATAGCAATATCAGCCTCTCTGCGGTTCAAATTGCTTTCATCATTCGTCGAAATTATTTCAACTTCGATGCCTGGTTCCGCTTGCCGTAACTTCTGAACCATGGGCGGTAAGACAAATGCCGCAAGGAGTTCAGTCGAAGTGATGCAGATACTTCCTTCAACGACCTCCGACTTCCCTGTTGCTGATAACGAAAAGCGATTCGCTGCATCTCCCATCGCACGCACATGTTCAACCAGGTTCATCCCATTCGGGGTGAGCTCCAGTCCACGGCCTCTGCGATGGAAAAGATCGACCCCAAGTTCTTTTTCCAGAGCCGCAACCTGGCGCCCTAACGTAGGTTGCGTCATATCAAGAGCGCGTGCGGCAGCCGCAAGAGAGCCCTCTTCAGCAGTCACCAAAAAGGCTCTCGCACGATTCCAGTCAAATTTTACTGATCGCCAATCCATACATATATGTATATCTGCTGTCCGAATTGCAGTCTAGCGTGTTCATTTTCGCATTGATAGGCTGGGCATTGGTCATACCCTCAACTAACTCACGGACAACTATGACATGGCTATTTATAAAGTACTTTTACTGGTGCTCACTCTTTCTATGGGGGCCTGTGCGAGCCTGGTTCAAAGCACATCCGTCACAGACGCTTACAAAAAGTACGAGCTTCAGGAATTTGAACGGACGTTAGAACTTATCACCAGGGCGGAAAATGCCAAAATGACAACGCCTGAAATGAAAGCCGAGCTGACTTATTTAAAGGCACAGACGCATGAAAGCTTAGGGCAACAAGAAATAGCCGAAACGCTATACGACTATCTTGCCGAACAGCACAAAGATTCTCAATACGGCTATCTGGCAAGCAGAAAATTGAACACAAAATTATAGACCTCTGTAATCGCGTTTTTCTTCGGCCTCTTGTTACTGGTGTTCTGGATTTTTATGAAAGAGATAATAGTCTGGTTAGTACATACGCCTGCGGGAACTGTTGGACTGATTGCTGCCGCTGTCGCATTGTTTAGCAAAAAGGGAGCTGCGCTTCATCGAAAGGCGGGCACCTACTTTACGGTTTCAATGCTGGTTATGCTGATAGCCGGTCTCGTGGCTGGATTACTAATAGGGTCTCCTGGAGATATGTTATTGAGTGCAGTGGTGATGTATACCGTGTTTACCGCATGGCTCACAGTTCACCACAAAGTGAATGGAACTGGTTTTCTGGAACAGGTGGCTTTAGCATGGATAGTCGCCGTTGCAATGGCGGCATTTTTTCTAAACGCTGTCTGGCGTGAAGCGGGCACTCAGAATATCTATCTTTTTTGGGTAGGCTTTGCAGTGTTTTGTGCTCTTGGGGATCTCCGCAATTTGTATCGAGCAGGCCTTTCCGGAATTCAACGCGTTATCAGGCATGTATGGCGTCTCGGTTTCTCTTTAATCTGGACTGTATTAGCGCTCACCGACAAGATTGTAAAAACTCTAGGTTCTAACGTTAAGGAATTGCCAGAAGAACAACTGCTATACATTGTTGGGATACCAACAATACTGATGCTACTACTAATTTTGTTTTGGATAATAAACATCCTGTTTTTTTCCCGTAAAAAATATGCTGGTTACGGTCATTAAGGCAAATAGCTTATTTACATCCGCGATGGGTCGGTGGCTGACGTTCGATTTTTCCTCATAACTCCAGGCGATAAAGAGAGGCCAAGCCTTTAGCAGCAGGCTTTCGGTACAACAGCTCAATGCCGTACCGGTATCGATGAATCGAACCCGTTAACAAACCTGAGCGTTATACCGATTCTGTTGCTAACTCGAACAGTCGAAAGCGCCTCGAGTTCGAATCTCCCAACGGTGAGATACGAATACGATTACCAAGGCAAACATTGGAATCAACGAACGACACGCAGTTACTGCTGTGAATAAGTCGATCCTTAATGCCATGGTGCGTGGCAATCAGGAGTGGCGTATGGCGTCAATTGTTCTGCTAGAGGTTGACTGTGGCATCACAGCCGCCTGTTAGCTGTCTGCGCGACGTCCTCTTGCCCATGACTCCCGTTCAGCAAGGCCCGCTCCGGGGCAATTGCAAAGCTCCTTAACCGGCATCCCTCCATCTGCTTCACGTAGAGCACCGATGATCTGCTCCTCCAAAAATCGCGATCTCAAGTACCGGTAACAGGCTATTGGGCACTCAATCGCTGCAGGAATCGGCTCAACCGACCGATCGCTTCGATAAGCTGGTCACGGCCGGGAAGAAACACGATCCTGAAGTGCTGCTTGTCGGCCCAATTGAAGGCGGTTCCCTGAACCAGCAGCAGATGCTCATCCTTAAGTAGCTGTAGCACCATGTTCTGGTCATCCTCTATCGGGTAGATATTGGGGTCGAGCTTTGGAAACAGATACATAGCGGCCTTGGGCTTCACGCAGCTCACGCCGGGAATCGCGGTGATGAGGTCGTAGGCCAGGTCGCGTTGTTCTTTGAGTCTCCCGCCGGGCAGAATCAAGTCGTTGATACTCTGATATCCCCCCAGTGCAGTCTGCACCGCGAGCATCGCCGGTACATTGGCGCACAGGCGCATGGACGCGAGCATCTCCAAGCCCTCGATATAACTTCGGGCCTGCTCCTTGGCGCCACTGAGCATCATCCAACCAGAACGAAAACCCGACATACGATAGGTTTTGGACAGGCCATTAAAGGTGACACAAAGTACGTCGCGGGCCAATCTGGCCAGGGGGGTGTGCTGCGCGTCATCGTAGAGAATGCGGTCGTAAATTTCATCGGCAAAGATCACAAGGTTGTGCTCGCGGGCCAGCTCGACAATTTTCACCAGGGTCTCTTCACTGTAAACCGCGCCAGTGGGGTTGTTGGGATTGATCACCACAATGCCACGGGTATTGGCGGTAATTTTTTGCTGGATGTCATCGAGGTTCGGCTGCCAATCATTGTCCTCGTCGCAATGGTAATGCACGGGTTTGCCCCCGCTCAGGGAAACGGCTGCAGTCCACAGGGGGTAATCGGGAGACGGTATTAGCATCTCATCGCCGGCGTTCAGCAGTGCCTGCATGGCCATGACAATAAGTTCGCTGACACCGTTGCCGAGGATGATGTCCTCAACCTCGACGTCCATGACGCCCTCGATCTGATAGCGTTGCATGATGGCCTTGCGTGCCGCGAACAGGCCTTTGGAATCGCAGTAGCCCTGGCCTTCCCGGATATTCTGGATGACATCC
The DNA here is from genome assembly GCA_902705825.1 of Halioglobus japonicus. GTDB lineage: Bacteria > Pseudomonadota > Gammaproteobacteria > Pseudomonadales > Halieaceae > Marimicrobium. Next base: position 19,847 of record CACSIL010000023.1, on the reverse strand, counting down.
CGAATAATCTCGTCGGGTGCGTCGAAGCCGAACGCACCGGGGTTGCCGATATTCAGCTTGATGATTTTTTGCCCCTCGTCCTCCAGTCGATTGGCATACTCCAGCACGGGGCCGCGAATATCATAGAGAACGCCATTCAATTTCTGGGATTTCAGTAACTGTATCATTGCTTGCTTTGCCTCAAGGCAGGGATAATTCTGGGCACAATTGTATCTGGAAGGCTTATAAACGGCATGCGTTGTGCGCGAGACAATGCAAACATACCGTTATCAGCCCTCGATCAGCCAACTATCCAGCGCCCCAATAAACTTCAAGGTTCAGCGAAAAACAAATCGGCCGATGGACTTCCCGGATTTTGCTAGACGCCTTCTAGCCTCGCAAAATAGGCTTCTTCAAACTTGGCCGGTGAAACACCACCAGATTGGGTGCGCTCGATTCGAACGCCACATAGCGGCCGCTGGCGGATAGGGCTGTCACGAAACTGGTTGTGCTTCCCGGCGCACCGCAGGGGTTACTGACCCCTCAGGGTGTTGTGATCAATCCCTCGCGTGTGATGCCAAAATCCGCTGAACTGGTTCACTTAAAGGGAAAGACTCAAGCGCTCACCATACCCTCGCTCTCCGCCATACATTCATTCAATTTTAAAAGAAAATGTGTTTTTTCCACCTGTGGATGGCGGGGCCGGGCCGCGCTTTTTTCAGCCGCCAACTACACGAACATCATCTTCCAGCATGAGCGGCTTACACACCTGCCAGCCACCTATTGCCATCAGCACAACACATACCGACAGGAATGCGAACGGCAACCCCCAACCCTGACTAACGTCATGCAACACACCGAACAACACAGGTCCAACACAACTCAGGGTATAACCGATCCCCTGTGCAAAACCTGATAACGCGGTGGCACCTGTATGTGTTCGGGTGCGCAGGTTAATCATGGTCAATGCCAACGGGAAAGTCGCAGGTCCGATGCCTAACAGTATTACCCAGAGTAGCGGCATGGACATGGGTGCCAGCACCAAGCCGGGAAAGGCAATGGCATAGGCTACTACGCAAAGCACTACCAATGGATAAGGATTACGCATGCGCACTGCAGCAAAGGGAACGCAGAGTGCGCTTAGCAAACTGCAAGATGAAAATACAGCAACCATAAGCCCACCAAACGCCTGATTGGCACCCGCGTCCACCATCAGCACCGGCAGCCAGGTGAACATGGAATAGGTGATCAGAGAGGTCATGCCAAACATAAACACCATGCCCCAAGCTAACGGCGAGCGCCATACTATCAAGTGTTGCAGCGGCTCAGTCGGAGTCAATTCAAGGGCTTCATCGTGGCGCAACACGGATTGATCGTGTAGCGCTGCCACCACTGATCCGCGTCGGTGCTGTTGTATCAGCACCGCCACCCAACCGAAGGCCGCGACGACGGCTAGCAGAGACCACGCTCCAAGCGCAACTTGCCATCCGGCGACTTGCGCTAAAGGTACGGCAACCAGAGCTGGCAACATGGTACCCATTTGTAACATGGTGATATAGGCCGTACTGACCGTCCCGATCCGCAATGGGAAATAGCGTTTTACCAACGGCGGCAAGACAACGTTGCCGATGCCCATCCCCGCCAGCGCCACAGCTGATGAGGCCAGCAGTTGCCAGGTATCAGCGGAAAAACCACGCCCTAACAAACCGGCTGCTGCTAATAGCATCGATAACAAGGCAGTGTTTTCCAGGCCAATACGCCGTGTGATGCGCGGCGTAAGCACGCCGAACAAGGCAAAAGCCGCCGTAGGCACCATGCCAAACACACCGATCATAGTAGCCCCAAACCCAAAGGTATCGGCCAGTGTGTCCAGTAACGGCGTCAAGGATGTTACTGCAGTACGCAAATTGAAAGCCGACAACAGAATGCCGGTAAGGACCAGAGTGCGACCGGTCCAGGGAGAGGGGGTAGAAATCATGCGCCGCATTATCCCCGAGTAGCCTTGCCGACGCCATCAATGCCAGAAGACAAAAAGGTGGCGTATTTTTTTGCAAATTGCCCACCCTCTCTAGCGCCCAGAGAAGACCCGACACAACATTTGATTCATCAGTGGGTTTTTTAGTTCTACGTATGGTGGCGAATCACAGTCAAGACTGGCTGGCTGTGGGACGCTGTAAGGAGGTCGCAGCTTAGATGCTCATTAGATTCGATTCTTGCTCACTGGGACAGGTGTGTACCTGCGACTCAACACATTGAATGCTGCCTAATTACTGGCCTTTCACTGACTAATCGTCTAACATTACAAATGAGAATGCTTCTCATGTTTATTGTCGGAGACTGGACAAGCTATCAACGGAATATTCACAAGCCTGTTGCTGATTGCAGCATCTGCGGGATTCTGTCACCTGGCTATACGTTACACACACGGTGTGTACACGATGGTGGTGTCAGGCATCGCCGTGGGTTTTTTCAGTTGGGCACTCTATCTCGGCCCCGCTTTGGGTGGGTTCTGGCCTGGGTTTTATGCGCTGCTCTGTGCCTTTTTTCTGGCCTGTATGGTTATGCCTTGGCTCGACCTCGCTGTCCGCCATGTCGAGGGTAAGCTCCGTGCTGGCTAGGTCACTGGCAGCCGTTCTCTTGTCGTTCCCCGCCACAGTGGCGCTAGTGGGGCTGTGTTTGGCACTGCTCCCTGAGGCCAGCAACTTGACCATGCCCGCTTTGCTGATGGTGTTTCCTGTTTGGGTCGGTCTTGCTACTGCCAGCTACGTATTGCCAACGGCGCGTGCAGCATCCTTAGCTTTGTGCGGCCTCACGGGACTGGGATTTGGGTTGATCGCCTTGTTAAAATTTTTTGGCCTCGCCAGCGTATGAAAACTGTAACGCTCAAAAGCTTCCTCGATGTGCACACATGGGCGGGGTTGGGCACTGGCCTTTTGCTGTTCATCGCTTTTTACGCCGGTGCACTGACTGTATTCTGGGAAGAATTGGATGTCTGGGATCACTACCTGGACATGCCTGGCGAGTATCAGGACTACCAGCAGGCACAACAACTCATTGATATGACGCTAGACGCGCAACCTCATGCCGCTGAGACTATGCGGCTGGACTTGTCGGGCCCGACTCAGTCTGCGCATCTGGTACGCTGGTTCGAACGCATCGAGGACGGTACCTTCGAGGGGCATGAATTCCGTATCGACGCTGACGGTGCGCTTAGCAAGGAGCGCGACCAGGCGCTTCTCGCAGACTTCATCTACCGGCTTCATTACACGGCGGGGTTGCCGGCCAGCTTCGGACTTTACGTACTGGGACTGGTCTGCGTGATTTACGGTCTGGCCCTGGTCACCGGATTGCTTATCTTTCTGCCCAATTTTCTTCGTGACCTGTTCATCGTGCGAACCGGTAGTAACAAAAAACGGTTCTGGCTGGATACGCACAATGTCATCGGTGTGCTGTCGTTACCCTGGCATGTCATGTTCGCGTGGAGCAGCGCGCTACTGGCCGTCGGTTTTCTGGTGTTGGCACCCTTCGAGTATCTTGTCTACGGGGGAAAGCTGCAAACCTTGATTGGGCCGGAGCTGGGAATTATTGAACACCTTGAGCCGGCGGGTGAGTCGATGCCGCCGCTCGCAGTTGCCGAAATTGTCGAGATTGCCCAGAGCGAAATTCCTTCCCTCGAGCCCCAACAACTCCGATACGAGCATGTGGGCGATGCTAATGCAGTCGTCAGGGTGAGTGGCATGTCTGAGGTGGGCACTCTGGCTCCATTTGCATCGGTGTCTCTGAATGCGAGTACGGGGCAGGTGCTCGCGGTCAACGACCCCGTCCGTGCATCGATGGGGTCCACATTCTATAAGGGACTGATTTCCCTGCACTATGCTTCCTTTGGCGGTTACGTCACACGCTGGCTGTATTTCGTGCTCGGACTCGCGGGGGCATTCCTATTCTACTCGGGCAACTTGCTGTGGATCGAATCACGACGTAGGCGGCGCAGCAGTGAACAGGCCCGTGGCGCAGTCTTCATGGCACGTCTCAACAGCGGTGTATGTATCGGCTGTATGGCAGGCATTTCCGCTGCACTGCTGGCGAGTCGTGGTTTTGTTGGTGCAACCAATNGCGGTGACATGACTGAGTACGTGTATTTTTCGGTGTTCTTCCTGTCGATCGGTTGGTGTTACCTGCGTCCGGTCGCGACTGGAACCCGAGATCTACTCTACCTCGCCGCCTTGTTGAGTGCCGCAATTCCGTTAGTGGACTTGATGTTGGNGGTTGTTCCGGCCTGGCCTGGTGTGCCGCTGAGCCATAGTGTCCTGTTGGTTGTCGATGCGCTGGCAATCGCAGCCGCATTGGCCTTCTGGCGAATGGGGGCTGCCGTGCAGCGGCGAGCATTGCACGGGGACCCGAACAGCGTTTGGGCTGCGGGTGGAGCGCAAGCTCAGCTGGATGATCGTATTGACAGGCGCTGTGCTTGACCTTGATTAATGAGACTATTATCATTAGCGAATGATTATCATTAATATTTAGTTGTGTCGCGCAGCGACGTAGTGATGCAATGTCTCTTTCGTTTGGTGAATTAGTCAGCCCGGTTCGTCGCGTGCACACCCGCCATCAATTCTGGAGTAAGTTGTAATGCCACTCAAAAAAACTGTGCGGCTCGGTTGTATCCGGCGCCCATCTGTCTCACTTGCGATATTGGCGCTGTCGATATCTCCGGCTATTGCACAGGAGTCTGCTCCAGCACTACAGAGCGAAGGGAAAGATACCAGCGCCAGGATGGAACATGTGTTGGTGCTCGGCGAAAAAATCCTGCGTCCCTATTTGGAGACATTCAGCAGCGTGGGTATCGTCACAGCGGAAGAGCTGCAGGATTACGATATCGCTGATACCAGCGATGCTTACAAGCGATTGGCCAACGTGCGTGCCTTTTCTCAAGGTGCTGGCAGCAAAAGTATCGAGATTCGCGGCCTGAATGCCGATGGTGTCACACAGCCGACGAATTCCACGGCGCTCATTTCGATGGTCGTGGATGGTGTAACCCAGTCTGCCGAGGGCCTGAAACGCGGCTCGCGCGGATTGTGGGACGTGGCACAGCTGGAAGTGTACCGGGGGCCACAGAGCACAATCCAGGGGCGTAGTGCACTCGGGGGTACAGTCGTCATCAAGACTCAAGATCCGACGTTTGAGCCGGAGTACAAATTTCGCGCGCTGTATGGCGAACTGGATCGGGAGGAGGCGGCGGGTGTTATTTCCGCGCCCATCATTGAAGATGAGCTGGCATTTCGCATCAGCGGTGAATACGCCGAGAAAACCAGCGATATCCATTTTACCGATAAGGCCAACAAACGCTTTGCAAAGGACAAATATCATAATGTGCGAGGCAAGCTTTTGTACACCCCGGCGAGTCTGGATGCGCTACGAGTGCTGGTCACAGCCAGCGACGTTTATGACTCACCTTCCTCCTCCCCGGTTTCCGGGCCTGATTTCTATGACCGCGTATTCGATCGTGATTCCGTGTTCGCAGAGGGTCGGGAAATGGATCTGCAAAATTACAACGTGGACATCGCGTGGGACATGGGTGACGGCGTTATTCTACGATCCACCTCCGGCTACAACGACACCGACCTCAAGATCAGTAGCGTACCGTCCTCGGAGGATTACTTTCGCGACGATCATCGAAAAGATGGCGACTTCATGCAGGAGTTTCGTTTTGAGATGAATGAGGAAATTGCCGGCTTTACAGGTGTCGCTGGACTGTTCTATGGCTCGTTCGAGCAGAAGGCGGACTCCAATATCCGCTACATACAGAATGGCACGCCCTATTTTGTGCAGCTAGGTAAATTTGATAACACCACCGATACATGGGCGGTATATGCTGACCTGCGCTATCGTCTGACCGGCCCCTTTTCTCTGATTATCGGTGGTCGCTACCAAGATGATTCGGTGCGCAATTCGGGAGAGGTGGAGCTTGTTCCAGCCGGAGGCAGTGCCTACGATCTGGATTCCGATTTCAATGTGTTCCTGCCAAAAGCTGGCCTTGCGCTGGATCTGACTGATACACAGACGCTCGCGTTCACAGCTAGTAAGGGCTACCGGCAGGGTTTCGCGCAGACACTTGTCGGCACTAACGAAATCAATGACGTGGACCCGGAATATGTGTGGTCATACGAGATCGCTTACCGGATATCCGCGCTGCAGAGCAAGTTACTGTTGGGTGCGAACCTGTTCTACAATGATTACACGGACCAGCAGGTGGCTGTCACTGACCCTGAGTTCGCTCCGTTGGCCAATACGCTTAATGCTGGAGACTCCGAATCATGGGGCGCCGAACTGGAGGCGCAATATGCGCTAGGTAATGGATTAAGCTTGTACGGCGCGGTGGGCGTGCTGAAAACAAAATTGGGAGATTTTCCAGCCGACGTCTGTGATGGAGGTTGCGACGGAAACCAGTATTCGGAGGCGCCGGAAGTCACAGCCTCTCTGGGAGGGGACTACCGGCACTCATCGGGTTTCTTCGCCAGTATTGCCACGAGCTACACGGGCGAGTTCTACCGTACTATTATCAACAGCGCGGATACCGAAGTAGATAGCAGCTTCGTTGTTGACGTTAAGTTGGGCTACGATTTCGGGCATTTCAGGGTCAGCACTTATGTAAACAACGTGCTCGACGAGAATTATTTGACAGGAATTAACTCCGAGAACTCTGCATACGCGGGTGATGCTCGCGCTATGGGGGTGGAAGTGTTGGCGCAGTTCTGACGCTACCCTTTACCTCTTTATCAACCAGCATATCGCTCTTCACAAACCCGATAGGAGGTTAGATTTCAAGCGGTCAAGGTAGATAGGGCCATGATAGTTATCGGGGAGGCGTTCAGTGTAAGCCGGACTATGATCCGAGAGGGCTGCCCATCGGGTAGCCCCTTTTTGTTTAGAGAGCACAGTGGAATTTGCATGAAATGCGATTGATATTGCCCTTTCTAGAGAGACTCGGACATCGCTTCCACACGAGAGTGTTTTCACTATGCCAGGGCGCTCGAGATACTAACGCCGCGCCATAGCACCTGCGACGTCAAGACCCTAAGTGTGGAAGCCCCAGACCCCCAGCCTTGCAGATCATTCAGAAGTCGGCGATAAGTTCGGCGCTTCGGGTGAAATCTGGTAGTTTAGTCGCATGCAAAGAATCGTTGCAGATGTCGGCAATCGTGGTAAGGCCTCATTGACTTGCGACAGCGATAGTCTGCATGGCTATCACATTGTAAATTTTTGATGGGGAGCTGTGGGCTGCCCTTTATTGGAGTTTAAAAATGCAGGATGTCACTGAGTTTCCGGAATTGAGTTGTTATCTTTTGCCCGGTCATACGACAACGCCGGCCGATGCCATTGAAGAAGCCAAACAGGCGGAGTCCCTGGGTTTGGGACGGGTTTGGTTATCGGAACGGTTTGATGTAAAAGACGCGGGGGTTATCTGTGCGGCAGCGCTGTCTGTGACAAAAAAACTCCGTGTGGCCACGGCGGCAACGAATATCCACACCCGTCATCCTCTGGTTCTCGCCACCATGTGCTCCAGCCTGCATTACCTTTCTGGTGGGCGTTTCGAGCTCGGCCTGGCCCGGGGTGTGGCCATTCGCAATCAGCTGATGGGATTGGAGGGTGTGACCAATGACCAGATGGTCGAGGGCATAGATATCCTGCGTACACTGTGGCGTGGCGAAAAGGTCATGGGCCATGATGGGGCTATGGGCAATCTTCCCTATCTCAACATGGGAGACTGGATGGATGCGCACATCCCTATCCATTTCGTCGGTTTCGGTCCGCGCAGTCTGCGTTTTGCCGGAGCGCATTTCGATGGCGTGCACTTGCATACTTTTATCACCGACGAGGGCCTGCAACGCGCCAAGCAACTGGTACAGGAAGGCGCGGAGGCCGCTGGCCGAAACCCGGAGGATGTTAAAGTCTATTCGGTACTTGCCACGGCTGTGAACCCCAGTCGTGAAGACTATCTGCGCAAGTTTGTGGCACGCATGGCGACTTATATGCAGGCGCCGGGATATGCAGAAATGTTGGTTGCTCTCAACGGATGGGACCCGCAGATATTGGAGGCGTTTCGCGCCAATGAGACTGTCTCATCCATGCTCGGGGGAATCGACAGTGTTGCCACTCTCGATCAGCTGGAAGAAATGAGCGAGCTGATACCTGCTGAATGGCTTCCCGCCGCTAGTGGAAGTGAAGAGGACTGTGCGCGAGGATGGCGAAATCAGCTGGCGAACGGCGCTGATGGTGTTGTGATCCATGGTTCGACGCCGACAGAGTTTGCCCCCATCCTGGAAAGTTATCGGTCCCTCAGAAAGGCATAGTGCGGATCGCCCCGAACTATCTCAGAAGAAAGATGACAGACAGATCCCTCCAGTAGGCTGGAAGTAGGCTACGACGTAGATCGGTAGAAAAGACGAGAGGCGACTCATCCTCAATAGTGAGAGAGGCGATTGCAGTCTCCATGAGTAACCGTGGCGGCCTCCATACTCGATGCACGTCAACAGGATCAGACTTACATCAGGAGTCATACATGCAATACCCTTCCCCCAATCAGCCGATGGCAATAAAACTGATCAATCGTGTTGGCAGGGGCTTGAGAAAGCTGGGCATCGAAAAGCCATCATTGCTGCCCGTGGAAAAAATCATCCACAAAGCAAGGGAGCAAACAGGGTTGAGTGATTTTGGTGACGAGAGCTTTGTTCCGGCACTGGAAAAACTTGCAGTATCACTGGAGCGGGAGGCGAGGCTTTCACTGTTGGGCCGCACCGCTGTCCATGGCATGTTGCTTGATAACCTCAAACTGCGGTTGAGCCTTACCGAGTATCGAAAACAACGACCAGAGGTTGGTCTGCAAGAAATAGAACGCCCTTTGTTCGTACTGGGACTGCCGCGCACAGGCACCACGATTCTGTACGAACTGCTAGCGCAGGATCCAGCCCACCGAGCGCCGAGTACATGGGAGGTCGCACAGCCGATTCCTCCGGCGCAGCGCCATAACTTTCAGAATGACTTGCGAATTCCTGAAGTCGAAAAGAACGTCCAAAAAATGGCGTTGCTGGCGCCGGGTTTTCAGGCAATTCACGCTATGGGTGCAGAGTTGCCGCAGGAGTGTGTCGCCTTGTTAGCTCCGCACTTTATTTCTGATCAGTTCGGCGTCAGTTTCTATATTCCAGAATACCGCCACTGGACGCTGGAGCAGGACATGACTGCCGCATATCAATGGCATAAGAAATTTCTCCAGCACATGCAGGTGGATTATATGGAGCAGCGTTGGGTGCTAAAAACACCTCCGCATCTGGCTTACCTCGATACCTTGATAAACCAGTACCCGGATGCCGCTATCGTGCAAACCCATAGAGCCCCTATGGAAGTACTGGCGTCAATATCGAGCCTGGCCTGTACGTTGCATAGCGCTTTTAGCGATGATGTAGACCCGGTAGCGACGGCGCAGGCAGAGGCGGATTACTTCTCTGAAATGCTGCGTCGCGGAATGGAGCAACGGGCGGCCATGATTGATGAAGATAGTCGGATATTTGATGTGCAGTTTAATGATCTGATTTCCGATCCAATCAAGGTAATCGAAAACCTTTATGATCATTTTGGCTTTGATTTTGGCGACAGAGTGCGCGGGGCAATGCAAGACTATTTGAAGAATCGCCCGCGGGATAAGCATGGCGAGCATCACTACACACTGGAGAAATTCGGTTTAAGTCAGCAGCAGCACGGTCCGCTGTTCGCCGACTATTGCAGGCACTTCGGTCTTTGATGGCACGCATTGTAAAGTAGATGGCTTGGCCAGCATTCGCAGCCTAGCCTTTCCATCACTTTAGAACCGATGGCCCGATGTGGTTCTCATAAGTTATGGCCCCTTTTTCTTTAGAGTTGAGTAGGGCTCGGAGTCACGCGGGCTTATCGATTTTGTCACTGCAATCGTGACAACTGTCGGATTCCATTTATCAATAGGTGGTTCACTCGTTGAGCTGATCGATGCAGCAGATTGCGAACCTTCACCCGATAGCTATGACACCTATTTTGGCGCGAAAAGCTAATTCCTCAAGTCGCTCTTAATCACCTCTGAAGAGTCTTCATAAACAACGATAGTTTTTGGCCAGTTGTAACGGTTGAACTGAGACCTAACGAGTCAAATCCTGGTGCAGCGCACTGCGGTAGGCACTTACGCCTGGAATCAGCGCCACAACCAGAGTTCCTCCGGCGACAACCATCAGATAGATCAGGAATTGCGTTGTGATGATCATGCTATCTATAAACAGGTTGAATCGTTCAGCCAGTATTGCTGCTGATAGGGTAGTGGATAAAAACAGTAGGACTATCGCCAGCACTGAAGCGCCCAGGGTGATGAGAATGGCTTCTACCTCGATAAGTGCCAGAAGGAACCATGGGGAAGCGCCGATGGTGCGCATAACGGCGATTTCCTGTTGGCGTTCTCGGATGGACGCCAAAAGCATCGCGGCAAGCCCCAGTAAAGAGGCCACTAGCACCAGTATTGAGATCAGCCGAAGTGTGTTTTCCATCGCCGCTATCACCTGCCAGAACTCGGCCAGGGTCGCACCCGGGAGAATGGCCTGTAAGGGTTCACCTTGATAGGTGTTGATTTGCCGCTGTAGCCGGAATGTTGCCAGCTTAGAGTTGAGGCCCACCATAAACGCGGTGATATTTTGGGGGGTGAACTCTTGTTGAATGTCTGCGGCGGGAGTATTCGACCTGCTGGCTAGCTTTACGCCATTTTGCCAGCCGACGTGGATCGCCTCGATGCCTTTGAGGCTAACATGCAGGGTATTATCCACCGGCGTGCCGGTGGGTTTGAGAATTCCAGTAACCCGGAAGGGATTGTCATCGTGATTGCTGAAACTGGTGCTACCGATGCCGTGTGCTAGAGTAAGTTGATCCCCCAGCTGGTAGCCAAGAGCGCGGGCTACTTCACTGCCAAGTACTACATCGAACACTTTGGAAAATGGCGCGCCTTCGGCTAATTCCAGGCTTTGCTCCTGACCGAAACGAAAATGGCTAAAATACGCGGTGTTTGTGCCCATCACTCGATACCCTTTGTGAGAGTCGCCTAGAGAAATAGGAATCGTCCAGGCGACATTGGGGTCTGTTGCAATATGTTGATAGCTTTGCCAGGAGATATTTGCGGTGGCATTGCCAAGCCGGAATACCGAGTAGAGCAGGAGATTGATGTCGCCAGTACGTGCGCCAACGATCAAATCGGTACCGGAGACGGTATTGCTGAAGCTGTTTTTGGCCTGGACGCGAATCTGTTCGACTCCCAGCAGCACAAAAACACTGACCGTGATCGCGAAAAACGTAAGTAGTACAGAGCCCTTGCGGCGCCATAGACTCGACACGGCGAGACGTAAAAACATCAGTGTATTCCTCCGGCCCGGTTGATGTCAGCGATAGCCTCGACCCTGGAAAAAGTATTCGCTAATGCGAGGTCGTGACTGACAAATACCAGTGCAGTCTGATGCAGTCGCACCTGGTCCAGTAACAACGCCATAAAAACATCCCTGTTTCGCGCGTCCAGTGCTGAGGTGGGTTCATCTACTATCAGCAGTTCCGGTTGATTGATCAGTGCTCTGGCAATCGCCACCCGTTGTTGTTGGCCGATACTTAGCTGTCCAGCCGGCTGCTGGTGTAACGCCGTATCGATGCCCAGTGCCTGCAGCAGCTCACTCGCCCGGCTGGTGGCATTGACTGTGCCACCGAAGAGGGCCGCTAGTCTGATATTGTCCAGCGCGCTCAGATAGTAAATAAGATTGAACTGCTGGAAAACCACGCCGATGTGCCTGGCGCGCCAGCTATCCCGCTGCCTGCCGTTTAGTGTGTTGATTCGCTTTCCGAGAATGTCGATTGTCCCGGCACTGGGAAGAAGAATGCCGGCCAACAAATTTAGCAGGGTGGATTTCCCAGTGCCAGATGGACCGTGCAGGAAGACTTGCTCGCGGGACTGAAGAGACCACTGGGGAATGTCCAGCACCGCCGTCCTGTTTTTGGAATAGTGAAAACTGAGGTCCTGTATTGATACAACCACTGTGCAGCCTACTGTTGTACGATGTTCTAAGCAAGATAATATGATATAACATATCATTAAGGTTGAGGCTATTGTTTGCTGACTTCACTTGGAGGTGATTGTGTTTCTGCCCCGTCTGTCTTTTTTACTCCCAAATATCGGCGGCCTTGTTTTCGGCTTATTCTTGTTGATACACGCCGGTCTTGCGCAGAGTCAAGATAATGGTAGGCAGGTGGTCGATGACTACCGCACAATTGAGTGGATTGATCTAATGCCCGAAGAGGATCTTGAGGCGTTACTCAATCCACCGGATTACATCGGTGACATTGTGGACGGCTCGCCGGAGGATCAAATTGTACCTGGGCTGGAGCCGGCCCCGCCGCAAGTGGGAAACCCCTTTGAAAAAGTGGAACAGGAAGTCCTGAACCAGCTGGCTAACAGCAGCGAGGCACAGCGTTACCAGGATGCTCTGTTTTCGCGGCGAGTAATCTCGCAGTTTGACGGCCAGGGCGTCCGGGTCCCCGGTTTTATCGTTCCCTTGGAGTTTGACGAGAACCAGAACGTGACCCAGTTTTTCCTGGTGCCGTATTTCGGCGCCTGTATTCATGTACCGCCGCCACCGCCCAACCAAATTATTTACGCGGAGTACTCAATGGGCTTCAAATTGGATTCCATGTACGATCCAGTGTGGATTGAGGGCGTCTTGAGCACGACGTTGATCGAGAACGAGACCGCCACCGCTGCCTATTCCATAAAGGTGGATCGGCTGGAAGCCTTCACAGAATAAATGCTATCGGGTCACTACAGAGTCAAGCAGCGCGCTCTCCAGGTTTTCAAAGCTGCTCTTATCTGCAGAAATACATTCAAGGCGGCTATCCATAGCATCGTCGAGGTCGGATGTCGTCAGGACGTGGTCGGCCTTGTTAAAGGCGGTCACGCCCTTGTCAGTGATAAATACCCCCTTGATCCGCTCCGTATTGACTCCTAGCAGCAGGGAATAGAGTTTGCGCGCATCAAAAATCCATGTGGCATTGAATATCCAGCCTCGGCTATAAAAGCCCTCGCCTTCGTTATCAATGCTGAGGTAGCCCTTATCAGGCATCTGTGGCGTCTGTAGTACTGAGGGTGGGGCTGTTTCTTCGTGGTGATGATACTCGTAATTGTGTTCGCTCGCGGGTGCCGTCAGCCAGTCGATTTGGATCGCTCCCTTGCTCACCTGAAATACCGTTTTGTCTTCCAGACGCTCTGTGCGTTCAAGAAAGTCTAACAGAGCAGGAAAATCGAATGTCTCGTACTGATCGGCCTTGTTCGCGACAATGATGTCGGCAATCGCCAGCTGTTGGTTAAAGCTGGGATGGTTGGTATAGCGCTCATCGTGAACTTTTCTGGCATCCACCATCGTGACAGTGGCGTGTAATTCCAGTACATCTCGATAATGCGCAGCAGTGAGCGCCGCCAGTACTTCCTGTGGGTGCCCGAGCCCTGTGGGCTCGATTAGCAGCCGGTGTGGTTTGGCTCGCGTTAGCAGCATGTTCAGAGCTATCTGCATCGGTAGGCCAGCAGCACAGCACATACAGCCACCGGGGACCTCACGGATAAATACACCTTGTTCTTCAGTTTCCTTTCCGGTGAACAAGCTGCCATCGATCCCGATCTCGCCAAATTCATTGACCAGAATTGCCCAGCGCTCCCCCGCAGGCCTTTGTGTAAGCAGATTCAGAATGCCAGTTGTTTTCCCCGCTCCCAGAAAGCCGGTGATGACATTGGTGGGTATGGATTTCAGTATTGACATGAAAGGGATTACCTCAGGATATAATACGCCGCGAGGCTGATACTGAAGCGTTACCCTTCAGCATCAGTGGTGAGGCCTCAAATCTATATGGCAGGGATTGATTCCGTTATCGCGGCACTCATGGAGTTGATATCCATTTGCAGGTAGAAACACGATTTCCTTCCGGTATGACAGGCTGCGCCGATTTGTTCGACATCGCATAGCAGGGTGTCGCCGTCGCAATCGGCCCGCATCGTCTTCAAGCGCTGTCCATGGCCGCTGGTATCACCTTTACGCCACAGTTCAGATCGAGAGCGGGACCAGTAGGTCATGTCGCCGCTGGTGAGCGTAAGCTCGATGGCGACCCGGTTCATCCACGCCAACATCAATACTTCACCACTTTGGTGATCCTGAGCAACGACCGGTATCAACCCATTGGTATCAAATACCAGGTTGTCTATTACCGTGGAGATTGGCAGACGGTCGCCTTTTCTGCATTCTTCGAACGCAACGAAAGTACTGTTGATCATAATAGTGATAATCCGGTACGGGTTCTTTCTTTGGAGTTACTTGCTTTCACAGTCGCACTGCTGTCGTTTGCATAATGTGTGGTTCCGTAAATGGCTCAGTGCGATAAGTGATGCACCCGTTAGAGACGCGGCCTTTTCCCATACTTCACCGAGCCAGGCATGGCCGAAGAGCACCGCCAACGTCAGAATGGTCAGCCCCACAACGCCTATTGCCAACACACTCATACTTCGATGTTGTTGGCATCCCATTGTCAGCGCGACCAGGCTAGTGGGCAGCACCGCGAGTAGCATCCACTGGTGAAACTGCTCGTCCCCAAAAGTGGTGGCGGCTAGTGTCGGCAACATCACTATCACCACCGGAAGCAGTAGGCAGTGCACGGCGCAAATCATGGAAAGCCCGATAGCTGCTTTGTCGATGCTGGTGGATAGTGGGTTCACGTGTTCTCCGTTTGATTGTTGCGGCAGATAGTGTCAAATTTTCTTCGAACTAGACCGCCTTGCTGGCGCAGTCCTGGCAAAGGCAGTGCAGTTCAAGTTGTGGGCTTTGCAATACGTAGCCCGCTTCCTCTACATTGCGTGTGAGAGTATTGATCAACGATTTCTTAATGCCAATTTCCTTCACGTTGCTACATTCGTCGCAGATCAGAAACTGTGGTACCTCGTGCGCATGTCCGCAGCTAATGTGAGAACAGGCGACATATTTATTGGCAAGATGGAGTTTGTGAACCAGGTTTTCACTGGCTAGGAAATCCAGAATGCGATAAGTCGTTGTTGGCTGCAGGGCTTCGTCAAACTCCTTGCGCATATAGTCAATCAAGTCATAAGCCGACTGGGCCTTCTGCGACTTGAGTAAACCGGTCAATACGCGCTTGCGTTTGTCAGTGAGTCTGGCTCCATTGGTCTGGCAGCTTGCTTCGGCGTGGGAGAGAATTTTCGCGATACTGTTCATAGTCTGCTTACCTGAATAAGATGGTACGCTGGTCATTATCCAGTGTTATCGCACCTTGTCGACCACCTGCGATCCACTGAGCGTGCAGTAACCGAATATCCGGGAATACATCAGAGAGACCGGTTGACAGCGAAATCAGTTGGTCGGGTAGCTCGCAACGAAAGCGATATCGGGCCTCTATATTGCTGTGTGTCGTCGCCTCAGCTTGGTTGTCATGCTCTTCGGCTCCTTTCTCATCAACATTATGACCTTGCGCGGCAGCACCAAAATCAGTGGTGTGATTCGCCAAGTGGCATAGAGCCGGATCAAACTGAAAAAGATCATCGGCATTCGCCAGTGTTGTCTTGGTATGTTCTACCATAGCTACTTGTTCCGCACTTTGGGCGTGCTGCTCAAATCCCAGTAGGTTCTGCGCCGGGGTATGTAACGCAATCTCCAGTTGATCGTCTTCAAGTACCACAAGCAATTCCGCGACTCCGTGAACATGAGCATCCTGTGTGACGGCCGCGTTTTTGCTATGGCCCTCATGCTGGTTCCCGGCAGCGGACGGATTGCTAATCAGTAGCGTAAATAGGGCGATCCAGACGGAAGCGATGTAGGCGATCATCACGCAATCCTCATAGCATCACTGGAGGGTTTTAGCTCTTGAGTACAGACCGCTTTCCCCATCATCGCGCTAACCTGATCATCAGGTGTTTGTTAACGCTGTTTGTCATACTGCTATTTCCTTCCTGCTTTGCGTCTTCTGGCGGCTCACTGGCATGGAATAGAGGTCCGGTGCGCATGAGCTTGAATCAATGTTGAGCAGCGGTTTTAGCGAACTTCTGATAAACATTGCGGTTTCTAATAGAAATGATATAACGTATCATATATTGAGTTTCGCATTCAGGCAATAGCCGAGAAAAATCAATGTTGTTGAACACCACTGATAAGCGCGCCATTTGATGCACCGAATGCGCCAGAGATTCCACATCCTCGGTCGTAACCTGCACCTTGTGCTGTTGCTGGTATTGCTGGCATCCCATTGGGTCGCAAGTATGCACGATCTGTGCCCCGATGATTCTGGTGATTACCAGGATTGTTCCATTTGTGTGCTCGGTCATGGCTTGGGTGCTGCGCTCCCTGTTTCTGCTCTTGCGCCAGTAGCGACTGAGCTCAGCGCAATAGAGGTCGCGTTTCGTATCGATGGCGATCTGCTGATATTTCACCGGGAGTATTATTCCAAACGTGCTCCACCCACCGCTCTCATCGCAGCTTAGAACTCCAATCGTTACATTTCACAGGTTTTATCACGTGCCTAATAGCATGTGATTGATGAGAGATTCACTATGCATACTTTTACGCGGTACAGCGCCTTAGTGGCGCTGATGGGTACTTCATTTTCGAATGCCAGTGCAGCGGATACGGCAACGGCCGATAACCCACAAACTTTCCATGTGCACGAGGCGCTGGAAGAAGTATTGGTTTCAGCGAACCCGCTGAGCCGTTCATCTGGCGATCTTTCACAGTCCGCTACCGTGCTTCAGGGTGCGGCGCTGCAGCAACAGTTGGCTAGTTCAATCGGAGAAACACTGGCCCGCACGCCAGGGTTATCCAATGCCAGCTTCGGTGAAAACGTTGGCCGCCCCGTTATTCGCGGCTTGCAGGGTACACGGGTGGGCACTCTCAATAACAGTATGGCAGTGAGCGATGCTTCCTCGGTTAGTCAGGACCACGCTGTTTCCGTGGAGCCGTTTTTGGCCGACCAGATTGAGGTATTACGCGGGCCGTCCTCGTTGCTTTTCGGTTCCGGTGCTATCGGTGGCGTCGTCAATATGGTCTCGCCGTCCATCCCCCAGGTTATCCCGGAGCAGGTCTATAGCGGTCGCTTCACCACACAGGGCAATAATGCTGCAAACGAAAAGTTTGCCGCGGGACGACTTGATCTGGGTAAGGGTGATTTCGCGTTGCATCTGGATGGCTTTCATCGCCGGACTGACGACTATGATATTCCGGGTAGGGCCGAGCTCTACCCGGAGGAAGAGAATGATCATGAGGAAGAAGATCACGGCGATGACCATAATGGTAACGAGGACGGAACGCTGGAAAATAGTTTTCTGAAGAATCACGGTGCCACCATTGGCGTGAGCTGGATTGGCGAAGAATGGCGATTCGGTGCTGCATACAATGAATACAAATCCGACTATGGCATACCTGGAGGCGCTCACGAGCACGGACATGACGACCATGATGATGAGCACGGTGATGAGGAACATGATGACGAGCATCATGGGGAGGAAGAGGTCGACGTTACCATCCGCTTGCGTACTGAACGTACCGAGGCTGAACTGGTTGGTAGCAATCCATTCTATGGCTTCGAGCAACTCAAAGTGCGTTTCGTCGATACCAGCTACAAGCATCTCGAGTATGTGGGTGATGAAATTGGTACGGTGTTCAGGAGCGACAGCGACAATACGCGCGTGGAATTAAAGCACAACCCCTGGGGTGCATGGCAGGGTGTGTTTGGATTACAGTATACCGACCTTGATTTTTCGGCTGAGGGCGCTGAGGCATTCGTGCCGGAATCTCACACCAAAACCAGTGCTGTGTTCTGGATAGAACATGCCGAGCTCGATGCATGGCAGGTTGATCTGGGTCTGCGTTACGAGGATGTTTCGATCGAGGTGCCTATCACCCTGATTGCGGAAGAGGGCGCGACAGGGCCCTCATCAGATTCCGACTTCCAACCAGTTAGTGCTTCTGCCGGTCTGATATGGAGCGCCAGCGACATGGTAGATCTAACCGGCTCTGTATCCTATGCAGAGCGTGCACCGGGTGTCGACGAGCTGTATGCCAATGGCCCACATATTGCCACTCAGGTATTTGAAGTGGGGGACGCTTCGCTAGATAAGGAATCGACCGTGCATATTGAAGGAGGCGCGCGCGTTGCCTATGGCCGCTTTACTAGTAGCGCTACCGTTTACTGGGATCAGTTCGATAACTATATTTACCAGCAGGATTCTGGTCTGGAGGAGGATGGTTTTCCAGTACGGTTCTGGCTGCAGCAGGGTGCGGACTTTGTCGGTGCGGAAGTTGAATTGCGTTACGACTTTGAACCAAACAGGTTCGGCCACTGGCAGGTATTCAGCTTCGGCGATATCGTAGACGGAGAGCTCGACGATAATACCGATGCGCCTCAGCAGCCACCCAAGCGCGTCGCGTTCGGGGTTGATTGGGATCTTTATAACTGGGCGGCTAACGTGGTGTGGATTCACGCCTACGATCAGGACAATGTTGCGCCACTGGAAACGCGCACACCGGGGTATGACCTGCTGAATGCCGAAGTGATTTTCACCGGTCCGAGTGTCAGTCAGATTGATTGGCAGGTGTACCTGAAGGGCCAGAACCTGCTGGACGAAGATATCCGTAACAGTACCTCGTATCTGAAGGATCAGGCGCCGCAGATCGGGCTGAACGTGGTCTTCGGGGTGCGGGCATATTTCTGAATCCGAGGTTTTCTAGAGCGGACCAAGGGCATCGCCCTTTAATGGGTGATGCCCGGTCACGATGAAACACCAGATCGCCGATTGCGAGACTGCTACGGGGTCACCCGCTTGCAGCCCTGCAAGGGCATTGGACAACAGGCCAGGGTGGTAAAGCATAACGCCCAGGCTATTGCTGCAACCCACAGTAGCGGTCAGTTATCCGGCATGAAAAAGGTGCCGCCACTCTACAGAGCAAGGCAGTTGTGATGGTAGCGAGCATCCATACCACCAGTGCTGTTGGAGATGGCGTACGACGCAGCCGCTGATAGTATGTGCGACTCATGATGCCACCGACAGCGGTACCGCGACTGTGGCGTAGAGGCATGCCGCCGGGAAAAACATCCTATGAGCCCAAACGGTTTTACTGTCATTTGAGTGAGACATGGCCTGCTGGAAAATATCTAGTGCTTGAAGACTATTGTCAGCAGAACGATTGCATTGCTTATGGCGGTGAGTGCATGTGGTTCATTGGGTGGCAGATACAGTAGTTGACCAGGATTCAGTCGTTGTGAAACTCCCATTGCCGCGAATTCGAGACTGTAACTAAATCTGTGTAACTGCCTATTATTAACCCAACCATTGGGCGAGGATAGGCACTATGAACAAGAAAGAACTACAGGCGATTGCTCAGGCAGCNGCCAAAAATATCAAGACGGAAGCGGATCTCAATGAGTTCCGCCAGATGCTAACGAAGATCACCGTCGAAACGGCGTTGAANGCAGAACTGGATGATCATCTTGGCTTCGACAAGCACGCACCTTCCAGCGGGGATAATAACNGCAACGGCTATACCAGCAAGACCCTCCAAACCGAAGATGGCCAGTTCGAGTTAGACACTCCACGCGACAGGGCCGGGAGCTTCGAGCCCAAGCTCGTCAAAAAGCACCAGCGCAGATTCACTTCAATGGATGACAAGATCCTGTTCCTGTACGCCCAGGGCATGACTACTCGCGAGATCGTCACCACCTTCAAGGAAATGTACGGGGCCGATGTGTCGGCAGCCCTGATCTCCAAGGTCACTGATGCGGTTATAGAG
>CACSIL010000022.1 GCA_902705825.1 Halioglobus japonicus | reverse complement strand
CATCTGGCGGAACTCATTGAGATCCGCTTCCGTCTTGATATTTTTGGCTGCTGCCTGAGCAATCGCCTGTAGTTCTTTCTTGTTCATAGTGCCTATCCTCGCCCAATGGTTGGGTTAATAATAGGCAGTTACACAGATTTAGTTACAGTCTCCCCCTGGTGGCAAGGTATTCCAAAAAACTACCGAAAGTACATCCGTATAAATGAGCGATCCACTGTCGAACTGGATTACAAGCAGATTCACCCCACAATCCTGTATGCCATGCAAGGTGAACAGCTAGCGGAAGACCCATATAAACTGGATGGCTTTTCTGATGCCGACAGAGACGATTTGAAGACGGTACTAAATACCATGCTTAATGCGGCTGACCCTGCCAGTGCCAAGAAGTCATTGCAGTATGGCATGCCAGCACGTTCCTTACCGCCTGGCTATACCAATCTGGATGATGTGTTTTCTGCGTTTAAAGCCAAGCACAGTTCAATTGCTGCTTACTTCTTCTCGGACTACGGAAAACGTCTTCAGTACTTTGATTCATTGATCGCTGAAGATGTAATGCTAGTACTGCACCATTACGGCGCTCCATGCTTACCAGTGCACGATTCATTTATTGTCTCAGCAAAACATGAACAACTACTATATGAGGCGATGTGCAGGGTCTTTAAATACCATGTGGGCTATCAGCCACAGATCAAGAAGGACAAGACTGTATTCGATGTAATGAAGTCCAAAACGATACTGTCAAACGAGGAAATACTTGCCTCTATTCAACAGTTAAAAAGTGACCAAGAGACGGGCACTGACATCCACAGCAAATACCTACAGCGTAAAACTGAATGGTATGAGGCTAATGGTACTCAGGGAGCAATAATTATCAGTACCGATATATATGTCGTGGATTCATAGTCAGAATGACATCTCTTACTCAACTCAATAGGCAGAGGCTTTTAGAGCCTATGCCAAGGTACCTATACAACTACGATTACTATTGGATTACTATCTAATCTAGTGTCCATATCAGTAGTATTATTAGAACCTGTACCACCACATGTATAGCACCCCCCCCCACCACCATTACTAAGTCGCAGATTAAGAGCTGAAAGGCCCGTAGCTACTGGATTTTTCGATATTTCATTCCATATTTTGTAGCAAGAATTTGCGGAGCTTGGATTAAAACCGATATGACTGAACACCTGACTGTTCATCCATACCGAGCTGTTTGATGCAGGGACTGAAGAACACAATTTGATGTTCAGAAACTGGACTACTCAGGGTCTGTACCAGTATTTTGGTACTTAACACTTGGGCCTATTAGCCAGTCTTAATCTATTGAAACAGAAGAAAACAAAGTCCTACCAATAGTAATAGTCGGAACACCACCTACATACAGCGGAAATCTGAGTGCTGTTCTGTCGTGCTTAATCCCAGACTTTGATAGTTCGTTCCGAGACCTGGTATTCAACAAAACTAAATCACCACTGGAGCCCACAAAACTGTGGACTTTATTGCGTGTTGATCAATATATGATCACTTTTTGGGGTGGATATATTTTAGACCTACCGATACTCTCAATCCCAATATCACCTATTTTTTGTTGGCCAAAATGTCCGAAGTTGTTCATTCAGAATTATTGGAAATCTCAAAGTTAGCTAGTAATCGTCTTCTCGACATAATTCACAATAATGGTGTGATACTTCTAGAACCTGATTTGAACGCCAATCTGTTCGATTTCCTCGCAAGAACCGTGATAGGCCAGCAGCTTTCTGCAAAGGCGGCTAGGACTATCTGGGGTCGAGTAGAATCCCTTTCCAGACCAAGCGAGCAGAATCTAAGTCATTTGTTCACTGAAACGTTTGAATGTGATGTGAAAGCTTGCGGTGTGTCCAGGAACAAGTATAGAGCCATCAGCGGCCTAAGGGATGCGATGGAATCTAAGCAGCTAAGTACTGATAGGTTGCTATCTTCTAGTTACGAAGAAGTGAAAGAGGTAATTACTAGTCTATGGGGTTTTGGAAACTGGTCTGCTGATATGACCGCCATTTTCTTTTGCGGACAACAAGATGTATATCCAAGTACAGACGTAGCCATAGTGCAGGGGCTTTCCAAGATCACTGATCAAAAGAAATCTCCAGAAGAGCTAGCATTTTTATACAAGCCTTATAGATCCTATCTTTGCAGACATATCTGGCTCGCCACCGATAATGGTTATTTGGAATAACCACTAGTAGCTCCTACTTGAGTTGAGGCTGCCCTATGTGACTTATAGTCCGTAGACCTATAAACTACAAGGCGTAAGAATCCCCTGTGACTTGAGGGGATGAAATGAACGAAAGCGAATCCTTGCTTCGGCTAGGTAAGACTGTTCAGTCTATAAGAAGCGATAGAGAAATTAGCCAAGAAAAGCTGGCAGATCTTTCATCGCTAGACAGGACATACATTAGCTCTGTTGAGCGTGGCAAAAGAAATCTTAGTGTTTTAAATGTCATTAAGATCGCCAATGCACTCCAGGTAACTCCAGGAAGGCTCCTAAAAGGATTAGGAGCGATTCATGAGTAGCTTGGACGATGCTTACAGATTTTATTCGGAACACATTTTCGATCAAGAGAAGATCGCATTGTTGACCAAGCACAACCTAAAAATATCTGGTTCTGTTCCATCTGTAATGTGGGAGCTGTTCGGAGCCATACTAACTCAACGGTCTGGAACGGGTAATACTGGCGCTGACCTACTAGGTTGGGAGGTGAAGTCAGCAAGGAATAATGGTTCATATGAATATCAGTACCACTTAAATACGGGCGGGGAAAAATTGCGCGAAGATTGCACGGTAAGCCATCTCTTTTGTCAATATTCTGAGACTTATAAAGACGTGATGGTCATGGCTATGAGAGGGGAAGATTTGGCAGATGCATATTTCAGGAAATGGGAACCTGAATACCTTCAGAATTATGATGCTTCTGTCCCGACTCAAAGCAGAAGACAGCGATTTAGAAGATCAATTCCTCGTGGTCATGTTGCTTCAAATGGAATTTGTCTTTTGAGAATTGAAAATGGGGAAATGGTCTTTAAAGATACCGATGCCCTCGACGCTCTTAATCAGGAGCTTGAATGAAGAGTTTTGCTGAATTTTTTGCTGGTGTGGGCCTTGTTCGTGAGGGGCTAAATGTTTCAGAGTGGGAGTGCAATTTTGCAAATGACATTTCAACNAGTAAACAAGAAACTTACCTAGACAACTTTGGAAGCGATGATTTTTTTCTAGGTGACATTTGGGACATAGCCTCTGAACCGAATTTGGTGCCTAACGATACATTCCTTTATACAGCCTCATTCCCATGTACAGACCTGTCAGTAGCTGGAGGCAGAGCCGGTTTAGCAGGCGCAGAATCGGGGACACTAAATGCCTTAATCGAAATACTCACGGAAAAGAAACGTTCAATGAAGCACCCTAAAGTTGTCTTACTTGAGAATGTAAGGGGGTTTCTAACTTCACATCATGGCAAAGATATTGAAAATACAGTTCGAGAGTTTTCTAAACTTGGTTACTTTGTAGATATTATCGAACTTGACGCAATAGACTTTTCGGCGCAAAGCAGACCAAGAGTCTTTATGTTTGCTGTAGAGGAGGAGTTGGCTAAGAGTGTCTTATTTATTAAAAATGATGCAAGCATATTTGATGACTGGTGGTCTTTCTTTGATAGCAAAACGTACCTAAGATCAAATAGGGTAAAGCGAATAATCTTGGGAGCTCCTGAATTGAACTGGGGCTTACTGGATGTGTCGCTGCCAGAAAGAACATCCCAGCGTTTAGCCGATATAGTAGAGACGATCCCCTTGGACTCATCTTTATGGTGGGCTAGTGACAGGCAGAGCCACCTCTATAGCCAGATGAGCGAAAACCATAAGGCAGTGCTCGATCAAATGGTCAGGAATCAGACCCTATCGTTCGGAACAGTCTATCGCAGAGTAAGGAAAGGGAGATCTATGGCCGAATTGAGGACTGACGGCTATGCGGGTTGCTTGAGAACCCCGAGAGGTGGCTCAAGCAAGCAAATATTGATCCAGGCTGGGAATGGAGCCTGGAATGTAAGATTACTAACAGCTAGGGAATACGCTCGATTACAGGGAGTAAGAGATAGCTTTAAACTGCCAGAAAATGCAAATAAAGGTTACTTTGCGATGGGCGACGCTGTTTGTGTTCCAGTCATTGAGTTCATTACCAAGCACATTTTAGATGCAATTTATCTATCGTATGTAGACTCATGTAGTGATGAAGTGCAAAAAGTGGATATGCTCGCGCTCAGTTAAGGACTAAACAACATTGTTTGGTGGCCTAATTGCTCTGGACCATCCGTGGTGTTCAGTTGTATTGGGCCACGACCAATTGGTGTGCTATAGATCTGCTCATTGTTATAGCTATTAGATTTTTCAAGAGGGATAGGTCTATATTCATGGACATTCAAGAATACTTTCTGAAGTTAAATTCTGAATCTCAAGTGGTATTTACTCGATCAACATCAGAGAAAGAAAAGCTTGGCACGCTCCATCACTTATCTTCTTGTATTTATGAGTTTTCGGGCTGTGTACTTGACCCGCAAGAACGAGGAATTTTGGAGACAGTTAGTGCTCAACTTGAATCGGCCACCTTCAATTTGGCTCTTGGATTATATAGACCAGCATTTTCATCGTTGAGACTGGCGCTTGAGATGGGGCTGGCCGCAGTATATTTCTCAGCGAATAGGATGGAGCTTAATGAATGGCTCGACGGTAGAGTTGATATTAGGTGGGCTAGGCTAGTCGATGAAGAGAACGGAGTACTATCCAATCGTTTCGCACAGGCATTTTTTGGTGAAATGAGCGATGAGGTCAAAGATTATCGGAGTAGAGCGACTTCTGTTTATAGAAGACTATCAGAATATGTACATGGAAATAGTGAAACATGGCTGAGTGGAGTTAAGTTAAGCTACAAGGATGATCTATTTGAAACCTATTGCAGCTACTATAAATCAGTATCGGAAGTAATATTGTTTGTCGCTATATGTCGGTACGCAAAGAGTTTCGATCAGGCAGCACTGGAATCTCTACAGTTTGTGCCTGAGGAATTCAGTCATATATCAAAAATTCGAAATCTGTTTGGGCAGTCATAGGGATAATGATGAGCGAATTTTATCTTAGAACAGAAAGCATCAAGCAGACAGATATTTTGGATTTGTCTGTTGTCAATTCCGCCGACAGAAGTATTCTGGATACTCTCAAATCTAATGAACCATGTCTTTTAGAAGGTTCCAGAGGCACGGGAAAGTCATTTCTAATGCGAGTGGCCGAGTTGGAACTGGAGGCTGAGAGCGATTCATGCATAACGGTTTTTGTTCCGTTCAACATGAGTTCTTTGATTAGTACTGAGGATCACCTTCAGTTCTACCATTGGATGATGGCTAAAACTCTTAAGTATCTGCTCAATAAACTAAGGAAAAAGGGCGTAGTTGTTTCAGGTCTCACTGCGAATCTGCTAAGCAATGATGAAAATGATACAGAGGATGGAGTTGAAGTCAGCTTGAAAGGAGTGGTCAAGCTCTTCGAGGATTCGTATAAAGGAAAGACTTCTATTGATATATCAGCACTGCCTGATATTGAAGACGTTAAAGAAGCGATACAAACAGTTTGCGAAGAAAACGATCTAGACAGAATATATTTCTTTTTTGATGAAGCTGCTCATGTTTTTAGGCCTGAGCAACAGCGTCAATTCTTTAATCTATTTAAGGATCTAAGGTCGCCATATATTACATGTAATGCAGCTATATACCCTGGCGTGACTCACTTTGGTGATTCTTTTGAGCCTGTTCATGATTGTGTCTATAGAAAATTAGAGAGAAACATCTCAGACTCCGACTATCTTCAATATTTTAAGGATATAGTCTTTAAACAATCTAATGAAAACCTACGAATAGAAATTGATAAGCAAAGAGATTTGTTTAATACGCTAGCCCTAACATCTGGTGGAAATCCGAGGATGTTGCTGAGAACAATCCAGGATTTGCCGAAATTTAATACTACTAACGTAAACACTGCCATAAAGTCATTTTATCGCGGTCAAATATGGTCAGAACACACTGATTTGGGGGAGAAGTACAAAGGGCATCGTGGAGTAATAGACTGGGGAAGAAACTTTTTGGAGAACACGGTCATTCCGCGGGTTGAAGAATATAATGAATTAAGAAAAGAAAAAGGCATCAGTGAGTCTACGATATATTTTTGGGTCCATAAGGATGCCCCTGAGGCCGTTAAGGAATCATTAAGGCTTCTAACCTACACAGGGATTATTAGAAAAGTAGATAACTCTGTAAGAGCTACTAGGGCTCAGCTGGGCACCAGGTACGAGATTAAGTACGGCTGCATGCTTTCGTTGGAAAGCAATCCACACGCAGAGTCGCAAGAATTGTTCGAAAATCTTTCAATTAAGAAGTTCGTTGAATTTGGGAAAAATCATGCTGCTTACTCAGGAAGCGAAAGTCTTCTTAATAGTGATGATGAGCAGCAATATGGAGAGTCCTTGAGGTCGTTGCTTCAGCGACCAATAGATGTCCTGATTGCACTCACCCAATGGCAAAAAGGTCGATTAAAGTCTACAGGAATTTTAACGATAGAAGATTTGCATAATAATTCAGAAGAAAGCCTAATTGAAAAAATCTATGGCGTTGGGCCAGCGAGAGCGAGAACAATGAAAAACGCTGCTACCGCTGAACTTCTAGAGTACATATCAGGATAAATATAACAAATCGATCATGAGCCTTTTATTCTAACGTAAATATGCACATCGGATGATTCATCACCAAATTGTCTCTCTTCAACGGATAGATATTTTAGCGATCTAATTAGTTTACCAAGCTTATCGTATCCATAGTTCCTTGGGTCAAATGATGGTGTGGCCTTATTTATATAGCTTCCTACTGCTGACAAAGGTGCCCAGCCATCCTCTTTAGATACCGCAATGATTGCTGATGTGGTGATTGCGCGAAGTTCCGAGTTCTCAGATTCATCGGACTTATCTGTATCTTTAAGCTTCCGCAGAATCTCTGTGTATACAAACTTGTCGCAAGCTGAAACAAATGCTTCGGGAGTTTTCTTTTCACCGAATCCGTACACGACTAATCCAGCCTCACGAATTCTATTGGCTAATCTCGTAAAGTCGCTGTCGGAAGAGACGATGCAAAAACCATCCAGCCGACCTTCGTGCAGCAAATCCATAGCATCAATAATGAGGGATGAATCTGTTGAGTTTTTTCCTTGTGTATAACTAAATTGCTGCATCGGTTGAATAGCGTGTCTGTGTAAATGTGCTTTCCATCCTTTGAGACTAGTTGTTGTCCAGTCTCCATAAGCTCTCTTGACGCTTGCAACTCCAAACTTAGAAACCTCTGCTAGCAATTCGGTACAAATGGCAGCCTGAGCATTATCAGCATCAATCAATATGGCCAGCTTACTATCCTTGTTCTCTGACATTCTCGTATTCCGTTATGTGTATTCAAAGTTCAGCAATAAATTATATGAACCATGACCAACTAATCAATTCCAATTTCGTGAAATAGACAAATTCTTAGCTCCAGCCCTCGTGGTTGTGTGCGTATTAGCGATTGATGGGGAAAGTTGCAAGATCCTATCAAGCACAATCTTGGTTACTCACAAATACTTGCGAGTTTGGCTCAGTTAATTAGCTTTTACGGCGCGCCCATAATCTTCCATGAACTCGGCGAATTTCGTCCAGCTCATTCGCTTCTTGTTTATTGAGTTTCCTTTCGGGAGCCACTCAATATTACCTTTACTGATAAGCAGTGTTCCCAGCTTGCCGTTATCGTTGCGAACGACAACCTCAAAATCCTTGTGCTTTACCGGCACCGATGCGTTTATTTTCACGTTTACCTGATTTGCCACTTTTTGTTCTCCATACTCGATTATTTAGTTCGCAAATATTCTTTCAATGTATACGAAGCATGTTCATTTTATCAACTCTATTTCGATGATTTAGAAGCGAATTCCTAGATCTGCTCCTGGTGTCATCTCTGCGTACTAGAGAGCAACAGGGGGGGGTTGGTTTAGACCCCCACGTTGCTTTTTTACCGCACATGGCATCACTTAATTTATCAAAGGAGCAATACCCATGAGCAATCAATCTAATCCGTTACCCACTTCAAGCAGTCCACCCAGTCTGATCGAAGCTGGTGATGGCAGATACCATCTGTCTGAGCCTGCCTCATTAGACGATGTTTATAACCTGATGCTAAGTCTACTGGAGATCAAGTACCTGAGACCCGATACCCTGAGTTCACCTGAGGCAGTTCGGCGCTTCCTCCAAGTGAAGCTTGCCAATCTTGAACATGAGGTGTTCAGCGTTGTCTTTTTGGATAGCCAGCACAGAGTAATTAGCTACGAGGAAATGTTCAGAGGCACTATAGATTCGGCAAATGTATATCCGAGGGAAATAGTCAAACGCTGCATGCAGCTAAATGCTGCGGCAGTCATCTTTTCTCATTCTCACCCATCTGGAGTGCCAGAGCCAAGTCAGGCGGATAAGCGCATTACTGAACGTCTCAAAGAAGCGCTATCTCTTGTTGATATCAGAGTCCTCGATCATATCGTGATCGGTGGCTCTGATTCTGTGTCTATGGCTGAACGGGGCATATTGTAGGTTCCAATGGTTCAAATCCAATCACAATGACGAAGGAGTCATTATTATGAAGACTGACAAAAGCAATGAAATGAACATAACCGATATTTTCGAGAAATTTGTTTTTAACAATGCACGATCCATCAATATCAAATGCAGAGACAAGGCAATTGTTATGCACATTAAGGACGGAGAAATAGTGACTACCATTTATGAGGAGGGCTCTATTAGCAAAGTTGCTTTCCACGGCTCCAATGCCATCAAGGAACTAATTTGCATGCTTGAAGAAGCAGGCATCAGTATCTGGTTTCTGCTCAAGAAGCTAATGCGGGTAAGTTTTCTGGCAAGCCCCTAGTTTCCTAGACACTTGATAGCTTCTCACAATACTGCTTTTCAAACTCCATGGGCGATATCCCGCCATTGTTGCCATGCCTCCGGCTTGGGTTGTAGAAAAGCTCAATATAATTGAATATCTCTGCCCGCGCTTCAGAGCGCGTTTTGTAGGTCCTACGCTTGATTCGCTCCGTCTTCAGCAGTGAGAAGAAGCTCTCGGCTACAGCG
>CACSIL010000021.1 GCA_902705825.1 Halioglobus japonicus | reverse complement strand
CGCTGTAGCCGAGAGCTTCTTCTCACTGCTGAAGACGGAGCGAATCAAGCGTAGGACCTACAAAACGCGCTCTGAAGCGCGGGCAGAGATATTCAATTATATTGAGCTTTTCTACAACCCAAGCCGGAGGCATGGCAACAATGGCGGGATATCGCCCATGGAGTTTGAAAAGCAGTATTGTGAGAAGCTATCAAGTGTCTAGGAAACTAGGGGCTTGCCACTCTGGCCTCTCCGAAGACCTGAACGACACGGGCCAGGGCAGTGTCTGGACCGGCGCGCATATCCATCGGTTCGGTGGATAGCCAGATCGCGTCTACGCGCAGAATTGATCCTGCTTTATCGGGTCTCACAAAAGGAGTTAGCGCAGCAATGCCACAGCCCGGTCGGCCTGGTTTGCGGGCCAGGTAATACTNACCGTTCCACCGGTTCGTGGCACCTCGATACGGATNGNNTCATCTGNTAACGTAGGTAATGTGNCCTTGGGCNGTGNNGGNANCGCCAACGGGACGAACNCCGATGTTGNACTCGTCACCTTGATCCAGCGCCGGACCAGATTAGCATTCAGGCCGTGTTGCAGAGCAACACTGGCTACGGAGGCCCCTGGTTCCCGGCAAGCTGCGACGATGCGGGCTTTGAACTCACCAGAGTGGCGCCGACGGCGACGGGGTCTTTGAGGTATNCTTATCTCATCCATTTATAGTGTCCACTTAGATTTAAGTGGACACTATGCTAAGTCTCCCTGCAGGAGGCTCAAGATGGGTTTACCGGACGCTTACGCCTATCTAACTTTGCAGCTTCCAATCGAAATTCTGGACTGAACGCGCGTATTTGTTTTCTGCTCATAATTGTTCCTATTCATGCTCGTGGCGGATTATATTACCCCGAAGTGAATGGACAACTTTACTGAGCCACTACAGGAACCGTCGACCGGGAGAAGGTAGACATGCCCCTTTCTGTCCCTACCTGCTACGTCTTCACCCTATGTCTACACCCCTCTATGCCTAAGAACTATCATGCGTTGGGGGTCGGCTTTACCAATATTCGAAAATTCATTTTCCTCCAGTAATAAGCTAGAACCGTGGTAATAGAAACCAGCAATAGAGTCGTAATAGATCTGAGCAAAGCAGACTCACTGAGCACAGTTAGGCCCTCTTGCCCTCCCTGCATAGGATTGCCACCAAAACGAACTGCAGCAAGCCCCGAACTGGCTGAAACGAAGAGCACAGACAGCAGGTGAACTGCGAGAACAGTAAAAAAGAACACTGGGGAAACCGAGTTCTTTGCCAGCTCCACTGAGAGCAAGGAAAAAATAAGCGGAAGGAGAACTGTATTACCTATATAAGTGAAGGTAAGACCATAAATCGCTGCTTGGCTATCATCACTCATGATCGTCGCTCCGAAACTGCTACTTAATAGTGCGGTTATAGCCCTACCGAGTATAAAAACGCCAAATAGTACGGCCAACCATTTTGGCTGCAACTTCTCAAACAGAGACTCCAAGTGCTATAGCTCCTTTACAATGGCGTGTATCCCCGACAAAAAAGTAGCGACGTAACTAACGCAGCCAGGCTGTTCTTGTCCCAGAATGTCAGCACAAATGATCCAGCCAATGACTGAACACCTTCCTCCGCAGTTATAGAATAATTCAATATAGCTGAAGATGCGCGACCTAGGCTCTTCTATTGCTCAAGGTATTCAAGGGCTCAGAATAATTGCAGATGCCTTTGACTAAACTCCTCTGATCAAAAAACCCAATAAATTTAGCTTAGCTATTCAAACCGACACGCCAGATACCAAGCCCCGCAGTCTCGGGTTATCGAAAGCCCTAATCGAAACACTTGGGAGGACAGCCAATCGAGCCGCTGGATCGAAGACTCTTACCCTGTTATCTATGCCGTCGCCTTTCCACCAACAAGGCCAAAGATTGCTCCTACACCAGCTTGCCAACCAAAACTGCATGCAGTGTGGAAGTTCCTTTGCCCTATCGATACCTTATCCAGATCAGTCGCTTGACTACCAAATAGCG
The DNA here is from genome assembly GCA_902705825.1 of Halioglobus japonicus. Lineage (GTDB taxonomy): Bacteria > Pseudomonadota > Gammaproteobacteria > Pseudomonadales > Halieaceae > Marimicrobium. The sequence continues at coordinate 9,076 of CACSIL010000021.1, read as the reverse complement.
CAAGGACACCTATCCCGACGAGGCAGACTACAGTGAGCCCAAAGACAACCAACAACGCTAGCTTAAATTCTGTCGAAACATCCATTTCATTCAACCTCGCCTGCAGGAAGTGTCACTCCAGGTACGGTAGCTCCGACTACCTTTACCTCTCTTAAAGCTGCCATATCGATACTTGCATCGGAAAAGTCTCCGCCACTAATAACCACACCCTTGAGATTGGCTCCAGCTAGATTTGCATTTCTAAGATTTACGCGTGACAGATTAGCGTTAGAGAGATTTGCGTTGACGAGATTAACACCAGAAAGATTTGCATCGCGAATAGTAACTCCCTCAAGATTGAGTCCGGTATAATCTCCACCTTCTCGCAGCGCGATTGACTTTCCTCCAACTTCCACAATAACCGAATCTTTCGTGGGAGAACTAAAGGTCTCATGGACGATGTGCTTAACCTTATCTCTGAATTTCATTTTATTCTCCTTAACTAAAGGATTCACACGAGTTGTAGTTCCAAAGCAAACGGTTTTGATAGCCGTACGCTACAGCTTTTCCAGTATTAGTGGCTTACGGTTCGCAGAATTTTTCCCATTTGGCAAATTCCTCAGAATTTATATCAATGCCTTTCTCCGGGTTAATATCTCGATTGTCTAATGCTGCTCGAATACTGCTCATCGATACTTGATCCACATCTGACTTGCCAAGCAGGTCAAGAATGTTCGCTAGATTCTTCGCCTCATGCGCTTCCCTCCTTCTTTTCGCTTCTGACAATAGATAGACAGCTTGCGTCACCAAAATATTCGTCCATAACTCGTGCATATCGGGCATTAGATCCCAATTTGCAGAAACCACTGCCAACCCAAGTGATCTTCGCCTCGTGCCACTTTCAAACCATTCCAAGGACTCGAATACTCTATGCCGATGCTGTGATTCCTCGCTGAGATCTTGCGCGTGTTTTACCAACAAATGCTGTGTTTCAGAATTTAGCTGCGATAGCTCTTGCTGGGTCTTTCGATTAAGAAACGCTGTCACTCCAGCGACTACAAAACCAGAGAGAGCGGAAATTACTCCTACGATCAATACTTCGCTCATAGCTATAAACCCAAGCCGCAGTATAATTAACTATATGTTGTAGCCTAGCGTCGGCATTCTGTCCAATTCTAACCAAGAATTGGTTTATCTAGCCAAATGACAATATCTTTCATATCCGCATCGGGTCGTACGCAAAGCGCCTAAAATTGTAAGACTGATTTGTCATTTTCTTTCGTTCGATTGCTACCTACTACGCCTTATCCACCATGAATCTCTCGAATCAATGAGGTGTGCAGATGTTCAAGTGTTCAAGAAATTCTTTAGAAGGAAAAGGGAGACCTGACCCTCTATATACTACTGAATGAAAAACGTTGCCGGACGTTTCCACAGAAACGTTTTCAGGTTATAAGCAGTGTATGAGTAACTGGCCAGATAGAATATACCGGTTACTTCATAAATTTTCCCGACGAACGCTAATTGAATGCTTTCCCAAAACGCAGACAAAACATTGGGACGAGCACTCTGACACCTCGCCCTCTATCCACCATCGAAGTGTCGATGTCGCCGTGATTCCCGGATCATTTTTAGTAATGGTAGCGGCAAGAGATTATGGTGACCTTATTGTTATCTACGGCATAAACAAGGCGATTGGTATCATCGATACGGCGTGACCAAAAGCCAGACAGGTTTTCCTTCAGGAGTTCAGGTTTTCCGATGCCTTCGTAAGGTGAGCGCTGAGTATCGGTGATAAGTTTGTTGATGCGCTTTAGCGTTTTCTTATCCTGCCCTTGCCAATAAAGATAATCGGACCAAGCCTCCTTGGTCCACGAAAGCAATTCAGTCATCAGCTAATTCGCGCTGCACTACCTGGCCCTTCTGGTACTGCTTAATGGACTTTGCCAAGTGCGCTGCGTTGGCAGGGCTTTTCAGCAAATGGACTGTCTCCATTAACCCGTTGAACTGCTCAAGCGACATAACAACAGCATCATCAGCATCACGACGAGAGATAATAGTGTAGTCGGCATCGTCAACCACCTGATCCAGAACGCTTTTTAACCTGTTTCGAGCTTCGGAGAAGTTTATAACTCTCATGACAGCCGCCTTACTTGTACAATATTGAGAGCAAGTATAACCTGTTCTGTATATTGTTCAAGTCTAGCATCGTGCCACCATGCTTTCACTGCGGATTTCTTGCTAGTCCCGCTGCAGGGGTTTCTATGGAACCTTCCGCAGGGGAAGGGATCATGGGGTCGGATCAAGGGGTCAGACTACTTGAATATACCCTTGATGGAAACTCTCGGTTTCCAACGAAAGACTGAGAAGGGGCCGTAAGCTTCCCCAAAATGAAGACAGGAGGTTGGCTCGAGGACCCTGCCCCCTTGATCCACCTTGATTACATGGGCGGGTGTTCGCGCTGACGGGGCAGGCCCAACCACGACCAAACCAGGACTATGGAAAAGCTGAATCAAAAGTCTTGGATCGGCAGCCAACCGAGCAGTTAGATCAAAGACTCTGACCCCTTGATTATTATCGCTTGCGACCAATTGCTTGAACAACCGACGCCAAACCAGTGTGATAATTGCCTTCGATCACCTCTCGCTCAAGTTCTACCAAATGACCAAACTCCAAACCCGGGAATTCGTGCACAAGCGATTCCTTTGTTTGCATCATATCCACACAATCACCGCCACCCGTGCCGAATTTTGGCTGATCAGGCGTGTAAGCTTCTGTCATAAACACACCGCCAACTCGTAAACTTAACTCGACTTTTTGGTGGATCACAGCGCGAAGCGCTGACGCTAGTGGACAGAATATTGAAATGACGCCATCCCAATGTCCTTCCTCAAACTCAAATTCCGTTAAATCAGCATGAACACATTCGATTGAAACTCCGTTTTTTCTGGCAAGCTTCCGAGCTTTTTCCAGTCCGACAGCAGAGCTATCTACCGCAGTTACTTCGTAACCCAGTTTGGCAAGAAACACTGCGTTTCGACCTTCGCCCTCTGCCAGGCTGAGAACCGTGCCTTTAGGAAGGGAATCTACATTTTCGCGAATGAAGTCATTGGGCGCTGTGCCGTAAGCGTAGTCAACTGAACTGTATCTTTCATCCCACATTTCTTGCTCCTCTTTCTCCAGATCAACAATTTGTTAGAGTATGCTATTACTTCAAGTCGACTTTAGGTCAAGAGGGTATCTATGGATATTGGAGAGGCTTCCAAGCGATCAAATCTACCGCCATCAACGCTGCGATACTATGAAGAGAAAGGACTTATTAAGTCCATTGGGAGGAGCGGCCTAAAAAGGGTGTTTGCGGATGACATAAGTGAACGGCTCGCCTTCATCTCATTGGGGCGTTCAGCAGGCCTTTCGCTCGATGAACTCAAAAATATGCTGCTATCAGACAACATACAAGTTGATAGAGAAGTACTACTATCGAAAGCGGATGAGCTGGATTCACGCATAAGTCACCTTGAATCAATGAGAGACGGGCTTCGGCATGCCGCCAATTGCCCCGCTCCCAATCACTTCGAGTGCCCGAAATTCTTAAGGCTTCTAAAGATCGCAAATCAAAGATGGAGTAAATCAAGGCGCGATCATAAATTATGATGGCTCAAGATCAAGGGGACTTTTGAGTGGCTTCGTAAGCCACCCCAAAGCAAAGACAGGACAATGGATCAGGGACTCGGATCAAGGACTCTGACCCCTTGATGCCCTTTGATGCCCATCAGTGGCCTGGCAGCATCTCAAAAGAATCTCTGGCAAACCGCATAGCTATGGACAGTTTGCAATTTTCTCCAAGTGAGAGTCATTGAACTCCGATAACCGACCAAGTTTTATATGGGCTATGTCGTATTTTTTAGCGGCAAACTCGGAACGCGGTGGAACTGCGACAATTTTCATCCTGGCCCTGCTCGCGGAGAGAATTCCAGAGAGGGAATCTTCGAACGCAATACACCTTGAAGGTTCAACCTCCAATTTTTTTGCTGTAGTCAAATACACTGCCGGGTCAGGCTTTCCATTCGTTTCATGCTCAGAGGATGATGTGCTATGAAAAAACCTGGAGATACCTAGCTTGTTTAGAACGACAGGGATCAACCTGGAAGGCGCATTGGTTGACAAGCCAATTTTGAATTTCTGCTTTTGAAAGAAGCTCAAGACCTCATCTACGCCTTCCATAGGATCACCCTTCTCACAGATAAGTGATGCTACTCGATCAATCACTTCATTTTCCACTTTCTCCAGACTCTTACCTGACCAGGGATAATGGCTATACCAAAACTCTGTTACCGCTCGCGTTGTCATGAAAGCCGTCCTAGCAGATAACTCCTTACTTACGTTGACCCCGACAGACGCAAACACTTCCTCCTCTGCCTCCTTCCACATTGGTTCAGAATCTATAAGAGTTCCATCCATGTCAAAAATAACTGCTTGCATCACATTGGTCCCATAATGACTACAGCAAGCGCGTAGTTACGCGTCGCCTTGGCTTGTCTCGTTTGCCGCAATATCTCACACTACCGAACACCACTTCACACTTAACACCTTGCTAACAGGAAAATTGACAGCGCAGTGAGCAATTTTGTCGTGTGCAGTCGCTTGTTTGGTTGAAGTGCCTCGATGAACTATCGATTTAGAATATCTTCGATCCAATGTAGAAATCTGACTGCACTTCTGGTTTCGAAGCTTTCCCTATTCGGTACGTAATAACATAAATCCGATTTGACCGGTCGAGTTTCAAATTGCTGCAAAAGATTGGATTTTAGCAGCCCTTTAGTGAGCGTCGTAGAACAGAACACAAGTCCATTTTCAGCCATAGCCTGCTGGATCCCAAAAAGCTCCTGATCATACTTTTTAAACCGAATATTGGCGCTATCCAATCCATTCGTTTCCACCCAGGCTGCCAGTGGAGGATCCGGCAACGACTTATTTTTCCACTGCGTTGTATAAAGCGTAAGGGGTTCATTTAACCACGAGGGAGGCTTCATTCCATAAGCACCAAATACATTGAATGACTCATATCTGATGACATCGGCATCATCAACGACTGAGACATCACCAAACCGAACTGGAATAATATAGGATTGGCTATCGACTGACTCGCCGGTCGATATTTCCATAGCAATATCGGGATTGTGTTGCTCAAATTCATGCTGTGAAGGGATCAGCACCATAGCTGCCAATGCCGATGTCGTCGTCACCCTGACCACCCTGCCGGCCTCCATCAGCTCGTCCAAAGCACTGTCAATCTTTCGAAACCCGTCTGAAGTAGCTTTAGCTAATCTTATCCCTGTTCCGGTTAGTGATATCCGCCTTCCCCGTCGATGAAACAGGTTTACATTCAACCGACTTTCCAGATTGCTAATGTGGTGAGAAATGGCAGTTGGCGTCAGCNAAAGCTCTTCTGCAGCCAGTTTAAAACTCCCTCGACGGGCAGCCGACTCAAAGGCTTTCAGAGCCTGCAACGATACCTGCATATGTCATCCCCAGATTTACAAGTCGCTCATCGATATTATAGATGAATTTTCCTCATCTATTAGTGTGGTTTTTTCGTTTGTGCGGCTCTGTACAGGCTCACAAAATGACGCCTGCCCTAATCAACGAAGGTCATTAACATGAAAACACTACTACACGTCGATTCAAGCGTAAGAGCTGCGAGAAACCCAAACCCAGACCACGATTCAATATCGAAAAATATCGCTCTCCGATTTGTTGAAACATGGAAACAGAATCGCCCTGAAGATGAATATATCTACCGTGATGTTGGTGCGAATCCACCAGATTTTATTACACAGGATTGGATTGGTGCGGTGTTTACCCCTGAGGAAGAAAGAACCCCGGCACAGAAAGAGCGACTGGCACTATCAGATACACTGATTGCTGAAATTTCAGCAGCCGATGTTATCTTGATTTCCTCGCCAATGTACAACTACGGAATGCCAGCCCAGCTAAAAGCGTGGTTCGATCAAATCGTACGCATCAACAAAACGTTTGATTTCGATCTCTCACGGGGGGACTTCCCGTTACGGCCTCTACTCTCAGGCAAGACATTGATCACTGTGACGTCCAGCGGAGAGTTTGGATTTGAAAAAGGCGGACTAAGAGAAGATTCTGGCCACCTGGCACCGCACCTACGAACACTCAGCAAATATTTAGGGGTGGACGTCATGTATGAGATTGCTGCGCAATACCAAGAATTTGGTGATGAGAGACACCGACTGTCAGTAGCTCATGCCGTAGATCGAGCTGCAAGGATTGCATCAGAACTCAGTAGGTCAACTCTGGCTCCATCACTGGATTACAAAGTCGCCAATGTGTAACCAAATAGTGCGATTGCCGAATCAATATCGATACTGGTAGCAACGAGAGATTAGTGTTATCTCAAGGTTATCTGCGGCACAAATAGGCCGACTGGTATCAAGGACTCTGACCCCTTGATTTCAAGGGGTCAGAGTCCTTGATTTGTTGGTTCTATCAAGCCGCTTCGGTTGCGGCTGATCCGAACTGGTTTTCAAAGATCGCCTGCAGGTTGTCGCTCTCAGCCAGCAGGTATTCGAAGGCTGACAGCGAGGCCTTGGCGCCCTCACCCATTGAGATCACGATCTGTTTGTAAGGCACAGTGGTGACATCGCCACAGGCATAGATGCCCTCGGCCGATGTCTGGCACTTCTGGTTGATCTCAATTTCACCAAAGCGTGTGCGATCGACAATGCCCTCGACCACCGCGCTGCTCGGTACCAGGCCAATCTGCACAAACACACCATTAAGCGGCAGTTCCTTCACTTCATCGGTATCACGCTCGACATACTCGATCGCATTCACTTTGCCGTTCTCCGCCTTGATCGAGCGGGTAGCGACGTTCTTGTAGATGCTGATGTTGTCACGCGACAGTGCCCGGTCGACCAGCACCTTGTCCGCCTTCAACTCGGGCAGAAACTCGAATACCGACACGGATTTTACGATCCCGGCGAGATCCAGCGCCGCCTCGATGCCCGAATTACCGCCACCGATCACCGCGACATCCTTACCCTTGAAGAACGGGCCGTCACAGTGGGGACAGTAGGCGACACCGTTACCGATGTTCTCCTTCTCTCCGGGCACGCCGAGTTCACGCCATTTGGCACCCGTTGCGACAATCAGGGTCTTGGCGTAGATCACCTCTCCGGAAGAAAGCGTGACCACCTTCAATGGCCCCTGCTCGATACTCGCGACGGTCAAATGCTCTTTCACCGTCACGGGGTATTCGTTCAGGTGGGCATGCAGCGCGCCCGACAGTTCCGGCCCCGTGGTTTTCGGCACCGAGATAAGGTTCTCGATATCCATGGTGTCCTTCACCTGCCCGCCAATGCGATCGGCAACCAGGGTGACGTTCAGGCCCTTGCGCGCACTGTAGATGGCTGCGCTCACACCCGCGGGACCACCGCCGATAACCACGACATCCTGCAACGGCAACGCGGGGCCCGACGCCACCTGGACGATATCGGGGTTGCGCGCCACCAACTTCTCAACCAGCTCAGCCGCTGTCACCTTGCCATTGGCAAAGAGCTCACCGTTGACGTAGACACTCGGCACGCCCTGGATATCACGTTCCTCGACCATATTCTGGAACAGGCCGCCGTCAATCATCTCCGTGTGTATGCGCGGATTCAGCAATGCAAACTGGTTCAGCGCCTGCACGACATCGGGGCAGTTGTGACAGCTAAGGCTGATGAACACTTCAAAGTGCAGATCGTCCTGCACATTCTCCACCATTGCCTTCAGGCTGTCATCGAGCTTTATCGGGGTACCCGATGCCTGCAGTATCGCCAGCACCAGGGAATTGAATTCGTGGCCTGAGGGAATACCAGAAAAGCGTATACCGGTATCCTCGCCGTCGGCCTCCAGCAGAAAACTGATGGGGCTGCGCAGCGCACCGCCACCGTCCCGTTCCTGCAGTTCAAGTTTATCGCTCACACCTGCAATCTCCGCCAGAAACTGCTGCAGTTCCGCTCGCTTGCTGTGCTCGCCTGTCTGCAATACAAAGGTCACCGACTTCTGCATAGTCTCGGTGTAGCCTTTTAACGCATTCAGAATGTCTTTCGTTAACATGATAATGCTCCTGTTGTTAACTGATTGTGTTGAGTAAACGGTGTCACTAAGTCAGCGGCGGGAGAAAGCCAGGGCGCGCTCGCCATTGTGGGTGGGCGCGCCCTGGTGCGATTTTCACGCGTTGCCCGCGCTAGATTTTTCCGACCAGATCCAGCGACGGCGCCAGTGTTTCCTCACCTTCTTTCCACGCCGCAGGACACACTTCACCGGGGTGGGCCGCCACGTACTGTGCCGCCTTCACTTTGCGCAGCAGGTCCTCTGCATCGCGACCGATACCTTCGGCGGTGATCTCCATCGCCTGGATCGTGCCTTCCGGGTCGACCACGAAGGTGCCGCGGTCAGCCAGTCCCTGCTCCTCGCGCATCACCTCAAAATTGCGGGTGATGGCACCGGTCGGGTCGCCGATCATGGTGTACTGAATCTTGCCGATGGTGTCGGAAGAATCGTGCCAGGCCTTGTGGGTAAAATGGGTATCCGTGGACACCGAGTAGATTTCCACACCGCGTTTCTGGAATTCAGCGTAGTGATCCGCCAGGTCACCGAGTTCCGTGGGACACACAAACGTGAAGTCAGCGGGGTAGAAGAAAAAGACCGCCCACTTGCCTTCGATGTCCTTGTCGGAGACTTCTATAAATTCGCCGCCTTTGAAAGCGCTGGCGTTGAACGGTTTGATTTTGGTGTTGATAAGTGCCATTTGAGGCCTCCTCGTCTACAGTGATGAACCCTGTTACAGGTTCGTGATTTCATCGGGGGCTGGTGATTCAGACTGTGTTTGAACTGCATCACCCCAACCGAGTGGCAAGCCCCTAGTATCGTAGATACCTGATAGCGTTACAATTGACGCAAACAGAAGGTATTTATTATGAGCGGCAAACGCTATACAGAAGAATTCAAGATTGAAGCGGTGAAGCAGATCACTGAACGCGGTTACAAGATTGGTGAGGTGGCCAACAGACTTGGGGTG
>CACSIL010000020.1 GCA_902705825.1 Halioglobus japonicus | reverse complement strand
CCCCCCCGCGCTCCGCCTGTCTCGCGCGCGCGGCGCTCGGCAGCCGCGACCGGGCGCGGGTGCCGGTGCGGGGTCTCGCTCGCGCTCCGGCTCGGGGTCGGGTTCGGGGGCGGGTTCGGGTTCGGGCTCAGGCTCGGGCTCGGGCTCAATCTGTGGCTGTTCAGGCTCGGGCTCTGGTTCTGGCTCGGGGTCAGGATCTGGGTCTGGGTCAGGATTCGGTGTCTCTGACGGAGGAGACGTAGGCGGCGGTGTAATCGGCTCCGCAGTATTTGAACCGGTATCCTCGGGTGTTTGTTGAACGACCTTTGACGGGTTGCCGGGCGAGGATGACGTTCCGTCCCCTGTCCCGCCACCTCCGCCGCCGCCACAGCCTACGAGAGCGAGTGTGAGTGCAATGTACGTTGATTGAATAATAGATGAGCGCATAAGTGTTCTTCTTTACTAGAGAAATTTAGCGGGCTGTCACGCGGCCAGCTGCGTTGTAGTTAAAAGGCCCGCTTCGTTGCGCACCGAACATTGAGCCTTCGTAATCCTTGAGAAAGACTTGGGGGTGTCACAGTTGGTGTGGGGGTGCGAGCATCCGGTACTCAAGAATGCAAACTGCGTCACGTACTTTGGCAGTAATGCATGGGTATTTTTTCCAGATGTGCTTTTCACTATTCTCGTTGCCCCGGGATACGTTTTACAAAATGTGGAACGATTCATCGGTCGTTCGCGTGACTTCAATTTCCTTGCGAAGTCAAAAGCAAAATACTCATAACGAGTAGCTCGTCATACTTTTTGTGTCTCGCTTTAGAGGTCATGCTATGTGGTCGGTAGAGAGTAACGAAAGAAAAAACCCTACATTTCTCCAGTTTTCTGGTTATATGACGAAACAATCACAAGCTATATCGCAAGCGAAAAAACACCTTGAGAGCAGGTATTTTTAGCGTTGTGCGCGGGTGTGGGTGGCCGCTTGCTAGTCGTTGATGGGGAATCGGTTTTGCGTAAAAAGTTTTCTGGTGCAGATCGATTTAATGTGAAGGAGATGATCGTACTGTGCATTCGCTGATACAAAGTAGAAACACCAATGCAGTGCGTGAAAGATCAGATAACAGTGCGGTCTATCGGTGGACTGTTGTTGATGTGCAGCGGTAAAGCGAGGTTTTTGCGGAGGTCTGGCGGCAGTTATTGCGATGCAGTTTTAACAATGAAGATAAGTGGCATTTGCCAGAGACAAGCGCAACCGGGCGTTGCGCTTGTCGGGTTCATCTTCGCTAAATGAACGTGTTCTTCATGGTGCCCAGCGATTCAATCCGGGAGGTGAGAGTTTCACCTTTTTGAAGAAACCGCTGTGGTGATCGAGACATTCCTACGCCCTCGGGAGTGCCGGTGAAAATAATGTCACCGGGAAAGAGTTCGCAGATAGAAGAGAGGTATGCGATCTGCGCTGGCAAGTCAAAGAGCATCATGGAGGTACGTGAATCCTGTACCATCTCGCCATCGATATCGCAGCTGATCGCGAGATTCTGCGGATCAGCAATTTCGTCTGCTGTCGTCAGCCAGGGCCCGATGGGAGCGAACCCCTTGTGACTCTTTGCCATGCTGAATTGCGGCGGCGTGTTCTCCAGCTGGTGATCGCGCTCTGAGAGGTCCTGACCAATGCAATAGGCACAGATATGCTCAAGTGCGCTATCCCTGTCAATATTGCGCCCGGCCCTGCCGATAACGGCAACCATTTCTACTTCCCAATCAACAGAGCCCGGGGGTAGTTCAACGCTTGCGCTCGGCCCGGTAATCGCCGAGGCAAACTTGGTGAAAATCATCGGGGAGGAGGGCATAGCCATCGCCACCTCTTCCACATGCGATTTATAGTTAAGGCCAATAGCGAAGATCTGTCGCGGACGCGTCAGCGGTGGGTCGAGTTGTGAGAGATCGGCCTCCAGTTCTGCCTGGCTGCGTGGATCAGTCGGGGCGGGTGGTTCCGTTTCATACCAGGCCCGGACGCTGTCCAGTATCGGTATCAATTCATCAGTGCTGGAAGAAAATTTGCCGCCCGAGGCACGGTTGATGTCAATCAGGCCATGCTCTGTGACTATAACGGCACGTTTGTTGATACTTGCGATTTTCATTGAAGCTCATCTCCTTTTTGGAGCACCGATTCTAGGACAGCTCGTGTTCTTTGGCCATAGCGAGACGTCTTCCCGCTGATCTCGCTGGCGAGCGTGCAGTGGCGATTCTATGGCAAAAGTAAATACAGGGAGACCGCATTGACATGCGTCAGGTGATAACGCGTATTGTGCAACGGGGCGGATTACTTTTCGGTAAATGCCGGCATACTGCGCAAGTTCCCTCCGGCAGCTGCCATTGCTAACTCGCGAAAGCGTTTGTTGGTAATTGGCTTGTCCTCATCGGAAAGTTGCCTCACCACATCATCGAGGCTGCGCTCGCCATCGCTGGATTCGCGAATCTCAGCGTCAATCTCACGCAGCACGCCAACCGCTTTAGCCGTAATTGGCCCCGATGAGCGTTCAGCGTCCAGCGGGCCACTGCTCTTGCCCCATTCAACAAGATCGGCGTGCGCTTTGGCAAAGCGCTTATCACTGATCGTGCCCGATCGATGCAATGCTTCAAGCGAATAGTATTCCGCCAGCCCTTCGACAATCCAGTCGGCGCCAGGTGCCCCTCGCGCGCCCATCGCAACATGCACGGTTTCGTGCAGCAGGGTACTGGTGGCATTTTCGCTCAGCAGTGGGCGATCACTGTGCACATAGAGAGAATCCGGGGCAGACAGCGCGCCGCGCCACATTGGGTCGCCCGCTCCTACAATTAGTAGACGCTCGGGAAACTGCGGGAACAGTTCCTGTAGCGTCGGCAGGGTCCAGCGCAGGAATGCCAGCATGTCCATTCGTCGCATATTCTGGTCTTTCGGCGCAGCGACAGTGACGCGTGTGTCTCCAATGGTTCCAGTGCGCGTGCCGATATCACCCATGACGATCCAGCCTGTGGGGCGATCGAACAGGCGATCGGGATTGTCGATTCGAAAGCGCCCGCTGGTATAGCGTGGAAACGGTGTTGCCACAGACCACCCCTTGGGCAGATGTAGCTGCAACTTGGCGCGTGACTGGGTGCCATCCTCCATACTTGTTCGCGCGGGTGGAATCAGATCATCAGCGCGAAAAATGGCCCAGTCATCGGTTACCAGGCCATCAAAGCGACCCGATGAACGGCGGCTCTCGAGGTTTACACGAAACTGCAGATACGCGTTCTCTTTCGGTGGCTCCCATTGCACGCCATCATCGGTTACCTCGATAGACCCTGTTCCTTTGAAATCGGTGTAACGCTCGGGATCGGCGTTGAACTTCATCCAGTTCACCCACTCGGGATGTCGAGTGAGCCTGACCCGCACTGTCGCTACCGGATCTCCCGCTTTGATCCAGGCCGTGTACAACACGCCGTAGTCGGGGCGTTCAGACTCCTGCGCCATACCGTATTGTGCCAGTGGTAAGGCAAGTAGAAATACAAACAGTATGTAAGACTTAAATCTCATCAAGTTCATCTCAATGAAAAGCACACAAAACGACGATAGCCCGCCATCTCGCGCACAAAAATGTTGTCAGAACCCATTGCCAATTGCGCAGCGATTGCTCAAACAGACGTCAGGGCGATACGTAAACCGTTCTTCGGCATCTCCATCGGTACTGCCCGAATTTGCGGCGTATGTCCCGGGTCCAGCGTAACGCTGAACTGGCGAAGCAGCTGGAACAGGAATATTTTGGTTTGCATCTCAGCGAAGTGCAGACCAAGACACTTGTGAGCACCGCCGCCGAACGGCAACCATTGGAAGCTGTCGCGTTTGTGTTCGGCGCGCTCAGCGGAGAAACGCTCCGGGTCAAACGTCTCCGGGTTGGTCCAGTGCTCAGACAGGTAATGCATCAGGCGGATTGAGACGAATACCGAGGTATTGGCGGGCAGGGTATAGCCGCCATATTCCAGCTCCTCAATGGTGCGCCGGGTAATGCCCGGAACCGGCGGGTGCATACGCAGCACCTCCTTGAAAAAACCGTCCAGTTCGGGGAGGGCGGCGAAATCATCCATCGATAGCTGCTCGCCTTGCACTGCGCCAAATTCGCCCCGCAGCCGCGTCTGCCACTGCGGGTGTTCACACAGAATGCGCGTTGCCGAGCTCAGCGTGCTGGTGGTGGTGTCGTGAGCGGCAAACAGCAGGAATATCATGTGGTCTATGATCTCATCGTCCGACAGCTGGCCTTCCTCGTCGGCGGCCGTACACAGGGATGACAGGAAGTCATGCCCGGGGTTGGCCTTGCGCAGTTGTATCTGACTCTTCAGGTAGGCCTTGATGACCTCTCTTCCTGCCATGCCCCGGCGCCATTTGCCGCCGGGTATGGGCTTTCGTACCAGCGTCAGGGTGGCGTCGAGCATCGCAATAAACGCGCGGGACAGTGCTTGTGTGTCGCAATCCGGGTCTTCTCCGAAAAATGACTGGATAGCGTTTTCCAGCAACAGCCCCTTGAGCTGGGGAAACAGATCAAAACAAACGTCTTTCGGCCAGGTGTTGAGGCCTGCGGTGAGATAGTGATTGAGTGAGCTGCAATAGGCTTCAAGCACTGGCCTCTTGAAGGCCTGTTGCAGCGCGCGTCGGTGGGAGCGGTGCTCGGAGAAATCCTTCAATAGCAGGCCGCCCTCGAACAAGCCCCCTATGATGCGATTCCAGGCGGGTTCGGCGGCGAAGTGCTGTGCGCCATCCAGTAATACAAAGCGCGCCGCATCTGGCCCTACCAAGCCGACACTGCGCTGAAACAGCGCCGAGGTGCGAAACACCGGCCCGTAAGTATCCAGCATATGCCTGCCCACTTTGTGGGAGTTGTACAACAGGCCAAAGGTCCGCCCGATCACGGGCAGGCCGTAGTCACCGGGAATATGGTCGAGGTTTGGATTGGGGCGTCGTGGAAGCTCGTGTACTTGCACTGCGTGCTCTCCCTGTGGGATGGACATGTGCGTCGCAGCGGCGCCGAAAGGGCCGCACTCGCGACGGTCAATAGTACAGTGGGTGGAGCCCGGTTTACAGCCCGGAGTTTGCCGGGTAATCGCCCGTTGCGAGGCGCAGGGCAATCACGTGCGCGCCGGTAACAGGCCCGGCTCAAGTCAGGTCTGCTGGCCTCGTTTGCCTCATGCGGCACCGCTTGTTACGGTGTTGCAGGTATTTCAGGAAACGGACTTATTCCGGTATGCACTCCACATCACGATAAGCAGAGCCGGATGTAGGGGAAGGGATGGCAAGCAACTACTCAGAAAAATACGGTAAACAGGCGCTATTGGTATTGCTACCGTTGGCATTACTGGCACTGCCGGTGTATGGCGCCGCGCCATCGGTTGCTGAGCTGGAGGCCGAAGTGGCGACTCTCACGCAGCAGCTGGCCGAGGCCAATGCGCGCTTGGCGCAGGCGCAGAGTAGGGCTGGCGAAGCGGAGAAAGCGCTGGCTGACACCCGGGATGTGCAGGGTACAGGCATCACATTGGGGCCTGTCACCATCGGTGGCGCTATTCGGGCCAACTATATCTACGGCAACTACGAGGAAGTCGGGAGTGCGCCACAACGCGGTGGCAACGGCGGCAACGTGGAATTTGATACCTTCCGAATTAATGCAAGCCTTGAGTACGATCAGTGGCGAGGCCAACTGGAGTACCGCTGGTACGATGGCTACAATTTTTTCCATACGGGCTGGCTGGGTTATGCCTTTGACGACACCAGTCAGGTGGAGGTGGGTATCACCCGCGTACCGTTTGGGCCAGGGCCGTACGGTGTTTCCCAGAGTTGGTTTTTTGATCAGCACTACTATTTAGGGTTATCGGACGACCCCGACCTCGGTGTGAAGTACCTGACGCAATGGGGTAGTTGGGATCTGGCCTTTGCCTACTTTATCAGCAGTGAGGGCAACGGCAGAGGCGGCAGCGCCGACAGCGCCCGCTATGGCTACGATGCAGTGAAGTGGAAATCTGCGATCGAGCCGAATGGCGATATAGTCGAAGCGCCGGCGAATGGCTATGAGGAGCGCAACCAGTTTAATCTGCGTGCGATCTACCAGCTTGAAGACGTGCCTGTTCCCACCGATGTCGGCGTCTCGATGCAGTGGGGTGAACTGGACGGTAAGCGCGCCGAGGATGGACATCACTGGGCGCTGTCCGGTCATATGGTCAACACCTTCGATAACTTTACACTGGCGACTCAGCTCACCCGCTATCATTTCGACGTAGACGATGACAGCCTCGCAGAGCTGCAACTGCTGGCGCTGGGTGCCTATGATTTCGCCTGGCCTGTGGCGACACAGGCCTGGGTTCCCGCAGTCTCTCTCAGTTATCGCATCGACACACCGGGGATTCCCTGGCTGAACTACATACTGCCCTACATTGAATACAGCAACGTCATCAAGGATGACAATGCGTTCAATGATAGCGAGTTATTCATTGTTGGCTCGGCATGGGCCAGTGGTGGCTGGTATATCTACAGCGATCTGGCCTATTCCAATGGCAACCTCTTCATTGGTGATCAGGACGATAACTACTCGAATATTTACCAGGGCGTTGGCGATTTCGGCGTCGACGGCAACGACAAGTGGAATTACCGGTTTAACCTCAACCTCGGATACTACTATTAGCATGGACAGTAAATGACACACCTGACAGATGAAGTTTCAGCGCGCGAGCATCAGGCGCTGGCCAGAAAGCTCAAAAAAGTGGAACGCGAAGCCCGCGAAAAAGCGATTCGCAACCGTGCTCAGATCGCGGGTCTGCAGATAAGACCAACGGCCTCCCTGGAGGACGATGCCAGCGAGCGAGAACCGGGCGACACCAATTGGTCGGGCTATGGCTTCGATGTGCACCCGCATGTCACTCTTATATCGGTGGCCGTGCTGCTGGTGTTTGTTCTCCTGACCCTGATGTTCAAGGAAGACGCCAGCGAGATATTCAAGACAGGGCTGGCCGTTGTCACCAATACAGCAGGCTGGTTTTTGATTCTGGTGACCAACATATTCATTCTCGCGGCCCTGTATTTCGCGGTGGGAAAATTCGGGGAGATTCGCCTGGGCGGCAAAGATGCCGTGCCTGAATTCACCACCATGGGGTGGTATGCCATGTTGCCGAGCGCCGGAATGGGGATAGGCCTGATGTTCTGGAGTGTGGGTGAGCCCATGTTTCATTACATCTCCCCGTCGCCAATGTTTGGTGATGTGGAGGCCATGAGCCCGGAAGCCGCGCAGGCCGCGATGGGCGTAACCTACTTTCACTGGGGCCTTCACCCCTGGGCGATATACGCTATTGTGGGTCTGGGGCTGGCTTTTTTTGCCTATAATCGCGGATTGCCACTCACCATCCGATCCATTTTTTACCCGTTGCTGGGAGACAAGATATACGGCTTCTGGGGTAATCTCATTGATGTACTTTCGGTGCTCGCCACTCTGGTCGGGCTTGCGACCTCGCTGGGGCTGGGCGTGCAGCAGATCAACGCCGGCTTGTTTTTCCTGTTCGGTATGTCTGTCAGCACCACCAGTCAGGTGATATTGATTGCGGGTATTACCGGCATCGCGACTCTGTCGGTGATGGCCGGGCTGGACAGTGGAGTGAAGTTTCTCAGTCAGGTGAATATGGGGCTGGCGGCGCTGTTTATGCTGTTCCTGCTGATTGTCGGCCCCACCGTCTATATTCTGAGTGGGTTCACGCAGAATCTGGGTTATTACTTCACCATACTTCCCGAGTTGAGTTTGTGGACCGAGACGTTCCGCGACACTAACTGGCAATCGGCCTGGACAGTGTTTTACTGGGCGTGGTGGATTTCCTGGTCTCCTTTCGTGGGCATGTTTATCGCCCGTATTTCCAAGGGGCGAACGGTGAGGGAGTTTCTGTTTGGTGTGATTTTGATTCCGACGTTATTGTCTTTTGTCTGGATGTCGGTCTTTGGCGGTGCAGCCCTGCATGTGCAGACAGAGGGAATCATCGATCTGGCGGCGGCGGTTAACGATGACGTGGCTACAGCCATGTTTGTGATGCTCTCTGGCTTCCCCTTTGCCACTGCGCTGTCGGTGGTCGCGGTTGTCCTTGTCACCGTGTTTTTCGTGACATCGTCTGATTCCGGCTCGCTGGTTGTGGATCACCTGACGTCTGGTGGTAAGCTGAACTCACCCACACCCCAGCGCGTTTTCTGGGCAGTGATGGAAGGGGTGATCGCTGCCGTGCTGCTGGTTGGCGGTGGGCTTGCGACATTGCAGGCCGCATCAGTCAGTACCGGGCTGCTGTTTGCCGTGGTGCTCTTGGTTGCCGTGTATGCCCTGTATATCGGCCTGTCGGAAGAGTTGTACGTGGAGACGGCGGTAGACAAGGCCCTGAAAGGCGCGCGCGAGGTACACATGCTGGAAGAGGCGGTTACTTCAGCGGTGCAGGACAGTAACTGAATAGTGCAGCCCCGACAATTGCGTTAGCGCCCGGAAGATCGAACGTTTGGCGCTACGGTTATATCAGGAAGTAACATGACCGCCACCGTGACAGTGCATATTATCGATGCCAATGGACATTTGGGCGCCGCGCTGCAGTGCCTGTTGGATCAGTATGATATCCAGGTAAATGCGTACAAAACTACAGCCGAGTTCTTGAGCAGTACCACCGCAGCGGGAGAAACGAGTAGTTGCTTGTTACTGGCGTTGGACTCCGCCTGTGAGAGAGGGCTGGCATTCGTCAAAGAGATAAACCACTCAAGACCGGAATTGCCCATCATCGTGTTGTGCGATAGCACTGATGAGAGCCTGCGAGAACAATACATAGCGCTGGGCACCATTGATATCGTCAGCAAATCCATGGTGGATGCCTATATTTTTACCCGGCTCTCCACGATACTGCCAGGCGCGGCTTCACTCCCCAGTACGCAGCCATCAACGATGCAGTTGCGCGATGGCACCGCAGTGACATTCAGGATGATCAGCCCCGAAGACGCCCGAATAGAACACGATTTTGTTGTCGCGCTCTCGGAACGTTCGCGGTACTTGCGATTCTTCTCGGGCCTGAAAGAACTTCCCGATTATATGACCAGGGAACTGGTAGATACCCATTACCCAATCAGTTACGCGTTGATCGCGACGGTACCAACAACGGATGGGGACCAGCAGATCGGTGTTGCCAGGTACTCACCTACAGAAACCAAAGGCGTCGCCGAGTTTGCAGTGGTTGTAACAGATAAATTTCAGGGAAACGGCATCGGAAGTAAGTTATTGCAGTACATTGTGGCGGCGGCAGCCGTCGCCGGCCTCAACCAGCTGGAAGGGCTTATTCTGCGCGAGAATACACCGATGCTGATGCTGTCAAAGAAGTTGGGGTTTACCGTATCCTCAGCCCCGGAGCTCGATGGCACGCTAGTGAAGGTGGTGAAGAAGTTGCGCTGACGCGCGGTATAGCTGCTGGGCGGACAGGGAGAGCCTGTATCGCCATAGGGGGCTTCAATACTGTTTGATCTAGACGGGTAGAGTGATCACCTATACGCTTGTTTTATGAAAAGTACTCGCTACTACAATAAGAACGCGGCTGCCCTCGCGACGCAGTACGATGCGATAGCGTCCGGTGACATCCACGATATCTGGAAAGATCACCTGCCCGAGCGAAATGGCCTGGCGTGCGACATCGGCGCAGGTACCGGCCGTGATGCGAACTGGCTGGCCTCCAAGGGCTGGGATGTTATCGCCGTAGAGCCCAGCAGCGCCATGCGGGAACACGGGATGTCCAGATCCCGCCCTGGCGTCACCTGGCTGGATGACTCTCTTCCGCGCCTCGATAAACTGCGAGCCCTGGGGTATCGATTCAATCTGATATTACTGAGCGCGGTGTGGATGCATATTCCAGAGAGTAAACGCGAGCGGGCGTTTCGGATACTCTCGGAGATGCTGGCGCCATCGGGTGTGCTGGTGATCAGTTTACGTTATGGAACAGATGCGCAGGAGAACACCGAGCGCGTTTTTTATGAAGTAACGGCTAGCGAACTGTTGGAGTATGCCAAAAAGCGTTCAATCGCCGTTGCCTCGCAGTATCGTCATGCGGATTTGAACCGGGCGCATGTGAGCTGGGAGACCATGGTTTTTCATATGCCGGCCTGATCAATAGAAGTCGGTATCTACAACTGGGATAACAATAGAAAAGTAGTATGCTTCACGAAATTTCCATCGCTATGCTTTTTCCGCAACTTGTTGGAGGCACCCCAATATGGTTAAAACGATCACAGTGGACAATACGCAGGTTTTCATTGAAGGCACTGGCCAACACACCATTGTAATGCTGCACGGTTG
Source organism: Halioglobus japonicus (assembly GCA_902705825.1). Lineage (GTDB taxonomy): Bacteria > Pseudomonadota > Gammaproteobacteria > Pseudomonadales > Halieaceae > Marimicrobium. The sequence continues at coordinate 9,107 of CACSIL010000020.1, read as the reverse complement.
GCCCGATACGCATGAATCGTGGCGACAACAGATCGACTATTTCAAAGCGGAATACGTTTGCGTGAGTTTCACTATGCCGGGGTTTTCAAGGGATGACCGCAGTGATTACTCAGTCGGTGATGTGGTTGAACGCATCAGGGCGATTGTCGATGCCGTGAGCCCCGACAGCAAAGTCATTCTACTCGCGCACGATTGGGGGTGTGTGTTTGGGTATGAATATGCGATGCGTTATCCAGAGCGCATCGAAAAAATGATTGGCATGGATGTTGGTGATGCGGATTCAGAGGAACTGCAGAAATCGCTGTCCGTTTCCGGAAAGCTAATGATCTTTACTTATCAGATTATTCTCGCAATCAGTTTTGTCGTTCCCAGGTTTATCGGTAATGCCATCGCCAGAATGGTAGCCAGCGGGTTACAGGCAAAATGCAATAGAGCTAACATTCATGCAGGCATGAGTATGCCCTACGCAATGCGTTGGTTTGGCATGAATGGTGGTCTGACAAACCTGTTGCCGGTGGACCCTCCATTTCCGTTCTACTATGCCTACGCTCTGCAAAAGCCGATGATGTTTCATTCACCACAGTGGATGCAGAAGCTTCTTGAAAATACGGCGAATAAGGTGAAGCCGTTCGATTGCGGCCACTGGATTATGGTCGACAAGGCGGATGAGTTTAACGCCTCGGCGGCGCAGTGGTTGAGTGAGTCATAAACACTGGCGCGTTAAGTCGCCAGTGTTACTGTCCTTGCAAGATTACTCCCGAGGCAGGCGGATACTGATGATGACACCTGAATCATCCTCCAGGTTGTCCACGCTGACCCGGCCGCGATGAAAATCGACAATCAGGCGAACAATATGCAAGCCTAGCCCCAGGTGGAGGCTGCCTGTTTGTTGGTCACGCAGGGAAACCATGGGCTCGAATAACCTATCTTTTATACCCTCCGGTAACGCAGGGCCTTCATTGGCAATTGCAAGAATCCAGTAATCTGTTTCTACACCCAGGTGTATTGTGATCTTGCCATGCTCCGGGCAGAAGGAGGCGGCATTCTCTATGAGTTTGTCCATGGCCTGGATAATCAGATCGGCGACGGCGGCCACCGGTGCGCTGGTAACCTGAATATCCAGAGACAGCTGATGGTTTGGATAAACCGCTCGGTATGCATCCATCAGTTCAGTCAACAGCGGCACCATATCCAGTTCAACGCGTTGATTATTTTGGATACTTTCCTCTAGGCGATTCGCCTCACTCATGGCTTTCAGGATGCGTTGCAGCCGCGCAAGCCCTTCGCGGGCTCGCTGTACATAAATGTCAGACTCCGATGCATTCGGTGTGGACTGTTCCAGATTGTCCAGCGAGCTTTGGATTACCGCTATGGGGGTGCGCAGCTCATGCGACAGTTTGCGGCTGAGGCTGCGCAGATAATCGTTGTACTCCCGCACACGCTCAAGCAGCCTGGCGTAGTGTCTGGACAGGTCGCCGATTTCATCCTGGGCTTTGCTTTGCGGGAAACTGTTTGTCACTTGCCCGTCTGCGCTGATGGCATTGTTTACAGCGTGCGACAGTCTGCGGATACGCCAGGATAGTAAACTGGCGTAACCCAATAATCCCAGTGCGGCGATTGCCATTGCCGAGAGGCTGTATGCCAGTAAACGGCTGAACGCCTTGTCGGTGAGTGAAAGATAGGTCTCGCCGCTCTGGCGCACTATGACCGCGCCCATCACACCCGTTTTATCGAGGATAGGTGCCGCGATGGATTGCACCGTGCTGCCACTGGCGTTCGGATCGTCGTATCGCGTGCTTGCCAATTCGCCTGAGAGTGCACTGAGAATTTCCTCGCCCACGAGTTTTCCGGCACGCGAAGTCTCGTGCGGAGCAGGTAGCGCATCCGGCGTAAGAATGCTGCGGTAAATCAGTTGCAGTAACCAGAAGGTATCGTCGCTCGATTGCCGGGGTAAATCGTTCGATACCACGTCCGCGATCTGCCAGCCGTTCGTGTCCACGACCTGAATGCGATTACCCTGCCGGTGAAAGGGTGCTAGCAGCGCCTGCAAATCGGCCGGGCTGAAAATTAGCCAGGGCGGCGCGGTGTTATCCAGTGGACTGATGTTGCCGACCGTCTGTTGCCCTGTGCGAGTCTTTTCCCGTTTGGCGTCAACGATATACAGGCCCAGCCTGCCGCCGGTGTAGGCCAGCGGAATTTGCAGCTCCACGGTATAGCCGCCGACGGCATCCTGCCAGTACCCTTGAATGTCGGCGGGATCAATGCCGCGCTCCCGGCGGTTGCTTGCGGTGGCTCTTACCCGCCCGGGAGCTGTGGTTGAGATCACATAGTCCTGGCGTCGACCCTCTCGCCACAGGCGCAGTATCAGACGATCACCATTAGGCTCGCGCGATAACCGGGGGTTGTGATAGCTCACCTCAGGGTCACTTACCTTCAACATCAGATAGAGATACTCTTCATCTGTCTGTGCCTTGCAGCTAATAGACAAACCGGAGTTCGAATTGAGGCTGCAGGGGCTGCTTTTTATAAACTCCCAGCCATCGGCATAGCCATCGATATAAATAGTTTGATGAGTAGGGTAGGCGTATACCGACTCGCGTTCGTCCACCGGCGCGTATCGGCGTGCTTGAATGGGGTATAGCAGGTCTTCCTGTGTACCTAATACCGTGGCAATGGCCTGAGCGGTGGCGCGCAGTGATTGCTCCTGCCCCTTGCGCATGGCGCCTTCCATCTCGCGGATAAACTGACAGCCCGCCCATGGCAATGACAGAAGGAGCAGGCTCACCACCAGTAACTGGCGCCGCAGGTTCATGGTCTACTTCCCGGACCAGCGATAGCCGACGCCATACACCGCTTCGATTTTGTCGAAGTCTTTATCGGTATCCATGAATTTGCGGCGGATGCGCTTGATATGGGAGGTGATGGTGTTGTCATCCTGAACCACTTCCGCTGCGTCCATCAGTTGCTGGCGAGATTTTATCTGCCCGGGGCGCCGTGCCAGCTCACGCACTATGCGAAACTCCGTGAGCGTCATATCGATGGCCTCGGTATTCCAGTTGACTGTCATACGCTCTACATTCAGCGTGAGTGCCCCCTGTTGCAGGGTGTCTTCCTGCTGCTCCGGTGAACGTAGCGCTTTGGTGCGGCGCAGCAGTGCTGCTATGCGTGCCAGCATGTACTCCTGGCTGATGTCCTTGGTCCAGTAATCGTCGGCACCGAGTCGCAGGCCAGAAATCATATCCAACTCCGAGTCCCGCGCCGTAAGAAAAACAATCGGCAGCTCCGGGCAGCGGCTGCGTAAATCCCGACACAATTCGAAGCCGCCATCCATGTCATCGCCCAGGCCTATATCAATGATGGCGAAATCGGGAAGTTGCTGCCGAAACGCGGCGCTGGCACTGGCCTGATCAGTATACAGAGAGACCTGAAAGCCTCTGCGCTGCAGCGCATCGCGATAATTGGCGGCAATGGCGGCTTCATCCTCAACGATGGCGATATGGTGCGGCATTGCTTATATGTCCTGGCTCTCGTAGTGCGGGCGCCCATAGTTCCAAATAAGGGAGCCGATCTCAAGAGGCTGCCACAATTTGCCATTATTCATCAGCAAAAAGCCATAGTTAGTCCCGTGTTTTGCCATATCGATCTCATTAAATAGCGTAAACACAAGGAGAGATCGTATGGCTTACAAAAGTTACCTTTGGCACTACCGCGCACAGGCCGCAAGCCCGCCGGGCAGCGCACCCCTGCGGCTGGTAGTGCGGTGTATACCCGCCGTGATAGTTGGCAGCCTATGGCTACTACTCTTGTCGGTTGCACCCGCCAGAGCCGCCGTCACAGAACCGCTTGAGACAGAGCAGCACGAGGACATAGGCCCCAATGGCGTTGGCAGCGGGCATCTGCTGATGAGGGAGGACGCCAGTGGCCGCTATATACCGGCAGTGATCCATTCCAGTAAGGTCCACTTCGATATCAACGGCATGATCGCGATCGTGCAGGTGGAGCAGACATTCCGTAATGATACGGATCGCTATCTGGAGGGCGTGTATGTCTTTCCCCTGCCGGGTAGTGCGGCCGTGCGAGCACTGGAAATGGAACTGGGTGATCGCCGTATCATCGGCGTGATCAAAGAAAGGGCGCAGGCAAAGAAAATCTATCAGGCCGCGAAGATGGCAGGCAAGAAGGCGAGCCTGGTGGAGCAGCAGCGTCCCAACCTGTTCACTAACCGGGTTGCCAATATCGGCCCCGGTGAGGAAGTGACCGTGCGTCTGGAATATGTGCAGGCAGTATCATACGAGGCAGACGTTTTTTCACTGCGCTTTCCCATGACGATTACGCCACGGTATATGCCGGGTTCGCCGCCCGAAGTTGCAGTGCAGTCGCCAGAACAGCAGGGGGAAGAACTAGAGATACAAGAGCCGGCGAGCCCAGTTGAAACCCTGAGCGTGAACAACGCACTCGGCTGGGCCACACCGACAGATCGTGTGCCCGATGCCGATGAAATATCGCCCTTTCTATACCCTGCAATGGGCAGCGACCACGCGCCGCTCAACCCGATCGAGATAACGGCGGAAGTGGATATGGGGATGCCATTGGCGCGTATCGAATCTCTGTACCATGACATTGCGCTGTCGCGCAGCGCGGGTGTTTACAGCTTTGATCTGGTGAATGGTGTCAGTGAAATGGACAGGGATTTCGTCCTGAAATGGCAGCCTGTCAGTGGCAGGGCACCGCAGGCGGCGTTGTTTACAGAAAAATTCGGTGATGAGTATTACGCGCTGCTAATGGTAGTGCCGCCCACCGCCAAGCGCATGCCCGCCAGTATGCCGCGCGAGCTAATTTTTGTAGTGGACACCTCCGGTTCCATGGGCGGTGTGTCCATTGAGCAGGCGCGCTCCAGTGTGTCCAGAGCGTTGGAGCAGCTGCGCCCGCAGGATTATTTCAACATCATCGAATTCAATTCTTCCTATACAGCTCTGTACCGGGAACCGATGCCTGCCAACACGCACTTCACGCAGAAGGCGCAGGAGTTTGTTCGCATGCTGAGCGCCTCCGGCGGCACTGAAATGTTGCCGGCCCTGCGCCAGGCGCTGTCACACTCCGGCGACGAGGAAGAAGCCCGACGTTTGCGACAGGTGATCTTCATCACCGATGGTGCGGTAGGTAACGAGACAGAACTACTGGAAGAACTGGAGGCCAACCTCGGCGACAGCCGGTTGTTCACAGTGGGCATCGGTTCAGCGCCCAATAGCTGGTTTATGCGCAAGGCCGCCGAGTTCGGGCGCGGCACCCACACCCATATCGGAGACATCAACGAAGTTGAAAACAGCATGGCAGCGCTGTTTGAGCAACTTGCCCGCTCGGCAGCCGTGGATTTCAGGATCGACTGGAGTGCGCCTGTAGATGCCTGGCCCCAGCGCATGCCGGACCTCTACCAGGGCCAGGTGCTCTCGGCGGTGGCGAACTTCGGTACGGCAATGCCCAACGGGGATGTCATCGTGAGTGGTCTGGTAAATGGGCAGGCATGGACGCAGAAACTGCAGCTGACAGATAGCACGCAGCTAGAAAATGCCGGTACCCATGACGGTGTGGCCAGTGTATGGGCCAGACGTAAAATCGCTGGGCTGATGGATCAAAAAATGGCCGGCCGCGCCGAAACAGAAGTACGCGCTGAGGTGCTGCCTCTGGCCCTTGCCCACCAGTTGCTGAGCCCTTACACCAGCTTTGTGGCTGTGGAGGAAGTTATGTCTCGCCCGACAGGGGGGCCGATCGCAACTTCGCCTGTGCCCAATACGCGACCCAAGGGGCAGAGCCCGCAGCATTTTGCGTATCCCGCTACGGCCACTTCTGGCCCCGCCAAAATCTGGTTTGGCACGTTTAGTCTATTTCTGGCCATGGTCGTGCGGGTGTTGTCGATGCAGGAGGCGGATCATGTTCCGTCAGATGAGGAATAACACGGTGGTTAACAGCTTGGGTAGTAAGATGAGAAAAAAATGGAGCAACGGTCTCATACTGTGCCTATTGTCAGTAGGGATACAGCAATTCGGTGGTGCAGCTATCATCCAGGCGAAGGCACAGCTTGCGCCTATCCTGATCGAGGTGGCCTGGATGGAAACTCTGCAACTGCACGGGCAAGTGGTAAAACCCTGGCCCTGGGCGGATACCTGGCCGGTAGGGCGGCTACAGGTTCCGGAGCTGGATGTGGATCTGTTTATTTTGGAAGGCGACTCAGGTAATGCACTGGCCTTTGGTCCTGGTCGCGCGCTGCCGTCTGCGCAACTGGGAGGCAGTGGCACGGCGGTGGTTGGCGGGCATCGGGATACGCATTTTGCGTTTTTGAAGGAGCTGCGCAAGGGGCATCGGCTGCAAGTTCAGGTGCCCTCGGGTGAAAGGCGTGAGTATCAGGTGGATGAGGTTCGTGTTGTGGATTCGAGTAGGGAGTTATTGTCCGTTGATACTGAGGATAATGTATTGGTGTTGGTTACTTGTTATCCGTTTGATGCGCTGCAGGCAGGTGGGTCGTTGAGGTATGTTGTTAAGGCATTGCCGGGGGAGAGGGATTTGATGTCTAAACTATCCTCGGCAGGGGTGTGGGAACTTTAGGTTTGTTGTTATTTATTGGTAGATACTGAGGAAGTGCCATGAAAGTATATCCCAGTTTAGTTCACACCTAGTGGCCAAAGAACGAGTACAGGCACCTCTTTTCTACCTCGCACAAATTGGGGTATTCTGAATCTATGTCTGAAAGCCCTAGCCCAGATTTGGATGTAATGATGTATGAGCTTTGAACAATGGCTTGTCTCGATAGGAAAGTCCCGCAAGACAGCGAAGAATTATTCGAGCGCAATTGCTGGAAGCCTATCAAAATGGGCGGCTGAGGCGGGGCTGATCAAGCAGTCATTGCATGAGTTCACCAGCGTGAATGAGTTTCGACAGGCCTGTGAGGACATCCGACAGTTGGCTATCTATGAGGCCCGCAACGCGGTCGGCAAAGGCATGTATAACGCTGCTTTAAATACTTATGCTGATTTTTTGGCTGATGTCACCCAAAACGACCTTGAGCACGACCTGAACCAGATTGTCGAACACTCAACTCTTTCCGTTACTGACAAAGCCTCTTTGGTAAATACACGTGTGGGGCAGGGCCAGTTTCGAAAGCAGTTGATTCTTGAATGGGGCGGTTGCGCTGTCACAGGCTACCCCGATACTCGTTTCCTCGTTGCTTCGCATATCAAACCTTGGTCAAAGGCCGATAATCGGGAGCGGCTTGATCCATTCAATGGCCTCTTACTTTTGCCCAATCTAGATAAGGTGTTCGATTTGGGATATATAAGCTTCGAAGAATCAGGTGTTATTCGTGTTTCTGATCAGCTGGAGGACTCAGGGGTTTTGGGTATTAACTCGTCTATGGCGATNGCTTTGACCGATAAGCATCAGGACTACATGAGTTATCATCGAAGGGCGGTGTTTAAACAGTAGTTTCCCTAAGTTTGGCTAGAGTGAGTTAGAGAGCATAGCTCTCGCAGTGTGTATTGGGTATGGATGAGCATCCTCTAAATCTCAATCTCAATCTCAAGCTGAAGGCAGCATGAATTTCTCCGAATAGCTGCTGCGTAAAATGGGGATTACACTAAACATGGAAGGGTATAATTCATAAAGGACTTTAAATGTACAAAATTAATAAATCATCAAACAGTATTCAGAGACTTGAAAAGAAGTCGTTTTCATCACTTGGATTTCGGGAGCGCGATCATCTTCAAGAGTGGATTGCTAAACAGCCGGATGTGTTGGGAGAAGATCTTCTTATTATTCAAAAAGAGTTCAGCGGCTGGGAAGATACACATGAGCGCCTTGATCTATTGGCAATAGATAAACAGGGCGCTCTAGTTATCATCGAAAACAAGCTTGATGACTCTGGCAGAGATGTAACGTGGCAAGCACTAAAATACGCTTCGTATTGTTCCGGATTATCTAAAACCAATATTTCCAAAATTTATCAACAGTATCTTGATATCAATGAGCCGGGTGCAGCTGCCGAAGACCGTATATCAGAATTCATGGATGGTCAGGATTTCGAAGAACTGGCACTAAATAAAGGTGTAAGCCAGCGGATCATATTGATCGCTGCGAGATTTCGCAAGGAAGTCACCAGTACCGTACTTTGGCTGATGAACTTTAAAGTTCGCCTTCAGTGCTTCCATGCAACCCCTTTTGCTATGGGCGACGAATTATTCTTAAACGTAGAACAAATCATTCCTACACCAGATGCTGAAGAGTACATGATTGGAATGGCTGAAAAAGCGCAGGATGACATTGAATCGCAGACCGAGTTGAAAACCCGGCATGTACTACGCCGCGATTTTTGGTCCCAGTTGATCCCCGCGATGAATGCCTCGCCTTCAAATCTGTACCAAAATATTAGCCCTAGCGTTTACCATTGGATTGGTGCTGGGTCGGGTGTCCGTGGTGTGGGTTTCAATTTTGTCATCACAAAGAACTACGCGCGTACGGAATTGTATATTGACCGGGGTGACAAGGATGAAAATGAGTTCATATTTGAACAGCTTTTTGCGCTGAAGGAAAAGCTCGAAGCCAGTTTTGGGGGGGCTCTAGAGTGGGAGCGATTGGAAACCAAGCGGGCTTGCCGTATTAAGTCTGAAACTACGGGGAACGTGTTTGACCGTGAACAGTGGGAACAGATTATTGCTTTCATGGTTGACTCTATGTGTCGCTTAGAAAAAGCAATCAAAGTACCATTAAGTGATATCAGCCAGAAATTGAAAGGCAATGTGAAGTCGTAAAGCGCGAGTGGCAACAAGGAAGTAAGGCATGGCGCGAAAGAATGAAGGCATACTGGACATTTTGATGGTCTTGCCCGAGACTGTAACTAAATCTGTGTAACTGCCTATTATTAACCCAACCATTGGGCGAGGATAGGCACTATGAACAAGAAAGAACTACAGGCGATTGCTCAGGCAGCAGCCAAAAATATCAAGACGGAAGCGGATCTCAATGAGTTCCGCCAGATGCTAACGAAGATCACCGTCGAAACGGCTTTGAACGCAGAACTGGATGATCATCTTGGCTTCGACAAGCACGCACCTTCCAGC
>CACSIL010000019.1 GCA_902705825.1 Halioglobus japonicus | reverse complement strand
CTGAACGAGTCCGGGGCAGCTCGCCTCGCAGTGTGCAGGTATCGCTATCGTTTGTGTGGACTTGCTCGGGTTCTAGTCTTTGTGGGAGACAGGTCCGAGCGCGAATATCTCAGCCCTCTGAGTGATCGGGCCTGTCTCCCACAAAGGCGGGCCGCAGCGGTTTGAATTCCGACTATGCCAGTATCCTGTTGTTGGTGGGTGCGTGCTGGTCGTACTGGATCGTATTGGATCGTAGTGTCTCGACGGCGAACTGCCCCGGCCTCGTCCAGCTTGCTCAACTGAAACGGCCATTCGCCGCTGAACGAGTCCGGGGCAGCTCGCCTCGCAGTGTGCAGGTATCGCTATTNGTTGTGTGTGGACTTGCTCGGNTNCTAGTCTTTGTGGGAGACAGGTCCGAGCGCGAATATCTCAGCCCTCTGAGTGATCGGGCCTGTCTCCCACAAAGNCGGNCCGCAGCGGTTTGAATTGCGACTATGCCAGTATCCTGTTGTTGGCGGATGCGTGCTGGTCGTACTGGATCGTATTGGATCGTAGTGTCTCGACGGCGAACTGCCCCGGCCTCGTCCAGCTTGCTCAACTGAAACGGCCATTCGCCNCTGAACGAGTCCGGGGCAGCTCGCCTCGCAGTGTGCAGGTATCGCTATCGTTTGTGTGGACTTGCTCGGGTTCTAGTCTTTGTGGGAGACAGGTCCGAGCGCGAATATCTCAGCCCTCTGAGTGATTGGGCCTGTCTCCCACAAAGACGGGCCGCAGCGGTTTGAATTGCGACTATGCCTGTGTCCCGTTGTTGGCGGCTAACATCCCTGTTACCCAATTGGTTGATTTGGCGCATACTGAATGGGTGTCTACATCGCTATCATCACACCAGCGAGCTGGGGCTTGAGCCCCGTGATGATGGCGTACCGAGTAAACCGTGTCGTTGTCGAGATAACAACGAATTGAGGTAGAGATGGCAAAGCTGACGTTTTTAGGTGCTGTGGAAGGTGTAACGGGTTCTGCTTATCTGCTGGAAGCGGGTGGAACCAAAGTGTTGCTTGATTGTGGTCTCTATCAGGGGCGCCGCGAAGAAGAGAGGGAGAATGCGGAGCCCTTCTCGTTCGATGTGCAGACGCTGGATTGCGTTGTCTTGTCCCACGCCCACCTGGATCACTCTGGCCGCCTGCCGAAATTATCTTCGGAGGGTTACAGCGGCCCGATAGTGATGACCAAACCAACCTGCGATTTGCTGGAGGTCATGCTCAAGGACGCGGCCTCTTTGCAGCAGCGTGATGTGGAGTGGGAGAACAAGCGTCGGCGCAGGTCAGGCAAGGATGAGATCGAGCCGCTATACACCCTCGATGATGTCGAAGAGACCTTGTCGCAATGTGTGGGCTACAGTTATAGGCAGCGCAGGGCGGTGGCCGATAACATCGATGTGTGCTTCCGGGATGCAGGACACATACTCGGATCATCGATTGTAGAAGTGTTTATTAAGGAGCATGGCGAGGAGAAGAAACTTGTTTTCTCGGGTGATCTGGGGAATAGCTGCGCCGCGCTGCTGGAAGATCCGGAAGTCGTGACAACCGCCGATGTCCTGTTACTGGAATCGACCTACGGTGATCGCAATCATCGGCCTATGGATGAAACCCTGGAGGAGTTCGAACAGATAATCGAGGAAGCGTCTGAGAATGGCGGCAACATTCTGATTCCATCGTTTGCTGTAGGGCGCACGCAGGAGATTATCTTTCGGCTCGGCGAGCTCTACCAGCGGGGTAAGCTGAGGCAGCAGGCCGTCTATCTGGATAGCCCGATGGCGATCGCTGTGACAGAAATTTATCACCGTTACCAGAATGTTTACAATGCCGAGGATGCCGAAACCATTAACCGCGGAAAAAGCAGTAGCTTGCATTCGTTCTTGCCGGTTCTGCGCTATTCGACAACCACTGCAGAGTCCATGGCGCTCAACAGAATTGAGTCTGGCGCGATCTTCATTGCGGGCAGCGGCATGTGCACCGGGGGGCGTATTAGGCATCATTTCAAACACAATCTGTGGAAGACAAATGCACATGTCATCATCGTCGGTTACCAGGCTGTGGGGACACCCGGGCGGGCTCTGGTTGATGGTGCTAAAGTCTTTCGAATCGGTGGAGACGAGATAGCTGTGCGCGCTAAGATTCACACCATCGGTGGTTTTTCGGCACATGCCAGCCAATCACAGTTGTTCAATTGGCTGAGTAATTTTGCCAAGGCTCGCCCCAGGCTTTATCTCGTGCACGGAGAGCAGAACGCAAAATCGGCCTTCCGTGATTTTCTCTCCGAGAAAGGTTGGGCGGCTGAAATAGCGAAAAAGGGCGAGGCTATCACGTTCTGAATAAGGTTCCAGGAAACGACAGGATGAGAATCTCATGGTAGGGCCAACAAAACCCACAGCGGCACAGTCCGGCGGCTGTGAGGATACGCACGCGGCACAGGGTCCTGTTCACAGCGATCAATGCAACTCCTCGACTTATAAGCTGGCCTATACCGATGAGGCTTTTATGGAACGGGATGAACTCCTTTCCGTAAGGCTGCAGTTGGAGTTGCTCAAGCCCGATGTGTTGCAGGATGAGTATGGAATTCATTCGACGGTGGTTATTTTCGGCAGTTCACGGATTCCCGATTTCGAAACTGCGACAAAGCGCTTACAGCATGCCAGAGCAGGTCTGGCCGACAGGCCAGATGATGCGGCCCTGGCTCGCAAGGTTAAAGTGGCGGAGCGAGTGGTCTATAACAGTCGTTTCTATGACGAAGCGAGAGAGTTATCGCGGCTGATTACGGCAGATGCACTAAGTGGGAGTCAGTCTGAACTGACAGTCGTTACCGGCGGCGGGCCAGGGATTATGGAAGCCGCCAACCGCGGTGCCATGGAGGCCGGTGGAAAAAGTATAGGGCTGAATATTGTCTTGCCGTTTGAGCAGACCCCCAATGCCTTTGTCACTCCAGAGCTGTGTTTTCAGTTTCACTATTTCGCGATTCGCAAGATGCACTTTCTCAAGCGTGCAAAAGCCCTTGTTGCGTGTCCGGGCGGTTTTGGCACGCTCGATGAATTGTTCGAAACGCTGACACTTATCCAGACGCACAAAATGCCTGCGCTCCCCGTATTGCTGCTGGGGCGGGAATTCTGGGAGCGTGTTATCGACTTTGACCGTCTGGTGGAAGAAGGCGTGGTCGCCGAGAACGATTTGTCGCTCTTTTGCATTGTTGATTCGGCAGAGGAAGCCTGGTCGATTATCGGATCGAGCGACCTTCAGCGCGATTGCAGCGGCGAGGGAGCATTGGACAGCAATTTTCCCTAATGGCAACGCATCGTCGTTGATTAAGTTAGCAATAGCTATGCTATTACCTCGGCTGCACGCTTAACCGTGCGTTACGGCCTGTATATACTGCTGGCTGATAAGTGATGCGTGTATTGCAGGGTCCGGAGTGGTTGATGAAGGTAAGTGATTATTTGACGCGTGATGAGATTGCGTACTTCACCGCCAAGAGTGACTGGCAGGCCGGCGCAATGGTATTGGGTAACTGGTTCTTTATTGCGGCTATTTTTGCCACAGTTGCATCCTGGCCCAATCCGCTGACAATTGTGGCTGCGGTGATCCTGCTTGCGGGGCGGCAATTGGCCTTGTCGATACTGATGCACGACTGCGGGCATCGCACATTGTTTCGCTCAGCGCGGCTAAATGATGTGATTGGCCAGTGGCTTTGCGCACTGCCGGTCATGAATGATCAGCCATCCTATGCGCGCGGACATCTTGAGCACCACCGCAAGGCGGGCAGCCATGAAGATCCCGATCTGCCCAACTACCAGGCCTACCCGATATCGCGTGCGAGCTTTCGTCGCAAGGCCATTCGCGACCTGACGGGCCAGACAGGCTTTAAGCTGATGTCTTACATTTTTCGCGGGGCATCAGGTGTTATTTCCAACGAAAAGCGCGCGTCGGCGCTGCCGTTTGTGCAGCAATTACTGGTGCAACTGGTGCTGTTCCTGATTCTGGCTGCCTGCGGTATCGCCTGGACCTACCTGCTTTGGGTGGTGGCCTATATGACGGTTTTTATGTTCATCATACGCGTGCGCCAGATTGCGGAGCATGCTGCGGTGCCAGATTTGTTTGACCCGGATTCACGCTTGAACACGCGCACAGTGGATGCGCCCTGGTGGCAGCGCATAATCTTCGCGCCCTGCGGTGTGAACTTCCATATGGAACACCACTTCATGGCCAGTGTGCCTTGCTACAAACTCAAGGCACTTCGTGAGCACTTGCGCAAACATCGGGCGCTGGATGAGGTGCCGGAATTTCATGGCTATGGGCAGTTGCTGCGGCATGTGGTGCTGACCTGACTCATCCTGGCAGCGTCCGTGGGCGAGAACTCTGGATATTCAGGCGCGCTTTGATTCGTCCATGTTTGATAACGCTGTGCCCCATCTGGGGTGTGAGCGTCCCGTGGTACTCGATCACCCGAAGGAATTTGGGAATTCAAACGCCACGGGTGTTGTTCCATTAGTAATAGCTGATATGATTGGCGCAAACCGGCATGGCTCTGTTGTTACTTGGAGTCGATCCGCCCGGTCGCATAGCTGGCACGGGAAAGCAGCAAAATGTGGAGAGCAGAACTCTACTGATGAGGCCGTTTAATAACAAATTGGCAGCAGGTGCTCATGGATCAGCTAAACTCACAGAGTACAGTTGGAATTCGTAATGTTCAGGGTGTGTGCTTAGCAGCAGGGTTTTTTTCCCCGAGATGCGTCCGCTCAGAAGAATGTCGGTGCTGCTGATTTGAAGGGAATCGCGATGGTTGGATTCTCTCCTTATGATTGTTAGTAATGGAAGTCGTGATATGAAGTTAAAAATAGTTGTGCTGATATGCGCCCTGACTCTGGCAGCGACATCCTCGGCGGCGCCAGAATCAAAAAAGTATGATGTGCTGGACTTGCCGGCCATTCCAAGTGAGTTGGCATCCCAATCCCTGATTTACTCCATCAATAAATTTGGCGATCGCTATTTTGCCACCGGGCAGCACGGGCATATATTGTATTCAGATGACGGCGGCGAAAGCTGGGAACAGGCTGAGGTCCCTGTGCGCAGCAGTATTCTTGATATCGACTTTCCTACACCGGAACTGGGTTGGGCGGTAGGGCATGAGGGCGTGATATTGCACTCCAGTGACGGTGGAAAAACCTGGGTGAAGCAATACGACGGCCTGCGCTACGGCAAGGAAGGTCTGGCATATTATCAGGCGTTGGCGGAAGCCGATCCCGAGAACGAGAATTTGCCTTATCTGGTCGAAGAAATGGAGTTCGCGATATCACAGGGCGCGGATAAGCCCTTATTCAGAGTCTCATTCCCTACCAAGGACCACGGTTATGCCCTGGGCGCCTACGGTATGACACTTGAAACTGAAAATGGCGGCAAGGATTGGGTTCCTGTACTGGAGAATATCGAGAACGACGGCTTCTTCCATATATTCGATTTCGCCCCGCTGCCCGGAAAGGGTAAGTTCTTTGCAAGTGGCGAGGCCGGTCTTTTGTTGTCTATCGACATCAATGAGGAAATCGCCGAAAGGGTAGAGAATGTGCCCTGGGAAGGGAGCTTCTTCACCATCGTCAATACCGCCAAAGGAGGTCTCGTAATAGGCGGCTTGCGTGGCAATATGTTTCTCACAAACGATGTCGGCGTCACTTGGAAAACGGTGAAAAAACCGCCTACCAGTGCAATTGTCGATTCTATACAGCTGTCTGATGGTCGCCTCGTGGCGGTGGGCATTGGCGGCGAGGTATTGGTGAGCAAGAACAACGGGGTCAGCTTTGCCAACGTACCGATAGCGGGCGGTGGGCAGCTTTATACCAGCAGCGGCTATATTTATGCAGTCGCAGAAGGTCCGGACGGCACGCTGTTGTTGGGTGGTCCTAACGGTATTCGCAAAGTTAAGTTGCCGAAATAACAGAATTTGGAGAATAAGTAATGGCCCACGCAACCCAGTCAGATCTGCCGGTTATTGGAAATCTCAGGGAGTTTGACTATCAGTCTGGTAGTTTGCTCGAACGGTTGGTGTTTAATCACCGCGGTATTGTTTTGATTCTGTGCGCACTGGTTACCATTGTACTTGGTTATCAGGCGACAAAAATCCAACTACAGGCAGGCTTTGAGAAAACACTACCGAAGGCGCATGAGTACGTACTCAATTATCAGGCTAATCAGAATGGACTGAAGGGGCTTGGCAACAACCTGCGTATCGTCGTCGCCGTCAAAGAAGGAAATATATTTACCCCGGCGAACCTCAGGTATCTGGAAAAAGTCAGCGACGAAATCTTTTTCGTACCCGGTGTCGATCGCAACGGAATGAAATCCCTGTTTACGCCTAACACCCGATGGCGTGTGGTGACAGAGGAAGGCTTTGAGGGCGGGCCAGTTATTCCCGGCGATTACGATCCGGATTCACCGAAGTCTATCGCGGAAATTCAGCTCAATATGGTCCGAGCGGGCATCCTCGGTGACCTGGTTTCAAACGACATGAAATCGATGACGATTATCGTGCCGTTGCTGGATAAAAACCCGGAGACAGGCGAGCGCCTCGATTACGCAGATCTCAGTAATAAACTGGAGGACGTACGCGATCGCTTCACCGCAGATGATCCTGACAAATCGATACACATTATCGGCTTTGCGAAGCTCGTTGGGGATCTCATCGACGGTTTGTTTGCCGTTATGGGGTTCTTTGCAGTAGCCGTTGTGATCGCGACCATACTGCTCTATTGGTACACGCGCTGCATTCGCTCTACGGTCATGGTGATTTTCATCACACTGATCGCTGTGACGTGGCAGTTGGGTATCCTGGCGTGGTTGGGTTATGAGTTGGACCCCTTCTCAATTCTTGTGCCGTTTCTGGTCTTCGCCATTGGTGTGAGCCATGGCGCGCAAAAGCTGAATGGCGTAATACAGGATATCGGGCGTGGTACGCACCGCTATATTGCGGCACGGTACACATTCAGGCGGTTGTTCCTGGCCGGTGTGACAGCGCTGCTGTCCGATGGCGTCGGCTTCGCAGTCCTGATGATCATCCAGATTCAGGTCATTCAGGATCTGGCGATCACGGCCAGTATCGGTGTGGTTGTACTGATCTTCACCAACTTGATCCTGATTCCGGTTGCACTGTCCTATACAGGTGTTGGTAAGAAATGCGCCTCACTGGCCAGTCGAGAAGTGAAAAGTGCCGAGGATATGCACGTGCTCTGGCGCTTCCTGTTGTCCTTCACTAAAAAAGGACCTGCAGCAGCGGCCATTTTCATAAGCGTTTTGATGGCGGGCGGTGGTTTGTACGTCGCGCAGGATTTGGCCATAGGTGATCTCGATCCCGGTGCGCCGGAACTGCGGGCTGATTCCCGATACAACCGTGATGTTGAGTTTATGATCAATAATTACTCAGTCAGCACCGACGTCTTCGCGGTTATTGTGAAAACAGAAGAAAATGGGTGTATCGATCACGAGGGCCTGAGCCTGGCGAATGAGCTGGAGTGGCGTATGCGTCAGCTCGAAGGTGTTGAGGATGTCAGCGGCCTGAATATTCGTACCCGGCAGATAATGATGGGCCTCAACGAAGGCTTTCCGAAGTGGGAAGCGTTGTTCCGCAACCAGGACACCATCAATTACTCTGTGACAGAACTGGCAAACCTGGATTATGTCGATCCCGGTTGTTCGATATGGCCGATGCCTATTTATCTGTCTGATCACAAGGCAGAGACGCTTACCCGGGTGGTCGATACGCTGGAACAATTTAACGAAGAGTGGCCGAGCGCAGATATTCAATTCCTCGGTGCTGCTGGTAGCGCCGGTTTTGAAGCGGCGACCAACATCATCGTGAAGAAAGCGAATACGGAAATGCTGTTCTACGTGTATGGCGCGGTAATACTGCTGTGTCTTCTGACTTTCCGTTCGGTTCCTGGTGTGATTTGCGCAGTGCTGCCACTGATGCTCACCTCGATCCTTTGTGAGGCGTTGATGGTGTGGTTGGGCATCGGCGTTAAAGTTGCGACGCTGCCGGTGATTGCACTGGGTGTAGGTATCGGTGTCGACTACGCGCTGTATGTATTGACCGTTATTCTGGCGAAAACCCGCGAGGGCAAGGATCTCACTACGGCCTATTACGAGACACTGAACTTTACCGGTCGTGTCGTGGCATTGATCGGCGTAACACTGGCAGCGGGTGTTGTCACATGGTCGCTGTCACCGATCAAGTTCCAGGCTGATATGGGTATATTGCTTACCTTCATGTTTATCTGGAATATGTTCGGCGCGCTGATCCTGATGCCGGCACTGGCAGTATTCTTGATCAAGCCCAAGGATGTTTCCCAGACGGCCTGAGTTAGACCGGTCTGAAACAGGCGCTTATTAGGCGGCCATCATTGTATTTTGATGGCCGTTTTTGTATGAGCGGGTACGCGACTCGAATCTATTGATAGAAGGAATAACTGGATAATGCACCGTTGTATGTACAAGGCTGTAGCCGCAGGCCTCGCGGCGTTGTTGTCGTCGTGGGTACCCAATGCATTGGCAGCAGACGTCAAAGAGAGTTTGAGTGTTGTGTCTGGCACTAACAGCAGCGCCGCCTCATCGCAGAAAAAAATCGACAAACTGTCGGGCGAGACCCGGGCGCTGCTGGAAGAATACCGCCGGCTGCAGGACGGGGTTGAGTATCAAGCGGCTTATACACGTGAGCTGGAGGGGCTGGAACAGGCGCAGCGTATACAAATTGAGGAACTGCAGCGGCAGATAGCCCAGGCGTCTATCACACGCCAGCGGATTGTGCCGCTGATGCGCAGCATGGCCGACGCGCTGGAGAAATTTGTCGTATTGGATTTGCCATTCCATCACGAAGAGCGCATCAACGGGGTCCTGTTGTTGAAGCGACGACTGAACGAGGCCGACTTATCGGTGTCGGCAAAATTCCGCTTGCTGCTCGAAGCGTATCAACTGGAGCAGGGCTATGGCAGCAATATTGAAGCCTGGCGTGGGCCTCTGGAGTGGCAGGGCGAGGAACTTTCCGTCGAATTCCTTCGAATAGGCAGGGTGGCATTGTATTTTCAGTCGCTGGATGGTGCGAACAGCGGCTATTGGAGCGGCGAACAGGAGCAGTGGCTGCCACTGGCTTCTGAGTTTAATCGCGATATCACGCAGGCATTGCGGGTAGCCAGGAATCAGGTAGCGCCGCAGCTCTTGCAGTTGCCGATGAAAGCGCCGGGAGATGCATCGTGAAGGCTGTGGTGAGGACAGTGTTGGCAGCCTGTGTGTGGGTGAGTCTATCGCAGGCAGTGGTGGTATCGGCGCAGGAGGCACTACCTGAGCAGCAAATTACCGATCTGAATCAGTTGCTGGAATCCGTGCGTGAGGCCCAACGACAGCAGCAGGCGCGCAATGCCCAGCGGGAACAGCGATTCCTGCGCGACAAGCAGCAACAGCAGGAATTGTTGACGCAGTCGCGACGCGAATTTGAACGGAACAAGCAGCAAAATCAGCCGCTGCTGGCTGTCACTGAATCAAATGCGGCGCAGATTGAAAGTTTGCAAACGCAGCTGGAGGAGGCCGTCCAGGAGATGGGTGATCTGGCCAGCACGTTCCGGGAGTTCTCCGGTGATTTCTCCGCGGTGTTACAGGATTCCATGATCAGCGCGCAATTTCCTCAGCGGCGAGAGCAGCTGCAGGAACTCGCCTCGGCAACCACACACCCCAGTATCGATGAGATTCAGGCGCTGTGGGTATTACTGCAGGAGGAGATGACGGAGGCCGCTCAGATCACTACATTTGAAACACCAGTGGTGCAGCCTAATGGTAGCGCCACTGTGCGCAATGTGCTGCGCATCGGTCCATTTTCCGCGTTTAGCGACGGCGAGTTTTTACGTTTCGTGCCCGAGACCGGTGAACTGCTGGTATTGAGTCGGCAACCCGCGGCTCGCTATCGCGAGGCCGCCAATGAGTTTGCGCAGCAGCCCGGTGTGGTTTCATCGATTACCCTTGATCCCAGCCGAGGCAGCTTGCTGGGCATGCTCAGTTATACACCCAGTCTGCGCGAGCGCATCGACCAGGGTGGCATGATTGGTCTAATTATTATCGGCCTTGGAACGCTGGGTATGTTGATGGCCTGCTGGCGTGGCGTCTATCTGGGTGCGGTGTACTTTCGCATTCGCAGTCAGCTGAAAAACCTGCAAGCGCCCAAAGCTTCAAACCCGCTTGGCCGTGTTTTGAAGTCGGTCGAAGGCATTGATCTACACGATGATGAACTGCTGCAGTTGAAACTGGATGAAGCGGTTCTGGCTGAAATGCCGGCGCTGGAACGCGGCAATGGTGTGATCAAACTGCTGGCCGCCACTTCGCCCCTGTTAGGGTTGCTGGGAACGGTGACGGGCATGATACTCACCTTCCAGGCTATCAGCCTGTTTGGCACCGGCGATCCGAAGCTGATGGCTGGCGGCATTTCCCAGGCGCTGGTGACCACCGTGCTGGGTCTTGTTGTGGCCATTCCATTGCTTTTCAGTCACAGCATTATTGCCTACTTATCGCGATCAATGATCCAGCGTCTCGATGAACAATGCGCGGGCGTCCTCGCCAGAAGTGCCGAAGAGCAGGAGCGCGCGCGGTGAATCCTCTCTTTGCAGTTACGAATGCCGTACTGGATCTGATTGATCAGGGTGGCCCGGTACTGTGGGTGATCTTTGCTACCTGCCTGCTGCTCTGGCTGCTGATTCTGGAGCGTTTGTGGTTTGTGCGTTTCACCTGGCCCAGGCGTGCTGCGCAGTGGATCGAGCAGTGGAGTAGCCGCGAGGATCGCATCTCGTGGCGCGCGAAAAAAATCCGCGAATCCATCATTTCTGAAGTACAGCTGGAATTGCGCGCGATGCTGCCTTTTATCCAGATGCTGGTGGCGTTGTGTCCGCTGTTGGGGTTGCTGGGTACGGTATTGGGCATGATCGGAGTATTTGAAGTGATAGCGATCAGCGGCAATGACGATGCTCAGGCAATGGCGCGTGGTATTTACCGCGCCACCATTCCCACTATGGCGGGGCTGGTGGTTGCACTCACTGGTATTTATTTTACCGTGCGCCTGCGGCGGCTAGCCGATCGTGAAGCCAGTAAGTTGAAGGACAGGCTGGTATCACATGATACGGCAAGCGCAGGAGTGCAAGCATGAGTGCAAGACGTCACATCCCGGTACAGGAGGAGACTGAGCTGGACATGACGCCGATGCTGGACATCGTCTTCATCATGCTGATCTTTTTCATCGTTACGACCTCCTTCGTAAAGGAGTCCGGTGTAACAGTAAATACACCGCAGGCGGCAACGGCCGCTAACCAGGAAAACGCCAATATTTTTATCGCTATAACGGCTTCCGGTGAAGTGTGGGTCGACCGTCGGCCGGTGGACCCCCGCTCTGTGCGCGCCATTGTGGCGCGGTTGCATGCCGACAACCCCGAAGGCTCGGTGATTATTCAATCGGATGCGGACTCTGCAACCGGGGTGCTGGTGGATATCATGGATCAGGTACGCCTGGCCGGTGTCGAGGGTATCGCCATCGCCGCCGACAAGCGCGCGGAGTAAACGGGGTTCAAACGATGCGAGTGATCCCCGCCCTGGTTGGTGCACTGCTGATTACGCTGGTGGTTTTTCTGTTCATGCACAGCCTTATCCAGCGGGGTAAGGAGGAGGGGGTGCCGGTCGTGGTCTACAACGACGTGCAGATCATCCAGCAGGAGCCCGATGAACCACCGCCCCAAGAGCCGGAGCCCGAAGCGGAGCCGGAAGCGCTGGACGAACCTACGATGGAGCCGCTTACGGTGGCCACCGTTAGTCCCGCAGCACCCGTTCCCGCCGATACGCTGGAAATTCCAGCGCTCGATCTGGGCGCGGGGGATATTGATATAGCCGCATCCGGTAAACGCTGGAGTGCGCCGCTGGGTGGCGGCAGTGGCGAGGTCGTTGTCGGTGGGCAGGATGCCCAGGGCTATATAGAGGTGGTGCCTTTCGACACCCGCCGACCGAATGTGCCGGAGGTGGCCTGGCAGAATAAAATTGACGGCTGGGTACTGGTGGCATTCTCGGTCACGGCCCAGGGCAGAACCAGGGATGTGCGCGTATTGGACGCCAGCCCACGCGGTGTTTTTGAAGAAAAAGTCATCGCGGCTGTCGAAGATTGGACCTACCGCATCAGCTTTTCCGGTGACTTGAAAGGCGACGTGATACTGACGCAGAAAGTGGAAGTAAAGTGGCAGAACTACCCACAGAATTTACCGAATGTTGACTGAGAAAATGCATACCGGCGTTGCAGCACTGTGTATTTGCCTGCTCTGGGCTGTGGCTTTGCCTCATGTTGCCGCCGCAGACGATGGCCAGTACCGCAGCAAAGTGCTGATAACGCCCAATGAAGGTGACTGGGCCAAGGGCGCCGGGCTGTCGATCGAGGAGCTGGAGCAACAACTGGGCAGCATTGAGGAGTCCTACGCTAAATCCAGTGCTGGCCGTCACCTGGCCCGGCACTACGTCGAGGCCAAGCAGTACGACAAGGCTATCGATTTCTATCAGCAGGCGCTGGCAGCAGAAGGGCTTTCAGATGTTGCCAATCGCGAAATGTTGCGCGAGCTGGCGCAGGTTTATCTGTTGAAAAAGGATTACCCGGCGGCAGCACAGACGCTGCAGAAAATTCTCAGTATTGATCTGGTGCCTGAGATTGGGGATTTCCTGTTGCTGGCCCGTGCGCAACACCATCTGGGTAAGTACGTGGGAGTCGTTGCAGCCCTGGATGGTATACAAAAGGCCGGGTTGTCGATGGATGCCGCGCAGATGCAACAGGCACTGGCGCTGTATTACCACGCGGGTGCGTTTGCGCAGTGCGAGGTGCTGCTCGGTCGCCTGCTGGAGTTGCAGCCGGACGACGCGCAGAACTGGCATCTGCTGGCATCGGTGTATCTGCAGCAGAATAAAAAGAAGCAGGCGCTCGATCAGCTCGCTCTGGCGCGTGATAAAGGCGTGCCGTTTACCGAGCGCGATATCCTGCTGCTGGCCAGCCTGCACGCGGCCAACAACAACCCCTACGGCGCTGCAGACGTTTTGGAGAATGCGTTGGCGGCGCAAGCGGTGTCGCAAAATGCAACGACGTACCGCCGGCTGTTCGAGTTCTGGTTGCAAGCCAGAGAGCAACAGAAGGCGCGCAAGGCCTTGCAGCAGGCCGCGAAATTGAGTGGGGATATCGAGCTGTATCTGTATTTGGCCCAATTGCAGATGGAAGATGCGGATTTTGACAATATGTACCAAACGATGCTCCTGGCCTGCGGCAAACCACTGCCCGACAAATACGTAGGTCGTGCCAATCTGCTGCTGGGTGTCAGCCAGCTGAAGCTGGGTGATGAAGTGGGCGCGCGCCGTTCCTTCATCAATGCGACGCTGATCGGGGGCGTGAATGCACAGGCAGGGCAGTGGCTTCGTTTCATGGACGGACCGCCCGCTACGGAGGACGAGCTCAGCGGGATTGTGGGTATCTGTTACGGGCAAAATGATAAACAGATGAAGGCCACAGGTACGCTCGTGAAAAGCAATGTGGACACCCCTGCTGATTCTCCTGCACAGGAGGAGGCCCCCGCGGCATTTGAGATAAAAACTGTTCCCCCGATGTCGTTGTATTACATGCAGTCGACGAAACCATTGGACGAAACAATGGCCGCGCTGCGGGGCACCCTGATCAAGCTATATGTGAGCCTGGCCAAGTCAGGTGGCAGCGCCGATGGCCCCTTGCAAATCATTTTGACCGGCGATCCGCGCAGCGAGGCGGGGGTTGATGTGGAATTGGGCGCACCCTTTCGCGGTTCTACCGGTGGCAGCGGCCGGTTTCGGGTGAGGACAACGGAATCCTTTAAATGCGCCTCCCAGTCGTTTGAAGGGGAGGGTGAGGCAGTGGCGGCGGCGCTTGCGCAATTAGCCGAGGCGGTTAAGGCCGCGCAGCACGAATTCACCGGGGAGACGCGTATCGTGGTTCCGCAGAGTAACAGCGCAGATACGCTGCGCGTTGAGTTGCAGATCGGAATCCGTTAAGTCGCGGAGGGGACAGAAATTGACCGTGACTAATTTACGCAGATAGTACACATTTTTCGCATTGGACATGAGAGGATAGTCCTGTAGTATTCGATCTGAAAATAGAGGCTGAAGCACCGCACTGAAGCCCGTCAGCCAGTAAAAAGGGTAACTTGGTATCTCGTATACCCGCCCTCTATAACTCTAAAATGGATGGTCAAAAGATGAAGAAATTGCTCGCCGTTTCAGTTCTTGCCACTGCTAGTGCTGCCAGCATGCACGCGCAAGCGTTCAAGTTCGATACACCCAGTGACTGGGATATCCGTTGGGATAACACCATCAAGGGCAACCTTATGATGCGTGTCGAAGATATGGATCCGTCGGTTTATGACCCAGACCGCACCCGGTCAGATGGTGGTCCGAACCGCACAGCAGCCGGTATCGCCGATGACGCGGATTTCTCCGTCAAGCAGGGGCATTTTGTCAGCCAACGGGTTGACTTGCTGTCTGAGATGGATGTGATCTGGAAAGACAAAATGGGCTTCAGGATAAGTGGAGCGGGTTGGTATGACTTTGCCTACGACGGCAGCGCGTATCCCTCTAACGGCATCAACAAAGCCGGCAACGAACCTTATTCTACTTTCGCATATTTGACGGTACAGCCCGGCGAGTACAACGACGCGGCGAAAGATTTGCACTACCGCGGTGGTGAATTACTTGACGCGTTTGTGTTTGCGAACTTCGATATCTCTGAAAATGCTTCTGCCAACGTTCGCGTCGGTCGTCACACCATCTACTGGGGGCAAAGCCTGCTGGCTACCGGTGCGATACACGGCTTTGCGGGCTCCATGGCGGCGCTCGACCTCGCCAAGGGTCTGGGTACTCCGGGCAGTGAAGCCAAAGAGCTGTTCATTCCCAATAACAAGATCTCTTCCACGTTGCAGCTTTCCGGCGGATGGAGCATCAGTGCCTATTACGCAATGGGCTTTGAGCCGCTGCGCTGGCCTGCCGCCGGTACGTACTTCAGCTTGAACGAGTTGCTGACAGAGCACTCTGAGTGTCTGACAGCTGCAGCGAATATTGCCGGCCCCAATACCCGGGGTTGTTTCCGGTCAATTGACTACAAGAGCAAGGACTCCGGAGATTGGGGTATCAATGTGGGCTACTACATCGAGCCCTGGGATCTGGAAGTTTCAGCGATCTATATGAATGCGACAGACCGGCTCACCAGTGGTCTTTATTCAGCCGGTGGCGTAACGCCCGGTATGATTTCAGAAGCGGCTGATACCAACGCTACACTGCTGGGCCTCTACGGTTGGGTTTACAAGGAAGATATCGATGTATTCGGTTTGTCTTTCTCCAAGCAGATGTGGGACATAAGCTGGGGTGCAGACTTTGTGGTTCGTCTGAACAACGCGCTTTCTCCTGACTTGACAGCTAGCCTGGGTGCTTCTTACGTCTCAGCAGCCGATGTCGACACGAAAGGTAACTATCCTGGCCCGACGGGTGATACAGCACATATCGTGATCAACGGTCTTGGCTTCCTCGATGGCGAATGGGGCCTGTGGGACGGCGGTACCTATCTTGCAGAACTGACGTTGTCACAACTGCTCGATTTCAACGATTTCGAGAACAAGGCGAACACCTACATCAAGGATGACAACCTGTGCTCGCACATCGGCGGCGTATTCAAGCCGACTTGGTACCAGGTACGTCCAGGTTGGGATTTCAGCGCACTGGGTAGTGTGAGCTACGCTATCAGCTGTAAGCAGGCGCCGAACTCAGCCGGTGGTAACGAGAAAGTCGGCAACGCCAGCATTGGTGGCTCTATCGACATCGAACAGGTGTGGAACATCGCGCTGAACTACAATATGTACTACGGCCCGCAGAAAAATGGTACTGCAGCGTTTATCAAGGACAGGGACAATATTGCCCTGACCGTCAAGCGTACCTTCTAAACACCTGAGCTAGTTATCGCAGGACAATGGCCGCTCCCCACAGGGAGCGGCCATTTTTTTTGTCACCAATACGCTATTTAGTCGATGCTTTATACTCTTTCAGCGCCTTTGCTGTAGTGGGCTTGCCTGTTTCGTAATACAGCTTCATGGCGATGGCGACATCGTTGATAGTGGCCTGCACAAAGCCGGCCATTTTTTCACCGAGCCATGCGCCCAGACGGCCCCAGGGCATTTCGTAGATAAGGCTGGTCGTCAGGCGCGTTTGCCCCTGGTCCGCATCCTCTAACGCATATCGAAACCAGGCGTCCTTGAAAGGCGGGGCGGGCTTGTCACCCCTGTGCAGGTGGATCAGAAAGCCGCTGCCCTCCTGCCATTCTTCTATGGTTTCCTGTATGTAGCTTTTCTGGTTCCGGTAGACATAGCGGCTGGCGCCAACACCCTCAGCCTGCGCGCTTACAATCTCGGTTTTGACGATGCCGGGCACGTAGTTGTGTGCCAGGGAAATATCCCGCAGTTTTTCCCAGGCTTTATCGCGTGGCAGTTCGATAAGCACGTTGGCGTGCACTTCCTGTCTCATGGTTTACTCCCCGTGCCGCATCACATCTGGGTGATGGGCTAGATGATTGACTACGGTTGCTGGCCTGAGCGGCCGACGATAATTCTATCAGTGATTGTGCGCCACTGGTCCAGAGCATCAGGGAACATTGCGGTGGTGCACTAAGGTGTTGTGTTGTCCTCTTCCCGCAGACGTACCGGGCCGAATTGCTCGGGGAACTTTCCGATCATCCCAAAATAGAAATCACGAAAATATTGCATATCGTTTTGTACGTTATCGGTGACGCTAAGGGGCGGCCCGAAGCCGCCCCGCTTGTTACCAAAGTCGAGAAAGGACGGAACAATGGGCACGCCCGCCTGGCGAGCGATGTGGTAAAACCCGGATTTCCAGTATTCAGATTTTTCCCGGGTGCCCTCTGTGGGGACCACCAGCACCAGGTGGGGTACTGTCTCGAAAGCGGCGACCATCGCGGAAACGACGTTCTGGTTTTTGTTGCGGGTGATCGGCATGCCACCCATCGCGCGCAGTACCCAGCCCATCGGGGGCAAGAACAGGCTGTGCTTTGCCATCCATGTGACTTTGATGTCGAATGCGGCTGCGAACAACAGCATCAATGGAAAATCCCAGTTCGAGGTATGAGGCGCTGCGATCAGTACGTAGTGGTCGTACTGTGGGCGCGTGCCAGACAGTTGCCAACCAGTGAGGCGCAACAGCCATCGCGCAAGGCGTTTTTTCATGAGTGAGTCTTATCGGAAGGAGGGTAGGTGTTACCGTTGCTCTGTGCGAGTGGGATGACGCTTGCCGGGGACCAGTGCGCCTCGTTGGTACTGCACGCAGTATAGAACAAAATAAAAACGGATTGGAGATATCTATGAATAACTTGAAAGGTTGCTGTGTATGACAGGAAGGATGTCGGTTCGCTATAGGGGAGGGCCGTTACCTCTGTTCCCGCCACTGCAGCGCATCTATTGCTGTATGCGGGTCTTGCCGGCTGTATAGGCTATGGAGCTAGCCGTTGGACTGGGACGCTTCCAGAGCGTCGACAAAGCGTGTGCGGAACAAGTGGTCATTCTCACGATACCAGCGCTGTGCGTTGTCGCCCAGTTCTTTCTTTGACTGCTCGTCCATCGCGATGATGCCCTGAATCTTGCGCTCCAGATCGGCGGGATCCACATAGTAGTTGGCGCCTGAGCGCTGTTTGGCAGTTCTGTTGTAGTCAACCAGGATGCCGCGTTCAGCGGTGATCAACTCGTTCATTGGGGGCGCATTGGTGGTCAGTGTCAATGCGCCGCAGCTCATTGCCTCGGCTATACAATGTCCAAAACCTTCGGCCTCCGAGGGGCACAGGTGGATGGCGTGACTGTTCTGAAATTGTCGCAACGCCGCATCATCCAGGCGTTCAAGAATGTGCTTGATATTGGGTGCAGCAATAGGTGCAACCTTCGATTGACTGTAGGTTCTGGCATTTTGAACTACAGTCAGAGTCGGCCATTCCGGGTGTTGTCGCCAGAGTGATACCAATGGTTCTGTGCCTTTTTGCCAACTGCGCCCTGCCAGGTGTAAAAAGGTATTATCTCGCTGTCGGGACTGTTCTGAATCGCTGCGGTCTTCACTGGTAAAGCCAATGAATCGGACTGTGCTGCCCAATCGCGAAAATGTTTCCTCTGCGTCGCGCGTTTTGCACAGCACAACATCAATTCCGCGCAGATGACGGCGCTGGTTGTCCTTGAACCACTCGGGATTGGGGATAAACAGGTTAGCGCTCGCGTGTTTGAAGAAACCGGGAGTGATATCCTCCAGGAAGAGGTTGATATCATATTGTGCCGCTGCCATTTCCTGGTGATGAAAGCGCAGATGCAACTGATTGACGGCGCGGTGCACAATGCGGCGGCGACGGATAGTGGCCTGCTCGCGCGGCGCGCCGTTCAGCGAGACCTGAAAGCGGCTGGCCGGGAGTACATCCAGTAGCGTATGGATATCTCGACTGAGGCCGCCGCCATTGTGCCAGGAGACGATGTTGATTCGCATCATAACGGTTCTTCTTTAAGTGGCGATCGCCTTTTGCTGTTCTTTTTGTTGTGTAAACCACAGCTCCGCATAGTGCCCGCGCAGCTCCAGTAGCTGTTCGTGTGTGCCTTGCTCAACGACCTGTCCCTGATCGAGCACGACGATCTTATCTGCGTCTATGATAGTGGAGAGGCGGTGTGCGATCACCAGGCTGGTATGCCCTTTGGCAACCTCCCTCAGGGCCTTGAGTATGGCCTGTTCGGATTTACTGTCCAGCGAGGATGTGGCTTCGTCGAACACCAGTATCGGCGAGCGCTTGAGAATCGTACGGGCGATCGCCACCCGCTGTTTCTCCCCTCCCGACAACTTCAAACCGCGCTCGCCTACCATCGTCCGGTGCCCATCTGGCAACTGGCTGATGAAATCGTCCAGATGGGCGAGTCGAATAGCCTCAGTAACCTCGGCATCACTGGCTTCGGGATTGCCATAGCGCACATTTTCGAACACCGAATCATTAAAGAGTACTGTGTCCTGTGGCACGATACCAATCGCTTGGCGCAGAGAGTGTTTGCTGACCTCGCTGATATCAATGCCGTCTATCGTGATGGTGCCGCCAGTGAGATCGTAAAAGCGGAACAGGAGTTTTACCAGTGTGGATTTTCCTGCGCCACTGGCGCCCACCACCGCGACTTTTTCACCGCTATCGATACTGAACGATACGCCGCGCAGAATCTCACGATCTGGTCGGTAGAAAAAGGACACATCCCGGAACTCGATATTGGCCGTGGCAGGTTGCAGCTCGGGCGCCTGTGCTTTGTCGTTCACGCTTGGGCGCACATCCAGTAACTGCAGCATTTTCTCAATATTGGCCATGGAGCCCTTTATTTCCCGGTATACAAACCCGAGAAAATTGAGCGGCATAAACAGCTGGATCATAAAGGCATTGATCAGCACAAAATCGCCGATCGTCATGCTGCCTGCGGCCACGCGGTGAGCCGCCAGCCACATCATACTGGTCATGGCCAACGCTATGATCAGTGCCTGTCCGCCATTGAGTGAAAACAGTGACAGCCGATTTTTGCGTCGTGCCAGCTCCCATTTCTCCAGCTCATAATCGTAGCGTTTTGCTTCAAACTCCTCGTTGGTGAAATACTTGACCGTTTCGAAGTTCAGTAGTGAATCAACCGCCCGCGTATTGCTGGCCGAGTCTGCCATATTGGCCTCGCGGACAAACTTGGTGCGCCATTCCGTCGCTACCACCGAGTACCCGGTATACAGAATTACCGCCACCAGGGTGATGAGCGCAAAGCCCCACCCGTAGTTAAACAGGAATATGCCTACCACCATGAATATCTCGATAAACGTCGGCACAATATTGAACACGAAAAAGCGCATCAAAAAGCTGATGCCGGTGGTACCGCGCTCAATATCGCGTGACAGCCCGCCGGTGCGACGATTGAGGTGAAAATCGAGATCGAGATTGTGCAGGTGTTGAAAGACTTCAAGGCCGATCTTGCGCATTGCCCGCTCGGTGACGCGGCCAAAAATCGTATCGCGCAGTTCGCCAAATAGCACATTGGCAAAACGGGCCAGACCATAGGCGAAGACCAGCGCTATCGGCGCGGCGATGATCTGCGATTTTTCAGAGTCCAGTGCGTCGACAATATGCTTGAGGATGAATGGCCCCGCGACACTGCCCACTTTGGCAAGAATCAGGAAGCCCAGAGCGAGCAGCACACGACTGCGGTACTCCATCAGATAGGGCCAGATCATACGGATGAGATGCCAGTTGATCTGCTGGTTGGGCTCGCTGTCGTAGTTGCCGTGGTTCATAGGATTGCTTATTTTGCGCCGTCGATTCTCCCTATGGTACACGAAGTCGCCCTGGCTACCGCCACGGGGGGCAGCCAGGTGCGAGATAAAACTGTTTTGAGCGGTAGGGTGTGGGGCTAGCCGAGGATATCCTGCAGCTGACGGTGCATATTCTGTACTCCCGGTTCGTTGCGACCAATCAGTACCTTGCGCGGTATACCCGCCTTCAGGCCGCGATTGACCTTGTCTACCAGCGAGTAGTCCTCGGCCACAGCGACGTCGTTAATCATCTGGAAGTACTCTTCGTACTCCTGCCGCTGCTCCGGCGTCGTCGGCTCCTGGGGCAGGAACATGCTGTGATACACCACGCTGCGATCGGGTGCTATAGGATAAACACGCCAGGTCTGGAAGTGGTCTGCCACGACGAAGATGACGGTGTTGGGGAAAATATAGTTGACGTAGGAGCTGTAATTCATCGGCTCCCATTCACTTTCTGGAATATCTTTCAGCTCGTTGATAGCCAGAGCGGGCGAGCCCATTGAGTGATTGCGTCCATACTGGCGGTAGTTGGCGGTATTGCTATAGGCCATGGTGGCGATAGTGTTCGGGTGCAAAAACTCGAAGTGATAGTACTCGTGGAAGGTATCCATGTTCAGCTTCCAGCTGAAATCAGTGAACACCTGTTTTGCGCCCAGATAAAAGGAATCCTCAAACCCGAAACCTGACAGGCGTTCCTGAATCCCCCCCAGAACCTCATCGATATCAAAGCCTAGGTCGGGGTTGGGCATGACAAAAATCATGCCGTGTTTTTCCTGTACATCCAGTGCGCGCAGGCCCAGGGTATCCCTGTCGATAGTGTCAAAGCCCTCTTTGCCGAAGGGTACGCCTACCAGTTTTCCCTCAAGGTCATACGTCCAGCCGTGGTAGGGGCAGGAAAACATGCGGCCTTTCTTTGCCTTGCCGTGGTCACACTCATTGAGCGGTGCGCCGCGATGTGAGCAGATATTTACAAACGCCTTCAGGCTTTTGTCGGCCTGACGCACGATGAGGATGGGCACACCGGTATCGTCAAAAGCAAAATAGTCGCCCGGCTCGGGTACCACACAACTAGGTCCTACGAACTGCGGGTAGTTGCGAATCAATTCGAGTTTCTCTCGTTCGAACAGGGCTGGATCGGTGTACTCGTTAACGTCGATTTCCATCACGCCTTCCGCCAGCGTCGTGGTATTGCGCGCCACCAGATCCATCAAGACTTTAATTTCTTCGACCAGTTGTTGCCGTTGCATGAAAACTCTCCTACAAACCCAGCACCATCTTGGCGATGATATTGCGCTGTATTTCCTGTGACCCACCAAAGATAGAGGCGGCGCGATTATTCAGGTAGCGGGGGACGACAGAGCTGATGTAATCGGCTCTCACCGGGTTCCCCTCGGGCACCGGGTTCATAATGAAACCCGTGTAGCCCAGCACATCTACCGACAACTCATTGATGTCCTGTTCCAGCTTGGTTGCGGACAGTTTCATGATGGAGGACTCCGGCCCGGGATTACCGCCACCACTGACAGCAGAGAGAATACGCAATTCGGTGATTTCCAGTGCTTTGAGGTCGATCTCTACACGGGCGACTTTGCGGTCGATATCACCGTGTGTATCAAATGCCGGGTTGTCATTTTTGGCATTGCTGATGAGTTGGCGAAGGCTGTCAAGTTCATGCCGGATACGGTGTGCACTGAAGCCGCCACCGCGTTCAAACTCCAGCAGGTACTTGGCGTAGCTCCAACCCTTGTTTTCCTCGCCAATACGATTAGCCATGGGGACGCGCACGTTGTCAAAGAACACCTGGTTGACTTCGTGATCGCCGGCCATCGTGATAATGGGCTCCACCGTGACCCCCGGTGTCGCCATGTCGATCAGCAGAAAGCTGATGCCGTGTTGTGGTTTGCCGCTGGAATCTGTGCGCACCAGGCAGAAGATGTGGTCCGCCAGATGCGCGTGTGTTGTCCAGATTTTCGAGCCGTTGACGACATAGTGATCGCCATCGGGTTCTGCCTTTAACTGCAGGCTTGCCAGGTCGGAACCGGCACCGGGCTCGGAATAGCCCTGGCACCAGTAGTGTTCACCGTTCAGTATCTTTGGCAGATACTCCGCTTTCTGCTGCTCGCTGCCAAAAGCCATAATTACCGGTGCCAGCATCAGCAGCCCCAGCGGAATCAGCATGGGAGCGCCTGCGTGGTAGCACTCTTTGCTGAAGATATATTTCTGTGCGGGAGTCCAGTCGGTGCCGCCGTGTTCGACGGGCCACTGCGGCACGGCCCAGCCCTGTTTTACCAAGATAGCCTGCCACTCCAGAGCGATGTCCTTTTCGACAAACACGCTGCCGTTGTTGGCAGTACCCTCGATGATATGGGCGGGTAAATTCTCGGCGAGAAACTGACGGACTTCGCGTTGGAATTGCAGTTCTTCTTCACTGAAATTGAGATTCATAGCATAGGCTCCAGCGTCATGGCTCCATCGACCAGCGTATACCGCGGCGTAACAGTTCATAGAATTCCGGGGTTTTCCAGGCCCCTTCTTCCGGTACCGGGTACTCCTCGATATACGGCTGCATATCGTATTTGCCACGGCAGTGGCCCAGCGTCAGATACAACACTTGCCCCGCACCATAATTGTGGATGTACAGCACAGGTTGCACGTCGGTGTCATTCATCCAGTCGTCGCGCAGGAAGTTTTCCACTGGCTCTGACCAGTGTGTGTGCAATAGCGTGTGGTGTTCACCGTGAAACTTGCACAGGTAGAGCTCATCATCCACTGTGAATGTCGGTATGCCTTTGACCAGAGGATGTTCAGGCTCGGTCACATGCACATCGTATTCCTGTATCGGTGGGTGCGCCATGAACTGGCTGCCCAGCAGTTCCATGAAGGGCTTGTTCTCCTCGGGACAATCGACCCGTGGCGAACCGTCTGCGCCGGGCTCCATAAAGCGCAAAATGGAACTGGTGCCGTGCAATGCAAACCATTTCTTTCCGCTTTCGACATAGGCCACCAGGCGGCGAGTTTCTTCCTCGGTAGGAAGGACGTCGCAGGTGTAGGTAATCAGGAAATCACTGGCGCAGATAGCATCGATGTCACTGAAGTCAGAGCCTACCAAAACCTTGATCCGCGGCTGCTCCGCAAGCAGCTTGAGAATCTCTACTCTGGCATGATCAATGTTGTGAAACTTGCCACCGGCGACAAGGTAGACATCAATACGATCACTCTTGCTCATAGGGCTGCATCCTGGGGTCTCAACACGGGTTCGCAGGCACGTTATCAAACCTGTTTCTATAAAACAATCAGAATTGACTGTTTATTTTGTATCCGATACTGTGGACGCGCTGGGCCGCAGAGTACCCTGAATAATCGCCCAATTTTTGCCAGTGCTGCAGGTAGAGTTGCATCGCGCCAATCGCCGCAGTGAACCGAATTAAGGAGAGCACCATGAAACTTTATTATTCCGTAGGTCCGAATCCACGAGTGGTCAAAATGTTCATGGCTGAACGCGGTATCACATTGCCAGAGCAGGAAGTGGACATCATGGCGGGTGAAAACCTTGGCGACGATTACCGTAAGCTCAACTCTTCCGCACAATCTCCCTGCCTGGAACTCGACGACGGAAGCACGATTGCAGAGATCACGGTGATCTGTGGCTATCTGGATGAAATTACTGAGGGTGACTCCTTGATTGGTGAAACGCCTGAAGAGCGAGCCGAAACTCGCATGTGGAACCGGCGTTTCGACGCGCGCTTCCTCGAGCCCATGTCGCTGGCATTTCGCAGCGCAGAAGCGCTGGAACTGTTCAAGAACCGCTGCTACGTGATTCCGCATGCAGCGGATGATCTCAAAGCCTCGGTGCGTGAGTCCTGGGCCTGGCTGGAGCCTCAGATGGCGGGTAAGACCTACATTTGCGGCGACCGATTTACGCTGGCTGACATTCAGCTTTTTGTCTTTGCCGACTTTGGCACACTGATCGGCCAGCCGATTCCCGAAGGCATGCCCAATCTGGCAGCCTGGTTCAAGCGCGTAGCCGAGCGTCCCAGCGCCGCAGCAAGCCTGCATCCCTCACAGGCGGCCTGATCGGCTGAACCGCTCATACGCATAGGAGAGGTACCAGCATGAAAGCGGCCGTGTTTAAAGAGGTGGGTCAGCCACTGGCAGTAGAAACCGTGGCAGACCCGGTGCCGGAGTCCACAGAACTGGTGATGAAGGTCAGTTTCTGCGGCATTTGCGGCACGGATCTGCACGCCACCCGCGAGGGTTTGACCACGGCCTGCTGCGGCCAGATCCTCGGTCACGAGTATGTGGGTGAAATTGTCGAGGTCGGCAAAGAAGCGGCGGGGGACTGGCAGGTCGGCGACCGCGTCTGTGCGATGCCTTTCATCGCCTGTGGTCACTGCCTGCCGTGTGCCGCCGGGCGTTTCTTCGAGTGTGCTGAGAAAAAGGTATCCGGGGTAGATGACCAGGGAGGCTTCGCCGAGTTTGTAACCACTGGGTGTCGTGAAACAATTTTATTACCCGACACCCTCGATATGCAAAGCGCTGCACTGGTGGAACCACTGGCAGTGGGAATACATGCGGTGCGCGTTGGCAACGTCAAGGCGGGCAGCCGCATTCTGGTGATCGGCGCCGGGCCTATCGGTCTGACGGTGGCGCTGTGGTGCCGTTTCTTTGGCGCTAGAGATGTGGTCGTCAGTGAGGTTGCCACCACGCGTGCAGATCTCGCGAAAAAGATGGGCGCCACCGCAGTGATTCACCCGGACCTGTCGAAGGGGGCCGAGGGGTTGTTGCAACAATTTTCAGACGTTGCCGGTGGTGCGCCTGATGTCATTTTTGAATGTGTTGGCGCGCCGGGTTTGTTGCAGCAATGTATCGAAATGGCGCCGTATGGTGGCAGGATTATCCCGGTTGGCGTGTGTGAGCAACCGGACAGCATCATGCCCTTCTTTGGACTGGTGAAGGAGTTACAGATCCAGTTTGCTATCGCCTATACACGCGATGATTTTGATACCTGTGTGGCGATGCTGGGGGAGGGGCGCATCGATGTTTCACCCATGGTGACAGACATTGTCAGCCTCGACGAAATGCCCGACGCATTCGAGGCGCTGCGTACCCCCAGCCATCAATGCAAGGTTTTGGCACGGATGGATTAGCGCAGCAGTAGGCCAGCTTGCCGTCGAACCACTACGATTCACCGAAGAACCAGGGTGACGGAGGTACACCCGACCTGTCGCATATACCGCACATTGGTCGTTGCGAGTCGTCTTTGCGCGAGACAGGCCCGGTCGCTCAGAAGGCTGAGATATTCGCGCCCGGACCTGTCTCCCGCAAAGACTCGAATCTGAGAGCGCCAAAGCCAAAACTACTATCGGCAATTACACGATGTGAGGTGAGCTGTCCCGCACATCGGTCGTTGCGAGTCGTCTTTGCGCGAGACAGGCCCGGTCGCTCAGAAGGCTGAGATATTCGCGCCCGGACCTGTCTCGCGCAAAGACTAGAATCAGAGAACGCCAAAGCCAAAACTGCTATCGGCAATTACATGATGTGAGGTGAGCTGTCCCGCACATCGGTCGTTGCGAGTCGTCTTTGCGCGAGACAGGCCCGGTCGCTCAGAAGGCTGAGATATTCGCGCCCGGACCTGTCTCGCGCAAAGACTAGAATCAGAGAACGCCAAAGCCAAAACTGCTATCGGCAATTACATGATGTGAGGTGAGCTGTCCCGCACATCGGTCGTTGCGAGTCGTCTTTGCGCGAGACAGGCCCGGTCGCTCAGAAGGCTGAGATATTCGC
>CACSIL010000018.1 GCA_902705825.1 Halioglobus japonicus | reverse complement strand
ATGGGGATTTCCCGGTGTTCTGGTGAACGACAAATTGAATACCACACTTCCTATATTTCTTGAGGTAGCGTTCGATTGTTCTACGTGATTTATTGAGTAATTTGGCGGCATTAACGATATCAATTTTGCCCTCAGCAACCTTGATAACAATGTCGACTGTGAGTTGTGCTTTGGAATCCATCTTAATCATCCTCTGCGACTCCTGAGCTACTAGTAAAAGCTCAGAAAATCACTGATCAAATAGATCCGTCAATTTCCCTTGGTACTTAATTGCGACAAAATCGCTTGGTAGTTAAACTACGACAAAGTCGCTCGGTGTTAACAAAACCCGCCTGAATGAGTCTCGACCTGATCTGACACTTATCGGCTCGATAGCCGTACAGTTGTCAGGTCAGTTCAAGCCCCAGACCTTTACACCCGCATCACACATCACACATCCCACTCGGTACTTGCGTAGAGCAATGTAGAGGCATGGGAGCTATTTGGCATGCCTGTGGGCTTGATGTCAGCGTATGCACTAACCCAGAGCAACAGCCTGCAGCGTCGATAGTACGCGGCTCCTTGATATCTGACAGTCTTGGGATGCAATGGCCCAATGCCATGTCCCGCAGTCAGGTCCAGCGAGCCAGGTGAGGTTCTGGGCGTTCAAAAAGCAGAAAGGGCGCAGAGCGCCCTTTCCAGTGTCTACCCATCATGAGATAGGCAGTCTTATGTTGCTTTATATCCTCACTTGCGGCGGCGCAATCTCAGCAGGCCCAAGGCGCCAACTAACAGTGGCAGCGTTGCAGGCACCGGAACAGCGGCTGATGGCGTCGGTGAACTGGTCAAGCTGAAAGTAAAGTCGTTGTTAGGCTGATTGGTTCCGAACAGCAAAAAGTGTTCACTGTCTGCTACGCCTTGCTGCGTAAATGTGAGTGAAAGCTGTTCAAAGGTCCAGGGTGTTGTCGAAGCAATACTATCTGGCAAGCTGTCATCATCAAAGATAGTAGAAGGATTAGTGTCCCGCTGAGTCAGAATGATGTTGGCCTTCTCAAATGTCCAGGTATTACCGTTGATCAAGAAGTTATCATTGAATCCTGAAGCCCCAACTTTGAACGCATCCTGAAGCTGGCCACCGACGCTTTCGTTGTCAGAAACCCGAGCCCAACCGGCAGTGCCACCACTATTCAGGTCGCCGCCAGAGATAGAGAAGCTGAGCATGCTATTTCGATACATACCCACAGAAGCGCCTGGATCACTGTCCAGTATCGAATCATCGATGGAGAAGTTCCCCGAGAACAACGTACCCAAATTGAAAGGAGCATTGGAATCAGCGGCAATGTCCGCAGCCAAATCACCGTTAGTGGAGGGTTTCCAGGGTGTGATAGAGCCTGCGCTGCCTGAGAAGGACCCAATCAGGCTGGCATTTGCTTGTCCCGCAAAACCAATCGCAAGACATAACCCTGTGCGCTTCATTACAGATAAAAATTTCATACTTCTAATTCCTCTTCCGTGTTGCCAATAACGGTTGGCTTGCAAGTAATCTATCGCGAATGGTCTGCAATGTATTCCGGACGTATATAAATTGAGATGTACCTCACACAGGCGGGAGGCATTCTGTGACCTTGTTCTCACTTAGTGATGACGATGGCCCATCAGTCCAAGGACAACTGCCACCCCTACATGGACAATTTCCAGCTCCTGTCGGAGAACAAACTTTAGCAATTGAGGGAGCGTCATATTATTATAGGCACAGGCCCTATTTGCCCTGTTTCTACACTGCTTGTTTGCACATCAATGGTATCGACTTGTACAGACTCAGCCACCGGTTGTCAGGATGTCTGATTGCTGTTGGAGTTGATGAGCTTTTTCGTGATTCTGGAGTAATGAATTGAGGCTTTTCAATATGAATATCGTCGACTGATTTACACCTTTATCCAGGAATCACAGGCGTTACCAGGCTGAACGCTTTAAACCCTGCCTATACGGTGATTGTGGCGATTTCAATTCTCTATTTAGTTCTCAAAGGTGCAGTATGAAACTGATAATACATGCAGGTATGAACAAGACCGGATCGAGTTCGATTCAGCACTCTCTGGCAAGTCATAACAGTGCCGACCTTAACTACATTAAGTGGCGTTCGCAGAATCATTCAGACATGTTTGTTTTGCTATTTCACGAGGCGGCTACTCGCAGCCGGTATCACGTTTTTCGGACACAAGGAATTTCGGAACAAGAACTGGCGAAAGAAAGAGAGCACTGGTTGGACAATTTGAG
The DNA here is from genome assembly GCA_902705825.1 of Halioglobus japonicus. Taxonomy (GTDB): domain Bacteria; phylum Pseudomonadota; class Gammaproteobacteria; order Pseudomonadales; family Halieaceae; genus Marimicrobium. Next base: position 24,989 of record CACSIL010000018.1, on the reverse strand, counting down.
CAGACAGCTGGATGCCAATAGCGCGCCAGTAACCGTTTTTTCAGGGGAAGATATTTCACAGCCTACACCCATGTCAGGGTGTCAAAATATGTTCGACTACTTTAGTAACTTTTTTGATGAAATAAAAGTGATTGCCTACGTGCGTCCGCCGCGATCGTTTATGAATAGTACGTTTCAGCAGCGTGTTAAAAGCAGTGGTCTCAGCGAGATACGCGCGCAGAGTTTGTGGCCCAAATATAAAGCGCGGTTTGAAAAGCTTGATCTCGTATTTGGAAAAGACAATGTGGAGCTGGTTCCATTTGTCAAAGATTGTATGCTCGATGGAGATGTGGTCAGAGATTTTTGGAACAGGATTGGTCTGGAGTGCCCACAGAGTTCGATCCCGAGGGTGAACGACAGTCTTTCGCTTGAAGCTTTGGCATTGCTGTTCTATCAACGCAAGTTGGGTGGTGGGCTCCGAACCGGTCGGCGCGATGCTCGTATTTTGAACAATGCGTTTATTCAGACCCTTGAGAATGTCGGAACCGAGAAGTTCTCCTTCTCAAATGAATTCCTCAACAGCACTTTCCAGAAAAATGCCGTTGATCTGGCTTGGATGGAGGAGCGTATTGGACAAAAATTAGCCGATCAGGTGTCGCAATCGAGTACACCAATCTCCACGGAGTCCGATTTGATCGGGATCGCGCTAGAACAGATTGAAGCGCTCAGCGAGATTACAGTCCGCGAGGCTTTGAAGGTCTCAGCAGACCACCCTGATCTGGTCGTGCAGCATCTTTTGCAGTGCCTGCGAAATATCTGCGAGACCCATGCTACAGTTGGGTCACAGTGAGATGACGCCCCAAGTATCCCAATTTTCTTTCGAAAGTGGTAGGATGCTTTCGCGGCTCAAATCAGGGCGCTGGTGACAACTGAGATTGAAGCGGGTGAGCGAGATATGTTCCTGAGCTCTAGCTTGGGATTGCCTGCTGGATTCCAGATCCTGTAATGCACACTTCCGAAACTGGTTGATCACTGAAATTTGTACGGACAGAATATAGCAAGTCTACTACTGTAGGCGTGTTTATATTATAAATCATTCATTAAGGGATAATGAGGTTAAGTAATTATGGCTGCAACTGAAGAACAACGTAAGGCTCACATCGCATTGGCTAAGGCTATCTGGCATCAGGATGCCGGAAACTCTGTACCGAGTGACCCCAAAGCGCGTCAGGATGCCTTTCAGTTGGTCAAGAAAGATCTGATGAAGCGTGCTCGCAAATTGGAAGTGCTTCTTGATCGTTTGGGTTACGAGATCGCACCAAAGTCCTAATGACTACCAAGGCTCCTTTTTAGGGGCCTTGTTTTTTTTGCGGCAGGATATTCTTTTTCGCCCATTCAGGCGTCATCAATTGGCTTCGAACCTGAAGCCCGTCCTCGCGGATCTGGATTTGGGCTGCTGAATGGTTGCAGAGATTGATCATAGAGGTCTGTTCGGCCCAGGCTTTTTAAGCCCCAGAACCCACCGAATTGCTGATTAACGCTACTTCCTGCCAGTGTGATGTCGCATTAGTTAATTTGGCCAACTTTATGACAAATTTCGTACCGCTATCACCCGACTGAGTGAGCTTACTATGGCATCTGTGCCAGCAGAAGTTGTACTTATCGTACCGCAATAATCTGAGCAAAGTGATTTGATCGCTATACTCATTCACAACCTCTCTTAAATAAAGTTGAACTTTGACAAATGGAAATAAAATATCGTCCCGAAGTTGACGGGTTGAGAACTGTCGCAGTTGTGTCAGTGATCATTTATCACGCTGAATTCCTGATGAATGGTGCCAAAATACTACCCGGTGGTTTTTTTGGTGTAGACGTCTTCTTTGTTATTTCCGGTTTTCTGATTACCTCGCTGATGATGAGCGAGTTCCATAAATCAGGAACCATATCGATACGGAACTTCTATCTGCGAAGAGCCAGGAGGTTGTTGCCAGCTCTATTGCTGGTAATGTTATTATCCCTACCATTTGCATGGCTATATTTGCTTCCAAGCCAGCTGGTCAATTATGCCGAGTCCCTGGTTGCCACACTTCTATTTGGTTCCAACTTCTTATGGCATTTCAGTTTGCAGGAGTATGGCGCGGAATCTGGATTATTAAAGCCATTCCTGCACACCTGGTCACTAGCAGTTGAAGAGCAGTACTATATTGTCTTTCCGCTGATTCTTCTTGCGATATATAAGTGGTACAAATCTAATACGATTGCCTTGTTAACAGCTGGTCTGCTGGCGAGTTTATTTTTTGCTGAGTGGATGACATCAGTAAACCCATCATTTTCGTTTTATATGCTGCCAAGTCGGTTTTGGGAGCTCCTGGTGGGTGCTCTATTAGCCAATATACTTCATTTACACCCACAAAAAGACAATGACGCCCTGCTAAATAAGACAATGCCTACCGTTGGCCTGTTTCTTATTATGTACTCGCTTATTTTCATCGGCTTCGATTCAGGGCATCCAGGATTCGTCACGTTGATTCCCGTCATTGGCACCATGCTAATAATCTGGTTTGCCAGTGAGGGAGAGCTGGTCACGAAAACGCTCTCCAGTAAATCGTTTGTTTATATCGGATTGATTTCTTACGCACTGTATTTGTGGCACTACCCCATATTCGCATTTTTCAGGCTAGAGGGACTGTTTGATTCAAACATTGGGCGCATTGTTGCGATCATAATGACATTCATACTCTCAGCCGCGAGTGTGAAGTTTATTGAGAAGCCACTGAGAAGCAAAAATACACTATCAAATGCTAAATTCTTCCTCTTGATAGGCTCCGTGTCAGCTTTCGTTTTTGTCTTTTCTTTCGCCGTTATTCAAAACAAGGGCTTCGAGAATCGGTTTGAATCCTTCAGCGGTTTCCTGAACTATGAGGCGGACAATAGGAAACTGAAAGAGGAAAGCTGGAGCCTACTGTCGGAAGTCGATGGCAAGCCGTTTGACTCATCAAAAGTCAACGTGCTGCTTGTAGGTAACTCGCACTCTAAAGACCTTTTCAATGCTTTTTACCTGAATCCAGATCTGTATGCTGATTATGATTTTAGACGAGCAAATATCGGGTCCAATAAACTGGCGCAAGTAAGCTGCTTTGACAAAAATAATCCTGATTTTGCGGAAGCGGCGAATGAGTTTTTCTCGTCAGAACAATATGTTCAAAGTCAGGTTATTGTGGTTTCCTCATTCTATAGGCTATACCAGCGGAAGTGCTTCAAGGAGCAGCGGGGCGACGTAACAAAATCTTATGACCTGGATGGCCTGAGGCACCTGATAGAAAGAGCTCAGCATGACGGAAAAGGCGTCGTTGTATTTGGTCAGAATGTAATGTTCCCGATAAACGATAACATCACAGATGTTATGGCTGATGAAATTATTGGTGAAAAGAAGAAGCAGGGTCAGCTAGGGTTCATCACAGAAAACGAAAAACTATTCACTGAGCTGAGGTCAGAAGTGAATGGCCAATATTTCGAAGGCTTGGATCGCAGTGAAAAATTGAATAAACGCATAAGAGAGATTACCGATAACTATGGCGTTTCCTATTTCGACAACTACCATGTGGTTTGCGAAGAAAAGGATTCTGAGTGTTTCGGTCTTACGCCCGATGGTTATAAGTCATATTTTGATTCCTCTCATTTCACGCTAGAGGCCGCGAAGTTCTTTGGCGCACGTATGGCACAAGAGGGCGTTTTGAAACTGTTTGAAAAGCAGACTAGTAAAGAGTGATCTGTTGGTCTGCTGACGACTCAGTGAAAATCTTGCACACGTTGGTGTCGCTGTTATCACGGCACGCACCGTGATGCAAGAATCCGAGACCAAGCTCAGGATGACTAAGCGAAATCAGCGATTTGGTAAAAGGTGATAGTCAGTGCCCTGTGCAGATAGGGCACCTGAGCGAAAGGTGATAAGCAGAAGGGTAGCTGCCTAATTTTTCTCTACAGATTCATCTCTACAGAAATTATCTTAGACAGTACCGCTATCAATTTTTGCTATAACCAAATGTTTTTGCATAACGAGTATCGCAAATAAGCGCATCCAGTACTTCAGCGTCAGCGGTCTTGAAGGCATCTGCGCACTCTTTCGCGAAAGGCTTGACCCCACTGGTGTTTTCCCGCTTTAGCTCTGTAAAGGTTGGCATGTCATTGATTTCCAGGTAGGCGGGTAGTGTTCGTTCCAAATCCTCATAACGTATTATGATGTAATTTGTGGTCTCGTCTGACAGTTCATGCGCTCCATCTATTTTGTTCATCTGGCTAGGATGAACATTTAGAGCTTTCTGGAAATGCTTCTCAAACCAGTCGAAGGGGCGCAGCATCATATAGAATATACGACGACTATCCATATCCGTTGCAAATGATGTGTTTTGAAAGACGGAGCCGTCTTTTTCCTGCATTCGTTGAAGGCAGTTATCAACGCCACCTTCCCGGTTGAGTATCTGCGTTGTGGTTGCGATGATATGCGCTAAACCCTTTACGACAATTTCCTGCTCATCTACAGCCTCTATTTTCTGGCTTTTCAGTAGAGACTTCAGTATTGGTAAATACCCTTGTATGTCTTGAACGATGCTCGAGCGTATCCAATCCAGAGGGTTGCGCGAAAGAGAGATCACAAGGAGCCGTTCGTCAGTTTTCCCCGCGCGAATTCGGTTCATTCTGCGAGTAATACGCACGTTTTCGATAAACTGGCCTAACTGATGCTTGAAAAAATAGGGTGAAACCTGGGCACCTGTAATGGTGGGGATGACCGCGGAAAGCGCTGCCTCTCCCAAAAAATGGGACTGGACGGCAGTAACACCCTCCAGGGCGTCCAGCGTTGCAACGATCGACGTGCTCGCCACCTTACCGAACTGATAAACAATTGCGTATATTTCCGTCATAAAAAACCTATTCCAGCAGATAGAGTTAAGCAGGACAGGTCCATGCGGCAGTTGTCGCCAGCTTTAGTCCAGACAAGCAGGCCGTGGTTACATCCGTTCATACAGCTTCAAATCCACGATGCTGGGGATTAGTGAGGGTATCGGTATGTGCCAATAGCCACTCATAAAATGACCCTTTGCCGGTGACAAAGGGTTTATTGAATGCCTTGCGAAGATCTTTACGTGAACGATACATTTCACGTACTGGCTTCGGAATCTTCTCGCCATTGTCAAAGGTGCCATAAAACCACCAGCCCTTCGGAATGTCGTTTGCGGTATACGCGATGACCTCTTGGCGATACCACCACCACAACTCATAGATCTCGATATTATCTACTGCATACCTTTGGGTCATGGTGTCGCCTACAGGACCCAGTTTTGTGAAATGGTAGAAGCGCAGCGGGCGATCATTAATTAGTGCTGTACCTTCTTTGTCATAGGACATCACGCGTTGACTTAAGTTCCAACTCGCCACGTTGTATCCAGGGTCACGCAACACCAGCACTCGGTCAAAGAAGCACGGTACCAGATTGCACCATTTCTGATCGACGAACACGCCGATATCGAGGCGGTCATGGCACCAGTCGCGCAGCCGGTCAGTCCACCATTGTGCAAACCGGCGACCTTCATCATCATCTGCGACAGCGATAAAGCCTAGGTTGAAGATGCCATAGTTCAGAGACGCGATTTCATTATCGTGCAGGGCCGTCTGGTGATCGGCATCATCGGGATCAGTTTGATGCGGTGTGAGGACAATCGAATAATCGTCAAGGTAGTTGACGACATCGGTCATGGGGTTGAATACCGCGATATCGGGATCAAAATACATCAGCTTGTCACAGGTCGGGTCATTCAGAATATGCAGCATGGCCTCACCCTTGACGCCGGTACAAGCTTCGACAATGTCATGACCAAAAAGCCAGCGATCCGTGTCTTCGCCAAACAATTCTTCAGCAGTCAGGAGGCAGTTGAAGTCCTCCTTGTCGATATCCAGGGTAAAGCCCTCTGGCTTCTTATCGGTGATCACCAGCCAGAGAATCCAGTCGGGATGTTGGCGACGAAGTGATGAGAACAGGACTCGAGCCCGGTTGAGATAGCTGTATGAGCAGCTGGTGTAAGCATGAATACTCATTTTTTGACTCCTTTCTTCTTACGCGTCCTACGAGTCTTTTTGGCCGTTTTAGTGGGTTTATCTGTGGAATCATCCAGAGTCTTCGGACTTTTGTATTCCCACCCAATCGCTTCATAGGCCATATTGTTCAGTCGATGTGTGACCTGCTTGGCGCGGCGCACATTGCGCAGGGTTTTAAGCATGTTTTCAGCGCGCCCGTCGGTGAAAAATGCCAATAGATCATTTTCATCTTCGAGCACCGCACCGCGGCGCAGGCGGCGCACGGTGGCGGCTACATTGCCGGATATCGGGTTGGTGATAACGTAGGCGGATCCGGCCAGTGCCTCATAGGTGGAGAGCGAGAACGTTTCCGGCCAGCTTGCCCAATGCAGCACCAGGTCGACCTTTTGGTCGGTCACAGCCGTGATCATCGCCTCGCTGTCTTCTGCAGTGACATGTACAGGTACATGCTCGATTCCGCTACAGGGTGGCGCAGCAGTGCCGAAATACACGAAGCGATAACGTGGATCATCGTTATGATGCTGAAATAGTTTCTCAAATATGTTCCAGCCCTTGTGCGGTGCGGGTGTGCCAAGGAAAGCCAGTGTAATGACATCCGACTCTTCTTCTACTGCCGGGGTAGTACGTTTTTCCCAGTCCAGGTTGACATGGGGTACAACCTGTATAGAGGCCGGCTGCAGTGAGGTATGCCCTTTCCAGAATTTTTGCGATACGGGGGAGGGCGCCAGCATGTGCACGTCGATCGCCTCGAAGAAGTCCTGCATTCGTGTCAGGTGGCTTTGGCGTTCCACACCAAAGCGGCACAGGGAGCATGCATTGGAATCCGGTTTTGGTGCGTCGCAGTAGCTGACCTGGTTGCGTTGCAGGGTGAAACTCGGGCAGACAGTGAAGAAATCATGCAGCCACATCCAGCAATCATCCTTTCCTGCCGCCTGTATGAGTTCAACGACCCGCTCGGGCAGATGGCCCAGCAGGTGATGGATCACAACTTGGATATCTTCCAGGTGACCTTTGGTCTCGCCAACCGCTTGTATAAGATCAGATACCCGACATTTACCCATGTCCTTGCCATTCAGAACCAGCACGAGAATGGTATCCGGCTCGTCTTCTATATGGGCCAGGCGGGGCAGCGATTGCCAGGGGTGGATATTAAGGTAGACCGCACCATACGCCGGCGACAAAAGTTCTTCTCGGTGTGCGCATAGCTGTACGCCGCCGCTCACCTCCCGGTAATGATCATGGCCTAAGGACAACACCAGGCGGGAAAATTCGGACCCACAAGCGTCGTTGATCATCGCTTCCAGTTGATCGGCATTCATCAGTTCACCGGGCGGGGTGTCACGCAGCCAGTGGCCGGTGGTCACCTCGAGTGGCTCAAGCCGCCGCAGGCGTTCCACCTTGTAGCCGCCGGGGTGCTGGGCGGCCCGGCCTTCGTGCTGGCCTGCCACGATATAATGCAGAAATGGGTTGATCCCCAGCCTCACCACATCGGGATTGGTATCAAGATAGAACGTGGTCGAGAAAAACGGGCTGGGATCGCGCCCATCCTTCCAGCCATTTAACAGATAGTGCCGAATTGCCTCGACATTGGAGGAGGCAACATCAGGGTTTTGCGTCAGATAAAATGCACTGTCAAAATGGGGGCGCAGTACTTCAAGATCTTCTTCGATGGTTTGCTGTGGACTTTTCTTGGCTACTTGCTTGGCAGGCTTGGATTTGGACGTCTCCGCAACGCTGTCTGTTGAGTCATCACTCTTGGTTTTCTTATCCGTATCCTCAGACGCGCGCTGGGCGGGGAGGGCAATGCGACCTTCTTTCCGGCCCGCCACGATGTAGTGCCAAAACGGGTTTATATTGGTTTTGGCTATATCAGGATTAACCTCAAGGTAGTACGTCGTTGAAAAATTCGGGGTGGGATCCAGCCCCTCTTTCCAGCCCTCAAGGAAGTAATGGGCGACTGGGTCTGCGCCCCCCTTTGCTGCATCAGGAGCCTGTTGACAGTAAAATTCGTTATCAAAATGGTAGCGAATTTGCTCGATATAGACCTGATGGGGGTTTTCCTGTAACGGGTCGGCCTTTTTCTTTGGCGCAGGTTCGGGCGGAGGCGTGGCTTCCTCCTGTAGTGCCATTTTAGGCAGTCGCCCCTGGGCCTTGCCCTGAAGTAAGTAGTGGGCAAACGGATTGAGACCGCTTTCAATGACATCGGGGTTGGATCTCAGGTAGAAATTGGTGGAAAAATCGCTGCAAGGATCGCGCAACTCGAGCCACCCCACTTTGCAGTAGTGGGTCAGCGGGTCATAGCCGCGGTCTGCCGCGACATCGGGATAGTTCTCTAGATAAAAGTCGCAGTCGAAATGCGGCCGGATGACATTCTTGTCATGGGTTATGGCCCCCGGTTTGAATTTACTACTACGTGTAAACCGGGCAATCCGCCGGATGATCGCTTTCAAAGTTACCATTTCCTTACAGTCCTTGATGTATATACCGTTTTGAAGACGAGTCGAATGTGAATTGGTGGCGTATTACGCCAACCGTGCTTGTTGTGATGGCTGTATTCCTTAACTTCACTGCCATTACATCAAGCACACGCCGTATTTCCGAGTCCCCATCGAGTACTGGCGTTTGATATTGGTCTACTTTACTTACATAGAATCATAAGTGAGAGGCCCCCGGTTTATACAGCAAAAACACCGGAATCAGATCCACAGATGCGCCCTCTTTTGTAATCCGCCAAGATACCAAATTTCTTCTGGTTTTTATACACAGGGAGCCCCAAAAACTTGCCCGGCGTTATAACAAAATGCGCTGTCTGGCTGGGGGCATCATATAGCAGTAATCAACTGCGCATTTTTACCCGTCGGTGAAAAATATGATCCTTTGGCCGCTGTGTATAGCAGGCCAGAGTAGAATTTTTAGGGGAGGGCGGCACCAAGCCGTGAGGCAGGTGAAAGCGACCAATGTAAAAACCTCCAGCCGAAAACCTCGGCCATTTTTTGGGGAGGGACTACACTGGCCGCGTCGAAAGTGCCGTCTTTTTGATAGATCTACTAACAATATAACCCTGTACTCGCCAAGATCTTCCTGAAGGCAGCAACGCCATGTTCAAACGAGTAATTCTCAGTCGCAATTATTCGTTCGTTCTCCACAAAACGATTCCAAAGTGCTTCATCATTGTATAATTGAGCAATGGCATTTACCCATTCATGGGGGTCTTCAGCAATCAATGTGCTCACGCCATTAGTCAAACCGGTGCCTTCCACAGCAAACTCTGAAACGACACAGGGAACCCCATAAGCCATTGCCTCCAGCACTTTTCCTTTTATGCCCGCTCCAGAGATTAACGGCGCGACAAAGATTCTGTGCTTATGATAGATCTCATCCAGATTCTCGACGAACCCAACCATCTGCACATTATCACTCTGGTGCTTGGAAAATTCCTCTGGCATATTGCTGCCGTAAACACTCAATGTAATATCGGGGTTCACTGTCAGTAGCAGTGGCATAATCTCATTGAGCAAATATTCAACAGCTTCCAGGTTGGGCAGATGCCCAAAACTCCCCAAAAATGCGATGCCTTCGCGCTCCTGGAAAGGGCGGCCTCCGGTTTTTGTCTCCATAACCCAAGGCGTTATATGAAGCTTGTCTGCTTCGAGTATATGCGAGGTGATAACCGCGTGTTCGGTGCTGGTATAACTCAGAACGGCGTCTGATTTTCCGCAGACCGCCAGCTCGGCGTCCTTGGTGATCAGCGCCTTATCCAGCTTATCTTTATCGCCACTCTTTGAAAGTGCTGAGCGAATCTCTCTGAGAAAATGGAGGTCAGCGTTGTTGAAGATAATCCTGGCTGTGCTGTTCTCGCGTATCATATCGATATATTTTTCAGCGACTGAATAGCGGGTAATGTAAACAGCATCCATTTCAGCCAACCGCCTTTTCAGCACATCAGAAATTGAGCTGTAAAATGGCGCGTACAACACCTCAATGCCCATCCTCTGAAGCATCGCCGTGCTATCGCCACAATGTGGCATATACTCAGGGGCGAAGGTGATTTTGCATCCCAAAGCCTGCAGAATTTTCATTTCTTGAACTGCCGCATAAGCGCCAGCTTCCCAATTGGGTCGCGGTGTATGGGCATCAAGAACAAGAACGCGATAGCCAATATCGCGATCCTTCTCGATCATCATATTTGCATTACTGGGAACACCGTTGTCGCGAAACGACCTAATCCAGTTTTCGCCAAACGTTTTTTGATTTATTGCCTGATATTTTTTCAGGCCTTTGGTGATGTCCGTCCCATGGCTCTGACCTTCGAAATGCACCACTTGGGAAAATGGTGTGTAGATCGTCCGATAATCAGCTTGTCTGACTTTGAATGCAAGATCGGTATCCTCGAAATAGCATGGCGCGTATTCTTCACTAAAGCCACCAACTTGCTTCCATACCGCGTTGCGAATACAAACCGCCGCTCCACTGAGGTAATCCGCATTTCTTACGTAGTTAAACTCGGGGGCAGCTGGATTGCTGTCGCGACCTACATTCGCCGGTTCGCCGTTGCCCCAGATAATCCCACCGGCTTCCTGCAGGCTGCCGTTTCGATTTAATAGCTTTGCGCCAGCCATACCGCATAGCGGGTCGTTCTCCAGCACCGCGACTAGTTCGTCTAACCAGAAAGACGTGACTTCTGTATCGTTGTTAAGAAGCACAAGGTACTCACCCTGAGCGAGCTTGGATGCGCTGTTAACGCTTCGCAGAAAACCCAAATTTTCCTTGTTTCTCGCAACCTGAAGATTGCCGATCAGGTCCTGTGCGTGGCTTGTTTTGTCGGAAGAGCAATCATCGACTAATAGAACTTCATAGCTGGTCTTATTGTACGAAAAAGCAACGGATGCGAGGCAGTGGTATGTCAGCTCGAACTTATTGTGAGCCGGGATGACAATGGTTACCTTTGGATTGCTCATTAGAGGAAGATTGAACGGCTCAAATACCTTCCTGTTCTCGTATGACCCTAACAAAATGTTGTGTAATTTATGTACTTCCTGAATTGTCAGAAGATCTCTGTTTTGACTCAAGGCTTCGATATGGTATTCCAGTGTTTCGTATCTGGAATCAGCTTGTTTAGGCAGGGACAGGAACCCGGGGTTTCTATAGCTTTCATCCAGCCAACCCCAAAGCGTCTTGATAGGTTCACATTTAATAATTTCTAGTCCCAGTATATTGGGAAAATCTTTAAGTCCAAATCTCAGTAGTTTTTCTGAACCATCCAAAAGGGGGCTTGGTAGATTGATCGTTATGCTCTCAGATTTCACATCTTCCGAGACGGTGTAGGTGCTGATCAACAAATCACCTGAATAGACTAAAAGACTGACGTCCCGCAGGCTGCTTGTTGAGTGAAGCGCTGTTTTTACCTGGCCATGAGAGTATCTTACAGACCCGAGATGAACATCGCTCTCTTTAGTGGATACCGAAAATTCAGCATGCCTGATAGGCTGTAAGGTTTCTGCATGACAGAGAGAGAAGTGGAGCTCATCCTTGTCATTAAAAATGTCGTCCAGTTCGATGCTGAAACCATGAAAGCCTTTATGGATCTCGGCCCTTTCGAGGTCTTTTCTATATCGGTCTGCTGTACCCGTTCCGACGAGTCTTCCGTTGCACATAACGCTTACGATTAGCGGCTTATCGGAGCCGGATGACGCAGCCCAGCCGGTTAATATTCCAGCACTGACATGCCCAATACCCCCGCGAAGCTCTTCTCTTATTTCAGCCTCTGCTATGTCCCGCGACTGCTCCATTTATTGATCCTCTTTTTTTAATAGCGGACAGTATACGCAAATGTTGATTGCAAGCACCACAACGCTAAAGCCATGCTATGACTCTTGGTCATGTGGATGTTTTATTTGGATTATGCGTGAAAAAAGTTCAGCAACCCTGGGTACCTTTTAAGAATTTCAGTACTGAACTTCCTCGCTGCGTGAGTAGGCCGATTTTCCGTATGGCGACCGGCACATCATGCCTGCTGTGATTCGACGTGATGTGACAGAAAATGCGACAGTGGATTCGCTCCACTGTTTCCGACTTCAGGGTGTTGCAGCAGGTACTTTTTTGTATCGAAGTCGGGGTTAGGCTCCAGATCGGCGTTTGAATACTCACGGATATAGTGAAGCAATGGGTTCGGACTGTTGTTGGAGCTGGACAGGTATTGCTGTATGTACCATTGGGTATCAAAATACGGGTTGGGCTTGCGACCTTCTATCCAACCTTTACTAAGCCAGTGCTGGAGTGGGGCAACGCCGTCGAGAACGACATCCGTGTTGCTTTCTATATACCAGTCTGAGTCGAATAAACCGGAATTCTCTACTACTTCAGCCTCCTTGTATGAGCGCCAGTATTTGATGGGCTGTAATACCAGGAGCCCCCTCAAAACAACCGATGACACCGACAGCCACTTTGCCAGCCAAGAGGAGCGAGTTTCAATAGTGAATATGGGTCGTGCCAGGCGCCAGGTGCTGCTGGCCTGAATTCTATTCAATCGACTGAGTAAATCCTTGCGCTCACTGGCATACAGCTCGGTTAATGCTTTTTCATTCTCGAGCTGGGAAACCAGTGCGCTACGGGCTGTCTGCTGGCGAGCTTTTGAGGCCGCCAGCTCGTCCCGCATGCTGGTGTATTCAGCGGATTTTTTTCGTAAGGCGATCTGGGCTGCGTCCAGCTCAGACTGCAGGTTAAAAGATGCGTCGGACTTGCGACAAAAAGCAGACTGAGCGGATTTCAACTCAGTTTGCAGTGCGGCGTAACTGGCTCTTAGTTGACTCTTGTCATCTTGCAGCTGTGATTGGCGGCGTTCAAGGTCGTTGATTTTCGCCTGCTGCTTGTCACATCTTTTACAGGTGTTTTCGTCGTTGGCAAGGTTTGACTGCAATTGCGCAGAGGAGAATTCTTCCTCCGCCAGAATCTCGCCAAAGATAATACCTGCCTGATCAAACTCGCAGCGGATTTTATCTAGCATGGTAAAAGCTGTTTGCGATTCCGGACTCTCCATCAACATGTTGAGTGCCGTGTAAGCGTCCTTGACCCAGGCTGAGACAGAGGGGTCAGCGGCTAATTGGGTCTCGTCAAACGTGTGGTGCTTGGAACCGGATTGCAGGAATTCGTCTATTTGCGCTGCGGTTTCAGCAGAGTCTGCCGGCCAGGAAATTCCCAATGCTTGCGCAGACTGCGACGCGAATGCCTTCCAGTCCTGAAGCAAGCTGTTGTAGCTGAAAACCAGGCGCGGGATGCTCCGAGAGTTGTATTCTGCGTCCAATACATGGCGTAGCCATATCAGATAGCCTCTGGGCAAACTTATACCATTACGCTTTCTGAGCGATTCAGCAACTTCCAGTGGATTTCGAACAGGCAACAGGACACGGGGGGATGCGCCCAGTTTTTCTAGAACTTCACGCCACAAAGGCATCAGGCGACAGTTGCGTGGATCCTTGATTGCGAACAGCGGTGATCCAGCGAAATCATCTTGTACATGCTCAATGATACGATCGACAATGGGTCTTGCGGTGGGGTTTTCAAGCCAGTTTGAATCTAGCGGACGCCAGTCTTCCCAACTGGAGCCAGCCGACGCAAGCAATTCTTCCTGCAGGTCATATAGCTGCCATGATTCCCAGAAGCCGGTTTCGTTTTCCCCCGGACTCGGCGGCAGAAGTTTTTTGGACAGCTCAGCCCCCAGCAGATTGACTACACGGGTGACTGCAGAAGTACCGCTGCGATGCATTCCCAACACCAGCACTGCAAAGTGGTCATGACTTTGCTGTTGTTGAGAAAAGCGTTCTGCCATAGTGTTTTTCATTCAAAGTATGGTTAACAGGTGAATTAGATCTTGCTCGAGGCCCGGAATCTTATTTTGCAGCCCGAAGTAAAGCAATAGCGAATAGCCTAATAAAGAGCATACGCCTCGATTGGGTCGCTCAGCTGGAGTTCGGCGCGCATCATAGCGAAGAATATAGTAGGATTCGCCAGCTATAATTGAGCAGTATAGGTATCACAGTAGACAGCTGTGCCTGCGCCTTTGTTTGTGTTGTATTCGCGGACAGGGCGGGTCTTTTATCGTTTTTTGCAGGCAAACAAAGGGGTAAAGTCGTTAGTATGATTCTTCTTCTGTTTTTGAGAGCTTGCTCACTTGCGCCGGGTACTTATGAGTTGACGTGACATGCTATTGGGTTATGATATCTTCTGCAAGATATATGAAATATATTTTCGTTATGATCGCGATCGATTGTAATTCCTTCGGCTTATGACGTGATGCCAGGCTGGATTTTAGCGGGATTAGTAAATTCTACGGCTAGGGTGGGTATATGGCGGAACACACAATCCGGTAGCCGCAATGTATCCTAAACTATATAAAATGGCTTTTCGTGCCCACTGATTGCTCGGGCAAATAACCTTAAGAGACGCTAGAATTGAAAGCAATAGTCCACATTGGTATCGAAACAACTGGTACTTCCTTCATACAGCGATATCTAGATCTGAACAGAGAGAAACTCCGTTCTGCAGGTTACCATTTTATTCAAAGTGCCGGAGAATTGAACAATCATGCTGTTCCGGCATATTGCGTCAGCTCAAAGAATCTTGACGACTACTTCCGTGGAGTCGGCATCACCACTGTGAAAGAGAGGGCGGAGTTCGAGACGCAGTTCAAAAGTGAGTTTGAAACTGAGTTGGGCAGTTTACCCAAAAGCGTACACACAGTGCTTATTTCAAGTGAGCACTTTCACTCCAGAATAGAATCAGCCGCCGATATGGATAACGTCTATCGGCTGCTATCGAGCTATTTCGACGATATAAAAATAGTATGCTATTTGCGTGAACAGGTCACAACGTGCACTAAAAGCTATTCAACATTCCTAAAGTCTGGTGGTAGGGACTCTTTCCAGAAATATCTGGAAAAATGTAACCCGGGAAAGACTCGATACAATTATCTGGACATGTTGAAAAACTGGGAAAGGTGTTTTGGGCGAGACTCGCTCGATGTCTCGCTGTTTGCCAAAGACAGTTTTTTGAATGGCAGTTTGCTCGATGACTTTACTGCGAAGATTGGTCCCTCACTTGTCGGAACGTTGGATCAAAACGTTCAGCTCGAGAATGATTCGCTCAGGCCGGCCGGTCAGATATTGATGAGAGCCATAAACCTGTCCTTTCCTTTGCAGTCCAAGGTGCCGGAAGTGGCCGAGGTGCGGCGTCAATGCAAAGAATTGATTTCCCGCAAGATGGCAGGCAAGGGGCAGCAGCCGGGCCTGGAAATATGGCAATCGATTTACGACAGTTTTATTGTTTCTAATGAAAAACTCAGACAAGAGTTTTTTCCAGACACAGAAAGACTGTTTGGCGAACCCTTCGAGATGGAATTGCCTAGAAATGTTATAGATGAAGAATTTACCGAACTTTCGATCGAGGTTGTCTCATTGATTAGAGACAGTGGCATCGATATTCAAATGCCCAGAGCCTACTCGCGATTTTGGAGTGTTATATCCACATGTGTGACGGACGTAGCGAATTTCCAAGAAGTTGATATCAAAACAGGGCCATCGCCGGTTACTCTAAGCAAAAAAGATGGGCATATGCTTAAAAACGTTTCCATCAACATTGAGAAAAGTAACCGTCAGGCGGCCATTCAGCTAATGACTTTGGCCGCCAGAGTGATTCCAAACTCAAACGTCATTCAGAAGAAGATGGCTGAGTATTTGGAGGCGGCCGGGAAGAACAAAAAATCAAAGTTTCTAGTTACTTACCACGGTGGTGAAATGCCTTCGAATTCCAGACAATTACAGCAGCTGTCTGCCAGTTACGAGCGTTGGCTTCTATCACTTGGTATTGAATCGAAAGGTGCGGTGGTTCAAGTCAAGGATAACAAGGTATTACAAGCTAACGATGTTCCTCCTTGTGCTAATCATGCACCAATGACCGGATATACAATCTTTCAGGCAGAGTCCCTGGATAGGGCTATAGCCTTGGCAAAGAAATGTCCCCACCTTGAGTTGGGCGGAACAGTCGAGGTGTCAGAAATATCCGAGCTAGCATTCGGATAATAGAATTTGGAAAAGCTTGCCTGGCTTGAAGAGTGTCGAAAAATGGATTTTTGCGATTGAACTTCTACTTTGCTCTAACAAGCACGGGTGAGTTTTAGAGATCCACGAGAGGTAAAACTATAATGTTACGCAAGAACAGAAGAGTTCGTTATATAGCGGATCGCGCTAGCACGGCTTACTGGTTGTTAAAACAGGGTGATTTCAGAGAGTTCATGGTTCGGTTGTCAGCCGAAGCTGGGCTTCAGTTCGAGCATGCCAGAAATCGAATAATCGCTATTGCCGATTCGGGCGGGCAGTCTCAACTGCGCTATGACTCAAACGGCGCTGGACGGGGCCTTCCGTTCAATGCCAAGGAACTCGACTCCGAGTATATTGACAGACGTAAGCTGCAGCCGCCAAGTTATCGGCCTACCGGGTTTAAGCGTATTGCACCTGTGAACATGCAAGCTGATCCCGAGGTAGTGAAGGGTGAGTTGCGCGCAATTCTTTCTTCTTTTAGCGTCAGGGAGAGAGGATAGAAACTCATGCCTAGTATGATAAAAATTACTGCGATAACCGTCACCTTTAATGGCCTGCCCTACTTGGAAGGGTTCTTCAGTTCACTTATGGCTACGGATCAGCAGGGAATAGATCTGGAAGTTATATTGGTGGATAACGGATCTACCGATGGAACCGTGGAATGGGTAACCGAAAATTGCCCGCAGGTCAGGGTGATTGAGAACGATGAAAATAATTACGCCCGTGCTTTGAATCTGGGGATAGCCAGTTCAACCAGCGATTATGTGGTTATTACCAATAATGATGCTACGGTGCATCCCGATTGGCTGCAGGGGTTTCTGACTGTTTTTGAGCGCGATGATAATATCGGCGCGGTGCAGAGTAAGATTTTCTTTGCCGATGGGGAAAAAATTAATAGTGTGGGAGTGCAAGAGGTTGAGCATTTCTATTTTGCCGATATAGGCTTTGATGAGGAAGATTCCAGCCGGTTTTCCAAGCCGAAAAAACGCGAATATGTCACTGGCGGGTCAGTGATGTTTCGCAGGGCATGTCTGGAAGATGTTGGGCCCTGGGATGAAGAGTTCATCATGTTTATGGAGGATGTCGATTACAGCGCGCGCTGTAGCGAGCATGGATGGAAGCTCTGGTATTCACCAACCAGTATTCTCTACCATCAGTACCACGGGAGTACCTCTCAGGCTCTGTGCGAGTACTTCTGTACTCGTAACCGATTTTTGTTTGTCGCCAAACACTTCCCGCTGGAACTGGTCGATAGCATACCCACGTCCCATTTTTTCAAAAAGGGTGAGTTAGACCACCTGTATCGTTCGCTGCTGCATGCCGTGCAGAAAATGACGACCTGCCAGGATGCTGACACGGTTAAACAAGTGCTCCATAGCCTGCGCGACCGCCTGCCGGAGTATCTGGGCGATGTTGCGACGTATATGTTCTTCTCTCAACTGGAAGTGCTACTTGGTTTGCGCAAGATTCGGGTTGGCATCTACGACCATGCCGGGCATTTCGCCGGCGGAGGACAGCGTTACGTTGCGGAAATGGCTGATCATATACAGGACCGTTACGATGTCGGTTACATCTTTAACAATGACGTGGAACTGAGTGAGTACAAGGAATGGTTCGACCTGAACCTGGACAAGTGCTCGATGAAGATCATCAAGATTCCGTTCTTTGAAGAAAGAAACCGCTACACGGCGGATGAAGGGATGGTGCTCGGAGAGCGCACCAACCCGTTCGATATTATCAGCAAGGAAACGCTGAATTACGATATTTTCATCAATGCCAATATGCTGGGTAAGGTCAATCCGCTGTCGGCAGTCTCTATCTTTATCTGCCATTTTCCGGATCAGGAGAAGACCCGTTTTTTCCAGGTCGACAAGTATGATCACCTAGTTATCAATGGTGACTATACCGGTGAATGGGTTAAGCGCCGCTGGGAAATGGAGCCCTCAACCAAGCTTTATCCCCCGGTGAATATGTACAACCCGCTCAGTAATCCGGATGACAAGGAAAAGATCATTCTGTCGGTATCCCGGTTTGAAATCAGCGGGAGTAAAAAGCAGGTAGAAATGATCGATACCTTCGCAGAGATGGTACGCCAGTACCCGGAGGAAACCCGCGACTGGAAACTGATGTTGATCGGCGGCAGTACACCCGGCAATACCTATATGGAAGAGGTTGAGGCAGCGGTAGCCCGAGCGCAGTGCAATATTGAATACAAAGCCAATGCCGCTGTCAGTGAGATCAAGGATTATTACCGAAGAGCGTCTATTTTCTGGCACGCCTGCGGTCTTGACGAAGAAAGGCCTGAGCGCGTTGAACATTTCGGTATGACAACCGTCGAGTCCATGCAGAACTGCTGTGTGCCTATTGTCATCGATGGCGGTGGTCAGCGCGAGATTGTCGAACACGGTGAATCAGGTTTCCGTTTCTCTACACTTGAAGAATTGATGGCATTCAGCCTTACCGTGATGGGAGACAGGAATCACTGTCGTCGTCTGGCCGAGCGTGCTTATCGAAGAAGCGGACTCTTCAATCGCAAGGTTTTCAGAGAGAACCTGGACAGGCTGCTTGCTGAGGCGGAGCTACAATTGCTCGGCCACGATGTTCTGCCGCACCCAGCGGCCGGCGAAGCCGCCTAACGGAATGGGGCCTGTTATTGCCTTGTGAAGCTGATACTCAATGCGAAGGCGTTGCGCCCACCGATAACGGGTGTCGGCAATTACACATATCATCTCCTGGAGCAGTATCTGCAGGGGAGCGATATAGATGAGGTGCACTGTTTCAGCGGCAGCCATTGGCTGACGGGGGAGGAACAGCGCGCTCTCACCATAGGTATACGCACCAGGCGAGAAAAGGATGCCCGCAGCAGGTTCGACGGCGCATTTTCACAGCTACGCGATACGGTCAGCAAAATCCCCGGCACTCAAGCGCTGTTCACATCGGTAATGGATAAACGATTTGAGCACACTGCCAACAGGATTCCTGATGCTGTTTACCACGAGACAAACTATGTGTTGCGCCCTTATGCAGGCCCCTGCGTAACGACCGTTCACGATCTTTCCCATATCAGATACCCGCACTATCATGCCGACCACTTAATAGAATGGCTTAATGCAAATTTACAGCAATCGTTGAATCGTGCGGATTGTGTTCTAACCGTATCCAATATCGTTCGGGACGAACTGATAGAGCATTTCAATCTTGCTGAAGACAAGGTTCGCACTATTTATGAAGGCGTCGAGTCCTGCTATATGCCTCGCACCGAGGAGCAAACTGCGGCTGTCCTGTCGAGCCTGGGATTACGTCATAAACACTACGTCCTGCTCTCGGCAACGCTAGAGCCGCGCAAGGGTATTGATGTGTTGTTGGATGCATGGAGCCTGCTTCCTGCATCAGTTCGCCGCGAGTTCCCACTTGTGTTGACGGGCTCCAGTGGCTGGCGCAATGAATCCCTGATGAAGAAACTTGCAGGCCTTGTCGCTGAAGGCACTGTGCACCATCTGGGTTATGTTCCTTTGGATGAGTTGTCGATCCTGTTTTCCGGTGCGGCTGTTTTCTGTTATCCCTCTGTCTATGAAGGCTTCGGCTTGCCTGTACTCGATGCAATGAGTAGCGGAACGCCGGTCATCTGTCGTGCGGGAACATCCATGGAGGAGTTTGCGCAAGGCGCCTGTATGTTGTGTGAAACCGGTGAGCCAGAGGAGTTGGCATCCAAGTTGGACACTCTGCTGCACAGCAGCTCTGCGCGGAGTGAATGGGCTGAAAAAGGTTTGCGACAGGCGTCGCTGTTTTCCTGGGAGCGCTGCGCTGCAGAGACAGCGGAGGTCTATCGGGCTATTTCATAGTGACTTTTGACGCCCGATACACCGCAAAACGAAGGTCTGCCGCTCAGGTAGTGATGATTAATCGCAGCGCCTGTAACTGTAGATTGGCGTGCTGAATGTGAATAGCACACTCCTCAATCAGATAGCTGATATGGTCGATTTCTTCCTGTCGAATTGACGGGTTTACTGTGCGCAGGGCCGATAAGCGGTCAAACTCCACAGCCAGTGATGCGCGCATTGTTTGTTCTGCTTCGCTCAGGATCTTCTGCAAACGCGTTTCAGCCTGTTCCGAGGCCAGTGACATTTTGGCTTCAACTTCAGTGCCAACCTGTTTGATGATGGCCAGGGCGGTGGACTTCTTGACCTTCTCGATCAGCTGATTGAGCCGCTCATGAGGCACTATGTCTGCCAGGTCCTTGCCGCGAGCATCGACTAATAACCGTATCGGTGTGAGTGGCAGAAATCGCTCCAACTGCAGGTCCTTGGGTGCCACACAATTAACCGTGTAGATAACTTCGAGCAACATGGTGCCCGGTGCAACGCCGTTGAGTTTTATTGTCCCCAAGGCGGCATTGCCAAGCTCCGTTGAATACACCATATCCATCGCTTCCAGAACCATGGGGTGTTCCCAGGTCAGAAACTCCATGTCTTCACGCGCCAGCGCCTGTTCGCGACTGAAGGTGATGGTAGTGCCGTCTTCACGAATACCCGGAAAATGACCGGTGAGCATGTGTTCAGACGGGCGCAGGATCAAAGCCTGATCAGAGTGATACTCCTGCTCTACACCAAAGGTGTCACACAGCGCTTCCAGATACTGCGACAGCTCATCATTGGATTCAGCCGCGACGATGTCGTCAATCAGTTTCTCCGCCAGCTCAGGTTTGCATGAGTTTCGTTCCAGTAACTTGTCGCGTCCCTCGCGTAACTCCTGTCGTGCTTTGGCGGTGAACTCTGCAGTCTCCGCCAGTAGCGCATCGAAGGTGTCCGTGCGCTTTTCCAGCTGCGGTAATAAGCGATCTTCGAACGCTTCAAAAATCATATATCCGGCAGAGCAGCTCTCCCGGAAAACGTTCATCCCGCTGTCATACCATTGGAACAGGGCGTGCTGTGCTGAATCCTCAATATAGGGGACATGGATATTCACGTTGTGATTCTGTCCGATGCGATCAAGGCGCCCGATACGCTGCTCCAGTAAATCCGGGTTCAGCGGCAGGTCAAACAGTATCAGGTGATGAGCGAACTGAAAGTTGCGCCCCTCGCTGCCGATTTCTGAGCAAACCAGGGTTTGTGCGCCGTTGATTTCGTCCGCGAAATACGCGGCGGCCCGATCTCTTTCAATGATCGATAACTCTTCATAGAAGGCACTGGAGCGAATACCTGCGCGCAGGTGTAAGTGGTGTTCAAGCGCGACAGCCGTCGCCGCATGCGCACAAATAACCAGCACTTTAGCGGGTCGCATTTCCTTCAGTGTTTGCTCCAGCCATGCCACGCGTGGATCAAATGACAGCCAGCTGTCATCCAGATAGGGCAGTTCGGGGTAGAGTTTTTCTTTCAGATCGACTTGCGCAAGCGCATATTGCTCCGGCGCCGCCAGTGGGTAGGCGTGCAGAACCCGTTGTGGAAATCCGGCCACCGCCGCGCGGGTATTTCTAAACAATACGCGGCCCGTGCCATGACGGTCGAGAATTTGATCAATGATGGTTGCAGCAGGCGCGTCTGCATCTATGCCTGGTGGGAGCTCGATGTCGGTGTCTCCGGCCTCCAGGCTGTCTACCAGTGCGCTCCATTTGCGGTACTGCTGCTCTTCCTCCTGAAATGATTGCAGATCGTGGAAACGTGAAGGGTCGAGCAGGCGCAGGCGCGCGAAGTGACTCTCCTGGCCGATTTGCTCCGGTGTCGCCGTGAGTAGCAGTAGACCGGCAGTTTGCTGGGCAAGTGCTTCGACAAAGCGATAATCTTCGCCTGCTTCATCGGGCGACCAATGCAAGTGGTGGGCTTCGTCAATCGCAACCAGATCCCATTTTGCCGCTAATGCCTGGGCCTGTATTTCTGGGTGCGACAAAAATATATCGAGACTACTCAATACCAACTGCTCTGATTCAAAGGGATTGTCGGCGTCGCTTTGTGCGATACGTTCGTGATCAAATAGCGAGAAATGCAGATTGAAACGACGCAGCATTTCAACCAGCCACTGATGCAATAAACTCGGAGGAACAAGAATCAGTACCCGCGAGGCGCGCCCGGTGAGTAACTGTTGTTGCAGGATCATGCCAGCTTCAATCGTTTTACCAAGCCCGACTTCATCCGCCAGCAGTACGCGAGGCGCGTGTCGTTGACCCACTTCATTTGCAATGTAGATCTGGTGCGGTAGCAGGCTGGTTCGCGAACCGGTGAGACCGCGTACATTGGAGCGCTGCAGTACATCAGTATGGTTCAGTGTTGAAACTCGCAGTGCGAATTCACTGTGCTTGTCGAAATGCCCGTTCAGCAGGCGTTGCTGGGGTGTGGTCAGCTGGACAAACGCGTCGAGCTCCAACTCCGACACGACCACTTCCTTGTCGTGATGATCCGTGCCCTGATAGATCAGCAGTCCCTGGTGTTCCTTCACTTCTGTGACCAATACCTCCACATCGCCAACAGTGGAAATATGATCGCCAGCTTTGAACCGTAAGCGGGTGAGTGGTGCGTTCTCGATGGCGTAGGTGCGCTCTTCGCCCACGGCGGGAAACGCCAACGTGACGCGACGTCCCTCCAGATCAACAACGATACCAAGCCCTAACTGAGCGTCTGCGTGGCTGACCCAACGCTGTCCGACTATGTAATCCATCAGTGAATTTTGCCTGTGATTATCAGAGATGCACTAGCTGCACATTCGAAACGGCGCTAGTTTATCATTGAACGAGTTAAGAAGCTTGGTCATCGTATGCTTTTGGTGCTGGCGGGCATGTTTATGCGCCACTAAAAAATAGCGCTCGACTATTACTATTGGCTTGCTGCAACAAGTCTTCAATATCGATTGCTTTGATCGCGGCCACGGCTTCTGCGATAAAAGGCAGATAGTAAGGCGCATTGGGTTTTCCGCGATAGGGCACCGGTGTCAGATACGGGGCATCGGTTTCCAGTAGGATTTGTGACAGTGGTGTGGCAGCGACAATTTCTCGCACGTTGTCTGCACGATTGAAAGTGATGATGCCGTTGAAACCCAGCATAAAACCTTCTGCGAGGCAGAACTCTGCCAGTGCAAGGCTGGAGGTGAAACTGTGTATTACCCCTTTGCGCGACAGCGAACTACTGTAGTTTTGCAGTATTGCACGCGTATCATCATCCGCCTCTCGCGTATGAATAACCACCGGTAGATTCAGATCGACAGCTGCTTGCAGTTGCGCTTCAAATGCACTGCACTGTACGGATCGATCCGCGAGATCGTAATGATAGTCCAGTCCAATTTCTCCGACAGCGACGATACGTTTGTCTGCAGCGTTCGCTCGAATGATGTCATCAACTGCAGGGGTATAGGACGCGGCGTCATGCGGATGAATACCTTGGGTGCCCCATATATACGGCGACACTTTGGTAAGTTCCATGACCCGGTGTAGGTTGTCGGCGGAGACCGCAATAGTGATGATGCGCTCGACGCCCATTTCCCGTGATTTTTCCAGAGTGACATCGAGCTCGGACTGATCGAGATAGTCGAGATGGCAGTGTGTCTCAATGATGGGCGTTTCAAAGCGCGGAATGTCGCGTCGTTTTTTACTGCTCATGGTGTCCTATGATGGCGTGTTTGCGCTGCCGGCGGTCACCCGCTGGCGTAATTTACGCTGTGGTGTTGGTCGCAATTCGCGGATAGTACACGTGATCAGTTCCCACAACCAGTTGTGTAATGGTGAGTTGGATGTGCGTGTATGGCGGACAAGCGCGTAGTGGATATTCAGATCAGCCTCGCGCGGCAGTGGCAGGCCGGTAATGCCGGCGGTGGCACCTTCCTGGTGCAGCAGGTAAGCCGGCGCAGGCATAAAGTAGTCACTCTGGCGCAGCAGCTCCAGAGCGGTCAGCAAGTGGGATATCTCCAGCGTTGCGAAGGGGTGGTCAGGCGTGGTTAGCGTCGCGCCGCCGGCCTGCTGAAATTCCAGTCGTTCCTGGGGTGAGGCGTAGAGCTTGATCATTGGAAAATTGCGAAGTTGCTCCCAGGTTATCTCCCGACTCGCCAGTGGATGTCCGTCTCTAACCATTATAGACAGCGGGCTCAGGCCAAGGTTCTCTACCGTGTAATCGGCAGTGTATTGGGATTGCCTGATCTGAATGGCAAAGTCGAGGTCGCCCCGCGCGAGTGCTTCGAGCTGGTTATCAATACGGGTAATGATATGGATATTCAGCTGCGGGGTGAGCTCGCTCAACTGCGTTAACAAGCGTGGGAGGAGGGCAAATCCGGCGTGCTCCGACAAGGCGATAGCTATCTCGCCATCAGTGGTGGCAGGATCGAACTGCGGTCCCGAGATCAGGTGTGAGATATCGCCGATGATTGCGCGCAAGCTCGCTGAAAGCTCCAGCGCTCTCGGGGTGGGCTGCATGCCGTGACTACTGCGGGTAAATAGGTCATCAGCGAATAGTGCGCGCAGCCTCGACAGTGTTTTACTCATCGCGGGCTGTGTAATGAAGAGCCGCTCTGCAGCCCGAGACACGCTTCTTTCTTCCAGCAATACCTGTAATGAAATCAGAAGGTTAAGATCAATTTTACTAAGCTCTCGAATAATCATTACGCATCATATGAATTAGATTCATGTTTTACATACTTATAATGTATTAGATATATATCATAACGGAATGTACTCTATCAGCAACTCCAGTTCTACCCTCAAGTTGCACCGGGTAGTGATGACTCCATCTGTATGTGTATGGAGCCCCAATCAGGTCCTGCAGAGTTGTTCCCAACCCGCCAATGGCGGGTTTTTTTTGGCCGATCAGGGGCGAGTGGCCAGATCTCAGGCAGGGGAGGAGGGGGGGGCTTTAC
>CACSIL010000017.1 GCA_902705825.1 Halioglobus japonicus | reverse complement strand
CTGATTCTTTGAATTGTAGCTTGGCAGTCGGACGTCCTTCGGGGCGGATGGGTGACAAGAGCGATTCATAGATAAATTGTTCTGTAGTAGCGGGTTTCAATTCCCCGTTGCTGCAACGAGTTGTAATAAACACTGTGACTTAAGCGTCACAAACATCCGGCGGGTGTGCACTTTGATCGGTGTACATCTACTAAGTACCTGGCCTGTGTTAAGGGGGTCGGGGAACTGTCTTCTTGGACGTTGCTTTTGTTGTTTGAAAGTAGCGGACCTCTAGTTGTTATAGAGGAACAGATAACTTCGGTTATATGGTCAAGTGACTAAGCGTATACGGTGGATGCCTTGGCAGTCAGAGGCGATGAAGGACGTAGTAGCCTGCGAAATGCTTCGGGGAGGTGGCAAACAACCTTTGATCCGGAGATGTCCGAATGGGGAAACCCACCTGGTGTAAGCCAGGTACCTTGCACTGAATACATAGGTGTAAGGGGCGAACGAGGGGAACTGAAACATCTAAGTACCCTTAGGAACAGAAATCAATTGAGATTCCCCCAGTAGCGGCGAGCGACCGGGGAGTAGCCTGCAAGTGATAGCAGTTGAGTTAGTGGAACGGTCTGGAAAGTCCGGCGATAGAGGGTGATAGCCCCGTACACGAAAACTCGATTGTGGTACTGAGCTTGCGACAAGTAGGTCGGGACACGTGTTATCCTGATTGAAGATGGGGGGACCATCCTCCAAGGCTAAATACTACTGACTGACCGATAGTGAACCAGTACCGTGAGGGAAAGGCGAAAAGAACCCCGGAGAGGGGAGTGAAATAGAACCTGAAACCGTATACGTACAAGCAGTGGGAGCAGACTTGTTCTGTGACTGCGTACCTTTTGTATAATGGGTCAGCGACTTATTGTCTGTAGCAAGCTTAACCGCATAGGGGAGGCGTAGGGAAACCGAGTCTTAATAGGGCGACATAGTTGCAGGCAATAGACCCGAAACCGGGCGATCTAGCCATGGGCAGGTTGAAGGTGCCGTAACAGGCACTGGAGGACCGAACTCACGTATGTTGAAAAATGCGGAGATGACCTGTGGCTCGGAGTGAAAGGCTAATCAAGCCCGGAGATAGCTGGTTCTCCTCGAAATCTATTTAGGTAGAGCCTCGCGTCTTACCCTGGGGGGTAGAGCACTGTTTGGGCTAGGGGGTCATCCCGACTTACCAACCCCATGCAAACTCCGAATACCCAGGAGTACAATCGCGGGAGACACACGGCGGGTGCTAACGTCCGTTGTGAAAAGGGAAACAACCCAGACCGCCAGCTAAGGTCCCTAATACCAGTTAAGTGGGAAACGATGTGGGAAGGCTTAGACAGCTAGGAGGTTGGCTTAGAAGCAGCCATCCTTTAAAGAAAGCGTAATAGCTCACTAGTCGAGTCGGCCTGCGCGGAAGATATAACGGGGCTAAATTGGTAACCGAAGCTGCGGATGCTTACTTCCTTCGGGTTGTAGGCATGGTAGAGGAGCGTTCTGTAAGCCGTTGAAGGTGAACCGGGAGGTTTGCTGGAGGTATCAGAAGTGCGAATGCTGACATGAGTAACGATAAGGGGGGTGAAAAACCTCCCCGCCGGAAGATCAAGGTTTCCTGTCCAACGCTAATCGGGACAGGGTGAGTCGGCCCCTAAGGCGAGGCAGAAATGCGTAGTCGATGGGAAGCGGGTTAATATTCCTGCACTTCTTATTATTGCGATGGAGGGACGGAGTAGGCTAGGCCATCAGGGCGTTGGTTGTCCCTGTTTAAGGTTGTAGGCTGGGGTTTTAGGTAAATCCGGAACCCCTAGGCTGAGAGCTGATGACGAGTGTCTTCGAAAGGAGACGCGAAGTGGTCGATGCCATGCTTCCAAGAAAAGCTTCTAAGCTTCAGATAATGAGGAACCGTACTGTAAACCGACACAGGTGATCAGGTAGAGAATACCAAGGCGCTTGAGAGAACTCGGGTGAAGGAACTAGGCAAAATGGTACCGTAACTTCGGGAGAAGGTACGCCGGCTTTGGTGATGGGACTTGCTCCCTGAGCTGAGGCTGGTCGAAGTGACCAGGTGGCTGCGACTGTTTATTAAAAACATAGCACTGTGCAAACACGTAAGTGGACGTATACGGTGTGACGCCTGCCCGGTGCCGGAAGGTTAATTGATGGGGTTATCTTCGGAGAAGCTCTTGATCGAAGCCCCGGTAAACGGCGGCCGTAACTATAACGGTCCTAAGGTAGCGAAATTCCTTGTCGGGTAAGTTCCGACCTGCACGAATGGCGTAACGATGGCCACACTGTCTCCACCCGAGACTCAGTGAAATTGAAATCGCAGTTAAGATGCTGTGTACCCGCGGCTAGACGGAAAGACCCCGTGAACCTTTACTATAGCTTCACAGTGGACTCTGACTTTACTTGTGTAGGATAGCTGGGAGGCTTTGAAGCAGTGGCGCTAGCCATTGTGGAGCCAACCTTGAAATACCAGCCTGGTAACGTTGGGGTTCTAACCCAGGTCCATTATCTGGATCGGGGACATTGTGTGGTGGGTAGTTTGACTGGGGCGGTCTCCTCCCAAAGAGTAACGGAGGAGCACGAAGGTTGGCTAATCCTGGTCGGAAATCAGGAGGTTAGTGTAATGGCACAAGCCAGCTTGACTGCGAGACTGACAAGTCGAGCAGGTACGAAAGTAGGTCATAGTGATCCGGTGGTTCTGTATGGAAGGGCCATCGCTCAACGGATAAAAGGTACTCCGGGGATAACAGGCTGATACCGCCCAAGAGTTCACATCGACGGCGGTGTTTGGCACCTCGATGTCGGCTCATCACATCCTGGGGCTGAAGCCGGTCCCAAGGGTATGGCTGTTCGCCATTTAAAGTGGTACGCGAGCTGGGTTTAGAACGTCGTGAGACAGTTCGGTCCCTATCTGCCGTGGGCGTTGGAGAATTGAGGGAAGCTGCTCCTAGTACGAGAGGACCGGAGTGGACGAACCCCTGGTGTTCGGGTTGTGTCGCCAGACGCATTGCCCGGTAGCTACGTTCGGACAGGATAACCGCTGAAAGCATCTAAGCGGGAAGCCCCTCCCAAGACTAGTTCTCCCTGAGACTTTACGTCTCCTGAAGGGCCGTCCAAGACCAGGACGTTGATAGGCTGGGTGTGTAAGCGTTGTGAGGCGTTGAGCTAACCAGTACTAATTGCCCGTGAGGCTTGACCATATAATCCAAGTTATTTGCTGTTGTAGGTGTTGTGTTATCAGGCAACGGACGCGTGAGCGCCGCTGCTGAAGTAAGGCAAGGCTGTGTACAACACGCAAGAGAAGACAGCGGATGTTGTGACAAGTCCAGTGACAAAAGCAACTCGAAAGACAGAACAGACAGCTTGATTTACCACCCTATTTGTTGAGACGAGGCATTCCTCTGGGAAGTAAGACCGACGACGACAAGCCAGTTTGCCTGGCGACCATAGAGCATTGGAACCACCTGACCCCATCCCGAACTCAGAAGTGAAACGATGCATCGCCGATGGTAGTGTGGGGTTTCCCCATGTGAGAGTAGGTCATCGCCAGGCTTTAATACCAAACCCCGTAGTACATCGTGCTACGGGGTTTTTTTATGGGCTATGGTATGCGTTACGCATGCGCTGACGGGTATGAGCAACGCTCACGCAGAGCAGAATAGTGTGTTCTGGAAGGCATATGACAAAGTAATGTATAGCGCCGCGGTTATTCGGTAGAATGACGCGCTTTTTGGCCCTGCGGGGTAGTTAAACAATGCCTGTAGGTCTGGGTACAAGATAAGGTTTTCGGAGTATGGCAGATAGCAATTTATCCAATCAAATCCATAAGCGAAGGACGTTTGCTATCATTTCACACCCGGATGCGGGTAAAACCACCATCACTGAAAAGCTACTGCTGCTGGGCAATGCGATTCAGGTGGCCGGGAGTGTTAAGGGCAAGAAAGGCCCCCATGCCACATCAGACTGGATGAGCATGGAGCAGGAACGGGGCATTTCCGTAACCTCCTCTGTCATGCAGTTCCCCTACCACGACTGCACCGTTAACCTGCTGGACACGCCGGGTCACGAAGACTTTTCCGAGGACACCTACCGCACGCTCACAGCGGTGGACTCTGCGTTGATGGTGATTGACGGCGCCAAGGGTGTGGAAGACCGCACCATCAAATTGATGAACGTCTGCCGCCTGCGGGATACGCCGATCTTCAGTTTCGTCAACAAGATGGACAGAGATATCCGCGATCCAATTGACTTGCTTGATGAAATTGAAGATGTATTACAGATTGAAGGCGCGCCGATCAATTGGCCCATCGGCATGGGACATGAGTTCAAAGGCGTGTACAACCTCTACACAGATACCATTCATAAGTATGCATCCGGCAAGGGCAGTGTGCTGCCTCCTGATGAGCGTATAACAGGCCTGGACAGTGACGAAGCCCGAGCACTGTTGGGCGATGAATACGAAACATTCTGTGACGAAATTGAACTGGTACGCGGTGCCAGCCATGAGTTCGATGTCGATGCGTTTCTCGCGGGCAAGTTGAGCCCCGTGTTTTTCGGTACGGCCCTCGGCAACTTTGGCGTGCGGGAAATGCTGGACGATTTTGTGCGCTGGGCACCCCCACCGCAGGACCGCAGCGCTACCGATCGTGTTGTGGAGGCTACAGAGGGTAAATTCAGCGGCTTCGTGTTCAAGATACAGGCCAATATGGACCCCAGGCACCGGGATCGTATCGCTTTTATGCGGGTTTGCTCCGGTCGCTATCTCAAGGGTATGAAAATGCAGCACGTGCGCATTGGCAAGGATGTCAAAATTGCCGACGCGGTGACCTTCCACGCTGGCGAACGTGTGTTGGTAGAGGAAGCTGTGTCCGGCGATATCATCGGCCTGCACAACCACGGAACTATCCAGATTGGCGATACTTTCACCGAGGGTGAAGCGCTGCAGTACACCGGGATTCCGCATTTTGCGCCGGAACTGTTTCGCCGAATCCGTCTGACAGATCCGATGAAATCAAAACAGTTGCAGCGTGGCCTGCAACAGTTGTCTGAAGAAGGGTCTACCCAGGTATTTTCACCGATTAACTCCACCGACCTGGTCGTGGGCGCAGTAGGGCCACTACAGTTCGATGTGGTGGCCTATCGGCTCAAGGATGAGTACAAGGTGGAGGCCCGCTACGAACCGGTGAATGTATACACAGCGCGTTGGATCAGTTGTGACGATGCGCGCAAGCTGGAGGACTTTCGCAAAAAAGCGGCCGATCACCTCTCAATTGATGGTGGGGGGTATCTCACTTATCTGGCACCGACCCGGGTCAATTTGTCCCTGATGGAGGAGCGTTGGCCCGAACTGGAATTCAGGGCCACGCGGGAGCATTAGGCCTCTCAGGCCAGCAGCTTTTCAATATCCTTGGCGATTGCCTTGGGGGTATCTTTCGGGGCATACCGCTTGATAACGGTGCCGGAGCTGTCGATCAGGAATTTGGTGAAGTTCCATTTGATGCCCTCGGTGCCCAGCGCACCAGGAGCGGCTTTCTTGAGGTGTTTGAATAGCGGGTCTGCATTGGCTCCGTTGACATCGATTTTGCCGAACATCGGGAAGCTTACGCCGTAATTGAGTTGGCAGAACTCCATAATTTCGTCATTGCTGCCCGGGTCCTGCTTGCCGAACTGGTTGCAGGGGAACCCCAGAATCTCAAAGCCCTTGTCTTTGTACTTTTCGTACATTTCTTCAAGTCCACCGAATTGCGGAGTAAACCCACACTTGGAGGCAGTGTTGACCACCAGTAGCACCTTGCCTTCGTAATCCTGTAGCGATTTCTTTTCACCGCTCGGTGTCTGGCAGCTGTATGCGTATACGCTGTTGCTCATGGTGCTCTCTCCAACACTGGGTGATCAAGCCACCTGGGTTTGATGGAAGTGGACCTGCTCCATTAATAGAGTCAGGCGTTTGCGTTGCATTTTGAGAGAATACTCCAGAGTTTTCAACTTCGTATGCAGCGCTGCATTTTCCCAGCGCTGCTGGAGTTGGTGCCTGCCTTCTTCGAGAGCATCACTCAGTTGTCCTTTGGTACGCTCGTACCGCTCAGACTGAAGCGTTGTCCATTGGTTGATGGAGTCGGTGAACAACTGATATTCGCGCTCCAGCATTGCCAGCAGGGATTCGCTGTCATGAGATTGTTCCAGTTTATTACGAGCGCGGATGAAAGCCGTGTCGAGTATGGCGCGCTGGATCTTGAAATCGGAAACGCGGTTCAGATTGCGCGCCAGGCCAACACGGTTGCAGAAGGCAATCATCCATTTGGTGGGATCCCACTGCCACCAGCGTATGCCATTGCGATAATCCGCCTGAAAGATGTGGTGATAATTGTGGTAGCCCTCGCCGTAGGTAAGGAACGCAAGAAAGCCATTGTCGCGTGCACTGTTGCTCTCGGTATAGGGTCTGCTGCCCCAGAAGTGGGCCAGGGAATTGATGAAGAAGGTGACATGGTGATTAATCACTAACCGCAACAGGCCGACCAGCAGCAGTGTGCCGATTATATCGCCGTGCCAGATTCCCAAAAGCAGTGGCAGGCCCAGATTCATGAACAGGGTGAGGGGCACGTAATGCTTGTCCTGCCAGACAACTACGGGGTCACGCAGCAGGTCTTTGGCGTTACTGAAATCCTGTTTGTTGCCATTGTACTCCCGCAGCATCCAGCCGATGTGGCTGAACCACAGGCCGCGCCCGGCCGAGTAGGGGTCCAGATCGTTGTCGTCCACGTGGCGGTGGTGTCTGCGGTGATCTGACGCCCAGATCAAGATGCTGTTCTGCAGAGCGCCGGCTCCCCAGAAGGCAAAAAACCACTTTAGTGCCGGGCTGGCTTCATACGCATTGTGTGACCAGAGTCGGTGATAGCCGCCAGTGATGGACATGCCATTGAGGTAGAGGAATGCCACGGCCCAGAGCCACTGAAAGCTGTCGTAGCCGTGGTAAATACCCCACAGCGGCACCAATATGAGTGCGGCCAGCGGCAAGCCCAGAAAAATGACAACGTTGACTATATTCAACGGCGGTTTGTTTGTTTCTTTATTCATGTAGGTTATAGAGTCTCTTAGTGCCTGAATAGCGCGATAGTGTGCACTTTCAGGTCGTAGTTTAATTCCGGTGACGTAACAATGCCGTCAGTGCAAGCACTGGCAACACCTGTAAGAGTATCACGGATTACCGGATGCCAGTTTACCAGTTGCTTGTGCTCATATCCCTGACTATAGCTGAGTGTACCCCTGAGACAATGAGTTTACCGGGTAAGTTCCGTGCGCACATGCCTGCTCCTGGGGTGCCTAGAGCTTTTCCAGATAGGATTGATATTCAAGAAGCGTGATACGCCTGCGGAACTCTTCGACTTCCTGCTGTTTCGTGAGCGTATAGATTCGCTGCAGCTCCGAGCCCAGGCTGTGACGGATGAAGTCCGACTCGCTAAACAGCTTCACGGCATCGGGCATATATACCGGGAGCTTGTCGGTTTCCTGTGCATAGCCATCGCCTGCAGTGGGGTCGCCTGGCGACAGGTTTTGCTCGATGCCATCGAGCATCGCAGACAGTAAAACGGCAAAGAGCAGGTATGGGTTTGCATCCGCTCCTGCCACGCGGTGCTCCAGACGGCGGGCGGTATGGCTGCCGGCCGGCACACGCACTGCAACGGTGCGATTTTCGTAGCCCCAACTGGGGTAGGTCGGCGCGTGGTGGCCAGCCTGAAAGCGCCGGTAGCCGTTGTAGCTGGGGGACAAGATGGCGACTGAGTCTGCCATGTTTGCGAGGCAGCCTCCTATGGCATTGAGCAGCAGGGGCGAACCCTTCTCAGTGCCATCGTCGAATACGTTCACCCCGCTTTCGTCCAACAGGCTGCAGTGCACATGCATGCCATTACCCGACTCTGTTTCAAATGGCTTGGGCATGAAACTGGCTATCAGATTGTGTTTGGCCGCGACTCCCTTGATGAGCCGTTTCATCATCAAGATCTGCTTTGCCGCTAGAACAGGGTTGTCCACGTGTTGCATATTGATTTCGTACTGGGAGGGCGCCGATTCCTTGGCTACGCCATCAAATGGTAAGTCCTGTACCTCGCAGGCGAGTCGTAAATCCTCCAGCATGGCCTGATGGTGGTTGAGCACGTCCAGCCCATAGGTATTGCCGCCAACGGGTGACCCGCCAACCGGCGAGGGACAGGTGTGCAGAGGAACAGACTCATCCCACTCGACCAGGCTGAATTCGAGCTCGGCGGCTACCACCGGCCGCCAGCCAGCGCTGCTGTATCGGGTCAGGACCTGTTTCAGCACCTGGCGCGGGTCGCCAGCATAGGGTGTGCCGTCGGCGTCAAACATGGAGAGCATGACTTGTCCGTGGCTGCCGTCGGCGGACCAGGGCGTCGGTAGGAGGGACCCTTCCACCGGGCGACAAATGCCGTCGGCATCACCGCTGGCAAAAACCAGTTGCTCCACGTCGCGGCCCCATATGTCGAGGCTAAGCGCAGTCTTTGGGAGTTTTAACTCGCCGTCGAAGATGGTGCTGAGTTTGTGGCGGGGGACCCACTTGCCCCGCATCACCCCATTGCAATCGGGCAGCAGCGCTTCTATGGTCGTTATCTCAGGGTGAGCCCGCAGGAACCAATCGGCTTCAAGCGACATGCATCCACCGTACAGTCATTGGTAAGGCCGCACTATCCATGGTTAGAGGGAGTCACTCAATACCCTACATGGGGTAAATCAAACGTGCTGTTTACCAACCCTGAGTGCATGCTCCTGCTCTCCGTGTTGCGTCGCACTAAAACGTAGTCAATTGCACGCTACTTCACGTGCCGCGAGGTGACATGTAGATGCTCAGGGGGTCTTTCCCGGCGGCCTCGCCCATGCAGGACATTGCGTTCAGAAACAGAGAGAAAAGATCTGTCTGCGAGCTTACATCCAGCTTGCGATAAATACTTTTGCGGTGCCGGCGCACTGTTTCCACAGCGATATCCAGGCGCTCTGCGGAGATGTGTGTGCCGTATCCCCGCAGCATCAGTTCAAGCACGTCTTTCTCGCGGGGTGACAGCATCGAGGCACCGAAAGTGCGAAACGCGAGATCGATCTGGTGGTTGATACCGGGCTGTATCAGGTTTGTCGCGGCAAAATCGTTGTGTTCGGTGTGGCTCTTCAGCAATTCAGAGACGGGTTCTGCCAGTAAATAAAGCGATTCATATTCCTGGTCGCTAAAAGGCGTGTGATCTGCCAGTCGCATCATACTGAGGTTGATGACGTTGCCGGCCTGCAGTTTGGCCACATATACCGCCTCGTCGCAGGTGCCGGTGTCGGCGTAATAGTTTCGATAGTAGTCCGATTCCTGCAGTTTACCCATGGTGATACGTGATAAGCGGTAAATCTTGGAGCGCGGCTGGTGCAAGGATGTCTGGTAGAAAGGGTCCTCCCGGTAGGGTCCCTCCAGGTACTGATCGATCTGGCTGTTTACTGCATGCTCAGGTATGCCGTGATACAGGATTCTGGGTGGTAGATCCCTGTGGTAAAGCCAAACCTGAGGGTAATCAATTTTTACCTGGCCATTGATGGCCTCTATGAGCGTGGGGAAAAATTGGTCAGTACCCAGCGCAGCAATTGCCCGGGATATATCCCTGTTCCATTTGCTCAGTTGATTTACATTTGTCATGCGAAATTGTGCTATTTATGGGTAGCGTTATTCCTACATAGTGATGAGGCGCCAGAGTGTTGTCAAACCCCGAGTCCAATTAATTGTCCCCGTGAGCAATTCTGTGCCGCTCGCGCAGCGCAGCGCAAGGCGCAAAAAATGCTCGGCAGAGTCGTTAGTTCACACTATCGTGCCATAAATATTTCTTTATATTCAAAGGCTTGGCAGAATTCTGTGCGAAGTTCACTCCGGTGCCCCGGATGCGCTATGCTGTGTGGCTGCTCAAGAGGGTGTGTGTACCTTGTCGAACGTGGTGAACAATTCAGAGTTATACAATGAGCCCGTGCCCATGGCATTTACCCGGGCGCTACTGGCTCAGGCGCGGGCCTACAACCGTGACCTGGACGCTATTTTGCGCGCAGCGCGGTTTCCCTTTGACCCGCTGCGCCAGGATGTCCAGACAGTGTTTGTCTCGCGTGAGCAGTACTCACGTCTGTGCGTGGAGCTGATCCGCGCACTCGGTGATGAGTCCGGTGGTGTAATGCCCGACGTGCAAACGCCCGTGGGTACTACACGGTTGATCGCCTTGAGTATGATCAACAGTTCCACCCTGTCTGCCGCGTTGCACCGGGGTATCGAGTTTAATCAGGTCTGCCGCGTGCGCCGCGGTGCGCAGATTGTCAATCAGCTGGTTGTTGACGAAGAGCGCAAAGAGGCAACGTTGACTTACCTCTGTGGTGATGACGTGCCCGAGGTGCAGCACAGTGTGCTGTGTAACCTCGCGATGTGGGTCCGTTTCAGCGGTTGGTTGATCGATCAGCACATCGATGTGACGAGCGCCTGCTGCGCTGGCCCGCAGCCTGAATTTATGGCGGGCATCAGGCACTTTTTTCACTGCCCTGTGGAGTACGGCCACGCAGTGAACTCAGTAACCTTCAGCGCGCGGCATCTGGAATCCGAGTTGGTGCGCGATGAGGAGGATCTCAGTGAGTTTCTCAAACTTGCGCCGTATTATGTCGTGATCCAGCCCCAGGCCAGCACCCTCAGTATTACCCATCGCATCCGCCGTATTCTGGGCGATGACTTCCGCTGTGAGATGCCCAGTTTCGAGGAGTTGACCACCCTGCTTAATATGTCAGCGCGCACATTGCGGCGGCGGCTGGAGAAAGAGGGCACGTCCTACCAGCGCATCAAGGATAATGCGCGGCGGGATGTGGCGATCTCTATGCTGAGCAGAGA
Organism: Halioglobus japonicus; assembly: GCA_902705825.1. Lineage (GTDB taxonomy): Bacteria > Pseudomonadota > Gammaproteobacteria > Pseudomonadales > Halieaceae > Marimicrobium. The sequence continues at coordinate 24,153 of CACSIL010000017.1, read as the reverse complement.
TGGGCTGACCGTTAGTGAGGTCGCCGAACAGGTGGGTTTCTCCGACCCGAGCGCATTTCATCGCTCCTTCAAGAAATGGACGGGCCAGTCTCCGGGCAGTTACCGCTAGCTGCCGGCTACCCCTGGCTTGTGCCCCCGCTTTCCGCTCTGAGCGGGGCTGTCAGCGCAGTGCATCCATCAGAAATGCCATGATGTCACTCTGGGGAATAAGCTGTGAGTCGGTTCCGCTGCGGCTCTTGTACTCAATGTTACCGTCGGCGAGTGCCCTGTCACCGATAACGATACGGTGTGGGATGCCGATCAACTCCATGTCTGCAAATTTGACGCCGGGCCTCTCATTGCGGTCATCCAGCAGTACATCCACGCCAGCGGCGTGCAATTGTTGGTAGAGCGCTTCAGCACATTCGGCTACGGCCTCTGACTTCTGCATGTTCAGCGGCACAATGGCCAGCTGGAAAGGCGCCATGGCTGAAGGCCAGAGTATGCCCGCGTCGTCGTGATTTTGTTCGATGGCAGCCGCTACGATTCGGCTGACGCCGATACCGTAGCAGCCCATCGTCACTGTGATGTTTTTGCCATTTTCATTTAGCACTTTGGCGTTCATCGCCTCACTGTATTTGGTGCCCAATTGAAAGATGTGGCCCACCTCTATACCGCGGGTGATTTGCAGTTGGCCTTGGCCATCGGGGCTGGGATCGCCGGCGACGACGTCGCGCAGGTCCGCCACCTGATCGATAGCGCAATCGCGAATCCAGTTGACACCAGTAAAGTGCTGGTCGTCTTCGTTGGCTCTGCAGGCGAAATCCGCCAGCTGTGCGGCACTGCGGTCAACAATCATTGGAATTCCCAGGTTAACGGGGCCAAGAGAGCCGAAGCCCGCGCGACACGCTGACCTCACCTGTTCTTCATCAGCCATTTGCAGGGGGCTGGCAACGCCGGACACTTTCTCTGCCTTTATCGGGTTTAGCTGGTGGTCGCCCCGCAGGACCAAGGCCACCAGAGTGCCCGCTTCTTCGCCCTCAACGATGAGGGTTTTGACGCTGTTTGCAGTGTCTATATTCAGAAAGTCAGACAGTTCCTCAATGGATTTGATACCGGGCGTTGCCACCTTCTGCATTTCAACAGAGGGCGCGGGGCGCTCCGCAGCTGGTGCAACGGCTTCTGCCATCTCTACATTCGCCGCGTAGTCACTGCCGTCGCTGAAGGCTATGGCGTCCTCCCCGGAGCTTGCCAGTACGTGAAATTCGTGGGAAGCACTGCCCCCGATGCTGCCGGTATCGGCGATAACCGGACGAAACTCCAGACCCAGGCGAGTAAAAATAGTGGAATAGGCGTTAAACATAACCTGGTATGTCGTCTCCAGCGACGCCTGGTCGCTGTGAAATGAGTAGGCATCTTTCATCAGGAACTCACGCGAGCGCATGATGCCGAAGCGCGGCCGTATCTCATCGCGAACCTTGGTCTGGATCTGATAAAGGTTCAGGGGCAATTGTTTGTAGCTTTTGATTTCGTCGCGCACCAGACTGGTAATCACTTCCTCATGCGTGGGACCGAGGCAGAATTCGCGTTGGTGCCTATCGTGTATACGCAGTAATTCCGGGCCGTATTGTTCCCAGCGACCGGATTCCTGCCAGAGTTCGGCCGGTTGCACCACCGGCATGCTGACTTCCTGAGCGCCCGATGCCTCCATCTCCTCGCGTACGATGGCTTCTACTTTGCGCAGCACGCGAAGCCCCATAGGCAACCAGGTATACAGACCTGCTGCCAGCTTGCGTATCAATCCCGCGCGCAGCATCAACTGGTGGCTGATAACTTCCGCGTCTGCGGGTGTTTCTTTTTGAGTGGCGATCAGGAATCGGCTGGTGCGCATGTATTATTCCGGTGTGTTGAAAATAGACAGGGCGCCTAGTTTACGTGCGAATAAGTTCACCGTACAGCAGTTGATCAGAGGTGAGTACTGCGAATACATGCACGATTTTTAGCTGCACTGCCCCCGGCGTTTAGAAACTTGTTTTTCTCTTATAGGCGGAAATTAGACTTTTAAAATAGGGTATTTGGGGTTCAAACGTAGAAAACACTTGTATTACAGCGTTTCCTGATTTATACATTCCCCTGCAGCTTGCAGCGAGGTGTTTTTTGCAGGATTAGAGAACACCGCCTCTGGGCTTGCAGAGGGTCTCACTTCAAATTTTTAGGGAAGGTTGAAAACAACATGGCAACTAAAAAAGCAGCTAAAAAAGCTCCAAAAAAAGCTCCAAAAAAAGCCGCAGCTAAAGCAGCGCCGGCAAAGAAAGTCACTGCGCTCCAGTCTAAAATGACTAAGAGCCAAATTGTCGCAAGTCTGGCCGAGAGCACTGGCCTGACTAAAAAGCAGGTCAGCTCGGTGATGGAAGAGTACGATACTCTGGTTCACCGCAGCATCAAGAAACGATCTGTAGGCGAGTTCACCATGCCAGGTATGCTGAAAATCACGACTGTCAGCAAGCCGGCTCGCAAGGCACGCAAGGGTATCAATCCATTTACTGGAGAAGAGACCATGTTCAAAGCCAAGCCTGCGAGCATCGCAGTGAAAGTCCGTCCGCTCAAGAAGCTGAAGGAATTCGCTGCCTCCTAAGCAGCGTTTGGGGTCAGCTTGCCTGTGCGAGCTGACCCGCAGCTCCTCCCACCCCAGGCGCCTTCCGGCGCGGGGATTTTCTGCCCTCCGATTCTGCTTCCTATGCGCTTGGCTCACACGCCCGCATGGGTTAAAATCCGCGCCTCGATTTTTTTAGTTAGCTAGCGAATTTATCGCAGGTGGGAACATTTCATGCCGATTTACGAGTACCAATGTCAGGCTTGTCATGAGCAATTGGAGGTCTTGCAGAAGATGGCCGATGCACCACTTCTGGATTGTCCCAAGTGCGGCAAGCCCGAACTGAAGAAAAAAGTATCTGCCGCCGCATTCCGCCTGAAGGGCAGCGGCTGGTATGAGACCGACTTTAAAACGGGCAACAAAAAGAATCTCGCTGGTGGTAGCGACAAGCCCGCCGCCACCGGATCGGGCGACAGCAAGCCCAAGTCGAGCGACAGCAAATCAGGCGACAGCAAGAAGACAGCCTAATCCCAGGCCCCAATGGGGGCCCGGCCTGCCAATTCAAACGGAATCCAGACTATGCGCAGTCATTATTGTGGCGCCCTGAGTACAGCTAATATCGACGAAACGGTCACCCTCTGTGGTTGGGTAGACCGCCGACGGGACCACGGTGGTGTCATTTTCCTCGATTTGCGCGACCGTCAAGGCATTGTGCAGGTCGTGTTCGACCCCGATACCAACGAGCATTTTGAGCGTGCGGACAGCGTGCGCAGCGAATACGTGCTCAAAGTCACCGGTCGGGTCAGGGCTCGCTCTGAAGCCACGGTTAACCCGGCGATGGCAACGGGAGAAATAGAAGTGCTGGGCAAGGAGCTGGAGATTCTCAATGCCGCAGCGACTCCGCCTTTCCAGTTGGATGAGTACACTAATGTGGGCGAAGACGTGCGCCTGCAGTTCCGCTATATGGATTTGCGCCGCCGGGAGATGCAGGATCGACTGATTCTGCGATCGAAAATCACCAGTGCCGTGCGCAATTTCCTGGATAACGAAGGCTTTCTGGACATCGAAACACCGATTCTTACCCGGGCCACACCGGAAGGCGCGCGTGATTACCTGGTGCCGAGCCGGACACATCCCGGGCAGTTTTTCGCACTGCCGCAGTCGCCGCAATTATTCAAGCAACTGTTGATGGTGTCGGGCTTTGATCGTTATTACCAAATTGCCAAGTGTTTCCGCGATGAAGATCTGCGCGCTGATCGCCAGCCGGAATTTACCCAGATCGATATTGAGACTGCGTTTCTCGGTGAAAGCGAGATTATGGCAATCACCGAGCGCATGATCTGCGAATTGTTCAAATTGGTATTGGATGTGGAACTGCCCTCGTTCCCTCATATGACTTACGCCGAGGCGATGGAGCGCTACGGCTCCGACAAGCCTGATCTGCGTATTCCGCTGGAGCTGGTCAGCGTCGATGATCTGATGCAGCAGGTGGAGTTCAAGGTATTCCGCGGGCCGGCAGATGATCCGGCGGGCCGGGTGGCAGCGCTGAAAGTAACCGGTGGAGCCACTATTAGCCGCAAGGAAATTGATGAGTACACCAAATACGTGTCGATCTTTGGCGCGCGCGGGCTGGCCTGGATCAAGGTCAACGACATCGAGGCGGGCGTGGAGGGATTGCAGTCCCCGATCCTGAAGTTTATGCCCGATGAGGTTGTCGCACAGATGATGGAGCGTCTGGGCGCAGCGAATGGCGATATCATTTTCTTCGGCGCTGATCGCGCCCGCGTGGTCAACGAGGCGCTTGGTGCGCTGCGTATCAAGGTCGCGGAGGATCAAGGGCTGGTAGCAGAAGGATGGGCACCGCTGTGGGTCGTGGACTTTCCGATGTTCGAAGAGGATTCCTCTGGCGGCTGGACACCATTGCATCACCCGTTTACCGCGCCCTCCTGCGATGCGAAATCCCTGGCGGAGAACCCCGGTACTGCGCTATCGCGTGCCTATGACATGGTGCTCAACGGCACCGAGTTGGGCGGTGGCAGTATCCGTATCCACCAGCGCGATATGCAGGAAGCGGTGTTTGGCATCCTGAATATTGATGCGCAAGAGGCGGAAGAAAAGTTTGGTTTCCTGCTGAATGCCCTGCAGTACGGTGCACCGCCGCACGGAGGGCTGGCTTTCGGTCTGGATCGGCTGGTGATGTTGATGACCGGCTCTGCATCCATTCGTGACGTGATTGCCTTTCCCAAGACGCAGACGGCGGCTTGTGTGATGACGAATGCGCCTGGGGATGTGGGGGCTGAGCAGCTCAAGGAACTGAATATTCGGTTGCGGCAGACTCGTGAAGAGCTTGAGAAGGGCGAGTAGCGTTATAGATTGGGCTTCTGGTTTTAGCCGCCGGCCTTGCGACGTAGCAGCGTGTGTGAACGGCCGCGAGCTTGTCCTCACTTACGGGCTGCTGCGCAATTTTTTGGACTCGAACAGTGCTCGCAGAACCCCCCCGTAAGCGAGGACAAGCTCAAGCTCAAGCAGCGGCCTGATGTTCACACACGCTGCCACGTCGCAAGACCTCCTTTCTACAATTAACCAGGGTCTTAACTTCGAATTCCGCAGAGCTAGTGAGAAGCTTAGACAGAATGCAGAACGAGGGTTTGGGTGGGAGGTACGCAATTTTTCCGCGAGTATTGGGGAAGCGGGAAATTGCGTTTCTCCCGCCCGAACCCGTCAATCGCGATCAGATCCCTAATTTCAACCATTTCTAGCCCTGTAACTTTTTTATACAAGGCGAACACTGTCAGTTCGATGAGCATTTCAGCAGTTGTGTGCGCTTGCATCCGAGCTGTGCGGAAAAATGCTGCCTCGCGCCTACAGACCAACACTGTAAATTTGTACATAATAGACGCCTGACGTAGAAGGCGGGGATCGGTATGTCGCTAATCCTGGGAATTGATCCCGGATCGCAAAAAACAGGCTTTGGCATCATTAATTATGTGTCAGGGCGCAGCGAGTACGTCACCAGTGGTGTTATTCGATTGCCCAAAGGCGCGTTGCCCGATCGATTGCGGGTGATTTTTGATAGCGTGACAGAACTGGTGGAGCTGCACTGCCCCCAGGAATTGGCAATAGAGCAGGTATTTATGGCCAAAAGCGCCGGTTCCGCGCTGAAATTAGGGCAGGCGCGTGGCGCGGCGATTGTAGCCTGTGCGGTACAAGGGATGCCGGTATCGGAGTACTCTGCGCGCCAGATTAAGCAATCGGTGGTGGGTACGGGTGCGGCGGACAAATTACAGGTACAACACATGGTCAAGGTGTTGCTGAAACTGCCCGGGACTCCGCAGGAGGATGCGGCCGACGCATTGGCGGCGGCGCTGTGTCACGCACACACGCAACACAGTATGATCAATATAGCCGGTGCCACAGCAGTGCGCCGGCGTCGAATTCGCTGACAGGGCGCCCTCACATGATAGGTAGAATCCGAGGCATTCTCGTACATAAGCAGGCTCCTCTCATTTTGGTTGAGGTGGGGGGCGTCGGCTATGAATTACAGGTTCCAATGACCACGTTGTTCCAGCTCCCGGCATTGGGGGAAGAGGTGTCGTTGGTGACGCATTTTGTGGTGCGTGAGGATGCGCAATTACTCTACGGGTTTGTCGAGGAAGCGGATCGCAGCCTCTTTCGCCTGCTGATCAAGGTCAGTGGGGTGGGGCCTAAACTGGCGCTCACAATTTTGTCTGGGATGGACTCCCGGAGCTTCGCGCGCTGTGTGCAACGCGACGATATTTCTTCACTGGTGGCACTGCCTGGCGTCGGCAAGAAGACGGCAGAGCGGTTATTGGTGGAGATGCGCGACAAGCTCAAAGACACGCTGAGTCAGGTGGATGCCGCTGATGGTGAGATGGGTTCGGGCGCTGCTCTGGCGCCGCTTGCGGATATCGTCTTGGATGCCGAGGGCGCGCTGGTGACGCTGGGCTATAAGCCGCAGGAAGCCAGCCGGATGGTGGCAGCCGTCAACGATGACAGTGTGGTGGCGAGCGAAGAGCTGATTCGTCGCGCGCTGAAAGCCACGGTAAGAGCATGAGGGTCTGCGCATGATAGAAACGGATCGCCTGATCGCGGCTGAGGCACAAAGTCCCCGCGAGGATGTTGTCGACAGGGCAATACGGCCGAAGGCGCTGGATGAGTATGTCGGCCAGCAGGCAGTGAAAGAACAGATGACTATCTTTTTACAGGCTGCCAAGGCGCGTAACGAGCCGCTGGATCACACCCTGATTTTTGGCCCGCCTGGTCTGGGTAAAACCACACTGGCCAGTATCATCGCCCATGAAATGGGCGTATCGCTTAAAACCACATCGGGACCCGTGCTGGAAAAAGCGGGCGATATCGCGGCACTGATGACTAATCTGGAGCCCGGCGATGTGTTGTTTATCGACGAAATTCATCGCCTCAGCCCTGTCGTGGAAGAAATCCTCTACCCGGCCATGGAAGACTATCAGCTCGATATCATGATAGGCGAGGGCCCGGGGGCGCGTTCGATCAAACTCGATCTGCCACCATTCACGCTGATTGGTGCAACCACGCGCGCCGGCTTGTTGACGTCGCCCCTGCGCGATCGATTTGGCATTGTGCAGCGTCTGGAGTTCTACGAGGTGGCGGATCTCGCGCATATCGTGGAGCGTTCAGCACATATTTTGGGAATCGGTATGGACACCAAGGGTGCCGTGGAGATTGCCCGGCGTGCCCGCGGTACACCGCGCATCGCCAACCGTCTGCTACGCCGCGTGCGCGACTACGCCGAGGTCAAATCCGATGGCCACATCACCGATGCCATCGCCGATCGTGCGCTGGATATGCTCAGCGTCGACCAGAAAGGCTTTGACCATCTGGATCGCAGATTGCTGCTCGCCCTGATCGAAAAATTTGATGGTGGCCCGGTGGGGGTGGAGAGCCTCGCCGCTGCGATTTCCGAGGAACGCGGTACCATCGAGGATGTGCTGGAGCCCTATTTGATCCAGCAGGGCTATATGTTGCGCACGCCGCGAGGCCGAATGGCGACGCGCGGTGCCTACCTGCATTTCGGGTTGCCCGCTCCCTCCAACGACAGCTCCAGTGCCAATCTTCCACTCGATCTGGGAGAAGGTGAAGAAACACCGTGATCGCCGCGGAATTTTCACACAAGTTGCGTGTCTACATTGAGGACACGGACGCAGGTGGGATTGTATATTACGTCAATTATCTCAAGTTCATGGAGCGGGCACGCACCGAATTCATGCGCTCGCTCGGTTACGGTAAGGACTATATATTCAACTCCAACCTGATGTTTGTGGTGCGGGACGTGGCGGTTACCTATATGCTCCCCGCGCGCCTCGATGACGAGTTGCACGTCACTGCAGATATTGCACGGGTGCGCGGCGCTGGCATGGTATTTCGCCAGAGTGTCAGGCGCGGTGAAGCACTGCTGGCGCAGGGAGAGATAACGGTTGCCTGTGTTGATCGGGCACGGCTAAAGCCGCGCCGTTTGCCGCAGGAAATGGTGGCGCAATTGCACTTAAAGCAACAACCAGAAGCATAGGTTATAGAGGGACGGGCATTGGAAGAACAATTGAGTTTGCTGGATCTGGTATGGAATGCCACATTCACCGTACAGTTTGTGATGGCAACCTTGCTGTTAGCCTCCATGGTGTCGTGGTACATGATCGTCAATCGGTACCTGTATTTTCGCGATGCCAATGATGAGATGTATCGCTTCGAGGAGCGCTTCTGGTCGGGAATCGATCTGTCACAGCTCTACCGTGAGGGCAATGAGCGCTCCGCCGATGGTTTTGCCATCCTCGGTATGGAGAGTATCTTTCGCGCCGGCTTCAAGGAGTTTTCGCGGCTGGCGCAACAACCGGAAATGGATTCAGAGGCGCTGGTTGAGGGCGCCCGCAGGTCTATGCGGGTCGCGGTGATGCGCGAGGAGGAGCGCCTTGAGCGCCATCTCGCGTTTTTGGCATCGGTGGGCTCCACCAGTCCATACATAGGTCTGTTTGGTACGGTGTGGGGCATCATGCACTCCTTCCGCGGCCTGGCGAACTCTACACAAGCCACGCTCGCTACTGTCGCCCCGGGCATCTCCGAGGCATTGATCGCCACCGCGATGGGCTTGTTCGCCGCGATTCCTGCAGTACTGGCTTATAACCGTTTTGCGTCAAAGGTCGAAGTGCTGAACAACCGCTATGACACCTTTGTCGATGAGTTCTCCGGTATTCTCTACCGGCAGGCCTTCGCCGTGCGTACACGCGAGAAGAAGGCGGGATAAGGCGCCGTGTCCAGGAACCGCAACAAGCGCAAACCGATGTCGGACATCAATGTGGTGCCCTATATCGATGTGATGTTGGTGCTGCTGATCATCTTTATGGTCACCGCGCCAATGTTGATGCAGGGCGTAAAGGTTAATTTGCCGGAGGCGAGTGCCGATCCGGTGGAGAATCAGGACAGTGAGCCACTCATTGTGTCGGTGGATGCTGCCGGGCAGTTATTCCTCAACCTCGGTCAGGAGGACCAGGTGTTGTCGCTGGCAACCATCAAGGAGCGGGTCGCCACAGTCATGCGCCGCAAGAAGGACACGCCGGTATTGATATGGGGCGATCGCGGTGTGCCTTACGGTGACGTGGTCACAGTGATGGTCGCACTGCAGGAGGCGGGTGCCCCCAGTGTTGGACTGGTGACCGAAAACCCGCAGTGAATACCTCAATCTATGCCAAGCCGGTCATGCCCCGTATTGTGGTTCGTCCGGCACTTGCCACAATCATGATTCACGGCCTGTTGGTGTTGCTGTTAACGGCCAATTGGGCCAGCATGGATCGCGAGCGTATTAAGGTGAAGCCGTTGCCAAACCTGGTGAATGCACGGCTTGTGGATGCCAGCGATCTACAACCCAAGCCGAAGCCCAAGCCGGAGCCTGTGAAGCCCAAGCCGCAACCCAAGCCCGAGCCTGTGAAGCCAAAACCGGAGCCGAAGCCGGAACCCAAGCCCGAGCCTGTGAAACCCAAACCGCAACCCAAGCCAGAGCCTAAACCGGAGGCGGTGAAGCCTAAGCCCGAGCCGGTCAAGCCTGAACCGAAGGTGCAGCCAGAGTCGGCAAAACCGACTCCAAAGGAGCAGAGCAACCGCGATGCGCTGGCCCGGATTGCCCAGGAGGAGCTGTCATCTGTCTCCAACGAGCCGGCGGCAGAGTTGACTGCAACAGTGGATGAAATATCAGCCAGTTTCAGCGCGCTGATTCAGCGCACTGTCATCAGCTACTGGAGTCCCCCGCCCAGTGCGCGCAATGGGATGGAATGCGAGCTGGAAGTGCGGTTAGTGCCCACCGGTGAAGTGGTTGGTGTTAGGGTTATCCGCAGTAGCGGCAACCCCGCGTTTGACAGCTCGGCAGAAAATGCGGTGCTCAAAGCGGGAGCGTTTCCCGAATTGCAGAAACTTCCCAGCGCGGAGTTTGAAAAGAAGTTCAGGCGGCTATATTTGATATTTAGACCAGAGGATTTGCGTTACTGATGAAAAAACTACTTGTTGTATTTACCGCTATCGCGCTGGCTGCGTTTGCCAGGGGCGCATTCGCTCAGGTCACGATTGAGATCACCGAGAGTAATCGCGACGCCACGCCTATCGCGGTGGCGCCCTTCGCCCGCGAGGGAACGGGTTTTCCGGCAGAAGATATCGCTGACATCGTGAGCAACGATCTCGCCCGCAGCGGCCAGTTCCTGCCAATACCGCGAACTGATATGTTGAGTCGCCCCAGCCAGGAGTCGGAAGTCTTTTTCCGCGACTGGCGCTCCATCAATGCGAAATATCTGCTGATTGGGCGGGAATCAATGAACGGGCCGCAGTTTCGCGTCGATTATGAACTGTTCAATGTAGCGACCCAGAAGAAAGTGTTTTCCGGCTACGAGGCGGGTCCCGTCGGCGATGCACGGATGATGGCTCACCGCCTGGCGGATGAAATCTACGAACACCTCACCGGTGTGCCCGGTGCATTTGCCACCAAACTGCTATACATCTCTGTGGCCCGTGTTCCCGGAGGCAATGATTATTCCCGCTTGACCATGTCGGATTCCGATGGTGCGCGCCCCGTGGTGCTGCTGGAAACGAAGGAGCCGCTGCTGGCGCCTACGTGGTCGCCGGATGCCAAGCATATTGCCTATGTCAGCTTCGAGACCGGTCGTCCGGCTATTTACCGTCAGGAACTGGCCACTGGACGCCGTGAACAATTGACCAACTTCAAGGGGTTGAACGGTGCGCCATCCTGGTCCCCAGATGGTAAATCGATGGCGATGACCTTGTCCAAGGACGGCAATCCGGATATTTACGTGATGGATCTGGCGACCAAGCAACTGACGCAGATAACCCGTCACTATGCCATCGATACTGAGCCTACCTGGATGCCGGATGGCCAGTCACTGCTGTTTACTTCTGACCGAGGCGGCAAGCCGCAGATTTATCGCTACGATATGAGGACGGGCAAGACCGATCGTGTCACTCATGAAGGCAGCTATAACGCACGTGCCCGGGTATCTCAGGATGGCCGTAGTGTGGTGATGGTGCATCAGCAGGATGGCCGCTTCCAGATTGCTGTACTGGACCTGGTGACCAAGCGGTTAATCCCTTTGACATCGACTCAGCTGGATGAAAGTCCCAGTATCGCGCCCAATGGCTCTATGGTATTGTACGCCACCAAAGACGCAGGGCGCGGTATCCTCGCTGCAGTAGCTGTGGATGGGGACGCAAAGTTCAAATTGCCGGCCCGCGAGGGTGATGTGCGGGAACCTGCTTGGTCCCCCTATATCAGCCGCTGATAAGGTGTTGTTGGGTTACCGGTGAATCACCGGTTAGTTACTGATAGTGGCGTAAAATGCCTCACAATTAACCAAATATTTAAGGAAGGAAGAAGGACTATGAAACATCTGTCTACTGCTAGTAAGACCGTCGCTCTGCTGTTCTCTGCAGCCCTGTTGGTCGCTTGTACTGGTAGTGATACCAAAAAAGAGGATGAAGAGGCCGCCAGACTTGCTGAAGAGCAAGCTGCGATATACGAAGCCCAACAAATTGCTCAGCAAGCTGAGCAATCCGCCGAACTGGCAGGCCTGGAAGAGGCCGCAGCGGCTGTGGGCAACGTGTTCTACTTCGAATACGACAGCTCTACGCTGACACCGGAAGCCTTAAGCGCCGTTGACGCGCATATTGCACTGCTGCACCGCAACACTGAGAACATTCGCCTGGAAGGCCACACCGATGAGCGCGGTACCCGCGAGTACAACATGGCTCTGGGTGAACGCCGTGCCAATTCCGTGCGTGACTACATGGTGGCCAATGGCATTTCCAGTTTGCGCATTGAGACCATCAGTTATGGTGAAGAGCGTCCCCTCGCATACGGTTCCGGTGAAGCCAGCTGGGCGGAGAACCGCCGCGTAGTGCTGAAGCCCCAATAAGCTATGCGTTCATCTATTATTCAGAAATTAAGGGCAACGAGCGGGCTGGTCATTTTGACCGCCCCGCTATGTCTGGTGGCTTACGGCCAGCAGGGTTACGTGGATGTTGAAGCCGAGCGTGCAGCGGCTGAGGCGGCGGGTAACAGTTATTCTTCCAATACTGGCAGCGCGGCATCGGCCAACAACGATCCATACGGTGCCCAGCCAGCGCAGGCGTATCCCGCCACCAGCTATGGTGTGAGCAATGCACCTGCGGCCACTTCCAGTATTGCACCGGTTTCATCTGCGCCTGCACCGGGGGCTACGTCAGCACCTGTTGCAGGCAGTGTTCGAAGCGGCTCCGAATTGGGCAATTTATTCCTCCAGATCCAGCAGTTGCAGCAGGAGGTTATGCGCCTCAATGGTAAAGTGGAGGAGCAGGCCTACGAGCTGAACACGCTCAAAGAACAGAGTTTGCAGCGCTACATGGATCTGGACAAACGCATTGGCAGTGGTGCTGCCACGCCAGCTCAAGGTGGGTCCGATCAGGCTTCCACTGTGGATGGCGCCGAGGATAGTAATGCTGGTGGTATTGCGAGCGCACCCGAGGTGAGCAATACCACGCCTGGCGTGGAGCAGCCGGGAGAGGCCGACGCTTATCGCGCCGCCTACAGGATGGTTCAAGGGCGGCAGTTTGATCAAGCCATTCCAGCGTTCCAGCAGTTTTTGCAGCGCTATCCCGCCGGTGCTTATGCCGCCAACGCACACTATTGGTTGGGTGAGTTGTATCTGGTGAAATCACCACCTGACTTGGAAGCGGCCAGGCAATCCTTTGCGCTGTTGTTGAGTGAGTACCCTGACAACAGTAAAGCACCGGATGCCCTGTACAAGCTTGGCAAGGTGCAGTTCCTGAAGGGCAATAGTGAAAAAGCCAAAGAGTATCTGGATCTTGTGATCACCCAGTACGAGGGTACGAACAATGCCGTCGTGAAACTGGCCAGGGATTTCATAGCCCAGAATTACTGATCTGCGGTCTTGTGACAACGTCTACCTCCGATAATACAGCGAGTTCGCCTTCCCAGGCAGGCCATGCCCTGTCTGACAATGCGGGGCCGTCCCTGCGTATCACAGAAATCTTTTATTCTTTGCAGGGGGAGGCGCGCACTGTAGGGCTTCCCACTGTCTTTGTGCGTCTCACGGGCTGCCCGCTGCGCTGTGTCTATTGCGATACCGAGTACGCCTTCAGCGGTGGTGAAATGCTCGCCATTGAGGACGTTGCCAAGCAAGTGCAGGCCTATGCGCCGCGCTATGTGACAGTAACAGGCGGAGAACCGCTTGCCCAACCCAACTGTCTGCCGCTGTTGGCGACCCTGTGCGACGCCGGTTATGAAGTCTCACTGGAGACTGGCGGCGCTATGTCGCTTGCCGGCGTTGATTCGCGCGTGGTGACGGTATTGGATTTGAAGACACCCGCTTCCGGTGAAATGCAGCGCAATGACTACGATAATATCCCGCTGTTGCGCGCACACGATCAGGTCAAGTTTGTGATCTGCGATCGCGCAGACTACGAGTGGGCGCGTTTTAAGCTGGATGAATACCGCCTGCACGAGCGGGTTGCCGATATTCTGTTTTCTCCCAGTTTTGGCCAGGTGGAGGGTCGGCAACTGGCCGAGTGGATTCTGGCGGACAACCTGCCTGTCAGAATGCAACTGCAGTTACACAAGCTGTTGTGGAATGATGAGCCGGGGCGCTGAGTGCAATGAGTGAGCAAAAACGCGCAGTCATCTTGGTCTCGGGAGGCCTCGATTCCACCACAGTGCTGGCGATGGCGCGTTCCCAGGGCTACTCCTGCTATACCCTCAGCTTCGATTACGGCCAGCGCCACCGGGGTGAGCTGCGCGCAGCTGAACGTGTCGGCCTGGAGTTGGGCGACGTAGAGCACAAAGTCGTCAAGCTGAACCTGGACAGCATTGGTGGCTCTGCCCTTACTGATCTATCAATTGCTGTGCCTGAAGAAGAAACCCAGGGAATTCCGATTACCTATGTCCCTGCGCGTAACACAGTATTCCTGTCCATCGCCCTGGGTTGGGCGGAAGTTCTGAATGCCCACGATATATTCATAGGTGTGAATGCGGTTGATTATTCGGGTTACCCCGATTGCCGACCAGAATACATCGCCGCGTTTGAAACCCTCGCGAATCTCGCCACGAAAGCGGGTGTAGAAGGGCAGAAGATTACCATTCACACCCCGCTGATGGATCTCGCCAAACACGAAATCATTCGTGAAGGTGTGGCCCTGGGTGTGGATTATGCCCTCACTGTTTCCTGCTACCAGGTGACAGAAGAGGGGTTGGCCTGTGGTAAGTGCGACAGCTGCCGCTTGCGCCGCCAGGGGTTTGTGGATGCCGGTCTGGCGGACCCCACACGCTATAGCCAGTACCCCGCAGGGGGTCGCTAGTGTATGCTAGGGATCTAGCACAAACAGGCACGAGGACCCCATGCAGTACACCGATTACAGGCGCGGTATTCCAAGCGCAGAGGATTTTTGCGCCCGACGACTCATGGGCAATTCATGTTCGTCGATAGTACGGTGCGAGCCATGAGCGATGCGATTGGCGTGGATACACCCCGATTGGTTTGCCTGCACATCCCCAAAACTGCTGGCAGTTCGCTGCGCGAGACCATCAAGGTCGTGTATGGTCCCGAGCGAATGCACTGGTTTAGCGATGATGATGGGATTCTCGGCCGACACTGGTTCAAAGAGAGCGCCATTGCCGACAAACTGTTCATCGGTGGCCACCGCCCACTGAATTACTATCCCTCCGATAGTGCTCATCTGTATTTCGCCGCGTTGCGCCATCCGGTGGAGCGTGCCCGCTCGCTGTTCTCTTATTTTACGCGTCCGCAAGAAGGGGGTTCGAAGGGCAATATCGCCGAGCGTCAGCGGCTTAAGGAGCAATGGGTCAAGCAGGGGATAGTGCCTGAAAGCCTTCTGCGCAGCATTGAGCGCTGTAAGCCCTTCCGCGAGGCGATCGACAATGAACAGTGTCGCTACCTGAGCACGGGGGCGGCCAACTTTGAGGCAGCACTGCAAACGCTTCACAGCGGTAATTTTCTGATCGGCAACTCCACGCACCTGGGGTCGCTGCTGAATACTCTGGGTACCACGTTCCAGTGGCCGGAGACGCGAGAGGTGAGAACCAATATCTCGGTCTCAAAGGGCGAGGACGATATTCTGTCGGAGCCCGGCGTCGTTGAGCGTATTCTTGAGCTTGGCGCCGAGGACATGAAATTGTACGAGTACGTGCAACAGGAGCACGATGGTCTCTACTGCAATATGCCGGACCGGGATTCGCTGCTTGCGAGCCCGCTACATTTTACGGATGCAAAGCAGCGTGCAATGTCTGACCTGGCATGGCGCAAGCTTGAGTTGAGCGCGGTCGACCCCCAGGAAAAGGCGCGGCACGGCAGGACGACAATTAATCTTTGTGTGCGCAATGGCTCGCGGGAGTACCTGAATCCCGATTGCGAAGACCGCATCGCTATCAGCTATAAATTGCTGGATGAGCAGGGTGACATAATCGAGCGGGCAAACCCGCGCTCGCCTTTGGAGACCATAGTGGGCCCGGGCGAGTCTGTTGAAATCCCTGTAAAACTAGTGGTTCCTGACAATCTGCCGAGCAAGGTGGCATCGGTCAGATTCAGTGTGATGGTAGAAAAACGATTCTGGTTGTTCCGCATTTGTCCGGAGCACGCATTGGATATCCCTGTGGCCTCGACCGAGAGCGATAGTCTGGCTGGATAGAGGCTGCACAGGGTGCGCGCTCGATTTTGTGCCGCGTGGAAATGATTTTCCTTAAAAAGCACTTGAGTTTTTGGCTCAAATCCGTACCATACCGTCCTCCTTCTGGGGCCGTTAGCTCAGTTGGTAGAGCAGTTGGCTTTTAACCAATTGGTCGCTGGTTCGAATCCAGCACGGCCCACCATTTTCATATTTTGCTCCCCAAAACCACCTAACACATTGAAGGGTAAGGTGGTTTTGGCGGTTCGATAACCCTCTCCATGCACGTAAATCAGGCGCTCTCCAAACACCAGTTTTAGCACTGCGCGTTGATTGGCTAACACGCCAGAAGCCCATATTTCATGGGGTTTCGAGAGTAAGGTCATAGCGGTTCGATAAGATACTTCAAATGTCTTCAGTGGACGCCCGCAATTGACGATTTTTTCCTGCACAACGACCTTCTCATCATCCAGTAACCTAACTCTTTGCTCCAATCTCTTCTGCATTCTTGGGTCCTCTGCGTCGATGACGCGGTCGAGTAGTTTGTTGATGTCGCGCTCAATCTTCTGGCCTCGATGTTCAAGAGAATCTAGGCGAGCGCTCTGGGTTTCCTGGCGGTAGTCCCAAAGTCGCTTAAAGTAGTCAGTGGCGATCTCCAACAACTCTCGTCGGGGTGTCAACGACTTCAAGAGTTCCTCGAATTCGCCGTGGATAGTCTCTCGCTTGATGGAAGGGCCACTCGAACAGGTTTTGCTTTGGCAATAGTAGTACGCGTAGTGTTTGCTCCTACCCTTTGACCAGCAGGCCGTCAGGGGTTTGCCGCATTCACAATCAATAAAGCCTCTGAGCGGGAAGTCTTCGTTGATATTTTTTCGAGCGGGTGCATGGGCTCTACCGCTCAGCTTTTTCTGGTTCTTGAGATACGTTTCATAGCTGATGAGCGCCTCATGCTTTGCCTCAGTGAGACCAATGCCCCAATTCGGATACTTGTAGTATCCGGCATACAGCATATGGGTAAGCACATCATGTGCATGCTGCCCTGACACTTTACCGCTCACGCCGCGTGGGTAGTCCGGGCAGTCATTCAAAAATCGCTGCACTTCTGCCTGCGTCTCAAACCGACCATTGGCGAACCCCTCCAACGCCTCCTGTACAATACTCGCAGCAGGCTCCTGTCTCATCACAAGCCCACCCAGATACTTGGTCTTAACAAATTCGTACCCTTTGGGAACGGGGAACTGCCAGTAGCCTTGTTCCATCTTGGCTTGCTGCTTCTGTCGAACCTGGCGGCTATTGGATTCCCGTTGATAGGCCCCGGCAGCGACCGTGACAGTCTGCTTTAGTCGACCTTCAGGGCTTTGCTCAAAGGAGAAGTTGGGTGAGTCGGGTCTTGCATCATAGTCTTCCAGCCGCTGAATCAGCTCCCAGTAAAAATGCACATCTCTGGAAAACCGGCTAATGTCATCGAAGAGCACGATATATTTTTTCTCTGAGTTTTCGCCCAGATAGCGGAGTAGATCGTTCATGGCCGGACGCTGTGAATAGTCACCGCCGCCCGTTACATCGTCATGGAATACCTTCTCTATATGGTAGTTGCGAGACTCGGCGTACTGACGGCACCGGTACTCCTGACTTGCCAGGCCGGTGCCTTCTGTCTTCTGTTTAATGTCTGAGACGCGACAATAAACGACGGTGGGTCGTGGGGCATCATTGGTCATTCTGATCGTTGTCCTTTCTTGCGAGTGCTGCGATTGAATTGAAGGGGTGGACACTGTTCTTCTTTAGCGCAGTGGACGAATCGGTGTCAACGTTTCCAGCGGCCTGGTTGGAGAATAGGTGTACAGAATCCAGGCCCCAGCCCAAATCCACCATCGCTGACATGATATTCCACAGGGTTTGCAGCAGCTCGTTCTCCTGTTCTTTGGTCAGCTCGAACGCCGCCAGCATCTCCCGATGCTCATCCGGGTCAAGCGTGGGTGGGACCGGAGCCGATGGATGATCGGCGACCACCAAATCCTGCCTCAGTTGATGACTGGATACTTCATCCATGTTCATGTCTCCTTTACTGCATTATTCCAACACTGTCTCCTCTTCGAGTAGTACAAAACAAGAACAGAGTCATATGCGATATTTTAGAATCTGGCAACCCCAGAAATTGCCTTTCTTATAGAGTTACGAGTCTTGCGCAGGACGGAGCGCCTGAGGCTTTTGGCCTCTGAACACCGCCTTCTCCACCACCGTGTCCACCGCGATGCCGCGCTGGAGTTGACCGGCGTGTGGGCGGCGAAGACGATGCGCGTTCCGGGCTGGCGGTTCAGCGCTATTTTGACCGCCTTTGTGTGCTCATCGTCCCTGCCACGCCCCAATGCGTTAAGAATCGCGTTACCCTTGCGATCTGTTGCGACCTCACACAGATCGCAGTCGGGCGTACGGACCTTTTTACGTTGTAACACGGTGCGTCCTCACTTACGGGAAACGGGGTTGGTATTGCCTGACGGCGGCTGATATCGCTGCCGCCAGCGCCCGTCACACCTCTTGATTGAGGTGCTTTTTAGGCGCAGCACCCTGTGACTGCTGGCGCTCAGCCCGCAGGCGCTCCAGCTCCTCACGCGAGCGCAGTGTCACCACCCCGTCCAGCGGCACAGCGTTGAGCTTCAAGGTCAGGCCGTCATTCTTGGCGGGCCAGGCCGCTCCAATTTTTTGCCAGTGGTTCTTCTCACCCTTGCCCTCCTCAACGCTGTACGCGATATGGCTGGGCATTTTTGATTTGTTCTCAGTAAAGTTGTCATCGCTCATGGGTTCATCTCCGGTTTTGTGTTGTTAAATATTGCTTTTGCCTGCCCCTTGTGTCGCGACAGGGCGTGCTCCGTTCGCATGTGCTGCTGCGCGTCCTTGAAGGCCAGCTCATGCAATTTGATTTGACGTTCTCGCTCGCGGTCGACCTGTGCATTGACCTGGGTCCTAACCGGGCCGTTCGGGGTCAAGGCAGGGTGCGCCCGCTTCTGGCTGCGCTCAGCACGCAGCTGATCCAGTGTGTCTTTCGTCACCATAGTTATGTCCTCTAATTGTGATTGTGGGTGGGGACCACCGATGAGGCGGCCTCCATGTGGTGGGGCTTAAGGACGTAGAAGGTGCCGCTGTCTCCATCCTTGTGCCAAATCTCGCCGTTGGGGCGCAGCAGGCTAGCCCCGCCTGCCTTCCAGCCCTCACCACGTTCGAGTTTCTTGACCCGAAAGTCAGCAAACGTGGGGGTGGATACCGTATTCTTCGTTGTCATCGCCGTTGTGCTCCTCTCACTTACCGGTGTTTAGGGGATAATCGCCTCGAAGGACGCACCTGCGGTTTCAGACCAGGTGCGCCACTCGTTGCGGATGAATTTCACGGACGCATGCGGGAAACCTGCACCCAGCCCCCAGAAGGTGATGTGGCAGCCCGTTAAATCCACATCGGGTTTCGGCAAGCCTTGCTTACCTTGCAAGAAGGACGTGCCGTCCAGCATTGAGCTGGATTCCAGCGCGTCCGTAATCACGAGAATCCGGGAGTCATCGTTGCAGTCAAAACCACTCCCAAATTCCAGCCAGGCCAGGAGATTGGTCGAGGATTGCGATTGCTCGGTTTGGGCCGGTAGTGATTGCAGAAATCCCGCCACCTCGTCTGCAATTTTTTTGGCCTTCATCCTGCGGCTGAGGGTGTAGCTGCCCGACAGGATATTGCTGACATCCTCGCGCCCGCCAAAGGTCTTGACGGTGACCACATCCCCATTGTTGAGCGTGTTGATCTCATGACTGGCATACTGGGCTGCCATATAGGCAAAGTTCTCATGACGGAGGAGTGGGTTCGAGCCACTCAGATCAATGCCAATGGTGAGTGTCTTCGCATTCGCTCCCAAGGATAGGAGGGCGCCTAGAAGTGTTACCGCTACTGTCTTCTTCATCGTCTGTTCTCCAGTGATTTTGGTGGGGTGAGTGCGTTCAAGATGTCATCTTGGGAAATCGCCTCCAGGGGCTTAATCATTTTGGCGACTTCGTTCGGGCTGGCCGTCTCCTTTAGGTCAAAGGGTGTTTTTTCGCCCAGCCGTTGCTCCGCCAGCCACTCCTTGTGCGGACGCAAGGCCTCGTCGCGGGCCAATAACACCGCGCCCGCGACCGTCATGCAGAAATCTTTGTCGTCCCAGGCCAACACGTCGGCCAACTCGCGAACGCACGCGGCATACTGTTGATGCGTGCGCTTGATGACTGCGTAGTCAGCGATGGCCTGTTTCGCTTGCGCCAGACGGCCCGTCAGCTCTTCAATATTCCTCCAAATTTTGTTCAAGAGATGGTGGGCGACAAAGATGTTCACGACGGCCAGCCCACCCAGGCCTAGGCTGAACGTGAGCGCAGCCAGCGGGTTGGTCACATTGGTGAAGAAGGCCTCAATGCCGGTGGGGGTCATCTCATCCGGGATTTTGCCCAGCCTTACCGGTGGCTCCGTTTGAATGAGACTGCCCACATCCAGGATGCTGGCGACCAGCAGGCCGACACCCAGCATGTACAGCGGCACCAGGTATTGGACGGCGCGGTTCACAAACCGGGCAGCGAAGTTGGTAGGGTAGATTTTGGCCTGAAGGTGAAACCCGATGATCATGATGGCCGCCGTCAGCCCCATGATCCCCGGCGACCAGTAGTCATTATCACCGCTGAGGAACTCAAACACGCGGTAGATGATCTCGTATTCGACATAGATCACCAGACCCAAAACAAGGGCCTGCAGTCCCGTTATCGTGCCAATCAGGGGTGCTTTCGCTGCACCGATCAGATGCTGCTTGAGCATCATTTGAAACCGCACAAAATCCTGGACGGTAAACAGGATGTCAGGGCTATTCATGGTGCTTTCCTCCACGCGCATCAATCTGATCAAAGTAGCTGGCCTGCGTACCCGTTACTGGGCCATCATCGGGCAGGCACAATCTTGCTGCGGCTTCGTAGCCTTCAAGTCGGTGCTCATCCATCCGGCGGTTGATGTCCGTGCGGTCGTCCTGAACGGCCTGCCTCACATCCACCACCACCTGATACAGCGGTGCCAGTGATGGCTTGCGTAGTCGGGATACCGCGTTGCCAAAGGCAACAATGGCAGGGTGCGTGTTCACGGGTGATTGGGGTTTCTTCATGGCTGGTCTCCTGCTGGGGTTTGTGGGAACGGGATAACATTGGCATCGAGTTCTATGGGCTGGGGCGGTGCGTCACGGCCCTGATTGGCACTCTCAACTTTGCTGACAATGGGAGCGTGCTCCGTGGGGCGCTTCACCTTGCGATCAAACAGAAACCGCGACAGGCGGCGCAGCAGCGCTTCCTTGTGGTCCGGGTCCGGGGCGTACTGCCAGACCGGTAGTTCTTTGAAGTAGTACGGGGCCTTGAGCTTCAGGGGTCGTGCGCCTGCGCGTGTGACGATCACATTGCCGCTGTCAGGGTCGAGAAATCGACGGATCTGGTCAGCGGTCATCACATCCACGTCTCGATGGCTCTTGCGGCCCGTGTAGGGGTCCTTTTCCACAAGGGTCTTCCTGCCGAGTAAGAGGCGAAGATGTTCGACACTGTCCTGGTGGTTGCCCCCGGCCCAGATAGTGGCATCGGCCTCACCGGAGAAGGATTTCCAGCTTTGGGGATAGTGTTTCTTCATCAGCTCGACGTTTTGGGCGATAGCGACCACAATCAGCCCCATGGACCGCATCACTGCGAGCATTACCTCCAGGGTGGCGTTATAGCCTTGTGAGGGCAGTTCATCCCAGATCGCCAGACACAACCCCTTTTTCTCCTGCACCGCTTCAAAGGTGTAAGCGGTCAGGTTGGTCATCAGGCGGCTTAGTGGAGCCAACTCCTGGCGCAGTGAAAAGATCGGCGCGGCCAGGGCAATTACTACATCGTTGCGTGTCTTGAGCCAGCTCAGTGAGAAGGTTGAGGTGCGCATGACGGCGCGGACTTCGGGTATATCGAGCCACTTTGTCTGTTCCTGCAGGGTGGAGACCACATTGCCACCGGTTTCGCCAGAGGCGCTGACCAGTGTGTGTGCGCCGCCTGCAATCACATCAAACGCGGCATTGTTCATCATGGCCTGCAGCAGCATGGTCTGCGCTTCTTCAGCCGTTGAAATGAGGCGACCGAACTCGTCGTGTACGGTGTAACCGTTGACAATTAAATCCCGCACGAAGGGCAAGTTGTGCTCGTTTTCGGGATGGACGGTCAGAACGTGCAGTATCAAAGCCGCCAGATACTGTCTCGACACGTCCGTGAAATAGGGGGTGCGGGAGCCGGACGGCGTAACGATGATCGCCTCTGCGATTCTAAGCGCCCAGCGGACCGCCGCCTGGCGGCCTTCGCGCGCCATGGCCTCCTTAATGACATCGAGCGGATTGAAGTAGTCGCTCTCTTCGGCATATGGGGCAAACGTATACCACTGCCGCCAATCTCGATCTGCCAGTGCATTGATGATCTGGGATTTGGGATCAATGACAATCGCGCTACTGTGCCAAGCCGCGATCATTGAAATAATAGAGGTTGTCTTCGAGCTCCCCGTCATCGCGTAAAACATCAGGTGGCGTTTGACATCCAGGGACACCGGCTGAAGCAACCCCAGACCATGTGAATACGCCCGCCCAATAAAAATTTTGCTGCTGGCGTGCGTCAGAGTTAGCATCGCGAGCATTCCGGCGAAACCGCCAGTGGATCGCTTACCCAGGTGAAAGACCCGTTCATACCAGGTTTTTAGACCCAGATAGGCCTTGTAGGGCGTGCGCCACGGGATACGGGGGAATTTCGAATGACAGGTTGGGCCAGTGACACCCAGCTGACGACCCATGAAGAGACTGATCGTCCGAGCTGTAAACAATGCGGCGGCTATCTGCCCCCCATAGAATACAGAAATGAAGGCAAGCTGCTCGGGAGTCAGGTGCTTCAGCGTCTCAAGCTGCTGAATGAGCTGGGCCAGATCAAGCTCGCTCATCCGTGCCCCCGCTTGTTGCCGAAACCAAGAGCTCGTTGAAGGAGCACAAAGCAGAGCTTGAGCGCCCAGACCCAGATGACCAGCGCTAGCATTGAAGCGATGACCACATACAGCCCCGCGTCCATCGTGCCCGCGTAGCTGCCAAACAGACTCAGTATGAAATTGAGCGCGATTTCGCCGGGATACAGAAAGATTTGCGTATTGCTCATGGGCTACCTTTGGGTTGCGTTTTCCGCTGTGGTTTCGAAAAATGATACGCGCAGCGCTTCCGGCGGGATAGAATGCATGGGAAGCAAACATGTCGAACAGGCGTTCTATCTAATTGAAATATGGAGAGTTTTTGGCATGGTTCGAAAGAAAAAAATGCCAAAGAACAGACTGGCTCGGTCCGCCAAGTACTCTGAATATAAGTTAGGAAAGCTGCTCGAGTGCTTTGCCAGCGATCTCGGTGTAAAGCAGGCGGCGACATTGACAAAAATGACGGAGCGCACGGTGCGTGATCGTTACGCGGAATGGCGAGGCAAGTTACTGGGGTGGGCCATTGGTGAGCCAGATCGCTTCAGCGGATTCGGACATTTACTACTCGACAGCGACGATAACATCAGCCCTGAGGTGCTGGCCGTGCTTATTCATCTGTCCAGAACGCCAGCATTCAAACGCCGGATGGCTGTTCGTTACCCTAAGTTCCGAACTGAGAAACAGCCTGCTTTGGAGCATGTAGTGGAGTTTGTGATACGAAGTTTCACCGCGTTTGAGCCTCCAGTAGTTAATGATACGTTCAAGCGCGAGGTGGACACGATTGTGACGGCTTCTCGGGCGGAGAGCTTCTTACTAGCGGCATCTGGTATGTTGGATACAAGACATATTCAGAGTCATTATTGGGGTTCAGCTATGAGAAGATTTCGCGCCCAGGTGAGAAACAAAGGGAGGCGTTTTCCTGACAATGCTGGCGAAGGTCTTTTTCGTGATTTGAGATACTTCCTGCGCTGGGAGACTACGAAGTCGTGTAACAAACCAGGTTTTGGATACTGGCCGCGGCGAGATTAGGCTCGGCTGTTTATTATTACAGCGCGAAATCCCACTTGGAGCAGGGCCAAATTTGGCAGGATGTGGTCAGCGACAATGATTTACATAAGAAATTGTGCTATTAGGGCTGCTTGTCGCGAGATGGCATGCTGCACATGATGTACAAGTTGGGAATGTGTGCTGAGGAAAACTGGCGCCGCTTACGCGGCTTCAACTATCTGGCACAGGTAATTACCGGTGTGAAATTCAGAGATGGCATCGAGGTGAAAACAAGTGACGAGACTGTAACTAAATCTGTGTAACTGCCTATTATTAACCCAACCATTGGGCGAGGATAGGCACTATGAACAAGAAAG
>CACSIL010000016.1 GCA_902705825.1 Halioglobus japonicus | reverse complement strand
GCCCGCCCACCCTCTCTGCACGACGCCGCCAGGCAGCTGCACTGCAGCAGCCGTACCCTGAGCAGGAAATTATTGGCAGAGGGTTGGCAGTACCAACAGCTAATCGATCAAGTGCGCGAAATTCACGCTCGCCGCTATTTGAGTGACCCTACGTTGTCTATCACTCGAATAGGCCAACAGTTAGGCTATGCCGATAGCTCTGGCTTTCACCGGGCGTTCAAAAAATGGACGGGGCTGTCGCCTCGCGCCTTTCGCGCGGCCTTGTTCACCGCCAGATAATTCCTCGTAGGTGGCCAGATCGGACAACAATTTGGCTGAATTGGGCAAGCATTCTGTCCGGCGCTTACCTATTATTTCGCGGACGCTGTAACATGTACCGGTTCGCCCGCCGAGGATGATAACGATGAAAAAATTTGACGGCCTGAATAAAGCAATGGTGGAGCATTACGCACCCCAGCCGGGGCGCAGGGAGCTGCTACCTCCGCTGAGCGAAAAAGCCCAGGTGGCATTGATGTGCCGAATGCTGTTTCGCGAAGGCTGGAATGAGCATATTGCCGGCCATATTACCTGCCGGCTGGACAACGGCAATATTCTCACCAACCCGTGGGAACTGGCATGGGATGAGCTGACCGCCAGCGATATTGTCACCATCGACCCCAACGGGAAGATTCTCGATAGCGACTGGAATGTCACGCCAGCGATCGGCCTGCATTTACAACTGCATGAATTGCGCCCTGACGTCCATGTGGTTATTCACAACCACGCTCACTGGAGTGGTATCTGGGCCAATATGCAACGCGTGCCGCCCGTGTATGATCAAACCGGAGCTCACTGTGGTGTGGCACTTCCGCTGTATAACGAATACCAGGGCACTTTTGAAGATGAAGCTACCTCGGCATCTGCCGCCGAGGCCCTGGGGGATGCAAAATGGGCGCTGCTTGCCAACCACGGTTCTCTTGTAGTGGGCAAGGATTTGCGCCAGGCCCATCTGCGTGCGATTACGCTGGAATGGCGCTGCAAGCGCGCCTACGAAGTAGAGCTTGCCGGTGGTGGTGTTCCTCTCAGCGATGAAGAGGTGGAAAAAGTCGCTATCACCGACATCCACGGTTTTCCCTTTTGCTGGGAAGCTATGGCCAGGCGTGAATTACGAACAGACCCTACAATCGTCGAGTGATCTCTATAGGCAAGGATTATGAGTTTACAGGTTACCCCGCTGAATAATGTTGGTGTCGAAGTGTCGGGCTTCGATATCAATGCTCCTATCAGTAGTGACATACAGGCCAGACTAAAAGCGCTCTGGTATGAACATGCCATTTTGGTGTTTCGTGGCCAGGATATTAGTCCTGAGAAACAGATAGAGTTCAGCCGCATATTTGGGCCGCTGGAAATGCATCCTTTGGCCAGCACGACCTCCGCAGAATATCCCGAGCTGTTTGTACTGGAGAATGGCGGCGACAAGGATAAGTTTTTCACCGCCTTCTATGAGGGTGAAGAAATCGTCGGGCGCCTGGATTGGCACATGGATCTGCACTACACCGCGCGCCCCAATCACGGTGCATTGTTGCGGGCGGTGGTCGTAGCAGAAGAGGATGGTCTCACTGGTTTCGGTGATCTGGCCAAGGCCTATGACGCACTGGATGATGACACTAAAGCCTTGTTGGAAAAATTGGAGGTGGCCTATAGCTTCAGTATGCAGCGTCGCCATATGCGCTATGTGAATCTGGAGGGTTATGAACCCGGCCCCTATAGCCCGAAAAACCCTACTGATGTCGGTTTCCCGGATTTTTCTGATGCAGTTTACCCCGCTGTTGTCACCCACCCTGTCAGCGGTCGTAAAGTGCTGGAAGTGGTAGAGCAGTTTCTGGACCGCGTTATTACCCCGCAACAGTTTGGCCTGTCCAATGATGAATCCATCGAGCTATTGGAGCGTTTGGTGGCGCATGGTAAAAAACCGGACTTTACCTATTTCCATGACTGGCGAGAGGGCGATATGGTGCTCTGGGATAACTGGCGGGCAATGCATTGCACTACTGGCACCAAGCCCGGCATTAAAAGGGTGATAAACCGCACTACCATTGAGGGCGATATCACTTTGGGTCGGGTACTGAAGGCCGAGTGAAAGCCCAGTAAAATGAGCGCAACATCGGACAATAATCATACCCGAGGCAATCAGTGAATAAACTTGATCTTTCCAACACCGCCGACAGAACCTTCCCACAGATTCTCAGGCAGCAGGCCACGCAAAACGGTGACGCTGAATTTCTGATAACGGATGACACCCGCATTACCTTTGCCCAGGCCGATGCGATAACGGATAGTCTGGCAGCGGGCCTGAGTGAGCTAGGCATAGGCAGCGGTGATATTGTGTCCCTGTTCCTGAGCAATCGCCCGGAGATGATACTCATCAGCCTGGCAGTCAACAAATTGGGTGCGATATGGACCCCGATCAACGGCGATTACAAAGGGCAGTGGCTGATCGATAACCTGCAGATGTCGCGCTCCAAGGTGCTTGTCACTGATGACCAGTATCAAGAGCGTATCGCCGGGATAGAAGAACATCTTGGCATCGACGCTATCGTGCTCGTGGGCGATAGAGCCGCCAGCGCACTGAGCAACCCTGTGGCGTACCAACAGTTACTCGATCACCCGCCAGTGCAACGTGATTATGCCGATCTGCATTACGGTGATAACTGCGCCATCCTCTGGACATCGGGGACTACCGGAAAATCCAAGGGCGTACTGCAAAGCTACAACTGCTGGATACGCGCGGTGGTAGATGGCTGCAGTCTGCAATATAACTCACAGCCGGGGGATAGCATTTACTGCGTGTTGCCGCTATTTCATACCGCGGCCTGGATCACCTCGGTCTATCGCGCACTGATCGAAGGTATTCCCTGCATCATAGAGCCGCGTTTTTCCGTCACCAATTTCTGGCAGCGCATTACGCATTTTGGTGCGACACAAACGTTTCTGCTCGGTGCAATGGGGGCATTCCTGCTCAATGCGCCCGAGCGCGATGATGACAGTGATACGCCGTTGCGTCTTGCCCAGATTGTGCCGCTGGCACCCGCTCAGTGGCCGGTGTTTGAAAAGCGCTTTGGCCTGCAGTTGATTCGGACAGGGCTTGGTCAGAGTGAATGCCAGTTGGTGATGACGCAGGTGGAGAACCGCGAGGATGTTCCTGTTTATGCTCTTGGCTTTCCCGCATCCGACACCCTTATTCGCCTGCTGGATGATGACGGTAATGAGGTTGCCAGCGGTGAGGTCGGCGAGATCTGTATCAAACCCTTGCAGCCCTACGTACTCTTCAATGGTTATTTCGACAACCCCGAGGCCACCGCCGAGGCCTACTTTGGTGACTACTACCGCACCGGTGATCTGGCTCGGCAAGACCCTTCCAGCGGCGCCTATTTTTATGCGGATCGCAAAAAGGATGCGCTGCGTTTCGCCGGTCGCAATATCTCCACGCTTGAAGTGGAAAGTATTGTGCGCCGCTATCCGGCCGTGCAGGACGTGGCAGCTTTCGGCATTCCCTCAGAACACGTTGAGAGCGAACAGGAGCTGAAGCTGAATATTATTCTGAGAGAAGGCTGCACAGACTCTGCCGAGGAGATTTGCAGCTTCATTAATGACAATGCACCCTATTACTTTGTGCCTCGTTATCTGGAATTTGTCGAATCACTGCCCTACACCCCAACCAATAAGGTGCAGAAATTCAAGTTGCGAGAGCAGGGTGTTAACGAAAACACCTGGGACCTGAAAAACTCCGATTATGTAATACGAAAATAGGCCGTATAGCCGCAGCGTGGCTATTCAATCAGGCCGGCAAGTGCCGCCTGACAAACTGTCGCACCATAGCGCCGTCAGCAGGGAGTAACGTAATGTCTTATGGTTGGCGTGTAGTCGGCGGCGGTTTTCTCTCCCAGGCGTTTGTCATCGGCTTTTTCACCTATGCGGTCAGCCTTCTCACGCAGCCCGTGCAGGAGACTTTCGGGGTCGGCGTTGAAATGGTGATGTATAGCCTGACCTGCGGTACCTTCCTCGGCCTTTTCGCAATGCCCATAGTTGGAACCCTGCTTGACAAGCTGTCCGTGCGAAAAATCTTCGCTGCTGGCATTGTGTTGTTTGCAGCCGGCCTGTGGCTGGTGGCACAGAGCACGACAATTATTCAGTACATAGCGATCTTTGGCATGACCATGGCGCTGGCCAATGCAATGGCAGGCTCGATGATTTCATCAGCGGTGGTGTCCCGGTGGTTTACTGAACACCGGGGCAGGGCGCTTGGCATCGCTGCAACGGGTACATCAGTTGGCGGTGTCCTGATTCCGGGATTGATCACGCAGTGGCTGCCGGATTATGGTTGGCGCGGTACCCTTGAGAATCTCGCGATAGTGCTTGTAGTGATCGTGTTGCCACTCGTGCTCTGGGCTATTCGCAGTTGGCCCGCAGACGTCGGAATAGAACAGTCAGATGAAGGACAGGCTGGCGGTCCGGTCAGTGCGCAGGCACAGCTTGGTCTTAAAGACATCGTGGGCAACGCCAATTTCTGGTGGCTTGCTGCAGCGCTGGGGTTGTTGTTCAGTACCTATACCTCGGTTCTTTCCAATATAACGCCTTACGCCTCGCAACTTGGCCATCGGGAAGATGCGGCCTCCGGGCTGATTATGGTCGTGGCCATCAGTGGTCTGCTAGGCAAACTGCTATTTGGCATGGCTGCAGATAAGATGGGTCAGAAGTTGGCGCTGTGGAGTGCACAGCTGCTCGTCGCCATCGGCTTCGTCGTTCTTGCGACGGAACCTTCCTATGCGCTGATTATGCTGGCCTGTGTCTCCATAGGATTGGCCGCAGGCGGTATGTTGCCCGTCTGGGGTGCCTTTATTGCAGATATATTTGGCCTGCAAAGCTATGGCCGTGCGTTTGGTCTGATGGCGCCGATCATCACGCTGTTCGTGATGCTGGGGTTTCCGTTAACCGGCCGCTTGTACGATGCCACTGGCAGTTTCAGTCTCAGTCTGTTTATATTTTCCGGCCTGATGGTGGTGGCCGCCTTACTGGTTGTACCGCTGCGTGTGCAGCGGGCGGCCTGAGCAGGCGCTGGACGAAATGCGTCACGCGTTCGATACTGGCGCGACACATTGCATGCCGCTGAGCCGTGACAAGCCGCCAGACAGAGCGCTTGGCGAAGGAGTTAAGAAATGAAAGTACTCGTGACTGGAGGTACAGGGTTTATCGGGACACATACCTGCCGTGCATTATTAGATGCAGGGCATACGGTAAAGTTGTTTGTGCGGAATAAGGAAAAAGCCAAAAAACTGTTTGGCGGATCAATTCGCTCTATCGTAGTGGGCGATATCGACAATGCGGCCGATGTGAAGAAAGCGATGCGAGGTTGCGACGCGACTGTTCATATGGCGGCTATGGTGTCGACAAGTAAAGATGATGCCGAGAAAGTGTATGAGACAAATGTGTCGGCTGCCAGGAATGTACTCGGTCAGGCCGCTGAGGCGGGCTGCAAAAAAATCATCCATGTATCCAGTGTAACCGCTATCTACGATCCGAAAGCAAAGACGTTGAACCACAAATCTCCGCCGGGTGTCGCCAAGAATGCGTACGGCCGCTCCAAGGTTGACTGCGAAAAATATGCCCGCAGTCTGCAGGAGCAGGGCGCGCCGCTACATATCACGTATCCAGCCAGTGTTATCGGGCCCGACGACCCAGGGCTCACTGAGCCACACGAGGGCTTGATTGCCAACTTGATTGGTCTGGGGCTGGATATGCCCAGTGGCGTTCAGTATGTCGATGTCAGGGATGTTGCTATTGCGCACGTCGCGTTACTGAATCGCCGTTTAAAGCCAGGGCGCTATCCCCTGGGAGGGCATTTCGTTTCCTGGAAAGACCTTTACGCTATATTGCAAAGGCTGACAGGGCGCAACCTTGTGATGTTACCTGTATCGGGGCTCTCAATGCGCTTGCTTGGGCGTACACTGGATGCGCTAAAACCGCTGGTTGATTCCCATACCCCAATTTCCCACGAGGCCATGGTTTACGCCACCAACTGGGTCAAGCTGGAGAATTCCAAAACTGAGAAAGACCTGGGGCTCACCTTCAGGCCCTTTGAGCAATCCCTGGTGGAGGCGATACGCTGGCTTGAGCAGGAAAATTATATTACGCGGACTCAAGCCGGGTTGTTGTCACGTCATAATATGAATATGTGAGCGATATTTGCCTTTCCCTGTAGGTGTTGCTATGGTCACCTTTGATTTCGAATTAATGTTATTCAGGGTAATCCTTTTAGCATATGAACATGTCACTCCCTAACAAGTACGAGTTCACTCCCACCTTCCTCGTTTAAGCCAAGTGCCTGCGGGCGCTTGGTCTAGTTCTCTCACATTCAACTAACTCACGGATGTTACTCGGGCCAATCAGGGTCCGTGTTGGGGGTGTTCATGTACAGTTTCTTACGGACGCGCGAGCGTTTCCTGCGCGGTGGAACTCAGGTCTACAACAGGCCGATCCTGTTGGCCGGCGCACTGGATAAACTCGAGCGTTTGGCGCAAAAACCCGGTTCTGACAGCAATAATCCCAGGTGGGCTGGCTTTGGCTGTGTTGTCGACCTGCTGGATCTTAACGATAGGAGTCGTGCCAGCTTCGAGTTGGTGATGCCAAAAGAAGCTTCTCCGGAAAACGGCAGAATTTCAGTGCTGTCGCCACTGGGTTCAAGTCTGCTGGGTTTGAAAAAAGGCGGCGTCAGCCGGGTAAACCTTTGGGGGCGAAGTCACAATTTCCAGATACTCGATATTCGCCATAGTGAATCAGTCATGAAAAAAAAGGAGGAAACCCCACCATGAAGCACTCTGCTTGCCGCCCAACGGATTGGTCTTGTATTACACCAGATATCTCGGAACATGGCGGCAGTTCCGATGATGCTGGTAACGCTGGAGGAATGACTTATGAATAAGGGCAAAGCCAAGAAAGAAGCGCAGAAAAGCCTGAAGGAAAAGCGGCAGGAGAAGCGCGAAAAACGTAAGTTACAGGCCAAATAGGCCTATCCTCGGGCACACATCAGTGTGCCCTTTTTCCATTTGCAGTGGATCGTGCAACGGTCGAGCCGCTGAGTTCACCTCCCTGAATCAATTTGTTCATAAATCTGGTCTCCTTTGTTGTGTCCAGAATTTTTCAATCTCAGCATACTTCTCTTCGTTGTTCATCCTGTTGTGGGGGGAGTTGGTTAATGCCCCCAAGCTCATAAATACATAAAGAGAGAGATGGCTATGTCACTACGAAAATTAACATCGGTACACCCATTGACGCTTGCTGTTTCTGCGCTGGCCTCGGCAATGGTATCGCCAGCCCAGGCTCAGGCACCTTCCCCGTCGGGAACAGTGCTGGAGGAAGTTGTCGTTACCGCGGAGAAGCGCACAGAAAGCCTGCAGGAAGTTCCTATTGCTATCACCGCATTCAGCCAGAAAGATATTGAGCAGCGCGGCATATCGAATGTTGCGGACCTGCTCGGCCAGATTCCCGGCGTGGGTGGCTTCACAGCCCCAGGCAGCAGGGGAAATACGAGCTTGTCGATTCGCGGTGTCTCCGGTGGTTCGCCCTCCAACTTGTCACTTGACCCTGCAGTTGGTATTTACATGGACGGCGTCTATCTTGGGAAGATGACAGGCGCGTCTACTGACGTGGCTGAACTGGAGCGAATCGAAGTGTTGCGCGGCCCACAGGGTACCCTGTACGGGCGCAACTCTACCGGTGGCGCGGTAAATTACATTACCCGCAAGCCCAGCGGAGAATTCGGCGTGCGGGCTGTCGGCTCTGTAGGCAACCACGACTACTACGCTGCCCAGATTAATGTTGATACGCCATCGATTGGCCAGATCGGGGTCGGTGCGGGTCAGCTTGCCGCCAACTTCGGCGTACAGACGCGCGATCGCGATGGCTTCTACAAAAATACTACCAACGGCGATGATTTCAATGATCTCGATCGGCAGGCATGGCGTGTAGGTTTGGCCTGGGATATCACGGAGAATCTGCGTGTCGATTACGCCTATGACGGCTCGCAACTGGATGAGGTCAACAATCTGGACGCCGTTGTCGGTATCAACCCACTGGGTGCTACAAGTGTGAACAGGATTGCCGCTCTGCAGGGAACTCTGGCACAGGCGCAGGCCTGGGCGGCAACGCCCGGTACTGACCCGCGCATTGGCCAGCGTTGGGTGCCTTCCCTTGAAAAGACTATTGGTGTCTATCAGGAAAGCATCGGCGCGGGTGATGGGCGGCGCAATCGCGGAGGCATAGACGTCACGCCACGTTCCAAGTCCGACACTGAAGGGCACGGGCTGACACTGGCATGGGACAAGGACAACATCACCTTCAAGTCGATCACTGGTTACCGCACCAACAAGACCAAAGCGCGCGGTGACATAGACTCTATCGACAGCCGCAATGACGCCAATGGAGTTGCCGCCTGGAATGATTTGGCGCACCTGAGTCTGGGCAGCATTTACGGTGCAACGGATGGCGTCAACATAATGAACCCGGCTATTCCGCTTGATGCTTTCTGGAACCAGATTGACGCCGAGGGCGGCGCATTGCATTTCTCGCAGAACGCCGTATCGGACTATGACCAGTTTTCGCAGGAGTTTCAGGTTATCGGCTCCACCGATCAGCTGGAATATGTCGGTGGTTTGTATTACTTCGATGACACGGCCAAATACCGCCGCACGTCTACCGCTCTGGTGCCATTGGCGCCGCTCGGGGAAAGCCGCTATAAGATGACCACCGAGGCATGGGCAGTGTATGGTCAAACGACCTGGACACCGGGCTGGCTGGATAATCGCCTGTCGTTCACTTTGGGTTTACGCTACACCGAAGAAGACAAGGATATCAATTGGCACAACGATGAAATGATTGGCGCCTTGACGCCGCCAGCGCCCGCACAAGATGCCAGTAATAACAAGTCGTTTGATAATGTCAGCGGCAGCTTTACTGTGGCCTATCAGGCCACGGATGAAATCAACACCTACTTCCGCTACGGCAATGGTTACCGCAGTGGCGGTTTCAACGGTGAGTCATTCAACAGCGAACCGTTCGAAGAGGAAACTATCGATCAGTATGAAATCGGTGTGAAGAGCGAGCTGTGGGACAGCCGTCTGCGTATTAACGCCGCACTGTATACGTATACTTACGATGACGTTCAGGTCAGCCTGATTGAGTCACTGCCAGACGGTACGCCGACAACCAATATCAGCAATGCGGGTAAAGCAGAGCGCTGGGGCGGTGAACTGGAAGTGCTGGTAGCACCAATTGATGATCTTATCGTCGGCGTCAGCTATGCCTACATCCACGGTGATTTCGATGAGTTCCCCGATGTGTGCGGCACCCTTGATCCGAATGATTGCCTCATAGGGAAAGACTTTGCAAAGCGCGGAGGCTCGCCTGACAACCAGTTTAACCTGTACGCCGATTATGTTTTTGCACGTACGTCCTGGGGTGAAATAACCGGTTATGTCAATCTGAACTGGCAGGATGAATGGTTTGCATCCGCGGCGTATCCGGCACTTGTCGCTGTCAGCCGGGGAGGCCCCACTGTGCCCGTGTTGTACGAGAACAGGGAAATGGATGCTCGCACCCTGGTTGATGCGCGCCTCAGTCTCGAGAATGTCGAATTGGGCGATGGGATGATGCGCTTTACCTTGTGGGGTAAGAATCTGACGGATGAGAGCTATCCGCTTTATGGTATTAACTTCGGTAACGATATAGGCCTGATCACGCAAAACTATGGTGACCCGCGCACTTTCGGTATTGAAGTCGCTTACGAGTATTGATTAGGCAGTTGAGGGGAGTATGCCGGTAGTAAATTCTGTGTAGGCATGAGCTCCCCGTTTGCATACACTTTGCGGGTCCTATTTGCCGCGCCTCGATTGGGCGCGGTTTTTTTTGGCCTGGTATAGCAGAACCTTGCGACTACCCTGCAACCATACTGTGAGAACAAAGGGGAATTTCGAATGCTACTGACAGGAAAAACGGCGCTGGTGACTGGCGCAGGACAAGGTGTTGGGCAAGGCATAGCACTTGCGTTGGCCGCCGAGGGCGCCCGTGTCGCAGTCACAGGACGCACGCGCGAGAAACTGGTAGATACCTGTGACATTATCCAACAGCGCGGTGGTGAAGCACTGCCGATCGTCTGTGATGTGAAATCGCTCAGCTCAATGGAGGGCTGTCTGGCAACTGTGCTGGAACATTTTGGCGGCTTGCAGATTCTGGTTAACAATGCCCAGGAGGTGCCGCTTGGTTCGCTGGATGATGTTACGGACGAAAGCTTTACCGCCGGTTGGGAGTCCGGCCCGCTGGCGACATTTCGCCTGATGAAACTGTGCCGGCCTCACCTCAGTGGTGATGGCTGTATTATTAATCTGGCCAGTGCCGCCGCTATGCGCTGGGATATGACGGGCTATGGCGCCTATGCCGCCACCAAGGAAGCCATACGCGCACTGACCCGGGCCGCCGCCTGTGAGTGGGGCGCAGAGGGTATTCGTACCAACGTGATTCTTCCACATGCAAAATCTCCGGGGCTTAACTGGTGGATGGAAAATCGCCCTGAAGAAGCCGCGGCGTTCGTCGCCACTATACCGCAAAAGCGGGTGGGAGAGTGTGAGGAAGATATTGGGAGATTCGTGGTTATGTTGTGTTCTGACGCGTCAAGCTATGTCAACGGTCAGAGCATTGCACTGGATGGTGGACAGGCGAATCTGGGCTGAGACTGCAGCGCGGTGTGAGCGGCGCTAGAACTGATCGGCCCTGAGCATGGCGTCGTGGCCGCCGTCGACAAACAGCATGGAACCACAGATGAAGCCCGCTTTGTCGCTCAGCAGAAAGCTGGCGGCATCGGCCATATCCTGTGGCAGACCGGGGCGGCCGATGGGTATGGATTCAATAAATTGTTTGATGGCTGCGCCGTATGTGGCGTCGTTTTCAACCGCGGCACTGAGGGGGGTGCGGGTATATCCCGGACCAATGGCATTCATCCGTATACTCTCGGCCGCATAGGCTTGTGAGTTACGGCGCATCCAGCGTGTTATCGCTTGTTTTGAGCCGGAGTAGACTGGCTGCGATTCCATGGTGGCCGCCAGGCGGATAGCGCGTGTCTCATCGTGAGCCAGCAAAGCCTCGACATACGCCGAATTCGTTTCCATAGGCGCTGAGTTTGAAGAGATAAGTAGCACCGAGGCGCGGTGCTCAGCCAGGTGCGGGCGCAAGCCTGCTATCAGATCCACACTGCCAAAATAATTGACCGACGCGATCAGCCCCTTGTCCGGTACATGAGAGCCAAGTCCGGCAGAAGTCACTACGCCGCTGAGTTCAGTGTGCGTAGCCCTCTTGATAGCCGCGATCGCCGCGGTTCGACCCGGCGCGGTGGACAGGTCGGCAACAATATCCGCCTGCTGGATATCGACCACAATTGTCTTCTGCCCTTCGCTACGCAGTTGTGCGTCAATCGCAGCACCGATGCCACTGGCACCTCCTGTTATTACATATGTGCCCATTGTTTCATTCCTGCCTGTGAGTTGAGAGAGTGCCGATAATCTAGCGCTGTGCTGTTGTGCATGACAGAACCGAACCACTCGAATGTATTAGCATTAGCTATCGCTTCGCCGGGGTGTCGGTGCTGTGGGGATGTGCGCCTTGGAAGTATTTGTATACAAATTCGATGCTTCAGGTCGATTCGATATCCACCTCGCTACAGGTATAGTGGAGGTCGGTGACGATGGCACTTGCGGTAACGAGATATCGCGCTCCACCGTGCCATGGGTACATAAGAAAAATCAGGAAAATTTAATCGGTTGTAGCTATGTCGAATGCAAGTCTGGAAGAATCACAGCAGTTGGAGGGTTTAAAGGGGCACCGCCTGGGTCCTTACTTGAGCCACAACCCGGTCAGTGCGACGCAGATCTGGCAGTGGTGCTCTGCAATGGGCGATCAAAATCCCAGCTATCATGTCGGTGATAAGCAGATTGCGCCGCCGGCGATGATGCAGATGTGGACAATGCGCGATATCAATGACCGGTATGCGCCCGGTTCCACAGAGGCACTGCCCTACCAGGTGTTCGAGGACATGCGCGCGCTCGGTTACCCAGCGAATGTCGCCGTCAGTTACGATATCAGCTTTCATCACTACCTGCGGGTAGGGGAGCGCGCGCAGCACTTTACCACCGTGGTAAATATCAGCGACAAAAAAACCACGCGGCTGGGCACCGGCTATTTTGTTACCGAGCGTGTTGAATACCTGACTACCGATAACCTTTTATTTGCCGAGGCATTGATTACCTATTACCAATACCAGCCGGCTACCGGTGAACAGCCCGATAGTCCCGCCAACGTTACAAGTGCACAGCAAGCCTCCGGTTCCGCCCAGGCGAATACGGGAGATGCGTCACAAGGACAGGGCTGGCGCACGGATTTCAGTGATATCGACCCCGCTAATCTGAGCATCGGCGATCCTCTGCCCGAGCTGCGTGTGCCGATCACTCACCGACTCATTGTTGGTGGCGCCATCGCAACACAGGATTTTATCCCTGTGCATCATAATCTTCCCGCCGCGCAAGCCGCGGGGATGCCGGATATTTTTATGAATATCCTGACGACCAGCGGGTTAACTGCACGGTATCTCAGTGACTGGGCCGGGGCGGGCAGTCGCCTCAGGCAATTGAAGTTCAACCTGATGGCGCCTAATTTTCCAGGTGACGTCATGGTGATGGAGGGCCAGCTTGTCGATATCGAAGCAGGCCCTAACGAGGCCAGCGTAAAGGTCGCTTTCGGTGGTCGCAATCGGCAGGGTTATCATACATCGGGCACGGCTACGCTGGTGCTGCCCAATACGAAAACAACGTTGTAGGACATTGATATGAGTAGATTACGGTTTGAAGGCAAGGTTGCGGTTGTGACCGGTGGCAGTATGGGGATCGGCCGGAGTACGGTCCTGCAACTTGTTGCAGAGGGGGCGCACGTGGTGAGTTGCGCCCGACGCAAAGCGAAATTGGATGAACTGGACGAGGCAGCCAAAGGCTTGAGCGGCCGTTTTACCGGCTATGCGCTGGATGTGGGTGATACGGATGCTTTTGCTGCGTTAATCAATGACACCGCAGAAAAGTACGGTCGCTTGGATGTACTGGTCAACAATGCGCCGTCAGTCATCGGCGGTATGGTGGTCGATCAGACATTAAAAGACTGGCGCGCCAACTTCGGTATCGGCGTCGACAGTGTGTTTATTGGCGTACAGGCCGCTATGCGTATTATGATTCCACAGCGCAGCGGGTCTATCGTCAATATATCCTCGGTGAGCAGCCTGCGTGCAGGCATAGCCGCCGGCGCATACGGTGCTGCAAAGGCCGCACTAAATCAATTCAGCCAGTGCGCGGCAATGGAAGCTGCGCCGCATAATGTGCGGGTGAATGTGGTAGCTCCCGGTGCGGTGGATACCCCCGGGCTGAATGCTGCCACGCTCAAGAATGACGCGGTAAAAAAGATCATCACTGACGCCATTCCGATGCAGCGCGCTGCGACGCCTGAGGAGGTTGCCCAGGCGATTTGCTTCCTGGCCTCTGATGAAGCCTCGTTTATTACCAGTGTTGTGCTGCCGGTGGATGGCGGGAAGAATTCCCAGCTTTATGTGCCTGCGTTCGATATCACCAATCTGGATAACCAGGCTGCTGATCGGTAGCGTTTGTAAACCCTGATGATAATACGCGCCGCTAGGGTACTGGCATCGGCTGTTGGTCCATCAACCGGGCCACACCGCGCAGCATCCGGTACAACACCCACAGGCCCACCACGACCACAATAATAAAGGCCAGTGGTATACCAATTACAGTTACGACCAGTATTCCCCCTATAATCAGCCACAGCAGTGCAAACCAGAAGGTGCGTATCTGCCAGCGAAAATGTGATTCCAGGTAGGTGCCGCGCGTATCATTGCGCTGGATGTAGTTGAGAATCACGGCGAGTATAGAAGGCCAGCCGCTGAGAAACGCTGTTACCACAAAGGCACTTGTCAGTACGCCACTGATCGCACTGAATAAATGCAGGCCATAGATCAGATAGGTCAGGTTGATCATATTGGTACTGGGTATCTGTTGCATTACGTATCCTGAATTGGCTGCAGCGAAGTGGGGTGTGTGATACAAATTGTACGACGGTTATCGGTTGAGCAGCAATCGGGCATTCAGCAGCTAGAGGGCGAATCAGGGCGCCCGGAGATATTCATGAAGTCAACTCAGGGTACAGCGTTCGTCAATGGCGCACAGCTACATTATGAAATGGTCGGTGACGGCCCTGCGCTGGTGCTTATTCACGGCAATACCCTCGATATCCGCATGTGGGATGAGCAGGTGGCTGCGTTTGCCGAGCGCTACCGGGTAATTCGCTATGATATGCGCGGTTTTGGTCGGTCCGCGCCACCTTCGGGTGAGCCGTATACACCTGCAGACGATCTGGCAGCTCTGTTGACTCATCTTGGTGTGGGGCACGCACATATTCTGGGGCTTTCGCTGGGCGGCGCAGTGGCGATGGATTTTGTGCTTGCGTATCCTGAGATGACCGACGCGCTTATTTTGGCAGATACGGGATTGAGCGAGTTTCAATGGCAGGTCTACGGCGAGTTCTCGGCCGCAGTGCGAGCTGAGGCAGTCGATTCCGGTGTAGAGGCAGCGCGCCAGCGGTGGCTGGCGGGGGCATTGTTTGCGCCGGTGATGGAGCGCCCGCAAGTGGCGCAGCGCCTGCGGCAGATGGTGGATGATTATTCAGGCTGGCATTGGCTTAACAGAGATTCGTGGCAGCCGTCGAAACCTGCGGCTATCGAACGATTTGAGTCGGTCGATACACCTACGCTGGTGATCATAGGCGAGCGCGATTTGTCTGATTTTCACGAGATAGCCGATGCAGTGCAGCAGCGCGTTCCCGGCGCATCAAAGGCAGTGATAGCAGGTGTCGGGCATATTTCGAACATGGAAGCGCCGGCGCAATTTAATACCCTGGTGCTGGATTTCCTTGCAGACCATAGCTGACGTCAATCCTGCGCGGTGACTCTCGGTCTGTATGCCGTGCAACAGCGCCGGCCATCCCTGGTGGCGTGCAGCAGCGGGTAACAGGCGGATCAGGGCGTATATTGCCAACCGACAGTAATACCCCAGTCTAAGTACTCCAGTCTAAGTACCCCAAGCTGCCAGCAACACTCAGTGATGGACTGAGGTGCGTGTTCAGCGGCGAACAAGATTCAGCAGCGCACCGGATATGATCAGCGCGCCACCGACCCACGTCCATAGTAATGGCGTCTCTCCGAAGACTGCCCAGCCCAGCGCCACTGCGAAAATGACCTGCACATAGGAGTACGCGGCGGCTTTTCCTGCCGTTTCCCAGCGCATGGCGTGGGTCAGGCCGAGCTGGCCAACCTGCGTGAAGATACCGACCAGTAGCAGCAATAGCAGTGACCCGGCATCGGGCATAACAAACTCATTGCCCAGCAGCATCACTGACAGTGGCAGTGCGATGAGCGGAAAGTAGAAAATAATGACCGAGGCATCCTCGAGCGGGCTCAGGCGTCTGACGAGCACATACGCCACTGCACTGCCAAATGCCCCCAGCAGTGCTATTGAAACATTGAACCAGGGCAGCACCGCCGTTGTGCTCGCGAAAGTGCCAGGGTCTACCATCACTATCAGGCCGATAATACTGAGCAGGATGCAGACAATCGTCGAAAGCTGGATACTCTCTTTCAGAAAGAGGAGCCCCAGCAGCGCGGTAAACACCGGGTGCATGTACTGTAGCAGGGTCGCTTCAGCCAATGGCAGTGTCGTCACTGCATAGTAAACACAGATCAGGGCGAGTGCCCCGATCCCACCACGGGCCGCCAGTAGCACACGATGGGAACCCCACGGGGACAAGCCCTTGCGGCGGACATCGACATAACTGATCACCAGCGACACCAGCGAGCGCGCCGCGACAATTTCAAGCAGTGGTATACCACGCAGGGAGACCAGTTTGACGCAGGCAGCCATAAGCGCAAACCCCAGCGCGGAGACCAGCATATACCGCGCCCCCACAGGGAACCGAGGAGTTATTTCGGACAGGGCCATTGTGCGTTACCAGATAAAATTGCCGCTACCTTACACTGTGTCGAACCGTTTGCAAAAAGCCTGAATGTGAGCTCGGAGCCAGCGTCCAGCTGGTTCGTGACTGCGTTGCTGGCATTATTGCGGGACGCAGTTAACAAAAAGGAGGGTGAAACAGTGAGTTTAGTGGTTCTGAGGGCGCAGATGGATATACTCAGACGAAAAGCACAGGTTCCGAAGAGCGTACAAGTACCAGTGTAAAACACCATCCGGCCGGATTATCAGCACGGGTTCTGAAATGCCATCGGAAAGCAGTGCCATAGCGGCTTTTCGCCAGAGAATGCTTGGGTATGACAATAGTCGATACATTGTTAGATGGCAGTTTCATGCCACATGGCCACTGCTTTTTATGGCAGGAGAATCTGCTTTTTCTGCATGTCGTTGGTGACCTAACAATAGCACTCGCCTACATCATAATTCCTATCATACTCGTGCGCCTTGTGATCATCCGCAAGGATCTCAAGTTCAATTCACTCTTCCTGTTGTTTGCCGCTTTCATTCTGTTTTGTGGACTCACCCATGTTATCGGTGTGATCAATATCTGGCATGGCTATTACTATGTGGCGGGTGTTGCCAAAGTCATCACGGGAGCTATTTCCATTACTACCGCAATTGTCCTGTGGAAACTCCTGCCGGTACTGGTGAAACTGCCCTCCAGAATAGATATGAAAGACAAAATGACTGAATTGCAATTGGCCAAGGAGGCACTCATTGAGAGCAACGCGTCCCTGGAGGCTAAAGTAGCCGAACGTACGCAGGAGCTTGAAAGAATTGCGTATCGGGATTCCCTGACCAACCTGCTAAATCGTCGCGAGATCACTCGCATACTCGACATAGAAATCGAGCGCGCACAGCGCCAGAAAACACCGTTGTCAGTATTGATGTTAGACCTCGATAACTTCAAGAGTATCAATGATAGTTTCGGTCACCAGGTGGGAGACAGTGTTCTTAAATCCTCAGCAGATACCCTGATGGAGTGTGGCCGCAGAACGGACTACATAGGCCGTATCGGCGGAGAGGAATTTGTCGTGTTGTTACCCAACACCGGCTATAAAGTGGCTCTGGAGTTGGCCGAGCGCTATCGCGCGAGTATCGCAAGTACCCGATCGAACGATATCCAGTTTACCTGCAGTATCGGCGTCGCAGAGCTCGAGGTAGGTGAGCAGATGGAGAAGCTGATGCAACGTGTGGATCAGGCTTTATACGCGGCCAAGAACAGCGGGCGTAATACGGTAAAGTAGCGTGCTGCCACGCCGCTCCCTGCGGCTACCTTAGAGAAGTGCGGCCCGCATTGGCGGTGCCCACCGTCTCAGTAACGGTCCTTGACTTCCTGCCTCGTTTCTCCGCTAATACACTCAGGGACCATCCTACGGGGCCAGACGTTAAAACCACATTGTTCAGCGTGGCCCTGGATTCCACATGCAGTTTTCATGTGTCGTGCAAGGAGCATCAGGGAGGTTGAACGGAGTTCGATGTCCGCGGATCTAAAAAAGCAGGCAGAGGCGCTGCTACAGAAAAATCCACTTGAAACGCCAGTCGTTGAGACTGCCGGTATTCAGCAGCTTGTCCAGGATTTGTGGCAACGTCAGATCGAACTGGAGAGACAGAACCAGGCCTTGCGCAACACGCAGGCAACCGGCGACGCGGATCGCTCCGACAACATTCCCCCCCACGATGCTGCACCGCCCGAGCTGAGCGGACATGATCCCACCTTGTTCGCGGCGCAACTGGAGCGGCTGGTGGAGCAGCGTTCCGCCGAACTTCGCGAAACTGCGGATACAGCACTGCGTGAAAGTGAAGCGCGCTACAGGTCCACCGTTCAGAGTCTGTTGGTGGGTGTGGTAGTGCATGCGGCTGATCACAGTGTTATCTTCAGTAATCCTCAGGCCTGTCAGTTGCTCGGGCTCAGTCTCGATCAGATGCAGGGCAAGCAATCCATTCCTTCCGGCTGGCAGTATCTGCATGAAGATCGCACGGTGGTGGATTATGCCGACTACCCTATGTGCCGCGTCATTGCGACAGGCAAAAGCTTTGCATACGAGTGTATGGGTGTATGGCAGCCCGGGCGTACGGATATCACCTGGCTGACCGGGAGCGCCATTCCCGTTTTCACGCCAGACAAGAAACTGGATCGCATCGTTGTCAATTTCATGGACATCACCGAGCTCAAGCGCCTGCAGCAAGCGCTGCAGAAAAGAGTTCTCGCCCTGACACATCCATTGGCTGAGCCAGAGGGAATAGCTTTCGATGATCTCTTTAATTTGTCGGAAATACAGCGCATACAGGATGAGTTCTCCACGGCGGCGGGGGTTGCTTCCATCATTGTCGATGCGCAGGGGAACGCCATTACCGAGCCGAGTAATTTCGTTGATCTGTGTCAATACATGTCCCGCGAGATACAGGGCACAGTGGTCGATTATTTTTCCTCGCCGACGGTGATAGAGCGCTCTCATCCACAGGGACCTGTCATCAGGCAGTGCCCCAGCAGCGGCCTTTGGGATGCCGGAGCGGCTATCGAAATCGACGGGCAGCACGTGGCCACCTGGCTGATCGGGCAGGTGCGAGACGAACTCTGGACGGAAGAGCAGGTACATGCGTACGCCCGTGGTGCCGG
Source organism: Halioglobus japonicus (assembly GCA_902705825.1). Taxonomy (GTDB): domain Bacteria; phylum Pseudomonadota; class Gammaproteobacteria; order Pseudomonadales; family Halieaceae; genus Marimicrobium. The sequence continues at coordinate 17,212 of CACSIL010000016.1, read as the reverse complement.
TTCTGATGAGGCAGAGGTTATAGAGGCGTTTTACCGTACTCCAGCCATGTCGGGTGAGCGTTTCAGGAAGATCGCACAGGCGCTGTTTACGCTGGCCCGACAGATTTCAACCACCGCATACCAGAATGTACAGCAGGCCCGCTTTATCGAGGAGCAGAAAAGAACCAGTCAGGCGCTTCATGAAAGCCAGGAGAAATACCGCAAGCTTTTCGAGTCGGAATCCGACGCCATTATGATCTTCGATTACGAAACGCGACAGTTTGTCGACGTCAATGACGCGGCGACGAAACTCTACGGGTATACGCGCGAGGAGTTTTTGCAGCTAAAGCACTCCGCGGTGACTGCGGAACCGGCTATGGCGGAGGAATTGATCCCGCTGGTCAGGGCGGAAAAGCCGGTTCCCGCATTCGTAACCCGGCACCGCAAAAAGGACGGCTCTGTCTTTCCGATAGAAATTACAGCGTTCTCATTTACCCTGCGCGGTCGTGTGGTGCTCTGTGGCGTGATTCGTGACAATACCGAACGGGTAGCGTACGAGACAGAGCGGGAAAAAAACCGAGAGGAACTGAGGAGGCTTGCTTCTGAACTGTCGCTTGCAGGGCAGCGTGAACGGGAGCGGATCGGACAGGAAATACACGATGGGGTGAGCCAACTGTTGAGCTCGTCCCTGCTGCGATTGAATGTGCTTAAGGAATCGCCGTTATCGGCAGATGCGCTCGACTCACTTGATACCGTCTGTGGGATTGTCAAAGAAGCACTCGATGAAACCCGCTCCCTGACCTTTGAACTGAGTTGCCCGATGCTCAATGAGCTGGGCTTGTCGGCGGCACTGGAAGAACTGTGTTCAAGTATGACGCACGAGCATTCCATTCACTTTGCGTTCGAGGGAGGCATGCTGCGTTTGCCTATTTCAATGGACAGAAAAATAGCGCTGTATCGATCAACCAGAGAACTGCTGATTAATGTGATGAAACATTCTGGCGCGAAACGGGCTGGCGTGCATCTGGAGCACTTGGACGACTGTGTGCGGATTAGCGTGAGAGATGATGGCGTTGGGTTTGATGCCACAATGGCGGGTAAGGGGTTCTCTCCTTCAGGTGGTTTTGGGCTATTCAATATTCGTGAGTATATCCGGCATCCGGGGGGAAGTTTGCATATTGAGTCAATTCCCGGCGAGGGGACGGAAGTGGTGCTCAGCGTGCCATTGGAGGGGACGCATGAATCGCAAGATTAAAATCCTGCTTGCCGATGATCACGAAGTGATGCGGTCTGCCTTGCGCACTCTGCTGGATTCACGAGAGGGTTTAGCCGTTGTTGGCGAGGCCGGTAATGGTCGCGAACTGCTGGAGCAGGTCGAGAAGGGCGCGCCTGATGTGGTAGTGATGGATATCAATATGCCGGAGCTCAATGGTATCGAAGCCACGCGTCAGCTGTTATCCACCCATCCGCATATCAGGGTACTGGGGTTGTCTATTCACATAAAGGGCCGCATGGTCTCTGAAATGCTCAATGCTGGAGCCAGCGGCTACGTACCGAAGAATTGTGCGGCAAGCGAACTGCTTGAGGCCATTCAGTGTGTCAGCGCGGGAAAAATGTACATCAGTCCGGAAGTGCTTGAAGACTTTGTGGAAACAAGAAAGCGTACCGTTTCTGACGAGAACGCGTTCGCGACGCTGACGGAACGGGAGCGGGAGGTGCTGCAGCTATTGGCAGAGGGCTATCCCACAAAAGAAGTGGCGGCCAAGCTCGGCCTTGGTGTGCCCACCGTTCATACCCACCGCCAACATCTCATGCAAAAACTCAACGCTCGCAGTATCGTCGATCTGGTGCGCTACGCCATACGCGAGGGTATTGTCTCTAGCGACGCCTAACGCGCTACTCATAGTTTTTATGAGCTAATAGCATATATCTAACGATTGCCCCCCGGTCGTCAAAAGGCTTATAAAGGTCGTACACAAACGACGCTGAATAAAACTATTCGCTAGCTATAACCTGTTTTCGAGGGGATAGAGGGTACAAGCAATGAAGAGTTGCAGGTGTGCCAGGTGCCGGCGCAGGGAAATCTATAATGACACAGGTATGACGCTCTCTTTGTCGTGGAATAGAGTGCTCGGTGGTGTTTGCAGCGCGCAGGGCAGGGATGTACCAGAACAACAACAGTGTCGGTCTGACAACACGGATGCAGAAAAGTCGCCAACGGCTCAGCAGTCATAGTGATACACAACAGTGCGGAGCAAGCGGATAGCACGTACGAGATACATTGATCTACCCACAGCCGCAAATGGCTGAATTACAGGGAAGTAACTTGTCATCGGGAGGTGAATTGATAATGCCATCGCTAGAGCGCTTATATCCAAACTGCGATACGCCCGGAACCTTTGATCTGGGTTTTTGTACGGTAGTTATTCATTCCGAAACGACTGCAGAGGTGATCATCAACGAAGGCGTCGAGGTGTCGGGCCCCATGGTTGAACAGTGTTTCAGCCTGTTGCGCGGTGCGCTGGTATCGCCTTTTTGTCTATTGGTGAATGAATGCAACTCGCACAGCTATGATTTTCACGCCCAGACAACACTTGGCGAAATAGACTGCCTGCTGGCGGTTGCACTGGTTTCCGATAAGCCGCTGACCGATGTGGCCGCATGCTGCCTGATGCGACAGCCGCGGTCTACGCACTGGCCAATGGGGGTCTTTTCCAACAGGGAGGATGCTCTGGCGCTGCTCAACTCTCTGCCTCAGTCGAGCCTTCGACGCCAGTAGCGATACTAGAAGAGTGTGAAACACCCGCACTCCATCGAGTGGGAGCCACGCCGCACCAGTTGCGAAATGCACGCCTGAATGTGCTGGCGTCACTGTAACCTAACCTCGACGCGATTTGCTCCACGGACATATCGCCGCGCAGCAGAAGGCGTTGTGCCTGTGCTTTGAGGCAATTGTCACGCAGTATGCGAAACGAGGTAGCGGCGCGTTGCAGTTGTCGTCGAAACGTGGACGGCGGTCGTTCAAGCGTTGCCGCCACTTCTTCCAGCGAAGGGATCGCCCGACCCTGCATCACAGCGGCGCTGATGAGCGCATCCACCTGCTGCGTGAGTCCGTGCGCGGGGTCGTGGAAAACGGCACAGGGAAACAGTTCGAAAAACTCAGCGAACTCCGCCCGCGTACGCACTACAGGCCGGGCCAGATGCGTAGCCACAAACTCAAGGCTGTACTGATCGCCGCCGGCCAGCACCGGGGCGCGGAAGAGCTTGAGAAAGGGTATCAAATCCTCTCGCTCCAGCGGCCCGATGCGCACCTGTTTCAGCGGAAACTGCGCACCTCCCAGCCACTGCAGTAGTTGCAGAAACGAAAATAAGCCAGTGATGTCAACCAAGGTGGCTGCGCTGCTGCGCTCGCGGCGCAGTGAGTCCAGTTGGAACACGGCATTCTCTCCCACCATCGTGAGCCGGATTTGGCCGGCACGGGGGTGCAGCATCGCGCAGTAGTCAGAGAGCAACCCTATCGCCTCGCGCAGATCTACCGCACTCATCACACAGCGACACATCAGTTCAACCTCAGTGCGGGACATGGGTGCGTGGGCGTCAGCGCTGGCGACGAACTGCTCCAGGCGCTGTACCGCTTCAAGGTACCAGTGGGCAAACTCGGAAATAGACGTCGGCTGCGGCCCAGGGAGTGCGATATTCGCGTGTGCCAGTTCCTGTTGCAGTAGCTCCACTAGCGGGCGCAGCGCCAGTGGCAGTGCTTCTCCGGTTTTGCCAATTTCTAACATGTCGCAACCCCTGAGTGTTCGAGGAAACCCGCTGGCACAGTGTGTAGGGGAACTCCGATGGCTACTCACTTGTTGTTTGCGAGGCTTCCAGAGCGACACCCAATTAACCGGGAGTTTAGACACAATGTAGCAGTAATGACAATAATGGTGAGCATAAATGTGCTTATATGGTGTGCTCTGGCGCGGTACTGTAGGCCCACTTCAACGAGCGAGCAGGAGTGGCGGGGTATGGCGAAGAATCCTTTACGGGTGGTGGTAATCGGTGCGGGAATGTCCGGGATTCTTGCGGGCATAAAATTGCGCGAGGCGGGAGTAGACGATTTTGTGATCTACGAGAAGGCCGACCGTGTCGGCGGCACCTGGCGCGAGAACACCTATCCCGGTCTCACCTGCGACACGCCCTCGCATCACTATACCTACACCTTTGAGCGCAACCCTGACTGGAGCAGCTATCTGCCGCCGGGACCGGAGATTCAGGATTACTTTGAGAGCACCTGCCGCAAGTACGGTGTCGATGAATTTATCCGCTTCAATGCGGAACTCGACAGCGCCGAGTATCGAGATGGCCGTTGGCACCTGCAGCTGAAAAGCGGAGAGCGCGATGTCGCGGATGTAGTCATCGCTGCCACCGGTGTGCTGCATCATCCAAGTACTCCGGATATCGAGGGTATCGAGAGTTTTCGCGGCGCGCTGTTTCACAGCTCGCGCTGGGACCACAGCGTTTCCCTGGAAGGTAAGCGTATCGGTGTGATAGGTACCGGATCAACCGGCGTACAGATTATTTCGGCGCTGGCGGGCAAGGTGGACTTGATTGAACACTATGTACGCACACCGCAGTGGATCATGCCGGTAGAGAACACCCCGTACAGCGAGGAACAGCGCAAATCGTTCCGCGAAGACCCGGCGGCGTTGGAAGAGGTGATGCAAACGGAGGAGTACCTCGCCAGCGTGAATAGCTATACGCAGGTGATTACCCGCGACAACCTCGAAGCGGCGCAATTCTGGAAGGATATGTGCCTGCAGAATCTTGAAGCGAATGTGACTGACCCGGTGCTGCGTGAGAAATTGCGACCCGACCACGAGCCGCTGTGTAAACGCCTGATATTCTCGCCGGATTACTATCAGGCAATCCAGCATCCGCAAGCCGCACTGGTCACAGAAAACATAGAACGCATTGAAGCCGAGGGCATCCGTACCAGCGATGGGCAATTGCACAAACTCGATATCATCGTGATCGCCACTGGCTTTAAATCCGATCAATTCATGCGGCCGATGCAGATTACCGGTGCCAATGGCGTGACCATGGAACAGTTGTGGGAGGAGCGCCCCAAGGCCTACCTCGCTATCACCATGCCCGACTTCCCCAATTTTTTTATGATGAACGGNCCGAATGGCCCGGTGGGCAATTTTCCGCTCATCGATATAGCCGAACACCAGTGGCACTACATCGAGCAATTACTGGAGAAAGCGCGCGCGGCTGACGGCGCCGGGATTTGCGTAACCGCCGACGCGCTGGAGCGTTTTGAAGAGAAACGGATTGCTGCAGCGAAAACAACCGTCTGGTTTGTCGGTGGCTGCAAAAGTTGGTATCTCGATGCACAGGGTATTCCCGCCAGTTGGCCCTGGGATTACCAGCGATTTGTCACCGAAATGCAGCAGCCAAACTGGGATGACTTCGAGCTGACCACGGCAAACAGAAGCGCAGCAGCTGAAACGACGGCATGATTTCCACCGCTGTAAGCTGAGCGCGATACCAATGAAATACCTGCGCGGCGCTGAAGGTAGGCATTAGCGCCGCAGTGGTGCGGGCGTACTCACTCGGGAGCTGATGCCACGACCTGGTTCAATGCCAGATCATTCGGCGGGCGATAGACGCAGCGCGTCCCGGCAGGGTGGTAGATATAAGCCACACAGCCGTTGCAGTTGTCACAGCCCGATTCAGTGAGTTCGCCATCGCGAAATTTATTGACCAGCGCCGGTTCGTGTATCAGGGCTCTGGCCAATACCACACACTCGAACCCCTCCGCGACAGCCTGCTCGGCATTCGCCAGTGATTTGATGCCACCGAGATAGGCCAGAGGCAGATTTACTGCGGCGCGAATTTTGCGGGAGTATTCGAGGAAGTACATTTCCTTGAACGTCACGTCAGGTTCGCTGGCTGCTGCGCCTTTCATCATAAATGCGGTGAGCCAGTCGCCCTGCGATTTCAGCACTTTAACGATTTCCTCGCGGTTCATGCGGCTGCCGAACATAAACCAGGTGGACTCGACATTGCGGCCACCACTGAGCACCAGCATGTCGGCGCCAGCGGCCTCCAATGCCTGCGCGGTGATAATGCCATCCTCCACTTTGGCGCCGCGGCGGGTGCCGTCGGCGACATTGATCTTCGCCAGTACTGCGGTTGTCTCGCCCACGGCTTCTTTTACCGCCGCCAGTACGCGCGCGGGAAAGCGCACCCGATTCTCTGCGCTGCCGCCGTATTCATCCTCGCGGCGGTTGCTCAGCGGCGAGATAAACTGATTGAGCAGATAGCCGTGTCCCATATGCAATTCGACGGCGTCAAAGCCTGCGTCGCGAGCCATTTCCGCGGCGACGACAAATTCGCCGATCACGCGTTTCATGTCGTCTTCATTCATCGCCCGTTGCAGGAAGTTGCCCTTGAGCGCCCCGGCGGGATTGAAGCCGGAACTGGAACTGATGGTGCGACCTTTCACTTTCATGCCTGTGACGAACGAGCCGCCGTGTGTTATCTGGGCAGAGATGGCGGCTCCCTCGGCGTGAACGGCAGCAGTGAGCGCTTTCAGGTCGGGCAGAATTTCCGGGCGCATCCATATCTGGTTGGGCAGGGTGCGCCCTTCACGCGCTACCGACATATAGGCGACGGTTGTCATACCGACGCCGCCCCGGGCGAGATCGCTGTGGTGTTTTACCAGTGCTTTCGTGGGGAAGCCTTCGAGACACATTGCTTCGTTCGCGCCGGATTTAATAAAGCGATTGCGCAGCGTGAGTGGGCCAATGGTGATCGGGCTGAATGGGGAGGCAGATGTATTCATGCAGTTACCAGAAGTGGTGTCGTTGTTATGGAATGCCAGCGCGTATCCTAGCAGTTTTGCCGCGTGTAGTTGAGTGTGCCCGCTAGCGCAACCCGGTGGCCGGGCCGGGGTGAAAATCACTGAGCATCTCATGCCAACAGGGGTTGTCTTCGGGCGCAGTCTCTGCGCTTGTAGCCAGTGCCCCCAAAGCGATGCCGGTGTTAATAGTACTGCCACAGGCGGGTAGCGTGCCTTGCAAGCGGTTTGGTAGCTGCACATCTACACCGCAGGCAGAGCGCAACTGCTGTTTGCTCAGGCTGGGTACCTGGGTGAGATCAGTGCCCACAAACTGCGCGCCTGTGAGGTCTGCGCCGGTGAAATTTGCCCCGGATAGTTCAGCGCACTGAACCACCGGTTCACGCCGGGTGTCGTGCTGGTGGGATACATAGCAGTTAAACACCGCGCCGCGCAAATCCGCACCCTCGAAGTCGGCGCCGACCATGCGCGCCCCCTGCAGGTTGGTGTATCGCATCCGGCTGCGGCCGAGGTAGGCGTAGCTGAGGTCCGCGTGGCCCAGGTAGGCGCCGGTAAAATCGGTATCCTCGAGATCGGAGCGCACCAGACTGGCACGCCTGAGGCAGGTGTTGCGAAAGCGCGCCGAGTCCAGATTGGAGTGGGAAAGGTCTACGTCTTCCAGCAGGGCGCGGCTGAAATCGGCGCGTTGGAAATCTGCGCCCGCAACGCTACTGTCTTTGAGATTGACTGCTACCAAGTTTGCGCGGTGCCCGTAGGCGTAGCGTAAATCGGACCGCGTCATCGCCGTGCCCTTAAGATCGCCATCTTCGATATCGGCAGTCAGCCAGCGCACGTTTTTCGGTTTTATACCCAGTACTTCCGGATAGGCAAAATCAGCGTCGGGCGGCGATTGCATAAAGTTATCGAGCAGCCACGGCAGGGTGTGGCAGAAAATACTGATTGTAAGCATCGCAGCGCCCAGCAACCACACAATGCGCGACGAGTGGGGTACGCACCACCGCCCCCGCCGCAGCTGTGTAACCGCGCCACTGAACAGTCGCAGCGCTCCCCATACGGCCAGCAGCACAATACCAATATGAGCGATCGTGACGGGCCAGTCTCGCACCGGGAGATAGCGCCACCAGATTGCCATCAACGTGGCCGGCACGGCGCCCCACATCAGGGAGATAAGCACCACTTCACGAAAGCCCAGCGCAGACATGCCCCCACGCAGGCGAATGAGATCCATGAACAGCCACGAACTGGCGCGGCGTTCAATCCGCGTTCCATCGGGGAGCACATCGGGCAGGCTTGCGATGCTCTGCCAGAACTGGGTCATGTAAAACTGCTGGTAGGCGAACAGGAATATCAGAATCAGCGGTGCTATCCAGAACAGCGATGCCGCCGGGATGCTGGTAGACAGATTGGGCATCACCGCCGAAGGCGCGTTGGTAAAGATGGACACATCCGGTGTCGAGAAGACCGTGAGTACGATGAACGCATTTACCAGTAGCAGAAACAGGTACAACGGGCGCGCGATACCGGCTACATCTTGCAGGTGTCCAATGCGGTCTATACCGGCCAGCGCTGTCGGCAGGCGCACCCCGGTCAGGTCTGCGCCGGCAATGTCGTCTGCAGTGAGGCCGCTGACATCTGCCAAATCGGCATCGCGCAGCTGCGCCGTGGCGAGCCCGCGTAGACCTTGCAGCCGGGCGCATCCAAACTCGGCGCGTATCAGCAATGCGTCGCTGACATCCGCGTTCTCCAGCACGGCCCCATCCAGTTGACACTCTGTGAGATCTGCGCCGCGCAGGTCGGCGCCTGCCAGTTGTGCACCGTGCATATCTGCCCCGGCCAGATCGGCTCGCTGCAGCATACATCCGTTGAGTTCGCAGCCAGCCAGATCGGCTTTTGCGAGGTTGGCGCGACGGCCACTATGCCCCTGGCTGGATAGCCAGTTGGCGTGCTCCTGCAGAATGTCATCGAGACCATCGAAGTGAGCGGCTGCAGCGTCACGAATATCCATACACCCAGTTAAGTCAAGCTCTGGGCGCAGGTCAAGTTACGCCTGGCCGCGTGTTTGACCCGGCTCCCGCGACGCTGCGTGGTATTGAGGAATAGCCCGGCGCTAGGCGGCAGTGTCCTTGAAGCTATAGCGTACCGGCATGGATTTCAGACCGCCGACAAAGATCGCCTGCACCCATTCAGGTTCAGCGGCCAGTTCTATGTGCTCAAGACGCGGCAGCAGTTCGCGAAAGAACATCTCCACTTCCAGTATCGCCAGGTGTTGGCCGAGGCACATATGTCCGCCGTAGCCGAACGCGAGCTGATTGCGGTTGTCGCGTTCAATATCGAATACATCGGGATTCTCTATCGCATCACTGTCACGGTTGGCCGAGGGGTACCACAGGCACAGGCTGTCACCGGCCTTAATGGTTTTACCCTGAAATACAACATCCTCCGTGGTGGTGCGCATCATGTGCCGCACCGGAGAAACCCAGCGAATCATCTCTTTTGCTGCCTGCGGCGCCAGATCCGGGTTTTCCTGCAGTTTCTTCAGCTGCTCGGGGTGCTCCAGCAGGGCTTTCAAGCCACCGCTGATAGTTGCTGAGGTGGTGTCGTGCCCTGCTGTGGCGGTGATGATGAAGTAGCTGATTTGATCGAGTTGCTCCATCGGTTCGCCGTCGACCAGTGCGTTGGCGAGAATGGAGGCGAGGTCTCCCGTGGGGTTTTTCTTGCGATCTTCCACAACGGCGGTGAAATAGGCAAAGAAATCCATCAGTACGGCCATACCGTCATTCACGTCGCCGCCTCTGGATTGCGTGGGGTCCTGGCCGCCGAACAGTTCCTGCGTCAACTTCAGCATCATCGCCTCTTCTTCAGGCGCGACACCGATGATGGACATGATGACGCGCAGCGGGTAAAGCAGCGCGATATCCTTGACGAAATCGCACTCACCGCCCATCGCCTCCATTTTGTCGACATATTGTCGGGCAATCGTTTCGACATCGCCGCGCAATTTTCCGACCGGGCCGGGNTTGAACCAGTCGCGCGTCACATTGCGCAGCTTTTTGTGCTTGGGATCATCCATGTGAATGAGTGTTTCAAGGCCATTGCGTGTGCCAAACTTTTCCAGCAGGGCGTTCTCAAATTGCTGTTGAATCAGCACTGTGCGGGGGTTGTTCAGAAAAGCGGCGTTGTTCTGGCTGATGTGCTTGATGTCCGCATGCTTGGTGATCGCCCAGAACGGCTCGAAATCCGGGTGCTCCACGCGGCTGACTGGGTCCTGTTCGCGCAGTTGCCGGAACAGGTCGTGCATAGTGTTTTCATCGCCCATAACGGCGGGGTTCAGTAACTGTTGTGAAACGGTCATTGTTCTGCTCGGCTGTGAAAGAGGCGAAAAGGGTACACAGTGTTCGAAAAATTATCCAGATACTCTGTCACACAACTGCCAAAGTGGATATTTGCCGCAACAACACGGGTTTAGGCCGGGTATTTCGGAGGAGGGTGAAGGCCTGCGCATCGCGGTAGACAGCTAGTCCAGCGCTTCGACCTTGATAAACAGCTCGGTAGAGGCACCCTGGCTGGACCGACCAGTGGAGCCGATGCCGCTGTCCTGCTGGCTGCCCGATGTATTGATTGTGCCGATAGGAAGCCAGGCACCGAGCGCGCCGCTGACTTCCGAGCGCAGTTGCTGTGTGGCCATTGTCTGGCCCTTGAGTTGATCGTTGCTCTGGTCGATGCTGACCCGCACAGTGTTGTTATTGAGCCACGCAGTGGCGTAGAAACCCTGCAGGGCATTCACATACTCTTGTTGCATATAGGCGGTGCCATCTGCCCCCAGCGCGTAGCTGCGCACCGGCGCGCTCATCCCGGTGCTGATATAGGCGGGCATGCCCTCTGTTGCCCGCACGGCCTGCGAGCCTTCACCGGTAGTGGTGCCGGCGTAATTTTCGACTCGAATAGTGGTGCGACTCTCGGTGCTGCGGCCGTCTGTGCTGCGCCCGCCGTTGCCCGTGCGGATAACAGTGTTGCCGGAGCGGATCACGCTATCGACAGCTACGCCCTGACGGTTGTCGCTGCCAGTGCTGTCGGTGCGCACGGAAATCTGTAACTGGCGCCCTGCCTGATCCAGGCTTTTCAGTAGTTCGCGCGTTTTCTCCAACTCCTGCGGCGTTGCATTCAGGATCAACTGGTTTTGATAGGCGCTCACCGAACTGCCCTCAGAGAGATAGGGCTTTATCACCGGCAGTAATTGCGCCGCAGACGCGTAGTTCAGTGTGATGGGCGTGAGCACGCGCTGGGCCAGCGCGGAGGATGCCGCTAAAGACAGAACAAGGATCAGAAATAGTCGCATTGGGAAATCTTAGCACAGGCTCAGGCTGCAGATAGGCCCGCTGCCGTTATGCCGTATTAGAGGCAGTTTGCCAGTTTGATGCCCGAACGGTAGGCAAAGTCTGTTCAATCGGCGTATGCTGTGAACTATCGTTAAAACTCTCCGTTAGATAGAAAAATGCCATCGCCAAAAGCCTGTGATCTGTTAATCGTTGGGGGAGAGGGCGACCTTGCACTGCGCAAGTTATACCCCGCCCTGTACTCCCTGTGGCTAAGCAGTTGCCTGCCAGAAGACTTCCGCATATTCGCCGTGTCACGGCGACAGACTCCCCAGACTGAATTTCTTGCCGCTGTGCGCACCTGGTTCGATACCAGTAGATCCGCACAGCAGTATGATGAGCAGGCCTGGCAGGATTTCACCTCAAGGCTGACGTTTCATTCCCTGGACGCCACCTCGGGTGAGGCGCTGGCGCGGCTGCGCGAGGAGTCTCTCACCGACGACGGGCGTCACCTGGTAGTGTATCTGGCCACGCCGCCGACGATCTTCGGCCCGGTGTGCGAGGCGATCAAGCTAGCTGGCCTGGTGCGCCCCAATACACGCATCGTCGTAGAGAAGCCACTGGGCGAGGATCGCGAGTCCTTTCTGGAGATTAACGGCCAGCTCACCGCTATTTTCGAGGAGCGGCAGGTTTACCGTATCGATCACTACCTGGGTAAGGAAACCGTGCAGAATCTGTTGGCCCTGCGCTTTGCCAATATGTTTCTGGAGCCTTTGTGGAACAGCAAGTACATCGATAACGTGCAGATTACGGTAGCTGAATCCATCGGTGTCACCGGGCGCTGGGAATTCTACAACGGCGCCGGCGCAATGCGCGATATGCTACAGAACCACCTGTTGCAGTTGTTGTGCCTGATCGCCATGGAGCCGCCCGCGCACCTGGAACCTACCTCCGTGCGCAATGAGAAGCTCAAGGTGCTCTCTTGCCTGCGCCCGCTGCAGGAGGGTGCACTGCGCGACAATGTCGTGGTGGGACAGTATGTGGCGGGCACAGCAGATGGAAAGCCCGTACCGGGATATTGCGAAGAGGAGGGGTCAGAGGCGCACTCGCAAACTGAAACCTTCATCGCCATCAAAGCGCATATCGACAACTGGCGCTGGGCGAACGTGCCGTTTTATCTGCGCACCGGAAAACGCCTGCAGACCCGCTATTCTGAAATTGTGGTGGAATTCAAGCCGGTGCCGCACTCCATTTTCCCGTCACAACGCGCGATGGATGCGCCCAACCGGCTGATCATACGGCTGCAGCCCGACGAGACCATCAGCCTTGAACTGATGAACAAGGTGGCGGGGTTGGATGTAAAGATACCGCTGCGCACCGCAGCGCTGGATTTGAGCTTCCCGGAGGAAAACGAGCCGGGCAGTACCCCCGATGCCTATCAGCGTTTGCTGCTGGATGTGATCCGCGAGAACCCCACGCTGTTCGTGCGCTCCGACGAGGTAGAAGAGGCCTGGAAATGGGTTGATCAGATCAAGGCGCTGCTGGATGACGCCGGCAAAGCACCGGAGAAATACACCGCCGGGAGTTGGGGCCCCACCAGCGCTGTCGCCCTGATTGCGCGCGATGACAGAAGTTGGCGGGAATTCTCCTAGTGCCCCGCCCGGTGCACCAGTTTGAAACCAACGCTGAGCTATCGGCGCAACTGGCGGCCCGTATCGCCGCCGATTTGGACGCGGCTATCGCCGAACAGGGCAGTGCAACCCTTGCTGTCTCTGGCGGCTCGACGCCGCGCCCGCTGTTTGAAGCGCTTTCGCAGCAGGTGCTGGATTGGTCGCTAGTGGCTGTCACCCAGGTGGATGAGCGCTGGGTGCAGGAGACTCACAGTGACTCGAACGCACGGCTGATAAAACAACACCTTATGCAGAACGAGGCCGGTGCCGCCGAATTCCTCTCCATGAAAACGCCAGAGGATTCGCCGTTCGCAGCGGAATCTGCCGCCAGTTTGAAGCTGGCGCGTTTTGCAGCGGGTATCGACGTGCTGGTTCTCGGTATGGGTGAGGACGGCCACACCGCATCCTTCTTTCCCGGGGCAAGTAGCCTGATGCGCGCGATGGACCCCGCCGGAACCGAGGTGTGTGTTGCCGTGCAGCCCCCGGAGGCTGCGCACAACAGAATGACGCTCTCGCTGGCCACGCTATTGCGAGCAAGGCACGCCTATTTGCACATCGTCGGGGAAACCAAGTGGGACGTGCTGGAACTGGCCAGTGAAGAAGGTGATGTGGCACTGCTCCCGATTCGTGCGCTGCTACACAGCAATGCGCTTGAGCTGGAAATTTATTACGCAAACAGGAATTGAATCATGCACCCGGTAGTGGAAGAGGTTACCGAGAATCTGCGCAGACGAAGTCAGGTATCGCGACAGGCTTATCTGGATCACTGCAAACGGACGCGTGACGATACCCCGCCAAAGCGCACGCTGTCCTGCGGCAATGTGGCGCATGGCTACGCCGCCTGCAGCGATACAGAGAAGCAGCTGATCGCGGGTATGGAAGCCCCCAACATCGGCATCATCAATGCCTACAACGATATGCTGTCGGCCCATCAGCCGCTGGCGGATTACCCGGCGATGATCAAAAAACTGGCGCTGCAGTTGGGTGCAACCGCGCAGGTGGCGTCCGGCGTCCCCGCGATGTGCGATGGCGTCACTCAGGGCCAGCCGGGTATGGAACTCAGCCTGTTCAGCCGCGATGTGGTGGCCATGGCCACAGCAATAGGGCTCAGCCACAACCTGTTCGATGCCGCCCTGTGTCTGGGTATCTGCGACAAGATCGTGCCGGGCATGTTGATCGGCGCATTGCAGTTCGGCCACCTGCCCACCGCATTTATCGGCTCCGGCCCCATGGCAACCGGCATCCCCAACAAGGAAAAGGCTGCGGTGCGCCAACAGTACGCCGAGGGCAAAGCGGATGAAGCGGCACTGCTGGCTGTGGAATCTGCCTCCTACCACAGCGCCGGCACCTGCACCTTCTACGGCACGGCGAATACCAACCAGGTGATGATGGAAGTGCTGGGGCTGCAATTACCGGGTAGTTCATTTCTGCACCCAGAAGACCCGCTGCGCCCGGCGCTGACCAAACGCACGGTTGAACAACTGGTACAGCCCGCTGCAATCACACAAACACGCCGACTGTGCGATGTGGTGACCGAGGCCTCACTGGTCAATGCCGTGGTTGCCATACTGGCCACCGGCGGCTCCACAAATCACACCCTGCACTTGCTGGCCATTGCCCACGCAGCGGGGATTGATCTCACCTGGGACGATATGGACAAGCTGTCACGCGCCGTGCCGTTGCTGGCGCGCGTCTACCCTAACGGCTCCGCCGACATCAATGACTTTCAGGCCGCCGGCGGCACCGCCTTTATCGTGCAGGAACTGCGCAGCGGCGGCCTGCTGAACGAAGACGTCGTCACCCTGCTAGGCAGTGGCCTCGAAGCCTATGCACACAGGCCAACGTTCGACGACCAGCAGAACGTGCAGTGGACAGAGGCTGTAGCGGAATCACGCCGCATGGATGTCGTGCGCCCGGTCACCAATCCCTTCGCGCCCGAAGGTGGTTTGCGCAGCCTCGCTGGCAACCTCGGCAACTGCGTGATCAAAACCTCAGCGGTGGAAGAAGCACACCAGAGCGTGACAGCGCCGTGCCGCGTATTTGAATCACAGGAGGCATTGAAAGCCGCCTTCGATGCAGGCGAACTGGACCGGGACGTCGTCGCCGTCGTGCGCTTCCAGGGTCCCGGTGCCAACGGCATGCCAGAGTTGCACAAGATGACACCCTACCTCGGCGTACTGCAGGATCGCGGCTTCAAGGTGGCCTTGGTAACGGACGGGCGAATGTCTGGCGCGTCAGGTAAAGTGCCTGCGGCCATCCACCTCTCACCGGAGGCGATAGAGGGCGGCACGATAGGGCGGCTGCAAGACGGTGATGTAATTGAACTGGATGCCCAGAAGGGACAGCTGAATGTGCTGCTAACCATTGAAGAGTTGGAAGCCCGCCCGCTGGCGCAGTTGACGCCGCAAGAACATACACTGGGCCGCAACCTGTTCGATGTGTTCCGCAGAAACGTGAGTAAATCCACCCGCGGTGCCTCAGTGTTCGGCGCCACTGCGGATCTCAGCGACAACGCCAGCGCGGAATAAGGACACAGCAATGCTAAAAGCACTCTTTCTCGATATGGATGAAACACTCTGCGACACGAAGGCGGCCAACAGAGAAGCCACCCTCCTGATGGCAGAAGAACTGACCGGGTTATACGGCGAGGAATTAGACAGCCAGGCTGTAGCGCAAGCATATGTTCTCGGCATGTATCGCCAATGGAACGACAGCCAGCGCCAGCGCTACCTGCCCATCATCGAACAGCGCGGTGAAGGCACATTTCGGGCGCAACTCATTCGCGACCTGCTGGCCGAGCAGGGCATAGACGACGTCAGCCAGGCCACCGCCGAGGCCCTGCTAGACAAGTTCGACAAGGATCGCCTCAACGCATTCCATTTCTACCCCGGTATCGAAGAGTTCCTTGCCGAAGCGCGCAAACTGTTCACGCTGGTCGTCATCACCAATGGCCCCGAGTACTCACAGGTTCCCAAGGTACAGGCCGTGCATCTGGCCCGGCATGTAGATCACATAATCATCGGCGGCCAGGAGCCCGAACAAAAACCCGCCGCATCAATATTTGAAAAAGCCCTGAGGCTGGCCAACTGTGAAGCGCACGAGGCGATTCATGTAGGCGACAGCCTCGCAGCGGATATTGCGGGTGCGCATAACAGTGGTATTACCTCTGTGTGGATTCAGCATCAGCAGCCGTTGGATGCGGAGCTGGGGATTAATCCGCATCATACGGTGCTACATCCTGGGGAAATTCCGGCTTTGATTCGGGAGATTCATGGGGGGTAGGTGTTGAGGGCTGTGCTTAGGATTGGATTTTGGATTGTGTCTACATATAGACATGGCTAGTAGTCACACATGGCTATATCTACCTACACATGGCTAGATGTAGACACAATGGCTAGACTTAGCTACAACATATACATAACTGTTACATTTATAGGTGAGTATGGAAATTCAAATTACACTACAACAAGAAGATTGGAAGCTATATCAAAGCTATATCGAGAAAGAGCTACCTAAGCACCTCAAAACATGGATGGATAGCTTTTGGGTAAATATGCTCATCTGGATGGTTATTGCCTTCGTGTTTATGTCAATCTTTAACCAGCATAGTGAATTTCATTGGTCTACTGCCATATCTGTAGGCGTATTTTTCATAATAATATCGGCGTTGTTTTTCTTTAACATGTTCAAAATCAGAAGAGCCTTTGAACCATCTGAAGACGGCACTTTTTGTGGAGACCATCTATTCATATTTGATGATTATGGAATTAAATCACAAGGAAATGGATATAAAGGTACTCATTCTTGGGGAATCGTTAAGAAAATTGAGCGTGCGCAGGGAATGGTAATGATCTACCTAGATACAGCCTCCGCATTTGTGTTTCCCGAATCAAAGCTTAAGGACCCAGACGGTTTCTACAACTATATTTCAGAGCGTTATTCAAATGTAACAAATCAAGCAAGTGGGACGCCGCAAGGCGGCGACCCTTCTTGAGGCGTTATGTGTCCGTGTTCCCCATGAAGTGTAGCCACCCTGTATAGTTATATTGACTGATACAGAGGTGGATCAAATGGGAAGAAAACGAAACCAGGCATACACAGAGGAGTTCCGCAGAGAGGCGGTCAAGCGATCAGAACAACCGGGTGTAACACAAGCCGAGGTTGCCAAGGAGTTGGGGCTTAGTTCTCAGCAGATCGCGAACTGGAAACGACAGTTCACTCGTTTATCCGACAAGCAATTCAATACCGTCGATGGCGTGGACTACTCCAAAAAAGAGAGTGAGGAGGTTCGACGTTTACGACGAGAGAACAAGCGCCTTGGCAAGCCCCTAGTATCGTAGATACCTAATAGCGTTACAATTGGCGCAAACAGAAGGTATTTATTATGAGTGGTAAAC
>CACSIL010000015.1 GCA_902705825.1 Halioglobus japonicus | reverse complement strand
CTCTCTGCGGAACTCCTCTGTGTATGCCTGGTTTCGTTTTCTTCCCATTTGATCCACCTCTGTATCAGTCAATATAACTTTACAGGGTGGCTACACTTCATGGGGAACACGGACACATAACGCCTTACACACTTGCGCAGTGGTTGGAGTGGATTGCCGTGCAATAATGAGCAAAGCGAATGCACGGCAAGCCGCGGAGACCACTGCGTCAAGTGGTGCAAATTATTATGTCTTTTCATCTATATTTAGTATGTGTAATTTTAAATTTTTCCCACTTATTTGAAGAACCGTAGATCCTTTAAACTTAGCGGTATATGTTACAGGCCCATCTACAAAATAGCCTTCAGGTAAGAAGCAGTATCTCGATTCTAGCTTAGCCTTAACTTCGAATTCATCAATCTTTGTTGCCGAAGCAATCTCGTTTGAAGCCCACTGTCCATCTTCAATATGTATTTGGCAATGACACATTACATCACCATAGTCGGCATCACCGTAATAACATTGACTGGGGAAGTCGATTACAGCTTTACCTTCTTTTATAGCTGCTTGACCGATTAAGGCTGGCTCGAAATCGACTTTATTCAGTTCCATTCTCTAAATCTCTGACCTGACATAATGCCTACGTAACGGGCCGTAAAACCGCGCAGCGGTTTGGAGGTCCGAGTACTGCGAAGCAGTGCGGTAGTTCACGTAATTGTTAGGCGCCTTCACGCAATTTCTCCAGTCGAGTCTGAACAACCTCTGATTGATCATCACGCAATTTCTCAATTGCAGCGCTACTATAATCGGACTCAATATATACTAAGGTATCGAGCGCGACCATTCTGGAATATTCATGCTCGGAAACTAGCCAATCGATTGCTACTTTTTCTGTTATCTTTCTATCATGATCTCGAAGGGCAAGTAGTGCGCGTCTGCGCACGTACTCATCACTGTCCCTGCAGAGGCGCGACAAATATTCTATGGCACGCTCTCCACCAAGCCTTCCAAGTAGAACACCGATTTGCCAACGAGCATCGGCGCATTTGTGGGTAAGACCAGCTTCAGATAAGTTCCAAGCTAAGGATGGTTCCTCCTCAATCTTTTCAAGGACAATTTCGTCCTCGTTATCGAATGCGAGTAGAAATAGTAGATCATCCATTTCAAATGAATCGCCAGAGTCAATAATTCCATCGACGGCTTTATAGATCGAATCACTTCCTGGATATTCATATTCGTGTTTTTCTGTATTTCTCAGGGCCCATTCTCGGGCCTTTTTTGCGGCTAGCTTGGTGTCCATTGACTTGTTAGGTGCTGAACTGGCCATACGAGATGCACCAATAGACAAGTAGTAGTAAAGCCACATTGCCCCCGGTACAGCATACCAATACGCACCCTCGAACAACATTAGGCCGACAAGAAGTAGGGTAATTAATGCAACGACAATAAGCCACGGATTAAGTTTTAGAGATATAGCGGTATTCAATGATTTGGAATTAAAGTTTTTTACCAAGCCCAAATGCGCCATAGACCAAAAAAAAAGTATGCCAAGCTGGATCGGCACACCCATTAATGGAATGCCAAGTGAATCCGCCCAGTGAGGAAATTCATAGCGGTACATACCTTGAATCAAGTCAAACACAAAACCCGCTACGGTTATAAGGGGAAGTGCCACACCCAAAGATACTAGCCATAGTTTTCCATTGGGGGATTTTATTGTTCCTTTCCCGAGCTTTAACGAAACAGCCAGTAACGCGCTAGTAAGAAAAATAGATAACCCTATGTCTTGAATCCGATATTTTGGACTCAGTAATTCTTGACGCATTGCAAAGAATTCATCGCTTTGGCCAGGCCCCATTGCGGTGTATTTCTGCATGAATAGATCGATATCAGTAAATGGCTCCAGCATCAAGGAATATCCCACTAGAGCGATTCCTATAATTATGAATAGAGTAAGAAGCTTCATAGGCACCTAACGCCGTGTTCATGCGCCGCTTTAGCGGTCGCTTGCAACACCTTGTTACACGTTTCTAGTGCAACTTGGTGAAAACTTCTGGGTGTTGTTCTGCTATCCGCAGTAGAGCAACGGCTGGCCCCTGGGGTTCCCTCCGACCTTGTTCCCAATCCTGGAGAGTTCTCATGCTCACGCCAAGCAAACCAGCAAATGCCGATTGGGAAAGATTCAGTTTTGAGCGAATCACTTTTGGTTCTGAAGGCTCAGATAGTTCCGAAACTTTAAGCTTTGCACCACCTTTTTTGAATGCCCTAATTTCATTGATTCCCTCAAGTACTTCTGCGCCAATATCTCGTTTACTCATGATCGATTGCCTCTGCGATTTTCTTTAAGATATGCCCGGAAATCGTGGAGCGTTCCGATTTACTATAAATAGTCAGCATCCATATCTCATGATTGGGTTTCTTCCAGTAATAAATGACTCGAACCCCTCCACTTTTACCTCTGCCGTCAGGAGCCCACCTTACTTTCCTAACACCGCCAGAACCCCTGACAAGATCACCAGCATCTGGCTTCTGCATCAAATAGATTTGAAGCCCCCGATATTCATCATCTGTGAGATAGTTAGGCAATAGCTTACTGAATGTGCTGGCTTCTATGAATATCATAGGTGCTGATTATACGGCAATGCCGGATAGTGGCAAGATGTTATTTTGACGTGTAACGCCTCAAGCACCGGCGGCGAAACCGCGCAGTGGTTTTGACGTCCGCGTGGCTTGATTTGTTATGTATCACGGTGCCGACGACGCTAGGATTGCTGATAGAAACGACAAAAGATACATAGCCAAATAGATTCCACCAAAAATAAGGAAGAACTTTACAAATTTCCCTGCAAAAGAAGCTTTGGAAGTAGTATGTACATCAAAGGGGAAATTGTGTGAACTACTTAAAGGCTCAGTTAAAGAGAATAAGTACTCATCAGTCCCTGATCGAATCGCTAACGACTGTGTAAGTTTCCAATACATCTTTTCGGAATTGAAGACGGCTTCGTCAATCTCTTCATTTCGGATTATCCAGTCTTTGAATCTAGTCTCACCATCTTGGAACACCAAAATACCCTTTTCCGGGCGAGACCATTCGAGAACACCATCTATTCGAGGTTCTTTTCTCGTTCCAATTGCTAAATGTTCATCGCTCATAAAACATAACGCCTCAAGCACTGGCGGCGAAACCGCGCAGCGGTTTTGACGTCCATGTGGCTTGACTTGTTATATGGCTTGGATTCATATACTAAGTGCAACACGTCTCCCCAAAGAAGAGGCAAGCTGCGATACTTCTGGCCTATCAGTTCCTGGCAGAAGTGATCAACCATTATGAAGTACACACAGCTTACCTCCAGTGAGAGGTATTTTCTCTCGCACCTAAAAAAGCAAGGCTTTACACAGTCGGAAATTGCCCGCCAATTGGGCCGGCACCGAAGCACTATATCGCGAGAGCTGGCCCGCAACAGTTGCTGGGTCACCGATGGAGCCTATCGGCCCTCAAAGGCCCAGCGACGCACAGGCGCAAGGCGGGCCCGATCAAGGCGCAATCACCATTACGTCGAAGACGATTTCAAGCTCGTTCGCGCCCTGTTGCGGCAGAAGTGGTCTCCCGAACAGATTGTTGGCCACATCCGGCGTTTTCGCCTCATGCAACGGATTCCGAGCCACGAAACCATCTATCAATACATATGGCGAAACCGAGTCCTGGGCGGGCATCTCTGGACGTATCTACGCCAGTCATCGAAGCAGCGCCGGAAACGCTATAAGGCCTACGATAGTCGTGGACGATTGGCCAATAAGCGTCACATCACTGAACGACCAGATACCGTGGAAGGTCGAAAATACAGGGGCCACTGGGAGATCGATACCGTCATGGGTCATGGCTCACTCGACTGTATAGTAACCCTCGTAGAGCGTAAGTCTGGGTACGCACTCATTGGGAAGCTCAGCGATCGCACAACTGCGTCACTCAACAAAAAAGTTATCCGTTTGATCAAAGGTGAACCCTCGCGCTTTATGTCGATTACAGCAGATAATGGCACTGAGTTTCATCAGTACAAGCAGATCGAAAAGAACACCGAAACCCGCTTCTATTTCGCCGATCCGTATCACTCTTGGCAGCGTGGAACTAACGAGAATACCAACGGGCTTATACGGCAATTCCTGCCCAAAGGCACAAGCATGGCGGATCTCACTCAACCCCAGTGCAATGTCATTGCTGCAAAACTTAACAGCCGACCGCGCAAACGACACAACTACAAAACACCAGAGGAAATACTCTATGCCTAGTCAATCAGATTGTTGCGGTTCAGACTTGATACTAAGTGGGGCACTTGTCAGGAGCCCAGATCGATTGCTTGAGCTTTGCAATTTTAATCTCCATCTCATCTCTAACAGAGCTTAGGTACGAAACAACAATTTTAGAGAGTTCTGGATTCTGATCAAAAACAATTGAATTTTTTCTTTGTGAAAAGAGATAAGCCGTGCACAGCCCTTCCAATCCTGCGCCCTTAAGGTCATCTATTTTTGGATTCACCGCACGCACCAAAATTATCTTCCGTACAATCATATCCTCCACTTTCCTTTTGGTCTCTCTGGAGACATCGGAAGTGCTCTCCAAATCGACAAGTACATCATAGAGTCCATTGATATCTGTAAGCTGAATTTCGGCGGCGGATGTGTGGTCGTCAGTCGAGCATCCAATCATCAAAAACGCAGTGAATATGAGAGCCCTTCGCATCTAGTACCGCCAGGTCATATAACGCTGACATAATGGGCGCGCGACTTTTGCGCGTCCAGCCACGAAGTGGCGATCATTGATGTTTTTGTTAAGTGTTTTACTCACTGTGCAGAAGCCTCGAATATTGGTGAGTACGATGCATATAGCATGTGCAGTTGCATAAATCCTGTACCGAGCGCGCAAATGGCAAGGGATGCCACGGCCATAAGCCTATTGCCGGTGGATTGCCTGAATAAAGCCAACCCTAAAATAACAGTGCAGATTAGGAATGCGATATAAAACGGGATGCTTGCAGCAGCGAAGAACGAGAATGGGCTTTCGTTATCCATTGCCTGAATTGAGGCAAGAAGCTCATTGCTAGTGTAAATGAGATAGCCTTGCCACAAGACTAATAATGACACTACCAACGTTGTGATTATCCTAATCATGCTGATCCTTGATGACACTTAACAGTGAAGTATATGTTGTAGCCAAATCTAGCCATTCTGTCTACATCTAGCCATGTGTAGGTATATGTAGCCACAGGTGACTACTAGCCATGTGCAGATATAGACACATTTCACTTCCCAGCAGAATGCCTCCCAATTGCTGACCCTTCACCTTCCTCAAAAATCTCCTCCAGCCGATCGGCCAGATAATTCAGTAATCGCTTAACCCGCTCATCCCTGTTCGTCATGAGTTGTCCGGCGGCCATGCCTTCCATCATGAATTTGGTTACGTCCATCGCCAGCAGGAATCGGTCGCCGCGATCTTTCCACTCTTCAAACATATTGGTGTTGGATTCGCGCACGTGCTTTTCGAATAGTTGTTGTGAGTTCTCCAGGATGACGCTGAGTTCCGGGTCGGTGCGGCTGGCTACGCAGAGTTCGTGGTATACCACGAAGAGGTCGCCGGTGAGGTGTTCCCAGTAGGCGTCAAGGCCAGCTCGTCGTCGCTTTTGGCCTTTGAGGGCAGGGGGAATGCTTGCGACGCGTTCGGTGTAGTCTTCCAGTAGCTTGTCGTGGAGGTACTCAACGGCGGCCTGAATGAGTTCGGTTTTGGAGGGGAAGTGGTGCAACATCGCACCGCGTGAGACGCCAGCAGAACTGGCGACCTTGGCGGTGGTCACGTTGGTATAGCCCAACTCAATGAAGCAGTTGATGGCGGCGTCGAGGATACGGTCGCGGGTCATGGCGCTTTTTTGCGCCTGCCAGCTTATGTCTTCACCGCCTTTGGTTTTTGCTGCATCTTCCTTTTTGCTGGGCATTGGGGTATCGAGCCTCGAACGCTACTTTAAAAACAAACACGACTGATTAAAACAGGCCGCAGTTGTTCAAAGTATATACGATCCGGCCCGAGAGCGTCAGTCGTTTACGCCACCCATGCAGAGGTATTTGATCTCCAGGTAATCATCGATGCCGTACTTGGAACCCTCGCGGCCAATGCCGGACTCTTTGACGCCGCCGAACGGAGCCACCTCGGTGGAGATGATGCCCTCATTGATGCCGACGATGCCGTAGTCCAGCCCCTCGGAGACGCGCCAGATACGGCCGATATCGCGGGAGTAGAAGTAGGCGGAGAGGCCAAACGGTGTGTCGTTGCCGATGCGGATGGCTTCTTCTTCAGTTTTGAATTTGAACAGCGGGGCGATGGGGCCAAAAATCTCCTCGTTGTACACTTCCATGCTGTCGTCTACATCCACCAGTACGGTGGGCTCGAAGAAATTCTTTCCGGCTTCTTCGCTGCCTTTGCCGCCTGTCAGTACCTTCGCACCGTTGTCGGTGGCCTGCTTGAGAATGGAGCTGACTTTGTCGAACGCGGCATCGTTGATCAGCGGGCCGACGGTTACACATTCATCGGCACCGTTGCCCATTTTCAGTGCTTTAACGGCTGTCACCAGCTTTTCTGCGAAGGCATCGAATACCGATTCCTGCACCAGAATACGGTTGGCGCAGACACAGGTCTGGCCGGCGTTGCGGTATTTGGAGGCCATTGCGCCGACGACGGCTGCGTCCAGATCGGCGTCGTCGAATACGATGAACGGTGCGTTGCCGCCCAGTTCCATGGAGGTTTTCTTAACCGTCTCGGCGCACTGCGCCATCAATACCTTGCCGATCTCGGTGGAGCCGGTGAAGGTCAGTTTGCGCACGATTTTGCTGCTGGTCATCTCACCGCCTATCGCTCTGGCGTTATTGCCGGCGACCACGCTGAAAGCACCAGCGGGGATGCCCGCGCGTTCACCCAGTGCCGCCAGTGCCAGCGCACACAGTGGTGTTTCTGTAGCGGGTTTCAATACGGCGGTACAACCTGCCGCGAGCGCGGGCGCCACTTTGCGTGTGATCATTGCGATGGGGAAGTTCCACGGCGTAATAGCCGCGACCACACCAATGGGCTGCTTAAGTGTCACAATGCGCTGGTTGGGGTTGTTGGCACTGATAGTATCGCCGTAGACGCGGCGTCCTTCCTCGGCAAACCATTCGACAAAGGCGGCACCGTAAGCCACTTCACCGCGTGATTCTGCCAGTGGCTTGCCCTGCTCGGCAGTCATCAGCTGGGCCAGGTCTTCCTGGTTTTCCATAATGAGATTGAACCAGCGCTTGAGGATGGCGGAGCGCTCCTTGGCCACCACATTGCGCCAGCTGGCAAAGGCCTTATCCGCCGCTTCGATGGCGCGGCGAGTTTCAGCCGCACCGGCGTTGGGAATGGCGATAATCTCTTCTTTGGTGGCGGGGTTCAGCACGGGCATGGTGGCGCCGCTGTCGGCGTCAACCCAGGCACCATCAATAAACAGTTGTGAACACAGCAGGGAGGGATCTTTCAGTTTCAGCATGGTATTGAGAATCTCTGGAATAAACGTGCTGGCAGTTTACTTGCCTGCGAGACGGGCAACAACAGGTGCAAAAGCTTCCACCATATTATTTTCCCCGTCATCGAGCACAGTGATATAAGAAATGCCGTAGGCTTCACGGCGGCGTTGTAATTCCTCGCAGATAAAGTCGACGCTGCCGATCAGGCAGTGCGGGTGCGTAAGAATATCCTCTACCGACATCCCCAGCGCATCGCCAATGGCTTGGGCGGTCGGCTGCTGGTGGTCGGTGATGATGGTGTTGTAGGCGCCGATTTCCAGTTCGAGATCGTTGAAGCGGCCTCCGGCGCCAGCCCTGATCCAGTCAATTTTCTTCGCCGTAGCCGCCGCCAGCCCCGAGTTCATACCATCGGGGCCGAGCATGCCGGCACGGTTATTGAAGTTCAGGCTGACGATGTCGGCTTCCTGGCCGGCAAACTGCAGTATTTTTTTGCTGCCGCCGCCTATCATCAGCGGCGGGTAGGGCGCCTGCGCGGGGGAGGGTGTGCCGGAGAATCCAGACCAGCGGATAAAATCACCGGCGATGTCCAACGGCTCGCCGCTCATAAACGCTTTATAGGCATGCACAAATTCTGCAAAGCGCTCAAAGCGCTCCGGAAATTCATCAAATGGTAAATTGACCGCGTCATACTCATTCTTGATCCACCCCGCGCCGAGCCCAAACTCCAGACGCCCGCCGGAGAGGTAATCCATCGTCGCCGCTTCCTTGGCCAGCACAACGGGTTGACGGTAATCGTTGCAGAAAACGCGGCAGCCCACACGCAGCGTGGTGGTTTGCTCCAGCGCCATTGCAATGGCAGGCACCGCCGCCAGCATTTGCGGGGGATGATAGGTTGTCTCCAGCGCAGGCCCTTCGCTAAGGAAGTGGTCGGCAAGAAAGAATGTGGAGTAACCGAGCGCTTCCGTTTTGGCGATACGCTCGCGCCAGGTGGCCGGTGAATCGGTGTTGAAACTCTGAACAGCAAAACGAAACGGCTTTAAATCACTCATATTCTTGCTCCAAATTCTCGGTAATAGCAGGAAGGCGTTTGAGCCGCGAGGTCGCACTGGGACACGCCGTGAACCCCTCCATGGGGGCTCGGGCTCGGCGTCCTGCCTCGCACGGTCCCAGCGCGACCTCGCGGCTCAAACGCCGGTGCCACGACTAAAATAGGCCCAGTTCCCATCAAGACAATTTCCTAACCGCCACATGTATGCTGCTCTGCCGTGCCATCCCGGAATACCTCTCCGCACTCGCCCTGTTGTCGATCAGTCGATTCGTGTTACTACCAATCTCACGAATTTTCTCATCAGACTGCGCAGCCGGGTCAGGCGAGCCACCCCAGCAGTGCGACATCGAAATCACGCCCGGTTTGATATCTTCAGCGGCGGTGGCGATGGCCGGAATCGCGCCGTGGCGTGAGTGCACCTCAACGATCTCGCCGTCGGCTATAGCCAACGCCGAAAGTTCCTGTGGGTGCATAAACGCGGGGTTGTTGGTGCCCTTGCGTTTCAGCAGGCTAAGTTCCGGGCCGGTGGAGTTATAGGTGTTTTTCATCCGGCGGCTGATCAGGCGCAGCGGGTAGTCGGTATCCGTGGCGCTTTGCAGGTCGGTGTAGGCGGCGGCAAACTCCGCATCCACGCCGGGCGGGTTCAGTTGCAATCGGCCCTGAGTTTCGGGGTCGGGCGCGCCGAGTATCACGTCGGGTACATCGAATACCTTGCCGCCCTCGGTGTTATAGATATCTTTTAGCGGCACGCGCGAGCCCCGGGTGATTTTCTCCAGCAAATCAAATTTTTCCGGCTTGTTTTGCATATCGATAGGGCCGTGTGTCAGGCTCAGTTCCAGCCCCATGCGTTTGCCCATCGCCCAGAAAAACTCCCACTCCTCGATCTTGTCGCCTTCAGCTTCCACCACGGTTTTGGTGTACTGGCTGTAGGGTTTGTCGTGCCATATATCGGTGAGCAGAGTCACGTCCTCGCGCTCCAGGCACAGCTTGGGCGCAAGAATGTAATCGGCCATCTGCGCACTGGCGGACATTTTTAAATCAATGGAGACCATCAGCTCCAGCCCGGCCAGCGCGCGGTGTGTTTTTTCCTGATCCGGCCACGCCAGCAGCGGGTTGCCGCCGACACAGATCAACGCTTTGATCTGGCCTTCGCCTTCCAGCAGCATTTCATCGGCGATGACCGCTGTCGGCATTTCCTTCAGCGGGCCGTAGGGGGAGAGCACTACCGTTTCACAGATATCCTCTGATACTCGGCTTTTTACGCCGTCGGTTAACCACTGCGGCTGTGGCCCTGTGGCCTGTGCGGCGCGCGGTCCGGCTGGGGTCAATACACCGGGATTGGGCAGGCGTTCGCCCTCGCGGTAGTGGCGCCCGCAAATGGCATTCAGTGCCTGCACCAGATGTTGCAGCAGGTTGGGGTGCGGGCCCATCTCCGGTCCGGTGCCGGTCACGGCGGTGCCGCGCTTGGCGGTGGCAAACATTCTGGCCGCTTCAATAATCTGCTCTGCGGGGATGCCGGCAGCGGCACCAACGGTTTCGGGGGTAAAGCGCAGTGTCTGCTGTGCCAGTGCATCCAGCCCCTCAATGTGTTCGTCGCAAAACGCTTTGTCGTGCAGTCCCTCTGTGAGGATCACAGAAATAATAGCGGCGACCACGGCCGCGTCGTGGCCGGGGTTTACCTGCAGGTGAAGGTCAGAGCGGCTGGCTACTTCTGTCACGCGCGGGTCGATGCAGATCACCTTCACGCCGCGCTGTTTTCCCTCTCGCAATGCATTGTGCGGGCTGAAGGACGGAATGCCGCCGGGAATCGAATAGTGCGATACCAGTGTGTTGTTGCCGATGATCATAGCGACATCGGAATCGTTCCACATATGGCTGCCGCCATTCCACCAGCCCATACGTGTGGGGCCGATGGCGACCTTTGCCGGTTGGTCGATAGTGACACTGGTGTAGTACGAGGGTGAGCCTATGGCACTGTGAAACGCGCGTGCGACATCGTGGGCAGCGGAGTTCTGGTAGGAGTAGGTGCCATTGTAGCTGGCGATACTGCGCGGGCCATATTTGTCGAGAATGGCCTGCAACTTTTCGGCTATCTCATCCATTGCCTGTTCACTGCCGATGGCGGTGAAGGAACCGTCTGCCTGTTTCTTCTGGGATTGCTGTAAACGCGTCGGGTGGTCGATCTGCTCGATCAACTGGCGGCCCTTGATGCAGGTATAGCCACCGTAGATTTCGTTGCTGGTGTCCGGCACCAGAGAGATCAGGCGGTTATCTTCCACCGTTGCCTCCATCGGGCAATAGGCGTGACAGAAACGACAATAGGTTTTTACAGTTTTAGCGGCCATGCAATTAGTTTCCTCTGCCTGTCTGTTGGCGGCGTCCCGGGGTCTGGCGTTTACTCGGTAAAGAAGTCTGCTCGAGGTCGGCCCTCGGGGTCGTACACCGGTTCTTCCAGTGCGACTTTGTATTTGGATACCTCAACATCTTCAATACCGTATTCCATCAGCTTGCCCAGCATCGCCTGGTAAAAGGTGCCGGCCAGGTGCGCGGCAAGGTCTTCAACACTGGCCCATTTCTCAAACACGTAACACCGTGTGGTGGAGGTCGGGTCGGCCGACCACACATAGTGCAGGCAGCCCTGCTGGCCCCGCGTGTCTGCAACCAAACTGGCGGTGTCTGCCAACGCTTGTTCGCGGTTGCCACCAGGGAAATTCAGGGTGCCGGCGATGAGTACGGTCATATTATTATCCTGTGTTTTGCGCGCTGTAATGTTGTCAGCGGGGAGTCTCGAAACGGTAGCAGAGTAGGGGGTTTAAAACAATCAGGGTTGACTGATTTTTTACAAGCAGCTATCGTGCGCGCATGACAACACTGACAAATCGCCAGTACTACCTGGCCTCTCGACCCCAAGGGGAACCCAACAGCAGCCACGTCCCAGCGCGGGATGTCCGTGTACCTGAGCTTGCGCCCGGCGAGGTGGTGCTGCGCAATCTGTATATCTCGCTGGACCCGGCGATACGGGGTTGGATGGGGGATGACCCGAACTATATAGAGCCCATTGCCCTCGGTGACGCTGTGCGCAGTTCTGTCATTGGCCGTGTGGTGCGCAGCAACAGCCCCGACTACGCGCCCGGTGATGTCGCGATGACCATGGGCGGCTGGGAGCAGTACACCACGGTGCAGGCCGCAACGCTGAACAAGCTCGATGAGCGCGCCGGTGTCCCGCTTAGCCTGTTTCTGGGCGTGCTCGGGCCGACAGGCCTCACTGCGTATTTCGGTCTGCTGGAAGTGGGTAAGCCGAAGGCCGGAGAAACCGTGCTGGTGAGTGCCGCAGCCGGTGCTGTCGGCTCCGTGGTAGGGCAGATAGCCAAAATGAAAGGCTGTCGGGTTGTCGGTATGGCCGGCACGGATGACAAGTGCGCCTGGCTGCAGGACGAACTCGGCTTTGACGCTGTTATCAACTACAAAACCTGCGGTGATTACGAGGCCGCTATTCGCGCTGCTTGCCCAGAGGGCGTCGATGTTTATTTTGATAACGTGGGCGGCGAAATTCTCGACGCCACGCTGCTGTGCCTGAACAAGTTTGCCCGGGTGGCGGTGTGTGGCTGGATATCCACCTACAACGTACCCAACGCGCCGGGGCCCACCAATTTGTGGCAGCTCGTTGCCGAGAGCGTCACGGTACAGGGCTTTACCGTGCTGGATTACCTGGAGCGCTTTGGCGAGGGTATCGGTCAACTGGCCGAGTGGGTGATGGCAGGTGAGCTTAAATACCGAGAAGAAGTGGTGGATGGGCTGGACAATATTCTGCCGACTTTTCTGCGGCTGTTTGACGGTTCCAATCAGGGCAAGCTGGTTATACGCATCCCCGAGGAATAACACACTGCCGGGAAATGCCCCGGCAGTGCATTTACACGATCAGCTCAACAGCATATCCGCGCGGTTCACCACAAAGGATTTGGTGGCGGCTTCGTTCACAGCGTAGTCTTTTGAATCCACTGTGGTGATAAAGCGGTGCGTGGCGGTGACATTGTCGGCGCTGAATGTCAGGTGCAGATAACCCCTTCCCGCCAGATTGGCGTAAACCAGATCATCAATCAGGCCGGTGACCAGCGGGCCGAACAGCCCGGCATTGGCGGGACCGAGCAGGTCTGGCCCGTCAAATCCCGGTGAACTCACGCTGGTGCAACCAAACTCAACACCGGCGATCTCGCCATCGCTGGTTCTCAGCTGGGATGTCCAGGCATTGTGGGTATCCCCGGCCAGTGCGACAAGTCGGGAGCCCATTTGCTGTGTGAACGACAGTATTTCATCGCGCTCTGCGCTATAGCCGTCCCAGGCATCCAGGTTGTAGGGGATGGTGCTGTCCAGCAGGGCCTGTTCCTCTGGTGTCCGTTCTTCCGGTGCCTTGCCTTTGGCGTCGACAGCGGCCAGCAGGGCAGCCGTACCTTTGCCAAGATCGAGCTCCGGGGAGATGCCTGGGTCCAGTGCTTCCAGCAAGGGCGAGGGAATCTGGTAGCGGCTCATCAATACCTGTTGGCCCAATACCTGCCAGCGGGCAGTGCTCTGGGTCAGTTGCTCGCGCAGCCAGCCGAGTTGTTCGCTGCCCAGGATCGAGCGATTAGTGTCGGTGGCGGCAGCGCGCACGCTGTCGACATCGATGATGCCGCCGGTGGCGAAATCGCGGTACTGCAGTTGTTCATCGCGCCCTACATGGCGGGTGTCCAGCATCAGCAGATCCAGCAGATCGCCGTACTGGAAGCGTCGGTAAATGATGTCGTCTACGGTGGCGGGCGGGCGCACCGGCAACCATTCATACCAAGCCTGGATGGCGGCCATTCTGCGCGCCGCAAAGGTGCCTTCGGTTTCCGGGTTGTGGTTTTGCGCACCATTTTCCCAGCTGTCGTTCGCTACTTCGTGATCGTCCCACACCACGATAAAGGGGTGTGCCGCATGTGCTGCCTGCAAGTCCGTGTCACTGTGGTACTGGGCGTATCGGGTTCGGTAATCGCTTAAAGAAATGATCTCGTTAGCCGGTTCCACTACCCGACCAAATTCCTCGGCGCGATCACTGGCATAGCCCGTGGAGGAGTATTCATACAGGTAGTCGCCCAGGTGTAACACGGCATCCACGTCCTGCTTGGCAAGCTCGCCGTAGACATTAAAGAAGCCGGCGGGGTAGTTGGCGCACGACACGACAGCAAAACTCGCCGCCGCGACAGTGCCCGAGGGCAGGGTGCGGGTTTTCCCGGTGGGGGAAGTGTTGCTCCCGCTCATGAAGCGATAGTAGTAGGCGGTGCCCGCTTGCAGGCCTTCGGCATCGACCTTCACGGTGTAGTCGACCGCTGCGGTGGTCACACCCTCGCCCTCGGCCACGATATCGGCGAAGTCAGCATCTGCGGCGACTTCCCACCCGACCAGTACGTCGCCCTCTTCGGCGGGTGTTACGCGGGTCCAGAGAATCACGCGGTCTGTCAGTGGGTCACCGGAGGCGACACCGTGGTTGAATTCAGCTGGTATGCTGTTCCCGCCACTGTCGTTGTTGGAGTTGTTCGAACCGTTCGAGCAGGCGATCAGGTTGCTGCCCAGCAGCGGGATCAGCGAGCTGGCAGCCAGGGCCTTGACGATAGAGCGGCGTTTAAAATCGGGCGGAGTGGTCATAAGCGGATTCCTGTTTTTACCGGGAGGCAATGTTAGGGTTGTTATAAGACATGCATGTTACACCCAATTCACTGTGGTGGTGCAATATGCAATCTCTTCCGCCTGGAAAAATATCAGCTCGAAGGCAGCGGTGTATGTGTGCCGCTTAGGTCCGCCGGGCCGTTATACATTATATTGTATACCCGCGATTGGTAGAGCCACTGCCCGTCCTGTCTGGTATAGGTGTCCAGATACCGGCTGAGTATGGTCGTGCCGCTACCCTGTTGGTCGCGCAGGTATTCGTGCAGATACCAGTGGCCGCTGGCGGTATCGCCGTCTACCGTGAACAGGCAGGAGCTGGGCATCATCACCGCAAATTCAAAGTTTCCCATCATCTGCTGCCACAGGGCCAGCACATTGTCCCGCCCGGTCACTGGCTCGCCCATCAGGTTCCAGACGCCATCCTCGGCCCAGGTCGCTATCCAGGCGTCGGGGTCGTCGCGGTTCACCGCGTCGATATAGCGTGCCATAAGGTTTCGCAGTGCGAGATCATCGTCATGTGTCGTCATTCTTATTGTCCTATTTCCAGAGATAGTTGGCCCAAAGCCTACTGTAGCGCCGGCCTGATTGAAAAGAAACAGACGAGACTGTTTTTTAATAAGACGAACTGCTACTATCGCTTCTCTAATCTCCTAGTATGACTATACGGATAATACACGCGAGGTGTACTGATGGATTTAAGTGCCTTTCCCTACCTGCAGGGCAATTATGCGCCGGTGGCGCAAGAGAGTGATTTTGGCGAGGATGCGTTGCGCGTCGAGGGTGAGGTACCGCGCAAACTGCGCGGGGCATTTATGCGCGATGGCGCCAATGTGGCCTATCAACCCAACTACTATGTCTACCCGCTGGACGGTGACGGCATGGTGCACTCGGTGTACTTCAAGGACGGGCATGTAGAGTACAAAAATCGCTGGGTGGAAACCGCTCACCTGAAAACAGAGCGCAAGTTTGATCGCATGATCTACGGCAGTGTCGGCAAGATACTGCCCGTGCCGCAAGAAGTGATAGACGCTGGCGGCGAGCCGAACCCGGTGCGCAACACCGCCAACACCAATGTGCTCTACCACGGCGGCAAACTGCTGGCGATGTGGGAGGGCGGCTTCCCCCACCTGTTAAACAACGATCTCAGCACAGTAGGCCTGTACGATTACGACGGTGCACTGCAGGAAGGTGATGCGTTAACAGCCCACCCCAAAATCTGTCCTGAAACCGGCCAGTTGATCTCCTGTACACAGCGCTGGGAAAGCCCCAATTACTGGGTACAGATATTCGATGCAAAAGCTAAACACCTGCGCACTATTCCTGTCACATTCGAGCGTAAGGGCATCATCCACGATCTGCAGATCACGGATAACTACGTGATCATTTTCTACGCGCCGGCCTTCCACAGCCTGGAAAAAGCCATGAAGGGTGAAGACCCCTTTATGTGGGAGCCTGAACTGGGTACCAAAATCATCGTGATTCCGCGCGATGGTCAGGGCGAGCAACGGGTCTTTGAAACGGATCCTTTCTTCAGCTGGCATTTTTGCAACGGCTTCGAGCGCGGCACTGCGCAAGGCAAGGAAATCGTCATCGATTACGTCTGGATTAACTCCATCCCCTTTGCCCAGGCGCAGGGCAGCGGTGCAGAGAAGCAGCCGCGACGCATGCACAGAATGACGCTGGATCTGGCAAGCGGAAAAGTATCAGACGAAGAGTTCAGCGATGTGTTCTGCGAGTTCTCCCGCGTGGATGAGCGTCGCATGGGCAAAGAGTACCGCTACGGTTTCGCGGCCTCGTCCAATCGCGAATGGGGCGATGCACACGGCTACAACTGCACCGGGCGTTACGATTTTGAAACCGGTGAAACCAAGTTGTGGGAGTTTGGCCCCGAGGCCAATGCTGGCGAACCGGTGTATGTGGCCAATCCCGACAGCGAGCGCGAAGAGGACGGCTGGGTGATGTGCTTTGTGTTCAATCCCGGTGAAGGTGCGTTCCTGTCTATCTTGAGCGCGGGCGATTTCGACGCCGGCCCGGTTGCCAAAGTGCACATTCCCGCACGTGTGCCAAATGGGTTTCACGCGAACTGGATGCAAGGGCTGACACTGTAGGCTGCTTGAGTACGGCGCGGCAAAGTGGTGCCCGCCTGCCGGTAAAGCATTAACTGGACCGTTATAAACAGAGACTATAAACAAACTGCCGGCAGGGTGATCTCGCCCACTGACCGGCAAGTTTCAGGAGCAATCAATGTCGTTGGATAAAAAGCAATTTCTGCAGGCCTATCGCACCATGCGAACCATACGCGATTTTGAGTACCGCGTGAGCGATGAGTTCGGCAAGGGCAATATTCCGGGTTTCCTTCACCTGTATGCCGGGCAGGAGGCAATCGCCACCGGTATGTGCATGAATCTCGACGACGATGACTATATTGTCAGCACCCACCGTGGCCACGGGCACTGTATTGCCAAAGGGGGTGATGTCGGCGACATGATGAAAGAGATCATGGCCAAGCAGGGTGGAAGCTGCGCCGGTAAAGGCGGCTCCATGCACATTGTGGCAGTGGAGAAAGGGATGCTGGGCGCCAATGCCATCGTGGGCGGTGGGCCGCCACTGATCGTCGGTGCAGCGCTGTCGGCAAAAACGCTGGGCACTGATCGTGTCGGTGTGTCTTTCACCGGCGACGGTGGCTCCAACCAGGGCACCACGTTTGAAGCGATGAACCTGGCCGTGGTGCTGAAACTGCCCGCCATATTCCTGTTTGAAAACAACGGTTACGGCGAGGGCACCGCCGCGGGTTACGCCGTGGGTTCCAAGGATATCGCCAGCCGTGCGGCGGCTTTTGGTATGCCTGCGCTGAAAGTTGATGGCGCCGACATTTTTGCCGTGTATGAGACCTGCAAAAAAGCCGTCAAGCACTGTCGCAGCGGCAAGGGGCCGATAGCCATTGAAGCCAGCATCACCCGCTTTCGGGGACACTTTGAAGGTGATGCCCAGGCGTATCGCGGCAAGAACGAGGTCAAGCGCCTGATGAAGGAAATGGATTGCCTGACGATAGCCAGTGCCAGTGCGATCAAGAAGAAACTCGCAACCAAAGCACAGCTGAACAAAATCGACAAAGAGGTGGCTGAGTACATCGATGAGTCTGCCAAGGCCGCGCTGGCGGCGCCGGGTCCGGATGTATCGGAGCTGTTGACCGACGTCTACAGTTCCGCCTACTGAAACCTGGCATCGTACATGTCATTGCACATGTCATCACATTGAGGCAGCGCACAACGCGCGTTAATACAGACAGCATCCGGAGAGAATAAGTAATGCCAATCAAGACATACAGACAGGCTATCAACGAAGCCATGGCGCAGGAAATGCGCCGCGACAGTACCGTCATAGTGATAGGTGAAGATGTCGCCGGTGGTGCCGGTTGCGACGGTGATCGCGATGCCTACGGCGGTGTGATGGGGGTGACAAAGGGCTTGTTTCCTGAATTCGGCGAGAGCCGTGTCATTGATACGCCAATCACCGAGTCAGCGATTATGGGTGCTGCCGCCGGTGCGGCACAGACCGGCTTGCGCCCGGTGGCTGAGCTGATGTTTATGGATTTCCTCGGCGTGTGCTTCGACCAGATCTATAACCAGGCGGCGAAGTTTCGCTATATGTTCGGCGGCAAGGCGCAGTGTCCCATGGTGGTTCGCACTATGGCTGGTGCAGGTCTGCGCGGTGGTGCACAGCACTCACAGAACCTGACGCAGATGGTGACAATGGTGCCGGGGCTGAAAGTTGTCTGCCCGACCAATGCCTACGACGCAAAGGGCTTGTTGATTACCGCGATACGCGACAACGATTGTGTCATATTTGTCGAAGACAAATTCCTCTATGAAACAAGCTGTGAAGTGCCCGATGAGATATACACCATCCCGTTTGGTGAGGCCAACTTCTTACGCGAGGGCAGCGATGTCACCATCGTGGGTATCTCCAACACGGTAAACAAAGCAGTAGCCGTCGCCGACCGATTGGCCGCCGAAGGTATCAGCTGTGATGTGATCGACCCCCGCACGACCTCTCCGTTGGACGAAGAAGCCATTATTGAAAGTGTCGAGACTACCGGGCGGCTGGTGATTGTCGATGAGATGACACCGCGCTGCGGCATTGCGGCAGATATTTCCAGCATCGTGGCGGAAAAAGCGTTCGGTGCACTGCGCGCGCCGATCCGCAAAGTCACCGCAGCGCATTCGCCGATTCCTTTTGCCCCCGCGCTGGAAGATGCATGGATGCCGCAGGAAAGCGATATTGAACAGGCGGTACGCGACGTATTGGGGTACACACGATGAGTAAATTGCACGCCCTCACTGTGCCCAAGTGGGGAATGTCGATGGAAGAGGGCGAGATCACCGAGTGGCGTGTCGCGGTTGGCGACAAGATTGCCGTAGGTGATGAACTGGTCGATATCGAAACGTCCAAAATCGTTAACGCTGCCGAGAGTCCCGTGGCGGGCACCCTTGTCAGAATCGTCGGCGAAGTAGGCCAGACGTTGCAGGTTGGTATGCTGATGGGCGTTGTTGCCACAGGTGACACCGACGAAGCCGCTATTGATGCATTTATTGCTGCCTTTGTGCCGGACGCGGCGGGTTCTGCACTTGCTCAGGGATCGAATGCCAGCGCAGCAGCCAAGCCTGCCGCAGCACCTGAAGCACCTGCGCAGCCCGCACCGGTTGCAACACCCTCTGCGGCCCCTGCGGCAGCGCCCGCGGCAGCCAGTGCGTTGTCCGAAGGCCCGGACGACAGCGTTGTAAACGCCTCGGCAGTGGCGCGACGTATCGCCAAAGCGCACAACATTAACTTGCACAACGTTGCGCCGACAGGCCGCAACGGCCGTGTTTCCAAGCGCGATGTCGAACAGGCCGCCGGTATCAGAGTGCTGGCCAAAGCGAATCCCGTTGCAGCTGCATCTAATGAGCCACAGCACTCTACTGCAGATGATTCACAGGTCCCGTCGACGCCGGTAGCACGGCGATTGGCGCGCAGCCTCAACATCAACCTCAACGATGTTAAGCCTACCGGCCGGCGCGGTCGCGTGAGTAAGGAAGATGTGGAAAAGGCCGCCGTCAATGCGACGGGCATGGCCTATTATCGCGAAGAAAAACTGAGCGGCATGCGCAAAACTATCGCCGCGCGTCTGTCCGAATCGAAACAGAGTATTCCACATTATCGCGTGAGTGTGGATATCGAAATCGACAGCCTGTTACAGCAGCGCGCCTATATGAATGGCACGCTGGGGCACAAAATTTCGGTCAATGATTTTGTCATCAAAGCCAGTGCCAGCGCACTCGCGCAAGTGCCGGAAGTGAACGTGCAGTACACACAGGACTGTATTCGCCAGTTTGACCAGGCGGATATCTCAATGGCAGTTGCGGTTAAAGGTGGCCTCATTACACCAGTGATTCGCAATGTCGGCGTAATGAGCCTGCCGCAGATCGCCGAGGAATCGCGCGATCTTGCTACGCGCGCGCAATCCGGTTCGCTCACTGTCGATGAGTTCAGCGGTGGCACCTTCAGTATCTCCAACCTGGGGATGTTCGGTGTCGATCAGTTTGACGCGATTATCAATCTGCCGCAGGCCGCGATTCTCGCTATAGCTGCAGGGGTCAAAAAGCCTGTGGTACACGGCGATACTATTGTTGCTGCCACGGTGATGCGAGTGTCGCTTTCCGCAGATCACCGCGCGATAGACGGCGCGGTAGCAGCGCGGTTTCTGCAATCACTAAAGGGCTTTCTGGAGAATCCGGCGTCCATGTTGCTGTAGCAAGGAGCGAGCGCAGGAGAGTACCCGGTTGCAGGGTGTACCGCTAAAACCTATTGAGAGAATGCTATGACCAATCAAGTGCCAATTGCTGAAGGCCTGTTTACCTGGCCTGCCGCCAAACCAGCCCTGCTGGCCAGTCGCTGCAAAACCTGTGGTATTGCCAGTTTCCCTGCCGCGGATTCCTGCATGGCGTGCTCAGGCCAGGATGTTGCCGTGGAAGAACTGCCCGGTCGCGGCACTCTGTGGACCTGGACAATACAGCAGTTCATGCCAAAGCCTCCGTATCACAGCAACGAGACAGCAGAGACCTTCAAGCCCTACGGTGTGGGCTATCTGGAACTGCCCGGCGGTGTGCGAGTGGAGGGGCGGCTCACGGAGAACGACCCTGAGAAACTGCATATCGGTATGGAGATGGATGTTGTATTTGCTCCCTACCGCACTGAAGACAATGGCGATGAAGTTATCAACTTCTTCTTCCAACCCGTCGCCTGATTAAGAGAGAGACAACAATGGATGTAGCAATAGTCGGCATTGGTATTCACCCTTTTGGTCGCACACCTGCGCGCAGTGGTTTGCAGCAGGGCGCTTACGCTGCGCGCCTGGCGTTGCAGGATGCCGGTATTGAGTGGCGCGATATTCAGTTTGCATTCGGCGGCAGTGCCAGCGCCGGCAGTGCCGATGCGCTGGTCAATGAGTTGGGCCTTACCGGGATACCGTTTATCAATGTCGCCAATGGCTGCGCGACCGGTGGCAGTTCGCTGATCTCGGCGTTTAACGCGATCAAGTCCGGGCAGTACGATATCGGCATGGTGGCAGGTTTTGACAAACACGATCGCGGCGCGTTCAACGCCGATCCGAAAGAGCTCGGCATCGGGCAGTGGTATGGCGAAGCGGGCCTGATGATGACCACGCAGTTTTTCGCGATGAAAATTCAGAAGTACATGCACGACTACAACATCAGCACCGATACGCTGGCCAAGGTGTCGGAGAAGGCGTTTATCAACGGGTCGAAGAACCCCAATGCCTGGCGGCGCGAACCGATTGGGGTGGAAGAGATCGCTAACTCCATGATGGTGAATAACCCGCTGACCAAGTTTATGTTTTGCTCACCCTCGGAAGGTGGCGTGTCGCTGATACTGTGCCGCGCTGATCACGCCAAGCGCTATACCGATACACCGGTATACCTGAAGGCGGCGACAATGAAGTCGCGCCGCTATGGCTCTTTTGAAGTGTTCGCACCCAGCCAGGCGCTGCAGCAGGTTGATGGGCCGACAGTGGATGCCGCCAAAGCCGCATTTGAAATGGCGGGTGTCGGGCCGGATGACATGGATGTGCTGCAACTGCAGGACACAGAAGTGGGTGCGGAAATCATGCACATGGCGGAGAACGGCTTTTGTGAGCACGGCGAGCAGGAGGCACTGATTCAGTCTGGCGCCACCCATATCGACGGTGCTCTGCCAGTGAACACAGACGGTGGCTGTCTCGCCAACGGCGAGCCGATTGGCGCATCCGGTTTGCGGCAGGTATATGAAAACGTGCTGCAGTTGCGCGGCCACGCCGGTGAACACCAGGTGCCCGGCGATCCGAAGTTGGCTTATACCCATGTCTACGGTGCCCCGGGTATCAGCGCCGTCACCATATTGCAGAAATAGCGGGAGAATCGCGATGAATAATCCAAAGACGCTCACCAAAGAACAGCTGTCTGCGCGCTCCGCCGGCGAGTCCTATCAGCAGATGCTCGATAAGGAGACTGTGCCTGTTCCGGATTCGCTGCGCGAGAGCACCGACACCTACCTCGGCTCAAAGAACCTGTCCGTCGATCGCTACTTCAGCCCGGAGTTTCAAAAGCTCGAGGAAGATAAGCTGTGGAATCGCACCTGGTTGGTGACCTGTCGTGAGTCTGAGTTGGCAGAGATCGGCAGCTATTTTGTCTACGATATAGCCAAGTACTCCATTGTGCTCACGCGCACTGAAGCGGGCGAGATCAAGGGTTACTACAATGCCTGTCTGCACCGCGGTAGGCAGTTGCGCAAGGACTGCGGCACAGCACGTGAATTCAAGTGTCCGTTTCACGGGTTTCGCTGGAGTCTGGACGGTGAATTCCAGGGCGCCCCCTGTGAGTGGGATTTTCCGCATATCGAGAAGGAGACATTCTCCCTGCCACAGGTGCAGGTAGATACCTGGGGCGGCTGGATCTTCATCAATATGGATATGCAGGCCGAGTCGCTGCAGAGCTATCTGGGAGTGCTACCGGAGCACTTCGAGCGCTGGAAGCCGGAGAACACCTTCAAGGTGATGCATGTTGAAAAGGTCATTGAATGCAACTGGAAGGTGGCGTGGGAAGCGTTTATCGAGTCCTACCACACGGTGCAAACGCACCCGCAGATTCTGCCGTACCTCGGGGATTCCAACTCCCAGTACGACTGCTGGGGCGACAATATCAGCCGCACCATTTCTCCGATGGGGGTAGTTAGCCCGCACCTTGAAAACATTGAACCCGACAAGACAGTAAACGATTGGCTGGAGCACGGCGCCTGGTTGACCGACGGTTCTAAAGTGGCGGTGCCCGAAGGCATGAGTGCGCGGAAGTGGCTGGCAGAGTACTACTTCAAACACTACTCAGAGCAGTATCAAACCGATTTGGGCAGCTTCTGCACGCAGAGCGAAATTATGGATTCGATTCTGTATTCAGTTTTTCCGAATTTTGCGCCCTGGGCGGGCTTTCACCCCAACCTCACGTACCGCATGAAGCCTTATGGCAACGACCCTGAAATGTGCACGATGGAGATCATTGTGCTGATGCGCTACCCGGAGGGTGCTGAACGCCCCGCTGATTGCGCGGTGCAGAAGTTGGGCAAAGACCAGCTGTTTTCCGAGGCCGAGGGTCTGGAAGGCGGGTTAGGCCGGGTGTTCGATCAGGATTTCAGTAACCTGAAGATGGTGCAAAAAGGGTTACACAACCTGCAATCCGGCGAAGTAGTGCTGGCCAATTATCAGGAAATTCGAATTCGCCATTTTCACCAGACGCTCGACAAATATCTGAGTGCCTGAGTCTGTGTGGGAAGTAGGGAGCAATCTGCTATGAACGATCTGTTTAAGCCATTTTCACTTGAGGGCAAGGTCGCTCTTGTTACCGGCGCCTCCAGCGGTTTCGGCCAACACTTTGCGCCTGTGCTGTCGCGCGCTGGCGCCAAAGTCGTGCTGGCTGCACGGCGTACTGACTTGATCCAGAAGGAAGCAGACAGCATTAACGCCGCCGGCGGTGAGGCTATCGCTGTCACTATGGATGTGACCAGCAGCGAGAGCATCGCGCAGGCGCTGGATGAGGTGGAGCGGGCTTTCGGTGTTGTCACGGTGGTGATCAATAACGCAGGTATTACCATCCCCAAATTACTGCTCGATCTCACCGACGACGATTGGACCAAGGTGATTGACACGAATCTGAACGGCGTGGCCTATGTGACGCGTGAAGCTGCGCGGCGCATGATCGCGGCGGGAACGGGCGGCAGCATCGTCAATATCGCCTCCATTCTGGCAGAGCGCGTGCAGAAGGCACTGACCAATTACGCGGCCTCCAAGGCGGCAGTTGTGCAGTTCACCAAAACGGCTGCGCTGGAACTGGCACAACACAAAATCCGGGTGAATGCTTTGTGCCCCGGATATTTCCAGACTGAGTTGAACGGCGAGTGGTTCAAAACGCCGGATGGCCAGGCATTGATCAAGCGTATTCCCCAGCGCCGCACTGGCAATCTTGAAGAACTGAATGGGCCACTGTTGTTACTGGCATCCGATGCGGGTTCGTTGATGACCGGGTCTGCTGTCATTGTCGATGGCGGGCATGTGTTGTCAGACCTTTAACGGTGCTGGCCTGGACACGCTAAAAAAATAATGTGAGACGGCTGAGATCTTATGGCAACACTGACAGGAAAAACGGCAGTTATTCTGGGGGCCTCGGGCACCGCTAATTTGGGTACTGCCATCGCAAGGCGGCTAGCGGCGGAAGGTGCGAATGTGGTGGTGGCTGCACGGCGTATGGAACCGTTGCAGGCACTGGCTGCTGAACTGAATGGCACCGCCGTGAGCTGTGATGTAACCCGTGACGGTGATATCGAAAACCTGTTTCGCGTTGCTACTGAAACCTATGGCCGTGTCGATATCGCGGTATTCTCTGCCGGCGTTCACGCGCCCGGGTTGATCGCAGAACTCGATGCCGATGCTATTCGCCCGACGATGGAAATCAGTGTGATTGGTGCTCTGCTGTTTTTCCGCTATGCCGCAGCGGCCATGCCCGAGGGCGGCTCGGTGATTACAATCTCGTCTTTAACAGCCCGCATTCCCGGGCCGGGTCTGGCCACTTACTCCACGGCACGCGCCGGTATCGATTTTGCAGTGAAGGTGGCAGCCGTGGAATACGGTGAGGCGAAGGTACGCTTTAATTCCATTGCCGCCGGTTTGATCCAGACCGATATGACCGACGCCTTCTTTTCCATGGAGTCGGTGATCAGTGGCCACCTCAATGCCACACCTTCAGGCCGCATGGGCACACTGGACGATATGGCCGAAGCGGCACTCTTCCTCGCAGACGACCAGCGTTCGGGCTTCATCAACGGACAGGTGCTGGATCTGGCAGGTGGACAACAGAATGGCCAACTACCGAACTTTTGATAACGGAGAAACAGAGTATGCAGGGTTATGAAGACGTTACGCTTTACCAGCTGAGTGATGAGCGCGAAAAGGAACTGCTGGAGAAACAGATAGAGTGTAATTTTATCTGGACCAACAAGGATGGCCACGGTCTGGGCGTGATTATGAACTACGTCGCCCGCAACGGCTCTATCTGGCTGACAGCGACCAGCCAGCGCGCGCGTATCAAAGCACTGCGGCGCGACCCGCGAGCCTCGGTAGTGATCTCCAGCATGGGAACCGATATGGGCCCGGGTAAGCAGATCACTTACAAAGGCCGTGTTGTTATCCACGATGATCAGGCCACCAAGGATTGGTTCTACCCGGCGATGGGTGCCATCATCAGCCCTTACCCTGCACCGACGCTGGAAGCGGCGATCAAACACCTCGATACACCGCTGCGTGTTGTACTGGAGCTGATACCGGAAAAAACGATCAAGTTCGATGGCGATGCAATATCGCAGGCCTCCTATGACGGCAAAGTTCCCGGTCACGAAGCCCAGTAGTCACCCCCTGTAGCTTGTCCTCCAATTGACATCCTCAGCCCGGGCATTCCCAGGGCTGAGGACTGGTGTACACTGTTCGTTCGCGCGAGGAAGAGGTAGCACGCCGCCATCCTGATACTCGCGACAGTTGCGCAATACATACAATAACGCAGTAGCGTGGAGGACACCGCATGAACGAAAACAATGTCGCATACCAGATGTCACTCAGGTCACGGGAGTGCCTTAAAACCAAGGACAAGGCACGCTGGCTCGATATGTGGGCAGAGGATGGCATCATAGAAGACCCTATTGGCCCGACAGCGCTTGATCCTGACGGCAAGGGGCATTCAACACCCGAAGCCAGAGAAGCGTTCTACGACCGCAATATCGCCAACTCCGATATCGAATACATCATTCACCAGACGTACACGGCCCACCTTGAGTGCGCCAATATTGTGACGCTCAATGTGGTGATCAATATGGATGGTAAAAA
Organism: Halioglobus japonicus; assembly: GCA_902705825.1. Lineage (GTDB taxonomy): Bacteria > Pseudomonadota > Gammaproteobacteria > Pseudomonadales > Halieaceae > Marimicrobium. The sequence goes on along the minus strand of CACSIL010000015.1, from coordinate 12,640 downwards.
GTACAGTCAGCAGGTCAATGGTGTCTTCACCTATAGCTGTAACGAACAGGGAAAATTGACTGCGCTGCGCGGCTTTTGGGAATTTGAGGAAGGATTGGCCACGTTCAAGGAAATCGACGCGGCCTGAGAAAAAAGGAGGGCGGTTTCGCCCTGACTATTGCAGTGCCTCGGTGGTGGTGTCACGCATGACGCCACCGTCGAAGGTAATCGTTTTCTCCGGAACCACTTCGATAATAATACGTGCAGGCGTATCGAGAAACGCGACAAAAGCTTCCGGCGTAGGCGCGGGGCTGTTGGCATGGCGGGCGAAATCCGGGTAGAACCAATCGCGGGTTTCCTGATCTTTGTGCAAAACCGCATGGCCTTTCATTGTGATGGACTGACTGATGTCTTCGTCGACACCGGCACTGGATATCACCACTGCGCAGCGCGGGTCACGTGCCAGTGCTTTCATACGGGCTCGCTGCTCTGTCGCGGTGCACCAGATGCGGCCGTTGCGCCAGATATAACTCATTGTGACGCCCATGCCGTGACCCTCTTTGGTCGTCCAGATAAACGTCAATTCGTTCTGTGCCAGCAGCAGTGCTTCCTGTTTTTCCGGTGTCAGACCATACATCGTGACATCGTCATAATTTTCGACTTTTTCGGTGCTCATCCGATACTTCTCCCCCAAGATTAGAATAAACAGTACGTCCTGACTGTTTTGTGGTAAGGTAACACGCTAATAATTTAATGCAAGCAGGCAGGCTCAGGTTTTGCACTGTGGGTCTGCGCTTTTAACGGCAGGAGAGACATTTTTATGGGGAGAGTGGCAAATAAGGTTGCCCTGATTACCGGGGGTGCATCGGGACTGGGATTGGCCTCGGCTCATCGCCTGGCGGAAGAGGGTGCCACCGTCATTATCGCGGATATCAATCAGGAACAGGGCGAAGCAGCCGCCAGTCAAATTAGCGGTGCGCGCTTTGAGTTACTGGATGTCAGCCGCGAAGCGAACTGGATTGCGTTGGTGGACAAGGTAGTGGCGGAACATGGTCGCCTCGATGTTCTGCTCAACAGTGCCGGTATTGTGCGCCTGGCCAGCATCGAAGATACCACCGAGGAGATGTGGCGTCTGGTTCACGCGGTGGGCACCGACGGGACATTTTTCGGCTGTAAGCATGCGCTGCGTGTGATGAAACCGGCCGGGCGTGGCTCTATCATCAACATGTGTTCCACTGCCAGCATTCAGGGTGGGCCGCAGATTTTTTCCTACGCAGCGTCTAAAAGTGCGATACGGGGTATGACAAAATCGGTGGCGGTGCTCAGTGCACAAAGTGGATACGGCGTGCGCTGTAACTCGATACACCCCGGAAATATGCGCACGCCGATGCTAGAGGGCGTCGCTGCAACCGTGCGGGAAAATGATCCGGATGCGGCCCAGGCGATGGAGAACATCTGGGTAGGTGAGCCCGTCGATGTGGCGAATATGGTGTTGTTTCTCGCATCGGATGAATCGAGCGCGGTGAATGGCGCTGCTCTGGTTGTCGACAATACGACAACAATTACTGAAGGTGCGGTACCCAAAGCGGTGCCCAGGTAGCACCGAACCAATACTGAAAAGTAATCACTATAAGAACGACACGATATAAGAGCGACACGATAGTGCAGCGAGTTGCACAGAGTAAGGAGTGAACATGTCCAGCAGTGAATATGACCCGCTTGTAAGACAAGCCCTGATCGACAACTACAACAACTATGCAGAAGGCCTGGACAGTAAAAACTGGCCAATGGTGCGTGCCTGCTTTGCCGATGAAGTGCTGATCGACTACGGCGCTATCAGCGCGCCTACCGGTGCCCCCGAAGTGCCCAGGCGGGCAGATGACTGGATGAAGAATCTGCAGGGTGTGATCAATGGCTTCGATATCACACGCCATACCATCAGCAATCACCGCTTTTTCATCTCAGAGGGCGAGATAAGCTGCCGCGCGTATCTGCGGGCTGATCATATAATTTTTGCCAACCCGGAGATGCCTGTCATAGGGCCCGAGGAAACAGTGGTTGTAGTAGGGGAATACACCAACCGGTATCGACAGATTGACGGTGTGTGGAAGATCTGTAAATCGGAACTGGTTGTGAACTGGTCCGAGGGTAATGCCAGCCTGCTTGCGATAGCCACGGAGCGAGCGATGGCGCTGAACAGCTAGCACTACGCGTTCACATACAGTGGTCTAGGCGGTTCTGTACTGAAAAATCTGCCGATCCTCCACTGATTGAACATCAATCTCGCGCCCTATAGGGCTGCTTTTCTGCAGTGATGCGGTGATAGCGGCTTCTGTGCTTGAGGCCAAAAAGCGCTCACCCGCCTCCGTCTCCGCCAGCACGATTGCAATATCGTCCTTGTCGCGGCGCGACACCACAGTAAAGGAAATCACGGTGCCCCGCTGTGCGTTGTTGGCCATCTGTCGGATGCCGATCTTCGAGCAGTCGATCTTCAGCCCATCACTATTGCGCCAGTCTATGCAGGTGGCCCTCGTCGGCTGTGTGGTGAGCACCGCTGCGGCGTGCTTGGACAAAATGCCACCATTGGCTGTGACCAGTGCCCGCGATGGCTCACCGCGCAGTCGCACGGCCATTTCCGCAAGGGCATGTGCACTGTAGTTATTGCCCGGCCCGCCGAAGTAAGGCAGCCCCCCGGTCACTGTCAACTGACGCGATCCATCGGTGGGCAGGCCCACTACGTCACAGGCCGCTGTCACTGCGCAGGGAAAGCAGCTATAGATATCGATTAGATCCATATCGTCATGCGTGGCTTCAGCTTTGTCCATTACCGTGGACAATACCAGCTCCATCGCCTCGGAACGGCCGGGGTCCTCGCGCTGTGACAGGCAGTTATCTGCGCCCTCAGCGTAGGCCTCCAGGAAAACCCACTGGCCTGGATCGACCCCCAGGCGACGGGCATGGCCAACGCTGGTGAGCAATAAGGCCGAGGCCTGGTTAACAGCATCCTGGGCGACAAAGTGTTTGCTATACGGTTGGCTGATAAGGTAATTGTCCGCACCGGGTGTGGCCAGATAGTCAGGCGGGTAGGCCTGTGGAAACATGGCGTAGGGGTTGTTGGCGGCGACCGCGCTAAAGGGCGCCATTAACTGTGCCATGAAGTTGCGATGCTGTTGCAGATCGTGGCCCATCCTGTGCGCCTGGATATTCTCGATGATGGCATAAGAGCGTACCGGCATTGTGAGCCCGCCAGCGACTTCCTCGTTTGAAACAAGGCGATCGAGGTATTCACGGTTCTCATAGGGCGTGTCGAATTCTTCGCGCCAGTCTTCGGCGAAGCCATTGCGTTGTGCAAAGCGCTGGCTGGCGATTGCTTCTGCACCCGTCAGTAAGGCGATGTTTTTCTCGCCCCGAGAGATTGCGCCCAGCAACTGGGCCATCACGTGCAATGGTTCGGTGCCGCTGGCATTGCTGTAGATGCGGTGTGTGGGTGCTGCGCCGATGCGCCGGGCGATGGATTCCGGCGGGTTGTTGCTGCCACCCAATGGGGACGCCCAGACCTTCACTGTATCGGCAAATAGCCTGATTACCGCAATGGTATCGACTTCCGCTGCCGCCACGCCGGCATCCTGCAAGGCCATTTTGCACGCAGTGGCGGCCAGCTCCATAGGGGCAGAAAAGGGTGGCGTGGACTGCTTGTTCAGGCGTTCTACATATTGCCCGGCTCCGATAATGATGGGGGTATTGTCGGGAAGTGATTGAGAATCTGGTACCGGCATAAGGATTGGCTTGCAAGGGCAGTGAATCGGATGTGCAGGATACCCGATCAACCGGATACTGTGCGACAGTTGAGTTTCGTTTTGTGACGTGTCAGATGCGTTGCCTGCGTCATTGAACCGATGTTTTTGCAGGTCCGTGATCTTTCAGAAACTCGGTGATTGCGTCACGGTGGTACTCGATAACTCGCAAAGAGCCACTGTACGTCAGATGGTTCTCATCGCGGTACAGTGGCGTATTGTCCTCGAGAAAAATACACTGCTCGTCGCAAAACGCGTCACTGGAATCCAGGAACAACACGCTGTCGGGGTACTTGCTGGCGATCTTTCTCAGCACGTTGCTGCTGGCTTCAGTGTACTGCCTGACAGTGTTGGCGTCGTGAGCAGCACAGCCGATGTAGTCCAGATCAAGGTAATCCGGTGTAAACAGACAGCGCTCTATGTCGAATCCCAACTCGGGGACTTGTCCAAATACAATGACTTTCTTCTGTGCCTTGACCAGCTCGCTGACAGCAGCCTCCATGGTTTTTTCAAACACAGCCATCGAATGCTCAAATGAGCGCTCATCAAGAGGGCCAAACCCCAGATGAATAGGGGGGTTGGAGTCGATTACGCCCATCTGTTCTACCTGTGTATACAGTGTCCAGCGCCCGGCAAGTAATGCCACCGAAAACCTGTCTTCTTTGGCGAATTTGAACGATGCTTTGTTCTGCGAAGCACACACGTACTGCCATATGGGCGCAAGCGAGTGGATAATCGTTGCATCCGGTAGTGGCGGGCAGCCGTTGATCACTTTGAATACCGATTTAGTCCCGGTACTTTGGAACAGTTCTGCCAGCCCATAGCGAAAGTTATTCACATGGCTGTCGCCGATCAGGATGGCTTCTGCCAAAACCTCATCCTGCTCACCAAAGCAGTTAAATCCGCCTGGCAGTTTGTCCTTGTCCTTACAGCGAAGGTTGTTCTCCTGCTTCGCTGTATAGTTGCGATAAATATCCTGGGAGGTGGCGCTCATCCGCCAGGTTAAGCCCTCGTTGGTATACACAAACCATGACAGGCCAATGACCGACGACATTGTCGCCACAAGACCGGTATAAAATCGTTTGTTAGACGCTGGCTGCGCAGACTGGGGGGCAGAAGATAGTGCATTGTCGCGGCGGCCTGATGTTCTAAAGGGCTGTTCAATATAGCGCCACATCAGGGTGGCCAATACGATGGATACGGCCAGCAGGGTGAGTTTATCGTTCAGTGTCAGATTGTACTCATAGGTATTTCTGTAGAAGACGACCAGCGGCCAATGCACCAGATAAAGAGAATAGGAAATCTTGCCGAAGAACCTGGCGACAGGGTTGGAAAACACCGCTGACATTTTTGAACGCGCACCAGCAAAGATAATCATGGCGACAGCGACAGCTGGAATCAGCGCGTAAACGCCAGGAATCTTCATCGATTCATCCATGCCCAGCAGTGCCGCTATGCAGATAGCCAGCCCAACGGCAAAGATCACATCATTGGCAAGAGGGCGTATCTGTGAATATCTCTTCTCCGCAGTGACAACCCACGCTCCGAGCAAGAACTCGAAAAAGCGAGCCGGTGCCATGAAAAATGCATACTTTGGATCGGTAAACACCCAGGCCTGACTTATCAGGAGAAATAGCACGATCAATACCGTGATAACGGTATGCAGTTTCTCTGCGCGGACTTTTCTGAAGAGTACGACGAGCACCAATGGCCAGATGAAATAGAATTGTTCTTCTACGGAGAGCGACCACATGTGCAGAAGCGGCATCTCAATCGCTTTGTGCCCAAAGTAACCGGTTGTCTCTGGAAAATAGAAATTGGAAACGGAAAGTGCTGAGTAGATAGCCGACAAACCCAGGTCTCTAAAATGCAGCAATGGGGACAATAGGAAGCCCGCTATCAGTACCACGATCAGCGTGGCCAGCAGCGCAGGTAAAATGCGCCGAAAGCGCCGTGTATAGAAATCAGACAGGGTAAACGTACCCGCGCTCAACCTGGACATCATGCCTTTTGAGATCACGTAACCGGAAATGACAAAAAAGATGTCGACGCCGAGGAATCCGCCCTGAATCACTTCAAAATCGAAGTGAAACAGCAGGACAGCGATAACCGCTAGCGCCCTGAGTCCTTCAACATCCCCTCGAAACATGTTTTCGCTCCAGTCGGTTTGAGCACAGAATGCTCAGGAATCAGTGGCCAATTGGCATTGAAAATCGGGCCCCAGCACGGCATCAAATGTCAGGATAATGGGCTGGGAACCCTTGCTCCCCCCATAGTAGCCTTGCCATTGAGTGCTACCCCAAATTAGATCCGGAATTGAACTGGGGTGGGTATGCTTGAAGTACAACTCTCCGTAGTGCCCCTCTGGTCCAGCCATGCGGACCCTGCGGAATCGCTGCAGATCGCTGTGTTTAACAGACAGTTTGACGTCGCTAATGGGCATGGAACTGTCGGGCTTGGTTAAGCGTGGCTTTATCGAGACACGCATTGACTGGCAAATGTCTGGGTCGACGATCTGTGCCTGGCGAGCCGTAGCTGGTTTCCTGGCCAGTGAGGTGTTGTTCGCCAGAAAAGACTCGTACTCAATGTACATTGGTGTGAATTTATTCCTAGGGTGGCTTGGGTCGTGGAAGTTAGGAAAACCCAGTTGGGTGGTTATCTCAATATCACTGGCCTCGTTGGATTCGTTAACCACCGGAGTGATCTTGAGTGCATGTTTGTTGTAAAGCAGTCCCACGGGCAGCAGGACTATCAGGATCATGCACGCTATTTTCAACGCTGAATGCGATTTAATCGGCAGGGTATGTAGAAGCAAACCGCTGACGCTCAACCAGTAAAGCATTACAACGGTTTGATACCTTGGTGCGGTGGCCGCATTCTGAAAGGCTCTACCCATAAAGCACGCGATAGCTGTACCCAAAAAAATGGTAGCCATCGCGAGATAGAATTTGTGCGCGATTGCCTCTTCAGAATCCCCACGGAAAAATGCCCGTATCACTGCGATCCAGCCAAATAGAATGAGGCATAAGGAAGGAACGACGTAAACGTAAGATAATAGCGGCGCTGATTTCGAAAGAGGTGCGCTCAAAAAGTTGACGGTGTACTGGAAGACTTTAGCATGGTTAACAACAAGTGATTGTATATGCATTACCAGAGTTACATCGACCTCTTCCCCTGTCATTTTCTGAAGAATATGGGCCTGTCCTGACTTCAGGTCCTGCAGATAGAATACAACAAATAGCACCAGTAAAATTGGAACCCAGAACGCATGTCTGGAACGGCACTGGATCGTCAGTAATGCCACCATTAAACAAGTGATAACACCGGAGAACACTGAAAAAGCAGCCACGATGGCAAACAGACAAGCAGCTAGTGCACTGATAAGTGTTAGGTTGTTTCCGCGCGAGACTACCAGATAGACACTGAGCGCACTGCAGGATGAGCTGATATACCACAGCGAATTCACCGGGAAAATGAGGTTGTGAAACTGCGAATAACTGAGCGTATAAACTAACGCCATCCCGAGCATAAACCAGCTCGTATCGGGTTGCGACGGTTTTGGCAATCTGGAAACCAGAAAGTACAGATAGCAAAGCGCACCGATACTCAGCCACATGCTCAAGTAAAGTAGATCGTTGTGCCCGGAAAAGTACTTGTACTCCATGGCCATCAACAGGCGTCCGATGGCAATTCGGTGTGCGCTGGCGTGGGGCGCAAGCCACTCTTGCAGTGTCACACTGCTCCAGCCATTTTCCACAACGGCCTGTGCCGTCGGTATCAGTCGCAAGATGTCTTCTATCGGGATATCGATATGAAATTTGGCCCAGAAAAGCCAACTAAATAGCAGGGAGCACACGCCAGCTACAAGGCTCAGAGCGACCAGCGTTGTTGCTGAGTATTGGGTGAGTTTCTCGCGAATCAAAATAGCCACACGGAAAGACTGGGTTCACTGTAATTATTGTTTATGGAAGATACACTTTTTATCAGCGCAGACTCTAGCGCGAAACCCGGTGCAGTTGTACCTCAATCTGTGTACTCCTTCCCAAGTTGAGCACAATTCCCATGCTCTGCAGTGGAAATCGTCTGAGCCGCGTTTTTGAAAGGATGAGATAGGCGTCATGTTTCAATAGCAGCATTTCAACCCGTGTTGGAATATACTTTGCCTCAGGCCTGGCGTTGCGAGGTAAAGTGAAGCGTTGCATGAGAAAAACAAGCTATGACTCAGGATGAAGAGGTTGAAATGACTTGCCCGGTGTGCCGGGCCGTCGACAGCTATGGTTTGGCTGAGTTGCCCCAGGATTACGAGTATCAGGTTGAGATCGCGACCCAATTTGGCATTCGGGTGTGCAACGTGTGTAGCTCTGAGTTCATTTTTCCACGCCCCTCGCTGGATGAATTGCGGCGTATGTACCCCGATAACTATTACGCATACGGCAAGGAAATGGGTGGTTTTTGGCAGGTGATCTATGACATGTGGTGTCGTAGTGAAGCAAAGCGACTGCTCGGCCTGTCCACAAAGCGTCCGCTCCATCTTTTTGATATCGGAGCAGGGGACTGCCGGCGTTTCAAAGCGATGGCGTCCTTTGGGAATTTCAAGTTTTCAGGCGTCGAAATGAACGCGGATATGGCACAGGCAGGCTGTGATGCGGGCTTTGATATTTCAGCGGGAACCTTCGAGGAGTTTGAACCCTCCGATGACGCGGGAAGCGTCGACGTACTTACGATAAATCATGTGATAGAACACGTAACAGATCCCTACGATACCGTGCAGAAGGCGCATTCCCTACTCGCCGAGGGAGGCATATTCACTGGCCGCACGCCAAAACTGGCCAGCACCGGGCACCGGTTTTTTGGCCGCTACTGGGGCGGGTATCACTTCCCCCGTCACTTGCAGCTCTTTACCAGAGAGTCTCTTGAGTTGTTGCTACACAGGTGTGGCTTCCACGATGTAGAGATCGTTGAGGAACTCAACCTGTTCCCGGCACTCACACTGCAAAATATTCTGCTGGGAAAATTGGGTGTGCCCCTGACATTGGAAGCGGGGCATTCTAGAATCTGGACTTTACTCGTGTTCATTACTGCGCCATTGAGTATCTTTGATTATCTTTTTCGTCGCAGTGACTGCATGATTTTCAGTGCGCGCAAATGATGTCGAATACGTCACATTCAGCCCATCAGGGTATTCAGTTTACCGCGGAAGAGCGGCACTACTATCGCAGGCCGAAATTACCCCGCCTGATTCTCGACCTGTCTCTGCCGTGGCTACAGATTATTCTGGGCTGCGCTATTTTTATTGCATATCCCTCTATCTGGAGCTGGTTGATAGCAATTTTCATTATTGCCGGTGGGCAACACGGGCTGTCATTGATAGCGCATGAAGCGTCCCATTTTCTGATCTGGCCCGAAGACAAAAGGATCAATGACTTCATCGGTACCTGGTTTTTCGCAGCGCCATCTGTATTGCCTTTTAATGTGTACCGCCAGCGCCATATTATCCACCACCGTCTGGTCTCTCAGCCGGGCGACTCAAAAGATGCCTATATTCGGGATTGGCGCGGTTGGCGCTTCTTCGCCGAGGTGTTCAGGAGTCTTTCCGGGCTGGAGTATCTGGTAAAAGTGCGCGATGCGATGCGCTCTGGCAAAAGTGGGGAAATTGAAAAATTTGAGTCAAATCTGCGTCGTGGTCAAGCCACCATTCTTGTTGCAAACGGCATCATCTTCCTTATTTTCCTGCTGTTTGACCCTCTGCATTACGGTATACCAACCTATTACTTCATACTCTGGCTATGGCCGCTGCTGACGGTCAGTTTTTTGTTCGCAAAAATCCGCGCGCTCATCGAGCACCAGCCGGAACAATCAGAGCGGGTTGAAGCACCCGAAACGCCGTACTTTATGAATACACCGGGGCCGATGCTGCGCTCAGTCAAGGCAACCTGGTTAGAGCGGCTGTTTTTCTCCAAGATAAACTTTCATTACCACGCAGAACACCATCTGTGGCCGTGGATCAGTTACCAGCATTTACCTGAGATCAACGCGAGAATATGGCAGGGGTCAGAGCAACAACACGCCCTGATTATCGACGGTAATTATGTGGTTTTTGATAGCCATTACAGCTATACCACCGGCATGAAGAATGTGATTCAGGGGCGGTGACAGACGGTTAACCCTGTCCGGCAAATACCCAGATAGAACCAAGGCAGAAGCTCCAGGCCGTCATCGTCACATTGGCCATAAACTGCACAATAAGATAGTGAAATTCGAACGTCTTCACCCCGAGATACATGACCAGTGTATTGATAACAAGTATTCCCACGCACATCAGCAGGTATCGGACCAGAACCGATTGGTGAGGGGCGTCCGTGGAGAACGTCCAGTGGTACTGCATTGAGTAGTTGTACAGGCCGGTCAGGACAACAGCGATACTGGAACCCAGAATGACTTCCAGGTGCAGGCCATCAACCAGCAGCCAGGTAAGGATAATAAGCAGTAGCGCGCTACTTCCCCCGACAAATGCGTGGCGGATTAATTTTGTGGTATCGACCATCTACCAGCCCTGGACTATTTGAGCAGAGCTGGGATATTAGTGGAATGGCGTAGCAGCCTCCATATCTAGCGGGTGGAAAAGTCCGTCTAAAGCCGCTATCTGTGACCGGCATCTCTATTCAGGGCCGTTTGTGTTTGTGGAATAGCCACAGCACACTGGTTGCAATTGAACGGCGTCTTGTCGGGCGCAGAAAATGATGCCTCACGCGCTGAGGCCTATGCTATATTCCCTTGGATTTTCTGCATTGAAACGCTAATAACAGGATGATTATGACGACCCGTCTGCCCACCAGGCCAGGTGCTGCCCTGAACTGGCTTTACCTGCTTTGCGTCGCTGTTTTTGTCATCGCGATAGCCCAGAATCATTGGCAACTTATTGCGCACGCCTTTCCGCTGGATTACAACGAAGGCGGTATGCTGGTGACCACTTCGACCATACTTCAAGGTGGTAATCCTTACTCCATAGCGAGCCAGCCGACACACATCAGCCTGTATCCCGTTCTCTATAATATTGTGGTGGCGCCACTGGCCAGTGTTTTTGGTAATACGTTTGAATTACACCGCGCTGTCTCTGGGTTCTTTATTCTCGCTTGCTGTGCGCTGTGCTTTTACCTGTGTCGCAAAGAGTCAGCAGGGCGTGTGGAGAGCCTTACTGCGGCGGCCATGCTTTATGCGGCCATGCTCTATTACTCCACCCCCGTTGCCAGTACCAACAGTTTCGGCTTGTTTCTGTTTTTAGCGGCCATCACTATTCCCTGGGTAAATGCTTTCTCAACGCGCAGTCTTGCGGTGGCGATAGTGCTTGGTGTGCTGGCTTTTTACACCAAGCAGTATTTCGTGGCCTGTCTTGGCTACGTGGCCTTGTACGTCTTCCTGGCTGTGTCAAAAAAGCGCGCGATATATTTTGGTGTCGCTGCAACGGTGGTATTTATCGCCGTTCTGGCATGGGTCTGCTATACCTCGCCCTATTATCTGGAGGCGACCTTTTTTGCTGTCCGCGGCGGGTATCGAATGGCGGCCTCCGATGCGCATGTTTTCACTCAGTTACAGGAATATGCGCTGATCTATCTTCCCGTGCTGGTCATCTTGGTGGGGGCGATAGCCGCTCGCTGGTACTTTATAATAGCGCTGAAAGCGTCTTCTGGAGAAGCCGTACGCGGCGACGCTGCCGTGAACCTAGCGCGGTTCGATAAGCCCCTGCTGCAGGTAAATCTGAACTACATCTGGTTCTGTTTGGCTTGTTCCCTGATTATTTTTGTGCTGGTTTTGGGGAAAAACCGCGGTAATCACCTGACGTATCTTTTTCAGCTGGTTTCACCATTTTTACTGGTGGGCGTATTCGCCCTTATCTCGGATATGCCAAAGGCGCGCTGGCCGTTCAGGATACTGACCTTGCTGGCGTTCTATAACAGCTACGCAATGCTGCCCACGGACTTTTCAGTTGAGGACAAGGGCTGGCAGGCAATCCGCAGCGAGATTGCCGGCGCTGATGATATCTACGCATCCACGCTGGTTCTCGAGGAGATCATTGAAAAAGATGGGCCTATCTACCTCAGCGGTGGTACGCGCTACTTTATTTTTGGGGGTGACAAACCGGCGTTCCTGAAGAAGGCCAATGAGCAGGACGATGTACTTGAGGTCTGGGAGCGATTCGTCAAACAGGTTCAGACCAAAATCGAGACACAGCAGTTTGATTTACTGCTGATAGACAACAAGATGAACCTACCTCAATCGCTTCTTAATACAGAGGTAAATACCAAAGCAATACTGAAAGAGCACTACCAGTTGACCGCCAACGTCAAACTCCCTCTGATGGACCGCCTCGGCGGCGGTAATTTCCGCATGCAGGTGTGGAAGCCTATTGTCCGGCAGGAGTAGGGCGGTAGACCGCATAGGCGCTGGTCCCTCTTACCGACTCGGGCATGATTGTCTGTTCCAGGTGGCATAGCGATGCAACCAGTCGATGCAGCGGCCGCATCGCTTTGCTGGGGGCGTTCATCTGTGTCTCACGCGAAATACCCAGAGCAGACATCAGCCTGAGCGGGACATAGGGGAGGCGGAAGAAGTAAGCCGCGCGCCTGTGTAATCCCCCCAAAAAATAATCGAGATTTTGAGTAGAGACTTTTACAATGATCGCATAAGGAGCGACAAATGAAGAAGTCTCGATTTTCCGACAGCCAGATACTGGCGATTTTAAAACAGCATGAAGCTGGGGTTCCGGTCGCAGACCTATCTCGTGAACACAACGTCAGTACAGCACTCATCTATCAGTGGCGCTCGAAGTTTGGCGGTATGGACGCCTCGATGATGAAGCGGCTTAAGGA
>CACSIL010000014.1 GCA_902705825.1 Halioglobus japonicus | reverse complement strand
TCAACAGTGTCATACGAAAGGCTGTCAAAAAGCGGAAGCTGTTTCCGACTGATGACTCGGCACTGAAAGTGATCTACCTGGCAATCCAGCAGGCGTCGAAAAAATGGACTATGCCGATCCGTAATTGGAAACTGGCACTGAATAGATTTATGATCGAGTTCGAAGAGCGCTTGGCGGATTACATTTAACCCTGGCAGTTACACAGAATTATTTACAGGGTCGGTGAAGGTTTTGCCGTAAGTCGTTGCTAGTAGGCTTCACTGTTCATGTCGATAAAAATTATTAGTTTTATTAGGTAGTTATGGGTTCAGCGCGCTCACTAAGTTTACTTGATACTCCAGTCTTCAGCGGAATAATTGCCACGCTGATACTGTTCTCGACTATTTGTTTCTCCCTCGAAACCATTCCCGATCTTGACCCACTTACCCAGAAATTTCTGTATTACTCAGAAATTGTAATTGTGGGTATTTTTTCAGTGGAGTACCTATACAGGATTTACGTGGCAGAGAGTCGCCTTCGATTTATTTTTAGTTTCTATGGACTGGTTGATCTTCTGGCCATTCTCCCTTTCTATATTGCGCCTATGGTCGATCTTCGAACCTTGAGGCTATTGCGATTTTTCAGATTAGCACGTCTTATAAAATTGGCTCGATACCACAAGGCAATTGCGCGTTTCGGGAAGGCATTTACTATAGCGAAGGAAGAGTTAGTCATTTTCATCGTTGCTACTTTGATATTTGTCTACCTTGCAGCTGTGGGTATCTATTATTTTGAACACGCAACTCAGCCAGATGTTTACATTACTATTTTTGATTCGCTTTGGTGGGCAGTAACATCACTGACTACCGTGGGTTATGGTGATATGTATCCGATAACTGCCGGAGGGAGAATATTCTCGTTCTTCATTCTGATGCTGGGACTAGGTCTTGTCGCGGTGCCGGCAGGGGTGATGGCATCCGCACTCTCTGCGATAAGGCGTCAGGAAGAGCGAGAGTTGTCTGAAATTGAAAGGACTAAATAGGATGTTTGTCCAAGCTTTCTGAACAATATCACCTATATAAATGAAACTATTTTCCAGTCGACATATAGTCGACTGGTTTTTATGGAAGGAAACTAATACATGGAACGTTTGCGAATACTGTATAACGAACTACCTGTCTACTCGCTGGCAGCCCAGCAGAACGCTTGCCGCTTGTTCACGAATGTTCGAATTAGCTATCTAGAAGACGATGAGGGAGAGAGTAGCCCAACTATTAGGAACCTAACTGTAAAACTGAAGTGCGAAGATGGCATTCTGCTAACTGAAACATGGGAAGTTTCTCAGATCAGTCCAGGTCAGTATATTAGCCTGCAAGATAGACCCCTCCAGTTTTCTCATGATTATCTCTTCAATATATCGGATGAGACGTCGCTCAAATTCACCTTTACGATAGCTAGCTCGGAAGCACCTGAGATACCTCTGCTAACTCGTGCAGAGACTCTAGCTGTCCTTCCAGCCGGTTTTTGGGGTGGTGAAACTCGCCAGCCTGAGTTACTGGCTGCCTTCGTCAAGCCAAATGGCATCTATGTAGAGTCACTTGTTAAGCAGGTCACTGAGGTGCTTGAAGCGAACGGACAAGGACGGAGTGCGGATGGCTATCAATCTAATTCAAGAGAGAAGCCATATTTTATGGCGGCTGCTTTATGGTCGGTCGTTGCGAATCAGAGGATCGCTTACGTCTCTCCGCCCCCCAGTTTTGCTTATCAAGGGCAGATCATCCGTCTCGCATCCGAAATAAGTACCAGCAAAATGGGAGCCTGTCTTGACCTGTCTCTTCTGTTTGCAAGCTGCCTAGAGTTGATGGGACTCAACACGGTTATTGCTCTAACCAGAGATCATGCATTCGTTGGTGTCTGGCTCATTGATAGTATGTTTCCGTTACTTACTAATGACGACCCGATGGACCTGAGAAAGCGGGTGGATGCCCGAGACCTAGTGCTATTTGAATCTACAATGGTCACTAACTCGGTATCTCCAACATTTATGCAAGCTTGTGAATATGCTCGATCACTGCTTGGCGAGGAAGATGAGGCCAATTTTGTATATGCGATCGACATTGCACAGGCTCGAGCCAGAAAGATCAAGCCATTGGCGACTGTTGAGGAGCATAGAGAAGAAGCTCAGGCTCAAGAGGAAGGTGAGATCACATTGCCACCTGCTCCTCCGCTGCCACCAGTGCGGGTTGATGAACGGGTCATTGAGCAAACACCTGAAACAAGAATAGACACGTGGCAGAGAAAACTTCTGGATCTGAGTAAACGAAATCCTCTTCTGTCCTTTAGGGACGCTTCTGCTGGAATTAGAATTTTCTGCCCAGATATCGGTCAGATGGAAGACAAAATATCAGACAATACTGCCTTCTCTTTTGAATCTGCTGAAACCAGCCCGATCAATGATCGAGAGCGAAGTGCCGAGTCCTTCCGATTTGCAACGGGTGATGATCTTCATATTCAGTATGCCTTGAGACAATTGGAGAAAAACACGCTCGTTGCCAACATGTCGAAGAAGAAAGTTGAAAATTCACTTGTAAATCTTTTTCGAAAGGCAAAAAACGACTTAGAGGAGGGCGGAGCTAACACTTTGTTTCTGGCATTGGGCATGCTGTCGTGGAAAGAAGATACTAGGGATGTTAAGTCATATAGAGCCCCGCTAATTCTGATACCTGTACAGCTTGTCCGAAAAAGTGCCCGGGCGCCGATAAGAATGCGTCAGCTTCAAGATGAAGACCCGCTGTTCAACTTAACCCTGATAGAGTTTCTTTATACAGAGCACGCTATAGACTTGTCGCATCTCAGGGATGAGCTTCCAGAAGACGACTCTGGAGTGGATGTGGCAAGAGTTTGGCAGGATGTTAGGGAAGCGATAGCCGAGCAGCCAGGGTTTGAGGTCTTGGAAGAGTGCGTGGTAGCGTCGTTCTCCTTCGCCAAGTATCTTATGTGGAAAGATCTTCGGGATCGACTCCAGGATCTGAAAGAGAACCTTTTCGTCGCTCATTTGGTTGAGCGCCCGCAAGAGGCGTACGAACAAGAAGCCTCATTCCTCATACGCGATGAGTTAGATAGTGAAGTCGATCCAGCAAAAATATACATTCCACTGAACTGCGATAGCTCTCAATTGGTAGCCGTGGAGGCCGGTTCAAGGCCACAGGACTTTGTACTCGAAGGGCCGCCAGGTACGGGAAAATCCGAAACAATTGCCAACATGATCGTGAATAACCTGGCGCAAGGTCGAAAAGTACTATTCGTAGCGGAAAAGATCGCGGCGTTGCAGGTTGTGTACAGGCGACTCCAGAAAATTCATCTTGATCGGCATGTACTTGAACTGCATTCCAATAAGGCGAATAAAAAGGCAGTACTTGATCAGTTGCGAAGGACGACTGAAAAAAGTAACGAGAGAACCAGTGAAGAGTGGATTCATGAGGCAAATCGGCTGCGAGATAGGCGGGACGAGCTGAATGTTTTCGTCAAAGCCTTGCACGAACCCTCCACATTTGGGGTGTCCCCGCGAGCGGCAATTGCACGGTACGCAGGATACCAAAAGAGTCAGAAAATCGAACTCGATTGGGGTGTTCATATATCCGATAGCCCAATAAAAGGCGAATCTGGTGTAGAACAATTAAAAAGCACTGCCAAAAAGGCCGGGCTGGCCTTTGGCGACGTGTCGAGTTTGGACACCAACGCATTCCGATCGATAAGAGCAACGGCTTGGTCTTATTCATGGCAAACGCAGCTTATTGAGCACGTAAAAATCTTTATTCGCGAGGCAGAAGAGGCGTCACCCCTCATATCCAGCTTTGCTGCGTATTTTGGCATCAGTATCGAATTTCCTAGTTTGTCACAGGTCAATCGACTGAATGCGCTTTCCGAACTTATAGATATGGCACAGGTACAGTCTATTGAATTTGCGCTCGGTCCGGATGTGACTCGGCGACTCGAGCGTTTGGGTCAATTGGCAAAGGGAAAGTCGGAGCTTGATGAGCGCATAAAGGAAATTGCCCATGGCGCGTCAGCACCCAGTTTGGCTGAGACACCAGTCGATGAATGGATCGCGCTTTTTGAGGAGGCCCAGCAAAGTTGGTGGAAGAAGCTGTTCATCAAGGGAAAGTTGAATAAGCTTGCAAAGACTGCCGGTTATCAGAAGTTCAGTGAGCTTGATATTCTGTATGCGCTCAAAGAGGCAAAAGGCGTGGTTACAGAAGTCGGGCGCCTCTCCCAGGAGTTCACGACCGATGAAATATGGATTGGTTGGGAAAGTGAAGCCGAAAACCTTCGATTAAGGCAGGTCGACGGAGAGCGGGTACATGCGCTCGTAAAGCAGGTAATCGGGCTGGCTAATGATCCGATGGATCTGCTCACGGCGATCAAAACTAAACTGGTCGATGGTCGAGAGTTTTTAGAGGCTTCACAACTAGTGGGAGCCAAGCATAAGTTTGATTCAGCAAAACAAAAGTTGAGCCAGTCCGTTGCGGATGCTTTGAAGTCAGGCGTTGAGATCATGTCTGATAGGCCGTTATTCGAATATCAGAAGAACCTAGCAACGGTCGTGGACTGGGAGCGAAAACTAAAGCCGTGGGTGGAATGGGTGGCCGCCAAGAATGAATGTGACCGGATCCGTCTAAACCCAGTTTGTGATGCCCTTGAAACTGGCGTTATCCTTGCCGAGGACGCTGAGAGTCAAGCTTATACGGCTTTCTGTGCTTGGTTGGCTCCAAGGCTGATTGACGACCGGGAGCCTCTGCGAAGTTTTAAGGCCAGTGAGTTTAACTCTCGCCTCGAAGAATTTCGTGAACTCGACGCTAAGGTGGCTGATACAACTGCAGAATACGTGGCCGCATTACTATCTTTGAAAACTCCGGATATCAAGAGTAAAGAGAATTCGAAGAATTTTGGTCTTCTTTCTAGAGAACTACAGAAGAAAACGCGACATAAGCCGATTCGGGCATTGTTCGAAGATATGGGTGATCGACTGCTTGACCTTTGTCCCTGCATGATGATGTCCCCATTGTCCGTGGCACAGTTCCTGCCATCAGACTTTAACGCTTTTGACGTTGTCATTTTCGACGAGGCGTCTCAGATGACCACATGGGATTCTGTTGGAGCTATTGCGAGGGCCAAGAATGTAATCGTCGTAGGTGACCCGAAACAAATGCCGCCCACGAACTTCTTCGGTGCTGTGGCGAACGTAGATGATCCTGATGAAGAAGACCTTGAATCCATACTGGATCAAGCGCTTGCTGCTGGTTTGCCTCACCGTCGATTGATGGGGCATTACAGATCAAAGCATGAATCGCTCATTGCGTTCTCGAATTCCAAGTACTATGAGAACTCGTTGGTTACTTATCCCTCATCGGATACCAAAGACTCTGCAGTCTCGCTTCACCGTGTGGATGGCGTTTATGCTAAAGGCAAGGGAAGAAATAATCCTATCGAAGCGAAGGCGGTAGTCGAAGAGGTTGTCCGACGGCTTCTTCACCCTCGATTCAGCAAGCAGTCATTAGGTATCGTGACATTGAACACCGACCAGCAACGCACTATCGAGGATCTGATAGATGACGCCCGACGTCGCTACCCGGACATCGAACCATACTTCCAGGCTACGGATGATTACGACCCCGTGTTCGTTAAGAATCTGGAGTCTGTTCAGGGCGACGAGCGTGATGTAATCATGTTCAGTATGGGTTATGGCCCGACAGAGCTCGGCGGAAGAACCATGTCCATGAACTTCGGTCCGCTCAATAGGTCTGGAGGAGAGCGGCGTTTGAATGTTGCAATAACTCGAGCCACGACCGAAGTTGTGGTCTTTGCGAGTTTTGATTCCAATATGATCGACCTTTCAAGGACTTCTGCAACAGCCGTCGAACACCTGAAACACTATCTGGAGTTTGCTGAAAAAGGTCCTATTGCCCTCGCAGAGCAGAGTACAGCTGCTTATGGGGTCGATCAGTTTGATAGTGACTTTGAGCAAGCTGTTGCATGGGCGCTTCGGGACCTAGGTTGGCAGGTGCAAACCCAAATTGGTGTATCCAAATTTCGCGTAGACCTCGGCATTGTTCATCCCGATTTTCCTGGCTTGTATCTGGCTGGTGTAGAGTGTGATGGTGCGACGTACCACGGATCGCCCAGTGCGCGTGATCGGGATCGTACTCGACAGGCTATCCTCGAGAATCTCGGTTGGCGGCTAATTCGATTGTGGTCAACTGATTACTTCAGGGACCCAGAAGCGGCAATAGAGACTATACATGACAGGCTGAATGAGATACTAGCTGGGGATAGGGCGCGTCCTTTAGACACGACGAATGAGGAAGCAGACAGTTGTCTTATAGTTGATCTTGATAGCCCGGTGGTTCAGCAAGAAGATGCGGGAGAACCTGATCTGGATGATGAGCTTTCGGTTCAAGAAGGAGTTTCGTTCCGTGCAAGCGCTTATTTTGAAGGAAGCCACAAGCCCAATCTAGTTGAGCTGGCTAAAGGCATCCTGAATGAGCGGCCCTGCATCACACAACGGACTCTCGCATATGAAGTCGCTCAAATGCATGGGCTGAGTCGTATATCTAAAAAGCAGGTAGCACACCTAGTGCCGCTCATTGACTCATGGGCCGGAATACATCGGACAGAAGGGCAGGAGCCAGTGTATTGGCTGTCGCCAGAACAAGTGGTAGATGTAATGCCATGGCGAGGCCTGAGTCCATTTGGGTACGAGCGAGATTGGAAGGAAATTGCGTATCCCGAATCTATTGGCTTGGCAATCGAAGCTATCAAGCGGAGCCCGGAAGATCCGGTTGATTATATTTGCAATACATTCCAGATTAAACGCCGGACCGTTAGAACACTGGAGACCTTTCAAGAGTGGGTTGATACCGCTAAACGCCAACTGGATTGATGGTCTAGTAATCACTCGTACCCGCCCATAATCTGCCGAGAGGTGGTTGTGTGGCCATGTGGGGTATTGGTGAAGACTCGGATGGCGGGTCGGGAGGTGTAGTAGTGGCGCCGAGTTAGTCAATTCTCTTGCAGGCGCAATATTTTTGTCGCATGGAAAGTAGATTGATATTCCCTACCGCCCCGGCGTTCGAAACAGTCGCCGCGTCAGCACTGATTGAAACAGTGGGTCTACCCAACGATAGAGGCGGCCGGAAACCCTAATAGGCTTGCCTTTCTCAACGGCCTTCAAGCCGTCGGCCACTACCGTAGAGGCTGGGTACCACATCCAGTTGGGTAAACGGTTTTTCATCTCCAGCATCCCGGCTGCTTCGTGAAACTCGGTATGCGTGAAGCCCGGGCACAGGGCGCAGACATTAACATCGGTACCCTTCAGGGTGGCATCCAGCGCTTCCGATAGTGCGATGACATAGGCCTTGCTCGGAGCATAATTACAGCCATCTGCGCGCGGGACACGACCTGCGACCGACGCTACATTGATCACTCGGCCGAAGCCACGCTCGCGCATACCGGGGATGAACAAATGACACAGGTGTGCGACAGAGGTCATCATCAATTGGTGGAAGTTTGCCTGTTCAGGCCAGTTGCGGTTCTCCAGCAGATCTGGCCCCGCACTGCCGGCATTGTTTATCAGGTAATCAATTTGTAGGCCCATCGACTGGGTCGTTTCATAGAGTGCGGCCGGGGCCGTAGGATCTGCCAGGTCGGCAGTGGCGATACTGCACGTGATGCCATTTTTAGTCTCTAGCGCGGCCGCCAGTTCCTCCAGCTTGTCGCGTCGTCGCGCCACCAACAAGAGGTTATATCCCTGCCCCGCGAGCTGGCGTGCGAACTCCGCCCCCAGCCCCGCCGATGCGCCGGTAATCAGTGCGGTGTGTCCCTTGCTCATAAACTCTCCCGCTTGACGTATTCAATTGGCCTAAGGGCTCAAGTATAGGGAAAATAAAACAACTATGGGTGGTAAATATTGTTCAGTATCTCGTTTGCCAAGACGGATTGAACCGATCCACGACTACCGGCAGTGCAGCAATCGGTAGCGCCAAATTATCGGTCTGAAATCGAACGCTATTTTGGAAGTTCCGACCTTGCAGGTGTCTTCAGGATATAGACACTTCGCCTCGTGTTTGCTCCAAGCGTTTTTCAACGGAGAATCTGGACAGACGAAGCTTGCTCCATGCTAATCTTGTCGGGCGAGCACATTCCAAACTTCTCAGATTCCGTGACTATTGCTGCACATGTGCATAAAAAAATGCATGACCACGCAACTATCGGTCAAACTATCAACATACATTATCAATGACGATGTGCACCCACCGGTATATTTTTTTTACTGGCAAAGGCCTGGTCAACTATTTTTGGACTATCACTACTTTCACTGAGATGGTTGTCTGTGGTGGCAGACGTTCTTGCTATCGTTGCGTTCTTTCAATTTTTCAAGTTGTACTCCCGAAATCTGGCGATAGTCGCAACGTCGATGTTCGGTTTCTCGAAGGCAGTTTTGCACTGCAGTACCGAGGCACGCTTTTACATTGTTTTGTTGCTGGGGCTAGTAACGATTCTTTATCTGCTGGCCACAGTAAGCAAAGGTGACCATAAATTGCATGTCAGGAATTTCTTTCTGCTACCGGCATTAGCGATAGTTACGGCGCTCACATTCCTAAGCAATTACCTGGCAATTTTTTCCATTGGGGTTTGCTACATCTGGTTTTGTTCATACCGGTCAAACTGGCGGGTGGGATTGCTATATGGAGCAGTTGATCAAGACGGTGAGGTCGTTGACGTATTCCTGCAAGCCAGACGGGATAGAGATGCTGTGAACTGATTTTTCAAGGGGTTGCAGAGGTCACATGGCAGTGAGCCCAGGAAGATCGTGACGGACAAGCGTCGCAGTTACCCAGTCGTTCATCGAGAACTTACCCCTGAGTCTCTCCATGTCACCGATCGCTCGCTATGCCATTAACCGGGCGGAACAATCGCATGAGGCAAGCAGGTTGCTTTCACTGAGTGGAGCATGGTGGTTGCTTGATCTTCTGGTGCAGATTTCCGTCTTCTTCTGAAGTGTATTTGGCAGCACTCTTCATGCGATTAACTTGTCAGTGTCCCCAAAGATACATAGCGTTACTTATTGTCAGCAGCATAGGGTCCGTTTGGTAGTGCCCTTGTTCCTGTGACAAAAGCTTTAGCATTTGCCTGTTGCATCAAGGGTATATAGTTTGGTGCTGCGCGGGTGATTCCGGCAACAATTGCCGCAGCTACTAAATCAGCGAGAGGGTTTCCTGAAGAATTTTGTTGGGGGGTATAGTTCATGGTGACATCTTCCTCCCAAATTCGAGTCCCATCCTTATCATCGAGCATATAATTAATGTCTACGGTGACAGTGGTAGCAAGCACTGCATACTTGGCATCCCATTGATCAATCTCAACATACAGAACGCTGTCTGCACCAAACAAATTTGCGATTGCTTGAGTTCCCAGTTCTTTTATGGCTTCTCCTTCATAGAGACCTTCCTGTTCCAGAACAATTTTTACTGTATTGACAGGAAAAACATAGTAACCCTTTTCACCAAGCGGAATAGCGAGAGTGCTCAGTGCGTAAAGTGGCGCATCGATATCTACGGTATTGTTCAATACAGGAAGAACAAGTATTGATCGTGGGTCTGCCGCTTCGAATGCAGTCCAATCATACGGTTGTTTGGGTTGAGTCGCGCAGCTAGTAGCAAGAATCAGAAGGATGGATAAAAGCAGAACGCGGAACTTATTCATCGTCAGGTTTCCTTGTTTCTTGGGTGTCGATGCGCTTTTGAAGCGTGGATATCAACGAATCCATAAACTGGGTACTTTCGGGCCATGCATTCTTTTCCTTCTCGTAGAATACAATGGCATTGGGGAGATCGCCTTCTTGAAAGAGGAATGTTCCATACTCCGCATAGAGCCCCGGTGGTGGTACTACCCCCTTACTTTCTGTTCGAGCAAATGTTGTTGCCAACTCATTCATCAATTCCTCCTGCTCCTCAGGGGTAGGTGACTTGTAGTAGGTATAGAGCTCGGTTTCGTAATTACCCCAGTCATGCTTCGTGTTTACACAGCCGCTAAAAAAGCTCACTGACAACGCGATAAATACAATCCTGTACATTAGTTTCATTCAATATTCTCAGTTATATTGGACATGTATCGTTTTGCTGACACCACTGCTGACGTAGACTTTTTGACTGGTCAGGACCTGAGTGCCATTCCTGATTTCAACAATGTGAGTACCGGGTAACACAACGAGCCCCTTTTTTTTCGCGGAAAAATTCTCGGCATCGCCCATATATAAGTCATCGACGTAGATGGCTAATCCTTCGGATGAACTTCCAGTGCCATCGACCGTAAAAAACAGTACGGGTCGGTCGTCTACGGCACTCGTGCTTTCTATCGGTTTCGAGCTAACACAAGCTGTCAAAATCACTGCTGCGAAAAGGGGGGCTGCCAATCTGAGTACTGAAATTCTAGTCATTCTCAATAATCCTCAGCTGATCTAATTTGTAGTTGGAAATGCTGCCACTTGTAAGGGTAACTAATGCGCCTTCGTTGGTTTCGTTATCGCCAAATGTCGATACAACCTTTATTGTCGCGATCTTCTTTCCAGGAAGCGTTACATTGAAACCAGTTTGCTGTGACTTGACTTTTCTGCCCATAGTTTCCACTGCTAACTCCATTCCGGACTGGATTCCCTGGCTTTGTCCGCCACTGATATAGAGTCCCTCAGGTGTAGAACTGAGAAATACCGTATGCCAAGGCCTTTTGGTTAGATTTTGAATGATCTCATCAACGACGTCAGAGATCGCAGAATCAATGGCAGCATCATTTAGGGTGCCATCGTAGGAAGCAGTTGACCCCGCGAATGCAATTTCACCAGTTTCTGTTGACGCCTCTCCCGCACCAGAGGCACTGAAATAGGCTAGGCCATTGGTCGTATCGACCAATCGAAATGCGACCTTTGCACTGGCAGTTTGTTTTTTGGATTTCGACCAAAAGCCTTTCGTCCCCGTGGTATTCCTTCCAAACTCCACAAGAGATCCAACAATTAGAGTATCGACCCCAATTGTTTGGAAATCAGATCCACCAATTTGAGCCTCTGACTCTAGTCTGTCCAAGTCAGGTCGTTCCAGAACCAAAAATTGGCCGCTCTCCACCAGTTTCGTGGTCAGCATATCCGCTACTTGTTTGCCGAGAGGGTTTCCGACGTCGTCCCTGAGCAGGCTTTTGCCGTGAATGGTTTCGTTGGTAACTCGCCCTATCGCAATTTTCCGCTTCAAGTTTGGAGTGGCTTCCTGAGAGGCTTGAAGGGCCGCCGATTGTGCAGCTCTTTGTTTATCTAACGATTGTTCCGGGTTTTCAGTTTCTACTGGTACCGGTTGTGTGGCGCAGCCAAACAGGAAAAAAGTAGAAATTAAGGCCAAGCTGAGGGAAAAAAGTCGGAATGGTATTGTCTTTTTCATATAGCAAGTTTTCTCTGTTTTCAATAGACCCCCACACTATGGGGCCAAACGAAGTCGTCGTCACCGCTAGGAATAGTAGGCTAGTACATACAAGATTTACTGATTTTCCAGTTATTGTGCCCTGAGGAATAATCAGTCACGCAGTAGGCTTTGCAGTAGGTTTAATCCCATCCTTGGTAACATCGAAGACCTTCTCGTCGAAGGGCGATAATAATCAATATTTAAGCTATTCGTCTATGTTGCAATACATTGGGAGGTGCTGACAAGTAAGTTCGCCCGATATTATTGGGGTCGGCCATGACGGTACTGGCAAGTTAAGTCGCCGAAATTGGTAGAATCTGCCAATGAATACTTATAAACGTCACCGATTTCGGCTAGGCGCCCTCCACCCGATATCATCTGCTACGCAGTTTGGCTGCACTATAGATTCAATCTAAGGCACCGAGGCTTTGGCGATACTTTCCATAGTGATGAGGTCTTCGCCGGTGTGCCGGACCATTCAGATCAATGGCAAGCAGTATTACCTGTGGCGGGCTGTCGATCAGGATGGTGAGGTGGTTGCGTGAGATATGCAGGCGAGATTCCCTAAGTTTCAAAAAGTTAATTTGTCAGTACCACCTCACGAAATTCGCCATCCAAAAACCTCACTGCGCGGCGCCAGACGCCACCCCAACCCGCTCTAAAAAACTCTCAGGCACCGGAATCACACAAGTCTTCTGATAATCAAAAAACAACAATGTCGTCACCACCCGCGCCATCTCACAATCCCTGTTCAGATTACTAATGCGGTAAACCAACTCAAAGCTTTTCTCCTGCAGATTGTCCACAGCCAACTCAACCAGCAGCTCGTCACCGTACTTCGCCTCGGCAAGATACTGCACCTCCGAATAGCCCATGATCAGCCCCGCATCCTCAAATGCCGTGGCACTGTCATACCCCAGATGCTTGATGAATCGCAGCTGGGTTTCCATCGCGATGGGAAGTACCCGGTCCGCGCCGAGGTGGTTGGCTGAGTTCACGTCCGAATAGAGTACCCTGTACTCGCTGGAGAAAATGAACTCGGCGGGCAGGGTTATGGACTTGCGGGGCATTGTTGTTTTCTCGTGGAAAGTGTCAGGCGTGGGAGGCAGTAGGGAAGCGCTCGGCCAGATAGTTGATGATCTCGTTGGATTCATACATCCACTGAGGCTGGCCGTCTTCCTGCTCAATGCGCAGGCAGGGAACCTTGAGTTGCCCTCCACCCGCCATAAGCTCTTCGCGGGCATCTGGTATCCGCTTTACGTCTTTGGTATCGATCTTCAGCGCCTGCCGCTTCATGGCCCGTCTTACCTTCACACAGAAAGGGCAAGCCGCGTATTGGTAAAGGGTGAGGTTGTTGGTCTGCAGGTCAATCTGTGCCTGCTGTGTGAGGTCACGCTTGACGCTCTTGGGTGGAAAGGCCCAGTTGAAGAGTAAAATGAGTCTGCCGAGAATGAAGCGGATGATAGCCATGGGAAGTTCCAGTCAGTGGCAAGCGGCACAACAATAATGTATGCCGGGAGCAAGGTGTCGATACTTGAGTGATCAGTGCTCTATTATGCTACGACGATAGTTGTAACCGAGAATTGCAAACGCCAAACTGAAAAGCACCAGAGTGGATGGGCTTGGTATCGCGGCTTCGGGTGCTCTAATGAACCAACCACCTACCGAGCTGAAGTACTTCTCCCTTTGATACAGATCAGCCTCACTCATATTGAAAATACGAGAATAGCCGATGACGGCAAGTCCCTCGTTGTCGGACTTTCGGCCGATTGTGGTGAATGCCATAAAGCCGCTTAACTCTGTATTTGCGATCGGCCTCCAGCCATCTGCGAAGAAGGCTTCCCCAGTGGTGGTTGAGCTGCTTTGATACTTACCGTTGCTATTGCTCAACACAGGGCTGCCTATATAGTGGTTAAACAAATCGATGACGACTTCGTTTTTCGCCCACAGCCAGCCTGTCATATCATGTCCGTTCAGCTGTCCGTTGCACTCGCCGCCGGGGCAGGCATCGTTCATCTGATTCCACGTAAGGCCTGTGAACAGGTCCGCTTGTGCCCATTCTGAGCCATTTACCCAAATGGTGTCGGTAATGGGGGTCGCGGTCGCGCTATTTGTCCAGCCAGCAATAGCAAAGATAATGATGAGTCTATTTAGTAGTTTGAACATACGGTTCGTCCTTAAACGGTAACAGGTAATCGGAATTGCTGGAATAATTTTACTCGATAGCGAGAGGTTTTGTCTTCTCGATTTATGATTGTCACCCATGTCCCCGGAACAGTCGGTTGCTTTAGGCAGCTATAAGACTATGAAAAATATAGAGAATGTTGGGCCTAACAGGAGAATATCAGAATCAACTGTTCGATACCCTGACGGAAAGTCAAACATTGCGCTTTTGAAGAAACTTACCCGTAACGGGAAGCTTGAATATGCGAGATTTTCAAGAAAGAATATCCGCTTTACTCAACAAGGGTATTGCCAAGTTAAGTCATCGAGATTGATAGGATCGGCGAATGAATACCTATAAGCGCCATCGATTCCCGCCAGATACCATTTTGTATGCTGTCTGGCTCTATTACAGGCTCAATCTCAGCCACCGCGATATCGAGGGTTTCCCGGCCGAACGGG
Organism: Halioglobus japonicus; assembly: GCA_902705825.1. Lineage (GTDB taxonomy): Bacteria > Pseudomonadota > Gammaproteobacteria > Pseudomonadales > Halieaceae > Marimicrobium. The sequence goes on along the minus strand of CACSIL010000014.1, from coordinate 26,390 downwards.
GTATCCCCGTCACTCGAGTCAATCCGACTGTGGTACCCAAAGCACCCGCTGCGCTCATGGGGCAGGCTCTGTATCAAGTTCGGTGCGCTATACGCCAGAAGATTGAAACGAAAGTACCGGGGCTATGGCGATACCTTTTACATCGATGAAGTCTTCATCTAAATGAACCGCAAGCAGAATTATCTTTGACGGGCCGTTGATCAGGACGGTGAAGTCGTTGATTTGTATCTGCAGGCCAAGTGGGATGGGGCTGCTGCAAAGCGGTTTTTCAAACGCCTATTGCGTAATCATGGTATTGAACCCCTCAATACTGTCCTGTTAGGGTTATCCATAGTCTCCTGTTACCGGCACTATTAGGGAGGGTCGAATACCTGTCGCCTGCGTGCAATATGCAGTAGGCGCGCTATACTGACATCTCGGCGCGGGGATTGAGGCTGCGCGAGCCTGGCCAATATAAGGTGGAATACGCACCATGTCGTTTCCCGCTAAATTTGCACTTTTGTTCATCGTGTTTCTGGACCTGCTCGGTCAGGGCCTTGTTTTCCCCATCGTAAATGCACTGATCATGGAGCCCGGTTCCGGGTTTTTGCCGAGCACCGCGTCCGACGCCACCCGGCATATGAACTATGGCATTGTGATCGGGATTTTCTTCCTAATGTGGTTTCTGGGTGCGCCCTATATCGCCAAGCTCTCGGATGTGATCGGCCGCAAGAACGCGATCCTGATCTGCCTTTTGGGGGCGCTCGCTGGGTACGCTATCACCATAGTAGCGTTGTACCAGAGTAGCCTGTGGCTGTTGATCGTGGGCCGGGGTATCACCGGCTTCACCGCCGGTAACCAGCCGATTGCTCAGGCGGCGATGATCGATGTGAGCGTCGATGACGCGGATCGGGCCCGCAATATGGGCTATATCGTGACCGGCATCAGCTTTGGTCTGGTGGGTGGCCCGATTATCGGTGGTTTTTTATCAGACCCGGCGATCATCGGTTCAGGCGCCAGTCTGACGCTACCTTTTTATGCGTCACTGGGGCTGGTGATGATTGGCATATTCCTGATATTAATGTTCTTCAAGGATACGGATTCCGAGCGGGAACCGTTCACCTTCCATGTAACCGAAATTTTTGAATTGCTATGGCGTGTTACCAAATACCCGATCGCCCTGCGCCTGACTGCGGTTTTCTTATTCTTTCACATCACCAATATCACGTTCTACATATTTGTAGACAACTACCTCACCAGTCGCTTCGGATACGGTGCGCTGGGCGGCAGCATGGTGATGTTGACCATCGGCGTGGCACTGGCGATTTCCAGTACTTTTCTGGTCGCGCCCGTGCAGCGGCGTTTAGACAAGCAAACCATTTTGCGGGCCAATTTCGTGGTCTGGGCATTGTGCACCGCTGCATTTATCGCGTCCCCGGTTGCTATCCTGTGCTTCATTCCGGTGTTTGTATTTTATTTTGTGTTCGGCGTTTCTTATCCGACTTTCCTCGGCCTGTATTCAGCCAGCGTCGGGGATGAGGAGCAGGGCTGGATCATGGGTATCACGACAGCGGTATTCACATTGGTCGCGGGAACAATGTCATTGTTAGGCGGAGATTTGATGGGCGTTGATATCCGCGCGCCCTTTTACATTGTAATTGCAGCCGCAATTCTTGGGTTTATCATCCAGCGAATTGCGTGGCAGAAAAGCGCTATCAAACGAATAACCGCCATCGATACAAAAACCACCCCAGGGTAATCATTATGGTAAGAAATCTCGATCACGTGACTATCGTTGTAGATAGTGCTGCAAGGGCGAAGCTGTTTTTCAGTTAGCTAGGGTTCGAGGAAGACAAGACTGTTGTGATATCCGGTGATACGTTTTCCCGTTACATGGGGGTCGACAACATTGAAGGGGAACACCATACGCTGGTGCTGTCCCGAAGCTCTCCCAGGCTCTATGTCCAGTTGCTGAAACTCCTGCACCCCGACCCTGTCCCCGATGTCAACATACCGACCCTGAGGAGCGTTGGGTTCAACCCTATCTGCTTTGCGGTCGAGGACCTCGAAGCTCAATTGATGATTCTGCCAAATTAACTCGTCGAAGTGAGATAGTTTGGCGATGAATACTTATAGGCGTCACCGATTCCTGGTTGCTCATGCAGCCGTCAGTAGTTTGTTCAATCTGGGCGGATACCTAGTGAGGGCACAGCATTACAGGATCTTGGGGTCAGTGCGTTTACTGAGTGGAGCAAGGCGATTGCTTTAGTCACACCGAAAGAATTTCCGTCGTCTCGACGAGTTAAGTTACCATATATGAACCATCCCCTTTTGCAAGTCGATTACCGATGGTTTTTATAGGTCTGAGTTGCAGTCATATATTCGGCATTCAAGCCAAGCTTGTGCCCTGATGTAAATCCGCGCTCCTCCACCTCATCAGAACCAAGACCTCTAAGGGCCGTGGCAACTTCCAGGTTCTAAAGGAGTCGGTATGACCTATTCACCATCATTCAAATCAACTTAAGCAAACTCTTGGTAGTTTCCAGTTAGTTAAATAAAGCGAACCGATATTGAGTATCAGGCCGCCGCCGTTTGTACTCCATAGTTAAACTCCTCTCCCGAGCTCAGCATCGACCAGATGATCCGGGTATTCTTATTGGCCAAGGCAACTGCGGCCTTGTTATGGCTGAGCGCTGCCTTTTTTCTGCCCACCCAACGATTATAGTCGTTATCCAGATCTTTATAGTGACTCAGTACTGATCTGGCGCCGTGAATCAATAATGTCCGTAAATAGCGGTCGCCTCGTTTGCTGATACCTAAGAGAACCTGCTTGTCCCCACTGGACGATTGCCGGGGAACCAGTCCCAGCCATGCTGACATATGGCGGCCATTGCGGAACTCTCCTGGATCTGGAACAGCCGCTACAATAGCGGTGGCTGTCAGTTCACCTATGCCCGGGATCTTCAGTATGCGCTGACAGCTTTCATTCTGACGACATAATTGCCGAATCTTGGTGTTCAGGTATTTCACTCTGGCTTCAACATCGACAAGTTCTTCATAGAGACTCTGGAAGGACTCCCGTGATGAGGGCGTCAGTTCGTTATCGCCGTCGGCAATAGCTACGCACAGTGAAGATTTGACTCGTGCGGCACCTGGGATAAGAACGACACCGTACTCCAGGCACAGACCTCTTATCTCATTGATCAACGCTGTTCGGTTCTTGACGATTCGAGTGCGTATTCGGTGGATTGATTGGATGTCCTGTTGTTCAACCTGCTTTATCGGGACAAAATTCATCGATGGCCTACTCGCCGCCTCGACAATAGCCTGCGCATCGTTAGCATCATTTTTATTCGTCTTCACGAAGGGCTTTACAAACTGGGGACTGATCAGCTTCACTGAATGACCGCTGCGTTGAAAGACTCGCGCCCAGTAGTTGGCTCCTCCGCATGCCTCCATCACAATAGTGCAAGGTGAGAGGTTGGCCACATGAGCGGCCAGTTCACGCCGAGCCATGCGCTTTTTGTGAACGGCCTTGCCGGAATTATCGGCGCCGTGGAGCTGAAAAGTGTTCTTGGCAATATCAATGCCCAGCAGACTAATAGTCATGTCGATCTCCCATCCGAAGTTAAGGTCCATCAGACTAAAGCTAGTCTGGAAGACCCCGCCGGTCTAGCGGCGTAGGTGGGGATGGTTCATTACATTAGAACCTCAATACCCGCCAAATTTACTCAATCCACCATAAGATCTCGTGATTGGCCATTAATACTCAGCGAGTGGCAATCGACAGATGGCGCGTCTAGACTGAAATTATGGAGTGTAGGGAGGAATTGCCTTGTCTGAAGATAAAAGAGAGACAGTGGCGGGACAGAAGCCCGCTGAGACGGTCCGCGATAAATGGAATGAAACGTTCAAGGAGCGTGTAGATGCTCCGCCGATAAAGTTTTCGTGGCACAGTCCGACAGTCAGTCAATTTATGCGCTCCAACTATATGAAGGGCCACTCGGTAGGTGGGTATCTCAAAAGCTATCTTGGTGATCGAAAGTTGTCGCGAGGCGTAGAAATAGGTGGTGGCTTGGGAGCCCAAGCCATCGCCTTTTACAACATGTTAAACATCGATAACTTTGACGTCTTGGATATTTCAAATTTCGCTGTGCAGTCGGGCAACGAACGCGCGGCGCGTGAGGGTTGGAATATTGAATACCGCCTTTGTGACTTGAATCACGACATGTTGCCAGCAGCGACCTATGACCTGATTGTTGCGAATGGTTCGCTGCATCACATTGCCAACCTCGAGCATTTGTTTGCACAGATTTCACAATCTCTGACTCCGGACGGTATCTTTTATGCCAACGACTATATGGGCCCCAATCACATGCAGTGGGCGGATACCCAACTTGGCATCATGAACGCTATAGCGGAAATCCTGCCTGACAGCCTTTCCCACGTATTGCATCGAGACGGAAAGGTAGACCGTGATATACGGCGTATACCGCTGGAAATCTTTGCCAAGTATGACCCAAGTGAAGGTGTGCGTTCCGCCGACATTTTTCACGTGATGACCAAGCACTTGGAAATCATCGAAGTAGTACCCTTCGGGCAGACCATCGTTTATGAATTGCTACGGGGTCGAATTCACAATTTTGATGAGTCAGATGAAAAGGATCGCACGATTCTGAATTTGATCTGTCTTCTGGAAAAGACGTTGCTGGATCAAGCTGTAATTTCATCCGATTTCAATCTGGTCATTGCCAAACGTAAAGCATCGAACTAACGATGACGGCGGTACTGCCAAGTTCAATCCCCCAATTTGCAAAAATTGGTAGATGAATGCCTACAAGCGCCACCGATTCCGGCTAGGCGCCCCCATCCGATTTCATCTCCTATGCAGTCTGACTGTACTATCGATTCAATCTTAGCCATGGAGATGTTGAAGATATCCTGGCCGAACCCCGAATCATGGTCACTCGAGAATCGATCCGGTTTTGATATATCAAGTTCGGCGCGCTATACGCTCGAAGATTGAAATGAAAGCACCGGGGTTACGGTGACACCTTCTACATGGGTGAAGGTAAACGGCAAGCAGCACTACCTATGGCGGGCCGTGGATCAGGATGGTGACGTAGTTGATGTGTATCTACAGGCGAGGCGAGATGGGGCTGCTGCGAAGGTTTCATTGTTATTGCTGGCACAGCCTCATAATCGCTTATCGCCTCTATCTCGCAAGTTCGAACTCGCAATTTCAAATTTTCTGCTATGCTCACATTGATAACAATACTAGCAAATGGAAACCTCTGCGTTTTCTTAAGGTGNGTGAGACAATGAAAGCGTTGTTCGGATTACTGACTTTTTGGATAATATTTCATGCTTCCTGGAATTGGGCGATGCCTATCACCGATACCGTGACGGTTGATGGCAGGGAGTGGGCACAAGTCGCCGATTTCACCGATTTGAGTTGGAGTACCGTCAATGCAGTGTGCTCTGATGGCGAGTGCTTAGCCGGCAGTATATTGAATGAATATGATATGACTGGCTGGGTTTGGGCCGCATCGACCGACGTTAAGGGGCTGTTCAATGGGATTGCCGGTTCCAACTTGTTCGATACAACAAGCAATACCCCTGAGGGTTGTAGCTCTTGTTCAGCCCTTCATCCCGCCATTTTTGATGAGGGATTTTTACCAACCATTTCTGTACCCTCCAGTATTGTCATAACGGGTTTCATAAGGGATCGTTGTACCACTCTTTCCGGCGTCACCGAATGTACGACAGCCAGGGTCGGAGGGCTCCCGCCAACTGTCTCAGCCCGGGTTGGCTCAAAGTATTACAACCACGCCTGGTCATTCGTGGGGAACTGGTTTTTCCGAGAAGCCCCCGTTGCCCCGATATCCGCCCCTGCCACCCTCGGGCTGTTGGGCTTTGGGCTTGCTTATCTGGGCCTGATCCGCCGAAAACCCACCCGGAAATAATGGGCCTGGCGGCTGCGTAGAATGTGGCTGGGCGGTATCGCCAACTTAACTGCCCCGAATGGTATTGCCAAATTAACTCGCCGAAATGAGATAATCTGGTCATGAATACCTATAAGCGGCACGGTTCCTGCGAGATATCATCAACTACATAGTTTGGCTGTATTATTGATTCAACCTGAGCCACTGAGACATTGAAGGTCTCCTGGCTGAACATGGCATCACCGTCACCCGAGAATCATTCGCCTGTGGTACTCAAAGCATTCGCTGCGCTAATGGGGCAGGCCCTGCATCAAGTTTGGAGCCATCTATGCGCGTCGATTGAAACGCAAGCACCGTGGCTACGGCGACACATTTTACATTGACGAAGTTTTTGCCGGTGTGCCGGACCATTCAGATCAATGGTAAGCAGCACTACCTATGGCCGGCAGTTGATCAAGGTGGTGAAGTAGTGGATGTGTACCTTCAAAAGAAGCGGGATGGCGCGGCAGCGAGGGATGCGCAGCTTCAAATCAGTGAGACAAGCCCAGCGATTCGTGACTGCCCATGCTGCCGTTCAGAGTATATTCAATCTGAGCAGGCATTTGATCCGTGCACAACACTATCGGGATCTGAGGGTTGCTGCGTTCAATGAGTGGAGCATGGTAGTTGCCTGAGGCCTGAGACCAAATTCCTCTGATCTCAGACAGTTAATTTGTCAGTACCGTTCAGGCAACTCCCCTGCCTCAATGAGAAACATCCACGGGGCTGGTAATCAATGCGTGGGGGCCTCCGCCTCGACGGGAGGGGCGTGGGAGGTCGGGCTGAGTCCACCAAGAAATACGATGATGCCGGACCCTGGTACTACAATATCGTTTATCCCATCGTTGTTGTAATCCAGCACAGTGATCGCTTCCGGCCAATTCTGGGCATGGTAAGAGCCAAGATCGATGATTTTAAATTTCCCTGCCTCGTGCAGGAGTATCCAGAGATCGTATTGGCTTGCTACGACCAGATCAATGTCACCGTCATCATCGACATCTGCAAAGTGGGTTACTTGGTCTATCGATACACTGGAGCGATCCAATTTTTGGTAGAGCTCCAAGCCACCGGATGGTAACTGCTCATAAAAATGGATATATCGCCCGTCATATTGAATAACATCGGCTCGGCCATCACCGGTGAAGTCACCTCCGGCAACACCCGGTGCATTGAACAAGCCCTCGTTCGAGTAGCTACTTGCAAGCTCGAAGCCGCTCCCTTTATTGAGGAAAATTTGCAGCTTACCCGGATTAAGGATGGCACCCGCAGCGATATCGACCAGCCCGTCGTCATTGAAATCCTCAAAGGCCAACTGCTGGAGCGAAACGTCCGTTGGTATTGCATAAATCGAGGAAACCCCTAACCAACCATTGGGGCTCTGTAGCCACACCTCCAATTTATTGGAGGCAGGGTTTAGCGCCAAAAGGTCATCTAAACCGTCACCATCGAAGTCACCGAGACCGATTTTACGCGGCCAATTTATGGAGTCGTTGTAGTAGACATATTCGGGGGGAAATAACTGGCCCTCGTTTCCCTGCCGAAAAATATTCAGACCAATGCCAGTTTCCACCACCAAGTCTGGGCGTCCGTCGTTGTTAATGTCCCCGAGCGTAGGAAAAGCTTGGTCAATAGGGTGACGAACCACTCTTTTGTAGTTGCCCTTTCCGTCCCCCGTCCAGATATCCAGGTTCACTCCTTCTTCAGAGTGCGTATGTGCGGCGAAGTCGTCAACGCCATCAGCGTTGAAGTCCAGTGATTTCACAGAGACAGCAGTCCCAATACCAATCTCCACCGCATAACTCAAAGACAAATCAGTATTGGTCAGGCTCGTTCTGACCCCGTCGCCACCGTAATCACGGGGCCGAAACCCTACGGTCAGCAACTCTCCATTTTCAGGGTCTTGGGCGACCGCGCTGCGCAAGTTGTCAGCTCTAACGAGCATGCCGCTACTGGATGTACTCTCTCGCGGCTTTCTAAACCACCAACTGGAGCGCGCTTCTTCGTCGGCGCCGTACCAGATCGCGCTTAATGCACTGAAGTTGTAGGCGGTGCGCCCATCTCCCGGATATAAAACTTCCAGAGAGCCGCTGATAGTCCCCAAAGGACGAAGGCCAGAGGGGCGGGGACCGATCTCCGGACGGTCCAAAACCTGAACTCTAGTTGTGGCGACCTGTCGGTGCCCGCCGTCGTCAACTGTCAGCCGAAACAAAAAGTCCCCCTTGACATCCGGGGCAAACACAAAGGAGGCACCCAATTGCGGCTCCCTGGACAAAAGACTACCGGGCGGAGCGTGCACGAGTTCCCAGCTCTGAGTGAGAAACTGCCCGTCTTCGTCATGACTATAGTGCCCATGCACCACCGTGGGAATACCTACATAGCTGGTAAATTCTGCCCCCGCATTGGCAACGGGAATAGAGTCCCGATCTTTCACAATAAAATCTTCATTCTCGTTCAGCACAGACCATGGGACCCTGAGAGATAGTTCAAAAACCCCATCTTCATCCTCATCCAGCGACAGGCCTGCGAACCTCGGGCTTATCGCCATAAACTGCAGTGCCTCGTTTTGCCCTTGTATCTCCAGCACCCCGTTACCGCGACCAGACCACATGTCAAGCGGCTCGTAAAGTTGGAGATCAATTATCGGAGTGACGGTGGCTATCGTGATCTTACCCAGTGTCGAGTCGTACGAAACACCGCTGATCGCACTGGCAATATGGGAATCAGACTCTTCGGTGACCAATGAGAAGTCTACGGCGTAATTCTCCATTAACAGTGACTCTCCCGTCACCAGATCGCTCAGCACCAGATTGGCAACGATTCTTCGCGAGTCATTGCCCTGGCTCGTGACCACTCCATCCATAACGGTGTTGGTGCCATCAGCGGTGACTCTCAGGTTTTGGAACCGATAACTGCCGGAAATAGTCGAATATATCGGGCCGTCGATGTCGCCTGTGCGCGGTTCTGTCCGCTGAACGGTTACACCGGATAATGTGGTCCCCTCTTCCGAAAAGTTGTTGTAGGTAACCGTTACTGTGACGACCTGACCGTCAACTTCCACTTTCACGGTGGCAGTGCCTCCGCCGCTACCGTTGATGGTTTCAGTGCTCGCCTGTACTACTCTGGCGTCTGGCACCTTGATCCATATCTGTTCAGCAAGGGAGATTGCTACCCTCCCTTCAAAGGCGAGTTTGGCGACCTCAATGGCATTGGTACGTTGTATGGCAACAGGCTCACTGGGCCCATCGTATATCGCCTGGGGGCTGTTGCCGTCGCTTCCTCCTGAGCCGCCCGGGGTGCCGCCAACGCCACCACCGCCGCCACCGCCACCGCCGCCACAGGCGACGAGCGAAGTCACAATGAAGAAATATAGAATGAAGGTACTTAGCGTGGAAGTAAGCTTGGTGATGGTCATAAGCTGCGTATAATTGTCGGTCGACAGGACCCGAGAGCCTAACAAAAGACGCTAGTAAAAGCGATGAACTTGCCCCACTGAAACGGACACCTCAACCTGACGAGGAGTCCACACGGTACTGACAAGTAAACTAGCCGAAATTGTTAGAGTCAGTGGATGAATACTTACAAACGACACCGATTCCCGCCCGATATCATCTATTACGCAGTCTGGATCTACTACCGATTCAACCTGAGTTATCGAGTTATCGAAGGTCTACTCGCTGAACGAGGCATCATCGTCCCCCGGGAATCTATCCGCCTCTGGTGCCCAAAGAACTCGCTGCGCTCGCGGGGCAGGCTCTGCATCAAATTCGGTGCTCTTTACGCCAGAAGGTTGAAACGAAAGCATCGTGAATATGGTGACACCTTCTACATCGATGAAGTCTTCGCCGGTGTGCCGGACCATTCAGATCAACGGCAAGCAGCATTATCTGTGGCGAGCCGTTGACCAGTATAGCGATGTGGTTGACGTGTACTTACAAGCGAAGCGAAATGGTGCTGCGGCTAAGCGTTTCTTCAGGCGCCTGCTCAGATCCCATGGCGGCAACCCAGAAAATTCGTCACTGACAGGTTGCGTAGCTATGGAGTTGCTCATAGGGTGTTGATACCCGAGGCGATCCACAGTACTGAGCAGTATGAGAACAATAGAGTTGAGCAGTCGCACGAGTCAACCAGGGTGCGAGAGCGGGGTATGCGGAGATTTAAGTCGACCCGGCAGGCTCAGAGATTCGTAACCACACATTCTGCAGTGAGTAATCTGTTCAATCTGGGTCGGCACCTGATTGGGGCTGAACATTATCGTGACCTGAGGGTGAGTGCGTTTACAGAATGGGAAAGAGCGGTTGCTTGAGAATCGGGAGCAGATTACCCCGACCTAGACGAGTTAATTTGCCAATACCACTCCATGAGCTGTACTGTGCTGACACATATGTATAGTAAGAATGCGTGGAAGATTAGTCCCCTGTCCCCGTAGCTGCTAGTTGAGATGAAATTGAACAATCCTGAAGAGTCTGCACTGTCATTACCTCTTGTTAATCGACAGGCCTTGTGGGTCTATGTTGTCACAGCGATTGGCTTTGTCGTATCTATTTCATTTACACCTTACCCAGGGTCGATGATATTGAAGGCTGTGCCAATAGTCACACTGATGTTTATAGTGTGGGTAACCCTTAGCGGGAAGCTACGGGCTGCGATGTTAGTTGCATTGTTGTTCTCTGCAGTTGGGGATGTCTGCTTGGAGGCGGGCGTGTTTCTCGCCGGGCTGAGCGCATTCCTGGTGGCTCAACTGACTTATGCGTGGGTTTTTATTCCAAGGCGTAACATCAATACTCTATCATTGATCCAAGCCACAGTGCTTGTGTCGACGCTGATCCTGATCAGCGGCTATGTTCTGGCCCATACGGGAGACATGAAACTCCCTGTGGCGATTTACATGACAGCCATCACCTTGATGGGACTGGGCGCCGCGTTGCATGCGAGGCCTTCTGCGATGATTTTTGCCGGCGCGGTCTTGTTTATCACGTCGGACAGCCTCATCGGTATCAATCGGTTCGTGCATCCCGTGGAGAACGCTCGTGAGTGGATTATGGTGACGTACTATCTAGCCCAAATCCTGCTGGTGTATGGTGTTATCTTCCATCAAGAAGCACAGAAGACAAAAAGGGGCTAAGAAATTTGGTGCTGTTTCCGCAATCTTCGGTGCTGGCTAACTGGCCCGCATAGTTGGCCGATCTAACCCAAATTTCCTACGCAAAAAAGTACAGAATTAAAGGCGAACAATGTTAGGTTTTTTTAGAGTAGCAAGTTTATTAGAGGGTATTTCCTTCCTTTTTATACTGAGTGTATCACTGGGTTTTATCTCAAGAGAATTCGTGTATCCCATCGGCATGGCACATGGTGTTCTGTTTCTCCTGTACCTGGTGTTGTCGCTGCAATCATCACACCGGCAAGGCTGGTCGATAGTTTTCTGGCTACTGATTGCCCTGGCCTCAATTACACCATTTGCATTTATTGCTGTTGAGCTGTTCATAGAAAAAGAGCTGAAAAAGAGCGCTTCATAGCTAATAGTCGTATGGCTTGGTCAGTATGCCTGCTAGCCACTGACGCAGTCAGTGCGTTCAGCGAATGGAGCCTAGCGGTTGCTTGAGCCGCACCGCCAGGTTTTGCTGTTGTCTGGATGAGTTGAGTTGCCAGAACCACTGTTTAGTCGTCTCTAAAAGAACCGCGCTGGCTTCACGCTCTGTTCAGCATCATGCCGCTGGGCTGATTAACCTGCCTCTGGCGAATTCCAATTTCAAGCTGCAATAGGTAGCTGAAACAATCAGCGACAATGCACTTTCCATCGGTAATGATCGATATCGAAAATGGCTTGTTGCTCAGCGTTGCGCTTGATGTTCTGGGGAGGGAAAGGACGTCAGTTCCCGCAAGCGAGTCAGGGATACATGCCCGTTCAATCCGAGAGATATTCGGGAACTGCTAAATGCTTTTTGTAGTGTATGTGCATAGGTGATCCTGCACACCAACAGTGTGCGCGCAGCCTTCAGCAATCTATTCAACCTTGGTTGGCCTAGGTCAGGACGTCGAGCTCTGTTTCGCTGCAATCGCAGTCACCGAAATTTCGAGGATGAAATAGCCGGCAGAGCCACGGCTGGTAGCATCGCCATAGACCGAAACTCCCAAATTTTCTTCGCGTGCGATATTCTTTCATCAGTTACCCTCTCCCTTGACACGTCTCCAAACGTGAACTAAACATAAGTGGGATCGGAGTTTGTATTTCAGTAAGGTTCAAGGACAGAACGATGCTCCCTCTAAAAGTTTCTAGTGGTCTCAGAATGAACCCTCCCGGACTCCCAGGTTCGACGGCTCAATAATCATATGGGAGGCCGAAAGGTGATTTGCAATCTGATGTCCGAACCCCGAAGCAGAGTGAATCGCAATTTATGCTTTGCGGCAATTTTTTTGGGAGCGCTGTTGAGTGGCTGTGTGTCGCCGCCACCGCCAGAATTCGCCATCTATCAGCAGTCGTTCGAAGAAGCCAGTAAGGCCACCGAGGACGTGCTCGCAAGCTATGCGCCATTCGAGAGGGCGATTCGTGGGCCACTGGATGATTCTAGTTTCGACCCAAACCTTGCGCCGTTCATGGTTGACGACGCTCTTGCAGGGCACGCACAGCAGATTGACCGGGGTTTCACTGCGGTCGAAAGCTACAACTCCGTGCTAGTGCTGTATGTAAACGGTGACAGCATCGAGACGATCAAGCCACAGATCGGTCTGTTTGTAAAACAGGCAGAGACAGCAGCGAATATGGTGGTTCCAGGGAGTTCTGCGGTTATCGGGTCAGCGGTCGCTCTTCTCACCCAGTTCGCGGGTGCGTTACTCGCAGTCGAGGACCGGGCGGCCTTCCGGGACGTGGTCGCTCGCAACTCGGACAAGATCATCCAGTTTATTCATGCGGCGCGTCATGACTCGTCACTGATGTACTCAGCGGGGTATAACCAGATGAGCGAGCAAAGGTCTGCAGCGGCCCGAGCTGACCGGGACGATGAAGTACGGCTGTTAAAGGAAAAGCAAGAAGAGTACAGGCTACTGCTTGCGCGCTGGGTTTTGCTACTGGACGACTTGAAAGATACGGTGAATGCTTTGCAGACAGCAGTTACGACGGATCGTGAAGCAAGCTTTACTGCTGTCGAGTTGGATTTCTGGGCAACTGAGTTACGCGAACGAGCAGAAAGTGTACGTTTCGCAGCGAAGGTATTCACCAGCAACCTATAAGCGAAATAGTGAGGATCCATCATGGCTGGCAATCCATTCCAAGGAGAGATCGACGCGGCCCAGAGGGCTTCATCTGGGAAACTTACCGAAGCAATGGAAGTATCTGGCGACGCTCGGATACTGCTTCTGGATGAGCATGACCGACTGAATGACAAGGCAAAAACACTTATCCGGTTAGGCCTTGAATGGGCTGAAAATCGGATGCGGTCTATCGTCAGCGATATCGAGACGATGGCGCGAGACGAAGCTGGCAGGCATTCTTCCATTGGCGGTCGGCTGACCGATTTGGCCAACCGTGTACGCGGGGAAATTGGGCTCGGACCAATGGGCTCGGGTGATGCCCTTGGGGTGGCTCATTCGCAAAACGGGTCTCGGCCCTCGATCCAAACCGTGGCCCAGTCGGCTCTACAAACAACGCCGCAACTCGGACAATCACCGGTTCCCCAGTTTGGTTCTCCATCGGTCGATCCTAGCAAGCGAGATGCGGATCTGGGCAAACTTCACCCGGTGATGCGCCAGAAAGTGGAAGATCTGCTGGATGATTTGAAGGCCGCTGAAGTTCCTATGATGGTGTTTGAGGCCTACCGCCCACCGGAGCGGCAGGCATTTCTGTATGCGAAGGGCCGCACCGCGTCCGGCGGCAAGGTTACCAACGCTAATGCTTGGGAATCCTTCCATCAATATGGCCTAGCCGTCGACATGGTCATCAATGAAGCAGGCTATAACCCATGGGATGAAAGCGAACAAGGCAAGCGTTGGTGGGCGAAATACCACGAGCTGGCGATTAAAAACGGGTTGGAACCGCTTTCATGGGAAAAGCCGCACATCCAGATGGTCGGTTTGAGCTATCAGTCGCTTATGGCTGGTGAGTATCCGGAGGGGGGCGATAATAGTTGGTCCGATAATCTTGTCGCTGCGATCACTCGGTGGCCGGGCTCTACTAAGCCAAAACCTCCGGGTGATCAGGAGCGACCACCCATGCGCGTATCACCAGCCGCATCAGTGGCCGCGCGTACTCTGCTACCACCGCCGCCAAAGTTCGATTGGATGAGCCTGCATGGCGGCCAGGAATGGCGGGTGGATAGTGCTGGAATTTACCTGCGCAGCATCAATGGAGGACTTAACCCTGTCCGGTCAGCTGGTGCGCCGATTACAGCTACCGCAATCCTCAATCTATTTGGTGACGCCCTGGCAGAGGCCGCCATCCGGTTTCAGATAGCGCCTGAAGTATTGATGATGATTCTGGCGACCGAAACCGGTATCTATCGCAAGTATGGATTCACCGGTCCCGAGACTTTCCGCTGGGAGTCACATTTGAAGGACTATAGCGCAGGACCGATGCAAATCCTGGCCAGCACCGCAAAGGACGTGAATCGCACAGAAGGGCTTGGCTTGGATGAAACTAACCTGCCTGAATTCGCCCGTAAGCCCAACAAGGTCCCGGACGACCTTCTGCTCTACGAGGGCGTTCCTGCTATTACGATCGGCGCAGCATTTATTCGCCGGAACATTGAGCGCCAGGGACTGACGGAGAACCCAATACTGGTCTCTGCGGCTTACAACGCGGGCAGTATCCGGTCTTCGACCCATAATCTTTGGCGGATTCATGCGCACGGTAATCATTTGGATCGAGCTGTTGAATGGTATGGTGACGCTTGCTTGGTTTGTGGCGAACATTTGAGGTGGCGCTAGATGCTTGAACACCTCATTTCCGAGGTGTTTCTTGCCTTCGTCTGGCATTGTTAGGTCGGGAAATTGACCACAAGAGAAACTGGCGTCAGATACAGTGATTTCGAAAAGCATACATTATCGGAGATCTGAATGAATACGTAAGCTTCCCCAACACGAAGACAGGACAAAAGTAGAGCTTTCTGGATTCACATGCTGCGGTGTCCAACTTTTTCAACCTGTGTAGGCACTTGGTTAGCGCAACGTATTACCGGGATTTGAGGATAGCTGTGTTCGCAGAATGGGGCAGGGCGGTTGCTTGAGATGAGGCGGCGGATTTCTGCGGTATCAGCGAGTTAAGTTGTCAAAACCGTAAGCCCACAGAATGGGTCGTTTCGTAGAGCGCGGCCGGAGCTGCAGGATCTGCGAGGTCGGCAGCGGCGATATGGCACTGATACACTGTCTGCGTACGCTATCCCTTCTTGATATGCAATTGATATTGAGAATATCGTGACAGACCGAATATGCTTAGGGACGAGGTAAGTTTATGATGACAATACCACTCGAGATTTGGGCGCTATTTGCGGTTACTGGCATTCTGACGATCTGTACATTTCTTTCGATCGTCAGATTTGGTGATTCCCAAAGACGAGTTCTCACAATTGTGGACAAGCGCCATGAAAACACTCTGGTTAAGCTATTTGTAGTAGAGATCGGTCTCCTATTCGCTGCTGCTGCCTGGGTTGTTGTCCACAACTTTGAACGTAGCTTTGGTGTGATCAATGAAACAATAAATCAAATTTCAGAGTTGCAGCTAAATCGTGATGAATGGCGGGTGCTCAGCTATGCGATGGTAAACGAACCTTCTGGCATCACACCAATTAACCTGCCCGGTTATGAAGATGCTCGATCACCATTTGGACTTGTAGTGGACGATGAGGAATCACGCTTTTTCTTGATCCAATGGGTTGGCGAACCAGGTTATGGACTCGTCCTACGTGCGATAGATTTCGTGGAGATCGATGATTCCGGTGAGTATCCGGTTGAGCAACTGCTGCGCGTTGACGACTTGGAAGGTATTGCCGTTGATGATAAGAATGTGTACGCAGTCACGTCCCATCGGGAGTTAGGTAAAGAAGGGAAAAGAGTGCGGCACCTCCTTCGATTCTCAATCGATCGATCTCGTCTGGACGAGCCCGATTATAGAGTGGAAGTTGAAACTAGAGATCTTACGAAGATCAAGGATGTTGATTTAGGTTCAACAATGGCCTCGGCGGGTCTCGAAGTCAACGACCGCATTTGGAAAGATGACTTTGGCCGAAACGGACTAAGAAAAGACGGTGAGCCAAACGACCCATACTGGGAGTGGCAGCAATACGCCGTTGAAATCGAAGGCATAACTGTTCGTAACGATAAAATCATCATCGGTCTCAAATATCCTCTTAAGGCGGAGACTGGAGAAGCCATACTTTTAGCATACGATTGGGACAAAAATCAGTTCGAAGGCTTCTATAAGGTCAATCTTGGTACGCTGGGGATCAGTGGATTGTTTTTCGATGAAGACAGTGAGCGGCTTATCGTTGCAGCGAGCCCAACAGCAAAGGTGCGGACTGGATACGAGGTTCAGAAGTCTGACGAGATACGGCTACTCGGGAATTCCAAGCTCTTCTTGTTCGACTGGCCTCTCGCTTCGGATGATGACCCGGCGAATCGCATACTTGGTAATTCCGCAGCAAGGGCTCGCAGTAAGATCGAAGGTGTCGCGCTTTCGGGAGCCGATATTTGGTTGGCACATGACGGACCTGAGCCGGCGATTGTTAAAGAGCCAATAGTCAAAATTTTTCCAAGTTATTTGAAATAGTTCAGACAGAGGTATTGCCAACTTAAGTGCCCGGCAAAGCCATTGGCTGATACGGTGCTACGACAAAGTCGCCTGGTAATTAGTCCGCCAGTTTTCCTTGGTAATGACACCTTTATATTTAGGGTATCGCCAAGTTAACTGCCCGAAATTGCTACAATCTGGCAATGAATACCTACAAGCGGCATCGATTCCCGCCCGATATCATCAGTTACGCCGTCTGGCTCTACTATCGCTTCAATCTAAGTCATCGCGACATCGAAGATCTTCTGGCTGAGCGAGGCATAATCGTTACTCGAGAATCGATCCGCCTCTGGTGTATCAAGTTCGGCGCGCTATATGCCAGGCGTCTCAAGCGAAAGCACACAGGCTACGGCGACACTTTCTACATCGACGAAGTATTCGTGATAATCAATGGCAAGCAGCATTATCTATGGAGAGCCGTGGATCAGGAGAGCCTGCCCCACGAAGTGCTTTGGGTATGGTGAAGTCGTGGACGTTTACCCCCAGGCCAAACGTGATGGGGCTGCTGCCAAGCGCTTTTTCAGGAGATTGCTACGGTCACACGGCGGCGAGCCCAGGAAAATTGTGACAGATAAGCTACGGAGCTATGGCGTTGCACTTCGTGAACTCTTGCCTGAAACGATCCACAGTACCGAGCGCTATGAGAACAATAGGGCAGAGCAAAGTCATGAGGTGACCAGAGTGAGAGAGCGAGGAATGAGGCGGTTCAAATCGATGAAGCAGGCTCAGAGATTTCTGGCTGCCCATGCTGCTGTTTTAAATCTGTTCAACTTGGGTAGGCACTTGGTCCGCGCTGGGCACTATCGTGATCTGAGGGTCAGTGCGTTCGAAGAATGGAGTAGGGCGGTCGCTTGAAACCAAAGACTGGATTTGCTCGGTCTGGGGAAGTTAATTTGCCAATACCCGGGGTTGTCATGAACATCATAGCTACTGCTTAAGTTGGCGTCGGAGCATATTTCTTGGCCGCGCAACTCGAGAGTGCCTGATGAAAGGACGGGCCTAATCCCAGTGGTCATGTCCGGCCACTGCCCTGTGATCTCAAAAGACCCGTCTTTTTGCACCTGGAGGGTGAGGCCAGACATCAACATTCCAGAGGGTATCGCCAAGTTAACTCGCCGAAATGAGACAATCTGGCGATGAATACATATAAACGCCATCGATTCCCGCCAGATATCATCTCCTATGCTGTCTGGCTCTACTTCAGATTCAATCTCAGCCATCGAGATATCGAGGATCTCCTCGCTGAACGAGGCATCGTCGTCACTCGGGAATCAATCCGCCTCTGGTGTATCAAGTTCGGAGCTCTATACGCCAGAAGATTGAAACGAAATCACCTAGGCTTTGGCGACACCTTTTACATCGATGAAGTATTCGTCAAGATTAACGGCAAGCAGTATTATCTGTGGCGGGCTGTGGATCAGGATGGCGAAGTCGTTGATGTGTATCTTCAGGCTAGGCGAGATGGAACTGCTGCGAAGCGATTCTTTAAGCAAATACTGCGATCACATGGAGCCGAGCTTAGGAAGATTGTGACCGATAAACTTCGCAGCTATGCCGTCGCTCATCGTGAGTTGATCCCCGAGACCATCCACAGCACTGAGCAATATGAGAACAATCGAGCCGAGCAATCGCACGAGGCGACTAGGATGAGGGAGCGAGTGATGCGACGATTCAAGTCGACGACTCAGGCGCAAAGATTCCTCGGTGCTCATGCCGCTATTTCGAACCTGTTCAACCTGGGCAGACATAGAGTCGGCGCTGAACATTATCGTAATCTGAGGGTGAGTGCGTTCACTGAATGGAGCAATGCAGTTGCTTGAGTTCAGCCGACAGATTCTTGCGGCCTCAATGAGTTAAATTGCCAGAACCGTTCGGGACGTAGATATCTTGATCAACCTGTCTCGGAAAAGGCATGGCTCACGATAAGTTTCAAATGATTCTGAGTATTACCATCGATGGAATGATTCTCCAATTCATCATATGCAAAGCACACTAGTTTACTCACCTTGCTGGCTGAACTATCTGATACCGGACAAATGTAGGATACTACCGATATGCTCGAGTCTTTGCTGCGTAGACGTGGAAACAGGTTTAGAATGTCCCAGCGATCTACTAGCAGGCCTCGGCGCGAAGGGTGATTGGCAATTTGATCTAGCCGCTCAGTATTTCCGTCTGATAGCATTATCGCCCAAGACTCATCCGAGTGGCCTTTCTCCACTGTTCCCTCAGCACTCTCAACGGCCCATCGGCTGCTTGATTTCTTTAGCAATATTACCGCAGAGCAGCCAACTTCCGACATTATACTCGCCAATTTACTACCGGATCTCTTAGGGTGGTATCGGTACTTCCGTGAATTATTAAGCCGGCGCCGCTCCATCGCTCTTTCGAGAGCTATAGCCAATGCAGGCTGAACACTAAGCACTAGGTTCCACAAAGAGCGCAGTTCGTTTCTAGCCACGAAGTCATTGGTGGGTAGGGAGTCGAGAGTACAACTTATTACAATATCAATTCGTCCTGTTGCACTGGCAACAGGCAAAAAAAGCTTGTTTGCAGTAGAAAATACAATTCTTCCAGTTTGGACACTCTGTGCAAACTCAGGTTCGTCGTCAGCGTGAAGAGGCAGTACGTTGCCTCTCTCTTGCGGAGGGAACTCGCAAGCCCAGAGTTTTTGTAGTGATAAATCGCGGATGCGAATAGATATGTCTGTAGCTTTCCAGCGTTCAATTATTCTGGCGACGCGCTCGAAAACGGCCGAAGGACTCCGCTCGAGCATGAGGGAAGCGTTAATATTTCTAAGTGCGAATTCCAGTGGTATGGTAGCGCTCATGATCTGCGAGTCCCACCCCGTCTGCAAAATTTTAAATAGATTGCCCGCGGAACAAAGACTAAAATATCTAGACCGGAGCAAAGGCGATGCAAACCGAAGGTCTCTGTTCGAATTTTCACGAAAAGCCCCTGAACGTAGAAGCGCACTTCGGATCTCGGGATTGGCAATCCTATGGGGCGACAGAAGAGACCCTGGCTGTTTCATTATCACCGAGAGCGACCGATGAATCTCAGGACTAAACTCACCACTCATTTGCTTCTTAAAAATTCTTAGTAGGTCCCCTCCGGAATCCATACCCCCGACTAGGTCACTCACCATAAACCTCGCGAAATCTCGAACTATTCTTGGAACACCTCCGGTGAGTCTAAATAGTTGTTTGGGGGAAATTTCGCTGCGCGCAAGCTCTGGATTCACCGAGGCCCATTCGTTAATCTCGGAGAAGTTTAAATTGCCGACATCAATCTTTGTTACTTTACCGTCTATTTTATTTCGGGGAAGATCAAAGGAGGTATCCGACGTCATCAGAAGAACTTTTATCCCTCTCTTCAGCATTTTGATTATCAACGAGACAAGCCAGCTTTTCGCTTCCGAGTTCTCTATTAAAGACTCGATGTGATCTAGTGTTAACAGACCTGGTGCGCCGTCGTACTTTCTATCCAAATACTGAATCAACGTTGAGTCTTCGCCCGCGGCAGAAAGATCTCCCTCGCAGCTATCTTTGAACGAACGATATCCGTCTTCGTCTGGGCCGAAGAGCGCGTATACCGCTTCTTGCTCAATAGTCTGAGTACTTCGCATTTTCAACGGGAAGCAGTCTATATAGACTCTCACGGGTGAGATTGCCGCCAGCCTCTTATTGCCTGCCAGTTCGTTGCGATAAAGATGACTCTTTCCCGAACCGCTATGCCCTGCCACAATATTTACTTGTGAGTTGTTGATTGAATCAATAACACGCGCAGCCAGGTTCTCACGCGGCACTAGCCATCCGGGACTGTATTTACGAGTGGGCTGGAGACAATGGACCTCTGTATCCTTCAAACTGGATAGCACGTATTCAGGGATGGTTGATTTTTGTTCCAGACCGTAGAGGTCCAAGAGCGGGTCAAGTTCTTCATCCGACAGGGAATTAACCTCGTCGATGTTCATGAGTAAGAGAGGATCACCGCACGCCTCAATAATTATATCCCTGCTAACTGTGTTTCCCTTTGACTTAGAAGACTTCATATTAATTGACCTGTTTGAGATGTGAAACTAACGCCACTATGAGGGCTTCGGTTGGTCTACCGAAAGCTCTGATTCCTTCAAATACTCCCTAAACGATTTTGCCAGTTTGCGTCGCATTTCATATATTTTCTCACGGGGCTGGTTTAGTTCTTGTGAAATGGTGGCCACATCGGCATTCTCGAAACGTAGTTTGAAGAACTGGGCCAACAGTTGATCCTTCAGTCCCAGCCAACGGACAAAACTGCTGAGGGTGATGTCGTTAATGGGGTCGTGGTCTGAATTTGACCACCCCGGCAACGGAAGTCCGCCACTATTCGGGATTCCTTGAGAGTCGACATAAACTAACCGAACTACCTGGTATTTCGAAATTTTGTTCCTCTCTATTTTTGCTACTTCGTCTATCAGCCTACAGAAGTGCTTAAAGGCTTTTAACTTATCTGGGTCCCATTTTGACACTCGATTCAAAAAAATGGCCCAAGCTCCGTTTATGAGGTCGTTCTCGTCGGTAAATACCGAGCGCTGTGACGTGCCCGCCGACAATTTCTGGATACCACGGAGCCTCTTTCGAGCCCACAATGTGAATCGCCGCCCATCCGCCTTGTGATGCTCAACCATCATCCTGATCTTCGTTTTGTCTGGGAGATCAACTGACATCACACGTATCCTATTAGGTCCTCTCCACGAACTCTTAGCCAGAATCTGGCATCAAGCCCTGTGGCCAATCTTATACGGCAGATAACAACATATAAGAAAAGCCGCACTGTCTTAGTGTATATTGGGTACTGATTTTCCCATTTTGGGATTCCTCGAAAAATATTTTTACTATAGCTGACCATAGCGCAAATCCTATGTTTTGAAGGTACTTTCTTGGTAGTTTGAGAAAGTTCTCGAAACGATACCCGCACTGCCTGCGTATTCCGGAGCGTCGTCATAACTTGAGGTTTGGTATGTTGCGATTGGCTGCGGACGGTCGAGACCTAATCATCGACATCATTAGATGCGGAATCGATGGGAGCAGGGCAATCGGTAGGTCTCCTAGCTTCATGATATCTAGTGAGTGTAACGAGCTTGATGCATCGCTCGCGCCGAGAGTGACCTTGGTGGACTCTATTAAAGTTTGCGTTTTGACTGGCAAATTGATGTTGAGACTTATTGACTCAATGAGATTCTCGGGCGCTCATTAGCTACGAGGTAGTGGATGGAATGATGCCTGCCCCTTGATGAGCTGTGGGTGTCGGGAGTTTCTTAGAGAGATTTCTATACTGACCTTTTTGTTTGAAGCGAAAGCACTAAGCCCTATTTCTGCTCTTACAACCCGCAGGCAATTCTAATAATCCGGCTCTTCCAACACGCAATATGTAGATTTTCTCAGAAAACACTATTCTCAGCACAGTTCCTTCCACGGTCCAATGTAAAGGGGGTTGAATAATGACGCCGTCAGCAGTGGTCAGCAAAAAGTTTCCGCTGTCATTATAGATTCGCAATCGCCCAGCAGGCATCATGCAAGGCGTGTGAACAACATACAGATTCGTCCCTACCTCCCCTGAACTAGTAGCAGCGCTCTTAAGGTAGCCAAGAATAAGAACAGCAATCATGGCTCCAAAGGCAAGTGGCAACTCGTGTGTAAACAAACCCTTGAGGGCGAGTAACGTTGACTGATTCTTCATAGCCGATCTCCCATAAAGCAAATTATTATCCGGTTTCCTTACCATGATATCGGGTAGCTGAATCAGCGATTTAGGAGTACAGATAAATATATGATGTTGAACTCAAATTAGTGAGAGCGTGGCTAGAGGCGATTCAGATGAGAGTGTACCACTAACTGTGTAAACCCCGTGATTCATATTACCCTAGAGGAGTTAATGAATCATGGTAACGACAATGAACGACAATGAACGACAATGAACGACAAAGACCTGCAGGAAATGGTCAGCAAGGTGGCTAGTGAATTCAAGTCCGAAGCTGATTTTGAAGCGTTCACCAAATCACTACGAAAGCAGTTCTGGGAGTCCACGCTGGAAGGCGAATTGGATGACCATCTGGGCTACGAAAAGCACTCAGCTCGCGGGAATGGAACAGGCAACAGCCGCAACGGCAAATCCGCTAAGCGTATTCGAAGCGAACATGGCGAATTAGACATTGAAGCGCCGCGAGATCGCAACGGCTCGTTTGAACCCAAAGCCATCGCAAAACGACAGACTCGCACGCGAGGTATCGATGACAAGATTCTGTTTCTGTACGCAAAGGGTCAAAGTACGCGCGACATCGCCGCTACGATCGAAGAGCTCTACGACGTAGAAATTTCGCCCACGCTGATTTCTCGCGTCACGGACCGGGTCATGGAGTCCGTCAACGAATGGCAGCATCGACCACTCGACCCTCTCTATCCAATTCTTTATCTCGACTGTATCGTGCTTAAAATCCGCCACAATCAGCGTGTCATCGATAAGTCGTTGTATCTTGCACTGGGTGTCGATGTCGAAGGCCACAAGCAATTGCTGGGGCTGTGGCTGGCAGAGACGGAAGGTGCCAAGTTTGACCTTTCCCCCGATATTAGCACCATGACCACGATGAGATTTCCAGCTAATCTATCAGTATGGAGATTTCACAATGAAGAAGCGATATACGGAAGAGCAGATCATCAGCGCCATTAAGGAGCATGAGGCAGGAGCCAAGGTTGACGACATTTGTCGAACCCTCAGTATCTCATCGGGCACCTTTTACAACTGGCGAAGCAAATACGCAGGACTCGAGGTCAATGAGGCCAAACGGCTGAGAGAGCTTGAAGCGGAGAACAACAAGCTCAAGAAGCTCTTGGCCGAGAAGTTGCTCGAGAACGAGGCCATGAAGTATGTGCTGTCAAAAAAGTGGTGAAGCCCGCTGCTCGGAAGCATGTTGCGACCCACATGATTGACGCCTGTCAATTGAGTGAGCGCACCGCATGCAAGCTGGCGGGCATCAGCAGGACGGCTTTTCGTTATCAAGCGAAACCTGCCAAGGACGACATGCTCCGGGCGAGGCTGAAGGCACTGGCAGTCGAGCAGTCCGCCTATGGCTACCTGCTGCTCCATGGCATCCTCAAAGGAGAGGGTCTTGTTGTGAACAAGAAACATACCTATCGCCTGTATACAGAGGAAGGGTTGCAAGTACGGACGAAGAAGCGGAAGAAGCTACAAAGACCCAGGCAACCGATGGAAGTGCCTACAAGCGTCAACCAGCGTTGGTCGATGGATTTTGTTTCTGACCAGTTCAGCTACGATAGGCGATATCGAGTGCTCAACGTGGTGGATGATTTCTCTCGCGAGATGGTGGGGCAGTTGGTCTCGTTATCGATAAGCGTATCTCAGGTGGCTCGCTTCTTGAGCCAGTTATTCGAATGTCGCGATAAGCCTCGGAAAATTATTTGCGACAACGGCACCGAATTTACGAGTAAAGCAATGTTCTTCTGGAGTCAGGAAACGGGCGTGAAGCTAGGCTTTATCCAGCCAAGTAAGCCTACACAGAACGCATTCGTAGAGAGCTTGAATGGGAAGTTCAGAAACGAATGCCTCAACCGTCATTGGTTTCGCACAATGGAGGAGGCCCGGAGGGAAATTATGGCGTGGCAATACCAGTACAACAATGTTCGACCACACAGCTCACTGAATTATTTACCACCGGTTGCCTTTGCGGAAAAGGCAGCCTAAATTAGGCAAATCTCATCTGGTTGCTGGTTCTAAAGTGGGGGAAAGGTCACTGGGAAGCTGGATTTCTGGAATCTTGGGAGCTGATCCCTGAGACGATTCATAGCGCTGCACAGTACGAGAATAATTGGCCAGAGCAGTCTCATGAGGCGGCGAGAGTGAGGGAGCGGGGGATGCGTAAGTTCAAATCAGTCGGTCAGGCACAGCGATTCCTCGGTGCTCATGCTGCTGTCTCCAATCTCTTCAATTTGGGAGGGCACCTGGTGCGCGCTCAGCGTTATCGAGATTTGAGGGTGAGTGCGTTCGCTCAATGGAATGGAGTGGAGTAGTAGCTTGAGACTAGACGGCAGATTTGTTCTGCCTAGCTGAGCTAATGTGTCAGAACCTCTTGGAACTCGATAGCAATCATACAATGAGCACCTTATTGAAAGGAGCTACGATATTGCCACAGGTAGACAAGAGAAAATTTCGTATGCGCTCGCTGCACGTATCGAGCCATAGCCAAATAGACCCACGCTAATTACGGCAAAGAACACCGCAACGTTAAAAGACCATGCATGTCTCAACATTAGGTCTTCATTGAACTCTTCTGCCATATGCTTGAAAACAAACATTTGCGCAAAATAGGTTGCAATTAACGCCACAAAGCAAGAAATTAACCCCGCGACAAGATATTTAATTGGGCCTCCAATTTCTGGTATCGATTCACACTTGCCTGCGACTGAGCCTACGAGTGTGAGAATGGCAATTACACCCCCACCATTTACCAGCGCAAGTAATTTCAGCGTATCGACAACTATCGCAATCTGCGACTTGTAAGTTTCAACGAGCACATTTTTTTCAAAGTCTTCGAGTTGTCTAAGTGTAGGGCCGCCCATAAGTACATCCTCATATGCAGGTGTGGTTAAACAATGCAGTTTGCTGTAATACCCGACATTTGGTCTGCTACCGAGTTGTGGGATTATTCTAAACGATCCGGGAGTGTCTTGTATTGCCCAGCGCAAGTGAGCCTCAGCAACTTCCACCCGGAGGACTGGTAACGGCTCTCAAATCCATAAACCTTCGAATATGCAGTTCTTTACAATTTAATGGGCCGAAATTACAAAAAAATCGGTCCATGAATGCCGATAAGCGAAATCGATTCCCCCCATATATTATTTCCTACGCCGTCTGGCTCTGCTATCGCTTCAATCAGAGGCGCGTGGTAACAGCCACCGGGGCATCGATGGCTTAAACGGTTGCTGCAGCTGATGAGAATCTATTTTCCAAATACCCAACAATCTCCCCAGACTCATACATCCACTGAGCCTCCCCGTCGCCATCCTCAATCTTCAAGCAAGGCACCTTCAAATTCCCACCACCACTCAGCAACTCCTCCCCGGCACCCGCATCGCGCTTCACATCCCGCAGCCCGACATTGAGCGACTGCCGCTTCATCTGCCGCCGTACCTTCACACAGAACGGACAGGCTTTGTACTGATACAGCGTCAGCCCGCTGTCTGTATATCGACAATGGCTTGCTGTTGGAGATTACGCTTGATGCTTTTGGGAGGGAATGCCCAATTGAAAAACAGAATGAGCTTGCCGAGAATCAGGCGGATGATGGCCATGGGAAGTTCCAGGGCTCTTCATCATTAACGGGGGACATCGGCATTCATTAAACTGATTTTGCGAAGATCGTTTAATGGAGAGAACACCGATGTCCCACGCAGGAATGATTATAGGCATACCTGGCCTGGAAGTAATCCGGGTCACAAACAAACGTCGGATTGATGTCTGGGCCAGGCCGTTTCGACGGCAGGCCAGTTGTCAGCATTGTGGGGGCACCAGGCTGCGAATCAAGGCCACCCACAGGCGCACGGTGAAACACACTCGTCGCGGCAATCAGGTAATGGTGCTGCACCTGAAGGTGCCCAAGT
>CACSIL010000013.1 GCA_902705825.1 Halioglobus japonicus | reverse complement strand
CAAAGCGATACACTACAGCCTGAAACGCTGGCCGGCGCTGACCCGCTATCTTGACGATGGCAATGTGCCAATCGACAACAACTGGGTCGAGAACCAGGTGCGGCCCTGGGCGTTGGGAAGAAAGAACTGGCTCTTTGCGGGCTCGTTACGAAGTGGACAGCGGGCAGCTGCGGTCATGAGCCTGATCCAGTCTGCAAAGATCAATGGCCACGATCCCTACGCCTACCTGAAGGATGTGCTGCAGCGTCTGCCAACGCAGAAGGCGAGTGCAGTCACTGAACTGCTGCCGCACAACTGGGTGGCAGTAGACAAGGTGTAATGCCCGGACGCTTACGCCTAATACTTCTACGCACACAGATGTTCCAGGCCCACTCTTCACTAGATAGAGTAGAGCTCGTTGCAATTGCAACGCATATCCCTGTAATTGTCCCGGTGCATTTGCCATTTTTACCAGCCCCTTCAGGATATTTTTATTTTTCTAGCACATCTTCTATAAATTTAACTATTAACCTGCATTTTCCAAACCCGCTAGCACTTCCCTGAAACTATTCAGGCCTGCTTCCAGATTCTCGATCATTTCCTCTGCCAACTCGTCAGGCTCGGATTCTTACCCTCAATCCAGGTGGCTTTCCGCTTGTTCCTGTTCTCAGGATTAAAGCAGCTGTTCCGAATATTTTTATCCCAATTTTTATTCAACGTATTGTTTCTAAGTACTTCTAGAAGAACGGGTCAAAAAACTAGGCTATTTTTTAGTCAGCTACAAAATGGGCTTGAAGCGCACGTAGCATATCACCAAGTTTATCTGGGTTATCCTTCTTAAGTCGCTGAATGTTAAGTAGCTTCCACTTTATGGCTGACATGTGCTCCAGTCCTGCTAAGGGATACAACGACCAGTCTGGCTCACCCGACGTAAGCCCCATCAGAAACTGGCGATCTTCTTCGGATAGCGCGGCACTAATTTCACTAATCAGCCGCTCTCTTGTGACCTCGAAATCGTCATAGGTAAAGGGAACCAGAGTCATGCCCTGAAATTGCGATTCAAAAAGCTGCCGCTGATCCTGGTAATTTGGGTTCAGCATTTCGTGCACTGGCCTATTGTGTCCTGCCAACATTGCGATAAATCCCAGCTTTATGTTTTCTGTAATCCCGCCCTTTTCAAAAAGCTGGTGAATATCGAACAGATCACGCGGGTGCTGCCTATCAAGCGCAGCACATATCTTGCCACCATAGAGCTCGCCTTTCGAAACGACATTGATGGCTGCGAAAAGGCCGAACTCGTCCTGTACGGCCTGCACCACAGCCATATTCTCCGGCGGATGTAAGCAGCCCCTTATCGTGGTGTTGACCTCCACCTTTATCTGGGCATGCTCATTCCGGCAGAGCAGCTTGGTTTCCTGCCCGTCTGTCTGAGGCATGAGACTGGCCTGTACTGGCAATCCGCTGCCGGTAAGCCTCTCCCGCACCGCTTCCAATCCTGCGGTTATACCCGACATGGCAGTCGCCCGATCTTCTACCGGAACATAGGTCAAGTCGATATCTACGGAGAGGCGGGGCATCTCATCGTGAAAAAGGTTGATGGCCGTGCCGCCTTTCAGCGCAAAGGACTCGACCTCGGCCACATGGGGCAAGACCTGGAGCAGTAGCTCTACCTGCTTTCGATAACTCTCGGCAATCACAGTGACGCTAGCTCCTCCGGCACACTGATATGAAACTCTTTGATGAATACACCCTCAGGCGTGATGCTTCGGTCCCCTTTACCAAGGTCAACCTGATCTAGCGCCATATGGCTCAGCCACTTATGACCAGCTTTGGTTGCCATATATAAGAAAAGGCGCTTCACTTTCACTGACGCACAGTTTTCTAGCAAAGCTTGTACCAGGTTCGGGCGCAGGTTTGCGAGTCCTTCCATGAGCTGATAGCACTCTACGAGTCCCATTGTTTTGGGCGTCAGATACAGGCACTCCATCATCGCGCGTTCAGGCGCAGACTGTTTGAGTTCACGCGATGTGTTCTCTATGTCTTTCAGTCCGTCTCGGCGCGGCAGAAATCCTGTTTTTGTGTGCTCTACCGTTGCACCCCAATCATGTTTTGCGAACCAGGCTGGGAGGTTTACGCCTAACGGCGAGAATAGCTGTATTCGCTCTTTTCCCAGATAGAGATAGTGTCCGTAGCCTTTATTCGCCAGTGCGGTAAGACCGCCCACATGCACGTCAAGATTTGCCTGCTGCTGGAGCGCTTCCAGCGCACTCTGCCACTCCACGCTGCCACCCGGTTTGGCGTATGCCCCGCGTCCTACCGCTTCAAGCCAGCCACTGCGGACATAATATTGCTGCAAGTCCCTCGATATTCCTTGTTGTTCCAGCCACGCAGCCAAACACACAGCGCCAGGCCGGAGCTGTGTCATCAATTTCTTTAATTTCTGATCCTTTTGCGTAGCCATGCTACATATATTACATTATATTTAATGAGAGGCAAGCCTCGGGCCGACTGTTTGCTTAACAAAGCCATTATATTTTTTGTCTTTTAGGTACCCACGCTACTTTTATTATAATATTTTTGATGACTTTCATCTGATGGTAAAAAAACGCAATACCGAGCTTCTGTCGGCAGAAATAGGCAGATCTTGTCCGGACTCGGCAGGATAATCACAGCAAACCTTATCGCACTCTACATCAGAATCCCACGTCACTACACCGCAAAGCGGGTAGTGACGTGGGTGCCCGCGATCTACAGTATTAATCTCAATATCACGCCTGCCCCATGTGTTTTCAAGGGTGGTTCCACTGGAACCACTCCTTCAAATGGATATCTGGGTTCAAAAACGCTATCAGTACCGCCGAAGTGCCATTTTCCGACCGGGTCCTGACAATTAAAGCGCCAGGCGTCCGAAAAAAACACTACCGATTGGGGCTGAATTCTCTGTGACGCCGGTATTACGGGTTCGTATAGTAGGCCCACTTGTCGCTACCACTGCGCTTAAAGTGGTAAGGAAAACCCCTCCTTGCGCAAGCAAACGGGGTAGGCAGAATCTGGATGTTTTGGAATCTGCCGAACGCGTCAGTCAGGACCATTTTTGACGCAGCGGTCAGTGATGACCGGGTCCATCTTCAAACTATCGCAGTGCCGCTTCGCCTGGGTACCGTTCCTTCAAATCTCTCCCGGTTTTTGGTGGGATCTTTTCTATAACCGCTGTGATACCCGGTCAAAGTCGACTGGGCTGTTCCACAGTCTCTTCAACCACGCAAACGCACTGGCGGTCAGTGCGCTCTGCTCAACTTAAAAAGGAGAAATCCACCACCAGCCTTTGGCTGGATAACCGTTGGTTTGCACGGGCCAGTTTTCGTCGAAAACACACCGTGTTGTCTATGGCCAGACACATTCAGGTCAACCGGGATTGGTGTCCCGTGATCGTACCGCTCAGCGGGCCTGCGCAGCTTTTGTTGCCTGGTGATCAGAAACACTCACCGATGGAAACAACACTATGCGAGATCTGAACTACCAACTGAAAATGTTATGCAAGCACAGCCATGAAGGCAGCTTCGAAACCCGCGTAGGCCGTGAGCGCCAGTTGAGCGCAATCGCCAACCAGTTGCACGAGCTGGGCTTTCGACAATTGAAAGCCTCATCACTCAAACAAAAGCATGTTCAAGCACTGGTGGATCAGTGGCTGAAACAAAAACTCTCTGGCTTTTAGAGGCGGCAAACAAGGTCTGTGAGGAAAAATCCGGCAAAAGTCCGGCACTGGTTATGCTGAAACAAAAAACGGCTGGCTCATGATGGGCCAACCGTTTGATAATTTTGAAGAAATTTGGCGCGCCTGGCACGATTCGAACGTGCGACCGCCTGGTTCGTAGCCAGGTACTCTATCCAGCTGAGCTACAGGCGCGTAGGGGGCGGTACTATAGGGATGTGCTCTTTTCGAGTCAAGGACTTAGAGCCGTTTGATCGCCATGAAAGCGGTACAAATTGCTCAACAGGCCGACACAGCCTTATCCAGCAGTCTTATAACTAAACAATTCCTTGTGATATTACAATATGTAATACGGAACTAGTTAACACATTCTATAAGTGAATATCGTCTCGATTTGTACTAGATTGAAATTCTGAGGTTCTCTACTGTCGAGAAAGCGTCATGATAAAACCATTACTTGCGCTTGTGATCGTCGCCATGGCTGCTACCGCCGGTAACGCACACGCGGCTGATCAGTTCGCTTTTTTTCAATGCGGCGTCAAACTCGGCAGCAAATATCTGACCTACAAGCCCAACCCGGAAGAAAAGAACAAAAGGGATACCCGGTTAAATCATGTGGCGGGAATAGCGAATGCCCAGTCCAGTGAGTTCACACTCCCGGACGCGGGCTTCACTTCAATGGCTGCTGACCGGGCAGACACATCACTGGCCGTTGAATTTCGTCTGCCACCTAAAGTCACTGTCGCCAGTTTTGGCTGCTCCTGGCGTTAGTCTTACCGGTAAACCAGCCGAGAACAGCGCTTGGTCTAGTCGACGAATCCCGCTTCTGAGTTCATATAGAGGCGGATCGGCCAGTTAGTGTCCTTGCCGAGTCGAATAACAAGCCCGTAGTTGTCATTATCGTAATCTGCCACCCACTCATAGGTGAATTCTATGGGTTTGGGCTTTTCCGGCTCGGGCGGCCTCTGGCCGATAACCAACACTTCCTCGATCTCGTCGCGGTCACCCAGCCCAGACTTCGGGATAGCCACGGTGATCTTCTGCATATCGTCAGAGTCTCCTGGTTGAATTTCCACCAGTTCAGCGCCGATGATTTCGCCATTGGGCCCTTTAACGAGTTCCAGCCAACTGGTTTGATCGCCCTCTTGCGCGTGCGCAACACCGGCAAGCGAAAAGAGAACCACCGCTGCAGCTATAGACCTTACCAACACATTTGAACGCATACAAAAACCTCTCTATCCAATGATCAATACCAACAGCGTCAGAATAGCGCATACTCGACCGCGAACAAGCCCGTTTAGATCAACACTGTGTGGATAAACGCTATGTGCTAACGCGGTGTATCGAAATGCACGTGCCCGCGCTTCTCGCGCAACCAGTTAAGCCCGCGAAGTACACCGGGGCGCAATACCAGCCAGCGCTCAACACGATACTTGCCGGGGAAATTCATCAACAGCAAACCGATCAACAACGTCAGCACACCCTGCCCCGGCGTCACCAGCATGATGAGTCCTGCGAGAATCAGCAACAGCCCGAACACATTTTTTAAAACACCCAGGGCCAGCACAAGAACAGGTTTGTCAGAACTATCCCGCAATGCGTGCCGCTCTTCGTTGGCAAAGTAATCCTGCGGTAACCGTGTCACCACCCAGGGTATCGCCACTATAGTGGCGACAGCGGCTAGTAACGACAAGCCGCTGGCCCACAAAAGTGGTTGTTGCCAGGTAGTGAGAAATTCCATGGGGCCATCTTAACACCTGCGAGTCTGCGCGCCTCTAATGAACTTGGCACTCGAACCCAAGCATGCGATGATCGCGCCCCATGCAGTCCATTCCAAACATCCTCCGAGCCCCATTGCTTATCGCATGCTGTGTGCTGCTCGGCGCATGCTCGGCCATACTCCGT
Source organism: Halioglobus japonicus (assembly GCA_902705825.1). Classification (GTDB taxonomy): domain Bacteria; phylum Pseudomonadota; class Gammaproteobacteria; order Pseudomonadales; family Halieaceae; genus Marimicrobium. Next base: position 48,259 of record CACSIL010000013.1, on the reverse strand, counting down.
AACCCTGTGCCGGAAGATCAATACACACAGGTCAGTGTGCTGGGCAGGCAGGACTTACGTGCCTGGGGCGATTACCGCAATGGAGAACACCAAGCGGCCCTCATGCCCCGAGATCCCAACACACTGGAGCGCGACTTCGGTGGCATTATGCACACCGAACACAACTACCTGGCAATTTCCGGCGGAGGTGCCGATGGCGCCTATGGCGCCGGTGTGCTGGTGGGATGGACCCATGCAGGCACCAGACCGGAGTTCACAATGGTCACCGGTGTGAGCACCGGGGCTCTGACAGCGCCGTTTGCGTTCCTCGGCCCGGATTACGACGAAGAACTCAAATTGCTCTACACCACACTGGAGAGCTCGCGCATATTCTTTCGCCGCGGTATTTTTTCCATCATAAGGGGCGACTCCGTAGCAGATAACACCCCGTTGATGGACATGCTCGAAGAATATGTGACGGATGAGATGATTGCGGAGATTGCCGCTGAGTATCGCAAGGGCAGAATTCTGAATATCGGAACCACCGATCTGGATGCCGGTCGGCCCGTCATCTGGAATATCGGGCGTATCGCCAACAGCGGTCAACCCGGTGCAGCACAACTTATCCGCCAGGTACTACTGGCATCGGCATCCATCCCGGGTGTTTTTCCACCGGCCTATATCAAAGTGCAGACCCCCGATGGAAAAACCTACGATGAAATGCACGTGGATGGTGGTACTTCTGCGCAAATGTTTCTCTACCCTACCCACACTGACTTCACAAAGGTGAGGCAGGATCTCGATATCAAAGGCACGCCTACAGCCTATGTGATTCGCAACTCCCGAATCGAGGCCGCGTACGATCCGGTCAAGGCGAGATTGGCCAATATTGGAACACGCGCAGTGGACTCCCTGATCCGCACACAAGGCATTGGTGACGCGTTCCGAATAGCCGCCATAACCCAGCGCGACGGCGTCGATCTGAAATTGACATGGATTCCGATGAATGCCCCTGAAAACCCGGGTGAAACGCTCTTTGACCCCAGCTATATGTCCGCACTGTTCGACTACGGTTATCAACGGGCAATCAATGGCACCGCCTGGACCAACCTGGATCTCAACCAACTGGTTTATCAGGCGACCAACTAGCGCTCATGACAGTGGCACTATCTGTATTAGATCAATCTCTGGCACGCTCGGCCGACGATGCGGCAACCGCCCTGCAGGAAACGCTGCAAATGGCCAAGTGGTGTGAAGAACTGGGGTATACACGGTTCTGGGTGTCCGAGCACCACGCCTTCCCCTCGGTGGCCGGAAGCGCACCGGAAGTATTACTGGCTGCAATAGGCGCGGCAACAAACCGTATTCGCATCGGCTCCGGTGGCATCATGCTGCCGCACTACAGCCCCTACAAAATAGCGGAAGTGTTTTCGCTGCTGGCCAACCTCTACCCTGACCGGGTCGATCTCGGCATCGGGCGGGCACCCGGGGCTGACATGTCCACTGCCGTTGCGCTAGCGACCGATGGCCGCCCCAAATTTGACGCCTTTCCCGCATTGACAGAAAAACTCAGCGAGTATTTGTGGTCGGAGAATACCAGCCCCATTGTCAGCCCACGCCCGCCGAAAAACCTTCCGCTATGGATGCTCGGTTCCAGCCCGGACAGTGCAGTGCTGGCCGCTCAGCGGGGGTTGCCCTACAACCTCGGTTTGTTCATCAACCCACAGGCAGACCCCAGGTTGATCGGCTTGTACAAATCGCAGTTCCAGCCCAGCGAGATGCAGCGCCAGCCCTATGCAATTCTTACGTTGAGCGTGTTCTGCGCGGACACCGAAGAGCAGGCCCAGGCATTACAGCTGACCTATGATCTCAATCTGTTTCGTTTTTTTACCGGCCAATCCAATGGCCGATCAATGACACCTCAGGAGGCGTTGAACTACCCACTGGGAGCCCATGAGAAAGCCTTTATTGCCAGCCGGGAAAACAGCCGCGCTTCGGGTACACCACCACAGGTCAAGCGGCGCATAGAGGAACTGGCAGCGCTGCATCAAGCTGATGAAATTATGGCGGTAACCAATATCTACTATCTGGAGGATCGCAAACGCTCGTTTGAGCTACTGCGACAGGCATTCGGGTAAACTGGGGGGGGGGGAGAGTATCAGGCCGCCAGAAGGCAGCCTGATACCGGCAATAGGGTGTTACTTATCCATTGCCTTTTTCGCTTTGTCAGCGGCTTCGTCGGCAGCATCAGCTGTCGCATCGGCAGCGTCTTCAGCGCCATCGGCTGCATCATCTGCCATATCACCGGCACCGTCGACTGCATCGCTGGCCGCACCTTTAACGCTATCTGCAGCATCGCTGGCCATTTTGCCGGCACTGCTGGCAGCATCTTTAACGCCGTCGGTTGCCTTATCAGCCATTTTGTCTGCAGAATCTGCTACGTCACTGGCAGCGTCTTTAGTCGCGTCATAGGCATCATCGGCGGCTTCCGCTGTCGCATCATACGCATCGCTGGCCGCATCTGCGGTGGCGTCATAGGCATCGCCAGCTGCTTCTTTGGTTTCACTGTAAGCGCTGCTAGCCGCATCGCTCACTGAGTCGGCCGCTGATTTGGTCTTTTCAGTCACTGTTTCAGTGGCGTCTTTGATGGACTTCTGAGCTGACTCTATGGCGCTCGGCTTATCGTCACCACCGCAGGCCACAAGGACAGAAGTCACCAGGGCAAGCGACAGTGTACCTACAAATTTCTTAGTCATCATAAAGTTCTCCAGGGTGATTACGGTGTGACAGGGAATGGCGTTGTATCACCACTTATCGGTGATGCAACATCAGGTATGGAAATATAACACCCTCTCAACCGGGCGTCACCCGGCGTTGTGGTATACGTTTTGAACATCTTCCAGATAATCGAGCAGGTCCACCAGGTTTTCCAGCACCCCTTGATCCTCTTCGTTGAGCTCTATCGTGGCCTGGGGCACGAACTGTATGTCATCCACCTCAAACTCCATGCCCTCGAAGGCATCCAGCAGTGCCTGCTTTGCCTTGTAGTACTCTGTATTAGGTGCAAAAACCGTTATCTTACCGTCATCGCATTCGATATCAGAGACATCTACGTCTGCCATCACCAGTGCTTCCAGCGCCGCCTCTTCATCATCACCTGCAAACACCAGAATCGCGCTGTGATCAAACAGGTGACTGACGTTACCCGGCGAGCCCAGCTTACACTTGGCTTTATTGAAGCACTGGCGCACATCGCCAAAAGTACGGTTGGGGTTATCTGTCAGGCAATCGACAATAACCGCGCTGCCACCTGGGCCAAAGCCCTCATAGCGCGCCGTGGAAAAATCTTCTCCACCGACACCTTTGGCCTTATCCAGAGCTTTTTCAATGACATGCGCCGGAACCTGGGCGCGTTTTGCCCGTTCGATCACGCCGCGCAGCGAGAGGTTGGCCGTGGGATCTACCCCTCCAGCCTTGGCTGACACATAGATTTCGCGCGCATAGCGACTGTATACGCGCGCCTTCATATCAGACGTTTTAGCCATCGACTCCTTGCGATTCTGATAGGCCCTGCCCATAGCGGTACTCCGTTGTCTACAAATTCTATTCCCGATTCAGGGCTGCAATATAATCGCTGAGGCGCGCAGTATCCAGTGAGAGGCACTGAAAGGCTTGATATAAATCGTCGAAAACTCACCACACAAGCCGCATAATGGACGGATACTGGCGACAGAGCTTGCACACTAGTGAAAAAAACAATCGCACTTCTGATCGTTATCGCCCTGGTTGTTGTGGCGATCTGGTTCATGGGCCGGCAACCACCGGCGCAAGTACGCCTTCATACCGTGGCGCGCGGTACGGTGGAAAAAACCGTCTCCAATACCCGCGCGGGCACGGTCGAGGCATGCCGTCGCTCTAAACTGTCCATGCCCATTGGCGGACGGGTAGATACCCTGCTTGTAGACGAGGGTGACCGCGTTAAAAGCGGGCAGGTTTTGCTCTCCCTCTGGAATAAAGACCGCATGGCGATGCAGTCCCAGGCAAGTGCAAGATTGCAGTCGGCGCGCCACACCGCCGAGCAAGTTTGTGTCGAAGCCGATAACGCCGCGCGCGAAGCCACGCGCCTCGATACCTTACTGGCGAGACAGCTCGCATCCAAAGAGGCAACTGAACTGGGCCGCACCAAGGCACAGAGCAGCGCCTTTGCCTGCCAGGCGGCCCGCGACGAGGCTCAGGTAGCGCAGGCCAACCTCGACATTAACAACGTCCTGTTGGAAGAGACCTTCCTGCGCGCACCCTTTGCCGGCATCATTGCAAAAATCAACGGTGAAATTGGCGAGTACGTCACGCCCTCCCCACCCGGAGTCGCCACGCCGCCGGCTGTCGATCTTATCGATTACAGCTGCCTGTACGTGACCGCGCCCATTGATGAAGTGGACGCTGGCCAACTTCAGCGCGGCCTGCCGGCTCGCATCAGCCTGGATGCCTTTCGCGGTGACACCTTCAACGGCAGCCTGAACCGCATTGCCCCCTATGTGCTCGACCTGGAAAAACAGGCCCGCACGGTGGAGGTCGATGTGGTTTTTGAAGACCCCGCTGTGCGTGAGCGGCTACTGGTAGGCTACAGTGCAGACATCGACATTATTCTGGACACCCATGCGAATGTGCTGCGCATTCCCACCGAAGCGGTGATGGAGAATGATCAGGTCTATCGCTACAACCGCCAGAGCGGCACATTGGAACTCCTCTCTATCGACACCGGGCTTCGCAACTGGAACTTCACCGAGGTAACGGGAGAACTGGAGGCCGGCGATGAAATCGTACTGTCTCTGGACACCCCCGGTCTGGCTGAGGGTGTTGAAGTGGTGCCGCAGGATGATTGATATCAAAGGCGTCAACAAAACGTTTGTGCTGGGCGACAGCACTGTGCATGCATTGTCCGACATAAACCTGCAGATTGAACAGGGTGAATACATATCAGTGATGGGGCCGTCCGGCTCCGGCAAGTCTACGCTGCTGAATATGCTCGGCCTGCTCGATCGCCCCGACAGCGGGCGATACTCCCTCAACGGCATTGATACCCAGACGCTGAATGAAAATGAGCGCGCCCGGGTGCGCCGCGAACAAATCGGCTTTGTATTTCAGTCCTACCACCTGATAGCGCGATTGACTGCGCGGGAAAATGTAGAGATGCCACTGATGCTGGCAGGGGTGTCCGCGAAAGAACGTCAGGAGTCCGTTGCCGGCATTCTTGAAAAGCTGGGTATCGCCAAACGTGCAGACCACCTGCCGAACCAGTTATCCGGCGGTGAACGCCAGCGCGTTGCGATAGGTCGCAGTATTGTCATGAAGCCAGCATTGTTGCTCGCCGACGAGCCAACCGGCAATCTCGACTCCCGCTCCGGTGCGGAAGTGACAGACATTCTGGAGAGCCTGAATCACGATGGCATCACTTTGTTGATCGTCACACATGACAGCAACATGGGCGATCGCGCCAGGCGCCGGATACGCATGGTGGACGGCGCCGTCGCTACAGATCAAGTTTTCGAGCACGTGGCCGGATAGTGCGATTCCTCGATCTGCTGCGCTTTACCGTGCTGGCACTGCGCCGCCAGCGCTTTCGCAGTGCCATGCTGCTGACAGCGGTCAGCCTTGGAGTGGGTGCCGTGGTTGTACTGACCGCACTGGGCGAGGGTGCCCGTGGCTATGTACTGGGAGAGTTTGCGTACCTCGGCAAGGACACGGTGGTGATGATTCCCGGGAGAAAGGAAACCACTGGCGGCATGCCGCCGATGACAGGTGTCGCTGCGCGCGCGATTACCCTGGAAGAGATGGAGGTGTTGCAGCGCGCGGTGCCGGGCGTGACTGCGCTGGCGCCGATGGTAATGGGCAATGGCCCGGTTTCGTACAAAGCCCGAGAGCGTGACAGCATGGTTGTCGGCACCACCGCGGCATTTTTCGCGCTGCGTAAACTGGAGATTGCCCAGGGCAGCGCGCTCCCCGAACTTGCACTGGGCGAGGGAAAGCAGGTCGCCGTTATTGGGCAGAAGCTCAAGCAAGCACTCTTTGACAATGGTCGCGCTGTCGGCCAGTGGGTTCGATTGCGCGATTACCGCTTTCGCGTGGTCGGTGTACTGGCAGGCTCCGGTGACTCCTTTGGCGCAGACCTGAGCGAGGCAATTTTCATTCCGGTTGCTTCGGCACAGGCGGTGTTCAATGTCCACGGCCTGTTCCGCGTGACACTGAAAGTGAAGGAGAACTATCAGGTTGATGCTGTCAAATCCGCTATCGCTGAACAGATGAAGGCACTGCACAACGGCGAACAGGATGTGACGATTATCAGCCCGGACGCCATGCTCTCCACGTTTGACAGTATATTGCAGGTGATGACACTGGCCGTGGCGGGTATCGGTGCGATAAGCCTTGTGGTATCGGGCATACTGGTGATGAATGTGACCCTGATGTCAGTGAAGCAGCGCACCGCGGAGATTGGCTTACTCAAGGCCATAGGCGCACCCTCATCACAGGTGCGCACACTGTTTCTCACCGAGGCTGCACTGATCGCAGCGACCGGCGCAGTGTTGGGTATTCTGGTCGGTTACCTGATCGTGTTTCTGGGCACAAAGATGTATCCCGACGTGCCGTTTGCACCTCCGGCCTGGGCCATATGGGCGTCGCTGACACTGGCGATAGGAACCGCCGTGCTTTTTGCCTGGCTGCCCGCGCAGCAGGCCGCCAATATGGAGCCCGTTGATGCACTGGGCAAAAAGTAGATCGCCATGCTCTTGAGTGACTGGTTGCGCTGGGTATTCCACGCGGTGACCACTGCCCGTCTGCGCAGTTTTCTAACGGCACTCGGCATCAGCATAGGCATCGCGGCAGTTACCCTGCTCACGTCCATCGGCGAGGGGGTTCGCGTGTATCTGATGGACAGCTTTTCCCAGTTCGGTACCCGCATTATTGCAGTCACTCCCGGCAAAACGACTACCGTAGGGATGACGGGTCTGCTAACCACCATCCGTCCGCTGTCGCTGGCCGACGCCACCCATCTGGGTAAGCTTCCACATGTGGAAGCGGTGGTGCCGGTCATTCAGGGCACGGCAAAGATTGAAGCCGGGCAATACAGCAGGGATACCGATGTCATCGGCGTGGGCCCCGACATGGATCGCGCCTGGCGGTTCAACGTTGCTCAGGGGCGTTTTCTACCGGCCGGCGACCTGGAGAGTTCACGCTACTTTGCAGTGATAGGCTCTCGCGTTAAGCAGGAGTTATTTCGCACCGGCAATGCGCTGGGTAGCTATGTACGTGTCGGTGGCACCCGCTTTCGCGTGATTGGCGTGATGGAAAGCAAGGGGCAGTTACTGGGTTTCGACCTGGATGATGCAATCTATATTCCGGCCGACCTCGCTATGCAGATGTTTAACAAAGAGAGCCTGATGGAAATCGACATCGTCTTCCGGGACACCACGACATCGCAAGAGATGGGTGATCGCGTGAAAGCACTGCTGATTCGGCGCCACGGTGATGAGGACTTCACGCTCTTCACACAGGAGGACATGCTCTCCACACTGGACAAGATTCTATCCATGCTAAAAATGGCCGTTGGCGCTCTGGGCGGAGTCGCACTGCTGGTCGGCGGCGTGGGTGTTCTCACCATCATGACAACAGCACTGAAGGAGCGCACCCAGGAAATCGGGCTGTTGCGTGCAGTGGGCTGCACACGGGAACAGATTCTATGGATGTTCCTCGGGGAAGCTGTGCTGTTGTCCGCCCTGGGTGGATTGCTAGGGCTGAGCATAGTGGCCGTGCTGGTGATCACGCTGAATACTTTTGCACCGGGATTGCCGATCAGCCTGCAGCCAGAGTTTATGCTGGCGTCGTTGGCCCTCAGCTGTGGCGTGGGCCTGGCCGCAGGCATATCGCCGGCAATGCATGCCGCAGCACTTGATCCGATTGAGGCGTTGCGCTCTGAATAACTAGCAGCGATCGGCCCATCGTCCAGACCGGGCTAGGACAAACCCGCTAATTGGAGGAACGGTGCGAGTGAGAGCTACCTTACTGATCCATTGCATCGGAAACACGAGCTCACACGCAAAAATACTGATTGTAAGGATATCAAAACCGGCGTGTATTGAACTAGAATCTGTTGACGCACACTGAGCCCCCCGCGCCAGCCTCATTGGAGTTTGCTAATGCCCATCGCGAATCATATCCGTTCCATAAAAACACTGCTGGCCTTACTGGTGTTGGCCTGTACCTCCAGCGTACAGGCGCAAACACCCGCGCCCCCCGGTGCAACAACAGCAGCCAACGCCAGTGCATCAGCACCTTTGGCAGAGTCACAAAAAACAGCCAAAGCGCTTTTGCTGAGGATGGCCTCCGAGCTGGCCGATGCCAAGAAGTTCCAGACAGACATTCGCATCGGTTACGACACCTTGCAGGAGGATGGGCAGAAAATTGAGTTCGGAGAGGCGCGTCAACTCTCTGTGGAGCGTCCCGCACTCGTGTTGAGTGACGTCACCACCAGTAACGGCACAGGAGAATCTGTCCTGTTCGACGGCAAGATGATCACGATCGCCGACAGCACCGCCAACGTTTACTCCCAAGTACCGCAACCGGGTGATATTGATGCCACCATCAACTACTTTCTCAATGACCTGCACATGCGCCTGCCGCTGGCGATGATGATAATGAACCGCTTCCCGCAGGAACTGGAAAAGCGCATGACGGATATCGCCTACGTTGAAGAAACAGATATCCTCGGTGAGCTGACCCACCATATTGCCGGCCGCACAAAGGATGTCGACTTCCAGGCCTGGATTACCACCGGGAATCAGGCATTGCCTCTGCGCATAATCCTTACCTACCGAACGCAGCCAGCGCAGCCGCAGTTCTGGGCCAATTTCTCCAACTGGAATTTTAATCCCAGCTTTGCACACAAGACATTCCGCTTTGAACCACCGGCCGATGCGCGGGAAATACCGCTTGCAGCAAGTTTTACGCCCGAGGCCGCAACTGGCGCAGCACCACCAACAGCAGGAGAACAACAATGAACAGTCGTCCGGGACTCTTGGGATTCGGCGCGTTACTCACTGTCGGTTTGGTTTTCACTAGCGTATCACCCGATCTTTTTGCCCGCGGATTTTCGCGTGGCGGGGCAGCCTCTTTCGGCGGTTTTTCCGGCGGAGGGGATCGCGGGGGTTTCGCAGACAGAATAGGACAAGATCGCAGCAGTGGCCTGTCGACCCGGGAAGGCTCAATGTCATCCAACCAGGCCCAGCGGCAGGATGCATTTTCATCTACCACCGCTACCAATCAGGAAAACCGACAGAACCAGTCTGCCAGTAACCAGCACCAGCGGCAGGATGCGTCTAACCAGAATGTTCAGGCCCGCCAGCAGGGTGCCGACAACCGCCAGCAGAATTACCAGCAATCCTACAATGGCAACTACTACCGACCACCCGCTCCCGGCTACTACCCTCCACCAAATTATTACGACCATGACAATGATGACTGGGACAGTGGCTCGGCGGCAGTGGGTCTGGTCGCGGGCGCTGCGATAGGCGCGGCAGCGGCCTCAGCGTCCCACGAAAGCACATCAACGACCACTTACAACAACACCGTGGTAAATACGCCAGCCCCGTCAGGTGGACTGCCCTGCGCGGCACAGACCGAAACCGTCAACAGCGTCATCTATTACCGCTGCGGCCAGCAATATTACATGCAGGCCTACGGCAGCCAGGGGCCGGTGTATATGCCGGTAGCACCGCCCACTTAGTGGCGGCATTCCTGGGTTATAGTGGCGCCCATACCAGGTGTTTCCTACCCTGGCCGGGACGCCGCCTTCGGTAGTACTGTTCTAGTGCAACAACCTAGAACGTCCAGGTCGCGTTCACGGCCAGCTGCAGCGCATCATTGTGTTCAAAATCGCCACCAAAGCGCTGTGCTGTAATGCGCGAGCTACCGAGATCCATGTACATGAGGTAGCCACCGATCGTCAGGGAATCCTTCAGTGAGTACTGTGCGCCACCCGCGTAGCGTATTTGCCTATCGACCGGAAGTTGCGCATTGCGATATTCTGAATCAACGGGGTTAGTGTCGTAGGCAACGCCACCGGTGAGATCCCAATTTTCATTCAGTTTGTACTGGGCACCCCAGGCATAATGGTAGGTGTCACGCCATTGCGTCGGGATTCCCGCAGCACCGTACTGGGTGGAGACAAGCACATTGTCCATAGCACTCCAGTTATCCCAGCCCACGGTAAAATCTACACTCCAGCGCTCGTCCATAACCTGGTGGACACTGAAACGCGCATACTGAGCAAAGTTCATGCTGGTATCGGTAGCTGCGCTGCGAGCCCCTATCGCTGCGCCCACTGCGTTGTCTGCAGGTATCGCTACCTTTAGATCGCCATCAAACTTGACATCAACCTCACTCTGATAAAACAAGCCGAAACGCGTAACGTCAGACATTTCATACAGCACACCCAGGGCAAATGCTGTCTTGTAGTCATCGCCATCAAGGGAACCCTTGCCGTCCTGCAGGGCGGGGTCGAGGCGAGGAACAGCCATATCCAGTTCGAGGTCTGCGTATACAAACTGTGCCGACACACCCAGCGATAACTTCTCCGTCACCTGGTACGCGACCGTAGGAGACAGCGCCAAAAGGGTAAGTGAAACCTTCGTTGCCTGGTAACGTCCCGCCCAGTCGTCATTGTAGTCCATGCCGGCACCGGACAAACCGCCGAGTGCGATACCGACACTCCATTTGTCGGAATTCAAATCGTTGACATAGCTCATCGAGGCCAGCGGGGAAACCTGCCCTGCATTTCCACCATCCTCATAGCCATTGCGCGGATTGCTATACTTCACATCAAAATTCATATTGCCAAAAATGGCACCTGCGGAAACGAACAACTGGCTGCCGTCCAAACGCAGAATACTGGCCGGGTTGTAGGCGAGGGTCATTGGGTCATCCGTGCCCGCTGAGGCACCTGCGGCGGCCCTACCACCGGCAAAGTCTCCATATTCATTCAACCACAGGCCGCCAGCTGAGGCATTTCCAGCACTCAATATCCCCACTGCGATAGTGCAGTTCTTCAGGGTTTTAATCATGTCCGTATTCTCCATTGCAAAGCGCCAAATAGGGTCCGCATTCTAGTTCCGTTGTTTATAACAAAAAACGGAGGAAATGACGCCCCCGGTACGTAACCATTTTTCACAGTTTACCCGGAGCTGGGGCAGCTACAACCACCGGATCGACATCGCGGGCGCCTTTTTATCGAGACTGAGGGCCCTCGCCTAACGGGCCAGGTCAACTTTTGCTACTTTTCCCGGCCTCTTACGCCATTCTTACGCCACCGCAAATCCGTTAACGTGAAGATCGTTAAAAACCCTTCTTTGGTAGCGACGACTAACGAGGCATAGATATGCAAACTGATTTCTGTAAACAACTGGGTATCGACGTACCCATTTTCGCTTTCACTCACTGCCGTGATGTGGTCGTTGCTGTGAGCAAGGCCGGAGGTATCGGTGTACTCGGCGCGGTAGGATTTTCTCCGGCCAAGCTGAAAGAGGAACTCGATTGGATCGATGCGCATATCGGAGATCACATCTATGGTGTGGACACCGCCATTCCCCAGAAATACGAGGGCATGGATAAAACCAGCCCGGAAGAGCTGGTCGCCATGCTGCAGGATGCCATCCCCCAGCAACACCGCGAGTTTGTCAACAAGCTGCTTTCAGATGCCGGCGTACCGGAGTGGCCCGACCAGGACGACGAAGTGAGCCTCAGCTTCTCCGCCGTGCAGGCGCAACTGCTGGTAGACGAGGCCCTCACGCGTCCGAAGTGCCGCATGATCGTGAATGCGCTTGGCACCCCACCCGACGATATCATCAAGCAGGTACATGATTCCGGCCGCCTGATCGGCGCACTGGCCGGACGGCTCAAGCACGGTATCAACCATAAAAATGCCGGGCTGGATTTTGTGGTCTGTCAGGGTTCCGAGGGCGGCGGCCACGCCGGTGAAGTGACCTCGATGATTCTCTGGCCACAGATGGTCGATGCCGTCGCCCCGCTGCCGGTACTGGCTGCCGGCGGCATCGGTAACGGACGCCAGATTCTGGCTGCGATGAGTATGGGCGTTGCCGGTGTCTGGCTGGGATCGATGTGGCTAAACTCCGAGGAAGCCAATGCCGAACCCGCACAGCGCGAGTCATACATGGCCGCCACCTCCGAAGATACTGTGCGCTCACGGTCTTTCACCGGCAAAACAGCGCGCATGCTCAAGAACGAATGGACCGAAGCCTGGGATCGGGACGATACGCCAGATACGCTTCCGATGCCGCTACAGGGCTATCTCACCTTCGATGCTGTGCGCCGCACACACCGCTATGCGGGCAGCGGTGAATGTCAGAAAGTCGCCTTTAACCCGGTAGGCCAGGTGGTCGGCCAAATCAACAGCATAGAATCCTGTCGCGATATCGTGTTCCGGCTGCTGAACGAATACAGCGAAGCTCTGGATCACATTAACGCCATTACGCCGCAGGAATAACACCAGCAACCGCGCATTAGCCCGGGTTAATGCCCGGGCTCGCTGTTGCCGCTTTCCTCCAGTGTGTCGCAGGGCAGGTGCACTGTTCGATAGTCATCATCACTGATTTCAATGGTAGTTGGAACAACCTCCTGCGTGCCTGACTTGCTGTGCTCTGGTTCTTCCCCGGGCGCGCAACAATCGCTGCCTGCCCGGGGCATGCTCTCGCCCGCGCTGCGCCTTACACCACGCCTATTCATGCGCCCTCCTGTTTGGCCCGATCATCCATGCTCATAAAAAGGGGCCTATTCTCGCTGGGAACCGGGACATTCTGCGGTGTTCACATTGCCGCTGGAACACCAAAACCGAACCGCCCGCATTTGACGTGCGCTTGTTCGCCCCCATCCCGTGTGGTTACCATGCGTGCTTTACCAGTGTGCGGGGCTCCCCAGTGAAAAAAATAGCGTGGTCTATCGTTGCCCTGCTGTGTATTGCACTCGGCTACACGATGCTCGTGGCGATCCCCGTGGAAGCTATCCACAACGCCGAGCGCAGCGCGGTGACAACCACACCTGCTGCGGTGGGTCTGGCGTTCGAAGACTTTGTCGTCACACCCCAGGATAATGAGTTGCAACTCGCGGGTTGGTGGATGCCCGCAGACAATGCCAGGGCGACGCTGGTATTTATCCACGGCGGCGGTTCCAACCGCACCAGCAACTATTTTGGCTCTCTGGGGTTTTACCGTGCGATGGTCGACCGGGGCGTCTCAATAGCCGTGGTCGATCTGCGTAACCACGGCGAGTCAGGTGACGACGGACACGGGCTGCAGTTTGGCCGCAGCGAAAGATACGACGCCCAGGCCGCCATCGAGTGGGCAAGGAAGAAAACCCCTCAGCTCCCGCTGTTTGCAATGGGTATATCAATGGGCGGAGCAACGCTGATACAGGCCGCTCACCACGGCGCCCGACTCGATGGGCTCATCCTGCTCGACAGCCTGCTGGACACTGCAGACACTTTCAAACAGGGTGCATTTGTCGCCACCGGCCTGCCAGCGGCACTTTTCGCGGCCTCGGCGTGGGCGGCGACAGCGTTTTATGGCCTGCCCACAGGCGAGGAGCAGGCACTGGAACGCGCTGCGGAACTGGACATCCCCATACTGGCAATTCAGGATCCCGACGACCCGGTTACCCGGGCCCGCTACAGCCGGGAACTGGCGCAGCGCAACCCGCACGTCACTCTGTGGACGGCCCCGGTCATCGACCTGCACCACCCCGATCTCGCCTGGAAGAAACGCTGGGGAACACACGTTTCCGCTTTCCTGTTTCACCCCCGCGAGACTATGGCGCAGATTATGGCGTTTATCGACGCGCTATCGCAGTGAGGCCAAGCCTTGCGCCCCCTGGGTTCTACAGGCAATGCCGAGGTGAATCAGGTGACACGCTGGCACTGCATTTGTGGTAAATTTGCAGCCAGCATCCGCAAGTATCAGGCAGCCCTTCGACTATGAAATTCACCCCGGTAGACACCGCCAATTCCGATAAGGCCACTCGCATCATCACCGAGGCTTTTGCGGACGATCCGGTCATCAACTGGACCTGCAACCACCCTGCGACACTGCTGCCATTTTTCCAGATAACACTGCCTGTTTTCTTTCCCCATCAACTCAGCTATCTGGACCCGCAGGGACGCGGTGCCGCCGCCTGGCTGGGGCCACACCAGAAACTGAAGTGGCCGGTGAAACTATCCAGTGTGCGTAAAATAATGAAGCTCGGTGGTCTAACCGGGGTCTACCGCATGCTACTGAGTGGCGCAAAGACAGAAAAATACCACCCCAAAACACCGCACTACTATCTCTTTGCAATCGGCGTTACGCCGGGCAACAAAGGTCAGGGAGTGGGCTCAGCACTGATCACCCATATTCTAAGGCAGTGCGATGAAGAGGGCATGCCCGCCTATCTGGAGAATTCCAAAGAGGAAAATCTGGCATTCTATGAGGGCCACGGCTTCAAAGTGCAGCAACAAATCCAGTTTGCGGCTTCGGCACCACCGGTATGGCTGATGTGGCGCGAGCCCAGGGCCATCACCCCATAAACACCGCTGGCGATGCCGGAGCCGCACGCCCCCTCAGTTCAATCCTTCATTCCCGATGCACCGAAATCGACCCCTTTAGAGTGTCAGCTATTTTTACAAATGAGATTTCCGCCCTCAAAGCTATTTTTCTATGCTATTGATATTAAAGAATTTTTTGTTTTTGGCACGGTGATTGCTTTAATCTAGCCAAACGGAGCTTTTCGTTTCGTGTAGGGGATTACACTTATTATGAGGAGAACGACCTTGAAAACAAAATTCGCAGGAATATCAGCTGCCGCGCTATTAGCGGCCAGCTTATCGGCGCCGGCCAGTGCGGCATTCATCAGCGGCAGCATCTCTTTCTCTGATGGTCTGGATACCCTTGGCAATATCGTTAGCGATCTGACGACATTCGACATTGGTGCACCGACTATCGCTAGCGGCGCCACTGGGGATTTCGGCGGTACTGCTGGTGTCACTGCCACTACCGATATCGACACAATCGCTCCCGGCGGTGTGATCTATAGTGTTGGCGGCTTCAGCTTCACCCTGACCAGCGTCTCTGGCATCACCACCAACCCTATCGCTTGTGCCGGTGGACTCTGCACAGATTCCAAATCGTTCACAATGGGCGGCACGGTAACTGGCGCGGGCTTCGATCCAACAGCCTTCCTGGGTAACTTCACTGCCAATGGTACATGCCAAGGTGCAGCTGGCGTATGTACTGGCAACCAATCTGGTAGCTGGTCTTCCTCGATTGTTGCTCTGGAGCGTCCTAGCGATACCCCGGTTCCAGCGACGCTGGCACTGATCGGTCTTGGCCTTGCAGGTCTGGGCTGGACTCGACGCGCCAAAGCGTAAGCAACGCCTCATCTATCCCAAATCCAGCCCGCTTCAAGCGGGCTGGATTTTTTGCATTTATACCCTTCAAAAAGCCCGCAGAAAGCGATTGAACGATAGCCGTCAGCGATTGACGGATCGATTAAATGGCCAGATGTTGGGCAACAGCAAAGCGACCACGCGCATTTCGAGTGACTTCCTCACCACACTGTCCATAGCCTCCGCTGCACGCGCCAGCCACACATCCACCACAGGCTGACCGATTTTATCCACCGGCGCTGATGCAACCAGCTTCGTCATAGACTCTATAGCCTGCCGCAGCGGCTCAGTGGCGACGTGGGACAGGTCTACTGCGGCACGGGCAGGACGCTCCACGACTTCACCCGCAGCCAGTTTCTCTCGCAAGAATTTCAGCTGCAGATAACAGTGCTCGGCGAGTTCCTCTCCGGGGAGAATGAAAGAACCATGAGGCTCTCCCAGGGTATCGAAAACGTAGGCCTGATCGTGCGCCATATGTGAATGGAAATACCATTGCTGGGCATCGTCATGAAGAAACGCCCAGATATCGTTCTGGCTCATGTCTTCGGTTCGGTCCAAAAATTCATCGGTGGGCAGTGCATAGCGCAATTGGTGCTCTCGTGGCTTTAGTGTTCGCCTGTCCATCAGTGTCAGTGGGCGGGTCACCTGCTGCAGCGGAACCCACAGGTTCACTAACACCAGCGGAGAAAGACGGTTGCTGCCATCGGGGGTCTGGTGGCGGAACATCCAGGGTGCAAAGCCGCGCATCATCTGCTTCAGTGGAGTCCCGCGCACATCCTGATCACCGTGAATCGCCAGTGCAGCGTCGTGACCATTCATCTCCCCTATCTCGACATCCGGATCGACCTTCAGGCCGTTGGGCCCGCCCTGGCGCATGATCAGGCCCTCGGGCGCTACCTGCAACACCTTCAGGCAGGAGCCACCCGACAGGGGGTAGACGTTGCCAGTCAGCAGGCGACGCAAGTGTCGAGCCTGCTCTGCGGAAATATCACCGGCCTCACGGATTTGCGCCAGCAGGGTCTGCAGGGAATCACTGTGCGACAGATTGATGGATTCGAATCCCATCTTGCGGAAATTGAGCCGAGGCTGCCCCGGCGCAGACCAGTCGCGAACCTGACAACGCCGAAATTCAAACTGCCGGGAAAACTCTTCGTCGACAGGCCGGGTGACGGCCCGCTTCAGACCGCGGGCGTCGTTACCATCGACGACCTCTTCAGGTCTGGTAAAACCCAGGTCGGCGTTTACTACAAACTCCATTGACTGCTCCCGCAATAGATACAAAGCTAATGCCGACCCACAGCATGCTATTGATAGTGTTGCGCAGTCAACTTGCTAAGTACATCCTCGCTAAAATACACTGCAGTGCATTGCCTGAATTTCACGGAGAAAAACCTATGTCCAACGTGGTGATAATCAGCTCCGATTGTCATGCTGGCGCACTGCCAGAAGGGTATAAGCCCTATTTGCCAAAATCACTGCATGCGGCCGCAGATACCTGGTGGCTGCAGTATGCGCGCGAAATGATGAAGCGCATGGGCACGTTCTTTGATCAGGAGGCTGCCGAGGATTTCAACAGCCGGTCCGGCGACCAGGGCGCAGGGCGTATGGACCCCTCTGCGGCGGGCAAGGCTGCCAGAGCGACCGATGCTGAACTCTGGGATTACCTGTGCGATCCCGACAGCATGATCGCCCCCCGGCGCGGTGAATATGAACCCGATGTTCGCCTGCAGGAACTGGAGGCCGACGGCATTGCCGGCGAGATCATCTTTCCACAGATGGCTCCTTTCGGCGCAGGACTGATGCAGTACCGTCACGAGGTCACACCCGAGCAGAGTCTGGCTGGCAATCGCGCCTACAATCTCTGGCTGGCGGATATGTGCAGCAAGAACCCCGGTCGTCACGCTGGTGTAGCGATTATCAATGTCGACGATATTCAGGTAGCGGTCAACGAGGTGCGCGAAGCACACAAAAGCGGGCTGTTTGGCGGCATACTGCTGCCTACCAGCACCGGCCCCAACCCCTTCTACCACGACTACAAGCGCTATGCGCCGCTGTGGAGTGTCTGCGAAGAACTGAATATGCCCATCCACACCCATTCCGGGTGGTCACCAGACTACGGCGATGTGCCCTGCGCCACGATGATGTTTATCAGTGAAGTGGATATGTGGGCGCACCGCCCTTTCACCGCGCTGCTGTGGTCGGGGGTCTTTGAGCGCCACCCGAATCTGAAAATGGTGTTCACCGAAACCGGATGCGGCTGGATCCTCGAAACACTGCGGGTGCTTAAATTCAAGATCGACAATCCGATCTTTGCGCACTTCATGAAGGATCTGTCACTGACCCCGCAAGAATACTTTCAACGCAACTGCTTTATCGGCGCATCTTTTCTCGCACCGCATGAGATCGGCAGTCGCCATGCCATCGGTGTGGACAAGCTGATGTGGGGTTCTGACTACCCGCACATGGAGGGCACCTGGCCCAATACCATGCACAAGCTACGCGAGACATTCCACGATGTGGAAGAGAGCGAAATCCGCAGCATACTCGGAGAGCGTGCCATCGAAGTCTTCGGCTTTGACCGCGAACTGATGCATAAAGCTGCGCAGCGCATCGGGCCCAGCATCAGTGATATTCAGCAACCGGTGGATTAACGCGGCGCCGCTAGAAATACTCGTACTCCAGGGTGATCCCGTATGTGCGCGGATCACCAAAGGTGCCCACCCCGTCGGTAAAGCCCAGCAGATCGAATCCGGTCTGACGGATATTGCCGATAAAGTACTCCTCGTCCGTGAGGTTCTTACCCCATAGCAAGACTTTGAGTTCACCGTAGCCCGCTCCCAGTTGTATTTCTGAGACTGACAGCGTGGCACCCAACAGCGTCCGCTTATCCAGATAGCCGGTGGGTTCACTGACACCCGAGTTTATCTTGTCCTGATACTGAGCATTGATATTGGCAGTGAACACGCCAAAGCTGAGGGCGCGGCTGTAATCCAGAGCGACCGTCGCACTGTGTTTCGGTGCCAGCGCCAGATCGTCTGTCAGCTGTTCGGTGCGCTGTGATAAGCCACCGGGGGCACTGGCATCGAGGCCGAGATACGTGATGGTCTCGGGACCAAAGCCGGAATTCAGGTAGCCGTAACTGAACGTACCAGTGAGTTCATCGGTGACAGCCACCGAGACATCCAGCTCTATACCTTTAATATCTGCACTATCAATATTGACAAAATCCCGTTCGCCAGGATTATTGCCGGTCGCCACGCTCTGCTGATAATCGCTGTAATCCATGTAGAAAATCGCGCCATTGAGACGCACACGGCTATCCGCCAGATCGCCTTTGTAGCCTATCTCATAGGATGTCAGCTCTTCCGGATCAAACCCCTCCTGAAAATTAGCGACGCTGGTGGAACGCTGGCTGGTGCCACCGGCCTTGTAGGCCGTCACCACCTTGGCGTAGACATTAGCGTTCGCATTGAGATCATAGTCTACCGTGAAGCCCGGATTAAACTTGCTGAAGTCCTGATCGTAATTCGCCTGAAATGCAGGGATACCATTGGGTCCGCCACCAAATCCGAACGACACCCGGCTATTGTCCCGATAGGCCTTGCGCTCGTCCTCCGAATAGCGGGCGCCGAGCGTAAAATGCCATTTGTCGTCCAGCCGATGGGGCGTCCAGGTGATCTGGCCATAGGCTGCCAACGACTTGTTCTTGGTCGAGGTGTAATCGATTTTTTGGCCGGGTGGAATATTTTCAGAGCCATTACTGTTGCCGCTGTTGGTCTCATTACCTTCATCCTCATAGTAGAAAATCCCTCCCACCCAACTGAAGCTGTCGGTCTCTGCAAGCAACTGAAATTCCTGCGTGAACTGATTAAAGGATGTATCGGTAATACCGTTGGTGATGGAATAGAGACCTTGCAAGGAGGCGCTGGGCACCTGGGAGTTCTGCGTAAAGGCATTGACGTCGCGGTATCCGGTGATGGATTTTAACGTCAGTATGTCGTCTATCTCCCACGCGTAATTCAACGTGTGGGCATGGATCTGCACATCACCCTTTAACTGTTCATCGAAGGCGGTGGCTTTATCCAGGCGATCTCCCGTTGCCTCCACCGGCTGACCGTTGGCATTAACGGCAGGGTTCTCAAACACGACAAGTGCAGCACCAGGGCCGCCCGCGGGATCAAACCCCAGTGTCTGTGACAGGCGCGATGTATCCTTGATAGCGCTCTGCCCGTACTGGTAGTTCAGCTCCTGTGTGTCGCCGATATTCCAGTGAAAATCACCGGTGAAAGTCTCCCTGTCCTCTATGCCGAAGTCTTCGCCCCGCCCGAGATTGTCGACCCAGCCATCGCGGCTGTAGGTGGTGTAGGCCAGTTTTACTGCGGCCACACCTTCTTTTATCGGCACATTGACAAGACTGGTCGAACGGAACAGATCGAGGTTGCCAACGTTAAAACGCTGCTTGATTCTCAGACCATCGGGGTCGGCTTCCCGGGTGATGATATTGATAGCGCCGCCAGTGGCATTGCGCCCATACAGCGTGCCCTGCGGCCCGCGCAACACTTCAATGCGCTGTAGATCGGCAGTCTCAAACGCGGTACCGACTGACGAGCCGATATAGACGCCATCCATGTACAGGGCAACTGAGGGGTCCTGTGTTATCTGCACATCAGCCTGGCCGACACCGCGAATGAACAGGCGTACCGTTGTCGCTGAACCGGTAAACTCCCCTATCTGCACATTGGGGACCTGTGCGGCAAGATCCTTGATGTCGGAGATGCCCAGGTTCTCCAGCGCCTCCTGATTGAAGGCAACAATGGAGATCGGCACATCCTGCAAAGACTCCATGCGCCGTTCAGCGGTAACGAATACTTCCTCCAGTGCAGGTGCCCCCCACGAAACTAACGGCACAGTGAGCAGCACGGCGGAAATTACATGCATTCCAGGACAAACAGACAGGTGTTTCATGCGTGGAACCTACCTATGTAATTGTTGCGTTATTCTTATCCGCCCTGGCCGGTTTAACCGTTTCGGGCGCCGATTACATGTACAGGGCTGAGTGCCTTCAGCAACGACTCCTCAGGTCATTCGCGCTGGATCTCTGGCCATCAGTGAAGAGGCCTTAATACTGAACACCCGCTCATCGCGCTGGTTTACCAGATGGGTGTGATAGATAACGATGCCGCAATCCGGCTTGCTGCGTGACGCTCTTGCCGTATCGATGACCGAGATACAGCGCAACGTGTCGCCGGCATAAACCGGTTTGTGCATACGCATTTCATCAAAGCC
Organism: Halioglobus japonicus; assembly: GCA_902705825.1. Lineage (GTDB taxonomy): Bacteria > Pseudomonadota > Gammaproteobacteria > Pseudomonadales > Halieaceae > Marimicrobium. Next base: position 27,513 of record CACSIL010000013.1, on the reverse strand, counting down.
CAGGCCTGCCACGGCCTGCTGCACGACGCCACTTTTCCAGCGCTGACTGGTGATACAAAAGATAGAAAATATGTGAGCAGAACACGCGGTGAGCCCACCAAAATGCGATTCCTTTGCGACGGCTTCATCGGTATGCCAGGGCTGTGGGTCCCACTGTGTAGCAAACGCTATAATTTCCTGCGCGCTGACAGTATAGGAGCCGGCCGCGTGCTCGGCACCGACCACGTGGTCATCGAAGTAAAACGGCTGCCCCTGCGGCTTGTTCGAGGAATCATTCATGCAGAGCTAACCGCGGGCATAATTCCGGTGCCAAATACCCCGCTTTCATCATCCACGCTATCGCATCGGAAAACGTCTCACGTGAGGAGCGCAACGCCAGCCCCCGCGCCGCCAGCTCGTCTGAATTTTTGATGTTGGGCCACAGCGTGGCATAGCGCATGGTCTCCGCAGAAATCGGCGAGTCCACTGCTTTGAAGAGCCTGACAAAATCTGTGAGTCGTCCAATCAGGCGCAACTTCCAACCCTGAGCGGGAATACGCTGTAGCTGACAGCCGGATACGGCTTCGATAGTATCGGCCAACTGTGTCCATGTGCTGTACACACCCGGCAGCAAAAACCGGCCAGAACCGCCCTCGATCACCAGGGAGCACACCAGAGCAGCCAGATCACGCACATCGACATACTGAATACCGCCGTCACCAAATAGACGAAAGCCGTTCTCCATACGGTGTTTAAGCGCTTTGAACGAATCGGAAAAACCCGGATCATCAGGGCCGATTACACCACCGGGGTAAACAATAGAGACCGGCGCGCCCTGTTCCTGCAATACCCGCAGATACGTTTCTGCCAGCACCTTGCTCTGACCGTAGGGCAGCTTAGATTGAACCGGTGGTGCATCGGCCGTGACCTTCGCCGCATCAGGGTCAAAAATCGCGGTGATACTGGAGATACAAACAATATGTTTAAGACCCAGCTCAAGCGCACTACCCACCACGTGCTTCACGCCGTCGACGTTGACTGCAAACAACTGCTCGACAGCTCCGGCCTGTATCGGCGTGCCTGCAGCCGCATGCACCACGCCATCGCAACCCGCAAGTGCGTCTCGCACCGAGGCCAGATCAGTCACATCACCCACCACCAACTCAGGAATGCCCTCCCCCAGTTCGCTATAGTAGGCGTGCGCCTTGTCGGCATTGCGCACCAGCAAACGCACCGTCTGTCCGCCTGACATCAACTGTCGACAGACATGCGAGCCGACAAAACCAGTGCCACCTGTAATCAGAATTTTCACTGATCTTCCAGCACCGTAATCACATTATTGGGACAGTAGCGCGCCGCATTCATAACCTTCTCGCGCAATGCCTCAGGTGGGTTCTCCAGCAACACTTTGACCTGCGGATAGCCCTCGTCCTGATCGACCACATCAAACACCTCAGGGGCCTCGCCAAGACAGACGCTGTGACCCTGGCAAAGCGCCAGATCGACTAAAATTTTCATCGCCATACCCTTAGCCTAACAGCGTTTCCGGTAGCGCAGGCGGCACGGCCCACTGGGTTTGAGAACCATCGCAGAAAAATCATCCTGATAACTCTCGTCCGGATCGACCAGTTCAAACTCGTAGCGCGGCAGCAGGGCCGCAAAAATCGCCTTCAACTGCATCATGGCAAAGGCATTGCCCGCACATTTGTGCGGGCCACCGCCGAACGGAATATAGGCAAACAGTGTGTCGGGCTTGGGCCGGTGCGGGTCAAAGCGCTCCGGGTCGGGGAAATAGTCCGTATTGCGATGCGAACCGAAAGTGGAAATCGCCACTGTCTTACCGGCTGCTATCAGGGTGCCGTTGTAGTCGATATCCTCGATCACACGGCGCATCAAAAGAATAAGAGGCGGATGCAAACGCAGCACTTCCTCGATAAAGCGCTCCAGCCGTGGAATCTCGCGCAGCGATTCAAACGTGATCGGCGTGCCGTCTCCAAACAACGCCTGCAGTTCCTGCAGCACCTCATCGGCATACGGTTGCTGGCGCGCCAATTCGGTCAGCGTCCACGTCGCGGTGCCCGAACTGGTGTGGTGGCCGGCGAACATGGTGGCGATGACCAACCCGGTGATCTCATTGTCATCGAGGTGACTGCCGTCGGCGTATGTACCCGCCATAAATGTTTCCAGCGCATCGCCGTAGGCGACACCGTCATTGGCGCGTCGCTCAGCAATAATGCCGCCTATCAGTTCCTGCAGCCGTTCACGGGCTTTATCCCGTGCATCAAAGATCGGTTGCTGCATATAGGGATCGACAAATGCGATCGCCTGCAGGCCCTTTTCCAGCGCGTGGTAAAGCTCTCTGAATTCATCGGTTAACTGGTAACGAAAATCCGCACCTAACAGGCAATGCGTCGCGGTATTCAGTGTCAGGCGCAGGAACTCGTCGAGAAAATCCAGCTCGCCCTCATCGCCCCAGCTGGCAACCCAGTCCTCTACTTCTTTGGAGATGATAGTAGAGTAGCTTTTCATGTTCTGGTAACGCAGTGCGTCCACCTGAATCTTTAGCTGGGTTTTCATTTTCTCCGGCGGAGCATCAAAGATCACACCTTTACCAAACACCGGCACGGTGGCCTGGTAGGCGGCGGCGCGACTCAGTTTTAAATCCAGAGTTTTTAAAAACGCCTCCTGCGCTTCGGGGCCGCTCATCAAGACAGTTTGCTGGCCACCCATATTGAATTCCGCCAGCTCACCACACTCGGCATTACAACGCATCAGAAAGCGCGCGAAGTTAACCCCAAACTCTTCCATATGCCCGATCTCGGGCTTCTCGCCGCTCACCCGCGGCGGCAGTTTCAACGCAGCAGCTGCGTGTTCGCTCACGACTTGTCCCCCTCTGTTACCTGCTCACTGGACATAACAGGCATCTCCTTGAGAATTCCCTTATCGACACATTCCTTGATCAAATTGGTGATATTAGTGTAGTCATACAAATCCAACTGCTCGCTCCACTGGTAGTTGCCGCCATACTTGAAATAGGAAGCACCTATCACTCTCATCAAAGAACCGTCCTCGCGCACCGGTGCGCCGGGAGGTGTCTGCCACCATGTCGCCATTGCGGTGCCGCGCGTTTCATCAATCACCATTTTATCGTAGGGATATGTCCAGCCCTTGTACGGGTCCATCGCCGCGCCGACACAGGTCTCACGTATGGTTTCACGGCCGGTAAATTCATATTTGCCGTTGGGGGTATCCCAGCCGTAGAGGCAGTCCTCGGTATAGTAATCCGCAAGATGACGCCAGTTGCCCTCTTGCTCTGCCTTATCATTCACCGCCAACCAGCGGCGCATCATCTCTTCCATTTCTTCACGGCTGTACCCGGACATGCAATCACCTCTTACAATTCAAGCCCCACGCTGGGGAAATCCACCTATGAAAGCCACCATAGCCGAGTTAATATATAGTTTCAACTATAATCCAGAGCAGCTCGGATGCCTTGCAATCAACGCATAGCCAGCACCTGCTCACGCGATCCGAGCGGCTTCTGGCCCGCCCGGCTGACAACGTTTATCAGGGAGTAGTCGATGAAGTTCTGGCAGTCACTGGCCTTTGTAGAGATGGACCAAATGGTGGAACTGGCAACGTTCTGCGAGGACCTCGGCTTTCACGGTGTGTCCTACGGCGACCACCTGATAACCACCAAGGATCAGGTCGATGAGTACCTGTACCGTGACAGTGGCAATATTTTCTGGAACCCGGACACCCACTGGCCCGATCCCTGGGTAGTGACCGCCGCACTGGCGCAGGCCACAACACGATTACACTTCCTCTCTACCATTTACATACTGCCACTGCGCGACCCGCTGAGCGCGGCCAAAGCACTCTCTACTGCAGCGGTGCTGTCAAATGACAGAATTACACTCGGAGCGGGTGTGGGCTGGCAGAAAGCAGAGTTCGAAATGACAGGACAGGATTTCCACACACGGGGCAAGCGCGCAGACGAAATGCTGGAGATTATTCCCAGTCTGCTGTCGGGAGAAATGACAGAGTTCCACGGCCAGTACTACGACATCCCTCCGGTCAAAATGTCACCGGGCACCCGCCGGCCACTGCCTATCATGATAGGCGGTTATGCCCCTGCCGCAATGCGCCGAGCCTGCCGTTTCGATGGCTGGATGGCCACCTCACACGATGAGGACGAGATCTACCCACTGCTTGCAACGCTGCGCGCCGTGCGCGAAGAGCAGAACTGCAGCGCCAAACCATTCGACATCTGGACAGGCGTCAAGAATCCGGGCGACGGCACACATGAGCGTCTGGAGGCCGCTGGCGTCACCATGGTGAATGGCTGTAACTTCCTGAACGAGGACGGTCGCACTGCGCTGTCTGGCATCGACGAGAAGAAAAGGCGAATTGAGGCTTTTGCCAAGCAGTTTCTGCCGCACTAGCTGGCGAGTAAGCGCGACGTCTACCGGCAGAGAGCTGGGACAACTGTCTCGCTGACGCGCGCTTTCTCTCCCCACGATTCAAGGCACCGCGCCCTCTCTTCTGCTGGCAACTGGCCGAGCCTTTTGACATGCGCATAGAACGGCACAAAGTCCCGTTGGTGACTTGCCAGTATCTGCAGAAACGCAGGCACCTGCTGATGATAAGCCGCCATCGCACCCAGCCGGGCATTGTTGAACTCAACCGGCACTGGCGCATCCGCTGCCTGATTATTCATCAGCATTGCATATTGATGATCCAGCTGCCGCAACACCTGCGCCTTTTGCTGCCGCTTGTTCTTAACAGAAAGCGGCTGCTGATAAAGACCTTCCAGCTCCTCCCTGGCCTGTGCCGCCATACTCACCAGTTGATTTACGCGTTTGCGGTAGGCCCGGTAGTTGCCCAGCTGATTCGCATCGTCGCCGTCTGCGTAAAACAGCTCCAACCCGGCCTGCTCAACCGCTGTGGCAAAAGATTCGTTAAAAACTGTATCGTCATCGATATACAGTTGCTGGTGCGCCAACTCGTGAAAGATCAGCCCAACCAGCCGGTAGTCCGGCAGTGCAACAAAGGTGTTGAGAACCGGATCATCAAACCAGCCCAGCGTGGAATAGGCCGTCACATGGCCGACGTAAGTGTCGTAGCCCTGCTCGATCAGGACATCGCGATAACGCTGCAACATTGCCACATCAAAATACCCACGGTAACCGGCGCAGCCGATAATGGGGTAGCACCATGTATACAGTTGCGTGGAGAATTCCTCAGCAGCATACAAGTTTTCGACGACATAACCGCGCTTGAGATCCACATACTCGGTATAGCTGTCGTTGACTGACAGATGGAGGCCTTCAACGGCAAACTCACGCGCCTGCAACACCAGCACGAGTTTTTCGCGTACCTGCGGGGCCAGGCTGTCGTCCACGAGTAACTGCTCGATATCTGTCGCCTGGCCGACGATTTCCAGATGACCTTGTACCGACTGCGTGTAGTACTGCATATCATTGCAGGCCGCGACCATGCCCAGCACCGCGATAAGACATATTCTTTCGATAATACCCATAGCGCTGACAACTACTGCGAGGCGACCGGCAGCGCTACCTGCACACCACCGGTGGAGTCCATCATTCGAAGATCTCCCGGCAGCAGCATATCTACCAGCGGTTTTAGCGGGCTGACGGCCGATGTCAGCACATCGCCAATACTGCTAATGATCGTACCGTTGGGCAGCACGGCTGTAATACCGCTGGAATCGCCCGGTAGAGTGACCAGATCACGCACGGCCTCACCGGTTTTCAGATCAAGCGCTGCAACCACGGACTGCACGGGCGCGGTAAACCCCAGAAGCGGGATAGTGTAGCCGTAGACAACGGGCACCAGCACAGCATCGCGAGTCACCATTGGGTTGCCGTTGCCGGTGGCAACCGGGTCACCGAACACCCAGGATGAAGGCAGTCGTTCGGGCAACACCTTGGAAAAATTACTCTGCCATAGAATGACGCCATCTGGATCGATCGCCACAACAGCCGGAGCGTGCGACTGCAATGCATAGATAGTGCCGTCCCTACCAACAGCTGCAGCACCGGCAGCAGCATTGGTTTTCACCTTCCAGGCGATGGCACCGCTGACGGCGTCTATGCTGTAGAACCAGCCCTCCTCATCACTCACATACACGCGATCCTCCGCCGGTGAAAGCGCGGGGCTGGAGCCGCTGCCAAGCCCGATACTGGTGACAAACGCCTCCTTCAGTGTCAAGGCAGAGGCAGAGCGGATCACATCCAACGCATAGAGTGACCCCTGCCCTTCCTGCGCGCCGCTGCCCACGACAAATATACGGCCATTCCTCGCCACCGCAGGAGTATTCGCAGAGCGCATACTGCCACCGAATATCAATTGCCAGGCCCACTCCCGGAACGCGGGATCCATCAGTCCATCGCCCAGCACACTGTCGGGCATCGCGACTGTCGTGGCATAGGGCGGCAGTAATCCGGGCAACCGATAGGGTTGATTGAGTGTACGACCGGTAGCGCGATCTATGATCAGCACGTCGCCAAAATTCGTCACACCCAGCAGTTTTCCGTCGGTGGTAAATGCTGCTGTGGTGAAGGCATTGACCGGATGATCACCCGCTGCAACCCAGTCGCCCTCCGCCAGCGGTGGCAGGTCAATAACCCATTTCACTTCACCCTTCGCTGTGTACGCAAACACCTGATTGCAGTCACCGATATAAATATCGCCCTGCGCATCGACGATGGGGCTGGAAAGGATGGCGCAGGGATCGACACCGTCACTTGCGCCGCTCCAGGGTGCGGAGTGCCACAGCGGTGTGCCTGTTAAGGTATACGCATACAGATTGCTATTACCCTCAGGCAAACCCGTGGTGAAGTACATCGCCTTACCGTCGGGGCTGATGACGGGGGCTGTCAGTATCGACGCATTCGCTAGCGCGTGCCAGCTGGCGTATTCACGGGACAGTACATCGGTATCCACCGCACGCCTGTTACCCGCATCCTGGTGCAATGTCGACCAGCCGCCGGGAGAATAGGTTGAGGCGGCGCGGACATCGATGGTCGTGAGCGCGCTGGCCAGAGTAAAAATAGCGAGAAGAGATAGTGCCGGTTTTTTCATGTTGCTGTCTTCTTTGGTGCGTAGATTCCTGTTCGGCTGCAACCCTATCACACTGCGCCAGCAAGGGCTGTATGCGCCCGACTTACACCTGTAGCAATGGGATACGATCCTCCAGTTGCGTTTGATACAGCACTGTACCCTTGGCCACCTGCACCGCGAGCGGCTCTTCGAGCACTTCGCTGACCTCGTCTATAACAATATCCCAGGCCAGATCCCTGTCCTCGCAGGCGAGGATGCGGGCGCGCGGGTCAACGCCTTTTACAAGCCCATCCAGTCCGCCGCTCATCCCGCGTGCGAGAAGCGCAAACCAGCTGTAGGGCAATGTCTCTGCGCTGGCGGGACACTCCAGTATGGCAATACGTGCGCGCTCATCTGACAATCGCGTCAATTCGACAGACCAGTATTCACTGGGCTGGAATGCCGGATGAACGTCGAGCACGGCTATAATGCCATCTATGCCCGTGTCCTTGCAGCCCAACCATTCACTCAACCGGCTACTCATGACCCAACTGCTCCCTGTCATCTGAAATTCTCCGACAGCCAGGGCCGCTGCGTCACCGTAGCGTTGCGCTACAGAGTAGAGCAGACCTGTGACCAACAGGTGCACCTGTACAGCCAGTTCTCTGCAGACCACCGCCAGCGCCGCATGTGAAAGCTGCTCCAGATGCAGTTGCTCAAATAGCGCGCCGCAGTAGTCATCCAGCCCGCCGGGCTCAGTGCCCTGTACGCGCTCGATAACGACATTCGCAAGTTCGGTGGCGCTCATCACCTGGGCGATCTCGGGCTCCGGAACCGCCTCGGCCTCTGGATCAATAAACACTGTCCACTCGCAGTGCGGCACCCTGTCTGCCGGAACGCGCGGCGGCCGGTGTACCGGCACCATGCGGGCGCGCGCGTTGGTTGCTACAGCGGTGGCGTTAAAAGTGGGGTCTTCAATATCGTGGCACATCACCTTCACGGCATCGGCACCTCGCGGCTCGGTCTCCAATAGCGGCCCACAACTCTTGAGCCAGAAGCGGCCACTGTCTGGCGCAGTCACCTCAAAGTGCACATCAAAATACTGGTGGGTAAAGCCGCATTCGAGTTGCAGACCCTTGAAAATCGTTGCCACGTCGGCGCCGCCCGCAAAGCCCATGGCCTTTTGCATGCGACGTGTATACACCGGGCTGGCACCCATCCAATTGGCGATCGCAACCTCTTTATATGCTTCATCGCCGTGGTTTATCCGCAGGGCCGCATAACCGGTTCTGCTATTGAACTGAGAGCAGAGCATGTATTCACGACCCAATTGGGCCAGCTGAAGGCGGCTGAATCTGATCAAGTTTTTATTGCTCAAAGCGTACACCTGTAATGCAATAGGCAATGTATAATGCGTGAGCTGTCAATATATAGCCATTGTTTTATAGTTACCACTATTTTATAGTTTAGCCCTTTGCACTCCCATACATCCGTGGAAACGGTCATGACAAAAAAGCCAAAACCCAGCAAGCGAGAAGCCACCCGCGAAAAAGTCATACAGGCCGCCATTCATTGCATCTATCGCGATGGATTTAACGCCGCGCACACCAACCGCATTGCCGAGGAGGCAGGCGTAAGTTGGGGCGTACTGCAGTACCACTTTGGTGACAAGGATGGGCTACTGCAGGCAGTGATAGATTATATTTTTGATGACTTCAGCAACACACTGGAAGAAACAACCTTTGATAGCAAAGAGCTGCAACCGCGCATACGGCAGTTGATTGACGTTATCTGGAAACTCGTCAGCAAGAAAGAATACCGGGTGAGTATCGCGATCCTGCGAAACGCAGGCAAGGACGAAACCTCCAGCATTAACGGGCAGAAACAGCTAACGCGCTGGGCAAGGAAAACATCACAACTGTGGCACAAGTTGTTTGAAGACACGGTCAAGGAGCCGCAGCAGAGCGACATCGCCCGTCACCTGCTGTTTGCGACCTTGCGCGGTATGGTCGACGAAATCAACCCGCGCAATGTCAAAACCAAGAAAGCGATAAAGCTGGAGTGCGACGCGCTTAGCGAGGCAATTACCTACCTGCTCACGCGCAGCTAAATACGCTCACACCACATCAAATGCAATTGGCATTTTCTTGATGCCGTGTATAAAACTGGAACGCAGCCAATTAATGTCGCCTTTCAAGCGCGGGTTGCGTATATGCTTCAGGATTTCCTCATAAATGACCTTGAGCTCCAGTCGTGCGAGGTGAGAACCCATACAAAAATGCTCGCCGATACCGAATGCGCGGTGACCATTCTTCACGTCTTCGCGCTGCGACCGCAAAATATCAAAGGTGTCGACATCGCTGAACACATCCTCATCCGAACTGGCAGCAGCGTAGTACAGGTTTATCTTGTCGCCCTTCTTGATAAGCTGCCCGTTAACTTCCACGTCTTCCATCGCGGTGCGGCGAAAAGCGATAATCGCGGGATCAAAGCGCAGGATTTCTTCGATAGCTCCGTCGAGTAAATCCGGGTTATCCACCAGCATCTGGTACTGCTCGGGGTGCTCCATCAGCAAGCGCATACCCTGCGCAGTCACGGTGCGGGTCGTCTCATTCCCCGCGACCATTAACATCAGGAAGAAGTGACAGAACTCCTCGTCGGTCAGCGGTTCATCTTCCACCGTACCATTGAGAAGTATGTTCACGATATCGTCCTGCGGATTATCGCGATGTTTGACGGCCAATTCATGGGCCAGGAAAAACATCTGGGCCATCGCGTTCTCACCGTCTGCCTCCGACGTAGACAGTTCCGGGTCATTCATACCCAGCATGATATTGGTCCACTCGAACAGATCCTTGCGTCTATCGATGGGCACGCCCATCAACTCGCAGATCGCAATCAACGGCAACTCCGCCGCGATATCTTCCACAAATTCGCACTCGCCGCCAGCCACTGCACGCTCGACAATATTCTTCGCGACATCACGAAAGCGCGGCTCGTAGCTATCGACATTTTTGGGGGTAAAAGCGTTTCGAACAAGCCGCCGGTATTTCAAGTGCTGAGGTGGGTCCATATTGATCAGTTGCTGACGCATTATCGCTATTCGCTCCGGGTCGGATTCCCAGGGCAGGCAGCTCTTTTCCGCAGAGGAGAACAACAGCGGGTTCTTGGAGATGTAATCCAGGTCTTTCTGGCGTGTCACCGCCCAGAACCCGGTGTCTGTCTCCGGATCGTCATGCCAGTAAATCGGCTGTTCAGTGCGTAGATACTTGAAAACCTCGCGCGGCACGCCGCCCTGATAGGTTTCCGGAGCGGTGAGATCAAAATGCGGACAGCCGGTCATACTCTTTACCTTTGTGAGTCGGTTAACACACGTAGACTATACCCTATTAGTCTATAGCTACAAGCACTGAAAACCGGCTTTCTGGAGAGGCGCAAGCTCCCTAATCTGTCGCCGGTGACAGCCGCAACAACGACCCCTGCTCACTCAGCAAGTAGAGATTGCCGTCGGGGCCCTGCTTCACATCCCGCAGGCGCAAATTGAGGTCTGACAGCATCCGGTGCTCCACCGCCTTGCCATCGGGTGTGAAGCTCAGTCGATTCAGGTGAAAGGCGCGTAAAGCGCCGATAAACGCATTGCCATTCCAATCGGGGAATTGCGCGCCCTGGTAGAAACTCAGGCCGCCCGTCGCTATGGAAGGCACATAGTAGTAGACGGGCTGCTCCATGCCTTCTTTAGCGGTCCCCTCACCGATCTTGCCGCCGCCGTATTGCTCGCCATAGGTGATCACCGGCCAGCCATAGTTGGCGCCTGGCTGCAGGCGGTTGAGTTCGTCGCCCCCCTGCGGACCATGCTCCGTCACCCACACCTCGCCGGTTACAGGGTGTCGGGCGAGGCCCTGCGGGTTGCGATGCCCATAGCTGTATATCGCGGGGCGGGCATCAGGTGTTGTGGCAAACGGGTTGTCCGCTGGCACGCTGCCGTCGCTGTTGAATCGCAGGACTTTACCCAGATCAGTATCCAGCCGTTGCGCCAGATCAGCCTGCCCCCGCTCCCCCATGGTCATAAACAGATAGCCATCATCGAACAGCAAGCGGCCGCCATAGTGTTTTTTGGTCTTCTGCACCGGCTCGGTGGTATAGAGCACTTCGAGGTCACGCAGCGCATCACCCTCCAACCGGGCACGCGCGAGCCGCGTGGTTGATAGATCCTCACCCATGGGTGCGGAATACGTCAGATAAACCCATAACGGCTGCGACATGTCCGCTTGCGATGACGCTTGCGATGACACGTGCTTTGAGGCCGGCAATGAGGGGAGCAACGCTATATCCAACAGGCCACCCTGCCCCTGATAAAACACCTCAGGCACTCCACTGATGGCAGTAAGGGTGCCCGACTCCGGATCCAGTCTCTGCACAGAGCCTCCGCGCTCGGTAACCAGAATGTCACCACCGGGCATGAAAGCGAAACTCCAGGGCATCTCGAGTTGATCAGTGATCGCCGTGACCGTGAAGTCCACGCCCTCGCTGGTTTCACGGTGCGCGGCGGCACCCACTTCCAACGGCTGGCTGGCACTCATATAAATGCGCAGCGCGTGACCGCTCCAATCGATACCCGAGACAGCGAGAACAGCACCCACTATCACAGGTGCTGCCAGCAGCCAGAAACGCAATCTCATACCCACTCTCTCCCTCTGTTACTTCGCATTATTCATTCGCACTCAGCGTCAAGTGAAGCGCTCCCAGACGCCGGACAAAAATACTCGGCACATGCGCCACGGTAAACTTACTGTCCAGGTGGAAATCACTTGTGGACTGCAACAGCTCTTCCAGAATCACCCTGGCTTCCATACGCGCCAACCGGGCGCCGATACAAAAATGAATGCCGTGCCCAAAGCCCAGGTGTTCGCCGGTGTTGTCACGCGCTATATCCAGACGGTCCGGGTCAGTGAATACCTGTGGATCACGGTTGGCCGCAGCCCACAGCAAAAATACTCTGGCGGTGTCAGGAATGGTGATACCGCCCAACTTCGTCTCGTTCAGAACAGCCCGATAGTGGCCTTTAAAAGGCGATTCAAGGCGCACGACCTCCTCGATATAGCGCTCGATAAGCGCGGGCTGCCGGCGTAACTGCTGCTGCAATTCGCTGTTTTCAGCCAGTATCCGGATGGCACTTCCCACCAGGCTGGAGGTGGACTCTCCCGCCGCGCCCACCAGCACGATCAAAATCGCCACTGCGTCCTGTTCTGAAATCGCGCCCTCGCGAACACCGACGGCCAGTTCATCCATCACCGAGCGCCTGTCCTGCAGGTTTACACTCTGCAGTGCCGCATCGAAATGACTGGCGAGATACTCTCTCATCTGCCCGGTGGAGACGCCCAGCGCTACCAGGCGCTCCAGATCGGGCGTACCGGCCAGGATATCGCCACCGCTGAAGGCCCACTTGAGCAGCTGATCGACATCCTCCACCGGCAGGCCCGCCAGCCGCGCCATGACTTTCACCGGGATTGCATTGGCCAGTTCGCCAACACAATCACCGCGCTCCGCAGCCACTAATTGCTGCACCCCCGCCCGCGCCCAGGCGCGCACTTCGCCATCCATGGCTGCCACCTTGCGCGCGTTCAACTGGGGCAACACTAACTTGCGGTGCACCGCGTGAAAGGGCTCGTCGGCATTGGCTATCGCATCTACCGTGCCACCGAATTGGCTCAGGTCGAACAGTGCTGGCTGGCCGTGTTCATCCGTCATCAGAATGCCGGTAAGGTTGGCCGAGTAATCTGCCTGATTCTTCAGCACTTCATGAATCAATTTCCACGAAGAGACCAGGTATACCTCCGTGTCAGGCACCCGGTAAACCGGCGCGTGGTTGAGCAACTCCCGATAGAACGGGTATGGATTCTCGATAACCTGGGGGTCCAGCAACCGGGATTTGATCAATGTTTGACCAGCAGCGCTATTCATAAGGCAGGCCCGGGCGCGCCAATCTCATCGAGTAAACGCTGGCGAATAATGTCTCGCCAAATACCATAACCCTGCGCACTGAGGTGAAGGCCATCGATACGGTAATAATCGCGGTTGGGTTCGCCATCATCGCCCATCAAACTCTGCGCGGTATCGATAAAGTACAGGTTTGGCTGCGACGACGACCACTGCTGAATCAGCGCGTTGGCAGAGCGGGCGACAGACCACACCGACCAGCGCAACGGGGATGGGGTGATGCCGATGAAAAAAATGGCGACATCGGGCTGATCTGCACGCACTGTTTCCACGAATGCCTGATAATGGGACAACAGCTGCTGCGGTGTTTTCGCCGCACTGGGATCAACATCATTGGTACCTGCAAAAACCACCACTGCGCGTGGCTGCCAGGTATTCACCAAACGCTGTGCATAGTGCACAAGATCATTGAGCTTGGCGCCGCCAAAACCGTGCTGTATCACGCCTATAGGAGCCATATCATCAGCGAGACTATCCCACAGGCGAATGCTGGAACTGCCAATAAATACGACCTCCTGCCCATCGCGGGCCTGCTTCGCCGTGCTCGACTCAAGCGCAATAATGTCTTCCTCCCAGACCAGCGGGTCCTCGCTTCTGGCCTTGCGAATTTCCTCGTAGAGCAGCCATGCGGGCCAACTGGAAACCACAAGCAATAGCGCCAGAACTAATGCGATACCCTTTAGTAGCTTTTTCATCTGCGCTTCACCCGTCTGGCGCCACGTCAAAGAGTGACAGATTACCAGAGGATGGGCGTTGAATCGTCACTTGCTGCCAGCTATGATCATCGACATTCTCCCTGACTCGGATTTCGAACGTGTTTTCGATTCGCACTCTCTCTGCACAGTCACTCATAAAATACTGCGCACCAGCCCTCTCTCTTTTATTTTCACTTAGCCTTCTTATCACAGTTGCCACGATTACTCCCGATACACGGGCTGCAGCCACTAGCAGCGATGTTTGGGTGTCTATTGATACAGAAGACCTCAGCCTGATGGTAATGGAAGGCGATCACCCTCTGCAGGTATTTGAAAATATCGCCATCGGCAGCAATGGCCCGACGTTGGTTCGGCTGCGCGATGACGGTACGACACCGCTGGGCGAATTTACCATCACCGAGATCAGGCCCAGCGAGCGATTCGAAATGTTTATGGCCTTTAACTACCCCAATCTGGAACACACCGAACGCGCATTTCTGGACGAGCGCATTGATATCAGTGAGTACCGGGCTTTGCGCTACGACCTGGACCGCGGTCTACCGCCACCTCAGAACACCAGACTGGGAGGCCAATTGGGCATCCATGGGTTGGGCGCAGGCGACATTAAAGTACATGAAACAGTTAATTGGACGGAGGGTTGTATCGCTCTGACCAACGAACAATTGGAAGAATTGGCCAAATGGGTAGTTGTAGGAACCCGTGTGGTAGTTCGCTAACTGGGAAAAAGTCGGGTAAACAATAGCTTGCGATTACGCTCCGTATCTCTGAAAATAGCGTCTGGAGGTGCTCGCCGACTTGGCTTGGCGACATTGCCCTAAAACGAACTGCACAGCCCTGAACTAGAAAGGGAAGCGTAGTTCAAATTGGATAGACTTTTTAAGCCGGTTACCGGCTGACCACTTAGAGGACAATATTATGCGTAATTCGCTCAAAACAACGGCAGCAGCTTTTATGTTGGTCGCGCTGACAGGCGTTACCGGCTGTGCCACTACTCGTGACCTGGACACGCTGAAAGCGCAAGTTGAATCAGCTCAGGCTACTGCTAACAAAGCTGCTGCTGACGCAGCTGCTGCTCTGGCTAAAGCTAACGCTGCACAAGCTTGCTGCGATGCTAACTCAGAGAAAATGGACCGTATGTTCAAGCAGTCCATGAACAAGTAAGACCCAGGGCACCTCTTTACCGGGCGGCTACCCTCACAGGGTTAGCCGTTCCGGTATTCCTAGGTGTCTACCTTCAGTACCCAGTATTTTCAGAACTTCCCTGTATCATCAGTAACTTCAGAACTTCCTTGTATCCTTAGTAACTACAGTACTTGACTGTATTCCTGGCAACAACGGTATTTCCCGGTAGTCGAAGTAACTTCAGTGTTTTCCAGTATTTTAGTAACGTCGGTACATCCATGTACCATCAGCACCTGTAGAACGCTCAGAATCCCCCGGTAGAGATCACCTGAGGTATACCAGTCTGGCGACTGAGTTCTTCGTCAATTGCTGCATTATCCAGCATGGTACCGGCTGATCGTCGCGCCATCGCATCGTCCAGCGCCAAATTCACATATTCCACCATGGCACCCCTGTCGTTCGGATACTCTTCGAGCGGAGGGTGAACTTCAATATACAGTTTGCCACCGTACCAACCCGCCTTGACCGGCTGATTGACTATGCTGACAGGCGTGCCTGTCGGCAATTGCGGGAAAAGCTTTTCGATATCTTCCGGCAACATACGGATACAACCGTGGGAAACGCGCATACCCACACCCTGCGGCCTGTTCGTGCCGTGTATCAGATAGCCCGGAATACCCAGGCGCATTTTATACGCTCCCAGGGGATTATTGGGGCCTGCCGGCACCACCCGCGGCAGCGGATCACCTTTCGCGGCGTGCTCCTGACGAATTGACTCCGGCGGTATCCAGGTGGGGTTTTTGACTTTGTCGACAATGCGAGTCATACCCAGCGGTGTGCCCCAGTCCATACGCCCAATACTCATTGGGTAGGTTTGCACCTCTGCCGGTTGGCCCGGTTTCTTCGGCGGATAGTAGTACATCCGCATTTCAGGCAGGTTTAATACCAGCCCGGTACGCGGTCCGCGCGGCAATATATGCTGCGAAGGCACCGTGATAACGGCGCCATCACCTGGCAACCAGCGATCAACATGCGGATTGACCCGCTCCATGTGATCCTGGCCTATACCCTTGCGGCGGGCTATATCGAGCAGTGTATCTTCGTATTTTGCCTCCACAGTGGTGACTGAACCGATAACATCAAAATGTTCCGATGGCAGCTGATAGGTTGTGGCAAACACCGGCGCGGACAGCAGCAAGGTGGTAAGAAGGGGGGCTACTATTTTCATGGCTCTACATTTCAATGAAAGTGAAAACGCTCAATCGGCAACGATAGTCCAGTGCAGGGGAGAAATACAAGCAACACCTGCACTTATAGCGTCAAAATACACAGGGAAAGTGACGCTGATCCCCTGACTCAAGGTGCGGGATATTGGACAGCAAACGGCGTTTAACGTTCATTCAGGGTGACATGCCGCGGTTTGCCCTGCGGGGTTGATCGAATCCAGTTAGGTGCGGGGCATCAGAGTGCGGAAATCGCCACCGGAATATTGCCCATACGCGGCATGCCGGTAATGGGATCTGAATCCTTATCGGCGCGCACCAGACGGCCGGTATTAGCACCCAATTCGTCGTAGCGCTCACCGTCTTCTTCCACCAGCCCCCCAAAGGCGTGCGCTATCGCCACCACCCCCGGGCGCAGCGTATCGTCGCCCTCAACCGTCGCCACAATGCCATCGTGGACGGTGGCAATGCGCACCCGGGCACCCTCAGCCACACCCACTTCACGCATATCATCGGGATGCATCCACACCGGGTTAAACGGTTTGTTACTGTTCAGCTTGGCGATTGAGCGGCCGGTGGAATTCATAAAATTATTGTGGCGGCGCGGGATGTAGCGAAACGGGTAGTCCGGTGTGTCGTGCTGGGCGCGGTAATCCTGCGCCCACACCTCCCCCAACTGTTGCAGCATCACCGCATTGCCGCAGTCCAGACGATCTTCGCAGCCAGGGTCACGCGGCTGCACACGCACATCGCTGTCGAAGATATGCCCGTGTGGGTACTTTTTCACGTCCTCCAGAGGAATACGCGAATGCGCACATATTGAAGCGTACAGTGTTTCAAGCGTGGGATTTTCGATATCCGCCAGCAGCAACACCTCGTAGGGGGCCTCGTGGAACTTTGAAAAACCGAAGGCTGAGGCATACACCAAATCGAGACCGAGGTGCCCGGCCATGCGATAAAAGAATGCCCAGTCCTCCACCAGATCAGAACCGTGCGGCACATCGGCCACGGCGGGTGAATACTGCGCATAGGCGCTGGGAAAACCGATGCCCGAGCCGAAATACTTTATCGCTTCACCACTCTGGCTCATACCGGGTGTTTCCAGTGTCTGGGTGCAGGCGATGACGTAGTGCGCCAGACGCGCAGTAGTCGACATTTCAACATCCAGCGTAACCAGCAGTTCCAGCGCCTCCATCGCCTGTTGTGTTTTACGTTGATCCGGCCACGCCGCCATCGGGTTGCCACCGATACAAACCAGCGCCTTCACTTGCCCCTCACCGGGCAGCAGAATCTCTTCGGCCAGCGCGGCGGTGGGCATACCTGCAGCGGTATCTGTCAAACCCCGCACGCGCAGTTTTTCGCCGAAACCCCAAGCCTTGAACGGCGGAAACGCCTGCGCCTTGGGCGTATAGGCCGGCAGCATGGCATTAGGCCGCGTGACGCGCTCACCTTCACGGGTATAGGCGCCGCACACGGTGTTGAGGCAGGCCACAAGGTAGTCCTTGAGATTACAGTACATCGAAAAGCTCGCGCCGGTGCCGCTGTTAGCGTGGCGTATACCGGCGCCGGCAAAGACACGCGCAGCCTCAATAAGCTGCGCTGCCGGAATGCCCGCGCGATCGGCGACGTAGTCGGGCGTGAAACCAGCGACAGCCTCACGCAGTTCATTAAAACCATCGACGTTGTGTTCTACGAACTCGCGATCGTACAAACCCTCAGTAATGATAATGTTGATCATACCGGCGAGAATGGCGTGATCTTCACCGGGGCGACACTGCAGGTGAATCGCCGCCTTGCGCGCGCTATCAGAAACGCGCGGGTCAATCACGATCAACTGCATGCCGCGCGCCCGCGCCTCTTTCAATTTCTGCGCCGGGTTCTGCCCGGGAATTCCGGCCGATTTGGAGATAATGGGATTGTTGCCCACCAGCAGCCAGGCATCGGCCTGCTCAAAATCCGGCTCGCCACCCAGCCACTTGCCGTGCAGTGCCATGGAAATTTGCTTGCCGGGCTGGTCGATGGTGTTGGAGGTAAAAAACATGCGCGAACCAATCGCCCGCAAAAACGCATTCCCCATGGCCGCCGATGTCGGCTGACCACCATTGGGCGTGCCGACATAGAATGCCACGGCGCGCGGGCCGTACTGATCGACAATCGCCTTTATTCTCTCGGCGACCTCAACAATGGCCTGTGCACTGTCGATACGCGCATGGCTGCCATCGGCCTGGCGTTTCCTCGAGTGCAGCAAGCGACCCTCGTGGTTGTGCAGTTCCGGCAAAGCCCTACCCTTGGGGCAGGTGTAGCCTTTGAACAAGGGGTTATCCGGATCACCGGTGACCTTTGTCACCTTGCGACGACCGTTGTCATCCTCGACCTCGGCCAGCACGCCGCAGTGGGCTATGCACAGGCGGCAGATTGTGGGTACGATTTCGCTCATTGGCACTCCCCGCATTGCGTGAATGACGATAACTATAGACGCTCAAATAGCAAAATGCTGTCAAAGCCTGGACTGCAGGCGCGTGAGCGCGCATTTAGACCGTTGCGGTTCAATTTAGCTTCATGGTCATCCATACATGTCGCGTAGCCGCGCAGGTACATGCCGCCGGGAATAGCTAGCCGCGGACGATACGCCTATTATAGGCGCTCACACTCCCGGGAGGGCGGATAGCATATGGGTGCACAACCCGATACAGGCAAAATCAGGGTCACACTTGGGATTAAGGGCGATTCCGCTGTGCCCGAGATGCGCGAGGATGCATTGGGCGAAGTCATCACAGGCCCCAACGGTTTCCTCCGCTTGCTGGAAGCTCAACTGGGCATCCCCGCGCGCGACATTTCCTTTACCGCGCGCCTGATCCAGTATCTGGGGTGCATCGACCAGATAAATCACGAAAACGCGTTCTATCACGCCTCCTACAATGCCGACCCGTTCTCTGTCGCTCGCACCCTGCTGCAATGGCGCGACCAGTGGTATCTGGCGGGATGGGACGGCAGTTTCCCGAGCGATGCACCCGCGCGGCTGCGGGATATGGCGGCGATAGAGCAACAAGCCGGGAACGTTGTAGAGCCCAATCCCGGCCAGCGCATTCAACGCGTGATCGCCTTGCTCCCCGACAACCCCATCGCCTTAGCCGCCATCACACTGCGCGATGCACTGAGTGATTTCCCCTACCTGTGGCAACAACTGATCAAAGCCGTCGACGTAAATATCACCGAGCCACTGCCCAGTGGACCTCAGGGCAGGGCCGACACCGACCTGCGGCAACTACAGGACCACCTGCTGCTAAACAGCCGCGACAAACTCACACTGCGCGGCGATGGCTCTGTTATCGCACTGCGCGCAGACTCCCCCTCAGAGAGCACCCCACTCACCGCACTGCTGACACAAAGCTGGCTCAGTGAAGCACCCGATAAATCTGTCGTCCTGCTGGCACAGGCTCGCGGCGAATTGCTGGACGACACACTGGAACAACTGCACAGCCCGCGCCTGGGCTTTACCGCGCTGTCACCCTGGCGACCGGTATTTCAGGTATTGCCACTGGCCTGTGAGCTGCTGTGGGAGCCGCTGAACCCCACCGCATTGTTCCAGTTCCTGTCGCACCCTGTGGGCCCTATTCCAAAGGGCATCCGCGAACCACTGGCGCGCACAGTGGCCGATATACCCGGTATTGGCAGCGAGGCCTGGGAAGACGCGATACGCGCAACCCTGGAGCATGAGGACAAACCCAAACGCAAAAAGCTGGAAGAGAACCTGCGCTACTGGTTGGAATCGCCGCGCTTCTCCCCGCAAGAGGGTGTCGATAGCGAGACGCTGTCACGGCGCGCACAAAAAGTCGCCGACTGGTTACAGGGGGCCAGGGAGTCTACCGATAACCCAGACCGTAAGGCGCTCTACCATATCGCGCTCAACCAGGCGCTGGAGTTTGTCAGTGCAATAGCACGCCTGAAAGCCCACGGCCGCGACCCGCTCACACAGGACAATGTGCGACGCCTGATAGAAGACGTGCGCGGCACCGGCGCGGCGATTGCCGACCGCTGCGCAGAGATATGCCCCGGCCAACCCAGGGTATTGCGGGCAGATCATGCAGGCGCCTTTGCCGATTGCGCAGCAGACAACGTGATCTGGTGGGATTGCCAGGCGAATGACCATGTGCATCGCTGGCCGTGGTCACGCAGCGAACGCGCAGCACTGCAAGCGGGCGGTGTGCATCTGCAAACTGAGGACGAGCAACTGCAGTGGCTGGGCAAGGCCTGGTTGCGCCCCCTGCTGGGCGCAGTGGAACGCTGCACTTTCATCCTGCACGACGATACCGAGCGCCACCACCCGCTGTGGGACCAGATCGCCAGCCTCACCGAGGGGCTGCCGATACTGCAGATCGCCAGCAGCGAGACCGCGCAACAACTCGGTGTTGCGACGTATCCTCTTCCACCCCAAACCCTGCCGCCGAAAGTGCGCTGGTGGCAGTTGCCAAAATCCGCACAGTTTCCGGCACGCGAAACCGAATCCTACTCCAGCCTCGATGCCTACATTCACAGCCCGTACCAGTGGCTGTTGCGATACGCCGTGAAAATCCGCCCCGGCTCACTGGCCAACGTGAGCGATGGCAACCAGCTCAAGGGTAGCCTCGCCCACCGCCTGTATGAGGAATTCCTTACCGCGCATCCCAACATCCGCAGCATCGACACCACCACCATCGCCGCATGGGTAGACAAACATATCCGTACCCTGCTGCAGCAGGAAGGCGCGCTGTTACTGGAAGCAGGAAGACAGGCCGAGTGCGAACGCTTCATCACCCAGGTACAGGATTCGCTCATCACGCTGGTGGAGCACCTGCAATCTGCCGAGGTTGTCAGCGTGCAAATGGAGTTGTGGCAGGAGGGGCGCTTTGCCGGTGGCGACCTCAACGGCTCCATCGATTTACTGGCGACGCGCCAGGACGGCACAGAGGCCGTTATCGATATCAAATGGGGCGGCAAAAAATATCGCCGTGACGCACTGCTGGCCAACAGCTACCTGCAACTTGCCACCTACGCGCATCTACGACGTGGTAACGGCGCGACCCTGTCACCCGCGCTAAGCTACTTCATTGTTATGGACTCTACGCTGCTGAGCCTGAACCACAGCTTCTTCCCCAATGCGGACATTCTTGAACCGGCTGACGAGGAAAGCCCCGCCGAATACTGGAAACGCTTCGAGCACAGTTGGCACTGGCGTAAATCACAATTCGAACGCGGCCTGATTGAAGTGACCGTTACTGACACAGAGCCCACACAGGAATCCGAAACCCCGGCAGACGGCCTGGAAATCCCCGAGGCCAGTGATCGCTTCAACGATTACAGCGTGCTCACCGGTTGGGGAGCAAACGCATGAGCGACAATATCCATTTCATCAGTGCCGGTGCCGGTAGTGGCAAAACCTATTCGCTGACACAAAAGCTGGAAGAGTTGCTGTCTTCCCAGCAAGTGGCTCCCGCTGGCGTTATCGCCACCACCTTCACCAAACTGGCCGCAGGTGAACTGAAAGAGCGCGTGCGCGGCGCCTTGATAGAAGCCGGCCAGTTGCAGGTGGCCAACCAGATGGAGCAGGCACTGATCGGTACTGTGAACAGCGTGTGCGGCGAACTGCTGCACCGCTTTGCGTTTGAAGCCGGCATGCCGCCTGACCAACAGGTCATTGAAGAAACACAGGGCGATGCCCTGTTCTACCAGGCGATGGAACGTGCGCTGGCAAACAACACCTTGTTGATACGCCAGATGAATGCCACCTGCCACCGCCTGCAGATCATCGACCGCAAGCTGCAACTGAACTGGCGCGCCGAAATAAAAAGTATCGCGGATGCCGCGCGCGCCAACAACCAGTCACCGGATGATATTCGCCACCTCGGCACCGCCAGCGCCGATCAATTGCTAGCGCACTTCCCCAAGGCCACCGAGCGCGATCTCAACCGGCAACTGCTGAACGCCATTGAACAGGCGATGGACGGCATCGATACCACCGTGGACAGTACCAAGATCACACGCGAGTATCTCTCGCTGATCAGCGGTATACGCGCTGGCCTGTACAAAGAGCGCGCCACCTGGCCTGAGTGGATTACGCTGAGCAAAAAAATGCCCGGCAAAAAATCCAAACCGTTCGCCGAGCCGATCGCCGATATCGCTATCGACTACGACAAGCACCCGGCACTGCACCGCGATATCCGCTTCTTTGCCGAACAGGCCTTCGCGATTGCCGCCGACAGCCTGAGCTGCTACCAGCAGTTGAAAACACAAAAAGGCCTGATCGATTTCGTCGACCAGGAACAGCGTCTGTACCAGTTGCTGGATCACCCCTCCGTGCGGGAGACACTGCGCGAAGAACTGCAGTTGCTAATGGTAGACGAGTTTCAGGACACCAGCCCGATCCAACTGGCGCTGTTTCTGAAGCTTTCGCAACTGGCCGGGCAGGTAATCTGGGTGGGCGATATCAAACAGTCCATCTACGGTTTTCGCGGCGCCGACCCAACGCTGATGGCGGCGGTGGTAGAGCGCGTCACCGAGGACGGCAACACACCCGAGATACTGGAGCGCTCATGGCGCTCCACCCCGGCACTGGTGCACTACATCAACAACCTGTTCGTACCGGCCTTCGCCGATACCCTTAAGCCAGAACAAGTATCCCTGATACCGGCGCGAGATGAATTCACCGACGCACCGGCCGTAGAGTTATGGCAACTGGGCGGCAGCAACAAAACCACCCGCGCACAGGCACTGGCCAACGGCGTAAGCTGCCTGATAGACGATGGCCGCACCGTGGTCGACAAACAGAGCAAGCAATCGCGCCCTGCCACCTATAGCGACATCGCGATACTGTGCCGCACCCACGACAACCTGCGCGAGATCGCTAGCGCCCTGAGCGACGCCAAACTTCCCATTCGCTACAAACGCCCCGGTCTGCTCAGCACCCCCGAAGGCTGCCTGGCAATGGCCTGTCTCAGACGCGTGATAGACCCATCAGATACACTGGCCAGCGCAGAAATCGTCACGCTTACAAGGAGCGTGAACCCGGAGGCATGGATCGCACAGCGCATGGCCTACCTCGAAGATCCGCAGACCCACTCAAGCAACTGGCTGGAAGATGACGAGGAGAGCCCGCTGGCCGCGCTTAAAGCACTGCGCAGCCGCCTGCACTTCCTCACGCCAGTAGAAGTGCTGCGCACCGCAATGGATGCCAGCAACGTGCGCGAAGCTGTGTATCGCTGGGGCCCCACCGAACAGCGCAGTCAACACCGCCTCAATAACCTCAGCGCACTGCTGGCACACGGGGGCGATTACATGAATCAATGCGCCGCCCAGAACCAGCCCGCCACCAGCGCCGGCCTGATACTGTGGCTGTACCAACTCGCCGCCACCGAGGACGACACCCAGGCCACCGGCGGTACCGAGAACGCGATACAGCTCGTCACCCACCACGGCGCCAAGGGCCTGGAGTGGCCCATAGTTATAGCAATGAACCTGGATGCCAAACTCAAACCAAGACTGTGGGGACTGAGCGTACTGCCCTCCCCCACCCCGATCGACCTGGACAAACCACTGGCCAACCGCACACTGCGTTACTGGCCCGCCTTCACCGGATTGCAAAGCGCCAGGATCGCACTGCTCGACCAGATCGGTGAGAGCGCAGAAGGCCTGGCCGCCATGGCACAGGAAGTGCAGGAGATGAAGCGCTTGTTGTATGTGTCGCTGACACGGCCGCGGGATGGATTAATCATCAGCATGAACGCCAAGCAAAACAGCGCGGAGTGGATGGATACCCTGGAAGCCCACTGGATGTTGCCCGAGGGCGATACTCTGGCCCTGCCCGATGGGACAGTGATCCCCACCCGGCACCTGGAGCTGCAAGCCAGTGAATACGATACCGAGTTACCGGCGTACAAGCCTGAATGGTTAGGCGGCTCCGCCCCGGCCATTGAGAAACTACCGCTGCAACTGAGTCCTTCCAGCTTACCCGCCGATGAACATGCCAAGGTGAGCGAAGTGGTTTTGTTGGGTGATCGACTGGAAATTATCGGCGAATATGACACCACCGCGCTCGGCTCAGCGCTGCACGCGGTGATCGCATCAACAGTGTTGGGGCAGAAGGCAACAGCAAGAATTCTGCGCGATCACGGGATGGAGAAGACGATTTCCGTGGAAATGGCGGATAGGTGTGCGAACCGCTTGCTGGAAGCGATTAAGCAACGATTCAACCCTATCAATCTGCATGTCGAATATCCGATTTACTACACTAATGAACAGGGCCAACTTATCAGTGGCTGGATCGACTTGTTGCTGGAGACCGCTGATGGGTTTGTGCTGATTGATCATAAGGCATCGCCGCGAGCCCGCGCCGACTGGGAAGAGATCGCATTGGGATTTGGAGGACAACTGGCGGCGTATGCGGCGGGCATTGCGCGCGCAACCGGCAAGCGGGTTGTCAGCCGATGGATTCACTTTGGGGTCACCGGCGGGTTGGTTGGTATTGAGAGCCCGTAAGATGTGGAGGACCCGATTCACTTCGACAATTGACTGAGTCGAACAAAAAAGAAAAATCCAAAGCACACGGCGTGCAAGCTGGCAGGTATCAGCAGGATGGCTTTTCGCTATCAAGCGAAGCGGGCCGAGAACGACTCTCCCAGGAAGAGGCTGAAGGCATTTTCCTCGACTTGATTTTGCGAATAGAGCGCGCTCCGAGGCTACGCTGAAAAACCAAAGCGAAGCCGCCAGCCAGAAACAACCACAGGGACGCTGGCAGTGGAACCGTAGTGGGGCCGCCCGCTTCAAATTCTATTTGCAAAACCGATGTCAAAAACTTGTTGGTGTTAGCATGTAAGGCGTGGATATCACCGGTCAACTCCAGATCAAGGTACTGCGTTGGATCCATGCCTGTATTGTCTAGCCCCGTCGGCACTATACCCTCAATGTTATCGAATTCGCCCAATGGGTGTGCCACCACATTGCCATTGACACTTTGACTCCCAGGCGCGGGTCCCCGAGTATAATCTGCGGCAAAATCGAATACCCGCAACTGCCGCGCATCATCGTCCTTGGCATTCCCAAAGCGCACTCGCACCGAATCTACTGGACTATCGAACCGAATAATAAAACCACTCCCGCCAATTACCGTAAGCCCTGGCCCTTCGAAAGCCAGATCATCAACGGCAACAGTTCCACCTGTGGGCGCAGCAAACTCTATCTCCGCACCCAGAGCCGTGAAAACTTTGTCATTCAATTCACCTTCGAGCTGTTGCGCCTTTAACAGAGAGAAAACCCCGTAATTGTTTTGGAGAAATGAACTATTCATCTCCAACAACACAGCGTGCGCGGGCGCGCCGAATGTGATGGTGAGTAAGAAGAGAAAAGTATGCAGCCTTAAATGGACGAGTTGAGGAAAAGCGAGCTTATCAAGCATGAGAGCATCCCCCCGCTGTTTGTTTTAACAGCATTCTGCTGGTCAGATACAGCATCAGGCAGACAGAAAACCATGCAATAAACGTTCCTCGCAAGAACTAATTGTCTACAAATCAACCAGCTGTAATTGAAATGCTCACGACTCAAGTTGCTCACCACGACAAAATGTAAAAAAAGCTGACACCCATTTAGTGAACCAACTTTCCTACAATTGGACACACGCCTGCTCTGGTTTTCAGAGTGCTTTTTCGGCCTGCTCCGCCAACGCTTCTGCAGAGTATGTGTCGGTGATTGTTCGTGCGCGGCGCAACAATGGTAAGCCAGAGGCCCTGTGCCTCATCGCCAGTCGCTAAGGTAGGTGCTCGACAGGTGAGGAGCGGATATCGAATGTCTGTTCTGTATCCTGCTTGAAAGACCAGCCCGAAACATTCGCCACAACAAGGATTTATGAGTACAGTTTGCTCATGCTTTCACTACGATAACCACTTGTGACCAATCCAACGATTCGAACAATCGCGCTTACCACGATTCTGGCAGCTGTCCTCGGCTTTTTTATGGGAGTGTATTTCCTTAAACATGGTCTTATAGGGACGCCCATCAGTATTGCAAAACTGGCGGACGGAGCCATTTATACCGGAGATATTCAGAACGGCCTTCTCCACGGCGAGGGGACCCTGCGCTGGCCCGAGGGAAGTTTTTATGAGGGAGCGTTCAAGGATGGGCTTCTACACGGCCAGGGAGAATACGTTGATGTATCCGGCAATAGGTATGTTGGACAGTTTATCGAGGGACAGTTCAGCGGGCGGGGAACTATCCAACTGAAAGACGGAGGTATTTACGAGGGTCAGACCAAGGGCTGGCAGATGGATGGAGAGGGCGAATACCGCTTTGAGAGATCAGTATATCGAGGAACGTTTGAAGAGGATGCACTCACAGGACAAGGAGAGTATCTCGAAGATGGCGAGCTTATGTACAGGGGCAGCTTTCGCGACTGGACATTCCACGGCGATGGTGAGCGCTTTGAAGAGGGAGGCCACTGGCAGGGCGAGTTTGAAGATGGCCTGATGACACAGGGAACGCATATTCTAGACACGGGGGGACGCTACGAGGGCGAAGTATCTTTTCGTACCTACCATGGCGATGGAACACTGACGTTGGCCAATGGCGATCGCTACGTTGGAGAGTTCCACTATGGGGAATATCACGGCGAGGGTTCGATGTATCTCGCTAAAGAGCAAGAAGGCATTATCGAATATAGCGGCAAATGGCGCGATGGCGTTCTTGTTGAGTCGCCGCAGAATCACCTCGTCAAAAATTACGAAGCCCAACTGGAGTCGGCACTATACCGGGAAGCAGATCTGCTGCAGGAGGAACTCAGTCGTGTGCCAGCGGGAGACCCCAGTAAAGTTGAACTGTATTTTCTGGGTATCGCCGGAGACGGCACTCAACGAGTTTTCAGCCGTGAAGTGAAAGCCTTTCGAGATTATTTCGACAATGTCCTACCTCTGGACGCGCGACAAGTAAACCTGATAAACGATAGAGAGAGTATCGGCAAACGCCCACTAGCGACTTCCACCAGTATTGAGCAAGCCCTCGCTAAACTTGCCACAAGTATGAACCTGGATCAGGACCTGCTTGTTGTATATATCAGTAGTCATGGCAGTAGTGAACACGAGATATCGTTAGCCAATGAAGCTATTCGCCTTGGCGATCTTTCGGCAACGAGCCTTTCTGAAATGCTGACGCGCAGCGGAATCGACCCTGTAAATAATTCTGTGTAACTGCCAGGGTTAAATGTAATCCGCCAAGCGCTCTTCGAACTCGATCATAAATCTATTCAGTGCCAGTTTCCAATTACGGATCGGCATAGTCCATTTTTTCGACGCCTGCTGGATTGCCAGGTAGATCACTTTCAGTGCCGAGTCATCAGTCGGAAACAGCTTCCGCTTTTTGACAGCCTTTCGTATGACACTGTTGAGCGACTC
>CACSIL010000012.1 GCA_902705825.1 Halioglobus japonicus | reverse complement strand
GTAAGCCCCGCTGCGTTCGAGGAGAGGGCAGCGTTAGCTGCATAAGTTGGGTGGCTACTTTTTGTGGGGAACACCAGTGCCCAAGTGAATCTGAGATTATCGCCATGAACGAAAGAAAGTACCTGCAGGGAGTCCTGGAAAAAATCGAAACAAACAAGGTTTCAATCTTCGGGAGAAGAATGATGACTCCCATTCTATGGATAACTGTTGCTGTCGTTGTTCTCGCCCTGCTCGGATTTCGTGAAGATGACACGATCAATACTCTTACCGTCATAATTGTCTCAATGCTTGCGGGTTGTTTTGTTGGTATTGTCTCTTTTTCGCAGGCAGCCGAGAAACATTGGCCACATATCGCACATCACATAGATAAAGGCAGCATAGAGGCTCGCATTGAAGATCTCGGCACATAACAAGTACCGGCTGTGCGCCCCTGCGGGGCCGGACGCAAAAACCGCTGCGCGGTTTCCGCGCCGCAGCGGTAAGCGTTAGGGCTCGACTTATGAATCCACTTGCATTGAATGTTGAGCTCCCACAGCGTATGCGCACGCAGCCACAGATTGCAATTGGCTTGCTTCCCATCGGAATGATGTTTTTGTCATTTGCACCGCTTTTCTTCTTGGCCTTATCACTATCATCAATTCACGGCATCCCTGAAGACGCACCGGTAAAAGATCAAGCAAACGGCATGCTATGGATCGTTCTTTTACTTTTTGCAATGGTTATCCTAACGATCACTGGCTATTTGCTTGGGTGGGTTTTAAATGCAATCGTATTGCGCGTTTTTTTTAAGTGGCCACAGCAAAAGATCAGCCGTGTCTTACTGTACTCCGAGGTTCCGCCCTCATGGTTAAAAGAAACAATAACCACTACTGGCGCAGCGAGTAGCAGTGAGACCCCTTCAGCATGGGCCGTAACGCGCCAAATGGGAAAAAGTAGCTTTATCTTAAAGCGTGGTGTACTTGCTTTTGGCGCACCAATGTATCTGATTATGGCGGTCCTACCTGCCGTAAACGGACGTGCAGAAGCTACAGCGTTCTATTTCCTGTGGCAGGCGTGCCTGTGGGGTGCTGCGGGCACACTATTTGGTTTCATGAACTGGCATTTTTCAGAAAGGAGCTTTCTTAAAGAGCATGGCAAAAAAAAGCCCTAACAAGTCCGGGCACAATCGCCCACTTCGTGGACTGGACCTCCAAACCGCTGCGCGGTTTTCCGGCCTGTGCCGGAAGCGTTAAAGTGCCATGATCGAGCTAGCCCTCAATGTATGCACATTCGCTCCAGTGTTAGTTCCAGCGGTGTTCCTTCTTTTTCACCGACATGCGATTCGTCGAAAAGTACGATTCTTTACAATATCGGTCTTGGCTCTATTAGGCTTACAATCGATACTTGCCTATCCGATTACTAGTTTTTTCATGTCACAATTCAGCCAAGAATCAAAAGAGCTCGCTATGCAGTCGGTTTTATACTCAAATATTAGCATTGCGTCAGCTATTGTTATTATTGGTTGGGGTCTAATGTATTGGCAATCACATGCAGCAAAGGCACATTAACAAGGCCGGGCACAACCGCGCAACAAGTTGCGCTGGACTCGCTACACTGCGTTCCACTCGCCTGTGCCGGCGGCGTTAAGTGTCTGGGAATCTCGTATGACTAGCATATTCAATCGTATTCGGGAGCAGAACTACAAAATATACAACCGGAATAGAATTGTACTTCTAATCCTGTGGCCGGTCTTCATTCTTGTAGGTCTCAGGGAGATGTTCATGGCTGAACCGGTTAATCTCTCTGGTCTAGTTATTGTGGCTGTGGGCGTTGTAATAGGTATTATTTGGTTTGCGGTAATCCGGTTTAAACATGAGTAGTAAAACACTTAACAAGAACGGCCAAAAGGGACAGCCGCACAGCGGCCGCCCTTGCCGCAGGCGTTAGGGGCTCCTGCCGCCCCAAGATCCACCTCTTGCCATAAATGTCTTAGTGGTATATTTTCTATACCATTATGAAGTTTCAGTATGACCAA
Organism: Halioglobus japonicus; assembly: GCA_902705825.1. Classification (GTDB taxonomy): domain Bacteria; phylum Pseudomonadota; class Gammaproteobacteria; order Pseudomonadales; family Halieaceae; genus Marimicrobium. The sequence goes on along the minus strand of CACSIL010000012.1, from coordinate 441,011 downwards.
AGAAAAAGCGCCTCCAATCTCAAAAAGCATGGGATTGATTTTCAGCAGGCCCAATTTCTTTGGGATGACCCGAACTTGGTGGAATTGGCAGCGAGGTCTGACGATGAGGCAAGGTCAATCGTGATTGCTCGCTTCAATCGCCAATACTGGTCAGCCGTATTTACATATCGAGATGACGAGATTCGATTAATTTCGGTCAGGGGATCTCGCAAAGCTGAGGTGGAGCTTTATGAAAGCTAAAGATTTCGACAAAAAATTTGACCAGGGTAAGGAAGACATAATCGATGACCTGGATATTTCCAGTCTCAAACGGCCGAATCAAACACCGCGACGAGTTAACGTGGATTTTCCCGAATGGATGATCTCCTCCCTAGATAAAGAGGCGGCAAGACTTGGAGTTACTCGACAATCCATTATCAAAGTCTGGCTGGCTGAACGACTTGAACACGCCCCTAACAAGTAAAGGCTGCGGACGGTTTCACCGCCGCAGCTTTAGGCGTTAAGGGTACTCGGTGCTAAGCCTAAGCGATACAACAGTTAGGGTATATCGAAAGAAAGACGGGCAGTACTCATTTCGTGTATCTGGATACTTGCTCGTATCTACTAATGCCACGTTCAACCTAGATGCATATCTGCGTGATATATATTGTACGCTCACCTTTCAAGCTCAGAGTCCAGTTCGCCTAGAATGCAGTTACTCGGTAGACTGTGTGGCGGAGTACAGCCATGAAACTATGCTACACAACTTCAAAGCCTGGGGTAGTAGTAATGAGATTTCACTTACACGAGGAGTAACATTGGCAACCCTAAGAACTGACTACCATATTAGTTTCACCGGGCATCCAGCAGAGGAGCCACAATACACTGTGTGCGTTGTGCCGGTGGTGCTTAAAACTGAGACCTACAAGGGCATGTAACATGGGCGTACCCTTAACAAGTTGCGGCAGTACGCCCCTGGCGGGGCCGGACGTCAAAACCGCTGCGCGGTTTCGCCGCCGCTGCGCAAGGCGTTATGTGGCCCCATGAGCCAGAATATGCTACCAGCAGATGCCGAACTCTATCGACGTGTAGAAGAGATAGTGCACTACATTTGGGACCCAATAGGAGTCGCGGGCTGCCCCCACGCTAGAGACGAGTACTACAGCTATATGACGGCTATCTTTGGTCGCGTTCAAGCAGGCGATCTAGAGGAGATTATTGTTTATCTAAAGTGGGCAGCCTCGGAGAATATGGGGCTTACATTTGACAAAGAAAGGGCATCGGAAGCCGCTGAAGCAATGTTGGCATGGAAGACCTTTATCAATGAAAGCACNTAACAANNANCGNCANTNCGCCCCTNGCGGGGCCGGANGNCAAAACCGCTGCGCGGTTTCGCCNCCGNTGCGNNAGGCGTTACTGGGCGGCGTTCGCCAATATCTTGTGAACTTGAAGATGTGTGCTTCCATCAAGTCTCGCNCCAGTTCCAAGTGGGTAGTCCACTTTCGAAATCGCAGGTAGTATTAGGTCCATCAGTTTCTTTCAGTCACGCTGTAGCAGGGAGGCCAACAAAACGTGCATTCGCTTTACCAGTCAGCTTCGTTCGCAAGGTTGCCTCCGCTAGCGCTCCGGCCTATTTCTTCGTTGGCGCATCATCAAGCCGCACCAGTAACAAGTAGCGCCAATACGCCCCTGGCGGGGCCGGACGTCAAAACCGCTGCGCGGTTTCGCCACCGTTGCGCTAGGCGTTATGAGTCTGGGATGGAAATCCGTGCGAGATAGAAGATTTGTAACCTCAGTTCTGATGTTGCTTGGAGTTTCTGTTTTGGCAGGCCAGCTTATTCTCAATTCCGATGTAACTGATGAACTTAACGAGAATGAGTTACCCTTTTCCGCCATAATCACTGAAGAAAGGGTCTTATGCATCAATGATGGAGGATGTCTCCAACAAGCGAAATTTGAAAGTGAGTCAATCTCCGGAAGCCTACGTCATCGGTCAGAACCCTGGCTCGAGCAGGGGCAGGCAGTGAACGTCATAAAGGTATGGGATCACAAGACCATGAAGGAGACAAATCGTCGCCCGGGGGTGTTCCACTATGAGGTTCACGGCAATGACTCATAACAAGTCAAGCCACATGGACGTCAAAACCGCTGCGCGGTTTCGCCGCCAGTGCTTGAAGCGTTAGCGTGCGTATGCGAGGAATACTGATATTTCCATTCTTCGCTTCTATCCTATCTGGGTGTGGTGGTGATCCTCCGACTGATGAACAAATGCTAAGTGTATTCAGAGAAAATCGTAATGTGTTTGCGGAGCTCAGAGAGAGTCTTTGTGTAGACAGCGATAGGCGCGTAGTGATGATGGACCCTGAGTGGTCGGAACCGGAGGTGTCACCTCAGGAAAAGGAACAGTTCTACCATCTCTTTCAATCGATAAACGCAAAAGGCGTCTACTACGATGGAGACTGCAATATGAGGATTGCCGTTTGGTCTATCGGGTTCGGTGGGGATGGAGATTATAAGTATTACGCGCATTGGCCAAGCGGGCACCGAGAATCCGATGCCATAGAAAGGTCGAGTCTGGATAGTATAGATCGTAGCTCACTAGATATTGAGTTCTTCTATCGGCCTATTGAAGAGAACTGGTATCTTGCATTTGATCATTGGCCATAGTTCACACGCTAACAAGTCCGGGCACAATCGCCCACTCCGTGGGCTGGACCTCCAAACCGCTGAGCGGTTTTCCGGCCTGTGCCGGAAGCGTTATGTGTCATGGATAGAGTAGCGCTCGCCTGGCATATTGGTATCTGCATCATTATTGGTGGTGTGGTCGCGTACTTTACTCCAGCTAAGTGGATCGCAGCCTCCTTTTGGGTTTCGGCTGCACTGTACATTAATGGTTCTCTTGCGTTCTACGAAGACGCAATTCCTGGTGGCTTCGATAATCCAAACGGGACTGATACTCCGGGCTTCGCTAAGGGTGTGGGGGCCTCAAAATATGCGGTATCTTCACTGGTCGTTACAATTGTTCTGGCCACAAACGGGTTTCTTGCTCAGAGGTATCTATAAATGAGTTCTCCGGCGTCAACACATAACAATAACCGGCAGTTCGGCCCTGCGGGCCCGGACGCCAAAACCGCTACGCGGTTTCGCCGCCGCTGCGGCAAGCGTTAATTTGACTATGCAGTACATCGCTACAATAGTTTTTGCCATTGCTTTTGGGATAATCATTGGTGGTGCCGGAGCAACATATCTGTTTATCGTTATGGAAGAACCATCCGATGCCGCAGCTCATTCTTCTCGCACTTTCGAGGCTGCAGATTTGGATTCGTACAGGATAGAACTGGAAGAGCTGGAAGCTATAGAAGCATGCAAGGAGCAACTACTTGGTGAATCGTCAAATTAACAAGAACGGGCAGTTCGCTCCCTTCGGTCGCCGGACCGCGCTACAGCGCGTCCGCTGCCGCAGGCGTTAAGTGTCCTACGAGTGAGAAGCTACCTCCCACAGATTCTAAAAGCTCAGGTCGACTTCCTTTTATTTCGCCCTGCTAAACCTGACTTAGATCGGCACTTCGCAGCCTATTTGGCATACATCGTGATCGTAACACTTACCGTGGGCGTCGGTAGGTACTGGGACCACCTTGATGCAGAACCATGGCAGTACTTTGGTCTAGGCTCCGTAGCCTACATCTTTGTACTTTCTGCATTCCTTTACCTCATTTTGCTACCCTTGAAACCCAAGAATTGGAGTTATCGGACGGTATTGATTTTCGTTGGGTTAACCTCTCTGCCGGCTTTGCTCTACGCTGTCCCGGTTGAGCGCTTCTTTACGCTTCCCATTGCTCAATCGCTAAACGCATGGTTTCTGGCAGTTGTCGCAGCTTGGAGAGTAGCGCTCTACATGCGTTTCTTGAGGAGTGTTGCAGGTTTTTCTGGCACAGAGATTGCGGTAGCTCTGTTACTCCCTCTATCCGCCATTCTTGTAGTACTTTCGTTTCTGAATCTAGAGCATGCTGTTTTCGAAATCATGGCAGGTAATCCGGGCACCCCAGGAACTCCTGGGGATCAAGCCTATTTCGTAGTCCTATTCCTCAGCGTCTTTGCTTACATCACGTTTCCGATTACTCTGGCACTATACCTTTACCATGTGTATCGGAGGTTCAAACATGATAAAAGAACGGACACTTAACAAGCCGCGGCAGTACGCACGCTATGCGTGCAGGAGACCTCCCTCATTATTGAGACGTAATACATCTAGGAGAGTAACGTGCAAAAACTGACAGGGCGATGCCTTTGCGAAGGTATCGAATATGAGATCACTGGTGAGATTGGCCCAATTTATAATTGCCACTGCTCTCGTTGCCGGCGGTGGCACGGGGCTGCTTTTCGTACTCGCTCAACAATAAGGAAAAGTCAGTTTAAGTGGCTTAAAGGTGAGGATCTGCTATCGAAATTTTACTCTTCCCCTACTACAGCAAAGACATTTTGTTCGAATTGTGGCTCTAGCTTAATTAGCTTGTATGATGAAGAGCCGGACAAAATCGGCTTTCCGCTAGGTGGTTTGGATCAAGCTCCCTCTAATAAGTTAGAGGGTCATTTCTTTGTTGCTTCAAAATCTCCCTGGTACGAAATCACAGATGACCTACCGCAACACGAAGAATTTCCTGGATCACGGAGTACAGTGAGGTCAACGGAGTAAATGCATACAAGTCAAGCCACGCGGCCAAAGCGGACACTGAAGACCAAGCAATGAAGCGCCCTATAAGGTCGCCTTTGAGGTGGAAGCGGACTAGACCGGGGAGCTTTCCTGTTCTGGACTACTTCCGTTTTCGCCTAACAGTGGCCGTTTTGTCTATACTGTTCGTGACTGCCGCTTCCGACTCGATGCGGACACCACTTATTCATAGGATCTTTGAGGCAAAATGTCATGATGGCCTGGCCAGCGTATGAAAATGCCAAGTTCGATGCGATTTACCACATACAGATAGAGGTAAGACATGACACGACAGAAGAAGAAAATGTCGGGCGCCAGAGTCAATCTATAGACAATTTTCCTGTAACTGGTGTAGTGAAAAGAATATTTCGTGGAGACGATTTGCTCGAAACGGAAGCTGAGGTCTACTTTACGATTGCAATTGCTCCTGGTGATGCTGAAATCCCAGACGGGGCTGATTTCTACCAAGACCTTGATAGGTTTATAGCATCTCCCTATTTGGAAGTGTTCCTGAACGGAATACCGCCTAATCTTGAAGTGACGGCCAGCCAAAGCAGCATAATTGAAAACCTATCACTCGAACCGACTATGAGCGTTCCCGAGAAAAGGGTCCCATTAATACCTGAGAAGCTACGCATACAGATACTTGAGTCATCATCAAAAGCCAGGCTGGCGATAGATCGTATGCAAAATGATGGGCAAGAACTGCACGAGTGGGATAAGGAGACCCACAAATGGGTAAAGCATCCTAAAACCGACTCTACCTGAGCCAGTCCATGCCCAAGGCGATGGTGGCAATTCTGGGAATAGGTCCGCTTCTGGCAAAAGCAGCACCCTGAATATCTACGATGGGCTGATTCTTTAGGACCGGAATGAGGTGGCTCGAGACATTAGCATGATTAAACTGGCTTCGTCCGCTATCGGGAAAGGAGACATAAAATCTGGTGCTTTATGTCTGGCCAAGTCTGGACTATTACACCTAACCTTGCGACATCATGGACTTTGACCTGATATCGGCGAAAAAGCGTTCCCAACTCAGGTGCGGGCGTCCGGCCGCTCGCGCGTAGTCACTGTTATTGTCCACATAGCCATTGCGAATCCCTTCGTAGATACCAGCGATAACCGTCCCCATAAATTCACCCAGCTCGGCGATACGTTCCTGGCGGTAGGCTTCGACGCTCATCGACCTGTACTCAAGTTGTGTACCAAAAGCCCTATTCAGATACCCGGCCAACTGTGCTTGCGTTATTGCCTCGCCGTGCAAGTTGTAAGTATGTCGGCTGTGGTTGGGTTCCAACAGCATGCGCGCGTACGCATAGGCGAGCTCTGGTCGCGTGGTATATCCACAGCGGCCATCGGCGGCGCAGTTGGCTATTTCACCGCGTTCCCGATAGTTGTCGATGTACTCTATGTCCGGTTCAATGTAGATACCGTTTCGCCCGATGACCCAGTCCAGGCCGCTGCTGCTTACATCGGCTTCCGTCTGGCGATTGCTCTGTACAATCTCTGAGAATGCGGTGCCCTGCTCAGCGCCCTGTATACTGGTATAGACCACCTTGCTTACCCCGGCATCCCGCGCTGCCTGCAGTACATTGCGGTGCTGTTCGATACGTTTATCCGGTGCATCCATGCCCGATACGAGCAGCAGCGTATCCAGCCCTTGCAGCGCTGCCTCCATTTCCTCGCGCTTGTTGTAGTCACCCGCTCTGACTTCAATACCCAAGTGGCGGGCCTTCTGCGGGTTGCGTGCGACACCAACAATATTGTTGGTGTCGGTCAATTGGGATAGTGACAGTGCAATCGCTGTACCGAGCTGCCCTGTTACGGCTGTAACGGCTATCTTCATCGTTGTTCTCCCGCTCGGTTCAGCTGGATATCGCGTGGCGATTCCACTGTACGGTTGGCTCGTCGCGATTGGCAATTTGAATCAGATGCCTGGAAACCACTTCCTCGGCTCGCGCGAGGTCGGCGGGGTTTTCCACTTCAATGCGAAACAACATCTGCTCGGGATCAACATCTATCCGGCACGCGCCAAACGGAAGCTCGATACGACCCTGTGTCTCGGTAACCGTGGTTGGCACCTTGTGCGAAAAATGTCGACATAACCGCTTCAGGTAGGAAGCGCCGTGTAAGGTTGCTACTTTCGATTCTGTGATTGTTTGTTGCTCGTTCATGGTGATACCTCTTGTGAATGGTTGGTACTTTGTCGAAGCTGTTTGGCCACGGTAAAGTAGTAGTTCCTGCCTGTGGCCGTTAGTAATTGATTGCCGAGTTCGTCGAGCGCATCTGCCTTCAGGCGTTTTACCCGATTAACTTCATAATCCAGAGCTAGCAGGTAGTCACACAGTTGCGCTGTCCACTGCGGATCATTTGGCAGTGCGTCCTGTGCCTGCTGCATGAGGATGTCACTGCCGCCAGCCAGTGCGGCAATTCGACGTGCTTCCTCAACATTGGATAATGGGAAGAGGTTAGTGGGGTTGCCGTCGAACCAACCGAGGTAGCCGGAGAATATCGCCCGTACACCCCACTCGATATTGCCGTAGTATTCCCTGAGATAATCAAGCTGGGCATATTCTTCCGGCAGCTTCACGGTTTCTACCAGTTCGTCTGGTGTGAGCCCACGATTCATACCGTCTGTCGTCTGTTCGAAAACAGACTGTATGGCGTCGCGGTAGTTTGTCAGTGTTTCAATCGTTTGTTGTTGCCCAAGGATAGGCCGCGTGTGTCCTCCTACAAGGCGTTTCGGGTTTTTCTCAAGCATGGATGAGAGACTGTTGATCCATGCGAGCACGTCCCGGTAGGGTGTGCCACGAATGGCATACAGGTTCGGCCACGACTTGTAGAAGTTATCGCCGGCAAACAACACGCCCTCTTTCTCATGCCAGATATACTGCTCGTCGTAAGTCTCACCGTTGGCCGCAACGACTTCCAGTGACACACCAGCAATTTTGATGTGTTGTCTTTCACCATAGACGGTGTGCGTGGGCTCGGTGCCTGCAGAGAATGATTTCTCACCGCGCTGGGGAAAGTACACTTTGGCTACCCCATTGTTGATCCGCTGTTCAGGGTCGAGAAGGAAGCCACCCTGTCGCGCTCCCCGTTGGTTCTGAATAGTCAAACCGGCTTCAGCCAGGGCCTGGCTCTCCTGGTTAAAGCCTTGTCGTGCCCATATTTGAACATCCTCTCCGGCAGCGGCGAACACGTCGACGCCGCCGGTGTGGTCGCCGTGTCCGTGGGTGAGGATGATGCCTTTCACCGGTGCATCCGTAATTTTCCTGAACTCGGTGAGGACAGCGTTGGCAGCAAGTTCATCGATCTGCGTGTCTATGATGATAATGCCGTCCTCACCCACGATCATGGAGGTTGTAGAAACGCCGAAGCCCACGGCGGTATAGGTATCGGGAGCCACCTCGATAACCCGTGGCTCGAACTCGGCGTTTCTTTGTTGCAGCATGCTTTCTGGTTCATTTTCCGCAAACGCAGGGAGCGCATGGATCGACAGGATTGCCAGCGTCATGCCAGCGACGCCGCGAGATATGAATCCGTACATAGTATTTTTCCTCCATTGGTGAGGTTGTCTATCGCTGTCTTGCAATTACAGNGNCAATGATGGACTATCTTTTATATCTAATAAANTAATGAAATTTAATAGTATTAATGAGAAAAATTGATTATTTGAGTTTGGATGGTCATTCCCTGTTGACCTTTATCACCGTACTGGAAGAGATGTCCGTATCGCGTGCGGCAGAGCGGCTCGATGTCACCCAGTCCGCTGTCAGCCACACATTGACCAAGCTGCGACTGGCTCTGGGTGACCCACTGTTCGTGCGATCCGGCCGGGGTATCAGTGCGACGGCGCAGGCTCACGCACTGCGCGAGCCGGTGCGAAAACTGCTCGACGATCTGAAAACCCTTACAGATAACCGCGTGTTTGATCCCAGCATGGGGGTGCTTGAGTTCACCATCGCTGCGAACGCGTTCCAACGCGATCTGATATTCCCGGATTTCCTGCGAGATTTGAACGAAGAGGGCGTCACGGCACGTTTTCAGTTCGTGGCCTCCGGTATTCCGTCGACCGCACTGTTGCGCAACGCGCGTTGCGACATGATCCTGACACCGTGGCCACCAGAGGGAAATGACATATTTGCCGTTCGATTGTTCGACATGCAGATGGTGTGCTTCTACGATGCCGGTGTGCGAAAGCCACCGAAAAGCTGGGATGAGTTTCGTAACAGCCCCTACATTGAAACCCGCTTTGCAGACAATGCTACATCGCTCACACAGTTGACGACCATAGACCATTCGCAACTGTCCAAACCTCGGGTGTCTGTATCAAACTTTGGTGCGCTTGCCGCGTTCATGAAGGGTACCGATCTCATTACGGCAGAAGCGGACCTGATGGCTCGCGGGCCACTGCAGGGGTTTGCCGCTTCGCCGCTGCCGTTCAAAACCAATCCGCTGGTGATGTATCTGGTTTGGCACCGGCGCGATCACACTGATCCGGCGCATCAGTGGATGCGTGAAAGAATAAAATCCAGGGCAGTGGAAGTCCGACAGGCTGCCGGGTAGTGGTATGATGAACAGCACATAAATCGCGTTGGTCCAGAGGGCTATCGTGGCAGACATCATTGTTCAGGGAAGCGGGGGAAAACCTTGAAATTAAAGGATAAAGTCGCGGTAATAACCGGCGGAGCCAGCGGCATGGGCCTGGCGTCGGCGATGCGTTTTTTGCAGGAGGGAGCCCGCGTTGTGATCGCGGATTACAATGCCGACACTGGGCGGGCGGCCATTGACTCTGCAGAACAGGCGGGTTTTGGCGGTGTGGTGTCGTTCTATCGCGCCGATGTGGCGGTGGAGTCGGATATTGAAGGTATGCTGCACAGCGCTGTCAGTGAGTTCGGTGCGCTGGATATCGTTTTCAATAATGCCGGGGTCGGTGGCGCTTTTGGCCCGTTGACCGAGATCACCACCAGTGACTGGGATTATACGTTCGACGTGCTGGCCAAAGGTGTATTCCTCGGTACCAAGCATGCAGCGCGCATCATGCGGGCCAGAGGGGAGGGTGGCTGCATCATCAATACCGCTTCCATCGCTGCGCTCAGCGGTGACGGCGGCGCGCTCGTGTATTCTGCAGCCAAGGCGGCGGTACTTTCCCTCACGCAATCCTCCGCCGTCGAATTAGCGGGCGATCGCATTCGGGTCAATGCGATTTGTCCGGGGTGCATCGTTACCCCCATGTCGACCGGTGCTGACGAGGAAAAAACCCGCACCCTGTTTGCCACCAGCCAGCCATGGCCAGATTATGGCAGGGGAGAGCATATAGCCGGTGCAGCAGTGTTCCTGGCCAGTGATGACGCTGAGTTCGTGACTGGAGAAGCACTCACCGTTGATGGCGGCCTCACCGCGGCGGGCCCGGAATTTTCGAAAAAGTTTCCGGCCATCGCAGGGCGCACGTCCAGTGTCTCCGGTATCAGTAAGGGGACGACCGGCAGCGACAATGAAGTGCGCCGCCGAGAGGGTGGTGAGCGTCGGTAGAGTGTAGATGGGGAGCCTGCTGCCCGTCAGCGGTGAGCATCGCCACACCCGCAGCGATATCGCCCACCCGCCTCGCAGTTGGCTTACTGTAGCTCGAGGGTGACACTCTCCAGATTGCCGCGAAACGGAAATCCGGGCGGGTAGCCCCCGACCGGCGAGCCGTAGTCGGCGCCGACGCCAAAATACTCATCCAAAGAAAACGCCGCCAGCGGTGTTCGCTCGGTGCGTGTAGTTCCGATCTCGCGGCCATTCACAGACAGCGTTATCGTGGCACCGCCGCCCGGTCCGCCCGGGTCGGCTGTAAAGGTCAGCAGCGCCGACACCTTGCGCTGGGGCAGCGGCACCTCATCGACGATGGTGTGCAAGTGTTCGCCGAAATCGCTGTACACATAGTTGAGCACACCGTCTTCCACATAGAGCGACCAACCGCCAGCGACGCCGCCAAGGGCGATGATGGTGCCGTGGGCATCCCCTGCGGTATTGTCGAGTTCGGCGCGCACGGTATAGCTCCTTCCCAGCGTATACGGCGCGCTGCGTTCTGGTATACGCAATCCGCCGGGCCTGTAGGTATAGGCCTCTCTCGGGCCGCCGGCCAGCGGTAAGTTGCGCGGATCAAAGCGGGCACCGGCGCGATCGTCCAGCGGATACACATTGTATTTTCGTGCTTCGGCGTCAAATAGCGCGATCAACTCTGCGAGCTTCTCCGGCTCCTCTTCGGCGAGATCCCGCGCCTGCGAGAAGTCACTGTCCATGTGGTACAGCTCCCAGCGATCCTGGTCGAAGGATTTGGTCGCGGTCAGCCGCCACGGCACATCACCGTGCTTGGCTGCTGCGAACCAGCCATCGTGGTAGATGCCGCGGTTGCCGAATAGTTCGAAGTACTGTGTGGTGTGCCGCGTATTTACATCGGTGTTGTCCGCGTCCCAGGTATAGACCATGCTGGTGCCGGCCAGTGGTATTTGCTCGATACCGTTTACGTAGCGAGGGAAATCGATGCCCGCTGCCTCGTAGATGGTCGGTGCGATATCCACTACGTGATGGAACTGGCCGCGTTCGCCCCCGGTGTCGGTGATGCGATCCGGCCAGCTCATCACCACCGGGTTGGCGGTACCGCCATAGTGCGATGCGACAAATTTTACCCATTGAAACGGCGTGTTGGTGGCCCAGGCAAAACCTGCCGGAAAATGGTTGTAGGCTTCTGCGCTGCCGATCAGCTCGGCCTTTTCCAGTATGACCGCGGTGTCCTCGGAAAAGCCGTTGAGGCTCGTCATCTCGTTGAACACACCGTATTCCTGCCCCTCACTGGAGGCGCCGTTGTCGCCAACCATGTAGATGAAAAGCGTATTGTCGAACTCACCCATCTCCTGCAGCGCATCGATCAGCAGGCCCGCCTCGTAATCTGTCTGCGCTGCGAAGCCGGCGTAGGTTTCCATCAGCGTTGATGCGATGCGCTGTTGATCGTCGTTCAGGCTGTCCCAGGCAGGTATCACCTCTGGACGCGGTGTCAGCAGGGTATTTTCAGGTATGACGCCCTGTTCCAACTGGCGCGCGAAAATTTCCTCTCGCAGCAAATCCCAGCCCTGGTCAAATTTTCCCGCGAACGGTTTCACCCATTGCGGCGCAACCTGATGGGGTGCATGGGTCGCCCCCGGAGCAAAGTATACAAAGAACGGCTTTTCCGGTGCGACCGCTTTTTGCAGGCGCATCCATTCAATAGCCCGTTCGCGCAGGTCGTCATTCAGGTTGTAATCGTCGTGGAGTACTGGTTCAACGGGTGTCGTACCGTCGTAGAGTGCAGGATGAAACTGGTGTGTCTCGCCGCCGATAAATCCATAGAACTTGTCGAAGCCCTGGCCGGTGGGCCAGGTGGTGAAGGGCCCGCTGGGATTCGCCTCCCATACGGCGGTCTGGTGCCATTTGCCCCAGGCCGACGTACTGTAGCCGTTGTGCTTGAGAATCGTCGCGATCGAGGCCGCTGTATTGGGCACACCCGATGAATAGCCCTCAAACCCTGTGCCGATCTCAGTGACCGTCCCCATATTGACCGAGTGGTGGTTGCGTCCGCTGAGCAGCGCGGCGCGGGTGGGGCTACACTGTGCCGTGGTATGGAAATCGTTATAGCGCAGGCCCTGTGCTGCGATCCTGTCCAGTGCCGGCGATGGGATCGGTCCACCGAACGTTTCCAGTGCGCTGAATCCCATATCATCGATCAGAAAGATCACGATATTGGGCGCGCCCTCCGGCGCTTGCGGGATAGTGACAGTCCCAGGTTGTGAGTCGCGATAAGTGGTACCCACGTCGGCATCGATAACCGCCGTCGGGAGCGGCAGGGCGGATGCGTCCGCATCGTCCGGTATACCTGTTTGTGCGACAGGCGAGGGTGGTAACGCGGCACTGCATACCAGTAGCGCAGCCAGCAGGGTGTGTTTGCGGCAACGCCGGCTCAGCGTCGCAACCTCATGCTGTACAGGGCCATGCCGCGCATCACGGCACTGCCGTTCAATGCGCAACTGAACCGCCAAAGGCGCTGTCAATGGCGCCTGAGCGCTGCTTGAACAGCGCCAGCCATTCGGGGTGGGTAGCCACGTAGAGCTGCTCATCTTCTACTGCTGCCAGAGTGATCTCTGCCACTTCCTGTGGCGATAACATGCGCGTGTAGGTCTCTTCGAAATCGGTTTGCATCGCACTGCCGTCGTCGGTATCGGCACTCGCCGCTGGCGGTTGCGTCGACGTATCGCCGCCGTCAAAGCGATTGCGCTCGCTGGCAAATATTTGTGTATCCACGACCCCGGGACACAGTATGGAAACCCCGGTGAGCGTATCGGCCAGTTCCTGATGCAGTACTTCTGACAGTCCTACCACGGCGTATTTACTCGCAACATAGGCGCCAAAGCCCGGCAGGGGTATCAGGCCTGCCATCGAAGCCGTGTTGACGATGTGGGAGGCCTCAGTCTGTTCGCGCAGCATGGGCATAAACGCCTCGATGGCGTGGGTGATCCCCGCCACGTTGACTGACCACACCCACTCCCAGTCGGCAGCGGTGCACTCTGCCACCGGGCGGTTGACCGATACCCCGGCGTTGTTGCACAGTAGATGGCATGCGCCAAAGGCTTCCCGTGTGCGCTCAGCGAGGTGTTGCACCGCATCGCGACGGGCGACATTGACCTCCACGGCCACCGCCTCACTGCCACGGCTGCGCAGTTCCTTCACCGTGCGCTCGGCAGCGTCCAACTCAATATCGGCCGCGACAATATGCATGCCCCGGCTGGCGCAGGCGTGTGCAAGCGCTGCGCCGATACCGCTGCCAGCACCGGTTATCACGGCGACCTTTCCGGCTTGTATTTTCACTGTCTACGCTCCCGCATTGTGCTGTGGCTCAGCGACCTTTGAACACCGGCTTCTCGCGATTCTTGAAGGCGAGCAGGGCGGTTTTGTGATCTTCGGTCAGCATGGTCAGGTTTTCGTAAGCGCCCGACCGGTCGATGATGGCATTCGCCAGCAACTTCAGGCCTGCATTGATGGAGCTTTTAGTCCAGCGTATGGCGTAGGGCGCGCCCTCGGCCATGCGCTTTGCCATCGCGTCCACAGTGGCATCGAGTTCTTCTTTGGGGACGGCCTCAGTGATCAGTCCGTACTCCGCTGCGGTAGCGCCATCGATGAAGTCTCCGGTCAGCAGATAGCGTTTGGCCCGGGCGTAACCGATGAGCTGCGGCCAGATGACGGCGCCACCGTCTCCGGCGACCAGTCCCACCGAGACATGCGGGTCAGCGAATTTTGCGTCGGGGGTGGCGTAGATAAAGTCGCAGAACAGCGCCAGTGTGCATCCCACACCTACGGCCGGTCCGGTGACTTTGGCAATGATAGGCTTTTCCAGGTCCAGCAGGGAGTTCTGGATCTTGCGATCGTTCAGAATACTGTTCGCAGTGGCAACCGGGTCGCCGTTGATGTCCATCAACCACTCCAGGTCTCCACCTGCGCAGAACGCATTGTTCGCGCCAGTGAGAATCACCACATCGGTACCCGTGTCGCGATCAATGTCGGAGAATATCCGCGACAGCTCCTCGTGGACAGCGGGATTGACCGCATTCTTGGCTTCCGGGCGGTCCAGGGTAATGGTCAGTATCCGGTTTTCCTGGCTGATCTTGAGCGCCTTGTAGTTGTCCTGGTAGTTCATTGTTACGTCTCCATCTGTTGCGGTCATGGGTATAAAAGCGTGTGATCCCTAAGGTGCTGATAGGCAGATCACGGTAAAAGTGTGATTACGCAGTGCTATCGGTAGTCTCCGGCGGTGCGCTGGCGGACGCATCGTCAACAGCTTGCAGGCCCAGCGCGGCGATCATGCTGTCGCGCAGCAGGAACTTCTGTATTTTTCCAGAGGGTGTTTTCGGATAGTCCGCGACAAACTGGATGTACCTGGGCACCTTCCAGCGTGAGAGTCCCTGTGCGCACCACTGGCGCAACGCCTCTGCATCGGCATGCGCAGCTTTGTTGGGAATCAGTACAGCGCAGACTTCCTCACCGTACTTGGCATCGGGTAAGCCGATGACAGCGGCTTCTGCCACGTCCTCGTGCTGCACCAGAAAGGCCTCAATTTCCGACGGTGAAAGATTCTCTCCGCCGCGAATGATCATTTCACTGGCGCGTCCGACAATGCGGATATAGCCATTCTCGTCCATGGTTGCCAGGTCGCCCGAGCGCAACCACCCGGCATCGGCGACACTGTCCTTCGTGCCCTGATGATTGAGGTATCCCAGCATCTGACCCGGTCCCCGGTAGCACAGTTCACCGGGCTGGTCGCAGGGCAGGGTGTGGCCGTTGTCATCGACGATATTGAAACTGACCCCCGGCAGTGGCCTGCCGCTGGTCCTTGATTTGATGTCGGCGCTGTCCGCTGCCACGGTACTGCAACTGACACCGCTGGTTTCGGTCTGCCCGTAGCCATTGATGATGTCGACACCAAAGGCCTTCTCACACTGGCGGATCAGTCGCGCGGGTACGGACATGCCACCGGCGACGATGTATTGCAGTGACGACAGGTCTCTGGAGCTGAAGCTGGGGTCTTCCATCATTGCCGTCAGCATTGATGGCACGCCGATGAATCCGGTACAGCGTTCACTTTCCAGTATGTCCAGTGTGCGCCCGGCCTTGAAAATATACAGTGGCAGCGTGGTGGCACCTACCAGTGCCGCGCCCGGCGTCGAGTTGCCGGAGCCGCCGACGTGGTACAGCGGAAATCCATGGCAGACCTTGTCACCGCTGCCAAAGCCCCACGCCTGATACGAGTTGCGCGCGGTTGTAGCGATGCCCCTGTGCGCCAGCACGGCCGCCTTGGGCATTCCTGTTGTGCCAGAGGTGTACTGAATCATAAACGGAGAATCGGCATCTACCGCCGGCAGGGTGCGTGACTCTATACCCTGCTGCGCCATCAGTCCGGTAATCCCCGAGCCCAGCGAATAGATGCCTTTGAGTGCTGGCAGCGTTGTCGCCACACGATCAACAATGCTGCGCAGGTTGGTGTCACCAACGCTGTCGGCGTGAAAAATCGCCCGTACATCAGCGGTCTGAAGTGCGAACGCCAGCTCCGCTTCCTTGTACAGCGGGTTCAGCGCGACGATGACCATGCCCGCCTTGGCAATCGCGTACTCCAGTAGTATCCACTCGGGGTTATTCGGTGCCCAGATCGCGATGTGATCACCGGGCATATAGCCGGCAGTGAGCAGGGCTTTCGCCAACGTCGTCGCCAGTTCGTTGAGTTGCGCATAGCTGAGGCGGATATTCTCCACTTCGCTGTGGCAGGCGTAGACGACCGCCTCGCGCTGTGGGTAGCGCGCTGCGAGTTGTGTCAGCAGATCGCCGATAGAACGGTCCACCGGGCGGGCGTTATCCGGGTCTGCCAACCACAGGGCCTGTGAATTTTTCCCTGGCATAAAGTCGTTTCCAAGAACGGTTTTTATCACTGTACTGATGATGTCTGTGGCGATACTAAAATGAGTAAGAACTCACAGTGAACTCGCTTTAGCCGCAGTGCTTATGGCCCCCCGCTCGCGTTGAGGCAGCGCCCAAAGCGAGTAAAAACTGAAACCCGCATCGATTACTTTAGCGCTCAATACCACTATCGAAGACGTGGCTGCAGTGGTCTGCACGATTGCGTCTGACAACCCAAAGAGTTGACCCCAATGACTTCCCTCCCTGAAAAGGTACGTAACTGGATTGGAACACCGGTGGTGACACTGGCGCCCGTGATGACGGTAGATCAGGGCCTGTGGCTGAACTTCTGTGTCGCCGTTGAAGATGGCAATCCACTGTATTGGAGCCGCGCCGGAGATACTGAAGGCAGTGAGCCAATAGCACCGCCAGCGATGCTGCCGTCGTGGATGATCGATCACGAGTGGTCGCCCGAGCCGGATCACGTACCGCTGCGTACGCTGGAAATGCATTTCATGCTCAAGGATGAACTCGACCTGCCGTTTGGTGTGGTAACCGCAGTGGATCTGGAATTTCACGAGCCTGTAAGGGCGGGAGATCGGCTGCGTGCTGAACAGATTCTGCTGGAGGTGGGCGACGAGTATCAAACCCGCATGGGCCCGGGTCGCCGCTGGTCGATAGCGGTTCACTACTACCACCAAAACGACACACTGGCAGGCATACAGACACTGCACTTCGTCAGCTATCGAAAAGAGGAGCAGCAGTCATGACAGATGCAGCACCGCGTCCGGCCGCAGGTGACAAACTGCCGGAGCTAGCGATAAGCATCACCCGCAAGAAGATCATTATGGGAGCCACCAGCTCCAGGGATTGGCAGCCGATTCATCACGATGGTGAGTGGGCGCGGGAGCGGGCGGGACTCCCCGATATCATCATGAACAATTACACGCAGGCTGGCTGGCTCAGCCAGTACCTGACCCGTTGGGGTGGGCCGCAGGCGCGCATTGCACGCATGCGGTTCTCGATGCGCAGCCCGTTGTGTCCCGGTGATGAAGCGCTGCTCTGTGGCGAAGTCGACAGCGTTACTGCCATTGGCGACTTTGACTGGGTGGAAATCAGTCTGTCGATCAAGGTCGGCGAGCGCGTTGCCACCACTGCCTCGGCCCGGCTGGCATTGCCCGGTGCCGAACAACAAAGCTCGCCCTGGGCGCTTAGCGGTGACGCCTGGCGGCCCTGAATCGGCTGCTTGTCGTAAAGCGAGTGTCAACTGAGTAAGCGCTCATATTAGTATTTTTCGATACCGACGCAGCGGCTGTGCCACGACGGAGAGGCCATGCTACAGGCGCTGCGATCACTGACTGTCGTCAGGGTTATGTATAGCGCAGAGCCGTTGTACGCCCCGACCACCACTGCAAAGAGCGTGTGAAATGGACCTTGGTTTCAACGAAGAACAAATCATGTTGCGCGATATGACACGCAAAATCTGTGAGGAGATGATGCCGTTGACGGTGCTGCGTGAACACGAGGGTACCGAACCCGGTTACGCGATTGCATTCTGGCAGCAAATCGGTGAATTGGGGCTGACCGGAATAGCGATCGCGGAGCCGTTTGACGGCATGGGTCTCGGAGCGGTCGAATCCTCGATCGTCGCCGAGGAGTTCGGTCGGGTGTTGGCCGTGTCACCCTATCTGGGTAGTTCCGTGCTGGCTGCCAGCCTGCTTGAGCATGCGGGCAGCGCGCAACAGAAAAACGAATGGCTGGGCTCCATCGCCCGAGGCGATCGCGTGTTTTCTGTCGCTGCCTCCGAGCCGGGAAACAGTGCGGACCGTGAAGGCATACGCGCTTCGTTGCAGTGCAGTGACGAATTCGCCGTTCTCAACGGCGAAAAGCAGCTGGTGCCCTTTGCCCGTTCAGCGGACGTTTTGATCGTGCTCGCCAGAGTCCAGGGCGGGGGTGACATTGTCGCAGCGGTCGTCGACCGGGCGACGCTGGACAAGGGTATTGCTGCAGGCGCAGTGAGCATGACCTATCAGGCCAATCACGCGATGGACCCGCTCTACAAGATTCAATTCAACGAACTGCAATTGCCGCGCGACCAGTTGCTCGGCGAGGGTGGGTGTATCTGGTCTGGCTGGGAGAAAGCGATGGCACAGCACATGCTGTCATTGGCCTCCTACGCGATCGGTGCGGCTGAACGCGTGCACGAGATCAGCGTTGAGTACGCCAAATACCGGCGCGCATTCGGACGCGCAATCGGCGGCTTTCAGTCCATTGCGCACTATCTCGCGGAGGTGACGGTAGCGATCGAGGGCGCTCGTACCCTGGTGTATGAAGCGGCCTGGTGCAAGGACGAAGGCAGGGGCTACCAGCACCTTGCAGCGATGGCGAAGTTACAGGCCAGCGATGTGTTCTGTCGCGCCGCTGCCGTTGCGATACAGGTTCACGGTGGGTTGGGGTACACCATCGAAGCTGATCCACAACTGTTTTACCGCCGTGCCAAGCAACTGGAGATGACGCACTGGGGCCCGGACTATCTGGAACAACAGATTGCCGCGCATCTCTTTTCTGATCGGGAGTGCGCTTGAGTGAATATCACAGCGCCGCAGTGTCACGCCTTTATCACGCAAGGAGTCTGTTGTGATGTTTGAGTCGCTCAACTACGAAGTCTCCGACGGTGTTGCCCTGATCACGTTGAACAGGGAGCACCGACACAATGCGATAGACACCGCGATGGGGCGTGAACTGCCGCAGGTCTGGTCGGCATTCAATAACGATCCCGAGGCCGTGGTGGCGATTGTGACCGGCGCCGGCAATAAGGCGTTCTGCAGTGGCGCAGACATTGGCGATGTGCCCGAGCTCGATCTCTCCAGCAGGGCGGCGGCATCGGCGAGTATGAAATGGACATCGCAACACAATGACGTGTGGAAGCCGGTGATCTGTGCGGTTAACGGTCTGGTAAACGGTGCCGGCCTGCACTTTCTGGCGGACAGCGATATTGTGCTCGCCGCCGACACGGCCACGTTTTTCGATAGTCACGTCAATGTCGGGCTGGTATCTGCACTGGAATCGGTGGGGCTGGCGCGACGTATGCCGTTCGAAGCCGTGCTGCGCATGGCGCTGGTCGGGTCCAAAGAGCGTATGTCTGCTGCGCGGGCACTGCAGTGCGGATTGGTCGGTGAGGTCGTTCCCGCTGACCAACTGTTAGAGAGAGCCTTTGCGATTGCCCGGATGATGCAGGGCAACTCGCCCGCCGCGATGGCCAGAACCAAGCGCGCGATCTGGGCCGCCAAACAGCACAGTCTGAACGATGCGCTGGAGTACGCCTGGGATCTGATTATCGAAAACAACCAGGGTGCCGATTACGAAGAGGGTATGCGCGCATTCAGCGAGAAGCGTCCGCCCCAATGGCAGCCCTATTCACCGGATGCAAACTGAGCCAACAGAGGAATCTATGTCGTATAAGGAAATAAGCTATGACGTTGACCGGGGTGCCGCGCTGGTCACACTGCAGCGCCCCGAAAAGCTCAACGCGTACACACCGGATATGGGCGAGGAGTTGGTCGATGCGCTGCGCACAGCGATTGACGATGAGGCTGTTACAGCGATTGTGCTGACGGGCGCCGGTCGCGCCTTCTGCGCGGGCGCCGACCGCGGCTTCTATCATGGAGAACAGGGCCGTTGCGGCTTGCGATTGGGTGAGGAACATTTTCTCAACGGCTTCGTTGCTGAGCTGCAGGCCTGTGAGAAGCCCTTGATTGTCGCGGTCAACGGTGTCGCTTCCGGTATCGGCTCCACCATGCTGCTGCCTTTCGATATACGGCTGGCGTCAGAAAACGCCGCACTCGATTTTCCGTTTGTCCGTCTCGGTGTCTCTCCGGGGTTCGGTTCCAGCTATTTCCTGCCGCGCCTTGTTGGTATGGGGTCGGCCAGCGACATCCTGCTCAATAGCCGGAAACTGAGTGCGCAGAGTGCGAAGCAACTCGGACTCGTGCAGCAGATTATTCCGCCTGCCCAGTTGCTCAGTGCTGCGCTGGCGATGGCCCGATACATCGGCGCATCCCCTACGGGCATTGTGTCGCGCTGTAAAAACCTACTGAAGGAAGGGTGCGACGGCTCTCTCGCGTCGGCCCTCGAGCGGGAACAGTTCTCGGCGCAGGAAATGATCACCAATTTCCAGAACAAGACGCATTAGTGCAGAGCGCACCAGGTCGCTTTCAACCACAGGAGAAAAAGAGCATGCAGGAAATCCGGTTTGATGATCTGTCGACATTGTCTTCGATGGTGTCGCAGGAGTGGGGTAACTGGAGTGAGCCGGTTGCAATCACGCAGGACATGATCAATGTGTTCGCCGATATGACCGGCGACCGACAGTGGATTCATGTCGATGTCGATCGCGCGCGAAGCGAGGGCCCTTTTGGCGAGGCGATTGCCCACGGGTTTCTGGTGCTGGGTATGTCAACACTGATCAAGAATACCGGAGACTACCTCATTGTAGGTCATGGCTCGGCGCTGAACTACGGCCTTGAGAAAGTGCGATTTGTGAGTCCGGTTCCCGCCGGCTCACAACTCCATGGCCATACGCGCATTGTCGCCGTAGGAGAAGAGAAGGGCGGTGTGATGCTGACAGTCGGTGTGGCAATTCACGTTGTCGGCGCGGACAAGCCCGCCGTCTGCTTCGACTGGAAGCTGCTGTACAGGCCGTAACCCTATCACCGGCCACGTCGATGCTATGACGATCACATATCACAGAACACTGCGGATTTTTTGATGATAGAAAACATTCCACTACCGGCGACCGATGATCCCGTTGACGCCACTTTCTGGGCCGGCACCCGCTGCGGCGAATTGCGTATCCAGACGTGTCAGCAGTGCGACCAGATGCGTTTTCCGCCGCGCCCGATGTGTCCATCGTGCCAGTCACAGGAGAGTTACTGGCAGCCCGTATCCGGGCGCGGCAGGGTGTGGTCGTTCGCGGTGCCGAGTTCGCCGCTGCTGCCGGCCTTCGAAAAACTGACGCCGTATGTAGTCGCTCTGGTCGAGTTGGAGGAATCGCCAACACTGCGCCTGATCGGTCCCGTTCTGCACAGTGTCGGCGGCGAGGTCAGCGGTGTGGAGGCAAAGGATGTTCGCATCGGCGCTGAGGTCACTGTCGATTTCAAGCGCTACAGCGACGATGTCGCCATGCCCTGCTGGGTGCTGGGTAAGTAGGAACACCCGGTTGTGCGCGCAGGGGCATTACCCGTGCAAGAGCGACTGAGTGCTGGCAGAAAATTCTATAACTGAGAGGTCTGGTTCTGTGAATATCAAATCCGTTGGCTATATGGGAATAGGCGCCCCTGATCCGTCAGAGTGGTTGGCGTACGGTGTCGATGTGATCGGCATGATGCCGGCGCGCGCTATCCCGGGGCAGGGCTGGGGTGTGCCGCAAAAAACTGGTCTGACATCCACAGAAGGTGTGGGGCCGGACGGTTCGGTCTACCTGAAAATGGATGAGCGCCAGTGGCGTTTGGCCGTTCACCCCACGCAGGGGCGCGAAGGGCTGTTGTACCTGGGCCTTGAGGTAGAGGACAAGCCTGCGCTTGAGCAAGCGGTAGAGGAGTTAAAGGTTGCGGGTGTCGAGGTCGCCATGGGCACCGAAGAGCAGGCCTTTACGCGCTCTGTTTCCGGTATCGCCCACCTGCGTGACCCGGCGGGAAATGCGTTGGAACTCTACTACGGCCCGGTACAGGACTATAAATTCCACTCGCCGGTCGGCGGTCAGGAATTCGTCGCCGGGCACCTGGGCATCGGGCATATGAATATCTTTGTCGAGGACCTGGAGACGAACTACAACTTCTACACCCGTACGCTCGGCTTCCAGTTGTCAGACTATATCCGCATGGGCCCGGACAGTGCGTTGAAGTTCCTGCGCTGCAACCAGCGCCACCACAGTCTGGCCATCATCGGCATGGGCAGCGTCAACGGCCTGCAGCACACCATGTTCGAAATGCAGACTATCGATGATGTGGGTAAGACGCTGGATCGTGCGATCGCAGCGGGCGTCACCATCACCAGCAGTCTCGGCCGCCACCGCAATGACGGCATGTTGTCCTTCTATATGCGCAGCCCCTCCGGCTTCGATGTTGAAATCGGTTGTGGATGCCTGCTGATCGATGACAGCTGGACGGTTAACGAATTCTGTGAAGGCGACGTGTGGGGGCACCACGGGCTGGTGGATGCGGTGATGGCATCAAGTGAATCCCTGCGGACAGACGGCGAGTAATTCAGGCTTTGCAACGGAGCGACACCATGAGCACAGACACCTCGAATCAGCACAGCCCGGATACCGACCTGCAGGACTATCAGCTGGAGGACAGATACCTGCGGCGCGAGGGGCGCGTTTACCTCAGCGGTTCGCAGGCGCTGGTGCGCCTGCCGATGATGCAGCAGCAACTGGATGCCGCCCACGGGCTCGATACTGCCGGTTTTATATCGGGCTATACCGGCTCGCCACTGGGTGGCTACGACACTGCGCTGAAACAGGCGCATGCCGAACTGGAGCAACACCAGATCCATTTCCAGCCCGGCGTCAACGAGGATCTCGGCGCCGCTGCGGTCTGGGGTTCACAGCAGGTGTCGATTGTCGGCCAGCAGAAATACGACGGCGTATTTGCGCTCTGGTACGGCAAGGGCCCGGGGGTTGACCGCTCCGGGGATGCGCTAAAACATGGCAGCTATTCCGGCAGCGCTGAAAACGGCGGTGTGCTGGTGCTCGCCGGCGATGACCACGGGGCCAAGTCATCGACACTGGCGCACCAGAGCGATCACGCATTCATTCATTTCGGTATGCCCTATCTGAACCCGTCCAGCGTTCAGGACTATCTCGATTTCGGGCTGTACGGCTTTGCCCTGTCGCGTTACTCCGGTTGCTGGGTGGGTATGAAATGCGTCACCGATACGATAGAGAGCTCGGCGTCGGTCAACGTCGATACCAGCGACTTCACCGTGGTGACACCGCAGGATTACACGCTGCCCGAGGGCGGTCTGAACGCCACCGCGCCCATCCCCGCGAAGGCAGCCGAAGTGCGACATTATGAACAGCGCCTGCCGGCAGTGCGTGCCTTCGTGCGGGCCAATGGGCTCGACAAGGTGATCATCGCGCCGCGCGAGCCGCTGCTGGGCATTGTCACCACGGGCAAAGCCTATCTGGATGTGATGCAGGCGCTGACGCAACTGGGTCTGGACCCGGCCGCCTGCAGCGAGATCGGCATCGGTATCTACAAGGTCGCCATGCCCTGGCCGCTGGAACCGCAGAACATCACGCAGTTCGCCAGCGGGTACCGCGAACTACTGGTGATTGAGGAGAAGCGTCCGGTCATCGAGGAGCAACTGGCCAGCCTGTTTGTCAATCTGGCCGAGCGGCCGGTGTTGACCGGCAAACGCGATGAACAGGGCAACCCGCTGGTCAGCGAGGTCGGAGAGCTGGAATCGCATGGCCTGGCGCGTATTCTCCGGCGCCGGCTCGAGGCGCTGCTGCCTGATGCCAGTGCCGCACTGTTGCCAGCGCCCGATGTACAGTGCGCGCAGGGCCATTTGATCAGCGCTGCGGGCCTCAGCCGCAAGCCGAGTTTTTGCGCTGGCTGTCCGCACAACACATCCACCAATCTTCCCGACGGCAGCATGGCCTTCGGCGGTATCGGCTGTCACGGCATGGCCACATTTTTGCCGGAGCGGCGCACGCCAACACTGTTTCACATGGGGGCCGAGGGTGCACCGTGGATCGGCATCGCGCCTTTCACTGCGCAGGAACATATTTTCCAGAACCTCGGTGATGGCACTTACTACCACTCCGGTCTGTTGGCGATTCGCGCCGCCGTCGCCGCCGGTGTCAATATCACATACAAGATACTGGTTAACGACGCTATCGCGATGACTGGCGGCCAGGAGATCGAAGGCAAGATGCGCGTGGACACGCTCAGCCGCCAGCTGGAAGCAGAGGGTGTGCGTCGCATTGCGGTCATGGGCAACGACCCCGACAGCTACCGCCCCTTCAGGGATAGCTTCGCCAACGGCGTCACACTGCACCACCGGGATGAGCTGGATGAGGTGCAGCGCGAGCTGCGCGACTGCAAGGGTGTGTCGGTACTGGTGTACGACCAGTTCTGTGCCACTGAGTTGCGCCGCCGTCGCAAGCGCGGCAAGGCCGAGGATCCCAATCGCAGAATCTTCATCAACCCCAGGGTGTGTGAAGGCTGTGGCGATTGCAGTATCCAGTCGAACTGCATTGCGGTTGAACCTGTCGATACCGAATACGGCCGCAAACGGCGCATCAACCAATCGGCCTGCAACAAAGACTTCTCCTGCACCAAGGGTTACTGTCCCAGCTTTATCACCGTGACAGGTGGTACGCCACGCAAGCGCAACCTGACGCAGGCCGGGTCAGCGCAGGCGTTCGACCTGGAGGCGGCGGTCGCCGCGTTGCCGGCACCGATAAGCGCCTCAGCCGAGCAACCTTTCAGTGTGCTGATTACCGGTATCGGTGGTTCGGGTGTGGTGACCCTGGGCGCGCTGATCGGCATGGCGGCATTTCTGGAGGGCAAGGGCTGCTCCGTGCTCGATGTCGCCGGTCTGGCACAGCGCAACGGACCGGTGACCAGCCATATCCGCGTGGCAAACCGGCAGGAAGATATTTTTGCTACCAGAATTGTGAAAGCCGATCTTGTCCTCGGTTGTGACATCGTCGTCGCGGCCAGTGACGATGTCGCCGAAAAAATGCAGGCCGGTGATACCCGCGCGGTGATCAACAGCTGTGTCACGCCCACCTCTGATTTTGCCACCAATCCGGATCTCAACCTGTCCGCTGAGACCATGATCGCCGGCATCGAGTCCCTGCTCACCGCCGGCCACGCGGATTTCGTGCCCTCCAGCGATATCGCTACCCGGCTGATGGGCAATGAGGTGGCGGGCAATATGTTCCTGGTGGGCTATGCGATGCAAAAAGGGTGGCTCCCGGTCGGTCTGCAGGCAGTCAGTCGCGCCATTGAACTCAATGGGGTGTCGGTCGAGATGAACATGCGCAGCCTGTGCTGGGGACGTCTGGCAGCAGTGGATCTGGCCACCGTCCTGTCCGCCGCCGCGCCGGCGTCGCCGGAGGCGACCGTTGATGCCCCCGAGCAGGCGACGTTGGCAACGTTGATTGAGCAGCGCTGCGCCGAGCTCGTCGAGTACCAGAATGCCGGCTACGCCGAGGCCTATCGCAGTTTCGTGAACACGGTGGTTGCGCGCGAGCAGCAGGTGCAGCCGGGTGTGGAGCAATTGTCAGCAGCTGTGGCCAATTACCTGTTCAAGCTGATGGCCTACAAGGATGAGTATGAAGTGGCGAGGTTGCACAGTGCGCCGGCATTAATGGAAGCGCTGCGGGAAACGTTTGAGGGCGATTTTGAGCTGGCATTTCATCTGGCTCCCCCGGCGCTTGGCGGCGTCGATCCGAAGACCGGGCGCTATCCGAAGAAAGTGTTTGGCGGCTGGATGCTGCATGTGTTTCGCGTACTCGCGAAATTCAAGGTGTTGCGCGGTACCGCGCTCGACCCCTTCAGTTACTCCGCGCACCGCAAACTGGAGCGCGCACTGATCGGGGAATACCGGACGATGATAGAGACAGTGCTGGCCGATCTGACAGCGGACAATTACGCGCTGGCAGTGGAAATCGCCTCGCTGCCAGAGCAGATACGCGGTTATGGCTCAGTGAAAGAGCAGCACCTGGCGCAGGCACAGCGACGCCGCGATCAGTTGTTGACGGATTTTACCGATATCGCACGCAATGGCGGCAAGCCCAATCCGGTCAAGATTATGGCGGTAAACGTAGGATGAATCGCATGCACAGACTGCACAGGAGGCAGCAATGAAGTTACTCGAAGGTAAGGCGGCAATTGTTACGGGCTCCGGTCGCGGTATTGGCCGTGGACACTGCGAGCATCTGGCACGCGCGGGCGCGGCGGTCGTGGTCAATGATATCGACGAGGACCAGGCGCGCGAGGTGGTCCAGGCAATACAGGGCAGCGGTGGGCGAGCGATCGCCTGTGACGCCAATATCGCTTCAAGAGAGGGGGCGCAGTCGCTGATCGATGCCTGTCTGGAATCCTTCAGCCGTGTCGATGTGTTGGTCAACAACGCCGGCAACCTGCGCGACAGAAGCTTCCTGAAAATGTCCGATGAAGAGTTTGATGCGGTCTGGCAGGTGCATGTCAAAGGGACGTTCTGGTGCAGTCAGGCAGCGGCGTTGGCAATGCGCGAGCAGGGCCGTGGTGGGTCAATCGTCAATACCACTTCCGGTGCGCACTTCGGCAGTTTTGGGCAGACCAACTACGCTGCGGCAAAAGGTGCGATCGCATCGATGACGTACACCTGGGCGCTGGAGTTGAGCCGCTACGGTATTCGCGTTAACGCCATCGGGCCACTGGGTACGACGCGGATGTCTGACACCTATCGCGATGCCGCAGGCAACGAAGTGGCGTTGCCCTACATTGACCCGAGCCTCAATGGACCGTTGGTGGTGTTCCTGTGCAGTGAACGCGCCGAGACGATTAGCGGGCAGATATTCGGCAGTGGCGGCGATCGCGTCGCGCATATGGTGCAGCCGCACTATGGCAAAACGCTGGTGAAGGAGGGCGGTTGGGATGTCGAATCGATTGACCGTTCGATGATCGCGCAGTTGCAGGGTGAGTTCGGGGCGCTTGGCATGCTGGGCAAACCCTATCCATTTCATCAGGGTGTCAGGGTCGGCGAGAAGTGAATCCTGCCGCTGTGAGCACGCCATTCCATTTTGAGTTGGGAGAAAATCATTGCTGAAGGACAGGACAGCTATCGTCGGAATCGGTGAAACAGATTTCGCCAAGCGACTGCATGATACAGAGTGGGGCCTGGCCTGTGCCGCCATCAAGGCCGCACTGGATGATGCAGGTATAGCGCCTTCGATGGTGGATGCCATGGGGTGTTTTACGCAGGAGACTACACCGGAGTTTGAGATCGCGCGCAGCCTCGGTTTTGGCGATGTGCATTTTTTCAGCCAGACCGCGCACGGCGGCGGCGCCGCCTGTGGTGTGGTGGGGCAGGTGGCGCTGGCGGTGGCCAGCGGTGTTGCGAATGTTGGCGTGGTGTGGCGATCGCGCAAGCGCGGTGATCCCGGCAAGCGACAGTGGGCCGGGGTGCAGGAGCGCGTCACTGACCACTGGAAATGGTCGCGTTGCCAGGGCCTGTTGCGACCGGTTGATGAAATCGCGATAACCGCTCGTCGCTATATGCATGACTTTCAGGTGACACGGGAGCAATTGGCCGAGGTCGCTCTGACACAGCGCGCTTACGCGGCCAATAATCCCAAGGCGATCATGCGCGACAAGCCGATGGCGCTCGATGACTATATGACTGCGCGCATGATTTCCGACCCGCTGTGTCTGTTCGATAACTGTCTGGAGAGCGACGGAGCGATCGCGATGGTGATAGTGCGCGCCGAGGACGTGAATACAGCCACACAGCAACCGGTCTATATTCACGCGTTTTCCCAGGGGCTCTCGCCGCAGCACCAGTTGATGACGGACTACCACGGCGATGATCCACTGCGCAGTTCTTCCTACACCACTGCCGCCAATCTGTGGCGCCAGTCGGATATACAGGCGCAGGACATCGATGTCGCACAGTTCTACGACGCTTTCTCGCCAATGGTGTTGTACTGCCTGGAAGCATACGGCTTTTGTGGGCGCGGAGAAGCGGCATCCTTTATTGCCAATGGCGGTATGTCAGTGACCGGTGAGTTGCCGGTTAATACGTCAGGGGGCAGCCTGTCCGAGGTCTACCTGCACGGTATGAACCTGCTCAGTGAAGCCGTGCGGCAGTTGCGTGGCAGCGCCGACAATCAGGTGGCCGGTGCGCGCAGCGCGCTGGTGACAACCTGTGACAGTACGCCCAATGGCGCACTGGTGCTGCGCGGCGCGTAAGCGTCACCGACCGGGTAATCACTTTAACGGAACTTTGAGGTAGCGAATATGAATCTCGTTGACGACGGCTTTTCGATGGGAATCGTGACCAGCAACGGTGAACGTATGCTGGGCTTCTATACCGAGACACTCGGTTTTGCCAGTACCGGCACTGTCAGCTTTGCCGGGATGGGTACCGTGCACAAGCTCGCTCATGGCCGGTGCCAGATCAAGGTACTGGTGCTGGACAGCGACCCGCAGGCGTCCAATCCAGGGGGCGGCTTCAGTGCCGCTACCGGTTTTCGATACTGCAGTTTTCAGGTGACCGAGATAGAGGCATTGGTGGCGCAGTGCCAGGCGGCTGGTTCGCAAGTCATCGTCGCGCCGACTGAGATCAGACCCGGCGTGAAAGCGGCTGTGGTCGAGGACCCGGACGGCAATACGCTGGAGTTCATGCAGTTTGACGCGCAGTGATGAGCGGCGCACATCGTCAGCCGCCAGCAAGTAGCACACCGATATAACCAACAACACTGAGGTACTGTCATGAATAACAACGCCGATACACCCTCGCGCGCGCTGGTGATCACCGGAGCCAGTCGCGGCATCGGTCTGGCCACGGCCAGCCGATTTCTCGAATCGGGCTATAAAGTGGTCAATATCTCCCGCACGCCGGTGGCCATTGACGGTGTAGTGCAACTGTGCGCGGACCTCAGTGCGCCCGACTGGCAGGACGCGATCGCGGCGGATCTGCTGGCGGCGGTGAACGGCGTGCAGACGCTGGTGGCGGTACACAACGCCGCGCTGCAACCGCCCGGCGCGGTTCAGGATCTGCAGCCGGAAGTGTTGCGGCAGGTGATGGAATTGAATGTGGTGGCGCCCACGATCCTGAACAGCTTGCTGCTGCCCCACATGGGCCGCGGCTCGGCGATTATTTACATAGGCTCCACGATGAGCTTCAAGGCCACCGCCGGCATTGCCGCGTATGTAGCCAGCAAACATGCCGTACTGGGCCTGATGCGCAGTACCTGTCAGGACTTCGCCGGTAAGGGTATCCATACCGCCTGTGTCTGCCCCGGTTTCACCGACACCGAAATGTTGCGTTGCTTTGGCGGTGATGCACTCGAGCATCTCGCCAGTCGCTCGACGCAGGGGCGTCTGGTGCAGCCGGAGGAGGTGGCGGCCAGCATACAGTTCTGCGCCGAGAATCCGGTGGTTAACGGTTCACTGGTTAAAGCCGATCTGGGCTTTGTCGAGGGTTAGGCAGCAGCGTATGTGTGCATAGGCGCAAAATGCGAGTAGCATGTGAGCTTTCTATCACATTTAATACCATGGCGGCGCTAGAGAGCCGTGCTGTATCAGAATAATTGTTTAACTTTCAGAACCTTACATATAAAAACGACCTGTTTGGCAATGCTCGAAAAATGTTCCGACAGGTTTCAAAAGGCGCGGGAGCCCGGTTTTCAGGGTTCTCCTATAACCTGAGGTGACTTCTATGAGAGCGACAGAACAGCAGATTGAACCCCGTAAAACACCCAAGCAGGGCCGGGCGATGCATACCGTGGACAGCATCATCCAGGCCACCCAGAAAATCCTGACCAATGAAGGCTATGAACGCGCCTCGACGAATTATATTTCGGATGTGGCGGGGGTGAGCATCGGATCGCTCTATCAGTACTTCCCGAGCAAGGAGGCGATTGTGGCGTCCCTGGTCGAGAAAACGGTCGTCGCCGCGGCGGAAACCATCCGCGAGGAATTGCTGGCGTGCATGGGGCTGCCGCTGGAGGAAAGCACGCCGAGAC
This sequence comes from Halioglobus japonicus, assembly GCA_902705825.1. Lineage (GTDB taxonomy): Bacteria > Pseudomonadota > Gammaproteobacteria > Pseudomonadales > Halieaceae > Marimicrobium. The sequence continues at coordinate 411,117 of CACSIL010000012.1, read as the reverse complement.
TGGTTCGGGTGTTGCTGGAAACGCGCCGTGAAAACGCCTTTGTGTTCCTGCGGCTGCCGCGTGAGATGCCCGGTTTCCGCTCGGTGTCACGGCAACTGACCACGGAAAAATACCTGCACACCACGATCCATTCCTACTATATGCAGCACCGCGACAGCATTCGTCTCGATGATCTGGAAACGGCGATCTTCGTCACCGAGCATATGGTGATCGGTTGTATTGACGCCTATCTCGATAACGAGTCCCCGAAAATTGATGAAGAGACACTGATCGAGCAACTATCGCTGGCAGTGTTGAGCTATCTGGGCGCCTGACGCAGGCACCCAAACCATCCTCGATTGTCTGGTGTGTCGCTGCCATAAGGTGAGCGGTACACCAGCCGAGCGATCCTACTAACCACGAATTCCCTGCGGGGCACAGAGGTAAGCTGACGATGAATTTTGATTTTTCTGCCGCAGAGCAGGCATTTGTGGCAGAGGTGCGAGAGTTTATTGCGGAGGAAGCAACGTCCGACGATGCCGCTGATGTGATGAACCCGAACAGGGAGTCCGATTCCATTCTATCGGACACACCCGCCAGAAAGCGTTTCAACAGGAAGATGGCCGAGCGCGGTTATATCGGTATGTCCTGGCCCAAGGAATACGGTGGCCAGGAGCGGCCGGGCATCTACGAGTACCTCCTCAATGAGGAACTCTCGCGGGTCGGCGCGCCGCTGATCGGCAAGGGTGTTGGATGTGTCGGCCAGACATTGATACGACACGGTTCCGACAAACTCAAGTCGGAATTCCTGCCAAAAATCCTGCGGGCGGAGGTCGAGTTTGCACTGGGCTATACCGAACCGGGTGCCGGTTCGGACCTCGCATCGCTGAAGTTGAAAGCCGAGCGGCAGGGCGAGGGCTGGTTGCTGAACGGACAGAAGATGTTCACGACATCGGCGCATTTTGCCGATTGGTACTGGCTAGCCGCACGCACCGATCCAGCGGCGAAAAAGCACAAGGGTATCAGTCTCTTTCTGGTGCCGATGGATGATCCCGGCATCACCATTCACCCGATCGAAACGCTGGGCGAACATGTGACCAACCAGGTCTTTATTGACGATGTCTGGGTACACGACGATTACCTCGTGGGTGAACTCAACAAGGGCTGGACCTATATCTGCGAGGCGCTGGATTACGAGCGCTTTACCTTTTACACATTCAGTCCGCTTGAGGAAAAATTCAACGCGCTGTTGTCCCTGGTCAAATCCACGCGTCGCAATGGCCGCGAACTATCTGAAGATCCATTGGTGCAGCGCCGCGTGGCGCGTCTGGCAACCGATGTCGAGACTGCGAAGATGCTGCAGCGCCGGGTGATCTACGCGGCCTCGCAGGGCGGCGTGCCCTCGATTGAAGCGGCCATGTGCAAGCTGTTCAGCACAGAACTGCACCAGCGCTTGTCGCGCGCCGCAATGGATTTTCTCGGCGAGGAGGGTTTGTTACACAAGTCGAGTGCGGATGCCCCTGCCGCCGGTAAGTGGGAGTGGTCCTACCGCGCCACGGCGCTGGACACCATCGGTGCCGGCACCTCAGAAATACAGAAGAACATCATCGCCCGCAAGAAACTGGAACTCCCGCTGGAATACTGATCGCTGCCCAGGGGCAGCGCGAGTTATCTTCCAGCCCTTCTAAGCTGTGCCGGCCTGTGCGCCGGTACAGCATCGTCTCACGTGTCTTTCTCTGGAGTCTCTTATGCCCAATATGTCCCCACTTGAACCACAGGCGCTCACATCCTTCGAGCCGCTGTTTGACGCCATGCACGAACGCATGGGTTTTATTCCCAACAGTTTGAAAACGCTCGCCAGGAAGCCGCGGCTGCTGGAGTTGTTTGTCGAGTTCGCACTGGAAACCAGCAAGGATGACGCGGTCGATATGCAACTCAAGTACCTGCTGGGCCTGGTCGCTTCCACTGTCTCGGGGTGTCGCTACTGTCAGGCCCATCTCAGTGAAACGGCGTCGCGGGAATCGGTTGATCCGGAGAAAATCGCGCAGGTGTGGCTGTTTGAGACCAGCGAACTGTTCAGCGAGGCAGAGCGCAGTGCTCTGCGCTTCGCCAGGGACGCAGCGTCGCAGCCGAACGCGGTGACGGCGGAACATTACACCGAGCTGTACACACACTATAGCGAGGAGCAGGTTGTAGAACTGCTTGCAATTATCTGCCTGTTTCGCTGGCTGAACTGCTGGAATGACACGATGGCGACAGAGCTGGAAGCGAAACCGATGGAGACTGCCAAGCGTTTACTGTCCGCTCAGGAGTGGGAGGCCGGCAAGCACCGCGTGTAGTGCCTGCCGCGATACGCCGCTGCTATGGCAGCGGCTTGAATGATATGGGCAGATAGCAATAGCCCTGCAAAAACTCACCGAAGATGCGTTTGCTCTGGTCCCGGTGTACTTCGAAGTCTCCGAGCTGCGAAAACAACTCCTCCAGAATCACTTTACCCTCCAGTCTCGCCAGGTGCTGGCCGAGGCAGAAATGCTGTCCCGCGCCAAAAGACAGGCTGCGGCGGGATTTGCGGTGCAACTGAAACTGCTCAGGGTTTTCGAACTCGCGCTCATCCCGGTTTGCGGACGCGTAGAGAAAAAGCACCGGCTGCCCTTTCTTCATTGTCTTGCCGTGCATCTCCACGTCTTCGCTCAGCACCCGGCCCAATATATTGGTGGGTTGATCAATCCTGGCGGCCTCCGCAAAGGCGTTCGGGATCAGCGCGTTATTATCGCGTACGGCCTGCATATCCGCCTCGTTGAGGGACAGGTAATACAGGGTAGCGGCAACTGTCAGCGGCAGGGTGTCTGAACCGGTAATAACCAGTGCGAAGATACTGAAGAAGATCTCATCGTCTGTCATCTGTGCATCGTCGATAGCGCTGTTTAGCCAGGTATAGATATGGCTGTTCTGCGCGGGTGGCTGGTCGCGGTATTTGCCGATTAGCTGATGAATAAATGCCGCAGCCTCCTCGAAGGCGCGCATACCGCTTGCGGTGGTCCCCTTGTGACCGGCCTCGCGTGTGTAGTAGGTGTCAATCAGTGACCTGATGTACGTAATCTCGTCCATCTCCAGTCCGATATAATCGGCGATGGTTTGCAGTGCGACTGAGCTGACCAGTGCATTCACGTTCAGTGAACCGGTTGTCAGGTATGGCGCTAACGCCCGTCGCGTCGTCGCCCTGATCTCTTCCTCCAGAGTACCTACCGCAGCCGGTGTATACCGATCACCGATCATATTGCGGTGTTTGCGATGGTGCGGTGGATCCATGAATAGAAACGTTTTTGGCGGACTGTTGGGGTCCAGTAGCAGGGCTTCGGGAGAGGTGCCCTGTGTCGCAGTAAAGCGCGTCTTGTCCAGGCTGACCTGCCAGATGTCCTCGAACCGGGACAGCGCCCAGGCGTCAAATTCCTCAATATAATAGACGGGGTCCGACTCCCGCATGCTCTTGTAGGTGGGCCACGGGTCTTTCCAGAGTGATTCGTTAAACGGACTGTAAGTTATTGGCATTGGGTCACCTTATTGTGAACGCGTGGTTGATTCATTGGTTGTCGAGCATGGCGGCAAGTGCTTCAAGGTGCTGGTCGCTGCCATGGCATAGACTCTGCTGGCTGGCGCAGTAGTCGAGGAAATCCTGCAATGGCAGCCTCTGCCCGGCCTGTAGCAGACGCTTGCTGATGCGCAGCGCATGTCGGGGTTTGCTGGCAAAGGTCTTCGCCATCGCCACTGCAGTGTCCAGCAGTTCTTCACTGGGGGAGATCTGCAGCAGCAGGCCATAGTCCAGCGCCTGCTCGGCATTGATCAACCGGCCGGAGAAGGTCAGTTCTGCGGCGCGCTGTGGGCCGACGAGTTTGGGGAGGAACCAGGCGCCGCCGTCACCGGGAATAATGCCCAGATTGACAAATGTCTCACCGAAGCGCGCGTACTGTGAGCCGATGCGGATATCGCACATACAACTCAGATCCATTCCTGCGCCCACTGCGGCACCGTTGACGGCGGCAATAACGGGCACCTCAAGGCGATAGACATGCGTTGTCATGGTCTGGATGCCGTGGCGATAGCTGTCCTGTAGCTGTAGGCCATCGCCGGCAAACATGCCCTTTTTCTGCTGCATGTCCTTGATATTGCCCCCGGCGGAGAAAGCCTTGCCGACGCCGGAAATTACCAGGGCGCCGACGTCTGGCGTGCGGTTAATCCACTGGCAGACACGTATGATGTCATCCATCAGGTGGGTGCCTGTCAGCGCATTGCGCACGTCGTCGCGATCGAGCAGTAGTACCGCGACGCCGTCTTCAACGGAGAACTGCGCATCGTGGGTGGTGGGGAGTTGGTCCGGTGTGAGTTGCATACAGTGTTCGCTATGCCTCGCTGTGATGCGCTGCGGTGTCAGCGCCTTGTGTAGGAAGTGAGCCTGCAACCTGCCTGTCACTGCGCCCGGTGATAAACGGCCAGAGTGCTTCTCCGTTGAGTCCACGTAGCGTGTCGCCCAGTGTTTTGGCCCAGTGACGGTCATTACCGAATTCCGGTCGCCAGGCGAAAAGGCGCTGCGTAAATCGGTGTAGTGGATGTTCTATAGTGAAGCCAATCGCGCCGTGTACCTGATGGGCGATTGTCGTGATCAGAGGTACTGCCATATTGGCGCGCAGCTTTGCTGCGGCGATTTCAAACTCCGCCCTCTCGGGGCCGCCCTCGGCATCCGCTGCGCGTGCCGCATGGAGTGCGGCACATTGTGTTGCCGCCGCCTCTTCGGCGAGTCTGGCCAGATCGTGCTGTATCACCTGGAATTTTCCGATGGCGCGGCCAAACTGTTTGCGCTCGAGCGCGTAGTTGATCGTGCTGCCAAGTATCGATTGCATCGCGCCGGACATCTGTGCGCAGCGCAATAACGCACCTGCCACCTGCAGATTGACTGCGCTCGGCAGGCGCCACAGTGCAGTGACCGGTAGCTGCTGGCACTGCATGCGTACACGCTGTTCTCCCGCCGTATTGTTGTAGTGGGTAACGGTGCAGGCATCCTCATTTTTCAGGGTATCGTGTGGCAACAGTGCGAGTAGGTCGTCACCGTCGATTGATACACTTATCAAGAGATCCGACGGCGAACCCATCGCCACATTGCGCAGTGAGCCAGAAAGTTCATACCCGCTTGCTCCCTCACGTAATACCGCATCGCTGCAGTGTGCGATGGCCAGCGGCCTGTCAGTTGCAAGCGACTCGTAGTTTCGATGCGGCGCCACCGATTGCGCATTGTGCAGATAGCGACGGGCGATAATGGTCTCGCCAATGGGCAGGGGCAGCGCATATTCGCCGATTAACTGAAACAGCTGTGCGGCCTGCGCCCAGTTGCCTCCAAAGCCGCCGGCGTCCTCCGGGAGCAGGAACAGCGGCAGGCCAAAATCCTCGACCTTCTGCCACTGTTGCGTGAAAGACGTGCTGCCCCCGGTCGTTGAGTCTGATTGTGTCTGCGTGTCGCTCAGCTCAAGGCAGAGTTTGCGGACCATGTCGATCAATAGTGCATTATCAGAATTCATCTCAGGCCCAGACCTCGTGCAATGATGCCGCGCAGAATTTCCCGCGTGCCACCGCGCAGCGAAAATGAAGGAGCGGCGTTGAGTAGGTAGTCCAGAACAGGCATCAGCTGTTCATCGCCCGCATTGTCGACGTCATTATCGAGGCAGGCCTGAATGCGGTGTGGCAACGCCTGTTCAAAGGTCGCGCCCAGATCCTTTACCATCGCCGCTTCCAGTGCGGGATCGGCGCCGTTGGAAATCTGCCCGGCGACGGACATCGACATCTGTCGCAGTGTCCATAGCTCGGCAACGATTTCACCCAGGGCGCAGCTGCTGGTGTCATCTGTCACGCCGCACAGCGCATCCAGATATGCCGGTATCAGCCGGTAGCTGCTGAGATAGCGTTCGGGGCCGCTGCGCTCCAGCGCCAGTTCGTGATTCACCTGTTGCCAGCCTTCGCCCTCGGTGCCGATAAGACAGTCGTCGGTAACGAACACATCGTCGAGGAAGACCTCGCCGAAATGTTGCTCGCCAGTCTGGTCGGTAATCCCGTTGATGGTGACGCCTTCCAGCGAAAGATCGATGAGAAACTGGCTCAGGCCCTGATGGCGGGACTCGCCGCCATCACTGGTGCGAACCAGCGCGATCATCATATGGGCCCTGGTGACGTGCGTGGTCCACAACTTTGCACCGCGAATCCGCCAGCCGCCCTCAACCCGGACTGCGCGTGTGCTGATGGAGGCCAGGTCAGAACCGGAGTTGGGTTCGCTCATACCGATACAGAAGAACAGCTTGCCACTGGCGATGCCGGGCAGGCACTCACTCTTCGCGCTGGGACTCGCATAGTTGATCAGATGGGTGCCGCTCTGTCGGTCGGCGATCCAGTGCGCTCCCACCGGCGCGCCGGCGGCTAGCAACTCCTCGATCACGATATACCGTTCGATGGCGGGGCAGTCCCGGCCACCGTGGTGTGCAGGCCAATGCATGCCGATGAACCCAGCTGCCCCGAGGTATTCACTGAACTCGGCATCAAAGCCGGTCCAACTTTGCGCGCGTTGAGCGGCGGGCATCTCCCGCACTTTTTCATCGATCAGCGAACGCACGGTGTTTCTCAACGACTGTGCGTCAGCGGTGTATTCGACAGGATCAAAATGAAACAATGACAATTGGGGAAGCCTTTTTTGTGGGTGATGGTCGCCGGTTCATGGCGCTTCGGGCGTTGGAAGAAATACTAATACGAGCATCTACTCAGCTTGTACTCGCTTCGATTGAGTGTTTTCCCAGTCCTGCCAAAGCTGATCGCGGAATTCCGGTGCTGCGATAGCAACCAGCGATGTTGCCCGCGCTTGAACGGATTGCCCGAACAGGCTGGCACAGCCATATTCAGTGACGACGTAGTCGACGTCGGCGCGGCACAACGTGACCATGCGTGTGGACAACTGCGACACGATTCTCGATCGGGTGCTGCGCATCGCGGTGGCCGGTAGAGCAATAATTGATTTGCCGCCGTGGGAGGCGCGTGCACCGCGCGCAAAGTCCACCAGACCACCGGTCGCGCTCACTTGCTGGCTATTCATCACCTCCGCGTTGGCCTGTCCCTGCAGATCGATCTCGATGACAGAATTGATCGAGACAAACTGGTCGATAGCAGATAGCGTCCGCAGATCATGGGTGTAGTCGACTGGCCGGAAGGCGATATCGGGTCGATCACCGAGCCAGCGATAAAATGCTGCGCTGCCCCAGGCCAAACCCGTCACATGGCTGCGCCTGTCGATAGTTTTTGATTCGCCAGTGATGACACCCGATTCAATCAGGTGCTGTGCAGCATCACTGACAAGACCGCTGTGAAGGCCAAGTCGTCGGTGGCCGGACAGTTCTTTCAATATGCCACCCGGCAATTTGCCGATACCGATCTGGATGCAGCTGTCATCATCGATGAGGCCGGCGACATTGCGGGCGATGGCCAGTTCTGTCTTTCCCGGTTCGGCAGCTTGACTGCACGGCAGTGGATGATCGACATCGACCCGGTAGTGGATTGTTGACAGTGGTATCTTCAACGAGTCTGGCGGGGCGGGCATCTGCGAGTTTAGCTCGGCAATGACAATGTCGCAGCTATCCAGGATGGCCGGTACAAAATCCACAGAAATCCCCAGGCTACAAAATCCCTCAGCGTCGGGAGGCGTCACCTGAATCACGGCGATATCGAACCTCTCACTGCTCTGCAAATACCGGTAGGTATCGCGGTAGTGCATAGGCAAAAAGCTGATAGGCCTGCGCGTATCCCCCACGCCGAGGCCAGGGTGCAGGAATGTTGTGTGCAGGTGTGCACCGCGGTGCAGGTGGCGCGGCGCCAGCGCGCTGTTGATACCCGGAATGGATACCGTCAGATAGTCGACAGCAGCGTCACCATGGTCGCCTGCGCCGCCGGAAGCACCGGCCAGTGCTTCAATGATCGCTCGTGGTTCACCGATGCCGGCCTGTACGAATACACGGTGCCCCGGCCGAATCAATCGCCGAACGTCACTCGATTTGATGGTTTCAGGCATAGCCATTTGCTGTTCGGATCTCGCGTTTGTTTGTTCAGGATTTGGCCGGTAGATTCAACGTTGGCAGCAAACGGTTAATCGCTTGTGTTTCAGCATCGATTCTCTGTTGTAGCCCTTCCACACCATCGCGCTTCATCAACTGCCTGGTTGCCAACACAGCGGCGGTAGGTTGTCTGGCCAGCGCCAGGCAGTAATCCAGCGCCTCTTGATAGACAGTTTCAGCGTCGGTGACGGTGTTTAGCAGACCGAGTGCATGTGCCTCGGATGCGTCCAGCTTTTTGCCCAGCAGCAAGATTTCAGCGGCCTTCTGGTAGCCCAGGCGTTGCGGCAACAGCGCGGTGGAGCCAAATTCAGGCACCAGGCCGATGGTCACGAAGGGGAAGCTGAGCCGCGTGGTGGTGCTCGCGCAGATCAGGTCACAGTGCAGTAAAAGCGTGACGCCCAGGCCGACAGCGCTGCCGTTCACAGCACCAACCAGCGGTTTACTGAATGCGGCCAGGGTATTCATAAAATTGAATCCCGGTCGTTCACGGTAGGGGATGTCAGCCAGCGAAGCGAAACTACCCACATCGTTTCCGGCGCAAAAGAAGTCACCCTTGTTGGTGATCATAACGACATGGACGTCGTCATCGGTTTCGGCATTGCGCAGTGCGTCAACCAACGCCCAGTACATACAGGGTGTTAACGCATTCTTTTTCTGTGGCCGGTTGAGCGTAAGCACCAGAATAGTCTCGATACGTTCAATCGATATGTACTCTGATTCGGCTGGCATTGTGGGCACCTGCTGTGGTTGCGTTGTGAACGAAAAAATCAGGAACTGATATAAAAACCGCCATCAATGCTTAGATGCTGGCCGGTGATGTAGGAGGCTGCATCACAGAGTAGAAAGCACGTCGCCGGTGCGACATCCTCGGTGGTGGAGAACCGCCCCAGCGGGATCTGTGAGAGATACTTGTCGCGAAACTTCTCCTGGCGAATCGTCTCCGTCATCGCCGTCTCCACCATGCCGTAGCACACGCTGTTGACGTTAATGTTGTAGCGACCCCACTCGCGCGCGGAGCACATGGTGAGTCCCAGCACGCCCGATTTTGCAGCGCCGTAGTTGATCTGTCCTATGGTGCCGCGTCGTCCGGCATCGGAGGAGATATTGACGATGCTCCCGGGATTGGGGTCGCCGTTTTTGGCCTTGCTGATCAACTGCTTGCCAACCGCCTGCAGACAGATGAAAGCACCGGTCAGATTGACGCCGATCACCTGTTGCCACTGTTCCAGACTCATCTCGCTGGCCATCGCGGCTCTCACGATACCGGCATTGTTGATCAGCCCGTGGATACCGCCGAGATCGGTGACAATATTCTCGACAGTTGAATTGACGAACTCAGCATCACTGACGTCACCGCAGTAGGTTTGTACGCGGTCCGGCCCCAGCGCCTCGCGCGCCTCGGCCAGCACATCGGCATCGATATCGACAAGCGCGACCTGTGCCTCCAGCGACAGCAATTGTTCTGCCAACTGGCGACCGATGCCCTGGCCGCCTCCGGTGACCATGATTACACGGTCTGTCATCATCATAGGGTTTTGCATTGTTCAGGTTCCTTGGTAGAGCGTGTTAGCGAGTGGCACCGCTGTCGTAGTGCCCGAGAATGGATACACTGCAAACGTTCTTGTTGGGAAATCCGCCGAGGTTGTGCGTGAGTCCGGTGCGCGGATTGTCCAGTTGGCGATCGCCGGCGCGGCCGTGAAGTTGCAGGTATATTTCATAGGCCATGCGCAGGCCGGTGGCGCCGATAGGGTGGCCGAAGCATTTCAGGCCGCCGTCTACGTTGCAGGGTATTTGGCCGCTGGCGTCGAATTTTCCAGCGAGGATATCTTCACAGGCGTTGCCGACCTCGGACAGGCCGAGGTCCTCCATGGTGACCAGCTCTGTTATCGAAAAGCAGTCGTGGACTTCAACCAGATCGAGCTCTGTCACGGGGTTTTCAATGCCTGCTTCGCGATATGCGCGCTCTGCTGCCACGCGGGTGGTGAGGGCGTAGCTGCCGTCCCAGGAATCGTGGGAGAGTTCAGAGCCGTTGCTCAGGGCCAACTGCATCGATTTGATACTGACCAGCGTGCCGGTTTTCCCCAGCTCGGCAGCTTTCTCAGGCGTGCATACGATGGCGCAGGCGGAGCCGTCGCTCACGCCGCAGCAGTCAAACAGGCCCAGTGGGTAGGCAATGGTCGGTGCCTTGAGTATTTTCTCAACGGTGGTGCGGCTGCGCAGATGGGCCTTGTCGTTCATGAATCCGTTCTCATGGCTTTTCCACGAGACGTGCGCCATTGCCTGTTTCAGCGTATCCATACTGATACCGTGGCTGGCACTGTAGGCACTGGCGAGTTGAGCGAAGGACCCCGGCGCAGTGGCGCTGGGGCTCCACAGGTCATCGAATGTACCCTTGGTTCTCTCGGGAAGACCGCCATAGCCGGTGTCCTTGAGCTTGTCCACGCCTAGAGCCAGAGCGATATCGCAGGCACCGGAAGCCACACCGTAGACAGCGCCGCGCAGTGCCTCGGTGCCGGTGGCGCACATATTCTCTACTCGGGTCGCGGGAATATTCGGCAGTCGCAATGTCTCCGATAGCGACAGCGCCGACTTTCCGAGGTTTTGTTCGTCTACCGACAAACCAAACCATGCGGCCTCTATCTGGTCTCGCTCGATACCGGCGTCCGCCACTGCCTCTGTGAATGCTTCCACAATCAGGTCCTCAGCGCTGCAATCCCAGTGTTCACCAAATCGGGTGCAGCCCATGCCGATAATTACCACCTTGTCTTTAATGCCTTGGGCCATGATGCTTTTCCTGTAAGTTCTGTCTGTCAGTCGCAACGGTGGTCTTTACCGATGCGCGAGTTCGGTGTGCAGTGTTGTGAGATTACCTGCCGCTATAGATCGGTCCGGCTTTCCAGAAGTAGCGCCTGAAACCGCGTTTGTTGTCCTCATCCTTGATGCGGAACTCCATGCGCAGCGGGGTGCCTACCTGTACTTCCCCGACGTCGAAGTCGGTGAACTCCATCATCACCACGCCACCGCCTTCAAAGCGCACATTTCCATACTTCAGCGGTGGGTTGTAGCACAGCGCAAGCCAATCTTCGGTAAAGGACTTCACTTCTGCCGGCTTGTCCTTGAACGGTTCATCGTGTTGCTCGCCGGGACGGCGACATTCGGGGTTAGCGCAGATCGGCCTTCTTGGAAACTGCGGGGTATCGCAGTGCTTGCAGCGCCCGCCGATGAATCCTGTTACCGTTTTACGGTGACGGTAGAATGCAGACTGTGACGTCTTGTTATCGCGCTCGGCGCGCATGCCCCAGTCGAGCTGAACCAGCTGATTGATCGACAGATAGCGTTGATAGTTGTCGTCTTCGACACCGCCGTCGAGCAGGCTCTGAACCGGCTTTTCACTGCCCAGTTGTGCGACCAGTTCGGTCGTTTCAAACAGCAGTACATCGCAGCCCTGCCCAAAGCCGACCAGCAGTATTTTCTCTCCCGGCTGTGCATTCTCCAGCGCAGAATTGAGCAGCAATAGAGGGTGGGCGCTACCGCTGTTGCCGCACTCCAGTTCCAGATTGTTGCACACCGTCGTCTGCGCGATATCGCAGCGGCCGGCGATAGCGGCGCCCGTTCTGCTGTCCGCACCCGGTAGGATGAGGTGCGCGATCTCGCCGGGATCAAGCGCTAGCTGTGCCAGCAATGTTTCGATGGCCTGTGGAATGAGCTTCAGCAGTCCCTCTTCACGAATCCAGCGCTCCTCCAGTTGGTAGTCGAACTCGGCGTGTTGGGCGCGGTAGTGGTCTGTCATATCGACAGATGTTGAGTAGCTGCCGAGGTAGGTGGCCATCAGCTCTTGCTGCCCGGTGACAACCGCCGCAGCGGCGTCGCCAACGGTCATTTCCATTGCGCTGGCCGGCTGTGTTCTGCGCTTATCAGCAGCTACCAGTAACTGTGTTTCACCGGATGACAGTGCAGCAATCAGCGATGAGGTGGCACAGCGCAGTGATCCGGTTGCATCCAGGGTTTTCAGGGACGTGGGGAGGGACAGTGCCTCGCTGATGATGCCGGCATTCTGGCGATCGGCGAATGGCAGGGTAGTGGATGCAAAATACAGTGCCTGTATAGCATCACAATCACCTGCTGACAGCGCGGCCCTCGCCGCGGCAACTGCCATGGTGATGGCATCCTCATCGTGTGAGCACACGGCGCGGTGCCCCTTGCCTTTGCTGACCAGACCCGGATTCGCCCAGCTGTTTGCCGCCGCAATCGATTTGCGTGACAGTCGCGTTCTGGGGAGGTAGGAGCCGACCAGCGTGATACCGGTTAGGGGGGTGGAAGTGTTGTGCACCTGCTGCATAGATTGGTCCCTGCCATGCCCTGCACGGGCTTGGTTGAAAGTTATTTTTACTGAGGACTGCAATCGTAATCTGAGAGAAAACTCACATTAAACTCGTATGGTTCCACCCGGATGAATTGGGGAGTGTTGGGGCGATCTGCCCTTTTGCGGCGGGCGTTGAGAAGGCGAGTTCAATGTAAGCAAACTATCACATTACCATCTTCGGACTATTGATAAATCACCACGGGAGAGTGCCAGTGAACCACTTCGAGGAGTCCGAGCAAACTGCGATGATCCGCAGTAGTCTCAAGAGTTTTGTCGAGAAGGAGATGCCTCGGGATCTCGTCAAGCGCTGGGACAAAGAGAACTACTTCCCCCGCGATGTGCACGACAAGCTGGTGGAAATGGGCTGTATGGGTTTGACGGTGTCTGAGCAGTTCGGCGGTAGTGGTAAGGATATTGCCGCCACTGTTGTTGTGATTGAGGAGCTGTGTTCGCGCAGTATGTCAGTGGGGTGCGCGTATATACAGTCGACGTGTTATGCGGGGTTGAATCTTGAGGAGGTCGCCAGCGAACAGCAGAAGGAAATGCTGCTGCCGAAAGTCGCGCAGGAAGGACTGATGTTTGCCTACGGCTTGTCCGAGCCGGATGTGGGCTCCGATGTCGCCAGCGTCAGGACTTCAGCGACTCGCGACGGCGATACCCTCGTGGTAAATGGCAGTAAACGATTCTGCTCCGGTGCAGCTATATCAGACTACATTTATACACTGGTAAGAACCGGCCCGGTTGACGAGCGCTACAAGAACCTGTCGCTGGTACTGATTCCTCCGACGACGCCGGGTGTGCTGCTTGAGCCGCAGGATACACTGGGGCTCAAAGGGGGTGGCACCTTTGATGTGAACTTTGCCGACGTTGAGGTGCCGGTTGCGAATATTGTCGGCGGCGAAGAAGGCTGGAATCACGGCTGGGAGAAACTGGCTGGTCCCGGTCTCGATATCGAGAAAGTCGAAGTGGCTGCCATGGCATTGGGTATTGCCAGGGCAGCGGTCGATGATGCTTGGGCCTATGCGCAGGAGCGTATTCAATTCGGTAAGCCGATATGTACCATGCAATCGATTCGCCACATGCTCGCCGATGCCAAAACCCGGCTCGAGGCCTGCCGCCTGATGACGTACAACGCAGCCTACCTGGTTGACCAGGGTAGACCCGCTGCGGTGGAAACCGCGATGGCCAAACTTTTTGTCTGTGAAACCGCGCGCGATATTGTCCTTAGTTGCCAGCAGATTCTGGGTGCCTACGGTTATGTAGGAGATTTTGATATGGAGCGCTACGTGCGTGACATTCTGGTGATGCCCATTCTCGGCGGTTCATCGGCGATACAGAAAAACAATATCTGCAACCGCCTAAAGCTTCCCAGATAGACGGTGTTTCACGAGGTGATAAGCGCTCTTTCTATCATGTGCAAGCCTGGGGCCCGCTTTGCAGGACTTTAATGAACTGCTGGATATTCAATTCCGGGGATATCAGAACGACGTTTACCAGCTGGAACTTGAAGTCGGGCCACAGCACCTGCACAGCGCAGGCAGTGTGCACGGCGGGGTGTTCCTGACGCTGCTCGATACTGTAATGTCGCGAGCAGTGCGCGCAAGCCGGCCAGAGCGCTGCTACACGCCGACCATGCAGTTGTCCGGTAATTTTTTTCGGCCGCTGAGCGATGGTTCGATATATGCCGAGGGGAGGGTGCGCAATAGCAGCAGGAAGACGGTGTTTGCCGAGGGCAAGCTCTACGACAGACAGCGCAGGCTATTGGCGCAAGGCACTGCGACTTTTATTGTGGCGGAACAGGCGACACTTGCGTGATCGATTTCAGCCTATTACCCTGCCCGGCACTGTTGATTTTCAAAAGCCTGCTTTTTGTGAAAAGAAAGCACGGTCGTGTCCTTTGGCCGGCCGTAGTGCTGCGACGGATTGCTTACCAGAATAAATATTTGAATTCGAATGTGAGCCGAATACAAGTTCGATGGCATCAAGGATGCTCGACAATAATCCGGTTGAAACAAGCAAAACACGAGTACTTAATAAGCAATCCAATGCACTAGAATTTTTTGCGTTCGCACAACAAAACTAACGCAAGTATGGAAATTAATGACATGACTATACATAAGAAAAGCCGCTCCGAGACTTTTGTATCATCCCAGGGCGTCAGCACTTCTCCTTCAGTCAGCGGTGCAGTTGCAATGGCAACGTGCGCTCTGACGCTAGCGGTACAGACGGTGAATGCACAGCAGGCATCTATGCCGGTACTTGAAGAGACTGTGGTGACGGCAGAGAAGCGTGAGCAATCGCTGCAGGACGTGCCAATCTCGATCGTTGCAATGGGTGTGGAATCACTGGAAAAGTTCGGCATCGATGAAATCGAGGATATCGGTGCGAAAGTGCCCAATGTTATTACCAATGAATACTTTGGTATCGCCACCACCTTCCGTTCATTTATTCGCGGTGTCGGCGCTGTCACGGTAGAAGTAACGCAGGATCCGGCAGTAGCCCTTTATACCGATGGCATTTACGTGGGTTCATCCTTCGGCGGTTCCTTTGAAGCATCCGACCTGGAGCGCATCGAGATTCTACGTGGACCGCAGGGTACACTGTATGGGCGCAATGCAACCGGTGGTGCGATAAACCTGATCAGTCGTAAGCCGGAGATCGGCGAGTTCACACTCAACCAGTCCTTCACTGCCGGGGATTACGACAGGTTTAAATCCAATACCGGAATCAACGTCCCGTTGG
This sequence comes from Halioglobus japonicus, assembly GCA_902705825.1. Classification (GTDB taxonomy): domain Bacteria; phylum Pseudomonadota; class Gammaproteobacteria; order Pseudomonadales; family Halieaceae; genus Marimicrobium. Next base: position 395,898 of record CACSIL010000012.1, on the reverse strand, counting down.
GTGACAGCACGGCAGCGCGTTTGAGTGTGCTGGTTTCAAAGCGTGATGGATTGGTGGAGAACACTGGGGTCGGTGATGACTGGGGCAAAGAAGACCGCACCGCGGGTCGGCTGGCTCTCAGGACTGAGCCGACCGATACGCTTCTGGTGGACTTTGCCGCCGAGGTAACGAAGATTAAGGATACGGCGCGCTACTCCCAGGTGCTTGACGGATATGCCAAGTCAGTAGCCGGCACAGATACCCCGGTTGTGGTGCCACTCGGACCTCCGGGGGCGCCGGTTGCTAGTATCTACTACCCGGACCCTATTACCGACGATCGCCTGGATAAAGGGTATTCGATCTTCGATGTACAGCCCGATGACAACACCGTCTGGGGGAGCTCACTGACGGTCGCCTGGGAGCTGTCTGACAACATGCAGCTTAAATCGATCAGCGGCTACCGCGATGTCGACGCGAAACAATTCACCCAGGTTACGGGAACCGTACAGACCTACCTTGAAATTCCCGGCGTACCTTTTCCTGTCGGCCCCTCAACTCTGGGCACCGGTGGTGAATATCGGCAGAAATTCACCCAGGCCACCCAGGAATTCCAACTTATCGGCGACACCGATTTTATGGGTGGGGATGTCGAGTATGTGTCCGGTATTTACTACTACTATGACGACAGTAAAAATGAAGATTTGAGCGCGAGTATATCGGGGCAGAAACTACCGGGTACCGACGAGACCGAGACAGAGAACAAGAGTATTGCGGTCTATGGTCAGGGCACCTACACCCCGGCGGGAAGTAAGTTTCATATTACCGTTGGCGCGCGCTACTCGGATGATCAACGCAAGGCTGTTCGCAACAATACCAATTCTACCAACCCATTTATCGACACCAAGTACAAGAAGGATTTCAGTAACTTCAACCCGTCACTGACAGTCGCCTACGACCTCACGGATTCAGTAAATATCTACGGCTCTGTGGTCACTGGCTATCGCTCGGGAGGCACGTCAACGCTCTCCTACGAAGAGTTCCTGTTCCAGGAAGGTGCCGATGAAGAGACGATTATCTCCTACGAAATCGGTGTCAAGGGCGAGTACTGGGATCGCAGAGTGCGCCTGAATGCGGCCGTGTTTGATATGGAGTATCAGGATTATCAGGGCAGCATCCAGACGGGTCCTACGCCGGCGGACAGGGATAACCTGAACCTGGGTGACGCGACTATCCGGGGAGCTGAATTTGACCTTACCGCACTGTTGTCGGAGTCCTTTACTCTGACACTCGCGGGTGGATACCTCGACACAAGCCTGGGTAAGGACAGTATTGATCCGAACACCGGTGCACCGCCGACGCCTCTGGTGGATGAGCTGCCCTACGCTCCCGAGCTAAGCTATAACGCAAGCCTCGACTATGCGCGGGATGTGTTTAATGGCCTGCTCTTTGAAGCCAATATCAATTACTACTATCAGGATGAATCCGAATCCGGGATCGTAGTGGGCACCTCCAATCGCAACGACAAGTACGGTTTGCTCGACGCCAGTGTGTCCCTGTCACAGTTCCGCTTGGCCAACGGCGACGTGAAGGTGTCTCTGTGGGGCAGAAACCTGACCGATGAAGAATACGCAGTCAGTGATATCGGGGCATTTGCCGATTTCGGAGCATCAGGGATATCGCCTTTCGGCGACCCGCGAACTTACGGGGTGACAGTGAGTTACGTCTACGAGTGAGCACATGAGGAACTAACTCCAGGTCTTCTATGGGGGTTTTGTTGGGGTCGGAATTATCCGGCCCTTTTTTTTGCTTGAGAAAGCACTGATAATCGCTTGGAAAGCCCGTTTTCTCCGATTCACTGATTTTTGCTGTATGTTAACGGTCGGAAGTGGCTCAGTCTGACAGTCGGGCAGAGGGCTATATCAGCAAAGTATCGGCCAGTGCACTAGGCCCTGCTAACGGGTATGCCCCAGACGATAATTCACAACGTGGCAACATCACAAGCTTTTTTGCTATCCTCCGAGATCACCAATAGAAGAAAGCGGACGAATCACTCATTGACAATCTATTGTAAGAGGCCTCCTATCCGCTTCGACAGCGCAGTTGGATCATAATAGATGGAGCTAGAGAAATACGCAGTACTGGCTGGCGTCGTGTTTGCAATATCACTGTTAATCTCGCTCGCGGAGATGCTGTGGATAACGTACATGACGCGGCAGGAGTCATTTAAGCACGCCTACGCGCAGCCTATAAAAAATGCGGTGTTTGTCGGTCTGGTGACCAGTGTGCTACCGATATTGAGTACGGTGGCATTCGCTATGTTGGGTGCCGAACTGGCGCCCCTGTCTTTGGGTGATAGTTGGACTGTCTGGCCATTGGGTTTAGTCATCTTTGAGTTCTGGTACTGGGTCCAGCATTGGCTGGGGCATAAAGTGCGGGTTTTGTGGTGCATACATTCGGCTCACCACGCCCCGGATACACTGACTTCTCTCATTGGGCTGGGCCGTCATATTCTGGAACTGCCTTGCCTTGGTTTTTTTCTTGGCTTCATGACTGCGCTATCGGGCGTGCCAGTAGAGGTCATTTTTATCATCAGTCTCATCGATGGCTTTTGGGGAAAGTTTTTGCATGTCAGCCCGAAACTGGTGCCGGGCAAGTACGGCTTTCTGGAGAACTTTATGCAAACTCCCTCCTATCATCGCGGCCACCATGCAAAAAATCTGCTCTACATGGATACGAATTACACGTCCATCACCCTGCTCTGGGATTGGCTGCTCGGCACGTTGCAGCCGCTGCGAGAAGATGTAGCCGTTGAGTACGGTATCACCCGTGAAGTGGATTCTGAAAGCTGGCGAGACGTTCAGCTGGGCGAGTTTCAAGCCTTGTGGAAAGATATGAAACAGGCGCCAGGCTTTAAAAACAAGCTGTACTACCTTGTGATGCCTCCCGGATGGTCACATACCGGTGAGCACAAAACTGTTTCAGCGCAGCGGCGACGCCTTGCAGACGAAGGGGGTATGGCACCCGGCTAATCTGGCAAACGCTTTATCAACAGTGTGATTTAGCGCTGGCGCACGCAGGGTATGCGCGTAGAGTAGCTGTATTGAAGGTGTTCGCAAACATTAAGGAGTTCTGTTGATGAGCAAAATGCGCGAAGAGAATGACAGTCTCGGAATGGTAGAGGTTCCTGCGGATAAACTGTGGGGCGCGCAGACCCAGCGTTCAATTGAACACTTTTCTATCGGAGACGAGCTGATCCCCCGTGAAATGATTGGGGCCTATATGTTTCTAAAAAAAGCGGCGGCTCTGGTGAATGGCGCGGCTGGGCATTTGCCGGATGAGCAAATGAGCCTGATTGTGCAGGCGTGTGATGAGATCAGTGCCGGTCAGTATCAAGATATGTTCCCGCTTCACGTATGGATGACTGGCAGTGGCACGCAGTTCAATATGAATGTGAATGAAGTGTTGGCCAACCGTTGTTCGCAGCTGGCAGGGCAGCCGCTGGGAAGCAAAAAGCCTGTCCATCCGAATGACCATGTCAATATGTCGCAGTCGTCGAATGATTCGTTTCCGTCAGCGATGTATATAGCGGCTGCAATTGGAACAGCGCGCACACTGATCCCGGCGGCCAGGGAACTGCGCGACGCTCTGCATAAGAAGGCAGAAAGCTGGCAGGATATTGTTAAAATCGGGCGCACTCATATGCAGGACGCTACACCGTTGACGTTGGGCCAGGAGTTCTCCGGTTATGTCGGCATGCTCGATGACAACGTCAAACGCCTTGAGCAGTCGCTGCAAGATGTTTTCCAGCTGTCACTCGGGGGTACGGCAGTGGGTACCGGTATCAATGCCGCGCCGGGTTTCGACAAAGAAGTTGCCGCCAGGATTGCCGAACTAACGGGGCTGCCGTTTATCACCGCGCCCAATAAATTTACTGTTCAGGGCGCGCACGATGCTTTGGTTCAGCTCTCGGCGACCATGAAAACGCTGGCGACATCGCTGTATAAAATCGCCAATGATATTCGCATACTCTCCTGTGGCCCGCGCGCTGGCATCAACGAGTTGATCCTGCCCACCAATGAGCCGGGCTCCTCTATCATGCCCGGCAAGGTGAACCCGACACAGTGTGAGGCGATAGCCATGGTGTCAGTTCAAGTGATGGCCAATGATGTTGCTGTCAGTATGGGAGGAGCGGGTGGTTATCTCGAAATGAATGTCTACAAGCCGTTGATGATTCACAACGTGATGGCCTCTATCAGAATGTTGTCTGACAGTATGACGAATTTCCGTAAGTACCTGGTTGAGGGCATTGAGCCTAATCGTAAGCAGATCGAGGCATTTGTGAGCCGCTCCTTGATGCTTGTGACCGCATTGAGCCCCATCATTGGCTACGACAAGGCTTCTGATGTGGCGCATTACGCCCTCGATCACGACCTGTCTCTCAAGGAGGCGGCGCTGAAGCTCGGGTACGTCAGCAGTGAAGAGTTTGACCGGGTGGTTGACCCGGCCAAGATGGTCCACCCCTATGTGGCAGAAGATTAGTGCTGCAATGAGTGCAATACCGCTGAGCAGAACAACCTGGCAGCGCAAAGCACCTGATGGCAGCGTATCAGCCGCTATGGGGCAGGCTTCAAATGGAAAGCCTTCGGTATTCCAGGTCTTGCTCCCCGGGGCCAAGTAGGGGCCGCGACGGCGGCCGGTTGGTCTGCGCAGTCGTAGTGGAGCACATCGGCAACCGGTCATTCCCTCGTCGGTTGGGCCTTTAGCCAGACCGGCTGCGCACGATCAGCGCCCAAACAAACACCGCGCCGTTCAACACCCCGAACAAGACAAACGGCGCCGAGGGGCCAATATTGGCAAACAACCACCCGCCACCGGCGGTGCCTATTAAAATGCCAATCGCACCTGATACGCCAAACAGGCCAATAATTGCTCCGCGGCGCTGTGCTGGAGCCCGCTCGCCCACCAGTGCCTGACTGCTGACAAAAGCGCTGATCTCAGCCACACCCATGACACCTAGCAAGGCCATAACCCACGGCGCTGTGGGGTCATCGACAAAGAAGATGGAGAGATAGACTGCCGCAGCCAGGCCGGCGGCCATGGCAACAGCGGTTACCCGAGTTACCTTGTCGCTGATATAGCCCATCAAGATAGAGCCAACCAAAGCGCCGCCAACGACCGCCATCACTCTGGGTACTGCCAGCTGAAACATAGCCTCGCTGGGTTCCAACCCCATGACACCGGTGCCAAATTGCACCAGCCAGAGGCTCATGAAAGCGCCAGTGACGGCGAGATCGCCGCGGGAAATAAACGCGGCGCCGTAGGACAGTGCGATGCCTGAATCCCTGGAAGCTTTTGCCCCCTCGCGCAACATAACAATGATTGATTCGCGTGCGGCGCTGGTTACGCGAGCTGCGTGGGGCGCTAGTCCAAACGCGGCTACGATCGCGCCAACAACACCCAGCGCGCCGGCGCAGGCAAACGTCATTTGTTGCGCAGCGAGCTCATCAAAACCCTGATCGACGAATAACTTGGGGAGAGCACCAAGCAGAGGAGGGAGGAATGCGCCAAGCGTGGCGATGAGGCCCTGCAGACCATTTGCCTTGCCGCGAGTGGAATCCCGAGAGTAGTCGGCGATAACTGTGACCATCATGCCAATCATGGCGGCGCTGCCGAGGGCGACGATGATGCGGTAGGCAACCAGCTCGGTGATGCTGTCAGCGTGCGGATACAAAGTGAAACCGGCAGCGGTGGCTAATAATCCAAATACATAGACAGGCTTGCGACCGAAGCAATCAGCCAGTGCTCCCATTACACCCATAAGCACAATGAGGATGATCTCCTGCATTGCACTCAAATAGCCGGTCAATATTGCCTGATCCCCGGGCGCAACATTCATTACCTGTAGCAGGCCAGGTTGCAGTATGGCCAGTGCGCCAGCGTAACTGGATGACACAAACGCAGCGATAAAATAGGCGATTAGATGATGACGTTTTATGCCATCACTGAGGTCGATACCCAGAAAGCGATTCATAAGGATTAACCTACGCGAATGCGGCGCATCAGTTCACGCTTGCTGTGGAGACTCAGTAGGGTGCAGCTGGATTTCTGGCTTCTTCCGTTGTTGGCCCTGTAGCCGTGGTCGAGGTGGTCGGGTTGGCTCATCATAGTGTCTCGCGAGGTGAAGTTGAAATTAAGTTGCACACATGCCCATCTAAGGTGCAGATACTCACGTTAAATGGCTACATATGCAATAAAACTTCACGCAAGGAGCCATTGCGCCTACAGTTTTCCACTGGCTCTTCTCATTTAGTGTGTTCATAGCATTGAAATCTAAAAGATATATTGATATAACATTAGATTAACGCCATCTGTTGTCTAACAATTGATCCAACCACGGAGTGTCTATGAAGCGGTTTTCCAAATCGGTGCTGTTGGCAGCACTATTTTTAAACGCGAATTCGGCGATATCGTCTGAGCCGGATGTCACCTCCGGCCCTGGAACGCGCTATCTTTCTCCCGAGTTTATTTCGCGCTATGCGCATACCTATGATCCCTACGGCCTTGCCTCACTGTTGGCAACCCAGCCTGGGGTGGCGTTGCAAAGTAGCGGTGATCCCGGTGGTGAGGATTGGGTGACATTCAGAGGTAATCCGCGTGATAGTTCGCGCATGACGCTGGTACTCCTTGATGGTGTGCCCTTGAATGGTGCATCGAACAGTACGCTGGAATTTAATAGCATTCCTCTGTCCATGCTGCACGACATCACTATTTACTATGGTCCATTGCCCGCCCGCTATGGTGGATACACATCGGTGGTTGAGCTGCGTACCAAGCAGGCATCAGATCGGGTTGAAACCACCGTATACGGAGGCACTCACGATACCTACGGTGGTGGATTCACCGCCAGCAAGGGTGCGAGTGACTGGGGAATCACCTTCGACCTGCAAGCCCAGGAAACAGACGGCCTTGAAGGACAGGAGACGACTTTACGCACGGTAGATAACAGCGATCCGTTCAATCCCGTGATCGTGACCGAAAACCCGGTGTATGGGAATCGTGATTATCAGCAGGTTGTACCGATGATTACCGGCCACAAAACGTTTAACGATAGCATTCGTGTCGGTTTGATGGCGCAGGCTGTTTGGACAAAGAAACACTATGGAGATGGCCACTCACAGGAAGAGCCTGATCGCCCTGCAAATCGTGAGCGGGAGTTCTACAATTTCGGATTGTCTCTGGCGCCGGCGGCCGGCAGTGACCGGGATTTTGAACTCCACGTGTACTATAAAGATGAAGATCATGAAACTCTGGCGCTGGACAATGAGTTCGTCAATTACGGTGAGCAGAACAAGTCGCAGTATGGCGCGCGCGGCCACTACGGTTTCACTTTAATGGATAATCTGCAGCTGCGAGTAGGCGGTGAGTACAACAAATTTGACGGTGATTTGAAGAATGATACGGCCTGGGATGAAATTCTGAACGAGATTATCTATTACGATAATAACGCAGATTTTGATTCTCCCTACTTCGTATATCAGGATGATCTGGATAACCATGCGGCTTTCGCGGAGCTTGAATATCAATGGGACGATCGCGCCACGTTCAGTGCCGGTGTGCGGCACGATGATGTGCAGGACACAAAAAGTAATACCAGTTACCAGCTGGCAGTGTCGTATCAGCTCACCAGCAGCCTGCGGTTGCATGCGACAGGCGGTGAAACATCCCGCTACCCCAGCCTGAATGAGTACAACAACGCTTTGCGCGATCCATCAGTACTCGGGCCACCCATTCCGGGTATTGTCGATCCGGCTGAACTGGCGGCACAAAACGGCAAGCTGGAGATGGAAACCCAGAAGGGCGGCGAGATCGGTTTGACCTGGACGACTCTGGGCGGAGCATTGGTCAGCGAGATTGTGGCCTTCGACTATGAGCATGAGGGTGAGATATTTATCGATGTGCGCACAGTCCCGAACAATCTTGATCCCTCCAATCCCCTGTATAACGTGCTGGGACCAGAGATCAATGTGCTGTTGCGTAACAACCGCCCGACCAAGGATGATTCCCACGGCGCGGAGCTGTCTTTCAACTACAGTACAGAGGCATTGGGACTTTACCTGAACGGCACCTGGAATAAACTGGAGAGAAAATACTCTGACGGGCGCTCGTCACATAACCAGCCCTTTATGCCCCCCGAGTACTATGCGAACGCGGGTGCCTGGTATCAGTGGGGTCGCAGCAAAATCGATATGGAAGTCGACTATCGCGGCAAAACGGATGACAGCCTGCAGGAGCGGGGCGCACTGCCCGATGTCAAACTCGGTGACAGCACGCTGGTGCACCTGGGGTATAAATTTCAGTTGACGGACAATCTGCAGCTGTTCGCCCGTGCCTACAACCTGTTTGATGAGCATTATGAAACCTTCTACGGCTTGCCCATGGTGAAACGGCACATTACCGGCGGACTTACATACCGCTTCTAGTGCTGGCGCCGAAGCGGTAGCTGGATACTCTGGCTGCCGTTTCTTCCTCTGATCAGGCCGCGATGCGGCCTCATCACACTTCAGTTCTTAAGATGACCACAGATTTGATCTCTGATCTGCCTCAGCAGCGCAACGGTGTTGGATTGCAGCGCGATTAGTGGTTGAATGGTGCCAGATCACGCCTCATGCCCAGTCCATGCTGATCAGGGCGGTTGCCCGTACCCAGAGTCATTGTCGGCCAGTTTTTGGGCTATACGCTGTCCAGAGCGCGTTGTTGCGCGTGTCGGTAGCGGGCGGCAGGTATCACAACGGAACCGAACCACCATGGAACATCTGGCACAAATCCTTCTACTTCTGGCTGTCGCGATTACTATCGTGGTGACGTTCCAACGCCTTCATATCCCAACCAGCCTGGGATATTTGTTGGTGGGGGTGGTACTGGGCCCTTATACGATGGGGCCGGTCGTCTCCATGCCAGAATTGCAGACACTTGCCGAGTTCGGGGTTGTCTTTTTGCTATTCACCATTGGACTCAACTACTCCATTCCCCGGCTCAATGCGCTGCGGCACCAGATCCTCGGCCTGGGGACAGGACAGGTAGTTTTCACAACGATCGTCGCCGGCACCGTGATGTGGCTGGCGGGGCTGCCGCCAGAGGCGGCGTTTGTTTTCGGTGCTGTCTTTGCGCAGTCGTCCACCACCATCATCTCTAGCCTGCTGACAGAGCAGGGCGAGGAGAACAGCCAGCATGGACGACTGGGTCTCGCTATGTCGGTGTTTCAGGATGTCACGGCAGTACCCTTTCTGGTGATTATTCCAGTACTTGGAATGTCGGTGGCGGCGGATGTGTTGGCGCTGACAGTTGCAGGAGCTCTGGCAAAGGCCGTGCTTGCCTTTGTACTGGTGTTTTTTGCCGGGCGTTGGTTGCTCGGGCCGCTGTTTCATCTGGTCACCAGACGCAGATCCCTGGAGACATTTACTCTGGCGATTCTGCTGGTCGCACTGTTCGCTGCATGGACCACCAACAGTCTCGGCCTGTCACTGGCATTCGGTGGTTTTCTTGCGGGCATGATGCTGGGGGAAACCGAGTTCCGCCATCAGGTTGAGTCCAGTGTCAGCCCTTTTCGCGATGTGCTGCTCGGTCTGTTTTTTATCGGCATAGGCATGCGTTTTGACCCGTCTTCAATTCCCCCCATATGGCAGTGGGCCGTGTTCGGTGCACTACTCATATTGGTGAGTAAAATTCTTATCGTGGCGTTAATGGTCTATCGGACGACTGCCGACAAGCGTGTGGCATGGCGAACCGGGTTGATGATGAGTGTGGGTGGAGAGTTCGGACTGGCGCTCATAGCGATAGCACTCGATGCCAGTGTGCTGGACATTGAGCTCGGTCAGGTTGCGATCACGTCTGTTTTGCTTTCCATGGTCGCAGGCGCCCTGTTGATCCGCTTTAACGGCCCTATCGTGAATCGCCTGGTGAAGATGCCCGCTGCCGCGGATCTCTCCGCCGACGAATTGAAGGAGGCCGCAGAGCAGCGAGTGGTGGTTGCAGGCTATGGCCGCGTGGGTCATACCATAGCGGTATTGTTGCATTCACGAGGCATTCCTTTCGTGGCGGTTGATACCGATATACAGCGAGTGGCTCAGGGGCGATTGGACGGGCATCAGGTATTTTATGGTGACATCACTGACCCGGGGCTACTGGGCGTCATTCAGGTGGAGAGGGCATCCCTGCTGATTATCACCGTGGATGATGCTGAGTCTGCTTTGGGTGCGCTGTCGCATATGCGCACAGTCTGTCCGCAGGTGCCAGTGATCGTCCGCTCGCGGGATTTGGAGTCCAGTACGCGCCTGTTGAATGCCGGTGCGACTCACGCCTACCCTGAAATGATCGAAGCGAGCCTCAGGCTCGGTGCCAGCGCATTACAGATTCTCAATGTGCCGGAAGAGGAAATTGATCAGATGGTGCAGGGCGTGCGGGATTGGGGCTATCGTCCGGTTCTGGAAAGGGATGCGAATGAACCCTAGGCTTGCTTTGCGAGCCCTGCCGCAAAGAGATCGCTCCATACTGTCGGTTGCGAAGGGAAACGGGCTTCCTTAGTCTCGGCAAATTTACCGGGGCTGACCTCGTGCTACAATCAAAAATGCAGGCATCTCTCCCGGTCTGCTGAGTCTGTGCCTGACTATCACTTCTTGTTCTTTCCTGTCGCAGCTGTTTGCCAAATTTCATCGGAGTAACCCTGACGTTTTCTCGGCGCTATAAAACAGCCCTGGTCGCGGCACTTTTCCTCATCTGGTCCGCGCCAGGCCATGCTCCGAATATTTACTGGAAGATGTGGAAGATCGATACCCTTGGCAATGGTGCCGACGGCGTTCATATCGGTGATATCAATCGAGATGGGTTGGTTGATGTGGTTTCCGGTTGGGAGCAATCAGGAGACCTGATGCTGTATTTCAACCCGGGCCCAGAGTTGGTTCGCGATGAAATTGCCTGGTCGCAGGTTGATATTAGCGGCGGGTTGCCGATCAAGGGTATTGAGGATGCCGCGTTTGCGGATTTTGATCTGGACGGCTTCGACGACGCAATCATCTCAAGTATCGAGGGCGATACACGCAGTCTCGGTATTCACTGGTTCGAAGGGGACGATATGTTGGACCCCGACGACTGGCGTGGTGTCTATATGATGCCTGAGGAACTCGCCGGTTATATGAAGGCCAGGGTTGCGCAGATTGATGGTGTGGCCGGTGCCGACATTGTTGCCGGCAGTAGGTCGATGGACGGTGTGCCAGCGGGTGTTTACTGGCAGTGGCGACGGGTATGGGGTATTTATGATGAGTCCGCGCACAACAATTTCCAGCGGAATGACATGGAATCTGAGCTTCCTGACACCGTTTCCTGGTGATAGACATTGCATTGCAGTTCTACTATTCTCAGTCGCATAACTATTAAGAAGGAGAATCTGAAGTGAGTGTATTTGTTCGAGCGAAGAGCGCAATTTTTTTGACGGCCTTAGTCGGGTCCCTCGCTGCCTGTAGCAATGGTAACGGAAACGGAAATGACGGGGCAGCCCAGCCGCAAGAGCCACAAGAGCCTGTCGAGGTCATCTCTATCGACGACAGCGATGCGGAATTCTGTGATTTATTGGATACCGCAAAATGTCTGCTGCCATTTCCCAGTAATTTCTTCACTCGTGAAAGCGACACCACCGATAACGGTTTGCTGGTGAATTTTCCAAGCCAGGCTATGCCGGTGAATAAAGGCGGCGCTGCTATTGACCCCGCTGAATGGAACCGTAATGACGGTTTCTCGCCGGGCACTGTGATGATCACCCAAGTGCCAGAGCTGGACATGGAAGCAACCGGTGCGCCGCGCTTGATAGATTTGTCAGACAGCCGCGAGGACGACAGCCCTATTGTTGTTATCAATGCAGCGACGGGCGAACGCCAGTTGATCTGGAGCGAGCTCGACGCCAATGCGGATATCGCAGAGGAAATGAGCCTGCTGATCCGTGTTGCCAAAAACCTGCAGGATGGCCAGCGCTATATCGTCGCGCTGCGAAATATGAAGAATGCCGATGGAGAGACGATTCCTCCCACGGACCTGTTCCGCGCCTACCGCGATAATATCAAAACAGACAGTGATGCTGCAGAAGAACGCCGTCCCGCGATGGAAGCTATTTTCGCAACACTGGTGGATGCCAATATCGCGCGTGAAGACTTGTATCTGGCGTGGGACTTTACCGTCGCTTCTACGCGCAGCCTGAGTGAGCGCATTCTGCATATGCGTGATACAGCTTTCGAAGCACTGGCGGGAGGCGCTCCCGAGTACACCATCGAAAGTGTAGAGAACCTGACAGACACCAATTGGGGGCGAAGAATCAGGGGCACTATCACCATTCCCAACTTTATGGACAGCGATGATGCGGGTCCCGGGTCGGCGTTGTTCTATGAGGATGACGGTGATTCACTGCCCGATCGCATGAATGGCGACAATACCACTGTCCAGACATTTATTTGTAATATCAGCAACCAGTCTCTGGATAATATGGCGACTGAGGCAGCAGGCTCCACGCGCGTGTATTTGTATGGACACGGTTTGCTGGGTACGCAGAATCAATCCACCAACGGTGCTCATCAGGGTACGTTGTCCAATCGACATAACCTGATGAACTGTGCGATGGACTTCATCGGAATGGCCGATAGTGATGTCGGCAATGCTATTTCAATTTTGCAGGGCGCAGGTGAGTTTCGGACCATTCCTGACCGTACGCAACAGGGTTTTATCGGCTGGATGTATCTGGCTGAGCTGCTCAGTCATCCAAATGGCTTCGCCACCAATGATGCGTTCCAGGTTGACGGTAACAGTGTTTACGATGGTTCGCGTGTTTACTACTACGGCAATAGCGAAGGTGGAATATTGGGCGGCGCGCTGGTCGCGACTTCTCATAATATTGAAAACGGCGTGTTGGGCGTGCCCGGCATGAATTATTCGCTGCTGCTGCGCCGCAGTGTCGACTTTGATCTCTATGCGGCCTTCCTGAAACCTGCTTACCCCGATGTGCTTGATCAAACGCTATTGCTGTCGCTCTATCAAATGTTGTGGGACAGAGGCGAGAATAACGGGTATGCCAATCACATAGTTTCCGATCCGCTGCCGAATACCCCAGCCAAAAACGTCTTGCTGCACGTGGCGTTTGGCGATCATCAGGTGACGCATACCAGTGCTGAAATTATGGCGCGTACGTTGGGAATTCCTTTGCACCAGCCCGCTCTGGTCGAGGGACGCCACCATGATACCAATCCGTATGTGGAGCTGACGTCTATCAGTACCTATCCGCACATGGGTTCCGCCATGATCTACTTCGACGGCGGCCCTGGCCCCAATGATGCGTGGGATGAAACGGGTACGCCTGTTCCGCCCATCGTTAACCTGCCGCCGCGAGAAGGTGAAGATCCCCACGAACGGCCCAGACGCGATCCGGGTGCGATGGAGCAGATATCTGGTTTCATGTCATCTGATAGCACCATTATTAACGTCTGTGGGCCAGGACCATGCCTGGTTGACGGCTGGGATGGTGTTCTACAAGAGGAGTAAGCTGACGATTCGGGTCAGGTGGTCTTTGGGCGCTTAGCGGCAATGCCCAGCAGATAGTACACAAAGGTATTATCGCCACCTGGCCCCGGATACTGTCCGAGCGCGTTGGTACATGCCAAGACAGTTGTGGCGCCCAACCGCCAAAATGCACACCGTCTTTATACAGGAGACAGATTTAACGCAAAACGCGCAGTGAGCTTTTGGTCTGGCAATCACCGTGTTACACATGGCAGCTTTTGAGTATGTTGTTTACTGCAAAGGTTGACGGATGATTAACGAGGCGTAATTGATGAAATTAGATACATGTCATTTGTTTCGACTCTGAGCCTACTCGCAGCCTTATGTTTCACGGTGTGGCTGGCATACCGTCTGCACGTCACGAAGAAAGCCCTTACCACTCAAGCTGAATCTGTTGAAGTTTCTGGTTTGTCGCTCGCGGATTTACACACTGCACTGGATGAGCATTCGCTCGTTGCCATCACTGACGCCCATGGAAAAATCATCTATGTGAATGAAAAGTTTTGTGAGGTATCGCAGTTCTCCGCAGATGAATTGATCGGAAATGATCACCAGATAATCAATTCCGGGTATCACTCAAAAGACTTCATGCGTGAATTGTGGCAGACCATTGCCAGTGGAGAGGTGTGGAAAGGTGAGATTCGTAATCGAGCCAAGGACGGCAGTTACTATTGGGTTGCGACTACGATCGTTCCCTTTCTCGACGGTGTCGGGAAGCCCCGTCAGTACGTTGCAATTCGCACGGATATCACGGAGCGCAAAGACATCGAGGCGGAGCTGAGCTCAAGTCGCCGTTTACTGGAACAGGCGATGGACGCTACTGATCTGGTTGCCTGGGAGTTTCACCCTCATACCAATATGTTTACATGGAATGCCCGGTTTTACGCGCTGTTAGGTACCACCGCTGCTGCAGAGGGCGGGTACAAAATGCCGGCAGGGCGCTATCTGGAGCGTTTTGTGCAATTGAAAGATCAGCATCGCGTACGAGATGAAATACTCAGGGCTATCTCTACGCCACCACAGGACACTGTTTTTACCATCGAATACTGCATCTTGCGGCGGGACACGGGTGAAAAGCGGGATGTATTGGTCCGCTACAGTAGTGTCCACGATGAAGCTGGTCATACACTCAACATTGTCGGCGCATTGCAGGATATTACTGAAAGAAAACAGGTGCAGCGCGAATTGGAGTCCGCACGGCAGTCGGCTGAGCTGGCTAATCGTGCCAAAACTGCCTTTCTGAGAAATATGTCTCATGAGATTCGTACGCCGCTGAATGCTATTTCAGGGTTCGTCGAACTGCTCGGTCATTCCACCTCACCTGATGATCAGTCCAGAATGTTGGCCGCCACGCGTGAGTCGATAGATGCATTATCGGGCATCATTGACGATGTGCTCGATCTTTCAAAGATCGAGGCTGGAAAGTTTGAAGTCCGTCCTGAAGCGATGTCCCTGAAAGCGGTCGTTGAATCTGCCTTTAGCGTTTTCACCGGTAGTGCTACCAGCAAAGGCCTGTACCTGCGTCAGTATTATGACGATCGCATCCCCGAGGTTGTGCGGTGTGATCCTCTAAGGCTCAAACAGATTTTATTCAACCTGCTGGGCAACGCGATCAAGTTCACACTCGATGGAGGGATCGAATTACGCGTCCTTTACAAGGGGGCTGCCGATGGTTTCGTACGGCTGCAAATTGAGGTTGAAGACACAGGCATTGGTATCACTGAGCTAGATCAGGCAAAACTGTTTAAACCCTTTGCGCAGGCCAGCCATGAGGTTGATCACCAGTTTGGCGGCAGCGGACTGGGGTTGCTGATCTCACGAAGATTGGCTGAAATGCTGGGGGGAACTCTGGATTTGCGCAGCGTGATCGGCAAGGGTACAACGATGATGCTAGGCCTGAATCTACCCATTGAAGACCGCAGTGCATTACCCGCAGATAGACCCCCAACCGCATTGGGCCTTAATAAGCAGATGAAGGAGGTGGCAACTCAGAATAACAGGATACTCATTGTCGACGACAACGAATTTAATCGGGTCGTACTGATGAAACAATTGACTCTGCTGGGGTATGACGCAGACGATGCGATTGATGGCAGAGATGCTTTGGAGAAACTTGGCCAGAACGATTACTCGCTGATCATCACTGATTGTCATATGCCGAGGGTGGACGGCTTTGAGTTAACCCGCATGGTCCGGCAGGTTCAGAATGCTACGCCGCTGACAAAAAAGACTATCGTTATTGCCTACACAGCAGATGCCATGTCTGAATCGAGAGTACAGTGCGTGGAAGCGGGCATGGATGACGTGTTGATCAAACCGGTGAACCTGGATGCGCTCGATGCCGTGCTGCAACACTGGCTCGGTAAGAATGTCAGGGCGCGTTGAGTTGGGTTGATGCGTATATCAGTCGGGGAGCAGTTCTCAGACAGGAAGACCTTATAAAAACAGGCTCAACGCTGCGCCGGCCAGAATCGCTGAGCCTGTAAAAACCAGTGCCGTTACAGGTTGCGAAAAATTGTATTTGAGCTGCTTCTTCGGCTCATGGTCTTCTTGCAACGCAGACAAAATGTCACCACCGGGAGCCATTCCCGCCAGATACTGTTGGTATCGTGCTTCGAAACGGAAAAAGTTTTCGATGGTAAGTTGGCTGCCATCCTTGAAAAGTAGTATGAGACGATCCTGTATCCTCGTTAAGCTACCAATTGTCTCGGGGTCAAAGTTCACCAAAGCCTCATGAATTGATGCTGTGGCACTATTGTCAGATTCGCCGCCAGTCAGATCAGGGTTGGCAGCGTTTTCTCCGTTGAGAATGTCTGTCGATGTTTGCATGATATTTCCCTCAAGACACAAGCCAGCATTTTGGGTTACTGACGGAGTCGATGGCCCACTCCAGTGCAATGTCACCCGGCATAGGTTCTGCAATTCCAAAACCCTGACCGCGTGTGCAATCCAGCTCCTGCAGAATCTTTGATTGTTCTTCGGTTTCAATACCCTCGGCAACTATGGTCAAACCGAATAATTCGCTCAACTGGGTAACCAGACGAACGATGCTCTGATCCTCAATATCTACCAGAATATGTTTGATAAATTCTCTGTCGATTTTGAGTTCGTCAATTGGCAATCGACGCAGGTAGGTTAAGGATGAGAAGCCGGTACCGAAATCATCCAGCGAGAATTTTGCGCCCAACTGCTTACACTGCAGTATGACATTGATCGCAGTTCGCAGATTGGTCAGAGCGGCCGATTCGGTAATCTCTATTACTAAAGCGCCTTGTTCCAGATTACTGTGGCGCTCCAGCAGCTTTTTAACCACCCCAACAAAGCTGGGATGTTGCAGGTGCAATGCTGCAATGTTGACTGATACCGAATGGGGTAGATTGCGATCAAATAGCCTCTGGGAAAACTCCAGAGCTCGGGCCAGCATCCACTCACCTATCATGAGAATCGGAAAGTCATTTTCAACAACAGGCAGAAAATCTTTTGGCAGCAATAGTCCTCTTTCAGGATGCTGCCATCTAATCAGGCTTTCAAATCCAACCAGAGAGGAGGTGGCAAGCTCGACGATGGGTTGAAAATGTACCTCAAACTCGTTGTTTTCCAGGCCAGAGAGTATTTCGTTGCGCAACTGAACATTCTTCTTGGACTTCAGTTCCTCGTTTGCGTCGAAAATTCGCCAGCAGTTCTTGTCTTCTGACTTGGCGCGGTAGAGAGCGATGTTTGCATGCCGTAGTGCCTGATCAACATCGACATGCTCGTTTCTCGGGCAGAGTCTTATCCCCATGCTCGCGCATATATTCAACTGCGCCCCGCCGATCCAGAATGGAGCCTGGATGGTCTTGAGGATACGGGTGCAGATTTCCTGTAGATAGTGATCCGAATGACACAGAAGGAGCGCGAATTCATCGCCACCAATCCGGGCAACTGTATGCTCGGCCTGTAACTCGATACTCAGACGGCGGGCTACCTGGACAAGTAACTCATCACATATATATTGTCCGTGGATATCGTTGATGATCTTGAAGTCATCAATATCCAGTATTGCTACTGCGTACTCGGAGTTCAACTTCGCTGCATTGTTGGCGTTAGCCCGAGCGGAAAAAATTCTGGAGAATTCTGCTCCATTGGGTAGATCCGTCAACAAGTCGCGCTTTGTCATTGCATCCATTCTTCGCAATAGATCGCGCTTGTCTGTAACATCAAACTGAATGCACATGTATTTTTCGACAGTCGTATTACACGGTGACATCATGGGTATGAGCGTGGTTAGAACCCAGAAAATGGACTGATCTTCGGCGCGACAACATAGCTCGCCGTGCCATACAGATTTCCCTCTTAGTGTTTTGAGAATCTCGGTTATAAAATTTTCACTGTGCTCGCCTGAGTGCAGGAGCTGGTAACTGTTTCCCACAAGCTCTGAACGCGAATAGCCCGAGATATCACAAAACCGCTGGTTGACGTAGAGGATCCGGCCACTGTGGTCGATCTCGGAAAAGATTGCGAACGCTTCGAGTGCTGCACGATATTTCTCTTCAGCGGCTTCTATGCCAACAATGTGAGGCTTGCCGAAATTGCCGGTGGAAACTGTATTATTGTATTCCATGCCTAATCCATGTCCATGAAAGTTGCTGAGCTTGTAAGATAGGGCGTTTTATTGGCGTATAGTATTAGTGTAACTACGTAGTGTTGATGATTATGGTCACATTTCCCATTATTCCCGTTGCATAAAAAATCGAAATGCGGTTTTCTCCCAGCATCGGCACTCATATCACGTTTCAGGTCTGATCCCGACACAGAGAGTTGCTCAGGATGAACGCAAGTACACAGTACATAGGCACTCCTCTTATTCTGACAATGGATAGGCCATCGCGTATCTCGATGGGGGCATTTATCTTCGGTCCCGTGTCGTGTTTTCTGTGAAAATACTATCGCCCGCCTTGTTGTCGCTTTCCGTGTTGATACTGTTGCTTCAGGTTGCGACCGCTGCACACGCCAAACCAGGTCTCCACACGGTCACAGGCCAGGAGGAGGGCGTGTTCATCGGCTCGAACTTGCTGTTCTGGGATTCCCCCACCGAAAACTTCGATCCGACGGGTGCGCTGCAGGCAGCGGGGATTGATCCACTTACCGTTGCGCAGTTACGCGAGGGCACCTCAGAGTTCAGCCACTGGTACATGCTGGAGTTATACAACCCCGGTACGCAACTCGCTGATCTGTTGATTGAGTTGGGTTTTACCTCGCTAACCGATGTTGAGGTATTCAGCTTTAGCAACGGTCTGTTAAAGAGTCGGTATCGCGCGGGAATTCGTCTGCCATTCTCCTCGCGTCCGATTGAGCATCGCTACCCTATATTTCCCGTGAGTGTTCCCGCCGGTGAAACTACGGTCGTACTGCTGATATACAACTTGAACCAGGGGATGTTGGCTAACCAGTTGCGTGATAATGCCTTTCTTTGGGACGAGAAGAAGTTTTTCTACAGAACGCAAGTATCCGAACTGATCTACTGGCTCTTCTTCGGGGCATTTGTGATTGTTATCCTCTATCACGCGGTGGGAGCTGTGGTGACAGGAGGGCGCCTGTATTTGTTCTACACCGCCTTTTGCACTACCTATTTGCTGATGCAAATGTCATTGTCTGGTTTTGCCTTTCAGCTGTTCTGGCCAGATTACCCTGTACTGAACCTGATTGTACTGATGACTAGCATTGCCTTGGTGCCGACGATACTGGCCCATTTTACACTCGCATTTCTCGACCAGGACGAACGCTACGCTCGGCTGCGCAAGTGGATATGGGGGATTACCATTCTGTGTTTCGGGCTCGTCCTGCCTGCCTATATATTTGGCTTCAGCCGACACTATTCGCCGGTGTCTGTTATTGCGATACTCGCGGTGCTGATTATCGCATTCGTGTTTTTGATGGGATCTCTGGGTCTGGCTTTGCTGGAGTGGCGGCGGGGGAACCCGCGTGGTCGTCAGTTCACGTTGGCCTGGGGGCTGTTCCTCGCGGCCCAGTCTACAGGTATTGTCGCCTGGCTTGGCTTGTTTGAATTGGGTGTTAATCAAGCTTTCATCAGCATGTTTGGCGCGTTGTTCTCATTGAGCCTGATCAGTGGATATATGGCGGATCGCGCTTCCAGATCCCGCGTCAAACACCGGCTTGCAAGCTCCCTGATGCAAATTAACGATCAACTGGCTGTTGAGGTACAGGAGCGGAAATTGGCAGAAGCACGTGCCTGGCACCTTGCAAATCACGATTCGCTTACCGGTCTGCCTACGTTGCGCCTGGCGCGTGAGCGTCTGCCGCAGGCGATTGAGCTCAGTCAGCGCAATAGCAGCAAAACGGCGATTTTGTTCATTGATCTGGATGGCTTTAAAGCGGTGAATGACACCTGGGGCCATGAGGCAGGAGACCAGTTACTGCAGCAAATGGCAGCGCGTATGTCTGCCTGTGTGAGAGAAAGCGATACGGTAGCTCGTGTTGGCGGCGATGAATTTCTGATCATCCAGACGGGTATTCTCAACGTGTCGGCAATTACTACGGTGGCGAAAAAGCTCTTGGGAGCGTTGAGCGAGAGCTATTATATTAACCGGCAGGAAATCAAGGTCAGCGCCAGTATAGGTATTGCCCTCTGTCCTGATCACGGTACCGACATGGAAGATCTGGTGAAGCTTGCCGATACAGCAATGTATGCGATCAAGCAGGCGGGAAAGAATAATTATGGTTTTGTTGATTCATATATTGGTTAGTTCAAAAAGAGTCATTCAAGCGAAGCCTCCTAAGCCGTATCCGAAGCGGCGCTCCCGAGGCCGCCATAACATCCTGTTTTGGTCTTAGGCTGCATATCAGACGCTGAGATGGATTCGAAATTTGCACTCCTATAGAATGAGGTGCGCAAGTGGTAGCCAAATTTTCAGCGCGAGGTCAGACAAATGATCCTTCACGACGATGACACGATACCAGATATTGAGCAATCCGTTTATATTGTGGAAGACGATGAGGTCATTCGTAATATTCTCCGGAAGATATTGGAGCAGGAGAATATTCCTGTAAAGACCTACGCGTCTGCTGAGCAGTTTCTACTGGAATATAGCGCCGCCAACGCCGGCTGTCTGTTGCTGGACATCAAGATGCCGGGGATGAATGGCCTGGAGCTGCACAGAGTGGTCACCGCTCTTGGTAATTCGTCACCGGTGATTTTTCTGACGGGCGTAGCTGATGTGGGTATTGCCGTCGACGCTCTGAAGGCGGGCGCAATGGACTTGCTCGAGAAGCCTTTTGACCGGGAAACGGTTCTGGACAGAATCCAGAAAGCGATGGCTTGGGATCTTGAAGCTCGGCTCAACCAGTTGGAAACTGAAGATATCAAACAGCGTATAGCGCGATTAACTCCGCGGGAGCGCGAAGTGATGGACGGTGTCGTTCAGGGGCTGGCTAACAAAAGTATCGCCAGGAATCTTGGTATAAGCAGTAGAACAGTAGAAGTTCATCGAAAGAATATTATTGAAAAGATGCGTGCAGACTCATTGGCGGATCTTGTCAGAATGACCATAGCGGCTAAATAACCGCATCACTCAGGCCGTTTTCGTTGGCTTGGATAGCAAACACTCATCTTGAACGCGTTGCTGCCACTTCTCCAGCCATTCAGGCAAGGCCTCGGCGGGCATTGGTCGGGCGATAAAGTATCCCTGTGCAACATCGCAGCCCATTTTTTGCAGCCAGTCCCAGTCGGCGCGATCTTCTACGCCCTCCGCTACAACTTCCATGTCCAACTGATTGGCCATTTCGCTGCTTGCGACAAAAATCGCTTGCGCCGTCGGATTGCCCGATGCGCCGTGCACGAATCGCTTATCGATCTTGAGCTGGTCAAATGGCAGATCGCTCAGTTGCGCCAAAGAGGAATAACCCGTGCCGAAATCGTCAACCGCCAGCTCGATACGTTTGAGATGCAATCTACTGAGCGTATCAAGTACCGTGACAAGATTGGGGATGAGCTGCCGCTCAGTGACCTCCAGCACAATGTCATGTGTTGAGACGCCTGACTTTTCTGCCATGTTGGCGAGATCATCGGGGAAGCTCAGCGAATTAAGATCGTCCATCGAGATGTTGATAGCTGTTTTGACCGTCAGGCCGCTGTCAAGCCAGACACGTACCTGGCGAAATGTATTGAGTAATACATTCATCGTAAGGGCCTGTATCAGCCCGTTTTCTTCTGCCAGGGGAATGAACTGGTCGGGGTAAACCAAGCCATCAGTAGGGTGACGCCAACGCACCAAAACTTCTGCACCCTCAAACGCGCCTGTTTGCACATTCACCTTGGGTTGGAAATAATTGATCAGTTCACCATTGGTGATTGCTGCCTGTAAGGTGTCGGTTCCGTAAGCGGCTTCTTTTGATGGATGGGATAACGGCAAGGTGCGGGTCGCCAAGTTAGCCAGGAGTGCTTCCAATGCCTCTGGTGCGACTGGCTTTTGCAGGTACCCGAGAACGTTAATGCCGCGAGCATCCGCGAGCCGCATTACCGCCTCCAGAGCCCGCTCGGCCTCACCACTGACAAGTATCAACGAACCGGAGTACTCAAGTGTGACCAGCGATCGTATAAACTCTACCCCATCAATGCTGGGCATATTGATGTCAAGCAGTATTAACTGTGGTATTTCACCCGTGTTGAGAATGCGCAGAGCATCCTCACCGCTACCTGCAGTTAAGATTGCCTCGAAACCCAATTGCCCCAGCATATGACTGAGGAGATTAAGAATAAAGGGTTCATCGTCAACTACGAGGACGGGGAGTGTTTTGTATCTATCCACTAATGCCACTCCGATGAAATGCTTATAATCGCAGGGTTCATATACTTTCGCATTCCTTTTCTCTCCATATTGGTTTCTCGCACTAGCCATTCCCAGGCATCCATCTGTGCACCAACAAAACTCAAAATTTAGCTTCAATACTTCAGCGGGATTGAAGGTAATGATCAACCTCAACCATAGCTTGATTGAACAATTCTACCAGTCCTTCAACCTCCTCGATATGTCCGTCATTGACGGCGGCCTCAATCTCCTCGCAACGATTCCCCAGTTGTATGGCTCCGACGGCGCGTGCCGATGATTTTAACTTGTGGGCAGCCGCTCCGACTTGTGCAAAATTGCCTGATTGCGACGCTGTGCGCAATTCCTGACTAATAGCAGCAGAAGATTGTTGAAAATCCTCGAGAAATTCGCGAATGATTTCGGGGTCGTCACCCACCAATCCCTGCAGGACTTTAACATCGACCGGCAACTCGGTAGAGTGCTGCTGTGTTGGCTGGGGCGAGTATTTGTGGGCCGACGCGTCCTCCAGTACTTCGCCAGATATCCTTATAGGTAGTGGCGGTAACCACTTGTTGAGGACATCCTCTATCTCCTCGAGATTTGCCGGTTTGCTCAGATAGCCATCCATGCCATGTTGCATGCAATACTCTGCCTCTCCAGATAGTGCATTTGCTGTGAGCGCAATTATACCGACGTGTTCAAACTCATCTTCTTCTGCGCGTATGGCGGTAGTGAGCTCGTACCCATCCATTTCTGGCATGTGCAAATCAGTTACCAGAACGGGATAGTTGCCTCTGCGCCACAACTCCAGTGCTTCAAGGCCGTTCTTTGTCACATCTGCGAACACGCCAAGCAGGGCAAGCTGGTTCAAGAGGACTTTCTGATTTGTTTCGTTATCCTCTGCGACCAGAATCAAGCGCCCGTATTCTATCGCTTCATCGCGCGATAGTGGTGAGTTTCTCTTGCTGTGTTGCGTGTCTAAACTGGCAATAGATGCCTGCTCCAGTGATTTACGGCCAGCCGCAACTTCAACGGCAAATAACAAGCTGGCCCGGCGCAAGGCGTTACCATCAATCATGAACACGCCTTCGCTCTTTTGGCGCAGGTTGTGCCGTTTGCCACGTTCGATCACGACAGCGAGAAAACGCAGGTCTGACTCACCCTCCATACCTTGAGCGGCCTGTATCTCCAACAATGTTGGATGCAGTTTTCCAGCATCAATCACCCAAATCCATTCGCCCTGCGGTTTGTCATTCGCCCACGCCCGTGCATGCGTCATACTATCGACTCGCGCGACGTTTGCCCCGCCGTGCGATAAGTAGGCCGCCAGATCAGGGGAAAGCCCGTCAGGACGGCCAATGACCAGACAGGATAACCCTGCAAGCTCCTTGCCTGCATCCTCCTGTGGCAACGACGTATTTTCATCCAGGAGGAATGGCAGCCGCACTGCAAATAGTGAACCGACACCGGGCTCGCTGGTCACTGTTATTTCGCCGCCCATCAATTGTGCCAGGTTGTGGGATATTGCCAGCCCGAGCCCGGTTCCGCCGAACTGACGGACAATTGAAGCCTTTCCCTGCTCAAATGGAGCAAATAACTGAGCTTGAGTGGCGGGGTCCATACCAATGCCGTTGTCACTCACGCGAAACTCAATGATAACTTCGTTATCATTGCGCTGCACACATTCCGTTCGCACGGAAACCTGGCCGCGTTGGTCCTTTCTTTTGCTACAGAATTTGACGGCATTGCTGATCAGGTTTACCAGAATCTGCCGCAGGTGCTGGGCGTCCCCCTGCAGGCTGGAGGGCGTAGAGGGGTCAATGAACACTGTGAGATCTATCTGTAGCTTTTCTGCAAACCGATCCATCATCAGGCAGATACTTTCTACGCTGGACGCAACATCGAATGGTGCGCGATGAAGCTCCATCTTGCCGGCTTCGATCTTGGATAAATCGAGAATATCGTTAATTATGCTGAGCAGTGACTGAGCCGAATCCTCGATCAGCGCTACCATTTCCACCTGATAGCCTTTCAGGCTGGTTCTGTGTAATACATCGAGCATTCCTATTACGCCATTTATCGGAGTGCGAATTTCGTGGCTCATGGCTGCAAGGAAACGTGATTTTGCCGCATTGGCTATATCAGCTTGCTCACGGGCATTTTTCAGCTCTTCGATAAACCGTGTTCGCTCGCTGACATCGCGCACCACCCCGGTGAAGCGCCACTCGCCTGAGCTCGCTGTCTCGACAATGCTAAGCTCTAGTGGGAAACACCTGCCATCCTTGTGTAAGCCCATGACTTCACGACCGATACCAGCACTTTTATAAGGCAGTGTGCGACTGTGGTTGTAGAGGTAATCGTCAAACTCATCCTCGAAAGGATTTGGTGCCAACATTCGAATATGACGGCCAATCACTTCACTCGCCTCGTAGCCATAGAGCTGTTCTGCAGCAGAGTTAAATGATTGCACCTCGCCCTCAGCGTTAAACCCGATGACGCCGTCAACCACAGCATCCAGGACGATATTGAGGCGTTCAGTTTCTGACCGTGCAAGTTTGTGCGCGGCTCTTAGTTCTCTTGCGACACGCCGCTCTTTGGAGACATCCCGAAAGGTAAGCACAGCGCCGACAATGACGCCCTCCCGATTACGCATCGGCGCGCAGCTATCGGCGATGGCACGCTCCTTTCCATCGCGTGACACCAGCAACGTATGATTGGCGAGCCCCCGTATCTCTCCCTTTGCCAGAGCTGCAAGAATGGGAACTGAGGCGGGTTCTCGTGTCTGTTCATTCAGGATGCAAAAAACCTGATCGATTGGAAGCCCGATAGCCTCACTCTCAGACCAACCCGTTAGGCTTTCAGCCATGGGATTAATGCGGGTGATCCTGCCATCGATATCGGTACTCAACACGCCATCGCCGATGGACTGCAGTGTTATTGACAACTCTTCCTCGCGAGAATTCAGCGCGTCCCGAACCACCAGGAATTCTGTGATGTCCCGCGCGGAAGCATATATTTTTCCCTCCGCAGGCAAGGAACTCGAGGCCCATGCCAGATGTCTCCAGGACCCGTCTTTGCAGCGATAGCGATTTACAAAGCGCGTGATGTCGTCTCCGGCATTAAGTCGTTCCATCGCTACAAGAGTAGGTTGTATATCTTCCGGGTGAACTATCTCGATGAAAGGGCGTGACAGTAATTCCGCCTCAGCGTAACCGAGAGTCGTTAGAAACGCTTTGTTGACCTGTTTGAAATGACCATCGGTGGTGGCAATACACATGAGATCCAGGCTCAAATCGAAAAAGCGATCGCGCTCATCTTTGGATTGCTGCCGATTGAGCTCCGCGTTGCGCATCACTCTGGCTCCCCATAGCAGCAGCAAGCCGATCACGAGAAGGTTCAGTGGTGTAAACAGCGCGACACCCAATGTTTCACTGAAATACCCTTGCGCCTCTCCTTCGAAACGAAACAGTGCTGTTGCAAGCTCCGTGAAAGCAATTAGCGGATATCCCCATATCAGAATAATGGCTCCAGGGTAATTACTTGTTGCAAAGGACATCAATCCCATTCGTGGGCGCGCAAACAAAATACCAAGTGCCAATAGCGAGCTCGCGATAGCTGAATGCAAGGCCATTGATGAGAACATTTCGTGGGAGTAGTTCCCAATACCGAATAGATACTGCTCTATGCCAAAGAAAGAGACCAGTGACGCTGCGATAGCTAATAGTTCGGAGGGCCTCCAACCGCGCTTGCTAGTTACATCGATCAGTAGAATCGACAGGCTTGCCAATGTCAGACAAGCTGCGGTGCTCGGAGCAGTACTGCTGCGCCTGCCGGTGAGTTCATTTGTGAGTTCCCCCTTGAAAAGAAGTTGATCAACCTCCAACCCCCAGCTCAGGTAGTGTTTAGACAATACGAGTAACCCAAAAAGCGTTACCGCAGAAAGACCGATTGTCGCGGCAAAACGGTGTGTGCTCGAGTAAGTTGATTGCGCCATACCCGCACCGCGGTGCTGTAGTGCGAGAGAAACCCCCAGAATAATGAACGCGCATGCGGTCATGGGATTCATGGAGGGGAAATATGGCGCTAGTCGCTTTATGGATTCTATATCCATAGACCAGCCGTACAATACCAATACACCACATAGCGCAACGGTAATGCCGATCGCGGTGGAGAGCCGCTCCAGTTGGCCAAAGCGCGCGGTGCTCAAAGGTAATTCGGGTGTTAACCGCATAGCGCCTCCGCTATTGATTAAATTGGGCAACAGCGTAACTACGTTAACGAAACTATTACTTCCGACTGCGATCGGTCTCGCCAATGTTAGCACGGTCCGGGGCGCGTAGTATGGTGGATTACTGCCAAGGCACGACTATGCGTGCCGAGGTCAATAGCTGATGCTGGTTGCGTTGCCGAGGAACTCTCTACCCACTGGAATCAAGCTGTAAAGTCATCCAGGTAGGGCAGGAATCAGTTGTTGTGATGTGGTGGTGTTACTCGAAGTTGGAATCAGACGCCATGGCGATGGCCATTTCAGAGTCCTCCAGTGGAAACCAGTTGCTTGCGCGTGCAATCTCCTTTGCCTGAAATTTCGACCCCAGTGAAGAAAATAGTTCATACTGCGGACGATAGTGACTCCATCCCCTGCAGTGCCTTTCTTCATGGCTTATCGTGCCCGGTGTAGCGAGCTCACCCACAAAGATGTCACAGCGGTTACCCGCCAGATAAGAACAGGCTTGTGCCCATCTCGTGCCACAGTGCTCCTTCACAGACTCTACATAGTGAATTTCGATGATGGGATCGAGGAAGTGCTCATAGTTATACATCGATTCAACGCTCAGCGAAGTGTTGTCGTTAAGCCAGTCACCCGGACCGTAGTTGTAGTTGGACCAATCGCCTGTAGCGCAGCCGGACAGGAGTAACGTCAGCAGTAATATTCTCATGTGCTTGATTGTCATGTGCTTGCCCACCTGGAAGAGTTTTTTGTTCATCATCAACATGTTTTAGTTCGCCTATAAACCTGTCTGAAGATGCCGCTTTAGAGCATGGAAAACTGCAGCCGTCTTGCAAAATTCAGTATTTGGCTGGACTGTTGCGATGTGCCGCGTCAGTCCAGCTGTGCTAGCTGAACAATGGCTCCATAATTGCATTTTGAGAGGATTCAACAATTCGTATGACTACGTNGGTTGGGATAAGTAAAAATACTTAACTTCTACCCACGGTTTTTTATGGTATTTGCCAGGACATCTTATGGCGGCGCTCCAAGCCATTTGTGTAGTTCACGCTGTGCCACTGATCTAAGTAGTCTTACTAATTGAATCGCTACAGAATTGGGTTATCGTGCAGTTGTTGTTGCGAGTTCCGCTGATTGTTGGCACCGCGGAATACTGTGCGTAGCACACCCGCATCATCGGTATGACGTTGAGTGACTCAGCGAAACTGGATGGTGGTCAGGAAATTCCAATGTTATTGGAAGGGGGAGGTACCATGATTGAGATGTTTTCGAATATCGGGGAGATAGTCTCTGTTCTGTTTGTTTTTCTGCCAGTAGTGGCAGTTATCGCAGTGATAGCACGAGAACTAATTCGCCGAATCAGAGTGCTGTTTTTCGGCGTCGAAACAGATTCCCAGATGTCAGCAGGCAATGGTTTTTGAGTGTGCAATTATCCTGCAGATACATACTGCACCTAGCACTCTATGAGCGCGTGTCTCGATAGTCGACTATTCACGTACCGGTCGTTTCGCGAGTTTACGTTGCAGCGTGCGCCGGTGCATTCCCAGCGCTCGGGCTGTCGCTGAGATGTTGCCGTTGTTGTCCAGAAGCACGCGCTGCATGTGTTCCCATTCGAGGCGGTCCAGCGAGGTAGGTGATGTCGGTATCGGCGTTGAATCTACGACTCTGTCCTCTTCAAAAGCCAGCAGGATTTCATCGACTGTAGCCGGTTTGCACAGGTAGTTTCGGGCGCCACTGCGTGTCGCCTCTACCGCCGTCGCGATACTGGCGTACCCCGTCAGCACTACCAGTCTGGCGTGTGGCGCGGCGCGGATCAGTGCGGGAATTGCAACAAGCCCCGATTCCTCGGGCATATTCAAATCCAGCAGAATATGAGTGGGTTCAAACGCCGCGCAGGCTTGCACTGCCGATGCGGCGCTGGAACACTGCTGGCATACAAAGCCGCGCCGCTCGAATCCACGCGCCATTACGGCGGTAAATATCGGGTCGTCATCGACCAGTAGTATTCTGGATTCAGCGCTCATGCCGATCTTCCAGGGGACGCTGCCGGCGGGGAGGCTGGCAGACGGATTCTGGCAATAGTACCTCCATCTGGTGCATTGCTCAGACTCAACTGGCCGCCGTGACGCTCAACGGCACTACGGCTCAGGAGCAGGCCGATACCCAGGCCGCCTGTGTCACTATTTCTGTCGCCACTGTGTAAACATTGCAGCAACTGTGGCGGCACGCCTGGGCCCCAATCCCTGATTTCCATTACGATGAATTGCGCGTCCCAGTCCAGTGTCACTGATATGCGTTGCGAGCCGGAATCGGCGGCGTTGTTCAGCAGGTTTTCAATCGCCTGGCGCAGGGTGAGGTCACACACGAGTAGGGGGGCAGGTTGCTTGCCAAGACAGTCGTATTGGCGGGTCACGCGCGGTCGACGCAACCCCCAGCGAGCCACTGCCGATTCGACAAACTCTTCCGCCGAGACGCGTTCAAACTCGCCCGAGCGACTGGTCTCTGCTGTATGACTCAGTGCGGCAAGTGTGCTGCGACACTGCTGTAATTGCGCACGCAGTAGTTCGCAGTCGGCACGGGTTGTCTGGCTAAGGGCCTGGTCCTGCAGCAATTCGTCAACCAGCATGGTCATGGTGGCCAGTGGCGTGGCCAGTTCGTGGGCTGTGCCGGCAGCCAGGCTGGCCACCGCCAGTATCTGGTCATTGCGCATGCCCACTTCCCGTCGCTGCGTCTCTCTGGCGTCCTGCTGTCTTAGCAAAGTGGCCATACGGACAACAAAGAAGGTAATCAGGCCCGCGCTGAATAAAAAGTTCAGCCACATGCCAAGAGTGTGAACACTGAAACCGTTGCCGTGATGCATTCCACCTGGCGGCGCGAATAGCGGGAATGGCTGACTGTACAGAAACAGTGAACTATAGGCGGCCAACGAGACTATCGCAATAAGCCAGGTATAGCGCCAAGGCAGTA
This sequence comes from Halioglobus japonicus, assembly GCA_902705825.1. GTDB lineage: Bacteria > Pseudomonadota > Gammaproteobacteria > Pseudomonadales > Halieaceae > Marimicrobium. The sequence goes on along the minus strand of CACSIL010000012.1, from coordinate 366,327 downwards.
CCGCAGCGGCCACGACAACCGGCACGATGTAGTATGAAATAAACGGGTTGTCTGCACCGCCACTGAAATACATCAGTGCCGTCCAACCGATCACGTCGACCAGCAATTGCAGCACGAATTCGCGCGTGCTCACCGGCCACGGTTTGGTGGTGCGCCATAGACTGATAGCCGTCAGCACACCCAGCACCATCACCCCAACGCCTAAACCGAGCAAGCTTTGAGTGGATTCCTTGACGGTAGAAATATAAATCAGGACGCCTACCTGCCCCATCAAGGTGATGGCGCGAATAGCTAATAGACTGCGCAGGTTGGTCAGCGACAGGGCGTAGGGTATCGGGCTTGAAGGCGGTATCTGATTCACGAGGTAGATTATAACGACTTCGCGGAGATTTTCGTCACAATTGGCCTGCCTGCGACATTTTGTCACATCCCCGGCCGTTCTGCGCGTTGCTATACTCGCGGCCCCTGGCGCGCCCCACAGCGCCTTATACGGCGCTTATCAGGCGCACTTCGTTGCTACGTTGTAAGGAAAAATATGAACGGTTCAAACCGCGCAGGATCACAGAGGAATCCTGTCCGTATCACTATTTTGATGACAGGGTGCCTGTTGGCAACAGGCGTTCAGGCACAACAACACACTGGTGCTGCGGCGCCTACAGTACTGGAGACTGTGGAGGTTCGCGCTCAGCAATTGCAGCTCGACCTGCTCAGGGAGAACGCCTTGATACCCGGTGGCGTCAGCCTTATTGACAGCGAGTTACTCTATCAGCGCAACGTTGCCAATCTGGCAGACATGCTGCGCTATGCACCGGGTATCTGGTCGAACAGCACCTCTGGCGGTAGCGGGGTTTTCCTTTCCTCTCGCGGCTCCAACCTGGACGCCACCGACTATGACATGAACGGTATTAAGCTGATGCAGGATGGCCTGCCCATTTCCACCGCGGATGGCAACAACCACAATCGCCTGATCGATCCTCTCAGTACACGCTACGCCACTATCGCTCGCGGCGCGAACGCACTCACATGGGGTGCCAGTACGCTCGGTGGAGCGATAAATTTTGTATCGCCCACTGCGCTTAACAGCGAGCCGGTCGATCTGTTCCTCAATGGCGGTAGCCACGGGCGGATCACTGCGCGCGCAACCGGCGCACAGGTCTTTGATAATGGTCTGGACGGATTAGTGACCGTTGAGCGCAATCACTGGGACGGCTATCGCGATCACAGCCGCGAAAAACGCGAGGGCGTTTATGCCAATACCGGGTGGCAGTTTTCCGGCAATTCTGAAACCCGCCTGTATGCGTCCTACCTGGACAGCGATCAGAAGCTTCCAGGTGCGCTCACAGAGCAGCAGTACAAGGACGATCCCGATCAGGCCTCAAGCAATGCGCAGGGCGGTAACTTTCAAAAGAATGTGAATTCCTGGCGTGTCGCCAGCAGGACTCACTGGTCGTTGGGTGACAATGAGTCTCTGGTATTCGGCGTGTCATGGGAAGAACAGTCACTCTATCACCCGATTGTCGATAAGGTGTTGGTCGATTTTGACGGGCCGGGACCGATGTCCCCCACCGAGGTGTTCAGTTTGCTGATCGATACCGATCACCGCGATTTCGGCGCCACAGCGCGTTATGAGACAAGTGTAGGCGCACACGATCTCCTGCTAGGGTTGAACTACGGTGACGGCAAGGTGCACGGTGGCAACTATCGTAATGACAACGGCCAGAAAAACGGTTTGACCACGCGCGTAGATAACAAAGCGCAGAATACCGAGGTGTTCGCGATGGACCGCTGGGGTATCTCTGAGCAGTGGACACTGGTTTACGGAGTACAGGGCGTTTGGGCTGATCGAAATGTTGAGAATATTGATGTCGAAACCGGCCTGCGACGCAACCCCTCTGACGATTACAGTAGCCTGAACCCGCGCGTGGGTGTGCTGTATGAATTCAGCGATGACATTACGCTGTTTGCCAATGTCAGTAAGTTGTTCGAAGCGCCAACCAATTTCGAGTTGCAGGATGACGTCAGAGACAATGACGATACCCTCGATGCGATGAAGGGAGCCGTGCTGGAAATTGGCGCCAGAGGTACACAGTCACTGGGCGCAGTGGGTGAATGGTACTGGGATGTAGCGGTGTACTATGCACAGATCGACAATGAAATTCTGTCGGTTGATGACCCTCTGGAGCCTGGAACCAGTCTGTCTACCAACATTGACAACACGATCCACGCCGGTGTGGAATCCCTGTTCGGTGCCAGTTTTACGCTGGATGCAGCCGGCGTACATCGTCTGGATCCGACAATCAGCCTCACCTTGAACGACTTCAGTTTTGATAATGACCAGTACTATGGCAATAACGATTTGCCCGCGGCGCCGGATTACGCATTGCGTGGCGAACTCCTGTATCGCCACGCAAACGGTTTTTATGTCGGCCCTACATTTGACCTCATCGATAGTCGTTACGCTGACTTCAGCAATACCTACAAGGTGGACAGCTATGGCCTGCTCGGCTTCAGAGGCGGTTTCAACGCGCAGCGCTGGGAGGTGTTCGCTGAAGTCACTAACCTGCTCGATAAGAACTATGTCTCCACCATGACAGTGAAGGATTACGCTGCTGCAGATGCGGATATTCTCTATCCCGGTGCGCCGGTGTCATTTTATGCCGGTATACGGTTTCAGTTGTGAGAACCGTTCTGTTGATCGCCAGTATCTCAGCTGTCAAAACAGTTTAGGGGAACGATAGTATGGGCAGTGAGGCTTCCCCGCGTTATCGCGCAGCATGGCGCTGGCACTTTTTTGCCGGCGTGTTCGTTGTGCCTTTCCTACTGGTGCTAGCCATCACCGGCTTGATCATGACCTATTACCTTGCACTGGACGCCGTCGATGGGGAGCGTCTGGTGGTCAATGCGCAGGGGCATACGGCCAGCTCTCCGGTGCAGCAAATGGCGGCCGTTGAGGCCGCAGTTAAGGGCAGTGAGGTGGTGCTTTATATGCCACCTCGGGATGCCACCGATAGCGCGCAGTTTGAATTGCGCAAGGCTGGGGTTACGCAGCTTGTTAACGTTGATCCGTACACCAATGAGGTGTTGCGTGTCCGCAGTAAGGACGACACGGTTTACGCTGTGGCGAGGGCAGTACACGGCAGCTTACTGCTGGGTGATGTCGGCGATACCCTGCTGGAAATAGTCGCAGGGCTGACACTGTTACTGCTGGTGACAGGGGTCTATATGTGGCTGCAGCAACGCAAGCTGAACCCTGTGCGAACGGCTGTACCACGCAACCTCTGGCGTCGCGGGCATTTGTGGGCAGGATTGTGGTCCGCGCTGGGGCTGTCTTTTTTTCTGATTTCAGGCCTGGCCTGGACAAACATTTGGGGCGGCAAGTTTGTTCAAGCATGGAACGCTTTCCCTGCTGAGAAGTGGGGGCCGGTATCGCTCTCTGGTGTCGATCATTCCGCGATGAATCACGGTGTTGTCAAAGTGGTGCCCTGGGGACTGGAGCAAACGCCAATGCCCGCATCGGTTGCCGATACCCATCGACACCCGCAGGTGAACCTGAATACTGTCGATCAAATGGCGCAGACGCTGGGATTTGCACCGCGCTATCGCATCAATTTACCTCTGGGGGACAGCGGGGTTTACACCATCAGCCGCAACACCATGACCGGTGATATTGATGAACCAAGCCTGGAACGTACGGTGCATATAGATCGGCACAGCGGCGAAGTACTGGCGGAGGTCAGCTATGCCGACTACCCCATACTGGCCAAAAGTATGGCTGTAGGTATCGGTATTCATCAGGGGAATATGGGGCGATTGAACATCGCTGTGAATATTCTGATCTGTCTGGCACTGATTTTTTTGTGCGTAAGCGGCACGGTGATGTGGTGGCTCAGACGGCCGGAAAAGTCCCGTTGGCTGCCGATGCCGCCGCGTACAGCGGGCCTGCCACTGCGCAGTGGCTTGACCGCGGTATTGCTGGTAACGGGGTTTTTCGCGCCTCTGTTGGGCCTTACATTACTCGCAGGCTTGCTGCTGTACTGGTTGAGCCGGCGTCTCACGGTCTAGACGGCCAGCGCCAGCTGCGGTGAGCATCAGTGTACCGCAGATACCGGCCGCATCTGCGTATCGCACATCCCGCCGACCTGCACGGTGACAGTCTCTGCAGGTGAATCGCAGGACGCCCCGCGTTGTGCTATCGAGCACGTCAGCCCCAGTGGTTTGCCGGCCTCCAGCCAGAAAGGTGTTTTCCGATATCTGCCGACGTCGTCTGCCTGGCAGCCCGCTGGGATCCCATAGGGCGCGCAACCGGTGCTGCCGGAAAGTGAGACCTTGCGACCGTCAACGAGGAAGCCGGGGTAGTCGTCCCGGTACTCGATGGTATCGCGCTCATACTCCTCGTTCAGTACAAAGGAGCGAAAACGGTAGTCGCTCCCGACCTTGTCACCCGCCTGGATTCGTGTGTTGGCGATCAGTGCGAAGTTATCGCCATTGCGCGCAATTGCTCCGGACATATACTCAACGCGAGGGTGCTCAGGAAAGCACTTACCCATTGCCGGTGCGTGGTAGTAGTGTGCGGTGCGATCCAGATCGGGTAGCGGGGTTCCCGGGAACAGCGCTGTCAGGTCTGCGTCATCACCGAAAAGGATGCGCTCTACGTCGCCGACATTTTGTGAGTACATTGCCTGCAGCTTGGCGTAGTAGGGCAGTGTTGCGAGATCGTCACGCAGGAAGCAGGAGGTGAGGCCGGATATCTGGGTGAGATACTCATCCCAGATGTTGTACTGCGTTACCTTGGTGGCCACGCCGGAAAAATCGCCTTCAGCGGTGCAGCCCTCACGGTCGAAACAGCGCTCAAGTGCGCGGTTGCGAATAGTCAGTGCGATGATGTTTCGCTCGCAGGCGCCGTAGGCGTTGCAGCCGCGTTCGAGGTGCCCCTCGAACAGGGCGGTGCGCATGGTCAGGTCTAGATGGCGCGCCCGGATCAGTTCATCGCGGTGCCAGTCACCGGGGTTGGTCTGTTCAAAGTCACGCCAGGCGGCCAATAACGAAGCGCGTCGCGCGGTAAGATTGTCGTTGGCGTGTGCGCACTGCGCGCTGTTGTGGAACGCTCGCACTAGGGTATCTGGAGTCCCCACGCCAATCAGGTTTTGGCCACGCTCCAGTTCCAGCGATACATCGGTGGATGGCGGTGGATCAAAGAAGGGTACTTTCTCCATCGCGTAGAGCTTGCGCACACTGATCACAAACTGCTGGCCGGGCTCACAGTGGTGATTGTTTACCGTGAGGGCTTTGCGCTCGGCAATCGCCTGGGTAACGCGCGCCGTTGCCGCCGGTGTGGCCGTGCGCGGGTCGGTAATAATCTCAAAACCGACATACGGTGTGCCACTGGCATCTGTCAGCGGTCGGCCGTTCTCCACTACCAGACAGGGAATCAGTGTTGTGCCCTGCGCCAGAGTTCCGGCTGGGCTACCCGGACCGCTGCGTTGAAAACGCTGCACGTCGTAGTAGGGCATTTCGAGTTTGCCGTTGAACTGGTACAGCGTCATCACCGGCGTCGCCGGTATGGCGGCCACGGTGGTGTAAGATGCGGCCAGTGCGAGCGCGCCGGTCAACAGTTTCAGGCCGATCATAGGTATCCGCATTCTACAGTTTCCAAACGTTGTGGTTTGTTGTTGCTAACAGGAGTTACCGCTCACCATAAGCGCATTGGCGAGGACGATTGTATTCTGAGGGCTGCTCAATCTCAGGGCAAGAGATTTGAAGATGCACCACATGACTTTGCCCGGTAGGGAGTCAGGAATCGGAGCCCGGCACCAGTGGTGGCCCCCAATCTGAGCGCAATGCTCTGGAGAATTGCGCATAAGCCCTGGCGCCTAGGCGTTTTTCCAGTTCTGCCTCGATGCTGTGCAGGGCTTCCAGCGCGGCTTTCTGCATCTGCTTGCCGCGAGGATCATCGGTATACACCGCCCGTTTGGCGCGTTTATCGTCGGGGTCAGGTTCAAGGCGAATCAAACCTTCCTTTTCCAGGTCAGCCAGTGCCAACTGCACAGCCTGACGACTGATGCCCAAACGTGCGGCCAATTGAATCGGTCTGGTTAATCCGTTGGCCAGATTGATCATCATCATCGATTTGGTGCGGGACTGACGCGGCCAGCCCGCTGCTTCCAGGTGACTCTGTAACCCTTCGTCGAACCAGTACACTGCTGTCAGTAAATCTCGCAGTAGAAATTCTGTTGTCGGTTTTGCCATATGACGTTCATGCCCAAAGACGGTTGTGTGATTGATTGTAGCTAGCCGAATCGTCGATGGGCTTTTCTTGCGGGGAGTTTCACCTGCGCTTCGCTGAGCTTCCACCCCAGCCCCCGGGAGTTTACCCCATCGAGTTGTCTTAGTTTTCGGTAACAGAAGAAGCCATAGATCACGGTGCCGAGGATGACCCAGGCGATGATGTCGAGGTCAAAATAGCGCATGTCTTTTTGCAAGACAGCATTGGCTATGGCAAACAGGAGATACACCGAAAAGATGCTATATACGGCTGAGCCAACAGCGGCGTTGCGATAAAACCGATGGTTACTGTTGCGTTTTAGGGTCATTGGATTGGCCTTTGAAGTGGTGCAGCAGGCTAAAAGGGCTTAACCACAGCGAGGTACAGAATACTTATACCGAATACGATCATCGGCGGCGTGGAAAGCAGCAGGAACTTCCAGTGAAAGTCGATAGCCTTTTCGTAGCCTACCTCATCGCCTTTATCCCTTTTGAAACGCTTATTGCCGCTGAAGTGAGAGAGATGATAGTCCAAAATCTCAATCGGCAGCACGATAGCGCATACGATGGCCAGCTTCAGCACTAGCCAGTTGGAGGCGGTGGTCCAGCCGCCAGCACATAGCATCAGCACGCCGGAGATTATCACCAGCGGAAAAGCGACATGCTCCAGAACTACGCCCTGGTCAAACCGCTCCAGTACCCAGTTGCGCAGCGCTATCAGGTCGGCATCCTGTGGTGAGCGGCGCCAGTGTTGCATCACCGGTACAACAAAATATAGGAAGGCAACCGATGTGCTCCACAGCCACATCATTGAGCACAGAATGTGTACAAACTTGATCTGCAAATAATATGGGGCCAGAACGGCCTGAGCGGTATCTATCATCTTGAGCTCTGCGGTGTTATTTCCAGGCGGCGCTTTATTGAAATTATCGCTACAGAAATATTGTCAACTACTTGACAATAATATGTCAAGTGGTTGACGTTCTGGTGCTTGGGCTGGTTAGCCCGTATGCTGTCAGACCAGAGTGGTGCCGCCATCTACAGCAATGATTTGGCCGGTGATAAACGCGCCGGCGCGAGTGGCCAGCATGAGGGCAACGCCCATGATATCGGGGTCTGTGCCCCAGCGGTGCAGTGGAATTGTTTTGATCTCGGCCTCATATGCTGAGGTATCGTTGCTGGCGTATTCGGTCATTCGTGTGTGGAAGCGACCCGGCGCAATGGCGTTCACCCGGATATGCTGCTCAGCAAGGGTCGCAGCGAGGTTGCGCGTCATCTGATGCACGGCGGCCTTGCTGGGGGCGTAACTGAATGTATCAGTGCTTCCCATGATGCCGGCTATGGAGCCAATGTTGATTATGCTGGAGGTGTTTTCCGGTGTGGCATTTTTGCGAAGTAGCGGGATCATCGCCTGCGTCAAAAAGAAGGGGGTCTTTACATTAAGGTCCATCACCTTGTCCCAACCCTGTTCGGGAAAATCGCCCAGAGGTGCCATCCAGCCTACACCGGCATTATTTACGAGGATATCGATGTGCGATTCTCTTCTTTCCAGCTCCGCTACCAGCTGTGCAATCTCTTCCATATTGCTGATATTGCCGGGTAATGCGATACATTCTCCGCTGTCTGATTCAGCAGAGAGTTGGGCTGCCGCCTGTTCGCACGCTTCTGCTTTTCGGGCGGTGATGTAAATGCGCCGGGCGCCCGCCGCTAAAAAGGCCTGTGCAATTGCATAGCCCAGGCCTCGGGATCCACCGGTAATAACGCAGACTTTGTCTTGCATTGAAAAAAGTTGATCGATCATGAATGCTCCTGATGTGTGTTTGTTTTCCGGGTAGTACTCCGATGCCAGTCTGAATAGTGTAAAATACAGCGTTCGTTTTTTTGGGTTTGCTTTATGAGCACCGTTGTAGCGTCTTCTCCTGATCTGTCTGTTGAAATTCCTGCTGACTCGCGCAGCACGCCGCCCTGGTTTGAAAAGGCGATTGCCACGCCGCGCCGGGAGGGCTGGCTGGACTCTGCCGGGTGTCCGGTACATTACTTTAGCTGGGGCGACCCTGCCAACCCCGGTATCTTACTATTGCATGGGTTTCTCGCACATTCGAGATGTTTCGCCTTTATCGCGCCGCTGTTGGCCGAAGACTATTATGTGGTGGCCTACGACTTTTCCGGCATGGGCGATTCGGGTGCAAGAGAGGGATACCCTGATGACGTTCGCCTGCAGGAACTGATGGATGTGGCGCAGGGCACGGGTTTGTTTGAGTCCGGTCAGAAGCCAACCATCATCTCCCATTCCTATGGTGGTAGTGTCGGTTTGCTCGCGATGGAACAGCGCCAGCAAGATTTTGCCGGCCTCGTTATTTGCGATTTGATGACACTGCGCCCGGAGCGCCTTAAAGCACATGCGATGGCGGGGGGCGGGCCGCCCGGTTCCCAGGATCCCAGCCGTCCCAATCGTATTTATCCCGACTACGAAACGGCCAAAGGTCGCTTCGTGCTATCACCGGTACAAAAGGTCAATGAGCCCTATTTATTTGACTATATGGCCTACCATTCCCTGAAAGAAGTGGAGGGCGGCTGGACCTGGAAATTTCACCCCAGTGTTTTTGAGCGCACGACAGACGTGGGTGAACGGTTGCTTGCGCAGGCCAAGCGTATCGCTGATGCGCCGGGGCGTATCGTCATTGTCTACGGTGAGGAGAGCGAATTGTTTGATGCCGACTCTGCCGAATATATTCGAGAGGCAGGAGGAGGGCACATCCCCATGATTGGCATTCCCGATGCCAGGCATCACCTGATGCTGGATCAGCCTGTGGCATTTGCATGTGTGCTTAAGGCGATATTGGCGATGTAGTTCAAGCGGGTCACATACAAGTACCCTGACCCTGAACAACACGGTGATATTCCCATGTGTGGACTACGGTCTATCCCTGATTTTTTATTCTCGCGGCTTTGACTGATCCAGCAAGTCATCTGCGCTGTCAGATTCAATTTCTGCCTCTACCTTTTCTACCAAGTGCGTCTCGGGGGCGGTATCCATCACGTCGTCTTCGGGGGCAGTCGTTGCAACGGGGCGTTTAGAGTGTGTGGGTGCTGAGCTGGTAGGTGATAAGCCTCCCTTGGGAGCCGCTGCCGTCTTACTTCCCAGCGCTGCATTGAGTTCAGGGTCAAATCGCACGCGATAAATTGGCTCCGGCAGGGTGAAGCCCTGATCCTCAAGCACTCTCATCGCGGCGCGTATCGCGTGACTGCGGGCCTTGCCATAATCCGTCTCTCGCTGATCAACCCAGGCGGTAAACAGAATTACAATATTGGAATCTCCCACGGTCTTTATAATGGCACTGGGTTCAGGTTCACTGAGCACAAACTCCAATTCCCGTATTGCATCAAGCCCCGTGCTCATAGCGGCGACGGGGTCATCCTGGGCATCGACCCCCAGTTCAAACGCCAGGCGGCGCTCGGGATTCGTGGTGTAGTTTAGAATGATACCTTTGAATACAGTCGAGTTCGGGATACGTAAATGATTGCCATCGAGTGTCATCAAAATGGTCGCCCGGGAAGTCAGGCGTACGACAATCCCCTCGTGCTCATTGATAATGACATGGTCTTTGGCTCTGAAAGGCTGGCGTAAACTCAGCATAATACTGGAGATATAGTTCTCCATAGAGTCCCGCACAGCGAATCCAATCGCCAACCCCAGAACGCCGGCCCCTCCGAGTATCGTGGCTATCAGTGCGCCGGCTCCCAATATTTCCAGAGCCAGAATCACACCCAACAGAAGTACGCCCAAACGAACAGCCTGGCTGAGCAAATCGGCCAGGAAGGGGTTGGGTGCCACACGTTGCCACAGCGACTTGCGTCTGGCGAGAAAAGCGCCAAACAATCCTGACAATACCAGCATCAAGATCGCCAGCCCAATCAAAGGCAGGGCTTTGAAAAAGTCCGAGACGGTCGCTGCGAACTTCTCAATCAGCGGCTGCACATTGTCACTGACAGCCAGCGTGCGATTCATTTCATCCTCTACGGTTACCACACCCACCAACCGTATAGCGAGCCGCTGAGCTTTCTGCGCGGCGGCCTCGTTGGCAACATCGCCCCCCAACGTTACAACGCCCTCGGCAACGGAGATGGTTACACCGTTCAATACGTCAATTTCCGCGAAAATATTTTCAATGCGAGAGCGAATTTTTTCATCCAGCATTGCGCTGTCTTGCAGCGTCTCAATGACGGGTTCCGGGTCCGAGATTTTGGTGTCAGTATCCTGACTATGGACAAGTGCCGCGGCCAGTGTAAGCCAGCCAAATACACCGATTCGAAGCAATATATGCATCATGTACCTCATGCTGATTCTGCCACTTGTTTCATAGTAAGAATGCTCTGCAGAAAACGGTGTCCTTCGCGCTGGTGGCAGAGTGTTCGTTTACACGTTAATCACACTACCATATTCAAGGGATTTCGATCAGGCCCTGATTAGCGGCGCTATTGTAGTGTTGCCCCCACCACTGAAATCAGTATGCTGTTGGGAGGCTGGACAACGCGTTGTCAGCGTTGCCCAAGAATCCAAAAATAAATAGGGAGTTATGATGCCAGCATTTCGATTAAACCACATGGAACTGACCCTGCCTCCGGGCACGTTGGAGAGCGATCAGGACGCAATCTGCGCTTTCTACAGCGAGGTATTCGGTTTTGAGGCCATTCCGCTGCCGGTGCCGGTGATGGAAACTCCGGGGTTGGTTCTGCGCACCGATGAACACACCAGCCAGTTCTTGCTGTTATCGGAGCAGGAGAAGTGCATACAGTCTCCCGGATACGATCACCTGGGTTTTATTTATGACTCTCGCGCCGAAGTTGACGATATCCGGGAGCAATGTGGACAGTGGGCGAAGAAGGATGATCGTCTACAGATCAAGGATTACGATGATATCGTCATAGGCACGTCCACTACACGGGCATTTTACGTGCGCTATTTGCTGCCGATATGGTTTGATATACAAACGGTTGAATATGAGCCGGGCACAGAGCCTGCGAACCGCTGGGTTTATCAGTGAGCTGGTAGTGGGGGCTAACGGCCCAGGCTCACGATCAATCGGGTAACTGCTGGTGTAAAAAACGCTGCATGTTGCCGCCCATCACCGCGCGAATTTCAGCTTCGGTAAAGTCCTGGTCGAGCATTGCCTGTGTCAGTGCCGCCAGTTCAGAGGTGTCCAGCGAGGTGGTTACAGCACCGTCGTAATCTGAGCCCAGCGCAATATGCGCAAGCCCCAACAGGTCAATGCCATAGCGAATTGACTTTGCAATGCCCGCAGGCGTGTAGTCGCAGGCGGTGGCATCCCAATAGCCTACACCGATGATGCCGCCAGCTTCGGCCACCTGCAGCATCAGTGCATCATCCAGATTGCGCGGTGAATTGCAGTGTCCCTTGAAGCCTCCGTGGGAGAGGATAACCGGCCTTGACGTTAACGCCAGTACATCGCGCACCATCTGCGGCGAGGCATGGGCAATATCAATGGTCATGTTCAGTTGATCGGCGCGCGCTATAACGCTGCGGCCAAATTGGGTGAGCCCTTCACCGCTGATGCCGTGCAGTGAGCCGCCCAACTCGTTGTCAAAGAAGTGGGTCAAACCGACAAATTGAAGCCCCTGTGCCTGTAGTTTATCGAGATTGTTAACGTCGCCCTCCAGTGGGTGAGCACCCTCTATCAGGTACATCGCACCCACGACATTGCGATCAGATTGGCGCGCGGTTTCCAGTGTTTCAAGATCGGCCTTGCGGCGGATGAAAATAACCTCTGGCTGGTTGGCTTCTACCAGTTCATGCAGTTTATCCAGCTGGTACTGGGCCCGTGCAAACAGCGAATCCCAGGTTGCGCTGGGCCAGCCGCTGACAATAGCCAGTGGGGTAATGGTGTCAGTACCTGCCTCGTTGCTTTCGTAGTTCTGGCCGGTGGGGCTTTTGGTCGTCGCTGAAAACACCTGTATCGCGACATTGCCCTGTCTCATGCGCGGCAGATCGACCTGGCCGCGAGATGATTGCTCGCTGAGATCGCGCGCCCACAGCAGAGAGTCACTGTGCAGATCCACGATAAAAAGTGCGTCGTGTAGTTGCCGGGCGCGCTCCGAGATGGGGTACGGCTCATGCTCATCGACAACGTTCATCGCGTTTTCCAGAATTCCGGGCAGTAGTACACGACCAAGAACCGCTGTGATGACCAACAGCGCGAGTACTGCGAGTAGGACTTTTTTTACCATGTCTTTCTACGCCTCGATTACTCTTGCTATAGCGGTTTATTCAGTCTGCAGTGGCTTCGATGTCACTGGCTCGGGCGAAGTTACACAGGGCAAACGGTGACAGGTACGCCATTTACCGCCGCGTTACCGGAAAGCACATCAAGATATTGTTCATCGGTCACGTCATTGCAACTCACGCCCGCGTGAGTGTTCGCGATCTGCATTTGTGTGCCTTGCCTGTTGTGGCCGAAGCCGTGGGGTAGGCTAACAACACCGGGCATCATGTCATCAGACGGTTCCACTGCGACCTCAACCGACCCCACCCGTGATGACAGCGTCGCCCGTCCGCCGGGCGCAATGCCCTTGGACGCCATGTCGCTAGGGTGCATCATCAACATGCTGCGATCACGGCCCTTCATCAGACGGTGGTAGTTGTGCATCCAGGAGTTGTTGGAGCGTACATGGCGCCGACCAATCAGTCGCAATTCACTGGCGTCCGGTTGTTGGAATTCTTCAAACAGGCGGTGCAGGTCGGCCATCGCTTGCGGTATATCGCACCGGATCGTTTTATCCGGTGTTGCCAGGCGCTGTGGCAGTTGTGATTGCAGTGGGCCCAGATCGATGCCCGAGGGGTTTTGGCGCAGTTTATCCAGCGACAGGCCCGCTTCACCGTGAGCGCCCATCTGCAGGCCCATCGCGATGATTTCATGTGGCGCGACGGCAGGTTGTTCCGGTTTGTCCAGAAGCTTCGCCAGTCGGTTTCCCAGCTGATTGAAAATTTCCCAGTCGTGCAGACTGTCGCGGGGCTTATCGAATACGGCCTCATTGTAGCGAGCGGTATTGCGTACGGCGAAGACGTGAAAGCTGATATCGTAGTGATCGTGCTCCAGCGCGGAGGTAGGGGGCAGGATAATATCGGCGTGGCGCGTCGTCTCGTTGATGTACGGGTCCAGTGACACCATGAACTGAAGTGTGTCCATCGCACTGTCCAGTGCCCGTCCATTTGGAGTAGATAACACGGGGTTGCCGGCACCGGTAAACAGCGCGCGTATTTGTCCCTCACCCGGGGTGCTAATCTCCTCTGCCAGACAGGCAGAGGGCAGCTCCCGGTCAAACTCCGGAAGGCTGCGTACGCGGCTCAGGTGGCGGCCGTGGCCACCGGGGCTGCTGGTCTTGAGGGTATCTACTGCGGGGCTGGCAAACAGGCTGCCGCCGGGCTTGTCCAGATTGCCGGTGGCAATGTTGATCAGTTGTATCACCCATTGGCACAGTGCGCCATAGGCCTGCGTGGAGACACCCATGCGGCCGTAGCACACGGCTTTTTCTGCCGCGGCAAACTGCCTGGCGATGCGTCGAATTGCATCGGCATCGATACCGGTGTGGGCAGCGGCGAACTCCGGTGTAAATGCCGCAATGGCAGCAGCCACTTCATCCAGGCCGCTGGTAAATTCGCTCAACGCGCCGGGTTTCGTGAGGTTCTCGCTGAATAGCGTATTGAGCAGTGCCAGCAGGAACAGAGCGTCGGTGCCCGGGCGTATGAACTGGTGCTCGCTGGCGATGGCGGCTGTTTCTGTTTTGCGAGGGTCGATAACGACCAGTTTGCCATCGCGTGCTGTGAGTGCCTTCAGGCGTTTTTTTACGTCAGGTACAGTCCAGATACTGCCGTTGGAGGCCAGTGGGTTTGCACCCAGCATCAGCAGGTAATCGGTGTTGTCTACATCGGGCACAGGAATCAGTAACTTGTGCCCGTAGAGCCACAGCGAGGTGAGGTGGTGGGGCAGTTGGTCCACGCTGGTGGCAGAAAAGCGGTTATTGCTGCGGATATGCTGAAACAGGTTGCTCTGGTGCGTCATCATGCCGTAGTTGTGCACCGACGGATTGCCCATGTAAATGCCTACCGCGTCTACCCCGTGCTCGGTGATAATTTGCGCCAGCCGGTTGGCGGTGGTATCCAGCGCCTCATCCCAGCTGATTTCTTGCCACTCGTCGTCGCCGTTGTCATTGCGCACTCTCTTGACCGGGGCGCGCAGTCGGTCCGGGTCGGTGTGCAAATCCTTCAGGGCAATGGCTTTGGGGCAAATGTGGCCACGGCTGAGTGGGTCCGCCTTGTCCCCTTTGATAGAGACAATATCGGCGCCATCTGTTTCTATCACGAGGCCACAGATCGCTTCGCAGAGGTGGCAGGCGCGGTAATGGGTTTTGCGGGTCATTGCGTCACTCGTCTGATGTCCAGTTCACGGATCCGCAGGCTGCCAATCTCACACCGACCTGCGCTTACAATCAGCTAGTTTACAGAGTCGCGTGTGGTATTCCTATGTGCTCTATTAGAAATCGTATCTCAGGGTCGCCCCGTAAGTGCGCGGTGGCGCCAGGAAATAGGCGTCCATGGTGGTGATGGGATAGGTGGCGGCTGTGAGCCCTGCATATTTGTTGTCCGAGAGGTTTTTTCCCCAGACGGACACATTCCAGTGATTATTGCGCCACCCGAGTTTGGCGTTAACCAAATTCCTGTTCTGATAGTCCCTGTCTGCAGCGTTGGCAGAATCGGTTGTCAGGTGGTCGTCCATATAGCTGTAATCAGCGCGCAGGTAGATTCCACCATCGGCCAATGGAAATACGATGGTGGCAGAGGCGGTGGCACTGTACTGGGCAGTAAACGGCAGATTTTGTCCCTTCTGCGGGCCTTCGGTAATTTCATATTTGTGCATATAGAGAACACCGCCGGTCAATGTCAGGTTTGGTAGCGGTTGCGCCTGTAGATTCAGATCGATGCCTGATGTTTCCACCTCGGGCAGGTTCGATACCAATGTGCCGAGGCCGATGTCCTGTTGCTGCTGATACTGGTAGTCATCTATCTCAGTGTAGAAAGCCGCAGCATTGATGCGCAGTCGATCGTCCAAGACAGTCGATTTGATACCGAGCTCATAGCTATTGGTAGACTCGTCTTCAAACTCGCGTTCCTCGGGGGTGCCATTGACGGTATTGAAACCGCCGGATTTTGAGCCGGTAGCCGCTCTGGCGTAGATCATTGTCTCATCGAAGAGCTCGAAACTGGTATCTAGCAGCCAGTTGACGTCGCTGGTGCTGCGGGAGAAATCCTGATCGACGGGTGTGGTTACTGCCGTCAGAAAGGACAAGCCGGTGAGTTGCGCAGATAGCGCGGTGGAGTCAACGGCTGTCAGAATGTCGGCATGTTTTTCCTCATCGGTCCAGCGCAGTCCGCCGGTTACACGCCAGCGATCACTGATATGCCAGGTGGTCTGGCCGAACACTGCGAAGGTCTCTGTTTCAAGTTTGACGTTCGCGCGGATGGAATCGCCAGGCTGTGCGACAAAGGCCATGTTGGGCACGCCAGCGGGCAGCAGGGAATCGATGTCCGGTTGTTGGTTTGCCTGGCTGAGAAAGTCTTCGCCCAGGAAAACGAACGGTGAGCCGTCGCCGCCATTGGTGGTCGACTGGAAATAGAATGCACCCAATTGATAATCCAGCGGCCCACCTGTCGGTGAGGCGAAGCGCAGCTCCTGTGACAGGCTGTCACCCTTGCTCACTGCATCAACATAGGACATTACATCCAATTGCGAACGGTCCACATCATAGCTCGCGGTGCCATCGGCCTTGCCCCATGCAGTAATAGACTTCAGTGAGCCCCAGTTTTTGTCGTAGTCGATAACCATAGACAGACTGTCGGCCTTGTTGTTGAACTTATTGTCTACATTAACGGCAATTTCGTGATCAAACGGGTTGTTCTTGTCGATAGCCAGTCCGCGTGCCGCCAGCGCAGGGTTGACGGAGGCACCTTGCACGGAATCTGCAGCGCAACACTTTGTATCGCGTTCGAGATGCGAGCCTTTCAGCAGGATGGTCAGGTCGTCTGAGGGGACGTACAGCAGTTTTGCAATAATATTCCAGTCATCGGCGGCATTGAGGTCGTCGCCGGCGCCATTGTCAAAGTAGCCATCACGCTGATCAACAGTGCCGGTGATACGGTAGGCAAGCGATTTGTTGAGCGGCCCGCTGGCGGCGGCTGTCACCTTCGTCAAATCGTAATCCCCGATACTGGTTTCAACGTACCCTTCAAACTCCTCGAGATTGGGGTTTTTGGTAAAGATGCTTATAGCGCCGGCGTTGGTGTTCTTGCCATAGAGCGTGCCCTGCGGGCCCTGTAGTACTTCGATGCGCTCTATGTCGGTCAGATCAGACATCCCAAGCCCCGAACGACTCAGGTAGACGTCGTCGACAAATAGTCCGACCGATGGTTCCAGTGCGATGTCGTTTTGCGATGTGCCAATACCGCGAATGCGGAATGACGCCGTGAAAGGCTGGTTATTGGTGGATATGGTCAGGCTGGGTGTTAGCACGGCCAGATCGACGGCGTTGTTAATTCCCGCCTCCTGGATTACCTGCTCGCTGAAAGCGGTAACCGCCATGGGCACGTCCTGCAAACTCTGGCTGCGTTTGCTGGCGGTGACGATGATTTCCTCCAGTGCGTTGGCCTGGGCTATTACCTGAACCGATGTGCTGACCAGGGCCAGTGCGCAAAGCAGCGTATGAGCGGGTCGTGGTATGTGCCACGACCGGTTGGACTGCGCCATAGATATCTACCTGTTGTAATTATCATTTGTTCTATTATTTTTTACTAAGCAGGGTCGCAGCGGCTGGCGAGTAGGGCGGCCTGCTGTTCCTCGCGGTCGCCGATAGCCGATGCACGCAACAGCATAATGCCGCGCTGCGTCGGGGACTGGATGACCTCACCGCTAAATCCGTCCGCAGATGTGTCACTGCCGATCAGGGTGACATTAACCGTGCTACCGATTCGATAGCTGTCCTCGCGCTGGTTGGTGATGCCAGCGTAGTTATCGGTGTTCATTTGGTAGAACTGCATCGACCAGTAGCGCGTTGGAATTTGCGCTTCGATAATCACCGGACCATCCTCCAAATTGTAAAAACAACTGGCGTATAGCAGGTCGGGGCTGGGGCGTACAATTGTGCGAAACTCCTCATCGGGCAGCTCGCTGATAGCCAGCTGATTGTAACCCTGTTGTTTTGTGCCCAGCGCATAGAGGGCTTCCATCATCAGGCTGGGCAATGCCAGCGCTAGCACGTATTGTCCGATCCAGGCGCACACCAGTATGCCCACTACCCATTTCAGCAGTTTCATCGGCAGGCCTCCAGAGTGACTTTGGGTAGCGCTGCAGATTCTGGTGTTTCCAGATAGGCTTTGCCTGGGGTATACAGGCGCAGCAGAAGATCGAAGTCGTAGTCGCCCGGTTTGCGCCATTCTGGAGCCCCAGAGGGCCCCACCGGCAACCAGTTGCCCGCTTGTTCGGTATTGGCGACAGTTATTACCCAGCTGCCATCGGCATTACGCACCAGATTTTCGTCGTTGAATGAGTAGCGCTTCTGCGCGTTTGGAATCAGGTAATTGTCCCAGCCATAGGCGGTGATACTCCACCAGTCGGCGTCATAGTCTGTGCCTTCAATCCGGTAGCGACAATTCAGGCGCAGAGGTTCTCCGGCAACACTGCTGAGCCGGTAGTACATGGAGTTTTCCTGCGTCGAGGCGAGCAGGCCGCCGATTGCCACAGCGGCTTTCAGCATCATTCCGGCACCCTCAGAACCGGTGGCAACACTGGTCATCCAGTTGCCGTTGCGGACACTCATGTCTTCGAACCGCTGGTTTAGGTTGGCGGCCAGAAAAATCGCTGAGAGCAAAACGATTACTACCGCGGCCGCCAGTAGTTTTATCACACGTTTAAACAAAATATTGTCCTTCTTGTCGAGCGTCTACTTTTATTCGGTAAATGCACTAGTTTGACCAGTAAATGTATTCGTCCTCAGGTGCATCAGGCTGACTTAAATCCTTATCGATATTAATCGGAGCCAGCGCTTGGCTGGGCCACAAAGGGGCCACTTGTGCCGCGTTGTGTTCTGCCAGCGCGGTTTGCAGTTCTGCCAGCTTGTCTGGGCGCGCAGCGGAAAGATCATGTTGTTCCGTAGGGTCACGTTTCAGGTTGAACAACCAGGTTTTACCCGGCGGGTCACTGACGTTGAGCTTCCAGCCGTCGACCAGCGCAGATTGAGACGCGCCGCTGCGCCAGAACAGTGCCCGGTGTGGCACACCCTGTGCTGTGCCTGTTGCAAAGGGTAACAGATCGACACCGTCGATGAGTCGATCGGTGGGGATGCTGGCTCCGGCAGCGGCAGCGGCAGTTGTGTAAAGGTCAAAATGATGGACGGGGTCGGAGACCTCGGTACCGGGCGCGATACGAGCCGGCCACTTGGCGAAGTAGGGCACGTGGATGCCGCCCTCAAACAGAGTGATCTTCCAACCGCGGAACGGGCTGTTCACGTCGGGCAGGCCGATATAACCGGCGCCACCGTTATCCGAAGTAAATAGAACGAGTGTGTTGTCTTCCAGGCCGTTGGCTTTCAGGGCATCCAGTACTTCCCCGACGCCGCGATCGAGCGCCCGAATCATCGCTGCATACACACGTTCGCGATGATTCTCAATATGTGACAGTGCCTCGTAATCTTCTCGGGAGGCCTGTAGTGGCGTGTGCGCTGCCCAGTACGCCAGGTAGAGAAAGAACGGGCGATCCTTGTTGGCTTCTATCACTTCGACAGCCTGCGCTGTGAAGTAGTCTGTGAGATAGCGGTCCGGCTCAAAAGCCTCTCCGTCATTGAACGAAACAGCGAAGTCCATGACCGCCCACAGGAAGCGATCGATAGGGTCGAACTCCTGTTTAGAGTTCACTACATCCGGGCTGTCCTCCGGTAAGTAGAGGCCGCTAAACATCAACAGGCTCTCATCGAAACCCTGCTTGTGTGCTTCCATGCCATTGGCGCGTCCCAGGTGCCATTTGCCAATATGGGCGGTGTGGTAGCCGCTGTCGGCGAGTAATTCGGCGAGGGTTATCTCTGATGCGGGCATACCCATGTTGTTGAAGAGCACAGACTCGGAGTTGCGCACGGGTATAATCTCTCGCAGTCGGTTCGGGTCGTGCGGTACCAGTGCAGCGAGTTCCATCATGCCAGGCGGAGTTGGCGTGAACTCGAAACCAAAGCGAGTGCCATAGCGACCAGACATAATGGCTGCCCGAGAGGGCGCGCAAGTGCCGTTGGCGGCGTAGCCGTTGGTGAAGCTAACGCCCTGCTGAGCGATCGAGTTGATGTGCGGCGTTGGCACGGTGCCGCCGGCGACGCCTCCACCGCCGAAGCTCAGGTCATTCCAGCCCAGGTCATCGGCCAGAATCAGCACAATATTGGGCGGTCGCTCTGCGGGAGTGCGCCCCTGTGGGTCTTCGCCCGTAGACCAGGCGATTTCCTGAGTAGGGCCCACCGGACGGTAGTTCTTCAGCGCAAAACTCAGCACATTCAACACGATGCTTTCGCGGTTCGGATAGACGACCAGCCCCACTACAACCACAGTCGTGACAATACCAATAATCCACTTTTTGCTGCGCTTCATTTCTCGGCCCTCATTACAGAGTTATAGGCAGTCGTCCCTGGCGCAATAATCCCGGTTGGAGACTGCTCGCGGGCGGGTGTCGATAAGACGCCGGGATTGGCTTTAGCACTGACATAGGACTAGCCAACCTGCAGTGCGGCAACTTCGGGGTAGCTTTCCTGCCACTGTTCGATCAAATGGCGCTGATTGATATCGTCGGGGTGGAATCCGGGCTTCAGGTAGCGTTTAAACTCGGGTGCTGACCAGCGCCTGAAGCCACCTTTGCCCCACATGAAATGCCATGCCTCGCGGATGTGTGACACAGAGGGGATTTTGCGGTCGCGCCATAACAGGATCACCTGGGCGATTGCCATTTGAATCCAGAATGTGCGAAAGACAATTTTGGCGACAACGATGCGTTCCTTTTCTTTGTTGACCGCCTTGCGGTACACATCAAACGCTACTGACTTGTGCTCAATCTCTTCCATTGCATGCCAGGCCAGCATTTCTCTCAGTGGGGAGTGGTTTTCACCGTTCAGGCCAGCTTCCGGGTTTTCCAGGGTCCACTGCGCCAGAGTCGCGGTGATGTGCTCCAGGGCAGCGGTTATCGCCAGCTGTCGCCCGGGATCCAGGTTGCGTTTGACGGTTTCGATGCGCTTCTTGAAGCGTTTTTCGATTCTCTCCATCGCCACGCCGAGGGTCTCGGCTTGGGTGTTAAAGTCCTCGTGGATGCGGCTGTGATGAGCCTCCTGACCAATGAAGCCGCGAATCTGCGCCGACAGAACAGGGTCATCGATATCCTTTTGGTAGTGCCGGACGGTGTCGATAAAGAATCGTTCCCCACTGGGAAAGGACGCTGACAGCGCGTACATCAGTGTACTGAGAATGGGGTTGCCGCGAAAAAAGTACTTGGTCTGGAGTTGGGACATATCAAAGTCCATACGCCGTGGTTTGATAGTGCCCGCTTCTCTGGTCTCGGTCGCAACTGCTGTCATAACGTTGTCTCCTGTAGCGTTGTCGGGGGCATGCTCTTTGACGAAAAAACGCAGTTTCGCGTTTGAACGGCTGCCGAATCGGCATGGAGCCAAGCTTCCCTGTGTAGTAGATAATTTAATTATCTATAGGATGGGGAGCATCGGAACATATATCACCATGCGGGTCAACTGTTTGCGGGTATTAAAGTGCCGAGCGTCAAAAATTCGGCCTCTCACTGGACAGCTACATTAGCTATAACTATCCTCATCTTCACGGTGACTGCGCCGAATTCCGGTGATAGGAGATGCTGTTGAATGGTGGTGCTGAGTCAGGCCGCCTCGGGTAATGTGCTTGGCCAGTCGCATAGCGCGTTGTTCGTTCATTTGAGGTTTGACAGGAGTCTGTATGTACAGGGATTGTTGCTTTGGCATTTGTCTGGTGGTGGTCACTCTGATGAGTGGCGCGTCCAGCGCGTCGACACCGCCCCCTCCGCAGGCTTACAGCCACCTCCCGCAGGCAGAGAATTTGGCAATATCCCCTGACGGCAAATACATTGCGTATACGTTGAATACGGAGGACGGCACGATGCTGGTAACTCTGGATCTGGATAAACGAAAGACGCACGGTATTACCCGATCAGACAATGAAAAGTTTAAATTTAACTGGCTGCGCTGGGCAAGCCCTGAAAAGCTGATTTTCAGTATCTACTTTCCACATTTCAGAGGGCTCGGGGTAGACACCACGGAAACCCGGTTGCTCTCTGTCGACCCGACAGGCGGTGAGCCTAAAACGCTTTTCAGGCCCGGACGAAAGTCTCCAACTTCTTACAAGCACTACTCGCAAATTCAGGACGATGTCATCAGTGTGCTTCCCGAGGAGCACGACAGAATTCTTATGGGGTTCGACACAGACAGCCCCACTTATCCCAGTGTCTATAGCGTTGACGTAAACACCGGGAGTAAAACGATAGTCCGGCGCGCCAAACCTCCCATTCGTGGCTGGATAGCCGACCGGCAGGGCAGGGTTCGTGCAGGTATCGGCTACGATGAAGATGACGGTGTGCGGTCTGTCTGGGTGCTCGATCTGGAGACCGATGACTGGAACAAGCTGTGGGAATACAAATATTTCAGCCAGCCCGATATCACTCCGATGGGGTTCAGTGTGGACCCCAACGTGTTGTACATACGAGCCGATCACAACGGTCGGCAAGCCATTTTCACAATTGATACACGTGATGCATCACCGCAGATGCAATTGGTTGTAGGTGACCCGGATTACGATATTGAAGGTGGGCTGATCTATTCTCCCAAGACAAATGATGCGGTTGGTGTGAGCCATGGTGAAGCCGACAATTCAGTCATTTATTGGGACGAGGTGTACGAGGGTTACCAGCGTACTATCGACACTGCGCTTCTCGATACCAGTAACCACCTGCTCAGTTTTAGCGACAACGAGCTGCGCTATATCGTGTATGCCAGTAGCCACAATATGCCCGGGGTCTACTATTACGGCAACAGGATCAGCAATACGCTGGAACCGATTATCCAGCAGTATCCTGAGTTGATGGCGGAGAAGCTTCCCGGGTCAAGGAAAGTGAGCTACAAGGCCCGGGATGGGCTGGAGATCGAAGCGTATCTGACCTTGCCCGCTAACTTTGATGGCAAACCCATTCCAGCCATTGTGCATCCTCACGGTGGCCCAATGGTGCGAGAGTATGGTGGTTTCGATTACTGGACACAGTTTTTTGTGAGTCGTGGTTACGCTGTTCTACAGCCCAACTTCCGCGGCAGTTCGGGGTATGGTCACGATTTTCAAATGCAGGCAGTGGGGCAATACGGCGAGGCCATGCAGGATGATCTTGTCGATGGAACACGCTGGCTTGTCACAGAGGGTATCGCCGACTCTGAGCGTATCTGCATAGTAGGGGCGAGTTATGGCGGTTATGCTGCATTATTGGCGGCCGCCGAAACCCCGAAGCTGTTTCAGTGCGCGATCAGTTTTGCCGGCGTCTCTGATCTACTGGCACAACGGAATCGCTCACGTCATTACATCAACAAGGTCGTCGCTTTCGATCAGTACGGCAGGGACAGCAAGCAGCTTGAAATGAACTCACCGGTTAACCTCGTAGAGAAAATAACCATACCGATCCTTCTGGTGCACGGAGAGAAGGATCGTGTGGTGGATGTGGAACAGAGTCGTGAGATGGCTGAAGAGCTGGACGAGCACGGAAAAACATTTGAGTACATTGAGCTTGAACACGGCACTCACTATCTCGACAATCATCAGCACCGAACGGCATTGTTTGAAGCGATGGATGCGTTTTTACAGCGGTACCTCGGAAGTTGATGAGCGCTGTGCATCCGTATCGCATTAGTCAGATCCTGTCAGCGCCATAGCCACACGTTTTCCAATTACTGGCAGTAGTTCAGTTTCAAACCAGGGGTTTTTCGCCAGCCAGATATTGTTGCGCGGGCTGGGGTGAGGCAAAGGAATGATGCCCTTGCCATAGGACCTCCAGTTTTGCACGGTTTCTGTCAGCGTTTTGCACTGTTGTGGCAGATGCCACGCCTGCGCGTATTGGCCGATTACCAATGTGAGTTGTATATCAGGCAGTGCATCCAGTAATCGTTGGCGCCAGGTTTCGGCGCATATTGGAGGAGGGGGTAAATCGCCTGACTTGCCCTTCCCCGGATAACAGAAAGCCATCGGCAGTATCGCTATCTGTGTTGCGTCATAGAACGTATCCCGGCTTACCCCCATCCACTGCCGCAGCCGTTCGCCGCTGGCATCGTCAAATGGTATGCCAGAGGCGTGGACCCTGGAGCCCGGCGCCTGTCCCGCGATCAGTATTCTCGACTGCCTGTGTGCCTGAAGCACCGGTCTTACGCCATCCTTGAGATCGTCTTCACATATACGACATGCGCGTACTTCGCGGAGCAGGCTATCAATAGTTGTTCTGGTCATATCGAGCCCTCTCTTGAGTATCCAAAAGCAACGCCTGTCGCGCGGCCGGAACTGCTCAGTACTACAGTTTCAGTCTGAGGTTTGAGGCAATCTCTGCGGCCAGAGAATCCGGGACTGCGTGCTGTCTGGCCAGTGTGGGCCATTGAGAAACGTATTCAACCGTTGTGTCGATAATCTGATCGATGAACTTTCGGGAAAACCTCGGCACCAGCTTTTCAAGTGTGTAAATATCCTCGCGCGTAAAACCGTCGCGTTTGCCATTGAGGCTCATCCAATGGCTATTCACCCATTTGCTACCGGGCTTGTAACTGTAGGCCAGGTCATACGCCGGTGAGAGTCGCCAACCGCTTTGGGAAAGTGTGAATGAGAAATTCTTCGAATGGTCGTCGTGGTTTCTGGCCACGATATTAAACACCATGCGCCGCAACAGTTGTTCCGCATCTTTTGCAGAAACACGCAATTGTCGTGCGATACCGAATAACTCGGCATAGGAGTAAGAGCCGGGTTTTTTGAAATCAACATGCGCCAGTCCATTGAGTGTCTGCACATGAACTTTTGTGTTTCCGTTGCGATCGAATCGCTGGGTCAAAAAGTGACGGCGATTGCCCTCATCCAGTAGGTGGCACGGCATCATTTCAATGCCGCAGGATCGCGCCATTTTGGAATATACATACTCCATTGCCCCGTAGCCTTGAGGGTCGCCGAATGTTTCCCTGTCGACACTGTGCTCGTGTACGCCATCAAATTTCATCAGGTAGTGAGAAAAGCCCTCAGGGACATCCACCTGGCCACTGCGCGCCTGGGTGAAGTCAGCATTGAATGCCAGTACGGATTTAGGTCTTGCGCCGCCTGCACTCATTCCTACCGACAGTAGCGACAGCATCGCGTCACGGTCGTCTTCCCCGTTTTTATCCAACACCAGTGAGAAGTTCTCACGCTTATCAAGAATTTCCTGTGCAATTGAAACCAGTGGCTCAATTTCAACTCTGGTAGAGGCGTTCAGGTTCTTCTGCCTTTTGGCTGGCGCGTACTCCAATGCGCCCATGCCGCGCTTGCCGGTGTATTGCAGTCGCTCCAGTGGCGTGATCTCGCTGGGTTGTTTGCCCTCGCTGGCGACCCAGGCATTTAGCACAGCGTTGCCGAAATCATCCGGCAAGGAATCTGCTACCAGACCGGGTAAGCCCTTAAAGGTCTCATGGCCAAGTTCAGGGAAGGAATAGATCTGCTTTGCCAGCGGCATTTTGATCGGGGAAAGTTCAATGCCTTTTGCAATGAATGCCGCGTGGTATTCAAATGCGCCCAGGCCCGTAGTGCTGTCGAAGCTCACCGCGCCGACCTCACTTCCCTGATAGTTGACACTGATAACCTGCTTCACCATTCAGAGGGCTCCTGCCCGCCGGGGGCGCTTTGTCCAGAGGCGCGCTGTCTCCTGCGTCCCTGAAGTTTCGCCAGTTGAATGGGAGATATCTCCTGTACCGGCAAAAAATTGTCCAGCTGGGATGTCAGCTTGAGCGCCCCCATAATGGCAACGAACACTTCCAGTGAGGCCCGGCCTTTTTCGGCGTTGAGTACCGCCTTCCTGCTTACTCCCGCCAGCTCAGCGACGTCCACTTGTGTTCTGTCGGCATTCAATCGAGCCTGTTTCAGGCGGGCGCCGAGTTCTTCTGCAATGGCGGAGGGCGACTTATTTTCAATAACCATTAAAGTTCCATATAAAGCACATTATTGGAAAAAATAGAGTAAGAGTTACGATTATGGAACATTACGCGGTGCAAAGAAAGACGCTCGTAGTTTTGTGTGAACTATTGGGAACATTATCGAGTTTTTGGCGCTATATATCCGATTAATGGCACATTATAAAGGGTATGCTGGTGGGGCGATTTAATGTAAGACGCGCCATCTACTACGATGGCGTAAAGCCAACTAGTCCCGTCATGCGTTCTGGAATCCGGGCCGTACGCCTGGTATGACCTGCTCGCGCAAGAGAATCGTAATGGTCGGCGAGAAAACACAGGTAGACTGGGGGGTGAGAGCCTCAGTCGATTCATAATCCGCGAAGGTCGTGGCGCAGATAGTCTGCGATGCTCATATGCCCGCCCCGATGAATCTACTTGGCGCAGGACTTTCTACTTCGATATGCTCGGTTGAGCTGAATCGACCACCGTTCGATAACTGTATGGAGAGCATTTGAATGAGCCGTTTGTGCGAACTGCTGGAAACTGAGCTGGGGTACGGCTTTGTCGAGGGCAACTGCGTGCAGGTGCTGTGCAACGGTGATGAAATTTTCCCCGCGATGCTCGATGCCATCAACGACGCAAAAAGCAGTATCGACATGGTGACCTTTGTTTACTGGACAGGTGATATTGCGGTCAAGTTTGCCGAGGCACTTTGTCAGGCAGCCCGACGCGGGGTGAATACCAGGCTACTGTTGGATGCCGTGGGCGCCATGCGCATTGATCAGAGCCTTGTGGATAGTATGGCCTCGGCGGGAGTGACTGTCGCGTGGTTCAGGCCCAAGGCGCAATGGAAAGTATGGAAATGGGACAACCGCACCCACCGCAAGCTGCTGCTTTGCGATCAGCAGGTTGCATTCACGGGCGGCGTGGGGATAGCCGAACAGTGGGAGGGAAATGCAAGGGACCCGTCTCAATGGCGCGATACGCATTTTCGGGTCACAGGCCCGGCAGTCTTGAATATGTACAGTGGTTTTTTGACCAACTGGAATGAAACAGCGAGTTCAGATAGCACTTCCTTTGTCCAGGCGCGCCGACAAGCCCCGACCGGAGATGCGAATATACAGATTGTGCGCTCTCCGTCATCCGTCCACTGGAGTGATATCGCAACGGTTTTCAGGGCATTACTGCGTGAGGCAGATGAGTCGATCTGGATTACCACCGCGTATTTTGTGCCCGACGAGGTGCTCACCGATCTGCTTTGTTCGGCGGTAAAGCGTGGTGTGGATGTGCGCTTGCTGGTGCCAGGAGCGCACACGGATGAAGCGTTTTGCCAACTCAGCGGTGAGGATCGGTTTCGGCTGCTGCTGGATGCGGGGGTTGCAATCCATTTGTTTGAGCCAACGATGTTGCACGCAAAAATTTTGACTATCGATCATAAGGTCGCGGTAGTGGGGTCGGCAAATATGAACCATCGCTCGATGTCCAAGGATGAAGAGTTTTGCCTTGTCATCGAGGATGCCGGTACTCTGGACGTGCTTGAGCGACAGTTTAAAGAAGATCTGGGGCGAAGCCGTGAGTTAGATCTTTCGACCTGGAAAGAGCGCAGTCTGTGGCGGCGTATAGGAGAATTGATGACTCGCCCGTTCCGCGACGAACTGTAACCACACAGCACGAAATGCCAGCTTTTTACGGCGCAGATACCGCTATCGGTAAACGCCAAGAGATTCTTTCAAGCGCAACATAAACATTCTTCTGTTTGTGTTTCTCATAGACAGGCGGCGGAACCTGATACTCATTCTCTTTGCCAGCTGTTTGAAGCGGTTCTTCCATGTCAGCGATTTATTGAGTTTCAGCGATAGGCTTTGATAGTCAGTACAGGTGGAAAATTTTTCGGACAAAGCTTCTATCGCGCGCCTGTCAAACTTCGCGCTATTGTCACAAATAATAGCCAATACTTGCTCTAGTGTTGTCCTGTCCATAGGCTGGTTTTCACTCAAGGCTGCATATGGGCGGTCACTAAGAATGGACAGTTTGAAGCCGAACTGCTTTTCGCAGATTGTGTTAAATTCATCGAGCTGTTTACCGAACGTTTTGGACAAATACTGATAAACACTCTCGCTGTACACCACTTCAGATTCAACCTCCGGGAACTGATGCACTAACTCATCGGAAATGGTGATGGAGAAATTGTCTACCACGATTTTCATTTGCGCCAGCCAGCTGCCCAGTGTTTGAACCACCTCAATTTCGCCATAGGACAGTGTTCTGTTGACTTGTTTTGCAGGCAGGGGGAGGAGCCTTGAATAGTCCAGCTCAACGGCGTCGCAAAACGGCAGAGCGATGTTGTCTATCACGCTGTCATAGTGGATTAACGTGACATCAAAAAATGGGGAGAAATTCCGGTATGAAAGAAAGTGCCTGAACTGCTTTTCTTCCAACACTGCGCGCTCGAAGCTTATGAGACGATTGGTTCGTTTTACATGCTGGACGTGCGCTGAATAGAAGAAGTCATAGAGGTTTCTAACATACGCAATGACAGTGACTTTGATCTGATGCTGATCGAAAAAGCGCCTTAGTTTCTGTATGTTTTTGGGGCTAAAGCCGCTCAATATCTCGGAGGAGATAATGGCCCTGTCGTAGCCGGAAAAATACAGATCGAGAATTTCCTGGCCCTTCTTGTGGTCATACCTAGCTTGTTCATAGGTTTGCCTGATATAGGTATCCAGTACCGCGCCATTCCCTGAATTGATTTTGAAGTTTTTCGCCTCATTGTCCAACACTGCACATTGGTAACCCTGGTCTGCCAGCCCGGCCTGGTTAATAGCGAGCCATGACTGCAGCGCTGAGGAGCCTGTCTTGGAGCAGCCGATATGTAGAATCAACTCCTTCATTGCGCAGCTTCAATACAGCCGTTGCGACGCGCGGGCGAGTTTTTCATCGCTTTGGTCATATGTTTTACCCCTGGATCCTGTTTAGTCGCTGTACTGCGGCTGTCGCAGGTGAAATTGTAGAGCATCTGGATGAGTGAGTCTTGGTGTGCTGGTGGTTTGAGGCGTCCGCTTTTTTTACATCATGAAATAGTTGGCTTGGTTATCTTATTGAAAAATATAGGAATGTTTTTTTGGCTCGTAAATTGCATTGGTTTAAACAGGCGTATTTTTTGGCTCAGGCTTACCATAGCCCGACGAATAATCACCGCCGCGGTGAATGCCTGGCAAGTGCGGTAAAGGTTGCAATTTGGGCGATATGTGCTTAGCTGAAAAGAGCGCACTTCCTGGTTGCGAATAGTAGCGAAATATCATTCTGGGAAGGTCAGGGAGAGGACATGAAATACAAAGCGTTAAAGCTTGCTTCGGCAATGCTACTAGCTGCTACGTCATCGCTGACGCAGGCCACACCCATTGCTTTTACCGATGTGGTTGCGCCGGTGTCAGTGCCTATCATTGCAGTAAACTCGATCTTTCCCAGCTTCTACTACACGCATGACATCCTTGACGATGGATACAACCCGGTCACCGATACCTTGATCAGTGCCGAGATTATTTTTAAGGTGCGCGATGATATTCGCAATGAAGAGCCTTTCCCCTACGATCCAAGCGCCGATCCGATGGTGGCAGTGCTGGATGATGCAGCACATATTTACTCCTACGAAGTGAATTTTTCCGACATTGTCCAAAATGTCGATCTCGCCATCATCACCGATGGCATTCTTATCGTTAACTTGCGTATACCCCAGCCGCGATTGCCCGAGTGGAGCTGGGATTTTTACCAGTCAACGCTCAATGTGGTGGCCGATAGAAATACCGATATCCCGCTGCCAGGTACGCTGTTGCTGATAGGTGCCGGATTGGCTTCTCTTGGTGTGTCGCGTCGCCGTAGTCGCCGCTAGTTATCCCTTAGAGCGCACGCGATAACGTAACCCTATGCGGTAACGTCTATATTCGGGTGAGTCCTGAGATATGGAGGGTGCGTAAAGCGCGAACCAGCACGCTGGTAGAAGCGTGCTGGCTTGTCAGCGGTTAGTGTTGCTCTATTCCTCGGCCACCGACTGGAAGAACTCCAGTATTTCCGGGCCATATTCAGGCTGCCAGTAGTGTGCTTCCACGCTGCGTACAGTGTCATCTTCAACCAGGAATGTGCCGCGATGATTGTAGCCGCGAGATACCAGGTTCCCTTTCGCCTTATTCATACAGCTCAGGTCAACTGCGCCGTCCTGCTTGTTGTGTAACACCATGAACTGTGGGTGTTTCGAGGGATTCTTTGACTCCCAGGCCATCGCTCTGGACGCGCTGGATAGAGCACAGGCATCAACGACATTGATGGCTTGCATGGATTCGGTATCGAGATAGCCGCCCGGGCGGAGTTTGTCCTCTTCGACGTCTGTCTCAGGGCAGGTAATCATCGAGGCGTAGGGATCGCCGGCAGCAACCGGCGCAAACGCAGCGATACTGTCGTCAAAATGGGTCGATGCTCGGGTGGTCATAAAGCCACCGTTGGAAATACCGGTCATGAATACTTTGACGTTACTTCCGGCTGGTCGAAGACCGGGGATGGTGGTGCCGAGTACCTTCTCGATATAGGCAATATCTCTGTTTTCTTCAGGTGGGCTTAAGGCGTCAAAGCGTTTGCCGCAATCCAATCCGTTATCGTCGGTAAAGCCGCTGGAATTCAGCGAGAAAACCGCAAACCCGGCGTCGATGGCCGCTTCCGTGAGTGCCAGCATGTCGTGGGTGAGCCCCCCCTCGACGCACCAGTCTGAACTCGCACCACCGCCGCCATGCATGACAACGATGGCACCCTTGGTCCATGCGCCATCAGCGGGTGTTCTGTACAGGAGGTCGCGCTGCTCGCCCTGCACATCGAAAGAGACGGTTTCCCAGCGACGCTCTATACATTCTGCGACGGGGTCTGGTGCGGCGTCGGAGTAGACGGACGAGTAAGTCGAATCCGTGTAATACCAATCGCCCTCTATCAGTGACCACAGCCGCATATACACTGGCGTCCCATCTACAGGAATGCCTGTCACGACCAGACTGGTGTCCTCACTGAAGCTGCTGAAGATATCTGATTCTGAGGGTGTATCCAGTAGTGCGGGATCGGTCACAACGGACAGAGCATACTGGGTCGCACCCTCAGCGGCAGCCCATTCGACGCGCTGGGCATGCTGTTGCAATTGTGTGTCAGGTGCGGGTGCTGTGATTTCTGCAGGTTCAACCAGCGCTGCGGTGAACTGAAAATCCTTGTAAGTCCAGGTGGTTTTGATTCTTGAGTAGATGCGTATGTGGATCTCGGAACCGTCCTGAGGTATTCGCGGTAGCGTTACAGAATTGCCTGTGCCACCCCAGGCAAATATATCGACCCACGGTGGCTGTGAAATGACCTCATAGGAGGAGCCTACGGCTACCATATAAGAGTCGGTGCCGACTCCCGCCCACTCCAGAACGGCGCCTGACTTCAGTGGCTCTGATGGCAGGGGAGCGGTGATCACAGCAGGCTCAGCGGGCTGCTCTGTCACTGTGTTAAAGCTGGACAGGTGGCTG
Organism: Halioglobus japonicus; assembly: GCA_902705825.1. Classification (GTDB taxonomy): domain Bacteria; phylum Pseudomonadota; class Gammaproteobacteria; order Pseudomonadales; family Halieaceae; genus Marimicrobium. The sequence continues at coordinate 335,239 of CACSIL010000012.1, read as the reverse complement.
CCTTTCCAGCCAGAGGAGGTCAAAACCCAGAGCTTGAGATAAACCGTTCCCCCGTTCAGCGGGATGTTGAAAAGATCCAGCGAAGTATTTTTGCCGACGCTCCGAAAGCTGATATCGCCCCACGCACCCGGTGCGACAGCCGCTGCACTGGTGCCCACACCGAGCTTATAGCCCAGTGCACCAGGCTCGTCCGCCCAGGAAACCGTAATACCGGAACTGCTAACGGTCTCCCCTGACGCCGGTTGGACAATGGCTGCAGCAACATTCGTCGAGCCCAGGACAAGCAGGAGCAAGAGAGTGAGGAAATTGGAAGAGAGGTCGTATCGCGACCGCTTTGGATCTGAAAATAGATGCAAAGTCATGTTCATAGTATTCATCCAGGTGGTCCCGCTACCATAGAGCTTGCGCTCCTTAGGCCGGTGACTTTGCGTCCCTGTCTTTTAACAGGTTTGCCGTTTACAGAATGCTTCAGGGACAATCTAGTCCAGATGGTCTGTGATATGCAACAAAAGAATGGAGAAAACCTTATAAAATTCGAATTGATTATGTGACAGAGTTGGCAAACTGACGTCAGCCATCGGATAATTCAGCGGCGATGGGCCGATTACTGTAAAAACAGGGTTGCATGGAAGGGGAGAATAGGGTGCCAATACCGCTGACAGGTCAGCTGGAGTTACCGGAAACGGGTATTCACTTGTGGCGTACCCGGCCCCAGGATTGCGTGGACAGTGATTTGATAGGGCGCTACCACGATTTATTGACCGAATCGGAAAAAGTAAAACAACAACGTTACAAGTTTGAGAAAGACAGGCATTGCGCACTGGTGACAAGGGCCTTTGTGCGCGACCTGCTCTGCACCTATGCAGCTGTGGAGCCGGCCGACTGGCGTATGGAGATCGGGCCCAAGGGTAAGCCGGAAATTATTGATTCACCTATCCCATTGCGCTTCAATCTCAGCCATACGCCGGGCCTTATTGTTTGTGCGGTGACGCCACTGTATGACATCGGTTGCGACGTGGAGTCGCTGGCGCGTCGCAGCGATATCCTGACAATTGCAGATCATTATTTTTCTGCAAAAGAGGTTGAGGAGCTCTTCAGCCTGCCCCACGAACAGCAGCGCAGCCGTTTTTTCGACTATTGGACATTAAAAGAGTCCTATATCAAGGCTCGTGGCCTTGGGCTGTTTGCACTGCCGCTGCAGAGCTTTTCCTTTGATATAGGCCGCGGCGCATCGCCAGAGGTCAACAGCAACGTGCGTCTCAGTTTTGCCGCGGACTTTGTTGACCAGCCAGAATTATGGAGCAGCTGGATTTTTTACCCGAGTCAGGAGCATCGCATAGCCATATCAATATGCAGCGATAAAAACAAAGGCGGCCAATGGCTATCTCCACAGGACTATACGATCCGCCAGTTTGAAACCATACCGCTATCTTTCAAGCGGGAGTTATCCGTATAGGGTGAACGTCACATTTGGATTTGCCCCGCTGTTAGGGGGTCAATACCAGCGTGTAGGCCAAGCATTGCAACTGCGTATCCAGATTGTGGTGTGCATGCAATAGTGTAGTTGAGATAGGCCAGCGGCTGCAGCGCGCCCTTTTTGTGCGTTTGTTCAATGTTAAAGCGCCCGATGTGCCAAATCTTTACACTTCTATGGTATTGGTGGTCTCCAGAATGTCTTTAGCAAAGGCAAGGCATTGTTAATGGGAGGTTTATCCTCTGTTGGACTGAATATTGCTTGAAATAGTTTTTTAGAGCAGCAGGGGTGTTTGCATCTGCTAAGCTCAATAGGAATGGTGTGCAACGCAGTACGCCCAAGGTTTTTAGGAAAAAACGTTGCATTTTGTAGGGTTTTCTAGTGGTATTGATAGCAATAACAGATGTGCGCCTCTTGTCGTATGAAGAACAGCCTCCTTTGTTCGTGCAGCAGCATGGGGTAGAGGAGGCGCAGGGTTCAGTTAACCCTTCACTCCCGGAGGCGGGAATGGAACGGGTTTAAATTTCGAGTACTGCTGTGTCCAGCAGATATTGGGGAAGTGCAGGGATGAAGAAGATTTTACTGGTAAGTCCACTATCGGATAACGAGTCACTGTGGGTTACCGGTGAGGAGTCGGTAGAGGTCAAGAATAATTTCCCCCCACTGGGCCTTGCAACACTGGCAGCCATGACTCCCAGGGATCGCTTCGAGGTGCAGCTCTGGGATGAGATCGTACACGGCCCGATTACTGCCGACACGCTACAGCAGATCAAACCGGACCTGGTAGGTGTTACCGGGTACAAGCATCATCTCCCTCAATGTCGCAGGGTTGCCCTGCTCGCACGGGAAGCTAATATTATTACCGCCATCGGTGGGCCGGGGGTTTCGGGGTCGCCTTACGACTACCGCGCCGATTTCGATATTCTGTTCATTAATGAAGCGGAGTATATCTGGGGCCAGTTTCTGAGCGACTGGGAAGCGGGGTCCTATGAAACGGAATACCGCCAGATCGACAAACCCGATCTCGATGAATCGCCTTTACCCTGCTGGGATAGCATCGCCGACGATATGTGTAAATATGCGATGGGCGTCGTGCAGACCACCCGGGGCTGTCCGTTTGACTGCGAGTTCTGCGATGTCATTTATCTCTTCGGTCGTCGCATGCGGCACAAGCCTATTCCGCAGATAATAGAAGAAGTACGAATGCAGGCCGCGTTCGGGCTCACCAATATCTTTTTCTGTGACGATGAGTTCAGTGGTGATCGTAAGTATGCCAAAGCACTTCTCAAAGAGGTGATCGAGCTCAACAAAGAGTATGACGGTGAACTCGTTTTCTCCACGCAGATGACCATTGCTGTAGCGACAGACCACGAGTTCCTCTCCCTGCTCGCCGAGGCCAATTTTGACCTGGTATTCATGGGTATTGAGTCGCCCAATGAGGAGGCACTGAAGGGCGCAAACAAGCGGCAGAACCTGAAAGGGAATCTGGTTGAGAACGTGCACATGACACTTGCGCATGGCATGGGAATACGCGCTGGCATGATTGTTGGCTTTGACGATGATGATAAAGACATATTTAGGATGCATTACGATTTCATACAGGAATCCTGTTTGACGAGTATTGCGATCAATATGCTCAAAGCGCCGCTGGGTACACCGATGTGGATTCGTATGATGCGCGAGGGGCGTGTGCTGAATATGGCCAAGAACAAGAACCTTGGTCACGCCAGAACTTATACCAATATCCTGCCAAAGAAAATGAGCCGGGTAGAGCTGTTAGAGGGCTATCACTGGTTACTCAAAAACGTGTATTCCTGGTCCAGCTTTGCGCAGCGAGTCATAGGGTTTGTCGATCTCGTAAAGTCGCCCCCGCAGCCCAATGCCGTCACTAAAGCCATTACGCGCGAAGAAATTGTCGCCCGAGTGCCGCAAACCGATGAGGCGAGGCAGGCGATCACCGACATGATGGAGCATACGCTGGCAACCAAACCCGGGTTGATGCGCAAAGTTAAAATCCTGATTCTGCAACACGCGAGCTACTACGTGACTATCTGTGAATTGCTGCCGCAATTGGAAAATCAGATCAGACTGGAAAAACTCGGAGAAGTCATTCTTGAGAGTGACGATAGGGCGACGCCACCGCCAGTGGAATTCAGGCCAGCTTTTGACAAACTCTTCCCGGAGCTTTACAAGCGGAGTTATTACAGCCTGAAGGACCTTTCCAATCAGAGCCAGTGCCTTACCGAAGTCTTCCTGGAATTCCTCGTGCGATGGGGTGCCGATTTTGCCGGTTTAGAGGATTACCACTTCGACATGATGAATGAACTGGTGGATCGCTCATGCGCGAAATTCAATGATATGAATCCTGAGGATTTCGAACCCTGCAGCGAGCGCAGCGGCGAAGTTCCTCGATATAAAAAGCTGCGTATTGCCGACGATATTTACAAAAACGTATGGATAGAATTGTCCGAACTACAGCACCAGACACAGCTTCAAAAACAAGCAGGTGAACTACAACATTCGCAACCTGCAGTAGCCACTCAAGCGGTTGAAGTTCTCAACCTGTCGTGAGTGATTGGGTTGCGCCGGATTGTTGTTGACACAGCATCGCGGCAGGAACTCAGGGAACAGTTTCGGCTATGGAGCCAGCGCGGAAGTTACGGGGTAGGGAAGAGATGGGTTTGGATATTTTTGTAAATTCGTTACCGGGTAGTTGTGACGTTGGCCTGCCGGTTGCCGCATCCAGATTCGGGTGTACCGGTTTGCTGGATTTATCCTTTGTTGATTTTGAAAACACCACGACTCCCGCCAGTACCGCACAGGACCCACAGGCCAATATTGAGCAATTGATCGAGCAGGGCGCCAAAGGCCGGTTCGGTTTCATCTTACCTCCCCAGCAGAGCGGGTTTGATCAGTTCATTTCTGCGCGGCTGCCCGAGGTGCCGTATATCGTTATGACGTTGCCGCTGCTCGATGCCAGCAGTGCTGATGACGATGTTGATATTGATCTTGATCTTGAGTACGTAAAATTCTGGCGACAACGGGCGCACCGGCTTGGCCTGGTTGTCACTTCGGCCAAAGAAGCGCGCGCCGCCGCACAGCTTGGTTTTGATTTCCTGCTGGCAAAAGGCAGTGATGCCGGGGGTCTGATCGGACAGGAAACCAGTTATGTGTTGCTGCAATCGGTTCTTGCTGTCACAGATCTGGATACCTATGCCTGGGGCGGAATAAGCCGCTACACAGCCCTGGCATGTGTTGTCGCAGGCGCCGCTGGTGTTGTGCTGGATTGGCAACTGGCGCTGCTGAGGGAGTCACCGTTAGAAGGCGCGTTAAGGCGTCGCCTGGAGGCTTTGGACGGCAGCGAGGCCAGTACGTTAAGGCTTTCAAGGTTCCGTCAGTGGCAGGCGCTGGATCTACCGGGAATGACGGCGGTAAAAGTGCTGTCGCAGAACATTGCAGCGACTACCGAAAACGCTTCCGGGCAGGCCTTGCGTGATGAAATCATTCGTCTGCACGCCCACCAGAGCCCGAAACACCGGCTGGTTTCACTGGGTCAGGATGCGGTTTTTGCCAGGGCCTGGGCAAGTGAGTTCCCCTCCGTAGCCAAGGCACTCGGTGCGCTAAGGCAATATGTTGAGGAGCAGCTGCCCCTAACCGCGGAGAATGCGTTTTGTGCCGGTAGCCCTTTAGCGCAAGCCCATAACACTCGCTATCCCATTGTCCAGGGGCCGATGACGCGCGTCAGCGATGTGCCCGCTTTTTGTGACAAGGTTGAGCAGGGTGGTGCTTTGCCGTTTCTGGCGGTTGCACTGCTAAAGGGTAATACCTTAACCACCATGTTACAGACCACCAGGGATTTGATGGGCGAGCGTTCCTGGGGCGTCGGTTTGTTGGCGTTTAACGAGCCTGAACTGTTCCGCGAGCAGATGGCGGCCGTCGATGAGGTAAGGCCTCCTTTCGCTATATTGTCCGGCGGACGTGCAGATCAGGCATTGGCGATGCAGCAAAGCGGCACGCTGACGTATTTGCATGCGCCTTCGCCCTCGATTCTGACGGATTACCTTCAGAACGGCGTGCGAAACTTCATTTTTGAAGGGCGTGAATGCGGCGGACATATCGGCCCTCGTACGAGTTTTGTGCTGTGGTCAACGATGATAGACACGTTATTGGGCGCGGGATTGTCTGACACCGAATTCGCCGAATTGAAACTGTTGTTTGCCGGTGGCGTTCACGACGCGGTGAGCACTGCTATGGTCTCGGCTCTGGTGCAGCCTCTGAAACAGCGCGGTGCGCAGGTCGGCGTACTGATGGGGACAGCTTATATCTTTACCGACGAGGCCGTTTCTACCGGAGCGGTGGTACCGAAATTTCAGCAAGTCGCGCAGTCTTCCCGTTACACCGAAATCGCTGACACCGGTGGCGGCCATGCCATCCGCATGGCTCCGACCTTTTACTACGAGACGTTTTTACAGGAAAAAGCCCGCCTAGAAGGGCAGGGTATGAACGCCCAGGAAGTGCGCAAAGCGCTGGATGAAAGCAATATTGGTCGGCTGCGCCTGGCCTCCAAAGGGGTCTACCGACAAGCAGCGGACGCCGGTTCCGCGCTGGTTGAAATTGACGAGACGGAACAGCAGCGCGAAGGCGTCTATATGATCGGTCAGGTCGTCGCGCTCAATGATGATCTGCTATCCATCGCGGCCTTGCATGAGCGGGTGTGCGAGGGCAGCTCCAGCTTCCTGCTCGAGCGGCAAGCGGCCCTTCACCGCGACTCGTCGCGGCACGATAGCGAAGACAGGCCCACTGCGAAACCGTTGGATATTGCCATCGTGGGTATTGCCACGCTGTTGCCGGGCGGGGCGAATGACCGCCAGAGCTACTGGGAGAATATTCTACGCGCGCACAGTGCCATAACTGAAATACCCGCTGATCGTTTTGCTTACGAAGATTGGTTCGACGCCGACCGTAATGCGCCGGATAAGATCTACGGCAAATGGGGCGGATTTGTCGATGATATTTTGTTCGACCCGCTGAAGTTCGGCATTCCTCCCAATTCAATTCCGCAAATTGAGCCCATGCAGTTGATAGCACTGAAGCTTACTGAGCAGGTGCTGGAAGATGCCGGTCTGCTGGAGGAAAACCCTTATCTGGATAGAACCGGCATCATTCTCGGTATTGGTGGCGGTGCGGCTGAATTGGGTTCCAATTACATCGTGCGATCCATGCTGCCCAAGCTTTTGGAAAACCCCAGTGAAGAATTGTTGGCGAATTTGCCCGAATGGACCGAGGACAGCTTTGCCGGCATTTTGCTCAATGTTGTGTCGGGTAGGGTAAGCAACCGCTTTGATTTCGGTGGTATCAATTTTTCTGTTGATGCGGCCTGTGCCTCATCGCTGGCTTCCGTGTATCTGGCGTGCAGGGAACTCAGCGCCGGAACAAGCGATGTTATGGTCGCAGGTGGTTGCGATACGACACAAAACCCATTCGGCTATCTGTGTTTTTCCAAGACCGGTGCACTGTCTCCCCAAGGGACCTCCAGCCCATTCGATACTGATGCCGATGGGATTGTCATTAGCGAGGGACACGCGGCGGTTGTACTCAAGCGTCTGGCTGATGCCGAACGCGACGGCGACAAGATTTACGGTGTCATCAAGGCGGCATCCAGTGGCTCCGATGGCAAGAGCATGGGGTTGACAGCTCCTCGTGTTGACGGGCAGTTACGAACCCTCAAGCGCGCCTATGAACAGGCAGGCTACAGCCCTGCTAGTGTTGGTCTGTTTGAAGCGCATGGTACTGGAACAGCGGTGGGTGACAAAACAGAAGCGCTGGCGGTGGGCAAATTGTTGGAAGAATCCGGTGCGCCAGCTCAGAGCGTTGCGATAGGCAGCGTTAAATCGATGATAGGCCACACAAAGTGTGCGGCGGGTATTGCGGGGCTGATAAAAACCACCCTGGCGCTTCATCATCGGGTCCTGCCACCGACGACGAATGTTGCTCAGCCCAGCGCCGATGCCAAATTGGTCGACGGGCCGCTGTATGTTAACAGTGAGCTGCGACCCTGGATTTCTCCTGATCAACCCCGGCGAGCCTCTGTTTCTTCGTTTGGATTTGGCGGCACAAATTTTCACATCGCAATGGAAGAATACACGCGCTCGACGGTACCGCAGAATACGCCGCGGTTGCGCGACACAATGGCTTCCGAGCTGTTTGTGTTCAACGCCAGGTCTGTGGCGCAACTGGTGAAAAAGCTGGGCAGTTTTTCTGCAGAGCTCTCGACAGCGCTCGATACGAAGGTTGAGGTATCAATAGCGGAGCTAGCCTACGGCCTGCACCTTGACAATGAGCGGGTTCAGTTTTCGATGTCGGATGACGACGCCCGGTTTGAAACCGTTGCTATTGTCACGGAATCTCTAACTGAACTGCTCGAACAGGTTGCGCTCGCTCAGCAGCTTTTGGATGACAGCAAGACGCCCGCCGACGCGTTGGATGACGCTATCGCGCTGGCGCAGTTGAAAAAAGTGTTTGTCTCGAACAGTCCGCTGGCCGATGGCAACAATGTCTGTTTTCTTTTCCCTGGGCAGGGCTCGCAGTACCTCAATATGCAACGAGACCTCGCACTGGAGTTCAGTGAGCTGGTGCAAAGTTATCACCGGGCTGACAAAGTGCTCGCGTCATCGCTGCCTGCGCCGCTGAGTCGCTACATTTTCCCCAAGCCATCTTTTACCGATGAAGCGCGTCGCGCTGCGTTCGATACACTGAAGCAAACCGATATCACCCAGCCTGCGCTGGGCGTCAGTTCGGTGGGGATGTTGCATCTTCTGCAGTCGTTTGGTGTTGCTCCCAATGCTGTTGCCGGACACAGCTATGGCGAGTTTGTGGCCCTTTATGCCGCCGGATGCCTGGATGAAAACAGTTTGTATGAACTGTCGTTCGCCCGCGGTGACGCTATCATGCAGATGACAGCACAAAATGCGGAGATAGATCTCGGCGGCATGCTGGCGACATCGGCGGATCGGGAGGTATTGGAAGAACTGCTGGAAGGCATTGATAACTGTTGGGTATCTAATCTCAATAGCCCACGGCAAACGATCTTAAGTGGCACCCGAGAAGCTCTGGCAAGCGTCGCACAATTACTGGAAAAAGCCGAACTTAACCAGGTTTCCATTCCTGTCGGCTGTGCGTTCCACAGTCCTATCATGGCCGGGGCTCGCGAACGTCTCGTGGAAGCCTTGGCGCAGGTCGATTTCTCAGCTGCCAGCATTCCGGTAATGAGCAACACCACCGGCGAACGCTATCCCGAGGGTGATACTGCAGAAACATTGAAACAGTACCGTGCTCTGTTGGAAGCGCAGCTGACCTCACCGGTCAGGTTTCAGGAACAGATCGAAAACCTCTACAACGACGGCTTCCGTGTATTTGTCGAAGTCGGCCCGGGCAATGTGCTCTCCAAATTGGTAACACAGATCGTGGGTGATAAACCCCACGCCTCGATCAGCACCAACCTGGAGGCCCTCAACGATATTACATATTTTCAGAGCGCGTTGGCGCGGATGCTTGTGCAGGGTATGGCGGTGGATTGTGAGCGGCTCTACAGCGGTCGTAATATTCAACCGGTCCGCCTGGGCACCCTGAATAAGCAAGCGCCGGTGGAGCCCGCTGCGAGTATGTGGTGGCTTAATGGCAGCTACGCCAGGCCTGTGGGCGAGCCGCCACGTAAATCTGGACCAAAATTCAAGTTACAGAACGAGCTGGAGATGGCAAAGATCAAACAGCAACTGCAGGCTCAGGAAATGGCGCCACGCCCTGTAGCGCAAGAACAGATGCAAGGTACGCCGGCCCCTGAGCTTGCCAATACGGCCAACACAAGCGCACCACCCATGCCGCCGATGGCCGTGGGAACGTCTGATATGAGAAGCCAGATGATGCTGGGTTTCCAGCAGAATATGCGCAAATTTATCGAGACCCAGCAAGCGGTAATGACGGCCTATTTCCAATCGAAAGGCACATCGATAGCGGCGCCGTCTATCGCTGTTCCCGGTGCGGTGCAGCAACCCATTACGGCACCTGCGGCAATACCTGCAGCCACATCAACGGTTCCGGGAACACCGGCAGATTTCCCGCCAGTTCACATTGCTCAGGCCGACACAACCGCAGTCAGCGACCACGCGGTTGTTGCACCAGCTGTCAGCGCGCCGGTGCAACCGGCGATGGACCTGCAGCAAATTCTGGTGGACATGATTTCCGAAAAGACTGGCTACCCGCAGGATATTCTCGACCCGGACGCCAACCTCGAGGCAGAACTGGGTATTGACTCCATCAAGCGAGTGGAAGTAGTCGCAGCTTTTCGAAAAATCGTACTGCCCAATATGGATACGCCCACTCAGGACTATATGGAGCAGATGTCCGCTGTGCAGAGTATCAATGACATCCTCAACGTGGTCAGGCCCTATGTTGGCGCGGTGGAGACGCCGTTAGCCGCTGCTGTGTCAGCCAGTGTGGTGTCGCCTTCCATCGCGCCAGCGCAGCCTGCGCTGGNCCTGCAGCAAATACTCGTGGACATGATTTCTGAGAAGACCGGCTACCCGCAGGAGGTACTGGACCCGGATGCCAATCTTGAGGCAGAGCTGGGTATCGACTCGATAAAGCGCGTAGAAGTGGTTGCGGCATTTCGCAAGGTGGTGTTGCCCGGTATGGACAGCCCGAGTCAGGACTACATGGAGCAGATGTCCGCCGTTCAGAGTATCAATGACATCCTCAACGTCATTCGGCCCTACGTGGGTACCCTGGAGGCTCCATCAGCTGCTGTGGTGCCAGCCAGTGTGGTGTCACCCGCCATCGCACCAGCGCAACCCGCGCTGGACCTGCAGCAAATACTCGTGGACATGATTTCCCAGAAGACCGGCTATCCGCAGGAGGTGCTGGACCCGGATGCTAACCTCGAGGCAGAGCTGGGTATCGACTCGATAAAGCGCGTAGAAGTGGTTGCGGCATTTCGCAAGGTGGTGTTGCCCGGCATGGACAGCCCGAGCCAGGACTACATGGAGCAGATGTCCGCTGTTCAGAGCATCAACGACATACTCAATGTGATCCGACCCTATGTGAACCAGGGGATGGATGCGGCTGAAGCGGATCCCTCATCAAGCAACGCAACAACGGTTCAATTGGAAGAGCCGGTATCCATTACGCCGGCTATCCAGCGCGCGCGTGCCGAAGAAGTCTGTCCTCGCTGTGTTGTCAGGTCGGTTCCTGCGATGGCCGAGCCATCTTCATCGCTGGAGCTAGCTGAGGGTGCTGTCCTTCTGGTCTATCGAAAGGATGACGAGCAACAGGCAGCGCTGTGCAACGACTTAAGCAAGGCGCTAAGTGCGAAAAATGGTATAGGCGTTCCAGTTTCTCTGGCCGATCTGCATGATCGTGCGGCTGCAGAAAAACTGGTGGAGGACGTTCGCAGCAAGCATGGCAGTGTGGGCGGGTTTATTCACCTGGTTGCCACGAGTGCTTCGACAGACCTGCCCGCGGTTGACCCTGCCACCTTCCATACACTGATGGATCAGGAAGCCGGTTCGCTTCTTTATCTTATGCAAGCGCTTGATCAGGAACTGCAGGGTGTTGATGGCAATGTGTTCACCGCTATGTGCACAACGCTTGGTGGGGGCGAGTTCAGCTCGCTGGATGAGATAAGTGCCAGCGGTGATAAACCACCGTCAGAGTGTCGCTATCCCTGGCGAGGTGCGCTTGCCGGACTGATTAAATGTGCCGCTAAAGAATGGCCGTTTGCACATTTTTCAGTCGTTGATTTTGACCAAAGCCCCACTGTTGACCAAGTGCTGTCCGAGCTTGCGTCTACCGGTAGTGGTGAAATAGAAATTGGTTACCGCGCTGGCGAACGGCTGGCGTTGATAGTCGCTGCTGAAAGCTTCGAGCCTGTAGAGGGCGCCGCTGTCGAGCTAACCGGCGCTGACACCGTGCTCGTTACCGGTGGTGCCAGAGGCATAACTGCTGAAGTGGCGAAGTCGTTCTCTTCGGCCAGCGGGGCGCATATGATACTGGTTGGTCGCTCTCCGGTGCCCACGCCTGAATCCGACGCTACGGCGTCCATTGATAGCCCGATTGAACTGCGTAAACACCTGGTAAATGAGGCGAAAGCCAGTGGCGAAATACCACAGCCCAAATTGTTGGAACAGGCGTTAAAACAGCTACTTGCCAACAGAGAGGTCAACAGTACCCTGGAAGCCATCCGGTCTGCCGGCGGTTCAGCAGAATATGTCAGCTGTGACGTGTCTGATACCGCGGCCTTTGCCAATATGCTGACAACGTTGCAATCTCAACACGAGATAACAGGTGTGATTCATGGTGCCGGTATTATCGAGGACAAAGCGATTGTGGATAAATCGCCGGAGTCTTTCCGCCGGGTTATCAACACGAAAGTCGACCCGGTACTGGGCATGCTTGCACATCTTGAGATGGAGAAGCTGAAAGTCTGCCTGTTGTTTTCATCTGTTGCAGGGTATTTCGGCAATCGAGGGCAGGGCGATTACGCTGCGGCGAATGAGATACTTAATCGTATAGCGCGCTGGATGCAGCAGTATTTCAGGCGCAAAGGTTTGGCGTGCAAAGTAGCGGCTTTGAACTGGGGGCCCTGGTGCGGTGCTGGTATGGTAACGGAAGAGGTCGAACGTCAGTTTCGGTCTCGTGGCGTCGGCCNGGTTGAGCCGCAGGGTGGGTGTAAAGCCGCATGGAATGAAGCCCTGAGCGATCTTGAAGCGCCGGTTCGAGTGTTACTCGGACCTGGCAGCTGGTGCAACATCACGCCTGGTAGTACTCGAATCAACACAGACTTGCCGCTGCTACATGACCAGTCTGTTTTTCGCCTGGCAGACGGTTCGATAACGGCGCAGGTGACGTTGGACAGCAGGGCGCAGGCATATCTTGAAGATCACGTTATCGACGGCAACCCGGTATTACCGCTTGCTGTGGCGACCGAGTTGATGGCCGAAACTGCCGCACTGGCTAATCCGCAGTGGCAGCTTAGTCAGGTTGAGTCGCTGCGCCTGTATGAGGGGGTGGTGATCTCTGCTGATTATCGGGAAGTTATTATCCGCGCGGAACTGCTGGATGAATCTACGGAGCACTCCAGGTGGCGTCTGGCAATGTACGATCCGGCTCGCATGATTCGCCCACTGTATGAGTGCCAGATGACACTGGAGCCCACGATTCACGACGCGGGTAATCTGGATGCGACAGTCGTTCCATGTAAAACACCGTACCCGAAATCTGCAGAAGATTCCTACAGTGAATGGCTGTTCCACGGGCCTGCGTATCAATCCATTCGCGCGATAGCAGGATACGATCAACTCGGTATCGACGCTGTTATCAATACCGACAGCAAGGCGCTGGTCGCCAGCGGGCGCGACAAGTGGATAGTGAATCCTCTTGTGCTCGATACGGTTGCGCAACTCGCGATCCTCTGGTCGCGCGCGAATCACAACACGACGCTTTTACCTAACGCGCTTGGCAGCTTGCAGCGGTTCGCCTCGGATGCAAGGGTTACCGATGCGGAACAGGTGATAATTCTGACGCGGTTTGATGCGGAGTCAGGCGATGAAACGTACACCGCTAGAGCGTGGGTTGTAGCCGATGGTCAGGTAATTTATGAAATTAGTGGCCTTGAAGGTTTCGGCAATGCTGAGATCAACAGGATCGCTTCATGATGATCGTCAGAGGAAACATGACGGCTATCAAGTGGCAGGCCGCTTAACAGGAGAGTGATAGAGAATGAGGAATGAACATCATGTCTGAAGCAGAATCAATAGAGAACTATATTCTGCAGCGCTATGACCAACTGTGTAATTGGCAGGAGGTTGGTAGCTACTATGGTGATAGCGATTTTCTCAACTTTGGTTATTGGACAAAGGACACTCGGGATCAGAAGGAAGCCTGTGAAAATCTGATGGAGCAGCTAATGTATTATATTCCCGATAAGTCCGGGAATATTCTGGATGTGGCCTGCGGCAAAGGGGAGACAACGGCCTATCTCGCAAGAACCTACCAGGCCGATAACATTACAGCTATTAACATCTCCGAAAATCAGTTGGTGTTTGCAAAGAAAAACGCACCCGGCGTGAATTTCCAGATCATGAGCGCCACTGATCTGAAATTTGAAGACAATCATTTTGACAATATTATCTGTGTTGAAGCTGCGTTTCATTTTTGTACGCGAGAGGATTTTTTCAAAGAGGCGTTAAGGGTGTTGAAGCCAGGTGGACGCCTGGTGTTATGCGATGTCCTGATGACACTCGATGCCGAGCGCCGACGTGAAAGTCGCACAGAAAAAAATTACCTCGATGATTTGCAGTCCTATCGCCAGTTGATGGAAAACAGCGGTTACCAGAATGTCGAGATTGACGATATTACCGAGCAGAGCTGGCGGCAACATTATTGGTACGCGGTGAAGTATTTTCACGCCCAGTTTCTGGCTGGCAAGATCAGCGAAGATGTTCTCATTGAGAGGTTAAGGCCAACGTACTCTCGAGTGCCAGACATGATGTACTACTTGAAAGGTGCGGGGCAGAAACCTGCATAGACAATCCAGTCAATTCGGAGTGGATTGTTTTTTGTTAATTGAGTACTGGATGAACAATGAATGACACTGCAGTAAAAATTGAACAAGTCGTCGAACACTATGACAGGCTAGCCGACTGGTCAGAGGTGAAAGAATACTATGGCGGTAGCGACTACCTCAATTTTGGCTATTTTGAGGAAGACACCAAAACGCAGAAAGAAGCCTGCGAGAACATGATGGATCAGCTCTTGTCCTGTATTGCTGACAAGAGCGGCAATATTCTCGATGTGGCCTGTGGTAAAGGCGCTACAACAGCCTACCTGCTGCGCTATTACGATCCCGAATCGGTAGTGGGTATCAATATCTCTGACCGACAGCTGGAGATCGCCCAGCAGAATGCACCCGGGGTCAGTTTCCACAATATGAGCGCCATGGAGATGAGCTTTGCCGATGAGAGTTTCGACAATATGATCTGTGTCGAAGCCATCTTTCATTTCGTGACAAGAGTGGAGTTTCTCAAGTCCGCGTTGAAACGTCTGAAACCGGGTGGTTCCATCGTATTTTCCGATATGTTGATGACCTGGGAAGGTGAAAACCGCCGTCAGCGTCGTACTACCGAGAATTTTGTGCCTGACCTTGAGAGCTATCGCAGTGTTCTCGAGAGTATTGGCTTCGCATCTGTTACCGTTGAGGATATTACCGAGCAGAGTTGGCGGCGCCATTACCGTCACGCGACGGCTTATTTCCACGAGCAATTCCTCGCCGGAAAGTTAACCCGGGAAGAATTGTCGCAGCGGCTGCACGAGACCTACGGTCGGGTACCGGATTTGAACTATTACCTGAAGGTGTGTTGTACAAAGTAAGTAATTTGCATTGGAATTTGAAATTCACTGAAAAGATTCATTGATAGAGAGGCACTCAAAATGATACGGATACTATTGGTAGCACCGGTTCCTTTGCGATTTGACCTGACCCAGGATCAATCATTTCTGCAGATGCCATTCTCGCAAACAAAAGCGTTTATGATGCCGCTGCACATCGCCACGATTGCAGGGCTGACGCCCGAGAGGTTTCACGTTGAAATCTGGGACGAGGCCGTCAGGGGCCCCGCTAACGAAAAGCCCGATTTTGCCACCTTTGACATAGTTGGCTGTACCGGCTTTACCGCTCACTTAAGCCGTGCAGCAGAAGTGGCGGCAGCGGCACGAAAACTGGGGATACTGACGGTAGTGGGTGGCCCAGGCATTTCAAGCGGCCCACAGAACTACTTCAACGATTTCGATGTGCTGTTTATCGGTGAGGCCGAGTTGACCTGGCCGCAGTTTCTGGAAGATTTTGAAAACAACGATTATCAAAAATCTTACCGCCAGGTGGCCGCGCTGGATCTCAGCAAGACCGTGCCGCCTAATTGGGAAACCATCAAGGGCGATGTCGGTAACTATTTGGTGGGCGCTGTCCAGACATCGCGGGGTTGCCCGTTCGATTGTGAATTCTGTGATGTTAGCTACCTCTTTGGCGACAGGTTCCGTTTCAAACCCCATGAAACTGTGCTTGAAGAAGTTACCAATATGGAGCGCCTCGGTGTCCGCAGGGTGGTTTTCTCCGATGATAATTTCTATGGCAACCCGCGCTACACCCGTGAGCTGCTGGTAAAACTCAAAGCCTTGAACGATTCCTTTGATGAGCCTTTGGCTTTTGCCAGCGAGGCAACCATCAACTTTGCCAAGCATGACACCACGCTCGAGCTGTTAGCTGACGCAAACTTCGCGGAGATATTCATTGGCATTGAGTCGCCCAATATGGAAAGCCTTGTTGAAACCAAGGCCATTAAAAATGTGAACAGCGATCTCGTGGCTGATATTCGCAAAATTCAGTCTTATGGCATATCAATACGGGG
The DNA here is from genome assembly GCA_902705825.1 of Halioglobus japonicus. Lineage (GTDB taxonomy): Bacteria > Pseudomonadota > Gammaproteobacteria > Pseudomonadales > Halieaceae > Marimicrobium. The sequence continues at coordinate 319,309 of CACSIL010000012.1, read as the reverse complement.
TTCGCTGATCGTCGGATTTGACCATGACGATAAATCCATTTTTGATCAGCAGTTTGAGTTCGTACAGCAGGCTCACCTCGCCGTTCCATCAATTCGGGTATTGATGGCGCCCCCAGGAACCGCACTGTGGAAACGCGTCAAGGATGAGGGGCGTTTGTTAAAGGGAGATAGCCACGGGCGCTACTATGGCAACCCGGGTACAACAAATATTCTGCCTAAGCAGATGACCAGGATTGAGTTGCACCAGGGTTATCTGGATATGATTGATAAGGTCTATTCCTGGGAGAACTTTGCGTTTCGTCTCAAATCCTTTATCTCTACCGTCAAGCGAAAGCCCAATGTGCCGAAGTTGAAATACCCCTGGGCGCGTATGGCCCAGTTTGTCTATTTCCTGCTGTTTAGTCTCGATAGTAAAACGCGGTCTATTGTCTGGGATATCGTTAAACACACGATGCGTTGCGCCCCCTTCATGCTGCCGCGGGTTACTCGGATCATCATGCGTCAATACGGCTATGCAGATCGGCCGAAACTTAAACTGGCTATTCAGGATCAGATTGATCGAGAGTTGTCCGGCGATTTTGTGCCGGAAATTTCGGATGCCACTATGATGATTTCGGACGAGTTCAAGGAGAGATACGCCGAACTGTTCGTCAATTTGTATGCGATCGTCAACGAGAAGATTCTGGATCTCAATGATTTTGAGTTCGTCCTCATCAGCGTGTTTCAGACTCTTTCCACTGCAAAAGGCGGAGAGCTGAATGATATCACCGAGGGCGATGAGGAGAAGATCATCGAGCTGACGCATAAGGCGGTTGAAGAATCGAATATACGGTACAAAAAGAAATTCGGCGAGGAAGCGAAAGAGAAGGGCGAGCTTTCGCTTTCACGACGCTTAATGGGCGATCAAATATTGCGTGCGCTAGAGCAGGAATTGTCGATTGAGAAACTGCGCGTCGGCAAGGGTGGCCTTGTACAGGTCGAAGCGGAGCCAGTGAAAATTCTGTCAGCCTGACGGATAACGCTCAATTTGATCACGCGCTCTTTTACCCCGGTAAAATCGCGTTAAGCCAGGAACGAGATGGACGATAGCCAACACAGAACAGGGAAGAGCCATTCTCCAACAGATATCGCGATTGTTGGAATGAGCTGTGTGTTTCCCCAGGCACCTGATATTCAGACGTACTGGCGAAACATTGTTACTAAAACAAATGCGATCACCGATCCCCCTGCTGACCGGTTGATTGACGATGTTTTTGACAGTGGCGCAGATGCAAACGATCGCATCTATTGTCGTCGCGGCGGGTATATCGACGATAATACTGAGTTTAACCCTATCGACTACGGCATCATGCCGGTTAGCGTAGAAGGCGCGGAGCCAGAGCACTTTATGGCCCTGAAGGTTGCCGAAGCTGCATTGAAAGATGCAGGCTTTGGTGATTTGCCTTTTAACAAGGACAAGTTTGAGGTCATCCTGGGGCGCGGTACCTACGTCAATCGTGGGTATGTGAACCTGCTACAGCACGGGCTTGTCGTCGACCAGACTCTGGCATTACTGAAACAACTTCATCCTGATATCGCCGCAGATACGCTTGCTGATATCAAGGCCTCGCTTAAAAGCAGCCTGCCACCGTTTACCACGGAAACGGCACCAGGGCTGGCTTCCAGTGTGATGACCGGCATTATCGCTAACCGTATGGACCTCAAAGGACGCACATACACAGTCGATGCGGCGTGTGCATCCGCACTGATAGCGATGGAAAATGCGGTACAGGATCTGGCGAGTGGGCACAGTGATGCGGCGTTGGTAGGGGCGGTGCAGATATCGACGCCAGCGGTGATTCACATGCTGTTCACCCAACTCAATGCACTGACACGACACCAGTCGCTCAAGCCTTTTGACAGCGATACCGACGGCACCATGTTGGGTGAAGGCATTGGCATGGTGGTGCTGAAGCGGTTGGATGATGCGATACGGGATGGGCACCGTATCTATGCGGTGGTAAAGGCGGTTGGCTCCTCCAGTGACGGCAAGGCCAAGGGCTTGTTGGCTCCCCGGCCAGAAGGGGAGGCGATGGCATTGAGCCGCGCATATGCCAAGGCTGCTGTTGATCCTAATTCAATCGGTTTGATTGAAGCACATGGCACAGGGCTTCGTCTTGGTGACGCAACAGAGATAGCCTCACTGGGAAGCTTGTTCGGAAATGACGGAGCGAGAACGAACAAAATTGCCGTAGGCACCGTGAAGTCCATGATCGGACACTTGATCCCCGCTGCGGGTATAGCCGGGATTATCAAGACGGCCCTGGCGCTCTACCATAAAACCCTGCCTCCCACTCTGGGTATTGATAACCCCAATGAGGAGCTCGGCATCGACAAAACGCCGATGTACCTCAATACCGAGACCAGGCCCTGGATTCATGGGCATACCGATGCGCCGAGGCGCGCAGGTGTTAATGCCTTCGGTTTTGGAGGTATCAACGCACACACAATTCTCGAAGAGTACGCTGGCCCTGAGTCCGCGCAGAGCTGCCTCAACCGGCAGCGTGAATGTGAATTTTTGAGCTTCAGCGCTGACTCGCGTGAGGCGCTCATAGAGCAGTGCAGAAGCGTGGTCAAGTATCTCCAGCATCGTCCAGATGCAGATATGCTCAATGTCGCCTATACGCTCTGGCATGATCATCAGAGCCGTTATCCTCGCGGTCAAGCGCCAGCGCAGGCCAGGTTGGGAATTGTAGCCAGCGATATCGCTGATCTTGAGAAAAAGCTGACAACGTCAATCAAGCAGTTGCAGGAGAAAGACCGACAACAGATCCGTAATCGCAAGGGGGTCTTCTATACAGAGAGCCCACTGGGTAAACAGGGCACACTGGCTTTGCTTTTTCCTGGTGAGGGTTCTCAGTACGTGAATATGCTCAAGGACTTGAGCCTGATTTTCCCGGTTGTGAGAGAGTCCTTCGATTTGCTCGACCGCGCTTTTGTCGATCATGAGCGCGGCTTTGTGCCAAGTGAGTTTATTTTTCCAACGCCGCTGTCAGATGAGCGAGAAGCGGAAGACCGGCTCTTCAATATGGATGGCGCAGTGGATGCCGTTATATCGGCGGATCGGGCGCTATTCCGACTTATCACCTCATTGGGCATCAAAGCTGACGTCATTGTGGGCCACAGCTCTGGCGAGATCATGGCGCTCGAAGCGGCTGGCGCTATACAGATTCCGGATGAATCGGAACTGATCCGTTTTATTCAGGAGGGCAACAGGGCAATTGAGGCTCTGGCCAAGGCCGACAATATCCCCGAAGGACAACTGCTGGCAGTGGGTGGTGTCGAGAGACAGGATATCGAAGACGTCATTGAGCAAAGTGATGGCCGACTGATACTGGCCATGGAAAATTGCCCGCACCAATTTGTACTGTGTGCAAAGCCGGTTGATATTGAAGCGGCATTGCCATTTTTGGCCGAGCGCGGCGCACTGTGCCAGAATTTGCCGTTCAGCCGGGCGTATCATACCCACTTGTTCGAGCGCGCACTGGGGCCGCTGAAATCGTTCTTTGATACCTTGCCTATCAGTGCACCTGAAGTGCCGCTCTATTCCTGTTTGTCGGCTGATCGCTTTCCCGATGATGAGGCGTCTATCCGAGAGCTGGCGGTGCTGCAGTGGGCTCGAACCGTTCGTTTCAAAGACACGATTGAAAAGATGCACGATGATGGCGCTCGCATATTTTTGGAAATCGGGCCACGCAGTAACCTGACGGGATTTGCAGGTGATATTCTTAAAGATCGGGATGCACTGGTTGTAGCGTGTAATTCTCAGAGGAAAACAGGTCTCTCACAACTGCTGAACACGCTTAGTCAGCTCTTTGCTCATGGTGTAGAGATGGGACTGGACCCACTGTTCCAGTCCCGCCAGGGCGAGCTTCTGGATTTTTCTGAGCTGGAACCGGCCAGTGCCAAAGCAACTTACAGACTGGCTCTGGGCCTTCCGATCATAAAGATCGCAGAGGATCAGGCGCGCAGTTTCGCCAGTGAACTGGCCGCAACTCCTACTGTGGCGGTAACAACGCCTATAGCGGCAATACCATCGGCACCATTGCCCATCGGGGCGGGCGGCGCAGATAACAGTGTCAGCATCAGTGCGACGGAAGGTCATCAGCCCCAGCCTCCTGCCGCAACAGCTTCTGGAACTGTGGCACCCGTGATAGCTGAAAATGATGCTGCTGCAGCGGTTGTTGCGGAATACTTCAAAACAATGGATGCGTTCCTGGAACTGCAACAGCAAGCGATGCTGGGCATGATGGGCGCCGACGCGGAAACGCCCCCGGAGACAACCCCGGGTGGTGGCGGTGGAGAGCCCGCTATCGGACCGTTGCAGGGGAATGTCACAGAGTATGAGCCTGGTGTGCGACTTGTTATGCAGCATCAGGTCAATCTGTCGCAGCAGCAATACCTGCACCACCACACACTCGGTGGCTCTATTTCAAAGTACGATGCGAATCTGGTTGCCTTGCCGGTGTATCCGCTGTCGATGGTGATCGAAGTGATGGCAGAGGCTGCGCTGGCATTTGATTCACGCGAACAGAGGTCACAGCGGTCGCTGGTAAAAATCACCCACATCGAGCTGCTCGATTGGTTGTTGTTGGAAGGTGAGGAATCTCTATCGCTGCTGTCGTCTGTTGTGGCTGATGAGAGCGGCGCAATCGCTGTTGGAGTTGCCATATGGAAGGATGGTGCAGCTGTGAACGTGGCCAGCTGCAACTGTGTGTTCAGTGACAGCACTTATGGCCCATTGGCTACTCTCCCTCTGAGCATTGGAGTTGAAAAACCGGCTCTAATTGACAGTGCAGATTACTATCCGGGAATGCTGTTTCATGGCGCAGCGTTCCAGTCTGTGAAATCTATTGAAATTCTGGGGAGTGAGGGGAATCAGTCTACACTCCAACTACCCTCCGCTCATTGGTACCAGCAGGCGCCAGATCAGGCTGCACAGTTTGTCGCTCAACCCATACTGCTGGATGCCATCGGTCAGACTGTCGGGCTCTGGCTGGTCAGTCAGTTTGATCATAACTATGTCGCTTTTCCCACTGGCATTGATGAAATCGCTTTTAGCAGTGCCGCGTTTAGCTGGCAGGATACGGCATCAGTCAGAGTCCGCACCGTGACCAGTGCAGGTACCGGTGTCAGTGAAAATGACCTCAGTGTGGTGTCTGATGCAGTGGTATCAGATGTCACGGGACAACAGCGTGTATCCATTAGTGGCCTGAGGCACCGGCGGGTGATTATGCCCAATCTGTTTCATGAGTTTCGCGGAAGTCGAGACGTGCGGCTGACGTCCAGAAACGATCACCTTGTTCCATCGCTTCCCGGTGGCGGCCCGTTTCACTGTCGTGTCGCCGACCTGATGAAAAAGGCGTTCTGGTCTGCTGAAAACGGCATATGGGAAAAAGTGTTGGCGTACATTATTTTGAGCCGACGAGAGCGCAACCTCTGGCTACAGATGGTGAACCCTGTTGATCGTATTGACTGGTTGATACGCATGCTGACGATAAAGGAAACTGCTGTTGAGTTCCTGCAGGCACAGCAGTCACTGTCGATTTACTGCGCGGATGTGGAGGTGGATATACAGGGTGATAGCAGCGTTTTCCTCGGCGGAGCATGGCTTGACGATGGGCAGGATGCACCGCTGGTCGTCAGCAGCAAGGTCACTAACGATGCCGGAGAGTTATTTGATTTTTGTTACATCACCTGGGCAGCAATGAGACAGGATGTAAGCAGCGCATTTGAAGCGGGGTTATCGGTAACGCAGGATGGCGGTGCCTCAGCGGGGTATACGATTCAGTAGTGTTACAGAGGTCTGCCTTGTCCGTCTTGCAGTAGCCGGACAGCGGTATAAAACAAATTTAAGGGGATTCAATGACAAACGGGACAGAAACAACACAAGCAGCAGCAACTGCCGGAAACGGGGACATCTTGCCTGTTCTGGTAGAGATTCTTGAAGACATGATCGCAGACTGGGATATGGATCTGGATGAGCCGCTGGGCAGCAATACCCGCCTGATAACGGATCTCGGTTTTGAATCAATTGATGTCGTGCAGTTTATTGCCGCCATTGAGGAGCACTACCGTAATCGCGCAATTCCGTTTGAGGAACTGGTGATGAAGGATGGTCGTTACGTTGACGAAATTGTTGTGGGAAATGTCGTTACCTTTCTCATGCCGCATCTCGCACACTGATAGGGGATAGTTTATGGAACCTACATTACTGATTGGCCTTGATGGCGCTACCTGGACAGTGCTCGATGACCTGATGAAAAAAGGCGTGATGCCTTACCTGAAAAAGTTTACCGAGCGCGGAGTCAAAGCGGGTTTGAACTCTACGCCCAACCCGTTGACGCCACCTGCATGGACAACCATCATGACCGGTCGAACTCCGGGCAATCATGGGGTCTTTGATTTCATCTATGCCGAGAAACGTAAAACTGACTACTACTTCACCCTGTCCACGTTTAACGACATAAAAACAGAGACGATATGGTCGATTGTGAGCCGTTCTAATGGCCGGGCAACAACCTTGAACTATCCGTTGATGGCTCCACCTCCGCCCGTTGAAGGTACTGTGGTGCCTGGTCTGGTGTCGTGGCGGCATTTGCGTCGACACGTTTTTCCCCGTGAGCGTTTTGATGAACTCAAGACAATCCCCGGTTTTGATCCCCGCGAGCTCGCCTGGGATTTCGATATGGAGAAGAAAGCCTCTCAGGGTATATCGGAGGATGAGTATGAGGCGTGGGCTGAGTTTCATATCAGCCGCGAGAGGCAGTGGTTCAATGTAGCGAAACACCTTATGCAGAACCACCCAACTGAACTGACTTCAATTCTATTCGACGGCCCGGATAAGATGATGCATATGGGTTGGCGCTTTGTCGATCCCGATAACTTCCCGGAGAACCCGACAGATTTTGACATCAAGATGCGCGATTTAATGCAGAAATTCTTCCGCGAAGTTGACGGGTTTATTGAAGAATTGGTTGAGCTGGCCGGCCCCGATACACGCGTTGTTATGGTTTCAGATCATGGCTTTGGGCCAACGTGGGAGGTTTTCCGGATTAATACCTGGTTGGCACAGGAGGGGTATTTGACCTGGCGAACCTTTGATGAGGATATGGATGAGAACGACCGGGCGGCTTTCGACAAACTGAAAGACAAGCACTTTGTGCTGCTCGACTGGGACAAAACCACAGCATATGCACGCTCGACGACATCCAACGGGATCTATATTCAGGTCAGCTTCAAGCCTGACGAGCCAGGTGTGCCTGTTGAGGAATACTACGAATTCCGGGAAAAACTGATCGAAAGATTGGCGACGATTGTCGACCCTGATACTGGGGAGCGCATCGTGACAGACGTTTTAAAGAAAGAGGTGCATTTCCCCGGCGATTATAACGATCAGGCACCCGATCTCACCGTGGTTATGCGCGATCACAGTTTCGTTTCAATTCTCGATAAAGAGCCCATCGTTTGCCCGCGGCCGGCGATCGACGGCACGCATTATCCGACGGGTATATTCGCAGCCGCAGGGCCTGGTATTAAGCAGGGTGTGGTGCTGCCCGATCTGGAGATTGCGCAGGTCGCCCCTACCGTACTTTATAGTATGGATATGGATATCCCTTCAAATTTCGAAGCCCCGGTTCCGGCCGAAGTCTTCGAGAGTAAATTCTTCGCTGACAATCCAGTGCGTATAGGAGAGCCTACTTTGCCGCCACTTGCGGCGCTGGGCCAGGAAGGCGATTTCGTTCGTCTGGATGAGGACGAAGAGGCGCAGTTGATGAAGCAGATGCAAGCACTGGGCTATATGGAATAGCGTGGTGCCAGGCAAAATCTGCATATACAAATACTAACTGGGGCAGTGTAATGGGAAGTGTTATCTGTGGCAGGGGCGATGTAGAGCCGGTCAAAATCACTTACCGGCAAGTAGGCGAGGGGCCCGACGTTATTCTGGTCCACGGACTGGCAGCCAATTGTGCTTTTTGGCAGATGGATTTGTTGCTACCGCTATCGGCTAATCATCGTGTGACAGTTTATGATTTGCGTGGTCACGGCTACAGCGGGATGAGCAAAACAGGTTATCGACCGACCGATATGGCCGAGGACTTACTCTCGCTTATGGATCAGTTGAGTATCTCAAAAGCGACTATCGTAGGCCACAGTTTCGGTGGCGCCGTTGCCCTGCGTTTTATCGAGAAATATCCTGAAAGGGTGGAGAATCTGGTGTTAGCAGACACCAGAGTTCACGCCATTCAACCCAGTAACTACGCCAGGGACTGGCCTAACGCGACTGAGGCGCTGCCTAAGTTGCATGCGCTGGGGCTTCATATTCCGGACGATGAAAGAGATTCGGGTATCTGGTTGCTGGAGCAGCTAGCTACGCCTGAATGGCGTTCGGAGCGGCACAAACTTAAGGGCAGTCCGTTGTTTATGCCATTTGCTCCATTCGGTGGTGGTGCCAGATCCGCCGATAAATGGTTGAAACTACTGCAGACAACCAGGGCGCGCGAAGAAATATCGTTCATTGATGGGCCTACCTCAGAACAAATCAGCCAGATCACCCAGCCGGTGATGGTTTACTACGGCTCGCACACCACGTTGCAGGATTCCTTTCTGGGATTACAGAAGCTGTTGCCAAATTGTAGCGCTGTGGTGGCGCCACAAGCAGGGCACTTTTTTCCGTTGTCCCAACCGCAGACATTCGGGATTGAAGTGGCTGCATTTCTGGCCTCAGCCCAGAGCGCTAACAGCGCGCTGAAACTGCACGACCGTAAAGTGACCGAGCATGGCCGGGCACGGGAGGCGGTGGCAGCGGAGAGCAAATGACAACTGAGCACAACGAACGCGGTGCACTCGATGACCTCCGTGTAGTCGATTTTACTCACCGCGTTTCTGGCCCTTACTGCACCAAACTACTGGCTGGTTTTGGTGCTGATGTCATAAAGATAGAGCCTCCGGGAAGTGGTGATCCCGAGAGATCTATTCCCCCCTTTGCAAAAAACACGGGTCAATCCGCCGATAGCCTTTCTTTTCTATGGCTGAATACGGGGAAAAAGAGTGTTGCTCTGGACCTGAAGACTCCCGCGGGACTTGAGAGCGCACTATCGCTGATAGCGGGCGCGGATGTTGTCGTAGAAAATTTTTCGCCGGGTGTAATGACTCGCCTAGGGCTGGACTATGATGCATTGAAACAAATCAACCCGCACATCATTATGCTCTCCATTTCAAACTTTGGCCAAACGGGCCCATACCGTGACTTCAAAGCACAGGAGATCCAGCTCAGCGCGCTAAGCGGCATTATGGACAGTACCGGATCACCGCAGCGGGAACCTCTGTCTGCGGGGCCGAAGTTAAACCAGTATATCGCGGGCCTGCATGGCTATCTTGCGATCCTCTTCGCACTGGAACAACGGCAATCGAGTCACACCGGCCAGTATATCGATTTGTCTATTATGGAAAGCAGCATCGAGCAGATTGAAAATAGGGTGCATGGTTACCTGGCGAAGGGAACGGTGGCGACCCGTGGGCCGCATCCCTTTGTGCCCTGGGGAAATTTTGCCTGTAAAGATGGATACGTCACTGTTATAGGCGCGCCATTTAGGCGTTGGCCCCAGGGGTCGAAGTTATTTGGCGATAGCGTGCTGGCCAGTGAGGAGTTCTATCACTTGCGTGACAGAATCGAGAATAGGGCGCTGATAAACCAGCATGTGAAAGACTGGGCTGAAAAAATGTCCAGAGACGATATATTCGAAATTGGCCAACACAATGGTATGAGCTTCGGCCATGTCGCGAGCCTCGGCGAGGCTTTTGATTCCAGTCAGCATCAGGCCCGGCATTTTTTCCAAACAGTTGAACACCCCGAACTGGGTGCGGTCCGCTATTGTGATGCCCCCTTCAAAATGCATGCAACCCCATGGATAACCCGACCTGCGCCCGCGTTGGGAGAGCACGATACACTTCTGCGCGGTCTTGGTGAGCCTGACCGCAAGACAAAACGTAGCGGCGCTGTCGGCGGAGGCACAGCTGTCGCGGCGAGTACACGACAGCCACTGGAAGGGCTTCGGGTTATCGACTTTACGCATAGCTGGGCCGGGCCTCACTGTACAAGGTTGCTCGCTGATTACGGTGCCGAAGTCATCAAGATCGAGTACCCCGGGCGATTGTGTTTTTTCCGCGGAGGGCGCACGCAGGATCAGGCATACAATAAGCAGGCACCGTGGGATCAGATAAATCGTAACAAGCAATCCGTGGCGCTGGATTTGAACCGTCCATCAGATCGCGACATGCTGCATAAACTGATCGAGACTGCCGACGTGTGTGTGTCGAATTCACGGCCTGGCGTAATGACCCGGCTCGGTTGTGACTACGCAACCCTGGCCGCACTGAAACCAGACATCATCATGCTCTCTATGTCGGCATTTGGTGAAACAGGGCCTTATGCGGATTACTGTGCTTACGGTGCCGTTATGGAGGGGCTAGGGGGTATTCAAAGCCTGACGCGCTACAAGAATGATGCCACGCCGCAACGCATTCGAGAGATGGATGTGATCAATGGTATAGGAGGTGCTGCAGCAATTGCCACAGCACTGCATTACCGCAGGCTTACAGGGCAGGGGCAGTTTATCGATCTTTCACAGATGGAGCTGGCCTCGCATGCGCTTATTGGCGAGCAACTGTTGCAGTGGGGGATCGACGGCGAAACCAGCACCCCTGTGGGCAACGCCAGTAAATATTTTGCGCCACAGGGATGCTATCCCTGCGTTGGCGAGAATCGCTGGATTACGCTATCGATCACGACTGAACAACAATGGTCGGCTTTTTGCCAGCTTGTGCAAGCACAGCAATCCCCGACAGATGCCGATAGCTCCGTTGCGGCTACACTGCAGAATGATTCACGTTTTACATCAAACGAGAGTCGCCTGGAGAATCAGGATGCGTTGGATGACGTGATTATGCAGTGGACGACAACCAGGGAACATACTGCGCTGATGGCGGAGTTGCAGCGCGCCGGCGTCGCTGCTGCAGCCGTGGTGAATGTCGCCGAACTTGCCGACGATCCACACCTGAAATCCCGCGATTATTTTCATTCAGCGGCATCAGGCAGCGAGGATGCCCGTGCCAGTCAGGCGCACTTTGTGGGCGTGCCCTTTAAACTGGATGGCATGAAAAGAATTGTGCAGCCAGGCCCTCAGCTAGGCGAGCACAACCTGAAGGTTGGGCGCTCACTGCCAGAGTTGAACAGCGATAGTATTCCAGTACTCGACGACGCTGCTATTCGAACTGCGTACGACTACTAGTGCGATCAGGGCAGCCAGGACCAGACATCAACCCGGAAGAAGCGTAGAACCGGCTTGGCCAGCGCGCCCCAGAGTGTCCCGGAGCTGATATAGATGCGTGCCGTGCCTGTCATGCCGGGCACGAGGCCTTCATCCTGTTCTTCAAGTGCAGCATAGATACGAATTTTTTTATCCGTTTTTGTCTGTCTTTGTAGTTCGAGCTGGGCTTCCCGGTCTGTTCGGAACAAATCAACCTGGAAGTCGGATTCCTTGACGGCGTTCATTGATACGCGGGTTACCTGGGCTGTTAGCAGTTCTCCATCAAGCCCTCGCAACCTGATCTCAACGGGCATACCGGGTTCTATACGTCCGGCTGCCGATTCTTCGGCGGCGATTTCGGCCTCCAGTGATGAAGTGTCCTGAACGACCAGAATCAGGTCGCCCGGAGCAACTGTGTTGCCGACACGATCGGAGGTGTTGACTGTGATTACCTGGCCTGACAGGTTGGTGCGGATTTCGCAAAGGGAAAGCATGACCTTATTGTGTGCCAACAATGCTTCCAACCGACTTACTTCAGCCTGTGCGGCACTGATTTCAAATGGACGTGGGCCGCTAATTGCCCGCTCAAGGTTTGCCTGAGCCAAAGCGATGCTGTTGGTCGCGTCGTTTAAACGCATTACCGTTTCATCGAGATCCTTTTTTCTTGCATAGCTGTTTTGATCAAGCACCTTCAGGCGCTCAACTTCAGAGCGTTGAAACTTCTGTTGTATCCGGTATTCCTCTACTTGTTGGCGCGCAATGGTTATATCTTCTTCTCGCGTGCCTTCCTCGAGTAATTCCAGCTGTGCTCTCGCCGCTGCCAATTCCGCCTGTGTCGTCTGCACTGCGGCGCGTTCTTCGCGCCCAGCGAGGGTCGCTATAAGATCCCCCTCCTGTACCAGATCGCCCTCTTTGACGTGTACAGCCAGAATCTCGTCGTCTATCTGTGCTCGAATGCCCTGCTGTGCGATAGGCATGAGTCGAACTTCACCGGATATTTCGTAGTCATAGGGAACAAAACCGATGAGAATAACAATTCCGACGAACGATAGCCGTAACAGCCAATCGGCTCGTTCTTTCCCAAGCGCCTTTACAAGTCTTTGATACCAGCCAGTTTTCACTAAATTATTCTCTATTGAATCCCTGTACCACCAGATAAGCAAAGTGATTAAGAGAAGTACGCCAAACCCATCGAATCGGGATATAAGGAGCCATCCAATCAACCCGATTATGAAAGAAAACCATACTAACTGAAAGACATATATGCCCGTTCCATACATTCGCAGCCAGAAGCGGCGGTGCTCGCTACAGGCCCTTTTTCCGGGTTTAAACAACACCATATTCCGAGCTTCAGACATCGCCCAGTCGCGCAGATCCTGAATGCCGTAGTAGTAGGAAATCAGCGTATAGCCATCGCCGCGGCCAAATGGGTTGAGCATCACCACTACCGATATTATCGCTGCTACCATAACAATCAGAATAAACAGAGAGATCGCGGAGCCATCGGGTGCAAGTCTCCACAGAATGGCTGCGATCGAAACGATAAAGATGTTACTCAGCGGACGAAGAATCAGTAGTGTCCATTGTCCGCGCCGATTTATCCTGGCCAGTGAATCCTGAATATCGCAAAAAAAGTAGGGCACAATGTGACGAAAAAAATACAGTCTTATACTGGCAATATGCCCGGAAAATTTGCGACAGGCGACACCCATCAAAATCTCACGTGGCAAGGTCACCACGAGTACATTTCCCAGAAATACAAAAAGTACCAGTAGCAGGCCATAATCTATTGCGGCCGATTGGAATTGCTCCAGCATAGCGTCTGCTGACTTTATCAGTATGGTGGTCGCGAGAACTATCAGTAGAAAGACCGGGATAAGTGCAGCGGGGTGCAGTATCCAACCGAAAACTTTTTCCACCCAGTCAATGCGTCGGTTTATCCAGGATTGGCTTCTGTTATCTCTTCTGCGGTTACGTTGTGTCTGTGTGTCGTCGGAGCCTTCTTTGGGAACCAGGCCTACCTCTGCCAGGTGATTAAGAAATTCCTGCAGGTGTCGGATTGCAAGTGTCTGTCCTGTTCGCTGTGCATAGGCTTCGCAAATCTGTTGCAGGGTTCTGGAACCGTCGATCAGGGAAAGCAGATCGACCTCCCTCTGGCTGCATTGTATGCGCCGATCATCCGCCTTATTGATGATAATAAAGCTGTTCGATTTGATTTTTAGAATTTCAGCTTCCTGGGAAAGCTTTGGTCGCATGTGATTTGCCCTATGATCGGCAGCAGCAGTGGGCCGGTTCGCGTTTTCGGGACGCATTCTCTTTTGAACTGTTATTCATGTCACAAATCATTTTATTTTAGGAAGCCCTGAAGCGCCGCTTCAAATAGTAAACAGTACATTATTAGCATATTATAAGTCGCTCGGCATTTTTTTTAGTTGAATTTGATTCAGCCGTTTATCCAATTGGGGTTTTTGGTTACAGCATGAGTCGGTATCCACTGTGAATGAATATATTCCAACGCTGAAAGACCTGGGAACTGGTAATCTGTCGCGCTTGCAGGTGGTGCAGGCATACGTCCAGAAGGGTAATGTCGAGCAAGCGCTCACAGAGTGTCTCGATATCATTGAGCACGATCCGCAGCATCCCATGGGGCATCTCGTGCTGGGTTGGATCTACCTGATTCAAGGTCAGCTGTCCGAGGCTACTACCGCATGTGAAAAATCCCTGCAGCTGGACCCCTCGATGGCAAAGGGTTACCTGATTCTTTCCCATTTGAAATCGGAAGCAGGCGATATTCCTTCCGCGATCCATCTCTGCGAGCTTTCCGTCGAGTACGCTCCCGAAGACAGTTTCGGCTATCTGATGTTGGGAGACCTTTACGCCAGCACAGACGACGCTGAAAAGGCCATTAAGGCCTATCGACTGGCTGTGAAATACAATACGCAACTGCCTCTTGTGCACTTCAAGCTAGCCTCCATTCTGGCGGAACAGGGGAAAGAGTCAGAGGCGCTGAGCGAGGTCCAGCAAGCGCTGTTGCTGAATCCCGGCGCTGCGCGCGCACATCAACTGTTAGGCGATATATATTTTGCCAAGAAAGAGTATGCTGATGCTGTGCGTGAGTTTCAGAGGTCGGTGCAACTCAACCCGCAACTGTACGAAGGGTTTCACAAGGTGGGTATGGCGTTTCTGGAGTTGGACGAGTACGCGCTGGCACTGACAAACTTTCGGCAGGCGCTTCTGGTTAATCCGAAATCGGCAGAAACGCATTACGGTCTCGCCAGGCTCTATTCAAAAATGGGGCAACCGGAGCAAGTGTCTACCGAAATAGATGAGGCGTTGGCAATCAATCCGAGGCTGTCGGTATTGCATCCAGAACTCGACGATCTGGTTGCAGGCCTGAATCACCTCCACAGCAATCCAGACTAACTGTGTCTACCCGATAGCATTTGAATAATAACCAACATGATGCCCGAAACGTGTCGACTCCCGGTGGATTGAGTGCCGGTAATTTTCGTCCGGTCGCTGTACGGGGCTTCGGTGACGGTTACAACTCCTATCCGCATTCCATGGCCTGGTTCAAGGGGCATCTCTACGTTGGTACCACGCGCGCTGTATTGGCGCATCGGGGACGCTGGAGGAAGATGGCCGGAGGCAAGGGCTGGGATTCTGATGTGTGGCCGGTGAAGACTCCGCAAGGCCCCTTTGATTTTGATCTGCGCGCAGAGATATGGCGCTATTCCCCAACACAGGCACAGTGGAAGCGTGTCTACCATGCACCGCTTGTTATCGGTGCAGACGGGTTTGAAGTGCCGCGCAGTATCGCGTTCAGGGCCATGTTGGTGTTTCAAGGTAGTAGCGACCCAGAACCGGCTCTGTATGTGCCTACTATGGGTAGTCACCAGAATCCCGAGGCACTGCTGTTGCGCTCGATTGATGGTGAAGAGTTTGTGGAGGTTTCTGAACCGGGCCTGCGATTTCCCGAAGAATATAAGCCACGGGGTGTGCGCGCGCTTATCCAGTTTCGAGGTTTGATGTTTACCGCGCCCGCTGTCGGAGCAACAGCGCGTGAGCCCAACAAAGCGGGATACATGGTGATAGCAGTAAACGCCGACCCGTCGAACGATCACTGGCAGTTGGCGTGCGAACCTGGCTTCGGAACGCCCAACAACGCCACGGTGTTTGATATGGAGGTTTTCGACAATCACCTCTACGCCGGTACGATGAATCCGAATGAGGGATTCCAGATATGGAAGACATCGGCTCAGGGCGCACCTCCTTACCAGTGGGAATTAGTCATGGACAAGGGGGGACACCGTGGCCAACTGAACCAGATCGCAATGACTCTTACCGCGTTTAACGACCATTTATATGTCGGCACGGCTATACAGGGAGGGGGGCGTGATCCGGATCTGAATGTCGGGCCCGCACCGTGTGAAATTTTAAGAATTCGCCCCGATAATTCATGGGACGTTGTTGTGGGCGACCCCCGCATGACGCCGCAGGGACTGAAAGTGCCGCTGAGTGGGCTGGGCGCGGGCTTTGGCAAGTTTGCCGCCGGCTACCTGTGGTCGATGAATGTCCACGATGGGTGGCTGTATGCGGGTACGTTTGACTGGATGATGTCGCTGCCCTTTATACACAGAGATAACTGGTCTGATGTTATGCGACGGACCGCCGAATATATCGATCTTGACGATCTGGTCAGGGACTATGGAGGCTGTGATATTTGGCGAACGCGAGATGGTGTGCGCTGGATGTCGGTCACACACAATGGTTTTGACAACCACTTTAACTATGGCGCCAGAACCATGGTGTCGACACCTCATGGCCTGTTCATTGGTATGGCAAACCCTTTTGGTCCCGAAGTCGCAGTGAAGCGCAAAGCGGGGTGGCGATATGAAGATAACGCTCGCGGCGGAATCGAAGTTTGGGTAGGGGAGGCTGCAGGTGGTAGTGATAAAAATGGTGACAGCGCAAAATATCTACCGCCCGGTTCAGAGATGGATTACCAGCGAGGTGCTGATGCTGTCGCACTGAGTATCATAGAACAGTTTTTCGGTAATACGGGGTGCCGTCACCTTGGGTTCTGGGCCAATAGCCGGTGCGACGGGCAGGCATCGAGTGAGGCATTATTGGCAGAAGTCGCCGCTTTCTTACCCGAGGCGCCACAGCATATTGTCGAACTCGGTTGTGGTGTTGGCGCAACAACTGCTTACCTGAAATCCTTCTTTGCGGACACCACTGTAGTAGGTATAACAGCGGATAGAGAAAAGTTTCACGCCTGCTCGCATGGCGATGCTCAGGTTACTTTTGAAAAAGCGGATCTGGCGAAACTGAAGCAGCCACCGCAATCAACTGATGCGGTTGTCTGGATAGCCGGGCAGGATCAACTGTGTCGTAGAGAGAAGTTACTCAGCGGAGCCTTCCGCCTCCTCCGGCCAGGTGGCGTGCTCGCCTGTTTCGAACAGATATCGACAGAATTAGGCAGCGACAAGACATTTTCGTCAAAAAACAGGCCGCGGACGGTGCTGGATATTGAAACGACCTATCAGCGAATTCTGGCTGAACAGGGTTTTGTCGATATTCAGATATTCAATGTTACCGAAGACACGCTTGTGGCAACCCGTGAAAACTTCGATTTGTATCTCGCATCGCTCAAAATCTCGCAGACAATCGATGATGAAATAACCACAGCTGCAAAAGCCATACTCTTTGGCGAGCATCCTCGCGTATGCCTGCTGATCTCAGCGAAAAGGCCGAACGTTTAGACGGAGAGGCTGGACAGCGAAGGCGGTATTCTCCACGGTGTATCCGCCTTGGGCGACAATGGGAAGGCAGGCTGTGCAAGCAAGAGCTCTCCCATCTGTTCCCATTGAATGAGGGCACATTGAAAGTATACCCATTGTGCTACATTGTTTTGATCGAGCTCGGTAGATTTCACCGTCCACCCAAGTGTAATGTAGTGTCATGACGGGGTTTATCACCGTCGCCTGCACAGAGGTTAGATGCCATGATTATGATTCGCGTAATTGCCATTGTTTTATTGTTGTCCGCACCAGGTCATGCGGTGGCGCAAGACCGCTTTACCAGTAAGCTGGCACTCCCTGGTGGACAAACAGCGGTGATTGCAGAGGGGGATTTCGAGCCCCGCTCTATCGGCAGCTTCAGTGTGCGCCTTTACGAGGCCGCAGAGGCGCCCGATGAAACCACTTTTTTTATCGCTGGGTTGATTCGCGCGCGCGATGGTGTTGTTGAGAAAGCCATTGTTGCTGATGTGAAGGGCGATCAGCAGCCTGAGATAATTGTCGTCGTGCGTTCCGTTGGAACCGGTAGCTATCTGTCGGCTGCTGCGTTTGCTTTTTCCAAAGACGCGCTGACCTTCGAGGGTGCCGTGGAGGATCTTGCCGCAGACACCGATCCGGTTTCTGCGCTGCGCAAAAAACTGGCGACGTCGCAGTGATGGTTAGCCTGTAAAGCAGTTGCAGCGGTGAAATTTCGCCGCCGGAAACTTCGAGCCCAGACGGTAGTCTTTACTCTCTGATCTCGCGGCCCTCGGATTCTTCAGTAGATCGTTCGATAGATAAAGGGCGCCTTGTTAGTGCACGGAAGAACCCCGATGACTCCAAGTGTTAGCTGTTACCAAATTCGTTTTCTACTATTGACTCAAACATATCCACATAACTGGACACAGTCGCCTCGTCGATACACTCCCTTATATAGCTGAGTAACACGTTGAGGCTACCGTTATAGGTCACCGCTCCGAATGCCTTTTCAAATATATCGGATGTACCCGGGTAAAAGAACAGGTTCTCTATTTCGAGTTGGCCTTCATTTGAGGGGAAGTCCACCCGGGCAAGATTTGTCAGCAGGACTCCGCGTTTGGCATTCTGCGCTCTGTTTCTTTCCATTGCTGAGATCACATCGTCACGCGCGCAGAATTCAGAAATGTTCTTGTACCCTCTGGCGTCGGTGTCTATCCAGCATCCAAACCGCTTCATCTGCACTGCATCAAGGAGCGTAGGGTCAATAGAGTCCGCGTAGGCTAATCCTTTCAATATACTTTCTTTGGATGCCGTCGCTGTAATAACTTTGTGCAATTTGCGTGCAAATTTCCACAGGGAATCGCCTGTATTACATGGGAAGTCAAACATGGCGCCAGCCGCATAGAGACCCACAGCCTCTCCGGGTGGATGCAATAGAAAACGCCTGGTGCTTACAGCTACCCCGGTGCGACGTAAAAAGTCCTCGGTGTCACCCTGCACCAGATACTGCGTGTGCAGTAACAGTGCAAGCAGTCCGGTATTGGCGGTGACCCGTTCTTGCTTGCAGCGATCAAGCAGGCGAGAGGTCTGCGTGGGGCTGAATGCTATAGTGCGAGCATCGAAAGTATAGTTATTCCAGTAGGCATCGAACAAATCCGCGTAATCATTTTCGCCAAAAACCACTTTCTGTTTTGCCCATGTGGTATTTGCCTGCTGAATCGCATTCAAGCGATTCGCGTCGAGCTGTATGTCGGCATCAATATTGGCCCGAACCGCAGGCACCTGATCACCCAGCGGAGAGACTTTCCTGTCGGGGTATGCGAGAGATTCCATGATATCCCGCGCGAGATAGGTCAGGGATAAGCCGTCACAAATCATGTGGTGGCATGAGATGACGAGGTCTGATCGATCAGAGGCGTGTAACAGTCTGAATACTATCGGAGGCCGGCTGGCCGCGAAGGGGATTGTCTGAATGCTCAATGACTCTTGCAGCCACTGTTTATCACTCAGGCGTGCGATTGTTGACACCTCGATGCCCTCAACGCCGTCGGTGGTAAACCATGCATGACCATCTTCATCTACCACCGTGCGCGTTTGTAGCAGTCGATGGCGTGTTTGTACGCTGTTAATTGCTGTCTGTAACGCCGCTGGATCAACATACCCTTTAATCTGCAGGGCTAGAATCACGCAGGAATTGGGCGCGCGAAAAAAGCGTCGCTCCAGCGGTGTCAGGCTCCGCTGATAGTCAGCTGCAGGTGCTGCCCATTTCATCGGCGGAGATACCTCGCGACGAGTTTGAACGTCATTGGCTTCTTCTGTTTTTACGGCGCTCTACTTCAATCTCAGCGACCAGATCTATCGTGTCCTTACGGAGGTTTTGTTTGGCGACCACTGTCTCATTCAGTTCAAGATAGTCACCCGAGGCTATGCTGAATTTGGGCCACTGGGGTAAGCCCGGGCCATTGGGGTTTCCCGTCTTCGCAAAGTTGGTCCAGTAACTGCTTATCTTTTCAGCCATTTGTCGGTCGCGTGGCTCAACTTTAGCTTTGCCATTGTCCAGGCTGTTCATCACAAAACGAATTTCGCTACCGTGCCAGGCACCCAATCGTTTGCCCAGGAAGTCATTGCGCACATAGGAAAAATAGTAAAGCCAGACAGTGTTGCCAGAGCTCACCATGTTCCGTGCAATAGAGCGCATTGGCGCTGCACAGTTCATGTCCCCGGACAGCAGGTTCAGTACTTGCTTGGGCTCGGTATCATCGGCCTCCAGTTCATAAGCCGCGGCAATTTTGTCACCGTATTTGGGGTAGGCAGCGTCAATCGAAGCGCGAGCTCTGCGCGTTGTCATGAAAAACGCCTTGCGCAAAAATAGAGTCCCCTCATCGGCATTTGAGCCGACAATTACCGGTACCTTGTGGGCTTTGTGTTTATCGAATAGATCCCCAGGGTCGTCGGGTATGACCCAGCCGTCAGCGATAGGCTCAAAGGGGTAGCCGTTGTCTGAATCGTCATTTGAGGAAACTGACATCCCCGGTAATCTGGGTTTTGCAACGTCAAACAGCGCTTCGACAGATTTACTGCGCATGTCTGCGATGGGGTCCTCAGCTTGTGCGCTGCCGAGTTGTCGGGCGATATCTTCACCCACCTTCTCCATGGCCGGTCGTCCATACCATTGCTCACGTATGTGCTGTATAGGCCTGTAGGTGGAACTGCTCTCCATAATAGCGCCGTGGAACAGGCTGTCTGCCAGAGGGCTTACCAGAAGGTGAGCAACACTTCTTCCGCCAGCAGATTCCCCAAACAATGTCACCCGGTCAGGGTCACCGCCAAATGCTGAAATGTTTTCCTTCACCCACTTGAGCGCGGCAATCTGGTCAAGCAAACCATAGTTGCCTGACACATTGTGCTCAGACTCTTTTGAAAGCAGTGGGTGCGCCAGAAAACCCAGCGGCCCGATGCGATAGTTGAAATTCACGACAACGACATCTTTCAGCGCTAATCTCTCCCCGCTGTAAAAGTCCTGCGATGCGGTATCCGAGATGAATCCACCGCCGTGTATCCACACCATGACGGGGAGCTTGTCGCCCGCCTTTTTCGCAGGTGTCCAGATGTTGAGATAGAGGCAGTCTTCGGAGGCTGTATCGGCATCAAACAGGGGGCTTCTCGAGTCAGCCGGCTGCGGGCAGGGTGGCCCAAACCGCTGTGTGCTCTTTACACCAGTCCAGGGTTTTGGCTGTTGGGGTGGTTTCCAGCGAAGCTCGCCTACCGGCGCAGTGGCATAAGGTATCCCCTTGAACGCGAGGACACCGGTACTCAGTTGAGTGCCGTTGATAGCGCCCGCTGCAATTGTCACAGTGCTATTCATGGCACTACTCCCTTCATCGGAATGGGCAGGTAGGGAGGCCAGGGGAGATATTCCCGCGAAGCCCATGATGAAAGAGAGGGCGAGCGCCATTGCTGTACCCGACGTAGGGAGCAGTCTTTCACGGGTTAATGAGCGCATGCAATTTCCTCTGACGAATGCCCGGCACAGACTGTCCAGGAAAGATATGGGGTTTGTCCGGCTTTGGGGTGTCTGGCATATGCGCGCCCAAAAAGCTGAAAATCACAATAAGATCAGATTCGAGATACAGTGCTACAGCGACACTTTGCCTCGCCACGCTTTCAATATAAGTGCAATATTCTCTCGATACTATCTTCACATGCACTTCAGGCATGCGCTGTGTCGTTACGAGCCTCATAATAGTCCATAAAACGGCCACCTGTGTAGGCCTGCGTTTCCGGTTGCAGTTTCATCTATGCAAACTTGCTATATTGTGCACAGTAGGCGTGAAATCGCTCGAAAAATTCGGGAAATGCCTCCAAATTTGTAGTTAATGCGGCTATGCTAGTGACACAGGGCGCTTTTTGTGCGGCGAGAGACTGCCGAGCGAGATGGCAGTTTTCCCTCCGATGAAACTGATCGAGTAAATAGTATGAGCGACAGGATAACAATTATTTCTGGCCTTCCCCGGTCCGGTACGTCGGCCATGATGCAAATGCTGGTCGGCGCGGGCATGGAAGCGCTTACGGATGATTTACGCACGCCCGACAAGGACAACCCCAAGGGGTATTACGAGTTGGAGATTGTGCAGAAACTCAAGGATGACGCTTCCTGGGTTGAGGATGCCCAGGGGAAAGTCGTAAAGGTTGTGTCGCCATTGCTCAAGTACCTTCCCGATGGGAAAGAGTATGACCTGATTTTCATGCGTCGCGACCTCGATGAAATAATCGCCTCACAGTCCAAGATGATTGAGCACCGCGGTAGCGATGGCGCTGAACTTGAAGCGGAGCAACTGACTCGCGCTTACAAGAACCACCTGAAAGATATCTACATCTGGATGGGGCCAAAATCGAACATACGTGTTGTCAGCGTCAACTACCGCGACTTGATCGATCGTCCCAGCGATGTGAGCGCTGATGTAGCCAATTTTCTCGGCGGCAATCTCGATCCGGATAAAATGGCCGCCGTCGTTGATGCCGACCTCTACCGAAACAGAGCTACAAGCAGTTAGGTTTCTGCGGGCAAATAGCGGGAGCTTTTGCTAGTCTCGCAAAGCTTGTCGCGTAGTCTATTTGACGCTTTGCACATGCGTGGCAACCACCTGTCTTCGAATCATTCCTAATGACGAAATTGTACAACGATGCTTAAGACGCAGGAACTTGCAGAGTTCATAGCATGCTATCCGAGGCAGGGATTGCCGGGTGATGTTGTTCGTATTATTAAAGCAGCCACCGCCGATTATGTCGGAGTGACATTGGCCGGCGCAAAGTCTTGCGTATTCCAAAAGGCGATGGCACTCCATTGCGCCGCGCAGGGGCCTGCCAGTATTTGGGCAACGGGCCTGTCTGCATCGATTTCCGACGCGGCATTTTACAATGGAATTGCCGCGCATAGTCTTGAGCTGGACGACATCAACACGCATATGGTGGCTCACCCCAGCAATCAGTTATTGCCGGGGCTTTTTGCGCTGGCCGAGGCCGAGGGCAAGAGCGGTTACGACGTTATCCGGGCCTATCAGGTTGGTTTCGAGGTTGGCATCATCATTGCCAATGAAACGCACCCAGCGTTGATTCAACGAGGCTGGTTTCCCGTTGGTGTTCTGGGGCCGGTCATGCAGGCCGCGGCCTGTGCCTGCTTACTCGACTTGAATCAGGAACAGATAGCCAATGCACTGGGTTTGGCTGCCAATACATCGGCCGGATTACGAGAGAATAGTGGGAGTGAAGCTAAACCCATTGCCGCCGGTCACGCCTGTGCCTCAGGCGTCAGAGCCTCCCTGCTTGCACGTGCAGGTATAGGAGCAAGTAATACCGCGCTGGAAGGGCGATTTGGCTATCTTCACTTGTTCGGTGAGGTTGATTCTCCCAGCGAGGAAGCCGGGGTGAATTCAGCAGGCTCTCCCGTCGCCGACTATGAACGTTTTTCTCTTCTGGAAAGCGGCCTTAATTTCAAGCCCTATCCGTGTTGCGCGGCAAATCATTCATCGATTGATTGCGCACTGGAACTCATCAGTTCGAACCCATTTTCTCCAGACGCTATTGTCGGGATTAGTATTACGATTCCGGAATCAGCCAGAACAATTTTGCTGCATACCCGTCCGACAACTGCCGACGAAGCCAAGTTCAGCGTTGAGTACTGTATTGCCCAGGCGCTGTTGCAGCGCGAAATGGGTCCCGCCCAGTTTGCTGATGCCGAGGTACACAGCGCTCCTCTTCAGGCGCTGATGGCTAAGGTGACACGCCATTACAGGAAGAATGAGTCTTCTGCCGATGAGTTGAAGCGCGGCCACTTTCCGGTAACTATCGAACTGACATTGGATAATGGCCAGCGCATATCAGGCGGTGTCGAATACGCAAAAGGCAGTGCCGCGAATCCACTTACCGCGGAGCAATTGGAACAGAAATTTATAACATGCGCTTCTGTCGCCGCCAGCGAAGAGAACATCAATTCCATGCTTGATGCGCTACGTCGGTTTGATCAGATGGAATCCATCGGAGAGTTATTGGGCCTTGTCAGGGCCTGACTCGCCGTTCACAGGAACACCTGCAGGGGTAAATATTTTGGTAGATATTGTCACGCAACCAGAGATGGTCACAACACAATGGCTGACACAGGTCCTGCAAGGATCCGGACAGCTCGGTCAGGGCGAAGTGAGCGCACTGGAATACAAGATTATCGGTACGGGTAAGATGGGCGATAACGCCCGCTTTTCACTGAAGTATGAGTCAGAGCAGGGCAACGCTCCGGATTCTGTGATCATAAAATTTCCCGCGGAAGATGAAAAAGCGCGGGAGATGGCAGGTGCTCAGGGCGCCTACTATAACGAGGTGATGTTCTATCGACATCTGGCGGATCGGACGAGTATGCGCACGCCTGTCATCTACGCGAACGAGATCACCGATGACCGCCAGTTATTTGTTACTGTGATGGAGGATATGGCACCGGCGGAACCCGGCAGTCAGTTGGTCGGTGAATCTCTGGTACATGCACAACGGGCGATGCGTGAGGCGGCTAAACTTGCCGTGGCCTTTTATGGCGATGAGAGCGTCGGCGCGCATGATTTTGTTATGAGCCAGGCGCGCGATGATGGTGGCGCATTCGGACAGGCACTGTTGCAGGAGTATTGGCCGGGCTTTCTGGAGCGATTCGGCGGCGGCATCAGTTCAGAATGTGAGGCGTTCGGCGCTTACTATGTTGATCGCCACAGTCGCTTCGCATCGCGTTTCGAGGGCCCCAAAACGCTGGTACACGGTGATTTTCGCAGTGAAAATATACTGTTTGATGACAATGCAGTGTGCACGGTTGACTGGCAGACAACCAGTGAGAGCAGCCCGCTGACAGACCTCGCCTACTTTATGGGCGGTAGCGTCGACACGGTCGATCGCAGAAGCTGGGAGCGGGATCTGGTGCAAGAGTACAGTGAGGTACTGCGTGGTATGGGTGTTGATCTGGGTTTTGAAGCCTGTTGGGAACAATACCGCGAGCAGGCTATGCATGGCCTGCTGATAACGATACTCGGAGCCAGCTTTTCAGCGGCCGGAGAGCGTAGCGACAGGATGTTTCAAGTGATGATTCAGCGGCACCTTCAGCACTGTGTCGATCTGGATGCAAAAGTGTTTCTGAACTAGGAACAAAATGTAGGTAGTGTATGATCGCGGCGCCTTTTTGCGTTGTAATAATGGCAGAGTCGAACACGCCCACAGCTGGTTAAAGCTGAAGAGTAAGGAATATTTAAATCATGTCGTACATTCACGAGACAATCACCAGACTGCAAACCACCAGCCCCGCGCAATCAGAATTTTATCAGGCGGTGGAGGAGGTGTTGGATTCGCTGCAGCCGCTGCTTGAGGCAAATGAGCAATACCGCAGGCATGCCATTATAGAGCGTATTGTTGAGCCAGAGCGGCAGATCATGTTTCGTGTACCCTGGGTTGATGATGAGAAAAATGTACAGGTCAATAAAGGGTATCGTATTGAGTTCAATTCGGCACTGGGGCCCTATAAAGGCGGCTTGCGTTTTCATAAAAATGTTAATGCCAGCATTATCAAGTTTCTGGGGTTCGAGCAGATATTCAAAAATGCGCTGACAGGGCTGCCGATTGGAGGCGGTAAAGGCGGCGCAAATTTTGATCCAAAGGGAAAATCTGACGCCGAAATTATGCGCTTCTGCCAATCGTTTATGAGCGAGTTGTATCGCCATATAGGTCCGACCACGGATGTACCTGCCGGCGATATTGGTGTGGGCGCCAGAGAGATTGGATATATGTTTGGCCAGTACAAACGACTGACGGGGCGCTACGAAGGTGTTCTCACCGGTAAAAGCATACTCTGGGGTGGGTCACTAGTGCGCAAGGAAGCGACGGGTTACGGCTGTGCCTTCTTTGCCCAGAATATGCTGGAAGATGGGGGCAAATCGCTGGATGGAAAAACATGCCTGGTGTCCGGCTCAGGGAATGTTGCGATTTACACCATCGAAAAGCTATATCAGTTAGGCGCATGTCCAGTAACGTGCTCCGACTCCAGCGGTACGCTGTACCACAGCAAAGGCATCGATCTCGATACGCTGAAGGATTTGAAGGAAGTGCGCCACCTGCGATTACATGAATATCTGGAAGTGCATTCAGACGCAAAATTTGTCCCTGTTGGCGAATACCCGGATGACGGTCATGCTGTGTGGCGATTTGAAGGCCAACTGGCCTTTCCGTGCGCCACACAGAATGAGCTCACCGCTAAAGATGCCGAAGCGCTGCTGGCCAATGGCTGNCTGGCTGTGGTGGAGGGCGCCAATATGCCCACGACGCAGTCGGCGGTAGATATCCTTATCGATGGCGGAATGTATTTCGGCCCGGGCAAAGCGGCTAATGCCGGTGGTGTTGCTACCAGCCAGCTCGAGATGGCGCAGAATGCCAGTATGCAGACCTGGAGTTTTGATAAGGTGGAGGACAGGCTCAAGGGTATCATGGCTGATGTGTACACTGGCGTGCGCGACACCGCGGCTGAATTCGGTGCCTCGAATAACCTGGTGCTGGGTGCCAATATCGCCGGCTTTCGCAAGGTAGCCGACGCGATGATTGAGCAGGGTGTTGTCTAGCGCTTCGCGCTATCGGCCTTTCCAGTTTGGGGGGCGTTTTTCGGCAAAGGCCCGGGGGCCTTCCTGGGCGTCCTCGCTGTTGTAGCAGTACTCTGAGGCATGTCTGGCAGCCTGTAGCGCTGCCGACCGCCCCATCTCTGTAGATAACATAACGGTCTCGCGCGCAGCCTTCACGGACAGCGGCGCGCCATCCATAATTTCCCTGGCCAGCTCAATTGCTGTATCGAGCAGTTGCGCGGGCTCTGCCAGACGGTTGACCAGCCCGATCTCGTAAGCGCGTTGTGCGGTGATGGGTTTACCGGTCAACAAGATCTCCATCATGATGCGTTGTGGAATCATGTGAATCAGCGGTGTTGCCCACGGGGAACTTCGACCCACCTTGACTTCGGTGACCGCAAATTTTGCAGCGCTACTGGCCACACACAGGTCGCAGGCTTGTGCAATCATCCAGCCGCCTGCAAACGCGATTCCGTTCACCGCAGCGATCGTCGGTTTGGATAGCTCAAGGGTATCGTAGGGCTGAGGAAACATATCGCGCGGTGGTACTTGCATTCCGGTTTCCACCATCTCCTTCAAGTCGCCACCGGCGCAGAAAGCCTTTTCTCCGGCTCCTGTCAAAATAGCCACGCGCAGCTTAGCGCTCTGTTCAAAGCGCTCCCACGCGCTGAATAAACCCTGGCGAATCTCTTTGCTCAGGGCGTTGCGAGTATCCGGCTGATTTAGTGTAATGATCGCGATGCCGTCTTCGCGGCCATCGAACAGTACTGCGTCGCTCATGCAAATCCTCAAAAGTCGTATCTGACAAGTGCCGACAACTATACCGAGTTGCAAGGCGGGTTGGCCATAGCAAAAAATATGACAGTCCCCGGTGACCTGCAGAACGTCTCTGTGGACTGGTTCAGACCTGTTCTTGCAGGGCAGGCCAGCAAGTTATTCGATGACTGAACTCGAATACGCCGCTATGCTGTTGGCCTAATAAATTCCTGGGAGATAATGTGATATGACGGACCCCGAGTTGCCGGTGTTTGCAAGGCCGGCCGTACTGGTGTTTAACAAAACCAATGGCTTCCGCCATGGCGCAGCAATTGCTGCTGCCGATCAAACCTTTAGTGAGCTTGCTGAAGCAAACGGATGGGACGTATATGTCACCGATAATGCCGCTGTGCACACGCGCGACAGCCTGCATAAGTTTCGGCTAGTCGTATGGAATAATGTGTCCGGCGATGTTCTCTGTGTTGATCAGCGTCAAGCACTCAGGCAGTGGCTTGAAGCCGGCGGTGCCTGGCTGGGAGTGCACGCGTCCGGTGGCGATCTGTCCTACGACTGGGATTGGTACGTAGACGAAGTGATAGGCACACAATTTCACGGGCATACACTGGAGCCACAGTTTCAGGATGCCGAGTTGCTGGTTACGGATGCGAGTGAGCCAATGACCGCACACCTGCAGAGTTCCTGGCGTATACCCGCCGAGGAGTGGTATGCCTTTGCCTCCAACCCCCGCGAAAAGGGATACGAGATTTTACTGACGCTGGACAAAAATTCCTACGTTACCAAAGGTGAATTGGCGCCCGGCTGGATCGATAATATGCCGGGCGAGCATCCCCAGGTTTGGCGTCATCACCTGAGAGAGGGCAGGGTGTTTTACTCGGCAATAGGGCACCAGGCAGAGACCTATAGACTCCCTGAGTACCGGGAACTGCTAAACCACGCGATGCGTTGGGGTATGCGGCAGTGAGTTTCAACGGTTCGTCAGCGACAGCCAGGTTAGCGAATCTATATGTTGAGCTGACAGGGGGCATGAAGTGTCACAATTCTTTACACTTCGCGTCAAAAAAACAGGTCGAAATTACAGATAATTTTTAGATTTCGTTGTGCTAGTATATTTCCAGCATGATACTTGAGTGTACTGTTAGCAACAGAAAACTCCACATATAAACTTTGCATTATGGAATGCTTCCCTATGATTAAACCATTGATTTTTGCAATCGCCGGCGTCATTACCCTCACCGCAAATTCGGCCACAGCTGCCGAGCAAACAAGTGCTCCGATACAGCTAGCACAGGCAGATACGAGTGCTTCGGCGTCTGCGGATGCGCAGCGCGCTGAAATAGAAGCTGCGGTAAAGATCGTGCAGGAATATATGACGCTGTTAAGCAACACCGGAATGGACGGTGAAACGGTATATGACATTTCGCTGCTTCCCGATACCAAGTCCAACGTGAACGACGCGCTTGTCACAGTGATGCAGATCGCAGAGGAACCTGAAGCCAAGTCAATGTACAAAACGGGCGTTCTGGTGCTGGCTTTCTTTCAACCCGGTGTGGGTGAGACGGCCATAGGCCTCGATGAGATTGGTCCTAACGATAAGCCATGGCGGGACGTGGTCGACGTGGAAATGACCACTCGAGCGGCCACCGTAGAATAGGACGCGGTTCGCAAGTGACCAACGTTTGAACGAGCTGGACGCTCTCCAGCTCGTTCACTTAGCAGCGCTTCTGTCTACTTGCAGGGTTTTGTGGTTGACCATGCGTTGTCCAGTGCACTGGTCTGAGATCAGTAAGCACAGGGTGCCAGCCTAATCTTCAGGCGCCCCTCCAGATGAATATCCAGGTATTTTCCAGATAGCTGCTGTTATAGCCAACCGGGCATGACAGGTCAGCGGCACCGCGCCAGCCCCGTTGCCGAAGAAAACATATGAATAACAACAATACTCCGAACAATGAGTTATCGCGTACCACAGCAGATACCCCGTCTGAAACACTGTCGCCGGGTTATGCAAACTATGTCCTAGCAGTACTGTTCATTGTTTACGTGTTCAATTTTATTGACCGTCAGGCCATGTCTGTCTTCATCGGGCCTATCAAAGAGGAATTCGGTGCCTCCGATACGGCAATGGGCCTGCTGGTTGGATTTGCCTTCGCACTCCTTTACACAATTGCCGGTATTCCTATCGCCCGATGGGCAGACAGTGGTAATCGCCGCAATATTATCGCCATCGGGTTGACGCTCTGGAGTGCGATGACGGTGGCGTCCGGTATGGCCAGAAGCTTTGTGCAACTTGCGCTGGCCCGGGTGTTTGTCGGCATTGGTGAGGCGGCCGGGACGCCGCCAGCCCATTCCCTGCTGGCTGATTATTTTCCCTTAAGCCGCCGCGGTACGGCGCTTGCCATATACAGTGCCGGTGCTTTTGTCGGGTCAGGGCTTGCCTATCTTGGTGGCGGATATTTGCGCGAGTACTTTGACTGGCGCATGGCGTTCATCTTGCTGGGCGCACCCGGTTTGCTGGTTGCCCTGCTGGTGCGATTCACGGTGGTAGAGCCACCTCGGGGGTATTCGGAAAAGAGGACGGCCAGCGCGGAGTCATCGACGTTTGTTCAGACATTGCGGTTTCTGGCTTCCAGTCGAACCTGGGTGGTTATGATGGCCGGTTTTTCTCTGTTGTCGCTTACCGGCTACGCCGTTCTGATGTGGGGGTTCGAGTTTTTTGGTCGAATTCACGGTATGGCCCCGATAAGTATCGGTAATTGGATGGGGCTTATTGTCGGCATCGGTGGCAGCGTGGGTACCATTGCGGGCGGCCGACTGGTCGACAGGATGGCGCAAAAGACGCCTGCGCGCGGACTGTGGGTGCCGGTCGTGGTCACTCTGGCCGGATTTCCGCTGGGTGCGGTATTTCTGCTGGCGGACGCAACGTTTTTGTCGCTGTTTTGTTTTATACCCTTTTATGTGTTGTTAAATGTCTACGTGCCAGCGATCTATGCTTACAATCAGAATATGGCCAGGCTTCGTATGCGTGCAACAGCCGCTGCGATCATGTTATTTATTACCAATATTGTCGGGGCCGGTCTGGGGCCATTGCTTGTCGGGTTTCTGAGCGACCTCTTTGCGCCAAGTTTTGGTGTTGAGTCAATACGTTACGCGCTCCTGTGTGCACTGGGGTTGGGTGCAATTGGCGGTGTGCTGTTGTTGGTGTCGAGCCGCACTGTCGAGCGCGACCTGTTGCGTACGCTATAGCGAACTCACAGGAGCCACTGGCCGAGTGCGATCTGAGCGTTGGATGTCTGTGGCGGGAGAATTGATTGCCGCCAGCTAACACCTGTGTAGCTGGCGTCGAGAATTGTGTTCGAAATAAGTGAGGTAGTGCTGGTGACGTTATTGAAAAATCGTGTTCTCGAATTTGCCGCCCGTAAAATCCGTGTCCCCGAAGATATAACCGGGCTCACCGATATTGGCGTTGAATCTGCGGCGCCAGGTATTGAAGCGATATGGGATCGGGCACTCGATGTCTACAAGAGCGGTGTTCATCCGGGCCTACAGTGTTGTATTTATCATCAGGGCGAGGTTGTTCTTGAACGTGCTGTGGGTCATGCACGCGGCGTGTCGCCGGGGCAAGTGCCTGGTGCGGATGCCACGCCCATGCACGTCGATACACCGGTGAACCTGTTTTCTGCCGCCAAGGCTGTGACCTCCATATTGATGCATAAACTTGAAGGCGATGGCGTGCTGGATCTTGATGTGCCTGTCGCTACCTACCTGCCTGGGTTCGAGCGGCATGGTAAGGGTGAGATTACACTGTCGCAGATACTAAACCACCGTGCAGGTATTCCGGTTTTGCCGCCTGAGGCACTCGATCTGGATGTGCTGGATAACATCGATGCTATCCGAGAGTTTGTGCTGGATATGAAGCCGACGCAGGAAGTAGGAGGCGCGCCTGCCTACCACACCATTAGCGGTGGCTTCATCATGGACCTGGTTGTGCGAGAGGTAACGGGCAAGGGCGTGCGCGATATCCTGATCCGTGACTTCAAAAAGCCGTTGGGTTTGAAATGGTTTGATTACGGGGTGAAACCAGCACAAACGAAGCTGGTTGCCCAAAATGCGATGACCGGGTTTCGTATGGGCCCGCTCATGTCGAAAATGTTTCAGCGCATACTGGGTATGCCCTGGGACGAGGTTGTGCAGCTTTCGAATGATCCGAGGTTTCTCGCAGGTATCATTCCCTCCGGAAACTTGATCACTACTGCACGCGGTATTGCTACGCTCTACCAGTGTATGTTGGACAATGGCACCTACAACGGCAAAGCCGTGCTATCGCCATCGACAGTAGCCAAACTTGTTCACGCACCTAACACCCATTTTGAAGTAGACAGAATGCTGGGAATGCCCATGCGTTATAGCAATGGCTTTATGATGGGCACGAGTTCATTCAGCCTGTATGGATGGAATCATCCACATGCCTTCGGCCATGTCGGTATGTCGAACACCTTTACCTGGGCCGACCCAGACCGCAATCTTGTTGTGGCGTTACTCACAACAGGCAAACCGATTCTTGGGCCCCATCTGATCGCGCTACCAAAATTGATAGCCGAGATTCACAACACCTTTCCCACACACAATGGCAAGTGATGAAGCCTGCCCGGCGGTTTCGATGGGGTGTCTTTAATCGTTAGAAAACGGGTCGGGTGCGCCGGTATCCATAAGGTACCTCGAAGCCAGTGCCAATAAGCTATAGGCAGAGTGCCAGCCGATCCGGTGTACTAGCGCACCTGCTGCCAGGCCGGCGCCGAGGAGCAACACAGGGCTGAGAGTTTGCAACTGCGCCTGTGTCCTTGCCTGCGCGTGGACCAATTTCTGGTTGCGAGCAGCCAGACGCTGATGCAGCTCTGCGATATTGCGCTGTCGTTCTTTGCGACTCACTATTGTCGCCCCCGTCCCATCAAGGCTCCCAGGTGTTCCCGGGTGCGCGGTAGTGTAAGGCTGGCGCTATAGCGCCGAATCATCCACAGAACGAGCAACCCTGCAGCTACCTGAATGAGCAAAAACGTCAGCGCGGCCAATGGCCCCGAGCCGGCGACGTCAAAAACAATCCAGGACACCAGTATGGAAAAGCTCAGCCATGCTAGCGCCGCCAAATGAATCAAGGTGCGTCCTAGCACGGCGATTCTCACCGAATCACCGAGCGCTAGCAGTAACTCCTGCCCGAGGAGCGTTGTGATGTCCGCACCTGTTGCCGCTAACTGCGCCAGCAGATCCGTAATGGCGGCTGTACTCGCAGTGTCATCGGGCGCTGCGCCGACGTCTGCTGCGTCAACAGAACCACTCTCCGGTTGATTCTCCTGCTGGGCTGTCTGTGTGTTCAGTTTTTCGTCCACTGCGACTCATCCACGATCAGGTTTCATTAGTTGCGCGACATCAGCTTGGAGAAAACGAAGCCAACCAGAAAAGCAATACCGATAGCGGCCAGTGGGTTTTTCTGGGTTGATGCAACGACCTGTGATCCCAGTGCTTCAAGGTCTTCACGGCCCTGATGCACTTTATCCATGGCTTCGTCTTTCAAATCCAACCCGGCCGCTTCCGCCGCTTTTCGAAAATGGGCTTTCGCTTCCATCAGCTTGTCGTAGGCTTCCGTTACGGCATCCTTGCCGGCTTTAAGGTCGCCGGTGGATCCCGATTTTTCACTCTGGCTTGATATTGTGCTGGTATCGTTCATGGTGCCTCCTGTGAACACGTTTCAGTCCCGGTTAGTATAACGGCCCTGGAGAGAAACGTGGCAATAACACGGTCGATCGGTGAATTTAGCTACTAATCAGTAGCATCGTCCAGTTTCCGCTTGGCATCCGCAGCGGCCTCATCCACTTTTTCCCCAAGTTCCTCCGCCGGTCCATCCTGCTCGCAGGCAGACAAGGCAAACAGCCCAAATGAGCCGACTAAAAGTAACGCCAAAAGCTTTCTACTGAAAAATTGCATCGGTAATCTCCTGATTGGCTAGTTGAAATACTGGTACTGCCGTCTTCTCGACGGTACATGTATTCATGAAGCAAGTATCAAGCCATGTTTAGGATTTATCGGGACGTTGTGGTGACGCATCTGAAGGATGCTATACCACGTGGTACTTTCTGTTATATTTGGCGCCCGGTGGGGCCATTCCCAAGGGGGTGTGTTTACCGTTCCTCACCCCAGATATGAATGGCGCTCCAGAATGCTGTGGATCTCGCCAAAACCACCCTTGGAGTTTGTAAGTAATGCCGAACCGCAACAAGCCGTGCTCACTCATTGTCGATGCCGAGTCAGCGCACACCGAAGTGCTGCATGCACTGTTGGAGAAGAGGGGGCTGAACCCGATTGTCTGCAATAATCTGGCGGA
Source organism: Halioglobus japonicus (assembly GCA_902705825.1). GTDB lineage: Bacteria > Pseudomonadota > Gammaproteobacteria > Pseudomonadales > Halieaceae > Marimicrobium. Next base: position 285,924 of record CACSIL010000012.1, on the reverse strand, counting down.
CGCCAGAGACTTACTGGAGACTCGCTCCCGCAGCATCGCTGTAGCGTTCATCACACTCGACCTCGATGACGGAGAGGGGCTTGAGCTGCTCGGGGGTTCCACGCCGTTTTACGAGGATACAGAGATCGCATTGATGCACGATGTGGATGATCCTGTGCGTGCCAGACGGGGCATAGCACATCAGGCGAGCTATTTTTTCTGTAAGCCCCTCGATGAAAAATTTGTCGGAGAACTACTCGAAGATATCAAACAGGAGTGGACCGCAGAGTCAGAAGAGGTCGGTGAAAAACTCAACTGCGCCGTCGATCAGTTTGGGTTGATGAGGGGTAACTCATCCCCGATGAGGAAGCTCTACCGGGTGGTGCGAAAAGTCGCTGCAACCGAAGCCACTGTACTATTGGTTGGAGAGAGCGGCACCGGCAAAGAGCTGGCGGCACAAACACTGCATCAAATGTCGGGTCTCGACGGGCCGTTTGTGGCGATGAACTGCGGTGCGATATCGGCAGAGCTTGCGGAAAGTGAGTTGTTCGGCCACGAAAAAGGCAGTTTCAGTGGCGCCGATAAGCAACATGCGGGATATTTTGAGCGCGCGGAGGGTGGCACTTTACTGCTGGATGAAATCGGTGAAATGTCGATGGACCTGCAGGTGAAATTGTTGCGGGTTCTGGAGACCCGAAAGTTTCGACGGGTGGGGGGGACAAAGGATATCTCGATGAATGTCAGGTTTGTTTCGGCGACCAATCGGGACCCCGAGACGGCGATTCACGACGGCTTGTTGCGGGAGGATCTTTATTTTCGTATCGCGCAATTTGTACTGAAGATGCCCCCTCTCAGAAATCGGGGTAGTGATATTCAAGGTCTTGCACAGTACATGCTCAATGAACTCAATGAGGTCAACGATACCGCAAAGTATTTCTCGGAAGAGTCACTGAGCGCCCTCGTGAGCTACCCCTGGCCTGGCAATGTCAGGGAGCTGAAGAGCGCGATAGAGAGAGCGTACATCATGGCGGACCAGCAGTTGGAGAGGGAGCATTTTCCCGATGGCCAGATTGATCTGGTTGAGGCCGGTGATTACCTGCGCGTCTCGGTCGGAGCATCGCTGGAGCACACCGAGAAAAAGCAAATAATGGCTACCCTGGCGTCCTTTGATGGCGACAAGAAAGCCGCTGCAGACAGTCTTGGAATTTCACTTAAAACACTCTATAACCGACTCAATGAGTACGAGGCTCCCTGATATTCATTCAGGTCGAAGCTCCGAAGTCAGTGTCAACGCTTCAGGTCACGGGGTGCAGCTATCAATCCAGCGCTCGGCGGCGCAGTATCGATTCCCCTCTATGCGTCAGCACAAAACCACTTTTTGATTTGGAAAAAATCATCGCAGCCCACGGCATCAGAATCGAGACATCCTCGCTTACCTTGATACAGGCAAAGCGGACTATCCCCGAAGAGGGGTCAACCATAACATTTTCGATTGCGCCTTCCTGAACACCCGCAGGTGTGTATACGCGTTTGTGGATAAGATCGGATAGCGATATCACATCGTTCACAAAGACTACTCCTGGTGTTGCAAAGTCGGGTTAACCCTGATTATGCATATTCTGTACCAGTGTGTATTTCATCGAGCGCGCAGGGCGCTGCCTTGGTGATCTGCTTTGTCAGTTCATTCAGTGCTTGATACGCGCCTGCTGCAGCGCAGGCTTTGATTCAGGTGTCATACCTTGCGCAATTTGTAATTGTTTCCCTGTCGATTGTCAGAATTGCAAAGGATCGACGAAAAGAGCTTCTGTTGGTTAGCCTGCCTGGTGTGCATTATCGCTGCCGGTACTCGATCGAGGCCCGGATTTTAAGGGGCATTCAGGCGTGTTCTACGCAGCGGGATGTTCGTTGGCATGGTTTTCGCTACTCCTGCAGTGAAGCCGGTCGCGGTCTCTTTGACCTCCAATTTCATTGCGTACCGGTTCCGATGAAACTACAGGAGAGATACATGAAAAATATGAAATCTATCAGACTCGCATGTACAACCCTGGCATTGAGCTCTGTGCTTTGCGTGCCGACTTATGCTGGGCAGGAAGCGAACACGACTAGCGAGCACGTAACCACCAGCAGCCTCGAGCGAAAAGCAAGTGACGCCTGGCGCGAGGGCAAGCTCGACACCATTTACCTGTTTAACCGTCACCTCAACAATTTCACTATCGATCCAGAGGTGATGGGCACAGATGTCGTACTCACCGGCAAGGTGGAATCGCAGGTGGACAAGGAGCTCGCAGAACAATTGGCGCTGGGCGTTGATGGCGTCACTGACGTGACCAATCGTCTCGTGGTGGTCGCCCCGGAAGAAGCCAGAACAGGTCGATCGGACGGTGATCGTGAGCTTTCCACCAAGATTGAAGATGCGACCCTCACCGCCGAGGTGAAGACCAGGTTGCTGGCAAATGAGGAGACCGATGGTCTGGATATCAACGTCGACACGGTTCGCAATGCTGTCACGTTGAGCGGATCCGTGGATTCATCTGCAGAGAAGGATCTGGCGGGAGAAATCGCCCAGCAGGTAGATGGCGTCGATGGCGTTAACAACAATTTGATGGTCAGTGAGAGCTAACAGCTGGCTGTAATCTGATACTCAAGAAATCAAAGGAGTAAGACTATGCTTTATTGGGCTTTAGTATTTCTGGTTGTAGGATTGGTTGCTGGACTACTGGGTGCCTCGGGGGTTGCCGCCATTGCGTCGCAAATCGCCTGGGTGCTGTTCGTGATTGGTATCGTCCTGCTGATTATTCATCTGGTTACCGGACGTGGACCGCCCTCTGTGTAGCCACTAATTGAGCAGTTTGACTTGGAAGTGATGCGGGGCCAGTAATGGCCCCGCATTTTTTTACACCTAGAAGATATATGACAGGAGTCGGCAGCAGCTATTTCGGGCCTGCCACATACCAAACGATCAAACCGATGACAGGTAGTAGTATAATCAACAACGTCCAGAGTATTTTCTCGCCTGTGCCAGCGCCAGAGCCTACTACTCTTACGATCGCCCAGATATCGAGTATCAGAACGATTAAACCGAGTATTCCGCCAAATTCCATGATGATCTCCTTTTTTGTCAGTACCGCGAATTTTGAGCAGAGTGCGGCAAAAACTCTGTATAGCACCAGTATAGAACGCAATAACCATGCCGTTCTTTTTTTAGCAACTGTTGGAATGAAAATTGCGACATGAAAGTTGCAAATGTAAACTTCGGTAATACCCGATGTATCGTTGCAGCCGATAGTATCGATTAGTATAGCTGCTGAATTCACAAGTAATGTCATAGGAGGAAACATGACAATTGAACTACCAGCATTACCCTACGCCAAAGACGCTCTGGCACCGCATATCTCCAGCGAAACGCTGGATTATCATTACGGTAAGCACCACCAGGCTTACGTGGATAAGGTAAATAGTGGGGTTAGTGGCACCGAGTTTGAAGGCAAGCCTCTTGAGGCTATCGTCAAAGGTTCCAGCGGCGGACTGTTCAATAATGCGGCACAGGTCTGGAACCACACTTTTTACTGGAACTCTCTCAGCCCTGAGGGCGGTGGAGAAGCAACAGGCGATATCGCCAAGGCAATCGATGCTTCCTTTGGCTCGTTGGATGCCTTCAAGGAGCAATTTACAGAATCAGCGGCTGGTAACTTTGGCTCTGGTTGGACCTGGTTGGTACAAAAGCAAGACGGCAGTCTGGCAATCATTAATACCAGCAATGCGGACACACCGCTGACGGATGCTTCGCTCACCGCGATACTGACAGTGGATGTGTGGGAGCACGCCTACTATATCGACTATCGCAACAAGCGCCCGGATTACCTCAGTGCCTTTTGGGCTCTGGTGAACTGGCAGTTTGCGAACGATAACCTGAAATAGTAGAGAGTGCCCTCACCGGCGCCGTATTAGCGTTAGCTTGCGGCGCTGGTGATTATAATCACGCGAAAACCCCAAAAGAACTCTCAGGCGTTGCGTTATGCCGCCTCCGTTTCCCTCACAGTTTCCTCTTCATCTTCCTCTTCTGGTTCAGGCGNTCGCGGGTCCATCTCATAGGCGGCGGGCGTTGCCATTTCTGTGGTGGAACGGAACGGCTCGTTCTCTTCATATAACGGCAGAACGTGTGTTCGGCGTCGCACAGCGATTGCCGCAGCGAAAATGAACATGCAGACCGCTGAATACAGAAACAGCCCCTGGGGGCCGACGTAGCGCATGGTAAGCGAGGCTATTGGCGCCCCAATTGCCGAGCAAACTCCCAGGGTTAGCAACATGCCGCTGCCAACCATCACGAAATCTTCCTGTGCGGCACGGTCGTTGGCATGCGCCAGGCAAATAGCATACTGGGGCATTACTGCGCCGCCCCAGAAAAAGGCCAATATTATTGGCAGCCAGATAGTTTCCTGTGGAGCCAGAATAGGCATGATCGCGACCACGATAGACATCACGGAGCCAGCCAGCGCCATTGCAAACACGACAACCCTTCTATCATACCTGTCAGAAAGGCGACCGACGGGTAATTGAAAGACCGCACCACCGAGCACTACGGCCGTCATAAAAATCGTAAGCTGGAATGTCTCAAACCCCTGACTGCTGGCATACAGCGGCCCCAGTGCCCAGAACGCACCTGTCACCAGGCCGCCGACTATTGCACCACCGAGGCCAACATGCGATTGCTGCCACACTTTCTTGAGGTTGAGGCGCACACCGGGCAATGGTGCGGGCGCCAGAGACAACGTCAGAGAGACCGGAATGATAGCCAGTGACAGCAGTACCGCAGCCAGACTGAACAATTGGAAACTCCCTGCATCGGCCAGGTTCAGCATTTGCTGCCCGACGGTAATCATCAGCAGATTGATAACGGTATAGATCGACAGAATGGAGCCGCGGGTTTCATTGGTTGAACGCTCGTTCAGCCAACTTTCTATGATCATGTACAACCCTGATATAGCCGCACCGACAAGGAAGCGTAAAATCAGCCACGCTACAAATTGCGGCAGAATAGAGAAGGCCAGAACCACGGCTGAATAACTTGTCGCCAGAACCGCGAAGCTGCGAATGTGGCCGACACGCTGCACAATGGCAGGCGTTACCAGGCATCCCGTGACAAAGCCGATAAAATACGCCGACCCGGTCAGGGCCACCTCGGTTGCCGAGAATCCCGCCGTCTGTGCAGCGAGGGGCAGGAGGGTCAACAGCATGCCATGCCCGATCAGCAGCAGTGCATCAGACAGCAGCAGCGCCGCTATGGGTACGAGCAGCGGTATCATCTGCGGTGGTAGAGTTTTCGTATTCACAATGCGTCTTTCAGTAGGTCAATACGCTACTCTATCTTGCCGCTCTGCATGCGTCGATTGTAAATACCCTCAAGCTTGTACATATCTTGCTGCAGTTCGAAAAAACCGTGCCAGTGCGCATAATCCGGTGCGCCCATCATCGCGCCCTGACGCGCGCGGCGGCCCTCATGATGCCAGAGGTAGTAGTACGTAATCTGAAATTCATCGGTCCATGGGTTTGCCTTCAACAGGCCTTCTTGCTTCAGCTCTTCCAGCATTTTTGTAGCGGGCTGATAATAGGCCTCGTTATACAAGCGTACTGCCTTGTCCCCCTGGGCGAAAAAATTATTCGTATGGGTTGAAGAGTGGCAATTGCTGCAGACAGTTTTCATTTTTTCTCTGCCGGCCGGGCCGTCGCCCAACAGAGGGCTGAGGACATCCTCTGAGCCACGTACTTTTGACTCCTTGTCCCACAGGTTCCAGTACAGGCGCTCGCTGACATTGTGTGTCACTGATAGCTCGCCTATACCACTCATGTGACAGGTAGCGCAGGTCGGACCGCGATAATCACCGGGCTCCCAGGCGCCAGGGGCGGTATCAAAATTCCACTCATCGCCTTCCGTGTTGTACAGGTGGCCGTGTTTAGAGTTTTCAAATATCTCGATATTGGGGTGGTCCGGACCGAGGTGGCAGGAGGCGCAGGCGTGTGGGTGGCGCGCTTCAGCGATATCGAATTTGTGGCGACTGTGGCAGGCGGTGCAACTGCCGGTGGCGCCGTCCGGGTAGAGATTACCCATGCCGTTGTTGGGCCAGGTTTCAGCCGTAGGCCGGTTGTTTTCGTCCAGTTTGATTTCTGTGCCGTGGCACTGCATACAACCGGTCTCTCCCGGCGCACCGGAGAGTTCGGGGTGATTGCGACCCTCGTGAATCACCTGTAGGGCATGCAGGTTATCCTTGGGGATAATCTGGTGGTAGGCGCGAAAGTGACCACTGGCGTCAAACTGCGCTTTCGCATCGACATGGCAGCGGCCACATACCTTGGGTGAAACCAGCGGCGAAACAAATACCGGGGTGTCCTCCACGTTAGCGTGCTGCATGGCATGCGGTGCGTCTTCCGCTACCTGGTGACAGTCGATGCAGGAGATACCGGCATGTGCATGGCGGCTCTCTTTCCAGTCTGCTACATGTCCCGGCGTGACTTGTTGGTGACAGGTAATACAGGCTTTGCCCTCGGTGGTTAATCCGCGGTCAATTTTGAGGGTTTTGACATTTGCCAGCCCTATAGCGTCGGACTCGGCGAGTAACCAGGGGCTCGGCAAGCATAAAACCAACAGGCACAGATATTGTGCTAAATGCTTCATTGTTGTTCCCCTTCCGCGGGTTTTGGCCAGCCGGAGTTCTCGAGGTGGTACCCCAGCCGGTTGTGCCCGACATGTTCGTGACAACTGACGCATTTCCGGTCGGTCTCGCCGCTGAAATAGCGCCGGTGAGCCCTGAACGCCATACGGTTGGCCTCAGTGGCTTCCTGCAAATATTTGTGACAGTTCAGGCAGGCGGAATCATAGACAAATTCTTCACGGCGCTCACGAATACTGTGCCAGTCTATCTCGTGAGGCTCCTTGATAAGCGCCATCGTGGGGTCGACAACGCCATGTCTGGCCTTTACCCAGAAGTAATGCAGGGAATTGTCGTGGGGCAGGTGACAGTCATTGCAGGCGGCTCTGACGCCGGCGCGGTTGTTACCGCCGTGGATGTCTTCCCGATAGGCCTGGGCGATGGGCTCATAGCCATGGCAGCTGGTGCAGAATTCGTAATCCCCGGTTGCGTGAAACGCGGTATCTAACGCTGCCCAGCTAATTATCGCCCCGATTCCAAGAGCGGCCAGTACTGCGAGTGTTATGACCAGTCGATTGTTAAAAAAACTCACTGCCCTGTCGTCCTTCTTCGGCTGGCGCGGCATAATAGTATGACAGTTCTAATGTCTTTGGAGTAGTTGTTGCCTGTGTCTACTAATCACGATGACTGGATGCGCCGTGCGCTGGCGCTGGCGGACCGTGCCGCTAATGAAGGCGAGGTGCCGGTAGGCGCTGTCGTTGTGCGCGATGGGCAGCTATTGGGTGAGGGCTGGAACCAGGTTATTGCCACGCAGGACCCCACCGGACACGCAGAGATTGTTGCCCTGCGCGATGCTGCGCGTGTTGCCGGCAATTATCGGCTGTCCGGAGCCACACTCTATGTCACGCTGGAGCCGTGCACCATGTGCGCCGGCGCGATGGTGCATGCCCGAATTGAAACACTGGTATTCGGTGCATCGGAACCCAGAGCTGGAGTCATCTGCAGTACCTGCCAGTTGTTGGATGAACCCTGGTACAACCATCGGGTGGTGTGGCACGGTGGCGTGCTGGCAGAGGAGTCGAGCGCGCGTTTGAAGGCGTTTTTTCAGGCGCGACGCTAGTTCTGATAGTGCATTTTTTGGCGCGCCCCCTCTAGAGCGCCTGTAACTCCAGGCCGTGCAGGGACTCCGGCAGGTAATCGTCGGCACGCATCGGTGGCAGCGGCTGAATCTCGGGAATTTCCTTCCAGGCGAGTACGCTGTAGTAGTGACGAATATTCTGTACCAGGGTGACAGCCTCACGTCCTCGGGCATAGCCGTGACGCGTGTTCTTGTAGTATTGCGTTTTTTGTAGCAGTGGCAGTCTCTCCATCACATCCTGCCAGATATTGGGGTTTCCTCCCTGGCGTTGAGTCAGTCTTCTGGCGTCTTCGAGATGCCCAAGGCCGATATTGTATGCAGCCAGTGCCATCCAGGTGCGGTCCGGTTCGCGAATTATTTTTGGCAGGCGCCGCTTGATGTTTTTCAGATAGCGCGCGCCACCCCGTAAACTCTGGACGACATCCAGGCGGTTGTCTACGCCCAGTTCCCGAGCGGTGGCTCGGGTGAGCATCATCATGCCGCGCACTCCCGTGGGCGAGGTGGCCTTGGGGTCCCAGTGCGATTCCTGGTAGGCCATCGCCGCCAGCAGGTGCCAGTCCATCTGGTACTCGTTGGCAATTTTTTTGATCAATCCCTCGTACTTCGGTAGCAAGCTCTCGACATTTCTCGCAAACTCGAACGCATTCATACGCGAGACACCTTCGGTGTGGCCGAAATATTTTTCACGCAGCCGGGTGAGCGTGCCGTCTTTTTGCAGGCGCAGTATGAAGTCGTTGATAAACGCCAGCAGACGTGAGTTGTCCGTCCCGGGGGGGAGGTACCAGACCATATCCTGTTCCCGGCCGAGATCGAACGCGACTTGTTGGCGCGGGTAGAGCGTTTGTTGAACCGTGAATTCGTTGGAGTCTACGATGGCCAGCGATGCCCTGTCATCTCTGAGCAGCTCCAGCAGTTGCGTGGTGTCAGCCTCGTCGATTTCCTCCCACTGCAGCTCTGGAATTTCACTACTTCGCAGTGCTTTCAACATTTCAACGTGACTGGAGCCGGACAGTACAACGACTTTTTTCCCAACGAGATCGCTGAGGTCGCGCGGCCGGTCATCGCCGGTGACGTAAATGACCTGGGGCGTCAGTTTGTAGTAGGGAATAGAGTGCGGATACCTGGCTGTGCGCTCCTCTGTCAGTGTGAGGCCAGCGGCGGCGATATTGGCGCTGTGGCGATCCAGTTTGGCGAAAAGATCATGCAGGTTGTAGACCGTTTCCATGCGCAATTCGACCTGCAGCGCATCCGCCAGCAATACACTGAGGGCGTACTCAAAGCCGGTAGGGCCGTTCTTGTCCTGATAATAGGTGGTGGGACTGTTGCGGCTCACCACCACCAGCTCCCCTCGCTCCCTGATTTCAGCGAGGGAATCCTGCCGTTCGCAGCCCCACAGCAGAGCTGGCAGTAGGGCCACCATTATCAGCGCGCGATATCTCATAGCCCTCATTCTAGCGGCGAGCAGGCGGCCCATACAGCCATAAATAGTATGGCAATTTGGGGCGATTTCGGGTAACGGTACGCGGTCAAATACAGTACAATGCCGCCACCCCTGAACTACCTCCAACTGGAGTTCTTCACAGCATGCTATCTCTGCGCGGTGCCGCCGCTCTGTCTGATTTTCGTCTGGATAAACTGGCGCAAAAGCTCAATACCATCAATCCCGACATCCGTATACTGCATACCGAGTACGTACATTTCGCGCAGTTGCACCGGCCGCTGAGTGCGTCGCGCGAGACCACGCTTGCCAGCCTTCTCGCGTATGGTCCCCACCCGGAGGTTGAGAACACCGGGGCCTTGGAGGGCGCCACATTATTGCTGGTGGTGCCGCGACCGGGCACTATTTCTCCGTGGTCCAGCAAGGCGACGGATATTGCGCACAACTGTGGGCTGGAGGAGGTCGAGCGCCTCGAACGCGGCATTGCGTGGTATCTGGAACTGCCAGCGAACCTTGAGGATTCTGCACGCAAGGACATTGAAGCGCTTATACACGACCGCATGACGGAAACGATACTGCCGTCACTGGAAGCTGCAGAGGCGCTATTTTCACACGCTGAGCCGCAGGCTCTCACCAGCGTTAATATTCTCGAAGGTGGGCGCCAGGCCCTGCAAGATGCGGATCGCAGTCTCGGCCTCGCGCTGGCAAGTGACGAGATAGACTATCTGCTTGAAAGTTTCACGGCGCTGGGACGCAACCCCAATGACGTCGAGTTGATGATGTTCGCGCAAGCCAACTCAGAGCATTGCCGACACAAAATATTTAACGCGGACTGGACTATCGACGGCGAGGCGCAGACTCACTCCCTGTTCAAGATGATCCGCAACACCAATGAATGCGGGGGAGAGAACGTACTTTCTGCGTATTCAGACAATGCCGCAGTGGTTGCCGGCCCGGTGGCAGGGCGTTTCTATCCTGATCCACAGTCCTGCGAATACAGTTTCTCTCAGGAGAATATTCACCTGCTGATGAAAGTGGAAACGCACAATCACCCCACAGCCATAGCGCCGTTCTCAGGTGCAGGCACCGGTGCCGGAGGTGAGATTCGCGACGAGGGCGCCGTGGGGCGTGGTTCCAAACCGAAAGTCGGGCTCACCGGTTTTTCCGTGTCCAACCTGAATATCCCCGGCTATGGCCAGCCATGGGAGGGTGACTACGGCAAGCCGGATCGTATCGTAAGTGCGCTGGATATCATGGTGGAAGGGCCAATTGGTGCCGCCGCCTTTAACAACGAGTTTGGTCGCCCCAACCTCTGCGGCTATTTTCGCAGTTTTGAACTGGAAGTAGCGGGAGCGGATGGCAAATCCGTGCGCGGTTACCATAAGCCCATCATGCTCGCAGGTGGCTATGGCAATGTACGTCAGGAGCATGTGGAAAAAGGCGAATACCGACCCGGAGCCAAGTTGATTGCTCTCGGCGGTCCGGCGATGCTGATCGGCCTGGGTGGCGGCGCGGCCTCATCAATGACGAGCGGGCAGAGCCACGCAGATCTCGATTTCGCCTCAGTGCAGCGACAGAACCCGGAAATGGAGCGCCGCTGTCAGGAAGTCATTGACCGCTGCTGGCAACTGGGCGAGGCCAATCCTATAGCATTTATACACGATGTCGGCGCGGGCGGTCTTTCCAATGCCTTCCCCGAGCTGGTGAAGGATGGGAACAGGGGCGGGCGTTTTGAGTTGCGCAATGTGCCCAATGACGAGCCCGGTATGTCGCCGTTGGAAATCTGGTGTAACGAGTCGCAGGAACGTTACGTGATGGCGGTGGAACCGGAAAACCTGGCACTGTTTTCCGATATTTGCGAGCGCGAGCGCTGCCCTTTTGCCGTGGTGGGAGAAGCAACGCAGGAGATGCACCTGCAATTGACGGACAGTCATTTTGGCAACGCACCCGTAGATATACCCATGTCGGTGCTGTTTGGAAAGCCGCCGCGCATGAGTCGGACTATTCTCCGACAGCCCGTTGAGCACCCGGCACTGCAGCTGGAGCTGTCGGTGCAGGATGCAGTCAAGCAGGTGTTGCAGGTGCCGAGTGTGGCCAGCAAGAACTTTCTTATCACCATTGGCGATCGCTCAGTGACCGGGTTGGTCGCGCGCGACCAGATGGTAGGGCCGTGGCAGGTGCCGGTGGCAGATTGTGCGGTGACCACTGTGTCCTATGAGTCCTATGCCGGTGAAGCCATGGCTGTAGGTGAGCGCACCCCGCTGGCCCTGGTGAATGGTCCCGCTTCCGGACGCATGGCTGTCGCCGAGGCGATCACCAATATCGCCGCTGCCGCAATAGGCGACATACGCAATATCAAATTGTCAGCCAACTGGATGTGTGCTGCCGGTCACGGGGTAGAGGATGAGGCGTTGTTCGATACGGTGCGGGCGGTGGGCATGGAGTTTTGTCCAGCGCTGGGTATTACGATTCCCGTGGGTAAGGATTCCATGTCGATGCGCACCACCTGGAACGAGGAAGGGGTGGATAAATCGGTTACGGCGCCGATGTCCCTGATCGTATCGGCGTTTTCGCCGGTGTTGGACGCTCGCCTGACCGCTACGCCACAGTTACAGCCTGCAGCTGATGCGGTGCTCGTCCTGCTGGATCTGGGGCGTGGAGCCAATCGCCTCGCGGGCTCGGCGCTGGCCCAGGCCTGTGGTCAGGTCGGCGACGTGGTGCCCGATATCGACAATGCCGATGATCTGCAAGCATTTTATAACCTGGTACAGGAGCAGCTGGCTGCGGGTCATGTTATGGCCTACCACGATCGCTCAGATGGCGGTTTGCTGGTGACGCTGCTGGAAATGGCATTCGCCGGGCGCTGCGGTGTGCAGGTCGACGTTTCGTCACTGCCCGGCACGGCGCTTTCGAAGTTGTTCAATGAAGAGGCGGGTGCGGTGCTGCAAGTCGCCGATGCTCAGTTGGACGCACTGCGCGCAAGGGCAGTAGAACTGGGCCTGGGAGATTGCTTTCACGTGATAGGGCGGGCCGTGAAAGGGGATAGCATCAGCGTTGTTGAAGGCCCCCAGGCACTGTTGTGTGACAGCCGCGCTTACCTGCAGCAGCTGTGGTCGCGCACCAGTTACGAGATACAGGCGCTGCGCGATAATCCGCAGTGTGCCAAGGAAGAGTATCAGCGGCACACGGCGGACGACCCGGGGCTTTCGGCTGTTTTGAGCTTTGATGCGTCGGAGGACATCAGCGCACCTTATATTGCCACCGGAGCGCGTCCTCGTGTGGCTGTTTTGCGCGAGCAGGGCGTGAACGGGCATGTGGAAATGGCGGCTGCGTTTCACCGTGCAGGTTTCACGCCGGTAGACGTTCACATGAGTGATCTGCTCAGCGGCCGTGCCGACCTCGCGCAGTTTCGGGGGCTGGTGGCCTGTGGCGGGTTCTCCTATGGCGATGTTTTGGGTGCGGGTGAGGGCTGGGCCAAGAGCATTCTATTCAACGACACCATGCGCGAGAGTTTCAGCAGATACTTTCAGCGCGAGGACACATTCACGCTGGGGGTCTGTAACGGCTGCCAAATGGTGTCCACATTGAAGGAGTTGATTCCCGGTGCCGCGCACTGGCCGCGTTTCGTACGCAATCGCTCAGAACAATTTGAGGCGAGGCTGGCGCTGGTCAGGGTTGAGCCCAGCCCCTCTATCTTGCTTGCGGGCATGGAGGGATCGCATCTGCCCATAGCGGTAGCACACGGTGAGGGCAGGGCAGAGTTTGCGGATCAGGCATCGCACACAGCGTGCGATGCCAGCGGTACGGTAGCCATGCGCTATATCGAGAACACCTTAGCGGTGGCTGAGCAATATCCGGCGAACCCTAACGGCTCACCGACGGGCATCACCGGCCTGACCAGCACAGACGGCCGCGCGACCATCATGATGCCTCATCCAGAGCGGGTTTATCGCAAGGTTCAGAATTCCTGGGCGCCGGCACAGTGGGACGAGGACGGTGGCTGGTTGCGCCTGTTTCGCAATGCCAGGGTGTGGCTGGGGTGAAGGCTATTCCCAAACGCCCCACCGAGCCATCTGTTGCAACGTCTGATAGCGGCCTGTCATGGCCTTTGTGCCCTGTCCTGCCGGCCCCTGTACCTCGCGATGTTGAATTGCTCGTTGGGTTGACCCCCGTTCCCGTAGCCCGCAACTCAATAAGCGTTGCGCATGGTTGATCGTGAAAGGTGTATGAAAATCTGAATATTGAGTGGGCCAAAGTAGGTGCTTCCAAGATAATCACATGCTCACCCAGGCCTTCTTGCTAATGCGGGGAAATTGATTCCAAAGATTCATACCCTGTATCATTGACGCGTTGTTTTGCCAAAAAAATCGGGCCACAAAAAAGGAGATAGGGTGAGTAAATTTAATGGACTAATCATTGTGGGGTTGATCGCTACGATATGGGCTGACGGAGTGTTCGCAGAACCCATAACCGCTGCAGATATCGTTACAGTTAACGGCAGGGAATGGGCGCAGCCTGATCTCTTTCTATGGGAACCCTGGCGCTCGATCAATGAGACTTGCCCGAATCAAATTTGTAGTGGCGTCTTAACAATGAACTCCGGGAAGTCATTTGATATGGACGGCTGGATCTGGGCGTCTGTTGATGATGTGATGGATTTATTCAACACCTACGGAGTGAGCCCGGCGCTTGACGGTAGTGATCGGAGAAACGAGTGGGGTTCCAGCTGGGCCCCGGCTTTTTTCGCCGATGGTTGGCGCCGGACTGTTGCCTCTTTTTCGTATGACTCCATCGAGGGGCTCGTCGGGGGCGCGCAATGCGAGCACCCAACAGTAGGCATAGAGTTCCCCTGCAATCCGGGTGTTGTCGACCGTTATAGCCCAAGCAGCATGGATGAGATGGGTAATGGCATCTGGATTGCCTTTGATAGGTCGTACTATACGATAGGCGCCTGGATGTATCGTGATCCCAGCATGGTTCCGCTTCCCTCTACAGTACCGCTTTTCGCTATTGCACTATTGGCTTTGTTTTATCCGAGGCGCGTTTGATAGCTGGAGTTACTGTGGCGGGCTAAGAACCAGATCATCTGAAGCGGGAAGGTGTGTAAGATAACATCAGGAACCCCGAAAAAAAACAGATTGAAACAATCGTCCCAAATACAAAACGCCTGCTCAGTTGTTCATGTGAAAGCCTTGTAGGTTCTGGCCTGCAAGCCTTTTTCATGTACAATAGCGCACTTTTCGCACGGGAGCAGCCTCTGCTCCCGTATTTTGTTTTCCAGTTAGAGCGACACTATGCTGAACAAGTACCCACTGTGGAAATACCTCCTTGTGCTGTTTGTGCTCCTGCTTGGGCTGTTTTACGCCGCGCCCAATCTCTATGCACCCGATCCCGCTCTGCAGATTACCGGCGAGAGTAGTGCCCAGCAAATCGACCAGAAGACATGGGATAGGGCTCTGACAGCCCTGAATGACGCCGGTATCGAGCATTTTGGTGAAGAGATAGACCCCGATGGCCGCAACGCTCTGGTGCGTCTGGCCAATGCAGATCAGCAGTTGGTGGCGCAATCCAGCGTGTCACGGGCATTGGGCGACGGTTATATCGTTGCCCTTAATCTGGCGCCAACCACGCCTGACTGGCTCAGCAATTATGGTGCTCAACCGATGAAGCTGGGACTGGATCTCAGTGGTGGTGTGCACTTCAAATTGGAAGTGGATGTGGATGCCGCGGTAGAAAGGCGCATGGAGTACTACCTGAATTCCACCAAGCGCGTGCTGCGGGAAAAGCGGGTTCGCGGTTTTGTCACGCTGAATAAGGACGACAAAATCGAAGCGCGCTTCAAGACCGAGGAGGCACGCGAACAGGCGAGGGAACTTATCGCTGAAGAAAATCCCGAACTGATACTGGACCGTGTGGACGAGGTAGACAGTTGGAATTTGTTGGCAGCCATGTCTGAGCAGACCCGCAAGGAGATCGCAGATTATTCCGTCACCCAGAACCTGACGACGCTGCGCAACCGGGTAAACGAACTGGGTGTATCTGAACCGCTGGTGCAGCGCCAGGGGCAGAACCGGATCGTAGTTGAGCTTCCCGGTATACAGGATACGGCCGAAGCGAAGCGAATTTTGGGTAAGGTCGCCAACCTTGAGTTCAGACTGGTGGCGAATCTCGATGCGGCTCCCTCCGAGAAGCAGCGTTTTCAGTACCGCAGTCCAGATCGCGCCGGTGCCAGTGAATGGCTTGAGCGCGATGTCATCATAACCGGCGAGCGAGTCTCCACGGCGCAGGCGAGCTTCGATCAAAATGGCCAACCCAATGTGCAGATAAGCCTGGACAACGAAGGTGGGACGCTGATGTCACGTGCGACAAGGCACAATATCAAGCGTCGCATGGGTGTGTTATTTATCGAGCGCAAGTACCGCACGCGCTATGAGGTGGATGAGGCTGGCAACGAAGTTGTGGTCAAAGTCCCCTACGACGAGAAAAGGCTGCTCACTGCGCCAGTGATTCAGTCTGCACTGGGTGCTCAGTTCCAGATCACCGGTTTGGACAACCCGCTGGAATCGTCGGAACTGGCCCTGATGTTGCGCGCTGGTGCACTGGCGGCGCCAATTTCGTTTGTCGAGGAGCGAACCGTAGGGCCCTCTCTGGGTGCCGAGAATATTCGTAAAGGTGTGCAGTCTGTCTACTATGGCCTCGCGCTGGTGGTGCTGTTCATGGTGCTTTACTACCGGGTGTTCGGTGTGGCCGCGGTAGTGGCGCTGAGTTTCAATCTGATACTGCTGGTGGCGGTGATGTCCATGCTGGGCGCGACGTTAACACTCCCCGGTATTGCCGGCATTGTGTTAACAGTCGGTATGGCGGTGGATGCCAATGTGTTGATTTTCGCGCGGATACGGGAGGAGATCGTCAACGGCTTATCACCACAAATGGCAATTCACTCGGGTTTTGCACGCGCATTCACTACGATCTTTGATGCCAACTTTACCACTTTGATTGTCGCGGTTATCTTGTACGCAGTAGGGACGGGGCCGATTAAAGGTTTTGCGGTAACACTGTCTGTGGGGATTGTGACTTCCATGTTCACCGCTATTCTTGGCACTCGCGCACTGATTAACCTGATTTATGGCGGTCGCCGCGTGAAAAAATTGTCCATCGGGGGGCGTCAGTCATGAAAGTGATTAACTTTATGGGCCAGCGCAAACTGGCGATGTGTTTTTCGCTGTTGCTACTGATTGTATCGATCGGTTCACTGGCGACACGGCAGCTGAACTGGGGGCTGGATTTTACCGGCGGTACCCTGATTGAAGTTCACTACAGTGCCAGCGCTGACATGAACGCCATTCGCAACACACTTGAGACCACCGGGTTTTCCGGTGCCACAGTAGTCAGTTTCGGCAGTGATCAGGATGTGATGATCCGGCTGCCGCAGGGTTTTTCCGATAAACAGGGGCTTGAACTACTGGGTATCCTGCAATCGGAGTTTAGCGCCACGGACCCGGGTGGGACGGTGGAATTGCGGCGTTCCGAGTTTGTGGGCCCGCAGGTCGGTGATGAATTACGCGAGCAGGGTGGGCTGGCCATGCTGCTGGCACTGGGTTTGGTGACGCTCTATGTGGCGTTCCGCTTCCAGTTGAAGTTCGCACTGGGTTCTGTGGCAGCGCTTGCTCACGACGTGATTATCACCCTGGGCTTTTTCTCGGTGGTGGGGATGGAGTTTGACCTCACGGTACTGGCCGCGCTAATGGCGGTTATCGGTTACTCGTTGAATGATACAATTGTGGTGTTTGACCGAATCCGCGAAAACTTCCGCAAAATTCGACGCGCAGAGCCGTCCGAAGTCCTTAATATTTCGATAACCGAAACCCTCGATCGCACGTTGGTGACTTCCGGAACAACCTTGCTGGTGGTGTTAGCGCTGGCACTGTTCGGTGGTGAGATGATTTTCGGATTCGCGATTACTCTGATTGTGGGTATCACGATAGGTACCTATTCTTCTATCTATGTTGCTTCTGCTGCCGCTCTGGTGATGGGGGTGACGAAAGAAGACTTGATGCTCCCCGTCAAGGAAGGCGCCGAGCAGGACGATCTCACCCCGTAACTTACTGGCCAGGAAACACCCATGGAACCGATGATCAATATAGCACTGCGAGCTGCCCGCAAGGCCGGTGAAAATATAGTGCGGGCATCGGATGAATTGCACCGCTTTGAAGTGAAGGCGAAGGGCGTCAATGATTTCGTAACCGAAGTCGATGTCAACGCCGAGCGCGAGATCATCTACCACTTACAGAAGGCGTACCCCGATCACGCGATCCTCGGTGAGGAGAGTGGCCTGATTGGCAGCGCCGACGCGGAGTACCGCTGGATCATCGACCCCCTCGATGGCACCACCAATTTCGTTCGCGGTATTCCCCATTATGCGGTATCCATTGCCTGTCTGTACCGCGGCAAGATCGAACATGCTGTCATTGTCGATCCGGTGCGGCGCGAGGAGTTCACGGCCTCTCGCGGACGCGGCGCGCAGCTCAATGGCCACCGTATCCGGGTCAGTGATCTGGCCAGCCTCGATGGCGCATTGCTCGGTACCGGTATTCCGTTCAAAGAACATTGCGACGATAAATTAGGCCCCTATAGCAAGTCCATGGAGCAATTGGCTTCGCAATGTGCCGGCATCCGGCGCGCTGGCGCGGCTTCCCTGGATCTGGCTTATGTGGCCGCGGGCCGCCTCGATGCCTTTTGGGAGATCGGTCTGGCGCAGTGGGATATTGCCGCAGGTGTGTTGTTGATACGTGAGGCCGGTGGCCTGGTGTCCGATATCGATGCCTCTGACCGATACATGGAGTCAGGTAATATCGTGTGTGGAAACCCCAAGTGCTTTAAAGCGGTGTTGCAGGTGGTTAAGCCGCTGTTGGGTTGAGCCAGTTGCGCGTCCGCAGTGAATCAGCCCATGAATCCCGATAATATTCGCATCGTATTGGTCAATACCTCCCACCCCGGCAATATCGGCGGTGTCGCGCGAGCGATGAAAAACATGGGGTTGGGACGGCTTTATCTGGTAGCGCCGCGCGACTATCCCAATGAACAGGCCGTCTGGCGTGCGGCCTCCGCGAACGACGTGCTCGATAATGCCATTGTCGTGCCAACCCTGAATGAGGCCATTGGCGATTGCCAGTTTGTCGTCGGAACCAGTGCCCGCGAACGCCGGATTCCATGGCCGCTGCTGGATGCGAGGCAGTGTGCCGCGCGCATGGCAGAGGCGTCGGGGCGCGAACAGGTCGCGGTGCTCTTCGGTCGCGAAGACCGCGGTCTCACTAACGAAGAGCTCAAAGTGTGCAATCTGCACCTGAATATTCCGACTTCCGGGGAATACAGTTCGCTCAACCTCGCTATGGCTGTGCAAATAGTTGCGTATGAGCTGCGAATGCTGAGCTCTGACAATGAAACGCCCGTGAGTGATGCCCAGGAGTGGGATGCCCCCTTCGCCTCGCGCGACAATATGGAGCGCTTTTATACCCATCTGGAAGAAGCGTTGGTTGATATCGAGTTTCTGGACCCAGCAGCACCGCGTCAGCTTATGTCTCGCCTGCGGCGGCTGTACAGCCGGGTGAGGCTGGATGAAATGGAGCTCAATATACTCCGCGGAATACTCACCGAGACCCAGAAATGGGTAGAGCGCGGCAAAAACAGCGAGCGCTAGGATCAGGCCTGTTCAGTGATATTCTGGGCGTCTATTACCCGACACAGATAGTGGGTTTTATAGTTGACCAATTTAGTAGGTTATTGCATACTTCCGTCCAAGTGATACGGGAGAAGAGTGATGAGGCTGACGACAAAAGGCAGATATGCGGTGACCGCTATGCTGGATCTTGCGTTGAACGGGATTGATCGTCCCGTGAGTCTGGCTGATATATCGGGTCGTCAGGATATTTCATTGTCCTACCTGGAACAGCTTTTTGCCAAACTCCGCCGCAACAACCTGGTTAGCAGCGTGCGCGGCCCCGGCGGTGGATACCGTCTCAGTCGTGGCGGTGATGAAATCTTTGTCGCTCAGATTATCGATGCTGTGAACGAAACTGTCGATGCGACCGGCTGCGGCGGCACAGCTGACTGCCAGCAGGGTGAAATGTGCCTGACACACCACTTGTGGTGTGATCTCAGTGATCAGATTCACGGTTTTCTCAGCGATATCAGTCTGTCCAATCTGGTTGAAAGAAGGGAAGTCCAAAGTATTTCGGCGCGCCAGGTAGCGCGCAGCCCGCAGGGTGCGGCACTTTCCCTGACAGAAGTTTAGTCGGTCGGCCAGCGCGCAATTTTACGGAGCAATAGCGGTATGCAAAAACCTATTTACTTTGACTATCTGGCCACCACGCCTTGTGATCCACGGGTGGTGGAAAAGATGGTCCACTGTCTGTCTATCGAGGGCAACTTCGGCAACCCGGCGTCACGCTCACACCTCTATGGGTGGAAGGCGGAAGAGGCGGTCGAAAATGGTCGCCGTCAGTTGGCTGATCTGATCAACGCAGATCCCCGGGAAATTGTCTGGACATCCGGTGCGACGGAATCAGATAACCTGGCGATAAAGGGTGTGGCCCACTTCTACGTGAAGAAGGGCAAGCACATCGTGACATCCAAAATAGAACACAAAGCGGTGCTGGATACCTGTCGCCAGTTAGAGCGCGAGGGCTATGAAGTCACTTATCTGGATCCCACACCTGAAGGACTGATCACCCCGCAAGCGGTTGCCGATGCGCTGCGTGAAGACACTATTCTGGTGAGTGTGATGCATGCCAACAACGAAATCGGCACAGTGAATGATATCGCCGCTATCGGTGAGGTTACGCGCGCTGCCGGTGTACTTTTTCATGTTGATGCCGCGCAGAGTGCAGGCAAGATTGAAATCGATATGGAGAAGATGAAAGTTGATCTGTTATCCATGTCGGGCCATAAAATGTATGGCCCCAAAGGTATTGGCGCACTGTATGTGCGACGCAAGCCGCGGGTGCGGCTGGAAGCACAAATGCACGGTGGCGGGCATGAGCGTGGTATGCGGTCAGGCACGCTGGCAACCCATCAGATCGTAGGAATGGGCGAAGCTGCCCAGATAGCACGCGAGGGCATGGCGGAAGAAGCCGTGAAAATGCAGGCGCTGCGCAAACGTTTTTGGGATGGCATCAGCGATATTGAGGAAGTGCATATCAATGGCGATGACGTGCAGCGTTTGCCGGGTGCACTGAATGTCAGTATCGCATTTGTGGAAGGTGAGTCATTGATTATGTCGCTCAAGGATCTCGCGGTTTCGAGTGGTTCGGCCTGCACCTCAGCAAGTCTGGAACCCTCCTATGTGCTGCGGGCGCTGGGTTTGAATGACGAGCTGGCGCACAGTTCCCTGCGCTTCAGTTTTGGACGATTTACGACGGAAGCGGACGTGGATGCTGCCGTCGCACAATTGCGCACCGCAGTGGAAAAATTACGAGAACTCTCACCTTTGTGGGATATGTATCAGGATGGTGTAGACCTGGACAGCATTGAATGGGCTGCCCACTAATTCCAATTGGAGGAATACGACAATGGCATACAGTGACAAGGTATTAGACCACTACGAAAACCCCCGCAATGTCGGCAAACTCGATGCGGGAGACGATAGTGTGGGCACGGGTATGGTGGGCGCCCCGGCTTGTGGTGACGTTATGCGCTTGCAGATCAAAGTTAATGCCGATGGCATTATTGAGGATGCCAAGTTCAAGACTTACGGCTGCGGCTCGGCCATTGCCTCCAGTTCGCTCCTGACAGAGTGGGTTAAGGGTAAGAATCTCGACGAAGCAGAACAGATCCGCAATACTGAAATTGCTGAAGAACTGGCACTGCCGCCTGTTAAAATTCACTGCTCTGTTTTGGCAGAAGATGCCATCAAAGCCGCGGTGAAGGACTTGCGAGAGAAGCGAGGCAGCTAGTATGGGTGTTAGTCTTACACAACCTGCCGCTGCGCATATAGCGGGTCAGCTGGAATCCCGGGGCAAAGGCCTCGGAATTCGCCTGGGCGTCACCACCTCCGGTTGTTCCGGTATGGCCTATGTGCTGGAATTTGTGGATGAATTACAGCCAGAAGATCAGGTGTTCGAAGATCATGGCGTCAAAGTCATTATCGATCCCAAGAGCATGCTATATCTCGATGGTACGGAACTGGATTTTGTGCGTGAGGGCCTGAACGAAGGTCTGCAGTTTCGCAACCCCAATGTATCGGCCGAGTGTGGCTGTGGGGAGAGTTTCACCGTTTAAATATGGCGGTGTGACACTTCGGTATGTCGATTCCCGATTTTCAAAGAAACTACTTCGAGCTGTTTGATCTTCCGCTGACATTTACGCTGGATCAGGCAAAGCTGGGAGAGCGCTACCGGCAACTGCAGCGAGAATTGCATCCGGATCGTTACGCCGGAGCATCGGCGCATGAGCAGCGTTTGGCAGTACAATACTCATCATTAATCAATGAGGCCTACGCGGCCTTGCGCAAGCCATTGCCGCGCGCGCTGTACTTGCTGGAGACAGCGGGAATGAGCGGTGAAGCGGTTGCTGCTCAGCCTATGGATGGCGGTTTCCTGATGCAGCAGATGGAGCTCCGGGAAAAACTCGAGGAAATGGATGATCTGGTGGACCCGGAAACGGCACTCGATCACCTGATCACAGAGATCGGAGAAGATGTGGCGGTATTGCAGGACCAATTTTCCACAGCGTACGCGGGGGGAGATATGTCTACCGCCGCCAGCGCCTGTGTCAAAATGCAATATCTGGATAAACTACTGCGTGAAGCTGAGCAGCTAGAATCCAGACTGATCGACTAACAGGATAACCAAGGCCAGCATGGCACTACTCCAAATCGCAGAACCCGGACAATCTCCGCTGCCCCACCAGGTAAAACGTGCTGTGGGCATAGATCTCGGAACAACCAATTCACTGGTCGCCACGATGCGTGGCGGCAGGGCGACAGTCCTGCCTGACGAGAATGGCGAGGTGATGCTGCCTTCAGTCGTCAATTACAGCAGTGATAGCGAACCGCTGGTCGGCGCGGACGCCGTGGCGCTCGGTTCGCAGAGTCCGGCAGATACGCTGATGTCGATCAAGCGCTTTATGGGGCGCGGCAGTGCCGACGCGGCGCAAGATGCGCAGCGCTCCCACTATCGTCTGGCAGAGGGCGATGAAGGCATGGTGCGATTTATCACCAGTGGTGGAGAGGTCAGCCCGGTTGAGGTCTCTGCCGATATACTGCGCGTGCTGGGACAGCGAGCAGTGGCGACGCTTGGCGGTGACATAGACGGCGCGGTGATCACAGTGCCTGCGTATTTTGATGAAGCACAGCGACAGGCTACCAAGGATGCCGCTACGCTGGCGGGGTTGCGCGTGATGCGTCTGATGAATGAACCCACCGCAGCAGCTGTCGCTTATGGCCTGGACTCTGCGGAGCAGGGCGTTATTGCAGTCTATGACCTCGGTGGCGGCACGTTTGATATTTCTATTTTGCGGTTGCAAAGAGGTGTCTTTGAAGTGCTGGCAACCGGCGGTGATACGGCGCTGGGTGGGGATGACCTCGACGGCGCCCTGGCGAACTGGGTGTTGCAGGAAAGCGGTTCTCCAACCCTGAAAGCCGGTCAGTACAGGCAGCTCCAGGCCGCGGCGCGAGCCGCAAAAGAACGTCTTTCTGACGAACTCGAAGTCGATATAGATCTACAGGGTGTGCTGCCGGCTGGCGGCTCCCTGCGTGTGACGCGTGAAATATTTGAGAGCCTGATTCAACCGTTGGTGAAGCGCACGTTGCGCGCCTGTCGCAAGTGTTTGCGGGATGCGGAACTGGACGTGGATGTCGACAATATTGTGATGGTGGGGGGCTCTACCCGTGTTCCGCTGGTGCGTGAGGCGGTGGGCGATTTTTTCAAACGAACTCCCCTTATCGATATAGACCCCGATCAGGTAGTGGCTGTCGGCGCGGCGATACAGGCAGATATTCTTGTCGGAAATCGTCCCGAGGGCGATCTGCTGTTGCTGGATGTGATCCCGCTGTCCCTGGGGATCGAAACCATGGGTGGCCTGGTAGAAAAAATTGTGCCGCGCAATACCACGATTCCGGTAAGCCGGGCGCAGGAATTTACGACATTCAAGGATGGGCAGACGGCGCTGGCCGTTCATATTTTGCAGGGAGAGCGCGAGATGGTCAGCGATTGCCGCTCTCTGGCACATTTTGAATTGCGCGGCATCCCGGCGATGGTAGCCGGTGCTGCAAGAATTCAGGTGAAGTTTCAAGTCGATGCGGATGGTTTGCTCAATGTGTCTGCGCGCGAAGAAATCACCGGTGCGCAGGCGAGCATCACGGTCAAGCCCTCTTTTGGTTTGAGCGATGAGGAGATCGCGGGCATGTTGCAGGCGTCGTTCAGTCACGCTGCTGAAGACATGCAGGCCCGGCAGCTGGCGGAGGAGAGACTGGGTGCGTGGCAATTGCTGGAAGGCTTGAAGTCGGCCCTGAAAGCCGACGGAGAAGCCTTGCTCAGTACCGAGGAGCACGAGGCTATCAGCGGGCAGATGACAGAGCTGCAGGCGCTGGTGGAAGGTCAGGATGCGGACGCCATTCACGCCCAGACAGAGAAACTCGGGCGTTTGAGTGAAGCTTTCGCCTCACGGCGTATGGACAAGAGTATCCGGGCAGCGCTCGCCGGTGTCTCGCTGGATTCGTTGGATGATGAGGTGACCCAGTGACAAAAATTGTAGTGCTTCCCAATGAGAACCTCTGCCCCGACGGCGCTCTGATAGAGGCTCAGCCTGGCGAGAGTGTCTGCCGTGCGCTACTGCGCAACGATATTGAAATAGAGCACGCGTGCGAACTATCCTGCGCCTGTACCACCTGCCACGTCCTGATACGTGAGGGGTACGACACGCTGGAGCCACCCGATGATCTCGAAGATGATTTCCTGGATATGGCCTGGGGTCTGGAGCCGGAATCACGCCTTAGCTGCCAGGCTATCGTCGGTGATGAAGACCTTGTCGTCGAGATCCCTCGTTACACTATCAATATGGTATCTGAGCAACACTGAGTGGGAGAGCATTGATGCGGTGGACAGACGTAGACACGATTGCGATCGAGTTAGTGGAAACCCATCCCGATATTGATCCGTTGACGATCAATTTTGTGGATTTGCGTAACTGGGTGATTGCGTTGCCCGATTTCGATGATGACCCCAAGCACAGTGGTGAGAAGATTCTGGAGGCAATTCAAACCGCCTGGATTGAGGAGCGGGATTAGCGCTTGTTGTTTCGCCGCTCGTGGCTTTTTTGTTCTCTGTGTATGTGTAGTTAGCTGCTTCGCGTTGCGGGTTTGGCTGTCGGCTGTGCAATTCGCTCGCGTCCCGCGATGCCGGCCCAGCAGTGTGACGTTGGCCGTAGCTGCGAGCTGGAAGAGCCTGTTCCGGGTGTAATCCCAGAGGCGTTCCCGGGTATAGTTAGCGCTGGTTGAGCGCGCGCGGGATGCCAGATTTCAGGTAAAATCCCCGCTTTTGCCTCCTGATTTGTAAATAACTGATTTACAAGAGAAAAAATCTTCCGTGAGACGATGATTGCAGGTGAAACGACGGCCTAAAATCCGTATAATTGCGCGCTTCCCAAAGTGAGCCTTTCTGGAGATATCTCATGGCTGTTGAACGTACCCTGTCTATCATCAAACCCGACGCTGTTGGCAAAAACCTCATCGGTAAAATTTACTCGCGATTTGAGGACAATGGTCTGCAGATTGTCGCGTCTAAAATGCTGCGTCTGAGCGATGCCGTTGCCGGTGGTTTTTACGCCGAACACGAGGGGCGTCCTTTTTTCCCTGCACTGATCGAATTTATGACGTCCGGACCCGTGGTGGNGCAGGTGTTAGAGGGAGAGGGCGCTATTGCCAAGAACCGCGAGTTGATGGGTGCGACCAACCCTGCAGAGGCTGATGCCGGTACCATACGGGCCGATTTCGCTTCCTCGATTGACGCCAATGCGGTACACGGTTCGGATTCGCCGGAATCGGCTGCACGCGAGATCGCCTATTTCTTTGCATCCAGTGATGTTTGCGAGCGCTAGGACGGCGCCTACGGACTTCTGATGACAACGCCCCCGTCGAAAAATGACCCAGCCGCGTCGCTTTCCCCGAAAGTGAATTTGCTGGGTTTGTCGCGTGTACAGATGGAGGCGTTTTTCCTCGGGCTGGGCGAAAAGAAGTTTCGCGCACAGCAGGTACTGAAATGGATTCATCATGCCGGTGTTATCCGTATTGAGGATATGTCCAATCTGGGCAAGGCGCTGCGCGATAAACTGCTTGATATCGCTGAGGTGCGCCCGCCGGAAATCGCCAGTCAGCAGGACTCCAGCGATGGCACCCGCAAGTGGGCTATTCGAGTCGATGGAGGAGGCCTGGTTGAAACAGTCCTGATCCCCGCCGGGAATCGCGCCACGCTGTGTGTGTCGTCGCAGGTGGGCTGCAGTCTGGATTGCAGTTTTTGCTCGACGGGCAAGCAGGGTTTTCAGCGCGACCTGAGTGCTGCTGAGATCATCGGGCAGGTGTGGCTGGCGATTAACTCCTATGGTGCCTTTGGCCCCGGCAACAACCGGGTCGTCTCCAATGTGGTGATGATGGGCATGGGAGAGCCATTGCTGAACTTTGACAACGTGGTTGCGGCGATGGATCTGATGCTTGAAGACCTGGCGTACGGCCTGTCAAAGCGACGCGTAACGCTGAGTACCTCAGGTGTAGTGCCGGCGCTCGATCGGCTGGCAGGCGTCAGCGAGGTGTCGCTGGCTGTCTCTTTGCATGCGCCCAATGATGAACTGCGAAATCAACTGGTGCCGATTAACCGCAAGTATCCGATTGCGGTTTTGCTGGAAAGTTGTCGCAACTATATGGCAGCGCAGAGGGACAAAAGCCGCGTGGTCACCATCGAGTACACGCTGATCAGGGATGTGAACGATCAGCTTGAACACGCCAGGGAACTGGTCGAACTGTTGCGCGATCTACCGTGCAAAATTAATCTTATTCCCTTTAACACTTTTGCTCAGTCCGACTATCGCCGGCCCAGTGGAAACGCCGTGCAGCGTTTCTGGCAGGTGTTGGTTGATGCCGGTTATATTGTGACTGTCAGGACCACACGCGGCGATGATATCGATGCCGCCTGCGGTCAACTGGTAGGGCAGGTCGTGGACCGTACACGTCGTAATGAAAGATATCGCGCAGCAGATTCTGTGCAGACAATTACAGTGGGGTAGGCATGTTTTCTGATTCGCTAGCCAGTACGAAAAAAACGCTTGTTGCTCTGGGTCTGGCACTGTTTTGCGTCTCTCTGGCCGGGTGTATCACTACCACTGAGGGCGGATTCACTGAGGAAGCCTCACCGAAGAAGGCGCTGGATAAGCGCGTGGCCCTTGCCCGGCAGTACATCGGCGAGGGCAACTGGGAAGCGGCCAAACGGAACTTGCAGTTGGCTGATGAGATCGATGCCAACAACCCGCAAGTATTCGAAGCGTTCGCGCTGGTATACCAGAGTACGGGAGAGTACGAACTGGCAGAGGAGAACTTCAAGAAGGCCATCAGCCTGGATAAAAACTTTTCTCGCTGTCGCAACAACTACGCCGCATTTCTTTACAGCCAACAACGCTATAAGGAAGCGGAAGAGCAACTGGACTACGTCGTTAAAGATACGCTTTATTCCGGGCGCCCCAATGCGTTTGTGAACCTCGGTTTGTGCCGCCTGAAACTGTTCGATACACAGGGCGCAGAGGAGGCTTTTGTGCGGGCTCTTGCTATGGACCGGACAAACACGATTGCGCTCTACGAACTCGCCCGAATCCGCTATGAGGCACAGGATTATCCCACCGCGAACAGGTACTATGATACGTACCGCAGTGTGGTGCGCAAACAATCGGCAGCGGGGCTGCTGTTGGGTATTCAGCTTGCAAAGGCAGACGGTGATCGCGATTCCGAAGCCAGTTATGCGCTGGCCCTGCGCAACCTGTATCCAAAATCTGCCGAGTATCAAGCCTATAAGCGGACCATGAAAAAGTGACTGGAGGGGTTGAGCAGCTTGATGCCTTCACCACGCCAGGGTCACTGTTAAAAGCGGCCAGAGAGGCGCAAGGGATGTCTGAACGGGAGGCGGCTGACAGTCTCAAGCTGATGCCAAACTATGTGGGTATTCTTGAGCGCGATGACTATCAGGCGCTGCGCAGCCCTCCGTTCGCGCGTGGCTATGTCAAGGCCTACGGTCGACTGCTGGGGCTTGACGAGCAGCACCTTATGGCGGTGTTCGACGAGGTAGCCGAGATACCCCCTGTGCAGTTTGCAGAGCGCGAGGCAAATCGCCCGCTGCAACTGCAGCGCACTGGACTGGGTGTGGTAATTGGTTTGGGCGTGTTGTTGTTAGTCGTTGTCGCCCTGTGGTGGTGGCAAGAAGGAGCGGGTGGGGAGCTGCCGCCCGCGTTCAGTACCGGAGCGCTTCATAACCTGGATGTTCAGCAACAGTATGCAGGAGGTGGTGAATGAAAACTGAGTCGCCTATCACGCGTCGTGTCTCAAGGAAAATTCATGTCGGCAATGTAGCGGTCGGTGGCGATGCGCCCATCAGCGTCCAGAGCATGACCAATACCGACACCTGCGACGTCGCAGCAACGGTTGCCCAGGTTAACGCCATTGCTGACGCCGGTGCGGATATCGTAAGGATCTCGGTGCCAACGATGGACGCGGCAGAGGCATTTCGACAGATTCGCGCCCAAGTTTCCGTGCCACTGGTGGCCGATATTCATTTTGATCACAAGATCGCGCTGAAAGTCGCCGAGTACGGCGTAGATTGTCTGCGGATCAATCCGGGGAATATCGGTCGCGACGATAAGGTGCGTGAAGTAATCGACAGTGCGCGTGACAAGGGTATACCGATCCGTATAGGCGTGAATGCGGGCTCATTGGGTAAAGAGCTCCAGCGAAAATATGGTGAGCCTACGCCGGAGGCTCTGGTGGAGTCGGCCATGCACCATGTCGATATCCTGGACAAGTTCAACTACCCGGATTTCAAGGTAAGTGTTAAGGCTTCAGGGGTCTTTATGGCTGTCGCGGCCTACCGCTTGTTGGCCACGAAAATTGATCAGCCACTGCACCTGGGTATCACGGAGGCCGGTGGCCTGCGCGGTGGAACGGTGAAATCTGCAGTGGGCCTGGGAATGCTGCTTATGGACGGTATCGGTGATACCCTGCGCGTTTCGCTGGCAGCGGATCCCGTCGAAGAGGTCAAGGTAGGCTTCGATATTCTGAAAAGCCTGCAGCTGCGGGCCAACGGTATTAATTTCATCGCCTGCCCCAGCTGCTCGCGACAAAATTTCGATGTGGTTGCCACGATGAATACTCTGGAGCAGCGCCTGGAGGATATTCGTACGCCAATGGATGTTGCTGTCATCGGGTGTATCGTCAATGGGCCCGGTGAGGCCAGAGAAGCGGATGTAGGGCTCACGGGAGCCACGCCCAATAACCTGATCTATGTCGACGGAGAGCCGCATCACAAAATCAGCAATGAGGATTTTGTCGATCATCTCGAAGAGGTGATCAGAAAGCGTGCAGCGAAGCTGGAGCAGGCGCGCACCGAACTGGAAGAGAAACTCATTATTAAATCGTCCAACAGCTGATTGTTGGCATCGTGTACTGGAGCTCAAGTGAGTGAAATAACCGCCATTCGGGGGATGAACGATATCCTGCCGAGTGATACAGCCTGTTGGCAGTTTCTGGAACGCACAATCGCAGCGGTGGTAAGCAGCTATGGTTACGGTGAAATTCGCCTGCCCGTAGTCGAAAAAACGGCACTGTTCAAGCGTTCCATCGGCGAGGTGACCGATATTGTCGAGAAGGAGATGTACACCTTCGATGATCGCAATGGCGACAGCATGACGTTGAGGCCGGAAGGCACTGCTGGTTGTGTTCGTGCTGCGATCCAGCAGGGGCTGCTCAACACCATTCAGCGCCTGTGGTATACCGGCCCGATGTTTCGATACGAGCGTCCACAAAAGGGCCGCCAACGCCAGTTTCACCAGACCGGTGTGGAGGCATTTGGTGTCGCCACGCCGGATATGGATGCAGAGCTCATTCTGCTGTGTGCCAGATTGTGGCAGCAACTGGGTCTTGCCGACAGTATGGAATTGCAGCTGAACTCTATCGGCAGTGCCGATGCGCGCAGGGCCTATCGCGCCGCTCTGGTTGAGTTTCTGGAAACGAAAGTGGACATGCTTGATGAGGACAGCCAGCGTCGGTTGCACAGCAATCCGCTGCGTATTCTGGATAGCAAGAACGCCCAAACGCAAGCGCTTCTGGATGACGGGCCGAGCCTGGAAGATTTTCTCGACGAAGAGGCGCAGGCCGATTTCAGCCGGCTGTGTGAATTGCTGCAGGCAGCCGGTGTAAAGTATGTGGTCAACCGCCGTCTGGTGCGTGGTTTGGACTATTACAACAAAACTGTTTTTGAGTGGGTGACCCAAAAGTTGGGCGCACAGGGTACCGTTTGTGCCGGGGGCCGCTATGATGGCCTGGTGGCGCAACTCGGTGGTAAGGCGACACCAGCGATAGGGTGTGCGATGGGTATGGAGCGCCTTGTTCTGTTGTTGCTGGAGCAGAGCGAGCCTTTGACGGCCAGTCATATCGATGCCTATGTGGTCGCAGTGGGTGAGGAAGCGCAGTGTCAGGCACTTGCTACCACTGAAAAACTGCGTGATCAGTTGCCCCAGTTGCGTATTGTGCAACATGCCGGGGGAGGCAGTTTTAAAAGCCAGATGAAAAAAGCGGACAAGAGCGGTGCACAGGCCGCCCTGATCTGGGGTGAGGATGAGGTGGCGGCGCAGACCGTCACAGTTAAATCGCTGCGGGCGAGCGATGGCGAACGCGCCACGCAAGTTACCGTGGCACTGCAAGATTTGGAAAACACATTACGCACAGCGCTTGCGCACTAAAATAAAGTAAGAGGAAGGAACGACGTGGAACCGTACAATACCGAAGAAGAACAGGTCGAAGCACTGCGTCGCTGGTGGAACGAAAATGGCCGATCCACCGTGGCGATTATCGTGCTTGCACTGGCGGGTGGTTTCGGCTGGCAGGCTTGGCAGGCCCGCAGTATTGGGCAGCAGGAGCAGGCATCTGAGTTGTACCAGGCACTGTTGCGTACAGTCGAAACGCCGGAATCATCGCAAGCCGCGCAGGGCGTGGAATTGGCAGAACAGCTTAAGAACGAATTTTCCGGTACTCAATATGCACAGTTTGCGGCGCTGCAACTGGCGGCGATGGCTGTCAGCAATGGCGATCTGGCAGGTGCTGAGGAGCAGTTGCGCTGGGTGCTGGGCAAGGCTGCCTCAGGCAGCGATACCGCACAGATAGCGCAGCTGCGATTGGCTCGCGTCTTAGCTGCTGCCGGCGCTACCGATCAGGCTCTGGATATTCTGATGAATGCCGATCCCGGTCCTTACGGTGCGTCCTATGCTGTTGCACAGGGAGATATCCTGTTAGCCGCTGAGCGTCCAGATGAAGCGCGCACGGCATACAACCTGGCAATGACTATCGTTGCCAGCGGTGGACAGGGAGTCAATCTCTCCGTCCTGCAACAAAAGCTGCAAAGCCTTTCGCCCGTACCCCCGCGGCAGATCGACGAGAGTACCGTGTTGATCGACGCCCCTGAGGTGTCCCTGGCCGACGATAATTCAGACACTCTGGAGGAATAACAATATGCGATCGATCTACCGTCATGCCATCCCTCTGTTCCTGATGCTCAATTTGGCCGCATGCAGCACTATATCCGGATGGTTTGAATCGGATGACGACGAAGCGACAGCGCCGGCTGAGCTAACGGATATCAATGAGACCGTTGAGGTCAACGAACTGTGGTCGGTTGATGTCGGCAATGGTCAGGGTGATGGTTTCTACAGATTACGCCCAGCTATTCGCGGTGACATGATTTATGTGGCGGCGGCCGATGGGGAAGTTGCCGCAGTCAATCGCATTTCCGGTGACACTGTATGGGAAGCCGAGTTAGAGACTCAGCTGTCCGGTGGCGTTGGCGTGTATGAAGGCGCACTTTTTGTTGGCAGCGCCGAGGGTTATGTCCTGCGTTTGGATGCCAGTTCTGGTGAGCGTGTGTGGTCAACACCGGTGCGCGGAGAGATTCTGTCGGCCCCACAGAGCAATGGCAGAGTTGTGGTTGCCCAGACTTACGATGGCCGTCTGCAGGGGCTCGATTTTGATACAGGAACTATTCTGTGGACCTACGACAGCAATGTGCCGGTGCTGACAATACGCGGTACCAGCACGCCAATTTTCAACAACAATCAAGTCTATGCAGGCTTTGCCAATGGTCGGGTACTGGGCTTTGATGCGCAGACCGGCGCTCTGCTGTGGGAAGTTCGCGTGGCGATACCGCAGGGCCGCTCCGAAATCGAACGCATTGTCGATGTAGACGGCACCATGGAGCTGGCGGGCAATGAGCTTTACGCTGTGAGTTATCAGGGCAGCGTAGTGGGTATCGATGTGCAAAGCGGCCGAAAAGTGTGGCAGCAGAAAGCCTCTTCATTCTCCGGTGTTTCCCAGGGGTTCAGCAATGTGTACGTCGCCGACGAGGACGGTACATTTACAGCCTATATGCGCAACGGCCAGGGAGTTCGCTGGACTCAAGGCGCGCTGGCATACCGCGAGCTTTCCAGGCCGACACCGGTGAACAGCTATGTGGCGGTGGGTGACTTTGAGGGTTATGTACACATACTGTCGCAGGTTGACGGAGATTTTGTCGGTCGCTTCCGTGTTGACGATGAGGGCGTGCGAGCCGATATGATCAGCGAAGGCAATGTACTCTATGTGTACGGTAATGCCGGTGAACTTGCCGCTTATGAGATAACCAGCAAAAACTGATGATTCCTGTCATCGCTCTGGTCGGGCGCCCCAATGTCGGTAAATCCACGCTGTTCAACCAGCTGACGCGCAGCAGGGATGCGCTGGTTGCAGATTTTCCGGGCCTGACCCGTGATCGAAAATACGGTGAGTCCAAAATCGGCAGCCGTCCGTTCGTCGTCATCGATACCGGCGGTATTACCGGTGATGAGGCGGGCGTCGATACCTCCATGGCCCAGCAGGCGCTGACAGCGATTGAAGAGTCCGATGTGGTGCTCTTTATCGTGGATGGCAGAGAGGGCTTGAACGCCACAGACGAGGCTCTGGCCAGTCAGTTGAGACAGCGAAACAAGGCGTTTCACGTTGTCGTCAACAAAATCGATGGCCTCAATGAGGATGTCGCAACAGGAGATTTCTACGCCTTGGGTGTGGATTCCATGTTTGCTATCGCCGCGTCTCACGGGCGCGGTGTTTCCAGTATGATCGAAGACGTACTGGAACATTTTTCTGAACCGGAGGAAGTCCTGGAGCGGGAGCGGTATCCGGATAGCATCCGCGTCGCGATTGTCGGTCGTCCAAATGTCGGGAAATCCACCCTGGTAAACCGTCTGCTGGGCGAGGACAGGGTCGTTGTGTTCGATCAGCCCGGTACCACGCGCGACAGCATTTATATCGACTACGAACGCGATGAGCAGAAATATACCCTGATCGATACCGCGGGTGTTCGACGCCGGAAGAACGTGAAAATGGTCGTCGAGAAGTTTTCCATCGTGAAAACACTCAAGGCGATTGATGACGCCCACGTCGTGGTGCTGGTAATGGATGCCCACGAAGGGATTGTGGATCAGGACATGCACCTGTTGGGACATTGCATGGACAAAGGTCGTGCGCTGGTGCTGGCGGTTAACAAGTGGGACGGCATTGATACAGACCAACGCGAATGGATAAAGCGTGAGCTGGATCGCCGTTTGCGTTTTGCCGAGTACGCCGATACACACTATATATCTGCGCTACACGGCACTGGCGTGGGCCATCTTTATGAGTCAATTAATGGCGCTTATTCGTCGGCTACCCGCAAGCTCAGTACCAATGTATTAACCCGTATCCTCGAGGCGGCTGTGTTTGATCATCCGCCTCCGATGGTGAATGGACGGCGCATCAAATTGCGTTACGCCCATGCCGGTGGGCAGAACCCGCCTCTGATCGTCATTCACGGCAACCAGACGGGTAGTGTGCCGAACAGCTATCAACGTTATTTGGAAAAGGTCTATCGCCGAGAGCTTGAACTGGCAGGTACCCCTGTGCGCGTTGAGTTCCGCGCCGGTGAAAACCCATTTGCCGACAAACGTAACAAGTTGACGCAGCGCCAGGTGCAGCGAAAACGCCGCTTGATGTCACATGTTAAGAAGGCGGAGAAGAGTAAAAAGAAAAGTAAAAAGAAAAAGTAATTCCATGAGCGCGTCCGAGAACAGGCCTGATCTGGATTCCCGTGAAAACATCGCGTTGTTCGTAGACCTTTTCTACGAGCGCCTGTTGGCGGATGAACAGTTAGCTCCGATCTTTGTTGATGTGGCTGAAATTGATCTCAGCGTACACCTGCCACATATCAAGAACTATTGGTGCAAGCTGCTGCTGGGTGACAAGGAATACCAGCGGCATACCATGGATATTCATCGGCAATTGCATGGCAAACGACCACTGCAGCCGGAGGATTTTCAGCGCTGGCTCGCGTTTTTCAAGGATACGGTGGATGCCAATTTTTGTGGTCAGCGTGCTGAGCGTGCAAAACGGGTTGCAACTAGCATAGCGGCCAATATGGAACAGGCTCTGTCAAATATGGGTAATTAGCGGGCTACGGCAATAATCCACTATTGCTGATCGCAAGCATCTGCTAATTTACATTGTTATAACTTACCCCTAGAAAAGGTAGTGATTATGGAACGTTCATCCGCAAGTCTGCAACGCCGAAAGCTTGTCAGCGCAATGTTACTAATGATCGGGGCGAGTGCCCCGGCAATGTCGCAGATGTTAGAGGAGGTGGTCGTTACTGCACAGAAACGCAGTCAGTCGCTGCAGGATGTGCCAATTGCGCTCAACGCCTTCAATGCGACTTTTCTTGAAACCACCGGGGTTCAGAATATTGGCGGGCTGGAGCAATTTACTCCAGGTCTTGATATCGATGCTCTGTCGGTTACCCAGCCCACCTATAAGATCCGAGGCATTGGCAGTGGCGGCCTGAGTATTGGAACGGACCCCGCAGTGGGTATTTATACTGACGGGATTTATGTCGGTCGGTCTGCCAGTTCCAACGTAGAGTTCAGTGATATCGAACGGGTAGAGGTGCTGAAGGGCCCACAGGGAACGCTGTTCGGGCGCAATGCCGCCGCCGGTGCGATACAAATCATTACGAAAAAGCCGGTACAGGAAACAGAGGGCTCGGTGCGGGTAAGGTACGGCAACTACGACAAAATCCTGGGTGAAGCGATTTACAACACACCACTTATCGACGATGAGCTCGCGGCGAGATTTAACGTGATTTCAAGTAGCCGCGATGGGTATATCGACAATGCTCTCAGTGGCAATGATCTGGGTGATGAACACTACTACGCGGGCCGCGCCAGCTTCTTATGGACACCCCAGAGTGAGACTTCCGTGCGGTTATCGTTCGATTACAACCGTATGAATCAGGATGCGCCTGTGGCGATCGGTCTCAATTCCGATCTCAGTCCAACGGGTACTCCGGGCGGGCAGATTGGTGATGTGGATGTCTTTGGCGATGTTGCCAATGATGTTATCAAGGGGGAGGAAAAACGGAAGCTCTATGCTTATAGCCTGGAGCTGGACCATGAATTCGAGAGCATGACAATGACGTATATCGCGTCATATCGGCATTTCGATTCCAATGCGCGACAGGATGAGGATGGTCTCGGTTCACTCGATTACCAGCCGCCCATCGAGTATCTCTATCTCGACACCAATAATATTGAACACAATAGCCAGTTCTATACTGAGCTGCGCTTTGCTGGCGAGACGGATTCGCTGACCTGGGTCGGTGGTCTGAGTTTCTATGATGAGAACGGTAAGCAAAGTGCCGAGGTGACAGCAAATGTCGGCACCCTGGTGCGTAACCTGACTAGCGATCCGGTCAATGAAGTATTCGCCACGCCAGATAATGCAACGTGTCTGTCGTTGAGTTCCCTGGCACTGGGGGGGACATCCTATCCCTGTAGCGCATTCGATACCGAAACGATGAACAATGAAGCCAAAACCAAAAGTTATGCGGCTTTTGGTGATGTGACCTGGCAAATCAATGACTATGTGAGCCTGACCGGTGGTGCCCGGCTGACCTATGATGACAAAAAATTCGGTTGGTATAACCCGCCGAATTCACTGACAGGAGATTCAGCGCAGGATGTCATTTTCCCCATAGACTCTCCCGAATCGGAACTGGCGAAGGTCGGCTGGTATCGTCAGAAGGGCTCCTGGGATAATTTTGATCCGCGCATAGTGGTGAATGTGTATCCAACGGAAGGTGTGATGCTGTGGGCATCGTATACCAATGGTTATACAGCGGGTGGATTTAACTCGCTGCAAGTTGGCTCTGAGTTCGATCCCGAAGAAGTGGACAACTATGAGATTGGCGTCAAGTCGGAATTTCTGGATAGCACCGTCCGTGTCAATGCCTCGGTATACCACTTCATCTACTCGGATAAACAGGACATTATTCAGATCGACACGGGCGGAGCAGTGCGGCAATTTTCCACTTCGACCGGCGATGCTGAAGGTACCGGTTTTGAATCGGAACTCCTCTGGTTGCCGATGGACAACCTGCAACTGGCTATGAATTACGGTTACCTCGATGCGCAGTGGACAGACCGCAAGCTGGAAGGTTACTACAATGGTTGCGGCGTGGGCGTCCCCCGCGTTGCCGGCAATCTCGATGGTGAGCAGTTGGACGGTCCCAAGCAGCGCGTATCTCTGAGTGCCGACTATGACCTGCAACTGGGTGACAACGGCACGGTGCTGTTTCACGCTGACTACAGCTTGACCTCAAAGGTGGAACGCAACCCTGCATCCAGCGATTACTGTGTTAACTATGACACAAGAGACGATGACTACCACCTGACCAATGCGCGGATCGCCTGGGAAGATACCTCGGCGGCCTGGCAGGTTGCGCTGTGGGCGGAGAACCTTTTCGATACGGAATATGTGGTGAACTACAACGCGATCAGTTCTGATCTCGGCTCGCCCTATGTGCGACGCAACTTCCCACGCATGTACGGTATGGAAGTTATCTATAAGTGGTAATGGTGCTGTGTGGGAGCAGCCAGACAGCAATGACTGGCTGTAACACTAAAACAGTGAGAGACACTATTTGGGATGTGGGTTGCGCCCTGCATTGAACAGGGCATCGTCTTTACCACGTATACCGATAGAGATAGTTGCTAACTATGCGTTAGAAAGAGTAGCGTAAATCAACACCGTAGGTTAGCGGGTCCTGGATGTCGGTCTTATAGACACCCAGGTTAGCGGCGGCAAAGCCACCCGGGTTTGCGGCACTTTGTTTGTCCTGAAGGTTTTTGCCCCAGATGGCGACTTCAAAGTTCTCCGCTTCATTGGTCCAGGCGATACGTGCGCTGAGAATCTCTTTATCCTGGAAATACCATTGTCCCGTGGTGTAAATTCGGCTGTTGGTATCGCTCGGATCTTCCGCCTCGACATACACGTAGTCCATATGAACCAGCAGATAACCGACCGGTATTTCAGGGGTCCAATCCAGACGCAAGGTATACTCGGTGTTGGTTTTGTCGTGTTCCTTGGTGCCACCTACCTCTTCGCCGCCGTCATTGAAATAGCGCTGAGGCGTTTTTACTGAACTGCGTACTGTGGTCAATCCGGACAGGAGCAGATTATCCAGCGCACGCCATTGCAACATAAGCTCGACGCCCTCTATGTTGACATCCTGGCTGATGACCGACGGTGCGGCAGTGGGGTCCTGCGCGTTACACTCTGCTACTGTTGACCCCGGTGTGCACGATTTGGTGTCTTCCGTTTGTTGCTGCCCATTGAGATCCTGATAAAACACGGAGCTCTCTACCCGCAGAACATCGTCGAAAAAATCACCCTTCATGCCGAGCTCATAGCTGGTCATTTCCTCGGGATCAAATGGCCCTGCCAGGTAAGCTGAAAAGTCCTGGCCATCGTAGCCGCCGGATTTGTAGCCGGTGGCATAGGAGAAGTAGGCCATGGCTGTGTCCATAAACTGCCAGTCGAGTACCAGACGCCCGGTGACTTTGCTCCAGTCGTTGGAATCTTCGAACTTGTCATAGTAGTTCGCAGGGTTGGCTCCCGTCACTGCCGGGTCATAGTTAATCCGCGCCGGTGCGACAGGCCAATCCCCTACGCTGACCGGATAGGTTTGCCAGGAGTAGGTTTTCTGATCCGCGCTGTAGCGCAGGCCGCCCGATATGCGCCATGTTTCAGTGAGGCTGTAGGTGACGTCACCAAAGATGCCAAAGTTTTCGAAATCGCCGGTGTTATCCATGGTTTCGATGAAGTAGGTTCCGGCAAAGCTCGGCGGCAGTACGGCCAAACCCAGCAGGTCTGAACGCCCCAGCCAGAAAGAGTCCGGCTCATTGGGATAAACGTCCCACAGGTTAAAGTCCTCGTCTCCGCCGGAGAATTCTGCACTGACAAACTGCATGTAGGAATCAGCGTAGAGACCGAGGTTGGTGCGCTGAGTCACATCCTCTTTGCTGTAGTTCAAGCCACCGACGGCATTAAATTTGTCATTCACGAAGTTGAATCGGATTTCGGTGTACCAGATATTGGAATCTTCAATATTGTTGGAATCCAGGTACCGCCTGATATCGGCTGTACCGTCTTCATCCTGCAGGTTGGTGGTATCCCAGTCCCGGTAACTCAGAATACCGAACATCGACAATTCGTCGTTAAAGGAGTGGTCTGCCTGCAGCGAGGCGCCCCACATATTGCGGTTCTCTTCGCGGTTGAAAACGTCGTTGGCGGCTTTGCTGTTGTAGGGATCCTGGCTGTAGGCATATTTGCTTACACCAATAGAGTATTGCGGATCTTCACTGCGGTCTTCATAGTCGCCAGCCAATTGAATGCTGGTATCGGGCGAGATGTCCCATAGTATCGACATCCTCGCGGCGATGAAGCCCTCATCGCGGAGATCGTCGCCGATGCCCACGTTCTCGATAATGCCATCGCGTTGATGAGAAAATACATTGGCGCGTACGGCGATATCATCTGTGAGCGGCTGGTTGACCATGCCCTCTACATCGAACCGGTTGTAATTGCCGATCCGGGTTCTTATAAAGGCCTCAAATTCCTGCGTGGGTTTGTTCGGCACAATATTGATTACCCCGGCAGTCGCGTTGCGGCCAAATAGCGTACCTTGAGGGCCTTTCAATACTTCTGTGCGGGCTATATCGGTAAAGGGAATAGATGTCGCTGCCCTGGGCATATAGGCATTGTCATAAAACGTAGCGACGGATGGGTCGCCACCGGAGCTGATGTTTGGGCTCTTAATGCCGCGAATTCTGATACCTACCTGTGTTGCACCACCGGAATCAATTTCAACTCCCGGCATAAAATCGGAGATGTCCTGAATGTTGTTGGCGCCCGTATTGAGCATGTCCTGGGCTGTAAATGCGTTTACGGTGATCGGGACGCTCATTGTATCTTCCTCGCGCTTCTGGGCTGTGACGAGGACTTCTTCCAGCTGCAGCTTATAACCCTTGGGCTTGCTCTCCTGAGCCAGTGCGCTGGTGGAAGCGACGCCGGCGGCACAAGCGAGCACGAGTAGACGAACAGCAGGAGCCCTGCCGTGGAGTATTCTAGGTGGGAGCATTCGTGTCATCCTGTCGAAGATAGATATAGATTATTATTGGTATTACCAATTGTGCAGGGCAGTATAGACCAAATGCAATACAATTAAAATATGGTAGTCATAACTAAAATCATGTGGTTAACTTGCACCCCCAAACGGACCTGTAATCTTCCAGCCCCTGATGGAGGCATGATAGACGATGAGAAAACGACTTGAGTTCATCGGTTATACGTTTCTGTTCCTTTTGATGCTTCCCGCTGCGGCCAGTGCTGTGGCAGGCGTAGAGGAAAAATATCAGCCTTGTGCCGCCTGTCACGGTGAGCAGGCTCAGGGCAATGTTGATTTGAAGGCCCCGGCACTGGCGGGCCAGGACGGCGCATACCTGACTCGTCAACTGGCGCACTTCAAGGCCGGTATCCGGGGGGCGGACCCACGAGATACGCAGGGTGCACAGATGAAAGCCATGGCCACCACCTTGTCCGAGGACGATATCGCGTTGCTCGCTGAGTATCTGGCAGCGCTTCCTCAGGCTGTGCCGGTTGCCTCGGTTAGTGGTGATCTGAAGAATGGAAATAACTACTACCACGCTTCCTGCGGTGCCTGCCACGGCGGAGAGGCACAGGGAAACCCTGGCTTGAATGCGCCAGCACTGGTGATACTGGATGCAAGCTACCTGAAGTCCCAGGTACAGAGTTTTCAACAGGGCTTGCGCGGGGCGCACCCCGATGACAAATACGGCAAGCAGATGAAGATGATGTCGAACAGTCTGCCTTCCGATAAGGATCTGGATGATGTGATTGCCTATATCCAGAGCCTGGCTGTATCACCGTAACGCATTGTGATCGAACGCCTGTTAATTCTGACCGCTACAACCCTGCTGCTGTGGGCTGGGATAGCGAGCGCGGAGACTGTCGATTTTCGGTTGAGTGATAACTGTCCGCCGAGCTTTGAGGAAAGCGCGGCTGGAACCTGTCAGCTTCGCACGATGTACGATTTCTACGACTCTGTGCAGGGAGCCGGGTTGGGCGGTACGCAGACCTCCCTGCCGCCGCATCGAGATGGCTTTAGCCCGCAGCAAATCGATCTTGGCCGCTATCTCTTTTTCGATCCGGTGCTGTCGCGCGACGCCACCGTTTCCTGTGCCAGTTGCCATAATCCTGAGCAGGGCTTTTCCGATGATCTGCCGCGCAGCAGGGGGATTGGCGATCAGGAAGTCGCTCGCGCAGCACCAACGTTGTGGAACACGGCCTTTCTGAACAAGTTTTTCTGGGATGCACACGCGACTAGTCTGGAAGAGCAGGTCGTGGGACCTCTGTTTGCATCCAACGAGATGGGCAATTCACCAGAAGATTTGCTTGCCACGCTGAGTACTATCCCGGCCTATCAGGCGCTGTTTGATCAAGCCTATCCGCAGCGTAAAAATGGCCCCATTCAGCTCGACGAAGTCTATCATTCGCTGGCGGCATTCCAGACCAGTTTGATCTCACTGAACAGCCGCTATGACCGTTATGCTCACGGCTATCACGCCGCACTGTCGGCGCCAGAGGTCGAGGGGTTGAACATCTTTCGCTCGTTTGTGGCGCGTTGCGCGGAGTGCCATACTCCGCCTTTGTTTACGAATCAGCAGGTGGCTGTTATCGGCGCGCCGGAACCCGAGGGGCGGCCTATTGATGTCGGTGCTCAGATCACCTATGACGCGCCTGAATTGAAGGCGGGTTTTAAGGTGCCGACACTGCGAAACATTGCGCAGACGGCGCCCTACATGCACTCGGGTAGGTTTAATAATCTGCGTGAAGTGGTTGAGTTTTATAATGGTGGTCGCGGCCATGCGGTACCTGAAGGTGTCGATTTACAGTTGCACTGGCATATTTCGTCGCCCGACCTGACCGACTACGAGTTGGATAGGTTGGTCGACTTTTTGGGCACGCTGACGGATGAAAGTCTGAAACCGGAGGTGCCGTCGCAACTGCCCTCGGGGCTGGCACCTGTGCATGACAAGCCACAGGCGAATATTGTTACAACACAGAAAACATCGGGAGATGCTTCATGAACATTGGAAAAATTCTGGCTGTGATCCTGATCCTTGCTGCATTTGCGGTTGGGATGGTTATTGGTAAGGGAGGTCAGGAGGAGGTAGCCCCGGCTATTGTGAAATCCGCCGGTAGTGGGGCCACCTATGGCGCCGGATTTACTGCCGAGAACAATGCGTTTACGCTCAGTGGCAATAGTAAATCGGTTGCCGGGCCGCCGATGACGGATGTGGTTGTCGTGGTCCAGGATGGTGAGTCCATTCAGCAGGCGGTGCAGGACGCCGAGCCCGGTACAACCATTCAGGTAATGCCCGGAACCTATAAAGAAACGGTGTATATCGATAAAGACGGCATCCGTCTGATCGGAGTCATCCTCGGCGGCAAACGCCCGGTGCTGGATGGAGAGGGCGAATTGAACGATGCGATTCTTTACTCTGGCAACAACATCGTCGTCGAAAATTTCAAGATTACCCGTTACAAGGGCAATGGCATTATGAGCCAGGCCGGTAACAACTGGGAAATACGCAACAACTACATCGTCGATACCGGGGTCTACGGTATTTTCCCGCAGTTGGGACAAAACGGTGTTGTAGAGCACAACGTGGTGTCGGGGATTGAGGATGCTGCTATTTATGTGGGCATGAGCGATAACGTGCATGTCGCCTACAACGATGTCTACGATAGCGTTGCCGGTATTGAAATCGAAAATAGCCGTCACGCAATCGTTGAGGCAAACCGGGTGTACAACAACACCGGTGGTATTCTCGCATTCATCACGCCCGGCCTGCCGATCAAAACAACCTTCGATGTGATCATTCGCAACAACTTCGTGCTGTCTAACAACCATGACAATTTCGGTGCGCCGGGTTCAACGGTCGCGGGGATACCTGCGGGTACAGGCATACTGGTGATGGCCGCAGACGACGTAGTGATAGAAGGCAATATTATCAAGGACAACAAAAATGCCGGAATTCTGGTTACCGATCACAGCCATGCGGCCAATGTAACGATCGACCCGGAATCAGATCCCAATTCTGATCGCGTTAAAATTCTGAATAACACCATGATCAATAACGGATACGACCCGGTCACCGAAATCAGGGCGTTTATGTTGACCGAACTCAAAACCGGCAACCCCGATATTGTCAGCGTTGGTCCGACGTCGGATAGCTGTATCGTAAATCGGCAGCAATACATTACGGCTGGCCTGGCAGATTATGGAAATTGTGATTTCACCAACACAGCAAGTATCGGCAAC
This sequence comes from Halioglobus japonicus, assembly GCA_902705825.1. Lineage (GTDB taxonomy): Bacteria > Pseudomonadota > Gammaproteobacteria > Pseudomonadales > Halieaceae > Marimicrobium. Next base: position 243,678 of record CACSIL010000012.1, on the reverse strand, counting down.
TATCTGCTGCCACCGGTGCCGGCGCGTGAGATCAAAGCAGAGGATAGAGGTAAGATTGCCTACCTGGGTATCTGCGCAGGTTGCCATACGTACACCGGGCGGATGATTGGTCCGCCGGTGCAAATCATACAGGCCCTGTATATGGATAACCCGCAGGGCATTGCAGATTACATCGTCAATCCAGTGAAAAAACGCGACGATTACCCGGAGATGCCACCGCAGGACTACCTGGATGAACAGACGCGACTGGCAGTGGGCGAGTATATGCTTGGGGTTAAAAAGTAAAAGGCCTTCCGTTGCACTGACCAACCGCCCTGCTCAGCGGGGCGTTGGTCAGACCCTGCGCAGACGCTGCTCTGGTGCCCCTGCGAATTCCATCCGCAATGCTTCTCTCGGCCGCAGTTTGCCGCCCCGATTTTCAATTCACGCAGTGAATAGTAAAAATCGCCACTATTAATTTCAATTATATACCTCGTATCACTACACTACGCGCAATCTGATCTGAGAGGTGTCGTGCGGCCTGCGACGTTCTTTCGGAGTTTGGAAAAAACCGCAACAGAAATCCAGAGGAACTACCATGTCTACATTTCAAGACGAGATTGCTGAATTGGCCCAGCTGCGAGAAAAAAGCGGCAGTGCCTGGGACCATATCAATCCTGAATCCGCGGCCCGTATGCGCTTGCAGAACCGCTTTCGCACTGGCCTGGATATCGCCCGATATACTGCGGCGATCATGCGCCAGGATATGGCTGATTACGATGCAGACAGCAGCCAGTACACGCAGTCCCTGGGTTGCTGGCACGGCTTTATCGGTCAGCAGAAACTGATTGCGATCAAAAAGCACTTCGATGACACCAGCAAGCGCTACCTCTACCTCTCCGGTTGGATGATTGCCGCACTGCGTTCTGAGTTTGGCCCGCTGCCCGACCAGTCTATGCATGAGAAGACTTCAGTGTCCGGTCTGATTGAAGAGCTTTATACCTTCCTGCGCCAGGCTGATGCGCGCGAGTTGGGTGGCCTGTTCCGTGAGCTGGATGCAGCGCGCGAGTCAGGTAATGCGGCTGAAGAGAAGGCTGTACAAGCCAAGATCGATAACTTCCAGACACACGTTGTACCGATTATTGCCGACATCGATGCCGGCTTTGGTAACGCTGAAGCTACCTATCTGCTGGCGAAGCAGATGATTGAAGCTGGTGCCTGTGCTATTCAGATCGAAAACCAGGTATCTGACGAGAAGCAGTGTGGTCACCAGGACGGCAAAGTTACCGTTCCCCACGAAGACTTCCTCGCCAAGATCCGTGCGGTACGTTACGCGTTCCTCGAACTGGGTGTAGATGACGGTGTAATTGTTGCCCGTACTGACTCTCTCGGTGCTGGCCTGACCAAGCAGATTGCTGTGACTCACACTCCGGGTGACCTGGGCGACCAGTACAACAGCTTCCTCGATATGGAAGAGCTGGATGTGGCAGAGATGAGCCACGGTGATGTGATCATCAAGTACCACGATCAACTCATGCGTCCCAAGCGTCTGCCGTCTAACCTGTACCAGTTCCGCAAGGGCACCGGTGAAGACCGTTGTGTTCTGGACTCAATCACGTCGCTGCAGCACGGTGCTGACCTGTTGTGGATTGAGACCGAGAAGCCTCACATCGGGCAGATCGCGGGCATGATAAACCGTATTCGCGAGGTTATCCCCAATGCGAAGCTGGTTTACAACAACTCACCTTCGTTCAACTGGACACTGAACTTCCGTCAGCAGGTTTTTGACGCATGGAGTGAAGCAGGCAAGGACGTTTCCGCCTACAAGCGTGACGAACTGATGAGCGTCGATTATGACGACACCGAGCTGGCTGCCGAAGCTGACGAGAGAATCCGTACCTTCCAGGCCGACTCTTCACGTGAAGCGGGCATCTTCCATCACCTGATTACACTGCCTACTTACCACACGGCTGCGTTGTCTACCGACAACCTCGCCAAGGAGTACTTCGGTGAGCAGGGCATGTTGGGTTATGTGAAGGGTGTGCAGCGCAAAGAGATCCGTGAGGGTATCGCCTGCGTTAAGCACCAGAACATGGCTGGATCTGATCTCGGTGATGACCACAAGGAGTACTTCGCAGGTGAAGCGGCTCTGAAAGCGGGTGGTAAAGACAACACCATGAATCAGTTCGGCTAAGCGTTCTGTCGCAAAGCAAGCTGGAAGAGGGCGGGTTTATCCCCGCCCTTTTTTTTTCTGTTGTTTACCGGCGGAGACCTGTTCTCAGTATTCCCGCCAGAATCCAATGTGATACCTTTTATCTGCACAGCGGCATCCGCGCGGAGAAGGGAGGGAGGAAACTATGCGTTGGGATGATATTGATAAACAGGTGTGCTCTGTCGCCCGGGCACTGTCAGTGGTGGGTGAGCGCTGGACCATGCTGATTCTGCGCGATGCGTTTCTCGGCACTCGTCGCTTCGACCAGTTTCAAAGCAACCTGGGTATTACCCGCCATCGTCTTGCAGAGCGCCTTGGCAAACTGGTGGAGCAGGGTGTGCTGGTCAAAGTGCCTTACCACGATCGCCCTGTGCGCTACGAGTATCGCCTGACACGCAAGGGGCTGGGGCTTTATCCGGTATTGATGAGCTTGTCTCGCTGGGGAGACGAGTGGATGGACAAAGGCGAGGGTGCGCCGCTGGAATATGTGCATCAGGCCTGTGGTGAAAAAACGCGGCCTACGCTCACCTGTAGCGTATGCGGTGAACCCCTGCGCCCGGAGGGCGTCACACCGCAATTAGGCCCCGCACTGTGCGATCACGATCACCCCGATGCAGTGACGCCGCTAAAGGCTATCCCCGCGCTGCTGCGAGGAGACGCTTAGCGACGTCGGCGTGGCCGTTGCTATTTTGCTGCGGCCAGTGCCTGTTCAATATCCGCGAGAATGTCATCGATATGCTCTATCCCGATTGACAGGCGCACCATATCTTCACTGACGCCTGCCGAAGCCAGTTCTTCTGCGTCGAGTTGGCGGTGGGTGGTACTTGCCGGGTGACATGCCAGGGACTTGGCATCGCCTATATTCACCAGCCGCAGGATCAATTGAAGTGCATCAATAAAGCGTGTGCCCGCGTCAATTCCGCCCTCGATGCCAAAGCTCAGAATACCCGCTGCCTTGCCATTACAGTATTTCTTGCAGTTCTCACGGAACGGGCTGTCGTGCAGGCCGGCATAGTTTACCCAGCTGACCTGTGGGTGTTTCTGCAGGTACTTGGCTACTTTCTTCGCGTTTTTACAGTGCTGTTTCATTCGTAAGCTCAGCGTCTCCATACCCTGCATGATAAGAAATGCACTGTGGGGCGAGAGGGCGGCACCGGTGTTGCGCAATGGCACCACACGGCAGCGACCGATATAGGCAGCAGGGCCCATTGCCTCGGTGTACACCACGCCGTGGTAGGAGGGATCCGGTGTGTTCATAATGGGGAACCGGTCGGCGTGGGCGGCCCAATCGAACTTGCCTGAATCGACAATGGCGCCGCCGATAGTCGTGCCGTGGCCACCGATATATTTGGTCAGAGAGTGCACTGCGATATCCGCACCGTAGTCGAACACCCGGCACAATATGGGTGTGGCGACAGTGTTGTCGACAATCAGCGGTACACCAGCGGCATGGGCGATATCTGCCCAGCGTTGGATATCCACGATATTGCCAGCGGGATTGCCAATGGACTCACAAAACAGTGCCTTGGTGTTCTCATCGATCAGGGATTCGACTTTGTCAAAATCATCGGCCGTGCTGAAACGGGTTTCAATACCCTGCCGGGGAAAGGTATGGGCGAATAGATTGTAGGTCCCGCCGTACAGTTGCGTGGTGCTGACAATATTGCTGCCCACTTCGGCGATTGCCTCAATCGCATAGCGTATAGCTGCCATACCCGAGCCCACTGCCAGAGCGCCGACGCCACCTTCCAGTTCTGTCAGGCGCTGTTCGAGTACCGCATTAGTCGGGTTCATGATCCGGCTGTAGATATTACCCGGCACCGCCAGGTTGAACAGGTCGGCCCCATGCTGGCTGTCATTGAACGTAAACGATGTCGTCTGGTAGATCGGTGTGGTGGCGGCATTGGTTGTGGGGTCACCCGCGAAGCCGGCATGCAGGGCAATGGTTTCTGGTTTCATGGTCTCGTCCTGTTTTTTTTGCATTGGATTGGAACTGCCAAGCGAAGCTTAGCAAAGGGGATGTGTGTGGCAAGTATAAAGCGAGTAGCCGCTCAAATTGAAATTTGCGGCGCACATTGAATGAAGCGACTTCAATTGATAGTCCCGGGAGTACAGAGCGCTTCGCCGTGTTCTATTTGACAATTCATAGGCAAGTCACTACAGTTTGCGACCGAGTCAGGTGCCCGATGTGACGGCTTTTTTTGGCGTCTCAATCAGGCTAAATGGGAAGTGTGGAACTGATTTATCAGCTGCCACCGCTGCCCCCGCAACGGTAGTCAGTCGCGTGAACAACGTGCTGAGAGCCCGATACCAGCCTGGCATAAGCGGCAAAGAAGCGGAGGGCTTCTGCAGAGGTTGTCCAGCCAATTTATGCTGCGTTCCTTTTCGTAATCTCTCCCGACACCGCCCACTAACATCTAATCCGTCGTTACACGCGGGTCAGTGCCCAAGAGCGATGCTTTCGTGACAGACTCTGGTATTACCAAAACCCTGATGGTTCAGGGTACGACATCCGATGCGGGTAAGAGTATTCTCGTGGCGGGATTGTGCCGGGTGCTCGCTCGAAGGAATTGTAAAGTCGCGCCTTTCAAACCACAGAATATGGCGCTCAACAGTGCGGTCACCGCTGACGGCGGGGAGATCGGGCGCGCCCAGGCACTGCAGGCAATAGCCTGCAGGCTACCCCCTCATACCGATATGAACCCGATACTGCTAAAGCCTTCCAGCGATACCGGGGCACAGGTCATTGTCCACGGCAAGGCAGTATCTGAGCTGGATGCCCGGGCTTTTCACGATTACAAGCGAGTGGCCATGCGCGCGGTACTGGAATCTCACACCAGATTGTGCAATCAGTACGACTACATTGTTGTAGAGGGTGCGGGGAGCCCCGCAGAAATTAACCTGCGCGAGAATGATATCGCCAATATGGGGTTCGCCGAGCGTGTTGATTGTCCCGTGATACTCGTTGCCGATATAGACCGGGGTGGTGTCTTCGCTCATCTGGTTGGCACGCTGGCGCTGTTGTCCGAATCCGAGCAGGCCCGTGTGGTCGGTTTTGTGATCAATAAATTCCGCGGTGATGTCAGCCTGTTGCAACCGGGTGTGGATTGGCTTGAAGACTATACAAAGAAACCCGTGCTGGGCGTTCTGCCGTATTTACACGGCCTGCACCTGGATGCTGAAGATGCGATTACGACTGTGCAGATCGCCTCTGACAGCGAAAACGTTTTACGTGTGATCGTGCCGGTGTTTTCCCGCATCAGTAACCACACAGATTACGATGCACTGCGCCTGCATCCACAGATAGATTTACAGTTTATCGCGCAGGGCCAGACGCCACCCGCGGCCGATCTGATCATTCTTCCCGGTAGTAAGAATGTACGTATGGATATGCAATGGCTGCGAGATAACCATTGGCCCGAAGCCATAGCGCGACATTTGCGCTACGGTGGCAAGGTAATAGGGATCTGTGGAGGGTTCCAGATGTTGGGGCAGGAGATCAGTGATCCAGCAGGAATCGAGGGGCCGGCCGGCGCCTCCAATGGTTTAGGCCTGCTGGCGATGTCCACGGTGTTGCAAGAGCACAAACAACTGCAGCAGGTCAGCGGCACACTTGCCCTGAATGCGGCCGCTGTAGAGGGTTATGAGATTCACTGCGGTCAATCCACCGGGCCAGCGCTGGAGTCCTGCGCAGTGATGCTGTCTGACGGGCGGCGCGATGGCGCTCTGTCTGCAGATGGGCAAATTATGGGTACCTACCTGCACGGCCTGTTCGATAACACTCAGGCAAGGGATGAGCTGCTGCGATGGGCAGGGCTCACACCCACTGCGGCGCCGGGTCTGGCCGCCATCCGGGAACAACAGTTGGAGCGACTGGCAGATATGCTGGAAAATGACTTGGATATTGCCGCGCTGTTTCCGGGAGTGCTGTGATGGGCAGTGATGTCAGCGCCGACAGGGTACTGATGCCCGGCGTGACACTGTCGCATTCGACGGATTTGATTCACGTCCGTTTTGCCCAGCCCCATCGAGCGTTGAGTTCGGCTGTATTGAATGGCGGCTACTGCGATGCCAGCGACTTCCTGAATGTTCGGGTTGCCCGGCACAGCCCCGATGAGACAGAGGATCCCGAACTTACCTTGCAGCGCTTGAGTGATCAGCGACAGTGTTCAGGAATCACCGTCGCCATGATGACCGCCGCTTCACTGGATTCACTTCGAGTGGTCAGTGGCAGTATTGATGGCGAGACGCTCACCGTAGTCGTCACGACCGGCATGGCAAACGCGCGCAGCGCAGGTGATAAGGCAGAGTACCGGCTACTGGATGGCGTGCCTTCTGAACGTGGCACAATCAATCTGGCGGTGATCACCAGCGCGCAAATTGCCGAAGCTGCGCTGGTCGAAATGGTGGCGATCGCCACTGAAGCGAAAGTGGCGGCGCTGCATGAACTGGCAGTGAGAAGCCCGGTATCGGGAAGGTTGGCGACTGGAACCGGGACAGATGCGATAGCCATTTTCTCGGGCCACGGTCTGGGTTGTGCCCGGTTTGCCGGCAAACATACATTGCTGGGAGAGCGCTTGGGGAATATGGTGATGCAGGCCATTAAGAGTTCAGTCGACTATAAAAAGGAGTTGCCCGCTTGAGGTTAATGGCTCCCAATCGGTTGCTGATGATACTGGGTTGCTCGCTGCTGCCGCTGGTGTTGCTGGCATTGATGATGGGGCCGGTGTTTATTTCCCCGGCCAGTTTGTTGCGCGCACTGTTCGAAGCGATGGGTTTGAAAGCTGCTGCCGGCGGTGCTTCGCAGGATGGCTTGATACTTTTTTCTATCCGCTTCCCAAGAGTGTTATTAGCCGGGCTCGTAGGTGTTTGCCTCGCGGTCTGTGGCACAGCGATGCAGGGGCTTTTTCGCAACCCGCTGGCTGATCCCTCGCTGATTGGTGTGTCCAGTGGCGCCTCGGCCGGTGCCAGTCTGATGATTGTGATGGGCGGCGGTGCGCTCCTGCAAGGTGGCCAGTTCGCCGGCCTGTCGGTGGTTGCGTTGGGGGCTTTTGGCGGTGGATTTCTGGCAGTGATACTGGTGTATCGGCTGGCTACCTCTGAGACGGGTACCTCTGTGGCCACGATGCTGTTGGCGGGTATCGCCATCAGTGCACTGGCCGGGGCGCTCAACAGCCTGCTGTCATTTATTGCCGATGACGAGATGCTGCGCCGTATCAGTTTGTGGCAGATGGGAAGCCTGGATGCGGCTAACTGGCCGAGGGTGTGGATTGCTGCCGGTGCAGTGGCCCTGGTCATGTTCTTACTGCCGCGAGAAGGCGCAGCGCTCAACGCATTCCTGCTGGGAGAATCCGAGGCCCGCCACCTCGGTATCGCTGTGGATGTGGTCAAGCGCCGCTTGATCCTGATGACGGCTATGGCTATTGGTATCTCTGTGGCGGTCGCTGGAACAATATCGTTTGTAGGCCTTATCGTGCCGCATATTATTCGCTTGTTGATAGGCCCTGATCATCGCTATCTGATACCGGCATCAGCACTGGCCGGTGCCATGCTGCTGATTGTGGCGGACGCATTTGCGCGCGTGGTTGTGGCACCGGCGGAATTGCCCGCCGGCATACTGACAGCGCTGTTGGGCACGCCGTTTTTCCTTTCCCTGCTGGCACAGAAGCGGCGTGTGGAGGAGAACTGAGAATGTCACTGTCTGCAAATAATCTGTCTCTGACGTTATCAAATACACCGCTGCTGAATGCGATCAATCTCGATGTTTTGCCGGGAAAAATTTCCACCGTGCTGGGGCCCAATGGAGCGGGTAAAACCAGCCTGTTGCGTGTGCTGGTGGGTGAGTTGGCTCCGGATACAGGCAGTGTCACGCTCAATGGCTGTGCACTGCAGGATTGCCCGGCGATCCAGCGGGCGAAAACACTGGCCGTGCTGCCGCAGCACTCCCTGTTGAATTTTCCATTCACAGCCGCAGAGGTGGTGATGCTGGGTCGTACGCCCCACGCATCCGGTATTGCCCATGACAGGGAGATCGTCGCCCAGGCACTGCAGGCAGTCGACGGAGATTATCTTGCCGGACGTATTTACACACAGCTTTCCGGGGGTGAAAAACAACGGGTGCATCTGGCGCGAGTGCTCGCGCAAATATGGGAGTCATCGATCGAAGGCGATCGCTATCTGGTATTGGATGAACCGACCTCATCATTTGATCTGGCCCATCAGCATCTCACGCTGGAAGTGGTGCGTAACCTCGCTGAAAAAGGCGTCGGTGTCCTGATGGTGATTCATGATCTCAATTTGGCAGCGCGCTGCTCGGATCATATGTTTCTGATGCAGTGCGGCAGTATGGTCGTTTCCGGTACACCGCAGGAGGTACTGCAGCGCGACATCATTTCCAGCGTATTTCAGGTGGAGGCAACTATCGGTGTGCATCCGCGCAGTGGTACGCCATTGGTTATTACGTGAGGACTAGCGCGGCATGATGCAGTTTTGTGAGTTGATACTAGGCGGTGCTCGCTCCGGCAAGAGTATGCTGGCGGAGCAGCGCGCAGTGGATAGCGCTCTGGAGCTGGTGTATGTGGCGACCGCGACAGCCGGCGACACGGAGATGGGCGAACGTATCGCGCATCATCAGCGGCGTCGGGGCGAAAACTGGGCATTGGTAGAAGAGCCTGTCGCACTAGCAGATACCTTGTTGCAGCATCAGGCCCGCACGCGTTGCATCCTCGTGGATTGCCTGACGCTGTGGTTAAGTAATTGTTTGCACCAGCAGTGCTGGGAGCGCGAGAAGGCGCGATTACTCGAGGTGCTGCCCGGGCTGTCCGGTCACATTGTGCTGGTGAGTAATGAAACAGGGCTGGGGGTGGTGCCAATGGGTGAACTGTCACGTCAGTTTGTCGATGAGTCCGGTTTTCTGCACCAGCAACTGGCCGCGCTGTGCCAGCAGGTAACCCTCACTGTGGCGGGTCTGCCGCTGGCGTTAAAATCGCCGCAGGAGGCGTAGCGTGAACTGGTGGTTGAAACCCGTTGCACAACCCAGCGCTCATGCGATGGAAGCTGCAAACACACGACAGCAACAATTAACCAAACCACCGGGCTCACTGGGTGAGCTGGAGACGCTCGCTGTGCAGTTCGCCGGATGGCAGGGGCGCAGCGATCCGCGAATCGACAAGGTGCAGATCAGGATATTTGCCGGTGATCACGGTGTCGTGGCAGAGGGAGTGTCTGCGTTTCCACAGGCGGTAACCGTCCAGATGATCCAGAATTTTGCCTCCGGTGGTGCCGCTATCGCCGTTCTGGCACGGCACTGCGGTGCTGACTTTTCTGTGGTTAACCTGGGTACTGCGACGCCCGCACCTCAGATGTCCGGGGTGGTCAACGTGCACCTGGCACCGGGCAGTGACAATTTTTGTACTGCGCCTGCCATGAGTGATGAGGTGGTGCGCGCAGCGCTTGCCTGCGGCGCGGAACATGCACCCGATGACGGTGATATTTTTATCGGCGGTGAGATGGGTATAGGCAATACCACTGCCGCTGCAGCGCTCACCAGTGCCTTGCTCAATCTGCCGGTTGACACCACGGTGGGTCGAGGTACAGGTATTGATGATCAGGGCTTATTGCTGAAATGCAATGCAGTACAGCGAGCACTCGACCTCCACCTGCCTGTCGCCGACACAGCCCTGGAGATGTTGCGTCGTCTCGGCGGGCTGGAGATAGCGGCGCTGACAGGTGCGTATATCGCCTGTGCGCAGCGCGGCATTCCGGTACTGGTCGATGGTTATATCTGTACCGCAGCGGCACTACTGGCCTGTCGTTTCAATCCCGGGGCACGTGCATGGATGTTGTTTGCCCATCAATCGACCGAGCCGGGTCATCGGCATTTGTTGCAGGCGCTCGCTGCAAAACCTCTGCTGGATGTGGGGATGCGCCTGGGTGAGGGCAGTGGCGCAGCCGTCGTCGTGCCGCTGTTGCAATCCGCCTGTCACCTGCATAACGAAATGGCGACATTTGCCGAGGCCGGAGTCAGTACGGGAGCGTCACACTAATGTCGTCGCAGTCCGATCTTGTCACCACCGTCGACTTGTTGCGACATGGTGCCTGCGAGGGTGGCGAGATCTACCGTGGCAGCACGGATGTTGTGCTCAGTGCCCAAGGGTGGCAACAGATGGAGCAGGCGACAATGCAGGCCGCTCCCTGGCAGCGTGTTGTAACCTCGCCGCTCATCCGCTGCCGTGCATTTGCAGAACAGTGCGCTACACGTCTGGACATTCCACTGCGGGTGGACGCCGGGCTGCGGGAAATGGATTTTGGCGAGTGGGAAGGTCGTCTGCTGAAGGATGTCTGGCACAGCGATAAAGCGACAGTCAGCGCATTTTATGAAGACCCCGAAGCGGTTGCACCACCCGGCGGTGAACCGACATTACTTGCCCAACAGAGGATGGTCGAGGCCTGGCATACGCTGATGGGCGAGTGTGCGGGTCAGCACCTCCTGCTGGTCTGTCATGGCGGAGTGATCCGCCTGCTGTTGAGCCACCTGTTGAGAATGCCCCTGTCGGCGATTGCGCGGCTGCATATCCCCTACGCGTCTATTTCACGCGTTCAGGTCTATAAACAGGAGGGGCAGGATTTTCCGGTTTTGATGTCTCTCAATTCAAGCGGGGAGCAGCGATGATGAATGTTCTGGTGAGGCAGGTGCGCGCATTCTTTCTGGCATTGCAGTTCCTGACGACACTGCCCACACCGAGGCAGGATTTTGACAACGCGCAGCTACAAGGGCTTTCATTGCTCTGGTATCCCGCTGTAGGTTTGTTGCTCGGCGTGTTGTTAACGCTTGCCTGCAGCGTGCTACCCGTGCCGTTTTACCTGCAGGCTGTTATTACCGTGGCTTTATGGGTTGTGCTCACCGGTGGCCTGCATCTGGATGGCGTGGCCGATTGCACTGACGCCTGGTTTGGTGGTCTGGGGGATCGTGAAAAGACCCTCCGGCTGCTCAAGGATCCACTGTGCGGAAGCATGGGCGTGACGGCCCTGATAATGCTCGTTGCGCTCAAAATTGCCGCGCTGGCCGCGATTATTTCTCAGGGTCAGCTGGTCTGGCTGTGGTCTGTGCCATTGCTGGCGAGACTCTCGTTGCTATTGCTGTTTCTGACAACTCCCTATGTTCGTGCCCAGGGTTTGGGCGACGTTCTCGCGCAGCACTTCTCTCGCGCCTGGGCGAAGTGCCTACTGGTGGGTGTGACAGTTGTATTTCTCTTGGTCTCTCCTGTGGATATCTGGGCCGCCTTTGTGATGGCGACGCTGGCGATCTTTTTGGTGATTCGAGCAGCTGCCGCCCGCCGTCTGGGTGGCTTTACCGGGGACGTTGCCGGCGCACAGGTAGAGTGGGTGGAGGTCGGCTTGTTGCTCGTCCTGGCTTCTCGAAGCGTGGCCTGACGCTGTGATCAGTGCAAGCTTGTTAGTCGCCCTGGCGGTGGATCGCCTGGTGGGTGAAGTGCCACAGTACCACCCACTGGTAGGCTTTGGGCGTGTGGCCAATTCGGTGGAGGCGCGCGCCAGGGCATCAATGCGCGCCAGCGGTGATGCCTCGTTTTCCGATCCTGTCATTGCCGCGCGACGGCAGCGCTGGCTGGGCCTGATCTGCTGGACAGTGCTGGTGATACCGCCCACCTGTTTGTTGTGGGCGTTGCTGGCGATGTTCGGCGGTACGACAGCGGCGCTTCTGAGCATTGCCGTGCTGTACTTTTGTATCGGCTGGCGCAGTTTAGCGGAACATGCCAATGCTATTGCAGCGCCGCTGGTTAGCGGAAATTTGCAGCGTGCAAGGCAGCAGCTGAGTCGGATTGTCAGCCGGGATACGGCTGATCTCGATGCACAATCTGTCGCGAAGGCGACTGTGGAGTCTGTCTTGGAAAATGGCAGTGACGCAGTACTCGCGCCGATATTCTGGTTCGTGGTGGCGGGTGCTCCCGGTGTGTTGTGTTACCGGCTGAGCAATACCCTCGATGCGATGTGGGGCTATCGCAATGCGCGTTTTCTACACTTTGGGCGAACCGCAGCGCGCATGGATGATCTGCTCAACTGGGTTCCAGCGAGATTCTGTGCATTAAGTTATGCCGCCGTGGGTCAATGGCGTGCGGCACTGCGCTGTTGGCGCACGCAGGCAGCGCTGTGCGATAGCCCTAATGCCGGTCCGGTGATGTCCTGTGGGGCCGGCGCACTGGGGGTTGTTCTGGGCGGAGCGGCCCGCTATGAGAACGTGGAACACTGGCGGCCAGTGCTGGGCGAGGGGCATGCGGCGCAGCCTGAGGATATTGGCCGCGCACTGCGGTTGTTACGGCGAGCTATTGGCGTGTGGATAGTGGTAATCGTGTTCTGTGAGTGGCTGCTGTGAACCTGGAACACGGTGGTAATATCAGCGCCGCGGCACAGCGGTTTGGCATCCCCGAGGAGCGCTGGATCGATCTGTCCACCGGTATCAGCCCCTGGAGCTGGCCTGTGCCGGCTGTCCCCGAGCATGTATGGCAGGCGCTGCCATACTCAGATAAGCAGCTCGAATTCGCTGCCGCGCAGTACTACGGCTGCGACCCCTCAGCGGTCCTCGCTGTGCCGGGGTCACAATATGCGCTGCAGCACACGCCGGCGTTGTTGCGCAAGGGTAGGGTGGCAATACCACAGCGTGGCTATGCGGAGCATCGCGCTGCCTGGCAGCGCGCTGGCCACGCTATCGTGGGGTACAACGATGCGGCGGCACTCGTTGAGTTGGTACAGGCTGGCAGTGTAGATCATGCGCTGGTGATCAATCCGAACAATCCGACTGCCGAGTTAATGTCTGCTCGGCAGTTACAGGAATTGCATCAGCATTTGTGTGCCCGTGGTGGATGGCTGGTGGTGGATGAGGCATTTGGTGATGTTTCCCGCTCGGAGAGCCTGGCTTCGCTGTGTCCCGCTTCCGGGCTGATCGTATATCGCTCCGTGGGTAAGTTTTTCGGGTTAGCAGGAATCCGGCTGGGTTTCCTGCTGGCGCCTCCCAGCCTCGGTGCGCAGGTAGCATCACTTATGCCGCCCTGGTGTTTGTCCCACCCGGCGCGTTGGGTAGGTGAGGCTGCGCTGCGTGATACGACATGGCATGTGATGCAGCAACGCAGACTGCGCACTGCCGCCCAACAGTGGCTGGAATGTTTGCAGGCGTCTGTGCCAGCACTGCAATTTGTTGCTACAGATCTATTCGCCAGCGGATCGGGTGATGCCGCTTATTGCGAAGCGTTGTTTCAGGCTCTGGGTCGCCGCGCGGTATTGCTGCGACTTTTTGAGCGCATTGAAGGGTATAGTGTGTTGCGCTTCGGCCTGCCATTGTCAGGCAGTTTCACACACGTTGCGCAATCGATACGAGAAGCTGTGGAGGAATGTGAATGCGATTTGTTGTGATCTCAATGCTGTGGATCGGCCTGGCATCGGGTGTGCTGGCGCAAGTCGAGGTAGAGGATTCGCTGGGTCGAACACTGGTGTTGGAGAAACCGGCGTCGCGCGTGGTCAGTCTGGCACCTCATATGACGGAGGTGGCATACGCGGCGGGAGCGGGAGATTTGTTGATTGGTGCTGTGTCTTACAGCGACTATCCGGAAGCCGCGAAAGCGATTCCCCGTGTCGGGTCCTATGACAATGTCAGCTACGAAACGCTGGTGGCACTTAATCCCGATCTCGTGCTGGCCTGGCGCAGCGGCAATGGCGATGAAGTTATTGAACGATTGGAATCGCTGGGACTAACGGTCTATATCGATGAATCCAAGACACTGGAAGATGTCGCTCGATCTGTGCGCGCTGTCGGCGAGCTCACCGGCAACGAGGAGATCGCTGAAGTCGAGGCGCAGGGGTTCCTGCAAAAACTCACACAGCTGCGTGAGACTTACAGTCGCAAAGCGGAGGTCGGCGTCTATTATCAGATATGGGACGAACCCCTGTTGACGCTCAACGGCGATCACCTCATTTCAGATGTTGTCAGACTCTGTGGCGGCCGCAATGTCTTTGCGGAATCCCCGGCCCTGGTGTCCCGGATCAGTGTTGAGTCAGTTATCCGGGCGGACCCTCAGGTAATCATCGCCAGTGGTATGGATAAAGCGCGGCCGGAGTGGCTGGATGAATGGCGAGAGTGGACGTCGATGACGGCGGTGCAAAACGATCAATTGTATTTTGTGCCGCCTGATTTGCTGCAGCGGCATACGCCGAGAATTATTGAGGGTGCAACGTTGATGTGTGAGAAACTGCAGCTTGCCAGAGAGCACTATGCGTTGCAGGACGAATGACTGAGCCTGCGAGAGGCTCAGCGCTGGAACACGTTAAAGGGCGCAGATAACCGTCGCAAACGATAATAAAAATGGTGTGTTATCCATGTGCCCGGATGGCGCCACTGCCCCGACAATGGAACGTTCATAACAGAGAACATCACATGCAAGGTTTTTACGAAACACTGTTCGGCCGGCGCGATGTGCGTAGTGAGTTCACGCAGACGCCCATTCCTGAAGATATTCTGGCCAAGCTGATTATCGCTGCACATCACGCGCCCTCTGTAGGGCTGTCACAGCCGTGGAATTTTATTGTGATCCAGAGGGCCGAGGTGAAGGCGGCGATCCACGAGGCCTTCTGTGAGGCGAATGATGAAGCCGCTGCAATGTTCGAAGGAGAGCGACAGGACAAGTATCGACAGCTGAAATTACAGGGTATTCTGGATGCGCCGGTGAATCTGTGTATTACCTGCGATCGGCAGCGCGGTGGTGACGTCGTATTGGGGCGTACGCACCAGTCGCAGATGGATATTTACAGTACGGTATGCGCCGTGCAAAACCTGTGGCTGGCTGCGCGAGCAGAGGATGTTGGTGTCGGCTGGGTATCGATCATCTCGCCGCAGCGGCTGGGTACAATTCTGGGACTGCCCGATCACGTGGTGCCGATTGCGTATCTCTGCCTGGGTTATGTGGAATATTTCCGGCAGCGCCCGGAGCTGGAGGAAAAGGGGTGGGAGAAGCGCCGTCCCGCTGCCGAACTGGTGTTTACCGATCAGTGGGGAGAGCGCGGAGAGGGGCACCCCGTCTACGCTGGACTCTCGTCACAGCAGCATTGGCCGGAGCAGTTTATCAAGTCAAAAGGGAGCATTGAGAAGTAGAGAAGTGACAGCTGACGATAAGCCGACAAAGGGCTAACCTGAGCCCAGCCGGTAAACGGTCATCGGCTTGATCCAGCGTCACAACGCCTCTTACACAAACTCCCGGGAGTGCGCTGCGTCAGTAATCCACGCCCTTGCGCGCCTTGATGCCCGCTTTGTACGCGTGTTTGATATCTTTCACTTCCGATACCGTGTCCATCACGTCCTGTAACGCAGAGCCGCCGCCGCGTCCAGTTACGACAACACTCTGGTTAACGGGACGGGATGACAGAGCATCCAGTATTTTAGCCTCATCGAGGTATTTGTAACCGATCATGTAAGTCAATTCATCCAACACGACCAGATCATAACTTGCATCAGCGAGCATGGGGGCGGCGACTTCCCAGGTTTTTTCCGCTGCGGCAATATCACCCGATTTATCCTGCGTGTTCCAGGTAAAGCCGGTACCCATCTGATAAAAATCTACCTGTGGGCAATGTTCCCGCAGGTAGATTTCCTCGCCAGACAGCTGTGCGCCCTTGATGAACTGGACTACACCGACTTTCTGTCCGTAGCCAAGAGCTCGCAACACCATCCCGAATGCTGAACTGGATTTTCCCTTGCCGTTGCCTGTGAGTAACAAGGCGACGCCGCGCTCGGTATCAGCTGCAGCGATCGCAGCGTCAACCTTTTCCTTCTGCTTTTGCATCGCGGCTTTATGCTTTGCATCTTTACTATCCATTTCATGTCCTCTCGGTGTTGTTTGCTCGAGCTACCGTTATACCTGATTAGAACTGATAGCGAAAACCAGCGTAGCCCGCAGCACCTGGCGTATTGTATTGCGGTATCACTTCGTAATCCTCATCTGTGGCATTTTCTACCCGTGCATAGATTTGCAGGCTAGCGATTACCTGATAGGTTACGCTGAGGTCGAGTATTTCATAATCGTCGACACTTCCCTTGGATTCATCGGCCGTATCGCGGGCTACACGATAGTTGATATTGAATTGCAGGCGGCCATCCCAGGGGCTGATGAGGATGCCCACATTGCCCATGTTTTTCGGCGTTCGAAGGCGTTGGTCGCCCTCAAAGTCCTGCGTGTCGGTATACGTGTAGTTGCCGGTGAGTGTTACCAGTTCGCCGATGGGAATCTGCGAGGTAATTTCAACACCGCTGGAAGAGGATTCACCATCACCCTGCAAGTAGCCAGAATAATCAACGAGGTCGAAGAAAATCTCATTGTCGACTTTCTGGTCAAAGTACACCGCATCTACGTACCAGCCTGATGTCGCATAGTATCCTATGCCGGCGTCCCATCCCTTGCTTTCTTCCGCGCCAAGTTCCGTTCCCTGTGCGGGGGGGAACGCGTCTGGGCTGGCATTGAATGCGATTTCCGATAGGCTGGGTGCGCGAAATCCTGTGCCATAAGTGCTTTTGACTTTAAGGTCGCCATCACCAATTTGCCGTACGTAAGCTGCGCCCAGTCGGTATGTGGTCTTGCTACCAAAATCGTCATTGTCTGTATAGCGAGCGCCGGCGCTAAGATACAGGCTGTCAATAAAGCTGCCCCTGGCTTCAAGAAAGTAACCTGTCTGATCCCGCGACTCATCGGAGGTGTCGGACTCTACCGATTCCTTTTGATATTCAGCGCCATAAACCAGGCTCAGAGCATCGGACTGTTTCCAGCTACCGAGGTAGTCCAGCTTTTCCAGTTCGCCTTTGTAGCTGTAATCATTGACGCCTTCAGTGTAGAACTTGCGATCTGTTTTATTGCCGTTGTACGACACGGTATTAGAAAATTCAGTGCCGGTGTGCACGAGTGCGATACGACCCGCATCCAGGGAGTACTCGTTTTTGCAATTGTCAGAGCGATCGTAGGTGGGAGCGGGCAACGAACAATTATCATAGTTGTTCTTGCCCTCAACATTTCGAGCGACGACTTCAAGGCGCAGCGTATCGATAATGTTCCAGCCGCCACGGCCGTGCACGGTGGTGTTTTTATAGCCGTCGTCATCTTGCAAAACAGTGTCAGTAGACAAGCTGCTGAACCCGTCGGTTTCATACTCCTCGACCAACAGGGTACCGTCTACCGTATCATTGCCTCCAGTTATGTGACCGCCATATTGCCAGGTGCCATAGCGGCCTCCCTCAGCCTCTAGCCCGCCTGATAATCCCGACTGGGGTGAGGCACTGTACATATTGATGACGCCACCGGCATCAGCGCCGTACATCAGTCCCTCGGGGCCGCGCAGAACTTCTATCCTGTCGATACCGCCGGTCAGCATGTTGCCGAAATTCGGTCCCGCTTGCGGCGAGGAGGCATCGGTTAAATCAATGCCGTCGAGATAGACTTTGGTGCGAAAACCGCGTTCACCCCGAATGCGTACTTCTGTGTTGCTACCCACACCGCCGGCGCTTGTGACAGAGATGGCGGGTTCGTACTGCAATGTTTTTGCAACACTGCTGAAACCGCGCAATTCAATGTCTTCTTTGGTGACGACAGAAATAGAGGTGGCCACTTCACGCAGTGGCATGACCACACGCGAGGAGGTGATAACGGTTTCTTCGAGTTTGTTGGCTGCTTGCGCGCCTATGGCAGTCACGCCGGTAAGTGCTAGCAGAGTAGCGGTAGATAATTTGTACATCTTTATTCCCCAATTGCCTTTCAGATAAATGGCGATTGAGAGAGGGGATCAGGGAACGCAATGCCTGGGCACTGAGCAACCGTATATGAAGCCCTCCGCTCCATCGTTGCGCTAGACCAGGCAGGTGTCGGGCTCACAGTCACAGACTGTATACCGTTGCGGGGGCAGCGGTGGATTAAGCAATAGCCATTCCACACTTCCCATTTAACTCACCCAGAGATCTGCCAAAACAGTTCTCGGTGAGCACCTGGTTCCGGCGAGCACTCTAGTTAGGTCGGGGGGGCTTGTCAACCGCTGACGGGGGCAGGCTACTTCGCGGGCGGCATGGCGTCGAGTTTTTCGAGCCAGAACAGCGTATCCAGATAAGAGACAAAGTGGCCCAGATAGGCGGGGGAAATTTCGCGCATGATGGATAGAGACTGCAGTGCCAGCTTCTGCGGATTCAGTGGTCCGGCATCTTCCGGGGCATCCATGAGCGCGTGTGAAACAAGCCTGTCGGCGTGTTGTCGCTGTAAGGCATCGCGAAAATAACGGACGGATTTCAGCTCCTGCGAATCGGTGGGTAACGCGCCATCGTCATCAGCGTTGGTTTGTAATAGCTGGGTCAGTCCAGGAAAAGAGTCTGTTTTATCGGGTGTTTGCCTGCGCCGTGCCAGCCGCTTGACAGCACTGAAATCACCGGCCTCAAGTAAATTCGCCAGTTGCTCTGTCAACGCTGGTTGTTGTGCGGCAGTCTTTTCCACCAGCGATGCCATCTCCGCATATTGATCGGCCCAACTGGACTCATAGGTTTTGAGGGCCTGATGTGCTTTTTCTGCCAGCAGGTCGGCAACGGCGCCATCCTGTTGCAAGCTTCTTTGTGCAATGGACTGGATGTAGCGGAACTGGACAGGATCGAAACGCGCCGCTCCGCTGGCTTCGAGGGTCGCTAGCGTCGTCAATACAGCGTCTTTCCCTGTGGTATCTGCGCCTGTTTCGCTGTCGGCGTGGTCTGGCATATCAGTCCAGCTCTTCCGTGGCTTTTGCACTCATGGGTACCGGCGCCATTTCTACCCGCCGATTTTGCGAGCGGCCCGCATCATCGAGATTAGCAGCCACCGGATGTTGCGCGCCAAATGCTGCGGCAAAGACCATCGCAGGCGGCATGCCTTCTTCGATCAGCGCCCGGGTGACGGTCAATGCTCGCTGTGCGGACAGTTCCCAGTTGTCGGCGTAGTGGCTGTTACCTTTTTGTATCGGCAGGTCATCGGTAAAACCGCTGACCATCAACAGTTCCTCTCGCTCGCCGAGATAAACTTGTAGCGGAGCCACCAGCGTTTGC
Source organism: Halioglobus japonicus (assembly GCA_902705825.1). GTDB lineage: Bacteria > Pseudomonadota > Gammaproteobacteria > Pseudomonadales > Halieaceae > Marimicrobium. The sequence goes on along the minus strand of CACSIL010000012.1, from coordinate 224,386 downwards.
AACAGGGCGCGCCCCTCGGGTTGCAATTGATCGGAGTTCAGGGAGAACAAGACACTGCCGCTGATGCCAATACGGCCATCCCTTAGTGTCACGCGCCCGGTTGCCAGAGGGTCAGCCAGAGCTTCTTCAAGAGCCATCCTGCGCTGTTCCTCAATCTGGCGCTTGTTCACCTCCTCCTCAAGGGTCTGCGCAAGTTGCACCTGGTAGCCTAAAACCCAGACCAGTAGCAGCACGAAAATGCCGACTACGCCCGCCATAAGATCGCCGAAGATCGCCCATACGGGCATATCCTGCGATGCATCGTGCTCCAGTTCTTCCATTAGGATGACTCACTCGCGAGCTGACGTGTTTTGCGATTGAGGCGACGCATGTCATCCATGATTTCTTTCTGTGACAACATACTGTGGTCGATAATTTCCCGTGCCTGGGCCACGTAATACGCCATTTGTTCATCGTTGCGGGTGTTGGAGCGATCCATCGATTCCTCAACTTTGGCGAGGTGCTCCATCATCGATTCGTTAGAGCTGTTGAAGAGACTGACGGCGTGACTGAATGCCTCGCCCAGGCTGCTTAACTCGATGGCTCCGCCCGCCACATGCGCACTTGCCTCGGTCATTTTCTCGACCTCGGCGACAAGGGTGTCGCCGAACCGCCCGGTGATGTCCTGCAACATGCTTGAGGACGACTCCACGAGATTCTCCACTGCGCTGCGCTGTCCGCTAGCTGCTTCCTGCAATGAAGCAGATAGCGCATTCAATTCCTGCATCACGCTCAGACGCTCTTCGAGGAGTTGGTTGTCGCGCTCAACATTGTTGGTGATTTCTGCGCGTAGCAGCCCGATAACCTCGGCAGCAGCGCGGGGCGTTTCCGATGCCGTCTCGATGAGGCGCGTCATGGGCTCTTCCAGGCCCTGACCCAACTGTGTGAGATGTGCCGCCACCGTCGACTCAAGTTCGGCGAAGCGGGCGAGCGCATTCGCCTGACTCTGTTCCTCTTGGGCGCGCAGGCTTCCCAGCTGTTCAGTGAGTACCGCAGTGAGCTGTTCCAGCCTGGCTTCCTGACTTTCCAGCCATGTGGCTTCAGACGCTGTGCGCGCCTCTACCAGCGCCTCAGTAGACTGCAGTAGCTCGCCGATTTCCGCCAGCATTGAGGTGGCGCTGCTGTGTGCGCTTGCAGACAGATCGCGAGCTGAATCGTTGAGCGTCTGTTTTATGTCGTCCTGTAGCGCAAGCGTCTGTTCAGTCCAGGACGTGGAGGTAGCGACGAAGTCCTCCAGCATGCTGGCGGCATTGCTTCTGGCGCTGTCAGACAGATCACGTGCAGACTCTGTCAGGGTAGTCTTTATCGTATCCTGTAGTGCCAGCGTCTGTTCAGTCCACGAAGCGGCGGTTGCTACAAAGTCCTCCAGCATGCTGGCGGCATTGCTTCTGGCGTTGTCAGACAGATCGCGAGCAGACTCTGTCAGCGTGTTCTTGATCGTATCCTGCAGCGCCAGCGTCTGTTCCGTCCAGGAGGAGGAGGTTGTGGCGAACTCTGACAACAGATTGGCTGCACTGCTGCTGGCGCTGTCAGACAATTCGCGCGCGGCTTCGCAGAGGGTGTTCTCTATGGAGTTCTGCAGTGCCAGTGTCTGTTCTGTCCAGGACGAAGAGGTCGTGGCAAACGCTTCCAGTAGTGAGGAGCCGGCAGCGCCGAATTCGTCACCCAATGCCTGCAGTTGCTCGCGCGCTGCATGTGCTTGTTGTTCTTGTGTCGCCTGCAACATCTTGCTGATATCGGCCACTGCGCTGGTCATTATCGGCTGCATGCTTGCACCTGCTGCGGTGCCGCTGGCAGAGAGACTCTCGCGCAGTGATGTATCTACTGAAGCGGCAAGTTCGCTGAAGCGCCGCTGAGTCTCTGCATGGAACTGGTTTTGATTCGCCAGCAAGGTGTCACCCAGTTTGTCTCCCATCAGTGCCAGCTGTGCTGCCACTGCCTGTAAATCGGCGGCAACGGCGGGCAATGCCCCGGCCTGAGATTGCAGTGCGTCGAATGCTTGCTGCCGCTGGTGACCCAGAGAGAACGGCTTGAGTTCATTGGCAATTCTGGTATCCAGCTGCCGGGTGGCCTGGATGCGCTCGTGGCGCGCCATGGTAGAAATCAGGCCCAGCATGGCGGAGGCGGCTACACCGGCCACCGAGGTGCCAAAGGCGACGCCCAGCCCCTGCATAGGAGCCGTCAGGCTGGCGCGGATTGCATCCAGTTCAGTGCTGCCCTGCAGCGCTGAGACGGCGCCTCCCAGAGTGTCGACCATGCCGACAAAGGTGCCCAATAAACCGAGCATGACCAGCAGACCGACCAGGTAGGGCGTGAAAGCGGGCGTCGGCAAGCCGATCCGCTCGCCGACCACGCGCGAGCGGACGCCGCCTCGTATCGTGGGATCGAGCTGCTTGAGCCAGTCTTCAAACCCATCGTCGCTGGACTGCTGCGGCGTGATACTGTCGAGCGCAGTGCTCAGTGAGGCGGTGGCGCGACGAAACCGCAGCAGCTCGATAATGCCGAGCAGGTACACGCCGCCGATACTGGCCGTGACGGCAAACGCCAGCGCATTGGCCCCGGCGAAATCAAAGGCCATCCAGATAATAGCGAATGCGCCGAGTAGTGAGGCGGAGATAAACAACAGTTTATTCATAAGATCAGTAGTCATCATTGTCGTTAAGTTCATCGAGTGCTTCGATCAGGCCCAGCGTGGGTAATAAGCGTGTTTCAATCTCTGCAAGTAGCAATCCCTGCATTTCCTGACGAAACTGTGCCAGTGATTGCTCCCAGCGTTCGCGGGTATTCGATTCGTCCTGATTGTCGCTGTGGAGATCTTCCAGCAATGTGTCAAAGCGGCGTCTTAGCAATCGTGGAACAACGATGAATGAGCGCCTGGCAGGGGTGAGTAAGGGATCTGCCAATACAGCATCCAGTGCCGCCAGTCGCGCGAGTTGCGGTGACAGCGTGGTGAGCGCGTCTCTGGTTGCCGCATGCAGATCGCGGATTCTGAAATCAATATTCCTTTGCTGTGCCACGTAAAAGGCCAGATAGGGCTCTGCAGACATTGTCTCTGCGGTAGCGGTTTCGGCTCTCAGCTCTGGAAAGCGTGTTCTCATACCCGAGGCCCCGGGCTCGAAGCTCTGCACGGCGCTGCTGATGATCGATGCTCGCACGCGCTGAAATTCGTCTTTGACAGCGTCTTTTTCCGCTTCGGGCGGAGTCTCTGTCGCTTCGATCTTTTTGGCATGGACAGCCGAGATTTTGATGGAGTCGGCCAGGTCGAACGATTGCCCCAGACGCTCGATAAAACGCTGGTGCGATAGCTGGACATCCGCGTCAAGCAATTCCGCCAGAAAGCGCACCAGCCGCGAGGACTTTGTGGGGCTCTGGTGTGCGGTACTGAGTAAGCTGGCCTGCGTCATAAATATTTATGACAAGCGAAATGTTGCCATTTAACTGCCTGAATAGGGTGGGAACAAATTGGAGCGAAAGGTCGTAATACATCACGAGTTCGCATCGTTACTAGCAGCAACGCGGGCTGTGCGGCTGAACAGCAGTGGCGCACAGTGCGTTTACACCGCCCGCATTATCGCTATTTCCCCCAAATATTCAAGGAGCACGGTATTTGTCCGGCGGGCAGGGGCCCCGCGCGGCTTATCGATCGATCAGAATCAATTTCCCGGTTTTCGGGTCGCGGTAGACCTGCCCCAGCGATTCCATACCGTCCCCGCCATCGCGCAGCTGTTGCTCCAGTGATTCGGGGGGCTCTGCCAGCTCTCGTCCCTGGCGGATATCGACGGTATCTTGCAGTTGGAAGTGAATGCGCAGTTCCTGGCTCTGGGCGATCAGCGTGATCAGCAGGCCGAGCGCGAACACCAGCATCACATCCATGATATTGGCAAAGCCGGAGAGCGGGTCGGTATCGGGCTCGCTGAACGGACCCTGTTCCCAGGGGGGCCTTTTAGCGCTCATTGGCTTGCACCTCTATCGCCTGCCACGTAATTTCGTACCAGCGTCGCCGCACGCGTCCGATCAAATAGGCTATCAGCCCGACCAGCAGGCCGATGACAGTCGTATCGAAAGCGACGGTCAGGGCGGTGGCGAGGATTTCGATATTGCCGGTGCCCAGCGCCGAGAGCCCCGGTCCCAGCGGTATCAGCGTCCCCATCAGGCCAAGAATTGGTCCACTGCGGGCCAGTAGGTCGGCTCGCTCCAGCCGTCGTTGTGCATACCGTTCAAAGTGTGCAAGGTCCGCCCCCCGACGAAACCGCGCCAGTGTCACGCTGCGCTCGGCAAGGGCTGTCCCGAGCTCCCACAGGGTCAACAGCAGGGCTACACCGAGACCGGCAAGCACCGGGTACAGCAGCCAGCCGACCACCTGATGCAAAATGCCCAGCGCAAATCCATGAATGATCATGCGTTCGCTCCTTTGGATTGGCGAACCGCGCGATAGAACCCCGCGCTGACAACCAGCCCCAGCCCCGCCAGTAACCACCAGCGCCACGGCATAGCTTCGCCGCTGTCTGTGGCAGCATCAGTTGCTTGCTGGCCATTGTCAGCGTCTGGCGTGTTCTCTGTCTCTGTCGATAGCAACTCGATCTCTGTCATTCGATGCACCTCTTGAGGTTCCTCTTGTGGGGTACTCGTTGCGCTTTCAATCACCTGTTGCAGCGCAGTCCAATCTTCGGGGGAGAGGTGTTCTTCAAGCCATGGCAGCATTGGGTGATCGGGCGTGGTATGGCCGCTGCCGGGCAGGCCGTTGACCGTTACCAGCTCGGTAAATTCGGCGGCCAGTTGCGCTGTTGTGGCAGCGTCGGCATGCCAGAAGTCTTTGTAGATGGCGACTAACATAATCGCCAGCATATTGGCCTTCACGTGTGCGTTATGGCCTTGCTCAAGAAATTCATCCAGCCCCAGTTGATAGCGGTCGTCCATATAGACTTCCTTGACTTCCTGCCAGGCCCAGTCGCCCACCAGTGTCGGGTTGGTCACCTGCCATCCCCACAGATACTCCAGAAATTCCGTGCCCATGGTGCGCGCCCCGGCATAACCGTGTTGCATCAGGCCCTGCAGCCATTCGGGATTGAGATAGCGCCCGCGCAGCTCCTGCCGTAGAGCGACAGCCAGTGGCTCAGTCGTGATTTTTTCCGGGTTGGCGTGGTTGAGCACAAAATTGTTGGGTACCTGGCCTGTTAGTGTTTCCACGGCGAGGCTCAAGCCGCCCAGGTAATCAAAGGCATCGTTGTTGTCGATCAGCCCATAGAGGTTGCTGGAGCGGCCAAAGTAGGTGTTTTCAACGTCCTTGAGATTGGCTCGGAATGCGGCCAGTGCAGGTGCTCCGAAGCCACCCCCATTGTCGGCGTCGCGGCCGTAACTGTGTCCCAGACGGCGCATGTAGACGGCTGCCAGTTCTTCTCTGCGTTGCCATGCACCAGAGCGTTCCACGAGGCGGTTGACGCCGGCGCCATAGCTGCCGGGAGCGTCGCCGAATACGCGCATGCTGGACAGTACTCCGGCCTCAGCATCGCTGTGACCCTGTGCGAGCAGTGTCTGCGCCTGTTTCACCCAGTGAGCTGCGACCTGGTTACTTGCGAGGCTTTCCTCTGCATATTGCAGGTCACTGTCGTCTTCGGCATCGCGCAGCGGTTTCAGTGTCTGCTGCAGTGCCAGAGTCAGTGCGGGATAGTCGCGTTGGATGGTGATGGCACTGGCATTCAGGGCCATTAATACCGCTTGATCGAGCAGCACCAGTTGGCTGCCATACAGATCGCGGAACAAGCCGGAGGTGGTGAATACCACGTCGCGCCGCACCTCGCCCTGTGCCAGCGCTCTCTTATGTAACCCCTTGACGAGTCCGCGGCTGTTCCACACCGGTTCCAGCCCGAGCATATCCAGACCGAATGCAATCATCACGCCTTCATCGCGCACCACATCCGATGCCCACAGCACCAGTGCTTCGCGCTTTTCTGGATTCTGGGGGTTGTTGGCTCTGGCATCAGCAGCCATTTCCCGGCCCAGTTCCCACGCGACCGGGCTGGGGATCAGGCTATTGTCCAGTGCGTAGAAGTTGCGACCAGTAGGGAGACTGCCAGGGCTGCGGATCGGGTCGTTGCCGGGGCCGGGGACGATAAAGCCGCCGTCCAGTCCACGCAGCAAAGCAGCCATTTCCAATGCCGGTGACTGTTCCAGCAGTTGCTGCCACGCGATGTGCTCCTCATCGTTCTGCGGCGCCATTGACGTCAGCATCATCGCGACGGCATCGTCGTTCCAGTTGCGACCAAACACATGCAGCCCGAGCGGCATAAAGCGCTCCTGTAAGTCGGTGAGATAGTGTCCGACCTCGTGTACCAGCATGTCGTCGTCGACCTCGTCAAAGCTGATACCCATGACGGCGAGTTCAGCGGACATGGCCTGTGCCAGCTCGTCTTTCAGTTCCAGTGCGTCTACCTTGTCGCGGATTTGCGCTACCAGACGGTTGGATAAGGCTTCGTTATCGCTGCCGTGGCTGGCCTCGAAACTCTCGATCAATTGCCGCAACTGGAGTAAATCGTCATACAGTGGGGTGTGTTCCAGCGGCGGTGTGAGGTGATCTACCATCACTGCCAGTCCACGCCGTTTGGCCTGTATTCCCTCGCCAACGCCGTCGACGATGTACGGGTATACCCCGGGAATATCGCTGGCGATAATCTGCGAGTAGTCGTCTTCGGCGAGGCCGACTGAGCGTCGCGGCAGAAACTCATAGGTGGAGTGTCTGCCCAGGTGTACAAATGCATCGGCGGCAAATTCGTCACGCAGGTAGTGATAGAAAGCGAGATACTGATGCGGCGGAGGGAAGGCGAGGTTGGCGTGTAATAGCTCTTCGTTGATCTCCCAGCCGCGCGGCGGTTGTGGGCCGACAAAAATATTGCCAAAGCGCAATCCGGGCAACAGGATTTCACCCTTGTAGGTCATCACGCTTCCCGGCGCCTCTCCCCAACCACCGAGGCCTTCAATGCCGGTCTGTTGCAGCGCGCTGATCAGTGTCAGTGCTTCATCCCAGCAGGGCTGGCCGATTTTTTCCAGCGTTTGGTGATAGCATTGCTCCAATTGTTCCAGCAGTGCCAGCGCGCGTTCCCGGCCCGGATGGTCCACCCCTTCCAACAGGTGCAGCATTTCTTCGGTGGTATGGTGCAGGGCGTCATTAGCCAGCTCCGGCTTGCCCGCTGCCAATGCGGTTTTGAGTTGCTCATGTAACAGGCCAAAGGGCCCGTCAACCATCTCCCGCTGCACTGTCAGCGGCAGCGTGTTGAACCATTGCTGATAGTCTTCTGTCGCCATATGTTGAATCAACGGGCTCATCGTTGCCAGCGCCCCGGCATCGTTGGGTAGATTGACACCGCGCGCCTGCATCATGTCCAACAGGGCCTCCTGCGATGCTGGCAACTCACCGGTGTCGTAACCTGCTGCTGTAAGCTGTGTCAGTATCTGCCACAGCGATGCCGGTACATCGAGATTGTCCGCACCGATATTGTGTCGCCCGGGAGGGTGGTTGTAATAGATGATGGCGATACGCTTGTCGCTATTAGGGATGGTCTGCAGGCGCTGCCAGCGAGCCATGCGCGAGAGCAGACTGTCCATGCCCGCAGACAATCCTGTAATGGGCTGGATGCGGATGCCAGTGAGCGGGTCATCCGTCTCTGTGCCTGCAGCGGCGATCACCAGTGGTTGGCTGGCGCCCTGCATCTCGGGCATCGCGATCTGATAATAGACCTTATCGTGGGCTAATCCATCTGAGGACAACTGCCGTTCCTGCGCCGTGCGGTCGCGCATTTTGATCGCTTTCAGTACCGGGACATTTAGCGTAGTCAGCGCCTCGGTTACGGTTTCCCGCCCCTCACCGCCGCCGATGACAAAATCCTGTAGCATGACGATACCGCTGAGTCTGTCCTTGATTGTGTGCAGTGCCTGGGCGGCGGCCACCCCGGCTTCACCCCAATAGGCGAGACCAATCAGGCACTGAAATTGATGGTGCGTTGCAGCGCGCTGGCACAGTTCACGCAACAGGGCGCTATCTGCAGGGCGGTCACCGCCCGCATGATCCAGAACAACCAGCAGTGGCTTATCGCCGGCTATGGCTGGCAGGTCGGTCGTGATCTGATTGTGGTATAGCCAGCGCAGCCGCGGTTGGGGTTGTGCTGGAGGCACCTCAATTTTTTCGCCGAGGAAGCCAACACTCCAGGCAAATAAATTGGCGGTGTTACTGCTGCCGCCGGCCTGCCAGTAGCGGCGCGCACTGATCCAGTCCTTCTGTCTCGGGTATTGCGCCATCAACTCATCCAGTTGCTGATCAAAATCGTGGCTGGGTTGGATTCCCGCAATATGGCCTATTTGTGCGTCGTCGGAGAACACGTCTCTGTCTGGCAATTGACTGAGGCGGATGAGGCGGTGGTCGCTGTTCATGATCAGTAGTGGTGTTGTGGTAGTGCTCAAATGCGGCTCGAGTTCAGCGACAGATGCGCCGAACAGTCCTATGCCAAGCACAAGATCTGCACCGTCCAACAACGCTTGTATCTGCTGTGGTGCCATTTCCCAAAGCTGGGTCTCGCTGCGCGCAGTGACGTGATACTCAGGGTATTGGTCCGTGAACAACCGCGCGGCATCTGCGATGGTCTCTGCGTTGCGCTGTGAGGTCAGCACTAGCAACTGCGGTTTTCCGTTGTGCAGTGGCGTGCCGCCATTGACTGTCTGCGCGGCGAGTGGGACGCCAAGCAGCAGATAGACTATCAGCACCAGTAATGTGATTGGTCCTTGTATACTCGTGATACGGGCCATAGTTGTCTCTCTTGTCGCGTTTGAGTGTGGTGGCATTGGCGCAGTGGCGCGGTTGCTCATGTCGTTATCAGCCTTTCTTGTCTTCTTTCGTTCCTGAGCCTGTTCCTAAGCCTGTTGTTGCGCTGTCCCCGCAGACGCCGCCAGCCGATGACTACCGATGTCACGGCAAACACAAAGCCGGTAACGCTGAGTGCGATCACTACCAGATCCCACAGTGGTCGGTTGTGAATCAGGAAAGTAAAATCCAGGCTATGTAAACCGTTGTAGAGCCAGCGCTTTATGCGGCCGGTGGTGGTGAGCCGATTGAGCATCTCTGAGGTCTGCAGGTCGAAGTGAAACCAGGTCTGCGCCGGATCGTTGAAGCGAACGCGCAGTACAGGTAGTGGCCGCCAGTTCTCATGGTGGGAATAGTAATAACTGTCGTAGGTATTGAGCTGCTCGATAGCGGTGATGTCGTGTCCCTGCATAACGGTGCGCAACTGCTCAACACCCTCAGGCGGAGCGGTGAGTGGCTGGCGCCGGTTGTCGCCGGATATCGTGTATTGATAGGCTTGGCCGCCCAACCATTGCCACACCATTTCTCGAGAGTCGCGATGCTTATCGAGCCCTTCACGCAGTGCGAGCAGCGATTGTTTTTGCCCCAGTGCTGCTGCAATAGTGGGGCTGGCGCGATACGCGTTGAATTGACTTCTATAAGAAATATCGTCGGTGAAGACACCCCAGGGGTTCATCGACATCAGGCCGCTGAACATGAATGTTGTCAGTGGTATGAGACAAAACAGTCCGAGTATGTGATGCAGTTTCATCGTGCCGCGATAGGGGCTGTTGTGCGTGCCGCGGTAGGGTTTACGCAGGCGCAAGCGGATACAACCGACGATTGCACCACTGATGATGGCGACCAGACCTGCCAGGGAGAGTATCACGACTACCCAGTGCCAGAGGGTCGCGTGACGGCGCAGTTGCATAGGATAGAGCCAGTGCAAATTGGCGCCCAGCCAGTTCCAGGCGCGTTCGTTGCGACTGGTATCACGCAGTACCTGTCCGGTGCGAGATGAGATATAGAGTTGCGTATCAGCTGCATCGTGCAGCGCGATAAGGTGCAGCGGGCGGTGGCGTTGAAATGCGCTGGAGCTAGACCACTGGTCCATTTCAATGTTGTTCAGGTAGGTGATTTCGGCAGCCGCACCCATGCCTCGCTGATTCGCGTAGATCTGTGCTGCTAGTCGTGCAGACTCGGCGTCAAAATACTCGAACGGCTCGCCGGTATCGGCGAATACCTGGTAATGGCTGCCGTCATCGGTGCGCAGTAAGTAGGCGGGCCGTCCCAGTACTGAACTGAGGTGTAATGAGTCGATGCCGGCGTTTTCTTCAGCGTGTGCCAGAACCGCGGCTGGGGAGACCTGGATAGTCTGCGAGTTCAGTGCCGGCAATGCCTCCAGACGCTCCTGTAAGGTCAGACTCGGGAAGCCGATGTACATCATCACCACGCCGGAGAAAAACCACATGGCAATGAACAGGCACAGGACAATACCCAACCAGCGGTGTGCCAGATATAACCCGCGGCGGATTTTCATAAGTGCTTAAAAAGCATAGTTAACACCGAATTCCACGGTGTGGCCATCGCCCAGAACCCACTGCTCACCATAGGGTGAAAGTACGTAGTCATTGCTGTCACTGAGGTTTTTTCTGCGTACGCCATATTCATCTGTACGCTAAGCACTTCACACGACAAGCCGCAGGGTGCACGTTCCACTCCCCGCGACGATCGTTCACCGATCTGGTATTGCTCAGCCCCAGACCCGCTGTGGGGATGGTCTGACCCTGGACTTCCACAATCTCCATGGAGTAGTGATCTGCCATAACCGGTGTCGCAAACAGGCACGCGCTGGTGGCGATCGTCAGGTAGCGTTGGCGCACAGGTATGAACTGCATTTTCATCCCAATCCTCAAACGTTGTGATGCTTAACGAACAGAGGAAAGATAAACGGGCACAACCCAAAAACCGGGTAAATTGCCTGCGCGTAGAAGCCCTCCGCTTCATCATGCAGATATCAAACGCAAACGTATGGGGGAGGAGCAACCGACAATGGTTGCGATTTTGGCGTGGTAGTTAAGCCAACGCGAAGCCCTCCGCTTCATCGTTTGAGCATGCATAGGTGGCGAATAAATAATATTCACCATCAGGCCGGTTCCGGGCTTGTGAGGGCAGGTATGCACTCATTCACCGTTGCGGGGCAGCGTTGGATTGGTCGATGGCAGCCATTGCGAAGAGTTCATCTCCGGCCATCGACGCACCAAACTTCCCGTTTAACCTGCTCCAACACTCCCCGGCGAAGGGGGGCGCTAGCAGGCACCTGATGCAGAGCGGGATTCTATCGCTTGTTGGGTATAAGTCAATTGACTGGCCCCGTGTGTCATTCGAGAGCTGCCAAAGCGGCCGCCTTTGCGTAGAATGCGCCCAACAAATGGTCGTGGTTGATTATGTCTGATGCTTTCCCCTGAAATGACACAACAGGTTGCAGTGCTGCTGGGCAGGGAGCCCCGGGGGCTGGAGGCTATTGCCGTGGCGGGCCCCGCAGGTGAACCGCGGGTAATTAGGGTGGCCTCTCTGGTAGAGGATAAGCCATTTCCGACCCTGTTCTGGTTGATCGACCCCGAGCTGTGCTATCGCATTGATCAGGTGGAAGCGACTGGCTTGATTGCGTTTTTTCAGCAGCGCATCGATGCCGACGCTGAGTTGCGTCGCAGCATGGTAGCGGACCATCGGGCGCACATTGTGCTGCGTGATGCGTTTATGTCTGAGTCTGTACGTCAGCGGCTGGCGGAACTGAATTTCAGTGAGGCACTGGCACAGAGAGGGATCGGTGGCATTGCTAATTTCAGCCGTATCCGCTGTCTGCACACCTGGTATGGAGCCCATTTGGTGGTCCCCAATACCGTGGGTGGCATGCTCGATGACTGGTGGAGCCAGCAATCCACCTGATGGTATAGTGTGCGCCCCCTGAATATGGAACCTACTATGACTGCAAGAACAGACGATCTGCGCATCCAACAGATCAACGAACTGGTATCCCCGCAGCAGCTGATCAAGGATATTGGCATCAGCGAGCCTGCGGCAGAAACTGTCGCGCAGGCGCGCGATGCCATCCACCGCGTGCTCACTGGAGAAGATGATCGCCTGGTGGTGGTGGTGGGCCCTTGCTCAATCCACGATCCGAAGGCGGCACTGGAATACGCACAATTATTGCAGAGCGCGGCTAAAGACCTGGAGAAAGAGTTGTTCCTGGTCATGCGTGTCTACTTTGAGAAACCGCGTACCACGGTTGGCTGGAAAGGCCTGATCAATGACCCCGACCTGAACGACAGTTTCCATATCAACAAGGGCCTGCACCTGGCGCGAAAATTGTTGCTGGATCTCGCCGAAATGGGCCTGCCCGCGGGCACTGAGTACCTCGATCTGATCAGCCCGCAGTATCTGGCTGATCTGGTGTCCTGGGGCGCTATTGGCGCGCGCACCACAGAAAGTCAGACACACCGTGAGTTAACGTCCGGTTTGTCCTGCCCGGTAGGGTTCAAAAATGCGACCGATGGCGATATCCAGGTGGCCATCGACGCCATTAACTCCGCCTCCCGGCCCCACAATTTTCTATCGGTGACCAAGGCCGGTCGCTCGGCTATTTTCCAGACGACGGGGAATGAGGATTGCCACATTATTCTGCGTGGTGGCAAGCAGCCCAATTACGATATGTTCTCGGTGGAGGATGCCCAGGCGATGCTGGAGAAGTCCGGCTTGCCAGCGCGCATCATGATCGATGCCAGCCACGCCAACAGCCGCAAGATTCCCGCCCGACAGGTGGATGTGGCGGTCGATATAGCGACGCAGGTCGCGCGGGGCAATCGCAGTATTATCGGATTGATGCTGGAGAGCAATTTGGTGGAAGGGCGCCAGAATGTGGTCCCCGGCGAGCCACTGACTTATGGTCAGAGCATTACGGATCCCTGCATCAGTTGGGACAATACGCTGCCGGTGCTTGAGAAACTGGCGGATGCGGTGCGACAGCGCCGAGCGAGCTGAGCCTATGGTGTGCTGTGCCTGAACTGGAGCCTGTGCGTGTATACGAATCTGAACCGCCGCCGATGTTCTGTCGGGCACGCTGGAGTACAAGCTGCAACAGGGCTACTGTGTCTCGCTTGAGACAATCGTAGCAATATAATTTCAAGCGAGGTATCTAGCATGCACCTGGGTTTCAGTTCCATGAATACAGCGGATGATCCCGCCCCCGACATTCTGGCAAAAACACTGGAAGAGGCGGGTTTTGAGTCGCTGTGGTATGGCGAGCACAGCCACATTCCTGTCTCGCGGCTCACACCGTATCCGGCGGGTGATGAACTGCCCGAGCCCTACAAAAAAATGATGGACCCCTATCTCTCCCTGATGGCGGCGGCTGCTGCTACCAGTACGCTAAAACTGGGTACCGGTATCGCCCTGTTGATGGAGCGCGAATTATTCTCCCAGACGAAAACCATCGCCACACTGGACAGGCTCTCCAATGGCCGGGTTGTGATCGGCTGTGGGGTTGGCTGGAATCAGGAGGAGTTTGAAAACGCGACCTCGCTGCCGTTCAAACGCCGTTATCTCGGCTTGAAGGAGACCGTGTTGGCGCAGCGCGCTCTGCTCACCGACGATGAGCCGGAGTTCCACGGGGAACTGATCGACTTCGACCCGGTGTGGTTTGAACCAAAGGCAACGCGCCCAGGCGGGCCGCCGGTCATTCTGGGGGCGATGGGGCCGCTGGGCGTGAAGCATACGGCGCAGTGGGCAGACGGTTGGATGCCGGTGGATGTGGCGATGCAGGATGTCGCGCAGGACATCAAGAATTTCAGGAAAATGGTCAGCGACAACGGGCGCGACCCCGATGCGGTTGAGATTACACTCGTGGTAATGTCGCCGGTCACCGCTGATCTGTTAAAATCCTACCGCGACATGGGCGTCAATCGCTGCAATATCGGTGTCGGGACACAAAACTGGGATAAGCCGGAAATCGTCATGCCGATGATTGAACAGTTTTCAAAAATTATTCCGGAACTTTGAGCGCGCGGAATTAACATGGCGCTTGCCCACGCAATCATGACCGCCCTGATCGATGCCGATCTTTCGGGTTATGAGTTAGCTCGGGATTTCGAAACGTCCATGGGTTTCTTTTGGCACGCTTCGCATCAGCAGATTTACCAGGAGTTGCATAAACTTGCAGAGAAGTCCCTGCTCAATAAGCGCGAGGTAAAACAAAGCGGTAAACCGAACAAGATTGTCTATGGCCTGACGAAAGCCGGCCGGGATGCGCTGGCCGAGTGGGTCTATAAAGAGAGCAAGAGCCGCGCGGCCAAGGATGAGCTGGTCATCAAGCTGTACAACCTGAGTGCCGACAATGCGGCGCATCTGGCGGGTGAGATTTCAGAGCGGCGCAAACAGATGATGCGACTGCTCTACGTGTACGAAAAAATTCGCCTGCGCCACTACAGCGATCCGACCTCTCTGCCAACGCGCAGCAAAGGTGCCTACCTGGCGCTGACACGCGGTCTGGGACAGGGCCAGCATTTTCTGGCGTGGTGCGACGAGGCATTGGAATTGATCGGCAGCGTCGATCCCTCCATTCGCAGCTGAGACAGCTTACTCGCTGTCGCGGTGCTGCGCTGTTTTCTCGTTTCCCCAAAGCTGTTCGAGGCGCTGGTCGCGGCCACAATTCCATCGATAGTATTTATAGCGAATAGGGTTCTTCAGATAGTAATCCTGGTGGTATTCCTCGACCGGCCAGAAGGTGCTGGCATCGAGTATTTCGGTGTACACCGTTTGATCGCTGAAACGGGCCGCTACGGCGGCTTTTGACGCTTCTGCCAGCGCGCGTTCAGTCGCATTCTGGGGAAAGATGGCAGAGCGATAGCTCGCTCCCTTGTCACAGAACTGGCCATTGTTATCGAGCGGGTCGATAGAGAGCCAGTAGCGGTCAAGCAATTGTTGGTAACTGATGATGTCGGGGTCGTAAGTGACCTCAACGGCTTCGAAGTGCCCTTTGTGGTTCCCCGAGTAAGTCGGGTTCTGCAATGTCCCGCCTGTAAACCCCGAGACGACCCCGGTAACGCCCTCCAGGCCCTCATAATCAGATTCCACGCACCAGAAGCAGCCTCCGGCAAATACGGCAGTGGCTGACCCCGCCAGCGCGCTAAGTGGGCAGAAGAGGAGGGCGATCAGGAGCGCGGTAGTGCGTCGCATTGGCATGTCCATGATAGAACTGAGTGTCTGAGTAGACACTTATACGAAGGGATAGTTCGTTAGCGGGCTCAGAAACTCAAAAAATAATAAAAGTTAGCGTATAACTCCAATATATGTGAAAAATATAGAAAATGGGTGCTATCTGGTGAAATCTCCACTTTTTTGTCGCTTCCGTCCCGGCGATCGTTCTACTCTGGCAATGTCCAAGATATAGCCAAAACGAATGAGGTGTGGAAAATGAATCGGGTTATTGTGATAGCACTGTTGTTACTGATGCCTCAGCTGGCGTCTGCACGAGTCTATATGTGTGTGGATCATGCAACCGGTGCCACCAGCTTTACCGACAAAGCCTGCGAAACGGTAAGTACGCGGGAAGAGGTGAGGGTAGACCCTGCCAATCTGGACTCCGGCAGTCGTTATGCACCCAGTGCCAAGAAAAAAACCTGGCGTAGCCAGGAGGATAAGCGCAAAACCGGCATAGACTACAATGCCGAGCGGCGCAGTATCTATGAAAACAAGGCGACAGCCGCTACGCGCTAGCGGTTGTTCTTTCTCGCCTAAGCGCCACTGTGTGACTGTCGCACAGCGGTTTCATCAACGCGTTTCTCGCGCGCCAGGTAAATGGTCAGCAGGCCACCGATAACGACCAGCACGCTTCCCAGCACCGACCACCTGTCCGGCACCTGATCCCAGAACAGCCAACCCCACACGCCCGCTAAAACCACCGCAAAGTAGTTGATGGGTGCAATCGCGGCGGTAGGTGCCATGCCATAGGCCCGCGTATACAGCTCCAGAACCCAGTAAATAGCAGCACCGATGTAGATCATCGCCAGCCAGTCCAGCAGGGCCAGGCCATTGAAATCGTTCACTGTAAACGGCAGCACACAAGCGAGTGACAGTACGCAGTAGTAGAACAGAATCCGCACGGTGGGTTCTGTCGTAGCGAGCTTGCGCGTCGCCACCATGGAAATGCCAAGGCACAGTGCAGACAAAAAGCCACCGGCATGCCACCAGCTGAGCCCCACCGGCGTGGGTCGCAGAATGATGGCGATCCCCACAAACCCGATCAGCAGCGGCAGCCAGGCATTCCTGGGTATGACCTCCCGGCTCCAGAGCCACACCACCAGTGGCACGGTCAGGGGCGCACTCTGGCGCAGCATCATTGCGTCCATCATCGGGATATTGTCCAGGGCAGCATAGAACAGGTAGAACCCAATCACGCCTGCCAGCCCCCGCATCAGGTGCAGGCCCACGCGTTCAGTGCGCAGATCTTTCAGCCCCGGGCGCAGTATTCGTGGCAGGCACAGCACAGTGCACACCAGATACTGTACGGCCACAATCGCCTCGATGGCGACATGGGCTGATACATATTTGGTTGCGGCGGCGGCAGTGCTTGCCAGCAAGACCATCAGCATAGAGAGATAAATAGCGTGCCGGATAGCATGGGCTTCGGCGGTCATGGCGTATTGCTCGAAAAAAAAGCCATTGTAGTGGAAGGGTGGCCGCTTGCGGTACCGGTATTACGGTTTGCTGTCAGTTGGTTGCAGCAGCTTGCCCAGTGCCCTGACCTTGGCCAGTTTCTGCGGGTTGCGCAGTGTATACAGCCAGCAGATTTCGCCGCGCTGATTAAGGCGTAGGGTAAAGATCATATCGCTCTCACCGCCGGCCAGTTGCACCAGCGCTGGTTGGCCATTGACATACAGGAGCTTGAGTTCGTCGGCCCCTGCTGACCTTTTGCTGGCGATGTGGGTGAACACCTGCGCGACTCTTTCGGGGCCTTGCAGTGGAATGCGGGCGGCACTGACTATGCCGCCGCCGTCGGTTAATCCCAGTACGTCTGGCGCCAGAAGGCGCAAAACCTCCTCTTTATCGCCGCTGGCAGCTGCAGTAGCAAATGCTAGCAGGGTACTCTCAAGTTGTGCGCTTGTGGTGTCGAATCGTGGCGAGGCAGCTTGTAAGCGCTGGCGAGCCCTGCTCACCAGTTGTCGACAAGCCTGCTCGGATTTATCCAGCGTTCGCGCGATGTCGGCATACGATGTTTCGAATACCTGGCTCAGCAGGAATGCGGCGCGCTCTTCCTCTGCCAATCGCTCCAGTGACCACAACAGTGCCAGTTCACACTCCTGCGCCAATGCCATCTGGTGGCCGGGGCCGCCGTCTTCATCATTGATGATGGGTTCGGGTAACCAGGGCCCGGCATACACCTCACGTCTTTGCCGGGCCGAACGCAATTGATCGATGGCCAGCCGGGTGGCTACTCTGGTCAGCCAAGCGGTGGGCGACAGGATCTTTTGCACAGGCGCCGCGGACCAGCGCAACCAGCTCTCCTGCACAATGTCTTCCGCCGCCTGTATCTCGCCGAGCATGCGGTAGGCCAGAGATAGAAGCCGCGGACGCTGTTGCTCAAACAGCTCGATAGTGGCGGAGTCGTTCATGAGGCAGCGCGCAGCTGTAAGATGATCTCACGGGCCGCTTTCTGTACATCGAAGCCCGGTCGCAGGCGTCCGCGCAGATAGCCGTCAGGGCCGATCAATGCGATGGTGGGCGAATGGCTGATCCGGGGGAAAGTAGTGGCGCCATCGTGGCGAAAGTCCATTCCCAATGAGTTGGCGAGACGTTTTAGTTGCGGCTTCTCGCCGGTGATACCGGTGATGCCAGTGCCAAAAAATTCTACGTAGCCGGCCAATCTCGCAGGTGAATCACGATCGGGGTCAACTGAAACAAACAGCACGCGCGCTCGCTCATCGGCCAGTGTTGTTCGTAGCCTGGCCAGCTCGGTCAGCGTCGTAGGGCACAGGTCGGGACAGTGTGTAAAACCCAGTACGAGAAAATGCCAGTGACCTTTCAGGGAGTCATTCGTTACATCCCCAGCGCCGGAGCTGAGCGTAAACTTTGCTATCGGGCGCGGGTCAGCGAGCCACTCAAGTGCCGTGTTTTGTGTGTCAAGAGGCACTGATTGGCTCGGGTGCTGGCTGAGAACCAGCCCGCAGGCTATAGCGAGGGCGATCACCCCGCCTGCTGCAAGCGACCTACTCATAGGGATGCTCGCGACGCGCATACACCAGCAGCGCCACGCTGATAATTGCGGGCAGTGTGACACCGGCGAAATCCTGCAGCAGGGAAGTCGGGCCGCAAATACCCACCAGCACTTCCGCTATGTGAAACAGTGCGTGTCCGACCAGCCAAAAAGCCGGTGCCCACCAGTAGGTGAAACGCTGTCGTGGTCGCAGTGCACCCAGAATCAGGCCGATACCTGTCATCGAGTATATGATGCCCAGATCACGTACAAAGTGCGGGTTGAACGGGCCTCTATCGGGAACACCGGGGATAGCCCAAAACCACCCATCCGGAGCGGCAAGTTGCCATGTGCCATTGGTCAGCATTGCGAACCCCAAAAGCCCGGCGGTGATCGCTACGATGCGGTCTTTCACTGGGACGTACCTCCGATCACCGTTTCCGGCATTGTAGCGGACTGGAAGGTAGCCGGTGTAACAATGTCCTGTTCAATATTTACCCGTTGGCACGCGTGCCCATAACCCAGGACATACTTTACGGCAGGATACACTCGGGTAGTGCTGATGGTCATGGCCAGTGAGATCAGCCCATCTTCACCCCAGCGCAGGCGAACCTGATCGCGCAGTGAATCCGCGTTGGGGTCGCGGGCCAGCACGCACTCGGTGAACCGCAGTGCAAGTGCGCTGTCCTCGTCCAGTACGGCCATATCTGTCGCTAATATCGCGCCGACAACTGCCGAATCCATGCCGCTTTGTAACGCCATATTACACACCAGCTGGACACAGGGACCACAGTCCTCCCACAGTGCTGCGCGAATACGGGCAGTCCACCAGGGCATTTTGGGAATGCCGCGACGGTGTGAGGCCAAAAGATTGAGCGTAGAATACTTCACGAATACTGCAGGGCTGTGTTCCAGTATCTCCGACATGTAGCCGGTATCGTAGTCATAGCGCTGCGAAAATGCCCGCAGCCAGCGGTGTGCCAATCGTCTGATCATGATTATTCAATCCACAATGGTTTCCCTATATAGACGAGGTAGACGGGCTTGCTGTGACAGTGCATTCAGAATTATTTTGAGAAAGCACCATACCCTGTACTATAGTCTGTTCATCAACCCCCCAGAGTGATAAGGCGAATACGATGCGACGAATAGAATTGGCAGATGCCGCGTTCCTGATGGCTGAAAAGCGGGAGACTCCGATGCATGTCGGTGGGGTGGCCTTGTACACCTTGCCCAAGGGCGTAAGCGCGCAGGAATTCGTGGGGCAGTTGTCGCTGGATGGATTGGGTGCGGACGATTTTCGTGAGCCGTTTGGCGAGTTTGTCACGACCGGGCGTGCGGGGCCGCTGGGGCCGCTTTACTGGGAAAAGGATAAGAGTATTGATATCGATTACCACGTGCGTCATTCCGCACTGCCCAGCCCGGGCCGCTACCGTGAATTGTTTGCGCTGGTGGGCCGCCTGCACAGTACGCTGCTGGATCGCAATCGTCCGCTGTGGGAAATTCATCTGATAGAAGGGCTGCAGAATAATCAGTTTGCGGTGTATTCAAAAATGCACCATGCCGCAATTGACGGCGTGGCGTCCATGCAGCTGACCAAGAGCGTGTCATCCACAGATCCGAACTACCGAACTTCCGATCTGCCGATGTCGATGAAGGCCTATCAACGCCACCTTGCGGCCGTCGGTGCGAAAAGAGCGCGGCGTGTCGTACCTGAAGAGAGAGAATTGCGCGCGGTCGCGGATGCGCTGAAACAGCAGTTCGACAGCTCTACGCAGATCTTGGGCGCACTGCGTCGTTTTGGGGGTGCCTTTTTTGGACGCAGCGGTAACCTCGCAGTGCCCTGGCACAACGTGCCGCGGACATCGATCAACACCCGCGTGGACGGTGCCAGGCGGTTTGTGGCGCAGTCGTGGGATTTCGATCGTATCCAGGCCGTTTGTAAGGCGATAGACGGTACTGTGAACGATGTGGTGTTGGCGATGTGCTCCGGCGCGTTGCGACGTTACCTTCAAGGGCATCACGAGTTGCCAAAGCATTCGCTCAAAGCGATGGCGCCTGTCTCGCTCAGAGAAAAAGGTGATTTCAGCGCCGGCAATGCCGTGGGCTTTATCACTGCTGATCTGGCGACGAATGTTGCCGATCCGGAGCAGCGCCTGAGAGAGATCCAGAAATCCATGAGTGCCGGCAAGGATTTGCTCAAGGGTTTGAGTACGCGTGAGGCGATGATATTTATGCAGCTCACGCAGATGCCTGCACTGCTGACTACTATGCTGGGGCTGGCCGCCCAGTTTCCGGCATTCAGTACGGTGATATCCAATGTGCCCGGTCCACGTGAGCAATTGTTCTGGAATGGCGCGAGAATGGACGGGGTTTACCCGGCGTCAATTGTCTTTGATGGTTTTGCGATGAACATTACTCTGGTGAGCTACGCCAGGAGTCTGGATTTCGGTATTATCGCCTGCCGCCGCTCCCTGCCGGAAGTTCAGCGCATGATCGATTATCTTGAGGACGCGCTGGTGGAGCTGGAAGAGGTGGCCGGGTTGAGTACTGGAGGGAAGAAAAAGGCTGGCGGAAAGAAAGCGACTGTCAAGAGATCGACCGCCAAGAAGGCCGCTGCGAAGAAGACGGTTGCCAAGAAAGCGTCTCCCAAAAAGGCCGCTGCCAAAAAGACGGTTGCCAAGAAAACGACAGCCAAGAAAGCNACAGCCAANAAAACGACAGCCAAGAAAACGACAGCCAAGAAAACGACAGCCAAGAAAACGACAGCCAAGAAAACGGCCCCCAAGAGAGCAGCGTCAACAAAACGATCGACAGCAGCTAATGCAAAACTGAAGGCCAAGGTGAAGCCTAAACTTACCGCCACGCGAAAAGTGCAGCCGGCGCAGAAATCCACTAAAAAATGATAGGGTAGGCCGCGATATACCCGTCAAGCGCAGAGCGCAGTGCGCGTAGGCAGTAAGATCAGTGCCTGAACAGGCTACATTCATCTTCTACAGGTAAGTGGGAAATATGTCATTGCGCCGAATCTGGCTGCTCAGACTGGTATTGCCGATTCGCTACGGTAGGACTGTCACCGGGCTGTTGTTGTTGTCGTTGTTGCTTCCACTGTTTTATGCCGGTGCTGCAACGGCCAGCGAGCACACGCCTCCCGCGCTATTTTTTGCGCTGATTATCGCCTATATCATTCCTGTGTTCAGTTTCATTACCGCCAAAGCGCAGGAGACGCTGCGCGTTTTGCGGCCGATACTGGCGCTGGATGATGCCGAGTTTCATCGCATCCACGCGGATCTCGACTCAACCGGTCTGGTTTTGCCTCTGGCAAGTATTTGTGGCGGGGTGCTGGGCGCTTGCGTGCACACGGTTTTTATTTATAACTCGGTATCGGACGCGATGGCGACAGTTGCTTCGAGTATGCCGGGGTTTTTGAGCGTCGTGGGGACGTTGATGGTTTGGGTTGTGATGACAACTGTGATTGTCATGTTGATTCGCCAGGCCCGCGTATTCGGCTATCTGGGTGGTACTATCGCGCGCATCTCGCTGCTGGAAACTCGTGCGCTGTTGCCATTTGCACGCGTGTCGATTATTTCCAGTCTGGCAATCATTGGCGCACTGGCGTTGTTTCCGTTGATTAACCTGGAAGGGGGGTTAAACCTTGCAGAGAGCGTGCCTGGCGTTGTCGCAATCCTGGGGCCGCTCGTTGTTATTTTTATTATTCCGGTGTGGCCACTGCACAAGCGCCTTGTCAAACTGAAAGAACGGGAGCTGACACGGGTGTCCGATAAAATTGAGGCATCGCTCGATGATTCTGGCAAGGTCGATCTCGAATCCACCGATATCGATACCCTGTTGCCACTGCTTACCTACCGCCGAGAAATTGCCCAGCTATCCACGTGGCCGTTTAACCTCGGCAATATCACCACCCTGGCGTTTTATCTCATCATCCCGCCGCTGACCTGGGCGGGGGCGGCGCTCATTGAGAACCTGGTCGACTCCTTACTCTAGCATCAGGCGCGCATTAACGGTTGCTACGAGGAAGCCCCCGGCACTATTTTTCTGCCAGCACCTGCAGTCGCTTTACATCCTCGTAGGTCGATTCAATCATGCGCGGGTTAGCGAGGTTTGCTGACAGATCGCCGCCAAGGTCCGTATGCATAATGTAGGTGAGGAGGACTTGCTGATTATCCAGCGCCCTTATCTCGTATTGGCCAGTGGTGGTCGCTCTCACGTAGTCTTGCTCTGGGTACTTTGACGAGGCGGACTGCAGCTGTACGTTGACCGTTTTGGCGCTTCTGTCAATGTCGATAACCGAGTCGATTACCATGTCGCGGTCGGCAACGGGCCACGGTAGATCGAGCACCATATAGATAGTGCGTTGTGTATCAGAGGGCGTGCCGAGCACCTCTGATGATTTACACATTGCGCGCCACTCACTGCAGTTATCGCCATCGCCCATGACGGCGGCGACATGTTCAATCGGCGCTTTAATTAACGCGGTAGCTTTGACTTCGATAAACGGTGAGTCTGCGACCGGCCGTGTATAAATTTGTATGTCCCCCTCATCCTGTTCAAGCGCCCAGGGTGTCTCAGCTGCCCAGGCAGAGCAGGGGACACTCAACACCGATACCGCGAGCAGGTGGCGGAGTTTGCGAAACACAGTAGTAAATTCAGGCATTGTAATTACCCCAGTTTAAGGTAGGCCATCTCGCCAAAGTTAGAGGAGGGATCCAATTGGATAACTTTCTCGAAGTATTTTGTGGCTTGCTCTTTATTGCCAGCTGTTTCGTGCAGTTGTGCCAGATAGAAACTGGCGTAGACCTGGTAAACGAGGCGGGCACCCTCTATGGGTAAGCCCAGTGCGTCATACGGTTCGGCTTCAAGTGTTGCCAGCATGGTCTGAAGCTCGGTAATTGTCTCTGCACCGGCGTTGATGGCATCGGGAAAAATCGTGTTGGCTCTGGCTCGTAAAAGACAGGATTCAAGTTCGTCAAATCCGTCTCTGGCAGCCACTGGCAGAGGTTCGCGGAACAGGTCTGCGGCCTGTTTCATCAGTTCTGTCGTGTCGGACACGCCACCCAGTTTGGCTGCCTGCATCAGCAGTGTGAGCAGTCGCGCCTCCAGTGCTATCGTGTGGCGACTTTGTGTTGCTTCCACATGTTTGGCATGGAGCAGGGCCTGTTCAAGATTATTGTCCATCGCATAGGCCAGACATTTACAGGCGACGGCAAGGTCATCATCGTGCTTGAGAGCCAATGCGGTGTCTGCGAAACCCCGAGCCCCGTCAAAATCTGCCAGCAGCAGGCAGGCGCGACAGGCGTTATGCAGTGCTTTTTGATCCCGGGGACGTTTTGCGATCGTCTGCCTGAGCGCTGCCAATTCCTCATCAATGCGAAAACGCTTGCGGAATACTTTGCTGGGCAGGTAGATGGTGTCGTGGACGGTGGATAGCGCCTTTTCCGAATTTTCAATGACCTGTTGGAACATATGCCTGGCCAGGCGTGTTTTCTCGCTGATCATCCAGCGATTGATAACCCGGTCGGTGCCGGTAACGGCTGCCACGACTTCTGCGAAATGCAACTCCGGGCGTTGAATAGCGATGAGTGCCTTCACTTCGATATCTGCCAGCGCCTGCAGCTTTTCGCGCGCGGCTTGAAAGAAGGTGATAGGTACACCGTCGTTACTGGCCGCCCATAACAAGCCGGCAATTTCTTTCTGGCTTTCATCGAGGTGTTCTGTGGTGTCGAGCAAGCCATGTTGGTGCAGTGTTTCAAGGAACTCCTGCGGTGCGCTCAAGCTGACATTACTGCGGGATTCAGCCTCGAATGGAATGATGTAGTCGCGACGGCCGCTGTGGTATTTGTCGGACAGCAATTCGATCTCAATGGTTGCAGGGTCGAAGTTTGCTGTCTGGAAAGCGGTTGCAATCTCTGGCAGCGAAAGGCTCGTTTGCTGTTGCGCATTGAGAATCAGTTGAATCAGCCGCAGATGATTTTCCGTGTACAGCGAGAGATTGCGCCGGGGTTTGTGTGGCTGTGGGAGCAGCCCTGCGCGCAGGTAGTATTTAATCATGTCGCGGGAAACACCCGATGTCTCCACCAGTTCTGACATCCGGTAGTGGCGACTTTCAGTGTTGTGCGCTTTTTTCGCTTGTCTTGCCATACATAGTGTCTTCAGCGTGAGCGGGTTGCGAGCGGCTGGCTTGCGGCGTGTCAATTGGCCGGCCCGTTCATCCCAGTCTAGTCCAGTGTGAGTTCAATTATAGATAATTTCTTGACACACTCAATGGATAATAATATTATCCAACAAATCGGGTTATACAGGCCCGCAATATCGGAGGATTTCCCCATGGGTGCCGCAGAAACGTTCAGTCAATCAAACACACCGCTGTCTATCCAGGTAAGGAAGTTTGATCCAGCGGCTACCGAGAAGGCCCCGAAGTACTTCTTCGATGGCGATCCGTTCAAAACGCATTTTATGAATGCGCTTTCAATACTGTTTCCGGAAGGTGAGCGCTTCTTTATCCGCTCGGTTCTGGCCTATCGCGATGAGATCAGTGACCCCAAACTGCTGCAAGAAATCAAGGAGTTCTGTGCTCAGGAGGCGCAGCATACGCTGGTGCACGAGGCCATGAATGATCTGGCGGCACGCCACGGTTACCCGGTGGCTGCGCTGGAAGGGATTGTGCGCCGTGATTTGCGCCGCTTCAGCAAGCGCGGCAAGAAGCACAGTTGGGCGCGACGGGCGGCGCTGGCAATGACAGTGTGTATGGAGCACTTCACGGCGATTCTGGCGTATCAGGTACTGACGAATGCGGATGCTACACAACAGGGGCTGGACCCGAGTGTGAAAGCGTTGTTTCAGTGGCATGCGCTGGAGGAAACCGAGCATAAAGGTGTGGCATTCGATGTCTATCACGCCACGGGTGGCAGCCCGGTTTTCCTGCGTTTTGCGATGTTTCTTTCCAGTTTCTTCTTTTTACTGGGGCTGTTTGTAAACCTGACGGTGTTGCTCTACAAAGATGGCAGTCTGTGGAAATGGTCTACCTGGAAAACGGGTATCAAGTTCTGCTTCGGCCCCAAACAGGGTTTCCTGACGCGACCGTTTCGCGATTGGCTGGCTTTCTTCAAGCCCGGGTTTCACCCCTGGAAGCAGCACAATGATCTGGATACCCACAGCTACACTGCTCAATTGGGCGCGTATGTTGCGTAGGGTTGTGCCGACACACAATTAGCTGATGCCAGCCTGGGTCAAGGGCGCGGGTGTTGCTTGAAGCAGCGCCTTGTATCCGGGCTGGCTAACGGGCGTAACGAACTGAACGGCGGCAGGCTTATTGCTGCTGCAGCATTTGAATCCGTTCGGATTCGGCCTTGATCATTTCCTGCAACTCGCCGATATTTTCCTGCACTCGGGTGACGCCCATCTGCGCGCCCGCAGCCATAAGCTGTGGCATTACCTGCACCACTTTTTGCCCGACTTCGCTGGCGTAAAACGCGTTTATTTCCTGCAATTCGGTCAGGGTAAACGCCTCTGCATACGTTTGGGCCATTTCAAGTTTCAGGCTGTTATAGCTCGTATACTTATTGAAAAACTCCATCATCACGCCTTTGTACGGTGCCAGCGCGGGGTTTTGCTGCAATTGTACATCGATCATTTGAGACATTGATTGTTCAAGCGCTGCTTCCGTCCCCATGGTCTGGAGCAGCTTTTCGGCTTCTTTTATCGATGCTTCATCAGCGAGTGCTACAGCGCTTGCAGCGAGAGCGATTGCAATAAAAACGGTTTTCAAGAAATTCATTTTATATCCTTATACTGTGAATGAGAGGCAGTCGAGGTACGCCATCTGCCGGTGTCCGCGGTGTGGACTGGGTGTGTATGGTGCCATTGTCATTTATACATCACCCGTGCAGGGACGTGAACCAAAAACGTTGAATCGGATCGTATCTGAGGTCGTTTGCTGGAATTTGCCGGTAACCGGCTCTCAGGTGCATCTGTATGCGATCACCACATAAAAAGTGGTGTAATATAATTGCGTTACACTCGTTCTGCTTACTTGCCACTGAATTGAAATCTGGATTTTCATGGATAGCCTGATCATATTAGCCGCTTTTGGCTGTGGGTTTGCCGCCCGGCAAATTGGACAGCCGCCGTTGGTCGGTTATCTGATCGCGGGGTTTGGGCTCGGCATGGCGGGGTTTGAGCCCTCGGAGTTTATCGAGACCATCGCCAATATTGGCATTTCACTGATGCTGTTCATTATCGGGCTGAAACTCGATCTGGCCAGTCTGTTGCGGACCGAGGTTTATCGCTCCACATTTGAAAACCTCGCGAGCTTCGGCGTAGTGACGTTCGGGTTTTTACTATTTCTGGGTGTGTTGGGGGTCCCGTTGGTGACAGACATCAGCATGCAACATGCCGCGCTGGTGGCGTTTGCGCTCAGTTTCAGCTCTACAGTTTGTGCCGTGGCTATTCTGGAAGATCGCGGTGAATTTCGTGTGCGTCACGGCCAGATTGCTGTCGGAATTCTCATTGTGCAGGACATCATTGCCGTGTTGTTTCTCACGGCGTCTACGGGCAAGATCCCGTCGGAGTGGGCACTGCTGTTGCCGCTGCTGATACTGGCGCGACCGCTTGCCAGTTATGTCCTGCGCGCCAGCGGTCACGATGAGGTGCTGATCCTGGCGGGTATTATTATCACATTCGCCGGTAGCGCCCTGTTTGAACAGGTGGGCATGAAAGCCGATCTGGGCGCATTGGTGATGGGCATGCTGCTCAGTGGAGATAAGAAAGCGAGCGAACTGAGTAAGTCGATGATCAGTTTCAAGGATATCTTCCTGATTGGCTTTTTCCTCAATATCGGGCTTTCGGTACAGCCTTCGCTGGCGATGCTGGGGGTCGCCTCGCTGCTGTGTCTGCTGCTGCCACTGAAGGGGGCGGCGTTTTTCTTCCTCCTGGCGCGCTATAAATTGCGCGCCAGAACCGCACTGTTGGCCTCGCTGGCATTGACCCAATTCAGTGAGTTTGGGCTGATCGTGGCGGCGCTCAGCGTCAAAAAGGGTTGGCTCACCGAAGACTGGATGGCCATTTTGGCACTGGCTGTGGCGCTCTCTTTTGTACTGTCCACACTGCTCAATGGCCGATCTCACATTCTGTATAGCAAGTTCAAAGACACCCTGAAGCGTTTTGAGTCGGTGGTTGCCTCCGAAGATGGCCCGCAAAGCCCTGCCAGAAATGTGGAGGTGCTGATTATCGGTATGGGCCGCGTGGGTTCGGGAGCCTACGATGCCATTGAGTCCCAGTACAATTTACGTGTGTGTGGTGTGGACACTGACAAGTCCAAAATGTCCCAGCACAACGCGGCAGGCCGCCGGGTAATCTTCGGCGATGCAGAGGATGCCGATTTTTGGGAAGGCCTGCAGGGGACCCGCTACAAGCTGGTGATGTTTACAATGCCATCGCTGTCAGAAATGGTGGATGCGGTGCAACAGTTGCGCAGCTCAGGCTATACCGGCAAAGTCGCGGCCGTGGCGAAATACGAGGACGAGAGGGTCCGTATGAGGGACGCCGGGGCAGACGTGGTGTTCAACTATTACGCTGAGGCGGGCGCGGGTTTTGCTGAACACGCGCTGTCCAATATGCTCGATATCCTCCCTGCAAAGCCCGCGAGCGCGGCAGTCTAGCCCCATTTTTCATCACAGACCCAGACGAACGCCTGTTAGCGACATAGCATTGCCGCCAGCGCTTGGGCATAATGCCCGCAGGTTAAAACGCACAGGCCAGCAGCGCGCAATTGCATGTATTACCAATACTTTGGATTAACGGAAGCTCCTTTTTCCATCGCGGTGAATCCCCGCTACCTGTTTATGAGCGCCCGCCACCGGGATGCGTTGGCGCACCTGCTCTATGGGGTGGGCGCCGGCGGCGGCTTTATACTGCTCACCGGAGAGGTGGGTACGGGTAAGACCACCATCAATCGGTGTCTGCTGGAGCAGCTGCCCTCCGACACGGATGTGGCAATTATCCTCAACCCTGCACTGAATGCCATCGAGTTACTGGCCAGTGTTTGCGATGAGTTGGGCATTGAGTACGATCATCACCACCATACACTCAAAACGCTGACCGACAATCTGCACAGCTTTTTGCTGGAGAACCACGCCCGGGGCCGTAAGACAGTGCTGCTGATCGACGAAGCGCAGCATCTCGATTTTGATGTATTGGAGCAGATCAGGTTGCTCACCAACCTGGAGACTAACAATGAGAAACTGCTGCAGATCATCCTGATAGGGCAGCCCGAGCTGGCACAGATGTTGGCGCGTCCGGAACTACGCCAGCTCAACCAGCGTATTACGGCCCGCTACAATCTGGG
Source organism: Halioglobus japonicus (assembly GCA_902705825.1). Classification (GTDB taxonomy): domain Bacteria; phylum Pseudomonadota; class Gammaproteobacteria; order Pseudomonadales; family Halieaceae; genus Marimicrobium. The sequence goes on along the minus strand of CACSIL010000012.1, from coordinate 195,907 downwards.
CCCTCTCAACCTCGATGAAACCAGTGCCTACATCCAGCACCGCATGCAGGTGGCCGGTATGAGCCCGGAACGCGTGGTTTTCTCGCCCGCCGTGGTGCGCGGGATCTATAAAGCTACACGGGGTATTCCGCGCGTCATCAATGTCCTTTGCGACCGCATGCTGCTCGGTGCCTATGGGCGTAGTACTTCGCATGTCGATCACGATATGCTGCAAATAGCTCTGCGCGAGGTGCTCGGTGAGCAGGCGCCTGAATCGACTGTGTGGCGATGGGTGGCGATCACAGCGGTGGTGCTGCTGTTGGTGTGGGTCGGCGGATGGTTGCTGGGTAAGTACAGTGGGAAGGAGGATGTCGACCCGTTGAATGTGGCAGCCATCCAGACACCTTCGGCGACTATCCCGGAAAAGGCGCGAGAGTCCAGGGCCGAGACATTGGCGCCGGCCGCACGACAACTCCCCGGGGCCGCCACTGTGGATGTGATTCCAGTGCTGGAGTCTTCTGCTGGGGCCGCTGCGTCAATTGATCTCCAGTCGCCATCGGAAAAAGTCGACATAGCCGACGTCCTGTTGCCACCAGGCGATACCCTGGCCCGGTTGTGGGAGCTGAATTCCGATCAACCCGTGCCTCCTGTTCCCTGCGCGGATCGCGTGCAAGATGGCCTCGCTTGCGTGGAAGGTGAGGTCTGGACCTGGGATGAGTTGGCAGAAATAGATCGACCCATGGCACTGGAGGCGATCACGCCAGAGCGTTTTTCGGCCGAGGTATTGTTGCTCGGTATCGAGGGCTCCAGCGCCTGGGTGTATACCGAGACAGGTATCGGGCAAGTGAGCCTTGCCGAGCTGGCGCCCTACTGGACAGGGCGCTATCGATTTTTTTGGCGACCACCTGAAAATTTTACTACGGCGCTGACGCTGTGGGATGAAAACGACGTGGTGGCAGCTGTGGCGCAGCGCTTTGCAGAACTTGATAAACAACCAAAACCCCTGGCTGGTCGTGGATTTAATCGCGCGTTGGAACAACGTGTACGGCTTTTTCAGCAGCAGCATGCACTGGTCGAAGATGGCGCCGTGGGGGTGCAGACATTACTCAAATTGAATGAACAGCTGGGTGTGGATGTGACTGCAGAGCAGGCGCGCAGGCAACTGCAACAGGGCTACTCAGAGGAGGTGGTCGAATGAATCCCGTTCAGATGTTGTCAGTCAGCTTGCCCGCCAGCACCCTCATCAGTGTGGAGGCGCGCCAGTGTCGTTGATTCTGGACGCTCTCAATCGCGCCCGACAGGATGATAACCCGGTTCCCGGCCTGTCGACCTATCACCCGGTGGATCAGGTGTCCGTCAACCGTAAGCAATACCTGCTATGGGTGGCACTTTCAATTGCGGTTGTACTCATCGCCTGGCTGTTCGTGGAGCGCTACAGTGCACCGCAACTACCTAATGATGAGGTCCAGGTACGCGCAGATATCAAACGAGATGCCCCCGCTGTGTCAGTCGCTACCCCGGAGCAAGTTGTGTCTGTGGAGCCGGAGCAGCCGAGCACAGCAGTGCGCGCGTCATCAGAGCAGGAAATTATCACAGCAGTCGGGGCTATACAGGCTGCGGCGTCCGCCGGCGCCAGTGCCGACCCGGATGAACAGAAGGATACACCGGCCCGACTATCTGCCGACGTGTTACCAGAAGAGGTGTCCTCGCAGAGCGCAACTGCCGTTGTGACTGAGGCAGAACCAGAATCAGAACCAGAACCAGAACCAGAACCAGAATCGGCGAGTGTGCCGGCGGCAAATAGCGCTGTTGCAGAGCTCTATCGGAACCCCCCGAAGGAGTCGGCCTACCGCAAGCCACAACCGCAGGCAGCGGCGCGTGCCGCGCGCAAGGACGAAAATACTGATGCCTCTTATGATGTCAATAAGTTGGTTCAGTTGGCGCGTGAAGAAGCCAAGAATACAGGTTTGATTGAAAGCCCAGTGCCATTGCTCATCGACTTGTCACAACAAATCAAGGACAGCATTCCTACGATTTACTACCTGCGTCATGACTATTCCAGTAATGAGTCGAACTCTACTGTCGTGTTAAACAGCAAGACATTGAGGGCCGGCGATAGTGCTGCAGTCGGTATGAAGGTGGAGGAGATTCTGCCTGATTCAGTGGTGCTGAATTACCAGGGTACGCAGTTTCGATTACGCGCTCTCAACAGCTGGATTAACCTGTAGCTTGCCGGTTCCATCAGCTTGCACGTCATCAGCAGTTCGGCTGCTCTGGCCGCGTCAGAAAGCATCGTGTATCCAGCGTTCTAGATTCCCAGATAATCTCGCGTGATCTCAAATATCTGCGTCTGCTGAATAAATGCCGGAATTCGTCCCACACCCTCGCTATTGCTGAACAATGGTACCGCCGCGCCAGTGTGTTCTTCCATGAAGAAATTGTTGGTAGCGTAATTCACCGCCATCTGTCCGCCCTCGGGCGTGATAACACGGGCCAGCTTACCGGGTGTATAGACCGGGATGGGGAAGGCCGCAAACAGGCTTTCATCGGGAATTAACTGTGCCGCCTGGGCGTGATCGGCGGTCACTATGATCAGTGTATGTGGGTGGGTGCGGGCGAAGGCCAGAGCGCTGTCCAGCGCCTCTTCCAGTTGTTCGACTTCGCCGATAGACCCACAGGGCTTGCGCTCGTGTGACTGCTTGTCGATAGAGGCGGATTCGATCATAAGAAAGAAGCCCCTGTTATTGGCGTCCGCCAGATGCTGCAAAGCCGCATCCGTCATTTGCCGCAGTGTCGGTACACTGCTGAATTGTGGGTTGGGTTCGCAGGTCATCGGCTCGGGGAGGTTGCTGCTGCCGAGATAGGGGTGTAGTTGATTCAACCAACTGGGCTCAGGGGCTTCTGCTTCGCGGCCAGCTTCGCCCTGCAGACGCACCGGCATTGTGCCGGGTGAGAACAGCCCCAGCAGTTTTTTGTCCGTGCTGGCTTGCGCCAGTTCAGTGGCGTTGCTCACTACCTCGTAGCCATTGCGCCGTGCGAGATCCAGTGTGCTCACAGAGTCTCCTTCGACGGTGGGCGTAAAGTGCGCGCTGCCACCTCCGAGTATCACGTCCACATCCGATTCTGCCAGTTGCTCCGCGATGGAACCCTTGCCACCATTTGCCTTCAGATCCGATTTACATTCCCCCAGGAAAATATCGCGGTAGCGGATGTCTTCCATGGTGGCTGCATCCTCGCACAGGCGCAGGCTGATATGTGTGGCAAAGGCCGCGGGCGTAGCGTCTGTTACGCTGGCAGTGGTGACAATGCCCGTGCGCATGCCGGCTGCGCTGGCCAACTCAGCGATGGTGGTGAGATCCTGGTCGGTGCCAGCGGCGGTGCTGATGCGGCCGATACTGGTAACAGTGCCGGTTGCCATGGTGCTAGCGGTATTAGCTGAATCTGCAACGTACACGGGCTTGCCATCGACAGCCTCTTCAGATGTCTGGATTTGTACCGCCGCTCGCATTGGCATGCTATCCAGTAGCAACTGCCCTGCGGCGCCACGCAGATAGTTGCGCGCGATGGTAATCTGCTGTTCATCCATGCCATCACCAATAATCAGGATGACCTGTCTGGGTTGCTCAATTTGAACCGCATGCGGTTCTGGCTGCTGGGTTGAGGGCTGCGCTAATGTGGTGGCGGAGCACAGCAGAAGGCTGGCTAATAGCAAAGACGTTCTGGAGGTCATACAAAAAAATCCACGGTACTGGAGCCTGAAGCCGTTATTGATAACATGCCACTACCTGCGATGCACGAAAAAATCAGGCTTAGTCGCCCCAATGACAGGCCCCGCCGGTGCTAGTGGATGCTCCGGGCGAGTTTTCACCGTACCCATTTTGGCGGCCGTGCCTGTTAACCTTTGCACGCCACTGTGGCACGATGCGGGTTCCGCTGCGCTGCGCGGCGGTGGAAACTGCACCTGAGTCCCCGGTCATCAATAACCAAAAGATCAGCGGGGCATTATAATCGCGAGGAAATAATATGAAGATGATGACCGCTATCATAAAGCCGTTCAAGCTTGACGACGTTCGGGATGCGTTACAACAGATAGGCATCATGGGTATGACAGTGGAAGAGGTCAAAGGCTACGGCCGCCAGAAGGGCCATACCGAACTCTATCGAGGTGCGGAGTACCTCGTCGAATTCCAGCCCAAGGTAAAAATTCAGATCGGCATCCCCGACAGTCAACTGGACGCCGCGATTGAGGTTGTTTGCAACGCCGCCAGTACAGGCAAGATAGGCGACGGCAAAATATTTGTCACACCACTGGAGCAGAGTATTCGTATTCGCACCGGAGAAACCGGAGAGGAGGCGCTCTGAACATGGGTTTTTCCGTGAGAGTATTGCGCACACATATTCTGCCGTTTGCCAGTTTGCTACTGGCCAGCGCCGGTGCCAGCGCAGATGAGTTAAACGGGGCAGACACAGCCTGGGTGCTGACCTCCACTGCGCTGGTATTGTTTATGACAATTCCGGGATTATCGCTGTTCTACGCCGGGTTGGTACGCGTCAAGAATGTACTGTCTGTGCTCATGCAGTGTTTTGCCCTGACCTGCCTGATGTCAGTGCTGTGGTTTGCTGTGGGCTACACCATGGCCTTTGGCAGCGAAGGCGTGGAGCAGGGGCCTTTTCTGGGCGATTTCGGCAATGTCTTCTTCTCTTCGATCACTATCGATTCAATGAGTGGCACGATCCCCACCAGTTTGTTCGCCATTTTTCAGATGACCTTTGCAATTATTACACCCGCACTGATCGTGGGAGCTTTCGCTGAGCGTATGCGCTTTTCGGCGATGCTCATTTTTTGCTCCATTTGGTTGTTGGTCGTTTATGCGCCTGTCTGTCATTGGGTGTGGGGCGGAGGCTGGTTGGGCGACATTGGTTTGCAGGACTTTGCCGGTGGTACGGTAGTGCACATTACCGCCGCGGTAGCTGCGCTGGTCGCGGCCGTGATCATGGGGCCGCGCAAGGGTTTCGGTACCGTACCGATGCCACCGCATAACCTGGCGATTACCGTTGCCGGCGCGGGGATGTTATGGGTCGGTTGGTTTGGTTTTAATGCCGGCTCGGCACTGGGTGCCAACAATACGGCGGCCATGGCCATGCTGGTGACGCATTTGTCTGCCGCCTGTGGCGCACTGGCGTGGATGACGATGGAGTGGGTGCGCCACGGCAAGCCATCTGTACTGGGTATTGTTACCGGTATGGTAGCGGGCCTCGGCACCATTACGCCCGCCTCGGGCTCGGTTGGCCCCGCCGCAGCGGTGGTCATCGGACTCACTGCTGGCGTGGTCTGTTATTTCGCAACCAACCTGCTGAGAAACGTACTGAAAATTGATGACAGCCTGGATGTTTTCCCCGTGCACGGCGTAGGGGGCATACTCGGTACGCTGCTGGCCGGTATATTCTGCTCGACGCAGCTCGGCATCTTCAGTGGCAACGGTTTCTCAGATGGCATCAATAGCATTGCCGCCCAGTTTGGTGTGCAGGCGATAGGCGTCATCACGACTTTTGTATACAGCGCTGTGATGAGCTATATCATTCTCAAGCTGGTCAATACCATGGTCGAGTTGCGGGTTGACGCCGACGAGGAGAATCAGGGGCTGGATCTGGTGCTGCACGACGAGCGCGGTTACGATCTGTAAGCAGTGTTTGCGATACGTTAAGGTCACCCTCTGGTGGCCTTTTTTATAAGGGGGTAGAGCATTGTGAACTGGCAGCACCATCACGCTATTATCAATGGTATCCAGACACATTACGTGGAGCAGGGGCAGGGCATGCCGGTGGTGCTGTGCCACGGGTTTCCACATTTGTGGTTCAGCTGGCACCGACAGATCACGGCGCTTGCCGCTGCCGGCTACCGGGTGATCGCCCCCGATATGCGCGGTATGGGCCAGACCGAGGCTCCCAGCGAGCCCGGCGCCTATGACATCGATCATATCACTGGCGATCTGCTGGGCTTGCTCGATCATCTCGGTGTACAGCGGGCTGTGTTTGCCGGGCTGGATTTCGGTGCTTTTGCGATCTACGATCTGGCCCTGCGCCACCCCGAGCGTGTCATCGCCGTTATCGGGTTGGAGAACCCTGCGGCGCCGCACAACCCGCAGGAGTCACCGCTTACCGAGTATCAACGCATCGCGCAGGAGCATTTCCTGCATATCGAGTATTTTCGTGTGCCACCGCGTGCGGATGAAGAGTTGGCCGCCGAGCCGCGTCGTTTTCTGCACAAGGTTTTTCATACGCTCAGTGGTGCCGGCAACTACTTCGATGTATTCAACTATCCGCCGGGCACATCCTATATCGAGGCTATGTCAGAACCGCCACCGTTACCCTGGTCGTGGTTGTCCGAGCTGGAACTTGAATATTTTGTCAGCGAGTACAGTCGCAGCGGCTTCACCGGTGGCCTCAACTGGTATCGTTCCTTTGATCTCAAGTGGGAGCAACGCAAGCCCTATGAGGGCGTGCAGAGTGCGGTTCCCGCGTATTTTCTCGGTAGTGAACACGATGTAGACCTGGAGGGCTTTCACGGAGATGATCCGATAAGCCAGATGCGCGCGATCTTCCCCCGACTGCGCGAGGTGCGCATGATTCCCGGTGCCGGTCACATGGTGCAGCTGGAAGCCTCAGAAGCGGTGAACGCTATTCTGCTCGATTACCTTGAGGATATACAGCACAGAGACTAGCCCCACCGCTGTTCGTCGGGCTGTCTGCTCAGCTGATTTTCAGTTTCAAACCGGCCTTTCCCAGCACCTGTTTTTCTGTTTCCAATTCGCGTTCAGTGAGGGGGTGATTCTCGAGCCAGCCGTCTGGGAACCTCAGGGTCAGAGAGCGCACACTGGCGGCGATGGAAAAGTCAGGCAGTTGCTCCAGTACTTCAACGTGTTTGAAACAACTGGCAAGTCGAATAATGGCTAACAGATAGAGTATGCGTGTCAGCTCTGTATCCGCTATCTCGGTAAAGAAATCAGCCTTGAGCTTGCCGCGTTGCCCCAGGGCAAGTACGGCCAACAACTCCTGTTCTTCCTGTGAAAAACCGGGTAAATCTGCATTGCGCAACACGTAGGCGGAATGCCGGTTGAAATGTTTGTGTGCGATTGCCATGCCGATTTCGTGGGTGCGGGTGAGCCAGTGCAATAAGTCCCAGTCATACGGCGTCAATTGCCAACTCTCCCGCGTAGCCATGAAGAATGTACGTGCCCTGCGTTCAAAAATATCGGCCGTATCGGTATCTACCGCGTAGCGTTGCATAAGCGCATTGACCGTACGCTCGCGTACATCCTCATGGCTGAGTCGCCCCATCAGGTCGTAGATTACGCCCTCACGCAGCGCGCCCTTGGAGGTGCGCATATGTTCTATGCCCAGCACGTCGAACAACGCACTGGTGATAGCCACGCCCGGCAGGATGACGCTGCGTCGTTGCGCGGCCAGCCCCTCTACCTGAATGTCGTCCATGGCTTTAAATTTGAGCAGACGCTTTTCAAGTGTCGCCAGACCGCTGCGCGAGATGCCGCCATCGTCCCAGCCGTTTTGAGAGAGTATTGCCTCGATGGCTTGCAGCGTTCCCGAGGAGCCCACGCACTCCGCCCAGTTTTTGGAACCAAAGCGGCGGCGAATCGGGTATATCTGGGTGCGCGCTTCTTCGTAGGTGCGTCGATAGTTGCCGCGGCTAATGCGGCCGTCAGGGAAAAAGGCATTGCCGTAGGAGACGCAGCCCATCTGCAGGCTTTCCAGGAACTGCGGCTCGAAGCGCTGGCCGACAATACATTCGGTGCTGCCACCGCCTATGTCGATGACCAGCCGTGACTGTGCATCGTCAGCCAGCGAATGCGCCACTCCCAGATAGACCAGCCGGGCCTCTTCACGGCCGTAAATAACATCGACACGGCAGCCCAAAATCCGTTTTGCGGGCACAGTGAAAGCCCTGCGGTTGTGCGCCAGTCGCAACGCATTGGTACCCACAGCGCGAATACGTTCGGGGCCGACACTCTCCAGCAGTTGTGCAAAGCGAGAAAGGCAATCGAGTCCGCGTTGAATGGCGTCCTCGCTGAGGATGTCATTTTCCAGCCCGGCTCCCAGCTGCACTTTTTCAGCAAGTGCTTGCACCGGGCGCATTTCACCGTGTTCGATCTTAACGATGATGAGGTGAAACGAATTGCTGCCCAGGTCTATCGCTGCGAGCTGACTGCCCTCGGGGAGAGCGTCATGATTATCTGCATCCAATGGTCAGTGATTCCCTGTGTGTGAGCGCGTAGTCAATGGTAAAGCATTCAGGGGGCGCACGCACTTGCCTGTCTGCAGCGTCGATCTGCTAGTGCTTTGGTGCGCACGATGTGAGTGACCGGCGCTACTGTTTGCGCTGAACGGGCTTCTAACTGAATGCGTCTGTGTTGTGTTGCGACACTGAAAATCCACACATAACCCATTATCCCGATGCGGGTCGATACCAGATCGGAGACGTCCAGGCGCGCTCCTGAATCTGCCATGGCAGCTCGGGATCATTGCAGCTAGGTGGTCGCTCCGCCTCGGGGAGAGTCAGGCAGTCGTAGTGACTCCAGCGGCAGCTGGGATTTTCCAGTACGCGAGCGTAATAGACTGCGGCGATTTGTGGATCGAAATTCGGATCACGCCAACTGGCACACAGCTGTGGGTATCCCTTGCCTGTGACGGCGCAGGTTTGCCGGTCTACTGTAGCCTCTGGTGTCGTTGTACCTGCGACATCAAACACGGCCTGCTGTGTGTGTCCGTCCTTATCAATCCAACCCTTGATGATCTGGATGCGCTGCAGCAAATTGCCTCCTTCGCGCGGGTCCCGAGTCGCCGAGGCGACAAAGACCGGGCTACCCTGGGCGCCAGTGGGTGCGATGGGCAGATCGGCTCCCATGGGCACGCCTTCGCGATAGGCATCTGCCAGATACTCGCTGTTCTGGCATATGTCCCGCCCGAGATTCCATCCGGCAAAGAATCGCGGTTCGATTCGCGGCCCGCTGGTGCCGAAGGTCTCACGTCGTTGCATCGAATCAAATAATGCCGCGCGACTGTTTTCACGGGCGTATATGCCGGCGATGCCGCCCGGGTTGTAGCGCACCGGTGAACCGGTGGCGACATCTCCTGGCACTTCGATTTTGCTCAGTAGTCGGTCCTGCAGGTTGCGGTCGTTGCCGTGTGAACCCTGGTAGCCCTTTTCACTGACTGCAGCAGGCGCGCCGATATGTGTATCTGTCGACGCCAGTATGCCGAATTTGAACGGGTTGACTCCCAGTAATTTCTCCTCTGCGAGGCCGGCGGTAAGGGCGTAGCGCACGAAGCTATAGCGAGAGACGCAGCCCTTGAGCATCATGCCACCACTGCCGAATTCTTCACCGCAATCCTCAATCGCCTCGCTGGCCGGGCGCAGTTTTTCAAAATCGCAGAACTCGTCAGTGCCACCCAGTACGCTGGCAATGCCGTTGCGACATTCCGAATCCCCCTTAACCTGAACAATCTCTGCCAGTGGTTCCAGACGCGCGCGCAGTGTTGCCTGCTCCCGCNGTTCTTGCACGGGTATATCGCGGTTGGTGTAGGGGTACCACATGCGGCCGCTACTCCAGTTGCTGTTATGCGGTATCGCCAGTACGTCGCACTTTGCGTTTCCGGCGATGCAGGTTGTGTCCAGCCATTGCCATAATAGCTCGGGCGTGGGAGCGTCTTTGGCACTCAGCGCTGCCTGGGGAACGGTGCTCGATTTAAAGATTACATTGCGGTGCAGGTTAGCGGCATCTTCAGCCAGAGTATATTCATAGGCGTGAAACGCTGTGAATTCACAACGTGTACTTTGATCGTGAAAGGCCTCGGTACTGAGTTGGTTGTCGCGCCATACTCCGATTGCCCGGTCGCGGCATAGTGAGCCATCGTCGCCGCAGATGCGGGTGGAGCGGTCCTGGCCGAAGACCGCGAAACTTGCCAGGCGCACCAGAGAGCCCAGCTTGTCGTCTACAGGAATGGTGATGTCACCGCGGTATAGGCCACACACCAGGCTGTCGTAGCCTGGCGTGCCAGGTGTATAACACAGCTGAGTTTCGCCCAGAGCCTCGGCGTGATCGGTTACAGCGGCAAAGTCCAGCGGCGTGTGCAACTGCAATACGGGTGGCTGATAGTCATCGCTGTCGCCTTCCAGCGAGAGGGGCAGGGCAGCGCCGCGCGCGAAACGATAGGCATCATCAACCGTGGTGGTGACACCAAATGAGGTCGCGTCATACGATACTGCCGTGTGTACGTGAAGATCACCGAACCAGGCTTTGTTATACGGATACTGCTGGGCGCAGGGTTGCGCGACAGTCTCGTCTTCGCGCAACGATCGTACGCTTACGTTATCCCAGTTGGCGAGTTCTGTGGCATCGTGCTGTACCCGCTGAAACTCATACCGCAGCCACAATAGAGCAATGCCGCATACCACCACTACGGTGAGTGTAATGAAAAGTAAATATTTGAAAAATTTTCTCACAGTATATCTCTGCATCGGGCGCTTGAAATAGATCTGAATTGCATCCTAACCTATGCCGCAACTCATAGACAGAGCGGGCTGCAAGCGCCCGCAATGCATTTATTCGCAGTTTTTTGCTGAGTTTTTACCGGTGGGGGCGAGCGTGGAGTGAGTATTGAAAAGCAGGTGAATGTCATATAATCAGGCATCGTTCATCATGCAGGAGAATGTGAAATGAACAAATCAATGTTGGTTGGAACGGTGTTTGGCGCAGGCCTTGCAACTGCCGCGGGCGGTTTTGCGGGATACAAAATGTTGAATGGTCCCGAGTATGCGCAGGTCACTGCAGTGACGCCGGTTACACAGAGTATCAAGACGCCGCGTGAGGAATGCACCGATGAGGTGGTAACCAGACAGGAGCCGGTCAAGGACAAGCATAAAATCGCCGGGACGGTGCTTGGTGCTGTCGCCGGAGGTCTGCTGGGCGATGCCATTGGTGGTGGCGGTAAGAACACCGCTGCAAAAATTGCCGGCGCAGCGGCAGGCGGCTATGCCGGCAATAAAACACAGGAAACGATGCAGAAGAACGACACCTATCAGACCACACAGAGATCATGCAAGACGGTCTATGATGTCAGTGAGCAAACGGTCGGTTACGATGTTAAATACCGCATCGGGGAAGTGCCCGGTGAAGTACGCCTGGATCATGATCCAGGCGACACTATTCCGTTGCAGGATGGCAAGCTGTTGATCGTGCGGGATTCATCCGCAACCGGCGCGGGGTGACCGGTTGTGGCTGAGTAGATCAGGTCAGCTCAGGACTCTCTGACAATCCGGTTCAGTACATAAGTGAGTACTCCGCCAGCGCGGTAGTACTCAACCTCTACCAGCGTGTCCAGTCTCGACAGTAACTGTATTTCGCGCTGTTCTCCACCGGCATAATGTACGACAGCGCGCAGTGTCTGCTGTGGTGTCAGTTCGCCGTCCAGACCGAGAATATCGAACGTTTCGTCGCCCTGCAGCGCCAACGTCTTGCGGGTTTCACCGCCCATGAACTGCAGTGGCAGTACACCCATTCCCACCAGATTGGAACGGTGGATCCGCTCGAAACTCTCTACAATGACGGCTTTTACGCCCAGTAACAATGTGCCCTTTGCGGCCCAGTCTCGGCTGGAACCTGTGCCGTATTCACGCCCGGCGACCACCACGGTACTGACCCCGCGGGACTGGTAGTCCATTGCCGCATCATAGATGAACATCGGTTCACTCTGGCCAATAAGGTGGGTATAGCCCCCTTCCATTGATGGTGTCATCTCGTTGCGGATACGAATGTTGCCGAAGGTGCCGCGCATCATCACCTGATGGTTGCCGCGACGAGAGCCGAAGGAGTTGAAATCGGCCTCGGCCACACCATTTTCACGCAAATACTGCGCAGCTGGGCTGTCGCCGGGAATCGCGCCTGCCGGAGAGATATGATCGGTGGTGACTGAGTCGCCCAGCATCGCAAGCATCGGCGCAGCGAGGATGTCGTGCTGGTTGCCCTGATATTGCTCTTCAAAGAATGGCGGCAGCTGGATGTATGTTGAATCCGGGGAGAAGTCGTAGGTGGCACCACCGCCGGTTTCGATAGACTGCCAGGTGGCGTCTCCATCGAACACGGCGCCGTACTCCTTCTGGAACATGTCAGTACTGACGGTTTGCACCACTGTTTCAATCTCGGCGTTAGTGGGCCAGATATCACGCAGGTAGACGGGCGCGCCGTTGCTGTCTTCGCCCAGGGGATCTGTGCTCAGATCGATACGGGTGGTGCCGGCGAGCGCGTAGGCGACAACCAGCGGAGGTGATGCCAGCCAGTTGGCTTTTACCAGCGGGTGGATGCGACCCTCAAAGTTTCGGTTGCCTGACAGGACGGAGCAGGCGACTACGTCATTTTCGGCTATGGCGTGTTCCACTGCGTCAGGCAGTGGGCCGGAATTACCGATGCAGGTGGTACAGCCGTAGCCCACCAGATTGAAACCCAGCGCGTCGAGGGAGGATTGCAGGCCGGCTTTCACCAGGTAATCCGTTACGACTTTCGACCCTGGTGCCAACGAAGATTTCACCCAGGGTTTGCGCTGCAGGCCGAGGGCCAAAGCTTTCTGCGCGACCAATCCAGCGCCGATCATTACCGCTGGGTTGGATGTGTTGGTGCAGGAGGTAATCGCTGCGATTACCACATCGCCGTGGTGTAGTGAGCCCGGCATGCCCTCCAATGGGAACGCTGTGTCCTGTTGTTCGGCCTTGCCATCGAGCTCAATGAACTGGTCGATGGCTTGGCGCAGCATCCGCACCGGTACACGATCTTGTGGGCGTTTCGGTCCCGCCAGATTGGGTTCTACCGTGGACATGTCCAGATGCAAGGTGGTGGAAAAGGTTGGTGTGATGTAGTTTTCATCGCGCCACATCCCCTGTGCCCGGCAGTAGGCCTCAACCAGTGCAACGGTGTCATCATCGCGCCCGGTGAGTCGCAGGTAGCGGATGGTCTGGGCATCGACCGGGAAGAACCCGCAAGTGGCGCCATACTCCGGTGCCATATTGGCGATGGTTGCGCGGTCAGAGAGCGGCAGCTCGTCAAGCCCGCTGCCGTAAAACTCCACGAACTTACCGACCACACCCTGCTTGCGCAGCATCTGTACAACCTGTAACACGAGGTCGGTAGCAGTAATGCCTTCACACATTTTTCCGGTGAGCTCAAACCCCACGACATCGGGGATCAGCATGGAGATAGGCTGACCGAGCATTGCCGCTTCAGCTTCAATGCCGCCCACCCCCCAGCCCAGTACACCCAGGCCATTGATCATCGTGGTGTGGCTGTCGGTTCCAACCAGTGTGTCGGGGTAGGCGAGGGCGGCATCACCAGACGCGTTCTGCCAAACCACTTGCGCCAGATACTCCAGGTTTACCTGGTGGCAGATGCCGGTGCCGGGGGGAACCACGCTGAAATCATCAAACGCTCCCCGGCCCCACTTGAGGAACTGGTAGCGTTCGTGATTGCGCTCCATCTCCAGCGCGACGTTCTGCTCGAAGGCGGTATCACTGGCGAACTTGTCGATGCTTACCGAGTGGTCAATTACCAGGTCGACCGGCGACAACGGGTTGATTTTTTGGGGGTCGACGCCGCGTTTGACCAGAGCGTCACGCATTGCAGCGAGATCCACCACAGCGGGTACGCCGGTAAAATCCTGCATCAGTACGCGAGCGGGGTGGTAGGCGATTTCCTGGTCTGCACCGCTGCCAGCGCTTCCTGCAAGCGCTTCGATATCGTCGCGCGTGCAGCTGATGCCATCCTCGTGACGCAGCAGGTTCTCAAGCAGAATTTTGCTGCATACCGGGAGTTTTCCAACGCTGCCATGCGTCGCCAGCTCGCCACCATTGACGGCATAGTAATGGAAGCGCTTGCCGTTCACTTCCAGTGTTGATCGCGTATTGAAGGAGTTATCCGATGACTTCATGTTGACTCACCCTGCGCTGAAACCGAAAGCCAGAGTATAGAGGATAAAAATGCTCCCTGCTTGCGTTGCCCGTTTACAGCTCGAAGATATTGAGGCCGTCCTGCACGTGGACGTTGCCGGTGTGTCCAATGGGGTCGTCGGTCATTAACTGCGCCAGAGTGGCTTCATCGCCAGGCGTGTTGGCCACGATTCTCTCACCAGCGCTGTTGCGCGCGATTACAATGCCGCGTTTCGGACCGTCCCGGTCGAACCCTACCGTAAACGTCTCAATAGTCGCTCTGCCCGATGGGTCTGTTGCCACGGCAACACGAGGTGCGCTATCGATCTGTGCCTGTAGCGCACTATTGTCGGTATCCTGCCACGGTCTCTGCGGTGCTTGTGTCGAGTAAATGCCGAGTGAGTGCTTGGTGAGGTACATGCCGTTTGCCGTTACGAGGCCATGACCTGTGCTACCGCCACGCAGCGTTTCCAGCATGTGTGCGATGCCGTGCAAGGAGTAGTTGTTGCCGGGGCCTCCGAAGAAGGGAAGTCCTCCGGTTACTGTGACGCCGCGATCATCCAGCGGGTTCATGCCAATTTCATTACAGGCGACATGCACAGCGCTGGGGAAGCAGCTATAGATATCAAAGTGCGATATTTCATCTACCGTGATTCCCGCCTTTGCCGACACCGTGTCCCACGCCAGTTTGATGGCGGGCGAAGCGTGCAGGGTGGGGCGCTCACTGACGTACCAGATGTCGTTCACATCGGCCCCGGCGTGCAGGTAGATCCACTGACTCTCATCGATACCCAGTTCTCGTGCCTTGCCCACCGTTGTCATGATGACAGCGGCAGCCATATCGACCTCCAGAATGGGATTCATGGCGCGCGTATAGGGGTAGCCGATATAGCGATTGCGTTTTTCGACGGTGCTAATCTGCTGTGTAGTTTGAAACTGCGGGCGCCACGCATACGGGTTGTTGGCAGCGACCTGGCTCATGCGGCTGCAGAGCTCGGCGATCTGTGCAATGTGCTCTTGCGAACTGACGCCAAGGTTGTGGCGCAGGCTATTTTCAAACAACGGGTAGGTGTTGATGGGCTCGTACAGTCCGTGTGCCAGTTCTGTAGCAGTGTGTCCCTCGCGCTCGACGCCGACGGGCGGGGGTTCTGTGCCGCCGTCGGCCCAGGCGGATATGTCCTCCCCCGTGCGCAGGACAGAGAACAGGGTTGCCAGTAATTCAGCACCTGTGAGCATCACGGCACTGTGTTCACCGCGGGCCAGCTTGCCGGCGAAGTGGTTTACCAGGTATTGCGGGGTATTGCCGCCTATCGTGCCCTGATAAATCGCTGGATCCGCAATACCCAGACGCTGCGCCAGGGCACTGCCGGGATTGCGCGGAAACAGCTCACCAACGCCAGGTGTCGTGTCGGCGATAAACCTGACCATGGCCAGTGCATCAATGCCGCCGGTGATGTTGGCTGTGCCGACGTCTGCGATGGCCTTCTTTGCGGCCTCGTGAAGAGCATCCAGCGGGGTTCTGCTGGCATCGGTTTCGTGCCAGGTCTGTTGTCCTGCGCCGACGAGAATAGGGGTGTTGTCAGGTGTAGTCATATGTCGAGTCTGTTCGATGGCAAATTTTTGAGGGGGACAACATAAACAGTCTGTGCGATGAAATCCAGCCTCAATACAGAGTTGAGTTGTGGCTGAGTGTGTGTGCCGTCCATTTTGGCGATACGTTGCGGCGTTGATTTTTCCTGAAAAAGCTCTATGTTGGAGCTCACGTTAGTCGCGCGACCACTATTCGAACTCGCCCGTATCATCATTGCGCTAAAGGAATCCTGAGCATGAACTCCCAGTTTGAAGGCCGGTCTCACCGTCTGGTCTTGCTTCTCTTTCTCGGTATATCGCTGTTCGCCAGTTACATCCTGGTAGCGCCTTTTCTGGAGCCCATTATTCTGGCAATCCTGATCGGTCTTCTCGCATATCCCGCGCATCAGCGACTGGAATCTGCGTTACGTGGGCGTAAAACGACCGCCTCGTTGCTCAGTTGCTTGATCCTGTGGCTGATTTTTTTGATTCCGACGATGGTGTTGCTGGTTGCGGTTCTCAAGCAGGGCATCAATTACTCCGTGGTAGTGAAGGAATGGGCGACGCAGGAGAATATTCAACAGTTGATGTCGCAGCCCTGGGTGGTGGAAGTGCATTCGCGCCTGACCAGTATTCTCCCGGAGGGAACTCTGCATCCCGACAATATACGGGAGAAAGCACTGGCCGCAGCCGGCATCATGGGAAAACAGTTCGCGGGAATCTCCACCACCATAGTGGGCAGCCTGACACGCTCGGTCATGAATGGTGTATTGCTGCTTTTCGTGTTGTTCTTTGTGTTGCGCGACCACGACAAGTTGATTGCATTTATCCACCGCGCACTGCCGTTATCGCGCAGCGAAGAGGAGACCTTGTTCCAAGAGATAAAGACGGTCAGTAAGTCGGCGCTGCTGGGGACACTCGCAACAGCTGTCACGCAGGGCGTGGTCGGTGGTTTCGGCCTTTGGCTGGCAGGCTTTCCCGGCGTTTTCTGGGGCGCTGTAATGGCGTTTACCTCACTGGTCCCGCTGGTGGGTACCGCCCTGATCTGGGTGCCGGCGGCGTTGTTCCTGCTGGTGACAGGGCAGTGGGGCTGGGCTTTGTTTCTGGTGATCTGGGGTGTTGTCGTCGTCGGTTCGGTAGATAACTTCCTGCGGCCGCTGTTGATGCAGGGCGCCAGTATGAATACCGTTGTGGTGTTTTTCTCATTGATTGGCGGGTTACAGGTATTTGGACTTATTGGTTTGATCTACGGCCCTCTTATCTTTTCCATCACGCTCGTGATGTTCAGGTTGTATGAGAATGCGTTTACCGAGTTTCTGGATTCGCAGGACAAGCGCTAGGCTTATCTGCTGTAGGTTTGCCTGAGCAGTGGCTTGTCGACTTTGCCGGATGCATTGAGCGGAAGTTCATCGATGCGGATCCAGCGCTTGGGTGTTTTATACCCGGCCAGCAGCTTGCGGCAATGCGCGGTAAGCGCCTGGTCACTGATAGCGCGAGTGAGTCGCACCAGGGCACAGGCGCTTTCGCCCCATTTCGGATCCACAAGACCAATGACGGCGCAATCAGCTACATCCGGGTGGCGGCGTAACACTTCCTCAATTTCTCTGGACGCGATATTTTCTCCACCGCTGATGATCATGTCCTTTTTGCGGTCGACGATAAACAGATAGCCGGCCTCATCAAAGCGACCGATATCGCCTGTGTGTAACCAGCCATCGGTTATCGCCTTTTTAGTGGCGTCTGCGTCCTGCCAGTAGCCCTGCATACATTGCTCTGCCTGTACCAGAATTTCCCCGGCCTCGCCCGCAGCACTTGGCGCACCTGAGTCGTCGATCAATTTGAGCTGGGCCGTGGGTAACGGGCGTCCGACTGAACGCAGTAATTCGGGGTTGTTATGCGCTGCCTCCCGATGATCTTCCACTGTGAGGAAGGCGACACTGCCAGACAGTTCTGTCATGCCGTAACTCTGGCACAGGCCGACACTGGTCTGCGCTAACAATCGCTGCAACAGTGTCTGTGGCATGGCTGAGGCACCGTATCCGATGGTGCGCACTGAAGCGAGGTCCTCTGCGTGAAAATCAGGGTGATCCAGCAGCAGACCGATCATGGTCGGCGCGAGCGACATGGTGGTGACTTTCAGCTCGCGGCAGGTTTGCAGGGTGTCTGTGGCATCGAAAGAGCGCGCCAAAACGACGGCGGCGCCATACAAGTGTTGCAGCAGGACATTGTGTGCGGCGACATGAAACAGAGGGAACGGGTAGTAGTACTTATCGGTGGCTTCTACCGGTCGTGCCAGTGCCGCCGAACGCAGCCCCGCCATAAACGATTGATGTGTCAGTACCGCGCCTTTGGGGCGTCCGGTTGAGCCGGAGGTGAACAGTATCCACGTTGGGTCATCTGCACGGGTTTGCGGCAGAGCTATCTTGTCTGTCGTTGCGCGCCAATTCACATACTCTGCATCCAGAGTGACAACTCGCGTGTCGGCGGGAAAGTCAGCATGACCTTGTAGTGCTGTCAGTAACGCGCGGTCACCAAAAAGGCACGTCGCCTCGGATGAGCGCAGCTGGTAAATCAATTCAGCCGGTGCAAGGCGGGCATTCAGGGGAACCATGATTCTGCCCGCGGCAGGTATCGCATAAATCAGTTCGACAAACTCGGGGCAGTTCCACGACAGGACGGCGATACGGTCCCCTGTGGCTCCCGTGCCGGCGATGCCTGCCGCAGTCGCGGCGATGTTGTGTTGCAGCGTAGCGTAGTCGACAGGCGCACCCTGCCACCACAGCGCAATACCGCCGGGCTGCAAGCTCGCCTGTCGCGCGATAATATGATGCAGTTGTTCGCAGTTGGGTTCAGTCACGGACAACCACCCTTGGGGTGCGCGCAGGCATCCGCGTGATAAGTTCATAGCCTATGGTATTGGCGCAGTGGGCTACTTCCGCCAGCGGCAGCCCGGCTCCCCACAGCACCACCTCGGAGCCCTGTTCAATGAAGCTGAGATCGGTGACATCGACGGTAATCATGTCCATCGAGACCCTGCCCGCCAAGCTGGCACGCTGACCATTGACCAGTACCGGCGTACCATTCGGTGCTTTGTGTGGATAGCCGTCGCCGTAACCCACGGCCACTGTTGCAATGCGCGATGCACGCTGAGCTACCCAGGTGCCGCCGTACCCCACAGCCTGTCCCGCCGCGACATCACGCAGTGAAATTACCGCAGAGGCGAGTGTCATTACCGGTTCCAGAGTGCGCGCATTGTCGTGGCTCTCCAGCATTGGCGAGTCACCGTATAACATGTAGCCGGGCCTTACCCAGTCATAGTGAGAATTTGGCCACGCCAGCACTCCGGCAGAATTTGCGGCGCTGCGTGGGCCGGCAAAGGGCAGGGCATCGAAGGTAGCGATCTGCTGCGCGGTTTGCTGGCTGCGTGTATCGTCTGCGGATGCGAAGTGCGTATAGGTTACCACCTCGCCACGGGTGTTGTGTGTAGCCTGCAGGCGTTGAAAATAGGCGGGCGCAAGGTGAGGCATGACACCCATGCGGCTCATGCCGGTGTCCACCTTGAGCCAGCAGCTTATCGGTGCGGGCAAACGTGCCTCTTCCAGCCAACGCAGCTGGCGTTCATTCTCAATGGTGATCCACAGGTCCAGCTGCGCTGCTTGCGCCACTTCCTGTTCCTCAAAGCAGCCTTCCAGTAGCAGTATCGGTGCAGAGATACCGGCGTAACGTAATTCCATTGCCTCTTCGATACAGGCAACCGCCAGTGCGTCTACTTGCGCCTGTAGTGCGTTTGCAATGGTGACTGCGCCGTGACCGTAGGCATTAGCTTTTACCACCGCCATGATTTTTGAATGCGGTGCCAACTGGCGTGCCACGCCAGCATTGTGGCGCAGTGCGCAAAGGTCCAGTCGCCCCTGACTTGGCCGTCCCATCAGAAATCAAATTTGTGTTGGCTGTACAGTGTTTGCGCCGCCAGCCAGACATCGCCAATGCTGCCATCACCGACCGGGCGGCCATCAACGGCGACGACCGGTGCGATGTCCTTACTGGAACTGGTAAGCCAAACCTCATCTGCAGCTCTCAGTTCCGTCAGTGTAACTACGCGCTCCTCCACTGGGATGGTGCCATCGCGCTTCAGTATCGCCAGCAGCAGTTGGCGGGTGATGCCCGGGAGTTTTTGTTCATCCAGCAACGGTGTGGCGACAACGCCATCCTTGACCACAAACACATTGCAGGCCGCCGCTTCGGTAATCTCCTCACGGCGGTTGTACAAGATGGTTTCATCGTGGCCGTCGGCATGTCCCTGCTGGTAGTGCATGACATTGCCTAACAGAGATGTGGATTTGATATTGCAGCGGTGCCAGCGGAGATCTTCAGCGGTGGATACGGTGAACGGATGCGTCGCTTGTTTGTCCGGGCGCGGTGCTGGGGGTATTTCGTAAGCGAAAGCAAACACCGTGGGTGCGATACCCTCTGGATAGGCGTGATGACGTCTGGTGTCTGCACCGCGGCTGACATGGAAGTACAGGCCGAGGTTGCCTCCGCCATTGCGGGCGATCAAATGCGCAGCAATCTCGCGCCATTGTTCGGGGTCCGGGTGCAGAGGTATTTGGATCGCTTGCAGACCGTTCTTCATTCGAGCCAGGTGTTCTGAAAATCCCACCAGAGCACCGTCATAGGAGGGGATAACTTCGTAGATTCCGTCACCGAACAAAAAGCCGCGATCCATTGGAGAGATGCGTGCTTCACTCATCGGCAGGTAGCTGCCATTCAAATAAACCGTACTCATTGTGGGTACCCGTTGTTACTTCGCTGTGATTGCATCGCTGCTGTTACGTCACTGCGTATCAGATGGCGAGGGCGGCTGAGGCCGCGGAAACTGTGTCAGTTGGCGCAGCTGTTCTATTACGCGCAGGCCTTCCTGAGCCGGCAGGCCGTCTTCCGTCAGTGTGTTCTTTCCGGTCACGCCATCCACGCTGCCGCGCGAGGAAAGGTAGTCAAGCAGTTCCAGCGGCGCGATATCCGCCAGCAAATCCTGCTGCGCCCACATGCCCAGAAACGCGATCAGGCCATACACGCCCCAATTCGACACATCAGCTACCAATAACTCATCGCAACCCGTGACAGAAGGCCTGATGTCAAGGCTGGTCAAGATATTGCCGATATTGCCCATGCCTATTTCATTGCCACCGTCGCCGATCGCTATGGTAGGGCAATTAGCCAGACTGATGAAGGGGTCGAATATCGTACAGAATGCAGAGATGTCTTTACCGTGCATATTATAGTAGCGGCCGTCAGCTGCAAGCCCCGGACTCTCGATAACGACCACAGCCTGCGGTTGCAGAGCGGTCAATTGAATGTCTGCCTCAGCGCGGGCGGTGGGCAGGTCGCGAGCATGTAGCTCAAGCACCTCGTAGTGTTCCCGTAAAGCACAAGCTAACGGCGCGCCACAGGCGATGACGGGTCGAGCGCCCAGTATTTGCAAGGATGTGTATAGCGCCATTGCTCCGACGGGGCCATCCGTTTCAAACGTGCCGGATACCGGAAAGCCGGTGGCGATGATGACGGTGCCCTGTAACTGGTGTAAATGTCTGGCAGCGCGCAGAAAGTAACCGGTTTGCAGAGACTCGCTTGCGCGTCTCATGTCGCGCGGGTTCCGATCCACTAATAGTGTTTCGACCGCCCGACTCAACTGCATTTCATTCACGAGTGGCGCTCCAGTAAGGGTCGCTGCAGAACAAAACGTTGCGCCAGATCGAGGGCGCGGTGAGCGGTGTGTAGCGTAATCGGTGCAAAGTGTACGCTGCTTCCAGGCACCAACTGGCTGAGACGGGCGACATCCAGCGACAGCGCCGTGCCGATTTTCGGGTAGCCGCCTATGGTCTGGCGGTCATTCAGCAGTACGATGGGCTGTCCATCAGGAGGAATCTGAATGGCGCCGTGGCAGATGCCCTCGGATAACACGCCCTGAATTTCGCAATCGATAGGAGGCCCCTCCAGCCGGTAGCCCATGCGATCACACTGCCTGGAGACGTTAAAGGCACTGCCAAAAAAACGCCGCTGCTCAACACGGCTGAAATGGGATTGCTGGTAGCCGGGCACCACGCGTACTGTCAGTGTGTTCTGGTAGCGCGGCCAATCGGCAGCTGGCAGGAAAAGCTGTTTGCGATCGCTGGTGGTAGCACAGGGTAGCTGGTCGCCGCTCTGCAGCGGCGCGCCGTGCAAGCCACCAATACTCTCCCTGACCACGGTGGCGCTACTGCCGAAACTGTGTGCGATGTCAAAGCCCTGTGCCACTCCCAGATAGGCGCGACAGCCCGATCTGGCAAACCCGACACGCAGGATGTCGCCGCTGTTTACACGATGTACTTCCCACCGGTTTTTGTCCTCACCGTTGATACTCAAGGGCATGTCCGCACCGGTAAGACATATGTAGGTGTCTGTTTGGAGCAACAGCTGCAGCCCCCCCACACTTATTTCGATGGCGGTGCAGCCGTTGGGGTTCTGCAGGAGCCGGTTGCAATAGTGGAATGCCACGCTATCCACCGGTCCGCCAGTGCTCAGGCCAAGCCGCTGTTGCCCGTATCGCCCGCTGTCCTGCAACAGGCTGAGCACCCCTGCTTGCAGCACTGTCATACTCACGAGAGCTCACCGCCGAGTGCGAGATAGCGTGCGCGGTCAATGGCTTCGAAGTAGACACTGTCGCCGACCGCAACAGGCATGCTGGGCTGCGCATCGGGCGTGAACATTGGCGTTGGACAGCGCCCTATGAGGTTCCAGCCACCGGGTGATTCGCTCGGATATACCGCCGTTTGGCGATCGGCGATGGCGACTGAGCCGCGCGGCACCCTGGCCCGTGGCGTAGCCAGTCGCGGTGCGGCGATGCGCGTATCCACCTCGCCGAGGTAGGCAAACCCCGGCGCAAAGCCAATCGCGTAGACCCGGTACTGCGTGGCGCAGTGCAGATCAATGACCTGGGCTGTTGTCAGTCCCGCGCGAGCAGCCAGTGGTTCGAGGTCGGCGCCGGTTTCGGTAGCGTAGTAAACCGGCAGCACCACTGTGCGGCCGGTCGCCGTGGGGGTTGCCGCAACGGATGCCAATGCCCCGCGCACCCGGCGGGCAATATCGTGGCGGTGACTGCGCAGTGGGTTATAGAGAATTAACACGGAAGCGTAGGAGGGCACCAGGTCGATCAGTTCATCTCCCAGGGCCTGCTCGATGGCCGCAGTTGCGGCCTGCACCTGAGCCAGCGTGTTTACATCCGTGTCATCGCCGAGATAGAGCATCAGGGCGTCTTCTCCCACCACTCGTAATTTCACGGCGCTTCAGTCGCCATGCAACAGATCGCGAATAGCGGCGATGGCCGCGACGCCCTCGGGGTTGTCTCCATGGACGCACAGGGTGTTGAATTCAAGTGGCAGGGTGTTGCCGCTGTGCGTGGTGACCGTACTGTCGCGTTGCAATTGGGTGACCTGTGCCAACATCTGCTCACGGTCCAGTACCGCACCCGCCTGAGCGCGCGGTAACAGGCTGCCGTCATCGCAGTAACGGCGATCGGCAAACACTTCAAACAACAGGGGAACACCGACGGTGCGGGCTTCAGCGCTGTGCTCGGTGGCGTTAGCAGAGGCCTGTAGCATGAGTGTCAGCGGCTGTGTCTGGTTGCCATAGCCGGCGAGGGCGGCCAGTACAGCCAAGCGCACAGCCTGATCGGCCATCATGTCGTGGTACAGGGCACCGTGGGGCTTGACGTAGGCCAGGGCCAGGCCCTGGCTGCGAGCCATGCCGTCCAGCGCGGCTATCTGATAGTGCAGCATGGCGATCAGTTCCTCGCGGCTGAGCGCCATGCTGCGGCGGCCAAACCCCACGATGTCCGGATAGGCGGGGTGGGCGCCTATGCTCACGCCATGCTCTGCCGCCAGTGCGAGCGTCCGCTGTATGGTGAACGGATCTCCGGCATGGAAGCCGCAGGCGATGCTCGCCTGATCGATATGCGGCATAACACTGGCATCGTTCCCCATGGCCCAGTTGCCATAGCTTTCGCCCAGATCGCAATTGAGTAGCACTGCTGTCTCCTGTCGTTACAATACAGCCAACTGGCTGTTACGCATGTCGGTAACCAGCATGCAGCCGGGGCTGTGGGTGATGGCCAGCGGCAAATTGGCCGCCTGCAGGGCAAGCTGTGGCGTCACGCCACAGGCCCAGAATACCGGCAGTTCTGCCTGCTCTATGCGTATCGCGTCGCCATAGTCGGGCTGTGACAGATCTGCGATACCGATCAACTGCGGATCGCCCAGGTGTATCGGCGCACCGTGCACGGCTGGAAACCGTGAACAAATCTGAATGGCGCGAATCGCATCCGCCGCGAGAAACGGACGCATACTGACCACCAGTTTACCGCTAAACGCACCGCTTTTGATGCAGTCGATGTTGGTGCGGTACATGGGTACATTGCGTCCCTGGGAGAGGTTGCGTACCTCCAGGCCATCGTCCAGCAGCGCCTCTTCAAAGGAAAAGGAACAACCGAGTGCGAAGACGACAAAATCGTCGCGCCAGAGTGCGCTGATGTCAGGGACTTCTTCGCTCGGTGCGCCATCACGGAAGACGCGATAAGCCGGCACGTCCGTGCGGATATCGATATCGCCCAGTGCCGGGAGCGCAACATCGCCGGGTTCCCCCACGGCTATCAGCGGACAGGGTTTTGGGTTGCGTTGGCAAAACCGCATGAAATCCTCAGCATGGCTGGTGGGAAGGATAACGATATTGCACTGTACAAAGCCCGGCGCTGTGCCTGAGGTAGTGCCGATATGCTCCCCGGCGCGTATCATGCGGCGCAGTTCAGCAGGGGATAGTGTGTCACTCATGGCCCTTCCTTGCAGTTAGCGGGTTCTGCTGTGTCGAGAGTACCAAATATCAAGCCGACGGTGCACTTGCGCTGATCATCCATAGTATTTGGCAAGGGTGCTCAAATCTGGATAATAGCCGCTCCACCGATTATGAAGGGACCAGCATGCTAGACCAACTGCTTCAAGTGATAAGCCCCAGTCCTGCGGGAAAAGACCAGTTCACAGCGCAGAATATGCATCCCGCGGCATTTCGGGTCTACGGTGGGCAGGTACTGGCGCAGTGCGTGAGTGCAGCGGTTGCCACCGTTGACGAACAGCGCATTCTCCATTCGCAGCACGCCTACTTTTTGCGCTCGGGAGATCCTTCCAAGGAGATTGTACTGGAAGTCGAGCGGGCCAGGGACGGCCTGAGTTTCAGCTCGCGCAGGGTGGTCGCGTTGCAGAACGGCAAGCCTATCCTGGTCAGCTCTCTGTCGTTTCAGATGCCCTCCACAGGCGATGATTACCAGCCCGATATGCCGCAGGTGCCACCACCGGAGTCGCTCTCCAGCGAGCGCCAACTGAGTCTGGAGGCCGGCAATCTGGATGAGAGCTTTATGATCACCACGGGAGAAGATCTGGATATTCGTGTGGTAGAACCGGTGGACTGGAACAATCCGGTGGCACGCGAGCCGGTATTGCAAGCCTGGATGAAGACCACCGGCCCGGTACCCGACGGGGTCGGTTTACATCAGTCCCTGTTGGCCTATATGTCCGATGCCTTTCTCATCGATGTTTGCCTGATCGCTCACGGGCGTCATTTTGCCAGCGGTAATTTTCAGGTCGCAAGCCTGGACCACGCCCTCTGGTTTCACGAGGATTTTCGCGCCGATGACTGGCTGTTACACACCGTCGAAGCAGAGCGTATCGGTGGCGGTCGCGGCCTGGCCCGGGGCAACTTTTACAACCGTGAGGGACGCCTGGTAGCTACCACCATGCAGCAGGGTGTGATGCGATTTCGTTAACGCGCTGTCACTTTTTGACTGAAGCTCCTATAGTATCCACTGAGCCATTAAGCAGGTAAGAGAGAAGACTATGCCCCACCCCAGTATTACCGCAGAAACCTACCCCCACAAACCCGCCATCATAATGGGAGAGTCGGGTGAAATGGTCACCTACCGTCAGTTGGACGAACGCTCCAATCAGGGTGCACAGTTGTTTCGTTCACTGGGCCTGAAGACAGGTGACCATATCGGCATGATGTTGGAGAACAGTCGCGAATTTTTGGAAATTGTTTGGGCGGCGCAACGCAGTGGGTTGATTTTTACTCCCATCAGCACCCATCTGAAGAAAAGCGAAACGGCCTATATTCTGCAAAATTGCGGCGCCAAATTGTTTATCGGCTCGCTGCAACTCGCGGAGGTCGCGGAACAACTCCTGACGGAGGATACCGGCGTTGAGCACTATCTAATGGTCGGAGGGATAAAGCCGGGGTTCGATTCCTGGGAAGAGGCCATCGATGCGCAGCCCGATACGCGGATCGACGACGAGAGTAACGGTGTTCCCATGCTGTATTCCTCGGGTACTACGGGCCAGCCCAAGGGCATTTTTGTTGCCGGTTATGATACCGACGTGAACACACCGCCAGCGATTGTGACAACAATAGGCGCGGTGTTTGGCTTCAGTGATGAATCAGTCTATCTCTCGCCTGCGCCGCTGTATCACGCAGCTCCCCTGCATTACAACATGATGGTGCTTTACAACGGCGGCACCTCAGTCGTGATGGAAAAATTTGAACCTGAACTGGCGCTGAAACTCATTGAGGAACAGCATGTAACACACAGTCAGTGGGTTCCGATAATGTTCAACCGACTGCTCAAGTTGCCCGAGGAAGTGCGCGAAGCATACGACGTCAGTTCAATGCAGGTTGCCATTCACGCGGCGGCTCCGTGCCCGGTTGAAATAAAGGAGCGGATGATTGCATGGTGGGGTGAGATCATTGTCGAATACTATGCCGCCAGCGAAGGCGTGGGGTTTACCCTGATCGACTCCAAGAGCTGGCTCGAACACAAGGGTTCAGTGGGTAAAGCACTGTTGGGAGAACTGCATATTGTCGATGACGACGGCAATGAATTGCCTGCAGGAGAGACAGGAACCATCTATTTTGGAGGCCAGGCCACGCAGTTCCATTACCACGATGAGCCGGAGAAAACGGCGGAGGCCTACAATGATAAAGGCTGGGCGACCACCGGGGATGTCGGTTATGTCGATGCCGATGGTTTCCTGTATCTGACCGACAGGAAAAACTTCACCATTATCAGCGGCGGTGTGAACATCTACCCGCAGGAAGTGGAAAATATTCTCGCCAGCCACGACAAAGTAGCAGACGTAGCTGTGTTCGGTATCCCCAATGAGGAATTTGGCGAAGAGGTGAAGGCCGTTATCGAGCCGATGAACTGGGCAGATGCCACCGATGAGACGGCGATAGAGATCATGGAGTGGTTGCGCGAGCGTATCTCCAAGCTGAAGATGCCTCGGTCTCTGGATTTTCATCCCAAACTGCCGCGGATGGACAACGGCAAGCTCTATAAGCGCCACCTGGTTGATGAATACCACAAGCAGGCGGCGGAACGCGCGGAAAAATCGGAATCCGCGAAACAGGAATAACGCGCTATCAGGCTTTTATAGCGCGCAATACCATCCGGCACTCGTCCTCGCTGAGAAAGCGTGGAGAAGGGTAGCTGCCGCCCTCGGTGATCGCGGCGGCTACCAGTGCCTCGATATCCTCATCGCGAATGACATCGGTGCTCGCCGGAATGCCAATCTCCCGGTTGAGCTCCCACACCCTGTCGATTAACTTGCGGGCCAGAGCGGAGTTTGGCTCTGAGCGCTCGCCCATACCACAGTAGACGGCGATATCGGCCAGTTTATCGGCGGCATCGTCTTTGAGCAGTTCAAGTATGTGGGGCAATACCATGGCATTGCCAAGCCCGTGCGGAACACCGTATTTTGCCCCAAGGTTGTGGGAAATTGCGTGCACATAGCCCACCAGGGCATTGGTGATTGCCAGTCCGCCATAGTGGGAAGCCAGTGCCATGGCTTCGCGCGCCTCAAGGTTGCTGCCGTTGCGGCAGGCTTCGGGCAGGTTCTCAAATATCAGTCGACAGGCTGACAGACCGTAGTAGTTTGTGTCGTCGGTTTCCCAGCGACCAATGTACGATTCAATTGCATGAGTCAGTGCATCCATGCCTGTCGCGGCAGTAATGTGCGTGGGCAGCCCGCGCATGATCTCGGGGTCCAGTGCCGCGGCTTTCGGTATCAGGCTGGGATCTATCACGGGGCCTTTTTCGTGCGTTTCATTGTTTGATATCACAGCGATAAACGTGGCTTCTGAACCGGTTCCCGCCGTCGTCGGTACGGCGTAGAAAGGCACTGCGGGTAACTTGCATTTGTTTGCGCCGATGCAGGCAGCGGTTTTACAGCCATTGGCCGCGCCCAGCGCAATGACCTTGGCGGCATCAATAGAAGAGCCACCGCCGAAAGCCAGTACCGAGTCGCAGCCTTCCCGGTGATAGCAATCAATACCCAGATCCACAACCTGTTCCGTTGGGTCGGGCAGGACACCCTCAAACACAGCTGTCTCGACACCGGCATCCTGTAACGCCGCGAGGGTTGGGTCGAGTACGCCGAGCTCGCGCAGGGGCTTGTCGGTGACTACCAGGATTTTACGCAGACCAAAGCGACCGATCGCCTGACTCAGTTGTTTTGTCGATCCCGGCCCGACAAATACCAGTGGCTTGGGTTGCGGCTTGGTGATAAAACTTCCCAGTAGGGTCTGGCGCAGGCGGAACCATACTTTTTTGTGTGCTGCAGTCATGGAGAATCCTCACTGTGTTTTAAGGTGTCTGTTTTAAGACACGCAAGATAGCGCATATCGGTCAGAATGCCCACGCGGTTTTGTTGCCCCGGCGAAGTGATCGCGTTAGTATTTTTCGGCAGACAAACCCCGCTCCTGACACCGTGGAGATTTACCCTTGATCACAAAACTACTCCCGGTGCCGTCCCGGTTCAAATCATTTGCCGGCTTTTTGGTTAGGTCAGCTTAGTGTCTATTCGTTTGCCCCTGGTGATCTGGCCCCTGATTGCCACCGCGATTGTGCAGAGCAGGATGCTCTTCAACGGGTTTTTGTTCGACGATTTCGTGCATTTGTACACGGTGTCCAACCTCCCGTTTATGGAGGCCATTGGGGTGCCGATGGGAGGGCACCTGTTACACAGTTTTACCACGGTTGTATGGGCGCTGAAATCCCTGTTTGGGTTGAACCCGTTCGTTTTTCTATTGATCGGTTTTCTGGCCCATTTGGCGGCTGTGTATCTGTTGTTCCAAATTGTATCCGAGTTGACGGGGCGAGCTGCATTGGCAGCTTTCGGCGCGACACTTTGGGGGATCAGCCCGTTCGTCGCCGGTGCGCTAGGTTGGATATCGGTACACGGGCAGGTATTCGCTACGGCCGCCGTGCTGTGGGTGTTGCTTGATATTGTGCGCTGCAGCCAGAGTGCGAGGCCACTGCCAAACAGCTTGCTGGCACGCCACGTCATTCTGATGTTGATTGCTGTCACCAGTTTTGGTGTGGGGCTGACATCTGCTGTGGTATTGCCGCTGTTGATTATGCTGTGGAATCCGCTTCCGGCGGAGCGCAACCGACTGCTGGCGGTTTATGGCGGCGTGGCCTTGGCGGCAGTTGTGCTTTATGTGATCACCATGAAGTTACAGGGTGATACTCAGGATAATCTGGATGATAAATTTAACTTGGTGAAGCAGAGCCTGCGCAATATTCCGATCATCAGCGGGGCGTTTGCCGATCTTGTTGCCATTGGTTCTTCTGCACTGGTGTTGGGCCCACTGCTGGTAGGCAAACTATCGCTGGTGCCGATAAAATCCCTGCCGTTTGTAGCCGGCATGTTTGCCGTATTTGTCTCACTACCACTACTGCTCTGGGGGTTACGGGTATCAGGGCCGGGTGAGCGCCGACGAATTTTGGCATTGTTGCTCCTGCCTTGCGCCGTCTATGGTCTGATAGCCGTTGCCCGCAGTGACGGCTTTCTGGTAGTGCATTCAGAGGCGCCTCGATACCATTATTTTTCCCCGGCTATCTTTGCGATAGTCTATTGCCTGCTTGTCTCCAAGCTACTGGATCGCCTTCCTGCGAGGACACCTGGCTACGGACGAAGTGTGCCCTATTTCATATGGTTGGCTCTGGCGATTGTGCCATTTGCAATGGGGACTGCCTCTGTAAACAGCAAGGAGGCCCGTCTTACGCGTCAAAAAAACCAGCTGATACAATCTACGCGCGTGCTTGAAACGGCGCTGGAAAACGCCGTAGGCGAAGGCGATATCTATATTCGGAACCGGCCGTTTTCAGTATTCGTCTGGGGGTATACGCCCGAATTCTTCCCCGGTCTTGCCGGGCTGTTTGTTATCAGCTATCCAGATAACACGGTGGATGGACGTCGTGTGTTTTTTCTTGAGGACTCCAAGGAACTTGTGGAAATGGCCGGCGGCCAGCATGGGTCCAGAATCTCCGAGCTTCTGGTGTACAAGCCGAAGGGGGAAAAGTAGCCCTGCACATGACGGACAGCGAGCCGCGGCCTCGCGCTATTGCGATGGTGCCGGCGAGGCACTTACCTCTGTGTTAGCCGGCTGCGACTGCGCTTTTGGCTTTCTCAGCGGCAGATAGAATACCGGTATCACGAACAGGGTAAAGACCGTGCCGACCAGCATCCCGGCGGTGATCATCAATCCAATGCTGAAACGGCTATTGGCACCTGGGCCGGTGGCAATAACCAGCGGCCAGACCCCCATCACGGTGGCAAATGTCGTCATCAGGATAGGACGAAGCCGCAGCGATGCTGCCTCAATCACGGCCTCGTATCGTGTCATGCCTTGTAGCACCAATTTGTTGGAAAATTCCACGATCAAAATACCGTGCTTGCTGATCAAGCCAATCAAGGTCAGCAGGCCGATCTGGGTATAGATGTTCAGTGTCGCAAAACCCAAGGCGATTGGCACAACCGCGCCAAAGATGGATAGCGGCACACTGAGCAGGACCACAAAGGGATCGCGGAAGCTGTTGAACTGGGCCGCCAGCACCAGAAATATCAGCACCATCGACAGGAAAAACAAAATGGGGAAAGATGAGGTCTCCTGCATAAAGCGCTGCGATGCGCCGGTATATCCCGCATTAAATCCACTCGGTGCAATTTCCTCCAACTTGTCGCGCAAAAAGGTGAGCCCGGTGCCCAGGCTGTTGGGCGGCATCATGATGCCCTGTATCGTTGTGCTGTTGAGCTGCTGGTATTGGGTGAGTTCATTTGGTTCGACGGAGGAATCCAGTGAGATGACTACAGACAGGGGAACCAGTTCATCACTGGCGGTGCGCACGTAGTACTTCTCAAGCTCCTGTTTGGTTAGCCTGAAACCTCTGGCCGCTTGCGGAATCACTTTGTAGGAGCGCCCCTGTAGATTAAACCGGTTTACCTCTGACTCACCCAGCATGATGGAGAGGGTCTCGCCGATGTCGCGCATGGATATACCCAGCCGCGACGCGAGTTCTCTGTCGATGTTGACCTTGATTTCAGGGCGGTCGAAATCCAGTGACTGGGTGACAAAGATAAACAGCCCCGATTCAGTGGCGGCTTTTATTAACTCATCACCGATACGTTTCACTTCCTGGTAGTCTTCGGTAGTAGCCACTACGAAGCTGACCGGTAAGCCGGCGTCAAAACCGGGCAGTGGTGGTGTGCCGAAAGCGAACATCTCCATGCCTGCGATCTTGCTGATCTTTTGCTGAAATTCCGTCTGTACTTCCTGCTGCGTGCGTTGACGCTCCGACCAGGGGTGCAGTGTAATGCCGCCAAAATTGCGGTTGGGGAAGATGACTTGCCAGGAGTGGCTGAACTCCGGAATGCCCTTCCATATCTGGACCACCTCGTCGAGGAAGTAGTCGGTGTATTCCAGATTGGCATAGCGCGGCGAGATACCGGTAACGTAAACACCACCGGTGTCTTCCTCCGGTGCCAACTCCTCCTGGGACAGGGAGAACAGTATCGGCAGACTACCCAGGATACCAATTGCGAAAAGAAATACGGCGCCGCGTTCGCGCAGACAAATGGTCAGTAAACTGCGGTAGCGCCTGTTCAGCCAGTCGAAGCGCTGGTCAAGCCAGTTGGCAAGCCTTCCCTGGTGCTCGCTATCCTTAAGTACCCGCGAACACATCATCGGGCTGAGGGTTAGCGCAACAATTCCGGATACCAGCACGGCGCCGGCGAGGGTCAGCGCAAACTCGCTGAACAGGGTGCCGGTCAGGCCGCCGATAAAGCTGATGGGGGCATATACCGCAGCTAACGTCAGTGTCATCACCACCACCGGAAGAGCGACTTCGCGGGCGCCAAGCATCGCGGCGTCGAAAGGGGATGCGCCGAGCTCAATATGACGGTGCACATTTTCCACTACAACAATGGCGTCATCCACTACCAGTCCAATGGCGATAATCATCGCCAGCAGCGTTAACAGATTGAGCGAGAAGCCCATGATCAGTATCAGAAAAACGACACCGATCAGCGACAGCGGTATGGCCACGAGGGGAATCAGCACGACACGGAAAGAGCCGAGAAACAGGTAGATCACCAGAATAACAATAAGGCTGGCCTGCAGCAGGGTAATGAGGACTTCCTTGAGTGCTTCATCAATGACAATGCTGCCATCCCAGTCCAGGAAAAGCTCCATATCGGCTGGCAGACGTTCGCGAATACGCGGCATTGTCGCGTGTACAACTCGCGACACATCCAGAGGGTTGGCGTCAGGCGTTGGTGTAATTGACATAAAAACGGCATCGCGGCCGCTCGACAGGGTTTTAAGCTGGGTGGTTTCAGCTGACAATTCCACATCGGCGACATCGCCTAGCCTGACCCGTTCTTCTCCCACCTGACGCACGATCAGTTCTTCAAAATCTTTAGCGTCTTTCATATCAGTGCGGGCATCAACCGTTGCCCTCACCAGGTTTCCCTCAGTGGCGCCAGATGTGGCGATATAGTTATCGCGCTGGATGACATCTTTCACATCAGAGGCGGTGACACCAAAAGCGGCCATGCGCACAGGGTCAAGCCATATGCGCATCGCCAGGAAGCGACCAAAAATCCTGACTTTTCCGACACCCTTCAGCGTTGCCAATTCCGGTTGTACAGAGCGCAGAAGATAGTCGGTGATTTGATAGGGGCTCATTTCTCTGGAGTAGAACGCCATGTACATCATGGCATCGCCACCTGCAGCGGTGGTAACCACGGGTTCTTCAATGTCAGAGGGGAGGTCCGCGCGCGCCTCGTTAACCTTGGCGATAACTTCCGACAGCACATCGCTGCTGTTTTCGCCAAGCCTTACATGCACTTCTATTTCTGATATGCCCGGATTGCTGGAAGAGGTCATGTATTCAATACCCCGTGCACCGGCGATGCTCAGCTGTAGCGGAGTGGTGACAAAACCCTGCACAGTGCGGGCACTGGCGCCTCGATATGCCGTTTCGACATAGACGACGCTGCGTTCCAACTCCGGAAACTCTCTTATGTTGACGCGCGACAGGGCTGTGCCCCCGAGCAGGAGCAATAGACTGCTGATGACGATTGCCAGCACAGGGCGTTGAATAAAGTGGTCGGTGAAAGCCATTGGGATCAGAACTTCACTTTGTCGTCGATGACGACGCGAGCGTCGCGATATAGTTTGTTCTGTCCGACAGTGACAACCCATTCACTGCCCAGTAGGCCTTTGGTTATAACGATCTGGCCATCACGTGTTGCACCAGTCTCCACTACGCGCGGTTGTGCTGTGGTTTTGCCTTTGCTCTGCAGCAGAACAAAGACGGTATTGCCGTGCAAGGAGTAGGTGACGGCCGTTTCCGGCACGGTAACCACGCGCTCAGGTTTGTCCAGGTCAATCACCATGCGGGCAAACATACCCGGCAGGAGCCCCTCGCTGTCGTCCAGTGTGGCGCGCAACATCAGGTTTCGTGTGCTCGTATCCACTTCTGCATCTATCGCGCTCAGAGTGGCGTTGAACACACGGTCCGGGAACGCGGCCACGTGTACGGCAATGGCCAGACCCGGTTTGAGGCTGGGGAAATACCGGTCGGGCACCGAAAAGTCGATCTCCAGTTCTGTGAGATCCTGCAGGTTGGTAATGGCTGTGCCGGGTTCAATGAAATCCCCCACCTTGACCTTGATAATTCCAGTGGTGCCGGCGAAGGGCGCCACGATGCTTTTGTTATCCAGTTGCGCGCTGGTCTGTGCCAGTTGCGCTATCGCGCTGTCCAGGTCTGCGCGGGAGCGGTCGTACTGGCTTTGCGGAATGGATTTTTGTTTGATCAGGCTGGCATCGCGTTCGTGTAACAGGCGGGCCAGTTTCAGATTTGCTTCCTGCTGATTGCGGCTGGCCTTCTCTACGCTATCGTTGAGCGTCAGGATGAGCTGTCCCGCCGACACTTTTTCCCCGGATTGGACCGCGACCTTGATAACTTCACCACTGGTTTCGGCGCTCAGCTCTACACCGCGTGCCGCGCGAATGGTGCCAACGGTTTCCAGTTCGGATGGCCAGATTGCCGATTGCGCCGTGGCGGCAGCGATAGTGATCGGCGGCGGTGTGAAATTCGTCTCCGCCAACACCGAAAACTTATTGTAAAGGTAGCCTGCAATCCCGCCGAAAATCAGCAGTAGCAGAAAAATAACGAACATGTAAGCGCGCAATGCCCGGCCCCTTCTAGTGGGTATTGGATTTATTAAAAAGAGTGTGCAACGCAATGGTACCTGAATCTGCCATTGCAGGGCACCTCCGACAGCAGTGCTGTGGTCTCGCCCATTGGTCAAAAGCGCCAGTGGGCTGTGTACGCAGTGTGCGCCACTCATGCGTGAAAAGGGCGAAAAAGCGCAGCTTATTTTGCTATTTCGACGGTGTAGCCCTACTGGATATTGGCACAAAATGCAAGAAGCGAATATATACCAAGGGCTTTGGTTCATCTCCCATTTGGCTTATCCTAAGGTGATTGAGTGAAATTTGGTCAGCAGTAACAGGAGAATTTACCCCTTGATAAAAACGCGTAAGTTAAAGAAGCTGGAAAAACAGATGGACAACGCCACCAGCTACGAGGCTTGGAGCGAGGCTGCCCAGCAACACGATGAGATATCGGGTGAGAAGCGCTGGCGGCAAATGGACCATACCCGCCAGTACGATTATGCGCAGATTCGATTGCGCCTGGACAAACTGCGCAGTTTGCGCGCACGTCATGATTACCAGGGTTTGCTATTTACCCTGAATGAAGGAATTCACGGGAATATGGGTGGCATGGGCCGTCACAGCCTGTATAACCGCGCAAAGTTCGGTACGAAAACCCTGATAGAACAGTACATCGACGAGGTTGATGATTCACTGCGCTTTCTCGCCGAGTTGGATGTACTCGATGTGCAGGAAAAGCTCGATTTTTTCTACCGGGCCAATATCTGCTTTGGCCGGTCAGCGCTGATGTTAAGTGGCGGCGGGGTACTCGGATTTTACCATCTTGGGGTGGTCAAGACGCTGCTCGACCAGGGTTTGCTGCCACGCGTGATATCGGGCTCCAGCGCGGGCTCATTGGTGGCCGGCACGTTGGGAACACATACCGACAAGGAGTTGGAGCGGTTTTATGATCCCTCCAATGTGCTCACCGAAGCTGAGCGTGAGGCCAGCGTATTCACCCGCATGTTTTTCGGCGCTAATGCGCAGATCGATGTCGGCGACCTGGAAAAGCTGATAGCTCGCATGATTCCGGATATGACATTTCAAGAGGCCTATGAAAAAACCGGGCGGCAGATCAGTATCTCGGTGGCGCCCGCCGAAATGCATCAGCGCTCCAGGTTGCTGAATGCGATTACGTCACCCAATGTCTATGTGCGGTCAGCCGTCATGGCCTCGTGCGCGGTGCCGGGAGTCTTTCCTCCGGTGATGTTGATGGCCAAGAATCAACACGGCGAACGCCAGCCCTATCTGCCCACCCGCAGATGGGTGGATGGCTCAATCGCCGACGATCTCCCGGCCAAGCGCCTGCAGCGGCTCTACTCGACCAATCACTATATCGTCAGTATGGTAAATCCGGTCGCTATTCCCTTTTTGAATAATGACTCGAAGCGCGGTGCGCTGAACAAGGCGCTCGGTACTCTGGGGGTGGGCGTAGGGCGTGAACTGCTCAACTTTTATCGTGGAATGGTTCAGGATCGCAGTGATACCTGGCCGCGCTTCAATATGCTGATGAGCAGTGTGCATGCGCTGGTAGACCAGGAGTACAGCGGTGATATCAACATCGTTCCCAAGTTCAACTGGTACAACCCGGCCAAACTGCTGTCGCATTTGTCAGAAAAAGATCTGATCGCGCTGATGCACGGCGGCGAACATTCCACCTACCCCGCAGTGGAGGCCATTCGAACCTGCACCAAGATCAGCCGCACTATGGAAGAAATTCTGCAGCGTTTTGAGCAGGGCGATTTGCGTCCGGATGACTCCGACTACCACCGCCCGCGCGCGTCGCGGCGCCGGCCGTCACCCACACGTGCCGACCGTGAAGCGTTGCGCGAGCATCGCCTGCATTCAGGGCAGTTGGAGAAGCCCGTGGCCAAGAACGCGTCGGCCCCACGCAAGAAGAAAGCAGCGCGAGGCAAGTCCTCAATCCAGCGCAAGCCAAAGGCATCACCCAAGGCAGAGGGGTCGCGTAAAGTCGCCTGAGCTATCTCGCGGTAAGGTCTCATAGGCGCTGCCAGGACCTCACCGCAAACCCTTGGGCCCACCAGCAGCGCTGAGGGCTCTCACTCACGTCAAGAGGTCTTACCGCGCTTGTCAGGCGGTCAGCTGCGTAAATCAGAGCCCTCACTGAGATTCAAGCCCCCAATGCCTTTTCCAGAGGCGTTCTGTTGTTCCAATCAGCCTTCTCCGGGGTGTCAGTATTTTTTACGATTTTCCGAAAAAAAATCTCGATATCTATCTAAGTCATTGAAAATAATGAATAAATAAAACTGGCACGATTAGTGCTTTATTTGTGTCGGGATTTAAACTTTTACTCGGGCTGCTTCGGAACGTGTCAATCCCACATTCGACCACTTAGGGTTTACCCGTCGAATTCGAAGTCAGCGCCAAGCGAAATTGGAGTGTCTAGTTATGTTAACCAGTAAATTTTTGAAGTTTGCAGTCGGGGCGTTGGGGCTCGGTCTTGTAAGCGCCGCAAGCCAGGCCGCCGTTATTACACTGGATTTTGAAAATATTGGGCCTTACCCCAACAACAATGATATTTTCGTCCAGGACTACTACAACGGCGGAACGTCTTCAGCTGGCACCAGTGGTACGAATTATGGCATCAGTTTTTCCAGCAATTCGCTGGCGGTTTGCCTGAACTCTACTTCGGTGTTCTGCTCAAATGCCTCACGTGGTGGTCTGGCTCCTGAATCTAGCCAAGGCGGTCTGTTCTTCCTGACAGGTGCGGCTTCTATTATGAACGTCGCGGCAGGGTTTGATACCGGCTTCTCGTTCAACTATGCTTCGGTGAACAATCCAGGTTCGGTGTCTGTCTATGACGGACTCGACGGCACTGGTAATCTTCTCGCGACACTGAACTTGAGCCCTAATGCTGGCAATTGTGCGGCATATGCTGCTGGCTTTTGCCCGTTTGCGCCTATCGGTGTTGGTTTTACGGGTATAGCCAAGTCTGTCTCCTTCGCCGGTGTAGCCGACCAGATCGCGTTTGACGATATCACCTTTGGTGCGGTTACTCCTCCTACGGTTCCTGTGCCTGCAACAGTGGCGCTGTTGGGCCTCGGATTGGCGGGTCTTGGATTAACTCGTCGCAAAAAAGCCTAGTCGTTCAAGCGTGTTCTCTAAACCCGCTTCGGCGGGTTTTTTGTTGCCTGCGAAACGGGTTTCGGTACTATTGCGGCAGTTGGTCGTTGGCAGTACGCAGAAGTAGTGATGTCCGGCCGTGAATAAACCATGCAACAAATTGTTCAGAGCTGCCCCAACTTATGAACAGCATTTATAGTTTCCCTCCTGTTGCAAGCGCGTCGGCGAAGTGCCTGATACTTGGTTCCATGCCGGGCAAGGTGTCGCTGTCAGCACAGCAATACTATGCCCACCCGCGCAATCTTTTCTGGCGTTTTATGTCCTCTGTCGTGGGAGTGCCTGAGTCGCTATCCTATGAACAGCGTTGCGCGGCATTGCTGGAGCATCGGATAGCACTTTGGGACGTGCTAAAAACCTGTACCCGAAGTAGTAGTCTGGATTCAGATATTGATGAATCATCGATTGTGCCAAATGATTTCCTCGAGTTTCTATCAGAACATCCGCATATTCAATGCATCTACTTCAATGGCGCAAAGGCAGAGGCCAGCTATCTGCGCTATGTGCAACCGCAATTGCCCCTGCACCTGGCCAACATAGAGAAGTGTCGCTTACCCTCCACCAGCCCCGCCAATGCGGCTATGTCATTGGCGGTGAAACTGGATCAGTGGCGGGCGATCACGCATACCGCGTAATGACCTGTTTGCCCAATGCCATCAAATGCACCTGGTCCGGGCCGTCTGCCTGACGGCACCAGCGTGCGTAATTGAATGCCTCGGCCATACAGTAGTCCTCGGTAAGTCCACCGGCGCCATGCATTTGCATACAGCGATCGATAACGGTCTGGGCCATCAGTGGCACTGTCGTCTTGCTGGCGGCGATCATGTCCAGTGCGCCCTTGGCGCCGACCTCGTCCATTTTTTTGCAGGTTTTCAGTACCAGCAAGCGGGCCATCTCAATCTCTGAAAAGCAGCGCGCGATATCTTCCCGCACTGACTGATGCTTGCTCAGAGTGCGACCGAAGGTCGAGCGCGATGATACGCGTTGGCAGGCCAGTTCCAGCGAGCGCTGAGCGGCGCCGATCAATCGCATGCAGTGGTGGATGCGGCCCGGCCCCAGTCTACCCTGAGCGATTTCAAAACCTCTGCCCGGACCCAGTAATACGTTGTCCAACGGTACACGCACATTTTTAAACACCAGTTCGGCGTGGCCGATAGGCGCATCGTCATAGCCCAGCGTTGTCAAAGGGCGGATCAATTGCAGCCCCGGGGTGTCCTTGGGAACCAGTACTTGTGTCTGCTGCATGTGGCGATTCGGATTTTCGGGGTCCGATTTTCCCATAACGATAAATATCCGGGTGCGCTCGTACAGTGCGCCGGTGATAAACCACTTGCGGCCGTTCAGCACCCATTCATCGCCATCGCGTACGATACTCAATTCGATATTGGTGGCATCAGACGAGGCCACTTGCGGTTCTGTCATGGCGTAGGAGGAGCGAATATCACCTGCCAGCAGCGGCGTAAGCCACATCTCCTGCTGCGCACGCGTACCGTACTTCATGAAGACTTCCATGTTGCCGGTGTCAGGTGCATTGCAGTTGAATACTTCAGGAGACCACAGCACACGCCCCATGATCTCTGCCAGCGGGGCATAGTCGAAATTACTCAGACCGCCATGTTCACTGAACTCAGACAGTGCTGGTGGAATAAACAGATTCCACAAGCCGGACGCTTTCGCCTTGGCCTTGAGTTCATCCATGATCGGTAGATAGCTGTAACGGTTGCTCGCATTGTGCAACTGCTGCGCATACTCCTCCTCGCGGGGATAGATGTGCTCATCCATAAACTGCGTGAGCGTTGCCTGGTACCTGAGAGAGTCTTCGCTGAATTCAAACACGGCGGGTTCCATTATCGAGTGGTAAAAAAAGCGCATGGCGACTCTATCGCCATGCGTACTATGTTGTTGAAGAGAGGGCACTGCAGCGAGCCCGTCTTCGCAACGGGTCATCTGCGTTGCGCAGGTGTGCTGCGGGATTGAGCGGGGCAGGGGAGCCTGCCCCGGTTATATCTAGCGCTAGATGCGTTCGATGATAATTGCCGGCGCCATACCGCCAGCAGCACACATCGTAATCAGACCGAACTGCTGATCGCGTCGCTCCAGTTCATCCAGAACAGTGCCAATCAGCAGGGCACCAGTGGCGCCGATAGGATGGCCCAGGGCCATAGCGCCGCCGTTGACATTGACTTTGTCGCGGTCCAGACCCAAATCACGAATGAATTTCTCTGTTACCACAGCGAAGGCTTCATTGATCTCAAACAGGTCGATGTCCTCGATCGACAAACCCGCTTTTGCCAGTACTTTGCGTGCCGCAGGTACCGGCGCGTTCAGCATCAGTGTAGGGCAGTCGCCCATGTTGCACATTGCCTTGATGCGCGCGCGTGGCTTCATTCCGTGTGCTTTGGCATAAGTGGGTGAGGCCAGCAGTACAGCGCCAGCTCCATCTACGACACCCGATGAGTTGCCCGCGTGATGCACGTGGGTGATCTCCAGCCCAGGGTACTTTTGCAGCACCATGCCGCGGAAGGTGGTACCACTCTCATCCAGCGGGTAATCGGCAACAGGGGCGAAGGAGGGCTGGAGTTGGGCCAGTCCTTCCATTGTGGTCTGAGGCCGCGGGAACTCTTCTTTGTCCAGCGCCAGAGTGCCATCTACCGAGTACACGGGTACCAGGCTTTTGCTGAAGTAGCCGTTTTCAATCGCGTGGGCTGCACGTTGCTGCGAGGTAAACGCCAGTGTATCCAGTGCATTGCGGTCTATACCTTCCATGCTCGCGATGGCGTCGGCGCACACACCCTGGTGAGGCTGTGGGTGTTGTGCACGCAGCGCGAGGTTGCCGTTATCGAGAAACATACCTGGCATTGAGCCCTCTTCGGAGTAGAGAGACATCATCTCCGCGCCGCCACCGATGACCAGATCCTCGGTGCCAGACATTATGCTCATCGCAGCCAGGTTCACCGAGGTAATACCCGAGCCGCAGAAACGGTCCAGTGTCATGCCGCTGCTGCGGATGTCGTATCCCGCTTCCAGTGCGGCCATGCGCGCCAAATCGCCGCTTTGACGGCCACGCTGCGAACTGGTGCCGAAGATCACATCGTCGACGTCCGCAGTGTTGAGGTCATTGCGCTCAGCTATTGCCTTGAGCACAGTGGCGCCCAGATGTTGTGGGTGTTGCTCGGTGAGAGCCCCCTTGCCTTTTTTACCAATGCCGCGAGGTGTGCGGCAGGTATCAATAATCCATGCTTCTGACATTACAGTGCTCCTTATTTACCTTTCCAGTTGGGGGCGCGTTTCTCGGCGAAAGCGATGGAGCCTTCCATCGCGTCTTCACTGCCAAAAACCGGCATTACGATTTCTTGCTGCTTTTGCCACATCTCGTCTTCAGTCCAGCTCGCTGACTCCTGAATGACTTGCTTGCTGATGGCCACAGCCAGAGGGCCGTTAGCGACAATTTTGGCTGCCAGTGCTTTGGCGGCTTCCAGTGCGGTACCTGAGGGAACGACGTGGTTTACCAGGCCGATTTCATACGCGCGTTGAGCGCTGATAAAATCACCTGTGATAGCCAGTTCCATCGCCAGGCGAGAGGGAATCTGACGGGGCAGTCTGATCAGTCCGCCAGCCGCAGCGGCGAGGCCGCGTTTCACTTCCGGTATACCGAACTTGGCATCGTCTGCTGTCACCAGCAGATCACAGGAGATCGCCAGTTCAAGTCCGCCTGCCAGCGCATAGCCCTCGATCGCACCGATCAATGGTTTGCGCGGAGTGGCCTCAGTCAGGCCAGCAAATCCACGGCCTTCGACCATGGGCATTTCACCGCTTACGAATGCTTTCAAGTCCATTCCGGCGCAGAAAGTACCGCCGGCGCCGGTGAGAATAGCGACATGGATGCTGTCATTGCTGTCCAGTTCATCCATTGCCGCTGCAACACCCACAGCGACAGCGCGATTGGCGGCATTCTTCGCTTTGGGTCGGTTCAGGGTGACGGTCATAATACCGTCAGTTACGTCTACCAATACTTCGTCAGACATCGTTTTGGTCCTCTTCGTTGAGACAATGGATAGCACGGCTAAGTGCCGGTGGGTTGGTTAGTCGGTAAGCATCATCGCCAGGTTGGCCAGTTCTTCCACAGCCTCGCCCTGGGAGTCGGCCTCGGCGCTCGAGGCGGTGCCAATCTGTGCGCGTTTGACAATCCCCTGCAGAATGGCGGCCAGGCGGAACAGTGAAAATACCAGATAAAAATTCCAGTTCTCGATACCGTCTCGCCCGGTGCGTTCGCAGTAGCGGGCAATGTAGTCTTCATCGCTTGGAATACCCAGTGCGGCGCGATCCACGCCCGACAGGCCTTTGATCCTGCCGTCGCGCGGCAACATCCAGGCCATGCACTGGTTGGCGAGATCCGCCAATGGGTGACCGAGTGTGGACAACTCCCAGTCGAGCAGGGCGATGACCCGTGGTTCTGTCGGATGGAACATCATATTGTCCAGACGATAGTCGCCGTGTACCAGACTGACGGTGCCGTCATCTTCGGGCATGCGCGCAGCGAGCCAGGGCATCAGGGATTCCATCGCGGCGATATTGCGTGTCTCTGAGGCGCGATACTGTTTGCTCCAGCGTCCCAACTGCCGCTCAAAGTAATTGCCCGGTTTGCCGAAGTCGCTCAGGCCGACAGCGTCTACATCCACATTGTGCAGAGCAGCCATGGTCTGATTCATAGCATCGTAGATGGCTGCGCGTTCGATGTTGTCTGCAGCTTCCGGCAGTAACGGATCCCATAGGATGCGCCCCTCCTTGTACTCCATCACATAAAACATGGAGCCGATCACGCTGTCGTCCTCGCACAGTACATGGGTATTGGGGACCGGCACTTCGGTATCGCGCAGCGCGCTGATAACGCGAAACTCCCTGTCTACGGCGTGGGCAGATTTTAGCAATTCGCCGGGTGGCTTGCGCCTGAGCACGTAGTGTTGGCCATCGGCGGAGGTCAACTTGAAGGTGGGGTTGGATTGGCCGCCGGGAAATTTTTCGGCGGTCACAGGACCCTGGAATCCAGGGATGTGTTGCGTCAGGTAGCCGCTTAGGCTCTGGGTGTCGAGTGTTTGTGTTTTCATAGCCCCTTCATTTTACAGTGCAGCACCGATTTAAACCGTGGCAAAGTCTGTGCTGTGGGTGAGTCTGTAACAATGACAGGTCGCAACAAAAAAATGTACCGGAAATTACATCCGCCGTGCAAATAGCGCCCCTCTCCACTGCGGTGCACAGGATATTCTCAGTGTTACCGCGCGCTGTGCCGGTGATCTGGCGTTGTCGGTGCCACTGGAAACTCACCACCGACAGCGCTATTATCGGCACTTGCCATACGGGGCTGGAGCGCTCGGGGGTAGTGCACCTGCTGATCATGTGCACGAAATGGCGGTGCCGTGGGCGGATGTGGAGCAGTGACAAAGCATGCATAAGAACAAACTGAACAGAAACTGGCGCGCTGCCCTGATGCTACTCGCAGCGGCAATCGCGTCGGGTTGTACTACCCAGGTTGTGCAACAGGCGCCGCAGCAGGCGCAGTCAGCGCCGCCAGTAGACAAACTGATAATGGGCAACGATGTACTTTTCTCCGCATTGGGGCAGGTTGGCATTCCCTACCGTTATGGCGGTAGTAGCCCCGATATGGGCTTTGATTGCAGTGGCCTGATCCAGTATGTCTATGCCGAGAGCGTCGATATTAAATTGCCTCGCACCGTGGCCGGTATGATCCAGATCGATGCGCCCACTATTGACGAGGCCAATCTGGAAGCGGGAGATCTCGTTATATTTGCCACGGGTTGGGGTAATCGCCCCAGCCATGCGGGTATCTATGTGGGCGAAGGGCGGTTTGTCCATGCGCCCAGCAGTGGCGGTGCCGTGCGTATGGACCTTCTCAGTGCAGACTATTGGCAGCGC
The DNA here is from genome assembly GCA_902705825.1 of Halioglobus japonicus. Classification (GTDB taxonomy): domain Bacteria; phylum Pseudomonadota; class Gammaproteobacteria; order Pseudomonadales; family Halieaceae; genus Marimicrobium. The sequence goes on along the minus strand of CACSIL010000012.1, from coordinate 152,661 downwards.
AGTTACCTCGAGGCGAAACGGCCGTTGGCCAGTCTTGGCAGGTAAAATGTTGCTCAGCAGCGCGCGGTATCAGCACGAATGAATTCCACCGGGGTTCCCTCCGCGATCCAGCCGATTTGCGGCGCGAAACAGCTGCAAGTCGCACAGCGAACAGAAGACTATATTATCCGAGCGGAGCAGATTTTTTCCCGACGGTTTGATCGTGTGCCAGTGCTTTTTGATCTCAAGGGGCGCTCAGCGGGCATGTTCAAGGTGATTGGCAAGCGGCGACTCATTCGCTATAACCCGTGGATATTTGCCAAGTACTATGAAGAAAATCTGCGCGATACGGTGCCGCATGAAGTGGCTCACTACATAGTGCACGAGGTCTACCCCAGGCGTTCTACCAAGCCGCACGGTCAGGCCTGGAAAAACCTGATGGCGGAATTTGGTGCCGATCCTGATGTGACCTTCGATCGCGATCTGGACGGTGTGCCCCAGCGCAGCCAGAGAACCCATCGATATTACTGCGGTTGCCAACTGCACGAAGTCTCTACCACACGTCACAACCGGGTGCAGAGGCGCAGAATGCGTTATCACTGTTGTTCCTGCGATGGCCTGCTGGTGTACACGCCGCAACAACAATATGAGCTGTCGCTCTTCGAAAAACCGTCGTCCAGCGGCGTCGGCTAGTTGCCTACTCCCAGTTCGACACCACTGAATACATTGTCACTGTCGTTCAGGTTCGCCTGTGACACGACTGCCCGTTCGGGTGCCAGATTCGCTTCATTCACCAGATAACGTTTGACCGCAGCCGCCCGTTCTCCGGCCAGAGTGATCATCTGTTCATCCGAGACGGTAATGCTGGCCTCCACACTCTTGTATTGCTCAAGGGGTGTGGGTTCAGTGGTTTCTGCTGCCGAATCGCGAATGCCGGCGTACAGTTGTGCAATTTCCTCTTCCCACTGCGGACTCCTGGCTTTGATTTCCTCTTCCGAGAGTCCGCGCTCAAGCAGCACTGTGTTGAGCGTACTGCGCTGCAGTCGCTCGCGATCCGTCACTTTATTCAGGCGCCCGGTGACGACCAGCGACAACTGTGGCCTCTGGCTGAGGGCAGCGGCCAGTTCGTCCAGTTTTTCACTACTGCGTTCGCTGAGTGTAGAGGAACCCGATGCGAATGTAATCCGCTGTAGATCATCCTCTGTATTGACAAGATTCGCCAACAGGGAAAAGGGCGCCGTGATGGCTTTGCTGAGCAGGTTTACGAGGGCGTTGGAAATCACACTGCTCAAGTCAAAACCGGGATTATCGACATCGCCGCTCACCGGTACTGACATATCGATCACACCGTTGGCGTCTGTGAGAATCGCCAGCGCGAGTTCCAGCGGCAGATCGACCGCCTTGTCACTGGAAATTTTCTCGCCAAGCTTGAGTTTCTCTACCCGGATCGCATTCTCCCCCTGTAAATGATCGTCCTTGAGTGCGTAGTGCAGGTTCAGGTCGAGCAGGCCGCGGTCGATGACATAGCCGGCATACGTGCCGGAGTAGGGTGATAGCAGGGCCATATCGACACCGTCAAAAACCAGCCTTAAATCGAGGTTGGTTGGGTCGGCCAACGGAGTGATTTCGCCGGACAGCGTGACGGGTGCATAGCCATCGACAGAGCCTTTCAGATCGACACTTGCAGCGGTCGCTGGGTCGGAGCTCAGGTTGAGCACCTCGCCCTGAAGATCTCCGATAACCGTGCGAAATTGGATGGGAAGTGACTCATCCATAAAATCGATAGCGCTTTCACTGATTTGGATGGTGGGGAGACTGAACGTCCAGGGTTTGTCCGCGGTCAGATCCTCGGCAATCTGCTGTGCTTCTTCACCCACTTCTTCCTGCCAGATTTTCGACGCGTTGATTGAGCCGTCCTTGTTGATGTGCACTCGCCCTGTGTAGGCATTGATGGTCAACTGTTTCAGCAGCAGGGTGTGCTCCGTCATGTCGACAGCAAGTCCGTCAATACGCACCAGATCGAAGCCGGTGAGCTGAACCTCGGCACCCTCGCGACGGGCGGAAAAACCTCGAATCCTGCCTTCCAAAGTAATGGTGGTGGGGGCGTAGTCCTGCAGTGCCACCTGTCCATTCAGTGCTACCTTGCCGCCGGTGATGGTCGCTTTAAGTGCCGAGGGCAGGTTCGGGTTGAACCAGGTCAGCGGCAGCCCGTCCAGAGAGTAGTCGATGCTGCCATTGCCGGGATCCAGTGCGAGATTCCCCGTCACATCGAACTGCGCCTGCTCGTTGATGGACAGGCTCAGGGACAGCTGTGTATCGCCGGACAGCGGCCAACTCAGGTGCTCCAGCGATGCCTCCAGTGGCTGAATATTCAGCACCTCGGGGTCGGTGAATTCGGAGCGCCAGCGCACACTGCTGTTGCGCAACTGTACTTTGTTCAACGCCATGGTCCACGGCATCGCATCGGTACTTTCGTCTGCATCTTGTGAATCTGCGGGTAGGTCTACCGCGAACAGTTCCTGTAGGCTGATTTGGGACTCTTCCATCCAGCCGGCCACGGCCACAGCGTCGAGCGTCACGGCATTCAGAGTGACTTTTTGAGTGGCGCTATCCACGGTGATGTCATCGATATCCAGTGCCTTGAGACTGACAGCGGTTTCGGCTAACTGCGCGGGGTTTTTCGGTGCGATATCGACGTCGGAGAGTTTGATCTGACCCTTGTTGACGCTATAGCTGAGCGCGTCGTTCCAGTTTAACAGGTACTCGGCATCGACCATCAGGCGCGCGGACTTGAGCTCGAAGGCCACCCAGGGCTCGGCGTATTCCCACAGTTTCCGTAAGTTAAGCTCTGACAGGGTCAGGTGGCCGCTGCTCTGGCCAAGAGGAATAGAGATTTCACCGACCCACTGCAGTTTGCCGCCATCAGCTGACTCTACGTTGACACTGAATGGGCGTCCCTCCTCAAACACCGTGGAGACGTTCTCCACCTGTATATGCAGACGGTTCCAGCGGCTCACATACGCTGTCTCGATAGCCGCATCGGTGAGGATAATCGCCTCTGAGTGCAGTTCGAGATTGTGAATGGTAATGCCAGGGAGAGTGGCTTCTTCCTGTGCAGAGGGTTCCTCTTCCTGTGCGGGAGGTTCTTCGGTCGAAGTGTCGCTGCTGATCAGATCGGAAAAATTATATTCATTCTCTGTCAGCCGTGTGACCTCAACGTACAGATCGCGGATCCTCACCGTGTCGAGTACCCACCCCGGTTGCCAAAGGCTCTCCATTGAAATGTCGATAGAGGCTTCACTGAAACCGACAAAGCGCTCGCCGCTATCATCGCTGAGCTGCGCATCACTGATGTCCAGGCTGAGGGTGAAGGGGTTGAGCAGTATCCAGCCTGTCTGTAATTCCCTGCCGTAATTGTCCTTGAGATATTTGTGCGGAAGTATGTTCAGCGCAGGTGTTATCAGCAGCAGAAAAATCGCGAGGTATACGACGTATGTAATGGCGAGGACGCGCAGGAAAGTTCGCACAAATATGGTTTCCTAGGTTTTATTACAGTGTGTTCAATATAGAGCATATAGCGGCGAATGCCCACCGTGAGCGCCGCGTGAAACGTGCTCAAAGTCCCTTTCGATAGGTATAGGGTGTAACGCCTGTCCACCCCTTGAACGCACGGATAAACGCACTGGATTCGGAAAACCCCGCGCGGAATGAAATTTCCTCAATACTGAGGCCCTGCTTGCCGAGAAAGTGCAGGGCCGTATCGCGGCGCACCTGATTCTTGATGTCCTTGAATGTCGTGCCCTCGGCAGAGAGGCGGCGCCGCAGTGTTTGTGGATGCACTTCCAGTGTGTTGGCTACTTCGTTGAGTTCCGGGATGTCACGGAGTTGCCTGCGCACGAGGTTTCTTACCCGTGAGGTCCAGCTGTTCACCGCGTACTCCTGTGTCAGCAGAATCAGTGACGGGTGGCGCAGTAAATGTCGCAGTGAGGATTCGTTCTGTGTAACACGTTTCTCCAGTGCATTGCTTGCCAGCACTAACTGGGAGCGGGGCTGCTCGAACTCCATTGGGTTGCCCAGAAACATATGACGGTAGTCCAGAGCCGGGGCTGAGGGGGCAGATTTCAGTTGCACGACCTGGATTGGCAGGTGTTCCTGCACCAGCCAACTGGCAAAGCGATGGGTGCTGAACAGCAGTAACTCGTGCAGGTAGGAGTGCCGCTCATCAATATTGTCCTGCGCCCGCAGTACGATCCGCGCCTGATTGTCATCCTCCTCCAATACCGGGGTCAGGCCCATTTCAAACAACTGGTAAAACCGGCAGAAGCGGTTCAGGGCCTGGCCGAGTGTTTCGCTACCGATAACAGCATGGCACATCATCGACCAGCAGCCGACGGGCATGGGGCGAAAACCATAACCCAGCGTTTCATCGTTCATCGCCTGCATGGTGCTCACCTGCAGGTCGGCAAATCGCTCGATAGAAATTCGCGCATTGTTCTCCAGCATAAGGCGTGGAGAAATACGGTGTTTGCGCAGCAGACTGATGGGGTCTAACCCTTGGGCGACCGCATTTTTCAGGACGGCCCGTGCAAAATACACTGATATGGATAAATCGCGCATACGGCAGTCAGGCGTTGCTGAACTGGGTGCTGAGACGGATAGGCTGGTGGTCCACCGAGGCCACGCGGTTGCGTCCGCCCCGTTTTGCAAGCTGCATAGCCCGTTTCGCCTCGTGTGACAGTTTGTCCAGATCAGTCTCTCCCACTGCACCTGCCACGCCCACGCTCACGGTTACCGGGATACGCTGTTGATTTACCACCAGCGGACGTTCAGCGATGTCCGCGCGAATGCGCTCAGCCAGTATGCGGGCGCCATCGATGTCAGTATGGGGCAGGATCAGCAGGAATTCATCGCCGCCAGTGCGGGCTACGACATCACTGCCGCGGGAGGCGCGCTGCAGGCATTGCGCTACCTGCCGGATAACCTGGTCGCCGGCCTCATTGCCAAAATTACCGTTCATCTCTCTGAAGTGATCGATGCCGGCCATCACCGCGCCAGTTGGCTGCTGCCCGCGGGAGGCTTCGGCCAGGGTCAGGTGCAGGGCATTTTCCAGGCCGCGGTGGTTGAGCAATTGGGTCAGTGGGTCTTCCGTGGCAAGGTGCGACAGGCTGCGCTGATATTCGATCAGCATGCTGGCCATAAAACCCATTGCAACAAGTGTGTAGGCGGAGCTGTAGAAGCCGAAATTGACAGCCTGTGCCAGTGCGAAATTATCCCGCACCAGCCATTGATAGAGCGCCCCGCTGACGCCGATCAACATCATCAGGCTGGCAGTGGCGATAATGCCGTCGCCGACGTTGCTCTTTTTCCAACTGCGCCAGCCACACAGCGCACCCGCTGCGAGAAAAAAGAATGCGGCGCTGACCATCTGGACACCGAACATTTCGGCAGGCTTGAGGAAGAAAACACTCAGGCAGGTCACCAGACAGATTATGCCCATTACGACCCGCCCCCGGGTGAACCCCGCGCGCTGCCCGGCCGCGGTAAACAGAATGTAACTGTTGAGTATGGACGCCACCGAGGGGATATCCACCACCATCGGTATCGCCGATCCCTGTTGCAGAGCAAACGCGATCCAGCCCAGTAGCGCGGCCATAAAATACACGGTGTACAGCCCCAGCCCGGGTGAAGGGTTGCTGGCATCGCTGAGAACATAGACCACGAGCATCTGCGCAAAGGTGATCACGAAAATCAGCCCAAAGTACATGATGACCCAGCTTTCGGGGTGAATCTGTTCCATAACCTTTCCAGATTGAGCCGCTATGGGCGGCTGTAATGTCCAGTCAATTTAATTGTCAGGACGGGTCATTGTTGGCCTACGCGCTGCTAACCATACTGTGGCCCGAATATTTTTCTGGCCTGCAGGGGTACACCATGTTGCAACGAGCATTTACTGAAGAGCAGCACATGTTTCGCGATGCCTATCGCAAATTTCTCGCAGCGGAGATTGTGCCACATATGGAGAGCTGGCGTGAGGCCGGAATTGTTGACCGCGCCGCGTTTCGCAAAGCGGGGGAGCAGGGCTTTCTGATGGTCTGGCCCGAGGAAAAGTACGGTGGCATGGGCGATCCCGATTTTCGCTTTGAGCAAATCATCATCGAGGAGACCAGCTACGCCCGTGTCGGCGATTGGTACAATACCTTGCACAGTCGCCTGGTAGGCCCCTATCTGACACGCTTCGGTAGTGATGAACAGTGCCAGCGCCTGCTGCCCGGATGTGTAAGCGGAGAGAGTGTTCTGGCTATAGCCATGACGGAGCCCGATGCTGGCAGCGACCTCGCAGGTATGCGTTCCACGGCAGTGGAAAAGGATGATCACTGGGTACTTAATGGCTCAAAAACGTTTATTTCCAATGGCGTGAACGCCGATATTGTGATCGTTGCCGCCAAAACCGACCCCGATAACAACCCCCACCACATGACGCTGTTTATCGTCGAGCGCGGCATGGAGGGCTTCGAGCGCGGGCGCAATCTGAAAAAGATGGGTTTGAAGGCTCAGGATACAGCCGAGCTGTTCTTCAATGACGTCAAAGTGCCCAAAGCCAATGTGCTGGGCGAGCCGGGGCAGGGCTTTATCTACCTGATGAAAGGGCTGGCCGAGGAGCGCCTGATCGGTGCCGCCGGCTACCTGTCCGCCGCGCAGCTGTCCTTTGACCTCACGCTGGATTATGTGAAAGAACGCAAGGCCTTTGGCAAGCCGGTCTCGGCATTCCAGAATACCCAGTTCAAGTTGGCGGAGCTGCGCACCCAACTGGATTTCGCGCAAGTCTATGTTGACCAGTGTGTCGCAGCCTTCAATGCCGGCCAGCTGACGGCCATCGATGCCGCCAAGGCAAAACTTGCCACCAGTGAATTGCAGGTGGTCGCGGCAGACATCGGTGTACAGTTTCATGGCGGTAACGGTTACATGGACGAATACCCCATTAGCAGGCAGTATACTGACGCGAAGATTTCGACAATCTACGCTGGCAGTTCCGAGGTAATGAAAATTATCATTAGCCGGGATTTCCTGGGTGAGGATTACACCCCGTTTAATACCCGAAACTTTTAACGCTTTTGTGCAAAACAACTGACCCTCTAGGAGAAATGAAATGGATCTGAAAGATAAAGTAGCCGTCATCACCGGTGGTGCATCTGGCCTGGGCCGTGCAACTGTGAAGCGTTTTGTCGCCAATGGCGCCAAGGTGGCGATTTTTGATATGAACGAGGAAAAGGCCAACCAACTGGTTGAAGAATTTTCTGGCAGCGTTATTTTCTGCAGTGTCAATGTCACCGATGAAGCATCGGTTGCTGCCGGAATCGCGGCGACTATGGAAGCCTTTGGCGGCATTCATATCTGCTGTAACTTTGCCGGTACCGGCAACGCGATGCGCACTATGGGTAAAAAAGGTCCTTTTCCGCTGGATGAATTCAACCGTATTATCCAGATCAACCTGGTGGGCACGTTCAATGTGCTGCGATTGTGCGCCGAGAAAATGGCGGATAACGCTGTTCTCAATGAAGACGGCGGCCGCGGTGTCATCATCAATACCGCGTCTATCGCAGCTTATGAAGGCCAGGTTGGACAGGCTGCCTACTCTGCATCCAAGGGTGGTGTTGTGGGCATGACACTGCCGATTGCTCGCGATCTTGCGGTACTGGGTATTCGTGTTAACACCATCGTCCCCGGTCTGATCGCCACACCTCTGATGATGGGCGGTGCTGAAGAAATGACGCCGGAAATCGCTGAATTCCTGCAGCCGCTGGCAAGTCAGGTGCTGTATCCCAAGCGTCTCGGTAAGGCAGACGAAATCGCCCAGTTGGCACAACAACTGGTAGAAAACGATTACATCAATGGCGAATGTGTCCGCATGGATGGTGGCATCCGTATGCAGCCTAAGTAAGGCTGCGCGGAACACTGTTCCAACTACGCGCCGGAATTCTCCGGCGCTGCACGCTCTATAAGAACAGGAGAAACCCAATGGGGCCATTACACGGCTATACAGTGATAGAGCTTGCCGGGATCGGACCCGCTCCGATGGGTGGCATGATGCTGGCTGATATGGGTGCAGAGGTGATTGTGATTGATCGCTCTGCCGGAGCCAACGCCCTTGTTATGAAGGATGTCAGCTCGCGCGGCAAGAAGTCGGTCGCAATCAACCTGAAGGACCCCGGTGGGCTGGAAACCTTATTGCGCATGGTGGAGAACGCCGATGTCATTATCGACCCGTTCCGCCCTGGCGTTTGTGAAAAATTGGGGATAGGCCCGGATGTTTGTCTGGCGCGCAATCCCAAACTGGTGTTTGCCCGCATGACTGGATGGGGGCAGGAAGGGCCTCTGGCACAGAGCGCCGGACACGATATCAACTATATTTCCATTACCGGAGCGCTGTACGCGATGGGGCGCAGGGAGGAAAAGCCCGTGCCGCCGCTAAATCTCGTCGGCGATATGGGCGGTGGCGGAATGCTGCTGGTCAACGGTATTCTCGCTGCACTGCTGGAGACATCCAACTCTGGCAAAGGGCAGGTCATTGATGTGGCGATGGTCGACGGCGCCGCGCAGCTGATGTGGATGTTCCACAGCTTCCAGTCTTTTGGTATGTGGGACGCTACGCAGCGTGAATCCAATATGCTCGATGGCGGTGCACATTTTTATGACACCTACGAATGCGCTGATGGCGAGTATATTTCAATCGGTTCAATCGAGCCGCAGTTCTATGCGTTGTTAAAACAGTTGGCGGAGTTACCTGAAGCTGATTTTGGTGCGCAGAACGACAAGGCGGCGTGGCCGTTGATGAAAGAAAAGCTGACGACGATATTCAAGCAGAAGACCCAGGCTCAGTGGTGTGAAATCATGGAAGGTACCGACGTGTGCTTTGCGCCGGTATTGAATTTTATGGACGCGCCGAAACACCCTGCCAATGTCGCGCGTAATACCTATATCGAGGTGGATGGTGTGACCCAGCCAGCTCCGGCGCCGCGCTTTGGTCGCACGCCGTCTGAGGTAAAACACGGCGCACACGAGGCCGGGCAGGACACCGACGCGGTACTGAAATCAATGGGTTTTGCTGAACAGGAACTGGCGAGTCTTAGAAGTGCTGGTTCAATTCTATAAGATTGCAAGGGTAGAGGAATTGCTCCATGGCGAAATATGAAACCGTAAAGGTAGAGCGACACGGACCGGTGGCGGTGGTGACCCTCAATCGACCGGACAAACTGAACAGTTTTGATGGTGCGCTGCGGCGCGAGTTGCTGCCGGCGGTGCGTGAAGTAAATGACGACGATACCGTGCGTGTCGTGGTGTTGACCGGAGAGGGCCGGGCCTTCAGTGCGGGAGCTGATTTGCAGGATATGCCTGAGGATAGAACGAGTTTCCGTGTTGAAGATCAGCTCAATGGTGAGTACAAGCCTATTCTGATGGAGATTTACGAGGCACCCAAGCCCTGGATTAGCGCCATTAACGGCGCCTGTGCCGGTATTGGCAGCGCCTTTGGCATGGTCTGCGATCTTACTGTAATGGCAGATAACGCCTATCTCTACCAGGCTTTTGCCGCCATCAGCCTGGTGCCGGATGGCGGTGCCACCTGGCATCTGGTTCGAACCCTGGGTCGCAAGCGCGCCTATGAAGTCATCGTGACCGGCGAAAAACTGTCCGCTGAAAAGTGCCTGGACTGGGGGCTGTGCAACCGCGTCGTGCCAGCCGATACATTGCTGCAGGACACCTTGTCCTGGGCAGAAGAGGTTGCCGGTAAAGCGCCTTTGTCGTTACGCTATGCCAAACAGGCTATTAATGCGGCAATTGAGGAGTCGGTGGGGGACACTATCTCCAACGAGGCCAAGTTGCAGCATATCTGCATCACCAGTGATGATGCCCAGGAGGGCGTTGTGGCCTTTATGGAGAAACGCGCACCCGTTTGGCAGGGGCGCTGAAACAGAACCACCCCTTCCACGTCGTGCGGCAGGAGAGCGCTATTCCCAGTTGCCATCTGCGTTATAGTGTTTCGCTGACAGTAATGCGGAGTAATCGATGGACGGCGAAATCAGACCAGAACTGCAGGCCCTGCGGGAACGAATAGCCCTCACCCTGGACGATGCACGCGACGAAGCGCGTCAGAAGCGCTATGCGAAGGGCTACCGCACGGCGCGTGAAAACGTGGCCGACCTCGTAGATGAGGACTCGTTTCAAGAGTACGGTCAATTGGCTGTCGCCGCGCAGCGCAGTCGCCGCGATTATCGCGATCTGCAAAGCCGTACCGCCGCCGACGGCATTATTACCGGGACTTGCACGATCAACACCGATCTCGTCGGCGCTGAACGCGCGCGCGCGGCTGTCATCGTCAATGACTACTCCGTACTTGCGGGTACTCAGGGATTCTTCCACCACCGCAAACTGGATCGTATCTGTGAGCTGGCCGAACAACAGGCCTTGCCACTCGTTATGTATACCGAGGGCGGTGGTGGGCGACCGGGTGATACCGATGTCACCACGCAGATAGCGGGACTGAATATCAAATCATTCAGCACCTGGGCATCGCTCAGTGGTGTGGTGCCGCGGATCGCTGTCAATAATGGCTACTGTTTTGCCGGCAACGCTGCGTTGTTCGGTTGTGCCGACTTTTGTATTGCGACACGTAATTCCTGGATAGGTATGGCGGGGCCGGCGATGATCGAAGGCGGCGGCATGGGCAAGCATGAACCCACCGCTATTGGCCCCATCGAAGTACAGGAAAAAAATGGCGTGGTGGATATCGTCGCCGATGACGAGGCGCATGCGACGGCAATCGCAAAACAACTGCTCTCCTATTTTCAGGGCGACGTGAGCGATTGGGAAGCCGCACCGCAGATACTGCTGCGCGATACCATTCCGGAGGACCGGCGCTGGGGCTACCCGGTGCGCCGTATCATTGAAACGCTTGCTGATACAGGGTCATTTCTTGAGTTACAGCGAATCTACGGGCGCGGCATTATCACAGGGTTTATCCGCCTGGAGGGTAAACCTGTCGCGTTGATCGCGAATGATTGCCAGCAGTTAGGTGGGGCCGTCGATGCGGTTTCCTCGGAGAAAGCCGCGCGTTTTCTGCAGGTGTGTGATGCCTTTTCCATGCCGGTGCTCTCCCTGACAGATACCCCCGGTTTCATGGTGGGCCCCGACAGCGAGCAGGAGGGTGCTGTGCGGCGTATGTCCTCGCTATTTTTGGTGGGTTCCCGACTGCGCGTACCTATCGTGACGATATTTTTACGCAAGGCTTATGGCCTCGGGGCGATGGCGATGACGGGCGGTACTTTTGTCGCGCCGGTGTATGCTGCGGCCTGGCCGACCGGGGAGTTTGGCGGCATGGGGCTGGAGGGTGCTGTGCGCCTCGGCTTCAAGAAAGAACTGGAGGCAGAGGAGGACCCGGCCGCACGCGAACAACTGTTTCAGCAGCTGGTTGCACGGATGTATGAGATCGGCAAGGCGTCGGAAGCGGCATCCTATCTGGAACTGGATGCGGTGATAGACCCTGCTGATACCCGCGCGGTCGTCCTGCGGGCACTGAGAGCTGCAAAACCCAGTGGCCGCTGATGGCGGTGCCAGTGTTACGGCACCCTGCCTGACAGCGGTATTGCAGGCCGCTTCGGCACTGGGGGTCGACAGCACGCAACTGCTGCGCGATGCCGGTATCAAGCAAGACCTGATACGCGCGCCGGGTGAAAGGATACCGCTGGCGCAGTATCTGAACCTTTACCGCATGGCTGTCGAGCGCAGTGGCGATCCGGATATCGGTCTTTATGTGGGGCGCATCATCTATTTCAGCGGGATGAACCTGCATCTTTACATGACGACTATCTGTCGGAACTTGAAGGAATACTTTAATGTTATCCCCAGTACCATCCGGCTGCGTGGTGACACCGGGCGCGTATTGATTCGTTCCAAGGGTGATTTTATCCGGCTTGAATGGCACCCGCTCAATGCAGAAACTGCCGCGTGGCGGCCGCTGATTGACGAGATGCTGAAATCGTCAGCGGATATAGTGAACGCCATCTGTGCATTGCCGGTACCTGTGCGCAGTGCTGAGTTCACCTATCCGGTACCGGCGGATACGCGAGCACTGACACGGACTTTCGGAACAGACCTGAAATTTGGCTGCGAGGTCAGTTGCCTGTATTTCCCGCGTGAAGTCGTGCGCTACCCTTTGATCGATGTGGGTTTTGATCCCGGTGGTGATTTTTGGGAAGGTGCGCGCTCTGTATTTGAGGAACCTGTGAGCGTTCCGCCCTTTTTGCATGAGATCCGAGTGGCGATACGCAGGGCACTGCCAGGCGGTGGTTTGACCATCGATAGTCTCGCCGAAGAACTGGGTATTTCCCGGCGCACATTACAACGACGGCTCAGTGCACTGGGCGCCAGTTTCAAGAAGGTACTGCAGGATGTTCGCGAGGAACAGTCACGGCGTTATCTCGATGACCCTCGTCTGGCTGTGACCGAAATTGCGCTGCTGCTGGGCTATTCCGATCAGGCGTCGTTTTCCAACGCGTTTAAAGCGTGGTGTGGATGCGCGCCAACCGAGTATCGCCAGCGCACGAGTGGCTGATAATTCAAGGCAATGGCATGATCGTTCTGCGATAGCCGTTGTGATAGCTTCAATTTACTTCAGGATAAGGACGAAACATGAAAGATCTTTTTAGTATCGAAGGCAAGGTGGCAGTGGTAACCGGCGGTTCTCGCGGAATCGGCGCGATGATCGCGCGAGGGTTTGTTGAAAATGGTGTAAAGACCTATATCACTGCACGAAAGGAACAGGAGTTGCGCGCGACAGAGCAGGAGCTTTGCGAGTTGGGGCAGTGCATCGCCATTCCGGCAGACCTTTCGACATTGGAGGGGGTAAGCGCGTTTGCCGCGGCGGTTCGGGAAAAGGAGTCACGCGTAGATATTCTGGTGAATAACGCAGGTGCTACCTGGGGTGCCGAGATCGATGAATTCCCTGAGAGTGGCTGGGACAAAACAATGGATATCAATGTGAAATCCCTGTTTTTTTTGACGCAGCAATTGCTGCCGGCATTGCGTGAAGCGGGCAGCACAGACGATCCGGCAAGGGTTATCAACATCGGCTCTATTAATGGCATTACCCATCCGCACATGAACAATTACGCATATTCCGCCAGTAAGGCGGCGGTACACCAATTGACCCGGCATCTCGGAGCGGACCTCGCGCCCGAAGGCATCAATGTTAACGGTATTGCCCCCGGTTTTTTTCCCAGCAAGATGACGGCACATTTCTTGCCGCATGAAGCTGAGTTGGCCGCGACTTTCCCCTGCCGTCGTCTGGGCAGTGCAGAAGACGCAGCCGGTACCGCTATCTATCTTTGTTCGCGTGCTTCCGCGTTTGTGACGGGACAGATGATTGTACTGGATGGCGGATCTGTGGCGAACGCCGGTTAATCACGCGTTTACAGTTGCGGGCTGTGGTTTTGGATATCAGCGCAGTCCGCGTACCGTCACCGTATCATTAAGTCAGGAGCTCAAAAAATGGCTGAAGACATAGCGCTGGCACCAGAACTGCCCCCGCTATTCCTGATACACGACTCCAAGTTGCTGGCCGAGGATATCGAGGAATTATCTGCGCTGGCGAGTGTGACATTCATACCTTGGGCGGAGCGAGAGTCGGCGCCGCGTAAAGCGCGTGTCCTGCTCTATCTCGGTGATGAAATGATTCGCGAAGTTGCGATCACAGCACTGGAGTTACAGTGGGAAGTTGGGATACTGCCGCACTCTGAAGCCAGGCAGGCGATGGTTGCACTGGGTGTGCGCGGAGAGCTGAAACAGGTCTTTCAGCACTATCTGACGGCGCCTTTGATGATGGCAGATGCGCTCACCTGCAATGATGAACTGGTTTTCTCCTCGGTGGTTATCGGGCGTGTGCTGGCCTTGCGCCCGTACGATATCAATCGACCACAAACCGCCTGGAGCCTGATTTCCGGCGCGCTCAAGGGGCTGGGAAAACTGAAGCTGGCGCTGTACCACCTCACTACCGGTAAGGAAAAAGACTTCCATCTTGCGGCGTTGGGTATGGTGGTTATGGGGCAAACCCGCAGTGCCTTGGTCGGTCATTCCATCGCCCAGGATCTCGGTGCCGGTGACCGTCGTCTGTCACTGCTGGCACTGGCGCCGCGCAGTATCACCAGCTATCTGTGGTTTCTCCTGCGGTTGCTGTGGCCAAAGAAAATAAGCCTCGCGCAACTGCCCGCGTCGCTTGGCCTGATCCAGACAGATCGACTGCGCATCGTGGCACCACAGGGGATGGTGTATCTGCTCGATGGCAAACCGGTACATACCTCTGAGGTAGAGTTCAAAGTGCTTGAGGGGCGTCTGCACCTTTTGCCGGGACCTGCGATGACGCGGCGCGGCGAGACGTCGGCGGCAGTGTCCAAAGAGACCGTCCGGCTCAATCACATTCCTCAGGAGCAGGAAGCCGGGCCGCTGCTGCAGCGTGAACTACCCGTATTCAGTCACGCGACAGAGGAAGAGTATCGCGAGCTATTCGTGTCTTTGCGTGACAGTGCCAGAGTGTCGCCTTCCTACCAGACGCTGATGGTATTGAGCGTGTTGTTGGCACTGGCGGGCCTGTATGCGAATTCCGCCCCCGTCATTATAGGCGCGATGATACTGGCGCCGCTGATGTCGCCTATTGTTTCACTGGCCATGGGGCTGGCGCGTTCCGACTCCGTACTGATTCGTACAGCGATACGCACGCTATTACTGGGCGTCGCCTGGGGTCTGGCCTGCGGTATCCTTATGTCGTGGTTGATGCCATTGGATATACCCACCAGCGAAATGAAAATGCGTATGGCGCCAACCTTGCTGGATTTGCTGGTCGCAGTCATTTCCGGCGTTGCCTGCGCCTATGCCAATGCCAAGGAAGAGATTGCGAAAAGTCTGGCGGGTGTCGCGATTGCTGTGGCGCTGGTGCCGCCGCTGAGTGTCGTGGGTATCGGCCTCGGTTGGGGTGACTGGAGTATGGCTGCAGGTGCATCTCTGCTGCTGGTCACCAACCTGGTGGGCATAGCACTGGCAGCCAGTGTCACGTTTCTGGTATTGGGTTTCGCGCCTTTCAAGCGGGCGAGGGCGGGATTGGGGGCGACGTTGTTGATCCTTATCGCCATCAGTGTGCCGTTGTCCCTGTCATTTTCGCACCTGGTAGAACGGCAACGCATTCTGGAACGGGTATCGACAGGATTTGTCCAGTTGCAGGGCGTGCAGGTGCATGTAGATCGCGCGGAAGTCACCCTGGATGAGCCGCCGCTGGTGAAACTCGAACTCAGCGCCAAAGAGCAGCTCAATGCGGCACAGGTTGGCGAGCTGAAGGCATTGATAAGCAAGCAGTTAGAGCAACCGGTACAGCTTGAAGTGCAATCCAATATCAAACTTTGATACAGGAGGCCCCGATCGTAGCGCTATGCGCTCTGGGCTCACAGGTAATGGTTAGTATGGCATACACGTCGTTGGATTTCGGAATCACCTGCATCGATGCAGACTATGTCAGCCCCGGCATGGCTTGTTTCTACCTGTTGGAGGAGGGCGATGAGTGCGCGGTGCTGGAAACGGGCACCAGTCACAGCGCCAGTGCGCTTTGGGACCTGCTGCAGACGCGAAATATTGCCCGGGAGCAAGTGCGGTACGTCATTCCCACGCATGTGCATCTGGATCACGCC
This sequence comes from Halioglobus japonicus, assembly GCA_902705825.1. Taxonomy (GTDB): domain Bacteria; phylum Pseudomonadota; class Gammaproteobacteria; order Pseudomonadales; family Halieaceae; genus Marimicrobium. The sequence continues at coordinate 136,957 of CACSIL010000012.1, read as the reverse complement.
GGCGGTGCGGGTGCGCTGATGGCGGCACTGCCCAACGCACAGTTGCTGATCCATCCGCGCGGCGCCCGGCATATGGCCGACCCGGAACGGCTGGTCTCAGCCTCCAAAGCGGTTTACGGCGATGAGCTGTTTCACACCCTCTACGGGGATGTGGTGGCCGTCGATAAAGCCCGGATACGGGAGATGCAGGATGGGGACAGCGTCGCGCTGTCCGGTCGGCAGCTCGAGTTTCGCCACACGCGGGGCCACGCGGAGCACCATCAGTGTATCTGGGACGCAACCAGCCGGGGGTGGTTCAGCGGTGATATGTTCGGCGTCTCGTATCCCTGGTGTCGCTTCCCCAACGGCGACTTTGTACTGCCGTCCACCACTCCCAGTCAGTTCGATCCCGCAGCCTTTATCGCATCCCTTAAGTTGCTGGGCAGCTATGCGCCGCAGCGAATGTACCTGACACATTACGGCGAGCTGGCCTATTCAGAGGACAAAGCGCAGTTGCTGGCACGTCAGATCGAAGCCTATTGCGAATTGGCAACCACCGGTTCGCCCGACCCTGTCCAGTTGCAGCAACTGTTGAGTGACTATTCTCTCGATCTACTTAAGGGGTTTGATACGCAAGGCTCTGCCACTGAGCAGCGCAACCGTATTTCGTTCGACATGCAACTCAATGCTCAGGGTTTGCAGATTTGGCGTCAGCGTACAGCGCATTGATTATTGCGGCGGTGCTGGCGAGGGTGGCTGGGTATGCCGCTGTGAACATCAGGACAACCCTCAGGACGTGCCGGGACCGCGTCGCAACTCCTTTAAATGGAGTGGTAATTGGCCTGCTAAACACTCTATACTTGATCCAAATCAACCGTTAAGAATGTCTTCGCTTTGGTTTGACGTATTTTTTGCAGGGGTATTGTCTGATGCAAAAGGCACACCGGGGTAGAGAGACAACAATAAGTTCGGAGTAGATCTATGGCTCGCGTTGCAATCATCAAACTTTTCACTGGTCTGAACCTCGCCCCTGCGCAATTGTCGGGAGAACTGCTGCGCGCAGGTCACCCCTCGAAAATTATCTATCTGAAAAATTACGAGGCGCACTCGGCTGAGGAAGCAAAAAACTATGAGGTAGCGGAGTTTTCCGGGCGCCTGTTTTCAGTCGATGGTCGCGAGGTTATCTGGAACTGCTACAAGCCTTTTACCGAGACCGAACTGGAGTTACTGATAAGCGAGTTGCGCGAGTTCAAACCCGACGCGGTTGGCTTCAGCTTGTACTCCGGTATCATAAAAGAGAGTGCACTGGTAACGCAGAAAATTCGAGAGCACTTCGATGTGCCCATCATATGGGGCGGTGCTGCGCCTACTCTGGAGCCAGAGCTTTGCATACCGCACGCCGATATTCTCTGCATCAACGAGGGTGAGGAGGTCATTGTTGAGCTTGCCAATCGTATCGATGCCGGTCTCCCCTGGGATGATATCGAAGGGACCTGGGTCAAGGCTGCCGATGGCACGGTACTGAAGCATAAGAATCGTCCCAATATACCGTTGAATGATATAGCGATTCCCGACTGGCGCCGCGGTAGCTATGTGCATATCGATTCAGACGTGGTCAAGCGCGGCAGGTTCCCTGTGAATCTGGGCAAGGAGTACCCGATTATGACTCAGCGGGGCTGTCCTTTTTCATGTTCTTTCTGTATCGAGAGCCGCTACCAGGAATTATTTGGTAAGAAGGATTCGCTGCGTCGCCGTGATGTCGATGTTGTGCTTGAGGAACTGCGCTGGGCGAAACAGCATCTCGATATCGAGACGATCCTGTTTTATGACGATGTGTTTACCGTCAACCCCAAGTGGCTGAAAGAATTCCTCCCGCGTTACAAAGAGGAGATAGGGCTGCCTTTCTGGTGCTACACCTACCCAACAACGCACGACGTCGAGTTGTTGAAGTCGCTCAAAGCAGCGGGGTGCATTTCGATTACCATGGGTGTGCAGTCTGGTAGTGAACGCATTCTCAAGGACTACTACAACCGCCCCACCAAAATGAAGCGCGTGATCGAGGCAGGGCGGGAAATCGTTGAGGCCGGATTGACGGGCTTTTTCGATCTGATAACAATCAACGAATTTGATCGGGAGGAAGATTTACGTGAGACATTCAACTTCCTTCTGGAGTTTCCCAAGGAGCTTAAATGCCTGGCTTTTGGTGAGATGATCAGTTTCCCGACTTACAGTTACTCCGTTATGAGTGAGAAAAACCAGCTGGCGAAACAAGATCCAAACCAGATCTCGGTAGCCGTTGCAGATGAACAGCCGTCACGGGCTGTCTATGACTACTATCATCGACTCTACCGACTGACGCGTTCAGATGTGCCGGTTGAAACCGTCAGGCAAATAGGCGAGGACCGCCGTTACCGGGAAGACCCGACACTGATCGATTCCTTCCTCAGTAGGAAGAAAATTCGCCAGTTCACCGGTCTGTCGGCCTGACACTCAGCAACAGATCAGGGGCGGGCTATATTTGATAGCCCGCATTGTGCTCCTTAATGGTGCGCGATTTGAAGCACTGTTCTTGTGCGGAACCCCTCGTGCGGCGCGAGAGAGGTAATTCCAGTCCAGCCCCCACCGAGCCGTTACTATTCTTTGCGACATTCTAATGTATATGCTTTACTGAAGTACCCGCATAGCTTCTTGAGCTGTCTTGCCGGTGTTTGATTTTGGCGATTCTGGAATTGCGAATATACGCAAGCTCAATTCAATTTAACTCAGGACTGGAGAAAATATATGCACAAACAACCTGTTAGAAGTTTAGTGATGGGCTTGTCGCTGATGGCATTGGCTGCATGCGGTGGCGCACCGTATAAGCCTGTCGCGCAGCAGGGGGAACCCATTGACGTCAATGCGTACACCAAGCAGGTGGATACGTTTGTTGTACTTCTGGACACCTCAGGCTCCATGAAAAAGGATGCCCAGGGCAAGTCCAGAATGCACTCGGCGGAGGATTGGACCGCCAGTTTCGGCAACGCTGTCCCGTCTATGGGCTTTAACTCGGCCGTAGTCACTTTTGGCAAGGGTGCCACGGGCTCCTGTATCGGGTACGGCATAGCTTCAACGCTCTACGGCCCAGCCACGTTTAATTCAGCCGATTTCAACAACGCGCTGGGGACACTGAAGTGTGCAGCCAGTACGACACCGATTGCCGAGGCGATTGATGCAACGACAGGGCTGGTGGCCGAAGATACAGGGCGTATCGGTGTGATCATTGTCAGCGATTTTAACTGGAATGATCCGGACGCGGTGAAGTCGGCGCTTGCGGGGTTGAAAGCGGCGCATCCTGACAAGGTCTGTGTGCATACTGTCAAAGTTGGCAATGACACTGAGCACGATGCGATTATTTCCAGCATCACCGACAGCGCAGCTTGTGGCAGTGCTGTTGCCGCAAGCGATGTCGCTTCGGGGCCCGCATTGTCCACCTATGTTGCCGATACGCTGTTGACTCCGAAAGAGGCCGGCTTGGAGTACACAACGCACACTGTATCTGCCGAAGTGTTGTTTGACTTCGACAAGTCCAATGTCAAGCCGGAAGGTCAGGCTGTGTTGCATAAACTGGCAGATACCATCAGTGCTCAGGGCATGGCTGTGGGAGATATCGATGTCGTTGGCCACACTGACAGTGTAGGCAGTGATGAGTACAACCAGGCGTTGTCGATCCGACGTGCTGCTGCGGTCAAGGCGTATCTGGTTAGCAAAGGCCTGTCTGCAGATATCATCGATGTCATGGGCATGGGCAAGCGCGATCCTATCGCCACCAACAGCACGGCTGCAGGGCGTGCGATGAATCGTCGCGTGGACGTTCTCGTAGGTGCCAAAAAGGCTGCCAACTAAGCTCCTTTGCAGTATTGTCTCTACTGTCCGGGCCCGGGCGGTAGAGACACTTCTCCCCCGCTATAACTCTTTGTACCACGGTAGTGTTCTTCCCTCATCTATCACCGGGTTGTTACGGAGATTCTTTACGCCTGTTATTTGCAGAGGTAGCATGAGCGCCCAGCCTGAATTCATTGAATGCAGGCGATGAATGGTTCACAGTACACGCATGGCATATGCTCTGGCCTTCTGGCCAAAGCGGCGCGTGAACAGGAAATTCAGTTATGGCTTCATCAGCTGGCACAGAGTTTGTGGATGTACTTATCGTGGGTGCAGGTCTTTCCGGAATCGGCAGTGCCAGACACTTGCAGCAGGCCTGTCCGGATCGCAGTTTTCTACTGTTGGAGAGCCGTGAATCTCTTGGCGGCACCTGGGATTTATTCCGTTATCCCGGTATTCGCTCCGACAGTGATATGTACACGCTGGGCTACTCTTTCAAACCCTGGTTGGCGCGCAAGGCGCTTGCAGACGGGCCTGCTATATTGAGCTACCTCAAGGAGACTGCGGCCGAAACGGGCGTCGACCAGCACATACGCTACGGGCACAAGGTGCTCAGCGCCGCCTGGTCTTCAGAGTCCGCCACCTGGACGGTTTCAGCCGAGCGTACCGATACCGGGGAGCCCGTTGAAATCGCCTGTCAGTTTTTACTGATGTGCAGCGGTTACTACGACTACGAGAAGGGATATACCCCTGATTTCAGTGGAACTGAAGATTTTACTGGCCGCATTGTCCACGCCCAACACTGGCCTGAAAATCTGGATTACCGTGATAAGAAGGTTGTCGTTATTGGCAGTGGCGCCACTGCCGTCACGCTGGTGCCTGAATTGGCCAAGGAAACTGCGCACACCATTATGTTGCAGCGCTCGCCTACCTATATCGCCTCGGTGCCGGAAGAAGATCAGACCGCGGCCCGTCTACAGCGCTTTCTACCTGGCTCCTGGGTGTACCGTATTACACGATGGAAACGCGTACTTTTCCAGATCTATATTTATGCGCTGTCGCGCTGGAAGCCGGAACTCGTCAAACGGTTTCTGCTGGGGCAGGTGCGCGAGGCACTGGGGAAGGATTACGATGTAAAAACGCATTTTACGCCTTCCTATAATCCCTGGGACCAGCGACTGTGTGCGGTGCCCGAAGGGGATATGTTCACTGCCATTCGTGAACAGCGCGCCGAGGTGGTTACCGATCATATTGAGCGCATTACCGATGCCGGAATCAAGCTGCAGTCGGGCAGGGAGTTGGAAGCGGATATTATCGTGCTGGCCACAGGGCTGAACCTCAAGTTTATGGGCGGGGCGCAGTTGACAGTTGACGGCGAGGTGGTAGACCCCTCCGAACTCTATGTCTACAGGGGTATGATGTTTGGCAATGTCCCGAATCTGGCTCAGGTATTTGGCTATACCAATGCCTCCTGGACGTTGAAAAGTGACCTCACGGGTGATTTTATCTGCCGTGTGCTGAACTATATGAAAAGGACAGGTACGTCAGTGGCGACACCACGGCTGCAGGCGGGAACGGTAGAAGAAGAACCGATGATGAACCTCAGTTCAGGCTATGTGATGCGCTCGGTCGGTAAGTTTCCCAAGCAGGGCGCCAAATTGCCCTGGCGCCTTTACCAGAACTATATTCTGGATTTTTTGCAGCTGCGACTGCGACCGCTCAGGGACAAAGTGCTGCAATTCAGATAGCGAGTATGCAGCCTGCCTGTCATCCCCCACCCAGTTTTACTTACGGAGAACCAAGCTCTATGTCCGAGTACATGTTTTGCCCTATACACGCCCGCAAGCACACACATACCACCGACAATACGGGTGATCAGCTATGATGGTATTGCACGGTGCGTCAGGGTCACCATTTGTGCGTAAAGTACAAGTCGCGCTAGCGATCAAGGCGTTGCCGTTTGAGCAGGTCCAGCAAATGCCGTTTACCCGCGATGAAGAGTATCGCAAGATCAATCCACTGGGAAAGATACCCGCACTGCAGGATGGTGAGCTCACAATTTGCGACTCAACGGTTATTTGCGAGTATCTAGAGGACGCCTATCCACAAGTACCCTTGTACCCCGCAGAGAGTGCGGATAAGGCGAAGGCGCGCTGGCTAGAAGAACTGGGCGGTTCGCGAGTGGCGGAACTGGCGGCCGGTATATTTTTCCAACGCTTTATGCGCCCTATGGTTCTGCAACAGGAACCGGACGAGGAACTGGTTGCGAAGATCATCGACAAGCAGTTACCCACCATTCTCGATTACCTGGAAGCACAGGTACCCGCGCAGGGTTTCATTTTTGGCGAGTTCATGATGGCCGATATGAGCCTTATCAGCCCCTTTGTGAACGCGGCTTATGCCGGCTACGAGGTCGACGCACAGCGGTGGCCTGTTTTTGCGAGTTTTATCGCGCGTGTAAAAGCTCACCCCGTGGTGAGCGAGGTGCTGACGGCAGAAGCCGCAGCAATGGGTATGAGCTAGCGCCCACTGCGTTGAATTTTATTGTTCTTCTAAATCCCGCTTGCCCCACTGAAGGTAATATCCGGTATGAATAACCGTATCTGTACATTGGCGGAAATCACGGATGCCAGCGCGGGCGGGAAGGCCTATGGTCTTGCGCGTCTAGTATCCATGGGGCTTCCTGTGCCGCCCGCATTTGTGCTGTGCGATGCCAGTGCTGACGTGTTCCCTGCGGCGTTGGAGCAGAGCTATCTGGGCCTGGGTAAGGCCGCGGTGGCGGTACGTTCATCAGCGTTGGGTGAGGATGGTGCGGACGCCTCCTTTGCTGGCCAGTACGATACCGTACTCAATGTAACCGGTATACAACAGCTGCGTGAGGCGGTGGCCCAATGCGTGGCGTCAGCGTCACATGAGCGCGCTCGCAGCTATCAGCAGGCGCACACAGGTAGTACTGAGCTGACCATGAATGTCGTGGTACAGGCCATGGTCAATGCCCGTGTGGCCGGTGTGGTGTTCACTGCCGACCCGGTCAGCGCGAGGCGTGATCTGCTGGTGATTGACGTGGTGGCGGGCCTCGGTGAGGCGTTGGTCAGCGGTGAAGCTACTCCCGATCACTACGGTGTGAACAGCAGCGGCGCTATCGTGCGACGCCAGTTGACGGGTGAAAACCCCCTGCTCAGTGATGGCGAAATTGCGGCCATTGCAGAACAGGCACGCAGCGCTGCACGCCATGAGAATCACCCGCTGGACCTCGAGTGGGCCATTGACGAAGACGGTACTTTGTACTGGTTGCAGGCCCGCCCAATTACGACATTGCCTGCAGACCTCAACGAATTTGATACCGCGTTGCCGCGGCCCGACGATGTGCTGACGATCAGCAATGTGAGCGAGATGATGCCAGGGGCTGTGTGTCCACTGACCGGTTCCTTTACCGGTTGGGGTATCGATTACGGCCTGCAGCATATGCAGGTGGCCGTGGGGGCCAGACCGGAAATAGTCGAAGCCTGGCAGGTGACTGCCTGGGCTTACGGACATCTTTTTCTCAATATGACCGGCAATGTGGTGATGTCAGCTGCTGTGCTTGGTTCAACTGTTGAGCAATCAGCGCAATCGCTGTGCGGGCGGCTGGTGCCAGAGTTGAAACCCTTTCCTGCGCAGCCATTTTTGCGCCGTGTCGCCAACACGGCGAAATTGCTGCGCTATTGTTTACGTGCGCCGACAGTGGTTGAAGAGTTTGGTCGGGAGTTGGAGGGTTTTGTTATCGATAACAAAACCGACAGCGGCGCCATGTGGGCGCAACTGGCAGACAAGTCGTCCTTCTTTGATCACGCGATGGCGGTACACATTCAATCCTCGGCACTGTCCGGGTTTTTGTGTTCCATCGTCGAGAATATGGTGTCCGGTCGTTCCAACGACAGCACCAATGAGGAACAGGCCGAGGCGGTGCGGTTACTCGCCGGTGCCAGTGGCGTGGAGAGTGCAGTGATGCTGGATGAGTTGGACACGCTCATCGACAGCATAGTGGCGCATCCGCAGGCCGCGGAGAGTTTCCAGCAAGCCGCCGTATCCGATGCCCTGACATGGTTGTGCAATACGCCCGAAACCGCACCGGCGTATGCCGCTTTCCTCAATGATCACGGGCATCGTGGATACCGTGAATTGTGTATGAGAGACGCTTCCTGGAGCGATGACCCTGCACCCTTGATTCAGAGTATGCAGGCTGCAGTGCACGCACGCCTCGTCACCGGGGGGCATACGAAGGCCCACACAGAGGCAATAGAGTGGGCGGAGCTCAACCGCGGTCTGCGCTGGATTCTGCCCAAGGCGCACAATGCCATACGCCGCCGGGAACACACCAAGTCGCAACTGGTGGAAGTTGCACACCGTTTCAAACAGGGTTTTCGTCATCTGGGCAACCTGCTGCATGCCGAAGGTGTATTGCCAGAAGCTGATCTGGTCAATTTTTTCAGTACTGACGAATTACCGGGGTTGGTCGCCGCGCCAGATCAGGTGGCGGTGGAGCGGGCGCTCGCTCGACGGGAGGCGCTTGCCTATCAGCAGCGACTGGAGTTTCCCGAGATATCGGTAGGTGTTCCGCAACCGTTGGAACTGCGTGCGATAGACACCACCGACGGCGTGCTCCACGGCAGGCCAGCCTCTCGCGGCGTGGTGGAGGGTGTCGCTCGTGTCGCCACGACACTGCTGGAGGCGGCGCAATTGCAACCGGGTGAAATCCTGGTTACGCCAATTACCGACATTGGCTGGACGCCTTACTTCAGCCTGATTGGCGGGCTGGTTACCGATTTGGGCAGTGCAGTCTCACACGGCGCAGTGATTGCACGCGAGTACGGCTTGCCGTGCGTGGTGAATACTCGTGATGGCACGCGTTTTTTTAACACCGGTGACCTGCTCCGCCTGGACGGGGACAAGGGGATCGTGACGCGGCTATAAGTGGCCGGTGCTGAGTAGATACTGGTGCAAGTCGTGGCGTGGTTTAGGCCCACGTGCTGCGATGCAGCCTAAGCTGCAGGCGGGATGATTCAAGGGGCGCGCCAGCGCCTGCTGTTTTCCAGGCAATAAAAAAGGCCGCGACCCAGGGGGGCGACCTTTGCTGATTTGCGTGTGAGCCCGAAGGTCACCGCCGTGCTGCGAATACTAGATTGGGTCGAAGCTGTACTTTTGTCCACCCAGTGTTGCCTGGTACATCAAGCCACCCTTGGCAATTGTGAAAATCGCCATACCCTTGCGGTATCCCAGTGACTTGGTGTCGGCATTATTCTGGCCGCCGCTGAGCCCTGCAGATGCGCCACCGCCGGTGTTGGCACTGGCATGGGCGCCTGCAGTAATCGCTACTGCGCTGGCGTCCGCGCTGAACTCAAAATTGCCCGAGGTGAAATTGTCGAGTGCCGCTTCGTTTTCAAAGAAAATAATCTGGCTGAACGCTTCTCCTCCGAGTTGAAAGCCGATTGTCAGTTGGGTCATGTCGGCGGTGCCAATGACTTCACCTTCTTTGTAGACCCGACCGGAACCGTGTGCGCCGCCGATGCCGATGCCACCTTTACCTATGGTGGGGAACACCGCGTAGCCAATACTATTGTCAAAATAGGCACCGCTTTCACCTGCGTCCTTGAAACTGTTGATGGTCTTATCATACTCATCTGCGTGAGCCAGGTGACTGGACAGACTGATGATGAGAAAAGCCAGAGTGGCTTGAACTAGTGTTTTCATAGTGGAGTTCCTTATCTGCAGTTGTAATGTGGGGTGTGGCTGACGTTGCCAGAAGCATGTCAAACAGACCCTATAGCGTCAAGCGGAATAAACGTTCTATCTGCGCTATACATGGGCGATAGCGCCGCCGTCGATACGGATGTTTTGGCCGTTGATAAAGCCGGCCTGGTCGCTGCACAGGAAGGTAACGAGGTCGGCGACTTCCTCGCGCGTCGCCAATCTGCCAACGGGGTTGGGGAAGTCCTCTGCCACGATATGGCGTTCAATTTCCGGCCAGTCATCGCCCCAGCCCTTTTTTTGCGCCCGCGCGCGGTAGCCGGCTTCCAGCTCCGGTGTCCTTATCAGCCCTGGCGATACGGTATTTACAGTGATGCCAGTACCGGATAAATCCTGTGCAAGGCTGACTCCGAGGTTGGCCAGGGCACCTTTAGCCGCGTAGTAGTGCGGCATGATCTTGCCTGGCCGGTGTGAACCGATGGTTCCCAGATTGACTATCCGGCCCCATCCCCGATCCTGCATTCCCGGCACAATACCCTGCACCAGGCGCGCGACTGACAGAACATTTTTCTGGTACATGTCCAGCCAGTCGTCGCTGCTTGCGGTGCTCCATTTGGCAAAGCTGGCGGTGCCGTAATTGTTGACCAGAATGTCCACCTCAAGGGACTGTGCCTGCAGTTGCGCGATCAGGGCCGCGCAGCCCGCTTCGGTGGCTATATCGCCTTCCACTGAATAGTCACAGTTCAATTCTGTGGCGGCGTTGGCAGCGCTGCCATCGCTGTGATTACTGTGCAGGATGACGGTGGCTCCGGCGCGCGCAAGGCACCCGGCTATCACATAGCCAGTATTGCGATCGGAACCGGTGACAAGTGCTGTACGGTTGGTGCAAGTGAGTTGCATTGTGGCGACTTCCTCGATGGCTTCCCTAGCTGTGTGGGGCAGTGTTACATTGTGGGCCGCACACTCGAATCAGACCCTAATACGACATCGACTTACGCAGAGGTACCCCATGTTCGTCAGACTATTACTCACAGTCCTTTTTACTCTTGGTACGGTTGGCGCTACGGCAGCCGGACTCAGGGTCGGTGTGTCCGCGGATTATCCGCCAATGGTCTACAAACAGGAAGGGCGAATTGTCGGCATCGAAGCCGATAGCGCGAAGGCGATAGGCGCACTTATCGGACAGGAGATGACGTTGATAGATATGCCTTTTGCGCAACTCATCCCGGCGTTAAAAGCCGGAGATATTGACGTCATCATGTCGGGCATGAGCATCACCGCGGCGCGCAGCGAAGAAGTACTGTTTACTGATCCCTATATGCAAGTAGGGCAAATGGCGATCATGAGCACCGAGAAAGTAGGGCATTTCTCCCAGCCCTGGGCGTTGTTCAGCGACGGTGTGCGTATGGGTGTGGAGCCGGGCACCACTGGTGCCGATTATGTCGCCACCGAACTCAAGAATGCAAAAGTAACGTTTTATCAGGATTCTGCCGCCGCCTTTTCCGGTCTGCGCAGCGGTGAAATCGATTTGTACATTCACGATGCTCCCACCAGCTGGCAGTTGGCCACCACCAGTGAGAACAGTGACCTGATAAGCCTCTACAAGCCATTGACCCAGGAGCAACTGGCCTGGGCCGTGCGCAAGGATGACGGGGTACTGGCGGCAAGGCTCAATGATGCACTGGTGACCCTCAAGCGCAATGGCACACTGGGTTACATTTTTAATCGCTGGGTTCCTGTTACTGTCGAAGTGCACTAGCGTCTTTTGGTATAGGTAACAGAGGTCTGTGCCGGTGATTCCCTCCGATTTGAGAAGTCTGTCCTGCGATTGGCTGTCAGAGGTACTGCACGTGCCGGTGATGAAGTTCGCCGTGGTCGATGCCCATGCCGGCACGACGGGGCGGGCACTGCTTGAACTTGATTATGGTGAAGACGCCGGCCAACCCCAGCGGCTTTTCGTGAAGCTGCCGCCGACAGATGAACTGCAGCGGCAGTTTGTCACGTCCAGCGGGATGGGGCGGCGCGAGGCGATGTTTTATCACAGCCTTGCCGCTGAAATGCCGGTACGTGTGCCGCGCTGTTTTTATGCTGCCAGCGATGAGGCCGGTGAAGCCTACATTATGCTGCTGGAGAACCTTGTAGACAGCGGATGTACCTTCAAGAATGCCAGTACACGGTACTCACTGGATTTTATCCGTCAGATACTGGCCGCCTTTGCGCGTCTGCATGCCAAGTACTGGCAATCGCCGCGTTTTGAGTCTGATCTTGCCTGGGTGCAGCCGCCGTTGCAGCATGAAATTGGTGCGCAGTTAATCGGCCGCGCACTGCAGATGTACAGCGATAGTATGCCTGTGGTATTCACGGAGATGGGTGAGCTATACCTGGCTAAAACGGACGCCGTCCACCAGCTGTGGCTGCGCGGCGCTCCTACCCTGATACACGGAGATGTTCACGACGGCAACCTTTTCTACGATGCAGATCAGCCGGGGTTTCTGGATTGGGCGATGGTGGCCCGTGGGCCGGCAATGCGTGATGTCGGTTATTTTCTGGCGGGAAATCTGACGCCGCAAGATCAACAACAGTATGGCCGCGACATGCTGGCATACTATCGCCAACAACTTCTTTCGCTGGGAGTGTCCGCACCACCTGAAGCCGAGCTATGGCAGCAGTACCAGTGGCATGCTGCGTATGTCTGGATGGGCGCCGCTGTGACGCTGGCCATGGGCGACGCGTGGCAGCCAGTCAACTACCTCAAGGCATCGATGGAGCGCCTGCATAGCGCCCTCGATACGCTGGGCTCGGTAGACGCGATTCGCTCGGCGCTATAGCCTGAAAGTGGCTGCTCTTTCGTTATCCTGCAGCCTAATCGTTCATTCCGGGAAAGTTGTACTCATGTCCCCACAAGTCGCCCTCGACGCTGACGGTGGGCACATAGTTTTCCCAGTCGATCAGTAGACCGTCGTACCCGTACTCTACGGCGATGCCACCCGGCGCAAGTATGTAGATGGAGCACATATTGTCATTGACGTGTCGGCCGAGCGTGGCGAGAAAATGGACGCCAGCCTGCTGGGCGCGTTTCATGGCACGGCCGACCTCGTCCAGTGTCTGCACCTCAACCATCATATGGACAATACCCGCCGGGTGCGGACCACTGAACAGCGCGACAGAGTGTTGCCGCGGATTATTGGCATGCATGAATTTGATCTGCACACCGTCCATACCCGGTGGGTACAGGGTATCGGTGAGACCGGTACCGATAAGCTGTGTGTAAAAATCGAAACACGCCTCGACATTGGGTGCGGGCAATACAGCGTGTCCGAAGCCCATATCACCGGATTGCTGATAAGTAGTGACGAACCGTTCTACACCGGTCGGCGAGGCCAGCGGTACATAGTCCAGCTTGCGGCCCCAGTAGAGTTCCAGGGTATTGCCCGCAGGGTCCTGCACCGAGGACAAGGCGGACACGCAGCGCCGCTGTGCGTCCTCTGCAGACCCGGCTACGACGCTATGGCCGGCATTTTCCAAGGCAGTGATGGTCGAGCGCCAGGCTGCTTCATCGGGAAACTCAAGGCCGGTCGCAATCAGCTTGTCGGCATCAGCGGGTTCAATCATAAAGCGAAAAGGGTGGTCGTCCATGCGCAGGAAGCGCGCACCGGCATCATCCTCGCGCTGGGCATCCATCAGGCCCAGTACACCTGTGCCAAAGTCCATCCAGGCCGCCGTGTCGGTTGATGCGATTCTCAAGTATCCAACAGCTGAGACAGACATAGGTGTATTCCTCGTATAGTCGATGGGTGTCGCTGCCAAAAAAAGGCGAATCGGCATTCTGCCGTTGCCGGTGCATCTAAATCAACCTTTGTCGTCGCTTAATCTGTAATTGGGGCTGGATTGATGGCGATAAGTAGGGCGTGGTCTGTTCGCGCTTTTGCGATTTGATCTGAAATGTCATTTCCACATGAGCCTTTGCGTCATTGAGTGACTGCGATGCCTCGCTGATACTGATGCTTCAATCCTGTACCGCTACCATGGAGGGCTGTGACTGTGTCGCAACCAGAAACTCTCAACCAGGCGTTTGAACTTGGTTATACCTATACCCGCTCCACCGGTCCGGTGATCGGTCGTTTTCTCACTGCACTCAAGAATCGCAAGATCGTTGGCATCAAGGCCAGTGACAGCCGGGTGATCGTGCCACCCATGGAGTATGACCCCGATACCGCAGAGGAACTCAGCGAGTTCGTTGACGTGGGTGAGCAGGGCGAGATCGTCAGCTTTGCCTGGGTCAAGGAACCCCGCGAATCGCACCCGATGCAGGTGCCGTTTGCGTGGGCAATGATCAAACTCGATGGCGCCGATGTGCCGATGGTGCACTGCGTGGCAGCCGCTGCAGAAAGTGACATAGCCACCGGTGCGCGTGTACGCGCCGTGTGGGCCGATGAAACCATTGGTTTTATCACCGATATTCGATGCTTCGAACTGGTATAGGAGAGCAAACTATGAGCGATGAACAGGACGAAATCACCGTAATCAATGCGCCGGTCTACCTCAAATACAACTTCACTGCGGGCAAGGCTCCCGCGCGCTACCTCACACAGCTTAAAAAGGGCGTACTGACAGGACAGCGCTGTCCGAAATGTTCAGCGGTGTATGTGCCACCGCGCGGCTCCTGCGCATCGTGTGGGGTCGCTACCGAAGAGGAAGTAGAACTGTCTGATAAGGCCACAGTCGAGTCATTCACTATTGTCTCTATCCCGATCCCGGGCAACCCGATTGAGCCACCGTTTGTGGTCGCCAATCTGGTGCTGGACGGTTCCAACATCTCTCTCATCCACCTGCTCAGTGAGTGTGTGAATGAAGACGTTCATATTGGTCAGCGCGTGCAGGGCGTGTGGAACCCTGAATCCGAATGGGATTACTCAATGAATAACATACGCTACTTCAAACCGATCGATGAACCGGATGTACCGGTAGAAAAGATTGGCACGTTACCTGTTACTGGCTTGGAGGGCTGAGCTATGAAAGATATTGCAATAGTAGCCTACCAGCAAAGTGACAGTGTCTCAGACGCCGGTGCGGTCAACGAAGTTGAGCTGATCATGCCAGTGCTGGCGCGTACCTTTGAACAGGCCGGGCTGAACAGCGCACAGGATGTCGATTTTGTCTGCTCCGGCAGCTGCGACTACCTGCAGGGCGCAGCCTTTGCCTTTGTTTCCGGTGTTGACGCGCTGGGCGCGGTGCCGCCGATCAAGGAGTCTCATGTCGAGATGGATGCAGCCTGGGCTCTGTATGAATCCATGCTGAAGATTCGCATGGGGCATGCGGACTCCGCATTGATATACGGTTTTGGCAAATCGTCGCCGGGCGATCTGCCCACGGTGTTATCGCAACAGTTGGATCCGTATTATCTGGCGCCGCTGTGGGTAGACAGCATTTCGCTGGCTGCGCTGCAGGCTCGTTTGATGCTGGATAAGGGCCTTATCACGGAGCGTGATATGGCAGAAGTGGTTTCGCGTTCACGACGAAATGCGATGAACAACCCGCATGCCCAATTGTCTGGCGATATCTCGGTTGAAGATGTCCTTGCAGAGGAGACTTTCCTGTCGCCTTTGCGCAAAGCAGATTGCAGCCCGATATCCGACGGTGCCAGTGCGATGATTATCGCCACTGTAGATCAGGCCAAAGCATGGGGCCTGCCTTATGTTGTTATTAGCGGTATCGATCACTGTATCGAGACTCACAATCTTGGCATGCGTGACCTGACAGATTCCGTATCGACTCGTATGGCGGCCAATCACGCCGGCATGAACGCAGGCAAGGTGGATGTGGCCGAGCTCTATGCGCCATTCAGCCACCAGGAACTCATTCTGACCAGGGCTCTGGGCCTGGATAAGGAAACACAGGTCAACCCCAGCGGGGGTGTATTGGCTGGCAACCTGATGATGGCGTCCGGCCTGTCGCGTATCGGTGAAGTATTTAACCGTATTGTGAAAGGAGAAGCGCAACGGGGTATCGCCCACGCGACTTCAGGGCCCTGCCTGCAGCACAATCTGGTAACGGTTCTAGAGAAAGGGGAGAACGCATAATGGCTAATTTGGCAGCAGTGGTCGGCATTGGCCAGACCAAGTACATGACCAAACGAACCGACGTTTCAATCGCCGGATTGGTGCGTGAAGCGGCACTGAAAGCGCTGCAGGATGCAGACCTCACCTGGGACGATATCGATGCGGTAATTATCGGCAAAGCGCCAGATATGTTCGAGGGTGTTGTTATGCCCGAGGCGTATCTAACCGATGCGCTCGGTTGTAATGGCAAGCCGATGCTGCGCGTGCACACGGCTGGCTCCGTGGGCGGGTCGACAGCACTGGTGGCGGCATCACATGTGCAAAGCGGCACCTTTAAACGGGTGCTGACAGTGGCTTTTGAGAAGCAGTCTGAATCCAATGCCATGTGGGCGCTGTCCAATGCACAGCCGTTTTCCACCCACCTGAACGCCGGTGCTGGCGGCTACTTTGCACCTATTATCCGCGAGTATATGCGCCGTTCTAACGCACCTTATAACGTGGGTATCAAGGTGGCCATGAAAGATCGCCTGCACGGTGCGCGCAACCCGCTGGCACATTTGCAGAAGCCCGATATCACCATGAAAGAAGTGGAAGAGTCTTTCATGTTGTGGGACCCGATCCGCTTTCTGGAGTCATGCCCCTCGTCGGACGGCGCCTGTGCGATGGTTATTGCCAATGAGGAACTGGCGGAGAAGTCTCCCAAGCCACCGGCCTGGATTCGCGGTGTTGCGATGCGCTCGGAGCCGACCATGTACGCCGGTCGTGAAATGGTGAACCCGCAGGCGGGCCGCGATTGCGCCGCCGATGTGTACAAACAGGCGGGTGTCACAGATCCGCGCCGGGATTTTGACTGCGCCGAGGTATACGTGCCGTTCAGCTGGTACGAACCCATGTGGCTGGAAAATCTCGGTTTTGCACCCGAGGGTGAAGGCTGGAAGCTCACCATGGAAGGGGCGACCTCTCTGGATGAGGGCGGTGATATTCCCTGGAACTGTTCCGGTGGTGTACTGTCTTCCAATCCTATCGGTGCCTCGGGCATGATCCGTTTTGCCGAGGCAGCCAGACAGGTGCGCGGCGACGCCGGTGCACATCAGGTTGAAGGCGCGAAACTGGCACTCGGCCACGCTTATGGTGGTGGTGCGCAGTTCTTCTCGATGTGGGTCGTCGGTTCGCAGAAATCGTAACCGCGTTACACTCAGGACAACGGAGAACACGAGCAATGGCCAAGCATTACAATATCGCCGATCTGTATGAAATGGTGGCGGATAAGGTACCCACACGCAGTGCACTGGTATGTGGCACGCAGCGAGCTTCGTACGCGGAGTTGGAGCAGCGTGCTAACAAACTGGCACACTACCTGATGGAACAGGGCGTAAAAGCCGGCGATCATGTCGGCTTGTATCTCTACAACTGCAACGAATACCTTGAGGGCATGCTGGCCTGTTTCAAAATTCGCGCAGTGCCGATTAACGTCAACTACCGCTATGTACAGGATGAACTGCTGTACATCTTCGACAACGCAGACATGGTCGCCTGTATTCACAATCAGGAGTTTACCCCGCACATTGACGAAGTGCGTAAATCTGCGCCCGATCTTAAAACGTTTATCTATGTTAAGGATGACTCCGGCTGTGATCCTGCCGTGATCGGTTCCGTGGAATACGAAACGTCCATGGAGGGCCAGAGTGACAAGCGCGATTTCGGTGAGCGCTCGGATGAAGATCTGTTCATTCTCTATACCGGCGGCACGACAGGTATGCCCAAGGGCGTCATGTGGCCGCACAAGGCCGTATTCTTCGCTGCAATGGGCGGGGGAGGCTGGTTCCATCCGGACGGTGCTATCACGGATCCGGAGCAGATTGCCGGGCGCGTGGGTGACTTTGCCATCGTCGGTATGGCGCTGGCACCACTGATGCACGGCGCCTGCTGGTGGTATGCCTGTATCCAGTTGCTGGCTGGTAATTCTGTGGTGCTGAACCCCGGTCGTTCGCTGATCGGCGAAGACGTATGGGATATCGTCGAAAAGGAGAAGGTGAACTCTATTTCCATCGTTGGCGATGCCATGGCGGTGCCATTACTGGATGCTCTGGAATCCAATCCCGATCGCTGGGATCTAAGTTCCGTTTTCAATATTGGTTCAGGCGGTGCGGTGTTCTCGGAAAGCAAGCAGGAGGCCTTCCGCCAGAATTTCCCCAATGTCTTTATCTCCAATTCCTTCGGCTCTTCCGAGAGCGGCAACATGGGCTTTGACGGCGGCGGCAAAAAAGGCCAGGGCCTTGGCAATATCACCAAGAGCGAATTCATGTCGGTTATCACCGATATCGAAGGCGAGGCCAATCGCCATGTGGAGCGCGGTGAGATGGGTATCTTTGCGCGCAGCGGGCACATCCCTGTGGGCTATTACAACGATCCGGTGAAAACAGCCAAAACCATCGTCAGTGTCGATGGCAAGCCGTGGTTACTGCTGGGTGATGAAGCGCGCCTCGAAGACGATGACACCATTACCGTATACGGCCGTGGCTCCAACTGCATCAATTCCGGTGGAGAGAAAATTTTCCCGGAAGAAGTAGAGCAGGCGCTGAAAGCCAACCCGGAAATTTTCGATTGTCTGGTAGTGGCAACGCCCGACGAACGCTTTGGCAGTCGCGTAACCGCAGTCGTATCACCACGCGGTGATGCAAAGCTGACGCTCAGTGGCATACAGGAGCACGTGCGCCAACACATTGCCGGTTACAAAGTGCCGCGTGAATTACATGTAGTCGATGACGTGCCGCGCGCGCCCAGTGGCAAGCCGGCCTATCCGAAAGCGCTGGAGATCGCCTTGGCGGGAACGCATAAGGTCGAGTGATGTTCCGCGGTTCGGGTTCGTAAGCGGTGGCGCGCAGGGCATGCCTCACTGGGTTCGAAGGGCTGAGATACTCACCCTGTGAGGCATGCCCTGCGCGCCACCGCTAACAAACCCACGCATCAGCGAGATTCGAAAAAGTGAATAACGCAGGACGCCAGGAGCAGGTTGGGTAAGGGCCCCCGCGACGAATATCTCAGCCCTTTGAGGAGCGGGGGCCTCACCCAACCAGCTCCGACCTACAGCGATACCAACCAATAAATTACAGTGACGCCAACCAACAAACGACAGCGCCACAAACCCAGACACACAAACACCATTAGCAAAAAGGTAGAAACCATGCCAGAACTCGATATCAGCACCAAGAACTGCACCGTAGAACAAGAGGGCAAAGTACTCATCGTCACCCTCAACCGCCCCGAGGCCAAAAACGCCTTCAGCCCCGAAATGCTATTGGGTATGTACAAAGCGTGGCGCCGTCTCGACGAGGACGATAGCCTGATGTGCGCCATACTCACAGCCAATGGCGACACCTTCTCCGCAGGGATGGATCTCAAAGCCGGTGCCGACGGTGATCAACGTTCCACCGGCGAGTTTATGGAAGTCATGGGCAAAGTCCCGAATGTACACTGGCAGGCCCTGCTGCGTGATAACCGTCCCAACAAGCCGCTGATTCTCGCAGTAGAGGGCTATGCACTGGCCGGTGGTACCGAAATTCTGGCCGGTACCGATATTCGTGTTGCCGCTGAAGACGCCACCTTCGGTGTTACCGAAGTTGCACGCGGCCTCTACCCGATGGCGGGTTCCAGTATTCGTTTGCCGCGTCAAATCCCGTACTGTCTCGCTGCCGAAATACTGTTGCTGGGGCGTCATGTCACGGCGCAGGAGGCGCTCGATTGGGGCCTGGTGAATCATGTCGTACCCAAGGGTCAGACGCTGGCCCGGGCGAAAGAAATCGCCGCCCAGATTTGTGAAACTGGACCACTGGCACTGAAGGCTATTACCCGATCGCTCCGTGAAATCCAGACGGATGTGAAAGAGGCGGATGCCATGCTGCTTTCAGACGAGTTGGCCAACCCGGTGTTTGCTTCGGCTGATGCGAAAGAGGGTATGCGCGCGTTCAAGGAAAAACGCAAAGCCAATTTTACCGGCGAGTAGACGCCATAACGTGTCAGCCTCTGCTGCCAAATTGAAGCGCAAAAACAAGCGGATTTTTGTTAGGCTACCCGTCCTGTTTACAACATGAGTTTACCCATGCCCAAGCAAGCTGACGTGTTTGATGAAATTGTCGCCTCCCGCCGTTCACTGCGTGCTTTCCTGCCGCAGCGGGTGGACGAGGAAACGCTGAACAGACTATTCTCTGTGGCACAGCGCGCGCCCAGCAACTGTAATAGCCAACCCTGGGTGGTGCATGTGGTGTCCGGTGAAAAACTGGAAACGCTGCGTGCGGCGATGCCTGAGCGTTTCATGGCGGGCAATATCAGCATGGATTTCCCCTATGACGGCGTCTATGAGGGGGTCTACAAAGAGCGCCAGTACGGCGCTGCGCAATCGCTGTACGATGCCGCAGGTATTGCCCGCGAGGACAAAGCGCGGCGCAATGAGCAGTTTATGCGCAATTTCACTTTCTTCGATGCACCGCATGTCGCCTTCCTCTTCTTGCCCGAGCCGTTTGGTCTGCGCGAGGCGGCGGATCTGGGTATGTACGCCCAGACCCTGATGCTGACACTCACTGCCCACGGGCTCGGCAGCTGCCCGCAGACGGCTCTGGGTTTTCAAGCTGATTTCGTGCGCGAACAACTGGGTATCGCGGAAAACAATAAGCTGTTGTTTGGCTTGTCCTTCGGCTATCCGAATCCCGATGATCCTGTCAACGCATGCGTTACCGATCGCGCCAGCGTGGCGGACTCTGTAGCCTTCCATTCCTGAATCCACAGGCACTCACATGACTGACCTTGTAACTACCGACAACCGCGACGGCGTGCTCGTCGTTACTTTTAATCGCCCCGAGAAAAAGAACGCGATTAACACGCAGATGTGGGTAGACCTGCGCGAGACGTTTCGAGCCGCAGCAGAGGATGATGATGTGGTATGCCTGTTGCTGTGCGGCGCTGGCGAGAACTTTTGTTCCGGTGTGGACCTGGCAAGTTTCGGCGATGTGGGAGAGGGTGAGGAACATCCATTTGAATCAGCTGCACGCGCCGTCGTTGAGTTCGATAAGCCAATAGTTGCCGCGGCGCAGGGCGTGGCTATCGGTGGCGGTGCCACGGTATTGTTCCATGCGGATATTGTCTATGTCGGCAACAGCTTGCGTATGCGTTTGCCTTTTGCCAGCCTTGGCCTGGTGCCCGAGTGGGGCAGCAGCTATATGTTGCAGGCAAATATCGGCGCGCAGCGCGCCGCCGAATTGTTTTACACCGCGCAGTGGATAGACGCCGACAAAGCCTTTAATGCTGGCATTGCAGCGGCCGTGTTGCCCGATTCAGATTTGTTTGAGCACGCGCTGGCCAAGGCGAGCGAAATTGCACAGTGGCCTGTGAATTCACTGCGGGAAATCAAACGCTCACTGCGTCTGCATCATTTGCCCGCTATCGATACAGCGATCAAGGCAGAGCAGGCCGGAATGGCGCGCCAGGCAGGGTCTGCGGAAAACATCGAAGCAATAACGGCCTTTATGGAAAAGCGTCCGCCGGTGTTCAGAAAGAAATAACGCTCTATTCGGACAGACCAAAGGTGTTTAGGTATCACACGGCTGTACCGCGATCTTTAGGGATCGCGGCCAATAGGGTACACTTCGATCACAAATCACGCTAATACCGCCCGTAATTATAATTAGAGGTAGTTGATGAATACCATGACTCCCAGCTGGAAACAGCTTGTAAGTGCCGCACTTTGTTCACTGATGCTAACAGCCTGTAGCGACAGTTCAGACAACAATAATAACGATGACAATAGCGACGGTTCCAGTTCCTACTCAGCAGACATCGTGTGGACAGAATACGG
Source organism: Halioglobus japonicus (assembly GCA_902705825.1). Lineage (GTDB taxonomy): Bacteria > Pseudomonadota > Gammaproteobacteria > Pseudomonadales > Halieaceae > Marimicrobium. The sequence goes on along the minus strand of CACSIL010000012.1, from coordinate 115,483 downwards.
CATCCCGCATATTACCGCCGAGGACTACGGCAGCGCCGGTTATGGTGTGGGTTATGCCTATGCGCGCGAAAATTTTTGCACAGTCATGCAGGAGTACGTGCGCGCAGCGGGCGAATCGTCGCGCTATCTGGGGGACGATGGCGATCTGAACTCGGACTTTGTGATGAAACTTTACAATAGTGACGAGCGTATTGCCCGCATGATTGAGGAGGATTTGCCGGATTATATTGTGGAGAATCTCAGCGGTTATGCGGCGGGAATCAACCGCTATCTGGCTGAAACCGGGGTCGATAATCTGGCCGAGGGCGATGAAGGTTGTCGCGGTGCCGCCTGGGTGCGTGAAATTGAATTAGAGGATGTTGTACGCCTGGTACACAGGGCTATCCTGTACGGCAGCGCGCTGCCGTTGACGAATTACATCGTGGCCGCTGAGCCCAGTGCGCAGGCGGCGCAGATCGCAATCCCCGAAGGCATGACATCGGCCGGGTTGATAGCGGCAAACCTCAGCCAAGCGCAATTCGATGCTGGCATCGACCTGCCCAAGGGCGGTGCTTTGGGCAGCAATGCCTACGGCGTAGGCGCGCAAGCTTCGCAAACGGACATGGGTATTCTGCTTGGCAACCCCCATTTTCCATGGCAGGGGCCACAGCGCTTTTTCATGTTCCATGTCACGCTTGGGGATGAATACGATATGATGGGCGCCGCGCTGGGTGGTCTTCCCGCGCCCGTTATTGGATTTAACCGCGATGTTGCCTGGTCGCACACGGTCAGCACTGCATCGCGTTTCAACTTCTACGAGTTGGAGTTGAACCCGGATAACCCTCTTGAGTATCTCTACGATGGTGAGTTCCGGGAAATCACCAGCGAGACGGTCAGTGTTGAGCGCGCTGGCGCAGGCGGCGAGCTGGAGACAATCGAGCACACCTTTTACTTCTCCCACTATGGCGCAATTATTAACCTCGGTGGTATCAATAGTCTGCTGGATGGATGGCCCACGATTAACGGTTCTGTATTGACGTATTTCGATGCCAACCTCGAGAACCTGCGCGGGTTGGACCAGTGGATTAATATGGGCAAATCGAAAAATCTCGGCGAGTTTAAAGACGCGCTGCGCAGCATGGGCATACCCTGGGTCAACACCATTGCGGCCGATCGACATGGCGATGCGTTCTACGGCGATATATCAGTGACACCCCATATCACTACCAGTCAGGTCAACAACTGCGTGCGTGGCCTGTTGCAGTCGTCAGTTACCGACTTTGGATACATAACGCTGGACGGATCTGATTCCAGCTGTGAGGCAGGCAGTGACGCCGGTACTGTTGCCGGTATTTTTGGTTATGACAGTTTGCCCAAGCTGGAGACGCGCGAGTATGGTGCGAATGCCAATGACAGCTACTGGTTGTCGAATCCGCGCATGTTACTGGAAGGGTTCCCGCCGATAATAGGTGAAGAGCGTGTTGAACAGACGCGTCGCACCCGCGCCACGTTCTCGCAGGCCGAAAACCGCCTGGCCGGTAGTGACGGGCTGGGAACGGAGGGTTTCAATATCGACAATATTCGACAGCTGCTCTACAACTCAACCAACTTTACCGCTGAGCTGATACTGGATGATGTCCTGACTATTTGCCGCGGCGAAGAGGAGAATCTGCCGGAAGGTATCTCGATGACGCAACAAGCCTGCGATCTGCTGGGCGGCTGGGATCGTACCCACCAGATCGACAGTGTAGGTGGGCATATTTTTACTGAGTTCTGGAAGGTATTGCGCTCCACTCCCAACCTCTGGGCTGTGCCCTTTGATGCCGCCGATCCGGTGAATACACCTCGCGATCTCAACGATTCAGATCCGGCGGTAGTTGCCGCCGTGCAGAATGCGTTGGAAGCAGCGGTCAATACCTTGGCAGACGCGGGTATCGCACTGGATGCGCAGTGGGGCGAAGTGCAGTTCGTGGAAAAAAATGGCGAGCGCATTCCTATACACGGTGGCTCCAGTGACATGATGTTCAGCGTGATAACGTCGAATCTTGTCGAAGGTGAGGGGTACTCTGGCATCCGCCACGGTAACAGCTATATTCAGGCTGTTACCTGGGATCAGAGTGATTGCCCGGACGCTTTCGCCATTCTCACCTATTCACAGTCCACTGATCCCGCATCTGAGCACTATGCAGATGCTACCAAGCTGTACTCGAACGGGGGCTGGATTGATATGGCGTTCTGTGAGGCAGACCGGGATGCGCAGGAAATCGGCCGCCAGACGATAACGCAATAGTGCACCCGCAAGGGTAGCGTAGCCTCAGGTTTCGATTGCAACGGGGTGCCTACCAGCGTCCCGCTACCGCAAAACCGCCGGCCGCGAGCGGCACCTGTGAGTTCATCGCAGAGACCCGTTTAAGGTCGGCAACTCCCTCGGCGACGCGACCCACCAATAGGCGCATAACACCGCGGTTATAAAGGTACTGCCCATTCGTCTCGCCTGCAGTGCGAAAGGCCAGATCGCAGGCCTGTTCGGCGCGGGTGTAGTCCCCCATCTGAAAATACGCCTGGCAGACCAGTGCGCTCCCCTGTGCCTGCGCGCGCCAGCGGCGCAACTCTGTCGTGCGCTTTTCAAGCAACGCGAGGGCTCGCTCGGGGTTCTCCTGCTGCAGTGCCCACTGCGCCTGTCGGACAACTGGAGGTTGAAATTCTCCAAGGGTGCCGGCTGCGGCCCGGGTCTGCCACAACAACAACACCATCGCGATAACGGCAATAGAGGCAATCATCATGCGTTGAGTTCTCATAGTCGTTCCTCCTCAATACTCTTCTGACTTTCGATTGCCAAGTTAACCTATTCGATAAGGTATAGATATTTTATTTATATATAGTTACCATGCGTAAATGCATGGATATGATCCTCTACGTGACTGGGCAGACATCCGACTGTTTCTTGCGATCTTCGACAAGGGCAGCCTGGTTGGTGCTGCGGAACTCCTCGGGCTGACCCAGCCGACGGTCGGACGGCGTTTGTCCGCGATGGAAACCCGCTTTGGCACGCCGCTGTTTGTGCGTGCTGGCCGGCGTATGCAACTGACGGATGCCGGTAAGGCGATTCTGGACAGCGCCCGGCGGATGGAAATTGAAATGCTTGCGATTGAGCGACATCTCGAGGCGCAGTCTACCGCTTTGCGCGGTGAGGTAACCATTTCGGCAACCGAGGGTACGGGCACTGAATGGCTGACGCCGGTGCTGCGAGACTTCCATCGCGAGTACCCGGAGATAGTACTCAATGTCCAGATAGACAGCCGTGCAGCGGATCTGCTGCACCGCGAGGCAGACATCGCTCTGCGCCTGGGTCAGCCGGAGCAGCAACAGCTCATCGCTCGCAGGCTGGTTACTGTGGGGTTTGGGCTCTACGCCAGCCAGGACTATCTCGATAACGCGCCGCCAGTGCATGCACTGGAAGATCTGGCAGAGCACCAACGAGTGGGGCTGCGCACACCCGGTAATCGCGAGCAGTTATTCGAAAGCCTGCCTTTCTCCGACCCACTGCCGGGGAACTACACGTATGTGAGCAACAGTCCTACGGCGCAGATGGTCGCGGTAAAGGCAGGGTTTGGCATCGGCCTGCTCTCACATCGCTGGGCGACAATGGCGGGCAAGCTTGTCCGGGTCATGCCCCAGTACAATGCAACGTCGATAGACTTGTGGTTGGTCACCCATGAGGAGTTGCGCTACAGCGCCCGTATCCGCACCACCTTCGACTTTATTGCCGAGCGTGCACTGGCGGATGCCGAACTGTTTGCGCGCGGTGATTCGGGGCCAGCTCGCTCGTCGAAACCAGCGGCGCAAGCGCCTGCCCGGCGCAAGCGCTCGACGTGAGTATCATCACGTGGCCGCTCAGAGGCCGCTGACAAGGCGCGCCACGGGGTTCAAACCGCGACGATCTGCACCGGCACACCGTTCACCACACTGGTGCCTGAGGGCATGTCCATTTCGTTGTCATCGACCAGGTCATTGGCGGAGATGCCGGGGATCAGCGCACTGGCTACAGATTGCTGTGTGTTGCGATAGGTGTGGCCAAAGCCGTGCGGCAGGCTGACCACACCAGGCATAATACTGTCGCTGATAGCGACTTCGGCTTCAAACTCGCCCACTCTGGAGCTAATTTTCGCCTTGCCTGAATCCACCAGCCCGATGCGTTGGGCATCCTGTGGATTGATCAGCAGTGTGCAGCGGTTCTTGCCGCGCGCGTAGTTGTTCAGGTTGTGCAACCAGGAGTTCATATCGCGAATATGTCTGCGGCCAATGAGCAGCATGTGTCTGCTGGGCCCGTCATCCAATGCGGCCTGCAATCTGGGTATATCACGGGTAATCACATCGGGCGCAATGTCGATACGTTGGTGCTCGGTGGCCAGCAGTTCGGGGAGGCGCGACTCCAGTGGGCCCAGGTCGATGCCGTGCGGCATCGTCTTGAGCTGTGCCAGCGTCAGGCCGTCGCCGGTAAATTTGTCGCCGTAGGGGCCGGCCCGCAGCATGATGTCCAACAGGCGTTCCGGCCCCTGGTGCTCGGCTGTTTTCTGCTTGATATCCTGTGCTGACAGGTGTGACAGATCTGCCGCATTGGCCTGTAGTTGATCAATCATGCCGTCTAGCATCATGCTTTCCAGATCAGCTCGCGTCATACCGTTCATACGTGCCGTCACCTCATTGAGAATCTGATACTGGTCCAACGCACCGGCTGGCGGATCAAACGTCTGGGGAGAATACTGGGCAAAATTACGCACGCAGGTAGAGGTAAACATGAAATCGTAGTTGCTGTGTTCCAGTTGCGTAGTCGAGGGAATAATGATGTCGGCCTGGCTGGTGGTCTCGTTGATGTAGAAATCGAACGCCACGACAAAATCCATTTTCTCCATCGCTGCATGGACACGTTTACCGTTGGGTACACTCAGAACCGGATTACCCGCCACCGTAATGAGCGCGCGAACCTGGTGCTCACCCTGCAACTCCATCTCTTCGGCCATCAGCGATGCCGGCAACATGCCCATGTACTCTGGAAAACCGCGCGCTTTTGACTGCCAGCGGTTGTAGCCCAGCTGCGGCGGCGCGGCAGCGGGGTCGTTGTGTGCGGTAGCGGGGCGCGGAAACATCGCTCCACCGCGGGCATCAAGGCGCCCGGTAAGTATATTCACCACATCTACCAGCCAGGAGGCGAGTGTGCCGAATGTCTGGGTACACAAACCAATGCGTCCGTACAGAACAGGTGCGCTGGCACTGCAGAAGTCATTCACCAATTGGCGGAGATGGTGAGCGGGGACACCGGTGATGGCCGCGACTGACTCAGGCGTATAGGGCGCGCTCAGTGATTCGAGTTGGTCGATGCCGTCTGTAAATTCCAGCAGTCTGCCCGGTGCGACGCGGTGGGTGGCAAATAACTCATTCACAAACGCCATTAACAGGAAGGCGTCTGTGCCGGGTCGTACGAATAGATGCTGGTCTGCTACATCTGCTGTTTCGGTGCGCCTCGGGTCGATAACAACCACCTTGCCGCCGCGCTGCTGCACGCCCTTCAGATGACTCTCGATGTCCGGTGCTGACATCAGTGAGCCCTGCGACACCATGGGGTTGCCGCCCATGCAGACAAAAAAATCGGTGTGATCGATGTCGGGAATAGGGAACACCCAGCCGTTGCCGTAAAGCAGTTCACAGCTCAAGTTTTTCGGTTGCTGGTCAACTGAGCCCGCGGAGAAAAACCTCTCGGTATTCAGCAGCGTGATAAACATCTGTGTGTATATCTGGGTGCTGAAGTTGTGGCCGTTGGGGTTGCCGTAATACATGGCAATGGCGTCTTTTCCATATTGGTCACGGATATCGGCCAGCCGCCTGGCTGTCTCCGAAAGGGCCTCCTCCCATTCAATTTCGCGCCACTGGCCACCAACTTTTTTCACCGGTCTGGTCAGCCGTTCCCGGTCTTCATAGATGTAGCGAAACGCCTGGGACTTGGCGCAGACATACCCGCCGGAGCGGTGATTGTCCGGGTCACCCTTGATAGAGATAACCTGTTTCTCCTCACGATCAATCTCCATCACCAGTCCGCAACTGGCCTCGCATGTAGGACAGCTGCGATAGATTGTTTCAGTTGTCATAGCGATTCACCCTGAATGTCGTGAGCAGAAGTAAGCTTGATAATAGCTGAATTGGCGGGCGTGAATGCAACCGCGCGGCGCATGGCGACTAAAGAAGCGGTAAGTACAGAAAATTGACCTTATCGGTAGTGTTTCTTTTTCCCGGGAGGGCGTACGGTGTGATCCATAAAGCGCTGGCTAGCGTAACTGCTACTAATAACACTCATTATCCGGAGCAAAAACAACGATGAAATTCGCCTATCACGCAACCATGTGTCCGCCCGATCAGTACCTTCCGCTGGCGCTGGCCGCCGAGACGGCCGGATTCGATACGTTTACCTTTCCGGACAGTATCTGCTATCCCAAAGAGGGCTCCGATGTTTATCCTTACAATGATGACGGCACGCGTGAGTTTCTCGATGGCGTGCCCTTTCTGGAACCCTTTATCGCGATACCTTACCTGGCGGCGAAAACCGAGAAGTTGCGCTTTACCACTTCTGTGGTGAAGTTGGCGATTCGCCAGCCGGTAATCGTTGCCAAGCAACTGTCCAGTCTCGGGGTCATGATAGGGGACAGGTTTGGTTTTGGTGTAGGCATCAGTCCCTGGCCGGAGGATTTTCTCGCCTCGCAAATTCCATGGGAGAAACGCGGCAAGCGCATGGATGAGATGATGGAGATCATCAATGGTTTGATGAGTGGCGAGTATTTTGGTTACGACGGCGAGATATTCCAACTGGACGAGATCAAGCTTTGCCCGGTGCCCGACCACCATATACCGCTGCTGGTAGGTGGGCATTCCAAGCCTGCACTGCGCCGCGCCGCGCAGTTGGGCGACGGCTGGATTTCAGCCGGCTCATCAATTGCAGATTTACAGCGGATGATCGGTCAGATCGAAACGCTGCGTAAGGAATGCGGCCGTGAGCAACTGCCGTATGAATACCATGCGATGACCGAGGCCGCCTATTCAGTAGACGGGCTGAAAAACCTCGTTGATGCCGGGGTCACCGAGGTGATTATCGCGTTCCGCAATCCCTACGATGCCGAGCCCGACACGCAGTCGGTGGAAGAAAAAATTGGCATGATCAACTGGTACGCAGAAAATGTGATACACCCTTACCGCGCAGCTGCAGGACAATAACGGTCAGAGCAGGCAACATGGTCAGCGTTACCAGCGCGGCGCCCACGATGCCGAACATGACGATGGCGCCGACGCCGCGGTAGAGTTCGGTGCCCGCACCGGGCAGTAATACCAGCGGCGCGAGCCCAACCAGTGTGGTGATGGTGGACATTGCGATGGGGCGCAGGCGCACCTCAACGGCCTCGGTGACTGCGGCTACTGCGTCCATGCCATCGCGATCCACGTTTTGCACAGCCCGGTGGACGACCAGGATAGGGTTGTTCACCACAGTGCCCATCAGGATAAGAAAGCCCAACATGGAAATCATATCAAAGGGCTGCACGACCGCGTTTAGTCCCACCCACGGTAACAGGCCGCCAATACCATTGAGCAGAGACAAGCCGACAATACCGCCAGCGATACCCAGTGGGATGGATGTCATAATCAGCAGCGGGTAGCCCCAGTGATTGAATATCGCAACCATTAACAGGTAAATCACCAGCAGGGCGACCAGGTAGTTGCTGACCAGTGCTTCTCGAGTGGCGTCCAGCTGGTCGGCGGCGCCAGAGATAACAACATCTACATTTGCCGGGATCTCTCCTTTTTCACGCAGATACCCGACCAACTCCTCCCGGACTTTTTCGACCCCGGTTTCCAGTGCGATCTCACGTGGTGGGATGATATTCAGGGTGACTGTACGCCGGCCGTTGACGCGGCGCAGTGAGTTGGTATCCACGCTTTCCACGATATCGGTTAATGCCCCCAGGGGAAGCACCTCGCCGCCTGGTGTATACACTGGCAACTGCGACAGTTTGTCCAGCTCCACATCGCGACCTGACTCGCTATACAGGTAGATATCGATCTTGTCATCGGCCAGAAAAAACTCATCGACATAGCTGCCATCCGTCAGGGCCGACACGATGAAACCAATATCGTCACCGGATAAACCGAGTTCTGCCACCCGCTCCCAGCGAGGGTGAATTTCTATCATCGGTTGAGCCAGTGAAAGGGAGGCGGGCTGGCTCTGTATGCGGGGTTCGTCAAATATGTCACCGGCGCGCTGATAGGCGGATTGCGCCACCTGGTAGAGCGTAGCGAGATCGGTGCCGGCAATATCCAGATTGATACTGCGTGTACCGCCGTTGTTGCTGGTGATGATAGAGCCGCGTGCTGCAAAAGCACGCATGCCGGGATATTCGCTGTATTTGTCTGTCAGCGCGTCCATTAACGCATCGACATCTGCCGCATCGATGGGTTCTGAGATAATACGCATCGAGTCCGCACCGACACGCATATTGAAGTATGTGATTGGCGGTACGCTAGTTTCCCCATTGCGATATGCCTCGGGGTCAGCCTGCACATGCGGCAACAGCCAGGTTTCAATCTCGGCAGCGATCTCTGCCATTGCGTCGAGGCTGTAACCCGGCGGGGCGTTCATTGAGGCGAACACCTTGGGTTCCTCTCCTTCGGGGAGATACTCCGCTGCAGGCGTCAGCCACCAGATGATCGCAGTGCTGAGCAATACCGTTACCGCAATGCACAGTATGCGACTGCGGCTGCTGGACAGCACTGCGGCTACCATACACAGGGTGGCGTTGTGGGCGCGCCTGCCCAGATGTGCGCCTGGCGTGTGAACAACGTCAGCGTCATCAGCGCGGGCAAAGTTGAGGCGCGCCGCAGCTGTCGGCAGTACGGTGACCGCGACCAACATGGAGGCCAGAATGGCAGCCGAAATAGCGATAGCGATATCGGAGTAGAGTTGACCCGCTTCCTGTTCGACAAATGCGACCGGCACAAACACCAACACCGTGGTCAAGGTTGAGGCAAATACTGCAGGCCACACTTGTTGCACACCATCGACGGCAGCGCGGAAACGGTCGGCGCCCTTGCGGCGTTCCAGTGCGATGCTTTCCAGCACCACGATACTGTTATCGAGTGTCATGCCAATGGCGAAGGCAATGCCCGCCAGTGAAATGACATTAATGGTACGCCCGGCCAGCAGTAGGCCCAAAAAGGCGACGATCACGCAGATCGGAATACCGGCTACGCCGGCGAGTGTCACCTTGAACGAGCGCAGGAACAGGTACATTACTGCGGTGGCGAGCAGTGCACCGAGTATCAGGTTTTGCCACACATTGGCGACGGATTCCTCGACATATACCACGTCATCCGCCATGCGCTCTATCTGCAGGCCGGCGGGTGCCAGAACCTCGCGATTGAGCGCCGCCACCTCAAGAGTGATGCCGCGTTTGGCGTCGATGACGTTGGCGCCGGACTCCTTGCGCAGCATGATAAAAAGGTGCGGCTTGCCATTGAAGGATGTCACCACACTCTCTTCGAAATGATCCAGGTGTACGGTGGCGACATCCGCCAGGCGGATCACGGTATCGCCACGGCGCGCCAGTACCAGCGAGGAAAGCTCATCGAGATCTTCAAAGCGACCAACCGTGCGCAGCAGGTACTGCCGTTTGCCGGCGTCGATGGTGCCGCCCGAGCGATCGCGATTGCGACTGCGCAGTGACTCGCGCACATCGATCAAAGTCAGTCCCCGTTGTGCCAGTCGCGCCGGATCAACCAGTATTTGTATCTGGCGCTCGACACCGCCCCAGACACTCACTTCAGAGATGCCGGCTACACTGGCCAGTCGCGGTTTGACCGTATCTTCCACAAAGTCCAGCGAGAGCCCCATATCGAGGTGGCGTGGGTTACCCGGCAGGGGGGTGACGCTGAAAAACATGAACGCATTGCTGGAAAATGAATTGGCGTAGATACGTGGCTCATCGACCGCTTCGGGGTAGGACGGCACCTGGCTGAGCGCGTTGTTTACCTGGATTAACATCTCTGTGATGTCGGTACCCAGAGGGAATTCCAGTTCGATCTGCGCGCCGCCGCTGTTCGCGGTTCCCACGATGCGCGACAGGTTGGGCAGGCTGCGCAGATATTCCTCCTGCTCCACCAGTATTTCTTTCTCGACATCCTGAGGCGTTGCGCCGGGCCAGTTGGTGCGTATGCTGATTACACGCACATCGAGGTCGGGAATCATCTGTACCGGAATTCGCAGGGCCGCGACGATACCCAGCACGCACACTATCAACACGGTTACGGTCATCAGTGTGCCGCGCTGTATGATGTTTGCGAACATGGTTTAGTGCAGCACCGGGAGGACTGTGACCTGTTGGTCGTTTTGCAAGGCCTCGTTCCCTTGCACTACGACCTGGGCATCGGCGCTGAGTCCCTCAACAATCTCGACCCTGCCATCGAAAACAACGCCCGTCTTCACCAGTGTTTCACTCACACTGGCACCGTCGGCATCACTGTTTACAACCCACACGACCACGCGGCCATCGGGATAGTTCAGAATGGCATCGCGCGGCACAGTCAACCCGCTGCGGCCGGTTGTCAGCGTCAATTGAGCACGCGCAGACATGCCCGGAAACATGCGTGGATCGGTGTCGGTGGGTTGTACCCGCAGCAGGAAGGTGCGCGCACCAGGATCAGTGACAGGTACCGTGGTGGTGATCACACCGGCTCTGGCGTCGCGGGAGTTATCGCCCAGGTTGTAGCTCACAGGCGTATCCAGTGCGACATCCATCAAATAGTCTTCAGACACCGGAAAATCCATGTACAGTTCCCGCGTGGCGACCAGCGTTAACACGGGTTGCCCCGGCGTGACCCACTCGCCGAGTTCAGTTTCCTTGGCACTCACCACGCCGCTGAAGGGAGCCCGCAGTTGGTGTCTGTCGAGCACGCCTTTGGCGTACGCTGTTTCGGCCTGGGCGCGCTGCAGATCGGCGGCATCCTGTGCCACCTCGGCTTCCAGATCGCGCACTGCAGATTCAGCGATACTTTTTTGCGGGATGAGCGCACGGGCTTCTTGCAGGCGCCGTGTCGAATCTGCCGCAGCGAGGCGCGCGACGTCAGTGCCAGCGGCGGAACTATGCCACTGACTCTGCGCCAGCACCTGGTCGAGTTCCAGTAACACATCGCCTTTCTCGACCAGGCTTCCCACGTCCACTTGCAAGTCTGTTACCAGCCCGGCGGTCGCCGTAGAGAGCCGCGCTGAACGCGGAGACATGACTGTTCCGGTCAGTTCAATAATTCGCTGGATGGGTTGTTCTGTGACGACATCGACTCTGACTGGCACGCCCTGATTGGGCTGGGACAAGGCAATTGCTGCGGCAAGAACCCCGGGAAGCATCAGTAGCGTTGCTACCATCCGGGGAGTTGAAAATGTAAGTACGGACACGCCTGATACCTGAATTAACCGGAAACGCGGAGTATACAGATTACTCAGGGTTGTATGAAATCCGTTACCTCAAGATTAAACCCGGACAGCGCATTGAAACGCACCGGCGCGGACAGCAGGCGCATCTTGCCGACACCCAGTCGTTTGAGAATTTGCGAGCCAGTGCCGATGACCCGGTAGTTCTGTACGCCGGAGGAACTACCCGGGTTGGTGACACCGGAAGGTTCGGGAAACTGCAGAACTTCCTCCAATTGCTGTTGCGCCGACAGATGCTGTCCAATCAACACCACAACACCGTTATCCTCTTCCGCAATCAGTTGCATTGCACGGCGGTAGGACCAACCCTGGTCGCCTTCAAGACAGGTACCCAAAACGTCGCGCAGCGTGTTGATGGTCTGAACACGCACCAGCGTTTCTACCTGTTCGTCCATTGTTCCACGTGTCAGCGCGTAGTGTACGGTGTCATCGATGAGATCGAGAAAGGTATGCAACTCAAACTCGCCAAACTCTGTTTGCACCGGTTTGCTGTCGCGCAATTCAACGGATTGCTCGTGCAGTGCGCGGTACTGGATCAGGTCTGCAATGGTACCCATACGCAGTTCGTGCTTCTCGGCAAAAACTTCCAGTTCCGGACGCCTCGCCATGGTGCCGTCTTCGTTCATGATCTCAACGATCAGCGCCGCCGGTTCGAAACCCGACATTCGCGCGAGATCAACCCCGGCTTCTGTGTGGCCGGCGCGGCGCAGCACGCCGCCGGGCTTGGCGACCAGCGGGAAGATGTGACCGGGCTGAACAATATCAGCCGGTTTGGCATTCGCAGCGACAGCCTGCAGCACCGTGTGTGCACGCTGCGCGGAACTGATACCCGGCCCCTTGCGCTGCGCAGCATCAATGGAGACAGTGAAGTTTGTTTCGTGCTGTGAGCGGTTGTCGCGCACCATCAGTGGCAGTTGCAACTGCCTGGCGCGCTCCACGGTAATCGGCATACAGATCAGGCCGCAGGCTTCGCTGGAGAAGAAGGTAATAATCTCTGGTGTGACGGCTTCTGCGGCGATGATGAGGTCGCCTTCGTTTTCACGATCTTCGTCATCCATCAGGATAACCATCTTGCCTGCACGGATATCATCGAGGATATCCGGGACGCTACTCAATGCCATGATGCTGCCTCCGGTGGGCCTCTACTATAGCAGTTCGATGGCGACAGCGGTGGCTTCACCGCCACCGATACACAGTGCCGCGACGCCGCGCTTGAGGCCGCGCTGCGCCAGGGCGTGCATCAGAGTGACGATGATGCGTGAGCCGCTGGAGCCAATGGGGTGCCCCTGGGCACAAGCTCCGCCGTTGACGTTAACCGTCGCCGGGTCCAACTGCAGATCCTCGATCGCCATCATGGTGACCATCGCGAAGGCCTCATTAATTTCGAACAAGTCTACATCGGCAGTCGTCCAGCCTGTCTTGTCGAGCAGTTTTTTAATCGCGCCAATAGGTGCCGTGGTGAATTCGCCGGGCTCCTGGCTGTGGCGTGCGTGAGCCAACATGCGGGCCATGGGTTTGAGGCCTTTGGCCTCGGCCTGTGCCGCATTCATCAACAGTAGTGCGCTGGCGCCGTCAGAAATAGAGCTGGAGTTGGCCGCAGTAATGGTGCCGTCCTTTGCGAACGCAGGGCGCAATTTAGAAATTTTATCGATGACGGCCTTATGCGGCTGTTCGTCGTCGCTCACAATGGTTTCGCCCTTGCGTGTTTTGACCGTTACCGGGGCGATCTCTGCCTTGAGGGAACCATCGTCGATTGCGCGTTTGGCACGGGTCAGGGATTCAATCGCAAAAGCGTCCATTTGCTCGCGGGTAATGCCGCGCTCATCCACCGTTTCCTGTGCAAAACTGCCCATGGCGCGGCCGGTATAGGCATCCTCCAGACCGTCCGTAAACATGTGGTCGACCATACTCTTGTGGCCTGAACCAACACCGCCACGAGCGCCGGGAAGCATGTGCGGCGCGCGACTCATACTTTCCATGCCGCCGGCGATTACCGCGTTATTAGTGCCGGCCAGAATACTGTCATACGCAAATATTGCAGCTTGCATGCCACTGCCGCAGGCCTTGTTTAACGTGACTGCACCGGCGGATTTGGGAATGCCGGCGCCAATAGCCGCCTGGCGAGCAGGGCATTGCTTCAGCGCAGCTGGCAGTACGCAGCCCATGAATACCTCGTCGATGTCGGTGGCGCTGAGGCCACTGCGTTCAATTGTGGCGGCAATTGCTGTGGCTGCCAGATCAGGAGCCGGAACCTCGGACAGGGCGCCGAGCAGCCCTCCCATTGGTGTACGGGCACCGTTTACGATAACTACTGAATCATTGCTCATGTAAGAACTCCGTTGCGCGCAAAGGCATCATTCCTGTGGCAGGCAGGCACGTGGCTGGCAGACCTGCCACAGACAGTAATGCGTGTTGCAATTGTCTGCAGGCGTTGCAATCGTCAGAACGCGTTGCAAACGTCTGAAAAAGGGGCGCCAATTTAGCCACACACGGCCGTTTTTCTCAAGGCTGAGGCATTACTGTATTTGTTAAAAGGCATCACCGTCAGCTGGAGTGCCGTCATTATCCTGCGTTGAGGTGTTAGACCTCCGGTGCGAACAGTTTGCCGCGCACAGCATTGCGATACTGCAGAGGACTCATGCCGCAGTGGCGACGGAATAGCTGGGAAAAATAGCTCACATCGCCAATGCCAAGTTGCCACGCAATATCGCCCACTGTCAGATTACTGTGGCGCAACAGGTCTTTTGCGCCCGCGATGCGCAGGCTTTGCAGATAATTCTGGGGTGCCATACCGGTAGCGCGTTTGAACCTGCGATTCAGGGTGCGCGCACTCAGCCCGGATTGCTCGGCCAATTGCGCCATGGAAACCGGCGAGGACAGGTGCATTTGGAGCCACTGTTGAGCCTGAGCGACAACTTCATCGTGGTGTGAACTGTCCGCTTCGTTCTGGTACGCGGCGGCGCGGAAGCTGCGTCGAATTTCAGGTGAAAATTGATTTTCGATCGCTTTGGCGATAGCGCTGCCAAACCACTCTTCTACCAAGTGCACCATCAGGTCGGCGATGGAGTTTACGCTGCCCACACAATAGATGTTATCGCTTTGCGTGATCAGGTGCCGTGTTTTCAGGTCGACCGCCGGATAGCGTTTAGCGAAGGGTTCGAAGTAGTTCCAGTGGGTAGTGGCCGCTTTGCCTTGCAGCACGCCGGCCTCGGCCAACAGATAGCTCCCGGTACCGACGCTGCAGATGCGGGTGCCTCTGTCAGCCTGTTCGCGCAGCAGACCCAGCCAGTCATGGGCGGCTGCCACAGCCGGCAGTGGGTTGCGCCATATGGCGGGCAGCAACAGCATATCCAGAGGGGGCAGTTCTGCCAGCGCGATGTCGGGCTTCAGGACAATCCCGCTGCCCAGTACCACATCCGTGCACTGGGGTGCCGCCAACAGAAAGCGCACCCGGGCCACGCCGCGCTCTTGCACCCGCGCCATCTGACTGGCTGCCTGCAGGATTTCCATCGGCAGCGTAATACTGGTTGCCAGGGCCTGCGGGTAGAGCACAGCAGCGGCAATGTGCATGGCGGTTTTTCTCTCAGCGGGGTGGTGTGTCGAAAATACCACAATAAACGTCTTAAATAACATGTTTAAAGTGGGGTCGTGGTCTTACACTGCTTTTCGAGTTTACTGGCAGCAAGACAGAGGGTGTATGGGCAGGCAGCGTTTACCGGTGATAGTAGGGTTTGGGGGGGTGAATGCCGCGGGCAGGAGCTCCGGGCATCACGCCTATACCAGGATGACTTGGTCGGCACAGCCGGCGGGGCAGCGCGCCAGAACGCTGGCTGCGCTGACCACGATGATGGGCCTCGAGCCGGGAAAATCACACGAACAGCACATTCTCGATCACACCCTGATTCGACGGATTGAAGCCCGGCACTTCGATGTCGACGCGGTTGACTGGAATCAGCGACTGCCCACGCAAAGCGACGATCAACCGATACATTTTGATCTGGAACGCCGGCATCTCCCCGATGTGATTCCGCCTCACTGGGTAGTGACCGACAATTCGGTGACCCATGTAAACGTACAGATTAGTGGTCAGCAGGAGCTTCTGCTGCCGACAAAACGAGAGTTTGAGGTGAAATCGGCGGGGCAGTTGCCCACCGGGTTTGAACCGGGAAAATTATACCCATCGCGCAATCATCCGCGCGGTCTGCAGATGACGGTTTACGCGGCCTCCGATGCGCTGGGAAGTCTCGGGCTGGATTGGGAGGAGGTTACTCGCGCAGTGGCGTTGGATCAGATCAGTGTCTACGCCGGGAGCGCGATGGGGCAGCTGGATGCGGCTGGGGCCGGTGGTATGCTCAAGTCGCGCTATAACGGCCAGCGAGTGACATCCAAGTACTGCCCGCTGAGCTTTGCCGAGATGCCAGCGGATTTTATTAACGCGTATGTGCTGGGCAGTATGGGGTCAACCGGGGCCAGTCTCGGTGCATGCGCTTCATTTGCGTATAACCTGCGCCACGGTATAGACGATATCCGCAGCGGCCGCGCGCGCGTTGCCTTCATCGGCGCTTCAGAGGCACCCATCACGCCGGAAATCATGGAGGGCTATTCTGCAATGGGCGCACTGGCAACAGCAAAGGGCCTGCGCCAGTTGGATGGTCTCAATGATCAGCAGGAGCCGGATTTCCGCCGTGCCTGTCGACCGTTTGCGCCGAATTGCGGATTTACCATCGCCGAATCATCTCAAATGGTGGTGCTGTTCGATGATGAACTCGCGATGGAATTGGGTGCTACAATTTTTGGTGCTGCCGCAGATGTTTTTGTGAATGCCGACGGGCACAAGAAGTCTATCTCCGGTCCGGGTGTCGGCAACTACATCACCATGGCCAGGGCGACTGCAGCCGTTCGCGCGATTGTTGGTGACGAGGCTCTGCGTCGGGGTGGACTGGTGCAGGCACATGGTACCGGCACACCGCAGAACCGGGTTACTGAGTCGGAGATACTCAGTCGTACTGCACAGGCCTTTGGCATTGAAGCCTGGCCTGTGGTCGCGGCCAAGTGCTATCTCGGTCACTCAATCGGTGCGGCTGCGGGAGACCAACTGATTACCACACTGGGATTGTGGCAACACGGTATACTGCCGGGAATTGCCACCACCGATAGCATCGCAGACGATGTCCACCAGGATAACCTGGCCTTCAGTCATAGTCATCGCGAGGTGGATCTGGAGCAACAGTACTATGCCATTATCAATGCCAAGGGTTTTGGCGGCAACAATGCGTCTGCTGCGCTGATGAGTCCGCTCGCCACAAAGCGTATGCTAAAGGCGCGGTACTCTTCACAGCAGTGGCAGCAGTGGCAGCGTGCCAATGAGGCCGTATGTGCACGGCAGCAGGCCTACGATGATGGGATGATTGCGGGTACCATTGCACCGGTCTACAAGTTTGATCACGGCGTACTGCATGACAGCGACATAGCAATGGATGCACAATTGCTGACCATCGGTGGGCGCGAGGTCCCGCTGGATCGTGAATCGCCCTACGGCGATATGAAATTTGACTAAACCCATCTGTTAACAGGGCTCCGCGTTGAACCAATCCACTACAGTCGGCCTGCAAATTCCTGATCTGGCACAGCCACTGCAACTGCATATTCACGAACACGACCAGTTTGTTTCCAGACGCATTCTCGAGGACGGTGTGTGGGAGCCCTATGAAACCTCTCTCGTGCTGAAATTTTTGCGCCCCGGTGATGTGTTCGTCGATGTGGGCGCAAACATCGGTTATTTCTCAGTGCTTGGGGCCAGTGTCGTCGGTGACCAGGGCGCCGTATTTGCGTTCGAACCGGATGCGGATAACTTCCGTTTGCTGCAGGCCAATGCCGAGCTCAATAAGCAGCAACACTGCATCACCGCGGTGCAGGGTGCGCTGTCTGACAGCGCGGGCCGGGGCCAGCTTTTCCTGGCCGATGACAATCTGGGCGATCATCAGGTCTACGCTGGCGAGGAGGAACGGCCCAGTGTGCCGATCACGCTCTACCGCGGTAGCGATTTCCTGCAGAGCCGTCTGCAGAGACTGGATTTACTGAAGGTCGATACCCAGGGGTCTGAGTATCACGTCATCGCCGGGTTAATGCCGCTACTGACGGCGTTGCAGCGCAAACCCAGGATTATCGTTGAACTGACACCGCACTCGCTGCGCGAGGCCGGTGCCAGTGGGCGAGCGCTGATAGCGCTGCTTGCGACTCTGGAGCAGCCGCTGTGGATTATCGATCATATTGAGCACTGCCTGCACGCCAGCACGGCTGAGGAATTGGCCACCTGGTGTGATAATTGGGATCAGGTGCCAGAGGCCAGAGGATTTATGAATATCCTGGTAGGGCAGGTGGACTGAGTGCGTATCTGCTGTGTGCTGCACCGTCTGAAAATACTGGTATGATTGCGGCACACAATTCTCAATAGTACGTTTCTATGAACGAAATTCTGCGTTTTCTGCAGCAGCGTAATTCCTCGCCAAAATTACACGCGCCGGCGCCATCTTCTGCGGCAATGGCAGAAATTTTCCGCACTGCATTGCGCGCGCCCGATCACGCATGGATGCGCCCCTGGCGCTTCCTGACCATAGAGGGGGAACGTCGCCAGGCGTTCGGCGAACTGCTGGAATCCGCTTTGCTGTTACGCACGCCCGACGCCGATGAGGCAGCGTGCACCAAGGCGCGCAATGCCCCTCTGCGGGCGCCTTTACTCGTTGTGGTCATCGCGAGTATTTCGCCCCATCCCAAAGTGCCAGCACAGGAGCAACGTTTTTCCGCTGCCTGTGCGGCTCACGCCATTTTGTTGGCGGTAGAGGCATCCGGTTTTGCGGCTATCTGGCGCACGGGGGCTCCGGCCTTTGATCGCCATGTAATGGACGGCCTCGGTCTTGCAGAAAATGAAGAGGTGATTGCCTTTTTGTATATCGGTTCCCGGCTTGGCCCTGCCAAGTCTATTCCTCAACTGGATACTACCGACTACGTAACGGCTTGGTAGTATTCATCCATCGTCAGTAATTAGCAGAGGACAAACCATGCTCCCAAATTTTGAGACCCTCGATCTATCGATTGAAGAACACGTTGCCACTGTCTTGTTGAATCGCCCCGACAAGGCCAACTCAATGAACGACACAATGTGGGATGAGTTACAGCGCTGCTTTGAGTGGCTGGACCAAACCCCGTCAGTACGCGCAGTTATTCTGGCGGGCAACGGCAAGCATTTCTGTGCCGGCATGGATCTAGCCGTGTTTGGTGGTCAGGAAGATACCTCCAGCGATCCCGCGCGCCGCGCTGAACAGTTGCGACGCACTATTCTGCGTTTGCAGGGGAACCTCACCGCTATAGAGAAGTGTCGCGTACCGGTGCTGGCCGCTATCCACAAAACCTGTATTGGCGGCGGAGTCGACATGACTTGCTGTGCCGACATGCGTTATGCCACGGAAGATGCCTATTTCTCTATCCGGGAAATCGATATTGGTATGACAGCAGATGTGGGTACCCTGCAGCGTCTGCCAAAGCTTATTCCCGATGGAATCGTGCGAGAGCTGGCGTACACCGGGCGCGATATGGACGCTGAAGAGGCGCGCGAATTGGGCTATGTGAACAAGGTATTTGATACCCGCGAGACAATGATGCGCGAAGTCACTGCCATTGCCAGAGCCATTGCGGCTAAATCTCCGTTAGCCGTGCGTGGCAGCAAGGAAATGTTGCTTCATGCGCGTGATCACACCGTCGCGCAAGGGCTGAATTACATCGCTACCTGGAACGCGGCTATGTTGAGTCAGGTGGATCTGCAGGCAGGTATTGAAGCACAAATGCTGAATACGCGAGCAGTTTACGAGGACTAGCGCAACGGGCCGTCAACGCATGGTACAGCCACACAGCACTGCCACTACGCGCCCAGGCAATCACACTTCGGAGAATAACAAATGAAGTTTCTATCCCGGCTCAATCGGCCGTGGTTACATTTTATTGTATTGGGCAGTCTGCTCTACTATTTGCAGGGTGAGTTTTTTCCCGAACCACGCCCGGTGTTGGGGCCGTTGAGTGAAGCGCGTATCGAGTCGTTGCAGCAGCAGTGGTTTGCAAGTGTCGGTCGCGCGCCAACAGCGGAGCAGTTGGAGCGAATGGTGCAGGCCGAGCTGGATCGCGATATGTTGTTTCAGCGCGCGGTGGAGCGTGAGCTGTATCTCTACGATACCGTGGTGTATCAGCGTCTTCTGATGAACATGCGTTTTTTGCAGATGGGGGAGGGCAAGACTGACGATGAGTTGTATCAGACAGCGCTTGATATGCGCCTGCATCTGGGTGATGAAGTTATCAAACGCCGGATGATCCAGGTGATGGAGCAATTGCTGCTGGTGAATAATCCGCCGCAGGCGCCCACGGAAGAGGACATCGTCGCTGAATTTGAGCAGCGGCGGGAAGAGCTGCGACGTCCCCCGCGCTATTCGCTTGAGCATATCTATTTCAATCGCGAGCGGGAGTCCGAAGCAGACGCTGTGATCGAGAAAATTCAGCAGGAGAACCTCACCCCGGAGCAGGCACGGCAACTGAGCTCGCCCTTTCTGCCGGGCTACCAGTTCGCCGCGCAGACGCCTGATCAGCTGGCCCGACATTTCGGCGCGTCATTTGTCGAAAACCTGCAACAGGAAAACCCCAAGGCAGGTCAATGGGTCGGCCCGGTGCGCTCCACCTATGGTTTGCACTATGTGTGGGTCGATGCGCTCGAGCCCGCCAGAGATGCGACGGTCGATGAAGTCCGTTTGCAGCTGCAGCGCGATCTGGAGTTACTGGCCAAAGAAGCTGCGCTGCGTGAAAGCGTAGAAGCCATGCGTCAACACTACGAGATCAGACAATGAAGAGCTTGCAGATATTGCTGGGCCTGATGCTGGGTTTCAGCCTGGTACAGGGTGCCCATGCCCATCGTTTTGCGCCCTCTCTGCTGAATGTGCAGGAGATTGCTCCGCTGCAATATAACGTGGTGTGGAAGACGCCAGCACAGGGTGTTAGCAATGTACCGCTGCGCCCGATATGGCCCGAAAAGTGTGAGGTGATGAACGCCAGTGAGCCTCAGCTTGAGGACACCGGTGTTGTCACCAGTTGGCAGTTGCGATGCGATCAGTTGGGCGAGGAAGGGCTGGTTGGCGAAACCCTGGGGGTGTCCGGACTGGGAGCAAACCAGGCATCCGCGATGGTGATGGTGAGCTTGCTCGATGGTCGAGCGTACCAACAGGTACTCGACACCGAGCTGCCTGAATTCATTATTCCCGCCGAATCCACTGCCGGTGATGTCGCTGGCAGTTACACCTGGCTGGGCATGGAGCATATCTGGGGTGGCTTCGATCACCTGCTGTTTGTGTTCGGTTTGCTGTTGTTGGTAGGTGGTGGCAGCCGTTTGCTGTGGACGATAACCGCGTTTACGCTGGGCCACAGTATTACCTTGTCGTTAGTGACACTGGGATTTTTCGACTACCCGGTGGCACTGGTGGAGTTCGCCATTGCCTTGAGTATTTTTATACTGGCGGTCGAATTGACACGGACGGAAAAACACGACGCCCTTTGGCGCAATCCCTGGTGGTTGGCCGGTGGCTTTGGTTTGCTGCACGGAATGGGTTTTGCAGGTGCCCTGGCAGAGACAGGGTTGCCACAGGATAACGTGCCGCTGGCGCTGCTGTTTTTCAACGTCGGTATTGAGTTGGGTCAGATCGCGTTTATTCTGGTAGTACTTGCTGTATGGTTCCTGATACGACGCCCATTGTCGCGGTGGCAGGACAGCTTGTTGCCGGTGCCTATCTACATTCTGGGCTCGCTCTCTGCTATGTGGTGTATTGAACGAGGGTTGGCAGCGCTGGCGGCCTAACCGTATCCTTAAGGAGAGTGTTGTGGCAGACGAATCCGAAAAACGTAGAAAGAAAATCAGAAAAGCCAGCCGTAAGGCTGCCAATCCGGAATCCATGAAACGCAAGGCGTATGAAAAAGAGCTCGAACGCCTGCATATTGAACTGGTCCATCTACAGCGCTGGGTTGTGCATCACGGGCTGAAAGTTTGTATCGTTTTTGAAGGTCGCGATGGCGCGGGTAAGGGCGGAGTCATCAAGGCGCTCACCGAGCGCGTCAGTCCGCGCATTTTTCGAGTTGTCGCCCTGCCGGCTCCGACGGATCGCGAAAAAACCCAGTTGTATTTTCAGCGATACATAAAGCATTTTCCCGCAGCGGGTGAGATCGTTATTTTTGATCGCAGTTGGTATAACCGTGCCGGTATCGAGCGCGTTATGGATTTTTGTACCGAGGACGAGGCAGTGCACTTCCTCAGCCAGGTGCCGATGATGGAACGCGCCATGGTCGATTCAGGCATCGTACTGCTGAAGTACTGGTTGGAAGTGAGCCCCGAAGAGCAGCAACGGCGCCTTGAAGATCGGGTGGACGATGGCCGCAAGACCTGGAAATTGTCGGAGATGGACCTGAAGTCCTATCACATGTGGGACGCATATACGCAAGCCCGCGAAGCGATGTTCGAGGCGAGCGATTCGGCGTGGGCACCTTGGTTTGCGGCCAAATCTGAGGACAAGCGCCGCGTGCGACTCAATGTCATCAGCCATCTGTTGGCGCATATTCCCTATAAGCAATTACCACTGGCCCCGGTTAAGTTGGGCAAGCGCAAAGTGGGTAAAAGCAAGGGGGGAACCTACCCAGTCAACTATGTGCCCGAACGATTTTAGCGTCAGCAAACCGGCCCGAGCACTCTTTACATGACCCTGCTTGCGGTAGCTGTTACGTTTTCGCGTGCAGCACAGCACAGGTGTAGGCAAGCGCCCTCTGGCCCAATACTGAATTTTCGACAAGAGTGAATTCCCCATGCAGGATGTTCTACTAACGCTAGCGGGCCTGGTCTTGTTGGTGGGGGCTGCGGACCTGCTCGTAAAGGGCGCGTCATCGATCGCAGCCAGATACAGTGTGTCGCCACTGATGATCGGTCTGACCGTGGTGTCTTTTGGCACCTCAATGCCGGAAATGTTGGTCAGTGTCACCGCCGGACTTCGCGGTAGCGCAGATCTGGCCGTGGCCAATGTTCTCGGTAGCAACCTGTTCAACATTCTGGTGGTTTTGGGTGTCGCAGCCCTGATTTACCCGTTGCGCGTGCACAGCTCGACCGTGGTGTCCGAGATTCCCTTTTCACTCAGTGCGGCCATATTGCTGGGCTTTCTGGCCAATGCGGCGCTGTTCACTACCAAGCATGAGTTGAGTATTAGCCGGCTGGATGGCGGCATTCTATTGCTCTTCTTTCTGCTTTTCATGCTGTACATATTTTCGCTGTCCAAGTCCTCGAGTGATGAGGAACCGGTTGTGCCTGTCACGCGCACAGTCTCGAGCTCTATTGCACTGGTTGTTGCCGGTATCACAGGGCTCTATCTGGGGGGTGAATGGGCAGTGGAGGGCGCTGTCTCACTCGCCCGTGGCTGGGGAGTCGATGATGCCGTCATAGGGCTCACCATAATTGCCATTGGTACTTCTTTGCCGGAATTGATGGCGTCTGCCATGGCGGCGTTTCGCAGGGAAGCAGATATCGCAGTGGGCAATGTCGTGGGGTCGAATATTTTTAATATCCTCTGGATTCTGGGTGTAACGGCCAGTATCAAGAAGCTGCCTTTCGATATGATCAGCAATCTCGATATTATCATGGTCATCGCTGCAACCATGCTGATTCTGGTGGCGGTTGTTACCAGTCGGTCCGGTAGCATCTCACGTATCTGGGGCGGGATATTTATCTGCATCTATATCGCCTATATGGTCTATGTAGTGCAGCGCAGCTGAGTTCATAGCCCGACATTAACGGCATTTTTCACAACATGACCAAATCGTGTTCAGTATTGGCGCTGAGGCATTGTCAGGTAAAAAAGCCGGATATATGATGCCGCTGCATTCGGACGCAGTCCTGGCGCGGTTCGAATTGCTGGCGGTTCAGCACTCTTCATATAAAGACAGGGCTCCATTAAAGGGAGTGCAGAGCAATGGAAGTGATTATGTCGGCGGATGCCTGGCTCACGCTATTGGTCGTCCTGTGCAGCCTGGCGGCGCTGGTGAGCAACCGTTTTCCCCCTGAATCCGTGCTGGTCGCGGCGCTGACTTTCCTGTTGCTGGCAGGAGTCCTGAATACCACGCAGGCACTTGCGGGATTTGCCAATCCCGGGCTGGTCACCGTCGCTGTGTTGTACGTTGTCGTGTCTGGCTTGGTCGACACCGGCGCCGTGCAGGCTCTTGGGTCGCGGTTGTTAGGTAAACCGCGTAGCACGGTCGGTGCGCAAACACGATTGATGCTGCCGGTAATGGGCCTGAGCGCTTTTCTTAACAATACTCCCGTTGTTGCCATGCTGGTACCGGTAGTGGAGGAGTGGTGTCGTCGTCACCAGTTATCCGTCTCTAAACTGATGATGCCATTGAGCTACGCCGCGATTCTGGGTGGCTGTTGTACACTGATTGGTACCAGTACCAACCTGATCATTCACGGGTTGGTGTTGGAGCAGACCTCACTGGGCCCGATGGGTTTCTTTGAAATCGCGGCCGTGGGCGTCCCGCTGGCACTATTGGGTTTTGTGTATCTGATAACCACCCAGCGCTGGTTGCTGCCTGAGCGGATTCCGCCGCTGCTGCGGGGCAACAGCGTACGTGAGTACACTATCGAATTTATGGTCAGTGCGGCGAGTCCCCTGATTGGCAAAAGTGTCGAACGCGCGGGATTGCGCCATCTTCCAGGTGTCTTTCTTTCAGGGATTTGGCGCAGTGACAATGTCATCGTCGCGGTATCACCACAGGAGGTGTTGCTCGCCGGCGACCGTCTGGTCTTTGTCGGTGCTGTCGAGTCAGTGGTTGAATTGGTGCGTCAACCTGGCCTGGTGCCAGCGCCAGAGAACCTGTTTGACCTGGCGACTCCGCGCAGTAATCGACAGCTTGTAGAAGTCGTCATATCCGCCACCTGTCCACTGATAGGTCACTCGATTCGCGATGCGAAGTTTCGCTCCCAGTACGAAGCGGTGGTCATCGCGGTGGCGCGCAATGGCGAGCGTATTGAAGGCCGTATAGGCGATATTGTGTTACATACTGGCGATACCCTTCTGCTGGAAACGCGGCCGGCTTTTGTGCAACTGCAGCAGCAGAATCGTGACTTTCTTCTGGTTCACCCGCTGCTGGGAGAGGCTGTGCCTCGCCATGATCGGGCCTGGTTGGCCACCTCGATTTTGTTGGGGATGGTGGTGATGGCCGCGGCGGGCTGGCTGTCGATGTTGGAGGCTGCGCTGCTCGCCGGTGGTGCGATGTTGGTCACGCGTTGCACCAGCACCGCGTCAGCGCGAGCGAGTATCGACTGGTCCGTGCTGGTGATGATAGGAGCCTCCCTCGGTCTGGGCAGTGCGCTGGAAGCGAGCGGCGCGGCCAGCGCCATTGCGGTCGGCGGGCTTTCGCTGGTGGGGGATAACCCCTGGTTAGTGCTATTAGTGATTTATGCGCTTACTACCGTGCTTACTGAGGTCATCACCAATAATGCCGCGGCGGTGCTGATGTTTCCGATCGCACAATCCGCTGCCAATTCGCTCGATGTGTCTTTCTGGCCGTTTGTGGTCTGCCTGATGATGGCGGCATCGGCCAGTTTCGCGACGCCCATTGGGTATCAGACTAACCTGATGGTATATGGCCCCGGCGGGTATCGCTTTTCTGATTATCTGCGCATCGGTGTACCGCTCAATATATTGCTGGGGCTGGTCACCGTATTGCTTGCCCCCCTTATCTGGCCTTTCCGCTAATATTTCGTTACAGATGAAGGTGGAGGTTTGGATGCTGCCATCGTTTGAGACGTAAACCGAACAGTGAGGCGTACGGATGGAGCCCCCACACGCAGCCCCGACCGAATATTGCCGTAATTATTCAGACGCGCGGGTAAATTGTATCCTGACGCTGTAGGATACCGAAAACCCTTCAACACAGTAGACTGAGGACAACCCCATGGCCAACACTGGATTGCAGCTTCGCTCCACCATTACCGAGGACCGGGTCCTGGAAATCACACTGGTAGACGTCCCTATTCCCAAGCCGGGTCCTGACGAAGTGCTGGTTAAAGTTGAAGCGACCCCGTTGAACCCATCTGACCTGGCGCTATTGTTCGGTCCGGCAGACCTGAGTACGGCGCGGGTTTCTGGATCGGCTGAAAGACCAATGGTGAAGGCCGATATACCTGCCGACATGATGAAAATGGTGGCCGCGAGAGTCGGTCAATCGCTACCCGTGGGTAATGAGGGAGCGGGCACCGTCATAGCGGCAGGTGATTCTGACGCTGCGCAGGCGCTGCTGGGCAAGCGCGTTGGCATCATCGGTGGCGAGATGTACAGCCAGTACCGCTGTGTGAATGCGTTCATGTGTCTGGAACTGGAGGAGGGCACAACAGCTGCTGAAGGAGCCTCATGCTTTGTCAATCCGCTGACTTCACTGGCGATGGTCGAGACAATGCGCATGGAAAACCACACAGCACTGGTGCATACCGCGGCTGCCTCGAACCTCGGACAAATGCTGAACCGCATTTGTATCGACGAACGCATCGACCTGGTGAACATTGTTCGAAAAACCGAACAGGAAACGGTTCTGAAGGAACTGGGCGCAAAATATATTATAAATTCCTCCAGTGAGAATTTTTACGACGAACTCACGGATGCCCTGGAGGAAACCGGCGCGACACTGGCGTTTGATGCAACCGGTGGCGGTAAGCTTGCCAGCCAGATACTTTCCTGCATGGAGGCTGCTGCGGTGCGCAGCATGACGGGCTATAACGGCTATGGCAGCGATGTATTCAAACAGGTCTATATTTATGGCGGCCTTGATCGCAGCCCAACCGTGCTCACCCGAAACTTTGGTTTTGCCTGGAGCCTGTCCGGTTTCCTGTTGACTCCCTTCCTGCAAAAAGTGGGCATGGAGAAGGGGCTACAGATGCGCGCCCGGGTCGCGGCAGAAATAAAAACGACGTTCGCCAGTCATTACACCCGGGAGGTGTCGCTGGCAGAAGCGCTATCGTTGGAGGCCATCAAAGTCTATGGCAGACAGGCCACCGGTGAGAAGTACCTGATAAAGCCCCAGGCATAACGGGGTCTCAGAGGCTCGCTTCCAGTGACCAGGGAGCGAACTCGGAGCAACCCAGTGTATTGTAGTGCTTCCTGCTCCATACATCTGCGCCGGCGTTAGCGAGCAGAAAGAGCCGAACATAGAGCTCGCAGCGTGTGCGCAGATCAGGAATATCCGGGTCCTGCGCCACGCGCTGCCTAAGCATCGCCACGGTCATCGGCTCCCTGACCATATGCAGGCCGCCGTCGGCTGCCGTATCCAGTATCATAAGGTTTGGCCCTGAAGTGCTCCACGGACGCCAGAGGGGCAGGGACCCACTGCGTCCTCGCCCCGGCGCACCATTGCGGGCAAATTCTGACCAGTAACTGCGCATTTGTGCGCCGAGCAGATCGCGCCCGGGTATGTTTTCGCTATTGTATAATCCCGGCACGGTGATGCCGCCGTCGAAATCGTTGAAGATATAAGCGACTTCAAGGCCGTGGCCGGCGCCGAGCAATTCGCTGTAATCAACCAGCCAGTTTTTCCCCCCCTCATCCCAGTCCCAGCGGTAGGCAAAAACAGACTGTGGGCTGTGGCGGGCGATAATGTCCGCAGGCATATCGACAGCCAGTGCTTTCCAGTTATCGCTGAGGTAGGCAGCCAGTGCATTGTAGGCTTGCAAATCCTTGATTTGCGGGATGAATCCCAGGCGCCGTTCAACGAAATCCGGGTTCTGGGCCAGAAACAGTTTCAATTCGTCGCGGTTGGTGCCGGTAATCAGTGGCACGTTGTTGTATTTCGCCGGGTCGCTAAAGACCGTGTTGAGAGTGACCCTCGGCAGCACCTTGCCGTCGCGAAACCCCTGTGGCGCTCTGTACATACCGGCGCCACCAGTGATTCCCTCTAGAACCTGCTCTGCGCTGCGCGAGTACATAAAGTCGAGTATTTCATCATCGGGCATTGCCGCAAGAACCGTTCTGGCGGTATCGCTGTCAGTCGCACGGCCGGCGTTCTGCAATTGCAGTACCAGCCATTCTCTGGAACTCAGTGCCATACCGGGTTTTGGAGCATCGTGAAAATTCTCAGCTCGCCAGCGCGGTGTGGTGCTGACGGAGCCGCTCTGTGCGATGGCGCGCTGGAACAGCCCTTTTGCCAGCCCAGAGCCCATCAGGGCATACACGTTGCGACCGCCAGCAGACTCGCCAAAGATGGTTACCTTGTCGGGGTCTCCACCAAAACTGGCGATGTTGGCCTGTACCCACTGCAGTGCGGCAATCATGTCGAGGTTAGCGTAGTTGCCACTGGCATCGAGTATGTCACGACCATTTCTGCGCAGCGCCGGGTGACTCATCCAGCCAAAGAAACCCAGCCGGTAATTGATTGTCACCACTACGACCTGTTCGCCCGCAGCGAGTTTATTGGCGGCGTAAGTGTTGGCGGTGCCGATGGTGTTGCCGCCGCCGTGAATCCAGAACATCACGGGAAGCTTTTGTGAGTCAGCGCTGCTGTGAGTGCGTGGTGCCCAGATGTTGAGATAGAGGCAGTCTTCGCTGCCGACGACTTTGCCGCTGTCATCGGGCAGTCCATCGAGTGGCCCGGACAGTTGCACACAGGGATCGCGAAATGCAGTGGTTTCCCGTGCTTCCGTCCAGGGCTCTACCGTTTGTGGCGCGCGCCAGCGCAACTCCCCGATCGGGGCGGCGGCAAAAGGAATACCAAGCCAGGAGACTGTATCGTCGGCATCACTGCTGCCAATGACCGGGCCGGTTGTGGTATCGCGCAGCGTGTCAGGGTTTGCTGAGCGCAGCACTGTATCGGGCCCTGAAGCAGGCCAGAGATACAATGCCACCAGCACAACAACAGCTGCGATTAAAAAAAAGGCGAGCTTTTTCAACGTTGTGCCCCTGTGCTGCTGAACCTGCGGTTTGCGTTACGGCTTACCCGGCCACTCGTCGGTGGGAATAAAAGGGTAAAACGCCAGGCGAATACCCTCTTCAATATTGCTTTCATTCTCGAGAATGTTGCGCCGTCGGATATAGCGCCCCGAGGAGGAGCGGCTGTCAATTGCGTCGGTGGCATCCAAGCCACCGCGGCTGGAAAATACAGGCTCCAGATCCATGTTGTAGATGGTCACTTGCAACGATGCTACGGCAGCCAGCATGTTCCAGTCGAATTCAGTGCTGACACCGTCGCCGGGGCCCTGCATCGTCGGGGTGCGGCTGACGCCATCCCAGCGCGCCAGATGCTTGAGGCCGCCGCTGAACGCCACTTCGAACTCCACAAGGTCGGTGAAGATGAAGGCATCAAGATTGGTTGATTCCTGCATTTCATCGCGTACCTGGTGCATGATCAACGCGAAGGTTTTTCGATTCAGTTTGCCGGTGGTGGGGTCCACTGGGTTGCCGAAGGCGCGCTCTGCTACATTCCAGTGTTGCTCAAATTCCCGCTGTGGCAGTACTTTAAAGCCATTTTCTTTCAGGTAGTTGGCTACACGGCCGTCAATGCGGGGTGCTTCTTTCTCCAGATAATTGCGCGATTGCGTGCCGAGATTAACGTGTGCAATGACCACTGTCTTGATCGGGTGCGCATCCAGTTTCGCCTGTTCGATCTGGTAGGGGAATGTGGTGGGGTTGTACGTGGGTGTGCCGCTGCAGGCTACCAGCGTAGCAAGCGCACTAAACAGGATGGTGAGGTGACAGAGAGATTTAAAGCAACGCATACGGGGTTCCAATCCATTATAGTGTCGCCATGGTAGCAAAATCTGGAAGGGGACACAGCGGTAAATGACGGCAGATTTGTATTCCAAGCGCGCCGGTGACGGTGCGGCGGTCATTCTCTTGCACGGCCTGTTTGGTTCGGCAAATAATCTCGGTGCTTTGGCGCGTGCGCTGCAGCAACAGTATGCGGTGTACAGCCTGGATCTTCCAAACCACGGCAGATCAGCCTGGCTGCCACAGCCGAGCTTGTCCGCGATGGCGGACAAGGTGCAGCAGTGGATGGATGACGAGGGGCTGGTACAGGCGCACTTTGTGGGTCACTCACTGGGCGGTAAGGTGGCGATGGAGTTGGCCCTGCGGGCTCCACAGCGCGTGTCATCACTAATCGTCGCCGACATTGCTCCTGTGGCTTACGCTGCGCATCACGAGAGTATCTTTACGGCACTGGAAGCGGTAGCCGCATCGCCGTGTAGCAGTCGCGAAGAGGCCGCTGCGCGCATGGCTGTGCATGTTTCTGAAGACAGCGTCATACAGTTTTTGTTGAGCAGTCTGCAGCGGGACAAGCAGGGCGGGTATGACTGGCGTTTTGATGTTGCCGGCCTCAAGGACGCGCTTGCCTCTCTGCTGGTAGCACCCCGGGCAGACCAGGCGTATGAAGGGGATGTACTGTTCATAAAGGGCGGGGCATCAGATTACATACGCGAAGCACACTGGCCGGTTATCCAGACATTTTTCCCCAAAGCAACACTGAAAATTATGCCCGATTGCAGCCATTGGTTACATGCGCAGAAGCCGCAGTTGTTCAATGGCATTGTGTTGCGCTTTCTTGAATCCGCTGAACAACGTAAGCTGGGTGTTCCGGATAGTTTCGAAGACGAGAGATAAATCGGCGTGTACTTCACCCTGCTCGATGTAGTGGCACTGTTTGTACTGGGCATGCTGTGCCTGCATTTTTTAGGTGCGGTACGCGTGCGTGAGCTCGCGGTACAGGCGGTGAAACGCAGCAGTGAAAAAGATGATTTTCAACTGCTGGATCAATCCGTACACATACAGCGAGTCTCGATGAGCAGGGACGAGACGAGGCGCTGGCATATCTGGCGACAATACCGCTTCGACTACAGCTACGACGGTCTGGAGCGCCGCCAGGGTTTCGTCATTATGCTGGGCAAGCAACTGCAGTCTGTGGTGGTGTCGGAAAGAACACCCACCCTGCATTAGACTGTCGCGCGCTATTTCTTGATCTGGGATTCCAGCATGTCGGCCACTTTTTGGCCGTAGGGTGGCAGTGTGCCGGCCAGTTTTGCCATATCCACAAAACCTTCACGATAGACGCCGCGCGCGTGACTGAACGTGCGGAAACCGTCGCGACCACGATAGTTACCCATGCCGCTGTGTCCGCTGCCGCCAAAGGGCAGGTCATCGCAGGCGACATGCAGTGCAATAGCGTTGACCGCCACCCCGCCAGAATGTGTCTCATTGATGACCTTGTCCTGTTCCTTTTTGTCTTTGCCAAAGTAGTACAGGGCGAGAGGACGTTCGCGTGCATTAATAAAGTCGATCACATCCTCCTGGAGATTGTCGTACGTCTTGATGTTGAGCATTGCACCGAAGATCTCATCTTGCATACAGGCCAGTTCATCCTCGGGGTTTATCACCAGATGCAGGGCAATTTTGTGATCCTTTTTGGTGGAAAACTCTTCGCCGGGAGGACATAGCGGTATGACGCGGGCACCTTTTTTTGCGGCTTCAGTGATATAGCCTTTTACGCGATCAAAGTGCCGCTCGTTAATGCATGCCACAAAGTCCGGGTTGTCCTGCACGGTGGGAAACTGCTCAGCAATCACCGCCTTACAGCGGTTAACAAACGCTTCAAGGCGGTTCTGGGGTACAAAGCAGTAGTCCGGGCTGACGCAGAGCTGGCCGCCATTCATCGCTTTGCCGGTGATGATGCGTTCTGCTGCCACATGAATGTCGCAATCTTCGCCAACAATCACCGGCGACTTGCCGCCGAGTTCCAGCGTCACGGGCACCATGTTCTCAGAAGCGGCGCGCATGACCAGACGTCCGATGCTGGTTGCACCGGTAAAGATCAGGTGATCAAGCGGCAGCGAAGAGAACGCCGAGCCGACTTCAGGCCCCCCGGTCACTACGGTGATTTCCGATTCTTCGAAATACTGCGCGAACAGCTTATGCATGATCTCTGCTGTGTGCGGCGTGTATTCCGACGGTTTTATCATCGCCCGGTTGCCAGCGCCCAGTACATCAGCCAGCGGACTGAATATCATATTCACAGGTACGTTCCAGGGCGTCATGATGCCGACGACGCCTTTGGGCTGATAATGGACATGGGCTTTGGCGCCGAGGAAGTTCATCGGCATGAAGGCCGATCGTTTCTCAGGCTTCATCCACTTTTTCAGGTTTTTCTTCACGAATTTGAGGCTGCCAACGGAATTCATCACATCGGTCATCAACGTCACGTATTTGGAGCGGCAGCCGAAATCCGCATTGACGGCATCGCAAATAGCTTCCTTGTTGTCGACCAACAGGGCGATACAGCGATCAATGCGATCAATACGTGTAGCCAGTGCGACCGGCCCCTCCGCGCGAAAAGCCTTGCGTTGACCGGCAAGAATGACGCTAAGTTCGGTCTCGGCGGAACTGTCTTTTACGGGTGCATTCATTTCAGGTTCCTCTCTGTTCGCTTAGGCGGTGGCAGCGGTTTTAGTCGTTTTGCGCTTGCCGGGCTTGGCTTTTACAGTGTGTGGCTCAGGTAATGTGACATTCAGCCCGGCATCCTGAAGTAGCATGTCCGCGCACTTCTCGGCGATCATGATGGACGGGGCATTCGTGTTCCCCGAAACGATGGTCGGCATGATGGAGGCATCTGCCACCCGCAGGCGTTGAACACCGCGCACGCGCAGGCGCTCATCTACCACTGCCATTTCGTCGGAACCCATCTTGCAGGTGCCGACCGGGTGGTAAACCGATTCGGCCTCGGCTCGAATGTAGTCCAGGATCTGTTCATCACTTTGTGTCAGCGCTCCGGGCTTGAATTCGTCGCCAAGGTGTTTGTCCAGTGCGGGTGAACGGAAAATTTCCCGCACCCGGCGCAATGCGGCGACGATCGCAGTGCGGTCATTTTCTACATCCAGATAGTTGGCGCGAATGGCAGGGGCCTTGGCTGGATCTGTACTGCATATATGCACGCTACCGCGGCTCTCGGGACGCAGGTAGCAAACAGTGGCGGTAGTGCCCGGTTTGGGCTTCAGGTTGCCCTTGGCATCGGGCTCACTCGCAGCGGGGGCGAAATGAATCTGGGCATCGGGACGTTTCACTTTGGCGTCGGTGCGGAAAAACACGCCCACCTGTGACGCTGGGTGCGCTAGCAGGCCACGGCCTTTCATCAGGTATTTGAAAATGTTCCTGACCATTGCAAGGGGGCGGCTTTCCTCGTAAAAAGTAGGCACCCCATGCAGGCCCTGCTGAACGTTGATCGTCAGGTGGTCCTGCAGGTTTTCACCCACGCCGGGAAGGTGTTTCTCAACCGGGATATTCAATGTTTCAAGATGAGTCTTATCGCCAATGCCCGACAACTCCAGCAGTTGTGGCGAATTGATCACGCCGCCGCACAGAATAACTTCGCTGTTGGCATAGGCGCGCAGGGTCTGTGTCTCTTTTTTCCCGCTAACGCTGTATTCCACGCCGACAGCTGCGCCGTCTTCCATCAGGATTTTCTCGCACAGAGCACCGGTCTTGATGGTGAGGTTGGGGCGGCTCTGACACTCCCGCAGGAAAGTACGCGCAGTGCTCTGCCGCTTTCCCTTGCGGATATTGACCTGGTAGTAACCGGCGCCTTCCTGTGTGGCGCCGTTGAAATCCGGGTTGTAGGGCAGATCACTCTGTATCGCGGCCTGTATGTAGATGTCGGCGAGTTCCAGCTTCTGCTCGTCAGCGACATCCTCCACCCAGAGGGGGCCTCCGTAGCCATGGTAGTCATTGGCGCCCTCGGCTTTGTGCTCGGAGCGTTTGAAGTAGGGCAGCACTTCGTCATAGGACCAGCCGGTGTTGCCCTGTTCACTCCACAGGTCGTAATCCTCGCGCTGCCCGCGAATATAGACCATGCCGTTGATGCAACTGGTGCCGCCCAGCACTTTTCCTCGCGGCCACGAGATACGCCGGTGGTGCATATTGGGCTCAGGCTCAGTCTCGTAGCACCAATTGACCTTGGGGTTTTTCATCAGGAATGCAAAGCCCAGCGGGGTGTGGATCAGTGGTGAGCTGTCCTTGCCTCCGGCTTCCAGCAACAGCACTTTACGGCTGGCTTCACGCGATAGTCGATACGCCAGGGCGCAGCCAGCAGAGCCAGCGCCGACGATAATGTAATCATAGCTTGAACGGGATTCGGCCATGGACGCCACCTTTCTCATCAGAGCTGATACTTGGGATTCGTTTATGCGGCAGAGTAAGCGGCTGCCTGCACAAATAGACAAATGTACAAAAAATGATTATTGTTCAATATTCTTCAATGGTCAAGGCAGCGGTTGTCGCAATGTCGGACATGCAGTTTAACGCACTGAACTACGACGATCCGATGGTTGTCAGGATACTGGATGCGGGGGAGCAGTGTATTCTTCGCTTCGGTATACGCCGTACCTCTATGGGCGAGGTGGCGCGTGTTGGCAAACTATCGCGGGGCTCGATATATCGCTACTTCAGCGCCAAAGAAGAATTGGTTGAAGGAATTATCAGACGGCAGCAGGAGCGATTCCTCAATCGCACCGAACAACAACTCGACAAAGAAACAACCCTGGTGGACAAAGTCACTCTCTCGGTACTCGCTGGCCGCAAGGATATGCAGGCAGGAATATTTGCCTCGCTGGCCGAAGTCGAGCCCGAGACGCTGGCCATGATGTTTCTCGATCCGAAGTTTTACCATCGCAGCCTCTCTTTTTGGCCGCCCCACATCCGCATGGCGCAGGCGACGGGCGAAATCAATCCGCAAGTCCGTGTCGATTTTGTGACAGACCTTGTCGTCCGTCTGGCAGTTTCGCTGGTTATGTTTCCTAAAATGGGTGTGGAGCTGGCATCCCGCAAGGCACTACGGGCCTATCTGCAACAGGTACTGTGTGCTGAGGCGAGCTGAACGTGCTCGTTGTAATGGGGAAATAGGGTATGTGGGGCAGGGCAGTTATCAGCAACTTTGTTTCTTAATCGAGCGCTTCTGTAACACTTTCGTTAGCCATCATTTTTCCACAGAAACTGTGGATAACTCCGTGAATAAATTGTTCAGGTAGCTCGCAAGTCCCTTCATACGGTACTGCGTCACAGATTGGTTAAAAAATGTACAATCAGTCAATTTGTATATAAAACAATAGCTTAAGAGGGTAACGTGAGTATTTAAATGCAAAGAAAATGCTAACTGTGTGAAACAGGCAATTGCAGTGTGTGGTGTGCATAACATTTGTGGTAGTGCTACTTCAAGTAACTTCAGCATCAGTTTTGGAAACAATTTGGGGTGTGAAGAGAGGTAACGTTACCCTGGCAGATTGAAAAAGTACTACTTGCGTAGTCTCTTAGCATTCGTCAAGTGATTTTCGGTATGTTACCGCTTTTTTACAGCGCGTAGGTTTAGCGCTATGTCGCTGTCATAATGTTACGAAGCAATGAAGAAATTTTACTCGCCGCGGTAAATACAACCGCTGGTGCAGGTCTCTCGGATCTCCACTTCGTGTAACAGCGGCACGTCCGGTTTGAGCCTATTCCATATCCACACGGCGATATTCTCGCTGGTAGGGTTGTCCAGGCCAGGAATGTCATTCAGGTAGCGGTGGTCCAGTTGATCGTACAGCGGCTTGAACGCAGATTTCAGTTCAGCGAAGTCCATCACCCAACCCTCGGGTTCGGGTGCGTCACCCGCAACGACCAATCGCACATGAAAAGAATGGCCATGCAGTCGCGAGCACTTGTGTCCCTCGGGAACGTTAGGCAGGCGATGTGCGGCTTCAAAGTGAAACTCTTTGTAGATTTCCATTAGCGTGTGCTCGGTGTTTGGCGCGTGAAATAACAGGTGGATGAGGTCGCTGTCGTCGCGGCGCTTTTGGTCAATGAGAGTCGGATTTATTTTACTACTAAAATCAACGGCTTTTAATATTTCTATTTTTTTTGCAAATTACCGAGTCAGGCATTGACCACCCAACCAGAATCTCTATAATGCGCGTTCTCGGTTTTTGGGGTGGTTAGCTCAGCTGGGAGAGCATCTGCCTTACAAGCAGAGGGTCGGCGGTTCGATCCCGTCACCACCCACCATTTATCGAGAGTTTTCTACCGTGGAGCGGTAGTTCAGTTGGTTAGAATACCGGCCTGTCACGCCGGGGGTCGCGGGTTCGAGTCCCGTCCGCTCCGCCATTTATTATCGTGAAACCTCTATTATTATAGGGGTTTCGTCGTTTCTGGGGTATGATTTTATACCTTTTTTTGTACGCTTTGGTTTTGGCGTCCGATCTACTTGTCAGATATCTGTAATAAGCTGCCTTTGTAGAGCAGATTCTTGAGAGGATCAACTACAGTGCCGACTCGTCCAATCTCGGGGGCAATCTCGAAGCTCTCTAAAAGGCGCTTTTGATCGCTGAGTCGGTATGGCGCGCTTCGAACGGAGTTACCCAGTTGATAATGTCGGCTGTGCCAAAAACGATCCCAGGGTGCTAGCAAATTACTAACGTTGGTTGAACTCGTCATTTGGATGTCTAGAAACATTTAACTAAAGTCAAGCTATTCGTTTTTTCATAGTTACTGAGATACTATCCATTCTCCAATAAACTCGGTTTGTTGGAGCCCTTCGTTATCTACCTATTGGTTTTTGAAGAAGTTAAAAATGAAAGTTATAAGTCTAATAAACATGAAAGGTGGCGTGGCAAAGACGACATTAGCCGTTAACATTGCAGACTGTCTCGCTCGCAGACACGAGGCCAGAGTTCTTTTGGTAGACGTTGACCCTCAGTTTAATGCCACGCAATGCCTAATGTCGCCCGAGTCATATGTGAAGCATTTGGAGGACGGTAGCGGCTCCATACTCTCCGTATTTGATAGGAGTCACAGAGTTTCGGCCAGCACCGCTGGTGATACAACCAACCTTCCACCAAAACAATTGGAAGAAATTGAGCTTGTTCGAGTTCCGGCCGGGTTCGATTTGCTGCCTGGAAACCTAGAATTGATCAGGCTGGAAATGGCTCCCGGGGAAGGGCGAGAGAATCGGCTGAAAAACTATCTCCTTAAAATGGAGGAGAATTACGACTTTGTTATCATCGACACGCCGCCCACGCCCTCAATTTGGATGACTAGTGCGTTGATAGCGTCCGATTATTATTTGATCNCTGTTAAAGCGGACCCGCTGTCTCTCACAGGAATTGATCTTTTAAAAGGCATCATTGATGAAAGGAAGGATAATTTCGGCCTAAAGTTATCCTGCGCAGGCTTAGTATTGACACTTGCTGAACCACATACACTTGTCTTTCAGAATGCCGAGAGGAACCTTAAGAAAGACAAATATTGGAAGAGGCATCTTTACGCAGTATCATTACCCAAGCGGACGGCAATCGCCAAGAGCCAGCTTGAGCAAACTCAAATACTGTCAGGTACAAACGCGGAAGCGAAGCATTCGCTCACCCGAATCACCAATGAGCTTTTAGAAAGAGTTAACGGAAATGAGTGAGAAAAGCGGAAAGCGCCCCAAAGCGATTTCTGACGAAACCAGAGTAAAGCGAGCAATAGACCTTATCGAAGAGATTTCATGGCTATTGGATTCTAAGCGGAGTATTAGTTTTCGTGAGATTCCAGAATTGCTTCGGGATTCCTTGCGTGCCAAAGAGTCCCTCTCCGGATCAACTACCAAGTATGCTTCGCCAAATCCCAACATACACTATTTGATTGGCATACTTCCAAGACTTTTTCAGGACAGGAAGCTATTCCCCAAAAACGAAGATATTGCAGGATTTGCAGATGATGTTCTCGGCATCAAGATTCCTAGGGTGGAGAAGCGTTCAAAGTATGAGTTGATTGGCATGATAGTTTGCGAGTCTGATCGACTTGATGATAAGCAACTCGAGGAAATGGTTTCCTCCCTGGCATTAATCACAGGGAATGCGGATAAAATAAGGCAAGTCGCAAAAGAGCGTGATTCAATTGGTTTTTCGTGGAATGAGACTATAAGAAACTTGGCGCGATAGCATGACAAGGGAATGTGCGACTGATTTTGAAAGACTAGAATCTTATCTCGGTAACTTTAGTCTTTCCCAGAATCTATGCGATCCAAACTATCTAGCCTCTATAAAATTAATGCACAAATGTTATTTTTCTGTTTTGTCATGGAATGCAGAATTGATTCATAGAAAGGAGGTTTTTTTAGAGAGCGAAGCGCGATGTAGCGATGATATTATCCTTCGCATTTCGGAGGCTGTATCAGATTTGGGTTCCTCCTTTTTTAACTGGTCAAGCGGCAACTACAAAGCATCTAGAATTATGCTTCGAGTTTCCATAGAGAATTTTCTCAGAGCTTTAGGTGGGATCGAGGAGAGCGGGCTTCTCACGGAAAAGAATGTTTTTACGTTGATGCAAACCGCTTTAAAGCTAGATATTTTTAAAAAAACACCATTCGTTCAGAAATGCGTCAGCCAGTTACGAGGGGACTACGGTCTGTTATGTATGGACGCTCACACCGCTACAAGTCAGAACATGGAGCAGTTGACCTCTCTCGCAGATATCCCTATGTTTGATACTGTGCGCGCCAAGGCATGTTCTGACATTTTTATGCGAATATCAAAGAATATGACAGTCATATTTTGTATTCTTTTCGATACATTTTTTCGAAGTATGCATCATCGAAATAGAGATAATGTATTGAATGGCTTGGATAAACCTCTAAAGCGGGCCGTTTTCGCCACGTAGCTGGCATCGTAAAATCAAACTTTTAATTTCACGTTTAGCGTTTCTCTGGTGCGTCACTAATCGGCGTGCACTTGATCTCGAAAATTGTCTGTTCTTTATAGAAGTGTGGGCAATACTTCTGTTTTTATTTGATTCAGATATATACTGAGTAATCAGACGGAGCACAGGCAATTATCCTCGCAAGGGTGGATCGAGCAGAATCCACCAGATCGAAAACATCTCCTGAATCGTCAAAGTTCACGGAGCGCCAGAGCGGCAAAACGTCGCGAGGTCGGGTTCGGTCGGCCAGTACGCTAGAGCGTTGCGGCAGTTATAGCTCGATGTAATAGGCAATCCCTGCGAGGAGTCTTTTTGTGTTGCCAAGCCTGGTCCATCGTTTCGCGTCCTCGCCGTCGCCGGTTTCGCTAGTTTCTGTTGCAAGGCGCTTTTCCGCGTACTTTACGCAAACTTGCTCGAGGTCAAAAAAACCTCGCGGCCAATCTTTGCCACGGGCTTTAAACCCCATTTTCCCAGCCCTTGCGGCGTTATCCCGAGCGCCGCACATATATCCTTTTTTCCAATCGTCCCGGCCGGTTTTTCTTTTTTTTGGATTGACATTAGAAATAGAAACTCTAGCGAAAAATTCTCGTAAATAGTTGCGCGTCGAGCCTCCGCGCCCCCTTGTGCCGAGGCCATCGGGAGTACCTTTTGATTTTTTACCCGACCGCGTGCCCGCCCGGCCGAAAAGATGAAGGGGAGGTCACAACAGGCCGCGTACTGCCTGTCACGCCTCCCCTTCGGGATGCCCACACCGCGAGGTCGTGGGACTTTCACCCCCGAGGCATGCCGCTCGGGGGTAATTGGATCAGGACGGCATACCGCCGGTTGCGCGGTACATTCCGCGATGATCGAGCGGCGCCACACCAGCGTCAATCCTGACCTTGAATGCCACGCCATCGACTGTGAAACCTTGCTGCTGCTCCAGGTATGGAGCGTCGACACCGTGCAGGTACGCTACCTCGATAGTCTCGCCCTCGGCAGCCAGATACCAGGTGTCGGCGTCGTTGGCATCGAGGCGGCTTTCAGTGATGATCTCGGCCATGTTACCGACAGGATTAGCAATGCCGGAATTGGTCTCGCTTGCTATCGAGGTTGATTTCAAAACAGTCTCCGCTTGTGTTTCGAGAGCGGCAGGGACGATCAAGTATTTCGCGCCAATGTTCAGGGCCTGCCCGTTCGCATCGGTTTGCAGTCGCATAGCCTTTCGAGCCGCTGACAGTCCGGCGACGTCGAGAGCGTCAGTACTCGTGTTCCCGTGGTTCGCATGGAACAAAGAGACGCCATCGCCCATAGCGGCGTTGGCAGCCAGCACAGCGTATACCAGGTCGCCAATAGTTCGCATGGCCGCAATACCTTGTGCGCGCGGGATGCGGTCAAATGCTGACAAATCGTCATTGATGATCGCCTGGCGCGTAATACCGAACAGGCTGCCGTAAGTAGCGAGCGCGATTGTTTCGCCACTGTTGTCTATGGTCGCGTGTGTGAACTCCGCGCCTTCTCGAACCACCGGCAATGCAGGATAGTCAGAAATTGCTGCTCGATGCGCGGGCCGGAAGCTCGATACACTGCCTTTGACTGTCCACTTTTGGAAGGTTTCGCCCGCTTCCTGCCATCCTTTCAGCATAGCTTTCTCGGCGACATCGGCCAATACAAAGCCGAAGTCCCCGCTACCGTGAGTGAATGCGGCCGCTACCACTTGCATAGGAGCCATTGCTGCAATTCCGACGCCATTCTGTATAAGCGACGCACGAGCCATATCAAGCAGGCTGGCCGCTTGGTAGGGGTTACCCTTATCCTGTAGTTGTCCGAGATGTGCGCGGGCCTGGAGAGCGTCAGTGATAACGTCGCGAACAATCGCACCGTTACCAACATGGATTTGTGCGGCGCTCGGGGTTTTGGTTGATCCAATTGCTGTCATAATCAATTCACTCGCTTCGTTAGATGAAATATTTTCG
The DNA here is from genome assembly GCA_902705825.1 of Halioglobus japonicus. Taxonomy (GTDB): domain Bacteria; phylum Pseudomonadota; class Gammaproteobacteria; order Pseudomonadales; family Halieaceae; genus Marimicrobium. Next base: position 75,227 of record CACSIL010000012.1, on the reverse strand, counting down.
AATGTGCCGTCGCTTATTAGCGCAGCTATTTGGGGATTGTCCTCGTGACCCTTCAGGGCGGCGGCAATTTCCTCTCGCCGGGCCTTGTCTGCCAACAGGGCTTTGATCTGTTTTGCTTCCGCCGATGGCTCGACCTTACCAATAAGGTTTTTTGCGCTGTCCGGTAAGGCCGCGAAAACGCCGAAAGAATCGGGGTTTGCAGTTGCCGCCATCTTGACCGGTTCGGCCAGCTTATCGGCGAACCCTTTGGCTACGCATTCAGAGCCAGGCATCCAAGTTTCACCGGCCAGTAGCCCGCCGATTTCGTCTCGGGGAAGCCCGGTTCTTTTGGCGTAGATATTGGTTAGCGTTTCTTCTGCCTGATCCAACAGGTCGGCATATTCGCGCATATCACCGGCTTTTCCGGTTGCACCCCCGCGCGGGCAATGAACCATCATGAACGCATCTTCCGGAATGGTAATGCTGTCGCCGGCCATTGCTATTGCCGAGGCCATCGACGCCGCCAGTCCGGCGATATACACGTTGACCGTCGCCGGGTGCTCTACTAAGGCGTTGTATATTGCGAGCCCCTCCCAAACCGAGCCGCCCGGAGAATGTATCGAAAGATTGATTTCGGTTACGTCTGCGTGGCTGTTCAATTCTTGTATGAAGCTGGCGGCGGAGGTTCCCCAAGCGCCGATTTCGTCAAAAATGGAGATTGCAATCGAGCCGTTCGCAGCAGCGTTGATTCCGTACCAGTTTGTTCCTTTAGCGGGAGCTGTCATTACTTAGGCTCCTCGTCAGGAGTGGCCTCTCGACCCTGTCGCATTTTGTGTGCATGGAGCCGCATCGCCTGCTCTGTCGAGAAACAGTATTTGCTCTCCAGCATTCTGAATTTTTCGAACTGAATGCCGATAGAGATCAGGTACCGCACTGCATTAGCAAAGTTCGGTTTCGGGCCGTTAAACCCAACCTCTTTCCAAAGCCGCATAACCTCGTCGGCTCCTTCGGCCAGCGTGTCGTCAACCTTGATAACTTGCGCCTTTCCTACGGTGTGCGCCATGCTTCAAAACCTCGTTTGTGTTTTCGGGAGAAATTTAAGTTTGCCTGAGCGACCGTAGTCGTTGCTACTGAAACAACTGGCCTTGCCCTATATATTTCGTCTTAAACGAACCAGCGCGAATCTGCGCGCAATACTCTGTATTTCAATCTTGGGGCGAATAATCCTAGAGCTTCGACCGCGATATTTTGGAGTTCAGCTCTAGGGGGTGTCTTAAGACACACCCCCCGAAGCTGAACCAACTCTCCTTAAGCTGAACTGGTTCAGGTGGTTCAGAATGCAGGCCGCTAGCCCTTTATTTTCGGGCGTTCCATTTCTGAACCGGTTCAGATGGTTCAGAAAGTGGTTCAGAAACGCATCTGAACCAGTGGGTCGGTTCAGCTTACTTTCTGAACCTATTTGAGCGGCTCAAATGACGGCCCTATTTCTATCTGCGCATCATTTGGTCGGAGGAGAATATTTTCTTCAACCGCCCACTTAAGCGCAGCTGATGCTGAGCCTTTCGCTATGCCTGGCTTGACGTTCGAGAGGCGCCCGTTAAAGTCCGCTACAGATAGAAGGATACGTTTACCTGGTGACTCCTCTGATAGGGCTGTGATCACTTGAAGGACAGCCCGGCGATTCTCTGTAACGCGACCTCGCGGAGAATTCTTCTCTGGCTCGCCGGCGTGCCGGGTCGCTATTGCGGTACTAATCTCTCTCCTTAAACCGTGAGCCTCGGTAACAAATGAGTGCGGACGTATGTCGAGACGAAATGAAGTGAATGGCTCGGCGTCTTTCTGCTTCGTACAGGAAACTTGAAACCCGCTGTCGGAAGGTCTCACTTTGATTTCGGTGTTAATCGCGGCCTTTATTGCGTTCGATCCACGAGCGCTGTTAGCGTCGCCCTTGCCGGTATGGTGGACAACAAGCACACAGGCCCGGGTTGCTGCCCTGATCTTTTCCAAGGACGCGACGGCCGTGCTCATGTCTCGTGTTGAATTTTCGTCGCCGCTCCCAAAGCAACGAGCGAGAGTATCAATCACAACCAGACTCCATGGGTAGCGGCAGTCAACCACCTTGATAAATTCACCCACACAATCCGCGTCTAGGAGGTCAAGCGGGGCCCCCTCGGTATCCCATATAAAAAACCTCGATTCTTTAGCTTCAACCTTGTTATAATCCATCCACCCGTCGACTCTGTCGCGCACGCCGTCTCGCCCCTCGGCAGTCACATAAAGCACGCACTCGCAAGCATTGATCGATTTTCCGTGGAATTTGTCGCCCGCGTTGCTACTAGCCACCTGTAGCGATAGATCAATCGAAAAAAATGATTTTCCTGCCCCAGGCGGCCCAAATACCATTGCCAGCGAGTTGTGTGCCAGCATGCCTTCCACTAACCATCTGGTATGCGCGGACTCGTTAAGAAATTTTTCAACGTGAATCAACGCTGGATGCTGGCCTTCAAACTCCCAGCACTCGACTTCCTCCTCTTGCTCATAAAGGTCTATATCAATGTTCGATTCGTCGTGCTCAGCCACATTCACCCCCACGGAAACCCGCCCGCTCAAGCTCGCGTTCCTCAGCATAGGTACGCCGGGAATTTGCCTCCCGCTTCCGGGATAGATACAGCACCTTCTGCTCTTTCGTTACGAACGGAGTCCGTCCGACCCGAGTAATTTCAAGAGTGCCGGCTTTTACTTCGAGCTGTAGCTTTCTCAGGGAAACGTGGCACTCCGCAGCAAATTGAACTAGCGTAGTGTGTGGCGCTCGTGCTGACTTTTCACTGGGCGCTGTGTTCACTGGATGTTCCATTTCGAGCGAAGTGCAATTCGGGTTTCGACCCACTCCAGCACCTCGGTCGCAACCCATGCCACAGAGCGAGTTCCAAGATTTACTGGCCTCGGAAATTCTCCGGCCTCCATCATTTGGTATATTTTTGCGCGGCAAAGTGGAACGTGTTGCTGTACTTGCGGTAATCGCATTAGGGTAACCGAAGGATCGGTACCGGCCTTTTGCTGATGCGTTTCTGTTTTCATTGTGAACCCTCTTTATCTGTCTGCTGATCCATTTCAGCGTCCATGAGGGTAGATTATCTGGGGCTGGAGGGGCGTTGCTAGGGTGTTTAATTGTTTCCCTCCAGCAATAAATTACTTATTGGCTGGAGGGCTTGTAGCGATTGGTTCTTATAGAGGGCGGGGCTATATGGTTTTGTGGTTAAGCGCGTCACGGTAGGGGGCGAGGATACCTTCAACGGTCGTCTTTCCTGTCAAATTCTTATAGGCATCCGTTAATGCAGCCCGCACATCTTTGCTTTCCTCAAATGTATATCCTATCGACCCATCGCACACATACGCCCTTAAAACAGTAGACGTCGCCCGTTGCTTCAGGTCGCCATTATGGAGGCGATCCACGAAACCCCAGTCTACTTCCTGGCTATCGGGCCGAAGCTGGAGGAGGAACGCTCGGGCGATAGACTCCAAGGCCACACCCTTGAGAATGTCCTCCTCTGCCCATGCGCAAATCGAGGCATTTCGAATTGATACCGCCTCTTTTGTGGAGGCCTTTTGTCCCGACTTCTCGGCGAGTCCGAGTGCATTTCTTGCCTTGGCAGGATTTTCTACAGCATGTGTGAGCGCGACAGAGAGCCATTCGGCTACGCGTGGGTGTAGGTCACCGGCAGGCAAAGACTTGGCCGCATAGCGCAGCAATTCGGCTGATGCCCATGTTTCTCCGAGTTTCGCCCTGTCAATCAAATACAGTAGATTGGGTTCGATTAGATTTGCCATGTTTATCCCGCCCCCCCGAGCCATTCGAGTGCGTCGGTCATGTACTCGCCGCCGCCGACCTGATCGCCCAATGCGCCAACATTGCGCGCCATCGCTTTAATCGCGACAAGTTGGGCGGGTGTTGCCTGGCTCGGATCGTTTATACCGTTATCGCACATATCGGCGATAGAAAGCGCTAGGTTACATATCTCGCCCGACATTCGCTTTATGCGTTCGGGGGTGAGCGAAGCGGGGCGGTTAATAGTAGAATTGTCGATAGTCATATTGCGAACTCCTTTGTAGTCGCGTTGTGATTAGACCGCTTTGGGTGTGGCTGCACCTGGGGCGGTCGTTACATAAGCGGCCCAAGCATCCATAAGCTCGCGCCGTTTTTGTAGCAGGTCACCCCGCCTGTACGCCGCCTCGACCTGGTTTCCGATCGTATGGGCCAGCGCCATTTCGGCGATGTGATTGGGGTAATTGGTTTCTTCTGCGACCCAGTCGCGGAAGGTGGATCGAAATCCGTGGACTGTGATCCCAGCCCGACGACTTTTTAGTAGTTTGCCCATTGTCATGTCGGATATGGGCTTTCCTCGTGGGCCGGCAAAGATATGCTCGTTTGAATTGTCTATTTGGTCGAGTATAGCTAGGGCAGGGGGTGAGAGCGGTACACGGTGCTCTTTACCGGCCTTCATTCGATCCGGGGGGATAACCCACAGGTCGCCCTGTATTTCGTCTCGACGCGCGTAGCGAACCTCTCCTGATCGTGCTGCGGTGAGTATTGCGAAGCACACGGCGCGCGCACCGATAGCGTCGATTCCGGCTAGTTGAGGGAATAGAGCGGGAAGCTCGCCATAGGGTAGGGCGGCTAGGTGCTGGACTTTCTGAATTTTGCTTTTCGCGGGTAATACAGCGTCCAAATTACCGCGCCAAACCGCAGGATTGAATCCGCTCCGGTAGCCCTTCACAGTAGCCCAGGCGAGTACGTTTTCGATCCGCATCCTTACGCGGCTGGCAGTCTCGGTTTTTTCTCCCCAAATCGGCTGAATAACGCGGAGCACTAGGTTGAGGTCGATTTCGCTTACAGGGAGGTGGCCGAAAACTGGTTCGGCGTAGGTCTCGAGGGTGTTCTCCCACTGTTGCTTGTGTTTGGCGTTTCTCCAGCCAGGAGAGTGAGTGTCAATATACTGTCTGGCGGCTTCCTTGAAGGTTATCGAATCATTGCTCCGGGGGTCTTTTCCCGCTCTAACCGCTTTACGGTACTCTTCTGCGGCCTTCCGCGCCTCGGCAAGTGAGACGTCTCGCGTTGATCCGAGCCCGGTGCGGTGCTCTTTACCGTGCCTTTTGTAGCGGTATACCCATGATTGGGTGAGTGATTCTGAGGTGCTCAGATACAGACCGTCGCCATCGGAGAGCATGCCCGGGGTGCGCGACTTTTTCCCAACATCCTTGGCGGTAAGGTTATGACGTCGCCCCATTCTTTATACCCTGTTATACATTCTTTTATACACCTTGGTCGTGGATTCTACTGGACGCCGCTAGACGTTAGCAACTAAATAATTATTTTCTTTGCGTGTATTATTAGTAAACAAAGTGTTTAAAAACAATAAGATATAATGACTATGTGGCTGGCAATAGACGCTAGTGGATGATGTTGTGGGGAGAGTGTAAATTGGTATATGGCGGACGTCCGCTCCGCCATTTCTTTAGCATCTTTAGAAATTGGCTTGCAAAACGTCTGCTATGGCCACAGCGCCATTTGGGACGTAACGAAATAATTTAGTCTTATAGGTTTATCTTCCGTTGCAGGCACTCGTGCCCTGCTGACAGCCAGCAGTCAAACCCTATCGACGACAGTCTCAACCACGCTCCGACTTTACTATTCGTGATGGCCGTTTGAGCGCTATCGCGATTTCCATTTAGCATTTGGAGCTATCAAAGACATCGCCTGCACCACTGTATTCAGCAGTGCATAGGTCAGTTCGCTGTTATGAGGGACTCTGGATTGCGCTATATCACAACCGGCGGCAGCCAGCATGTCAGGAACGGGACTGAAATCTTTTTGCCAGCAAGTGCATCCAGTGTCATGTGAATGGGGACAGGGTCGGCGATCATTCCCAGGTGGCCGACAATACGGAAGGGGCACATCTCACCTATTTCAATATTGGTGGCACCGGACCCGAGTTTGGCATTGTCATAATTCACGAACGGGATACCGAATGGCCCTTCGTCCCAATACCAAACCAGTTCATCGTTGTTGGTATAGAACGCGTAGTACTTCACGTTGCCCGGAGTCATATCGCCTGCATTGAGATTGGTGAGAAACTCCGACCCGATCTGCATTTGCACGCAAGGTGCAACTTCGTCACAGTCGACACCGAATGCGCCCAGTACTGGTCCAACGAAGAAATCCAGTAACGGGATGGAGTCAACGCCAGAATTTGGCCCCGATAAAGACACCAGTGTGCCAACTTGCGCGGCTCCGCCGAAATCCTTGATGTAGGAGCGCGCAGCCAGCACGCCCTGCGAGTGTCCTACCAGGTCCACCTGCGTCGCACCGGACCACTCCAGTACATCTTCAACAAAAAACTTCAATGCTCCAGCAGAAACAAGGACATTCATGGTGCCAGGAAGATCCCCGAGTTCCTCTGCGCCCTTCAGTTCCAACACGCAATGTGTGTAGCCCTTCGCCTGTATGGCGTTGCCCAGGAATAACTCATTGGCAATGGCCGGGCTGAAGGTGCCGCCCACAATAATGACCGGGTTGCCGCCATTCGGGCCGGCAACACATGCCTCGGCGATAGTGGGGTTTTCTTTACAACCGCTGACAACGGCGATGGTGAGCAACAGACTGAGTAATACTCTGGTACGGGACAATTTCATGGCAGTAACCTTGTTATCAATTATGGCCCCAGTGTATTTGACGCCAACTGTCTGGTCTAGACTAAATTAAACGCAGCAATCGCTATCTTTCTTCTGCGGCTGCCAGTAGCTAAAGCCCTCTGTGGCGTTACAACACAGGCACCATGACATGCGGTTTGATCGCGCTGAGCAGGCTCAATAGAGGCCGAACTAAATAATACAAGCTAGCCTGATTGTTTTTTATACTCATTCGGTTACTATCGTTCGTCCAAGCCAAATGGCGTACACAACACAAACGAGAGGGAATCATGGATCTCAATCTGAATGGTAAGAACGCAGTCATCGTTGGCGGTGCCAGAGGTATTGGCAGAGCGTGCGCTGAGCTATTGGCCGCGGAAGGTGCAAATGTAGCGCTTTGCGCACGGAATCAGGAAAACATCGATGAAGCTGTGGCGTCACTGGCTGCCAAAGGCGTTAAGGCTACCGGTGCTGTTGTTGACGTTACCGATGATGCGTCTTATCGCGCATGGATCGTCAAGGCGGCAGAGGAACTCGGTGGTATTGATATCTTTATCGGTATGGCCAGTGCCGGTGGCGGCGTCGTAGGTGAAGAGGGCTGGCGCAACAACTTCGAAACAGACATTCTGGGCACCACGCGCGGCATTGAAGAAGCACTGCCATTCCTGGAAAAATCCGATGCCGGTTCTATCATCCTGATGAGTTCTACAGCGGCCGTGGAAAACTTCCTGATGCCGCAGCCCTATAACGCGTTGAAAGCCGCACTGATAACGTATGGAGCCCAGTTGAGCCAGTCGGTGGCCAGCACAGGTATTCGTGTGAATACAGTATCACCCGGCCCGACATTTGTTGATGGCGGTAGCTGGGATATGATCAAAAACCACGCTACAGAAATCTATGATAGTACTCTGGAGTCATCCCCCACCGGCCGACTCGGTACACCGGAAGAAGTGGCCAATGCTGTCGTATTTCTCGCCAGCCCGGCTGCCGCCTTTATCACTGGGGTGAATCTGGTGGTCGATGGTGGTTTTACCAAGCGAGTACAGTTCTAGCGAAAGATGCGACCGCGCTGGCGGATTCAGCCCATTTACGTTGCTGAGTCCGCTATCGCGTAAGCTTGGATGTCAGGGGGTGGGGGACTGTATACAGAGTTTGCAGCCACTGTATCTGCCACAAGATGGGTACCCGAGGCAGTATAAGCACTGACAATAAAAAAGCCCGGCAGGAGAGATCCTGCCGGGCTTTTTTATGTGTTCAAGCCAGGGCTATTTTGTTACGCGAGTCTTTGCTTTCCTTTTAGGCGCCGCTTTTCTTTTCGGTGCCGCTTTCGCCTTCACCTTCGCTTTGGTTTTAGCTTTAGCTTTAGCTTTAGCTTTAGCTTTAGCTTTAGCTTTGGTTTTTGTTTTGGCCTTTGGTTTGGGCTTGGGCGATACTTTTTGGGTGATTTCCTGAATGTTCTTTTTCAGTTCCTTACCCTGCTTTTTCGCCTTTTTCTCGGCCGCTTTTGCCTGCGCCTTCAGCTTCTTCTCTGCAGCACGCAGTTGTTTCTTCAGCTTTTTCTCATAGGCGTTGATTTTTTTGGTGTCAGCCTTGATGCGATCGCGCATCCATTTCTCTGCCTGGTCTGCCAGGTGTTTTGCACGGTCGACTTCAGCCTTGATGGCAAGTTCCGCCTTTTTCTGCTGGAGCTTTTCTTCTGCCGCCAGCTCCTTCGCTTTCAGCTTGGCTGTATCGACCCATTCATCCAACTGATCCCAGGCTTCCTGGAATGCGTTGCTGAAAAAACCGCTGACATCCGATTTTTTCGCAGCTGCTTGCTTGCTGGCCGGAGCCTTTCTTTTGGCCGGAGCCTTCTTCTTGACGGGTGCCTTTTTCTTAACAGGTGCTTTTCTCTTGGTCGGTGCCTTCTTCTTTGCTGTGGCCATTTGCTCGATCTCCATTTGCTGGCGCCGATGTGCGCCGGTTACCAAAAAAGAAAATAGCAATAAAGGCAATTGCATACAATGCAACTTTGACTGCTATTTTGGCGCAACACCGAGCATGAATGACTCTGTGCAGGCTCGTCGTTAGCCTGCTCCGGGATGCATCGAGCGAGGATACCCACTATAGTAGCGGCAACAATAACAATGGTAGGGAGGGTGTTGTGCCCCGGTTATCTCAGGAGCGAGCCAGACAATACTGGCGACGAAATATTTCACTGGTCACAAAACTTCTACTGATCTGGTTTGCCGTCAGCTTTGGGTGCGGCATATTGTTGGTAGATGTGTTGAATCAAGTTCAGATCGGCGGTTACAAGCTGGGCTTCTGGTTCGCACAACAGGGATCCATCTATGTATTTGTTGCGTTAATTTTCTACTACGCGAAAAGAATGGCTGCACTGGACCGTGAGTTCGGCGTAGACGATGAGTAGCGACGGGTAGGAGGGAACGCAATGGATCTTCGGACACTGACTTACCTGGTAGTCGGCGCAAGTTTTGCGCTCTATATCGGAATCGCACTCTGGACTCGAGCCGCGACCACCAAAGATTTCTATATCGCCGGTGGTGGCATTCACCCTGTTCTCAACGGAATGGCTACAGCAGCGGACTGGATGTCGGCCGCCTCTTTTATCTCCATGGCCGGCATGATCGCCTTCATGGGGTACGGTGGCAGCGTTTTCCTGATGGGCTGGACCGGGGGCTTTGTGATTCTGGCTATGCTGGTCGCGCCCTACCTGCGTAAGTACGGAAAATTTACGGTGCCGGAGTTTATCGGTGACCGCTATTACTCCACCGCGGCCCGAGCGGTGGCTGTCGTATGCCTGATTATTTGCTCCGTAACCTATGTTATTGGCCAGATGAAAGGGGTGGGTGTGGCTTTCTCCCGTTTTCTGGAAGTCGAATACGATACCGGTCTCTACGTGGGAATGGTCATTGTCTTTTTCTACGCCGTGCTCGGTGGCATGAAGAGCATCACATATACACAGATTGCACAGTACTGTGTGCTCATACTGGCCTACACCATCCCGGTCATTTTTATCAGTCTGCAACTGACGGGTAACGTGATTCCGCAACTTGGGCTGGGCAGTACACTGGTAAATTCAGATGTCTATCTTCTCGATCGTCTGGACCAGGTCGTCACGGAACTGGGGTTCAAAGAGTACACCACTGATGTGCGTCTCAGTGGGCTCAATATGTTCGCGTTTACCCTGTCTCTGATGATAGGGACGGCGGGGTTGCCGCATGTCATCATACGATTTTTTACTGTACCGAGCGTAAAGGATGCTCGCTCGTCTGCGGGATGGGCACTGGTGTTTATCGCTATTCTCTATACCACTGCGCCCGCAGTCGCCGGCATGGCGCGACTCAACCTGATCAGTACGATGGAGCCGGAGCCGGGTGAGTATTTGGCTATCGATGAGCGACCACAGTGGTTTCAGAATTGGGAGAAGACCGGGTTACTGGCCTTTGAGGACAAAAACAATGATGGTCACATCGTCTATACGGCCGACCCGGTAGCGAACGAGCTGACCACGGTTGATCAAGACATTATGGTGCTGGCCAATCCTGAGATTGCACGGTTGCCCAACTGGGTTATCGCTCTTGTGGCTGCCGGAGGGTTGGCGGCGGCGCTATCCACAGCGGCCGGACTGTTGCTGGCCATTGCGTCTGCAATATCTCACGACATGCTCAAAGGCATGCTTTTTCCTGCGATCAGCGAGCGGCAGGAATTGTTGGCCAGCCGCCTTGCGATGGCCTGCGCCATCGCCGGGGCTGGTTATCTGGGTTTGAATCCACCGGGTTTCGCTGCAGGCACCGTGGCCCTGGCATTTGGCTTGGCCGCATCCTCAATTTTTCCCGCGCTGATGATGGGAATCTTCTCACTGCGCGTCACCCGGGAAGGGGCGATTGCCGGGATGATATCGGGTATTGGTATCACTTTATTTTACGTATTCCAGCACAAGGGCATTATGTTTATTCCCGGCACGGCATTTTTGGGCGACAGGCCCGCCAACTGGTTCTTTGGTATCGAACCAAACGCATTTGGCGCAGTGGGAGCGCTGGTGAATTTTGTAGTCGCTTTTGCTGTTTCTCGTGTTACGGCCGCGCCACCGTTAGCGGTGCAGCAACTGGTTGAGACTATTCGTACGCCCGATCATGCACCGGTAGCTCACGACCTGGAACTGGTCATACACGACGAACCGTAATGGCCACATGACATTGAATGAACGACCCGCCATTAGCAGGCATTTCCTCATCGCTGTGGTCGTCGCGCCAATTCTGGCTTTGCTGGCCTGGTTTCTGGTCGGTGAAATTGGTGCTGAAACCCCGCAGCGAGCCAGGGCAGGGCAGTCCTATCCATTAGAGGCGCAAAGCAACTGCCGCTACGCCAGCGGTGTGTGTGATCTGGAAAATGTAGAGCTTACGGCCAGGCTGATCTACCGCGAAGATGCCGATGCTCGGTTTCTACAGTTGGATGCCTCCCATGCACTGTCCGGCGCCATAATGAGTGTCGGTCTGTCGGGTGCTGCCCCGGCTCCACTAGCAATGAGCCCCGCAGGCGATGATGCAAGGCGCTGGGTTTTGCCGTTGCTGGACCAGCCTGACCCCGAGCAGCGTATTCGCTTGGTGTTGAGTGTTGCTGGCAGCAAGTATTTTGTCGAGACCAGCACCGCGTTTCTGCACTAGTGCTAGCGATCTCTGAGCGCTGGAAGCCGCGCGCATAGAGCACGGCTGCGCAGGCGTGTGAATTTTCTGCTCTATCTTTTACCACAGCCTCTGGTATAGTGCGCGTCCTGGTGCACTTCGGTCTGCACCTCGCATTGGTCTCACAAACTGTGACGGTCGATTCCCCTAAGCATTTCAAGCCTGGACCGAACCATTCGCCGGTATTTCACTACTGAGCATTCTGGTCAGGCGCTCTCATGCCGAGAGATTCAGGAGCTAAACATACATGTTATTTAAAGACCTCGGCCTATCGGCTGAACTGTTGCGTGCTGTCGAAAAACAGGGCTACGCAGAAGCAACCCCCATTCAGGAACAGGCAATACCTATCGTGCTGGAAGGCCGGGACTTGTTAGCTGGTGCCCAGACGGGTACCGGTAAAACCGCCGGCTTTACACTGCCCGTGTTACAGCGTTTGCAACAGACTTACAATGAAAGTCAGAAACGTCATCCGAAGGTGCTGGTATTGACGCCAACCCGTGAGCTTGCCGCTCAGGTACACGAAAGTGTTCGCGACTACGGGCAGTACCTGCCATTTCGCTCAGCGGTTATTTTTGGTGGCGTCAGCATCAACCCGCAAAAACAAAAACTGATCAAGGGCGTCGACATAGTCGTAGCGACGCCAGGTCGCCTGCTTGATCACGTACAGCAGCGCAGCATTGATCTGTCGAAAGTTGAAATCCTGATACTGGATGAAGCGGACAGGATGCTGGATATGGGTTTCATTCGCGACATTCGAAAGATATTGAATGTGATACCCAAGCAACGACAAACCCTGTTGTTCTCTGCGACGTTCTCGCGGGAGATCAAGGCATTGTCTTCTGAATTTATGCATAACCCCGCGCAAATTCAGGTGACGCCGGAAAACACTGCCGTCGAGCTGGTAAGTCAAACTGTCTACCCAGTGGATAAGCACCGTAAACGCGAGTTGTTGTCGCAAAAAATTGGTGAGGAAGAGTGGCAGCAGGTGCTGGTCTTTACCCGTACAAAACACGGTGCAAACAAACTGGCTGAGCAGCTTGGTAAAGACGGTATTACCGCGTCAGCCATTCATGGTAATAAATCGCAGGGCGCTCGTACTAAAGCGCTGGCAGATTTTAAAGGAGGCGCAGTCAGAGTGCTGGTCGCCACAGATATCGCGGCCCGCGGTATCGATATAGACAAACTGCCGCATGTCGTGAATTTTGAGCTGCCGAATATTCCCGAAGACTATGTGCACCGTATCGGGCGAACGGCTCGGGCTGGCCAGGAAGGTAATGCCATATCGCTGGTGTGTGTGGATGAGCTGAAACTGCTTCGAGATATCGAGAAGCTACTTGGCTCGCCGATAGAAAAGGTCAACCTGCCAGGCTATGACGTAGATCCCTCAATCAAGGCTGAACCTATTGTTAATGGACGTGGTGGCGGTGGTCGCGGTCGTAGCAACGGCGGAAACCGCAGCGCTAATAGCAGCAATAGAGCGCGTGGTAATGGGCGTGGAGCGGGAGCCGGTGGCGGTAAGCCCGGCGGTTATGGCGATCGTTCGGGCAAGGCACGAGCCCATTCCGGCGGCGGCAATCGGCGCGCTAGCTGAACCCTTACTGCAGTAAAACCAGTGGATGAGACCGGGCAGGGATGCCCGGTTTTTTGTTGGCGTCTGTTACGCCGAGCATACAGACAGCCCTGCCATATGTGTCGAAACTGCTAATTGCTCACAATCAATAAATACCCATCGTAGTTCGCTGGGTCTGAGACACCATAGGCAACCAGGAAAGCCCTGAAATCGCGTTTGCAGCGCTGCGCCAGATCGTGGAATGTGGGGCGACCGGGATCGGCAATAATGATTGTTTGCACGCCATTTTTCAGGCCGCGCTTGATTGTGTCATATAAGGCGTCTACCTGTTCATCCCAGAAACAGATGTCGCCGCCGACGATAATATCCTGCTTGGCAAGTACAGCGTCGCTGATTTCTTCATACCGGCTGACTTTTGTTTTCACTTTTACGCCGTTTTCCTTGGCGTGTAGTTTCAGAAATGGGAATACCAATTTGTCTGCGTCCGTGGCCAGCACTTTGGCGTTAAACTTTTTGGCACAATACAAACTCAGCACGCCCCAGCCGCAGCCGACCTCGAGAATAGATGCGTTTTCTGGCGGTGGGTTGTCATCCAGAAAATCCATAATGAAGTAGCTCGAAGCCCAGACTTTCGTGCCGTGAATTTCAGGAGCGCTCTTTTTTTGCATCAGCGCCTGAATGGCCGGGTGTTTTTTTGTCAGAAGGGTAAGGTCGCGAACTTTCTTGGTGTGCTTGGCCACAAATTTTGGTCTCGGCGTTTTGAGAAGGAGGTGGAGTATTCTAGGGTAAGCGTGCGTTAAAGTACAAAGTGCAGATCTGAGTTTGCAATCGTGCCGGGCACTTTGCCCAGCACAGATTGTCGCGGACACATGGCGTTATCAGTCGTCTACCGCCTGCTGCAGTTGTTCTGCCACCTCGTTATCATCCTCAGAAGAGGCACTGCAGCCGCAGGCGGTCGCTATCAGCGTTTGTAAATTGGGGCCGCTGAATGTGCCTTCGGGGCCATCGCAGTTCAGTCGTTGTGTGTTCTCGCCGTCGCTGATACAGCGTACTGTGGCGCCGGTATTAGAGCATTCTCCGGCAACGCCCGTGCTGGCGCCTACCTGAATCTCTCTCTTATTTTCAAGATCACATGCAGCGGCAGCTCCGGCACTCGGCAGTGCGAATGCGCAGAGCAATAAAATCACATTTCTCATCTTCTCTCCCCACTATCGTGGTAATTTGTCGACGCGGTCGCGAACAAATTTACCACACAGCGGTACTGGCAAGTAGTTATTCACATCATCATTGTATTGCTCTGTATACCCACTGGTCTTTAACATGGCACCGGTGAGGGCAATGTGCAGAACTCAAGTGGTCTCTGCGTGAGACTTTACAGCCCCAGTGGTAAGAAAAATAATATCGATAATCTGGACATGACATGGCAGACAAAATGACTATATGCACCCGCTTACGCTTATCAATTCCGGCCGTTTTTTTGCTGGCGGTGTACTGCGCAAATACGGCGCACGCGATTGATCCAGGTATGCCTAATCCACCGAGTTCACCGACCGAGGTCAAACTGGGTGTATTTCTCGCAGACATTATTGATATGGACGAGGTGGAAGAGGCCTTCCAGGCTGAGCTTATCCTGATTGCACAGTGGAATGATCCGCGACTGGCGTTCGACCCCAGCGTCGAGGGCGCTGATTACAAGCTGTTTCAGGGAGAGTTTCAGTTTAACGAGTTGTTCACAGGTTGGTGGCCGCAGCTGCTTATCGTGAATGAGATCGGCAATGGCGATATAAATGCTGTGCGTATTACTGTGCGGCCCGATGGCACAGTGCGCTATAAAGACCAGCGCAATGTCACCCTTGAGACGCCTATGGCGTTGCAGAGCTTTCCCTTCGATGTGCAAACACTGCAGGCATCACTCATTTCCTTTGGTGATTACAGCGATCAGGTCAAACTGGTGGTTGACCAGAACGTGCTCGGTGCCACCGAGGAGTATGCGGAGGTCAATCAGAAGGTGAACATCGCACAGTGGGATTTACTCAACCTGGATCTAACAGCCGGCACTGCAGATTTTCGCTATTACGGCACCAAGGCGGAGTTTTCCGAGATCACTATGACGATCACGCTGGAGCGAAAGTCATCCAATATGCTCTGGAAGGTTATGTTTCCACTGGTACTGTTGGTATCGCTCATGTGGGCTGTTTTCTGGATGGATATTGAAAATCTGGCCGACCGTCTTAACGTGGCTTTTATCGGGATATTGACTATCGTGGCCTACCAGTTCCTGATTGATGGCAGTATGCCGCGTATCTCGTATTTTACCTTTACGGATGCGGTGCTTCTGTACTCATTTATTGTGATGTGTCTTTGTATCTATGAGAGCTTACTTGTGAACAGTCTTTGGAAGCGCGGTCACCGCAATGCAGCCAAACGTATCGATACCGCAGCTCATTGGGCTTTCCCGGTTGTTTATACTGTGGGGCTGGTCTTCAATTTCTTCTACTTCCAGCACGCTTGATGCTGTTTGCCAAGCAGGCTGCGCACTGATTTATCAGCGCGCGCTTGTTATAACCAAACCGCTCAGGGTGTCTGTACCTGAGCGGGAACGAAGTATGCGGTTACAGTGTGGAGGTGCAGTTCGGGCAACGAGTTGCCGCAATGGCGATTGACGTCATACAGAAAGGACAGTCCTTTGTTGTCACTTCCTCTTCGGGTTCAGCTTCTTCCGCCTGTAAATTATTGATACCTTTGATCAGCAAAAACACAGCAAAGGCGACAATCAGGAAACTGATAACTGAATTGATGAATAACCCGTAGCTGATTGTGACCGCGCCAGCTTCCTGCGCTGCAGCGAGGGTGGTGTAGGGGCCCGCGATTGCACCTTCCTTGAGGGTGACAAACAGATCGGAAAAATCAACACCGCCCAGCAACAGCCCAATTGGTGGCATTATCACATCGGATACGAGGCTTTTGACAATGGTTCCGAATGCGCCGCCGATGATGATACCGACAGCCATATCAACAACATTGCCGCGCATAGCAAATTTCTTGAATTCGTCCAGCATAATTATAACCTCAATGTGTCAGTTTTATTCTGCGAATTGGAAAGGTTCGATAAGCATTGTCCACTCCCACATGAATGTCAATTTCTGAATGAACCGGTCTGGGTTACTAGCCCCCAAGCCTGGCGCATTTTTGACTGATATTTGAAGCTTGAGCGAAACTGAGCTATATAAAAGTTGTAGCGTCTGCCGCTTGCAAGTGATTGCTGGCGGCGCTCGCGTATCATCGTCACAGTAGCAATTATAGAGAGGTTGCAGTCAGGCAAGAGATCATGAAAAAGATGTCAAAACGCCCGGCCTTACTGTCGGGTATATTCGGGATATTCAAGAGCAAGCCAACAAAAACGTCAATGAAATCAGCGCAGCGAATGCGTGCGCGCGTACAACAGAAGCATGGCAAGCATTGCGCCGGGGGGCAGGATTCCCCCTATAGAGCCGCCGAAATCGTGGTAAAAGAGGGGGCATGTGACACCGCAAAGGCTCTGGCAGGTACCCGATTTCTGATGCGAGAGGTGCCGCATATCCCTGTCGTTGATTGCGTATCACGTAGGTGCACATGCACCTATTTACATCATTCTGACAGGCGAAATAAGGACGGTGACCGACGCGCCCATTTCGATACGTTAACCAGTGCGTACGTCACGACGGGTCATTCTGAACGTCGGGGCAGCCGCGGTCGTCGCGCCGATGATAGACCGCTGGGCCAGTTACGCTAAAAAAGCCCGCAAACGATTTCCCATGCTCCTGTTCTGAAAATGTCTAGCAGGTCTCATTGTGTAGCTATTTTCTCTACTTATCTCCAGTAATCCGTTGACCGTACACGCAGTGCGGGCCTAAATGGCCGCAAGCGCTGCTCTAGTTGCTGTGCTGTAGAGCGCCTGAAGGGGCTTCAAGAACCGGGGCGTAGGAGGGGCAATTTGTTTAATTACATTCGAATACTGATGTTGTGCACGGTCGCGGGCTATGTGCTGGCACTGCTATTTATGACACCTGGAGGTGTCTATATTGGCGCGGTGAAGGGGCTGCTGGTCGGGTTGCTGGTTGCGCTGGCCGAATGGAAATCTCAGCGCAGCAAACCGGTTGCCATTCGGGGGACTCGGGTGGTCTGACGGCACTGTCGGCCATATTGAAAATATTGGTTTTGTATTTTTGTTGAAAGCGGGCGTGTTGCTTTGTGCCCCACTGCGTGCGGCAGTTTTTACCGATGGCTTCTTATTTCGATTCTGGGTCTTTGTTTCGCTGAAGGCTCTCAAATTCGCTGAAGGCTTTTAATTCCGCTGAAGGCTCTCTATCTCTACAAAGACTCTCAGTTTCCACTGCAGGCTTCAAAGCCGAGGTATTGCGCTACGCTGTATGGATAACTTATGCTGAGTCATCGATTATTCTAACAATAAGCAACGCGCAGAGGCTGCCAGATGATCAAATCGCTAATACCTGTGTTGGTCGGCACCAGCTTGGTGATGACGGGCTGTAGCAACAATAACAACAACGATGATGACGATAACAACGCGTCTACCACTTGCACAGGAACGGCAGTAGAGGCTGAACGGCTCTTCCTGCAGCAGCTGAGTTCAGATAGCGTCATTATCAAGTGGCGGGGTAACGTGGATGGCGAGGCAGAGGCGAGCAGTGTCTGTTTCGGTACCGACATGGCCGCGTTGCCAGCGGGCAGTAAGACAGACGCCACGGTGACGGCAACCGGGCACAGCGAAGTGTTGCTCAGCGGGCTTGAGCCGCAAACAACGTATTATTATTCGGTAGGAGGCGCTGGTGTTGCTGACGAAGCGCATCATTTTCGCACCGCACCGGTTACCGGTGAATTGCCAGCTGATGGCAATACGCGTATCTGGATTGTAGGTGATTCCGGCGTGGGCGGTACAGGCAAGCCGGAGTCCGGTTACGTGCGCGATGGCTTCATGAATTGGGCTGAAAACCAGGGAAATGAACCGGCGGATCTATTTCTGATGCTGGGCGACAACGCCTATGATCAGGGAACCGATATGGAACATCAGAGCGCGGTTTTTGATGTGTACACAGAGGTACTTGCGACGACCCCGGTGTGGCCCACTATCGGCAATCATGAGATGGGGAGTCTGGGTGGATCCACCGCAAGCAGTCCCAATGACTATACGGTGTTGGGCGATGGCGCAAACGGCGGGCCTGATCCTGCACCCGACAGCCCCATGCCGTATCTCAATATTTTCACACTACCCGCAGACGCGGAGGTGGGTGGCCTGCCTTCCGGCACGGAGCAATACTACTCATTTGATTATGCCAATGTGCATATCGTGAGCCTCGATTCACAGCTCGCCATTCGAGATAACGACAGTCGCGCGGCGATGATGCAGTGGCTGAAAGACGATCTTATGTCCAACAATCTGGATTGGACGATAGTGATTTATCATCACCCACCGTATACCAAGGGCAGCCACGATTCGGACAGCGAACTCTTCGGTATCGATCAACCTATATTTACCATAAGAGAAGAGTTTACGCCGATATTCGAACAATACGGGGTTGACGTGGCCTACGCCGGGCATAGCCACATTTACGAGCGCTCTTATTATATCAACGGGCATACCGGCCTTTCGGAGACGTTTGATGCCCAGACCATGGCCGAATTGAATGATATGGATATGCCCGCCAGCGGGCAGGGTGATGAGGCGTACACCCAGATCGCCCGCAATGGATTGGACGATAAAGTCGTCTACACGGTCGCCGGCAACGGCGGCAAGGTGACCACCACGACCGAGGGTTTCCCCCATCCGGCAAATATTTTCAGCCAGTTGGAATTGGGTTCTGTAGTAATCGACGTGGATGAGAGTCGTCTTGAGGCCAGTTTTGTGGACGTGAACGGGACAGTTCTGGACTCCTTTGTGATAACCCGTTAACCCAGCCTTTTACGAGAGGGCAGGGCATGTAACCCGTGTGGGTTTCAAACGATGAAATCTTTTCAAATCGTACTTTTGTTGCTGGTGTTATTACCACACGACCTGCTGTGGGCCGATGCGGGTGTCTCTGAACGCATCCAGGCGCTATCACGACAGATCGAGCAAAACCCCAAAAATCCGGTGCCACGCCTGCAGCGTGCACTGGCCTATATGGAAGATAACCAGCCTGAACAGGCGCTGGCAGATGTCCGGTGGGTTGAATCCCGTGGCGACCCAGCAGACGCCGCATATATCCACGGCGTAATACTTTTCCGGCAGAAGCATTACACCCAGGCCCGCCCCTACTTCGATCGGTACCTGCGCGAGTTTCCAACACAGGGATCAGCACTGGGCTACCGCGCCCGATTGCTCCGGGATATTGGCGAAAACCAGCTTGCGCTAGTCGACTACGAGACCCTGATAAGTGTTAACGATACGCTGGATCCAGGGTATTACCTGTCGGCCGCCCGATTGATGGCTGATCAGCCGCAGCGCGGCGTCGACGATGCCTTGGCGTTGCTGGACAGGCGCATAGCAGAGCGAGGGCAAGTCACCAGCTTGCAGCGTTATGCTATAGATCTGGAGAGGCAACGCGGCAACTACCAGGCGGCGATTGAGCGCATGGCGCTGCTTGATGAGAAGTTGCGCGCAACGCCGCAATGGCAAGTGGATGTTGCCGAGCTACTGCTGCTCGCTGGTCGAAACGACGAGGCTCTGCTCTATCTTGACGTTGCGCAGGAGCAACTTCTGGCCAGGCGGGAGACAGCCGTCAACAGGCAGTTGATGGAAACAGCGAAGCAGCTGCATAAGCAGGCGCAGGCCACGCCGTAGCCTGCGCTTCGCTGACACCCGCCTGTTATAGATCAGCGCCCTATTTTGACGAGGGTATGGCCAACCATTGCGCCGTTGAACAATTCCTCCAATGCCTGGGGCACTTGCTGCAATGAGATCTCTCTATTGAGTAACTCAATAGCAGGGAGCTTTGCATTGCGAGCCAATTGCTTCCAGGCAGCTTGCTTGGCAGGCAGTGGAATTTCCACTGAATCCACACCCAGTAAATTGACGCCGCGCAGGATAAACGGCAGCACGGTTGCGTCGAAAGTAGGGGACTGTACCAGACCGCAACAGGCTACACTGCCACCGGCTCTCAATGATTTGATCACATTGCTCAGAGTCTCTCCGCCAACGACATCGACCGCCCCGGCAAAGCGTTCCTTCAGCATCGGCCGTCTGTTCGCTTCGCTGAATTCAGCGCGGTCTATCACCTCGCTGGCTCCGAGCTCCCTGAGCATGTCTGCCTGTTCGGCCTTGCCGGAACTGGCGACCACGTCGTAGCCTTCGCCGGCCAGCAGTGCCACGGCGATACTGCCGACGCCGCCGGTGGCACCGGTTACCAATACCTGTCCTTTCTCCGGTGTAACACCCTGGCGCTGCAGTTTATTGATACACAGTTGAGCGGTCAGGCCGGCTGTGCCGAATAACATGCTGCGTTTGGGGTTCAACCCGCGAGGGCAGCGCAGGGCCCAACTCGCCGGTACTCGTATGTATTGCGCCAGGCCGCCTGCGGTATTCATTCCCAGGTCGTAGCCCGTTACGATCACCTTGTCTCCCGGCTTGAAATCACCACTGCTGCTTTCTTCTACAATCCCGGCGGCATCAATCCCACCCTGATGGGGGAACTCGCGTGTCACGCCCTTGTTGCCGTGCGCTGACATCGCATCCTTGAAGTTGAGTGACGAGTATTGCACCTTAACCAGCACCTCATTGGCGGGTAGGTCACTGGTATCGCGTTGCACCACTGAGCGCTGCAGGCTGCCGTCGCTGTTTTCCTGAATGTAGAACGCTTTGTATGTTGCCATTACTTAATAATCTCCGTGGTGGCTATGATGAGGTTTACGCCGACAGTCGCCGGGACAACGGGTATCGGTCTGGGGGTGTCAGCGTCGGCGGGCGCTTCAATCTACCAGACCGATGTTCGGGATAACAGCGCGGCGCCCGTAGACGGTGACGTTTTTGGAGGCCTGAACTGGTAGATTTACCACACTATGGCATCGCGAACGGCAAGAACGTGTGGAAAATGGAGGCTGCGCTGGTGAATTGGGTGCCAGTGAGCGCTGTGAACCCCTACAAATGCTCTCGCCCGGCTCAGGAATCAGTGGAGAGTGTTAAAAATATTACTAATAAATTCAACAAGGTACTGGACAAACGTGATAAATCACGAGAGTATGATGCAAAGGCACGGCTCATGCGCGTCGTAAACGTCTGACTCAATAATCTCTACACAGCATTTACGCGGGGGGACACGACTTGAATAACCTAATAAAAATTCAGCTCATTCTGATTCTGTCTTTGTGCGTAAGTGCGGTTCACGCACAGACGCTAAAAGGGTCGCGCGCGTCTATCGACAAGCAGTATCGCACAGCAGTTTCCTACGGGTTTACATTTGTGCAGAGTGCAAATGCGCTGAAATCCGCTATCAGTGCCAATGAATTAATTCATGTATCGCCAGATCGATACATGGACTTACACGATGTCTCTTTCCCTTATGCGGTGCCCGGTACCCGGTTGTTCCTGTCGCGGCTCAGCTCACAGTACTACAGCCGGTGTGGGGAAAAGCTCACAGTCACCAGCCTGTTACGTCCCAGGGATCGTCAGCCAGCCAATTCAGTTGCTCACTCGGTACACCCCACAGGAATGGCGGTAGATTTGCGTATACCCAAAACGCGAAAGTGTCGTGCCTGGCTTGAAAATACATTGCTTTCGCTGGAGCGTGAGAAAGTGGTAGATGTCACGCGGGAACGCTATCCCCCGCATTATCACGTTGCTGTCTACGCCGAGCATTACGAAACCAGAGTGGCGAAGCTTACCGGCAAGAGTACCCGCAGCAGTGATGCGTCGCAGAGCACCTCCTATGCCGGTGCCTACCAGCGGTATGTGGTTCAAAAGGGAGACACGCTCTCCGAGATTGCCCAGCGCAACGGCATCCGTGTGGCGCAGTTGCGTGCGGTGAACACCTTGCGAGGAAACCTGATCAATGTCGGTCAGAAGTTACGCATACCCACTGGCGCGGCCTCCAGTAGCAACGGAGAGGTGGTTGCAACCTACGAAACCACCCACCGAGTCAATCGTGGTGATACGCTGTGGCGTATTGCCAATCGCTACGGTACAAGTGTGCAGCAGCTGCGTCAGGTAAACGGTGCCGCCAGTGATGTGCTGCAGGTCGGTCAGGTTCTGAAAATTTCCAAGGGCTAGGCAACGCTGGGCAGAACCGGAAGCTAGCACCTTCTGGTTCGGCGGTCTCTCTGGTTCGACAATCTACCTCTGTTTATCTAGCCATATTGTGGGCGGTTCCGCTATCCTGTAAACCTGTGGTGCGGTCAGTGTTCATGTGTACGGCGCTATAAAACCCATCTTATAGAGGTAGGTGCCGCGATGCGTAAATTTCTACTGTACCTGCTTGGGCTCATCGTTCTCTGCTGCGTCGGCCTGCTTTTGTTTACTGTGCCAGCGCGTTGGCAGATTCAACATATCACCCCCGAATTACCCGGTTTGGATGCCTTGGAAGCTGCGCTGGATGTGCCGGGGGGGCCGATTGGGCTGGCCTATATCAACACTGCCAGCCAGCAGACTTTCATCGGCGAGCTGGGTCATCCCGGCATTCTGATCGACTGGCCCGGCGGGCGGCGCTTCCTGATTGACACAGGCATGCCGCCGGCAAATGCCGTGGCGTTTGGCAAACCTATGGAGCTGCTTGGCGCCGCCCCGACCGAGACCTTTGGTTCTTTGGCGGCGCAATTGGGCCCGGCTGTCCAGTCGGTTACCGGCATAGCCTTTACCCATCTGCACAACGATCATACCGAGGGGCTGCCCGAGATATGTGCAGCCCAAAACAGCCCTGCCACGGTGTATCAGACCCCGTTGCAGACGCAGGAACTGAACTACACCACAGAGATCGGTATGGTGGCGCTGGACGCTGCCAGCTGTTCACGAGACATGTTGTCTGCCGCTGTTATCAAAGAGGTACCCGGCTTTCCCGGTCTATTGGCTGTCTCGCTGGGCGGGCATACACCCGGCAGTACGATGTATATCGTCAGGGTAGAGGGCAGAATCTGGGTGTTCTCCGGTGATATCACCAACGACAGGGGTTCCCTGGTCAACAATCTGCCCAAACCCTGGTGGTACAGCGCGCTCATAGTGCCCGAAGATACTGATCGCACGGCGCAGTTACGCACTTGGCTCGCACTGTTGGATCAGCTGCCTGACGTTACAGTGTTGCCCGCTCACGATGTAGTGGCGATGGCCGCAGCCGGTCTGCCGCGCTGGAACAGCGATTAGCATTTTCGCATTGCTGAGCCCACAGGTGGCAAAAGAGGCGCTATACTCAGTGCAGATACAAAAACAGCAGAGAGATTTGCGCATTCCGGAACCGCTATATGACATACCCTACAGATGATTCTCGCTTCGAAGGTGCAAGCCTGGTTATTGCTGCACACGAGCGGTCTGAAACCTACGACGCCCGCTATCTGATATCCACACTGCTGGTGTATGTCGCCAAGAGTGACGGAGAGATTTCAGAGCAGGAAAGCAATCGAATGATTGATTTGCTCTCGACGCAGATGAAAATCCCCGGCCCCGAAGCGCTGGAACGGCTGAGGGGTGCCATTATGGCCCTATCGGACGACGAACATATTCTCACGCGTTTGCGGGACATCGCCCAAGGCCTCTCCGATGAGCAAAAGTTCGAGATTCTGTGGATGATGCTGGATGTCATGGCCGTCGATAATGCATTGGAACGCAGCGAGTCGGAGGCTGTCACCTTTGCGGGTCAGATCCTGGGCCTGCCACTGGATACAATCCACGCACAACTGCGGGCTATTTCAGCCGATAAATAGACGGTTCCCTGCCAGCTAGTCAGGTAGAGGCCGCGCTGATGAAGACTTCCACTGGGAATAATTGACATTCTCTCACGCCTAACGCACCGTGCGTTTCTCTGTTGATAGTGAGTAACGTCCGATGCATGACACCCTGCTATATGTAATTTCCGCCGTGATCGTGCTGGGTGCGCTTGCCCAGTGGCTGTCCTGGCGTTTACGTCTGCCGGCGATTCTGGCCCTGCTGGTGATTGGCGTTGTCGCCGGGCCGGTGACGGGACTGTTGCGGCCCGATGAAATGTTTGGCGATACCCTTTTCCCGATGGTGTCACTGGGTGTAGCGCTGGTGTTGTTCGAAGGTGGGTTGACGCTCAGATTTAGTGATTTGCGCGGTCACGGTGCAGCGGTGAGCAACCTTGTCAGTTGGGGGGCGTTGCTCAACTGGGTATTAATTGCCGGCGGGTGCTGGTTGCTGGTCGATTTCTCGGTCGAATTGGCCCTGCTGTTTGCCGCTCTGGTAATAGTGACGGGTCCCACGGTGATCAACCCTTTGCTGCGCACTATGCGAGCGACCCCTGAAGTCAGCCAGCTGTTGCGTTGGGAAGGTATTCTGATTGACCCGGTGGGTGCCTTGCTCGCAGTCCTGGTGTTTCAGTTTATCGTGGCCGGCAACGAATCCTATATGCTCTTTCTACAAAGTATCGCCGTGGGCACTGTGGCGGGCGCAGTAGCGGCATTAACGCTGGCTTTTCTGATCCGCCGGCACTGGATTCCCGAGTACCTGCTCAATGTTGTAGCGCTGGCATGGGTCGTACTGGCTTTTGCCACCAGTAATTTCCTCGCTCACGAATCCGGCTTGCTTGCGGTGACGATTATGGGTGTGTGGCTGGCCAATACGCGTGGTGTCGATATGGCTGAGGTGCTTAGTTTCAAGGAAAGCTTGTCGATATTGATTATTTCCATGCTCTTTATCGTCTTGGGTGCACGCACCAATCCTGCGGATATTATCGCCACCGGTTGGGGTGGGGTGGCAGTGCTGGTGGTGGTGTTGCTGGCGAGACCTATTGTGGTGTGGGTCAGTACACTCGGTGGCAGCTATAACTGGCGCGAACGTGCTCTGGTGGCATGGGTTGCGCCACGCGGAATCGTCGCCGCAGCGGTATCCTCGCTGTTCGCTTTGCGCCTGCAGGATGCCGGTTACCCGGATGCCGATCTGCTGGTGTCATATACCTTTTTGGTCATTATCTTCACGGTTGTGCTGCAGAGTCTCACTGCACGTTTTGTCGCGCGTGCACTGGGCCTGGTGGAAGAGGATCCTCGCGGAATCTTGATTGTCGGTGCTAACCTGGTGGCAAGAACTATCGGTAAAGCGTTGCTGGATCAGGGGTTTCGCGTGAAGTTGACCGACACCACCTGGTCTGAAATACAGGCCGCGCGCATGGATGGACTGGACACCTATTATGGCGAACCGGTTTCGGCCCACGCTGATCGACAGCTAGAGCTTGAGGGAATAGGGCGCTTGTTTGCGATGTCCCGGCGGCCCGCACTCAATACACTGTCTGCGCTCAAGTTCAAGCGTGAGTTTGGGCGTAATCGCGTTTTTACGCTGCGTACTTCCAAGGAAAAAGATGCATCCGAGAAGCACCGCGTGGCAGAGACTTATCGTGCGCCGCGCTTGTTTGGTGAGGACGTGACGCAACAGAAGCTGGCCAGCCTGATCGCTCAGGGAGCTGAGATCAAGGCGACGCTGTTAACGGAGAACTTCAATCTCGCCGACTATCAAGCGGCCAGGGGCAAGAGCCATATTCCGCTGTTTGCGCTGGATAAGAATGACCACTTGCGCGCTTTTACCGATGATTATCAGCCAGAAGTAACGCCCGGTTGGACGCTGCTTTCGCTGGTATTGCCGCAGCAGTTGGAGAGTGAGAAAGCGGAGTCAGTGCAATCCGCAAAAACGCCCGCCCAAGACTGATATTTTTATAACAGTCTACGGGGTGACGTTCAGGAAAGACTCTTGTCTACATTGAGTACGCGCGCCAGCATGTCAGCATCCACGATACCAACGATATCCTGGGCGCGCTGCAGTTGCGGGTTGCGTGAGACCAGTACCAGTCGGACCTGTGAGTTCCATAGTTCGCTCACCGCGGCCAGCGGAGTGGTTTGCTGACTCAAGTGAACGTATTCTACGGGCTCATGAGTGCTTCCTGCGCCGGCTAATGCTGGTGATTGCATGGATACCGCGGTGATTTTCCCGCTTTGCGTGCGCACAGTAACGGCGGCGGTGTCGACGCCGTTGCCGTCTACGATGCTGAAATCCGTACTCATCATATCCTCTAACCGTTGCGAGGTAAGCACTGCAGAGTGCAGGCCCTCGGGTACCGTGTGGCCTCGCGCGCGCAGTTTCATGCTATAAATACTGTCCTGCATGATAGATTTTCGCACTACGTAGGAGGCAGCGCAGGCAATGGCCAGACCCATCGTAATAGAGGAGTCCAGGGTCATTTCTGTCAGCATAACGATGGCCGTGAGCACGGCGCCGGTTGAACCGGCTACTGCTGCAGCCATGCCTGCAATGGCGAATACGGCAATGGCGATGTCGAGACCGGGGAATATCGCCACGCAGAGGTGGCCGAATGCCGCGCCACCTGTTGCACCCATGAACAGCGCGGGGGAAAAGACGCCACCGGATGCGCCCGACCCCAATGACAAGCAGGTAGCCAACAGTTTCAACGCCGTGAGCAGAATGAGAAACCATGGGTCACTCAACGCGCCTTGCAGGATTGCCATGATTGTTGCGTAGCCAACACCTTCGACATAATACTGCCCGCTGTATTGCAGCATCAGATACATCATGATGCCGACGCACAGCATGCCCAGACAGTGGTGAAAGTAGTAGTCACCGGGCAGTGCGTCGAAGACATCCTCCATTGCGTAAAGCCCGCGAATAAAGGCCACAGAAAGTAATCCGATCAAGGCCCCCAGCACGGCAAACATTGGCAGACCCCAGTTGCTCAGCAAGTGAAAGTCCGGTACTTCAAGGCTCGGTATATAAAAGGAGGGCAGCGTGCCGAGCAGGTAGTGGCTGATCTGGGTGGCCACCACCGTTGCCGTTGTCAGCAGCATGATATTGCGTGCATTAACGGAAACCAGCAGTAGTTCGATGGCAAAGACCATGCCGCCCAGTGGTGCGTTAAACGTCGCAGCTATACCGGCACCGGCACCGGCTGCGATCAGGGTAACCCGATCGCTGATAGACATTGGGAATAGTGCTCCCAGCGTGGAGCCGAACGCGGAGCCGATCTGGACAATGGGACCTTCTCGCCCGACAGACCCGCCACTGCCAATAGATATCGCCGAGGCCAGAGATTTCACCAGCGCGACACGCGGTCGTATCTTGCCCTCGTTATAGTAAATGGCATCCATGACTTCAGGTACACCGTGGCCTTTCGCTTCCGGAGCAAAATTTTTCACCAACCATGCCACCACCAGTGCGCCTGCCACTGGTACCAGCACCACGCCGATACCCCAGGGGCTGGCCGGGGTAAAAACATTCGCATCATAGGTCGCGTTCACCTGGCCGAGAAACAAGGCGTTATGAATCAGCCCGATCAGCAGTCGAAACGCCCAGGCGCCGAGACCGGCTACCGAGCCGACGGCTACCGCCATGCAAATCATAAAAAGCAGGTTTCGGGAAGGACGTACTGTGGTGGCACCCGTATCGGGTGCCTGAATGTTGTTGCTGTTGGTCACTGCTGAATACTCTTAGATAACGTGTCGGACACACTCAGGGCGCGCGCTGGATTCCGGGTGGCAGCCAGCTGCCGTCGAGGACTGTTTCCTTTGGCCAGTAAAGGCGCAATACCATATAGATCGGGCCATTTGGCGCGGGCAGCCAGTTTGCCTTGCGCTCTGGTTCGGTTGGCGCGTCTTTCTGGATATACAGGGTCAGCGAGCCGTCGGCATTTTTCTGCAACTCCTCCAGCATCCCCGAGTTGATCAGGTAGCGATTAATGGGGTTTTTTACCAGTAGCTGGGTAGTGCCGTTGTACATGGTGACCGACCAGAAAGCTTTGACCGGTGGCAGGGCATCGGCAGGAAACGTCAGCGTGTAATCAGCGCTTGCGCCGTCCAGCGGTTGGCCATCCTTGTCCTGTCGGGTGATAGCGTAGACAGCCTCAGCCGGATCGTTGGCGAGTATGCCGCCTGTGGCTACCGCAGCGCGTTGCGTCCAGTCGCCATCATATACGGCACGATCGCCTATCCCGCTGGTGATCGACAACCAGCCCTCGGCGGGCGTGCCGATTGTTTTGAGCTTCTCCTTGATCTGCTCTTCTGCCGGTTTTGCGGCATCCGCTATCGCGGCTCTATCGGCCTGGCTCAATGATGTACTCGGGAAAGGTCTGCCGGCCCTGACGCCAATCAATTCAAACTGCTCGCGCAGCGGAACCTCCACAGCGGCCGCACCGGCAGTCGGTGCGAACTTCAGCAAAAACGCCAGATAGTCGAGCAGGTCAGTTTTTTCCGTAGTTTTGTCAATTTTAGGCCAGTTGACGGCAGCAGTTGGTTTTGGTCTGGGGCTGCCCAGGTAAACGGACAGGGGTTGGGCGCTGTACTTGGCTTGAATCGCCTTCACATTGGCGATGTCCGCTGGATCAAAGAGCTGTGTGCGGTATGTCGCCAGGACGAAATCTGTTTCCGAGGTGAATACGGTGTCGATACCTGCTGGCATGGTACCCGTCCAGGACGGCCCGGCAACGCCGTAGCAACCGGCGCCATTACCGGTGGTCCGCGTGCCGATATAGCCGAAGTTGAATGTATATTGCGAGGTCAGCATGACCGAGTAGTAGCGGTCTGGTGCAATTTCAGGGACGCATAGCACCATTGGCTCTGCTCGCAAGTCCATCCATATAAAGGAATAAGGAGTGTCGCTGTTGGGCGTCACAATTGCCGTGTCTGCCGGGGTGTACACCCTGGCGATATTCGCTATGGTGTTAAAGGGCGCTTTGAACTGACCGGAGTTTTCGTCGATGGAATACTCGTACATGATGCTGTAGAGCATGACCATCGGCAGACCGTAAATATAGGCCTCCTGCGCGATCGCTTCAACGCTGCTGGATTCTGCTTCGTTTTGCGCAGAGGTGCCGGTGGACAAAACCATCGCTGCGGCCAGAGCAGCAGCTTGCAGAGCGTTAGCTGAAGGCATGGGTTATTCTCCTTTTTATTGGGCGGGTTGTTTCGCGGTGGCGTTATCGTACTACAAGTGGGCAACCTGCCGTTGCTGTTATCGCGGTCGATATTACACGCGGCCGACGTCAATTCATCTTGTCAAGTTTTGCCGCGAACGACAAGAGGTTCTTCGCCAGAGCATTTGTTGTAAGCAATGGTAATAGACAGGCCCGCGCTGCTATTATCCCCGGGTGCCATAGCAACAGAGGGAGTTAGCGAATGATCGTCGAGCAGATATGGACCGGGAACGCCTACCGCAATTTTAACTACCTGATAGCCTGTGGTGAAACGGGTGAGGCGATGGCGATTGATCCTCTGGATCACGAAAAATGCCTGGCCCGGGCAAAAGAACTCGGATGGGATATCACGCAGGTACTCAATACCCACGAGCACCCTGATCATACTGGCGGGAACGCACCCGTTATCAAAGCCACTGGCGCAAGATTGTTGGCGCATGCCAATGCCGGCGAGACGATTTCAGGCATTGACCGGGGTTTGCAGGCGGGTGATGTTATAAAGATTGGCAAGACGGTGGAGCTGGAGGCGCTGGATACACCAGGACATACCATGTGCCACATTTGCCTGCTGTCGCACACAGATACACCGGCTATTTTTTCCGGTGACACGCTATTCAATGCCGGAGCGGGAAACTGCCATCACGGTGGTCATCCCCCAGAGCTATACGCGACTTTTGCCGAGCAATTGGGGCGCTTGTCGGATGATACCCTTGTCTATCCCGGCCACGACTATCTGGCCAATAATCTTGCTTTTACATTGGATCGCGAGCCCGGCAATCAGCGTGCGGCCCAACTGCTTGAGCAGGTGAAGGATCAGGATCCGAATAATCCACTGGTATCCAATATGGCGCTGGAGAGGGAGATCAATACTTTTATGCGGCTCGACAGTTCCGCCGTAATAGCCAGGTTGCGTGATAGCTTCCCGGATATGCCGTCTGAGCCCGATCCACTTACCGTGTTCCTGAAGTTACGGGAACTGCGTAACGACTGGTAGTTTGCCCGTGTTTGACCGTTATGCGCGCCAGCTCGCAGAGGGAACACCATGATAGATTCCGAGCAACAAGACGCTACGATAGAAGCGACATCGCTGGTTGATCGGGTGGGTGAGCGCTTTGGCGTGCGGGTGTCACTGTATTGTCTGGCAACCCTGGCCGTGCTGTATAGCGTGTACGCGGCCAGGTCTCTATTGATGCCGATAGTGGTAGCGCTTTTGTTCTCGCTTTTACTCAGCCCATTAGTGACGTGGTTGAAGCGACTTCGTATTCCTCGCCCCATTTCATCGGTGTTGCTTCTGTGCCTGCTGGGTGGCCCCTTTGTCGTGCTGAGTATTGAACTGGCCGAGCCGGTACAAAAATGGATGGGCAAGCTGCCGGAGTTGACCGCCCGGGTGACAGAAGAATTGACGGAAATTACCGATACCTTGGCGCCGAAAGAACCGCAAGTAGAGCAGGTGGTACCGCAGCGGGAATCGGGCTTCAGTTTCTCCCGGTTTTTTCAATCCGATGATGATGTTGACGCTGTCGTGGAGGAGCCTGCGCCAGTCGCAGAGAACGCTCTGGTTGAAGGAGTCAAGACAAGCGGCATAGAGGTATTGCTGTCAATGCTGGGCGCGGCCCCATTCATTGTTGCGCAATTTGGCGTCTGGTTGATTCTGGTACTGTTTCTGCTCATCTATGGCCCGGGTCTTTACAATAATTTCATCAACCTGCTGCCAATGATAGCAAACAAACGCCGCGCTGTTCTGTTGGTCGGACGGCTGCGCCAGCAATTATCACGTTATATCCTGACAGTAACGGTGATCAATACTGTGCTTGGTCTGGCAACGACAGCCGCACTTTGGATGCTGGGTGTAGAAGATGCCATTCTCTGGGGTGTGTTGGTCGGGTTGCTGAATTATGCACCCTATGTCGGAACAATGGTCAGTACCTGCATACTGTTTATAGCGGGGTTCGTACAGTTTGGGCTGGGCTTTTCCGCACTTTTTCCGGCGCTGGCTTTTTTGGGCCTTAACCTGCTCGAATCGCAAATCCTCACCCCGACTATCCTCGGTCAACATATGCGTCTGAACCCCCTGATCATGATTCTTTGGTTGCTGATCTGGGGGTCTCTCTGGGGTGCTATTGGTGTTTTAATCGCGGTGCCTCTGCTGATGTGTCTGAAGCTTGTCGCCGAACAATTGAACATACTGGGCTATTGGGTGGAGCTGTTTGAAACCCAGTCCTGAGCAGTAGACGCTGGAGGTGCCTGTCGGATCAGCGTTTTCTTTAGCCGGGTACCGACAGTGTAGATCAGTGCCGTTTTACGAAGCTTGGGTTGTCTACTATGGTTAGTGCATTGCAGATGTGATTTCGCCTACATAATTTGACGGAGGAAATTTTATGCTGATGTCTCTATTGCTGTTCCTGGTGCTTCTCGCTGCGGTTTTTTACTACCGATTGTCACTTTCAGCTGGCTCATTCGTTATGGTCGCGGGCTCTGTAGTGCTTGCGCTTTTCGGTGATGGTGCATGGCTGCTGCTTCTGCTAGCTGTGGCATTCGCAGTTGTTTTGAACGTTGAGGCTATGCGGCGCCAGATACTGATTGAGCCCGTTTTTCGACTGTTTCGCCGCTCACTGCCCGCGATGAGCAGTACTGAAAAGGAGGCGTTGGAAGCCGGAACGACCTGGTGGGAAAAAGACCTGTTCAGCGGTAATCCCGACTGGGAAAAGTTTGAAGGCATCGGCTTGCCGCAGCTGAGTGAGGCCGAACAGTCCTTCATCGACGTTGAGGTTGAGGCCCTGTGCCAACTGATCGATGACTGGGATGTACAGCAGCGGCAGGATCTATCGCCTGAAACCTGGACGTATCTGCGTGAGCACGGTTTTTTTGGCCTCATTATCCCCGAAGAGTTTGGCGGTCGGGCATTCAGTCCCTACGCACAGAGCCGCGTCATGAGCAAAATTGCCAGTCGCTCCATTACTGCAGCCGTAACTGCGATGGTGCCGAACTCACTGGGGCCGGGTGAGTTGCTGGTCAAGTATGGCACAGAGGAGCAGAAACAGCGTTGGTTGCCCGGTTTAGCGGATGGTTCTGAACTACCCTGTTTCGGTTTGACGGGCCCGGAGGCGGGTTCAGATGCCGGTGCGATTCCGGATATCGGCACGGTGTGCCGGGGCGAGTTTGAGGGTGAGGAAGTACTGGGGCTCAAGCTTACGTTCAGCAAGCGCTGGATCACGCTTGCTCCTGTGGCAACCGTGGTGGGGCTGGCGTTTCAACTGCGCGACCCGGACGGTTTACTGGGCGACCCCGATACCGTGGACTACGGAATAACCTGTGCGTTGTTGCCTGCTACCCATCCCGGGATTGAGATTGGCAAGCGCCACAATCCCGGCGTGCCATTTCTCAATGGGCCGATCAAGGGCACCGACGTTTTTATCCCGGTGGACTGGATTATCGGTGGCGCCGAAATGGCAGGTAAGGGCTGGCGTATGCTTATCGAGTGCCTGGCAGCCGGGCGCGGTGTCTCGCTGCCCGCACTGGCAACGGCCAGTGGTGAAATGTGTTACGTCACAGTGGGGGCATTCGCGCGCGTCCGTCGACAGTTCAATATAGAGATTGGAAAATTCGAGGGTGTACAGGAGGCCACAGCCGACATAGCTGCGGGCGCATACACGCTGGAGGCTATGCGCCAACTGGTTACGCGTGGGCTGGAGGAGGGCGCGCCATCGGTGCTTACCGCAATGGCTAAATATCACGCGACCGAACGCATGCGGCATCTGGTTAACCACGGTATGGATGTGGTGAGTGGCCGCGCTATTCAACTCGGGCCACGCAACTTTATGGCATCGGCGTATCACGCTCTGCCGGTAGCCATTACCGTTGAGGGCGCGAATATTCTGACCCGGTCATTAATGATATTCGGCCAGGGGGCACTGCGCTGCCACCCCTATTTGTTTGACGAAATGCAGTCACTGCAACAGGACAGCGAGCAGGCCGGCATCGATCAGTTTGAGCCGCTGTTGCTCGAACACCTCGGTCATGTCGGCAGCAACTTTTCCCGCTTGCTATTGTATGGCGTCAGCGGCGCACGAGTGGGCCCGACCCCGGCGCAAGCCAGCGCGTTCAGCAAGCGCTGGTATCAACGCATTAACCAATTGAGCGCTGCTCTGGCCAGCTGTGCGGATGTTGCGCTCGGGGTGTTGGGCGGAGATCTGAAGCGGCGCGAGCTCCTGTCCGCGCGCCTCGGTGATGTGCACAGTGAGCTGTTTATCGCCTGCAGTATCTTGAAGTATCGGGATGCGCAGGCCCAAAGCGCTGCCGCCGATCAGCATGCCCAGTACGCTCTGCAGCAATCCTTATCTGCGGCGCAGCGCGCGTTGCAGGACTTCTGCCGTAATTTTCCGGTACGCTGGTTGGGGCGGATTTTGCAAATCCTCTGCGTGCCCCCCGGTAGTGTTGTCCATCCCCCGGGTGACGATGATATTCGCGCTCTAGGCGATCTGATAATTGAGCCAAATCCGGTACGTCAGGCACTGGCAGCTATGGTGTATGTCAGTAACGATCCCGAGGATGCAGTGGGGCGTCTGGAAACCACTTATCAGATGTTATTGGAAGTGGATAGCGCATGGCAGGTGTTTTCTCGCGCGCGCAGCAAGGGGGAATTCAGTGCTATGGATCTTGCCGGCGCATTGCAAGAGGCTGTAGACAATGGTGTGATTACAGCAGAGGAGGCGACAGCACTGGCCGAGTACGATGCGCGCCGCTACGATTGCCTGCTCACTGACCATTTTGATCAACTACCTCTCAAGCCGCCTCCAAAACCGAGGGGCCGTACTAAAAGGAAAACTGCATGAGTGATACAAACATTCTTGTCGATGGGCTGTACTTCGGCGAGGGGCCGCGTTGGCATGATGGGCGTCTCTGGTTCAGCGATTTCTACGCACATGCCGTGAAATCGGTCGACGAATCTGGCGCGGTGCGTACTGAGCTGGAAATGGATGATCAGCCCTCTGGCCTCGGTTGGTTACCTGATGGACGCTTGCTGGTGGTGGCGATGAAAGAACGGGCGGTCAAGCGTCTCGATGCCGGACGGTTGGTGACGCACGCCGATATCAGTCACCTCAGTGCGCATCTTTGTAATGATATGGTGGTAGATGAACAAGGTACTGCGTGGGTCGGTAACTTTGGTTTTGACCTGGATGCTGAGTTGCGGGCGCGCGGGGTGGAAGTTTTCAATGATCACCCAGTAACGAATCTGGTGCGTGTCGATGCCGATGGCACTGTACATTTAGCTGCGCGCGATATGCACTTTCCCAATGGCAGTGTGATCACGCCCGATGGCAAGACGCTGATCGTAGCCGAAACCTTTGCCAGTTGCCTCACTGCATTTACCATCGCCAGCGATCAGACACTGACAGCTCGACGTGTCTGGGCCTCTCTGCCCGGTGTCGCTCCCGATGGCATCTGCCTGGATGAGAATCTGCGGGTATGGGTCGCCAACGCTCTGGAGCCTGAAGTGCTGTTAGTGGCCGAGGGTGGAGAGATCATCAATCGAGTTACCACCAGTCAGAACTGCTACGCCTGCATGCTGGGGGGGGAAGCAGGAACAACCTTGTTTGCCGTTACCGCTGACACTTCCGACGG
Source organism: Halioglobus japonicus (assembly GCA_902705825.1). GTDB lineage: Bacteria > Pseudomonadota > Gammaproteobacteria > Pseudomonadales > Halieaceae > Marimicrobium. The sequence continues at coordinate 40,584 of CACSIL010000012.1, read as the reverse complement.
CAAGGAGGCGCAAGAGACCGCCACTGGCAGGATAGAAACGATTAGCGTCGACGCCGCGCGTGCCGGTTGGCCTTAGCACTTCCCTGATTATCGCAAGTATAGCCGTCCTGCGCAGGCGGCTCCCCACCAAAAGACAGTAGATACGCCTGCATTGAGAATGCCTGTCATTGATGCAGGCGCTCGCGGTGTTTGTCAAAACTGTGCTTGTCCGAAAAAACTTCATGTATCTCCAGGTAGTTGTTGACAACCCGGGGGCGCATTTATCAAGATGAAATGAGTCAGTGCAGAGCCGCAGTGCTACGCTGGAGTCACCCCGATAAATCGGCGCATGGAGTTTGTCAGGGTGCTATCCAGCAGGTGTGGGTCGTAAAATACTCGTGATGCCAGCCCTCGAGCAAACGAGTAAATGAGTAAACAATAAAATACGCTGGGTTCGGGTTTCCGGGCAATACATAGGGGTTGGTGTCATGACCACACACCAGTTTTATCGAGCTGTTCTCCTGTCTGCGGCTCTGTTAATCAGCAGTGGCGCTTACGCGGCTGACTGCGCGTTTACTGTCTCGAATGAATGGGGTTCCGGATTCACTTCGACTGTAACCATCACCAACGATAGCAACCAGGCCATCGATAGCTGGGAGGTTTTGCTCCACTTTTCCGACGACACCCAAATCACCGGTATGTGGAATGCAAATCTCAGTGGGAATAGTCCTTATAGTGCGCGGAGCAAGAGCTATAACAGCACTATTGCGCCGAACAGCTCCACCACGTTTGGTTTCAATTCACAAAAGTCCGTACTCAATGCTCCAGCAACGCGACCAGAGCTGGCAGGCATTTGTTCGGGTTCTGCTAATACCGCACCCAATGCCAGTGCCAGTGCCGATCCACAGCGCGGAGAAATTCCGCTGCAAGTAGATTTCGATGCCAGCGGTTCATCAGACCCTGAACACGACACACTAAGCTACGTCTGGGATTTTGGAGATGGCAGCAGTTCAACCGAGGTGGCCCCAAGTCATACTTACACTCAAGCGGGCAATTATACGGCCACGTTAACGGTCAACGACGGTGAGCTCAGTTCCGATACGCGTGACCTGCTGATAACAGCGTTGTCTGTGGAACCCGCCGGCGTCGACTGTGAAGTCACCATTCACTACGAATGGAATACCGGTTTCACCACCGGGGTCCGTTTGATAAATACATCAAACGTCGGGATTACAGACTGGTCGGTCACGTTGGACTATAGCGGGGCTTCCTCGATCGCAACCATCTGGAACGCCAAGCTAAGTGGGAACGGCCCCTATACGGCAAGCAATCACAGTAATAACGCGACAATTGCACCGAACAGCAGTGTCGTGTTCCTGTTCAACTCGCGCAAAGCGGCCACCGGCAGCCCTGCCTCCATTCCAACGCTTGGCGGGCTCTGTACCGGTAGCAATACGAATAACGCCCCCATCGCCCACGTATCTGCAACGCCGCTGGAAGGCACTGCGCCACTGTCGGTCGATTTTACCGGCGTAAATTCAAGTGATCCCGACGGCGATCGGTTGGTTTATGCCTGGAGCTTTGGTGACGGTGAGACAGCAACGGGTGAAAGCGTCTCCCATACCTACAGCAAGGCGGGCGTGTACAGTGCTACGTTAAAGGTGACAGACCCGGGCTACGCATCCGATTCAACTTCTATTGACATTACGGTGAATCAGGCAGCCCCTCCGGTTGCAGACTGCCAGTACAGCATTAGTGATGAATGGGATCACGGTTTTACTACAGCTATCCGGGTTACCAATACCAGCGAGCTGCCCATTGTTGGTGGCTGGGCGATTTCTTTCGACTTCGGCGGTACAGCCGTCATCACTCATGCCTGGAATACTGACATCAGCGGCAACGCGCCCTATATAGCCACTAACAAGGATTACAACGCCACCATTGCCGCCAACAGCACCATAGATATTGGTTTCAACGCGAATAAAACAAGTGCTTACACTGCCGCGCAACCACCAGTGTTGGGCGGGTTGTGTGAAGGGAGTACGATTAACCGACCACCGAATGCAACTGCCAGTGCCGCACCAGATTCCGGAGCTGCACCGCTGAGCGTGACATTTGTCGGTACCGCATCGACAGACCCGGACGGTGATACGCTCATTTATCACTGGGATTTTGGTGATGGCAGCAGCTCGACAGAAGCCTCGCCAGTGCATGTTTACAACGATGTCGGTAGTTACACGGCGACGCTGACAGTGACCGATACGCAGGGCCGCGCTGATACCAGCCAACTCACGGTCACCGCTACTGACCCCTGGGTTCTGGACAGCGAAGCATCATCACTGCATTTTGTATCAACCAAAAAAGTCGATGTGATAGAGACGCATACGTTTACCGACATCAGTGGTTCAATTTCAGCCGAGGGCAACGCTGAGATTCTACTCAAACTGGACAGTGTCGAAACAGGGATTGAGGTGCGCAATACGCGAATGCGCGATTTTCTGTTTGAGACCGCAGGGTTCAGTCATGCAGCTATAGCGCTGGATGTGGACATGAGCCAGATCGAAGCCATTGCGGTGGGTAGTGCTCTGGATCGCATAATCACGCCGACGGTTAATTTACATAGCGCCGCAGTTGTGCTGGATATCCCTGTCAGGATTACACGGGTCAGCCCTCAACTTCTGCTGATCGAAAATACCAGCCCGATATTGGTCAATGCGGCAGATTTTGAGCTCGTCGATGGCATTGAAGTCCTCCGCGATTTGGCCGGTTTGTCTGTCATCAGTTACACCGTACCGACAAATTTCATGCTGCTGTTCCGAGCACAGTAACGGGGAGGGAAAGCGATGAGAATATTGCACAATAGTTCACTATCACCTCGCGAGTTACTCAGCGCTATAGTGCTGTTAATGTGCCTGCTCACAGTACAGGCAGCTGCGGCGGACGATATCCTCTGGGTACTCGATGGCGACGCTTCTTCTTTAAAGTATGTGTCAATGAAGAAGGATCATACCGCCGAGATCAATACCTTTGTTGCATCTGCTGGCCAGCCCGCCGTGCTAAGCGGTTCTATAGCGGCTTCTGGAGATGCGATATTTTCGGTGGATTTGAATAGTGTCTCGACCGGCGTCGATATCCGCAACAGCCGTTTACTCGAATTTCTTTTCGAGACAGAGTTTTTGCCCAAAGCCTACTTCCGGATGTCGCTGGACACGGATCAACTCCAGACGATGGCTGTCGGTGAGGTGACAAGAGATACCCTGCTAGGTGATCTCATCCTCCATGGCGTCCGCCAGGCCATCGCCGCTGAAGTGCTGATCATTAAAATGTCGCAGACTGAACTGCGGGTTTCAACGGTTAAACCCATCAATATCAGCAGCAGTGATTTTGATATGGCATTCGGTATAGAAACACTTCGCACTGTTGCCAATTTACGTTCTATTGGCAACGCTGTCCCGGTTTACTTCCAGCTCCGTTATATCGCAAATACCCACCCGCAAAGCCAGCCAGTCGATATGCCGGATGCCCCAGCTTCCGCGAGTAATCTGAGCGGTGAATTCAGCCCTGGTATCAATCAGACCGAGCTGGTATGGCAGGACAACAGTGACAACGAAACCCTGGTGCTGGTGCGCCGTAAACCCTCCGACGGGGACTGGCATACGGTCGCTGAGCTGGCTGCTGACAGCAACCGTCTGGAAGAGGGCCTGCCCGATGTAGGTGAGTTCGATTACAAGGTGATTATGCTGAACAATGGCGTGCCTTCACCATCGTCCAATATCGAACGGATCACTATCACCGAAAGTACCGCACTGGTGCGCGGGCAACATATTTACGCGCAGCAGTGTGCGGGCTGTCATGGCAGCAATGGTGAGGGCAATGGCAACTTCCCGGCCCTGAACATCGAGCTCGATACACCCGCCATGATCGACTACATCGTCCAGTTTATGCCGCGGGGTAACGCAGGTTCATGCGACCTCCAGTGTGCCGAAGACGTCGCTACTTTCATCGAGACTCTGTGGGTTACCGAAACGGTTTGTAACCCGTCACTCAGTCCGGTCAGTTACGGTGCCCGGCAACTCAGAATTCTCACCAGGGAAGAGTATCAGCGCAGTGTTGAAGATTTGTTAGGTGTCGATTTCAATGCGGCAGACGGACTGTCTGCGGACAGTCAGATCGGCTACTTCACGAACAATACTCACTCGACCCTTGTTTCCTCTGCATACAGCAATTTCCTGCTGGTGGCAGAGGAGATTGCACAGTGGTCCGCAGCGCAGAGTTTCGCACCCGCGTTGGATTGCAGCAGTATCAACCAGGACTGTGCAGATCAATTACTTAACACGTTGGCACCGAAGATATTCCGCCGCCCGCTGACCGAAGAGGAAAGAGAGCGCTGGAAAGCGATTGCAGATGGTGATCATACAGGTGGCGATATCGCCCAGGGGATGCAGTTGGCCCTGGAGGGACTGCTGGCCTCGCCGCAGTTTCTCTACCGACATGAGTTGGGCGAGGCCAACCCTGAAAACCCTGAGCTGGATGTTGATGCCTATGAACTCACCTCCTATGAAATGGCGACATTCCTTGCGTACACCTTTACCGGTTCCACCCCGGATGAGCAATTGCTGGATGCAGCCGCAGCGGATGAACTGCGCAGCGAATCCAATATCCTGGCACAAGCACAGCGGTTAGCCGCGAACGCCACTCCTGTACTCAGTGATTTTGTCGGTAGCTGGCTCGGTACGGCCAATCTGGCTGCAGCAGCTAAAGATCCCGACGTATGGCCTGGTTTTGATGCATTGGTGCCGCACATGCAGGGCGAGATCAACCAGACTTTCGCCCATATACTGCTCAGTCAGGATGAACACTTCAGTTCTTTATACAGCGGAAACTTCAGCTTTATTAATGCCACACTGGCCAGTCACTACGGCTTATCCGGCGTTGTTTCCGGCAACGAGTTACAGAAGGTGGCGACGCCATATCGCGGCGGCATCCTGGCCAATGGTGCCTTCATGGCGCGCTGGGGAGAGGCCGTGGAGACCTCGCCGATTCTTCGTTCAGTGAGAGTGCGCAGGCGCATGCTCTGTCAGGATCAGCCTGACCCACCTGCTGGTACCTTTGCTGCACGCGAAGAGAAGTTAGCGCAGCTCTCGTCCTATCTGCAGGAGCCAACCACCACCAACCGGGATAAGTATCACCGTTTAACCGAAGATACCCCCTGCACTAACTGCCACTCGCAGTACATCAATCCACTGGGCTTTGGTATGGAAGACTTCGATACGCTAGGCCGGTTCAGGACGCAGGACCTGAATGGCAATACCATTGACGCCACAGGCAAACTCTATGCGCCTTCCGGCTACAGTAATCTGGACGAGGTGCAGGCATTCAATGGTACGCAGGGCCTGGGCCTTCTGCTCAGCAGCTTGCCCTCAGCGCAACGCTGTCTGCCGAAACAAATGTTCCGCTACATTACCGGTGTCGGTGATCAGAACATAGATGCCGCAAATCCTGAAGGGCCGCAGCTTAGCGCAGCGGAAAAATCCGGTTACGCCTGTGAAATAGATCTACTCACTGACGCCATGATGAGTGACAGTCCAAGGGCTATGCTCGAACAATTCGGATCACTGAAGGCCGTGCGCTACCGTAAAGCCTGGGCTAGAGACTGAGGGGGCGAATATGAATAACGACGAGCGGAAAGATCCTGCCACTACCTATCTCGACAACGATTGTCTGGACGCGTGCGCAGAAGCCCGCCGCGTCTCACGTCGCGCAGTATTAAAAACATTTCTGGCTTCCGGTATTTCAAAAGCAGTGATCAGCAGTTCACCACTGATATCGGGGCTTCTGTTTGCCCGACATTCCGATGCCGTTGCGGCGGGTACGCCCGACAAATGTGTATCGATCTATATCCCCGGTGGCGGTATCCATGATTTTTGGGCGCCCAGTGGCAGTGGTAGCACTATGCAGATGGGGCCGATGTCCAGCGGGTATGAACCGGTTAAGTCCGAATGCAATTTTCTGCTCAACATGGCCCATGAAAACGGTGGCCATGGCCGCATGCCAAGGTTGCTGTCGAACAGTTGGCATGAAGACTCCTTCGATGTATTTATGGGCCATCAGCTCGGGCCAGACCGACCGTTTACCTATGTCAATCTCGGCACCCACAGCAACGGCAGTGGCTACATAACCCGCGACGGCGGCAGCAGCGTGCCATTTCAGGACAATCCGTTCAATGCCTATAAGCTGCTGTTTGGAGCAAGTTCAGGAGGCAGTGAGAAAACCCCCATTCTGGATGCGCACGCCGCCGCGGCAAACGCAATCAAGCGTAAACTGGCAGGGTATGAGGTACAGCGGCTGGACGAGCATTTACAGGCCATTTCCGATACCCAACGACGGCTTGACGATCTGGCCGGTGGCAGTAGTTGCTCTACCGCACCCAATGCCACTGAATTCGCGCTCAATTACGACAGTTTCAGCCAACAAGCGCGCCTGCAGGCGGATATCGCCGTTTCTGCACTGCAATGCGGTCTCACCAGTTCGGTCTCTATCGCCTTTGGCAATCATCAATCTGAACTGCGTATACCCGAGTTGAATTACACGGGCTCTTATCACCAGTCTATTCACGGTGGTAGCGGCGGGTTGCCCAACTACCCGCACTATACCGAACTGCGAAACCATCTAGGGAGCCTTTGTGCGTATCTGATTCAGCGTCTATCCGAGCAGGGGATTCTGGACAGTACCGTAGTTGTCGAGACGACTGATATGGGGCACGCAGATGTGCATGGCAATACTGATGTACCCCTGATGATCGCTGGTGGCGGCAGTACTATCAATCGAGGCGTCACCACCGCCGCGGGGAATAGCTACAACAATCTGGATTTGCTGCACACTGCCGCCAAAGCCTGCGGTGTCATGCTGAGCTACGGTCAAGAAATCCCCGGGGTTATAGCGTAGGCATAGCATAGAAATAGCGTAGGCATAGAGAAGCCCGGCGATACGGGAATGCTCAGGTAACGGCTTTGTGCGTTGTTTGGGCGGGCTCAGCTCTTCGCGCTATTACTCGGATCGTTCAGTCCATCTCAAGGGACTGTTGCCCAGCAGCGGTAGGTGTCCCGCGCTGTTGCAGCCCGCTCTGGCCGGTGTCGAGGTTTGAGCTGGTATTCAGTACGCCGGGCAGCCGCTGCAGGAGGGATCTGCCCCAGCGATGCTGCGGCATGACATCGGTGAGATCATCGACATCCACAACGGAGACAAAACCGAATAGCGGTTGAATGGCCTTGCCGCCACCACCGTAGTTATCCCACTCCGATCGACTCGAGCTCGTGAGCAGATGTTGTTTGTCAAAGGTCAGCAGTAAAAACTCGCCTTTGATGCGCATCTCCCCCCAATCGGCTGACATAAAATCCGCACCCAGTGCACCGAGGCGAAAGCCGACAGAGTCCTCGCGGATGTGCCAGTGTTCCCAGGCGAGTACAAACCCGTTGTCCGTAGCGGTCATAAGCAGCGGTGGACCCAACAGGGCAAGAGTGTCTGCCAATGTTGTGCGCTCTGCGGGAATAGGTGTGTCCGCCAGCGGGGCACCGAGGTCATAACGCCACTGTGAGCAGGCCGCCAGCAGCCCGCAGGCCAATAGCGTGCAGAGCGATTTTACCGTGCTAACCTTCATCGGTTGGGTACAGGCGGGTGGCAAATTCTGTGAGTACATCGTCTTTATTGAAGAAGAATATGGCCCTGTCATAGCGGGTATCGATATGCATTCGGTTGTAGAGGATCAGGATCAAACCCTCACCCTCGGAGCGCTCGAACAGGTAGTACAATGCCGATTCGCCATCCAGCGCAATAACCTGTGACGGTGGGCCGAGCAGCGCGAGAACATCGCGCCGTGTACTCTGGCCATTAACCAATTGCTCTGTAACCGTTGATTGCCAGTTAACCTCCACGCCACGGTTACTTTCAAACTGGGCGCAGCCGCCCAATAAACTGGCGCTGAGTATCAGTGCAGTGAATACGGCCGATAGTTTCATAAGTCGTTTTCCAATAGAATGGCGGGTGTGGCGACAGAATAGGTCATTATCTAGGTCGTCGCCAAGTAGTATAGGGTGCCTTTTTTGTCTTACACCAGCGTGAACGCGTGTGCTGGCACCCTGTGAAGTGTTATCTGCCGCACAGTTTGTCGGGTTTCTAACAGTCTCGGTATGGCGCAGGGGTAACAACGCGTCTGCCAATATCCTATAGTGGAGTCGTTAAATCAGCGTTGGACAGTCGTCCCCGACGCGGCGGCAATGGAACGAGGAAGGAAGTACACAATGCCGGAAGAACAAGTCAATGACGAAGCATCATCAGAGATTTCTGCTCGATCATATGCAGATTTCCCTGCTCGCACCTTCACAACATTGGGCCGCACGCTAAGTTCTGTGCTGGTCGTTGGGCGAGAGCTACTGGAGAGGCGGCGCGCTTCCCAGCCGTCACCGGAGTCATCGGTTGCCAATCTGCTCGCGCTGTGTGCCGACTTGCTGGAGCATCGCGGCGAGGCATCGGGCCTGGCGTTGGCCAGCGAAGTCGCATCGGGCTACCAAAATCTGCCAGTGGAAGAACGCCTGGAATTTTTCTCCGCTCTGGCCTCCGATTTTGACGTTGATCGCGCAGCGGTATTGGCAGCGGTAGAGAATTACCGCGAGGATGACTGCATCGAAAATCTGTGGGCGATCAATCACGCAACCGAAGCGCCCAGACAAAAATTATTCCGCAGAATCAACATGGCACCTGAAGGTACCCGCACACTGGTGGCGATGCGCGGGCATCTATTGGATGTGTTGCGCACTCACCCACAGCTGCGCGGTGTGGACTCTGATCTCAAACACCTCTTTATTTCCTGGTTTAATAAAGGGTTTCTTGAATTGCGGCGCATTGACTGGTCCTCGCCGGCCAGCGTGCTGGAAAAGATTATTCACTATGAGGCCGTGCATGAAATCAACGGCTGGGACGATTTGCGTAGCAGGTTACGTGAAGACAGGCGCTGTTTTGCCTTCTTTCACCCGGCGCTGCCCAACGACCCCCTGGTATTCGTAGAGATTGCACTGACCAGTAGTATTCCAGAAGCGCTGCCGCCGCTATTGCAACCCAGTCGCGATAATACGGAGGACGAGCGTGTCAATACCGTGGTCTTCTATTCGATCAGTAACTGTCACCCCGGTCTGGCCAGTATTACGTTCGGGAATTTTCTGATCAAGAGCGTGGTTGAAGAACTGAAGAAGGAAAATTCCAAGCTCAAGCATTTTGTCACGCTGTCTCCGGTACCGGGCTTTCGCAACTGGTTGCTCGATGCTGATCTGGAAGACCTGGTCGCAGCGGATCTGGTCGATCGTGTGAAGGGCCCTCTGGGAGCGGTGGTGGACGCGCAGGTCTATGATGCTCTGCTGAAGCTGTGCGCGCATTATTTGCTGCGCGTGAAGTCGGGTCGTTTGCCTCATGATCCGGTGGCGCGCTTTCACCTGGGCAATGGTGCGCAGTTATACGGTATCCACGGCGGTGCGGATCTGTCGGCGAAAGGGCGTGAGCAGTCTGCGGGCATCATGGTGAATTACCTCTACGACCTGCCAAAAATCGAAGAGAACCACGAGGCCTATTTTGAAGAGGGCAAAATTGCGGTTTCCAAAGCGGTGAGTCGGCTGCTCGACTAAGCTAAAGGCTCGCCGCCACCATACGCCCGCGCAGAAAGGCAATTTGCGCGGCTAATGGCAGGTCCTTGGGGCAATAATCCTCGCAACCCAATAATGTCATGCAGCCAAATACCCCCGACTCGTCGCCCACGAGGGTGTAGAAATCGGCGTCTGTGCGCTCATCTCTGGGGTCCAGACGAAAACGGGCGATCTGGTTCAGGCCTGCCGCGCCGATAAAATCCTCGCGCATACGGGCGGTGCCGCAGGCTGCGATGCAGCAACCGCACTCTATGCAGCGCTCCAGCTCGTAGATCTTTTCGGCCAGCTCCGGCTCCATCCGTTCCTCAAGCCGGTCGATATCAGTCTGCTCCAGGTTGTGCTGATGAATCCAGGTTTCCAGATGCTCTGACATGCCGCGCATCCACTTGCCGGTATTCACCGATAGATCGCCAATAAGCTCGAAGCCGGGCAGTGGCGCAAGGGTAATTTTATCGGGAAGGTTGCGGGTCAACGTGCGGCAAGCCAACCCCGGGCGACCGTTCACCAGCATGCCGCAACTCCCACAGATACCTGCGCGGCAGACGAAATCAAACTGCAAAGAGGGCTCCATCGTCTGTCGGATTTCGTTCAGCGCAATGAACAGTGTCATGCTCTGCGCTTCCTCCAGCTCGAAAGTCTGCCAATGAGGCGTGCTCTCGGTATCCTGGGGGTTGTGGCGCAGAACGCTGATTTGCAGTGTTCGAGGGCCTTCTTCAGTGGCAATCAGATTCACGTTTTGTCTCCAAGCCGTTCATTGTGTCCACGCAAGTGCGCTGGCAAGAGGTGGTTAAACGGCATTAAGGTCCGCTGGCGCTGATAGCGGTCTGCATTGTCGCCAAGTTCTGCCAGTGCCGCGTTAATCTCGCGCTGGCGCAAGTCTGTATCCGGGTGTGCGATGTGGTCTTTGTCGCCGTATCCACGCCAGCCCGGCGGTAGCTCCATGGCCATGATATCCAACTTCTCGTATCCCAGTGTGGGCAGCCTGGCGTCAGCTTCGGGCCAGCTGGCAAGTGTGCGGTTTAGCCATTGCCCATCGTTGCGTTGCGGGTAGTCTGCGCGGTAGTGCGCACCGCGACTTTCTGTGCGTTGCAGCGCGCCATAGGCAGTGCATTGCGCCAGCTTCAGCATGCGTTGTAAGCGGTACGCCGCAACCAGTTCGGGATTGGCGCCGCGGGCACTGCTGCGCAGGGTGATGTTAGTGGCCCGCTGCTGCAGTGTGGCTAATGTATCGACAGCGTGCTTCAGCTTGTCGCCGTGACGGAAGATGCCCACGTTTTCGGTCATCGTGTCCTGCATCAATCGCGTGAGTTCAAAAGCATTTTCACCGCTGCCGCCGTTGGCGATAGTCGCCAAGCGCTGCTGTTCCCGGCGACCGAATGCCTCAATCAGCGTTGTGGAAATCTGCAGTGCGCCTTCGGCAGAATCACAATAATCCGCCATGCTGTCACCGACGACCATGCCGGCCACGACTGTTTCCGCCACTGAGTTGCCGCCTAAACGGTTAAACCCGTGTATATCCCAGCATGCCGCTTCTCCTGCTGCGAATAACCCGCGCAGTTGCGGGCTCTGCCCACGGTGGTCTGTGCGCACCCCGCCCATGGAATAGTGCTGCGCCGGTCGCACCGGGATAAGGTCGCTGACAGGGTCAATGCCGAGGAAGTAATGGCATATTTCCTTCACCTCGCGCAGGTTGCGCTCAATGTGCGTTTTGCCGAGCAGTCGGATGTCCAGCCACAGGTGTTCACCGAAACGCCCCTTTACGCCGTGCCCGGCGGCAATATGTTGTTCCATGCGCCGTGATACAACGTCGCGCGAGGCCAGTTCCATCTTATTGGGTTCGTAGTCCGGCATGAAGCGGTGTCCGGCACTGTCGAGCAACAGGCCGCCATCACCACGACAGCCCTCGGTAACGAGGATGCCCGCCGGCACAATCGCGGTGGGGTGAAACTGCACGGCCTCCATGTTCCCCAGCTGGGCGATACCGGTTTCCAGTGCAATTGCGGCGCCCATGCCCTCGTTGATGATGGCATTGGTGGACACCCGGTAAATACGGCCAAAGCCGCCGGTAGCGATGCAGGTGGCCTTGGCGACATAGGCCAGGAGTTCGCCATTTTGCAAATTGCGTACGATAGCGCCACAGCAGCGTTCACCGTCGTGAATCAATGCCAGCGCCTCCCTGCGATCGTGTACCGGAATGCCGGCCGCAATCGCCTGATTGCTCATCGTGTACAGCATCGCGTGGCCGGTACCGTCAGACACGTAGCAGGCACGCCATTTTTCCGTGCCGCCAAAGTTGCGTGCGGTAATGAGGCCGTGCGCCGCCGCCGACTCTTCAATGCGTTGTTTCTGGCCGTTTATCGTGATGTCGCGGGTCCCTTGTTGCACCCGGTTCCAGGGTACCCCCCAGGCGGAGAGTTCCCGGATCGCCTTGGGCGCAATATGAGTGAACATGCGCACCACTTGCTGGTCAGCGCCCCAGTCGCTGCCGCGTACAGTATCGGCAAAGTGAATGTCTTCATTGTCGCCGGAGGCTCCCAGACAGTTGCCCAGACTCGCCTGCATACCGCCCTGTGCGGCAGCGGAATGAGAGCGCTTGGCGGGTACCAGGCTTAGCACTATGGCTTCATGGCCGCGGCGGCGGGCGCCTATCGCAGCGCGCTGTCCGGCCAGGCCACCGCCGATAACAAGTACATCTGTATAGATAATCTGCATGATCTAGTGACCTTTGTCCTGCACTGTCGCAGGCTTGTAGCGTTCTCCCACACTGTCGGTGTGCTGGTACCCTATGCGCATGTAGGTGAGCAGACTGGCGCTTCCCAGTACGGTAAAAAATACGAGGATGCACCACATAGCCACTTTCATCCGGGCCCGTGTCTGTTTGGCGTTCACCCCGGAAGGTGCGTACCATTTCATAAACAGGCGGTACATACCGATAGCCGCGTGTGCGTGTACCGTCAGCAGTAACAGCGCATACACAATCCAGAAGCGCTCGCTCCACACCCGGTCAGATGATGCATAGGGGCCGATGTTTTCAGGCTGCGTAATCACCGTGTACAAGTGCGCGGGTATCAGGAAAAACAGGCAAAACCCCGTTGCCACCTGCGCATACCACAGTGTGGTATCCGGGTGGCGAATAGCGCCCATGTGCTGGTGGAGTAGGCGGTACTGCCGGCTGTTGCCTGGAAACTTGCGCAGCGCGAGAATCGCGTGCACTGCGACCAGCACAAATATCGTTATACCTACGCCAGACACTATGAGGGGGTAGGGCTTACCAAAAAATGGCTCGCCTTCAAACATTCTGGACACCTGGTACATGGCGTCCTCGCCCAGCAGTATGCTGGATTCAAAAAACATATGGGACCAGATGAATAGCACCAGCAGCAAGCCGGAGAGGCTTTGCAGTAAATCCATGCGTGCGGGCCAGGGGGACATGGCTTGAGGCATTGCAGGCACATCCTTGAGTGATAAGTCTGAACCTATAATAGTAGACAACTTCGGGTGTGCGTACCTTGTCCTGCCTCAACGATCAGCGTAATTGGCAGGTGTGTTGTGTGCGACTGATCCGGTATAATCGGGCCTTCGCATTGAGTAGTTCCGGGGTCAAAACCTATGTCCGATCGTGACCGCATTCCCGCCGTGCAAGTGGGCAGCGGCGATAAATTCGTCAACGACAGGGGCATTACCGCCATCAAGGATGGTATCAAGTCCACTGCCAATAACGGCGAGCGCCTGCGCAAACCTGATTGGCTGCGCATTCGCGTGCGCGGTGGCAGCAAACTCGAGAAAGTGCAGGCTATTGTTCACGAGCACAATTTGGCCACAGTGTGCGAGGAGGCCAAGTGCCCCAACATGGGTGAGTGCTGGAGTGCCGGTACCGCCACCATTATGTTGATGGGCGATGTATGTACCCGTGCCTGCCGTTTTTGTGCCGTCAATACAGGCAACCCCAAGGGGTGGCTGGATGCACAGGAGCCACAGAATACTGCGCGTTCCGTGCAGTTGATGAACCTCAAGTACGTGGTACTGACCTCTGTCAATCGCGACGATATTGCGGACGGTGGGGCAGGGCACTACGCCGCCTGTGTAAAGCGGGTGAAAGAGCTTAATCCCGATACAGCGGTGGAAGCACTTACCCCGGATTTTCTCGGTGCGTTGGCAGATGTCGAAACCGTGCTGGATTCCGGCATCGTCGTGTTTGCTCAAAATATAGAGACAGTGCGTCGCCTGACGCACCCGGTGCGCGATCCAAGAGCGGGCTATCAGCAGACACTCGACGTGTTGGCTCACGCCAAGTCCTACCGCCCCGACGTTTTAACCAAAACCAGCTTGATGCTGGGGTTGGGCGAGAGCGAGGACGAAATCAAGGCGTGTATGGATGACCTGATTGCAGCGAACGTCGATATCCTGACGCTGGGGCAATATCTGCAACCCACGCTCAATCACTATCCCATCGACCGCTATGTCACGCCTGCCCAGTTTGAACTGTACCGTCAGTGGGGCCTCGACCGGGGCTTTCTGGAGGTCGTGTCCGGTGTGTTTGTGCGCTCCAGCTATCGCGCTGAGCAGGTACTGGCAAAAAACAATGTGGGCCTCTCATAGTCCAGTCGGACGAGTCATTACTGCAGCACCTGGTTGATAAGCCCATTCAGGGCGTGTCGCTCGGGCGTGTCAGCCTGTTGCGGCTGGACCGGACCGGAGGTCTCGCCCCCGGTAACAAATCCTTCAAGTTGCGCGAATACTTAGCCCAGGCCAGGCAGTCCGGTGTACAGCGTCTGGTCTCGTTTGGTGGCGCCTGGTCCAATCATTTACATGCTCTGGCGGCACTGGGTCAGGAGTGTGGGATTGAGACAGTGGGCATTGTCCGCGGCGACGACGGCGAGGGGGAATCGGCCATGATAGCTGATGCTGCATCCTGGGGTATGCGCATACACCGGGTGAGTCGCACTGAGTATCGACGGCGCAATGACATTGAGTATCAACAGGCGCTGCGCGAATATTTCGCGCCCTGCCTTTTGATCCCCGAGGGCGGGGCATCAATTGCCGGCGCACAGGGTTGTGCAGGTATTGGCGAGATAATCCGGCGCGTTGCACCGCAGGCCGAGCGCATCGTCCTACCTGTCGGCACGGGTACAACGCTGGCGGGGCTGGCCTCATCTGTTGCAGCTGATACTGACATAGTTGGCATCTCTGCGTTGAAGGGGGCGGTTGACCTGGAGCAACGGGTTGAGAGATTGCTGGCCGCGCAGGGCCTCGGCAGTCGAGTGCGCTGGTCTATTCGCCACGACTTTCACTGCGGCGGTTTCGCACGGGTCAATGCGGCGCTGCGAGAGTTCATGCTGGAATTCGAGGCGGTTCAGGGTGTGCAGCTTGAGCCTGTGTACACTGGCAAGATGCTGTTCGCAATTCATCAGTTGATTAAAACCGGCCAGTGGAATGCCGCTACCGGGCTGCTGGCGATCCATACAGGGGGGCTGCAGGGGCGTCGCGGATACCCCTGGATGAACTGATATCTGTGCAGCTTGTTATCGGCGTCGCCATGCCGCCGGTGATTCACCGTACCAGCGTTTGAATGCGCGAGTGAAATTTGCGGCCTCGCGATACCCGAGTATTTCGGCGACATCTGCCACTTTATGTCGCGCATTCTGAAGCAGACGCTCGGCGTATTCGCGGCGAAGGCTTTCCAACTCCCGTTTGTAGGTGCTTTGTTCACGTTGCAATTTTCTTATCAGTGTACGCGGTGTGAGGTGCATCAATTCGGCGATCTGTTCCAGAGTGGGTGGTGCGTCAGCTCCATCAGTATGAAGTAACTGTGAATCAAAATGATTGCGCAGCCGATTGCGTACCGCGATCGCGATACTGCCGATCTGTTCGCGCGCCGCGATAAGTTCACGGCATTTAATGACGTTGGCGCGGTAGACCGGTTCATCGTAAAGCGGGGAGGGCAGGTGACGCCATGCCAGTGGTACTGCGATGCTGTTCTCAGCCGCATTAAAACGCACTGTCCCATTGAACCCTGCGACCACCAGTTCACAGTCGCGCGGCGGTGGATGAGTAAAACAAATTATCACGTTCTTGCTCACTGCGTGTCCGAGAATGGCGGATAGAAGTTCCTCCATTACTTTACAGACAACCTCCATCAGCCACTGAGCGAAATCGGGCTCTGCGGTGGCATCCTGGAACTGCAACACATAGTGCGTGTCGGTGGCATAGATATGCGCGCTGAAGGTAGTGTTACGACTTTCTTGCAGCGTTCCCATCACATCCAGTGCGGCACCCAGTGTGGGAGCGCTCAAAGCGGCAAACCCCAGTGGCCCGTGTGCAGCTATATTGAACTGTGCACCCAGCCGTGTTGTCCAGGCCCGATCGGGGACGCAACGGTCGTAGTTGCGAAACAGCATAGCCAGCGACTGCGCATCGATGAACTCCATGCCTGCCAGCACTTCAGTAGTGAGATTGATCCCTTGCAGCAGCGTATCTGCTGGCGCGACACCGGTTTGCAGCGCGAGGCGGGCGTAAGCCGCGGACAGTTCAATGGTTCTGGTCATGGCGAAACGTTATCTCAATCACCTGATAATGTCACTAAATGACAAATATAATGTCTTTTAGTGAAAGCAAGGTTTTGCGCACTTTCCGGTAGCCTAGGCTCACTCATATCAATAAGGAGATCACCACCATGAGCACCACCTATGTAATGGATCACCCTGAACAGGGCCGTATCGAGTATACGGACAAGAAGCGTTATCTGTGGATGTCATCGTTGACGATGCCGCTGTTCCCCTTGCTGGGTATTGCCCTGTACTTTGCGTTCGACTCGCAGTGGATGCTCGTTATCCCGCTATTGTTCAATTATCTCATCGTGCCGTTTCTGGACTACGCTTTCGGCTCAGATGAAAACAATCCGCCAGAAGCAATAGTGCCGCAACTGGAGCAGGATACTTACTATCGCCTGTTGACCTGGTTAACCGTACCCATGCACTTTGTCGTGTTGATTGCTATCGCCTGGTTTGTCGGTACGCAGAGCCTGACTCTATGGTCTGTAATAGCACTGGCGCTGACAGCTGGCAGTTACAGCGGCCTGGGTATTAATACTGCGCATGAACTGGGGCATAAAAAACCTGAGTTGGAGCGGCTTCTGGCAAAGATCGTGTTAGCTGTACCTGCCTATGGTCATTTCTGTATCGAGCACAACCGCGGTCACCATCGCGACGTAGCGACCCCGGAAGATCCCGCCAGTTCGCGTATGGGTGAATCGATATACGCATTCGTGTTGCGGGAAATACCCGGTGCAGCCAAGCGCGGTTGGGCGGTTGAGAAAGAGCGCCTGTCGCGTCTTGGCAAGAGCGAGTGGAGTATTCACAACGACATACTGCAATCCTATGCAATCAGTGCAGTATTACAGGGTGGGCTGATTTTTGCCTTCGGCTGGATCATGATTCCCTTTCTGGCGATCCACAACTTCTTCGCGTGGTTCCAACTCACCAGTGCCAACTATATAGAGCACTATGGTTTACTGCGGCAGAAGGAAGCCAGCGGTCGTTACGAGCGCTGCCAGCCACATCACAGCTGGAATGCAAATTACATCTTCAGCAACATCCTGCTGTTTCACCTTGAGCGTCACTCGGATCACCATGCCAACCCGACTCGCCGCTACCAGAGCCTGCGTAATTTTGATGATATTCCGCAACTGCCCAATGGTTACTACGGCATGTACATCCTGGCCTACATACCCTGGCTCTGGTACAAAGTGATGGACAAGCGTGTTCTGGAATTGCCACATATCAATGGTGATCTGAGCAAGGTCAACATTGACCCGGCAAAGCGCGATGAAATCTACGCGAAGTTTGGTGGTGGCGAGCACGCTGCGTTGGCCGGCTAG
Organism: Halioglobus japonicus; assembly: GCA_902705825.1. Classification (GTDB taxonomy): domain Bacteria; phylum Pseudomonadota; class Gammaproteobacteria; order Pseudomonadales; family Halieaceae; genus Marimicrobium. Next base: position 23,040 of record CACSIL010000012.1, on the reverse strand, counting down.
GAGGGAATATCATGGCTAAATACCGTTGCCCTGGCTGCGATTACACCTACGATGAGGCGCAGGGGGATACCCATGAAGGGTACCCTCCCGGCACGGCCTTTGACGCCCTGCCGGAGGAGTTTACCTGCCCTGATTGCGCGGTGCGTTACAAAGAGGATTTCGAGCTGCAGGAGGTGTGATGCCCCGGTAATTCTGCCGGGCCCGCTCAGTCTGTCTAAACCCATATACCTTCGGTCAGCATTTTTGTCAGGGCCTGCAGCCCCTTACCCTTGTTGCTGATTTTCCAGGCCAGGAAACTCCCTTGCTTCTTGCCGGTATCGACATTCAGCTCCAGTAGCTCACCGCTTTCCAGCCAGGGTTGGATACGGTGTTTGGGCAGGTTGCCAATACCCGCACCACATAAAACGGCCTGCACCTTCTGATCGATATTCTGTACATAGAGCATGCGGCCATCCTTGCTGAGTCCCTCGCTGCGTGAGATGTCGACTAGCGAGGTATCGTGTATCACCACCCGGCGTAGTTTCGGCAGAGCCTCATTTATCGCATCCCGGTCTGTGGCGCTTTCAAGCACACTGATCGACGAACTGCGTGCTGCCGATACGCTGGTGCTGGGCGTAGAACGGGCCTTCATCATCGTCAGTTCGGGCGGCACGGCTATTGGCAGCGACGCTGACTTTGCCAGCCGCTATCTGCTGCACATCTGCCATTTTCTCGGTATTGAAAATGTACACATTATTGATGCCAGCGGCTCCAAGCGAACCCCTGAGCAAGTGATAGCCCGGGGTAAGCAACAGATCGATACCGTGCTGGCAGAAATGCGCCACACAAAGGTCGCGTGAACGACTCAGCTGCCACCACAGTAGCTCATCAGGCGGCGCCTTTTACCGCATGCGGTAGTGCTGTGAGCTGCGATTTTCCCAGCAGGTCTATGTAGGTTGCTTCCAGGTCCTGGCACGCGTCGCGGATACTGCGTATGGATTTTGCAGCAATCGGTGGCAGTACAGTAACCCGTATAGTTGCCGGTCGAATCAGCCAGCCGCCATTGGGCAGTGCGTCCTTCACATTGTGCAGTACGATCGGCACTATCGGAACACCCGCCTTTCGAGCAAGATAGAAAGCACCGTGTTTGAAAGGCTGTATATCGCCCAATGTACTGCGTCTGCCCTCCGGTGCTATGACCAGTGAACGCCCGCTGTTCAGAACCTCCTGCGCACGTTGCAGCACTTCTCGCTGGTCCGATTCGTCGCGATCGACAAATATCGTATCCGCCTGACGCAGTAAGCGTCCTATCACTGGCGTGTCAGCCATTTCCTTTTTACACATGGCGACAACGTCTTCGCGCAGTAGGTGTGCCAATACCATGGAGTCCAGCAAACTCTGGTGATTGAACACAAAAATGGCGGGGCGCTCCTGACGCAGATTGGCCAGACCTTCAATCTCGAAATCCAGTCCCGCGAAGGCGCTGCCGATGTCGCCGAACAGTCGTGTGAGCTGATTGGCAGAGCGGTAGGGAGAGCTCCCCAGGCGGTTACTCAACATACCGAAAGCCGTGGCGCCTATAATGGTTTGTGCGGTGAGTACCGTGCGCGCAAGGCTTTCAGTGCTGGGCAGGCCGCGCGTTGAGAAAAACAGTTGCGGCCATTGTTTCGTGCGGGCATGAGTGCCGAGTTTGTCTGAAGGGTTCACTGCTACCGGGTGCCCAACTTTTCGCAGCAGTGGTAAATCGTCGCTGGAGTCGGAGTAGAACCAGCAATTTTTCAGGCTGGCGTTATGCTTGCGTGCACTGCGTTGCGCCGCCAGAAGCTTACCTTCCCCGAAGCACATGGGCGCGATGACATTTCCGGTAAACCGGCCTTCTACCACCTCCAGTCGCGTACAGTGGATTTCGTCGATACCCAGTACCCGTGCCACGGGTTCAATTTGGTAGCGGCTGGCGGAGCTGATTATTGCCAGTTTATGGCCTGCGGCGCGGTGTGCCTCTACCAAGGTCACGGCCTCCCGGTAGAGTGCTTTAGCCAGGTGCTTGCGATACGCCTGCTCACCAATATCACAGAGCGTGGACTCAGAGACGCCGGTAAGCGCCTTGGTGGTGCGCTTCACCAGGCGGTGGTAGTTGCGCCCCGAGCTGTAGACTTTATGTTTGACAATCTCCCTGGCGACCTTGGTCGCCTGACGCAATTTACCCCGCTTTGCACCCTGTTCTGCGGTCTCCCGGGCAACGGCCAGAATGGAATAGCCTGCAATCAGCGTGCGGTCGAGGTCAAAAAAGGCGATCGTCGGTTGCGAAGCGCCGGAGGATGAAATTGTCTGCACATGAGATTCTAGAGCTGTCATCGTTCTTCCTTCCCGGGCGCGGTGGTCCCGGGCGTATTTCCGGTAGGTGTTGATCTATCGCTTCACGGCAGGAAACAATGCAAGAATCCGGCCAGCAGCGATGATAGACAGCGTTTGTGTCAATTTAGTTGCAGTTTCAGGTGGATGGAGGCGTCTTAAATCGGTCTGTCCTGTGCGAGGCCGAACACTGTGCAAACTTTTGGTGCGCAAATGCACCTTACGAAGGCGGCTTAGGCGAGTTCAGGGCCGATACCTTGATCCCCTATTTTCGTGGAGTAGGCAGTGATAGCGCTATCGATTTCTAGCTGAGATCGCGGTTACGCCGACTGGCGCTGCCATCGCTTTTATCAAAACGAAGCTTGAGTTCAACCTATACGTCATTGATACTTCAGCCTCACTTGAGGAAGCACAGTATGCGCGCTAGAAAATTATTGCCGGTTGGCACTCTCGCTGTCGCCAGTTTATTGGTATTCGCCATGTCTGGCTGCAATATGAATTCTGAGATCACCCATACACTGGTATCCGATCTTTACGTCACCGCGACCAAAGAGCACTTGTGGCAAGCTGTCTCTGAAACCATCCAGGCCAACAGTACCGAGCAGGTGCGAGAAGACGCCATCGATAGCCTGATCGGGAACCTCAAGTCGCAGGGGCTGATCCGCTAATCGGCTGTTGCTAAGATTACGGGTTAATACTGCTGCAATTGGCCTTGTGGCTTCTCGCCTTGCCGGGAATGTTTGCGTACACCTTCATCGTCTTTCCTCCTTGCTCTGCACGATCACATCGACCGGATGGGAGACGAGGGTGATGGCCGTGAAGGCGATGATCGCGACGACGGCGACGATCAGGTTGCCGACCGCGAGGCCTTCGGTCGAAAGCCCGTCGGCGTTGACTGAGTAGTACAGGTCGAACTTCGCAATATAGATGAAGAGATGGCCCGCAGCCCAGACGAGTGGGAAGATCATCAGCAGGCGATCGCGGGGCATGGTGGGCCATTTGAACTGCAGTACAAAGATCATCCCGGCCAGACCGAATGTCACGGCATAGGCGGTCGCGATCCAGGCGTATAGTCCGTGCTCGGCAAGTACGTTCAAAGGGATGAATACAGCGATTCCCACGATACAGGTCAAGAGCGGGAAGAGCGCGACACCTGCCCAGATCTGTCCTCGGCTCCGGCCTTGCTCGACCCAGTCCCAGCATACGATGCGGTTAAAGAATGCGAATATCGCCGTCCACGCGAAGAGCCAGAAGTGGCTGGTGATGGGCACGGCATTCAGGAAGGGCAGGTTGCTCGGGTCGCCTCGATCCCAGATCCACCAGTTCAGCATGGGGCCGAGGTGATCGAAGATCATGTACATCACTGCGGTGTAGAACCCAACAGTCAATGCTTCGATTCCGCGGGAGAACTCATACCGCCTGATGGTCATACAAGTGTGGTAAAGCAGCGTCGAGAGCAGGACTGATATGTACAGCGGCATCCGGTTGAAGACGAGCATTACCGAAAACTCGCCGTGCCAGAAGCTCTCTACCGTGTAGTAGGACACGATGTCATTCAGCAGGCCGAAGATGAGGGCGCCGAGCAGGGTGAACACGCCGCAGAGGTGCCCCGTTCGCCGATAGTAGCGCCACGCATGAAGCACCGCACACACCACCCCTACGAGCAGGATGAACTCGATGGCGAGGAAACTCCAATCCAGCAACTCGCTGGGCGCGTTGAAGCTGATAAAGCGCTCGAGTGCCTCGGTGTTGCGCATCGCGTATGAAATGTGTTCGTCGGCTTCCATCTGTGTTCAGTTCTCCGGTGAGTCAATTTGGCCTTATAGGATCAACTGTCTTTCGTTCGGTAATCACCGAACTTCTCGTCGCGTTCCTGTAGTGCCGCTGTCAATTTAGTCCCGCCTTCGGTGGCCTGCATAAAAGCCTTGAAGGTTTCCTGATGGATGGCCAATGTGCAAATTTCGGTACCCTGGCGCAAGCCGTCACGCAATCCCATAACTTCCATCTGCCGGTGCACCGCGCGTTTGTTCAGAGCGACAATATCGGTGGGTATCGCGGCGATGCGAATGGCCTGGGCGAGAGTGCGTTCCTCAAGTTCGAGTTCGGGAAAACTGCCGGTTGCCCAGCCATAACTAACGGCCTCTTCCCCGCTCAGGGAATCGCCTGTTAATAGCATTTCCATACCCTTGCGCATGCCCACCAGCCACGGGTGGAATTGCATGTCGGGTACACCGAAGCGCACGGCCGGGTAGCCGATCTGAGCGTTATCCGCCACGTATACCAGGTCGCAGCCTGTGGCCAGTTCGCTGCCACCGGCCAGACAGTAACCGTGCACCTGGGCGATAACCGGTTTTGCCAGATCCCATATTTTCATCCAGCTCTCTACCACATGGCGCGGCCACTGACTGTCACCGCCAGCGGTATGGAAGGGGTAGTCCTGGCCGACGTTGCCACCGCCCAAGTCGTAGCCTGCCGAGAAGCAACTGCCAGCCCCGCGAACAATCATCACATGCACGGAGGAGTCCGCATCTGCAGCTTGCAGCGCGTGTAGTAACTCGCCACGTAGCTGGTGATTCAGCGCATTGCGTTTCTCGGGGCGGTTCAGAGTGATACGACGGACATGTGGGGCTGGCTCATCAATGAGTAAGACCTGGTAGCCCTCCTCGCCGTAGTGCGTTGTCTTTACCGGTGTATTGGTATAAGGGTTGGATTGGTCGCTGTTGCTCATAACAAGTACTCGATTGTGGATAGATTCGCCAGCATACAGGCGCTTTCAAGCTGCACATTATTACAGTTCGCGCATTTCCCCAAATCACCCGCTGCCAGGCCCAGTCACAAACAGAGCGCCAACGTTCCAGCCGTTGATGTTTTTTATTCCGGAGCTGGCGCAGGGTTAATCACAGACAATTACTCAGGGCTTCAAACTGTCTCTATTCCTGCGGTGAAGAGTGTTTTGTAACACACATGATATTTTCTTAACCATACAGTCGGCCGGTTATGGCGCTGTCTCAATCGGTGTCTGGAATGCGAAGCCGTTTACATCATCTGTGTTTTCCACTGTGAACGGTACATGGTAGGTTGTGCCGTCGACTGTCCAGTAGGCGATATAGTCGCCGTAAAACGCCGTCAACTCAATCTGACCATCTGCATCAGCGGTCACTGTCACATTGGTGCGCCACTCGTCGTTCAATAGCGCAAACACCGCTTCTCCGTGACGTGTAATAGCGCGGTCATCATCCCAGAAGCCAACGTTGAACTCGTCCCGTCCCGCGACCTTATTCCACGGTCCCCAGAACACCACCATCTCTACCGAAGGATGACCCCACCAGAGCCTCATCAGTGCTTCGGCCTGGGCGGCGCGCAGTTCCGGTTCTTCCGGTGCGATAAAGTTAGTCTCGGTAATATGTATGGGCAGTCCGGCCTCGGCCAGAATATCCAGCGCATCGGCATACTCCACTATATTGGTGCGCCCGCTGATGTCTTGTGTGGGATCAGCAAACGCCAGCGTAGGCGCGAAGTGGCCCTGCTGGCCAATGGCCGCAATGGGCACGTCAGCGGCTTGCAGTTGCATTACGCGGTCGCGCACATCGGCAGCTGTGGGGGAATTGAAGCCGGTGAATACTTCCACGATCCATTCATTGAATACCAGCTCCACGTCGGGGTCCATTTCCCGTGCCCAGACGTACGCGTCTTCTACAATGCCCGGCCCGAGCCGATTGATAAACCACTGGGCCAGTGGTTGCAGTGTTTCGTTGGTCACGTCCCAGTACGCAAGGCGGCCTTTAAAATGCGCGACGCTGTCCTGGATAAAGGCTTTTAGCAGCCCCCGCAGCTCGGCGGTCTCCGCAGCGCTAAGGTCAGTGGAGGGGAATTTGTCCTCGGCCCATTTTGGCAATGCGGCGCCGGACAGCGGCATCGGCAGCCCCCATAACAGTGTATGCCCCTTCACCTGAAAGCCGTTTTCCTCGGCCCATGCCACATTCTCGTCGGCTGCATTGAAATCCCTGACACCCTCGTTGGGTTCGACGACCGCCCATTTGGCATCGCTTTCGAGCACCGCCAGGCTGAAGTGTTCGGACATTCTCGCGGTATACCACTGCAGATCTTCAGGGTCCCTGTGGGTGAATCGTTTGAGCTCAATCGGGAAGCCGAAAGTAAACCCGTGCCGAACCTGCCTGATCGTCACCTCGATATTGGGTTGATCGACCGACAGGTTGAGAGTCGTTGACCGGATGTCAGCAGCGCGGGCATCGGCTGCCGCTACAACTTCCCGTTCCTGTGGTTCCAGTAACGCAAGGTTTGCCGGTCGGCCCTGCGGCAGGGTCGGCAGTACTGGCATACCAACAACGGCCATGAGCTCGATGTAGTTTCCTGAATGTAGTGCGTTTGCATCTCCGCTGCCGGAGTTATTGGAACTGCAGGCGGAAATAGCGGCAGCGGCTATCAGGAAGGCAAGATTTTTACTTAGCATTTTTCTAACGGCTCGCATCTTTGGCGTGCTCCTTTTTTATTGGTGTTTAAGATTGATTCTAATATCCTGGCAGATAATTGTCCTCTTGCTTTTCAGCGGCGGGCTTAGCCGCCAAACTGGTAACTGATCTGCACATAGGCCCCTCGCGGCTGTCCAACGAAGTACCGGTATTCTCCGAAACCGAAATCTGCGCGCTCTGCGTACTCAACATCCAGCAGATTGGTCAGGCGCAGGCCCGCCGACCAGCGCGGGGTCAGGTCGCTGGTGATGCGCAGGTTAAGGAGGGAGTGGCCGTTGTATTCATGTTCATTTTCAGGTTCAAGAAAATAGGAATCCATGTAAACCCATTCCAATTCAGCGCGGCTGTTGCGGTTGACCAGTGAAGAAAAATCCCAGCCTAAACGGGCGCTGCCGAAGGCCTTTGGCGATGTGTCGATGTCATTGCCGTTAATGTTGCCACTGCTGCCGAGCAGCTCGATAGTATTGTCGTACGTGTGTGAGGCATAGTTGGCGTCGATACCGACCGACCAATTGTCTGTCAGTAGAAAGTCCACACTCATTTCCGCGCCATAGTGGTTGGTCTGGGCACCGCTGACGTTCTGTCGATCGGCATCCTGAAAAATTACGTCTTCCTTATTCATGTAGTACACGGCGACATCGTAGCGCGTGTTACGCTGCCAGTAGCCACGCAAGCCTATCTCCACATTGTCGATCTTCTCAGAATCGAGATCGGCACTTTGCTGGCCCGATTGCAGGCGGTACAGTTCGGATGCCTCGGGCGCGCGGAACCCGTGTGCGTAGCGCATGTAGATAATATGATCCTCACTCAGACTGTAGCTGGCACCGACATTCAGTGACCAGTTGCTGAAATCATCCTCCCTGTCTGCCGGGCGATAAAAGCGGCAGGCGTCGGCGCTGGGCTCGCAGGGTGCACCGTCACCCGTGCGGTTGTTGTAGTCGTAGTTGGTGTACTCAAAGCGCACGCCGGCATCGAGCTCCCAGGGAGAGTTGAACTGTGTGCGTAGCTGACTGTAGAGAGCGGCGACACTGGCATCGACCTGGTAATCGTAATGCACACCAATAGGTTGGTTGGGGCTAAAGTCCTCGTCCTGAGTTTCCTTGAGGGTGGCATCGGTGTATTCCAGATCGATGCCGTTGGTCCAGCGCAACACACCGGCATCTGTGTTGACTGTGGTGCGCAGTCCAAGGCTGTTATGGGCGTTTTTTTCCTCCGGTTGCCACGGCAAAAAATGTTGCAGAAATTGCATTTCGTTCACGCGTAGATAGGGCGTAAGCGTGAGTCTGCTGTTGTTGTTAAGCGCTACGCTGGCGGCGCTGTACAGGCGCACTGACCAGGCGTCCCGGTAAGCATTCGGGTTGGGATTGTCTTTGCGGCTGTCGCTGTCGTTGTAAGCTTTGTAGCCCTCAATATAACCGGCGGTGTCCTGTTTGAGGTTAGCTGTGTCCAGCACGGTGCGAAAATCCCAGTCCTGGCCGTTGTAGTCGTGTCGCACGATGGCTTTTTGTTGGTCGTAACCGGAATCATCTTTGTAACCGCCATCGTGGGTCGCGTTGGTGCTGACGCTGATACCGTTGCGCCCTACGGTGTCGCTGTAGCGGTATTTGGCACGAAAGTAGTTGTCGGGTCCGCCCTCAACTGACAGCAGGCTGTCCAGTTCCTCGGTGGGCGCTGCACTGATGACGTTAATCACACCGTGCATCGCGCTGGAGCCATAGAGCGCGGTGGCAGGCCCGCGTATTACCTCGATGCGGCCAGCCTGTTCAAAGTTGGAATCGAACAACTGGTTGACGTTGCAAAACCCTGGGGCGCGCAGGCTGATGCCATCAGCGGCGGAAAAAAAGGCGCCGCAACTGCCACTGCCGGTGAGGACCGGGGAACGCAGTGCGATGATACTCTCCTGGCCATTGCCACGGCTGATCCAGGCGCCCGGTACGCGCTGCATGATCTCATTGATATGCACCGGATCAACCAGGCTCAGCGTCTCTTCGCTGACGGTGGACCACGACAGCGGCATCTTCAGTGCGTCCTCCTGCACCCGGCTGGCGGTGACCAGAATATCTTCCTCAACCGGTGCAGCGTAGGCTGGAACTGCGCAGACCAGCAGGCTGGCGAGAACCGGTGTAGGTAGGTGCCGAAGGGGTAGAGCGGGCATGGCGTAGACCAGGGACAGAACGAAGCAGGATTGTAGCGGATTCAGCCGGGCATCCCAATGACCTTATAGCGGTGTTGAACGCAGGTGGATGTCGGGGGCGCAGCTGGTGTGTTTGAGTGGGTGCCAGCCACGCGGTTATCGGCTACAGTGAGTCATGGATAATTCGGTTCTCAATCTTTCTATGGCGCAACTTGCGCTGGCGTTTGTGCCGGTGGCGATTACGCTGGGTATACTGTTCAAGTGGTCCTATGATCTGGGCCGCGCCGTATACGCACTGGCCCGGATGCTGGCGCAGTTACTGCTGATAGGCTATGTACTGGCGTGGATTTTCGGTGCCGGCAACGGCCTGTTGATCCTAATGGTACTGGCTATCATGCTGCTGGCATCCAGTTGGATCGCGCTGGGGACTGTGCCGGGGCAGCGCCGCATGTTGTTGAGCGCTGCGGTGTTTGCCATCACCGCAGGTGGCGGGCTTACGCTGGCGTTGGTCACGCAGGCGGTACTGCAAATTGAGCCCTGGTATCTGCCAAACTATATGATCCCTCTGGCAGGCATGGTCTTCGCGAACGCGATGACGGCTGTCAGTCTGGCGGCAGAGCGTTTGTACGCCGAACTCGCGCACGGAGCGCCGTGGGAGTCGGCAAGGTTGCAAGCCTATCAGGCGGCGATGATTCCCGTGATCAATTCCCTGTTCGCTGTTGGCCTTGTGTCGCTGCCCGGCATGATGACGGGACAAATCTTGTCGGGGGTATCCCCGCACATTGCTGCGCGCTACCAGATCGTGGTGATGTGTATGATTTTCGCATCTTCGGGGATCTCTACCGCGTTGTTCCTGTCGCTGGTGCGCCGGCGAGTCACCGCGCCTGAACGCGACTAGCACGAATTTTCCAGAGGGGCATCCTGTGTAGATGATGACAGTGTATCGATCACTGCAGGTTGTTCTATACTGAGTACAGGGTGAACACGACGGGGCCACGATGTTTTACAGATACTTGTTGTTACTGCTCACACTTTTCGCACTCAATACCAATGCCCGCGCCGATGCATGGCTGATAGACGTGGACGGCGCTATCGGTCCGGCCATGGCCGATCATTTTGTACGCGGACTGGAACAAGCGGAGACGGCGAACGCCGAACTGGTGATCATGCGTATCGACACTCCCGGTGGGCTGGATATCGCTATGCGCGAGATGATCAAGGCTATTCTCGCCGCGCCACTTCCCGTTGTTGCCTATGTCGCACCCGGTGGTGCACGTGCCGCTAGTGCCGGTACTTACTTGCTATACGCGTCCTCGGTGGCGGCAATGGCGCCTGGTACCAACCTGGGTGCGGCGACTCCCGTGCAGATCGGAAAGCCCGAATTGCCACAGTTTGGCAAAGAGCAGGCGCCAGCCGGAGAGAGCGGCGGGGACTCGGCGTCTGCCAAGCCGTCCATGACGGCCATGGAACATAAAATTGTCAACGATGCCGCCGCCTATATTCAAAGTCTTGCACAACTGCATAACCGCAACAGCCAGTGGGCGGAACAAGCGGTGCGCGACGGTGCCAGCCTGTCGGCAAACGCCGCACTCAAGCGCGGTGTGATTGAAATCATAGCGCCCACCGTAGCCGATTTGCTGAAGCAACTGGATGGTCGCACCGTGGTAGTCGGGGAGGAGAGTGTTTTGCTGAACACGGCTGACCTGGCTGTGTACGAGCATCCGGTAGATTGGCGCAGTGAGTTTCTCAGTGTGATTACTGATCCCAATGTCGCCTATATCCTGATGCTGGTGGGCGTGTACGGGCTGCTGCTGGAGTTTTACAATCCCGGCGGTGGGCTGCCCGGTATTACCGGTGCGATATGCCTTGTGCTGGCGCTCTACGCCTTTCAGACGCTGCCGGTGAGTTATGCCGGACTCGGCCTCATTATACTTGGCATCGCGCTGATGACCGCCGAGGCTTTTAGTCCCAGTTTCGGTGTGCTGGGTCTGGGTGGGCTGGTGGCGTTTGTCGTGGGCTCGGTGTTCCTGATGGATACCGAAATGCCCGCCTACCAGCTGGCGCTGCCAGTGATACTGGGCGTTGCTGTTTTCAGCGCAGTGCTGCTGGTGCTGGGGGTGGGAATGATGATGCGCGCTCGCAGGCGCCCTGTGGTGAACGGACTGGATCACCTACTGGGCGCTACCGCCGAGGTGGAGGATGTGCCGGGCGATATGCCCCGCGTCAATCTTGAGGGTGAATTATGGTCGGTGGTCTGCGACGATTCGTTGGCACCGCATGATAGAGTAACTGTTGAGTCGATCGATGGCCTAACGCTGCATGTCAGCAAACACACAAAGGGGTAAGTCACCGTGTTCGGATTTCCGTTTTTAGGTATTATTCTTTTATTGGTACTCGCACTGCTGTTCACGATGTTCCGCGTATTGCGGGAGTACGAGCGCGGTGTCATTTTTATGTTGGGCCGGTTTTACAAGATCAAAGGCCCGGGGCTGATCATCATCATCCCTGTATTGCAGCAAATGGTGAAGGTGGATTTACGCACCATTGTTATGGATGTGCCGACCCAGGATGTGATCTCGCGCGATAACGTATCCGTGCAGGTGAACGCGGTGATCTACTTCAAGGTGGTGGACCCGGAACGCGCGATAGTACAAGTTGAAAATTTCCTCGAGGCCACCAGCCAGTTATCGCAAACGACACTGCGTTCGGTACTGGGGCAACATGAGCTTGACGATATGTTGGCTGAGCGCGAACGCCTCAATGCCGATATACAGAGCATTCTGGACAAGCAGACGGCGGCCTGGGGTATCAAGGTGGCGAACGTGGAAATCAAACACGTCGATCTCAACGAAACCATGGTGCGGGCACTGGCCAAGCAGGCTGAGGCGGAACGCGAGCGCCGCGCCAAGGTGATCCACGCGATGGGCGAGGCCGAAGCCGCTGAAAAGCTGGCAGAAGCGGCCAAGGTGTTGTCTGCTCAAGATCAGGCTATACAGTTACGTTACCTGCAAACGCTGGTGGAGATTGCCGGCGATAAGAGTTCTACGCTGGTGTTTCCCGTGCCGATCGATTTGATGGAAAAATTGCGCTCATGAACGTATCGCGGCGTAAACTTTAGACGCAACAGGGCAGTAGTGTAGATGTTGAGCTGGAAAGATTTTGGCAAAGCCCACATGTGGCTCTATCGCAAAAGCGGTGGCCGTATCGGTGCCCGTATGGGTTCGATTGATGTGGCGCTGGTGGAAAGTATCGGCCGCAAGAGCGGTCTGCCACGCTGTGTGCCAATTGCCTGTTACCCCTACCGCGATTCCATTGTTGTCTCCGCATCCAGCAGTGGCAAGGAGAGTCATCCGGTGTGGTATCTGAATATGCAGGCCAACCCGCAAGTCACCGTGCGCCAAGGCAGGGATTACTACCATGCTATCGCCGAAGACGTGCCCGATGAGGAGCGCGCGGCGCTGTGGAAGACGATTATTGCCAACAATAAACACCAGGGCGAGTATCTGGAGAAGGCGCAGCGGAAGATTCCGCTGGTGTGGCTGCGGCGGGTCCAATAGTGCGCGTCTAGGTTTTTTACCATAGCCGAGCTCTCCCACAGGCCAGCGCGGTGGCTGTATCGTCATAGGCTGATACGCAGCACCGCGCCCGCCAACCCATGGAGCAATTATGATCGTAATTTATGGGATCAAGGAAAACCTGAATCCAATCAAGTCGAAACTGTCGGGCGTTCTCCACGGCTGCCTGATGCAGTCGCTCGGTTTGCCTGAACACAAGCGCTTCCATCGTTTCATGCCAATGGATAGAGCTGATTTTATTTACTCGACAGAGGATGGTCGCACGGATGCGTACACGGTGATTGAAATCAATTTAATGGAAGGCCGGAGCAAGGAGACGATTAAGTCGCTAATACAGACTATTTTCAGTGAATTTGAGCGGCAACTCGGCATATCCTCCACTGATGTAGAAATCATCGTGCACCAGCAACCCGCACATTGCTGGGGGTTTCGGGGCATGACGGGTGATGAAGCCAAAGACCTGGCATACAAAATTAATGTCCAGGAACGATGTGGGTAGGGTTTGGTGTTACACCGGGTCGTATACATACTAGACCTATGGCCTCAGGAATGAAATATTTCTATAGGGGCCGCAGCCAGTTTGAACGTCTTCCGCTAGATAGGGGAGTGTATTGATGGAATCAATGGAAACAGCGGATATCGTAGAGATTGCACTAATTCAACGAGAGGCAATTGGGGCGCAGTTGCAATTTTGGCTCTCGGCCACCTTTGCCGTGATAGTGGCGTCATTCGTGGCGGGTTCCAGGCTTACCTCACGCCACCGTTTTTACATAGGCCTGCTCTATTTGTTGGCCACTGCTATGACATTTGCCGGTTGGGCAGAGAGCGGCAGCGAGATCGTGCGCTGGTATGCTGAGCTGGAGTCTCGCGGGATACTGTTCGATGCCCCCATGTTTACGGTAGTGTTGAGAGTCTTGTTGATGACTGTGGGTACTGTCCTCACCATCACATTCCTGTATCAGAACCGGGAGCTCAATGATGACGATGGCGAGCAGTAGGGCGGTTAGTGTCGCCTCCTGAGTTTAATTTGCAGTTTACCGGAGAGAGTTCCATGCCTGCCACTGTTAGCCAGCTGTTTCGCTACCCGGTCAAAAGTATGCGCGGCGAAGCGCATGCCACGGTGGACATCCCTGACAGCGATCACCCCTTTTTGGAGACGCAGTGGCTGGGGCAGCGGGTGAAGATAGGGGATGTGGAACTGGACATTGTCGGTGACTGCCCGCGCTGTTCCATGACAACCCACGCTTTCGGTGATCTGCCTGCAGACCCGGAAATCATGCGGACGCTGGTGGAAGCCTGCAACGGTAATGTCGGTGTGTACGCGAAAGTGGTCAGCGCAGGTACACTGAATATCGGTGATGCCCTGGGCTAGCCATTACACAGTGATGATCAGCTGTTATCCGATGGCTCATCAGAGGGGTCGCCGGATCTGTTATCGGAGATGTCACCGGATATGTCATCGGGTGGAACCTCGCCAAACCAGTCGAGCATTTTCTTTGCTGTTTTTGCCCGCACGTCTTCATTAATATAGGTTGCGACCGCAGCAATGGCCAACGCCAGCACACCCAGATCGTCGGCGTAACCGACAGCGGGTGTCAGGTCGGCGATAGCATCCAGTGGCACAATAAAGTAGCCCAGAGCCGCAGCTATGGTGCCCTTGGCCCAGGCAGGTGCTTTTTCTTCCTGCGCGGCGTAATACAACAGCAGGGCTTTTTCTACCACCTCTGTGCCGGCTGTTTTGGCGTAGCGCTTCAGCTTGGCCCAGAATCCACTCTCGGAATACGCGACCTCAAACTTGTTTTCGTCATTCACGTTGCAATACCCTCTATCCAAACAACCAGGGAGCCAGCGCTTCGCGGTTCTCCACAACGATTTGCTGGGCCGTAGGATCTTCTGCGGGTTCCCCCGGTTCAATGTGCAGTAGCTGCAGTACGTAGGGAACCAGACGGGCGCGCGTAGGGATGGCCAGTACGCCGTCGACCATACCGTAATCCACCTCGACAACCTCACGTTGCTCGGGACTCAGCCTTGGGTCGGGTGTAATTCGTACCACAACCTGGGTATGCCACTCAGTATCCTGCGCGGCGCCGTGCTCGGATTCATCCATGATATCGGGAATGTCCCGAAAACGACTCAGCACGAAATCGCGGTAGGCGCTGTTTTTTTCACACCATGCTCGGACATGCCAGCGCAAGCCGCTGTACACCAACGTATGCGGGACGATGATGCGCCCCTCGCGATCGGGGTGATTGAGAGAAACATAATCCACATCGAGCCGCCGCTGTTGCCGGGCCGCCTGCATGATGGGGCGCAGCACCTCGGGTTTGACGTCTCGCACCGGCAGTGAAAGCACCTCAACATTGGCGACATTCAGTGACAGCGATTCGAACACATTCATCAATTCGTTGTTGCGTGCCATCAGGTGCAGGTACTCATCCGCCAGGCCCTGTGTCACCTGTGGCTTGAACTGCACTGTCGGTTTATAGCCTTTGAGGTATTTGTCGTACTCGAGATTGCCCGGCCCGACCTCCCGAATATAATTGTTGATGTCCTTGCTGGCCTGCTGCCTGCCGATGCCGAAAGTGTCACACAGGTGTCGCGTGGTGAGCCGCCCCTCCCACAAAACCAGTGTCTCGATAAAGCGGTAGCGCAGGAGGAGATCCCAGCGAAAAGGCCATTTGGCGTCTTGATGGCTAGTCATGCGTGCTGCTCATCTGTCGAATTACCGCTGCAGTATAAATTGCCGCGACGGACAATAGTACCGGCCATCATTGCATGCCTGACGCTTTGGGTGAAAATCTACTCGCTGCGACTACCGTTTAGCAGGTTCAGGCCAGATTCCGGGGGTGACGAAGAAGCGACTCGATTCGCTATGCTGCTCGTCCAGCGCGGCGATAAGGAGCGGGTAGTGGTCATCGTCCCAGCGTGTGGGCAGCTGCGCAAGCAGCTCAGCCTGAGTCAGCTGTGTCTCGTGCGCATCACACAGCGCGGCGCTCAGCCATTGCATCTTCGGCAGAATGGCGAAGCGGGTCGCGCCAAGTGAAGCGCAGTGAGATTCCAACTGCCGGTAGGTCACCCAGTTGCTCATCGGGCACGCCTGGTTAAAGCCGGGAGGGGGAGGTGGAGCCTCATTCAGTGGTTGGAATAAATACCCCTTTAACGCGATTTCTCGCGCCATATCCGCGATACCCATGTCTTGCAGCTTACGTTTAGCGGCAGGCGCTTCGCCCAGTGCTATCTGACGCTGCAGCAGTTGGTCCAGTTTGGTTTTCAGGCGATCGCGTTGGTCCGGGCCCAGCCATTCGTGCGTATTGGCCGCTGCGGTTGTGTCACCGGCGCGCGGTACGCCCAGAAAATATTTCACGGCCAATTCGAGGTGAACATGGCAAGCGCGGTCCGCGCAGTAGTAAATACAATCAAATTCACCCAATGTCCGGCCCTCGTTATGTATCGCCAGATTGTGGGCGACCAGTTCAATTGCCGGGTCGCACTGCAGGAAAAAATGCCAGAGCTGCTCGAAATAGACGCCCAGACGATGGGTGGGGCGCTTGGACAGGTGATTCAGCAGGGCTGACGGGTCCAGATCCAGCCGTTGCAGCCACTGCGTTCTTTCCCGCGTTAACGGTGGTGTGCAGGCCGAGACGCCCGCCGGGGTGTCACTGAGGTGCTCCAGATGCAGCATTTGCGGTGAGAAGCAGGCCCAGGCGAGATCTCGCACTGCTTGTGTTCGGTAGGAATTAGTGATGATCGCTGCGCTACTGTGTGGGTTCATGGTTATAATAGCAGGCCTTCAGTGTAGAGAAGCAGGGTCGATGCAGACATCTTTCAAAAAAATTGGTTTGGCCGGGCGCAGCCGCCAGCGTGGACAGACAGAAGTCTTGCGGGAATTGATCGCGCTGCTGGAGGCGCGTGGCCTGGACGTTGTGTTGGAGGATGCGCTGGGCGATGTGCTACCCGAGGATGCGACGCGATTGGCAACGCTCGACGAGATCGGCGTTGAGGTAGACCTCGTTATTGTTGTCGGTGGTGACGGCAGCCTGCTAAGCGCCGCGCGCACACTGGCGAAATATGACACCCCGGTGCTGGGCGTCAACCGCGGTCGCCTGGGGTTTCTCACCGATATCACTCCCGACGAAATTGGCCTGCAGATTCCGGCTGTGCTGGATGGGGGTTACGAGCGCGAGAGCCGTTTCCTGCTGGACGCCGAGGTGCGCCGTGACGGGGAGGTTGTCGGGCGCGGCGAGGCCCTGAACGATGTGGTTGTCAACTCGGGCACGTCCGCACAGATGATCGAGTTCGAATTATATATTGACGATACATTTGTATATCGCCAGCGCGCTGACGGGTTGATTATTTCCACGCCGACCGGCTCTACCGCTTATTCACTCTCTGGCGGTGGCCCGATCATGCATCCCAAGCTTGATGCGATTGTACTGGTGCCGATGTTTCCACATGCACTGAGTAGCCGTCCGATCGTGGTGGATGGCAACTCTGAAATTCGCCTGGATATTCTGGCGAGGAACCGCATGCACCCACCTGTTACCTGCGATGGGCGCGCTAATATGAAGGCGCGGCCGGGCGATTCTGTTCATATCACCAAGTACCCGCACCGGCTGACGTTGTTGCATCCGCTGGGCCACAATTTTTACGCCAGTTGCAGGGACAAGCTGCGCTGGAGCAATGCGTTGGTAAATTGATGCAGGACTTCTACCCGGCTCTTTCGGTTGCTGTTGAGGAAGATCTACTTCCGCTGAGTGCACTACTGCATCAGCGCGGCGTACTGCACCGTATCTTCGAAGAGGGTGGGCGGCAGGTGGTGATGGTAGCCGATGCCGGGCAGGCTGCGCAGGTGCAGGAGCTGTATCGCGCCTGGCGCGCCGGGGAAGTACGCATTGCATTATCCCCCCGGGAACAAGCTGCGCGTCCCGTGACTACAAGCACATTTTGGCACCGGGCGCCGGTGACACTGGCGCTGGTTGTCCTCAGTGTCTGTGGTTTTTTGCTGGTGTACCTGAATGCCGGGCTGAACTGGCTGAGTTACCTGACATTTACGCCCATTCGAATCTCTGGCGATCAACTGCTGTTCGATAGTATCGGCGGGCAGTATTGGCGGTTGGTGACACCGGTTTTTCTTCATTTCGGGTGGATGCATATCGTCTTCAACTGTCTCTGGTTGTGGGAGCTGGGCGGCCGTGTTGAGCAGGTGTTGGGGCATTTCAATATGTTTATGTTGTTTCTTGTCATTGCGGTGGTCTCCAACGCCAGCCAGTTTGCATTCGATGGCGCCAGCCTGTTCGGCGGGATGTCTGGCGTGGTCTACGGTTTGTTGGGTTTTTCCTGGGTGGCGCCGCATTTGCAGCCGTTGTGGCGTATTCAGCCTTCCAGGGGAATCATGCTATTGATGGTCGGTTGGTTGCTGGCCTGTATGGTGGGGGTCGTCGAGGTGCTGGGTTTTGGTGCTATCGCCAACGCAGCCCATGTCGGCGGCCTGCTTTGTGGCGCGTTACTGGGCGCTGTGTTCGGCGCATTTTCCAAGTACAATCACCACCCCTGACAGCATGAATGTAGCAATGGATTACCAAAAAACGATTGAAACCCTGTCTCCCGAAGTCTACCAGCGTCTCCTGCGCGCGGTCGAACTGGGGAAATGGCCCGACGGCAAGGTCGTAACCGCTGAGCAGCGGGCTCACGCGATGCAGGCGATTATCGCCTGGGGTGAGCAGCACCTTCCCGAGGAGGAGCGCGTTGGGTTTGTCGAGAAAAAAGCAAAAGCCGGTGAGCAGTGCGATACCCCATCGGAAACACCCCTGAAGTGGAGAGAGTAAGTGGCTGAATTACTGGCGACGGGGGCCGTGCGCAAGATGAAGACTGCGCTTGCCAGCCCGGTGGCATATACAATGATATTGGGTGAGCATGAAATTCCGCTTAACCCGTATCTGGGCAAGCAGCTGCAGCTGGAGTTTCTGGGTGTCATTAACTGCATCCACTGCAACCGCAAAACCAGCAAGAGTTTTAATCAGGGGTATTGTTACCCGTGTTTCAAGCGGCTGGCACAATGCGACAGTTGTATAGTCAGCCCCGAAAAGTGCCACTATGCGGCCGGCACCTGCCGTGAGCCAGAGTGGGGCGAGCAACACTGCATGATTGACCACATCGTTTATCTTGCCAATACTTCGGGCATTAAAGTGGGGATTACGCGCGGCTCACAAGTGCCAACGCGCTGGATGGATCAGGGGGCAACCCAGGCGCGCCCGATATTCCGTGTGTCCAACCGGCTGCAATCGGGCCTGGTGGAGACCGCTTTCAAGTCGCATATCGCAGACAAGACCAATTGGCAGGCCATGCTCAAGGGTGACGCCGAGCCACGTGATCTTGAAGAAGTTCGCCAGCGACTGATGGAAGACTGCGCGGATGAACTGGATGCACTTTTTCAGGTGCACGGCCTGCAAGCCATCACCGAACTGATCGATGAGCCAGATGTGCACATCGACTACCCCGTGCTCGAGTATCCGAGCAAAGTAAAATCCCTTAATCTGGACAAAACACCTGTTATTGGTGGCACCTTACTCGGCATTAAAGGCCAGTATCTGATATTTGATACCGGTGTTATCAATATGCGTAAATACGGTGGTTATAACGTGTCCCTGCTAGCAACTGGTTAATATTATGCGAGATGCCAACCCGGTATCCATCCTCCTCAAAGATTACAAACGCCCTGCCTATCTGATCGGTCGCACGGAGCTGCATTTCGAGCTCGGTGAGGACTGGACAATTGTGACATCGCGGCTGCACCTGTTGCGCGATAGTTCGGTGGCCGAGAACGCGTCCCTGGAACTGCAAGGAGAGGAGATGGAGTTGCTGTCGGTGGCTATCGATGGCATACAACTGGAGCCCTCAGCCTACAGGGTGAGTGACGAATCGCTGCTGATTCATGAGGTGCCCGAGCAGTGTATTGTGACGTGTCAGACGCGTATTCAACCACAGTTAAATACCACGCTGTCCGGTTTGTATAAATCGCGGGCTCTGTTTTGTACACAGTGCGAGGCGGAAGGCTTCCGTCGCATCACCTATTACCTTGACCGCCCGGATGTTATGTCCGTATTTACCGTGACAGTCGAGGCTGAGCGGGCGCGCTACCCGGTGCTGCTCAGCAATGGCAACCTCAGTGATGCCCGGGAGCTTGCGGATGGGCGACACCAGGCCGTGTGGCACGATCCTTTTCCAAAACCGGCCTATCTGTTTGCACTCGTTGCCGGCGACCTGGCCCACGTAGAAGATAGTTTCACAACCTCAGGTGGTCGCCGCGTTACCCTGCGTATTTATGTCGAGGAAAAGGATATTGATAAGTGCGCTCATGCTATGCGCTCGCTGCAGGAATCCATGCGTTGGGATGAACAGGCGTATGGGCGTGAATACGATCTGGATATATTCAATATCGTGGCTGTCGACGACTTCAATATGGGCGCAATGGAGAACAAGAGCCTCAATATTTTTAACACCTCTTGCGTACTGTGCAGTCCCGAAACCACGACAGACAGTGGCTTTCAAAGGGTCGAGGCAATTGTTGCGCACGAGTACTTTCACAACTGGAGTGGTAACCGTGTAACCTGTCGCGACTGGTTCCAGCTCAGTCTGAAAGAGGGCTTTACGGTATTCCGCGACGCTCAGTTCTCTGCCGATATGGGCTCGCCCACCGTTAAGCGCGTGCAGGATGCCACCATGCTGCGCACGGCCCAGTTTGCCGAGGACGCCGGCCCGATGGCACACCCGGTACGGCCCGAGTCGTATATGGAGATCAATAATTTTTACACCCTCACGGTGTATGAAAAAGGTGCCGAGGTCGTGCGCATGATGCACACGCTGTTAGGTGCCGAGCAATTCAGACGCGGTTCAGACCTTTACTTCGAGCGACACGATGGTCAGGCGGTCACCTGTGAGGACTTTGTCTGTGCGATGGAAGATGCCAGCGGCGTCGATTTACGCCAGTTTCGCAATTGGTATTCACAGGCCGGGACTCCCCAGCTTGCGGTGCGCGACGAATACGATGAAGCCGCTCAGCGGTACACCTTGCATGTGGAGCAATCCTGTCCGCCCACACCAGGGCAGCCCCAAAAGCAGCCCTTTGTAATTCCGCTGAGAATGGGGCTGCTGGGCGATGCTGGCAATCTGCCGCTGCGCCTGTCCGGATGCGAGCCTGATCCGGAAACCTCTGACAACACCGATATTGTGCTGACTGTCGATCAGCCGCAGCATTCGTTCATTTTTGAGGGCGTAGCGGAACGCCCCGTGCCATCCCTGTTACGCGGGTTCTCTGCGCCTGTTCGATTGCATTACCAGTACAGCAAGGAAGATCTCTGCTCCCTGATTCGTCGAGACAGTGACGGATTTGTGCGCTGGGACAGCGCTCAGGCACTGGCCATACAGGTAATCAACGAGGTAGAGAAACAACTGCTGGCCGGTAAGGAACCGACGGTCGAAGCCCTGTTCATTGATGCCTGTGGCGATCTGCTATTGGATGAATCGCTGGATTGTGCGTTGGTGGCTGAAATGCTGCGCCTGCCCAGCGAGGATTATCTGGCCGAACTGGCCAGCCGCAATGGTGGCGCCAATGTAGACACCATTCATCAAGCCCGCGATACCGTGCGTGGTGCTCTCGGCGCAGCGCTTGAGTCATCTTTTCTCGCGCGCTACCAGGGTTTGCAGAACACGCTTCCCTACGCACCCGATGGCGGGCAGATTGCCAGTCGCAGCCTGCGCAATATTTGTCTGGGCTACCTTGTTGCAGCTAATCCGCAGAATATCCAACTCGCGGACGAGCAGTACCGTACTGCAAATAATATGACAGACCGCCTGGCGGCATTGCAGGAAATCGCCTTTTGCGGTGATTTTGCGTTGCGAGAAGATACTCTCGAAGGTTTTTACAATGACTGGCAGCATGAAGCGCTGGTGGTCAATCAATGGCTGCAGCTGCAGGCGGCCATCCCGGATGAGCAGGCCCTTTCACGGGTGCAAGCGTTACTGCACCACGCCGACTTTGATATACATAACCCCAACAAGGTACGTGCGCTCATAGGTGGTTTCGCCAATCACAACCCCGTTAATTTTCATCGGCAGGATGGTTCCGGCTATCATTTTCTGGGGGATATCGTGATCCAGTTAAACGCGCTGAATCCGCAGGTCGCCGCACGCCTGCTCACACCTTTAACCAAGTGGCGTAACTACGCCGGCAGGGCAGAGTTGATGCGCAAAGAGCTGGAGCGAATCGCGGCGCAGCCGGCGTTGTCACCGGATGTCTTTGAAATTGTCACGAAATCATTGAATTGACCAAAAGAATCGTTCTATCAAACGTATCATCGCAGAAAGCAATTGCGCTGCGGGTGTGTTAGATTGGTGCAACGGTGGTCCAAATACCCATGGCTGCCGCCCACTTGATACCAGAGGATTCTGATGGCTAAACCCAACTACAGCTTTGAAAAGCGGCAGAGAGAACTCGCTAAGAAGAAGAAAAAAGAAGAGAAAAAACAGCGAAAGGCCGCAGTGAGCGATATTTCAGCAGATGATGGCGACGTCTCTGCGACTTCACAAGCCAGCCAGAGCGGAACAGCAGCAACTGACGTGGAATAAGCACGTCACAGGATTTTCCGCCTCGTACCGGTGAATGCGGGGATGGAAACTTACAGTAATTCACCAATCATTTTGAGTAAGTAATATGAGTAAAGGTACAGTTAAGTGGTTCAACGCAGACAAAGGTTATGGATTCATTACACCTGAAGACGGCGGCAAAGACCTTTTTGTACATCATTCAGAAATTAAAAACGGTGGCGGTTATGCCACTTTGAATGATGGCCAAGAGGTGGAGTTTGAAGTTGGTCAAGGCCAAAAAGGCCCATGTGCCAACAACGTGATTCCTGGCTAAGAATAGCCATTTTGCTACACCCGGCAGCCGAGGCGTAAGCCAAGGCTGCTTTTTTTTGCCTGTGTTTAATGCCCCGAGGGGTAAAGTTGCACCTCGGCTTCCCCTGTTGATTTGCGCTTGCTGTCAGTATGTTTTCTGACTCGACGCGCACACGCGGCCAGTATGTTCCCGTTCCACTTGGCATCTTCCGAGCGATAGAGTGCCGCATCCAAAGCTTCGAGTTGCTGTCTGATTTCGTCATCTGCGAGCATGCGGGAGACTTGCTCAAGGGAAACGATGGTAGTTCCCGGAGAGAGGGTTTGGGCCCAGGCTATCATCGCCGCGCGAGTGCTGGCTGGATTGCCCCGTTCACAGGCTTTCATTAGCTCCTTGAAGGCCTGTTTCTCCGATACGGTGTCTGCGCTGGCCGCATTCTCTGTCTCCTTGGGAGCGCGTCTGCGCCACAGGTAGACAAGGGTCAGGAGCCAGCCCATCGTGCTGATAACAGCGAGAATCTGCCAGACCCTCAGCGCCTTGGCCGGTACGCCTGCTCCATCGATACTGGGGCCCAGGTCAATACCGGAGGAGGGGGTGGGTATCGAGNTNTNNNGNCTA
>CACSIL010000011.1 GCA_902705825.1 Halioglobus japonicus | reverse complement strand
ACGGGCCGGAGTACATCTCACAGACGCTGGTGGCGTGGGCTAACAGCAAGCGGATTACGCTTATGTATATCCAGCCAGGTAAGCCAACCCAGAATGCGTACATTGAGCGTTTCAACCGGACCGCAAGGCATGAATGGCTAGATTTGCATGAGTTTAACAGCGTTGCAGACGCCCAGCTATTAGCCACCCAGTGGCTTTGGCAATACAATAACGAGCGACCGAATATGGCTATCGGAGGGATACCTCCAACCCGGCTGTTGCAGGCTGCATAACCCTCTACTCAAACGGGCGGTTAAAAATGGGGGGATTACAACTGTATATTCGTCCCAAATAGATACCCATTCTCCAAGCCATTGCCTCAATTCAGCGGCATCCACTCTTCACCGTTTAAACACGATAATACGGTTCTTTCACGCAAAATTGATTATTGGCCGACCTGAACTGGAGCAAGTATTCGCTTAGTGCAATGCGATGCATCTGACAGTTACAGGGCGTTTTTGAGGCTTTTTGTGTGAGGCAACCTACAAATAAACGAGAAAACGAATGCCATAACTATCAATGCAGTTATGGATGGTGGTAGTTTTTTTCAGACTGTAACCGATCCTTCTTTTAACAATGGTCCGCCAGCTTGAGCAAAGCCTTCATCCCGTTGATAGCATTCGATGGTAGTCGAGATAATAATTTCACAACTATCCGAATCGTACTAGCCTGGCTGGTCCTCTATGGGCACAGTTATGCTGTCCAGAAGGTTCCTGGTATTCGAGACCCTCTGAACGAAATATTTCAGGGCTCGATTTGGGTTGGTGAAATTGCCGTCAATGGTTTTTTCGCCATCAGCGGCTTTCTGGTCGCTGCAAGCCTGATCAAAAGAGGTGTGATTGACTACACTATTTCTCGTGTTCTTCGTATTTTCCCGGCATTAATTGTCTGCGTATTCGTGTCAGTATTTTTGCTCGGCCCCATCCTGACAAACCTGACTCTACGTGATTATTTCGACAACCCCAAAACCTGGGATTATCTGGGCAACGCAGTGGCTTTTCTAAAAATGCAGTGGTCCCTGCCAGGTGTTTTCGAATCCAACCCTCGCGATGCGATCAACGGGTCACTATGGACGCTCACCGTCGAAGTGCGTTGCTACCTGTTCCTCGCCGCACTGACATTTCTGGGCTTCAGGGCGAATAGAGTCTGGGCCAATATTCTTGTGCTGCTCGTTTTCGCGGCGGGGGTGTTGTCGTATGAGAGCATTCCGTTATTAGGTACAAATCTAAAGTGGTCGAGACCCGCGCTGTATTTCATTATTGGCGTCTTTTTCTACCTCAATCGCGACAGGGTCTACCTCGATTACCGGATCGCCATTTTTGCAGCAGTGATGGCCTATTTCTCCTTTGGGCAGGAGTGGTTCGACTACGTATTCCCCCCCGCGTTGATCTATCTGATTTTTTACCTCGCCTATGCCACCAAACCGCTCAGTACCGATGCCGTTTTCGGTGACGCGTCCTACGGCATCTATATTTATGCCTGGCCAGTTCAGCAGATTGTCGCCCAGTCGTTTCCGGGGCAGACGCCGTATTTCAACACCATCGTATCCAGTGTGATCGTTATCACTCTGGCCTGGCTGTCATGGCATGGGCTGGAGAAACGGGTGTTGACCTATAAGAAAGTCTTGCTGGGGCATACCAGCTCGCCGAAGTCATTGATGGGGATTGGTGCGTTTCTGAAGGGGAAGGTTACGGGTTCGCCGTGAGTTTCGAACACAGCATGAGCCAAAGGTTGTTTTATTAGTGGCGGGCCAAGTTCGATTAGATTACGTGAAGAGCTCGAAGTTGCTGCTCAAAATGCGTTTCCTAACTGGTGCGAATAGACAAGCTACTGCATTTTATCCGGAATTAGTCGCTCGCCATACCGACCCAGTCACTCAGGTTCCCGGAATCGTTTGATATACGCTTTTCGACGCTCTGCCAACTGCTGTTCGCGCTCTTCAGCGTCCAGCATGACAGTGCCTTCTGGTAGCACAGAGGCCAGTTCAGAAAGCTTCAGCTTTTGGCTTTCCAGAGCAGGTGTGCCTCCGTCTGCTGGTAGCCGCTGCCATCGAACCATCATTGTCCCTTCATGCAGGCCCGCCGCATCGAGCCAGTTATGCACGCCTGGGTCTTTTAGTGAGACAACGAAAGTGTAGCGGCCATCACGGTCTGGCACTGCCTGACTCTGATTCAGGCTGGTCTGGCGCGCCGGGTCAATACCGACCATCCACGGGTCGGTCACGGGAACTATAAAATACTCGGCGCCACCGGGGTCCAGCGTGATCAGCAGGCATTCGTCGTCCTGAATCTGGAAGTGACCAAAGCTATTGGTCTGCGAGAGCAATGCGCCGGCTGCCGCTGCCTTTCCAGGCGCAGGAAGTGCGTTTACCGGCTGCCCATAGGTTAAGACACCCAGTAGTCCTCCACCGTACACAGCACCGGCCTTGACTAAAAACTCAGACGCGCGTTCGGCAATCTCTTCGTCCGTTAGCTCATCTGCTGGCTGGCCCAGATACTCGACGCGAATTTCGTCATGCTCCTCTTCAGTCCAGTCGCCCAGATTGCTGCGGATGAAGAGCAATTTGGTCGCGTCAGTGGATTGCATATGGTTAGGTCGCTCACCCGCAGGCTCTGCGTCGATGGTAACCCGATAACCACCGCCTTCCTCCACAGCAATGGTTTTTCCGTCCAGAAAAGCCTCTGTACCTTGTGTCACTGGATCATTTATAAGGGAAAACGTCATGTCGGTAGGGCCATCGCCTGTGCGCTGGCCATGTATCACGTATGTGCCTGAGGAATTGATCGGTACCGTGCGGTAGGCGTTGTCCGGATTATCGAACGCCCAGCGTGACCCCGGCACACTCAAATCGAACCAGTCCCTGGGGCCAGCTCCCAACCAGTGCACGCGCGGTCGCTGGGGATTACTATTCAAACTCATGGCAATTGCCCCGTGGACGAGCTCGTCGATGGCAAGGTCAAGCCTGGCTAAAGCTTCGACTCCAGGAGCGCCTCCATGCCCATTGATATAAGTGGACATCAGGTACTCACGCTCAGAGGAAAACGGGTGTGAATTGCTGAATTCGACGAGCCGGGAATCCAGCAGCGCTTGATCATCGGTTGCCAGGGGATTTGATGAATGGGACGTCGAAGCGGAAATCGAACCAGAAGACGAGTCATCGCATGCAACTAACGCAGACAACATTAGCAAAACCAGCACTTGCGATGTTGCCCGCAGCTTGCGCCCCGACTCCAGTTTGCGACTCATATACTGTTCCCTCGAGTACCCTGACTCTCAGGCGTGAATGTCCGAAAGTTTGGGGCATGATTTGCACAAGTTATACGCCACTGCCCTTTTGCTACAGTGCCTGGATGGGGGGAACGTTAACAAGCGGCGGGGGGCCATTCAACAATAGTGTCGCCAAATCCCTCTCGCAAAAGGATGCGGTCCAGATAATCAACCCAGCATCCTGTGAGTGTCATGGCCCGCCGCCTCGATGCTCAGTGGCCCCACTCGGTGGGCTGTTTGGGGGAACAGCTAAAAGAACCACCAGAAATACCCCCCATTGCGGGGGCATATTTGGCACACACCAGAACACACCATAAGAATGGTTAGGCACAAAAAAGCCCTGATATACAGGGCTTCAAGGTCATTCTAGACTGCTGCTGGAAAGGTATTTGGTCGGTGTGAGAGGATTTGAACCTCCGACCCCTTCCTCCCGAAGGAAGTGCGCTACCAGGCTGCGCCACACACCGATATTTACCGCGCGCAACTATACCAAAAGCCAACGGTGGAACCAATGCCTGTGCGGCTAGTAGATGCCCGCCCAGCGCGCGATGAACTGGCTGAGAATGCTGAGTGAGGTCACCACAACAATCAGCACGATCAGCAGACGGCCGGGCCTGAAGGGCTTGCGCTCCACCGCGTTGATGCCGCGGCTCACGAATTCATCAACTTTTTTCTGGTCCTCGGGATGAAGGCTGTTGCTGTAGCTTCGATCCGTTTTGTCAGGTTTTGTTTCTGTCATAGCATTTACTGAGTCAGCACAAATAAAAAGGGGAGAACGACAGCCGCCATTCTCCCCCTACCGCACCCGAAAGTCACCCCATCACGAGTCGCTTCCGGGAGTCCTGAGATACGCTTACAGCTGGAACAGCGCCTCGGGCATGGTCATAAGGTTGTCAGCTCCTGCCAACATTGTGGTTTTCAGAGACTCAGTGCGTGGCAGCAGACGCTCGAAATAGAAGCGTGCTGTCATCACTTTAGCCTCGTAGAAAGACACATCGCCATCGGCTTCGGCGATTTTCTGTTGCGCCACAACGGCCATTCTCGCCCAGAAGTAGGCCAGCGTGACGTAGCCACTGTACATCAGGTAATCGACGGCTCCGGCCCCGGCGTTGTCCGGGTTTTCCATTGCGGCCTCGCCCAGTTTCATGGACAGATCGAGCCATTCCTTGACGTGGGCTTGCAGAGGCTTGATAAACTCCTCGTGCTCTGCAGCGCTGTTTGCGTTGCAGAACTCATCGACCACTGAGGTGAAGCCCATCAGCAACTTGCCGCCGCTGCCGAGCACTTTACGGCCCACCAGGTCGAGTGCTTGTATACCGGTGGTGCCCTCGTAAAGCATGGCGATACGCGCGTCGCGCACGATCTGTTCCATGCCCCACTCGCGAATAAAGCCGTGACCGCCGTAAACCTGTACACCCAGGTTTGCCGCTTCAAAACCGGCTTCGGTGACAAACGCCTTGCCGATTGGTGTCAGCAGCGCCATCAAGTCGTCGGCCGCTTTGGCTTGTTCTTCGGTACCTTTAGCAACAATATCGCCCTGTTGTGCGAGGTAGTACAGGAAGGCGCGACTGCCTTCGGCGAAGGCTTTCTGCGTCAGCAGCATGCGTCGTACATCGGGGTGCACAATGATGGGATCAGCCGGTCCGTCGGGGTTTTTAGGCCCGGTCAGGGAACGCATGGCGAGACGCTCTTTGGCGTATGTCAGTGCGCCCTGGAAGGACAGTTCCGCGTGTGCCAGCCCCTGTGTAGCGGTGCCGATACGGGCAGTATTCATAAAGGTGAACATTGCATTCAGGCCGCGGTTGGGAGGCCCGATCAGGAAGCCTCGCGCGCCGTCAAAATTGAGTACGCAGGTGGCGTTGCCGTGAATGCCCATCTTCTCCTCGATAGAGGCACAGTGCACCGCGTTGCGCTCGCCGACACCGCCGTCTTCGTTGACGTTGAACTTGGGCACGATGAACAGTGAAATTCCCTTGGTCCCTTCGGGCGCATCCGGCAATCGCGCGAGCACGATGTGCACAATATTGTCTGTCATGTCGTGCTCACCGGCGCTGATGAAAATCTTGGTGCCGGTAATAGCGTAAGAACCGTCTGCCTGGGGCTCAGCCTTGGTGCGCAGCAAGCCCAGGTCAGAGCCACACTGTGACTCGGTGAGACACATGGTGCCGGTCCATTCGCCGGAAATCAGCTTGGTGAGATATTTTTGCTTCTGCTCTTCGTCGCCGTGGGCTTCTACGGTGTTCACAGCGCCGTGGCTGAGACCGGGGTACATCACCCAGGACCAGTTAGCGGTACCGGCGATTTCATTCATGATGATGCCGAGCAGGCTGGGCATGCCCTGGCCGCCGTAGTTTGCATCGGCACTCAGTGCGGGCCAGCCGTTGTCCACGTATTGACGGTAGGCCTCTTTAAAGCCGGCAGGTGTTGCCACGCCGTCCTCACTCCAGGTGCAGCCCTCTTCATCGCCGCTGCGGTTCAGTGGGGCAACCACACTCTCTGCAAAACGCGCGCCTTCTTCAACGATAGCGTTCATCAAATCTTCGGTTGCTTCTTCAAGCCCTGGCAGGGTCTGGTAAAGCTTCTCAGATTCCAGCACTTCGTTAATAACAAATTGAATATCGCGCACCGGCGCTTTGTAGTCTGGCATGGTCAACTCCTATGCAAGGTCTTGTGTACAGGTGTATGGATATACGAAGCCCGGGGAGAAACCGATCAATGTTATCGATCCGAGCCATGTGTTCAGCGCTCACATTCTCCGGTATTTGGCCCGGATGTCAAATATCTTTTTACGCAGGCTGAGACCTGATACCGCAGTTTCCGGTTATAACATCCGTGCCGGTTAGCGGTCCCGCGGGCCGGTTATCAGGCTGGTGATGTCCAGATGTGGGCACAAATCACCGGCCTGCCAGTCGGGAAGAAAGGGGATATCACCCAATAATGGCGCCGGCAGCAGTTGCTGCAATGTCTCCAGATTCTCACTGTGGTTATGCATGCGAGGTCCGGGCTGGTTGGCCACCCAGCCAGCCAACTGCAGGCCATCGCGGCGGATTGCCTCCGCCGTGAGGAGCGCGTGATTGATACACCCCAGACGCATACCGACCACCAGAATTACCCCCAACTGCAGCTCCACTGCCAAATCCGCCAATGTCTCACGGGGGTTGATCGGCACCCGCCAACCGCCCGCTCCCTCTATCAGCACAAAATCCGCACCGCCCAACATCACACCGCGGCACAGGCCGGCCAACCGGCTGGCCTGCATGCGTTTGCCCTCAAGGCCAGCCGCAATATGCGGCGCTATTGCGGCTGTCAGTGCCACCGGGTTTACCTGGCTGTAATCGAGATCCTCCGTCATGGCGGCCTGCAGAAACAGGGCGTCTTCATTCTGACCGTTCTCATCGCAACCTGCCGCCACAGGTTTAACGGCAGCAGTACGCAAACCGGCCTCGGCGGCGGCGGCCAACAAGCCACAACTCACTGCTGTTTTACCGACGCCGGTATCAGTGCCGGCCACAAACCAGGCTTTACTCATAACTTTTTTAATACTCCGAAAATGACTTCATAGGTAGCTGGCAGCACACCGTTGGAGCGCTTGGTCTCATACGCCTGCAACATCCCCTGCAACGCGCGCCGCGGAGTGAGCCCCGCCGGACGGCTGCGATTCATATTGTGCGCTCCCAGTGTTTTCAGCTCGTCCAGTAGATCGCGAACTCGGGTGTACTCCATGCAGTAAATCTGTTCCTGCAACGACAGTACAGTACCGGGTAAGCGCTCTGCCGCTGCCAGAAGATCGGCACCCGGCAGGAAGGTATTCACATGCTGGTGCTCATCGACAGTCGCCCAGGCTGCGCGCAGTTCAGACAGGGTATCGGGCCCAAGCGAAGTGAATACACACAAACCTCCAGGGCGCAGAATTCTAGACAACTCCGCGAGCAGATGTTCGGGCCGCGCGCACCACTGCACGGTGAGGCTGCTGAACACCAAATCGATGGATTCACTGGCCAGCGGCAGGGACTCGGCGTCAGCAACCAGCCACTCCCCGCCCGGTTCACAACGCTTGCGGGCGTAATCCACCATACCGGAGGCGAGGTCCAAACCCAGATACTGCGCCTTCGGATAACGCGCTCTGAGCGGGGCACAAAAATAACCGGTACCGCAGCCGAGATCGAGAACAGTACCCGCTGTATCAGGCGCCTCATCCAGACATGAAAGTAAGTGCTCACCTACGTTGCGCTGCAGCTGTGCCACGGAGTCATAGCCACTGGCCGCCCGGCTGAATGAAGCCGCCACCGCCGCTTTCTCCCAATCCGGCGCCCTGCCCTGGCACTCCTGCAGGACACCGGTTGCGTCGAGAAACCCGCGAATCTTGCGCGCCAGTAACTCTGGAATATCCAGGGGGGCAAGATGGCAAGCGCCCGGAAGTACCTCCACCGGCACGGGCTTTTCTGCCGCCAGGGCGGCAATACAGGGCGCCACGTCCGGCGACACCAATGCATCCCCCGCCGCCAGTAAATGCAGTTGCGGTTGCTGCAGCACCGGCAATATTTCACGCATATCCAGCGCCTGGAGCCACGCCAGCCCAGCCAGCATCTCACCGGTGGCCGACCCTCGGCCCAGCGACTGCAACTGGCGCAACAACGCTCGCGGCTGTCGGGCTCCCGTCACCTGTAATGTATCAAAACGCTTCAGCGCGGCTCCCGGGTGCTCCTTCACGCCATGGGCAAAGTCGGCAAATACCGCCGCGTCCATTCCTGGCCAACCCGGTCCCGCGACAAACATCGGATTGCTACACAGCGTGATAACGGCCGATGCCCGCTCGGGATTTTGGTGAGCCAGTTCTGTGGCCAGAAGCCCCCCCAGCGACCACCCCACGTACACGGCCTGAGCGGGGCAGCTGTCCAGAATATTGGCTATTAGATCGGCAAGGTCCGGCCCTGCGGTGGCATCGCAACCCGGCGCGACGCCGGGAATATCCAGCACGGTGATATTGGCCCAGGGGCGCAGCAGTACCAGCAGCGGCCGCCACACCTCCAGGTTACAGCCCCAGCCGTGCAGTAGAACCAACTCCTGCTGCGGGGTACCGGTTGCAGGCAAGTACTCGTAATGTAACGGCACTCAGCCCCCCATCCAACATGCCGCCAACTGGTCGAGCAGTTGGTCCACCTGCGTTTCGCTGTGCGCGGCACTCAAGGTGATGCGCAATCGGGATGTGCCTGCGGGAACCGTGGGCGGCCGGATGGCACTGATCAAAAAACCGTTGTCACGGAGGTTTTGGCTCAGCGCGACGGCTCTGGATGCGTCACCAACCAACAGCGGCTGTATGGCGCTGGCAGAGGGCAACAGCGGCAAACACAGCTGCTCCGCGCCAATACGAAAGCGGTGGATCAGCCCGGCCAAATAGTCTCTTCGCCAGGATTCATCCCGCACCAGTGCCAACGCCTCCAGGCTCGCCGCCGCCACCGCCGGCGGGAGGGCCGTGGTGTAGATATAGTTGCGAGACTGCTGGATCAGCCCCTCGATCAGCGCTTCACTGCCGGCGACAAACGCGCCTGCAGTACCCAGCGCCTTACCCAGCGTTGCCATCAGTATGGGGACAGAGGAGGGAGCGAGTCGCGCCGCTTCAGTACTGCCCATCCCATGCGCCCCGAGCACACCAAAGCCGTGGGCGTCATCCACCATCAGCCAGGCATCCTCGGCGCTGCACAGCTCTGCAAGTTCTCGCAGCGGTGCGGTATCGCCATCCATGCTGAAGACGCCGTCCACGACAACCAGCCGCGGGCCATCGGCGGCTTTCAATTTGGCCTGTAGCGCGCTTACATCGTTGTGGGGAAAGCGCTGGAAGCGCGCGCCGCTGTGCAGTCCACCATCCAGCAGGGACGCGTGGTTGAGCCGGTCTTCGAACACATAGTCCCCGCGCTGCAACACACTACTGAGTATGCCGGTATTCGCGGTATAGCCGCTGGAATAAAGGAGTGCGCGCTCGCGACCGGTAAACTCGGCCAGCGCTTCCTCCAGTTCGTGATGCGGTGCGCTGTGGCCGCAGACCAGATGAGATGCCCCGCTGCCAACGCCGTATTCGGCGGCCGCCTGGCGAAATCGCTCGACAACACGCGGGTGTGCGGCCAGGCCGAGATAATCGTTACTGCAGAAATTGAGGTAGTCGCGCCCGTCGATGCGCACCACTGGGCCCTGTGCAGATTGCAGCGTCAGGCGCTGGCGATACAATCCCTGCTCGCGGCGCTGCTTCAACACTGCACCGAAGCGCTCGGCGAAGCCTGTCATGGCAGTGGCCTATTGGGCGGCGGCGTCGTAAAAATGCGGGCTCGGTGTGGCGGGCGCTTTTTCGACATGTCGGCGTTCCGGCTCGATACCCAGACGGTCAAACAGCGCCATGTCGGAGTTGGCCTGCGGGTTCGGTGTAGTAAGCAGTTTCTCCCCGTAGAAGATCGAGTTGGCACCGGCAAAATAGGCCAGCGCATGCATCTGCTCGTTCATTTCCTCGCGGCCCGCTGACAAACGCACATGTGATTCCGGCATCATGATGCGCGCCACGGCGATAGTGCGGATAAACTCGAAGGGGTCCAGATCGGCCTCTTCTTCCAGCGGCGTACCCTGCACCCGCACCAGCATATTGATAGGAACGCTCTCCGGGTGGTGTGGCAGGTTGGCCAGTTGTTGCAGCAGGCCAGCCCGATCCGTTTGTTTCTCGCCCATGCCCACGATACCGCCACTGCACACCTTCATGCCCGCGTCTCGCACATGGTCGAGGGTTTCCAGTCGATCCTGATAGGTGCGGGTGGTAATCACATCGCCATAGAATTCGGGCGACGTGTCGAGGTTGTGGTTGTAGTAATCCAGTCCGGCCTCGGACAACTCCTGCGCCTGCTCCTGGCTCAACATGCCGAGCGTCATACAGCTTTCCAGGCCCAGTTCACGCACGCCTTTGACCATCGCGACGACCTTTGGCATATCGCGTTGCTTGGGGGAGCGCCAGGCGGCACCCATGCAGAAGCGGGTAGCCCCCGATGCCACGGCCGCACGCGCCTGTTCCAGTACCTGTTCGATTTCCATCAAGGCTTCGGCTTCCAGCCCTGTGTCATACCGGGTGCTCTGTGGACAGTAGGCACAATCTTCTGGGCAGGCACCGGTTTTGATGGAAAGCAATGTGCTGACCTGGACCTGATTTGGGTCAAAATGTTTGCGGTGCATCGTGTGGGCTGCGAACAACAGGTCGTTGAACGGCAACGCAAAAAGTGCCTCGACTTCCTGCCGGGACCAATCATGGCGAATTTCATCAGCTGTTGCTTCAGTTGAAGGGGTCAATGTTGTCGCTGCCACGGAAGATTGCATATCAGGCCCACAGAGGTAAATTCCTAAATGAAGTCCCGCATGATACCGCCGACAAGCAAGCTGTCAACCTGGCTACCACCACATGGTTAACAAGATTGGCAGCCAGTTGCTGGACGCACTCTTCCCCCACCACTGCGCCCTGTGCGGCCTGCGCAGCCACCGGGAGGTTCCCCTGTGCCGCCCCTGTGAGCTGGAGATGCCGGTTAACCGCTGTTGCTGCGTACGCTGCGCGCTGCCACTGCTGCCCACAGACGAGGCGACCGCGCAGCGGCTGTGCGGCCAGTGTCTGCAGGCGCCACCCGTTTTCCAGCGCGTGATCGCACCGTGGTTGTATGAGGAGTATTTCGCCCACCTGATTCATCGCTGGAAGTTCCAGCGCGAACAGTACATGACACCGCTGCTAGCCACGCTGTGGCAAGATCAGGTGCAGCTGCAGGAGCCTGTGGATATGCTCGTCCCCGTGCCGCTGCACTGGCGCAGACGCTGGCAACGCGGCTTCAATCAATCCGAGCTATTGTGCCGACAGCTGCAAGCATCCTGCCCCGAGCTCAGCACCTGTAAAATTGCACACCGCCTGGTCACACGCAGGCGATCAACCGCCGCACAGTCAGGCATCAGCGCACGACAGCGCGCCAGCAACCTCAAGGGCGCCTTTACAGTATCCAAGCCCTGTGACAATCTGCGTATCGCCATTGTGGACGACGTGCTCACCACAGGGGCAACCGCGAACGCCCTGGCGAGCGCACTTTCGGCCGCTGGTGCCGGGCACATCGAGGTGTGGTGTCTCGCACGGACACCCGCCCCGGGCTCTTAACAACGATTTTTCAAGGATTATTCTATGCGTATTGTCACACTGTTGCTCCTCCTGCTGGCCAATCCGTTGTGGGCGGGTGAATCGATCAGTATTGCCGTGGCTGCCAACTTCAAACCAACGCTGGAAAAAATCACCGAGCCCTTTCTGGCCAACACCAATATTTTTGTGACATTCAGCCCCGCCTCCACCGGAGCGCTGACCACCCAGATCCTGCACGGTGCACAGTACGATATGTTTTTTGCCGCCGACGAGGAAAGCCCTGAGGCTATCGTCTCGGCGAAGAACCTCGCCAGTACCGATTCATTTTGCTATGCACGGGGCAGCCTGGTACTCGCCGGCAGCAAGGACGGACTCTCGGCTCTGGCGCAACCGGACCTGAGCCTGGCCATTGCCAACCCCGCGACAGCACCCTACGGTCGCGCCGCCATGGAGGTACTGGCCAGAGAGGAATTCAGTGCTGGCCAGAGCCGCAAGCTGGTGAAGGGAAACAGCGTCGCACAGGCCCTGCAGTTCTGGCAAAGCGGGGCCGTAGACATGGCGCTGTTGCCCGCGGCGCTAAAAGCTGCGGATGCAACACCTGTACCACTGGACTGGTACAAACCGGTAGAGCAGTACGCGGTGGTGCTGATACACAGCCCGGCCGTCGATGAGTACCTGCAATGGCTGAGAAGTGATACCGTGCGCGATCTGATCAAAGACGCCGGCTACGAACCTTGTCCCTGAACCATGCTGAACTGGAAGCGATCTACCTCACTATCGCGCTGGCCTCAATCACCACGGTACTGCTGCTAATCCTGAGCACCCCCCTGGCGTGGTGGCTGTCACGCCGTCGCAGCACTGTCTCCGCCACAGTAGAAGCTATTGTGGCAATGCCCTTGATCCTGCCGCCCACCGTACTGGGGTTTTACCTGCTATTGATGTTCACACCGGATACCGCGCTGGGCCGCCTCTGGCAGCAACTGACAGGTACGCAGCTGGCGTTCAGTTTCAGCGCCCTGGTCATCGGCTCGGTGGTGTACTCGCTGCCGTTCGTGGTACAGCCTCTGCAAGCGGCCTTCCAACGCATCCCACAAGGGCTGTTGCAGGCGGCCGCGACGCTGGGCGCATCACCACTGGATCAGTTTCGCTCCATCGTACTACCGCTGGCGCGGCGCAGTTTTATAACCGCCGCCAGCCTCGGCTTTGCCCATACTGTGGGCGAGTTCGGGGTAGTGCTGATGATAGGTGGCAATATCCCCGGCGAAACCCGGGTGTTGTCCATCGCCCTGTATGACTCGGTGGAATCCCTGCAGTTTGGCGACGCGCACCGACTGGCCGCAGGACTGGTGATGTTTTCTTTCGTCCTGTTGTTCCTGCTGTACCGCTATGACAGGCAAAGCGGCTGGCGGATACGCGCATGAGCGCACTCAAGCTCTCACTGCATTGTCAGGGCGACGACGGCTTCGCGTTACAGCTCGATTGCCAGTTACCCGCCCACGGCATCACCGCTGTGTACGGTCCCAGCGGCAGCGGTAAAAGCACGCTACTGGATTGCATAGCGGGACTGCGCTCGCCGCAACCCGACAGCGTCATAGGGCTGGACGACGAAATCTGGCAGGCGCCGGGTGTCACCGTACCATCATGGAAAAGGCGGATAGGCTATGTCTTTCAGGACGCGCGCCTGTTTCCGCATCTCAATGTGCAACAGAATCTGGACTACGCAATGGCGCGGCGCGCACCACCTGGCACTATTGATCTCGACCAGGTAGTACCGCAGCTGGAGCTGGACGATCTGCTGTCGCGTGCCGTCGATACGCTATCGGCAGGCCAGAAACAGCGCGTGGCGATCGGGCGCGCCCTGCTCTCATCGCCGCAGTTACTGTTGCTCGATGAACCACTGGCCAACCTCGATCATGCCGCGCGGCAACAGTGTGTACGCTGCCTGCAAAGACTGTCGGATGAATTGCAGCTGCCCATGCTGTACGTCAGCCACGATATAGAAGAGGTGAGCCAATTGGCGGACCACCTGCTGTTGCTGGATCGGGGCCAACTGGTGGAACAGGGCTCGTTACTGGAATTGTGCAGCAGACTCGATACGCGGTTATCGCACGAGGAGCAGGCCGCGGCCATCCTCACCGCCAGCGTTATGCAACACGACAGCGCT
This sequence comes from Halioglobus japonicus, assembly GCA_902705825.1. Taxonomy (GTDB): domain Bacteria; phylum Pseudomonadota; class Gammaproteobacteria; order Pseudomonadales; family Halieaceae; genus Marimicrobium. The sequence goes on along the minus strand of CACSIL010000011.1, from coordinate 43,102 downwards.
TTTGATCTCACCCAACTGGCGGTGGACGGCCAGCCCCTATGGGTCAACCACCTGCCCTATAGCCCCGGCCAGATTCGCCGTGTACGTATCCCTGCGCGTGATGTCAGCGTTTGCAGAGCGCGTCCGCAGGACAGCAGTATTCTCAATATCCTGCCGGTTACCCTCAGTGAAATCGAGGACACGGACAGCGCGCGCGTACTACTGCGCCTGTCACTGGGATCACAATTTCTGCTCGCGCGTATCACGCGTAAATCAGTCGTGGAACTCAAGCTGCAGATTGGTGATCCAATCTATGCGCAGATTAAAAGTGCTGCGCTATTAATGGAGGCATCAGACCAGGCATGACCAACCACCCCTACGACAGGCTCGACCCCGATTTGATCATCGATGCTGTGGAGTCCGCGGGGTATCACTGCGACGCTCGATTGCTGGCGCTGAACAGCTACGAGAACCGCGTGTACCAGGTCGGCATTGAAGACGACACGCCGATGATCGCAAAATTCTACCGGCCCGAACGCTGGAGTGAAGAGCAAATCCAGGAGGAACATCACTTCAGCCTGGAATTGCAGGACGCCGAAATTTCGGTGGTAGCCCCTGTAGTAAATGCCCAGGGCGAAACCCTGCACACATACCAGGGCTTCCAGTTTGCGCTGTTTCCGCGTCGCGGTGGCTATCCACCGGAGCTGGATAATCTCGATAATATGCTGGTGTTGGGCAGAACCCTGGGACGCATTCACGCTGTCGGCAAGGCAGGCCGTTTCAAGGTGCGACAATCGATCACGGTACAGCGCATGCTGACAGAGAGTCGCGAGCTGTTGCTGGACGGTTTTATCCCCAGCGCGCTGCTACCGGCGTACGAATCGCTGACAGCGGATCTTCTGGACATCGTGACATCGGTGTACAACGAGGTGCAGCCGGAGGATGAGATACGCATCCACGGCGATTGCCACGTGGGTAATATTCTGTGGCGCGATGAGACGGCACACTTTGTCGACTTTGATGACTGCTGCACGGCTCCGGCGATACAGGACTTCTGGATGTTCCTCAACGGCGAGCGCCACGAAAAGCAGTTGCAACTGTCAGAGCTGGTGGAGGGCTATTCGGAGTTTTGCGAGTTTGATCCACGGCAGATTCGCTGGATTGAAACGCTGCGCACGATGCGGCTGACCCACTATGCCGCCTGGTTGGCGCGTCGCTGGGAGGACCCGGCGTTTCCGCGCAGCTTTACCTGGTTCAACACCGAGCGCTATTGGGCAGACCATATTCTGGAGTTGCGCGAGCAGATGTCGGCGCTGCAGGAGGAACCGTTGCAGTTGCTATAGCATGGCCAAGACGGTTAAAGCTAATCACCGCGACCGCGACGCGGGATAAATCACCGACCAGAGCCATCGCCAGAACGAGTTCCCCGCCAATACGTCGCGGTCTACCGCGTCAAAAAACGTATCCAGCCCCACCGGGTCAGCAAAGTAATCCATACGGGTTTTAAACTCGCGCTCCGGATCCAACTCTTTCACTACCTTCGCCGGATTCCCCGCCACCACGACATTGGCCGGCACATCCTTGGTCACCACCGCTCGCGCCGCCACCACACTGTTCTCGCCTATGGTCACGCCCTTGAGCACGGTAGCGTGATCACCCAGCCAGACATTGGTGCCGATATGTACCGGCGTCGGCGTCTCCTTCCTCGCCATGCGATCGTAGATTGTGTGCCAATCCGAGTCCGTGATGTACGCGCCATTGGCCAACATTACGCCATCGCCCAGGGTCACCTCATCGCTGGCACTGATTCTGGAACCTGGGCTCATCAGGCAGCAATCGCCGATCACCACCCGACCCTCGCCAGCACTGCGCCCCCAGACACCGACCTCCACCCGGTTGCCGGGCTCGCCGATCGCGGTAAAACACCTGCCTATATGAATATTGCTACCTGAGAGATGCACATACCAGGGTTTCATAATAGTGTGATGTGGCCCCAGGTAGGTGCACTCGGGGCGTAGAAAATAGTCGGCGTACCAGCTGCGAAACTTCAAATAACACTTTTTCAGCCAGTAGGGTCGGAGGTCGTCGCGCATGTGATACCTTTTACTCTCGGTAGATAGGGCTATGGTCGGGCTGTATCATCGCAGTGGCTATGACTTACATCAAATGCAATGCGCTTGTCGCGCAGATCATCGGAGGCTATTAAACCGTTGCACGCCAATTCTTCCCCGGTCAGCAGCAACCAACCAGAAATCCACCCCCGGTTGCCAGAGATTGTAAACCGCCACCTGCGCGCGACACACCGCCGCGAGGTGGCCCCGCACAACCTGGCGGCGTACGAAGCGCTGCGGGAGAGGCTACTGGAGAAGCCGCGCCCGCTGGTGTTGGACTCATTCTGCGGCACCGGGCACAGCACGGCTGCACTGGCTGAACGACACCCCGAACACCTGGTCGTGGGCATCGACAAGTCCGCCCAGCGCCTGGCGAAGCACCCCTTCAAAGTCTGCGACAACTACTTACTGCTGCGCGCGGATTGTGAGGATATCTGGCAACTGCTGGTGCGCGACGGTCTGCGGGCCGACTTTCACTATATTTTCTACCCGAATCCATGGCCCAAAGCCAGACATTTACAGCGCCGGGTTCATGGACATGCCAGTCTTCCACTGCTGCTGCAACTGGGCGGCGCGCTGGAGCTGCGCTCTAATTGGCCGCTCTATATAGAAGAATTCGACGTCGCCATGCAACTGGCTGGCCATAGCGGCCACGTGGGCAAACTGCCCGACAGCACCGCAGATATGAGCCTGTTCGAACGGAAGTACCGCAACAGCGGCCATCAACTGTGGGTTTACACAGTGAACTTCACACCGTGACGAAGAAAGTCCAGTGCGCTAAAGTGCGCGCTTGAAACGGAGATACCCCTATGTCCTCGATTACAACTGACCCCATGTGGGAAAGAATTCGACAGGAAGCCACTCTACACGCTGGCGAAGAGCCCATCCTGGCCAGCTTTCTGCACGCCACGATACTCAATCACGCGGAGCTGGAACTGGCTCTGAGCTTTCACTTGGCCAGCCAACTGGACAGCCCCACGGCGTCCTCGCTGTTGTTGCGGGAAGTAATTCTGGAGGCGTTCACCAGTGACAAGAGTATTCGCGAAGCTGTGCGCGCGGATTTGCAGGCCGTCGAGGACAGGGATTCGGCCTGCCATGAGCTGTACATCCCGTTCCTGTACTTCAAGGGGTTCCACGCGCTGCAAACTCACCGCGTAGCACACTGGCTGTGGACCAATGGCCGCGAACCGCTGGCGCTGTTTTTCCAGAATCGCATGTCGGCAGAGTTCAGCGTCGATATACACCCGGCGGCGCGTCTTGGCCACGGAATCATGCTGGATCACGCCACCGGGCTGGTTATCGGGGAAACAGCCGTAGTAGGCAATAATGTCTCCATCCTGCAGTCGGTCACCCTCGGGGGCACGGGTAAGGAAGAAGCCGATCGCCACCCGAAAATTGGCGATGGCGTGCTGATCAGCGCCGGCGCCAAGATTCTGGGCAATATCCGTGTCGGTGATGGTGCCAAAGTGGGGGCTGGCAGCGTGGTACTGGAAGAAGTGCCGCCACATACCACCGTCGCCGGGGTACCCGCGAAAATAGTCGGGCGCCCGTCCTCGCAACAACCCGCGCTGGAGATGGACCACGATTTCTGCTGCGACGAGGAAAGCGCCAGAAAACGCGAAGCCTCGTAGCGCGCATCAAATACCCACTGCCTCAGTCCGCAGTGTGGTACTGGGGAGACAACTCCTGCACGGCGTCGACGAATGCCGTCACATGATCGGGATTTACCCCGGGCGTAATGCCGTGGCCGAGATTGAAGATATGGCCACTGCCGTGCCCGTAGCTCGCCAGTATCGACCCCACCTCGCTGCGAATACGCTCAGGGGATGCAAACAGCATGCTCGGGTCCATATTGCCCTGCAGTGCCACGCGCTCGCCAACCCGGGCGCGGGCGCGGCCGATATCCGTAGTCCAGTCGAGCCCCACTGCATGCGCGCCGCAATCGGCAATAGTCTCCAGCCACTGGCCGCCGCCCTTGGTAAAAACAATCACCGGCACTTTGCGTCCGTCCGCTTCAGCCGGCAGGCGGGAGATAACCCGCTGCATATACTGCAGGGAAAATTCCTGGTAACCAGCGGCACTGAGGCTGCCACCCCAGGTATCAAAAATTTGCAGGGCCTGCGCGCCGGCGTGCACCTGGGCAGTGAGGTAATCCGCCACCGCATCGGCTAACAGCGTCAACAGATCGTGCATCAATGTCGGCTTGTCATACGCCATGGTTTTGATGTTGGCAAAATCCTTGGAAGAGCCGCCCTCCACCATATAAGTCGCCAGCGTCCAGGGGCTGCCGGAAAACCCGATCAGGGGGACCGAGCCATTCAACTCGCGGCGAATTGTGCTGACAGCGCGCATAACATAGGCCAGATCATCATCGGCCTTGATCGCAGTCAGGCCGGAAAGATCCGCCTCGCTGCGCACAGTTTTGCGAAAGCGTGGCCCCTCGCCTTCCTCAAAGTACAAACCGAGGCCGAGGGCGTCCGGCACAGTCAGAATATCGGAGAACAGGATGGCTGCATCCATCGGGTAGCGGCGCAATGGCTGTAACGTCACCTCGCAGGCCAGCTCCGCGTTCTTGCATAAATCCAGAAAAGAGCCCGCCTGCTCGCGAGTGGCTCGGTACTCGGGCAGGTAGCGACCGGCCTGGCGCATCATCCATACCGGCGTACGATCAACACTCTGGCGCAACAGCGCGCGGAGAAAGCGGTCATTTTTGAGTTCAGTCATTGGCAGGGTCCGGCGCTCCAGAAAATAAGGACGGGCAAGCATACACCAGCGGCGGGGGATTTTGGGCTAATAGCGCCGGGATTTTCCCCGGCGAAGGCGCCTGAATACGGGTAAGACTTCACCCCCGGGCTAACTGACGGCTAACTGGGGGCTAACTCGGGGCTAACAGGCCGCGGATTTCTGTGTCGGTCACATCGTCGACGATGCAGGCCGAACCAATAGCCTTGAGCAGGATTACACGCAGTTTGCCATCTATAACTTTTTTGTCATGCGCCATCAGCTCCAGAAATGCCTCTGCATCCATATCGGCAGGCGGAGCGACAGGCAGATGTATGTCCAGTAGCAGCGTCCGGAAATCCTCGACTTCGGTGGCCTCAATCCATCCGCGGCGCGCAGACAGCTCAAGCGCCAATAACATTCCGGTAGCCACGGCCTCACCGTGCAGCCACTTGCCGTAACCCTGGCCGGTTTCAATGGCGTGCCCGAAGGTGTGCCCAAGGTTCAAAATGGCGCGCAACCCGCCCTCGCGCTCATCCTCTGCAACGACCTGCGCCTTATTGGCACAGCTGCGCTCTATAGCCTCGGCCAGGGCCGCTTCCTCGCGGGCCAGTAGTCGCGGCATATGCTCCTGAAGCCAGCGGTAGAATGGTTCATCGCTGATGAGCCCGTACTTCACTACCTCTGCCAGACCCGCGCTAAACTCCCGTGCAGGCAGGGTTTGCAGGGTATTGATATCGATCAGCACTGCCTGCGGCTGGTAAAAGGCACCGATCATGTTCTTGCCTTGCGGATGGTTGACGGCGGTTTTCCCACCCACAGACGAATCCACCTGCGCCAGCAGCGTTGTAGGCACCTGAATAAAATTGACGCCGCGCTGATAACAGGCGGCAGCAAAGCCGGTGATATCACCCACTACGCCGCCGCCCAGGGCGATGAACGTGGTATTGCGACTGTGCTTATCCGCCATTACGCGGTCAAAAATGTCGGACAGGGTATCCAGCGATTTGTATTGCTCGCCATCGGGCAGCACGATTTCAGTAATCAACTGCCGGTCGCCCAGCGCCGACCTCACTCGCTCAGCGTACAGCGGCGCGATAGTTTCATTACTGATCAGAACCACCTGTGAACCCGCGATGTGCTGGGCCAGGAGCTTGTTATCGGACAGCAGGTCGCGGCCGATATAGACGGGATATGTGCGCTCCCCCAATTCCACGTGCAGGGTATGCATTATCAAAGACACAAAAGTTCCTCAGGCAAATTTGAAGAAGGTTATTCCAGACAATATGATCACCTAAGGTGCTAGCCTTCAGGGTATCGCGGGCTAACAAAGCCCGAGCCATATTATAGACGGAACCGCTATGACCGGAGGCTCGCATTATGAAAAATTCCCCCATTTTCACAGGAGTGGGTACGGGCCAAAACTGCAGCGGACACTATGACAAAATTCCCGCCACCCGACCAGCCCTGAGCAAACCGGGCCGGCTATTGCCTGGCAAGGTTACAAGCGCATTGAGAGGGTCACACCGCCGCCCTGACTGTCCACCCAGGGTACAAGTTCAACCTGATCATTGACGGCATCGGTGAAAAACCACCCGGTTGCAGTACCGATCACCGCGCCTGCGAGTACATCGTACCAGTGGTGTTTTCTGGCTCGTTCGCGAGCGACACCGGTTAGCGTGGCGACCGCGTATGCGGGAAAGCCCACCTGCCACCCGTAGCGACGGTGTAGCGTGGTTGCCGAGGCGAACGCGTTGGCAGTATGGCCAGAGGGAAAACTGTCGTTGTCACTGTTATCCGGGCGCTCCTCGTCCACCAATGCCTTGCCGACAACACTGATACCAACAGCAGAACCGATGCTGTAGGCGGCCTGGTAAACCCCCTCCTTATCATCGCGCACGGCCGGTAACAGTAGCGCCGTGCCTATCAGGCCATAGGCACCAAAATCACTGATCGTGTCCCAGTCATTGTCAGATATCGCATTGGCTGGCGCAGCAGCGAACAACACGAGCAGGTACATCATGGCGAACTGGGATATTTTCATAGGTAAGCACTATAGTACATTTCGTGAGGGGGCCACCGCGCGCTTGCGCTTTAAGCTGTTGGCTACGGCTCTGTGCGATGATAGCCGCGCTCGACAAGCATGCTCTGCACGGCAGACTTTGCCACCGCCAGAACCTTATCCAGAGGCTGCGCTGCATCGATCTCTACAATCTTCGCGCCATTGAGGGTTAAGCGCGGCGTGATCTCTATTTTGCGTTTCAGCGCTTCTCGACGGTGATCCGGTTTTCGCGCGCACGCCGTATCGAGGTCGACGTTGAGGCGCAGAGCCAGATCAGGCCGATAACTGGTCATCCATTCAAACGCCCGCTGCTCTCTTCGTGCCAGCCACTGCACGAAACGGCTACCGTTGGCGTCCACGGACATATCCGGGCCATCGAAGGCACTGGGGAAATCCAATTGCGGAAACCGATCCGCGATGATGATCAGACCCTGTTGCCGCAGCTTCATCATTCGGCGAAACCGCCGGATGCGCCGCAGCGTGAACGCGTGCATTACCAGCGCAGGCAACAAATCCGGGGCCTTGTTCTTGCCTCTGGAGCTGTGGACAGTCGCGGCTTTACGGCCGATAAATTTTTCAAACCAACCACCAACCAGTGGCAGGTTGGCAAACCAGCGTCCGGAGTTGCCCTGCTGCTTGCCCAGATGTGCTGCGGCCGCAGGGCCAAAGCCTTTTGTCCACGCCAAAAGCTCTTCACTGACAGTTGATTTGCCCGAACCGTCGCAACCGATAATGGCGATCAGTGGCGGTAATGTGTCGTTTTCGCCCGACATCAGGAAATACTGTCAGCGGTATTGGTGCGGGCCTTGAATAAAGCCTCATTACGGCGTGCAAGTTCGCGCTGTTGGTACATGGTTGTCCCGCCCTGATCAGGTTTCAATATGTGGTGTTGGCTAAATTTCGGCGCATTATAACAGGCTATTCCGCGGATAACCCTTGCCACGACTGACCTGGCCATCTATCGATATCTATTTACGGAACTTTATATGCCGTAAACTGTCTAGTCAGGATGTCATTTTGGATAGAGCGCGTGAAAACCCCAACCGCCCAACCTCTCAGCAAGCAATTGCCCTGCGTTATTGCCGTTACTGGTTGCGATGGAGCGGGTAAATCGACCCTCAGCGAAGATCTGCTCGCTCAACTGGACCCCGGCGCGCCAATCCAATGGTTATACCTCGGTCAGTCCTCAGGCAATATTGCCCGCTGGATCAAAGACCTCCCGCTGGTTGGGCCACCAATCGGGCGCTACCTTGTGAGCAAGGCAGACAAGGCGGACGAGAAGGAGTCCACCTCCACGGATACTGCCACAACGTTGGTGATGTTTATTCTTTCACATTGGCGAGCGCACAAGTTTCGCCGAATGCTAAAGCTCAGCCGTCGCGGGGTGGTTGTCATCACTGATCGCTATCCGCAGGCTGAAGTGCCCGGCTTTCACTTCGATGGCCCGGGCCTGGGTGCGGTAAATCCAGAGGGTTGGCTGGGCCGCAAACTGACGATGTGGGAACAACGTCAATACCAGCGTATGGCAAGTCACGTTCCGGCGCTGGTTATTCGCCTCAACATCGATGCTGACACCGCGCACCAACGCAAGCCAGACCACAAGCTGAGCATATTAAAGGACAAGGTAACCATCCTTCCCAAACTGCACTTCAACGGCGCCGACATACTTGATCTGGACGGCCGAGCCCCCTATGAACAAGTGCTGGAGACGGCACTAGGCGCTGCCAGAGCAGCGCTCAGAAATCATAGGAGTTGATGTTTCGGGTGATTCGAACATGCTGTGTCTACAGCATGTTAAGATAGACCAACCTGAAGCTACGTATGTCGCCATGCCTGAATCGATTAACCCAGTTACCGCACCCCCTGTCTTACTTACCGATGTTTTTGCGGTGGTGGGATGTGACGGCACTGGTAAAACCACACTGACACGTGATTTAAAGGACCGCCTGCGCGCTCAAGGGCGCGTCGAACGTCACTATCTGGGGCTTGTTTCCGGTGAAATGGGCGACAAAATAAAAGACCTGCCTTTTATTGGCGTAAGGTTGGAGAACAACCTCCACAACAAAGCAAACCGGGCTTTGGATATGGAGAAGAAGCTGCCCGGCACCGGTACCTCTCTAATCATGTATGTGCTGTCATTATGGCGGGCGTCGCTAATGCTGCGCGTGATTCGACATTCACGCCGCCGAATGAAAGTCATCACCGATCGCTATCCACAGGTAGAAATTCCAGGGTTCCATTACGACGGGCCCGGGCTGACCACCGGCCGCACAGATAACTGGCTTGTAGGCAAACTGGCGATCTGGGAGCAGAAACTGTATGAATGGATGGCGAAACACCGACCGGCTCTGGTGATACGCCTGACGATTAGCGCGGACGTCGCACACGCCCGCAAACCCGACCATGGCCTGGATGAACTGCGCGATAAAATCCTGGTGATGGACCGCCTGCAATTTAATGGCGCCAGGGTTGTCGATATCGATGCCACTATGCCTTACCCGGATATGCTCGAAGCCGCACTGGATGCCATCAACAGCGCGGCCCAGGGCTCAAACAGTTAGCTCGGCACGCTTTCTTCCCAGAGACGGCTTTTATTTGTCATCCGGGTCGAACTGTGTATCGATGCCGCCTTCTCCACTGGCAGAATAGCGGTCCGTCTCAACATTGTATTCAATGATTTCACTGCTGAGCCTGCTCTCTTTACGCAGTAGGCTGGAACCACCCCGCATTACCAATGTATCAGTGTCTCTAAAATACTCGACAACGTTTGCCGTACCAGTGACTTCTTCCGGGCCATCAGCATCCGTAGCGTTCTCATCCTCACTGCGCAGGAAAGATATTATTGCGGGGCGACCTTCAACGACAACCTTGTCTGGATTATCCAGTGTTCCGTATACCACGGCCGTATCGCCCGCCATACTCCAGTCCGGTGCATGTAGTTCAAAATTCCCACTGAAGTGAATGACATCGGCCTCATCACCTTCCCAGCCCCGCTGTGCTGTTATCGTTATGGTATCGTCTGATGTAAAACCAATGGAGTCGGCAAATGCGGGCTGCATGGCAACCAGAAACAGTAATGAGAGCAGGACTGAATGCTTCCTGAAAAGTGTGCCTGAGTGCATGAATCCCTGCGGTGATCGATTTACAAGCTTTGGAGAATACGCCGCAGGCGAGGTAAGTCAATGAAGATAACTTATACGGTATTCCAAATTAGCGAAGTGACCTACAATCAGGCGTCGCTGACGAAAGCAACAGGGGGAACTTGCCGGCTTGATTATTGATAGATATTTAGTGCGGCAGGTGGTGATGCCATTTTTCTCGGTTGCGGCCGTTCTTTTGATTATTTTCATGGGGTATTCGCTTTCCAGGTTTTTGCACAAGGCCGATGCAGGCTTGCTCAATACCGATGAGGTCGCGCTCCTCACCCTGCTAAAGACACTGATTGCGCTAGAGGTCTTACTGCCTATCGGCCTGTTTTTTGGCCTGATGCTGGCGTTGGGAAAACTGCACAACGACTCTGAAATTGTTGCAATGCAAGCCAGTGGCATAGGCGAATCACGCATGGTTCGCGCGGTGGCTGCACTGGCGATTCCGCTTGCGCTCGTTATTGCAGGCCTGTCCCTTTACGTGCGGCCATGGGCATTTTCCCTGACCTATGAAATGCTCGCCGTCGCCAAGGCTTCCTCTGATATTGACAGAGTAAAGCCGGGCCAGTTCTATCTGACAAATACGCCTGCGCTGCAAGAGGAGCAAAGCGAAGATAAGCAGCGCGCGATCTTTATTGAAACCATTTCACCTGACAAAGCGCTTGATCACGTTTTTATTCGCATCCGGACCGGCGATGAGCTGAAAGTTATTTCTTCGCGCACAGGTCTCCTTGTGGAGCACCCCGGGTCTGACTACCAGACACTTGAACTGGACAATGCCCGCATTTATAAAAAGGTAGATGACGGCCCTGACTTGTTTGCGCAAATCGAACACTTCACGATGAAAGTCAGCGACACGCAACCCGAACCGCCAGAATATAAATCAAAATCGGTCGCGACCGCCAAACTGGCATCCTCGGAGAATCCAGCGGATCAGTCGGAGTACCAGTGGCGTCTGTCAAACCCGGTGACAACTCTACTGCTTGCGCTTCTGGCGATTCCACTGAGTCGCAGCAGACCGCGCCAGGGGCGATACGCTAAGCTGCTGCTGGCGTTTGTTATCTATGCCGCCTACTACAACATGATAGGCATAGCGCGCACCTGGGTGGAGCAGCAAACGGCAACAACCATTTGGTGGGCGCCGTCGCTTCTGGCGTTGGTGTTAGTATTCTTTTACTTGCCCTGGCATTCACTGGGCGTCAAACGGTTGACTCGCAAGCACACACAGACTTGACCGCTACAGGAAGGCTGATCCACATACCGTTGGTAAGAGTGTACTCGAGCGACTATCCAGTAGAACGCTGACACTCAATGAAATGAGATCATTAATGAATAAAGTTCGCCCATCGACAGCGCCTCGCGCTTGGCGCCGCTGGCTGGGAAACCTGATCAGCCTTGGTATCGCGATTGTATTTTGCTATTTCGTGATCGGTTCTCTGTTACTGCGCCTGCTGCCCGGGTTGATGCCGACATTGAGCGGTCAGTTTCCGATGGCCGCAAGCCTGTGGTGGCAGCCCTCTGCACCGGAGCCGACCAACAATGACTATTTGGCACTGCTGGGAGACTCCTACGCCGAGGGCGTAGGTGACTGGAAGGCAGAGCAAGTTGATGTCACCACCCCCTCACATTCAGCCGATATCATTCACCGCCTCATAGGGCGCGACGTTCTGAGCTTCGGTAAACGAGGTGCCAGCAGTGCAGAGGGGTTGGTGCGTCTACCGGCCCTCGCTCTAGGCGCGGGTCAGTGCTTAGTTTTCCCCTCCTTGCAGCCACCACAGGAGATTGTTTACTACTTCTATGAGGGAAACGATCTGGAGGACAACCTCGAATTCATTGATGAGCGATTAGGGCTGAGTGTGGGAGACGCCAATATCGGGGATGCCTCAATGGATTTCCTGGCACACAACTGGCAGGACCCTGGACGAAAGCCGTGTCTTCTTTATTTCGGAAAGACGATCAAATCGCTGATAAAGACCGCCAAGAAAACCATTGTTCATCGGTATGGAGCGACTGTCGATGAAGCCCAGCCTCTGCCCGCACCTAATCTCGCACGGATGGGTTCAGAGGTTGTGACATTGCCCGCGACGCTTCAGGGCCCGGCCCTCGACCTCGATGCGCAGTCTGACGACGCCGCTTTTGAGGTATTTGAGGTTTCGTTGGCATCACTGCAACAGATGCTTGCGGGCGTCAAAATTACAGTCGTGCACCTTCCCTCAGTTCTATCGACTTACGAACTGACCGGCCCCAGCGTGACAGTGGAAATCAATGATACCGGGTCAATAGTGCATAGCTCCGCAGATGTTGCCTCCAGATCTGATGCTATCTGTAGGCGCTTGCGCGAGATCACTGTTAGCTCGGGTGCAGAATTTTTTGATGCCCGACCAGCGATGCGAGATCTCGGTACGCGAGAGATCATCCACGGCCCCCGTGACTGGACACATTTCAATCGCACAGGTTATACCCATCTTGGCGAGACAGTCGCTGCCGCGCTAATGAACGACAAAACAACAAATGACTGCGGGCAACTGGCGAGCACGGAATAAAGCGGGGAATAGCGCGATCTCTAAACAGGCTTTTCGTACTTTTCTACCCATGCAGTCAGCAGTTGCCTGATAGTGTCGGGCACGTCAAAGGCATAGGATTCATAGTCCTGGCCGGAAGCAAAGTGTTCGGCAACCAATTCATCATGCACCCCACCCATCAAGCCGTTAATCGTGCTGAGATAGCGCGATATACTGTCGTGGTAGGTCGAGGGATAGACAATTTTTAAATTGTCGTAAAGCGCAACCTGTCGACTTATCACCTTGCGCATCTCGTGAAAATTTCTGGCACTCACCTTGCTTTCAAGAAGGCCCTGTCGAACAAAATCAATCTCCTTGTTGACGTAATCGCGAAAGCCTTCAGGGGTAGTCGGCTGAAACTGCCGGATTTTTCGAGTGCTAAAAGCGTAAACAAAATTCATGGTTAACAGGCGAAGAAAGATCGCGTTGCGCCGGATATCGGCAATCTGTTCATGCTTGAAGGCGTCCTGTAAGTTGCCCATTTTGCGGATTATTCGATGGAACTCTCGCGGATAATAGTGTCTTTTATCAAAAGCCATATAGGCAAAGCGTAAATGTTTGAACTTGGCGCGCATGTGTTTGAAGGCCAGCACAGTTTCCGGCTCGAGCCGGTGGTGCCAATAAAGTTTTTCCGCCACCGTGCCGAGAAATTTTCTGTCCACAGATGTCTGCCATAGCTGCAAGCAAATTTGATAGCAATCGACAAAATGTTGCTGACTGTACTCGAGGTGTATTGTATCGGGCAGCTCGGCGCCCAGATCGATATCGTCATGAACCAGTATTGCCGCAAACAGAGCGTTGCACTGCTCTTCAGAAAACGCTGGCTCCCTAGTTACTTTGATAGTGCTGCCCACCCTGAGATTTCAATTTCATGCGCCACCATGGTATTCGAAAATAATGGTAAAGCGAATCGCGATAAGACTGGAAAATGGCCCACAATATGAATACAACCTCGATGACTCTATACTATGCCACCATTGAGATACATTCCTGTGCGGATCATTGAATCCTCTTGCCCGTTCTTTTTACAGGAGACTCCTGGGTCATTACATAATGTTTGAGGATCGCTACCTGAATCAGGCAAATCACAAACCTCGGTGCTGCGCTAACAGCGCCAAAGGAAGCGTGCATGAAAGAACCTGAAGCGGCCCCGGCCGCACAAGGTCCAATGCGCAGAGTGCTTGGCAATTTCGGGCTTCTTCTTAGAGGTCGCGGTGTCGCCGCTGTGATGTCATTTGGAGCAACCGCCCTGATGGCGCGATCGCTCGGACCCGCCGAGTTTGGCATGGTGGTGCTCATAGAGGCGTATGCACTGCTGGCGCGCGGCCTGTTCAGTTTTAAACAGTTTCACGCAATAGTGCGCTACGGCGTGCCCCTGCATGATGCGCACGATACTCAAGCGCTACAGCGCTTGATCAGCATCTGCCGGCGCATGGATCTTTATGCCTGTATTGCGTCTACTGCAATCGCGTTTTTGCTGGCGCCCTTCGTCGGGTCTTTAATGGGCGTGGAACCGAATCATATTGTTCTGCTCACTGCCTATAGCCTGGTGTTATTGGCCACGGGCAACAATACCGACATTGGCCTGCTTCGCCTGTTTGATAAATTTGATGTCCTCGGGCGCCAGATGACGATTGGCCCGGGTATCACCTTTGTCGGAGTGACTGTGGCGTGGTGGCTTGATAGCCCAATGTTTGTGTTTGTCGCTGTTCTGGCGTTTGCCTATATTACCGAAAATGTCTACCTGAGTTGGCGAGGTCGGCGCGAGTATCACCAGCGTTTTGACACGCCGCTCAAAGGCGCAATGGTCAAACTTTCTGGCATGGATGAGTTTCCCGGCTTACGTCATTTCTTCTGGGTGACCTATTGGCAATCGAACGTCGATCTTGTGCCCAAGCGTATTACTCTGATGCTTGTTGGCTCTCTATTGGGGGCGACGGAAGCCGGCCTTTACCGCCTGGCGCGGCAGGTCTCCAGTTTGCTATCCAAGCCGGCAACCCTGATTCAACAAGTCATCTTCCCCGATCTCACCCGCAGCTGGCATCAGGGCAGCGATGATTTCAAACTGATCGCATACCGCACGGTACTGCTCGGCGCTGGCGTCGGTTTGGCGCTGGTACTGGTCGGCTTTTTCTTTGGTGACCTGATTCTCGCGACACTGTTTGGAAATGCGTTCGTTGGCGCGGCAAACTTACTTGTCTTGCTACTGCTGGCAGGAACATTTGATCTTGCTGGCGCCCCACTGCGTTCTGCAGCTTATGCTATCGGTCTCGCAGGCAAAGTGTTGCGCCTACATATTGTGTCGGCAGTCATCTACCTCGGCCTGTTTGTCGCTCTCACCTCACAGATAGGTTTGATGGGAGCGGGCTGGGCAACCTGTATTTCAGTCGTGCTGCCAACAATCGCGCTGGCCATACTTATCCGCCGAAGCACGAACAATGGGAGCGCCCCCGCGTGACGTGTAGATGGCTAGAATGTATTGCCGCAGGCAGCACTGTTTTCCTTAACCTGGCCTGCGCTGAACTTCAAACGGTTGGCCGCCAAGTATGAATATACTTAACCGCTATATCGGTAGTAGCTTCCTCGGAGGCTGCATTCCGGTGATTCTCATGCTGTTATCCCTGTTTAGCTTTCTGGCGTTGTCTGAAGAGCTTGAGGACGTTGGCAAGGGCAGCTATGAACTCGTGGATGCCCTGCTGGTGGTTGCCTGTGGCCTGCCGGCACTGGCGGTCAATCTGCTGCCAGTCACGGTATTACTAGGGGGGCTGCTGGGGCTGGGTGCGCTGGCGAATAACCTTGAGTTAACCGCGATGCGAGCCGCTGCCGTATCGACAGCGCGAATCTGCGTGCCTATCATTCAACTGTCGCTGGCAATCATCGGTGTCGTGCTTTTGCTGCAAAGCCTGGTTATTCCAAAGACGGAGTTCTTTGCCACACAACTGAGGGGTAAAACCCTGATAGAAGAGAACCTGGCTGATTTTGAAAACGAAACCGCGAATGACGGCAGCGAAGAGTTCTGGACTCGCAATGCCGGTCAGTTTATTCGCTTTGATAAAGTCATGCCTGACCGCAGCCTGGCCGGTGTAGAAATCTATCAGTTTGACGAACAAGCCGTGCTGCAAAAAATCCTGCAAACACCCAGGGCAGAGCTGCTTCAGGACAATACCTGGTTACTGCATCAGGTACGTGAAACAACGTTGCATGAGCAGCACGCGCAAACAGAGCTTCAGGACACCCTGCTATGGCAGGCATTACTCAGCGAAGACCAGACCCGCACTTTAATGACCAGCGCCAGCTCACTTTCCCCTGCTGATCTTTGGCGATCTATTCGGCGCCTGGAAGAAAACAACATGAACGCCGAATCGCAGAGAGTCATTTTCTGGACACAGATGAGTATCCCGGTGGGGATACTGGCTATGGCGCTGATGGCGCTGCCGTTTCTGCTGGGTTCAGTGCGCAGCGTATCAGTGGGACAGCGCATTGCGATGGGTGGGATAATCGGTATCAGCTACTACCTGATACAGCAAATCAGCGGTCATCTGGCCGGCATCATGCACTGGAATGTCGTACTGACAGTGCTGTCGCCCGGGTTGCTGCTGCTGGTTATCGCAATAGTTTTACTGAAGCGGTCGAATTAATCACTTCGCTGCAGGCGCAGTGTTCTATAAGGCAGCGAGTTCTTCTACCAGGCGCTGTGCCACCATTCGCGGGCTACAGGCATCGGTCTCGATGATATGGTCGGCGATTTCGCGGTACAGTGGATCGCGTTCGGCCATCAACGCGCGTAGAATTTTTTCCGGATCACCTTTTTGCAGCAGCGGTCTGCGGCGATCGCGCCGAGTTCGCTTAACCTGCTCTTCCACCGTGGCGTACAGATAGATCACAAACCCTCGGCCGGCCAGCGCACTGCGGTTCTCCGGGCGCAGTACGACACCGCCACCCGTTGCCAGTACTACGTCATCCCACTCCGTCATTTCCGCGACCACTTGCTGTTCGCGAATGCGGAAACCTTCCTCGCCCTCGACGTCAAAAATCCACGGAATGTCTGCGCCGGTGCGCACCTCAATTTCCGTATCGGTATCTGCAAAGCGCAGCTTCAGATGCTCCGCAAGATACTTGCCGATGGTTGTCTTGCCGGCCCCCATGGGGCCGACCAGAAATACTCGATGCAATGGTGGCATTAGTTCTGCTGACCTCTAGTCAAGCAACTGATCAGCCAGGATACGCGGGGTGATAAAGATCAGCGTCTCTGTCTTGGTGTGAGTACTGGACTCACTCCTGAAGAAAGCCCCTATGTAAGGGATATCGCCGAAGAACGGTACCTTGTTAACAGACTCGATATCCTCGGTTTTGAATACACCACCCAATACCACTGTCTCACCGTTGCCTACCAGCACCTGAGTCTCCAGCTGCGTGGTATCGATAGAGGGAATAAAACCACCGCTACCACTGGGAACCAGTTCGCCCACGGAATCCTGGTTAACCTTGAGATCGAGCATAATACGATCATCAGGCGTAATGTTTGGCGTTACAAACAGCGCCAGTACCGCGTCCTTGAACGCAACAGTCGTTTCGCCACTGGCGGAGGACTGCTGGTAGGGAATTTCTGTACCAGACTTGATAGAGGCCTCTTGTTTGTCCCCGGTGATGACTTTCGGCTGTGATACGACCTCGCCCTCGCCTTCCGATTCCAGCGCTGACAGTTCAGCCGACAGGAACAGATCGCCGCTGGCAAACCCAATCGCAAAGCCACTGTTGGATGCGACACCCAGATCGACCAGCAGTGCGCCGGGATAACTGACCGACGGCGTTCGGCCATTGATAATATCCTCGTTGATACTAACCACGTTATCCGTATCTCCCGATACGGTCACCAGATCGCTGCCCTGGTTAACATACGCGCCACCCCACTCAATACCCAGGCTTTGCGCGGCGTCTGATTGCGCTATCACTATGCGCGCCTCAATCATCACCTGGCGCACGGGAATATCAACGAGTGTCAGAAGCTCGCGTATCTCAGCCAGTTTTGTCGCCGTATCTGTGATAATCAGCGAGTTGGTGCGGGTGTCAACGACCACTGAACCGCGCGGGGACGTCAGGCTGCCACCGTCCTCGGAACCGGCCTGGAACAACTCCACAATGTCTTCTGCATTGGCGTAGCGAATACGCACAAACTCGGAAACCAGCGGAGCCAACTCCGCTATTTGCTTGTTCGCCTCAATTTGCTGACGCTCTCGCTCTGCGATTTCAGCCGCTGGCGCGACCATCAGCACGTTGCCAATCTGACGCTTATCCAGCCCCTTGGTTTTCAATACCAGCTCCAGAGCCTGGTCCCATGGCACATTCTGCAAACGCAAGGTAATACGCCCTGATACCGTATCGCTGGCCACCAGGTTCAACTCGGTGAAATCGGCGATAAGCTGCAGTACCGCTCGCACTTCGATATCCTGGAAATTCAGCGATATCCTGTCACCCACATAGTTGAACTCGTTTCTGCGGCGCTCAACTTCTTTCGCAGAGAGCGGTTTGACACTGATAACGTACTCGTTGTCTGTCTGATAGGCGAGGTAATCAAAATCACCTGTGGTTTTCAGTCGCAAAATCGCACCGCGCTCGGTGGTATTCACATCGACACTGTTCACCGGCGTGGCGAAATCGGTCACGTCGTAGCGGCGCATCAGGCGCTCTGCAACAGTGGTATCAATAAACTCTACTTTGACATCGCCACCTTCGCTGAATACGTTCACATCAACTGAAGGGTCTGTAAGGTGCAGCGTGAGCTTTCCTTCACCACCTCCGGTTCGTTGGAATTCCAGATCGGTGATCTCCGAGGCCACTTCGGTCACTTCCACTACAGCGGACTGCACACTCAGAGGCTCGGCACCCTGCTTGACATAATCCGTGCCCTCCTGACCCACCACCAGAAACAGGTTATTACCTTCAACGCGCGTTTCGTAGGGAACCAGTTTGATCAGTTCGACGACCAAGCGGGTGCGATCACCCGATTCAAGCACCACGGCCTTGCTGGCATTCCCGTAGGGCAGGGAAAAACGCTTCTGGTCGAGACCGCTGGTAGTATTGGGGAAATCGACAGCAATACGAGCGGGTTTTTCGATAGCATAGGTCTGGAATTCAGGTGGTGGCTCGTTGAATTCCAAGCGCACCTCAAACTTACTGCCAGGCCTGGAACTGAATTCAATGTCCTGCACCGTGGGTGCGCCGAACGCCGTGCCGGTTACAAAGCTCATCGCCAGCATAACGACTGCGTTCCGCAACCTCATTCCCAAGCTCACTTTAGATTTCAACACGGCCTTTTTCCCCACATATTGTTTTATAGTCACGGCCTCGTGCCATGATCGCGATTTATAAACCGCTTAATTTGATCGTGCGCGGCCGCTCGACCCAACCATCGGGCGTACCGTCACTCACTATCTCTACCACTGAAACATAGGTATCTGCCATATCCACGATTTTGCCGTGATGGCGACCCAGAAAATTCCCCGTTTTAACCCGGTGCACACCGCCGTCCGGGTCTTTTATCAATGTCCAGTTGGTGCCGTCCCGCTCCAATGTGCCCACCATGCGCAACGAGTCGAAGGTGTACTGTTCCAAAAATTCCTTGGCGCGGTTTTCATCCGGCTTGATGGCCGCTATCGCCTGCAGTTGGGCAATTTCCCGCACCTCAATGGGGCGGTCAAACGGACTGCGCAAGGTCGTGGCGCTGTAAGCAAAGGCTTCATAGGCTTTGAATGTGGGTATCGGGGCAATAATGCCGCCCGGACGGGTGCGCTTTTCTTCCATAAAGGCATCCAGGTCAGACTGGTCGCGCCCGGAACACCCGGCGAGAACCGCCCCTAAAAGGCACAGTACCAACAGATTAAACGGGGTGCTTTTCATCACTAGGCATCCCCATCTTTGTAGCGATAGGTCTTGGCGATAATCTTCATGTCCAGACTATTTTTGTTCTTGTTATCGGTGGTTATCTCAAAATCGTGGAGTGTTACGATGCGCGGTAAGCCCGCCATACCGCTGATAAACGCACCCAGGTCGTGATAGGAGCCAGAGGCATTGATAGCGATTGGCAATTCGACATAGAACTCTCTGGCGCGCTCTTTCTGCAGGTCAATACTGGCGATATCCAGCCCGTTGAGAAGGCCCTTATTGGTGATATCTTCCAACAGCCCGGGCACTTCAGTATCGCTGGGCAACTGGCTCACCAGCGCGCCAAATGACTCTTCCATCTCCACCATCTGCTGGCGATACGCATCCAGATTAGCCGCCTTAAACGCTTTGGCTTCAAAGTCTTTCTTGAGTTTGACCTCGTTATCCTGGGCTCTTGCCAGCTCCAGCTGCAAGTCCTCGATATGGTAGTAGTAGCCCCCGATCAAAACTGCGATCACCAACACCGCCCAGATCAATCCTTTGACCGCCATCGGCCATGATCCGACATTATCAAAATCCAGATCATTTACATCGAATTCGCGCAGCGAGCGTATTGTGTCTTCAAATGCCATCGTTCATCCTTCTTCCGACTGTTCGTCGATCGCCGGGGCCTGCACGGTAACACTCAACTCAAATCTATTGGCCTGTTCGCCAAATTCGCGGGCTTCATGCACTTTGTCCAGATTCGGGTTTGCCAGCCACTCTGACGCCTCCAGACGCCGCATTAAGCTCGACACCCTGTTATTCGATTCAGCAATTCCACTGATTCTGATGGTCTTCCCGCGGGTGGTGAGCTTGGTGTAGAACACACCGTCCGGAACAGTGCGAACCAACTGATCAAGCACCCGCACAATGATCGGGCGGTTACCTTGCAGTTCCTGAATAACGCGCATGCGATCCAGCAATTGGTTGCGCCGCTTCTGCAGATCGCGAATCTCAGCAACCTGCTTATCCAGCTCTTTAATATTTTCGGTCAGGTACTGATTCCGCGCGACCTGATTATCTATCTGGCTGTTGACGACACGGTCGGCCAGCAGCACCAGGCCGGCAGCGAGCGCAATTACCAGGGCGACCGTTGTCAGGAACTCCTTTTTGAGTTCCTGGCGACGTTCCTCGCGCCATGGTAGTAGGTTGATCTGTGCCATCAGTCAAAACTCCGTAAGGCCAGCCCACAAGCGATCATCATTGCCGGCGCGTCACTGCCCAACGCTACTGCGTTTACGCTGGAGGATATCGACATCTGTGCAAACGGGTTTGCCACTGAAGTCGGGGTACCCAACTTCTCGCGCACCAATTCCTCCAGTCCCTCCATGGAAGACACACCGCCAGCGAGGATAATATGGTCGACATCGTTGTACTGGCTCGAGGAGAAAAAGAACTGCAGGGACCGCGCCACCTGCTGTACCACCGCTTCCTTGAAGGGTTCCAGTACCTCGGGCTCATAATCGTCTGGCAGACCGCCCTGTTTCTTGGCCAGTCCAGCTTCTTCCAGAGGCAGGCCATAGCGGCGCATGATCTCGTCGGTCAGCTGCTTGCCGCCGAACAATTGTTCGCGTGTGTAGATAGTCTGGCCGTCACTGAGCACGCTGAGAGTTGTCATGGTGGCACCGATATCGACGATAGCAACCGTGCTCTCCTCGTCCAGATCCAGCTGGTTGCGCACCAGCGAGAAGGCCCGTTCCATTGCGTAGGCCTCGACATCCATGATCTTGGGCACCAATTCTGACCCCTCAATCGCCTCAACCCGCGACTCGATGGTCTCACGCCGACACGCGGCCAGCAGCACCTCCACCTGATTGTCGCGATCCGGTGCGGGGCCCTGGACCTCAAAGTCGATCGCAACCTCTTCCAGTGGATAGGGAATATACTGATCCGCCTCCAGGGTGAGCTGGATTTCCATGTCGTCTTCACTGAGTCCCTGAGGCATGTCGATCAATTTCGTGATCACCGACGAGCCGGCCACAGCGGCGGCGACATTTTTGAGCTTGGTTCGCGATTGCGCTACAACGGTGCGAATGGCATTGGATACCCCCTCCACATCGTTGACGCTTTTTTCGATGACCGCGTCCTGCGGCAACGAACTCACCGCATAGCTCTCCACACGGTAACGGCCCCCGGTATAAGACAACTCCAGCAATTTTACTGTCGTTGAACTAATATCCAGCCCCAGAACCAGCGTCGCTTTTCTCTTTCCAAATAGTCCGAGCAACTTTTTTCCCTATCAGTATCACTAACTTAGGATGTTTTTATGCAACGATACATTAATGTTAGATATACCACAGCCCAAAACTTATCAAAACACAAAAAAAGCTTATAATTACCAATCGACTTTAATTACCGCCGCTGCCGATTTCACCAAGCAGCTGTTTTCTAAAGGGTTAAATGATCTTCCTACGTTTCGTTTTAAGAATGTTCGTGTTCGGGTTTCTGGGTGCACTGTGGCTAGTCGCTGGAGTCTATCTTTACCTCAGTCCCAACCTGCCCGATGTTGAGACATTGCGCGATGTCAAATTGCAGACACCGATGCTGGTCTACACCCGCGACGGCGATCTGATCGGTCAGTTTGGCGAGCAGAAACGCAGCCCGCTGCCTTTCGATGACATTCCGCCACAGTTCATCAACGCACTGCTGGCCGCGGAGGATGACAATTACTTCGCGCACCGCGGCATCGATGTGATGGGGCTGATGCGAGCCACATCAGAACTGGTGCTCACCGGCGAAAAGGGCTCCGGCGGCAGCACGCTGACCATGCAGGTGGCGCGCAACTACTTCTTGAGCCTCGACCGCACGTTCATGCGTAAATTCAATGAGATTTTGCTGGCGATCGAAATCGAGCGCTCGCTGAGCAAGGAAGAGATCTTCGAGCTGTATTTCAACCGCATTTTCCTCGGTCACCGGTCCTACGGCTTCGAGGCCGCGTCTCAGGTCTACTACGGCAAGACGATCGGCGAGTTAAGCCTGGCCCAGCACGCCATGCTGGCAGGCATCCCCAAGGCTCCGTCGCGCATCAACCCGGTCAGCGGGCCACAGGCGGGTCTGGAGCGCCGCAACTGGATTCTGGGGCGGATGTACTCACTGGGCTATATCAACGAGGAGGATTACCTCAACGCCCTGGCTGAGCCTGTCACCGCCCGCCTCTATGGGGCACAACTGGGCTTTGCCGCCCACTATGCCGCGGAAATGGCGCGCCAGGAAATGGTCGAGCGCTACGGTCTCGACGCCTATACCAATGGTTATCACGTATACACCACGATCGACAGTGAGTTGCAGCGCATTGCTACCCGCTCGGTTGTAGAGGGCCTGATTGCGTACGATAAACGGCATGGCTATCGCGGCCCCGAGCGGCATCTGCCGCCCAAAGGATCCAACGAGGAGACTATCGAGGACTGGCGAGCCGCGCTTCGAAAGGCACCCGAAATCGGCGATCTTGAGCCCGCTATTGTCACTTCAGTGGCAGACGACAAGGCGACTTTATTGCTCGGCGATGGCAGCACACCCGACTTGCCCTGGGAAAATGGTATTCGCCAGGCGCGTCCCTATCTCAGCGAGAACTCCACCGGTGCCTCGCAACAGCCTGTCAGCAAGGTTCTGGCGGTGGGCGATCTGATCCGGGTGACACAGGACGAGGAGGGCGCATGGCAGTTGGCGCAACTGCCTGCGGCGCAGGCGGCACTGGTATCACTGAACCCGGACAACGGCGCTATCATCAGCATTGTCGGCGGTATTGGCTTCGAACAGAGTAAATTCAATCGGGCCACGCAGGCGCAGCGCCAGCCGGGATCCAACTTCAAGCCCTTCCTCTACGCCGCGGCACTCGACGCGGGCTTCACTGCAGCAACCATTATCAATGACGCCCCCATCGTACTGGAGGGTGGCTCACAGGACGATCTGTGGCGGCCTGAGAACGACGAGGGCAAATTCTACGGCCCAACTCGCCTGCGCTGGGCGCTGACAAAATCCCGCAACCTGGTATCTATCCGCCTGCTGCAAAGACTCGGTGTAAAGCGGCTGATCAAATATGCCAATCACCTGGGGTTTGATACCTCGGGGTATGTTCCTGAGTTATCGCTGGCGCTGGGTACGCAAAGTATTACACCGCTGGAATTGGCCAAAGGCTACGCGGTGCTGGCCAACGGGGGTTTCCGCGTGGAGCCCTACCTGATTGAGCGCATTGAGGATATCAATGGCCTGACCATTTTCGACGCCATGCCACCGACGGTGTGCCGCGATTGCGATGGGCTAGCGCCCGCCGTCGAGGTGCCCACAGACGAAGAAATGAGCATGGAGGAAATCCTCGCCACGGACACCACAGCGAAAAAGGATCTGCCTCCGGCGCCGCGCGTGATGGATGCACGGGTGAATTTCATTATCGACAGTATCCTGAAAGACGTGATTACACGCGGCACCGGGCGGCGCGCGCTGGTACTGGAGCGCAGCGATATTGGAGGCAAGACCGGCACCACCAATGGCCCGATGGATGTCTGGTTCTCCGGTTACAACAGGGATGTGGTCACAACAGCCTGGGTAGGTTTTGACAATTACACACCGCTGGGGCGCAGGGAGTTTGGTGGCACTGCGGCGCTACCCATCTGGATCAGCTACATGCGGGAAGCGTTGAAGGACAGCCCGGAGCAGGAGCGACCGGTTCCGCCAGGAATCGTCACCGTCAAAATTGATCCTGTAACTGGCGAGCCTGCAAGCCCCGGTCAGAGCAACGCAATATTTGAATACTTCAAACGGGAAACCGCGCCCCAGCACAGCGGGCGCAGAAACGACCGTCGCGAAAGCGACAGCAGCGCGTACGATCAGGTAAACGATCTGTTCTAGCGAACTACCATATAGTTCTGGGGATAGGGCAAACGGGCTACGCCGCTATCGACGGCAGCCCTGGCAACCGCCGGGGCAACGCGCTGCAGCAGGCGATCATCCAGCGGATTGGGAATGATATATTCCGGGCCGAACGCCAGGGCATCGCGGCCACAGGCAGCCAGTACCTCTGGCGTTACTGGCTCGCGAGCCAGTGCGCTTAGCGCCTTCACCGCGGCCACTTTCATCTCTTCATTGATATGCGATGCACGAACATCGAGCGCGCCGCGGAAGATGAAAGGAAAGCCGAGTACGTTGTTTACCTGATTGGGGTAATCCGACCGGCCGGTGGCAATAATCAGATCGTCTCTGGTGGCCATGGCCAATTCCGGCTTGATTTCGGGATCCGGGTTGGAGCAGGCGAATACCACTGGCCGCGGGGCCATCGACGACAGCATAGCCGGGGTCAATAAATCTGCCCCGGACAAGCCGATAAAGACGTCGGCGCCGTTGATCGCATCCGTAAGCGTGCGCTTGTCGGTGTTATTGGCAAACTCCTGTTTGTAGGCGTTTACCCCTTCACGACCCTCGTAAATAACTCCGCGCCGGTCCAGCATGAAGATGTTCTCGCGGCGCGCACCCAGGCTCAACAACAGGCGCATGCAGGCAATTGCCGCCGAGCCCGCGCCCAGACAGGTAATCACAGCCGTTTCGAGCTTCTTGCCCTGAATTTCCAGCGCGTTGATCAAGCCTGCAGCGGAGACAATGGCAGTACCGTGCTGATCGTCGTGAAACACCGGAATGTCACACTGCTCGATCAGGGCTGACTCTATTTCAAAACACTCCGGTGCCCGGATATCTTCCAGGTTGATCCCACCGAAAGTGGCTGCAATACGTGAGACAGTGGCTATAAATTCCTGTGAATCTTCTGAATCCACTTCAATATCAATGGCATTGATATTGGCAAACCGCTTGAACAGCAGCGCTTTTCCTTCCATCACCGGCTTGCTGGCCAGGCTGCCGAGATTACCCAGACCCAGCACCGCAGTACCGTTGCTGATAACAGCAACGAGATTGCCTTTACCGGTGTAGCGGTAAGCGTCGGCCGGGTTCTCAGCGATCTCGCGGCAGGGCTCGGCTACGCCGGGACTGTAGGCAAGCGCCAGATCCCTGAGCGTGTCAGCCGGCTTGGAGAGCTCGATGCTGATTTTTCCTGGTACAGGCTCGGCGTGATAAGCGAGAGCATCTTCTTTCATGTCTCGGGACATGGAGCTGCTTCCTGCGCTCTCCTGAAGTTCTGCAGAACTGGAACTGGAACTGGATCGATTCACAGGCGCACCTTTGCGGAATAAAGCTTGAAGAAAATTATAAAGCGCCAACCCCGGTGGGGTTTTGGCGCTTTGCAGGCATCGCAGCTGACTGCGACGATTCCCCTAGCGTTTTGTGCCGCGACCACCGAAGCGCTTGTTAAAGCGATCGACGCGACCACCGCTGTCGACAACCTTCTGCTTGCCAGTATAGAACGGGTGGCAGGCTGAACACACATCGATAAGAAAATCTTCACAACGTGTAGAACGTGTCTGAATGGTGTTACCGCAACTGCAAGTGGCTGTGACAGCCTCGTATTTGGGGTGTATATCTGCTTTCATTACATGGAACTCCTGGTCATTGGTGCCGCCACCTGATCTCTGTCAGGCACCGCACCTCGCTGGGAGAGTTGAACCGCTACGGGCATGGGCCACGCAGCATGAGCCGCTCAAAAAATAGGCGGGCATCTTACCAGACACGCAGCGATAAGCAATAGCTCGCAGGCTTTTGCTACAATGCCCGATTCCAAACCATTTCGCGATTACTCGCGGTTAACTAAGGCGCTTAATGTCCATACTTCGCCTGGCAATTCCATCGCCCCTGCGTCGCCCTTTTGATTATCTTCCTCCCGAAGACATGAGCGAGGCCCAGCTCGAGAACTTGCAGCCCGGTGTGCGGTTTCGCGTGCCTTTTGGTAAACGCGAGCTCACCGGCTATCTGCTTGAGGTATGCACCGAGAGCGCAGTTCCCGGCAGCACACTAAAAGCGGCGCTGGCACTGTTGGATGAAACCCCGCTGGTTGACCCGCAACTGCAGCAGCTCTGCCTCTGGGCCAGCAGCTATTACCACCACCCGCTGGGTGAGGTGTACAGCACCCTGTTTCCCAAGCGTCTGCGCGAGGGCAAGCCACCGCTGCCAGCGGGAACTCCCGGCTGGCAACTCACCACCCGCGCCAAGGGTCTTCCCGAGGAGGCGTTGCCGGGGTCACCGCGCCAGGCACAGGCCATCAGTCTGCTGCGCCAGCATGAGTGTATGGCCAGCACCGAACTCAAAAGCAGCGGCATCAGTGCGACCGTACTGCGCAGCCTGCAGGACAAGCGGTTGATCGAACCACGTCTTATTAGTGAGCACTCACATACCTTTAAAATCAATGATAGTCTGTCATTGAATGCTGAGCAGGCCACAGTATTGCAGAGTGTTCTGGACGCCGGACACGGGTTTAGCTGCCATCTGCTGGAGGGTGTTACCGGCAGCGGCAAGACCGAGATATACCTGCAATTAATCGCCGATTGCCTGCAGCGCGAGCGCCAGGCGCTGGTACTTGTTCCCGAGATCGGCCTTACCCCGCAAACACTGGCTCGCTTTCAGCAGCGCTTTGACGCGAACATTGCCGTGTTGCACTCCGGGCTGACCGATGCCCAGCGCTACCTCGCCTGGGAGGCGGCCCGCAGCGGCTCTGCCCAGATAGTAATCGGCACACGCTCCGCGGTTTTCACCCCCCTCGCCAAACCGGGGTTGCTGATCGTGGACGAGGAACACGACAGCTCTTACAAACAGCAGGACGGCTTTCGCTATTCGGCCAGAGATGTCGCCGTGAAGCGGGCCCATATACACGGGTGCCCGATCCTGCTCGGCAGTGCCACACCCTCGCTTGAAAGCATTCAAAACGCCGAGGTGGGCCGCTATCAACACCAACAGATCACGCAACGCGCCAGCAGTGCTGGCATGCCTGCCATCCAGGCGCTGGATGTCCGCAAGCAGGTGCTGCACGCGGGCCTGTCTGACACCCTTATTACGGCGGTGGAGCAAACTTTGCAGCAGGGGCAGCAAGTCCTGCTGTTTCTCAATCGCAGAGGATACGCGCCCACACTGCAGTGCCACGATTGCGGCTGGATCGCCGAGTGCCGCGCCTGCGACGCCCGATTAACGGTGCACCGCAGACGCCGCCGCCTGCGCTGCCACCACTGCGGCGCCTCCAGCGTACTGCACCGGCAATGCCCGCAGTGCCACAGTGAGCGGTTGCTGGCCGCGGGCCTGGGTACGGAACAGACCGAGGATTTTCTGCACACACGGTTTACACAGTGGCCTGTCCATCGCGTGGACAGCGATTCCATGCAAACCAAGGGTGCTATGCAGGCGCTTGCCGACGAAATCAATCGGGGTGAACCCTGTATTTTGCTCGGCACACAGATGCTCACCAAGGGCCACCACTTTCCCGCCGTCAGCCTGGTGGCTGTCATCGATGTCGATGCGCTGCTGTTCAGCGCCGATTTTCGTGGCGAGGAGCGCATGGCACAGCTGCTGACCCAGGTGGCAGGCCGCGCCGGGCGGGCAGAACTGATGGGCAAAGTGCTGCTGCAAACCCATTAC
Organism: Halioglobus japonicus; assembly: GCA_902705825.1. Taxonomy (GTDB): domain Bacteria; phylum Pseudomonadota; class Gammaproteobacteria; order Pseudomonadales; family Halieaceae; genus Marimicrobium. Next base: position 15,096 of record CACSIL010000011.1, on the reverse strand, counting down.
CCGGACCACCCGGCACTGCTTGCCATGTTGAGCACAACGTATGGGGCACAGGCGCGCGCCATGCTGGCGCAGCGGCGGGAAACCGGTCTACCCCCCGCCGGGCAACTGGTGTTGATGCGCACCGATTGCCGGGATGCCGAGTACGGTGAGCAATTCCTGCAAACGCTGCGCGAGCACTGCACACCGCATCTCCCGCCCGACACCAGGCTGATAGGTCCACTGCCTTCCCCCATGCAACGCCGCGCCGGCAAATACCGTTGCCAGCTGTTGTTAACCGCGCCGGACCGCAGCTCGGCACAGGCTGCCGCGAGCCTATTGGTGGCGAACGCAGAAGGTCTGCCGGCCCGCCAAGGACTGAACTGGTCCATCGATATCGATCCACAGGATGTTTTCTAACAGCGAGTTGGCTGCTCAACGTCGCGCGCGAATCGTGAATGATGGTAAACTGCGCCAGCAGGGCCCGCCCGCTATTGCACGGCAATCGGCACAGGCCCGCCAACACATCCTATTACCGGTAACCCATTGACGCTGTCCAGGTACACCCCCAAAACATGAAGGAACAACTCACAGTACTGTTACAACAGGCGCTGGATTCGCTGATTGCCGACGGCGTTCTACCCGCCGATACCAGTCCACAGATACAGATTGACCGCACTCGCGACAAGCGTCACGGCGATCTGGCGTGCAACATTGCACTGGCTCTGGCCAAGACGGCAAAGCGCAAACCGCGCGAACTCGCCGAGCTGATCTGCGCTGCACTGCCGGCCAACCCGCTGGTGACACGCACCGAGATAGCGGGGCCGGGGTTTATCAATTTCTTTCTCTCTGCCGACAGCAATCAGGCGGTCATCCGCAGGATTTTTGAGCGGGGAGCCGCCTTCGGCACCAGCGACAAAGGCGCCGGACGCAAGGTGCAGGTAGAGTTTGTGTCCGCCAACCCCACCGGGCCACTGCATGTCGGCCACGGCAGGGGAGCGGCTGTGGGCGACAGCCTCTGTCGGCTGCTGGCAGCTACCGGCTGGGACGTCTCCAGCGAGTTCTATTACAACGATGCCGGCGCACAAATTGACAATCTGGCGCTGTCGGTACAGGCGCGCTGCAACAACGTCACACCCGAAGATGCCGAGTGGCCGCAGGACGGTTACCGGGGCGACTATATTACGGAGCTGGCGCAAGCCTATTTACGCGGCGATACCGTCAGCGCCGAGGACCGCCATGTCACCGGCTCGGGTAATGCCGATGATCTCGATGACATCCGCCGGTTTGCCGTGGCTTATCTGCGCCGTGAACAAGACCTCGATTTGAAAGCCTTTGCCGTGCACTTCGATGTGTATTTTCTCGAGTCCTCGCTGTACCAGGAAGGCGCCGTGGAACGCACGGTGGAGCGGCTGGTTGAGAACGGCCACTGCTATGAACAGGACGGTGCATTGTGGCTGCGCACCACCGACTTCGGCGACGACAAAGACCGTGTGATGCGCAAGCGCGAGGGCGGTTACACCTACTTTGTGCCGGATGTGGCCTACCATCTCAACAAGTGGCAGCGCGGGTTCGAGCGCGTCATCAATGAACAGGGCGCAGATCACCACAGCACGGTAACCCGTGTACGCGCAGGATTACAGGCACTGGCACAGGACATTCCAGACGGCTGGCCAGAGTATGTACTGCACCAGATGGTGACCGTGATGCGCGAGGGCGAAGAGGTGAAGCTGTCCAAGCGCGCCGGCAGCTACCTCACACTGCGCGACCTGATCGAAGAAGTCGGTCGCGATGCAACCCGCTATTTCCTGGTGGCCCGCGCACCCAACTCACAACTCACATTTGATATCGATCTGGCCCTGTCGCAAAGTAACGACAACCCGGTGTATTACATTCAATACGCCCACGCTCGCAGCTGCAGCGTGATGCGCAAGCTCGCCGAGCACGGCTGGACATGGCAGGCAGAGAATGCCCTGCAACACCTGGACCAGCTGCAGGAAGAGCATGAAAAAAGCTTGCTGCGGCAACTCGACCGCTACCCTGAGGTGGTTGCGAATGCCGCGCTGAACAGTGAACCGCATACCCTCGCTACGTATCTGCGAGAACTGGCAGGCGGCTTTCATACCTGGTACAACGCACACAAAATGCTGGTTGAGGAAGAGGCTGTTCGCGATGCCCGCGTCGCCCTCAGCCAGGCCGTACGTCAGGTTATCGCCAACGGCCTGGACCTGTTGGGTGTATCCGCCCCGGAGGAAATGTAGACCGTGCCCCAGGATTACGCCAAGCGCAGACAGAATACGAGCAAGAAAAAGCCCGCCGCCCGCAAAGCGCAAGCACACCGGCAAACGGGTGAACCCGAGCCCCGCGGCAAGGGCTTTCGCCTGTACATGACGGGTGTGATCACCGGTATATTCCTGAGTTTTCTGGTTTACCTGGGCACCTTGCCTGAGCCGGTTGAGCCGGGGCAGGAGGTTGCCGCCACAGCACAGCCGGAAGTAGAAGAGGTACCGAAGCCGCGCTTTGATTTTTACACGCTGCTGCCCGAACAAACCATAGAGATTGAAGAAGAGGTAGAGACCGTTGAGCCGGCGGCCGATGTCCGCAAGCCACCCAGCCCGACTGTGGCACCCCAGCCGTACTATCTGCAGGCCGGGTCATTCCGCCAGCGCGAAGATGCCGAGCGACGACGCGCTGAATTACTGCTGCTGGGGCTCGAGCCACGTATCACAGAGAGCACCGTGGACAGTGGTCGCTGGTTCCGCGTATCGCTGGGGCCCTTCGGGTCGCACGACGAAGTCAGCAGGGTTCGCGGTCTCCTCGCCAATCAGAACATCGATTCCGTATTACTCAAACGCAGCGCAGGGTGAGTTCCCGGGTTTGATTTCAAGACAGAGCCTTGAATTTCCCGCACACCCCCCCATATCTGACAGTCCACCCTCTGCCAGCCCATTCGATCGCCCCCAGGAGACATAAAGAAGTGGAACAGTTCCGAGGTACAACCATACTTTCCGTACGACGTGGTAACAGCGTGGTTATTGGCGGCGACGGTCAGGTCTCCATGGGCAACACGGTGATGAAAGGCAACGCCCGCAAGGTGCGCCGCCTGTATCGGGACGAGGTGTTGGCGGGGTTCGCCGGCGGCACCGCCGATGCCTTCACCCTGTTCGAACTGTTTGAGGCACAACTTGATAAACACCAGGGCCATCTTGTACGTGCCGCGGTGGAACTGGCAAAAGCCTGGCGCACCGAGCGCTCCCTGCGACGCCTGGAGGCTCTGCTGGCAGTCGCTGACAAGGAAACGTCACTGATCATTACCGGCAACGGCGATGTGATAGAACCCGAAGATAACCTGATCGCGATCGGTTCCGGCGGCCCGTTTGCCCAATCCGCTGCCCGCGCCCTGCTCGAAAATACGGAACTGGAAGCACGTGACATCGTAGAGAAAGGTCTCGGCATAGCCGCCGACATCTGTATCTACACAAACCATAACCGCACCATCGAACAACTGGATTTTTAGGCCACTGCATGTCCAATATGACCCCCCGAGAAATCGTCCACGAGCTGGACAAATTCATCATCGGCCAGGATGCGGCCAAACGCGCGGTTGCCATCGCGCTGCGCAATCGCTGGCGGCGCATGCAGTTGCCCGAGGAACTGCGCGCCGAAATCACGCCCAAGAATATTCTGATGATAGGGCCAACCGGCGTCGGTAAAACCGAAATCGCGCGGCGTTTGGCGAAACTGGCCAACGCGCCTTTCGTCAAGGTAGAAGCCACCAAGTTCACCGAAGTGGGCTATGTCGGCCGCGATGTTGAATCTATTGTGCGCGACCTCGTCGATGTGTCCATCAAAATGTACCGCGAGCAGGAAATGACCCGCGTGCGCTTTCGCGCCGAGGAAGCCGCTGAAGAGCGCATACTGGATATCCTGCTACCGACAGCCCGCGATAACGACGCCGACGAGTCAGCCTCCGGCACGCGGCAATTGTTGCGCAAGAAATTGCGCGAGGGCGAGCTCGACGACAAAGAGATAGAAGTGGAGGTCACCGCCAGCCTTCCGGGGATGGAGATCATGGCACCACCGGGCATGGAGGAAATGACCAACCAGTTGCAGAGCATGTTCTCCAACATGTCGCGCCAACAGAGCAAGAAGAGCAAGATGCCGATCAAGGCCGCGTTTGAGGCGCTGTGCGACGAAGAAGCGGCCAAACTGGTGAACGAGGACGAGCTCAAGCAAAAAGCGGTGGCAGAAGCGGAACAGAATGGCATTGTCTTTATCGATGAGCTGGACAAAGTCGCCAAGCGCTCCGAGGGCGCCGGTGCCGATGTATCCCGCGAGGGTGTGCAGCGCGATTTGCTGCCACTGATTGAGGGCTCCACTGTCAGCACCAAACACGGCATGATCAAAACAGACCACATCCTGTTTATCGCTTCCGGTGCTTTCCATCTGGCCAAGCCTTCGGACCTTATCCCTGAGCTGCAGGGGCGCCTGCCCATTCGCGTAGAGCTTTCCGCGCTGTCACCCGATGATTTCGAGCGCATCCTGACCGAGCCCAGCGCCTCGCTAACCGAGCAGTATCAAGCCCTGCTGGAGACAGAAGGGTTGGATCTGACGTTCAGCAAGGATGGTTTGCGACGTATTGCCGAGACCGCATGGCAGGTGAATGAACGCACTGAAAATATCGGTGCCCGACGCCTGCACACGGTAATGGAACGCCTGCTGGAGGAAACATCCTTTGGCGCCGCCGACGCCGGCCTGCAGGACGCCGCCCTGATGGTAGACGCCGCGTTTGTCGATAAGCAGTTGCAGGAACTCAGCGAGGACGATGATCTGTCCCGCTTTATTCTTTGACAACCACGATGTCAGAGGCGCCCACACCCTCGTCGATTCAGCTGCACAGTCGCTCGCGCCTGTTGGAGCTGACGTACGAGGGCGGTGAGAGTTACTCCCTGAGCTGTGAGTATCTGCGCGTCTATTCCCCCTCCGCAGAAGTGCTCGGCCACGGGCCGGGCCAGGAAGTCCTGCAAACGGAGAAAATGAAAGTTGCTATCACGGCGATCAAGCCGGTGGGTAACTATGCGCTGCAGCTGGTGTTTGATGATGGCCACGATACCGGGCTGTACTCCTGGCGCTATTTGTATGAACTTTGCCGTGATCAGGAAGCCAGATGGCAGGAATACCTCGATCGCATGGCGAAGGCCGGCGCGAATCGCGATCCCGATGTCCAGGTACTGAAACTCTAGGGCACGCCCGCTATTATCCTCAAGCGTGCGGATTCTCATGAGTTTTTACTCTGCCCCCACTCTGTCACTGACCCCACTCTCTCATCGCGGTATACTGCGCCCATCTCTGGCACCCGAGCAGCGACACAATGAGCGATAAAGAAACCACCCATTTCGGCTACAAAGAAGTCGACAAAGACGCTAAAGCCGGCATGGTGGGCGAGGTATTCCATTCGGTCGCAGCACGCTACGACCTGATGAACGACCTGATGTCCGGCGGCATTCACCGCATCTGGAAGCGTTTCACGATAGAACTGAGCGGCGTGCGCAAAAACAACGCGGTGCTGGACATTGCTGGCGGCACCGGTGATCTCGCCGCCCGCTTCGCCGAACTGGTGGGCCCACAGGGCCGCGTGGTGCTGGCTGACATCAATGACTCCATGCTAAAGGTCGGCCGCGACAAGCTGCTGGATCAAGGCCGCCTGGCCAATATCGAGTTTGTACAGGCTGATGCCCAGTACCTGCCCTTTCCGGATGACAGTTTTGACTGTGTCACCATCGCATTCGGCCTGCGCAATGTAACGGACATCACACTGGCACTGCGCTCCATTTTGCGCGTGCTCAAGCCGGGTGGACGGCTGTTGGTACTGGAATTTTCCAAACCGAAAAATGAGCTGCTCAGCAAAGCCTACGATACCTATTCATTCCGCGTACTGCCGCTGATGGGCCGCCTTGTTGCCAACGACAGTGAGAGCTACCAGTACCTGGCCGAGTCTATTCGCAAGCACCCCGACCAGAACACATTGAAAGACATGATGGAAGATGCCGGTTTCTGCGAGGTTGAATACCACAATATGACAGGTGGTATCGTGGCATTGCACCGGGGCGTCAAAGCCTGAAATGAGCGGCGCTATAGACCCCACGCTGCACACCGCAGCACTGGCCGCAGTGGAGGCGGCGATTAACCGCGCTCTGGCGCTGTCGCCGCACAGTAACGCTGAACTGGCCAAACTTGAAGATTGTGTCTTTGCCCTGCACTGCACGGCGCCAGCCATCAGTTTCTACCTGCACCCGGGGGCCCAAGGCATGCGTCTGACGGGGTTCCACCACGGGGCGGTCACCACCAGTATTCGCGGCAAGGCGACAGACTTCACCGAACTGGCTTCCGCCAAAGACCCCACCGCCACGCTGATCAACGGCGGGCTGGAACTGGAGGGCGACAGCGCCCCACTGATTGAACTTCAGCATATTCTGGCAGGGCTGGATATGGACTGGGAGGCCCCTCTGGTGAACTCTCTGGGCGATGTTGCCGGGCACCAGTTGGCCGAGGTATTACGCAGCACTTTCGCCTGGGGCAAACAGGCCACCTCCAGCCTGACCAGACAACTCGATGAATTTATCCACGAGGAGGCGCGCCTCAGCCCGCCCAGACTCGAAGTGGAAGATTTTTACCGCGATGTGCAGGATATCGGCATGCGTGTAGACCGGCTGCAATCGCGCACCGAGCGCCTGCGCCAACGCCTGCAGAAGCTGAGAGACTGAACGATGTCCCGAGCGCTGCGCCTGAGCAAAATACTGGGAACTGTCAGTCGTTATCGACTGGATGAATTTATCGACCAGGAGCGATTGCCAGCACTGCCGCGCTTTGCGATGCGCATTGCACCGTGGCGACTGCGCCAGGTCCCGGATATGGCAAGGGGTGAACGCCTGCGCCGCGCACTGGAGGAACTGGGCCCGGTCTTTATCAAGTTCGGGCAGATGCTGTCCACCCGGCGCGACCTGCTACCGGACGATATAGCCGACGAACTGGCCCGGCTGCAGGACAATGTGCCCCCATTCCCCGATGCACAGTCTGTTGCCATTGTCGAAAAGGCCCTGGGTAAACCGGTGGGGGAACTGTTCGCCAGTTTCGAGAGCACCCCTATGGCCTCGGCCTCGGTGGCCCAGGTGCACTGCGCTACGCTGCACAGCGGCGAGCAGGTGGTGGTCAAGGTCGTGCGCCCCGATATCGAAGCGGTGATACGCGAGGATATCGCCCTGATGTACACACTGGCGAAGCTGGCCGCCAAGTACCACCCCAACGGTCGGCGCCTGCGCCCGGTCGAGGTGGTTGCCGACTACGAGCTGGTGATTCTCGACGAGCTCGACATGGCCCGCGAAGCCGCCAATACCTCGCAGCTGCGGCGCAATTTTGAGAACAACAAACTGCTCTATGTACCCGAGGTCTACTGGGACTACAGCTGCCGTAATGTACTGACTATGGAGCGTATCTCGGGCATTCCCGTCACCGACATGGACACCTTGCGCGCCAAGGGCACCGATCTAAAGCTGCTTGGCGAGCGCGGCGTGGAGATCTTTTTCACACAGGTGTTCAACCACAGTTTTTTCCATGCCGACATGCATCCGGGCAATATTTTTGTCGACGCCACCGACCCGGCTGACCCCATCTACATCGGTGTGGACTGCGCCATTGTCGGCAGCCTGTCCGACGCCGATCAGTATTACCTTGGCCGCAACCTGCTCGGTATCTTCCGCCGCGACTACCGCGAGGTCGCGCAGTTGCATGTCGAGTGCGGCTGGGTGCCACCGGATACCCGGGTACAGGAGTTTGAATCGGCCATGCGCGCGGTCTGCGAACCCATTTTTGAGCGCCCTATCAGCGAGATTTCATTCGGCCAGTTGCTGGTGTACCTGTTCCAGACCGCCAGCCGCTTCGACATGGAGGTACAGCCTTCGCTGGTACTGCTGCAGAAAACGCTGCTGAACATAGAGGGACTGGGGCGTCAGCTGTATCCGGACCTGAACCTGTGGGAGACAGCACAACCCTTTCTGGAGGAGTGGGTGCAGCAGCGCTATTCACCGCAATCGATTTTCAAGCGCCTGCAGCGCCACGCGCCCTCGTGGCTTGAACAACTCCCGCAACTGCCCGATGTGATGCTGGACAACCTGCAGCATATGCGGGAAACCGAGCGCCACCCGACACCCCAACCGCACCCGCAGCAGGATCAGGCCGGACAGCAGCGCTCGCTGGCAAGAAGGCGCCGCCTGGCACTGGGCGGTATCGCCTGTATCGCCGCGGCAGCCTGCGCCTCACCCGTTATCTGGCAACAGTTGGCAAACGCGCCTACCATCAGCTGGTTGCTGGGCGCAGCCGGTGTCTACCTGTTATGGCCAAGAAGCAGCTGAGCATATGTGCGAGGCGACGGCCTGTGCCATAATGCGCCTCCGTTTGGAAGATAGTCATGACTGAAGCCGGTACTCTGATAGAAGACATTAAGTGGAACGAACAGGGTCTCATCCCCGCTATCGCTCAGGACTGGCAAAGCGGCGAGGTCCTGATGCTGGCCTGGATGAACCGCGACGCGCTGCGCTTGACGATTGAGGAGGGCCGCGCCATCTATTGGTCGCGCTCTCGGCAGGCCCTGTGGCGCAAAGGCGAGGAATCAGGTCACGTTCAGACACTGAAGGAGTTGCGTATCGACTGCGATGCGGACACAGTGCTGATGAAAGTGGAACAAGTCGGCGGTATCGCTTGTCATACGGGTAGGCGAGCATGTTTTTACCGCGTGCTGGAAAACGGCGTGTGGCGCGTCACAGACGAGGTTATAAAGGACCCCGCAGACATGTACGGGAAGAAACTATGAGCGATGTGCTGCAACAATTGGCAACCACACTGGCGCAGCGCAGGCACGCTGCCCCCGAAGAATCCTATGTGGCCAGTCTGCACCACAAAGGCTTGAACAAGATTCTCGAAAAAGTCGGTGAGGAAGCCACCGAGGTAATCATCGCGGCCAAGGATGCCGCAGCCGGGGGAGATCGCAATGCCGTCGTCGGCGAAGTTGCCGATTTATGGTTTCACAGTATGGTGATGCTGTCGCACCTGGAAATAGATGTAGAAGACGTAATGCAGTGCCTGAGTGATCGCTCTGGTATATCAGGGCTGGAAGAAAAGGCCTCGCGCAGCAATTGATGAGCCGTTGTAAACGGCGCACGACAACGGGAGAGTAAGATGGGAATCGGCGGAATCAGTATCTGGCAGTTGTTGATCATATTGGCAATCGTGATCATGCTGTTTGGCACCAAACGGCTACGCACCCTGGGCAGCGATCTGGGCAGCGCGGTGAAAGGCTTTCGCAAAAGCATGACTGACGATGGCGAAGCCGCAAAACCGGGCGATGCTAGCGAACAGGACGTGACCGCAAACAATGCAGCGGACAACACGGCAACCAACACAGCGAAAGAAAAGTAACCCCTGAATGTTCGATATAGGTTTTGCCGAACTGATCCTCATCGGCGTGGTAGCGCTGCTGGTGATTGGGCCCGAGCGCCTGCCGGAAGCGATTCGTACCGCCAGTGTCTGGCTGAACCGCATCAGGCGCGGCTTCAACGAGATCAAGCAGGAGGTTCAGCAGGAGCTCCACAACGATGCGGTGATGCAGGATCTGCGCAAGACCGGCGAGCAGTTGAAGAATGACGCCAGCAGTATCGGCCACGAACTGCGGGAATCGACGAGCGCCCTGAACACCCCGGTACAGGACAATACCGTTACACCTCCTCCACAAAGCCCTGCGGAAAAACCGGCTGAATGAACGAACCAGACTCCACGGATCAGCCACAACCGCTGATTGCCCACCTGACCGAGCTGCGCGACAAACTACTGCGCGCGCTGCTGGCAGTGCTGATCATTTTTATCTGCCTGTTCCCGTTCTCCAATGAGATTTACGGCTTTGTTTCGGAGCCGCTGCGTGCGCTATTGCCGGCCGGCGCCAGCATGATTGCCACCGAGGTCGCCTCACCGTTCTTTACGCCCTTCAAACTGACGCTGTGGGCCGCCGTTTTTCTGGCGATGCCCTACGTGCTCTATCAAGCGTGGAGTTTTATCGCGCCCGGCATGTACCGCCACGAAAAGCGCCTGGCTGTGCCACTGCTGGCCTCCAGCGTGATGCTGTTTTACGCCGGCGCTGCATTCGCCTACTTTGTGGTGTTCCCGCTTATCTTCGGTTTTTTTACCAGTGTTGCGCCGGACGACATCACCATCATGACGGACATAAACAGCTATCTGGATTTCGTGCTCAAGTTGTTCTTCGCGTTTGGGCTGGCGTTTGAAATCCCGATTGCAGCGCTGCTGCTGATCTGGTCTGGCATCACTACGCCGGAGGCACTGGCCAAAAAACGGCCGTACATTATCCTCGGGTGCTTCGTATTCGGCATGCTGCTGACACCACCGGATGTGATTTCCCAATCACTGCTGGCCATCCCTATGTGGCTGTTGTTTGAAGTCGGCGTCTACTTTGGGCGCCTGATGCAGCGCTCGCGACCTCCTGCAAAAACCTAGCGCTTGGCCATCAGGCCGCCATCGGCCACCAGGGTAATACCGGTGGTGAAAGACTCTGACGCCAGATAAAACACCGGGTTGAGAATTTCCTCGGTTTCCGCGATGCGCGGAATGAGTGCTGCTGTGACCATACCTTCGCCGTAGTGGGGCAGGGCGGCGATAGCGCTATCGGTAAGGTCCGAGTGATAACTCCCGGGGGCCAGCGCATTAACGCGTATATTCCACTGGGCCCACTCTTGAGCCATCACCTCGGTGAGTGCTTTCAGAGCCGCCTTGGTTGCCGCATAGATACCCGAATAAGCCGGCGTGGACAGGGCCGCAACAGACAGCAGATTGATCACGCAACCGCCGCCATGCTCAGCCATGCGCGGCGCCAACCGCGAGGCCAGGTACCAGGGGCCCTTCAGGTTGACGTCTACCATCTTGTCGAACGCGGCGGTGCCGACATCGGACAGCGGGCCGAGCGCAACATTGGTACCGGCATTGTTCACCAGAATATCGACACGCCCAAAATGGGCGTACGCCGCCTCAATGAGGGCATCGAGGTCCGCGACATCACCCATATGTGCAGCCTGGGCCAGCGCCTGCCCACCCTCGGATTCAATGCGTGCGACCACCTCCTCACAGGACGCAATCTTGCGACTGGCCACCACCACTTTCGCGCCCTCGCGAGCAAAGCCGATAGACATCGCACGCCCCAGGCCTCTGCTGCCACCCGTAACGATAACCACCTTGTCTTTGAATTTGTCACCCATTGCTTATCTCCGCTACCGTTACCTGTGCATTACCATTCACACCCACGAGCCATTACACTAGCACGATGCAGCTACCCCGCCACGGAACCCCATCATGAATTGCACCCCGGTTAAATCTGTTGAGCCACTGCGCACTTCCAGCGCCTGTGCGCCCGCTTGTTCACATCACTGCTGGTACGCCTGATGTCCTCGCGCGCGAAGAAAGGTCTGCCTGCGCTGCTGCCGGTACTGCGCCTGCTGAAGCAATACAAAATGCGCCTGGTAGGTGCCAGTGTCGCTCTGCTGTTTACCGCCGCTGCCACGCTCTCCATGGGACGGGGTTTACAGGTATTGATCGACCAGGGCTTCGGCGGCGGCTCCAGCGCGGATCTCAAAAGCGCTATTGCCCTGCTTGTGATGATTGCGGCAGCGATGGCCTTTGGTACATTTATTCGCTTCTATCTGGTGTCCTGGCTGGGTGAAAGAATCAGCGCCGACATCCGCAAACAGGTATTCGACAATATCGTGCGGCTGCACCCCGGGTTCTTTGAACTCAACCGCAGCGGCGAGATCATGTCCCGCCTCACCACCGACACCACCCTGCTACAGACGATTATCGGCTCCTCCTTCAGCATGGCGCTGCGCAGCAGCCTGACAACCGTCGGCGCGCTGGTGCTGATGTTTATCACCAACCTGAAACTGAGTTTGATCATCGCGTTCGGCGTTCCATTGGTACTACTGCCGATACTCGTATTCGGGCGGCGCGTGCGCAAACTCTCCAACCAGAGCCAGGACAGCATCGCCAACGTCGGCAGCTATGCCGGTGAAGTGATACAGAACATTCGGGTGGTACAAAGCTATACACGCGAGCAGTTCGAAGCGGACGCGTTTGACCGCGAAGTGGAACGCGCCTTCGAAATCGCCCGCCGCCGCATCTGGCAGCGCTCGCTGCTTATCTGCGGTGCAATCATGCTGCTGTTCGTCGGCATGTCCGGGATGCTGTGGGAGGGCGGCCAAGACGTTATCAGCGGGCGCATGACGGGTGGGGAGCTCGGTGCCTTTGTGTTTTACGCCATTATGGTGGGCAGCGGTGTCGCCACTATTTCCGAAGTGTGGGGTGATCTGCAGCGTGCTGCAGGCGCCGCCGAGCGGCTGGTGGAGTTGATCAACACACACAGCCTGATTGCCAACCCGGAAAACGCCACTGCAAAACCGTCCAGCCCACGGCCAGAACTGCAGATGGACAATATATCGTTTTACTACCCGACCCGGCCCGATCAACCCGCACTGAAAGACTTCTCGCTGCATATAGAAGCGGGCAAAAGTCTGGCGCTGGTAGGGCCATCGGGCGCGGGAAAATCCACCGTGTTCGAGTTACTGCTACGCTTCTACGACCCACAGCAGGGCAGGCTGTTACTGGACGACACCGATATTCGCGAGATGGATTTGCAACAGATGCGTGAACATATCGCACTGGTGCCGCAGCAACCGGCGCTGTTCACCGGCGACGTACGATACAACATCGCCTACGGCAAACTCGATGCCACTGAAGAAGAGGTTATCGCCGCCGCCCGCGCCGCTCACGCGCATGACTTTATCTCGGCACTGCCCGACGGTTATGCCAGTCACCTCGGTGAAATGGGTGTGCGCCTGTCCGGCGGCCAACGTCAGCGTATCGCACTGGCCAGAGCAATTTTGAACGATCCGAAAATACTCCTGCTCGATGAAGCCACCAGCGCACTGGACACAGAGAGCGAACACCAGGTGCAACTGGCACTACAGGAGCTGATGCGAAATCGCACCACGGTGATTATCGCGCACCGCCTTTCCACCATTTTGCACGCAGACAAAATCGCCGTAATGGACGCAGGGCAGCTGGTGGCCACCGGCACCCACACCCAACTGCTGCGCGACTGCCCGCTCTATGCGCGACTGGCCAGCCTGCAGTTTCGAGAGCCCGAGATCAGCGCTGAGGCGGTATAGCAGAACATTTGCAAACTGGCACTGCGCTTGATTGATTGATCAATATAAGCTCCTTGTTTATATAGATATAATCGCCTTTATACTGTATATTTATACAGTATTTTGCAAGGATGCAGAGGCCCCCATCATGAACCAATATCCCATCGCAATTGCACTATCTCCCGCCCGTGACCTGGCCGCACTGGAAGACGAAATCACCGAACTCGCCGCGCATATCAATGCAGCAACTTACCGTCTACTCACACTGATCCGAGAATACGACCAGCGCCAGGGTTGGGGCGGCGGAGGCCTCAAATCCTGTGCCCACTGGCTGAACTGGAAATGCGGCATCAACCTGGGCGCGGCGCGGGAGAAGGTGCGAGTTGCCCACGCGCTGGAGAACCTACCGCAGATCAGCTCGGCCCTGTGCCACGGTCGCATTAGCTATTCCAAGGTACGCGCAATGACCCGCGTTGCCACTGAGCAGAATGAAGATTACCTGCTGATGATCGCCAACCACGGCACCGCATCCCATGTCGAACGTCTGGTGCGCAACTACCGCAAAGTAAAACGCAGCGACGCGCTGCAACGCGACAACCAGTTCCACGCACTGCGCGAACTCAACTGGTACATCGACGACGATGGCAGCTATGTATTCAAGGGGCGAATGAGTCCCGAACAAGGAGCCCGTATCGTGCAGGCACTCGATGCGGCGATGGGCACCCTGCATGAAGAACAGCGCAATACGGCAGAAGACGTTTCCGCGGAAACGCCTGTAGCGGCGAAACGCGCCGATGCACTGGAGCGCATTGCCGAGACTTACATTGCTCACAGCAGCAGCGATAACACAGTCGCAATCAAAGGCGGTGACCGCTGTACCATGCATGTTCATACAGACATATCCACACTACAGGCAGACGGGGGCGGCGCAGAATCCGAACTGTCATCCGGAGGACACGTTTCCGCAGAAACGTCTCGCAGGCTAGCCTGTGATTGTGGCGTCGTGCATTGGCTGGAGAACGCAAGCGGCACCGCTCTGGATATCGGCCGCCGCACCCGCAGTATTCCCCCGGCTATCCGCCGCGCACTGGAGCGCCGTGACAGCGGCTGTCGATTCCCCGGCTGCACCGCACGGCACCATGTAGATGCACACCACATACAGCACTGGGCCGACGGCGGAGAAACCCGCCTCGATAACCTGCTGCTACTGTGCCGCCATCACCATCGTCTGGTACACGAAGGTGGCTACGGCCTGGCGCTTGAATCCAATGAACCCGTGTTCACCACACCGGATGGCAGGTTGATACCGAGCGGGCCCGATAGGCGTTTCAGCGGAAACGTTTTTGCGCTTAGCACCGCGAATAAACGTCAACAGATAAACATTGATGCCGGTACGTTGGTGCCGCTGTGGTATGGGGAGAATATGGATGATGGGATGGCGGTGGATGGGTTGATTCGGCGGGAGTGAGGTTTGATTTGGATATGTTCTACCTACATTAGCTAACGGTACAGTTAACACCTGTTAGCTGTTTCCGTCTAGGAAGAGACACTGGCCTTGTGATATGGTTTGAGCGGCTCAAGACTTCAAGCGACTGGTGCAGACATAATAATTCCTGCCAGTATTTGCGGCCTCTAATGCAGTTGTTATACGCGCCATCAGAATTGACAGGAGGTTGATTTGAAAGGGTTTCCTACATTTGATCGATCTGCAAACTGGGCCGGGGTGTTTTTTGGACCGGTCTATTGTTTTGGCTGTTACTGGGCGGCGTTCGCCAATATCTTGTGAAATTGAAGATGTGTGCTTCCATCAAGTCTCGCGCCAGTTCCAAGTGGGTAGTCCACTTTCGAAATCGCAGGTAGTATTAGG
>CACSIL010000010.1 GCA_902705825.1 Halioglobus japonicus | reverse complement strand
CAGGTAGTATTAGGTCCATCAGTTTCGTTCAGTCACGCTGTAGCAGGGAGGGCAACAAAACGTGCATTTGTTTCACCAGTCAGCTTCGTTCGCAAGGTTGCCTCCGCTAGCGCTCCGGCCTATTTCTTCGTTGGCGCATCATCAAGCCGCACCAGTAACAAGTAGCGCCAATACGCCCCTGGCGGGGCCGGATGTCAAAACCGCTGCGCGGTTTCGCCACCGTTGCGCTAGGCGTTACNGCTAGTTCCCCAGATTTAAGGAAATATCATGGCAGAAGAAAAATCCATAGATGTTGCGATAAAGAGCTTAGAAGATCAAATCGAACAACATCGAAAAGCTTCGAGACTCATATTCTTCTATGTGATGTATGTGGTTTCACTTCTTCTGGTTTTTGGTGCTGCCATTTTTGTTTATCAAGATTACCGGACTACGGAAATCTCCAGCAAAATGGGAAATATCAGTAGTGGTGCGTATTTTTCAAGTGGGATTAATTCTGCAGCGCCAAATGATGATGCTGACAAATCAAAGACCGAAACAGGTGAAAACTCTAATGTTGGCTCTATCGGTGTCGGGGGAGGCTTTAGTGGTGGTTTCTACGCTCCAAATACAACCGTTTTATACGTTTTTGTGGTTCTATTCGTGGTTGTTTTTGGAGTGATGATGGCGATATATAGGTTTCATTTGAATGAAATTAGTCGATCTGAGCAGCTTAAAGTCGGATTTATGAGGATTCGTATAGCGGCGAATAATCATGACAATCAGGGGTTTTCAACAGAGGTACGAATGGCCCTTACCGATAACGCTTTCACACTTCAAACTGGTAAAGAAAAGAAAGTAGAGAGTCCGCTTCCAGGCCATCCATCTTCTGATTTAGGTGCCTTGTTGGTGAACAAGCTTCTTGAGAGCGTAGATTTTAAAGTGACGAAGAAGGATTGAGCCTAACAAAGCCGTTCACAGCGAGCATTTTTTCCGTCGCTTTTTTTGTAGCGGGCGCTACGCTGCCACAAAAAAATCAACTACAAAATTGCCGCGTGACGGCGGCGTTATATCTCCCACGCCGCAACAAATGTCCACAAATGCCATTTGTATGTCCATTATGGACATGCTATAGTCTCCACCTGACGCAGCCACATACTTGGAGATATTATGATTACCTATTCGATTTGGAATAATAAGGGTGGGACGGGCAAAACCAGCTTAACCTACCAAACTGTTTGTCGTTTCGCCGACAAGAATCCAGAAAAGAAAATTCTTGTCGTTGACTTGTGTCCCCAAGCAAATCTTTCAGAGATATTATTGGGCGGCCAAGAGAACAATGGAAGCAAGAACCTGTTAATAAATCAGGGGGAAATCCCCCGATCTAGCATTGGCGGATACTTCGATTTAAGGTTGAGCGCCCCCTTTACTCCTCCAGATTTTTCAGCCAAAGACTATATAACCACTCCTTCTAAATTCAATAGCGCTGTACCTGAAAATATAGATTTGGTCTGCGGTGACCCACTATTAGAGCTTCAAGCCATAGCAATGAACACTCTTGCGAATGCGGATATTCCAGGTGTCAATGCCTGGCTTGCGGTAATAGATTGGTTAAAAGATTTACTTGTTCTTGTCGAATATGATTATGTCTTCATAGATACAAACCCTAGTTTTTCTATGTATACCCAAATTGCTCTAGCAGCCTCAGATCGTGTTGTACTTCCTGTAATGGCGGATGATTCTTCAAGAAGAGCTATACAAAACGCATTTTCACTGATTTATGGGCTTAAGCTACCATCTGAAGTTTATGCTAAATATACATTTGCTAAAAAGCTCAATGACGCAAAAAGAGTCCTGCCAAAAGTACACCTCATCATAAAAAATCGTCTTACACAATATATGGGGACTTCGTCTGCATACAATGCAGTTTTGGTTGGTATTAACTCTGATCTAAAGGACCTTATAAAACATTATCCTCAGTATTTTACTTTTAAAACGCCTCAAGAAGGGACCCTCGATGTAAGAGATTTTGGTACAACTGGCGTCGTTGCATTTGCCAGAGGCTGCCCTTTTTATAATATGCCAACTGGAAAATTGAGTCTTGCTGGCCAAAGAGTCCAGGTAAAAAAAGAAGCACGTAACGAAATGGTAGAAGCAATTGATCAAATAGTTGCAGCTCTCTAATGTGACAGAGGAACTAATATAACAAATTGCTCAAAACGGACTTGGATAAGCTGTCATATTTTTTGCAAAAATATGACAGCTTATCCATGCCGTTTAGCAAGGCGTTAACTCCCCGTGTTCCCCATGAAAAGTAAACAACTCATTATCTCCTAATGAGTTGTTCAACGATATTCATGAACAAGAAGCACAACGCGATTACCGCGGCGCAGTATTCCTATCCATCAACCGAATCCGATCTTTCCGCTCCTGGTTCACACGCGACAGGTCATCCAGCGTTTCGCGGGAAATTCCAGCCACCTCGTTCAGTAGCTTCAACGTGATACGCGTGTTGTTGGCAAAGCAGCGCATTGGGGCTGATAGCGGCGCTTCGCGGAAGTAGTTGACGGAATCCTTTACTGCGGCGCGCAGTGATTCGCCCGTTGTTTCGCGCGCGGATTCGACAGCGATGGACACCACCTCCAGTGACTCCATGAAGGCTTCCACGCCCATCCACTCGATCATCGTGCCGCGCTCTACAGAGCGGCGTAAGCTGCGACGCAACTTGCGCGTCATATTGCGGAATTCTCGCTGCACCTGCGGGCCGAATACTGCGCTGCCGACTGCGGTGAGTTGATCGTCCTCGGCGAGGTCGCGCCAGTCCTGCAGTGTCAGTGTCTCTTCGATGCGCGGGAAGACTACCTTCTCTTCGACATTCATATGTTCATAAATATGATCTATGTAGTCCCGCCCGCTCCGGACCACCACACTTCCTGAAGCTTCACCAAGGCGCCAGCGTTCGATTTCCCGCAATACCTCACGGCCGAGTATAGCGGTGTGATCGTGGNCGCGCTGAAGGGTATCTACATCATCGGCCGACTTGGGATTGACCTCCGCAACACGCGCGTAGATCAGGTCTTCCCGTGGATGGTGAAAACGATCGGGCCAGCTCACCATGTAGTGCATGATCTCGTACACCACATGTGTGTCTACCAGTTCGCCGTTTTCAATCGCAGACAGTTGTTCCGCAAAGAGCTGCATCACCGTGCTCATGTGGCGGTGCTCAGCGCGCAATGCGCTCATGAGAGGTTGCTCCACCCGCTTTTCCTTAACCGGTGCGCGAGTTTCTACATCGGCCTTCGCCGTGGCTTTGGCTTTGGGCTTCGCTTTGGCTTTCGGTTTAGCTTTAGCTTTTGGCTTTGCCTTAGCTTTCGGTTTAGCTTTGGCTTTGGCTTTTGGCTTGGCTTTTGGCTTGGCTTTCGCTTCTGGCTTGGTAGCCATGCAATGCTCCCTTTGTTCGTGGACTCAACTCATATGCGTTGATTTTAGCCTGCTTTGGGCTGTGTGGCATTGATCCGTCTCATGAAGGCGGCGAATCAGCCAGCACTGCCGGCCCGTAGCCCTCTATAAATTCCGGCGGCAGCCTTCGCGGGCGGCCGCTGCTCAGTTCGATACAGGCGAATCGCATTGCGGCGCGCAGCAGGGTTACGCCGTCGCTCAAGCGAATAACCTGGAAATGGCGCCTCATGGTCAGCTTGCGGTCCCACTCTACTATCCAGGTGGCCACAGCCACTTCATCGCCCTCTCGGGAGGCCTGCAAATAGTGGTATTCACTGTAGGTAATGGCCATCGCGCGATCAAGCGCCTGATATCGCGGCAGATCCAGGCCCAGAGCTACGGAGTGGCTCCAGGCGGCGCGCTGGCACCAGTCCACGTACACGGCATTGTTGGTGTGATTCAGCCCGTCGATATCTTCGGGCTGTACCTTGGTGTACACAATGTGCGGTTGCGGGTGGTCCCACGGTAAGTCCGGTTCGCTCATCACACGTTCGCAGGCGCGTCACCCGCCTGCGCCTCCAGCGGTTTCAATGCAAAATGGGTATAGCCGTACAGAATCGCCACCAGCGGGCACAGCAGGTTGAAAAAGGCGAAGGGGGCATAACTGAAGGTGGCCACACCCAGCGTCGCCGACATATAGGCGCCGCAGGTATTCCAGGGAATCAGCGCCGAGGTCAATGTGCCGGAATCTTCCAGCGTGCGCGAGAGATTGAGTCGGGACAGACCAAACCGCTCGTATTCATCGGCGTACATGCGCCCCGGCAAAGCGACTGAAATAAACTGGTCGGCCGCGAGGATATTGGTACCCACGCAAGTCACCACGGTGGCGGTGATCAGTGAGCCGGCGGACTTAACCCCTCTCAGCACGAGGCGCAGCAGGTAGCCCAGAATGCCGGTGCGCTCCAGCACGCCGCCCAGACCGAGGGCGCAGATAATCAACCACACGGTATTGAGCATGCTGCTCATGCCGCCCTTACTGAGCAACTCATTCAAAAACACATTGTCACTGTGCGAGGAGTAACCGTTAAACAGGCTGATCCAGACGCCTTTAACCATCGCAAACCCGGCGCCGGTAGCGGCGTCGGCATCAGCCAGTTTCATCACCGCCTGGGGCTGGAACAGCAGTGCAAACACCACCCCGATCAGCGCACTGGCAACGATAGCGGGGAAGGCAGGAAAGCGTTTGTATACCAACGTCAGCATGATCAGCAGCGGTAACAGCAGATGTAATCCGATATGGAATTCGCTGGCCAGTGCCAACTGCAGCTCCTCAATTTCCTGCGGAGCTGGCACATCAGCGCTGCCTAGAAAGGCGAAGATTATGAGCGTCAGCGCAAAACTCGGCAGCGTCGTCCACAGCATGTGCCGGATATGGGAAAACAGATCCACCCCCGTAGCCGCTGCGGCCAGATTGGTGGTGTCGGACATGGGAGACAGTTTGTCACCGAAATAGGCGCCGGAGACAATGGCGCCAGCGGTGATGGCGGGCGACAACTCAAAGCTCGCCGCGATGCCCATCAGGCCGATACCCAGCGTGCCGGCGACCGTCCACGAGCTGCCTATGCTCAGTGCGACTATTGCGCAAATGGCCGCACTGGCAGCGTAGAAGATACTGGGGTTCAGCACCTCAACGCCGTAGTAAATCATCGCCGGGACCGTACCGCACAAAATCCAGCTGCCTATCAGCATACCCACGGCCAGTAGAATCAGGATGGGGGCCAGGCCGAGCGTGATGCCATCGATGATTCCACTCTGGGCTTGCGCCCAGGAAACACCGGCGCGTCGCCCTACCAGCGCAGCAACACAGGCAGTCAACATCAGCGCAATCTGGTTCGCCCCGTAGGACGAATCGGCACCAAACAGGTATACGGAACACGCCAGCAGCGCCACCAGAAAGAGGATCGGGATCAGGGCCTGATAGAGAGTGATCGGGGGCGCCGGTTTCGCTGCGGGACTCACGCTTTGCTGTTCTCCTTATTACCGCTGCGGCTCGCGGAGGTGTCCGGGATAGCCTGACAATGATGACGCGCGGGCTCACCAGAATGCCCTAATTACAGGCCAGGGTACAAGCCGGACAGCGCGGATCAAATAAGCACCGGCAGAGTCTGACAAGCCCCGGATGATCACGTAGCATACAGCCTGCCATGGCAGAATCGAACAACGCAGCGCTCGCCCCCTACTATTACCGGGACAATTATTTGCGCCTGTGTGACACCGTGGAGGCGCAGTATGGGGATATCCTCAGCGCTGCCGAAAGCGCCTTGCTGCAAACCTTTCGCGGTCTGGACTTCAACGCCCAGTGCCTCTATATCCGCCTGATTTCTCGCACCGGGCCCTGGTTTCGCGAAAGCAAACTGGCGTATGCGGAACTTGGCGCGATACCACCGATTCTCGATACGCTGCTGGCAAACGAGATGGTAGAGGAGGCTTACGAACTGTCAGCGCAGGAGTTGGGGAGGCTATATACACGCAGCGAGTTGCTGCATGCTTTCTGTCCCGCAGGCCAAGCGCAACCTCGCGGCAAAGCAGCACTATTGGATGCCATCGAAGAGTTACAGTTGGACGCAGACGAAACCCTGGCGGCGCTCACCACAATCGACGATCAGCGCATAATAGCGCCGCGAGGTGTCGAGCTCACCGAACATCTGCAGCTGCTCTTTTTCGGCAATCGACGGCAGAGCCTGACGGACTTTGTACTACAGGACCTGGGCCTCACGCGCTACTACCCCTACCCGCTGGACCGCGCGCATCGCCTGTTTTGCAGCCGCGAGGCACTGCAAGAATACGTGGCTTGCGCCAACCTGAGTGACGCCCACTACACACTGCTCGACGCGGGTGAATACGAGCAACTGCCGGAGCTAGCAGCAGAGCTGGCGACCATGACAATTCAGTATGCCTCCAGTGAAAAGCGCTGGCATCGGCTCTGTAACAACGTGGCCAGGGATCTGGAGCGCATCGATGAGCACGAGTTGGCGCTGCAGCTCTACGATCGCAGCCAGCGCCATCCCGCGCGCGAGCGGCGCGCTCGTATACTTGAAACGACAGGCGACTGGGCCAGTGCGCGTGGGGTGTGTGAGGAGATTCTCCAAAAGCCGTGGTGTGAAGCAGAACGCGAAGCCGCTGAGCGCATCCTCCCGCGTGTGAACCGCAAGCTCACCGGTGCCCGCCAGTCGCGCCAACGCGATAAATTTACCGAGATAACGCTGACCATAGCCCGGGGCAGCGAATCAGTGGAGGGACTGGCCGCCGCGCATTTACAGCAACAGTGGCAGGCGGTTCACTATGTCGAGAACGCGCTGATGAACACCCTGTTCGGGCTGGCGTTCTGGGAGCAGATATTTGAGGCGGTGCCGGGCGTGTTCCACAACCCCTTCCAGAGCGCGCCCGCCGATATGTATGACCGCGCGTTTCGGATAACGCGCGAGCACTCTCTGGCCGCCCGCATGCAGCAGTTGCGCGAGGAAGATCTGGAGACAACACTGGTGCAGGCCTATGAACGCTACCAGCACTACGAATGCCGCTGGACCCACTGGCGATACATTCCGCTGGAACTGGTGGCCGCCTGCGCGCGCATAATCCCGGCAGAGCACCTGCTGGCAATATGGGAACGTATGCTGTTCGACCCACAGGAAAACCGCCGCGGCTTTCCCGATCTTATCGCGCTGGGCGCCGGGGCAGGGGAGTACTGCCTGATCGAGGTGAAGGGCCCTGGCGATGCCCTGCAGGACAGCCAGAAGCGCTGGTTGCGCTACTTTCAGGCCCACGATATCCCCGCGCAGGTAGCGTGGGTGCAGTGGCATGAGTAGGACGCTATGACTGAGCCAGATACCCAGCTGTCGATAGCCGTGGCCGATCTCGCGCGCTTTTGTCACCGCAGTGGCGATATCGACCACCGCTTCAAAGCAGCGCCCACCGGCGCACAGGGCGTGGCGGGGCACCAGCGTGTCTACTCACGCCGCCCGGCCAGTTACTGCAGCGAGTACGCCGTGGAATACCACCACCTCGAACCCGGCTTGCAGCTTACATTGCGCGGTCGCGCCGACGGCTACGACCCCGACCAAGGGCTTGTCGAGGAGATCAAGACCTGTCGCACCGCGCCCAATGCGATACCCGAGCCGGTTGCGCAATTGCATATGGCACAGGGCACGCTGTATGCCGCCATTATTGCCGCACAGGGGGATATGCCGGCGCTGGATGTTCGTGTCACCTGGTTCAATATCGACAGCGAAGAGGAATTCAGTCGCACCCAGCAGTACTCGCGTGCAGAGCTGGCTGAGTTTCTGGCCGCCACCCTGACACAATTTGCCCATTGGTTGCATACCCTGGCGCGTGCGCAGCGGGAGCGGGACGCCAGTATCGTCGCGCTGGCATTTCCCTACGGCGGGTTTCGCAGCGGCCAGCGCGATATCGCCGAGCTGGCTTACAAGTGCATACACCAGGGCGGGCAGTTGCTGCTGGAGGCACCAACGGGTATCGGAAAGACCTCGGCATTTTTGTTCCCCGCCCTGAAAGCACTGGCCGCGAACAAGCATGACAAAGTCGTTTTCCTGACAGCCAAATCAGTGGGGCGGCGCGCCGCCGAGAGCGCGCTCGCCGATTTTGCCGAATCCGGGTATCGGGGCACCGCGCTCAGCCTTACCGCCAAGGACAAGATCTGCTTCTCACCGGGAAAGGCCTGCCATGGCGATGACTGCCCGTTCGCACGCGATTACTATGACAAGCTTCCCGAGGCCCTGTATGCAGCGATCAGTCAGCGCGTACTACGCCGCGAGGATATCGAGACGATCGCGCAGCGCTTTGAAGTCTGCCCCTATGAACTGGGGCTGGATCTGTTGCCCTGGGTCGATATCATCATCGCCGACCTGCACTACGTCTACAGTTTGACGGCGCTAGTGGGCGGCCAGCAGGACAGCGACAGCAAACGCTGGTCGGTGCTGCTGGATGAGGCCCACAACCTGCCTGGCAGAGCGCGGGGTATGTACAGCGCATCCCTGGCCAAGGCCGCCGCACTGCAGGCCAAGGGCACTGTCAGTGGCCCACTGGCCAAAAGCCTGACACGGGTCAACAAGCAGTTCCTGGCACTGCAGAAACTGCCGTGGCAGGAACCGGAGTTTCACAGCTGCGACAGCCCCCCTCAGGCGCTACTACAGGCACTCCTTCTGTTTACCGGCTGCGTCTCTGAGATTCTGGCCCAGGACCCGCCGTTCCTGCACCGGCACCGCGAACTCATGGATTTCTACTTCGATGCACTGCAATTTCTGCGCGTGGCCGAACTCTGGGGTGATGATTATCGGTTTGAGCTGCATCGCGGAGAAGGCCGGCAGGGCCTGCGCATTGCGCTCAACTGTCTGGACCCTTCACGCCTGCTATCTGCACGGCATGAGCGCGCCCACGCTGTAGTCGCTTTTTCGGCAACCCTGTCGCCGCTGCACTGGTCCCGCGCATCGCTGGGGCTGGGGGAACAGGCCGTTTGCTCGCGCGCCGCCTCCCCGTTCACGCAGGAGCAGCTGCAGGTATCACTGGCCACCGATATCGATACGCGCTATCACCAACGCAATGCGACGCTGGGCGACCTGACCCGGTTGTTACACAAGTGGGCCGACGACACGCCGGGGAATTGTATTGTGTACTTTCCCTCTTATCAGTATCTACAGGATGCACTGGCCAAGCTGCAGTCTACCGAAGGTGGGCTCAACGCACGTGAAATCTGGGTACAGACGCGCCGTCAGGATGAACAGGAGCGGGACCAGCTGCTGCAGTTGCTCGGGCAACGGGAGGATGTGCTGGCGTTCTGTATCCTGGGCGGGGTATTCGGGGAGGGTGTAGACCTGCCGGGTAAGCTGCTGTCCAGCGTGGTCATCGTCGGCATCGGCATGCCGCAGGTCAACCGGGATACCCGGCAACTGCAGGCGTGGTACCAGCAGCGCTATGCAGCCGGCTTTGAATATACTTTCCTGTATCCGGGTATGCAGAAAGTCGATCAGGCTCTGGGGCGAGTGATCCGGCGCCTTGACGATACCGGGAGCGCGTTACTGATCGACCCGCGCTACCGCCAACGCCAATACAGCGAGCTATTGCCCGCCTGGTGGGCGTATCGGCAGTGGCCACATAGCACATAGAATTGCTCCGCACAGCCCAATTTGTCATTTAGAGTCAATTTTTTTGGGCTTTCTGACCCTTGTCTCACCGTTTTATTCACTTAAATTAGCCCCGCATCGCTCAGATACGCCAAAATGGCCTTTTAAGTGGTACCAGGCCACACCTTGCACAGCCCAGTAGCCGCCAGTGTTTCCGCAAGGTACAGGCTGTGCTAGAGTCGCGGCCTGATTTTGATACTGGCATGGAGCCGGATCGTATTTGCAGGAGCATGGCCCCAGATGGCGCTGTGCCGACAACAGCGGTGACTTGCTCACCGACGGCTCGAATAAACAAAAGTACGGGGGTAGACACCGCATGCGCATCGCCATTCCGAAAGAGACCCACCCGGGAGAAAACCGGATACCGATTACGCCCGCTCACGCCAAGCGGCTTGTTGCTATGGGCGCTGATCTGGTTGTAGAAGCCGGTATGGGCTCCGGCTCCGGGTTCACAGACTCTGAATACACCGATGTCGGGGCGACCGTGTCAAACGATCGCGCCGAGTTGTTCGGCAGCGCTGACATCCTGCTGCGTGTGCGCAAGCCACAGCTCGAGGAAATCGGCCAGATGAAGCGCGGGGCCATCCATATCAGCTATCTGGACCCGTTCAATGAACACGGGCTGGTCAATGCCTTTAAGGATGCCGGTATCACCGCAATCAGTATGGAAATGATACCGCGCACCACGCGCAGCCAGAAAATGGATGCCCTCAGCTCACAGGCCAACCTCGCCGGCTACGTGATGGTGATACAGGCCGCCACCTATCTACCGCGAATTTTCCCCATGATGATGACGCCGGCCGGCACCCTGAAGCCCGCCAATGTGTTCGTGATCGGCGCCGGTGTAGCCGGCCTGCAGGCCATTGCGACAGCCAAACGGCTGGGCGCCAAGGTCACCGCATTCGACACCCGCCCAGTGGTTGCCGAGCAGGTGCGCTCTGTGGGCGCCAAATTCCTGGAAATTGATTTGGGTGAAACTGGCGAGACAGCGGGTGGCTATGCCAAGGAACTGACGCCAGAGCAGGTTGAAAAGCAGCGTCAGGCGCAAAAAGAAGTGATCGCCAAATCCGATGTTGTCATCACCACGGCCCAGGTATTTGGCCGCAAGCCGCCGGTTCTGGTCACACGCGACATGATCGAGGGAATGGCTACAGGTTCCGTGATTGTTGATATGGCAGCCGAAACCGGTGGCAATGTTGAGGGCTCTGTCCCCAACGAAGTTGTCGAAATCGATGGTGTTACAGTGATCGGCAAAGGCAACCTCGCTGGTGAGGTGGCGCGCGACGCCAGCCAGATGTACTCCGCCAACCTGTTTAATCTGGTGGAAGACAGCTGGAATGAAGAAGACAAAGCGTTCGTGATCGACTTCGAACACGATATTCTGCCGGGCTGCATCATTACCCACGGCGGCGAAGTCACTAACGAGACGATTAAAAATATTCTGGAAGGGGGTGCATAACATGGTTGCTGCGGAAGTTTTCCTCACGTTTATCCTGGTGTTGTCCATCTTCCTGGGCTTCGAACTGATTAATAAGGTACCGGCCACGCTGCATACGCCGCTTATGTCAGGCGCCAACGCGATTTCCGGCATTACGCTGGTAGGCGCTATCGGCCTGGCAGGCACTGGCAACCAGGACCTGTCCAACTGGCTGGGCGCTGGCGCTGTTGCACTGGCCACCGTCAACGTGGTTGGCGGCTACCTCGTCACCGATCGCATGCTCGCCATGTTCAAGAAGAAGGAGGGCTGATCACTATGGATACGCTCATTCAATTTGCCTACGTTGTTTCCGGCGCCCTGTTCATCTTTGGCCTCAAGCAACTCGGATCCCCCGCGACCGCCCGTCGCGGCAATATGATTTCCTCACTGGGTATGCTGCTGGCGGTGGTATCAGCCCTGCTCGATCAGGGTATTGTTGAGTACCAATGGATTGTGGTCGGCGTGCTCGTGGGCGCGATCATCGGTGGTGCGGCAGCGCGCATGGTACAAATGACAGCCATGCCCGAAATGGTTGCCCTGTTCAACGGCTCCGGAGGCATGGCCAGCTTACTGGTAGGCTGGGCGGCGCTGAATACTGACGCAGCAACCTTCACGCTGGTAACCATTATTCTTTCGATCCTGATCGGCGGTGTGACCTTCACCGGCTCACTGGTCGCCTACGGTAAACTTTCAGAGAAAATTGGCAGTGGCGCCGTGCTTTTCAGCGGCCAACAGGTGGTTAACAGCCTGATCGTGCTCGGTATTCTCGCGGGTTCTGTTATGTTCTGCCTTGAGCCTGCCAACCACCTCTGGCTCTATCTGGTTATCGTGCTCTCGCTGATATTTGGTGTGATGGCCGTAATACCCATCGGCGGCGCCGATATGCCGGTGGTGATTTCCCTGCTGAACTCATACTCCGGTCTGGCGGCCTGTGCTGCTGGCTTCGCGGTAAACAACAACATCCTGATTGTGGCCGGCGCACTGGTGGGTGCCTCGGGCATCATCCTCACACAGATCATGTGTAAGGCGATGAACCGCTCGCTGTCCAACGTACTGTTCTCCGGCTTCGGCAGCGGCAAAACCGAAACCACTGCTGTGGAGGGGGAAATCAAGCCCATCTCCGTCGAAGATGCCTACTATGTGCTCGAAGCAGCCTCCACTGTAGCCATTATCCCGGGCTATGGTATGGCCGTCGCACAGGCACAGCACGTGGTAAAAGAGCTGTCTGTATTGCTTGAAGCCAACGGCGCTGAAGTGAACTTTGGTATCCATCCGGTGGCGGGTCGTATGCCTGGCCACATGAACGTACTGCTCGCCGAGGCCGACGTGCCCTACGATCAGTTACTGGAAATGGACGAAATCAACCCGCGCATGGAAGGTGTGGACGTGGCTATCGTCATCGGTGCCAATGACGTGGTAAACCCTGCAGCACGTGAGAACGAGGGGTCGCCGATCTATGGTATGCCAGTAATCAATGTCGATCAGGCGCGCACAGTGTTTGTCCTCAAGCGCTCCATGGCCTCGGGCTTTGCCGGTATCGAGAACCCGCTGTTTTACAAGGACAACACGCGTATGTTGTTCGGTGATGCGAAGGAATCGATTGGCGGATTGGTCAGAGAGTTTTCCTAAGTACCACTGGCTAACGCCTCATCTAAAGACTCGCAGTTGAGCCCGTATGTCGGGCTCAACTGCGCTGCCAGTCAAACGCCAATACATCCTGTATACACGGCGCACCCGTCATCAACATCAGCAGCCGATCAATGCCCAGCGCAACGCCGCTGCAGCTTGGCAGGCCATGATCCATTGCCGCCAGTAAATACCCGTCAATGGGACGCTCCAGCTGGCCGCGTTCGCACCTGACAGCATTGTCGCGCTCAAAGCGCTGGCGCTGCTGCGTGGCATCAGTTAATTCACAGTAGCCATTGGCCAGTTCTACACCATCCACGTAAAGCTCGAAACGCTGCCCCACACTGACATCCCCGGCGCTGACAACCCGTGCCAGCGCCGCCTGGGAGGCGGGATAATCGTAGACAAAACTGAGGGTGCCGTCGCCCAGCTGCGGCTCCAGCAGATGGCTCATCAATAGTTCCAGCCACATATCGCGGTCACCAACCATGCTGCCGGGATCTATGTGGCGGCGCGCAATACGCTCCAACTCAGCGCTGGATGCGGTAAACGGATCAACCTGCAGGCGCTGCAGAAAGAGCTGGCGGTAACTGAACGTCTCTACCGCTCGCGCCCCCAGACAGTCGTTCAGCAACTGCCCGACTTCATCCATTAACTGGTGGTGGTCAAAGCCGGGGCGGTACCACTCCAGCAAGCTGAATTCCGGGTTGTGGCGAGAGCCGGCTTCGCCGTCACGAAACGCCCTGGCAATCTGGAAAATGGGCTCACCATGCGCCGCGAGCAGGCGCTTCATCGCATACTCGGGCGAGGTCTGTAAAAATCTTGGCTGCGTCAGGGCCTCACCGCATGGCACGGTGAAAGGCTCAATTGACGGGTCGGTAATGCCGTTGCTGCACAGCAGCGGCGTTTCGACTTCAAGGACACCCCGGTCACTGAAGAACCGGCGCAGGCGGGACAGCAGTTCAGCGCGCTGGCGAATTATCGCCAGACTAGCGGCTGGCTGCCAGTGCACCCCGGATTGCCCCGCCGCTACACTCAGGACTTGCTGGCGCGGTTTTGATATTCCCCGGTACGCGTATCGACACGGATGACTTCTCCCGTGCTGATAAACAGCGGTACTTTCACCACCGCACCGGTTACCAGCTTGGCGGGTTTAGTGCCGCCGGTAGCCGTATCACCCTTGAGACCCGGATCCGTTTCCACGATCTCCAGCTCCACAAAGTTGGGGGGTGCAACGGACAGCGGCGTGTCGTTGTACAGGGTGACATCACAGCGCTCGTTTTCCTTGAGCCATAGGTGGGCGTCGCCAACAGCAGCGGCATCCGCCTGATATTGCTCATAGGTATCGGGCTCCATGAAGTACCAGAACTCGCTGTCGGTATACAGGTACTCCATGACGCGATCCATCACGTCTGCGCTCTCCAGTGTTTCACCGGATTTAAAGGTGCGCTCCCATTGTCGCCCGGTCTTCAGGTTACGCAGTTTTACCCGGTTAAAGGCCTGCCCCTTGCCGGGCTTTACAAACTCGTTTTCCAGAATACTGCAGGGATCGCCATCCAGCATAACTTTCATGCCAGAGCGGAATTCACTAGTCGAATAGTTCGCCATGATGCTCTCATCGGTTTGCGGAAAAAACGGTGCCCATAATACAGCACGTCGTGTGCTAATGGCAGGTGCTGACACGCCAGTGGCGGGAATCGCGCCACTTAGGTATTCTAAGCGCTAAAAGTGGAGATGTACTTGGGATAACAGCTATGGATGACCATACAACAGTAAAATTGCTGCTCCCGCGCCAGGACTTTGCAGGTGAACCCCTGTTCGAACCCACTGCGGACGCCGCCACCGACTGGGTGCAAAACCTCCCGGTAACCAACACCAACTCTCTGGTGCAGCAGCTCAGTCAGGCTCTGGGTGACCTCAACCGTATGAAGCTTCCCCCGGAGCTGCGCTTCAACATCCTGGCAACGCTACTGCCCAATCTGCAGATTGCCGTGCTGAACCTGTCCAAACGCTTTCTCAACCAACCGCTGATTATGCCCGAAGAGCCACGGCGAATGGCGGAGCTGAGTGACAAATTGCTCACTCTGGCCACTACCAGCTATACCATCGTCGGTATCGAGGCTATACAGCAGCGCGATGCCATTCGCAAAATGAACCCGGCTCGCCTGACCTGCGAGGCCCTGCAACGGGCGCTGCTATTTAGCGGTCGCAAAGTCTTACAAAACTTCCAGTTGCACCAACCGATGAGCGTTCACGGCTGGCAGACCCTGCATCAACTCTACGCACTGGCAGACAGCCAACGCCTGGTCGATCTTCCGGTACCCGAGCCCTTATCCGGTGGCAACACCATCAAGGCGACCTATTTGCAGGCGCTGCTGCTGGGTTGCTGCAAGGCCAACCAACTGCGCCATACTGATCTCTCTGCCCTTTACCGCGGCTTCCAGCAGTGGAGCGAACGGGTACATTTCGCCGCGCAAGGCACGGGTAACGATCTGTTCGTGGTCGACCTCGACAGCGATCAGGCCGCGATGTACGCCGCGTTATTTCGGGGTGAACCGGGGCCGGGTTGTCGGTATATCGACACCACTGCGCTGGTAGAGCATCTGACGGAGCTCAAGGAAGAAGCTGGCGGCAGCGATATCAACTTCGACAAAAATACTCATGTGCCAATCACCTTACTGGAGCACCTGATAGCCTCTCTGGGCAGCATGAGCCTTAGAAACTTCAAGCGCTCCCGGTCTGACAACGCGCTGCGGATGTGTATCGGCCTGCACAGCACACATTTTCATGTCGCCGGTGAACGCCTGTTCGAGGAGCTGGTCTGCAACACCACAGGCATTGACGGTGTAGCGGACGTCTCCGCTGAGAACCCCTTTCTGAATCCCCTGAGCCAGGCCGATGTATGGCAGATGGCAAACCCGGGAGACTACACCGGCGATTTGAAGCTGGTGCCAAACCTGCTGGTCGATCTGGATTCCACCACCAAAGCCCGGCTCTTCCAGGAAAATGCCTCCGATCTGCCCGTAGCGCAGCGCTACCCCATTTTTGAGGCCAAATTAGCCGACTCAAGCCCCGGAGGCTATTGCCTGGAGTGGACGGCGGAATTACCCGGCGACATTAAAGCGGGTGATATTGTCGGCCTGAAAGAAGAGGATCACAACGAGTGGGTGATTGCGGTCATCCGCTGGGTCAGCCGGCTCAGCAATGCCCGAACCCTGATCGGGCTGGAGCTGCTGAGCCCCAGGGCCATTGCCTATGGCGCCAGCATTCACAAGAAAGGCGAGGACAAGGCACCACCGATGCGGGTGCTGATGCTGCCGGAAATCAAGGTTGTCGGCCAGCCACAGACACTGATTACGCCTCGCACCGGCTTCAAGGAACGACAAAAAATTACTCTCGGCACCAGCTCAGAAGCCTGTTCCATACAGCTGTTGCGCCACATCGCCTCGACCGGCAGCTTCTCACAGTTCGAGTTCTGCCAGATAAAAGAGCTCGGCGACGTATTGGCGGATTCCGGGCAGGGCCAGGCCGGCGGAGAGTTCGACTCACTGTGGAGCAATATCTAGCGCACCGTTGAACAATGCGTTACATCGATCAGCCCTCAGCGAGCCTGGTCGACACCGCGCTGGTATCTATCCGAGAAGCCCAGCAGATACAGGATCGCATCCAGGCCGAGCGTTGAGATCGATTGTTCCGCTGATTTCTGCACCAGTGGCTTCGCCCGAAATGCAATGCCCAAACCGGCAATACTCAACATCGGCAAATCGTTCGCGCCGTCACCCACGGCAATAACCTGCTGTAAATCTATGCCCTGCTCTTCGGCCAGCTGTTGCAACAGCTCGGCCTTGCGCCCGCCGTCGACAATCGTACCGCTGATTTTGCCGGTGACTCGCCCCTGCGCAATATCCAGTTCATTGGCAAACACATAATCTATGCCCAGACGGGCCTGCAAATACCGCGCGAAATAGGTGAAACCGCCGGAGAGAATCGCCGTCTTGTAGCCCAGTGTGCGCAACGTAGAAATCAGATGCTCCGCGCCTTCGGTTATTTTCAACTGCCTGGCGACATCCTCCAGCGCACTCTCTTCCAGACCCTCCAGCAAGGCGACACGGGTGCGAAAGCTCTCGCTGAAATCGATTTCGCCGCGCATCGCGCGCTCGGTTATCGCGCTGACCTGTTCGCCCACACCCGCTAATTTGGCCAGCTCGTCGATGACCTCCGCCTCAATCAGAGTGGAATCCATATCAAACACAACGAGCCGCCGGTTGCGGCGGTACATATTGTCCTGCTGGAATGCCAGATCCATTTCCATGGCACCGGCCACCTCCAGCAATTCGCGCCTGAACGCAGCGGAGTCGCGCAGGGTGCCGCGTGCGGAAAACTCCAGACACGCCTTACTGAGCGCGGGCAGTTCGCCCAGCGGAATACGCCCTGACAAGCGGTTTATGCCATCAATGTTCAGCCCGTGTTGCAGAATAACGTGCGTGACTCTGGCGAGTTGATCCGAGGTAATCTTGCGCGATAGCAGGGTGATGATATATCGCGCCTGCCCCTGCGCCTCAACCCACTGACTGTAGCTGCTTTGTGAAACCACGCTGGTCACTACCCGCAAATCACGCCGCAACGCAAAGTTGCGCACAACCCCCTCCACCTCTTCGCTGTCCAGACCTTCGGGCAATTCGACCAGTAAACCCAGTGACAGCGTGGCGTGTATCACGGCCTGCCCGATATCGAGGATGTTCACAGAATACTCCGTCAGGAGCGCTGTCAATCCAGCGGTCACCCCCGGCTGATCTTCGCCGGAGATAGTGATAAGCAAAATCTGATTCACACTGCGGGTTCCACAAATTGTTTCGGGGCGCCATTCTAACCGTTCGCCACAAGCCGTGAAAAGCACGGTTGCGTACAGCCGCTTGCAGATATTCACCGCACAATGCCCACAAAAGGGGCATTCTCCATCGAGACTGGTTTATACTATCTTCCTTCGCAACCCGGTAAGTCATCCATCGCGCGTGAATAATCGCTTCACTCAATCCAGTCTCGGCCAACAACTGGCAATCATCACGGCAGGATTGTGCCTGCTGGTGAGCCTGGCCCTGATCGCTCTGGGCGCCATTTCTACTCGCCACATGCAATTGCTGCTGCAGGAAGAATACGGCACCTCGCTGGCCCGGCTGGTTGCAACACGCATCAGCACCGCATTTGAAAGAGGCGATTTACTCAGCGTCTCAGCAACGCTGCAGCGCTTGCTCGAAACTTCCTCAGCCCAGGCCATCACCATTATTGACGTTGAGGGCAAAGCCCTGGGGCAGGCCGGTGAGGCCCATGGGGAAAACCTCTATCAGTACCGCGCGCCGGTGCGCATAGACACCGATATTGCCGGGCAAATTGTTATCACCATCGATGCGAAAAACGCACAGGCTGCACAGTCGCGTTTTCTATTGAGCATGCTGGGGCTGGCCGTACTGCTGAGTCTTGCGGCGTACGCAGGGAGCCGTCATTTTGGGCAGCGCCTGGGCAGAAGTCTCGCCAGCATGGCGCGCAAGGTCGCACTGGAAGAAGAGGAGCCGGGGCCGCAACCCGCCAATGAAATACTGCTGCTTGGCCGACAGATAGATGCGCTGCCTATGGATCTGCTGCGCACCCGCAGTGAGCCCGGCCCGCAAGATGAAAACTACCGCACCACAGCGGTCATCTACTTACACTTGTCCAGCCTCGTAAACTATGTGGATACACTGGACGAGCGCGCACTGCAGCGATATATCGCGCGCCTGCATCAGGTGGTTTACGCCGCCGCCGGTTTTTACGCCGGAGATTTACAGGTTGCGCGTCAATTCGGTCTGGCGATCTATTTCAGTGGGCACAACAGCGCTGGCAGTGCAGCTTTCCGTGCTGCCTCCTGTGCCTGGCTGGTGCGCGCAGTGAGCCAGGAGCTGGAAAAGCAGATGTCGCTTTCACTCTCTATCTCAATGGCGATTTCACAGAGCGAGTTGGGTGTCGGCAATGGCACAGACATCTACCCGGGGCTCTATACGCAGCACACGCTGGATGAACTGCAGGCTGTGTGCGCCAGCAAACCGCCCAAGATTTTGCTGTCACCGGCGGCCTGCGAGGATATCGATGTGGCCGGTCGCTTGACCAACCACCCAACCGAAGTCATGGATTACGCTGAAATCGAGGAGTTTGCCGGCCCCTACCAGGATCTCCTGGAACGGCAGCTGCGCCTGATACTGAAGCGCCTGACAGATACCGCCCGACGCTAAGACTCACCGCTTCTTTGCTGCGACCTTAAGACTCTACCTGCATACGGTCGACCTTTTGAAAACCACGCGGGAGTTTGTTTCCGCGCCGTCCGCGCTCACCCCGGTAATGTTCCAGATCCTTCAACTTGAAGTTTTGATGGCGTTTGCCAGAGTAAACTACCAGCGTATCCTGGGCAGTAAACACCTGTACGTCGACCACAAATTCTTCCCGCGACTGCACTCGCGCCGAGGGAATACTCATGATTTTGTTGCCTTTGCCGCGCGTCATCTGCGGCAGATCCGCCAGCGGAAATATCAACATACGCCCTTCACTGGACACAGCCGCAACCAGCGTATCCTCCACTGCAGCTATCGCTGCTGGCTGCAGCACTTGTCCGCCCTTGGGCAGACTGATCACCGCTTTACCCGCGCGGTTTTTAGTCTGCAGATCTCCCAGCTTGGCGACAAAGCCATAACCTGCATCGCTGGCCATTAAATAGAGCGCTTCGTCCGCTCCCATCATCAAGCCATTGAACGTCGCCCCGGAAGGCGGGTTAATACGCCCGGTCACCGGCTCACCCTGGCCGCGTGCCGATGGCAGATTGTGAGAGGGAACGGTGTATGCCCTGCCGGTTGAATCAAGTATTACCACGGGCTGATTGCTGCGGCCGAAAGCGCACATTTTATAGCTGTCGCCGGCCTTGTAACTGAGGCTGGTGGGATCGATATCATGGCCTTTTGCCGCCCGGATCCAGCCCTTCTCCGACATCACTACCGTGATCGGATCAGCGCTCACCAACTCAAGCTCGCTGAACGCCTTGGCCTCACTGCGTGACACCAATGGCGAGCGGCGGTCATCGCCAAACTGCTCTGCCACGGCCAGCAACTCTTTCTTGATCAAGGTTTTCAGTCTGGCTTCACTACCCAGCACCTTTTGCAACTGGTCGCGTTCCTGCTGAAGCTCATCCTGCTCGCCGCGAATGCTCATTTCTTCCAGCTTCGCCAAATTACGCAGTTTCAGATCGAGGATGGCTTCGGCCTGAATATCTGTAATGCCAAAGCGCGCAATCAGAGCGGGTTTGGGTTTATCTTCAGTACGGATGATATGGATGACTTCGTCGATATTCAGAAAGGCAATAAGGTAACCGTCCAGAATATGCAGGCGCTTCAGCACACGATCCAGGCGATACTCCAGTCGGCGCCGCACGGTATCGGTACGGAACTTCAACCACTCCTTGAGCAAGCGGTCCAGTCCCTTCACTGCAGGGCGACCGTCGATGCCAATCATGTTGAGGTTGACGCGGTAGCTGCGTTCCAGGTCTGTGCTGGCGAACAAGTGGCTCATCAACGCGTCCAGATCAACACGATTGGAGCGCGGCACAATGACCAGTCGGGTCGGATTCTCATGATCCGACTCATCCCGCAGATCCGACACCATCGGCAGTTTTTTGCTCTGCATCTGGTGGGCAATTTGCTCAAGCACCTTAGAGCCAGACACCTGATATGGCAGTGCATTGATGACAATATCGCCGCCGTCACGTTCCCATACTGCGCGCATGCGCAAACCGCCGCGGCCGGTCTTGTACAGCGCTACAATCTCTTCACGTGGCGTGATGATCTCGGCGTTAGTGGGGAAATCCGGTGCCAGTACATGCTCACACAAATCCTCCACCGTGGACTTCGGTGATTCCAGCATCAGTACTGTCGCCGCAACCACCTCGCGCAGATTGTGTGGCGGAATATCCGTCGCCATACCCACCGCAATTCCCGTCGTGCCGTTGAGCAACACATTGGGCACCTGTGCCGGCAATACCGACGGCTCATCGAGGGTGCTGTCAAAGTTCGGCGTCCAGTCCACGGTACCCTGGCCGAGTTCGCCGAGCAGCACATCAGCGTAGTTGGTAAGCCGCGATTCGGTGTAACGCATAGCAGCAAATGATTTAGGGTCATCGGGCGAACCCCAGTTACCCTGTCCATCGACCAGTGGATAGCGATAGCTGAAGTCCTGCGCCATCAACACCATGGCTTCATACGCCGCGCTGTCACCGTGCGGGTGAAATTTACCGATAACATCACCGACCGTGCGGGCAGACTTTTTGAATTTCGATGTGGATTTTAGTCCCAGCTCACTCATGGCGTAGATGATCCGCCGCTGCACTGGTTTCAAGCCGTCGCCCACGTGAGGCAGGGCGCGGTCGAGAATGACGTACATGGAATAATCCAGATAGGCCTTCTCGGCATACAACTTCATTGACACCTGTTCAGTGCCGTCGCTATCTATGTCCGGAATCTCAGTCATTTTTTCTCTAATTACTTGCTACTTGACGTTATTAACAATTGCGAGGGGAGGCCATTCTCACTATTTTCGGGTGTAAACGAAAGCGGTTTAGCTGGAACCAGCAACCGGCATTTACTCCAGATGCTTGTTACCGGGCAGGTTTTCCTGCGAGCCGACCAATTGCTCATTGAGATTGACGATAGAATTTGCCATATCTATCAACAGGCTGTGAATGGTGGCCGGGTTACTCTTGATCAGTTCAGTAAACTGTTCTTTGGGGACTTTCACAACAGAGCAGGTCGTTCTGGCTCGCACTGTCGCGCTGCGGTCGGAGTGTGTCAGGGCTGCCATCGCACCAAATATTTCACCATCACCAATGCGCCCGACATTGACGTCATCAACAAGCACTTCTGCTACACCAGAGCTCATGTTGTAAACGTAGTCGGCGCGATCTCCCTGGTTGATAATAATCTCACCGGGTTCATACACTTCAAAACCCGGGGTGGCTGGCTTCTCTTCCTGCAGGTTGGCCGCTGTGATTCGCAACATCAAACCCGCGTAAGTGATCAACAGACGCGTCCACAAACGGATGGCCGCCGGCTCATTGAAAACTCTCTGCATAAACTCCAGTGCCGGATAGCAGCGCAGTTGTGCCCCGGCATCGCTACCGTAATACACGGCGATATGAGGGTCCTGCCCACCGGCAATATCCGGCAGCAAAATATCGCCTGCTTCCAGGGTATAGATTGTTTTGTCCTGATATCGGGCCGTGAGGGAGCCCTGCTCCACCACATAGAATTGACCGCCATCGAAGCCGCGAAAATTTCCGGCCGGCGTCACGTCTACGTCCAAAGGCATAGCCGGCATTTTTACGACTTCCAGCAGTGCGCCAACCAGTTTTTCGAACTGCTGGCTCAACGCTGAAATATCTTGCGCGTCAATGTTTACCAACATCAGTAAAAGCCCTGCTCTGTTTGAATTGGGGATGGCATCCATATCCCCCGTTTGCGGCCACTTGCGGTCCACCATTCCAAGTGGACGACCGACTGTTATCAATCGGATAGGCGACCTATAGTAACAACTAAACCTTCGTGCGAGAACGGTACTCTCTACTTTTGTTAAAATCGCACCCGAACTGAAAGAGTACAAAGTTATGCAGTGGCATACCCAACCATTTTCTGAATTAACCACAAACTGGTTGTACGCGGTGCTGCGTTTGCGCCAACAGGTCTTCGTCGTTGAACAGCACTGTGCCTATCTGGATCTCGACGACCGGGATCAGCGCGCAATGCATATGCTCTGCAAGCGCGGCACCGAGCTACTGGCCTATCAAAGATGCCTGCCACCGGGCCTGAGTTATCCCGAGAGCTCACTCGGTCGGATCGTGGTGTGCCCGGGCATGAGAGGCCAGAAACTGGGCGAGGCGCTGGTACAGCGCGGCATTGAACACAATCTTTCCCGTTGGCCTGAACACGACATCTGCATCAGTGCACAGTCTCACTTGCAGGCGTTATACAGCTCGCTGGGGTTTGTCGCCGAGGGCAGCGAGTATCTTGAGGACGATATAGTGCACATACAGATGCGCTATCGATCGCGCTGAAAAGTGGTTAAATTTCGAGCAGAAAAGTGACAGGGCCGTCATTGACCAGACTGACTTGCATGTCCGCCCCGAACTCACCCGCAGCTACAACCGCGTGACGCTGCTGTATCTGCGCAAGGAAATAGTCGTACAGTTGTTGCGCTTCATCTGGCGGCATCGCCGAGGAAAAACTCGGCCTGAGCCCTTTGCGGGTATCTGCCGACAGCGTGAACTGTGATACCAGCAGCACACCGCCGCCGATGTCAGTGACGCTACTATTCATGCGCCCGGCACTATCGGCGAACACACGATAGGCAAGTAGCTTGTCTATCATGCGATCGGCAGCGAGCTGATTATCGCCCTTATCCAGACCGAGCAGCACCAGCAGGCCCTGCTCGATTTGTCCGACACACTGAGCGTCAACCGCTACACTGGCCCGGCTAACGCGTTGCAACAATGCCTTCACAAGCCAGCCGCAGGGACTTAGCCGCGGGCGGCTTTACGGCGCTCGTGCTCTAATAGCAGCTTCTTGCGCAGACGAATGCTTAGCGGCGTAACCTCTACCAGTTCATCGTCCTCGATAAACTCAAGCGCCTGTTCAAGCGTGTGCCGCACGGGTGGCGTTAACGTGAGGGCCTCATCGGTTCCGGAGGCGCGCACATTGGTGAGCTGCTTGCCCTTGATGGGGTTAACCGCCAGGTCATTGCCGCGACTGTGCAGACCGATGATCTGCCCCTCGTACACTTCGACATTAGGGTCGACAAAGATACGACCGCGCTCCTGCAGATTGAACAGCGAGTAGCCCAGCGCTTTACCTTTGACCATAGACACCAGAACGCCATTGGCACGGTGTACGATTTCAGCATTTTTAACCGGACCGTAGTGATCGAATACGTGCGTGAGAATACCGCCACCGGATGTCAGCGTCATAAACAGCGAACGGAAACCGATGAGGCCGCGAGCCGGGATAATAAACTCCAGACGCACACGCCCTTTGCCGTCTGGCACCATGTTTTCCAGCTCCGCACGGCGCAGACCCAACTCTTCCATCACGGAGCCCTGATGCGATTCCTCGCAGTCGATAACAAGCTGCTCGTAGGGTTCATGCATCACGCCATCCACTTCCTTGCGGATAACTTCCGGGCGGGATACGCCCAGCTCAAACCCTTCACGCCGCATGGTTTCGATCAATACCGAAAGATGCAACTCACCACGCCCGGAGACTTTGAATTTGTCCGGTGAATCACCGGGCTCAACACGCAGAGCAACGTTGTGGATCAATTCCCGCTCCAGGCGATCCTTGATATTCCGGGAAGTAACGTATTTACCTTCCTTGCCGGCAAACGGTGAATCGTTCACCTGGAACGTCATGCTGACAGTGGGCTCATCCACTGACAGAGGCGGCAGTGCCTCCGGGCAGGACGGATCACACAAGGTATCTGAAATGTTCAGTCCTTCAATGCCGGTAATGCAGACAATGTCGCCGGCCTCAGCGGCCTCGACATCGACCCGATCCAGACCCAGGTGGCCCATCACTTGCAGTACCTTGCCTTTGCGCGTGGCGCCCTCGCTATCCACTACCACTACTTGTGTATTGGGTGTCAGCCTGCCGCGTGTAATGCGGCCAACGCCGATAACACCGACATAGCTGCTGTAGTCCAGTGCACTGACCTGCATTTGCAGAGGCCCGTCAGAGTTAACTGCGGGTGAGGGGACTTTTTCGATCACTGTTTCGAACAGTGGCTGCATATCTTCGGCCATCGCCTCGTGATCGAGGCCGGCGATACCCTGAATGGCGGAGGCGTAGATGATGGGGAAGTCGAGCTGCTCATCGTTGGCACCGAGTCGGTCAAACAGATCAAACACCTGATCAACAACCCAATCGGGCCGGGCACCCGGGCGATCCACCTTGTTAACCACGACGATGGGATTCAGGCCCTGCTCGAACGCCTTTGAGGTAACAAA
This sequence comes from Halioglobus japonicus, assembly GCA_902705825.1. Classification (GTDB taxonomy): domain Bacteria; phylum Pseudomonadota; class Gammaproteobacteria; order Pseudomonadales; family Halieaceae; genus Marimicrobium. The sequence goes on along the minus strand of CACSIL010000010.1, from coordinate 36,091 downwards.
GCGAGTCTGCGGCATAGGTCCATCCACGGCATCCACCAGCAGCAGCACAGAATCCACCATGGACAACACGCGCTCCACCTCACCGCCAAAATCGGCGTGCCCTGGAGTATCGACAATGTTGATACGGTAGTCGTTCCACTCAATGGCGGTATTCTTGGCCAGAATCGTGATGCCGCGCTCACGCTCCTGATCATTGGAATCCATGATCCGTTCCGCGCCATCGGAGCGTCGATCAAGCGTGCCCGATTGCTGTAGCAGACAGTCAACAAGTGTGGTTTTACCATGGTCTACGTGAGCAATAATGGCAATATTGCGAAGTTTATCGATCAAGGGGATTACCTCGTGGCACAAGCGCACCGTAAAAAAGGCGCGGATTATACCCTATCGCTTCGCATTGGGCTGCTAGAGAGTTGTGTGAAATGTGTACGATTCAGCTGCGTACAAATACCCCTACTCAGGGTGCGTATACCTTCACATCCAGCGAATTGCCGTCAGACATCAGGTGACTAGCGTGCAGACGGCTCATCACACCTTTGCCGCAATACAGCATATAGGTGCTCCCTGAATCGAGCTCTGTGGCCCGGCTTTGCAATTCGTAAAAAGGTATTTTCACAACCGGGACATGCAGTTTCAGCGGCGCTGCCTCTTCCTCATCGGGGTGGCGAATATCAATAATAGTGCCGTGCGCCAGCGGTACCGACAGCACTTCCACCTCGGCGCGCTGCAGATCCTCCTCCGCTAACTGGTCTATTCGAGTCTGCCGCTTGCTGGCGATGGCCCGGTCCAATACCGCCATATCAAAGTACTGCTCCTGGGCTTCAACCCGGTCCAACTTGGCCCGCGTGGTGGGCCCCACTGAGATAACGCCACAGTATTCGGGCATATTCTCAGCAAAAACAGCGGTTCCGATCTTTTGTGCCATCTGCATAATCTCTTCCTTGTCAGTGGCGACAAGCGGACGCATTACCATGCGCTCGGTGACGCGATCAATTACCGACAGGTTGCGCAGAGTCTGGGAACTGACCTGCGCCACGCATTCGCCGGTAACAAGTGCGTCGATCTGTAACTCCTCCGCCAGGCGATCGGCGACGCGCAGCATCATACGCTTGAGGATAACGCCCATATAACTGTCCTGGACTTTGCCCAGCAATTCCGACACCACTTCTTCAAACGGTACGGTTATAAACAGTACACGCTGTTTGCCGCCGTACTGCTCCCACAGGTGCAGGGCAACCTCCTTCACCGCCAACTCCTGATCCTGACCGCCGAGCTGAAAAAACAGGAAGTGAGTGCGCATGCCGCGCTTCATCATCAGGTAGCTGGCCACAGGGGAGTCGAACCCGCCCGACATCAGGGACAGCACGGGGTCGAGGCTGCCAGCGGGATAACCACCCAGGCCGCGATGGCGCTCGGTCACGACGAACAATGTCTTTCCGCTGACCTCCAACTCCACCGTCACGTCGGGGTGTTTAAGTTTGACGCCCGCGGCCTCGGTGCGAGCCAGCAGTGCGCCACCAACCTGACGCTCCACATCGAGAGAGCTGAAGCTGTGCTGCCCGCTGCGCCGGCAACGCACGGCAAAGCTGCGCCCCGCCAACCGGGATGCGTAAACCGGCAGCACATGCTCAACGATATCGTCGAGCTCGCCCAGGGGATGCTCCTGGACCACCAGCACCAGCGTTACCCCGGGCGTTTTACACATTTTGTCTACCAGCTGCGCCAGCACGCGCTCATCGCTCACGGTAGTTTCCACACGCAATTTGTCCCAGCTCCTGCGCAGCACGATGGCCGGGTCGATGTCACGCAATACGGCGCGCAGGTTTTCCTCCAGTTGACGGACAAACTGCCGCCGTACCGGCTTACTCTTAATAACGATTTCGGAGAAATACTTGACAACGAATTGCATTGAGGCCATAACCATTGCGTCTGATCGGGGCGGGTATTATACGGACTTCGCTCCAGCAATTGTGCAGACTAAATCACAGCATCCTGCCAAAACAGATCGTGCACCGAAATGTTCCGCTTGTGCTTTATTATGGTGCATAACTGGGAAACTAGACGATTTAGATCGTTTAATATCCCTTAATTTCAACGAGTTAGCAGAAGCACCTTTATGGCACAACAATTGCTTCTCTTGAAGCTCCTGACCACGCCTGTGTCGTTTGCAGCAGCGAACACCAGGTTATACAACACGGACCGGCGCAGCTGGCCCGACAACTGCCCTACGGAGACCACAACATGTCAAAGAACACCCTGAAGCTAATTGAAGAGCACGACGTCCGGTGGGTGGACCTGCGCTTCACCGACACCCACGGCAAAGAACAACACGTCACTCTGCCCTCTAAAGAAGTGACTGAAGGCTTCTTCGACGGCGGAAAAATGTTTGACGGCTCATCTATTGCCGGCTGGAAAGGCATCAACAATTCCGACATGGTACTGGTTCCGGATGACTCCACATCTGTGCTGGACCCGTTCACGGACGATGCTACCGTGATTTTGCGCTGCGACGTTGCTGAGCCTTCTACGATGCAGGGCTACGATCGCGACCCGCGTTCAATTGCGCAACGCGCCGAGGAATACCTGAAGTCCACTGGTATCGGTGATACCGCATTTTTCGGCCCCGAGCCAGAATTCTTCGTATTCGATGACATCAAGTGGCAGATCGACATGAGCGGCTGTAGCGTCAAGATACACTCTGATGAAGCGGCATGGGCTTCCGACCACGCATTCGAAGACGGCAACACGGGTCACCGCCCTGGCGTTAAAGGCGGCTATTTCCCTGTACCTCCCGTTGACTCGCTGCACGATATTCGCGCCGCGATGTGTACCGCTATGGAGCAAATGGGTCTCGATATCGAAGTACACCACCACGAAGTGGCCACGGCCGGACAATGTGAGATCGGCGTCCGCTTCAGCACGCTGGTGAAGAAAGCCGATGAGGTACAGATACTGAAGTACTGCGTACACAATGTGGCCCACGCTTACGGCAAAACAGCCACATTTATGCCCAAGCCCGTCGTCGGTGACAATGGCTCCGGTATGCACGTGCACCAGTCCATCTCCAAAGGCGGAGAGAACCTGTTCGCCGGTGACGGCTACTCTGGCCTGTCTACTGAGGCCCTGTACTACATTGGCGGCATTATCAAACACGCCCGTGCGCTGAATGCGTTCACCAACTCCTCTACCAACTCCTACAAGCGTCTGGTACCGGGCTTCGAAGCGCCGGTAATGCTGGCCTACTCGGCCTGCAACCGCTCAGCGTCAATTCGTATTCCCTACGAAGCCAACCCCAAGGGCAAGCGTGTTGAGGTTCGTTTCCCGGATCCTTCCGCCAACCCCTACCTGGCGTTCGCTGCCATGCTGATGGCCGGCCTTGACGGCATCCAGAACAAAATCCACCCTGGCGACCCTTCCGACAAGGATCTGTACGATCTGCCCCCGGAAGAAGGCAAAGCGATTCCAACCGTCGCCTCCAGCCTGGGTATGGCTCTGGAAGCTCTGGATGCAGACCGCGAATTCCTCACACGCGGCGGTGTATTCTCTGACGATATGATCGATGCGTTCATCGAGCTCAAAGCTGAAGAGATCCAGCGCCTGGATATGACAACGCATCCGGTTGAGTTTGCAATGTACTACTCTGTCTAAGCCTGCTCCATAACCTGAAAAAGCCCGCAGATGCGGGCTTTTTTTTGCGACGAACTCCCGCATTTACGTTCATTGGCGCTCTTTTATCCGGGTCAATTCTGGTAGGGTATGCGCAATCGTGACCACTTGAGAATATAGTCATGTTCAGACTTCTCCTACTCGCTGTACTGATGACATCCTTTCACAGCACAGCTGATTCCATTTATCGCACCACTGATGCCGAAGGCAACGTGGTGTTTACCGACGCACCCAACGCCAGCTCCCAGCCGTCGGAACCCATCGAAATTCAGCGCACCAACACTGTAGAGCCGCCACAGATCACCCCCCTTCCTGACAGCACGGCGTCAAGCAATAAGCAGGAAGCGCCCGCGCCTTACAACGTGGTAATCACTACACCGGAAGACGAGACCTCCTTTCCAATGGGTCCCGGCAATTTTTCCGTCAGCGCGCGCGTCACCCCTGCGCTGAAAAAATATGCCGGCCTGCAGTTGTTCGTTGACGGTGTCGCCTGGGGCGACCCACAGCGAGATAATATGTGGGACCTGATCAATGTATTTCGTGGCCAGCACGATCTCACTGTCTCTGTGGTGAATAACGCAGGTGAAACGCTGGCTGAATCAGAACCCGTGCGCGTCTATGTGCATCGGCCTTCCACCAACTTCAAGAACCGCTAACAGCCTGTCTGGACAAAACCCCGACCTTGGCGCACCATGATGGTGCGCACGGCACTGCGCCAGAGGTTGCTTACTGCCGTTTGACTCACCTGTGGGCACTCTCAGCGCTCCATGCAGCATTAAGTAAGCGCAAACTACGCCTATAAGCGCTGTATTCAGGTTATTTGAAACTTTCTGCTGCTTGACCCTATTCTGGCTTCATTTTTGCTTATGCATTAGGGGTGCCGATTGAATTTTGGGCAGAGACGGTGCGGCAGAGCTGCCCACATATGAGGCAAGAATGAATTTGGAACCGAAGATACTCGACAGTATCAGTACCGGAGTACTGGTGCTGGACAGCGATTTAAGAGTGTGTTCGCTCAACGCGGCGGGCCAGGCAATACTGGACACCTCAGAGGCGCGCTGCCTCGGCGAAGATGCGAAAAACCTGCTCCTGCACCCTGAGCAATGGCTGGGTATTTTGACGCAGGTGCTTGAAAGCGACAGCCCACACGCCAGTCGCAGTGTTGCTCTTATGCTGCTTTCGGGGCAGGAGATTCACGTCGATGTCATAGTTACACCCCACCACAGGAGCGACGGTGAAACCGGGCTGCTGGTTGAGTTACTGGCCGTAGACAGGCTACTGCGGATCAGCAGGGATGGAAACCTGCAACACGCACAGGAGACCAGCAGGGCGATAATCCGGGGGCTGGCTCATGAAATCAAGAACCCACTGGGTGGAGTGCGAGGAGCTGCCCAGCTGCTGGCCAGAGAGCTACCCGATGAACATCTGGCTGAATACACCGGCATTATCATCCGTGAAGCAGACAGGTTGCGTGATCTCGTGGATAGGCTGTTGGGGCCCAACCGTCAGCTGGAACTGAAGCCGCTGAATATCCACGAGGTGCTAGAGCACGTTCGCAACCTGATCAGTGCGGAATCGGAGAACCGTGTAACCATTATCCGGGATTACGACCCCAGCCTGCCGGAGTTTCCCTGCGATCGCGCCCAGCTTATTCAAGCCGTACTCAACATCACACGCAATGCCCTGCAGGCTGCTCCCAGCCTCGCAGACTGCAAAATCACCCTGCGCACCCGGTCCCAACGCCAGTTTACGGTGGGTACCAAGCTGCACCGCCTGGTCTGTCGTGTGGATATTATCGACAACGGGCCCGGCATTCCGGAAGAACTACAACATTCAGTATTCGCACCAATGGTCACGGGCCGCGCCGAGGGGACTGGGCTTGGCCTGTCGATCGCGCAGTCCAGTGTCCAGCTTCATGGGGGTGCCATAGAGTGCGAAAGCAGTCCGGGCGAAACCCGCTTCACCATTTTTTTACCTATGGAACAAACGCATGCGTAAGCCTTCAAAAGTCTGGGTTGCAGACGACGACACTTCAATCCGCTGGGTTCTGGAACGCGCGCTCTCACAGGCAAACATCGAGAATGAGAGTTTCGCCGATGGCGACGAGTTACTGCGCAAACTCGCCAGTAGCCAGCCCGATGTAATTATCAGTGATATTCGTATGCCAGGCACAGATGGTCTGGAATTGCTCACTCGCATCAAGCAACAACATCCCGGCCTGCCCGTCATCATCACTACCGCCCACTCTGATCTGGACAGCGCCGTATCTGCCTACCAAAAGGGTGCTTTCGAATACCTGCCCAAGCCCTTTGACCTCGACGAGGTGATCGCAGTTACCGAGCGCGCCCTGGCCCATGCCAAAGAACAAAAAGGCAATACTCCCGCGGCCGAAGAATTGCCGTACACCGAAATAATTGGCGAAGCGCCCGCCATGCAGGAAGTGTTTCGCGCTATTGGCCGGCTGGCGCACAGTAACATCACCGTATTGATTAATGGCGAATCCGGCACCGGTAAGGAGCTGGTTGCACACGCGTTGCACCGCCACAGCCCGCGCAGCGAATCCCCTTTCATCGCCCTCAATATGGCTGCTATTCCCAAAGACTTGATGGAATCGGAGTTGTTCGGGCATGAAAAAGGGGCGTTTACCGGCGCCAACAGCAAACGGGAGGGCCGGTTTGAACAGGCCGATGGCGGCACACTCTTCCTCGACGAGATCGGCGACATGCCCGCCGACACTCAGACCCGCCTGCTGCGCGTACTGGCCGACGGTGAGTTCTATCGCGTGGGTGGCCACATTCCGGTTTCCGTTGATGTTCGCATCATCGCGGCAACCCACCAGAATCTGGAGAACCTGGTGCAGCAGGGCGATTTTCGCGAGGATCTGTTTCATCGCCTGAATGTGATTCGGATACATATCCCCACACTGGCCGAGCGGCGCGAAGATATTCCGCGGCTGATGAAATACTTTTTCCAGCAGGCCGCTAAGGAGCTGGGCGGTGAAACCAAGATTCTACTACCGGAAGCCGAGGAGTTTCTGGTCGGGCTGAGCTGGCCGGGAAATGTGCGGCAACTGGAAAACTGCTGTCGATGGATCACCGTGATGGCGTCCGGTCGGGAGGTACACCTCAGTGATTTACCCCCGGAGTTGGGCACGGGTTCACCCAAGCCCCAGCAGAGCGAAGAAACGGAGTGGCCGGACCTGTTGTTTCACTGGGCACGCAATGAGCTGGTACAGGGTAAACAGCAAATCCTGCAGGAAGCTGTGCCCACGTTCGAGAAGGTGATGATTCAAGTGGCGTTGCAACATACCCAGGGACGCAAGCGCGATGCCGCCGAGCTATTGGGCTGGGGGCGCAATACGCTCACCCGCAAGATCAAGGATCTGAAACTTTAGCATCCTGTGATACCGTAAAGCATGTTTAAAATTGTCTTGTACGAGCCGGAAATTCCACCCAACACCGGCAACATCATCCGTCTGTGCGCCAACACCGGCTGCTCACTGCATCTTATAGAACCGCTGGGTTTCGACCTGGAGGACAAAAAAATGCGTCGCGCAGGGCTGGATTACCGCGAGTTTGCCGATGTGCAGCTCTATCCCGATCTGGAACATTTTTACCAACAGCACGGCGAGCACAGGATTTTTGGCGCCACCACAAAAGGTGCGAGTGCGTATCACGAAGTTAACTACCAAGAGGGCGATGCGATACTGTTCGGCCCGGAGACCCGCGGCCTACCGCAGCCCGTACTGGCGCGCCTTGGAACCGCTGGCGCCATTCGCATTCCGATGAAACGCCACAGTCGCAGCCTCAACCTGAGCAATGCGGCCGCGCTGGTGGTGTATGAGGGCTTGCGCCAGCTGGGGTTTCCAGATTTACAGTAAGTTGGCGCTTACTACTTGTATGGGCCAATAAAAAAGGGGCCAGAGCCCCTTTAGATACAATTTCTGCCGCAATCAGTGCGTGGCTGTCGAGCCATCTGCCGGCGCATTCTGCGCCTGCGCTAACGCCTGTTGGTACACCGCCTCAAAGTTCACCGGTGCCAGCATGATCGCGGGGAAAGCACCTTTCACACACAGCGAATCGATAGTTTCCCGAGCGTAGGGAAACAGCACATTGGGCGCTGCAGTGCCGAGAACCCGGCGCAGATCTTCATCCTCAAAGCCCTTGATAAAGAAGATACCCGCCTGGTGTACTTCAATCAGGAAAGCGGTATTTTCATCAATCTTCGCGGTAATGGTTATCGCAAGTACCACCTCAAAGTTCCCCTCCTCATCGATGGGGTTACTCTTGGTGTTGAGGTCGACACTGACCTTTGGCTGCCACTGCTTCTTGAACACTTCCGGTGTAGACGGGGATTCAAAAGACAAATCCTTGGTGTAGATGCGCTGCACTGAAAACTGTTGCTGGTTAGCTGCTGCTTGCTCGTCGGCCATGAAGCCTTCCTCCAATTATGTGTATAAATTCTACTATCGATTAACTCAGGACGAGGCGCCCGCCTGCGCCAGTAATTCATCCAGTCGACCCTGACGCTCCAGCATCATCATCTCATCGCAACCGCCGATGTGCTGCTCACCTATCCATATCTGCGGCACCGTGTTGCGACCGGCGCGCATCGCCATTTCGCGACGCAACTGAGGGTCGTGATCAACGGCAATATCTTCGTATGCGACGCCTTTATGATCCAGCAAATTGCGCGCGCGAACACAGTAAGGACAGAACTGCGTGGTATAGAGTGTGACGCCTTGGCTCATAGTATCCAGCCTACCTCAGGCAACGGTGGGCAATTGCAGATTGGTCCATTCCATCATGCCGCCCGACATTTTGTAGACCTTGGTGTAATTTTCAGCCTTGAGCTGCTTGCCTGCCGCACTCGATTGTTGGCCCATCTTACAGACCAGTACAACAGGCTTGTCTTTGTACTTTTCCAGCTCGGCCAGACGCGCGGCCAGCTTGGTAGCGGGAATGTTAATAGCCCCGACGATGTGGCCCTTTTTGTACTCGGCCGCATCACGCAAATCGACGAAAATGCCACCCTCAGCGTTAACCATGTTTATCGACTGCTGCGGAGAGAGCGAAGGGCCGGATTTACGGGCTTCGTGCATGATCAACATCACTATGACTGCCGCCAGGGCCGCCACCAGCATCCATTGCTGCGCCAGAAATTCAAAAAATAATGCCATGGTTATGCTTGTTGCTACCTATAGGTGACAAATGAAGACAGCTGCAACTGCCAGGAGATGATTGCGGGTATCTCTAATGGGGCGCAAGTATACAGCGTCTGCCACAACGCAACCAGCCCGTCAGTACGCGTATTCGAGCTGCCGCACAAAAGGCTGTAATACCATCACCAAGCGGGCACACAGACAATGCACTGCCTTGCCAGACAGGTTAAAATGGCGCGCTTTAAGCTACAGCAAATCCCCTGCTTGGTCGGAACTAACATGAGTGAAAACAACAAAAAGCCCACTGTCCTGATTGTATTGGATGGCTGGGGCTACCGCGAGGAAAGCAAAGACAACGCCATCGCCAATGCTAATACGCCGGTATGGGATCGCCTCTGGGCGGAATCTCCGCACGGGCTCATATCGGCATCGGGTGAAGATGTCGGCCTGCCGGGCGGGCAGATGGGCAACTCCGAGGTCGGGCATATGAGTCTGGGCGCCGGCCGCGTGATTTACCAGAACATCACCCGCATCGACAAAGCAATCAGCGATGGCAGCTTCAAGCAAAACCCGGCGCTCACCCATGGCATTGATGGGGCAATCGCAGCGGGCGGTGCTGTGCATATTCTTGGGCTGCTCTCCGCCGGTGGCGTGCACAGCCACGAGGAGCAGATTTTTGCCGCCATTCGCCTGGCGGCAGAGCGCGGTGCCGACCGTGTATATCTGCACGCCTTCCTCGATGGCCGCGATACGCCGCCACGCAGCGCGGCTCCGTCACTGGAAAAAGCCGACGCGTTGTTTGCTGAACTCGGTTGCGGCCGCACTGCCACTATCTGTGGGCGCTACTACGCAATGGACAGAGACAACCGCTGGGACCGCATCGAATCGGCCTACCGCATGCTCACCGAAGGGGCTGCCGACTACCGTGCCACGTCTACCGCCGAGGCCCTGCGCGAGGCCTATGCGCGCGAAGAGAACGACGAGTTTGTACTGCCCACCGTCATTGCCGGCGAGCAGGACAACGCGGCCGTCATTGGTGACAACGACACAGTCTTGTTCATGAATTTCCGTTCAGACCGGGCGCGCCAGTTGACGCATGCGTTTGTCGACACCACGTTCGACCATTTCGAGCGCAATACCGTGCCGAAGCTTGCCGATTTTGTCACACTCACAGAGTACGAAGCAGGCCTGGATACCCACATTGCGTTCGGCCCCGAAAAACTGGACAACGTGCTGGGCGACTACCTGGCCCAGCGCAATATGACACAGCTGCGTATCGCTGAAACCGAGAAATACGCCCATGTGACCTTCTTTTTCAGCGGCGGCCGTGAGGAATTGTTTGCCGGCGAGCAGCGGCAGCTGATCTCCTCACCCGATGTCGCAACCTACGATATGCAACCCGAGATGAGCGCACCGGAGGTAACGGATCAGTTGGTAGAGGCGATAAAATCTGGCAAATTCGATCTCATCGTATGCAACTACGCCAACGGCGATATGGTCGGGCACACCGGTGTTTTCGACGCCGCGGTGAAAGCAGTAGAGGCGCTGGATGAATGTCTGGGCCGCGTGGAGCAAGCGCTGCTGCAAGTGGGTGGGCAGGCACTGGTAACCGCCGATCACGGCAACTGCGAACAGATGCTCGACTATGCCTCCGGCCAGAAACATACCCAACACACCACCGAGCTGGTGCCGCTGGTTTATATCGGCGCCAAGAAACTGACACTGCAACCCACAGGTGGGATATTGGCAGATATTGCACCGACGCTACTGGGGCTGATGGATCTGCCACAGCCGGCAGAAATGACTGGCCACATTTTGTTTACTGCGCAAGCTTGACCTGCGTGCACCGACATCTCTGGCCATGAGTAATGCCTGATACATTCGTTCGGCACTGGCTACCGATACTGTTGCTCGTCGCCCTCCCGTTGCAGGGCATGGCGCAATCCGACGAGGAGAAAGCACGGGAACAACTGCAAAAGCTGGAAGAGGATATCCAGAGTATTACGCAGGAGATCTCCGCCGCCAGCAGTCAACACGATGAGCTTCAACAGCAACTGCGACAATCCGAGATAGAACTGGGGACGCTGCAGCGCCAGATCACCGAAAACCAGCAGGCGCTGGAAACAGGTGCACAGGAACTGGTGACACTCGAAGCGCAGCGCGCTGAACTGGAAAAGGCGCGCGATAAACAACAGGCGCGTATTGCCCAGGAACTGAAGACCGCCTGGCAGATGGGGCGCCAGGGAGAGATCAAGGTCATCCTCAATCAGGAGAACCCGCACACTGTTGCGCGGTTACTGGCCTACTACCGTTATTTCTTCCGCGCCCGCAATACCCTGCTCGAACAGTATCGCGAGACTCTGCGCGAGCTGGCGGAAGTACAGCTGCAGATCGACAACACACAGGCCGAACTGGCCGCCCGCGGCGAAACTCTCGAACAGCAGCAGGCAGATATCACCACCGCCCAGGCCAGCCGCAAACTCACGATGGAAGAGCTGAGTGCCAGCATCAGCAGTAACAGCGCCCAACTGAAGCAGAAAGAAGAGGATCGCAAGCAACTGGAAGAGCTTCTGCAGGCCATTGAAGAAGCCGTCGTCGACCTGGAAACACCGGACAACTATGCAACATTCCAGAGCGCTAAAAGCCAGATGCCTTGGCCGATTGCCGGCAAGCCCAGCAACCAGTTCGGCCGTTCACGCAATGCCGGAAAAATGCGCTGGCAGGGCATCACCATACCCGCCGATGAGGGCACTACCGTGCGGGCCATCCACCATGGCCGCGTGGTCTACGCCGACTGGCTGCGCGGCTCTGGCCTCCTGTTGATCATCGATCACGGCGACGGATATATGAGCCTTTATGCCCATAATGAGAGCCTGCTGCGGGAGGTGGGGGAGTGGGTGACTGTCGGCTCACCCATCAGCACAGTGGGCAACACTGGCGGCGAAGACCATGCCGCCCTGTATTTTGAGATTCGCCACAATGGTAAACCCACTGACCCCACCAATTGGTGCACAAACTGAGTGTATAAGTAGGCATAACCAGCTTGGCGCCAAGGGGGAAGAATGGGGTAGACTGTGGCTCTTCAGGTTATCGGTCTACAGACAATACCCATGCACCTTGCTACCACGCTCCGAAACGCCCTGACGGGCATCGCCGCTGCTCTCGCACTGGCCGTATCCGCGCCCCTGTCAGCCGTGGAGGAACAGGGCCAGTTACCACTCGATGAATTGCGTACATTTGCGGAAGTGTTCAATCAAATCCGCCAGGGCTATGTCGAGGAGATCGACGACAGCACGCTGCTCGAATATGCGATACAGGGCATGCTGATGGGCCTGGACCCACACTCCACCTACCTCACCGAGGACGCCTTCCAGAGCCTGCAGGACGTCACCTCCGGCGAGTTTACCGGGCTGGGCCTTGAAGTGGGTATGGAAGACGGCTACGTCACCATCATCTCGCCAATTGATGGCTCACCGGCCGCGGAAGCCGGCCTGCGCAGCGGCGATGTGATTCTCAAACTGGGCAATGTGCAGGTGAAGGGCCTGACCCTCAATGAGGCGATAGAGATCATGCGCGGCCCCAAGGGCAGCAAAATTGAACTCTCCATCGGCAGGCCCGGCGAAAGCCAGCCCTTTGAGGTCACCCTGATACGCAATACCATCAAGGTTGCCAGCGTGCGCGAGAGCTGGCTGGAGCCCGGTTACGGCTATATTCGGGTGGCCCAGTTCCAGTCCAGTACCGGGGCAGATGTGCGCAAGGCACTTGAGAAGCTCATGTCACAGGAAACACTCAAGGGACTTGTTCTGGACCTGCGTAATAACCCGGGCGGCATACTGCGCGCCAGTGTCGATGTTGCCGGCCTGTTTCTGAACGGTGGCAATGTGGTGTACACGGAGGGGCGGGTCGCCAATTCCGATCTTTACTACGATGCCGATGCAGTGGATGCAACAGACGGCGCACCCATAGTGGTACTGATCAACCAGGGCTCGGCCAGCGCCTCGGAGATCGTCGCCGGCGCACTGCAGGATCACAGCCGGGCGGTAATTATGGGCACCCAGAGCTTTGGCAAGGGCTCGGTGCAAACCGTGCTGCCGCTGTCTGACTCACGGGCTATCAAGCTCACCACCGCACTGTACTTTACGCCCAATGGCCGCTCCATACAGGCAGAGGGCATCGTGCCCGATATCGAGGTGGAACGCGCTACAGTGACAGCGTATAACAGCCCGCGCCGTATTACCGAAGCAGACCTCTCCGGCCACTTGGACAACGTCAATGGCACGAGCAAGAAAGCGAAGAGAGAAATCAGCCCGCTGCTGGCGAACGACAACCAGCTGTACGAGGCGCTAGCGCTGCTAAAAGGCCTTAACATACTGGGGTTGCGTGACAGAAAATCGGTGCAGGAAGCGCCGGGCGAATCCTGAGTAAAGCCTGGCTTAGAGGCGCACCTCAATACCGTGCTCGGCCATGTATGCCTTGGCCTGCGGTACGGTGAATTCACCGAAATGAAAGATGCTGGCGGCGAGCACCGCATCAGCGCCGCCACGGGTAACACCGTCGACAAGATGATCGAGCGTGCCCACACCACCTGAGGCAATCACCGGAATTTCCACCGCGTCGGTAATCGCCCGCGTAACCCCCAGCTCGAACCCATTGCGCGTGCCGTCACGGTCCATGCTGGTAAGCAGGATTTCACCCGCGCCCAGCTCGGCCATACGCACCGCCCACGCCACTGCATCGATACCGGTAGGTTTGCGGCCACCGTGGGTAAAAATCTCCCAGCGCGGCTGACCGTCTACATCGTCAACACGTTTGGCATCGATGGCCACGACGATGCACTGGGAGCCGAAACGCAGCGCAGATTCACGCACCAGTTCGGGGTTGTGAATAGCCGCTGTATTGATGCTTACCTTGTCGGCACCGGCGTTGAGCATAGTGCGGATATCATCCACTGAGCGAATACCGCCACCGACAGTCAGCGGAATAAACACATGCTCAGCGATCTGTTCTACCGTGTGTACCGTGGTTTCCCGCCCATCGGAGCTGGCGGTAATATCCAGAAAGCAGACTTCGTCAGCGCCCTGATCGTTGTAGCGCATGGCGATTTCCACCGGGTCACCGGCATCGCGGATATCGACGAAATTAACACCCTTGACCACCCGACCATTGTCGACATCCAGGCAGGGGATTATGCGTTTGGCCAGACCCATGGTGCTAAGCCGCTGCGTCACAGAGGCGCTGCGCCTCTGCCACGTCCAGCGTGCCCTCATAAATTGCGCGCCCGGTAATGGCGCCGCAGATGCCCGCATCGGAAACCGCCAGCAGGCCGCGGATGTCTTCGATATTGGTAATACCGCCAGAGGCAATCACCGGAATGCTGGAGGCCTGGGCCATCGCCACAGTCGCCTGCACATTCACGCCCTGCATCATGCCGTCGCGTGCGATATCGGTATACACAATGGCGGATACACCGTCAGATTCGAAGCGGCGGGCGAGATCAGTAGCCTGCACAGTGGAGACTTCGGCCCAGCCGTCAGTGGCAACCAGACCGTCTTTGGCGTCGAGGCCGACGATCACCTTGCCCGGAAACGCGGCGCAGGCCTCGGCCACAAATTCCGGCTCTTTCACCGCCTTGGTACCGATAATGACATAGCTCACTCCGGCTTTGACGTAGTGCTCAATCGTCTGAAGATTACGGATGCCACCGCCGATCTGTATCGGCAGATCCGGATAGGCAGCGGCGATCGCTTTAACCACCTCACCATTGACCGGCTCTCCGGCAAATGCCCCATTGAGATCGACCAGGTGCAAACGCCTGCAGCCAGCATCAACCCAGCGCGCTGCCATGGCTACCGGATCGTCAGAAAAAACGGTGCTGTCTTCCATCAGGCCCTGGCGCAGACGCACACACTGCCCATCTTTCAGATCGATTGCGGGGATAATTAACATTGTCCGTTCCAGTTCAGAAAATTTTTCAACAGGGTGAGCCCGGCACTGGCGCTTTTTTCCGGGTGGAACTGCACGGCAAACAGGTTATCGCGAGCGAGCGCGGCATCGGCGCTGACACCGTACTCCACACTGCCTGCGAGCAGGCTGCGATCCTTGGCGTGCACGTAATAGCTGTGTACGAAGTAAAACCGGGTCATGTCGGGAATGCCGGCCCACAGCGGATGATCGCGCTGCTGGCGCACTTCATTCCAACCCATGTGCGGCACTTTCAGGCGCTGCCCGTTGGCATCCGTGAGCGGGTTGCCGAAGAAACGCACATCGCCGGGAATCATGCCCAGACAATCAACGCCGTCATTCTCTTCCGAGCGATCCATCAGCGCCTGCAAACCAACGCAGATCGCCAGCACTGGCACATGCTGCTCGGTGAGCGCCTGCGCCAGCAATTCATCGCACTTCAGCCGGCGGATCTCGGACATGCAGTCGCGGATGGCGCCGACACCGGGAAACACCACGCGATCGGCCTGGCGGATCAGTTCAGCATCGTGGGTAACCACGACTTCACCGGCGCCCACATGCTGTAGCGCGCTGGCCACAGAATGCAGATTGCCCATGCCGTAATCTATAACGGCAACACTAACGCTCATAACTAACGCTCATAACTAACGCCCATAAACAGGCACTCACAGACAGGCACTCATAACCGGCTTTCCTGTTACAAAACGCCTTTGGTGGAAGGTGTGACACCGGCCATACGCGGATCGGCCGTCAGCGCCATACGCACAGCGCGACCAAAAGCCTTGAACACCGTCTCTATCTGGTGGTGGCTGTTGTCACCGCGCAGATTGTCGACATGCAGGGTCACCAACGCGTGATTGACGAAGCCCTGGAAAAACTCCATGAACAGATCCACGTCAAAGCCGCCGATGGACGCGCGCGTGAACGGCACATTGAACTCGAGCCCGGGGCGCCCGGAAAAATCGATCACCACCCGTGACAGGGCTTCATCCAGTGGTACATACGCATGCCCGTAGCGCAGGATGCCCTTCTTGTCACCCACGGCCTTGGCCACAGCCTGACCGAGCGTGATGCCGATATCCTCAACCGTGTGGTGGTCGTCGATGTGCAAATCACCCTTGGCGTTGATGTCCAGATCAATCAGGCCATGACGCGCGATCTGATCCATCATGTGATCGAGAAAGGGAACACCTGTCTCGAATTCAGCCTTGCCGGTGCCGTCCAGGTTCACCGATACGGTGATCTGCGTCTCCAGTGTGTCGCGTGTAATTGTGGCCTTACGCTCAGCCATGGGGTTCTCCAACGGTGTGGCTTCGGGGGTCCTGCCCTCCGAAAAGGGCGACATTATAGGGGAATCTGCTTTTTAATTCACTGAGGTTAAACTTCGTCCACAACCGAACTGAAATTTGGGTCCGTGGCGGAGAGTTTGGTCTGTATAGATCAACAGGACACGCCAAAAAGCGCACATCCATGTGCAGGCTCGGGCAGCGACGTCCTGTCGCTGCACGGTCCCGCTGATCTATACAGACCAAACTCTCCTTCAGCACGCCCCCTTGTACTTCTTTCGTTGACCTAATGAAGCATCTGCGAGAATTGAATTTAGTAGAACTGGATCAAACGACCGATTACCCTGTTCCACCCGTGCCACCCCCAAATTTGTCTTATGCCAAGTACTACACTCTTCGCCAAACGCGTCCTCACATGGTTCGACCAGCACGGCCGCAAGGACCTGCCCTGGCAACACGATACCAGTGCGTATCGCGTGTGGGTGTCGGAGATCATGCTGCAGCAAACCCAGGTAAAAACCGTAATTCCGTATTTTGAGCGGTTTATGGCGGCCTTCCCGGATGTGCAGGCTCTGGCGAAAGCACCCGAGGACGAGGTACTGCACCTGTGGACGGGGCTGGGTTATTACGCCCGGGCGCGAAACCTGCACAAGGCGGCAAAACATGTTGTCAGCGAGGCCCAGGGGCAGTTTCCCGACACGATTGAAGGCCTGTGCGGATTACCGGGAGTAGGACGCTCTACTGCGGGCGCTATTTTGAGTATCGCGTTTGGCCAGCGGGCCAGTATTCTCGATGGCAATGTCAAACGTGTGCTGGCGCGCTATCACGCAGTGGGCGGCTGGCCCGGACAAGCCGCTGTGCACCAGAAGCTGTGGGATATCGCCGAACAATACACCCCCACCAGACGCTGCGCCGATTACACGCAGGCAATGATGGATCTGGGAGCAACACTGTGCACCCGCTCCGCGCCCGATTGCGAGCGCTGCCCGCTTGGAGCAGATTGCGAAGCCATGGCACAGGGAGAGCAAAAGGCTTACCCCGGCAAGAAACCACGCAAGGTGCTGCCAGTGAAAACCACCTTCTTCCTGATAGTACGAAGCAGCGATGGTAATATCTGGCTGGAGAAACGCCCTTCCAGTGGTATCTGGGGAGGCCTGTGGTGTTTCCCAGAGATCGATAACCCCGCCGCCGGCACCCATCAATGCCTTGATCTGTGGGGCACTGAACCGACAACAGTTGAAGTGCAACCGGGCTTTCGCCACACGTTCAGCCACTACCACCTGGATATCACACCAGTGGTGGTAGAACTCGACAGCACTGCGCAAGCAGTGATGGAAGCCTCTGGTCAGCTCTGGTATAACCTGCGCAAACCCCCACAAATTGGTCTGGCGGCCCCGGTGGCCTCACTGCTGAAAAAGCTGGCTGCCTCAGGCTCGCAGACAACCCGAAAAACGGAGTATTAACGATGACCCGCATGGTGAATTGCAAAAAGTACAAGAAAGAGATGGAAGGATTGGACGCGCCCCCCTTTCCCGGGCCCAAGGGGCAGGAAATCTTTGAAAATGTATCAAAACAGGCCTGGCAGGACTGGCAGAGCCACCAAACCATGCTGATAAACGAAAAGCACCTGAGCCTGGTGGACCCTGAGGCCAGAAAGTATCTGCAGGGTGAAATGGACAAGTATTTTTCCGGCGATGACTACGATAAAGCTGAGGGTTACGTCCCACCTTCGGAATAAGGTGACACCCTGAAGCCGGTGGTGGCTTGACTACCGCAGCGCAGACAGGTTTAATACGCGCCTTTCGCGCAATGCGAGAAATGTAAAACCTGCGTTACGCCCGGATAGCTCAGTCGGTAGAGCAGGGGATTGAAAATCCCCGTGTCGGCAGTTCGATTCTGTCTCCGGGCACCATTTGTATTTTCGACCCCACAGCTGCACCTAACACCTTGAAGGGTAAGGTGGTTTTTGCATTCCTAAGTCCCTCTCCACGTCGCCACGTAAGATTGTCCGCGAAGACAAGCTTTAACACTGTGTGCTGATCAATTAGTCTATCCGAAGCCCAAAGCGCATAAGGGTTTTCCAGGAACTGGAGCGAATTCCTAAGTATGCCGTCATGGTCACTGATTGGACGACCACATTTAGCGACTTTTTCGCCAATCACAAGCTTGTCACGCTCCAGCACGTTCATGCGCTTCTCATAGTTGGCTCTGCTGCTGGGGGAACTTGCGTCCACTGCCAGATCAATTAGCGCGTCGATCTTTCGTTCAATCTCTACTGCCTGTGCTTTCAATGTCTTGATCCTCTTTTGTTGGTACTGCACTCTAAACCTCCAGATATCCTCGAACATCAACTTAGCCGCTTTGAACAGGGTAGGCGTAGGTGTTAGTTCTTCTAACAGGTGTTCAAACTCTCCATGAAGGTCACTCCGGCGTATCGACTTGCCATAGGCATCACAGCCCTGTTTCTGGCAGTGGTAGTAAGGGTACTTGCCCTTGGACCAGCACGAGGTGAGTGGCCGCTGGCAATCGTCACACAGGACGAACCCCCTCAATGGGAAGTCTTGATCGAGATTCTTACGCGCAGGTACCTTGGCGCGGCCCAGAAGGCGTTCCTGAATGGTCTGATAGGTCTCCATACTAATGAGCGGTTGATGATGGCCCTTTCGAATCCCTATGCCCCATCGCTCGTGTGCCACGCATCCGGTATACACCGATTGCACCAGCATGTCTGAGACCTTTTGTTGGAGCACTTTGCCGTCAGGCCGCTTGGGAAATTCGGGGAAGCTTTCCAGAAACCGCCGCACTTCTACCGGAGCCTGGAAGCGCCCTGAGGCAAAGCCATTCAGCGCCTCGGCGATGATGGAGGCCACGGGCTCATCACGGACCAGCAGCTTGCCGTGTTCACGCGTTTTCTCATAGCGATAGCCCACCGGTGCATGAAATACAAAATACCCTTGCTCCAGGCGGGCACGCATTTTCTGCACCGTCTGGCGTCCTGTTTGCTCACGTTCCAATTGGCCTTGCGCGGCATGGATGGTCTCCACGAACTTGCCTTCGGGTGTGTCATCAAACTGGTAGTTCAGACACTCCACGCGAGCGCCGACAACCGACAATTCATCACGCAAGGTTAAATGGGACATCGTGTGGCGGGCGAAACGTTTCAAATCGTCGAATATTACAACGTAGTTTGTCTTTCGATTACGTTTCAAATAACTCAGCAGCGCCACCATGCCGGGACGCTTCATAAAATCCCCGCCGCCCGACACATCGTCGGTAAAGACCTGTTCCACAAAATAGTCTTGTGCCTGTGCATACGATTCGCAGCGGTGGCGTTGACTCTCCAGACCTGAACCCTCGACCCGTTGTTTGATCGAAGATATCCGGCAATAGATCAGTGCTTTCTGTGTTTCGGGTTCACTCATCGGCTTTCTCTTTCTCTTGTTTCGCTTCACGGCTGCCCCTCTGGTTGAAGGAGGGGCTAACAGTTTGTTGTACTGACTTTTCAGAATCAGTGCCAGTTTTCTCACTGGGGTGGTCAATTAAACTGTGGGCAGGGTTGAGGTCCATGCCCATATCAACGAGCGTGTGCATGATGTGCCAGAGAGCTTCCAGGTAGGCTTGTGCCTCTTCTTCAGGGATTTCACCCTCTGGTAGCGCTGCTCGGTATTTGTCCACGTCATAAGCCAATGTGGGGAAGGCCAGCGGGTCGGCCATGTCGGGCTCGCTGTGTTGGCCCCCGTCGCCTGTGTTTATGTCGTCTTTCATAGCGCCTCCTGTGCCGCGTTAGTCCGTTGGCTTATTCTCACTCCCGGCAAAGCCGCATCATGGACTTTCAGGGATATCAGATGTATTCGGCCCTCGAATCCTATTAAAGATGTAGCCATTATCGTGTCCACTCCTGCGTAGGGGCGGGCTCTCTTTCCCGTGAGGGCAGTGCTTCTCGTTGGTCTTCGAGCTCCGCTTTTCGCGCAGCCCGCTGCTCCTGCAGCCAGGCTTGATTAAAAGCAGGCCTGATCTGAGAGTTATCATTCTTTGGGCGCAGTTCCGGGAAAGGCTTGTCCAGTTTCACCATCGTGGAACCGCGTCCGCTTTCACCCCGGCGCTGGGCTTCGGTTTTTTCCATGGCCTTGTGCTGCGCACGGATCAGTGGATCACGCACCTGCTCAAAGGCCGGTTGCACCGGCGATTGTGATTGTAAAGACGCAGGGGTGTCCCGGCGCAGGTCCGGATCACGCCCTGCGAAGCTCAGCCGACTGGGCCGTTTAGCGTTCTTGCTCATGGCCCTGATTTATGGCTTGCGTCGGGACCTGTTCGGAGTGCTGGGCCTGACGCTGACCGTCCAGCTCCTGCAATCGCTCCTCACGCTGTTCCCGCAGGGTGACCCGACCACCGACTGGCATACTGTCCAGTTGCAGGTCATAGCCCTGACCATCCTTATGCTGCCAGGCTGCGCCGACTTTATGGAAGTAGCCTTTACCGCCTTTGCCTTCCGTGACGTTGTAAGCGATAAAGTCCGGTTTGCGGCCCTGGGCGGTATTGTCCGCCGGTGCCTCGTTGCTTTGTGTGTTCATTGTAATGTCCTCTATGTGCCTTCGTCATTGATTGCACGGCCCAGCGGTGAAGGCGAGGCCACCTGGCCGTGTGTTGCCTTACGTTTTATCGCCCGTTTTGCTCACAGGTCCTCATCGATCCTCACGGTTATCCAAAATGGTGATTAAGGGGCATTCCCCATAACGCACATAGGTCACAAACCCACGCGACCCCAGATAGTCACAATCCAACATCTGCCGGTGTGTACCGCGCAATTCATAGGTGTACTGCACCCGCAGGTGCGGTCCGATAGGCGAGATCAGGAACCCGACCAGAAGCAGCAATGGCCACCGGGCGAGTAAGCGGCCTACGCCTCGCAGCAGCATCGCGACAATGCGCAACGGTCTAACCTTGCGATGGGTGTAACGGCTCATACGAACGTCCTCCAGCCTTTAAGCTTGAGCTTCACTTTTTTCAGGAACGGCACCCCGTGGTGCGGATTGATGTCCGCCAAGTCACGCAGGGGATTAATCTCCGAGTACGACACGGGGACCTGCTGGAAGGGATAGTGCTGGCGCACGATCAAAGTACCGTGCGCACTGCGCCGGATTTCATCCTCGGTGGCCAGGGGCCGTGCACTCTCACTCATGTGTTCATGCAAACCACTGTCGTCCTGCCCCGCCGACAAACTAGCGGTCATGACAGAATCAT
Source organism: Halioglobus japonicus (assembly GCA_902705825.1). Taxonomy (GTDB): domain Bacteria; phylum Pseudomonadota; class Gammaproteobacteria; order Pseudomonadales; family Halieaceae; genus Marimicrobium. Next base: position 14,779 of record CACSIL010000010.1, on the reverse strand, counting down.
TGCCCAGCACTTCCGCGATCTGCTTTATCGTGGAGGCGGACCGCTGGCCCGGCAGGATCAACTTGATCTCGGCTTCAGAGTTCAACACATCAACCGCATGGTCACCGTGTTTTTCACCGTAGGCGGCGAAGTTCTGAAAAAACTCAATCGTTCTGATCCCAAAGCCTCTCCCCCAGGTTTTGAGGGCGACCAGGCCATAGACGCTGTAATTGCTGGCCTCATCATTGATCTGATACACCGGCACATCTTTATTGGGGTGGCGCTTGAGCTTGAGCTGCATGTACCACTGCATCAGCCCGAAGTAATCTTCCGTGGCCTCAGTGCGGCTGGCATCGCCCACCAAAAACACATTAACGGCCCTTTTGCCCGATTTGATTTCATCAAAGTCGAACGTTGATCGGCCCAGCGACGATGACAAGCGCCCGAACCCAAACTGGGCCAGGGATTGCTCTGCGCCTTCGGCAAAGGAATCGTAGGTACGACCATCCCCCTTACACATCAGTGCGAGTAAGCCTTTGGCTCTGCCGCGCAGGGTTTTCACAAAAGCACGGACATCGTTTGGCGGTTGATCGATGGCCCAATCAGCGGACTCCAGTACCAGGGGACCATTGGGGTGGGGATTGCCCTTCATATCCACCCCGACAATGGCCCGCAGCTCATTCTCAAACGCATCTCGGTCTTCCAGTAAACGAGAGACATCGCCCAGCGTGGCGTCGTACCCGTCGAACATGCAGTTGATGAGGCTGGCCATCGTGATCAGCTTGCGTGTGCCGGACCGGAAAAACTTATTCTCCCCTTCGCCCTTGACCGGTTCCCCGTGAAGCTGCATTGCCATGTCTCTGGCGTCACCGAAGATGTCACGCAGGCCACCCGGCCGGAACAGGTCATCGGTGATGACATCCAGTGGGTTCAGGCACTCGGTTGGACCCACTCGGTCTTCGTACTTGCCGAAGGGGTTCAGGGGAACTACCACCTGGCCCATGGCCTCCAGTGCTTTTTTGCAAATCATCAACAGTTCTGGCTTAAAATCGGTGATGATTTTGGACTCCATAATCGTCAGGATCATCGGGACAACAGCGGTATGCCCCTTACCCACCCCGGATGGACCAATAACATAGGCGTTCGAGCTGAACGGTATAAACAGGCCACGGTTAGGCTTGTCGACCAGGGTGCCCCAGAACGGGCCCTCATCCTTGGATGCAAGCTCATCCCGCAGGTCTTTGAGTGTGCCCCAGCGGGCGGTGCCCTCTTTACCGGTGGCCGTGTGGCTGGCCCGCCAGTCGAGGAGCCGGGCGAGTTGGTTCAGTAATGCAACGACCAAACGCAATGCACCCAGGACGGCGAGGCCTGCCGTGAAGGCGGGGAGAGGCTGTATGTCTCCTCCGACCAAGACGGGACCCAATTGCAGCGTGGCCCAGACCGCGAGGCCGGTCACCATCAAGAGACCCATCACACTCTGTGATGAGGGGGATGCGGGTTGTGGCTTGGACTGCACGGCACTCACCTTAGGGATTCACTTGAAGCGTTATGGTGGTAGCACCGGCCAGTGTGAGCCAATCGGTCCAGGCCGTTTTTAGCGCCTGCAGTTGTGAACGCGGCAGCGTGCCGCCACCGGCCAGGCGGCCTACACCGATCATGACGACCTCGCAGCCTTCGAGGGTTTGTGCAAAGGGTGCAGGGAGTGGCTTACCCTGCAGCAGCGCATTGCCGCTAACCTCAGCGCTCTGTTCAATGGCGTCGGTCAGAAGCCACACCGCAGCGCCCTCGGAGGTGCAATCAAAGCGATTGTTCTCCAGAAAGCCCAACACGTTGGTTGAGCTTTCGCTCTGGCCCCTGTTGGGGAAGTCCCGGATCGCCGCAGCGACCTGACTGGCCGCGCGTTGGGGCGGCATCTGGCGGGTGATTTGTAGCGACTGGCCTTTTACGTGCTGAATACCGCCATCACCCAGAGTTTTCAGAACCACTCGATCGCCGTATTCCATGGTGATGACCTTGCGGTACACCTGCTGGGCCACCGCATCGGCATAGTCCTGACTACTCACCAGCGCCACGGATGCCGAGACGTCTGCGCCAATCACCAGATCACCGGCGTGGACCAGGGGGGCAGTCAGGTTGGCGGCTATGATCAGTCGTACTAAATTGTGTTCAAACGCTCTCATGGGGAATCCTCCGTATTTGGGGTATCGGTTTTATCGGTTTTGCCGGTTGTGTCTGAGCCCTTGCGGCTATCCTGGGTGTCCTGGGTACGGATCGCGGCCAGGATGGCATTTAAGGTGCAGGACGCTGCCAGTGTGTCGATGGCCTCGCCGGTGACCTCACTGGCGGGCGAGCGATATGATGGGAACTGCGCCTGTGGTCGCTTGTTGGCGTGCGACCGCAAATCGGCGATCACAGCGGCAGCGGTTTGATAGACCATCAGGGCAAAAGCCAGTTGTTCATCGGACACGGGATGGGCAATGGCGGCGTTATAGCGCGCGGCCTTGTGGCGGTAGTCCACCCGAGTGGTGGTGACCACCTGCGCGGCCTGCGCCAAGGCACGGGCGTGCGTAGCCTTGTCCACAATCTGCCTCAGGGCCGTAAACCAGCCGTCGAGCAGCTTCGAGAGCGCAAAGATGGTGCCGACCAACACTGTACCAAAGCCCAGGGCAAAGGCGAGCTTGGCCACGGGATTTAGCAGACCAGCACTAAAGTCATTGATCAGCTGGGACAACACCGGGACGTCAGCATCACTAAACTCGGATGCCCCCTCGGGATAGATCGCACCGCTCATGGTGGCCATCAGCAGCAGTGACGCACCGGCAATGTAGATCAGGGCAAAGCGCGGGGCCCATTCATCAATCAGGCGCAAGACGGCCGAAGTCTGTTTTCGCTGTGAGGCCAGGTGCTGGACCAGCGCACTCAACAGGGTGGCGGCGAGGACGGTCTTCCAACCAAATAGGCCGATTTGCGTGGCACCAGGAATGGGCTCAAAAAAGAATCTGCCGATTTGACCAGATACCGTGACGTCTATGGCGACCACAAATGCGATGCCCAGGGAGTTGGCGATCCAGGCCAGCCCGCTGCGGGTATACACACCGAGTGCGGCTAAACGGTGGCGTGCGATCGCGATGATCAGCGCGCGGCCATCGGCCTGCGAATGGACTTCATTGGGCAGTGGTTCAGGTCTTTGCTCTGTCATTGGAAGAACCTCCGGATGTCATCACGCACGCGCGCCCAGAGACCCGCGCGCGGGAGTGACGGTTTAAGTGGGGACCGAAGGGCATGGTCACGCACCACGCCGTCCAGGTGTGGCGTCAGGCCGTCCGCCAGTGAGGGTTTGATCAGCTCAGCCGCATCCACCCAGGTATGGCGCAGCTCCAGGCATTCGGCCCGCAAGGCGCACCAGGCGCTTCTTTGCTGGGCCACGTGTTCCAGATAGGCGGCGCGGATCAGGGCGGATGGCAGCGGCTGCACCGTGTTCAGATGCGCCACCAGAGACGCCCAGGCGGCATCGTTGTTGTCCGATTTTGACGTGCGTTGATTGTCAGACATCTCAGTTCTCCAGGGTCAATTAGAAAAAGACATTCAGCAACGTTGAGCCGTACATGATCAGCCAAGCGACTCCTCCAAGAAGGACCGCAAGAAAAACAAGCGGCCACACGCGGATGAGCGCCCAAAGCACCAAAAAACCGGCGCTTGCCATTAGGCCATTGGCAAACCCCAGCATCAGCGTGACCAGCCAGATGACGCTGCCCAGTAACATGACAAAGATCAGCCCACTGGTGGCACTACCGCGTTGCCGTGCGGTCGGCGATCTCCCGCATACCGTGCATGGCCGTATGTGAATCAGGTGCGTCATATAGAATTGCAACTCCATTGTTTTCCCGACGTGGGGAAAAACAGTTAACCTGCTTCAGCGCACGCGCTAACCAGCAGACATTGGTGGTGGCAAGCGCACGTTGGTGCGCAAACCACAGGAAGAAAGACTACGCCCGTTTTGGAAACTGCTTCCTCGCCGTCTGCTCGCGAGGAAGCCAGAGATCTCGCCCTGAGACAACGTGATGTCTGCGTGTCGTTCGCCATCCCTTTTTTGATGGCCAGCGGCAATGGCCTGATCAAGACGACTCATGCGCTGTGCTCCACCAGTTGGGTCGCGCACTCACCGCACACCAGGGCTACGCCAGGTTTGGCCCACGCGTTGAGTTGGCATGCGGGGCAGGAATAGGGTGTCTTGGAGGCCCGTTTTTTCCGGCGAATAGACTCGTCCTGGTCGGGCGATTGATTGGTCTGTTGCACAGCATGGGCCCAGGTCACTTCAAAGCCTGCCGCGATTAAGCGTTGGTACAACACCGCTACCGCGCCGCCTTCAATGATCTTGTCCGAGACGCGCGTGCCGGTATCCTTGCCAGGTCCTGCGCCCACGTTGATGGGCTCCAGTCCCACGCGGCGCATCTCGGCGGCAAACTCCTTGTTGTGATAACCCCGTTTACCGGGTGTGCCACAGTGAAACTGCCAGTGATGGCAGCATTCATGGACGAACGTTTGTATAAACTGCAGGCCGCCCTCCTGACGCAGATAGCCCCCGTTGAACGCGATTTCATCTGCGCAATCGCCCGCTTTGTGCTGCCACCTGGCCGACGCGTAATGGCCTACCGCGCCACGTCTGACATTCACAGCAAACAGGACATCATCGGGCAGCTTGTTTTCCCACAATACGTGGTTAACAATCACGAAGAGCTGACGAAGGGCGGTGTAGAAATGCGTGGTAGGGTCGTCATGTCCCAGCGAATGGAGAAATTGATTGATCGTACGATCGATATCGAGGGTATTACCCGGAGTGCGCTCAAGCAGCATTGGGGTCGTGGCGTGATGGGGTTGCTTTTTCATTCTTCAATCTCCTTCCACCTGCGTTGCACCGGAGGGTGCTCGTCATGTTGCCTACGGTATAGGAGATACCAGACCCGCTTCCTCGCGGTCTGCTCGCGGTGCGCGTTCTATCTGCCGGATTGGAAGGCACGTCAGAAGGAGGGGTCGCCATGTGCGGGATAGGGTCGAGCGATGGTATTGGACACACAGACGCTGATTGACACGTTGGGTGCCCGAACCTGTGTGATGGGCGCGATGGCATCCCAGCAGCTCTCGCAAGCCCAGATCGATCGGTAAGTCGCGCAGATTGCCCGCACGCGATTGCAGCTGGACAGCGAAGACCCTGCACTCACCGCGCTTTTTGATATCGTGAGCGAGCCACTGGCACTGGTGCGGCCCGAGAGCCGTCAGGCGCTGGGTGAGTGTGAGGTTTACGTCTTGCCCTTTCCGCTGTGCACCGCGTATTCAACCCGCAGGGACGACCGGCGCATCATCATAGTGGGTAGCGGCTTGCTGGACCTGATCGAGACAACTGCGTATTCGGCGCACGTCATCGGCGCACTGCCGCACGCCGCCGATACCTGCTATCCCATCTCGGCATTGCCCGACCAAACGCTGGCCAACCTATTCAACACGCTGGTGATGACATTGCTGCACCACTACTTTACGGGCGAGGGCGGCCTGCCCAATATGAAGGGTCTCGCAACCCCGGCCATGGCGCACGAGGCGCGTATCTCCAGTGCAGGCGGCATAGCCTTTATACTGCTCCATGAGCTGGCCCATCTGGAACATCATTTCGGCGACGCGCCAATCGCGCTCGACCTATCCGCCGGTGCCGCTATTGAGGAATCGCTGACCCCCCAACAGCGTCAGGAGCACGAAGCCGACCAGATCGCGCTCGACTACCTTGAACCCCAATGGCAGGACGTAGGACATTTTTACCTGCACAGCGCGTTCGATTTCTTTACTCGCCTGGATCTGCTCAGCGGTCAGTTCCAAAAGACCCACCCGCTCACACTCAATCGCCTCTTCCATCTCGATGCGCGGGTGCCGCCCAGCGCCCGTTTCTATGATGCAGACCGCCGACACCGCATCAATCAGATCCTCGCCACTGCATTTGCTGACACGACAGCACGCTACTCTCAGGGCCCCGATCATGTACTCAACCTGAGAAGAGAGACCTGTCTGGCCATTCTGGGCTTGCTGCGTGATCCCCTGCTAGCCTTAGGCGGGCCTGATGTAGGTGTGCTGTTTGACGGGCCAGGGCCTTCATGGCAGGCGACACTGGCTATGAACGGCAATCCATGGCGCGCGCCACAGACATAAATGGTCTCCTCGAGTTAAGCGCCTAACCCGGTGATGAGGAGCGATAAGTTGCAGTGAGCACTGGACAGCACGCTCAGTTCGAACTACAAAGACAAACTTGCATGAACGTTGGCAAGGAAGGAGTCACCATGGATTACGAAGAGCGACACAACGACGTACTGGAACCCGGCAGTCCATCCATCATCGAGTGCCTGGGTCCAGAGCAGGAAAAGATCGTCGCGATTGATAAGACCCGATCAGGCTACCGATTCGTCGAGTGCTGTGATGGTTATTACGGCACGACGTTGAGCCAAGCGCAATTTGAGCAGCTTATTGCAGAGTTGCAAGCGCTGGCCATTGCGCCTCCAGGTAAGCATGTGGAGGCTCCGGCTAGCTAGCCGAGCGAGGCGCTTCGATGGACTCGACGCCCTTTAATAGAACCCGCCCAAACCGGCCCGCTCATGATTGATCCCGCCACGCTCGCCGCAGATCTCAGTGAAACACTACAGCTAACCTCTGATCAGGTTACGCCTCCGATGATCCAGCGCCAACTCGACATCATTCGCCGCGATGCAGACACCATCACGCGCAATACGCGGCCCACACACGCATTGCTAGACCTGATCGAACGGAATCTACTGTACTTTGTGGACGCCAAACCGGTCAGGTTATTAGCGGATTGCACCGTCTTCGTCATACCGCTACCCCTGTGTGCGGCCTATTCCAAACCACCCGGCCAAATCGTCATCGGCAATGGTCTCATGAACATTATCTCGGCCTGTGGCTATTGGTCGAGTCTATGCGGTGCGTTGCCCAGCGGACTAGCCCATCTGGATCCATTGCCGCAGTTCCCTAACATCCCGCTTGACGATGCATTGGGCGTCTTATTATTTGCGCTCATTTATCGACATTATCAGTACGGCGAACCGCTTCCGGATTTTCGGGCGTGGCAGTGGGACACGCCATTGGCAACCCTTGATCGGCAAGTGGTGGATTCTGTGGCGGGTGCTGCAACGTTTATTCTGCTGCACGAACTCGGGCATCTGGTACTGGGTCATCACGCCGATCCGCGCGCCATTTTACCGCTGGACGTCCCGCTCGCCGTCGGACAATCACTCTCGCGCTACCAGCACATGGAATTCGAAGCAGACCGTTTCGCGCTTGAAGCACTAAACCTGGACCATCGATCGGTTCACTTTCCGTGGATCAATATGGCACTGAACTTCCACCTGCAACGTGAGACCGTCCTCGGCGAACGTCCGGTCGACCACCCGATTAATCTGAACCGCTTGTATTACGCGCAGACGTCTTTGAGCGATACAATCGCAGGGAGCGATAACGCCGCCCAAATAGCAAAGATGGGTGCAGCATTCGAATCCCTCGAAGCAAAGAACGCTCAGCTGCGATCACAGCAGCGCCAGCCCCTGATGACGACCTGGGAGCGTAAGGACATCTTGCAGGCACTGGCGCAGATCGAAACTCAGCTTGGGCCGTTCAACCTGTCTCTGGAGCCACTCGTGTTTGCCGGGAACGAACTTGCCGACTGGTCCGAGCTTTCGCCCTAAGCACGGTGGTAGCGCACGATCCCTCAGTATTCAGGCGACCAGACATCACCTCGGCTGCGCGCCAGTGAGGCGTACCAATCAGTCGTGATCCATTTGGCGAGGTCTTCCCGGTATTCCTGGTGAAAGTCCGCCTCGGTTTGGTTCTCCAGAGCTGCCTGCTTGATAGTCGCAGCCGTCACTGTGTCTGCGAGTGGCTGCTCAAGTCGAAAGAACACGGCATTGTTCCAGGCTCTGCGGCCAAACTGGTCCCGCAACAGCAGATCAATCTGCGGGTGTTCCAACAAAACCCTCGTGAGACCGTTCGCGGCGTTGCGTGAGCAGGTGATGTGTAACGCCGTTTCCAGGTAAGCCGGATGCTGGAAATTGACCGGTATTCCCAGATCAAGCAGTTCATTAAAGCGTGCAGGGCGCACGGCGTCAGCCGTTAGTAAAAACTCCATACTTAGCTCAATAAGCTTTTGTTCATCTTCCATGATCTCACTGCCTGTGGCCGACATCCTTGCCAGCGCACTGTTCTGCCAGGCACCCAGTAACTGTTCGACGCGCGATTTGGCGGCATCCGTCGACGGTTCGCTCGACACGAAGTGCCGATCTGTGGGCGTGCCTACCGCCAGCCCCAGGTCTCGCAGGCTGTACTGACGGTGATTGGTTATATTGGCTTGATACAGCTGCCACAGCTGAATCAAATCCTCATCTCTCATAGCGTGACCATATTCTGCGAGTCAACCCTTATCCAGTGCCATGTCAAAAAAGCGATCCAGTAACTCCTCTTTTATATCTCCGAGCGTCGCCGGGTAGCCCGTCTCACCAGACTCGCCAAACCCCGGCAAGGGTTCCAGATGTTCCAGCAAGACTAATCGGTCGGGGAACGGGTGTCCGCCGGAAAGTCGGCCATACCCGATGGCAAGATAAAATACCGTGCGGCGGGTGCGAACGTGTTTTACGAAGACAAACATATTGTGAGAGTGGCTGTGCACGCACCAACCCTGGTAAAGCTGTGGCTCATCGTCAATCAGCCGCGTCGCATGCGCATAATCACCAGGCACCAGAATTGATTGTATCGCAACATCGACGAGGGCGGCTTTGTTCGCAAGTGGTGTTAAGAGGGTAACGACCAGATCATATGACCGGTCGTCTGCAGCCCAGTGATATCGGCAATGAAAGTCGTTCTTGAACTGATCCAGCTGATAAAAGTCATCGGGGCCGGATTCATTGTCCAGGTAGTGCTGCAGAAAATAGGGTGCCTGGAGGGTGCTGCAGGCCAGGAGCACCGCTTTCTCGCAGAAGTATCCCTTGCTTTCCGGGTCCGTGAGGAATTCGATGATGGCATCAATGCGGTCAGGCGCAGGGGTGGAGAACTTGTGGACAATGCGTGGCCCTGATGAATTATTTAAGTGCGCTCCCTTGTCGCCCTGGTCCTCGTCCCACCCTCGGACAAAGTTCTCCAGGCTATTTCTCGGGAACGGTTTGTCACAATAGACGGAGATATCGCCCGCAAGCTCTCCCCAGCCGTACAAACGACCGTCTGTACTCGTGCGCAAATTGCGGTACGACATTAGGATATGTCGCATGCGCTGATAAACGATATCGTCAAACACGTTTAATGGGCACTGTCGTTGATCTCATCCGTTCAAGAATACCGACTTCATTATAGTAAATTTGAGTGTTTTTTGGAGGTCGATGGCGTGACATCGAAATGAAAGCGCCACTCTACGCGCCATCGTTTCTCTCAACATGGTAGATCTATGTACTGCTCGCAATCAATCCGCACCGCCTGGATCATCACGGCACATAAGTGCGTTCAATTACCTTGCCTTCCAGTGCATGCCGCATTAACCCTGTTTCCCGAAAAGGCGGGAGTGCACCCCTAGGTTGTGCTACCACCCTAGAACCCAATAAAGAAGGAAACAGGAAATGTTCTATGCAAGCAAACGAGTGGTCGTTGTAGCGACCGATGCTGAGTTACTGAGTGAACATTACTACCGTAGACTATGGATTGCCGCGCGAAACATCAAAATTTCGCGCAGGGAATGGCTGGATGAACTCGCCAACTGCCTACGCGATACCCACAATATGGACATTCGCCACCCCTACGGCGAGCCCTACATCACACCCTTCGTGGATGAGGCGATGGGTGATGACCCCGATAATCGCTGGATGAGTGATTTCTTGCGCGGAGATCTCACCGAGTCCAAGCCCTCCACCCGAAGTCGAAAGCTGGAGCGGGTGCGTCTCATTGATCTGTATTTTCGCATAACGCATCCGAGAATTGCTCGACATTTCGGTCGCTGAAGTTGTGGGATGCGCCGGGGTCACAATGTTCCGGCGCATTCAATCTGCTGACCCTCTGTTTCCCAACGTGGGGGCAATAACAGTGTATCAAGGGCGAAAACTCACCAACCTATAACCAGAAAGCCACACAAATGTCTGACCAATTGATTATTGAACAAGCACTGTCCATCCTGGAAACACGCCTACATAAACCTGAGTGCATTTTTAGCAAACCCGACGATACCAGCGCCTTCCTTACGCTCTCATTCAACGGTTTGGAATATGAATCTTTCCGGGTATTGTTGCTCGATAGCCAGAACGGCCTCATCAAATTGAAGGAACTTTTCAGGGGCACGATAGACGGGGCAGCTGTCTATCCCCGCGAAGTCGTCAAGGCGGCAATACAGTTTAACGCTGCTGCAGTGATTTTTGCGCACAATCACCCCTCCGGCGTCAGTGAGCCCAGCTCAGCGGACAGGCGGATCACTGAACGACTGGTCGCAGCATTAGGCTTGATTGACGTGCGGGTGCTTGATCATATCGTGGTTGGCGGCACTGATACCTATTCGTTCGCGCAGCACGGTTTGCTGTAGTCTCGCTAGCCAATGTGCCTGCTTCCCGCTTTCAGTGGGCCCACGTATTACAAAAGTCCTAGTCCATGGATGACAAGCTGCCCACTCTACACCGCGTCTGTCAATTCCATGGGTTACTGGTCACAATAACGCGACCTGAACCGAAAGGAAACTAAGATGACTAACGAGACCCCACAAGCCGAAAATCAAACACCGATCAAAACCTTCAGCGAAGCTACAATAAAGACAATACCTGGCACCACACAACGAGCATCATCAGTGATGATGCGTTGCGTGTCGCCAGCCTCTACCAGGAGGTTCATCGTTGGCTTCTAGCGAGAAAACACACCCTTCCCCCAATACAAGAACCCGTGTCGGACATGGAGCCCTCACTTGCGTAAGCCAGCGTCTAATCGATTTGCCGTAAAGGCCAGCTCCTCGCCGAGCTGGCCTTCTTTTTGGACAATAGATTCCCCCGGTATAAGATATTGGCTTCTCGATTAAGCTGGTGCTGTCCGGTCCTCGTGATATTCACCTAAGCCTGTCCACTACCCCAACTATTTGGTAAATCCATTGGCCTAGGCGGTCCAACCTGATGAAAGCGGAAATCTACTTGCTCGCTTCATGGCGACGTCGCACTTCTCTATATATGGCATTCATAGCTGACAATAGCTTGTTTGACCCTTGCATATATTTTTCGATGCTAAATTTGGCAGGAGGGGCTTCTACGATTCTGCTTGTGATTCGGTAAACCCAAATGAAAAACTGTAACGAACAACAAAGGACCACGAACATGCCCATACCAATCACAGGAACCAAAATGTATCTCCGTTTTGGATCACTCGCAGGGTTTAGAGAATTGCCTCTCCACCCGCATCAAACCGGGCATGAACGCGTATGCATTCAATCACCATCAGGGGCATATCGTAGCCCCTGAGACCCTCGATAAACCGTTCGCCGATCGAATGCATCAACGTTTTGGCAATGCACCCCGACAGCGGCTGTCCTTGGATCATTGGGTATGGTGTTGAATCAACCATGCCTCTGTACCTGATCGCGAAGACAGCGCATCTGTTTTCTAGGCGGCATAAAAATCGGGCTCTGAACATCATAGACTGAACTGTTAACATAGTCGTGAACCAGCATCGTAACTGTAGGTGATATACATCGCCGAGAAAACAAAAAAATCGCTAGTATCCCAGCTAGCTTCGTACAACTAAGAACGTGTCGGCCAACATGAGTCAAATCAGTGATTGGCTTAAACCTGACGAAAAGAATCCGTTTCCGGCCTGATGCGGAGTGTCGACACTTCGGAAATGGTGCCGGAATTAGGATACCATTTTTCGATGTAAAGGGCTGGCGAAGAGGGGTTTACAATCGCTGACATGCCTACATTTATTGAATCATCAGGTCAGTCTGAGCATACACTGCAGCTCGATAACGAAAATAGTTCCCTGGAGAAAGGGACTAAGGTTAGATCACTAGATAGTGTTTATGTAGCTTGGCAAAAACAATTAGGCAAATATTGACCACCGTGATATTAAAATAGGAGAAGCATTGCAATACGCAATCGTGTGTTAGATAAAAAGGAGTTTTATCGTGCCAACACTACAGGTGTCGCATTTGGCGAGCACAAGTTACAGCCGCATACAAAGCTCTGATGGGTCGAGTGTGAGCGCTGGTGTTCGTAACTCTCGTCTGGTAATTGATCATGCTGATAACTCTACAAATAACACCAAGAGTGCTGATACGTCACCACAGCACTTTGATTCAGGAATCAATCGTATCCTCTCCCGTGCTAGACAAGCAGCGTTACTGATAATTCATTTTCAAGGTTTTCTTAAAGCATCCACCGGTACACTCGGTGGCTCAAGCGCTGAACTACTATCAAGTTTTCAATCTATAGCATCAGTCTCCTTTGGTGTAACTGTCAATGCCGTAGGTGGAGAGGTTGACGTTGATACGCGTGGCCGTGATACGAGCTACCAAGTATATTTGTCGGAGGTCGAGCGGGCGAGTGTTACCGTCCAAGCGGATGATGCCTTTGTTTACGCAAAGCAAAGCCAATATGCTGATGTTTTGGCGAGTGCTGACAACTTGCATCTTCGCTCGGAGGAAAATGCAGCATTTTCCGCATCGCTTGTTTCGAATGACAGTTACGTCACAGTAATGCGAGGAGAGACTGCAATCATTAATGCACTAGGAGACAAGAATGATTTGAGATTGCAATATGTAGATCAATCGAGCCTGAGCGTTAATGGCGACCAAAGTGATTTATCGGTTTATTCAGGTCAGGCGACCGCACTTACAGTGAAGGGCGATAACAACCGCGTGGATGTTCGCCAGGTGCAAGATGTCTCCATCGCTGTTGATGGCGATGACGGTGACCTTTTTACTCTATATGCAAACCGTCTGGCCGTTGCTGCAGGGGATGGTGACACGACGATACGAAGCGACGCTTCACGAAATGCCGCGATAACTGCAGGCAATGGTGACAATGCCATCACCCTTAATAGCAATACAAGAGCCGCGGTGACACTCGGCGATGGGCGTAATGATGTGCGCGCAATTGAGGGCCAAGCGCTCGCGCTTAGTGCCGGCAACGGTGATAATCGATTTTTTGCCGGAAATGGTGGGAATGTGAATGCCCAATTCGGGGATGGACGGAATAATGTTGATGTAAATAGATCAGAGAGCGTTAGCGTATCTGTCGGCGATGGTAACAACCGTATTGAAACGTTTGAGAACACGAGTCTAAATGTACAAACTGGCACTGGTGATAACCGCATTCGCGCTTTTGATACTGGAACCGTTACAGCAAATCTGGGCAGTGGTGATGATACGTTTGTATCGGGCAGAGCCAGGAGTGTAACTATCGATGCAGGCGATGGCGCTAACGATATTAGCGTTGCCTCATCCTCTTATGCATCGATTACCAGTGGTGATGACAACGATAGAATCGTTGTATTCGCAACCGCTCAAGCCAGCATTGATAGCGGTGCGGGGGATGATAATATCGAATTTTCTTATTCGGTGACCAATGTTGACTACGCTGAAAGTACCTTCCGTTATGAGCGCGGAGATGGCCATGATACGCTGAATTTGACTGGTGAAAACGCAGCTGATTACCTTAGTCTCAACTTTGGTGAAGGCATTTCCGCCAGTGATATCGCGATATCCCAACATGAGGATGGAACCATCGTAGCGATTATCAATGAGTTAGGCAGCATTTCAATAACTGGCGATAATAACGGAACGTTAAGCCTTGAATTTGCAGATGGTGCCAGTTTGGATCTGTTAATTACAGATAACAGCGCCATTTTGGTGCGCTTGTCCGATGCTCCATTTGACGCCTCCTTTTAAACCCTTTATAAGAATTTCATCTAAAAAGACTCATGAATTTCGTGTTTTAATGTAGCTATATCCTGTCTATTACTTGCTTAGAGGGAACATAAAATGATGCGAAAAACACTCCTTGCCTGTATTAGTTGTGCGATGTTGCCGCTAAATAGTTATGCGGCTGATGTGCTCTTCGATACCCGGACCGGCGTTATCACTGTGTCTGGTACGTCAACGGCCTTCGCTGATTTGTCATTATTTGTCCATTCAGTGAATGATTTAAACGAGTCAGTCTGGACTTACGAGGGCAATTTAAATTTTGATGACAACTTGCGGTTTACTGGATCTCGTATTGCGCGCTTAGTCGCCACTGGGGATATGACCGTTGACGGCGGTCTAATTGATTCAACAGCGATAGGCTCCACACCCGGCGCTGGCGGTGGGACTGGTGGCAGTGGTGGCTTGGGTAGGGATGGCGCTGTTGGTGGATCAGAGTTTCCTGCTGGTGGTGCAGGTGGGACTTCGTTCGATGATACCTTCGGTGACCGCGCAACGGGAACAGATGGGCTAACAGGGCAGGGTGGCGGGAATGCTTCCGCTGGATTTTCAGGAAAATTAGGCTCGAATGGTCGCAATTCAGGTAGCTCAAACGCACAAGGTGGCGATGGAGGAAATGGTGGCTTGGGCGGCAATGGTGGTGCTGGCGGTAGAGGAGGATTAGCAAGCGAGTTTGCCAGTGGAGCTGATGGGCAAGATGGTCGAGATGGGCAAGATGGGCAAGATGGGCAAGATGGTCGTACTGGGCTTACTGGCTTTGGTGGTACCAATATGCAAACGGATTTTATTGCGTCTGCCGGATCAGGTGGTGGTGGTGGCGGCGGC
>CACSIL010000009.1 GCA_902705825.1 Halioglobus japonicus | reverse complement strand
CCAAAGGCGACACTCTGTTTACAAAAGGACCAGGAGGAACTGATGGCATTCTATAGTTTCCCAGCGAAGCACTGGCAGAGCATCCGCACCAGTAATCCCATAGAGTCCACCTTCGGTACAATCCGTCATCGTACCAAACGCTCGAAGGGCTGCTTGTCGCGAGATGGCATGCTGCACATGATGTACAAGTTGGGAATGTGCGCTGAGGAAAACTGGCGCCGCTTACGCGGCTTCAACTATCTGGCACAGGTAATTACCGGTGTGAAATTCAGAGATGGCATCGAGGTGAAAACAAGTGACCAGGCCGCCGCCTAATTCAGGTGGCCAAACACCACTTTTGACAATAACTCGTTCAACTAAGGCGTGACCTAGACCTAACCCAGCAAGAGATGGGCGACCGTATGGGGATTCATGTTAACCAAGTTAGGCGCTACGAATCAGGTAAGGCTAAACCATCGCTTGAGGTCTTAGAGAAGATTGCCCTAACACTGCATGTCAGCTTAGATTGGCTGGTATTTGGGGAAGACTTACGGGGGCCAGACGATGCCTTAAAACTTCAGTTTGAAGCTGTTAGCCAATTTGATGAAGAGGATAAACAGACCGCACAGAATGTGCTTGAAGGATTGATACTTAAACATCAGGCCAAACAATCCATGCAAAGGCAATCAACAACAAAAAAGCCCTAGCAGGTACTAGGGCTTCAGAAAGATAACAGTAAGTTTTGCTTACTTAAAACCCAAGAACCTTATAAACACCCTTAGGATTCACCTCAAAACATGCACACATATATTCGCAATAATCTTCAACTGTGTATATCACAACATCGCCAGATTGAAGCTTTTTGCGCATAGATTTATCTGCAACATCTTGAAGATCATAATTAATTCTATCAAATTCATTATCTTTAAAATCAGAGACGAAACTGGCTTGAAGCTCACCATCAAACCGATCTTTAAGATTCAAACTTTCGACTGGAATGGAAAATATTTTTGCAATACGTTTTTTTGCTTGATCAAAAATTTCTTGCTTTGTCACATCATAAAAAGCCATCATCAATCCCCATCGTCACTCTGAAAAGTCGTAGCATTTACCGCTGCACGGCCAATAACACCCCAGTTATAAAACCCTTCAAAAATAAGTAAGCCTGTTGCTGCCGTACCTAAAGCGACACCTCCGGCAGTCCGGCCCAACTCTCTTAAAGCACGATTTCCCGTCCGGCCAGACCAACGACTAAGCTGACCGGTATAAGGGTTTAACTTATTTTTAGGAACACCCAACCCTCTTAATTCGGCTGGTGTTTTCGGCATTGTTCCAACACCAAGGGTTGTGGCAAGAGTGCCTAGGACAGCAGTAGTATCGAATCGTCTGTCTCTGATTTCATTTGCAAACTGATCGAAGTTAAAATTAACCCCTCCTTCTTGACCACCAGAACCGTGATCTTGCCCCTTTTGTGCAGAAAATCCAACATTGGCAGTACTCTGAACACTCCATCCTGAAAAGACATTACCACCTACGTAATGCGTCGTAAACTGTGGGCTAATTAAGGTTCCTCCTCCCGACTTGATGTACCCAGTTTGCGATATGCTCTCAACCGAAAACAAACTCCCTCGATACTCGTCGAAATCGCCTTGGAAATCATCGGGTTCAATAGGTATTCCATAGTTATCATAATTGACCTCAATTCGACTGGTGCCGGTTTGTTGACCTGACGAGCTTCCTCCGAAGTTGCCTATGCAGGACACTCTACCAGGATAGGACTGGCCGCCGTGGGAGTCACAAGGAGTGAAACCGCTGGGGTCGTTCAAAGAAAGGGGATTGTTCATCACATAGGAGTAACGATCGAAACTTTGTGTATTTGTCGGCGCTGGTATGTACGGGTCCGGACTCAAAAACCGACCAATTAACGGATCATAAACCCGTCCGTTCATATGGATCAACCCTACACCGGTCATGTGCTCATGACCGGTAAAGCCAATATCTGTCTCATCCGGATCATAGTCCTGAGGCTTGACGACACCTCCCCATTGGTCCACTTGCTGGCCCCATGGTTCGTTACCTATAGTCTCGATGAGATTACCACTCTCATCAGTTTTGGCTACCAGACTACCGATGTGGTCATGATGGAGATAAACAACTTGATCCAGCGAATCAACGATGGCGGTGTCACCGATATAGTGGCGTTCAGTAGTAGTTTCGCCTGCCTTCACGACACGTTCATAGACGCCTTCGACATAGGTTGTGGTTTCCGTGCCGCTCGGGCCATCATCGACCCGCTGCACGCGTGTTTTATTGGAACCGTAGGCAATCAGCGTTGAATACGCCCCTTTCTCTGCAAAGGTTGGTTTGCCATAGACGGTGTACTTTATTTCGGTGCGCCCGCCACCGGTGGTCATCTCGCCTTTAGCGTTGTAAGTATAGGAACTGCCGCCGATACTGGTCACTGCATGGGGGCCAGCACCGTCGCCATATTCATAGAGCGCATTGCCGCTAACATCAGTGCGTCGTTTAATATTGCCATTGCTGTAGTAGTCGATGGTTTGGCCCGCGCCATAATCTCCTGTGACGCTAGTCAAACGGTTTAAGTCGTCGTAAACGAATGATTCTGAGCGATTGAAGAGATTGTCAGTACGGCTTTCTAGATTGCCTTCCGTGTCGAACTGGTAATCGTGATCTTGTACAGCACCCGCTCCCGCTAAAATATCTCCAATGCGACCGGTTTTTTCATCATACCCGCGTACCGTAGAGACACCGTTGCCTTGAATAAATCCCGTAATATTTCCAAACGCATCATCACCTGTAGCGTGCCAATACTTATCGTCCGTCAAAGGGTTTTCCAAAGCCACCAAGTAGCCGTGCTCGTTGTAAAGATTTCGACTGACCAAGCCGCTGGGGTAGGTGTATGCACCGGGACGCCCGAAGGCATCGTAATGTTGCTGCGTCACATAGGTACCACCGCCAATGACATGCCGCGTTTCTCGTAAACGGCTCAGTGCATCGTAGCTGTAGGATTCACTGTAAGCACGCCCCTCTGTGTCTACACCGTTTACGCTCTCAACTAACCCTAGGGCGGCCCCAGGGGTTGAATAGTAAACCCAATCATGCACCTGAGTGGATACTCCGATATCGGTGCGGCGAGTTTGTCGGCCCAACTTATCGTACTGGTACAGTGTTCGCTGGCTCATCGCGTCGGTTTCTTCATAGACCAACCCAAGCGGATTGTAGCTGAAGTTCACGGTGCCGATATCAGGATCGATCAAGGTCTTTTTTCGCCCTAGAGAATCATAAAGAATACTCTGGGAGATTGCTGTACTTTGATCATCGGTAGTCGTTGCGGTGACCAGATTACCGTAACCGTCATAGTCATACTCGATGGTATTCGTTAAGGCATCAGTCACTTTTCGAACCTGCCCGTTAGCGTCCACTACCTGCACTGTGCTATGAGTTAAACTGTCTACTATCTCTGTTTTGTCTATGGCAAACCCAATCCAATTGACTGCTGAGTAGACACGGTTTTCCTCCGACTGATCGGGCCGTTTTGTAGACACCAACCTACCAACGGTATCGTAATAGTACGCGGTAAGATTTCGCTCGCCACCCCGGTTGGGCTGCGAGCTCACGACTATTCGGCCGAAACGGTCAAGCCATTTAAACTGATAGGTGGGGGTTCCGGTGAGGCCGATGGTGCGGCCACCCAACTCTCTACCCAGATCGTCGTAGTAGCTGCGCTCTGCGCTCTTCCCTGTGGATTTCAATTGTGTATACCATTTCACGGAGGAGTTGTACGTCTCAAATCCACAGAAAAAGCAATACCGATAATCCAACTGGGTTGTGGTTCCATCAGCATGGCTGACGAGTACTGGACGCCCCACCTGGTCATACTGGGTATGGGTCTCCAGCTGATTGATATCGGTAAATTTCGTTTCAAGGCCAAATCGGGGGTCATTCACTACTATCGAGACATGGCCGAGTTCATCCGTGTAGGTTAGCTTTTGGGCGCTAGAGTAGTATTCTTCGTCAATTCGCTTTGTCCGGCTGTTCGCAGACATACCATTTGAACTACCGGCCCAGCTTTCTGTCACCGTTTCGACACTGCCATAATCGTTATATGTATACGCGGTGGTTAAGGTTTCATCATCACTCCCTCCCGCCTGCCGGACTGTTTGGGAGAGCTGACCACTATAATTGTATTCGTTGTCAAAGGTAGCGACCTTGTTTCCGGTGGTTCGACTATCCCAATACGTCGTAGTGTTCTGTCTCACTAGGCCACGGACACGACCGTTATCTTTGCTAACGATGTCGCCGTTGATTTCTTCACTACCACGAGTTCCATAGACATCACAGTTCGCATCAACTTTTGTAAACGGAAGGCCGCTGCTGGTATGTATATGCTCATCTGTGTCAATGACCCGATCCGCGAATGTCACCGCTTCCGGTATCTGACAGCTAGATTTTAATCCTTCAGCAGCATAGAGTTGTTGAATAGTCACAGATACTGGAACACCGCTGTTTTCTAACGCGTACTTGTGTTCGGTCTCAGAAACTTTGTACGCAAGATAGTACGGTTCAACCGTCCGATTATAATCCCGCACTTGCCAATTGGCACGATACTCACTGATGCGTTTGGGATTTGTATCGGCGGGTGAATTCAAATGCTCGACCGTTCGTTTTGTTAAACGCCCCGCCAAACTATATTTTTCTGGTGCAGCGTCCACAAACTCCTGACTATACTCTGAGGTAGTCCGCAAGTATTTAACCGGTCCACCCGTTGCCTGAACTTCTGAAGTTTTCTCGATTTTCGCAAAGCCCAGGCTGCCAAATCCTCCACGATGGTATTTCGCGTCGTAGTAATGGTAGGTGTCTTCTACAGCTGTTCCGCTGGGAGTATCGACGCTGAGTGTATGCACACCCATGCGACGAGATCCGGCTCGATCAATTACAGCAGTTGAACGTATACCCGGCTCTCCGACAAAACCCGAAGTCATATGCGGCACTGATTTCATCGATAACAAACGATTGGTTTCAGAGCTGATATTTTCCGATTGTGTGTAAATAGTGACCTTCTCATTCTCCGGAATATAGTCCCCCTCGGGATCGCGGAGATTAAAGGGTTGGTAAGTTAAGCGGACATCTGCGGCGGAGTCTACACTTGTGATCCTGGGCTGATGGGCATTCACGACAACATATGTGGGGTGATCAGCAGTAATTGGCTCGGGATTTGTGAAGTGACCATCACCTCGTGAAAACGATACTGCGAAACTTTTATTGGGAAGGCCGGAATGAGATGGCCCTAGGGGAGAACTAGAGCCACTTTCAACAAACCAGACTATATCCAGCAGGCCATCTTGATTCATGTCTTTGAAAGTAGACGTTACTCTGTCATATGCAGTTCGAAAAGACCCCATGCTTTCTTCTGAGTAAGTAAACTGAGTGCTCTGCAACGCTGCAAAATCCTCACCGTTTGAGATTGCTGTTTCAATAAATATTTTTCGACAACCCGGAAGATTACAATTCTCCCCCGTTGTCCGCTCATCGTCACCGACAGCAGGGTCTCCATAGGTCGATATATAAACATAATCACCCATACCGTCGCCATTTATATCGAAGATTGTCGGTGCGACTTTGCCGTTGTAGCGGTTGGAATTCTCTGGCAAACCGCTAGAGTAACGGCCCATTGTCGCGCTGAACATCCGCCATTGGCTCGCCGCTTGGAAAGAGCTTCCCCTATTAATCGCCACCGCACCGGAAGCGGCGATAATGTCCACAAGTCCGTCACCATTCACGTCTTCTGTTGCAACTTCTGACAATAGATCGGGTAGGTCATCAATATCCATCCACTGATTGAAATCTGCAAAACCATTACCTGTATTAAGTGCGACGGAAATATCATCTGGGAATGCTGAAAAGAGTGTTATAACTGTCGGCAGTACGATCGGCAGACGTAAAACATCGGCTAGCCCATCTCCATTGATATCCCTGAAGTAAAAACGGTATGGTACTACCTGCTCATTTTCATTGTTCGAACCAGAGTTGTATCTTATAAAGAAGCTCAACTCCCTGCCGGGAGTATCGAGCAGCGAATATCCAGGATGATATTCAAATTCTCCATCACCCGCATTAATAAACGCTTTCAAATGCACATCTATGCCTGAAATTGCAGGCACAACCATTAGGTCATCCAATCCATCGCTATTGAGATCCAACGCAATACGGGTACCATGAGAAGGAATGGATTCGCACAATGTTTGATCAACCCCGGATAGTCTCCTGTCAGTACATATCTGCTCCTCGACGTTCTCGAAGGCTGAACTACTTACGGCTATTGCTCCGATTTCGAAATCTGTACCTGTGTAGACCGTATAAGGATAAAATCCATCTCGCTGCAGATCGCTATTAAAGTAGCCACTCACGATTTGAAGGTAGTAAGAGTATGCTCTTTTTCCTACTTGCTCACTGGACATAGGCCCATGGTCAGTCAAGGAGATTCTTTCATCTTCAAATACCCCAGGTTCAACATCTGACCAATCGAATTTAATTGGTTCCGCACAATGGGCAGAATCGGCATAACACAATCTCACCTCTTCCAGACGGCTCTGTCCGATTGGGTCACTGTAAGCAACACCATTATTGATAACCCCTGGGAGTTGATACATCAGTGAGTACTTTCTGACTCGGGAATTATTAGTACTCACTATGATGTTTGCCAGGCGTTTATCCATTAACTCAAGGGCTCCAGAGCGGTACCGGGTGAGCACATCTTCTCGATCCTGGGTCGAGTAATTGAAAGTCACTTTATGTTGGGTTCCGCCCGCAGCGTTTTGAGTGTATTTGATTTCTTCAGGTCGAAGCACACCTGCTTCGGCAGTGTCATAAGACACTGTCATAGTATTGCCGCTGATATCCTGACTTTGGTCTAGATACCATGCGTAGGTGTCACCTTCACTGTCAGCCCGTCGTGAATCATTGTTGTAGCCGTATCTGAGTTGCTTCCCATCGGTATAAGTTACAGTCCACACATCATTCTCGAAGCCTATTCTGACGAACTTCTCTTGCTCGGTTCGGTAGGTCCCTCCTGATATATGCACTAGCCGCTGACCATCGATGCAATAGCGGTATCGTCCATCAGCATACCGTGATAAGTCGCTTGGATTGATACCCGCCACAAAGCCATCGCGCAGAAGAGTAGCGTTACAACGACTGATAGTACTCAATCCGCCAATTGCCCAACCCATACCCACCAAGCCATTCTTACGATTGCTGTTATACGTCAGCGCCAGATCAGGCTGTATGCCATTTATGCCAGGTGGTACTTCGATGGGTATCCGATAGTTGAACGAGCCATCTTGCCCTACACTGTGCTCCCCAGTAACGGCACCTAGATATTCCGCGCCGCTTAGGCTGTCATTTGCTGGGTCGACCGCCTGATTTACCGTGTCTACACCAGGGTCTATTCTGGTGGGATAGGTATCTCCATTATCCCCAATCCCGTCACCATCTGTATCTACTGTTTCAGTCTCGTCATTAGGGAAGGCATCGCTGTTGTTACCTACGCCATCACCGTCACTGTCCTCCCACTCTGATGCATCGTTAGGGAATACATCTTGTACGTCATTCACTCCGTCACCATCACCATCAGGGATATTGACGAGTACATTGTTTGACGCATTGGAGTAAGCGCCACATGCCTGAGCAGTACAGGCGTATGCTCGGTACTGGTAGGTGCCGTTTATATCTTGAAATACGGTTTCTGTTACATTCGGCGTGGAGCCCAGAGAAATCCAATCACCGCCACTGGCCCGCTTTTCCAGCCAATAGTGCGTCACTAATGAATTGCTAGGACTAAACGTCACTAAGTTGTGAGCGTCTGTCACGTTCGAGGTCGACATCACCAGGGTAGGTGCCTGTGGCACCACGACGGAAAGCTCTTCCGACCAGTCAGAATCCAGATCACTACCACCAACAAGCCTGCGCGCTATCACACGATATTTGTGGACTCCCGCAGGCAAGTCCGCCAACGCGTGAGAGGTCGGGTGCGTTGTGTCTGTTACCGTCTTCTGAGCCTCGCCACTAAACCCAGATTCGCCTTCGCGCTGCTCCTGGATGACATATTGCGCAACATTCTCATCGTCCACTGCGGACCAGCTGAGCGTTGATTCACCCGAACCCCATGTACCGACGGCCTGGAGGTCTTGAGGCGCGTCCAAATCGACATTCAAGCTTGTATAGCTGCTTTCAGCCAAATAAACCGGAAAGGATACCGATCCTGCGGATATCATCATCATTTCTACCAGACGATAATCGTATACCCCGCTGACTTGATCTGAAAAAGCCTTGCTTGACAGATCACTCCCAACTGCTCGCCACGCGCCACTGTCCAACCTCTCCGAAAGCACATATCGAGGGGACTGGCTTAAGCCGTTCCAACTGGCTGTAACGGTGTATGAACCGTTGGAACCGCCCGGCGTGGTGGATAACGTCGCACCGAGACTACCCAGGGAAAAGCTGTGATGAGCAAACGTCAGCGCCAAACAGGTCAGCGCAATCCTGGCAAGGTTCATACATTGATTCCCGAGTAGTACTTTTGAGCTACGTTTTATCAATTTGATAGAGTATTTCAGTAAAAATACGGTGAACCACTATTTTTGCACGTCAATCCCGAGTTGGGGGGCAGCCTCCTATTTCAGGGGGGAGGCTTTTTCAAAAGATTACATTTAAAGCGACAACTAATTTATTGTAATCTTATCAATATTCGTACAAGCAGGACCCTCAATATCAACTGTACTTCCAGTGGCCTTCGCTGCCAAAAGTATGGATAGCGCACGATCGACCGAACTGCGTCTACCGGCGACATCAAGCCCTGGGGCGCTTCCAAACGAAATAAAAATCAGAGCATTCGCGCAATCACCGGTACCACCTGACAGAGTCAGAAGTACCATGGGGGCATCCATAAAATGTGTTGCGGCCACCTTGTCCACCGGAGCATCAACATGGCTCACGGCAGCCCACACCGAATTTGAAACGACCGATAGCACTACAGCAAATATAAACGTTCTCATGGGTGACCTCTTAAGAGTTATTAGCAAGACCCTGGGCAATCATTTCATCAAGAGATTGTAGGGAGTTTGCCCTATCTCCCTCGGGCAATGAAGCCGCTGCCGCACTACGCTCGGCGGAACACTCTGATTGCACTGCGGCTAGTGTGGCAGCACCATTTTTGATCGCGTTCTCAGCGCAACGCAGATACTCCAGGCTGGGATGCTGCTGAGCCATTGAGTGTGAGCTAGCAATGGCCGTGGCCATACAAAACAAAATAGATCGATACGTCATTGGAATACTCCGTTAGTTGGTCAATGATTTATTCATCGTTAACCGTGTGGCATTCTTGCCGCCCAATTGATATGCCAAAGCCGTCTCCCGCGTCACATTTGAGAGATGGCGATGGCGAGGCGCGTCTAATTTAGTGAATCTCGTGATTGCATTTTCATAAGTAAGCTACTGAAAACTTGTTTTAGTAAGATGGAGCGATCTTCCTGCTTCATGGCTATGGTGTCCATATTTTATACGCATCAGGGCATACCATTTTCGTTGGCGGCAATCGGCCTGTGCCGACTAGGCCGAAGGAATAGGCAGAAATGAAAGGGATTGTTACGATGCTCTTATTTAAATGCGACAGCTCCTTGCCAAACTCTTATTCCTATATCTTATAGGGCGCTATGCCAGTACCTCATCCTCGCAAAATCTTATTATGGATTCCCCTAAGTTTCAACCGAAACCTCTGCCCCCAGCGGCTGGGCACTATCCTCCGATAGTACGTATTTTTTTGATCCTAAGTTTTATATCTATTGGACCCATTCATAGGAGGACTTTCACGAGCTTGTCAAAAGCAGTTCAGATACGCAAGAGCACGGGAACACTCTAGCGCTTTAAACCCGTTTTCCATACTGTCTACAATCACCGATGGAGTCAATTGAGCGAAGCAGTTCCAGTGTCCTGGGTATTTTCATGGAGCGCATGGATATCGATCACTTGGCTCGCTATGGTTCAGGTACGGGTCCATCGAGAACATCCCGTGCCTGAGCTTGAGTAAATTTGGTTCGCAGATGCTCCAGTTTTTCCTCGGGCAGCATGGAAAACACGGCCTCTCGTAACGCCTTAAATTCTTGTTGGTGAGCCACCCGAAGGCTTTTAACGTCAGTTTGTAGCGACTGTCGCTCCTGCAATTGCCCGAAGATCAGGTGATCCCTTTCTTCGCGGTCTCGGACAAGAGCCTTATAGGCTTCGTCCTCGTTCGCTCTCCTCGTGCGGCTATGCTGACCGCTCAGTCGATCCCACATTCCGCGCAACCCAGTATTCAAGCGCTGCTTGCGACGTAAACATTCTTGTTGCCGCTGCTTTTCTTGTTTCAGCGCAAGACTTTGGCGCTGTGCCTCATGGTGGGTCTTCATTCGTCGTTTACACTCAACCAGGGGAGCCAGTTGCTTGTCATACCTCTTTCTAAGGTCAGCAAGAAGGCGCTGCATTCTTTCGGCGAGCGCTTTATCGACATTGGCCTTCGCTTCATCAACAGTAGGAAGCCCACCGGGCTCACCAAGCCGTTCTTTTAGCGCCGTGGTCTCTATCTTAAGCCCTCGCGACAGGGAATAGACTTCGCCCCGCCAGTCCACCGCCACGAAGCTGCGCCGATTACCCTGGGCGAGATAATAGCCGTTCTGGGATAGGGCTTTCTCAAATCCCTGTTTAGTTTCTGTCAGCTTCCAACAGCTCTTCAAAGCTGCCTTAATCAGGCGGGGATCTTCACCCAAGCGCTTGGCGTGCATCCATTCTTGATGAGTAAAGTTGAGTGGATTACGAAGTTCACGATCAATGAAACCTTGGGGCAATTTCCAATCGTTCTCAAGATGCAGTTCCTTAGCAAGGTCCATAAGTCGATTTTTGTAATAGTCCTGCCGGATAGCTTTCATCGCTTGGCCATCAATCCGGGACCATGCCGCATGTGCATGACGGCGACCTTCCTTTTCATGAAAAATTATGACTCGTGGCTGGCCTTTCAGCCCCAACTTTTCCTCTGCGCGATTAATCGCGCCCTCAAAAATATCGACACTGACAGCTTCACGCTCCGGTGGGTTGAAACTGACTGAAAACAGATACTTGCGGCATCTTGTACCGTTGGATACCGCATAGGCCTCTTGCATTGCGCCATAGACCGAATCAGCCATAAAACCAGATATTTCATGAACAGTCACATGGTCGTTGTCGTTTGCATTCAGTAGGTGGTTAGCAAGCTGAGTACCGCCGCCACGCTGATTTGCTTTGATGATCATGTCTTTTCATTCACACCCAACGCCATTACCAGGTGTCCTCGCATTTCGTGGATATTGGCGCAGGCCTCTAACAAAGCAGCGCGCGCCTCGTCATCCAGTTCCAACGCACCGTAATTGGCGGCCTTGGCAATCTGGTTGAGATTGTTGGCATCCCGCGTTCGCCCCAGAGCGGCCAACACTTGTCCCAGCGCTTCCTGGTCTTGAATCGGGTTACGTCCCCGTGTCCGGCGAATGGTGCGATCTGATCCGAACAACTGATGGCGAATATATCCGCCGATGGACATGCCAGCGGAGATTGCCCGACTCGTCAGTTCTGCCAGCTCATCAGGGCAGAAACGCACTGTAAACGGCGACCGGGGGCAGCGAGTCTTTTGGCTCTTGTACATTGCAGTTCCTTTGCAATGCAGGTTACGCTCCGAAGCTTGCCATCATGGGAAACAAGACTCAGGACGAGTGATAAAGATATGGTATATTCGCTGAAACGACCTGTGGGCCATTGTTCAAGGGTCAGGCGGGGAGCACATAGATGTGCCTTGCAATATCGCTTCCCATTCAGTCAAAGTTTCGAACAGTTGGTTCTGAGACTCTCCTGTTAGGTCCACCATTTTTTATAAATTTCATAGACTTATAACTGCTTAGAGCATCCGACTATTCCGGGGAGATGGTGACACTCCATGGCCCGATGTCTCAAGAGTCGGCAGGTCAACCATCAGCCGATGACTTCAACAAATGAGAAGCGTAGAGAAATTGTGCGCTACACTAGATTGTATGGGTAACCGGGCACTATACCCTTGCGAATTACCTTCCAAAAGCTTCTCAATGAACGAGGAACTAAATGTACATAAGAAAACTTGGCCTTTCCCTACTGCTCACAATTGCTGTTTCGGTCTGTCATCTTAGTCCCGCAGTTGCAGCGCTAATTTCAATAGATGATCCAAATTTTGGTACTGGCGCTTTAACGCTCGACACCTCCACAAATATGACTTGGCTCGACTTGTCTATCACTGAAGGTATGTCCTTCAACGATGTGTCTAGTCAATTGGGAGCCAGCGGCACATATTCGGGATATCGATATGCTTCGCCTGAGGAGGTTTACTCGCTATTCGTCGAGGCACTTATTCCAAATATTAATGACCCTGGGACTTTTGGACACTACGGCACCGTTGAAAATGCGCGCCCAGCTCTGCACCTGATAGGGCTAATGGGTCCTTCCTATCAGGTTGAGATAAGTGGCGTGAAACTGTCCTCAATCAATGGGTTTTCTTCTCAGCACAACAATAGCAATGGCTTTGACCTCATACAAATGCCATATGCAACAGTCAGAGAGGGTGTCATCACCAGCAATGGGCCCCAATCGTATGGGGAAGTATTTACGGTTGGGTCATCTATCTTCCCTTCTAACCCATATGAAGGCGTCGGTAGCTGGTTGGTAAAAACAACAACCGTGCCAGTACCTTCCACAGCTTGGCTATTTGGTATCGCGTTTTTCAGAGTCGTAAAGGTGCCCAGAAGAGCAAAAAAGTAACCTAGCAACGTACTGGAAGACACCATGGCTATCATCCGCCTGATCCTCGGCAAACTCATTCTGTTCTTCGACTGGGCATTCCCTCCCAGGAGCCTCAAGCGTGATCCGGCCCAGCAGGCGGTCATTGACCGGCAGACTGCCGACCTTATCCTGTACCAGTATCGAGCCTGCCCGTTTTGCGTGAAGGTGCGCCGGGCCATGAAGCGGCAGGGGCTGAAGATTGAGACGCGGGATGTGAAGCGTAGTGATGGGGCGCGGGAGGAACTGCTGGCCGGGGGTGGGGATTTGAAGGTGCCTTGCCTGAGGGTTGAGGATCGGTGGATCTATGAGTCTGGGGAGATTATTGGGTATTTGGAGGGGTGGTTCGCGGTTGGGGCGGGTATTAGCGCTGCGGCGTAGGGAGCTAGCCAGATAAATCCCCGGCGTTCTGGTGGTCGAGCGGTGTAGATCGCCAGGGACCCAAGATAGGCCCTCTCATCGCCGTTCAGCGCAGAGGTGATGGTGTTAGTCATTTTTCATCGAGCTCGAGCAAAGCCGCTTCGCGAATAGCCGCTAGAATCGCCAATAACTTATCTGGCTGAACGCCAAGGCTACCGACAAAATCTTTGTCGAGCTGTGGAATACCCGTGTTTTCAAACTTGGCTTTCAGGCCTTTTCCTTTTGTGGTGAGGCGCACCTCAATGCTCCTTCGATCAGTCGATAAGTGTTTACGCGTGACATAACCCTTCCTTACCAGCCCGTCAATTTGCCTCGTCAGCGTCGAGCGTTCTTTCACTGACCATTCTGCCAGTTCGGAGAGGCCTTGTTTGTCTCTGTCCCAGAGCTGATTGAGTAGTACCGATTCCTCCGGCGTGATGTCCAGCCCCGCTTGACGCAGTTTCCTGGCGGTTAAGCGCCGCAACAAAATCCCCGTCCTCGTGACGTGAAAGGTAATTGACGTCGAAATATCCATGGTTAGCCCGATCCGAATAGAGGGACTAAGTATAACTTAGAGAACTTACCCATGTATTTGCAAACAACAATAGTTGTATATTACAAATATATTAGGGATAGTGTCCATCAATTGGAGGACTTGACGCCATGGCACAGACAATAAAGGCCGTTGCTGCAGACTACGGGCTTGGCCCATTTACGTTTCCGCGCGGCTGGTTCGTAGTCGCTGAAGCACGCGATATTCAACGTATTCCCGTCGCGGTGACTTTTTTTGGTCGAGACTACGTCCTGTATCGCGGCGAATCTAACCGCGTGGTGATGTTGGACGCATACTGTCTGCATATGAGGGCGCATCTCGCGAAAAGCACTTCAGCTCATATTGTCCAGACTGGGGCCAATGTTGAAGGTGACTCTATTCGATGCCCTTACCATGGATGGAAATACGGCGCTGATGGTGGGGTGGAAGAAATTCCCTACGAGAAAGATTTTGGTTTGGCGCGTTTTTCAATCGGTTCATATCCCATTCGCGAAGTCATGGGATGTGTCGTCATGTGGCACGATCCCGAAGGGCTAGCCCCTGATTGTGAGCCCCCGTACCTGCCCGCATGGGATGCACCTGAGGCAGTTCATTGGCAGCTAGATCATCTTGGGGAAATCGCCATCCATCAAATTGAAATTCTGGACAATATGGCCGATGTTCACCACTTAGGACCAACTCATGGCGCCCCCTGTGAATACCTTGAAAATGAGTTCAGCGGGCCTCAGGTCATTCAGCGACAGGGTGGTTTTATCGATTTCTACCAAGCCCATCTGCGTACAGTGACATGGTATAGCGGCACGGGGATATTGCTGTCTAAACAACAGTATCAAGAAACAGTTCGTTATGAATTCATCGCCAATACGCCGGTGCAGGATGGGGCAACGAAGGCATGGCACGCTGTGCTTACGCTGGCCAAATCTGGCACTCCGACTGAATCAGACATCGAATTGGCTCAGCAAGAACAGGCCGGAGGCCTGGAGACCTTTCGTGCTGATTTCGAAGTGTGGAAGAATAAGGAGCCTGCGATCAAAGTCATTCAGACACCACACGATGGCCGCTTCCGAACTCTGCGCAAGTGGGTTAATCAGTTTTACATGCCCCGTGAAGAGGCCGCACTAGTACAGAGTGAGCTAAATGGAATTCTACCCGTACCGGGTTTTCCAGACGCCAGTCAGCACAAAGAAGGAGATTTTGAATCCGACTGCTTTCAAACTTCTCCGGAGTAATCGCTCTGAACAAACAAAGAACGTGTAACTACCCCTGTTTGGCAAACTGATCTACGGCGTACCATAGAGGGAAAAATCATGCCAAGTATTAGGGCAAAAGACGAGATAGCAATTCATGTCGACCCTGATGTAGTTTTCGGCGTTGTGTCAGATTATATAAACATTACAACGTGGCTTCCCGTCTATACGTGTCGATATCTCAACGGACGTGATGTCGTTGAAGGACTCAAGGTCTGCCATCAATACGGAAAGCCGCCGTTTGTGATGAGTAGATTCACTCGTATTATCAATAAGGTAGTACCTGGCCGTCGGCTCGAAGAAACCTATGTTGACGGAGATCTGAGAGGAACCGGGATCTGGTCTTTTGAAAAAACGGACCATGGTACGCTAGCGTCCTACGAATGCGATGTTACGTCGCAAACTTGGTTGCCACACATCATGTTTATGCTCTTTGGGGCAGGCGCCCATACTAATGTGAGTTATTGTCAAAACTTGTGTTTCGCACTTGAACTAGGCGGCGAGCTGGTCAACTGCTTTCACCTAAGAGCAGTCTCAATACAATTTGGCATTCTTGCCAAACTCTGCATTGGTTGTATACCCTAATCTCTCTATGACATTGGAAAACTAAGGCACAATGAAACTGTTACCCTCAAAAATCCCACAAATTAGCATAGTTTCGCTGTTTCTGGTTCTTGCTGCCTGCAGCGATAGCAATAACAATAACGGTGACCGCAGCGAAGCAACCGGGTTGACCGACGCCGCTAGACAGGCAGAACTGGCGGTCGGTGTTGCTTTCGATGTCAATGTCAATGTTTCCATTGAGCGAAAGACCCTCGCATCGAGAGAATTTACATCCGTTACGCCAGAGAACTCGATGAAATGGGGGAGTCTCGCACCCACTTCCGACAGTTTCGATTTTCGCAATGCGGATCAATTAGTAGATTTTGCAATTGCTAATGGGCAGCGTCTACGGGGTCATACCCTGTTCTGGCACCGACTCAATGGCCTGCCTCCCTGGCTCGCCGAAGAGCTTAACAAGGCAAGTGACCCCGCTGCGCGTTTACAGGAGCTGATGGTCAATCACACTGCCACGGTCGTGGGTCACTATGCAGGGCAGTTAGCCCAATGGGACGTGATCAATGAACCTCTCGCTCTAGTGGGTGGGGGCTTCGACCCAGATAATACCTTCCACCAGCTGTTGGGTGAGGAATACCTGGATTTCGCACTACTACAAGCCCACGCAGCAGACCCATCTGCAGAACTGTTTATCAATGAGACGTTTATTGAATTTCAGCCGGAGAAATTTGACGCTCTGATTGCCCTTGCGCAACGCCTGCTCGACCGGGGCGCACCGCTACACGGGCTCGGCATACAGGGCCATTTCTTTTTCCGCGCACCGGATAAGGCTATCTTGCTCGACCAACTACAGCGCATCGCTGCACTGGGTATTAAGGTAGAAATTACTGAATTGGATATTCCCCTGGCACTGTTCAGTGGTACGCCTGATCCTCTTGCTGCGCAGGCGCTCGCATACGCAGATGTATTCAACGCCTGTCTAGCTGTTTCTTTGTGTAGCGGGATTACTTTGTGGGGCACGGATGATGCCCATACTTGGCTGGACGGTTTCTCATTTACTGCGGCGACCGTGCCCAACCGACCGTTGTTATTCGATGAGGAACTACAGGCCAAACCGGCTTACGACAGTGTGGTGAATGCATTGATCGCCATTGATCGTTAGAGCTGTAATATGCTGACCTAAAAGGCACAATAGTCGTTTTTTGGGCTCGGGCGGGCAATACATGGATGTGTCTTGTAATATGGCTTCCCATTCCGTCAGCGTATCAAACAGTGGTTCTGGTATTTTCCTGTTAGGCCCACCTTTTTTTTGCTGATCATCATGTTAGGCATAGATGGAGCATCCGACTCCGCATGAGTTCATTCTCCGTTGCCCTGAGTATGCTGGGTGTCGTCTTCGGCCGGGCCCTCCTAGGCCTGGGCTTGCAAAAGATCCTGCCGGAACACCACCTGACGNCCGAGACAAAAGACGTCGTTCGGCTCGCCACCGCCCAGATCGCGACACTGTCGGCACTGGTCCTCAGCCTGCTGGTAGGTTCTGCCAAGTTAACTCCTCGGGATTAGGGAAATCTAGCCTCAGGTTTCAAGCCACTGCGCTTCTCCATCCAATGAACGCGCTTATCCTCAGATCCCGATAGTGCTGAACCCTGACCAGGGTATCGACAAATTAACTTCTCGGGACCTCGATAAATAGGCATTCTAAATCAAGCAGCCGCCCTACTCCACTCACCGAACGCACTTATCCTGATATCACGGTAATGTTGAGCGCCGACCAAGTGCCTGCCCAGGTTGAATAAATTTGAGACCGCTGCATGAACTCCCAAAAATCTCTGAGCCTGCCTGACAGATTTGAACTTTCGCATACCTCGCTCCCTAGCCCGAGTCGCTTCATGAGATTTCTCAGCCCGATTATTCTCATACTGCTGAGTACTGTGGATCGTGCCTGGTATCAACTCCCGATGCGCGACACCATAACTGCGCAGCTTCTCCGCCACGATCTTCCTGGGTTGACTGCCATGTGATCGCAATAGGCGTTTGAGGAAGCGCTTCGCAGCAACACCATCTCTTTTTGTCTGAAGATGCACATCAACAACTTCGCCATCCTGATCGACAGCCCGCCACAGGTAATGCTGCTTGCCGATGATCAGAATGGCTCGGCACACCGGCGAAGACTTCATCGATGTAGAAGGTATCGCCACAGCCTCGATGCTTCCTCTTCAATCGGCGGGCATAGATGGCTCCGAATTTGATGCAGAGCCTGCCCCATGAGCGCAGCGATTGCTTTGGGTACCCGAGGCAGATGGATTCTCTGGACACAACAAGCCCCCGCTCAGCGAGAATATCTTCAATGTCTCGGTGGCTGAGATTAAAACGATAGTAGAGCCAGACGGCGTAACTGATGATATCTGGCGGGGGGCGCCTAGCCGGAATCGGTGGCGCTTATATGTATTCATCCGCCGATTCTATCAATTTCGGGGAGTTAACTTGGCAGTACCCGCCTGGCGAATACGGCCTGCCTGCTGCCCGTGTCATCGTTGTCGACAGGCGCAATCCTCACGGTGCGGAAACTAGTACTGCGCGATACACTCTCGTCTCGTCACTGGAAAACGTTCTCTGCACGCTCCACACTCCTTCCCCCGCCGCCACGTCCCACCGCTCCAACGCCTGACTCGCCAACGCATTGAAGCTGCTCGTGGGCACATCCGCGAACTGGCCATACTCATACACCACCACATCGACATCCCTGCGATCCACCTTCACAGTCACCGTCACCGGCTGAGGCGCGGGAGGAGCGGCCATCACCGCCTCATTTTGTAAGCCTTCCCCATTCGGTGAAACCACTAACCGTACCGGTAGGAGCACCCCCGAAGGATCAGTGGGACCTGCAACCGACAATCCATACCATGGGCCGACTTCCGGCATCGAATACACCGGTCCGCCAACCGCATCTGCACCCTCCCGCGATCGACGAAAATCTTCCAGTCGATACGAATAGTAGAACGGCATATGCGTTTGGATAGTCCGCAACCCATTATCCGATAAGGTCAATACATCATCGCCAAGCGCAGAGGACCCGACAACCAGAGGCGACGACGACTCAAACCCATACACTGGCACGATATGGTCATATGAATCATCGCCCAACCCCGACTCCCCCAACATAAATGTATTGTTGAAGACCCCCAGGATCACGACACGTCCCGCCACCACCTCCTCCCGCACCCAGGACATGAATTCCATCCAATCCTGTGTTTCCGGCCCGCGCTGCGCGTCAAGACGCATCTCGGTTGCCGTGCTCACGCCATTCACCCCCAACAGCAACTGTGCATTCGTATCCGTTTGCGGTATCCCCGGGGAAGCCAGGCTGCGAGCTGTCCATTGGGACGCATACTGCCCGAACTGTATTCCCGCCGTCAGCAATGAAGTCTCCCCACAATACCCGTCGTTCGCATTCCACTGCATTCGCGGAGCCCCCGCGACACTACTCACCTGGTTCCATGATTCAGGCGAGGCCGCGAGCGGCTGGCTACCGTCCGCTGAAGAACAAGACCACACTACACATAGCACCGCCACGCCGCCAACCACACGACTCCACAGGGTTGCCATCTCGCCCCATTTTCGACTGTCACCCGTTCCCCGCGACACACCCATCATTGCCCCCATCTCTCCGACTACGCTTTCACCTGTTTCTCTGAAGAAAAACACACCCGCTCAAACACCTTAAGGTCCCGGCGAAGTATAAGCCATATAAATGGGGTGTTGGGAGGAAATCCACTCGCGCCACCCAGATCTTTGACCCGATGAAGGCGCTCAATCATCCTTTATCTTCTCGAAATCGGGTATTGGCAAATTAACTCGTCCAGGTCGGGGTAATCCGGCTCCCGATTCTCAGGCTACCGCCCTGCTCCATTCTTCAAACGCACTCACCCTCAGATTGCGATAGTGCTCAGCCCGGATCAAATGCCTTCTCAAGTTGAACAGATTACTGACAGCTGCATGTGTGGTTACGAAGCTCTGAGCCTGCCGGGTCGACTTGAATCGCCGCATCCCCCGCTCCCTGACACGGGTAGCTTCATACCTATAAAGCGGGGCAGACTCTGGGATTGCTCGGCCCGATTATTCTCATATTGCTTAGTACTGTGGACTGAATCAGGAATCAGCTCTCGATGCGCAACACCATAACTGCGTAGTTTGTCCGTAACGATCTTCCTGGGTTCACCACCATGAGATCGTAACAGACTCCTGAAAAGCAGTGAGGCCTTCTGGAATTTTTACTCTGACCCTAAATACTCCCATGCTGCATGGAAGCCGTCATATCCAAACAATCCATGCCAATAGATTGGCATGAGTTAAAAAATGACAGCAACTGGGTGTATGGCTGGAAATAACTCTATAAACTCGAAATCACACTCAACAAGACTATCGACGAACGCCTATGGAGATCGACGGCTGATGCACTTAACCAGCGGGTGCCCACTTTTTAGTAGGCACTCATGTTTACGGGACAGGCGATGCTGATCGGGGTATTTGCACTCCTTGCATTTGCGGGCGTGGCCGGGGGGCTCGTGTCGTGGTCGTATCTATCACGAATTCGCCAACTGGAATCCAGGGTACGCAATCTCCAACAGCGATTGGATACCGGCTCGCATAATGACTCCGCCAACTCACAGCCCGCAAGGCCAGCGCCCGCTCCGGCCGCCCACCATCCAGCACAGGCGCAATCCGTTCCTATTGGTCCAGCTGATCCCGTCTCCACGGACATAGTCGAAGCTAAACAAAAACCGCCCGGCTGGCCTGAGCTTGCACTAATACACTTGCAACAACACTGGATGATCTGGCTCGGCGGTCTCTGTGTCGGACTGGCCGGTGTTTTTCTCGTTCGCTACAGCATCGAGCAGGGCTTGCTGGGTCCCGGCGCACGCATCCTGCTGGCCCTCGCTACCGGAGTCATTCTGCACGGGGTAGCAGAGTGGCTGCGCCGCAGAACCCGGGAAGCGCATCCGGCCTTTGCTGCACTGTCGGGTGGAGCGAGTATTACGCTTTACGCGGCGATACTGGCGGCCCTGCGTCTTTACGGCCTGCTAAGCCCGAGCACTACGTTCGCGCTACTGGCGGTGATTGCCCTGGCCACGATGGCGCTTTCGCTGCTACACGGGCCCGTTTTGGCCATCATCGGCCTGCTCGGTGCTTACGTCGTACCGCTCCTCGTGTCGGACGGCAGCGGCCGGGTAGTTATCGCTCTGGTATACAGCCTGATCATCAGCGGTGCGGCCCTGCTACTGATGCGCTACGTCTACCGCATATGGCTATGGGCCGGCATGCTCGCCGGCGGGCTGGGCTGGTGGCTGCTGTCACTGGCAAGCGCCGATGCCGACGGGGTCAGGGGCTACTACCTCGCAGTGCTGGCCTACGGCATCTTGGCTGTCCCCTCGTTCAACTGGCTTCTACGTCATATTGAGGTGTCTGATACGCCCGGGAGTGAACGACGGTGGCACATTGCCCGCTGGGTGGTGCAGCCTATCCAGTTGGGACTTGCGGCTATCGTGGTGGCACAGGCCATCTCCATCGCGCTGGGGGCAGTATCCGCAGACTCACTGCTGCTGTGGTCGCCACTGGTCATCGTTGCAATACTCGGCGCCCGGGCGAACCCGACACTTTCATTCCTGCCCTGGCTGACCCTCGCTAGCCACTGGTTCGGCTGGCTGCTTTGCGGCCTGCATTGGTCCGGCGGTGCCCTGCAATTGGGGCTGGAGGTCGCGGAGCAAACGTATTTTCTGCAATACGCTCTGGGCACCGCGATTCTGTACAGCGCGCTGTGCTGGTGGGTTGGACGCGGGCAGCCTTTCGCCCACAGTAGATTTTCCCTGATGACCATGGCGCCACTCTTGTGGCTGGCACTGGCCTACCTTCTCGTTACCGACCTCTCGGTAGATTGGCAGTGGAGCCTGATGGCCATCGCTCTGGGCCTCCTGTACCTCTACCTGGCGCGCAACAAGCTGCTGCAAAATCAGGCGGAAAGTGCCGTCTGGCTAATCCTTGGCGGGCACCTCGGCTATTCACTGGCGGTCGCCATGTTGTTCAGGGAGGCCACGCTGACCTTGGCACTGGCCACCCAGTTGATCTCCCTGACCTGGTTGATCCGCCGCTTCCAACTGCAAAACCTCGATTGGCTGGTCAAGCTGGTGCTGGCTGTGGTGTTACTGCGGCTCACTTTTAACCCGTGGTTACTGCGTTACCCAGCGGACATCCACTGGTCTTTGTGGACCTACGGCGGCAGCACCCTCTGCGCCTACATCGCTATGACGATCACGCCAAGCACCGCCGCGCTGCGCAAATGGCTTGCGGCCGCCACAGTGCAATTGCTGGTGTTGTTTTTCGCCGCTGAAACTCGCTACTGGCTGTACGATGGCGAAATATTCCGCCGCGAATACAGTCTGGTCGAAGCCGCTATCAATTCATTCCTGTGGAGCGGTCTTGGCCTGGCCTACTATTTACGCGCAGGTGCCGCGCAGGCACTGCGGGCCATTTACTTGAACGCAGCGAAGGTGCTGCTGATAATGGCCGCCGTTAACCAGGTGCTGGTGCTGAGTTTTCTCAATCCGCTGTGGGGCAAGGAAGCTGTCGGGACCACGCCGATTATCAATATCATTTCGCTTGCCTACGGACTTCCCGCGCTCATGGCCTACCTCGTGTACCGTTATTACGATAACAATTACCGAAAGCTGTCCAGCGCGCTAGCGGCAGTCTCCGCGTTGATGTTCGTAAGTCTTCATATTCGCCACCTGTGGCAGGGCGCAGTGGATATTGGACTGCCCACCGGCGACGGCGAGCTCTACAGCTATTCTGCGGCCTGGCTGATCATCGCGACCGCCGCCATCCTCTTTGCTGGCTGGCGCCAGCGCAGAGACCTTTACCTGGTGGGCATGGGCCTGCTGTTGGTGGTCGTGGCCAAGCTGTTCCTGGTGGACATGGCGGGCCTCGAGGGTTTGTGGCGCGTTGCCTCTTTCATGGGTTTGGGGCTATCGCTACTGGCGCTGGCCTATCTGTATCAAAGACAGATCGCAAAGCACACTCAGGCGGTCTGACATTAGGTGCACACAACGCTGACCCCAAATACTTAAACAAGGAGCTGATTTAAATGAGCAACGAAGAAGGTTCAATCACCACCGAGATTCGCGGGCATATTCTGATCATGGGCTTGAATCGGCCGGAAAAATACAACGGTTACACCCCCACCATGGCCGAGCAGTTGGTCGCGGCCTATACGCAGCTCGATGAGGACGACAATCTTCTGGCAACTAAACTTCTCCAGACCCAGCAAATCCAGTCTTTGGTTTCAGGCAACCGCCCTACTCCACTCTGTAAACGCACTCACCCTCAGGTCATGATAATGTTGAGCTCTGACCAAGTGCCTACCAAGGTTGAATAAATTGCTGACGGCTGCATGGGCGGTGACAAACCGCTGAGCCGGTCTTATCGACTTAAAGCGCCGCATCCCCCGCTCTCTCACCCGGGTCGCCTCATACCCATAAAGCGGGGCAGACTCTGCGATTGCTCAGCTCGATTATTTTCATACTGCTTGGTGCTGTGGATTGTCTCGAGCATCAACTCCCGGCGAGCAACGCCATAACTTCGCAGTTTGTCAGTCACGATTTTCCTTGGTTCGGTGCCATGTGATCGCAATAGCCGCCTGAAGAATCGCTTGGCGGCAGCGCCATCTCTTTTGGCCTGCAGGTAGACGTCGACTACTTCCCCATCCTGATGTACAGCTCGCCACAGGTAATGCTGCTTGCCGTTGATTTTGACGAAGACTTCGTCGATGTAGAAGGTGTTGTAATCCCCCAAAAATTAATCGAGGTTTTGAGTAGAGACTTTTACAATGATCGCAGAAGGAGCGATAGATGAAGAAGTCTTGATTTTCCGACAGCCAGATACTGGCGATTCTCAAACAGCATGAAGCCGGCGTTCCGGTGGCCGACCTGTCCCGCGAACATAATGACAGTACGGCGCTGATTTACCAGTGGCGTTCCAAGTTCGGTGGCATGGACGCGTCGATGATGAAGCGCCTGAAGGAACTGGAGGCCGAGAATGCCCGCCTGAAAAAGATGTACGCCGAAGAGCGCATCAAAGCTGAGCTTCGGCAGGAAGCACTTGAGGGAAAGTTGTAGGGCCATCTCAGCGTCGCGAGATGGCCAGAAAAGGCGTGGCCAAACACGGCATCAGCATCCGTCTGGCCTGCGCGGTATACGGTATTAGTGAGACCTGCTATCGCTACCAGTCCAAGCTCGATGGCGAGAACGCGCTGGTCGCAGACTGGCTGCTAAAGCTCACGCAAACCCAAAAACGTTGGGGCTTTGGTTTGTGCTTCCTGTATCTGCGCAACGTGAAGGGCTATACCTGGAACCACAAACGTGTGTACCGCATCTACCGCGAGCTGGAGTTGAATCTGCGAATCAAGCCCAAGCGACGAATCAAGCGGGATTACCCTGGGGAACTGGATGTGCCGATTGCGCCCAACCAAGTTTGGTCGATGGACTTCATGAGTGATCAGCTGGTCAGTGGTAAGACCATCCGGACGTTCAATGTGCTTGACGACTACAACCGAGAAGGTCTGGGTATTGAAGTCGACCTGTCTTTGCCTACGCTACGTGTGATTCGCGCGCTGGATCAGATTATCGAATGGCGTGGCAAGCCCGCAGCAATTCGCTGCGACAACGGCCCGGAGTACATCTCGCAGTCACTGGTGGACTGGTCAAGCAAGAATCGGATTACGCTGATTTATATCCAGCCGGGCAAGCCAACTCAGAACGCTTACATTGAACGTTTCAATCAGACGGCACGGCATGAGTGGTTGGATCTGCATGAGTTCAACAGCGTTGCCCATGCCCAGCTATTAGCAACCCAATGGCTTTGGGAATACAATAACGAACGGCCGAATACGGCCATCGGAGGGGTACCTCCAGCCCAGCTGCTACAGACAGCATAACCCTCTACTCAAACTGGCCGTCAAAAATGGGGGATTACAGATCGACTGAATATCCTGTTGATCTACCTGTTTGATAGGAACAAAGTTCATCGATGGCCTGCTGGCTGCCTCGACTATCGCTTTGGCGTCATTGGCGTCGTTCTTGTTTGTCATTACAAAAGGTTTTACGAACTGCGGGCTGACTAGCTTTGCGGTGTGACCACTACGCTGGAAAGCCCGTGCCCAGTGATTGGCTCTGACACACGCATCCATTACGACTGTGCAGGATTCCAAATTCGCGACATAGGCGGCAAGTTAGTTCCGAGGCAGGCGCTTTCTCATAACCGCCTTACCAGTGTGATCCGCGCCGTGAAGCTGAAAGGTGTTTTTGGCAATATCAATGCCCAAAATGCAAATAGTATTCCTGTCAATCTCCCATCCCAGGTTAAAGCCCTTCAGAGAGAAGGCTAGTCTGAAGGCTGACACCGCGCTAGCAGTATGGGTGGGGATGGTTCATTACATTAGAACCGTTGTCTGCGTATCAATGTCGAGTAAAAATGCCCCCTCGACGTCCAGATTCTCATTAAGTAGCTCTCAGGGAGTGGGAGTCACGTGAGCCAAGCCTGACCAAAAGCAGCAAGCCGCTGCAGTAAATGCTATCGTTCTCAAAATGACTTACTCCAAATTTGCCGCATCCAATCGCGATTGTGTGTCAACCAACCTTGTTATTGTCATTCTTCCGAATTGAGATCTGTTCCAGAGGAGTATAGTCCAGAAATTTCGGTGCAGTATATTTTTCTGGCGCCACTCTAGAGCTAACTATAGCTGTTGTCTCGCCTGAAGTACTTCTACACTTTTTACGTACACTAAGATGGACGCAACAATTGATTGATTCCAACGGGCACTAATTCTCCGGCTGCGCTTCACCGCCGGCCTTTACCAAGCTTACACTCTTTAAGAGCAGTGGAATCAGCGTTAGCAAACCTGTGGCTATGGCCAAAACTGAATCGATACCATCTTGCGTACTATAAATAATAATGCCGATGGCTGCGAACGCGAAGCCAATCAGAGGCACCTTCACCAGCTGCCACAAGCCCCTTTGAGAGTCATCCATCCAGTCCGAATAGGTTACATCGGATTCTGCCGTACGCACAAATCGTGCAAAACTTTTGTTGGCTATGCTCCATCGCGGGTTTCTAACAATGTATCCTCGTCTCATCAAGTGCTCTAGTGGTTCGATATTGCGAACATTCACCATCAAGCCATTCGCCAACTGGTACAGTATCAGCCGCTCCGCCTGAGTGCACAGGCTCCATCTGCGACGATATTCGGCGCCTGCGTGAGCGCCCACGAACTGAACAATTTGTTCTTCACTTAGATTTCTTGCCGGATTGCCCACGATTGTCTTGAAGACCGCTGCCAGCGAATACAGTTTTGGCCAGATAGTAATTTCACGAAGTAAATGCTTTTTCCATGCGATGTCGTCCGTAAAGTGAAAAAGGCGGGGGCTCCAGTCATAGTACTTTTCGAACTTGCTCAGAAGTCGAGACCACCTGACTACCTCCTGGGCATCTGCGAACTCGGCACGTAGGTCACTTGAAAGATATTCAGATTGTCGGGTCAACATATACAGCGGTGATACGTCACATAGTATAACGATGGAAGGTGGGTCGTCTCTATAAAGGGTGCTCTCTAGAAACGCCAGTAGAATCAGCCTTCTGGATCGGATAAATGCCACCGATTCTATATTGTTCAGAAAAACAATCTTGCCGTTTTTCACAGCTCTGTCTGCAAAAAGCAATAGCCGGT
Organism: Halioglobus japonicus; assembly: GCA_902705825.1. Taxonomy (GTDB): domain Bacteria; phylum Pseudomonadota; class Gammaproteobacteria; order Pseudomonadales; family Halieaceae; genus Marimicrobium. The sequence goes on along the minus strand of CACSIL010000009.1, from coordinate 35,475 downwards.
CGCGCTCTGACTGATTCTCAACAAGACCTTCAGCATCAAGCGGCGTAATTAGGCGGGGTTCAGCCTGGTAACGGCCGTTCACATAAACATCAGAATACTCTATCTCATCTTTGATAGGCCTGATGACTAGTGCATGATGAGGACCTCGATATGCAGTTGTGAGTACTTCGATCAGCTTATTGGATTCACTTGCTTGTACCTCTTTGTTCAAGAGTTCTGTTATAGGGCAATGTTGACCGCCATGACCCTGCCCGCCTGTAGAATTCTTTCTTACCATCTTCTGCGTCTCCTGCATCTATCCAAATCATTAGAGTGGCTGCTAGTCCAGCGTAACATTCGTGACTTCAGGTTTAGATCTATAGCTTCTGGGCACCGCCATACCGAGGAGGCTAATGGCGAGAAAGCGAACAAGAAAGAAAATGACGGTCAACAGGATCGGGTAAGCCAGCAGGGGCCATACATATTGGCCATTGAACTCGATCAACCCAAGTAACCGAGGATAATTGTAGGCTGCTTTCCATGGTACGAAGATCATCTGTTTTTCTGTAGTATTGCATTTTTTGGCAGCTTGCTTTTCTCCGACTTTATATAGGCGTTCATCATCGTGCCCATTGATCAGCAGGCTTGCCGGTGGCCAAACAATGGAGACCGTAGACAGAGCATGTCGAAACACGGTATCAGGTCCGGTTTCATGCAAAAGCTCATTGGCAGTCTCGGAGCCATTATTCCCACCGGAAAAAGTAGTACGAGGACAGTCAGAGTTGACGCTTTGTCGAGCCAGAATAGGATTCTCCGGATCACCATGGGCCTTGCAAGTGCAGGCGTATTTATTGGTTCTGTATGGTTGGTAGAGCGGCCTATCAGGATCATCAAAACGCATCTCTAGATGGGCTTGAATAATTTCTTCACTATCCTTCCTGCGCTCCTCTATGACCAGCCCGTCATACATCGCCATTCGCTTCAGAAGGTTATCGCCCACCATCTTACTGATGGATAGGCTGGGTATCGCTACCCAAAATATCAGTAGACTCATGACGAAGAATGTATAGAAGTACGTGACTCTATTATTGCTACCGAGATGCGCGGGGATAATAGGGATGCTACGAAAGCGCGCGAAACTTTTCCCAAGAAGCCATACGCTGCTAATGAAGAGCATCGCCAACAAGAAGAAGATACCACATAAGTTGATCACATGATCCAATATGAGAAACAGGGCTGCGGAGGCTACAACTACGCCTAAAGCAGTATTCCTATACCAGCGCTCCATATCAATATCGGGCCACAGCCATACAAAAATGTCGTGATAGAAAAGTTTGATCAGAAAAGCGATGCCTGCAATTAGTGCCAGCATTGATAGTGAGATCAGTATCGAGAGAGTAAACAGTAGCGACGTAAACGCTTGTGCGTACTCCATTTCATGAAATACCAACAAGGTCCATGGGATGTCCGGGTGTAATTGTCTCGCATAGAACCGCGTTCTCGACCCTCGATACCGGCCGTCAAACTCAAAAGCTTCCGCGTCATGAACAGATATTCCGGCTTGCGCCTTTCTGAGATAAGACTGGAGCTGGGCATTGTTCTCCGCCTCCTGAATGAAGTTCTCCACGAGACTGCGTGACGGTGTGCTGTGGTAGAGCACCCCACCGGTTGCGTTGTCTATCACAGCATAGTTGAATCTGTGGGGCAGCAGGGGAGACAACAAGGATCTTATCGTTGCCCCGAAACTCAGTACTCTGTAGATTGATTTATCGTTCTTACGCGAGAGTTCATCGCAGAGCTCGGCAAGTGGCGTAGAGTTATTCTTGGATAGGCACAGCGTGGATATCGGAATTGCAAATTGCGTGGTGAGTGACCCATTTACAATATTGAAGATTCTCTCCATATACACGGGCATGACTAGTGTCTGGGGCTTTCTATTTCCACTCGTTTGAGTGAGGCTGACTCGCCAGAAATCTCCAGTCAAAGCCTGCTGAAAATACTTTCGTTGGCTAAGGTTTGGGTCCACAACCGGCGCCACCAGTTTCCTCGTTCCTCTGACAAGCGACCCTGTAAGTCTGCCCTTATCGTTGAGAACGAAAATGTTGTCGATTGGCGCTGAACCGTTCCAGCAAGACCCCTTACTCTCGTTGTCTGCACAGCCCAGGTACCACGCGAGCTTCGGTTGGCCAAACATGGAGCCGGCTGCATCGCGAGTACAGTCAATTCTAGGAGCGGATGGTCTTGTCATGACCCCAGAAATCTGACCAGTGTTGTCAGCAGAACAGTATCTGTAATCCAACTGAAAATTCTTTTCAAGTAGCACACTGAGGAATAAGGGATCCTTCTGTAACGCGTCTACCGAGTCGAAAATAGTACCCAGATCCTGGCTAAAGCCAGTGATCAAAGTATTTGTTGCATGATTGGCCTCCCGCTTGAAATCGTCCGAGATTTTGTTGGATGCCAGTACTGATATCCAGACAAGTGATCCCAGCATCACCATGGTCACAATAACTATTGCAGCTATACGCCTATCACCAGCTGTGAATGCAGCGGAAAGGGGAACCCAGCGGATTTTCAGAAACACAAACAACAACAGAATAGTTATCGAGATGACCAGTAGAGTGACCGCGGAAAATGCTGACAGCGACAGCTTTTCAGTGTTTACCTGGCTCAGTGGGATCATGCCAATCAGGTAGAATCTGTCGATACGTGGTGTGTGTGTTTCCGAACCTTGGGTGTTGGGGGTACTACCGTACGCGAGTAATCCATCCGCCCTCAATCTGTATGGCAGTATATACAGGCGATAATCGGTGCCGCTTATATTTAGTGTTCGAACGCCGGATCGTTCGAGTGAATGCAAGCTACTGTTCTTTGTGTCATCAAGATCACTTGTAACGGTATTGCCATGATCTGATATCAGTTCACCAACGTTCAGAAATGTTTGCCCTGTGCTGGTCTCTTTGGATTGCTCGGAATAGAGTACGTTTCCCGCGGGATCCGCTATCATCATCACCGAGAATTCACCGATGTCGTTTTCCAGAAAGTGTTCCAGTGGCGCTGTGTAGGCTACAGAAGAGCCCTGCGCACATGCACCGAGCGAATAACTGCTACCCGGATATGGTCCCGATTGCGCTGTTGGAAGTAGAAACAGTGTGCCAGACTTGTTCTTCGTACATAGTTCTATCGCATCAGACTCCGGTGTTTTCTCATACTTCAGCTCCAGGCGGTGTTTTTCTACTGAGGCTGCGAGCGGTGAAGATTCGCTCAGGTACCGACTCTCCACTAGACGGATCAATCGTTCTAGCGACTTCCTGCTCTTCTCGATTTCTTCACCTGTAGCCGAAGCTGCCGCAACCCTGAAGTCACGTTCTCGCTTTTTACGATCGTTATTGGTTAGTTCATCAGACCAAAACATCTCGATCTGCTCTTGAACAAAAAGGCTCAGGCGTTCCTTCAACGTTGGATCTCGGACATATTCTCCATTAGGAGCAGATGCATGCTCGCGGAAGATTCTTAGCGCGGTTAACAGTTCGTCACGGATATTTCTTGCTGTGCAAACGCGATCAAGAGACGTCATGCCGTCCAGCTCAGCTATTTGCTTGTCGGCGATTCTGGAATGTTCATTTTCAACTTCTTGCGTTGGAATCCTGCCGAGACATCCAGCAGTATTCATCGCGTTGCTGAGGCTCTCAATATGTGCCTTATTTTCTTCTACTAGAGTTATGCTATCTATACATGTTTCACCCTTGCCTCTTTTCACACTCTTGGGGGAAGTGTACTCAGCTCGCTTGAGGAGATTCTCATAAAGCACGCTAGTTGGAGCTGCTTCAGAGCGGCTCTTTGGAGATGAACAGTCTTTGTCACACTCTTTGGCGCATCCCGTGCCTGATTGATCTTGCTGACCCGATTGATCGGATTGATCGGATTGATTCGGCTTGTGCTGACGATCGCCAAACGACAGTAAGGATGTCTGCGCCTCGGCTAGCTTTCTTGATTTTGCCTTGTCCAAAAAATACGGAGAAACTTTTGGCAGACTACTTAGCTGACGCTGGAGCCAACGAAGCTCAGACAGGTCCTGGTCCATCAATTGAGCATGCTCTCTCGTAACAGAGCGCAAGCTTGCGAGATTGTTGTCAAAACTCTGAACGAATTCCTTGAGTTGTCGAAAACGCAGTTGTTCGAAGTAGGCTGCCCTGCGCTCAATCTCAAGGTAATAGAGGACCCCTGCTACACTTACGACTAGCAGAAGGCTGACGACTAAACGTATATAGCCAATAAACTTCCTTGTGGAACGGTTCATTCCAACGCGATCTTCAGCATCTGCGGCCTCCATACCGACCGGATGGCTTAAACAAGGATCCATTCTTGCGTATTTAGAGTAGTCAATATATGGATTTAGTCAAATCTGATCGCACTTTCAGCGCGGGGCAGCGGTTACTTGTGCTCGGTCTTTGAGTGCTTTTTGTGTTTTGCTAAAGCCGTCTTTGCCATGAAGCAGGACAGTAGTCATGCAATAGTTATTGAAAAATTAACTCGTCCAGATCGGGGCAATCTGGCTCCCGATTCTCAAGTAACCGCTCTTTCCCATTCGGTAAACGCACTCACCCTCCGATTCCGATAGTGCTCAGCCCGGATCAAATGCCTTGCCAAGTTCAACAGATTACTGACAGCTACGTGTGTGGTTACGAATCTCTGAGCCTGCCTGACTGATTTGAACTTTCGCATACCTCGCTCCTTAGCCCGAGTCGACTCATACCCATAAAGCGGGGCAGACTCTGCGATTGCCCTGCTCGGTTATTATCATACTGCTTCGTACTGTGAATCGTCTCGGCATCAAATCTCTATGAGCGACACCATAGCTTCGTAGCTTATCGGTCACGATCTTTCTAGGTTCAGTGCCCTATGATCGCAAAAGCCGCTTGAAAAATCGTTTTGCCGCTGCACAGTCTCACCTAGCCTGCAGGATACACATCCACCACGTCACCGTCTTGATCCACAGCTCTCCACAGGTAATGCTGCTTGCCGTTGATCTTGACGACGACTTCGTCGATGTAGAACGTGTCGCCATATCCATGGTGTTTTCGTTTCAGTCTTTTTGCGTATAGAGCGCCGAAGTCTATGCACCAAAGCCGGATCGATTCCCGAGTGACGGCGATGCCTCGTTCAGCCAGTAGATCTTCAATGTCACGGTGGCTGAGATTCGTTTTCGGGCTGTTAAGTTGGCGATACCTTTTCAATCCATGCCATTATGTAATCGTTCACGGGCAGACTGCATTCTCGTCCTCCGGAGTTAGTTTGTTAGCCGCTGCGTCTAGACTCATTGACGAAAGCTTGTTTTTGAGCGCGAGCGCGCGACAATTGGCGTGAGTCTCGGTGGGGTCAGCTCCATTATCCGTGGGATCTATATTGTGCGTGTTTCTCAATAGTGCATAAGTCTGGTTATAGATGCCAGCCGCAGCTTCTATGTTTTGATCGAGTACTCGTTTGTAGCCATCAGAAACCTTGGGGTTTATTCCTTCTCGTCTATCAAGAAGCAGAACTATACCCCGCTCGGTACTTCCAAACAGCTCAACTGTCGCCTCACCATAGCTGACTTCTCTTTCACCCTTGACAGTATTGCTGACATCCTCGCGTAGGCTCTCAATAATTCTTCTGTTTTGATCAATAGCAGCCAGTAGAGGGATTATGTCAAGCATTGCACAGTCACGGGGCGCGAGATCGGCGTTAGTGCCATTGGCACACAGCTCAGCACCCTTTTCTGCTATCCTGATAACGTCTTCGGTGCGATCAGACTGCCAGGCGGCGGTTGCGCTGATGCGGTATAGCGAAATAGAATTGACTTCATTTTCCTCATCCTCCGCGTCCTCCTCTGCTTCTCTCGCCAGGTTTTCTAGGCTGATTGTTGCGGTCTCGTACCTGCTCCAATCGTCTGTATCCGCCGCAGCGACTTTGGTGGAGTAGAACTCAACTAGGGCATCGTTGTAGCTGTGTATCTGTCTGGCTGCGCACCCGCTGATAAGTACAATGATGCTAATGGCTGAAAGGCGGGTTTTCATTACGCGACTCCTTTAAGTAGGTCTTCGGCGATTTCATCGGTAAGTGCAGGAAGCGCTGCACCATCCAGAACAGCCTGAAACAGAAGTCGAAATATACGCAGCCACTCCTTGCTACCATACTTCTCGTGATTTTCCGCCACGAACAGATTCAGTGAGGCGACCATGAGCTGAATGTCATCGAGATGTTGAGTAACTGCGGCTGAATTTCCCGCTCCAGCTCGAACCGCTATCTGGACTGCCTCCAGCAAGGTTGCCCCGAAGAGTATGCTGCGCTTTCCATGGCCAGCTTCGGGCAGTATCTCACTGGCCGCTTCAAGAATAACCATGATCAATTGCCCTGCCAGCACCTGATTGTCCTTCAGGTTAAACAGGCGGGCCGGATTGCGGCTGGCTTCAGCTGCTGCTAGGGCGGCGATCTGCAGCCAGTCGCTACCACTCAAGAGAAGACGTTCGTCGGCTTCCATGCCACTGGCGATTGCCTTGATGACGCCATTCCACTCCGCATCGTCATCACCAAGGATTAAATTAGGCGAAGCCCCGATATTGCGGATCACGATGCGGCCAAGTTCTATCAGCTGATCCGGGGATAACACTCTTTGCAAAGCTGTGTTTTCGACCACAGCCTCTGATAGAGTGCCGGTTACTGACTCAATCAGATAGACCGCTACTTTGTACCAGGGATCGTCAGAGTCCTCGAAGCGGTAGGCGTTCGCCCCAACTGTGGAGACCGCCGTTCCGGCGAGTTGCCTAGCAAGGTTTCGGTCAAAAGAGTCAGTCTTGGAAAGGACACCGGCGAGATCAGCGACCAACAATCTGGCCATTTCGTCTGTTCGGCCTTCGTTGTCGCCGATGAATAGAGCTGGCTTCTCAGCTACGACTGTAAACACCGCCTGGGAGAGTTCGACTAAGCCATCTTTTGTAAACTGATCCGCGAGGCCTGTGTCGGCGACCTGTAGAAATATTGCTCTTGTAACGGCCCCTATCGCCTTATCCGAGTCGAATTTTTTGCCAAGAAATGTCGCCGGGTTCTCAGTAATAGTTCTAAATGCTGCAGCTGCAACGGGACCCATGACTGCGTCACCCAGATCGCTCCAGATCAGCTGGGTCATGAGGGGCTGGTGGGGAAAGGCCTCGACCAGTGGCGCAATGGAGTTACTGATCAGCGACTGGATGTGTTCCTCATCGCTCAGCCAGCCCGGATTGTCTGCTACAGCGTTCAGGCCCGCTTTGAGAAAGGTAGCGCTGAGCCGCTGACCAAATCCGTGCTGGGTACCGAAATTACCATCGTCCGGGAGTAGTGCCGCCAGTTCCTTAGCGTAAGCGCCTAATATCTTTTCGCCCTGGGTACCAACTTCCAGGATACCGGGGTTGGCACTCACGTATTCCAGCCCGATGTCGGCAGCACTAAGTATTACCCCGATCCAAGGGTTGAGTGGCTGGTCCTTGTCACGCCATTGGGCCACCATCAATGAGCCGGCCGCTACTGAGCTGCGTTTTCTGGGATCCGCTGCCGCATTACCTTTTTTCGACTCAATCTTGATACTGAGTATGAGTAACGTGTCGATGAAATCGGGCTGCTCTATTACCTGGTTGTCTAACTGATCCCATAACAGCCTATAAGGTGCCGTATCGCCCTGTACAAGATCACGAGTATCAGGATGCACAAAGTAGGTGTTTATATAGCTGATGGGGTCGAATGCAGGCTCACGCAATATTGGAAACAATGCGTCTGCGTCTCGGGCTGCCTGTTCCGCTGCGTTCGCGCCAGCGGTACCCAGCCGAATGATAGAGCTGATACCAAAAAGAACAAGATCTGGTGTCATGATTGTTTGTCTCTGATGACTGATCCGTCGGTGTCCAGGATTGGCCGACCTGATAAGTGAGCGGTGAGTGCGACCCGCGCGGCTTCTTCAAATACAGCCGGCAGGTCAAGAGATTCGGCAATGGCTGCTTCCTTACCTGTGGCCACTTCCTTGGCCTGTTGCACCGGTGTTTGTGGGTTGCGAACCCGGCGGACTAGCCCGGATAGGCGAGAAAAGGTGTCAAACCAGAATGGGCTGCCGAGCCCTACAAGCAAGCCACCCAGCAATACGTAGAAAAACCATTTGAGTGAGCTAAACACATTTGTCCCGCAAGTCCACTGCAACCACGTCACTCTCACGCACTCAACCCAATGCTCTTGCTTCCACGGTGCGGTCTCCCATCCAATGGGAATGCCATGTGATGCTATGGTGCTTTTAGCATTAAGCGAATCCTGCAGCCCGGCACGAATAGCCGCCAAATTTTCCTTATCATCGGCACTGATCTTGCCTGCTTCGAATGCGATAAGGGCGCTCTGTGCCTGCTGCCCGATTTGATCACCCCTCTGTATTAACTCCACCCGTACCTTCTGATCTGTTAGCAGTGTGGTGAATAGATGAACGGCATCCAGATTAAGCAGAAAAGCCAGAATCACACCAACAATACAGGAGACCAGTCGAGAACGGCGTTGAAACATTTGACTTGCACTGTCACCAAAGGCCTCATATTTGGAGGCGATTTCGTTGATGGAGCGATTCAGGTATGCCTGCCCCTTGCGTTGCGCCTCCAGATATAATGTTTGACCCTCCTCTGTTTGGGCCAAGCGTTCAATAAATCCAGCGGTCGAGAGCTCCTTCAGCTTCGTGCTAAGTGGGTTCAGTAAGCAACGGGTAGCGGTTTTGCCATGGAGTGCAGTGGCTTTTTCCTGAAACGTAGTTGCGCCCCCAATGGTAAACTGGCGTTTGAGCTGCGGAATTATCACTTGGGAGTAGGTCTGTTGGATCAGGCTGGTGAGGCCCCGCTCGCGCATTCGGAATACCCGATGAATAGTCTCCAAAACAACAGTCGCCATTGTGGAAAACACCATCATAACGACGGAGAATGCTGCAGCTGCTTCTAGCCATCCCATAGTAGTCCCCCGTCTATCTGCAGACTATCTCGGGTTTATAACTTAAAGTGGCTGATCCAGCTATAGAACGAGTGTACTAGTCCACCGGTTTAGTGCGGTGGGTGGTTGCGTAGTAGGCCATCGGCTGCGCCACCTTGGCGCGGCTCTCTATGCTTGGTTTTGACAAGTTCACTCCTTGAAGACAAGGGAATCTAACTTTGGTAGCTCATGCAACCGCCCGACTCCATTCTTCGAACGCACTGACCCGCAGATAACGATAGTGCCCAGCGCGGACCAGGCGCCTGCCCAAATTGAAGATATGTATAACAGCAGCATGTGCACCCAAAAAGGCTCTGGCAACTTAAATCATCGAGACGACAGAAATTCCGCCGGTGTGTCTCAAGCAGTCGCTCTGCTCCATTCGCTGAACTCACTTACCCTCAGATCCCGATAATGTTGGGCCCTGACTAGGTGCCTACCAAGGTTGAATAAATTGTTGACGGCTGCATGTGCGGTGACAAACCGCTGAGCCTTCCGGGTTGACTTGAATCTCCGCATCCCCCCGCTCTCTTACCCGGGTCGCCTCATACCCATAAAGCGGGGCAGACTCTGCGATTGTTCAGCTCGATTGTTCTCGTATTGTTGAGTGCTGTGGATAGTCTCGGGGATCAACTCACGATGAGCGAGGCCATAGCTGCGCAGCTTATCCGTCACAATCTTCCTGGGTTCAATACCATGGTTGCGCAATAGGCGTTTGAAGAACCGCTTTGCAGCAGCCCTATCCTGCTTGGCTTGGAGATACACATCAACTACTTCTCCGTCTTGATCGACGGCTCTCCACAGGTAGTGCTGTTTTCCGTTGATTCGGACAAAGACTTCATTGATGTAGAAGGTGTCACCATAGCCGCGATGCTATCGCTTGAGTCTCCGTGCATAGAGGGCACCGATTTTTTTGCACCACAAAGGGATAGCTTCTCGGCTGACGGTGATGCTGCGCTCGGCGAGGAGACCTTCGATATCGCGGTGGCTGAGATTGAAGCGATAGTAGAGCCAGACAGCATAGGAAATGATATCGGGAGGGAATCGTTGACGCTTTTAGGTATTCATGACCAGATTATCGCATTTCGGCGAGATAATTTGGCAATACTTGTTGAGTGGTTGATTGGTATCGTCAGGCGAGAGTTACTGGATCACGCTATCTTTTGGACCATAACCGATCTGGGGAACGAGCTCCGAGATTATCAGTGCTATTACAACGAGTCTCGGACTCATTCTGGTGGGCATGGTGACACACCCCTTGAAAAAGAAGCCAGCACTGTCGTGAACATCAGCCATTTGCGATGGGAGAAACATTGTCGCGGGTTGTTTCAATTGCCGATGGCAGCTTGAATTACGAATTCGTCAGGGACAGGCCGTTTATTTTTCCTATACTTGGAATTTAAGTGGTATCGGGGGAAGCTTAAACTACCCCCGATATTTATTACAATAGCCGTTTTTTCCTTCCTGCACTGCCTAACAGCACTAATGCAGAGACGAATAGCCACGCTGTCGCCGGTACTGGCACCTCAGTACCAGATGGCAGATTACCGGCAAACAAAGAATTGTGAAATTCGGTGTTTCCAGAAAATGACTGTGCAATTAATTGGCCGTCTAGCGCACCATAACCGCCTGTCACGTCAGCAAAAGGAGCAAACAGCGAGCCAAAAGGATTTTTACTGCCCGCCAGGGTTAAAGCGGTAGACTCGCTAAAATTATAGAGAATATGCGCAGCATCAATGCCGGTTAAGGTCACCTGGCCGTTCTGGAATATTTGTCCGGACCCTGTGACGTTGATCAAAACAGTCGAGCCTGCAGTAACATCGATATTGACGGCATTGGTGTTAGTCAAATCGCCACCGCTAACCGTAAATACATTCAACGCGCTATCCGAACCGCTCAAGTTTAGTGTGCCATAATTAGTACTGGTGGAACCGTTAGCAGCCAAGCTTCCCCAACTTGTAGATAGGGTTTGAGCTAGACTCTGCGCTTGGGAAAAATCCACCAGGCTTTGCGGAGAAATACCACCTGTCGCAGTAAAGCTGGTCAGGTTAGAGCTTCCATCAGTATAAATAGTACCGTTTTGACCATTGCCTACACCGCCACTCGAGGCCGTTACGTTACCGGAAGCCACTAATCGAGCCGAATTGCCAGAAATCTTGGTAGCTACTGAATAATTTTGCAGGTTCACGTTACCGCCTGCCGCCAAATTCCCTTCAGTATCTGAATTGGAGCTAGTGAAGTCACCAAAAACAAACACATTGTAATCTGCCCCCATTCCGACCAAAGACGCGTGAGCGCAGTTGATTGTTAATCCAAGCAATACTGGAATCATCGCTAGTTTTGATAAACGCATTTTGTCTCCTAGATTTTCTCTACACATATTCATGCCCCTACATAACGCACTTTGCTACCGCGCAGGCTGAGCGTTGGGTATTGGTAGGGATACCCACGCGGTAAGCAATATTCATGCCAAGATGATTAAAAGCTTGTCTAGAGTAACTTTCAGCGGGTGGGAATGCGGGATTGGAAAAGAGATTGTAAAGAAAGCTGACACTATAAGATCATCACTAGCGTCCGCTTAACTTGATTGCGGACTTGCCGAAACCCAGTGCTGACGAGATTTTTCAATGAATTTTATTTGGTGCGGGACGCCACTGAAAACCCCATCGCACGGACTGCTGCGGGCTCTCGCTCAGGAATGGACGGATATGAATTGCACGGTCACCTCAGCGAACAACTTTTCAGCGCAATCGGGGACTATTTAGCGAATTTCTCCAGTTCAGTCGGCAGTATCAGTGAGGAAATCTACTCTCGACAGGCCGTTTATTTTTCCTATACTTCAACGGGCTTCTCATCCTGCAACTGGGTAGGTGCAGCCTGCACCAGAGGTATTAAAACGAGCGCCGCGAACAGCGCTCTCCAACGATTGGTCTTCATTGTGTTATCACCATAGGGCGTTGGCTCAGTTTACATAGCGCGTACCTGCATCGAAGTTCAGCTGCAGATGCCTGTCGCCGTAGCTGAATGATATGTCATCAGCGGGAAAAGCAGACTGGCTCCAAGGGTTTTCGTAGCGACCATAGCCTTCAAGCTGCACCTCAACGCCATTGTTGAGAACAGGGCCACTCCAGCCCATGTCGATATTGCCTTGCGAGGGCGAGTCGTAGCTGACATCCAGTGTAGCGATATTGGCCGTCAATGGCGCAGAGCTGATTGCCGTCTTAAAGCTCTCGAAATCACCGTACGCTTCGACATCGCCAAGCTCACATATCCAAACGGTTTTTTCACCCTGGGCGACAATATCGTAGTCTTCACCATCGCCTATAGTGCGGTCGGCGTTGGGCAGCCAGTCTGCATCGGGGTCGGACGACCACAGCGCGAGATAGGCATCACCGCTGCGTGCGAAGAACCAATTGCCGTCCTTGACGGTTTCGTCAAATTTGCCACGCGGCAGGTAGGCGTGCGTGTAAAGCGGCTGGTTCGCGACGACAACGCCTTCGCGGGTATCCACATCATAGAGTGACACCACAACATTCTTCACCTGCACCGAGCGTGGCAACGTGCCAGACCCCTCCCAGTAGTTAGGCGTAGAACCGCTTGTCTTCTCACTGCCGGGATGGGTGGTAAAAGCCACGGCCTCCAAACCCAGAGTCGCCTGCCAGATCGAGGATTGATCGCCGCCAAAACCCTTGCGCCAGTCTTGCGCGGTACTGAGCATATAGCTGGGCGTTCGATAGGTATAGAGATTGGCTTCCGGTCGATAATTGCGCGTGATATCCCATTCAAATTCAGAGGCTGCAAACGCCCGGATAGCATCATCTTCCAACAGCTCGCGCGCATCGCTGAACGGCTGAAAATCTCTCAGATCCCACCAGTTATATTCAGAGAGAAGTTCGATAAATGTGTCGATAAACAATGGGTGGGTATATGGCTCCATCGTCAGCAGCAGCATGGCGTCATCGAGACTCGTCGGATCCAGCCCCCAGTCGGCGGCCTCCTCCAGATTGATACCCACACGCTGGCGGTTCTCCATCGCGGGCTGGCTCACATCAGCAGCAATATTCTGCAGTACGGCAGGCACGACGTATTTGTCTGACACCGCCATCATGACAGCAGTGGGGTTGGCGGTATGCCGTGTATGCAGACCAAACGCCAGATGCATAGCGCCGCGCGTAGAGTCCTGTTTGCCGTTCATTCGTCTGGCATAACTGCGCCCATGCGTTGCACCGAAATTACCTTCATAGTTATTGAGGGCCATATCCGCCATCAGGAGATCGAGGACAATACGGGACTTGTCGACCAGCTCCTGATCATCGGCCAAATCAATTAGCGCAAGCAGCGCAGGCATATCCTCATCATAATAGACGTTAGACAGCCACTCGCTGAAACCACTGCGATAGCGCAGCTCCAACCAACGCAGGATACGGGGCTTGTATATCGCCATCATCTCGCGGCCGGTGTTGCCAGAGGCCGGGAAGACACGCTCGGGATACAACTGACCTGCAATGTAGGCGCCAGACGCAAACAGAATGTAGTGATTCTCTGTCCACATCACCATGTTTCTGGCATCGGTTGTTCCGGCGACGGGGTTCAGTTCGTCGGGCCAGTATTTGAAATTGATAACCTCATCTTCAATGGCCTGAAACTGCTCGCTGGTCAGCAGCTCGCTGTCTTTGTACTTAGCGAGAATCGTCACTAAACCTGGCAGCGCGAAATCTGCGGTGTCTTCACGGCCTCTCATTCGCGCCAGCTCACGGTCGAATGCGTCTGCGGCGGGGGCGAGCCCTTCGTGCAGGTGCGCCAGACTACCCCAGGTAGCCCCTCTACCGTCCGCGATAACCTGATCAAGGAACGACTGCTGAGCCGCTTTATACGCGGAGGAATCTATAGGTACCCAGTCTTTGGTGGGATCGACCGGTTCTTGCGGTTCTTGCGGCTGTTGCGGGACGTCAGTGACAACTTGGCGATTACTGTCGTTGTTATTATTGCTGCAGGCAGCAACATAGGCAGCCAAAGTAATCACCAACACCAGATAGACTTTAAACATGCACTGATCCTCAGAGAGTCGTCATCAACAAAAATATTTAGCCACTGTGGCGCGTGGAGTCCTGCCCGACCGGCAAATTGGCGCTTAGTTCAGCGCGCCAACCAGCCTCCATCTACGGCCAGTGTGTGTCCGCTGACATAGGCGGATGCATCGCTGGCGAGAAAAACTACCGCGCCAGCCAGATCTTCTGGCAACCCCCACCGTCCGGCCGGTATACGCGCAAGGATTTCCCGGTTGCGAGTCTCGTCTGCGCGCAGCTGCTCGGTGTTATCAGTTGCCATATACCCCGGCGCGATCGCATTGACATTGATACCGTGTGGCGCCAGCTCATTAGCCATTAACATCGTTAGTCCTTTGACGCCGGATTTGCTCGATGTATACGACGCAACCCGAATGCCACCCTGAAAGGACAACATCGATGCGATGTGGATGATTTTTCCGCCAGTTGCCTGCTTGATTAATTCTTTAGTCACAGCCTGAGACAAGAAAAAAAGCGTTTTCAGGTTCAAATCCATCACCGCATCCCAATCCTGCTCGGTGAAGTCAACGAAATCATTACGGCGAATGGTACCGGCATTGTTCACCAGGATATCGATGCGCCCAAAGGCATTTTTAGCCTGCTCAACAATACGTGGTACGCAGCTGTGATCGGTCAAATCCTCGGTCACCGCGAGATAGCGTCGTCCCAGCGCCTCAACCTGCGCAGCAGTTCCGGAAGAGTCCGAGATACCAACCCCGACAATATCAGCTCCAGCTTCGGCCAGTGCCAGTGCAATGCCGCGTCCCAGCCCGCGGGAAGCGCCAGTAACAATGGCGACTTTGTCTGTCAGTTTAAATTGCTCCAGTATCATCTTGCTGTCCCTACTGTCGGTTAAAAAAGTGTTTTATAGCCCAGTTGTTTCAGGTGGGCTATGCTGCTTTCCACCTGTTCAAAAGGCTTGTGAGTGGCTTGCTCTATCGCCATGTACTGCACATTGTTGGCAACGCAACTAGCCACAATACGGTGGAAGTCGAGGTTCCCTTTACCCAGTGCAGCATCCACTGGCCCGAGCTTGAAGTGCTTCCAGCGCAGCGCAAAGTCGCGTAGATGCACTATCTTCACGCGCCCGGCAAGATCGGCAATCGTATCGTGGGGAGAGCGCCCACCACGGGCGGTCCAATAGGTGTCGAGCACCAGCGAGACATTCTCTGGTGCGGTATTATTCAACAATAAATCCAGCCCGAGTTCGCCGTCATAATGGCGCAACTCAAAGTCATGATGGTGATAACTGAGGTCCAGCCCGCGCTCGCGGTAGTAGGCCCCTAGCGCATCCAACTGTTCGGCAAAACGCAACAGGCGGTCACGCTTGCCGAAAATGGCCGCAAATGGCAGTACCGACACACTGGTCGTTGTGCAGCCTAACTGCTGGTGCATTTCGAGTACCCAGTCCCGCTGCTTGCTGAGAAAATCAAAGGTGATCTGGGTGCTGCCGACCACCACACCATGGCGCTTGCAGGCGCGCTCAACAGCATTGATTTCATCGCGTCTGAGCTTTATGTAGGCCAACTCGATAGCCTTCAGGCCCATTTCACTGACACGGGCAATCCCCGCCTCAATCGCCGCAGGCGATGTCATAAACTTTCGAATGGTGAAAGTCTGTAGTGCGAAACGGGGATGTGACATCACTGGCGTTACTTCAATTGTGCCGGGCTGAGGTGGTCCATGTCGTCAAATGTCTGATTCTCGCCCACCATGCCCCAGATAAAGGTGTAGTTACTGGTGCCAGCGCCAGAGTGGATAGACCAGCTGGGAGAGATCACCGCCTGCTCATTGGCGACCATGATATGGCGGGTCTGATCTGGCTTACCCATCAGGTGGACAATGCGGGTATCTGCGTCCATATCAAAGTAGAAATACACTTCCATGCGGCGCTCATGCGTGTGACAGGGCATGGTGTTCCAGATACTGCCCGGCTCCAGCACGGTGAGTCCCATCACCAACTGACAGCTTTGGCACACAGCGGGATGCACATACTGGTAGATAGTGCGCTTGTTACACGTTTCGTTCTCGCCCAGGCGAACCGGATTGGCCTGCGCTATCGCAATATGGGTGTGCGGATACTGCTGGTGAGCCGGGGCGCTATTAAAATAGAAACGCGCCGGGTCTGCCGGATCTTCAGAGGCGAACTGAATATCCTTCACGCCCATGCCTACATAGAGCCCGTCGCGCCGATCCAGATCAAAGCGCTCGCCGTCGAGCGTAATGCTGCCCTTGCCGCCAACATTAATAATCCCCGCTTCGCGCCGCTCGAAAAAGTAATCGACGCCCATCTCTTTACCCGCTTCCAGACCCACCGTAGTGGTCACAGGCAGGATGCCGCCGGCAATGATTCTGTCCACGTGAGAATAGGTGAGCGCAGCGCTATCAGCGACGAAAATCGATTCAATCAAAAAATGTTCGCGCAGTTGTTCGGTTGTGTAGTGTTTTACATCCTCGGGATGGCTGGCATAGCGAATGTCCAAATTCATCATTGTCTCCGATGGCGATAGCTTGGGATTGGGTGACGCCAGGTAGCACGTCTATTTCAAGGTTGGAGATTTTAGACCCTTACTGTACGATAGTACAGTTTTACTCATTCCAGCCACTTGAGCCGACACTCTTTGAACACAAGCAATAGCAAAACTGCCACACAGCAGGCAGGCACCCGCGCCTCCGGCGCAGAGGCCACGCGCATCAAAATGCTTGATGCCGCACTCGACATCATGATTGAGGAGGGTATGCGAGCCGTGCGCCATCGCGCCGTGGCGCTGCGCGCAGGGGTGTCACTGGGCAGCACAACGTACCATTTCGACAATATCGAAGAGATCATCATCAGCGCCTTCGAACACTGGCGCTCCAGAGCACTAACTACTGACAACATTTTTTTCCGCAGAACAAAAACCCTACTAGCACCTTATGCAGGTCGCGTAATACCCGAGGACGAACGGCCACAGATCGCCGCTGAAATTTACGACATATCGCTGGGGTATCTCTGCGACCAACTCACCGGCAAGCGCCGGGATCGCCTGCTGGAACTCGCGTTCCACCATGAATCCGTGCGCTACCCAACGCTCCATCAACTCGTGGTTCGCGAAGGCAAAGAGCAGCTGGATTACCTGACGCTAGTGCATCAGTCGATGGGCTCTACGGCACCGGATGAGGACGCCTGCCTGACCTACTCCCTGTTTCGGCAACTAGAGCAATCCGCCGTGATTGAGGGCAGCCCAGAGCTGGATGTAAACCGCATCAAGCGCGTCCTGCGCCGCCACACAGCACTGTGTTTCAACATAGAACTACCCTCTGACACCTGCGACGACGCCTAGTCCAGCGAAGCAAGGAGATATCATGCCGGAACGCGCAAACACGCAAAAAAAACCGTCGGCTGACCACTATTTCACACGCGTACTGGAACTGGCAGATGACTCCATTAAGCGCTATGACCCCACCCGCTTGAAATGGATGTGGGGCGAGGCCCTGTATACCTATTCACTGCATCTGCTGGACACTGCGCTGGGCGAAGACCGCTATCTGGACTATATCTGTGCCTATCTGGACGCGCATATCAAAAAGGGCTACCGGGTTGATCAGTCAGACACTATGGCACCCGGCCTCACAGCCTATGCCGCCTATCTGAGAACAGGGGACGCGCGCTACAAAGCAATCATAGACCGTGTTGTTGAGTATTTGCTGAACTCAGATCGCGTGCTGGACTACATGCCCAACCATCTTGGCTCCTCCTGGGAGGGCAAACTGTACCCGCGCAGTGTATGGGTCGACTCCGTTATGATGTACGGCGTGTTTTCCGGCTGGTATGGCAGTGTCGCCGGCGATACCGCCATCTATGATTTCGCGCGCCGCCAACCCAATCTATTTGCCCGGTACCTGCAGGATCCGCAGGACAAGCTGTTCTACCACTGCTACTGGACTCGCCAGCAGCACACCTACCCCAAAAACAAGGTGTTCTGGGCCCGCGGTAACGGCTGGGTTATCGCCGGCCTGCCGCTGGCCATTGACCATTTCGCAGCAGACAGCCAGGAGCGCAGCGATGCCATTCGCATTCTGCATGAAACCTCAGAAGCGCTACTTCCCTACCAGCGTGACGACGGATTCTATGAAACCGTGTTTAACCGACCGGGTAAGACTTACATTGAAAGCAGCGGCACGGCACTGATCGCCAGCGGCTGGATGCAGGGCGTTGCCGACGGCTATCTAGACCAAAAATACCTTGCGCCCGGACTGCAAGCCTACCGCGCGGTGGTGGATACGCTGGAGACAAAAGATGGCCTGCTAAGCATGCCTCTTATCAGCGCCCCCACTATCCCGCTGCAGGTAATACCCTATCTCGGCTACAAATATACCCCGCGCGGCAATGACTGGACTTACGGGCTGGCCTCGCTGTTCTTTGCTGGCCTCAATTATAAAAAACTGCTGGATCAAAACAGGGTTAACTGATGTCCACCCCACCCCCGATTACCCTGCGCGAAAAGCTGATTTTCGGGTCAGGCGATATTTTCATTGGTGGCTCACAAGTCATTATGGCGTTTTACTATTTGCGCTTTCTGACCGATGTTGTGCAGATTTCTCCAGCCCTTGCTGGCACCGTGGTACTGATCTCCAAGGTATGGGATGCCATTTCCGACCCGGTTATGGGGGTTATTACCGACAACACCCGCACTCGCTGGGGTAGGCGAAGACCCTTTTTCGCACTCGCTGTCATCGGCATCATCACGTCTTTCATCCTGCTCTGGTACCCGGTGAACTTCGACTCGGAAACAAAGAAGTTTCTGTATGTGCTGGCGACGTATGTCTACTTCTCCACGGTATCCACAGTGTGCCTGATACCGTACGCATCGATGAGCAGTGAAATCAGTACCGACTATGAAGAGCGCAACGCCATCAACGGTATTCGACTGTTCTTCTCGCAGGCATCCTCGTTAGTGGCAGCGGTACTGCCACTGACAATCGTGGAGCTGTTTGACGATGCCTCCATGGGCTGGCTGGTAATGGCAAGCGTATTCTCCGTCTTCTACGCCATTCCGTGGCTGCTAATGTTCCTCTTTACCCACGAACGCGTCCCCATGACGAGTGACAAAAGCAAATTTTCGGTGGAGTCTTTTCTGCGTCCATTCCAAATAAGAACCTTCCACAAACTGCTGGCAATGTACTTCCTGGCCTATCTTGCGATGGATGTTGTGGCGGCCGTATTCCAGTATTACATGTACTACTATCTGGACAGAAAAAACGAAGCCAACCTGGTAATTGGTACCATGCTGGTGACACAGATCGTCCTCATTCCCGTGGTGGTAACGCTTGCCAACCGTATCGGCAAGGCCACCGTATACCGCTATTCGATTGCACTGTGGTTGTTCGGTGCCGGCCTCATGGCGATTTACAATGCACACTGGCCTGATTATACGATCTATATTGTGGCGGCAATCGTCGGCAGCGGCGTGGTGGGCTGCGTGGTAATGCCGTGGTCAATCTTTCCCGACGTCACCGATATCGGCGAGCTGCGGTTCGAGCAGCGCATCGCGGGGTCATTCAGTGGCGTGATGACATTCTCACGCAAATTCTCCGGTGCGATAGGCATCTTCACCGTCGGCATGATTCTGGAATTGTCGGGCTACGTGCCACCGATTCGGGAAATGCAGAACGGCCGCTATACGGAAATCCTGCAGACACAGCCGGAAAGCGTTATCACAGCTCTGCAATGGATAGTCCTGCTGGTGCCAATAATGTTACTGATACCTGCATTTATGATCGCCAAAACCTATGCCCTCGACAAACAGACCCACAACCGCTTGCGCCGCTATCTGGAGTTCAAGCGCGGCGAGGTGAGCACATCCAATCTGACAGAGCCCGAAGTAGAGGCGATGAAGCGACTGCTTATCTAAACACTCTCCTGGTAGAGCCCGGCCGTGGCGCCAAGGCGCCCGCCGGTACTGACAAATTAACTCCTCCTGTCCGAGGAAATCTGACTCTTGATCTCAAGCGACTGCCCTACTCCATTCTGTAAACGCACTTACCCGGAGATCCCGATAGTGCTGAGCCCCAACCAGGTGCCTACCCAAATTGAACAGATTGGATACGGCAGCATGGGCAGTGACAAATCTTTGGGCCTACAGGTAGACGTCGACTACTTTGCCGTCTTGATCGACAGCCCGCCATAAATAGTGCGGTATGCCGTTGATCTGTAGGGTCCGGCACACCGGCAAAGACCTGGCGATACACTATCAACTATTGACCAGTTAAGTTGTTGATACCCCAATTCCGCTTATACTTGCCGATATGACTTCTACAAATCACACGCTATCCCACGCAGCGCAAATCTATTACCAAGAGCTCTTGAGCGGCACAACCGGCAAGGACGGCGGGCTTATCGCGTTACACGAAGGGCTCAAAAACGCGCTATCCAACATGCAAAGTAAGGCCGATGAGCAAAGCCCGCCGGGATCAACGCCTGGGGGTATGCCAACCAGCGACCCTTACTCCATCGGCTCTCAACGCAAACTCGCTAGCCTGAAGCGCACTGTTAGCCATCTGGGCAGCATTATCAATCGCATCAATTTGTTCAACAGCCGCGATGAAATGCATGATCTGTATCCTCTCCTGCTTGCAGAGCTAACAGAAGAACAGCGATGGCGTGTATTTCTCAGTTCGGCGCTGCGGGCAAATGTTGCTGCCAACCCACACCGAGAAATGGTAGCGCAAAGTAAAAGCCTGGCTGGTGAAATCGCCTCTACAGCAGGAAGACTAGCTGACCAAATCAATCGAATGTACGCGATAGAACTGGACAATATGCCTGAAGCGTTCTTTAGCCTATGGCAGCTGCTACATAGGACAAAGGAAAGTGACTGGGCAGAACCCGGCTTTTCCAAGTGGTGTGACGCAAAAAATGCCATACTGGGAGAACCGCACCTGTGGCCAGAGCCTTCAACCACCTTGAAACCCATGGATCATCCGAGTCCGGCGTACGATCTGATTAAGGATGACCTGAGCGATTGCCTGGCACGAATCCAGAATACAATCCCGCCCCTGGAGGATCTACCGGCTCTTCACTCTGCGTGGACTTCTGCGCCACCTGTTCAGACACTTTTGAGAACGCTAGAACATTCAGCTTCAGATTTTTCAGGATCAAACACAGGAGGTCTGCGCACAAGTGTTCAGTCGCAGAAGCCCGACAGCAAGATCGATTACATAAGGTCCCTAGCCTACCTGTTGACCGAAGAGCACCAAATCCCCATCAGTATCAACATAAAGAAAGCTATCGCAATCGCCGCGACAGTTTCTCTTTCCGAGCTTCACGTTGCGGTTTCCTACAATGATGTATGCAATGCTCTAGCTTGACTAATGGTGTTCGCGGCGTCCCCTTTGCCTCGATGCTGGCGCTTCAACCTCTTGCATATAGTGCGCTCTTGAGTATAGCGCACCGAATTTAATGCCCCACAGCCGGATTACTTCGCTGCAGACAGTGATGCTTCGCTCATCGCCATCGACCCAGGGGCAGCTCTGAAACGGCGCTGAGATATCAGGCTTTCTTCACAAACTCCGACTTCAGCTTCATAGCGCCGATACCGTCGATCTTGCAGTCGATATTGTGGTCGCCATCCACCAGACGGATATTCTTCACCCGGGTTCCAACCTTTACCACAGAGGAAGAGCCTTTCACTTTCAGATCCTTGATCACAGACACGGTGTCACCGTCCACTAGCGCATTGCCGTTGGCATCCTGCACTTGCAGAGAATCCTCATCCGCTCCAGTTGACTCCTCAGCCGACCATTCATGCGCGCATTCAGGACAAACCAACAGGTTCCTGTCCTCGTAGGCATAGGGAGATTCACATTTGGGACACGGGGGTAGACCACTCATACTGCATTCCTGTCTGGTGTTGATGAAAGCTTCATGCGAGCCCGAAACTGCTGAAATTCGGGTGGGCGACATTATAAATTCGCCAGCGACCAATTGCGAATCGAAACTTCGGCAACTGGTTATATCAATTTTGTGTTTCATATCCAAAAAACAGTCGACTTATCGCTCTACTTTTGGTTCTATCGTAGTTGTGCCTGCGGGCACACTTCGCTGTATTGCTTCGCCATATGACAAGCTTATACATGCAATCAACATCGTTAATTTAACATGCCGTCAGTAGTCGCAGGCGTATGTTTCGCGCGGCTTCAGGGGGCATAGTCTGCCACGGAGGCATACTCTATGAGAAGACAGAAGCGCGATATGAACACCAGGGCATTTGACAGGGGTTACCAGGCTGGAATCGCAGGTCGCAGCCTCGATTTTTGCCCACATGAAGAAGAGGCCCACCGACAGCATTGGTTATCCGGCTGGCGCGAAGGGCGTAGCGATCAATGGGATGGCCTCACAGGCGTATCCGGCGTTCACAAACTGCGCGCACTCTAACGGCACACTGAGCCGCCCTGGGCCAGGCGTCAGAGCCTGGCTCAAGGCAACACACAAGCAAACAACCGGTCGCACCTCGCCTCCGGGCTACTCGGATTGAGTAAGCACAAAGCAGCAGGGCCATTTTTCACCTGCACACTACCTCTGAACTCAAAATTTGGCTTCAATGTGCCAGGGCACATTGCTTGCCGGGGGCAACCAACATTGAAGCAGTTGGGCTTTGACCCGGATTATTGACTCCATTACTATGCGCCTTGCTCTACAACACAGGGCGCTGGCGATACCCGTAAAAGCGAACGTTACATAAGCTTTCCCCTGCCACACTGGCAGCAAGTACCACTGCAACCGAATTATCCAGGAAACATCCATGGCCAACGATACTCCTCCACAGTTAACCCCCCTGTCCGCACTTATATTTGGCTCACGCTGGATGCAGCTACCTCTGTACCTCGGCCTCATCGTCGCCCAGGGTGTCTACGTTGTGCTGTTCCTGAAGGAGTTGATACACCTGATTGGCGGTGCCACCAGCCTGAGCGAGCAGCTCATTATGCTGGCCGTACTCGGTTTGATCGATGTCGTGATGATTTCAAACCTGTTGGTGATGGTGATTGTCGGTGGCTACGAAACCTTTGTATCCAGATTAAAATTGCAGGGCCACCCTGATTTGCCCGAATGGCTGAACCACGTCAATGCGACAGTACTGAAGGTGAAGCTGGCCATGGCTATCATCGGCATCAGCTCGATCCACCTGTTAAAAACGTTCATCGCCATTGGCTCACTCGGTACAGAGGGATCCGGTTACACCGAGGCTGGAGTCATGTGGCAAACCATTATCCACATTGTTTTTATACTATCCGCACTGGGAATCGCCTGGACGGATTACCTGATGTCACTGGCGGTTAAGTCTGCCAAGCAAGGGCACCAAAGCGCCTCTCACTGAGCATTACTACTCAGCGCGAACCAGGTCGTTGGCAAGCATTACCCGCAGGCCAAGGGCAAGGGGGGCTATCAGCCAGGGTAGGTTAAAGGCGAGGTAGTAACCGAGGTTCGGCGGTGGGTGGGAACCAAGAAATGTCTGGGTGAAGTAAAAAAACATATTCGTCGCTGCGGCGCCCGCATAAAAAATCCCCAGCGGCTTGAGCCATGAACGCAACCGAACCAGACCGACTATCACAAACACCAGCGCGGGGGCCTGAAAAAAGCCATCGAACAGACACGCGGCCAACAGTGTCGGCGGCGGATCGAGGTGTGCAGGCTCCTCCGCAACAGCCCATTCGTAAAGCCCGCGAAGTGGCGGCCACGGGCTATCGGGTGCCACCGGCACACCGAGGCCTTCTGGCAGGCTGAACAAAAAGCCATACAGCACGGAGACTGAGAAAAAGGCAACTAACACCAGATCGAGTGGTCTTCGATAAATCGGTTTCATACACCCTGCCCTCTTCTTTTTCCCATGGAACGAGTAGGCACAAATCGCGTTTTACCCGCCCTGGGCCACCGCACCGCGCGCTGTACTTTGGGCGAGATCCAGCAACTCACGGTTGGCCACTGCCAGCATCGCAAAATCCGGAGCCGACGCCGCCTGCAATTCGGTAAGCATCTGCCGCCAGCGGCTGAGTAACCGTTCTTCCTGAGCCTCCCAGTGCTGCAGGCAATGCAGCAGGTTGCCGTCCTCCTCGAGATAGCGCAGCGCGCCCGTCGCCAACGTGCGTTGCTGCCACTCCAGGTCTTCCAGATAACTGTCGCGGGCCATCGCCTGCCATTCTGTATCTATTTTGGCGAACAGAATCTGACCAGCAAACCAGTCCAGCTGCAGTTCCTCACCTATCGCAAAATAAACCTTGGCAACCTCCATCAATTGCGCGCCCTCCTGTAGGGCCGCCTCGACAATACCGAGTGCCCTGTAGCTGTAGTGCGTTCCAGCTACAGTCATAGCTAGCTCCGCATCAACGCCTTGCTCTTCATAATGTTCACGCAGGCTCTCATAGTGCTCCGCGGTTCTGCCGCGCAAAAGTGCTGGAAACTCAACTGACAAGGTCTCCACTCCGCTACGAAACTGGGCAATCAATGTCGTTGGTGCGAGTTGTCTGCGGCGGTTGCGCAGCAGCCAACGCGTCGCGCGTTTTACCAGACCAACCAACACCAGCATCATATCCATCTGTGCGCCAGCGGTTACCGTATGGCCCAGACCTTCGATCTGATCCCACAACCTGGGTATGCTGTAAATCTCCATGACCGCCGCATAGGCGCAAGCTACATCATCAACGGAAACCCCTGTAGCCTTCTGCTGCCGCAGTACAAAATTCAGACCCATCCGGTTGACCATATCATTGGCGATCTGGGTCGCAATAATTTCTTTTCGCAGCCGATGCTCCTTTACCTCTTCCGGGTATAACTCGGCTAATCGAGGCGGAAACGCCTGGTGGAGCGCCCCCTTCAAGCAGGCATCGTGCTGCAGCTCTGATTCGATCAACTGCTCCTTCAGCGCCGCTTTGCTATAGGACACAAGGACAGACAGTTCCGGCCGCGTCAGCGTCTTACCGTGCGCCCGCCTTTCCAGCAACTCCTCATCACTGGGAAGAAACTCCAGGTCCCGGTCCAGGCGACCCGCGTCAGAGAAATCTGTAATAAAACGCTGGTATTCAGCCGCTCGCGATTCCGCCTGATACTCCACCAGACTGATCGCCTGCGCCTGACGATAGTTATTGTGCAGTACCAATTCAGAAACACTTTCAGTCATCTCGACCAGCAGTGCATTGCGATCCTGCAGTGACAGTTCGCCGCGCGCTACCACAGCGTTCAACAATATCTTGATGTTCACCTCGTGGTCGGAGCAATCGACGCCACCGGCATTGTCGATAAAGTCGGTATTGCAACGACCACCTGAAAGGCAATACTCCACCCGCCCCAACTGTGTGAGCCCCAGATTACCGCCCTCTCCCACTACACGGCAGCGCAGATCTGCGCCGTTAACACGCAGCGTATCGTTGGCTTTATCACCCACCTGCATATGCGACTCATCGGCGGCCTTGACATACGTGCCTATACCGCCGTTCCACAGCAGATCGACTGGGGCGCGCAACAGGCAGGAAATCAGTTCATTGGGCGTGATCTGTGTCTGCTCAATATCAAAGCGTTGCCTGGCCTCAGGTGAGAGGTGAATCGATTTCGCCGAGCGCTCAAAGACACCGCCACCGGCGGAGATCAGATCGGCTTGATAATCCGCCCAACTGGAGCGCGGTAGCTGGAACAATCGGGAGCGCTCAGCAAAGCTGCTGGCCGCGTCCGGGTTCGGGTCGATAAAAATATGCTGGTGATTAAAGGCTGCCACCAGGCAAGTATGTTCTGACAGCAGCATGCCATTGCCAAACACATCTCCTGCCATATCCCCGATGCCAACCACAGTGAAATCGGTTTTCTGGATATCGATATCCATCTCTCTGAAATGACGCTGCACAGACACCCACGCACCTCGTGCGGTGATACCCATTTTTTTGTGGTCGTAACCGGCGCTGCCACCCGACGCGAACGCATCACCGAGCCAGAATTTATACTCGGCGGCGATACCGTTGGCGATATCAGAGAACGATGCAGTGCCTTTGTCCGCTGCGACGACAAGGTAGGGATCCTCATCGTCCTTGGCCACCACTTGCGGCGGCCCACTGACACCATCCTGGGTCCGGTTGTCGGTAATATCCAGCAACGCGCGGATAAACAATTCGTAACAGGCAATGCCCTCTTGCTGTGTCTCGCTGCGCGACATGCCGGCGCGCATCTGCCTGCACACAAACCCGCCCTTGGCTCCGACCGGCACGATGACAGCATTCTTAACCTGTTGTGCTTTTACCAGGCCCAGCACCTCGGTGCGAAAATCCTCGTGGCGATCAGACCAGCGCAATCCACCGCGCGCCACTTTGCCGCCGCGCAGATGCACACCTTCAACCCGCGGCGAGTAGACAAATATTTCATACAGTGGCACCGGTTGCGGCACATCGGGAATATCTGCTGGGCGCAGTTTGAATGAAAAATACGGTTTGCGTGCGCCCTCTGCATCGAGCTGAAAAAAGTTGGTGCGAAGCGTGGCCTTCACCGACAGCACGAACTGTCTGAAGATCCGGTCCTGTCCTAGATTGGGAACCTGTTCCAGCGCTTGCAGTATGCGTTGCTCTATCCCGAGTTCACGCTCCTGGCGAGACGGCTCATCCCCTTCGAAGTCGGGAGAAAAACGCGTGAGAAACAATTCTACTATCGTGCCGGTAATGTGTAGGTGTGCGGCAAGCGTTTCTGCCACATACTCAACACTGTATGGGAACTGCAGTTGCCGCAGGTAGCGAGCGTAAGCGCGCAGTAACGCAATTTCCCGCCAGTCCAGCTGCGTTCCGAGCAACAGCTTATTGAAGCAATCGTTTTCAGCCTCACCGTGCCAGATACGGGCGAAGGCATCTTCAAACTCGTCTTTGACCTCTGCCAATACAATGTCGTGGGACAGGGAGTAAATTAGACTGAACTCCTGAACCCAGAACACTCGTCCGTTGCGATTGCGCACAGCATAGGGTCGCTCTGTGACAACACGCAGCCCCAGGTTCTCCAGCATGGGTAACACATCAGACAGTGGCAGACTGGTGTCCGGGTGATACAGACGCAGTCGCAGGTTATCTTCACCCTCGCCCTGACGATAGAACTCCAGTGCCAACGATTGGCCATTGTCCAGGCCGAGAAAATGCCGGATATCGGAAACCGCCGTTTGTGGGTCGAAATCATCCCTGTAGCCCGGCGGAAAGCCCTCCGCAAAGTCTCGCAACAGCGGCTCACCCTGCTCTACACCAAACTCCTTCACCAGTTGGTTGGCCAGCCTGTCCGGCCACGCCATCAGGGCCTGTACAATTTCGCCCTCCAGGGCTGCCGTATCGAACTCAATGGGGGTAGACGGATCCACTCGCAGTACAAATTGCACACGCACAAGAATGGATTCGGAAAAGAACGCAGTAAATTCCAGTTCCTCTGCCTGAAAGACATTGATTAAAACCGCCTCGATCCTGTTACGTTGCTCAGTGCTGTATTGATCACGCGGCACGTAAACGAGGCAATTGACGAACTTACCATGCACATCCCGACGCACGAAAAGCCGCGTCTGTCTGCGTTCCTGTATCGCGTTCACCGCATTGACAGTAGCGCACAATTCCTCAGTACCGGACAGAAACAATTCGTCGCGGGGGAAACTGTCCAACACCCTTCGCAGCTCCCTGCTTTCGTGTTCCGACCAGTGCTGATCGGAGAGTGCCATCACATGTGCCACCTTGCGCCGCACGATAGGAATGAGCTCAGGATCCATGGTGTATACGCCGGAGGTATGCAGGCCGAGGAATCGGTGCTGACCGACTACCGTGCCGCTGGCATCAAACTCGCGAATTTCAACGTAATCAGGGTAGGCGACCCGGTGTACACGTGAGCGCTTGCCGGATTTGGAAAAACTCAACTGCTCCACGCGTAATTCTTCTGCCGAGAGTCGCGACAGATCCAGTTCCAGATCCTGCACTCCGCGCGTCGCCAAATGTCGCAGCAGACCCAGGCTGCGATCAGTTTTAACCGTGACCCGACCAAACGGTGTGCCTGGTGCCACATCGAGATATTCGTAGCCGAGCAGGATCATGTGCTGATCACCCAGCCAGTGCAGGAAGTCTATTGATTCATTGCGGATATCCTGTGCGACACAATCGCTCTGTGCAATCTGCCGCGCAACATCACGCAAGCGGGCGCTCATTGCGTCGAAGTCCCGGACCACAATGGAGACCTCTTTCAGGATATCCACGATAGTATCGTGCAACTCACCAAGCTCTTCCGGCCGGGTTTGCCGACTGACCTCAAAGAACAACAACGACTCCAGTGCTGTGGAGTCACTCTGCTCCTGATCGACGGGCAGCACCTCCATGAGCTCACCGGACGGAGTCCGCTTCGTGGGTAGATTGGAGCTGACTATCGTGTGAATGCCAAGGTTGCGCCGGTTCAGTTCGCCGCGTACCGATGAGGTACAAAAGGGGATGCCCTCACACAGCACAATCAACGTGGTATAGCGCTCGTCCCAGCTGTAGCTGTCCTCACCCGGAGAGAATATCTGTACGCGCAGCCCATCCTCTGGCCACTGCCGAATGAAGCCAAGCAAGCCGGTGAGACAATCGTACAGGCTATCGACACTTCGCCCCTGCAGTTCTTCTGCCTGAAAGCGCCGGAAAAAGGCAGACAGCAAATTGTGCAGCGATGCACGGTCCTCAACCTCACTGTCGCCATCAATGCGGGCAGCCAATTCTCCCAATAAGTGCTCTTTGAAATCCGCTGTAGACATGCCCTGCATCCTCAAATATCAAGTACCGCTGGTAGTTGCTGTCATTATCCTACTCAAACCAGTCTAACGCATTTTGAATACGATACACCGCAGGCTGGAACTTTTTCATTGTGTACCAGTCACAAGAGGCACGGCGGCAGGCGATACGGTGCCTCACTGGACGCGACGCTATCATTGGTTACAATGCGGGGCGCCCACGGGGCGATCTCATTCAATCATCACCACAGGAGCATTCGTGGCAAACGCAGACATCCGAACACTTGAGAATTGGCTGAGCGGTCAAATCATCGGCCAGACGCATTTGGTACAACGGCTGATCATCGCCCTTCTGGCCGATGGCCATCTACTGGTAGAAGGTGCTCCCGGGCTTGCCAAGACACGGGCGATCAAATCCCTGGCTGACGGTATTGAAGGCAGCTTCCACCGCATCCAGTTTACGCCCGACCTGTTACCGGGCGATGTCACCGGCACGGAGATCTACCGGCCGCAGGAAGCCAGCTTCCACTTCCAGAAAGGGCCAGTATTTCACAACCTGGTGCTGGCGGACGAGGTCAACCGAGCGCCTGCCAAAGTTCAGTCAGCACTGCTCGAAGCCATGGCTGAGCGGCAAGTGAGTGTCGGCAGCGAAACCTACCCCTTGCCTGAACTGTTTCTGGTGATGGCGACGCAGAACCCTATTGAGCAGGAGGGCACGTACCCGTTACCCGAGGCGCAATTGGACCGTTTCCTGATGCACGTCAACGTCGGCTACCCGGACACTGCGGCGGAAACCGAGATACTGCGATTGACCCGCAATGAGGCGAGCCGGGGCCTGGACAAGCCGCCGGCGCCGCTGTCCCAGGAAACCGTATTCAGTGCACGCCAGGAGATCCTGGCACTGCACATGTCTGAAGCCGTAGAGCAATATATGGTGCAACTGGTCATCGCCACACGCACACCGGCCAGCTACAGCGACAAGCTGGCGGGCTGGTTAGAGTATGGCGGCAGTCCACGCGCAACTATCGCGATCGATCGCTGCGCCAGAGCACACGCCTGGCTGAAGGGCCGCGATTTTGTCAGTCCGGACGACATACAGGCCATAGTAGCGGATGTGCTGCGCCACAGGCTCATACTCAGCTTCGAGGCCGAGGCCAATGGCGTGACGCCAGACAAGGTGATTGAGGAACTGCTGGCGATCGTTCCCGTAGGCTGAAGGCAAAATGCATCTGGCTGATATCAACACCCCTGCTCGCGGTGCCTACACGCAGCTCAACGAGCTTATTGCACTGCGCTTTCCAGCCAAGCAATTGAAGCTTGGGCGCAGAAATCGCGCACTGAGTAATCTGGCAGGGCCGATCAAATCCAATTTTCGCGGACGCGGTATCGATTTTGAGGAAGTGCGCAGCTACCAGCCCGGCGATGATATCCGTACCATCGACTGGCGCGTTACAGCCAGAACCGGTAACGCTCATACCAAACTGTTTCGCGAAGAACGGGAACGCCCTGTTCTGGTGGTTGTCGACCAGCGCAACAGTATGTTTTTCGGCTCCAGCCACTGTTTCAAATCGGTGCTGGCGGGGCATCTGGCCAGCCTGCTTGCGTGGAGCGCACTCAATGGCGGCGACCGCGTGGGTGGTCTGGTATTCAATGAGGACGGCCATCAGGAAATCAGGCCGCGGCGCAGCCGTAAAACCGTGCTGACGCTGTTATCTCAAATCAGCAGTTACAATAGCTCGCTACCCCTGAGCTGCGAAAACGAAACCGACAGCTTCGCCCATATGCTGTCCAATCTGCGACGCATAGCACGCCCCGGCAGCAGCCTCTTCCTGATCAGCGATTTTCGCGGTGCTTCCGAGGAAGGCGCACGGGAACACCTGTTCGAATTAGCCAAACATACAGAACTCACTGCGCTGGCCTGCTCCGACCCGCTGGAATCTGAACTGCCACGGGCCGGCACCTACGCGGTGACCAATGGGCGAGAACGCAGTGAACTGGACACCGGCATCCGGCAGTTGCGCGACAGCTATCGTCTGCGCCAGCAACAGCAACAGGAATTGCTGAGTAACGATTTGATCCGCTTGGGTGTACCGCTGTTACAGGCATCTACTCACCTGCCGCCTTTCAAACTGCTGCAAACCTATTTTGGAGAGACGCGCCGGTGAACCCGCAAGACCCACTGGCCAACTTGCATCCGCTGCGCCAGCCCGAGTTAATCGGCTGGTGGCCGCCGGCACCCGGCTGGTGGCTGTTGCTGTGCCTGACTATTCTGGCAGTGGCAGTTCTGGTGTACCTGCTGCGCAAACACCACAGAAAGAATGCTTACCGGCGCCAGGCTCTGCGTCAGTTGCAGGCTTTACACACAAAATTTCAGCATGATGACAATGACGGGGATTACCTCGGCGACATCAATGCCCTGCTCAAGAGTGTCGCATTACTGGCGTACCCCCGCTCCAGCGTGGCGAGTCAGCACGGCGCAGCATGGCGTATGTTCCTCAATCAATCCCTGCCAGCTGACACACAGTTGCCGGAGTCGTTCGACAATGCCGTGTATCAGCCGCAGGCCCCGGATATCGACCTTGCGCTGGTACATAAGGCGGCACTGCACTGGATCAAAAAACACAAGGCGTCAGCATGATTGAGTGGATCTGGCCGTGGCTATTAGTGTTAGCACCCCTGCCCTGGCTGGTGCGGCGTTTACTGCCTGCAGCAAACTCTCAGCAGCCTGCCATGCGCGCACCGTTCTATGCTGAATGGCAACAGATGTCCGAAGTATCAGGCGGGCGCTCATCAGGCGGCAACACTGTACCTGCTATTGCGCTGTGGCTGCTGCTGTTGTTGGCTGCCGCACGACCGGTATGGATAGGTGAAGCTATCGAACTTCCCAACAGTGGCCGCGATCTGATGATGGCAGTGGATATATCCGGCTCTATGCGCATTGAGGATATGCAGGTCCGTCAGACGATGGTTACGCGCGTCGAAGCGGTCAGGCAGGTGGGCGCGCAGTTTATCAGTCAACGCAGCGGCGACCGGCTGGGCTTGATTCTTTTTGGCAGCAACGCCTATGTGCAATCGCCACTGAGTTTTGACACCAGTACTGTAGAGCGCTTTCTGTCTGAGGCACAAATCGGCTTCGCCGGTGAAGAAACCGCCATTGGCGACGCCATCGGTTTGGCCGTAAAACGTCTCAAGGAGCGCCCCGCCGAGAGTCGGGTACTGATCTTGCTAACCGACGGCCAGGATACAGCGAGCTCAGTAAAGCCGTTGGATGCCGCAAAACTGGCCGCCAAGCTGGGTATTCGTATCTACACCGTCGGTATCGGGGCAGACTCACTCACCCTGCCCGGCCTGTTTGGTTCCAGTTTCGGCAGTCGTCAGGTCAACCCATCGGCGGAACTGGACGAACCCACCCTGCAAGAAATTGCACGTCTTACTGGCGGGGAGTATTTCCGGGCTCGCAACCCGCAGGAACTTGTCACTATCTACCAACTGCTGGACGAGCTCGAACCCGTGGAACAGGAAACCACGCTGTACCGACCACGACAGGCGCTGGGCTATCTGCCGCTATTGGGCGCGCTATTCCTCAGCTTCCTGCTGGCATTGCGCCACTGCAGTTCTGTACTCAACTGGCGCAGCACCCAGCCGGTGGCCGGACAACAGGAGGGGCGATGATGACAGTTCACTGGATGCGCCCTGAGTGGTTGTGGACCCTTGTTCCAGCGCTGATTCTACTCGTGTTGCTGTGGCGTCAACGCAGCCGCTCAGGCAGCTGGCAAACGGTCATCGCACCAGAATTACTGCGCCATCTGGTCAGCGAAAACGCCGTGTCTCGCGGCCGCAATCTGCTGCCCATGGTCTTTCTCGGGTGGCTGTTAGCGGCGTTGGCCGCCGCCGGTCCCAGCTGGCAAAAAATTCCTCAACCGGTGCACCAGAAACAGGATGCACTGGTGGTGCTACTGGATCTGAGCTTGTCGATGAACTCGGCTGATCTGGCTCCCACCAGGTTGGATCGGGCGCGGCAGAAACTACTGGATTTACTGAAGCAACGACGCGAGGGGCAGACCGGATTAATCGCCTATGCTGGCGATGCCCATATCGTGACCCCGCTGACCGACGATACCCCAACCATCGCCAACCTGCTGCCAGCGCTGAACCCCGAGATGATGCCTGTTCCCGGCAGCGAGCCTGTCAGTGCGGTAACACAAGGGCTGGACTTGCTGCGCTCGGCGGGTATTCGCGCAGGAAAAATTCTATTGGTCACCGATGGCGTGTCCGAAAAAGATCGCGCAGGCATCGAAGACGTATTGAAAGGCAGTAATGCACAGCTGGCCATTATGGGGGTAGGTACTGACACAGGGGCCCCCATCCCTCTGCCCGGTGGTGGTTTTGTCAAAGACGACAAAGGTACGATTGTAATGCCAGGGCTTGAGGAACAAGGCCTTCGAGAGCTGGCCGCCGCCACCGGAGGCACTTACCAGCGAATGCGGATTGACGACAGCGATCTCGAGAACCTGCTCTCCTCGAACCCACTAACGGAGACCGAGGAAACTCTCTCGTTAGATCGAACCGCTGACACCTGGGAGGATCAGGGGTACTTTTTGATTCTCGCCCTGCTACCGCTCGCGCTGGCGCTGTTTCGGCGCGGCTGGCTGCTGACGTTGGCTCCGCTACTTTTACCGGCATTACTACTGGTACAGCCCAGAGAGGCTACAGCACAGACCTGGGATGACCTATGGCTCACCCCTGATCAGCAGGGTCAGCAGGCTTTACAGCGCGGTGACGCCGAAGCCGCGACATCGCTATTTGAGAATGCCGAGTGGGCCGGTACTGCAGCCTACCGCAGTGGTGACTACGAAGTTGCGATAGAGAAATTCGACAACCCGGACGATGCCGACAGCTTATACAACCGCGGCAACGCACTGGCTAAAGCCGGTGATCTGGAAAAAGCCATCGCGTCCTATGAGGCGTCGCTGGAACTGCAACCCGATCAGCCCGACGCCATCGAAAACCTGGAACTGTTAAAGAAGCTGCAGGAACAGCAGCAGGATCAGGATCAGCAGCAGAACCAGGATCAGCAGCAGAACCAGGATCAGCAGCAGAACCAGGATCAACAGCAGAATCAGGATCAACAGCAGAATCAGGATCAGCAGCAGAACCAGGATCAACAGCAGAACCAGGATCAACAGCAGAACCAGGACCAGCAGCAACAGGACCAAAGTGGGGAGCCAGAATCCAGTCAGGACGAAACCGAGTCTGAGGATCAGGAAGAGCAGTCCGCGCAGGAGGCCAGCGCTGAGCCGGAGGAAAGCGAGGTGGATGAGTCGCAGCAGGAGCAGATTGCTGCGGGTGCCGAGTCCGGCGACGAGGAAGAGGAACAGGCCATGCAGCAATGGCTGCGTCGCGTACCCGACGATCCATCGGGGCTGCTGCGCCAGAAGTTTCGCTATGAGAGCCAGCAGCGCCAGCAACAGGGAATGGGGAGAGAGAATGAAACCTATTGGTAACAGCTTGATCGCGTTGGTCACAGTCTTATTGGCGCTGAGTGCCAACATTGCCCTGGGTGCGGTAACCGCCAGCGTGGATCGCAATCGAGTCGCTCTGGGTGACACCCTGAGGTTGACGATTACCTCGACCGATGACGAAGAACTTAACGAAGGCCAATTGCGGGCCCTGCAACAGGACTTCGATATCCTGCAACGCTCTAGCAGCAGCAACACC
This sequence comes from Halioglobus japonicus, assembly GCA_902705825.1. Classification (GTDB taxonomy): domain Bacteria; phylum Pseudomonadota; class Gammaproteobacteria; order Pseudomonadales; family Halieaceae; genus Marimicrobium. The sequence continues at coordinate 983 of CACSIL010000009.1, read as the reverse complement.
AGCATTATCAATGGCAGCGTATCGCATACCCGAAAGCTGATCGTCGATCTCGCGCCACGCCGCGAGGGCAACTTACAGATTCCCTCAATGAAGTTTGAGCAGAGCACCACGCCCGCGCTGACGGTTGCTGTGGAGCCCCCCTCTGACACACCGGGCGATGGACAAAGCGTGGTCTTCGAGGCCTCTGTGGATCAGGATGAAGTCTACGTGCAAGGCCAGCTTATCCTGACGCTGCGTGTACAGCAGGCAGTCAATCTTGAGGGACGCAGCATCACGCCTCTGAAATTGGATAACGCCTTCGTCAAGCCGCTGGAGCAGCACTCGTTCCAGCGGGTTATCAATGGGCGTCCATGGCTGGTAGACGAGATACGCTATGCCATTTTCCCCGAGCAAAGCGGCACACTGGAAATTCCCACACAGGTATTCTCCGGGCGCATTGATCGGGGCCGCCGCAGTTTTTTTGATCTCGGCGGTGGCGGACAGCCAGTGCGGCGCACCACAGCCCCCATTACCATCAAGGTTCTGCCCAAGCCCGCCAACTACCCGGCTGATGATTGGTTGCCGGCCAAACAACTCACACTAGAGGAAACCTGGTCTACCCCGCCGGAGCAGTTACAGGTCGGTGAATCTGCAACCCGCACGATTCGTATCGTGGGTGACGGGCTACAGGGCGCACAGTTGCCGCCTATTCTGTTTACACCGCCAGACGGGCTCAAATACTACCCGGACCAGCCGAATATCAGCGAGCAGGAAATCGCAGATGGCCTGGAAGGTATTCGGGAGGACAGCGCGGCGGTCGTTCCAACCCGTGCCGGTACGTATGTGATACCGGAGATTCGTATACCCTGGTGGGACACCAAAACAGGCGAGCTGCAGTTCGCCGTCCTGCCCGAGCAGAAAATTACGGCGACTGGAACAGTGCCCGCCGCTACCGTCGACACCACTGCAGCGATCGACGAAGCCCCGCCCCAANCCTCGATACC
>CACSIL010000008.1:40602-82285 GCA_902705825.1 Halioglobus japonicus | reverse complement strand
ACGGGCCGGAGTACATCTCACAGACGCTGGTGGCGTGGGCTAACAGCAAGCGGATTACGCTTATGTATATCCAGCCAGGTAAGCCAACCCAGAATGCGTACATTGAGCGTTTCAACCGGACCGCAAGGCATGAATGGCTAGATTTGCATGAGTTTAACAGCGTTGCAGACGCCCAGCTATTAGCCACCCAGTGGCTTTGGCAATACAATAACGAGCGACCGAATATGGCTATCGGAGGGATACCTCCAACCCGGCTGTTGCAGGCTGCATAACCCTCTACTCAAACGGGCGGTTAAAAATGGGGGGATTACACCTGGTTGCCCAGTTGAGTTGCATGGCGAGTTCATTGAGCATTTCCAGTGTGTAGCGTCGATAGTGACCGTAGAAATCATCGAAATTGGACCAGATCTCCTTGCGGGTCGGCACGGTGATTATCACAACAGACAAATTGGGAAAACTGTCCACCAGTTTGCTGAGAAACTGCTCCGGGTCGGGCAGGTGTTCTATGACATCCAGCAGTAGCAGCCCGGTAATCTCTGAACGGCGTTCGAGGGGCAGGTCGCAGGCATCGATTCCTGAGTCCACAAACGACTGCATGCCCTCTATGGGCTGAACGTCTGCCAATTCAACGCCGTGGACATTAAGGCCGTATTCCCTCAGGCCCTTGACGACCGGCCCACGACCGCAGCCAACTTCCAGAAAAACACTGTTGTCGCCGGCTTCGCGCTGGAGAATACTCGCCAGTAGCCGGTTGCGGGCAATATTCCACCAGTGGAACTGAATACCCTCCGGATAGCACAGTTCGAACTGTTGGTCAGAGAAGGTTGTATTCATAGAGTCGTCGTTCAGCGTATTATGAGTTTTACAGCGCTTTTTATTCGTGCTGGAGGGGGCTCTGCTGTGGTTCAATCTGAACGCAACAATATACCCTCCGGCGGGCCTTATGGCTAGAATTACGTCCGTCGCGGTCCCTGTGACCTGGAGCGGTCGAGCAAAAAGCTCAGCGCAGTTTTCGTCGATCGGAAACGCCGCTGTATCAGTGCCAGAGATGAGAACTGGCGGCGCTATTGCGTACTGGTTCTAAAACAGAATAAATATCAGCCGAGCTGCTTGCGCAAGCAACATCGGTGGTGTTCTGATATACAATTACCATTTTTGAAGTGGAAAAAGGTCAGGTCCATGTCGACGAAGTCCATGCCCATCCTCGCTATCGTGATACCGTGCCTGAACGAGGAATTGGTGCTGCCCGAGACATCCAGAACGATGAGCTCGAAACTCGACTCGCTTGTCGAAAAGGGGCTGATAAGCCCCGACTCGCGCATTTACTTTGTCGATGATGGCAGCACTGACGGCACCTGGGCGTTTATTTCCAAGTTGGTAAGCTCTGACAGGAAGTTCCGGGGTATCAAGCTAGCCAGGAATTATGGGCACCAGTACGCCCTCTATGCCGGGTTGATGCACGCAGAGGGCGACGCGCTGGTTTCTATTGATGCGGATCTGCAGGACGATATCAACGCGGTTGATGAAATGGTCGAGCGTTACCGAGAGGGTAACGAGATAGTGTTTGGTGTTCGGGATGACCGGCACACGGATGGCAAGTTCAAACGGTGGACGGCCGCATTGCATTATTGGGTGGCGGCCCGCTTTGGTATTAAAACAATACCCAACCATGCCGACTTTCGGCTTATGAGTAAAAAAGCCATCGCCATGCTTGGGAATTACCGAGAGGACAATATCTACCTCCGCGGAGTTGTCCCGCTGCTGGGGCTGAAGTCCTGCAAGGTTTTTTATGCGCGGGGAGAACGGTACGCCGGTGAGTCAAAATATGGCTGGCGAGAGATGTTCGGCTTGTCGGTGCGCGGCATCACCTCATTCTCGATCAGCCCGCTGCGTGCGATTGCGGTGTTTGGTTTTGTCGTGTTCCTGGTTTCGCTGGGCCTTAGCGGCTGGGCTTTGTGGGCCAAAATGACAAACATCGAGACGGGCATAGACGGATGGGCTTCTACCGTTATACCCATGTATCTGCTGGGCGGCCTGCAGTTGCTGGCGATCGGTGTGGTGGGCGAGTATGTCGGTAAGATGTACATGGAGGTCAAAAAGCGGCCGATGTACCAGGTGGAAGAGATTCTCGGGGGAGACTGAGGGAACAGTTCAAGCGGGAGGGGCCGTTATCTCGGGCGAGGATGCACAGTCGTTCGTCGATTATAACTATAGCGTTCGCGCAACCAGATACCCTTATTACCTGCGAAAACCGGTTTGAGCGGTTCTCAGCGCTGCCTGTAAGCGTTGCCGAAATAGAGGGTCACCATGTTGTTCGAAGGATTAAGCATGTCAGTAATTCATAGCGAGTATTGTGATGGACAGTAACAAAAGCGGCGCTGCGGCGCCTGGCGCGCAAGCAGGCCTTTCTGAGGTCTGCCCGGTATGCAATACGCAGTGCACTGACATCGCCTATACGCTGCCGCGTTTCAACCTGCTGGTATGCCCCGGTTGCACGCACCTGTTCTCACAGTTGAAAGTGGAGCCGGAAGCGTACGCGGCAGACTACTTTCTCGAGGCCAACGCTGAGCACTGGGAGAACCCGGAAGAGGCGTTGTTCAATGATCTCGACAGCCTGATCCAGGAATATGTGCCGACCCAGCGCGCAGAGGTACGAACGCTGGATGTCGGCACTGCCACGGGTTACCTCCCCAGACATTTTGGTAAGCTCGGTTATGAAAGCTGTGGGTTGGATATCAGTGAGGATGCTGTGCGGTATGGTACACAAGAGCTGAAAATACCCCGGCTGCAGGCGGCCAACATTGAGACGTATATACCTGATACCCCTTTTCCGGTAGTCACCAACATCTATGTCATTGAGCACGTTGCTGATCCCGTGCCCTTTCTGGAGGGAATCCGGCGCAGTCTGGCCGATGATGGCATCTTTATCTGCATGACTGTCGATTCAGATTCGCTGATCTTCCGCATGGCAAAAATACTTTACCGTATTACTGGAGGGCGCAGTTTTGGCGCGCTGGAACGTATCTGTGAGGTTCACCACCTCAACCATTTTAATCGCAAGAGTCTGGAATACGCGCTGGATAAATCGGGTTTTGAGGTAGTGCATCGGTTTAGCCGCAATCTCCCGCTGCGCACACTGACACTGCAGCCCTTGCAGAGAGTGGCCGTTGCGGCATTGTATATGCTGTCGCCTCTTCTTGATTCATGGTTTCTTCAGGGCGTAGTGTGCCGCCCTAAACGTACCGACCGCTGAGGTAGTATCATAGCGATGATCGCCGAGAGGAATCGGGAATCCTACCCGCAAGCAGGAGTTGATGAATGTCAGCCTTAGACGACAAAACTATTCAGGACTTTGACGAGCAGTGGTCTCGTTACGATGACAACGATGGCTGGTATGCATCCTTCGGACTGTTTTCTGACATTGTATCGCCGCTGATGCACACCGATGATATCAAGGAGAAGAAGGTCGTCGATATCGGCAGCGGGACCGGTAGAATTGTCGGCATGTTACTCGAGTCGGGCGCTTCTCACGTGTACGCCGTGGAGCCGGCGAAGGGCGCTTTTGAGAAACTCAAAAACAATGTAGCGTCTATGGCCAGAGGCAAGGATGTCACCCCGTTGAATGCGCGTGGCGATGAATGGACAGTCGATGAGCCTCTCGACCTGGCTATTTCCATTGGGGTGATTGAATTTATCAGCGATCCCGGCCCGACGGTAAAGCGCTGCTATGACGCTTTAAAGCCCGGTGGCGATGTATTCTTCTGGCTTTGCAGCTATGAGGGCAACGAGCTCTACCTGAAGTTTGTTCAACCCCTGCGCAAGCTCACGACTTTTCTTCCCCATTTTATGCTGGTCGGTATTGTACACCTGCTGTACTGGGCGCTGTGCCTTTACCGCCTGGTCGGCAAGGTGCTGCCACTGCCGTTGATGCGCTACCTCGATAAGATCTGGTGGCCGATGTCCGCCAAGAAACGGCGTTTGGTGATTTATGACCAGCTCAATCCCACGTATCTGAAGTACTACAGGAAGCATGAGGCGATAGCGCTGCTGGAAGCGGCGGGTTTTCAGAATATCGAAATTCACCACCGCCATGGCTATAGCTGGAGTGTGAAGGGCAAGAAGGTCTGAAGCCACATAGCCGGTTGCGGGGCGCGTATATATTGAACTTTGTCACACTCCGGGGGGAAGATATGCCCCGGGTGCGTGGCCTGAAGGTATTTACTTTGCAAATACGAGCCTGCTAATGCATCCTTCTTATGAATAAATGGCGCAGGTTCCACGAGGCAATTGCGACATGGGCTGTCTGTACAACCTAAGCATAAGTTTCTATACTAACAGTTGGCTGGCAAAAACCCTTGTTTTTATTAGGGTTTTTCTTAAAAGACGCACACGCGAACGGGTCACTAAACATGCTCATCTCAGGTAATCACCGATGAGTCACCAGGTTATCTTGATTAACCCGCCACAGGTGTTCACCAAGAATCAGGTGGCAAGTGGTATAACGCCTCCACTGGGCATCGCCTATCTGGCTTCTGTTCTGGAGCAACACGATATCTCGGTGGATATTATCGATGCCGTGGGCCTGGAACCCGGCACCATCAACGCCTTCGAAAAAGAAACCTTTGTCCGTGGATTGAGCTTTGAAGATATCGTGGCGCGCCTCGACGACGAGGTGAAAGTCGTCGGCATATCCAACCTGTTCTCCTTTGCTTACCCTGTGGTGCAGGAACTGTGTCGACAGATCCGTGCGCACAACAGCGCTATTAAAATCGTATTGGGCGGGCCACACCCCAGCGCACTGTACGCTGAAATTCTGGATGAGGATCGCGAGCTCGTCGATTTTGTTGTGCTTGGCGAAGGCGAGAATCCGTTCCTTTACCTGTGCCAAAAACTGCTGCAGGACAACCTCCTTTTTCAGAGCAATATCGGCAGTGATATCAGTAATCTGGCCTATCTCGATGAGAGCGGCAACTGCGTCATGGGCACCGAAAAGCTCGTGCGAAATACCAAGTTGAATCAGGAGACCATCCCGTTTCCAGCGCGCCACCTGCTGCCCATGGAAGAGTATATCCTGGCCCAGGAATCACACGGGTATTCCAATGGCCGCTGGACATCGCTGATCAGCTCCCGTGGCTGTCCCTACGGTTGTACTTTCTGCGCTTCCAGAAAAACGCGCTGGGTATCGCGCAGCGCAACTGATGTGGCCGATGAAATAGAACACTGTATCAACGAGTGGAATATTCGCGAATTCCATTTTGAAGATGACAATATGACGATCAACGTCAAGCGCTTGATAGAGATCTGTAACGAAATCAAACGGCGCAAGTTGGATATCACCTGGCAAACGCCCAATGGTATTCGCGCCAGCCGTATCGATGAAGAAATGCTCACCGCAATGAAAGAAAGCGGTTGTGAGCACGTGACGCTGGCACCGGAGAGCGGTTCGCCCCGTGTGCTCACCGACATTATTCAGAAGGGCAAGGATTTCGATCTGGATCACCTGCGGGACTGCGGTGCCACCGCTCACAAGCTGGGTTTGAAAGTGGCGGCCTATTTTGTACTCGGTCTGCCCGGTGAAACTCGCGAAGATATGGAGATGACCATTTCGTATGCCCGTGAGCTGGCGCGTGTAGGTGTGGACGAGGTGAACTTCGGGCTGTTTATCCCGCTGCCGGGCACGCCGCTTTGGGAGCCCAGCAAGCACAAGATCAAGGATCTGGACTGGCTGGATCTATTGACAGTGGGGGATCTGGCGAAAGCGGTATCCTTTAACGACGAGGTTGGCAGCAAGGAGTTGGACTGGGTGCGCAAGAAAGCCTACTTGAGCTTTATGCTGACGCGCATTATTTACCATCCCCTGCAATTTGCCGGCACAATCTTTAACGTATTGCGCGGCATTGAGAAGACCAAAACAGAGCGAGCGCTGAAAACAATTTACGCCCGTTACAAAAAAGATACCAAGGCCGAAATCAACAAGCTGGTATTCGATAACCGTACTTTCTATGCCTATCGCCATATGTATAGAAAAATCTATCGTCTGATCTTCCGCTAAACTCTGCGGCGTTACCTCCTCTAACCCTGTTGGCCCTGACCCTCCATTGCCGGCAGGGTTACAGTGATCTTCAGGCCGGTACCCGTGTTCTCTGCCGTAATCTCTCCGCCGTGTTGGAGCAGGGCGCGTCGGGCGATTGCCAGGCCAAGCCCATAACCCCCGGATTCGCGCGTGCGTGCGGTGTCCACGCGGTAGAACTCATCGAATATTGTTTTCACGTCGCCATCGGGTACGCCGGTGCCGTGGTCTTCAATGGACACAAGATAGCGTCCGTTGTCAGAGATCAGCGACACACTGACTTCCGTGTTCTCAGCGGTGTGCTGAAGGGCATTGCGCAGAATATTTTCAAAGCTTTTACGCAACAGATCGCCGGAACTGTCGACGATGGCCTGTTCGGTATCGGTACTGAAACTGAACTGTTTTCCCGCCATCTGCCCTTCAAAGTTGGCATCAGTACATAACTGTTGCAACAGGGACACAAGATCGATATGCGTATCGAGTGTCAGGCCCTGCGCCTGGGTGGCGAGCAATTGCCCGATAAGTTCTTCCAGTCGCTCGGCCTCCTGTTCGATACGCTGCATATAGGCGGCGCTGTTCTCCGGCCTTTCCTGCGCCAGCACAAGTGCGATGCGCAGCCGCGCCAGCGGTGAGCGCAATTCATGCGATACATCGCCTAACAAGCGCTTTTGTGCCTGAATCCGCGCCTGCAACTGTTCTGCCATAGTGTTGAAGTCGCGTGCCAGTTCGTCAGTCTCATCGCCCCCTTTCTCGCGCACCTGCAAGCGTGTATCGAGTTCGCCATTGGCCAGCCGCCGGGATGCCAGTCGCAGATCCTTCAACCGATTTGTCATCAGCCTCGACAGCGCGAAGCTGACTAAACCGCTAATCAATACAGCCAGTGCAATACGCAGCCACAGGCTGTTGCCCAGCGCGTTCAGAATGAAGCCGCGATGCGAGGGAAAGACAAAAACGGCGGCTGCAGCGCCCTCGTACGGGCGATAGATTCGGTACGCTACCATGTGATTCTTTGGCTGCTTCACAATGGGTCTGGTTGATTCAGCGCGCAGCTCTTCGGCGATTTTTGCCACGGCTGTTGGTATTTCGCGCTTGAGCAGTTCGCTGCCGTCGCGCGATACCAGGTAGATCTGAATATCGTGTTTCTCCCGGACCTCCTCAATCGTTGCTGCCAGCTCCGCACCTTTCTGGTTTTCCAGGCTATAGATAGTGCGCAGCAAAAAACGGTGCGGCGGCCCCGGCGGCTTGCTATCACCCCATTCATGTCCCGGGGGCAGTTCTTCGAAATAGTTGGAGGCCAGCATCCAGCTGCCGAGTATGGCTATCGACATCAGCCAGAAGCCAAGAAAAATCCGCAGAAACAGATTGCCTCGCATCTTCATCTATCAGCTGCCTGTCCTGAACTGGTAGCCACTGCCGCGCACACTGACAATCAGGTTGTCGCCACCGAGCGCCGCCAGTTTTCTGCGGATTTTGCTGATATGGACATCAATGCTGCGGTCATAGGCAGACAGTGCCCGCCCCAGGGCTTGCTCGCTGAGAAGCTCCTTGCTGACCACCGTGCCGGCATTTGTCACCAGCACGTGCAGGACATTGAATTCGGTACTGGTGAGCTGTAGATCGATGCCGTCATACATGGCACTGCGATCTGCGGTGTTCATCGCCGTTTTGCCGGCCTGTAGAACAGGCGTCGGCGCCTCATCGACCAGCAGATTACCGCGGCGCAGGATGGCGCGAATTCGGGCCGCCAACTCGCGTGGGTTGCAGGGCTTGGGCAGATAATCATCGGCACCCAGCTCCAGGCCCAGAATACGATCGGTGTCTTCGCCACGGGCGGTGAGCATCAGTATGGGGATATTGCTGAACTGGCGGATCTGGCGCAGAACATCCAGCCCCTGCAAGCCCGGTAGCATGATGTCCAGTACGATCGCATCATGATCCTGATTGCGGCAGTGCGCCACGGCTTCGGTGCCATCGTGAATCGCCTGCGTAGTAAACCCCTCCAGAGACAGAAAATCGGACAGCAGGGCACACAGTTCCCTGTCGTCATCGATAATCAGTACATTGGCACCCATTGCGCATACTCCTGGCTATTGTCACCGACAGAGTGTGAACAAACCGTGATGGCTTGTCACCCGGCTTAACCTCACTCTGCTTTATTTAACATTTCTTTACGCTGTCGGGGCAGAGCTTAACGGCAGTTCGGGGTTACTATTCTTCTCGTCAGGCGATGCGTCAAACAGCACACAAGCGTACCGCACAGGAAACGATCCACTATTGAACTGCAGGAGAACACACAGTGAAATTAAATCTGAACAGAGTACTTTTGAGTATCGTTGCGCCGGCTATGGCAACGCTATTCGTTGCCGCCGCCAGCTGGTCAATGCCGCAGGACGATGACAAGCGACACGATCCCCAGCACCGGGTAAACCACCTGGCGAAAATGCTGGAACTCACGGACGAACAGGAGGCAACCGTACAAACGCTGCTTACCACGTCATTTGAGGAGTCTGAGGCCGACAGGGAGCGGTTACACGTTCTGAAAGACCAATTGCTCAAGCAGCCCGGTAACTTCGATGCTGCCACCGCTCAGGCCGCCGCCGACGAGATCGGGCAGATCACCAGTCGGATGATGTATCGCATGGCGAACAACTTCGCCGAGATTTACCAATTGCTCGATGACGAGCAGCGGGTGGAGATGGCGGAAATGGCCGAGCGTATGAGTGAGCGCGGAGGCAAGCGGCACGGCCCACGCGGTCTTCCGCCGTTCTAGCAAATTCTGGTAATACCCCTTACCAGGTCCTTTTGGGCGGCTCTCGGGCCGCCCTTTTTTATGCGTGGCGTTATCGTAGCGGGCTGATTCGCATGTTATGCCTTGTCGGAGTCTACTTTGAGTTTATAACGCCTGAATGCTTAAACCCAATTCCTCGCGCAACGCGGCCGTGGCCTCCAACTGGCCTGAACTGGTCACCACCGCAGTGCTGGCCAATTCCGGCTTGAGGTATGTCTGCACGACGCGCTGTAAATCATCCAGCGTAACGGCCAACACACGCTGGCGGAACAGCTCTCTGGTGTCGTGGCTGCGTCCAAACAGGCGGTTGTGAAAGTGCTGTTTGGCTTCACCGGCTGGCGAACTGGGTTTGTCCATGCTGCCTACTACGCCGAGAATAGCCTCTTCCAGAGCACGGTACTCATGGCGATTATCCAGCATCCATGACACTGCTAAATCGAAATCCTGCAGTGTCCCGGCGAGGCGTGGATCGCGGTAGGAGTAGAAGCGAAATGCCGCTATGCCGGAATCTTGCGATGCGCCACCGCCGTAAGCGCCACCCTGTTCACGGATGGCCCGGTGCAGGAAACCATTGCGCAGGAAGCCACCGAGCACAGTAAGTGCGGCGGCATCCGGATGGTGTTCCGGAACCGTGGGGTAGGCACGGGCGCAGAAGTTGACCTGGGTATTGGTCAGCCACATTTCAGCGCGGCGTTCGCGAACGGGTTGCAAAGTAAATGCGGGGCCTTGCCCACCGCCAGCGGACTGGGACCAGATGCCACTGGCAATTTCTGCGACTTCGCCTACCTTGTGGCCCTCTGCAATTGCAAGAAATTGCATAGAAGAGGCCAGTAGGCTCTCGTGCAGCTGCGCGAGCCGGTCCGATAGATTCTGCAGGCCATCCTGGTCTGCGAGGCTGTCGTCCAACACACGGAGTTTGCGTATGCCTGCCAACCCCGACTGGTGGTGGTGAAGCTGAGCCAGTGGGCTCATACCAGCGCAGGCAGCTGCCATCGCAAGGCTGTGACCGTTGCCGGTGATCGACTGGTCGCGGCGCGCGCGCTGTTGGTTGACCAAATCCCGAATTCGCTTGGTCTCGGTGAAGTGCACCGTGTGCAGGGTGTCGTGCATCAATTGTGACTGGGCCTGCGTATTGCGCAGCAGTGCCTTGGACGACACGGAGAAATGTGCGTTGATCGCCTGTTCATTATCGGCGTCGCCGCGCATGGCGACAAACGCTGAAATGGACCCTACCGTTGCCGCCTGACGCTGCTGCACCGACATATAGGAATCTTCACCCAGGCCAACTTCGGTGAGTATGTTGCTGTACAGCGGCAGTATTTGTAGCTGCTCATCGTCCAGCGGAGGAAGTGGGGCAATCGTCTGCTGATAGACAATACCATTGGTACCCTGGCCGTAGGTGGTGAACGGCAGGCCATGGAGCCGTGTTTCTTTGAAAGTCAGCTCGGGAAGGGAGGCGGGTACATCGCTCAGTTCAACCTTGGGTAGCACGCTGTCGTCGTCAACCTGTGCTTGACGAGCGACCAGATCTGCCGCCAGTTGTACCGTGGCATCGCGCTGTGCGGGTGTCATCTCGGACTTTATGCTGGCCAGGCGTGCTTCCTCTTCCTCCCGCTGTCGGGTAGACAACTCTTTGTCTGGTGTCATCACCAGTGTGATCCGGTGCTGGTTATCCAGCAGGAGCTGTCGCGCTAGCTGGCGTATATAGTCGGGATTCTGGATTTGCTGCTGTAAATCGGCGATCACCGGCTCCAGATTGAGCACGGCGATGGGATCGCTGTAATGTGTCGCGCAGCCGAGGGCCTGCAGAATGAGTTGCAGGCCATAGGGGTAGCCATCGCCGGTAATTTCGCGCTGGTGCAGTTCCAACTGGTGAAGCACCGCCTCCAGCCGTTCCTGGCTTACACCTTCCTCTGCGACTTTTTCGATGACGCTGAGTACCATGTCTTCCAGCGCTTCGGCGTGTTCCGCTTCGCTGCCCTCGATACCGCAGCAGAACACCAGTTCGCGCATGGAGTCCTCCAGGCCGCACAGTGGTGAGGGGGAGCGCCCGAGATCCGTGGTCTCCAGTGCGTGCTGCAGTGGCGAGGCACTGTTATCGAGCAGTACGCTGGATAACAACTGTGCTTCCAGCATCTGCTTCAGATCGGAGCTCTCGCCCAACATCCAGCCAATGACCAGATGGGTTTTGTTATCGGTGGCATCATTCTCGTCATAGACATAGCTGCCCTGTACGCGTTGTGGCTGCGAGAGGCGTTGCTCCGGTTGTACCTGGATGCGCTCGGGCAGTTTTTCGAACTGGTGCAGGGCCTTTTCTTCGAATACGCGCTGGTGCTCGCTGGCGGCGATATCGCCAAAGGTCATGAAGATGGCATTGCTGGGGTGGTAGTGGCTGCGATAAAAAGCCTGTAATTGCTCGTAGCTCAGATCGGGAATATGCTTAGGGTCACCGCCGCTATTGTAGTGGTAGGTGCTGGTGGGGAAGAGATGCTCACACAGTTTGCCCCACAGTACGCTGGTGATGGAGCTCATCGCCCCCTTCATTTCATTGAACACCACACCCTTGAATACCAGGTCACTGTCCGGATTGTCGGCCTCGGCAAATTCTACTCTGTGACCTTCCTGGGCAAAGTCCAAAGGATCAAGCCGGGAAAAAAAGACGGCATCCAGGTAGACCTGCAGCAGGTTGTCAAAATCCTTGCGGTTCTGGCTGGCAAACGGATAGGCCGTCCAGTCTGAGCTGGTAAAGGCATTCATAAAGGTATTGAGCGAACGGCGCAGCATCATGAAAAAGGGATCGCGCACCGGGTAGTGCGCACTGCCGCAAAGCGCCGTGTGCTCCAGTATATGTGCCACACCGGTTGAATCATGCGGGACGGTGCGTAGTGCGACCAGAAATACGTTCTCACTGTTACTTGAGGCGAGGTGGTAGTGCACAGCGCCTGTTTTTTTGTGCTCGTATTGTTCCACCCGGATATTGAGGGATTCAATCGTTTCCTGGCGAATAGCCTCAAATGCAGGGTGGACGTTGGGGCTGGTTGAGGCGCTGTTACTCATAGTGTTTCTCTACAAAAATGTATGTGTGGGCGAATAGTCTGCCCAGCTTGTGACCGGCAAAGGGTCAGTATTCTAACGCGATTTTGAGTCACTTTGCTGGGTTTGCGGAATATCGTCTACCGGTTGCAGTTCAATACGGTATATCCAGGGCCAGCGCTTGCCTGTCACCCAGATTGCACCATCGGCGGGATTGCGGGCAATACCATTTAATACGTCGGTGTCCGGGCGATGCTCCGCAGCGGGCAGCAGGCCCTGCAAATCGATGCTGGCAGTGACCTCACCCGTGTGCGGATCGATTATCACAATACGGTCACTGTGCCAGATGTTCGCCCATATTGTGCCTTCCACCCATTCTAGTTCGTTCAGTAGCGTGACGGGCCGGCCGCCCTCGGTGACTGTGATGGAACGCAGAATATGCGCATCTGTCGGTGATATGAAGTGTAGCCGGGCACTGCCGTCGCTGTAGATCAACTCGGTGCCGTTGTTCGTTAGTCCCCAGCCCTCACCGCCTATCGGCAGCCAGCGCTGAAACTCCAGATCTGATTTGCGGTAGACGAGCATGGCGCGATTGCGCCAGGTCAGTTGGTAGATGTGCTTGTCCAGCACCGTAAGCCCTTCAGCGAAGAACTGTTCATCCAGGCTTTGCCCGGCATCGAGTCGGCCATCGGCAAAATGATAGCGCAGCAGTCGTGACTCGCCGTAGTTGCCCGCACTGACATACAGGTAGTCGTCCAGGATCTCCAGGCCCTGCACAAAGATGTCACGCGCCTGGGGTTTTTGATCTATCACTTTTACATGGTATTGCTCTACCGGCCATGCGAGTAATGGCAGGCAGCCGATAAGTAAAAGCAGAATACGCAGCGTTGTCATCACGGAATCCGGTTGCGGGACAGGTCCCGAATGATAAACCGCGCCGGTGACAGGGCGCGACACAGTGTCCGGCTGAAGGGCAGGGGCTCATCACAGATCATGCTGGCGAGCAGTTCGGCCACAATCGGCGTTGATGCCAGGCCGCGTGATCCGTGTGCGGCATTCACATAGAGCCCGGGTAAGTACTGGCCGCGTTGCGGCATCACCTGCCGCGCATTTTTGCGCAGTGCGCCAAAGCTTTGCACAAAGTCGTCAAACGCTGGCGCCGGGCCCACTACCGGCAGGTAATCCGGGCTGGCGCAGCGATAACCAACGCGGCCCTGTAGTGCCTCGGGGTCGAGAGCGTTCAGTGCAGTGCTCCAGGCGGGCACTGCGCCAGCGAGTTTCGATAGATTGTCACGCGTGTCGTCACTGCGCAGTGCAGGGTCCACCACATTGAGGTTGAACGATGCACCCATACTATGCGTGCCTTCGCGGGCCGGGGCGATATAGCCCTCATGGCACAGGGCTGCGCGCAGTGCCCGGGTTGCGTCGTTCGCCGGCAGTTCTGTGATCTGGCCGCGTATCGTCTGTAGAGGTAGCCACTTGAGTTGCTCCAGTGCCGTGGTGCCGGTGCCGGTGGCGACGATTGCGACACTGGCCTGGGCCAGTATTTTGTCTCCGGCGGTGGCGTGCCACAGCGTGCCATCTGTATGCAAAGTGACATTGCCGCAGTGTTCCATTACACGGATATTGCGCCGCTTGGTAAGCGCCTGGCACACGGCGGCAGGGCGTATCCAACCCGACCCCGGGTACCAATAGCCCGCGCAGGGTTGTGTGATGCCCAGAATGTGACTGGCCTGCTCGCGATCAACCACCTGCGCCAGATCATCCAGCCCGCTCAGCGCATCACGCAGGGCGGCCATTTCCTGGGTATTGTGACTCTGCTGAAAGCTGCCACACAGGTCGCCATCCAGGTACTGCTGCAGTTCCCCTTCGCGAAACAGGGCTTGGTAGAAATTTGTAGCGAATTGAAAGCCCTGCAATGCAAAATCTACCAGAGCGGAGTGTTTACGCGACAGCCGAGTATAGAGAACGCCCTGGTCATTACCTGAACCACCGCTGGACAGCGCGCCCTGTTCCAGCACGGTGATGTTAATGCCTCGATCCGCCAGTGCCGCAGCAGTGGTGCAGCCGGCCAGGCCCGCGCCGAGAATCAGCACATGGTCGGGCCTCTCCTGTGTGTAATTGCTTAAATCCCAGGGAGACAGCCCTCCGTTTGCCGACGCTATGGCCGGCGTTTCGAGTACCGCGCGTACGCACTCCCGTTTGCGACCATAGCCGGGTACCTTGCTGACAGAGAACCCCGCGTCGGCCAGTTTGCGGCGAACGTGTCCGGCGGCGGTAAAGGTGGCTATGGTTGCGCCGGGGCGGCTGAGCCTGGCCACTGCATTGATCACCGATGCCGACCACATGTCTTCGTTATGACTCGGTGCAAACCCGTCCAGATACCAGGCATCGACCAGAGGTTGCCCCCGATCAGCGAGGTCGGGGAGGGCGTCGTTTGCATCCTCCCACCACAAGTCCAGTCGTAGGCCTTCCTCCAGCAGCAATCGGTGCTGGCCGGCCAGCGGCTGGGGATAGGCCGCGAGCAGTTGCTCGGTCAGGGCGCTCAGCGTAGGCCACGCCGAGAGTGCGCGCGCCAGATCCTGTCGCCTCAACGGGTGCTTTTCTATCGACAGGAAGTGTAACTGAGGGCGCGGTAGCGGTAATTCGCGCCACGCCTGCCAGGTAAGAAGAAAGTTGAGGCCGGTGCCAAAGCCAAGCTCAGCGATGCAAAATTGCTTGCAGGACGGCTCCTGCCAGCGCTGTGACAGGTCGCTGGCCTGTAAGAAAACGTGGCGGCTTTCCTCCAGCCCGTTGTCCTGCGAGTAGTAGACGTCGTCGAAAGTATTGGCGCTGGGTACCCCCGTATCACTCCAGCTGAGTGTGGCCGGTTGCAGGGGGCGCCACGGCAAATTGTCGCGTTTCATCCGGCCTGCATCTTGAGGTCCAGCTCCTCGGGAAGCCATGCGGGAATATGCGGTTTGCTTTCGGCCAGCAGAGCGCCAACGGCGAAGACGTGTAATTCAGGTGTGCCATCCACCGGGCGATACAGCGTGATTATGAAGTCCTGAACACCGGCGTGTTCGGGAAGTTGCACGTCCCAATGATCTGACAAAATGCTGATTGTTGTCTCTCCAGGCTGCAGCTTGACCCTGCCGATAAAGTGATTCTTCCCGACCGGTTTCAAGCTTCTATTTTCTACGCTGACAAGTGTGTCGAGCAAACGGGTTTTAATATTGCAGATGGGGGCGATGTCGCGCCGACTTTCTGGTATTCGAGGGTCCACCAGTCGTTGGCTGATCTCAGCCAGTGCCGTACTGGCCTCGCTGCCGCTGAGCCGCACTTTGTCTACGCTGAATGGAATTTTTTCCAGCGTTTGCGCATCGCGTCGTGCGAGTTCACGCTCGGCTATCTCTTCAGTGGTTGGCAGTATTCGCGCAGACTCTTCCAGTTCTACATAGTAATTTTGCAGCAGTTTGTGCAGGCGCTCGACATTCTCGGCTTCCTGCGTCAACGTGTATTCGTCCTCGTAGACGACTGCAGGCTGACTTTCTGCCGTCTCGGCAACGGGAGCCGCCGGAGCAGCGGCGCCATTGTGAGTAGAGGTCGAATCGTCTACTTTATTGGCGGCACTCAGTTCCTGCGTTGCCCTGATTTTGGTCTTGGCTGCGCGTATCTGCTGTTGCAGCAGGTCAATTTCCTGCTCGGTGACTTCGATCAAGCGTTCCTTTATATCTACCGCGCCGATAGCCAGTGTGCGCACCGCTGAATTGGGGCTTTGCTCGGGTGGTGTCTCTTCAGGATGCACCATCTTGAGGGTTTCCTGAAACTGGTCCAGTTCTGCTGTCAGCATCAGTCGTTGATCAGTCAGAAGTTGTAGCTTTCTGTTGGTCTCAGGTGACTGTGCGCCCGATGGAGCACTCACCACCAAGGCGCACATCAGCGCCAGTTGAATCCATTGGCGGCGCCTTGTCCTTGTCATGTTTCCAGATTCCCGTCGCATTGCGCGATTGTATACAAAAAGCCGTTGATTCGCGTATCTCAAGATTCAATATTCAGCTGACAGCGAAAGTCCGGCCCCAAAACTGAATCAAATACCAGCGTGATTGCTGAGACCCCAGGATCACCTTTATAGTATCCCTTCCATGCGGCACCACCCCACAATAAATCTGAAACGGTTGCGAGAGCGCCGTGAGTCTGATACAGGAATCCCCGACCACCTTTTGGGCCAGACATTGTCACTTCGCGGTAGCGTTGAAACTGCCTGCCGTCTATCGTCAGCCTTATAGTGCTTACCCCGGAAGCGGTTTTGCGCCAGGGCTCCATTTTTATCTGCATTGCTTTACAGGCGCTGGCGGGAGGCGTTTCACTGTGTTTTTCAGGCGCTAATTGCTCGCCCATGACCGAGTGTTTTGTCAGGAACTGTTCGAACTGAGTGTATTGTGGTGCGTTGATGCTGTCGGCATAGAGGGGATCCTTGAAGAGCGGGATACCGACCCGCGTGCTTAACTCGATATTCTTGGCACCAGAACTTTTTTCCACTACCGACGTTAAGTCAAAGGCCGATTGATTATAGAGTAAGCCGAGGGGGATCAGCAGAACCAACAGCATGCCGGCGGCTTTGGCACCGGAAAACTGGAAGTCCCTCATCTTGTATAACAGCAAGCCACTAATACTCAACCAGTAAAGCATTACTATGGTCTGATACCTTGGGTTTGAGGGATCTTCAAACCCCATCCTGCCCAGAGAGCATGCCAAGGCCGTGCCGAAAAAAACGGTGGCCATTGCGAGATAGAACTTTTCTGCCGCCACACTGTGAGACTCACCTGAGAACCATTGGCGCGCCAGCGTGACCCAGCCAAACAGGATCAGACAAACCGATGGGATTACATAGATATAGGACAGCAGTGTCAGGGACTTCGACATCGGAGCGCTTAGAAAACCGATGGTAAAATCGAAGAACCGCTTCCTGAAATCAATCAGCACATCAAAATGGGTGCCATAGGGATTGGGGGCGCCTGTCTCGTTGATTGCGTCAAGTGCCAGCTGTGCCACTGTCCGGACATCCCGCATATACAGTACGACAAACGCCAACATCAAAACGCAGACCCACAGGCTGTGCCTGGAGCGGGATTGAATTGCCAGTAGCGCCAGCACCAGACATCCGATTACACCTGAGAATGTCGCGTACGCGGCTATTATCGCCAACAGGCAGGCACCTGCGGCCCGCAGCAGTGACATGTTTTCTTTGGGCACGACAAACAGGTAGATGCTTAGTGCACTGCACGCCGTGCTGATGTACCACAGAGAATTTATCGGACTGATCAGATTTCTCGTCAGCGTATAACTGCACAGGTAAATCAATGCCATACCCAGTATGAATAAGGGAATTTGGGCGTACTGCGGCTTCGACAGTCGTGAAATATTAAAGTACAGGTAGCATAGGACCGCTGTGCTCAACCAACTTCCCAGATAAAAAAGCGTGTTGTCGCCATAGAGATATTTGTAATCCAGTGCCATGAACAGGCGCCCGACGGCAATTCTGTGTGCGGAAGCGTGGGGCGCGATCCACTCCTGAAATGAGACGCTGCTCCAGCCTGTTTCTACCACTGACTGAACGAGGGGTAGCAGACGCACAGTGTCCTCTACCGGTATATCAATACGATATTTTGCCCAGAACAACCAATTGAAAAGCAGGAATAAAAAGCCCGCTAACAAGCTCACCGCAACGAGAAGTTTCGGAGCGATGTCTGTCTGCGCTGGGGAAGGGGTGTTTTTCACAGCCGCATACTACTGATTTTGCATTAGTGGCGCCAGTAGTGCAGCGGCGCAGCGGTCCATTTGCAGCTGCATTGCGCAAGGCGGTGAGCAAAGCGTTGCCCGCCTAGCGCAGGAGCATTAGACTGCGTGCTCCAGAGCCGGAGGTATTCATGTCGCAATCACAAATTCAGTCCATGCCCCAGGACAAATTCCTGCTGGTGGCAGTAAACCTGTTGCATAAGGCCTTTATCGAGGCGACGCGGACTGAAGCCAAAGCGCTCTATAAGCAGATCGTCGGGGGTGAAATCGTCAATTTGACGAGAGTGCAATTGGTCGATGACTCTACCGCGACCTTTCAGCTGTCGCTCTCACACAGCGAATTTCAAGGCCGGCTCAACTTCGGTGCCTTCCGCGCCAGCGTGACGGCGCTTGTTTCCAATATTGCCAAGGCGCTTCGCGAAGAGCGCGAACTCAAAGTGTTTAACGCCCTCAATGATGGCAGTGCGATGATATTTGGTATCACTGCTGTGACGGTGGAAGACAGTAAGCCCAATGTTATGGTGCTGGCGACAGATTCCAGTGCGCAGGAATCTGCGACCGTATTACAGCTGATGTATCTTGATCCGACACAGTTTGCCAGTGCTGCGGGTTCCGCGCCGCCGGAGGCTACGGCTTAATCGCCGATGTGCACACGGGGAGGTTCGGGACTCTCCAGTACCAGCTTTTCCGTGGGCGCCATCACTTCGGCGGTGCCGGTCAGAACGCGCTTGCCGTGTTGGTTCAGGACTTTACAATCGAGAATGACAATGCAGCGTTTATCCTTTTTTTCAGTCACTTGCAGCGTCACAGTAATCGTATCCCCGGCTTTAACCGGCAGGCGAAAGCGCAGTGATTGACCGAGATAGATCGAGCCTGGGCCGGGTAGTTTCATCGCGATGGCCGCCGAGATGATGGTGCCGCTTAGCATCCCGTGTGCGATACACTCCTTGAATTGAGTGCCCGCGGCAAATGCCGCATCGAGGTGTACCGGATTCACATCTCCGGACAGAGCAGCGAAAAGCTGGATGTCCCGATTTTCGATCTGCTTGGAATAGGTGGCTGTTTGCCCTATCGTTATCTCGTCGTACGTGTAATTGCTGATTTGTGACATGTCCGTGATTCCCTAACTGTATACCTAAAGAAGCTTAACCCACTCGCGCGCTTTAGCGTGAATAACCTGATTGATGGACCATACGCATGCAAGATTTATCCGGACGCGAGAGGCGAATTCCGGTTATCAAGTATCCACCGGAATTGCCGATCGCTGCGAGTCGCCAGGAGATTGCACGCGCTATTGATGAGAATCAGGTGGTGATTATCGCGGGCGAGACAGGTTCGGGAAAAACCACACAGCTACCCAAAATATGCCTGGATCTGGGGCGTGGAACCAGCGGCCTCATCGGCCACACCCAGCCACGTCGCCTGGCAGCGCGCACTGTGGCGGGGCGTATTGCGCAGGAGTTGGAGACATCGCTGGGCGACCTGGTGGGCTACCAGGTGCGTTTCACTGATCAGGTGTCGCAGAACACCGCGATCAAGCTGATGACAGATGGTATTTTGCTTGCCGAAATGCAACATGACCGGTTGTTGCGCAAATACGATACCCTGATCATTGACGAGGCGCATGAACGCAGCCTGAATATCGATTTTCTGCTCGGCTACCTCAAGCGTATCCTGCCGCGACGCCCAGACTTAAAACTGATTGTTACCTCGGCCACTATCGATGTGGACAGTTTTTCCCGACACTTTAATGACGCGCCGGTTATCGAGGTTTCGGGCCGTAACTTCCCGGTCGAAACGCATTATCTGGGCCTGGAAAAGAGCGAGGAGGACGGGCAGGAGGAGGGTACAGAGTCACAGATCGTGTCCCTGGTGCAGGAGATCGATGCCGGTCAATTCGGTGAGCGTGGTGACATCCTTATCTTCTTACCGGGCGAGCGCGATATCCGCGAGCTCGCCAAGGCGCTGCGCCAGGCGAGCGAATTGGAAATTCTTCCGCTTTACGCCAGGCTGAGCCAGGCGGAGCAGAACCGGGTGTTTGAGCGCACGGGGCGTAAATCCGGCATCAGGGTGGTATTGGCAACTAACGTCGCAGAGACCTCACTGACCGTGCCCGGAATCCGCTATGTGATCGACCCGGGCGAGGCCCGCATCAGCCGCTACAGTCATCGTACGAAACTCCAGCGCCTGCCGATCGAGCCGGTATCACAGGCCAGTGCAAACCAGCGACAGGGTCGCTGTGGTCGCGTCGGCCCCGGCGTGTGTATCCGCCTTTACAGCGAGCAGGACTTCGACAACCGTCCGGAGTTTACCGATCCGGAAATTCTGCGCACTAACCTCGCTGCGGTTATCTTGCAGATGTTGACATTGGGCCTGGGTGAGGTAGATCAGTTTCCGTTTATTGATGCGCCCGATTCACGCATGGTGCGCGACGGCTATAAATTGCTGGAGGAACTGGGCGCGGTGAGTGCTGCGGGTAAGCTGACTGCCGTGGGCAAGCGCATGGCCCGCCTGCCGGTAGATCCGCGTCTGGCACGCATGGTGCTGGCGGCAGATGAGCGCGGCTGCCTGCAGGAAATACTGGTGATTACCAGTGCATTGACGGCGCAGGATCCGCGCGAGCGACCGCCGGACAAGCAGCAGCAGGCAGACCAGCTACACGCCCGGTTTCGCCACCCGCGCTCAGACTTTATGGCATGGCTCAGCCTGTGGCGCTACTACGATGAACAGCGTCAGGCACTGAGCCAGAACCAACTGCGCAAATTATTGCGACGCGAGTTCCTGTCCTTCCTGCGGATGAGGGAGTGGCGGGATATTCATACCCAACTGAGTATTGCATGCCGCCAGCAGGGCCTGAAAGTACCCCGTGTGCTGCGCGATGAAGAGGATTACCAGGGAGTTCATACGGCACTGCTCAGTGGTCTGCTGAGTAATATTGCACAGCACGATGAGCGGCGCGAGTATCTGGGTAGCCGCAACCGCAAGATGCAGATATTTCCCGGATCCTCGCAGGCGAGGAAGTCACCTAAGTGGTTGGTGGCGGCTGAAATCGTTGAAACCTCTCGTGTGTTCGCGCGTGAAATCGGTGCCATTGAGCCGGAGTGGGCGCTGGATATTAACCCGGATCTACTCAAACGGCATTACTACGAACCGCGCTGGCAGTCTCGCCGAGGGCAGGTAGTGGCCTATGAAAGAATCAGCCTGTATGGGCTGACCCTGACCGACAAGCGCGTGGTGCACTACGGGCCGTTGGCGCCGGCTGAAAGCCGCGCATTGCTGATCCGCGAAGGTTTGGTGGCCGGAAACTTTCGCCAGTACCCAAAATTTCTCAAGCACAATCGGCGCCAGGTGCAGCAGCTGGAAGAGCTGGAGTCGCGTACTCGTCGCCGGGATATTCTGGTAGATGAACAGGTGTTGTTTGAGTTCTACGATGAGCGGCTTCCCGAGGAGATGTATACCGCAGCCGCATTGCACGCCTGGGTAAAGCAAAACCCCGACTGTGAGCGTTCGCTCTATGTGACGCGCGAGGTATTGCTCGCACGAGATCCCGGTGAGGCTGTTGGTGAGCAGTTTCCGGATCACCTGGTGTGGGAGGACATGCGCTTCAAGTTGAGTTATCAGTTTGAGCCCGGGCACGCCGCTGACGGTGTGTCGGTGACTGTTCCGGTTGCGCTGCTGAACAGAACCCCACGCGATCTGTTTGACTGGCTGGTGCCCGGCCTGTTGCGGGAAAAATGCATACAGTTAGTCAAGGGTTTGCCGAAGGAGAAGCGCAAGCACCTGGTGCCCGCGCCGGACTTCGTCGACCGGGCGCTGGAGCAGCTGCAGAGCGACAATGTGGATTTACTGGCGAGTTTGGCCCGCCGTTTATCCAAGCTGGGCGGTATTCGTCTGACCGGCGATGACTGGGACATTCAGAAGCTCGATGATTACTATCGCATGAATGTGCGTGTGGTCGATGCTCAGGGGCAACTGCTGGGGCAGGGCCGTGACCTCGATGCGCTGGTGCAGCGTTTTCGCGCGGATACACAGCAGAGTATCAGCGCCAGCCCGCAGGGGTCTTTGGCGCGGGAGGGTATCACCCGCTGGGACATGGATGAGTTGCCGCAGGAGTGGCGCTTTCGACAGGCGGGCGTCGATATCGTCGCCTATCCGGCATTGGTGGACAAAACCGAGAGTGTGGCCATTGAACTGTGTGACTACCCTGGCGAGGCGCGTCTTCGGCATCGACTGGGCGTGGCGCGCCTGCTGCGGCTGGCCGGGTCACAGCAGGTAAAGTACTTGCGCAAACAATTGCTGCGTGGCAATGAATTCAATCTGATGCTGGCGGCGGCGCAACTGGAGCGCGGTGTGCTGGTGGAAGATATGATAGACGCAGCTTACCAGCAGGGGATGAGCGCCAGTGGAGAACTGCCGTACAGCGAAGCGCAGTTCTGTAAAATCGAGCAGGCGATTCGAGGAGACGTCATTACACGCGGCAATGATCTGGAGGCGCTATTGCTCAATGCTCTGCGCCCATTTGCCGATGTCCGGCGAAAACTGGCGGCGCTTGAACCCGGCAAGTGGCGCGATACACAGGCCGATATCCACGCGCAACTGGCGCTCTTATGGTGTGAGTCATTTCAACGTGATACCCCGGAGCAATGGCTGGCACAGTATCCGCGGTATATGAAAGCGCTGCAGCTGCGGCTGGAGCGCTTGGCTGGGCAGTATCCGAAAGACCAGAAATATACCGGTATGCTGGATGCGCTGCAGCAGCCATTGTTCGAGGTGCTCAAGAAGCGCCCCGGGCTGCTGCTACTGAGCGAGGAAGCCTGTACTTATCGCTGGATGCTGGAAGAGTTCCGAGTTTCTCTGTTCGCCCAGAATCTCGGTACGCGACAGGCGGTGTCACAAAAGCGCCTTGAAGAGCAGTGGCAACGAGTCAGCCAATTTCTGGCAAATAACCCTCATTAATGTAAGGTGAAAAGTTATTTTATTTTCCTCTCGACGTTATGTGCTGAAACTTATCCTTTGCTATCCTGTCTTAACTACCACGAAGTCAACTTCAGGCATTTCTATGCCGGAAGCGCTTCGGGCAGTTTTGGATTGAAATCATATAATCACTGACCACTGACAGGAAATTATTATGGCTATATCAAAAAAACCGCTTGCAGCCGCATTGGGTGCAGCATTTCTGGCAAGTTCAATTTCTCCTCTGGTAACGGCAGAGGCCAACCCCTTCTCCGCACAGCAGCTGAGTGGTGGCTACGATCTCGCCAACTATGACAAGCACGAAGAGGGCAAGTGCGGCGAAGGCAAATGTGGCGGCGACAAAGCTCACGGTGAAAAATCTGACGGCGAAGGTAGCTGTGGCGGTGAAAAAGCTGAAGGTGAAGGCAGCTGNGGCGGTGAAAAAGCCGACGGTGAAGGCAGCTGTGGCGGAGAAAAAGCTGATGGTGAAGGCAGCTGCGGCGGATAAGTAATGCCGCAACCTGACCGAACACTCCAGGGAGCGGGACTCGGTTTACGGCGGGCCCTTTTGGGCCCGTTATCATCTATGGACCAGGGAGAGGTCGATTTTTTGGAAGCAGCACCGGAGAACTGGATCGGTGTTGGCGGCCGTTATGGCAAGCAGTTTCGGGCGATGGCCGAACGCTACCCCATTGTCCTGCACGGTCTGTCCCTGGACATCGGCGGGCCAGACCCTATTGATACCAACCTCGTACAGGCAGTGCGGACATTGATGAATGAGATCGATGTGCCGCTTTACAGCGAGCACCTGACGTATTGCGCGGCCGAAGGGCATCTGTACGATCTTCTGCCTATTCCCTTTACGGAAGAGGCCGTGCACCACGTGGCACAACGCGTGCGCCAGGTGCAGGATATTATCGAGCACCCCATTGCGCTGGAAAACGCTTCCTACTACGCGCAACCCCATACGGATCTGACGGAAGCACAATTTATTAACGCGGTGCAGCAGGAAAGCGGTTGTGACCTGCTATTGGACGTTAACAATGTCTACGTCAACGCGATCAATCACTGTTATGACCCCCACGCGTTCCTGGATGCACTGTCGTTGGATCGGGTGCGCTATATTCATATCGCCGGGCACTATGACGAGGCGCCGGACCTGAAGGTGGATACTCACGGTGCTGATGTTATCGACCCTGTCTGGGCGTTACTGGCGGCCGCCTATGAACGGCTAGGGCCTGTGCCCACGCTGCTGGAGAGAGATTTCAATCTGCCGCCACTGTCCCAATTGCTCAAGGAGGTGGCTCATGTCCGGGACTTGCAACAGCAAAGCCAGCACAGCACCTCCAGCGCGGTGGGTTAGGATGGGCGATTCGGCTTTGAAAACCAGCCAGCTCGCGATGGCGCGTTACCTGCGCAATCCCGGGCAATTCCCGGTTCCGGCCGGAATTGAGCCGCGCCGGATGCAGATCTATGAGCGTCTTGTCTACAACAACATCGAGAGTTTTATCAGCGGCGGCTTTCCTGTGCTGCGCACCCTCTACGATGAGGAGGCATGGCACACGCTGGTAAGGGCCTTTGTCGACCAGCACCGCTGTCACACGCCCTATTTTCTCGAGATCAGTCAGGAGTTTCTGCAATTTTTGATGCAGGATTATGTGCTGCAAGAGAACGATCCGCCATTTCTGGCCGAACTCGCTCATTACGAATGGGTGGAACTGGCCCTGGACATCTCTGAGGAGGTGCTACCGGCGCGGGTGGAAGTACAAGATATACTCGCTGCGGTTGTGCGTTTGTCGCCTCTGGCCTGGTGCCTGTGTTACCAGTTTCCCGTGCACAGAATCGGCCCCGCTTTCAGGCCTGTACAGGCCTCGGAGCCGACTTATCTGGTGGTCTACCGGGATTGGGCAGACAAGGTGGGGTTTATTGAGCTCAATGCTGTGACAGCCCGCCTGCTGGAACTGATACGCGAAAACACCTCCGGTACCGCGCAAACAGTGCTGACTAGCCTCGCCGCTGAACTGGGGCAACCTCCCGAACAGATACTCCCTCACGGCCGTGAGCAACTCGGTCAGTTGGCCGCCAAGGGAGTGATACAGGTCTCAATCCCTTGATCGGGTGGGTATTCATCAGTTGATACCTCTGCGACCTCAGCGTACCATCCCTCCCTTTAAATTCTGGCAAGCTCCTGAAATGACTTTTACGCGTTTCATGCTTCTATTGTTGATAGCACTCTCGCCGTACCCTGTGGTTGCCGCTGAGGATCAGGGTGATATTGACCCCTGGGAGCCAATGAATCGACGAATTTTCAGCTTCAATGAATCCCTGGATGAGTACGTACTTCTCCCGGCCGCCAAGGGCTATCGCTTTGTGATGCCCGATCCGGCGGAGAAAGGCGTCACCAACTTCATTTCCAATGTGTACGAGTTCAATTCGATCTTCAACTCGCTGCTGCAGGGCCGTCCCGGTAACGCCTTGCAGAGTACTGCGCGTTTTCTGGTGAATTCCACAGTGGGTCTGCTCGGACTGATAGATGTTGCCACCCCCATGGGGATTGAGCACAGCCCCGCAGATTTTGGCCAGACACTCTATACCTGGGGCGTCGATTCAGGCCCCTATGTGGTGCTGCCGATGTTCGGGCCGCGCACCGTGCGCGGCAGTGCGGGGTACCTGGTGGATACCTATACCTCCTTGCCTGGCTTGCCTGGTGTGATTGAAGACCGGGAGTGGGCCTACCTGTTCTGGGCCGTTGAAGCGGTGGATTTGCGTGCCAACCTGATAGATGCAGATGAACTGGTCACTGGCGACCGCTATATCTTCATTCGCAATGCCTACCTGCAACGCCGCGAGTTTTTCCTCACCGGTGAACTGAATGACAGCTTCACAGAGCAGGAACAACCTGAAGATTATCTGGAATTCTGACTGCCTCACGGCGCGAAGGGATCGATCAGAATGGCTGATAAAACCAGTAAAATTGTAAAATCCTGCCAAAGCGTTTCAGCCTTGGTTGCCTGCACTGTGCGATGGGCGTAGTGTCACGCCCAACACACAATTAAAGCCTGCTATGACCGCTTCAAACGGCAATGTCCTTATTGTTGATGATCTTCCAGGTCGCGCTGAAAAGCTGGCGAGTTTTTTGTCGGGTTCCGGTTTTAATGTCAACTTGATCACAGATGTCAGTAATTCGACCTATTCTCTGGGTTCGGACAGTGATCTGGACGTTATTCTCTGTGAGCTGGATTTGAAGGACTTCTCCTGGGTTGCCGCGCGCCACGCGTTGCGTGAGATGGATGTGCAGGTACCGGTGATTATGTTCTGTGATGTCGCAGACCCCGAAAAGATGATGACGGCGCTCCGGCTCGGCGCCAGTGATTTTTTCCTGCGTCCGATTGAAGACAAGGACGCCCTGGTCAGATCTATAGAGCGCTGCGTACGACAGCGGAATCTGCGCAGGGAGTTACAGGACTCGCGTGATCGTCTGGAAGCTACCAATATGGAGTTGCGCGGCACCGTTAAAATGCTCGAGCAGGACCAGCAGGCGGGGCGCCAGGTACAGATGCGCATGCTGCCGGCAACGCCGATGGTGCTGAATGACTATGTGTTCAGCCATACGGTGATCCCCTCGCTTTACCTCAGCGGCGATTTTACCGATTACTTTACGGTCGGCGACGACTTTGTCATTTTCTTTATGGCCGATGTATCCGGCCACGGCAGTTCATCTGCCTTCGCAACCGTCCTGCTGAAAAACCTCTTTGCACGCAAACGCTCCGATTACTCCCGCCGTCACGACGAGACGATTCTGGAACCGGTTGCTATGCTGAAACATGCGAACAAGGAACTGCTGGATCTGGATGTGGATAAATTCGCCACCATGGTTGTTGGCTTGCTGGATATGCGAGAGCACACTCTGCGCTACAGCGTTGCTGGACACCTGCCGCTGCCGGTGCTGGTTTCTGATGCCGGTGCGCGCTACCTCGAAGGGGAGGGCTCCACAGTGGGTTTAATGGAGGACGCCGAGTACGAGGAACACATTATCGATCTTCCCGAGCGTTTTATGTTGGCGCTCTTTTCTGACGGAATCCTTGAGATACTGCCGCAAATGAGTCTTATCGAAAAGGAAGAGTACTTTCTCAAGGTGTTCGAGGAAACGGCTGATTCTCCGGATCAACTGGCCTCGCACCTGGGTTTGGACCATGTGGATACAGCGCCGGATGATATTGCCGCGCTGTTTGTGATTAAACGTGACTGATGTGAGCGAGGGACGCATACTCGCCGCCAGTCAGGATGGCGCCTATGTCATTCGTCTTGAGGGTGATGTTCGCCTCACCCTGTGCACCACAATTGATGATTTTCTTGAGCAGATGTTTGCCGATCCCAACTTTGCGAGTGTCTGGGTAGATCTCTGTGACGCTCAGGGGCTCGATAGTACAACGCTGGGCCTGCTGGCCAAGCTGGCATTGCGGGTGAAGGAGCAGTTTGGGTTTGCCCCAGCCATTTATTCCTGCGATGCCGGTATTAACCGCCTGCTCAGAAGCATGGACTTTAACCGCCTGTTTGTCTTACATGAAGAGGCCTGTGCGAATCCCGCTGATATCGAAGAAATTCCCACCGTGACCGGCAGCGAGGCGTCCGTTAAGGAAAAAGTGCTTGAGGCCCATCGGGTCCTGATGGGGGTCTCGGAGGAGAACCGCAAGCGCTTTAAAGACCTGATTACCGCACTGGAGCGCAGTTAACTCAGGCCTGCGCGGCCAGTTTGCAGTGAATGTAGTTCGAGTGGGGTACATAAATCAGGTCCGCGACATTGCGGATCAGGTGTTCTTCGTACTTATCCACATCGCCATCGGCATAGGCGACAGCCCACATCGCGCTGATGAGCTGTACCTTCTGATCCAGACTCCAGCCCTCGTTGATGACCCGCGTAAATTCGTAGAGTGAGGTGGCATCTTCCACGCTCTCCTGAGCCGCAGCGACAAGAGACTCCACTTCAGAAGATTCCAACGCCAGTACCGAGGGGAGGAGGGCGGCAAGCGTGGTCATCTCGACGCTCGATTCGTTGAAGTCCGCGCGGGCTGTTTCAACCATCAATGCCGCAGCGGCGAGGCGCAGATTACGTGCTTTCGATTCCTCACTCTGCTGTGGGGCGTGTTCGAACAGTGCTTTCAATACATGAATCATTGTGAACCTATCAATTCTTCCAGTTTGGCCTGGTCGGCGACAAAGTTGCGGATACCTTCGGCCAGCTTCTCGGTGGCCATTGCGTCCTCGTTAAGGTCAAAACGAAAGGCTGCTTCATCGGGCTGCGTCCTGGCGTCGGCGCTGTCTGCTGTATCCGGGCTTAGTCTGCGTACCAATGCAGTGCTGTCGTTTGAGAGTTCTTCCAGTAGAGCAGGGCTGATCGTCAGGCGATCACAACCCGCCAGCGCTTCGATCTCACCGCTGTTGCGGAAACTGGCGCCCATTACTACGGTCGAGTAATTGTGTTGCTTGTAGTAGTTGTAGATTCGGGTCACAGATTCCACGCCGGGGTCATCACTGGCGTCTTTTATATCGATATCGGTATTAGCCTTGTACCAATCCAGAATCCTGCCTACAAAGGGAGACACCAGATATACACCGGCATCGGCACAGGCTGCAGCCTGGCCAAAACTGAACAGCAATGTGAGGTTGCAATTGATGCCCTCACGCTCCAGTTGCCGGGCAGCGGCTATGCCTTCCCAGGTGGCAGCCAGCTTGATCAGTATGCGTTCGCGGGTGAAGCCGGCAGCCTCGTACATGCCAATAAGCTTTTTTGCCCGCTCGATAGAGGCGCTGGTATTAAACGACAGGCGGGCGTCCACTTCAGTGGAAATACGCCCCGGTACGATGCCGAGAATTTCCGCTCCAACATCGACCGCAAAGCGGTCTGTGCAGTTGGTGAGTTGCTCCCGGTTGCTGCCGCCAAGCGTGGCGGCCCACTGCTTGGCTTTTCCCAGCAATGGCTGATATTGCGGCATTGCGGCTGCTTTGAGCAGCAGCGAGGGGTTGGTTGTCGCATCGCGCGGTGAGTAGCGTCGAATGGCTTCGATATCGCCGGTGTCCGCCACTACATCTGTCATGTCTTTTAACTGGTCGAGTTTACTTTCCATTACATCCTGCTATCAGTGATCTGCTACCAGCGCCCAAGCCTGCGCGAGTACGTCAATTCCCGCCCCTTTTTTGTA
Source organism: Halioglobus japonicus (assembly GCA_902705825.1). Classification (GTDB taxonomy): domain Bacteria; phylum Pseudomonadota; class Gammaproteobacteria; order Pseudomonadales; family Halieaceae; genus Marimicrobium. Next base: position 53,463 of record CACSIL010000008.1, on the reverse strand, counting down.
GGCGTTTTCGCTCAAATGGCGGCGGAACTTCCTGGCGCCCGGAACACCCTGGTATAAGCCGAGAATGTGGCGGGTAATATGATTCAGTGAAGCACCGCGAGCGAGCTGCGCCTTGGCGTAGGGTAACAGCGCAGCCATAATATCATCGCGGGAATCGGCCGGTTTGTCCATTGAGAAAAGGATTTCATCCACTTCCGCCAGCATCCAGGGGTTTTGATAGGCCTCCCTCCCCAGCATGACGCCGTCAACGTGTTGTAGGTGCAACTGGCATTCACTCATTGTCTGAATGCCACCGTTGATCACAATAGTGAGGTGAGGGTAGTCTGTCTTCAGCTGGTACACCCAGTCGTAGTTGAGTGGTGGAACCTCGCGATTTTCCTTCGGCGACAGTCCCTGTAACCAGGCCTTGCGAGCGTGCACAATGAAGACGTCGCAACCGGCCGCTGCGACGGGTTCAACGAAGGCCTGTAGCTCCTGGTAGGATTCCATGTCGTCGATGCCGATTCGGTGCTTCACTGTGACGGGTATGTCGCAGCTTTCCACCATGGCTTTGACGCAGTCTGCAACGAGTTGCGGGCGGGCCATCAGGCAGGCACCGAACATGCCCGACTGCACGCGGTCTGAAGGACAACCGCAGTTGAGGTTGACCTCATCGTAGCCCCATTCCTGCGCCCAGCGCGCGCAGCGAGCCAGATCCTCCGGATTACTGCCACCGAGCTGCAGGGCCACCGGATGCTCCTCGGTGTTGTAATGGAGGAAACGCTCCCGATCGCCGTGTATAAGCGCGCCGGTGGTGACCATTTCGGTGTACAGCAACGCCTGCCGGGACAGCAAGCGCCAGAAAAAGCGGCAGTTGTGATCTGACCAGTCCATCATTGGGGCAATTGAGAATCGCCGATGGTCTGCCAGTTTAGTGGTACCCGTCATGTCCTTTGTCCAAGCGTGAAGGTGAAAATGTCCTATTGACCGAGCAATTTAGCATTATGCACGAGCCCGGTGCAGAGGCGCGAACAAAGAGCCGGAATTCTCGCTAGAACGTTTTGAGCTGGCTTGAGCGTATCTGCAGAGGCTGATAGCCAAATACTGCGCTCAGATGATGCAGGTAGGCGTGTTGCCCATTGCGCCGCCACTGGTCATTCAGGCGTGAATCGACACTTTGGTAATGCTGCAGCAGCGCGGGATAGTCCACCTCGCCCTCAAGTGGCGCTTGCTGGCTTAGTTCCTGTACCAGCATCAACCAGGTTTGGCTCGCGCCCATTATAAAATACGGCCATGAACGCTGGATTTCTATCGGCCACTCAGGGTCGCTGGTAAGCTCCAGACGGCCCAGTTCTTCAGGGCTGCGTTGAGCGAAGCTGACCTTTTCCAGTAAGCCATTGTCCAGCAGCCAGGTGGTGGTGGGGGCTGATGTGATCTCCTCATCGATGTGCTTTGCTGTTTCCCGGTCGGAGAAAAATAGCAGGCTGAACTGGTTGCCGGCACGATCGCGCCCGGCGCGCCGATGAAAGCGCCACAGCGGAAGTTCTGTCTGGTTTTCTACAAGGACCGGCAGCAGAACCTGTTCTGCGATAAGCAGGTGTGCCGCGAAATCGGGGGCCTCATCCTCGGGCCATTTCAGCCGAAAGCGCACCTGCCACCAGTAGCGGTCAGCTTGCTCCGCGTCCAGGGCGGCCGGTTGCGGTGTATAGGCTGTAGCGGGTTCTACCTGCAGAGCGGGGGTACATGCCGCTACCAACAGGCTGGCAATGACCAGACAGATTCTAAAACTCAGGTACATGTAATCGCGACTCCTGCTGCGCTAGATACGTTTTTCGCCAACTGAAAAACCCCCAGACCGAGAGTACACTGTAAAGCGCAATCAGTGCGGCGTAAATATCCAGACTGCGGTCGTGGTAGAGCCAGACCGACGCGAGGTTGAGTACCAGCCAGTACACCCATGCTTCCAGGACTTTGGCTATTTCCATATAGGTGGCAAGGATGCTGAACACGGTAGTAAAGGCATCGAGTAGAGGGCGCTCGGCGTCGCTATACGTTTGGACGCTGTAGCCCAGACACAGCGCAAGCAGGCTGCCAATGAGTAGCGCCGACCAATGAAAGAGCGCTGGCCATCTGCTCACCGGATTGGCGTTTAAGCCAGCACGTTGGTGCCAGCGCAGCCATCCCCAGCAACCCATAGCGGCAAAGAACAGATACAGAAAGGCCTCGGAGTAAAGTCGGGCGTCAATGAACAGGTAGACACTCAGCAGGCTGCCGACGATACCAAAAATCCAGCAGAGAATATTTTCCCGGATCAGCAGTACCACATAAAAGAGGTTGGCAGCAGTAGCCAGTATTTCTACAATCAGTGCGGTCGAAACGTCGCCTTCCATCAATGTTCAACTCCCAGAGAAATCAATAAATGTCCGTCGGCACAAGGAAACGCTCGCGATGACGCAGTGGCACCTCGATGAGGGGCTTATTCTCACCGATATACCCATCCTGTCGGTGGCGCCGATACAGCGCGCCATGCAGGGCTTTATGGCGGAGCCCATGTGCTCCCGCCGTGACTTTTTGCAGAAGGCGTATGGGTTCGCCTTCGACGGTTACTCTCATTACGGCCAACCCGATAGCTCGCATCAGGCGGCGGATGACCTGTTACATTCTTTTGTGCTGTCTGATCACTATCCTGCCGCGCGCTACCCGAACGCATTTCAGCCCTTTGTTCGAGAGCACTGGCCAGCGCTGGCCTCTCAGATACGCACCCTGCAGCTGTCGTTGCTGAGCACACTGCCGGCAGAACTCACCACCTGGTACCGGCAATTCGCAGCGCATATGCTGTCCGCGAATTTCTATCCACCCCTACAGCACTTCAGCGCGACAGCGGCCGGGAACACCCGTTTGTCCGCTCACCCGGACGTGTCATTGTTCACTGTCTTTCCGTTCGGCCTCGATAGCGCTTTCGAGTACGAGGACGGGCACGGCCAATGGCTGTCTGCACCAGCCACCGACTGCATGATCGCCTTTCCCGGCTATCTGCTTGAATGGCTGAGCCACGGCAGAATAAAGGCGCTTAACCACCGGGTCCGTCTCGATACAGACCACAGTCGTGAACGCTATTCATTCGCTGTCTTCTCCATCCCAGCGCGTGGTGCCACAGTGGCCCGGCCTTCGCATACTCCGGGTAAAAACCCTGAAGTGCTGACGGCGCAGGCCTATTTTGCGCACTACTGTGGCCTGTGGGATTACTGAGCCGGCACCTCATCGGCGCTGTTAAAACGCATAGGTGAGTTCTATGCCGTAGGTTCGCGGCTCTCCGAGCTGTGTATACGTCTCGTTTTGGTATGCGCCAAAATCGTCGCGCGGGTCGTTCCCGAAATACAGTCCGTGCACAGCAAAGTCCTTGTCCGTGAGATTGCGCCCCCATACAGTGACGCCAATATTGCTGTGCTGCCAGTGTAGGCTGGCATTCAACAGGTCGTAGCTGTCCAGTTTGCCATCGTGGTAGTAGCCGTAGTAGCTGTCCCCGCGACCCTCGACTTCGATGTGTCCGCTCCACTGGTCGTTGAAGGTCACCCGGGTACCTATGTTGTATTGGTACTTGGGTGACTTCGCCTGATCGCGATTGTCCTTGGTGACGAACTGGAACTGATCGAGATCAAAGGCCTCTATGGAGTCCACCTCGGCGTGTAGCAAACCGATGTTGGCGAAGATTTCAACGTAGTCATTGAGAACAAAACTGCTTTCCAGTTCCAGGCCATAGTTGTTTGCATCGCTGGTGGAATCCAGATAGCCAATCCATAACCCGGCGGCATCATCCCACATCCAGTTTTCAAGTTGCGCGTTGCTTCTGTCGGTATAGAACACGGCGGCGCTGAGCGACAGGCGCTGATCAAACTGCCGGGTCTTGATGCCAATCTCAGTATTCAACAGGCTCTCATCGTCAAAGTTCAGTTTGCCCTGTGTAAAACCCTGGAAAATGGGAGACATAAATGGCTGGTTTGCCGTCGCCGTTGTGTTCACGCCACCGGGCTTGGCGCTGCGCGCGATAGTGGCGTACACCATGGTGTTGTCGTCGAGCTCGTAGCGGGCGCTGAGCTTTGCATTCCAGAGATTGTCATTGTTGTCGCTGGTGAACCCGTTGCTGTCGCGGTAATCGTCTTCGAAGCGCTCCAGGCGCGCTCCCGCTACCAGGGTTAACTGATTGGAGACTGCATACTCGTATTCGCCGTAGATCGCGTACCGAGTGGTGTCGTAGTCGCTGTTGCTGAATGAATCCCCGTACCACACGCTGGGGTATTGATAGTCGTAATTCTCACTGCCGTCATTGGCGTACAGCCCGATGACATAGTGGCCGTTCCCGGCAGACAGTGTGTTTTCGCCCCCAAGCAATCGTATATCACCGACCAGGCGCTTGCGATCGCGCTTGAAAATCTCCTGCGCTGTTTCATGGCCGCCAGAGCAGGTGAATATCTCGCAGAATTCGCCAGAGACCCAATCGGCATCGTAGCTTTGGTGCAGCTCCATATCGATATAACTGACAGTGGCTTCCAGTCTCAGGTCATCGGCCAGCAGCCAGTTTCCGGTGGTGTCGATGGCGTAGGTCTTTTGCGTGTCATGCCCGGGTTGATCTGACCAGGTGGTGCGATCATTCTCGATTGACCAGGGGTCGTGGCCGTTGTCGGCATCAAAATACAGTACGCCGAGTTCGTACAGCGCGGCCTCGGTGGGCGACCACTGCAATCTACCCCGGCTGGTAAACTCATCGAAGTTATTGGTATCGTCTTTGTCGAGGTTCTCGTTCTCGATGTAGCCATCACTGTTATTCTGCTGCACCGCCAGTCGCCCGAGCAGGTTATCGTGCAGCGGGCCACTGACAACCAACCCGGCGTTATAGCTGTCGTAATTGCCAACGCCGCCGCTCAATTGACCCTCAAAGGATTCTGTTGGCGCGTTGCTGATGATGTTGATCATGCCCGCGTGGCCGCTGGCGCCGTAGCGTGTGCCCTGTGGTCCGCGCAGTACTTCCACCTGTGCGACATCAAAAAGCATACCGGCGTTGACGCTGTCCCCAAGTTCGAGATTGTCCAGTCGCATGCCGACAGACGGGTAGTATTTTGGGTCATAGTACTGCTCGAGATCACCGATGCCGCGAATCTGTACGAAACGGCTGCGCGACGCGCCGGATGCCCAGGTTACATTGGGCACCGCGTTGAGGATATCCTCCAGATGCTGGGCGGCGCGCTCTGTGATGGTGTTTTCCGAGATCACACTGACGCTGCCGACGGTTTCCATCAGCGTGGTTTCACGAAAGTTCGCGGTGACGATAACTTCTTCCAGCCGTGGATCTTCTGCGGCCAGCACGGCAGGGGAACCGGAAATGCTTGCTACCGTCAGTAGCGGGGACAGGATTGAATAGCGTTTTGACATATTGAGCCTCTAAAAATAAGAGACCCGGAGAACGACGTTAGAGCGGTCTTACTGCACCTATTCCTACGCCGGTATTAACCGGATCAGGTTCAAGGGTTTGTTTGTTGTTACAACAAACATCTCAGGCCGCAGCCACCCCTTAGGATTGAGGCCGCGAGTATAGGTTCTGCACAGCCAAATTCCAAGTGCCTAATGAGAACATGTGACTTATGGCCACTGGTGCGAGTGAGAAATCTTGGCTTGGTCGTGGCAGTGTGCTATCTAGGATCATTCTGAGCGCACGTGGGGGAGACCGTGACATCGAACTATTTCACCGCAGAGCAGTGTCTGGCATTCGTAGAGCGTTCACCCAACGCGGTTGCCGCCCATGATAAAGATGCCTGGCTGTCACTGTTTGCCACATACAACCTGGTGGAAGACCCGGTGGGCGCGGCACCCCATATCGGCGGAGTCTTCGACAGGCGCACAGGTTATCGGTCAAACGGCCGTTTGAGTCGCTTCTACGATACGTTTATCGCGCCCAATATCATTCGTTTCGAGGTGGCGCGCGACATCGTGTGCGGGCTGCACGTGGTGCGCGATCTGACAATTGAGATCACTATGTCTGCGCAAGTGGTGGTGCGTGTCCCGGTGCATCTGCTGTATGAGCTGACCATTGAAGCAGGAGAACTGAAAATACTTCGCCTGGCGGCCCACTGGGAGCTGTGGCCTATGCTGCAACAGCAATTCGCCCAGGGGTGGGCTTTTCTCGGCGTGGGCGGTGCCTCTGCCGGGCGTATGATACGCCACCAGGGCGCGGTGGGAATGGCCGGTTTTATGCGTGCATTGTCCAGTGTTGGCGCAGCAGGCAAGGCACAGGCAGGCCGTTTTGCACAGTACTTCAATGCCGGTAATGTGGCAGCTGCACAAGCCCTGTTTAGTGCATCGGACATATCGATAGGATTTCCCCACGCGCAACGCTGCCTTGGCATAGCCGACTGCGTTGCGCAGGGCGGCGAATTGCGCTTCAGCAAATTACTGGCGGCCGGCAATATGGTGTCAGCGACCGTGGAGTACAACGGGCCGTATGGGCACCATCGCGGTGTGGTGTTTTTCGAGTTGCAAACACGAGGATTGCGTATCGCTGCGCTCAATTTCTACTGGAGTGCTGCGGCCCAGGCATAATGCGGGGCTGGCCCCATCCGGGCGGCCCTGGCGGCTGCGGCGTCAAACATCAGGCTAAAGCACTGCGCCAAGTGGGATTTACCATCCCGACACCGTATAATCGCGACTCCTTTTTTCAGACAACAGATACCCATGACTGTACGCACCCGTGTTGCGCCTTCTCCCACCGGTGACCCCCACGTTGGCACCGCTTATATCGCCCTGTTCAATTATTGCTTTGCGCGCGCCCATGGCGGGCAGTTTTTACTGCGCATCGAAGATACCGATCAGTCCCGCAGTACAGCTGAGTCCGAGCAGGCTATTCTGGATTCGCTGCGCTGGCTGGGCCTGGAGTGGGACGAGGGCCCGGATGTCGGGGGTGAGCATGGGCCGTACCGTCAGAGCGAGAGAATGGCGATGTACGGCGAGTACGCGCAGCAACTGGTGGATGCGGGTAAGGCTTTCGTCTGCTATCGCACAGAGGCCGAGTTGAATGAATTGCGTGAGGCGCGCCGTGCCGCTGGCAACAGCACAGCACTGAAGCCCTCGGATTTACAACTGAGTGAGGCGGAGGTCGAAAAACGGCGTCAGGCTGGCAGCCCCCATGTGATACGTATGATCGTGCCGGAAGAGGAGGGCAGCTGCGCGATTGAAGATATGTTGCGCGGCACCATCGAGTTGGACTGGGGCATGGTAGATGCCCAGATACTGCTGAAATCCGACGGTATGCCGACTTATCATCTGGCCAATGTGGTCGATGACCACCTGATGGGCATTACCCATGTGTTGCGCGGCGAAGAGTGGATCAATTCCGCTCCCAAACATAAATTGCTGTATGAGTACTTCGGGTGGGAGATGCCCAGCCTCTGCCACCTGCCGCTGTTGCGCAACCCGGACAAATCCAAGTTGAGCAAGCGCAAAAACCCAACGAGTATCCTGTACTACCAGCGCATGGGTTATCTACCTGAGGCCCTGCTCAATTATCTGGGGCGCATGGGCTGGTCTATGCCGGATGAGCGGGAGAAGTTTTCTCTGCCTGATATGGTTGAAAATTTCGATATTCAGCGCGTTTCACTCGGTGGGCCTATTTTCGATGTGGAAAAACTCAGCTGGCTCAACGGCATGTGGATACGAGAGGAGTTGGATGACAGCCAGTTGGCGCAGCGCTTGGTAGACTGGGCTTACAACCGTGAGAATCTCATGCAGGTTCTGCCACATGCACGTAAACGCATGGAGACACTGAGTGATCTCGCGCCGCTGGCAGGCTTTCTGGTATCAGGTACTTTACCCATCAACGAAGAGAGTTTTTCTGCGATTTCGGGCGAGCGCGAGGATATTGTCAGGAATTTGCAGTTTGCGCTGTGGCGTCTGGAAGCGCTGCGCCACTGGACGCGGGACAATGTCTGGGATGAGCTCAAGGCTTTGGCCGACGCGCTTGACGTAAAAGTGAAAGACTTTCTGGCGCCGTTGTTTATCGTTATTGCCGGCTCCAACGCCTCTTTTTCAGTGGTAGACTCGATGGAGCTGCTGGGGCCGGATATGAGCCGTGCACGTATTCGTCATGGCATAACGGTTTTGGGCGGTGTGTCCAAAAAAGCGATGAAGAAACTGGAAAAAAGCTACCGGGTTCTGAATGAGGGTTAAGTGATGGCAGGCAATATGGCTTCATCGATGATGGCGACATTGTTGCGCGCGAGCAGCGGTATTCAGAGCACGCCGGCAGCAGTAAAGCCAGAAAAAACCCTGCAGTTGTACGACATTGAGAATTGTCCGTACTGTCGTCTGGTACGAGAGGCCCTGACAGAACTGGATCTGGATGTAGAGATATTGCCCTGCCCCAAATCCGGCCAGCGCTTTCGAGGCGAGTTGGTGGCGCGAGGGGGTAAGGCCCAGTTCCCCTACCTCGTCGATCCCAATACCGGCGCTGAGATGTACGAATCTCTGGCTATCATCGCCTATTTATTTGCAACCTACGGGCTGCGTGAGCTGCCGTTAAAATGGAAGGTGGGAAAACTGCAGACACTGGGTTCGATGCTGGCCAGCGCGCCGCGGATGGGTCGGGGTATGCAGGCGCAGCCGGGCAGGGTGCCGAAGTATCTTCTGGAGCTCTACAGCTTTGAATCCAGTCCCTATGCGAGGCCGGTTCGAGAGTTACTGTGCGAGATGGAAATGCCCTATATTTTGCGCAACTGCGGCCGCACCCGGTTTGAAGAGTGGGTGCTTCCGCCGCTGAGGGAGCGATTGAATATGCAGCCCGACAGCGACGTGGAGAACCGCCGCTTTCTTCAGGAGACAGAAGGCAAGGTTTCCATACCCTACCTCTATGACCCCAATACGGAGAGCGGGCTGTTTGAATCCGCCGATATCCTTGAATACCTGCGCGATACCTACAGCGCGTAAGTTACGCTAAACCTGGGCTGTTCAGTGCTGGTGCCCACCGGGGCCATGCACATGCCCGTGAGCCAGTTCTTCGGCGCTGGCGCTTCTGGTTTCCAGCACCTCTATATCAAATACCAGTGTTTGACCGGCCAGTGGGTGATTGGTATCGATATCTGCAGTATGTCTACCTGCCTTCGCTACGGTGACGGTGCGCATTCCTTCACTGGTGCTCAGTTGCACTACCGCCCCAGCGCGTAACTTGCCTTTAAAAGCGAGGTGTTTTATCGGTACCCGCTGAATCCCATCGGGATTGCGCAGGCCATAACCCTCCTCGGGACTCACTGTGGCGCTGAACTGGTCGCCGCTGTCCCTGCCGGTCATGGCAGATTCCAGGCCTGGAATGATATTGTTGGCGCCGTGCAGGTAGGTTGCCGGGTCTCCCTCGCGCGAGGTCTCCAGTTCCTTGCCTGATTCATCGCGCAATGTGTAATGAAAGCTGACTACTGTTTCGGGTCCAATCTGCACTGCCTGTCTCCTCTGCCGGGTGCTGTGCAGATAGTAAAGCCATAAGGCTGAAAGTCCTAGTCCTGGCTGTGCAGGTCTCTACGAATAGGGGGGCGCCCGATACAACAGTATCAGGGCCCTGCAAGGCTTCAGGTGTGAGCACTTTCGCATTCCTGTGCGATAGCGCCCGATTCATCTTTGATGGCGGGCCCTCTTCGCATTACAATGCGTGAAATGTTTTTCCAGACAAGCACTTATGGACGAATGGCATCAGGACCAGAAGGTGGCAAGCGCCCGCGCCGGGCTAAGAGGCAGGCGTATCCTGAAGAATCTGGCATCCCTCCTTTCTGCGATATGACTACTATGCCCGAAGGCGTATTCGGTGGACGTTTAAAATGAAGAAATTGTTTTTGCATATTGGATTGGGAAAAACCGGATCCTCTGCACTTCAATCGTGGCTTTCTCTCAATTCTGAGGCTTTGTCAAAGCAGGGCATCGATTATGCCGNCCTGGTGCCGCACGCGAAAACCGGCGAAGTCTCCTCCGGCAATGGTTATGATCTGCAACGAGCGCTCATCGATCAGGATTTTGACGAAGTAGAACGATTACTGACACACACTTATTTTTTTAACCGCAAGAACAATGTTGCGCTTATCAGCTGCGAATTGTTTCAGGGTATACGCGCGCCATTTGTACAGAAGATTCATGATATCTGTGCGAAATGTGACATCGATGTGACTATTATTGTGTACATACGCAGCGTCTATGAACAGCAGTATTCCACCTATCTGCAGGGCATCAAGCGCAGTTCTATTGCACACCGGTTTGGTGAAAAGAGTTCTGATATTGCATTTCACCGCTCGGTGGAATATCTCAGACGTTATGTACGGGTGTTTGGCGACAAGGTTCTCGCCGTTAACTACGACATCGCGAAGAAGGATATTTATGCATCGTTAGCGGGAATCGTCGGCATTAACACCAAGGGCCTTAAAACGCTGGAGAAGAAGGTCAACCGAAGCCTTACGCTGGAAGAGGCAGAAGTGCTCAGGCGAATGAACCACTTGCACGGCGGTGTTTTTGCAACGAATATTTCGGATTTCATTATCAAGGCGTCCCCCAATATTGATACCCCTATCGTTTACGATCGCGATCTTCTGGAGCGATTGAGGGATTCCACCGAGGAAGACCTGCTGTGGGTCAATAATCAATTTAAAATACCCACGCCAGTGGCCTCAGACAATTACGATGGACATTCCAGTGCCGAACCCCCGGTGCTTACCAGAGAGTCCTATCAACCGGTGGTGCAGTGGGCTCTAGAGTTCAAGCCGACTGCGACGGTGCGCGTTGAGTTTGCAGAATTTCTGCAGCAGCTGGTTGATTTTATCAAGGAATTTTCAATTGATGACGCCACGTCCGTAAAGCGTAAACTCAAGCGTATCCAGGCAGAACTGGCGAAAGAGGCCAAGGCGCACAACTCGGAAGCTGCCAGCGGAGATGATGCCCAAAACAAGGCAGCGGCTGCGAAATCAAAATCAGCCTCACACATCATTACCTATTTCTTTGGTAGTGACGCGATCAGCAAAGAGGTAGATCAGCAGATGCAGGCAAGGTTCAGTGACTGGTTGTCCATGTTTCATAAGTACTCAGTGGGCAGTACGATCAATGCGGTAGCAAACACCACACTGGTAAGCCGCGATGATGCGGCTCCCGTCAGCAAAGACCTGGCGATGACTGGTTTTACGCTGGTTGATATCGACGATACGGATACCGTGCTCTCGCTCGTGGATAACTGTCCCCTGCTGGAAATTGGCGGCGTTGTGGAAGTCTCCCGCGCCGTCAATAATGTCGATGTGTGATACTGTCCAGTGCCCAACGATCAGGGTAGCAGTATGACCAAGGAGAGCACTCTGGCAGAAACTCAAAGTCTGGCCGAGGCGGTTAGCCAGGATGTTGCCCGGTTAGTTAATCACCTGCGCTGCAGCGAGGCACCGGATGACGCGCTAGAGGAAACTACCCGACATATTCAGCAGGCCATTGAGACACTCAAGCCTTGGCTGCAGCAGGGGGAGGGATGGTCGACAGTATCGATTGGCACCGAGATGTCCGATCTGGTCTGGCGCGACGACGACATTACGTCGGTGATGCCCTACAGCCCGATTAGCGGAAGGCGAAACCCCATTGCACTACCCATAAAGCTGTGGAAACACGGACCCGATGAGGTTCGCGGTGAAGCCATCTTCTCACCGACATACGCCGGCCCGCCCAACTCGGTGCACGGCGGTATTATCGCCGCTGTATTTGATGAAATCCTTGCGATGGCCAACGTGGTATCGGGAAGAGCAGGGTTTACCGGCACATTGACGATTAAGTATCACGACAAGACACCGCTAAATACGCCCATCGAATTGCGCGGTGTGAATGTACGACAAGACGGGCGCAAGCAACTTAGCCGTGGAGAAATGCTCGTCGATGGTAAGGTGACCGCAACCGCAGAAGGCCTGTTTATCTGCGCCGCCAGTACGGACAGCTAGCGAGCGGGTGTCTTCAGGCTTTCTTCAAAGCCAGCGCAGCCAGCCCGGCTGTCAGCCATTCAAAGACCAGCGCACCGTACGTATAGCCTGCCACGGGCTCAGCGCCGGTGGCTGTAAAGTACAGGCGAGATATTGCGAGCCCACCGACCAACAAGAGTAATGCTGTCAGCGCCGGACGCAGGAAATCCTTACGCAGTGCCCCCAGCAGGCAGAATACGCCAAACCCAAACTGCAGCCCGCCGTACATTGCACCCATTTCGGCATAGGCATCGCCGTTACTCAGCGTGAGGCCGGCATACCCTGCAGGCAGCAGCGGAGAGTAGAGGCAAGCCAGTCCGTAGCCGATAAATATGAGTGCTGTGACCCAGAGAAGTGCTCTACCCAACATGGTTTTCTCCTGATGGTTGATAAGTATGCGCCGAAGCTTAGCATATGGGTGACCCCGAGCGGGCACCTGCTGGCCCTGTTGGTGTGTGAAGCTTTGCTTCGGAACCGTTGTAGAGTTGACAGAGTGGGTGGCTAACACTAGAATGCGCTGCTTCTCGTAGATCATTCGGTGTTAAAAAGCTATTTTGATCAACGAGTTAGCGCAGTTTTTGGGGCTATAGCTCAGCTGGGAGAGCGCAACACTGGCAGTGTTGAGGTCAGCGGTTCGATCCCGCTTAGCTCCACCAAATCAAAACCGACACTCGTCAGAGTGTCGGTTTTTTTGTTTAGGCTACGCGTGCGAACCGCTGATCATGCCAGCGCAGGAGGGCCTGCCCGTTCGATCCCGCTTAGCTCCACCAAATCAAAACCGACACTCGTCAGAGTGTCGGTTTTTTTGTTTAGGCTACGCGTGCGAACCGCTGATCATGCCAGCGCAGGAGGGCCTGCCCGTTCGATCCCGCTTAGCTCC
>CACSIL010000008.1:0-40502 GCA_902705825.1 Halioglobus japonicus | reverse complement strand
CCAAATCAAAACCGACACTCGTTAGCGTGTCGGTTTTTTTGTTTAGGGAGCGCGTGCGAACCGCTGACCGTGTCAGCGCAGGAGGGCCTGCCCGTTCGATCCCGCTTAGCTCCGCCAAATCAAAACCGACACTCGTCAGCGTGTCGGTTTTTTTGCTTCGGAACTGTGAGTGTCCCGCGGGGCCCTGTCCACCAGCACAGTTCATTGCGCTTTAAATCCCGGGCAGAGTGTGGAAAGCTGTATCCGTGAGGGTCGTAATAAACATGCCCTAGGATGGAGTCAGTATGAACGCTGCCCAAGCGAATACATTTGCCGATCACTGGATTCAAGCCTGGAATCAACATGATCTCGATATGATTTTGTCTCACTATACGCATGATTTTGAGATGTCATCGCCCGCCATTGTCGAGGCAATGAATGAGCCATCTGGAACGCTTAAAGGGAAGGCAAATATTCGGGTGTACTGGTCAAAGGCATTAGAGAAGTATCCCGATTTGACGTTCGAAAAACTCCATGTTCTGACGGGCTCGAACAGCGTGACAATTATCTACAACGGCGTTCGGGGCTTATCGGCAGAATCATTTCACTTTGACACCTCCGGGAAAGTATACGCGGCCTATGCGCACTACATGCTATGATCACACCGGCTTAAGTTAGTGAAAACTCGTCTATGAGTGGCTGAGAGTCATTGCTGCGCCGGCATCTGAAAATAGCCGGTGTTTATCGCACTACATTGGTGCAATGAGCGCCTCAGGATAGCCTGTAGCGCCTTGGAAATGAGCACTGGAACACAGTGTTGTAAAGGAATCGGACTCCGTTCTCAGTCTGGTGGCTAAGTGTTAGTGATCTCTACTATCTGTATATAGAATCAGCTTGAAGTTGATGACTCAGAATGCTTGATCTGTATCGGTGCTAAAAAATAGAAAAAAGGTTTTTTCTTGAAAATTCGCCAGTTTTCAAAAATGATAGACGCTGTAGCGTTAGAGCTAGCTAATCGGGAAGTACTATGAGCTTTTTAAATGCCAAGGATAGAAAGACAAAAAAGTGGAGGAAACCCGAGTTTGATAAGCGCTCCGTGAAGGAGGAGGTTCTTCACGGGCACATTGAATCCCTTGATGCAGGTACGTTGACTGGCTGGACAGCTTCATCGATCAGCGATGAACCAGTGCTCGTAAATGTGATGTGTGAGGGGCGGATTGTGGGTACTGGAAAGGCGGATCAATATAGAAAAGACCTTGAGGAAATGAACATTCACAAGGGGTTTCATTTCTTTACCATTGAGTTGCAGGATATTGTGACCGACAAAAAAAGCGTTGAACTATCCCTGTTTGAAGCGGAATCGCTTGAGCCTATCCAGCACTCAGAATTTTCGGTTTGTACTGATATTACCGATGTATTTATTGGTTCCGTACGCTTCGCCGACGGTCATATCCATACAACCCTCCATGCAAAAGCCAGTTTGAAAGGCCGGCAGTTAGTCGTTTATTTCGAAGATGAGCCGGTCAGCACCGTAACCATTTCCGGGCATGAAGAATCAATCGCGATACGCGCTCCTCTACCTGCCAGCTTGCTGGATGGATCCAGCAAACTGTTGAAGTTTGGTATTGAGGGTTCACCCAATATGCTGGGTATGGAGGTTATCAAGTGTGAGAGTATCCCCACGCCCTGGGTACACATTAACAAGAGCTACAAGAAACCTGGTTTCCTATCGTTGCCCAAGCAAGCAGGCCACCGATACGAAACACTGGAATATCAAATTGATGCTATCAGCAGAGGCGCGTCTCCATTAACGATCAAGGAGCTTAACCAGTTGCACAATGTACTGGTTAAGTCATTCGAAAATCGTAAGCAGTTCCCCCCCTTTGCGCTCCCCAAGTTTGAAAATCCAAGAGTCAGCATTATTATTCCGGCGCATAACAAGTTCGCGCTGACATACCACTGTCTCGCATCTATTGCCTTTTCCTATAACAAGACAAGCTATGAAGTTATTTTGGCTGATGATTATTCTACTGATGAGACAAGCACTGCCGAGGAGATCATAGGTAATCTGGTTGTTTCCAGAAACAGCGAGAACCTGCGTTTTTTGCGCAACTGTAATAAAGCGGCAGACCTCGCCAAAGGCGAGTACATTCTGTTCCTGAACAATGATACTGAAGTGACATCCTATTGGCTGGATGAACTGGTCGAGGTGTTGGACAAAGATCCAGAGTGCGGCATGGCAGGTTCCAAGCTGATCAACGCGGATGGCAGCTTGCAGGAAGCTGGTGGCATTGTTTGGGGCGATGGCAACCCGTGGAATGTGGGTCGAGGTGGTAACCCAATTGCACCAGAATTCAACTATATAAGGAACGTCGACTATCTGACCGGGGCCGCAATGTGCATTCGTCAGGATCTCTGGGAGGAAGTAGGGCGGTTCAGTGAAGAGTTCGCACCTTGCTACTTTGAAGACACAGATCTAGCGTTTAAGGTCCGAAAAGCGGGTTACAAGACGATTTACACCCCGTTTTCACAGGTCATCCACTTTGAAGGCCAAAGCCACGGAACGGATTTAACCAAAGGGCTCAAGAAGAACCAGGTTCTCAATCAGAAAAAATTCGGGGCAAAGTGGTTCAAGGCGTTTCGGGAAAATGGTGTTGCCAGTCTTGAAAACCTGCTGATCGAAAAGGACAGGAATGTCGAGCATCGAGTTCTCGTGCTGGATTACGCCACGCCGCAGCCAGACAAGGATGCGGGCAGTTACGCAGCGATTCAGGAAATCAAATTGCTGCAGGCACTGGGGTGTAAGGTCACATTTATTCCGGAAAACCTGGCTCATCTTGGTTCCTACACGCTGGATTTGCAGAGGATGGGGGTAGAGGTTCTCTACGCTCCGTTCTACAGCAGCATCAATGATGTGTTTAAAAGAAGGCTGGCCGAAATGGACGCCGTCTATCTCACACGGTATGTGGTGGCCGAGAAATATATCGACGCTATCCGCGCACAGGGGAATACCCGTATCCTCTTTAACAATGCCGATTTGCACTTCTTAAGAAGAATGCGCGCATCGCTTTCGGGGAATGCTGGCGAGGAAGAATTGCAAAAGGCGCTGGCAACGCGAGATGCTGAGTTAGACGTATGTAGAAAAGCTGATGCTGTTCTGAGTTATACGCATACGGAACATGCTGTTATCACTTCCCATATCTGTGAAGTCGATAAGCTACATTTAACACCCTGGGTACTGGAAGAGAAAACAGAGGGGCCTGCTTTCGAAGAAAGAAGCGGTATTGCCTTCCTGGGTAGTTACAATCATCCGCCCAATCGGGAAGCATTGGAATATCTGGTGGATGACATCATGCCACTGCTATTAACTGTCCGCCCTGATATCAAATTGTCAGTTTACGGCAGCAATATGCCCGATGATTTCGATGAGCTCGACTGCGAGAACGTAAAAATAGTGGGTTTCGCAGAAACCCTGGACGAAGTGTTTCACAATCACAAAGTCTTCGTTGCCCCTCTGCTGTCTGGTGCGGGCATAAAAGGCAAGGTATTGGAGTCAGTGGCTTACGGTCTACCCTGTGTGCTCTCGGAATTGGCAGCTGAGGGTACCGGCTTGTCTCATGGCATCAGTGCCCTGATAGCTGACACCCCGGATGCCTGGGTGAACGCTATTATCAGACTGTATGATGATCAGGAACTCTGGCATAAATTTTCGGAGAACGAGCAAATCCTCGCCAAAGAAAAATACTCGTTTGAGCACGGTGTGAATGAGTTCCGAAAGATACTCGCGAGTGTAGAACTGTACTCGTGATGTAGTGCATGAACAACGCAGCCTCAATAACAACGTTAACTTTAAGCGCGCGCTAGAGTGCCGACAGTGCGAGACAGAATAGCCAAGCTCATGCGGGGGAAAAATGGCAGGAGCGAAGGTATGCGAAGCGTAATTCTCCATTACCATCTGTTTAAAAATGCAGGCACCTCTCTGGATGAGAGCTTTAAAGCTAACTTTGAGGCTGATCAGTGGGTTACGCAAGAGTTCCCCTCTGATGCGCACAAGAATCAGAAGCAGTTGCATAAGTGGATAGCGCAAAGCGATAAAGCCAGGTGTTTTTCATCGCACACCGCATCGTTGCCTCCCCCGAAGATAGAGGGAGTGAGGATTTTCCCCGTCATATTCCTGCGTCATCCAATTGATAGAGTGGCCTCTGTGTATGCGTTCGAGCGAAAGCAGGGGAGTGATACCTACGGCTCGGAGTTGGCGAGAAGCACTGATCTGTCTGGCTATGTGGAAGCTCGTTTGTCCCGGCTGCATGACTACCAGTGCCGGAATTTCCACGTGAACCGATTTGCCGCGATGTTCCCTCGTTCTCCCGGTAGTGTCTTGGAGCGCGCCCAGCAGGCGGCACTCAACCTGCCGTTTGTTGGGGTGGTTTCCCGCTTCGAGCAGTCATTGCAGAAACTGGAGATAGCCCTGCGAGATTTTGGTTTTCCAGATATAACATTGAAAAGCACTCAAAAGAATGTCTCCAGAGACATCGATATGACGATGGATGAGAGATTGGAGGAAATCAGAGATAAGATGTCCCCTGCAATGTACCAAGCGCTGATTGAAGCGAACAGGGATGATATTGCGTTTTTTGACGCAGTTGATAGCAAGTTTTAGTGATTTTTCAGTAGGGTATCCATCATAATAGCGTCCGGGGCGTGGGATAACGAAGCGGCAAGAGTCAGGTATCCAGTGGCAGGGACCGCACTGGGTTGGTAGTATGGGCTGTTGTGTACTCTCACAACCGAAGAGCCATCACATATTGGCGAATGCAGCGCTGCGCAATGGCGGAATTCGCGACTGTGATCACAAAACGTGCTATTCCAGGTGCCCGATAATCCTGTACTCTCTGGGTAGTCGGGGCTGTATGGTATGTCCCGCGTCAGTTGGACATGAGAAGTTTCCACTCATTCGTCGTTAGTTTGACGGTGTTAACAGGGTAGAGAAGAACAGCGTGAGCGCGACATACATTCTTGGCATATCAGCCTATTATCACGATAGTGCAGCTGCATTGATCCGTGACGGAAAAATTGTAGCGGCGGCTCAGCAGGAGCGGTTTACCCGGAAAAAGCACGATCCGGATTTCCCCGCCGAAGCCATCGAATACTGTCTTGAGGAAGCGGGCATCAGCGTGACGGACATCGATCACGTTGTCTTCTATGATAAGCCATTCGTCAAATTCGAACGCCTGCTTGAAACCTATCTGTCGTATGCACCGAAGGGCTTTCGTTCCTTTATTGCCGCTATGCCGGTATGGCTGAAGGATAAACTCTATTTAAAAACCACGCTTAAACGTGAGCTTGCCAAGTTGGGTGACTGCAAACAGAGCGAGTTGCCTGAACTGATGTTTGCTGAACACCATCAATCGCATGCGGCCTCCGCTTTCTTTTTCAGCCCCTATGAAAAGGCCGTGGTGCTGTGCCTTGATGGGGTCGGCGAGTGGGCCACTACCTCAGCCTGGATGGGAGAGGGCAATCGGCTTACACCATTGTGGGAGATAGACTTTCCTCACTCTCTTGGCCTGCTGTATTCCGCCTTCACCTATTTTACCGGCTTTAAAGTGAACTCCGGCGAGTACAAATTGATGGGCCTGGCGCCCTACGGCCAGCCTGTTTATGTAGACCTCATACTCGATAATCTGATCGATCTGAAAGCAGACGGTACTTTTCGGCTCGATATGTCGTATTTCAATTATTGCACCGGTCTGACAATGACCAACGACAAGTTTGCTGACTTGTTCGGCGGGCCGGCTCGTACCTCAGAAACCGAGATCACCCAGCGTGAAATGGATCTGGCCGCGTCGATACAAAAAGTAACTGAAATCGTTGTCATGCGCCTCGCCCAAACCCTGCAAAAGGAGACCGGCGCAGAATACCTGTGCCTTGCCGGCGGCGTTGCGTTGAACTGCGTCTCAAATGGCATTGTGCTGCGTGATGGCCCGTTTAAGGATATCTGGATACAGCCTGCGGCTGGCGATGCTGGTGGTGCGCTGGGGGCAGCATCGGTTGTCTGGCACCATTACAAAGATGGCCCGCGCGAGGTGGACAACAAAAACGATTTGATGAGCGGCGCTTATCTTGGGCCGAAATTTTCACCGCAGGGCATTAAGAAAGAACTGGATGCATACGGTGCTGTCTACCAGCAACTTCCGGACGCAGAACTGTTCCCCCGAGTGGCGCAGATTCTCGCGGATGAGAATGTTGTGGGTATGGCGCAGGGGCGTATGGAGTTTGGTCCCCGAGCGCTGGGTGGCCGTTCAATTATAGGCGATCCGCGCAGTCCGAAGATGCAGTCGGTTATGAATCTGAAAATCAAGTATCGGGAGTCTTTCAGGCCGTTTGCCCCGGCCGTGCTCGCAGAGCGGGTGTCTGATTACTTCGTACAGGATCGCCCCAGCCCCTATATGCTGCTGGTGGCGCCAGTGGTCGAGGAACAGCGGATTGCCATGACCGAGGAACAGGAGCAGTTGTTCGGTATTGAAAAACTCAATGTGCCAAGGTCCAGGTTGCCGGCAGTCACGCACGTAGACTATTCTGCTCGTATTCAAACCGTGCACAAAGAAACCAACCCCTATTTCCACAGCATTCTCAGCGAATTCAACCAAATGACGGAGTGCGGTGTGCTCGTTAATACCTCGTTCAATGTGCGCGGTGAGCCAATTGTAATGACCGCAGACGATGCCTACCGCTGCTTTATGCGTACCGAGATGGACTACCTGATTATCGATAATTTCCTTCTGGCTAAAACGGACCAGCCCGCCTGGGAAGGTACCGATAACTGGAAAGATGAGTTTGAGTTGGACTGATGGCTATGCATGAAATACCAGAGTTGGATCGAAAAGGGCTGCGTGACTTCGGGGTCGTGACAGGTCTTATCATAATCGGCCTGTTCGGCGTTTTCTTCCCGTGGATTTTCTCCCAGATCAGGTTGTTCCATACCTATGATTTCTGGGGCGCCCTGGACCCCGCTGTGACAAGCTTGCGCTGGCCTTTCATACTCGGTGGGGTACTCATCGTATGGGGGCTGGTGGCACCCATGAGCTTGAAGGGTGTGCATTACCGGTGGATGAAATTTGGCGTGATGATGAGTAGCGTCATGACGCCTTTAATAATGGGCATTGTGTTCTATCTTGTGTTTGCACCTATAGGGTTCGTGATGAGAATTATGGGTAAGGATTCGATGGCGCGTAAGTTGGATGCCGATGTTGATACATACCGTATTATCTCGAAAGATAACCCGGTTAAGAATTTGGAGAAACCGTTCTAATGGTCGACCTGTTAAAAGATTTGTGGGGATTCATGCGGGAGCGGAAGAAGTTTTGGCTGGCGCCGATTATTCTCGTCATGCTCCTATTAGGTGTACTCCTTGTTGTCGCACAGGGTTCAGCGGTAGCTCCATTCATTTACACGTTGTTCTAGGCGAATAAGTCCGGGTCGGCCCTGTGCCGCTGTGTGGACTGTTGTCGAGAGCTTGGGTATCCCTGTCACTGCATTGACAGGGGCCGCTTTGCATAATTCTAAAAACAGGATTCGGAGTCATCGCCATGGCAGGGTTCGGTAAAGAGAAGTTTTACGGCATGCTGTTTGTGGTTATCCACTTATTCGGTGTCGTGTTGTGTCTATTTACGCTGGATCAGATGTGGGAACACCGGGTGCTGCTGCGCCTCCTGCTGGAGCGTGTTCCCGTTCTCAGTTTGATGGGTGGCACAGCCATGCTGTCTATTCTGTATGTGGCCATTCTGGTGTCGGTGATTGCCGGTGCAGGTGCAGTCGTTCAACTGCTGCGGACCAGGCATATAGGCGAGTTAACTGCAGATGCACCGTTTCGTCTGCGATGTGTTCTCTACGTCGCTATGCTCTGCCTGTGTTACTGTATTTTTATACTCTCGACGCCCGATACCTTCTCGGGCCCGTTTCGGATACGGCATACGATAGGTGCCTGGGTTGTGGCGAGCCTGGCCTATACCTTGTGGTTGGCAATGCCCAGGTTGGGTCTTGGTGCCCCGACTCGGCTGCGGCGGTGGGCTGATCTGGTCGCAATGAATATGTTCATTGCGTTGATACTGGCTGAGATTGCCCTGCGTATTGCAGCTGCGGTCTGGCCCACTCCGTTACTCATTACGGAATCGAGTTCCTCAGAGATCCGGCGTGACTCCGAGCGCATAGAGCCTGGCGTGCCACGTTTTTTGTTTCCGATAAACTCCACCGGCCACTACGACACTGAATTCCTGCCGCGTTCCGAGCGCTCTTTACCGCTGGTTGTCAGTATCGGCGATTCCTTCAGTTACGGCGTTGTGCCGCACTACTATCACTACTCGACGGTGGCAGAACGCGCGTTCCCCGAAGCAGAAATCTACAATATCGGCTTTCCCGGGACGAACCCTGTTGACTACAAGCACTTGCTTATTGAAGAAGCCCTGCCGCTGGAGCCGGATCTGATAGTGATAGCGATCTTCGTCGGCAATGATATTGTGGCTCAACCCCCAAGTACCTCACAAATTCGCTGGTATGACGCCCAGAATTATATGGCTGGCATCGTCTGGCATCGCTTGCAGATACTCAATCGCGCCAAGGGCAGCGACTGGACACAGGAATCTTTGGCAACTATGAGTGAGGATCTTGTCACTCGTTATCCGTGGCTGACTGATCCGTCGCAGGAAACAGCGAGTATGAGTGAGGATATCTATCTCGAACTGGAATCCCGTAACGCGTACCAGGGTGCCATTGACCATCCGGGCGTGTACGACAGGTTTTTTGCCGCGCTGGGTCAAATTGAAGAAGCCGCAGGCGATATTCCTCTCGCGTTTCTGATAATACCCGATGAATATCAGGTAAATGACGAACTGTGGCAGGCGGTCGTTGCCAAGCATGATGTGCCGCTACAGCGGGATCTACCACAACGTAAAATCCGTCAATGGGCGAGCGAAGGCAATCGTGACATTATGGATTTGTTGCCACTGCTGCTTGCCGAGGAACCTCTTTCCGACGGCCAGCTACACTTGTATCACTTACGCGACACTCACTTTAACGCCCGTGGCAATGAAGTGGCCGGCCGCGCCCTTGCACAGTTGATCGAAGCCAAATTTGCCGGAGGCGAGGTTCCTGATTATCCGATGCCGCCTGACAGGACGGTAGACGTTCCCTCTCAGCAGGTAACAGCAACGACGGCGAACCCCGATTCAGCACAGGCTGATGTCGTTGTTGCGGATGTCTCAGAACCCTCGCAGAGTGATGCGGCGACGGAGGTCTTGCGGCAGTTCGGTACTGTGATCTCCTCTGCAGGCGTGGACGGTAGCAAGGTGCTGGATGACTCTTTGCTCAAACATCCAAAGGATGAAATTAAATCGGCTATCGTGATTGTTCTGAATGCGGACATCGCGCCAGATCAGAAGGCATTTGCCAAAGAGGCTGCTCCGGTACTGGCATTTTTCCAACCGGGAGTAGGCGAGGAGGGCATACCGTTGGATGAGGCGCGCTCTGATCAAACCACCTGGAGAAGTGTTGTGGAGGCAGAAATTCAGCAGATTGCGCGCGATCTGGCTTCCGGAGCTCCGGCTCAGTGATGCTGTCGGCAACCTTACCAGACAGCGTGATTGAGTGAGTCCTTTACGATGACATTAGCCTTCCATAAAGAGAATCGATCGGCGTTCACCAACTTCCTGCGCTCAAAGTATGAGATGTTCACTGCCGCAGAAAGAGTTGAGACGCTACCGTACTACATTACTATTGATCCTTCCGATACGTGCCAGCTCCTTTGCCCAACGTGTCCTACCGGTATCGAGAACGAGAGCAAGAAGCAGAAAGGTATAGCCACGACGCTCTATCGTTCGGATCGCAAGAAGCTCTCTTTGGAGCTCTTCGACAGTTTGCTGGAGGAACTCGCGGATAAACTTTTCCTCATAATGTTTTATAACTATGGGGAGCCGCTGTTAAACCAACGTCTGCATGAATACATTGCCAAGGCCACCGAGCATAATATTGCCACCGAGATACACTCGAATCTCTCACTGAAGCTTTCCGACGAGCGCATAGAGCAACTGCTAACGGCAGGCGTTGATAGGCTCAGTGCGTCGATAGACGGGTTTTCACAGAAGGCATACGAGGTGCATCGCGTTGGAGGTGACGTGAGTCTGGTTCACGACAACCTCAGGCGGCTGGCACAAACCCGCGATCGACTTGGGCTTGATACAGAAATCTTCTATAAGTTTCTTATCTTCAAGCACAATGAACACGAGATCGAGGACGCACGTAAGTTCGCAGAGGACATCGGCGTCCAGTTCATTTCGGGTGACGCCTTTATTCACGATCAGAGCTGGCTGCCCAGCCATCGCGAGAATGAAGTGCCGTATTACTCGCAGCAGGAGACAGATGCTCTGGTCGATCGGTGGAAGACCGCCGGCGGGCGCGAGGACTATTTCTTCGAGCACGAGCACCATCCCTTCTGGAATATAATGCCCAAAGAGCTTGAGTCGATACTGCCACAGTCATGCAGTTGGCACTACGGGTACTCAGTCGTCACCTCTGGTGGCCCTGTCGCACCATGCTGTGCAGTTTCAAAAGATTCAGATGATTTCGGGACTGTGGTGCCAGGCGAGGTAAGTTTCAGCGATATCTGGAACAACGAGCACTATACAAAGTCACGTAGGGCCATGGCCGGTAAACCGACGGAAGGGTTGGGCCACGTCGATGCGGTTTGCACTCGCTGCTATTTCCCCAAGTTGGTGCATCACCTCCACAACAGCCACGACGTATTGGTCGTACAACAGTTCGCCAAGGTATTCGGCACGTCCGAGCCCGAGATGTTACGAGCGTTCGAGTTGCTTGGTGATGGGTTCGGGTCTGCTGACGCCGCTGGATTCATAGCGCACTATGAACAGCACTTGAGTGGGAGCGCACCGGCAGAGAAAATTGGCTTAAAGAATCTGGAGCCACAGCCACAGCAGTCCGAGCTGTCGGCTGAGCAAGCCACTGACATACTGAAGCAGTTTGGCGCACTCGTTGCGGATCTCGGTGAGATCGGCAGCAAGGTGTATGACGAATCGTTGTTGCATCACCCCAAAGATCACATCACTGCTGCGATAGTGACCATCCTTACTGGGGCAGGCCCCGACGATCAGCAGAATTTCGCGCGTGAGGCTGCGCCAGTCCTCGCTTTTTTCCAGCCCATGGTTGGAGGCGTTGCTGTTGAGGTCGATTCCTTACAAAGCGATAACACCACCTGGCGGCGGGGTGTGGAATCGGACATGCAGAAAATACATCGAGAAATAGCCGCGCGGAGCGAAGCTGACAGATAACCCTGAATAAGGGGGAATGTGTTTCCAAGCTGCCTCTGAACACATGAGGCGTTGCCTCACCGAACTGTTCAGAGGTGTTTGGGTTTACTGGGGCGCTGCTTCGGCCTGTATGCCATAGCCCAACCCGGCCAGCTTCTTGTTCAGAATGCGCATTTCTTCGTCCACTATCGCCTGCCAGGTTTCCTGGCCGGGACCCATCTGATCAAGACTTACACCACCTTCGTCGACACCGGGCTGAAAAAATGCCAGCACAGCAATCCCGGTTCTATAATTTGACTTGGTGTCCTGATCGTCAGTGACACTCAATAGCTTGATGAGGGCCGATGCGATTTTGGGTTTAGTGTCAGGGAGAACCGAGATGTCATGCGCGGTTTGGCCGTCCATGCCAATACGACTCAACTCAGACATATAGCTCTGCATGAGCTCTAATGATTCTTCCAGTGGTAGATCTTGAAACTCGTCCAATGCTGATGACAAAACAATCTCCTGTCTATTTTTGAGGTGTAATTATTGTAAAGCGTAGTCATTCATCGCGATTGCTTTCGCGTGTATCTACAACCCGGGATGCAAACCACTTGGCTCCCTGGACTGTAAAATGGCCTGAGTCCCAGAACAGTAGTGACCCATCATCGACAAAAAATTTGCAATGGTCACCGGGGCAGATAATATCGAATGAAGAAATGAAGTCAATCCCCAGTTCCTCGGCTGTAGCTCTCACCTGCACATCCAGTGGCGCAAGGTCTCCTGCGACCTCCAGTGCGCGCTGTTCTATACCTGCTACAGCGTCTTCCTCAGATGCCATTGAAACCGCAATTGAATGAAAATCATGGAACTGTGGGCGGCGGCCAAGCAGAACGATTTGCGTCCCGGGCCGGGTTCGTCGCTTAACATACTCAACAAGCGGAACAAACTCGGTCGCCCAGAAATTCGGCGCCATGCTAAATACGATATACACTTCGTCGGCCTGGGGTAGCTTGGTGGAGTTTTCCAGATTGGCCAGGATGCTCTTGCACGGCTCGTCTACCGGGGGCGATTCTTCAGCAAAAATTGTGTAACACAGTTGGTTATACCGCTCTGATTGCACCTCGGCAGCATCGCCGAGGTTCTGTACCAGGCCAATCAGCATGTCATCGGCTAGGCTGTCCCCAACCACCAGAACCTGCCGTTTGGACCCCGCTTCAGAGAACTCCTCTGGCGCATGTTGCGCGAGGTAGGCTGCACGCTCTCGTTGCAGTTTTCCGATATCACCAAATGCATGGACTACGACACCGTCGCCGTAGCGCCATGTCCACCCCTGGTTGGCCCAGCCACTGGCGCCGGCAAAGCAAAAGGCTAGTGCGATCAATGCGCAACACAGGCCGAAACTGGCTGATGACTTCTGCTTGCCGGTTTTGGGGTTGTGGCGAAACGGCTTTTCGACCCAGCGGTACATCATCTCAGCGGCAAGGATCGATGCCGCGACGATAGCCCACTGTTCTTGTACCGATAGCGCCGCTTTGGTGTAGTACGTGTAGAAAACGATTATGGGCCAGTGAATGAGATACAGCGAGTAGCTGATCAGGCCCAGCCGGACAAACAAGCGTGAACTCAATACCGCTTTACAGAGCCTTGATGAGCGCCCGAAATGAATGAGTAGGGCAGTACCCAAGCACGGTGGCAGTGCGAAAATAGAGGGGAAAGGTGTGCCTTCAGTATAGAAATGAACGCCCAGAAAGATCAGTGCCAGGCCCAGTAAAGAGGCAATATCCGCAATGATCGCGTTGCTCTGTTTGCGCCCATTCAAAAAAACAAGGCCGGCGCCGATTGCGAACTCAAATACACGAAACGGTGCGAGGTAATAGATGGTTGCCGCCCCATCTGAAAACCAGTCGCTGATGGAGGGAGCATAGTCCAGCAAAAATTCACTGCCCCCTTCAAAGAATACGAGGTTCAGGTACAGGCTGAACAGCCCAGCGAGGATCAGTACAATCGGAACGATGTAGCGGGGCGCCTTGAGTAACAATAACACCAGAGTGGCTGGCCAAACCAGATAGAACTGCTCCTCAACGCTGAGCGACCAGGTGTGAAGCAGTGGTTTGATCGTCGCTGCTGTATCGAAATAACCACTTTCCGTCCAGAAGTAGAAATTTGAAAGGCTCACTACCGCATGTACGAGCGCGCCGGAGAATCGTTCGAAGTCACTGGGAGAGAATAGCGCTACAGAAAAAATGAAACACAGTGCGAAAGTAAAGAACAGGGCGGGAGCCAGTCTACGGGCTCGGCGCATGTAAAAATTGGCGAAGCTGAATGACTCTGTGTTCTGGACTTCAGCTCTAATGAGCTGGGTAATAAGGAAACCGCTGATGACAAAAAAGACATCGACCCCTACGTATCCTCCTCCAAAGGTCGTGAAACCGAGATGAAAAAAGAGGACACTTAGTACGGCCAGGGCGCGCAATCCGTCGATGTCTGGTCGGTATTGCATAGTCTATTGAAATCTCATTCTCGTATCCGTGCCCGATAATAATCGATTGAAAGTGCCAGGGCTTATGCGCGATTACTATCCCGCATTTTTTTGCTCATAGAATAGAGAGGCGTGGTCGATCCATTTATTGTGATATCGATTAATACTGGCCGCGACATCTTTTGTGTGACTATGTGCTTCAGCGATGGCAGCTGTCTTGCCGGTATACAAGCATTTGAAGTCTCGAACCCTGGCTTTCAAACAAAAATCTGCGCTTGCAATGGCTTTGCACTCATAGGCTTCATCGAAGCCCGCAACGGCATTTACCACTTCGCGTCTAATGAGCAATACGTGGGCCGGTAGCCATTTTGCATCAGAAGTATAATCAAACTGTTTTTCATCTGATTCTCCAGGGCTGCTGGACACAGGCAGCTGATCCTCGTCAAAACAAGGGTCGGCGGAGGAGATGAGGCCATTGTCGGTGACTATTTTGGGCCCTACGATATCGGCCAGCTGCTCGTGCATTACATCGAGCAGCGTGTCAAAAACGTCGGGGTCTCCGATATGCGCTTCTTCATCGAGAAGGCATATCAATGGCCGGTTTGTTTGCTCGAAGCCGCGATTGTAACTGGCGATTGCACTGCCATCGGAAGGCGCAATGAAGTGAATAGCGTCCTCGGATATCCCCTGCTGTTTCAACGCCTCAAGGTGTCGGGTGACATGTTTGGAATCTTCTGCCGTGCTGGCCAGAGGGATTACAAAATCGATCATCGCTTTGTCAGGGCGGGGAAGTGGAAGGCGTTCATAGGTATAGGGCGGAACTTCATTAGTCCTCTTTATCGGTAAGCCGATACGGGCGATGCTTATGTCCGCGAGACGCCTCCACATTTCGTGAGCGCCCTGAACTTCGAGGGTGTCGCTGGCGCGATTGGGGTTGAGTCGGTAGTAGTAGAGAACCTCGTCGATCAGTTCAATGGGGCCGAGTTCCTCCAGCTTCAAAATGATGTCGCAATCCTCTCCGGCGAACATAAAGTCTTCGAACCCTGCCCAGCCCTCAGTACGATCGTACATGGCGCGATTGATTAAGTAGGGTTGTGAATGATTAAAGACATCAGTCACCATGCCGTGCTGATAATGACGCGCTTCAAATGGGAACCATTGTTCCTCATCGACCACACGCCCGTCTTCATCGATAAACTTGCGCAGGCCGCGAACGATGCCACTCCAGGGTTTTAACTCGGCAAACGCTGATAGTTTCTCAACTGCATCGGCGGTGAGTACGTCGTCATCATCCAGCGGCAGTATATAGTCGCCTTCGGTCCGTTCGGACAGGAAATGGCGTGCATTGGCGATGCCGCGGTTCTCTTCAAAATATACCCTGACATTCGGGTGGTTGCGCGCTTCCAGTTCTTTCAGCACGGCATAGGATTCTTCATCACCACCGTCCCAGACGAGTGAGAATATCCAGTTCTTTGATGATTGGGTAAGCACTGAGTCAATACACTTCTTCAGCCATTTACCCTTGAACACTGGGGTTTCTATTGACACGATCATGCTGGGCCCTTTTGGAGTTGGTTGGGAACCTGTTGCAATAAAACACGCCGACCAAACTTAGCCAATAGCTATGATCAATGCAAATATTCATCTTTACAGTGGAACCTACAGCACAAAGTACTACCGGGTTAAGGCCAAAGGGGGCACGATGAACGACATAAACCGCTTACAAGGGCGGTTTTGAGAGCTGGCGCACAATAGTTATATCAGTCCAGAGGCACGTGGCGGAGTCACAATTGGGCAGCTGATGGATGTAAATCACAGTTACAGTAATTTCAATGCCTTTATGGCCGGTTTGCAGGCACTCAGCATTGATCGCTGCGCTGCATCGGTGCTAGCCTTTCCGGGTCTAACGAGCTCGAGCTGCAAGAGTATGTTGCCATGAGTTTTTTGCTATTAACGAGACGCAATGAAACCAGAACCTATGACCAGTAGCCCAGAAACTCGCAGTCCCCGTTTGTTGTTTATACTCAACAATGATTATGGTGAGCTCGGCCTTGCCATGTATTTTTTGCAGGGGAGGAACCTGGCCAGCACCACGACGCTATTGCTTCCCCCTCGCTTGTATTCCAAGAATAAGGATACCTTGCCTGGCAAAACATACAGTTATGACTCTATCGACGATATTCTTTGCACAGTCGATGAGACTGAACCGGATATCGTGTTTCTCTTCTCCGGCTACATATTGCCGCTTCATCAGATCATCTCTCTAGAGGAAACGGAAGCGCTCGTTCAGTTGTTGTCTGACAGGAATTGCAAAGTGGTTACCAGCGATCCGTTTTTTGGCATTTTCTCCCAGTTGGACCCCGCTGAGGCCAATGCGCCCGAAGCGTTGCAGCTATTTGAAACAGAAATTATCAAGGATCAACCCTGGCCGTATAGGCTCAGCACGACATTTGGCAATATGCGGATACTGAAGCAGTTTGCCAGAGCGTCCCATATCATCAGAAACACGACGCACCTGTATTATACCCGCACCCATCCGGACGATGAGCCGATTGAGGTGGGTACGGATAACGTTACATTCTTCAATCCCAGCCTCGTCCGCGATGGTGATACCTCTGCTGATACTACGTCCGGGAACGCAGCCTCTGAGTCCGCTGACGATCGACACTGGTTGTTCATTCTCGGGTCGGTGGATTACGACCTTCAAACATCGTTCTACGGTGAAGAGCGGTTCATTGATATCTTGCAGAAGAAGCTGGAACAAACGCTACAGGCTGGTAGGCGGCCGGTATTTTTGGCGCCGGATGAGTGTGTGCAGAAACTGCGTAGCCGCGCTCCCGTCCATGCCCGAAAGGACTTGTTGACGTTTTGTGCGTATGAAGATTTTAATGCACGCTTACTGAACGCCGAGTATGTTTTCTACTGGAACCTGGCGTCTTACTCCACTTTCCTCAGGGTGATTAACGGATTACCCATGTTCATGTTCGATGAGGGGCACCTCGCGCGGCACGTAAAACCGATGCACGAGCGTATGGTCCGTTGGTACTACCAGAATTGGACGCCTCCCTCACTGAATCAACACGAAGCGCTGGATGCTGATGCTCTGGAAGACCTTGCCAGCACATACAAAAAAGAAACGGACGTGATCGTGAAGAATTTGCGAGAACTGCCGCCACCGGAACAGGTGATCCAAGAGCTATTTAGCAGGTGAGACTCGCGTGCAACTGATAGGCCGCCGCGACTAAATGACCGTATAAATCGAGAAGAATGAGAGCATGGGCGAAAAAAATCCTCAAGAGCATGCAAACGAGCTGTTCAAACAAGAGCGCTGGGAAGATGCGGTAACGGCTTATCGGCAGGCTATCGAGGCCGATGCTGGCGTGTACTGGTCGCACTATAACCTGGGGCAGGCCCTCGCAAAGCTCAACCGCTGGGAAGAAGCGGCTTTGGCCTACCAGCGAGGTCTGCAGATTAGTCCGGCGGAGGTGTGGGCGCACTATCATCTGGGTCGGGCTCTGTCCGAATTAAAGCGCTGGGAGGAAGCGACAACCGCTTACCGACTGGCCATTGAGATAGATGCGGATAAGTTCTGGTCACACTACCATCTGGGGCAGGCCTTGTCCGAGCTGCGACGGTGGGAAGAAGCCGTTGATGCCTACCGTCAGGCTATCAAGGTTGATCCCGACAAATTCTGGTCACATTACCACCTCGGACGAGCCCTGTCTGAATTACAGCGCTGGGAAGAGGCTGCGACGTCCTATCGATTTGCGATTCAAATCGACGCTGGAGTGTTCTGGTCACACTACCACCTCGGTCATGCTTTGCTTGAATTGCGACGCTGGGAAGAGGCGATAACCGCATACCGACAGGCAGTGCAGATTAACGCCGGCTTGTTCTGGCCGCATTTTGAACTGGGGCAGGCTCTGGTTGAATTGCAGCGTTGGGAGGAGGCGGTTGACGCTTGTCAGCAAGCCATCCAGATAGAATCCGATAAGTTCTGGCCGTATTTTCGCCTGGGGCAGTCGCTGATCGAGCTCGAACGTTGGGAAGAAGCGGTGGTGGCTCTCAGGCAGGCCCGGCTGATAGATCCAACGTCATTCTGGACGCCCTACAATCTTGGGCGTGCATTGGCAGAACTTAAGCGCTGGGATGAGTCTGCAGTAGCGTACCAGCAGGCTATCGAACTGAAGTCCGATTGGTATCTGCCATTTTGTAATCTCGCGCAGGTATTCGAACATTTGGGCCGATCGCAGGAGGCGATCATGAGTTACAGAACGGGGATCACCCTCGAGCCCGAAAACCCGGATTGCCGAGAGCGCCTGGGACGACTTTTCCTAACGCTAGGCAGGCTGCAGGAAGCAGCGGAAGTTTATGGTCAACTGATCAATATGATATCTTCAGCGGAGTTATTAGTAACATTGGCCGATGCGATGTCTGAAATTGGACAGGTAGATATCGCGATACCAGCATACTGCAGAGCTATGGAGATAGATGCGGGTATCCCGCTGATCTACAATCGCCTGGGCGCATTGCTCGAACAAGTCGACAGAGCTGACGATGCACTCATGATATACAAGCAGGCGGTGGCTATAAGTGTCGGGGATGAAGAAACGCATCAACGGTTTGAAAGTTTGCAGATTAAGATGTCTGTCGAAGGGTAGGCTGGACCAACCACTGTCTTAACCGGTGGACGGGCTATCGCATTTGGCCTCACTGCAGCAGCTTGCACTGCGCAACTATGATCGACGTTTGGGGGTACTCTGGAGATTCACAGTGCTGTTCAGCTGGAATACGGGCGTAGGGCTGAAGTCACTGCTGTGTTGCATTTTCGGCCAGTTGGTTTTCTCAGTGTGATCACATCTCAAGGTAATTGATATCAGTATGAAGAGGTTGTTTTTACATTTCGGTAGGCATAAGTGTGGTACTACCTCCATTCAGAAGACGTTGTATCAAAACAGAAACAAGCTGCTTGAGTCTGGCTATTACTATCCGGTAACGGGTATCAGAGTCGCCGCTCACCACGAAATTGCCGAAGCGTTGGGAAATAAAAACCCGTCGGCGAATGAGAATGTGCTGGAAAAGTTGTACCTGGAACTGAAGAGTGAAACGCAACTAACGAATTGTAGAAATGTCATTATCAGCAGCGAGCAACTTCAGGGTTGTAATCCATCCGTTGTAGCCGATTTTTTCAAGGATTTCGATGTGGTACCTGTTTGCTATCTGCGAGAGCAGGCGGCATATCTCAGGTCATCCTATTTGCAAAAAGTTCATGCGACCAATTATGTCGGCTCCATCGAACAGTTTTACCAGGAAGGTTTTTTCACCGATTACCGGGTCTTTCTGGAGCGTTGGCAGGCGGCTTTCAGCAATAACATCTCGGTAAGATTGTTCGATAGAGATAGCCTGACAGATGGCGATGTGGTCCGCGATTTTCTGATCGCGATTCTTGGTTTAACCAGCGAGGAATTGGACAACCTCGAGCTACTCAGCGATGAAAACCCGTCTCTGAGTCGCGAAATGCTGGCATTCAAGCTCGAATACAATGCGCGCGACCTTCCTAATAATGGCACGGTCTATTTCGGCCTGGGAAAGCTGAGCAAAGCGCACGGTTCAAAGTACGAGATCCCTCAGGAAATTACTCAAACCGTGCGCGATCAATACTGTGAATCCAACAGCTGGGTGGAGGAAAATGTTCTTACCAACGGACAAAGATTCTCTTATCCGCTGTATGAGGGAGAGCCTCTGGAACACGTTTCCGAAGCCCAGTTCGATGGAATTCTCGAAGACCTGAACGCCATGAGGGAGCGCGAGAAAGCCGAAGAGAGGGAGAGAGAGAAAAAGGCAAGGCAACTGGCAAGGCAGCAGGTGCGAGCCGCGAAAAGGCAGGCGGAGAAGGAAGAGAGACAGCGCAAGCGGCAAAAGCACAGACAGACAGAGCAGTTGAAGGAGAAGATGCGGGCGGAGGAAAGGGAAAGGAGAGCGAAAATCAAAGAGGAAAAGGAGGCGCGAAGACTGGAGAGGGAGAAAGCAGGTGGTGCACCGCGCTTACGCGACCGTGTAGCCAGCGCCTTTCAACGCCGTACGAAGTAATTCAGATTGTGCCTATAGCCACCCGATTCAGCGGGCGCAGAATTTGTCCAGACAGTTTCCAATAATATCCAGGCCGCGTTTAAACTCAGTGATACCGATGGTTAGAGGCGGTGACACTCGGATACTTTTCTGCGTGTGTGACGTTATTACACCGTCCTGTAACAGCTGCAAGTAAATCTCCGGCACCTGGTTAAGTGCGGGATCCTCGAAGCTGATAGATAACAGACCTCCCTTGCCATCAACTTTAATACCATAAGACTCAAATCTGGGTTGTGTGAAATACTCGTAGAAGGCAGTCTCGAGCATCGAGGTTTTCTCTGGAAAGTCGTGCTGCTGCATAAATTCCAGCACCCCACATGCAGCAGCGCAGGCCAGACTATTGCCCGCGAACGTGCTTCCTGGAAGTGCATTATTCAGGTACTTTAACAACGGCTCTACGCAGGCGACTCCGGAGATTGGGAACCCGTTACCCAGGCCTTTCCCAAAAACGATAACATCAGGTTTGATGTTGCCCTGGTCGGAACAGAAAAAGCCTTCGCAACGGTGAAAGCCGGTAAGTATCTCATCGGCAATCATCACTATATTGTGCTTGTCGCAGAACTCGCGAACGGTTTTCAGAAACCCTGGATGAAGCAGTCGCGGGCCGGAGTAACCAACTACAGGCTCAAAAATAACCGCAGCCACATCATCCACTGGCAGAGAATTCAGATACGCTTCAATCACTGCCGGGTCATCTGAGCCATCACTGTCAATCACTGTTCTATAGGATTCAGGTACCGGGCCATAGCAATCGGGGAAATGCTGAACCAGGTGCATCGTCCCAAGGGTCTTGCCGTGAAAATGGTCTTTGAATGATACGATGCGATTGCGGCCTGTGGCGGCTCTGGCAAAGCGCAGCGCGAACTCGATGGCCTCGGCGCCGGTGCTGTAAAGCGCTGCCAGACTCATGTTCTGGGGCAGTATGGCGTTGATCCTGGAAATGGCTTCCAACTGAATTTCGGTCGCAAAGAAGTTGGACGTCCATACAGAGCTCACTTGTTCGATCAACCTTTTGTTGATCTGTGGTACGTTGTGACCACAGTTTACTGCACCCATTATGGCGCTGAAATCCAGGTATTCATTCCCGCTGACATCCGTGATGATGCTGCCATCGGCGGATTTCAAAACTATCGGATATTTCAAATAGTGATCGGGTCGAAAATAGCCGGAATCAGGTCGTTGTTCGTTCATTCTCTCTCTCGATCATTCCAAAGTTGGAACGCTGGTAAGCGAGACCAAAGCCCTCGCCAGAAATAGCCGTGTAGGAACTATACCACTAGCGCGGCCTGCCGCCACAGAAACAGGGCTTGTGAAATGTGAACCACTCTGCATATCTCCCTTTGTGACCCAATACTGAGCTCGATACTTGGGGTATCATTCAAGTCGTTATCAACATGCGCTTGGAAGAGGCTGCTGAGTTGTTTAGTCAGATGATTGAAATCGACCCCTATGCGCTGCACTTATGCGCTCTTCCCCTATGTTCAGGGAGCGGGGAGCAGGTGGGGGTGTTGTTCTATCGCGCGGTAGGTTTAGATGACTGAGTCGCTGACGTTCTTGCATCAGGGTGAGGCACTTTTGAAGCAGGAACGCTGGGAGGAAGCCGTCGAGGCGTTTCGTAAGTCCATCGACCTGGACGCAGAGAATCCCTGGCCGTATCACCACCTCGGCGATGCGTTGGCCAGGCTCGGACACCTGTCAGAAGCCATCGCCACCTATGAACAGGCACTTGCTCTGGCGCCCAGGAGCCCGTGGACACTAAAGAATTTCGGCAATGCACTATCGAGGCTCGGGCGGTGGGAACAGGCTGAGGCTGCCTATCGCCGCGCAATAGGGTTTGATTGGGCGGAGCCGATGACGTTTTTGCATCTCGGCGAAACACTGGCAAATCAGGGGCATTGGAAGGAAGCTGCACACGCGTATCGTACCTCGATCTGTCTGGACGCCGACAATTTCTGGCCGCACCATCACCTGGGTGACGCACTGTGTCATTTAGACGATTATGCGGCAGCGGTAGCCTCCTATGAGCAAGCGCTGGCGCGCTCACCTGAAAGCTTATGGACGTTGAGAAATCTGGGGCGTGCGCTGAGGGAAATGGGCAGGTGGGAGCAGGCTGAGGCAATTTATCAGAAGGCCTTGGCTCTCGATTCCACTGAGCCGCAGATATTCCTGCAACTTGGCGAAACGCTCGGGAAGCAGGGGAGGTGGGAGGCAGCCGCCGAAGCGTACCGTAACTCTATCCGCCTGGATGCCGAAAACGCCTGGTCTCATCATCATCTCGGCGATGCTCTGGGCCGGCTCGAGGATCTGTCGGCAGCGGTAACGGCTTATGAAAAGGCACTGGCTCTGTCGCCCGACAGTCCCGCGACACTTCAAAATCTCGGCAATGCCCAGGCGAACCTGAACTGTTGGGAAGAGGCCGCAGATGCCTATCAACGGAGTCTGTCTATCAACGGGGACGATGCGGAGACGTGCATCAATTTGGGTAATGCCCTTTCGAAGTTGCAACGTTGGCATGAAGCAGAGGCGGCATATTTACAGGCTCGTCTCGTGCTACCTGATGATCTGCGCCTTGCACAAGCACTGGCTGGTGTCTGGTTAAAACTGGAACGCTGGCAGGAAGCGGCCACTGCTTACGAGCAATGCGTTGCCGCTAGCCCCGATGATGCGCAGTTGCAGCGTAATCTGGGTATTGCTGTTTTTAAACTGGAGACGCAGAAGGCATATTTGAAGGCCAACCCCAATGCCCTGTTGCACAGCCACGCCGATGAGGCCTTGCCGCTTCCTGAGTTGGAGTGGACTGAAGCGCGATTTGGCCCGCGGGTTTTTGAGGTTGAACGCTGGCTTGAAAAACTGATTCCCGGGCAGACAACTTCTTCAGTAAACTCCGATGACGGTGGCGACAAGGCGGCGCAACATGCCCGTATGCTTTTCATTCTCGACAACGACTTCGGAGAACTGACCACCGTGATGTACATGCTCATGGGGCATGAACGTCTGGATCACTTCATGGTGCAGTTGCCAGAGCGCCTGTATCAAGCAAACAGCGAGGCTTTCCCGGGACGTACTTTTTGCTATCAGTCTATGGGCGATCTGGAACAGGCTGTCGAGTCGTTTGCACCGGATATCGTGTTTTTGTGTTCAGGCTATTTGTATTGCATGCACGATATCTGTTCGCACCAGGCGCTGGAAACATTTGTCGATTCTTTAATCGAGCGAAATTGCAAAGTGGTTACTGCCGACCCTTTCCTGGGCGTGTTGTCGCAGCAACCCATTTCCAGCCTGATATCGATCGACGTACCGGATGCCACTGAGCTGGATTTGCCTGCACATGTCTTCACGCATTTGGAGAGCGTGAAAAAGGAGCAGGACGAGCAGATCGTCGAGCAGTTGGCCGGAGCTGAACGCATTCTCAGGCACCATGTTCATCTTTATCCCGCACACGCCCACCCGAGTGCGACTCAAGCGAGTGAGACGGATGCGCGCGAGGTGTCGTTTTTCAATCCACACCTCCTTTACAAAGCGTCGCTGGAGCCCGATGTCAGTACCAAGCCGCATTGGCTGTTCATACTTTCAGCAACCGATCTTGAAGGGCAATTGATGTTTGAGGCCGTACACGGTTTCCGAGAAATTGTTGTGCGGTTGTTAAAGCAGGCAGTGGAGGCCGGTCGGCGGCCGATATTTGTCGCTCCGGAAAAATTTATTCGTGAGTTGGCGCGCGATTTACGCGGATACGAGGGTGTCGAACTGCTCAGTTTCTGTGCCTTTACACGGCTTGTCTCGCTATTGTTGACCGCAGAATATGCGTTTTACTGGAATTCTGTATCGCATACCATACTCCTGAGATCCTTCAATGGCCTGCCCGTGATACTGTTCGACCGCGGGCATCTCGTCAGGAATGTGGAGTCGATCTATGACCGTGTAGTGCAATGGTACTATCAGGGTTCACAGCCGATTTATATGGATCACCATCAACCGCTGACACTGGCAGGTCTTGATGCTGCAACGGTTGACTACAAGCAGAATTCCGAGCAAATGGTTCAGGACTTTCAGCGCGCGCCCGACCCCGGGTCACTGGTTCGGGAGATTCTCGACGCGACAGGGACAGCGACGGCCACGGCCACCGGGACAGCAGCATGATAACCCGAGTGATAAATTCAGAACGCGATACCTTCTGGTGCGCGATTAACAGGAGCGGCTAAGCATGGATGTGTCTAAATACATTCCACAGAATCCGGAAGATGGCGATTGGGACGTAGTAGTGGTGGGTACGGGAATGGGGGGGGCAACGATTGGACTTGCCCTGGCCCGTAAAGGTCGCAAAGTGCTGTTTCTGGAGAAAGGGAAGTTTTTGCATAGCGGCCCGCTAAACGCCCCGGAACCACCTTCCGGCCATATGTCCGAGGAGGATATGCGTCTACACACTGGCTGGTGGCCCAGCCGCCTGCAGGGAACAACCACTTTCGGCAAGGCTGATTTTTTTGCGCCATTGGGTTGCGGTACAGGTGGTACCACCGGTCACTACGGCGCCCAACTCGAACGTTTTCAGCGCAGCGACTTTTCACCGAAAGAACACTTTGCGAACGTTGAAGGACACAACCTGCCCGAGCATTGGCCTGTCTCTCACGAAACAATGACACCCTACTATCGCCAGGCGGAGTCACTGTTTCATGTCTGCGGAACACAAGATGTGCTGAATACCGACGAGGGGGCGAATTTGCGTGAACCCCCTCCGCTCGCTGACCGGGATCAGGCGCTCCACGACTCTTTCAAGGACATGGGGCTACATCCCTATCGTGCTCATGTCGGTTATGAGTATGTTCCAAACTGTTTCGAGTGCACCGAGATTTGTCCGAAGAACTGCAAGCGCGAAGCGGGGCAGGTCTGTCTGTTACCTGCGCTTTCCGAATTCGGTGCTGAGATACTTCCGGAGTGCGAGGTTGAGGAATTACTTGCAGATAAACAGCGGGTAACGGGCATTCGCGCCAACTACAACGGTAAGGACATTGTTATCAAGGCCGGCACGGTGATTCTGGCTGCCGGTGCTTACATGACGCCGCGATTGCTGCTTAAGTCGGCATCAGTCACCTGGCCAGACGGCCTGGCTAACAGCTCGGGAATGGTGGGGCGAAACCTGATGTTGCACACCAGTGATTTTATGGCTTTGGATTCTCCCGAGTGGCTCTCGCCGGAGGGCCCCAGAAAGACATTGGCGCTGAACGATTTTTACATGGATAACGGGCACAAGCTGGGCACTTTCCAGACAGTTGGCTTCCCTTTTGAAGCGGTGTTTATCCTCGCCTATATGCGCCATGTAGCGGATGCTGACCCACGCTGGTGGCGCAAGATAACCAACCCGCTGTTGCCAAAGGCCTCAGAGTTTGCACCGCGGCTGTTCGCGCGGTCAACGATGTTTGCAACTATCGTAGAAGACTTACCCTACAGTCACAATCGCATCATGCTGGATAAAAATGCGCCCAATGGTATGCGCTTTGAGTACGAGTATACGAAGGAACTGAAATCTCGAAATGCCTACTTTCGCAAACGGGTTAAACAAACCCTGTCAGGCAAGCATCGCGTTCGGATTCTCAGCGGCAGGAACAATATTAACTATGGTCATGTTTGCGGAACCTGTAAATTTGGAGATGACCCTGAGACCAGCGTACTGGACAGCAATAATCGGGCGCACGATCTGGATAACCTCTATGTCGTCGATGGCTCATTTTTCCCTTCAAGCGGCGGAACCAACCCCAGCCTCACCATCGCGGCAAATGCACTTCGCGTAGCCGACAACCTGTAGAACTGACTTACCGATTTACGTTGTGAACAGGGCAGTAATTGCCCTGTATTCTCTTTTTATTTGTAGCCATAGTTAACTTATTGAGGGTGCATATATCCTCGTTTTTTGCTCCAGTGTCACCTAATTTTACATCTCTTCAAAGTGGTTGCCTGATTACCCGGCGCAGGCCTTGCTACCAAAGGGTTTCCGTAAAGTGGCACTAATATTGCTCCTAATAATACTAAATAGACGGTAATAGCAGTATCGCCTGCGTCAAGGCAGCTAAAGATTCGCTGCCATTCACTTTAGTAATGCACGAAGTGCAGTGAACGCAGATTCGACCACACATAACACAAAATTTTGACCATGGAATGGCCCTATGACCACTGCTCAACTGAAGAATGCACGAGACCCCGAAACCGGTGACGCCGCTGGATTTAACACGGGTAGCCGCAGCTCAGTGTCGCGCAGCGCATTACATTCCCAGGGATTGAAGATGAAAAAGCACCGTTTCGTATCAGCTTTGCCAATGTCAGCACGCCGATTTGCTGCCGCTGTCTTTTGCATGGCCACTATGGCCAGTCAGGCTCAGGCCAGTTTCACGGATGTGACAACAACGGTGTTGCCGATGCCCACTATGAGCAATGGGCAGCCACCGAATCTGGACGGCGGCGCCACCACCGGGGATTTCGACAACGATGGTGATATCGATATCATCATGCCTACGCGCGAAGACCGCGATCTCTATTTTCGCAATAACGGCGATGGCACCTTCAGCGAGATTGGTGAACAAGTGGGTTTCACCTTCGTTACCGACGGTCGCAGCGCGGCAGCCGGCGATATCGATAACGATGGTGATCTGGATGTGTATGTTACAGCTCACATTGAGCTTGGCCACTACCTTTACATCAACGACGGCAACGGTGTTTTTACTGAGGAGGCTGGACTGCGCGGTGCCTCTATACCGGGCGGGTTTCGCTTTGGCCGAGGGGTTGCATTCGGTGATTATGACCAGGATGGCTATCTCGATATTTTCGTGGCCGAATACGTTGAGCCGTGGATGGATGTGCTGGAAACGACGGGGCCCATCAGTCGCTTATTGAGAAACCGGGGGGCACTGCAGCCTGGGTATTATGACGATGTAACCATTACCGCTGGGGTCGTTCAGAATGGCATTCCCGGCTATCGAGCCGGTGTGTACCCGCATACTCCCCGCTTCACTGATCTCGACCGCGACGGTTGGCCGGATCTTGTCATCGCTTCTGATTACGACGAAAGTCGTCTCTATTGGAATAACGGCGACGGTACATTCACGGATGGTACTGCGGGCTCGGGATTTGCCACCGGGCGCACCGAAATGGGTATGGATACAGCCGATATCAACGGTGATGGCTTGCTCGATATTGTTACCACCTCCATTTTTCTGGATCAGGATGATAATGGTGTTCCGGACAATCACTGGGATGGCAACCGACTTTATCTCAATAATGGTGACCGTACTTTCACAGACGGCACTGAAGTGGCCGGTATTCGCAAAGGCTATTGGGGCTGGGGAGTGGTTGCGTTCGACTTTGACAATGACAGCGATCTCGATTTGTTTCAGGCCAATGGTTTTGAAGACTGCGCCTCCTGCGCGGAGGAATTCCCGAATGTAAACTGGGTCGGTGCCTTTCTCGATGAGCCGACACTGCTTTTTGAGAACGATGGCAATGCGATATTCACAGAAGTAGCCGTGGCTAATGGTATTGTGAATAGCGAGGTGTCTATCGGTGTCATTGCTTTCGATTATGATTCAGATGGTGATCAGGATGTCCTGCAGATAAACCGGGGTGTAGCTCCCAACCTTTTCCGCAATGACACCGTCAACGACAGCGATTGGTTACAGATCAAACTCGACAGCAGTGCTTCAGCTGCAAATGGCATTGGTGCTTATGTCACCGTGACACCGTCGACAGGCGGGGTCAGTCAGGTCAAAGAGGTGAGTGCGAGTGGAACCTGGATGGCACAGGATGGCTCCGGTATTCTGCACTTTGGCCTTGGTGATTTGGCCGATGGTAGCACCGTCGATGTGCAAATTGACTGGCCCACCGGTGTTCAGACCTTTCACGCCGCCCAGCTTGTCAATCATCGGGTTACTTATGCAGATGCGCTGCCGGGCACATTGTCCCTGGTTGCAGATAAGCCTTCCCCAAGCGGAATAGAGGAACTGGGCGCCATCACCTTTACTGCTTCTGCCGATGGTGGTGTTGGCCAGTACGAATACCAGTTCTGGGCACAGGCGCCAGCGGGCGATTGGCAGCTCATACAGGATTACAGTAATTCCAATACATTCAGTTACACGCCGTCAGTCGTCGGTGAGTTTGCAATAATGGTACGCGCGCGCAATAAGGGCAGCAGCGCGGAATATGAGGTTGAGCAAAATCTGGGTTTCATCGTCACTCAGGATCCGCCACTGAACAGCGTGGCGCTGACTGTAGACAGGCCCGACCCCATGTACCTGAACAACGGCAGCACCGCGACAATCACGGCCACAACCAGCGGTGATTCGGGAAGCCCAGAGTTTCAGTTCTGGCTTAGGGACCCAGCCGGACAGTGGGCAATGGTGCAGGATTGGGGCCCATCGGAAACACTCGATGTGATACCGGATATGGCCGGTTCATATACTGTCGTCAGCAGAGCCAGGAATGTCGGCAGTCTCACTGATTTTGAAGCAGAAACAGCCGTTGTCTTCGATGTGCTGCCTGTCGCACCAGTACTGGCTGTTGGATTGACATCCGATAAACCGACCCCCGCGCTTCTCGATACTCTCGGAGAAGTGGCAATTATCGCTTCAGCTAATGGTGGCTCAGGTAGCTATGAATACCAGTTTATGGTGACTACCCCTGAAGGCTTCAATGTGGTGGCTCAGGAGTACGGATCTTCATCGACGTATGTGTCGACGCCCCCCAACCCGGGGCGTTACATCATTACGGTGGCGGTACGAAACAATGGAAGTACAGCGCCTTACGAAGCCATTAACGCGATGATTTTCGATGTGCTGGACGCGCCGGCGAATAACGAGATCGTGATTACCGCCGACAAGCAAAGTCCTGCCCAGTTACAGGGTATTGGTGGCGTGAACTTCACTGCGACCGTTGGTGGACATGACTCCGATATCGAGTATCAGTTCTTCTCGCGCACGAATGCTGGTGCCTGGCAGTTGGTGCAGGACTACAGCGAGAGCTCCTCCTATGCCGCTACTCCAGCGTCAGTCGGTAATATTGATGTCGTAGCCTACGCCCGCGCCGCTGGTAGCGCTGAACCACTCGGGGCCCCGGGGTTCTTTTCGTTTGAGTTGCTCGACTCTCCTACAGCTCAAACTGTGGGCGTAAGTTCAGGCAAATCAGGTGCCATCGTACTGCAGGATCCTAATTTGCCGATGTTCACCGCCCAGGCCACAGGTGGTAGTGGCGATTATGAGTATATGTTTCAGGTCAATTCAGTTGATGGAACACCGATTTTCAGCCAGGCATACGGTGCTACAGCTATCTTGGACTGGCAGCCTGAGGCGTCAGGGCTCTACAGTATATCGGCCTTTGTGCGCAATGCCGGTAGTGCATCAGCGTTTGAGGCACTCGGTGCTACGCTGATTGAGGTGCTCGACCTGCCGCCGATAGCTGGGCTGTCGCTGGCGGCAGACAAACCGAGCCCGGGGTCCTTCGAGTCAACTGGAACGGTGACATATACGGCCTCAGCAACGGGTGGCTCGTCAAATATCGAATACCAGTTCTGGGTGCGTTCACCCGCTGGTGATTGGTCGCTTGGGCAGGATTACAGCGGTTCCAGTAGCTTTGCACATACACCGACGGTTGCCGGCGATTTTGTGATTGTCGCGTACGCCCGCAATATTGGCAGTACTGCGACGTTCGATGTGAACACTTTGACGTTGTTTACATTGGATGAACCGCTGCAGCCGGCGGACTTGCTTGTTGTACATGGCGACGGTGACGGCTCTTATACCCCGGGCACTGAAGTCACCCTGACGGCCGATCCGGCAGATGCGCACTACTACTTTTCGCACTGGTCGAGTACCGACGGCAGTATCATCAATGATATCAATGCCGCGCAGACTACCTTGTTGATGCCTGAAACCGCGGCAGTAGTCACGGCCAATTATTTGCCGGGAGTCTCACCCGATGCGGATGTAGATGTGGCCAGACGCTGGAATGAGGTGCTGGTACAGGCTATTCGCAAGGACTTTGCGCGCCCGACGATTCACGCTCGCAACTTGTTCCACGCTTCGGCGGCTATGTATGACGCCTGGGCTGCGTTTGCTGATGTCGAGGAAACCTGGCTGTTAGGTCGGTCTCGCGCCGGTGTTGACTGCCCCCTCATCAACATAACGCCGCCGGTTGATGTGGAGGAGGCTCGTCGCGAAGCGATCAGTCATGCTGTTTATCGACTTATGCGCCATCGGTTCGTGAGCTCGCCAGGCGTGTGGACTACGATTCGCGATGCGGATGCGCTAATGGGGTATCTCGGTTACGACAGCAA
Organism: Halioglobus japonicus; assembly: GCA_902705825.1. Taxonomy (GTDB): domain Bacteria; phylum Pseudomonadota; class Gammaproteobacteria; order Pseudomonadales; family Halieaceae; genus Marimicrobium. The sequence goes on along the minus strand of CACSIL010000008.1, from coordinate 10,306 downwards.
TGATGATACGGCGGGTTCCCCCGCAGCACTGGGCAATCATATTGCGCAGTGTTACATCGATTTCGGGCTGGCCGATGGTGCCAACGAGGCAAACGAGTACAGGAACCAAAGCTATCAGCCACTTAATGCTGTGCTTCAGCCGGAGCTACCCGGAAACCCCAATATCACCGATCTGAATCGCTGGCAGCCACTCTCGCTGCTGGAGTCTATCGACCAGTCCGGCAACCCGGTGAGTACTACACCTGCGTTCCTCGGGCCGGAGTGGGGCAGGGTTGTCCCCTTTGCATTGCAGGCTGACGATCGCGTTGTTTATGAACGCAATGGCTTTGACTACTGGCTATATCACGATCCTGGCATGCCTCCAACGATTGATGGCACTCTGACAGACGTTTATAAATGGACCTTCTCACTGGTGTCAATCTGGTCGGCTCATCTGGACCCCGGTGATGGCGTAATGATGGATATTTCACCTGCGAGTATCGGTAATATTCAGTCTTACCCGACGCAGTTTGAAGACTATGACCAGTTCTATAATACGCTGGATGGCGGTGATGCCAGTGTCGGTTATCAAGTGAATCCGGTAACCGGCCAGGCTTATACCCCTCAGATTGTGCCACGTGGTGACTATGCGCGTGTTCTGGCAGAGTTCTGGGCCGATGGTCCGGAATCGGAGACGCCGCCGGGGCACTGGTTTGTCATATTGAATGAGGTCAGTGATCACCCTCTCTCAACTCGACGTTTTGCCGGTGCCGGGCCAGAGCTCGATCAACTTGAATGGGAAGTGAAATCCTACTTCACCCTGGGTGGCGGCATGCACGATGCAGCTGTCACGGCGTGGGGCTTGAAAGGGTGGTACGACTATATCCGGCCTATCTCCTCGCTGCGCGCGATGGCTGATCTTGGTCAGAGCTCGAATCCAGAGCTTCCCTCCTATCATGCCAATGGTATACCGCTGGAGCCGGGCTACGTCGAGTTGGTAGGCGAGGGTGATGCGCTGGCTGGCCCTGCTGGTGAACATGTCGGCAAAATCAAAGTGATGGCCTGGCGCGGACCAGACTATATAGTCAACCCGGCGACGGACGAAGCGGGAGTTGACTGGATTCTGGCGGAGAACTGGTGGCCTTATCAACGTCCGAGCTTTGTTACGCCGCCCTTTGCTGGTTATGTCTCTGGTCACTCAACGTTCTCACGTGCTGCCGCCGAAATCATGACAGCGTTAACCGGTGATGCGTACTTCCCCGGTGGGATGAGTGGCTTTGAAGTAGAAGCCAATGAGTTCCTGGTCTTTGAAGAAGGGCCCAGCGTTGGTATGACACTGCAATGGGCTACGTACCGGGATGCGTCTGATCAGTGCAGCCTGTCGCGTATCTGGGGCGGCATTCATCCTCCGGTTGATGACATCCCTGGAAGATTGATGGGGATTGAAATCGGTGTTGATGCGTTTAACCTCGCAGCCGATATGTTCAATGGTACTGCTCCTCCCTGATCGCTCACTACGGGGCGTGTCGATATATGGGGAACAAGTCGCAGTTCACAAAGTCTGGATAATTGCAGGAATCTGGCCCCAGTGATGCGACTAACCGCTCAACTTAGTATATTTTGTACTGGGTTCAGCGGTTTTTTCCTTATACTTCGAATGAAATACAGTAGGGCAACGGTGCGCGATGCAGGAGTTAGGTTACGCTTGTTCTGCCTATGCAGAATCTCTAAGTGAGTTTGGTACCCCGCGAAAGCTTGTCGAGTCGGGAGGGTGGATATTGGAAAGATCCATCCCCGATTCCCCTCTGCGCGATGCGATCGGATGCTACCCCATTTTCAGTTGCGCCGATTGGTCCAACATTCATCTGGATTTCGACAAGCTTGGCAATGACTTGGTCAGTGTGTCGATGGTCCCAGACCCGTTCGGTGATTACGATATTGCCTATTTGCGTGAAGCATTCAGGGATAGGGTGACCCCTTTCAAGCAGCATTATGTGGTCGATATGGAAAGGTCGCTCGGCGACATGATCTCTCGACACCACAAAGTTGCCATTCGCAAAGCACAGCGAAAAATTCAGACAGAAGTTTGTGTCGAGCCACTCGCGTTCCTCGACGAGTGGATTGCCCTGCATCAGAATCTGGTTTTGAAACACAATATCACAGGTGTTCGAGCTTTTTCCCGGCGGGCCTTTGAGCAGCAATTGCAAACGCCGGGGATTGTTGTCCTCGTTGCCAAGCATGACGATGAAGTGGTGGGTGCGCAGTTGTGGATTCAACACAGCAAGGTTGCCTTCGGCCATGTTTTGGCATTCAGCGATATCGGGTATAAGCTGGGTGCCAGCTATGCATTGTATTGGTTTGCTTTGAACTACTTTTCGGACAAGGTACGGTGGTGTGATCTCGGCGGTGTGGCGGGAAATAGTGATAGCGCCTCCAGTGGTCTTCACCAGTTTAAGGAAGGTTGGACAACTGAAACGCGCACGGCCTATTTTTGTGGTCGAATTCTCAATGCCTCTGGTTATAAAGAGCTGGTGGATAAAAACGCCTGCACCACCGATTTTTTCCCCGCCTATAGACAGGCGTTCTGAGCGTTTGGCGGCCGGCGCATTCTATATAAGACAACCATGGGAGTCCCCGTCAGGATGAGTGTTGGTGACAAAAATAACACAGAGAGAGTTGCCGCTGCCAAGCCGCTGTTTTCACCGGGGGATATTGAGCGTCTCAAGGAAACCTTTGGCGAGGTGCTGGAGTCGGGTCGACTTATCCTGGGCGAGCAAACACAGGGGTTCGAGGAAGAGTTTAAAACGTTTGTCGGTGCAGAGCATGCCGTGGCTGTTAGCAGTTGTACCGCAGCAATTCAGATAGCGCTGCGCTACCACAACATACAGGGGCGCGAGGTTATTTTGCCAACCAACAACTTTGTTGGTGTCGTCAGTGCAGTAATTGCAGAGGGCGGGCAGCCCGTGCTCGCGGAAATGGATCCCAACACCTTTTGTGGCGACACCGATGACATCATTGCGCGTATCACCGACAGAACGGCAGGTATTATTGTCGTTCATATTGCGGGCCTGATCTCGCCAGATATCAAGCGCCTGCGACAAGTGTGTGACGAGAGAGGGCTGTTTTTGCTCGAAGACGCCTCACACGCACATGGGGCAAAAATTGATGGTCAAAGATCGGGAGCGCTGACGGATGTGGGTTGCTTCTCTTTTTATCCTACAAAAATATTGACCACCTGTGTGGGGGGGATGTTGACCACTCGTAATCCGGAGTTGGCGGCGTACGCACGTTCTGTGCGTCATCACGGCGTAGGCGGCTCACTCGAAGACATTGTGCTTCTGGGCAACAATTGGTGCATGAGTGAACTCCATGCCGCGTTGGGCCGTTCCCAGCTGCAGCAAACCGACGCAAATGTTGATCACCGCAATCGCATGGTGGCCCGCTATCGACAGGGCCTGCAAGACAAAGCGTGGTTGACGATACCCGTGTGCCCGGACAATATTCGGCACGCGTACTATAAATTCCCAACGCTGCTTGCACCTGAGGTTGACTGTTTGGGGTTTCGCCGAATGCTCTTCGAAGACTATGGCATAGAGAATGGAGCGATCTATAACCCGCCCTGTCATCTACAACCCGTACTGCGACAGAAATACGGTTTTAGCGAGGGGCTGTTTCCCGTTGCAGAGGCAACACTGAGTCGCCAGCTGTGTCCGCCTATTCACTCCGGTATCACCGAATCAGAAGTCGACAGGTCTATCGCATCCATCATTGCCGTAGCGCGGCGTTTTGGGCTGGAATAATGGATGTCAGCACCCAATTGCTCGAAACAGCACATTGCCGCTGGGGTAAACATAATTTGTATCCACTCAGGAAAAAGTGATGGCTGAAGAGCGCGCTAGTAAAGCAGGACGTTTGTCGGGAAAAGTAGCTATTGTTTCTGGTGCCGCCGCTGCAGATGGAGCCATTGGGATAGGTGCGGCAACTGCCACATTGTTCGCCCGTGAAGGTGCGAAGGTACTGCTGGTCAACCGGACTGAAGCAAACGCACAGCGGCTTTGTGATGATATTGTCAGTCAAGGCGGTGAATGCGCTGTGTTCATCGGAGATGTGACCCGGGAAGACGATGTACAACGCATGGTTGAAGCAGCCCTTGCAACTTACGGTCAGATAGATGTTTTGCATAACAATGCAGGTGTCGGTGCGCCCGGGACAGTGGTGAATGTGAAACAGGAAGTTTGGGATAATGCGATGAAAACAAATCTACAGGCCACTATGTTGACCTGTAAATACAGTATTCCGCATATGATTGCCTCGGGCGGAGGGTCTATTATCAACACGTCGACAGTGGGGGCCGTGCAGGGTTTTCGCCGCGGCGACGTCGGTTTTGCCGCGTACGCAGCCTCCAAGGCAGGTTTGATTGGTTTGACGCTGTCCATTGCCGCAGACTATGCAGCAGATGGAATTCGAGCCAACAGCCTGGTTGCCGGAATGGTCAATACACCGGCGCTTCATCGGCTTGGTGAAGAGGCCCGCAACAAACGTCGCCTGGCAGTACCGCTGCAAACCGAGGGAACACCCTGGGATGTCGCGTGGGCTGCGCTGTATCTGGCGAGCGATGAGGCGCGCTGGGTTACGGGTGCATCACTTCCAGTGGATGGAGGACAGATGAATCTGCGGGAGTGGCCAGGTTAGCGCGGCCACAAACGGAGGCCTTGATGTTCTACCCTTATGCCTTCTGTTCCGGGTTTTTGGGTAGCCCGCCAACAATCATCAGCATATCGCTCTCTACCGCCTCTCTCCAGGGGGTTCCCTGCGGACTGGCGGAATCGATGGGATGTGGGCTGTCGCCGACTCTCGGCTGAAAGAATGCCAGCGTTGGCACCGCTGAACGTGCGAATTCGGCCTGCTCTGCGGGCCCGCTTTCGATCAACAGCGCAGCGGCGTCCCGGATATCGCTTTTTGAATGTGCGAGAAGGCTGCTATCGACGACGAAGCTTCCGTCCAGCTTGTTGTCTGAAATGACCTCGCCGAGTTGTTGCAAAATCTGGAATGCCTGGGACGTGGAGAGTTGCTCCTCTTGGGCGCTGCCGGGATAGAGTGAGGATATCAGCGTTTGTACGTCTCTGGTTGCCAGTAGTGCCTGCTGAATACGCCATGCCGGCTTGAGGTACTGCTGGGTTGCCTGCAGCATTGAGTCGGCCGTAAGCGTGGTATTTATGTCCAGACGTGGTGGTTCGCCGCCCTGATAGAACCAATCGAAAATCCGGCTCGCATAGTCTGTATTCATACCCCTGAGCAGGTGTCCATCGTCGAAGGTGAACCAGGGCTTACCTGACAGCGTTCTGACCAGACAACTGAAGGAAACAGCATTCCAGTAGAATACGTACTCTGATTCCAGCAGCAGTGACTGGAAATGGGCGTAGTCGCAGTGGCCCAGCAGTTCCATAGCATCCGCTGCGTGGCTGTGTTTACGCACCGATTCGATAACCTTCGCCGGCGCGATGAGGGTGGGTACACGACCAGCCTCCAGCGTTTCATTCAGTTTACGAACCAGGATTTTGCGAAATTTTCGCGACATACCCTGCGCCCACATAGTCTGGCCGTATTTGCCTTCCTGAACGGTGTAATCCTGGTCTCCCAGTACGAACAACCACCGCTGGGGACTCTGGCCGGAAATTGGCGCAGCAGAGCTTGGGTCGTATCCTGGCTGCGATAGAAAGTCGTTGTTGTGAAAATGCAGCCGTCCGCCGCTGCTCCGGTCAGTCTCCTGTCCCCCGGTCGACTCGCCGCAGGGGTATACATGCAGTGTTTCTTGCAATAGGCGGTGCATGTCGGTCAGCAGTTGCGCCAGTCGTTTCTTTTCCTTGGCCGCGAAATAAGCCCAGATGATGTTCCATTTAGGTGCTGTGAGCGTGACAAGTTCACTGGCATCGACATCTTCCAACAGGGCGAGGAAGGGGTCGCTGGTAAAGTATTTCCACCCTTGTGGCTGCGTAGAAAGCAATAGGGCGTTCAGCTCCTCCACGGAGCACAGGCGGTGAATCGGCAGCAGATACCCAGAGAATAGTCCCAGAACACCTGGGTTTTCGCTCTCCATTCGCTTTTGAATGTCATCCATGGAGTGATAGACAAATGTCCGGCCGGGCAGGATGTCCGGGTTCTGGGCATGTAGCTTCGGAGGCAACATTAGTGTCGTGTTCTCGGCGAACGATTGCTGGCCAATCAGGTACATCGCGAGCGCGAGCTCACCGTAGTCGTTGCATACGACCAATATGATCGGTGTGTTGCTGTCTGGCATTCGGAATCCATTTGGTCTTATAGAGGTGGTTGCGTCGCCTGACAACCGCCACGCGATGTTTCGCGCGATGCAGCTTTTCAGCCCGTGCGCCAAGTCACTTTGGCATCGTAACAAAGGGATTTTAGCCCTTCAATGCTACAGTCTGGAGATAGTGACTCAGTTGGCAGCCCGGCGCTATAGAGTACTGTGTGACATCGCTAACTATGCTAGTGTTTGCAGGCTGAGGCAGTGTTTCTGCCGGGCCGTGCGCTATAATCTAATAAGGCGTACCGAATCACGGTTACGAAAGAGAATTATGCAGACTTTCCAAAAAGATCAACTTCCGGCCTACCTGAATTTTCTCCAGGCAAAGTACGATGCGTATACAGGTGCATCAGAGGTCAAATCTAAACCGTATTACGCGATGATTGATCCCTGTGATCTATGTCAGCTGCGCTGCCCGACTTGCCCAACCGGAATCGAAAATGAAGGGCGCAGGCTCAGGATACAGGAGGACACTCTGTACCGAAGCGATCGCTCCAGGCTCTCCATGGATTTGTTTGATGCGCTGATGGATGAGATGGGCGACTATCTGTTTTTGATTGATTTTCATAGTTGGGGAGAGCCGCTGCTCAACGTGCATACCCCTGAATTTATCAGGAAGGCCAATGCACACAAGATCGAAACCGTCATGCATACGAACCTGTCCCTCAAACTCACAGAGCAGCAGATAGAAGATGTGCTGACTGCGGGCCTGGATCTACTGGTTGCTTCAGTCGATGGGTTTTCGCAGGAGGCCTATGAGCGCTTTCGTGTTGGAGGTGATCTCAATCTCGTCAAGGAGAACCTGATAAAGGCGGCCAGAATTCGGGACAGGCTCGGGCTCAACAATGCGATTATCTACAAGTTTCTGGTGTTCAGCTGGAACGAAGAGGAAATTGGTGCCGCCCAGCAGTTCTGTGACGAGCACGGCCTGATATTTCTACGTCAGGATGGCATGGTTCCCGACGCTGAATGGTTGCCGAGTTACAGAAAAGACGAGCTACCGTTTATTTCTGTAGAAGACGTCGAAGTGTTGGACAAGCAGTGGGAGCAGGCAGGTCAACCCGGCTATTGGAAAGAGCATGAGAAGCACGCCTACTGGATGCCGATAGCGACTGATCTGAACTGGATCCCCACGCATGGGCCACAAGTCGATACGTTTTGCGGTTGGCACTACAGTGTTGCTGTTATTCAGCCCGGCGGACAGTTGACTCCATGCTGTATTACGGCGAAAGAAAGTGATCGCTACGGCACGGTTATACCCGGGGAGGTTGGCCTTGGCGATGTCTGGAACAACGAAAACTACCGCAAATCGCGCGCAGTGTTCTCTGGGGAGAATATCGAGGGGCTCGAGGATATAGACACCGTATGCTGTCGCTGCTACTACCCCGATGCGCTTAAACACAGTCAGAGCAATAACGACAGTAAAATTATAGGGCAGTTTCTCAATGTATTTGAAAGCTCGCATCCACAGTATGCCGAGGCATTCAAGTTGCTTTCCAATGGAGAAGGTCGGTCGGTTAGAGAGCGATATGTAGCGTTGTTTGAGGAGCAGCTGGCCGGTCTGCTTGAAACAGACCGTGGTGCCAGGAATCAGGCGGACACGGCAGAGCTTGACGAGCTCTCTTTCGAAGACGCAGCGAAGATTGCACAGGGCTATATGACAGAATTAAGCCGTATCGGCATGAACGGTCAGATCGTACACGACGCCTCAATTCTGCCGTACTCCAAGCCTGAAATTACCACGGCGCTGTCCATTTTGTTAGAAGCCAGCAACGATCAGGAGGCCAGGGAAAATTACAAGAACGGAGTGATGGTATTGGCATTCTTTCAACCCGACATCGGGTCTGCGTCGGTGGCTATCGATCAGCTGGGGCCTGGGCAAAAGCCCTGGCAGGAAGTCGTTGCTCGCGAGATGAGAGAACTGGCATTACCCTGATCGACAAATACCGTTATCGGTGGCGCAAGATCACAGATTTGCCGGATACGGCAGGGCCTATGCGAATTCCATCACACTTCTGCTCAATACCCGTGGTTCAGACTTGGCAGCCGACTTAGAGTAGGGTGAAGAATGGCTGGAGACGGCCTTCTGTTCGTCGAACAGTGTGTTCCCGGGCTCTGCCTTTGTGCAAAGCCGATGGTGAAGTGATAGACTGCGGCGGGCATACCAAGTTTTATTTACTGTGGTACAAGGTACTGAAACATCCGTTGGATCTAGCCTCATGCAATCACGGAGATTGACCAGAACTTATGCTTTCCCCCGAAATAGTTGAAGAATTCAATCGCATTCGCAACACGCCTGCCGGTACCTCGGCGTGTCCAGCGGCCTCCATCAATCTGCATTTCTCACAGCAGGGCGTTGTCACCGCGTGTTGTTTCAATCGGCAACAGGTACTGGGAGTCTACCCCGAGAACTCTGTCGATGAGATATGGAACGGTGAGCCGATCCGCGAGCTGCGGGAAGCGCTGGAGAATAACGATCTCTCCAAGGGTTGCCAGAAATGCGAGCAACAACTTGAGGCCAGAGATTATGGCGGCGCGCATGCGCTGTTCTATTCGGTATACGCCAGAATGACAGAGGAGAAACGCATACAGCGTGGCCTGCAGCCTGAGGTTGACCAGGCGATTACGCCATTGCCGATGCGACTGGAATTTAACATCCACAACTCCTGTAACCTGGAATGTGTGATGTGCCATGGGCTGGCATCCTCTGCGATACGTACTCGCCGTGAAAGACTGTCGCCAATGCCCAACCCTTATGATGAGGCATTTGTCGATCAACTAGAACCGTTTCTTCCCTACGTCGTAGAAGCCGATTTCATGGGTGGTGAGCCCTTCCTGATTCACGCCTACCAAATGTTGTGGGAACGTATAGCAAAGGTGAATCCCAAGATGGAGTTGTGCATTCTGACGAATGCCACCATTTTGGATGACAAGATCAAGGAGTTGCTGGAACGGATTAACTGCCTGATGCATGTATCTATCGACTCAATGTACAAAGAGACTTATGAGTCTATCCGTAAAGGTGCATCGTTTGAGCAGGTGATGGAAAACTGCATGTACTATCTGGATCTGATGAAACGGAAAGGGCTGCCTTACACCTGGCGCTACTGTCCAATGCGTCAGAACTGGAAAGAGATCCCTGAAACCGTCAGGTTCTGCAATGAAAAGGGCATTAACCTGATGTATAACCAGGTTGACTCCCCAGTGAACTTTTCGTTACACACGCTCCCGACTGCAGAATTGCAGGAGGTTATCGACTTTTTCAAGGAGAACATTCCTCCGGAAAAACCTTCCAGAGTTGAGTTGGAAAACCGTAAGAATTTCATAGAACTTATCCAACGCCTTGAGGGCTTCCTGGTGGCGGAGAACCGCTTGAATGGATTGAAGTCCCGACTCGATATTTCGAATTCTGTGATCAACCAGTATACCAAAGGCAAGGACAAGACTTCGAAGCGAGTGCCAGTAGTGGTGGTAGGGGAATCAACGAACTATCTCGTGCAGGCATCGAAGCGTTATGTGGCGACCAGAATCAATGTCGACCAGGCCCAGATTACGGAGCTCTATCTGCCAGACGTGGTTTCGGACAGGGTAACCGAGCAATTGGCCGATATGATGCAATTGTTGGCTGAGACAGACGGGGCCGTATTTACCAAGGTATTCCTGAACGAGCTGGTCCGCACTTATTCCGGTGTTGGAGGCGTCAGCGACGTTCATGACGGTGACGTCTTTGCATGGATTGAGCAATTTTCTGCTTCGCTGGCATCTCATGAGCACCAACGCGACGTGATCACCAATTTATTGAATGCCACGCCGGGTGACGTATACGAATTGCTGGCGGCATCACGCTCCGCTGGAGATGTTACCGAGCACCTTGTGGGGAGATTTGCCCCATCAGGTGAGCAGGTTCACCAACCCGCCTGAATGAGTGTCATTACCAAGGGAAACTGGCGGACTAATTACCAAGCGACTCTGTCGTAGCACCGTATCAGCGAGTTACTTTTCTGG
>CACSIL010000007.1 GCA_902705825.1 Halioglobus japonicus | reverse complement strand
CCATGATCAAACTCTTCAGTTTAATCTTTAACCTCTGCTCGCTCCCTGTTACAGAAACTCACAAGAGGGGAAGGTTACGCGAGTACCTCGCTTTACCCTCCAAATCATCAGCTCAGATACAATTCGAAAAATCAAAAATTACAATGAATTAATGAGTCACTTGTTGTATCTGAATAGTTGCGACAACTATCCCAACAAGTGCCCACACATCTGTCTTCATCTGATTGTTAAACAACATCTGACACCGCTGGGGTTCAGATATCCGGTGAGGGTTGCCTCATCGGGGAAGCGCATTATACGTATAGCGGAACCCCCTGCAAGGGTTTTCGTTGAAATATTTCAAAGTTATTTCAACAGACCGATTTACTGCTTAAAACTTAGCCAGAATAACGCTGCGCCCAGTGTACAAAGACTGATCAATTTCCGCTTCGCACAGTGGCCGCCGGCCTGGATTTTAACCAGTATCGCCGCACACGCCAACCAAGCAGCACAGCGAATATGCCGAGGTAATACAAGGCCTCCCCCAGATCAGAGCGCGCTTGCCACAGCAGGTGTAGACACGCCAGCAAAGCTGCCAGGTAGACCAGCCGATGTAGTCGCCGCCAGTTGCCGCGCAGCCGCTGCTGCATTTTGCGCGTGGAGGTCACTGCCAGTGGCAACATGAGTATCCAGGCGCCAAACCCCAAGGTGATATAGGGGCGCTCTGCCAACTCTTCGCCAAGCGCGGCAGCATCCCAACCGATATAGAACTGTAGAAATGAGACAAAGTGGATACAGCCGTAGAAAAATGCAAACAGCCCCAGTGTGCGACGCCACTTCATTACACCGGGCCACCCTGTCCACGCTCGCAGCGGCGATATCAGCAGGCACAATGCCAGCAGGCGCAAAGACCACTCCCCGGTAGAGTGCATCAACGCTTTAGCAGGATCCGGCCCCAGGCTACCGACAGCGGCCGTGTACACTAGCCAGACAAAGGGCAGCAGGCACAGTGCTATTACAGCGGCGCTGATTGATCGCTGCATACTCAATAGTTTCGCGACAGGTCCATACCTTTGTAGAGGCTGGCCACCTGCTCGCCGTAACCATTAAACATTTGCGTGGGAATTCGATTGGGGCGGAACAGCGTTGACGGTAATCTTCGCTCAGACGCCTGACTCCAGCGCGGGTGATCCACTTCGGGATTCACATTGGCATAGAAACCGTACTCCCGTGGCGCCAGAGTTTCCCAGGTCGTCTTTGGTCGCTTTTCTGTCAGGCGAATCCGCACGATTGATTTGATACTTTTAAAGCCGTATTTCCACGGCACCACAAGACGGATAGGCGCGCCGTTCTGATTGGGCAGGGTTTTGCCATAGAGCCCCACAGCCATCAGGCTCAGAGGATTCATCGCTTCATCCAGACGTAGGCCCTCGGTGTAAGGCCAGTCTATCGTACTGGTGAAAGAACGGGTCCCGGGCATTTCACGAGGGCGATACAGCGTCTGAAATTCCACATACTTTGCCTCGTTTGTAGGCTCAAATCGGCTGAGTAGATCAGCCAGCGAAAAACCCACCCAGGGCACCACCATCGACCACGCTTCGACACAGCGCAGGCGATAGATGCGCTCCTGTAAATCAAACCCCGAGAGAATGTCCTCCAGGTGTAGCTTGCCGGGTTTGTGCACAGCGCCATCGACTTCCAGCGACCACGGGTCTACCGTCATCTCATGTGCGTAGCGCGCCGGGTCACCCTTGTCGGTGCCGAATTCGTAAAAGTTTCCGTAGGCGGTGATATCTGAAAAAGGTGTCGCTTTCTCGGCGGTAGTGAAACCGCTGGCGGCTGAAGCCGGCTCGCTATAGACCAGCGGCGCACCCCCGGTTACTACATCGGCCGCCGCAGGCCCTGAGCCGCCCCCCAGCAGAGGCAGGGCGGCCAAACCGGCCGCCCGCATAAGATCCCGACGNTTCAGATAGACAGCTTCAGGCGTGATTTCAGATGTTGCTATGGCAGGTAATATTAAACGCTGGCTCATGGGCCTCTCATCCGATTGACAATGCATTCTCTAGTTCAGAACGGCAAACCGGCAATAGGTTCCGTGCGGCACAGCCTGAGCAACGTATTATTTCTTGTGGCGTTTGCGCCGATTGAGGATCTGCATGGCGGGACCCGACAAAGCGTAGGCGAGAAATGCAACCAATAAGATACTCGGTGGATCGAGTGTGATCAGTCCAAACACCAGCACCACAGCAATCATCACGACAAAAGGCACGCGACCACGAAAATCGATACCCTTAAAGCTGTAGTAGGGGAAATTGGCGATCATCAAAAAGCCGACTGTCGCGGTGAGTATGCCAACGAAAAAAGACAGTTCGCGTGGCAGGTCGTCTCCAACCAGGCCAATGTCATGGCAAACCCAGACGGCACTGGCGAGGATGGCGGCCGCAGCTGGGCTGGCCAGCCCCGTGAAGTAGTTCTTATCGGCTGAATCAATCTGCGTATTGAAGCGCGCAAGTCGCAGGGCAGCACACGCCACATAGATAAATGCTGTACTCCAGCCGAACTTACCCAGATCTCCCAGCGCCCAACTGAAAACCACCAGGGCCGGAGCAACACCAAAAGACACCATATCCGACAGACTATCGAACTCTTCCCCAAATTTGCTTGAGGTGTTGGTGAGGCGCGCGATTCGGCCATCGAGGCCGTCCAGCACCATCGCAAAGAAAATTGCCACTGCGGCATTTTCAAAATCGCCGCGCATGGCCGAGATAATGGCGTAGAACCCGGCAAACAATGCTGCCGTTGTAAACAGGTTTGGCAGCAAGTAGATGCCCCGATGGCGCACGGTACGCCCGTTCTCCGAGACTTCCTCCTCATGCTCATCTACCAATAGATCCAGGCGCGGGGCAACAGTTCCACTGGCCGACTCCTGCTCAACTGAACCGGCGTCAGAATTCTGTCCGGACTTGTCGTCTATTGCACCCATGCTGTTTTCCACTGTGTCAGTTAGCTGCGTATGGTATCAAACACTTGAACCGTAGGTCTGCCCCGCTACATCCCAAAACGATTTTAACAGCGGGCTGGCCAACCGCAGCCCCAGGCTGCACAACCCCACCACCAGTGGCGGCAAGCCGTCGCGCACAGCCACCTGCCTGACGCGCGAGGTCATACCGCTGGCTTCGATCACTAACTGCGGCGCTATCCCCACCCCCAGACCGAGGCTGACCATTGCCACAATTGCCTCATGCCCCGCCACTTGCGCATAGATACGCGGCCGAATGCCCTGCTCCCGGAACCAGGTATCCAGCATCTCCTTGGTAATACCGCGCTCTGGCACGATAAACGGAATACCACTCCAATCGATATCACCGCTGCTGGTCTCTGCGGCCTCCACCATATCGCGCACCGCACAGTCGGCGGCGGGGACACAGAATTGCAGCGGGGACTCCAACAGGGGCAGGAACTCCATACGCCTGGGCATCTGGCTGGGACGCCCGCTCACAGCAACATCGTCCCTGCCCTCCAGAATCCGGCCAATACCGTCGGCCTGATCACCGGTGTGCATGTTGATCTCGACCGCAGGGTGCGTTGCACGAAAGGCCTCCAGAATAGGCGCCAGCACGCTGTAGGTGGCGGTCACTGAACAATACAGGCTGACCTCACCTGCCAGTTCATCCTCATTGCCCAGTTTGCGCCGCAATTGCTGCCACTCAGCGAGAGAGTGGCGAGCGTATTCACGAAACTCCCTGCCTGCGCTTGTCAGGCGGACACTGCGATTATCCCGCTCCAGCAGCGGCTGACCGAGTTCTTCCTCAATTCGCCGCACCGTCCTGCTGACCGCAGAGACACTCATATGCAGCAACTCACCACTGCGGCTGAAATTGAGCGTGTCGGAAACACTCAGAAAGACCGACAAAGCCCTGATATCCATGCAGACCACCTTTATTGCGTAATACGCAACACAGTATTACCAATATAGCGTTTTACGCAAGAAATTAAATGCCGTATTGTTCGCCCCCACCTGCATTCACTCACCCGAGGACCTTTGTCATGGGACACAACTATTTCAACACTTTGCCGCTGCGCCTGCAGCTTGACCAACTCGGCAGATGCCGCTTCATGGATCGCTCAGAATTCGCCGATGGCGTCGATATGCTGCGCGGCAAGAAGCTGGTCATAGTCGGTTGTGGCTCACAGGGCCTGAACCAGGGGTTAAACCTGCGCGACAGCGGGCTGGATGTGTCTTACGCACTGCGTGAGGGCGCCATCTCGGGCAAACGCCAGTCCTGGAAAAATGCGACGGAGAATGGCTTCACTGTAGGCACCTACGAGGAATTGATTCCCGAGGCCGATATGGTGCTGAACCTGACACCCGATAAGCAACACACCAGTGTCGTAAATGCCGTCATGCCGCTGATGAAAAAGGGCGCGTGTCTGTCCTATTCCCACGGCTTCAATATTGTCGAAGAAGGCATGAAAATTCGCGACGATATCACCGTGATCATGGTCGCACCCAAATGCCCCGGCACAGAAGTGCGCGAGGAGTACAAGCGCGGTTTCGGTGTACCCACACTGATTGCAGTACACACTGAGAACGACCCCAATGACGACGGCCTGGAACTGGCCAAAGCCTACGCTGCGGGTACCGGTGGTCACCGTGCGGGCGTTCTGCAGTCTTCGTTTATCGCGGAAGTGAAGTCCGATCTGATGGGCGAGCAGACTATCCTCTGCGGCATGCTCCAGACTGGCGCCATCCTCTGTTTTGACAAAATGGTCGAAAAGGGCATTGAGCCAGGCTACGCGTCCAAACTGATCCAGTACGGCTGGGAAACGGTTACCGAAGGCCTGAAACACGGCGGCATCACCAATATGATGGATCGCCTGTCCAACCCTGCAAAGGTGCGTGCCTTCCATCTGGCGGAAGAGCTCAAGAGCATCATGCGTCCGCTGTATGAGAAGCATCAGGATGACATCATGACCGGAGAATTCTCCAGCACCATGATGGAAGACTGGGCAAACGACGACGCCAATCTGCTGAAGTGGCGCGCCGCTACCGCAGAGACTGCCTTTGAAAAATCGGCCAACACCAGCGCGGAAATTACCGAGCAGGAGTTTTACGATCACGGGATTCTGTTAGTGGCGATGATCAAAGCCGGTGTAGAACTCGCGTTCGAAGTAATGGTATCGGCCGGGATTATTGCCGAATCGGCCTACTACGAGTCCCTGCACGAAACACCGCTGATCGCCAACACGATTGCACGTAAGAAGCTGTATGAAATGAATGTCGTTATTTCTGACACCGCTGAATACGGCTGCTACCTGTTCGATCACGCCTGCCGTCCGCTGCTTGCAGATTTCATGAGCAAAATCGATACCGATGTGATCGGCAAGGGAATTGAGGGCGACAACGGCGTCGACAATATCGAACTCATCACAGTCAACGAAGCAATTCGCAGCCACCCGGTAGAGATTGTCGGCAAAAAACTGCGCGGCTATATGACAGCGATGAAGCGTATCGTTTAAGTCACTTTATCGATGATGTAAAAAAGGGGCCTTCGGCCCCTTTTTTATTGCTTAACACTGGGAAATGGCTAAGTGCCAAAACCGCTGTGTCATCTGCGCATGCCACTTTAGTGGCTTTCGCAGACAACACAGCTTACAGACTAAGCACCTTTTCGCCGCGTGAAATACCGGCAACACCTGAACGCACAACCTCGAGTATCTCTGCGCCCGCCATCGCCGCCACAAAGGAATCGAGCTTATCGCTGGTTCCGGTAAGCTGGATGGTATAGACCGTCGGGCCCACATCCACGATCTGCCCACGGAAAATATCAGTCGTGCGTTTAACTTCTTCGCGCGCCGTACCTGTGGCCCTGACCTTGATCAGCATCAGATCGCGCTCGATATGTGCACCCTCTGTCAGATCGGCCAGCTTCACCACATCGACCAGCTTATTGAGCTGCTTGGTCAGTTGCTCAATGCGCAGATCGTTCTCTACCGTTGTCAGCGTGAGACGTGACAACGTGGGATCATCGGTGGGGGCAACATTAAGTGTCTCAATGTTGTAACCGCGCTGCGAAAACAATCCGACCACGCGCGACAACGCACCGGGTTCATTCTCCATCAACATAGAAATAATGCGTCGCATGTCAGGTCCTCTCGTTCTTGCTGAGCCACATATCCTTCATCGAGCCATTGGGCGCGATGTGCATCGGATAAACGTGTTCCATCGGATCAATAAAGATATCCAGGAATACCAGCCTGTCTTTCATCGCAAACGCCGCTTCCATGGCACCGTCGAGGTCAGCCAGCTTTGTCACCTGAATACCAACATGACCGTAAGCCTCAACCAGTTTGATGAAGTCGGGAAGCGAGTCCTCGTAGGTACTCATCGCGTAGCGGCCTTCGTATTGCATGTCCTGCCACTGCTTCACCATGCCGAGGTAGTTGTTGCGCAAATTAATGATCTTCACCGGCGTGTTGTACTGCTTACAGGTGGACAGTTCCTGGATATTCATCTGGATACTCCCCTCCCCCGTCACACAGGCAACCTCGCTGTCGGGAAAGGCCAACTTGACACCCATAGCGGCGGGCAACCCGAAACCCATGGTTCCCAGGCCGCCTGAGTTTATCCAGCGACGCGGTTTATCAAACCGGTAGTACTGTGCAGCAAACATCTGATGCTGACCAACATCGGAGGTGACATAGGCATCGCCACCGGTGGCACGATACAGACTTTCGATAACCTGTTGCGGCATTATCATATCGCTCTCGTCGTAGCGTCGCCCTGTATACAGGCCGTGTGCCGCGCGCCATTCATCGATCTGCTGCCACCACCGTTCCAGCGCCGACTGGTCCGGAATGCTGTTGTCTTTCTCAGTCAGCAAATCTATTTGTGCCAGCAGTTCAGTCAACACCGACTGTACCGGCCCCACGATGGGAATATCGGCCATCACTGTTTTTGAAATGGACGCAGGATCCACATCGATATGAATAATCTTCGCGCCGGGACAGAACTTGGATACCGTATTGGTCACCCTGTCATCAAAACGCGCGCCTACCGCCAAAATGCAATCGCTGTGATGCATGGCCATATTGGCTTCGTAGAAACCGTGCATGCCCAGCATGCCCAGAAATTGACGATCACTGCCGGGGTATCCGCCAAGCCCCATCAGGGTATTGGTTACCGGGTAGTTCAATTTGCGCGCCAACTGCGTCAACAATTCGCTGGCATCGCCGAGTATTACACCGCCACCGCTATAAATGACGGGGCGTTTCGCAGCGAGCAACAACTTGGCCGCTTTCTTTATCTGCCCGGTATGACCGCGCTGCGCTGGCGAGTAAGAGCGCATTTTGACTGTTTTAGGATAGCTGTATTCAAACGTTTCATCAGGCCGTGTAAGATCCTTGGGAATATCGATAACCACAGGACCAGGACGACCGCTGGCGGCGATATGAAAAGCCTTTTTGATAATCTTCGGCAAATCCTCGGTGCGCTTCACCATGAAACTGTGTTTTACGATGGGCCGCGAAATCCCGATCATATCGGTTTCCTGGAATGCATCTTCACCGATCAGGTGGCTCTGTACCTGACCGGAGAGTACCACCATCGGAATCGAGTCCATGTAGGCCGTCGCTATCCCGGTAACCGCATTGGTTGCACCGGGACCGGAGGTCACCAGCACAACACCGGGCTTGCCAGTCGCACGCGCATAGCCATCCGCGGCATGGGTAGCAGCCTGCTCGTGGCGCACCAATACATGGGGTACTTTACAGTTTTTGAAAAGCGCGTCGTAAATATGTAGTACCGCGCCACCTGGATAGCCGAAGATATACTCAACACCTTCGTCTTCTAGTGCGCGGGCGATCATTTCACCGCCGGATAACAACTCCACAGTTTTTCTCCACAAAAAACGTCCGACGCGTAACCCTCGCCGAGACATTCCAAAGTCATGTGTGGATATCGCTGAAAGAAATACCTGAACAGGTATTCGAAAAGCCACACCACCCCCTAACAAGCTCAATACACTGCCCGGAATCTCCCACACGGGGAATACGATCACGAACTGCCTGTGTATCGGTCGCCCTGCGGGGTAGCGCAGTGTCTGGCCCTCAATTCGGCCAATGCGGCACAAATTGAATACGGGACTTACATACAGTTGTATCAAATAATGGGATTGAAACAGTGAGCCAGAGGCCGAGGGTACTCGACGTTAGCCGTTGCCATATGCAAGACGCGCGTATTGTCGCGCTTCAGGGGCGTTGAAGTCAACCGCGAGTGCCCGCCCATCCCGCACAATGGGGCATTAGTCACATTGCCTCCGCACAGGATGTGGGGTATTTTTGCCGCAGCTATATTTGACTGTGGGGACACTAATTTGAAGCGCATATCACTCGCCCGAGCATTCACTCTGGCCATGGCTGTCACGATACTTTTCGGTCCACTTGCCCAAGCAGGGCAGGTTGTGTACCGCTGGGTAGATGACCGCGGCAACCCCGTGAACAGTGACCGACCGCCACCCAAGGGCGTCGACTATCAGGTGATTTCCACCAACTCCAGTATGGTGCGCCCGGTTGATGCCGAAGAAGGCGCAGTTCCGCTGCAAGTGAAACCCAGTCCCTCCAACGACTTTGACCCGGTTGATGCCAGCCCACCCAAAATCGAGAAAAACCCGGAATACTGCCAGCGTGCGCGGGAAAACCTGGAAACGCTCGATCTGAATGTCAGAATTCAAATGCGCAATGAGGAAGGTGAGGTGTACTTCCTCACCGAGGATGAGAGAGCTATCCAGCGCAAAAAAGCACTGGATTCAATTGAGGTCAATTGCGAATAACCGCCAGTTGAGACACGCTCAACTGGCGGTTAGTGTGTAGCAACAGCCTCAAACACTGCGTGCTGCGTTATGCTGCACTTTTGTGTTTGTGGCTGAACACGGTTTCCCCGTCCTGAACATCAGCCATTATCACCTCACCGGGCTCGAACTCGCCGGCTAGCAAACGCTGCGCCAGCGGGTTTTCCAGCTCCTTCTGGATCGCTCGCTTCAACGGTCTGGCACCGTACACCGGATCGAAACCCGTCGTTACCAGGCGTGTCATAAAGGCATCGCTGATTTCCAGTTCAAGCTCACGATCAGCCAGACGATCCTGCAAATCTCGCAGTTGTATCACGGCGATGCCGCGAATCTGCTCTTCTCGCAGCGGATGGAACACCACTGATTCGTCAACACGGTTGATAAACTCGGGCCGAAAATGTGTACCGACGACCTCCATCACAGCGGCTTTCATAGCCTCATAATTATCGTCCGCGGCCATTTCCTGAATCAGGTGCGAACCGAGGTTGGATGTCATCACCACGACGGTATTGCGAAAATCGACGGTACGACCCTGACCATCAGTCAACCTGCCATCTTCCAGCACCTGCAACAACACGTTGAAGACGTCGGGGTGGGCTTTTTCAACCTCATCCAGCAGTAACAGAGAGTAGGGCCTACGTCGCACGGCCTCGGTCAGATAACCGCCCTCCTCATACCCCACATAACCCGGGGGCGCACCAATCAGCCGCGCCACAGAGTGCTTCTCCATAAACTCTGACATATCGACCCGCACCATCGCATCATCGCTGTCGAACATAAAATCAGCGAGGGCTTTGCACAGCTCGGTTTTACCCACACCCGTTGGCCCAAGGAAAAGAAACGAACCATTGGGGCGTTTGGGATCGGACAGACCCGCACGCGAGCGGCGCACAGCGTTCGACACTGCGGTGATCGCCTCATCCTGGCCAACCACCCGTTCGCGCAGAGCATCCTCCATACGCAACAGCTTCTCGCGGTCGCCTTCCATCATTTTCGAGACAGGTATACCGGTCCAGCGCGAGACGACTTCAGCAATCTCTTCATCGGTGACCTTATTGCGCAGCAACACAGTATCGGCAGTCTCTGATTCCTGCTCCATCTCCAGCTGTTTTTCCAGCTCGGGGATACGCCCGTACTGGAGTTCCGACATGCGAGTGAGATCACCTGCACGGCGCGCCGCTTCCAGATCCAGTTTTACCTGCTCCAGATCACTCTTGATCTGAGCAGCGCCCTGTACAGAGGCTTTCTCGCCTTTCCAGATTTCCTCCAGATCGGAAAATTCCCGCTCCACCTTATCAATTTCTGTATCCAGCATTTCCACCTGCTTCTTCGCGGCGGGGTCGCTGTCCTTTTTCACGGCTTCGCGCTCAATTTTCAGCTGGATAAGTCGGCGCTCCAGTTTGTCCATCACCTCCGGCTTGGAGTCAATTTCCATGCGGATGCGACTGGCGGCCTCATCGACCAGATCGATAGCCTTGTCGGGCAATTGGCGGTCGGTAATGTAACGCTGGGATAAACGCGCCGCCGCAATGATGGCACTGTCGGTGATATCCACACCGTGGTGCACCTCGTAGCGCTCCTTCAAGCCACGCAGAATCGCGATGGTGTCTTCCTCATTGGGCTCATCAACCAACACTTTCTGGAAGCGACGCTCCAGCGCGGCGTCCTTTTCCACATACTGACGATATTCATTCAGGGTGGTAGCACCGACGCAATGCAGCTCTCCGCGTGCCAGCGCCGGCTTGAGCATATTGCCCGCATCCATGGATCCCTCGGCCTTGCCAGCGCCGACCATGGTATGCAGTTCGTCGATAAACAGAATGACACGGCCTTCCTGTTTGGAAAGCTCATTGAGCACCGCTTTGAGGCGCTCTTCGAAATCCCCTCGAAACTTGGCACCGGCCAACAGGGCACCGAGGTCCAGCGACAACACACGTTTATTGCGCATGCTTTCCGGAACTTCGCCATTGACCACACGCTGTGCAAGCCCCTCAATGATCGCCGTTTTACCCACGCCGGGCTCGCCGATCAGTACGGGGTTATTCTTGGTGCGTCGCTGTAATACCTGGATGGTGCGTCGGATTTCATCGTCGCGACCAATCACCGGGTCGAGTTTGCCCTGCTCCGCCCGCTCGGTAAGATCAATGGTGTATTTGTCCAGGGCCTGACGGGATTCCTCTGCTTCAGGGTTGTCCACGGCTTCTCCTCCTCGCATGGTATCGATAGCCGCTTTCAGATCCAGCGGCTTTACCCCGCTGGCTTTGAGCAACTCACCCGCTGATGTTTTACTTTCCAGCATCGCCAGCAACACCAGCTCACTGGAAATATAGGTATCGCCACCCTGCTGCGCCAGTTTATCTGTGACATTCAGAATACGGCTGAGGTCGTTCGACATATGAACGTCGCCCTCAGTACCCGATACCGTTGGCAGTGCCGCGACTGCAGCAGTCGTGCTCGCCTGCAGACCGGACACATCTGCCCCCGCCTTTTGCAACAGCGGTTTGCAGGCCCCACCGCGCTGCTCCAACAGGGCGCTCAGCAGGTGCACTGGCTCGATAAAATTGTGATCTTTACCCACTGCCAGCGACTGGGCATCCGCCAGAGCTGTTTGCAATTGGTTGGTTAATTTATCCATTCTCATTCGGAGATCTCCTCACGCCTCCTGCGGAGGCATATCATGCTCGTTGCATTCCATAGTGGGGTCAAATTACCCCATTTCAAGTAAGGTGATTGAGCTTAAAGAAGAGAAAAATGATCTAGCGCAAGAGAATCAGGCTTGCCATGCGTCCGGTCTGACCGTCACGTCGATAGGAAAAAAAACGTTCGCTGTCATTAAAGGTACAGTATCCACCGCCAAACACGCGAGTTACACCCGATCGCGCCAGGCGCACACGGGCCAGCGTATATATATCGGCAAGGTAGTGACCGGGGCGCGCCACAACCGGCACAAAACAGCCTGTAACCGCTGCGCGTTCGAATGGTTCAGCCGACGAAAAAAACGCATCGCGCACCTCGGCACCGACCTCAAATGCCGTCGGCCCAATCGCAGGGCCCAACCATGCCAGCAAGCGCTCGGGGCGGGCTTTCATCGCCGACACCGTATTTTCCAAAATACCAGCCATCAGACCACGCCAGCCAGCGTGCGCGGCAGCCACTACATCTCCGTCTACTGAACACAACAACACCGGTAGACAGTCTGCCGTCATGACGGTGCAAACGGCGCCGGGTGTACCACTCCACTGGGCATCCGCAGCTGGCAGCGCACCACCCTGCCCGGCTTGTACAACATCTGTGCCATGCACCTGTGACAGCCAGTGAACCGCCGACCCCGCTGGCAGCGCGCTGGCCAGCCGCTCCCGGTTCCCCGCGACAGCATGCGCTTCATCGCCCACATGGTCACCCAGGTTAAAGCTCTGAAAAGGTGACTCGCTGCCCCCTCCCAGACGCGTAGTGGATAGAGCGCACACATTTCGCGGCGCAGGCCAATCGGGCTCAATAAAGTGCGGTATCACGGGCAAAGGGCGGATCTTCCGCCTCCAGAACAGCAATAAGATTCACAATATCGTCGGGCAGCGGGCACTCAAACTGCACCTGTTCCCCACTCTCCGGGTGGATGAACCCCAGTGAGCGAGCGTGCAGGGCCTGCCGTGAAAAGTGACGCAGCGTATCCACCAGCAGGTCCGATGCCCCCTTGGGAATACGCGGTCGCCCACCGTAAAGAGGGTCGCCAATAAGCGGATAGTGCCGGTGGGACATATGCACCCGAATCTGGTGTGTTCTACCGGTTTCCAGATTGACTGTGATACAGGAGTGATGGCCAAAGCGCTGCGCGAGACGGTAGTGGGTTATCGCCGGCTTGCCACCCACCGCAGTGACTGCCATTTTTTTGCGCTGGCGCGGATGGCGCCCCATGGGTGCATCGACGGTTCCGCCGCCCGTCATTGCGCCTATCACCAGGGCGCAGTACTCGCGCTTGACTGTTCTCGCCTGTAGTTGCTCAACGAGGTGGTGGTGCGCCGGCAGTGTTCTGGCGACCACCAGCAAGCCGGAGGTGTCCATATCGAGGCGGTGTACAATGCCAGCGCGCGGCAGCAGTGACAGCTCTGGCGCGTGGGACAACAGTGCATTCACCAACGTACCCTGTGCGTGACCGGCCGCCGGATGTACAACCAGGCCGGCGGGCTTATTGACGACCAGTATCGTATCGTCCTCGTAGACAACGTCCAGAGCAATATCCTGGCCCTGCCAGGCCACTTCTGATTCTAAATGCGCGTCTATCTGTACGCTCGCACCCACCGATACTTTATCCCGCGGACGGCACTGTTTTCCGTCCACAGACAAGGCACCCGCCTTTATCCACTCCTGCAGGCGGGATCGGGAATACTGGGGGAAAAGCCGGGCGGCGACCTGATCCAGTCTGCTGCCGTGCATCTCCTGCGGCACACTGGCCTGAAGCTCCACTCTATCAATCATGACAATACCTGTTTAAGCGCCCGCCCGCCTGTGGTTAAATACCGCTGCAACAGCAGCCGCGCAGTGTGGATATTAGCACGCTGGCGTGAATCATTAGGTGGAAGCATGAAATACATACTTGTCATTATATTCAGCCTGACTCTATTTGGCTGCTCCAGCAACGATCAGTTGCCCGACATCGCTGCAGATGCCGGCGAGCAGCAAATCTATGAGGATGCCCAGCGCTATCTGCGCGGCGACAACTATGACATGGCCGTGAAAAGCCTGGAACTGCTGGAATCCCGCTACCCGTTTGGCAAGTACGCAGAACAGGCGCAACTGGAACTGATCTATGCGCACTACAATGCCTACGAGCACGAAGCAGCTGTTGAGGCAGCAGATCGCTTTATTCGACTGCACCCCCAGCACCCCAGCGTGGATTACGCCTATTACATGAAAGGGCTGGCCGCCTATACCGCCAACGAAGACATTTTTGCGCGGTTCATGCCCACTGACCAGGCCCAGCGCGATACATCACAGGCCAAAGAAGCCTTTGGCGAATTTGCCCAGTTGGTGTCGCGGTACCCCAACAGCCCCTACGCCGCAGATGCCGAAGCCCGTATGTTAGCGCTGCGCAACCTGTTGGCACGACATGAAATCATGGTGGCCAACTACTACCTCCGCAGAGGCGCCTACCTGGCTGCAGTCAATCGGGGGCGGTTTGTCGTGGAAAACTTCCAGCGCACACCTGCCGTGGCCGATGGGCTGGCCATTATGGCTCAGGGCTATCTCTTTTTGGGGATGAAAGACCTGGCCCAGGAGTCCATTACAGTATTGGCAGCCAATTACCCCAACTATCCGGCCATTAACAAGCAGGGCCAGTTCGTGAGTAATTACACGATGGATGGCGAACAAAACTCCTGGATTAACAAGGCCTCTTTCGGCCTGTTTGATCCGCCCTCACCCCCCCAGTTCGACCACCGACCGGAAGTGTAACTGCCCAACGGGTCCTGCACCCGTTGGCAACTAATCCCCAAGGCGCCAGCCTGATGTAATGGGGTAGCGCCGGTCGCGACCGAAACCACGCCGTGTGATGCGCACGCCTATCGGTGCCTGCCGCCGTTTGTACTCATTGATATCAACAAGCCGAAGTACCCTGTGCACCTGATCGCGGTCCATCCCTGTGGCAATGATCGCTTCCGCGCTGTAATCCTGTTCGACATACAGCGCCAGTATACGGTCCAATACATCATAGGGTGGAAGGCTGTCCTCGTCCTTCTGATCGGGTGCCAGTTCCGCCGAGGGCGGGCGATCGATTACCCGTTGAGGGATACACGGCCCACGGGAGTTGCGGTAGCGACACAGATCAAACACCAGTGTTTTGGGAACATCCTTAAGCACATCGAAGCCGCCGGCCATATCGCCGTAGAGGGTGGAGTAACCAACGGCCATCTCACTTTTGTTGCCCGTGGTCAGTACCAGATAGCCTTTCTTATTGGATATGGACATCAACAGCACACCGCGACAGCGTGCCTGGAGATTTTCCTCCGTGGTGTCCGGCTTGGTCCCGGCAAACTCATCTGCCAGACTGGCCATAAAAGCCTCGTATATGGGCTCAATGGAAATCACCTTGTGTGTCACACCCTGCAAGCTGGCCTGTTCCGCCGCATCCTCAACACTCATCTGCGAGGTATAGCGAAACGGCATCATGATCGCCTCCACCCGCTCTGGCCCAAGCGCATCCACCGCCACAGCCAGCGTCAGGGCGGAATCAACCCCTCCCGATAAGCCCAGCACCACACCGCTGAACCCGTTTTTATTGACGTAATCGCGAACACCCAATACCAGCGCCTGCCAGGTCGCGGCCAGTTCTGGCTGTGACACTACAGGAGCAGGGCCGACAACACTCACAGGCTGTTGCGCAAAATCCAACTGCACCCAATACGCCCCCTCCTCAAAACTGGGGGCGGCGGCGGCCAGTGTGCCATCAGCTGCGACAGCAAATGAGCCTCCATCAAACACCAGTTCATCCTGACCACCCACCTGATTCACATAAACGACGGGAATGCCGGCTTCACGAGCACGGGAAGATACCGTTTCCCAGCGCTCCAGGCGCTTGCCCTGGTGATACGGCGAAGAGTTGATATTGAGCAAAAGCTCTGCACCGGCCGCAGCGGCCTGAACAGCCGGCGTAGGCTCCCAGATATCCTCACAGATACTCAACCCCACTACGACTCCATTAATATTGACTGTGCAGGGTTCATTACCGGGCGTGAAATAGCGCTTCTCATCGAACACCTGATAATTGGGCAGACTCTGCTTACGGTATTCGGCCACAACCTGGCCGCGGTGAAGCAGTCCTGCGACGTTGTAAAGTGCACCATCCACGCGCAACGGGTATCCGATGACCAGATAGGCAGCCCCCTTCATAGCTGCACAGATAGCTGCCAGCGACTGTTCCACGCGCAGGGCTATACTTGGCCGCAGCAGCAAGTCCTCCGGCGGGTAACCGCTGAGCGTGAGCTCGGGGCAGACCACCACCGGCGCTTCATGCTCGGCCTCGGCAAGCGCTATTGCTTCGATGACTTTCTGGGTGTTGCCCTCAAAATCACCCACAAGGGTGTTCATCTGGGCCATCAGGATATTCAGGGTGCTCATGTAACGTTCAGACGCTCTGGTTTGGCGGAACGCCATTGTCCGAAAAAGTGCGCTCTATAGCCAGTCCTTGAAACGATCAATACCTGATACAATGCCGCGCAAGCTCACTCGTTATAAAAGCCATAAGGCCAGCGCAAGGTGAATCGCACAGCCATTCTCACAAAACCCGAGGCTCACTCTCCGAGCCACCAGAACCTGGCAATGTTTCGCGTCTACGTGGGCTACCGCTCGCTGCTGTCCATTGTTCTGCTGATCATGCTGGTAAGCCCCAATACACGGCAGCTGGTTGGAACCCTTAACCCGGCCCTTTACACCACCATTGCATTGGCCTACCTGGCCACCAGTATTCCCCTGGTGGGATCGCTCTCTACCCGCCTGAATCAGAGCCAGAAACTGATGTTACTGGTGTTTCTGGTAGATATTATTGCGATTACGCTACTGTCAGACAGCAGCGGCGGCATGATCAGTGGCTTACCCGTATTGCTGGTGATTACTGTCGCTGCCAGCGCAGTGCTGATATCCAACCGAACGCTCGCCACACTGATTGCCGCCATCAGCGTGATGGCTATTTTACTGGATACCGTGTGGCTGATACTGCATGACGTACTCGATAGCAGTTCATTGTTTCCCGCGGGCATTCTGGGGCTGCTGATTTTTGGCGTCTCGCTGATTGTGCAGCCCATTGCTCACCGTCTGGGCAGGGCCGAAGAACTGGCCCGCAACCGGGCTAGCGATCTGTACAGTTTGCAACGCCTCAATGAGCAAATTGTGCAGCATATGCAAACCGGTATCCTGTTGGTCAACAGCGACGGTGTTGTTCGAATCATGAACAAGGCAGCTATCAGCCTACTCGCACCCGAGAGGCCTGTTACTGTAGAACAGGGGCGGCAACTGGCCGATTACTGCCTGGAACTTGCCTACCAGTTCGAGCATTGGAAAAACTCCGGGATACACCGGGCCAAACCATTCACCGTGATGGAAGGCGCGCTGCCTGTAATAGCCAACTTTCGCGAACTGCAACCCAACGCCAACGAGGAAGCCCTTGTTTTCGTGGAGGACTACACCCCCGTTACCCAGTACGCCCAATCGCTGAAGCTCAACTCGCTGGGCCGGTTGACAGCGAGCATTGCTCACGAGATTCGCAATCCGCTGGGTGCAATCAGTCACGCCGCGCAGTTATTGCAGGAATCAGAGAATCTGACACCCGCTGACAGGCGCATGGCAGATATCATTCAGACCCATTGTGAACGCGTAAACCAGATTGTAGAAAGTGTCATGCAGATCTCGCGCCGGGAACCGCCCAAACCACAATACCTGTTGCTGGCACCCTGGTTGACGGAATTCGTTGGCGGCTATCTCAACGCGCTGAATCGCGAAGCGGAAGTGACTATCGATTGTGGCTACAAGGAACTGCTGGTGGAGTTCGACCCGGAAAACCTGCAGCGTGTGTTCGCCAATCTGCTCGATAACGCACTGCGCCACAGCAAACTGGCAACAGGCAAAGAGTCCGCACGCATCGAGGTCGATCTCGATTCCTCTCTGCATCAATGTCAGGTCGACATTATTGATACCGGCGCCGGAGTACCGTCTTCCGATCAGGCCAAATTGTTCGAGCCGTTTTTTACCACCATGCCAGAAGGTAGCGGCATGGGGTTGTATCTGTGCAGGGAACTCTGTGAAATTAACAATGCGGATCTGTACTACAGGCCGACCCGTAAAGGTGAAAGCTGTTTTCGTATCTCAATGAACCAACGAGCGCACTAATGAGCCAAACTGTTTTGATTGTGGATGACGAACCGGATATTCGAGAGCTACTGGATATCACACTAAGCCGCATGGGCCTCGATACGCACAGCGCAGCCACGCTGGGCGAGGCGAAAGAGATGGTCGATCGCATCCAGCCCGACCTGTGCCTGACAGATATGCGGCTGCCCGATGGCAACGGCATCAGTCTGGTAGAGTTTATCCAACAGGAGTTTTCCCATATTCCGGTCGCGATGATTACGGCGCACGGCAGTGTGGAAGCCGCCATCTCGGCGCTCAAAGCCGGTGCGTTTGACTTCATCAGCAAACCTATTGAGCTGGAGAATTTACGCAGACTGGTCAGCTCCGCACTGCAACTGGAAGGCGACACCAGCCGGACACAGGATGCGGTTGACCAGGAACTGATAGGCTCGGCTCCGGCAATCCAGAGCCTGCGCAAGCAGATCTCCAAGCTGGCGCGCAGCCAGGCACCAGTGCATATCCACGGTGAGTCCGGCAGCGGCAAGGAAGTCGTCGCTCGCCTGATACACAACAATGGCGCAAGGGCCAATGGCCCGTTCGTCGCGGTCAACTGTGGTGCAATTCCTCCGGAGTTAATGGAGAGCGAATTATTCGGGCATATGAAGGGTAGCTTTACTGGCGCCAACCAGGACAAGGTCGGTCTGTTTCAGGCAGCATCCGGCGGGACGCTTTTCCTGGATGAAGTCGCCGATCTGCCCCTGAGCATGCAGGTCAAATTATTACGGGCGATTCAGGAGAAAACGATACGCCCGGTGGGTGCAAGTGAAGAGCAGCACACCGATATCCGACTGCTGAGCGCAACGCATAAAAACCTCGAACTGGAGGTGCAGGCAGGTCGCTTCCGCCAGGACCTCTACTACCGAATTAATGTTATCGGCGTACTGGTACCGAGTTTACGTGAAAGGCTGGAAGACCTGCCGGCGTTAACCACGACCATTCTCGATCGGATCTGTTCAGCAGACGGCAAGACAGCCTATCTGGATAAATCCGCAATGACGGCATTGAGCGACTACAGCTTCCCAGGCAATGTTCGAGAGCTGGAGAACATGCTGGAACGGGCACTGGCAATGTCGGATGGCGAAAAGATTACCGCCGATGACTTACAATTTTCCAGCACTGGGGTAACAAGCAAGCCCGCAGCAGCTGAACCGCTCGAGCGCGCCAGCCCGGGGCCGGGCCGTGCGGTACATGAAGCGTTTGGTGATCTGGAGGGCTATCTGGAGGATCTGGAGCGAGAAATTGTCAGCGCCGCACTGGAGGAGAGCCGCTGGAATAAAACAGCAGCTGCCAAACTGCTGGGAATCAGTTTCAGAAGCCTTCGTTACCGACAGAAAAAGCTGGGGCTGGACGATTAGCAGCAAGCTGCAAAATCTGATTTTTTGACCCGCCTCTATAAGCACATCTCAATGTAATCCAGAATGACATCACCAGCATCGCCGCACGGGGTTGTCACCGGAAACCCGTTTCGCACCATTTGAATCCAGGCTTAGCGTGCCGCACTCGCTATCAGTCGCCTGATCGAGCTGCGGCGCGGCGTAAAGCGTAAAGGCATTGGTGTGCGTTGTCAGGTTGATAAGGTACACCCTGTTTTCATCGGCCTTCCCTACCACCGTGCCATGCGCGTCGATCGCATAGGGGTGCGAGGGGTAGGCCAGTTCGGTCAACGTTTGTGCGTAGCGCTTGTGATTAACGAAGTACTGCTCCTGTCGCATCATAGTTTCCTGCAACGCTGCGCCACCCATACTGCGCCGCGCATCTCTGAGCTGGCGCTGATAAGAGGGCAGCACCAGTACAAGCAAAACAGCCAGTATACTGGTCACCACCAAAAGCTCGATCAGACTGAAACCGCTAGTTCGCTGAGCCGCCATAAATGCTCTCCATCACGTCTGTCGGGGCCGGCTATAACGGATCTGCACCCGGCTCCCGCCAGTAGGTGCGGTATAGTCTCGAAGCACGACTGGGCAGCAGTTGGGTAGTATCGCGAATACCATCTCGATCCAGGTCATACAGATCACCCCCTCCCCCCGGTAAAAAAATCACCTCGCCCACCGATACAGGCTCTGCCGGAATACCTTCACCCAGTTCATAGCGCCGCAGGTTGTTTTCCACCGCAGCCCCACTGCGAAGCTCCAGTACATATAAATTGCCGCGACCGCTGCGAGGGGAGCAGGCTGAGATATCGCCTGGCGTGAAGGTCGATGTGAACACTCTGCCGCCATCTGTCAGCGGGGTAGACAACCCTTTTTCGCCGGGCTGTTCAAAACGTATATACCACCCTCCCTCGGTGCGCCGGTCAGCGCAGGCGATGGTGCCGCCGCCTTCAGATACCTCCTCTGAACCGTCAATACAGCGCGTTTGATCATTCATATCTGACATCTGGTATCTTCCCGCCGGATTACTGACATCGTTTTCACCGCGTACCACTTCACTGCCCGTCTGAATTTCCCTGTCCTTGATATAGAACAGCGCATTCTCAACGACCGTTTCGTTGGGGTCAGCGCGATTGCCGCTTTGTATCAATAAACCGTCAAAGTTTCCGACTGCATCATAGGACTGCACAATATCCGGCGCGTGAAAAAAACGCCTGTCATCGCGCTCTGAGCCTCCGGTTTCTGCTGCATCAGCTCCCAGATCTGCCAACTTGGTAATAAACCAGCGATCCCTGCGATGATCAGCTCTGCTGTTTCGGTTCGGCGGTAAGTCGACTCGCCAAACCGCACCGCCACTATCGCCAACGTACAAGCGGTGAACAATACCCTCGGGCGTCACCAAGGCAGATACCGAGGACGGGATACTGTCGACAAGTCCGGCGTGATAATAACGGGTGTTAGTGCTCGCCCCGGTATCGCCCCTTACTGCCTTCCAAACCGACTCNCCCGTACGCGCGTTGACAATGTAGATTGCGTTACCGACGGCATCGTCAGTTGCATCGTGGTCTTTTCCGCGTCGTGCGGAAAAATCGTCAGTCCAACCGCCGTTATAGCCACCGGCAAAAATAAGCACATCGACCGGGCTGCCAGCGTAATTCACCTTGCCAACCACCGGTGTCGAAAACGTCAGGCCCAACTCGTCGAATGCGCCGCCCACAGTACGGCTGAGCTTCCAGGCAAGTGTGGGCACTGCATCCGGCGCACTGATATCGAGAGCGAAATAGCTGGAGCCACCGCGGCGTAAGCCAAAATACACATAAGCTTCGTCGCCGACTGCAGCATCAAGCGTCCCGTCAGCATTGTGATCAACGCGCAGTACGACCGGCGCACCGTCTACACCATAGTGTTTGGGCAAGCCGGCAACCTGGTCGGTGCGTCGCAACGACAAGGCGCCAAGTGACTCCCGAGGATAAAAACCAAACACCTCACGACCAGACTCTCGCCCATCGCTCTGTGTACTTTGCACAATATGGAATACGCCATCTGTACTGCCAAACATAACCCGCACATTGGGGTTTTCCCTGCTGTACCCTGAGATCGCACCATAGTTCAGCGCAAACGGCCGCGAGTGCATCACCGCGCCCATAATCCAACTTCGTGCGGTGGAACTTCCGCTGTCAACGTCCTGCCCTCTTGCCCACTTGATGAGGTTCAGGCGCTGTTCCTCTGTCAGCGTGTCTGTGGGGTCGAGCAGCGAGTCGAGTCTATCGACCGTCGCTACATCTGCGTTAAATGGCAACAGTGTCTGTCCAGTACTTGGCGCATAGTAGAGTTGCCGCGGGCCGTAACCACCGAGCGGGGTATCGGCATTGGTATCCCCGATAAAGTACTGAACATCGCTACCGTGTGCGTCCTGGTAGTCGACAAAGCCGTCTATCTTTTGTCCGGCTCCGCCACGCGCGACCACCGGACCGTCAGCATCGTCAGGAATGCTCACTCCGTTACCCTTTGGCAAAGTCGCGATATCGGTCCAGAAGGTCAGTGCATCCTCGCGCAGTTGGCCTTTGTTTTGCCCGGATAATTCATAGGCAGGTAATCCGTGGGCGTCGACTACCTGCGCATATGTGTTTTGGTTGTTTCCATTTTCACCTTCGTCGGACAGCTCCAACTTCAGCTTCTTCAGGTTTCCCGGCCAACCGTTAGCGGATTGTGGCAAAAACTGCGGAGCGAGCAGTGTATCGCGCACCTGACCCGGCTCGAAAACATCCTCGGCAAATGTCGCTGCCATCGATTGCCCTTTGACAGTAGCATCTGTCAGCAAAGCCTTGGTCAAGCTGGCCTGCAATGCCTGAGGTTCATCGACATACAATACCGCCTCGCCGCCACTGGCTGCGGCATATCTGACGGAGTCTCCCGGCCTATCTCGGCTGGTGACGACCCAGGTTGTTTGCAAGGGCACATGCGCACTCAGCTGCGGCAGTAGATCTGTGCTGCCATCGTGCAGATAGGCAAGCAACTGCGTGAAGGAGTTCAGTTGCTGACCCGGAAGTTGCGCTGCAATCTCCGTATCGAGATCACCGTCACGGGCGGGCTCACCCAACGTGAAAAGGATGGAGTACAACTTTGGACACGTATGCTGCTCTATAAACGGTGTCAGGTATCTGCCATCTGTAATGATAGTCTCATCGTAACCGGGATTTGGATCTGAGCTGCCGAAGTTGCCAGCAGTATTCTGCCCCAGAGCCACCTCACCGCCGACGAGGTAACGCAACCATTCCAGATAAGTCTCCCGAGGCTGCATCTGATGGCTGATACTCGCTTGAACAATTGGAACGGCCTTAAGTGTTGCTACCCACTGAGCACGATGCGACTGCAATCTCCGGTATCCCTTGAGGACTGAGCCGCCACCTACACCCGATTCCGCTTTGCCGGTTGGGTTGTTCTGGTGATTGGAGATAAGCAAGGATACATAGAGATCATCCAACAGAGGATTCTCCAGCACAGCTGATAATACCGCTTTAAAAACGCCCGGAGCGGTGACAGATTCGCCCTCCTGATAGAGCTCCCCAAGATGGTGATAAGCCTCCTCTGACATAAATGGCGGCGCACAGTCGACACCGTATGTGCACAGTATTGCATCCACATCACTGTCTCCCAGATCCATCACCACCTGTACAAAAACCCCCTGAGTGCGCGCTCCATACAAATACGCTTCGATATCGTCCGCACGTACCGGGCTCACGCTAAACAGCGCAAGCAACACCAGAACATAAATAAAACGCCGCATAAATACTCCTGTACTTATTGACGGAATGCAGGCACTCGCACCGCTACGCCCTGCACAATATGGGCGCTACCCAGGCGGGCCTCACTGCCATCTACGTGAACATCAACTTCAAAAATCGCAGCATCAAATCTGTTGCTGCTGGATACTTCATGCTCATTCTCACGGATGGGAAAGCCTCGCCACAGCAGAGGATCCTGCCGCGTGACGCGTATATCCAGCGCATAGCCTTCCAGCGCTTGTGCGGAGGTAGGCAATTGCAGACTATGTTGATGGCACTGTGGGGAATCGTCTCCCGGCGGACAGTTGGTTCTACCGACATCCCCCTGCAAGGAAAAATTCTCGGGCTCGAGTGAGAGTTCCGCCACAATTGCCTGTGCTCGATAAAGTGCCTCTTCCTTGAACTGATCGTTACCCGCCATGTGCAGCTGTAAAATTGCCGATTGCAATACGGTTGCAGCGACCATCGACAGCAATAGCATAAACACCAGTGCCAACAGCACTACTGCACCCTGATTCGATACCAGGCGGGGGGATTTGGCGGGTGTCCTGGACAGAGACACAATTCAACCGATGGGCGTGATGTAGTTGCGAAGCACTACGGTCGAGCTGATTACCCTACGCATATAGGTATCATGTGTAGCAGGCAGCATTTTCTGGCCAAGGCGGTAGTCTCTATCATCTTCATGACCGGACAGTTTGCCGATACTGCGCAATAGCAGGTGAATTCTTGCCGCCACTGCATTTTCCAGCTGCGCTGTTGTAGGTGCTGAAATGTACTGATTGGGCGCACCATCGCCGTCGATATCGATACCGAACTCCAGCTGCAGATTCTCCACACCCTCTACCAGGCAGCGCGTAGTCATTTCATCGCCAGCGAGAGTTTCCATACACAAACTGGGAATGTCGTCGCCTGGCTCACTGGAATACGCCCTGATGAAAAAGACTCTAGTTATCGCTTCCCAGTACGCCAGTGAAGGCAGCGCCCTGGAGGCATCACGTAAATCTACGGGGCGCAGCTTTTCCCAACTGGGTACAGTTCCATGTAGCAGGCGAAGATACCAACCCTCCACCGTAGAGGATGTCAGCGTGGGGGCCACAACGCCCCGCAGTAAGCTGGCCTCGGCGGCGGTACGTTTGATAGCGACCAAGTCCGTACCATGAATGATCGTTGCGGGTTGCAGGCAGGTGAGCTCTGTAAAGTGCTGTGACACAGGCGGTGACTGCCCTGCGTAATCATTAACCAGATCCAGTGAAGCAGCCCTGTCCAGCGCCCAATTTTCCGCGCTGCAATCACCACCTACAGCCTCGGGTGTGATCACTGATGACGAGGGAATTCCGCCATAGAAGCCGGCCATTGCAAACTCTCGCGACAGTAAACGCATCGCATAGCGACCATTCTCCTGCATCCGCGCCATTTCTTCCTCATAGTAATAATTGCGCTTTGCGACCAGATAAGCGCTCACCATGCCGGCACTGAGGAGTAAACCCAGCAGCAACGCGACCAGCAATTCTACTAACGTCAGCCCGTGTGTATGCCCCCTGCCGCATAATAATCTGCCCCGATAGCGCATTACGGCACTGCCAGATATGTGGAAACTGTCAGTTGGTGCCGTTGCGGTACTTCGCGCTCCTGCCCTTCTCCCCCAGACCCCGGATTCACTCCTAGGTTGATGTCACAACCTGCTGTAGACGGCGGAGAAACCTTCAGTACACCTCGCCAACTGATTGTTACCGCCACTGCGCGATCACTCCCTGTGATACACGCCCGTGGCGTCAGCAAACCGCCAACATAGCCTCCAGCATCCTGCTCCGCATGCCCCAAAAGCAATGCTTCCCACTGCCAGAGATCAAAGGCGGCAAGTTGCTGCGCAGAACAATTGACTACGCCACAATCCATGTCGGGCCGGGGAAGTCGATTGGCCTCATCGCCGATGCCGGACATCTTATAGGCCGCCAACTGGCCCGGATTGGCGCGTATACGCTCCAGAATGTCTCTCACCAACACCGTGGCAACTGATCGCTGGCTTGCCTCGAAAACCACTTTTTTACCGGCCAGTTGCGCTGACAACAGAGCCATCATGCCCACAGAAAAAATCAACAACGCGAGCATAAACTCCATCATCCCAACGCCGCGGTTGGCCTTTACAGCGACCCCCCCGGTAGACGCTGTGGCGATTTCCGCCAACCGGGCACCACGGTATTTTTCTCTCAGGCAGCTGGACATTCGCCCCAATCCTCTACCAATCGCGCCCGGCCCACTATGTTCATGACGATACTGAGTGGCGAGACTTTGGAATACTGCGGAGGGCAAAACAGAAACGTACGCGGACTGTGCGATGACCCATCGGGGAGGTAATTAATCAGCTTGAAGGCATCCAGAGTGCCGCTGCGATTTGTCAGATGGTATCCAGGGGGCAGGCCCTCGAAGACCTGTAGCACTTCATCCTCGCCCGCATCTACAATTTTGTCCCTGTCGGCGTTGGCGAAGACAATCCACCCTGATGCATAAATGCCAGAGCATTCTGCTATGCCCGTCTGCGCCATTGCAGAAGGACAAATACTCACCGGCAGGTTTCTCATCACTGCTTCGCTTCGGGCGAGGTTAATAGCGCCCAGAAAACGCGCCGTCTCGGACTGCAGGCGCCCCGTGGCCAGTTGGCCGCGCATCAGGGGTAACCCAACCGATAACAGCGTGGCGAGCACCACCACTACAATCATCAGTTCTACCAATGTAAAGCCCTTTGCAGGGTCTCGCAGCGACTTCCTGTCCACAGCTATCCTCCTTGCTGCGACAAGCTTAGAAAATGAGAAACGATGCGCCAAGCAGATGGCTGAATATGCCGGAAGGTGGACGCCTATTGGTGCCCACCGGGGAGAATGAGATAGGTCGAGGCGTCGCTAGAGGTTCTTGGCAGCGATACGCAATTCGCGCGGCAACGAAAAAGTAATGTTCTCAGGACGACCTTCGAGCTCGACCGGTTCGCCCGCACCCAGTGCGCACAAACCGTCGAGCACCTCCTGTACCAACACCTCCGGCGCCGATGCGCCGGCAGTGACGCCAATACGGGTTTTTCCCGTCAACCAGTCGGGATTGATATCCTCAGCACCATCGAGCAGGTAGGCCTCCGCACCCATTCGCTCAGCCAGTTCGCGCAAACGGTTGGAGTTGGAACTGTTGGGCGACCCTACGACCAGCATCAGGTCACAATCAGCTGCCAGCTTTTTCACTGCGTCCTGGCGATTTTGGGTGGCATAGCAAATATCGTCTTTTCGCGGCCCCTCAATATTGGGGTAGCGCGCACGCAGGGTATCGATGACTTTCGCCGTATCATCCATCGACAGCGTAGTCTGCGTGACGTATGACAGATTATCGGGATCCTTTACCTGCAGCATGGAGGCCTGTTCGTCGTTCTCCACCAGGTAAATATCGCCACCTTCTTTGCGATCGTACTGCCCCATGGTTCCCTCAACCTCGGGATGACCACGGTGTCCGATCAACACACACTCGCGCCCCTGCATGCTGTACCCGGCCACTTCCACATGCACCTTTGTTACCAGCGGGCAGGTGGCGTCAAAGACCTTCAGCGAACGCTCTCCGGCCTCGCGGCGCACCGCCTGTGAAACACCGTGCGCACTGAAGATTACAATACAGTTATCCGGCACTTCATCCAGATCATCGACAAAGATGGCACCGCGCGCTCGCAAATCCTCCACCACGAATTTGTTATGAACCACTTCATGGCGCACATAGATCGGAGCACCGAACACTTCAAGAGCGCGGTTGACGATATCAATCGCCCGATCGACCCCGGCACAAAAACCACGGGGGTTTGCCAATCGAATTTCCATTCCCAAAAAGTTCTCCTGCTGTGCGATTAAAGGGACAGGCCCGGGCACTCAAGCCAGACCGCTAATGCAGCTCAGCCGGTTCCACTCTGTGAACCAGGACGTCAAAAAGGATTGTACGACCTGACAGAGGATGGTTGAAATCCACCGTCACCTCATCTTCATCGAACGCAATTATCATTCCCGGCACTTCCCCGCCACTGGCATCGGCGAAAGAAAAAACCAGCCCAACCTCCAGCTCTACATCGTCTTCAAACTCTTCACGCGGCAGGTACTGGACATTATTGTCATTGGGCTGGCCAAAGGCATTTTCGGGCTCAACGACAAACATTTGACGCTCACCAGGGGACATACCGAACAACAGGCGCTCAAAACCGGGGAGAAGACTGCCGTCGCCGATGACAAAGTTGACAGAATCCCCGCCGAAATTGGTATCCACCTCCGAGCCATCTTCCAGACTAACGGAGAAATTCAGAAACACGCGGGTGCCTTCACTGACAGGTACCGTACTCATTAACTTTCATCCCTTGCGGTAACAGCGGGCTTGTCACTGTGTAAAAAGGTATCCAACAACATGAACACAGCTCCCACTGAAATTGCGGAATCTGCAATATTAAAAGTGGGGAAGTAATGATTCTCATAGTGAACGGAGATAAAGTCCACAACATACCCTAGCGCCACACGATCCCACAAGTTGCCCAGCGCACCCCCCAGAATCAGCCCCAGGCTCAAAGCCAGCAGCCGCTGCCCTTTGGGCATCACTGTCAACCAGACCGCCAGCGCGACACTGATAGCGGATGCCAGAGCGGTAAAAAAGTAGCGCTGCCAGCCCCCGGCATCACTTAGAAAACTGAACGCCGCGCCTTCATTGTGATGTAGCGTGAGATTAAACCACCAGAAAACGCGCACGGGTTGTGCGTATTCGAGGCTGCTGGTGGCCAATGCTTTAGTGTACTGATCCAGTAGGACAACTACTGCCGCCAGGATAAACCACGGGAGTGCTTGCATTCCATTACGCAAAACGACGTCTCTCCCCGTCACCATCGACATTTTCTATGCAGCGATCGCACAGTGTTGGATGTGCTGTGCTGCTGCCAACGGTAGGGCTGCGATGCCAGCACCGGTCACATTTCTCGTCACCAGCGACTGAAATCTGCAGCTGCAGTTCGGGAAGATCGGTACTGATCGCATCGTCACCTGCTGCATCCAGTGGCATCACCGATGCTGCAGACGTAATCAATACAAAGCGTAACTCATCCTCCAGCGCCAGTAGCGTTTCGTGTAGTGCAGGTGCGCAGTACAAGACAACTGTCGCATCCAGTGAACCACGCAGAACACCTGCTGCGCGCTGTGCTTCCATCGCCTTATTAACTGCAGCACGGACGTCCATCACGCGCTGCCAAAAGCTACGACCCATGGCGTCGTCGGACGGCAGGCTCTGCAAACCGTCATACCACTGTTCCAGCATCACAGACGCGCTGCGCTCACCCGGCAGATTTTCCCATATTTCCTCAGCGGTATAACTCAAGATAGGGGCAACCCAACGCACCAGAGCTTCGCCGATATGGTACATCGCGGTTTGCGCTGATCGTCTGGCCGCGCTATCTGCCTGCGTGGTGTACTGCCTGTCCTTGATTACGTCGAGATAGAATCCGCCCAGATCAATGGCGCAGAAATTATGCAGCTTTTGATAGATCTGGTGAAAATTAAACCCGCGATAGGCTTCAATCACTTCCACCTGCAACTGCGCTGCCCTGTCTACGGCCCAGCGATCCAGCGGCAGCATATCGGAAAAACTCAGTGCATCAGCCGGATCAAAGCCATTGAGGTTGGATAACAGGAAGCGCGCGGTATTGCGAATCCTGCGGTAGGAATCCGCTGTACGCTTGAATATTTCATCACTGACCGTCAGCTCACCGCGGTAATCCGTGGCCGCAACCCAAAGCCGCAAAATATCGGCCCCCAGATCGCCCATCACTTTTTTTGCCGGGATAATATTACCCAGTGATTTAGACATCTTGCGACCATCGCCATCCACGGTAAAACCGTGGGTCAACACCGTTTTATAGGGTGCTACACCATTGATGGCGATGCTGGTCAACAGCGAGGACTGAAACCAACCGCGATGCTGATCCGAACCTTCGAGGTACAAATCTGCCGGAAACTGCAGCTCTTCGCGCTCCTGCAATACACAGGCATGGGTTACTCCGGAATCAAACCACACATCGAGCGTGTCGGTTACCTTGTCATAGTCACCAGACTCATCACCGAGCAATTCCGCCGTGTCGAGATCGAACCAGGCGTCGACGCCGCTTTGCTCCATGCGCAGTGCAACCTGTTCCATCAGTTGCGTAGTGCGGGGATGCAGTTCGCCTGTCTCGCGGTGAATAAACAATGCGATGGGCACACCCCAGGTACGCTGACGCGAGATACACCAATCAGGGCGCTGACCCAGCATACTGTCGATACGTGCGCGGCCCCACTCCGGCAACCACTGCACGCCTTCCACAGCCGCCAGTGCGTTTTCCAGCAATCCGTTCTGGTGCATACTCACGAACCACTGCGGAGTGGCACGAAAAATGATCGGTGTTTTGTGCCGCCAGCAGTGTGGGTAGGAGTGATCGTATTCCTCACTGTGTAAGAGAACCCCACGCTCCTGCAGCAGCGCAATGACGTTGGCATTGGCTTTCAGCACGTGTTGACCGGCAAAAAACTCAGTCTCCGGCAGATAAACACCATTTGCGCCCACCGGGTTGTAGACTTCCAACTGATATTTCTGGCCCACCACGAAATCATCCTGCCCGTGGGCAGGGGCCGTGTGTACCGCACCAGTACCGGCTTCGGTAGTGACATGGTCACCGAGGATGACCGGCACTTGTCGATCCAGAAAGCAGTGCTGCAGCATCAGGTGCTCAAGCGCCTCACCCTTGCATCGTCCCAGTACAGTGAGCGAATCCAGTCCAAAACGCGCCACGCAGCTCTCGGCCAGTTCCTCGGCGACCACGAGCGCCCGGCCCTGACCTTCAATCAGGACATAATCCAGTTGCGGGTTCAAACTCACCGCCATATTGGCTGGCAGCGTCCAAGGGGTTGTCGTCCAGATGGGTACTGCAATCTCACCATCGTAGTTCGAGCCACAGGCGCTGTTAAAAGCCGCGGGATCGATCGCGGTGAAGGCAACATCAATCGCGGGGGATAGCTTGTCCTGGTACTCTACTTCGGCTTCCGCCAGTGCTGAACCGCAATCTGTACACCAATGCACCGGCTTAAAGCCTTTGTGCAGGTGACCGTTTTCCACGATTCGCGACAGCGCACGGACAATATTGGCCTCAAATTTGAAATCCATCGTGAGATAGGGTCTGGACCAATCACCGATGACTCCCATGCGCATAAAATCTGTGCGCTGACCGTCAATCTGGCGCGCAGCGTATTCGCGACACTTTTGCCGGAACTCCGTCGATGTGACCTTGCCACCGGGTTTCCCTACTTTCTTTTCAACATTGAGTTCAATAGGCAGGCCGTGGCAGTCCCAACCCGGTACATAGGGCGCATCGTAACCATCGAGGGTTCTGGATTTTACAATCACATCCTTCAGAATCTTGTTGACTGCATGCCCCACGTGCAAATCGCCATTCGCATAGGGAGGGCCATCATGCAGAATAAACTTGGGGCGTCCGGCACACGCTTTGCGGATCTGCTCATACAACCCCATATCCTGCCACTGCTTGAGGCGCTGCGGCTCTCGCTGCGCCAGACTGGCCTTCATCGGAAAGGCCGTCACGGGCAGGTTCAATGTGTCTTTGTAGTTACTCATAGTTTTTAAATCGAGCTTCAGGTCTGGTCAAACCAGGCCCGAGTCTTCGTTATATCCCTCGCAATGTTTTCCTGCAGTTCCTGCACAGAACCAAATTTGATCTCCTCCCGCAATTTACTGCGGAACGTCACTTCGATATACCGGCCGTAGAGATCGACATCACGATCGAGCAAATGCACCTCCAGATTGGCCTTGATACTATCATTTACCGTCGGTCGCACTCCCACATTCGCCACGCCGCGTGCTTTGGTCAAACCGCCACCGCTGACTTCTACGGCGTAAACCCCGGTCAACGGCGCTCGCAGCCGACGCAACTCCAGGTTTGCCGTGGGTGTTCCAATTGTCGTACCCAACTGCCGGCCATAAATCACCCGCCCGGATATACTGTACGGTCGGCCGAGCAGGGCCTGGGCCGTGTCAAAATCGGCATTCTCCAGCGCCTCGCGGATACGCGTGCTGCTGACGCGTTCACCGTCTATCGCAAATGTGGGAGTAGAACCGGCCTCAAAGCCAAAACGTTCACCGCGCTCCCGCACTAGCTCTATGTCCCCTTGCCGATCGGCACCGAAGCGAAAATCATCGCCCAGCATCACATAACGCACACCCAGTCCTGCGACGAAGATATCGTCTACAAAACGTTGTGCCGACATACCGCGAAACTGCTCGTTAAAACGAATTCGCAGTAAACGATCTACCCCCAGTGCTTCCAGGGCGCGGCATTTCTCCCAAAAACTCATTATCCTGGCCGGAGCCTTCAGTGGCGCAAAAAACTCTCGTGGCAGAGGCTCGAATACAATGATGAGCGAGGGCAGATCAAACTCAGCCGACTTTTCGAGCAGGCGACGGATAACCGCCTGGTGGCCGAGGTGCACACCATCAAAAGCACCGATTGTGGCAACACAACCGTGATGTCTGGGCCGCAGATTATGCAGGCCTCGAATCAATTCCATGAGGTATGATAGACCGATCAGACCAAACGCTGGAGTATAACGAAATTGCGCTACATAGCCTACGGTTTGCGCACCTTCATATGCAGCAATATACCGACGGTATCTGCTGTTTAAACCGCCGGCGGTGCGCGCAGATGGGACATCCGGGTACCCAGCAGCCCATGCGCAGCAAAGTAAACAGCGACCCCGGCACAACAGATCAGTAGCAACTCGCCAATACGGCGCTGCCAGTGCCAATCCAGCCAGATGTCTGTCTCTGGCACCAGCCACAAGACAACACCAACCATACAGGTGCAGGCCAGCAGCAAGCGACTCATATACGCGGCCCATCCCGGTTGAAAGTGGAAGAAACCGCGGCGCAGCAGCCCCCGCATTAGCAGCCCAGCGTTCAGCATAGCCGCCAGACTGGTCGCAAGTGCCAGCCCCACATGGCCAATATTCCAAAGGTACATCAGCGGAAATGCCAACAGAAGGTTCAAAATCATATTGGCAACCATGGCCGCAACGCCGATTTTCACCGGTGTGGCGGTATCCTTGCGCGCATAGAACCCCGGCGCGAGTATCTTCACCAGCATAAACGCAATCAAACCGACGCTGTAGGCCTGCAAACTCAGTGCCGACATAGCGACATCGCCGGATGTAAGTTCACCGTATTGAAAAAGCGTTATCAGAATAGGTTGCGCCAGCAGCATCAACGCCAGTGCAGAGGGCACGCCGATCAGCAAGACCCAGCGCAATGCCCAATCCAGCGTGCTGCTAAACTGTGATTCACGCGCCGCCGCG
Organism: Halioglobus japonicus; assembly: GCA_902705825.1. Taxonomy (GTDB): domain Bacteria; phylum Pseudomonadota; class Gammaproteobacteria; order Pseudomonadales; family Halieaceae; genus Marimicrobium. The sequence continues at coordinate 59,127 of CACSIL010000007.1, read as the reverse complement.
CGATGGGCGGACAAGTTGGGCAGTATGACCGTGGCAATAGCGATGCCGAAAATACCCAGTGGAAGCTCCGCCAATCGATCTGAGTAATACAACCAGGACACACTGCCGGTGGGTAAGAATGAGGCCAACACGGTATCCAGCAGGAGGTTTATCTGACTTACGGAAACGCCAAACAGCGCTGGAACCATCAGCTTGAGGATTCTGCGAACCCCCTCATCACCGGTGTCCCAACGGGGACGCGGCACCAATTGCAGCCGATATAGCGACGGAAACTGAAACAACAACTGGATCACACCGGCAAAGAGTACACCCCAGGCCAACGCAAACACCGGCTCCTCAAACCATGGCGCCGCGACTAAAGCAGCAAATATCAGCGAAATATTGAGAAACACCGGTGTAAAGGCCGGCACGGCAAAGCGCCCGTAACTGTTGAGTATCGCGCCACAAAATCCCGTCATGGAAATAAGCATCAAATACGGGAATGTGATGCGAATCATCTCGGCGGTGAGGGCAAATTTTTCCGGCTGGCTAACGAATCCCGGCGCAAATATCATGGTGATAATGGGCGCTGCCAGCATCGAGAAAGCAGTGACTAACAATAATGTCCCACCCAGTACGCCAGCTACCCGGTCAATCAACCCCTTTACTGCAGCCTGGCTCCCCTGTTCTTTGTAGTCCGCCAACACCGGAATGAAGGCCTGGGAAAAGGCGCCTTCGGCAAACAGGCGACGCAGGAAATTGGGGATCTTGAAGGCGACGAAAAACGCATCTGCGTTGGCGCTGGCACCCACAAACGCGGCCACGGCCACATCGCGAGCCAACCCCAACACCCGGGAGGTCATCGTCATGCTGCCGACGAGCGCACTGGACCGCAGTAGGCCAGGGGACTTTTTGGTAGGGGTGCTCTCGCTGCTATCAGTCATGTGCGATCAAGCGCAGGCCAGCCTCAGCACCAGCGTTTGCGCAGGGCGGTGCCGTGAATGTGCAGCCACTGCAAAGCAATCAACGTATGGCCGTTGGGAATGCGGTCATCAGCAAGCATCTGCAGAGCCGTGGTGCGCGGAATCGAATGCACCAGAATATCCTCACCCTCTTCCTGCAAGCCACGTAGCTCTCCTATCGCCGCGTTGTTTACGCGGCCGCAGAACAGTCGGACCTGTTCAGTGCAGGCACCGGCACTCGGAAATACTGTTGCAATCGGGAGTAGTTCAGAGAATTCACACCCGGCTTCCTCCATCGCCTCGCGGTGGACCACGTCTTCATCGGCCTCACCCTCCTCCACCACACCCGCTATCAGTTCCAGCATCCACGGGCTGTCATTTCCCCGTATCGCGCCGGGACGAAACTGCTCAATCATTACGAGGCTGTCTGTGCTCGGATCATAGGGCAGCACCGCCACAGCATCACCTCGCTCAAAGATCTCCCGCACGACAGGCTCACTCCAGCCGCCCGCAAACTGCCGGTGCTGCAGGGTTAGCTTGCGCATGGAATAGTGACCGGACCAAACCGTTTGCTCTTCCAGCACGCGGACATCCTGTGCGCCAAACTGTAGCTCCAACGGTTTCAAAAGCGCCCGCCGGTATACCAGTTCACATCGCGTGAATGCTTGTCCACCTCATCCACTACATCCAGGATCAACGCGAATAACGCCATACGCACCAACAGTCCGTTATCGGTCTGACGAAATATCGCCAAATTGGGGTTATCGTTAAGATCGTCGTCCAGTTCCCGGGCATTGGCGCGCGAATCCCGCGGTAACGGGTGCATGATGACCGTGTTCGGTTCACAGTTGTGGGTATAGATACTCTGATTCAAACGGAAGCGTCCGCGGTACAGGTCAGCCTCCTCCTGAGAGCTGAAACGCTCTTCCTGAAGACGCGTGGAGTAGACGATATCAACATGGGAGATGCTCTCCTCCAATCTGTCTGACTCCACCACGTTATGTCCGGTACTGCGCAGGCTGTCGACGATCTCCGGCGGCATTCGCAGTGCATCGGGAGAAACCAGCACAACCTGAACGCCCTTGAAACAACACAGGAGTTTACAGAGGGAGTGCACCGTTCGGCCATGACGAAGATCTCCCACCATGGCAATGCGCAACTGGTCTATGCTGCGACCGCTGGCGGAAATCTCGCTGCGAATGGTGTACAGATCAAGTAGCGCCTGGCTGGGGTGTTCATTGCTGCCATCGCCCCCGTTTATCACCGGCACGCGGCTGGCCGCAGCGAACTCACTGACCGAGCCAACATCGGGATGCCGCATCGCAATGACATCCGAATAGCCGCTGAGCACTCTGGCAGTATCGTAAAGCGATTCGCCCTTGGCTATGGCTGAATTTTCAAACCCGGTGGTCTCGCGAACCTCACCCCCAAGCAGGTTGAAGGCGCTGCCAAAACTGACGCGTGTACGCGTACTGGGTTCGAAGAACATCGCCCCCAAAATAGCGCCATTGAGCACCTCTGTGACGCGCTTACGCTGGGCGTAGGGCATCATGCGATCAGCGACGGAGAATATCCGTTCAACATCTTCCCGCTCAAACTGGGAAACCGAGAGGATATGACTGCCGGCAAACTGCACGCTGATTCTCCTAAGCTGACAAGACATGACACGAATTAAGCGCCGTATAGTATAAGGGCGAGGCGGGGCTCTGCCCATGTGCGTAATACCAAAGAAATTGGCTGCGTTCAGGCCAGCAGAGTATCGGAATAATCCAGTAATTGTTCCATCAGTGTCAGCTGATCGGGGGAAAGCTCCCCACTGTCGCTGAGCGCCTCGATATCGGCTTGAAATTCTTCCATACAGTACCCGGCACCGTACTCGGGCTCGGTGAGCCGTGCAAAGCGATACTCTTCCCAGGTCGCACGCTCCTCGGACGTGAGGCTATCCGGATAGTTGCGCGCCCTGTAACGAAACAACATCTCAGGAAGGCGCTTGTCCTCAAAAACGGGCGTTTCAGCGGCAAGTTGTTCGGGAGTCTGCGTACGAAGGCGCGCCATAGCACGCTTGTCCGGCTCGGAGAAAAAACCGCCACTGTACAACATCAGATCCGGGTCACTGGGCGTATCGAACTTACGTCCGCCATAGACGGCTTGCATTTTTTCAGTGAACTGCGCGCCCATTTGTTCACGATGACTGCGCAGCGCATCGAGATGTTTGCGGCACAGGTCACCGCTGATACCGAGACGCTGTGCAGTTGCCGGATCGGCCATTTTTGGCGTCAGCAATACCGGGCAGCGATTGAGGTGGACTGACTTAAAACCCAAACGTTCGGTACCGGCAGGCAGATCCTCGGTGCGCATATAGAGCAACGATTGCAGCTCATCCGCCGACAAATCAAACAGAGCCTGAGGATCTGCACTCAAGTCGAAGCAAATAATTTCATTGCGATTCTGTGGGTGAATCGCCAGGGGAACCACCAGTGCAATATTGTGACGCTTGGCGCCAAACATGCCCGATACATGCAGCACGGGCTTCATGCCCTCGATATCCAGTTGCGCCATCACTTTGCGTTTGTCGCGGCTGTTCAGCACGTAATCGTATAACTTCGGTTGGCGATCCTTGATCAGCCGCGCCAATGCAATAGTGGCATGCACATCAGACAAGGCATCATGGGCTGCTGCATGGCTGATGCCATTTGCGCTGGTAAGATCTTCCAGGCGGAAACTGGGAAGGCCGTCCTCACGCAGCGGCCACTCGATACCTTCGGGGCGCAGTGCATTGGCAGTGCGCACCATATCGATAATATCCCAACGCGAATTACCATTTTGCCATTCGCGTGCATAAGGGTCGAAGAAGTTCCGATAGAGTGTGTGGCGGGTGATCTCATCATCAAACCGCAGAGAATTATATCCGACCCCACAGGTACCCGGGACAGCCAGTTCATCATGAATCCGGGCGATAAACTCGCACTCAGGCAACCCTTCGGCCAGCGCCTTCTGCGGCGTGATGCCTGTTACAAGACAAGCCTGTGGGTGAGGCAGAAAATCATTGGCCGGTCGACAGTAAATAACCAGTGGCTCACCGATAACATTCAGATCAGCATCGGTACGCACACCGGCAAACTGCACCGGCCTGTCCCGCGCCGGATTGGCGCCGAACGTCTCATAGTCATGCCAATAAAACGTTTCAGACAACGTCTATGGCCTGCTCTGCAATTTTTGCCTGCCAGATCTTCGGGCCAATTTCATGGACAGAGGTACCGTTGGCATCCACTGCAACACTCACGGGCATATCTTTTACTTCAAATTCGTAAATTGCTTCCATCCCCATTTCAGGAAAGGCCACAACCCGGGCAGACGTTATCGCCTTGGAAACCAGATACGCTGCACCACCAACTGCCATCAGGTAAACCGCCCTGTGCTTCTTGATGGCTTCAACGCCCATCGGGCCGCGCTCGGCTTTGCCAATCATGCCCAGCAGGCCCGTATGTTCGAGAATGAAGTCGGTAAACTTATCCATGCGGGTGGCAGTCGTCGGACCGGCCGGCCCCATGACTTCATCACGTACTGGATCTACCGGACCCACGTAATAGATAAACCGCCCTTTGAGATCTACCTCGGCAGGCAGCCCCTCCCCGCTCTCGATGAGTTCTTTCATTTTTTTGTGTGCTGCATCGCGGCCAGTCAGCATTTTCCCCGATAACAACAGCGTATCGCCAGGCTGCCACTGCGCCGCTTCCTCACGGGTGACAGTATCCAGATTGACGCGGCGTACATTCTCACCCACTTCCCAGGTGATGTCTGGCCAATCGTTGATGTCCGGAGGCGTTTGCAGGGCAGGGCCGGAGCCGTCCAGTACAAAGTGCGCGTGACGGGTTGCCGCACAATTGGGAATCATCGCAACGGGCAGCGATGCTGCGTGTGTCGGGTAGTCCATGATTTTCACATCCATCACAGTGGTGAGACCGCCGAGCCCTTGTGCACCTATGCCGAGTTTGTTGACCTCCTCCATAATCTCCAGGCGCAACTCCTCGACCCTGTTTGACGGGCCTCTCTCGCGCAACTCATGGATATCGATAGGGTCCATCAGTGACTCTTTCGCCATTACCGCTGCTTTTTCTGCCGTGCCGCCGATACCAATACCCAGCATGCCCGGCGGACACCAACCCGCTCCCATGGTGGGTATGGTCTTCACTACCCAGTCCACGATACTGTCGGAAGGGTTGAGCATCGCCAACTTGGACTTGTTCTCTGAACCACCACCCTTGGCCGCTACCTGCACATCCACGGTATCCCCCTTGACCACCTCCATGTGAATCACTGCCGGGGTATTGTCTTTAGTATTTTTACGAGCACCTGCCGGGTCTTCCAGGATCGAGGCGCGCAGTACGTTATCCGGGTTTGTATAGGCTCTTCGCACACCCTCATTGACCATATCCGCCACCGACAGCTCGGCGTCCCACTTCACGTCCATACCGATTTTGAGAAAAACGGTAACAATGCCGGTATCCTGACAGATGGGGCGATGCCCCTGCGCGCACATTCGGGAATTGATCAGAATCTGCGCCATAGCGTCGCGGGCGGCGGGGTTCTGTTCACGCTCATACGCCTCGTGCACTGCTTTCACAAAATCCAGCGGGTGGTAATAGGAGATAAACTGCAGGGCATCGGCCACGCTATCGATGAAGTCGTCCTGTCGAATAACGGTCATGATATTAGTCCTTGTCGTGCGAAAATTTGAAAGGGGACGCTATGCTACACCCCCGATGGTTAACAGCAGACATCGAAAACAGTCCGCCGTGCTATGCGTAGACCCTCACTATGGGGCCGACTGCGCCCTTATGGCGGTCTGCATCTGACTCAAGCTGGTATTGACCTGCTTGCGAAAGCTATTTATGGAAGCCACCCATTCCTCGTTGCTGACCACGCGCCTTTCCAGCTTGGCCAGTGCCAGATTGATCTGGTTAAGGTTATCCGCTACGCGCTCCACCTCAGCCTGATTAGTTTTGGCGCTGGCGATCAAGCGCGCAAGATCACCTGAAATACTCTTCATTTCGGCAATATCTGCCTTTAGACCGGCTATATCACCGGTAGCTGATTTCAATTGCGACTGGGTGCCAGCAAGCGTACCTTGCACGCCTTTAACGCTTTTGTCCTGGCTGGCACTGGCGACTTCCAGCTTCTCCAGACGTTGACTGGCATCCTTCCAGACATTGTCCCAAAGCTTGCGCACTTCGCCTTCCAGCTCTTTGATTTTGACCGCCTGCAACTCGGCATTCTGGTTCATTCCCTCGTCGGTATCCGACAATCTGGCCTCCAGGTCACCGATGCGCGCGGCGTAATCCGCTATTTGCTCATCGGCCAGCGCCAGTTGTGCCTGCAATTGCCAGGCCCACCACCCCACTGCTGCAGCCATTACCAGGGATATCACAATAAACAACCAGGCCACCAAACCTGTACCAGCGGCAACCTGTTTCTGCGGGCCGGGAGGCCGGTTTCCCTCGCTCTTGTTCGCCCTGACACGGTTATCCCCCCGCTCGGGCTGGCCGTCGCGAGTGGCAACAATCGAAGGAATGTACTCGAGATCATCATGCGGCATGAGAGAAATACACTGCGTATAGAGTAGGGACGATTATACATATCGCCTACCGGATCGGAACAAAAAAAGCCGGGGAATCCCCGGCTTCAATGACTAAACGATAATCTTACAGAAAAGCAAGCAATACCCATAACAGAGCAGTCAGGCCAAGACTGCAGTGGATAACGCCTTTTACACTGGTCATAGGGCCGGTCTTGCCGAACAACGCATTGGCCTCAAGCAATATGATGATGGCCAGACAAGCATAAAGGCCCATGCCGCCAGCTCCATCGATCGCCAAGTGCTTGGATCCCAGCATGCCGAACAGCATCGGAGCAGAGAGCAAGGTATTGGTACGCGATGCCAACCCGGCCTTGGCCGCACTGGAGGGGCCATCGCCCTCTTTCATGCCGAGTACGATCTGTTGTTTTGGCCAAATAATCAGCCATACGTTGAGGAACATAAAAGTACCGGCCAGGGCACCTATCGTAATAAGGGGCATTCCCATGAAGTTTGTTGTTGCGCCTATCAGGTGCAGCAGAACCAGACCCGTGAGGAACGTAAACATCGCACCCCAGCGAAACCACCACAGTGCTTTGGGAGCCAGTTTTTTCATCGCATCGGCCTTGGCACCAGCCTCCGCCTCTTTGAAATACTCTGTTTGTACAAAGTTGAAATAATAAAGCATGCCTATCCAGACAATACCGAAGAGAACGTGCGCCCACCTGAAGATGAAATCGAGAATCATAGTTTTATCCCTTGTTGTTAAATGACCTGCGGGCATTGTACATAAAAAACCACCGCTTCACCCTGCTAATCGAATGCCTGACCGGCCTTTTTTGGGGCAAAAAAAACCCCACCATAAGGTGGGGTTTTTGGTCAGCTTGGCGATTGGGCTTACATCATGCCGCCCATGCCGCCCATGCCGCCCATTCCACCCATGCCGCCCATATCAGGCATACCACCGCCTGCAGCGCCATCTGATTCCTCAACGGAGTCGCAGATCATCACTTCAGTGGTAATCATCAGGCCAGCTACAGAACCTGCGGCCTGCAGAGCAGTACGCGTGACCTTGGCGGGATCGAGGATACCCATCTTGATCATATCGCCGTACTCACCGGTGGCAGCGTTGTAGCCATAGCTACCTGTTCCGTCGTTTTTCACCTTGTCCAGAACAACCGAACCTTCATCTCCGGCATTCTCAACGATTTGACGCAAAGGAGCTTCCATCGCGCGCAACGCCGCATTAATACCGTGAGTCTGGTCTTCGTTGTCGCCTTTCAGGCCTTCGATTTCAAGCAGCGCACGAATAAGGGCAACACCCCCACCCGCAACAACGCCTTCTTCTACAGCTGCGCGAGTCGCGTGCAGTGCATCTTCAACACGAGCCTTCTTCTCTTTCATTTCGATCTCAGTGGCAGCTCCCACCTTGATGACAGCAACACCGCCAGCCAACTTGGCCACGCGTTCCTGTAACTTCTCACGATCGTAGTCTGAAGAAGTGTTTTCGATTTGAGTGCGGATTTCATTGACTCGGGCAGTGATGGCTTCATGATCACCAGCGCCATCGATGATAGTGCTGTTATCCTTGTCCATGGTCACACGCTTGGCGCTGCCGAGGTGCTCCAGCGTTGCAGATTCCAGATCAAGGCCAACTTCTTCGGAAATCACAGTACCACCGCTGAGGATAGCGATATCCTGCAGCATGGCTTTACGTCGATCACCAAAGCCAGGTGCCTTACAGGCAGTCACTTTCACAATACCGCGCAGGTTGTTAACAACCAGAGTGGCCAGTGCTTCGCCTTCAACGTCTTCGGCAATAATAACCAGCGGACGAGATGACTTCGCTACCTGCTCCAGCAAAGGCAGCAACTCGCGGATATTGGAGATTTTCTTCTCAACCAACAGGATGAACGGATCATCAATATTGACGCTCATGCTCTCTTGATTGTTGATGAAGTAGGGAGACAGGTAACCGCGATCGAACTGCATACCTTCTACAACGTCCAGCTCATTTTCCAGACCCGAGCCTTCTTCTACAGTAATAACGCCTTCTTTACCGACCTTCTCCATTGCTTCGGCAATGATCTGACCGACAGCGACATCGCTGTTTGCCGATATTGAGCCGACCTGAGCGATGGCCTTGCCGTCTTCACAGGGGATAGCTGCAGCGGAAATTTTTTCTACTGCGGCGGCAATCGCCTTATCAATACCGCGCTTGAGGTCCATAGGGTTCATGCCTGCAGCGACAGACTTGAGGCCTTCATTGACAATCGCTTGTGCCAGAACAGTGGCAGTCGTTGTACCGTCACCCGCCACGTCTGAGGCCTGGGAAGCGACTTCCTTGACCATCTGAGCGCCCATGTTTTCAATCTTGTCTTTAAGCTGTATTTCCTTTGCTACGGAAACACCGTCTTTGGTGACCGTGGGGGCACCGAAGGATTTGTCCAGAATAACATTACGGCCCTTGGGCCCGAGAGTTGCCTTGACTGCGTCAGCCAGTACATTCACACCTTTCAGCATGCGCTGGCGAGCGCTACTACCGAAGATTACGTCTTTTGCCATGATGAAAATTCCTTACGTATAAATCTGTTTTTAACTCAATAGAGAATCGATGACTTCGGGGTCTTATTCGACCACGGCGAAGATTTCGCTCTCACCCATGATGATCAATTCTTCACCATCAACTTCGATGGTGTTGCTACCAGCGTATTGGCCAAAAACAACCTTATCGCCTACTTTCACAGACAGGGGCCGCAATTCACCGCTATCCAGTACCTTGCCGTCGCCTATTGCGACGATTTCACCCTGATTGGGCTTCTCTTTGGCTGAACCTGGCAGCACGATGCCTCCTGCAGAGGTTTGCTCTTCTTCCTTGCGACGAACGACCACACGGTCGTACAGCGGACGGATTTTCATTTGTGTAGCTCTCCAAAGTAACAATGTTATGTGGACCCCGAACCGGGGGGTTAGGCTGCTTAATTGGGGCGCGATTTGTGATTTCAAGGCCCAATTAGCACTCTTTTCAAGAGAGTGCTAATTCTAGTCAGGATCGGGGGGGCGTCAAGTGCCTGCGAAGCGCGTGTATGCTCGCAAAGACTTCCTATATTCTCATTAATTAACAATAACTTAGGATATTTTATCGTCATCCACGCGGCGATATACTCCCTCGATGGTCTCGTGCGACTCGCCGCTCGGACCTGACCTGTGAACTGTGGCTTGCGGTCCAAACACAGCGCGGGCAAGGCGACGACGCAACGGTCCTACCATCACAATCAGCGCCATAAAATCGGTGATCATGCCGGGAAAAATCAATAAAAGGCCAGCAAACCCCATTGCCATATCATCCAGAAACAGCTCGGGGCCAATTATCTGACCACTTTGTCCCTGCTGCCGCAGGCGCTCAATCATGTCCTTGCCCTGTCGCCGTAAAATCGCCAATCCGAGAAACAGAGTGACAAATACATAGGCAATGGCAGTTAGAGCACTGGTTTTAATACCGAGCTCAATGAGGGTGAGCAGCTCCAGCCAGGGCAGGAGCATGATTACAAATCGCATGTGAGGGAGTTCTCCGTTGTGCTTAAAAAATATGGGGGCAGTTCTCTACTTTTCAAGGTCAGCCCGTCTTACGGCGCGCCTACTCGACGCAAAACTCGGCGTCTGACACACTTGTACACAGTGTATCGGAGGAGTTTGGAAATGGCAGACCCGGAGCCGGGCTTTAACCAACGGATCTGGCAAGTCGTTGCGGCAATTCCCGCTGGGAAAGTAGCGACGTATGGCCAAGTCGCTGAAAAAGCAGGGCTGGCCCGAGCTGCCCGACGCGTTGGCCACGCGTTGCGCGGTTTACCGAGCAACACGCGCATCCCCTGGCATAGAGTTGTAAACGCGCAGGGCCGAATTTCGCTTCCCGAAGGTTCGGACTCACACAGCACCCAACGAGACCGACTAGAGCAAGAGGGTGTATTGTTCGGCACACGCGGCAGGATTGACCTGCGCCAATTTGGCTGGTGAATACTCTCGGTTCAGCAGCAGCTATTTCCTCTTCAATCGGTGAATTTTGGACGCCTCCGTGGGCAAATGCCCCATAAAATGAAACGTTTTTTCCGTCATGATTTTATCGTGCCCACGAATCTCAGCGTACTCCTGCCTGAACTGTGCTACCCGTGCATTGCGCTCTTCCGCGCTTACATTCGTCGTTGTCCCACCATGGAGCTGGTGAAAGCTGCCCTCACCAATGAGTTGAACCGGCGTAACGCCGCTTACATCCGCCGCCCGCTTGAAGATATCTGAATTGATCAAACCGCCACCAGGAGAAGAGAACCGCTCATCGGCTCCTCCTTGATCCTTGAACAGGGAGCGCTTCATGAACAGGCAATTGGACTCAAACATACGATTTAACCAGTTGATATTTTCGGCACCGGCGCGCAGTGGCGTACCAATTTCGTATAGCCGATATCCATCCTGGGGCCAATTGATGTCTTTGAGCAACTGATCCTCGACACTCTTGCTGTATCCCTGCGTTATCGAATCGTTCTGGGTGTCAGGCCCAAGCCAGAAATATCGAGTAGCGACAACAGGGCTTTCAAAAGCCGCGTAGGAAGCCAGCGCCATGCGAAACACACCGGGCGTCAATATATGTGCCCCATCTATCATCAGGCAGACTATTTCTCCGACAGCTGCCTCCAACCCGACATTGATTGCCCTCGCCGGAGAGTGCGAGGCATTTTCGAGGCGAATCAGGCGAACGGGAACATCCAGGTGCGCCCAGGAAACGGGATCGAGTGGGACCGGGGAGCCGTTATCGACAAGAAGAACCTCGTAATCCAAAGACTCGGCTTCATGCTGGTAATTGCGCGCCAAGCCCTGCAGGGTTCGAGGAATTTCTCGCGCCATATTGTAGGCAATTAGAATAACTGACAGTTTCATTGATATCTCAGATAGTGAAGCGCCAAAACACAGGCACAGATAGCAGAATTAATGTGGCGCACATAATAGTTGATACGCGCTTTGATTGGCAAAAAGCCTGACTAGTGTCGAAGGTAAATCATCCGACAAAAATCCTCAGCTTCCGCTCCACGCTAGTCGACCAGTTTGCCGGCAAGCCTGGCTCGACGGCGCTCCACCGCAGTAATATTTGATGCCACCGTAGGCATGTGGCCCATATAGATAAATGACCCCTTGGCCACCAACTCGCTGTGACCCCGTATCTGCACATACTGTTCTCGATACTTGTCCAGCAGCCCGTCCCGCTTGTCTGCTTCTCCATTAGTGGTAGTCCCACCGTGTAACTGGTGGAAGCTGCCCTCGCCTATAATCTGGATTGGTGTAACTCCCGGGGACTCAACCGCACGCTTGAACGTATCCAGATTGACAAAGCCTCCACCCGGATAGTCGAAACCTTCTTCCACGCCACCCAGACTCGTGAAAAGCGACTTGGTCAAAAATAAACAGTTGGACTCAAACACCCTGTTAAACCACGCAAGCTGCTTCGCCCCGGAACGCAGCGGAGTGCCGATTTCATATAGACGGTAGCCATCTTGCGGCCACTGAATTCGCTCCAGCAGCTTGTCTTCAGCCTCTTTATCATACCCGCGCGCAACCGAGACTGTTTGCTCATCCATACCCAGGTAGAAATATCGAATCGCCACCACTGCATTGCCAAACGCCCGGTATCCGGATAGCGCCATCTGGAACACACCGGGGGTCAGAATATGGGCGCCATCTATCATCAGGCATATTATTTCACCCTGCGCCTGCTGCAGTGCTATATTTATCGCTTGCGCTGGCGATGGAGACGCATTGCGCAGCTGAATCAATCGCACGGGAACATCAATACCCGACCAGCTCGCCTCGCTCAGCGGCACCGGAGAGCCATTGTCAACCAATAACACCTCGTAAGACAGATCCTGCGCGCCATGCTGATAATCTCGCGCCAGACTTTGCAGGGTACGCGGAATCTCTCGTGCCATATCGTAGGAAATAAGAATGACAGATAATTTCATTTAGTTATCCTGTAGCAACCTTGCCAATGCGAGTTGTCTCGCTTTTGAGGCGATAAATGTTAAAGCAAAAAACCTAGTTGCCAGATGTAAAGACACCCGGATGAGGCTGCCAATCAAAAACAAAAGCATATAGTATTCTGCGGGTCAGGGAGGAGCTAAGAAGCCGCCAAGCTCCGTATATAATAAATCAACACTGTAGAGTTATGTCACTGAATTATAAGCGGAAATGTCGACCTCTTTCTAGCTAAGAGCACGCATATCCAGTAGAGTTGAGCGCAATGTTCACAAAAAATCGCAAATCTTTGAGCGCTTGGGCATTTGTTGTCGCTGTCCTTCTTTGCGGGGGGACGGGGGTTTATGGTGCAGATCTAGCATTTGTTAATCTGGACCTTCATCGCTCAGTCATTTCTGATGAATTAACACAACAATCTGTAGGGCAGGTATTCCAGGATTCTAGAGGCGCCGTTTGGTTTGTATCTCAAGAAGGCTTAAACAGATACACCGGTCATGAGCTAGAGAACTATAGGTACTCGTCAAATGATCCGAATTCGCTTCCAACCAACATAGTAACTCAGATCGCTGAAGACAAGAATGGTGTTCTCTGGCTGTCTACACTAGGCGGAGGTTTAGCATCCTATAATTCGATATTGAACGGTTTTGAAACAATTTATGCAGACCCTAATGACCATGACACCCCATATTCGAATGACATTCTAACCATATTTTGCGACAAAGACGGCCTAATGTGGCTAGGTTACTCCAATGGATTCAGCTCCTTCGATCCAAATAATCTTACTTTTCACCACTATATATCAGGTGCACCCGACATCCCTTTCATGGGGGAGGTTAAGGATTTTACGCAAACTATAGATGGCGCCATATGGGTAGCGACGGAAACTAGCGGAATGCTACGTGTAATGCCTTCAAGCGGCCAAATTGACTCTTTTACGCATAAAGCAGAAGCACCAGATTCCATAGTTTCAGGAAGGTTATACCGACTTATTACTGACAGAAAAGGAAACATATGGGTCTCCTCTGCGAACAGAGGCATAAGCGTATATAACCCCGTTACTAATAGAGCGACAAATTTCACTCATTCTGAGTCTGACGATAGTTCATTGTCATCTAACCAAACGTCAGACATCTTCGAAGACTCAAATGGCGATATTTGGATAGCCACATCAGAAGGATTGAATCTTTTTTCTCCCGCAATAAGTGGTTTCATTCACTACAACAGCGAGAACACAGATCTTCCCAATGATGCCATTATCACCGTCAATCAAACTCGAGAGGGGAAGTACTGGATTGGAACTAGTTCAGGACTAGCCTCCGGTATGAAAACTCATTTTCAAAAATTTGACCATTCAACCAGCAACCTCTCGAATGACTCGGTAAATGCATTTACCGAAAATTCTGACGGGACACTCTGGGTAGGAACAGATAATGGCCTAAATAAACTTAGCTCTGGATCTGCATCATTTGAGTGGATTAACGAGTCAACCCTGCCTTCCATCTCCAGCCCAATAGTGATGAGCTTATTCAATGATGATGATGAGACGCTTTGGATAGGAACCTATAATGGTGGAGTAAACAAACTCAGTATCGATCTAAACGAGGTTACTGTCTATCGGCACAACCCACTCGATGAATCTAGCGTAGGAGCGAATGGAATCACTTCAATTCTCCGACTGACAACCGGGCAACTTTTGATCGGCACCTACGGAGGTGGACTGAGTATTTTTTTAGAAGAAAGTAACCAATTTCTAAATTTGAAAAGCGACAGAACGGACCAATCGACGATCAGTAACGATATGGTTCTCGCAATCTATGAAGACTCAGCTGGTTCAGTCTGGGTTGGTACAGAAAATGGGTTAAATCGCTTCCACCCAGATACTAACAAATTCGATAGATATTTCACCCAGCGAGGGGATTCAAATAGTTTGTCCAGCAATATTGTATGGAGCTTTTATGAAGATACTGAACGCAATCTATGGATTGGCACGCTAGGTGGCGGACTAAATCGTTGGCCAATACGAGACAGACTGGAATCCAGACCGAACTTCATACACTATTCGGACAATATTTCACTGCCGAGCTGGAACATTTACGGCATACATGGCGACGACAATGGCAGACTTTGGGTTTCTCATAGTAAGGGAATCACTAGTCTAGACCCTCAAACGCTAGTTTCGCACCAGTACGGCGTTAGAGATGGATTACAGTCGACGGAATTTAATTTAGGTGCATCTTATGCATCGAGTACAGGTGTCATCTACTTTGGCGGAATAAAGGGTTTCAATACGATCAATCCAGACTTGCTATCCTCCGACAGAATCCCACCGCAAGTGGCAATATCACAAGTGAAGGTAATGAACGTAAGGCGCGAATTCCAAGTACCTTACCATGCCCTGAAATCTATAGACCTTGGATATCAGGACAGAATGCTTTCCGTAGAGTTTTTTGCAGCTGATTTCTCCAACCCCGACCTTATAAATTATGCATATAAGCTAGAAGGAGTGAATCCAGATTGGGTGGTATCCCCAGACGCACGGATTGCATCATTCACTACCCTTCCTCCTGGCACATACAATCTCAAGCTGGCAGCAGCCACCCCAGATGGCACGTGGAACTGGGATGCGCTCAGCATACCCGTGGTAGTTGCACCACCTCCCTGGTTAAGTCCACTGGCCTATGCGGCTTATACCGTGCTGGCTATCGCCATGATCGCATTGTACTTTTACCGACAGGCTGAACAAAGACGAGTTTCCTTACTTCGACAGAGAGAACTGGAAAGCCGAGTAGAGGAACGAACCCGCGACCTTGAAGAGGCAAGAGAAGTGGCGGTTGAGGCTACCAAAGCCAAATCAGAATTCCTGGCCACCATGAGCCATGAAATTCGTACACCAATGCATGGCATTATAGGTATGACCGAGTTGCTTCTGCATACCACTCTTAACGGCCAACAGCAGCAGTTTGCACTCGCCGCTCGCAACAGTGGGGAGTCACTTTTGAACCTTATCAACGAGATTTTGGATTTTTCAAAAGTTGAGGCGTCTAAAGTTGAGTTAGAGCAAATTGAATTTAATCTAACTGAGCTAATCGATGAAATCTGCTATCTACAAGGAGAGCCAGCCAGTCGAAAAGGACTACAACTGAACAATATCTGCCACCCGCAAACCCCAAACACATTGATAGGCGACCCTACAAAGATTCGCCAAGTAGTAATGAACCTAATTAGTAACTCAATAAAGTTCACGCACAACGGAAATATCAATATTCGCGTTGAACCGAAGTTTAACCCAAATAGTTTCGGGAAGACGCTTGTTCATATCTGTGTGGAAGACGAAGGTATTGGCATGGACGAGGAAACGCAGCAACGTGTTTTCGAGCCATTTACCCAAGCAGATACCAGCACTACCAGAGAATATGGAGGAACGGGGCTGGGCTTAACTATATCTCGGCATTACATCGACATTATGGGCGGCGATATCGCAATTTATTCTGCGCCGGGGGAAGGCACGAAGATAACATTATCTATTCCAATGGACTTTGACCCACACAGTGAGCCATCACCTTGGTCACAGAGCTCTTTGACGGCTGGAATTCTCACCTCCAACACTTATATTTACCAGATGACGTCCAGCCACCTATCGCGCCTGGGCGTAAAATCTGTGCCGATCGTACAGGAGGATATCGGCGGCGATTCAAGCTTGCAGATGGATATACTTGTAATTGATTACGATAGCAACACACTTTCTCCTGAGCTCGAAACGAGATTAAGCACGGCCCAAGCCCGAGCCTGTATTTACTTAACCCCCCTGATTGACACAGAGCCATTAGTGGCGTTTCCAGGCTGGACGGCCATATCTAAACCCATTACATCAAATGCCCTGCAGGATGTGCTACGCGAAAAATTTGATCAAACTGGTGTGCCTGCAGAGGTAGAAACGGATACCGCTATAACCACTTACTCACCGAAGAAGATTTTAGTTGCCGAGGATGTCATTACAAACCAACAAATTATCGTGGAGATAATCGGCATGCTAGGCCACGAAATAGAAATTGCAAGCAATGGTCAGATTGCAATAGAAAAGTACAATTCAGGGGATTACTCGCTTATATTCATGGACTGTCAAATGCCAGTTATAGACGGATATACTGCTACCAAAATGATACGTAGAATGGAGTTGGAGAAGAATACAGTACGTATTCCAATAATTGCTCTAACTGCGGGATCAGATATGGAAGACAAAGATCGGTGCCGTGAAGCGGGTATGGATGGTTACCTGACAAAACCATTTTCGATTTCAGATATACAGAAGACCATAGACAAACACCTACAACTCACTCCCTTCGACAGTAAATCGATAACTCAACCTGATTTAAAAACTCACAATAGGGCAATTAACCCCAACATAGACCAGACTGAGTCCGAGGTGTTAAACCTCGCAGCGATCGAGAGTATTAGGGAAATAGAACGACAAACCGGAAAAGCGTTACTGCCTGCTATTTTTCAAGGATACGTTGAACAAATGGAAGAAAAACTTCGTGATATAGAACGAGACCTTCAAGCTGAGGACAGTATCTCCGTTTACCGCACAGCCCATGCTATAAAATCGATGAGTGCAAATATAGGTGCAGAAAAGGTTCGAACAATCAGCGCACATATTGAAAAACAGGGTAGAGAAAACGAATTCACTGGATTGTCTGATGCAGTAAATGAACTCGTGATAGCTTATCAGGAATTTCTTGTTGACTTCAATCTAGACATGACAAGCTAGGAGACTCTAAGGTTCAGGAATTCAGCATGTTACGTACACTACAGTTTTGACAAATGGGGCACAAATACAAGATCAATCAATTTCGAGGAAAGCCCAAGTGCTAAATTTTTTCTTATCGGAAATGAGCTTAGAATTTCCGCCAAATACGTGTCAATAGAAACTGATGACACGCAGTTATAGCATTGTATGTACCTTATTATTTCTAAGTTTTTCCTGCATTGCTTTTTCCGCACAACCCAGAATAACGAAATCACGTCTATCCGACTTACTACAGCAACCAACGGTTTCCGCTATACACCGCGACAGTAAGGGAACCTTATGGATTGGCACGCAACAAGGACTGCATCGATATGACGGGGCCAATCTCACCGTATTCAATTCCAACAAAGCTAACGAACATCGAATACCTGACTCCGAGATTAAGGATATAGCAGAAGATATAGACGAAAATCTATATGTTGCGACGTCCAACGGCTCTGTCCTGAAATGGGATCGCGATTCTTCAACATTCCTAACTATCGCAACAAATACTCCTGACAAGGAGACAAAGTTTGTTCGCTTACTGTTGTCAGAAAATGGCAGCATATGGTTACTTAATAGAAGCCACCTAGGGCTCTACAACCCTGTATCAGATACTGTTTCGAACTGGATTGCGACGTTGGAAGTTCCAGATATTATTGGCACGCCGCGAGATATTTTGGAAGATACTTCAGGAAATATATGGGTTGCAGGAGATCAAGGTATCGTACGCCTCATCATCGCAGAACAGTCTTTTGAAACTTTCACTCTTCCTATGCTAGGCCTTTCGGTGGACTCCAAAATAGCAGCGATAGAACTTCTAACGGAGAGTCGTTTGTTGGTTGGTACAGACAATGGAAGAATATTAATTTGGGACATGACGTCCGCAACCACAGTAAAAAGCACTGGATTAGGTGAAAGCAATCAGGCATATATTTCAAAATTCCTCATGCATGAAGACGTGTTGATCATCGGCACAGATAGAGGCCTGTATCTTTCTGACAAAAGTCTTTCAAGCTTCGAGGACTTAGGAAGTAGAGGTGATGAGCTTTCGAATCCAAATATCTACACTCTATTCCAAGATGAAAAATATGTCTGGATCGGAACTATCGATGGGCTAGACATGCTGTCCTTTGTTCCGTTCGAGTTATTCAATGCAAAAAATAGCGAGATTAACAACGACATTTTGTCTTTCGAGGAGGACCATGAGCGTCGCTTTTGGGTTGGCACATACGATGGGCTATATCTTTATGATAAAAAGACAAAAAGGCATTCTAGATTTGAAGAATCAGCGCAGCCAATCAGCTTAGATCAACGAGTAGCCACTATCGCAGCAACGAAAGATCAATTGTGGCTCGGGTTGATTCAAGATGGAGTAAAAATAATTGACACAACTCCAGGCCAACTCAAGATGCGTAAATTGTCCAGCAACAAAAGCCCTGGTGCAATTAGACAAATATTGGTCGAGGACGAAAGTGGAACACTGCTTATAGCAACGTATGACAAAGGCCTTTTTCGGATCAATGGCAACGAGACCATTTCCTATTTTTTGGAAGGGACGCTTCCCGAGAGCTCCATATCAGGCATCTTTCAATCAACTACGGGAATACTCCTAGCTGTGTCTGGGAGCAGGCTATACCGGTACGAATCGCACAAAGGGAAATATCAAAGGGTATCACTCAAATTTGGGCTAGGTAAAAAGCGCCCAACTCTATACTCATTTGCTCAAACGTCAAATGATGACATATTAATTGGAACCAAAGACCATGGTCTTTTCCTTTGGTCTCGAGAAAATCAGTTAAAAGACAAGGTTAAAGTTGAACCATTTGGCATCCAAGCCCCTCTCAGAAACTCAACTATCTATGGTATCGAAATTGACTCGGAGGGAGGCGTATGGTGTTCAACAGAAAGCGGGATCGTCAAACTTGACCCGACAGGGAAACTGGTGAAACGATTTACTACAGCAGATGGATTGCAAGGAAATGATTACACGCTTGGCGCATCCTTCACCAGCCAATCAGGCCTTATCTACTTTGGCGGCATGAACGGATACAACAGATTCGATCCAACGCTAGTCGAGATCAATGATGCTCCATCGCCCATGAGGCTAACCGATATTAAATTGCCAGGCCAGGGCAGCCGACATTTGGGAGAGCTCTCCAAACTAGAATCTTTGCAGTTAACGCACAGAGATCACTCGGTTACTTTTCAGTTTAGTGTACTCGACTTTATCGATGCAGAGAAAAATCAGTATCGCTACAAACTCGAAGGTTTCGATAGTGAATGGATAGAGAACGGCACAAGAAACACGGCGACTTACACCAACCTGCCAGCAAACGGCTATGTTCTGCGAGTACAGGGCGCTAATTCTGCAGGAATATGGAATCAAGAGGGCATCACCCTGGATGTCGAGATGCTCCCGGCCCCCTGGAGTACGTGGTGGGCATATCTAATATACTGTGTCGGATTAATGATCCTCTATTGGGGTTCACTGCGCATTTATCGCAGCTATGCAATCGAGAGGAGATCAGTAGAAGTCGCCCAGGAAATGTTCGAAACGGAAAATCGGGCCGATGACGATCTGCAGGAGCAGATGGAGATTCAGGATGAAATCGTTTTTTCTTCCTATCAGCACAGTTTGACGACCTTATCTCTGGTAAGCGACTACATCTCTTCTCGAGGCATCAACCTGACAGATGAACTGAAATCGAGCGTTACAGAAAGCAGCATCAAGCGTATATCAGCGCTGTCCAGTCTCGAGGATTTCCTCAGCTTTCAAGCAGGCACTCCGGTTGCCAATCTGCAGAAGTACACTGACAGTATTTTTGCAGATTTACTCAAATCTGCACCAGTGAACCCCGAAACAATAATAACCATCAACCAGGTTTCACCTATGGCCATGCCGGCCGAGCTGGCATCTCATATTGCAATTGTCATTTACGAGCTGCTGGAGAATAGTGTTCAACATGCTTTTGAACTGAATTCGCCGGCCAACTATATTCAGGTGTCACTATCTCTCATGACAGATGAGGATTCCTCTGAAAGTATTCTCGAGCTGGTCTTCATTGATAGCGGAATAGGCGTTCCTGAAAACATTGAAGAGCTTGCTGAAGAAGGGTCCGGTATCTATATCGTAGGCTCCATTGTCGCCAAATTTGACGGAACTCTTGAGTTCTCCGGAGAGTCAGGCACGCGAGTAACAATCACTATCCCCTATATTGATGAGACCTAGCCCCTCCAAGAACACTCTATTACCTACTAGTCACCGCGGCTTTCTCGATGTTACATTATCTTTCTATGGCGCTGGATAAACCTGTTAACGCCGAAATCGACATTTCGGCAGCGATAACTCTCAGAATAGTGAATACTGGCTGCAGATAGTGGAGATACGTGAAATACGCCTGACGGCTTTTGGCAGCGCTTGTCATCTGGTAGTCGCGAACAGCGATAACAGAGGAGAAGAACTGCTATCACTTTGCCAAGCGGAGTTGCTGCGACTGGAGCAAAAATTCTGCTCTTACCAGTTTGACAGCATCACCAGCCGACTCAACCAGGGCGCCGGAACGGGCTGCACTGTGCCACTTGATGCAGAGACCCGCAGCCTGTTTGCGTTTGTCAGCGCACTTTGGAAGGAAAGCAATCACCTGTTTGATCCCACTACCCGAATTTTGCAAGACTGCTACGATAGCAATGGCGTCCTAACGGCCTCCCCTGAACAGCTCCACCGTATGCTCAAGCTGGTCGGTTGGGGCAATCTTGCAATAACAGATGAGGGGGCACATCTGGAAGCCAAAGGTATGTTGATAGACCTTAATAGCTGCGTGCGACCCTATGCGCTGGATTCACTACGTAAACTGCTGCTGAAACGTGGTGTCAGCAATGCCTATATCGAAATGGGCCAGGATGCGACAACCATCGGCAAACAACCTGACGGGGCCAACTGGCTGACGGGTGTACGAATCCCTAAAGGTTCCCGGGCGGCAATTGTTCGACTCAAAGTGAACCATCAGGGCTTTGCAGTACGCGGTGATTTTGAAAAGGCATCGCTTCACAACGGAGAGCGCTTTGGTCGCGCGTTAAGCCCAATTGACGGCCAGCCCATCCCCGGTCTTCTCGGTGTTACGGTAATTGCCGAAAACTGCCTCACTGCCTGCAGTGCTGCCAGCATAGCGCGCCTGAAAACTGAAGCCACGGGCATCAAATGGCTGGAGAAGATTGGCCTGCCCTGGATGGCAATTGATCGTCAACTCAGGTGCCATGGCCCTCTGGCACCTGCATACTAGTGCGTTCATCGTCCATCAAAACTGGGGGTACGTTTCTCTCGCTTGGCAGCAAAACCTTCCTGAAGATCATTAGATTGCAGGCATTTTGTCGCCAGTTCTGCCGCCAACTCCTGGTCCACCGCTCCCGCTGCGGCTTGCCGCAAAATTCGCTTCATTGACTGAACCGATAATGGCGCGAGACCTGCAATGTGTTCGGCGTAACCGCGTGCAAAACTTGCCAATTCCTGTGCCGGGACCAGATGATCCAGAAAACCGATGTCATGTAGCGCATCTGCATGAAACTCTTCTGAAGCCACCAGTATTCGCTTCGTCAAGTTAACGCCCAGACATTCAATAAAGCGGTTGATACCAGAAAGTGGATAACACAAGCCGATAGACGCAGCCGGGACACGCATGCGACAACCGTCTATTCCCACTCGAAAATCACAGCTCACGGCCAGCTCCACGCCACCGCCGAAGACGTTGCCATTCAAGGCACAGATAGTGGGGATGGCCAGATCAGCAACCTGGGCCGTCATCTTCTGAAAGGCATCATCACCGATTTCGCCACTGCTCAGCTCCTGCAGTGCTGCTCCAGCGCAGAAGGTCTTATCACCAGCTCCTGTGACGATGAGTACACGCACTTGTGGGTCAGCAGCTACCTCATCAAGCACGGCTCGAATACCCTCCAACTGTTCCCGCCCTAGAGAGTTGTGTCGCTTGGGGTTGTTCAACGTGAGGCAGCCAACATGGTCAGTGCGGCTGTAAAGAATTGTTTCTGTCATCGGATACTCTTCAAAAAATGTCACTTTTAGTGTCGCACAGCAGATTCGAGGCCGTTACTGACACGCCAAGTATCCAGCGTGGCCCGCCGCCGCTTTTCATCGCGAGGATTGAGCGAACTGGACACCTTCCCCAATCGCGGGCAGCATACCTCAGTGACAAGGAGACCCACAAGATGACAAAGCGGTGCACCTGGTGTGGGGATGACCCCCTCTACGTTGATTACCATGACAGGGAATGGGGCGTTCCTGTGCGAGATGACCAGACCTTGTTCGAATTCCTGATTCTGGAAGGTGCTCAAGCTGGCTTATCGTGGATTACCATCCTGCGTAAACGCGAAGGTTACCGGAAACTGTTCAACAATTTTGATGCGCAAAAAATCGCCCGTTACAGCGATAGTAAGCTAGATAAATTACTTCTAGACCGGCAAATAGTCAGGAACCGGTTGAAGGTATACGGGGCCCGTAAAAATGCCCGTGCGTTCCTGGAAGTGCAGGCGGAATTTGGCACTTTTGCAGACTATATCTGGGGCTTCGTTGACCACAAGCCCATACAAAACCACTGGAAGTCGATGGCCGAGGTGCCGGCGACAAGCCCGGTTTCAGACAGCTTGAGCAAGGACATGAAGAAGCGAGGCTTTACTTTCGTCGGCTCCACTATCATGTACGCCCATATGCAGGCCACAGGCATGGTGAATGATCACACCACTGACTGTTTCCGGCACAAGGTCTGCGCCGGGCCGGGCTAGCGCCCCTTTTATGGCCTGAAGTGCTAAAATACGCTGCCGATCTGCGAGAAAGTCACTTGTCCACCCCTACTTCAGAAAAACCTGTTTCTACCAGTCGTCACGTCTGGCGGTTGGCATGGCCGACAATTATCTCCAACCTGCTGTTCACCACCGTAGGTTTCATGCAGATCAAAATCGTTGCGCAACTGGGCACCAGTTCTGTCGCGGCTGTCACCACAGGGCAGCGAATATTCTTTCTGGTGCAGGCCCTGCTGATGGGGGTATCGGTAGCTGCCACCGCGCTGATCGCAAGAAGTTGGGGCGCTGGGGATTACAGGAAAGCCGAGACAGTCTCCTGGACATCCCTGACAATGTCGATGGTATTGGCAGCCGTCGTCAGCATACCCGTGATTCTTGCTCCCAGGGCGATCGCTGGTATCTTCGGCCTCGATGAGGAGACAACGAATCTGGCTGCCAGCTATATCTTCTGGATGGCCCTGTTCAATGTTTTTTCAGCAATCAATATGATGCTGGGTACGGCACTGCGGGCCACCGGGGATGTGATCACACCTCTGTGGTACCTGCTCTTCAGTTCCCTGCTGAACGTACTGTTTTCCTATCTGTTGGCCTTCGGCATCGGTCCTATTCCGCAGTTCGGCGTCGCCGGTGTGGCGTTGGGCGGTAGCACGGGGGCGGCGCTCATCACGATTTTATTTGTCATGGTGTGGTGGCGCGGTCATTTTAATCTTCAGCCTGCCAAGACGCTGTCCGTGGATTGGGATTTGTGTCGTCAGATATTTTCTATCGGCGGCCCTGCAGTGCTGGAGCAGGGTATCGTGCAGGTCGCCTTTTTGGCCTTCTTCACCATAGTGGCACATTATGGAACAGACGCCTATGCCGCCTATGGCATCGGAATCACACTGGTCGCATTTCCCATCGTGATTGGATTTGGCTTTGGTATTGCTACAGCGACACTCGTCGGTCAGCAGTTGGGCGCTGGCAAGGTCGAGTTGGCGGTGATGGCTGCCTCGCGCTCATTGCGCATGGCTCTGGCGGCGATGATCAGCCTTTCGATTGCACTGGCCTGGTTCGCAGAGGATCTCGCTCGCTTCATGATTGACGACCCGGAGGTTATCCACCTCACAGTGATATTCATGTACATCATTGCGGTGGCGCAACCGTTTATGGCATTCGAATTCACCCTCGGCGGTGCCCTGCGCGGCGCCGGTGATACGCGCTTTCCGCTGATGGCAACCTTCTGCGGAATTATCCTGGGGCGACTGATTCCTGCGCTGATCTTCCTCTGGATGGGCCTTTCGGTCTACTGGATCTTCTCGGTCATGCTCCTCGATTACATAATCAAGGCAGTGATTCTCTTACGGCGGTTTCGCTCTCGTAAATGGTGCCATATCCAGTTAAACGCTGCCGACTAAAAAATTTCTGCCCGCTTCCTGTAGACAGCGACAAAATAAATACTTAAAGTTGGAATTATAGAATTATCAGTAGGTCTACCGCTCCACAGACAGGAGCCTCCCCTCATGCCAGCAGACAACACGACCAATAAAGGCCGGGACGCGTCACCGTTTAATCGCACGGTCCAGCACGATGCCAAGCGCGCTGCGATTCTGTCGCAGGCTGCCAAGCTGTTTAACTACAAAGGGTCACGGGCAACCACACTGAAGGACATCGCGGAAAGTCTCGGTTTAACCAAAACCAGCCTGTACTACTATGTAAAAACCAAGGAAGACCTGATTTACCAGTGCTATATGGCCGCTCTGGATCACCACCACCAGAATCTGGATAAGATAGAGGCCACGCACTCACAGCCCATAGAGCGGGCGTCTGCCTTTTTCATGCAGCACTTTGAAAACTGGCTGGCCGCCCAGGAACACAGAGGGCCTCACATCGCTGCACTGCTTGAAATTGCGGCGCTCAAAGGGACGCATCGGACAGAAGTCGAAACGCGTTACGTCGCGATGTTCAAGCGCCTGCGAGAGTACATCCGCCAGGGTATTGCAGAAGGCTCAATCCGTGAGTGCGAACCCAGTGCCACCACGCGCGCGATACTGGGTTCGGTAGACTGGACATTCTCCTGGCTGCACAGCATCCCACTGGACCAAGTGAATGCGACAGCGAAGGAGGCGTGGGACATTATCGCACACGGTATTTTTGCCGGAGACGACGATTATATGCCTGCAGATATCAGTCACGAGCACGAGCAGGTTGCGCTATTGCGAGGCTTTGACCGCGCAGAGCAAAACCGCCTCAAGCAGATGGCATTCCTGAAGACCGGCACCCTGTTTTTCAACCGACAGGGGTTCAATGGCACATCGCTGGATGAAATAGCGGAACATCTGAATGTCTCCAAGGGTGCGTTTTACTACCATATCAACAACAAGGAAGACCTGCTGTTCCGCTGCTATAGCCACTCGCTTGAGATCATCGAAAACATTCACGCGCAGGCAGCGCAGTCCAAAGGCAGCGGATTGCAGAAGGCTGAGATGACATGTCGCCGTACTTTCTACGTGCAAAACTCTGAGGTTGGCCCCCTTATTCGCTACAATACCATCACCGCCCTGCCGATGGCCCGCAGGCGCGAGATACTCAAGCGCACTGACAAAGCCAATGAGGAGTTCGGCAATTTTCTCAACGATGGCATCGTCGATGGCAGTGTGCGACCGATCAACAATTATGTCGCACAGCAACTCGTCGCTGGCGCAATCAATGCCGCGATGAATCTCAAGCAGTGGCGCAGGGTCGACAACATCGACAGCGCCGCAATCGACTACTTCGATATTTTCTTCAACGGCTTATTGCCACGCGCATCCGGCCAGAACACCTAATTTCAGGAGTACTTTCGTGTCCAGTGATATAGAAAAACTCGTCAAGCTGTTGGAAGTCCATCAGATCGACAAGTACCTGTTCAGCGGGCGCAGCCCAAAACGTCCTTCGCGAGTATTCGGCGGCCAGGTATTGGCACAAGCGCTAAATGCCGCCATCCGCACGGTGGATGAAACACGTATCACGCACTCCATGCACGCTTATTTCCTGCGCCCGGGAAACCCCAGTAAACAGATTGTCTATGAAGTGGACCCCATTCGTGACGGCAAGAGCTTTACCACCCGAAACGTGATTGCCAAACAGGATGGCGTTGCCATCTTCAGTTCATCGATCTCGTTTCATATTGAGGAGCAGGGGCTCGAGCATCAGTTTGACATGATGCAGGTACCGCCACCGGAAGAACTGGAATCCGATTTTGATCGGTGGACACGCATAGCGAAAGAGAATCCGGACAAAAAAATAGACCCACCAGTTTCAAATCCGATTGAGCGTAAAGCGGTGCAGCCACGAGACCATCTCAACCCGCAGCCACAGGAGCCACAACAGCAGATATGGTTCAGGGCACAGGGCGATCTGGGAGACGACCTGAGAAGGCACCAGACCCTGCTGGCATTCATGTCGGATTTTGGCTTGCTCGGTTCGGCGCTGCTTCCGCACCCGTATACAGGCATGGATAAAGCCCTGCAGTCTGCGAGTTTGGATCACGCCCTGTGGTTTCACCAGCCCTTTCGGGCAGATGAGCACTTATTGTACTGTCTGGACAGCCCTGTCTCGGGAGGAGGCCGTGGTTTCAGCCGGGGCAGCTTCTATACACGCGACGGTGTGCTGGTAGCTTCCACTGCGCAGGAATCGCTTATTCGCGTGCGCGAAAACTAATTCACTTTCGTCTTGAGCTCCTGGCCGAGCGCTACCAATTCCAGGTCGGTGCCATTGTGTCGCAGATGAGTAATCGAGCCGTTTGCCGGCCAGAAGTACAGTGTCTCTGGGCGCTCAAGCAGCTGGCCAACAACGGCATTTATCACCAGAAAATGGGTGAAAATGACAGCACTCTCGCGAAGCTCCAACAGTTGCTGTAACGCCCTGCTGCGCCATACATTGAGATCCTCCGCCTGCTCATGCCATTGCTGCTGCATAAACTGGCGTAACCAGGCCTGACGCTGGGCAAGGGGTACCGGTGAGGGAATTTCACGAAACGCTTCATCGATCTGAACCCGGTTCTGCCGCAGTGTCGAAAGCGGTGCCGCTGTCTCAACTGCGCGCTGCAATGGGCTGCTGATCAACAGCGCTCCATCTTCCCCCAGTTGCTGCTGGAGTTTCTGTGCAGCGGCCTCCGCCTGCTGCCGCCCCAGATCGCTGAGCCCGGGGTCGGGT
Organism: Halioglobus japonicus; assembly: GCA_902705825.1. Classification (GTDB taxonomy): domain Bacteria; phylum Pseudomonadota; class Gammaproteobacteria; order Pseudomonadales; family Halieaceae; genus Marimicrobium. The sequence goes on along the minus strand of CACSIL010000007.1, from coordinate 31,823 downwards.
AACTCTCCCCAACTGGCGGCGGCCTCACCATGTCTGACTAAGAATATATCCATGGATACGCTCACAACACCTATCGGTATGTCAGTAGATTTTCGCCGCGCTGCGCGCCGAGCAGCTGCAAATAGGAGCTGTCGTTAAAACACGACAGTGAGATTTTCGACCCGCTGTAAAACAACTGGGTTACTGAGCAATTAAAAATAGGCTCATACAATTGATATGTCTGCGCCGCTCCAAGCCCCAGCACCTGGGCGACAATCGTCGCCAGCGTGCCGCCGGAAGTGAATATGCCTATCGTCTTGCCGCTGCCCTGCTCCTGCATGATATCCGCCATAGCCTGGCGCGCATTACCTGAGAACTCTGGCCAGCTTTGGATGCGCGAATCGTTACATTCAGGGGACACCCAGTAGTTAAAGACCGCATCGATGACCTTCTGATAATCCTTACTCGCACTGAGACCTTTCTCCACCAGTGCCTGCACAGCAGGGTTATGCTTTATCACCTCAGGCAACAGACAGGTCAACTGTTCCTCGTTTTGAATCTCATTGAAACGCGGGTCGATATGATGGGGAATTTCTTTGGGCTGACTGGCTATAGCCAACCGGCCTGTCTCTCGTTGGCGCGACAGATCTCCGCTATACACAGCGTCAAAGTGAACACCAATATCGCGAAAGTACTCGCCTGCGGCAGTGGCCTGTCGACACCCGAGCTCAGAGAGCTTGTCGTAATTCTCTGCACCAAAAGAGGCCTGTCCATGACGAACCAGATATATCGTAGCCATCAGGCGCTCCGTGAGACAAGGTCAGGTTGTCTATCGAAACGCAGTTCGCGCCGATAGGGAAAGAAGTCCTCAACATGGCCGGCGACAATCTTCTCTTGCAGGCCTTTCCAGAACGACGCCTCGTAAATATCGCTGTGCAGGGTATCGAAAACCTCGCGCGCTCGCTGGTTACCTGAGAAAAAGAGCGCAAACTCCTCAGGAAAAATGTCATTGGGTGCGACCGTATACCAGGGCTTGCTGGACATTTCTTCTTCCTCTGAGCGGGGTTTGGGTATGGTGCGAAAATTACAATCCGTCAGCGGAACGATTTCATCATAGTCGTAGAACACCACGCGCCCGTGCCGGGTTACACCAAAATTTTTCAGCAACATATCACCCGGGAAAATATTCGCTGCCGCCAATTGTTTGATGGCGTTACCATATTCATCCATCACCGCCGCCATCTGCTCGTCGGTAGCGTTGCGTAGATACAGATTCAGCGGCGTCATGCGACGCTCAACATACACATGCTTGATGATCAGTGTCTTGCCGTGCTCCTCCAGAACAGAGGGGGCAACTTTGCGCAGTTCCTCCATAAGCTCATCGGAGAAACGCGCCCTGGCAAACGCCAGATTATTAAACTCCTGGGTGTCCGCCATTCGGCCCGCGCGATCCCAGCGCTTCACCAGCGTGTACTTGGCCTTCACCTGCTCGCGCGTCATATCCTTGGGCGGCGTGAATTTATCCTTAATCACCTTGAACACAAAATCGTAGGACGGCAGGGTAAACACCGTCATTACCATTCCCTTGATGCCCGGCGCAATATTGAACTGGTCAGTAGTGCTTGTCATGTGACGAAACGCGCAGCGGTGATAATACGTCTTGCCGTGCTTGTTGTGACCCATCGCACTGTAGATTTCTGAGATGGGTTTGGCCGGCATCAATTGCTGCAAAAACAGCACACACTGAGCCGGGATGGTGGCATCCACCAGAAAATAGGAGCGTGTAAAACTGAACAATACACTGACCATATCCGAGCCGAACAAGATCGTGTCAACGTAAACAGCGCCTTGCTCATTGTGCAGGATGGGCAGCACGATAGGCATTGACTGCCCACCGGATAAAATACGCCCGACAAGGTACGCGCCCTTGTTACGGAAGAAGTGGTGACCGAGTATCTGGAACTGGGTGTCGTCGTGGTTCAGGTCAAACTCGCCTGCCAACCTGTCGACGATTGCCTCGCGGATATTGTTGATATCGCGCTGCAGATCCTCATAGGGAATCGAAAAGGCAAAGTCCCTGAGCAGATTCTCCAGCAGGGTATTGAGTGTGCCATCGAGGTGGTATGTGCGATACACCTTGCTGACATCCGCTGGAGGCATATCGCCAAGCGGTGAAAAGACAAACACGTATTCATCACGGACTTTGCGGTGTTTAAAGACAGCGCAATAAACGGAATTGAAGAAGGTTTCGGCGATCTCAAAATTATTGTGACCATCGATCAGCTGTGCATAGAGCTTGCGCGCCTCGCGCCAAAAATTGAGATCGCGCAGCTCATCACCCGCTATCAACTCGACATATTCAAAGACTTCTTTCGTCTTGACTTTGTACAGGTCAATGCGCTGAATTGAAGCCTGTCGGATACCCTGCCAGTCGGCATTTTCAAAGCGGGTTTTCGCCGCCAGCGTGATGTTTTGAAACTCTGCGAAATAGGATTCAAAGCCATTCAGTATGGCGCGAGCGAAGCGCTCACGCACATCAACCTGCGCCACTGACGCTTCGCTGCCCGTCACTGAATTACCACTGCCCGCCGGCGACTGTGTTTTGCCTCACAGCATTTCCTTGGCGAACAACTCAAGGATAGCAGGGTTGGCAATATTCAATAACATAGAGCCAACTTCTCCACGCTTGCCCGCTTCCTTCCACGGTGCCAGTCGCTCAACAATTCTGCCATGCGATCCCACCAGTGCCACTTCGTCCAGCAATTCATTGGGAACCAGTGCGGTGGCTTCATCCTTCTTACCCTCCAGATACAGATCCTGTATCCGGGTGGCCACATCGCCATAGCCCAGGCGCGTGGCATAGTCATGGTAGAAGTTTTTGCCCTTGGCACCCATGCCGCCGATATACAGTGCCAGCCAGGGGCGCAGCCCATCAAATGCTGCAGCGAGATCGTCATTGGGCGAAACCATCACGAAGGGCGCGACATCAAAATCTTTCAAACTCTTGCCATTACCCGCTTTGGCAAAACCTTTCTCAAGATGCTCGCCCAGAATGTTGTACTTGTTCGGGTCCATCCAGACCGGAAACACACCGTCGGCGACTTCACCGGCGCAGGACAGACCCGCTGGCGTAATAGAGGCCGTGTAAATAGGCAGCTCAGGGCAGCCATCGAGAATGGATTTCAACGGTTTACCCAGCCCCGTAGTGCCCTCGCCTTTATTGGGCAGCTGATAGATTTTACCGTCGAACTCAACCGGGCCATCGCGCTCCATAATCTTGCGCATGATCTGGATATATTCACGCGTGCGAGTAACAGGCTTGCCATAAGGTACACCGTGCCAACCCTCGACGACCTGAGGACCAGAGGCGCCAAGGCCTGCAATAAAGCGTCCGCCTGACAGCTGGTGCAGCGACATAGCCGTCATCGCACACATTGCAGGAGAGCGAGCGGGCATCTGCATAATCGCGGTGCCGACCCTGATTTTTTTGGTCTGGGCGAGTATCCAGGAGGCGCTTGAGACAGCGTCGTTACCATACGCTTCTGCGGTCCATACTGAATCAAAACCCATGGATTCCGCCTGTTGAATCAGTTCCATTGGCAGATGAATTTGCTTGCCGGAGTAGCCCAGCAGAAAGCCCAGTTTCATAGATAATCTCCAGTACTTACCGGGCCAACACGGCCCGTGTGAAAAGGATGAGCGCGTCTTTGCGCCATGCGGTGAATTTTGCCTGATGCCAGACGGTATTACCAAAAAAATGTGGCGGTAGCTGCAGAATCTGCGGCCAAACTACGTTGCAGTCTACGCTACCTGTGCCGCGCTTGCCCGGCCCATTACAGCCTTAATATAACAGGCTATAGAGTTTGCGTTGATATTCGACCGCCAAGGGATCGCCCTTGCCCAGCGAGGCGATGGAGTCCAGCAACATGCGCTTGGTGGCACCATCGCCGTGGTCGAGGTCCTTGCGCAAAATTGTCACAAGTTGTTCCATCGCTTCACGAAACTGTCCGCTATTAGTGTACTGCACGCCCAACTGATAGCGCAGGTTGAGATCATCCGGGGTCGCTGCCAACTGCTCTTCAAGGGCGGTAATTTCAGGTGATTTAGCCGCCTCGCGCTTTATCTCCAACTGCGCGCGCAGTTGCTCGTAACCGGCATCCTGATCGGCCATGCGTATACCATCCAGCAAGGCTTCTGCCTCATCCAGGCGCAACGACTCAATCAGTGCATGCGCATAGGTGAGCGTAATGTCGTGCTGCTGCTTTGAGTCCTGCCAGGCCTGTCTCAGCGGCGCCAGGGCCTCGTTGAATTCACCCCGTTCGAGCGCCTCAACCCCCTGCTGCACAAGACCATCCCAGGGTTTGGGGAGGTATTTTTCCAGCATTTCGCGAATAAAAGATTCGGTCTGGGCACCGGCAAAACCATCCACCGGTTGTCCGCCCTGTATGACCATTACGGTAGGCAGGTTGCGCACCCCCAATTGCTGGGCAATGCCCTGCTGTTCATCGGCATTTACCTTGGCCAGCAAAAAAGCGCCCTGATATTCCTGGGCAATTTTTTCCAGCAACGGCATCAGGGTTTTGCAGGGCTCACACCACTCGGCCCAGAAATCCACCACGACAGGACGTTTGTGAGATTCCTCAATGAGAAGTGCTGAGGCGTTTGTTTCGTCGATGTTGACTATGTAGTCGGTCACTGGCTCCCCCTGTGACTAAGCAGTTCGGCGTTCAATGTGTCTGGGGCTATCTATCCCCTGGACTCCGCCTGCAACACCCGACAAGGGTGTGCTGGACACGCCACAAGTACGTCCATGTAGGCTCGACGGCGTCCATCCATGGCCACCGACGCTCCCGCACACCCTTGTCGGGTACTGCAGGCTCGCTTCATTACGTTGTTTAGAGGCCCAGGACGTCTTGCATATCGTAGAGGCCCGCGTTCTGCGTCTTCAGCCAACCGGCTGCGCGCACAGCGCCCCGCGCAAAAGACATCCGACTGGAAGCCTTATGGGTGATCTCTACACGCTCGCCGTCAGCGGCAAATGTCACCGTGTGATCGCCGACAATGTCTCCAGCGCGCACTGTCGCAAAGCCGATGGTGTCACGCGCTCTTGCACCGGTCTGTCCTTCGCGGCCATAGACAGCGACTTTGTCGAGATCGCGTCCCAGCGCATCGGCAACGACCTTACCCATGCTGAGTGCCGTACCCGATGGCGCATCGATTTTGTGCCGGTGATGCGCCTCGTAGACTTCGATATCGACCTCATCTCCCAGCACGCGTGCGGCCATATCCAGCAGTTTAAAGCACAGGTTGACGCCGGTGCTGAAATTGGAGGCTTTACAGATCGAGATAACGTTCGCCGCACTGTCGATCTCGCCTTGCTGTTCGGGAGTAAACCCGGTAGTGCCTATTACGATCGCCGTGTTGTGCTCACGGCACAGTGCGAGATTGGCCAGGGTTGCCGCCGGCACGGAAAAATCGATCAGTACATCGATGTCGTTGATCACCGTTGCCAGTGCATCGACCACCGTGACGTCATTCTTGCCCAACCCGGCGAGTTCGCCTGAGTCTGCGCCCAGCAGTGTGCTTTCGGGACGTTCTATCGCGGCCGTCAAGGTCATACCTTGTGCCTGACTGATCGCCTCTATCAATGTGCGACCCATGCGCCCGGCTGCGCCGGTGATACCGATTCTTACCGTCATGGCTTTAACTCGTCAAAGAAATTCTTTACGCCTTCGAACCAGCTGGTCTGGCGCGGTGATTGCGACTTGCCACCCTCACCCAGAGTGCTGCGCAATTCTTCGAGCAATGTCTTTTGCTCCTTGTTGAGTTTTACCGGTGTCTCTACCACAACCCGGCACAACAGATCGCCAACACCGCCACCACGCACGGGCTTAACACCCTTGCCGCGCAGTCGGAACAATTTACCGGTCTGTGTCTCTGCCGGGATTTTCAGTTTGACGCGACCATCGAGCGTCGGCACATCCAGATCACCACCGAGCGCCGCATCGACAAAAGTGATGGGCACCTCGCAGTACAGGTTCTTGCCATCGCGTTCAAAAATGGGGTGCTGCCGCACGGACATCTGCACGAACAGGTCGCCGGGTGGGCCGCCCTCTGGTCCGGCCTCGCCCTCGCCAGACAAACGAATCCGATCTCCGGTATCGACACCGGGAGGCACTTTGACCGACAGTGTTTTGGTTTTCTCGACACGACCCTGACCACGGCATGTACCGCAGGGATCTGTGATCGTCTTGCCGCGTCCACGACACGCCGGGCAGGCTTGCTGCACCTGGAAGAAGCCCTGCTGCATGCGAACCTGTCCAGCACCACCACAGGTACCACAGGTTGTTGCAGAAGTGCCTTCTTTTGCACCGGAACCATCACAGGCATCGCAGCTACTCAGCGAGGGCACCCGAATTTCCACCGTCGTGCCCTTAACGGCATTCTCCAGCGAAATATCCAGTGTGTAACGCAGGTCGGACCCGCGCTGTGGGCCACCGCGGCCTCGGCCGCCTCCCCCACCGAAAATATCGCCGAATACATCGCCAAAAATATCGCTGAAATTTTCGCCGCCGAAACCGCCGCCGCCACCCATGCTCTGGTCCACACCCGCATGGCCGTACTGGTCGTAAGCGGCCCGCTTCCTGCCATCCATCAAGACATCGTAGGCTTCGGTGGCTTCCTTGAACTTACCCTCGGCAGCCGGATCATCCGGGTTGCGATCGGGATGGTGCTTCATCGCCTCACGGCGATACGCCTTCTTGATATCTCTTTCATCGGCGTCCTTACTGACACCGAGAACTTCGTAATAATCGCGTTTTGACATATGTGCTCAGGCTTTTTTACAGCTTTTCCGGAAATGACTACGCGGGCTCTGAAGTCCCGCGTAGTCCTGGTCATAGTATGGGATGGTTGTTTTATCCATCCCGCTGGCGAAGAACGCCGGCCTTACTTTTTATCGTCTTTCACTTCCTCGAACTCTGCGTCGACCACATCGTCACCGCCAGATGCTTCAGCGTCGGCACCTTCAGTGCTACCGGCGGCTGCCTCATCCTGGGCCGCCTGCGCAGCAAAGATCTTCTGCGCTACCACCCCGGTAACTTCTGTCAGCTTGGCTGCAGCGGCGTCGATTGCCTCTTTGTTGTCAGCCTTCAGCGCCTCTTCGGCCTCTGTGATAGCTGACTCAATGGCGGCTTTCTCTTCATCGGTACCGTGCTCGCCCGCTTCTTCGAGTGTCTTTTTAGCAGCGTGCACCAGACCATCACAGGTATTGCGTGCGGCTACCAGTTCCTCGAACTTCGCGTCGCTCTCGGCATTGGCCTCGGCGTCGGCGATCATTTTCTCGATGTCTTCGTCATTCAGACCGCCCGAGGCAGTAATGCGGATAGACTGCTCTTTACCGGTCGCCTTGTCCTTAGCCGAGACATGCAGGATACCATTGGCGTCCAGATCAAACGTTACCTCTACCTGCGGCATGCCACGTGGCGCCGGGGGAATATCAGCCAGATCAAAACGGCCCAGCGATTTATTGCCCGAGGCCTGTTTGCGCTCGCCCTGAACCACGTGAATGGTCACAGCTGTCTGGTTGTCTTCCGCGGTGGAGAAGATCTGCGATTTCTTGGTAGGAATCGTGGTGTTCTTCTCGATCAGCGGTGTCGCAACGCCACCCATGGTTTCGATACCCAGCGTCAGCGGTGTAACGTCCAGCAGCAGTACGTCTTTCACGTCGCCGGCCAGTACCGCACCCTGGATAGAAGCACCCACAGCCACTGCCTCGTCTGGATTCACATCCTTGCGTGGCTCTTTACCGAAGAAATCAGCGACAACCTTTTGCACCATCGGCATACGGGTCTGACCGCCTACCAGGATAACCTCATTGATTTCACTGGGGCTGAGCCCAGCATCTTTCAGTGCAACTTTAACCGGCTCCATAGAGCGTTTTACCAGCTCCTCTACCAGAGATTCCAGTTTCGCACGGCTCAGTTTGACCACAAGGTGTTTAGGTCCAGAAGCGTCAGCCGTAATATAAGGCAGGTTGACCTCAGTCTGTTGTGAGCTGGACAACTCGATCTTGGCCTTCTCAGCCGCTTCCTTCAAACGCTGCAGTGCCAGCGGATCATTGTGCAGATCGATGCCGCTCTCTTTCTTGAACTCTGCGGCAAGGTATTCGATCAACCGCATGTCGAAATCTTCCCCGCCGAGGAAGGTATCACCGTTGGTGGAAAGCACTTCAAACTGGTGCTCGCCATCCACTTCGGCGATTTCGATGATGGAGATATCGAAGGTACCGCCACCGAGGTCATAGACCGCGACAGTGTGATCGCCTTTGGCCTTGTCCATACCATAGGCCAGCGCAGCCGCTGTCGGCTCGTTGATGATACGTTTAACTTCCAAACCGGCGATTTTACCGGCATCTTTAGTGGCCTGACGCTGCGAATCATTGAAGTAGGCAGGTACTGTGATAACCGCTTCGGTTACCGGCTCGCCGAGGTATTCCTCAGCAGTCTTTTTCATTTTACGCAGCACTTCAGCTGACACCTGAGGAGGCGCCATCTTGTCGTCTTTTACCTGCACCCAGGCATCGCCATTGTCTGCAGCAATAATTTTGTAAGGCACCATGGAGATGTCTTTTTGTACAACATCATCCTTGAATTTACGGCCGATCAGACGTTTAACTGCAAACACGGTGTTGTGAGGGTTGGTCACTGCCTGGCGCTTGGCGCTCTGGCCGACCAGAATCTCACCGTCCTCGGCATAGCCGACGATAGAAGGCGTAGTACGATCACCCTCTGCGTTTTCGATTACCTTGGGCTTGCCGCCTTCCATTACGGATACGCAAGAGTTGGTCGTACCCAGGTCAATTCCGATTATCTTACCCATTCTCTTTCTCCAGTTTGTGTGCGCGGGCCGTACCCGCGGTTGCCATTGTTCGTTGTTCTATATATTGGCCCTATTTGACTGATTTCAAGGGCATATTTATGACTCTGCGCCAAATGAAGCCTGCTCTACACCAGGCTACAGCCTAAGCCCGCATTGGGCTGCGGCCCATCACCCGGGGCTTTTGCTTACCATTACCATCGCCGGTCGCACCAGGCGCCCGCTGAGGGTGTAACCTTTCTGCATGACCAATGTCACCGTATTGGGCTCAACATCGGGGTTGTCCACCATGCTCATAGCCTGGTGTAACTGCGGATCAAACGGTTCGCCGATAGGGTCGATGGCCTCGATATGGAATTTCTTCAGCGCATCCTGGAAGCTTTTGAGTGTCAGTTGCACACCCTCGGCGATCGGTTTGACGATTTCATCGTCTCCAGAGCTGGCCTCCAGCGCACGCTCCAGGTTATCTACCACCGGCAGCAGCTCTGAACAAAAACGCTCCAACGCGAATTTGCGCGCCTTTTCAACATCCTGCTCGGCCCGGCGCATCACGTTCTGGGCATCGGCCTGGGCGCGCAGTACCGCCTCTTTGGCAATGGCCAACTCCTCCTGCAGGCTTTCCAGAGTAGCTTCCTCGGTCGACTCGGTCTGCTCAGAAGCCTCCTCCGAAGCCGCCTGCGCCGCTGTATCGGCACGGTTTTCTTCGGATCCGGGTTGTTCGTTCGTCTCAGGCTGCTTGTTGTCTTGCTTGGCCACGCTAGGACTCCATAATTAGTGTGTTCTTGCTTCACGCGCGGCCTGCCAGCAGGCGCGCAATCCCAATCTTCAGGCGGATATGGGGTCGTCAGCGGGTATTTCAAGGCCTGTGCGGAGGAAATTGGCGGTGATTAACCACCGGGGCTGAATAGGCCGGTAGTGGGCCTACCAGGTGGGCAGAAAAGGGCGAACAGGGTGTTTACCGGTGTGAATACAGTGCTGTAGCGGCGCATGCCAGGGTTATGACATACGCCCTGGCGGGCCCTCTGAGGGCTTGTGGCTCGCCGTTAGGCCGACAGCGCCGAACTCAACATACGGGCCGTCACATCGACGATAGGGATCACCTCGGCATAGGCCATGCGAGTGGGACCGATCACGCCCAGAACACCCAGCGTTTTGGCGCCATCGCTATAGGGCGCGGTGACCACGCTGTAGTTGCCAAATACCTCGAACCCGGACTCCTCGCCGATAAATATCTGCACGCCCTCGGCACGCGTAGAGCGCTCCAGCAGGTGGAGCAAATCCTTTTTCTGCTCGAACGAATCAAATAGCTCGCGCAATCTGGCCATCTCCTCGACCGTGGCACCGCCGAGCAAGCGGGACTCCCCCGCCATCACATACTCATCCTCTTTTTTGTCATCCTGCTCCAGCGCGCGGTTGGCGAGATCCAGCGCGGCCTCCATATAGCTGTCTATCTGGCTGCGGGCCTCCTCCATTTCCTGCAGTATTCTGCCCTTCACCTGATTCAGTGGCTGGCCCGCATAGCGTTGATTCACCATGGCCGCCGCCGCGCGCAGCTCCGCCTCGGTAAATGCACGCCGGGTGTGGATGATACGATTCTGTACCTCCCGTTCATTGACCACGAGTATCACCAGCACGCGCTCACCGGACAACGGCAGGAATTCCACCTGGCGCAATTGATTGGCCTCCTGGCGAGGCACAGTCACAAGGCCTGCCTGAGCAGTGATATTGGACAGTAACAGGGACGCCGCCTGCACCAGTTCTGTTGACGATTTATCCGGGTTCAGCTCGGCACGCAGCGCCAATACGGCCTGCTCTTCCAGCGGCTGTACCTGCAGTAGGGAATCCACAAAAAGGCGATACCCCAGTGCAGTCGGCACGCGGCCCGACGAGGTATGCGGCGAATGCAGGTAGCCCCGTTCCTCCAGATCGGACATCACATTGCGAATAGTGGCCGCGCTGACAGGCAAGCCAGCCGATCGCATCAGCGTGCTGGAGCCCACGGGCTGGCCGTCGCGTATATGGTGCTCGACAAGCGTTTTCAGCAAGACACTGGCACGCTCTGAAATTTCTCCTGTGGCCATCGGCTCCTACCCGTAATTTTGAGCCTATGGTTTTATCACAGCCACGAATAATTACAAAGCCGGAGCAGTAACATATTCCTTTCACACCAGGGATGTTTATCGGAACACGCTTCTGGGGTATAAATGGATGGCATTTTTTTGCCCTCGATACGGTGATGAATTGCATGCAATTCATCACCGCAGTACCGCATGCTTAGCTTAGTGCCGTTAGAGTTTAAACGACGTTACCCAAGGTGGACCTCCATGCTCGCCCAAATCACTATCAGTAACTACACCATCGTGTCCGCCCTGGACATGGAGTTTTCCCCGGGTATGACGGTGATCACCGGCGAAACCGGTGCCGGTAAATCCATCATGCTGGACGCATTGGGCCTGTGCCTGGGCGACCGCGCCGATCCCAAGGCCATCCGCCACGGCAGTGAACGCGCTGAAATCACTGCCTGTTTCGACATCGCTGCAATACCCCAGGCGATAGCCTGGTTGCAGAGCCGCGATCTTCACACCGCAGATGAGTGCCTGCTGCGGCGGGTAGTCACCGCAGACGGTCGCAGCCGCGCCTATATCAATGGCAGCCTCAGCACCCTGCAGGACTGCGCGGAGCTGGGCGCGCTGTTGATCGACATCCACAGTCAGCATGCCCACCAGTCACTGCTGCGCAAACCGACACAGCGCGATCTGCTGGACGCCTACGCTGGCCACAAAGCCCTCACCCGAACCGTGGAGCAGCACGCCTCCGATTGGCTGCGCAAACGGCGCGAGCTGGAATTACTGGCCGGTTCCAGGGATGAACACACCAGCCGCATGCAACTGCTGGCCTACCAGGTGGAAGAACTGGACACCCTGAACCTGCAGGAGCGTGAACTGGCCGATCTGGAGCAGGAGCAGGTGCTGCTCGCCAACGCCGAGGACATACTCACAGCAGCGCACCGCGCGCTGGAGCTGAGTGAAGAACACGAAAGCGGTGCCTATCAGGCACTGAAATTACTGAATGCGGATGTTAACGCCACCCCCGCCGCCAGCAGCGCCCGAGAATTACTGGATTCCGCCGCCATCGCCCTCAACGAGGCCCACAGCGAAATTCAGCGGCATATCGACAGCGTTCAGGTAGACCCGGAGCGCCTGGCCGATGTGCAAAAGCGGCTGGAGAGTATCTACGATGTCGCCCGCAAACACCGGGTGCTGCCGGAGGAACTGCCGGCGCTGCATGCAACGCTGAGCGAAGAGCTCCAGGGGCTGACAAACGGCGGCCAGCGGATTACCCAGTTGGAAGAAGAAATGACCGAACTGGCGCGTCAGTACGGTGCCGATGCCGCACAATTGAGTAAAAAGCGGCGCACCGCCGCCAAAAAGCTGGTCAAGAACACCTCGGCCGTACTGACCTCACTGGCGATGGAAGGGTGCCAGTTTGAAATTGGGCTCACGCCACTGAAAAGTGATGATCCGCACCCCCATGGCAGCGAGGAAGTCGAATTCCTCATCAGCACCAACCCGGGCGCGCCACCGCGGCCGCTGGGGAAAATTGCCTCCGGTGGCGAACTGTCGCGCATCAGCCTTGCCATAGGGGTGGTTACAGCCGATACAGCCACGGCGCCCAGTATGGTGTTCGACGAAGTGGATGTGGGCATTGGCGGCGCCGTGGCCGAGGTGGTGGGCAAGTTACTGCGCACACTGGCGGAGCGCGCCCAGGTGCTGTGCGTGACCCACCTGGCGCAGGTTGCAGCACAGGGCACACATCACCTGCAGGTGAGCAAAACCAGCCGCGACAAATCCGTGGAAACGCGGCTGTCCCGCCTGGATACCGAGGAAAAAGTGCAGGAGATTGCGCGCATGCTAGGCGGCGTCAAAATTACACCGCAGACACTGGCCCACGCGCGAGAAATGCTGGAAAGCTGAATCTGAAAGGGGCGGGAGAGAAAAGCCGTACTGCAAAAGCGGATCAGTGACCCTAATCCGACTCTGTTTCCTTCTTGCGCACATAAAGCACCAGCGAGTGATCCATCAACTCAAAACCGTGCTCTTTCGCAATTTCTCGCTGACGCTGCTCAATCACGGCGTCAGTAAACTCCACGACCTCGCCAGAACTCACACAAACCATGTGGTCATGATGTTCCCCGGTGGCCAGTTCAAACACGGAGTGGCCCGTTTCGAAGTTGTGACGCGTCACCAGACCTGCCGTCTCGAACTGTGTCAAAACGCGGTAGACAGTGGCCAGACCGACATCTTCACCGGCAGCTAACAGCGCGCGATAAACATCCTCAGCGCTCATGTGCTGTGGCCCGTCACCGGAAGATTCCAGTATTTGCAGGATTTTCACACGCGGCAACGTGATCTTCAATCCGGCTTTACGTAGTTCCTGATTTTGTTCAGGCATAGCTATAGGGGTTCTCTGTACAGTCCAGTGGATGTATGATGCCACCCCAATAGAGCAAGTGGAAGTTATATCCCATGCGGATTTTTTTTATCTCTTTGGCAATTGCCACTCTTAGCGCCTGCGGCTTCGTCGGATTCCCCGGTGTCTACAAAATTAATGTCGAGCAGGGCAACATCGTAACGCCCGAAATGGCTGCTCAACTCAAACCGGGAATGACTCGCCGCCAGGTGAAATTCATTCTGGGCACGCCATTGGTGGAAGACACATTTGATAGAAATCGCTGGGATTACCTGTATTCCAAGCGTAATGGCAACAAGATACTCAGTGAGTCGCGTCTGACTGTCGTGTTCGACGGCGACCACCTGGCCAATGTGTCAGGGGATCTGGCGCCATCTGACTGGAATGCAGGGAGCAGTGCGGAACAGCCGGCTGCCGAGCCAGCGCAGGCGTATGAACCCGCTCCGGGAATACCCGCACCCTGAGTCGGGGTACTTCTACCCCACCCTACCCTCTCCAGCCTATTCCGCCTTATCGTTCGCCCGGCGTTCCTTCGCGCGCGCGGCGCGGGCTTTGCGCACTTCTTTAGGATCGGCGATCAGGGGCCTATACACTTCCACCCTGTCGCCATCACGCAATACATGCCCAGGCGCAACCACCTGACCAAAAATCCCCAACGTGGCGTTCTCCAGATCCACCCCGTCAAATTTCTCCGTGATACCCGATTGCTGCGCCGCCTCAAGCGCGGTCGCGCCCGCTGACAGCTCAAGCTTCAGCAGGGCCTGCTTGTGGGGCAGCGCATAGGCCACCTCCACCGATATCATATTCTCATTACTCATTGGTTCAGCCATACAGTTGAGTGGCGCGACGACTGACGGCGTCCACCAGATTGTTAGTCACTTTATCAAACAGGCGGGACGCTGCAACGCCCAGTAATTTGCTGTTGAATTTAAACTCGAGATACAGGCTCATTTTACAGGCGGAATCACCCAGCGCATGAAAATCCCAGTGCCCAGCAAATTTCTCAAACGGCCCGTCGAGCAGCTCCAGGGTGATTTCCTGTGTGGCGCGCATACGGTTGCGCGTACTGAAACTTTGCTTGATGCCACCGCGCGCCAGATCGAGGCGCGCTTCCTGCATGTTTTCATCGCTGCGCAGAATGCTCGCGCCCACGCAGCCCTCCATAAAACTGGGATACGACTCGACATCGCTCACCAGATCGAACAACTGTCGTGCGCTGTAGGGCAGCAAGGCGCTGCGGTTAATGACTGTCATGATTCCTGTTTATCCTGTAGCTAGCTAGACGAGCGGCGCTAAAATAAGCAGCGCTATGGCCAGCGGCGCAATATAGCGCAACAGAAAGCGCCAGAGCGAGAAAAACAGTGCAGACTCCCGCGCCAATTCCAGGCGCAAGGTCTCCGGCCGCAAGCGCCAGCCCACTAACAATGTGGTGAGCAATGCTACCAGAGGCAGCAGCACGCGCGCAGTGAGGGCGTCCAACAGGCCGAACAGGTTTTGATGACCAAACCATGAGATACCCGAACGCGATTGAAACGACGAGACCACCGCCAGCCCCAGCAGCCAGACGATGGCCCCCACGATCAGCGCCGCAGTAAACCGCTCCAGATTCGCCCATCGCATCACCATGGCCACCGCGGGCTCCATCAGGGCCACAGCCGACCCCAGTGCCGCCAACACCATCAGCACGAAGAACACGGTACCGGCCAGTTCCCCCTGCATCAGATTGCCGAACGCATAGGGCAAGCTGATAAACAATAGCCCCGGCCCCGCATTGGGCTCGATATTGTTGGCAAACACAATCGGGAATATGGCCAGACCGGCCAGCAGCGCGATCACCGTATCGAACACCGCCACCGCCATAATGGAGCGCGCGATAGGAATACGTTCAGGCGCATAGGCTCCGTAGCTAATACCGGTACCCACCCCCACCCCGAGCGTAAACAGCGCATGCCCCAGCGCAACCAGCGCCGACTCAAACGAAAAATCCACCAGCCGCGTGGAAAACAGAAAATTTCGGGTGGCTGTCATATCGCCGTAGTCGAAGGCGTACTTGACCAGAAAGGCCAGCATCGCGAGCAACAGCGGCACAGCCAGCCAAACCAGCACCCCCAGGCCGCGCCGCACACCCAGCACCACGATACCGGCTGTAACCAGCAGAAACAGGCTCTGCCAGTACACCTGCTGCATCGGCTCTGCCAGAAACTGAGCAAAATGCGCGCCCACTTCCGCAGGGCGCGCGGAAGAAAATAAACCGTCCTGCATGAAGCCGGCGTATGCCATACCCCAACCGGCCACCACGATATAGAACGACAGCACCAGCACCCCGGTGAGGCACGCCAGCGCACCTACCAGCGTCCAGCCCCGCGATCGCAGCGAGCCGTCACACACCCGGCGAATGGCCGCCACAGGGCTGGGACCACCGTAGCGGCCCAACACCACCTCGGCCACCATCACCGGAGCGGCAATCAACACCAGACACAGCACATAGGTGATCACAAATGCGCCGCCGCCGTATTCACCGCTGAGATAGGAAAAGCGCCAGAGGTTACTGAGCCCCACTGCCGAGGCCGACAGCGCAAGGACAAAGGTGGTGCGGTGCTGCCACCGGCCAGCGGTGTCGGCTTCAGCCACGGTCAATACAGTGATGCAGGATTATCATTGGCCAAGAGTGCCGCAGCCCAACCGGCCTGACAAGCCTGAAAAGCGCAGGATTCGCTTTCCCCGCGTGGCCTTCTCCGTATAATGCGCGCCATGGCCAAAAAGAAAATAGACAAATCCAGCAATGTGATCGCCAAGAACCGGCGTGCTAGCTTCGACTATCACCTGCTGGACACCTTTGAAGCGGGCGTCGCCCTCACCGGTTGGGAAGTAAAAAGCCTGCGCATGGGAAAAGGCGACCTGACGGATTCCTATGTGCTGATGAAAGACGGCGAAGCGTGGCTGCTGGGCACCCACATCCTTCCGCTGGATACCGCATCAACCCATTATGTGACCGACCCCACTCGCACCCGCAAACTGCTGCTGCACAGAAAGGAACTGGCAAAGATTCTGGAGGCCACCTCACAGAAAGGCCTGACCTGCGTGTGCACTCAGCTGTACTGGAAAAACCACCTGGTAAAAGCCAGGATCGCGCTGGCGTCCGGTAAAAAAGCGCACGACAAACGCGATACCGAGAAAGACCGCGACTGGGTCCGTCAGAAGCAGCGCATCATACGCGACAACGTCAAGCAGTAGGCATTTTTCCCTCCTCAGAAAAGGCAACCATAAGCATCGCAATAATCAATATGAGCCTTTCATAGAAGCACAAAGTCTAAGAACCCGTTTGCGCTTTTCACCATTCGATACCATAGTATTAGTGTGAGTGGCTGCAGCTGATCCGCTGAATGTCAGCACACCAGACTCGGCCTGACATACAGTCATTCGCACATTGGTATACGGTTTAATACCGCCATACTTTCCCATGAAGGAAAGTGCCCTGTGCAGGGAGCTGCGCGATGCGTTCCCGCACCACCGGGCTCATACCAACAGGCCGCAATCGACTGGTATTCGCCAGTCGGGGGCGGCTTTTCCGCACCTCACACCCGCGCGCCAAGCACATAGCAAGCAACGCATCCCACTGATACCATACCTGCCTCTGAAACCGTCTCGGGCTCTCCTGTGAAACGATTAATTTTTGCCGCTGTAGTGATTGTAGTAGTCGGAGCGCTGACGATCTGGGGTGACCGCATTCTCGCGCGCACACTGGACTCTGAACTCGCACCACTGCTGAGCAAACAGCTCGGCTTACCCGTGCAGCTCGCCCCGATCAAGACCGGCATACTGCGGCTGAAGGCCAGCAGCGACAAACTGATAATGGGTGACCCGAAAGACCCCGCTGTGGTCGCAACCTCGGTAGTGGTCACGCTGGCCTGGGCGGATTTACTGCGCGGTGAAATAAAACTGGTGTACGCCAGCGCGGATGACCTGATGGTACGCCCCTCGCGATGGCCCAGCAGCGATTCGCCACTGCCACAAAACTATGAATTTCTCGACCCCTATCTGCCCCGAACACTGGAATTTGAGACCGGGCGATATGTGAGCGACAGCGGCGAGGACTACCCGGTCAACCAGTTCGAGTGGCAGCGCCACCTGACCGGCAGCGCAAGTGCCGCCTGGGTGGAGAAGCGCGACGCTGGCGACGTTGCATTACAACTGCAGCTGGACTCCCTGCACGATCTCCTGCAACTCGCGCCGCTCACCGCTGAGTTAAACATCGACGTCGATGGCAAAGCGGATTCGGCCATCGCACTGAAAGCCAAAATCCAGCCCGGCAAAACGTCCGGCTATACAATGGATATTACGCTCAATGCGGCCGGAATGACGGCGCAGACAACGGCCACAGGTGAGACCAGCTGGGCACTTCCGGGCAGCTCTGAAACGACGATTCCGCTACTGGATACCGCGAAGCTGACACCGCTGCTCGACAGTTACCGCGATAGCGATGACAAAACCGATCTCGCCGCTCTGCTGGCCTCAGCCCCGCCACGACTGGACCTGCCGGCGCACCAGGGCCATGTGCTTATCAATGAGCTCCACCTCTACGAGTTAATCGACAAGGACTCCAGCTTCACGTTTGTCACCGACGAGAAGGGCGTGCAGATCACCGACCTGACCAGCTATGGCCCCGCAGGCATCCTGTCAGGCCAGCTTGGCATTGTCAGCGACGCACAGGGTTGGGCAGTGAACGTGGATGCCGGCCTGAAGGCACGAGAGGCCGGCGGTGGCATTGCGCCCCAATACACCGGAGCCGAATGGTTGTTGAGCAGTGGCCACGCGACACTCAAGGGGCAGGGAGACACCTGGGACACACTGCTCAATTCACTGCAGGGTGATGCGGCGCTGGCGGGGCACCACCACAGCACAACCGATATGCCAATTGCCATCACTGCCGCACTGGACAAGCGCCCCGGCGAGTTCACACTGCAAAAGCTCGACATCGCACTGGGCAAGGGCCAACTCAGTGGTTCAGTCGTGCTTTCCGGCGAGGAGCAGCGCAAGCTCAGCATCGACCTGAAAGGCTCCCACATTGACCTGGGCTTTCTCTTCGACAAGCCAGATTCCGCTCCACTTCCGGGGCTCGCATTGCCGGATTACCTGAATATTCTGCCGGAACTGGAGCTGGCGGTGAATCTCAATATTGAGGATCTGCAATCCCCTGCCCTGAAAATGCGCGAGGCCACTGCCACATTGGAGCGCACATCAAGCGGGGGCAAGTTAGTCGCCGTGGGTAAGGGCACCGATGACGGCGTTCTCAACCTCACGCTGGAGGCCGCTGCATCGCCCAACGAGCCCACCAACTTCGAATTGAAAGCGCAATTCAGTGACCTGGATATACCCGACATGTTCCGCCAGCAGGGCCTGTTTTACAGCCGCAGCTCCGGCACGCTGAACTTCACCAGCCAGGGCGATGGCATGAAAGAAGTGTTTACAGCGATGCGCGGGGCGGCAAAAGTCTCCGTGGATGTACGCCCGGACAACAATTGGAAACGGCCAGCCAGCGCGGCAGAAACGCTGGAATTTACCGGTAGTTCGCGCCTGGTGATCGATAAGGAGCGCATTGTAGGTATAGAGATTGAGAAACTCGACATCACTTCTATCCAGCAGGATTTAACAGGCAACCTCTCTCTGGTGGCCGGGCGCAACCCCTGGTTCGTGGCCGCGCTGGAATCAGACAAGCTGGATATCGACAGCTTGATAGCACTGCTCCCCGAATCCACCGAGGAGAGCGAAGACACAGAGCTACAACCCACACTGGAAAAGCTCGGTGATGCGCAAGCCACACTCAACGTTAAAGCGATGAGTTTGTTCGAACTACCACTGACAGATGTAGAGTTGGAAGTTGTCTCCGGCACTGATCTCATCGACCTGAAAAAAATGAACTTCAGCACCGAAAATGGCAGCCTGCAGAGCCAGGGGAAAATGAGCTGGAAGGACAGCAATGCAACGCTGGAGGGTACGGCAGAAGTCGCCAATATCGACCTCGACCAGTTCCTTATTCACAACGAGCAGGAGGACCATGTGCCCGTCTCCGGCTCGGCAAAACTGAACAGTGAGGGGCGTAATATTGGCGAACTGCTGAGCAACCTCACCGGCTATATCAACCTGCAGGCGGACAAATCCGCACAGAGCAATACACTGCAGGCACGGCGCCAACTGACAATGAAGGCAACGCGGCTCTCCAACGGCATGGAGGCCGACATCAGCAGTTTGCAATGGGGCGAGACAGAGCTGACCGGTACCGTACGCTACTATAAAAACACACCGCCGATGCTGGCTATTACCATTCACAGTGGCACGCTGTCGCTGCTGCCCTGGGAAAATGCCTACCTGAAGGAAGACAAAAAGAACAAAGCCAAGAAGAAAGATTCTACATCGTCAACGCTCGCCTCCGTCGCAAAAACCAGCGCTGACTACGTGGGCGATGTGCTGCTCGCGCCGCTGCGCTTTTTATCGGACGATGAAAGTACAACCAAACCCGGCGATAAATTATTCAGCAGTGACCCTCTGCCCCTGGATGCGCTGGAAGGCTTCAATGCCACAGTATCTGCGCAGCTCGATTCACTGCTCAGCACGGCTGTTAGCGCGAAGAATATATCGCTCACGGGCGATCTCACCGCGGGGCAACTCAGCCTCAAGGCCAGCAGCAGCGAGCTGAATCAGGGCAATGGCGAGGTCGATCTAGCCTTCAATGCCAAAGCCACACCGCCCACGCTCAAGCTGACCAGCACCTTCGAGAACGTGAACGGGCTCTCCAGCAAGAACACCTACCCCCGCAGTGGTTTTGTCTCGCTGGAGGGCCAGGGAGACAGCGAGGCAGCGCTGGCAGCGACAACCAACGGCCTGATCTTCCTGAAACTGGGCAAAGGGCCTTTCGACTACGCCAACTCCGTACTCCTGACCGCCAACTTGGCCTCCACCGTGTTTCAAACCCTCATACCCGGTATCGAGAAGAAAAAGCAGGAAGTGGAATGCGGCGTGACCGTGGCCCTGTTCAAGGATGGCAAGGGAGTTACCCCCTACGGCTTCGCGGCACGCACCAACCAGGCCAACCTGCTGGGCCAGCTGCATATCGACCTCGCAAAAGAAACCATGCAGATGAGCTTCGACTCCAGGGGCCGCGAAGGCGTGGGTATTTCAGTGGGCAGCGTGTTCTCTAACACGGTACAGATCAAGGGGCCCCTCACCGACCCCGGTATCGTTCCCAATGCTACCGGCCTGTTATGGCGAGGCTGGGCCGCGGTGATGACCGGCGGCTTGTCTGTGCTGGGCGAAAGCCTGCTGAAACGCGTGCTGGCCAGTGAAAACCCCTGCCAATCCATCGAGAAGCTCATCAGCAAGGAATTGTGCCCCACCAACCCGATTGCGGCATCTTCACCATTGGTTTGCCCCACAAGCTGACATTATGCGTTATAATGCGCCCTCACTAATGGGGGCGATTTGGATTCGACGACGGTTGCGAACCCTAAGGTGCATGCCGTGATGGTAGCCAATCACGTTAATCAAAAGCTGCAAACTATTAGTTGCCAATGACGACAACTATGGTGCTCAACTAGCTGCGTAAGCAGCCAAGTGAAGCACTTCTGGCGGATTCGTCCACCAGCGGTCTCTAGCAAGGTGCCAGCCCCGCGCTACTGACTGTCATATAGAACTGGATCGCTGCGAGGTATGTTCTGGGCCAAGCTGCTAAACTTTTACAGAAATCGCCAATCACGTCCTGCCCGTTGGGCTGTGTGCGGTTAAATTAATTAACGGAATCTAAGCATGTAGAGCCGAAGGCAGAGTACTGGCGGACGCGGGTTCAACTCCCGCCGCCTCCACCACAACATCTAAAGCCGCCTCAGGGCGGTTTTTTTATGCCTCTACCCGCTTCCAACTCGCTGCCCGCTTAGACCAGATCGATTACCGCATTATCAGCCGAGGCTGAACTGGCGTAGAACCAGGATTCCAGCGCGTAGCGGTTCTCGCTCTGGCCTTCGTCGTGGCCGGAACGGTGCAGGCTGAAATGGTCGAAGAACAGGGCATCTCCAGCAGCGAAGTGGGGCTTTGTGAGTGGCGCAGCCTGCGCTATCTCCTCGACCAGTGACGGCGGGACCACCCAGTTAAACTGGGCTTCGCGTGTGCCTGTTTCCAGTATGGTTGAGATGCGCTTGGGTATTATCGCCATACCTGGCGCGGCAGTCCCGTGCCCACAATCACTCAACGCGACCCACATATTCAGCGCGCGAATGTCCTGCCCCATAAAGCGTCCGTCCTGGTGCCAGCCGCCACCAATGCCTTTACCAACATCATCGCGGGGAGTGACCAGCCGGAAAACCCATTTGCGCGTAGCCAGTACTGCTGGCTCTCCGAAGTATGCTTCGACGATCGCTTTCATGCGATGTTTTCGATAGATATCCAACACCTTGAAGGAACCGCGTGGAGAATCGATGACCCTGATAGAACCGGTACGCATATAGGTTTTTTTGCTAGCTTCGCTGGCAAACGAGACGTGCTTACCAGGGAAATGAGGCGATGGATAGTACCAGGGATTGTCGGCAGGCTTGGCCTCGTTATCGGACTCGATATCGACGCGGGCATTCAGCGATGCGTCGACGCAGCCACGCAATTCGGCGGCATCTTGCTGGTCAAAAAAGCCGCGTACGATCAGGTAGCCCGCTTCACTGATTGCACGCCTAAGCAACGGCACCGAGAAATCGGCTGCGTCGACTTCTGGGATGCCTTCGCGGAACTCCATAACGCCCGCAGTATCGCCCCCGGGCTCCCCGACCTCACTCATGGCAGGCTCACGTGCAGAGCAGTTTTTCAGGCGGAGATCGACCAAGGCGCGCTCTAAAACGGGGTTGTCCCGCTGACGGACGAGCTGGCTCAGCTGGCGCAGAGCCTCGTCTGCGCGGCCATTAGCAGCAAGCTTTTTAGCGCGACTCAATGCGCGGGATGCCAGGATGCGTGAGACAAAATTCATAAAGTAACTGTCTTTGAGCGCTGGTGTTTACAGTCGCGGGAGTATACGGGGCAGTCCCAGTATAAGCGGGATGAAGGCAACATTTCCAACGGATTGGAGCCAATCGGCACGCTGGAATGTGCCTCGAGGAGGCCATTGAAAGGATCACGCCGTTCCAGATTGCCAGCCCTTGACCAAGGTTTGATATGCAAAGCGACGAGAAAACGAGTATCGGCGTAGTAAACTCAGGGCGCCCAGGCTAACAAATCTATTCCTTAGCCCCAGGAAACCCCTGAGATTGACACGTTTCACATATCAGCATTTTTTCACGGAATACACATAAATTCTGCGCTACGATACTAAGGATACCCAAACAGCGATACTGTACCGGGACAAAGCTCACAGCAGCTGAAACCCCCGACCAGCATACAGCTGTAACACCTGCATAATATAAATATAAGACAAGGGGGCAGATTTTGATCACTTTAGGAAGGAACACATTCTTGGCGGTTACAGTTGCCGTAATCGCCGCATGCAGTGACACCGATAGCAGCAACAACGGGAGTGATTACTTCTGGTGGCAGCAGGAGCGTAGCCAGCGTATGGAGGCGCTCGATACTTTTCTCAGTGACAACGCGGCGGAGTTTGAGTCCTTTAGACTCGCGCCACTGGCGATCAAGCATGACCTGACCAACTTCGTCGGGTACCAGATGCTGATTTTCCGTCTCCTGCCGGAACTGTTCCCGCAGTACTGGGGTACAGCAGATGAACAATTCAGTCGCTTTGGTCTCGGGCCCGATCCTTACGACCCCGACAACTTCCTGCCGCTGGGTTTTGCCTTTTCACTACCTGCTACAGGGTTTGCTGACCCCAGCGCGAATTATGTCACCTTAAGTTGCATGGGGTGCCATACAGGTGGCGTGACCGATAACAACGGTGAACTGCTGCGAATAATCGGTGCACCCACTCCCCAGACGATGTTTTCACAGGCCACGTTGGACACCGTGAATGACGCGGCGTTTACCGCAGCCAATATTCAGGCCGCCATCGAGGCGAAACCGCTAGGCTGGTTCTACGGCTTCGATCCAGACTATCTGGAGCAGGAAATTCAGGAGCGCGAATATTACAAGAGCACCGCATTGACTGAGTTCTTCATGCAACAAATATCCATTCCAGCTCTGGCTGTAGAGAAAATCCTCGAAGAAACTGTCGATCTTTACACCTATAACGTGCCAGACCCTGGGCTACTGTCAGGCATGCCGGGGTCACTGGACGTCTTCTCCTTCGCGTCTGCCACAAGTGCATCAGCCGCGAATTTGAGCACGACTACAGATCCCACATTGGAAGAAGCGCTCCCTCCCGCACCGGCGCCAGCTGATATTCCCTCTGTCTGGAAAATGTCTGACCACTATCGCTATCAGTGGGATTTCAGCGTCGTGAATCTATATTACCGCGAAGTCGCAGCATCCTTGACGGTAAGCGGTGGCGACCCAACGGCCGTCAATATGGACAACGTGCTGGAGGCTGCGCCCTTTACCAATGGCCTGCCCGCCTACCCCTATCCGTTTGATGTTTCTGAGGAACGCTATAATCGCGGTGAGGCAATATATCAACAAGCGTGTGCAAGTTGTCACTTTGCGGGAAACACGGCAGTAGTCGATCCGGTTGAGGTGGGGACGGATCCAAACCGCGCCGAGGTTCTGACCGATTTTACGGTGACTTCGCTGATTGCCCAGCTGCGCGAAGCGTGTACCGGGGAGCCGGAATGTTATCAAAGTGACGGCTCCCCCTATCCAGATGACGAGATCGTGAGCCCCACCGGTGGCTATGCCGCACTGCCTCTGAATGGCATCTGGGCATCGGCGCCCTACCTGCACAACGGCTCGGTGCCTACCCTGTATCACTTACTCACAGGCGATCGCCCGGAGACATTCTATCGAGGCAACTTTGCCTACGACCAGGACTATGTGGGCTTCGTGTGGGACCGCGCAGTGGATACCGACAGGGCCATGCTCTATGACACCCGCAAAGCCGGTTACGGCAACAGCGGTCACACAGGCCTCGTTTACAATGGCGGCTACGACTGGGGCGAAGACGAAGACGCCCTGTGGGATCTGTTGGAGTATCTGAAGACGCTATAGCTATAACCCGGCATTGCTAGTAACGACGAATACTCGCTTGGACAGTTTCTTCCAGCGAGTCTACTGAATCGGCATCCACAAAGCCGGAGCAACCGCGTACCGACCCAGTATAGACCGTCGCCCCCTCGGGCGGCGTTACCGGTGACGCTGTTACCGTGAAAAAGTTCTTTGTGGTGGACGCACTGGTATCGGGATAGCCGCCTACAATCGCCGTGGCAACCCTATGGTCGGCACAGTCATAGAGCTGGGGGTTGAGAAAGTAGTAAACCGTGTGAGCGTCGAACAGCGCCTGCCCGTCTGTCTCCGTAAAGATGGCATCCCAGTAGGCTGCATGCTGCTGTGTTGCCTGGCCATAGTATTGTTGTTCGGGCGTACCTGAACTCGCCCAGGTCTCGATTACATCATTGGTCAATGTACCGAACTGGGAGACTTCAAACATTATCGCCACAAAGGGCACCTGCTCCTGTTGTATCACCAGCCCCAGCGCGGTCGGGTCCATGGCGAAATTGAAATCGACCACATCAATGCCTTGCAGCACCGGCTTGCCATCCCCGGAACCCACCAGGCCAATGATCTGCTTCAGCTTGTTGAAGCTGTCTGGATAGGCTCTCAACAGGCAGGCAATATCCGTGAAGGGCCCCAAGGCGAATAGCGTTACGGTGTCACTGGCGTTGCGGTCCAGTACATCCTTCATCAATTGCACACCATCATTGATACAAAAGGGTGGGAGCTCCTCTCCAGGCGGGTCGAACTGGACAGCCTCTGCATCCAGAAAACCCTGAGCGCCCAGCGCCAGAATGTCCTTGGTGTACCCAAGAGCGCTCAAACCCCGATAAGCAGACTCGTGGGAGGGCTTGGCTTTGTCGTTGCCAAAGAGTGTCACGATACCCTGAATATCGAGATTGCCATCGAGCGCCAATGTCACTGCGTACGCGTCATCAACGTCGGCCGCGTGGCTATCAGGGCCATTGGTGGCACCGTTGATAAGCCCGAGACCATAGTCGGTAGAAAACAGCAGCACATCGCCCGGCGCGGCACCATTGGAGGAACTGCACCCTGTCGTGACAATCGCGATTAGTGTCAGCGTCAAGCTGGCAAGAAGTTGCTTCATGTTATCAGGCTCCAAATGCAGTGGCGGACTCAACGAAATACGATACCACACAGCAATTTCACGCCCAAGCAGCAGGTGGCTGGCAGTGCACTGGCATACTTTGAAGTGTTATCACTGGCAGTGTGTTGCGCAACTGCAATTACCGGCTTTGCCGGTAAGAGTAAATACTGGCCGGTGTTGACAAACACCTTCCAGATTTCTATTTTGCCAAAGGCCACCTGCTTCTGATGTTCAACCGTCGATAGAAATGCCGAGGATGATATGCCTGAGAGCGAGTTAATAATAAGCGAGATGTCTCAGGAAGATGCCGCGCTGGCCATCGAGTGGGCCAGAAGAGAGGGTTGGAACCCGGGCTTGCATGATGCGGCACTGTTTTATAGTGCTGACCCCAGCGGGTTTTTCAAGGGCGTATTGAATGGTGAAATCATGGCGGTTGGAAGCGCCGTTACTTACGGTGCCAATTTCGCCTTCTGTGGACTATACATTGTTGCCCCAGAGCACCGGGGCCAAGGCTATGGGCTTGAATTGACCCGGGCGCGGCTAGCCTACTGCGGCGACAGGAATGTGGGGATTGACGGGGTGCTGGAGAATGTCGGGATCTACCAAAATATCGGATACATCCCCTACTATGAGAATCACCGCTATCAGTTTGAGGCTGCTCCATTGTTGTATGACGAGTCGAACCTGGTAACCCTGGACAACCTCGATTTTGAAGACATTGATCGCTACGACCAGCAGTGCTTTCCGGCCATAAGATCGGATTTTTTGTACAACTGGATACATCAGCCGGATTCTCGCTTTCTGGCCTGTGTGGATGATGGCGAGTTAAGGGGCTTTGTACTGCGCCGTCGTTGTGTTGATGGTCATAAAATTGGTCCGCTCTTTGCAGACACTGCCGAGATCGCAGATCAGCTGCTACGAGTTGTCCAATCAGATATCTGCGGTGAAACTGTTCTTATCGATATTCCCGAGATCAATTCTTTCGCCCTGGATATCGCGAAACACTACAACATGCAAAAAGTCTTTGGCACAGCTCGAATGTATCAAAAAGAGCAGCCTGTACTGGCGGACGAAAAAATCTTCGGTATTACTACATTTGAATTGGGTTAATCCACCGCGAAGTGCTATTTCCAGGGCGCCACAATAACTCGCATGGACACAAATAGAGCCACAGCATACTGCCACTTAGGCGTTTGTTGCCCGGACAAATCGGGAGAAGAGGATGCTAAATAGATTACTCGCTATCAGCCTGTTGCTGCTGCTTTTAGCCAGTTGCGCGGCGGACACTATCAAGCGGGCGGATTCACCCCGCAACCGACAGCAGGTGAGTAGAGAGCAAGTGCTGGCACAGCAGAGCATTCCGGTTTACCGCTACAAGATTATCAAAGCCTTCCCTCACAACGTAAGCTCGTACACCGAGGGCCTGCAACTGCATGACGGCTATCTGTATGAAAGTACCGGTCGTTACAACCAATCCAAATTGCTGAAGACGGATATGCAGTCCGGACGCATCATTCAGGAGCACAGCCTGAGCCCCGAGTATTTTGGTGAAGGCCTGGCAATACTCGGGAACCGGGTATTTCAGCTCACCTACAAGTCTAATATTGGCTTTGTGTACGACAGCCAGAGTTTCAAGCTTGAGAAAACATTCTCGTATCCGGCTCAGGGTTGGGGACTGACAACCGATGGTAGCGAGTTAATCATGAGTGATGGCTCTGCAGCGTTGATTTTCCTGAATCCAGATACACTGGAGCAAACGCGTTATATCACCGTTAGCGACAGCTACGGCGAAGTCGGTTTTCTGAATGACCTCGTCTATGTCGACGGGGAAATTTTCGCAAACGTCTGGCAGACTGATCTGATTGCGAGAATTTCTCCACAAACAGGTAAGGTGACCGCATGGATCGACCTGACTGGCATCAACCCCGATCCCCAGACATTGATCTATCCCTACGTTCTCAACGGGGTCACGTATAACAGCGATACGGGAAACCTGATTGTCGCCGGAAAGTGCTGGCCACTGTTGTTTGAAATTGAACTTGTGCCTGAGAAAAACATGGCAAAGTCCAATCAATAGCAGCAGGACTGCAGGCTAAATCACAGGCGACAATGCATGTCGGATTTAATCAGGCCGCTTCGTGCTCCTGGTCTTGCTGCTTGCCGAGCATCGGCAGCAAGCACAGCACCATGCCGATGCAAATGATAACAATACTTATATAGTCATAGCTGTACAGCTTTCTTCCCAGAACAACAGCCGCTTGTAGGGTTGAAAACACCGGCAGGGAATATATGAACAGGCCAGACAATCTGGCTCCTGATAAATGCGTACCGCGAATGATAAGCCCGTATGCCAGCGCACCGGTGACAACACCCGCATAGAGAATTGTCAGGTCCAATTTCAGAGTATTTCCCGCGTGGTTTTCGAGCAGGTACTCCAGTGTCGCAGGTACAACCAGCAGTATGGCGCCAATCATCAGGATGGTATTAATCACCAGCAGCGAAGGCAGGTTGGTGTAGTATTTCTTTACCAGTATCATAAAAATGGCATAGCTGAAGACATTGGCCACCATCCACCAGACACCTACCGGGAATGCCAACTTCAGCAGATTCGCGGGATTGCCTTGCGACACAATCCCCATCACACCAACGATACTGACAAGGATTCCACAAACTTGAATGGGACTGAGGTGATCTCGCAGAAAGAAGTGCGCCATAATCATTGTGACCATCGGCGCCATCGCAAAAATGAAACCGCCGGTAATAGCGGTGATCGAATCCAGTGCTTCAAACGCAAAACCTGCCGAAAGCGTGACGCCAAAGAAGGCCTGGAAGAAAAGCGGCCAGCGCAACTCATAGAGCTGCCTCGCGTGCGCCCTGAAAAGGTGCCAGGAGAAAGGAATGAGCACCAGTGCAGCAATTGAGAAGCGCGAGAATGCCAGTTGCCATGGCGGCATCAATGATGATGCAAAATCTCCGACCACAAAGTTACTGGCCAGAAAAAAGTTGCCGACTAACAGTAGCAACAGACCTAGATGACTTGGCTTCACATGTAACCCCTGAGCCGGTAGAAGAGTTTTTTGGGCACTATTTTTATGTTTTTAGGTGCATCAGCAACACAATGAAGGCATTACATTAGCGCATATATGCCATATATGAAAAGTGCCCCTGCAGCACCAGCATCAATCCCAGCACACTTCTACAAGTATTCTCTGTCGGCAAATGCGCATCTCGCTTCGTTCGTTTACTATTCCTGTACCGGTGAAAACGCTGATCGCATACGTATGAGATTCAGAAGGAGGAGTCACGATGCCAGTGGCAGGGCCACCATTGGAGGAGCCTATTGCTCTTCACGATATACTGAAAGTGGGTCTCGATACGAAGCCCGAAGCGGATGCGCTGGTCTCGCGGCGTAAGCGTTGGAACTGGCGGGAGCTGGATGACGAGAGCAACCGGCTTGCCACTGCCTACCTGAATATCGGACTCAAGCCGGGTGACAGAATCGCATCGCTGATGCCGAATCGTTCAGAGCTTCTCATACACTACGTGGCATGCATGAAATGCGGTCTGGTCGCCATGCCGCTTAACTATCGCTACATGGCTGCGGAGATTGATCACGCGCTGGAGATTGGGGGCGCCCGGCTATTACTGACCCACGAAGAGCGCAGAAGCGACTTGCTAGCCAGCAAGTACGCCAACAATCTGCCACTGGGCCAGGTGTATTACAGCGACACCGAAAGCTCTGGTGATCGCAGCTTCAGCACCATCGTGAAGAACACTCAGGCCCGCGATTTTGTATCGCCCCAACCCGACGACCCTGCCATTATCTTTTTCACTTCAGGGAGCACCGGCAAACCCAAGGGCGTATGCCACAGCTTTGAAACCCTCGGCTGGATTTGCGCGAGTGCGGTGAAGAGTTTCGATATGGGGCCCGACGACATTATGCTGCCTGGCGGGTCGGCATCCCACGTCGGAGGACACCACCTGTCTATGATGACACTGGCGTCGGCGGGATGCGTAGTGGTGCCACACACCTCTGATGGCGATGAAATACTGCCGCTGCTGCGGGAAGAACGCCCCACAAAACTTTGGATGCTGCCGACAGCGCTGTATGCGCTGACTCAGGAGCACAAGGCACATCGCGAGGATTTTTTCTCTGTAAAGGCGTGCTTCTCCGGGGGCGACAAAGTCTCCGAGGCGCTTGAGTTGGAATTCACCCGGCTCGCCGGTATTGCCATTGATGAAGACTACGGCATGACTGAAATTGGCATCCCGACAGTGACGCCACCAGCGGCACTCAAGGTTGGTTCAGTGGGGCCGTTGGCGCCAGGATACCAAGCGTTGCTGCGCGACAGCAGTGGCCTGGAGGTACCGACGGGGGAACCCGGTCAACTCTGGATCAAGTTTCCAGGCAATATGGTTGGCTACTGGAACAATTCCGAGGCGACAGCCGCTACCATCGTCGATGGGTGGCTGGATACCGGCGATATAATGAGTATAGATTCCACAGGCTATCTCTGGTTTCACGGCCGTAAAAAGCAGATCATTATCCACGACGGCTCAAACATCTGTCCGCAGGAAGTAGAGGCCGCGCTGCTTGAGCATGATGCCGTGTCCAGCGCCGGCGTGGTTGGGGTGCATGATCCACGCCACGGCGAGAATGTACGCGCCTACATCACACTCAAGGCAGGCGTCCCTAAACCGGGCACACAGGAGCTCATCAAGTTTGCCCGCGCGCGGGTTGGCTACAAATCGCCCGAGGAGATTATTGTTCTCGCTGAAATGCCGCTCAACGCAACCGGCAAACTGGATAGAGTGACGCTGAAAAAAATGGCTACGGAGGCAGTCCACTAATGAGATTGCAGGTAACCAGCAACAGCGTATTGGAGCCCATATCAACCGGCAGTGACTTGGTGCTCGCACCCACAAAGTGAACCGAGTGAACCTGGTACTGACGTTTCACATCACAAAGACCTTGGATGCATGAGACAAAATTCTTAGAATAGCTGACTTTGAGCGTTGGCTTTTTTTACAGTCGCGGGAGTATACAGGGTAGTGCAAGTATAAGCGGGAAGCAGACTGCTTTTCCAACGGGTAAGCGCCAATCAGCATACCAGAGTGCGTCTAAAGTGGCTTAGCATCTATCGCCTTGAATGCGCCCGAACCTGTCTCGCGCTTTCCCGGTGCCTGGCTTTTACGAATCCCGGCACTAACATTGGGGACAGGTTTATTTTCCGTGGAGGCTACTATAACTCCCGAGTGTACCGACACTTTGGAAAAGTAGAACAACCGTAGAATTCACTCCCGGCATTCTTCCCTTTTCGTGCCCTTCGGAGCACCATTGAATTACCACACTTTGGACACATTGATCTGGTTGATTTTCTTGATTGCGGTGGAACGTTAGTTACGGGTTTTGCTGGCTGAACTTGCCGAATCATCAAGTCCAGTGTGGGACCATCTACAAGGTCAATATTCTTGCCTGAAGAAAAATTTCGGGCTTCCTGTGTGTACATTCCACTACATACTACACTGGCACTGGCAGCACCTTCCGCAGCCATAGCCCCATACAATTCCCGAACAACCCCTACACCAATTTTCTGAGACTTCCAATGTTTGCACTGGATCAGGTGAAGCGCACCATCCTTTCTAAGTCGTATATCAACTCCACCATCAGAACCACCCCGATGATTTTCTAATACTTGATAGCCTTGTCTTCTATATGATTCGGCTACAAGTTCCTCAAATTCACGCCAGGATAGGTCACGAATGGTTGCTACACTCCTTTGAGAGTCCAGCAATTTCCGTTTTCGCCACGCGTTAAATGCCGATATGGGGGCTGGTACTAGAAGGATCAATGCCAGAACAGGGGCAAGATGGGGCAATCCAGTTTGGATACCTTTGAAGAGTGGACTTTGAAACTCCACTGAGGGCAGTAAGATTCCCAGCACCCAGTAAGCCAGCGACGATATGATCACGCTTACCCACCAGGGCAAGAGACCCTGTAAATAATTCTGTGTAACTGCCAGGGTTAAATGTAATCCGCCAAGCGCTCTTCGAACTCGATCATAAATCTATTCAGTGCCAGTTTCCAATTACGGATCGGCATAGTCCATTTTTTCGACGCCTGCTGGATTGCCAGGTAGATCACTTTCAGTGCCGAGTCATCAGTCGGAAACAGCTTCCGCTTTTTGACAGCCTTTCGTATGACACTGTTGAGCGACTCGATGGCGTTCGTCGTGTAGATGGCTTTGCGGATGTCTTCCGGGTA
>CACSIL010000006.1 GCA_902705825.1 Halioglobus japonicus | reverse complement strand
CGCTCAACAGTGTCATACGAAAGGCTGTCAAAAAGCGGAAGCTGTTTCCGACTGATGACTCGGCACTGAAAGTGATCTACTTGGCAATCCAGCAGGCGTCGAAAAAATGGACTATGCCGATCCGTAATTGGAAACTGGCACTGAATAGATTTATGATCGAGTTCGATGAGCGCTTGGCGGATTACATTTAACCCTGGCAGTTACACAGAATTATTTACAGGGTCGTCCAGGCAGAATCAATTGCTCACTGCTGAAAAAAACCTATCCTGACTATTTCACTTGGTTATTCCTCTTGGCCATGACAATAGCGCCAAGGCCACCGGCTACCCTCAACAATGTTTCGCGAGTTCCCAACCGTTAGTCGTCAGTACTTGAGCAATCCACGGTAAAGCTGTGTGACGTCACTTTCTGTCAATCGTCCAATGGGTGTCCATGTCTCTCAGGTAATATAGCGCAAAACAGGCAGCCAACATCGGCCAGGCAGCAAAAAACAGCAGGTTGTTGAATGGATCCATGTACTGCTGCCAGGACGAAAGCGTCGATACCAGATGTAAGATCAACACCGCACCATAGGTGAAGCGCTTTTTGTAACCAGCGACAAATGCCAGCACCAGAGCCAATTGTGCGATGCCAATCAACATAAAGAAGTTTGCAGACATTCCCGATAAGCCATAGAACTTTTCGAAGATGCCACTGCTGTGTTGTGGGTTGATGAATTTGTCCAGCGTCCAGAATAACATGACGACAAAGACGCCCAGACGAAGCAGCACCAGGGCGTTAGCTACGCGATTACGATCCATTTTAACTATCTCCCGTGGGTTAAATTTCCTGATCGCGTCTAACGTCAGGGTTCAGCTTTGTAAACTTCTGTGTCTGGGTAAAACCCATACCATGCAAACCAGTAGGCACGAACTGCTGGTAACAAATTCCCGTCGGCATCGTGGGCCGATGCGGTCGATTGGGCTGCATCATAGCGAATTACCACTGGCTGCCCGGCAAACGTATCCATCACCTTGCCGCCGGTTTTTGCCAGCTCTGGAAAGGGCCAGACCTTTGATACACCGTTTGACTGAAGGCCTAGTACCCATGTCTTGCGAGAATACCTGCGGTCACTCTTGGATACCGGAAAAAATAGACGCTCGGTTCTGTCGTAGCCTGCATAAGGGTCGCGACTATAGTCACGGTTAGACCCGGTATCCAACGAGAGGACTTCGCTATCAGGGTATTGCCGTTGCCATTCTTTCCACGGTAAGTGGACCACGGGCAGGCGCTTCAGTTCCGTACCGGCCATTTTGCCCGTCACAGCACGGCCAGGGATCTGCGACCACAGACTATCTGTCTGACGGTCATACATTAGAAGATCGCTGTTATGAAGTAGGCCGGAGACCCCAAAATCAAGATTCTGGTTGCCCACCGTTGCAGAAAACGCGAGGCCGGTCCCACACAGCGGGCAAAACGTGACGACAACGGGTTCGCCGTCAAATTCGGCATTAACAATCTCATGCCATACCAGTACCCGGATTGGATATGCCCGCGCAATTCCGTTGTGCACCAGCCCTAAAACCAGATCGGTATCCTTGAGATACTGCGCCTTCGCGGCGGCGACATAGTTGGGCCGGTCGATAGCGGGAATACCATCCCTGGGTGGGCCGCCAGCAAGAATTTCACCAGTGGGTACCAGGCTGCTGCTCAGATCGAAGCCATTTTTTTCGGTGACAGCCAGAACGTGTGTACCGGCCAGAACAAGCAGTAAAGAAACTGCCAATTGCATCTTTTTCATGATTACCTCGCGATCGTTATGACGAGGTGTTGCAGCGCCAGGCGTTAGCCCTATCGGTGACTCAGTGCTCGGATTCATCCCCGGAACAAATGTGGGCCATCACCTGGTCCACTTCGTCATCACTGGCTTTGGTATGCATAAACGGTACGGCGCGGATCAGGACACGCAACTGCTTTACGTACCGCCGACAGTGGCGGCACATTAACAGGTGCATTTTCAAAGATAAACGACGCTGCNACGTCAGCTCACCGGCCAGCAATAGGTCGGCATCCTGAACAACGTCACGGCAACTTAACACTCGCCTGTCTCCTGATAATGATCTACAAGTTTAAACAATTCCGCTCTGGCCCTGTGCAACAACACTCTGGCATTAGATGCGGAGATGGCCAGTTCGTTACAAATTTCATCGAAGGGGATGCCACTGGAATCGCGCATTTCAAGTACAGCCCGCTGATTCGATGGAATCTCAGCGAGTAATTGCTCTAGACATTGCTCCAGATCGGAACTCATCAGCAGGGCATCTGGTGAGTCTACATGCCAGTTTGCGGGTGAGTTTTTCCACCGGCCATTTTCTGAAAAGCGATCCGTCAGGGCATCGTGATTTTCCTGCGTGTCGCCCATATCGGCAAACAGGAACTCCCGTTTGCGACTCCGAAGCTGCATTTTCGCCTCATTAATGACAATTCGGCTTAACCATGTTCGCAGCGCGGACTTTCCCTCGAATTTGGATATGGCTTTGTAGGCCTTCACCCACGCATTCTGGACGACTTCTTCTGCTTCACTGCCGCCGACGATGGGGTTGGCAAGGGCAATTAGTGCGTGATGATGATCTCGGACAAGCCGTGAAAACAGCTTTTGGTCTCCACGCTTTAGTTGTTCGAGCTCATCACTGTTCACAAAAAACCCACTTTATTCAAACGTCGACAACAATCGTGACTGGTAATAAAAGGCACTGCATCCCGAGTATCTCTACACCTAGTGTCAGACTTTTCTGTATGTGCTGTGAATCATCTGCGCTGTGTGAAGCAAATACCTGATCCTTTGGGGGAAGCCAGCGTATTCCCCGGATTGTACGTTATTTGTCCCGAATTCTGCCAGTTGTTCTGCCTGCGGACAGTGCTGTTGGCCAGACAGGGTATGCTGGCGGGGTATACGATTGAGACTAATCCTGATTGAATGCGATAAAACGGCGGACACCTTGTGAATCCAATTTTCCAGGGAAATTTGGTTAGGCGTTGTAACAAAGTCGCCTGCGAGTCATCTATCAACGGTAGCTGAGTGAGACTAACAGCGAATTTGTCGCGTAATACAGGATTCAAAGAATGCATGCCACTTTACCATTGCTTGAGGTTTCAGACTTTCCGCCGATTGTTCGGCGGCGCCTCGATACGCTACAAGTAAACCTCGGTTATCGCTGTAACCAATCGTGTGTGCACTGCCACGTCAACGCTGGTCCCTCCCGTACCGAAATGATGGACGCCGTCACACTGAACCTGATACCCGAAGTTCTGAAAGCGCGGCACATCAAGACACTCGACCTAACGGGAGGGGCGCCCGAGCTGCACGAGCGGTTTCGTGATCTTGTGGAAACGGCAACTGACTTGGGTGTGCGTGTCATAGACCGCTGCAATCTGACTATACTGTTTGAGCCCGGCCAAGACGACCTCGCGGCGTTTCTCGCACGACATAAGGTGGAAGTAGTGGCCTCGTTACCCTGCTATTCGCTTGAGAACGTAGACCAGCAGCGCGGCAAGGGCGTATTTGATAAGAGCATCGCTGCACTGCGGCGGCTCAATGCGCTTGGATATGGCCAGCAGGGCTCCGGCCTTGTACTCAATCTTGTCTACAACCCGCAAGGGGCCAGCCTGCCACCGGATCAGGCCGCGCTGCAGAATGACTACAAGAGAGAGTTAGACGAACACTTCGGTATAGTTTTCAATGAACTCTATGTGTTGGCCAATATGCCGATACAGAGGTTTGGATCGATGCTTATTTCTAAAGGAGAGTTTCACAATTACATGGCGTTACTTAAAGACAACCACCTTTCGGCTAACCTCGATAATGTTATGTGTCGCAGTGCGCTCAGCGTGGATTGGCGGGGTTTCCTGTCTGATTGTGATTTCAACCAGCAACTGGGTCTGAGCCTGGGGGGCATGACACGCCCGCACTTGCGCGACCTTTTAACCCATGATGTTGACGGTGTTGGTATCAGCGTTGCGGATCACTGTTTCGGCTGTACTGCCGGACAGGGAAGCAGCTGTGGCGGTGCCCTGAAGGAGAAACAACAATGAAAAAGATTGGCCTGATAATTTTACTCTGCGTACTGATCGCTGGGTTCTTTGCTTTTGACCTGCAGCACATCCTTACATTGGAAGGGATAAAAGGCAGCCTGGACCAGTTTCAGGGTTGGCGCACATCCTCACCCTTGTTGGCAGTTGGTGCCTTTTTTGGCATCTATGTGCTGGTGACAGCCTTGTCGCTTCCCGGAGCAGCAGTAATGACTCTGGTCGGTGGTGCATTGTTTGGACTACTTTGGGGTACCGTCATTATCTCATTCGCCTCCAGCATTGGCGCACTGTTGGCTTTTCTCGTCTCGCGGTATTTGCTGCAAGACTCGGTGCAGTCAAAATTTGGCGATCGTCTGAAGACGCTTAATGAGGGCGTCGAAAAGGATGGTGCTTTCTATCTATTCACCTTGCGACTGGTGCCGATATTCCCGTTCTTCATGATTAACCTGCTTATGGGTCTGACCCCTATTCGGGCGCGCACCTTTTATTGGGTCAGCCAGGTGGGGATGCTCGCGGGTACTCTGGTTTACGTCAACGCAGGTACGCAGCTGGCGCAACTCGAAAGTCTGTCAGGGATTCTTTCTCCGGGCTTGATCCTGTCGTTTGTGTTGCTGGGCATATTCCCCCTGTTAGCCCGTAAGGTCACGGCGGCTATTCAGGCTCGTCGTGTCTATGCCAAATGGAAAAAGCCGGATAAGTTTGATCGCAATCTGATCGTTATTGGTGCTGGTGCCGGTGGTCTGGTGGCGTCCTACATCGCTGCCACTGTTAAAGCCAAGGTAACGTTGGTTGAAGCCCATAAAATGGGTGGTGATTGTCTTAACTATGGCTGTGTGCCCAGTAAGGCACTGATACGCTCTGCGAAACTGGCGCATCAACAACGCCATGCAGAGAACTACGGCCTGCAAGGCAATGAGCCTGCATTTTCGTTCAAGAAAGTGATGCAACGTGTGCACGGGATAGTCGCTGCGATCGAACCACACGATAGTGTGGAGCGCTATACCGATCTGGGTGTGGATGTCGTGCAGGGATATGCCCGAATTGTCGACCCCTGGACGGTGGACATTACGCTCAACGAAGGCGGCAGCCAACGCCTGACCACTCGCAGCATCGTGATAGCCGCCGGTGCCAGCCCATTCGTGCCCCCGCTGCCAGGCCTTGACGATGTGGGTTATGTCACCAGTGACACGCTTTGGGACGAGTTTGCGCAACTGGATAAAGCG
Organism: Halioglobus japonicus; assembly: GCA_902705825.1. Classification (GTDB taxonomy): domain Bacteria; phylum Pseudomonadota; class Gammaproteobacteria; order Pseudomonadales; family Halieaceae; genus Marimicrobium. Next base: position 109,025 of record CACSIL010000006.1, on the reverse strand, counting down.
CCTGCACGTCTGGCTGTGCTCGGTGGCGGGCCTATCGGCTGCGAACTGGCGCAAAGTTTTGCGCGTCTGGGCTCGCAAGTGACGCAGATTGAAATGTCACCTCGAATCATGATGCGCGAGGATGAGGAGGTATCAGCGCTGGCGAAAGCGTCGTTGGTCAGTGATGGTGTCGCTGTCCTGACGGATCACAAGGCCTTGCGCTGTGAAAGAGAAGGTGACCAGAAATTTATTGTGGTTGAGCACAACGGTGTGGAGCAGCGCCTGCCGTTTGATCAGTTAATCTGTGCTGTTGGCCGCTCGGCCCGTCTCGACGGCTACGGGCTTGAGACTCTGGGCATCGAAACCGAACGCACGGTGAAAACCAACGATTACCTGGAGACAATCTATCCCAATATATACGCCGCCGGTGACGTCGCCGGGCCGTATCAGTTTACCCATACAGCGTCTCATCAGGCCTGGTATGCGGCAGTGAATGCGCTCTTTGGTCACCTGAAGAAGTTCAGGGCTGATTATCGTGTCATTCCGTGGACTACGTTTATCGACCCTGAAGTGGCCCGGGTTGGCCTGAATGAAATGGAGGCACAGGAGCAGGGAATAGCGCACGAAGTGACTCGTTACAACCTTGATGATCTCGACCGGGCGATTGCCGACAGCGCAGCCTACGGGTTTGTGAAAGTGCTGACAGTTCCCGGCAAAGACAAAATACTTGGTGTAACGATTGTGGGTGAGCACGCTGGCGATCTACTGGCAGAGTTTGTACTGGCGATGAAGCATGGGCTCGGCCTGAACAAGATTATGGGCACTATCCATACGTATCCCACTTGGTCGGAGGCGAATAAATACGCAGCCGGTGAGTGGAAGCGAGCGCATGCGCCGCAGAAGCTGTTGGCTCTGGTGGAGCGTTATCACACCTGGCGAAGGGGATAGGTAAATGGCGAAGGGTATTCTTCTGACGTTGATATTGGCTCTGTTTTCTACAGGTAGTTACGCAGAACTGCCCAACCACCAGGTTTGGGACGGCCTGCTCAAGAAACATGTAGTTGAGGTGGATGGTGGTAAGGCGACTCAAGTGGACTACGCAGGAATGGCTCGAGACCGCAAAGAGCTGCAAGCGTATCTCGGCCAATTGTCGCGAGTCAGCATGGCGAACTTTGATCTTTCTTCGCCGAACGATCAATTGGCCTTTTTGATCAATGCGTACAATGCCTGGACGGTGGAATTGATACTGACGGAGTATCCCAATATTGAATCCATCAAGGAACTTGGCAGCCTGTTCCAGTCGCCGTGGCGCAAGAAGTTTTTCGTCCTACTGGGTGAGAGCCGCTCACTGGATGATATCGAACACAACCTGATTCGAGGGTCGCAGCGGTACGAGGATCCACGCATTCATTTTGCCGTGAACTGCGCGAGCATCGGCTGCCCGGCACTGAGAAACGAGGCCTATGACGCAGCCAAGCTGGATGAGCAGTTAGACGATCAACAACAGCTCTTTCTGTCAGACCGCACTCGAAACCGACTGCAGGGTAGATCGTTGCAGGTTTCCTCGATTTTCAAATGGTATAACGAAGATTTTGAGAAAGGCTGGATGGGTGTCGACTCACTGCAGCAGTTTTTTCTGCAGCACAGTGGGTCACTGGGGTTTACTGCAGACGATGTCAGCCGCTTTAGTGCCGGGAAGATAGATATTGAGTACCTGGACTATGACTGGCGCCTCAATGATCGTGTAGTAAACACAAACAATTGATAGGGAGTTAGGAGATGCATGAACTTGTTCAGGACTATTACGGTCGTCAGCTACAGAGCTCCGATGATCTGAAAACGAATGCATGCTGTGATGTCAGTGCGGTACCGCAATGGCTTAAACCATTACTTTCTAATATCCATCCGGAAGTGCTGTCGCGATACTACGGTTGTGGTCTGGTGTGCCCGCCCTTGTTAGAGGGGTGTAGGGTGTTGGATCTTGGCTGTGGCTCTGGCAGAGATGTCTACGCACTCGCACAATTAGTGGGCTCGACTGGAGAAGTCGTTGGCGTCGACATGACAGAGCAACAACTGGACGTTGCAGAACGCTATCGGGGGTATCACGCTGACAAGTTCGGCTTTGACAATGTACGGTTCCTTAACGGCTTCATCGAACGCCTGGACGAGCTCGATCTTGAGCCGGCTAGCTTTGATGTTATCGTCTCAAACTGCGTCGTTAACTTGTCGCCAGACAAGGAAGCAGTACTTCAGGGTATCTATCGTTTACTCAAGCCCGGTGGGGAATTCTATTTTTCCGATGTCTATTGTGATCGCCGCGTTCCCGAGGCTGTCCACAATGATCCCGATCTTTATGGTGAGTGCCTTGGCGGCGCTTTGTACTGGAACGATTTTGTTCTTCTGTCGCAGGCGTCAGGGTTTCTCGATCCGCGCCTGGTGGAAGACAGGCCTCTGTTGATCAGTGATCCGGTGCTGGCAGAGAAAGTGGAGGGCTTGCAGTTCTTTTCCGCGACGTACCGGCTGTTCAAACTCAATGAGTTGGAGAGCGCCTGTGAGGATTACGGTCAGACGGTAATCTACCGTGGTTCTATTCCCGATCATCCAGGCCAACTGATGCTCGATAAACATCACAACATCGTAGTGGGGCTGGAGTTTCCTGTGTGTGGAAATACCTGGCGAATGCTGAGTGACACGCGCTTCGCACCGCATTTTGATTTTGTCGGAGACTTTGACCGGCATCGTGGCCTGTTTGAAGGTTGTGGNGGAGGACTCCCCTTTGATACAACAGCCGCTGGTGACGCATCGTCGTGTTGCTGAACTTCGTCTACTAGACATTGTCTGCGCTTTTGCTGTTGTGTAGTGGCGGATGACAAGAAAACCTGCAATTAGCCTGTAACAAAAAGGGTACCGTGATCATCTATGTGGTGTGCGTGATAGAAGCACGCAACTTTCATTGGTGATCAACGGGATAGCAGATAATGGCTACAGCAGCACAACCGCTTATGCGGTGTATCGATAACCAGACGGTTCATATTCTCGATATGCAGAAACGCGATTGCCTCACCTGTGGTCGCAGCCGTGCCAGTACTCTGGTGGATATCAAAGGGCTCTCAGCATGATTGTCCGCGAGCTCTTTGTCGGCGTTGCAATTGTGACGTGCGCGCTCGTAGTGGCGTTAGCACAAGGCTGGCCTGCCAGTCTGTGGTTGTTTGTACTCATCCTGCCGCTGATCATGCTCGGCACTTACGATATGTTGCAACGAAAACACGCGATACTGAAACTCTACCCCGTCATTGGGCATCTGCGCTATTTGTTCGAGTCCGTACGCCCTGAGATACAACAGTACTTTGTCGAATCTGACACTAACGGCGCACCGATCAGCCGCGAGTTCAGATCGCTAGTGTATCAGCGTGCCAAAGGTGCACGGGACACACGCCCCTTTGGCACACTGTTCGAGGTGTACCGCGATGGTTATGAATGGATCAACCATTCTCTTGCGCCAAAGGCAATCGATCAAATTGATTCAACCGTTTGTTTTGGTGGTCCGCAATGTAGTCAGCCATACGACGCGTCGCTGCTAAACATTTCGGCGATGAGTTTCGGCGCCTTGAGTCAGAATGCTGTTATGGCCTTGAACAAAGGCGCTAAAGCAGGCGGCTTTGCACACAATACCGGAGAGGGCGGTATCAGTCCGCACCACCTCAAGTTCGGCGGCGATTTGATCTGGCAGATTGGCACCGGCTACTTCGGCTGCCGCACCGACAGTGGTGAGTTTGACGAGGCCCTGTTTGCAAAGAACGCTCGTGGGAATACGGTAAAAATGATCGAGATAAAATTGTCCCAGGGTGCCAAGCCCGGACACGGGGGAATCCTTCCCGCGATCAAGCTCACGCAGGAAATTGCAGATATCAGGCATGTTCCGATGGGACAGGATGTCGTCTCGCCCGGCGCGCACACAGCGTTTACTACCCCGTTGGAGCTGCTACAGTTCGTCGCGCGATTACGCAGCCTCAGTGCTGGCAAGCCGGTAGGTTTCAAATTGTGTGTTGGCAAAAAGTGTGAATTTCTAGCGATATGTAAGGCGATGCTTGAAACAGGCATTACACCCGACTTCATTACAGTAGATGGCGGTGAAGGTGGTACTGGCGCAGCACCGATTGAACTGACTAACTCCGCAGGAACACCGTTACGCGACGGTCTGAGTTTTGTTCACAATGCGCTTGTTGGAATCGGTGTCCGCGACCAGATTCGTATCGTTGCATCCGGTAAGGCGCTCACTGCATTTCATATGCTGCGCCTTATGGCGCTTGGTGCAGACACGATAAATTCAGCGCGCGCGATGATGTTTGCGCTCGGATGTATTCAATCAAGGCATTGCAATGAAGATACTTGCCCGACGGGTATAGCGACGCAGAATGCCAAGCGCTATCAGGCGCTGGATGTCGAAGACAAATCAACGCGTGTAGCAACATATCACGCCTCTATGATTAAGCATTTACGTGAGCTGATTGCGGTAGCTGGCCTCAATGGCCTCAAGGATATCGGCCCGTCGCTTATCAACCGACGTATCGGCAGCAGCGATACCACCGACTACTCGGAAATATACGACACTCTCGGTGCCGGATGTCTGTTGTCAGAGCAGCGCATTCCTCCGCCGTGGCAGAAAGATTGGCATCAGGCGCATTCGTCGGCCTGGTGAAGACCATTCAATCGATGAGATATAGCGATGATTAACATGAGATTTCTATTCGTCTTTAGCGCGTTGATGAGCATGTTTGTACACTCAGCGCTGGCAGGGCAGCGCCTGACTTTGACCGGTTCCAGTACCATAGCGCCACTGGTGCTGGAGATTGGCAAACGCTTTGAGCAGCAGAATGTTGGTGTACGCGTAGACGTGCAAACAGGCGGGTCTTCTCGCGGTATTAGTGACGCGCGTACAGGGCTTGCCGATATCGGTATGGTATCGCGGGTGCTGCATGAGTCGGAGGCGGACTTGAAGGCCCACGCCATTGCTGTGGACGGTGTAAGCATGGTGCTGCACCGTGATAACAACATTGATACGCTTTGCAATGATCAGATACGCGATATATACACCGGGAAAATTCGCAACTGGCGTGAACTCGGTGGCGCAGACCAGCAGATAACAGTCGTCAACAAGGCCGAAGGGCGATCTACCCTGGAACTGTTCCTGGCGTATTTTGGTCTGCGTAACAGCCAGATTAGGGCCAGTGTGGTTATTGGGGACAATCAGCAGGGTATCAAGACCATCGCCGGAAACGCCGGAGCGATAGGGTACGTATCCATCGGCGCTGCCGAATTTGTGGAGTATGAGGGGGCGCCGATAAAGCGTCTGCGTATGAATGGTATTCAAGCCAGCACTGCGCAGGTGAGAGCGGGGTCGTTTCCCCTGTCCAGGCCGCTCAATCTGGTCACTGCCGGTGAGCCCGATGAGTTGGCGCAGCGCTTCATCCGCTTTGCTCAAGGCCCGGATGTTGATGATCTTATCGAAAGTCAGTTCTTTGTCCCGCTGGAACATTGACAGAACACTAGCGCCGCTCCTGCGAATGGCAGGAATGATGTGTGCTGCCGTTTTGATATTGATCGTCCTTTTCCTGCTAAGGGAAGCGTGGCCACTGCTGGGCAATGGTGGTTGGGTGAATTTATTCTCCGACGATGGCTGGTATCCGCTGGAGGGCCTGTATGGTTTGCTGCCGATGTTGGCGGTGTCACTGGCCGTGATGCTCGGTGCGATAATGCTGGCTGGCCCGGTGGGGCTGGGATGCGCGCTATTTCTGCAGTTCTATGCGCCACCAGGCCTGAGAAAAAGTTTTCGCTTGTTGCTGTCACTGCTCGCGGGTATGCCTTCTGTTGTTCTGGGGTTGTGGGGGCTTACCGTGCTGGTACCCATAATCGCCCTATGGCAGCCGCCCGGCCCAAGCCTGCTGGCTGCCATTGCGGTGCTGACACTGATGATCGTGCCGACGATGGCGCTGGCTGGCGCGGCGGCGCTGTCGGCTGTGCCCGCAGATTTAGTCAGTGGCGCGGCTGCGCTGGGTATGAGCGCGAAGTCGCGGCTACTCTATGTTGTTATCCCTGCCGCGCGTCACGGTATTCTAAGTGGCGTTCTTATGTCGATGGCTCGCGCGCTTGGTGAGACCATGGTGCTGCTGATGGTGTCCGGGAATGTGGTGCAGTATCCCCATGGCTTGTTTGACCCAGTGCGAGCGTTGACCGCCAATATCGCACTTGAGATGGCCTATGCAACAGGCACTCATCGGGCCGGGCTGTTTGCTTCTGGCCTGTTCTTGACGTTGCTGGTGTTAGTGCTGGCGTGGCTGGCGGCCAGGAGTGTCCGCTATGACTGAACGCCTGTTTACCCTTGCGGTATGGATGTCGGCTGCGTTGGTTGCGGTAGTGCTTGTGTGGGTAATCGGCGACCTTGTTCGGTTGGGCATACCACACCTTTCTCTGGATTTCCTATTTGCAGCGCCGCGTGACGCCGGACGAAACGGCGGTATAGGGCCCATCCTGGTGTCCACGGTGCTGATTATTGGCGTAACCCTGACAGCGGCTCTGCCGCTTGGCTTGATGGCGGCGGTGTGGTTGGCCGAGTTTACCACTCGTGGCCATGCTTTGGGCAAAGCCATTCGTCTGAGTCTCGATGTCATGGCAGGTGTGCCTTCGATAGTCTTCGGGCTGTTCGGTAACGCGTTTTTCAGTATCTATCTCGGTATGGGGTTTTCCATACTTTCTGGCGGCCTGACTCTGGCCTGCATGATTCTGCCAGTGTTCATTCGAACGTGTGAGGTGGGTCTGGCCGCAGTGACTGACACCTGGCGGCAGGGGGCGGCGGCACTGGGAATGACGCGCACCGCCGCTATCTGGCACGTGCTGTTGCCCGCTGCTTCACCGGCTATTGCCGCGGGCATGGTGCTGGGTATTGGTCGTGCCACGGCTGAAACTGCTGCGCTCATTTTTACCAGCGGCTATGTCGATCGGATGCCGGAGTCTTTATGGGATTCCGGGCGTTCACTGGCTGTGCACATATACGATCTGTCCATGAACATTTCCGGTGGCGACACTGCGGCGGACGCTGCTGCGCTGGTACTGATTACCCTGATTGTCTTGTTTAACATGCTGGCGCAATGGCTCTCCGATCGCTGGCTACACAGGAGGCTGGTTGCATGACGAATTACTCTGAATCTCCATACACTCTCGGTAGCATCGACGAGGCCGTAGCGTGCTGTGCGCCCAAGCCACAATTGAAGGTCCGTGCACTGTCGGTCTCCTATGGTGATCGCCGGGTACTGGAGACGGTATCCATGGATATCTATCGGGGCTGTATCACCGCTCTGATCGGACCCTCCGGTTGCGGTAAGACCAGTCTATTGACGTCCATTAACCGGCTGACCGATATGCTTCCCTCGGCTAGAGTGGAAGGCAGTGTATGTTTTGAGGGCCAGGAGATTCTGGACACAACGGTCGATACGCTGCGTTTGCGCCGCCGTATTGGTATGATTTTTCAAAAGCCTAACCCGTTTCCGATTTCCATCCGCCGGAATCTGGAATTGCCGTTGCGTGAACACGGTGTACGCAAGCGCAGCGAGCGAGCAAGCCGGGCCGAGCAGGCGTTGCGCGATGTAGGTTTGTGGGAGGAGGTCAAGGAGCGTCTCGACAGCAGTGCGCTGTCGCTGTCTGGCGGACAGCAGCAACGCTTGTGCATAGCCCGTGCGTTAGTGTTGGAACCTGAAATTCTGTTGATGGACGAGCCGTGCAGTGCGCTTGATCCGATATCTTCGGCGGTGGTGGAAGAATTGATTCTGCGCTTGCGCGGACGCTATACCATTGTCATCGTTACGCATAACCTGGCGCAGGCGAAACGTGTAGCCAACTATGCAGGATTTTTCTGGATGACCGAACGAGTCGGTAAACTGATTGAGTTTGGTCAGTGCCAGCGCTTGTTCGACACGCCTGCCCATGCACTGACGCAAGCGTATGTGGACGGAGTCAGGGGTTAAGCGTGTTTGCCGTTGCGGGTAAAATCAGGCCAATTGCGCACGCGCTGACATTGATCAATCCATGGCGGGTTTGCGAAACTTTAGTGTCATCCGGTCGCTCTCACCAATGGCTAGATAGCGCTCGCGTTCTGTGTCACCCATACGCAAAGAGGGTGGCAGAGTCCACACGCCCTCGGGATGGCTGGCACTGTCATTGGGATTCGCATTTATCTCGGCACTTGCCACAAGTTCAAACCCCGCCTCGGTTGCCATCCTGACAACATAGTCCTGGTTCATGTAGCCACTGGCCTCCTGATCGGACAGTGGTCTGTCTGCCGGCAGACGGTGGTCTACGACACCTAATATGCCCCCGGGCTTTAACGCCTTGTACATGGCCGTAAACGCGGCGATGACACGCTCATCGCCACCTCCGCGCATATACCAGTTATGAACATTACGAAAGGTGAGTACCATGTCGGCGCTATTCTCTGGCGCAATTTCCATGTACCCAGGTGGGTTGAACGCTGTCACCGCCACCTGCTCGTATACCTCGGGCATGGCGTGTATTTTTTCCAGAAAGGCTTCACGGGAATTACGATAGAAAGCAGACGAAGAATCCTCATTGAACTGCGCCGCATACAGTTTGCCGTTATCTCGCAAAAGCGGTGCGAGAATCTCCGTGTACCATCCGCCTGCGCCGGGCCAGATTTCCACAACGGTCATGTCAGGGCGTAAGCCAAAAAACGCCAGAGTTTCAGCGGGGTGCCGATATTCATCGCGTGCGGCGTATTCGGCGGTTCGGCTGGGGGCCTTGAGAGCGACTTCCAGGGCCGGTTCATCGGCATATACAAAATTGGATGAGAAGCCAGCAAGCAGCACAAGTAAAGGGGTTATACGCATTGATCAACACTCCATAGTATTTTTTGGTATTGCAGGCATTCAGCTCGCTACCCGATGCCCTGCAAGACATTGCCCGAAGTAAGCGGCAGTGAAGTTCATATGGATAGTACTTGTCGCTAATTGTAATGTCTCGCGTCGATGAAAAAGGCCATTTGCACCGATGGTGTCTCAGTTAGGTTCTCAAGAGTACGAATAGTTCCCTGGCATGCAGCGATACAGTTCACCGATTAGTGGGGGACAGGCTCCCATAAAGTAGTTTTTTTATGCAATACGAAGCTATGAGTAACAAATCGCTCTGTTTTGCATCCAATAAACAGAGTCAACAATCTGAGTTAACTAACTGGGCGCTATAGCTATGAATTGGATTCGCGTAGTCATTGCATTATCTGTAAACCTGATGCTGTTGTTATCGATGGAAACCTCTGCGTATGAGGATCCAGCACTATTTAATGGGTTCGACGTAAATGGCGGGTCGATCGCGGCTGCAGACATTTACTACAACACGGAGATGCGCGATGACATACCCGCAATTGATGCCCCGCATTTCCTGGAAGGCACAGCCAGAGATGGGGTAATTGGTCCGGATGAGCGTGTACTGGCCATTGAATACAATGGCGTAGCGAAGGCCTACCCCATCAAAATTCTGGACCTGCACCAGATAGTGAACGACAGCTTTAACGGCAAACCCGTGGCTGTCACCTTTTGTCCCCTGTGTGGTACCGGAATGGTGTTTGCTTCCGATGTCAGCGGCAAGGTAGTCACGCTCGGCGTTTCAGGGCTGATCTACAACAATAATATGCTGCTTTATGATGGAGAAACCGAATCCTTGTGGTCCCAGATCATGATGACAGCTGTAACGGGGCCAATGAAAGGTCAGACGCTCAAACCACTGTTGTCGCACCACACCACCTGGGGTGACTGGCTGGAAACGCACCCGGATTCCTTACTCCTGTCTCGCGATACGGGTTATCGGTTTGACTATGATGACGGCCTTTACTCTGACTACAGGCGACTGCCGGTCGTAATGTATCCCACGGTACACCAGAACCTGCGCATTGATGCCAAGAGTCTGGTGGTAGGTGTCAACCTCGGTGAGCATGCGTTGGCGCTACCATTTGAACAGTTGGATGCGTTGGACGGGCCCCTGCGCGTTAGTGTTGGAGAAACAGAGGTTGAGGTGCGGTGGAACAGAGCGTCGTCTACTGCAACAGTATCGGACCTTGAAGGTAATGAAGTTCCTGGTCTTTCAATCTATTGGTTTGCATGGGTCGCATTCTACCCTGAGACAGAGCTATACAATCCGCAGCCTTAGTCATAAGCAGCGGGCTTAACAAAGTGCGGCCAAGTAAAAACACGGAGACGCAATGCTGAAATACCAGAAACGGATACGCCTAATTATTTTAGGCGGGCTTCTTGCAATGGCTGCGAATACGATTGCCCAGACAGCGAGACAATGTCCGCCGCAACAGGGTGTTGCGCTACAGGTGCTTGGTTCTGGTGGGCCTATTGCCGATGACGGCCGTGCCTCGGCTGGCTATATCGTTTGGGTACATGGAGAATCCAGAATGCTGATTGATGCCGGAGGCGGTACGTTTTTACGCTTTGGCGAAGCCGGGGCCAGCTTTGAGGAGCTCGATTTCGTCGGTATAAGCCATTTCCATACAGACCACTCCGCGGATTTGCCAGCGCTACTGAAATCCGGCTATTTTACTGGGCGAGAGCGTAGCCTCAGTATCGCAGGGCCAGATGGCAGCGACATGTTTCCTGGCCTGGCATCGTACTTGCAGCGCATGCTGGACGAGGACGAGGGCGCTTATGGGTATTTGTCCGGTTACCTGAATGGTAGCGGTGGTTTGCCAACCCTGGAGCCGTTGGAGCTGGGCCGGAGTGTCGAGGGCTCGACCGTGGTAATGGGTGATAGCCAATCTGATATTCAAATCAGTGCTATGCACGTCCCCCACGGCATTGTGCCATCTTTAGCCTATCGGGTTCGTATTGGCGATGTGGTTATAGCGTTTTCTGGGGATCAGAACGGTGATGATCCACGCTTTATCAAGTTTGCTGAAAATGCAACGCTGCTTGTTATGCACATGCCTGTTCCCGAGGGTGTTGAGGGAGTCGCCAGGCGCCTGCATGCACTCCCCAGCCTTATCGCACGAATAGCGAATCAATCGAATGCAAAGACGTTATTGCTTAGCCATTTTATGGCGCGCAGTCTGGTAGATCTCCAGCAAAGCGTCAAAACGATCAGCGCTCTGTACGACGGAAATATTCTGCTGGCCGAGGATCTCAATTGTATTGCGCTCGATGGCTGAATGAGCGGGTAACTACGAAGTGCACGTTTCGTCAGTTGGTCAATTGGCGCGAAGTGCCGTTTGGCCCATCTATCCACCAACCGGAGGCAGTTTTCTATGCAAATATCATTTCGCTACCATCTTTTCATACTCTTTCTATCGGGCGTCCTGTTTTCTGTTTCCGTCTACTCGCAGAGCGTAGATCAGGATAGTCACACGCCGGCGATTGGAGGTTATAGTCCCGTATCCTACTTCACTAAGAATAATGCTGAGCAGGGTAAGGAGGAATTTGCTGTAAAGCACAGAGGTAGTACTTACTATCTGGCCTCGGCAGATCAGGTTGAACTGTTTACTAAGGATCCTGAGAAGTACGAGCCAAAATACAAGGTTTGCCCTTACAGCCTGACACTGGGTGGCGCAGTGCCGCTTGACCCCACCAATTTCAAGATCGTAGGCGGCTCCTTGCTGTTGTTTCACAAAACGGAGGAGTCTGATGGCCTCAAGCAGTGGAATGATTCGCCAGAGGAAGAGCAGCAGCTTATCGAACTCGCGGATAAAGAATATATCCTGTTGGAATTCTGATTAGCCGTCCGCAATATCTATCGCGAACGTAACAATACCTGCTTACTTGCATCCAATAGGCTCAATTGGCTAACGAGGCAGGTTATTACTGTGATTTCAACGACACCTTTTGTAAGACTACATGAACGACTCAATTCATCGCGCAAACTGGATTTTCTCGCGCCATTGCTACTGCGACTCTATCTCGCCCCGATCTTCATCTCGGCGGGCTTAACAAAATTTGTGGCTTTTGACGATACCGTGAGTTGGTTTGGTAATGAGGATTGGGGACTGGGGCTTCCTCTGCCCTGGCTCATGGCATTTCTGGCCGTCTTTGCAGAACTCGTGGGTGGATTTATGCTTTTGTTTGGATTGGCCACTCGATACACCGCTATACCCCTGATGATCACCATGCTGGTGGCAATATTCTCAGTCCACTGGGATAGCGGATGGTTTGCTATAGCCCCATCCGATCCAGCAACCAGCATGGCACGGCCTCTTGCTGCCATAGGTATTCCCGCCGCCGAGCGCAGTATCGAAAATAGTAGAGAGGTTGGTAAACGTCTGGATGCCGCGCGCAGTCTGTTGCGCAAGCACGGGAACTATAGCTGGCTGACTGGTAAAGGTAATATCGTGATACTCAATAATGGGATCGAGTTTGGCGCGACCTATTTCCTGATGTTACTGGTCCTGTTCTTTACCGGAGGCGGCCGCTACGTAAGTCTGGATTACTGGCTAGCGGGCTGGTTGAGTAAACGTAGTTGATTCACAGATGATGAGTAATCTGGCGGCCTGTTTTCTCCTACAAAAAATGATTTATTCAGAGGGAATAGTTTTCCAGGAGCGTGTAACAACTGTCACTCGACTGCATCTAATTTGGGCGAGTCTTTCTCTCGCAAACTATTTCGATGTACAACAATGAAAACCGGAGAACTACCATGAATACAATTGCAAAAATGGCGCTTGCCGCCTCAGCAGCCGCACTCTTTTCCAGCGCAGCTATTATGCCAGCCTTTGCAGGCGATACAGATGAGGCAGGTTCAGTAAAGTGCCAGGGCATCAATTCCTGTAAGGGAACCTCAAAATGCCAAACAGCAGAAAGCGCTTGCGCAGGCCAGAATGCCTGTAAAGGTCACGGCTGGATAATGACCGGCTCTGCCGACGAGTGCACCGAGAAAGGTGGAACGGTTCTTAAGTAAGCAGCAGATGGAGAAGAGTGTACGGACACGGTTTTCCGTGTCCTGCATTCGATAAGACAATGACTACTAAGCTTAAGGGTTTCGGTCTCGGGTTACGCCCCGAGCATTACCACGACTTTATACATGGCCGTCCGCGTGTGGACTGGCTCGAAATACTCTCCGACAACTATCTCGTCCCTGGCGGCAAGCCGCTCTATTATCTGGACAAAATCCGCGAGCGGTATCCAATCGCCATGCACGGTGTTGCTATGAACATCGGTTCGTGTGACCCGCTTGATCTGGAGTACCTGGCGAGCATAAAGGCATTGGCCGATCGAGTAAGTCCAGCGATTGTTTCTGACCACCTGTGCTGGACGGGTGTTGCCGGACAGCGCATGCACGATTTACTGCCACTTCCCTATACCGAAGAGGCCATCACACATGTGGCAGGCCGTATCCGTCAAGTGCAGGATATTTTGGGGCGGCGGTTGACGATAGAGAATGTCTCAACTTACGTTCAGGCCGCGGCACCCCTTAAAGAATGGGAGTTCGTTTCGGCCATTGCCGAAGAGGCGGATTGTGATCTGCTGGTCGATATCAACAATATCTATGTCTCCAGTCGCAATCACCAGTTTGACGCTCTGACTTATCTGCAGGCCTTACCCGCGCAGCGGATTCGTCAATGGCACTTGGCGGGCCACAGTGACCATGGCAGCCACTGTATCGACACTCATGATCAGGCGGTGTGTGAAGATGTTTGGGCGCTATATGTTGCTGCCACTGAATTGTTCGGTGAGATACCCACAATGATCGAGCGTGATGACAATATTCCGCCGCTGGAGGCGTTGGTCGCAGAACTGGACCGGGCGCGAAGTTTTAGCCAATCGGGAGCTCAGCATGCAGTTGCGTGAATGGCAGGACAGTTTCCAGCAACAGATCTTGCAGGCGCAGCAATGTGATGAAGTTCTTATTGCGAACCTGCTGGAGGGAGCCATCAGTGCGCAGGCGCAGTTGCAAATATATAGCAACGCCTACGTCATTCGGTTGGTTGAAGCGTTGCGCAGCAATTACCCTGCGCTGCACCAATTGCTTGGCGATACAGACTTTGACTCGATGGGCAGAGCATACCTGCGTCTTAACCCGCCCACGCGTGCCTCCATTCGTTGGTTTGGCCATGCACTGGAGGGCTTTCTCCAGCGCGAGAAGCCATACGCTGGTCTGCCTATTCTATCGGAGCTCGCCCGCTTTGAGTGGGCCTTACGTCACACCGTCGACGCGGCGGATGCTGAGCGACTGACAGTAGAAAATTTGCAGGCGATTGCGCCAGAGTCATGGGGCGAATTGCAGTTTATCCTGCATCCTTCGGTAAGTGTCATGGTGTTGCACTGGAATACACCGCCGCTATGGCAGGCGCTGTCGGCAGAACAGCAGCCACCTGAGCCAGCTAAACAAACAATGAACTGGATCGTCTACCGGCAAGCTGATCTGGTGGCGGCGTGGCGCAGTGTCTCCGACCTGGAGTTAGCTGCAATTGAATGTATTTCCCGCGGGGAAAGCTTTTCCAATATCTGCGAGGCGGTATCGTTATTGGTGTCGGACAGCAGCGAGAGCGCATTAACATCTGCACAGCTATTGCGATCGTGGGTTGAGCAGGGTTTGATTTCTATTCGACACGAGCAATTGGCATAGCATAAAATCTCTACGTATTACGCTTCTCTCGGGCATGTCTTGTTGCGTATTTACCGAACAATCCCCAGTTTCTCATTGCGCTTTTCATTTGATGGGCTTCATTGCCTGAATGTACTCGTTCATGCGTTCCTCGACAGGCGCCGTTCGTCACTAAACGGGCTATATACCTTCGGGAAGACCTGAAAATTGTGGTATACCCTCATAGGGTTCGCACCAGCTTGCTTTGGATTCAAGGTTTGCATGTGCTACAGGCTTGTAGCTGATGGGCGTATCTACCGTTGCCAGTGTTATACAGAGCCACATATTCTTATCTTCTGCATAGTTCATTAATCTTGAGCCACATTCTGAGCAAAATGCGCGAAAACCACCAATGTCATTCTTATGCTCTTTTAGAACCCCTTTTTCATCCGTTACTTTTAATGTTGACGCGTTCGCAACAGCGACCGTGGCATAGTCGGCCCCATGTGCCTTTCGACAAAACTGACAATGACAGTTAAATATTTGCTCTGGCACTATTTCAACTTCATATTTAATACTGCCGCAAAGGCAACTCCCACTAACCATCTCAATGTCTCCCAATATTTGTATCGGTTAAGTATATAGCCCATTGTGGATAACACTATGGCCCGACTCTCAATTATAGAAAATCAGTAAGCCCCTTCGAACTAATCTCCTGACAATGTCGGTGGCGTATATAACCGTGTACCAGGAGCCAGAATACTGGCTGGAATTATGGTGTAATCAGCGCTCACTTGGAGTCGCTAACCGGAGAAAGAAATTGCTATAGTGGGCGGAGGTCAGATAGCCCGCTATGTATATCGCAAACAGCAAGGGAGCTCCACCCGTGTTTATTCCTCTGTCCGACAACGACGCGCATGTCGAGGTGCTGTGTTCACGGCTTGAACTTGGTCAGCCAGTGGCGGCGGTTTCGAGTCTCGCAGGCGGTTTTCATCATCGTGTCTGGAAGCTGCCAGCCGAGCGCGGCTGTTTTGTTGTCAAACAACTATCCCCAGATACCGATCTCGGTGACGCAAAGACGATTCACCACTACAACGTAACTGAAGCCATCGCGGCAAAGTTTGCCCAATGCGGGATCGCCGCCGTACACGCGTTGAAATATCAGGATCACTATCTGCATTTGCTCGATAACGAAGCCTACCTTGTCTATCCCTGGACGGATGCTGTTGCACTTGGTGATGGCGAGGTCTCCGTTCATCACGCACTCGCTGTTGCCCGATTGCTGGCAAAGATGCATGAGGCTGACATCGAAGTTGTCGGCGTAGAGTCAAAACTAGCCGATGCCACTGAAAAAGCAGACTTCGAGATGATGGTTCATCTTTGTAAAGACGCGGACCCGCAAATGGCCGAAGAGATCAACGAATACCGTGCACTGCTGTGTCGCATCGCCGAGCAATACAAGCGGGCACTACCTCTACTTGGCCGGCGACAGATCGTCAGCCACGGCGATCTCGATCAGAAAAATGTACTCTGGGATGCCAGCGACAACGCAGTGATTATCGACTGGGAATCAGCGCACAAGATGAATCCTACCCACGAGGTGACCTCTGTTGCCCTTGAGTGGAGCGGCATCACTGAAGACTTCGATCGAAACATGTTTTCACAGTTTGTCAGGGCCTATACCGAGGCGGGCGGCACCATCACGCGTGATCTGTTTGAAGCTGCGCTGCATTGCTTATTGGGGAAGTGGCTGGACTGGCTTATGTACAATATCGGGCGTGTCGTGAATCTGGAAGAGGCTAAACAGCATGATCTGGGTGAGCAGCAGATCTCATTCATACTGCCCATCATAGTGCGGCTGGACGAGCTTGTTCCAGAACTGCTGGACGATTTGTCACGACAGTCTGCTCAACCCACGATTCCACAGACAAAGACAGAAACCTGATGCTCGAGCTTATTTCCTGCCTCGTGGAGCACAACGAGGACAAAAATTATGTCATCCGCTGGCGCAGTGCAACGCCCGGACAAAAAGTCACTATCTATATGTCGGATGATCCAGAGCATTTTTACAGTGGGCGGCCGCCGGGCCTGCCCGTGGCAGAAACTAATGACGAAGTCGTCCTGGTGGAAAATCCTGATAAAGCTACCAGACACTACTTCCTTCTGGCGTTTGAAAATGGCTCGCATTTTGTATCGGCAGAGCGCAGATTGACGCTACAGGGCGCGCCAAATTTTCGCGATCTGGGTGGCTATCAGGCGCACGGTGGAAGGCATTTGAAATGGGGCAGAATTTATCGATCCAGCAAGTTGTCTGTGCTGTCGGCTACCGATATCGATTATGTCCGCCGCCTGGGTATCAAGCTGATCTGCGATTTTCGACAAGCGGTAGAGCAGGAGTTGGAGCCGACACAATTGGGGGATGATTCCGATCTTATGATAGCGAACCTTCCCATTTCTCCCGGCAGTTCCCAGAGTTTTATGGCAGGGCTGTACAACGGGGTCATCGATGTGCAGGACTCTGCTGCATTTATGGAGACGATGAACCGCGAGCTGGTCGCTACCCAGATGCCACGCTATGCCAGCATGTTTGAATACCTGCTCACTCACGACCAACGGCTACTCCTGCACTGTGCTTCTGGTAAGGATCGCACGGGTTTTGGCGCTGCCCTGATTCTCGATGTGCTGGGTGTGGAGGAAGACGATATAGTGACGGACTACCTGCTCACCAATGCCTGTCTCCCGCTCGACGAAGAGCTCGAGCGCCTGTCCAGCCAGGTGACCGATGCCAGCGGCAGTGCTCTGGGGCACGATATTCTGCGGCCCATGCTGGAAGTTCGACCCGAGTACATTCTCGCCTGTTTCAAGGAAATCCGCGAGCGCTACACCTCAAAGCAAGCGTTCTACCAGGCCGCACTGGGTTTGAATGAGGCAAAGATTGCTCTGCTGCGCGACCACTATCTTCACTAGAATAGGTGATACAGCGACAGCCGCGCTCATGGGCTAACAGCGCTTCAGTGCATCAGCCGGGTTTGTAAAACCTTGCGCGGTGTTCGGCCCAACCTTGTGATAGCATCAGCGCTGTCACGCCCATAACGGTTCGTACTGCCACCTGCGTAAGCGGTGTTTATGATGCGAATATTGGCGTGGATTGTACCGGACCTGGTTGCTGCCTCACCGGCAAAACAGCTCGTGCCAGACCGGGATAGGGGTGGCTGGATGAATGGAGATTCAGCCTGTAGTTGTTTTCTGAATAGGTAACATCATGACCCTGCTAATCACCTATCTGGTAATTGCGATCGGCGTTTCGTTTCTGTGCTCCGTGCTTGAAGCTGTGCTGTTGTCTGTAACACCGGCGTTTGTGGAAAGCCAGCTGGAGCCCAAGCCAATTCGCGGACGCGTATTGAAGAACGTGAAGGATAACCTCGACAAGTCTATCTCCAGTATTCTGATACTCAATACTTTCGCCCACACTATGGGTGCTGCGGGAGTGGGAGCGCAGGCGGCCAAGGTGTTCGGTGCCCGCTGGGAAACATTGATTGCGTTTGTGCTCACTTTGGTGATTTTGTATTTTTCAGAGATTATTCCCAAGACGCTGGGAGCCACCTACTGGAAGCAACTCGCACTGCCTTCAGCGCAGGTGATTACCTGGCTGGTGAAGCTGCTGTTTCCGCTGGTTTGGCTATCGGGTCGCCTCACCGACCTCTTCGGAAAAGGCAATCACAGTGCCATGATCAGCCGCGAGGAATTGACAGCGCTGGCCAAGCTTGGAACACGCCACGGTTCACTGGGTGTGCAGGAAGGGGCATTACTCGAAAATATACTGCAGCTGCGACAGACTCGCACAGCCGAAATTCTGACGCCGCGCGCTGTAGTAAGTGCACTGAATTCCTCGCTCACGGTGAAGGAGGCCATGACGCAACTGCAGACACAGCCAATGTTTACCCGGTTGCCGGTGTATGAGAACAGCCTCGATTCAGTGATAGGACTGGTATTGCGCCCGGGCATTCTGGAGGCGATGTTGGCGGGCGACGGCGATAAACCCGTGACAGATTATTTGGTACCTATCCACCGAGTGTCGCTTGAGCTGCCGATATTGACCCTGCTGGATAGCTTTATTCGCCGGCGTGACCACTTGTTCCTGGTAGAAGATGAATACGGTCAGACTGCCGGTGTTGTCACGCTGGAAGATGCCATAGAGACGTTGCTGGGTCGCGAGATTATGGATGAAAGTGATACGGTTGCTGATATGCAGGAACTGGCTCGCGATAAATACCGCGAGCGCACCCAAACCTTGAAATAAAGCCTTATCTTGCGTTTGCCTTGCGCATCACCCACCACAACAAGGCCGGTGAAAATCGGCGCAACCACATCATGAAACCCGCCTCACCGGGGTGCACCGTGACGGCTCCTTTCTCCAGACCCTGCAGTATTGCATCGACGATGGATTCGGGAGAGGCCATACGGTTGGTCGATTTGGCCAGGCTGAGGCTCTTGGGGCCACCGGCTACGGCCTGGTCTACCAGCGGTGTGTTTACCATGGGTGGGCAGACCAGCATAATGTGAACATTGTTGTCCCTATTCTCCTGCTGCAACACTTCAACGAAGGTATTCGTCGCCGCTTTTGAGGCGCAGTACGCACCCAGTCCATGGGTGAATACGCTGCCCGCCATCGAGCCAATAACGGTGATGTCACCGGCATTTCTTGAGAGCATTCCCGGCAGCACCGCCTTGGTCACATTCACCGTGCCCATGTAGTTGACTGTCATCACGCGGTTTATTTGCGCCGCCTCCATTTCGCTGAGATCGCCGCCGGGCATGATGGCCGCACAGTGGATCAGGCGGGTGACAGCTCCCAGAGTGTCTTCGATCTCCTGTATCAGGTGCTGTGTCGCTGACTGATCTGACAGATCGCAGATAAAGGCGCTGCAGCCGGAAATTACGCCATCGGCTACCGGGTTGACGTCAACGACAACAACCTTGTCACCCGCAGCCGCCAGTTTTTTTGCCAGTAGCAGGCCCATGCCGCTGGCACCACCGGTAACCAACGTTACCCCCGACTTACTTATACTCTCGTTTGCGCCATTACTCACTGCAAGACTCCTGTGTTGTGTCTTTCAAGTTTGTCACCTTTGTGGGTAGCTCGTACTTCAGCCTAAAAAGCCCGGCCCTGAATATCTGTGTCATGGTTGTCTCAGGCCTTATTTCCGCCTGACAGTATCTGCAGCAAGGTCGAAACATACTGCTCCATGAAGACGTCATCTGAGGGCCCCTGTCCCGTCACACGCTCGATAATGGGCGCGACATTAATCAGGTAAATCAGGGCGCCGGAGAGCGTGTACAGCAAGTGCATTGGGTCCACATCGGGTAGTACGCCGCGAGCCTGGGCCATTTCGACCACGCGTTTACCATCGGCAAAGTCCCGGGTAAAAAAGCGCTCTACCATCCAATCCAGCCGCGGCCCCGGGGTGGATGCCTCCTGAAACATGATCTTTACCCAGGTGGGGTTGGCAAAGGTAAATTTCAGGATATAGCGGCACAGGTCTTCCATTGCGTCCATCGCGGAGGGGTCGTCTGGCGCTGCTTCTACAAAGCTGGGCAGGGCCTGGTTGCGCTGCTCCCAGACATGCGCCACCGTTTCTTCCCACAACTGCTGTTTGTAGCGGAAGTGATACTGCACCAGTGTCTTCTTCTCGCCCGCAGCACTGGCCACCGCTTTCATGGAGGTACCCTCGAAACCCACCTGACCGAACAATTGTGCCGCGGCTTCCATGATCGCCGTGCGTCGGCAATTCCTGTCCTTGTGCTCCGCTTCCGCCATTTTTATACCTGATTACTGTTGTAACACCAGACGCCTCTGGACAATTTCCTGTAGCGGGTATATTGACCCAACCCCGTTACTATGCGAACGTATAGTTTATACGCTATTCGATCGTATAGTAAATAAATGAAAAAGGCAGGGACTCACACCGCAATGGATACCCGGCACAGTGCAGGCGAACAATTGATCTGGTTGAAGGATCTGAAAGATCAGGCGGCGGGCGGTAAAGCGCACGGCTTGAAACAACTCATGGACTGGCAGCTGCCGTGTCCGGACGGTTTTGTGATTCTGGCGGCCGATACGGCATTCCCCGATACAGAATTAGCGGCATTTTATCGTGAGCTGGGGGAGGGCAAGGTCGCGGTGCGTTCCTCCGCGCTGGGCGAAGATGGTGAGCACGCCTCATTCGCCGGGCAGTATGAAACGGTGCTCGACGTTCAGGGTATCGAGCAGCTGCGCAGCGCGATAGCACAATGTGTCGCCTCGTTGCACAGCGATCGGGCCGATGCGTATCAACATGACCAGCACATTGCCCCGGCGACCATGTGTGTGGTGGTGCAGAAAATGGTGGATGCTGCCACTGCCGGTGTGCTGTTCACAGTAGATCCGGTGAGCAACCGCTATGACCGTCTGGTCGTGGATGCCGTGGCGGGGTTGGGCGAAGCGCTGGTCAGCGGCGAGGCGACCCCGGACCACTATGAATTCGATGAATCCGCAAAGCTGTGTTATCAGGAGCTGGTGTCAGACAAGGCGTTGCTCTCTGAACAGCAACAGCAGTTGCTGGTAAGCCAGGCGCGCACCGCAGCGCAACTGGCTGGCCAACCATTGGATATGGAGTGGGCGATTGATCGCCAGGGACAGCTGTACTGGGTTCAGGCGCGTCCGGTCACCACACTGGCCAGCGATCTGCGTGAATACGATACGCCACTGGCCGACGGCGAAATCGTCACGCGCTGCAATATCGGCGAGATGATGCCCGGCGCCTGTTGTCCGTTGACGCTGTCCATTACCGGGCGCGGCATTGAGTACGGCATGCAGGATATGCACGTCTCTTATGCTGGCAGGCCCGCAATCACTGACGACTGGACACAGGTGGCGATCAGTCATGGTCAGATGTTTATCAACCTCAGTGGTGCGGCAGCGGCGTCGGAGACAGTATGGGGCGTTGATGTCGAGTCGATGGGGCAGACGATTTGTGGCCGCATCATCGAGGGGCTTAAGCCGCCACCGCAAAAAAACTTGCTCATTCGCATTGCGGGATTTACACGGTTGTTGCGCTATGCCCTGACTGCCGACAAATCAATTGCGGCGTTTAAAACTGAACTGGCAAGTTTTGATATCGATACGTCCGGCGATAGCCGCGCTGTGATGCGCGCTATCGACGCTGCTGTGCCGGTGCTAAACCGCGCGTACTGCGTACACCTGCAATCGTCCTCCACCTCAGGTCTCACCGGTAGTCTGCTGCGCGCGATCATGTCCAGAAACCTGGATGATCCGGCTGATCTGGAGGCGGAAGCGTCCCGTCTGCTGGCCGGGGCGACCGGGGTGGAAAGTGCGGTGCTGGTGGATCAGCTCGACGATATCGCCCATCAGATCGCGGCTCTGGAGAAAGCGCAGGCCGATACATTCTGCGAGGCTGATACTGAAGATGCACTGGCATGGCTGCAAAACAGCGCACCTCAACATATCACCAACGCCTATCGGGCATTCCTGAAGCGTCACGGCCATCGCGGTTACAGGGAGCTGTGCCTGCGCCAACCGAGTTGGTCGCAAGCGCCGACAGAGCTGGTGACAACGATTCAAACCAGCGTCAAGGCGCGGCTTCAGGCGGCGACGGTCGATACCCGGCCAGAGGCCATTAATTTGGATGAGCTGTCAGGCGGGCTGCGCTGGATTTTACCCAAGGCGCACAACGCCATCCGCCGGCGCGAAGCAACAAAATCCATGCTGGTACTGACAACGCACAAGCTGTCCGAAGCATATCGCATACTGGGCGATCGTCTGGTCGCCGAGGGCGTATTCACCGACAGCGACCAGCTATTCTTCTTCACACACCGGGAATTAAACGCGTTGGTTAAGCAGCAACAACAAAGGGATGCGACAGGTAGTACCTGGGCTGACATCGCAGATCGGCGCAGGCTGGCTTTGAGTTTTCAGGACCAGATCCAGTTCGACGAAGTGTGCTACGGTCCTCCGAGCCCAATCGATTTGCGCCAGCTTGCAGAGGAGCAGGAAGGCGTCATCAGTGGCCGCCCTGTTTCCAGAGGAATTGTGGAGGGGCCTGCCAGAGTCGCTCGTAGTGTGGAGGAAGCCAGCGCCCTGCAACCGGGAGAAATTCTTGTCGCGCCGATTACTGACGTCGGCTGGACGCCTTATTTTAATCTGATTGCAGGCCTTGTTACCGATATTGGTAGTTCGGTGTCTCATGGCGCCGTCATCGCCCGTGAGTATGGTTTGCCTGCTATCGTGAATACCCGTGTCGGCACGCGCAGAATCTCTACAGGGGACGTCATACGTCTGGATGCGGACAAGGGTATTGTAGAACTGCTGGAGCGGGGCGCTGTAGCCGATGCTCAGCAGGCAGATAACGCTATCATAGAAAACAGTATCACTGCCGGGAGTGCGCCAGTATGAGTACATCATTCGATATCAGTCAGTTTGGCATTGAGCCACAGGACGAGTACACCCACCCGTTCAGTCCCGACCACCCGGACTGGAACGAATCCTATTTTTTTGATTGGTACAACGAAGATGCGACCTTTGCCGGCCATTGCAGAATCGGCTGGCACCCGGTGCAGGAAAGGGTATTGTTCTGGTTCTTCCTCTACCACAATGAGGAGTGGCTGGTGATAGAGGAGTATCGCCTGCCATTGTCGGCTCTGGAGTTGGACGGCAAGGATACCTCATTCAGTTATCAAGGCTGGGGGCTGCAGTTCAGTTACGCGCCACAGGAGCCGCTGCGAAACGGCACGATGAATGTCAGCGGCTTTGCCCGGGTGATCAGCGGCAAGCGCCTGGGCATGTTGTTACCCGTTGCGGTAAAACTGCAGCTGGACGCTCTGGCGCCACCGCATTCCAAGGGGGTTGGCGAGGTGGAGAGCCACAGCGCGCAGGGCTATACCACCAATCGCTATGAGCAGCCCATAAAAGCGAATTGCGATGCCAGCGTTGATGGCGTGGAGCACGCCTTTGAGGTGCGTGGTGAGCGCGATCACTCCTGGGGCCCCAGGCCCTGGGATATGGAATGGTCATTCCTGGTGATCAACAACAAGGATTTTTGCCTACAGGCGACTGTGGTGAAAATACCTGAGTGGCCCGAGATCAAGATGGGCTATTTCAAAGGCGCTGACGGCGAAATGGTAAATCTTACGGATGTCGATTTCCAGATTGAGTACAATGCTAGTACGCCAGAGCAAGCGGTGCAGGGCAAGGTGACGCTCACCGCTGATAACGACACTGTCATTCGCGCCGATGTGGCAGCAGTATCGGGCACAGAGATCGATATCACCCATACGTTTGACACACCCAAACGCACGGAATATCGCCGATCACTGGTCAAGTGTCAGTTTCACGGCGAACGCGAAGGCGTGGTCAGCCCGGGCTGGTTTGAATGCAATCGCAGCGTGAGTGACAGCTCCGATAACAGCAGTATCGATAACAACACAGACAACAACTAGAGAAGTGGACCCATGCTAAAAATTGATGCGCCTTTTTACGCTACTGTGGAAAACGCCGCTGCTGAAGCCAAGCGGCTGGCCGATGATGGTTTCGATGGGGTCTATTCCCTTGAGGGCAATACTGACCCTTTCTTTCCACTGCTGTTGGCCTCTGAGCATGCACCGCAGCTGGATATTGCCACCGGTATTGCCGTTGCGTTTCCACGCAACCCTTCCCATCTCGCTTATCAATCCTGGGACCTGCATAAATTCAGCAAGGGCAAGTTCCTGCTCGGTCTGGGTTCACAGATAAAAACGCATATCGAAAAACGCTTCGGCTGTGAGTTCTCGCGCCCGGCGGCGCGGATGCGCGAACACATTCTGGCGACAAAGGCCTTTTTTGATTGCTGGCAGGATGGCACACGGCTTGATTTCCAGGGCGAGTTTACCCGTCACACCTTGATGACGCCGATGTTCAACGCAGGCCCCAACCCCTACGGTAAGCCACCAATACTGCTTGGCGCGCTGGGCCCGAAGATGACGGAGGTAGCCGGCGAAGTGGCGGACGGTATCATCATGCACCCGTTTAACAATCAGGCCTTCATCGAGCAACACGCCTTACCCGCGGTGCGTAAAGGGCTCGCAAAAGCAGACAAGCCTGAATCAGAATTCATCATGTCACTCGGTGCAATGATCGCGACCGGTGAGAATGAAGAGGATATGAAGGCTGCGAAGGCGAGCATCAAAGGGCTGTTGGGTTTTTATGCCTCCACACCTGCCTACATTCCGCCGATGGATGCGATCGGCTATGCAGATCTGCAGCTGGAAGCGAACCGCCTGACCAAAGAGGGCAAGTGGGAACAATTGGCAGCCCTTATCGACGACACCTTCTTCGAAGCGTTCTGTATTTACGATGAGCCGCAGAATATTGCCGCCCGTGTAGCAGAAAAGTACGGTTCGCTGCCCGACAGGTTAAGTCTGTACACGCCCTATGCGACACCTGCGGGCTTCTGGAAGCCCATCATCAAAGCGATCAGAGCGGGCGCACAAAACTGAGGATCGTCACGCAGGCGGTCTGTCCGTAAAGCGAAATTGCAGTATGAGCGGTCGCGCTGTCTTCAACAGGTAAATTGTGGAGATGGAGCCTTAGGCTTTACGGCTACGCTTGCGAGCGGAGGCACCAGCGAAATCGATACTAAAGGCTGCCATCCAATCAGTCAGGGTCTTCAGTGGAGGGCCTCCCGTTGTATTCCCCATACCAAAGCCGCCTGTCCACCAGAACAAGGCGCTGTCTGCCGAGATGGAAACTGATTCCCAATCACCGGCAGGCGATGGCTTTGAACTGCCAGCAGGTGTCTGGTTTCAGGTAGGCTCATACACCAACGTACCATCACAATCGGCGCCGACAGAGCAAGAAACGTCATTCAGCAGTGGGAGTCACCGTAAAAGGTGCGAGTGAGTTTGCAGCGGTTGCGCTGGCAGACTTGGAGAGGGCCACGCCAAGAACTAATGCACTAGAGGTTACTATTGAACGGTAATCCATGCCTTTACTCCATGTTAGAATTTTTTATTAGACAAGCATGTATCTCTCGCATGTGGCGAGGTTCAATGCAAATTTCATACTAGAGTATTACTGTATCTGTTTATCAATCACTTGGAAAAATCAGGTTCCCGAGCGAGTATTAAGTCTAGAAATAGCTGACACTCTGCCAGCCAGAATGCCCCCGATTGCATCGCGTTGGATAAGCATCACTCGAAGGATGGTAGGCAGAAGTGTGTCCGCGCCTGAGCCCCGCAGTCGCCAGGTGTATCATCCCGGTTCGTTGAGTTGCGTACACCTGGCTGGAGGAGGGTGGCAAGCAGCCAGGCCACATTCCCGTGGCCGCCGGGTGCACTTGCGGGATGCCAGGCCAAATTATGCAGTTACGCCGCGTTGAGTATCACTATTGCAGAAGAAATAGGTTAACTTGTGCACATCAAAACAGACCGCCGAGGAACAGGTACTTAAATAGTGAGCAATCTCAACACCTTTCGTAATGAAGCCAAGCAATCGCTGCTGTCCTGGCTTGACAAGTATCTGCCTGCCGCTCCCGAAATGGCCTTCGATATCATCGTACTGCTGTGGATTGCCACCTTTGCGCTGATGTTGCACATATTCCTGCACCGGTTTGTACATCCACTGCTGGCGCGAATAGCGCAGAAATCCAGCCCCCAGTGGCAACGCGCGCTGTTGGCCAACAGCTTTTTTCGTCGTTGTTCGTACGTTCTGCAGGGCGTTATTGTGCAGAGTCAGGCGAGCCTGTGGCTAGCCGATGATTCACCCTCGCTGCTGCGACTGATCGACGTAATCAGCGACCAGTGGATTCTGGTGTTCTCTCTGCTCGCGTTCTTTTCCATGCTCGATTCTGTTCAGAGCGTGGCACTGCGCCGTGTCGGCCACCAGCAATTTCCCTGGCGCGGCCTGCTCCAGACAATCAAGCTGATAGCCAGTGTGCTGGTTGGGCTGCTGGCAATATCGTCGCTGATGGGACAGTCGCCACTGTATCTGTTGAGTGGCCTGGGCGCGCTGTCAGCTGTGCTGCTATTGGTGTTCAAAGATCCCATCATGGGTCTGGTGGCAGGCATCCAGCTGTCTGCCAACAAGATGCTCGCCGTGGGCGACTGGCTGGAGATGCCCAAGTACGGTGCCGACGGTGATGTTATCGATATAGCGCTGACCACAGTGAAAGTGCGCAACTGGGACAAAACCATCACCACCATTCCAACCTATGCGCTGATTTCCGATTCCTTTAAAAACTGGCAGGGTATGACGGAGTCGGGAGGTCGCCAGATCAAGCGCAGCGTTCTTTTAGAAACCAGCAGCATCAAATTTATGGATGACGATTTGTTCGCGCACCTCAAGGACGCGGAACTTCTGGGCTCCTACCTCGAGAACAAGAAACAGGAGATCGAACAGGCCAACCAATCCCACAAAGCCAATATGACGGTGGGACTCAATGGCCGCAGATTGACCAACGTGGGCACATTGAGAGGCTACCTTGTGTCATACCTGAAGGCGCACCCGAATATCCATCAACAGATGACGCTGATGGTGCGTCAGCTGGAACCGACCAGCAATGGCCTGCCCATTCAGATTTACGCGTTCACCAATACTACCGACTGGACCGAATACGAGGGCATACAAAGCGATATATTCGATCATATCTTCGCTGTCTTGCCGGAATTCGGACTGCGTGCACACGAAGCGCCCACAGGCTTTGATATTCGGTCGCTGGTAAACCCTGTTCTATGACCAATACCGCTTCAACGCAGCGACTACGCATCGCCGTCGCGGCTCATTCATACATCTCTGAGGCGCAGGCGCTGTAGTAGGCATTTTGCGCGGCTTCCTGCTCTTCGTAGAGGTTGCAGCCAGCGGCTCTGGCGTAGCGTTTCATGGCATTGGCGCAGGCGGTGGAATAGGATTTGATGGGCGCGGAGCCGCTGGTACCGGACTCGCAGGTATAGTGATAGGTTTCGTTCACCACAAAGTTGCGGCTACCTGTGCTGCCGTTGGCAGAGCCTGATGTGCTGCCGGAGTAGGCACTGTTGGACCCTGTCGGATTGGGAATGGACGACATGATGTTCCTTGTCATGGCAGAGCCCCAGCTGCGGCCGTTTTGCACATCATTGGATACATTGACAGCATTTTGCGCGGCCTGCTCAACTGACAGACTGCCGTTGGTAACCGCTGTGGCCTGCACCAGAATAGAGGCCATGCCGGCGAGATAGGCAGACTCAGAACGGTCATGGGCTTCCTGCTGCTGTTGTGCGATCATCCGGCGACGCTCTGCTTCCCAATCGCTGATAGCCTCCTCCATTTCATCGTCCAGCCTTGCGATGGTGTTTTGAATTTTGGTCAGTTGGCTGATCACCTGTTTTGCCTGGTCACTCGTGGTGGGGGCGAACAGGGTGATCTGCTGCCACTGGCTGCAGGAATCGTAACGCGCCTGCTCGAGCTCGTTGGCAGTGTCGAGTAATGATTCGGCGGGCAGCTGGTAGCAGCCGGAATTCTCCACCGAGCAACCGCAGTTGCTGGATAGACGATTGTTATAGTCCTGGATACGCTTGAGTGATTTTTCCAGCGCCAGTTGTTCACGGCCTTCAAATATATTGTCCAGGCTGACATCAGGTGATGTGGATTGCTTGTGCTGTGTCGTGTCCATAACGGAATCCAGCGACAGGCCGGAAGTCGGTGGGTGGGGATCGATGACCGAGCCCGATGACGCTATGGCGTCGGGTTGGCCGCTGTCGAGCAGGGCGTCAAGACTGAGACCACTCGGAGAGCCTTGTGGTTTGTCGGTGGCTTGCGATGCTGTTGGCTGGCTGCCCATCAAGCTGTCCAGTGACATACCCGTGCTGGCTGTCTCTGGTTTGGGTAACGTCTTTGGTTTGGGTAACGCGCGAGGCCAGGATTTAAACCAGCTCTCTATACACCCGTAGTCACCATCACAATGCTGCTCGACCTGCCGGTACTGCGCAAGGCTGACCGGATTGCCCTTGTCATAGGCCTCATCGCGAATGTGTTCGCACATCCAGTCCCCGCAGTCAGTGTGGCGATAGAGATCCTCGTTATAGCCGGCGAGGTATTTGATTTTGTATTGCGGGTCACGGGTGTAGTCCGCCGAGGGTTGCTGACGCTTGAGCAAGGTGTAGGCGGATTCGTCCTCCGCCATGGTACGGACCGTCTGGCAAAAGGGGGTGTTTTCGTTCAGCCAGTCTCTGGCGTCGCTGAGGAAATCAGGAATGGCATCAATCATATTGCCGTGACAGGCGCTGCGAATGGTGAAATCCAGCTGGGTTTCAAACTCTTCGATGCTCAACTGCTGGGCAGAGACCTGAAAGGGGGCGCAGCAGAGCAGGGCGATAATCGCCGCAAGTCTCGCGGGTCTTCTCATGTGTGGCCCTCCGCGCCTCAGAGTTGCGCTTCGGCCTGGTTCATCAGCTCCAGCGCACGGGCGTAGTGGGTGGCACCGGAACCCTGCTCATTGATGTACTGGTAAAGTTGCTCCAGGGCCGGTCCGGGCTGGTTGGTTTTCAGCAGGGCTTCGCCATAGAAAAATTTCAACGACGGGTCGGTGGCGATGGGAAGGGCTTCCAGTTTGGGAAAAATTTCCAATGCCTGTTGATACTGCTGCGCCTTGAGTGCCTGTGATAGTTGCACCATGTATTTGTCACGCCGCACACTGGCCGGCAGTCGTGCTTCCATGGTTTCAAGTTGCTGTTGTCTCTCCTCTTCGGCGGTAAGCGCTGCGATCTTGTCCTCGGCGGCCTGCTGGTGGGCTGAGCCAGGATGGGCAGCAATGAAATTTCGATACGCTGCGACAGTGTTGAGCTTTACGGTCTGGTCCCAGCTGTCATCAACGACCTCATACTCGCTGAGAAACGCGACCATCTCGGTTTGTCCCTCTGCCTGCGCTGTTTCCAGTGGCGTCAGGTTGTCCCGATTGCGTGTATTGGTATCGGCGCCATTGGCCAGCAGTAATTTGGCGACGTCTACTGATCCTTGGCCCGCCGCAGCGTGCAGGGGCGATTTGGACATGTAGCCGTCCTTGTTGCCGTAATTGATATCGGCGCCGTTCGCGATCAGGTACTGGGCCATACGCACATTGTTGGACCAGGCGGCGGCGCATAAAGGGGTGCCGTAGTAGCCGAGCTGATTGATGTTCTCGCCCTGTTTGAACATCTCTTTGGCTGAGTCGTCGTTGCCGACGACAATGTGGTCGCTGACGCTTGGGAGTTGACAGGCGCAGAGCAGCAGGCTCAGGCCGATAATAGAAACAATTTTATACATGCTCACACCAAAGCAAATTAAGTACGTAAAAGACGGATGAAAAAATGCTAGGGTTTTCGTTGCGCTTGTTCAAGGGATTCATCTGTAAATATTGATTTAATGCACAGTACCGACATCATCCAGCGGCAAAAATAGGCAGTTCCCTCAATTGCCCACCGTTGGATGGAAAAAAGGGGAAGCTTTTTACCCTGCTTTCAATCGCTTTCTCAGACGTCGTGATACACAGGGGAGCGACGCTCCATGAAGGCCAGCATTGCCTCCTGCGTGTCGGCTGTTTGCGAGCAGAGAATCTGATTGCGATCCTCCAGCGCAATTGCTGCCTCCAGGCTACCGATGTCGATATTGATATTCAGTGCTTCTTTCGACAGTCGCAGTCCCAGTGGTGAGTTGGTCAGCATCAATTGAATGTCCTCTTCTGCCGCGGCCTCCAGTTGCCCGGGTTGCGCAAGCTGCGATACCAGCCCAACAGATAGAGCGCGCTCGGCATTGATGAACTTGCCGGTGAGAATCAGTTCCGATGCCAGTGATGCGCCCACCAATCTTGGCAAAAAGTAAGAGGAACCCATGTCGCAGCCACCGAGGCCGATGCGAATATAGGCGCAGTTCATCCTCGCAGTGGTATCGGCAATCCGGATATCGGAGGCCATGGCCAACGAAAAGCCGCCGCCACACGCAGCGCCGTTGACCAGAGAAATAATCGGCTGCGGGCAGCGGCGCATGGCGAGGTAGATCTCTGCGATGTCGCGCTGCGAGATCAAACCGGCCTGCACGCTTCCCATGGCCAGGGATTCCTCGGGCTTGTCGATCGCCTTGAGGTCGAGACCGGCACAGAATGCACGCCCGGCTGCCTTCAGTACTACGATACGACGATCCTGGCGATCAGCCAGTGCGCGAAAATAGGATCTGAGCTCCGACACCATGGTCGGGTTCAAGGCATTGAGGGAGTCGGGGCGGTTCAGCGTCAGCCAATCCACCGGACCACGTTCCTCTAGTAACAGCGTTTCAAACTGATCGGTTCGAGTGTCTGGCATTGTTATCTTCTCCTGATGTCGGTGCGCCAGCCCATATCAGCCGATGTTCCTGGCGCGATTTCTCTAGTAGGGCTGGCGTGGTGGTTAGTCGGTTTTTTTTCAGCTGTGGAAGTATAGGACAGATAAACGTGCCAAATCACATGTTTGATAAAACGTTAGCCTACAGGTCGTGGATAGAAATGCTGGATACGCCAAAAGGGTATTTGAATGCCAATGTGCTTGTATAGCTAGCATATCAACGATATTGCCGAGCCGAGAATGTAGCCGGAGCACCATACTATTGACTCATGTCAACGTTACAAGGCATACGCGCGGTATTTGAGCGATTTTGCTTGTTAAGCTAATGCCGCTGGCAAAGACTTTCCTTATGAACTATTGAGGAGATGATCGATGTCTAACGCAACGAAGCTAAAATCACTGAAGAAATACCAGCAGCAACAGCCCTCAAACAGGGGCCACAACCTTCCTTTTCTGAAAAAATCCCTGCTGGCAATTGCCGTTGCCGGAGTGTCTGTCACAGCACAGGCGGGAAAGATTGTCAGCGTGCCATCCGTAACCGGCGCTGACGGTTTTGGCGGTTGGAATCTCGATAATGTTGAAGTCGTCATAAACGGATCGGGTAGCTTCTTTGACGAGTCCAATGGCTATTACTGGTTCTCCGTTGATTCAGATTACACGTATTATGCTGAGGTAAGTGACAGCAACGCGGCCGTTGTAACAGGACTGGTTCTGGCCAAAGACTGGCCCGTTGGGGAACCGTCCGGTATTAAGGTTATTAACGACGACGCTGGGGTAAAGCCGTCCAAACCTGCGAACTGCATCATGGCGACTTCCTATGAGGAGGAGCATTTTCTGGACTCGCCCGACCCACAGCAAGTGTTGTGTAGCTCCCCTTTTCAAACGCACAAGCGCTACAAGTTGGCTATGTTGCCATCCACTGTTGAAGGTACAACAGAAAAAGGTATCGACCTGGTGTTTAACGTGGAGGATGAGCCCGGGGCAAGTCCTCGCGACTATCAGGTGTTCCAGAAAATCAATAACTGGACAGACCAGCGTCTCGAAGGTTTTACCATCGAAGTTGGCTTTGGAGTGGGTGACAACTTTGTACCTGCATCACAGCAGGCGGGTGTAGGTGTGGCAAATCTGAGTTTGTCTATCCCGGCGGAAATCTGGGAGGACGGTTCTGATCTCGCTAATTTCTCAGCCGGTTTGTTCGGTCCTGAGGATCCACACCATGACAGGCCCGCGGGCTATTTCGACCCCGATACGCGTGCTGGTTTCACCATTGTTGAATATCCTGTTTCAGCTGGCGTCACAGATACGCTCACCTCAGGCGCCACTCTTGGCAGTGATTACAACAACCTCCCAGGCCTCCCCCTGGGCTCGGAAGCCGTTGTCGCTCAAGCCAATCAATTTGGGCCCTGGCTACCCAACAGCATGTTGCCACAAGGTATTTTCTGGGACGACGATGGCAATCCTGAAACAGATGCGACGCTACTTGCATGGTACGGTTACAACCCGGCGGTGGGTGGATTAACGTGGATGACAGGTGCTGCAGAGAGCTTTTCTGAAGTGCAGCCAGAAACAGTTGCTGCGTGGGGTGAAAATCTTGCCTACACCATGGGGGAGATAGATGATCTGGTTAATATCGGATTAAATTACGTCGTCACAGTGGGTGATGTAACGACCTACCCGCAGAGCAAATTTACTATCAGAGTAACACCCAGGAAGGATACCTCTGGCACGGGTGATCCGCTTTTTACTGACGTCGAACCAGACCCCATTCTTATTTTCAGTGAGTCCGATGCGGTCGTCGAGCTTTCGCCTGGTGCCGAATTTGAAATTGGCTCACTGTTGACGGCGCGAGTCGGTGATAGCGACCTGAATACGGACCCGAGTGTTGCCGAGGAAATCGAAGTGCTGATTAGCTCCGGCCTGATTAGCGAAGGTTCAATTGGCTTTCCTCTGACACTTGTTGAGCAAGGTGTTAATCGCGGAGTGTTTGCCGCATCACTGCCTGACTCGCTCAGCAATCCCCCCGAAGGCTATGTCCTGTCCGTCCAATATATCGATGCGGACGATGGTAATGGCGGCACCAACGTAGTGAAAACCGCGTCCTCCATTGCGGTGTCCACTTTGTCCCCTGACTGGGATGCTGATGGCATACCAGACGACATGGATAACTGTCCGTCAATATCCAATCCAGACCAGCTGGACAGCGATGAGGACGGAAAAGGTGACGCTTGCTCCACACTGCCTCCGGGCTGCTAAGCGTTTAGCCCTGGACATGCTTGTGGCTTTGGTCAAAAAAGTTACGACAGAGCCATTATCTGACCTGCGGGTTCACCGCAGGTCGATTGCGAAGACTGCGGTGTCTCCATGGCGTGTAGCAATGGCTAGCAGGACTGTAAAAGCGCAATAGGACGCTTGCGCTGGGTCTCAGTTTAGCTGGAAAACCCCGCTCCGATATCGACACTTTCCGGTTGGCCAAACGTCATTCGGGTGCTCTTGACGGATACAGTGAACATCGGCTTTTTCGGCAGGCCGAGTGCGCGTAGCTCTTTGGCCAATGGGTGGCTGTCGCCAATCTTTGGCGTTTCTCCGCCCAGAGAAAACGTGAGCCCGGAGCTGTTATTGGTGCCATAGGTTTTCCAGGCTTTGCCGTCACGAATAGCCACCGATGCTGCGCGTTGTTCCTTGGGGTTACTGTTGCCGCCGGTCTTCGCGGCAATGGAATACACCAGCTCTCCTTCATCGGTAAATGTGCCGCGTGCGGTGCTGGGGCCGAATTCGATATCCACGCGGCTCACCCACTTGGGGAAGCCCCAGATGAAGCGCCCCGCATGGGTGGTGAATTCCTGATCTACAGGCATTCGGTAGACGAAATTGCCGATGCTGCCGTCTCCCATGCGCTTCAGCGCGCCGAAGAAGGGGAAGGGTTTTTTCTCGCCCGGCGTCAGTACCGGGAAGATGATCGCCCCTTCATTATAGTCACCCAGATCGTTCTCTTTGTAGTCGACTGCGAGTAGCTGCAATATGGCTTTGCCGGGGAAGAGTTCCACCACCTTGAAGCCTGTTCCCGCGAGCATTGTCTGGGCAACTTTCGCGTCCACGAGAAAGGCGTTCATCAGCATCGCGGCATCGGAGACCACAACCGGGAAAGAAATATCCTTGCCGTCAATTGTATAGCTGCTTTCTGAGTTCTTGGTACAGACATCATTGGTAAACCTGTCGCCCTTGTCACTGTGGACAGGGGGTTCCTCAAAGATCGCGCCGCTTGCTTTCATGGATAGGCCCTATTGCTAAGAAAAGTCCGCTAATGTTAGCGGCTTCGTTGAAGCAGCGCTATGCATAACGGTTGGAAGCACGCTGAGTATTGGCTAACCCCGGGTTATATCAAAATAATTGCGGCCCGATTATCTGTATGAACGCTAATCGACGGGCACCAGGCGTATCGGCAGGTTATCCTTTGGTTTGGGCATCGGCAGATACTGCATTTTGGGGTCGTAGCCCGGGCGCAGTTGAATTTCATGTCGGGTGATAATGTGGTACATGAAAATGCGAAACACCATTTGTGCGAAATGCATGCCGATACATTTATGTGCTCCGCCCCCAAAGGGATGGAATAGAAAGGGGTGTTGTTTGTGTTCTCCGCGATCGAATCGATCGGGGTCGAAGTTATACGGATCCGTCCACCAGCCCGGCATAACGTGGTTGTAGGTGATGGCATTCATGAGCACAGTATCTGCGGGAATGTCCACTCCCGACAACTCACAGGCGTTGATGCTGCGACGTGGAAACAGCGGCACAGATGAATGCAGGCGCTGGACCTCATTGAACAACAGGTTGAATGAAGGCAGAGCCTCAAAATCATCCTGACCAATAGTGTCTTTACCCAGTGCGCGTGCCTCATCGCGCAGTCGTTGCTGCCACTGGGGGTGGCGGCCCAACTCAAGGCAGGCGTTCACCAGTGACGCCGTGGTGGTGTCCTGTGCAGCGAATAACAGCACCACAAAATTTTCCACGATGTCATAATCTGAAAAATAGTGACCGTTTTCATCCAGCTCTCTGCAGAAGTGGGCGAGAATATCGCTCTCTTCGTTCTGGCGTTTCTCGGCAATCAGCTCGCGAATAAATCCCGCAATGTACTTTTTGGCCTGCAGACTTCGGTGGTACTTGAAGCCGGGCAGGTTTACTTCAAAAATGAAACCGAAGCCATCGATGAAATCCTCAAATGCAGTCTTCAGTTTGGTACCTGCTTTGCCTTGATCGGTGACACCGGTGAAGGTTTGCGCGGCAATTTCCATCAGTGTCGACCGTGCGTGGCCGGCCAGTTCAAACTCCCCGCTACCTAACAGGGGGCGCAGTGTGTCGATACAGATGGTATTGATGTGCTCGACGTAACCGTCCATGCTCGATTTCTTGAACGCTGTCTGCATCAGGCGACGCTGAAAGCGGTGCGCCTCAAAATCTTTCATGATCAGGCTGCCGCCGATCAGCGATTCGAAGTGGCCCAGACCCTTGGCGGAGGAAAAGTTTTTGTTTACATCCAGGTGCAGTTCGCGTGCGTTATCTGGCCCCAATGCGAGAATGATATGCGAGGGCCCCATTGCAAACCGGGAGATTGGGCCGTAGCGATGGAAGCGGTCGTCACAGAATTTGAGTGGGTTGGCGGCCAAACTGAGGGCGTTACCGATAAGAGGCAGTCCATAATCACCCGGGATCTGTCGCAAGTCACGGTTGTCCGGGCGTTCCAAATAGTGAGTTTCTGTCATGCGATACTCCAGCAAATGGCACTGCCGATTCGGCACGGCAAAGGCCAAAGTTTACTCAATAGTGAGGGGCTTGATATACGTATCTCTGGCGAATTGTCTGTTTCTCAATGGGCTCTAATAGGCTGCCCGAGACCTCTCACAGTTTGTCTGCCTTTTACTGCGAGTGGCGTGATGGACCCCTTATGGGGTAATTAACCACAAGGTAAAGTTGGCAACGAAGATGCCCAGGTAGTTCCCCAGCGCGTAGCCAATAATGGCTACAGACAAGCCCGGCAAAAGAATTTCCCGGTTCTTCAGTGCGCCCGCAATGACGGGGATAAAGGGCACCGACATAATTGCTGCCGATGACGTTATCAGAAATGTATCAGTATCAATCTTGAACAATTTACAGAGAATGGCCTGCAGCAACAGCGAGCCGAATAAAATGAACAAGGTGTACGCGGCGAGGTGGTAATCGATATTCATGATCATATCGATGTCGATCATTGAGCCGGTGGTAAAACAAAACACGAGCACGAAATACATGCCCAGGCTGTAGCTGTTTGTCAGTTTTCTGATCGCCGGAACAAGGGAGAAGAGCAGACCCAGTGTGGTAATAGCTACCACCATGATTGTAGACATTACGTTGTCCGGGAAGGCACTTGCCACAAGATAGGAAACGCCAACCACGCCCAATGATAGCAGCAGGGCACTGAGCGTTTCCATTTTTCTGCTACTGGCCAATAGTTGGCCATAGCTACTGGCACTTTCGTCCATCATATGTGCCATATCATGGGTGCTGTCCGCTGCGCTGTTGTCACTTGCCTGGTAAGGGCGCAAAAACAAGCCGAACAATCGTTTCCCCAGTGTAATGACGAAAATCAGGTAAACTGCTGAAAACAACAAATCGTAAGTGACCATGGTGATAAACACCGCGTCGTCACCATTGATGGCGGACTTGATAGCCGCCATATTGGGCCCGCCACCCGTGTAAGCCCCGACTGACATGCCGGCAATCTGCCAGATGTTTTCCAGCATGGGGTGAAACAGTACCGCACCGATGATGCTCATAAGTACTATAGAAAACAGGGCCAGCGCCATTCCTGCAAGAGCGCCCCCGGCATGAGACAGCGCGCTCTTCACATTCATCGAAAACACCAGAAGCGGCAGGGCAATGACAATGGCTACTTCGGCGATACTG
The DNA here is from genome assembly GCA_902705825.1 of Halioglobus japonicus. Taxonomy (GTDB): domain Bacteria; phylum Pseudomonadota; class Gammaproteobacteria; order Pseudomonadales; family Halieaceae; genus Marimicrobium. Next base: position 72,176 of record CACSIL010000006.1, on the reverse strand, counting down.
CGCTGAACTTCCGCGATACTAGCGGCGCTGTTGTTAAGGAGAGAATCCAGGCCCACGGAGCTGGCAATTCCCAGCCCAAAGCACAGCGTGACTACACCAATTTTGTCGAGCGCTACCACTCTTTGGCACAGCCAAATAATGAAGATGGGAACCATCAGGAAAAATAATGCTGTCACTGCCATACTGGTTGAGGAGCCTCTGGCTTAATCGATTATGCTTGGGCTCTACCGAGCTGATCGGAGGCACCTTGGCTATTGTTGTGGGTAAGCGAATAGTTATACTACGAAACTGCGTATACCCCAGCAATCGCGCAATTTACCACGTTAATGAAAAATGGCCTAACCCGCAGGCAGTGGATGAATTGGCTGTAGGAGTGCGCCGGGTTGTTGCGGCCTGCCACAAACAGTTGGCCAATATTCACTGGTGCGCTTACACTTCTTGCCTACAAATTGTCACAACGTCTGTCGCGCTGGCTCGAAGTTAGGAGATAGTCGCAGAGAAACCCAATAGGAAAGGCAATGTATATTTTCTTGGCTCTTATCATCGTTGCAGTGGTCGCCTGGCGTGTTTACCCCAGAGACAAAAGCGCTGCTCCATCGTCCTACTTTCAACAGCTTTCGAGGGTGTTAGCTGACTCTCGGGTCGCCAAGCCGGTCCTGATTATTGACAAACAGCGGCTGCTGAACAACATAGATGCTGTCGCCCGTCACGCTAAAACCATCGGTGTAGATGTGCGAGTTGCGATGAAGTCACTGCCGAGCGATCCTCTACTGGATACTGTTTCCAAGCGACTTGGCACCAACAAAATGATGATCTTCAGCATCGACTACCTGAAGACCATTTGTTCTCGTGGCGAGTATGTTGATGTGCTACTGGGCAAGCCCATGCCCGCCATCGCGGTGGAAGACTTTTACCGGGAGCGCGCCGAACATGCGTACCACCCGCAAACCATCGCCAATATTCAGTGGTTGGTAGACAACATGCAGCGTCTGCAAGAATATGCCGCAGTTGCCGAGGAGCAAAATCTGCAGCTGCGGGTGAATTTCGAAATCGACATTGGTATTCGCCGTGGCGGCTTCGACAATCAGGCCGACATACGAACGGCGCTCGAGTATGTCAAAGACCACGCGCATCTTAATTTTTCAGGCTTTATGGGCTACGAAAAACACGTGTACTACGTAGCGTTTACCGACAGCAGCCGCCAGCGCGTGCTGCAAGAATGCCTGGATTTTTACCAGGCCTGTAAAAACATCGCTCGCGAGGTATTTGGCGACACACTACCTGTGGAAGACCTGACCTGGAATGCGGCAGGCAGTGTTACCTACCCGATGTACAAGAATAACGCCGTTGCCAATGAGCTCACTATTGGTTCCTGCTTTTTGCAACCCGCCCATTTCGATACCAGAACACTGGCCATGCATGAGGCGGCGCTATACATTGCAACGCCCGTACTGAAAACGGCACCGCATTTTCTGGTGCCGGGCTTGCCCTGGTTGGCCCGGTTACTGTCCTATTGGGATGTCAATCGACGACGTTCATTTTTTGTCTTCGGTGGGTTGTGGAACGCCGCAGCGTTGGAGCCACAAGGGTTGGCAAAGAACAGCTTTTATGGTGGTTCGAGCAATCAGGAGTGTTATTTCGGCGCACAAAGCATCGATCTAAAGCCCGGCGATTACGTGTATTTTCGACCCAACGAAAGCGAAGCGGTGATTACCCAGTTCAATGAAATCCTGGTTTACGACAAAGGCGAGATAGTCGATACCTGGCGACCGCTTCCTCCCGCGCCCTAGCCGGCGCGGTCTGGGCCCTCTAGCAATCGAGAGGAAGGCACCATATACCGTTAATCGAGGTAGCTAGTTGATGTCTACCCAGCACTTCTCTGCCGATGCGGTTCTGATCGCGTCCAGTACCTTCTGCATCTGAACCCCATCCGCGAACGTGGCAGGGGCAATATCACTGGGGGCTGAATCCCCCAGGATTTGATTCCTGAACGTTTCATAGAGCTTTGTATAGGGCGCCAGATCAGTGCCCATCGAGTGAAGCATATCGTAGGCGGTGACAAGCAGGTCAGCAGAGGGAGGCACCGGATGGTCGTTGGCGTATGCACCGGCTTCCAATGTTCTCTGACCCGTTGCGTCAGAGATAATGACCTGATCGTTTTCAACCCAGAGCGAGCCACTGGAGCCGATCACGCGCAGACTACTCTGGAACGAACCAACTGCGCTGATGCTGCTTTGCATCACACCACTAACGCCAGTGCTGGTGCGAAAGTGAGCAGAGTAAGCATCGTCGGCCGTCCAGTCGTGATCAGACAGCAGTTCCAGGGTTGCACTCACACCGGTGAAGTCGCCCAACATATGCCGGATATGGTCGATAACATGTGAGCCATACGCGCCGAGCCAGCCACCTCCCTGATTCCTGTCACCCCACCAGTCGGGCACTTCAGCGCTTCGCTCGACGAGAGCGGGAACGAGCAATATAAACTGCGCCATGCGCGGTGTACCGATAAGCCCATCGTGTACTGCTTTGGTAGCAAGCGCCTGTGAGGTTTGCCAGCGAAACTCCGCGCCAACAAAATGCACCACGCCTGCAGCGCTGGCGGCATCGTACATTTGCTGTGCTTCCTCGGCATTTGCAGCAAAGGGCTTTTCGCAGACAATGTGTTTTCCCGCAGCAGTGGCAGCAAGCACAATTGCTGCATGAGTATGCGGCGGTGTAGCAACAGCGACAGCGTCAACACCCGGTAAGGCCAGCGCCTCAGAGAGGTCGGTTAAACCCATAGGGATATTGAACTTGGCGGCGCGCTGGCGAGTTTTCTCGGGATCTCGTCCGACCACGGCTTTAATATCAAACCCGGCTGCGCGCAGTGCCCTGGCGTGAGTCAATATGCCGAATCCTGTACCTACAATGATAGCGCCGAGCTGTCTGGTGGTCATAGTCTCTCCATGTGATTTGGTAAATGCACTTCGCGCCAGATTCGACCGGCACTCCGTGCGCGCTAAACGCCCTGTAATACCCGAATAAATTCATCGGGTTCAGGGCGAATGCGATAGTTATCTGTTTGGCTTGCAAATATAACAGTGTTTTCCTTGTCGGTGATGACGACTGTGGGCATGGCTGTATTCGGGTCATAAGCCTCACCGCGACCTGGAATACCTGCGGGCACGCCATCCACATGGTCGATCCCCAGCGTTTTCGCCACACGGTTGCGGTCATCGATCAAAAAATTCAGATTGACATCGTACTTTGCTGCAAGCTTTTTACTCTGCTTCTCTGACTGCGAGCTGATAATGAATATGTCGGTACCGAGTGTCTCAATTTCTCGATAGCGCGCTGCCATTTCCTCTACCTGAACAACACATAGTGGACACCAATTCCCACGAATGAACATCCAGATTTTCTGCCGACCGTTGTTATCTCGGCTTGCAAATGTTTTTTCATTGGTATCGCTTAGCCTGAACTCTGGTATGAGTTCACCTACCTGAATTTTAGTCAATGTGCGATCCAGCGGCGTGTACCAGTAGTTGTACAGACATACCCCAACCAGCCCGATAAAAAACGCGATAGAAAAGGCCAGTGGATCAAAGTCTATGATCGTAAGGCCGACGCCGAGAACGGCCGCAGTTAACTGCAGCGGCAGGTGTCGGCTGGTTCGCGCAGTAGCACCGGTGGCAACGTAGAGGAAAAACCCCAGCATCGGCATGATTGCGATACCAGCCCCTAGCCAGGCTAGTGCAAAGTCGTCAGCAAAGAATTTGTAGATGACGAATATTGAGGTGACGGCCAGCAGTGCATTGTAAGGAATTGGGAAGTATTTCTTCATTATTATCTCAAACCCAGCTGATGAATTGAGCAGCTTCTAATTGTAGCTATTACCTGTTCTCAGGGCATCGTAGTACAAACGACGGAATCCTCATACAGAACGGTGCCGCTAAATCTGATCAAGGTATGTGTCGGTGGCCAGCGTCTGCCGGAGAAGAAATTCGCTCCGATCATGCAGCCGGCATAAAAGTGATCCCGCTCGTACCAGCGGTGAAATTTTCTTTCGAAGCCAGCTTTCGGTTCAAGTAACGTTAGCAAAACATGGCCCAGCTTTATGTCCGGGATTTCCTGTTTCATGTCTGGATCATCTTGTTATTGTTCGGCCCTTACCATTGGGTATCGCCCATCTAACCGCTACGGCGAAGCCCGCGCGGAGCGCTGACAGGGCTTAAAGTGGCTTGAGTTCGCTGTATATATCGCCGGTGAACTCACGCACAAGCTGTTCGCTGCCATAGATTCTCTCACCGCCGAGGCGCGGGTCACCTGACTCTATGCTTTTGGCGTCGACGAACAACACGCCGACTGTGCGCAGTGCGATCACCGAGTTTTCACTCACCTTCCAGCTGTGCGTGTCGATGTCCACGTTTCGCCCTATCGGCGGCCGTCCATTTAACTGTCATCCCTTTGCCTTTTTTAAAAGTGGGGCAGACTAACTAGTGTCAACCCCGATGTAACATTGGTCAAGCTGATGTCTGGCTCTGGCACACGGGCTCGATCATTGCGGTGATGATTTCAGTCTCCACAATTTTACCCCACACCGGCGCCCCCGGGTATGGGTGAAAACACTCAAGAGAGACGATGAAACCTTGAACACGACTACAGAGCGACGCATCAACGCGCTCGAGTGGGGACATTACACCAGAATGGGCGCCGCTATACGCCACGCTGCTGCCCAGCTTGGGGAGCGTCCCAATCGACACAGGTTGTTACAGATTCTCAGTGATGGCAAGCCGAGTGACAGCGATTACTATGAGGGGCGTTACGCTATTGAAGACACGCAACGCGCCATCATGGACGCGCAGCGCAGGCCTACATCGCCCACTTATTCGGCTGCGGTGGCTATGCAATGGTCTAAAAGCCGGAGCATCTGGCTATGGCATTACCGCGTATCTACCAGCAGAGTATTGCCACCTGATGCGCCGACGACGCGAGATGTGGTAGCGCTCGGCGATTTCGCGAATGGTCAGCTGCTTCTCATCGCTGACCGCCAGATAGATCAGTACGCGAAGAGAACAATCAGTAAATGACGTCAAACGCATGACGTGATTTCAGCGGTGAAGCGTGTAGGTGAGGATACCTAAAGATGTCAATCTCTTGCATCTTTAATCGAGGAAGCGGTCACGCGGATCGGTTGAACAGCGCGATTCCGCGTTAACCCAGAGGTTCTGAAACCCAGAGGTTCTGAAGTTATGGATATCCCCTTCGGAGAAAAAATGGGTTAACTTGTCGGTATCAGGGCAAATCCTGAACCCGATCTATTTGAGGTGGTATATGACGAGTCAGACTATCAAGTTTGAAATAGAGAAAGAAACCAAAAACAGTATTCGCTATAAGGAGGTGCCTGTCGAAGGGCAAGCGCCGATTGTCGGCAGCCTGTATGTGCAGAAGTGGTTTGCCGGTACTGCCAAGTCTCTCGAAGTGACCATTGAAAAGAAGGATTGAGCATGCTTGCCCGCTATGTGTTGTTGCTGTCGCTTTTTTCATCGCTTGCTTTGTCTGACGATCAGGACTCAACCGCGTCCCTGCTTCGAGAAAAGGCACTGCAGAGCAACCGGGGCTGGGAAATAGTCGAATCGCTGACGACAGAGGTTGGGCCAAGAATGGCGGGGACAGCCGCAGACAAACGCGCGGTGAACTGGGCCAAGGCTTTACTTGAAAAAGCGAAAGCGGCCAACGCATTCGATAGCGTTTGGTTGGAGCCTGTGACGTTTCCCGTCTGGCAGCGCCACCGGGAACAGGCGAGGGTAGTTTCTCCCTACCCTCAGCCGGTCAAAATTACTGCCTTGGGTTATAGCGGCTCTACCGACGGTGAGATCAGCGCTGAAGTGATCGCTTTTCCCGATCTGGCGTCGCTGCAGGAGGCGGATGATGCCTTGGTCGCGGGCAAAATTGTGTTTATCAATCAGCCGATGTACCGGCATCGCGAAGGTGCGGGCTATGCCGAGGTAGTACCCAATCGATACGCCGCCGGTACTGTCGCTAAGCAGAAAGGTGCTGTGGCCGCTTTGATTCGATCGGCGGGCACCGATAGCCATCGCTTTCCCCACGCTGGAGTTTCATCGCGTACCGAGAATCCACTGCCCGCTGCGGCGTTGTCGGTTCCCGATGCGCAGCAGTTACAACGTATCCTGGATCGCAAGGAAACGTTGATTCTGGCGCTGGATATCAGTGTCTCTGAACAGCCCGGCGGGGAATCCTATAACGTCATCGCGCAGATCGATGGTCGCGTTGATGCGCAGAAAGTGGTTCTAATCTCGGCTCATCTCGATAGCTGGGATTTGGGAACAGGGGCAATTGATGATGGCGCGGGCGTAGCAATCACCGTTGCCGCGGCGCAGCTGATTGGCGAGCTGCCACAGCGCCCTAAGCACACTATCAGGGTAGTGTTATTTGCCAACGAGGAGCAAGGTATCTGGGGAGCCAAGGCTTATGCCAAGGCGCATCACGATGAGCTGAAAAACTATCTGTTTGCTTCGGAGTCGGATTTTGGTGCACGCCCAGTCTGGCGTTTTGATACCGCAAACAGCGCATTGATGAAGAAGGCGATGCCGCATTTGGCGGTGCTAAACATTGAAGAGGGAGGCGAGGCATCCAGTGGCGGTCCTGATATAAAGCCGTTGCTCGCAGAGGGTGTGCCCGTTTTCCGATTAAAACAGGATGGCACTGACTATTTTGACTATCATCACACCGCCGATGATACGCTCGATAAAATTGATGCTGAAGAACTTAAACAGAATATCGCTGCCTGGGCTGTTGTGGCGTTTCTGGCGGCAGATATGGATTGAGAGAAGCCCTGACAGCGAGATGCGTTGATGACCCGGTGCAGGCAATGCCGAGGGGCGTGAGGACCGCAGCCGTGAGCGAGCGTCAATGGCGGCAGATGACTGTCAGTGTTCGACCCCAGGGGGCCGAGCTTTACTGGCAATAAATCTGCCTCCATTAGTGCATTTGCGTGGCGTGATCAGCCCGTAAACGATACAGAAGGCTTGGCAACGCCGGCAGGCTTTTCGCCTTTGATATGGGCGAGCATGGTATCGGCGTCTGACACTTCAAACGGATCGATCTCACAGTTGTCACCAAACTCCGGTTCGATGAACATTTTCTCAATATTGCCATCGTTCACCAGCATGGAATAGCGCCATGAACGCATGCCGAACCCGAGGTTTGCCTTATCTACCAGCATACCCATTTTGCGGGTGAATTCACCGGAACCGTCGGGCAACAGATAGATATTCTTGTTGCCGACATGTCGGCCCCACTGGAACATCACAAAGGCGTCGTTCACTGAGACGCACATAATTTCGTCTATGCCCTCTGCCTTGAACTCCTCATACAACTCGTCGTAGCGCGGCAGATGGTTGGAAGAGCAGGTTGGGGTAAACGCGCCGGGTAAAGAAAATACCACTACACGCTTGCCGCCAAACAGGTCAGCGGTGGTTTTGTCTTCCCAGCGGTAAGGATTATCTCCTTCGACAGATTCGTCTCTGACTCGTGTTTTGAATACTACATTGGGTACGCGATCGCGCATAAAATGCCTCCTTGGTTACAGCGGTTGTCTGTATGTTCGAACTGATAATAACGAAAATCCTGCAGGTGTGTAATTGATTGTGCGCATGTATTTAATTGAAAACAACTATGATGTGCCCTGAGGGGGTTGGATGTGTGGATTCCAACGGCAGAGTGTATGCTTTACCGAGAAAAATTGTGAACAATAGCGGGGGACGAAGGATACATGAGTACGACTGAAGCGGGTGCGTGGTATCACAAGCTCGCGCTACTTAAGCCGGCGCCATACAGACCCTGGAGGCATTCGCTGCGCATAGCAGTGGGTACTGGATTGCCATTGCTGATCGGGGTTCTTGGCGGCGATGTTCGGGCAACCATTTTTGTTGCTCTTGGTGCGTTTCTGACGGCCATGACCGTTCGCCTTGATCCCTATCGCGAGCGTATTCTGCAGATTGCGATTTCAACGTCAGTCGGCGTGTTGGGCTGCTTTATCGGTCCGGCGGTCGCGGATCAGGGACTGATGACGGTCTGTATGCTGGCGCTTGTTGGGCTGTGCTCCGGGTTGATCAGCGGGTATGGCGCCGCCTTCTCGACAGGGGCGCTGAATATGCTGGTGTTTGCCATCGTTACCTCGAGTCTGTCGCACGCTGTGTCGCCGTGGTGGTTGGGGCTACAGTATCTGCTGGGTGCGCTTTTTGTCGTGCTGATGCTGGTGGTTGCCGCGGTGCTGGATCGCGATCGTCCTGAGCGCTATATGTTGGCCGGACTATTCGGTGCGCTGGCCGAGCTCGCCCGCGCTGCGGCCACCGTGCCCGCCAGTCCCAGTTCAGAGAATCGCGCTGCGCTGGAAGACAGGCGCCGAATTGTTATGGATTCGAGCAAGGCGGCGTATGACGTGCTGATTGAGAAACGCTCCCACGGTCGCGCCCCCACGCGACACTCCAGACAGGCAGCTGCCATTCTCAGTCTGGTCAATCAATTAACCATGTCGATCATTGCCGCCCGCGCCAGCAGCGCGAACTTGCTGGTCTCGGCCAATCGCCTGGATGAAATAGCCAACGCCTACAGGCAGAGAGGTGCCCCACCCTCTAAGGCGTTAGCCATCGATGAACAGCAAAGCGAATTGCTGCGCAATGTAGACAGGTTGGCGAACGAGATATGGGCTCCATCGGAAAGGGCGGCGGAAAATACCAGGGCGATTACTGTAACAGCCAAGCCCGTGTTTCTAAGAAACCCCCTGATTAGCCTGGCCAGAAAACTCATCATTGGCCGGGAGGTCATTAACTCTGCACTCAGATTGTCTCTTTGCATGGGTATTGCCGTCTGGGTCAGCCAGTTGCTCGCGGCTAACCATGCTTACTGGCTGCCGATGACAGTCGCGATTGTGCTCAAGCCCGACTTCGGTTCAGTTTTTATGCGCGGTATTCATCGCAGTATTGGCACGATGATCGGTGTAGGGGTCGCTGCTCTTATCGCCGCGCTCGTGCACAATGGCCTCTGGATTGTCGCCATTATCGCGGTGCTCTGTGCGTTTATACCGTGGGCGGGGTTGCGCAGCTACGCCGCCACAGTGGCTTTCCTCACGCCGGTAATCCTGTTGATGATCTCTCTGGTCTTTCCAGGGTCGGCTGAAAACTATGCCCTGCAGCGGCTCATTGATACCTTATTGGGTGCCGCTATTGCGCTTGTCTTTGGTTATCTGATCTGGCCTCAATCGCGGGGAGTGCAGATCAACGCTGAATTCTCCAGCGTAATGGAAGCCGTTGGCGGCTTTCTCCGTGCCGCAACCAAATCCGTGCCGCAAGATGAAGCCGCCCTGGTGAGCTTTCGTCAATCTCTGGCCGACAGCGAGTTTACCGCTTATCGGGGTTTATCGGATTTGCGAACCCAATTGCAGCGTCTCCTTGCTGAGCCACCGCCAGCTGGGCGGGAGGCGGCATCCTGGTTCCCCGCTGTTGCCAGTGCCGAACGGCTGTGTGATCGCATTACCGCCTATGCGGAGGGGCGGCGTCTGGGCGATCCCCCGCCGGATGAAGCGCGTAGGGCCAAGGCGCTGGCTTCTATCGCGTGGTTGGAACGCTGGCCGCACGGAGATGCTATTGCGAAGAGTGCGGTCGACAGCCCTCAACTGGCTGATTTGTTTGCTGAGGTGGAAGCTGAGCTAGCCTGGCTCTGCGACTACCGCAATCAGCTTGCGACGACTGTTCACTCCGCGTCCGCGCAAGAGGCTGTTGGCTGAACAAAGCAGGTGGGTGCTCGCCTTGTTCGCAATAGAGGTCTGCGGCAAGCGCCTGGCCAAATGACGATATTATCGCGGCGCAACCAGAATCACTGGACCCGGTGGGGCGTCTCCCTTAGGGTGGTTCCCGCCAGTGGCTTTGGCTGTTATAGCAGGACTCGCCATTGCATTGTTGTCTACGGTGTCAGTCCTCACCCGCAAAAACGAATAGGGAATATCTAATATGGGAGCCTTCTATGTTGAGTACGAATACTGGTTCGCCGCCTTTCAACTGGTGATGGCCATGCTGGGCATGGGAGCCACACTGACCGGTCGCGACTTCCGCGATGTGGTGCGCGAACCCAGGTCGGTCACCTTCGGGTTGGTGGTGCAGCTGGTGCTGGTACCCCTGGCTGCGTTTGCTTTTTTGCGTGTGTTGGGTGTCAGCGGTGGGGTCGCCATTGGTATTGCTCTGATTGCGGCAATCCCCGGTGGTACCACATCCAATATTTTTACCTTCTTCGCACGCGGTAACAGTGCACTTTCAATCAGCATTACCGGCCTCACAACGCTGGCCTGTCTGGCGACGACGCCCCTGATACTCGCGGCGTTGATCAGCGATAGCCTGCCGGACAACTTCGCCATGCCCACGGGTCAGATCGTCAATGAAATAGCCTTTACGTTGCTGCTTCCGCTAGCGCTTGGCATGGCCTACCTCTACATGTATCCAGAGAAGGCTGTGGTGGTGTCGAAGTGGTGTATTCGTGCATCTTTGCTGGGCATTGTATTGATCGTGATCGGCTCCACCAGTGCGGGGCGCTTGAACATAGAGGCGTTTGGTCTGGAAAATGTGCTGCTTGTGGTCGCTTTCACTATGGTGCTGACCGCGATGGCGTGGCTGGCCTCCCATTTGTTCCGCCTCTCCAGACCAGACGCTACCGCAATAGAATTTGAAGTGATTATCCGCAATGTTAACCTGGGTGTGTTGCTGAAAGCCTCGCTGTTTCCCGCTGCGACAGCAGCGACGAGTCATCTGGGTGATGCCGTATTGTTCTCTTTGTTGCTGTACGGTGGGCTGCAACTGATAATCGCAGCAATACTGGTGCCACGGTATCGTGCCAAACACCCAGCGACTGCAGCCGGGTAGTAGGTGCGCGCGGTGAGGATACTGGGGTACGCTGAGCCCAATGCACATTTTTTTGCACCTGCCGCCAAGGATTATGGCGCGCACGTCGTCCAATAACTGAACAAGCCAATATTGGTCAACCATGACACAGGATCTGCAGGAGATCATCGGGCGCGCCCAGCGCGGAGACCGGGACGCATTTTCGCGCCTGGTGGAGGACCACTATGCCACCATATTCCGGTTTGCCTGCCGTTACTGCGGTAATCGACAGGACGCAGAGGATGTCACCCAGCAGGCGTGTATAAAACTGGCGCGATCACTAGCGCAGTTTCGCTTCGAGTCAGCCTTTTCGACCTGGCTTTACCGTCTGGTAATTAACTGCGCACGGGACTGGCTCAAATCGCAATGCAAACGTGAGTCGGATGAACTGGACGAAATCCCGGTTCCCGGTAAACAGGAATCAACGGTGTTACTGCACCAGGTGATCGCTCTGGTGGACAGGATGGGCGAGGGCTTTCGCGAGAGTGTCGCGCTGGTACTGGGTATGGGCATGACACATGCCGAAGCGGCGGCGATACTGGAGGTGAAGGAGTCCACGGTGTCATGGCGTCTGCATGAAATTCGCAAGCGGTTGAACGATCAGGTTCAGCCGGGAGTTGAACGATGAACGAGAAAGAACTGGAGAAGCTGTTTGCCGGTGTCGATGACGAGCCCGACGCCGGGGCCCAAAGCCGTGCGCTCAATGCCGCATTGCAGGTGTTTGACGAGGAACAGTCCACGCAAAAAAATACTTCTGCGAGCCAAGGATTTGCCGCCGGGGATCGTCTTACTTCCGAACATCCATCATTCGGGAGAAGAATCATGCAATTCATATCATCCAACAATCCGACTCAACGCTGGTTATACAGCGGTATGGCCAGTGCCGCTGTACTTGTAGTGGGTGTGTTTGTCGCCCTTCAGTTGCCGCAATATAGCGGTATGGAATGGCCTGCGGCGGTGACGCAAGATGTCCGCGAGAGTGAAGGCATCGCGCCCCCTCAACTGACTACGTTAAGCGATCCGTGGGATGACGTGGCAGCTGAAGTCGCTGCTATCGCACCGCAGAGTGCAGTGCGCGCTGAACCTGAACGCAGAACCAGTGCCGATATGTCTCCGGCAGCGATATCCGCAGCTGCCGCTCCGTCCCGGAAAGCCGAGTCGGATGCGCGCAGAGCGAGCAAGCAGCTTCTTCTAGGGGGTCCCATTGCATCCTTCACCGGCGTGCAATCTCTAGCCCTGGCTGACGCTGACGGCGCTGTAGTGGCAGGCTACCAGCAGGTCGGGCGCGACCGCTTCGAAACAGTTGAAACCAATCCCATCAAGCGCACCAGTGCCGAACCGGTGTCCACCTTCTCTATAGACGTGGATACCGCGTCATACAGCTTCGTGCGCCGCCAGCTCAATAGTGGTGTGCTACCACAAAAAGCTGCGGTGCGATTGGAGGAGATGGTCAATTACTTCCCCTACGACTACCCACTGCCAACGGATCGCAGCCAGCCCTTCAGCACCAATGTGACGGTACTGGATTCACCGTGGAAGGCCGGCAATAAGCTGGTGCACATCGGCATCCAGGGCTATGACATACTGGAATCGCAGCCTCGCACTAATCTGGTGTTTCTGCTCGATGTGTCCGGTTCGATGAACAGCCCCGACAAGCTGCCCCTGGTCAAGCAGTCCATGGGGTTGCTGCTGAGTCGCCTGCAACCGCAAGACACCGTTTCCATCGTGGTCTACGCAGGCGCCGCCGGCACGGTGCTGGAGCCGACACCGGTGCGCGATAAGCAAAAAATTCTCGCTGCGCTGAACCGCTTGCAGGCCGGTGGTTCCACAGCTGGCGCTGAGGGTATCCAGCTCGCTTACCAGTTGGCCGAGTCGCAGTTCATTGAGGACGGCGTCAACCGCATCATTCTGGCCACCGACGGTGACTTCAATGTCGGTATCAACAACAGCGAGGAACTGAAAGGTTTCGTCGAGCGCAAGCGCGCATCGGGTGTGTTCCTGTCTGTGCTGGGGTTTGGTGCGGGCAACTACCACGACGCGTTGATGCAGGCGCTGGCACAGAATGGCAACGGTATTGCGGCCTATATCGACACACTTGGTGAGGCACAAAAGGTGCTCGTCGATGAGGCAACCTCTGCACTGTTTCCAATTGCGAAGGATGTGAAAATCCAGGTTGAATTCAACCCCGCTACTGTCAGCGAGTACCGTCTTTTGGGCTATGAAACGCGCATGCTGGCAGAGGAGGATTTTAATAACGACGCGGTGGATGCGGGTGATATCGGCGCCGGACACAGTGTCACCGCGATCTACGAGATTACGCCTGTGTCCAGCGATAGCGGCGTATTCTCACAATCCCGCTACGGCGAAGCGCCGGTGAGTGAGGGTAAGTCAGACGAGTACGGTTACCTCAAGTTACGCTACAAGTTACCCGATGAGGACACGTCGCGCCTGCTCAGCCAACCCATTGTGGCCAGTAGTACGGCAAGCCCTGATGTTATGCGTGAAGCGCGTTTCGCCACTGCGGTTGCCGGCTTCGCCCAGTTGCTTCAGGGAGGGAAATATACAGCAGATTGGGACTACACCGACGCTATAACTATGGCGCAGGCCAATCGTGGTGATGATCTATACGGCTACCGCGCGGAATTCATCCAGCTCATACGCAAGGCCGAAGTTGCCGCCGCGCTGTAACTCACGTCCCGGGGCACCACAGTCGACACTGCGGTGCCTCGCTTTCGCGATGACCCATTCTTCATTTCCCGGAGGTGGTAGGAAACCTAAGTGGTACTCATAAGAAAGCCCGACAACGCTGCATAGTTCGTCGCGATAGAGGGGTGAACTTCTTTCTTCACCTGATCGAGCAGGCGTACATAGGCGCGGTAGAATTCCCAGCTCGGCCCCGGTTTGTACTGCATATCCTCTACCTCCAGATACGCAATGATGCGCTTGGCGGTAGTTGGTTTAACAAAGGCTTCTTTGCTGGGGGCATAGTAGAACGGCACGGCGGATACAATCGGCCACTTGGCGATTTTGTGCTGAGCCATTATGCCGAGAGTCTCTTCAAAACCTGCGCGCTTGTTGCGACCGTGCAGTCGCTTCTCAAAGGCAAATGCCAGGTACTCTTTTTCGTGGCTGTTCAGTGCCCTGACAAAATCGCGGAACTTTGGCTTTTCGAACATAGAAACCATAGAGGAGCGACTGACAATCCGCACCAATGTCTCGGCGATATGTTCTGGCCTGTTGAAATCCGCTTTGCGCAGGTTCGCCCGGGCAAACTCACTGAGCTTGCCGACATTGTGTTTCTTCATAATGGGCGCGATGGCCGGGTCGGCGAATCCATCGGGATAGCGGGCGAGAAATGCCGCCTCGGCTTCCTTCAGCTTTACCAGGTTCATGCAGTGATATATCTCACCAGAAAGATAACGCCCGTTACGATGATAATAAAGTAGGTGGCCGCAGCGATAAATATGTGTAGCCCGTTGGCGCGATGAAAGTCTACAACGCGCTGTTCGCGCTTACGGACACCGAGGTGTCCGGCTAAGACAATCGATAGTGTTTCCCTGAAGGTGAGGGGTTTTCGGTCTTTGTCTGTATCTGGAGTATTCAATAACGTGTCCGGCTGAAGTTGACAGACTGGCTGGATTGCCGCCAGAGACGACAGTATCCCACGGCGCCAGAAACTTTACATATACGATTATCCATATATACTGTTTTCCAGATATAAGTGGGTGGGAATATGAATCCGGTTCAGTTCTATAAATGTCTGTCTGATGAAACGCGGCTTCGGTGCCTGATGTTAATCCAGCACGAGCAGGAGTTGTGTGTCTGTGAATTGACTGAAGCACTGCAGGAAGTTCAGCCGAAAATATCGCGGCACCTCGGTCAGTTGCGCCAGTGTGAATTGCTGTTGGATCGGCGTCAGGGGCAATGGATATATTATCGGATCAACCCGGATCTTCCTGAGTGGGCGAAGCAGGTGTTAGGCGACACACTGGCAGGTAATCCGGATTTTCTGGCGCAGAATCTCAAATGCCTGCAGCGCATGGGTGATCGGCCTACCCGTATGCAGGCCTGCTGCTAAGCGCAGTGTTGTTTCAGGAACGCATGTTTTAACAGTATTGCTTGCTTGGTGCGACTTGTTGTCGAGCAAGTATACGCATAGCTCAATCCAGTATTATGTCTATGGGGTCTTTGCATGGAAGTAAAAGTCGGAGTGAACGGATTTGGTCGAATGGGTCGCCTGACGATGCGCGCGGCCTGGGGGATGGAAGGGGTCAAGTTTGTTCAGATGAACGACCCTGCA
Source organism: Halioglobus japonicus (assembly GCA_902705825.1). Lineage (GTDB taxonomy): Bacteria > Pseudomonadota > Gammaproteobacteria > Pseudomonadales > Halieaceae > Marimicrobium. The sequence goes on along the minus strand of CACSIL010000006.1, from coordinate 56,945 downwards.
GGTGATGCCAACACCTTTGCGCATTTACTCAACTATGATTCGGTGCACGGTAAGTGGGGGCAGGTTGCCAGTAGTGAAGGGGGCGATTTACTGGTTTCGGGTCAGCGTATTGCCTGCACCGCAAATACACATATCGAGGATACCGATTGGTCAGCCTGTGATGTAGTCATCGAGGCGTCTGGTAAATTCAAGAAGCAAGCGGTGCTTAATGAGTACCTGAAACAGGGTGTAAGGCGTGTGGTCGTGACGGCACCGGTCAAGGAGGAGGGTGTGCTGGATATTGTCATGGGGGTGAATCATGATCTTTATCAGCCTTCACTTCACTCTATTGTCAGTGCGGCTTCATGTACGACTAACTGCCTGGCACCGGCGGTAAAGGTTATCCATGAAGGGCTGGGTATAAAACACGGTTCGATGACCACTATTCACGATATTACCAACACGCAAACGATTCTGGATGCGCCGCACAAGGATCTGCGCCGGGCCCGGGCCTGCGGGATGAGCCTGATACCGACGACGACCGGGTCTGCAACAGCAATCACTCACATTTTTCCCGAGTTGCGCGGCAAGTTGAATGGCCATGCTATTCGTGTGCCTCTGGCCAATGCCTCCTTGACCGACGCCGTATTTGAAGTGACGCGCGAGACTACCATAGATGAAGTCAACGGCCTGTTGAAAACGGCATCCAGGAACAGTCTCAGCGGTATTCTCGGCTATGAGGAGCAACCGCTGGTGTCGATAGATTACAAAACGGATCCGCGCTCCTGTGTGGTAGATGCACTGTCTACCATGGTGATCAACGGCACGCAGGTTAAGCTCTATCTCTGGTATGACAATGAATGGGGCTACGCTAACCGCACGGCCGAAATTATGCAGATGGTCGCTCGTCTGGATCAGGTATAAGCCCTGGGTATGTTGTCTTCTCTGTCTGCTGATGTACGTCAGTATTTGTTGATTACCTTTAACTACTGGGCGTTCACACTGACGGATGGCGCTCTGCGCATGTTGGTTGTACTGCACTTCCACCAGTTGGGTTACAGCCCACTGGAAGTCGCCATGCTTTTTTTGTTCTATGAAATATTTGGTGTGATCACCAATCTGATTGGCGGTTGGTTGGGAGCGCACATCGGTTTGAATGCAACGATGAACGCGGGCCTCTTGCTGCAGGTCGCGGCGCTGTCCATGCTACTTGTGCCCCAGGAACTACTCACCGTGGTTTGGGTGATGGCGGCACAGGCACTGTCCGGTATCGCCAAGGACCTGAACAAGATGAGCGCCAAGAGTGCGATCAAAACTCTGGTGCCAGCGCATGCACAAGGTGCACTCTATAAGTGGGTTGCACTGCTGACGGGTTCCAAAAACGCCCTCAAGGGTGTGGGCTTTTTTCTCGGCGGTTTACTGCTGACTGCCTGGGGGTTTCAGGAGGCAATCATGGCGATGGCGGTGGCCCTCGCGGTGGTGTGGTTGTTCAGTATCACGCATCTGAATAAGTCCCTTGGAAAATCGGTCAACAAGCCCAGATTCAGCCAGTTGTTTTCCAAAAGCCGCGCAGTGAACTGCCTGTCTGGCGCCAGATTGTTTTTGTTTGCCGCTCGCGATGTCTGGTTTGTGGTCGCGCTTCCGGTCTATCTGACGTCAACGCTCGGGTGGGATCACTGGGCCGTAGGTGCGTTTCTGGCAAGCTGGGTTATAGGGTACGGAATCTTTCAGTCAGTCGCGCCAAAATTCACCCTGGGCCGAGAAGGGCGTGTGCCTGACGGAACCACCGTCTTCTGGTGGTCAGCGACACTCTCGATTGCCCCCGTATCCATAGCGATCGCGATGGCAAGCGGCGCTGCAGTAGAGACCAGCTTGCTGGTCGGGTTGATGGTGTTTGGTATGTTGTTCGCGGTGAACTCGGCGCTGCACAGTTACCTTATCGTCAGCTATGCACGGGACCAGGGGGTATCGCTGGACGTGGGCTTTTACTACATGGCGAATGCGCTGGGCCGATTGCTGGGGACAGTGCTGTCGGGCTGGGTGTACCAGACATGGGGAATGGTCAGTTGCCTGTGGATTTCCAGCGTATTTATCGCCCTGTCCGCCGTTATCTCTTTGTCACTCCCCCGATGCGCCAACGCGACACAGCGGCCCACCAGTAGCGCTTAGTTTTCTGTCCGCGATCACGCGGTTCGCGTGGACTTCCCTTTTACAGCAAGCTCAATTGGGCTGTAACGTGCTTTCCACACCCGCTTGCTGCGTGCCGCGACGGAACTGCTTTAACAGCCCCCAGCCCTGCTTCAGACCCAGTACGCTGAGCGCGGTTGTAAAGCCTGCATACATTGCGCCACCCACACCGCAGGATATGACGTCCTGTCCTGTGAGGTAGAGCCCGGGTAGCCGTGTTTTCGGGCGCAACCAGTCTTGCTCGAAACGCTTGGGATCGTGGGTGAGACCGTACATTTCGCCGCGGCCATAAGCACAAAAGAAATCTGTCGACAGCGGAGTAGACAGTTCGCAGTAGTCTATCTTGCCGCGCAGCTGCGGTAACTTGTCGTAGAGGAATTCCAGGAGCCGGTCAGTCAGTTGCTCCTTGAGGGCGTCGTAGTCAGCGCCCCGTTTTCCCCAGGGCTTGTCTTTCCACGCCTCGAAGGTTTCGAAAAAGGCGGGTGCCACGATCTCGATAGTGGCGGTGCCCGGGTAGCGGCTGTCCCAACTGGGGTCCTTGGCAGAAGGAAACGAGATGTACACTGCGGGGAATTCCGCTGCCATGTCATCGCGAAATGCCGCGAGGTTCTGCGTATGGTCCGTGTTGGGGTAGATCCAGAAATTCGTTTTTGGCAACTGCAGTTCTGCGGCCGATTCTTTCAGGCCAATATAGACACACAGGTGCGCCACAGACGGTTCTACATCTTCCAGCAGGCGGGTATAGCCGTATTGACGGCTGGTCTGCACGGGCAACAGCTTCTCAAAGGTGTTGAACACGCCGGCGTTACTGATGACGATAGGTGCGCGGATTTCGGTGCCATCCTCCATCTGCACACCCGTTGCGCGATTATTCTCGACGAGAATCTGTTTCACGTTGGCGTAAGTGAATAGCTCGCCACCGCCCTGGTGTATGACAGGAATAATTGTCTCTGCGATGCACGAGGCGCCGCCAATGGGGTAGTAGGCACCGCGCAGGTAGTGGCTGGCAATCATGCCATGGATGAGGAAACTTGATTTTTCCGGCGGTACACCACTGTCACCCCACTGTCCGGTTAACACCGCAATCAGCGTTTCATCGTCAGTCAGTTCCCGCAGCACATCGTAGGTGGTGCGGTTCACATACTCGGGTAGAAAAGCCTTGCGGGCCCAGGCGGTCAGTTTGCCCGGAATGCCGGTGAAGAGTTTTTCCAAAGCCAGCGTCTGCACGGCTTTGCCCACGGCGTCCAGGCGCCGCATGTACTCGTCAATCGCCTCGTGCTCCTGTGTGAAACGCACTTTGAGATTGTCTACAAATGCACGCCGGCCCGCTATCAAATCGAAACGTTCGCCGTCGATAAAGATGCGATCGTAGTTTTGGTCCATGGGTGCCCACTGCAGTTGTCCGTCAGTGATGAAATCGAACATCTGCCGCATTGACGACTTACGGCTGCCGACATCGCCGATATAGTGCACGCCGACGTCCCACTCATAGCCGTTGCGGTCATAGGCATGGGTGAAACCACCCGCGGTGTAGTGTTGCTCCAGCACCAGTACTTTCTTGCCCTGCTTGGACAGACATGCCGCAGTGGTCATCCCACCGATACCGGAACCGATGATAATAGCGTCGTACTGGCCGTCGAGACGGCTGGGGCGATAGCGTCGCCCGATGCGTAATGTGCTTGGTGTCGTCATATTAGCTGTACCTGTCTGTAATAATCTTTACACTGTTAAGTTGCGAGTGTAGTCGGTTAACTTTACGGTGTAAAGATTGTGTGTGAAAATATTCGCCTTCAGGAGGGCAGGTACCGCATGGCTAAAAAGGCTTATCACCACGGAAATCTTCGCGAAGCGCTGCTGCAATCAGCCCGAGAGACACTTGCCGGCGAAGGTATCGAGGCGTTGAGCCTGCGCACCGTTGCCAAGCGCACCGGGGTCAGCGCCACGGCGTTATACAGCCACTTCAAAGACAAGCAGGAACTGTTGACGATGCTGGCCACCCAGGGTTTCGATGAGTTGGCCGTCGAGATGGAACGCGAGCAGGCCTGCGCTGAACGGGGTGAGTCTACCGGTGGTTTGATTGCGCTGGCGCGCGGCTATGTGCAGTTCGCCACGCAAAACCCTGCGTTGTTTCAGCTGATGTTTGGGCCAGCTCCCGGCGAAGTACTGGCCGCGCCGCAACTGCAGAAAGCCGGTGCCCGTGCCTACGGACTCCTCGAAGCTGATGTGGCCAGACGGATGGAAGAATTGGGTATCCCGGATCAAACACCGGTGGCCACCGCCGGTGCGTGGGCGCTGGTGCACGGTCTGTCATCACTGCTCAATGATGGTCGGGTCACAGCAGAGAAGTTGGGGCTACCCGACAACGCGGCGCTTACTGAGCAAGTGTGTGGCCTGCTGGATATTGGCTGAATTGCAAACTTGTTCGGTTCTCGCCTCAGTCTGGGTTCAGCGCCTTGTCACCGCGTAATCGTTCTGCCAGCAGGTCGATAAAGGCTCTTACTTTGGTCGATGCATAGCGCCCTTCCCGATGCAGAATATGCACGGGGTATGCAGGTGGCTCACACTGCGGCATAAGCACTTTCAGTGAGCCGGCCTCGACAGCCGCAGCGACCTGGTAAGACAGCAACCTGGTGATACCAAATCCCGCAAGTGCGGCACTGATGGCAGCATCATTTGATGACACGGCTAATCGCGCATGTATTTTCAGTTGCTGTTTGCCGGAGGTATCCAGGAAATCCCAACTGCTGCCGAACCCGCCAGCGGTTGACGCGATCAAGGTGTGTTTGTGCAGGTCTTGTGGCACCTGCGGGGGAGGGTGTTTCTCCAGATAAGTAGGTGCAGCAACCAACAAATGACGCACATTGCCTACTCGCAAAGCGCGCATGGAGGAGTCGGGCAGCTCGCCGATTCGCACGCCCACATCCACTCCTTCCTCCAGCAGATTGACTGAGCGATCGAGAAACATAGCGGCCACTTCCATGTCCGGGTACCGCCGGAGATACTCAACGATGCCCGGCATTACGAATAGACGACCGAACAGTACCGGCGCTGTCACTGCAAGATGGCCGCGAGGCGTGCCATTGATGCCGACGGCGGCGTCATCCGCTGCTTCAAGTCCTGCCAGAATCTGCCGCGCGTCTTCGAGGTAGCGCCGGCCAGCTTCTGTCGCACGGACATAGCGCGTCGTGCGATCCAATAGCTTAACGCCGAGCGTGTCCTCCAGTGCGGCCACTGCGCGCGTCACGGCCGGAGGGGAGAGCTGTAGACGCCGCGCCGCAGCAGCAAAGCTCTCTTCCTCTGCCACCACGATATAGACCTTCAGCTGGTGAAAGCGGTCCATCTATTATTCCATTTAGTGAAATAAACAATTGCAATAATAGAATATTCTTATCTTAAAAGGAATCTGAGAAGGTGGCCCTGTCACGGGATGTTCACACACAGCACGGCCGGAGGATTCAATATGGCTCACAAGTTTGCCCAGATTGCCTTTACCCCGATTGTCCGGGCCATCCAGTTGGAAAAGGGCAGCCGCACGGCTTATGCCCGGATGGATGAGGGCGAGGATCATCATCACCAACTCGGTGACCGTGAAGCCGCATTCATCGCTGCTCGCGACAGTTTTTACATGGCCAGTGTAAGCGAAACCGGCTGGCCTTACGTTCAGCACCGCGGCGGCCCTGTGGGTTTTATGAAAGTGCTGGACGAACGCACCATCGGTTTCGCCGACTACGCCGGTAATCGCCAGTATGTCAGCAACGGTAACTTAACGTCGGATAACCGGGTGGCGCTGTTTTTTATGGATTACCCCAACCGCAAAAGGCTCAAAATGCTTGGCCGGGTGCGACCGGTTGGCGCGGATGAGGCGGAACAACTGGCGCGCCTGAAAGATGAAAATTACCCGGCAAAAATCGAGCGGGGCTTATTCATTGAGGTGGAGGGCTTTGACTGGAACTGTCCGCAGCATATTACCCCGCGGTATACCGAGGCCGATATTGAGGGGCAGCTGAGCGCATTGCGCGCGGAGAACGCCCACCTGAAAAACCTGCTGGCAGGAGCTGACATTAGCCCGCCGGGAATAGCTCCGCCCTAGCAGAGATTGCTATCAGACAAGCATTCCGCTCGCTGGAGCCGAATGCTCTAACCGGCAAAGACAACCCGATGAAAAACCCCCTACCCGTAAATCAATCAAGGAGACAGGATCATGAACAACATCAAACTCTACCGCCACGCGCTGTCTGGCCATGCCCATCGTGCGCAGCTGTTTTTGTCGCTGCTGGGCATCGACGCGGAACTGGTCGATGTGGATCTGGCCGCAGGCGAGCATAAACAGGCCGCTTTTCTGGCGATGAATCGTTTCGCACAGGTGCCTGTGCTGCAGGACGGCGATACCGTGATTGCAGATTCCAACGCTATATTGGTGTATCTGGCTACGCGTTACGATACCGGCAACACCTGGCTGCCGAGGGACCCGGTGGCAGCCGCCGAGGTGCAGCGTTTCCTGTCAATAGCTGCCGGCCCGGTGGCCTTCGGGCCAGCTGCTGCTAGGTTGGTAAACGTGTTCGCAGCGACACTGGATCACCAGCGTGCGATCGAAGTGGCCAATAATGTGCTGAGTGTGCTGGACGCGCATCTCAAGGGGCGAGAGTGGCTGGCGGGGAGCTCGCCGAGCATCGCCGATGTCTCTAACTATGCCTATATCGCCCACGCGCCCGAAGGTGATGTTTCACTGCACCCCTATCCCAACATACGTCTTTGGCTAAATCGCGTTGAAGCGTTGCCCGGGTTCGTGCCAATGCAGAGTACGACGGTAGGGCTGGTGGCTTGATAGCGCGTCGATTCGCCGCTGTTTGTAAGCAGCGGCTGTCCCCTATTTATAAGGTGTGGCGTACAACAGGCTGAACCGGGTGTCTCTTGCACTTGAAAACTGATAGACCATAATGATGAGCGTACGAATAACAATAAAAGGTAGCCTCATGTCTCTGAAGATTTGGTATAGCTGTGTACTGGCCTCGACCCTGCTGGTGGGCGCTTGTAGTGACTCCAACGATAGCCAGAATGACTCGCCTGAGCCCGCCCCCGATGACGTATTCGCCGCAGAGGTGCGGCGCACGGAATACGGCATACCCCATGTCACTGCGCAGGACTGGAAGGGTTTGGGTTACGGCTATGGCTACGCGTATGCGCAGGATAATTACTGCGTGACGATGCGCCTGGTCGCTGAGAGTAGTGGCCGTTCCGCTGAGTTAATGGGCGAAGACGAGGGCAATGTAAACGACGATCTACTCTGGCGCTTCATTAACGGTGACAAAGAGACATTCGAACGAGAGCTGGTCAGTCAGCTGCCACAGTTTGCCAAGGACGTGGCCGAGGGTTTCACCCGTGGCATGAACCGCTATCTGGAAGAAACCGGTGTGGAGAATCTTCCGGAAGGCGAGTGGGGGTGTAGGAATGCCGAGTGGGTCTACGCTTTCGATAGCATCGATTACTGGATGTTTCTGCGCAAGGTCTCGCTCCGGGGGAGTTCTGACCAGGGTATCTTCAAGCAGGCCATGCTGTCCGTCGAAGGCCCTTCGCCTGCGCTGGCAGCGGTAATGCCATCGGTAGAGGCACTGCAGGGCGCGGCGACTTCGCTTGCAGACGCCACCCAGGAGATGCGGAATGTGGGCAGTAATGCTTTGGCGCTGGGCCGCGATGCCACCACCAATGGCAGTGGTATTTTACTGGGCAATCCCCACCAGCCATGGTTTGGCGATGGCGCCTGGTACCAGGTGCATCTAACGATTCCCGGTGTCTATGATGCCGCTGGTGCTGCTCTGCATGGCACCCCGATTGTCGGTATTGGCTTTAATAAGGACGTGGCCTGGACACACACCGTGTCCTACGCCAACCGCTTCAGTCTCTATGAACTTAAATTGAACCCTGAAAACCCGCTGCAGTACGAATATGACGGGCAGTGGCGCGATATCGAGCAAACAGAGGTCGAAGTGCTCGCGAAGCAGGACGACGGTTCAATGGAGACGCGCAGTTACACGTTCTATACCTCGCATTACGGTCCTATATTGAATCTGAAAAACGAGGAGGCGCTGCTCGACGGCTGGCCGATGTTCAATGGTTCGATCCTCGCATTCAGGGACGCCAACCTCGATACCGGTCCACGCTTTGTCCAGCAGTGGGCAGACAAAGCCAAGGCCACGAACATGCAGGAGTACGTTGACGCTCTCAAGCTGATTGGTAATCCGGTGTTCCACGATTTGGCCGCAGACCGACATGGCGATGCGTTCTATGGCGAAGTCTCTGCCATTCCGTTCATCACTCAAGCGCAACTGGATACCTGTATCAATGGCATTGTTGGTCCGCTGCTCGCAGAACTGACCACCAACGTTATCGTATCCCTGGATGGCTCTGACCCGGGGTGCGAATGGGGTACAGACCCAGATGCGCCAGCGGGCACCAACTTGTACAGCAGCGGCAAACTGCCGCAATTGATGACAACAGACTACGTCGGCAACAGCAATAACAGCTACTGGCTGTCAGATGCGAATAATCCACTGGAAGGCTACCCCACGGTAATGGGGCCGTTGGGCCATGAAGGTACACAACAGTTCCTGCGTACACGCATCGGACACATTATGGTGGCAGAGCAGCAGAACAGTATGGACCCACTATTCGACGTGGAGAAAGTGAAGGCGTTGATGTATAGCAACCGGGTTTACGGCGCTGAATCGGTACTTGATGATGTGCTGGATGTCTGTGCGCTGCCGGCGGCCAGTGGTGTTGCGGACGCCTGCGCGGCACTTGCCGGTTGGGACAGGAAGGTCGATCTGGATAGCCGTGGCGCTCAGGTCTTTATCGAGTTCTGGAAGGCGATTCGCAGTGAACTGGAAAACCCCTTTCAAAACATTGTGCAAAGCGATGAATTCTGGCGAATCGACTTTGACGCTGAGGATCCGTTGAATACGCCCTCGGGCATTGATCTGGGGGTGGCGGCAAATCATACCCGCGTCATTGCAGCGCTGGAAACCGCCCGCAGTAATTTGGTGGCTGCGGGAGTCGCATTGGATGCGCCCTGGGCAGAGGTGCAGTTCCTCGAGCGCAATGGCGAGAATGTGCCTATCCACGGTGGCTATGGCCCGGCGGGAATCTACGGTGCAATCAGTGTCGGTCTGTCTGAGGGCGGTTACAAAAATCCGGGCTCAGGGAACTCCTATATTCAGGTCGTCACCTGGGATGACTCCGAGTGTCCGATAGCCGATGTGATACAGGTGCCGTCACAGTCCACCGATCCAGCCTCTGCCCACTTTGCCGACCAAACGAAACTCTATTCCAACAAAGAGTGGATACGCTGGCCGTTCTGCGAAGCGGATATTATCGCCAACCAGATCGGTGAGACATTGCTGCTCGAGGAGTAGCTGTTTGAAGGGGGATGCTTGGAAAACTTCCGGCGCTTCGCTTGCAGAGTTCGCGCCTTCAGTGAAGGCACGTTACTGCGTCTGCCGCTACAGGAACCAGGAGCCGCCATCCACCATATGCGTTTGCCCTGTTACCAGGCTGCTCGCGTCCGAGGCGAGATAGAGTACCGTCCCGGTCAGGTCAGCCGGTTCCAGGTTGCGCTGTATGATCTGCCCCTGTGCGATGACTGACTTGGCTTTTTCAAATTTCTCGCCAAAGAAATCCTGTGTGCCCTCGGTCATTACCGCTGAAGGCGCGATGGCATTCACCCTGATAAGGTCTTTACCCAACTCTCGCGCCATGCCTCGTGTCATGCCGATGACGGCCGCTTTGGAGGCGACGTAATCCAGACCATAGGGTAACCCGTACACCGCAGCGAGTGACGAGACATTGATTATCGATCCACCGCCCGCTTCACGCATCGGCTTCACCACGGCTTTACAGCACTGCCAAACGCCTTTGATATTCACGTTCATTACCGCGTCCCACTGTGCTTCATCCAGGTCTTCGAAACGGGCACCTTTCAGCGTTGCGTACAGCGCGGCGTTGTTGACCAGGATATCGATTTTGCCGAACGCGGAGACAGCGGCATCGGCCATCGCGCGGCAGCTATCCATGTCGGTGATATCGGTGACTACCGATTCGATGCGCCCGCCCGCGGCTTTAACCTCAGCCACCGTTTCACTGCAGTCACTGATGTCACACGCCAGTATCGAAGCGCCTTCTGCGGCCATGGCGACAGCGTAGGCGCGGCCCAGTCCTCGTGCTGCACCGGTTATTACCGCTACTTTGGATTCCAACTGCATGACTAACCTTCCAGAGATATCAACTTGTGAATTTGAAAGTAGCTTGGCATAGTCTCATGGCCCCAGCAAGCAGCCCGATAAAGCAGCCGAGAAAGCCCAGCATGACCGACAACGCCAACCTCTACGCACACTACCAACAAAAATTTCCAGCAGACCGCGATGCACTGTTGCTCACCGCAGCGGAGCGCCGTGTGACCTACGCCGATGCAGAGGAGGCTTCTGCGCGCATCGCCAACAGTCTGTTGCAGGCAGGTGCGGTGCCGGGTGACAGGGTCACTGTGCAGGTTGAAAAATCGGTCGAGAACTTATTCCTCTATCTGGCCTGTCTGCGTGCAGGGCTGGTCTATCATCCGCTGAATACAGCCTATACAGCGGCAGAGCTCGCCTATTTCCTGAGTAACGCAGAACCTGGCATCGTGATTTGTGCCGGCGATGCGGTCGATACTATTGAGTCCGTACTGCCCGCGAAAGGCGTGCAAGCCGTACTCACTCTGGATGCCGATGGCAGTGGCAGCCTGATGGCGCTAGCTGTCAAGGCAAGCGCAGAGGCAGAGGTCGCTCAATGTGACGGTGCCGATATGGCGGCACTACTGTATTCATCGGGCACCACCGGGCGGCCCAAAGGCATTATGCTGAGCCACGATAATCTGCGCTCCAATGCTGAAACGCTGGTTGAGTTATGGGGTTTTTCCACCTCGGACCGGCTGCTGCATATGTTGCCGATCTACCATGTGCACGGATTGTTTGTCGCGGTGAACTGCGTGTTGATGAGCGGCGCGAGCATGGCATGGCACAGTCGCTTCAGCGACAAGGCGGCCGTGGTTGCCATGGCGGATTGCACCGTGATGATGGGCGTGCCCACTTACTACACCCGCCTGCTGAGCAACCCTGATTTTGGTCCCGAGTGTTGCGCGAACATGCGCTTGTTTATATCGGGTTCCGCGCCACTGCTGGCTGAGACGTTTGTGGAATTCCAAACGCGCACGGGGCATACCATTCTCGAACGGTACGGTATGTCCGAGACCGGCATGAACGCATCCAATCCGCTACACGGTGAGCGCCGCGCGGGTACCGTCGGGCCCGCACTGCCCGATGTAACCGTTCGAATTGTCGACGACAGCGGAACACCATTGGCCGATGGCGAGATCGGCAACCTGCAGGTAAAAGGCCCCAATGTGTTCGGTGGCTATTGGCGGATGCCGGACAAAACCGCCGAGGATTTTACCGCCGATGGCTTTTTTAATACGGGCGACAAAGCTTGCGTGGACGCAGACGGTTATATATCCATCGTCGGGCGCGCCAAGGATATGGTGATCTGTGGTGGCCTCAATGTATATCCCAAGGAAATAGAGCTGGTGATCGATGATATGCCAGGGGTCGGTGAGTCGGCCGTTATCGGTGTTCCCCATGCTGACTTTGGTGAGGCCGTGGTCGCCGTGATCGTCGCCGACCGTGCGGCGTCTGCGGCCGGTGTTCCCAGTGCTGACGCGGTGATCGCTCACTGCAAGACCCAGTTGGCCAACTTCAAGGTGCCCAAGCGGGTAGAGTTGGTCGATACTTTGCCGCGCAATGCGATGGGTAAAGTGCAAAAAAATCTGCTGCGTGAGCGCTTCAGCGGCGCGCACTGATACTGTATTTTCAGTTCGCTGCGCGTTGTGCGCGCAGCGTGGTTTGTATCTCCTCCATCTGCTCTTTGCTGAACTTGAATTTGTAGGCATAGATCAGGGCTATCACCAGCGTGAGTATCGCGATCGACAGAGAGGCCCAGATCAATCCGGTTAATGCGGATTCAGCCACCTCGCCCGGAAGGTCCTTGTTTGTCATGCCGACCAAATCCAGAACGATGCCGCCATAGAGCGGCCCAACCAGGCTGGCTATTTTGACGATGAACGTCATCACAGCGAAGAACCCGCCTTCCTTGCGTTCGCCGGCTTCAATTTCGTGCTGGTCGGTGATGTCCGCCACCAGTGACATCGCATTAATCGCGCGTAAGAAAAAGCAAAACATAAATACCGTACTGCTGAGCAAAACCAGCGGCAACAGCAATGGGCTACCGTTGGCTGGCAGCATATCGGCGAGCTTGAGAGGCAGCAGCCACAGCGAGTTGAACAGCATACCCCAGACGGCCAGACGAAGCAGTTGTGGCTTCTGCCATCGCTTGTTGAGCGGTTTGAGTGTCATCCCGACCAGCACGACGCCCAGTAGTCCCGGAACGGCCAGTATCAGAGCGACTTCATCTGAGCTGAATTCAAATACATAGGTCGCCACGAGGATGTTAAGCGTTGAATAACAGCCCCATCCTATCGCCGAGGCCACTTCAAAGCCGAGCATTGTACGGAACATCCTGTTGCGAAACGTCTGGCGTATGTCATCGATGAAATCGCGAAAACGGGGCAGGTTGTAGTGCTCGCCACTCATGTCCGGACAGCTGGTGTGATGACGTGTGCCCATCACACTGATAAAGCTGAGGCCGACAGCAAGGCCGGCACACAGCACGCCGTATACAGGGTAATTCCCCGGCACAAAGCGACCATCAATGCCTCCTGCTGAATCAAAAATCATGGTGAGCGCGACAGCCGGTAACAGCAGGCCGACCAAAAACATCGAGCCCAGGCGCATCGCCATCAGCTGGCTGCGCCCGTGATAATCGCTGGTTAACTCTGCGCTCAGGGCAAGATGCGGAATGGTAAAAGCGGTGATAAACGTTCGCACCCATAGGGACCAGAACAGCAGCCAGCACGCGAGCAATGTCGATGAATCGACCACGCTGTCCGGCGGTGCAAACAAACCGACAAAACCAATCGCAATGGGCAGTGTGCTGTAAACCATGAAGGGGTGTCGGCGGCCATAACGGCTGCGCAGTCGGTCCGACCAGCTGCCGATCAGCGGGTCGGAGATGCCATCCCAAATCAGGCTGATCGCAACGATCGCGCCGGTCACCGCGCCGGATAAACCCAGTACCTGTGTATAGAACAACAGGATAAATATCGCGTACGCCGATTCCTTGATGGCATAAACGCCGCCACCAATACCATAGTAAATCTTCGTTGAAGTATGGATGTTGCTGTGGATGTCAGTCACCTTGAGCCAGTGCTTATTGACGGCAGCCCCCTCTTTGGGGAGTGACGTTTTGTATTTATCTGCATCAAGATACCCTGACTGGCGCAAACAGGGTACTGAAATCGATTTATCGCGTTTCAGAGCGGCCGGGAATTATTTGACATACTATATGCCGATATATAAAGTCTCTGCACAAATTTTAGTATACAGATCAAGCTCAGGGAGCCAAGACTATGAAAACCAGAGTGACAGAATTGTTGGGTATTGAAACGCCGATCGTGTGCGGCGGCATGATGCGAGTGGGAACCGCTGAACTGGCGGCTGCGGCGTCCAATGCGGGCGCGCTCGGGGTGATGACCGCGCTGACCCAGCCAACACTGGAGGGTTTGCGTGCAGAAATCGAAAAATGCCGTTCACTTACCGATAAGCCATTTGCGGTGAATCTGACGGTTGGCGTCGTCACGACAGAGATCAACTACGACGATATTCTGGATGTGATTATCGACAGTGGTGTAAAGATTGTAGAAACCGCCGGGCGCAGCCCAGAGCCGTTTATGGAGCGTCTCAAGGCCAACGGCGTGAAGGTTATCCACAAGTGTGTCGCAGTTCGGCACGCGCTGAAAGCCGAGCGTATCGGGGTTGATATTGTCAGTATCGACGGCTTCGAATGTGCGGGTCACCCGGGTGAGCAGGATGTTGGCGGCCTGGTACTGTTCCCGGCTGCAGCCCAGGCGTTGAAAATTCCGGTCTTGGCCTCCGGTGGTATCGCCGATGGACGCGGTCTCGCCGCTGCACTGGCGCTCGGTTGTGAGGGCATCAATATGGGCTCGCGCTTTATGGTCACGAAAGAGGCGCCGATACACGAGGGAATCAAACAGAAAATTGTTGAGATGGACGAGAACCAGACGCGTCTCATTTTCCGCACCTACAAAAACACTGCGCGCGTCTACCGCAATAGCGTGGCCGATAAGGTGGCTGAAATCGAAGCGGAAGGCGGCGACTTCGGTATGGTGCATCACCTCGTGTCTGGGGCAAACCAGGAAAAGGCCTGGTCTACCGGTGATATTGAAGCGGGAATGGTAACCGTGGGTATGTGCGGCGGTTTGATTAACGATATCCCCAGCTGTGAAGACCTGGTTAAAACCATAGTTTCCGATGCCCGCTCAATCATCAGCGAGCGTTTGGCCGGTATGATAGGTACAGCGTGATCCTTTCCTGCTAGCCCCATAGCTCAACCGCAAACTATCGCCAGAGGTGCACTGTGAAGAAAACCCTTATTACTTCGCTGCTGGTGATAGTGGCTTTGGGCGCAGTCGCCTGGTTCAATCGCATCGACCTGATGCTGGCGATGGTGAAGTTCAAGTCTGAACGGGAATATGTCGTCGCGCCGAATCGCGCGATTGACTGGGAGGAGGGGCCCACTGCGCGCGAAGCGGGTGTTGATCAGCCTCCCAATATTATTCTTATTCTCGCAGACGATCTTGGATATAACGATCTCTCCACGTTTGGCGGCGGTGTAGCCGGCGGACGCGTGCAAACCCCCAATATTGATCAGCTCGCTGAAGCCGGTGCAGTGTTCGCGCAATCCTATGCCGGTAATGCCACCTGTGCGCCTTCCAGAGCGATGATCATGACCGGGCGCTACCCCACACGCACCGGCTTTGAATTTACGCCGACACCCTCGGGTATGGGGCCGATGGTCGGTGCTGTAATTGACAGCATGGACACCGGTTTGCCGCCGGGCCTGTTCAATGAAGCTGGTGCCGCAGAGGCCCCCCCCTATGAACAGCAGGGTCTCCCCACATCTGAAGTTACTGTTGCAGAGGTGTTGCGTGACAAGGGGTACTACACCGCGCATATCGGAAAATGGCATCTGGGGCGGAGTGAGGGCTTTGCGCCTATTGACCAGGGTTTCGATGAAAGCCTGTTGATGGCCAGCGGTCTTTATCTGCCTGAAGACGATCCCGATGTGGTGAATGCGAAGCTGGATTTTGATCCGATCGACAAGTTTCTCTGGGCTCGAATGGATTACGCTGCATCGTTCAATAATCGTGGCGAAGAGCGGTTTAAGCCAGGTGGTTATCTCACCGATTATTGGACCGACGAGGCCATTGCGGTGATCCGTGCCAATCGCAACCGGCCCTTTTTCCTCTACCTTGCCCACTGGGGAACACATACGCCGCTGCAGGCGACCCGCGAGGATTACGAGGCTGTCGGTGATATCCAGCCCCATCACCTGCGTGTGTACGCAGCGATGGTCCGTGCACTGGATCGCAGCATAGGCCGTATTAATCAGGCACTTGAAGAAGAGGGGCTGGCTGACAATACGCTGGTGATTTTCTCCAGTGACAATGGTGGCCCGGGCTATATCGGTCTGCCCGATATCAACGCACCGTTTCGAGGTTGGAAGCTGAGCAACTTTGAGGGCGGTCTGCGGGTGCCCCTGTTTATGAAATGGCCGCAGCGTATTGCGCCCGAGACGCTTATTGATACCCCTGTCGCCCATATCGATCTAATGCCGACAATAACCGCAGCCGCCGGCGCGCAGCAGCCGAAAAATGTGACCATCGATGGGCGTGATTTACTACCGCTTGCCACCGGTGATGCCACGCAGCCCTGGGACCGGGATACACTGTTCTGGCAGAGCGGTTACTATCGTGCGGTGCGCCATGGCGACTGGAAGTTGCAAGTCTCGGATAATCCGGCCAAGGCCTGGTTGTACAACCTGGCCGAAGACCCCACAGAACAACGCAATCTGGCGCAGTCGCGCACGGATAAGCGGGATGAACTAATGGCCCTGCTGGATGCGCATCGCGCGTCAGGCCGCAAACCCCTGTATCCCTATATTGTGGAGATGCCGGTCGCAATCGATAAAACGCTGGCCGAGCATTTTGAGTCCGGCGACGAATACATTTACTGGCCGAACTGAGTTCTGGAAAACGCCGGCCCCGGTCAGACTTGCTGAGTGAATGGCGTTTAGTTTGCTTATCAGAAGAAGGCGAAGCGCACGGTAACACCCCAGGTGCGCGGTGCCTCAAGGTATTCTCCAGCAGTACCTGAATACGCGACGGGCGCCAACGACAGATTCGAGTATGCCTCGTCGGTGGCGTTTTTCACCCAGACTGCGGCATCCCAATTCTCGTTGCGCCAACCGAGTCTCACATTCAGCAGCGTCTTGTTCTGCTCTGCGCTGGACGGCTGATAAGTAGGGCTGGTGTAGTGATCGCCCATAAAGCTGTAATCGCTGCGCAGATAGGTGACGCCACCGGCGACGGGTAGCAAAAAAGTTGCAGAAACATTGCCGCTCCAATCCGGCGCGTAGGGTACATTCAGGTTCAGGTCATCGAGGTCTCCGTCGGTGTATTCTGCATCCAGATACTGCAAGCCGCCGCTTAACATCAGGAAATCCCAGGGTGCGGCGGAAAAACTTAAGTCGACACCAGAGCTGGTGGCGGCTGCTGCGTTGCTGACAAACGTGCCCACACCAGTGGGCTGTTGCGCGAGGAACTGCAAATCGTCAAATTCGGTATAGAAGGCTGTGGCATTCAATTGTAGCCGGTTGTCGAACAGTTCAGATTTGATCCCCAACTCATAGTTGGTGGTGTCCTCATCGTCAAACTCGCGCTGCGCGCCCTCTCCAGCAACCCCATTGAAGCCGCCTGATTTGCTGCCGGTTGAGACAGAGCCAAACAGCATGATGTCCTCTGTGGCGAACCAGGTGAGGTTGGCAAGCCAGGTGAACCCATCGTTGTCGCGGTGAAAATCGTCATCAACGGCTTCGAAGGCTCGCTGTACCAATGACCCACCTGTGGCGAATGTGGCAGCGGTAGAAAAGGGCTCTGTGTACAGGTCCGCATCCTTATTTTCCGAGGTGTAACGAAGCCCCAGTGTCGCAGCCCAGGCCTCGGTGATGTTGTACGTGGATTGGCCGAACACTGCGATGGTTTCAGTCTCCCACTTGCTGTCAAAAAACACTGTGTCACCCGGCTGTACCACGGTGCCGAACAGTGGCCCCAGTCCCGTTTGAGCGCCGCCGACAGCGATGATATCGTCGCCGATCACAACATTGCCTTGTCCGGTGCCGCCGCGGGTCAACTTCTGATACGCATAGAACATACCTGCCATGTATTGCAGCGGCCCATCGATATCACTGCTCAGGCGCAACTCCTGCGACCACAACTCCCCGGTGTACTTGTCATCCACAATGCCCAGCACGGCCAGTTGCGAGCGATCCGCATCGGTTGATGTTTTGTAATCGTAGTCATTCCAGGCGGTGAGGGAGGTGAGGGTGGCGATGTCCAGTTCGTAATCCAGTTTGATGTTGACGGCATCCGACTGGAGATTGAAGCTGGAGTTGATATCCTGGTTGTTCTTGTAATCGAAGGCATCGTTTTTCGGCACCGACAGTCCCTGAGCCACAAGCTGGTCTGTAATTGAAGCCGTTTGCGTAGCGTCCGCCCCGCAACAGCTGGTGTCGCGATCCACATGGCTGGCCGTCAACTGAATGCTGAGTGCATCTGTCGGCAACCAGAGTAGCTTGCCGCGTGCGTTCCAGTCTTTCACGCCATTGAGATCGTCACCGGTATCGCTCTCCAGCCAGCCGTCGGTCTCGTGCCAACTGCCCGACAGAAGATACCCCAGTGATTCTCCGATGGGGCCGCTTACCGAGCCGACATACTTTTGCAGGGAGTAATCACCCAGGCTGGCCTCAACGAAGCCCTCGGTCTCTTCGAGGTTGGGAGACTTGGTAATCACGCTGACCACGCCGGCGTTGCTGTTTTTTCCGTACAGCGTGCCCTGTGGCCCCTGCAGAACCTCTATTCGTTCCATATCGGTGAGGTCTGACATGCCCAGTCCGGACTGGCCCATGTAGACACCGTCCACAATGAAGGCCACCGAGGCCTCCAGCGACGGGTCATTCTGCGAGGTGCCAAAACCACGAATCCGTAGTGCGGTGGCAAATGGACTCAGGTTCGAGCTTACCGTCAACGCGGGCACCAGCGCGGCAACATCTTCGATATCCGAGATGCCCGCTTCCTGTATGGTTGTCGCGGACAGCGCATTCACTGTCACCGGTATATCCTGCAGGCTTTCTGCGCGCTTGGTGGCGGTAACGATGACTTCCTCTAGCGCGGCCCCCTGGATATAGGCGCTGGAGCTTGAGAGGGTGATGGCCGCGGCGATGGGTTTTATTATCCGCATTCCGGCTTCTCCTGTGTATTCGAGTATCATTATTGTTTTCGCGCTAATTATAATGACATACTATATGCCATAATGAAATGGCACAAACTATGTAAATAGAAATTGCCTGTGATTCCAGGTCTGGTCAGTCTATGGCAAGCACGAACTCGCGGCGGCAGTGATCGCCCAGTCCGTTGAAGGAGCAGATATGAAGAAGTGGTTGATTGGCATCGTCGCCACGGTGGTGTTGCTGTTTGCCGCCGTTTGTTGGCTGCTGTTTTTCTCCGCCAGACCGCCGGTGACGACAGACCCGGCGACGCTGGCGGGGGATGGCGGTGCGATTAACTACTGTGAGCTCCCGGTGTTGCAAGGCAACGGGAAAATGGCCGAGGACATTCCCAAGGCCAATACGCCCGGTTGTGCCTATGACCATTTCCCGCTGCCGATTCTGGCGGAGTGTGTCGAACCACTCTCCGAAGGTGCTGCAGATATTCGCGGGTTGTGGCTTGGTGTGAGCGGCAAGGTTGGTCACGTCGAGCGGGTGGAGCAATGTGGTAGTCGCACCGTGATCACTAGCGCAGGCATTATTCACGACGGCGGTCCCAACAGCAGCGCCGGTGAAAACTCCAATGATACAGAAGGCTCGGTGATCTTTACGATTGGCGATACCGCCTACTGCAATCGAACCTCCGCCAGCATGACCTGGAACGAAGGCATACTGGAATTTCATCTCCTTGGCTGGGGGCCGCTGGTAGTCAGCAGATATCTGAGCGGCGAACAGTTGGTGTGGGAATACGTCGATGGCAGTACCACCCGCATGGATCGCATTTGCACCTTGCCGCAGGAGCACAGAATTCCGAAGCCGCGCGGCCCGCGCTATAAACTGTTTTAAACTGCAGTAGCAGGTATTTTTCAGTTCAGGGCGAGTTGCGCAAATGCGGCCATCAGCGCGATAGCCAGTGCAACCACAATCCTCGGGCCGCCCAGCATAAACCAGGGTGACGCCGGGAAGGCAAAGGTTTTCTCCAGTGACTCCAGCTTGAGGTTGTGGTGCGCACTTCCGATGGTCGAAGGCAATATTTCCATCAGGTCGCGACGGCTGCGATAACGAATCATACCCGCCGCGCCCCAGCCGTCGCAGTGTTCGCAATCCACATTTTCAACATTGCCGCTGGCGGCAGTAGCGATCATCACCGGGTGCCCGGCCTTGCGCAGCAGCGCCCCAAGAAACACCTTTTGATAGCGTGCCAGTTTCTCGCGCGATTCTCTTCTCGGTGATTTGAGGTGGATCAGGTTGACCATCACAAAGTCCTTGCCGTCATCCTCCAGTAAAAACTTGCGCAAATGTTCCTGTTGGACGACGCTCCAACTGCCTTCGCGTTCAAAGAGACGCATGGTGGCCTCGGCTTCTTCCGGCGTGATTTTCTTCGCAAAGCCCACATACCAGTACCAGAATATTGCGTAAGCCAGTGCGGCTGTCAGCCAGATTATCCATGCGCTCATACTGCCACCTGTATCGATATTATGGTTGGTTTTGGCTATTCAAACTGCCTCGAATGCTAACAATATGGCATGAATTGTGTCAATATGTGCTTTGATGAGACAGGTGGGTTTGCCCGCTGATATAAACGATGGAGTATCTGGAATGTCCTCATTAGACACTGTGCGACTGATTGGTGCGCCCGGCTCACCCTACACTCAAAAAATGCTCGCGCTGTTGCGCTACCGGCGCATTCCCTACCGCATTACCTGGGGAGATCCGGCCTCAACTCTGGATGCCCTGGGCGTAGAAAAGCCCAGGCCGATCTTTATGCCCACCTTTTTGTTCGACAATGACGAGGGAGGGATAGAAGGCGTATGTGATTCCACGCCTCTCATACGCCGGCTGGAGTCCCTGTACGCCGGTCGCTCCGTCCTGCCGACAGACGCTGCGCTGGCATTCATCGATTACCTGATAGAAGATTTTGCCGACGAGTGGTGTACCAAGTACATGTTCCACTACCGTTGGTACCCCGCACAGGATGCCGACAACGCCGGCACATTGCTGCCGCTGGGCATGGATGTGAGTATGCCCGCTGAAGCGCACGCCACCTTCAAGGAGGTTTTTTCCAAGCGGCAAATAGACCGTCTCTATGTGGTGGGTTCCAACGACACCACAGCACCGGTGATCGACGCAAGTTATCGCCGTTACCTGAAAGCCATGGAGAACCACCTGGCCAAGCAGAAGTTCATGCTGGGCGCACGGCCCGCCGCAGGTGATTTCGGCCTCTATGGCCAGCTTACGCAGTTGGTGGGGTTTGATCCAACGCCGCGTGAGATCACCCACGCGATCTCACCGCGTACCGTTGCCTGGGTAGACCATATGCGCGACCAGACCGGCCTCGAACCGCAGGACAGTGACTGGCTCGCGCCAGAAGATCAACCCGATAGCCTGCGGGAGCTACTGGCCGAGATCGGCCGTGTCTATGCACCGGCGCAGCTGGCAAATCAGAAAGCGGTGCAGGCGGGAGAAAAAACCTGGGAAGCGCAGATCGATGGCGCGCTGTGGACACAGCGGACCTTTCCCTATCAGGCCAAGTGCCTGAAGTGGACCAATGAGCGCTATCAGGCTCTCAGCGCAGCCGATCGCGCGCGTGTGGATGCACTGATTTCCAGTACAGGAATAGAGAGTATGTTGGCTTAGCCCGCAGTGGCAGGTAGGGGAGCCTCGAGACGGCAGAAAATTGAAGTCTATATGGTTGGGACACGCCGTGAACCCATCCATGGTGGCTTGAGCTCGGCGTCCTGCCTCGCACAGTCCCAACCATATAGACTTCAATTCTCTGCCTCGATGTCACATTGTTGTCTTGGTAAACACCATTCGGACCAACCTGAAATTTAAACCTTATGACGAGGAAAGCATTTTGAGCACCAAACCGATCAATAACCGTATCACCGAGATGACAGGCACTGCCTACCCGATCATTCAGGCTCCCATGGGTTGGATAGCCCGCGCCCAGTTGGCGTCTGCAGTGAGCAATGCGGGCGGGCTGGGGATCATCGAAACCTCCTCCGGCGAGTTCGACAATATCAAGGCCGAGGTCGCCAAGATGCGCGAGTTGACCGACAAGCCGTTCGGCATGAATGTGGCCCTGTCCTATGTGAAGGGTACCAATGTGATCGACTTTGTTATCGAGCAGGGCATCAAATTTGTGACCACCTCATCGGGCAGCCCAAAAGTCTGTACGCAGGCCTTTCAGGATGCCGGTATCAAGGTGTTTCACGTTGTGCCAACGCTAGAGATGGCGATGAAGGCGATTGATTGTGGTGTCGATGGTCTGGTGGTGGAGGGCGGTGAAGGTGGCGGTTTCAAGAATCCCAGCCCGGTCTCCACCATGGTGTTGCTACCGCTGATACGCTCGCGGGTAGACGTGCCCATTATCGCCGCTGGGGGGATGTGCGATGGCCTCTCCATGGCGGGCGCGTTCGCGATGGGGGCGGAGGGTATACAGATGGGTACGCGTATGCTGTCCTGTTCTGATTCGCCGGTGCACGCGAACTGGAAAGCCGCTGTGGTCGCTGCGCAGGAAACCGACACTGTCTTCCTGAATCAGGAGTCGCGCCCCGCATTGCGTGCGCTACGTACCGCACGTACCGGTGAGCTGGCGCTGCAGGGAAAAATCAATGTAATGGAGAATATGGCTAATCTGCAGGAACTCTATTTCGGCGGCGATATGGAGGCCGCTATTCCCTTGTCGGGGCAGGTGGCCGGGCGCATCGATTCCGTGAAAAGTGCCCGCGAGGTTATCGAAGAGACGATGGCCGAGTTTGATGAGATTATGCACACGCTGGCGCGGCAGTACGCGTCCTGAGTGAGGGTGGCGGGCGCTTGCTGCGAGTGCGGCAGGAGTGATGTACAAGGCGGGGAGTTAGTGACCCGCGGGCATAATCAATGGCGATAGAGGTAAGCAGTATGCACGACATAGTGATAAGAGGCGGTAAGGTTTACGACGGTACCGGGGCCGAGCCGGTGATGGCCGATATCGCAATTGATGGCGACAAAATATCCGCCGTGGGCGATATTGAAGCGCGTGGTCGCGAGGAGATCGACGCCACGGGAAAAATCGTCACACCCGGCTTTGTCGATATACACACGCATTTTGATGGCCAGGTCACCTGGGATCCGTTGTTGGCTCCATCCTCATACCACGGTGTGACAACTATAGTGACCGGCAACTGTGGAGTGGGCTTTGCGCCCTGTAAACCGCAGCAACGCGACTGGTTGATCGGCCTGATGGAAGGCGTGGAAGATATCCCGGGTACCGCGTTACACGAGGGCATACAGTGGGATTGGGAGACGTTTCCCGAGTACCTGGATGTGCTGGAGAAGAAGCTGCTGGCGCTGGATGTCGGCACACAAATTCCGCACGGGGCAGTGCGCGCTTACGTGATGGGAAAGCGCGGCGTGGAGCACGCCGAGGCCTCGCCGGAAGAAATCGACAGCATGGCCGAGATTGTCGGCACCGCTATTCGCTCGGGCGCATTGGGCTTCAGTACCTCGCGCACCGAAAAGCACAAGGACTCCAGCGGCGTCCTCACGCCCACCATAACCGCACAGGCGGATGAGCTGCTGGCAATCGCCAGGGCAGTGGGTGCCACCGGCACAGGAGTACTGCAGGGTATTTCTGATTTCTACAATTTTGATGCGGAGTTTGAGCTGTTTAAGCGCATGTCGCGGGAATCCGGCCGACCCATTTCCCTGACCGTGGAGCAACAGGACGCCCGCCCCGAGTGGTGGACGCAATTACTGGATGGTGTCACTGCGGCGCAGGCAGAAGGTGTGAAAATGTATGGGCAGGTGCCGCCGCGCGCTACCGGTGTGTTGCAGGGCTTAACCGCCACGTTGAACCCCTTCCTGCTGTACGAGGTATATCAGGAGATAGCAGCGCTGCCGCTGGACGAGCAGGTGGCGGTGATGCGTACACCGGAATACCGTGAGCGACTGCTGAACTCCAAGGTCATCGAAATAGATCAACCGCTGTTGAATGAGATTCTGTACAGCTATGAAAAGCTGTTCCAGCTGCGTGAGCCGGTGAACTATGAGCCAGCCCCAAAGGACTCTTTCGCGCAACAGGCGGCGGCCCAGGGGGTGACACCGCAGGAATTGATCTACGATGCGCTGCTGGAAAAAGACGGCCGCGCGCTGCTGTACCTGCCGTTGTTCAATTATGAAAATGGCAATCTGGACCATGTGAAAACCATGCTGGATCATCCCTACACGTTTTCTGGCCTCGGTGATGCCGGCGCGCATTGTGGTGCATTGTGTGATGCCAGTTTCCCCACGACGCTTATCCAGCACTGGGGCAGGGACAGAAGTCGCGGGCCAAAAATACCGCTACAAAAATTGATCAAGATGCAGACCAGTGAAACTGCGCAGCAATTGGGCCTGATGGACAGGGGGGTGTTGAAACCCGGGTACAAGGCCGATATCAACATCATCGATTACGAGGCACTGCGCCTGTGCGAACCAGAAATTGTCTATGACCTGCCGGCCGATGGCAGAAGGCTGGTGCAAAAGGCAGTGGGCTATGAAGCGACGCTTATCGCTGGCAAGGTGGCTTTTCGCAACGGCGAATCGACCGGCCAGTTAAACGGTAAATTGCTGCGCGGGAGTCAGCCGGCTCCGGTTTAGTACTGGAACGAAAAACGCCGCGCGCAGCCTGTTGAAGGTTGCGCGCGGCGTTATCAGAAGCGCTCTCTATGGCAGTTCGGTATTGCCCATCAGATCGCGATCGATTTCACGGGCCGCTTCGCGCCCTTCGTTAATCGCCCGTACCACCAGATCCTGGCCGCGACGGCAGTCGGCAGCGGCGTAAACCTTGGGTACGCTGGTGCGGTAATCCTGCTTGGTGGCGCGGAAGTTGCCGCGCTCATCGATGTCCATGCCCAGCGATTCATTGATGTAGTGCTCGGGTTGCAGGAAGCCCAGAGAGAGCATGATCAAGTCTGCTTCCCAGGTCTTTTCCGTACCGGGGATTTCCTTGATGTTCTCATCCACATTGACGGTAACAACGCCTGTCAGGTTGCCGTCTGCATCCTTCAGGAACTCTTTGCTCATAATGGAGTAGACGCGGGGATCGTCGCCGTAGACTTCTGCAGCTTCAGCGTGGGCATAGTCGACGCGGTAAATGCGCGGCCACAGCGGCCAGGGGTTGTTGTCGGCGCGCTCAGCAGGCGGCTTGGGCAGCAACTCAAAGTTCACCAGCGATTTACAGCCGTGGCGCAGCGAGGTGCCGATACAGTCGGCCCCGGTATCACCACCACCGATAACGATGACATTTTTGTCTTTGGCCGAGATGTACGCGCCGTCCTCCAAACCGGAGTCCAGCAGACTCTTGGTGTTGGCTGTCAGGAATTCCATGGCCATGTGAATGCCCTTGGCATCGCGGCCGGGAATGGGCAGATCGCGCGCCATTGTGGCACCGGTGGCCAGCAGCACGGCGTCGTTATCGGCAATCAGTTTGGCTGGATCGATATCCTTGCCGACGTCAGCGTTGACGATAAACTCCACGCCCGCATCGCGCATCAACTGAATGCGGCGCTCAACAATGCCTTTATCCAGTTTCATGTTGGGAATGCCGTACATCAGCAGCCCGCCCAGTCTGTCGGCACGCTCATAGACGGTGACTTTGTGCCCAGCTGTATTCAACTGCTCTGCGGCAGCCAGGCCACAGGGGCCGGAGCCGATAACAGCGACGCTTTTACCGGTGCTGTCTGCCGTTGGCTTGGGTGTGACCCACCCCTCTTCAAAGCCGCGGTCGATGATAGCCGCTTCGATATTCTTGATGGTGACCGCCGGATTGGTGATACCTAACACGCAGGCACCTTCACAGGGCGCGGGACAAACGCGGCCGGTGAACTCCGGAAAGTTGTTGGTGGTGTGCAGGCGATCCAGCGCATCGCGCCAGCGCCCGTTGTACACCAGATCATTCCACTCCGGGATGAGGTTGTACACAGGGCAGCCGTTGTTCGACTGACAGAACGGTACACCGCAATCCATACAACGCGCACCCTGGGTTTGCAGGTGTTTTTCGTCGTGCTCGGTGTAGATCTCGTCGAAATCGACCAGACGCACCGCAGGGTCGCGATAAGGCTCTGTTTTACGGTCGTACTCTTTAAATCCGGTAGGTTTTCCCATAATCAATAATCTTCCTACGAACCGACTGCTGCGGTTATTACTTCGGCGGCGGACATTTCTTCCAGAACCCGTTTGTAATCAGTCGGCATGACTTTTACAAAGTTTGCGAGTTCTGTTTCCCAGTTGGCCAGTATGTGCTCGGCAACTGTGGAGCCCGTGTATTTCTGGTGATTTTCAATCAAGGTGCGCAACTCGCTGATGTCTGCGGCAACCTCGACGTTTTCAAGCTCGAAAGTCTCGGCATTGCACATGCGTTCGAAATCGCCACTTTTGTTCCAGACATAAGCGATACCGCCACTCATGCCGGCACCGAAGTTGCGGCCGGTTGTGCCGAGAATCACTACGCGCCCACCTGTCATGTACTCACAGCCGTGGTCGCCCACGCCCTCGACGACAGCGCTGGCGCCACTGTTGCGCACGCAGAAGCGTTCTGCGGCGATACCGTTGAAATAGGCTTCACCGGAGGTGGCGCCATACATCACGACGTTGCCGATCAGTACGTTTTCTTCAGGCTTAAAGCTGCTGGATTTGGGTGGATACACAATGATGCGCCCGCCCGACAAGCCTTTGCCGACATAGTCGTTACAGTCACCTTCCACTTCCAGGGTGATGCCCTTGGCCAACCAGGCGCCAAGACTCTGTCCGGCCGAGCCGTTCAGCTTGATGTTGATAGTGTCATCCGGCAGCAGCTGGCCTTTAGTTGCTTTCGCCACCTCGTGCGAGAGCATGGTGCCAACCACGCGGTTGATGTTGATAATGTCGCTTTCGATATGCACTTTCTCGCCGCGCAGCAGAGCCGGTTGCGCCTGTTCGATCAGCACATTATCCAGCGCTTTATCCAACGCGTGATCCTGTTCAATCGTCTGGTACACCTCGGTGCCTTCATAGACGATTTCTGCCGGTGTCAGCATGCTGCTGAAATCCAGGCCGCGTGCTTTCCAGTGCTCTATGGCGTCGCGGGTTTTCAGTAGATCGACACGGCCGACCATTTCGTTGATGGTGCGGATGCCCAGCTTCGCCATAATCTGGCGCAGCTCCTCGGCCACCATGAAGAAGTAGTTCACGACGTGCTCTGGCTTGCCGGCAAACTTCTTACGCAGCTCGGGGTCTTGAGTCGCGATACCCACGGGGCAGGTATTGAGGTGACACTTGCGCATCATGATGCAGCCCAGAGAAACTAGCGGCGCGGTGGCAAAGCCGATTTCTTCTGCACCCAGCAGCAGCGCCATGGCGACATCGCGGCCGGTCTTGATCTGGCCGTCTGTTTGCAGCACGACACGCGAACGCAGGTTGTTTTTCACCAGCGTTTGGTGTGTTTCAGCGATGCCCAGTTCCCAGGGCAGGCCGGCGTGCTTGATAGAGGTCAGTGGCGATGCGCCAGTACCGCCATCGTGTCCGGCGATCACCAGGTGATCGGCTTTCGCCTTGGTCACACCCGCTGCGATAGTACCTACGCCTATCTCGGAGCCGAGTTTGACGCTGACCCGCGCATCGGGGTTGGCATTTTTCAAATCGTGGATGAGCTGTGCAATATCCTCGATAGAGTAAATATCGTGGTGCGGTGGTGGGCTGATCAGGCCGACACCCGGGGTAGAGTGGCGGATAGAGGCAATAATATTGTCGACTTTGCCGCCGGGCAGCTCGCCGCCCTCACCGGGCTTGGCGCCCTGCACGATTTTAATCTGCAGTTCGTCGGCGTTGGCCAGATACCAGATGGTGACGCCAAAACGGCCCGAGGCAATCTGTTTGATCGCCGAGCGCTTGGAATCGCCGTTTGCCATAGGCTCAAAGCGCAGCACATCTTCACCGCCTTCGCCGGTGTTGGATTTACCGCCGATGCGGTTCATCGCGACAGCCAGTGTTTCGTGGCTTTCCGCTGAAATGGAGCCGTAGCTCATTGCGCCGGTACAAAAACGCTTCACGATTTCGGAGGCCGCTTCCACTTCGTCGATATCACACGGCTCACTGACTTCTTTAAAATCCATCAGCCCGCGGAAAGTCGCGCGACGGGTGGATTCAGAGTTCGCATGGTTGGCGAATTTCCAGTAGGCGTCTTCACTGTTGGTGCGAGTTGCCACCTGCAGGTTGGAAATAGTTTCCGGATCCCACATATGGCCGTCACCGCCCCGACGCCAGTGGAAGTCACCCGGGTTGGGCAATACCGCAACCTGATTCTGGTCGCGTACCGGATAACCGATTTCGTGGCGCTGCTTCATCTCTTCAAACAGGGTTGCGAAATTTACACCCTGCACGCGGCTGGTCGTGCCGACAAAGCAGCGGTCGATAATTTCATCAGCCAGGCCCACAGCCTCGAAGATCTGTGCGCCTTTATAGGATTGCAGTGTCGAGATGCCCATTTTGGCCATCACCTTCAACATACCCTTGGCAACGCCTTTCTTGTAGGCAGCGACAATGGAGGTGCTGTTGGGGAAGGTATTTTTGTCGAGCAAACCGTCCTGCAGCGCCTGCCAGATAGACTCGAAAGCGACGTAGGGGTTGATGGCGTCTGCGCCGTAACCCACCAGCAGGCAGTGGTGGTGCACTTCGCGTGCTTCACCGGTCTCCAGGATGATGCCGATACGGGTGCGCTCGTGGCGTGCCACCAGGTGGTGATGCACTGCACCACAGCTCACCAGTGAGCTCAGCGCCATGCGCGATGCGCTGATATTTCTGTCCGACAGAATGACAAAGGAATAGCCTTCCTTGATAGCCTCGGACGCCTCGTTGCACACGCGGTCCAGCGCGGCCAGCATACCTTCAGGCCCGCTGGCTTTCTCAAATGTCGTGTCGATGGTCCTGGTTTTCCAGCCATCGCGGTTGAGGTTTTTGATATTGGCCAGTTCATCGTTCGAGATAACAGGGTGTTGCAGCTCGAGCCGGTGGACGTGCTGTTCGGTAGTTTCCAGCAAATTTGCCTCAGGCCCGATAAAACAGGTCAGGGACATCACCACTTCTTCGCGAATCGAATCGATAGGCGGGTTGGTGATCTGGGCGAACAACTGCTTGAAGTAGTCGTAGATCATGCGCGATTTATCGGACAGACAAGCCAGTGCGCTGTCGTTGCCCATTGAACCCAGCGGGTCGCGCGCTTCTGTCACCATTGGCAGCAGCATGAATTGCATGGTTTCAATGGTGTAACCGAAAGCCTGCATACGCTCCAGCAGTGTGTCCGGCTCGTAGTCCAGTTCGGCGTGATCGGGTGGCAGATCCGACAGTTCCAGTTTCTGCTCATCCAGCCACTTGCCATAGGGCCGCTTGCTGGCGAACTCCATTTTCAGTTCTTCATCTGGCACCAGGCGCCCGGCGAAGAAATCCACCAGGAACATTTTGCCCGGTTGCAGGCGGCCTTTCTCTTTTACATTCGCCGGGTCTACCGGCAGAACGCCAACCTCGGATGCCATGATCACTTTATCGTCGTGTGTCAGGTAATAGCGTGAGGGGCGCAGGCCATTGCGATCCAGTACCGCGCCGATGTAGTGGCCGTCGGTAAACACGATAGAGGCGGGGCCATCCCAGGGCTCCATCAGCGCGGAGTTGTACTCGTAGAAGTCGCGCTTTTCCTTGGGCATGTTGACATCGGACTGCCAGGCTTCGGGTACCATCATCATGATGGCTTCCTGCAGTGTGCGGCCTGTCATCAGCAGGAATTCGAGCACGTTGTCAAAGCTGCCGGAATCCGAGTGGTTCGGCTCCACGATGGGGAACAGATCCTTGAGCTTGTCGCCAAAGCGATCACTAACTGCCGCACCTTCGCGGGCAGTCATCCAGTTTTTGTTGCCGCGCAGCGTGTTGATCTCGCCGTTGTGGCTCATAAACCGCTTGGGCTGAGCCCTGTCCCACGAAGGGAAGGTGTTGGTGGAGAAGCGCGAGTGCACCATCGCCAGATGGCTCTCGTAGTCTTCATCCTCAAGATCCGGATAGAACGGGAACAGCTGCGCTGGTGTCAGCATGCCTTTATAGACGATGATTCTGGAGTTCAGGCTGCAGGTGTAGATCAGTTCGCCTGGGTACTCTTTTTTGGCTGTGGTTGCGAACCTTTTACGGATCAGATACAGCGAGTGATTGAAGCTGTGATCATCCGGTGTGCCGCCACCAACAATGATTTGTTCGATAAAAGGCATGGCCTCGCGCGCAGCGGGGCCGATGTTGGCCTCATCAGGGCGGATTGGCACTTCCCGGAAACCGAGCAGGGTTAGCCCCTCTGATTTCACCTGGGTTTCGTACGCGGCCTTCAGTACAGCGCGTTTGTCGGCATCGTGAGGTAAAAAGACATTGCCCACCGCATAGGCACCCACCTCAGGTAGGGTAAAACCCTGTTCGGAGGCGACCTTCTGCATGAATTTATGCGGGATGGACGTCATGATACCGGCGCCGTCACCGGTGTTTTCCTCAAAGCCACAACCCCCACGGTGGTCCATCCGGGAGTTGATGTGATAGGCGTCCGTCAGAATTTCATGGCTGGGGATACCCTTTACATGGGCGACGAAGCCCACGCCACAGGAATCCTTTTCGAGGGCAGGGTCATATAGACCGTGCTTGGCGGGAAACCCGATTTTGCCGTCGATTCTCTTGTTCATCATGCTTTCAACTCATTTGGTGGAGCGATATCAAACAAACCTGCGTATATCGCCCGACAATAAACGAACGCTCAGGGCAGTGCTGCACCGGAAGGCTGAGCTTCTCGGACGGCTACCAACTAAAGCGGTATTAATGCACATTTTGAGCGGGGCGCAGACAATACCATCCGGTGTCTGAATGTCAAGAGGAGGCGAGCTGCTGGCTCTGTTTATATTGGCCTAAGTTGCTGTATTTAATAAATATTTGCATTCTGGATAGAATCAAGATTTTCCGCTCAGAACAGAGTTTTTGCGAAAATTTGATGAACCCGGACTCTCTCTAAAGGGTTCATTCAGATTCCAGTGGTGATTCTGCGAATCCATCACATCCATAGCCGGGCACGTATATGCCGTGCGCCGCCCGCAGGCGACCACGGCACACTCAGCGCTAGAAGTTCAGGCAGATTTTGCCAAAGTGCTGTTGCGACTCTTGCAACCGAAATGCGTCCGCGAGGTTCTCCAGATCAAAACTACGGTCTATCACCGGTTGTATTCCATTGGTATTGATCGCTTTTACCATGTCGATCTGGTTTGCACGAGAGCCCACCGTGATGCCGCTGATCGCCGCATTTTTCTGGAATAGCTCAGCCGTTGGAACCTCTCCCTGAAACCCGGTAAGTACGCCAATCATGGAGATATGGCCGCCCATAGCTACCGCCCGTACAGATTGTGGCAGCGTGCCGGAACCGCCCACTTCGACAATGACATTCGCGCCGCCGCCGGCAGTGATCTCCAGTACCTTGTCACCCCAGTTTTCAACCTCGCGATAATTGATGAGCTGGTCCGCTCCCAGTTCCTTCAGGCGTTGCAGCTTGGCATCCGAGGAGGAGGTGGCGATAACATGGCAGCCCGCCGCCTTGGCGAACTGCAGCGCAAAGACCGATACTCCACCGCTGCCCTGTACCAGCACGGTATCGCCGGGCTTGACCTTCGCCTCTACCATCAGCGCGCGCCATGCGGTCAGTGCGGCACACGGGAGAGTGGCAGCCTGCTCGAATGAATAGTCAGCCGGCATGTGGGTAAACGCCGAGGCGGACATGGTCACCGTCTCTGCGGCGAAACCATCGACATTATCGCCCGGAACGCCGCCAACTTTCGCCAGGCTGTCGGCCCGGCCATCGGCCCAGTGCGGGAAAAAACAGGACATCACTTTATCGCCCACCTGAAACTCGGTAACCCCTGCGCCTACGGCCTCTACAACACCGGCGCCGTCTGACATCGGAATACGGCCATCGTCGGTGGCTATCAGGCCAAGGGCGATGACATAGTCGTGAAAATTGAGCGAGCTGGCATGATTGCGAATACGGATCTCGCCGCATTGCGGCTCCACCGCTTCAATCTCGGCCAATTTCAGGTTGTCGAGCCCACCGGGGTTGGTCAATTTTATCGCGCGCACTGCTTTCTCCATCTGTTGTCGTTGTAGGGTTGTCGAATCGGTTATTGCGTAATTAAGAGCGTAAGCGATTTTTACCGTAAGCGCATTGAATACTTTATCTGCTCGATCATCAGCGCGCGGAATAGACTATCTCGCGCCGATACCCATCTGACTTAGGCGTGTGATCGCCCGGTTTCCAGCTCGGTTTTGAAATTTCTTAAAGTATGTTTGAAAATGATTCGCAGGCAAAATGCGCACAGTTTACCGGTGAATGGAATACGGGATTGAAACCGAATGACCCAGCGGACGGTTGTCACCCCGTTGACCTCACGCACAAAAACATCACCCTGATGCCATTTGAAAGGCGCGCCTGTACGCAGTTTATAAGCGTAGTGACTGCCTTCTGTCCACCGGACTATCTCCTCGGTGATGCGCACGCCAAAGGTTGATAGTTCTCGTATGCAGCCAAGGCCATTCTCGGACTCGTTTCCCGGTTGGAGTACCTTTCCTTTAAACAGCCCCCAGTTTCCCAGTGCTGAGTGATCACTGAGTTTCCTCCATACCTCGCTGGCGGAAGCGTTGATCGCCAGCTCGTTCTCGACATAGGGTCCGCCAGGGTTAAATCCTGATAGTGACCACAGCGATCGCCTTGCGTTTAACATTTCTACGCTGAATCCCTGCGGGTCGTTAACGTACATGACACGGAAAATACCGACATCGACGGGTTTGCCATTTGGCCTCATACCATTGCTCGTCGCCTGTTGGAATGCGCGATCAAATTCGGCAGTTTTGCGATAGCCTAGAGCGATATTCATAAAACCCTGGTCGCATATTTGATAGCCGTGTGGTCTTGTTCTGGGCTGGTGGCTCTGGTATTCAACCAACTCCACCAGAAAATTGCGGCTGCGCAACAGCGCTGTTTTTGCCACCGCGCCCTCCAGCCCCCAGAGAGCCTCATGTTCCGGGCTATGTAAATGGAAATCGTCAACCACAGTGAGCCCCATCGCGTTCACGAAAGCGTTGCGGGTTTTATCGAGGTCGGGAACAGATGCGCGCATAAAGCGAACGGCTGAGGGGAGTTCTGGACGAACGACACCGGGATCGGTTCCCGGTATTTGTGTGATGGGGTCGCGCTCCATGACCTCCACCCAGTTGCCCTCGGGGTCCTGCAGGCACAGTCGCCGGTCGCCGACTGCACCGGATATCGCAGGCAAAGGCCTGTCGCATACAGCGCCAATCCGGTGCACGGCCTTGTCGAAGTCAGCCACATATATTCCCACCATGTTGTAGCCGATATCACACGGGCGCCAGTCGTTGGGTTTGCGTTGGGATTTTGGCCGATAGAACTGGAAAAACTCCAGTTGGAAATAGTCCTGCTGATCGACAAGCCAGGAAACGGTTTCCGTTGGATTGGGCGCTATGCCCTGAATCCTGTCCGTGTTCATTGGTGGTGTAGTGAATATTTTCCCGGCTTTTACCAGGCCAAATGCACTTTCGTACCACTGCCTCAGTTGTTCGGCATTGAGCGCACAGAGCGCGACCTGGGCGATATGTTTATCAGACACGTTTGATGTCCTGAGGTTTGCGTGAGGCGTAGCCAATGATTAACCGGGTGATTGTTCGAAATAATCCGGGGAAAACCCGATGGGAGAAGTCGAACAACCTGGGGACGAAACCGGTGAGTACAATGTCCCTGTTTTTATCGATGCCTTTGATGATGATCCCAGCCGCCCTATCGGGTGGAAGCGTGCCAGCCAGATCTTTCAGCAACCGGGTTTGTGGCAGAACTGTGTCCGTTTCGGCGGCGATCATAGGAGTTGCGACTTCAGTCGGGCAAACAATAATTGCATTGACACCGGTGTCGTATAACTCCTGCTGCAAGGCCTGTGCAAACCCGGTAATGGCGTACTTTGAGGCACAGTAGCCGCTATACCCGTACACGCCCATCAGGCCGCTCATGGAAGACATAAAGACAATTTTACCGCGGCGCTTTTTCAGCATTGCGGGCAAAATGCAACGCGCCATTTCACGGCTCGCCGTGAAGTTGACGGCTATCAGCGTATCGAATTCACTCGAACTCATTTGCAGGAAGGTTTTATTTCCGGCGATACCCGCACACAAAATTAGTATATCGGGTTCACCGTGCTCCTCGATGACAGCGGTGACGCGTGTCGGCAGGTTGTCTATGTCAGATACATCAATCGATACACCGGCAATACCCTGGAGCGCATTGTTTGCGCAGGCTTTACAGTCACGCACGGCAGCATCCAGCTTCGCCTGATCGCGAGCGATTAGAACAACGTTGTCACCAGCGTATGCATACTGCTTTGCCAGACTATGGCCGATACCGCTAGAGCCGCCGGTAATGTAAACACAGCGTTGTTTTTTCATTGCGATTCTACCTGCGTCGGCTTATCGCGCTTCATTTTGCGAAGAACAGAGAGCACAATCCTGTCTGCGATGAAGTTCATAACAAAGTCCGGTAGATAGCGGCTGCAAAAATACGCCATCTTCGCTTTGCTACCCGGAATGATCACGTCACGACCTGCATCTAGCCCGGCAAGAATCATCGTGATGGCTGCTGGCAGTGATAGTGAGCCGCCAAACTCCTTCAGCCGGCGTGATGCTGGATGCATATTCTTCATCTCATCAACCACCATCGGTGTGTCGACCTCCGGAGGGCATACCAGTGAGACAGCGATGCCTCGCGGCTTGTACTCCAACCGCAACACACGGCCCAGGCCAATCACGCCAAACTTTGAGGCACTGTAGGCTGCATAGGAGTAGTTGGCGACGAATCCCGCCATGGAAGACACCAGGGCCAAACGTGAACCAGGCTCCATGGTTGGTAGCACTGCTGCGGCAAAGTTACGTGATCCGATCAAGTTGACCTGCACCACCTGTTCAAAGTGCTCGGCCGACAAACTATCGAAAGGCTGCGCCCGCTGTATACCCGCACAATTGAGCGCAAGTTGTGGCGCGCCTATTGTTGCAACAGCCTTAGTGACAGCTTCCCCAAGTGCACCAAAATCGGTGACGCTCGCCTGATATGCGACTACCGTCTGTCCCGCATGTAGTCTTTCGTTGGATAACTCATCCAACACCGCATCATTGACTGCCAGGTCAAAGATCGCAACGTGCGCACCGCGGTGAATATACGAGGTTGCCAGAGCCTTGCCGATGCCACTCATGCCGCCTGTGACAAAGACTGTGGTTGGTTGAATCCGCGCTGACATAAGTACTCCTCGATACAGTTGCAGTCAGGTAAAGGGAGGCTTGGTCAGGCCGCCGCGGGTATGATCTCGATCAGTGGTTCGATATCAATGCTATCGGCTTCCTCTTGTGTGACACCTTCAAATGCCTTGAGTATCGGCATGCCGAGTTTGATAATCGTGCCATCGGGCAAGATGTTATCAAGGTAGTGCCCGTTCTTTCCATCGAACACGATGAATAGTTCCGCACCCTCGTCGCTCCAGGGAGTGTGGTCATTTCCCTCTTCCTCCCACGCGCATTCACCGGTGACGAAGCTGCCTTCATCATAAGCCCAGCTGCCACTTATCGTGTAGGCAACTGCGCGACAGTCGTGAACGTGTCTCGGCATACGACTACCGGGGTCAAAACGAATTTTTACCACAACGCGGTCCATCGCCTCGTCCGCTTTGAGTACCTTGATACTGACGCCTTCTGCTCCCGGTAATGGGATGCGCAACCATTCCTGGTTGGCATCACGAATAATGCTCATGGATTCACTGTGCATGGTTCTCTCCTGTAAATGGTGCTGGGTAATATTCAATCATCAAAAATTAATTGTGTAAGGCCAGTGATACAGGCAAAAATCTAGAATCGATAGCGAACCTGAACCGCCACTGAACGCGGCCGTTCCGGTATGGCAAAATAGGAATTGCTGTTTGTGACTGGCACGTCATTCTTCCAGATATGTGTGGTCTCATCGCTGAGGTTCTTGCCCAGCAGTGCAACACTCCATTGATCGTCATTACCCGACAGAGCAATGCGTGCATTCCAACGGGTATAGCTGTCATGTTGTGTGTTTGGATCAAGATCCAACGCGGAGTAGTAGTCATCGCTGTAGTTCATGTCGACGCTGGTCATGATCTGGAGACCGTTCGCTAAGGGGTAGACATACTGAAGGCTGAGATTGCTGCTCCATTTTGGCGCGAACAGAAGGTCGTCGCCGCCGAGGTCCTGGCCGCCGGGATCATTGGCGTTCACGATGTTGTCGCCGCCACTGTTCAGGCAACCCGGGTTGTTTGCCGGGTCCGTGACTTGCGGGATGGTACAGGTCGCTCCGGTGAAGTTTTCGTAGTGTGCATCCAGATAGGCAAGCGCACCACTGAGCGTTAGATTTTCGGTGAGTGCCCAGCGACCGTCTAACTCCACACCCTGAATGCGGGCCTCGCCAGCATTGCCCACCACGAACACATCTCCTTCCAGTGAACTGGTCTGCAGGTCGTCGTAATCGGAGCGGAAGATCGCCGCATTCAACTCCGCCGCGCCATCGAGCAATGTCATTTTTGCACCGATCTCATAGGCGGTCACAGTTTCCGGATCATACTCGAGCACACTTGAGTCTGTACCGGGGATGGTTTGGCCGTTGGGTTCACCGGTAAGAATGTCATCCGACAACCTGACAACATCACCTTCGCTGGAATAGGCTTCATCGTATCCGCCACTTTTAAAACCTGTGCTCACACTAACGTAGAGCATAGCGTTTTCGGTTGCATCCCACTGGGTATTGGCCGACCAGGTCCATTTGTCTGCATCCTGGCTAAGGCCCTGCCAGTTGTGACTGCGCAAATCACTGATGATCGCACCGGACGCCGGGTTTGCGCGGACGATGAGATCCGGTGCGCCCAGTGAAGTGCCCCTTGCGCCAACCGGGCTGGTGACGCTTTTATCGAGTGTTTTTTTCTCATAGTTGTAACGCAGGCCGCCCGTGACTCTAACCGTCTCGGTGAGGCTGTATGTTAACTGGGCGAAGGCCGCGTAAGTGTCTGTATCCTGATCGAATTCTGTCGGTATGATACCGGCCTCCGGCAGTGTGATCAGTGCAGCGCTGGCTAGTGGGCCCTGCAGTGCAAAATCGATTGCCGGGCTGGTGCGGGAAATATCCAGATTGGAATGTTCATAGTACACGCCCGCTACCCAGTCCAGCGTCTCACCGCCGGGAGAGACCAGGCGTAGCTCCTGGCTCCACTGATCAAACTTCTCGTGCTGGGTTCTGTGAATCGCAGCCGTCGCACTTCGGTCGGCGTTCAACTGACGTTTGAGATCATAGGAGGAATAGGCTGAGATGGATGTTAACGTGGCGAAGTCTATGTCCCAATTGGCGGTAATGGCACCTACATCGGTGCGCACATCCTTGTTGTCCGCGAGGTCAGCGGCCGCTTTGTCCTGATCATCAACAACGGGAAAGACATCTTCGCCCCGGAAGTTTAACGGTTGATCCGATTGGTAGACAACGGAGGGAAGGTCGTTGCTTTGAAAGTCACCGTACTCATACTTTGCCAGTACTTCCAGGTTGTCGTTGATATCAAAAAGGAGCTGCCCGCGGCCGTACCAGTTGTCACTGTTGGGGCCCTGTTGTTGTAAGTACTGGTTGTCCCACCAGCCATCCATGCCGTCGTAGCGCACAGCGAGTCGTCCGGCAACCTTTTCAGATATCTCTCCATTGAGCACGACGGTGTAGATTTGCTCATTCGCGTCATCGGAGTACAGCGCATCTACCATCCCCTCATTGTCAAACGTAGGCTTGTTGGTAGTGATGTTGATAGCGCCACCGATTGTGTTCTTGCCGAACAGGATGCCCTGCGGCCCCTTCAGAACTTCTACGCGTTGCAGGTCCATTGTCAGCGGTACCGCCGCCAGCGCACCGCGCCCCGAGTACACGCCATCTATGTACATCCCCACCGATTGTTCGAAACCGGCGTTGGTACCTGAGCCTACGCCGCGGATAAAGAGGTTGGGCTGTGCCTGTCCCTGATTGATATTGACGTTGGGGATATAGAGCGAAAGTTCTTCCAGGTTGGTAATTCCGTTGTCCATCACCTTTTCGCCGCTCATGGCCGACACGGAGATGGGCACATCCTGGAGACTCTCTACGCGTTTCTGCGCCGTTACCATCACCTCTTCAAGCATCGGTTGCGCAGTTGAGACGATA
This sequence comes from Halioglobus japonicus, assembly GCA_902705825.1. Taxonomy (GTDB): domain Bacteria; phylum Pseudomonadota; class Gammaproteobacteria; order Pseudomonadales; family Halieaceae; genus Marimicrobium. The sequence goes on along the minus strand of CACSIL010000006.1, from coordinate 18,937 downwards.
GGTGCCAGAGCCAGAGCCAGGGCAGTAGTCTGAAAAAATGGTATCTGGGATTTTGTTGTTTTCATAATCCGTTTCCTTTGTGTTGTTATGGAAATCGTACTTTTCAATCTCTCAGTTGTGCGACTACTGTGTATCTGCCTCGGGGACAGAGTGAGCGCTGTATACAACGCATGACCTGACAATAGTGAGACAGAAATTTATCGCACCGTCGTCAACAAATATTGATCTTTAAGGACAGTTTTTGCCGTTCAGCAGGCAACCACCGCCGCAAAACAGGCGAAAGGGCTGCGCCGGTCTATTTCAACAGTGGCTTATCTTTGGTGCTGGGTATGCGGTATTCGAACACCGACCCGAGGTAGTGAGTAAGCGAAACTGTCCTCAAAGATCAATATTTGTATCCCGGGGTGAGATAAATTTCCCCTCGATTAAGTGCTCGTGACCTGCCTGTAGAGGTGATCCGGCAGTGGCGGATAATCTGCAGCATTCGCCATGACGGCGTTGGGCAGTTACCACGCGTATTCATCGCACCACAACTCAATACGATAAGAGGGTTCTATGCTCCGTATTACTACCATTGCAAGTATGCTTACCACGCTTCTAGTCGGCTGCAGCGGGGACAGTTCCCTGTCGGAGCAGGCCAATAGCTGGAGTAGCGCAGACGAGAAAAAAGCCAACACTCAATTGCAGCCAGTAATGGATTTGCTGGACCTTTCCAGCCCCGCACCCAACCCGGATCGCAATGCCTATTTTGGCGACTTGCATGTACATACAGAGTACTCCTTTGACGCGTATTCCTTCGGCACCACCGCTACTCCCTACGATGCATACCGTTACGCCAGAGGCGAGCCCATCGTGCATCCCAGTGGTTTTGAGATACAGTTGCGCGAGCCGCTGGATTTCTACGCAGTGACGGATCACGCTATGTTTCTGGGGTTGGTCAAGGAGGCGGCGGACACCAGCACTGAATTTTCCAAATACCCGGTTGCAGAACCCATGCATAACTTGAATGCGCCGGACAATATGGGCATTTTCAGTTTCCCGCTGCGAGTTGGAGGGTTCGGAAAATTCATACGGGACACGTTGGCGGGAATACAGGACGGCACTATTGACGAGACCATGGCAACCGACATTACCCGCCGCGCATGGCTGGATACTATCGATGCCGCTGAGCAGTTCAATGCCCCCGGGAAATTCACCACCTTTGTCGCATACGAGTATACCTCCACTTCCGATGACCGCGGCAACCTGCATCGCAATGTTATTTTTCGAGATAGCGATAAACTACCGGCAGTGCCGTTTTCCAGGTTCAATTCCCAGAACCCGGAGGGTCTGTGGGATTGGATGGACATAATGCGGGCACAAGGCATAGAAAGCCTGGCCATCCCGCATAACTCGAATGCTTCCAACGGACAGATGTTCAAGTTAGAAGACTGGGCAGGAAATCCCCTGGATGACGCCTATGCAGAGCAGCGTATGCGCAATGAACCGCTGGTAGAGATGACCCAGGTCAAGGGGACATCGGAGACGCATCCCTTGCTTTCCCCCAACGATGAGTGGGCTGATTTTGAGATATATGATTTGCGTGTGGGCACCACTTTACCCAGTCAGCCAGATGGCAGCTATGTGCGTCAGGCACTTAAGAATGGCCTTGCGATAAATGCGCGGGGTGTCACCAACCCATTTCAATTCGGTTTTGTAGCAGGAAGTGATAGCCACGTTGCGGCGAACACCGATGATGAATCCACCTACTTTTCCAAGGCCGGCATTTTTGACGGTAAACCTGACGGCCGTGGTTCGGTGCCGGTATCACTGTTGTACGGGGCCATTCTGCGCGTGATGTCACCCGGTAATCTTAAGGAGATCGATGGTCGCGATTATCTGAACGGCAGCGGCTTCGAAACATGGAGCGCCTCGGGGGTCGCTGGGGTGTGGGCTGAGGAGAACACCCGCGAGGCGATCTATGATGCGTTTCGTCGCAAGGAGACCTTCGCCACAACCGGCCCGCGAATAAAAGTGCGCTTTTTCGCTGGGACGACATTCGACGACAGCATCTTGGAAGATGGACAGATGATCTCCAGGGCCTATGCACTGGGCGTACCAATGGGTGGTGAGCTGTCAACCCATGGAGCCACCCCCGGTTTTATTGTATTGGCATCTGGGGATCCACGCGGTACGCCGCTGCAGCGGATGCAGGTAATCAAGGGCTATGTCAAAGATGGCGAAGCGGTAGAGAAAATATATGACGTAGCCTGCTCCGATGGCCTTGCACCTGACCCCGATACTCATCGTTGCCCCGACAATGGGGCGAAGGTCAATTTGGCCGATTGCTCGATTACAGAGGGCGTCGGAGATTCACAGATGCTGACGATGTGGAAAGACCCGGATCACGATCCCGAGGTGGAAGCCTTTTACTATGCGCGGGTAATGGAAAACCCCACTTGTCGCTGGTCAACATGGGACGCTATCAGAGAGGGGGTAGAGCCCCGCCCGGATTTGAAAAAGACCATACAGGAACGGGCCTGGAGTTCGCCGATCTGGGTGAAAAATCGATCCTAGTTCGGTTAGTGCCTATCCATTTGCCGAAGATGCAGCCCTGCCAAGGCGCATCGAAACTCGCGTGGTGTGCACGGAATTGGCCAGCCCCTTGATGTTTGGGGACAGCTATTTGATACTTGAAAATTGATCAAACGGTGAGGCATTCCGCATGACAGCCTTGGTGAGAGTGTCTGGCCTCAGTGGTTACAGCAGCCTGATACAGTCGTTGGGCGGGGATCCCCAGCAATTGAGCCAAGACTGCGGGATCGATTTACAGGTCACTCGCTTCGAAGATGCTCTGGTTCCCTATCGACAAATAATCCACTTGATGGAGCACAGCGCAACCCAGTTGAAGGTAGCAGATCTGGGGTTGCGCCTGGCGGCGGTTCAGGATGTTGGAATACTTGGCCCGCTGGCCGTGGCGATACAGAACGCGCCTACTGTGGAGCGTGCCATACGCTGTGCAGCGGATTTTATTTTTATTCAGAGCTCTGCGTTACGGCTGGATTTCGACAAGCAGGGGAACCAGACCCGCCTCGCAATACGGATACAACTAAACAATATGACGCACGCGGGCATGCGGCAGGTAGAGGATTTGGCGATAGGCTTGATTCACCAGGTCCTCTATATGGCGGCCGGCGATGATTATACCTTGCTGAAAGTTGAACTACCTCATGAGCCCCTTTGCCCACCGGCTGTTTACGAACAATATTTTGGTGCGCCGGTGGCGTTTTCGAAATCAGATAATGCGATTTTTATCGATTCCAAAACACTGGACATCCAGATGTTTGAGCGCAGCGCACAGCTGTACCAGGCGGCAATAGACTACCTGAATGTACAGCAGCCCGCGCCCGACGGCCGTGTGGCTGAACGTGTCGCAACAGCGGTCCGACGAACGCTGGGTACCGACAGCTGCAATCGCAAGGATATTGCACAGGCCATGGGGCTGCACCCGCGAACGCTACACCGTAGGTTGGCGCGAGAGGGCGTCACTTTCGATCAGATTCGAGACGGGGTTTGCCGAGAGAAGGTGGAGTACTACCTGTGCAATACGAGTGCTCCGCTGGCGCAGGTGGCGGCTATTCTCGGCTACGCTGAACAGGCGGTGCTCTCTCGAAATTGTCGGCGCTGGTTTGGGCAGCCCCCGCGAGAGTTTCGCAACGCGCATTCAGATTGATTGACTGCATTGGTTTGCTCAAGGGGGGGGTATTTTTGTCCCCAAAGATCAATACTCTGGCGATTTGATACGTTAGATTTCCCGGGCATTCTGTATTCGAATAATCGCTGGCATAGCGCAAAAAGACGCAGGTAAATACGGCATCTCGTACGTGGTTGATAGGCCGCTAATAATTATTCAAGCAATGTGGAGATTACCCCCATGATGAAAAATCTGTTGCAAAGCCTTGCGCTGACAATCGGTGTCTTGTTTCTCTCTTCTGGCTCACAGGCCGCGGACAAACCTAATATCCTGGTGATCTGGGGCGACGATATCGGTATCTGGAACATCAGTCGCTACAGTTTGGCACAAATGGGGTATCAGACCCCGGCCATTGACCGTATCGCCAACGAGGGCACGGTGTTTACCGACTATTACGGCGAGCAAAGTTGTACTGCTGGTCGGTCGGCCTTCATTACGGGTCAGCATCCGGTGCGTACCGGGCTGACGAAAGTCGGTATTCCGGGGTCTAGCCTGGGCTTACAGGCGGAAGACCCGACACTGGCGGAATTGTTGAAACCGCACGGCTATATCAGCGGCCAGTTTGGCAAGAATCATCTGGGCGATCGCGATGAATTCCTGCCGACCAACCATGGGTTCGATGAGTTCTTTGGAAACCTGTACCACCTGAATGCCGAGGAAATGCCGGAAGATCCTGATTACCCGAAGTTTCCCGGTTATCGCGAGAAATTTGGTCCACGCGGCGTCATCCACAGTTATGCAGATGGCAAAATTGAGGACAGTGGGCCGCTGACGCGTAAGCGTATGGAAACAGTAGATGAGGAGTTTCTGGCGGCATCACTGAAATTTATTGACAAGGCACACGAGCAGGGCAAACCCTTTTTTGTCTGGTTTAACTCGACTCGGATGCACTATTACACCCATGTTAAGCCGGAGCAGTTAGGTGCCAGTGGGCAGGGCTTCTACAACGATGCCATGGTTGAGCACGACGGCCATGTGGGCACCTTGCTGGCGAAACTCGACGAGCTGGGAATAGCGGATAACACCATCGTTTTCTATTCCACAGATAATGGCCCACACTTTAATCAGTGGCCCGATGCAGCTATCACGCCATATCGCGGTGAGAAAAACACCAACTGGGAAGGCGGTTACCGTGTGCCCGCGATGGTGCGATGGCCCGGCCATATAAAACCGGGCGGCATCAGCAACCAGATCATGTCACACCTCGACTGGGTGCCCACGCTGATGGCTGCTGTTGGTGATAGTGAGATAAAAGAGGAATTGAAAAAGGGCAAGCGAATCGGCGACAGGGAATTCAAGGTGCATCTGGATGGTTACAATTTCCTGCCCTTTCTGGTCGGCGAGCGGGCTGAGTCGCCGCGGCGTGAGTTTTTCTATTTTAGTGACGACGGCCTGTTGACGGCCACTAGAGTAGGTGACTGGAAGTTTGTCTTTGCTGAACAACGCGCACACAAGTTTGATGTTTGGCGCGATCCCTTCGTGACTCTGAGAATTCCCAAGGTATTTAACCTGCGTCGCGATCCATTTGAGCGAGCAGATACCGACTCCAATAGTTATAACTTGTGGTGGGACAAGAAAATAGGCTCGGTTGGTATGCTTGGAATGGGGGCCGTCACACAGTTTGTCGCGACGTTCCAGCAGTTTCCGCCGCGACAGCGTCCGGGAACATTCACGGTGGACCAGATCACTGAAGCGTTGTACAGAAAGTAAAAACCCACTTACAGAAGCGATATGCCCTTGAGGAGATGGCGATGAAGCGAGTTATTGTTCCCGCATGCCGCGTTGGCAAGTCTATAGCGATTGCGACGTGTCTTTGCGCTATCAGCACAGGTGTCAGTGCGGCCGCGAAAGACCCTGCCGCTAATTCACGCGCTCAGCCTTATTCGCCCTATGTCAATCTCGATTATCCGGCAGAGGTTCTATTTGGTGATGTTCATGTGCACACGGGGCTCTCCGGCGATGCCGGCGGGAGTGGTACACGCCTGATGCCCAGTGATGCCTACCGATTTGCGCGGGGCGAGCAACTGGTTTCGAATACGGGACAGCCGGTGCGTATTAGCCAGCCCTATGATTTTTTGGCGGTTGCCGATCACACAGACGGTATGGGCGTTATTCGGGATATTCTGTCCGGCGCGCCGAATATTATGGCCGACCCCTACGGCCGTGAGCTCAATGCTGCCTTCATTCAGGGTGGTGAGGCAGCGCGTAAGGCAACCATCGATATGATCGCAAAGTTTGCACAGGGCGAAATCAACGAGGCGCTGAACTATCAACCCGGCAACCCGGCGTATATGTCAACTTGGAAAACCATCGTTAAGGCGGCTGAGGATTACAACGAACCGGGCGAATTTACAGCCCTCATTGGCTTTGAGTGGACGTCACTGGTGAAAGGCAACAACCTTCACAGGGTCGTGTTGATGCGTGATGGTGCCGACAAAGCCATAATGGTTGAACCTTACACCACGACACCGCCACTGGGGAGCCCCAACCCTCGGGACCTGTGGAAATGGATGGAAAACTGGGAGGCAGAGACGGGCGGGGAGATGCTTGCCATTCCCCACAATGGCAACCTGTCCAACGGCTGGATGTTCCCATTGGTGGATAACTTCGATGACGATAATCCCCTCGATGATACGTATCTGGCCTCCCGCGCGCGCTGGGAACCGCTGGTGGAGGTTACTCAGGCCAAAGGTGATGGGGAGGCGCACCCACTGCTATCACCCGAGGATGCATTCGCCGATTTTGAAACCTGGGATATGGGTAACCTGGATGTCAGCGAAGCCAAGACGCCGGAAATGCTTCCCGGCGAGTACGCCCGCGCCGCACTGAAACGCGGGCTGGAGCTTGATGCGGCCAGAGGTATCAATCCCTACAAGTTCGGGATGATCGGTTCCACTGATACCCACACAGCGCTGTCGACGTCAGCTGAGAACAATTTTTTTGGTAAGAACGCGAATAGAGAGCCCAGGCCGGGCCGGGACGTCGGGCTGGAGAAATTTAACCCGGAGCTAGGGATCAAGCGCTTTTACTGGCAAACCTCCGCCTCCGGCGTCGTCGCTGTCTGGGCTCGGGAAAACACCCGCGCAGAGATATTTGATGCGATGCAACGCAAAGAGACGTATGCCACTACCGGGCCACATATTCGAGTGCGTTTCTTTGGCGGCTTTGATTTCACGGAAGAGGATGCCCGCAGTCTCGTACCCGCAACGCTGGGTTATAGCAAAGGTGTGCCGATGGGTGGGGATATTGGCGCCGCGCCCGAAAACACAGCGCCTACCTTTCTCGTAGCGGCAATGAAAGATCCACAGAGTGGTAACCTCGACAGGATTCAAATCGTTAAGGGGTGGCTGGATGCCGAGGGCCAGGCGCGAGAGAAAGTGTACGATGCCGTTTGGAGCGATCCCGCAACGCGCAAGCCCGATGCTCTGGGCGATTTGCCGGCAGTCGGCAACACCGTTGATGTCAGGACAGCCACCTGGATGAACACAATAGGCGATGGAGAGCTTATCGCTGTATGGGAAGACCCTGATTTTGATCCCACTGCGAAAGCGTTCTACTACGCCAGGGTGATCGAAATACCCACACCGCGTTGGACGACATACGATGCGGTCAGATTTTCTGAGGGAATCCCCGAGGGTGCGCCAGTGGCCATACAGGAGCGCGCCTACACCTCACCGATCTGGTATGACCCGGCACCGTAACAGGTGCTGCTGCGCCGACACAGGCATAACGCAGTTGGAGGATGCCTCTACTGTTCCTTGTTTAATCGGTCCATCAGGGCAGTGACCTCCGGGGGAGGAGGCTCGGCCAGTGGGGTGTCGCTGTACACCAGCGGATGCAGTACAGCTCTGGCATCATCCTCAAGGCCATTGTCCGCGAGAGCCGTGGCCAGATGAACCCGGAAGGTTACATTATCCGGAGCTAGTGCGACGACTTCGCGTAACATCTGTGTGCCCTGGTCGCCCAGGCCGGTTTCCGCCAGCAGCCAGCCGTATAAATGTTTGGCGTAGAGGTCTTCGGGATCCAATTCATAGGCCTCCTGCGCAGTTTTCAGATCTCGCCTGTCTCCCAACTCGTGATAGCCGCTTGCCAGCCTTACCAATACCGCTAGATTCTCCGGTTCATGGCGAGCCACCAGTTCATATTGCTTTACTGCGCGCGCGGTATCACCTCGGCGCGAGATCTCGTCCGCCCATGCCAATCGCGCAATACTGTCCTCGGGGTTGGCGGCCAGCCAGTCAGACATTGCCTTTTCCGCCTTGTTGACTTCACCCGCTCTGGTCAGTGCTATGAAGTAGCGTGACAGCGAAATCGAATCATTATTTAGTGAAAAAGCCTTGCTCAGTAATTCGGCTGCGGGGAGATACTGTTTGTTGTCCATCAGAATTTGAGCTTCTACCATGTAGCCCATGCCGGATTCCGGATGGCTCAGGGTAAACTGATTTGCCAGCGTAATGGCTGCATTTTCATCGCCCTGCAGGCGCTCCATCATAGCCAGTTTCAGCAGCGCGCGCGGACTGTTCGGGTCTACTGCCAGGATCCGCTGGAGCGCTTCGTATACAGCCTCCTGATTACCTTTGGCCTCCTGGGCATCGACCACTTGCCACTTGGTGTGCAGGTCGTCGGGGTTGGATGTTTCCAATTCATCCAGTATCGCCAGCCCCTCGTCAATTTCCCCGCCCAATATCTGAGCGCTGGCCAGCAGGTAGTTCCCGACTGGGTGGTCGGGAACCAGTTTTACAATTTCCCGGCTGACATGCAGGGCGCTGTCTGCTTTTCCCTGCTGCAGGTAAAGATCTGCGAGGATCAGGCGCGGTTGCAGTATTTTTTTGTTGGCAGCAGAGATATCTTCCAGACGCGCAATAGCATCCTCATAGTTGCCTTCACCCAATGCGAGCTGTACAAGCCATAGCTGGGCAGTCGTATTGTCTGGATCCTTTTCCAGCAGTTTGTTGATACGCTTCTTTGCAGCTTTGGGCTTGTCATTGCTCATGTCGATTCTGGCCAGTGCGAGCTCGGCCATACTGAATTTGGGCGCCAGTGTCAGTGCGCGCTCATACAACTCCCCTGCACCGACCAGATCGCCCGACAGTTCCAGCACCGAGCCATGCAGGTACAACACTTGTGGGTCCTTTGGCCGCTCCTCCAGAAGGGCGGTGCTGATACTCTGCGCCTTGTCGTACTCTCCGGCGCGCAACAGGGAGACGGTGAGCATGATCTGGGTTTCTACTTTTTCCGGAGCATCCTCCACCAACTGGTCGAGTTTTGAGATTCCCTCCTCTGTGTCACCGCTGTTGATGTACCCAAGTGCAACGCGCGCGGCAGAGTTTACTGAGCCGAGCTTGAAAAACAGCGATTGGTAACCCTTCGCACGTTGCTCATCGCCCATTGCTGTGTAGGAGCTGGCCAGAATGGCGACAATTTCCGGGTCGTGACGGGACTGTTCAAGCAGTGGTTCCAGTAGCTCGATCGCCTGCTTGTGTGAGCCTTGCTGATTCAATATTGCGGCCAACTGCCTGCGCCCCAACACACTGTCCGGTTTGTGATGGTGAAACAGTTTGAGGTATTCCATAGCCTGTGTGTGATTGTCCATTTCGAAGTAGACCTCACCCATCAGAAGTAGGCTCATAGCATGGTCCGGTTCGTAGTCCAGTACAACTTTCAGCGCATCCAACGCCTGTACATATTGCTCTGATTGTTTGGCATACAGGGCGCGCACATACGCGCTCATCGGGTCGTTGGGAAATTTCTTTGCCAGTAACATCACTGGTTCGCGGGCATCGTCGAGTTGATCGCTGGCAATGAGAGAACGAACCAGCCCGGCTAGCGCAAATACGTTGTCGGGCCCGAGCGCTACGGCTTTCTCGAACGAGGTGCGGGCCTCTTCCAGATTGCCTCTGGACAGCGCCAGTTCGCCGCGTAGTACCCATGTCTCGGGTTGATCCAGTCCGGCCGCTAAGACGCGCTGGATATCCTTGTCGGAGAGGCCGGCCAGATCCGCTCCCAGCTCTGATTCCACCAGACCCCGCTTGGCATCATTGTTGCCCGGGTTGCGCCGCAGTGCCTGTAGAAAGGCCTCCACCGCGTCCTCCCGCTGGCCCATATCAAGGAGAGCCCGGCCGCGCAAGGCCTCCCACGTTGCGGCGTCAGTATCCGTATCAACGCGCCCCCAGTCCTCGTAGAGTGCAAGCACGCCCTGGTAGTTGCGTGCCAGTAACTTCGAGCGCGCCAGTGCCAGCACCAGGTCTGGGCTGCGATAATTCAGGTCGAACGCCTCCTGCATGTAGTTCAGCGCGTCCGCTTTCTGTCCCATCTGCAGATAGGTTTCGCCAAGAGTCCAGCGCACCTCGCCGTCGCTGGGGCTGTCCCGGAGTACATGCTTCAGCGCGGTCACCGCGGAGGCATAGTCCTTTTCAGCCAGAAATTGTGCCGCCCTCGCGCGGTGGTCTTTCGGTATCACGTGGTTCAGGCCCATCACCGCAGCGGTGCCTACAGCGGCTATCAGAATTACCAGCAGTCCCCGTTTCAGGCCCTGGTAATTCGGTGGTTCAGGCCAGTCCTGGGCGCCGTCATATGGCACCCGTTCATCTTGTTTAACTTCGTTGAATTCTTTACGCATAAATAATGAGAAGTCCAGAATATTCCGTCTTGCCAAGGGCAATGTACCAGCGGGAAGGTTGTGTCAGGAGCTGTGGCGTTGCCCTTCGCATGGTGTTGCTTTCAGCGATTCTCCGCAAGCACGTTTTGCAGCGATGCCAGCAGTTGTTCGGTATTATCTTTCGGAGCGAAGGTTGCACTGTCGACATCAAGTACGCTTCTGAGTATCTCAATTGCGGTGGCTTTGTTGCCTGACATCGACTGGATCATCGCCTGGTGATAGGGCAAATTGCGGCGATTCTCTGCCGCCTGCGCGCCGCGTCTAATTTGCTGCAGTGCCTCCTGTTGATTGCCAGCATTCGACTCTACCAGTGCCAGTGCCTCCAGCACCTCTGTCTTGCCGGGCTTCACTATGCGATCAAGCTGCGCAAATTCTGATACCTCCTGTGGTTTGTCGGCCCACAGGTGTTCAGCAAGAAAGTTCAGTGCAAGCGTATTTTGCGGCTGTTGTTTTACCACCTCCTGAAAGTGGAGTGTCGCATCCTTTATTTGCCCCGCATCAGCAAGTTGGGTGGCCAGGACTAGCCGTGCTTCTGCATCGGTCGGGTGGTTTGATATCCAGTCCTGCACGACTTGCTGCGCGCCCTCACTGTTGCCCGAGGCATGGTGGTAGCCGGCCAGTTCCAGCATAACCTTTGTTCCCGGTGAGCGTTGCAGCGCCTGCCGGGATAGCGCGATAGCCTGTTCAGGGTTGCCATCGCGCTGTGCCGCAATGGCCTGCAAGCGCAATACGTCCGGCGCGTCGGGTGCAAGTCTGCTCAGGCGTTTCAGGTAGCGGTTGAACCTATCGGTATCGCCTTCGAACCACGCCAGCCTGGCCAGCGACACAATCGTGGGTGCAAAGTTTTCATCAAGTTCTGCAGCGTGCTGGAGTTCTGCTTTGGCCAACTCCATGTCACCGGTGCCAGCAGCGGCGGTTCCCAGTAAATGGTGGACCAGGGCACTGCCGGGCCTGGATTTGACCAGCTTTTCCAGGTTGTACATCGCTTTGCTGTAAAGTTGTTGAGAAATTTGCGATACCGCCGTGAGGTGCAGAGCCTCCGGCGACTGCCGTTTTGCTTCCGGCAGCATAGCCAGCAGTGCGGGAATTTTGCCCGGTTTATTTTCCCATAGATAGTATCGCGCCAGCATCAGCCTGGGCTCCAGTGCCCCCGGGTGCACTTCGATGGCGTATTGCAGCTGAGCCGCCATTTCGGACTCATTCCCAGGCTCCGCAGCCAGTACCGCCTGATGCAGTAGTGTTGGCAGATGGTCTGGTTTCTCCGCCAGCACCGTCTGGTAGCGAGCGCGGCTGGCCGCGGTATTGCCCTGGCCCTGCTCAATCAGTGCCAGCGCGTGGTTCGCGGCGGGGTCACCCGGAGCCAGGGATAGTGCCTTTTCGAACGCTGCTGCAGCCTCTTCGACTTGCTCGTTCGCCAGGTAGTTCTGGCCTAGCAGATTGTGAGCCAGTACGCTCTCGGGATGATGATGTGCATTGTTCTGCGCGGCGACAATAGCGTTGCTGAAATCCTCTATTTGATGCAGATATTGTATGCGCAGCAGGGCGGCCTGTTCGAGCGTGGGATCAAGCGTCAGAGCCGCCTCAAACTGCCGGTTGGCTGCCTCACCCTGGCCAGCTGACAGCAGGCCTGCCCCCAGTTCGAAGTGGGCGTTGGCCGAGTCGGGCTCTATTTCCTGCACTGTTTCCAGTATTTTCAGCGCCTGCTCCTGTTTGTCGTCCAGCAGTAACGCTTTTGCCATAAGGTTCAGTGACAGCGTGTCCGTCGGATCGGCATACAGTACAGGGCGCAGAATGTGTTGTGCATCTGCCGCCTGGGAATTTTTGATATAGAGGCTCGCTAACAGGATGCGGCCCGGTGCAAAGTCGGGGTTCAGGCTGACCTGCCGCTCCGCCTGCCTCAAAGCCTCTTCCTCATACCCCTCTGCCAGATAGGCTCCGGCCAGATAGAACAGAATGAGCGGATGCTGTTGTGCGGCGGGCCTGGCCAGTGTCAGGGCGACAATACTGTTTGCGTAGGCGCCATTGTGGAAATCCACGGAGCCTTTCAGATAATTTGTTATCGCAGACTTGGGTGCGGCGACGAGCAAGAATTTGAGATCCGGTGCAACCCTACGCAGCTGTTGCTGATGAAGGTTGAGCAATCCGCGTTTGAGTCGGTATTCCCTGTTTCTGGGAGATAGCTTTATGGCAGTATTATACGCCTCAAGCGCTTCAGGCAGCTGCTGTTTAAGCGTCAGCAGGTCACCTTTGTAGCTCCAGGCATGGTGTTTCTCTGGCCGCTCCTTCAGCGCGCGATTAATCGCTGCCAGAGCGCCATCGGTATCGCCCGATGCTCCCAGTATCTGTGCTCTGGTCAATGCTACCTCGATATTGCCGGGAAGCAGTTCTGCTGCTTTGTTGATATAGGTATCGGCTGTCCAGACATCGCCCAGCTCAAGAAGTGCCTGTGCTTGTTGTATTTGCAGTCTGGCGGCGATCTTTGGATCCAGGCCGGCCGTGGAGAGCTCCATCGCCTGAGTTAATTCGCCATTGCGTAGCAGCGCCTTGGCCAGTGACGGCAGTACCTCGTCGCGATTCCAGCCCAGATCCTTGGCGCGTGTCAGCTCTTTGGCTGCAGCCATCATGTCGCCTGTTTTTAAATAGGACATCCCCAACATCCAGCGCGCTTCGGGGAGCGTCTCCTGCTGTTCATTGGCAATACCCAGAGCCAGCTTCAATTCGACAATTGCCTCGTCGTACTGCCGCGCTTCGAAGTGCTGCTCCGCCTGGCTCATGTGCTGTGAGACGCTGTTGCTATCGCACGCAGCCATCACCACAACACAGCTTACAAGCGCAAGCCGCTGTAGAAGGTGAACTGGTAAAAAACCTGCTTTATGCATAGCGTTTTCCGGGTTTAACTCGCTTATTTTTAGTTTGTGGAAAGCGGCATATGATGGGCTACCATAATCGGGCACAGAGAACAGTGTCAAGAATAATTAAGCTGGAGAGGCGGGACTCTCGCTGCGTACATTTTGTATCCATGTGAAAGCGTGATTACCGCTGCTTGAAGGAATTCGAAGGCTTTCTGGTTTGCCGTAACGATTACGTCCGGGGTTGTAGAACTGTCAGCTTTTTTTACAATCGAAGAAATTTGAAATTGGCTAGAATTCATAGCCTACTGATGCATATACATAAAAAGGATTTGGTATGAATGTTGCGTAATTTTAGTTGTAGCTATTAAAATGTGTGCCTACAAAATAATAATTCGATTAGGGAGTACATCTGATGCAGAACCTATCGGTAGCAAGTCCATCTTCGCAAGTACTTAGCTCGGGCCAGTTGATAGCGGCCTGTGCACCGTGGTGCAGACGCTGTTGACCCCCTCTTGAGTGTAAAACAGCCCCTGGTTCAAGACAGGGCGTGTATGCCTCCAGGATAAAGTCGGAGGTGGCGGTGGTAGACAGACAAGAGGTAGGCGATGATAGCGCGACAGAAGTTTGAACTGACAGTTGTGGCCGGTATGTGCCTTATGATGGCGGTTGCTGCGAAAGCTACCGGTACCGGAGACGAAAACGCCTCAACCACAGCGGGCGATGGCAGTCTGGGCAAGATAACGCGACCGGTTGGCAACCTCAGCAGCTGCGTTGATCTGAAAGGGGACTGCAGTACGCTGATGGTCAACTATTACAGTGATTCAGTGGAGTTCGCACTGTTCCAGCGTGGGAAATACGGCGGGTCCACTGCTGCCGATCCGGCAGATGCGCAGGACGCCTCGCAGGGGAAACACTCCAATAGTAACGAATTGGCGGCTTCTGATGGCCAGGAGAAGATGCTGGGTATCGATTTCCTGCGCGGCCTGCAGGACAAGGGCGACGTACCGGTCTTATCAAACCACCCTTCAGACACTGAGAAAGACTCTCTGGCCGTGGAGGGCATGCACGACTGGGCGTTTGCAGCGGCCAAATCCCTGAGCCATAAACATAAGCAAAACATCGATCACCACAGCAATTTTGTGCCGAGTCACCTCGTGAAGGATCTAACCACTTTCTGGGACTTTGAGCATGTTTATCAATGGCAAGTGGATGTGAAGATTCTCGATGATGGTGCCAGCGATCTCTCACAGGTGGTCCTGAGCAATATATACCTCTCGGCGAAGACGAACTCCCGCAGTGATCCTCGTAATGTGGTTTGTGCGCTGTCTAACCCCGACGATTGCTGAACGACAGCTGTCTCGGGGCTCCTCATCCTACCGAGCCTGTGTGGAATTATCTCCGCGACCACGAGCTAAGCGGTGGCAGGGTGGAGCAGCAGGATCAGTGTAATCCGCAGCAAAGCTTGTATTTCTTACCGCTGCCACAGGGGCAGGGGTCATTGCGGCCTGTTTTGGGAACGCCGCGCACAAACGGTTCATCATTGGCGGCAGTGGTAGGTAGCAGGGTAGGGTGATACTGCGGCGGTGCAACGCCAGAGCGCTGTTCCAGCCAGTACGCGTGAATACGTCGCGCAGCCGGCTCTATCTGGTGTTGCCAAAACTCAACCTCCTGCTGCTCCATCGCCTCAAGCTGCGCTATGCCTTCATCGGTGGTGAATATCAGCATCGGTGCGAGGAAGTCTTCAAAGGCCTGTGGCATCTCCGCCCAGCGCTCAGGGTGCAGCGCAACAGCTTTCATATAGCCCTCGCACCACTCGTCGACAATAAGGTAGTGATCGCTTCCTTCAACGTGTTCCAGAAAGCAGGGCGTGAATTCCATTGAGGCTTCCATCAGCGTGGCTGCCGTGCTGTTCAGATGACGTATCAGCAGCGCGAAAATATGCTGGAATTCCTGCTCGCTTTCCCAGTTTGGCGATTGCGCCTCGCCGCCCCAGATCACTGGCAGCCACTGCGAGGGAGGAATTGCCTCCGGGCCGCTGACCACAGCGGTGATAAATCCATCGAGCTCCGAGACGCAGAAGATGCCGTCCTCGCCTTCCAGGGAGAGCAGAAACGTATCAAGCTCTTCGTATTCGTCGTCGTTTAAGGGTAGGGACAAGTCAGTGGGGTCGTTCATGTGGGGCCTTATGTACGCTTGTGCGAATCGCTATTTTGCAGATTCAATATGGTATGCGCTCCAGCAAAACCATGTAAGTATATTTGTAAAAATATAAACGCAGGAAAATATCGCCCGCAACTCAGGCGTGACGGGTTTGGCTACACCGGATGCTTGCCTACGGTAACCCATAAAAATGTTTCTCCACCAATGCGGCGGTAATCAGCGGCATCAATACTGAAGCCAATACGCTCAAGATCAGCATACAACGCAGTGGGCTCCTTGTGGCTGTAGTACAACTGCTGGCCCATAAACTCCTTGTAGCCCTCAAACTCTTTGGCACCGGTGTACTCCTGTGTTGCATAGGTAAACAGCGCCTTCCCCTGGGGGCGAAGCCAGCTGTGCATCCGTCGAAACAGGCCCGCGTGTTTCGCTGCAGGGAGGTGAAACAAGCTGTAGCTTGCTGTAATGGCATCAAACAGACCGGGTTCGAACTCGACCTCGCTGATGTCGGCCTGAATCGTTTGCATTTGTGGGACATAGTGGGAGGCCAACTCAAGCATCTTTTCTGAGAAATCCACGCCAATGACTGACCAGGACTGATCCGTGAAATACCGTGCAACCGGCTCTCCGGCTCCGCACCCCAGATCCAACAAACGGCCCTGTTCTGGAGATAACTGCGCGTAAAAGCTCTCCAGAATGTCGGACATATCGAATAGCCCACGGTTCTCTTCGTAGGTTGTTGCAAAGGTATCGTAGACTGCGCTGAGCTTTGTTTTCATTACATTGCCTGTGGGTAGTCATTTCTACAACAAGTCTAACGGCTCAGCAGAATATGCAACAGATTATCCTGAAAGGTGATATTGCCGGGCAGATCACTGTGGTCACCACAGAACATCACCGCATAATCCAGTGGGAAATCACTGTAGCGATGGCGGGGGATGCTGGGGTCCAGCGCGGTTCTGGCCAGGAGTGACGCCTTGGTGACCGCGCCATCGCCGGGCTCCAGCATCAGGGCACGATAGTCTATGCCGCTGCGCGGGTTTTTGATTTCGTCTGGCCACAGCCGCACATAGGATTCTCCATCGTTGTCCTCTATCAATATCCTCGCTGGCGTGGGCATGCAATCGCCGCCGAACACGATCAGTTCATACGGCGCCTGTGGGTTTTTCACCGTGAGCGACCAGACGAAGCGGCGGGCACGCTCCAGTTGCACTCCGGTATAGTCGGCCAACAACGCTAACTGATGCTGCGACCAACCTTGCGCTTGCAGGCGCTTTTCTATGATGGGATCGAAAGGCCCCCACTGCAGTGCCCGCCAGATGTATGCATCGTAAATGTCGCGGTTGAGAGGGGTGCCCTTGATACCCAGCACCGGATCGACGATAGGATGCGGCATAAGCTGGTAGGCGCTGGGGAAGCTCAGCAGTACCTCTGGCGCAATCGTGTTGATGCCAAAATCCGCACCGGTGAGTATTTGCTGCAGAGCGCTGGTGGAACCGAGGTTGGGCGTGCCGACCAGTATCACCTTGCGGGCCTTGCTGGCGCCCTCGTTATTGAGCGGAAAATCATTGCTGTTTAATACATCGGTGGCACCGTAGCGCAGCCAGTATCGGGTAATCAGCCCACCCATGCTGTGCGCGACGATATCCACCTTCAGAGTGTCATCACCGTGATCCTGGCGTATCTGATTGACCAACTGATTTAGTCGGGCGGCGCTGCGGCTGTTATCTTGCCGCCAGTCATAGGTGAAGCGGTAATAACGGCGTTGCAGGCCAGTCACCGCAGTGCCCGGCGTGGTGAAATCGTAGCCGCCAGGGCCGGTGAGCGTGGCCTCAATGGCACCGTAAAAATCCTGTCCGGCGACAGTATCCGTGAGGCCACAGGGCTGCAGGTTCACTTGTGATTCATGTCCCGGAAAGCCGGGTGGAGCAAGCGCCAGTGAGTGGTAATCGCCCAGCGCGATGTCAGTGAGGCTGCCGGGCCAGTACTCGGTGCCGCTAGCGTCGCACAGGCGGCCACCAAAGGCGCCATGGATCAGGATAACGGGTGTTTGCTGCTGCTCTGGAATGGCGGAGGTTCGGTACAGTGTGGAAAGTTCCGGACGGACCGTGGAGCAGGACCACAGCGTGGCGCACAGGCCAGAGGCGAGTAGCAGAAGTGTTGCTCGCATCCAATGCATAGTAGCGACCTATCCCAGGGAGTTGCGGGCCAGTATAACGGAGCCGGCTAAGGTCTGCTCAAAACGATCTGTCCAGCAAGTGAGCCAGATTGAGCCTTCGTGCGTATGTAGTGTTAACAGGCAATAGGGACTACAGTAATGAAGAATTGGAGAGTGACGATATGTGCACTTCTGGCGATGGGCTCGACAATGTCACACGCGATTGAAGAACCTTCATGGACGTTGGTGACGGAACTCGATAATGTTGAAATACGTCAATACGAATCTGTTATTCAAGCCAGAACGCCGATTGGCGAAAGCGACAAGGCCACCGGCGGATTTCGCACACTGGCGAACTACATATTCGGTGGCAACGCGCAGGAACAGGAAATCGCCATGACCGCACCTGTCGAAGAGAGGCTTGGCGATGATGATGCTTACATGGCCTTCACGATGCCCTCGCAATACAGTTTAGAGGAGCTTCCTGCCCCCAGTGGAGAACTGGTGACATTGCATGAGGTGCCCGCACGGACGATGGCGGTAGTGAGCTTCTCAGGCTGGGCGCGCGATGGTGTGGTAGAGGAGCAAACGCAGATACTGCTGGATACCATCGAGTCTCATGGGTGGGTTGTGGTGAGTTCACCGTTTCTGAATCAATACAATCCGCCCTGGACGCTTTGGGGGCGGCGCAATGAGGTTATGGTGGAGGTTGAAAAAAACCTGAGTAGTACCGGCTCGATGTGAGCTACTCACCTGCGCCCAGTCAATAACTACGGCAGTTGACGTTTGAAAAGGCCTAGAATTGTCGGAAGTCGCTTCGAAATGGCGTCTCCTACAAACAATTGAGGGTCGGAAGTGCTGATATCTTCCGCTGTTTCTCTGGCTGATATTTTGATTTTAAGCTTATCAAAGGCCTCACCAAAGCTTTGAGACATGCTCAGACTTTCCAGTAGTGCCTGGCCAAAATATGTCATTTCGGCCTCATCTGAACAACCAAAGGATGTCTTGTCAGACGCGGACGCAGTCATAATGAGTCTGCCCGGATTTTGCAGTGGTTCTATAAAGCCACCGGAGTAGCAGCTGGACACAAAGATTACCTGCCAGCGGATTCCGCGAGACTGTAACTAAATCTGTGTAACTGCCTATTATTAACCCAACCATTGGGCGAGGATAGGCACTATGAACAAGAAAGAACTACAGGCGATTGCTCAGGCAGCAGCCAAAAATATCAAGACGGAAGCGGATCTCAATGAGTTCCGCCAGATGCTAACGAAGATCACCGTCGAAACGGCTTTGAACGCAGAACTGGATGATCATCTTGGCTTCGACAAGCACGCACCTTCCAGCGGGGATAATAACCGCAACGGCTATACCAGCAA
>CACSIL010000005.1 GCA_902705825.1 Halioglobus japonicus | reverse complement strand
GGCCGGGTCTTCGACAACCATTTGCCAAAGCCGCCAGGCGATATCGCCCTGATTGCGCGCGATACTCTGCTCTTCGCAAAGTTTCTTGTACAGCGCAGCGCTTTGGGGGCTGGACTGCGGTAGCGGTTGGTCGAGAACACTGGCATCGAAGAAAAGTTGTGTCACCGGCGCACCATACTCCACCGGACACTGAAATATTTCCTGGTAACGCTCGGCATGAGGCGGCGCAGGATAACTGCAGCGCAGCTTCGTGATTGGCAAGGCCTTGCCAAGAACCCAGCGACAGCTTGTAACGATATTGGTGAGGATATCTTCGATGGCAAGCAAACGCAGGTCGCCCAGCTCTGATTTTGCATCCACTTGATAACAGCCCTGCGACTCTATCTCACTGAATGAAGTGACGATAAGGCTGCCGGAGAACCTGCCTGAGTAATTCTGGTACTTGAGCCCGGCGTCAGTCGCTTCACGCAGCGTGGCACTGCTCATCATCAGGTAGGCGAGTTGGTCGAGTGTGGCAATCGAGCGTTGCAGCCCCAGTGCGAGCCCGAGATCTGTGCCCTGATAACAATTCTGGGCTTCACTGAGCAGACTCCGGTGTTGTTTGGCGCTGACCACCGCATTGGGGCGCTGTAATGCAGCGAGACTGATACCATTATTGGCCGCGATGCTATCGCCATCCATTCCGAGGCTGGATAGAAAATCCAGTAACCAAATAATGTATCGCGTATCGGTATTGATCTGCTTACTCCCTGCTCTCACGGTCGATTATAGAGCCAATTGGCGGTATACCATTTGACTGCCTGAAAAGCGATCTGGTTTTTCTTATCACGACGGGCTCACCCGCTCCGACCGGGAGACGTCGCTCAGGTACGTTGCCTAACGATAAGTCAACGCAAGGACGCCATGTCGGGCGTGGCCAGTAACACAGCTTTCCAAAAACAGAGTTTGGTAGTATTTGGATGCATCGGTTGAGATCGAAAAAATAGCCGCTGAAATATGGCACAATATGGCCCGATAACACAGTCGGTAATAAAGAACCGTTCCAACTTTGATGATGCGGTATCCGTGAAGGTACACGCGAATGCAAGTATGGCCACCTGTGCCCGCGAAGCCAGCCATCTACTTGCAAGAGCCAGTTGTACTCGCAGCAACAAAGTCGAACGAAACTATAAAGAAGCCAGTGTAGACGCCATCGGTGGAGACTCTGAGAAAAATAATGCGAGGCCTCGCGGCCAGTCGATACGGCTTGTCATTGAGATAGACCATCATCTCTGCCGCTGTCTGCTGCAACCACTCGCCTGCGCACCTGTAGCGCAGGGAGAAGAGACAATCAATGAAACGGATGTACCCCCAATATGAAAAAACCATCTCAAAAATCACTCGCCATTGCTATCAGCGCCGCCGTTCTTGCTGGCACTGCTGCAACGTCGTTCGCCGAGGGCGCTCTTGAAGAAGTCGTCGTCACCGCCCAGAAGCGCACGCAAAACCTCCAGGATGTGCCGGTGGCTGTGACGGCCTTCAGTGCAGAGATGCTGCGGGAGAGCGGGATTCGAGATATGTTTGAGCTTTCTACGATAGCGCCCAGCCTCAGCGTTGAACAGACACAGACATCATCCAACACCACCTTCGGCATCAGGGGCATTTTCACCAGCTCCCAGAACTTCGGTCTGGAACCGTCTGTCGGCCTGTACGTGGATGGGGTTTACCGCTCTCGCCAGGGCTCGATGGTCAACAATATGGTGGATATTGCGTCAATCGAAGTACTCCGCGGGCCCCAGGGCACCTTGTTTGGCCGCAACACACCGGCCGGCGCTATCCTCATCAATAGTGTGGCTCCAGACTTCGAGGGCTCCGGCTACCTGGAGGGCGGCGCCGGCGATTACGGCTTGCTGAACGTAAGCGGAGCCAAGTCTTTCACCTTGATCGAAGACGAGCTTGCTGTTCGCTTCACCGGCTTTAACATGGACCGCGACGGGGTTGTCGATGCGGTGGGAAATGATATTCAGAAAGACAATTTCTACAACGATAGAAATCGCTGGGGGCTGCGCTTTCAAACCCTGTACACACCCACTGATGACCTTACCCTGCGGTTTATTGGCGATCACTCTGAGATCAATGAAGTCTGCTGTGTCGCTGGCAACTGGGAGAACAATTTTTACGCCAGGAACCCCGCGCCGCCTCAGAAGCCCGGCACCGACCTCACTGTTCGCGACACCTTGGGTGGAACAGTGCTCAGTGGCAATGATTTCTATGACTACAAGGCCACCACCAGTTTCAAACCCAAGTCAGAGAATACTGACGAGGGGATTTCCCTGCAGGCCGACTGGCAGACAGAGTATTTCCTGGTCACCAGCATATCGGCTTACCGCAAGCATAACGCCTATGACAAAACGGATGGAGATGCTTACGATATCGACGGACTGGCAAGAATCACCGACCTTAAACAGGAGCAATACTCACAGGAAATTCGCTTCAGTGGTGAAGCCTTTGACAGCAAACTGAACTACGTCACTGGGCTGTATTACTTTTACCAGACGCTGGATTCAACGACAGACACCATTCTCGGAGAGGATGCGTATATCCTCGGTAGCGCCTTTCTTGGCATCAACCCTCCGCTACCCCCACAGACATTGCCAGCTGGTGGGTCGGCTCTCAACACCACCGACCAGGAGCATAATAGCTACGCAATTTTTGGCCAGGCTGACTATCACATCACTGACCAGCTGGTGTTTACTGCCGGGCTGCGCTGGACTGATGAAAACAAGGAAATGAAGAATGTTTTTACAGAGAATCCTGACGATCCTGTCCCGGCAGGGTACTTCTTCCTAACCGAGTTGGCACCCAGGCCCAATATTGACGAAAACCTGAACGACAGCAAGTTTACCGGCACCTTGAAGCTCAGCTGGTTTCTGAATGACAGGACAATGTTTTACGCGTCCTACGGCACGGGATACAAGGCAGGTGGCATCAATACTGACCGCACGCCGCCCAGCGTCGATACGGTGTTCGATCCCGAAACGGCGGAGTCCTATGAAATAGGCATGAAAGCTGAATTTCCGGACCAGGCACTGCGCTTGAATATCGCCCTGCATAAAACCGACACCGATGACCTGCAGACCGTATCCTTCCAGGGGGCCGGTTTCGCACTGGACAATGCTGGAACCGCTGAAACCTATGGCGGCGAAGTCGATCTGCTGTGGCTCCCCACGGATAACACCACGATCACCCTCGGCTACGCCTATAACCATGCGGAATATTCTGATTTCGAGAATGGTCCTTGCTGGGAAGGCACACCCTGGCAAACAAGCACGCCCGACCCCAACACCAATTACCAGCAGGTAACCAACCCGACAACCGGGCAAGTCACGCAGGAACCTACCGGGTCCTGTGACCGCAGTGGTGGCATGGTCGCCGGGAACCCTGAAAATGTTATAGCGATCACCGCAAACCAGCAGTTCAGGATCACCAACAGCATTGATGGTTTCGTTCATGGTGAGTATATCTGGACTGACGAACGTATGACGGATGTAAACAATGATCCGGAAAAGCTGGATGGCTCCTATGACGTGGTCAATCTTCGCGCCGGCCTGGTCTATGAGCCCTGGCAAACCACCCTCACCTTCTGGGGGCGCAATGTATTCGACGCTAAATCCACCTCGGTGATAGCCGATGCCGTGGCCCAACCCGGCCGTTTCATCGCGTACTACAAAGAACCTGCAACCTGGGGCGCGACTCTGCGCTGGGATTTCTAACAGCCGTTATACACGAAGGTAAGGTATGCAAAACAGGATTACCCAAAGAGGCGACTTGCTCGATGAGAACGGCGTGCTCAAGCATGCCGGATGGGCAAAGAGTCTCCTGCTTGATTACGACCGCGCGGCGATTCGGGCGTCAAAGTTCAAAATTAAGGAGTGGGACTACTACTGCATTTTGACAGAGCGCCACGGGGTAGCGTTTACCATAGCTGACAACAGCTATATGAGCCTTATCGCCGTCACTGTTTTCGACTTTGACAACGCACGGGAAATATCCAATTCCGTGATGCTCCCTTTCACTATGGGCTCGTTGCATATGCCTTCGAGTTCAGAGTCTGGGGATATTCTTTTTGAAAACAAGAAAGTATCGCTGAAATTTCTTCGACAGAAGGAATCGCGAAAGATCGAAATCGATTACGTCGATTTTTGCGATAAGAAGAGGCTGACCGGTTCCATCGTACTGCAGCAACCTGACGCACTGGAATCAATGGTCATTGCGACCCCATTTCCCAAAAACAAACTGGCCTTTTACTACAACCAGAAAATTAACTGTATGCCAGCACAGGGCGAGCTTCGTTTCGGAGATAAAACGCTGTCATTTTCCCCTGATACGTCGTTCGCTGTACTGGACTGGGGGCGAGGCGTATGGACGTACTCCAACACCTGGTACTGGGGATCAGCATCGGGGGAAATAAATGGAAAATCCTTTGGGTTCAATATCGGATACGGTTTCGGCGACACCTCCAAAGCATCAGAAAACATGCTATTTCACGAGGGTAAAGCACACAAAATTGACAGAGTAGAATTCCATATTCCCGAAGATGATTTTTTAAAGCCCTGGAAGTTCTCCAGCAATGACGCCAGGTTTGAAATGGATTTCACACCCATTATTGATCGCCATTCCAATGCCAATCTTGTTCTGATCAAATCTACGCAGCATCAAGTTTTCGGCAGGTTTTCGGGAAGAGCCCAATTGGATAGCGGCGAAGATATTATCGTGAAAGATCTATTGGGGTTTGCGGAGAAAGTCTACAACAGGTGGTAATCTGTTTCCGCTCGAAGAAAACACTGCGACGCTATGCATTTGTCGCCTCCGTCAGCACATAGATCTGCTCGCCCTCAATTCGTAAAGGATAGCTCGCCAGCGGCGTTCTGGCCGGGCGGGTAAGCACGCTGCCATCGCGGACATCAAACGCAGCACCGTGCAGCGGGCACAAGATCTTGCAGCCCTTGAGTTTACCCTCACTGAGACGTGCCTCGGCATGTGTGCAGAGATTGTCGATGGCAAAGAAACCCTCTTTGGCATGACATAACAAAATCTCTCGGCCATCCAGTTGCAGGCACAAGGTTTTGCCCTGGGCCACATCCGTGGTACTGGCGATCAGTTGGTAGCCGTCTTTCATCTATGAGCGCTCCTCGGCCTGTTGCATAAACTCTTCCTGAGTAAGGTAGATTCTGCGTATCCGCGACTCCTGATAGTTACCCAGAGTCATGCCCTTGAAGGCATTTTTGAAACCCTGAGTCTGCAGTTGCAAATTTCCGGTATCCTCATCGTACACCGGCGCCAGCCACGCCAGCTCCTCAACTTCAGTGTAGGATTGCTCGACAGACAGATGTATCGGCTCCGGCGGTTCCGGGTGCTCTTCGTCATCGGGCAATGGCTCCATCAACATCAAATCGAAAATACAGCTGTCGACGTCCATACCGTTTGGGCGGAACCGATAGACCATAGGTACGACAATACCGGGAAAGAAGAACATATTGGGAAACAGGTGATACTCGATTGAATCCAGAATGATACTGTCGCTGGTTGCGGACAAATCCACTCCCAGCTCCGCGCCCAGGTTTTCCCGTATGGTCTGCGCCGCGACTTCCCTGGCAGTCTCGCCCTCGGCCAGCGTCCGCCCTTCAACGGCCAGGCCCGCCAACATTTCCTGTTCGGTCATAGGTGGATCTCGCCATTTGTCACCGGGATAATCCGATAGAGCCTGCGGGCTGTAACTGCCGAGGTTGTGTATAAAACGGCTCACATACTTGCCGAAGATATCGTACTGGGCATTGGCGCCGTGGGGTGAGTCATGCGTTTCGAAATTATGGTAGGCCTCCATAAAGGCCTCCTGAGCCGCCTTCCAGTTGGCTGGCAAGCGTTTTTGCACATGCAGCTTGATGCGGCGCCGGTCCAACGGAAACGCGTCAAAATGCTCTGTCATGACACCAAGATATGCCTCCAGTGGCTGCGCATCCCTATCCATATTGATAAACACAAAGCCGCCCCAGCGCTGGCAAAGTACTTCCTGCAAACCATGGGTGGCATCGGTTACATGGGGGAAATCCCAGCGCCCGGGGATGTTCCGAATAGCGCCATCCAGATGCCAGGACCAACCGTGAAATGGGCAGGTAAAGCCCTGGCTGTAATGACTGCCCTCGCCGTCAAGCAATCGTGTGCCACGGTGAGTACAGGTATTGAGGTACGCCTTAATGGTGTCCTCATCGACGCGGGTAATAATGATCGAATAGCGGCCAATATCGTATACCTGCACATCGCCGGTATCCGCCAGGTGCTCTTCGCGACAGGCCCATTGCCAAGTGCGCGGCCACAGTGACTTCATTTCCCGATCAAAATAGTCCTGCGAGGTATAGCGCTCAAAGGGAATATCCTCATCGCCGAGAAACTGCGGCGACTCCTCCAACAAAGGCGATGGCGCGGCGTGCTTATCCGTTAACAGAACATCTCTGGTTGCAGGGCCCTGCGCTCTGGCTGTGCCGGGTTCCAGTGAAGATTTTTTAGTCATACCTTGCGCCACTTGGTTGTGGACTCGCATCAATATATCTGATAAAAGTCAGTGCTGACTGTTTTTTTAATTATGTACCTCATCACTGCCAGAGCGCAACCCCTCGCCGGCCGCAACACCGCAACCGGCCTATCAGGAAATTGACGGTTATGACAACAGCACCGGGAACACCACCGGCCACCGAGGCCCTGGCACAACGCGAGGCGATCAGGGATATTCTGTACTCGCATAGTCGCGGGCTCGACCGACTCGACCCGGGCTTGCTGCGACAATCATACTGGCCCGATGCCCAAGTCGATTATGGTGCTTTCAAAGGCAGCGCCCACCAGTTTGCAGAAATCATCTGCCCCGCCCTCTCATCACAATTTGAGCTGACCCAGCATCTGCTGGGCCAGACCCTGATTGAACTCACAGGTGACAGTGCCAACACAGAAACCTATGTGTATGCCCGTCATCTTTTATTAGGCGCAGAACAGGAACTGGCTTTCGCCGGTCGCTACCTCGACAAAATGGCATGCCGCGACGGTCACTGGAAAATATTGCACCGCCGCGTAGTAATGGATTGGTGCCACCGGATAGCAGTAGACGATGAGCGTTCGGGCGACGCATTTGGCTCGCTAAGCAAAGGCTCTCAGGGTGAATCAGACCCCAGCTACAAGCTGTTCGGCAACGGTTAACCAGGGGAGTGTACGCATGAGTAACACCATTGAAAGTGTTATCGCCAAGCAGGATATCACCGAGTTGATTTACCGTTATATGCGCGGACTGGATCGCTGGGATGATGACTTACTCAGGTCACTGTTCACAGCGGATGCCTGGTGTGAATACGGCTTTATGAATGGCCCTGCCAATGCATTTATTGACTATGCACTGGGCGCACTGAAAGACCATTTTGCCAATCAGCATATGGTCGGTAATATTCTATTGGATATCGAGGGCGGTGAAGCTTTCGGCGAAGTGTACTTCAACGCCTATCACAAGGTAAAAACCGAAAGTGGTTTCGAAGACATTATTATCGCCGGACGATACCTCGATCGCTACGAACAGAGCGATGGCTGCTGGAAGTTTGCCTATCGCTCTGAGTTGGTAGACTGGAGCCAGTCGAGACCCACCAACGATCCGTACTTCGAACTTGCTCCCGACTCCTTGCTGGGCAGTCGCCGCGACGATGCAGTGTATGATCGCGCCGCGCGTTACAAGAAAGCCTGAGTGATCCGCTGTTAGTCCGCGCCGTCGCGTCGCTGGCCCGCGTGTAACATAACCTCTGCGTCCTGCGAGTAAAATGGCGGAGCGATGCCCCCGGACGTCAACCCCGCATCAATGACCAGCGTATGGCCGGTGATATAGCGCGCTTCCTCACTCAGCAAGAACAGGATGCCGTTGGCAATATCCTGCGGCAAACAGGCAAACCCCAGCGGCGACGCGGCGGCAATACCGGCGGCAATCAATTCGGCATTATTATCCGTCAGCGCGCTGGTCATAGGCGTCACTGTCCCACCGGGCGCTACCGCGTTTACGCGCACACCAAAGGCACTGAACTCGCTGGCTGCGGACTTGGTCAGACCCACCACACCGTGCTTGGCCATAGTGTAGACATGCGGCCCCTCGGCACCCTTGACGCCGGCTGTGCTGGCCAAAGAGACAATAGCGCCAGCACCATTGGGCTTCATCGCCCGACCGGCATGTTTGATACCCAGAAAAACGCCCCGCGACAGGATAGACATTGTAAAGTCATAGTCTTCTGCACTGGTGTCCATAATGGACCCAATCACACCGATGATTCCGGCGTTGTTCACCATGCCATCAAGCTGGCCAAACTCCGCTACAGCCAGGTCTATTGCTGCGACAATTTCCTGCTCGTTGGTAACATCCATTTTCTGAAAAATGACGCTGTCGCCCAGTTCATCCACCAATGCCACTGCCAGGTCTTCCTGAACATCGGCGATAACTACCTTGCCGCCTTGCGCCACGAGGCTTCGGGTTGTCGCCTCACCAATACCGCTGGCACCTCCCGTTACCACAAACCCCTTCCCGGAAAACCTGGCCATGCTTTTCTCCCTGCTGTTATTGAGTTGTATACCGTGCGCCAGAAAGCCTACTCCATTTCGCCAATCGCACCAATACTCAGACCAACCAATGTCATCAGTAGATAGCCGGAAGAACGTAAATGTCTATGAAATTGGCGCAAAGGGTTCTGTGAGATTTTGCGGAGCTGCCTAACATAGCGGTATAACACTTGGATTACCCGGGCACCCGCCATGTCACACAACTACCCTCAGCTGCTATCACCAGGACGGATAGGCACGCTGGCACTTCGCAATCGTATTGTGATGGCGGCGATGGGGACAAACTTTGCCGCAACGAACGGCCATTGCACAGAGCGATTGATCGCCTACTACGAGGCGCGCGCCCGCGGTGGTGCAGGACTGCTGGTACTGGAAACATCTGCCGCGCTCTGGCCCAGCGGTGCCAGCATGCCCAATACAGTGGCATTTTCCGATGACAGGTTTATACCGGGGCTGAGCGAGCTGACCGCTCGAGTTCACCAGCACGGCGCCAAAATTGTGGCGCAACTCAACCACAGCGGAACGAAGTCCCAGGAGGATACGGCTGCAGGTCGCCCCATTCCCGTACCCTCGCCAGTTCACCGCTCCCGTAGCGATATGGTCAGTGTGTTGACCGACGCCGAGATCGCCACTTTCATTAAGGGCGCAAGCCCCGATGGCAGCGGCCCGAAGTACTACGAAATGACGCCTGATGATATTGCTGAAACTGTGCGTGGTTTTGCTACAGCAGCTGAGCGCGCGCGCAGATCCGGATTTGACGGTATTGAACTGCACGCAGGTCACGGCTATTTGTTGGCCAACTTCCTGTCGCCCCACACCAACCAGCGCACGGACCACTATGGCGGATCAGTTGCAAATCGCGCCCGCTTTCTGATGGAGACTATTGCCGCTGTCCGTGAAGCTACCGCGCCTGACTTCCCCATACTGGTTCGCCTCGACGCACATGAATACCGCGTTGAAGGCGGCATCACGCTGGTGGATTGTGTCGAGACATCTCGCCTGTGTGAAATCGCTGGCGCAGATGCGATTGACGTCAGTGCCTATGGCAATGTCGCTCACTCTATCGCCTTCACCGAAGCGCCCCTGGTGCATGAACCTGGCGGTTTCATCGACTTTGCCAAAGCCATCAAAAAAGCCGTCACTATCCCGGTGATAGCGGTGGGAAGAATTGAACCCCAAGTCGGGGAGCGGGGACTTGCCGCTGGTCACTTTGATTATCTGGCAATGGGCAGAAAACTACTTGCTGACCCCTACCTGCCGAACAAACTATTGGCCGGGCAGGAACAATCGGTGAAACCCTGCATTTACTGCTATATCTGCGTCAGCCAGATATTCATCAATAAGTCCGTATGCTGTGCGGTCAACCACAGCACCGGCCGCGAGTACGAGGGCGACA
This sequence comes from Halioglobus japonicus, assembly GCA_902705825.1. Taxonomy (GTDB): domain Bacteria; phylum Pseudomonadota; class Gammaproteobacteria; order Pseudomonadales; family Halieaceae; genus Marimicrobium. The sequence goes on along the minus strand of CACSIL010000005.1, from coordinate 107,302 downwards.
TACTCGCTCGAACCGGCGCCGCCAAGAACATACTGGTCATTGGCGGCGGCCCCGGTGGCATGGAATCTGCACGCCTGCTGTCCGAGAAAGGCCATCAGGTGAGCCTGTGGGAAAAGGATGCCGATCTGGGCGGGACGGCGCGCATTGCAGGATTGGCCTATTCGCCCAATGAAAAGTTGGTGCACTATCTGGCCACCGCCGTGCGCGCACTTCCTATTGCGATAAAGCTGCGCACGCTGGCGACCCGCGAGAATATCGCGACGCTGAACCCCGACCATATAATCGTCGCCACAGGCGCTGCACGCCTCGCTCCGGAGATTCCAGGCAAAGCCCAGCGCCATGTCTTCGATGGTGACGAACTGCGCGGAATACTGTTCGGCAGTAACCCGAAGGCGATCGCCAAACTGTCAGTACTGCAACAGCTCATTTTGAAAACAGGCCGCGTCAGCCAGCTCCTGCGAAATATCCGCCTGATGCGAATACTCAGCAAGCTGTGGATGCCGATCAGCAGAGACGTGGTCATCATCGGCGGTGGTCTTGTCGGGTTGGAGCTAGCAGAGTATCTGGTGGAGCGCGGGCGTAAGGTTACCGTGTTGGAGCCCGGCCCGACATTCGGACCGGAGCTCGCTCTCGTGCGCAGAGCGAGAGTACTGCATCAGCTAAAGGCGCATGGCGCTACCCTGCACAAGTCGGTGGAGAATATCGACATTGGCGCTCAGGCTGTCAGCTTTTCACTGAATAAAGAGGTGCAGGAGGCGCCCTGTGGCCAGGTGATAATAGCGATGGGCGCTCAACCGGATGACACCTTGTTCAAACAATTATCTGAAAGCAGCGCACAGGTTCATCAGATCGGCGACTGTCGCAGGATCGGCTATATCGACGGCGCCATCCTCGATGCGCGCGAACTGGTGCAGCGCCTGGAAACGGCGTTCTGATCGAGAAGCGCCAGACCTGTCGCACCCGACACATCAGGCAACCTAACATCATCGCGATGGGTTGTTCGCGCTTAAATCCTGCCCAATGCCTGCATTCTGTCCCTGTAGGCCTTTGGCGTATAACTGGTCCAACTCTTGAAAGAACGCACGAATGAACTGGGCTCAGTAAACCCCAGGTACTCGGCGAGATCTGCCACGCGAACATCCTCATGCAGCAGCTTGTCGATAGCGATCTGACAACGCACTTCATCCTTGATCGCCTGGTAGCTGGTTTCCTCGCTTTGCAAACGCCGTCGCAAACTTGATTCTGACATATACAGCATGGCTGCAACGTCGGCAAATGAAGGCAAGCCACTGGGCAGATCAATACTGATCAGCGACTTTATCGCCGCACTGGTACTGGTTGTAACCCGGCCCATGGCNATAACATGATACACACTGTTCTTGAGAAAATCGGCCAGCGACTCCGGCGTATGAACCACCCGGTGGTCCAGCAAGGCTCGATCGAAACTACAGGTATTTTCCCCCGCATCAAAATATACAGGGCCGTTGATTGTTCGAGCGAGGCTCTCGTGGTAATCCCGATTGACATCCGGAGCATCAATGCGCAGTTCCGCCGAAGTAAGCGCCTGGCCTATCAGCCAACCGCACAGCGCATGCCAGACAAGCAGCCCCGACGCACGCGCAGCGGTGATACCGGAATCGACCCTGTCCCAATCCGCCGGTATCAGTGTCTCGGTTGATTCAGCGATTTCGATATCGTAGCTCAACTTGACCGTATCAGAGTCGGGCTCTTCCAATAAACGCATACGATAGCCGTTCAGCGGGTACAGCAGAGCATCCAGCCGTTGTGCAAGCTGCAGAGCCGCTCGCAACGTACGCCCCCCGATCATACAGTGACACATCAACTCGAAAGCCTCACTACCGAGGCCGGCACCCCACGGTAAGCGCTGCTCCATTTCCTGCATCTTTGCTGCAGCCGCTTTGTATAGGCGGGAGTAATGCATCGCTGGCAGCGTGTGCTCCGGATCCAGAGCGGCTATACGGTCGAAGCGCAACTCCACCGTCGCCGCCAGCGCGGGCGCATCTATTCCGATTCTCTCCATGTAATCGAGAAGACGAATAAACTTTTTTGCGGGAATCGTAATTTCAGCCATCGTTGTATCAACATCAGGTTAAGTCAGGGGCTGCCTGAATCAGCGTAGTTATTTGCACGGAGTCTAGCATAGAAGCTGTTTACCCTGAGCTCCACCGTCCAAGCCCGCTGCACTGAGCGATTATGTACAACAAACTGATTGTTTGAGTCCTATGCCCTGTTACGTGAGGCCATGTCATAATCGCGCTCAAATAACGACTTACAGGCACACATCAACATGAATATAGCGGCGACAGCCAATCACCATATCCGCCACGAGATACTGGTCTGCGGTATTTCGAATGCCATTTTTAATGGGTTGAGCGCCTGGTTTCTCATCAAGAATGGGCCTGGCCTGCGCTGGGAGGGAGAGCACAGCTTCGCAGTGGATGTCATTGCAACCGGGCTGCTGTTGCCGCTTATAGTGGCGTTCATTGTTATTCCACTACAACGCAGCAAGCTGAACAAAGGACAGCTGCAAGCTATAGACCTCGGAGAGCGTTCTCTGATGCAGTCAATTTCCAACCTGTTTCCTGCCAGCACTGCCCGCAGTGCTGGCCTGTTCGGACTGATCGGGTTACTGATAATCGCACCACTGACCCTGGCAGGCTTCTACCTGCTCGGAGTGGCGTATGTCAGCCCGCTGCAGTATGCCATTTTCAAGGGCTTGTGGGCCGGTGTAATCGCTGCAGTACTCGTGGTGCCCATGGTTCTTATCGCACTGCGAAAGCCAAAGTAAGGAGTAAGGACATGGGTTTACTGGACAACAAAACAGGCATAGTCACCGGCTCCGGTCAGGGCATTGGCAGGGCTATTGCCTTGTCGTACGCACAGGAGGGCGCTCAAGTCATCGTTTCCGATATCAATGACGATATGGGTGAAGAAACTGTGCGCCTCATCGAAGATGCGGGGGGTACTGCAGCCTTCGTCCACTGTGACGTCAGCGACGAGAGCTCGGTCAAAGCCCTGGTCGACAACACCCTGAAACACTTTGGCAAACTGGATATTGCCTGCAACAGTGCAGCGCTCAGCCGAGGTTCCGGCCCCATCCACCAGTATGAACGCGCCGTGTTCGACCAGACCCTTGAAATGTGTCTTACCAACACCTGGCTGTGCATGAAATACGAACTTGCCGCCATGCTTGAACACGGGGGAGCCATTGTAAACATTTCATCCAACGCCTCGTTGCGTGGCCAGGCATACAATACGGCGTACGCGGCTGCCAAAGCCGGAGTCAATGTACTGACACAAAGCTCTGCCGCTGAGTACGGCGCCAGGGGCATCCGCATCAATGCGGTATCACCGGGCGTCATTCGCACGCCCGGACTGGAGAAGTACTTCGAGGAACAGCCGGAAAAGGCAGAGGGGCTGAAGAAAGCTGCGGTCCTGAATCGCCTGGGGGAACCCGGAGAAATCGCAGACGCAGTGAGCTTCCTGTGCAGCGATCGCGCCTCTTTTATCACCGGACAAGTATTGTCAGTCGATGGCGGCGGCGCTGTACGCTAGCAACCCGGGGGCGGTGAAAAACTTCCGCCGGCTCGGACACCGAGCCAGTTTGAAGCCGTCCGATCACAGGGATTGATACTTCGATATTACTAGGTATACTCCGCCTATGTTTACGCAATTATCATCATTCCTCTTTGCGCCTGCTCTTGGCAGCGCGGTCGGCGGCTGTCCGGCCTTCCTCTCTATTGGCGGCTGAGTTCCTGCGAACTTAGTCGCCCGAAAACACTTCCCGAAATCTATTTTTCAGTTTTCTATTCCGAGGAGGGGTTATGTCAAACCCACGTTCTGTATTAGTTGGTCAACGCGATAGCGAGCGGCTTGAAGGGCTTCTGCGCAATCTCAAATATGAAGATAACAATCTGCTCTTTGATGAGCTGGACAGTGCCACCGTGGTTGCTGACAACGCACTGCCCGACGATGTTGTCACGATGAATACCATGGTTACCTTTATCGACCTGGACACCCAGGCGGAGTCGACAGTGACACTCATGTACCCGCATGAGGTGGGCAATGCAGCGAATGCTGTATCGATACTGGCACCCGTAGGGGCCGCGCTGCTGGGCCTGCGCGTGGGCGAAACGATCGAGTGGCCGCTTCCCAATGGCAAGGTACGCAAGCTCAAGGTCGCCTCGCTGAACAAGCACGCCTGATGCACCCACAAGGAAGCGAACTACTGTGGGGAAGAGTCCTTGCAATAGCAGAGTCCATGGAGGCACAGGACTGCTCTTTAGAGGAGATTACGGGCTTTTTAAATGGCCTGGATGAAGGCTTTGCCAGTGCTGCCGATCCCGTGGATAATTTCCCCGAGTATGTCGCTATGCGCCTGTGTCGCTCCATGGCACTGGTATTGCAACGTGTCGATCAACAACGCCACTGACGATAGAGTTCGGGTAACAGCATTGGCAACACGCAAGCCCGATGCCCCACAGGGCAGCCCAAGATGAAGATGAATACGTCAAAGGTAATGCCCCCGCAAATAGTCGTCGACCTGCAGTTGCTTATCGACGAAACGCCCTACTCCGCCTGGTGGTGACACCGCACCAGTTCCAGTTCCGCTCGAATACTCTCATCATCGGTGTTTGCCAATAACAGTTCTACTCGACGCAGCACCCAGCGCTGCCCCTTATCGATAAGAAGCAGCCGCTCGTCGAGCGTGTCGAGCGCTATGACCTTATTATAAAACTCACCCACGTCATTGCCAGGCGTGACGCCCAGATGGATCAGGCAGGCGAGTAACGCGCGGCAACTGTCAACTTCCCGCTGGTGCAACTGCTGCAACTGCTCGCGCTCATCACTGCTTTGCGCCAGCGCCAGGCAAGCTGTGGCGGCGCGGGCACCAGCGCGCTCCGCTGCCAGCAGTTCTCGCAGTGCTTCAACCATTTCACGCTCGCTAAACATAGTTTTACGCGACCTCCCAGACAATGGCAGACAAGCAGTTAACTTCGCTGCCAACCTGCGCAAATTCTGCGCCGTTTCTGCGCTGTATTCATTTGTGACTACTCATGCGGGCATATAAGAGTAGTGCCCTGCTGCTCCAATGTTCTCACTCGCGCCAAATTACATCAATTTCGAGCACCATCTTGGCAATCCCTCCAACCCTGCTAGCCTCAGATAGGGTGCCTTTCGTAGTCACGCGATAATAGTCCAGCAATAAATAAACATAATGAGAAAGGGAGTTGCAATGACTAATAGATATATGACGGTTATTGTCCTTGCGTTCGGGTTGGTTCTCGGCTCGTGCTCATCCAGTAATGACAGCGACAAGGGTACTACCCCACCGGACATCGACGATCTCGAAATTATGCTTCTCTCACCGAGTGGCCCGACATCCATTGACGCCGGAAAAATTACTATGGAGATTGCGAACAGTGGCTTTGTAAACCTCATCGCTCGCAATCTCAGTGCACCCGCTGCCAGTGAAGATATCACTCGCGAAGGTGTAGATAACGGCGACAGTTTTTTCGTATTCGATATGCCGCTTTTCGAAGGTAGTAATTCCATAGAAATCGAGGCGACAGCACCAAATAATCGCAGTGCAAGTCAAACGGTCATGATCAGCAGTAACGACCCAGCGCTTGAAGTTGTCAAATTGCGGCCCACACCGGAGATGGGCACAGCGCCTCATCGCGCGCAATTGACGGTAGCCATAGACCCAGCTATCAGCGCTGATGACATTCTTGTCGATATGGACGGTGATGGTGTTATTGATGAAACATCCGGGCCGAACAATCCAATAATGGCGACGTACAAAGACGAAGGCTCATTTACCCCCAAGGTTACTGTTCGCACCGACAGTAATTTACTAATCAGCAGCGAAGAAATGTCCACCAGAGCTGTTCGAGTTCTGCCTCCGGTAGTGCGAAATGCGGCAGCGAGTATCACCACGACTCAGGCGGTGAATGACGTGCAGGTACTATCTGATGGCACTATCTATCTATTACAGTCGAACCGAATACTGATTCTCGACTCTGACGGCACTCTCTCTCGAGAAATATCGCATAGCGCCACCGACCCTCAAGGCATGTTTGTAGACGAGAGCGGCAACATTTTCATTGCAGATACGCTAAGCAGCAGAGTAATTAAACTGCTGGCCAGCAGGAACTTCAGCCCAGACACGCTGCTCGGCCCAGAGGGTGCTTTTGGTGAAGCGGGTAGTGAGAACGGTGAATTGAATGCTCCTGAAGATGTCGCCGTTGTCACCATCACCGGTGAAGACATAATCTATGTTGTGGATACTGGCAATAGCAGAATCCAACGCTTTAATCGGGTAGGCGTGTTCGAGGAAGTCATTACAACCGAAGCTAATGGCACACTCAAAGAACCCAGCGGAATCGCTGTAACTGACGAAGGAACTCTGTTTATTGTCGATCGCGGCGCTAACCAGGTGGTCGTACTGGATAACAGCGGAAATTTTGATGGTGTAATCGGCGGCCCCGGAACCCTTCCCGGGCAGTTTCGCAGTCCAAACAAGGTCTCACTGAGTCCCGACGGCCTGATCGTGACAGATACTGGCAACAGGAGAGTTCAGATTATTCAACTTAACGGCGTGGTGCTGCGCGTGGTGGATCTTCCCGGTGACGCACCTGGCGTTGCGGGCGTGAGACCGGACGTATCGCCAGCAGAACTATTACTCGTGGCAGACCAGTTGGACCCTAGCGAGTTAACGGCATTTGATTTAGTACAAGATCCTCCCGAGGACGGCCCACTGGCAATTGCCAGAAAGTTTACAGCGGCAGTTGCTGCAGAGAATTTCCCCGCCGCTCGCGTGTTACTGCAGCCTGCAACGCAAGTTCTTTTTGATCAGGGTATCGCTGACTTCGGCGACCAGCTATCAGCTGCGGCCAGCAATACCAAAAGACTTTCCCTGTTATCCGCCTCCGTCAGCTCCGCAATTGTGTCCGGTGAATCTGGCGAAAATGCAGTGGAGATCTCCCTAGTGAGAGATCAGTCGACTGGCATGTGGATGATTCAACGCTTCTGATACAGCTAAAGTCGTACTTCAGGGAAAAACACAAGGATGAACACAATGAAGATAATAAGGGATTCTATTGCACTTTTTGCACACCATATGTTCTTGCTCCTGATTGTCGTATTAATACCTGGAATCCAGGTTGGCTATGCTTATGAGGTAACGAGTCATCAGATGATGGCGGCGAGGACAATTGCGCCCGCTAAACGCGTAGAAAACTTGCAAATTTACCTAGATACTTTCGACCTGCGCGACAAAAAGTACAGCAGGAGTTTTCAAAATCTTGCGCAAAGCGAGTTCAATGATAAAGGAATTCGTGTGGCCGGCAGGGGCTTTCAATCCCTCATTGAGGCTGGCAGTATCATAGAAGATCGTACCGAACCTGGCCGCTCTGGTTTGGACGGACGCTTCTTTCACCACTTTTATGACCCCATAAACAATCAGGGGCTCAACTTGCCTGTTCTACTTACACAGCCCACCGCCAGAGACTGGGGGTTTAACGGGGCGGGTGAGCAAAACGACCACACATGGCAAAGAGCACTCGACTATTTTGAACAGGCCGTCACTGACCCATCCGAGGACGAACGAACGGAAGGTGAAGAGATGCTATTTGTAACTTTGGGGCATCTTGTCCATTTGATTCAGGATTCCGCACAGCCATCACATACACGCAACGATGGTCATGGCGGCTATGGTACCGGTACTAGTCTGCTTGAGACGGTTGGCAATCGCCGGTTACAGCCTGCCAACCTAGTGCCACGCGTACGAGTCGCTATCGATGAATCAGCTTCAAACCGGCAATCTGCTTACAACGACTTTTTTGACAATATGGCCACGTTCTCCAACGGTCTATTTTTCAGCGATGAAACGATATTTGAAACCTACGCCGAGCCATCTACCGGAAGTACTACGTTAACGACACTACCTAACGAAACAAAGTCCTCGGTGACGGAGACTTACATTGCTTCAAACAGTCTCATGAACTCCCTCAAGGGCACCACCCGATTGGCACGTCGGTCCTCCAGTTTCTTTGGATTGTCATCATCAGATACTCTCGCCTCAACAGGAGATGTAGTAATTCTCGATAACGCAGAGCAGCTCATGGCAAAGGCGGTATCTACCGCAGAAGGGCTGTTGAACTATTTTTTCAGGGCGCAGTTGGAAATAGCATTAGATGTTGATGACAGCAGTCAGTTGGTTGTTCGCAATGTCTCCGACACCGGCCAACTACTGAAAAGCGAGGATGCGACGCTGAGTAATGGGAGACTCCAGATTCTTTATGAAACGGCAGACGGTCGCTATCTGACATTGGTTCCAGAAACCACTGTCACCAAAGCTCTGGCCATCAATGGCGAGTTACGCATCGACAGTTTCGGAGAGGCCCTGAATAGTGTTCGAGAGTCGAGTCTTCCAGACAGTATGCGTATTGGCGAAGAAGGTAATGTTATCGCAGTTTTCCGAGGGAATATTGGCAGCGAGGAAGGCGTTGTTGCTACACGAGCGAGCTTCGTAAACAAGGTCTCGATTCTACTTTCCTACGACGTAAGTGGTAGCGTTTCATCAGCAGATCTGGCACAAGCAGTCACTGCAGGACGCAGACTGATTACACTGTTGTCCGTTGGGGAGGAAAACCGAGCTTCGCTGCATGCTTTTTCGTCCAGTGCAAACATCAGAGTTCCTTTTACAAACGATCTTGCGGCCGTTGACTCTGGCCTGTCTAGATTATCTCCGGGGGGCTCTACGGCACTGAACGATGCAATTTTTCTTGCTGGCACCAGTTCGCAAACGGAAGCTAACGCTTCCAGTAACTTTGTAGTTTTGGCGTTGTTTACCGATGGCAATGAAAATAGCTCTTCGAAGAGTGTCGCTCAGGCAGTGGCCGAGACCAGCCGCATTGGGCATCCGGAGATAGACGAGGTAATACTCGTCTTCATTGGCAGCGCCGGCGACTCTGGCTCCACCAATCTGTCTAATATCGCGGCTCAGGCAGGAAGGCGTTTCGGGCAGATAGATGAATTCGATGCCCTTTCTCGTGAGTTGCTACAGGCTATTCAGCGTGCCAACGAGCCCTAGTGGGCTGTGGGACCTCAGAGATAAAGTGCGAGGATGCACTCATAGAGAAAGAAAATGTGTGCATTATTGAACAACCGGGCAGCCCTGTGTCACGAAGAAGCGCAGATAAGTGCTGCTAGGTTCGCGCCAGGATAGTCAGGCTAACAGACAGGCTCATTGCTCCGGGGGACATAAGGCTAATTGGCAGGCGTCGCTTCTTCAAGTCCATGTTGCTATTTAGTCTCTCCCGGATCAATCCAACTAATTTTTCGGCGTCTCTCACAGTATTCCTGATCCGCTATAGCAGTTCTTCAAGCATGCCCTGTGCCTCGGCCGTTCACCAACACTTGACTACATGCTCAAACTTGCCTCCGGGCTCGCAAAAATACGCTTCGGCTTGCCTCGACCTACGAGAAACAACACGACAACCAGAGGCCCCAATTTCAGGTCTATACTACTCGACAATAATCGGTAGCCGGTACAATCAAGTTGTAATAGTGAAAGGAGAACCGGCATGACATGGCGCTACCTGAACTGCGGTGACCCGACGCTGTGCGATGCAAAAGTACAGGAATTACTGCAGACATATGACAATATGAACCGATCGAATCAACTGCCTCTCGGTGCGGCAATTTTCGCTCGACACGAGTCACTCGGCGATCTACATTGTGATTTAGTGCTTTACTTCAACCCCGAGGCCGAGGCGGTCGCGAAAGCGGAGGGAGCAGCGAGCTGTGCTAAACCGCTACTGCAGGGCCTGTCCCAAATAGCACCGTCAAACTAGAGCACCGCTGAACAATGCGGCCATAATATTGCTTATTGCTAGAAAACCGACCACACCAAAACATCAAAATCCAACGTTGCGGCCAGCTACCTGCAGCCAGCACGTTAGGTAATATATGCCCTATGCATGCCTTGTGAGGAAAAGAAATGGACGAGATTAAACTGGCCTACGATAAATCGGTTGCCGCGTTAACAGAACCAGGCAGCGGTTTTGAGACCACCCAGTGCACCATCGGCAATGTCGAATTTACTGTGTACAAGAATGCGCCTCAAACACTGCTGGAGGTGTATCTTTCGGCAGCGGGCCACGGCGAAAAAGAATTCGTGATTTACGAGGGCGAGCGTTGGACATTCAATGATCTGTTTGCGCAAGCCTGGGCCTTGGCTGCGGCCTTAACAGATAAGCATAGTATCTCCCCCGGCGACCGCGTGGGCATTGCGATGCGCAACTATCCTGAGTGGTTAAGCGCGTATATCGCGATCACCTCTATTGGCGCGGTGGTAGTGCCAATCAATAGCTGGGGTACTGCGCAGGATTTGCTGTTTGCCGTGCGCGACAGCGGATGCAAAACCGTGTTTTGCGATCAACAGCGCTTCGACTTGATGGCGCAAGGCCTGTCTGAATCCAACATCCATGCCGTGATCGCCCGCCCCGACCCCTCGTCCGCCGGGGAGCCAGAACAATCCCTGCAGCATTTTGTCGGTGACACGACCAATGCATCGCCTCCTGACACGCGTATCGCAAGTGAAGATAACGCGATGATCATGTACACCTCGGGCACGACTGGAAAACCCAAGGGCGCGCTTTCCACCCATCGAGCCGTCTGCCAGGCACTGATGAACTTCGATTGCACCGCTATGGCATCAGCGATGGCGAATCCGGAACTCATCGGCGCCATGATGTCCAAGGGACTGGAGCCTGTGCAACTACTGGCTGTTCCCCTGTTCCATGTCAGCGGTCTGCATGCCGTATTCCTCAATGCGCTGCGCGCCGGACGCAAGATCGTAATGATGTACAAATGGGATGCGATCCGCGCCCTGGAACTGATCGCCGAGGAACGCGTTACCGCACTAAGCCTGGCACCAGCGATGCTATTGCAGTTACTCGAGTCACCCGAGTTTGACCACTACGACACCAGCAGCCTGTCCAGCCTCGGCGCTGGCGGCTCGGCCACCCCGGCGAAAGTCACAGCCCTGATGCGTGAAAAAGTGAGCAATATGTATGGCGGTACAGGCTGGGGCCTGACCGAGACCAACTCCATCGGTACCGCCTTCACCGGCCAGGCGTTCATCGACAACCCCGGCAGCGCCGGATTCAGGCATGCCACTGTCGAGGTAAAAGTCTGTGACCATGACGGCAACGAACTACCTCAGGGCACGCCGGGCGGCCTATGGATCAAAACACCAACTGTTGTAAGCGGGTATTGGAACAGGCCCGATGCCAATGCAACGAGCTTCCGCGATGGCTGGTTCGATACCGGCGACATCGGTTACTTTGATGAAAATGGCTATCTCTACCTGTCGGATCGCGCCAAGGACATGATTATCCGCGGTGGCGAGAATATCTACCCTGCCGAGATCGAAGCGAAACTGCTGGAGCACCCCGGTGTGCACGAGGTGGCAGCCTTTGGCATAGCGGATGAAACAATGGGCGAGCAGGTGGCGGTAACGGTTGTTCCCAGGAACAATTCGGCGCTGACTGAAGACGAGATCAAGCGTTTCGCGAAACAATCCCTGGCCGCATTCAAGGTGCCACATCGAGTGACAATCGTCAGCGAACCGCTGCCCCGCAACCCCGCTGGGAAGATTCTGAAGCACATTCTTAAGGAAGCGCTAGAGTAACGGTTTCGCACCGGGAAATTTGCGCGCTAAGCTTTGCGCCTCAGGCGCTGACGGAGTCTACGGTGGGGTGTTGCGAGCGCAGACGCCAGGACAGTGCCAGCGCAAACAGCATTCCGGCAATGCTGATACACGCCATCAATACGAAATAGTGCTGAAACCCGACTGCGCCAGGGTTCGCGTCCAGTAATCTGCCGGTCAGCGCGCCAAAGAAAACGTCCGGTGCGAACCCCACCACAGAGATAAGACCAACGGCAGTGCCTGTATCGCTCGCCTTGAGCCCACTCTCTTCGACCAGACTGAAATAAATACCCCGCAGGGCATAGACGGCCACAAAGGTAATCAACAGATTTGCCATTACCACAGCAGACGCCGATCCCACGACCGCATCCCAACTCATAACAAAAAACGCGATACATGCAAAAATGAAAAGCACGGTTATCAGTCTGCTCGGTGACCATCTGTCTGCCAGCAATCCGGCTGCAACTGCCGCGGCCGGACGACTGTAACTGGCGTAGGTTGTAAGTTCAGCCGATGCCAGAGGCGTCATCTGCAGCACCTCCACGGCATAGACGCCATAATTGTCCAGCGATTTGTAACCGCAGTATGCGCAGATCACCACACCCGCCTGCAGGTACACCCTGCTGTCCGCCAGAACCCTGCGCCAATGGGGCTGTTGCTCAGCGGCTTCTGGTTCAGCCGCCTGGCGGCTGTACTGCGGGGTATTGTGTGGCAAAGTAAACCAGACCACGACCGCACTCAGTAAAGTGATGCCGGTGTAGAAGAGAATAACCGACTGTAACCCCGCCGCATTGCTCACCCCACCGACCAGTTGCCGCGCCAGCAGATAGACCGCGACAGAACTGAACAGGCTGGCCAGGAAACCGCGCCCTCCCTCCAGCATGCCAAAGGCGACACCCTGCTCTCTTGCACCACCCCACTCCCGGGTCGCCTTGATCAGCGCCGCCCAAAACAACAGGATGCTGGTACAGCCCCAGTATGCAAAGAGAAAATAAATGCCTGTCGTACCTGGCAGGGTATACAGATAGAAACCGCCGAGGGCCGTAGTGGCAAGTGACAGCGACATCAGTGTGCGCGCCGGAAATCGATCAGCCAGCGCACCACCGGGGAAGTACGCCAGGAACGCGACCACACCGTAAACAGCAAAGATGTCGCCCAGTTGCGTGTGGCTCAACTGAAAAACCTCGAGCATACTGGGACGGAAGAATCGCGGAATATGAAACGGCAGGCTGAAAATAACCTCACCCGCCAGTATCAGTACAACCAGAACGGCGTAGTGCCGCGCGCTGGAGCCCCTCGCCATAGGCACCTGAACGTTTACCTAGCGAGGGTTTACGCTGAGAAAGTGCACGCTGAACAGTCGCTCTTCATCGAGCCAACTCTGCTGTAATCTGAAGCCTGCGGCCTCAATCAATTCAGTGAAGCCCTCAAGGGTGTACTTATAGGAATTTTCCGTGTGTAGTGTCTCACCTTTGTTAAAGCTGATAACACTGTCGCCGACCTTCACCGTCTGCGCTTTCTCACTGACCAGATGCATCTCGATACGCTGTAATTGCTGATTATAAATTGCCCTGTGAGAAAAGCTTCGCTTATCAAAATCGGCGTTGGCCACACGGTTTATCGCATCCAGAATATTTAGATTGAACTGCGCCGTCACACCGTTGGCGTCGTTGTAGGCTGCGCTCAACAGCGCTTCCGATTTGTGCAGATCAACGCCGATCAGTACACCACCGTCCGCGCCAATCCACTGGCGCAGGTCAGCCAGAAAATCCTGTGCGACAGCGGGTTCCATATTGCCAATCGTCGACCCCGGGTAGAAGATCACCCGGCGCCCCGCAGGCAGCTCAGTATGCGTATGCCATTGATTGGAAAAATCTGCGCAAATTGCCTGAATCTGTAACCATGGAAATTCGCGAGCAAGCTTCACAGCCGATTCGTACAGGAAGGTCGCGGATATATCCAGGGGCACATACGCTGCCGGTCGCAAACTGTTGAGCAGCAACCTGACTTTCTCGCTGCTACCGCTGCCCGGTTCGATAAGCACGCAATCAGGGCCGCAGATCCGGGCCATTTCAGCGGCGTGGCGTTGCAGTATCGCGATCTCTGTTCTTGTCGGGTAGTACTCGTCCAACCGGGTAATCTGCTCGAACAACTCAGAGCCCCTGGCATCGTAGAAATACTTGGGATTGACCTGTTTCTGCTTTTTCTGCAGGCCGATCATCAACTCAGCCCGGCTGTCACTCGGTACCGGATGCTGGTCTTCAAAAAGCACATTCTCTACTTTGGCGGCTGTTACAGGCATGGTTCACTCCATTGGCGCTGGCCGGTTTCAAATATCCCTGGCGAGACGAATACCGCTGAACTGCCAACGGTCCTGTGGGTAGAAGAAATTTCGATAGCTGGGCCTGCTGTGGCCCTGTGAGGTGGCACATGAACCCCCGCGCAGCACCCACTGATTGGCCATAAACTTGCCGTTGTATTCACCGATGGCACCGGCGGCAGGACGAAACCCGGGATATGGCCGGTAGGCGGACCCTGTCCACTGCCAGCAATCACCGTACAGCTGTAACAACGGCTCCTCGCCTTCAGCCATCGTGGGGTGTAACTTGCGCGCGTCGGAAGCCACGGCTTGTGACCACTGCTCAACGGCGGCGTGTTCCCATTCAAATTCCGTGGGCAAACGAGCCCCCGCCCAACTGGCGTATGCATCGGCCTCATAGCCACTCAGGTGACAAGCCGGCTGACCGGGTTCTCGGCGCTGCAGGCCGTGCAGTGTAAACTGCATGGGCTTCCCTTCACGCTCCAACCAGTACAGCGGCTGCTGCCACTTATTTTCCTGCACTACAGCCCAGCCATCGGCTAGCCAGAACTCGGGGCGACGGTACCCGCCATCATCGACAAAGTTCTGGAACTGCGCGTTAGTGACCAAGGTGCGCGCCAGCGCAAAAGGTGCGAGGAAAACGCTGTTGAGTGGCCCCTCATTATCAAACGCAAAAGCTTGATCGCTGGCGCTATCGATATCTCTACCCACCGTCACCAGACCGCCTGCGTACTCGCTCCACTGGGGCTCGCGCGCGAGTTCCCCGGCGCGAGCGTCACTGTCGGGGGCGCCCACAGAACCGCTGTATTCAGGCAACAGGGGGTTGGCATACAACGAGTATTTCAGATCAGTGTAAAACAGTTCCTGATGCTGCTGCTCGTGCTCAACTCCCAGGCGCGTGCGCTCCAGTAGGGTCTGGCGATGTTGATGGTCGCTATCGCTCAACAGTCTTTCCATCGCCGTATCAACATGTGCGCGGTACTGTTTGACGACGTCAACGGACGGGCGCGACAACAGCCCGCGATGGGCGCGACTGAACTGGGAGCCGACACCGTTGTAATAGGAGTTGAACAGAAACTCGTAGCGCTCGTCGGGCGTTTGATAGCCGGGCAAGAACGGTTTCAACAAAAATGTTTCGAAAAACCAGCTGGTATGCGCCAGATGCCACTTGGGCGGGCTGGTGAAAGCCTCCGCCTGTAAGCCGTAATCTTCCACCTGCAGCGGATCGCAAGCCAACAGCGACTGCTGGCGAACCTGCTGATAGCGCGTGAGTAGGGAGTTTTCAGTCATGGGCACCTGCCGTATCGATAACACACCGCCCCCCTACATCGACATGCGCCTTTGCGTGGCGCGACAGCAGAAGCCCCCCCGATGGCGAACACTGGTAGGCCGTCAATTCATGAAAACGGGGAGACCAGTACTGTGCCAGCACTCGCATCGCCGAGCCGGTCGCGGCATCCTCGTCGACCCCGTATTGTGGTGCGAAATACCTCAACTGTATGACCCCTTCTCCCCACTCAGGATGGGCAGAGGTGCAGATCAGGGCGCGCTCTGTGTATTCGGCCAGTATGTCGCCAGGGCGAGGTAAGTGCGCCAGATCAACGCCATCGGGCCACTGAACCACCAGATAGCCCTGCTCATTACCTGCGGTGGCGGCGGCCTGCGGCGGCGCCTTGCCAAACACCTGTTCCAACCACACGGGAACACTGTGGCCAACTGTGCGCATACTGGCAAAACGCAGCCATGTGACATCGCCTTCGCGCCAGCTGGCGACAAGACTGCCATTCATGGACACATTCAAGACACTGCGCTGTAACCTCCTCTGCCAACGGTGAGCGGCAGCGAGCAGGCCGTGACCACAGCACTGAATCAGTTGACCACCAGCGCTGTAACAGCGGACACCAACCACCGGCTCATCTTCGCGAACCTCAGGCCAGGACTGGCACTGCGTGATAGCCGCCCCAGCGTCGGGGGCGCCAGTCGGGGGGGCATCGAATGACTGCAGCAGACAGGGGTTACCGGCGCAGCGCTGCAGACGAGGCACAACCCCGTCAACAGACACAAAACTGTGCAGCAGACCTTGTTCAGCTACCATTTGCGGACACCATTATTCTGTCTGGCATGCCGTACTATTAAAATTTTGAATTGTCTGGACTCTAGGTTTGGTTATCCGTTTTCAGGTTCAGCGGCTCAATTCACCTGACATTAGACATTAGTTACGTTACATCCTAACGTATAGATCACTGCGCGCCAAAGATGGTGATTCACTTGAGCTGCAGATTGCTCTAATGTGGTCTATTCTAGGCGCAGTGGTACCCTGCTTGATAAAAACAAAACTAAGGACACGTGTATGAACTATTTTGTCACTGGCGGCACTGGCTTCATCGGTCGTTTTCTGGTTCCCAAGTTGCTTGATCGCGGGGCTACCATCTATCTGCTTGTACGTCCCGAATCGATGCCGAAAATCGCGGGGCTGCGTGAACTCTGGGGTGCTGATGAGGAGCAGATCATCGCTGTTGAAGGCGACCTGAGCCGTCCCAGACTGGGCGTAAAGCCTGCCTGGATCAAAAAGCACGCCGGCAAGATCGATCACTTTTTCCATCTGGCTGCGATCTATGACATGAAAGCAGATGCAGAGAGCCAGAGGATCAGTAATGTAAACGGCACAAAACAAGCTATCAGCCTGTCCAAGGCGCTCAAATCCGGTTGTTTCCATCAGGTGAGCTCTATTGCCGCCGCCGGGTTGTATGAGGGGACTTTTACCGAGGATATGTTCGAAGAAGCCGGCGCGATGGATCACCCCTACTTCCTCACCAAACACGAATCTGAAGGGCTGGTTCGCGCTGAGACCAAAATGAACTGGCGCATCTACCGTCCCGGCATGGTCGTCGGCCACTCGCTGACCGGCGAAATGGACAAAATCGATGGTCCCTACTACTTCTTTGAGACGCTGAAAAACCTCAGCTCGGTGGTACCGGAAGGTTTTCCGCTGCTGTTGCACAAAGCCGGGCTGCTCAATATTGTGCCGGTGGACTATGTCGTTAACGCCATCGATCATCTGGCTCACATGCCGGACCAGGATCAGAGCTGCTTCTTCATAACCGACCCCGAGGGCATCAGGGTGGGTGATTTGCTAAAAGTACTGATGAAAGTATCCGGCGGTCCGGGGCTGAAGACGCTGGATGTCCGATTACTGGATTCCGCGACGAAAATGGCCGGCAAGGGCATCAGCCGCCTGCCACCAGTGAAAGCTCTGGGCGAGAAAATGGTCGCTCGTATGGGCGTCCCGCCGCAAATTATCGGCTACATCAACTACCCTACCCATTTTGATTCTACGGTAACGCGCAGCCTGCTGGCCGAGGCTGACATCACCTGCCCGCCGTTTGAGGACTATGCACAGGCCATCTGGGATTACTGGCTCCACTTTTTGCGCCCGGATTCAAAGTCTCTGATATCTGAGGTGGATGGTCTCTTTAACCAGATGGTGGGACGGCCGACATTGTCTGCCGTGCGGCGCAAAGTGAAAGGCAAGGTGGTGGTTGTCACCGGAGCCACATCAGGTATCGGCAAGGAATGCGCACTGCGCCTGGCCGAGGCGAATGCCACTGTTATTCTGGTGGCGCGAACAGTGGAGAAACTCGACGAAACCCTGGCGGAGATCGCCGGACAGGGCGGCAAGGCCCAGGCGTATTCCTGTGATGTATCCAGCGCGAAAAATTGCGACAAGCTGGTCCAGGATGTTCTGCGGGATCACGGCAGAGTGGATATCCTGATAAACAATGCGGGGCGCTCCATTCGTCGCTCGGTGCGCTACAGCTATGACCGCTTCCATGACTTCGAACGCACCATGCAGCTCAATTACTTCGGTGCTCTGCGCTTGATTCTGGGCTTCCTGCCGTCGATGGAAAAACAGGAGAGTGGCCAAATCATTAATATCTCCTCAATCGGTGTCTTGACCAGTCCACCGCGCTTTTCTGCCTATGTAGCCTCCAAAGCCGCCCTGGATGCATTCAGCCTGTGTGCGGCGCCTGAGTACGCAGCAGAGAACATCGATTTCACCACGATCTATATGCCGTTGGTTCGCACCCCGATGATCGCCCCCACCAGCTTGTACAAGGCGTTCCCGACGCTTTCACCAGAGCAAGCCAGGGATCTGATCATCAAGGCCATTATTTCGAAACCGAAGCGAGTCTCCACCAAGTTGGGCGTAGCCGGAGCGGTGGCACAGTCGACGATTCCCTCCGTGACGGAGGCTTTCCTGAGTCAGGCTTATGCACTGTTCCCGGATTCAGCTGCCGCACGCGGTCTCAGCGAAGAAGAAGCAGCTCTGGAGAAGGAGAGTATCCCCTCATCGCGACTGGCACTGGCGCAGAAATTGTTCTCTCAGGTATGGCGGGGTGTCCACTGGTAGATAGAGGCTCGCAGTAGCGGATACCTCCGATACCGAACATTGGCCTATTTATGCTTGGCTGGTGTTACCAGCCGGGCTATGGCGGGTGCGACAGTTGACTTGCCGCTCTCGTTGAGGGCCTCGTAGTAGGCCAGCAACCATGTTTTGAATTCTGACTTGGGTTGAGGCCTGCTGAACCAGTAACCCTGCGCGCTATCACAGCCGCGCTCCCGCAAAAACTGCATCTGCTCGGCTGTCTCAACGCCCTCTGCCACGAGGTGCAGCGACAACTTATGCGCCAGACCCAGTATGGTTTCCGTCAGTGTCACAGCATAGCTGTCATCGGGGATCTTGCTGACAAAAAAGGCATCTACCTTGAGTGTGTCGATGGGAAACTTCGCCAGGTAACTCAGGGAAGAATACCCGGTGCCAAAATCATCGATAGCGATCTTCACGCCTGCCGCACGCAGTTGCTGCAACGTGACTGTGGCATGAGGTGTGTCCTGCGTCAGCAGTCGCTCGGTAATCTCCACGGTGAGATCAGTACGTCGAGCACATGCTTTTACATCGTCAATCCAACGGTCGAGCTCCCCTACTCTGTCGAAGAAGATGCGCGGAGAAATATTTACCGACAGATCCGGTGGCTGTAAACCGTCTGCATACAGCGACTCCATAAACAGGGTGGCCTCATGCATTACAAAGCGATCTATCTCCGTTATCAGACCGGTCTCCTCCGCCAGCGGTATAAACGATTCCGGTGATATGTAGACACCGTCCTCCTGCCAGCGCACCAGTGCTTCACAGCCCATTTTCCCGGAACTGTCGAGCGGCACAATTGGCTGGTAGTGAACCTCCAGACGGCGCTCAGAGACCGCCAGTGCGAGTTGGTTGATAAGGCGATGGCGTTCTTCCGAGCGCTGTTGCAGCTCGCGGGTAAAGAACGAGTAGTCATTGCGCAGACATTTTTTCACCTCATACATCGCCTGGTCGGCGTTGATGAGTAAGGTGTCAGTGCTCGTTCCATCATCCGGGAACACGGCCACACCCAGACTCGCGCTGACATAGACCTGCCGCGAATAAACATCGAACGGCTCGCGCATGACAGCAACAATTTTCTGCGCCACTAAAGCCGCTGCTTCTGAGGACGCCACATCCGGAAGAATGACAGCGAACTCATCACCGCTGAGGCGCGCCACGGTGTCAGATCTGCGCGTACAGGCTTTGATTCGCTCTGCTGCGGCTACCAGCAGCACGTCTCCGCCGCTGTGGCCGAGGTTGTCATTCACAGACTTGAAGTTATCCAGGTCGATAAACAACAACGCCAGTTTTTGCTGACGTCGCTGCGCTGCCAGGATCTCTCGTTCGAGAAATGTATCAAACTGTTGCCTGTTGGGAAGCCCTGTCAGGCCATCGCGCGTCGCCTGTCGCTCGATGGTTTGCTCGAACTCCTTGCGCTCCGTGATGTCCTGAATTCCGCCAACGAGTTCCGCCGTTCGGCCGTCCTGCAACACCGGGTTACCCATAATCCTCAACCAACGCGGTTCGTCATCGCGGGAGAACGGCAGTTCTATATCAAATGCTTCCGCTCTGGCGAATGCACGACGCACAGCCTGATCGAGCTGCGCCTGCGATTTCGGAGGCAACAGTGACAATACGTGGTGGCGGGCGGCAATATTTTTCTGCGGAATCCCCACGATTCTGGAAAACTCCTCACTAAAATTGAGCAACTCTGCCTTTCTATCGATTTTCCAACCGGCCACTGCGGCGAGTTTGCCGGCCTCCTGTAACAGCTGCTCGTTAGCCCGTATGCGCTGCTTGTAATCGCGCTGCTTACTGCGTGTACGGCGCAGATGCTCCAGAAATATCAGCCAGCCTGCAGCAACAATAAGCGCCACAATTCGGAGAAACCAGATACCAGTGGTGAGACCCGTCGGCGGGGTGTTCTCAGCAGCCATGAGCCAGTTGCCGGAAGCCACTGGCACCGGGAGAAGAATCACGTCATCAGCACCAAACAATTCCGGTGAACCGTAGAACACGCTGCCACGGCTGCCCTGCCCATCCACGCCGCGCAGCGCGATCTGGCTAGTCTTTGGCCCTGTCTCCAGGCCTGCTGCGGCAAAAATCTTGTTGGCATCCAGCGTGGCCGAGACGATGCCCCAGAATTTACTTGTGCCGTCCTCTTGTGGAATATACACCGGCAAACGGCCGATCAATGCTACGCCGCCCTGCACCAACTCCACCGGGCCAGCCAGAACGGCCTTGCGCTGATCACGCGCCCGCAGTACAGCGTCCCGCTGCGAGGGCACCTTCAAATAGTCCAGCCCCAATGCCTGCTCATTCCCCTCAAGTGGGTATACCATATTGACCAACAGATTTGGCGCGGCAGCGATATTGATCAGGAAACGCTGGCGGGCAAAAATAGCTTGCGCAAACGCATCAAATTCAGCCTGGTTCAAATCGGGGTTGGAAGCGATATAGGCAGCCAGACCCTCCACCCCTGATAGATGCGAGCCCAACTGGCCCATCAGACGCTGCGCGGAAAAGTTGAGCTCACTTCTGGCTTCAAGCTCTGCGCGCTGCCGTTCGTTCTCTACGTAGGATTTCTCAAGTGCCAGCTCTACCGGAAATACGGAGCCAAATACCAGCACACAAGCAACCGCAGATAACCCCCGACGTGTTATCAGGAAGATTGCACAGCCAAACAGCGCCGCAATAAGTAGAAAATATAGCGGCGCGTTACTCAGCATGTCGGTCTCTTACACACATGGTATTTACTCATTGTCTGCAACGCACAGGTTCGCGCGTACTTCATCCTCGATTCCAATACATGCCATACTACTGACTGCAGATCGCAGGCTCGAAACAAAAGTGTAGAAAAGAGCAGTTTTTTTGTGATCTAGTTGGCAGGTTTATGCCCCTTAGACGCCCGCCAGCCACTGAAGGTCTGTGTCAACCACTGCACCGGCGCAGTGGAAAGCTGGTGAAATTCGCTCTAAAGTACGCAGTTGCAATTCCCGATCCCAAAAATTGACAACCTTCCATTGGAGACCAAACATGATCAAATCTAAAGCTGCTGTAGCCTGGGGGCCAGGCCAACCTCTGGTGATCGAGGAAATTGATGTTATGCCGCCCCAGGCTGGTGAAGTGCGCGTGCAGATTCTGGCCACTGGCGTCTGCCACACTGATGCGTTTACCTTATCCGGCGATGATCCCGAGGGGATTTTCCCCTGCATACTCGGGCACGAAGGTGGCGGCATCGTCGAATCTGTCGGCGAAGGCGTCACCAGCGTAAAGGTCGGCGATCATGTTATCCCTCTCTACACTCCCGAATGCGGCGAGTGCAAGTTCTGCTTATCGGGCAAAACCAATCTGTGTCAGAAAATTCGCGAAACCCAGGGCAAGGGACTGATGCCGGATGGCACCACCCGTTTCTCCAAGGATGGCGAGCCGATTTATCACTACATGGGCTGCTCAACCTTCTCCGAGTACACCGTACTTCCGGAAATCTCTCTGGCCAAGGTAAACAAGGACGCACCTTTGGATGAAGTCTGCCTACTGGGTTGCGGCGTCACCACCGGCATGGGCGCGGTGATGAATACAGCAAAAGTGCAGGAAGGTGATACCGTGGCGATTTTTGGCGTCGGCGGGATCGGCCTTGCCGCCATCATTGGTGCCACCATGGCGAAAGCCAGCCGAATCATCGCAGTCGATATCAATGAATCCAAATTCGAGCTGGCGAAAAAGCTGGGGGCCACCGACTGCATCAATCCGAATGATTACGACAAACCCATTCAGGACGTTATTGTCGAAATGACTGACGGTGGTGTGGATTATTCGTTTGAATGTATTGGCAATGTGAACGTCATGCGTTCGGCGCTGGAATGCTGCCACAAAGGTTGGGGAGAGTCCGTGATTATCGGGGTGGCTGGGGCCGGGCAGGAAATAAGCACCCGTCCATTCCAATTGGTAACAGGAAGAGTCTGGCGCGGCACGGCTTTTGGCGGTGTGAAAGGCCGCTCGCAACTGCCCGGAATCGTCGAACAATATATGGCGGGGGAATTCAAGCTGGATGACTTTATCAGCTATAATTTGGGGCTTGATCAGATTAACGACGCGTTTGATCTGATGCACGCGGGTAAGAGTATCCGCTCTGTTATCCATTTCGATAAATAGCCCCTGGCGGGTTGGTTTGAGCGAGGCGCAGGAAATAGAGACCATGAAGATTGAGAACATTAGCAGCAACAGGAGCTTTGGCGGCTGGAACAAGCAGTACAGCCATTTCTCTGATGTATTGGGCTGTCGAATGCGCTTTGCGATTTACTTGNCACCGCAGGCTACCAACGGTGAAAAGGTACCCGTCTTGTATTGGCTGTCGGGGCTGACCTGTACTGATGAAAACTTTATGCAAAAGGCCGGAGCACACAGAGTGGCTGCTGAACTCGGGGTTGCGATTGTAGCGCCGGACACCAGCCCACGGGGAGAGGGAGTGCCAGATGATCCCGATGGCGCCTATGATTTCGGGTTGGGAGCGGGTTTCTATGTCAATGCCACACAGGCGCCCTGGAACAAACACTACCAGATGTATGACTACGTGGTAAAAGAGCTGCCCTCACTGATCGAATCTGAATTTCCCGTCACCGACCAGCGCGCTATAAGCGGCCACTCAATGGGTGGACACGGGGCACTGGTTATCGCTTTGAGGAATACTGATCGGTACGCGTCGGTGTCGGCATTCAGCCCTATTAGCAACCCTGTCAATTGTCCCTGGGGAGAAAAAGCATTGGGCAATTACCTGGGCGATGATCGCAAGAGCTGGGCGCAGTACGATGCCAGCGAATTAATGCGGAACAGTAAAACGCATCTGCCCGCGTTAGTTGATCAGGGCGACGCGGATAACTTTCTCGCCGAGCAGCTCAAGCCCGAAGCTCTGCAGGCAGCTGCTGACGAGAGCGCTTATCCGCTTGAACTGCGTATGCAGGAGGGCTATGACCACAGTTATTTTTTCATCGCCAGTTTTATTGCAGATCACCTGGTGTTCCACGCTGTTCACATGAAGAAGCACTGAGACAGGTCAGCTCAATCACTCGCGCCCAGCCAAAGCCACCTTAGACCCGCTTTCTCTACCCAGCTGCAGGCTTATGTAATTGCCCACGGCTATCAACTTGTCCAGATCTATACCGTGTTCAATGCCCAGACCATTCAGCAGATAGACAACATCCTCTGTCGCCACATTACCCGATGCGCCCTTCGCATACGGGCAGCCACCGAGCCCTGCTACGGAGCTATCAACTGTCGAGATTCCCATCTGCAGTGACGCGTAAATATTTGCCAGCGCCTGCCCGTAGGTATCGTGCAGGTGCACAGCCAGTTTCGACACAGGGATGTGTTCAAGTGTCGCCTCCAGCATTGCGCTCACAGATGCCGGTGTACCCACGCCAATGGTGTCGCCCATGGACACTTCATAACAACCCATCTCATATAGCTGACGCGCAACATCGGCCACTTTTTCTGGCGCGACATCGCCCTCGTAGGGACAGCCGACGACACAGGATACGTAGCCGCGCACCTGGATGTTGTCTTTGACTGCCGCTGCCATGATGGGCGCAAAGCGTTCAATACTCTCGGCTACGGAGCAATTGATATTCTTCTGGCTGAAGGCCTCTGATGCCGCCGCAAAGACAGCCACCTCCGATACGCCGGATGCAAGCGCCCGTTGGTAACCCTGCATATTGGGCGTCAGCGCAGCGTACGTCACACCGTCACAGCGCGACACCTGTTGAAACACTTCTTCGCTGCCGGCCATTTGCGGTATCCACTTTGGATTCACAAAGCTACCGGCTTCGATATAGCTGACGCCGGCATCGGCCAGCTGGTGAATCAGCTCAAGCTTTACAGCCGTGGAGATGGGTTGCTTTTCATTCTGCAGGCCATCGCGCGGCCCGACTTCGACAATTTGAACACGGGTGGGAAGCGTTATCTTCATATTCTCGCCTGACTACGTTGGTTTAAACGCTATTCGCTGGCGCCAAATTCCAGCAGCTGTGCACCGCCGTCGACCAGCTCACCGGCCTGGTAGAAAAAACTGACAACATGTCCGTCGGCGGGCGCGCGAATGGTGTGCTCCATTTTCATCGCTTCCATAACCAGCAGT
This sequence comes from Halioglobus japonicus, assembly GCA_902705825.1. Lineage (GTDB taxonomy): Bacteria > Pseudomonadota > Gammaproteobacteria > Pseudomonadales > Halieaceae > Marimicrobium. The sequence goes on along the minus strand of CACSIL010000005.1, from coordinate 82,701 downwards.
GGATCATCTTTTGCCACACTTGCGCCAGCCTCAACCAGCAGCGCTACCATTGTGCCATTCATCGGAGCGATCAAACCGCCCGCTGTATCCTGTTCATCCGCGTCGCCGAGATCGGGCTTGGCCAGTTTGAACGTGAGCGCACTGTCGGCAGTGTAAAGACTGAAACTGTCATCGTGCTCTGCAACTGTAGCATTGAACTGGTAGCCATCCAGCTCTGCTCTTAAAAAACGGCCTTCCAGTACGCCCTGAGCAGTCACCGTATGGCCGTTGTGATTGATCCTGTAACGCGTCACGGTACCGAACAACTTCTGCTCCACCTCAAGCTGATATTCAGATTCATGCAGGACAATGCCCAGAGTATGAATATTGTCTTCCACTGATCGCCAGGCATTATTGAAATTCCATGGTGAGGTAGAATCCCGCTCATCTCGGTTACCTGCCGAGGAATACTCTGTTCCAGCTTTCTGATTTTGGCGGAGCAACAGGTAAAGCACTGCCAGTGGCAGATCGTTTTCAATATCGCGAACGCTATCGTGGAATATGGCGCCGTGATGTTTCTCGATAAAGCCCGTATCCAGATCGGCCTCTCTGAAAGGCTGACAGCTGGCCAGGTTGTAGAGGAAATCAATATTGGTCGTCGTGCCGCTAATGCGGTATTCGCTCAACGCACGGGTTAATCGGCCCAACGCCTTGTCCCTGTCCTCATCCCAGACAATCAGCTTGGCGATCATTGGGTCGTAGAACACACTCACCTCATCGCCCTGCCTTACGCCGGTATCGACACGCACATGAGCACTGGTTTCTGGTGTCTGCACAAACGACAGGGTGCCGGTCACCGGCAGAAAATCGTTATCGGGATCCTCAGCGTAAATACGCGCTTCAAAGGCGTGGCCGTTGATTGTGAGCTGCCCCTGCTCCAGCGGCAGTGGCTCACCGTCGGCGACACGCAGTTGCCACTCAACCAGATCCTGGCCGGATATCATTTCAGTGACCGGGTGCTCTACCTGCAGACGTGTATTCATTTCCATAAAATAGAATGAACCGTCGCTGTCGAGCAGGAACTCAACCGTACCTGCGCCCTCATAGTCGATCGCCAGCGCGGCCTGGATAGCGGCCTGCCCCATGGACTCACGCAGCGCAGGTGTCATACCTGGCGCCGGCGCCTCTTCAATAACTTTCTGGTGGCGTCGCTGTACCGAGCAGTCTCGCTCAAATAGGTAGACAGCGTTGTTGTGCTGGTCACAGAAAACCTGAATCTCCACGTGCCGAGGCTGAGTGAGGTATTTCTCAACCAACATCGTGTCGTCACCAAACGCATTCATGGACTCACGTTTGGCCGCAGCCAGTGCCTCATCAAACTCTGCGGCACTGTGCACCTGCCGCATGCCTTTGCCACCGCCGCCGGCGGTTGCCTTTAACAATACGGGGTAGCCCATATCGTCCGACGCCTGGCGCAGGAGTTCGGGGTTCTGATCACTACCGTGATAACCCGGCACCAGAGGTACGCCAGCTGTTTCCATAATTGTTTTGGCAGCAGACTTGGAACCCATCGCCTCTATTGCGCCAATGGGAGGGCCAATAAACGTGATGCCATTGTCCTGGCAGGCCTGGCAGAACGCTGAGTTCTCTGACAGAAAGCCATAGCCGGGATGAATCGCCTGCGCTCCGGTTTTAAGCGCGGCATTGATCACTTTATCGAACTGCAAATAGGAATCGCGCGAGGGTGCCGCGCCAATATGAATCGCCTCGTCGGCCATGGTGACATGCAGCGCGTCTCTGTCGGCATCACTGTAAACGGCAACGGTTCGAATGCCCATTTTCCGTGCAGTGCGAATGACACGACAGGCAATTTCGCCACGGTTCGCTATCAGGATTTTGTCAAACATGGTGTTTGTTCCTATTCATCTGAAGTGCAACGCTGCCTGTTACATACGGAAGACACCAAACCGGGTGTCTTCTATCGCCTTGTTAAGGCTGGCTGAAATCGATAAACCCAGCACCATACGCGTATCGGCTGGATCAATAACACCATCGTCCCACAAGCGTGCCGATGCATAGTAGGGGTGGCCTTGCTCTTCATAGGTGTCAATGATGGGCTGCTTGAAAGCGGCCTCATCCTGCTCACTCCAGTCCTCGCCTCTTTTGGACTTCTGGTCCCGCTGTATCTGGGCGAGAACTCCCGCTGCCTGCTCTCCCCCCATTACCGATATGCGGGCATTGGGCCACATGAACATAAAGCGTGGGTCGTACGCTCGACCGCACATGCCATAGTTCCCCGCACCGAATGACCCGCCTACCAGAACGGTGAACTTTGGCACCTGGGCGGAGGCGACTGCAGTGACCATTTTGGCACCGTGCTTGGCGATGCCGTCGTTCTCATACTGCTTGCCCACCATGAAGCCGGTGATGTTCTGCAGAAAAACCAGAGGCACTTTGCGCTGGGCACAGAGTTCGACAAAATGCGCGCCTTTCTGCGCTGACTCGCCAAACAGAATGCCATTGTTGGCCACGATACCCACAGGGTAGCCAAAAATACGGGCGAAACCACACACGAGGCTGGTGCCGTAAAGCGCCTTGAACTCGTGCAGCTCTGAGCCATCGACCGTGCGTGCGATAATCTCGCGTACATCGTAGGGCTGGCGCGCATCTTTAGGAATGATCCCGTAAATTTCCCTGCTGTCGTAAAGCGGCTCTACCGTTTCTTTCACATCCAGCGAGATGGGTTTGACGCGGTTTAATCTGGCGATGGCATCGCGTGCCAGTTGCAGCGCATGGTGATCGTTCTGCGCGAGGTGGTCGGCAACACCTGATGTGCGGCAGTGAACGTCTGCGCCGCCCAACTCTTCTGCGCTTACCACCTCGCCTGTGGCCGCTTTTACCAGCGGCGGCCCCGCCAGAAAGATCGTGCCCTGTTCCTTCACAATGATAGATTCATCGGCCATAGCGGGCACGTAAGCACCCCCTGCGGTACACGAACCCATCACCACAGCAATCTGGGGAATATTGAGCGCCGACATATTTGCCTGGTTAAAAAAGATACGCCCAAAATGCTCGCGATCGGGAAACACTTCATCCTGGCGAGGCAGGTTGGCACCACCGGAATCCACCAGATAGATACAGGGAAGATTGTTCTCCTGAGCAATTGTTTGCGCACGAAGATGCTTCTTCACGGTGAGAGGGTAATAGCTTCCGCCCTTCACCGTGGCATCATTGACGACAATCATGCACTCCTGACCGTGTACCCGACCCACACCGGTGATAATGCCAGCGGCATGTACGTCTTCACCGTACACATCCATCGCCGCCAGTTGCGACAACTCAAGAAACGGCGACCCCGGATCGATCAGTGCGGCGACCCTGTCTCTGGCCAGCAGTTTGCCACGGGAGGTGTGACGATCACGCGCCTTCTCCCCACCGCCCTGCTTGATCGTTTCCAGCTTTGCCTTCAAGTCGTCAACCTGCGCCTGCATATGCTGCGTATTGGCGACAAAGTCTTCCGATCGCGTATTCACACGGGATTTTAGAATGCCCATATTGCTACCTGCACAGTCGTCTAAAGTGGAAAGAAGCCCGGTGAACTCGGTGCGTTATCGGGTTTCATTAAACAGCTCGCGGCCGATCAACATACGGCGAACCTCACTGGTACCGGCGCCGATTTCATACAGTTTGGCGTCGCGCAACAAGCGCCCCGTCGCAAAATCGTTAATGTAGCCGTTACCGCCGAGCACCTGTATCGCCTGCAGTGCCATTTGCGTAGCGCGCTCTGCCGTATAGAGAATAACTGCGGCGGCATCCTTGCGACTCTCCTGCCCTCTGTCACACGCTTTGGCCACAGCGTACAAATAGGCGCGAGAAGCGTTCAGCTCGGTGTACATGTCCGCCACTTTACCCTGCATCAGTTGAAACTCACCGATGGATTGGCCGAATTGCTTGCGATCATGGATATACGGAATGGTGATATCCATACAGGCCTGCATGATTCCCACGGGGCCGCCGGAAAGAATGGTGCGCTCAAAATCCAGCCCGCTCATCAATACCTTTACGCCCTGCCCTTCTTCGCCAAGGATGTTCTCGGCGGGCACTTCACAGTCCTGAAAAATCAACTCACAGGTATTGGAACCGCGCATCCCCAACTTATCGAGCTTGGTGTTGCGGGAAAACCCAGGAGAGTCTCGCTCGACGATAAAGGCGGTGATACCCCAGGCGCCTTTGTCCACATTGGTTTTGGCATAGATAACATAGGTGTCTGCATCGGGACCGTTGGTGATCCACATCTTGTTGCCGTTGAGGATGTACTTGTCGCCCTGCTTGTCGGCGCGTAATTTCATGCTGACAACATCACTGCCCGCATTGGGCTCAGACATTGCCAGCGCACCTACATGTTCGCCGGAGCACAACTTCGGCAGATACTTCAGCTTCTGCGCCTCACTGCCGTTTTTATGAATCTGGTTCACACACAAATTCGAGTGAGCACCGTAGGAAAGACCGACAGAGGCCGATGCGCGGGATATTTCTTCCATCGCCACGGTGTGCGCCAGATAGCCCATATCAGTGCCGCCGTATTCTTCCGCTACGGTCATTCCCAGCAGACCCATGTCGCCGAACTTGCGCCACATGTCTGCGGGAAACTCATTGTCCTTATCAATTTGCTCCGCTCGCGGAGCCAGCTCCGCCTGGGCGAATTGGTATACGCTGTCGCGCAGCATGTCGATGTCTTCACCGAGGTCAAAATTCAGTGATGGGTAGCTCGTGCTCATGGTTGTCTCCTGTTGAAAATCATCACACTCAAATATTCATGCGATGCGACCTGTTCTGATAGCCCCCGGTGGAGGCAGGCTGGACTGACGTCCCAGTGTAAACGTTCGACAGCGAAGCGCGAGATTAGCTGACCTTTACGTTAACGTCAACTTTGCCAGTGCACGCTAATCTGCCCAACCAAAGGCTTTACAGCCGTGAATACGATCCCGCAATCAAACAGCTTTCACGCCTGATCTGTAACGGGGGTTCATCCTTCAGTGCACCGCGCGCAGGGCTGAATACCGGGGCTGGTCAATCGCCAGCTGACCCGCCACTGTCTGGCGCAGGTGATCCGTCAAGCCGGGCGTATCCAGTGGCATATCAGATCGCAATCGATTAACCAGTTCCCAGCGCAAGTCATCCAGCCCACCCTGCTGCCCCAGCAGTGTTTGCAGACGCAGCCGCTCCTGCTCCGCCAATGCACCGCCGAACTGCAGCTCACGTTGCGCTATACCCAATGAGTTGGCGGCCACCATTGCGAGGAAGCCATTGTGGGGGTCCAGCTGCGGCGCGACGTCGGCTTTCAGAAAATCTGCCACACCGGTTAACAGCTCGGCGGGCATTGGCAATTGCGTGCCGCGGGAAACCGGATTATCCATTTCAGGCAGGGTAAACTCCCCCGGCATGAGCAGGTTAACGCAGTCCATCTGTGCCTCAGAAGAGCGCCTGCCAATCACAGGGCGCTCCAGGCTGGGCGTTTCACCCTTGCGCCAGGCGTTGGCCATTTGCAGTGTTACCATTGCCCACCAGAACGAACCAAATACCTGCCAGAACTCGAGCTCTCGCGGGGAGACCTCCAGCCCGGATGTCTCGCGGTATCCCGCCAGCAGATCTGCGACTTCCCCGAAACCACCCACCGGCAGCTTGTCTTTGCCAAAGCGCCAGGAGTTGACGCATAGCCAGCCCAAATCACGCACGGGATCACCGATATGCGCCAACTCCCAATCCAGCACAGCGTTGATGCCGTTGGCGGTCACCATCAGGTTGCCGTTGCGAAAATCCCCGTGTACCAACGTTGTGCGCGCTGTGCCGGGCAGGTTGTCGCGCAGCCAACGCCAGGTGTAGTCAATCATCGGCACCGGCACATTCAGTTCGCGGTAGTGCGCCCATGTATCCTCCACCAGCGTCGCCGGGGCGATTTCTGGTAACTGGTCCGTCAGGTTTTCAGCGCGCCAGTCCAGCGCGTGAATGCGTCCCAGGATCTGACCGCACTCTCGGGCCAGCTGCGGGCGAACGCCGGCCAAATCCTCTGACCGCACGATCCGTTGCCCCAGGGTTTGCCCTTCCAGCCACTGCATGATGAAGCCGCTGCCAAGGTCATCCTCTGAACGCAAAACATAGTGGACATCCGGCCCGGGTATACCTGCAGCGCTGGCCAACTGAAATAGTCTGGCTTCGGTGGCCAGGCTGATGACACCTACGCCAGAGTCGGCCGGCGTGTGCGGTTGTGATCGTCGCAGCGCCAGTTGCCGTTGAACCGAACGAGCGTCAGAGGCGTCACTGCCACTTGCGGCTTCTTCGATAACAATGCGATAGGTTTCCTGACTGGCGCCCGCTGTCAATTTCTGGCAGGACACGAGCGACCGGAAACCTGCCAACTCCCTGGATAACACACGCTCCAGCGCCTGAGTGAAATCATCATCTTCTGTGCCAGGCGTCATAGCAATCAACTTACGCCTTTCGGTTTTTGCTGCTTCATAAAACCAAACAGGTAACCGGCGGCGCGGCGGATTTGAATCTCGTCTGCTCCCTCGGTAATGCGATAACGACGGTGGTGGCGATAAATATGTTCAAACGACTTGTAGCGCGAGTACCCCATCCCGCCGTGAACCTGCATCGCGAAATCGGCGGCCTCGCAGCACAGCCTGTTCGCCTGATAGTTACACATAGAGACTTTGTCTGACACCGAGAATGCGCCATCGCGATCCATCAGCCAGGCTGTCTTGTGAACCAGCGCCCGCAGCATTTCACAGCGGGTATTCAGGTCGACCAGGGGAAACTGAATGCCCTGATTGGTCGACAGTGCTTTGCCGAACGGCTTGCGTTGGTTGGCGTGTGCCACAGCTTCATTGACACAGTACTGGGCCGCACCGAGGCTGGAGGCCGCCTGGCGAATTCGGTTCTCATTAAAGAAGTGTTGAATCACCATCAACCCTTTGCCCTCTTCACCGAAGATTGCACTGTCGGGCACCCTGACATCCGTAAATGAGACGCGCGCGTGATCGGACGGCATATTGAACGTCCAGAGATACTCCTCGACCTTCACGCCCGCAGCCTTCATCGGCACCAGAAAAGCTGTTATTCCCAGCGCTTCACCGGGCTTGCCCGACGTCCTGGCCATTACCATATCGGCCTGGGCGATATGCACGCCGGTGTTCCAGGTTTTCTCACCGTTGATGACCCAGTCGTCACCATCACGCACGGCATTCGTTTCCATATAGGTTGCATCAGAACCATGCTCTGGCTCGGTGATGCCAAAGCCGAAGCCCATGGTCGCTGTACTCATACCATCGAGCCACTGGGCTTTCTGTTCTTTGCTGCCGTATTTCAACATCAGCAAAAGGCCGATGTTATTGCCGACTACAGAGTGTTCATTCTGCAGGTCATTGTGCAGCCCCAGACCTTTCGCGGCGAGATGCTCCCTGATAATCGCCATACCCAGATTACCGCCACCGCGGCCACCGAACTCAACCGGAAACGGATAGTTGAATATCCCCTCTTCTATCGCCAATGACTTGGCTTTGTGCAGCAAGACCTCCCATTCCTCGTTGGGCAGCCCCTGCCGCTCCCAATCCGTTCTGGCGTCCTCGCGGCGGTGGTCGAAGAAACGGATATTGTCATCCGCCTGCTCCAACGGTTTTATCTTGTCCTCAATGAACTGGTCTACCTCATTAAGGAAGGCGGCGATATCTGCGGGTATCTCGAAATCCATTATTATTTCCTGAAGTCAGTGTGGATGCCTGCGAAAACGCCTGCCCCAATAGCAGTGCTTTCTCAATCCAGCGCTATATCATCAAACGTTGTCACATCGCGTTGCTCATAGTTGGCAGGGCGACCTTCAAGTTCTGACATCACGGCTTCAATCTGGTTTGGCGTTTTGAGCACTTTGGCCTGCAGGCGCTCCTCCGCTTTCAAACCTGCGTATTCATCACCGTGCCAGGTACTGTCGAACAGGTACTTACCGTAGGTGATTGCGTTGGGGTTGCGCTTGGCAATGGTCGCCGCCATTTCCAGCGCGGCCTCACGCGGGTTTTCGTTCAGGTACGTGACCAGACCAAGGCTCAGCGCCTCTTCGGCTCCAACCACCCGCCCGGTGAAAGTCAGCTCTTTCGCGACATCGACGCGCACCAGATCACGCAAGGTTTGCGACGTCGACATATCGGGGATCAAACCCCATTTAATCTCCATCACTGACAATCTGCTGTCGGGGTGAGCAATGCGGATATCCGCGCCCATTGCTATCTGGAAACCGCCGCCGTAGGCCACACCGTGCAGTGCGCATATCACCGGAACCGGCATTTTTTTCCACACGTAACCGGGCAGCTGATAGAAGTTGGGATAAAAACCACCGCGCCCCTCCCCAAAAGGTTCCGCGCTAAAATCAGGGTCTGTCATATTGGCCAGATCCAGACCGGCACAAAAACCGCGCCCCTCGCCAGATAAGACAATGGCGCGTATCGATTTGTCCTGCGCCAGTGCTTGGCCAACGCGCGTGATGCTCTCGAACATTGACACGCTCAGCGCATTCATTTTTTCGGGGCGGTTCAGACGGACATCGGCAATATGGTCGGTAATCTGGACGGTAACCAGCTCGGACATGGAACACCTCTCTTTCAGTGTGGGTTGGACGGGACACTGCCTATCAACAACGTATATTATCGCGTAGCATCATAGCGCCCAAGGCTTGAATGCACCACGATTAAAGCTTTCTGAACGCACCTAGTACACGACCGAGAGTAAGAGATGACGGAACCCGATCAATACCAGGACATTCGCGACGCAGTCGCCAAACTCTGTGCCCAGTTTCCCGGCGAATACTGGCAAGCACTGGAGAAGACCGATGACTATCCTGGCGACTTTGTACGCGCGCTGACAGAATCAGGCTACCTCTCTATTCTTATTCCCGAAGAATACGGCGGCGCGGGCTTACCCCTGTCCGTCGCCTGTGCCGTATTGGAAGAGATTCAGCGCAGCGGCTGTAATGCCGGTGCCTGCCATGCGCAGATGTACACCATGGGAACATTGTTACGCCATGGTAATGAGCAACAGAAGCAGCAGTATCTTCCAGCGATAGCCCGCGGTGAATTGCGCCTGCAGGCATTCGGTGTAACTGAGCCCGGCAGCGGCACAGACACCACGCGAATTCAAACACGTGCGCGCCGCGATGGCACCAGTGGCGACTACATAGTGAGTGGTCAGAAAGTATTCATATCCCGCACCGAGCACTCGGATCTGATGATCCTGCTGGTGCGCACTGCAGCGCGCGAGGACAGCGTCAAACCAACCGATGGGATGTCGGTGCTGCTGGTCGATATGCGCAGCGCACTGGGCAATGGCTTAACCATCAAGCCCATCAAGACCATGATGAATCACGCCAGCACGGAACTGTTTTTCGATGAACTGCGAGTACCAGCGGCAAACCTGATTGGCGAGGAGGGTCGCGGCTTTTCCTACATTGTGGACGGCATGAACGCCGAGCGCATCCTGATCGCAGCGGAGTGTATCGGCGACGCCCGGTTTTTTATTGAACAGGCGAGCCTGTATGCCAGGGAAAGAGAGGTGTTCGGCAGGCCCATCGGCTTGAATCAGGGCATACAATTTCCCATTGCGCGAGCGCATGTGCAAACAGAAGCCGCAGATGCAATCGTAAAACGGGCGGCACAAAAGTTCGAGCGCGCAGAACCCTGTGGCTCGGATGCGAACATGGCAAAACTGTTGGCCTCGGAAGCCTCGTGGCAGGCCGGTGATACCTGCATTCAAACGTTTGGCGGCTACGGGTTTGCAACGGAGTACAATATCGAGCGAAAATTTCGCGAAACACGCTTGTATCAGGTAGCACCGATATCGACCAATTTAATCCTCTCCCATGTTGCAACCCACGACCTGGGCTTGCCAAAATCCTTCTAGCCATTCCAATAGAGTAGCCAGAGAGTCGCCATGTCCGAGCAGGTAGAAATCGACCATCTCCGCAGTTGGATCGGCAAACAGGAGCGCAGCGGTGACATCATCACACCGGAGCTGGTAAAGCGCTTCCGGGCAACATTAAGCGGCTACACCTCGCTGGCGGGCTCCCAGGGCTGTTCGCTGCCTCTGGGGCTCCACTGGTGTTTGGCGCCGCCCGCTATTGCTCACGACGGGTTGGGAGCCGATGGACACCCTGCCAAAGGCGGATTTCTACCTCCGGTTCCGTTGCCTCGCAGAATGTGGGCGTCCAGCCGCATCCGGTTTCACAGCCCGCTGCCGGTAGGCCCCCTCATTGAACGGACATCGACCATTACCGATGTCGCAATGAAGCAAAGCCGCGCATCTGGCACGCTGGTGTTTGTGCACATCGATCACGAATATACCTGTGACAAAGAAACACATATTGAAGACAGGCAGACCATCGTCTACCGAGGACACTCGGTACACAAAAAAAAGGGAGCTATTCGTGAGTCCAAAACGCAGCCGCAAGAAACCACAACAGCGCGCTCTCTGACACCAGATAGCACACTGCTCTTTCGCTACTCAGCACTGACTTTCAACGGGCACAGGATCCACTACGATCACCACTATAGTGTCTTAGAAGAAGGCTACCCCGCACTGGTAGTACAAGGGCCATTGACGGCCACGTTGTTAATGAACCTGGCACAGGGCGAGTATCCGCAGAAGACAGTGCGAGAGTTTGCGTTCAGGGCAATGGCGCCTGCGTTTGTTGACGAGGAATTGCGACTTGCAATAGATCCCGGTGCAACCACGCAGGACGAGAAAGCTGCGGCAGCTTCCAGCATTGCTCTCGATGCAAGAAATCACCGAGGCGAATTGGTCACCACCGCCAGCGCAGTACTTACTGAGTAATAGATCCAACTGCCTGTGCGAAGCGCATACCTTCTGCTCACTTCCCACCGGCGTTGCAGGTTTACTCTACAGCGAAGATCAAACCGGCATTGTCTTGCAGACGGTCTATAAGCAGCGAACCCATTGCCGCAGCCGGCGTCCAGATACCGCCGGTGGCAGCATCAGCATTCTTCAGCAGACACACTGCACTCTCGGCAATCATTTTGCAGGTTGAACCGTAGCCCGGGTCTTTGTCGCCTTTCACACTTGCCATCACACGCTTACCGTCTGCGTTAACGCCGACAAACAGCACGTCGTAGTGACCGGTCTCACGCTCTTCCTTACTTGGCCCTTCGCCCGGTTGGCGTGGATCTTCTGCCATGGACTTATCTTCGGCCACTGCTTTCGCGATGGCCTCACCCTGATCGCCAGGGCCGGTCAACATCATTTCATCGTAGACGAAGTCATCGCCGTACTCATGTGCCAACAAATAATTCGAGCGGTGAATATTCTTGGTGTTGATGGTTGCCATCACAAACGGGGCCGACCAGCTGTTGAGGTCTTCCTCAAAAATCGGGGCCATGCCGGTGGGCTGCCCGGGCCCTTCAAAACCCTCTGTCAATGCGAACGGGTTCATCAGCACGGAGACCAGCTCCGGTTTTTCTGCAGCTGCTGCCATCGTCGCCTTGAAGCTGGCCAGAGTACCACCTGAAAAAGTGCCCTTCATTACGCGCACACGGCCTTTGATTCGCGACACCGGACCACCGAGCTTTTCTTTGGCCTCCTGCTGCAAAAAGTAAACGCCCAGATCAAACGGGATCGAATCAAAGCCACAGGAAAATACGATACGTGCGCCGCTGGCTTTAGCCGCATCCTGGTGTGCGTCAATCATTTCATGCATCCAGGTGGGCTCGCCACACAGATCCACATAATCTGTACCGGCCTCTGCGCAGGCCTTTACGACATCACTGCCGTACAACTGATAGGGCCCAACCGTTGTCAATACGACATTGGTGCGCGCAACCATCGCTTTAATACTGCTGTAATCGCTGGCGTCGGAAATAACGAAGGGCACGTCAGAGGGTATACCCATTTCATCGCGAACCGCTTCCAGCTTTTCCTGGCTGCGTCCCGCCATGGCCCATACCACATCGCCATTCACTCCGTACTGATTGTTCAGGTATTCACATACCAGACGACCGGTATAACCGGTGGCGCCGTAAACGACAATGCCGAACTCTCTTGTAGTTGCCATGCTCATTCCTCTTCTGTGAAAATCTATCGTGATTATCGATCAGCTAAAGCTGGCGACCTCTTCATCTAATACATGCTGCAACAACGGGCTTGAAGCGGATCGCTCAAAAGCCTCATCGATCGCTTTGTATCGCGCTTGTACCACTTTGCGATAGTTCGGATGGGTAAAGATATAGAGCTCTCCGGCGCTAATCGCTTCGATCACTCGCTCACCGACAATCTCAGGTGCCAAACCGGCCTCAACCACTTTTTGCAGGTGATCTTCGAATGGAGAGGTATTCCCGGCACCCTTGCTCTCTGGCTTACTTTCCATTTCGTATTCAGCGTGCTTGTTACGGTGTGACAAATTAATACGCGTCTTTACAAAGGCCGGGCACAGCACAGAGACCTGGATATTGTGTGGCGCCAACTCGGCGTGCCAGCTTTCAGACATACCCACCACTGCCACCTTGGTTGCGGTGTAGGAGCCGGCAAAGGGCACACCCATCATACCGGCCATAGAGGCGACATTGATCACCCAGCCGCCTTCACCGTGCGCCTTGATTCGCGGAACAATGGCTTCGGTACCATAGATAACCCCCATCAGGTTTACATTCAGAACCCAGCGCCAGTCTTTGTCGTCTGTTTGCTCTATGGCACCGGGTGTACCGGCTACACCGGCGTTATTTACCAGCATGTGAACTTTACCAAAACGCGCTACCGCCTGTTCGGCCACAGCCTGCCACTGCTCCTGCTTGCTGACATCCATTTGCACAGCAAGGACATCAATGCCCTGTGCCTCCAGAGCCGCACTGGCCTTTTTCAGCTGTTCCACATCGATATCGCCGATAACGACGTTCATACCCTGCTTCCCAACGGCCTGCGCAATACTGAAACCGATCCCCTCAGCACCGCCGCTGATAACGGCTGTCTTTCCCGCGAACTTTGACATATCAATGTTTCCTGCTATTTCAGAATAATGTTCCGATACCGGACTGATCCGGAAGCGGGCAGTTTGCGCCTAGTTGCTGGCGGCTGCGGCCCTGGCGGCCGCTTCATACACCAGCGCGTCTTCATTGAGATCAATCGCCGGCAGTATATCCTTCTCGACGTAGTAATCCCGACAAAATTTCCAGGGCTCGTGACCACCCTGCTTGGGCAATAAATGCATGCGCCGCTTCAGATACCCGGCATTGAACTCGTCATCCTCTATCCAGGGAAGCTCTTCCATGCCCTTGTCTTTCTCTCGCAGCGTCGCGGTACAGACGCTCATGCCTTCATCATCCATTTTGTTCAGCAGACGACAAACAAAGTCGCATACCAGATCCACTCGCATGGTCCAGCTGGTACGCAGGTAACCAAACATAAATGACATATTGGGGATGCCTGAATTCATGATTCCCCGGTAAGTAAATGTCTTGGCAAAATCAACCGGCTCGCCGTCCACATCAAAGGCGATATCGCCCATTATGCTCAAGTTAAATCCGGTGGCAGTGATGATGATATCGGCTTTGAGCAACTCGCCGGATTTGGTGAGTATACCCTCCGGGGTAAATCGATCGATATGATCGGTTACCACGGACACCTTGCCTGACTTGATACCTTCGAACAGGTCACCGTCGGGCACATACGCAAGACGCTGCTGCCAGGGCCGATAGCTGGGCGTGAAATGGCTCATATCAAAGTCTTCACCGAGAATATCGCGTATCACCTTGAAGAGTTCTTCTTTCACCAGATCCGGATCCGACATGGAGAAGTACTGCACATCTTTGGCCAATTTGAGAATGCTGCGGCGAACTATCTCGTGTACCCACTCTTCGGGCACCTCCAGTTCACGCAGTTGATCGGCCAGTTCATTGCGGTTTTCACCGGTCCAGAAGTAGGTAGGTGAGCGCTGCAGCATCGTGATATGAGAGCAGTCATCGGCCATATTGGGGATCAGCGTCGCCGCCGTTGCTCCTGATCCGATCACCACCACGCGCTTGCCTTTGTAATCGAGATCTTCCGGCCACGTTTGCGGGTGCACAATGGGACCCTTAAAGTCGCTCATCCCCTCCCACTGCGGAGTGTAACCCTCGGCATGCTGGTAGTAGCCCTGACACATCCACAGGAATGAACAACTGAAACGAACAGTTTCACCGGTATCTTTCCTGCGCGCCTCGATATACCACAGCTGATCTGCACCAGACCAGGACGCATGTAATACCTCATGCTGGTAGCGGACGTGCTGGTCAATATTGTCCTCTTCAATGGCCTCCCCCATGTAGTCCAGGATAGCCTTGCCAGAGGCGATAGGCTGTCCGGTCCAGGGTTTGAAACCGTAACCAAAAGTGTACAAATCACTGTCTGAGCGAATACCCGGGTACGTATGTTGATGCCAGGTGCCACCGAAAGACTCCTTGGTCTCAAGGATGACATAGCGCTTGCCGGGACATTTTTCGCCGAGGTGGTGAGCAGCGCCCACACCTGATATACCTGCACCAACGATCAATACATCGACGTGTTCACAAGCAGAATCCGAAGTGCGCTGCGGCGCGGTGGCAGTACTCATGGCGGACCTCATTCAATGGTTATAATTCGAGATTGGCATCCTAGAGTTTTATCCATCGACAAAACATTGCCGAGCAGGCCCATTTTTTGATATTTTGGGCCACAAATGTACATAATGACAAATCATGGATCATAACCCTACCGTCATCGCCAGTGGCAACCTGGCCTCGTCACAGCGCACTGTCACAGGACTACTGGGGCAGCTGGTCTTTCTGAACGTCAGCGATGAGGATGCGCTGGCGCTGTTTAACGATGCCGGATTACCCGCCCGGGCCCTGGCAGAGCCAGACTTCCCCATTTCCCTCGAACAGGAACTCATCATCTGTATGGCGCTGGTGCGCCGCTTCCTCGGCCACGATCGTTCAGCGGTACGGGTTTTCTTTCAACGCATGGACAGTATAGGCATTGAAAACCTCGGCGTTCTGGGCATGGCAATGCGGCACGCTGCAACTGCCGTAGCCGCGCTGCAGGTCTGCCTGAATTTCCCACAACTGACCTGGGGCCACTCACGACTGGTGGTAAGCCGTGCATCCGATGTGTCACTTTTCACATTCACCATGCAGCGACCGCAGATTCGCGACACGCAGGCCGCGGATATCGATGCTCTGGTGAATTACTGCTTAACACTAGACCTGGTGACATCTTTGCGCAACATTCAGGATATTGCGACCGCGGAGACGGTTCCGCTGTACATCACGTTCCCCTTTGCCCAACCGGCCGACTGGCACCTGGTGCAGGAGAGCCTGCCCTGCGCAGTAGAGTTCTCCTGCGCGGAGGCCTGCCTGGCGTTCTCAGGCGGATTTGACAATGCGCCGCTACCCAAAGCGAACCCGCTGGTATATCGCTCTTATGTCACTATCGCGGAGAAGTTGTCGTTGATGCTGGCCGAGGAAATCAGCCTTACCGAACGTGTAACGCGTTGGCTGTGGGCGTATACCCCGCCGCTGAAGCGCGGCGAAGTAGCCGGCCAACTGTCGATGTCCGAGCGCAGCCTGACACGGCAACTCGGCCGTGAGGGTACGTCGTATGCCAGCCTGCTCGCCAACGTACAGGCTGAGCGCGCGCGAAATTATATGCGCAACCCCAATCTCACCGTTTCCGAAATCGGCTACCGCCTCGGCTATACAGAGCCGGCAACATTTACCCGGGCATTTACCAAGTGGACCGGGTCTTCACCGCTTAAGTGGCGCAAGTTGCACATTGCACCTGGGAGCGACGCCGACTAATACCGGTGGCGACAATCATACTCTGCGAGGTGCAGGCATCGCGCCAGACACAATGCTATAAACATCTTGCCATTTTGTACTGATCGGTTCAGTATTTCTTTTTTTACTGCGCGACAACAACATGGCCCGATCACTTGAGTTCGACCGCACCCGTGCTCTGGAAGCAGCGATGAAGCTGTTCTGGACTCGAGGCTATACCGCGACCTCGCTACCCGACCTACTCGAGACAATGGGCATAGCGCGCTCCAGTTTCTACAGTAGCTTTGGCAACAAGCGGGCACTGTTCATGGAATGCCTGGAGTTGTTCGGCGACCGCACTCTGGCCATCGTTGAAGAAGATGCCAAACGCTTATCACCCACCGCGCTGCCCCGTGCTTTTTTCGAAGCGACCCTATTGGAACCCTCGCAACGCCGCACCGGGCAAGGCTGCATGCTGGTGAACACTGTGCTGGAGTTGGCCGACACGGATACTGAGTTGAACCAGTTGGCAACGCAAAAGCTGAACACCATTGAAAATGCGTTTGCGCGCGCCTTCCAACTGGCGCAGCGACACGGCGAGTTGAACACCGCGCACAGCCCGCAGGCACTGGCCAGCATGGTGATGACTATCAACTTCGGCCTGCGCGTCCAAAGCCGTAAAAAGCAGCCCCGCCAGGCCCTCAGGCGTATTGTGGAAAACAGCCTGTCCATGCTCGGCCTGGCCGCCTGAACCGATTCCCTCAGCCCCCCAAGGAGACACCATATGTTGTCTGAAACCATGCCCTACCAAAAAAATTTCGCAGCCGTGAACGGCAGGAAAATCGCCTACGTTGAAGAGGGTAGCGGTGACCCCATTGTGCTGTTACACGGCAACCCGACCTCCTCCTTCCTGTGGCGCAACGTGGTGCCGGAACTGGTGGCGTCGGGCCGCGTAATCGTTCCGGACCTGATAGGCCAGGGCGATTCTGAAAAACTGCCCGCCAGTGATGGCGCATCACGCTATACGCTGGAAGTGGCCTATAGCTATGTCGCCGGCTTGCTCGAAACGATCGGCGCCGACAAAAATGTCACGCTGGTTATTCATGACTGGGGTAGCGCCATCGGCTTTCTCTGGGCCATGCGCCACGCAAGCGCCGTAAAGGGTGTCGCCTATATGGAGGGCATTGTTATGCCCGTGAAGTGGTCGGACTGGCCCGAAGGCGCGGTGGGAATATTCCAGGGCTTCCGCTCAGATAAGGGCGAAGACCTGATCCTCAACCGCAATATGTTTATCGAGGCAGTACTGCCCTCCTCGGTCATGCGTGAACTCAGCACCGCTGAGATGGACGCCTATCGCGCACCCCACTTGCAGAGCGACGACCGCCAGCCGCTGCTGAACTGGCCGAGGCAGATACCCATAGAGGGTGAGCCGGAGGATGTTGTCGCCCTGGTGAACGAATACGGCGCCTTCATGGCTGGCAGTGAGATTCCCAAATTGTTCATCAATGCTGACCCGGGCTCCATTCTGGTCGGCGCACAGCGCGAATTTTGCCGCAGCTGGCCAAACCAGCAGGAAGTCACGGTCAAGGGATTACACTTTGTGCAGGAAGACTCTCCGGTTGAGATCGGCCAGGCCGTAGCCAAATGGTTGCAAGCGCTCTAATTCATATTCCACCCAACTAGAAAAACCACAGGAAATACAGCATGTCAGACATACCCGTTTATATCGTTGCCAACCTTGTCGCCCACGACAAGGAAGAATATTTAAAGTATGAGAAAGGCTTCTTCCCGCTGTTAAAAAAACATGGCGGTTCCTTTGTCACCTTTGACGACAACATAAAGCATCTGGAAGGCTCTGAGCCCAGGCCCGGCCGTATGATAATTTTCCAGTTCCCCTCGGAAGCTGCTGCCGATGGCTGGTACAACGACCCCGACTACCAGGCGCTGTCAGAGCACCGCAGAGCCGGCGCTGATCTTAAATCGCTGACCCTGGTGCACGGTTTGCCACCGCGTAAATAAGCGGCGCAAGTGTCAGGAATTTTTACACTTTCCCTTTTCAGGGATTATAGTTCGCGCCACAAACAGCACGTAAGTGATCAATTTGAAAGGACTTGCGTGGTAGTGGCGCATATATTGCTTTCTTTTATCCGAATGGTTAGCCACAAATGTGACGCCTGATACGCACGATATAAGCGTCACTATAATAAACAGCAGGAGCGCCCGGATTTTGACTATCTTACACCGCATAAAACCGTTTCTAGCAGCTGTGTCGCTGGTTTGCATGGCACAGGCCCCTGTGACACACGCCGCGTTGCTGAGCCTGCAGCCCGACACCAGTTTCGCCAGTAATGGGGACACCGTATCATTTGAGCTTATTGTCAGCGGACTCGGCAATTTCGCGCCGGACTCCCTCGGTGCGTTTGACCTCTCGGTCAGCTACGATAACGCGGTATTGTCCTTTGCCGACTACA
Source organism: Halioglobus japonicus (assembly GCA_902705825.1). Lineage (GTDB taxonomy): Bacteria > Pseudomonadota > Gammaproteobacteria > Pseudomonadales > Halieaceae > Marimicrobium. The sequence continues at coordinate 64,430 of CACSIL010000005.1, read as the reverse complement.
CGCTGGGCAACTTTCTGGGAGACCTCGCCGGGTTTACCGCGCTTGACGTCAGCAGCGGCGATATCGGCGCCGCAGTCAACCTTGCAGAGATCAGCCTGCTGCTCCCCGCCAGCCTGAACGCGCTGCAACCGGATTCGTTCTTACTGGCCTCACTGAGCTTCGATGTACTCGCTCTGGCGCCCGGTGCCACTACCAGCCTGAGCATACTGGACGGCGCGGTACTGTCTGATGCAACCGGTTCAGCGTTGCAGGCATCCACTGGCCAGCCAGCAACGATCGGCGCCATTCCACTGCCGGGTACACTGTTGCTGATACTGAGTGGCATGCTCGGATGGAGCGCCAGCCGTAAAACACGAAACCTCAGCACCCTGCCACGCAAATAATAAGCACTACTCGGAGCGCGCTAATGCAATTTCTGCCCGGAATTTTAATCACACTGTCACTGCTTTCTGTCAGCAGTCTCTCCTATTCGCAATGTGCAGGGCCTGTGCCAAAGACCTGCGATGCTGACGGCGATATGATTGTCGATGCTGATGACATCGCCGCCATCGGTCTGGCCAAAGGCACACCGGCCCTCCCCGGCGACCCTCTGGATATCGATGGTGATGGCTTTATTACCGTGCTTGATGCACGCCAGTGTGTGGCGATGTGCGATCTGCCGCAGTGCGGCTTCGACGACCCGGAATTCCCCGGCTACAAATTAGTGAAACTCGCCGCCGGCCCCGACCTGGAAACACGCGCGTTATCGGCCCTGATTGGAGCACAGCCCAAAACCATTATCGAACTGCCCGCCGGTACCTACAACTTTGTCGGCGAACTAAGCAGCAGCGTAGACAATATTGTACTGCGCGGACAAGGTATGACAGCAGATGGCGGCACCGTACTGAATTTCTCCGGTCAGACCAGCGGCTCACAGGGTATTTTGGTCACCGGTAACAACTTCGTCGTGGAAGACCTCGCGGTAGAAGATACGCCTGGAGACGCCATCAAAATGGAGGGCAGCAATGGCGTCACCGTCCGCCGGGTGCGGGTGGAGTGGACGAATGGCCCCGATGAGAACAACGGCCCCTACGGCCTGTACCCGGTGCAAACTCGCAATGTACTGATTGAGGATTCCGAGGTACGCGGTGCCAGCGATGCCGGCGTTTACGTCGGACAATCCGAAAACATCATCGTGCGACGCAACTACGTGTATGAGAACGTGGCCGGTATCGAGATTGAGAACTCCAAGTTTGCAGATGTGTATGAGAACCACACCACCGGCAACACCGGCGGCATTCTGGTGTTTGATTTGCCTGGCCCGCCGATTCAGGGCGGAGAAGCCACCCGGGTGTTCGACAACCTGATCATTGACAACAACACACCGAACTTTGCCCCGGCAGGCAACATCGTCGGCACCGTTCCCACCGGCACAGGCCTGATGATTATGGCCAATGACGATATCGAGGTGTTTGGCAATACCATCAGCGGCAACCAGTCGTTCGGGACGATCATCGTAAGTTACTACTTCGTAGATGTGGGAGTCAGCAAACCCACCTACGACCCCGTCCCGGAGAAAATCTACATCCACGACAACACCATGACCAATAATGCCTATGACCCGCAGGGAGATGCCGAGCTTGTCGGAAGCGTACTTCCGCAGCCGCCTGCCAATTTTTATGACAGCTCAGGGGTCGGCACCAATGGAGGCCTACTGGTAGAATTCCCCAATGGCTTAACAGAGAGTCAGGCCATTTGTATTGTGGACAATACCCCTGAAGGCGATTTAGCCACCTTCAATATCACGACTATTCTGGGCATTGTGCCTGGCAGCCCTGCTCTATCCACTGACCCGGCGCTTTTCGACTGCAGCCATGCCTCACTGCCGCCTATTGTTCTGGAGCCGCCGGTAGATCCCAATAACCCCACGGAACCCAATCCAATTGAGTTGTGCGATGTTGAGGGTGATGGCCGCAACGCTGACGCCTATCTGGCGAACTGCCCCAACCTGTCAGACTATCGTTTGTTCGCCGATGCCAGCAACCCGATGAGCAACGCCAATGACGGGGTCATTTACGACCTGAACACGCCGTTGTTCACTGATTACGCCAACAAGTATCGGTTTGTCTTTATTCCCGAGGGCGCTAAAGCGGCATATCGGGACACAGAGGCCTTCGACTTCCCGGTGGGCACTATCATCGCCAAGACATTCACCATCCAGGCAGATTTCCGCGATGACAACAGCGCACAGGATATTATCGAAACACGCTTGATGATCCGGCGCTCCACTGGCTGGGTTGCGCTACCCTATATCTGGAATGGTGATAAATCAGATGCGGTATTGACTGTCACCGGTGGCACGCAGCCAGTAAGCTGGATAGACGAGAACGGCCTCCCACAGACGACTAACTACGTCATCCCCAACACCAACAACTGCTCCAATTGCCACGGTGAAGACAACATGCTTCCGCTTGGCCCAACTGCCCGCTCGCTCAACAAGGATTTCGACTACGGCAGCGCAACGGCTAATCAGCTCGACCACTGGACATCGGAAGGTATCCTCAGTGGCGCTCCAGCCGACACCGCTTCCATACCCAGCATTCCGCTGTGGGGAGACACCAGCGCGGACCTTGATGAGCGCGCCAGAGGATACCTTGATGTCAACTGCGCTCACTGCCACTCACCTGGTGGAGCCGGCGACACCTCCGGCTTGTATCTCAACTACTTCCTGCCGTTTGGCCCGAACGTAGGCGAATGCAAGCCTCCGGTAGCCGCTGGACCGGGCACCGGGAATCTCGGTTATGACATCGTGCCGGGGAGTTCTGATGAATCCATCCTGGTATACCGCATGGATTCCAATGCACTTGAAGTACGCATGCCGGAGATCGGGCGCTCTATCATCCATCCGGAAGGTGTCGAGCTGATAGCACAGTGGATTGATGCGATGGACCCGATGGACTGCAGCTCACTGTAAGCTGCCACCGCAGTGCACGTTTTAACGGTCGGGTGACAACTCCCCGACCATCTGCTCGCGCATCACAAATTTCTGTATCTTGCCGGTCACCGTCATTGGGAAGTCCTCCACAAAACGGATCAGATGCGGCACTTTGAAATGCGTAATTTGCCCGCGACAAAACTCGCGTACATCCTCTTCACTCAGTGACTCAGCGTCACGCTGCTTGATCCAGGCGCACACCTGCTCGCCGTAGCGGTCATCGGGTATACCGAACACCTGCACTTCCTGTATCCCCGGGTGGGTATATAAAAACTCCTCCACCTCACGCGGATAAATATTTTCACCGCCGCGAATAATCATATCCTTGATGCGCCCGGTAATTTGCAGGTAGCCCTGACTATCCATTACACCGAGGTCACCGGAGTGCAGCCAACCCGCGCTGTCAATGGTCTCTGCAGTGCGCTCTTCATCACCCCAGTAACCCTGCATCACAGAATACCCTCGGCAACAGATCTCGCCCTGCTCTCCTATCGGCACCACCTCGCCGCTGGCACTGACAATCTTGATCTCACAGTGCGGCGCCGCCCGGCCGACACTAGCTACCCGTTTTTCAATGGCATCGTCTGCAGATGTCATATGATTGACCGGGCTGGTTTCCGTCTGCCCGTAGGCTATAAGCACTTCGCTCATGTGCATCTCATCGTGCACCCGCCGCATCACTTCTACCGGACATGGTGCCCCAGCCATAATGCCGGTGCGTAAACTACTGAGATCAAAACTGGCGAAGCCGGGGTGATCGAGCTCGGCGATAAACATAGTGGGCACACCATGCAGCGCGGTGCAACGCTCCTGCGCAACTGCCTGCAACACCGCTTCTGGCTCAAAAGCCTCTGACGGGAAGACAGCCGCCGAGCCGTGAGTTATACAAGCCAGATTGCCCATCACCATACCAAAGCAGTGGTACAGCGGTACCGGTATGCACAAGCTGTCATGCCGGGTAAGCCTCATACCATCACCCACGAGCTTACCGTTGTTCAAGATATTCAAATGGGTGAGTGTGGCGCCCTTGGGATTACCCGTGGTGCCACTGGTGAACTGGATATTAACAGGGTCGGATGGGCTCAGTCGGGCGGCCGTTTCTATCAGGTTCTGCCGTTCGGCTTCGCCGCCCATTGCACAGACCTGATCAAAATTAAACATGCCATCGGTGGTATCCCGCCCCATGCGAATAACAGTGTTGAGAGCGGGCAACCTGGCAGACTGTAACTCGCCAGCGGGACAGCTCGACAGTTCGGGCGCGAGCTCCTGCAGCATGCCCAGGTAATCACTGGATTTAAAACTCTCGGCACAAATAACGGCCTTACACTGCACTTTGTTGAGCGCATACTCCAACTCAAACAAGCGATATGCAGGGTTCAGGCACACCATAATCGCGCCAACTTTTGCTGTGGCAAATTGCGTCAGGCACCACTCGTAACGGTTCGGTGCCCAGATGCCCACCCGGTCGCCCGGCACGATCCCCAGCGCCAACAGGCCGCAGGCCAGCCGGTCCACTTCTCGCTGGTATTCCCGGTAAGTCCAACGGATGTTCTGGTGGCAAACGACTAGCGCACTGTCATCGGGATACTGTTCGACAATGCTGTCGAAAGCGCTACCAATGGTCTGGTCGAGTAGCGGCTCTTCTGCAGAGCCGGTGCTTTGGCTAAGTGTTATTATCTCTGGCACTTTTGCTACTCCCCTGCATCTGCATACCTGTTCGGAGCGCCTTCACCCCATACGGTGTCAGTAGTGCGATTGCGCTGCCGAATGCATCACGGTGCGCACTGCGACAGAACCTGGTTGAGTGTGACGCTCGGCCGCATCACCTGCTTCACGGTGTCCCAGCGCGCGTGGTAGTAACCATCCAGTTTCGCTGGCTGGCCCTGCACAGCCTTCAGCTCTGCGATGATTTTATCCTCGTTTTCTCGCAGGCTTTTCGCCAGCGGTGCCAGTTGCGTAGCAAGCGCTGCGTCCTCAGTCTGGGCCGCTACGGCCTCAGCCCAATACATACCCAGATAGAAGTGGCTGCCGCGATTATCCAATTCCCCGGTTTTACGCGAGGGTGACTTATTGTTTTCCAGCAGTTTACCCGTTGCTTCATCAAGCGTTTTGGCAAGCAGTAAAGCGCGCGGGATATCCTGTTTCAGGCCCATATCTTCCAGCGACACCGCCAACGCCATAAATTCTCCAAGGGAATCCCAGCGCAGATGATTCTCCTCTTCAATCTGTTGCACATGCTTGGGAGCGGAGCCACCTGCGCCCGTTTCATACATCCCCCCGCCATTAAGCATGGGAACTATCGACAACATTTTGGCGGAGGTTCCCAGTTCAATGATGGGGAACAAGTCCGTGAGGTAATCCCGCAGTACATTGCCCGTAACGGAAATAGTGTCCTGCCCGCGTTTCATCCGCTCCATGGACAACCGTATCGCCTCGTTATAACCCATAATGCGGATATCCAGCCCGGTTGTATCGTGATCCTGCAGGTATCGCTCCACCTTGGCCTTTAACTGCATGTCGTGAGCGCGTTCTTCATCCAGCCAGAACACCGCTGGTGTCGCCGACTGACGCGCGCGCGTCACGGCCAGTTTCACCCAATCGCGAATCGCGACATCCTTGGTTTGACAGGCGCGCCAAATGTCACCCGCCTCGACCTGATGCTGCATCAACACCGCGCCGTCTGCGTCGACTACCCGCATAGTACCCGCTGCGGCTATTTCAAACGTTTTGTCATGCGAGCCATATTCCTCTGCCTTCTTCGCCATCAGCCCCACATTGGGCACGGTGCCAAGCGTCGTCGGGTCGAATGCGCCGTTGGTCTTACAGAAGTTGATGACCTCCTGATAAATACGTGCATAGGTGCTTTCCGGCATCACTGCCTTGGTGTCTTTGAGCTTGCCATCAGGCCCCCACATCTGCCCTGAGCTTCGAATCATCGCGGGCATAGAGGCATCGACAATTACATCGCTTGGCACATGCAGATTCGAAATACCTTTTACTGAGTCGACCATGGCAAGTTCCGGTCGCTGCGAGTAGCAGGCCTGAATATCCTGCTCGATTTCTTCGCGCTGCGAACCAGGCAAATGGGCAATCTTGTCGTAGACACTGCCTATGCCATTATTGGGATTGACTTCCAACTCCTGAAACAACTGTGCGTATTTCTCGAACACATCTTTATAGAAGACCTTCACCGCATGACCGAAAACTATCGGGTGCGATACCTTCATCATGGTGGCTTTAACATGCAGAGACCACATAACGCCGGTCTCTTTAGCATCGTTCATGCTCTCTTCAAAAAACTGTTCCAGCGCATCACAACTCATAAACATGCTGTCCAGTACTTCGCCAGCCTCCAGGCTCAGGGCTTTCTTCAACTCCACCTCGCCGTCGGGTGAAACAAATTCAATTCGGACATCGGTCGGCGTATCGACGGTGACAGATTGCTCACTGGAAAAGAAATCGCCAGAACGCATGTAATCGGCGTGGGTAGTTGACGCCTTGCTCCACGCGCCCATTGAATGCGGATACTTTCTGACAAAAGCTTTCACCGCAGCAGGCGCACGGCGGTCGGAGTTGCCTTCGCGCAACACCGGGTTTACCGCACTTCCAAGCACTTTCGAATAGCGCTCGGCCACGCGCTGCTCCTCGTCGGAATGCGGATTATCCGGAAAATCGGGAACCGGGTAGCCCTGCGCCTGCAACTCAGCAATGCACTCTTTCAACTGCGGGATTGAGGCGCTGATATTGGGCAGTTTGATGATGTTGGCAGTTGGCACCTGAGTCAGGTCGCCCAGAAAGGCCAGGCCGTCTACAACGCGCTGATCTTCGCTCAACAACTCGGGAAAGGCCGACAGGATACGCCCGGCGAGGGAGACATCGGTCACTTCTATCGCGATATCCGCCGCCTGGGTGAACACCCTGACAATGGGCAGCAGCGAACACGTGGCTAACGCCGGCGCCTCATCTGTCAGTGTGTAATAAATCGTCGCCTTAGCGCCCATACCGTCTCTCCGAGTAATTATTCAAATCGTCAAACCGCTAATTGTCGCACAATTCAGCCGGTTACAAGCAAGCAGTGATAGCGCCGGGAATGGCGCTATACACGCATCTCGGGGACAGCGTCAGGGACAATGAGTTCACCTTCCGTAAGATTGACGATTTCCTCAATAGTCACCCCCGGAGCGCGCTCACGTAGAATAAACTTGCCGTCTTCGATATCCAGCAATGCAAGGTCTGTCAACACGCGCTTGATGCAGCCCTTGCCGGTAAGTGGCAACGTACATTCAGCCAGCAGTTTTGATTTGCCGGACTTGGATGCGTGAGTCATGGTAACGACAATATTGTCCGCACCAGCGACCAGATCCATCGCGCCGCCCATGCCCTTAATCATTTTGCCCGGAATCATGTACGAGGCTATATTGCCCTGACAATCGACTTCAAATGCACCGAGTACGGTCAGATCAACATGGCCGCCACGAATCATCGCAAAGGATTCCGCTGAATCGAACAGCGATGCGCCCTTGACCATGGTAACGGTCTGCTTGCCGGCATTGACCAGATCGGCGTCCACCTCTTCCTCAAGTGGAAACTGGCCCATTCCGAGCAGGCCGTTTTCTGACTGCAGCATTACCTGCATACCTTCGGGGATAAAATTTGCTGCCAAAGTGGGAATACCGATACCGAGGTTAACGTAGTATCCATCCTGAAATTCCTGCGCAACGCGTTGCGCCAGTTGATCGCGAGTTAAAGCCATGTCAATCCTCCTTAAGCGCTGCGCACAGTACGTTGTTCAATATCTTTGGCAAACGTGCCCTGTATGAGACGGTTCACATAAATTCCGGGAAGGTGTATCTCATCTGGATCCAACTGCCCAACTTCGACAATCTCCTCCACCTCGACCACTGCGATCTTACCCGCGGTAATTGCCATCGGGTTGAAATTGCGTGCTGTCTTGCGGAACATCAAATTGCCATAGCGATCCGCCTTCCACGCTTTAGCTATCGAGAAGTCGCCGCAAAGCGCCTCTTCGAGAATGTAGTGCCTGCCATTAAATTCACGCACCTCCTTGCCCTCGCCTACCGGCGTACCGTAACCAGTTGCGGTATAGAACGCCGGAATACCGGCTCCGCCAGCCCGCATTTTTTCCGCCAAGGTGCCCTGTGGGGTAAGCTCAACCTCTAATTCCCCACTCATCATCTGGGCTTCAAACAGCGCATTCTCTCCCACGTAGGACGCGATCATCTTCTTGATCTGCTTGTCTTCCAACAGCAGGCCCAGCCCCTTGCCATCGACCCCTGCATTATTGGAGGCAATGGTCAGGCCCTTAGTACCGCGGCGCTTGATCTCCTTAATAAGATTCTCCGGTATACCGCAGAGACCAAACCCTCCTGCGATTATCGTCATCCCATCATTGAGGCCCTCCAGGGCCTCCTCGTAACTACCTACCACCTTGTCGAATCCAGACACGGTTCGCTCCTGTTGCTTTGTTTGAGGGCGTAAGAATTGCACAGAGTGGTTGGTATCGCCACCTAAAACCACATGATGCAAACGTAAAGGATGCCAAAACTTTCAACTCGCTGTCACCTGCCATTCATCTTTCAAGGCCATACTCGCCCTGACTTGCAACAGATGCATGAAATCAAGCAATCAACAGAGAATCAGAAAATGAATAGTCGGCAAACCATTGAAGTGAAGAACCTCAGTAGTCGTAAACTCTGGGAGTTGGTGAGTACCGGGAGACTGCCGCCTGCGCAGCTACAACTTGCGGAACAGGAGTTATTACTGCGCAGGCGCCATCTGGATCATCGCGGCAACCTGCACCCGGCAAGCGCAGTTGAGCCGCAGTCGTTACATCACCACTAAAGCTGTGCCGGGGCACCGCTGGGGCACCCCTAATCATCCAGGATGAGAGCCGCGCAGCTCAGGGGCTACAACCCTAGTCGAGGATTTCAACCTCACCGGAGTGCAGGTCGTAGACTCCACCGACAATACTGACCTCACCGGACTCGACCATTTCGGCCACGATCGGGCTCTTCTCAAGAATATTCTCGATTGTCAGCTCGACATTTTTTTCTGCGACAAGGTGCACAAACTCGGGGTTAGATGAGGTCTGCTCGCCGGGGTAATCCGACAGGGCTTCTACCGCGGGCTTTATGTTCTCCAGCAGCGCAGTGATATTTCCCAATTGGACATTATCGATAGCCGCTCTGATAGCACCACAACTTTCATGACCCAGTACGACGATCAATTTGGCGCCCGATACTTTCGTGGCAAATTCTATGCTGCCCAATATATCGGTGTTCTCAATATTTCCGGCAACCCTGGCTACAAATATATCACCTATGCCCTGATCAAAAATATCTTCAACAGGCACCCTGGAATCAACACAGGACAGTATCATGGCCTTGGGCGCTTGCCCTGCTGCGGCATCGCGCACCAGAGACGAATGATTACGTGTGGTGAGTTCTCCGTTTACGAACCGGCTGTTGCCACTACTAAGTCTTTCAATGACCTGATTGGGCGTGAGTCCCTGCTGTTCTTCTTGCGTGAGTACTCTATCGGTTCTCGGTGCAGGACTCTCTGCGACAGCAACCGTAGTAAACGCCAGTGACGCAAGCAACAAAGTGATTTTTTTCATAGCGACCTCTGTTTATAAAAGTTTTTTAAGTCAAGTGAAGTACCAACCGGCAATCCTACAGGTGCTCTCTTGAGAAGAGCAAATACTTTTCAACAATTCGTGACATAGAGAGGCTTTCTTGGCGCGGGAGAGGTACACCGCAGATCGCGAACATTTACAACAAGGCATCCCCGCGCGACTACTCGGCTTGCGGGGATACCGTTTTACTTCACACTAGATCAAATCGATCCGCGTTCATGACTTTCACCCATGCGGCAACAAAATCATTCACGAACTTCTCGGCATTGTCGTCCTGTGCATACACTTCTGCATACGCGCGCAGGATCGCATTGGAGCCGAACACAAGGTCCAGGCGTGTTGCAGTCCATTTAACCTTGCCGGACTTGCGGTCACGTATCTCAAACAGTCCGTCATCGGCCGGATGCCAGGAATTACCCATGTCCGTCAGGTTGACAAAGAAATCCGGGGTCAGCGCACCCACCCGGTCTGTGAACACACCATGCGCACTGCCGCCATAGTTAGTACCCATCACGCGCATACCACCAACCAGAACCGTCATTTCGACAGCGCTCAGGCCCATCAACTGGGTGCGATCCAGCATCATCTCCTCGGGACTGACAGCGTAGTCCTTTTTAAGCCAGTTTCGATACCCATCGGCAAGTGGTTCCAGTACGTCAAACGACTCAGCATCAGTCATCTCAGCGGTGGCGTCACCGCGGCCGGGATTAAAGGGAACGCTCACCTCAAACCCCGCCTTTCTAGCGGCCTGCTCGATGCCGTAATTACCTGCCAGCACGATCACGTCAGCCAGGCTTGCACCGCTATCGTTGGCAATACCTTCCAACACTCCAAGCACTTTTGTCAGGCGCGCCGGCTCATTGCCTTCCCAATCTTTTTGCGGGGCAAGTCGAATACGCGCGCCATTGGCACCGCCGCGCATATCGGAACCACGATAGGTGCGCGCACTGTCCCAGGCCGTCGCGATCATTTCATTCAGACTCAGACCGCTTTGCGCAAGGCGTTCTGTGATCACCTGTGTATCATAATCTGTATTGCCTGCAGGAATCGGGTCCTGCCAGATCAGTTCTTCCTGCGGCACATCGGGGCCGTAGTAGCGTGCCCGTGGCCCCATATCGCGATGCGTCAATTTGAACCAGGCGCGTGCGAAAGTTTCTGAAAAATAGGCCGGGTCCTTGGCAAAGCGCTGGCAAATTTCGCGGTAGATCGGGTCGAACCGCATTGCCATATCCGCGTCGGTCATGATCGGCTTGCAGCGAATCGAGGGATCCTCTACATCGACCGGCATATCCTCCTCTTTTATACCGACCGGTTCCCACTGCCAGGCACCGGCAGGGGATTTCTGAATCCACCAGTCATAGCCAAAAAGCAGATCGAAATAGCCGTTGTCCCATTTAGTAGGATGAGTCGTCCAGGCGCCTTCGATACCACTGGTTATCGTATCGCGGCCCTTGCCGGTGCCGGTTGGATTGCTCCATCCAAGCCCCTGCCCCTCAACGCCGGCTTCTTCAGGTGCGGGCCCAAGCAGGCTTGCATCACCATTGCCATGGGTTTTACCAACCGTATGACCTCCGGCAGTCAACGCTGCGGTTTCCTCGTCATTCATCGCCATACGCGCGAACGTTTCGCGAACATGCAGCGCCGTTTTCAACGGATCGGGCTTGCCATTAACACCTTCGGGATTAACGTAAATCAAACCCATCTGCACAGCAGCCAGAGGATTTTCCATAGAGGATGGGTCTTCTACGTCGCCGTAACGGCCATCGCTGTCGGCGAGCCACTCCTGCTCCGAGCCCCAGTAGGTATCCGTTTCGGGATGCCAGATATCTTCGCGGCCAAAGGCAAAACCATACGTCTTCAGCCCCATCGATTCATACGCGATAGTCCCGGCCAGTATAATCAGGTCAGCCCAGCTGATACTGTTGCCGTATTTCTTTTTGATCGGCCAAAGCAGACGGCGCGCTTTGTCGAGGCTGACGTTGTCCGGCCAGGAATTGAGCGGCGCAAAGCGCTGGTTACCGGTGCCACCACCGCCGCGCCCATCAGCCAGACGGTAGGAACCGGCGGAGTGCCAGGCCATACGAATCATTAACCCACCATAGTGACCCCAGTCGGCCGGCCACCACTCCTGACTGTCAGTCATAAGCGCATGTACATCCTTTTTCAGCGCCTCGACATCAAGTTTTTTCAGCTCCTCGTGGTAATCGAACTCAGCACCCAGCGGATTGGTCTTGGTGTCGTGTTGATGCAGGATGTCGAAATTCAGCGCATTCGGCCACCAGCCGGTCACTGACTTGCCACTGGTGGTATTTCCGCCATGCATCACCGGGCATTTTCCGGCTGTATTCGTGTCGTTTGCGTCCATGGTTATCTCCCAATCTGATTTCAGGAACAGCAGCCGTGCTTCCTGGCCGATGTTCGAACGGCACTGGCGGTCTGCACACTGTGTTGCAGCCGTAGGCCTCTTTGCGAACAATAGTACATTTACTCACACACAGCTGAGTGTACGACATGCCTCCCTCAGATACAGTTGCATTTACTTATACAAGTGATAGCTATTGGGTATCACCGGCACCATTGGCGGCCAACTGCGCGCGGTGAGGTCCAGATACTTGAGAGGTTGTCGAGGGAGGCAAAGGCCCCACAGTCGGCCAACAGATAGCAGGCAGGTGTGGGGTATCTGCACGAAACAGGCGCGGCCCGGCCGGGCAGCGCCTCGGAGGCTCAAGAGCCGGTGAACGCTTTTTTGAGGTTTTCCAGACGTTCTTCGCTCGCGTCTTTCACTTCGGACAACTGCTTCTTCGCATCGTCCATCTGGCTCTGCAAATCCTCAATGTTCTTTTTGATATCCGACTGAATATCAGCCTTGGCCTTTTCGTTTTCCGCCGCGGCCATCTTGCGATCTGCTTCTTTTTGCTCGGCCTCGACCTGCTTGTCCAGTTCATCAATCTTGGTTTGGATAGCGTTGCTTACTGAGTCTACTAATGACATCTGATGGTCTCCAGTTGGTTGATAAAGGCTTAAAGTCTGCTTGAATCACAACTTCTGCAGACTGTACTGGGTAAGGAGCAATATGCGTGCCAGCTACCAACCCCGCGCATACGCGTCTGCTTGAGCGGCGCGCAGCCAGCGGCCTGGCGGTCTATCGCTACGCTTTTTACAAAAAGGTATACCGGCACGTACACGTTGAGTGCTGAGCTGAAACTATGTAGGTTTTTCCAAAGGTATGAAATTTCTACAACGCACACCTCGCCTGCACCTGCCCTGCAGCACAAGCACATCACGCAATACGTTGCAGGGGGTAAAACAGTACGCATATCGATAATGTTTGGGTATGGAGAGTAACAATCAGGACGAGTGATCGTGCCGCCCCGCCGTATTTGACCTATACTCGTGCCGACTAATACAGGAAAAAAGAAATGAACACGTATAAATTGCCCGGGTTTTTGGCGCTCTTATGGGCGTCTTTGTTGGCCGCGCCGGTATTCGGCGACATTGTCGAGAAGCAGGTTCAGTTTGATAACGATCTCGGCAGCGCCGTACTGTATTACGATGATTCGCTCAAGCAACCGTCTGCCGGCGTTGTCGTTGTGCACGAGTGGTGGGGAATGGACGACTACACGCGAAGCCGGGCAAAGCAGTTAGCCGAATCGGGTTACAGCGCTGTTGCTGTCGATATGTACGGTCATGGCAAGATCGCACAGCACCCCAAGGACGCCAAGGCGTTCATGAGTGCGGCATTGGAAAACCCTGAGTTAATGCACGCACGCTTCAACGCCGCTTTATCGGTATTGGCGAGCGCGCCCAATGTCGACCCGAACCGTCACTACGCTATCGGCTATTGCTTTGGTGGGGCAGTGGTGTTGAATCAGGCCCGCAGCGGCGCCAATCTGGCTGGCGTCGCCAGTTTCCACGGTAGCCTGGGTTCAGAGCAACCTGTCGCTCCCGGTGTCATCAAAGCAAAATTATTGGTCGCTACCGGCGCTGATGACCCGATGGTTCCAGCACAGCAGGTGGGCGATTTTGTTGTCGAGATGAGCAATGCCGGAGCGGAACTGGAATTGTTGAGCTTTCCCGGCGTAGTGCATGGATTTACCAACCCCGCAGCCTCAGCCAAGGGCGAGGAGTACAAGATGCCGCTGGCCTATGATGCACATGCAGATGCGCGCAGTTGGCAGGCATTGCTGGCAATGCTAGCCGGTGATTGACAGGACTTATGACCCCCAACTTGTACACGGCTTCACGACTGTAATGTCTGTATGCATTATCTTTCACATTTTCTGAGTTAACCAACTATGACGGCGAAAATCGTCACCCAATTCAAGTACTGGATAGATATTCTCAAGCATGCTGCGCAGATATGGCTGCAAAGCAATGCCTTTGCCAATGCAGGTTCTCTGGCATTCTTTACACTGTTTTCCATCGCGCCGGTGATGATAGTCGCAGTCAGCGTAATCGGCGTATTTTTTGGCGAGGAAGCAGCACAGGGTCAGATTGCTGCACAGCTACAAGAGGTTGTGGGGGCCGAAGCGGCGAAAACAGTGCAAACAGCAGTTGCTCAATCAAGCCTCAAAGGAGGCGGCCTGCTCGCCACACTTGCGGGAATTCTGGCAATGCTGCTGGGCGCGACTACCGTATTCGGACAAATGCAAAATTCGCTTAATTCAATATGGAACGTTGTACCCAAGCCCTCTCGCAACAGCATCATGGCGCTTATCAGAAGCAGACTCACCTCGCTGACGATTGTACTGGCGATAGGTTTCATAATGCTGGTGTCGCTCTCTCTCAGCGTAGGGCTGCGCATCATACTCGACAACGTGCAGGGCTGGTTGCCCTGGTATGATGTCGCTTTTGGTTTCTCTGAAGCGACGCTGTCTATCCTGATCACCTCAGTCTTGTTCGCCACCATATTCAAGGTGCTGCCCGATGTGCATCTGTCGTGGAAGGACGTCGCTCTGGGTTCGCTGCTGACGGCAGCCCTGTTCACCCTCGGGCGCTCTCTTATAGCGCTCTACCTGAGTCACACCGCAACGGCATCAACCTATGGCGCGGCAGGGTCTCTGGTGTTACTACTACTCTGGGTCAACTACTCCTCCCTGATTCTGCTGTATGGCGCCGCATTCACCAAAGCGCATTATCTGGCGCGCGATCTGACAGTGAAACCTCGCAGTGTTGCGGTGCATGTGCGCCACGAAATTATCGAGGATTAAACGTGTAGAATGTCGAGCCGCAGTCATCTCGACAATCTGATGGCTGCACGCACTTTCATTCTAGGGTATGTTGCGCCTTTTAACGCTTTGCGGGCAAAAACGCATGACTGAAATATTGGCCCCACACCCCTTTACGATCCCCAACTATCGCTATCTGTGGCTGTCGCGCTTATCGTCTATGGTGGCGCTGTATGCGCTGCTGCTGATTCTCGGGTGGCAAGCGTATAACCTGGCGCGCGAAGATATGGGCATCAGCGCATCAGCTGGCATACTGGGGCTGCTGGGCTTACTTCAATTCATACCACTGTTCATTCTGACACCTGTTACTGGCTGGGTCGCCGACCACCTGGATCGGCGCTGGGTGGCGCGCGCTGTTCTTGTCGCACAGACGGTAATCGCGCTGTTTCTGGCGATACTCACATTAAGTGAATCGATAACCCTTAACTGGATTTATTTTGTCGCAGTACTGCTTGGTATCTGCAGAGCGTTCCTTGGGCCAGCCATTTCTTCGCTGGCACCAAACCTGGTACCCAAAGCCTCACTTCCCCGCGCCATCGCGCTATCGACTATCGCCTGGCAGGTTGGCGTGATCGCAGGACCGGGGCTGGCCGGGCCGTTCTACAAAATAGGCCCTGCTGTGCCCTACTTCCTGTGCGCCGCACTCTATGCTCTGGCGACATTTTCTGTCTTCATGATAGGGCCTGTACCGCGCAGCAAAATCGACCGCAGCCAAGGTCCGATGCGCCAGGTGCTCGATGGCTTGGCCTATGTGTGGTCGAACAAACTGGTGCTGGGCGCTATTACACTGGATCTGTTTGTAATGTTTCTCGCAGGTGCCACGGCAATGATTCCAGTGTTCGCGAAAGATATTCTGGGTGAGGGTGAAATTGGTTTGTCGCTGCTCGCAGCTTCACCCGCCGTTGGCGCAGTTATAGTCGCTATTACGTTTTCCTTTGCACCGCTATCGAAGAATGTCGGCAATCTGATGCTCGCCGCAATGGTGGTGTTCGGTATTGGCACTATCGGCTTTGGACTGAGCAAAGTACTGTGGCTTTCAATGCTGTGTCTGGCGATCTGCGGGGCGGCCGACATGTTCGGTGTGTATGTTCGATCCTCGTTGATCCAGTTGCACACACCCGATGACCGACGCGGTCGCGTCAATGCCGTCAGTCAGCTGACTATAAGCGCATCCAATGAACTCGGAGATGCACTGACCGGTGGCCTCGCTGTTATCTTTGGCCCTATTGCCGCCATCGTCGGTGGTGGCGCAGCCGCTATCGCAATAACCGGACTGTGGTCGCGAATTTTCCCACAACTGGGCGCGGCAAAAACATTCGAGTCACCTGCAGAGGTGCTTGCGATGGAAGCTGAGAGCCGCGCTGACTGAGCACATATCACCTGGCAGAATATCGCTTTATAGGTGCTGGTTATATCCCCGCCCAATTTCGGCGTCGTCCGGAATTATTCTGTGATTTCACTCAAAGAAACTGCCTACCGAGTTTATATCCTGCTACCGTAAGAGCACAATGAAACGGCTGTTATAGATCGGCGCATGTGCATTGATCAGAAAAACATTCGCCAGACCAGAGGGGTAGATATGAAATTCTCGGCGCTATTTAAGGCTCCATTGAACTACTTGCCGTTTTCCGCATCGACGCCGGAAAAGAGTGCGAATACCGCGAAAAAGAATTCTCCCCCAGTGAAAAAATCCTCGCCAATGAGAGCGGCCAAACCTGTTCAACTAAAGCCCTACCGGGGCATATCGATTGTGTACGAAGACTGCGCCTGCGATGCCGTCAAGGCGATAGAAAACAAGCGTTTCCTGATCTCGGATGGAGATGCTCCGATGCTGCCCCTGCCAGCATGCGACGCATCCAGATGTAGCTGCAAGTACAAGCATTACGATGATCGCCGGGAATACGACGATGACCGCCGGCATTCCGCTGCATTGCAAACTCAGCTGTACGAAGACACCGGCAATAACGATCGAAGGGAGAAAAAGCGCGGCCGCCGCAAGACCGATTGGTAACGGAGGATTCTGCAAATACACTATCGAGGCACGGCCAAACTATCAGGAAATTGAGCAAGCCTTACGCACTTAGTTGCGTATAATTCCAGGTTCCCATTCGCGTATGCGGAAGCCTGACACCATGCAAACAGTACTCGGCCTCGATCTGGGCACACAATCGCTCAAAGCACTTTTTTACGATGGCTCGACACGCAAAGTAATCGCCTGTGAAAGTGCCGCTCTGGATCTTTTTCAGGATGAGAGCGGTGCCGCAGAGCAGCAGGCGCAGTGGTGGCTGGATGCTTTGCACCATGTTCTTGCCAACGTAGATCCCGCCACGCTTGCTTCTGTAGCTGCAATCGGTGTCTCAGGTCAGCAGCACGGTTTTGTAGCGCTGGGGAAAAACGGCGAGGTACTGGCACCCGTCAAATTGTGGTGCGACACCTCAACCGTTGCACAGTGTAATGACATCATGGCCGCCTACGGCGGCATGCAGCGGTGTATAGACGATGTCGGGAACCCTATCCTTGCAGGCTATACGGCTGGCAAAATTCGCCGGTTTGCCAAACAGGGAGGCCCGCTGTATGAGCAACTGGACTGCATCCTGTTACCCCACGATTATCTGAACTTTTACCTGACGGGTGAACGCTGCATGGAGGCGGGAGATGCATCGGGGACTGGCTTCCTGGATATTCGGGAACGCCGTTGGTCCGACCGTATGCTGCATGCCATCGACCCGCAACGAGATTTGACTGAGTGCCTGCCGCAGTTGCGGGTGGACCCCGGGGTTATCGGCTCGCTGCGCTCTGACGTCGCCGAGCTGACCGGGCTGCCCGCAGGGATACCGGTATCCACCGGCGGTGGCGACAATATGATGGGGGCCATTGGGACCGGAAACCTCAGTCCCGGCAGGGTAACCATGAGCATGGGTACGTCAGGCACGGTTTATGCCTATTCGGACAAACCCGTTATCGACCCCAAAGGTGAAATCGCTGCCTTTTGCTCTTCAACGGGCGGGTGGCTACCACTGATGTGCACCATGAACTGCACTGTAACAACGGAGCAAACGAGGAATCTACTGGGCACAGAACTGTCTGACTTTGAGCGACAGGTCAGTCGCTCTCCTATGGGTGCGGAAGGTCTTATTTCCCTGCCTTTTTACAACGGTGAGCGCACCCCCAATCTACCGCGAGCGAAAGCCTGCGTGATGGGGCTGGACCCGCACAACGCCCGCCCGGAAAACCTGTTGCGCTCGGCACTTGAAGGCGCCACTTTTGCACTGCGTTATGGTCTCCAAAGGATGCGTGAGCTGGACATCGACGACTCGGGCGTTGTGTTGACCGGCGGCGGCTCGGCCAGTGCCACCTGGCGGCAGGCAGTAGCGGATATCTGCAATACGCCGGTGACAATTTTGCATCAGGATGAAGGCGCTGCATTCGGTGCAGCACTGCAGGCTCTTGCCGTACTGGAGTCCTGCAGCCTGGATGAAATGCAGCAATTTGCGGACGATCACCTTAGCAAAAATCGGGAAATGTGCTGTGAGCCTAACACTACAGCGGTTAATTTTTATGACGACGTTTACCAGCGCTATCTGCAGTCACTGGCTGCGATCACCCCCCTGTATGCACAACCTGTCCAGTAGCCTACTATTGACACCTAAAGAGGGAAAACCCAATGAGTAAAACAGTCTTTATCGGCGACAGGGAATACTTTCCCAACATACCGCAAATTATCTATGAAGGACCGGAGTCCGACAATCCTCTCAGCTTCAAAGCCTACGAATCACAGCGCGTGATCGCGGGTAAGACTATGGAGCAGCATCTGCGGTTTGCCGTTTGTTACTGGCACACTTTCTGTGCTGACGGCAGCGACCCATTCGGCCCTGGCACACGGGTTCACCCGTGGGATACAGGCGATAGCGATATGGCGCGCGCCCGCAATAAGCTGGATGCAGCGTTTGAATTTTTCACCAAACTCAATGTCCCCCACTACTGTTTCCACGATCGCGACCTCGCGCCCGAAGGCAGCTCAGTGGCCGAATCAGAAGCCAATCTTGCCAGCCTGGTGAGTTTGGCGAAGGAGCGCCAGGATGCAACCGGTATGAAGCTGCTCTGGGGCACGGCGAATGTGTTTTCTCATCCGCGCTACATGAATGGTGCCGCAACCAACCCGGACTTCTCCGTGGTAGCGTATGCCGGTGCTCAGGTAAAAGCAGCGCTTGATGCAACTGTTGCACTCGGTGGTGAAAATTATGTGTTCTGGGGCGGGCGCGAAGGGTACGCCTGCCTGCTCAATACCAATACCGGAAAGGAACTGGATCACCTGGCGATATTTCTCACCATGGCCCGTGACTATGGTCGCTCGATTGGGTTCAGCGGGACTTATCTTATTGAACCCAAACCCATGGAGCCCATGTACCACCAGTACGATGTAGACGCCCAAACGGTCATTGGGTTTCTTCGTCACTATGGCCTGGACGGTGATTTCAAACTCAACATAGAAGCCAATCACGCCACACTGGCCGGCCATAGCAGCGCACATGATCTGCAAATGGCCGTTGATGCGGGGTTACTGGGGTCAATCGATGCCAACCGCGGCAACGCCCAGAACGGTTGGGATACCGACCAGTTCCCAATGGATATGTACGACTGTGTTGAGAATCTGCTGGTAGTGCTTGCCGCTGGCGGCCTCGGCTATGGCGGGCTGAATTTTGATGCCAAGGTACGACGCGAATCAACCGACCTTGAAGACCTGTTTCTGGGGCATATTGGAGGAATGGATGCCTATGCCCGCGCCCTCGTCATTGCCGATCGTATCATCAGCGATGGCAAACTTGCGGCATTCAAGGCCAGCCGTTATGCCAGCTTCAGCCAGCCGCACGGCCAGCAATTCGAAGCGGGTGAACTGAGCCTTGAAGCGTTACGCGATATCGCCGCCGGCAACCCCGAACCTGCTCGGGTCAGTGGCAAGCAAGAGTGGGTAGAGAGCCTGCTCAATGACTATATGTTTTCATAACAACAGCACGGCAACTAAGCAGGCGCCGTTGCCATCGCTTCGCGCGCCAGTGCCTCAATGTCATCCCAGCGATGGTTATCGACAAGATCGGCAGCAACCATCCAGGAACCACCGCAACAAACAACATTCGGCAGTGCCAGAAACTCCCTGAAATTTGCTGGACTCAGCCCCCCGGTGGGGCAGAACTTGACATCCGGAAAAGGCCCGGCCAGTGATTTGAGCAGATTCAAGCCGCCCGCAGCCACAGCGGGAAACAGTTTGAAACAGCTATAGCCTTCATCCAGACCCTGCATCACTTCAGAAGCCGTCGCGACACCCGGTACGAAATCAATACCCGCGTCGCGCGCTGCGCGCAGTAAACGCGGTGTAGAGCCGGGGCTCACCACCATAGAGGCTCCCGCCTCTACTGCTCGATGCAGCTCATCAGGGTTCGTCACGGTACCCGCTGCCACTATCATCTCCGGCACCTGCGCCGCAACTTCGCGAATACTGTCGAGCGCAGCTGGCGTGCGCAGCGTGATCTCCACCGCCTTCATACCGCCACGGCCCAGGGCCTTTGCCAACGCGACAGTGCTATTTGCATCCTTCGCCGTGATAACCGGCAACACCCGGCAAGCAGATAATGTTGTGACAATCATTGGGGGAAACCTCTGAACGATGACTTCAGGTAAAGGTGTTAAACGATGCCTTTAAACAATGGTTTTAGTGCGTTTGAGTCGATCCCGACTTTCTGACGTTCGGTTGCGCGCCGCCTCTATGGCATCCGCTTCAGTGGCCTCAAGAATGCTTTCAATCACTGTCAGTAAATGCGAACGCATCGCCTGGCGTGCGGCCGTGGCATCGCGGGCTTTTAACGCATTGTAGATATCCCGATGCTGCTCTACCGATGGTTTCAGGCCGGAGTTACGCGCCTTCTGCAGCGTGCTTGCTGTCAGCGCAGAGCTCTCCCGCATTTCCCACAGGTTTTCTATGGTCGAGCGAATGGCACTGTTGTTGGTGGCCTGGGCAATAATCATATGAAACTTTTTGTCCGCCACCTCATGGCTGTCGACACCGTGTGCGTTCTCCTCCACCATTTCATCCAGAGATTCTGCCAACTGTACCAACTGCTCATCGGTGATCATGGTCGCCGCCAGCGCGACTGCCTCACCCTCGAACAAGGCCCTTGCCTCGGTGAGTTCAAACGGGCCAACGTCCTGATCAGAAAAACGGTTTCTGCCCTTCTTATATTCCAGCACATACACGCCGGAGCCCATGCGGACTTCAACATAGTGTGCAAGCTCAAGGGCGATCACAGCCTCGCGGATAGTTGGGCGACTTACGCCCAACATCGTCGCAAGTTCACGCTCCGCAGGCAGCCGCATACCCACTTCATATTCTTCAAGTTCGATCATGCCGATCAGCTTTTCAGCGACCTGCTGATAGAGGCGCGGCTCCCGCGGAAGTCGCTGCGTATTTTGAGGAAATCTGTCTTTATCTTTCATAAATGCTCTGACCTGAACGAACGATAACACAAGCCTGTTGGCCGGGCTATGCGTCCGGTGGACCAGCCAGCTATACCCTTAAAGAGAGCGTTAATCCAAGTACTCCAGCGCTTTCACCACGCCTCGAATTTCAGCGAGGCCCTTCAACCGGCCAATACAGGAATAGCCCGGATTTACTGATTTGTTAACATCGTCCAATATCTGATGACCATGGTCGGGTCGGATGAAGATTTCACTCTGCTCAAGGCCTTCTGCCTTGCGCCGCCGCTCTTCGGCCAACAACGCCGATATGACACCGACAATATTCACATCACTATTTAGGTGACTGGCCTCGTAAAAAGAGCGCTGCTCATCGGCGTCGCGCACGACACCACGTAGATGTGAAAAATGGATTCGCGGCGCAAACTGCTTTGCCATCTCGGGAAGATTATTATCGGGGCGGCTGCCATACGTACCGGCGCATAACGTGATGCCATTGGCCGGACTGGGCAAGCGATCAAACAGGACATCCAGATCGGCAGCAGTGCAAATAATCCTTGGCAGGCCGAGCATATCCCGCGGCGGGTCATCGGGATGGATAGCGAGCTTCACACCGAGCGTTTCCGCCACAGGCAGGACGCATTCGAGGAAACGGTACAGGTTGTTTCTCAGTGTATCGGCATCCATACCCTGATAATTGGCGAGCATCGCGCGAAAGGTATCCAGGCCGTAGGCATCGGTCATCTTGCCCGGCAGCCCGGCGATAATATTGCGTGTGAGCAGCGCCCTCTCATCTTCCGACATCTGTTCGAAAAGTTGCCGGGCTGTGGCGATCTCCTGATCGGAATAATCCCGCTCAGCACCCTGGCGTTCCAGAATGTATAAATCAAACACGGAAAACTTCTGCTGATCAAAGCGCAGCGCATACCCACCGCTGGGCAGGCGGTGCTGCAAATCTGTTCGCGTCCAATCAATCACCGGCATGAAATTGTAACAAATGGTTTTAATGCCACAGGCTGCCAGATTTTCCATCGAGGCCACCCAGTTATCGATATAACGCTGGCAACCCTCGCGCGCCAGTTTGATATCCTCGTGTACCGGAATGCTCTCCACCACTGACCACACCAGCGTTGACTCGCCCGGCTCACAGGTTTCAATTAACGCCTGGTGTTCGCGTATCGCGTCTATCGGCCACACTTCACCGCTGGGAATATTGTGCAGCGCACTCACGATATCGGTGGCGTCAGTCTGCCGTATATCCTTTATCGTTACCGGGTCTCCGGGGCCAAACCATCGCCATGACTCACGCATGGGGTATCACCCACGAGCGCTTTATGGTGAGTATTTTCATCGTAGGTATCTCTCCCGTGAGGGTTTTTCAACTATCACAATTTGTAGGCTTTTTTGACCAGGTTGTACGTCAATTCAACAGCCAGCTCCTCGGCCTCCTCGATATCGAGGCGATGATCACACACCAGCTCAGCCAGCCAGTTGCAGTCCATGCGGCGGGCGACATCATGGCGCGCGGGAATCGACAGGAAGGCGCGGGTGTCATCGTTGAAACCCACCGTATTGTAGAAGCCGGCGCTCTCTGTCACATGTTGCCGGAAACGGCGCATGCCTTCGGGACTGTCGTGGAACCACCACGGCGGTCCTAATCGCAGGCAGGGGTAATGCCCCGCCA
Organism: Halioglobus japonicus; assembly: GCA_902705825.1. GTDB lineage: Bacteria > Pseudomonadota > Gammaproteobacteria > Pseudomonadales > Halieaceae > Marimicrobium. Next base: position 41,421 of record CACSIL010000005.1, on the reverse strand, counting down.
GGGGTGCCAATTCACGGCTGTAGGCCGTTTCGTCCAGCGTAAACAGGATAAGCGTCAGATCCGGATGCGTACCGTATTTATCCAGCAGCGGCTTGAGTTGTTCAACGTATGACGTTTGCAGCGGTATATCCGCCCCCTTGTCGCGACCGAACTGTTTGAACACGCTGGCGTTGTGATTGCGCGATGAGCCGGGGTGCAGCTGCATCACCAGTCCATCGTCAATGCTCATGCCCGCCATCTCCGTCAGCATGTGCGCGCGGAACAGTTCAGCTTGCTCGGGACTGGCGGTGCCGCTGATGGCAGCAGCGTACAAGGCCTCTATCTCCGCTGCCGGCAGATCGGCTGTGCGCGCTGTCGGGTGGCCGTGATCGGTGGAGGTAACACCGGTTGATTTGAAGAACGCGCGGCGCACACGGTGCGCCCGCAGGTAGCCCGCAAAAGTGGAGGTATCTTCTAAGGTGAGTTCGCCAAAGTCGCGAACCGCATCGACAAAGCCCTCAAACTCGGGATCTATCACCGGGTCCGGACGGTAGGCAGAAATCACGCGCCCCTGCCAGTTGCTGTCGGCAATGGCTCTGTGGTGAGCGAGGTCACTCAGCGGCGATTCGGTGGTGGATATCAACTCAATATTGAATCGCTCGTACAGTGCGCGCGGCCTGAAGGCGTCAGTGGCTAGTGCGGCGTTGATGCTATCGTAGTAGTCATCAGCGGTTTCGGCACACAGCACATGCTCAAACTCGAATAGCTGAGCGAATACGGTATCCAGCCAAAGTCGCGAAGGTGTACCGCGAAACAGGTGGTAGTTATTGGCCAACAGGCGCCAGATCTTACGTCCGTCCTGCTCCACGGCAGCACCGTCCGCGCGGGGCACACCCAGAGCTTCCAGCGCAATACCCTGACTATAGAGCAAGCGAAAGACATAGTGATCTGGCTTTATCAGCAGGTCAGCGGCATTATCAAAGGCCGTATTTTCGGAAAACCAGGCGGCATCCGTGTGTCCGTGCGGGCTGATAATCGGCAGGCCTTGCACTTTCTGATAGAGTCCCCGCGCAACGCTGCGCTGCCTCTCATCAGGTGCAAACAACCTGTCGGGATGCAGGATAAGTTTTCTTGGAGTCAAATCATTAATCCTTGTGGCAGACTGGCATTATCGGGTGCCCAATGGGCTTTTTGGCCTGACCATTTTAAAGGTCTTTCAGCCACAGTTTGCCTGGCCCACCTCCAAACACGCGCTAGAGAGACCAGAATAGCGGAATTTGTTGATTATATTCGACTAAATATTGGTAAGTCCAAATTCCTTGTTCATATTCGCCTGAGATTGCGCCAAACTCCTGATATTCAGTCCACCTGCGCACTGTCCATCTACAGAGGTTAAGCAAACGTTATGAGTGACATCGTCATTTTAGGCGAAGTAATGATCGAACTGGCTCCGCTGAATGAGAAGCGGTATGCGCTGGGCGCTGCCGGTGATACCTATAATACCGCCTGTACATTGCAGGGACTGGGTGTCGATGTCGCCTATGTGACGGCCCTGGGCTCAGGCCTGCAGGCCGACAGAATCCGCACGCATGCGGCGTCTCACCATGTCACCCTTGCTGAACCGGACATAGATCCACTGCGACACCCCGGACTCTACCTCATCAGCACCGATGATGCCGGCGAGCGCAGCTTCGAGTATTGGCGCAACGATTCGGCAGCCAGTGCACTGTTCAAGCAGCCGACTACCCTTTTAGCGCTACTGGAGCCATTAAAAAACACGCCCTATTTGTATTTTACAGGGATTACGCTGGCGCTTATGAATGAAGCCAGTCAGCAAATGTTACTGTCGTTTTTGCACGAGTACCGAAGCCGGGGTGGCACCGTTATTTTTGACCCCAACTTCCGACCTGCACTTTGGCCAAGCGCCGCGGAGGCGGCTGCAGCCATTGCGCAGGTACAGGCACTGACCGATATCTATCTACCCGGTTTTGAAGAGGAGGAAACACTCTTCGGGTTTGCATCAATCGACGAGGCCGCGCAGGCCCTTCTTAACGCCAGCGCCCGGGAAGTGATACTGAAGAACGGGGCGCAAACCTGCACCCTGATTGCCGATGATAGTATTCGGGAAGTCAATATTGAGCCCGCCCGGGAGGTACTCGATACCACCGGCGCAGGCGACACATTCAACGGTGCGTATATCGCTGCCCGGCTCGCGCACATCGCAGCGATTGATGCGATAACATTTGCGGGGCAAACAGCGACTGAGGTGCTGCAGGTAAATGGCGGAGTACTGGCTACTGCGCAGTTACAGCAAATGAAAGGCATCTTGCAATCGCTAAAGCAGCAACAGCAGCAACAGCAGTAAGACAAAATTCAGAAAAGCCCGTTGTGGGCTTCCCGGATCAGTTTGAACAGGCCCGAACAGCGAAATGAAACTATCGACAGAGTATCTTGTTGAGTTACAACATCAGCAAACCATCGCAACGCCCCGCTACGACCGCAAGAATACCGGTATAGGCATTGTGCACATTGGACCGGGCGCTTTTCATCGCGCGCATCAGGCTGTCTACACGGAGAACGCGATGAATCAGTCCGGCGGGGACTGGGGTATTTGTGGCGTATCTTTGCGCAGCAGCGCTGCGAGAGATGTTCTCTCGACGCAGGATTATCTCTACACGCTTGCGATACGAGATACGACACCCCGCTACCAGATAATAGGTGCTATCCAGGAAATTCTGGTCGCAGGCGAACAGAGCGAAGCCATTCTCAAGCGCTTAACTGCAGACACCACCAAAATTGTTTCCCTAACTATCACGGAAAAAGGTTATTGCCTGAATGCTCAGGGCACTCTGGACCTGGAACACCCGGATATTGCAGCGGACCTGCGCACCCCACGTCAGCCGCAAAGTGCAATCGGCTTTCTGGTTGAGGGAATGAGACTGCGACGAGACACAGGCACAGCGGCCTTTACGGTACTCAGTTGTGACAATGTTTCCGGCAATGGCGACAAACTGCAAAGATCGGTGCTGGATTATGCCCTGCTAATCGATAAGGGGTTAGCTGACTGGATCACTGACAATGTGGCGTTTCCGAACTCCATGGTGGATAGCATCACACCGAAAACGGAGGACTACACAATCGCCTCAGTCTCCACTGCAATAGGCGCACAGGACAACTGGCCTGTGCAACGTGAAGAATTTACCCAGTGGGTGATAGAGGATAACTGGAGCGGCGACAGACCGAACTGGGAGGATGTCGGCGTTGTATTCACCGACGACGTCGAGGGTTTCGAGAAAGCCAAATTGCGTCTACTGAATTGTCTGCACTCTACCCTGGCTTACTCCGGCTTGCTGGATGGCTTTAAGACGGTTTACGAGGTAACCAGTGACCCCAGGTTTCAACAGTTCATTACAGATTTATCGCACAACGAGATCATTGGATCGTTTAACGCACCAACACAACTGGATATAAAGACGTACAGCAGGGAAATTATTACCCGTTTCCTGAATCCCGAAATTCAGCACCAGCTGGCACAAATCGCCTGGGATGGATCGCAGAAGATTCAGATGCGGATACTGCCCATTATCAGAGACAACCTGAGGCTTGCGCGCCCCACTGGCGGCCTGTGCCTGGCGCTGGCCTGTTGGTTTGAATTCATTTGCCGTGCGCTGAAAACAGGCCGGGAGATTGTGGACCCACTGGCGGCGGAATTTTCACAACTGGCGGTGCTGCAGGATGACGATACCAGCAAGGTCGTCAGCGGGTTTTTGAGTATTACCAGTATTTTTGGCGACGACCTGATCAACAACCCACAGATCACTGCGCAATTAGCCCAGAGCCTGCACATATTGAGATCGCGCACCGAGGCTGGCAAGCCTGTTGCGGACATCCTGAACAGAAGCAACCCACATAGATTCGACGAACTGCTCACTCAGACCGTTGAGGGCTGGCAGTGGCATCTGCCCGAAAAATTCAATATTGCCTACGCTTGCGTGCGCCGACATATAGAACAGAACCACGGGGAAAAAACGGCCCTTGTTATCGAGGACGACCAGCTGGGCTCATCGGAATTAAGCTATCGGACGCTGGATTCGCTGAGCGGCCAGTTCGTGCATGCGCTGGGGCAACTGGGCATCAGCTGCGGTGACCGAGTGCTGATTCGCCTGCCAAACTCCGTGGACTACCCTGTGAGCTTTTTTGGCTGCCTGAAGTACGGCGCTGTGGCTGTCCCAACATCGACCCTGTTATCGACACCGGAAGTCGCTTATCTGGCAAAAGACTCCGGTGCAAAGGTGCTTGTTACCCACAAATCCATGTGGTCAGAGCTACGCCCCATTGTGGATGAGAACAGCGACCTGGAAACTATTCTTCTGGCGGGGCCAGGCGAGATGCCTGATGATATTGACTGCCCGGGGATACAGGTTCTTGATCTACAAACCCTGCTTGCCGGCAGCCCCGTTGACGACACGATAGTCACCAGCTCCCCGGATGACCCCGCCTATCTGGTCTACACTTCCGGCACAACAGGGTACCCGAAAGGCGTTCTACACGCGCATCGCTCGCTGCTCGGCCGCCAGCCTGCCAGCCACTTCTGGTTTGACTTTAAAGAAGGTGACAGGATTCTGCACTCGGGTAAGTTTAACTGGACTTACGTGCTCGGCACCGGGCTGATGGACCCACTGTGCCACGGGCATACGGTGGTTGTCCATGAGGGGAAAAGCGATGCATCAGTCTGGATGCGGCTCATAAAAAAGCACGACTGCACGATTTTTATCGGCGTGCCCACCATCTACCGCCAGATCCTGCAGAAGACAGAATCCACCGGGGCGGATGTACCTTCACTGCGCCATTGTATGAGTGCCGGAGAACACCTCAGTGATGAAATGTTGTTCCTGTGGCGAGAGCGATTTGGCATGGATATTTACGAAGCCATTGGCATGAGTGAATGTTCCTATTACATCTCCCAAAACACCGAGCGCCCTATTCGCCCCGGTGCCGCCGGGTTTATCCAGCCAGGCCATGAGGTCGAGTTACTGGACGAACACCGACAGCCCGTCAAAGCGGGTGAGGAAGGTATGATTGCGATCAAGGACTCTGACCCCGGCTTATTTCTGGGCTACTGGCAGTTGCCACAGGAAACGGCAAAGTCGCGCAGCGGGGGATATTTTTTAACCGGCGACTACGCCCGCATTGATGAAGATGGCTATATCTGGTTTGTCGGACGCAAAGACGACATTATCAATACCTTTGGTTACCGCGTATCACCACATGAGATAGAGCGCGTAATAAAAACGCACCCTGGCGTGAGTGATTGCGTGGCGCTGGGTGAGATGGTGGAAAAGGACAAGATTCTGGTGAGCGTGTGTGTCATCGCCAATCCGGATGCGACCGTCACCGCGCAGGACATTCTTGATTTCGGTAACGATAAACTCGCCCGCTACAAAGCACCCAAACGGGTGCATTTTTACCGCGAATTCCCCAGAACCCGAAACGGCAAAGTGTTGCGCAAACACATGTTAGCCGAACTTTCGCCAGCGCAACCATCGTGAGTAATTAGATATAGCCAAGCTCTTTAAGCTCAGCGAGTATCAGCTTTTGAAAGGCCGTCTCCTTGATATCGCCGGGCTCATCAAGGCCCATTCGCGCAAGATACGGCAGCGCCGCCGCAGGAGGCACGCCGACAGCGCCCACTGCACCTGCCAGCGTTTTGAACAGCGTACGACGTGAACCCATTTTGGTCTTCAGACTTTGCAGCACGCCTGCCAGAACCAGTTCCTCTGAGGTAAAATCGCTGCCGAATGGGCACGCCGGAAAGAGCCCCTCTGGCCGCAGTCGGGAGGCGACACGCTCCAGCCTCTCGGGAAAATTATTGCAGAACTCTGGCGGGATTTCATAGTCAGCAGGTATTTTGCCAACACGCTTCGCCTGCTCCAGCAAATGCGGCTGGAAGCGCGAGTCAGCAATATTGAGCATACGGGCGATCACATCTTTTTCGCGCTGCCCACGCAGCATCGCAATACCGTATTCCGTGATGACAATATCGCGAAGATGAGCCGGAATCGTGGTATGGCCATAATTCCACACTATATTCGATGTGACCTCGCCATTCTTTGTGCGTGTGCTGCGACACATCAGCACAGAGCGGGCGTCGTGCAAAGCATGTGCCATCGCCACAAAATTATACTGACCGCCAACGCCGCTTATCTTGCGCCCGTCTTCGAGGCCATCTGAACACGCCGCGCCAAGCAGCGTGATCATGATCGAGGTATTCATAAAGCGTGCGTCATGTCGCTGCAGACGGGCCAGCTCCTCGCAGCCATACAATTGGTTTACGAATGCTATGTCCGTCATGCAAATTTTCAGTGCATCGGCCTCAGGCATATTCTCCAGTTGCTGGTACATCGCCTGCGGGCCCAGAAAGAACCCGGCATGCAACACAATGCCACCCTTGAGTGTCTCTCCCATGCAATGCTGGCCTATTGATTCCAGTGTTGCTGCGTCACCCAAATCAGCTTCAATCTCAGTACCATCGCCGCAGTGCAGCACGCCATTTTCAAGCGTAACCGTCTCCTTGAAAAAGCCATATTTTTGCAGAAAAGCGAGATCACCGGACGATAACCGGGCGGACACAAGCCCCTCTTTATGTAGTACAGCAAGGGAATCTGTGGTGACGACAGGATCGATTTGCCCTGCGTTAACAAGCCGCTGTAGACCGATATGATCGTACACCGCCCGCTTCAATATGTTGTGATTGAGGAGGTGGCGAAAGCCATCGGCAAACATTTCAGTGGCACCGTATAAGCCTCTGTCGAACGGCCCGGTTCCTCCAACGCGATCGACAATCTCACCAAAGCGCTCTGTTATACCCAACTCGGCAAGCACATCGGTGTATTGCCTGTTGTGCTCGTGGCGCAGGATGCAGCCGTAGGTGATCGCATCACCCAGCGAACCGATACCCACCTGCAAAGTGCCACCATCGGGCAGTAGACTGCTGGCATTCAGGCCAATCATGTAGTCTGTTGTATCTACCGAGGGGGAAGGCGGCCCCAGTAGAGTATGGTTGTACTGGGGGTCATCGAGAATAATATCGTAGGTTTCAACCGGTATGATCGCGTCGTTGTACATGAACGGCAGTTGATCATTCACCTGTGCAATGACAGCGATCTGCTTGCCCTCCTCGCGCAGTGTCTGCAATCGCGGCAGGATATCCAGCGCATAGGCATCGTGGCTCATACTGTAGGCCATCTCGCCGTCTATCTCACGCTTGGCGATCATCTGGCTGAACACATTGCACCCCTGTTCGATCATGTCTCTCAGCCAGTGGGTGAAGTTGCTGTAAACGAAATTTTGCTGGGCATGCTTGTTTCCCAGATAGGTGCCCGCCTGGAGAAACAGTTCAACAATCTCTATATTCTCTGGCAAGCGGCCCTTCTGGTAGGGCTCGACATAGTCAAGCTCCGGCAGATTCCCAAACACCCTGTCTACAAAAGGCTCCAGAAACCGTCGCTCCAGATCACTACTGCCCTTGGGGCGACTGAAAGATACCCCGGTAATGATTGTCAGCTCTATACTGGGGTCTGCCTGTGCGCGTCGAAACAACGCATTGAAGATATGAATGGGCCGTCCGAAGCCGCCGGCTATAACGACCTTCTTCCCGACCTTGGCAAGCAGTGCATCCACGCTTTCCTCGAGGTCTGTAAAGAAAGCGGGCTGTGTTTTGGTCATTCCTTTGCTTCTCCCAATCTGCATCAGCTTGTTAAACAACATGCCGGGACAATTCCCGGCCTATGTATAGCATCCGTACGTTGAACTTTCCATATGGCAGCAGGCATGAAGCAATTTTTGCCGGGTTGCTAGCCATATGGCCCTGGCTGAACTACGATACCTTCAACGACGCCCTTCATCTGCTTAAGCAAACAGCATGAAAGCGCCGACATTGCTAATGGAGAGTACAGCCATGTCTGAAAAAAATATGCTGATCGTTCGCCGTCTGCTGGAAGAAGTCTGGACACAAGGCAAGCTGTCGCTACTGCCCGACCTGGTGGCAGAAAATGCTGTGGCACACCCCATGCCGAATTTGGGTGCCCTGCATGGCGTTGCCGATTACCAACATTTCATCGCGATCTATAAAGGCGTCTTTCATCATATGGTTTTCAGCATAGAAGACCAGTTTTCTGCCGAGGATAAAGTCGCCACTCGCTGGATCACCAGAGTCTATGATGAGTTTGGTGACGCCAGACAGGACGAGCACAGCGGCGAGGAACTGGCCATCGACGGCACCACTCTCACACATCATGACGACAGCGGGAGAATCATTGCTGAGTGGGCAACCTGGGATACGGGTATCCTGTTGCAGTCAGCCGCGGCTCCCCAGGTATTCGCACAGCTGTCCATCAAAGCCTGAAAAAATATCCATAAATACATTTCAGGCGTTATCCCGTAGGCGCTGAATCATCGGGTAATCAACGCTTACCGAGCTTGCGGATATTGCTGGGCGTGAAGTAGCCCGGGCCCCTCATTGGCTTAACATCATAGAGCATGGGCGCGCTGTCATTGATCACCCGCTCGGCGATATAGGCACCGGCACGCAGATCGTGATACATCTGTGCACGCCTCACGTAACCCTGACTACCGTAGTCATACACGTTGTTGGTCAATACCACCTTCCATAGTTCACCACGGCCATCATAATTTTCGGTGATTGCAGTAAAGCCGGTGTCTTCGTCCACGTAGATACGTCGCTTGCCATAGATATGGCGCTCACCATCGCGCAGCGTACCTTCAACCACCCAGACTCGCCTGAGTTCATAGCGCATGTAATCCGGGTTGGCGTGAAACTTGGTCAACAATTCCTCATAGGAGATATCCGGCGCGTCGAAGTCATAGTTATGATAGGGAATAAAGATTTCCTCGCGCCCCAACAGCTTCCACTCGAAGCGCTCCATGGAGCCGTTAAAGCCGCGCACCTCGTCCACTGTTTTCAGTCCACCGGGGCCATCGGGCGTATCAAAGCCCACCGTTGGCGCGCGCCGGACCCGGCGTGAACCCGGCAGATAACGCCATACCTCGCGCGCATTCTTCGAGTAATCATACGGCTCGATAACCGCGGTAATAAGGCCCTTGTCACGGGCCGGCTCGGTCACATAGGTCATAATGTATCCACCAAACTCACCAAGATTGGGATACTCGTAATCCGCTTCGATCGGGTTCTTGCGACTGGCGTAAGGCGATTCCTGTAGAAACCTAGATCGTCGCGTGGATTTCGTGCCATTGGGAAAGACGGCGATGTCGCTGTATTCACCTTCTATGGTCTCGTTCGCGCCGGTAGTTCGTGTAAACCAGACAGCCTCCGGGCCTGTCGAAGGCACCGGAAAAGCTGCACCACCGAGGAACCCCTGAATACCCTCATCGTCATTGATCAGTTCGCTGTGCTGTGCGTTGTAGAGAACCTTCTCGTAGAATTCTGGATAGAAGGCGAAATCCCTGTGACCCGGATAGACCGGCATTCTGAAGGTATCAGGATAGGTATCGAACAAAGCGACCTGCCCCGGACTCAAGCGCGCCTGGTACTGCGCCATGTTGTCTTTGGTTATCACAAATAGCGGCTTCTCATCCGGCCAGGGGTTTGGATAGGGCGTACCCGGTCCATCCCATTGCAGCCCTTTTGGCAGACCGACTACCGAGCCCGTCCACTGGGGTAGCAGTCCATCCTCACTTCCCGCCTTGATACCACCGATGGGGTTCAGATCCTGTCCCAGGCGAGCGACATCCTCTGCCGACATTTTTGCCATGGCACTGACAGTCAGTACCGACAGCGCCGTGGCGACTATGCTGTTTCTGATTAGATGCATCTTCCCTGCCCTCTTGGTTATTTCAAAAGCTGTATGAAACGTTGAGAGAAATATTGTCGCGATCATTGATGTAGGTGTTTTCGCCGCCATCAAAAAAATTGGAGTAACCTATTTTCGTCGTGAAGTTATTCAGATAGATAAACTGGAACTCGATATTGACGGCCGATGAGTCTTCCACCATCTCACTTTCCAGAATATTGCCGTCCATGCCGCGCCGGAAGAAGATGGGCACTTTCAGATCGAGGCCCGGCATCAGGTTGAGGTAGGACAGTTCCAGACGCAGGTTGACGACAGTACCGTTGTCGTCATAGAGCAAATCTCCGCTGTCGTGTGAGGTGAGGTACGCACCCGCCAGTTCGAATGTCAGATTGGCATCGTCCCACAGCGCATTGGGCTCGAAAACATAGGACCCGCCGATTTGATAGGATGCCAGATCGCCTTCGACGGGATCACCGTTCTCAAGCACGACTGGCATACCTGTTTTGAAGGACACCTCACCCTGAACATTGGTGATTCCCAGCACGGTGGTGAAGCTGGCGGCATACCCCTGAATATCCTCAAAGTAGACGATCGTGTATGACTCCGGCAGCGGGTTGCCGCCCGCCGGATAGTTGATCTGGTAAGCAGGCGCCTTACTGTGTGCATTGATATAGTAAAGGCCGAGGTCTGTGTCACCGAACACGATCCAGTGCAGCGCTGCCCCCCACTGGCCGCTGGCAGACGCGCTGTCATCCGCCGTGCGCGGGACTGCGGTGATACTGTCGGGGTTTGAACCGATAGGAATCAGGAAGTTTCTGGCACCGGGACCGAGAAAATCCCGATCGCTGAAATAACTGCCTACGCCATTGAGCTCTGTTTTCTTCCACTCGTACTGGTAGTACGCTTCAAATGTCAGGTCTATGGTCAAATCGATCTGACCGTATATTGCCCCGGTCGGTAACAGAATCTCCTTGACCTCCACCCCGGGTGTGTTGCGGGCGATCAGGTCCGCACGATTCTGCAAACCGTTAATTCCCTGGGTGAAGGTCGCCTCCCCCCAGTTAATCACCTGGCTGCCAAGCCTGATACTGTAGAGGCGATCTCCGAAAGCCTCGCCACTGGCATACAGAAAGTAATCCAGCATCTCCAGGCGATCCCGGTGCTCGTCGACTGTGCCCTCGGGAAACTGTCGAAAGTAGGCGTCGCCGTTGGGGAATTTTGTATTGTTGTTGTATGTGAGATAGTCCTGCTGGCTCAACTCAGTATGCTGATCATATACCTCATCGTAGTAGGTGCGCGCGCGAGCGAACAACCCCAGGTTGCGCCAACTCAGATCAACCTCGGTAACGGCAGAGACTTTATTCTGTACGAGATCACCGCGATCAAAGTTATTGTCACCGTCGTTGGCATTGATCAGTACCGCATAGGCCCTGCTGTCGGCCTCCAGATTCCCCGTATCCCGGTAGCGAAACTGATTGTCATCTCGCTTGGCCACTCGCAATTGCGCGGTATAGGCTACATTGGTGTCCCAGTCGAGTTCCCACTCTTTATCATCACCGAACTGAAATGAAAGCGCCTGTGAGCCGGCGGCTGCAAAAAGCAGCGAAGTTGTCAGAATGCTCACCGGCAACTGTTTGTATTGCCATCGCTTATGCTGATCCATAGTCATCTATACCTCGCTACCGAACAACGCAACGACGTCAGCGCACACCCATAACATCATGAGGCGCTCACTTTCGCCTGTTGCCGATTTTTCTGTTCAACGAACTTCTCTGGCTTTATCAGAAAGTGTGCAAGCGCAGGTAGCAGCCAAAGCGCCCCCACCATGTTCCACAGGAACATAAAGGTGAGCAGCATCCCCATATCGGCCTGAAACTTGATCGGTGACCAGATCCACGTAGCCACGCCCGCCGCCAACATCGCGCCCGTCAGACTGACAGCTTCCCCGGTCGTGGTGAGCGCGCCATAGTAAGCCTCCTGAATCCCCATGCCCTGACGTAGATAGTGGGAAAACTTGCTGTAAATATAAATCCCGTAGTCCACACCGACGCCAACGCCGAGTGCGATCACCGGTAGAGTGGCTACTTTCACTCCAATTCCCAGGTAGGCCATCAGTGCCTGGCAGAGCGCGGATGTCAGCGCCAAAGGAACGACAATCCATATAACCGCTCGCCACGATGCGAAGATAAAAAATATCAACAGACAGACAACGCTATAGATGAGCCACATGATGCGTTTCTGCGCTACCTCGATCTCCTGATTCGTCGCAGCCTCTATCCCGGCATTGCCCGCTGCGAGTGCAAAATTAATGCCCTCTTGCTTATTCTCGCGCGCAAATTCCTGCGCAGCGTCAACCACTCTTTGCAGCGTTTCGGCCTTGTGGTCATCCAGAAACAGAGCAACCGGTAACAGACTGCAGGTGGTATTCATCAGCGCGCCGGGCATCTGATCGAAAGTGGAGCCGAGGAGCCGCTGATTGCGGCCAACAGTTGCCCATTTGAGATTGCCCTCGTTATAGCCTGCTGCATAGAGCTTGGAAACTTCCGCTGCACTTATGGCTGAGTTGACTCCGTCTACATTGCGCATATGCCAGGTAAATCGATCAACCAGCTTCAGGTTCCGATACAGCGTGCATTGTTGTTCGCCCGTTTCTACCATGACGACCAGAATGTCGGAACTGGTCGCGTAGTTGTCAGTGATGAACTGGTTATCAAGGTTATAGCGTGAATCCGGATGCAACTCCGGCGCACCGGGGTCGAGGTCGCCTATCTGCAAATTCTGACTACCGTAGATACCAATGGCAAAGCCAATGACGGCTATCAGTATCGAGACTCTGGCCACGCGCGGGCTGGCGAAATTGGAGAGCAAGCGCCAGGCTTTGGCTCGTGTAGATAGCGCATGATTTTTCTGATGGTGAGCCAACGTCTTTTTGGTGATACCCAAATAGGACATCAGAATCGGCAGCAGTACCAGATTGGTCAGCACGATAACGGCAACCCCAACGCTGGCCGCTACACCCAAGTCCCTGATTACCTGAATGGGGATCAACAACATCGTGGTAAAGCCAATCGCATCGGACAGGAGTGCCGCCATACCCGGTAAATACAGTGCTCGAAATGCAAGCCGCGCACTTATGTATCGGTTCTTCCCGGAGACACTTTCTCCGAGTATCGCGTTCACCATTTGCACACCGTGACTCACACCGATGGCAAAAACCAGGAAGGGAATGAGTATGGAGTAAGCGTTGAGCCCATAACCCATTGTGGTAAGCAAGCCGAGCTGCCAGATCACTGCAATGATTGAGCACAGTAGTGGCGAAAATGTACCGCGCAAGCTGCGCGTATAGAGAAACAGGAGCACAGAGGTAATGACCAGCGTGATAACGGCGAACAGAAAGATCGACGTAATCCCATCCAGAAGATCGCCTATGACCTTGGCGAAACCGATGATATGAATTCTGACTTTCGGGTCACCGTTGCTGTCCAGAGACAATTGTTCGTACTTCTCCCGGACGTTCTTTTCCAGCATCTGTGAAAGCGCCCAATACTCCAGGGGCTCACCGGATGCCGGGTCAATATCAATCAGTGGCGCCTCCACGATACTGGAGCGATAGTCATCTGATACCAGTCGACCAACCTCACCTGAGCGCAGCACATTCTGTCGCAATTGAGACATTGCACGATCGGAGCCATCGTACTGGGAATCTATGACCTTATCGCCCTCGAAACCGAGTTCAGTCACCTCCACCCAACGCACATTCGGCGTCCACAGCGAGCGCATCCTGTTACGGTCCACACCCGGAAGATAGAACACTTCATCGTTGACCTGACGCAGTACATCCAGATACTCGGGATCAAATATATCGCCGCTGGTATTCTCAACGGCGACCTGAATCGTGGTTCCGGCTGCGCCCAGATCAGACATGTGCTCAATAAATGACTGAACAAAAGGGTGTTCCATGGGAATCATTTTTTCGAAGCTGGCGTCGGGGCGCAGCCCTGCCGTCTGGTAGGCGAAAAAGATTGTGGCGAACAGGAATGCAACTAACAGCTGGGGACGATAGGTGAAGATAATACGCTCAAGAAAGCGCTCTTCCTCGCCCGCCTGGTAACCGTGTAGATCGCTGCTATTGCGCTGTGGCAGATCATCCATGCTCAGTTAAGCTCCTGCACAGTCCTGATTCCACCCTGGCCAATCAGTATCAGTCGTTCTCCACGACTTATGCCGGAGCTCAAACTGAGGCCATCCGCCAACTGCTTGCGCTGAAATGTTCTGCCGCCGTCATTACTGACCAGCACAGTGCCAACAGCCCCTGCGAGCACAACGTCTCCCTGTGTAGAGGAGGTACCGCCAGCGAGGGTAATGTGACTGTCGTTGGATACCGCTTCCCAGGTTGTACCAAAGTCGGTGGAGCGAAACACATTGCCGCGCAACCCAAACACCAGCAAGGCTCTGTAGTCGGCGTTATAGACAGCCCCGAACCAGCTGCCCTGGTAGAAGGGTTCCAGCGATTCCCACACCTTCCCACCGTCAAACGAGCGAAACATCACACCGCCCTCTCCGGCGATAAAAACTCGCCCGTGGCCGTCTCCGGTGACAGTATTCAGGTGGTACTCAAACGGATTTTCCAGTGATTTCTGCTGGCTTACCCAGTGTTCACCACCATCAGTGGTTGTCACAAAAGTACCGAACGCACCGACAGCCCACCCCCGATTGGTATCCTGGAACCATACGTCCATAAGAGGGGAGGTAAACACTGGCTCACTCAACGTAAGCTCTGCATCCTCCAGATCCAGTTGAGCATCCTCCAGCGCCAACTCCAAGTCCGGTCGCGCTTCATCATCCGATACCGCTAGAGCCTCTTTTAACTCCCTGATCTGTCGGTGAGCCGTCTCTCGCAATTCCAGATTGAGCTGATGTTGGACCGACAGGCCATCGCGCTGGACGCGCCAACTGCGGGCACCGTCATCGCTGACCAGAATCAGACCGTCGTGTCCGACTGCCCATCCCTGGCGATCATCGACAAAATGGATACCCGTGAGCATCTGGGTGGTGGGGACGCTGGCCTGCTGCCAGTTGTCAGCATTCTCATCAGAGTAAAGAATAATGCCGTGTTCACCCGCCACCACCAGGCGCTGGCCTGCTGTGGTGATAGCCAATAGCAGCGCCTGCGGCGCCAGAGGCATAATCGGGGCCGCATCCTGCGCTGATACCCGCAACATCGTGGATAAGAGCAGGCTAAGTACCACCATGCCTGTCGTGGCGGGTCTTCTCACCGGCATCAACATTCCAGTTATTTATAGTGTTTATGTCTTATTGTTGGAATTGTGAACTGCCTGAATGAAGGACAACATGATGCGCGTCAATATTCCGGCAATGAGGCAGCGTGGATATGCCTTTTTCCAGGCATATCCAGTGGCGATTCTAGGGAAAGCGTCGAGCGTCAGCTCAACTAAAACAGGGGTGGTGCACCATCGACCGCGTCAACCGCTGGCGCAGCCCTGCCAATCAGCTTATCGGCCTCATTGATCCAGCCACCTCCCATAGCCTTATATATATCGGCCGATGACGTCAGCACCGACGCGCGAAGCGCCGCCAGTGCCAATTCTGCGGGAAACAGGGATTGCTGGGCCTGCAGTACTGTGGAGTATGGCACATAGCCGCCGTCATACTGCAACTTCGCAAGTCGTTCGTACTCTGCCAGCGCTTTTACCAGGCGTTTCTGAGCCTCGAGCTGCTCCCCGATCTTCTGGTTAGATACCAGCGCATTGTCGACATCGGCGAAGGCATTCTGCACCGCCAGCTTGTAACTCGCCAGTGCGGCGCGCTGAGCTGCTTCGGCCTGAGCTACCTGTCCACTGACGGCGCCGAAAGTGAAAATAGGCCCGACCACCTGCCCGGCGTAATTCCATGTGCGAGTTGAACCTTGAAACAAATCCGACAGACTTGAACTCGTGCTACCTAACGCGCCGGTCAGCGAGATAGTGGGAAAATACAGTGCTTTTGCTGCACCGATCTGTGCATTGGATGCGATCAGCGCCTGTTCTGCCTGCATCAAATCCGGCCGCCTTTCCAGAAGCGTTGATGGCAGGCCTGACGGCGCTACCGGTGGGACCATCTCAGAAATCGATTTCCCACGTGGAATTTCGCCAGGGTTGCGCCCCAGCAGTACCGACAAGACATTTTCCAACTGTGCAATCTGGGACTCTATCTGCGGGATCTGTGCCGCTGCCGTCTCATACTGGGACTGCGCCTGCACGACGGTCATCAGCGAGGATTGCCCGTACTTATACTGCAGTTCATAGAGGTGTACGAATTCACCGTAGGCCTTCAACGTTTCCTTGCTGACGGCAAGCTGTTCATCCAGGCCGCGCAGTGTGATGTAGCTGTCTGCCACAGACGAGACCAGTGTGAGAATCACTCCCCGACGGGCCTCCTCGGTTGCCAGCATACTCGCCTGTGCAGCTTCTGACAGATTGCGTATCCGGCCCCACAAATCGAGTTCCCAACTGGCCGAAAGGAAGGCCTGATAGGTATCCTGAGGATTCGGAAAATTGGGTATCGCTGCAACCAGACCCGTGTCGGGCGAACGCAACTCCTCACCACTGGCACCGTATCCGAGCTGCGGGTACAGTGCGGAACGCGTCTGCGTGACGATTCCCAGCGCCTGCTCGACATTCGCTGCGGCAATTTCAACGCTGTAATTATTGGCCAACGCAGACGCTATCAGTTCATCCAGCACTGGATCGCCATACTGCTGCCACCAAGCCGTGTCGGCCGTCGCCGCAACGACTGCAGGTTCGAATCGAAACGACGCGGGCATTTCCATTTCGGGTCTTTCGTATTGCGGCGCCAGCGTCGTACACCCGGTGATAAACACAACACCGGCCAGCGCTACTCGCAAGCGAGAGAAAAGCGGAAGCCGTGCATAAAGGCGTTTCCCACGGCGACACCCCTGAAAGTCAGCATACGGCATGTCAGTCATCCTTCTCTGGGGCTTTTAGCGCGGCCGTAGTATCAGGGCTCACGCCGTCCGCATCAGGTGTTTCTGGATTGGACGTATCTGACTCGGGAGTATCTGACCCCTTGTTTTTCCGTTCAGCGAAGCTGTCAAAGAGATAAAACAACAGCGGCACATAGAGCATGGCAAGTGTCGTCTCACCGATCATGCCACCGATAATGCCCGTACCAATTGAATGTCGCGCATTGGCGCCGGCACCCATTGCCAATGCCAGAGGCAGACAACCCGCTGCGAAGGCCAGCGATGTCATTATGATTGGGCGCAGTCGTTGCTCACCGGCCAGCACTGTCGCTTCCATGATAGATTTGCCCTGCTTGCGAAAATCAACAGCAGCAGAGACTCGCAGTACAGCATTTTTGGCACCCAGGCCAATCAGCACCAACAGTCCAATCTGGAAGTACACATCGTTTTCCAATCCTCGCGCTGTAATCATCAACAGTGCGCCGAGGATGCCAAACGGTACCGCGGACATCACGGCGCCAGGTAATGTCCACGACTCGTACTGCGCCGCAAGTACCAGGAACACAATGATGAGACCAAACGCAAAGGCGAGCATAGAAGTGCTACCGGACTGCTGCTCTTCAAATGCCATGCCAGACCAGCCATAAGTGAAACCCTGAGGCAGGGACTGCGCCGCGACTTCTTCCATCGCGGCAATCGCGTCACCGGAACTGAACCCCTCCTTGGCGCTGGCATTGACCTTGGCCGCTGGGAAGCCATTGAAATGAGGCAGCATATCCGGACCGGATACCCACTCTGTGGTAACCACGGCAGATAACGGCACCATCTTGCCATTGTGTGACCGGGTATAGAGCCGTGTCAGGTCTTCCGGGGTCTGCCGGTATTTAGCGTCGGATTGCAAAATCACCCACCACACCCGGCTGAACTGGTTAAACTGGCTGGCTGTCAGCGAACCGAACTGCGCCTGTATTGCACTGTAGACATCTTCTACCGGCACCCCTAGCAGAGTAGCCTTTTCGCGGTCGACATTAACCCGCAGTTGCTGCGTATTGGCATTGAACGTCGATGTCACTCGGGTGAGTTCAGGGCGCTGGGAGGCGGCCTTGATAAACTTCTTCGTCACTGCATCGAGTTGCGAGGGATCACCAGCACCGGTGTCTTGTATCCAGAATTCAACGCCCCCGGTAGAGCCAATACCAGGAATTGGAGGTGGAGCCACCGGGTAGACAATGGCCTCCTCGATATCCGCAGTCTCTTTGGCGAGTGTCATCAGGACGGTGCGGGCATTCTCCGCGCGCGCTGTCGACGCCGACTCATAGCGCTCCTTGAAATCCTTCAGCGTGACAAAGAAAGCACCCGCATTGGTCTTGAAGCCACTGTCCAGCAGGCTGTAACCGGTGATCATCGAGCGCGTATCCACACCGGGTATTTTGGCGAAAATAGCATCCACTTTTTCGGCGACAGCCTGGGTACGCTCAATGCTGGCGGCCTCGGGCATTATGATCGCGGCCATCACATAGCCCTGATCCTCATTCGGTACAAAACCGGTAGGCGTGATCGAGAACAGGTGATAGATACTCCACAAAAAGAACACCAGCAATGTCAGAGCGATAGCCCAGCGCTTGATGACGAGTTCAACCGCATGGCCGAAACCGAGTGTTATGGCATCCACCTTGCGATTAAACCAGGCAAAAAAGCCGCGCTTCGCTGGCGGGTTATTCTTCAGGATCATTGCGCACATCGACGGTGTAAGCGTCAGCGCAAGGAACCCGGAAATGATCACGGATACAACGATGGTGACTGCGAACTGTTTGTAGAGCTGTCCTGTTGTACCGGGCAAAAAGGCCGCCGGTACAAACACGGAGGCCATAACCAACACAACCGCGACCAGCGAGGTACCAATTTCTCCCATGGATTTTATCGTGGCGGCCTTGGGCGGCAGCTGGTGCTCGTGCATATTGCGCTCGACGTTTTCAACCACCACGATGGCGTCATCCACCACCATACCGATTGCCAGCACCAGTCCGAAAAGCGTAATCAGGTTGATAGAGAAACCCAGCGCCAACATTCCGGCGAAGGTCGTTATCAATGCCACAATAATGGCGACCGTACAAATAATCGTTGTGCGAAAGCTCTGCAGAAACAGGAATACCACCAGTACCACCAGCAACACCGCCTCTATCAGAGTGTGGATCACTTCCTCGATAGAGATTTTTACAAAGTCGTTGGTGTCCAGAGAGATGATATATTCCAGCCCCTCGGGGAAGCTCGACTGCATATCCTCCAGTGTCTTCCTGACCCCGGCAGACACTTTCAGACCATTGGCACCGGGCTGTAGATAGACGGCAATAAATGTCGCCGCTGTACCGTTGAGTTTGGAGTCGACAATGTACTGGCGCAAGCCAACTTCGGCGCGGGCTACATCACCAAGGCGTACGATGGCACTGTTATCCGGGTCGGCGCGAAGAATAATATTCTCGTATTGCCTGGGGTCGACAAAGGGCGCCTGAGTCACCACTGGCACCGTTAACTGGACCGGGCCTTCCGTCGGTTGCTGCCCGACCTGACCGGCACCGAACAAGGCATTTTGTTCGGAGACCGCTGCCGCGATATCACTGGTGGTAATGCGCAGTGAAGCCATTTTGTCCGGGTTCATCCAGATTCGCATGGCCTGGTCGGGCACCCCCATAATCTGTGCTTGCCCGGCGCCGGGTACCCGCTTCAGTGCATCCAGAATATAGACGTTCGCGTAATTGGCGATGTAATCGGCGCTGTAGCGATCATCCTTTCCATAGACACCGATCAGCATCATGATAGAGGATGATTTCTTTTGCACCGAAACACCTTGCTGAGTCACCGCCGAGGGCAATTGCGGCAGGGCCAGATTAACGCGGTTCTGAACTTGTACCTGGGCAATATCGGGGTCGGTGTCCAGAGCGAAGTAGACAGTCAGTGTCAGCTGCCCCGTTGCCGAACTGTTCGACGTCATGTACAACATGTCGTCCACACCGTTGATCTGCGCTTCTATGGGCGCAGCCACGGAGTCTGCCAGCGTTTTGGAATCTGCCCCCGGGTAGGTCGCAGTCACAGTGACCTGAACCGGCGTGATCGTGGGATATTGCTGCACCGGCAGTACGGCCATCGACACCGCGCCAGCCAGGCAGAAAACAATCGCCACAACACTGGCAAAAATCGGCCTTTCGATAAAGAATCGGGAGAACATAACAGCGGGCCCCTTGCCTAGTTGCTCGCCGTCGGCGTTGTGGGTGTGGCCTTCTTAGTCTCGGCCTCTTTCACAGTAACCGCTGTGCCTGGGCCAAGTCTCAACGCACCATCCACCACGACACGATCACCACGGGACAAGCCCTCGCTGATAAACCAGTCGTCACCGTGCCAGCTGCCCACGGTAACAGGGCGCATCTCAGCCTCCTCGGACTCATTCACCACCCAGACAAAATGCCCCTGAGCACTTTGCTGAACCGCCCGCTGGGGAACCAGAATGGCGTTCGGCCGGGAGGCCCCGACCAGCCGTGTCCTGACATACTGATTTGGCCGCAAGACCCCTTCGGGGTTATCGACCACCGCGCGGATCAGAAACGTTCCCGTTTCCGGGTTGTATGAGGGGTCGGCGAAATCTATTTTTCCTTTCTGCGGAAACAAAGTGCCATCGCCCAGCTCAATTTCAACAATAAACTGGTCATTTTCAGGTGGCTTCAACAGCCCGGCTTTCTCTTCTCTACGGATTCGCTCCACATCATTTTCAGACAGGCTGAAATTAATCCACATCGGCGACAGCACTGAAACTGTGGTCAACTGGGCATTCTGGGCATCGAGGTAGGTACCATCTGCCACCACTGAAAAACTACTGACGCCATCCACTGGTGAGGTGATTGTTGCGTATGACAAATTCAGTTGTGCTGTCTCCAGCTGTGCCTGAGATTGCGCCACGTTCGCGCCGGCCTTCTCAAACTGCCCGCGAGCATCATCCAGATCACGCTGCGACAACGCATTCTGTTCAACCAGCGGCTTGGTCCGCGCCAGATTAGCACGCGCCACCTCTAATGCCGCCTTGTTGCGCTCCAGTGCAGCAGCGGCCCCGTCGACCTGAGCCTGGAAGGGCTTCTTATCCATTTCAAAGAGCACCTGGCCAGCCTTGACCGAGGATCCCTCTGTGTAGACGCGCTTCTCGAGAAAACCGGACACCCGGGCCTGAATATTCACCGCCTGTGAACTCTGCGTCTGCGCAACAAACAGGCTGGTAACCGGAACATCTGCGGGCACTATCGTCTGCACGGTAACGGCGACCGACGGCGCCGGCGGCGGGGGCTTCGATCCACCGCACGCAGTAAGTAATGCAGCCGCCAATGCGAGTGGCCAGAGTGCAAAGGGGACAGTTCTATTGTTATGTTTAAACCTCATGAGCAGGCCTTGATAAGATATTCGTGAGCTACACTGATGGCGGGAAGTTTCCCACTGTACATTGCATTGCTCTGCCAGCTAATGGATAAGGCAGGCTAAAGCAATGTCAAGCAGCGTATGATTAAAATCTAGTTGCTGGATGATAGCAACCCTTAACAAATTAGTTCACAAATCTCCGCGTGAGAATGCCCGATAACATGGGCGTCAACAGTCGAGCTGGCGCAGTGCCAGTTTATCCCCCACACAAAACTGCGTGCTACAACGCTGTCTTGACCTTGACCCGGGTATCTTATTGGCCTGCGGGATCATGTCCGGTCACAGCAGCGCATTCATCGGCAACAGGCTGTAGAACATTAACTGCATGCGCCGGAACCAGCTGACCTGATTGTCCGGATTGAAAGACGGCGTGATCTCCCAACTGTTCTGTGGCGTCATATCTGTTTCAATACTGTCTTGCAACAGCAGGCCCAGCTGCGCATTGTCCATCACAATTCCGACCTCCGTATTCAGATTAGCCGAGCGTGGATCCAGATTGAAGGTACCGATATACACCTTCTTTCCATCAACCAGCAGGCTCTTGGCGTGGATAGCAAATATGCTATTGCTGGTTTGTTGGCGTTGTATCAATTGCTGGCGCACCGGTGCATCCGGGCGAAACTCAAAAATTTCCACACCGGCGTTCAGCAGTGCTTCACGTTGCTTGTAGTACCCGCTGAAGGCCATCAAGTTATCTGTTGAGGCCAACGAGTTAGTCGAAATCCTTATCCGCACACCCCTTCTTACCAATTCGGAGAACAGCTCGATACCGCCATCGGGCATCACCAGGTAGGGTGATTGTATGAGTATGGATTCCCGGGCTTGCGCAACCATCTCGATCAAACCGTCGGTCGATTCTCCACTGCCGTCCAGCCTGAAGCGGTTATCATTTTTACCGGGCGCATCACTGATAAATACGACATGCCCCCAGACCAGGTGCTGTGCCAGCTCGCTGAAGCGCAGGGATAACTGCTCCAGAGCACTGCGAACTTCAGGTGCGAAGTTATCGGGGTTTCGCGCGTATTCCTTCAGCATCTGGTAATGCGCATCGATGTCTTGCTGGGCCAATTGCTGCTCTGCTGTATCGATTAGACGGCTAACCGGTAAGGCCAGATCGCTCTGCCAGAACTCCTCAAAATTCTCCGACATCGACTCAACGGCGGCGCCCAACAGCAAAACATCCCGATCGCGAAAATTGTAGTGATGATCAAAATCGTAATATTCGTCGGCCATATTGCGACCACCGGTAATACCCGCGACGCCGTCAAAAATTGCTGTTTTGTCATGCATGCGCTGGTTGGCACCGCGAAAGTCCGTCAATATGCCGAAAATGCGTTGCCACAGTGTGATACCAACAGAGTGTCGGGGATTATAAATACGGATATCCACATTCTCGTGAGCGTCCAGGGCCAGCAGCGTTGTATCCTGGGCATCAATCATTAAATCATCCACCAGCACTCTGATTCTGACGCCCCGGTTCGCCGCATCGAGTAGCTCAGTGCTCGCCAGTATCCCGACATTGTCAGTACTCCAGATAAAATACTGCACATCGATACTGGTGGTGGCATTGCGCGCAAGCCAGGCCCGAGCCAACAGTGAGTCCTGGCCGTAGTCGAGCAAAAATACACCGGTGCTGTTGTGTATTTTATCAGCGCATGCCGGGCAGGCTTGCTCCAGCCAGGGTTCTGTGGCTTTGACTCCCCCAGAGAAAACGACCGACAACAACACACAGACAATCAGCAGAGCACACATCCATCGCGCTCGAAAACCACCGAACAGGTTCTCAAACCAGCCCTCGCTGTTGCCGCCAGGATTCAATCCACTCATTCTTCTAGTCGTGCGATTATCTCATCGTCAACTTTCATGAGCTGCGGCACGGACGCAAGCCTGCAGTGAGCGCTCTCGGGAAAAACACATTTGCCGGACTCAAGATCAAACTCGTAACCATGCCAGGGGCAACGCAACCGGCCCGCCGATAGATCAGCATCAGTCAGAGGTCCCAGCAGATGCGGACAGATCGATGAGTGGGCGATAAGCCGACCCTCCTGCTCGCGGAGTTGGTACTCTTGCTTTTTCAGTTGAAATAGAATTGTTGCGCCGCCGCGTAACCGTTGCAGTAGCGAGTCTTCATCACCCAGTGCGATCTCTGTGGCGCTGTCGCGTTTCTCTTTCAAACGAGAGTGCCGCTGGCACATCATCGCTTCATCTTCATCCCAGAGCCGGGTGTACAACGCCAGCATAGCGCTGCCCAGCGGTTCGACACTGGATGGCTCGATATCTGGAAAATGAAATTCAACGTGGACAGCCGTCTGCTCAGCCTCGGCGCTCAGCGTTGTCCAGATTTCTGAAATCTGTTGCCCGGCCAGATAGCTTCTGACCACATACCGTGCTGTATCTACCACGGTGAGTTCCACGTGGTCCGTATGCTCGGCGTTTGACCAGGTACGCCAGCCCCAATCTCCCGCATCGGCCAGTTCGACATAGTCGAATGAGCTCTCATGCAGGTAGGGTAAGTGAGCCCAATCCAGTACATTTTCCCAGACACGAACCAGCGGTGCCGCCACCAGACGCTCATAGGTGGCGACACGACTCATGTTCAGTGCGTTGGGGTTGAATATCTGTGCTTGTTTCTGGGATGTCGGCATACTCTGCACCCGTTAATTCGGCGCATCGAACTCCACCCCAATACGGTACTGCTTATTGAACGGGAGTTCAGGGGCAACGCTTTTTAATGCAATCGCGTCACCCCTGAGGCGCCTGATACCAAAAGAACTGCCAGGCCTGCTCAGTTACCCTCGCAATCGTCGACCGGCATGCTATTGATCCATTGCTCGATCAACGCCACTGCTTCCGTGTGGATAACAGTACGACCTATCTCCGGCATTCGCACTTCGGTATCATTTGAGTCCATACGATAATGCAGGATTGAGGCTGTGGCATCTCCGGGCACGATATCGAAATCCAGACCGCCACCACCGCCACCGGCAGCAACCGGCTTTTTGCAGACTCCGGTGTCAAAACCCGCTGGCCGGAAGTACTCCAGGAACAAGCCGGACGTATCCGCAGCGCCGCCGGGGCTATGGCAATACATGCAATTGGCATCCAGATAGCCGCGAGCGCGGTCATCCAGATCAGCGGTGGTATCGCCCCACAACGGAATAGTGTCGATCGAATCCGTATCTGATGGAGCGCCTGTCAGAATACCTAACGCAGTCCAATGCTCCAGTTGATTAGCCACACCACTGTCGTAGGCATAGTCCTTATTGAGTGACCTCGCCTTGGGGCCAATGGGCAATATATCGTCATTGAGCTTATGGCAGTTGGTGCAATTATTGGTGTTGGGAATCACATAGTCCGTGGACTGCTGAGCGCCGTTGGCATCGATCCAACTCACGTTCTGACTACCGCCCGCCACCGTCAGCGTCGCATCGGTCTTGTCTGAGTTCCAGATGTAGGGCAAGGCTGTCCAGCCCTCTTTGCGGTTGATTAGCAGCCGCGTTTCGATAATATCCTCAGCGCTGTTGTCGTCGCGCAAATCAGCCTTTATCACAAAGGTTTTAGCGATAACAGTTCCCACAGGAAAGGCGAAAACATCCTGAGAGCGGTACGTTGCCTCAGCACCTTCCGGCACGAAAAGAAAACGGTACTTACCGGCATAATCGCTAAACAGCGGCGTATTCACATCGTAAATAACGCCGCCACCATTGGGATTCTGTGTCGGGTCACTGGCATCTTCAAACAGTCGATAGTCCGACAGGTCTGGACAGTCGGCCACAAACGCCTCGGTATTAAGCCCTGTACCTTCTGCCCCACACAACTTCGCTGTATCCACAGGTGGAACATCGGGGTCATCCGGGTCTATCGGCGGCTCCAGTACCACAGGTGGCAGGGATGGATGCGTGCAATTGAACAGCTCGCGATCATCTGTAATGTTGGCATCGCCAGGTATCCCGGCTAGCAACACCGAACCATTAGCCTGACCCATTGTGGTTGCTGGCCGGTCATCCTGAAAACACATCGCCTGGCTTTCTGTCAGCCCGTCAGGGAATTCAAGCAACAGCATTCCGGAATCGGTGCCGACACCTGAACTGTCGTAGAAAATCACCGGCAATCCGTTCGGGAAGATTGCACCCACAAGTGATGCGAGATCCTGAGGGTCGTAGCCGTTGTTGCTTATATCATTGTCATGGATGTAGATTTTTTCGGGGATAGGGTCATACGTTGGCTTGCTGATCAAGGCATCAACCATATAGTAGCTTACAACGTATATGGCACCCGACTGGTTACCGGTGATGACGTTGTTAAAAATCTCGTCATCGTCGTTGGCCATAACCAGGATACCTGTGCCCTGGGGGACAACCTCCAGCACGCTGCCTTCTCTGGCAAAGTTGGGCTCATTGTTATCGTGAATGAAGTTGTCAAATACACGCGTTGCTTCACCGCCTTGAACCTCGGGCCCCGGAAGATCGAACACCAATATACCCCCGGTATTCCCGGTGGCCTCGTTCTCGTAAACATCCGCATACTTGGAGTTTTCAATTTCGATACCGGCCACGTTTTCCCAGACGTAGTTGCGACGAACAATGATGTTCACTGACTGGCCCACGTAGATACCGGAATCGCTGGCGCCGCGAATTCGGCTATCCTCGATTAGCACATTGCGTGTCTGTACTGGATAGAGCGCGTAACCGCCATTATCCGGATGCGGCCCCCTGGTCCACTCCACGCGCACACGGCGGATAGTGACACCATTAGAGCCCTCGACCTTGATCGAGTCACCGGGCGTATTCTCTATAGCGATATCCTCGATGATAAAGTTGTTGCCGGTTGCATAGATACCCTGGGCACCGCTGACCTGATTGTCAAAACGCAATACCGTACCTTTCTCGTTATCCATGCCGGTACCGCGAATGACGATGTTATCGACACTGGAACTCAGCTCGCTGGTAAAATCATAGATGCCGGCGGGAAACTGGATAACAGTTCTAGGCGAAGCTGTGATCAAGGCCTGCAGAGCTCTGGACTCCAGGTCATCACCAGCTGCCAACTCTACGATGGTGTAGTCCGGGTATAGCGGCCCAACAGGATCTACTGGATCAACCGGGTCTACAGGATCAACCGGACCGGCAGCCTGACTGTCGTTATTATTGTTGCTGTTGGAACAGGCCGTCACCAGCCCCAGTGCACACAGGAGCAGCAGTGGCTTGGCCATGGTTTTGTTGGCAAGGAAGGATAGGAACATACTAAGTCCTCAATAGGGGGCAAAGACCCCGGAATTCATTGTGGCATCCAGAATGATAATGACGAATCGCCACCGGTGATCTTATGTACCAAAAAATGGCTACATTGCCGTTCTTCAGACTGTTTTTACCGGATACTCTGAGCGCAGGGAATTCTAGCAGAAAAACAGCCTGAAGAGGAAAAAACACACTCTGCAGTCAGCCAATGAGACGTGGCAGCCGTTTCCTGCCTACTCACATGGAAACTGCTCCCTGAATGCAGATATCGCCAGTGCCGCTGCAGAAAACTGTCTCAGTGCATGGTTGTCATTCAGATAGTCCCGATAAACTCCGACCAACTCAGCCGCGGTGGTTGTTGCGGGAATACAGAAAGGCAACACCAACTGCTCGGCTGCACCATAAAAAGCGGTGGCATCGACCACGCCCTCAACAAAGGACTGGCAGGCGACATCTGCCAGTTCTGCATCCTGTACGGAGCAGAGTTTCACGATTTTATTGGATTTGGGCGATGCCATCTGTATTGCGTACACCCAATGGCTCTGCATGGCAGCCAGTACCAAAACGGCTGCAAATAGTTTTTTCATTGTATCCCCGCGGAAGTTTGTGGCGCCGATGTATTCAAGCGCCAGGCGCAGCGCGCTAGAAAGTAATCTGCTGGTTGACCTTCTGCTGAATAATCAGCAGATCCCCAGCCCCGAATACGCCATCCGACGCCGGTACACCACCGACCAGCGGTGCCACATCGCCACGTTGAATCTGTGCAGCGGAGGGCGTCACCGTGCCGAGCAATATGTTCTGCCCCAGCAGTATGTCAGCAACATCTACAACGGCATCCCCGTTGATATCTCCATCGGCGATGGTGGGCACGCTTTGAGCATTGTTGGGGTCGCTTCCAGCCGCAACTTCTTCACCGTCTGTGAAAGTATCATCGTCGGAATCTGCATCGAGCGGGTCCGTCATATGAATGTTTAGCTCATCGTCGTTACTGAGATCGTCGCCATCAATATCACTGTCACACGCATCGCCAATGATATCGGTATCCAGATCAGCCTGTGAGGCATTCGACACCGATGGGCAGTTATCTATGACAGAAGGCCCGATAGTAATACCAAAAGGAAAGTCGACAGTGTTCCCCCAACTGGAGCCGTTGGAGGAGAAAAAACCCGCGCCATCGACATAATTGCTCGCAGTACTGATAAACCAGCGGCATGACCCCAAGGATTGGGCCACCACGGCCAGATTACTGCCCGCTAAGACGCTGGCGGGTGTGTCAAAGTCAAAGTCGACCGCCCCTTGATAGGACGTGGGCACACCGGAACCGGAGGCAAACTGTTGTGAGGCGAGATTGGAGCCATTGGGTCTGCCGGAGCCATCGAGTGCCTGTATAGAAAGCACGAGGTTCCCCGCGGGGCAGGAAATAGGCAGACTCACCGTAGCGAGCGATCCTGAAAATGTCACCGGAAAGCTCATCGCCCGGAAGGCATTCGATCCAGAGGCAAAAGAGTAGTAACTATTGCCCAGCGAATCGAGACCAAAGCTGGCATCCACACCGGCGCTATTATAGACACCGTCACCGTCAATATCGGCGTCGCAGGCATCTCCAATACCATCAGAATCCACATCGGACTGTGATGTGTTGGCATCATCCGGGCAGTTATCAAGAGCGAGCCCAACGTCGTCGGAATCGCTGTCATATCTGACAGCAGCACCGGCGACATCATCGGCCTGGGGAAGTTTTGTATTGCCGGCAGTTGGCCACATGATAGCGGCACTATCGGAGGAATGATTCAACCCCAGACCATGCCCGAGTTCGTGCACTGCAACACGCTTAAACTCTGCGATGCCCGTCCAATTGCCGGTATAAAGATCCCACTGCTTGGTGTTATTGAATACTGTACCGGTTTTTACCGAGCTCGAACCCGAGGACCACGTCTGCTGCACGGCCAGCGTTGTGCCACCAAAAGCGCCACCACAGCTCGTATCGGCAAATACTACACTGCTAAGAGGGGCGGTACTGGGGTTTTCACAGGGATCGTCATACCCGCTGTTGCTTGTCGCGGTGTAGTAGAACGTCGAGTTGTTATTCCACGTCGTCATCGCCTGGAGGTAAGCATTCTGCAGCGCCGCAGTTGAAGGGCCACCCGAGACGATATTGGGCTGATTCGCGCCCGCAGGGTTGCTCGCTGCCAGATCAACATAGACATGCGCCTGGCCATCCTGCCAGAACGATGAACTCAACTGGTACGCTGCTGCGCCGCTGCTACTCAATACGCTGCCGTAAAGCAGCAGCGTCAGTACGGACTGTGTACGCTTGTTCATTTCTGCGCTTTTGCCTCATCCGACGCCGCATCCGTGGCGTTTACCTGCGACAGACGCACTTTCAGGGCTTTTTTAAAATCGTTTTTGTCGATGGCAGTATTCAGTGCATCCGTAGATGAACCCACACGCAGGCCTTGCGCAGCACCTTCGCTCAGCGGCAGGGCCGACTGTTGCGCCGCGCGCTGCTGTGGGGTGTTGTCAGGGCTTGTATCCTCCAGGCCCTGAATCGGATCATTGTTTTCTGTGAGCATCCGTTCTGTGCCGTACTCATCCGTTTCTACTTTAAAATGCCCCTGGCTCCAGCCAACAATCGGATTCACCTGCGGGCGTTGCGGATCTTCAATAAAATAAATACCCTTCTCACCGAGTTCTGGGTAGACCATACCACTGACATTCAGGCTGGTATCACCCACAGTGCCACCTGCAAAGCTCTGGATAATCGTGTCGGTCGGCAACTCGCCCTTGATCACATCGTCCACTGCGAAGGTGACCCAGGTTGAAATATAGGTGTTGTCGTCATTCCACCTGGCTTCACTGGCAATGACTTCCCCCTCAAAGATGACAGCAGCATCATTGAGTAACTGCTCCATGTCTACCTGCAACACCGATGTCGCGTACAGCCACTGGGGAAGGCACAAAAGCAGAACAACAGACGCGGCAACCGGCTTTACGACTGCAAACAGGGTTTGTAGATGTTTCATCGTTATATACTGCCTCCTGAACCGGCATGCCATCCAAAATAGAGTGTAACCCACTACCGGCCACTACTCACCCGGGACCGGCGCGGCTGACACCCCATCACTATCCAGCGTGAAGACTAGACTAACTGCGGAGATAACGGCTGTCTCGCAATTCTTGTTTTATCTGCTGTTTTTGTGGCTTCGATTCAGCTTTGGGGTATTACACGCGCTTTTAGACGCTGTGATCGGCCGAACCGGGCTCGCTGTCGGGCGAACCGGGCTGATAAGCCCCCATCTTTTGTGCAAGCAAATCGTGAAAAGCACCTACCCCGGTTTCGTGCGCCCCCAGCAGCAGGTGATCGTTGGCCCCAGATGTCATGCCTATCTGGGCCTGCTCGCACACAAAGAAATCCTCCGGATGGAATACACCGTTCTCGATAATGTCAAAAGCTCGCTCCCAGTGGGCGGCCGCTTTTTCATCTTTAGGCTCCTCTTCAATGAAGCATCCGTGAACGACAATGGTCTCATCGACCTGTGTCGGGAAGAACGCGAGGTAGCTGATGTAATCCGGGTGAATAATCATTTCAACATTGGGAAACAGATACATGGCACATGCCGACTGGCGGCGTATATCCCACTGTTCTGGCTCACGCTCCAGCGCATCCGGAAAGTCTTTGCGGGCCACTACTGATACAAGGTGGTCGCCGCTGCGTTCACTGCGCGCTATGCCATCGATAAAACTCGGGCCCACAGTATTGCGGTGTAATCGAGTGACGTGGTAACCGTCCTGAAAGGCATCCACCAGTAACTTCCAGTTGGCTTTGAGCGTGGTAACAGTCTGCCTGAAAAAAACATGCTCAGACATTTTGAATGCCGCAAAATCGTCCTTCACCATGCCCATGTGCGCCTCAATATCGATACTACCGCCGGGGTTCGGACAGACGAAAATCAGGCCCTCACACACAGCCAACGGCAATGCCTTCAGGCTATGACACTGTTTGTCGAGTCCGGGGAAGCTCTCCTCTTCCAGAGGCACGTGTTTGAGCTGGCCGTCGAGCCCATAGGTCCAGTTGTGGTAGGGGCAGACGAAGCTCGTTTTGTTCTGCACTTCCTCGCCATTGACCAGTCGCACACCGCGGTGACGGCACACATTCAAGAAAGCGCGTAGTTCACCGTCCTTCGCGCGCACCACCATAATCGGTTTACCCAGATGGTCGTGAGTGAAGACATCACCACTGTTTTTCAGCATTGATATGTGCCCAACCAGTATAGGGCTATCGCTGAAGAGTGCCGCCCTCTCCTTCTCGAACCATTGCGGATCGGTATAGAACCGGGTGTCGACCCTGGCCTCGAAGGGATCCACCTCTATACCACTGCGGAACTCCTCTAGCAGGTTGGAGAAAACGTCGCGAAATCCTGGTGCGTTCATATACAGCCTCACCTACAGTTGTTGTATAAAGTGCTGCCATTGCTGGCGGCCTCTCTTGTCGTATTCGGTTAAAAGACGGATTAGCTGGCGACGGCTGTCACCACTGGCAATATCATCCGGCAGCAAGGGGTCTTTCAGTAGCAACCTGATGGTATCGCCACCGAGTTCGATGGTCTCAACCAGCACTGCCGGTAGATCGGGGCTGTCTAAACGCTCTGAGGCTGCCTGCAGATGCGCAATGCGCCGCAGGTATTCAGCTTCCAGATCAGCGTTATTCCACAGTTCTCTCAGGCCGGTTTCGCAACTGGCATCACCGGGCGCAATCAGGCATTGCCCCTTCATCGCATCCAGCCCCAGAGCCAATAATTCTTCGCCCAGACGGACGAGGCCGCCGCGCAAATTATTCGGCCTCACCCACAGGCCCGGTCGCCAGCGCTGCAGCCCCCGCAACGCCAACGCACGAGATTGCGTGCGCAATTGTGTGCTGCCCTGTGCGGCCAGATTGTCGGTTAACACACCACACCAATCACCGTGCCAGGGCTCAAGACGCTGTTCCAGATCGCGCCAATTCTGCACCTCACGCTGGATCGCTGTGGCCGCACCGGTCAAGCCGTAGTCTCCGCGCCTGGGCTGGAAGAGTAAGCCATCCGCTACCAATCGGCTGAGGGCCACGCGAATCTGGTTCTCCGTGAAGCGAAATACCTGGCCCGCTGCGACCAATCGCCGGCCATTTGCCATGAAATCCGGCTCCGCATCCAGCATCTCAAGAATCAGCCGCCTTGGGCTAAGGCGCGAGGAATTTTCATAGGCGACATTTTGCATGGCGCATATATTACATATTTTGGTATTTAATAGTCAATATATGAAATATTTGTGGGCCAAGCAGAGCATGTGCACCACTGGCACGGAGCACTGAGGGTCTGCAGAAAGTGCCGCTACCTGTATCAGCAGCGGCGAAGCTTACCGGGCTAACGTTGCATATAGCCCATCATTTCCTGCGCGAGCGCATTCATATCCAGTGAATCCGGTTTCTGGCGAGGCGGAAACTGCTGGAACGTCGTCAGGAATTTGTAGGACTCAAGGCCGGCACCGTACAGCATGAAGATATGCTCAAAATACCAGCGCTCATAGCCACCGGCTTCCTGGCGTGCCCGTTCAAACGGGTCTTGTCGGAGGTTGAACAGCAGGGGCATCCGCAGCTTGGTAAACGGGTATTGCCATACGGCATTACCGGTGGCCTCCTGTATGGAGTACATAATCTTCCAGTCACCCCATCTCAGCGCCGAGTAGTCGCCATCGTCAGTAAAATAATGGAATGTATTGCGTGGGGATGTTTCTGACTGACCACTTAAGTAATTGCTCAGGTCGTAGCCGTCGAGGTGCACTTTGTAAGTGTTCTCTCCGGCCTGATAACCCTTCTTCAACTTACCCTTGATATCTTCTACACCCGCTGCAGCAAGCAGTGTGGGCAACCAGTCGTTATGGGCGGCCATCTCATTAAAGCGCGTACCGGGCTTCACGGTACCGGGCCAGCGGATCATTGCTGGCACACGAAAGCCTCCCTCCCAGGTAGTGTTCTTCTCGCCCCGGAACTGTGTAGTGCCGCCATCAGGCCAGCTGAATACCTCAGCACCGTTGTCGGTGGAATACACTACGATGGTGTTATCAGCTATCCCTTTTTCATCCAGGAAATCCAGTAACTGGCCAACGTGATTGTCGTGTTCCACCAGGCCGTCACCATAGAGCCCACCTCTCTTGGAAAGCCCCTGGCTCTCCTCTTTCAAGCGTGTCCAGATATGCATACGCGTAGCATTCCACCAGACAAAAAATGGCTTGCCCTCCTGTACGGCCTTATCCATGAACTTTATCGCACGCGCAGTAATTTCTTCATCGACAGTCTCCATGCGCTTCTTCGTAAGCGGCCCGGTATCATTGATCTTGCCATCGGCAAAGGAGTGGATCACACCGCGCGGGGAGAAGAGTTTCTTGAACATGGCATCCTGTGGGTAGTCGACATGTTCAGGTTCATCCTCCGCATTCAAATGATAAAGATTGCCGAAGAATTCATCGAAACCGTGCTGCGTGGGCAAATGTTCATCGCGATCACCCAGGTGATTCTTGCCGAACTGACCAGTGGCGTAACCCAGCGGCCGCAACAGGCCCGCTATGGTCGGATCCTCTTTGTGCATACCGGCCTCCCGGCCAGGGCTGCCGACCTTGGTAAGCCCGGTGCGGACAGGGTGCTGACCGGTGATAAACGCCGAACGACCCGCCGTACACGAGTTTTCACCGTAGTAATCAGTGAACAACGCGCCCTCAGTAGCGATACGATCGATATTGGGTGTCTTAAAGCCCATCGAACCCAGGTTGTAGGCGCTGAGATTCCAGGTGCCGATATCGTCACCCCAGATCACCAGAATATTGGGTTTTTCTGCTGCCAGCGCGCCGCTGGCGGCGAGCAAGGACAAAGCACAAGCGCGCAGCGCCACCTGAAAAACACGCGATAAATACATCATGAGATTAGTTTCCTGTGCGGTAATTTGATTAGGTATCGTATAGGTGTTTACCGCCACTACCAATAAATACCGCTGCACACCCGCGCCTTGATTCAGATAGACAAACCATCACGGCAATTTACCACCCTGATGCACAGACCATGTACACCGGGGACTTTACCTTTGACTCACCCGCTCCCACAGTGCACAGGGAAATGGCGCAGCTTCCCTTGAAGGTGTACGCTTGGCTCCTAACAGTTCAATAACAGTTCAATAACAGTTCAATAACAGTCACGAGAATATAATGAAACCAACAAAAGCCCGTTTTTACCTGCTGTGTACAACCCTTGCCTGCGGGTTGCTTCTGAGCAGTTGTGGGGGCTCCAATTCGGGGCAGTCGGGGTCTGGAAGTTCCGATACAGCAGAGCCGCCTACAGAATCTCCCGCTATAGCGGTAACGACGCAGTGGTCCGCCGTCGACGGCACTCTGGCGCTGGAACTCGCCATATCCCAATTTACGTCTACACGCGTACGACTGTACCCCAGGGGCATTGAGGATGAGTGGGTGGAAACCGATGCAACGGCACCCTACTCATTCATCATCGATATCACCGACTTCGAAGCCGGCGACTACCAGATGTTAATCATTGCCGAAAACGACGACGCGGAGGTACAGAAGAACGAAACAGTCACTATAAGCGGCTGCAACGGAGAGCAATCACTGTGTAATCGCAGTTATGACCAGGTGCGCTACGTTACCACGCACAACGCGATGTCCAGCTCTATGGATGGCTGGGTCGGACCCAACCAGAATCTGGATGTACCGGCACAGTTACAGGCAGGTGTCCGTGGCTTGATGCTCGACCTCCACCGCGCGGGGAACAAAAATCAGTTCGACGCGATACAGGTGCCTGATGCCGACCCCGATGACAGCTTCCTGTGCCACTCAGTGTGCGCGCTTGGCAAGCAACCTCTCGCCGAAGGCCTCGCGGAAGTTCGTGAGTTTCTGGATAACAACCCGGGGGCAGTCATCACGTTCATCTTCGAATCGTATCTCAGCCACGAACTCACAGCCAACGCGTTTGATGAGGCGGAGCTTACCCCTTATACCTATGTGCATACAGGGGAAGCGTGGCCGACATTGGGCCAGATGATTGATGCCGGCACACGCCTTGTGGTGCTGCAGGATACAAGCGAGGACCCGATGTATCCCTGGCTGATGAATGTCTGGTCTCACGCCTTTGAAACGCACTACTCTGCGTTAACGCCGGAAGATTTTTCCTGTGACGTCAACCGCGGCACAACGTCGAATGATCTGTTTATATTCAATCACTTCCTCACGGACGTGTTCGGCGCTCCGGAACTGGCTGAGCAGGTGAACCACAACCCTTACCTGCTAAACCGCATCAACGAGTGCGAGGCATTCCATGGCGTGCCTGGCAACTTTATTACTGTGGATTATGTCGATATCGGGGACGCCGTGTCAGCGGTTAAAACACTGAATGACAGCGGCGGATTTTGATACCTACAAGCGCTGAGTTGGCAGCTGGCGGCGCCGTTGGATTCGCGCCATCAGGCAAACACTGACGAGACTGAGCGCCAGTGATGATGGTGCTGATACGGGTGCGACAGCAGTACCAACCAGGAAGCCATTTGGACCGTCAGGGCCGGATACCCCTTTCAGCACAGCAGTTTCCAAACCCGATGCGTCGCCATAGGTAATCGAATGCGCCAAAGCACCCGAGCCCAGGTTAAACGACGCTGTAGTTTGTGGTGGAAAAAGACTGAATCCAACATAAGTGACCGATGAATCCTCAGCGCTGGTTCGGGTGACGAAAAGGTCGTTACCCACCATGGACCACGCCAGCTGCATCGTACCCAGCGTTTCGTTTGGAACTGCAATCGAGAAAAAGCTCAGCGAGCGAACCGGCGTTTCCGCATTGCGCTGCACGAAAAGGCTATAGGCCCCAATGTTCGAATTATCAATCGGCGCCGCCGGATCGACTCTCAGCGTGCCGAAAACCCTCAGCTCATTACCCGGTTCGGTGGTGCCGGACAAATCAATACTGAATGGGATCGAGCTGGCCAGCGAAGCTGGAACGCTACAGCAAAAAAGCACTACAACCAGAAGTAATCGCATACCGTGCCTCTCAATTGTATCGCGCCTCACAACCATGCGGAGCGCTGTGCGCATATGAAGTTTTTTCAGGCTAGCATACCGCTGCACGCAATGGTACAGCAGAGGCGCACCACACGCAGCGCTGCCGCGCGCACTTTACTTGCCGTTATCTTGCCATTATTGCCCGCGCTTTAGCGCTACAATGTGTTCGCAGCATTTCGCGAACTCAACAATACAAAAACAAGCGCCATCAGAGCCGGCAGCCCCTGCGTGAACAGAATACTTGGTTTTGCCGTGAGGCCACCAAACACCCCGGCAACCACCACGCAACCGAGAAAGAAGACCTTGATATCAACACGGTTGGCTATCAGCCCCCAGCATAGTCCGGTTGCGAGGAACCCATTGTAAAGTCCCTGATTCATAGCCAGAACGGCCGATGATTCAGCGACCTCGGGTGTCATTGAAAATATCTTCTGCCCAACTGGATGGTTCCAGAAAAACATCTCCAGTATTAATATCCCAACATGACTTATTGCGACCAGACCGGTGAGAAAATTCGCCAATAGCTTCATAAGATTACACTCCTGTAGGCGCCGAACACTGCTGTCTCCGGCGCAAAGCCACATACATCGCCCGGCAGCACCATCAATGTGCGGAATACCGTTTCATTGGTATCCGCCTGTGACATTTGCTGGGTGGGCCCACTGACATTAACGCGAGAAGCTGCTTTACTGTTCGGACGCTATCGATAGAGGTGAAAATATGAGGAAGGTATTTGGTGCAATATTCACTCTAGGGCACCTGTTCGCAGCATTAAGTCTTGTCGCTCTGTCCCTGCTCATTATGGGATGGTCTATCTACGATGTCTTCTCCAATGTCAGAAACGCAGCTGAATTTATTCCACTGATGCTGCACTACGTCAGCGCGATAATAATCGCTGCAGCAATTATCGATGTTGCACAATACATGATGGAAGAAGAAGTCTTTCTGAACAAAGAGCTGCGCGATCCCAAAGAAGCCAGAAAGACAATCACAAAAATTATTGTCATCATCACGATTGCAGTGAGCATTGAAGGGCTGGTGTTCATCTTCAAGGCGGGTATTCAGGATCTCACTCTATTACTTTACCCGGCGTTGCTAATTCTCGCAGCAGCGGTGTTGATAGTCGCGCTCGGTATCTATCAAAAATTGAGCCTGTCGGTAGAAAAAGAAAATAACTGAAGAAAGGCTTGGCCGATCTTGCCGGGGATCAGGTATCGACGCTGTGGGATGGGGCATTCTTGATAAACCCGGAGAATTGAAATATCAGGAATCCGATACTCGACAGCACAATGGCGATTTCATATCGCGTGTAGGCCACTGAGAGACCGATTGCGCCGGTAAGCCAAAGCCCTGCGGCCGTCGCAGTACCTTCCGCACGCCCACCACTTTTGATGATTGAGCCGCCGCCAATAAACCCCATACCGGTGATAATGCCGTACATGATTCGCGCCTCTGCCTCGGCGCTCTCGTAGACATCCATACCCACCAGCATAAACGCACAGGAGGCGATAGCTACCAGTGGAAACGTGCGCAACCCGGCACCGTTGGCTTTGTACTCTCGATTTAGCGCGATAGGCAGAGCCAACATGAAGGCGATGCCTATCTTGTAAAGGTGTAGCCAGATCAATTGCAGGTCTATATCCAAGATTGATGCCCTCAGCCCTGGGGAAGTGTACGCAGCCGGCTCGCATCATGCGCAGCCAACTGCGTATCGCAGTTTAAAACACAAACATTACCGAGCGTGAACAGCGTGTTATTTACGCCAGTAGAACCTGAAGAACGCTAACCCAACACGCTGCGCACTATGTTACTGGGGAGGGTCGAGCGTTATACCCAGCTTTATCGTGGCCTGCCAATGTCCTATCTCGCCATCCTCCAGATGTCCGCGAATATTATTCACTTCAAACCAGCGCAAATTGTGCACACTCTCCTGCGCGCGGGATATCGCCGTACGCACAGCCTCCTCTATGGACGTTTTGGAGGAACCGGTAATCTCGATTGTTTTATATACATGATCGCTCATCGTCATTCTCCTGTACTCGTTGGCTTGTGCTGATATCAGCGTGGAGTATCAAGCGAGAACCATGCCAAAAACCTGGCTGTATCAGCACCCGGATCAGAATTCGCTGTAGGGCTTGAATGACAGGTGTCGTACTGGTCTGGAACACGGCATGTAATTCATGCTGTGTACAACATCGCCGCAATTTGCGGCTAGCGGAAATTTTTTTGAAAGGATTTCAATAATCGCTGGTGAGTTTTACAAAGTGCCTGGAGGTGTTTAACCGAGCCAGCGGTGGGGTCGGTAAAGCTGAGCCGATTGGGTTATGACATTTGCGCCGCTGGCCAATGCGCTATATCCCCGGGGTTCCTCAGTAAACATTGATTACTCCCCAGGGAATAGCTGGTTGCTATTTGCCTGCCTTCGGCTGTCGATCAAAAACACCTATTATGGGTGTACCGTGTGCACGCAAGGCGGGTTCGATCTCTGCATGTAAGGCGTGGTATTTGTAAAAGGGTACGCGAGGAAACAAGTGGTGTACGGAATGCAGGTTCTGCCCTAGCCAAAACCACTCTACTGGCTTCATCCACCCAGGCATAATCAGGCTATTGGTGTTCTTGTATCGCAGCGGTTCCCGATAGGGAAGATGAGGCCGATAGGCAAACCAGTAGCCCGTGAAAGCAGAACCCAGAAACCCACCGAGCAACACCACTACGGCAACGCCGGGTTGATCTACCAGCACGATAAATGCCACTCGCCAAGCGAGCGCAAACAACAGTTCGATACAATAGACCGCCTTCTCCCTGAAAGAAGCCGTCCCCCAGCGATTAAGCGCAAAAAAGCCGCTCTGTATCCAGATAAATTTAAACACAGCCTTGAAGGCCGGAAAAATTCCTCTACCCAGTCCGCTGATAACGAAATCGGGGTCTTTACCCTCTATATTGGTATAGCGGTGATGCGTAAAATGCTCATAGCGATGAGAGGCATAGGGATTGGATATCAGGGGTGCGACAGCATAACCACATAAATCATTAAGCCACTGCAAGCGCTCGACATTGCCATGAATATTGCCGTGGACTGCCTCGTGCAGGGGCGTATAGGACATATAGGTGAGGACTGCCATCATCGTGGTGGCCAGCCAAACGGGTATGACGCCAAGCGCAAACAGCGCAAGGTTTCCTGCGTAGGCCACGACCACACAGAAAGTGAAGCCGACTGTGAACCAGGCAACCCCACCCATGTAGCGCTTCGCTGCAGTAATCGCATCCTTATTGAGCGACTGAAGATCTTCAACCATTATTCCCCTCCAACGGGTGCTCACTGGCGTCTAATCTAGTACATAGCACCAATTTACCACAGGACAATTCGGGACGTTTATCATGCAAAACGGGACATCACCGGCTTCCTGCATGAGCGGAACGGCTGATCACATTTTCCATTATGTCTCTTGATAATCACCAAGACTTACTTTTCATTAACTTCCATTTCCTTGATGGGCATCATTGTGTAAATCGTTCCGCAAGCTTACTTTTTGACCTCTTGCGATTTGAAAGAAGCCTCACAACGAAAAAGGAAGGTTGTTATGCGATTTTGCAAAATTTCGGAACTATTGACCTGGGTGAGCACGTATCATCAGACATTGGCAGAAAAGTACATGACTCTGGCTAACGAGACATCCAAGGAAAGGGCGGCACTTCTGCTAAGGTACCTCTCGGAGCATCAGCAGATACTTGCCGATTCGGTTGGTAAATATGCAGAGGACGCTGCAGACAGTTTATTAGCCTCGTGGTCTGACCAGTGCCCCGAATTCGACATACCGGATTCGGCCACTCAATTACACAAAAGTTTGTCCGAGAAAAATACCGACGAAATCATCCAAAATGTAATCGAGTTTCACAACTTATTGATTGTTATGTACAAGGAGCTTGAAGAAAAAGCGACCAATCCCTCCGTCAAAGCGCTGTTTGAATCTCTCGGCAAAATGGAGCTACAAGAAGAGATGAGAACAGTAAGGGACGCACAGCGTCTGGAAGATTACTAAACCGGCATCAATCTACAACCAAACCTCGCCGACTGCGATGCCAGCATTTTTAAGATCGCTCACCACTGGGCATGCACGCTGACAATCTGGTAAGAAAAATCACGCTATTCTCACATACGAGTTTATGCGTGGTTTATTTTCCACACTGCTGCCGCCTGCCTCGGCCCGCGCCACGATGTCCGCCACGCGGCTGTCGAGGCCCATTGGTTCCGCGCTCCACACAACGCTGAAATGCGGGTAGATGACGCAACTGGGAGGCCTCCTGCAAGTTTTTCAGTACTGTAACGATATCCGACTTTTGGACGTTTCGTATCAGGCGTTCGTACATTTCGCCATTAGCTATTTCAGCCTCAACACCAGCCTTACATGCCGCGTCCGGAGACGCATAACGATCAATCCGGCCCGGCCAGGTGTTGTCGGGGATGGGCAGCCCGTAGCGCTCGAAAAGTGCAAGCAATGCATTGATATGCCGTCCTTCTGCCTCGCAAATATTAATGAAGGGCCTGATGGGCCCAAAATCCTCGATAACCTGAGCATAGGTTGCATAGGCCATATATTCGTCGTCCAAGGCTTCAATCAACACCTGAATCTCTTCTTCAGTCAGCGCGTTCATAAGCATTTACCTTTGTTCCGGTTGCGGGGCATCCCTCATCGCACGGGCAGTTTTATCAAATAACATCTGCTGCGGCGCTGGCGTCATCAACTGGAACAAAGGGCGTGTCAGAGAAAAATAATCATCGTCATACTCGCGACAATCGCAATGTTTAGCCGCATCATCCAGTGCTAGCAGAGGGTCGCCAAAATACGGCAACTCAATTACATACATTCCACCGCCAATAACATTAGCTTAAAAAATGGGATGATGCACCGTACTCAAAACGGTCGCAATGGCAGTAGTCGATTCAATGCGGGGAACCCATCAGGAAGTCGTGTTCATCTGGCGAGGCAAACCGGTGTGAACCTTGCGGAATAGCGACAAGACCCATGTCTGGATGGAAACAGGCGTGGCGGTGGATAGCACCATACTCATTAGCGTGTACAGTGGAAAACACTGGAAGTGACAAAAATTCAGCAGGAATATATTTCGAGGCAGTTTATAGCGGTTAAGCTGCAGACCCTTGGGAAAATTGGCGCGCCTAGACATAGACGCTTCGAACCAATTATTTGATAATTTGGAGGAATGGGAAGCAATTCTTCAACATACATCACTGTATTTGGCTCCCGCGCCGTAATCACGGTATTGATAAGTTCACTTCTTTCTTCTGAATAAATGGAGATTTGGAACTCATCACATCTCGGAAATGAGCCCAATGTAGAGGCAGGCGACTCGATTGCAGGTGCCAAGGGCCGATTTGTGTAAGATCGGCCCATACCTTCAAATTCGCTTGCCAGTCCGCACTTTAGTAGTGTTTTTTGATATAAATGGATAAAATGATGGCCACTGGAAATCTATTGATTAATACAATGGCCTATGTCTGAACATGGAGATCGTTTAAAAGCTCGATCAAAAGCAAAAGGTTTAATTGCAAAAAATCAGAAGACTAACGCTCTGACTTTAGATTTGAGCATGGCAGACCTTGATGAAATACCAGCTGAGATTGGTGAATTAACTTGAGACTGTAACTAAATCTGTGTAACTGCCTATTATTAACCCAACCATTGGGCGAGGATAGGCACTATGAACAAGAAAGAACTACAGGCGATTGCTCAGGCAGCAGCCAAAAATATCAAGACGGAAGCGGATCTCAATGAGTTCCGCCAGATGCTAACGAAGATCACCGTCGAAACGGCTTTGAACGCAGAACTGGATG
>CACSIL010000004.1 GCA_902705825.1 Halioglobus japonicus | reverse complement strand
GAGTCGCTCAACAGTGTCATACGAAAGGCTGTCAAAAAGCGGAAGCTGTTTCCGACTGATGACTCGGCACTGAAAGTGATCTACCTGGCAATCCAGCAGGCGTCGAAAAAATGGACTATGCCGATCCGTAATTGGAAACTGGCACTGAATAGATTTATGATCGAGTTCGAAGAGCGCTTGGCGGATTACATTTAACCCTGGCAGTTACACAGAATTATTTACAGGGTCGACCAGGGGCCATAGAAACGGCCGCCCAGCTCCCATGAGCAGTCAAGAAAGATACGCTTGAGCTGGTTGCGACTCAGGTCCACTGATGTCATCCTGAAGGGGCTGACTATGCCTCTTTTGGGTTTCCATCGTTTCTTCTCTTGATCGTTGCGGTTAACCAGATCCCTTAGCATCTGTCGATACATAGTATCGGTCATGCGCAGATCTATATAGTGCGTTGCCAGCAACCGATTAATAGACCTGAGGTTCTCTCGGTAGGAAGAAATCATTCCGTTATCGGTATAGCCAATTTCATTGCCCTCAAAGTCCTTGAGATATATCAGCTTTGTTTTCTCTAGTCGCTGCACCATGAATAGGGACAGGCGATGTTTGTCGAATAGTTTGGTTAGCTTCAGTTTCGACTTTATACGGGTTATACGCGCTACCACATCGTTAAAGCCCTTGTGCTGCTCAATGAAGCCATTTGCGGCCAGACTGTCCAGTACAGATGTCGTGTAGTGGTAGGACATGTGCAAAGCCTGGTAACGTGTATCTGTCGCGTAATTGTTTTTGTCTCGGCTAATAGCGATATAGAGTTTCGGGTCGGATTTATAGGCCACTAGAAGATCCAGCAGGATCATCTTCAGGTGGCTACGAAATTTGGCAGTATCGGACACTTTCAGTCCTTTCCGCTGCAATGTAAGAAAGACTAGCCCTTCAACACGCTTTACTTCTTTGTGATCACTAATGCGCCATCGGTCGAAGGGTCTTGAGTGATCCAGTTTGTTTCTAACAGGCATTTGGGGTACCGCTGTAAGCACTCATCAGGCCCTCTCATTGATTATTGCTGCTTCCGCTAATCATCTCTGGAGAGTGAGGATAGTTTGGCTAAGAAAACTACCTGTGAGCCCCCAGCACAGGAGCCCACAGATGGCTATACTTGGCGATTCAGGCCTCTCAAAGAGGACTGAGCGTCACGAACAACAGTTATCCAGCACTAACATTTTCTGTAGTAGCGTCCAGATTCTTTAGCTTTTCTTGCAGCTCTTTCTTTTGCTGCTCCTTAGCTAGCTCGTTTTCTGAATCAGCATCAACTTTGAGCTGATTATTACCGCTACTGTCTTTTTCAAGCTTTTCTCGATACTTCTCGTAATCCTTATGCTCTGGGTTGAGAAAATCCTGAAGGACTTTTCCATTAGTCAGTTCATCCTTCAGCCAAGAAGCTCCAGCTTTACCTGCGCGTACAGATGTTTTGTCAGGATTGTCAGGGTGGATATAAAGAGGAACATCCACCCCTTTAACTCCAAGCTCGTCCTTGAAGCGTTCCTGCAATACCTTCTTTACAGGCATGCCACTGAAGGCAGAACCAGCTCTGATCATCTCGGCACCATCAGCGATAAGTTTTTCTGCTTCCGCTTTAGCGTCGTCAAGTTGTCGCCAAATCTCCATGAGGCCAGATGAACCAGCCCCTGTATTTTCATTCAAAGTAGACATTTCATATTCCTTCTGTTTAGTAAACTATGTGTCTATAGATCTATTAGCATCAAAGGCATCCAGATCAGACTCTAACCACAATGGAGTCCTGGATATGTACACAGGTTGTGGCAGAAGA
The DNA here is from genome assembly GCA_902705825.1 of Halioglobus japonicus. Classification (GTDB taxonomy): domain Bacteria; phylum Pseudomonadota; class Gammaproteobacteria; order Pseudomonadales; family Halieaceae; genus Marimicrobium. Next base: position 138,546 of record CACSIL010000004.1, on the reverse strand, counting down.
TGCTGCTTAAGCCAACGATGACCAGTCGCACGGCTAATCCCGTAGCGCGTCAAGACATCCTGCCAGCGTAAGTATTTTCGTGACTTCATAACTGCAACCACCTCAACTGCGTATTTATCACGTCCTTTCGGACTCATTCATTCGTCGCACACCAACTAGGTACAGCCAGTGGAAATCTGCACTTTCGAGCGCGATGAAAGCGTTCTACAATATTGGTACTCTCAAATGGACTACCACGGATTCGAACATCCTGCATAAATACACCTCATATCCCATGGAGCTGAAAGCAGCTCCATTTCAGGTTTTCGGAGAGTTTAGGGAGGACATTGGACGATGAAAACGCACCGACCGAACCGTTGAACCGGTCTACCTAGGGCGCGTTTTTGTGTGTTTTATGATGGAAGGCAGGCGGGCCTTAGTTGGAAGGAAGTACTTCTCTTAGTTTTGATAACAATTCGCGGTATAGCGGATAAGCTTGTTTTAGTTCATTTTCAGTAATGTCTTCACCGATGAACCTACTGGCCTCAGATACCTTTCTCTCGGTTGAATCCGTATTGGCCTTTGTCCCTGATTGCAGTTTTATTTCAGGAGTGGCAATTCGGACTACCGCATCCACCTCTCCAGGCGTTAAACCTGAGACATCCTTGATTAGACTTTTCCGTTTCGCTCTATCCATGTTGTACAGATCACAACTAACTGTATTGCTATCCCAGAGTATTAGAATTAGCGGAACCACATATTCCGACAGAGAGCGGCCACTACCTTGGTGTCTCGTAACAGAGTCTGAGGTAACTAATCTCAAGTAGTTAGCTGCTGTTGCTGAAATGTCAAAATGATCGGCTAGTGGGTGACGCAATTCTTTAGCTGAAAACTCGTTACGCAAGGATTCACCTATGCGATCTTCCCACAAGATTTTTGTAAAGTAGGGTAGCATCTTCCATAAACGAAACCCTTGGCACTCTGAAAATAGTGGAGACCCATAAGCAGGGCAGCTTGCAGAATCAACATCGGCTAGTATGCTCTGTGATGAAATTTCTATATCGCCTTCAGGGCTATCAATTGATGCCGAAGCCGTGCCACTACCTACTTGCGGGCTGACCAATACATCCGCAAGCGATACACCCATATGGGAATAGAGGAGTTGCTTAAACTCATCGAGATTAACTGAGCAGCCTTCAACATCATTTTCAAGAAGTCTTATTCCGTCCCACGCATCCATTTTAAAGTAAAAGACATCACCGCCACCATTATCACAACCTGAGCCGGTATGCGGCCTATCTATTGAATGTAGATAGGCTTGTATCTTAGGGTGTCCATAGTCAAATAGGATGCTAGAAGGCTTATGAATTAAAAGCCGCACCAATACTGCCCTAACACTATCAGCATCTTGTGCTGTAGAAATTGACCAGGTGTCCACCAGCTGCTTAAGTGGAATCTCTGAGTATTGACTTGCCCACTGAACAAATTCACTAGCATTCATAATAACAATACCTATCTAGGGACTTGCTAGGCTGATCAAAACGAAGCAGTAGTTACATTGCCTGCTCGCGTTTGCTTTTTAAGGTTGTCAAGATAATCAGCCCAAGTCTGCATCATGTCTTTCCGCTGTTGTAGGTGTGATGTTCTATTGTAGGCTCGACCAAGAGGGTCATGCACCGCATGGCTGATTTGCTGCTCTATTAGGTGTGGAGGGTACTCAAGTATCTCATCTAGCATGGTTCGAGCCATGGCTCTAAATCCATGTGCAGTCATTTGTTTAGAGCTATATCCCATATTGCGAAGACAGCGTGTAACCGTTGCGTCACTGGCAGGTCTGCCTCGTTTACCTTGGGCGGGGAATACATATTGGCCTCGGTCTTCAGAAAATGGCTTCAGTTCTTCCAAAATCTCAAGAGACTGCTTGGCTAATGGCACTATATGAGCGGCCCCCATCTTCATTTTTTCTGCCGGTATCTCCCACCTACCAGCTGAAAAGTTAATCTCACTCCATTCCATGTGACGTATTTCTCCAGGTCGTTGGAATACCAGTGGGCTTAGCTTCAGTAAGCCTTGGATGATAGGTGTGCCTTGGTAATTGTCGATATCGACCAGTAGCTTACCTACGTCTTCAGGTTTGGTTAGTGCTGCAAGATGGTTAGCTTTTGAGGCCATTAGTGCGCCTTTCAGGTCACGGGTCGGGTCTACCTCTGCTATGCCATTAGCCACGGCATACCTAAATATTTGGCTGGCTACCATTTTGGCTCTATTGGCTGTCTCCACATTACCTTTATCTTCAATCCTCCTAAGCGTTCTCAGTATCTGAGGAGGGGTTATCTCTTTAAGAGGAAGTGTGCCAATAGTGGGGAAGAGCTTATCCTCAAGTATCCACTTGCGCTTCTTAAGCGTCTCGGCTGCCAGTGTGGACTTATTGCGGTCAAACCAGTCCAGTGCAACTGCCTTAAAGCTGTTGCCGTGAGCTTCATTTCTTTCGACCTTTAAGGTTTGCTTTAGTTGGCTTGGGTCAATAGTTCGTGAAAGCTGGAGTCTGGCCTCATCACGGTCTATGCGTGCATGTTTAAGTGTAACGTCTGGATAAACTCCTAAGGCGAGTACTTTTTCTTTTCCCGCAAAGCGGTATTTCATGCGCCAGTACTTGCTGCCGTTCTTGTGCACTAGCAGGTACAAGCCCTTTTCATCGCTAAGCTTGTAGTTTTTCTCTTTGATAGGTGCGTTCTTAACGCCTGGATTGGTAAGAGGCATTGAATAATCTCCCTCATTCAATTTTCATTTTATACCCCCAGATATACCCCCATCAAGCAGTGGGTTATGATGAGGCNGAATAATACCTGATGAGACAGGCAGGGGCAGGAAATCACTGTATTTCAAGTGTATTCTTGAGTTTTATTTGAAGGGGGAGACTAAGTGAAATATGCTGATATATAAGTATGGTGCCCAGAAGAGGACTTGAACCTCCACGCCCTTGCGAGCACTAGCACCTGAAGCTAGCGTGTCTACCAATTTCACCATCTGGGCAAAACAGAACCTTACGGCCTATACTGTGCGCCGAAGTTTCTGAGGGCGGCGACTTTACTTTTCTGGCGCGGCTTTGTCAACGCCCAAGAGACGGGGCGGGCTCTCCTCGCGTATAATACGCAAACAATAGAATGTTTCGAACAATAATTTCTGAAGGAAGAAATCAACTTTATGACAAAAAAAGGCAAGATTGCCGATCCCCACGCTGCTCGCGAAGCCGAGCGCTACGAAAACCCCATTCCCAGCCGCGAAGTGATACTCGAGCTTCTGGCTGATGCGGAAAAACCCCTTGATCACGCCGAAATCGCTACATCGCTTGGTCTGAAAGAGCCTGAGCAGGTCGATGCGCTGCAGAAGCGTCTGCGGGCGATGGAACGCGACGGTCAGCTGATGGTTAACCGCCGCGGTGCCTACGGCCTGGTGGACAAGATGAACCTTACGCACTGCCGTGTGCAGGGCCATCGCGATGGCTACGGCTTTGCAATGCCAATCGCCGGGGGCGATGACATCTACCTCAGCGCCAGACAAATGCACTTTGTGTTCGACGGTGATGAGGCCCTGGTGCAGGTGACCGGCGAGGACAGGCGCGGGCGTCTGGAAGGCAAGGTTATTGAGGTGCTGCAGCGCAAGCACAAGACAGTTGTCGGTCGCTATCAGGAAGAGAGTGGTATTGGCTTTGTTGTGCCCGACAATGGCCGGCTCACGCAGCAGATACTCATTCCTCCCAAGGAGAAAGGCGAGGCCATTTCCGGCCAGATCGTCACGGTAGAGATCACCGAGTATCCCACCCGCCGGTTTGGCGCCAAGGGGCGTGTTGCTGAGGTGCTGGGCGATCATCTGGATCCCGGCATGGAAATTGACGTTGCCATTCGCTCCCATGGTATTCCCTGGGAATGGCCCGATGAGGTGCGCCAGGAAGCGGCGAGCCTTGAAGCAGAGCCGCTGGAGGCCGATAAAGAGCACCGGGTTGACCTGCGTAAATTGCCCTTTGTCACGATAGACGGCGAGGATGCGCGCGACTTTGACGACGCCGTGTATTGCGAGCACACCAAGGCGGGTAAATGGCGTTTGTGGGTGGCAATTGCAGATGTTTCGCACTATGTGGCACCGGGCTCTGCGCTCGATCAGGAGGCCGCACTGCGCGGTAACTCGGTCTATTTCCCCGCGCGGGTAGTGCCCATGCTGCCGGAGGCCCTGTCGAATGGTTTGTGTTCATTAAAACCGGCAGTCGATCGCCTGGCGATGGTCTGTGAGATGGAACTCAGCGCCAAGGGTGTGCTGTCCAAGTACCGTTTCTATGAGGCCGTTATCCACTCACACGCCCGTCTAACCTATACGCAGGTGGGCGAGGTGCTGGAGAAGGGCAAGCATCCCGATGTCGACAAGCGGCGCGTGCCGGATCTGAAGCGCCTGCACGGCCTCTACCATGTGCTGCGTGCGGCGCGGGACAAGCGCGGAGCGATCGATTTCGAGACCGTGGAAACCCGCATTATTTTCGATGAGAACCGTAAGATCGATGCCATCGTGCCGGTGGTGCGCAACGATGCGCACAAGTTGATCGAGGAGTGCATGCTGTGTGCGAATGTCGCCACGGCACGTTTCTACGATGCCAATCAGCTGCCCATACTGTTTCGGGTACACGAGGGGCCCAGCGAGGAGAAACTCGAGGGTCTGAGGAAGTTTCTCGGTGAACTCGGTCTGGATCTTGGCGGTGGTGCCAAGCCTACGCCGCTGGACTACCAACATCTCCTGCAGCAGATTGACGGTCGGGAGGATGCGCACGTGATTCAGACCATGCTGCTGCGCTCGCTAAGTCAGGCGGTCTATCAGCCGGAGAACAAGGGCCACTTTGGTTTGCACTATGAGGCTTACGCCCATTTCACCTCGCCCATTCGGCGCTACCCCGATTTGCTGGTACACCGGGGCATACGGCATCTCATTCGCCGCAGTGCCAGTGCCAAGGGTGTGCTGCGGGTCAAGGGTGCGAAAAATATTCCGGCCAAGAAAATCTTCCCCTACGACATTAACGCCATGGTGGTTAATGGCGAACACTGCTCGATGTCTGAGCGGCGCGCAGACGAGGCCACACGCGAGGTCAATGCCTGGCTCAAGTGCGAGTACCTGCAGGAGCATGTTGGGGATGAATTCAACGGTGTGATCGCTGCGGTGACGAGCTTCGGCTTGTTTGTGGAGCTGGAGGATCTCTATATAGAGGGGTTGGTGCACATCACGGCCCTGCCCGGTGACTACTATAACTTCGATAAAGCGCGGCAGCGGCTCACGGGTGAGCGCTCCGGGCGCAGTTTTCAGCTCGGTGGTAGTGTGCGCGTGCAGGTGGCCAGGGTTGATCTGGATGACCGCAAGATCGATCTTGAGATGATCGACAGCAAGCCCGCGAAAAAAGCCGGCGCTAAAGGCGCGGCCAAGCCGGCAAAAAAAGCGCCAAAGAAAGATAAGAGCACCAGCGCTCCTCGCAAGTCCAAGGGCAAGACTGGCCTCAGGCGGCGCCGCTGAGAATGCGTTACGTCTATGGCATTCACGCGGTGGATAGCCTGCTGCGGCAAAATGCCAAAGCAGTGCAGCGCCTGCTGCTGCAAGCGGGGCGCAACGACAAACGCATCAACGGTCTGATGGAGCTGGCGCAAAATCAGGGCGTTGCGGTGGATCGCGAACCGCGCGCCGGGCTGGATAAGTTAGTCAACGGCCGCCATCAGGGCGCTATAGCACAGGTGCAGGATTCTGCCGGTGTAGCCGACACCGCATCCAATCTGTGGGATGAAGCGGAACTGCTGCAGGCGGTGGACGATAAAAGCGGTGCGGTACTGATCCTGGTGCTGGACGGGGTCACTGATCCCCACAATCTGGGTGCCTGTCTGCGCAGCGCAGACGCTGCGGGGGTGGATGCTGTCGTGGTGCCCAAGGACAACTCGGCGGATCTGACACCGGTGGTGCACAAGGTGGCCTGCGGTGCTGCCGAGGTGGTCCCGTTTGTCCGGGTCACCAATATCAGTCGCACACTGCAGGCCCTGAAGGCGCGCGGCGTGTGGCTGTTTGGTACCGACGGTGATGCTGAAAAATCATTGTATAACAGTGACTTAACTGCATCGTTGGCGCTGGTGATGGGCGCCGAGGGCAAGGGCATGCGGCGGCTGACGCGTGAACAGTGTGATTTTCTTATTCACCTCCCCATGGCCGGTTCGGTGAGCAGTCTCAATGTGTCGGTCGCCGCCGGTATCTTCCTGTTCGAGGCCGTGCGGCAGCGCGGGTAAGTGGTTAAGCAAACTGTCGCCAAAACGCCCCTTGTCACTTGCCGACAAACTCGGTAGACTCCGCTCCCTCAAAATTTGCCCGGCTGTTTTGAATAGCCGATCCTCCTTGCTACACCATTTTAGTGGGTAGCATTAACCCGTAAGGAGCTTTCGAATGCGACATTACGAGATCGTATTTATGGTCCATCCGGACCAGTCCGAACAAGTGCCCGGTATGATCGAGCGCTACACCACAGCAATCCAGAAAGACGGTGGCCAGGTCCATCGCCTTGAAGATTGGGGTCGCCGCCAGTTGGCCTACCCGATCAACAAGATCCACAAGGCACACTACGTGCTGATGAATGTGGAGGCGTCCAACGACGCTATGGAAGAGCTGACCACCACTTTCCGTTACAACGACGCCGTTATCCGTAATCTGGTGATCCGACGTGATGAATCTGTGACCGAAGAATCTTTCATCATGAAAGCTGAGAAAGAAAATCGCGAGCGCAAGAGCCGCTACGAAGAGCGCCAGGCAGCTGATGCAGCCCGCGCTGAAGCAGCTGAAAGCACTAACGATGACGATTCCAGTGATGACGAAGAGTCCAGCGACGATTAAGTCACCGCACTCGCGCACAGAATCACGTAATGAATATTGAGGTTTAGAGGAGAATCACCATGGCACGTTTTTTCCGTCGCCGTAAGTTTTGTCGCTTTACCGCTGAAGGCACCAAGGAAATTGATTACAAGGACCTGGAAACCCTGAAGGCGTACGTATCTGAAACCGGCAAGATTGTACCCAGCCGTATTACAGGCACCAAAGCCAAGTATCAGCGCCAGCTGGCAACCGCCATCAAGCGCGCGCGTTTCCTGTCATTGTTGCCATACACGGATTCGCACCTGTAGAAATATTTTGAGCCGCGTATTGCCCAGTCGAGGTTTAACTTGAAGGGCTTGGCAGAACTTGTCATGCGCGGACGCCTGCAGGCGTTGCTGGTTGTAGTAGCGGGCGCAGGCAGTTTGTTATTTTGCTGGATCAGCGCCGCCGCATTGGCGCTGGTCACTCTGCGCAAAGGTGCAGGGGCAGGGCTTTGGCTGTTTATGTGGGCGCTATTGCCAGCGGGGACGCTGGTGTATGCCTTCGGAGACAGCGGGCCACTGACATTACTTGCCGGGACTATGGTACTGGCGCTGGTGTTGCGCAACACGATAAACCTGCCGCTAGCAGTACTGTCAGCGGTGGGGGTGGGCGCAGTGACTGGCTTGGCCTTGATGGCCTTTGCCGGAGCCTACCTGGATCAGATGGTGGCTTACTTCAGTGAGTTTTTGGCTTCGCTGGAGCAGCAGTTGTCCCAGGGTGGTGAGGTGATGGAGTTACCCAGGCCCGACGCGCCGCAAATTGCCGGTATGTTGGGTGCGGGAACGGCCACCATGTCAGTGTTGTGCCTGCTGTTGGCGCGTTACTGGCAAGCGGCGCTGTACAACGTGGGTGGCTTCAGTGTTGAGTTCAAGGCGCTGTACTACCCGGCGACGGTGACTTCGCTGTTGTTGGTGGCAGCGGTCGGGCTTTATAGCCTGGGCCTGCAGTACCGCACCTGGGCAATGATATGCCTCATCCCGCTGACCTTCGCGGGTTTGTCGCTGTTACATGCTCGTGCCGAGATGCGCGGGCGGGGTACGGGATGGCTGACGGGATTTTATATCGCCTGGCTCATCTTTGACCCTGTGAAGCTGCTGGTCGTGTTGTTTGCTGTCGCCGACAGCTGGATGAACTTCCGCCAGCGCTGGTCCAAGGGGCCAGGCAATGAATTGAGCCGGCGTGACGATGACGACGGCGCTGGTGATGAAAACAACGATCAGAACAACGATCGAGACAATTGAAGTAGTGGTAAACCACTACCCGAAAAGAGGAACGTAAGATGGACGTCATATTGCTGGAGAACATCAGCAAGTTGGGCAAGCTTGGTGAGACAGTGAAAGTGAAAGCCGGGTTTGGCCGCAACTACCTGATTCCACAGGGCAAGGCAGTGCACGCCACTGAAGAGAACACTGCCTCGTTTGAATCACGTCGCGCCGAGCTGGAAGCAGCCGCCGATGCGCAGATGGCAGAAGCCCAGAAGCGCGCGGATACCATCAATGCGCTGGATATGGTGACTATCGCCGCTAACGCCGGTGAAGAAGGCAAGTTGTTCGGTTCAGTTGGCACACGCGATATCGCCGACGCCATCACCGCGCTGGGCTGTGAAGTGGACAAATCTGAAGTTCGCCTGCCAAGCGGCGCACTGCGTGAACTGGGCGAGTTTGAAATCGCTATTCAGGTTCACGGTGACGTCGACGCTACTGTTGTTGTTGCGGTAATCGCCGAGTAAATCACACAGGTGGCACCGTAATGGCGGCCACGTGATATCCGTTTAGGCACCGGTCATTCGTGGTCGGTGCTTTTTTATGCCTGGGAAAATGGAATTTCATGTTGCTTCGTGAACCCCGTGTCGTGAAGTATCTACGCTGCATTCCCGGGCATGTGAAAGGCCAATCCGGCGCGTTTTCACTTCTGCTTGATGCCCATTTCGGATAGGCTGTGTACCCCTAAAAAATATTGCATGTTATGTCCGACCCAGATTACCCAGGCAATGTCTCTGAGCTGCACCACCCTGGTGAAGGTGGTGAGCTTGCGCGCATCAAGATGCAGCCGCACTCCGTTGAGGCAGAGCAGTCGGTGCTCGGTGGTCTGTTGTTGTCTGCAGACGGTTGGGACGCGGTTGCCGAGATCGTCTCGGCCAGCGATTTCTACCGCCCCGGACACCGGCTGGTGTTCCGCCAGATTGCGCAGCTTGCCGAGGCAGCCGAGCCGGTGGATGTTATTACAGTGGCCGATAAGCTGGAGGCCTCGGGCGAGCTGGAAACAGCGGGTGGCCTGCCCTATCTAGCCGAGCTGGCACAGAATACCCCCAGTGCTTCCAATATCCGTGCGTATGCGCAGGTCGTGCGCGAACGCGCCAGTTTGCGCAAGCTGATCGAGGCCGCGCAGGATATTGCCGAGAGCGGGTTTAACCCCGAAGGGCGCAAATCCGAGGAGCTGCTCGATCTGGCCGAGCGCCGCATTATGCAGATATCCGAGGAGGGCCCTAAATCCGGTGGCCCGCAGGATGTTAACCCACTACTGCAGACGGCTCTGGCGCGTATTGAAGAGCTGTTTCAGTCCGGCGGTGACATCACCGGCCTAAGCACCGGCTTTATCGAGCTGGACAACATGACATCGGGCCTGCAGGAATCCGNCCTCATTATCGTGGCTGGCCGGCCCTCCATGGGCAAAACCAGTTTCGCGATGAACCTGGTGGAGAATGCGGTGCTGAACCAGAAAAAGCCCATTCTCGTGTTCAGTATGGAGATGCCGGCGGATTCGCTGATCATTCGTATGCTGTCTTCTATCGGCCGCATCGATCAGTCGCGAGTGCGCAACGGCAAGCTGGAACAGGAAGATTGGCCCAAGTTGAGCCAAGCGGTGTCCAAACTCAAGGATGTGCCGCTGTTTATCGACGATACGCCTGCGCTGACGCCAACTGAACTGCGCAGCCGTGCTCGCAGGGTGGCGCGTGAGAACGGCGGCCTGGGCATGATTATGGTCGATTATATGCAGCTGATGCAGGTGGCCGGGGCATCGGAGGGGCGTACTGCCGAGATCTCCGAGATTTCCCGTAGCCTCAAGGCCATCGCCAAAGAGTTCAAGGTGCCGATGGTGGCCTTGTCGCAGCTCAACCGCTCACTGGAGCAGCGCCCCAACAAGCGTCCGGTCAACTCGGACCTGCGTGAATCGGGTGCGATCGAGCAGGATGCCGATGTCATCATGTTTATCTATCGCGATGAGGTGTACCACGAGGATTCGGAAGACAAGGGCGTGGCAGAAATCATCATCGGCAAGCAGCGTAACGGCCCCATCGGGAGTTGCCGCCTGGCCTTTATCGGGCAGTACACCCGTTTCGAAAACCTCGCGCGCGGTGCCTACGACGAGCACTAAAACTGGACGACTGCCAGAGGGTGGAGTCCGAGCGTGAAGAACGCCCGGGAGTTTTCCTCGACCGGCGCCAGATCAAACACCGCTATGCGGCGTAAGTCGTGCGTTTACAGGCCGGTTTGTTCCCGCAGCGCCCGCAGGCGAGCCAGTTGCTCCTCCCGATCCAGCGGCGCTGCTACGTGTTTTTCCAGCGCGGCAGGTTCAGGTACTTCCAGTGATTCCCCGCGCATGACGCGCGCGCAGTACCGATCATAATGTGACTTGAACACAGGCCAGCTGGTGCGTTCGGTATTGTTGGCGAGAAAGAACCAGTCACTGTCCCGGCCGGCCAGATAAACGGCGGGGTGGCTCCAGCGCTGGGCCGATTTGGGCGAAGGGGCGCGGCAGGCTTCTACATAGGCGTCGTGAGCCGGTCGCAACCCTAGTTCGCCCAGGCCCTGTTGACAGCATTCCAACATGCGGTTGAGCGTAGGTAGGTATTCACTATTCTCGATGGCGTGCCTGGCACCCTTGAGGATATGCTCCACGGGATAATCTGAAAGGGCGTCCAGCCACAGTTTCTTGATCTGATTGAGTTGGTCCGCGCCGGGATAGGCGGCGTAGTACTGGTTGTGGTAGTTCAGGCGAAACAGCGCGAATACCTGGTTGATCGCCTCGACATGCGCTTCGGTCGCCTGTTTGCGCGCTGTGTCAGTCTGCCCATGAGGTGTCGGTGAGGTCTTGTTCGAGGCTGCGATCTCTTGTGCGACCCGTTGTACTATTTCCCTGCTGTCCGGCATGGCTGTGTCCTGCGTGTTCGAGCTGGTGGCGTTTTGCCCAGTGATACTTCACATGCTGTAAAAACTTGCTGTTCCAGGACGTGTGCGCCTGGTTGCTGTCGCGCCAGTATACGATGAACTCCGGCAATAGTGAGCGGGCAAATTCAGTGTCTATGTGTGACAGGCGCAAAATGTCGTACACATCCTCAGTGGGTTGCCACTGCTCGCTGATGCGCTTGGGTTGTGTGCTGTGCTCCAGGCTGGAGGTGTATTTGGCCCATTGGATGCGAATATGCTGGATAAACTTTGAGTTGAGTTCCTTCGGGTTGGTGCCGCGCTCGCGCCAGTAGAGGATGAACTCGGGGATGGCGTCCTCGATAAAATCGCGGGCAATCTCACTGCGTTCCATGATTTCCATGGCGTCTGCGCTGGGGCGCCAGTTGTTATCCAGTGTGGTGCTTTGGGGGACCCTGAAGGCCTCGGCCTGGTGCTGCTGTTGGCGCCGCCAGATGGCAATGACGTGTTGGCGGAACTTGTTCTCCCACGCATGGCTGGTTTCGCCCCTTTCGCGCCAGTAAAAGACGAAATCTTCCAGTTGGTCCAGCGCGAACTGTCGAGGTATGTTGTGGTTCATTGCCAGCAACTGCAGCATGTCCTCACTGGGTGACCAGTGTACCGGGAGCAGACCGGCGCTGCGCCGGGTGGGTAGCGTCACCGGGGGTGCGGGATTGGGCGGTGCGGGGGCGGCTACTGGTTCGCTGGTCGCCGCCGGCTCGTTGACCGCGAACGTTAACTGCTGCGCTGTCAGTAGCGGCGGTGTATCGATCAGGAGAATGCCTTTGTCCACCAGCGAGCGGCTGACGCGATGCAGATCCTCCACCGTCCAGAACGGCAGAGTGCGCAACAAGAATGCGCGCTCGATAGTGAACCAGGCAAAGCCGTTGCGCAATTGCGGACTGTGGTGCTCGAACACCTGCTGCAGGTGTTGTAACAATATGGCTTCCTCAAGACCAATGGTCGCCGCCAGCTCCGGGGAAAATAACAGCTGGCGCTCAGGGATGAGTGAGAAATCTGACATCGTTTTACCGGAATCGGGTCGCAAGTTTGGTAGGATACCGCATTCGTCAATGCGGTGCGCGTAAACCGGATAAGGGCAGCGGTATTTTCCTGCGCCTTGGGCCGCGCGCGCTGTTATCCAGCGTAATGCGGTTAATAAATCAGGACTGAAAATGGCTAAGCAAAAGACCGCGTTTGTCTGCAATGACTGCGGCTCGGATTACGTAAAGTGGCAGGGCCAGTGTAACGACTGCGGGGCCTGGAACACGCTCACCGAAATTAAGCTGGGCCCGGAAAAGGGTTCGGGTCGCGCGGGTGCCGGTGCGCCGGTCAGTGGCAAGCGGGCGGGTTTTGCCGGTGCGCTGGAAAGTGCGCGGGTGCTGAAAGACATCGATCTGCAGGATCTGCCGCGGGTGTCCTCCGGCACCGAGGAGTTTGACCGTGTGCTCGGTGGTGGTCTGGTGCCCGGTTCCGCCATTTTGGTGGGCGGCTATCCCGGTGCGGGTAAAAGTACGCTGTTGTTACAGACCATGTGCCATCTGGCCAGCACCATGGATGCCCTGTACGTCACGGGGGAGGAGTCACTGCAGCAGGTTGCGATGCGCGCCCAGCGGCTGCAATTGCCCACCGACAGGCTTCGCCTGATGTCGGAAACCAACGTTGAGGCCATTGTCGCTTCGGCCCAGGAGTTGAAGCCAAAGGTACTGGTTGTCGATTCCATTCAGGTGGTGCATACCGATGAGATCGCCTCCGCGCCGGGTAGCGTCTCTCAGGTGCGTGAATGTGCCGCCTACCTCATCCGCTACGCCAAGCAAACGGGCACCGTGTTGTTCCTGGTGGGCCATGTCACCAAGGATGGTTCGCTTGCGGGCCCGAAAGTGCTGGAGCATATGATCGATTGTTCTATTTTGCTGGAGGGAAGCGACGACGCGCGCTTTCGGACATTGCGTGGGCAGAAGAACCGTTTTGGTGCCGTCAATGAACTGGGTATTTTCGCCATGACCGAGCAGGGCATGCGCGAGGTGAAAAACCCCTCCGCGATCTTTCTCGATCGCGGCAGTGAGCCCGCCTCTGGCAGTGTTGTGATGGTGGTGTGGGAGGGGACGCGCCCATTGCTGGTCGAAATCCAGGCATTGGTGGATGACAGTCAACTGGGTAATCCTCGCCGGGTCGCTGTGGGCCTTGAGCAAAACCGGCTAGCCATGCTGCTGGCGGTGTTGCATCGCCACGGTGGCCTGCAGGTGGGTGATCAGGATGTCTTCGCCAATGTCGTCGGTGGCGTAAAGGTATTGGAAACCAGTGCGGATCTGGCGTTGCTACTGGCGATAGTGTCCAGCTTTCGCGACAGGATACTGCCCCGGGATATGGTGATTTTTGGTGAGGTCGGTTTGTCTGGTGAGATTCGCCCCGTGCCCAATGGGCAGGACCGTCTTGCCGAGGCCGCCAAACACGGTTTTACCCGGGCGATCGTGCCCAAGGGTAATGCACCCAAAGGGCCGATCAAGGGAATGCAGGTGACAGCTGTAGCGAAGCTGGCCGATGCGCTGGAGGCGTTGGAGTAGGTTTGTTGGGCCGTGGCTAGGTGGCCAGCTGGTCGAGCTCTTCTTCCAGAGTGGCCATGTCCATATGAGCCTGCAGCACTTCCAGTAGAGGCTCCATGTTTTCCCTATCCACATGTTGCACAGCAAATCCCAGACGGCCAGCTTCCACGTGTTGCAGGTAGGCGTGTAGCTCCAGCGTGCTACCTTCGTCCAGTTTGACGATCAGCGTAAAGGGCTCGTTGTACTGGGCGTCCCATACCTCTGGCTGGTCGGTAGCCACGCCTGTAAGAGAGATATCGATGAGACGCTGGCGCCACACACTCCCGCCCTGGTGTACTTCCACCGGCAGCGCCAGCTCGACACGGGTGCAGCGGCGCTTTTCACTAGCATGTTCGGTCATATCGTGGCTCTTGTTCCTCGTATCCAGACGCAACTATAGCGCCGCCCACGCCCGATTGCGAGAACGGTAACACCATCTACCTTGAGAAAAAACGGCTGCTGTTGTGACTGGGTAGTGGCTCACTTCAAAACGCAAAGTGCTAATCACTCGCGCTCCGTTAGCATCGGAAACTCAATTCGAGCGGTAACTGCTCGCTACTTCAGTTTGCGATATTTGAGCCGCTGTGGCTGATCCGCGGCGGCGCCGAGGCGCGCTTTGCGATCCTCTTCATAATCGCTGAAGTTGCCCTCGTGGAACACTACGCCACCATCGTCTTCATAAGCCAATATATGCGTGGCGATGCGGTCCAGAAACCAGCGGTCGTGCGAGATCACCATGGCCGCGCCCGGGAATGTCAGCAGGGCCTCTTCCAGTGCGCGCAGGGTTTCCACATCCAGGTCGTTAGTGGGCTCATCCAGCAGCAAGACATTGGCCCCCTGTTTTAACAACTTGGCCAGGTGCAATCGATTGCGTTCACCGCCGGACAGATCCTTGACGTATTTTTGCTGATCGGACCCTTTGAAGTTGAAGCGCCCAACGTAGGAGCGGGAGGGAACCTCGTAGGTGCCTATGCGAATAATATCCTGGCCATCGGACAACTCTTCCCACACGGTTTTGCTACCGTCCAGATCGTCGCGGGACTGATCCACATAACCCAGTTGCACGGTCTCACCCACGGTAACCTCTCCACCGTCGGGCTGCTCTGCCCCCATCAGAATCTTGAAGAGTGTGGATTTACCCATGCCATTGGCCCCGATAATACCCACGATACTGCCCTTGGGTACGGTAAAGCTCACATCATCGAACAACAAACGGTCACCGAAACTTTTGGAGAGATTAGCCACTTCGATGACCTTGTCTCCCAGACGCTGACCGGGCGGGATGTAAATTTCGTTGGTCTCATTGCGGCTCTGGAATTCCTGCGACTGCAATTCTTCAAAGCGCTGCAGGCGCGCTTTACTCTTGGCTTGCCGACCCTTGGGGTTACTGCGTACCCACTCCAGTTCCGACTTGATAGACTTCTGGTGCGAGGCCTCCTGGCGCTGCTCCTGCGCCAAACGTTTTTCTTTAGCGTCCAGCCAATCTGAGTAATTCCCTTCGTAGGGAATGCCGCGGCCACGATCAAGCTCGAGGATCCAGCCCGCCGCATTATCCAGAAAATAGCGATCGTGCGTGATCGCCACTACCGTACCCGGGTAGTCGTGCAGAAAACGCTCCAGCCAGGCTACGCTCTCCGCGTCCAGGTGGTTGGTGGGTTCGTCCAGCAACAACATATCGGGGTTGGACAGCAGCAGTCGACACAGCGCCACACGTCGTCGTTCGCCGCCTGAAAGCGTATCCACGTTCGCATCCCACGGTGGCAGGCGCAGCGCGTCAGCGGCGACTTCCAGTTTGTGGTCAATGTTGTGCGCGTCTGTCGCCTGAATAATATCTTCCAGCCGTGCCTGTTCCTTGGCCAGCGCGTCGAAGTCTGCGTCAGGTTCAGCGTAGTCAGCGTACACTTTCTCCAGGGCTGCCAGCGCATCGATGGCTTCCTGCACGCCTTCCTCTACGTTGCCGCGCACATCTTTCTCTGAATTGAGTTGCGGTTCCTGCGGCAGATAGCCGATTTTTATGCCGGGCTGCGGGCGAGCCTCGCCGAGAATGTCGGTATCGATACCAGCCATAATACGCAGCAGGGTAGATTTTCCCGAACCGTTCAGGCCCAGCACGCCGATTTTGGCACCGGGGAAAAATGACAGGGAGATATCCTGCAGGATGGTTTTTTTCGGCGGTACGACCTTGCCGACCCGATTCATAGTGTAGACGTATTGCGCCATGGTGTTGCTTTGCTCTGTTCAATTTACGATGCGGCGATTTTAGCAGAAAGTTGTGGCAGAAGAAGTACGTCATTCTTCTGGAATACTAGCGCCACAGCGCATTATGGCGAGCGGGAATAGGGCTTTATCATCTTTGGGGCTGGGTCTCAGAGTATACTGCGGCGAAGTTTGTGTCATCGGTGCATGTAAGCGTAGAATTTTCAGGTGTTGTACTGTCACAGCAGGCCGAGCTCTCTTGTATAGGATTGGTATGAAAAAACTTGGATTGATCTTCATCGCGATGTGGCTTGTTGGCTGCGCAACGCCCAATAGGGATGTCGTTGCTACGGATACCTACAGTTTGCAATATGCATATCTCTCTCCGAGTGGAAAGACGCTGAAGCACTATTCAGAGCAGGGCTTGAGTCTGGTTTTTCCATCCATTCCTGGAAATATATACGGTACACCAGGAGACGATATCATTTATGTCGCCACACCAGAAAATGCGCAGCGCTTTTCACTTGTTCTGCCTAAAGACATGGATAGGCGTGCACTACCACTAACAGACTCACCGCTCGCTATCGAGCCGCCAGAGACAAAAGTTCTACGGCTGGGGACTTTCAACTTCCTGCCGCGCTATCAGGATGTGATGGGCGGCGGTGGTTTTTCGGATACGATTTCCGATCGAACCTATATTCTGGTGTACTTTTCGAATGCCGCACAGGTGACTGGGCAGTACACTGCCTATTCCGATATTTATAATCATAATATTGTTATAGATGCGCCGGGCTGGCACTGGTTGCAGTTTGTAGAAACGAGTGACAATGTTTTTGATGTCTCTGCGTATGAGGGTTCTGCAGAAACCATACAGTTCGACGTCTATTTGCTGGGGGTATCTGAAGCCTGAGCGGTTATAGGCAGCGCGCTGATTCGCGGCGCGGCTTCTCCGGCTCTTGCGCATCAGTGTTGCGGTGCGTGAGAGGGTAAGCGATCGCCTCAGGCATGTTGTTTCCCGCGGGCGCGGGGTGTAGCATTCGTCTTACTCCCCCTAAGGCATCAAGCATCAAATGGATATATTGCAGGCTTATCAGGGCACAATCTCCGCAATGGGAGCGATGTCTCTGCTGCTGTTTTGCCAACTACTTGTAGCTGACGCAGTAGGCATTCGATCCGGTCATATTCCCGGTGCCGCCATCGCCACGGATCACGATAATCTGCTGTTTCGGGTGACACGCACGGTGGCCAATTCCAATGAAAGCATCGCAATCTTTATTCTGGCTGTGGTGTTTTGTATTTTTGCTAAAGCGTCACCGCAGTACACTGGGTATGCAGCCTGGGGCTTTGTGATGTCCAGGGCGGCCTATGCCTTGTGCTATTACTTTAATATCAAGCTGTTGAGGTCGATAATATTCGGTGTGGCGCTGATTTGTCTGGCGGCATTGATGGTTCTGGGGTTTCTAGCCTGAGTTGAGATACAGCGTTAGCGCCCTTCCATGATGGCTATCGCTTGTTTACTATCAAAGACTGTTCACTAAGGTGGATTTAGCCGCCGAGTTCAGAAACCACCAATCCCTCCTGCCCACAGGTTTCATTTTTAAATAATAAAGAGAGTCCAATTATGAAGTATTTAATACTGCTTGCCATTTTAGTGACGAATGTTGCATGGGCTGAAACAGCCAGTGATCGTGCATTGGAGTATTTCTCCGACATCAACAATCGCAACTTCTCAGCCGCCGCCGGTCATTTTGACCCGGCTCAACTCAAAGAATTCAGGACTACAATGGAGTTCTATAAGGGGCTTCCCCCAGAAGCGCAAACTCAGTTTGTTCAGACATTTTTTGGCCCCTCCCAAACAGTTGAGAGCATTAGTGCGGTGAGTGATGTTGAGTTTTTCTCAGGCATATTCAACTTTATCATGCAGCAAGCTGACCAGGTCGGAGGAATGAACTTCGAAGGCGTCGAAATACTCGGAGAGGTTAAAGAGGGCGATAACATTGCGCATCTTGTCACCCGGAATCGAGTCAGTGTTGGGGAAATCGACGTTGAAGCAATGGAAGTCGTGTCGCTGAAGAAAAATGGTGACGATTGGAGCATGCTCATGTCAGGCAGTATTAAGGGATTGCCAGCGCAGTTAAACGCGGCATTTTCTCAAGGCCAACAGTAGCGAAAGTCGTGCACAGTCGGGTCTCAGGCTGGGGCCCGTTACCCGACAGACACCCATCGCCCGCCCAGTCCTGTGGCCAAAGATAACCCCGCGCAAAGGGGATATGGGGCAAGAGTATTACTGTAAATAACCGCCCCCGCTTATCCTGATAACGCCAACGGACACCCGCGCCGGCTAACTCCTTCCTGTTTCTGCAGCCCCGCAATCTGTAGTTTGGGCCACAGGTTCTGGCCCGGGCTGTGCCCGATTTTGTCCCCGGCTTCGTCTTGCGACAACCGCGTCTTATCCCGTTTACCTGTTGCAACAATAGGCATCCCATCGTGTCTCCTGGTGGCGGTGTCCTCTCGCTTTTAGAAACAGATAACACGACAGAACAATGCAAGCCATATATCCAATAGTGGACAGATGTACAAATATGGTTTAACGTTCACTTGGATTGTAGACCCATACGCTGTCTCTGTTAGTCGTTTGGCCGTCAAAAAAGGTAAAAATAATGCCTGGGAACGAATTTTTCTGGAAGTTCAGTGCAAGTGCGGTAATCGGGATCGCTGCGTTGGTCATCACGGCAACGCCGGTGAGTGCCTCACAGTTGGAGGAAGTTGTCGTTACGGCGCAGAAGCGGGTGGAGAGCCTACAGGATGTCCCCATCTCTGTGAGTGCCATATCGGGTGAAATGATCCGTAACAATGGTATGCAGAACATGGAGGATCTGGCTGTGATGATCCCTAATCTCAATGTCAGTGACTCACCGGGGGTGAACTCTATTGTTATCCGGGGGCTGGGAAGTGGCGCCGGAACTATCTCTTTTGAGCAGTCAGTAGGCCTGTATATAGACGGTATCTACGCGGCACGGGCCGCGATGTTTCAGGCACCATTTCTGGATCTTGAACGTGTTGAAGTCTTGCGCGGACCGCAGGGGGTGCTGTTTGGCAAGAACAGTATCGCGGGAGCTGTTAGCGTTATTACGGCAAAGCCCACCGACGAATTTGAGGCGGAAATCTCCGGCACCTATGAGTTCGAGTACGACGGGAATGAACTGACAGGCCTCGTGTCCGGTCCTCTGACAGACAACCTGTTTGTCCGGCTAGTCGCCAAAACGGCAGAGAGCGGGGCCTACGTTGACAATAAGACAACCCGCGAAACCTACCCGAGGAACGATGCCCAGGTATTGCGCGGAACACTCGTTTGGGAGGCTACTGACAGTACCCGCGTCATGTTCAAGGCAGAATCCTCGGACTACAAGGAGAAAGGTACAAGCTTCCAGATCAGCGATAGAGATTACGCTGCGCCATTGCCGCCCTTTCCCGGTGACGCGCTGGCCGCTTCACTGCTCGCTGGCATGGAGGCGGGCGGCGAGGACTTCACGCTTAATGACCACAGTTATCAGAACGATATCAACCGCTTGCGTCAGGATGCATCGAACTACACATGGGAAGTGTCACAGGCCATAGGCGAGTTTGATCTGACGTATCTCGGCAGCTACTCCGAGTATACGCGCAAGGGGTTCTCCGATATGGATAACAGTGTGGTGGATTTTCTTAAATGGGACACCCATGAAGAGTTTGAGCAGTACACCCAGGAGCTGCGCGTCACCTCTCCATTGGGAGAGAGGTTCGACTACGTTGCCGGTTTATTCTATGTCGACAGGACATTGAAACTGCCCGAAAACCCGCTCGACGTGAATGCGCCTGTTATCCGTTCCACAGGTAGCATCGATTACAAAGAGGATGCCTCTTCCTGGTCGGCCTTTGCCCAGGGAACCTGGAATTTCACCGAGTCGATTCGGGCAATCTCAGGCTTGCGCTATTCCTCTGAAAGCAAGAAAGCCAAAGCCTCACAGGTTATTTACCAGTATGAAACCGATCAGCCACTGACGGACCCTTTTGCCCTGGCGATCCTGCAACAAGAATTCGACTCAAGTAATTATTCCAACAAAGGGAATCGTGGGGAAAGCAATCTCGATCCTACTTTCACCTTGCAATGGGATGTCACAGACAGCGCAATGGTCTACTTCACATGGGCCAGGGCAAGTAAGTCCGGAGGCTATAACAGCAGCGATCGCTCCGGCGACAATTTTGAGTACGGGGACGAGACGGCAGAGAACTTCGAGTTCGGCCTGAAATCCGATCTCCTTGACGGAGCAGCCCGCATTAACCTCGCGGTGTTTCATACTCAATACGATGACCTGCAGGTTTCATCTTTCAATGGCACCAGTTTTGAAGTGGGCAATGCCGGTAAGGCCACATCGCAGGGTGTTGAGCTTGATGCGCTATACGCGCTGAGCGATCAATGGATGCTAGGTACAAATCTCGCTTACCTCGATGCTACCTATGACGAATTTGATTCCAGTTGTCCCGCAGACACCAACCAGTGGCGGGGCTCCTGTGTCGCGAACAACGGTGCATTTCAGGATATGTCAGGGGAGTCACTGGAGTTTGCACCCCAGTGGAGCGGCACACTGTTTGTTGAATACAACGTACCTGTGGGTGACGTGCTCCATTTCAGTGCGCGAACCGAAGCAGTCTATCAGGACGAGTTCAGTGTATTGCCCACGCTGGATACCTATCTGGTCCAGGGTGACTTCTGGAAATACAACATGCGCGTGGCTGTTGAGAGTTCAGACGAGCGCTGGTTAGTGGCCATCGCGGGAATGAATCTCAGTGATAAGCACACGATGAATTTTGGCGGGCCGACGCTCGCAGTGCCCGGCGTTTATTATGGCAACTATGAGTATCCGCGCCGCATTGAGCTCTCTGCCAGCTATCGCTTTGGCAAGTAACGCTTGTGACGGGGAACAATGGGAGGATTAACTTGAACGCAGTAGAACAGACTGGCCAATCGCATGCTCCGGTAAAGATTGAGACGCCCGTCTTGATAGTGGGCGCGGGTCCAGCCGGACAGCTTGCCGCTCTATTGTTATCCCATCAGGGTATCGCGTCTACCATCGTTGAGCGGCGAGTAGAGCGCAGTACGGCACCTAAAGCGCATGCTGTTAATCCGCGAACTCTGGAAATCTGTGCCAGCGTTGGCCTGGCGATGGACGAATTTTATCGTCTGGCGGCCCCAGCATCGCAGGGCGGTCTGGTACAGTTTATGTCCAGCCTGTCGGGCGTCGCCCTCGGCGCGCTGCCCTACGAAAGGCAGGATGATGCAGTGCGCGCACTGACGCCCTACCCACTGGCCAATATTGCCCAGCCACGTTTTGAGCAACTGCTTTCCCAGGCTATCGATCAGCGAAACGACATCAGTGTTTTGCGCGGCTGCACCTGTACTGACGTGGCGCAGGATGCTGACGGTGTCAGCGTGCAGGTAGAGCTCAAGAGTGCAGCCAGCCCCGTGATCGTTCGCAGCCAGTATCTGCTGGCTGCTGATGGCGCCAATTCCAGGATACGGGACAGACTCGGAATCACGATGGAAGGCCCCGAGGCGATTGAGCACTATATGATGATTCACTTTCGTGCAGATTTGTCGGAACTGGTCGCTGCCAATCCCGGAATACTCTACTTCCTCTGTCATCCGGATATTTCCGCCATGATGATCGCCTATGACCATGCGGACAACTGGGTGCTCATGCAGCGCTGTGATCCAGCAGAACACACACGCGATAATTTTGATGTCGATACCTGCATCGACCTGATTCGCAAAGCTGTTGGCAAGCCGGTAGGGCATATCACGATATGTAATGTCAGCCCCTGGGTGATGTCCAGCCAGGTCGCCAATGAGTACCGCCGAGGGCGAATTTTTCTGGTTGGCGATGCCGCTCACCGGTTTCCTCCTACCGGTGGGCTCGGGCTGAATACTGGCGTGGGCGATGTACAGAATCTGTGTTGGAAGATCGCGGCAATCGAAAATGGCTGGGCTGAACCTGCGTTGCTGGATAGTTACGAGGCAGAACGCAAGGCCGTTGCAGAGGTGAACAGTACTCAGAGCTTGCACAACGCTGTAAAGATGTTCGATCTGTTTGCCTATTTGTACGGTGACAATACAGACCAGCAGAAACTGCATTTTGAAAAAATCTGCAGTGAGGCACTCACCTCACCCGAGCTCAAGGCGGCGATAGAGGTTCAGCGTCCGCACTTTGACAGTCTCGGATTGCAGCTGGGTTACAGCTATGCGGATGAAGCCTGGCGCAGTGAGCCCGGCATAGATATCAGTGATTATCGGCCGAGCTATAGCCCCGGCAGTCACCTGCCGCATTTTTGGCTGAAGGGTGAGGGCGACAGTGCTGTATCGATTCTTGAGCAGCTCCCTGTAAATCAGTTCTCGCTGCTGGTGACCGCCGGTCAACAGGGCTGGCGAGCGCTTCTGAATAGTATCGATATCCCCGTACTCTGCCTGTGTGAAGGCGCTGACTTTGTCGGGCTGCACGAGGCCTGGGGAGAGCAGGCGGCACTGGCGGATACAGGCGCTCTGCTGATTCGTCCGGATGGCCATATTGCGGCAGTGTTCGAGCGCCCGATGGGCGATGCGAAGCAACGTTTGTGCGCAGCACTGGCAGCGCAGTTGTGTAACCCCTTATTGAAAGCGGAAAAGGTGGCATAGATGGATTTGGGACTGAAAGGGCGTAACGCCATTGTGTGTGCCTCGTCGAGAGGTCTGGGTAGAGCCTGTGCCAACTCTCTGGTTAAGGAGGGGTGCAACGTGGTTATCAACGGCCGAGATTCGGCATCGCTGCTGGCAACACAAGAGGCACTGTCAGCACTTGGTGGTGGCGAGGTGAAGGCAGTATGCGCCGATATCAATACCGCTGAGGGACGACAGGCGCTGCTGAACGCCTGTGCTGAACCCGACATACTGGTCAACAATAATGCAGGCCCGCCGCCAGGAAATTACAGCCAGTGGGACGAGGCGGCCTGGCTGTCGGCATTGCAGGCCAACATGTTGGTGCCTGTGCTGTTGATCCAGGCGGTGGTGGACGGGATGCGCAGTCGTCGTTTTGGTCGGATCGTGAATATCACGTCGGCCATGGTCAAGTCGCCCCACCCTGCCATGGGCTTATCCACATCGGCGCGTTCGGCGCTCACCGCCTTCAGCAAGGGGCTGTCCAAGGAGGTCGCCCGAGACAATGTGTCGATCAACAATATGCTGCCGGAGCGATTTGATACAGACAGGCAGGAGCAGATGGCCCAACTGGCGATGTCGATACAGGGCATTACCCGCGACGAGGCACGGGCCCAGATGGCGGCAACGATTGCTGCGAATCGATTGGGTCAGCCAAACGAGTTTGGCGATGCCTGCGCTTTTTTATGTTCTGCCCAGGCCGGTTACATTTCGGGACAGAACCTGCAGTTGGATGGCGGTTCTTACGACGGCCTGATCTAGCGGTGTGGGAGGGCTGGGTGTTCATGCCTGGCCCGCCATCGCAAACCTGAAAAGTCCGCTCAGCGGAGGAGAGTGATATGGATTCTTTATTTGACCAGAACCTGATACCACGGTTGCTGTTTAGTCTGGTGGCAGTGGCGTTGATTTTTGGGCCAGCCAAGGCCGATTTTAATGCGACTCATGCCACCAATCCGCTATGGCCGCCGCATGCACGTTTCCATGTGGTATGGCAGGTGCTCTATAACTCATCAATATCGGTTGTCGCGCTGTATTTGCTATGGACCCCGGCGGTGGATTACCACATGCATATTGTGGTGGCGGCGATACTAAACTTTATCTGGGGTGCGGCTTTTTACGTGACGCTGGCTTCTATGTCGATGTTCGGTGGCGCACTGGCCGACGTGAACGGTATAAAACCTTTTCACTTCAAGATGGGGGAAAAGGTTTACAAAATCGACACCAATCTGTTTTTTGGCACCATTTTGATGTCCATCAACCTGGCCGGATTTCTACTCATCAGCGGTTAAATCAGGGGGCTGAGAGCACTGTCAGCCTGTTCTGGCTACAACGCGAAACATACTAGGAGCGAGAGCCTGTGGGAACGTCAGTTGTAAACTATTCTGTTGGGGAGGCCACGATTGGTGCATGGGGCGTATTGCGCGGTGAGACCATCTACCCGCTCGAAAAGCCGTATGTCGATCATCGGGAAGTGATGGCCAGTTACTTCTCAGATCGGGATGGTTTTGAATCCGCGATAGGGGGGCAAGCTATCCCGGCCGACACGGCGCGATTCAACTCGCCTGTTGCGCGCAATGTGCAGCTTTTTTGTCAGGGCCTGAATTATGCTGATCATCGCGTCGAGGCGGGTGTGTCCGCAGCCAGTAGTGGCGAAAACCTGATCTTTATGAAGGCGGCCTCAAGTATCTCCGGCCCCAACGAAACGATCCTGCGGCCGCGTGGTTGCGAGCTGTTGGATTACGAGGTTGAGTTGGGATTGGTGCTCAAGCAAGACATAGTAGCAGCCACTGCGATCCAGCAGGCTGACCTTCCCAGGTATGTCGGTGGGCTAGTGCTATGTAATGATGTTTCAGCTCGCGACCTTATGTTTGGCTCGCCCATGTTGCAGTGGTTCAGAGGGAAGAGCCAGCGCACGTTCTGTCCCATGGGGCCTGTGTTGTATCTGATGGATGAGCCTGACTTCGAGCAGCTGTATTCACTGCAGCTGACGCTAAGCCTTAACGGTGAGATCAGGCAGTGTGCTTCGACCGATTTACTTATCCATCGTCCTGCGCAGACGCTAGCTGAAATTTCCAACTTTGCGGACATGTTAGCTGGCGACTGTCTGTTAACGGGCACCCCGGGAGGGGTGTTGGTGGGGACAAGTTTGAAAGTTGCACTGGCGGTAGTGCTGAACCTCAAAGATGACAAAAAGCGGCGCAGGAAATTTACTCAGGCGCAGTTAGCGCAATCTCGCTTCCTGCAACCGGGTGATGTCTTGCAGCTTTCCATCAGCACGCCCGATGGTCAAATTGATCTTGGCAAACAGTGCAATACAATTGCTGATGCCTGAATAGAGCGCGGCAGTAGTGTTGTCGCTCAGGCGCTTGATCAGTGAAGCTGCTATTGCCCCTTGTGGTGAGTCATCGTGGGGTATTTACTGGACTGCGTTAAACGCTGTATTGACGACACTTTCAATTTCGTCTGGCGCGATTCCCACATTTAGCAGTAGCAATCGACACCAGTCTCGGCAGATGGTATCCATTGAATCGTTGTTGATTGCGCTCGCGAGTAGACCAACCTTGCCCCACAGGAATAACGTGATGGTTTGCTCCAGGCTGGTGACAAATTTGAAGCGCCCCTGGTCAATACCGCCCGCCAGTTCGCGCACTAGAAAATCATACTGGCTGTCAACCAGAGCCTGAATTAACAAGCGCGGTCGATCTACTAATTCTTTGGTAAACGGATCGCGTGCTACCGCCAAAAATACTCTGGTGGCTGAGATCGCCAGTGCCACCGCACGGTCGGGGCTCTGCTCCTGCGGTACGTAGGCGGCGTTGCCGTAATCCGCAAAGCGTGCAGTGATAGTCGCCAGCACGGCTTCTTGCTTGTTATTGAAGTGATTGTAAAAAGTGCTGCGGCCCAGATCAGCCAGTTCGGCGATAGCCTCGGCCGATGTTTCCTCGTAGCCGCTGGATAACACCAGAGACTCCACCGCCTGCAGTAACTGTTGGCGCGTTCGCAGACGACGCCTGGCTGTGCGATTTGGTGCGCTTGCTTCTTGTTGTGGCTGAGCCATAACCATTCCCGCCCGCTGGTTGTGAGGCAAGTGTAACCTACCGTCTGTTTTCGACCAACTGTAAGGAACAGTATCAATGATTGCTATAAAACATTTCCACTATAGTGAACGGATGTTTACATCTGTTTCAGGTATTAACAGTGCCGCCCCTGTTGCTCTGCCCGCGCTTACAGTCTGTGTGGACGACACGGGTCACCGCTAGGCAAGTTGGGTTCAGCTAAGCCTGCGGCCCTGCCATACGGCTGACATCCACCGAAACACTCAGCGCTGGCCCGGCCCCGCCGCCAAAGATAACGCCGCGCAGGGGTGTAACGTCAAAATAGTCGCGGCCAAAGGCGGTCACGATATGCTGATTGCCCGCCATGCTGTCATTGGTGGGGTCGAACTCCACCCAGCCCTCCTCGGGGCAAAAGAACGCTATCCACGCGTGTGTCGCATCGGCCCCCACCAGCTTTTGCTCGCCCGGCTTGGGCAGCGTTTCGATATAGCCGGAAACGTATTTGGCGGGAATCCCCATAGCGCGCAGGCAGCCTACTTCGAGGTGGGCAAAATCCTGACAGACGCCTTTTTTGTGCTTTAGCACATCGGCCAGTGGTGTGGCGATGGTGCTGAAATGTGGGTCGTACGTGAATTCCCTGAAAATGCGGCGTGTGAGATCGGCGACGCAAGATTTCAATGAGCGCTTTGGGTCAAATGACGGTCTGGCATAATCAGCCAGCACGTCACTGGTCTCAATAAGCGGTGAGCTGAGCAAGAATTCGCGCGCCTCGATAATTTCCGGCTTGCTGGATTTGCGGAAGTATTCCTGTGCGTCTTTGTAAGCAATTCCCAGGTCGAGGTTCGGCGCGTTGTCGTTGTCAGCCACCTCCACCTCGCTGACTGCTGTGATGCTCAGCTCACTGTGCGCTTTCTGGATTTCAAAGTGGAAGGCCTTGTTGCCGAAATAGTCAGTGCGCTTATGCGTTGTCGAGGGCAGGGGTGATAGTGTGATGCGATTGCTGAGGCAGCGCTGTCTGGCCGTGTCCCTGGGAATCACGTTGGCCAGGTTGTAGCAGCGCGTCACCCGGGCCGCGTAGTTGTAGCGTGTGATATGTTTTATCCGGTAACGCATTATTGTTCACCCCAAAAGCTGGTGACCAGATGCTGCTCGTCGGTGCGATGGTCAAAGTGCTTGTCGCTGATAATACGGTTGAATTCCTGTAGTAACTGTTTCAGTTGCAGCAGGAGTTGCCCCAACTCCTCGCGCGTGGGTGATGAAGTCTCCAGTAGTTGCGGTAAGCGGGCCAGCCGCAAACTCGTCATCGCCTCCAGCAGGGCGCGATCCTCCTCGGCCAGTTCACCCGGTTTTGTCTCGGCCTTGGGCAGCTCTGCCAGATGTTGTTGCAGTTGTTCCAGTTGGAACAGCAGTGAACGTGGATTGCGGTCATCGAGCAGGACAAGCTCCAGCCCCAGCTCAATACCTCGGCGTTGGCGGCCGTGCCTGCGATAAGTTATCAGTACTTCCATCGAGACCAGTAGCGCGTTCAGCAAAGTGGTCTGGTCTGCGTCATCGACAACCGGTGTCGCCAGGCAGCGCACGGTATTGAGTGTTTGCAGTGAGCGCTCTATGCGCTTGCCCAATAGCATAAAGCGCCAGCCAATCCCCCGGACCATACTCTCATGCATTAATCCGGACAGTGCAGTCAGTGTCGTCACCAGTGGGTCAAGCGCCTCTTCCGGGGCGGATGTCAATCCACTGTCGAGCACCACATCCAGTTCTACCATCGCGTCACGCAGGTCATTGATCACGCGTGTGGTGTCAGTGGACAACAACTCCTTGGATTCATCGGCGCTGGCCAGCATCGAGTTCAGTGTGGATTTCACACTTCCTGCCCGGCTGCCGTCGCGGATGATATCAAGCAGCTCTTCATCCGGATTGGCCAGTAACTCTTGTGGCGCGATGGTGAATCCGGGGAGCGTTGCGGTGATATCGCTGACGGTGTGCAATAGAATTTTCTGCGCGTTGGGCGAGATAGGTTCTTCGCCGCGTAGCAGCACAAACACGGTGCGCAGCAGTCGCAGGGCTGCCTCTGCGCGCTCTGAGTAGCGCCCCATCCAATACAGGTTTTCGACCACGCGGCTGGGGAGGCTGAGCAGTGGTGAATCCGCCGCGATGCGAGCACTGTCGGGGACACTGTCGATACTCGCCGTGCGCTCCTGTTCACTGGCGGTGACCCAGGTGTCTTTACTGGGGCTACCCGATTGCATACTGATAACACCGCTGCCGGTGTCCGTGCCGATACGGGTGAGGCCGCCGGGCAGTATTTTGTAGGAGGTGCCATCGCTGGCGACAGAAAAGGTGCGCAGCAGAGCCGGTCTTGGCTCCAGTGCGCCGTTGGCAAACGATGGGATGTGCGGTTTCTGCAAACGCTCCTGCGCAACATACTGGTAGCGTTTGCTGTGTACGGTAGCGAGCAGCTTGTTCAGCTCTTCGTCGTTGAGATCGCCTCCCCAGACACTGCTGATGCCGGTGCCGCGATACGCCGGTTTGATGATGAGTTCGCGAATATTGGCGGTAATGAACTCAAGGTCGTCGTCGTCACCAGCCCACCATGTTTGCACAGAGTCCAGTCGCGGCTCGCGTCCCAGCAGGCTCTTGCTGATGCCCGGCAGGTATTTGAGGAAAATGGGGTTTTCCAGTACACCGCTGCCCAGCGGGTTGGCCACGACAACCCGTCCTGAGCGCACCACTTCCAGCAGGCCAGGCACGCCGAGGCGGGAATCACTGCGTAACTCCACCGGATCGCAGAAGGCGTCATCTATTTGGCGCAACAGTACATCCACGCGTTTCAAGCCGTCCATGGATTTCATCCAGAGGAAGCCATTGCGCACCATCAAATCGCCGGATTGCACCAGTGAGAAGCCCAGATAGCTGGCGAGATAGGTGTGCTCAAAATACGCTTCATTCTGTCCGCCGGGCGTCAGTAGGGCAATCAGGGGCGCTTCATCTGAGGGTGACAGGGAAATCAGTTTGTGGCGCAGGCGCTGGTAGAAGCTGGCGATGCGGTGTACGTGGCTGTCGCGGTACAGGCTGGGAAACACCCGCGACATCACGGTGCGGTTCTCCAACACATACCCGGCGCCGGCGGGGGCCTGAGAGCGATCAGACAGTACGCACATAGTGCCATCGTGTCGTCTGATCATATCCACGGCGTGCACAATCAGTTCCTGTTCACCGGGCATCTGGATGCCCTGGCAGGCGCGCAGAAAGCCACCGTGGCTGAACAGAGCCTCCGGAGGAAGCAAGCCGTGGCGCAGCAGGGTTCGGGGGCCGTACAGGTCGCGCAGTAGCAGGTTAAAAAGCTCTGAGCGTTCCAGCAGTCCGGCTTCAATACGCGCCCAGTCCTCGCTGCCGATAATGTAGGGCACTGGGTCGAGTTCCCAGCTGCCGCCGGGGCCGCCTTCGCCGTCGTAAATGTTAAACGTCGCGCCATCATCGCGCAGTATGCGGCGTGCTTTTTGCGCGCGTTCGCGCAATGCCTCCGGGCCCAGATCGCGCAGGCCGCCGAGCATGTATTCCCACTCGGGTTTGATGCTGCCTTGGGGGGTACAGGCGTCATCAAGTAAGTCGCTGTGGCTTTTGTATTCCAGCGGCAGAAGCGGGACAACCTGGGTCTGCGACTGCGATTGGCCGGGTTCTGTGGAAGTTACGGGATTGGGCACAGCATCGTCCTGCGGTAAAAGCGTTGAATCAATGGTGAATGAGGCCCGACAACGGCAGGAGGCCGACCGGGCCGCTTAGTATAGCCCCATTGTGGCCTTGTTGACGATCTCAGCTTCTACGCGGACTGCGCATATCCAGTATATAAGGATACTCCCCGGGAGACTCCTCCGGCGGTGGTGCCATTGGCCGTGGGGGGTGTTGATCCGGGAAAAACTCCCGCAGGGCATCCACTTCAGGCTGAGGAATAAAAGGCCCTTGCGTGTGGCTGAGTACACCAAACCGATTGATGCGCCTGGATTCCGCTTCAAACGCATTTACCGGGAACGTTTCATAACTGCGCCCGCCGGGATGCGATACGTGGTAGGTACAGCCGCCCAGCGAGCGCCCGTTCCAGGTGTCGATCAGATCGAAGGTCAGCGGCACATGCACGCCTATCATCGGGTGCAGTGCCGAGGGCGGAGCCCAGGCTCGATAGCGTACACCGCCGACATTCTCACCGTGCCTGCCGGTATTGCGCATCGGAACACGACGACCGTTACACGCCAGCACATAGCGCCCCTCGGTCATGCCGGTGGCCCGGATCTGCAGGCGCTCAACCGATGAATCGACATAGCGGGAGGTGCCAAAGCTGGTGGTTTCCTCGCCCAGCACATGCCACGGCTCAACGGCCCAGCGCAGCTCCAGTTCAATGCCATCGAGTTGTACGCGGCCATAGTGTGGGAAGCGAAATTCCTCAAAAGGTGCCAGCCACTCAAGATCAAATGCATAGCCGTGTTCGTTCAGATCCTCCACCACCTGTTTCATGTCCTGCCAGATGTAGTGGGGCAGCATGAAGCGATCGTGCAGTTCGGTGCCCCAGCGGACCAGCGGCTTGTGGTAGGGCGTGTGCCAGAAACGTGCGACCAGGCTACGCAACAACAGGGCCTGCACCAGCGCCATGCGGCTGTGGGGTGGCATCTCGAAACCGCGGAACTCCAGAATGCCCAGGCGCCCGGTGGCGCTGTTGGGTGAGTACAATTTGTCGATACAGAATTCCGCGCGGTGTGTATTGCCGGTGACATCAATCAACAGGTTGCGGAACAGGCGGTCCACTATCCACGGTTGTGGTGTCCCCTCGATATCGGACATTTGAGCAAAGGCCACCTCCAGTTCATACAACATCTCATCGCGGCCCTCGTCAACACGCGGCGCCTGACTGGTGGGCCCGATAAACATGCCGGAGAACAGGTAGGAGAGGCTGGGGTGGTGTTGCCAGAATGTGATGAGGCTGCGCAGCAGGTCAGGCCGGCGCAGCAGCGGGCTGTCGGCGGGTGTCGCGCCGCCGAGCGTAATGTGGTTGCCGCCGCCGGTGCCGGTGTGGCGACCATCGAGCATAAATTTCTCTGTAGACAGACGAGTGAGTCGCGCTTCCTCATACAGGGTGGTGGTGGTAGCTACCAACTCATCCCAGTTGTTGGAGGGGTGCACGTTGACCTCGATCACGCCGGGGTCCGGCGTCACCAGCAATTTATGCATACGTGGGTCGCGCGGTGGTTCGTAGCCCTCAATGAGAACTTTCAGTTCCAGAGCGGCAGCGGTTTGTTCAATCGCGGCAATCAGCTCGACGTAATCTTCCAGATACTCCAGCGGCGGCATAAACACGTACAACCGGCCCTTGCGGACTTCGATGCACATAGCCGTACGCACGACCTTTTCGTACTCTACCGTGTCTGCGCTGTCGTCTTCCGGGTTTTCCTGAGGTTCTGCAAATTGCATATCGGCGCGTTTTGCCAGGGGGGCGCGCGGCTCGAAGGGATCGCGCTGGGGCGCAACCCTATCCGCTTTCTTGGCCACTTCAGGCAGCTCGTTCAGGGGCAGGCGCAGCCCCATCGGAGAGTCTCCGGGAATCAGGGTTATGCGTTCGCGGCGCAGTGGCCACAAGCTGCTGCGCCAGGATTTCTGGGCCTCTGCCACCGGCCAGCCGGTGCTGCGTTCCAGCGGTATGACAACACCTGACGCTACGCCAAAGCCGCGTTCGATCAATCGTGCCAGGCGGCGTCGATCCAGATTGCCCTTGAGCTTCTGCGCCAGAATGTCCAGGTTCTCAGGCAGGGTCTGTTCCTGCAGCAGGTAGTGCAGGCCATCCTCGTAGGCTTGTTGGCAGCAGGCGCGTGGCAGTGCGAGCAATTCACATAGGTATTCGCCAAACCGCGCGGCGAGCGCGTCCTCGTAGCCGTAATCCTTGTCTACCCGGCCCAGCAATTCCGGGTTGTCCCAAAGAGGTTCGCCGTCCTTGCGCCAGAATACCCCCAGCGCCCACCGCGGTACTTCCTCGCCCGGATACCATTTTCCCTGCCCGTAGTGCAGCAGCCCTTTGGGGGCAAAATGGTCGCGCAGGCGCAAGAGTAGTGTCTTTGCCAGGCTCAGTTTGTCATCGCCGAGTGCATCGGTATTCCACTGCGCGGATTCCATGTCATCGATCGACACAAACGTGGGCTCGCCGCCCATCGTCAGGCGCACGTCCTCGCGTTCGAACTCCTTATCCACCGCCTGGCCCAGCGCCATTATGTGCTGCCATTGCTCCTCAGTGTACGGTTTGGTAACACGGGGGTCTTCCAGTATGCGCTCCACCGTGTTGCTGAAATCAAACTCTACCTCGCACTCGTCGGTCGCACCGGCAATCGGTGCTGCTGATACCGGGTGCGGTGTGCATGCGAGCGGAATATGCCCCTCACTGGCGAACAGGCCGGAGGTGGGGTCCAGCCCCACCCAGCCAGCTCCCGGCAGGAACACTTCACACCAGGCGTGAAGGTCGGTGAAATCCTCCTCTGCGCCGGAGGGGCCATCCAGTGATTTCTCGTCCGGCTTGAGCTGTACCAGATAGCCGGAGGCAAAGCGTGCGGCCAGCCCGAGGTGGCGCAGCAATTGCACCAACAACCAGGCAGAATCCCGGCACGAGCCTTTCTCTAGTTCCAGTGTCTCTTCAGGGGATTGCACGCCCGGTTCCATGCGTACCAGATATTCGACGCTCTGCTGTACCTGTTGATTCAGCTCGACCAGAAAATCGTTAATGGCGCGCTTGCTGGTGTCCACCCCGGCAAGCATCTTCTCAAACAGGGGGCCGCACTCGAGTATTTCAAGATAGGGCAGTAACTCTTTCTTTACTTGTTCGGCATATTTGAAAGGGAATTTCTCTGCGTACTCTTCCACGAAGAAGTCAAAGGGGTTGATCACCGTCATATCGGCGATCACTTCCACGTCTACTTCAAACTCAGTGCATTTTTCCGGGAACACCAGGCGGGCCAGATAGTTGCCGAAAGCGTCTTGCTGCCAGTTGATAAAATGTTCCTCGGGCTTGATCCTGAGGCTGTAGCTGTGGATCGGCGTGCGCGAATGCGGGGCCGGACGCAGGCGCACGGTATGCGGCGACATCGATACGGGGCGGTCGAACTTGTACGATGTGCGATGGTTGATCGCTACGCGGATTGTCATCAGTGGTTACCGTTTGTGTTGGTCTTGTATGTGCGCTCAGTTAGCTCAGTGTAGCAGTTGCCCGCCTTTCGGCTGTCATGAACCAGGTTTGGTCAATGGCGCTGTACAGCTTCGTTAACAGGACCTGGAACTGGTCGAGAAAAATATGCAGCTCCTCGCGTGAGCACGTCTGTGGATCGAATGCGGAGAGCTTGCGTCTCGCCTTCAGAACTAACCTGATCGCTTCCTTGTTGTTGTTCAGTGGGGACAACTCCTGGCGTATGCCGTTCAGGCAGAACTTTATGGAGCGCGGCAGCGTGCCCTCGCGCAGTACAAAATCGACCATCGCACCCGCTTCCACTTGCGGGCCAATCTCGCGCTGGTAAGCGCCCATAGCCGATAGTGAGTTGAGCAGGCTGGCCCATATCAGTGGGTCCACCGAACTGTGCAGACGTTCCTCACCCAGCAGCGCTGCTGCTCCGACATCGACAACTCGGCTGGTCATATCCGCTCGTTCCAGCAACCGCCCCAACTTGATAAACCGGTAGGCGTGACCGCGAGGCAGTGTAGACACCAGTATGCCATTGATCATCTGGCAGCGTGCAATAATCGTTTCCAGAAACTGGTAGCGATAGCGCCGTCCGACACTCTTCTCGGAATACTCCTGAGCGTAGAGGTAGAGTTCGTTTACATGTTCCCAGACTTCGCTGGGCAGCACATCTCTGGTGGTGCGCACATTTTCACGGGCCGCGCGAACGGAGCTCAGTATACCGCTGACATTGTCCGGTTGCGCGATAAGAAATTTCATCACGTTCAGTTCGTTGTAGGCCCGGTAGTGTTCGTTATAGCTGGGCTCGGTGTTGAGAATATGCACCAGAATATCCCAGCCGGGCTCGGAACCTCTGGGTATATCCATCACTAAATGCGCGTAGGAATGTATGAGTCTGGCCGTATCCTCGGTCCGCTCCAGGTAGCGCGCCATCCAGAACAGGCGCTCTGCAACTCGCGACAACATATTCATCGGTTGTCCTCCACAATCCAGGTGTCCTTGCTGCCGCCGCCCTGGGAGGAGTTGACGACCAGAGAGCCCTTGCGCATCGCAACTCGCGTCAGCCCGCCCGGCGTCACCCATGTGTCCTTGCCCTGCAGGATGAACGGTCGCAGATCCAGGTGGCGCGGTTCCACGAGTTCGTCGATATAGGTGGGCGCAGTCGACAGCGAGAGGATGGGCTGGGCGATATAGTTGCGTGGATTCTCTTCAATGAGTGATGCGAATTTGGCGCGCTCCGCCGCGCTGGACGCAGAGCCAATCAGCAAACCGTAGCCGCCGGATTCGTTGGCCGGTTTTACCACCAGCTTGTCGAGGTTTGCCAGTACGTAGGCTCTATCCTTCGGGTTCATGCACAGATAGGTTTTAACGCTGGCCAGCAGCGGCTTTTCGTTCAGGTAGTAGCGGATCATTGCCGGCACATAGGCGTACACCACCTTGTCGTCTGCCACGCCAGCTCCCGGTGCATTGGCTATCGCGACATTGCCCGCCTTCCAGGCACGCATAATACCCGGCACGCCCAGCGTAGAGTCCGAGCGGAAGCACTCGGGATCAAGGAAGTCATCGTCGATGCGTCGATATACCACGTCTACGCGAATCGGGCCGTCAACTGTGCGCATATAGACGCAGTCATCGTCATCGACAAACAGGTCGTTGCCTTCCACCAGTTCTGCCCCCATACGCTGGGCGAGAAAGGCGTGTTCGAAATAGGCCGAGTTGTAAATGCCGGGGGTCAGGACCACGATGCAGGGCCTGCGCTGCTCGCGAGGCGAAAGGGATGACAGTGTGGCATGCAATCGCGATGGATAGTCATCCACCGGTTGGATGCTGTAGTTCTCCAGCAACTCCGGCAGCACACGCTTGGTGATCTCCCGGTTCTCGAGCATATAGGATATGCCGGAGGGAACGCGCAGGTTGTCCTCCAGCACAAAAAATTTACCGCGCTGGTCTCGCACCAGATCGGTGCCACAGATATGCGCCCATGCACCATGAAGGGGCGAAACACCGGCGCACTGTGGTTTGTAGTTGCTCGAATCGAGCACTGTCTCAGCGGGAACAATACCATCGGCGAGAATCTTCTGTTGGTTGTAGATGTCGTCGATAAAGCAGTTCAATGCGCGGCTGCGTTGCGCGAGTCCCAGGCTCACCTTGGCCCAGTCCCTGGCGGATATCACGCGGGGGATAATGTCGAATGGCCAGGCCCGGTCTATGTTTTTGCCTTCACTGTAAATGGTGAACGAAACGCCCATTTCGCGGATAGCAAGCTCAGCGGCCGCGCGTCGGCTGGCCATTTCTTCCTCGGGGAGGCTTTGTAGCAGTTTGACTACCCGTCGTGCGGCCACGCGGGGCGCGCCGGAAGCGGCGATCAGCTCGTCGTAGAACGCATCCGCCCGGTAGTTTTTCCAGCTTTTATTCATGGTGTCTCATAGCGGTAGGGAAGGAGATTGGAAAATGCTACGCAAACCTCATGCCAGAATTGCCGCAGGGCCCATGTTGCAGGGTTAATAGGTGAAGCACTGCACACTGTTGCCGCAGCGTAATTACTGCAGAGAATAAAGCCGAGAGAATTCGCGCTGTATCCTTCTGTGTGGAGCCTGTTTTAGGGTAGAATGCGCCGCTTTCCGGGGCCGCGACAGCGCTCGCCCCATTTATGAATAGGGGGCTAGCATGTTTGACAACAACATGACCATTGAAGGGTTCGACGATGAGATCTTTGCCGCTATTGGTGAAGAGGAGCGTCGTCAGGAAGAGCACATCGAGCTGATAGCCTCGGAAAACTATACCAGCCCGCGCGTGATGCAGGCACAGGGCACCTCGCTTACCAACAAATACGCGGAAGGTTACCCCGGTAAACGCTACTACGGCGGCTGCGAATATGTTGATAAGGCCGAGGAGTTGGCCATCGAACGCGTCAAGGCGCTGTTCGGCGCCGACTATGCCAACGTCCAGCCCCACTCGGGTTCACAGGCAAACTCAGCGGTCTACCTGGCCCTTTGCAGCCCCGGCGATACCGTATTGGGTATGAGTCTGGCTGATGGCGGCCACCTCACTCACGGTGCCAAGCCCAATTTCTCCGGCAAGCTTTATAACGCTGTCCAGTACGGCCTGAATGCCGACACTGGCGAGGTCGACTACGATCAGGTAGAAGCCCTGGCGCTGGAGCACAAACCGAAAATGATTGTTGCCGGTTTCTCCGCTTACTCACAAATCATGGATTGGGCGCGCTTTCGCGAGATCGCCGACAAGGTGGGCGCCTACCTGATGGTGGATATGGCTCACGTGGCCGGACTCATCGCCGCTGGTGTATACCCCAACCCCGTGCCCTATGCAGACGTGGTCACTTCAACCACCCACAAGACTCTGCGTGGCCCACGCGGCGGGATCATTCTGGCCAAAGCCAACGAAGAGCTGGAAAAGAAATTCAATTCGGCTGTCTTCCCCGGTGGCCAGGGCGGCCCGCTGATGCACGTGATCGCAGCCAAGGCGGTGAGCTTTAAAGAAGCGCAAAGCCCGGAATTTGTGGAGTACCAGAAGCAGGTGGTGAAGAACGCCAAGGCGATGGCTGCTACCTTCATCGAGCGCGGCATCAAGATCGTCTCCGGGGGCACTGAGAATCACCTGATGCTGGTGGACCTGATCGGCAAACCCTACACAGGGAAGGACGCGGATGCGGCCCTGGGTGAGGCCAATATCACGGTGAACAAGAACGCGGTGCCGAATGATCCCCGCTCTCCCTTCATCACCTCTGGCCTGCGTGTTGGTACGCCAGCGATTACTACGCGTGGGTTTGGCGAGGCGGAGACGGTTGAGCTCACCGGCTGGATGTGTGATGTGTTGGAGTCACTGGAGAACGGTACTTCTGATGCGGTGATTGCTGAAGTGAAGGGCAAGGTGTTGGAGATTTGTAAGCGGTTTCCTGTTTACGGCTGATCGTTTATTGATTTCCGCTGCTGCGTGGTGGGTGCCCCGACCGGCATCGACCTCCTTCATGCCAAATACCCATCTACGAAGTCGTTCCAATTGATGACTGTACAGCGCTAAGTGGGGCCTGGTCTTTCTATCGTCCTGGCCAACCCCCACCCTCCCGGCTGAGTGCTACCAGCCCAAATTTTCCACACTCCCCGTTTATCAGCCTCTGGGCCATACCCATGCTTCCTCCAATTTGTACCCTAAATGAGTAAAGCGCCAAACCCAGAAAATATGTTAATGTTCAGCCACTTAGATTCCTGAGATACGCCCATGCACTGCCCGTTTTGCGCCGCTGAAGACACCAAGGTTATCGACTCCAGGCTGGTGGCCAACGGCGATCAGGTACGCCGGCGCAGAGAGTGCCTGAGTTGCGCTGAACGTTTCACCACCTACGAGATAGCCGAGCTGGTCATGCCACGGGTGATCAAGCAGAACGGCAACCGCGAACCGTTCGACGAAGAGAAATTGCGCTCCGGCCTGCTGCGCGCACTGGAAAAGCGCCCGGTGTCAGTAGAGGATATCGAGGCCAATATAGTGCATATCAAACACGCCCTGCGTGCCACCGGAGAGCGCGAGGTTGAATCGCTGGTGGTGGGAGAGCAGGTGATGACAGCGCTTAAAAAACTGGATCAGGTTGCCTACGTGCGATTTGCCTCCGTCTACCGCAGCTTCCAGGATATCGCTGAATTCCGCGATGAAATAGAGCGACTGGAAGCCGAACCAAGCAACGATTGACGCGGTTTTTATCCGTCCATGTATTCCCCCTTAGATACCCAAATGATGGCTCGCGCATTGCAGTTGGCGCGGCGCGGTCAATATTCTGCGATGCCCAACCCTCATGTGGGCTGCGTACTGGTGCGCGATGGTCATATCATCGGTGAGGGCTTTACCCGCCCGGCTGGTGGCAACCACGCAGAGGTTGAGGCATTGCATGCGGCGGGCGATGCCAAAGGTGCCACTGCCTACGTGACACTGGAACCCTGCAGCCATCAGGGCAAAACAGGGCCCTGTGCCGATGCGCTGGTGCAAGCGGGGGTGGCGCGCGTAGTGGTGGCAATGTCAGACCCCAATCCGCTGGTGTCAGGGCAGGGGCTGGAGACGTTGCGCGCTGCGGGTATTACCGTGGAATGTGGTTTGCTGGAGAGTGAGGCGCAAGCGGTGATTCCAGGTTTCATTGCCCGTATGACACGGGGCAGGGGGCGCGTGCGGGCGAAAATGGCGATGTCGCTGGACGGGCGCACTGCGATGGCATCCGGTGAGAGCCAGTGGATCACCGGCCCGGCGGCGCGGCAGGATGTACAGCGCTTGCGTGCGATGAGCTGTGCCATTGTCACCGGCGTGGGGACGGTGTTGGCGGATGATTGTTCTCTGACTGTGCGGCCTGGCGAATTGGGGCTTGCGCACGAAGAAGCACAGCTGGCTGCCAGCCGCCAGCCACTGCGGGTGGTTATGGATTCCAGGCTGCAAACACCGCCGGGCGCGAAAGTGCTCGATGGCAGCTCATCCACCTTGCTGTGCCATGACCGGGCTGTGGCAGTGCCCGAATCCATCCGTGCAACGCCAGCCGAATGCCTCGCGCTATACCGGGATGATACCGGCCTGGATCTGGCCGGGCTGATGGCCCACCTCGCAACGCAGCAATGCAATGAAATTCTGGTAGAATCTGGCCCCCGGCTGGCAGGTGCGCTGCTGCAGGCGGGTTTATTGGATGAGTTGATCGTGTATATGGCGCCCGCCCTGTTGGGTGATCAGGCGCGCCCCCTGCTGGAGTTGCCGCTGCAGCATATGTCAGAAAAGGTGCAGCTCAACCTGAAAGACGTGCGCAAAGTAGGAACAGACTGGCGCTTTACCGCTGTTCCGCTGCTTGCTAGCCACAGCGCTACAGGCAGCTGATATACAGTTACGCAGGCCTTCAGGCAAATCGGAATCAGAGAGACCATTATGTTCACAGGAATTATCCAGGCCGTTGGCGTAGTGGCCGCGATACAGAAACGGGGCGGTGATCTGCGCTTGCGTATCCACACCGGCAAGCTGCCGTTGGAAGACGTGGCACTGGGAGACAGCCTGTGTACCAACGGCGTGTGCCTGACGGTGACCGATCTACCCGGTGACGGCTACTGGGCCGATGTCTCGGTTGAAACCCTGAATTTCACTACCCTGGGTGAGTTGAAGACAGGCTCGCAGGTTAATCTGGAAAAATCGCTCACACCGCAAAGCCGGTTGGGCGGGCATATCGTCAGCGGCCATGTGGACGGGGTGGGCGAGGTCGTGAGCCTGACCGAGGACGCGCGGTCTATCCGTGTGGTGGTGCGTGCACCCGATGCTCTGGCGCGCTATATCGCACACAAGGGCAGCATCTGTGTCGATGGTACCAGTCTCACAGTGAATGCGGTGAACGGTGCGGAATTTGATCTCAATATTATCCCCCAGACCATGACAGAGACGATTTTTGGACGCTACCGCCCCGGCAGTCGCGTCAACCTTGAGGTGGATGTGATCGCCCGCTACCTGGAACGACTGATACAGGGCGATGCCGCTGCCAAGGGTACTGGTGGGTTGTCGCTGGATACACTCGCCGAAAACGGCTTTTTGGGTGGCTTGTCGCCGGGCCCGGGGAAAGAATGAGCATGGAACTAAATACCGTAGATGAGTTGATTAGCGACCTCCGCCAGGGGCGTATGGTTGTTGTCATCGACGACGATGCAGACAGCAACAACGAAGGCGTTGTGATGGTGGCGGCCGAGCACTGCGAGGCCAAGCATGTGACGTTTATGGCACGTCAGGCGCGCGGGCTGATTTGCCTGACCCTGACGGAGGAGCGCTGCCAGCAGTTGGATTTACCCCCTATGGTAGAGGATGCCCAGGGTGAAAAAGCCAATTTTACGCTTTCCATCGAGGCGGCCACCGGCATTGATACCGGTATCTCTGCGGTCGATCGTGCACGCACGGTGCAGGTGGCCGTCGCGCCGCATGCGCTGCCTGGGGATATCGTGCAGCCGGGGCATATCTTTCCGCTGACAGCCAGACCCGGCGGTGTGTTGACGCGCGCCGGTCACACCGAAGCGGGGTCTGACTATGCGCGACTGGCCGGATTGCTGCCCTCTGCTGTGATTGCAGACATACTGACACCAGAGGGTGAGGTGGCTGATGGTAAGGCACTGCGCGAGTTTGCCGCGCACCACGATTTGAAGATTGGTTCTATTGCCGATCTGATCCACTTTCGCATGGTCAATGAGCGCACCATTCGCCGCATTCGTGAGGGCGCAATTGATACGCAGTACGGAGAGTTCCGGCTGACCGTGTACCGGGACCAGACGGCTGATGATGTACATCTGGCTCTGTCATGCGGTGAGATTCGTGCCGATGAACCCACGCTGGTGCGTGTGCATGTGCAATCGGTGATGCGAGACCTGGTGACCAGTAAATTGTCCGACCGGCCCACGTGGAATCTGGGCTCGTGCCTGCAGGCGGTGGCCGATAGCGGGCGCGGTGTGGTTGTGTTGTTGGCGCAAGCCGAGGGCCCGGAGCAACTGCTGGCCAGCATTGATATGGCGCTGGGCGAGCCCGGTGTGGAGCCTGGCGTACTGCCCAGCACCTACACTACGGTGGGCCTGGGCTCCCAGATTTTGCAGGATCTGGGTGTCGGAAAAATTCACCTGATGGGTGCACCTATAAAGTACAATGCCATTTCCGGTTTTGAGCTGGAAGTACTGGATTTTGTGGACCCCGGACAATAGAAGGACAAGGATATGAGTGACATAAACACCATCGAAGGCACATTTACCGGCGGCAAAGGTAACTACAGTATCGTCGTCGGGCGCTGGAACAGCTTTGTGGTGGAACATTTGCTGGAGGGGGCTATCGACACATTGCGTCGTCACGGCGTCAGCGACAAGCAGATCACCATCGTGCGTGCGCCCGGAGCGTTTGAGATTCCACTGGTGTGCAAAAAAGTTGCCGCCGGGGGTAATGTGGATGCCATCATCGCACTGGGCGCTGTGATTCGCGGCGGCACACCGCACTTTGAGTATGTCGCCGGAGAATGCACCAAGGGCATTGCGATGGTGAGTATGGAGTACGGTGTTCCCGTTTCTTTCGGTGTATTGACCGTGGATTCCATCGAACAGGCCGTGGAGCGTTCCGGCACCAAGGCCGGCAATAAAGGTGAGGAGGCAGCGATGTCCGCACTGGAGATGGTGAGCCTGATGGGTAAGTTGAGCTGAATGAACAAGCCCGCACACAACACGCTCGCTGCCGAGCGCCGAAAAGCCCGACACTACGGCATGCAGGCACTTTATCAGTGGCAGATGGCCGGCGCTTCGGTGAGCGATATAGAAGCTGAATTTCGCGCTGATTACGATTTCTCCCACGTCGATCTGGAGTACTTCCAGGCTCTGCTACACGAGATTCCCGGTTGTGTTGATCAGCTCGACGCCGCGATGGAGCCGCTGCTCGATCGCGAGCTGGATGATCTGGGCCCTATTGAGCGCACGCTGCTGCGCATGGGCATGTATGAATTGACGCACCGCATTGATGTCCCGTACAAGGTGGTCATTAATGAGGAGGTCGCACTGGCGAAAAAATTTGGTGCAACAGACAGCCACAAATACGTCAATGGCGTGCTGGATAAGGCTGCCCGGCAGTTGCGCAAGGTTGAGATTGACGCGGCATCCTGATGCCAGTGGCTGAATTTTCGCTGATCTACCGTTATTTTTCCCACCTGGGCCGCGGCGAAGCCGTGGACCTTTCTGTTGGTGATGACTGCGCCATACTGCATCTGCAACCGGGTGAGCGCCTGGCAACCTCCGTCGATACCATGGTCGAAGGCGTACATTTTCCCAGTGACAGTTTTCCCGAGGACATTGGCTTTCGCGCGATATCCACTGCCGCCAGCGATCTGGCCGCTATGGGCGCCAGACCTCTGGGCATGACGGTTGCTCTCACGCTGCCCGACGCTGACGAACTCTGGCTGCATGCGTTCAGTGAGGGGCTGGCAGCGGCCGTCTCGGAGTACGAGCTGCCCCTGGTCGGCGGTGATACCACGCGGGGCCCGCTAACTATTTCCGTACAGGTGCTGGGCGCGCTACCTCTGGGGCAGGCGATGTTGCGCAATGGCGCCAGTGTCGGCGATGAGGTTTTTGTATCGGGCACCCTGGGGGATGCGGCAGCGGCGCTGGCTGTTATGGCGCAGGAGTGGCAGCCCGGTGCTGATCACGTAGAATATCTGCTGGAGCGCTTCAATCGCCCCCGGGCACGCCTTGAGCTCGGCCTGCAACTGTTGGGTTCTGCCACTGCGACCATCGATATTTCCGACGGTTTACTGGCAGATGCAGAGCATATAGCCGCAGCCAGTGGCGTCAAAATCTGTATCGACCCCGATCTGCTACCTCTCTCACCTGCGCTGCGTTCCCACGACAGCCGGGACACGGCTGTCCGCTGGGCGCTGACGGGCGGCGATGATTATGAATTGTGCTTCTGTCTGCCCGCAGGTGTCGCACCGCCTGCGGGCACCACGTTGATCGGCCACGTGGAAGCCGGAGTGGGCGTAGACTGTGGCCTGGTGTTGGCATCTCCTGCGGGATACCAGCATTTTGACGACCAGTGACATAACGCGGAAATGATTATGCCTACAGCGACGACCAAGCACTCTGTCAGCCATCCTGCCCCGGATTTTCGGCGCCATCCCGTGCAATTCCTGGCCTTCGGTTTTGGCAGTGGGTTATCCCCCAAGGCCCCGGGCACCGCTGGCACGCTGCTGGCGCTTCCTCTGTACCTGCTGATTGCGCAGTGGAGTCTGCTGTACTACAGCGCTGTTGTATTGCTTGCTGCCGTGGTGGGTGTCTGGATCTGTGGTGCGGCAAGTCGGCAATTGGAGGTTCATGACCACCCCGGCATTGTCTGGGATGAATTCGTTGGCTTCTGGATTACCATGTGGGCGCTGCCCTCGCATTGGGGCTGGGTGCTCGCAGGGTTTGTCGCATTCCGTTTTTTCGATATCGTCAAACCCTGGCCGATAAGCGTGCTCGATCGGAAAGTCGGCGGCGGCTTTGGCATCATGATAGACGACATACTGGCCGGCGTGATGGCCTGTGCAACCCTGCATATAATAATGCGCGTGGTTTAGGGCCGCATAGGAGACGAGCTATGGCGTTAAAATTGGCAGCAACTGTGCTGGGCATTTGCCTGGCCCTGACAGCGCTGCAAACCACAGCACAGCAGGCCACTATTGATCTGGAGGCCATTCTCGGTAAAACCGCAGTGCTGATGATTAATGGCCGGCGCCACACCCTGCGTGTCGGCGAGGCTGCCGATGGTGTGACGCTGGTGGCGACAGAGCCCACTTCAGCGACGCTGGAAATCGATGGCAAGGTTGAGGTGGTGGGCCTGTCACGGCGGGTTGGCACAGCTTATCAGGCTCGGGACGCGTTGGTTGTCACCATCGCGCGCGACGGGGCTATGCAGTACCAGACCAGTGCTACCATCAATGGTCGCAGCGCCCTGGTGCTGGTGGACACCGGTGCCAATATGATGGCCATCAGCTCCGATAAGGCCAAGGCTATGGGCATCGACTACGACGCCGGTGAGCCCTCGGTCGTGGAGACGGCTGGCGGGCGGACAACCGCGCATGCGGTTACCTTACAATCGGTGGTGGTAGGGGAGATAGAGGTCAATAATGTGCCTGCAATGGTCGTCGATGGTGCATTTCCCACCACAATTTTACTGGGCATGAGTTATCTGAGGCATGTGAAGCTGCAGGAGCACAATGGCATCCTGTCGCTCTCTAAAAGCCCCTAGTCATTGCTCCCCCTCTTATCGCCGTTTACTGGTAGAATACGGCACCTTTTCTGACGGATGTCTCGTGTGGCTGTTAGTTTCATAGAATCCTCCCGCCTCCCCACTGCGTGGGGTGAGTTTGATATTCACGGTTTTGAGGATACCGAATTCAATAAAGAGCACGTCGTTCTCACCATGGGCGATGTTGCCAGTGGCCAGCCAGTGCTGGCCCGTATCCACTCCGAATGCCTGACGGGCGATGCTTTTTTTAGCATGCGCTGCGACTGCGGCAACCAATTGCATGCGGCCCTTGAGGCCATTGCAAAGGAAGGCTGTGGGGCCTTGTTTTATCTGCGGCAGGAAGGGCGAGGAATCGGCCTGCTGAACAAGATTAAGGCCTACAAATTGCAGGATGCCGGCGCCGATACAGTAGAGGCCAACGAACAGCTGGGCTTTGGTGCTGATATACGCGATTACAGTATGCTGCGGCCCATGGTTGAGCATCTCGGCCTTAAATCTGTACGATTAATGACCAATAATCCGCGCAAGGTCGCCGCGATGGAGCAGCAGGGCGTGAAAGTCGCTGAGCGGGTCGCGTTGCACACTG
Organism: Halioglobus japonicus; assembly: GCA_902705825.1. Lineage (GTDB taxonomy): Bacteria > Pseudomonadota > Gammaproteobacteria > Pseudomonadales > Halieaceae > Marimicrobium. The sequence goes on along the minus strand of CACSIL010000004.1, from coordinate 94,347 downwards.
ACAGCAATCCGCACAATGAGAAGTACCTGCAGACCAAAGCGGGCAAACTCGGGCATATGTTTGAGCGTTAATGTCAGGATTGTGTAAAACCACTGGCTCCAGGCGAAAAGGGGGCGATCAGCGATCCCTTTCGACAATGTAACGCGCCAGATCACGCAGTAAATCTGCAGATTCGCCAAAACCGTTCAACGCCTCAAGCGCGTCCGCAAGTAACCGCTGTGCCTCCGCTTTTGCCCCCTTCAGCCCCATCAGTTTGACGTAGGTCGGTTTGTTGGCCTCGCTGTCTTTACCCTGAGTTTTACCCAGTGTCGCGGTATCCCCTTCAACATCCAGGATGTCATCCACCACCTGAAAGGCCAGCCCGATATGGGTGCCGTAGTTGTCGAGTGCCGCCAGCTGGGCCTCACTGGCACCGGCGGCAATACCGCCAAGGGCCAGTGAAGCGCGAATCAGCGCCCCGGTTTTCAGCGAATGCATGGCTTTCAGTTGTTCCAGCGATATATCGGAATCGGTGGCCTGGATATCGATAAACTGGCCGCCAACCATACCGGCCGGGCCCGCTGCTTTTGCCAGCACCTTAACCATTGCAATGCGCTGTTGTGCGCTCAGCTCCGGTGCATCTGCAAGTAATTCGAAGGCCTTGGCCTGGAGGCCGTCCCCGACCAGAATAGCCGTCGCCTCATCGTAGGCCTTGTGCAGGCTGGGTTTGCCGCGGCGCAGGTCGTCGTCGTCCATCGCGGGGAGATCGTCGTGGATCAGGGAGTAGGTGTGGATGAGTTCCAGGGCGCAGCTTGCGTAGTCGGTCGCTGGAAGCGTATCACTGGTCACTGCCGCCGCAGCCCAATAGCCCAGTGTTGCACGCACTCTTTTGCCGCCGCTATCCAAGCTGTAACGGGCCGCTTCGATCAGGCCGCAAAGAGGGTCGTCCGATGTAATACCGCCGCCGAGCAGTCGACCCATGGCTTCTTTGTTTCGATGGATAATGGCTTCCAGCGCTGCCTGAAACAGTTCGCTCACTCCTGTTCCTCGAAATCTTCAAACACTGGTTGATCATCACTTTGCACTAGTAACTGCACCTTCTGCTCAGCTTCCTGCAGTGCTTTTTGTGTGGTGCGTGTCAGCTTGATTGCCTCTTCAAATATCTCAAGAGACTGCTCCAGAGTTGTGCTCTCATCTTCCAGTATATCTATGATCTCGCCCAGCCTGTTGGTAGCGGACTCAAATGTTGCGATGCCGCTATCTTTGTTGTCGCGTTTCTTTGTCATGACACCCACTTCTGAATTGATTTTCCCGAGGAAGTATACCAACAATGCGCGGCAATAAGTGTAGGCCGAGGGCGCTTTGCGGCCTGACTATGTTAGTATTCGGCGGAATTAGTTCCTATGATCCCGGTATGATTGATACCTTTTTAAAGCTTTTCAATTTGCTTACCAGAAAGCAAAAACGCGAGTTCTATCTGCTTCAAGTAGTGATGGTTATGGCATCTATTGCCGAATTGATCAGTACGGTTTCAATCATGCCGTTCATCGCACTTGCGGCCAATCCGGATGTGGTGCAGAGCAACCAGTACATTTCCCAGGTCTACGCTTTGATGGGCTCTCCGTCACATGAACTCTTTTTGTTCTATGCTGGCGCCGGGTTTGTGGCGCTTGTCATGTTTTCCAACGGCTTAATGCTTGCCGACCATTTTCTCCTGAGCCGCTATTCCGCAAGATTGGGCGGGGAAATTTCGAATAAGCTCTATGGTTACTATCTCGACAAAGATGTTCTTTTTCATAGTGCGACCAACAGCGCTACGCTAATTCAGCGAGTGATGCGCGATTCGGTGATGATGGGCACGTCACTGATCGCACCTGCCTTAAAGCTGAATGCACGGTTATTTTCGATATTGCTATTGTCGGCGTTGATAGTCTGGGTAGACCCGATGGTAGCCATCGCCACGGTTGTCATACTGGGGTCTGTTTACTGGTTTATCTTTTATATCATCCGCGGCAAAGTCTACCGCAACGGCAAGAAAATCTCTGAATTGGGGCAAAAGCGCAATCGGCTGCTGAACGAGAGCTTTGGTGGTGTGCGGGATATGAAGCTCTACTCATTTGAGCCGACCTATTTGCGAGACTATAGCGCTGCCACGAAGTCCTTCAATCGAGCCACGGCGGACAATATGATCCTTGGTGATTCACCCTCCTATATTGTTGAGACAGCCGTTTTTACCGGAATGGTACTACTGACTCTATACCTTTATGAATCTGGGGGTGGCTTGCAAAGCGCTTTACCGATGCTCACTTTGTACGGCATGGCCGGTATGAAAATGGTACCGAAGTTACAGCAATCATACCTTGCCATCACGCGAATTCGCGGAGCTCAAGCGGCCTTCTACCGCCTGTATGAAGATCTCAAAGCGGCCACGGGTCGTAAAGCATTTGGGGAGGATGCAATAGAACCGCTGCGACCTGCTTCCAGCATCGAACTGAGAGACATAACGTTCGGGTACCGCGATGATTTGCTGCCGGTTTTCGAGGGATACAGCGCACATTTCAAAGTCGGTGAAATGACGGCCGTTGTAGGAGCCTCAGGCGCGGGGAAAAGTACGTTGCTGGATATTTTGATGGGGTTGGTCGAGCCGGAGCACGGTGGTATCTATATCGATGGTGAGCGTGTGAGCAGTGAGTTACTGGCTGCCTGGCGGGCGACGATCGGTTACGTGCCGCAAGAGGTTTACCTAACAGATACCAGTCCGGCTGCGAACATCGCATTTGGTGTAAAAGCGGAAGATATTGATATGGATCGCGTCGTGGAAGCCGCCAAAGCGGCAAAGATTCATAATTTTATTGAATCGCTACCTGGCCAGTACCAAGCCGCGATCGGTGAGCGGGGCGCACAATTTAGCGGTGGGCAAAAGCAACGTGTTGGGCTTGCCAGAGCCTTTTATCGACAAGTCTCCGTGCTTATTCTGGACGAGGCCACAAGTGCTCTGGACTCCGCGACACAGGCGGATATTCTGGTCAGCTTGAAGAATGTTGAGTCCGAGCAGACTGTCATCATGGTGACACACAGAGCAGAGACAGTTGAGTTTGCTGATCAAATCATCAGAGTCGGTTCGGAGTAAATACTCTGGTGATCGTGTAGAAGTGCGTTATATCGTGCGTGTTGGCAGTACGACAGTGGCGGGACCCAGCGATCACACCCCCACCAAATAGGGTTCGTTGTAGGAATAGCCAACAGATTTTGCTGTGTCTATAGTGGCGCGCTTCACCTTCTGAAACACACGCTTGTCACCCTGTCGCCACTTGTTTAATGATGCCGTATCGATATCCCGAGCCAAATTGTTCATCCCGTGGCCTTTGTCGGTTTCCGAATAGTTTTGATGTGCATTGAGCATGCCATTCTCAAAATCGATGTCCAGAATAAGGCATGCCCTGTTAAGTTCCCGGGCCGGATTGTTCACGATGTCCTCGTATCGGAAAATTTCCTTCTGATAGTCCTTGAGCGTAGTGACCCTGCTGTTGTAGAAACAACATAAAGCATCAATTACAGAGTTCTTGCTGTCGATCTGGTTGTACAGCTCATCAGACATGTTCTCACTCCACCTAAGCAGTCTGTTAAATGTCTTTGCATAGCGCTTACGCCCGTATTTACGCCAACCACCGCCGAAGCCTTCGATAGTGTTGTATGTCATCATGCTGTCGACGAAGGACAAGGGGTTGCGCACAAGCGTAATGCCATTGAACGGTACCTTGTGGAGCCAGATTCCCTGCTTGATCAAAATTACACTATTACTTGCTAAAGGTTTGCTCTGTGCGTAAGGATGATCTATCGAGATGTCACGTATGCCCGTATCGCGTACTTCTGCAATAAAAGCCTTATCGATCTCTGATTCTTCCTGCTCGACTTGAACTGGAACGCATACGCGTGAATGCGAATTCAGTAATTTTAAGAATAGAGTCTCACCGGCGCGGGCGTGACTCGCCAGGTGGAATATGGGTAGGCGAGCACTCACTGAGCACCGCTCCGCTCAGACATTTTGCTAGTAACGAATCTTTTCAATGACTTCTGTCGTCGATATTGCAGGTGTTCTCTCCAGGTAGACGACTTTACAGATAGTTTCCAGATCATCGAACTTCCCTTGCCAATCATCTCCCATCACTAGTATGTTGGCATTAAACTGCTTTATATAATCTGCTTTTAACTCTAATGATTCTTCCAGGAAAACGTCCTGTACACAGCCAATGGCACGGATGATTTCCAGTCTTTCTGATTCAGAGTATACGGGGTTTCGACCCTTCTTCTTGAAGTTGAGCTGATCGCTTGATACACCCACAATCAGCTGGTCACCGAGACTCCTGGCACGTTGAAGTATGCGTAAGTGGCCTACATGAAATACGTCAAATGTACCAAAGGTGATAACTGTCGTCATGATATGTCTGTTCTCGGCGATCCGGAAATCTCAGGCGGAGTCTTTAACTCTTGTAGTAATAAAGCTCATGCGTTTCCATGAGTCCCTCTGATACTCAGAAAATACGTACTGATTTTCCATCTCCTTTTCCCACTCTCTGAAGGCTCGTTGTACGCCCTCAAATGGGCTGCCTTTGTAGGAAAACCAGTCATCAAAAATCAGTATCGTGCCGTCTTGCAGAAGTGGAGGTAAGAAGTTCAATACATCTTTGGTGGAGCTATACAAATCTGCATCCAACCAAACAATTGCTGCCTTGCGCAGATTCAATTTTGCATAGGCGCTGCTGACACAGGTTTCACAAAAGAAGCCTTTTACCGTAGCGACCTTTTCCGCTGGTACACCAGCTTTGGAAATTCTGCGGTTAAACTCGTTCAGGGAGCAGGCGTACTGCCCTTTAGTAAAATCCGGGGTTGTAGTGTCGTCCTGGGTGAGCTCTGGCAACCCTTCGAAGGAATCGAAAGCGATAAACCGCATGTCGTTCCATACCTGCTGCCGTTTGGCTTTTGCCTGCTGTTGATTTTCTCCGCCGACGTCAAGACCGATTCGCCTTTTGAACTGATGTTTCAATAATCTGTGAGCATCAATGAAGGTTTTGCCTTGATAGACTCCGAACTCGATATAGTCGCCGTCTATCATTTCACACGCGACGAATCGCGACGCTTTCGCGAGGATGGAGCCATTTTGGTAGTCGTTTGACCAGTCTATGATGCGTTTGATGATGGTTCGGAGGATGGGCGCAAGCATGATGCAAAAACTCTCTGTGTGGTTATTCAAGTTTATTGAATTAGTTTAGAGCGCTAGGCCTACAAGCGATTGTGGCTGCCGTTCTACCGATGTAGCAATAGAGTTTCCATCATCAAGAGCACAAAATCTATCCCTGAATACTATATATGTAGTTTTGTACTGCTGTCTGCCCGGTCGAAATAGTCAGCCCTTCCAGCTTCGCTATAGCTAAGAGCAATCTTAAGAGGGGTATCTTGAATGACTCAGGCGAACGCGGCATCAGCGTTTGAGTGTTTCATCGAAAAATTCCCTTGGTGGCCAGGGCCAGTTTGCCTGATCGATCTCACCAAAAAAACCTTCAACCGCGCCAAACGGGAAAAATTCGGCAAGCTTTTCGATGTCTCCATTGTCATACTCAATGTCAGGAACAACTAGAGACCTCTTCTGCAGAATTACGCTCAGGTTGTATCCATAACGTTTACAGTGTGCTGATCTGCAGTCAAAGCCGGCTAAGATAAGGCGATATAGTAGAAGGCCCATATTGAACAGATTGACGTGGCCCCCTACTATCTGATTTTTGAGAGGGGGAACAGTGATTGCCAGAACGCCGCCCTCTGCTAGATCTCGATGAATCTTTTCCAGAAACTGCTGTACGTTCAACTGATGTTCCAACACATGAGAGAGCCAGATGCAGTCAAACTGACTGGGGAAGTCTATTGAGAGATAGTCACCGATAATAGTATTGAGACCATCATCTCCTTTGTTATTGCGGAAATACCAGGAGTTACCCATATCGACACAGGTCACTTTCTTGTGCCTCTCTAACAGTCGCGTAGCGTGCCAGCCCTCACCGCAACCGATATCCAATACAGTGTTGAAATCAAAGTTCTCAACCAGGGCAAACAGAGCTTCTTGCGCTAGGGGCGTGTGTTCAGTTTTTCTGGAACCAATTTGTTTGAAACGAACGACCTGAGCTGGGTCGCCGGCGACTTCGGAACCCAATGGTGCGTTACCTCGGAGGACGGCATTTGCCTTTACCGTTACATGTGCAGACATTGTTGCAGAGGGCAGTATGACGGCTTGTTGCTCAATGATCGTATGTTTGTTCAATGTAACTGAGTGAGATACAACTGCTGAACTGTCAATGTCTATGCCGTAGCGCCTCCGAGCGAACCTGCCCAAGACCTGTCTGAAAAAGGGTAGCTTAATCAGGTAAAGAACGGTGTCTCGGAAAAATGTGTTCGACATATCCTGTTTCCTTTGCTTGCTTNCTTGCCTGACTCGGCGAGGCAGTTGCTTTTTATCGGCGGAGATATCAAGCAATATTTATCTGGTTAATACTTTGAATGACTTTTTCGCTCCCAGTACCTATGCATTTTTGATACATCATCAAAATGAAACAAATGTTCTGAGGTGTAGTAATGCAAAAACTCCTTAATCATTCTTGGTTCTGTAGGTGAGAAACCTAGCATCAGGCGTTCCAGTTCGACTTCGGATTTTGCGGTGCTGGCAATATAAGAGTACTCAGATCTCCCTGTGCAGATAATGCTTTTCAGGTGCAGCAGCGCCTCCATGCCTACGCCTGAATTTACAGTGATGACAGCTTTGCATGCAGGCAAAACTGCATGAATAGACGCATCTGTTATTTCAACATATTTGGAGTCATGAAGTGCTTCAAGTAGCTCTTTGATCTTGATTGACGTGCATCTCGGGTGTCGTTTTATGACCAGCTTGATCTGATGACGTTCGGCAATTTCAGATGAATATTTCAACAAGTTGGAAGTGTCGATGTACGCTAGCTCTGCGACAACATCGCTAGTCACTTGAAGTGCGAGGAAGAAGAACTCGCCACGCGTTGAAATTGGATTGGCATCTGTCTGGTTTTGCTTGTACTTGGATGAATTGCTTTGGACTAGGTCTCGATACATTTTCTGGTAAGTTGCTTCGACTTCATCGTCTGATGCAGATTCCAGAAACTCGTTGATAGTTGACTTGCTCAGGTTTGCAACCGAGTGCCACCCGGAGAAGCCGGTGCTGTCCACTGTTAGGTATTCGGGAAAAGCAGATTCTTTGATCCGGATATTCCCGTGAGCATTACCCCTCGTGTGGTAGGAGACTACCTCATGATTGCCCTCATGCTCTTTGATATTTCGCCAGCTGAATTGAAGTTTCTCTTCCACAATGTACTGGTTGCGGGGAATCGATTTGTGGAAGTTCATGATAAATTCGCTGATCTGTATAAAAATTGTCTCAAACGGTCCTATACCCATATCCACTTTCAATAGCGACGGCGGAAGATAGAAAATTACCAGGTTTTTCGATGATGTTTCCGCTAAATCCGTTCTATAGCTAAGAGAATTTTCCCAAGCTTGATCGGTTAGTGGGCCAAAGTAAGCTAAAAGCTCCTCGGTGAGATCAAAGTATTTGTTCAGTTCCTTGCTTTGGTGTGTCTTTAACAAATGGCCATGAGTTTGCAGCTCTTTCTTCGCCTTGGTGAACTCAAAACATTTGATAAGTGTGCAAATCTTTCTGTAGCATTGCCCGGATGTCTTTGGTTGCCACTCCAGCAGCATTTGTCTCAACGCTCTTATGTTATCGAGCGTCTGCTTGTCTTCTTCAAGCAGGGGGCCGAACGAAAACATGATCTTGTTTAACTTCAATGCTATTGAAATACGTGGCTTACGCACTAGCGCTCTTATATAGTTTGCTGCCTCTTGATCCAACTCATAACGATTGAAGTATCTGAACTTGGCGCCCAGAAAAAGTCGCTTGGGCAAAAAAGGTATTCGGAGAAATATCTGGACGGCTCGCCGGTTTCCAACAGTCTTTTCGATAAGTTCAATTATTGTCACAGCGTCATCCCGATACTTGCTCCCAGATGGATCTCATGAGCCGGCTAAGGGGCATAAATTCAGAGTCATCCGAAAATATCTGCCGCAGATGTCAGCTCGCTGATTATAGTAAATTGTCTTCTGGACTGGCAGAACCCTTCATGTGGTATTAGTTTACATTGCTCAAAGCGTTGCGACGATAGGGGATGAAGACTATTCGATTATTCCTGGTTCCGATGAAACATCGAGAATTGCTCAAGAAAAGTGCGGTTCACCGAGAAGCTGCAGTGTGGCTATCTGCATGTTTTCAAATAACCTATCGGATATGCGCGTTGACTCTTTCCGGGCTCTGCGAATGGTGGCGGTAGTCTGCAGTGCAGTCTGTCATTGCAAGAGTTCAGCCAGCCTCGACCATTGTCTTTCTGCGGACTTTCCATCCGTATTGTCACCGTAGGTTGCAGAGAGTACATCTTGGTGGGTGTCCTTATAGGCAGATGTATACCAGTGCGTATTCTCCAGCGTATTCTCAAGTGCGTCACACAACATATTCATGTCAGTTACCACCAAGCCAAACCGGTACTCCTTGCCCAGGGAAAAGCCATTCTTGAAAGGAGGTTCCACGTCCAGAAAGACTGTCGGACGGTCAAGCGCTAGGTAGTCAAAAGCAATAGAAGACCAGTCGCAGATCAGAATATCAGTGTTCTGGAGTAACTCTTCAGAATCGGGGAAGTCCTTCATTGAACAGTAGCGTACATTTTCAAAGTTGCGATTACTGATGCTGGAATTCAGGTGGCTGCGAATCACCAGAGTAGCCGCGTGCTTGTCGCAGGCCCGACTGAGTTTCTCAATGAAGGCATCCTGTTTTTCTCCAAAAGGAAAGAGTTCGCGGCCGCTATCATCCTGTTGCCAGGTGGGTGCGTACAGTACGATTCGATTTCCTTTGGGTATCGATGCCTGTTTTGCAAAATCTCCGCTAGGGAGTTCACGACGAAACAGCTTGTCAGTTCTGGCGTAGCCTATGCTGTTTACAATTTCTGGCGGAAAGCCGAACTTCTGCTGGTAGATATCCTTCAGCAATGGGGAGGATACCCATACCTCGTCATAGCGGTGCTGTAAGCGAAAATCATCCGGAATGAAACCTTTGAAGGGGATGCCGTGCCATACGTCAATGAAGAGAATGGAAGTGAACCGCATAAAGGCGCCCATCAAATGTAGCCCATGGTCGGTGATCATGGCATCACATCGCCCTGCGAGAATCATATCCTTGAGGCGATTGCACTGTAGAACATTGATTCCCTGCTGGCGTAAGTGTTGGCTATAGGTTGGGTCGAGGCAGAGGAAGTAGCAATCAATCTGGTCACGATGTTTGTCGTGCCACTCCTGGTACAGCGCTTTAAGATTGCCGGAAAGCTGGTGTCCATATAGCACAACTAGCGGCTTATGCGGCCGACGGGCAAGGCGTCTGGCGCCTGTCGCGATCAGCGTGTAGAGCCACTGTTGCGCCAGTAATAACCAGTGATGGGGGTTGCGTCTATCAATTTTCACTGGAAGAAATTCCCTGTGATTTCGCCGGTTGTTCTTATCTTACTGCCTGGCTGTAGTGGCCCCGGATACTGTCTTGTTACACACTCCTGCTTGAGCATTCAGTGTTTTGCCTTCGAAGATCAGTGTTCATGTTGGTCTGGCTAGATGCCAAACGGCTTAGCCATCGAGACGCGTCAATTCATCGATGATTATATTGGTTGGTGAAACTGTCGATTGATCAGCGACTATTTTATACTTTGCCAAATTGTCTATCACGCGCTCAATCTCTGCGTACTGATAGTTGCAGATAACAGCATTTTCACCTAGCCCTTCCCGCCGTTCGCTGGTGGTACGCATGATGATACAGGGTTTGCCCAGATAGAAGCATTCTTCCTGATTACTCCCGCCGTCGGTAATGACGAGAGATGCATTTTTAATGAGTTTTATGAACTGGAAATAGCTGTAACGTGGCCGCATTTCAATATTTGAGCACGCCTCCAGTTTTGCCCTTAGCCGGTGCTGTTCCAGTTTCTTTTCTGTGGGCTTGTGCAGGATGAAAAGTAATTTTGTTTTTTTGCTTACCTGCAGTAGTAGGTCGACGATTTCAGTCAGCTTTTCTTTGGAGAATATATTTTCAAATCTATGCAGCGAAACTACAGCATAGGGATAGCCGGGGATTTCCACATCCGCTATTTCAACAGCAGACTCGCTAATCCTGAGTGCGTCCAAAAGGGTGTTTTGAAGCGTGTCTACTTTTATGCCGCGGTACTTGCGGAGGTTGTTCAGCGCCCAATCACCTGGAGCGAAATAGATGTTGGTGAGCTGAAACGTCAGTAACCGTGTGACTTCTTCCGGGAAGGGATGGAATAGATTAAAGGAGCGTAACCCAGACTCGACGTGGGCTGAGCGCTGCCCACAGACACGCGCCAGCAGTGAGCCAAGCAGTGTGGAAAATGTGTCTCCATGGTTGAGCACAATACCATTTTTATCACCCTGCCAAACCTTGCGGCGATTCCATAGTGTAAAGAAAAGAATGCGGACGCCCCAGAAGAACATCTGCAATATTCCTGTAATGTCCTTGCCATGATAGAGAGTGATGTCAGGATCTTTCACCGCAAACTCATCGCGGATATTTTTGACGGTTGCCTGATGTTGGCCGCTGAAGATGAAGTTGTAGCGGATATTTCTCCGTTGCAATTCGATCATTATTGGCGCCATCTTTATAAGCTGGGCTTTAGTGCCGACGAAGACGTGAATCATTTTTTCAGAAGCTTGAAGTGTCGAGAGTCTTGCCAGTTGTTAGCCCGGACATAAGGACGGCTCTCTGTGCGGGAAGCCGCTTCGTTATACTCTCTACGATAGCCGCTGCATCCAGGCCGGTCCAAGCGAGTTGGTCCGCCTGGTTCCCATGCTCAATAAAGGTATCGGGTAAACCCAGGTTGAGAATGCTCGGCGACAGCCCTTGCGCAGCAAGAAATTCATTTACTGCCGCGCCAGCACCGCCGGCTATAGCGTTTTCTTCCAGCGTGACAATCATTGTATGGCGCTGCGCGATTGCCGACACCATCTTCTCATCCAGCGGTTTTACCCAGCGCATATCCACCACGGTAGCATCCAGCTGATCAGCGGCGGCGATCGCCTGTGAAAGCAGTGCGCCAAAGCTCAAGATAGCAACGTTTTTGCCGCTGCGTACTTCCACCGCTTCACCGATGGGCAACGCTGTCATGGCTTCATGCACTATCGCGCCCGGCCCGGTCCCCCGGGGGTAGCGAATGGCGGCAGGGCTCGGGTACTCGTAAGCGGTGTACAGCATCTGGCGGCACTCGTTCTCGTCGGACGGTGCACCGATCACCATATTGGGGATGCAGCGCAGGAAGCTCAGGTCAAACGCGCCGTGATGCGTCGGGCCATCCTGTCCCACGAGGCCTGCACGATCGATACCGAATGTGACATCGAGATTTTGCAGGGCAATGTCGTGAATCAGTTGGTCGTAGCCGCGTTGCAGGAAGGTGGAGTAAATGGCCACCACAGGTTTGAGTCCGTCGCAGGCCATACCGGCTGCCAGTGTTAATGCGTGCTGTTCGGCAATGGCGACATCGTAGTAGCGATCGGGAAAGCGCTTGGCAAAATCCACCATGCCTGAACCCTCGCACATGGCAGGCGTGATGCCGACCAGGCGTTTGTCGCGCAGCGCCATATCACACAGCCAGCGGCCGAATACATCCTGGTATTTTGGGCCTTTGGGCTTGGCGGCAGGCAATGTGGGCTGCGGGCCCTTGGGCTTTGCTTCTATCTTGTTAACCGCATGGTACCCCACCGGATCGCGCTCCGCTGGCAGGAAGCCTTTGCCTTTCATGGTACGAATATGCAGAAACTGCGGACCTTCGAGGTCCTTCATGTTCTCCAGTGTTTGAATGAGCCCGGGCAGATCGTGGCCGTCGAGGGGGCCAATGTAGTGAAAGCCCAATTCTTCAAACAGCGTGCCGGGCGCGACCATGCCCTTCATGTGCTCTTCTGTGCGTTTGGCGAGCTCCCAGGCGGGCCGAATTTTTTCGAGTACCCGTTTGGAGCCCTCGCGCATGGAAATATAGAACTTGCTGGCCCATATTTTGGCGAAGTAGGTCGCCAGCCCGCCCTTGTTGTGGCCGATCGACATCTGATTGTCGTTGAGAATGACCAGCATATTGGGCCGCTCGTGACCGGCGTGGGCGAGCGCTTCGATGGCCATGCCCCCGGTGATCGCACCATCGCCGATAACGGCGACAACTTTGCGGTTGATACCCAGTTGTTTCGCCGCCAGCGCCATTCCCATTGCGGCGGAGATGCTGGTGGACGAGTGGCCGACACCGAAGGCATCGTATTCGCTCTCTGCGCGTTTGGGAAAGCCCGCCAGGCCGTCAGCCTGGCGCATACTGCCCATCTGAGCCATGCGGCCGGTAAGGATTTTGTGGGGGTAGGTCTGGTGGCCCACATCCCAAACTATACGATCCTGGGGTGTGTTGTAGACATAATGCAGGGCAACCGTCAGCTCGACCACGCCCAGCCCTGCGCCAAAATGCCCGCCGGTCTGGCCCACGCTGTACAGCAGGAAGGACCGCAGTTCCTCCGCCAACTGCACCAGTTCCGGTGCATTCAGCTCGTGCAGGGACATCCCCTGATTGACTCTGCTCAGTAGGGGGGTGTCAGGTGGGATTACAGGAATATCCGACAGCATGGTTGGGATTCTAGCGCATCTTGGCTGAAAAGTAGTGATAGAGATTCGATTCTCTGGACAGACCGCACGGTGTCCGGCGCAGCCGCTCAGTAGGGCCTGACTAGTCCCGGGTGTTCTTGAAACGGTGTATTTGGCGTCGTTGCTGCTTGTTGGGCCGGTGGGCAGGGCGGTCTATCATGCCGCCAGCCGCCTTGCGTGCCAGCGCCTGGGCTTCCCGTTTGGCTATACTGTCCGCCGTTTCCTGATACAGAAGCTGGGCATCGGGGGCGCCGCGGCGCTGGTCGCTGAGTTGGATTACCTGTATGACTTTCTCATCAAAGCCCTGGCGTATCTGCAGCATATCGCCGATGGCAATTTCCTTTGACACCTTCACGCGCTGCCCTGCCAAATGTACCTTACCGCCGTCGATGGCGGCCTTGGCGAGACTGCGCGTTTTGAAGAAGCGCGCCGCCCACAGCCATTTGTCCAGGCGTACTTTCGCGGGTTGATCCGGGTGCTGGCTCATCCGGGCGTCTCACCGGGCATGATTTCGTCAAAATGGTGAAACCCCGGAAAACGGGTTTCCAGCCGCTTGTCGCGTTGGCTGTCCGGCTGCAGAAGGGTCAGCAGGTGCGCAATTCCGTACTTCTGTGCGCTGGCCAGTACCGTCTCCGTGTCATCTATCAGCAGTGTGCGAGAGGGGTCGAAAGGGTGCATATCCTGCAGTCTGATCCAGAAGTTCTGATCTTCTTTTGGGGCGTGCAGGTCGTGTGAGATTACCACGCGATCAAACCAGTTGATGATATCGACGTTCTCCATTTTCATGTCGAGTGTTTTGCGGTGGGCGTTGGTGACCAAGAGCACGTCCCGACTGCTGGCGTGCAACTGGGTGAGAAACTCGGTGACATACGGCCGGATGCTGATCATATGCTGCAGTTCCTGCTTCAAAGCGGGAATGTCCATATCCAGGCGCTGTGACCAGTGGTCCAGGCAGTACCACTGCAGTGTCCCCTGTTCGGCACTGAGCGTACCGTGCAAGCGATCGCTCGATTCCGCTTCCGAGATCTGATGTTTCTCGGCGTAGACACGCGGTAGATGTTCCGTCCAGAAATAGTTGTCGAAATGCAGATCCAGCAGCGTGCCGTCCATGTCCAGTAACACTGTGTCGATACAATCCCAGTCGATCATGGTTCATCTCTCCAAACTTCCCTGCCGGGCAAGGCCGTGGCGATGAACAAGTTTATGCTTTTTTCTACTTTGGGGGAAAGGTCCCGCTGTCAGGGTTGTGGGAAGTGGTATATTGGTGCAGATGAATTCAAAGGTGAGCGAGCAGAAACTTCAGAGTTGGGTAGAACCGCTACTTGCGCTGTGTCGGGTGGCGGGAGAGGCTATCTGTGAGCATTATTCCCATCCCGCTGCGGGTGACTATGAGTCCAAGGACGATGACTCGCCGTTGACCCGCGCTGATCTGGCCTCGCACCACCTGCTGCTATCCGGCCTTGAGTCCCTGGATGCGTCCCTGCCAGTCCTCTCTGAAGAGTCGACACCAGAGGAGATAGCACAGCGGCGTGACTGGCGCAGCTTCTGGCTGATCGATCCTCTTGATGGCACCCGCGAGTTTTTGGAAAGGACGGGCGAATTTACCATCAATATCGCCCTGATTGACGACCACAAGCCTGTGCTGGGTATCCTGTATCTCCCTCTGGAGAAAGTCGCCTATGTCGGCATACCCGGCGTACTGGCGCGGCGATATACCGCTGCCGGGAATGGTAATTGGGTGGTCGGTGAGCTGGCCACGCGGGCGCTGCAGGATGCTGCGGAGCTGACAGTGTTGGCCAGTAGACGGCATCGTGGCCCCCGTTTCACAGCGTGTCTGGCCTGGTTGGAAGAGCAGTGGGAGCCTGCTGTGCGCCGAAGCAATATGGGCAGTGCACTGAAGTTTTCCCGTATGGCGGAGGGGCACGGTGACGTATACCCGCGTTTCTCGCCCTGTTGTGAATGGGATACCGGGGCGGGGCAGGCTGTGCTGGAGGCCGCGGGAGGGCTCCTGCTGGGTCTGGACGGCAAACCGTTGCGCTATAACTGTGGCGACTCACTGCTCAGCCCGCCCTTCTATGCCATTGCTGATGGCCGTCACCCGCTGTGGTCGCAATTGCTGGAGGTGAATTTTGCGTAGACTCGCCGCAGTGATAACTATGAGGCTTGTGCCGGCAATCCCTCAGGGTATAGAGTTGTGCCTGCCTACAACTTTAAGGGTAGTACTGGTTGCGCGATGAATGAACCACCCGAAAACGGTAACGAAGGAAACGACGAAGCGGCCAATGAGTTGGTGACACCGGCAATGCGCTTGCTGGATCTCCAGAAGAAGCACCGTGCGCTGGATAGCAAAATCGATGAGTTACACAGCTACCCCTATCAGAATCAGATCCTGCTACAGCGCCTGAAGAAAGAAAAATTGCTCCTGAAGGACGCGATAACGCGGCTGAAGGACGAAATGATCCCCGATCTCAACGCCTGACGGCAGCGCTGTCGGGTTCAGCCCCGTTAGCTTCCCGGTGTCAAAAGCGAGCCACTCAGCGCTCCCTCCAACTGCAGTAAGAATGTCTTGGCGTCCAGTCCGCCGGCGAAGCCTGTCAATGTGCCATTGCTGCCGATTACGCGGTGGCAGGGCACCACGATAGGCAGAGGGTTGCGGCCGTTGGCTGCTCCCACCGCGCGCACCGCAGCGGGATTACCGATGGTTTGTGCTATATCCCGATAGCTGCGCAACTCCCCGT
Organism: Halioglobus japonicus; assembly: GCA_902705825.1. Taxonomy (GTDB): domain Bacteria; phylum Pseudomonadota; class Gammaproteobacteria; order Pseudomonadales; family Halieaceae; genus Marimicrobium. The sequence continues at coordinate 78,843 of CACSIL010000004.1, read as the reverse complement.
ACGGTATAGCCGCCAGAGCACTCCAGACGGATTGCTGAAAGTGCGTGCCGCGCGCGCCCAGCGGTAACTCAAAGTGTTGTCTGCGCCGCGCAAAATACTCCATCAGCTGCTCAGTGCTGGCTGCAAGTACGTTATCAGTATGTTCGCGGATCGTATCATCATCGAGATACTGGCCTTCGAACTCGATTCTTAACAACTCCACCCCGTTAGAGACCAGCCGCAGGACACCGATGGGTGAATCCAGGTATTGAAAATTCATAAGCTGAGGCTCCTCCAGAGCAGGTTGGCTGCATAACTACCCCAGGGGCGCCATTTCGCCGCCTGTTCTTGCAAGGTGATGTCGGGTCCGGGACGTTGCGCCCAGGCCTTCTCCAGACCCAGATCCTTCTGGGGGAATATGTCCGGGTGTCCCAGACCGCGTAAGTTTGCCATCGCGATTGTCCACGGCCCCACGCCCTTCAGTGCGGCCAGGGCATCAATGTCGAGATCATCTTCGCGGCCACTGCAATGTTGACACAGAGCGCGCAGAGTCTCGCGGCGCCTGCCGGGCATTGGGAAATGCTCATCGCCCAAACCGGCGATGGCTGCCGCGCCGGGGAATGTCACCCGCTGCGGGTCATGCTCCACGGCGACAGCCAGTCGGCCCAGTACGCTCCGCGCGGCCTGTGTACTTACCTGCTGGCCGACGATGGCGCGTATCGAGGCCTCATACAGCGACCAGTGCCCGGTTGCGCGGATGCCGGGAAATTGCGCGAGCAAGGGTGCCAGACGTTTGTCCTGCCCCAGCACCTGGTGTATGGCTGACGGATTGGCATCGAGATCGAACATCCGCCTGATCCGTGCAACAGCCGGCATAAGCAGGCGGTGATCTGCCAGTTGCAGCTCCAGTCGCAGTGCGTGCTTACCCGCCATAGGGCGCAGCGCAAAACTGCCCGCCGTACCCCCCAGTGTGATATTGCGCTGGTAGCCTGCGGGTGTAACAGTCTCCACGCCATTGATCGCGTGGCGAGTGTAAAAATCGACTACGCCCTCCCAGTCGTAGGGGGGGCGATAGTGCAATTGCAGTTCGATACTGACGCCAGCCGTTTTGGCCTTCTGTCTGTTACGCAGAGCACTGGGCGGCATTCTGAATTGCTTTTGTACGGCGCTGTTGAAACGCCTGAGGCTGCCAAAACCGGAAGCAAAGGCGATCTCGGTGATCGATAGTGCTGTCTCTGCCAACAACTTTTTCGCAAACAACAGGCGTTGATTCAGTGCCAGTGCTGTGGGCGATACGCCCAGCTCCCGTTCAAACAACTTGCGCAGGTAGCGTTCACCGATTCCCAGGCGCTGTGCCAGCTCGGCCATGGAGCCCTCGTTGAGGGCGCCCTGCCCAATCAACTGCAGGGCGCGCTGAACGGTGGTGGACGTGCCGTTCCATGCGGGGCTGTTGGGTGCAGATTCCGGGCGACAGCGCAGGCAGGGGCGAAAGCCAGCCAGTGCAGCCAAAGTGGCGCTTTGAAAGTAACTGACATTTTTCTCCGCTGGCGGTCGCGCCGAACAAACCGGCCGGCAGTAGATACCCGTGGTGTGAACCGCCACGTAAAATTCGCCGTCGAAACGGGCATCTCGCGACAACCGGGCCCGGCGACACACCTCGGGATCTGGAAGGTGTTCGCGGCCTGATTCACAAGAAAAAGAGGCAGTGTCACTGTTCATGGACGAAATATAGCCCTCAGTACCCAATGGTACTAGTCAAAATCGGCCCTGCATTGTCGGGCACTGGGCACTGGATTTTTACCTGCAGGGGTCTAGAATATCCGGCCGATACCAACTGCCGGAGACCGGAAGCGTTTAAATACGTGTCAGGGCAGAGAGTTTTCTACAGGTTGTGTTATGAATCTAGTGGTTTACGCGGTTCCATTTTTTGTGCTCGCCATTGTGGTGGAACTGGCTTATGGCTGGCTGACACAGCGCAATACCTACCGTCTCAATGACAGTGTCAGCAGCCTCTCGCTCGGTGTGCTTAGCCAGGCGCGGCGGTTCGTCACACTGGGTGTTGGCGGCTATGTCTATTACCTCTTCACGCAGTACTTCTCTCTGCCATTGATGGACGCCAGCCACTGGTTCACCTGGGTGCTGGCGATGGTGCTATACGATTTTTGCTACTACTGGCTGCATCGCATGGGGCATGAGCGCACCATTTTGTGGGCTGCACACGTGGCCCACCACCAGAGTGAGGACTATAACCTGACCACCGCGCTACGCCAGACAAGCACAGGCTTCCTGCTGGGCTGGCTCTTTTATATTCCGATGTATCTGTTCGGCATTCCGGCGGAAGTGGTGGTGACTGTTGGCTCGATCAACCTGATCTACCAGTTCTGGGTACACACCGAGCATGTGCCGAAACTGGGCTGGTTTGAATGGTTTTTTGTCACGCCTTCTAACCACCGCGTGCACCACGCGCAGAATGATTGCTATCTGGACCGTAACTACGGTGGCCTGTTCATTCTGTGGGACCGGTTATTCGGCACCTTTGAGGAAGAGCGCGACGATGAGCCCGTGGTATTTGGTATCCGTGGGCCACTCAAGAGTTGGAGCCCGATCAAGGCACTGACCCATGTCTATGTCGATATGGCGCAGGACAGTTGGCGTACAAAACATTGGCGTGACAAATTGCGTGTCTGGGTGGCGCGTACAGGTTGGCGTCCAGCCGATGTCGCTGCGCAGTATCCGCGAGAAAAGAATGATCTCAGCACGTTTGAGCGATATGACCCCAAGGTGCCACTGATGGTTGCGGTATACGCATTTTTCCAGCTGGTATCGGTCATACTGTTACTGACCTATATGCAGGGTACTGAGCTGATCTATTCGCAGGGCGTTGCGGGGTGGGCCGTCTTGTTGGCAACCACCGTGGTGACTGCTCTTTGGCTGGAAGGCGCGCCAGCATCGAGCTTGCTGAAGTGGGAGGTGGCGCGTCTCGGTGTCATTGCCTTGATGCTGCTGTCGTGGTTTGCGAGTTTCAGTGCAGGCTTACTGTTCTGGGCGGCAGTTTATGGTGCGCTGAATGTGTGGTTCATTGCGCGGCTATCGCGCTCTCCTGCTTCAGGCAATGCGGTGCCCGCCCTCTAGGACGCCTCGACTGCATAATCCGCGTTGTTCCTGTAGCAAACCCCCAGCACCCAGTACCCAGCACACATCTACTCACTCTCGCCGATCAAATGCCCCAAAGACGCAATTTCCTGACCGTCTGTATCGTAAAAAGCAGCGCCGCTGAAGTGGTCCTGCCAATAGTTTGGGGTGTTGGCGATGTCATCGATATCGCTGAGCATTACAAAATTGAAGGCCGCCAGGTCTGCTTGATCGACGCCTTCGGTAGACGTCAGCACCACCAAAACATCTGTGCCGAGAGGCGCTTCTCGCTCTTGCCGGCTGAACTCGAAATGGACCTGCTGCTCGCTAGGCAATTTGGCGGGGGCAGCAGCCTCCAGTCGGTTCAACAGCAGGTCAGTGCTGTGAACGTCCGGAATATTGAATCGGAACTCTGCGCCTGCGAGTTTGGTGTGCTGAGGAAGCGTTCCGCTCACGGTGACGAGCGCTTGCTTTGCGGGTTTTACAAACTCCAGTTTATCAAGGCCAAGGTTGCCGGGATCGTTCTGTGAAATGAAACTATGCGGCGTTCCTACGCCACTGATAATGTCCGTACGAATAACTTGAGGCTCTTTGAATGCTGGAGATTTCAGGATCAGTGCGGCCGCACCGAGGGCCAGGTTCGGTTTGCCGGACCCCGTCGGATTTACCAGATCGATCACAGCCATCCATTGTGCTTTCCCGCGTGCTTTTGCATTGATGGCAGTGGGATCGCCGTAGACACGAAATACCTGACGGACTTTAACAGGATGAGTGACCCAGCCATTGTCAAAGATCGAGGCGGAAATATCGTTTTCTCGAATGAGCGTATTGTTGATATTGGAGTACTCGCCATTGGGGTCTGCATTCCCCAGCGATACGACCAGCGAGTCGCCCTTGCGAACTGCCTTCGATAACGTTACGTCGCTTTGACAGCCGGTAATTGCAAGCACACAAAGTAACAGGCCGCAGGCGAATCTGATGGGGTGCAATTTCATCATTCTGTTCTCCTTGGTGGTGCGAACGCCGAAGTGGGCTGATGCCGATACTTCTTAAGCGAGCGCGATCTGGAAGTGTGAAAAGCCAAAATTCAATCAACGCGTGAATCACATATACGCCTTAGCAGTGCGATATCTCGGTTGCCTGACCTAGACCCGATAAACGATACGGTTCTATGAAAAGTTCTTGAAAGTCTAGTTCGCGTTGCAAAAATACTGTAGCGATCAATTCGGGCAAATGCGTTCAATGGCGCAAGGTGTGCTTATTAAAGCTCAGGAAATAGTAGGTGAACTTCGTCTTTGCATTCTCTGATGAGTGATCTGTTCGAGTGGAAAAATGGGAGGAAGGGTATACAACAAGCCGCCCAATTTCTCTGATACACCAAATTCAAGCGATTACTTGTCGGGTGCAAATTTCGCGGCTAGTTTTAGTTTCACAGTGGCTTTCTGTTGCAACTCTGAGCGTTGTTTATGGTGTTTCTAGCCATGCATTTGTTGAGCAGAAAAACTCTGGCGCATTGTTCAAGGATGAATAATGCAGGGGGGTGGTAAGTGGTTCGTACAACCATCCGGTATGTTGCGAAAGGTCTCACTGGAGTGTGCAATGGAAGTGCTACATTCAAACAATCTTTTAACAGATGATCTATTCAAAGCGCGCTCTGCTAGGCAAACAGCGCGCAGAAACTGCGCGAATTTTTCGGTGCATGTGCTGACACGATGTGCGGCGATAGTGCTGCCTCTTGTGCTCTTCAGTTCGGTCGGCCATGGTCGCTCGCAGGTAACCATTGAGTACCAGTACGACGAACTGAATCGGCTTGCACGAGTTGTGCGTGATACTGAAATGGCATCCGTGCGCTACCACTATGATGAGGTATCGAACATTGAATGGGTTGCCAGCGCTGCCAGCCCAGATAGTGATGGCGATGATATACCGAATTTTGCGGATACAGATGATGACAATGACGGCATTCCCGACGCTGTCGAGATTGCTGCAGGGCTGAACGCTCTGGATGCCGCGGGTCTTATGGGTGCGATGGGTGACTTCGATAATGACGGTATCAGTAACATTGAGGAGTACCTGCAGGGTTCAGACATCAATCACTTTCATGGTGATCTGGATAGCGACAATGATCTTGATCTCGGCGATGTGGTTGTCATGAAGCGAATCATCTTCGGGCAGCAGGAGGCAACGCAGGAGCAGGGAGAGTCCGGGCATGGGGATGTCAATATGGATGGCAACCTTGATGTCGGTGATCTGGTTATTCTGAGGCGTTTGTACTTCGAGTAAAGCTCAGCAGTGTCGTGACACGCTGTTCAGTCTCCGTGTAGTTGGATAGCAGCAAAGGGAGTCTTAACGTCAGGGTGTAACACCAATGGATTGGGTTGCACATGAAGTGTGAGCCGGCCTCGGGATTGAGGCGGCAGACAGACATAGGAAAAGGATTATGTTCCGAACTTACGAAATGGATTTTCGCAGGGGCCTGTTAGCTAGAGTGGGTACAGTGATGTTGGCAATAGCTGCGATTCATACCCACGCACAGAGCGATGTAGATTCACCCATCTCATTGCAGGTATCACAGAAGTCACTTCCGGTGCATTCCACTGCGCTACCAGGGTGGGTTGCGCCCATCGCTGAAAGGGTTTCGCCCGATGAAGCCCTGCGCATACTTGGCACAGGCGCAGATGTACAGGAAAGGAGTGCACCACAGGCCAAGGCTGCATTTGCCACGCCGGGCGACTATGCCGCGCTGGCAGAAGCTCTGGAGAATGATCCGCTGAGAATTTTTCAGTATGTGCACAATCATTTCGAATACGTACCATACTTTGGCTTGCTGAAAGGGCCCTACCTGACTCTGCATGAGCGCAGTGGCAACGATTTTGATCAGGCCGCTCTGCTTGTTGAGTTGCTCCGAGCAGCGGGTATTCCAGCCAGATATCAGTTCGGAAAAATGTCTGCATCAGGTGCGGCTGAGCTACAGGCGGTAGCCGATTGGCTGGGGACGGATGCAGATGTTCAGATTATCGCCAATACGCTTACACAGGGCGGCGTTCCCGTAATCGCATCGGATTCTACTTTGAGCTTTAGTCGAATCTGGGTGCAGGCGACGATTGGACCGGAAACGGTTCTTCTGGACCCAGCGTTCAAGCGCTCTACGCGGTTTAGCACTATCAACCTGAGTAACGCGATGAACTATGCAGAGTCGGAACTACTGGCTGCTGCAGGGGGCACCAATACCGCCGTTTCCATTAAAGCGATGAATTGGCAAGGCCTCTCTGAATACCTGACTGACAGAGCTACTGACCTGCAAAACTATCTTAAGCTGAATCATCCCAATGATCGAGTGGAAGATGTGCTGGGCGGGTTCAGGATTGTTCCGGACAATGGCGACAGCCTTCCCTCCGGCCTGGCGCTGCCAGTATTGGGTTCGCCTGTATCCTGGGAGGCTGTGCCCGCAAACTATATACATACGCTGCAACTGACGTATGGCGGCATCGACATTACCAGCAACATACCTGATATCGCCGGGCGCAAGGTCAGTTTGAGCTACAGTGATGTCAATATATCATTCCCTCCACCCGATGAGGATGCCACCAATTTTGGCGCTCTGTTTATAGGAGCAGAAGGGTCTACCCAGATATGGACAGGCACCAACGAAACAGGTGAAACAATTCAATTGGTCGCGGCGCTTACTGGATCGGGTTCCAGCGCATTTCAAATTACCAATGGCGCAGGATCGCAGACCATAAAGGCAGGCAAACCCTTCTCGGTTCACGTTCAATTTGTGGGCTCCGGGCAATCTGTGGGGCGTAAAAATGCAACGCTGTCTCTGAAGTACTATCGCCAGGGAAGCCCTATCGGTGACGAGGTCTACGCTTTGACCGGGGTTGTCGAACCAGAACGTGTCGCGAGTCTCTATATCGACGATCAGCTAGAGGCCGGTGAGTTAGCCGCAACGGGTGACCGGAGTAATTTGCGGCTGGCTATCAATCATCCCTACGTGGCTGATCAAGGCGAGTTTGCAGACCAAACAAGGGACTTCAAGGTGAAGCCTTCCGGCACCTATGTGATCGTGTCCGCGTTCGGTGGCGATAAACATTCCACGCTGTTGAGCGAGCGCCAGCGACTCTTAAACCGCATGAGTGTTGATGGCACTGCGCCAGATGCGCCGGAACGGCTTAGTGAGACGCTCAATGTTATAGGGCAGACCTGGATGCAACAGACACAGCTCAACTCTGATCTGCTGTATACATTGTCAGGTAAGCGCAGTATTCGGCACCATCGTTTCGGAATAGCGGGGCAGGAGGAGGGCTACTTTGTCGATATGGCGGCACAGACGGCATCAGTGGTAGATCGTGTAGTGACACCTAAATCCGACGCGTTTAGAGCCCAGTCCTTTGTCGCAAGCGCGATGGAGCACAGTGTTCTCGATCAGCTTCAGGGGGTGGTCAATGATGGTAGCCTCACCAACCCCGCTGTATCGACAATTCGGCTGTTTGCACTGACGAACTATAAGGGTGACCGTCTTTTTGTCGCTAACAATAGCAACTATTCGAGTATATCTTCCCAGTTGCGGAATTATTCAAGCGATCAACTTAAGCACTTCAAGGATTTGGTAGCGAAATCCCACACATTGGTGTTGCCAGAGGATGGAGTGATCGAGATGCTGGACTGGTCAGGTCATGCCTATGTCGATATCAATGATTCAAGTCAGGGTCGATATATGGGGATGATCATTGGCGGCGGCTTGAGCGGCGGGAAAGGGACCACGCCAAGTACAGCATCTCCGCTCTATGTTATGCGCGAATTCCTTCCCGAAATTGGTATTCGCAAGAATGTACCGATAACCCCGGCGGGCGATCCGGTGGATCTGGGAACAGGCGCGTTTGTTTCCAGCCTTACTGACTTTGGTGTCGCTGGAGCGGGCACACGAGGCTTTGCGTTTACCCGCAGCTACAACAGTCAGATGGCATCTGAGGACGCCGTCGGTCTGGGGCGTGGCTGGACGCATAACTACAATATCCACCTGTCCAGACACAGTGATGTAGAGGCGGCGTTGGGTGCTCGAACCGTGTTTGATGCCGTCCCGATGGTGGTTGTTAATGAGATCACGCGGCAGTTATTGCAGGCGTCTTCTCCAACGCCCAGACAGTGGGGCGTAGCCGCTCTTGTCGCCAATTGGGGCATGGATCAACTACTGAATAAGTCTGTCACGGTGCAAATGGGTTCCAAGGCGATGACCTATCAGGAAATGCCCAACGGGGAGTTCATTCCGCCGGCGGGTGAGACCTCCAAACTGGTACGGACTGGCGCTACCTACAAGCTTCAGGAGCGCTTTGGTACGGTGTGGAAGTTCAACGCCGATGATCGAATAGCATCCATTACAGATGTTGACGGTATGGCGATGACATTTCTCTACAATGCCAGCGGTAAGCTGACACAAGTGAAGGACGCCTACTCACGATCCCTCTTTCTCAAATATACCAATGATGATCTCGTTCAAGCGTATGATTCTCTCTATCACTCTGTAAATTATGACAAAGCGAATGGGAATCTTATCAAGGTTAATGGCCTGGAAAATAGCAACTGGACCTATGGTTACGACAACCTGCAGCGCCTGGAAACAGTCCGAAATCCTGTTGGTGTGCAGATAGTAGACAATACATACAATGATTTTGATCGAGTAGTGGAACAGAAGGCTCCGCGCGATACGGGTCTGGAAACCTATAAGATGCATTACGGTGGTGTCCTGTCCTCGGAGGAGGACCCGGAGGGCAACCGCATAACGTATCACTTTGATCTCGATGGTCGTCGTGTCGCAGTAGAGGATGCGATGGGACACACCACACGCGTAGCGTATGACGGTCAGGGTCAGACGGTACAGCAAACTGACCCTCTGGGGAATCTGTCTACCTCAGTTTATGATGCGGATAACAATCTCGTAGAGCAGATAGATGCACAAGGGAACAGGCTTTTGCACATTTACGATGGCAGGCATCGGCTGATTCAGACCAGAGATCCGTTGAGACACAAAGTAAACTTTGAGTACGACGCAAAGCATCACCTCATCGGACGCACCGACGACCTTGGAAACAAGGTGCAGAGTACGTATCTTGCCAATGGCCTTGTTGAGAATGTATTCGACCCTCGCACGACCCAGACTCACAATACTTACGATGCCTATGGTTATCCCCGCGCCGTAAAAACAGGAGGCCACCCTGATATCAATTGGAACTACAACATACGCGGTGAGCTGGAGAGTTTTGTTGATCAGGCAGGCGCTATCACGACATTTACCTATGATCAGCGCGGGCTGCTTAAGAGTAGGAAAGACGCACGAGGCAAGGTAAGCAGCAGAGTATATACCCCAGCGGGCAAGCTGAAGAAATTGACGGATCGCCTGAACCGGAGCACCTACTTCACATATACGGACTCAGGTAAGGTGAATGTAGTTCGGACACCGTTATCGACTGTCGATTTCAACTATGACGCGCGAGATAACCTAGTGGAAATGATCGACCCGACAGGCACTACAACGAATACCCACGACGCTGCAGGCCGCCTCACCAGTCATACGGATAGCAACGGGCACACCGTCAGTTATGCCTATGATGCAGCAGGTAACCTGACAACCTTGACCTATCCGCCGGGGAATAAGCGGATAAAGTACACCTACGACAACCTCAATCGTATCAGTACTGTAACCATCGATTGGCTATCAGGAAAACCGACTATGCGATATGTCTATGATGCTGCCAGTCGCCTGGATCGTGTAGAGCACTTCAACGCGATGGAGACCAGCTACACCTGGGATGATGCTAACAGACTAACTGGGATTGCCCACGAAGGCGCCACCAGCCTGGTAGAGTACAACTTTTTGCTGGATGCTAACGGTAATCGGGTAAGCGAGACTATTTCACCAGAGCCGCTCATTCCCGGTAACCCCGTATCGAACGACATCAGCTTTGCTTATAATTTCCAGCGAAACCGCCTGAACAACACGTCTACGCACTCCTATGCCTATGGCTCCGAAGGGCAGCTTACTGACACTATAGGCACCGTGCGCAACCGCTTCACCTACGATAACGAGGGGCAACTTGCCGGTAAAGATACCGTGGACTACACTTTTGATGATGCACACCGTTTGGTGCAGCGAGGTGATGACAGCTTTGTATACGATGGCGTAGGAAATCGTCTGAAGGCTATTCGCAATGGAAGGGAATCTCAATACATCTACGACGCAGCAGGGAACCTGCTGGCCGGGGCCAACTCCTCTGGCCAGATCACACGCTATTACATTTATGGCGCAGGCCTGACAGCGATGGCATCCGGCGGAACGTACTATGTATACCACTTTGACGGCACAGGCCATACCGTAGCGCTCACCAACGCCAGCAACGAAGTCATAAACAAGTATGCCTATTCACCCTATGGCAAGCTTGTGGGAGAAGAGCAAAGCATCAATCAGCCCTTCAAGTATGCTGGGCAAGTAGGCATCTATACAGAAGACGACAACCTCTATTACATGCGCGCACGATACTACGATGCAGAGGTTGGGAGGTTTATAAGTGAAGACCCTGCGGGTTTTGTTGATGGCTCGAATCTGTATGCGTATGTGGGAGGGAATCCGATTGGTACAGTCGATCCAACCGGTTTATATGCAGGCTACGGGAGCGGTCCGTACAGCAGCTACTACGCGACAAAACGGTCCGCGGATGCAGCTGGCAGAGAGGACTATGCGAAAGTTACTTCGACGCTAGGGGATGCTCTAACAATTGCCACTCCTTTGTCTGGTCCATTCGCTCCTCATGTCGGTACGGTCGCCACAGGAGTAACGATTCTATCTGCGGTTCTGGATCCATCAGAAAATCTTTTATCAGGGTCATTAGCATTGGCTGTGGAATCAGCAGCAACCATTCTGTTGAGAAGGGTTCAGATACCATTGGAGCTAACTGAGGCTACTTTGGCCGCAGCTAAAGGGCTGATCGTAACGCCCGTAGCCTTAGCGAACATCGCAAACAGGGTGTCTGGGCAGGGTTCGGTATGTGATTAACGCAAATGTATTCGGAGTAAATGATCGGCATGAATAATAATTATGGGAATTTTATGGTTTTTCTCATTGGCATTGTAGTTATTACAGCATCGCTTTCGACTGCTTTTTGGGGAGATTTTAGTGAATACGGCTCTATAGGAAAGGTGTACATTTCTATTATCCTCGTCAACGCTGTAGGAGGTTTTGTATTTTTACAGTATGTTTTTAATAGAAGGCTAATTCTTGGCATGATTGAGGTGCCGGTCGAGGAAAAAGGTATTCGGATTTTTGTACTATTACTGGCAACTCTTATTATGCTTATCCCTTTGTTTTTGGCCTTGGGTGTATACCGCTAGGTGTTGGGATTGGTGGTGGAGCTTCGATTGATCCTGATGGAACACCTTCCCCGCAAGCTAAAGCAGTCGGGTCAGGCTACATTGCGAGGACAAGAGCACGCATTAGCGCTGGGGTTGGAGTGGGGTCACTAAACTATGGTGCTGCATCAAGTGTTGAGGTTGGAAGTTTTACTAACGGACTTTTTGGTGGCTGCAAATGATGTCCGCTAGGATGTTATTGAGGTCTAGAAAGTTTTGGCTACTTTTTGTGGTTCTAGCTTTTGCTATGCAAGTTGGTGTGAAGTACGTCTGGGAGAATGATGCAGAACTAGAAGCCTCCCGAAGTTGGTTGGTAGGACAGAATGACCTGATATCTCAGGTCGGGACNGTAGGAGATATTCAGGTCACTAAAAGCATTAACTTTCAGGGTGATGCGAGTACTCCACCTTATAATGACTACACCATGCTTGTGCTCGGAGCGAAAGGAAGGGCGATGGTCATTGTGCGAGCATTTATCGGAGAAGGCCCATCGGAACGATTCGAATTGGTTTCTATTAGCGTTTTGTAGGCTGTGTCGGGCTTCGAGAGAGATTTTCTATAAATTCGCAATTGGCTCGCTGTCGGCGAGCAATTTTATTGAAAACTGAGTGGCGTTTTCAGGATTCGAGTATCTGACGTTGATGATTATCCTATGGAGGGCTGCAGGAACTCTCGTCACGCAAATAGTGTAGTTGCATTAATTGGTAAGTAATCCTATGTCTTTGACGAAAAGCGATACCGCTACAATAGTTGGTCAGTTGTGTGAGGATGGAAAAATTGATGAGGCCACACTGTTGGCTCATTCTTCAATTGGACATTTTCCAACTGACAACGATCTTAATGCTGAGCTGGCTGGCATACTTTTATGCGGCGCGCCAGTTCGATGAAGTAATTACTATTTTTCCAATTTTGGAGATTTCGCCAAAAGCGAATTGCGAGCGGACTTTTCAGTTGAGGAGGTCAAGGAAGCCAAAGGGAGAGCTGTCTCAGAACCTAAGGACTACCCTGTCTCCTTTGCTAGAATGTCGTTCTGGGAGCGAGGCCATTTTGCTAATCGCTTTAACTTATTCCCAATTTTTCTGTTCTCGATTTCGAAGAGCCATTTTGACATCAAAACGAGGTTCAGACTTCGCCGATACAGTATGAAAGATGTTCTTGGTGTTGACTTGTTGTTAGAGACGAAGAGCAAGGGATATGGTGCTGGAGCAAGTATTAGCTATACTCGAAGAACACTGGTTATCAAGGTTTCGGGAAAGAGCTTTAAAGTAGATGTTTCTGGACAGAATGCGGATTTCAGAAATAGTAATCGCTTTGAAGACATCATGTGTGAGCTATTTGATGTGAAGAAAATTGACAAGCGGAAATGACGTGATAACTCAGGGAAGGCGGGAGACACTCTCCCTTGATTCTTATAACAATGGCAAAATCTTCGCGTATAGCAACGGGCGTACGGCGATGGTGAGTGCCGGTATTCTCTTTCAATAGCCTTTACTGTCTACGTTTGGGGATCCTATTTAGCGGTTGGTTTTTAATCGCTGCTTTGAATGATTAGTGGCTTATTCAGAATATCCCACTCGCAGGCGCTCAATCGTTTTGACACAGGAGTTTTGGTTCAACGCTGCTGGCGTCGCTGCCGTTGTCCAGGTAGAGCGTGCCGCCCACGATGCTGACGTTGAGCTGTACGGTGCGGTCAAGCAAGTTAGCTGCGGCCTGTATCTCGGTCCAGTCAAATTGCCAGGCGTTAAGGTGTGGCAAAGCGCTTATCTCGTCACCATGCAATTTCCACCACGTAGCGGCGCTTTTGCCGAACGCAAAGATGCTCACCTGACGTGCGCGTCCGCAGGCTTTGCGCAGCCGGCCTTGCTCCGGTTGGCCCACTTCAATCCAGTGTTCGATGTCACCATGGTCACTGTGAACCCACAAATCGGGCTCATCTGACGTTGAAATGCCTTTGGTAAACTCCAGGCCGCGAGTGCAGTTCAGGCAGTAGGCGAGCAGGCGAGTGGCCATTCGCTCCAGCGTTTCCGAGGGGTGTTTGGCGATAGTGAGAGAGAGTGATTCGAAGATGTTGCGATCACTGTCCGCTAACTCGATCTGGGCTTTGTAGATAGTGGGCTTTAGCGCCATAGTACCGGTGCATCCTGGGGTTATTGGGTGAAGTGTTCTCGGTTTAATGTCGGGCGTTCTGTGGCCGACACCTGCAGTGCTACACGCTGGGGTGATGGCGTGATTCCCACAATACTACTGCACACACCAGAGCGACGACAGCGTCTATTGCAATGCGCAGGGTATATGCCAGCTCGGGATTGGGCAGATTATAGATCAGCACGCCCGCTGCCGTGGCGGGAACTACGATGCCCATAACGACGGAAAACCGTGAGTGCCCAAACAGGCCGATGCCGATGATCAGGTACACTGTTCCCCACAGCCCATCGATAAGTGCAGTGCCTGTTAGTTCGCGCAGCCATAGCGATGCGAACTGGGCAGTTCCCGATAGACACATGAGGGTGGCGGCGGTTTTGCGTAACATTGAACCTGGACCGTGTACCATGTCTCTCTCAGTCTGATGGTGTGGGAGGCAGCCGTATTACTACGGATGCGTGTACCCCGCCAAGAGTAGCTGAAATTGACTCGCGGCGACAACTGGCTGATCGTTTGTGCGACTCAGGTTTTTTTGCGGCGCTTCCCCAGTGCCTTCTCGCACAGTTCCTGCACCTCATCGAGCCCTGCCAGCATATCGTCAATGTCCTGCTTTTGTTGCTCCAGCGCAGAGCGTCGCAGGGCGATTTTTTCTATCAGGGCATTCAGCTGTTGTGTGTTGTTGCGCGACGGGTCGTACATGTCGATTACGTCGACGCTCTCCTGCAGTGTCATGCCGATACGTTTGCCGCGCAATATCAGTTTGATGCGAACACGGTCGGCGGGGGTGTACAGCCGTTTCTGCCCGTCGCGCTGGGGCTGGATCAGGCCTTTCTCTTCATAGAAGCGGATAGTGCGGGTGGTGACGCCGAATTCCCGTGCGAGTTCGGAAATCGTATAGGTTTTATCGACCATTGTACTGAGACCTGGCAACCGGACATGCGATTGCAGTGTAGTGGAAATTAACGTTGACGCAAACGTAAACTAAGTGCGCGAGCGTGTCTAACTCGGAGATTTATTTTGCTATCATCGCGCATCTATTGATCAACTAGAGTGCCGCTGTTCATGTCAAATACCACGCTTTTGCCACTGTTGGCAGATGGTGACTTCCACTCTGGCCAGGAACTGGCGGATGTCATTGGGGTGAGTCGAACGGCTGTCTGGAAGCAGGTCAACCGGATCGCTGCTGAATCCGGCATTGTGATTGAATCTGTCAAAGGCAAAGGTTACCGGATTCCAGGCGGTATAGATCTGCTCGATGCCAATTTGGTGAGAGACGCTCTGAACGAGCGCTCCCGCTCTCTGCTGACTCGTCTGGATGTTCTCGACAGCGTTGACTCCACAAACACGGAAGTCACTCGGTGGGTGGAACAAAGTGGTTCATCCGGGCTGGTGTGCAGCGCGGAGCAGCAGACAGCAGGGCGTGGACGCCGAGGCCGACAGTGGGTGAGCCCCTATGCCGGGAACCTTTACCTGTCGCTGCTGTGGGAATTTAACCAGGGAGCAGCAGCACTGGAAGGGTTGAGCCTGGCTGTCGGGGTCGCCGTGGCGCGGGCTCTGCGTGCGTGCGAGGTTCCGGCGGTACAGCTCAAATGGCCTAACGATGTTTTGTACGATGGGGCCAAACTCGGTGGCATATTACTGGAGATGAGCGGCGATGCGGCAGGCAGTTGTAAGGTGGTGATTGGTATTGGGCTCAATGTCTCGATGCCGGAGGCCGCGGCGGGCGCCATTGACCAGGCCTGGACGGATATCAGGTCAATCAGCACGCAGTCCCCCCCCACACGGAACCAGCTGTTAGCAGAACTACTCAATGAGCTTCTGCCACTGGCGGCGGATTTTGAGCAGCAGGGTTTTGCCCGGTGGCGCGATGAGTGGCTGGCACTGGATGCCTTTGCCGGTACCCCGGTGGTTTTGCACACTGGTTCGGGGCAGCTGGCGGGTGTTGCGCGGGGCGTTGACGAGCGCGGTGCGCTACGGTTTGAAACCACTACCGGGGTGCAAACAATCTATGGCGGCGAAATCTCCCTGAGGGCCGCACAATGAGCGAATCGACTTACTGCCTGCAGTTGGATGTTGGTAACAGCAGTGCGAAATGGCGGCTGGTGTGTGGCGAAGCGGTGCTCGCAAGAGGCAACTACCGGCCCGATGACAAAGCATCACAGGCCGTGTTGTTCAAATGTGCGGAACAACTGGACCACATCTGGGTGGCCAGCGTGGCAGCAAGCGCAGCGGAGGACGAACTGTCTGCTCTGTTAGAACAACGGTGGGGTATCGCACCGTGGTTTGCGCGAACGGAAGCGCAGACGGGAAGCCTGCTAAACAGCTATGCGGATCCCACCCGCATGGGTGTTGACCGTTGGCTCGCCATGCTGGGTGCCTGGGAGCGGGAAGCGGGCAGGTTATGTGTGATCGATGCTGGCTCGGCCCTGACTATTGATATCGTCAGTGCTACAGGGCAGCACGAAGGGGGATACATCATTCCCGGGCCGTCCCTGATGGAGCGAGCGCTGTTGCTGGACACCGATCGAGTGCGGTTTGAGGAAGACGTCGATTTTGGGCTCACGCCGGGGGAATCTACCGCGGAGGCGGTGCGCCACGGTATCGCCTTGGCCCAGGCCGGGGCAGTTGAGCTGGCGCTGCAGCAGGCGGGCAGTGAGCCTATGACATTGCTTTTCAGTGGTGGTGCCGGAGAAATATTGAGGCAGCTGGTGCAGCGCAGCAGCCTGTGGGCCCCCGATCTGGTATTTGAGGGGCTGGCTGCTATGGCAGCCCTGCGGCAGGCGGCTGCTTCCAACTCGTGAAGTAGCAGGCGGTTGTGTTACTACTGATAAGCCAGGGTAATAATAAGGTTGTTGCCATCGTAGGTGAGGCTCTGGATATTGTTCCTGAGCGGTATCATGTATGGGTGTGGTGGTATTTCCGCACGCAATGGGTTGGCAACCTGCGCCGACCAGGCTGTGTTTATCTGTCGTAGAAAGTTCCGGGTCGCTTCATTACTGCGGTCGAATTCAAGCGAATCTATTTTTGGGTCACCCAGCAGAATCTTCCTGGTAGCTGCATCGTATCCCGGTATTCCTGAGACAGTAGCCTGCCCGGTCTCACTGATCGCGATACCCGCGTCCGGGCGGTGGTCAAATGCTTGAAAGTGGACGCGTATGCCGACGCGCCCATGGTCGAGAAACAGCACAATTGGATTGGTGAGAAAGAGGTTTCCCTGCTGCAATTTCAGCGATATCGGGAAGATGTCTGTAGCAATGCCGGTAGCCAGGTCTGCAGAGATAGGCACGCTTGTACCCACAGCAGAGAAAGTGGCACCGGCGCTGATCGAGAGAGCGCATGCCAGCCATAGAGCCAGTAGTCGGGTTCGAGAGACAATTACCTGCAAATTTCCAATAGTCATGGCAATACTCAAAAGTGTTCGAGCGCTGATGATGTGAGGTTCAAATCTAGGTGGCAGGACAGGTCGCAGGGACACCGGAAATACCGTTGCCGATTTCCTTGCCATCCTTGTCCGGTACAACCCGCTCATTGATGATGCGGGGTTTGCTGAGCTCTCCGTTGAACAATTCCTCACCGTTGGGATTCATACCGATATAGGTGGGTTGCGTGTAGTTCGAAGTATTCAGGGCGGGGTTTTTCCAGCTGGCGTTGGCCGCCCGTACGCCGTTGATGTAGAGGTCGACATGGGCTTTGTTGCCCCTGGAATTGACGGGCGAAATATTGAACTGGCTACTGACTACCACCTCGCTGCATTGGCCGACAGCTAAGGCGGGAGCTTTGAGCACTCTGCCTAGCACTTCCAGCTGCAAACCCGCTGTACTGGACGATTGTAATCGCCAGCGTCCGGTCTGTTCTGCAATGACCTCAGTTGTCCCGTCCTCGTCGGCCGAAGGGGTTACTCCGATAGCCAGTGTGAACCCGCTGTATCCAGGGCTGCGCTGCATGTCGTCACCGGTCAAAATGGCGCCGCCGTTGCTGTTGAGTTGTTCGTACTCAACGCTGACATTGCGCATCTCTTTGCGCCATTGCAGGTAGTTGTCTGTCATCTGCGCCGCAACGTCGGGATAGCGATCTATCACATTTGTTTTGCCGGAAGGGTCGGCGTTAAGGTCGGTCAGTCCGCGCATACCGTAAAAAGAAAGCAGTCGCCAACGACCATCGGACGACAGGACGGAATACTGGTGCGCCTCGGAGTTGGAGTACTCCCAGTAAAGTTCAGGCAGCTCGCCACGGTCGGGGTCCAGCAGGCTTCTGCCGAGAAGATCATTCGGGGGTGTGGCCGCACTGACTTGTGCAATGGTGGGGAAAATGTCCAGAATACTGACAAGCTCATCGGATACGACATTGGGTGCAATATGCGCAGGCCAGCGCATGAATAACGGTGTGCGCAGGCCGCCTTCCGTGAGTGTGGCTTTCTCTCCGGCAAAGGGATAGTTGTTGTCCGTTTCCTTGTTTGTACCACCGTTGTCACTTACGACAATGACCAGCGTATTGTCAGCTTCGCCGTTTTTATCCAGTGCGGCCATCACGCGGCCGATACTGAAATCCAGTTGGTCTATGAGCGCATGGTATTTGCCTTCCTTGGTATCAGGGTACTGCTTGGCAAAGCGCTGATCGGGTTGAATGGGCGCATGCGGTGCGTAGTACCACAGATTCAAAAACCAGGGCTGGGTAACGTCCTTCTGTTGATCGAGAAAGCCGATGGCCCGCTCTGTCAGGATGTCCGTCAAATGTCCTGACTCTTGCTGTAGTGGTGACTGATTCTCGCGCAACCAGGGGTCCTGATAGGTGGGCCTCCAGTAGCGAATGCCATCCTCGGAGGGCCCGCTGAGTTCGTTGTTGTGCAAAAATCCGTACCAGTCATCGAATCCGAAGTAACTGGGTGATTGATCCAGCGTCGCACTTACAATATGCCATTTGCCAATGTGCTGTGTCCGGTAGCCCTTCTCCTGCAGCATGGTGGCAATGGTGGGGGTGCCGACAGACAGGCCAAGATGATTCGGGCGCAGCCCATGTGAGGCCGGGAATGTACCTGTCATCAGTGCGGCCCGCGCGACTGAGCAAGTCGCGTCTGCGTAGTGGCGGGTATACAGAATACCTTCGGCAGCCAGCGCGTCCAGGTTTGGCGTGGGCGTATTCGGATTGCCATTGGCTCCCAGGTCGTTATACCCCAGGTCATCCAGTACGATCAGTAGAATATTGGGCGGTGGTGCCGTGTTTTCAGTCTGCGATGGCGAGTGTGCCGGCGGCGTGGCGCAAGCGGAGAGCGCAAGTAAGACAGGTAGAATAACGAGGATCAAAGATGGCATGCGGAGAATCCTTATAGTGTGTGTTCCAGGGCAATATTACGGCTTGGGGGATCAGGGGCCTTCCTCGTCCTCATAGACCCCGATGTCCATACCCTCCTGCTCAAGCTCTTCGCCCTCGTCTGGCACGCACCCCATATCGTCGGTTTCCTGGTTGGCGTCCTCGTCTGTATTGATGCACTCAAAGCTCTGGGCGTCGTCGACAGCTTCTTTTTCGTCGGCAACAATGCCGATATTGAAGGCGGCGTAACCTGGCAACATAAACTGGTTCAATGCCATGCCCAGCACGCGACCCGAATGGGGTGAGATGACGTCGACAGATTCATTGGTTATCGGGTTCACCATCGAGCCCAGCACATCCCCTTCCCATATACGCTCGCCCACCTCAACCTCAGAAATCAAAAGCCCGCCAGTATTCACTCGCACCCAGCGGGAGCTGTAAAACACGGGTTGGGAGCCGCCGACTGTCCACAGCCGCCTGGTCATATCCAGCCCGCTGAGTACATTCTCTATGATCTCCACACCGTCATCGACATGTTCCTGTTGCAGGCTTCCGGGTTCACCCAGTTCCAGTGCGACAGCTGGTATGCCGTAATTGGTTGCCGCGCTGCGCAAATTCCCGCGCAGCTTGCGGCTGTGCAAGACTGCCGTGGAGCCAAACTTTGTGGTGAATTCCAGTACCTCGGGTATCTGCAGGTTTGCCCTGACCTGCGGCATGTTGGTTCGCGTGAGAGAGCCGGTGTGTAAGTCGATCAACAAGTCGCAGTGGCGAACAATATGCTCAAAGAAAGAGAATGCGATGCGCGAGGCTGAGCTGCCGTTGGGGTTGCCGGGAAAGTATCGGTTGAGATCACGTCGGTCCGGCAGGTAGCGGGTGCCGCGCGTAAAACCAAGTAAGTTGACAATAGGTACGCCAATCACCGTGCCGTAGAGTTTGTTGGGCGAAAGGTCGGTCACCAAACGGCGTATTATTTCTACACCGTTCAATTCATCTCCGTGAATCGCAGCTGTCAGGCACAGTGTTGGTCCGGAATGCTTGCCACGAATAACGTAGACGGGCGCCTCCAGTTTACTGCCATAGGATGTCTCTCCGGCAACCCATAGCAGACGGTGGGATTCACCCGGTGCCACTTGTGTTCCCAGAATATTCAGCATCGGCTTGGTCTTGCCGGGCTTATCTTTGGTATTCGTTTTAGTTTTTGCTTTAGTTTCGGGCTGCGCGTCGGAGGCGCCCTGTGTTGTGAGTCGCTCCAGTACCGGTACAGTAATTGGTTGAAGGGCTTCCGCCGCTGCAGGTGCTGTTGGTGTCCGCTCTTTTGGCTCGCCAGCAGGGGGGGTGTCCTCGGTCTGCACTGAGTCTGATGTTGCCTTGGGCTGGGCCTTGCCACTTTTCTTCTGTTTGGCTTTCTTTTCGACCGCGGTGGCTGCTCGTTTGGCCTGTACAGATTCGCTTTGTGTCTGCTGCTCGAGGGTGGCTTGTGGCTGTGCCTTCTCGCTAACATCGGCTGTCGCCAGCGGAGGGAGCGCCAGGAAAGTCAGTAGCAACAGTTGGGTGCAGAGGCCAGGTAATTGGTGTTGCCGCATTGAATGAACCATTGAGTTGGAAAATGACCACACGCCGGACAAGGTCGGGCAGAGATTTTTACCTGTCGACTGTCCCCATTAACACGTCCTCCACTCTGCGGTGGTCTGTCATACGGGGGCTTTAATGACGTCTATAGCGTCTTTTTTCTGGGATTTTCTAACGGGCACTATGCTTGATGGTCCGGGGTTTATGCAAGTTTTTTGTCCCGTGAATGGGGCCAGATGCGGTGATCCATCGCGCCATCGCGCGTGATCAGAACAGGATGACGAGATCGTAGTGTTGTCAGGTGTTGGGAATCATTCAGGAAAACTCTACCCGCTCTCCCGGGAGGGCAGGTAGAGTGGTATCAATACTGGATAATCAGCGGCAACGCACGCAGCCGTCAGGAGGGGGCCGACATCGCACTTTGCAGGTAGTTCTGTAGGCCTACAGTGTCAATCAGGCTCAGTTGGGTTTCCAGCCAGTCGACATGTTCCTCTTCAGATTCGAGTATGCTCTCAAACAGTTCCCGCGAAATGTAATCCTGCACCGATTCGCAGTACGCGATCGCCTCGCGCAAGTCAGGTATGGCTTGCAGTTCCAGCTTGAGGTCGCACTTGAGCATTTCCTGGGTATTTTCGCCGATGAGCAATTTGCCCAAATCCTGCAGGTTGGGCAGTCCTTCCAGGAATAAAATTCGTTCGGTCAGCTTGTCCGCGTGCTTCATCTCATCAATAGACTCGGCATACTCATGCTCGGCAAGCTCTTTGAGCCCCCAGTCTTTGTACATACGTGAATGCAGGAAATACTGATTGATTGCGATCAATTCGTTCCCAAGTACCTTGTTGAGATATTGAATGACTTTCGCGTCGCCTTTCATCGGTCACCTCCTAAGCTGCAAGAACGCACAGTATGACGCTCTTCAACTTCCCGGGTCAACCGTAAGCTATTGATATATAAGGTTTATTATTAATGATAGTACGAGAGATTCGCAATCGTATTGGCGCTGAAAGGGTTGTCAGGTGGCGCCGGGCGGAATCAGCTCAGGGCGTAGAACAATGACTGTTCCTGTGCCTCATTGGGCAGCGTTTCACGCAGGATTTCACGGGTAAGGATGCCGCACTTGCCGCACTGACTGGCGACGCCCAGAGTATTGCGTACTTCCCTAAATGAATTTGCGCCGTCCTGAATCGCGGCGCGAATCTGTGAGTCGGTGATTCCTTTGCAGAGGCAGACGTACATGGTGCTAACCGTTTTCGATATTGGTTGAAGGTTGAGCGTAATCATAATGAGAATGATTGTCAATAATCGACGTGTAGATTTTTAAGTGATCTGCGGTTGACCGGGATGGTGCGTCTCCCTATAATGCACAGCCTCGAAATTGAGCTCCAGAAGCTAAGGGAGTTCAAGTGGCGTGCCAAGGGGCGTCCACAATCGAGGATGTTTTTGATGCGGGGTGGAGCAGCCTGGTAGCTCGTCGGGCTCATAACCCGAAGGTCGTCGGTTCAAATCCGGCCCCCGCTACCAATTGCCACTGTCAGCTCCATATACATATGGCAGTGTGAAAATGAAAAGCCCCTTTTTAGGGGCTTTTTCGTATACGGAGAAAACAGAACGCCCGTGGCGAGCAAAGATCAGCAAATAGCGGACATGTTGCAACCTACAGTGGCCGCGCTGGGCTATGAGCTGTGGGGCGTGGAATACGTCGCGCAGGGAAAGCACAGCGTGGTGCGCGTTTATATAGACAGCCCAAACGGTATCACGGTCGATGATTGTGCTGCTGTCAGCGCCCAGGTGGGTGGCATCCTCGATGTCGAGGAGCCGGTTGCCGGGGAATACGCTCTGGAAGTGTCTTCTCCGGGAGTGGATCGATTGTTGTTTGCGTTGGGGCAGTACGCCTCTTATGTAGGTGAAATGGTCGAATTGCGCTTGCGTAGCGCGTTTGAAGGGCGGCGCAAGTTCAAGGGTATTCTGAAGGGTATAGAGGGTGAGGATGTCGTGATACAGGTCGATGATCACGAGTTCCTGCTGCCCCACGGCGCCATTGAAAAGGCGCGCGTACAACCCCGCGTCTGAACGAGAAAGAGAACTGGTGAGGCAAGAGATGACAAAAGAAATTCTGATGGTGGCTGAGGTTGTCTCCAATGAGAAGGGCGTGTCTGAGGACATAATCTTCGAAGCCATTGAATTGGCGTTGGCAACGGCGACTAAAAAGCGCTACGACGAAGAAGCTGATATTCAGGTCACTATCGATCGCAAGACCGGGGACTATGTCACCGTGCGTCGTTGGCTGGTTGTACCGGACGACGAAATGGCGCTGTTGGGCACTCAGTTCACTACGGAAGAGGCCATAGAGCAAAATCCGGATTTGAAGCCCGGTGATATCTATGAAGAGCAGGTAGAAAATGTGGGCTTTGGGCGCATCGCCGCCCAGACAGCCAAGCAGGTTATTGTGCAGAGAGTTCGCGACGCCGAACGCGCTCAAGTCGTAGAGCAATATCTGGACAGAGTGGGTGAGCTGGTGGCGGGCACCGTCAAGAAAGTGACACGCGACAACGTTATCGTTGATCTGGGTAACAACGCAGAGGGTTTGTTGCCGCGGGATCAACTGGTAGGCCGTGAAACATTCCGGGTGAATGATCGCGTGCGGGCCATCCTGAAGGAGATCAGCACGGAAGCCCGTGGGCCGCAGCTTATCCTGAGCCGCTCTTGCACAGAAATGTTGATTGAACTGTTCAAAATTGAAGTGCCGGAGATCGCTGAAGAAGTGATACAGATTCGCGCCGCAGCACGTGATCCCGGTTCACGCGCCAAGATCGCGGTAAAAACCAACGACCAGCGTATCGATCCGGTCGGTGCCTGTGTCGGTATGCGCGGATCGCGCGTGCAGGCAGTCTCTAACGAGCTCGACAACGAGCGTGTGGATATCGTGCTGTGGGACGACAACCCCGCGCAGCTGGTTATCAACGCGATGGCGCCAGCAGAAGTCGAGTCGATTGTTGTGGATGAGGATCGCGGCACAATGGATGTTGCGGTATCACAGGATAATCTGGCACAGGCCATTGGGCGCTCTGGCCAGAATGTCCGCCTGGCAGCGCAGCTGACCGAGTGGACCATCAACGTGATGAGTCTGGAAGATGCTGCGGAGAAACACGAGGCAGAAGCCGGCCAGGTGATTCAGGTGTTCGTCGATCGTCTCGATATAGATGAAGATGTAGCGGAAATCCTGGTTGAAGAAGGTTTTACCACGCTGGAAGAAGTGGCCTATGTGCCGCTGGAAGAAATGACCGCTATAGAAGGGTTCGATGAGGACATCGCGGAAGAGTTACGAGCGCGCGCCAAAGACGCTTTGCTCACGATGGCTATCGCCTCAGAAGAACAACTGGGAGCGCGCGAACCGGCGGAAGACCTGTTGATGATGGATGGCATGGATAGGCACCTCGCTTATCTTCTGGCCAGCCGCGGGGTCGTTACTATGGAAGACCTCGCCGAACAGGGCGTGGATGACCTTATGGATATTCCGGACATGACCGAAGAGCGCGCCGGTGAATTGATTATGACTGCGAGAGCACCCTGGTTTGCCGAGGCTGAAGAGTAATCTGGCACGGCAAGGCTAATCACATTATGACAGGGTACGAAGGAGATTATTGAATGGGTCAGGTGACAGTAGAGCAGCTTGCGGAAGTCGTTGGAGCGTCCGCTGAACGTCTGCTGACGCAGATGAAGGAAGCGGGATTGCCTCACACAGGTGCAGAAGAAGCTGTTTCTGATGAGGATAAGCAAACATTGCTTCAATTCCTGAAGAGAAGTCACGGTGAATCCACTGACGCTCCCAAGAGAATAACCTTGAAGCGCAAAACAGTGACCACGTTGCGTACAAACGCATCGCAGGGCAGAAAAACAGTCAATGTCGAGGTGCGCAAGAAGCGTACTTATGTCAAGCGCGACGCGGATCAATCAGAAGAAGTAGAAGCACCATTGGAGGAAGCGCAGCCAGCGCCAGAACCCGCAGTGGCGCAAGAACAGGAGCGAGAGCCGGAAAGAGAACCGGAACGCGAGCCGGAGCCTGTGGTAGCAGAGGAGCCAACGCCGGAACCTGTCGAGGTGGAAGACACCAAAACCGCGGCTGAGATCGAGCGTGAAGAGCTCGTTGCAGTGGTGGCAGAACTGGACGCAGCAGCAGGTGATGATCCCGCTAATGTCGATCCAGAGATTCTGCGACAGCGCGCCGCAGCACGTCGCAAGCTCAAAGAGGTAGACGAAGTGGCAGCGCGAGTGGCCGCAGCGGAGGCACGCAAGGCAGCTGAGGCGCAGGAGCGGGAAAAAGAGAAAGCTGACGCGTTGGTCAAAAGTCAGGAAAAGGCGAAGGAGGCTACCAAGCGTCCCAAGCGTTTACACGAGGTTCCCTCCTCGCCGCGAACTGGCGAAGACGACTCCCGCAAGCCGCGTAGCAGGCTGGCTCGAAATTCGCCCGGTGGCCGTGGCAAGCAGCGCAATCACAATTTATCACTAGCGGACCTGGATTCAGAGACAGGCGTTGGTCGTCGCAGGGGTGGGCGTAAGAAAGTCAAATCCGCCCATGCTGAACACTCCAAGCATGGTTTCGAAATGCCAACAGAGCAAAAAGTCCGTGAAATCGGAATACTGGACATGATTTCAGTTTCCGACCTTGCCCAGCAGATGTCGGTTAAATCCGGTGCTGTGATCAAAGAGCTGATGAAGCTCGGCGTTATGGCGACGATTAATCAGATGATCGATCGGGATACCGCGACCCTGGTGGTTGAGGAATTCGGTCATGAAGTCAAACATCTGAGCACGGATGCACTGGAGGAACGGCTGGAGGAAACCCTGTCGCAGCACGAGGGCGTCCAGGAATCCAGAGCGCCGGTTGTTACGGTAATGGGGCATGTGGATCACGGTAAGACGTCCCTACTGGACTATATCCGTAAGAGTCAGGTGGCATCGGGCGAGGCGGGGGGAATCACCCAGCATATCGGTGCATACCATGTAGAAACGGATCACGGCATGATCTCCTTCCTCGACACACCTGGACACGCGGCGTTTACCGCGATGCGGGCGCGCGGGGCGAAGAGCACCGATATCGTGATACTGGTCGTGGCCGCCGATGATGGTGTGATGCCGCAAACCGAAGAAGCCGTCAAACATGCCAAGGCTGCTGAAGTACCTATTATTGTCGCAGTCAACAAGATGGACAAAGAGGGTGCAGACCCTGAGCGAGTCAAAAGTGAACTGGCCACGAAAGAGGTCATTCCTGAAGAGTGGGGTGGCGACACACAATTTGTTAACGTCTCCGCCCAGACCGGCGAAGGCATCAATGAACTTCTCGATGCCGTGTTGTTACAGGCGGAACTGCTCGAGCTGACAGCTGCCAGAGATGTGCCTGCCCAGGGTATTGTTATTGAATCCCGTCTGGACAAGGGCCGCGGCCCGGTGGCTTCACTGTTGGTTCAAACCGGTACGTTGCGCAAGGGCGATATCGTTCTGGCCGGCCTGCAGTTTGGCCGCGTGCGCGCCATGCTGGATGAGAATGGCAAGCCGATCGATGAGGCGGGCCCCAGTATACCGGTGGAAATCCTCGGCCTGGATGCGACGCCTGCTGCTGGCGATATCTTTGCCGTGGTTGAGAGCGAGAAGCGCGCTCGTGAAGTGGCGGATTTCCGACAGGAAAAGACGCGCGACATGAAGATGCAGCGCCAGCAAGCCGCCAAGCTGGACAATATGTTCGAGAGCATGACAGCCGGCGACAGAAAGACACTCAACGTGGTGGTCAAGGCCGATGTGCGCGGTTCACTCGAAGCCATTCAGTCGTCATTGTTGGAAATCGGCAACGACGAAGTACAGGTGAATATTGTTACTGGCGGCGTTGGTGGTATCACCGAGACGGATATCAACCTGGCGGTGACCTCAGGTGCCGTGGTGTTTGGCTTCAACGTGCGAGCGGACAATGCGGCCCGCAGGTTGGTGGAAGCCGAAGGTGTTGATCTGCGTTATTACAACGTGATTTACGATCTTATCGACGACGTGAAGGCTGCTCTCACCGGCATGCTTGCGCCTGAATTGCGCGAGGAGATAGTGGGTATCGCGGAAGTTCGCGATGTGTTCAGCTCACCGAAGTTTGGCCAGATTGCCGGGTGTATGGTTATCGAGGGAACCGTTTATCGATCCAAGCCTATCCGGGTTCTGCGTGACAGTGTGGTGATCTACCAGGGCGAGCTGGAATCGCTGCGTCGATTCAAGGACGACGCGAATGAAGTACGCAACGGGGTAGAGTGCGGAATCGGTGTGAAGAACTACACTGATGTGAAGGCGGGCGACCTTATCGAAGTCTATGAAGTCAAGGAAATAGCCCGCTCTTTGTAAGCGGCGCCCTAACGAGCAAAATCGATGGCAAAAGAATATGCCAGAACCCAGCGCGTAGCGGATTACCTGCAGCGTGAGCTGGCCGCCCTGATCCAGCATGAAGTGCGGGATCCGCGGGTAGGTATGGTCAGCATCACCGGCGTAGACGTGAGTCGCGATCTCGGTCATGCCAGAGTGTATTGCACCGTAATGGGTAGCGATTCCAGCGAGGAGGCCAGCGAACCTGTTGAGGTCCTGAATAAGGCGGCGGGTTTTTTGCGCAGCCAACTGTCCCGCGACAGCAATATGCGCAGTGTTCCGCAGTTGAGGTTTTACTTCGATTCCAGCGTTGGACGTGGGCGTGATCTGGAGGATCTGATCAAGCGCGCTGCCAATGCGGATCGCGAGCTTGGGTTGCGTGATGACGATGGGTCGGAGCACTAGCGGTGGCCAGACGTCGCAAGGGTCGCCCGGTTGATGGCATCCTTATATTGGATAAACCCATGGGGGCCACCTCCAATCGGGCATTGCAGACAGTAAAGCATTTGTACAACGCCGCCAAGGCGGGCCATACCGGCAGTCTCGATCCGCTGGCTACTGGCGTTTTACCTTTGTGCCTGGGTGAGGCAACAAAGTTTTCCCAGTATTTGCTGGATGCCGACAAGGCCTATCAAAGTACCTTCGTGCTAGGTACAACCACAGATACCAGTGATGCTGAAGGTAAGGAACTGGAAGTCCGGGACGCGACCGGCATCACTGAAAGTGATGTGGTTACGGCCCTGCAACAGTTCGAAGGTGAGATCGAGCAGATTCCCTCGATGTTTTCAGCTATCAAGCAAGATGGGCAGCCGCTCTACAAACTCGCTCGCAAGGGCTTGGAAGTGGAGCGCAAGCCGCGTCAGGTGGTCATCAAGACGTTGCAATTGCTCGCTTTTCGCGGCGGTGAAAAGCCCGAAGTAGATATCTACATGGAGTGCAGCAAGGGTACCTATGTGAGGTCTCTGGCTGAGGATCTGGGGCAGGCGCTGGGTTGTGGCGCCTTCGTCAGTGCACTTCGCAGGACTCGGGCGGGACCGTTTGACATAGAAGACAGCGTCACATTGAATGTGTTGGAGACGCTCAGGGATAACGGCGATTTCGCTGTGATCGACGAGCTTTTAATGCCAGCAGATGCCGCTCTTGGTGAGCTGCCTCTGGTTTCCCTGAGCGAATCCGGCGGATTCTACATACGCCAGGGGCAGCCGGTTATGGTGCCAAATGCGCCTCGCGGTGGTATTGTGCGCGTCGCGCTGCACAGCGGCGAATTTTTAGGTGTTGGAGAGATGTTAGACGACGGGCGCGTGGCGCCGCGTCGACTGATTGTCACCGGACGGTGACGTGAACCTGTCTATAAATCTGCATGGACAGGCTCTTTTATTAATGAAGGGCGGTGCGCTGCCTGAGGCAGATTAATCACGAGGAAGAGAAAATGGCTTTATCAGTAGAAAAGAAAGCGGAAATCGTTAAAGAGTACCAGGTGGGCGCTGGCGATACAGGTTCCCCGGAAGTACAGGTAGCACTGCTGACAGCAAACATTGAGCAGTTGCAGGGGCACTTTCAGTCGCATTCGCATGACCACCACTCTCGTCGGGGCCTTATCCGCATGGTGAACCAGCGTCGCAAGCTGCTGGATTACCTGAAGCGCAAGGACACACAGCGCTACAGCGGCCTGATCAAACGACTCGGCCTGCGCAGATAAGCTACATCCTTCCGGGGCGTTCATGGGAACGCCCCGGTGTCATATTGAGAAATGGAGAAATAATGTGAATCCAGTAACTAAAACATTCCAGTACGGCGGCCAGACCGTCAGCCTGGAAACCGGGCGTATAGCCCGTCAGGCAAGTGGAGCGGTCCTGGTGACCGTCGAGAACACTTCAGTGCTGTGTACTGTTGTGGCAGAGAAAACAGAGCGTCCAGGCCGGGACTTTTTCCCGCTGGCAGTTCACTACACCGAGAAAACATACGCTGTTGGTAAAATACCCGGCGGCTTCTTCAAGCGCGAAGCGCGTCCCAGCGAAAAAGAAACACTGACATCCCGCCTGATTGATCGGCCGATTCGCCCCCTGTTTCCAAAAGGTTTTATGAATGAAGTACAGGTTATCTGTACTGTCGTATCTGCAGACAAGCATATCGATCCGGATATCGTTGCGATGATCGGTACCTCTGCTGCACTGGCAATTTCTGGCTGTCCGTTCAATGGTCCTATTGGTGGCGCGCGTGTCGGCTTCAACGAAGCGCAGGGCTATTTCCTCAACCCTACCTATGAGCAGTTGGCAGACAGCAAGCTGAACATGGTCGTTGCCGGTACCAAGGACGCAGTATTGATGGTGGAGTCCGAGGCCAAGGAATTGACCGAAGACCAGATGCTGGGCGCTGTGCTTTACGCTCACCAGGAAATGCAGGTAGTAATCCAGGCTATCAATGAACTGGTTGCTGAAGCAGGAAAGCCCCGCTGGGAGTGGAGCGCTGCTGCGGTTAATGATGAACTGCTTGCTGCGGTTGACGGAAAGGTGAAGGCAGATCTTGGCGAAGCCTACCGCATTACTGAGAAGGCTGCTCGTTACGAGCGTGTTGGCGCTATTCGGGATGCTGTCGTTGCCGAACTGGCTGTTGAAGGTGGTCCCTCAGCTGATGAAGTAAAAGACGTATTCAAGTCAATTGAAAAGAATCTGGTGCGCAAGCGCATCCTGTCTGGTGAAGCCCGCATCGACGGCCGCGACAATCGCACAGTGCGTCCCATCGCCTGTGAGGTGGATATACTGGCCAAGGTTCACGGCAGTGCGCTGTTCACCCGCGGTGAAACGCAGGCGATTGGTGCCGTAACACTGGGTTCTACGCGTGATGCACAAATCATTGATGCGCTGGAAGGCGAGCGTCGTGATCCATTCATGCTGCACTACAACTTCCCTCCCTACTCAGTGGGTGAGGCCGGTCGTGTTGGTTTTACCAACCGTCGCGAAGTGGGTCATGGCCGTTTGGCGCGCCGTGGTCTTGCCGCTGTGCTGCCTACCACTGAAGAGTTTCCCTACACGATTCGTGTCGTGTCCGAAATCACTGAGTCCAATGGTTCAAGCTCTATGGCCTCTGTGTGTGCGGGTTCACTGGCAATGATGGCCGCCGGCGTACCACTGAAAGCACCAGTAGCTGGTATCGCGATGGGATTGGTAAAAGAAGGCAACCAGTTTGCTGTACTGACCGATATCCTCGGTGATGAAGATCACCTCGGTGATATGGACTTCAAAGTAGCGGGTACCTCCGATGGTGTAACTGCACTGCAGATGGACATCAAGATTGAAGGCATCAATGAGCAGATCATGGAAGTTGCGCTGGAACAGGCGCAGGTTGCCCGGCTGCACATACTGGGTCAGATGAACAGCGTGTTGTCTACAGCGCGAACTGTTACCTCTGAAAATGCGCCCAGCATGATGACGCTGAAAGTCGATTCCGACAAAATCCGCGACATCATCGGCAAAGGTGGTGCGACCATTCGCTCCATTACTGAGCAGTCTGGCGCGACTGTCGATATCGACGATGATGGAACCGTGCGTATCTTCGGCCAGGATCAGGCGTCGCGTGATGCGGCTGTCGCCATGGTAGAGGAAATCACCGCTGAAGCAGAAGTGGGTGCCGTTTATGAAGGCACTGTTGCACGTATTGTGGACTTTGGTGCATTCATCAATATTCTTCCCGGCAAAGACGGGTTGGTGCATATCTCCCAGATTGCCAACGAGCGCGTTGAGAATGTCTCCGATCACCTCAAGGAAGGCGAAGTGGTTCGTGTGAAAGTGCTGGATGTGGATCAGCGTGGTCGTATCAAGCTCTCTATCAAAGAGTTGCTGGAAGACGAGGCCACCACAGACGACAGCGCTGCGCCGGAAGCTGTAGAGTAACGTTCAGTTCTCTGCAAACTGCAGATAGAAGGGATGTGCCTCATGGCGCATCCCTTTTTTTGTTCTGTGCAAAGCATCAGGTCGCATCGTCGCGATAGTGATTAACCGGCTTTATCTGTTTATCCAGGGTGCTTCTTTGCCTGATAGTGTCACCAATTCGGTGCGCACGTGCACCGGTTTCAATCATTTTTAACCCTTGAGTCATTCCTTTAACCTACGTACATCTCGTGCAAACCCTTATATAGCAACGCTAAGCTGCAGTTGGTCCGATAGTTGCTTTGACAAGTTGGTCCTACAAATTTTACGGCAACGAAGCCCGCCAGCTCTCTCCAAAAGATAGAGCTGTGCGGGCTTTTTTCGTTTCTACGGGAGTAAATTATGCAACTCAGTATCAAGCATTGTTCAATTATGGCTGGTCTCGGTCTCTGCCTTGCACCGGTGTCCTCGTTGGCAGAGAACGCCCCAGCGGAGGGATTCAAGGAGATGTTTAGCAAGGGCAAGGTGGGCGTCGATTTTCGATATCGCTACGAATATGTGGATGAAAATGGCATTGACGATGAGGCTAAAGCATCTACTCTGCGCTCCTTGCTGACGTTCGGATCTGCACAGTATGCAGGCTTTTCATTCCTCACGCAGTTTGCCAATGTCGCGTATATAGGGCCGGATGATTTCAACTCTACCGAGAATGGAAAAACGCAGTACCCTGTCGTTCCCGACCCGAAAGGAACCCAGGTGAATCAGGCCTGGCTCAAATACAGTCACAGCAATGTGTCCGGGACGTTTGGCCGGCAACGGATCGTACTGGATAACCAGCGTTTTGTGGGTGATGTCGGCTGGCGCCAGAACGATCAGACGTTTGACGGGCTGCATTCGCAGTGGCGTGTGGGTTCCGGTCTGTCGTTGGAATATGCCTATGTTTACAGGGTTAATCGCATTTTTGGTCCACATAACAGCAACGCGCAACCCGCAGAATGGCGTGGCGATAATCATTTTGTACACATGGAATACAAGTTTCTGGAGAATCATTCCATCGTCGGGTTTGCCTATCTGTTGGATATTGATGATCGCACTGGATGGTCGCCCAATAATTCAGTGAATAATTCAACGGACAGTTATGGCGTCCGCTACAGTGGCGTGTTCGGGGCTTTTGCGCTGAACGCATCCTATGCCTACCAAACTGATGCAGGTGACAGCTATCTCGATTACGAGGCCGACTACTATTCGGTAGAAGGTGCTGCCACATTCTCGAATGTCACAGCGACACTGGGATATGAGGTATTGGGTTCCGACAATGACGTCGGTTTCAAAACACCGCTGGCTACCTTGCACAAGTTTCAAGGCTGGGCCGACAAGTTTCTCGTTACTCCGGCAGATGGTATTGAGGATCTGTACATAGGAGTTGCGGGCAAACTGGGACCTGTAAAGCTTGCCGCCACCTGGCACGATTTCCAGGCAGAGCAGGGTAGTCAGGATTATGGTTCAGAGCTGGATCTGGCAGCAACCTGGCCAGTCAGCAAGGCATGGAACTTGCAGCTGAAGTATGCCAATTTCAGCGCCGATAACTCCGCGCCCTATGAGGATACGCAGAAGGTCTGGTTGACGGTACAATTCAAAATCTAGCGAGTTTCAATGATAGCCCCCGATCGAGAGTGCCAGTCGATACGGAACTGGTAAATTGGTGATTACAGTCAACAAGCATCCCCAAGCCCTACGTTTGATACTGATCGATGACGATCGCGAGCGCGCCTCTGCGGTTGAAATTAACCTGACGCAGGCCGGCTTCACCGTGCTTTCAGTGATCCCCACAGGTTCCGGCCTGTTGTATCAGATGGCTGAACAGGAACCAGATGTTGTCATTATCGCACTGGATTCGCCTGACCGTGATGTACTGGAGAGTCTGGCGATTGCGTCATCACATAATGCGCGGCCCGTGGTGATGTTCTCTGAGTCCGGTGACCAGGGTTTTATTGCTGATGCCATCGGTGCCGGAGTCACCGCATATCAAGCTGAAGACATCAGTCCGACACGCGTCAGGGCGGCCATCGATGTGGCGATAGCGCAGTTCTCAGCGTTCAACTCCATCAAGCAGGAACTCGATCTCACCCGACGCCAACTCTCTGAGCGTAAAGCGGTAGAGAAAGCCAAAGGTTTATTGGTGGCGCTGCACAATGTGACGGAGGAGGCTGCCTTCAGCACCCTTCGCAAACTTGCGATGGATAAGCACAAGACGCTCGGAGAGACCGCCAGAGACGTGATAGCCATACTGGAAAAATCCAGCCGAAGTGGAACCGACAATGAATGATGCACCACGTTTGCCGCCCGCAGAAAAAGACAGCCTTCATCTGGGTTATTTGCGATTGACGGACAGCGCGCCAGTTATCATGGCGCGAGAACTGGGCCTGTACGCGAAGTATGATCTGGACGTGGCGTTACAGCGCGAGGTGTCGTGGGCCAATCTGCGGGATAAACTCGTGACGGGTGCGCTTGATGCAGCACAGATGCTGGCTCCATTACCGTTGGCGACTACCTTGGGTGTTGGTGGATTGCGCGCGGATGTCATTACGGGTTTAGCCCTCAGTCTTAACGGTAATGCGATCACTTTGAGTCCATCGCTTTCGGCCGCCATAGGGGAGTTTGGCGGGAATGCAGAACTGTCTGCGCGCAGCACCGCTGAAGCGCTGGGCACCTGGTTGCGGGGGCGTAGTGGGGCTGAACAACTGACACTCGCTACCGCGCATTCGTTTTCCTGCCACACCTTCCTGCTGCAAATGTGGCTGCTGGCCGGCGGTATAGATCCTCAACGGGACGTACGGATAATTGTTTTGCCCCCGGAACAGATGGTCGATAGTCTCACGCGCGGCAGCATTGACGGCTTTTGTGTCGGGGAGCCATACAACAGTATGGCGGTGCAGTATGGTGTGGGCGCGGTGCAAGCCAGTGGTTACCAGATCTGGAACAATGGCATTGAAAAAGTATTGGGCGTACTTGCGAGCTGGCACCAGAGCTACCCGACTGCGCACCTGCGCCTGCGCCTGGCATTAATGGAGTCTTGCGCCTGGTTGGCCGATCAGAAAAACCGCAATGAGGCAGCTGCAATACTGGCAATGCCTGAGTACCTCGACACACCGCAGGAGTTCCTGGCACCGTCACTAACGGGTCGTTTCGTCTATGCCAAAGGCCAGTCCCCGGTAGAGGTGCCTGACTTTCATGTGTTCGGTCGCTATCAGGCCGGGTTTCCGTGGCGGTCATACGGCGACTGGCTGTTGCAGCAAACGGGCGCGTTGGTCGGTAAGACGCTGTCATCGGAGCGTGTTAAATCCCTGGTGCAGCAGACGTATCGCACGGATCTCTATCGAGAGGCTGCCCGCCATCTCCAGTTGCCCAGTCCCAGTGGTGACTACAAGCCCAGTAATCAACACGACACCGTATGGGAGTACGAGCCGGGTATAGAACTGGGTCCGGATATGTCATTGTCCCGTTAGTGGTTGCACTGTGGTGGTTCACCCTGTCCTTTGTTGGTGCAATTTTCGCGCTGCTGCATTGCCCTGGTACACCTTTCCCGCTAACCCTTTTTATCTCATGTTGTTGAAAATAATAGTAAAAAAGTTGAATGGCATGAGTCTTGTTTAGTAATTCGTAGTTAGATCATTACACACTGGTTTTCTCCTCGGGCAATGACGTCCTTGCGCTCTGGCTAATGCATAGCCACTCGCAGGGGGACGGCTTGTGTCCACTTTACGGTTGTTCGAGGAGTTCCCCATGTTTTACCTGCAATCTTCGTCTCCCTGTCGTCGCTTCCGCATGCTGGCACTGTGGTTTTTGTGCAGTTTGCTAGCGCCCGTCGCCATTGCTGCAGATGACATTGGCGAACCTGAAAAAGACGAGTTGAAATTTGGCTTTATCAAACTGACTGATATGGCGCCATTGGCGATCGCCTATGAAAAAGGCTACTTCGAGGATGAAGGTCTTTACGTCACGCTCGAAGCCCAGGCCAACTGGAAAGTGTTGCTCGACGGTGTGATCGATGGCCAGCTCGACGGCGCTCATATGCTTGCCGGGCAACCACTGGCCGCGACGATTGGATACGGCACCAAGGCGCACATCGTTACGCCATTTTCGATGGATCTCAACGGCAACGGAATTACTGTCTCCAATGAAGTTTGGGAGGCGATGAAACCCCTGCTTCCGATGGAAGATGGCAAGCCTGTTCATCCGATCAAAGCAGACTACCTCAAGCCGGTGATCAAGCAATACGCCGACGAGGGTAAGCCATTCAAGATGGGCATGGTCTTTCCGGTGTCTACCCACAATTATGAACTGCGTTACTGGTTGGCTGCCGGCGGCATCCATCCCGGCTACTACGCACCCCTGAAAGGCGATACGTCGGGGTTGGTTGACGCTGAAGCCCTGTTGTCGGTAACGCCACCCCCCCAGATGCCCGCCACTTTGGAGGCAGGCACCATCGATGGCTATTGCGTGGGTGAGCCATGGAATCAGCAGGCTGTTATCAAAGGTATTGGCGTGCCTGTGATTACCGATTACGAAATCTGGAAGAATAATCCGGAGAAAGTGTTCGGGATGAGCAAGGCGTTTACCGAGAAATACCCCAACACTACTGTGCTCGTCATCAAGGCACTGCTGCGCGCAGCCAAGTGGCTGGATGACAACAACAACGCCAATCGGCCTGAGGCCGTTGAAATACTCTCCCGCTCCGAATATGTCGGTGCCGATTACGAGGTCATTGCAAATTCGATGACGGGTACCTTCGAGTACGAGAAAGGGGACAAGCGCGACGTTCCCGATTTCAACGTATTCTTCCGCTATTTTGCAACGTACCCGTACTACTCGGATGCAGTGTGGTATCTGACACAGATGCGCCGCTGGGGACAGATTCCCGAACCGGAATCAGATGACTGGTATTTCGACGTGGCCAGAAGTGTCTATCTTCCAGACATTTATCAGCGCGCGGCCCAGGCGCTGATCAAGGAAGGTCGGATGTCGGCCAGTGACTTTCCGGACTTCGCCACAGAATCGGGTTTCCGCCCGGCCCAGAGCGAGTTTATTGACGGTATCACGTTCGATGGCACAAAACCCAATGAGTACCTTGAGCAATTTCCCATTGGCCTAAAGGGCGGCGACGTCTTGTAGGTAGATCACCACTTTGGAGGCAGGACAGAACACTATGAGAAACGAAGCATTGCGAATCACTCCGCACGAGAGATTGGAACAACTGGTAGAGGCATTGAGAGGCGGCAACTGGCTCAAGGCACTAGTGTTCCCGATGCTGGGTATTCTCGCCTTCCTTATGGTGTGGCATCTCTGCGCATCGCGCATTGATACCTCTCTCGGTCAGTTTCCTGGTCCGGTGCAGGTGTGGGAGCAGGTGCAGAACCTGGGTGCTGAACATGTACGCGAGAGAGAGAAGGCGGCGGCATTTTATGAGCGGTTGCGGGAGCGCAATGCCAAGAAACTCGCTGCAGATCCGAACGCCGTTATCAAAGATCGCCAGTATACCGGCAAACCTACTTTTGCGGATCAGATTATCACTAGCCTGCTCACTGTTGCGGCCGGTTTTCTTATCGCTAATCTGATCGCGATTCCGCTGGGTATCGTCTGTGGCCTGAGTTCGGGTATCTATAAAGCGCTAAACCCGGTCATCCAGGTATTGAAGCCTGTATCTCCACTGGCCTGGCTACCGCTGGTGACAATGGTAGTGAGTGCCACCTACAGTTCCGATGATTCACTGTTCGACAAGTCCTTTCTCAATTCGGCTATCACGGTCGCGCTGTGCTGCCTGTGGCCAACGCTGATAAACACAATAGTGGGTGTGACCAATATTGACCGCGACCTGGTGAATGTCAGCAGGGTAATGGCGCTGTCACCGATGGTGCATGTGCGGAAGATTGTGATCCCCGCAGCCATCCCGATGATCTTTACCGGGCTGCGTCTTTCGCTGGCCACAGGCTGGATGGTGTTGATTGCCGCAGAGATGCTGGCGCAGAACCCCGGCCTCGGAAAGTTTGTATGGGATGAGTTTCAGAATGGCAGTTCGTCTTCACTGGGCAGGATTATGGTCGCCGTACTGGCGATCGGCTTGATCGGTTTTATGTTGGACAAATTGATGCTTACCCTGCAAAAAAGAGTGAGCTGGGACAAGACTGCGCTTTTGCGCTAACCGGAGAACGCTGATTATGAATAAGCGATACCTCGACATCACAGACGTGGGCATTGAGTTTGACACCAGCGGTAAGAAGTTCCGCGCATTGCAGAAGGTGAACCTGAAGCTGGATAAGGGGGAGTTCGTATCCCTGATTGGGCACTCCGGCTGTGGTAAATCGACTGTGCTAAATATTGTCGCGGGACTCTATCAGGCCACGGAAGGTGGTGTATGCCTCGATGGTAAAGAGGTTTCTGAGCCAGGCCCGGACCGTGCCGTGGTGTTCCAGAATCACTCTTTGATGCCTTGGCTTAGCGTCTACGATAATGTTGCCTTGGCCGTGAATCAGGTGTTCCGAAAGAGCAAGAGCAAGGCCGAGCGCAAAGCGTGGGTCGAACATAATCTGCGCCTGGTCAACATGGATCATGCACTGGACAAGCTGCCGGGGGAAATTTCCGGTGGGATGAAACAACGCGTCGGCATTGCCCGCTGTCTCGCCATGCAGCCCAAGGTGTTGTTGATGGACGAGCCTTTTGGTGCCCTCGATGCATTGACGCGGGCGCAGTTGCAGGACTCCCTGATGAAAATTCAGGCAGAGTTGGGCAATACCGTCATCATGATTACCCACGATGTCGATGAGGCCGTGCTGTTGTCCGATCGCATCGTCATGATGACGAATGGGCCGGCTGCCACTATTGGCGAGATCCTTCCGGTAAATCTCGAACGTCCCAGGGATCGCCTGGAGCTGGCTGAAGATCGCGAGTTTGTGCATCTACGGCAGCAGGTGCTGGAGTTTCTCTACGCCAAGCAGTCGGCTCGTGAGCCTACAGTGGCGGCATCGGCTGCAGTGGTGGAGACGACCTCACCAAAGCTCGCGGCAGTGCAGGCGGGTGCGCCACCCGAGCGCCCGGGCAACGATTTCGAGGCTGCCTGAGCCATGCGCCAGAAACTGATTATTGTCGGCGCGGGTATGGCCGCTGCCTATCTGTTGCAGGAACTGCTCGAACAAGAACACCCGTGGCAGATCACCCTGATAGGTGATGAGCCCGATGTTTGCTACAACCGTGTGATGCTGTCGGGCGTGTTGGCCGGTGAGACGGCAGATTCCGATTTGCAGATGCTCCCGGCCAGACATCTGCAGCAAGGTATGCAGTTGCTCGCCAATACGCGCGTTCGAGCGGTGAATACACGCGAGCAAACAGTCCTGACTGAAGGTGGTGAACTGCTGTGTTATGACAAGCTGGTTTTTGCGACCGGTGCGACTGTAGCAAGGCCCGATTTGGATGTAGACGGCATCGAGGGTGTGCGGGTGCTGCGTACGCTCGAGGATGTGAGGTTTCTACGAAACCAGTGCTCCAACGGGCGCCGCGCGGTGGTCGTTGGGGGTGGCTTACTCGGGCTGGAAGCGGCCCATGGGCTCAATGCCATGGGGTTTGCAACCTCGGTGATTCATCGACAATCCTATCTGATGAACCGGCAGCTGGACGCGGAAGGCGGACTACACCTGCGTGACAAGATGGTGCAGTCAGGCATTCGCTTCTACCTTGGAAATTCCGTTAGCGCACTGCATGCCAACGACGGCGCGCTCACTTCTATTGACTTGCAGGATGGGAGTGAACTCAGTTGCGATCTGCTGGTATTTGCTACCGGTATTGAACCGCGAACAGGACTGGCTCGCGATGCCGGTATTGCATGCGCGCGCGGCATTCTTGTCGATGAGTACCTACAAACTTCCGCCCCAAATTGTTTTGCACTGGGCGAGTGCTCTCAACTGGGTAGCCATTGTTTTGGCCTGGTCGCACCTATCAAGGCGCAGGCCATAGTACTGGCAGCGCAGCTCACCGGCGCTGCAGCGCCGGCGTTTGTGCTGGAGGATTGGCCGGTACAACTGAAAATTTCCGGTATAGAGATATTTAGCGCGGGGAATGTGGAGTCGGGTGGAGAACAGCTTGTACTGCACGATAAAAGTGCCGGTATCTATCGCCGCCTGGTGTTGCAGGGTGACCGCCTGGTGGGTGCCGTGCTGGTCGGCGACAAACGCGATGGTATTTGGTACGCACAACTGATACGCAATGCCGCGGATATCAGCCGGTACAGGCCGGGCCTGATGTTCGGCAAAGCGGTGAGTGAGGCGATGCAGTTGTCTGCAATCGCCGCTTGAAAATTAGGAGAGGACTCATGGATAAACGCAGGATTGTCGTGGTGGGTAATGGCATGGTAGGCCACCATTTTTTGGAGACTCTGGTCAAGGCAGAGACGGTTGATCACATCATCGTGATCGGTGAGGAACCGCGTCCCGCATACGATCGTGTGCATCTGTCCAAGGTATTTTCGGGCTGCTCGCCTGAGGATCTCGCGATGGGTTCACGCCAGATGTACCAGGACTGGGGTGTGGAGGCGCATTTTGGCGACCCGGTAATACGCATAGAGCGCGCCGCAAAACGTGTTGTGATGGGGAGCGGCCGCGCCTGCGAGTACGATCATCTGGTGCTGGCGACGGGTTCCTATCCCTTTGTGCCCCCTGTACCCGGCTCAGACAATGAGCGATGCCTGACCTACCGGACCATCGATGACCTCGGCGCGATCAAGGCTAAGGCCAGGGACAGTCAGGTCGGTGTAGTCGTAGGCGGCGGCCTGCTGGGACTGGAATGTGGCAATGCGCTGCAGAACCTCGGGCTTGAGACCCACGTGGTTGAATTCGCACCGGGCTTGATGGGGGTGCAGCTTGATGACGGCGGCTCCTCCATGCTGCGGGGCAAGATTGAGGCGCTGGGTGTGGGAGTGCACACGGGTAAGAATACCAAAGCTATCGTTGCCGGCGACGCCTGTGCACTAAAGATGGAGTTTGCTGACGGGGCCAGTCTGGATACCGATATGATTGTCT
Source organism: Halioglobus japonicus (assembly GCA_902705825.1). Lineage (GTDB taxonomy): Bacteria > Pseudomonadota > Gammaproteobacteria > Pseudomonadales > Halieaceae > Marimicrobium. The sequence continues at coordinate 38,990 of CACSIL010000004.1, read as the reverse complement.
TCTCTGCGGGGATTCGACCGCAGGATGCACTGGCGCACCAAGCGGAGTTGGCGGTTGGTGAGCGCGGTGGCATTGTTATCGATTACAAGTGCAAGACCAGCGATTCCGACATATTTGCGATTGGTGAATGCGCGTTGTTCGGTGGGCGTATCTACGGGCTGGTGGCTCCAGGCTACCGTATGGCGGAAGTTGTTGCCGCGCAACTTGCCGGTGAGACTGCGTTATTCCAGGGTGCGGATATGAGCACCAAGCTGAAACTGTTGGGGGTTGATGTCGGTTCGATCGGCGACGCGCACGGGCGCAGTGACAGCGCTTTATCCTTCGTCTTCAGTGACGGTCGGGAGGCCTGCTACAAGAAGCTGGTGACCAGTGCTGATGGTACGCGGCTGCTGGGTGCTGTACTGGTGGGGGATTGTTCCGACTATGACACGCTACTGCAGTATTATCTCAACGAGATCACACTACCTGCCGACCCGCAGTCCCTGATCCTCCCATCCACAGCCGACAAGCCATCACTGGGTGTTGGCGCGCTGCCGGCGACCGCGACGATATGCTCCTGTCACAATGTCACCAAGGGCGACATCATCGGTTGCGTGGATTCGGGGTGTGTCTCTCTCGGTGAGGTCAAGGATGCGACCAAAGCGAGTACCGGGTGTGGCGGGTGCACGGCGATGCTCAAAAACTTGCTGGATGATGAGTTGGTCGCTCGCGGCGTGACGGTGGACAAGAGTATCTGCGAACATTTCCCCCATACCCGGCAGGAGCTTTATCACCTGGTGATGATGGGCGAAATTCGCAGCTTTGATGAGTTGCTGCAAAAACACGGTAGCGGCAGGGGCTGCGAGATATGCAAACCGGCAGTCGCGTCAATACTGGCGGCACTGTGGAATGAGCATGTGCTTGATCGCCGCCACGTGGGGTTGCAGGATACCAATGATAATTTCCTCGCGAATATGCAAAAAGACGGCACTTACTCCGTGGTGCCGCGCGTGGCCGGCGGTGAAATCACGCCTGCGAAGCTCAGCGTGCTGGGTGCAGTGGCTGCGAAATACAACCTGTATACCAAGATCACCGGCGGGCAGCGTATCGATCTGTTCGGGGCCAGGCTGGAACAGCTGCCGCTTATCTGGCAGGAATTGCTGGATGCCGGATTTGAAACCGGCCACGCTTATGGCAAAGCGTTGCGTACCGTCAAATCATGCGTGGGCAGTACCTGGTGTCGCTACGGCGTACAGGACAGTGTCGCGATGGCGATTCGGCTGGAGAACCGCTACAAGGGCCTGCGCGCACCACATAAGATAAAGTCCGGCGTATCCGGGTGTACACGCGAGTGCGCAGAGGCACAGTCCAAGGACTTTGGTGTCATCGCGACGGAAAATGGCTGGAACCTCTACGTCGGAGGCAACGGCGGTATGAAGCCACGGCATGCTGATTTGTTTGCCGCCGATCTCGATGACGAGACACTCATTCGCTATATCGACCGTTTCCTGATGTTTTACATCCGCACCGCCGACAGGTTACAGCGCACCTCAGTGTGGTTGGATAATCTCGAAGGCGGGATCGATTACCTGCGGTCGGTGGTCATCGAAGACAGCCTCGGTTTGGCGGCTGAGCTGGAACAACAGATGGCCCATATCATCAGTACTTATGCCTGTGAGTGGCAGGCTACATTGGCAGATCCGGAAAAACTCAAACGCTTTCGCCAGTTCGTCAATTCCGACAAGTCGGACAGTGATGTGGTGTTCATCAAGGAGCGCGAGCAGATTCGCCCCGCGCGACCAGAGGAGCGTTTGCGTCTGGTAGTTGCGGCAGAATGAGAGGAGAGACTCTATGACAGCATTAGAGCGCAGCGCATGGGTAACGGTATGCAAGCGAGACGACCTGGTAGAGGGTGGCGGAGTGTGTGTATTGCTCGGTAGTGAACAGGTGGCCCTGTTTTATCTCCCGGCAGAATCGTGCGAGATCTATGCGCTGGGCAACCGCGATCCCATCGGTAAGGCGAATGTGCTGTCGCGCGGGATTGTGGGTGATCTCGCGGGACAGTTGGTCGTTGCATCACCGCTATACAAACAGCATTTCAGCCTCGAGAGTGGTACCTGCCTGGAAGACGATAGTGTGCATGTGCCGGTATATGCAGTGCGACTGGAAGGAGACAGCGTCTCACTCGGCCGGCCATGAGTACGTGCAGGACGACATGCCCTTATTGCGGCGTTGGCTGCGGTGTAGCCGCAGAGGTTGATGGCGACAAGCTGATTGCTGTGTCCGGTGATGAGCTTCATCCTGCCAATGCCGGCCGCCTCTGTGTCAAGGGGACCACGCTGGCCGAGACACTCACCTCACAGGGTCGGCTCTTACATCCAGTAGTATACGGTGAGAGGGCCAGCTGGGACAGCGCGCTGGATCAGGTTGCACACAAACTGGACGCGGTCCGGCAGGCGCATGGCCCGGGTGCGATCGCGTTCTATCTGTCCGGGCAGTTGCTCACAGAGGATTACTACGTCGCCAACAAGCTGATGAAAGGCTTTCTCGGCAGTGCTAATGTGGATACCAACTCCCGGCTTTGCATGTCTGCCGCAGTCGCGGCTTACCAGAGGGCCTTTGGTGCAGATTATGTACCCTGCTCCTACACCGATCTGGAGGAGAGTGATCTGGTGGTGATGGTAGGCTCGAACGCCGCCTGGACTCACCCGGTCATCTACCAGCGCATGCTGGAATCGCGCAAAACTGCTCCGCACAAGCAGATTGTCGTCATCGATCCGCGGAGCACAGCGAGTGCTGATGCTGCGGATTTACACCTGCAGATCAGGCAGGGCAGTGACGGCTATCTGTTCGCTGGCCTGCTCCACTATCTTCACGCTGAGGGCAAACTGAATACGCGCTATATCGGGGAGCATACCGATGGCTTCGCCGATGCGTTGGCCGGCACCGCCGAGATGACGCCACCGGTGGTAGCAGGTATGACCGGATTGGCGTTGTCCCAGCTGGAGCAGTTCTATCTGCTTTTTGGCAATACAGAGAAGGTCGTCACGCTCTACTCCCAGGGTATTAATCAATCGGCAACCGGTACAGACAAATGCAATATGATCATCAATTGCCATTTGGCCACCGGCCGTCTGGGGCGACCGGGTATGGGACCTTTTTCCATTACCGGGCAGCCCAATGCGATGGGCGGTCGCGAGGTGGGTGGACTAGCCAACCAACTGGCAGCCCATATGGGTTTCGATGCCAGTGATGTCGCGCGAGTGGAGACGTTCTGGAATGCACCCGATATCGCCCGCGAACCCGGACTCAAGGCGGTGGATATGTTCAGGGCTGCCGAATCGGGTGACATTCGATTTTTATGGATCATGGCAACGAACCCGGCGGTAAGTCTGCCAGACACCGCCCAAGTGCGGCGCGCACTGGGTAACTGTGAGTTTGTGGTTGTCTCTGATTGTGTCGGCGATACGGATACAGCCGCTTACGCGGATGTACTGTTGCCGGCGATGGGGTGGGGCGAGAGGAGCGGCACGGTGACCAACTCTGAGCGCTGTATGTCGCGCCAGCGTGCTCTGGTGCCAGCAATGGGAGAGGCGCGTCCCGATTGGTGGATAGTCACACAGGTTGCCAGGAGACTGGGCTTTGGCCATGGGTTCAATTACCAGCATCCGGTAGAGATATTTACCGAGCATGCGCAATTGTCGGGGTTCGACAATGAGGGCACGCGCGATTTTGATATCAGCGCACTGTCTTCGCTGAGTGAAGCGGAATATGAGCAAATGGAGCCAACATACTGGCCGTGCCCGGTAGCGGAATCAGTGGGGAAGCCGGTAGTAGACGGCCGCTTCTATACCGCCGGTGGGTTGGCAAAATTTGTCGCGGTGGCACCTGAACTACCCTGCTGGGCAGGGGACGCTGATGGCTTGCTGACCCTGAATACCGGGCGTCTTCGCGATCAATGGCACACGATGACACGCACCGGACGGGTGCCCAAACTGATGCGTCACCGGGAGTTCTTCAGTGTATCGTTGAGCCCGGAAGATGCCCTTTCACACGGTCTGGTTGAGAGCGACCTGGTGGAAGTGCGAACGGGTTCTGCGTCCATCATGGCACTGGTGCGTGTTGAGGACGCCGTGCCACAGGGGCAGGTATTCTGCCCGATACACTGGAGTGACCAGCACTCGGGCAACGCGTGCGTCAATGGTCTGATTCCGTCGGTGACGGATCCGTTGTCAGGCCAGCCACAGCTAAAATATGCACGGGTTGCTCTCTCGCCTGTCGCTGTCGCTGGCTGGGGTTTGCTGCTGACGCGCAGCCTTTCTGAGCTGCCCAATTTGGCTTATTGGTCGCGGGTCCCCGTTTCCGGCGGATACCTGACTTTTTTTGCTGTTGCCGACGCCGCCGATATTATCGACGTGCAGCGGGAACTGCTGAAGCCACTGCTGCCGCGCGCGACCCGCAATAGCCATTACCAGGATTCCGGGCTGGGCGATTTCCGCGATGTCGGGACAGTGGTAGATCGGCTTGAGTATGCCCTTTACAGTAATGCCGATCGCCAGCGTTTACCCGACAGGGAGTGGCTGTCCGCACAGCTGGCCTCCTCGCCATTGGTGGACAGCGTGCCGCTACTGGCCGGCCTCGACCCGGACACGCCCAGCAGTGGGCGCTTGATATGTACCTGCTGGGAGGTGGGCGAGCGGGAGATCGAGCAGGCCGTTGTAGCCGGTGCTCAAAGCGTGGAATGTCTGGGCAAGACGCTGCGCTGCGGCACCCAGTGTGGCTCGTGCATACCGGAGCTCAAGCGCATGTTGCTGCGCGCCGCCGTGTAGGCTGATACACAGAAGACTTTATGTCGGACGGTTGTCTATCAGGTTTTCCACCACAGAAGGGTCCGCCAAGGTGCTGGTGTCGCCGAGGCTCTCCAGCTCGTTTTCCGCGATTTTGCGCAATATGCGCCGCATGATCTTGCCAGAACGGGTCTTGGGCAGACCGGGTGCCCACTGAATAATGTCGGGCTTGGCGATTGCGCCAATCTCCTTGGTACACAGCGCGATCAACTCAGCGCGCAGTTGCTCGCTGGGCTCTACGCCCTGCATTGGCGTGACATAGGCGTAGATACCCTGTCCCTTGATATCGTGCGGGAAACCCACCACGGCAGCCTCTGCAATCTGGTCGTGCAACACCAGCGCGCTTTCAACCTCAGCGGTGCCCATGCGGTGACCGGATACATTGAGTACATCGTCTACTCGACCGGTAATTCGATAATAGCCATCAGAATCGCGGCTGGCGCCGTCGCCGGCGAAATAATAACCCGGATAGGGTTTGAAGTAGGTGTCGATCATGCGCTGGTGATCACCATACACAGAGCGAATCTGGCTGGGCCAGGAAGACTTTATCACCAGGTAACCTGAGCCAGCGCCTTCGATTTCATTACCGCTTTCATCCAGCAGTGCCAGATCAATGCCGAAGAAGGGGTGTGCGGCCGCGCCAGGTTTCAGGGCGGTGGCTCCAGGCAGCGGCGTGATCATATGTGCGCCGGTCTCTGTTTGCCACCAGGTATCGACGATAGGGCAGCGCGCATCGCCAACCACGTTGTAATACCACTCCCATGCCTCGGGGTTGATAGGTTCGCCTACAGAGCCCAGCAGGCGCAGGCTGGCGCGCGAGTGGCGTGTTACCGGCTCGTCCCCCACGGCGTGGAGTGCCCGGATGGCGGTTGGTGCGGTATAGAATGAATTCACCTGGTGCTTGTCGACTATTTCCCAGCAGCGGCCCGCGTCGGGATAGGTAGGTACGCCTTCAAACATCAGGGAGGTGGCACCATTGGCGAGGGGGCCGTACAGGATATAGGTATGGCCGGTGACCCAGCCGACATCTGCGGTGCACCAAAAAACCTCACCTTCGCGATAATCAAAAACGTATTTGAATGTCATCGCGGCCTGCAGCAGGTAGCCACCTGTTGTATGCAGCACCCCTTTTGGCTGGCCGGTTGAGCCGGAGGTGTAGAGAATGAACAGCGGGTCCTCCGCATCCATGGACTCGGGCGCGCAATCGCTGTCTGCTTGATCGACCGTGTCGTGATACCAGATGTCCCGGCCATCCTGCCAGGCCACATCACCGCCTGTGCGTTTTACTACAAGGCAGGTATGCACATTGGGGCAGGAAGCCAGAGCTTTGTCTGCATTAGCCTTGAGTGGGATGTGTTTGCCGCCGCGCACACCTTCGTCAGCGGTGATCAGGGTCTGGCAGTCTGAATCCAGAATGCGGTCTTTAAGGGCTTCGGGTGAAAAGCCACCAAATACGACGGAGTGCACCGCGCCTATGCGGGTACATGCGAGCATGGCATAAGCGGCCTCCGGGATCATCGGCATATAGATGCAGACGCGGTCACCCTTTTTCACGCCTCTAGCCTTGAGTGTATTGGCCAGACGGCACACCTGATCTTTCAATTCGCTATAGGTGATGTGTTTGCTGTCGGCCGGATCATCACCTTCCCACAGCAATGCCGTTTGTGTGGCGCGCTGTGGGAGGTGTCGGTCTATGCAGTTATAGCTGACGTTCAGCTTGCCGCCGTCGAACCACGCAGCCTCACCTTTGATGAAGTCGTACTGCACGACGTTGTTCCAGGTTTTGTCCCAGGATAAAAATTCGTCAGCCATCTCAGCCCAGAAAGCCTCTGGGTCGTCGAGCGAACGTTGATACATCTCCCGGTAGGTGTCGGCATTGATATGCGCATCTTTGAAATTGTCGGGTACGGGTCGGACAGGAAATTCAGACATGGTGGCCTTTCCATTGGAATATTATGTGAGTAAATAATAATACTTGCCCGACCGTGTTGTGCAAGTCGGTCCTGAAGCCGGACGCAAAAACCCGGCCATGCAATCGGCGATACGGCGGCCTAGTGNCCGCCAGCCAGCATGCCCCAGTCAGATACGGGGTTAAGAGAGAGTTTTACATTATCGATGAGGCGAGTGGAACCCAGGCGAGCTGCAGCCAAAATAGCAATTTCCTCGGTACTGTCGGTCACATTTTGCAGCGTACGCGCATCGCAAATCGAAAAGTAGTCGGGCTCGAATCCGGCCTGCAACAACTTCATGCGGGCGTGTGATTCCAGTTGGAGAAAGTTGTCGAAACCACAGGCAATGGCCTCGCGACAGCAGTTGAGCGTCTGGTTCAGAACCGGTGCAATGCGACGCTGCTCGAAGGAGAGAAAGCCGTTGCGAGAGCTCTTGGCCAGGCCGTCTTCATCACGGCTGGTGCTGACACCAACGATGCCGATGGGCAGGCACATATCCGCGACCATTTTGCGGATGATGGATAATTGCTGGAAATCTTTTTCGCCGAAGACGGCAACATCGGGCTGCACGATATTGAACAGTTTACTGACCACCGTCGTGACGCCATCAAAATGTCCCGGCCGACTGCTGCCGCACAGGGTGTCGCCCAGATCAGGAACATGCACTATCGTTTGCGCGTCCATGCCCTGAGGATAAATATCGCTAACGCCGGGAGAATACAGTATCTGCACGCCTTCGCTGAACAGCTTTTCTTTGTCGGCGGCCAGTGTGCGGGGGTAGGCGTCGAGATCTTCGTTGGGACCAAACTGCAAGGGGTTGACGAAGATGCTGACGACGACAATGTCGCACAACTGGCGCGCTTTGCGGACCAGATCCAGATGCCCATCGTGCAGGTTTCCCATCGTCGGTACAAAGGCTATCGTCTGGCCATTGTGACGAAACCCGCGCAGAGCGGATTGTAACTGTGCACTGCCGCTATAAGTTCGCATATCTACCTTATCCCTTCAGCCCGGAATGGTGATGCTAACCAGTAATAAGCACTGGCTTTTAAACTGTTTCCCGCGTGTGTGCCACTCGAGATTCGCTGTGAAGTATGCCCCAACACCCCCTACCCGGCAACGGGTTTTTAGGGAAAATTCACAAATTTTGTTACCAAAAGAAGCAGCGGGCTGGGGCAAATGTGTTCGCTTTACACATTTTTGTAAGTGAGTACTTGCTATTGATGGTGGCCTTGGCCACCGTGCAGCTAGCGCAAGGCTAGCTGTAAGTATGGGCTTCTGTGGGGTATTTGCCTGATTTGACGGCGTCAACGAACGCCCTGAGGCCATCGGGAATAGTCGCCTGACCCTCCATGAAATTCTGTACAAACCGCGCGGTATGCTCGGTGAGGCCGAGTAAATCGTGCATCACCAGTACCTGGCCATCGGTGTCGGGCCCGGCGCCGATACCGATGACAGGTATGTCCAGTTTACGGCTGATGTCAGCGGCAAGGTGCGAGGGTATACACTCCAGTACCAGCAAACGCGCACCGGCATCCTGTATCTCTACCGCATCGGCGAGGATCGATTTTGCTTCTTTTGGCGTGCGCCCCTGCACCTTGAAGCCGCCGAAGGTATTCACTGATTGCGGCGTCAGGCCCAGGTGGGCGCAGACAGGAATTCCGCGTTCTACCAGTTTGCTGATGGTGTCGCTCAGCCAGGTTCCGCCTTCCATTTTGACCATGTGGGCGCCGGCCTGCATCAGTTGGGTGGCACTGTCCATTGCCTGTTCGGCCGTGGTGTAACTCATGAACGGGAGATCGGCGATAACCAGTGAATCCGGTTTGCCACGGCAGACACTGCGCGTGTGGTAGGCCATGTCGTTGATGGTGACCGGAATGGTGCTGTCGTGTCCCTGCAATACCATGCCCAGAGAGTCACCCACCAAAATGGTTTCCGCTCCAACGTCACTGATAATCCGCGAGAAGGTAGCGTCATAGGCAGTGATGCAGACGAATTTGTCGCCGCTGGCTTTCATCTTGTCCAGGGTACTGATCGTAATCTTGCCCATGGCTAGAGTCCTGTTCGTTCTGTCTGCTTCACTTCAGCGCCTGCAGGGCAGGGACGCTATCTGAAAAATGTCGGATTAAAATAGTGGCGACCGCTGCGAATATCGAGCATGTAGTTCACCAGGTCTTTGTAATCGTCCACGCTGTTTGCCAAGTCGATTTCGCTGGCATTCACGATTAACAACGGGGCGTCATCGTAATATAGAAAGAACTCACTGTACACTTCGTTCAGGTGTTCCAGATAGCCCCTGTCGATATGCCGTTCCATGGCCAGGCCGCGCTGGTCGATGCGTGAAAGTAGTACATCGGTAGAGGCCTGCAGGTAGATCACAAGGTCGGGTTTGGGGGCATCTATGGTCATTTGCCGATAGACTTTCTCATACAGTTGGTACTCTTCCCTGTCGAGGTTTACCCGGGCGAACAGCGGATCTTTCTCCATCAGGAAGTCGGCCACTCGCGCCGGCTCAAAGATATCCGTCTGGCGCATCTCCTGAATGTGTTGCGTTCGTTGAAACAAAAAGTACAACTGCGTAGCCAGGGCGGCCTGCTCACGATTGCGATAAAACTTTTCCAGAAAGGGATTCTGTTCAGCGGCTTCCAGCAGTGTGGCGTATTTGAAACTGGCAGCCAGCTTTTTCGCCAGTGTTGTTTTGCCAACGCCAATCGAGCCCTCCACTGCAATAAAGGTGGGGGGTGTTCGCCCTTTCAGATCGATAGTGATGGCGCCGCTGTCTGGCATGACGAGATTATCCATGGAGCGAATGACAGTGTGTGGAAGTGTTCTTGCAGAGCGGGTATTGCGTTTTCACCAGGCCGTCTCTGGAGCACTGCTGTAACAGCGCTTCAAGTGTTGTCCCATCCGGAAGTGTCAGCGCTTCGCCGCTAATTTCACACAGCGGGTACAGTACAAAATGGCGATGCTGCATTTGGGGGTGTGGAATGGACAGTCGCGGTGAGGAAATCGCGCTGTCGCCGTACAGGAGTATATCGAGGTCCAGTGTGCGCGGGCCCCATTTGGTATCGCGTATACGGCCCTGCTGATGTTCGATCTGTTGTAGGCAATCCAGCAACTGAATTGCCGAAAGCGGCGTAAGCAAGCGCACCACGGCATTGAGGTAATCGGGCTGGGACCCCGGCCCCACTGCCGCGCTGCTGTATACACTCGAGACCTGCTCGAGCTGGCAGTTCGGCAAATTTTTCAGGGCGATGACGGCCCTGCAAAGTTGTTTTTCCGGGTCGTCCAGGTTGCTGCCCATTGCAATATAGGCTGGTGTCATGGTGCTGGATTGGGGCGGCGCGTTCTGGTCCTTTTCGGTCGCTTGCGGTTGTCGTTTGACCCGGCCACTTTCTCGAGGCGTTGTTCTGGCGAGAGTTCTTGCAAGTCAGTCCACCACTGGCCGAGTTCGCCGGTGGATTCGCCCGCCTGTTCGCGCAGCAGTAAAAAATCATAAGCGGCGCGAAAGCGGCGATGCTCGATCAACTCGGCCGCCTTGCGTCCGGTACGTCGCTGCAAGCGCAGTTGGAATTCCCAGATTTCGCGCATCGGTTGACTGAACCGGCGCGGAATGGACATGTGGTTGACTGTATCCTGTATCGCAATCTGGCCAGCGCTGTGCATAGCCGGCATGGGGGGCTCTCCCTGCTCTTCCAGGCGACGAAAATGCGCCTCTACCACAGGCCACAGTAATGCCGCGAGAATGAAGGCCGGTGTTACCGGCTTGCCCTGGGCGATACGCAGGTCGGTATTTCCCATAGCTGCCTTTACCAGCGCCAGGGATTGTTCATCCTGCTCGATGTATCTGCTGGTGTCTGGAAACAGGTAGCGCAGTAAATCGAACTCCAGCATTTTATCCAGTGTCGCAGCGGCATAGCCTGCCAGAAACAATTTGAGAAATTCATCAAACAGCCGGGCCGCGGGAATCTCTCCCAGCAGATGGGCGCAGCGTGGTATGGCTGCCGCTGTTTCTGGGTTGATCCTGAAACTGAGTTTGGCGGCGAAGCGCACGACGCGCAGCATCCTCACAGGGTCTTCTGTATAGCGCTGCTCGGGATCACCGATAATGCGAACGCTGCGATCTTTCAGATCCTGCAGGCCCTGGACGTGATCAAATACCTCAAACTTGCCCGAGTCATAGTACAGGGCGTTGACGGTGAGGTCGCGGCGTGCCGCGTCTTCCTCGAGCGTGCCGTAGACATTGTCGCGCAACAACAAACCGCTGGCCGACTGGCGGGAGTGATTACCGCCGGTTTCCGGCTGGTTTTCCTCTCCGCTGTCGTGGTGACCGCGAAAGGTGGTGACTTCGATGATCTCGCGACCAAAGCGCACATGAACAATGCGAAAGCGACGCCCGATGATTCGGGAATTGCGGAACAGATCTGTCACCGCTTCGGGTGTTGCATCCGTTGCGATATCGAAATCTTTGGGGTGACCGCCCAGCAGCAGGTCGCGCACCGCGCCTCCTACCAGATAGGCCTGATAGCCACCGCTGCGTAATCGTGACATCACTTTGAGTGCGCCGTCGCTGATGTTTTTGCGGGATATGCAGTGCTGATCCCTGGGAATAATATTCAAGCGAATCAAGGCCTGTTGCGTAGTTCCGACAGGCGCGAAGTCTACCATAGGTGCGCAGTTTATGCCGTATCGGTTTGGTTGGAATAAAGGAATGACGGGGAAAGCATTGCTTTCCCCATCCAGGTCTCATATCAGGAGTTATTGTTATTTCTGTGCGTTGTTATTTTTATAGCGTCGATACAAACACACATGTATTTGAATGCCTAATATCCTGGGAGTGTTAACGCTAACCTTCCCGAATAGCCGCTAGCACCATCGGGCAAGTGCCCCGGGTTTAGCGCAAAAAGCAATAAATGGAAATTTAGGGGAAGAGTTCTTCCCCCATCCAGGTCCATATCGATCTGTATTATTTTTATTGTCGTAGCTATTATTTTTATTTTTGTGACGCTATTAGGTAAGCATTTCCCGTGCCAACTAAAAATAATATATATAAAACAATGACTTAAATGATTGGCTTATTTTGGCGGGCTTGGATATGAGAGTAGGTTGTTACCAATCTACTCCCCTTTGAGGTGTGTGTGTTGGCTAGGGTAACGCTTATTTTCCCTCAACAGCGCTTACTTTTCCCCGTGAAGAGAGGTTGTTCTTGTTCCTGGGAATGCCGAATCGCTGGCGTCTTTCCCAGAGGCATTTACGGCTCACACCAAGCTTTTGTGCCAGTTCGGTTTCGCTCATGGAATCCTGATGTTCCAGTACAAAGCGCTGAAAGTAGTCTTCCAGAGAGAGATCTTCGAGTGGATCGTTATTGGTGGGCGCGCTGCTCGCCGTCGTTGTGCCGGCAGCCTGTTGGCCGCGTATACGGTTGATATTAACCAATTCCAGGTCGATACCCAGTGCCTCGTTGTCGATCTCATCGCTGTTGGACAGTATTACCGCTCGCTCTATCGCGTGCTCCAACTCCCTGACATTACCCGGCCACTGGTAGGTCGTGATTGCCTGAATAGCGCGCGGGGACAATCGCATCAGCGGCTTTCCGAGGCGTTCGGTCTGGTTTTGAAGCATGCGTTCAGCCAGATGCAGGATGTCTTTGCCGCGCTCTCGAAGGGGCGGCAGTGACAATCGCAGCACATTGATGCGATAGAACAGATCCTGACGGAACAGGCCCTCCGCCGACAGGCTGTGAAGATTGCGGTGGGTGGCGCAGATAAGCCTTACATTCACCTTGCGTGACTGCACGGAGCCGATACGGCGAATTTCGCCCTCCTGGATAAAGCGCAGCAGTCGCGCCTGCGCTTCCATCGGCAGTTCGCCAATCTCATCGAGAAACAAGGTGCCGCCATCAGCGGCTTCGATCAGCCCCATGCGGCTGGCATGGGCGCCGGTAAAAGCGCCTTTCTCGTACCCAAATAATTCCGATTCAATCAGTGTGTCGGGGATTGCCGCGCAGTTCACCGAGATCAGCGTCTTGTCGGCGCGCAAGCTGTTCTGGTGAACGCTGCGCGCCACCAGCTCCTTGCCGGTGCCTGTTTCGCCCAGCACCAGTACGGTTGAGTCAGTGGGCGCCATGCGTTCGATATGCTCGAACAGTGTCCTTATGGCGGGGCAGTTGCCGATTATGCCGGCCGAGGATGTGGCGGGTGCTGCGGGCGCGGTGCGCTCTTCAGTGCGGCCGGTGGGGTGATCTGCGATGATGCGCTGTACTGCGCTGACCATATCGCCGTGATCGAAGGGCTTGGCGATATAGTCCACCGCCCCCATGCGCATGGAATCCACCGCTGAGCGCAAACTGGCATAGCTGGTCATTATCAAAACCGGGACGTCACCGGCTTTCTGGATCAGGTCGGTGCCGGGTGCGCCCGGCAGGCGTAAATCACTGATGACCAGATCGAAGTCGGCCAGCGTGTGTTCCTTTTCGGCTTCCTGCACGGAGCCGGCCTCACTGATAGTGTAACCATTTCTCTCAAGCAGGCGGCGCAGGGCGGCCCGGATTACCGATTCATCTTCAACAACGAGGATTTTGTGCATAAAACTGTTACCTTCGAGTACTTCCTACTCAACATACACCGTCAATATGGAAACTTCCAGCGCAGAGCGCGGTGGGTGTTACGGCGCAAACATCGCGTCGTAGGTGGTCAGTGGTAAATGCAGGCTGATACGGGTGCCGGGGTTGCTGCCTGATGACAGCGGGCTGGTAATCTGCACTTTGCCGTTCAAGTCATCCATGATGCTAAAGACCAGGGCAAGCCCCAGTCCGGTGCCCGCTCCGGGTTCCTTGGTGGTGTAGAACGGCTCGAACACCTGGCTTTGTAATTCCTGGGGGATACCGCAGCCGTTGTCATCGACATCGATGCGCACCATGTCGTCGCTGATGATGGAGCGGATATGCACTTGTGCATCGCTTTCAATACACGCATCCCGGGCGTTGCCCAGCAGGTTGATAAAAACCTGTAACAGCTTCTGGCTGTCTGCCAGAACCACCACTTCGCGATCACAGTGATTATTAAATTCCGCCGGCACCGCCTCCATATCCAATTCCAGCAGGTGGATCGCCTCATCGACGCAGTCTGCGAGATTGGTAGGGGCCAGCTTGGTCTCACCAGATTGCGAACCGGTATGCGAAAAGTTCATCAACGATTCCACAATACGGGTTACGCGCCCTGTCTGCTTGAGGATATCCTGGGCCATGTAGCGGATTTCCTCGGGGTCGGATTCGTACTCCAGATTTTGTGCCAGGCAGGCAATACCAGTAACAGGGTTGCCGATTTCATGCGCCACGCCCGCCGCGAGCCGACCGATGGACGCCAGGCGTTCGTTGTGAAGCAGTTCTTCCTCGAGCATTTCAAGATCGGTAATGTCTTCAACCATAATCACCGTACTGCTGTTGGAGCCCTCTTCTATTGGGGTCTTATGCAGGCCGATCCAGCGCGATGGGCCTTTGTCGATGACGACCTCGGTCTTCAGTGCTGTATCGGCGTCGCCGCGCAGAAATCCTTCGAGAATGTGACCCCAGGGATGAGGGATAGAGCCCAGTAGCGAGCCCAGTACATCGGTGGGTGCGATCCCGGTAATCTGCTCCATACTCTGGTTCCACATTAACAGCTCGCCATCTGAGCCGATGGAACAGGCGCCAATGGGCAGTTTGTCGAGTGTCTCCCGGTGGTGGCGTCGCAAATTGTCCAGATCGGCGGTGAGGCCGGTGAACTGTGGTTGCGCCTGATCGAGGTTGCGTTCTATCAGGTGAATGTCTTCGGTGTCGGCGTGTACGCCGGGAAGGAAAGGAATCCGGCCCTCGATGATGCGATGAGCGACGGCCGGTCCGAGCAGGCCGGACAGGTTGGCTTCGATGCGAGCACGCAGGCGACGCAGAGCATAGGGCCTGGTTTCATCAGAGGAAAATTGCAGCTCGTTCAGGGCCCGTTCGACTTCAAATTCAGCCGTGCGCTGGCCAAGCGCCGGGGCCAGTCGCTGGCTGAAATCGGCGGCACTGTAGACCGACAGTATCTGGCGTGTCGGGCGTGACCGATCATCCATTGAGCAGATTTCTGCCGCCACTCTTTGCGCCTTACTGGTTTTGGTGAGCAAGGAGACCAGAATGAACAGTCCGGTATTCAATGCCAGCGACACGGCCGCCACGGCAGTCCACAGTTTGTCGCTCTCACCGAGCAACTGAGCGTACAGCGCTGTGAGCCATTGCGGGTGATCGCCGCCGGCCAGCGGCAGCAGCATGGAAAAGCACCAGACACCCAATCCGGCCGCCAACCCACACAGTAGGCCAGCGCGGTTGGCCTTGTGCCAGTATGGTGTGGCGATAATGCCGGGCAGGAACTGCAGCGTGCCGGTGAAGGCAACCAGCGCCAACTGGGTAAGGCTCTGCTTGCCGCCCAGCGTCACAAAAAAGATATACCCGGCGAGAATGAGCACAGCTATTAGTGTACGGCGCAGCCATTTGAGCTGTGTGTAAATACTTTGCGCGCGTTCGATCTGCAATGGCCGAAAGGGCAGTACCAGGTGGTTGAGGCACATATTGGCCAGTGCCAGAGTAGTCACAATGATGGTCGCGCTGGCGGCGGACAGGCCCGCGACAAAGGCGGCCGCGCTAAACGGTATGGAGTTGAGTGCCATGCCGATTGCCAGGCCGCTGTAATCCAACGGCAGGTCGTGGCCCAGTTTGATTCCCGCCCACGCAACAGGCAGAACAGGGAGGCTCAGTAATAGCAGGTACAGCGGCAGGCCCCAGGTGGCGCTGCGTAAATCGCGGCTGTCATTGTTTTCGGCGAACGCCATATGAAAGATGTGCGGCATACACACCGCGCCGGCAAAAAAGATCACCAGCAGCATGCGCGCATCGTTGCCCTGTATGGTGTGGGTCAGCGAGCGACTGACCTGCGGATTGTCCAGCAGCCACAGTTGCAGGCCATCGAAGCCCCCGAAAATCGAATACACCGCTGCCAGCAGCAAGATCATCAGTGCCGATAGTTTTACCAGAGACTCAAAGGCGATGGCGGTGACCAGGCCAGTATTGCGATGCTGGGAGGACACATGGCGCGTGCCAAACAGGATGGAAAAAACCGTGATGATGACGCAGAAAAACAAGGCCAGCCGGTTGTGTCGCGGGCCGCCGGAAGAAAGGGCTGCGCCTTCGCCGGCCAGAATGTGAATACTGTCGGCCACGGCCTGAATCTGCAGCGCCAGCAGTGGCAGCAAAGTAAAGCACATCGCGACGGTTACAGCGGCGCCCACCCAGGGGCTGCGAAAGCGGAAGGTCAGTACATCGGCCAGAGAGGCCAGTTGATAGACCCGGCACAGCCGCAGCAAGGGCATCAGCAACAGTGCTGCCACCACAAACATCAGTACTACGCCCAGGTAGTACAGCAGGAAGTTGTAGCCGTATTCATGCGCCAGGGAGATCGCGCCATTGCTGGCCATTGCGCCAGCAAACACGCCCAGCGATAGCACATAGACAGCGGGGTGATGGGTGATGCGCTCGGGAATAATGCCGCGATCGGCCAGATGAGCCACGGCAAACAGGCCGGTCAGGTACGCGATAATAAACAGTAAAATCTGCGCGAGGCTAAAGCTCATCCGGGTACCTGGAGCGCTGATTCCAGTAGGCCCCGATGACCACCAGAAGCCACAGTTGATAGGGGCGGTACCAGGCGGCTTCGGAGCTGAACATCCAGTCTTCGATGGCCGGGAAAAAAATCAGTACGACACCGGCAAACAGCAGCAGCAGGCGATTGATATACATAGACCTGTTTTCTCCTGTCAGTGGTGCCCGGTAGATGATCTGAGTTTGTCGCGCGCTTCGATAGTACTGAAGCGCCCGCTGCGGGTAAAGTTCAAGTGCTCAGGCCAATGCTGTGTGCCGCAATGGCCAGGGTGGCCGGCACTTGCTGCAGTGCCCAATGCTCCGTGGCGTAGGCCAGTATCTGTTCGACACCCGCGACAGACGCCGGCGGTTCCATCTGGTGCAGAAATCGGAGGGCGCGGCGCAAGTTTTGTTCAGCCTCGTCATCGATAAGGGCTGGTGCCTGATTCTGCTTGCTGAACTTCTGCCCCAGCCGGGTGGTGATGACTGGCAGATGGCAATAGGCGGGCTGGCTGTACGACAGCTGTTGCTGCAGGAAGATTTGCCGGGGGCTCGAATCCAGCAGGTCGGAGCCGCGCAGCACATGGGTGATGCCCTGCTCGGCATCGTCGACGACTACCGCCAGCTGATAAGCATCCAGGCCATCCTTGCGGCGTATCACAAAATTCGGGAGAGACTCCCCCAGGGCTGCGTGTTGTCGCCCCTGCAGAAGATCCGTGAATTCGATCTGGCAGTGTGGCGGTACAGTTACTCGTATCGCGTGCGGGGTGTGAAAAATTTCGGACTGGCGTGTGCGGCAATCGCCGCTGCAACAACCGGCCGGGGTCAGCGCTGTGCGGCCACAGTCACAGGAAAAGAGTAGCCCGGCTTGCAGCAGTTCATGCCTTGCCGCGCTGTAGGCTGCCGAGCGGGTACTTTGGTATAACACCTCGCCGTCCCAGTGCAGACCGTGGGATTGCAGGCTGTGCAGAATACTGTCGGCGGCCCCCGGTTGTTCCCGGGGAGGGTCCAGGTCTTCCATGCGCACCAGCCAGCGCCCACCACAGTGGCGAGCGTCGAGAAAGCTTGCGAGAGCCGCGATCAGGGAGCCCAGGTGCAAAGGGCCGGTTGGAGAGGGAGCAAAGCGCCCCCGGTACAGCGTGTTTGCGCTGGGCACGGGAGCGCCCTGTGAGCGCTTAACCCATTTCCTGCCGTTCTTTTATCTCGGCCAGGGTTTTGCAATCGATACACTGTGTCGCGGTGGGTCGGGCTTCCAGACGCTGGATACCGATTTCCACACCACAGGCTTCGCAGTACCCATAATCATTCTGATCGATGAGCTCCATGGTGGAGTCGATCTTTTTGATCAGTTTGCGCTCCCGGTCACGCGTGCGCAGTTCCAGGCTGAATTCTTCCTCCTGGGTGGCGCGATCTGCCGGGTCGGGGAAGTTGGCCGCCTCATCTTTCATATGGGAGACAGTGCGATCCACTTCCTGCATCAGGTCGGACTTCCAGTTCCTCAGTATGGCTCTAAAATGCGCATGCTGGGCCTCGTTCATGTATTTCTCACCCCGTTTTGGCTTGTAGGGTTCGAAGTTGCTGAACTCAGCAGGGTTGCCGGCTTTTTTGGCTACCTTGGTGGTTTTGGTCGCTTTTTTCGCTGTGGAGGCTTTGTTCGCTTTTGTTTCTTTGGCTGTTGGAGGCATGGTTCTGTTCCCATACGGTATTTAGTAACTCGACAATACTCGCTGTGCTTCGGAACGGGCTGTCAGGGGTCCCAATTCCAAGGGCGGAGAAACTACCAGATAACCGCTATGGGTGCCACTATTTCCTCGTAGATTTATGGGTTAGCTACCGCGGCCTGTCGGCAGTTGCTAGAATGCTGCGCTTGCCGCATCAGAGGTCTTTCATGCCGGGTCCACACACTACTATTTACCAACCCCGGGGTTTTGCCCGGCGCGCCGCTGATATTGAGCCCTTTCGGGTTGTCGAGGTGCTGGCTCGGGCGACGGAATTGGCCGCCGGCGGTGCCGATATCGTGCATATGGCCGCTGGTGAACCGGATTTTGCCACTGCGGCGCCCATTGTCGAGGCCGGGCGTGCGGCCCTGGCAGCTGGCGCGACCCACTATTCCCAGGCCGCTGGCATCCCGCAGCTGCGGGAGGCGTTGTCGCAGTATTACGCCGATACCTACGGGCTGGATATCTCGCCGGCGCGTATCCTCATTACTCCCGGAGCTTCGGGTGCGCTGCTGTTAATTGCGGCACTGTTGATGAATCCCGGCGACGGTATGCTGATGACCGACCCCGGATATCCCTGCAACCGCCATTTCATGCGGCTGGTGGAGGGGCGAGGGCAGCTGGTGACGGTGGATGCCAGCAGTAACTATCAATTGAATGCGGAACTGGTCGCTGCCAATTGGCAGGACAATACCATTGGTGCCATGGTGGCGTCCCCGGCTAATCCCACCGGTACTTCGCTTTCCCGTGAGCAGCTGGCGGCACTGTCCGCCGAAGTGCGATCCCGCAATGGCTATCTGTTGGTGGATGAGATCTATCACGGGCTGGTCTACGAGGGGGCGGCTCCGTCAGTTCTGGAGGTTGACCCCGATGCCTTCGTCATCAACAGCTTTTCCAAATATTTCGGTATGACCGGGTGGCGTCTGGGCTGGCTGGTGGCGCCGGAAGCGGCAGTGGTCGAGATGGAGAAGATGGCACAGAACCTGTTTATCTCCATGTCCACCATGGCCCAGTATGCCGCATTGGCGGGCTTTGAACCGGCCACGCGGGAGATTCTGGATGAGCGGCGCGAGATTTTTCGCCAGCGTCGGGATTTTCTGTTGCCCGCGCTACAGGAACTCGGCTTCACTGTGCCTTGCAGCCCGCAGGGCGCATTTTATATCTATGCGGATGCCAGCCGGTTCACCAACGACAGCCAGCGTTTTTGCCTCAACCTGCTGGAGGAACATGGTGTGGCCCTGACGCCCGGTGTGGATTTTGGTCACCACCGCGCCAACGAGCATCTGCGTTTTTCCTATACCACGGGGATGGATAGATTGGAGCTTGCCGTGGAACGCCTCGCGCGTGTGCTGGGCTAGCGTTATCTCGCCGGCAGCGCTTGAGAAAGGTGGCTGGCACAGCGGCTCAGCCGGGCTAGTCAGTCAAGATAGATGTCACTACCACTCAACGTGAAAGGTATCGCTGTGAGTGCCTCGCCCTGGCAGGGCCCGGCGACGCACTCGCCGGTTTCAGCGATGAATTCGGCCGAGTGGCGCTGGCATTGAATTAGCAATCCGCCGCTGACGGCAAGCGATCCACCCTCGGGATCCAGTGTCTCTCGCGTGTGCGGGCAGTTGTTCTCGTATATATAAAGCTCCCCGGCGCGCCTGACGATCAACAGTGCCAGCCCTGCGCTATGCATGCCGTGTGTGCTGTTGTCTGGGAAGTCCTCGATGTTGCCGATCAAGCTCATACAGTATTGCTTTTGGATAGTTCGCGGTAGGATACGCCGGTATTGTGCCGGATTCGGCGCAGGGATCAAGACGCTTTTGGGGAGAGAGGATTTATGGCCGGGGCGCTCGATCGCAGGCAACTGATGGGACTGGATGACTCACATCTGGTGACGCTGCCCGATGGCAATTTGCTGCAGAGCGCTGTCGCGCAGGCATTTTTTGCGCTGCAAACTGCGGCGCATGAAGCGGGGTTCGAGCTCGCAATTGCCAGTAGCTTTCGGTCTTTTTCTCGTCAATTGGCGATCTGGAACGGCAAAGCCAGCGGTGCTCGCCCGGTGTATGACGACGAGGGTGGGACGGTGCCGATGGCGCAGTTGTCTGCGCGGGACAAACTGCACGCTATTCTGCGTTTCTCCGCTATCCCCGGCACTTCACGCCACCACTGGGGTACGGATCTGGATGTCTTCGATGCCGCAGTCATGCCGCGGGGGTATCAGTTGCAATTATCACCGCAGGAGGTGGCGCCCGGCGGACTGTTTGATCCACTGCACTGCTGGCTTGATGAACGTATGGCGGCAGGTGAGTCGCACGGTTTTTATCGGCCCTATGCCGACGATCGCGGTGGGGTGGCGGCGGAGCGTTGGCACCTCAGTTATGCGCCTTTATCTACCGACTGCGCGCAGCGGTGCGATGCTGCGATGTTGGCAACTTGTTGGCACGGTGATGAGGTCGGCGACGGGCTGCTGTTGCGTGAGGAGATTGAGGCTGATCTGGCGGGGATTCTCAAGCGTTATGTCGAGGTGCCAGAGGGATGGTGTCCCAGCGGAACAGGACTCTGATAAACACTTCTGCGTTCGGGGGGGATAGCAACCCGTTGGCGCCCTCAATGACATCAAGGGCGCGAACAACGGGTTTTGAGAGGTTTTACTCTTTCGCTTTGGCCTGCTTGTGCAGATGGCCATAGTGGTTTTCGTAGTCCAGCTGTGCTGCGGCGATAACTTTCAGCGCTTCTTCACGACCGTAAACGTAATCCACTTTGATATTGGCGTCTTTGCCCGGGATCATCTTGTAGGTTGAGAAGTAGTGCTGCAGGCGCTCGGTTTTGATCGCAGGCAGATCGGCGATGTCATAGACGTCACCCCAGATGTTATCGCCTTCGAGTACGGCGACGATTTTGTCGTCGGCCTCACCGCCATCGATCATCTGGATGCCGCCCACGACGCGCGCTCTTAGCACGATGTCGGCACGGGTGATGTGACGCTCGGAATACACGCAGATATCCAGCGGGTCACCGTCGGCAACGTCTACACCTTCGCAGCGCTTGGCCACTTCTTCGGCGCAGTAGGTGCGTGGAATGAAGCCGTACAGGGCGGGGGGGCTGGAGGTGGTGCGCTGGGGACGGTCTACCATCAGGAAGCCCGATGCCTTGTCCAGCTCGTATTTGACGACATCGCTGGGTGTCATCTCAACATAGACCTGAACGCCTTCTTCTGGCTGGCCGTCAGCGCGGGTGTGCAGACCGTGCCAGGGATGGCGGCGCCACCGGTTAAAATCTGAATTGTTGTACATGTATTCTCCTTACGGTAATGGGGTTAAATAGCGTCGTATATCTGTACTCAGGAGGCGCGCATTGTACAGAGAACAGCCAGCAAAATCTTGCTCGAATCCGCAAAATTCCCTGTATTAGCGGGCCCCGGCTAGACTTTGAAGCGTGCCCGGATTTTGCGGGGCACCGGTAAATTCTTCAGTTTTACGTATTTGGGTAACCCGTTTTTGTACATGGNGTATGCCTCGCCTGCTATCAGTGGCGTCAAATACTCCCGCGCAGCCTCGGTGATACCAAAGCCATCGCGCGTGATGTAGTTGCGCGGCATCATCTTCTCCACGTTGGCGACGTCCTCCAGCGCTGCTTCGCCGATTGACCAGGTATAGCGCTTGCCCTTGCCGCGCACGATGCAGGGCATAACAGCGTTGTCACCGCGCAGCGCGAACTCCACCGCCGCTTCGCCTAACGCATAAGCCTGGTCGACGTCGGTCTGGGAGGCGATATGCCGAGCGGAGCGCTGCAGGTAGTCTGCTACTGCCCAGTGGTATTTGTAACCCAGTTCCGATTTGATCATTTGCGCCAGTTGGGGTGCGAGGCCGCCCAGCTGACTGTGGCCAAATGCATCTTTCAAACCGGACTCAGACAGAAAGCTGCCATCTTTGTACTGGGCTCCCTCTGAGGCGACGATCACGCAGTAGCCGTGGCGTTTTACCGTACGCTTGACCCGGGCCATAAATTTGTCGCGGTTGAAGGCGATTTCCGGAAACAGGATGATATGTGGGGCATCGCCTTCTTCATTGGCTGCAAGCCCACTGGCGGCCGCGATCCAGCCCGCGTGGCGGCCCATCACTTCCAGTATAAATACCTTGGTGGATGTTTCGCACATGGAGGCGACATCCATGGCCGCCTCCTGGGTGGAGATGGCGACATATTTTGCCACCGAGCCGAACCCGGGGCAGTTGTCGGTGAGAGGCAGATCGTTATCGATAGTTTTGGGGACATGTATAGCCTGCAGCGGGTACCCCATGGTCTGGCTCAGTTGTGACACCTTGAGACAGGTATCTGCTGAGTCACCGCCGCCGTTGTAAAAGAAGTAGCCGATGTTGTGGGCTTTGAACACCTCGATCAGGCGCTCGTATTCGGCCCGATTCTCCTCCAGGCTTTTGAGCTTGTGGCGGCAGGAGCCAAAAGCCCCCGCAGGTGTGGTCAGCAAACCACGTATGGCGGTAGCGCTCTCTTTGCTGGTATCGATCAGGTCTTCGCGCAGCGCGCCGATAATACCGTTGCGCCCGGCATACACTTTTCCTATTTGGGAGCGGTGCTTTCTGGCGGTTTCAATTAAACCGCAGGCAGTGGCATTAATGACGGCAGTAACTCCGCCGGACTGGGCGTAGAAGGCGTTCTTGGGGGGCATGTAATGATCCAATTCTGGTAGCGGGCACGGTCCGTGGCCCGGTAGATTGATGTTCTGATGAGTTAGTACCGGAATAATACGACAATTGTCACCGCTTGTGGACTACAGCGCCCCTTTTGTCTCTCTGACTGTGGCACTCGTCACACACATGCTACTATGCTCGCTGTTTAAAAGGAGCGTTTTTTTTGAGAGGCCACATTCATATTCTGGGCATATGCGGCACGTTCATGGGCGGTATTGCGCTCCTTGCCAGGGAGCTGGGTTACCGGGTTACTGGCTCCGATGCCAGTGTCTATCCCCCCATGAGTACGCAGCTGCGCGCCGCTGGAATCGACCTGATGGAAGGCTACCTGCCCGAACATCTGCAGCCGCAGCCCGATTGCGTGGTGGTTGGCAACGCGATGACGCGTGGCAACCCCCTGGTGGAGCATCTACTGAACAGCAGTTTGCCGTATACGTCCGGGCCGCAGTGGCTGGCGGAGCATGTGTTGCACGATAAATGGGTGCTGGCTGTGTCCGGGACACACGGTAAAACGACCACCAGCAGTATGCTCACCTGGATACTGGAGCACGCCGGTATGGCCCCGGGATTCCTGATCGGGGGAGTGCCGGGCAATTTCGGTGTCTCGGCACGCTGTGGCGATTCGGATTTTTTCGTAGTGGAAGCCGACGAATATGACACCGCCTTTTTCGACAAGCGCTCGAAGTTTGTCCACTACCGCCCGCGCACGCTGGCGATCAACAATCTGGAATACGATCACGCCGATATATTCCCCGATCTGGCAGCGATACAACGGCAGTTCCACCATCTTGTGCGCTGCGTGCCCGGTGAGGGACAGATCGTACATCCGCACGGCGTGCCGGCAATTGATGACACGCTGGCGATGGGTTGTTGGACGCCGCGCGTTTCTTTCGGTATCGGCACAGAGGAAGAGGCGAAAGCGGACTGGAGCGCTCAGCTGCTGGCGGAGGACGGCTCGGCATTTCGTGTGTGTTGTCCGGGCGGCGAGACGCTGGACGTGAGTTGGCAACACTGTGGTCGGCACAATGTGGAAAACGCATTGACGGCAATGGCAGCGGCGCGCCATGTGGGAGTTGCACCGGAGATTTCCGCCGCTGCACTGAAGGCGTTTCAGGGTGTGAAACGCCGCCTTGAATTGCTGGGTAAACCCAGGGGGGTGTCGCTGTACGATGATTTCGCACACCACCCCACGGCTATCGCCACAACCTTGCAAGGGTTGCGGGCACGTGCGGGGGCGGGACGTGTGATAGCCCTGGTGGAGCCGCGCTCCAATACTATGCGTATGGGTGAGCACCGCAGCCAGTTGACGGCGGCGACGGCAGCGGCCGACCAAATCTACTGGTTTCAGCCCGCGGGTATGGACTGGTCGCTTGAGTCAGTGGTGGAAGACAGCACTGTTCCGGCTTGCGTAGCGCACGATATCGATGAACTGGTAGCGCAGGTTGCCGACGAAGCTCGCGCAGGTGACCAGATTGTGATTATGAGCAACGGCGGCTTCGGTGGTATTCACCAAAAACTGCTGGATAAACTGCTGGAAGCCCCCCCTCAATGAGTTCTCCCTTTTTGTCTGTTTACAATAAACTGGTACTGCAGCGGCCCTGGCTATCGCTGTTGCTGATGGCATTGCTGACCGCAGCAATGGCAACCCAGTTGGGAAAAATCAAAATTGATGCTTCCGCCGACTCGCTGATGCTGCAGGGCGACCCCGCGCTGGATTTTTACCGCGAGGTGACCCAGGAATACGCCACCGAAGACTTTTTGTTGATTACCTGGCAGCCCAACGCTGCGCTGCTGTCACCTGAATCGCTGCAACCGCTGCGGGAGATGGCGGAGGCACTGCGCGCGCTGGACGGTGTCTCCTCGGTGACCACCATTCTGGATGTGCCACTGCTGGAAAGCCCGCCGGTGACATT
Organism: Halioglobus japonicus; assembly: GCA_902705825.1. Taxonomy (GTDB): domain Bacteria; phylum Pseudomonadota; class Gammaproteobacteria; order Pseudomonadales; family Halieaceae; genus Marimicrobium. The sequence continues at coordinate 14,241 of CACSIL010000004.1, read as the reverse complement.
GTCTGATATAACCTCCAGCGATCCTCTGCCCACGCTGGAGCAACCGGGCCTTGATCTCGATCTGGCAATGCGTGAGTTTACCAGCAGCCCGATCTATGCCGATCTACTGGTCAGCCGCGACGGTCTGGTGAGTGCAGTACAGATTAATCTGCAGCGCGACGAGGTCTATTTCAATCTGCTGCAGACCCGTGAAGCGCTGCGCATAAAGCGTAAAACGCAGGCCTTGTCCGCAGTGGAAGAAGCGGAGTTGCTGACCGTTGAGGCCGCGTTCAAGGCGCGCTCGGCGATAGTGCTGGAACGCGACGCGCAGCTGGTGTCACACGTGCGCGAGATTGCCGCGCAGTACCGCGATGTCGCGCGTCTGTTTGTTGGCGGTGTGCCGATGATTGCCGCAGACATGGTCAGTTTTGTCGGCAGTGATCTGGTGGTATTTGGCAGCGCCATTCTGGGTATTATGGCGGTGGTGCTGGCGATTATATTTCGCCGAGTGCGCTGGGTCGTTATTCCGCTGCTCACCTGCGGCATCACGGTAACGTTGATGCTGGGATTGCTGGGGGCGCTGGACTGGCGCATGACCGTGATCTCATCCAATTTTGTCGCGGTGTTGCTGATCATTACACTGGCCGTGGTAATTCACCTGGTGGTGCGTTACCGCGAACTCCATGCGCTGGACCCGGAGGGAGATTTACATCAGCGGGTGCTGCGCAGTATGGGTTTGATGGCGGTTCCCTGCTTTTATACCAGCATCACAACTATCGTGGCGTTCATGTCGTTGGTGGTGTCAGGGATACAGCCGGTGATAGATTTTGGCTGGATGATGACAGTGGGAGTCTGCGTCGGACTGGTGACGGCATTTATTGTTGTACCTTGCCTGATGCTGGTCTGGCCCGAGGGTAAACCGCACCGACACACCGGTGCTGAACCGGCGCTCACTGCCAATTTTGCGCGTATCACTGACAGCTACGGGCGCAGCATTCTGGTGGTGACTGTACTGCTGGTTATTCTTACTGGCGTCGGTATTAGTCGGCTGCAGGTGGAAAACCGTTTTATCGACTACTTCAGTAAATCGACCGAAATTTATCAGGGTATGGAGCTGCTGGATATTCAGCTCGGCGGAACCATCCCGCTCGATATAATTATCACGCCGCCCGACGAGGATGCTCCGCTGCCCGGGTTGGAGAATGTTTCCGCTGCAACAGCACCTCCTGTGAGTGAAGATGACGAGTTTGCCGACGACGAATTTGCAGATGATGAGTTTGCGGATGATGAGTTTGCGGATGACGAGTTCGCAGATGACGAGTGGGGCGACGACTCAGGCTTTGCCGCGGTGGAAGGTAGCTTCAAACCGAGTTATTGGTTCAGCCTGGCGGGTATGCGCGAGCTGGATAAAATCCACGATTATGTAGACTCTCGACCCGAAACTGGCAAGGTACTTTCACTCTCGACTGTATTTGCAGTGGTTAAGAACCTGATGGGAGAGGATATCGGCGGCGTGGAGTTGGCCATTGTGCAGAAAAGCTTCCCCGATGATATGAAGAAGCTGATGGTCTCGCCCTATTATTCACCGAATACAGAGCAGGCTCGCCTGACAGTGCGGGTGAAGGAAACGAGTAGGGACCTGCGGCGCGATGCATTTTTGCGCAGTGTGCGTGCCGACTTGAGCGATGAACTGGGTCTGTCTCCGGATCGCGTGCAATTCACCGGGATGCTGGTGCTGTACAACAATGTGTTGCAGAGTCTGTTTCGCTCACAAATTCTCACCCTTGGCGCGGTGTTCGCGGCCATCCTGATTATGTTTGTGCTGCTGTTTCGATCGCTGTCGCTGGCATTTATCACGCTGGCGCCCAATGCGTTGGCCGCGGGCATTGTATTGGGCGTGATGGGCCTGGCAGGTATACCGCTGGACATCATGACCATCACCATTGCGGCGATTGTCGTGGGAATTGGCGTCGATGACTGTATCCACTATGTGCATCGCTTCATGAAAGAGTTTACAGTGGATCGCAACTACCGCGAGACCATGTACCGCTGCCATAACAGCATAGGCCGTGCCATGTACTACACGACACTTACAGTGGTGATAGGTTTTGCCACGCTGACACTGTCGAACTTTAATCCCAGTATCTACTTTGGCCTGCTCACCGTACTGGCCATGGTGGCCGCGGTATTGGGCGCGCTGTTGCTGTTGCCGCGATTGATTATTGTATTCAAACCCCTAGGACCCGAGGGCCAGGCAGATGCAGTGCCGGGCTGAGTGCGGCGCCTGCTGCATCGCAATCTCGATTCGCCAGCCGTTTTTCGGCATGCCGGGCGGTAAGCCTGCCGGTGTGGCCTGTGTTCACCTGAGCCGAGATATGCGCTGCGGTGTGTTTGGCGATGCGCGCCGCCCCGCTCTATGCGCTGCCTTTGAGCCAGAGGCGGAATACTGCGGCGACAATCAAGCGCAGGCAACCCAGCGCCTGGCGCAGCTCGAAATTCAAACGGCGCCGGTTATTGTCCACCTTCAGGGGGCGATGTGACTGAGTTACCGCTGTTTCCTCTGTCGGCTGTGCTGCTGCCCTTTGGCCGCATGCCGCTGAAAATATTTGAGCCGCGTTACCTTGATCTGGTGCGCGATTGCATGAAATCTGAAAGCCCATTTGGTGTGGTGTGGATACGCCGCGGTGCAGAAGTGGCGCAGCGCGGTCGCGCCGCACCACAACTTGGTGACTACGGCACCTGCGCCCGCATTGTCGATTGGGATCAGCTGCCCAATGGTTTACTTGGCCTCACGATAGAAGGCGGTGAACGCTTTGAGCTTTTTGAGACCAGCACACGCAGCAATGGCTTGATTGTTGGGCAGGTGGAAATGAAGGCGGCCATTGCACCAGCGCCCATGTCAGATGTCTGGCTATCGCTACACGATGTGCTGCGCTCTCTTGAGACGCACCCACATGTGGAGCGTATGCAACTGCGGGTGGATTACAACGATGCCTGGCAGGTTGCTTACTCGCTGGTGCAGTTATTGCCTCTGGACGAGGCATTGAAATACGAGCTATTGGGTATCGATAGTATCGATGTTCTGATGGCCGAGCTGCAGGCACTACTCAACCAGATCAGCGGTGAAGACTAACGCTCGTTCTCAGCTGAAATCGGGTAACCAGCCCCCGGATTCTTTCCAGCGATTGACTATTTCACAGAACAATTCTGCGGTGCGTTCGGCATCGTAGGCAGCGGAGTGCGCCTCGTTGTTGTCGAAGGGGATGCCCGCTTCAGCGCAGGCTTTGGCCAGCACGGTCTGACCATAGGCCAGGCCCGCGAGGGTGGCGGTGTCGAAGAATGAAAAGGGATGGAAGGGATTGCGTTTTATACCACAGCGTTCGGCTGCGGCATTGATGAAGCCGGCGTCGAAATGGGCGTTGTGGCCCACCAGAATGGCGCGAGTACAATTCTGATCGCGGATCTCTTTCCGTATCACATTGAAGAGTTCTTCCAGCGCGGCCTCCTCTGGAACGGCTTCGCGAAAGGGGTGGTAGGGGTCAATGCCGGTGAAATCGAGCGCCGATTGCTCGATATTGGCACCCTCGAAGGGCTGTACGTGGAAATCGTAGGTGCGATGCACCGCCAGTAACCCGTCTTCATCCATGCGAACGGTAGAGGCCGCTACCTCCAGCACCGCATCGGTACTGGCAATAAATCCGCCTGTTTCCACGTCGATTACGACCGGTAGGAAACCGCGAAAGCGATCGCTGATCTGGTGTTCGGATACAACTTTCACGTGTTCTCTCCGCCATTGGCAACCTGCCAGGTGACCTTTTGCGCTGCACGCAGCGGTGTCAGTGTGTGCTCACCCAATGGAATCTGAGCGGGTACGTCCCAGCTTTCTTTGCGCAGGGTGATGGTATCGCTGTTGCGCGGCAGGCGGTAGAAATCCGGCCCAAAATGCGAAGCAAACGCCTCCAGTTTATCCAGTGCCTGCAATTCTTCGAAGACCTCCGCATACAGTTCCAGCGCGGCATGCGCTGAATAGATGCCGGCGCAACCACAGGCGGTTTCCTTGCTGGCAGTGCTGTGTGGAGCGGAATCTGTGCCGAGGAAAAATTTGGGATTGCCCGAAGTGGCCGCAGCCTGCAACGCTTGCTGGTGGTTGAGGCGCTTGAGTATGGGCAGGCAGTAATAATGGGGGCGAATGCCGCCGACCAGCATGTCGTTGCGGTTGAACAGCAGGTGGTGAACGGTAATGGTTGCTGCAACGGTCGCGGCCGCGTCGCTCACAAACTGCACTGCGTCTGCGGTCGTGATGTGCTCCAGGACAACGCGCAGAGCGGGAAATCGTTGCGTGATAGGGGCGAGGTGGCGGTCGATAAACACTTTCTCGCGGTCAAATATGTCGATGTCGTGATCGGTGACCTCGCCGTGGATGAGCAGCGGCAGGTCGGCTTCCTCCATCGCCGCCAGCGTGGGATACAGCGCCTCCAGTGAGCGCACGCCGGCGTCCGAGTTGGTGGTAGCCCCCGCAGGGTAAAGCTTCACAGCCTGCACGCCCTCAGTATTGGCCGCGCGGTGGATTTCCGCCGCGTCGGTCTTGTCGGTGAGGTACAGCGTCATTAGCGGGTCGAACTGGCGCGGCAGCTTGGCCATGGCCTGTACAATCCGTGCGCGATACTCCAAAGCCTGGGCAACGGTTGCCGCAGGTGGGGTCAGGTTGGGCATAATGATCGCGCGGCCGAAGTAGCGCGCAATATCGGCGCAGGTGTGTTGCAGCGCAGCGCCATCGCGCAGATGCACATGCCAATCGTCGGGGCGGGTTATAGTCAGTTCGATCACTGGTGTCCTTAGTGTCGTTGCGGCGAGAAACTCAGGGGTGAATGCTACAGTAAAGCCTCTTGCGCTGGAATACGGGCTGGGAATTGATTCCCCCCAGCGGTAGAATGTGCGCCCTTTTAAAGCACTAATTTGCGGAGCATGCAATGTCGGATGTAAACAAAGTGGTACTGGCCTATTCTGGCGGCCTCGATACCTCGGTCATCGTGCGCTGGTTGCAGGACAACTACAACTGCGAGGTGGTGACATTCACCGCCGATATCGGCCAGGGTGAGGAGGTTGAACCAGCGCGTGCCAAGGCCCAGGCCATGGGCGTGAAGGAAATCTATATCGATGACCTGCGCGAGGAGTTCGTTCGCGATTTTGTGTTCCCGATGTTCCGTGCCAATACCATCTATGAAGGTGAGTATCTGCTGGGCACCTCCATCGCACGTCCGCTGATAGCCAAACGCCTGATCGAAATCGCCAATGAAACCGGTGCGGATACCATATCCCACGGAGCGACAGGCAAGGGCAATGATCAGGTGCGTTTCGAGCTCGGTGCCTATGCCCTGAAACCCGGAATTAAAGTCATCGCGCCGTGGCGAGAGTGGGATCTGGGTTCCCGAGAATCCCTGATGGCTTACTGTAAAAGCCGCGATATCCCGGTGGATTTCTCCAGCGCGAAGAAAAAATCACCGTACTCCATGGATGCCAACCTGCTGCATATATCCTACGAGGGTGATCTGTTGGAAAACCCCTGGTCGGAGCCTGAAGAGGATATGTGGCGCTGGAGCGTGAGCCCCGAAGCGGCGCCGGATGAAGCGACCTATATAGAACTGGATTTCCAGTGCGGGGACCCTGTTGCCATCAATGGCGAAGCGATGAGCCCTGCGACATTGCTCGAGTACTTGAATAAGGTCGGTGGCGCCAATGGTATCGGCCGCGACGACATCGTGGAAAACCGCTATGTGGGCATGAAAGCCCGCGGCTGCTATGAAACTCCCGGCGGCACTATCCTGCTTAAGGCGCATCGCGCGATCGAGTCTTTGACTTTGGACCGGGAAGTGACACACCTCAAGGATGAGCTGATGCCGCGCTACGCCAAGCTGATCTACAACGGGTATTGGTGGTCACCGGAGCGCCGCATGCTGCAGGCTGCCATCAATGACTCGCAGGGTGTTGTGAATGGCAAAGTGCGTCTCAAACTCTACAAGGGCAATGTCATCGTGGTAGGGCGGCAGTCAGATGACAGCTTGTTTGATGAGCACATGGCAACGTTTGAAGAAGATGCCGGGGCTTATAATCAGGCGGATGCGGAAGGGTTTATCAAGCTCAATGCACTGCGCATGCGGATAGCGGCGAACAAAGGGCGTTCGCCGCTTTAGCAGTCTGGTGTTTTTCAAATTGAATTAAAGCGTCAACATCAAGGTTCGATTGTTATGGCAGGAGCAGCGGCACATACAGAAGTGTTCGATGGGGTAACCTTTGAACTGCGACCCTTCGCCAAAGAAGCGACCAACCCGGATTGGGTTTGTGTAAGGAAAAAGCCCAGGCTGGTGCAGCAGTACCGTGCGCTAGCGGAGGAGCTTCAAGGCTGTAGGATGATGGAAGTGGGCGTTGATCAGGGTGGCGGCACGTCGCTCTTTTTAAAGCTTTTCAAGCCGCAGCAGTTGCTGGCGATTGAATTGTCGAAGAAACCTGTGCCAAAGCTTATGGATTTTTTGGCAAAGCATGACAATGACGACTGTGTGGATGTGCGCTGGGGAGTCGACCAGTCCGATACAGATACAGTACCGCGCCTTGTTGAAGAGACATTCGACAATACACCTCTGGACCTTGTTGTTGACGATGCCAGTCACCTGCTCGAGCAGACGACAATTACCTTTGATATGTTATTCCCAAGGCTGCGACCTGACGGTGTATACGTTATTGAAGACTGGTCCAGTGAGCATTTGATGGAAGCTCGCTTCACGCAGGAAATCGAGTCCAATCCCTTTGGCGAGTTGGCTAAGGAGGTCGCAAATCTGGATTCAGTTGAATATGACACACCATTGAGCTTTCTGATTTGTCAGCTGCTGGTAGTTTCAGCGCGCCATCCCGAGTTGATCTCATCGGTTCACATCGAGAAGAGTATCTGCGTGATTCGACGAGGCCACGCCGATATCGATCCCACTAAGTCGATCGTAGATTATATGGGAGATCTCGGGCGCTGGATGCTCAATTGCTGAGTAAGCGCGACCCGAAATTCACTTTGCAGAATGTCTAACAGGGCGCCTAACCGGCGCCCTGCGTCCTGCGTCCCGCTACGACTTTGGGTTGTACCAGATGGGCGCGGTGTAGGCGCGATCCTGGGTGCTGGTGGGTGCGCCTTCGGGAATACTGACACCGAAGCGGAAGGCATCGTAGTTGGACCAGCGTGGTTTCGGGATCTCCAGTACGCGTGCGTAGTAGAATGCGCTCTGCGTTGGATCGAAATCCGGGTCTGTCCATACCGTGCCCAGCTCGGAGGCGCCGATGGTGTTAGTCCATGAGGCGGTTTCTACATCAACCGTATTGCCGACAGCGGGCACTTTACCATCGGCGGCTGGCTTGCGATCACCGGACCAGGCGACATCGTAAACCTTTTCGTGTGTCTTCTCGCCGTCGTACCAGCCTTTGACGATCTGTATGCGATCGAGGTTTGCCCCGATGGCGTCGCGCAGGGCATACACCATGAAGGTGGGTGACTTGCCCGCTGTGGCCTGCGGCAGATCACCGCCCATTGGTACGCCCTTCTCATAGCCGACAAAGGCGGGCTCGCGGTTGTCGAGATCATCTGCCTCAAACTCCCAGCCGCCGAACAGGCGCACCATCATGCGCGAACCCGTTGTGGCGTAAACTTCCTTGCGCTCCATCGCATCAAACAATGCCTCGCGCGTGTTGTCTTCTGCCCATACTGCGGCCAGCCCGGAAGCGACCATCTGCCAACCCATGATGGCGCCCTGTTCGGTGGCCATGAAGGGGTGCATCATGCGCTCGGGAGAGGGTTCGGCGCCGGAGTGCTTGCCGAAGAAGTTGTCCTCCGCCGTGGTGGCCAGTGAGGTATGGCTGTCGGTGGAGCCTATCATGCCGTATTTATAGGGGTTAACGCCGAATTTGGCCTGCAACTCCATGCCCCGCTTAAGGCCTTCACGTGCATACTCACCTGCTAACATGGCATCGGTTTTGGCTTCGGAGACATCGAGGTTACCGATATCCCAGGTCTCATAGTCGGCAAACTCGTCGTCAGGTGAGAGGAAGGGGTGAGTCTCGCCGTCACCCTTGATCTGGGTGGCTTCATACAGCGGCTCCCATTTATCTCTCTGCTGTACATAGCTGGCATCCAGTGGCGTACCGTCACTCTGGCTTGCCATCGGGAACATCAGGCCGTTGGAAAGGTTGCCATTGTGGGCGATAGCCAGCACTTCACCGCCGGTTTTCTTTTCGTACCCTGCCATCCATTCCCACAGTTTGCGCGGCGTGGTGCTGCCCATTGGCGCGGCGGTGGTGTATGGCACCATCTGCCCGCCCTTATCGCCGCCGTCGCGGTAGACCACCACGCGGTGCAGATTGTTGCCCTTCACCAGAGAGGTCCATTCGTAGCCGATGAAGGCAGTGAAGCGGCCCGGTTCGTTGTATTTCTCGGCGGCTTCCACGGTTTTATCCCAGGCGCTCTTATAGGGTGCTGAATCTGGTGAGTACGTCAGCGCGGGGGGGAATTTATCCTGAGAAAACAGGCTGATGATTTCCAGCGCGACGCCCACGCCCTCACCGGCCTTGAGGCGGTTGTACCAATCCTTGCCCGTCGGGTCGGACAGAATGAATGGCGCACCTGCCAACAGATCCGGGAAGAACCCCATATTGTCGGAGTGATCTGCCACTACCAGAAAATCCAGTGGCCGCGACAGGCGCACCGGCCCGCCGCGTGATGCCGTTACCTGTTCGCCCCTGGCAAATTTGTAGGCGGCGTCCAGACCCAGGCGATCACCAAAGGCGCCGGCATCCATGGAGATATCGGTGTGCAGGTGGGTGTCGCCAAAAAACACAGTGCTGGGAAAATCACGTTTTGCGTACGGCGAGTAGGCTTCTCCTGTGTAGGCACTGGACAGAATTTGATTGTCGGGTGGTGCCGGTACCTGTGCGAATGTCGTGAGAGAAGCGCTACTTAAAACCAGTGCTGTCATCCAGGTTGGTAATGTTTTTTGTGGCATGGCTCAGTCCTTTCATTAGTGATACTTATAGGTGGTGGCCTGATTGGACAATGCCACTCTCACGGAGCACGAGTAATGAAGCATTGCCGGGGACGCCAAAAAGCGCACATCCATGTACAGGCTCGGCTGGCGACGTCCTGTCGCCGGACGCCCCGTCAATGCTTCATTACTCGTGCTCCTCCTTGGTCGCTCCGCGTCTCAAATTGAGCTACTACCTACTTATTTTAGAGTGACTTGTATCTGAGAAGTGTTTGCGGTGTTTTAAGCATAATCGGTTCGGCTCTAATTGCCATAATTCAGATCAACTATACTCTATTGGGCGCTTGTCCGATGCGGCGCTCTAGTGAAAATCCCGCGACTGTACGCGCAGTTGATCCAATTCGTGTGTGTAATCATACAGGGCGCCGGCAATGACGTGGATGACATTATCCTTGCTCTCCACGATGCCCTTTATCAGCAACAATTGCCCACTCATCAGTGCCTGGCGAAAATGCTGTTGGGTACGCTTCCACACCACGATATTGCTGTTGCCGGTTTCATCTTCCAGCGTGAGAAACAGCACGCCCGAAGCACTGCCGGGGCGCTGGCGACAAGTAACAAGCCCGGCGATGCGTACAAAGCGCCGGTTGCCCAGTGCCGCCAGATCTGTGTGGCGCTTGCAGCGATTGAACGGGTAGCGATCGCGCAACAGGCTCATCGGGTGGGCGCGCAGGGTGAGGCCGGTGGCGCGGTAATCGGAGAGTACTTCCTCCGCGACCTGTGGCGCCGGTAACTGCACGCCGTCATCGAAGTAACTGGCGCTCTGGCTGAGTTCGTCGCGCAGCAGAGGCCGGGGTTGCTCCAGCGCCATGATCTGCCACTGTGACTGGTGGCGATGGCCGCTCAATGACTGCAGTGCATCGGCATCGGCCAGCGCCTCCATGTCGCGTTTATCCAGTGCGGCCCATTGCCGCAGGTGGCTGATCTGGCGGAAGGGTTGGCGCTGGCGCGCCTCCACTACGCGCTGGGCTCCTTCGCGGCTCAGGCCTTTTATCAGGCGCAGCCCCAGACGCAGCGTCGGCTGGCTGCTTTTCGTTGAACGGTGATCCAGCAACAGGTGATCCCAGCTGGAATGATTGACGTCGATGGGCAGCACCGCGACGCCGTGACGGCGGGCATCCTGAAGCAACTGCGAGGGGCTGTAAAACCCCATCGGTTGACTATTAAGCAGGCCGGCAAAAAATGCAGCGGGGTGGTGGCGCTTGAGCCAGGCAGAGATATAGGCCAGTAGTGCGAAGCTGGCGGAGTGTGATTCTGGAAAGCCGTAGCCGCCAAAGCCCTTGATCTGCTCGAACAGGCGCCGGGCGAACGCTTCATCGTAGCCGCGTTCGATCATGCCGCGTGTCAGCTTCTTCTCGAAAGTGAGCAGCTTGCTGTTCTTTCCCCAGTTGGTAATAGCGCGTCGTAACTGATCTGCCTCGCCGCCGGAAAACCCCGCAGCCACCATCGCCAGCTTGATCACCTGCTCCTGAAAAATGGGAACACCCAGGGTGCGTTCCAGTACCTCCCTGATTGCATCGCTGGGATAAGCGACTGGCTCCAGCCCCTGTTTGCGCCGCAGGTAGGGGTGCACCATATCGCCTTGAATGGGGCCGGGGCGCACGATGGCAACCTCAATGACCAGATCGTAAAAACGCTCTGGCCGGAGCCGGGGCAGCATGGACATCTGTGCGCGCGATTCGATCTGGAACACGCCGATGGTGTCGGCCTGCTGTAGCATGCGGTAAGTGGCTGCATCTTCCTTGGGAATATCACTGATGGTTTTAATCGCAGGGCAGTAGCGGTGCACCATCTGCAGGCTTTTACGGATGGCCGATAACATGCCCAGTGCCAGTATATCCACCTTGAGCAGGCCCATGGATTCGATGTCTTCCTTGTCCCATTGAATGATGGTGCGATCGTCCATGCTGGCGTTTTCCACCGGCACCAGGGTAGAGATAGGGCTGCGGGTGATCACAAAGCCACCCACATGCTGTGACAGGTGGCGGGGAAAGCCGAGAATCTGTTGCACCAGTGAGTAAAACAGTTCCGCCTGCCGACTGTGCCCCGCGACTCCCTGCTCTTCAAACCGTTTGGCGAGATCTGCCGTGCGATCCCACCAGGCCATAGATTTAGCGAGGTCATCCACAAAGACCGCATCCAACCCCAGTGCCTTGCCCACATCGCGCACTGCACTGCGCGAGCGGTAGGTGATGACTGTGGCAGCCAGCGCGGCGCGCTTGCGGGAGTACTTTTGATAGATGTACTGGATAACTTCTTCGCGCCGTTCGTGCTCGAAATCGACATCGATATCCGGTGGCTCGTCGCGCTCGCGTGAAATGAAGCGCTCGAACAGCAGCGATATCTGCTCGGGCGACACCTCGGTAATAAACAGGCAGTAACACACCACAGAGTTGGCCGCCGAGCCACGGCCCTGGCAGAGGATGTTGCGGGAGCGGGCAAAGCGTACGATGTCGTACACGGTGAGAAAATAGTACTCATACTGTAATTCTTCTATCAGTGCCAGTTCGGTATCGATGCGCTGCTGTAACTCACAAGGAATACCCCGCGGCCAACGCACAACTACACCCCGGGCGACCAACTCGCGCAGATAACGGTTGGCGGTGTAATCGGGAGGCACCACTTCCTGTGGGTATTCGTAGCGCAGTTCATCCAGACTGAAGTGGCACAGCTGTGCGATATGCAGGGTTTCGTCCAGTAGTGCCGGGGGGTAGAGCCGTTGCAGTCTATCCAGCGTGCGCAGATGTTGCTGGCTGTTGCCGAGACGCCGACTACCTAGCTGGGCGATACTGGTGTTGTAATGTAGTGCGGTGAACACATCGTGCAGCGGCTTGCGGGTGGCCACGTGCATACGCACATCGCCACAGGCCACCATAGGGATAGCAAGCTTTTGAGCCAGCGTATGCAGCGCAAGATAGCGCTGCACCTCGTTGTTGCCCAGCAGGTGGCTTACACCAAGCCACAGGCGCTCCTTGCACAAGCGCTTGAGCTGCAGGCCGTAGGCGTAACTGTGCTCGTCATTACTTTGCGGCAGCCAGATCAGCAGGCAGCGTTTCAGGTGAAAGATCACATCGCGCAGCGCAACCCGGTACTCCCCCTTGGGGCTGCGCCGCCGCGCCATGCTGATCAGGCCGGACAGCTCGCTGTAAGCCGCTCGAGAGGGCACCAGCGCTACCAGACGCAGCCCTTCCTCCAGCACCAGCTCGCTGCCGATAAGCAACTGGATACCGGCTTCCTTCGCCGCCACATGGGCCTTCACAATGCCGGCAAAAGAGCACTCGTCGGTAATCGCCAGTGCGCGATAACCAAGTGCAGCGGCGCGCTCCACCAGTTCATGGGGGTGGGAGGCGCCGCGCAGGAAGGTGTAGCAGCTGAGGCAGTGGAGTTCGGCGTAGGACATACTCAGCCATCAACCGGACTGATAACACCCATAGCTCCGCGGCCAAGTACGTGGGTATAGATTTCAGTGGTCTTAATATCAGCGTGGCCGAGCAATACCTGGATAGTACGAATATCATAGCCTTGTTGCAGCAGACGTGTGGCGAAGCTGTGGCGAAATGTGTGACAGCTAACTGGCTTGGTGATGGCCGCAGCCAAGCGTGCTCGCCGTATCTGCTTACGCAACGCGGTATGGTGCAGATGGTGACGACGTAAAACACCCGTGCGTGGACAGGCACCGATAGTGGTAGAGGGAAACAAAAATTGCCAACCCAGCTCGGTGGCAGCCTTGGGATACTTTTTAGCCAGAGCATAGGGCATGTAGACTTCACCGAAACCATCTTCCATATCACGCTGGTGTAAGACGGTAACTTTGGCGATCTGTTCCAGAAGTGGTTCATGCAGGCTTTGCGGCAATAATGTGGTGCGGTCTTTATCCCCTTTTCCTGAGCGCACAGTAAGCGTATTAATTTCGAAATCCAGATCTTTCAGCCGCAAATTCAATAATTCGTTCTGACGCAAACCGGAACCGTAGAGCAAAGACACCATTAGCCAATGGTGCCCTGACAGTTGTGTGATGATACGTTGTACCTCGTTGTGGCTGAGGACTACCGGCAGGCGACGGCGATGCTTGGCCTTTTCAAAATCCAATGGCTCAAGCTCAACTTGAAGGTGCTTCCGGTAAAGATAGACGAGTGCATTCAGAGCGATGCGTTGGGTGCCGGGGGAGCAACTGCGCTGACTCCCCAGATGACTGAGAAACTGATTGATATGAATCGCACCCATTTGCAGTGGGTGACACTTGTTATGAAAAAGAATGAAGCGCTTGACCCAATGAAGATACGTTTTCTCTGTTTGATACGAATACCCTTGATCGCGAAGGCTCTGTCGCAACTGATGCGCAAACCTGCTTGACCTGATGGGGATAGCGTGGCGAACGTCATCCATGGTTGGAGTCTCATCTAATATACTGTACATATATACAGTATATTAGATGAGGCATTTTTCAAGCCGGTTTTTCAGAGGACCTCAGCAAAGAACTAAACGCATATAAATAATAAGTCATTGATATATATAGAAAAATATAACTACATCCAATGAAAAATTTGATCAAAATTGATGAGTTTCTCTTTCCAGTCAGGCTATTGTTTTCTTCAGAGGTGCGTTATGTTTATCCAACTGGTTGTTTAATAGGAGCTTTCTAGGCTGTGTCCGCGCGCATATATCCGAAAAACAGAGCCGACGTCTTTTTTAGACCGGTCTATATACTTAGCTGTTACTGAGCGGCGTTCACAAATATCTTGTGTGTTGGGAGTGAGGTATTTTCATCAACTATCGCACCAGTTTCAGGTGGGTAATCCAGCAGGAAATTCTGGCGTAGTATCGGGTTCACTAGTTTCGTTCGATCACGCTGTAGCAAGGAGCATCATTCAACGTGCATCTGTTTAGCCCGTCAGCTTCGTTTGCGCCCAGGCCTACGCTAGCGCTCCGGCAACCGTCTTCGTTGCTGGCCGCATACAGCCGCTGCAGTAACAAGGTACGCCAGTGCGCACGCTACGCGTGCAGGACGGCCTGCTGTGCAGTCCGCCTCTGCGCTGGGCGTTACTGGGCGGCGTTCGCCAATATCTTGTGAACTTGAAGATGTGTGCTTCCATCAAGTCTCGCNCCAGTTCCAAGTGGGTAGTCCACTTTCGAAATCGCAGGTAGTATTAGGTCCATCAGTTTCTTTCAGTCACGCTGTAGCAGGGAG
>CACSIL010000003.1 GCA_902705825.1 Halioglobus japonicus | reverse complement strand
TCAATATACCTGTGCCGATTGGAGAAAGTTCGTCAGTGAAAATAATCTGGAACTCAGCATGTCTCGTCGAGGAAACTGCCATGACAACGCCGTGGCGGAGAGCTTCTTCTCGCTGCTGAAGACGGAGCGTATCAAGCGCAAGATCTACAAGACACGCTCAGACGCCAGATCAGAGATATTCAATTACATCGAGTTTTTCTACAACCCAACTCGGCGCCATGGGAACAACGATGGAGTATCGCCGGTAGAGTTCGAAAAACGCTATTATGAGAAGCTATCATGTGTCTAGGAAACTAGGGGCTTGCCAGCCATTATTTCCTATAGTGATATTCTGTGGTTCAGATAACTCTGGCAGGATATCTCTTTCAGCAAGCAGGCGCCTAAACGTTTTTCCTTCAAGAGGAATAGGCATTTTGTTTGGAAGTGTTTGCGCATAGTCGCCGGTATTTCTTAAAGGAGGATTAATCCCCTCATCATTACAATCTAATAATGCAGCGTTATTGTTTGCGCTACCACTCTTAGTCCACTTTAGAGTTCTACCAATGTAGTTTTTCCCGTAGGTGCCGTGATTTCCTCCGATAACGCCACCGACTGTATCAGAACGAAATACTTGGCTTGTAACATTCTCAGTAATCTCTGCTTCAAATATTATCTGGGGACGTTGATTCTCTCTCCAAGTCGATCTTTCGACCTCATAATTCTTAGTAACGACAATTTCAATTAGGTCTAGTAATGACGATTTCCCTGCGTTATTTCTTCCTATGATTAAGTTAACGCGACGAATACAATCAAAGCCCGTTTCTTCCTTAAAACACTTATAGTTCTTTGCTCTAATTGCCAAATCGTACATGATTATCCTTATGTTGAAATGTAACGCTTCAAGCAGGGGCGCCGGTTACGGCGTCCCGGCGCGAAGCGCCCTTGCTGCCTTGACTTGTTATTGGGACTTTAATACCGCACCTACGAAACCATACCCGTCGAATCGATTTTCACACAAATCTGGGCTAAGTAAATGCAGCTATCGACGCTTTTGTAGAATGGCGTTTCTTTTTCAAGAGATTCTATTTTTGCCAAAGCTTCGTCTTTGGAAAGACCAATTAGATTGAGATTAGCTAGTGCGGTTACAGCTATAGCGCTTGATTCTGCCAAGTCTCTATCGCTCTCTAGATATGTATAGGATATTCCGCCGTCGATCACATGAATCAGCCAGTAGGCATTGGACCCGAGGAGAAGTAGAGCTAGAAGAACAATCCATTTCTTTGAGCTCACTCGGCACCTCCTAGGCCCAATAACGCCTCAAGCACCGGTGTCGAAACCGCGTAGCGGTTTCGACATCCGTCAATTGGGGTCAGAGTAGAAACACCCGTTTTTTGAGACTGTGCTCTGACGCCAAATATATCTTGTGAGTTCAAGGACTCTGACCCCTTGAACGGACTTGATACTAAGTCCCTTTAATCTTCGCATTTGGGTAAATCTGTTACAGCCTCATCTAGAACACTTCCATCAGATCTAGTTAAATCAAATTTACAACCAAACGAGGATTCGAAAAGCTCAGGTTCCTCTAACGAGGACCAATTCTTTATCTTCAATACATAATTCGAACTTTCTTTCAGAATGTATGTTTTTGTGTTGGAACAGTGTTTCTTATAAAATCCGTAATCAGTTGAATTCATGATTCTTAAATTTATTGTTTTACCAGCTGGCAAATAAAAATCTGCCTCTCTTATATCTTCCCCCCAAAGAGGCCCTGATTCCAAATGGCTAATATGCTCCAAATTATATTTATTGTCACACGAGTCCCTGCTAACTAGACCTATATCAATTTGATCGTAGTTTCTATATGGGTCAGTAGTTACTTGAACTGATGCGCCCTGCGAGCTGGTAGGTGGCACGTATTCCTTAACCACATAATTTTTCTGACACCCAAACATACATATTAATGGAATAAGAATTGTTGATCGTGCAATTTCAGCTTTCATATTGAACCATTTATCTATCGACCTAACGCTTCAAGCTGGGGCGCGCGTTAGCGCGTCCCGGCGCGAAGCGCCCTTGCAGCCTTGGTTTGTTAGGCGACAGGCAGCAGCGAACAGTACTTTGTTGCATTCGGCACATAGACCGTTCTTGGGCTTAGCCATTCACATTCTCTATCTGTGTATTCTTTAAACCAAGTGCTCTCGGCCACATCAATTATGAAATTGTCGTTTGTCTTGACATCAAGAGCCAATCTTTCCTTTTCTTCATGCGGCTCACTTGGCTCCCAGAGCACTCTTACTTCCCTTTGGTGCTTAAACTTGGCGTCCTTTATCGCACCAGCGAAATCCACATAGTCGGGGGCAGTGTCCCACCTCGTCTTATCAAGGTATGTCACTTGTCTCAAGAGAGGACTCGTAAATTCTGCTTGAAGTTGTTTGTCGATCTCTTTGAAAAATCGATCGTCATTTATTCGGATGCAGCATTCCGCTGCAAATTCATCATACAGGGAGTGCTCATGTGAATCCGCCATGCACAAAACTAGGTTATTTCTCGCTAGAATCAGCTTAATGATTGGCCGTTGGCTAGGACCGAGCTTGCCAGTGTTAAATGGGCAGTAGCCCTCATGGCGGTCGTGTACGGCATCGCCATAGCTCTCCATCTTGGCATAATCAAATAGAGTTCCGAGCCTTAATTGCCCAGTATCGAAGAATCTTTCGGCCCACTCCTTCTTCGTATATCTGTATAAAGGCAACGGTACTTCATCCCTGATTCGTATTTTTCGATAGCTCACCTTGAGTGTACTCTTCCGCCTAACAGTGAAGTATATGTCGTAGCTAGATGTAGACACCCTGTCTACATCTAGCTATGTGTAGGTACATGTAGCCATGGGTGACTAGTCGCCATGTCTATATCCAGCGATGTATATTCGAACGTAGCCACATCTGCATACCAACCATGCCCAAAATATTATCAACGCCATGCCGCCACGACCTCGGTTTCCTTGCTCCAAGCAACGACTCACCATTGTAGCGGGGCGCCATCATGGCAACCGATGCGCCTGAAGATTCAGGCTCTGCTTTTCCAATGGAGTTAAAAAGTGTTAGAAGTAGAGTCATCACGAGGTCCATCTCGAATCACTGGCTAAACTAGTTCTGGTGGGTGATTTTTCGGTAGATTAACAGGCAGTCAGAATAACCAACCGCTACTCGGCCATAATTATTATTAAACCCCAACTGATCCGCTAGAACAGCCGGGGCCGTGTCTTCCTAGTGCAGAATCCGATCCCCGCGCATCTCAGCCTGCAATTCCTTGGTCTGATCGGACGCTGCCGCTTCCTGCTGCTGCATGTAATTACGCAGCCTGCCGACTACACTGGTCATCACATCGATGGTCTGGCTGATCTGGTCCAGCGCCATCAAGATCGTTTCCGTTTCTGTCGGTGTCTTGTCGTTACTCGCCATATGAGATTCCTCTGATTCGTTGGTATCAATCCCAGGTGAGGGCGCCGCCCGTCTGGTATTCGATGACTCGTGTTTCGAAGAAGTTTTTCTCTTTGCGCAAGTCCATTATTTCCGACATCCAGGGGAATGGATTCTGTGCACCCGGATACTGCTCTGGCAGACCCAGTTGCGACAGGCGTCGGTTGGCGATGAAGTGCAGGTACTCTTCCATCATGGCTGCATTCATGCCCAGTACGCCGCGCGGCATGGTGTCGCGGGCGTATTCAATTTCCAGCTGGGTGCCTTCCACAATCATCTGGATAGACTCCTGCTGGAATTCTTTGGTCCACAGGTGTGGGTTTTCCAATTTGATCTGGTTGATAACGTCGATGCCGAAGTTCAGGTGCATGGACTCATCGCGCAGAATGTACTGGAACTGTTCGGCCACGCCGGTCATCTTGTTGCGGCGGCCCATGGAGAGGATCTGGGTGAAGCCACAGTAAAAGAAGATACCTTCTGTCACAGCGTAGAAGCCGATCAGGTTGCGCAGCAGGGTCTGGTCTGCCTCGTGGGTGCCGGTTTTGAATGTTGGATCGCTCAGCTCGTGTGTGTGGCTGAGGCTCCAGGCGGCCTTCTTGGCGACCGAGGGAATCTCGCGGTACATGTTGAACACTTCGGCTTCATCCATGCCCAGTGACTCGATGCAGTACTGGTAGGCGTGGGTGTGGATGGCTTCCTCGAAGGCCTGGCGCAGAATGTACTGGCGGCACTCGGGGTTGGTGATCAGGCGATAGATCGCCAGCACCAGGTTGTTGGCCACCAGAGAATCAGCGGTGGAGAAGTAACCGAGGTTGCGCTGCACGATACGGCGTTCGTCGTCGGTGAGGCCCTCGGGGTTTTTCCAGGTCGCCACGTCGGCGGTCATGTTGATTTCCTGGGGCATCCAGTGGTTGGCACAGCCGTCGATGTATTTCTGCCAGGCCCACTCATATTTGAATGGCACCAGCTGGTTGAGGTCGGCGCGGCAGTTGATCATCGCCTTCTCGTCTACCGAGATACGGGCAGCGCCCATTTCCAGCGCTTCCAGGCCGGGTGCGATATCCATGTGATCGACAGCGTCTTCAGCGGCCTTAACGGCTTCGGCGGCGGCCTGTGCATCTATCTGCTCTTCATCCAGCTGCTCGGCTGCTTGCTGGCGAACAGGCTCTGCTGTCTGCTCGACAATGGGTTGTGCAGCAGCGGCTGGTGCGGCGGCAGCGGGTTCTGCTGCAGCCGGTTTCTCTGCTGCGTCCAGCGCCGCTGCATTGATGGATTTGGCGGCTCTGCTCGGCGCCTCATCTTCTTTGTGGTAATCATCCCAACTTAACATTGCGTTGTCTTCCCGATTTCTTTATGGAGTCAGAGTTCTCGTTATAGTGTGGGCCTGCCTACTGGCAGGCCTCGCAGTCCGGATCATCCAGTGAGCAGGCCTGCGGCACAGGTGCCGGGCCGCCTTCGCTGGGCGCACCTTTGGATACAGCATTCAGGGTGCCGGTATCAATGGTCGACTTCTCTGTGCCAGTGGCCGCCAGTGAGCGCAGGTAGTAAGTGGTTTTCAGGCCGCTGTACCAGGCCATACGGTAAGTGACATCCAGCTTCTTGCCGTTGGCATTGTTGATGTACAGGTTCAGTGACTGGGCCTGGTCTATCCACTTCTGGCGACGGCTGGCCGATTCCACCAGCCAGCGCGGCTCCACTTCAAAGGCGGTTGAGTAGATGGCTTTCAGGTCCTCGGGAATACGGTCGATGGCCTGCACGCTGCCGTCGTAGTATTTGAGGTCGTTTACCATCACCTGATCCCACAGGCCCCGTTCTTTCAAGTCGCGCACCAGGTAGGGGTTGACGACGGTGAACTCTCCGGAGAGGTTCGATTTGACGTACAGGTTCTGGTAAGTCGGCTCGATAGATTGCGACACGCCGGTAATGTTGGCGATGGTCGCAGTAGGCGCAATTGCCATCACGTTGGAGTTGCGCATGCCCTGTGCCTTGACGGTGTCGTGCAGCGACGCCCAGTCGAGCGTAGAGCTCTTGTCGACATTGATGTACTTCTCGCCGCGCTCTTCTATCAGCTTGTCCAGAGAGTCCAGCGGGAAAATGCCCTGGCTCCACAGTGACCCCTCGTAGGTCTGGTAGGTGCCGCGCTCTGCGGCCAGCTCGCTGGAGGCTTGAATAGCGTAGTAGCTGATAGCTTCCATGGAGTTGTCTGCAAACTTCACGGCCTCATCCGAGCCGTACGCCAGATGCTGCTTGTACAGTGCGTCCTGGAAGCCCATCAGGCCCATGCCCACGGGGCGGTGGCGCATGTTTGATTTCTCGGCCTGCGGCACTGAGTAGTAGTTGATGTCGATCACGTTGTCCAACATACGAACGGCTGTGCGCACTGTGCGCTGCAGTTTTTCCAGGTTGAGACCGTTCTCGTCGATATGCTGGGGCAGGTTTACCGAGCCCAGGTTGCAGACTGCAATCTCGTCCTTGTTGGTATTGAGGGTAATTTCTGTACACAGGTTGGAAGAGTGCACAACGCCCACATGCTGCTGCGGCGAGCGCAGGTTGCACGGATCCTTGAAGGTCATCCAGGGGTGGCCAGTCTCGAACAGCATGCCCAGCATTTTGCGCCACAGGTTTTCGGCTTTAACCGTTTTGTGCAGCTTCAGCTTGCCGGTGCGCGCCATTTCTTCGTAGTGCTCGTAGCGCTCCTGGAATGCCTTGCCATACAGATCGTGCAGCTCGGGCACATCGTTGGGGGAGAACAGTGTCCACTCGCCGTCGTCGAATACCCGCTGCATGAACAGATCGGGTATCCAGTTGGCGGTGTTCATATCGTGGGTGCGGCGGCGGTCATCGCCAGTATTCTTGCGCAGTTCCACGAACTCTTCGATATCCAGGTGCCAGGTCTCGAGGTAGGCGCATACGGCGCCCTTGCGCTTGCCGCCCTGGTTGACTGCAACAGCGGTGTCATTCACTACCTTGAGGAAGGGCACAACACCTTGTGATTTACCATTGGTGCCTTTGATGTAGGCACCCAGTGCGCGCACTGGTGTCCAGTCATTGCCCAGCCCGCCGGCGAATTTAGACAGCATCGCGTTGTCCTGAATGGAGCCGTAAATGCCGTGCAGGTTGTCGGGTACCGTGGTGAGGTAGCAGGAGGACAGCTGTGGACGCAGGGTGCCGGCGTTAAACAGGGTCGGTGTGGAGCTCATGTAATCGAAAGACGACAGCAACTGGTAGAACTCAATGGCTCTGGCGTTCTTGTCGGCTTCCTCGGCGGCCAGCCCCATCGCGACGCGCATGAAGAAGATCTGCGGCAGCTCGATACGGGTATTGTCGCTGTGGATGAAATAGCGGTCGTACAGAGTTTGCAGGCCGAGGTAGGTGAACTGCAGGTCGCGCTCAGGCAGCAGTGCCCGGCCCAGTTGCTCCAGATCGAATTCCTGCAGTTTGGGTGCCAGCAGTTCCAGCTCTATGCCTTTTGCCACGTAGGCGGGCAGTGCCTTGGCGTACAGAATGTCCATGTCGTGCTGGGTGGCGCTTTCAGCCACACCCAGAAAGCTCAGTGCTTCACTGCGCAAATTGTCACAGAGCAAGCGTGCGGCGACGAAGCTGTAATTGGGTTCCTGCTCGATCATGGTGCGGGCAGTGATGACCAGTGAGGTGCTCAGCTCGCTCTGGCTGACGCCGTCGTAGAGGTTCCTCAGGGCCTGATCCAGAATTTCAGCCTCGCTGACATCGTCGAGATCGACGCAGGCTTCGCTGACAATCGTGTGCAGGCGGTCGAGATCGAGCGGTGCGCGGCTGCCGTCGGCCTGAATCACGGAGATATTGCCGGCGGCTTCCTGGGTGGCCGGGGACAAGCTCTGCTTGGCTGCGCGTTTCTGGGCTTGTCGGTCGCGGTAGATGACATAATCTCGGGCGATTTTATGTTCGCCGGAGCGCATCAGTGAAAGCTCTACCTGATCTTGTATGTCTTCAATGTGGATGGTGCCACCCGAGGGCATGCGGCGCTGGAACGTGCCCATGACCATTGAGGTCAGTTTGGCCACTGTCTCATGAATGCGGCTGGACGCTGCAGCCTGCCCACCTTCTACCGCGAGAAATGCCTTGGTGATGGCCACGGCTATCTTGCTGGCCTCAAAAGGCACAACTGTGCCGTTGCGTTTGATCACACGCAATTGGCCCGGGGCGGTGGCAGCGAGAGCGCCGCTGGCGGCAGGTGACTGTTGGGGTGGTGTGCTGGTTGCGACGGCGGCGTCGCCCGGGTTGGTCTCTGTTTGCATGTTCTCTCCGAAGTGCCGACTCTTGGCTTTATAGGGTGACCGCTTGGCGAAGCATTTATATACCAACTGTACATCGCCACATTGCGGGATAATCTCCCTGAGGCGGCGGTTGGGAATAATCCCTTTTAGGCAGCTAAGTTTATGAATTTGTTATTCGTACATTAGCTGCAACACCCAATATATAGGGGTATATGCTTCACTCGGGTACAAGATAATGCGACGACAGCCGCATTGCAAGGGAATTAGCCTGGGTTTATTTTGTGGATAACTTGTAGATAGTTATGTGTGCTTGCGCCTACTTACCTTGCAGGCCTTTAGCTGCTTGCAGAGCGCTCTTTGAGGCCGGGAAATTCGCCCGATCGGATGGCGCTATCAAAATATTTTTTGTTGCATTTCTACCAGTGGAATCGCGCAATATTGGGGGCGGTGAGCACCCAGGTAGTCAGGAGCGATTGCTCAATAGCAACGCCTCTACCAATGCCTTTTGCGCATGCAGGCGATTCTCGGCCTCATCCCAGATCACATTGTCGGGAGCATCCATCAATTCCGCGCTGATTTCTTCCCCACGGTGCGCCGGGAGGCAGTGCATATACAGTGCGTCGCTGGCGGCCACGCTCATCAGCTCGCTGTTGATCTGATAGGGCTTGAACAGTCGCGCGCGCTCCAGTTGCTCTTCCTCCTGGCCCATCGAGGCCCAGACATCGGTCACCAGCAGGTCGGCGCCTTTGGCTGCAAGCGCCGGGTCGTGTTCGATGCTTACCCGGTCCCGGTTCGCCTTCAGCAACTCGCTGTTCGGTTCAAAGCCGGGAGGGCAGGCGATGCGCAGCTCAAAATCAAACTGCCTGGCGGCATTGATGTAGGACTGGCACATATTGTTGCCATCGCCCACCCAGCACACACTCTTGCCGGCGATGCTGCCACGGTGTTCTATCCAGGTCTGCATGTCGGCGAGTAATTGGCAGGGGTGGTAGTCGTCTGTCAGCGCGTTTATTACAGGCACCGAAGAATTCGCCGCAAAGCGCTGCACGATGTCGTGTCCGAAGGTGCGCACCACGGCGATATCCACCATGGAGGAGATCACCCGGGCGCTGTCCTCTATGGGTTCTCCGCGGCCCAGCTGCGTATCATGCGGAGACAGGAACATGGCCTGCCCCCCAAGGTGTGCGATACCCGCCTCAAACGATACCCGCGTGCGGGTCGACGATTTGGAGAAAATCATCGCCAATACGCTGCCCGGGAACGCGCGCTGGTCTTCGCCAGCGCGGTGTTCGCGTTTCATTTCAATCGCGCGCTGAATGAGCTGTTGCAGTTCCTGCGGGCTGAAATCCAGCAGTGTCAAAAAGTGTCGAATAGCTGACATGGTCTGTCCTGTTAAGCCTCTGGGGCTCGTTCAGTCAAAATTCCGGATCAGTTCGGCGACACCGATAGCCAATTCGCGGGCTTCGGGTTCGCTAATCACCAGGGGTGGGAGTAACCGCACGGTGTTGCCGCCGGCGACATTGATCAGGAAGCCGGCATCCATCGCGCGCTGCACTAACTCACCGCAGTCGCGGCGCAGTTCAACGCCCAGCATCAGGCCTTTGCCGCGAATGGCGGCGACGTTTTTCGCATCGGCGCACTCTTCGCGCAGGATGTCAGTAATCAACTGCCCCATGGCGCTGGCGTTGGCACACAATCCGTCTTGCTCGATGGTATTGAGTACCGCCAGGCCGGTGGCGCACGCCAGCGGGTTGCCGCCAAAGGTCGAGCCGTGGTGCCCAGCGCCAAAAACCTGTGCTGCAGCGCCGCGCGCCAGACAGGCGCCGATGGGTACGCCATTGCCCAGGCCTTTAGCTGTGGTGACAACGTCGGGTATAAAGTCGAGGCCCTGATAGGCGAAATAGGTGCCGGTGCGGCCGTTGCCGGTTTGCACCTCGTCGAGCATCATCAACCAGTCTTCGTTGCTGCAGATCTCGCGTGCAGCCTGCAGGTACTCTGGGTCGAGCATTTGCACGCCGCTTTCGCCCTGCACCGGTTCCGCGAGGAAGGCCACCACGTCGGGGTTGTTGGCTGCGATCTGCCTGAGCGCCTCGATGTCATTGCGCGGCGCCCGCACGAAGCCCGACACCAGTGGCTCGAAGCCAGCCTGTATCTTGCGGTTGCCTGTGGCGCTTAGCGTCGCCAGGGTGCGGCCGTGGAAAGCCCCTTCAAGTACCACGATAGCGGGCTTTTTGATGCCGCGCTCGTGTCCGTAGAGCCGCGCCAGCTTGATCGCCGCTTCATTGGCCTCTGCACCGGAGTTGCCGAAAAAGCAGTTGTCCATCCCGGCGACTTTCGTCAGCGCACTGCCCAGTGCCTCCTGTGCCTCTATGCGATACAGGTTAGAACTGTGTATCAGTTTGTCGGCCTGCGAACGGATAGCAGCGACGACAGCCGGGTGCGCGTGGCCCAGGCCATTAACCGCAATACCGGAAATACCATCCAGGTAGCGGCGCCCTTGAGTGTCATAAAGGTACACACCCTCGCCGTGACTGAATGTCACTGGTAATCTGGCGTAAGTCTGCATCAGCGCCGACATGATTATGTTCTCCCAAAAACGCAAAAAGGCAGCGGGAGCTGCCTCGAAACGGGCAACTATAGCTAGCTGAGGGGAGATTGGCAATCCACACGCACGCGACAGGCGCAATTTGGTCAAAGAATAGGGTAATATGTGCGCTGAAAAGCGACGGCCTTCCGGGTGACAGCGCGGTGCGGCCAACAGATGAAACAACAGGTAGGACAACAGATGGACATTATCGAGACAATCAAGCAGCAGATCGCCGAAAACCGGGTTCTGCTTTACATGAAAGGTTCCCCCAATGCGCCCCAGTGTGGCTTTTCGGCGCGCACCGTGGGTGCGTTGATGGAGTGTGGTGAGCGCTTCGCCTACGTGGATATTCTCAGCAACCCCGAAATTCGCGCGACACTGCCGCAGTACGCAAACTGGCCAACCTTTCCCCAGCTATGGGTAGACGGTGAGCTGGTGGGCGGTTGTGACATCATCACCGAGATGCATGAGAGCGGAGAGCTTGCGAAGCTGATCAAGGAAAATGCGCCAGCATCCACAGCAGAGTAAAGCGCCAAAGCTATAACCATAGTCATACGCTATTAAATCTATGTTTATAATTAAATAGGCGAGACCAAACGCTCTGTGTATCATTCCATCAGGTGCGTCACCTCACACGGAGGTGGCGTAATTGGATGCATAACCTAGAGGAGTAATACTTAATGGGCGTTTTAGTTGGTAAGCCGGCACCGGATTTTGATGTGGCGGCAGTACTCGGTACGGGAGAAATCGTCGATTCCTACAAGCGTTCCGAGGCGATGGCAGGCAAATACGGCCTGGTGTTCTTTTATCCGCTGGATTTCACCTTTGTGTGTCCCTCTGAGCTGATAGCTCTGGATCACCGCATGGATAAATTCCGTGAGTTGGGTGTAGAGGTGGTCGCAGTGTCCATCGATTCCCAGTTCACTCACAATGCCTGGCGCAACACTTCCGTCAAAGACGGCGGTATCGGCGCGGTGACTTACACTATGGCTGCTGACGTTGGTCACGACATCTGTCGCGCATACGACGTTGAAAGCTCTGGTGGCGTAGCCTTCCGTGGCGCATTCCTTATCGATCCCGAAGGAACAGTACGCGCACAACAGGTCAATGATCTGCCTTTGGGCCGTAACATCGACGAACTGATCCGTCTGGTTGAGGCGCTGCAGTTCACTGATGAGCATGGCGAAGTGTGCCCTGCGGGCTGGAACAAAGGCGACAAAGGTATGGATGCATCACCCGACGGTGTTGCTGCCTACCTGGCGGAGAATGCTGAGGCGCTGTAACGCGCTAGTTCAGTAGCTGTTATTAAGCGGGCCTTGTGCCCGCTTTTTTGTGGCTGGAATTTTCTTGGTTATTCAATGTGGTGCCACTGTGCCGGGATGCGGCAATGAACCAGTAACTTAGTTTCTAGGAGCTCCCAAGCAGTTCCCGAAGTCGAGCCTCAACCAGCTCCAATCGATCATTGCCAAAATACATATCATCGCCATTGATAAAAATCGTTGGCGAACCAAACCCGCCGCGGGCAATAAGCTCATCCGTATTCTGGCGCAACAGGTCTTTGTATTGCTGATTGGCAATGGCGGTAAAAAAGCCTTCCGCGTCCAGCCCCACCCGCCCACAGATAGCGGCGAGAACCTCATCGCTGGTGATATCCGGCGTATCGCTGTCCCAGTATGTTGCGAAGACCTCGCGCGAATAGGGCACCAGTGCGCCCTGTTCCTCGGCATAAAAGGCGCCGCGCATGGCCTTGACGCTGCTGATCGGGTGGCCTGCGGGCATTTCCGTGCGCACGCCGCAGAGTCTGGCCCAGTCCTGCATGTCCTTGATGAAGTATTTCATGCGTGGATTGTCAGGGCTGCTGAACATGCCCTCGCGAGCGGCGTAGAGCTCCTGATTAACCGCGTTGAAGACACCGCCGACCAGAATGGGGCGCCAGCGAATTGGCAGCGCCAGCTGTTCCATGATGGGTTGGATGCGGGTGAACGCAAAATAGGTCCAGGGGCTGGAACAGTCGTAAAAGAACTCCAGCTGGGGTGTTGCAGCCATGAGTGTACCTGTGAGAATTTTGGGCGGGAGTTTAGCACATCCGCTTCAAGCATCAGGTATAATCGCGGCTTTGTATTTTCACGGTAGATCCGCAATGAACGTCGAGCAGTACATGGTTGAGTTGGGTAGCGCCGCACGTGCAGCGTCACGCACAGTGGCAGCGGCGCCGACTGCAGTGCGCAACCGCGCGCTGCTTGCCGTGCACGATGCACTCGATGGTGCGCGGGCTGGCTTGATGGAGGCCAACCGGCAGGATTTGGAACAGGGTCGGGCGAAGTCCCTGGATGCACCTTTGCTGGATCGGCTGGAGCTGACCCCGGCACGTATTGATGCGATGCTCGAGGGGCTGCGTCAGGTAGTGGCATTGCCCGATCCAGTCGGCAGTATCTCCGATATGCGCAGCATGCCCAGTGGCATTCAGGTGGGCCGCATGCGGGTGCCCCTGGGTGTGATCGGCATCATTTACGAATCGCGGCCCAATGTGACAGTAGAGGCAGCCAGTCTGTGCCTGAAATCCGGCAATGCGGCCATACTGCGCGGTGGTTCCGAGTCCCTGGCGTCCAACTGTGCGATAGCAGAATGCCTGCAGCACGGGTTGCAAGCGGCGGGGCTGCCCGAGGCGGCGGTGCAAGTAGTGTCTACCGCAGACCGGGATGCCGTGGGGCATTTGATCGCTATGCCGGAATACGTCGATGTGATTGTTCCACGCGGCGGTAAGGGCCTTATCGAACGGATTAGCAAGGATGCCCGGGTGCCGGTCATCAAGCACCTTGACGGCGTGTGTCACGTATATATCGACGATTTTGCCGATGACGAGATTGCATTTACCGTCGCGGTGAATGCCAAAACGCAACGCTATGGTACCTGTAACACCATGGAAACCCTGCTGGTGGCAGAGGGAAAAGCGGCGGCGATGTTGCCGCGCCTGGCGCAGGCCTATGCCGAGGCGGGTGTGGAGCTGCGCGGTTGTCCGCGTGCGCGCGAGTTGATGCCCGCAGCAAAAGCGGCCAGCGAGCAGGACTGGAGAGAGGAATACCTCGCACCGATTCTGGCCGTGCGCGTCGTGGCGGGGCTGGAGCAGGCCATAGATCACATCAATACCTACAGCTCCCAGCACACCGACAGCATTATCACGCAAGAGCATGGGCATGCCATGCGCTTTCTGCGCGAAGTCGATTCCAGTTCCGTCATGGTCAATGCCTCCACGCGCCTGGCCGATGGCTTTGAGTACGGGCTGGGTGCTGAAATAGGTATCTCCACTGACAAGATCCACGCGCGCGGGCCGGTGGGTCTGGAAGGCCTCACCACACAGAAATTTGTGGTGCTCGGCGAGGGGCAGATTCGCACTTGAGTGACGCCGGAGCGTCCGGACTCCCCCTGGTGGGGGTCTTTGGCGGTACCTTTAATCCCGTGCACTATGGGCACCTGCGTTCTGCGCTGGAGTTGGTGGAGCGGTTGCAACTGGTGCGATTACACCTGATGCCCAGTGCACAACCACCCCACCGTGAAGCACCCGAGTGCAGCGCTGTTCACCGCGCTGCGATGGTAGAGCTGGCAGTGGCAGGTGAGCCGCGTCTGTCGTGTGATCTGCGAGAGCTTCAGCGCGCCGGTAAATCCTATATGATAGACAGTCTCATCGAATTGCGCGGTGAGCTGGGGGCCGGAACCGGCCTGTGCATGGTGTTGGGTTGCGACGCTGTGCTGGATATTACAACGTGGTACCGCTGGCAGGAATTGCTGGACTGGGCCCATATTGTGGTGATCTCCCGCCCCGGCTGGGAGCTGCCGCAGGAGGGCGACGTCGCCCAGTGGCTGCAGGATCACCGGGTGGAGGACGCAAACCGCTTGCGGGACAGGCCCGCGGGTTGTATTGCTATTGAGGAACTGCGGCCACTGGCCATATCGGCCACAGAGATCCGCGAGATGCTGGCCGCGGGGCGCTCTGCGCGATACCTGTTGCCGCAGTCGGTGCTGGACTATATTCAAACCAACAAGCTTTATCGATAACTACTGGATCGTTGCCTATGAATGACAAAGTAAATACGCCCTATGGAATCTGAACAGTTCACTCAGTTTGTCGTCGCTGCGCTTGACGACCTCAAGGCCGTCAATACCGTGGTGCTGGATGTCTCCGCGCTGACGGATGTGATGGATTATATGGTGATTGCCAGCGGTACCTCCAATCGCCATGTCAAGTCGCTGGCCAGCCATGTATCTGTGGAAGCCAAGAAACAGGACATGGCGCCCATCGGTATGGAGGGCGAGGACGGCGGCGAGTGGGTGCTGGTGGACTTCGGTGATGTGGTCGTACACATCATGTTGCCAGCGACCCGGGATTTTTACGATTTGGAACGCCTGTGGACTGCGCCCGAAGAGCCCAGTTCGCCTTCATGAAACAGCACTGATGCGCATCAGCGTTATCGCCGTTGGAACGCGGATGCCCAGCTGGGTTGAGCAGGGCATTGGCGAATATAGCAAACGCCTGCCGCGCGAACTGAAGCTGGTCTGGCGCGAGGTTCCGCTGGCCAAGCGCGGCAAGGATATGGCCGCGGAGGGTGAGCAGATACTCAAGCTGATCCCCGCCGCTGAGCGAGTGGTGGCGCTGGATGTGCAAGGGAAGCGGGTGTCGACCGAGAAGCTGGCAGAGCACCTGGATGCCTGGCAGATGTCGGGAGACAACTACAGCATCCTGATCGGAGGGCCCGATGGGCTGTCTCCAGCCTGCCTGGCGCGGGCCGATATGCGTTGGTCGCTGAGCGATCTGACCCTGCCGCATCCCCTGGTGCGCGTGGTATTGGCAGAACAGCTGTATCGGGCTTGGACAATTACCGTCAACCACCCGTATCATCGCGCCTAGTGTTTATCTCTATCCACGCAGTACAGGGTCTTCAGGCCGCTTGAATGCTACCGCAATTCGATTTAAAAGATCCTCAGCTAGAGTCCCGTGTATACGGCACCCGCACTATCATCGCGATCGGGTTCGTGATGATTCTGCTGGGTGTGATACTGATGCGTTACTACGAACTTCAGGTAACGGAATACGAGACCTACCGGACGCAATCTGAACGCAACCGCGTGCAGTTACAGCCGCTGCCGCCCCGTCGCGGCTTGATCTATGATCGCAATGGCATACCGCTGGCAGACAATCGCCCCAGCTACATGCTGTCGATTGTGCGCGAGCGTGTGCCGGACCTGGATGCCACCCTCGAAGATCTGCAGTCGGTGCTCCCGGTATCGGATAGCGATCTGGAGAAGTTCCGCAAGAAGCTCAACCGCAGCCGCCCCTACGAGCCGGTCCCCCTGCGCTTTCGCCTGACGGAAGAGGAGCGCGCGCGGCTGGCGGTCAACCGCTTTCGGTTGCCCGGTGTGGTGGTCGAGGCGCAATTGTTGCGACACTACCCGCACGGTGAGTTGTTTTCCCATGCGCTGGGCTACGTGGGTCGTATCAATGAGCAGGAGGCGGAAGAGCTCGATGAAACGGATTATCGCGGCACCTTTCATGTCGGCAAGGTCGGGGTCGAAAAGTATTACGAGGATATGCTGCACGGGGATGTGGGCTATCAGAACGTCGAGAGCAATGCCCACGGGCGGGTGTTGCGCGTGCTCGAGCGTTTTGCCCCCGAGCGCGGCAAAGATCTCACCCTGTCACTGGACTACAACGTACAACTGGCCGCGTTTGAGGCGCTTGGCGACCGCCGCGGTGCGGTGGTGGCCATCGATCCCCGCACCGGCGGCTTGTTGGCACTGGTTTCGACGCCGGGGTTCGATACCAATCTGTTTGTGAACGGCATCAGCTCCAAGGAGTACTCCGCGCTGCGTGATTCGCTGGATGTGCCGCTGTTTAACCGGGCCATACAGGGCTCCTACCCGCCGGGCTCCACGATCAAGCCATTTATGTCGATGGCTGGCTTGATGTCCGGGCTGGTGACACCGCAATCAACGGTGCCCGACCCCGGTTGGTACAGCCTGCCCGGTGACTCCCGCAAATATCGCGACTGGATTCTGCGCATCACCGGCACCGGCCATGCCTCGCGCGTGGATATGAAAATGGCCATTGCACAGTCCTGTGACGTGTATTTCTATGATCTGGCGCGTCGCCTGACGATCGACCGTATGTATGAGTATCTGCACCCCTATGGTTTTGGCGATCGCACCGGGATCGATACCACCAATGAGCGTTCCGGTGTTCTGCCCTCAACCCGCTGGAAGCGCGGCGCCATGTCGCAGCCCTGGTATCCCGGTGAAACGCTCAGCGCCGGTATTGGCCAGGGCTATATGCTGGCATCTCCGCTGCAATTGGCGGTTGCCACCAGTGTGATGGCCAGCAGGGGGAAGCGGATAGTCCCGCGCCTGGTGATGGCCATAGACGGAGAACCGGTGCCGGCGCCCGAGCTGGAGCCTATGGAGGCGCCCCAAGAGTACTGGGATGCAGTTTTCGATGGCATGCGCGAGGTAGTGCACGGCAAGAAGGGCACCGCCAAGGCACTGGCGAAAGGCATCCAGTATGAGATGGCGGGGAAAACCGGTACCGCCCAGGTTATCGGTATCGCTCAGAATGCCGTCTACAACGAGGATGAGGTCGCCGAGCGGCACCGGCATCACGGGCTGTTTATAGCCTTTGCGCCGATTGAAGCGCCTACTATTGCGGTCGGCATCATTGTTGAGAATGGCGGCGGCAGTTCGGCGGCATCGCCCATTGCTCGCGCCGTGATCGACACCTGGCTATCGGTTGAGCCAGGCTGATGGGCGATTACGTACGACAGCTGCCGCACCAGGGCTCCCGAGATATGGCCAGGCGGCCCAGTGTCATCATGCGCCTCCATATCGATATTCCGCTGCTTTTTCTGCTGATGGTACTCAGCGGATACGGCTTGATGGTGCTGTACAGCGCGTCGGGCCAAAGCATGGAGGCCGTGTACCGCCAGGGCAGTTATCTGGGGCTGGCCTTTGTCATTATGATTATGGCCGCACAAGTCAGTTTGAAGCAGTATGCCAGATGGGCACCGTGGCTCTTTGTCGGCGGATTGATGCTGCTGGTGGCGGTGTTGCTGGTGGGCGTGGGTGCCAAAGGCGCGCAGCGCTGGCTGCAGGTGGGTGGGGTGCGCTTTCAGCCGTCGGAAATCATGAAATTGTCGGTGCCGCTGGTTATCGCCTGGTTCCTGGCTGGCAGGGTCTTGCCGCCGCGGTTCCCCGCCGTTATCGGCGCTCTGCTGTTGCTGGTGGTGCCGGCGGGTTTGATCGTGATTCAGCCCGATCTGGGTACCTCCCTGTTAATTGCCTTCAGTGGCCTGTTTGTGCTTTTCATGGCGGGCATTGGCTGGCGCTACATTTTTGGTGCCCTGGTGGCGGCGGCTGCATCGGCCTGGCCTGTGTGGATGTATGGGCTGAAGGAATACCAGAAGCAGCGCATTCTCACCATGTTCAACCCGGAAAGTGACAAGCTGGGCGCGGGCTGGAACATTATTCAGTCAAAAACAGCTATAGGGTCCGGTGGCTGGGACGGCAAGGGGTGGATGCAAAGTACCCAGTCGCGCCTGGATTTTCTGCCCGAGAGCCATACGGATTTTATCATTGCCGTTTTGGCCGAAGAGCAGGGCCTGCGCGGTATTATTCTCCTGATGAGTATTTATCTGCTGATTCTTTTGCGAGGATTCTGGATTGGTGCTCATGCTCAAACCAGTTTCGGTCGTATGATGGCAGGAAGCCTGACGCTGACGTTTTTCGTTTATATCTTTGTTAACATGGGTATGGTTGCCGGCTTGTTACCGGTGGTCGGCGTTCCCCTGCCGCTGGTGAGTGCTGGTGGTACGTCGGTGGTTACGTTGCTGGCCGGTTTTGGTGTCCTCATGGCCATCAGTACCGAGAAAGGAGGGGAGTCGGCGTGAGAGTCCTCACCGCACTGCCCTCAAATCAATCTTCGTCGAATGAGAACGAGTTTATTTTATGTCATCACGCGTGAAGTTATTTGTTGTCCTGTTCTGTCTCTGGCCCACCCTGTCCTGCGCCGGGGATAACTATGGCGAGCACCCCAACGTCACAGTGGTGGTCGATGAGCTGGTAGAAGAGGAGGGCTTTGATCGCCAGGAGCTGATCGAGCTGTTTGCCCGTGCCGAGCGCAAAGACAGCATTTTGAAGGCCATTGCCCGACCGGCGGAGAAATCTAAGCCCTGGTATGAGTACCGGGAGATCTTTCTGAACAAGGAACGCGAGGAGCAGGGCGTAGAGTTCTACCACAAACACCGCGTGACCCTGGAGCGGGCGGAGCGTGAGTTTGGTGTTCCGGCGGAAATTATCGTCGCCATTATCGGCGTGGAAACCTATTACGGCCGGGTGGCCGGTAGCTATCGGGTGCTCGACGCTCTCTCGACGCTGGCATTTGACTACCCGCCGCGCTCGCCCTTTTTCACCGCTGAGCTCAAAAACTTCCTGATTCTCACCCGCGACCAGGGAATGGACCCGACCGAATTGATCGGATCGTACGCCGGGGCGATGGGATACGGTCAGTTTATGCCCAGCAGTTACCGCAGTTACGCCATCGATTTTGACAATGACGAGATCGTCGATATCTGGACAAACCCTGTCGATGCCATTGGCAGTGTGGCCAATTATTTCAAGCAACACGGCTGGCGCGAGGGTGAAGTGGTGGTGTCCGCTGCAACCGCCGCCGCTGACACCCCCGATGACATCTTCGTGCAGCGCAGGGATGACCTGAAGCCAGTGCGCACCGTCGCGCAGTTTGCCGCCGACGGTGTCGTGGCGAAAATGAAACTGGACCCTAACGCAATGGCCACCGCGATGAAGTTTGAGCTGAAAGATGGCTATGAGTACTGGCTGGGCCTGCACAATTTTTATGTCATCACCCGCTATAACCACAGCGCGATGTATGCAATGAGTGTCTATCAGCTCAGCCAGAGGCTGGCGGAGCGTATTGCCCAGTGATGCAGCGCTATTTCACGGCGGCCAGCCTGGTACTGACAGCGTGGCTGGCGGCCTGTACCACGCAACCGCCCGCCACTGATCAGCCGCCCGACAATGCCGCTGTGGTGCCACCCAAATCACGCTATGCCGTGCAGCACGACTTTGCGCCACTAAAGCCCATCAGCCCGGAAGAGGTGGTGGACGCGATACCGCTGCCCGATCCTATTCTGGCCGCCGGTAATATGAGCCCGTATGTGATCGATGGCGTGACCTACGAAGTATTGAAAGACTACCGCGGCTACCGCGAGCGCGGTATTGCATCCTGGTATGGCGCCAAGTTCACCGGGCATGAGACTTCCAACGGCGAGCTCTACGATGTCTACCAGGCTAGCGCTGCCCACAAATCCCTGCCGATTCCGTGCTTTGCGCGGGTCACCAACCTCGACAATGGCAAGAGCATCGTGGTGCGCGTGAATGACCGCGGTCCTTTCCATGCAGACCGTCTGATCGATCTGTCCTACGCCGCAGCGGTGAAGCTCGGCTATATGGAAAAGGGCATCGCGCAGGTGGAGGTCGAAGTCATTGATGTGGTTGGCGTAGATGACAGGCGCGATGCCTCCTACGGCAAGTACCGCTACCTGCAGCTTGGCGCATTTGGCAGCGAGACCACGGCCAAAACCCTGCTGGCTGAACTGCAGAATCTGTTGTCTGCGCCGGTGTTTATCAGTCCGGTCGATGCCGGTGGCACAATGCTGTACCGGGTGCGGGTGGGGCCGGTTGATGACAAAGAGCACCTGCTGGCACTGCAGCAACGCCTGCAGGACAGCGGCTACGAAGCAGGTCAGCCGTTACCCTGAAACTGACAGAGTTAGATTTTGCCGCAAAGCGATAGCCCCAGCGGTGCCTTAGCGGGCGGGACACGCCAAAAAGCGCACATCCCTGTGCAGGCTCGGGTGGCGACGTCCTGTCGCCACACGGTCCCGCCCGCTAAGGCACCGCTGGGGCTATCGCAGCCAGGCACAAGCTCTGCTGATTCTTTCGCTTAGACTGCGCATGCGTTACCATCGCGGCTTGCCCAACTCACCTCCACGGTTCCCCAAAATCATGACACGATTAGCACTGGCTCTACTTCTTGTTCTTACCAGCTTTGGCGCGCAATCACAGAATGCGATACCGGCAGCCCCTGAACTGGGCGCCAAGGCGTATCTATTGATCGATGCAAACAGCGGTGAAGTGCTGGTGGAGCACAATGCCGATACGCAGCTGCCGCCGGCCAGCCTCACCAAAATGATGACAGCCTATGTGCTGGCGGAGGAAATACAGGCCGGACGCGTTAAAGAAGACGATATGGTGACTATTTCCGAGAATGCCTGGTCGCAGAATCCGGTGTTCAACGGCTCGTCCCTGATGTGGATCGAGCCGGGCAAGGATGTCTCAATCGCTGACCTGCAGCGCGGCATCATCATATCCTCGGGCAATGACTCCTCGGTCGCCGTGGCAGAGCATATCGCCGGCACCGAAGCGGTGTTTGCCGAGATGATGAACACCAATGCCGAGCGGCTGGGAATGACCAACACATACTATGTGAATTCCCACGGTCTGCCAGATCCGGCGCATCTGACAACGGCACGTGATCTCGCCATTCTTGCCAAGGCAATGATTAACGACCACCCCGAGCAGTACGCGATCTACAAGGAACTTGAATACACCTATAACAATATTCGCCAGTACAACCGCAATACGCTGTTGCTGCAGGATTCCTCTGTGGATGGCCTGAAGACGGGGCATACCAAAGAGGCAGGCTACTGCCTGGTGGCCTCGGCAGAGCGCAGGGGAATGCGCCTGATATCTGTTGTGATGGGCACGAACAGCACCAAAGCGCGGAAAAATGATACTGCCGCCCTGTTGAACTACGGCTTCCGTTTCTATCAGACAGAGACAGCTTTTGAACCAATGACAGAGCTGGCCAAGCCACGGGTATGGAAAGGGATGCAGGATTACGTACCTGTCGGTTTGCTGGACAAGGTGGTGCTGACACTGCCGCGCGGCAAGCACGACGAGCTTGTAACTGATGTGGTTTTGAATGCTGAAATCGAGGCACCTCTGGCGGTTGGTGATCCCGTGGGCACAGTTACTGTGACCCTCGATGGTGAGACCAAGCTGCAGTCGCCGGCCGTCGCCCTGGTTGCGGTGGAAGAGGCGGGCTTTTTTGCACGTCTGTGGGACACGGTGCTGATGTTTATCGCCAACCTGTTCGGCGCCAGATAGTTAATCTGTACAGGCCAATGTAGGAGAGCACAGTGGAGCAGCAGCCTGAACCACCCAAAATTGAATTCCCATGCGACTACCCGATCAAGGTCATGGGGCGCAGCAGCGATACGTTTGAATCGACCGTGCTGCAAGTGTTCGAATGTCATGCGCCGGGGTTCGATTCGCAGACAATAGAGGCTAGAGTCAGCAACAAGGGTACTTTCACCTCGCTCACGATTACGATTACGGCAACCGGCCCCGAACAACTGGAAGACTTGCATCAGGATCTGCTGGCAACCGGCCAAGTCACTATGGTGCTCTGAGCCGTGCTGGCGCCAGATCTGGTGCAGCGTAATCTCGGGCTTGTCGAATATCAGCCCACGCTGGAGGCGATGCGCGAACTGACCAATGCGCGAGATACTGCAGCGCCCGACGAGCTGTGGTTGTTAGAACATTACCCGGTGTTCACTCAGGGCCAGGCCGGTAAGGCCGAGCATGTGCTGGCACCGGGCGATATTCCGGTTATTCAGGTGGATCGCGGTGGCCAGGTCACCTACCACGGGCCGGGGCAGTGGGTGCTTTACCTGATGGTGGATATGCGGCGCAGAGCTTTCGGCGTGCGTGATCTCGTCAATCTAATCGAGCACAGTCTGGTGCAACTTCTTGGCGAGTACGATATTGCCGCCGCGGCCGACCCCGCCGCGCCGGGAGTCTATGTGGCGGGTGAAAAAATTGCCTCGCTGGGCCTGCGTGTGCGCCGTGGCTGCAGCTATCACGGACTGGCACTGAACGTGGATATGGATCTGGAACCCTTCGGGCGAATCAATCCCTGCGGTTACGCTGGCTTGCAGGTCACTTCGATGGCGCAGCAGTTGCCTGCTGCCAGCCTCGATATGTCAGCAATCGGAGAGCGCTTGATGGCGATTGTGGCACAGAAGATACAAGCCTGACGGCGTGCCTCATGCCTGGAATGCGCTAGATCACCCGGTCGTTGCCGCCGTCTATCGGAATCTGTGCACCACTGGTCGCCACAAAGACATCGCTGGCAACCGTGGACAGCAGGCGGGCAACGTCGGTAGAGCGAATTTCCCTGCCCAGCAAATTCTTCGATTTGTACTCTTCTATTGTCAAACCGTAGCGGGCGGCGGACTGTGCCAGTGCTTCCTGTGTCCACAACGCCGTATCAAATACAGCGTCAGGGTGAACCACATTAACCCGAACGCCATCGGCGGCCAGTTCCAGTGCGGCCACTCGGGCAAGTTGGGTGATGCCGGCCTTGCTGACAGAATAGGCTGCCGCACCGGGGCCGGGGGCGGCGAAGTTGCGCGAGCCAACAACGAGGATAGACGCGTTGATCCCGAGCTTCAGGTACGGGATGGTCGCTGTCAGGAAGCGCTGGGTGGCGGTTAAGTTGATAGCCAGTGTCTGATCCCAGGTTTGCTCGGTATGGTCTTCGATACGCTCTCCGGATTTAAATATCCCGGCATTGCAGACCACGATGTCGAGGCCACCGTAGCGCGTTACCACCTGTTCCACGGCGGCGTTTATCGAGGCACTGTCAGTGAGATCACACACCATGCCGGTCATGCCGCTGCCTGTTAGCTGCGCAACAACCTCGGGATTGACGTCCAGCCCGACGACGACTGCGCCGTCGGCGGCCAGTGCCTCGCATGTTGCTTTGCCGATGCCACTATTGGCGCCCGTTACGATAGCGATTTTGCCCTGGTGTGGTTTCGGGGTGCTGCTCTTGCCCAATTTGGCTTGTTCCAGGACCCAGTACTCCAGCTCGAAAATATCTTTTTCCGGCAGGGCTTCCCAACCGCCTATCGACTCGCCGGTCTGAATCGCCCAGCGCGTGTGTCTGGCTATATCCGCAATGATATTGCATTCCTTTTCACTGCTTCCAAATGCGATAGAGCCGCCAGAGCGCCAGATGCCAACGCGGGGCGCGGGATCCAGAATCTGCAGATCGCCGGGGTTATTCGCTTCGAAATAGGCTTTGTAGTCGGCGACAAACTGCGCTATTTCCGGGACGCCCTCGGCGGGTTTGGTGTCGATAATTGCCGGAATCCGTTTGGTGCGGATTACATGGTCGGGGGTGATGGGGCCGCGCGTGGCAATATCGGCGACCTTGGGAAGGCTGGCAAAACCCTGCGCGTCGGGGGTTTGGTCGAGCATCGCCAGTTGTGCGCAGCCACGGGCTTCTGACACGGCTTTGCGAATGCGCGCAAGATCCAGCAGATCGACCTCGCACTGCGCTGTCGGGTGTTCGGCTGTGCCGTGTGCCCCGATGTACTCTTCTGCGCGGGTGACCAGTTCTATCATGTTCTCATAGGCAACCTTGGCATCTTCGCTGTAGGTGAAAACACCGTGATGCATGAGAATGATGCCCTTGTACTGGCTTGGGTCATTTTGCTTGATCGCCTCATTGACCTGCCGGGACAGTATGAAGCCGGGCATGATGTAGGGAAGCACCAGACAATCGGGAAATATCTCCGCCAGAATGTCCTCACCCTTGGGGTTGTTGCTCAGGGTAACGATGGCATCGGTATGTGTGTGGTCGATAAACTTTGCCGGCAGAATGGCGTGCAGAATAGCCTCAACGGAGGGAGACGGTGCCGTCGGGTCGAGCATCAGTGCGCGCAGTTGTCGGGTCATATCCGGATCCGACAGCGTTTCCAGCTCAGCCAGCATGCAGGTCTCTTTCAGTTTGATAGCCGGAAAGCCCGGCTTCTCAATGGTTTTTAAATCCCAGCCGCTGCCCTTTACATAGAGTACGTCCAGCTCATTGCCGAAGAAATCGCGGGTGCTCGCCTTGACGGAGGTGTTGCCACCGCCGTGCATAACCAGATCATCACTTGAGCCCAACAGTCGGGATGTGTACACGCGCATGGCGAGGTCATCATCGGAAAAGGTGGCGGCTACCTTGTCGTCCCACAGGCTTTTCATTGTTTGTACTCCACGTTAAACATTAAATCATCTGAACCTGAACAGGCTCAGCCGGCGAGCGATTTCGCATGTGCATACAGCGCCATGTCGTACGCATTATCGAGGGCTATCCGCTTCTGAAATTCCGCTGAAACAACCTCGCCGTCCCCGGCGTGGCGATGGGGAATCCTGGCGATCTGCCAGCCATATTTCTCAGTGAGCTGGTTGAGGAATCGGTCATAGTGTTCGGTTACACCCACCACTTCAACCGCCGAAAGGTTTTCCTTGGCAATAGACAGCCTTTTATCGTCTACCTGTATAACGCCCGTGCTGGCGGCGAAGCACTCCAGCGAAATGCGACCGTGTCCACCGGCTTGTCGATACGCCTCAATCTCTGCCGGGAGGTTTGTGCCGTCGCCTATCTCCCGCCGCGGCGGCAATTCAGGTGCTCCGGCCAGCAGGCGATCTTCTGCCAGCGCTTCCTCGGGGGACATGGAAAACAATTTGGTCTGGTAGTTGTGAATAAAACTGGCGTTGAACCAGGTGTCTTCATAGATCGCTTCCAGTTCCAGATTCTGGTGCTCGGTATGATACCGACGGCAGTGTTTGAGGTAGGACAGCGTGCGTTCAACGGGGTCGCGCAGCAGCGTCATGGCCACATAGGAGTCGTGCAGGAGCGAGCGAACGGCATAGGGGATGTGTCCGCGTACCATCCTGAGTTTACCGTGCTGTGCGTTGACGTCGGCAACCAGGCCGGGGGCAAACAGGTAGGCCTCTATGTGCCGAAAAATGCCGGCATCCGGTTCGATACAGGCATCGGGGTAGCGCTCATCGGCCGTGAAATTTTCACCAATGATGTCGGCAAATGACGTGCCGCCAGTCTTCATGATGTGAATGAAGAGGAATTTTTTCTCGCTGGGAGGTGTCATCGCAAGCTTATAGTTCTCGTAGGTCTGTACAGGATCTCAGGTGGCGATGACAGGGATAAGGCGTTTGCCTTTGGGTTCGAGGTGGTCGAGGCGTACCTGTGGAACAACCTCTACGGCAGAGGCAACAGCGGCGAACGAAGCGGAACTTTCAGCGGTAAAGACTTCTACCATTTGCTCCAGTTCGGCGCGCGTAGCATCGCCTGCGTTGACCGCGCGAAGTTTGTCGGTGACGGCATTCAGCGGATCGTGGTTGCACGACCGGCAAACGGGTTCGCGGCTGGTAACGTGGTGCAGCTTCTGTTCGCTGATTGCCAGAATCGATGCATCGAACACGCTGGCCATAGGCGCTTCTTTCTTCCAGTCCGAACAGCACAGGTAGTAGAGACCATCGTAGCCGATGAACACGGACAGGTACGGCACCGGGCACACCCACTTGTGGCCGCTTTCGTCCATCAGGCGCTCCGCCGCGCGGCGCTCGGCAAACTGCTCGTATTGCATGTGGTCGACAAACAGTGCACCGCCGCGATTGATGACCTCGTATTTCATAAAGCGATTGACGCCGTAACCGCGCCAGAATTTTTCCATGCGTGCCGTGTGCTCTGGGTCCTTCCTGTGATTCACCAGAACGATCTGTACCTCGCAATCGCTGCCGGCATCGTTAATGAATCGGACGATATTGTCGCGCGTTTCCTCGTACGGGAGGTTGTAGATTCTCTCGTATTCTTCGCCGAGATCGGAAATGTTGATGTTGACGCTGGTGACGCCCGCTTCCAGTATGGCATCGCCACGCTGTTTGTTGAGCAGCGCGCCATTGCTGGACATTCCGCAGGAGTTGAAGCCGGCGTCGCGAACCTTGCGAATGAATGTCGGGGTGTTGGGGTTGATCAACGGTTCGCCCAGGCCACAGATATTGGGGCGTACCTCAATGGGTATGCTGTCGGAACGATTCATGTCGCGAAATTCAACAGCGCGAGACAGTGACTGGTCAAACGTCTCCATCGTCATATGGCCCTGATGCGGAGTGGCATCGCGGGGGCAGAAATGACAAATAGCGTTGCAACGGTTGGTTGCCTCGATATCGATGTTGATGCTTACTGCCATGAGCTATCCGTGGAACGATTGTTCGGCCAGCCAGTATAGTAGACTGTAATTCAATTAGTAAGGCGCAAAAGTCGTGAAAAAGCGGCTGCATATGCTGCTTGTGTGGACCAGTTCCGGCGCTTTTCGACCCTGCTGGATTGCTATGAAAGCCCGCTTGCGTCATACAACAGGTGGGCTGAACAATCCCCAATCAGGTCGACAAGCATTTCACGGCTGGCGAAACGCCACTGCCCCTCAACCTTGTGAAAACTGTCGCGGTAGCGTCCGGATATGATCGGTTGCAGCGGCAGTGAGTCTGTCGCCTGAATGACCGTGTAGTAGGAGCGGGCGCTGGCCTGGCTGCCGTTCTCATCAAGCTCGATTATCACATTGGTTGTCAGGTGTTTGGTCAGCGGTGTTCCTGTCGCTTCGTACAGGCGACAGGACAGCTGGTACATCTCCAATACTTCCTGATAGCCGCTGCGACGAACATTGTGTGCTGTTGAGATGATTTCGGCATCGCGGAATAGCTCCGCCACACCTTCGAGGTCACCGTTATCGATGCGCTCTGCATAGCGGTAGATTAGATTTTCTATGCAGCGACTGTCATCCATGTGTGCTTACTCAACTCGTTTGGTGTGCGCAGGCGCTGTGCGATGGATGCTGGCTAGAACCCGCTAGCTGGTTGCCACAACGGGGATGATATCGGCCGCAATCATGCCCTCGGGGTGGGCGTCGCCGTAGCGGAGCAGCTCGCCCAGTGCTTCATCGATATCCTTGCTGACTTTGCGCAGGGATTGGCGCAGTTCATCGACCGATTCCTCAGTGACTTCACCGCGGTTCAGTGCGCGCAACTCTTCGGTGAGCATGTTGATTGG
Organism: Halioglobus japonicus; assembly: GCA_902705825.1. Classification (GTDB taxonomy): domain Bacteria; phylum Pseudomonadota; class Gammaproteobacteria; order Pseudomonadales; family Halieaceae; genus Marimicrobium. The sequence goes on along the minus strand of CACSIL010000003.1, from coordinate 149,908 downwards.
ATCGTGATTACAGGTCTTACACACAGGTTCCCTGCTCACTACCATGGCAAGCTTTTGTCGGGTTACTTGCAGAAAGCTGTAATCGAAAACTGAGCCAAGGCTGGCCTGCTTGCGCCAGTCGGAACAACAGAGATAGTAGTTGCCATCGTAGCCGATGAACAGGAAGCCCCACGGTGCGCCACACAGTGGTTGTGCGCCGCCGTCGGTCAGGTCGTTGCGGGCCCGAACCATTTCGGAGTATTGCTCAAACTGCATATGTTCAACGAACAGTGCGCCGCCGCGATTGATGACGCTGTAATCGTGGAATTGCTTCAGGCCGCGCTCGCGCCAGAAGGCCTGCATCGCCTTGATATGTTCTCTGTCATTGCGGTGGTCAACGAGAATAATGACCGGGGTGCAGCGATCTTTAGCCAGTTCTGCAAAACGCGTGATGTTGTCGCGGCTGGTGGCGAAGGGCAGGTTGTAAATGCGCTCATACTCTTCTTCGATATCAGAGATATTGATGTAGATCTCGTCCAGCCCCGCATCCAGCAGCTCGTTCGTTTTCTTCTCAGTGAGCAGTGCGCCATTGGACGACATTGAACACCTGAAGCCCGCAGCCTTGACCTTCTGTACGAAAGAGACGGTATTGCGGTTGATAAGAGGCTCTCCGAGGCCGCACAGGCTGACCACGACCTCCAGACCGGAGACGTCCTTAACGACCTCGCGGTACTCCACGGCGCGCGCCAGCGCTTTGTCGAACGTCTCGACATCCATAATGCCCTGGTGCGGCGTAGCGTCGCGAGGACAGAAGTGGCAGGTGGCGTTACATCGATTGGTTATCTCGATGTCTATGGTCAGGAACATGTTGCGCTCAGTAGACGGAGGAATTCAAAAAAATAATGGCACCTAAGGGCTCAGACTGTCAAGAATAGTCTCTGTAATTGCGATTTCTGGAACAGTTTCACGTACTTTTGGCGATATTCGCGGATTTCAACGCCATTGGCGGCGATTATCCGGCCGCCTGTGCCGCCTTCAATTGCAGAGTTCGGCATCCATCATTTTGACCTCGGGCATGATCAGCTTTTGCTCGCGGTACAAGGAGGCATACACATCGAGAAACTGTGGTGCCACACGCGGTGAATAGCTGTCGGCGAAGGAACTCAGCATCATGTTGGAAAATCTGGCTGTGCCGTGGAAGTTCACAAACGTGGGGGTGTGCAACTGCTCGTCGTCGGCGGGGCTGTAGGTTATGTCGGTGTTGGCATCGCGCAGAAACCCCGATGAATACAGTTTTATCCGGGACTGGGGCTCGCGTTTGGTCAGGTGTCCCCGGGGTTGGAAGTGGCCGGTGAGAACAATAGCGTTGCAGCGTGTGGGTTCGAAGTAGGGATCGGTGAGAACCGTATCCCCCATATGCCACTCGAGGCCGTGGCCGGGTATGTAGCGCAGGTCCCACATAGTCTCCTGCCCGGCCAGCAGGTGAAATGGGGTGTCGTCTGATTGCTCTAGATCATCGGGTAATGGCCCGATCTCCAGGCCGATGGCAAAGCCGTGGCGGTGCGGTGTGCGCATCGCATCGAAACCGCCGTACAGGCGTTGCGAAGGGTTGCTACCGGGTGTTTCCCTAACCGCCAGCAGGCTTTTGCGCCAGTGTTCCCGCCAGAACTCGGTGGTCAAATCTGCCGCTACGACGGGCTGCGCACTGGCGATATCTTCTTCACCTGATGGGTCTGTGGCCAGATCGAACAGGCTTGGCGCAAACCCCTGCAAGCTCGCCAGCCGCGCGTTCCCTGACTCGGACAATAAGCTGAAATTCAGGGTATTCACGTTGGCCACATAGACTTCCCAGCTTCGCTGGCGCGGTTTGAGGGCATTGTCGTGCAGGAAAAGCGGCCACAGATTGCTGCCATCCAGATCAGTTGGTGGCGGGACTTTGGCCGCCGCCAGTAGTGTCGGGTAGATGTCGACGTTCATCACGATGTCATCGATAGTTTTTCCCTGGGGGATGAATTCAGGCCAGCTGATTATCAGAGGCGTGCGAAATGCGCCCTCGTACATCTCGTTCTTCTTGCCGAAGAACGGGAAATTGTTATTTCTTTCCCGGTTGGTGCCGCCATTATCGCTGACAAATACAACCAGCGTGTTTTCCCTGTCGACCGCTTTGAGTATGCGCCCGACGGCGTCGTCAAGCTGGGTGACGAGTGCGGTGTATTTGCCTTCCGGCGTGTCGGGAAACTGCGCTGCGTAGCGCGGTGCGGGTTGTATCGGTTGATGCGGCGCTAGAAACGCATGGTAGAGAAACCAGGGCTGTCCCGCTTCCTGCAGTTGTTCGATTTTCCCGATGGTGTGCTCTGTAAGAATGTCGGTGAGGTGCCCATCAAACTTTTGCAGTTCGCCACCCTGTTCGCGCAGCATGGGGTTGCGGTAGGTGGGCTTTATCTGGCCTTTGTTGGCTTCATTGATTTCACCCCCGAGTTCCCACTGGTTGAGAAATCCAAACCAGTGATCAAACCCTTTGTGCTCTGGCCAGGCCAGGCGTCTCTCTTCGCCGGCGTGCCATTTGCCTGTGAGGTTGGTTGAGTAACCGGCAAGCTGTAATTGCTCTGCGATAGTCGAAAATTCCGCCGGTATTTCTGATCCGATCGGGCGGAAACCTGAGCGTTCAGGGTAACGCCCACTGAGTATCGCAATGCGGCTCGGCGTGCAGGTGGAGTCCGCATAGTGCCTGCTGAACGTCACGCCCTGCTGCGCCAGCTGCCGGATGTTCGGCGTCGGCAAGCCGTTACTGTTTAGCGCTGAAGTGTCATCGTAGCCGAGGTCATCGGCAACGATCAAAAGGATGTTGGGGCGTGGCGCAGCAGGCGTTTCCTCTGCTGTGCTGAGTGACTCTGTAAGAGAGTCTTTGACACTTGATAACCAGGAAAAAAGCAGAATAGCGAGCAGAATGATCGCTAGGGAACGCTTATCATCAAAAACTGATGATGGAGTCACAGACATTGTTTCTCTCTGGTCGACATTGGCAGTGCGGTATACTACCATCGCCGACGATCGCGACAATAACAATACCGTTACGCTTGCGCTTGCTGAAGACACTATGACGAGTACCCTCCCCAGTAGTTACGAGCTAAAGAAGGCACTTTTGTGGCCGCGCACCCTGTACATGCGCTGGAAGTACAGAAATTCCAGTGGGCCCATGAAGACAATGATGGAGTTGCACTACTACAGCAGCGCCCTGATTAACTTTGTAGGGGCGACTTTTGTGAATAAGCACCTGCTGCACGAGGCCAGCATCGATTCCAACAGCGTGGTTGTTGATGTCGGGGCCTTCACCGGTAGCTGGGCGCAGCATATGGTAGATCGCTATGATCCGGTGATCTATGCGTTCGAGCCCAACCCGAATTCACTTAAGCGATTGCGACAAAAAGCCGCCAATAATCCCAAGTTACATCCCATGCCCTACGGCCTGGGCGATGAAGATGCCACGGTAGATTTCACGCTGAACGGCCTGGGCTCATCCATGTGCGACGAGCGCAGTAGCCACTCTGACACGCCTCGAATGGCCGTGGAAATAGCGGCCGTCGACAGAGTCTGGCGCGAGCTTGATCTCGGGAAAATTGATTTGATGAAAATCAATATCGAGGGCGCTGAGTTTCCGCTATTGGCAAAGATGATTGAAACCGACCTCCTTAAGAATGTGGACTGCTTTCTGATTCAGTTTCACGAATGGCACCCCGGAGCGGGCAGCAAGCGGCAGCGAATCCGCAAGGAGTTGTCGAAGACGCATCGACTGGAGTGGGATTACGCGTTTGTCTGGGAGAAGTGGGTACGCATTTAAGCGGGTGCTTTTTTCAGAGTCCATTTCTCCCAGACGAAATGGTAGTCCCAGTCCAGGGTGTGGGTTTTACGCAACGCTTTTCTGATTTTTCTGCGTCTGTGATAGGCGCCAGGGTGCCATTCGTGAAACTGAATCAGGAAGCAGTCCACATTCCCTAATAAATCGGTCTCTATCATTCGCTCGAGCAGTGGAAATTCACCACCCTCGATATTGATTTTCATCAAATCAACCCTGTCCAGCCCCAACGCGCGCCACGTAGCGGCAATGTCGCGGATTTCTACCTCTGCGCTGGGCACATCGCTTTTGCCACTGGTATCGGAAAAAATAGAGGAGCCGAGATGCTCCAGCGCCATCTGTGCGGTTTCGTTCTTATCGCCCAGGCCAAACTCATAGGGAATCAGGCGATCGTTGTTGGCACTGCGTCTTTTCAGTTTCTTGAAGTTTCGCGGGTCGGGTTCAAAGGCGTGTATGGTAGGCCCATACCTGTCCATGATTTCCTGTGCCCATTCTCCGGTATAGGCCCCCGCATCAAGCACTGTGCTATTGGCGTCAATGTTGGCTTCGTGCAATAACAGCCGGTTCGCGGTGATTGCACCCATCCAGGCGTAAAACGCCGGCCTGTAGTAGTGGAGTTCCAGTGCGCTGAGTAAGAAACCGGGCTCGAGATTTTCCTTTTTGCGCATGTACACCTTGCGAGGGTACATCAAGGCCATCTTGAGCTCGTAGGGCGAGGGGATTTTCAGCGGCATGGCGCAGGGAATCCTTAGGCGAGAAGTGCTGGTTTAGTCGCCTGTTGCGCTCCTCAGCGGAATGGCCTTGTTCATTTCCTGACGAGCGTCGCGCTCCCCGGCGGTTACTTCGCCAAAGTTTAGCGAGAACAGGCGCCGCCGTTCACCGCCGTTGTAGCTGGCGTGAATGGTGCGAAAGTTCCAGATAATAAGATCGCCGGGGGAACTGTGCACTGTGTAAGAGGGGATGTCTCTGCCATCGATGCCATAGCGGTCATTGATCGCGGATGAATCCACGAAGTCCTTGCGCAGGGTTCGCGCATAGGTCTGCTGGTGGAAGTGGCTGCCCGGAATGATGCGAATGGCACCGTTGTCTCCGGTAAGATCGTCGAGATAGAACGACAGCTTCACATGGTAGTGTTGCAGCGGCGCTGCGTAGTTGTCCGGGTGCCAGTAGCTCTCGCAATAAAAAAGGTTGCCATCGCTGCTGGCCCATTTATATTCATTGCCAATCAGGCTTCGCACCACACCGACAACCCGTGGGTCGTGTTGTAGTGGCGCCAGATGGGGAGACTGTTCAATAAAGCCTGGAATGATGATGCGACGTTCATCGCCGTGCAGAGCCTCTTTGGTTTCCCACACAGGTTGTTCTTTGTCGCCGAAAATCGCCTCGAAACCACCGATGATATCATCGATGTCTTTGGCGAAGAGTCCGGGCACTTTAAGAAAGCCAAAGGTCTCAAAAAAATGTATTTGCTGAGGCGTGAGCAGGTATTGGTTATCGACCTGGGCGGTATCGCCTGGCTGGGTGGTCGCCGCTTGACTCATATATGGCCTATCTCATTGCTGTTGCCGAAGTAAATAACTTAGCATTATTGCTATATTTAGTGAAGCTGCAGCGCCCGCGGGATGTGCGCCAGGTAGCGCAATAGGTAAATTCATCTCGACAACCCGGAATGGGCTTCAGGTAGCGCAAGTGATTGAATACAAGCACTTAAATATTTTGCCCTGTGCCTATGTCTGGTGTGTGGGGGCGCTATGGCCAGCGGTGCGGAACCGGTGAAAGCCATGCCTCCCGGGTGGCGGGGCAGACTGCGCCGCGGGTTACTCCGGCATGTGTCACAACTGTCCGCAGGGATGCTTACCGTATGCCTGGTCAGTCTGGCGTGGGGCGAAGTGCGCGAGGACGTGCGGGAGGCAGAACAGTTGACGCGTTTTCAGCGCACTGCACAATATTTGCAGGATGCGCCGCGCGAACTGCGCGGTGACTTTGCCACCATTGCCCTATCCCGTTTGGCCAGTGCCTATTTTGCCGAGGCGAAGCTGGCGCGAGAGCAGGCCCGCCAACAGCCGCACCTGATGTCCTGGTCTGTCCGCGTAGACCGCTACGCCAGCCAGATGCCGCTGCTGCTTGACGATATCGAGCTGGGCTTTCCGGTGCGCCTGTCACTCGGCGCAGAGAAGTCGCTGGCTATTACTGTCGCTGACAGAACGGTTATCCTCAGTCACCCCCGCCTGTATGAGCAGAACGCCTTTGAGCAGGGCATACTGGTGGCATTTTGCGCCAGGCACCACTGCGAACAGTTCTCTGCGGATAACAGGGGCGAGGCACCAATCCCACTGTCTGTCGCGAAGATCCGGCCCCAGTGGTCGTTTACGGCGCATGAATCGACGTGCACCTACCACGGCATAGTCGTGCGATTTAACAATACGCGCAATATGGCGAACGCGCGGCTGATCTGTGAGCAGTTTATGCAGGAAGTCATGACGCTGACCGATGAGCTGGCGTGGCAGTCGCGACACGCGGTGCCCATCGACTGGGGCCAACTGGTCATCCAGCCCACGCCGCACAGACCTGAGCATATGTTGCAGCTGAATAGTCTGGGCGATACGGTTCTGGTGACCGTGCCGATGCTGTATCGAAGTTCGGGTCTGTTAAGTCAGGTTCTGCCGTGGATTCGCCAGCGGGTTACACAGCAGGTAGACCCCCATCTTGAATTGGACGCCGATGATTATGGCTGGCAAAAACCGTGATCCCCTGTCGCAACTGCCAGTGAAAGCCAGAGGCGACTGCGGAAAATGCAGTGGGTGGCTCAGCTTCTGAATTTCATCACCGCACTGAGCAGCTGGCGACAGGTGATTTGCCCGATCAGTTTGCCGTTTTCCACCACCGGCCTGCGGCGTTTGTTTTTTAACAACATATCCTCGGCAACACTCACGATATCTTCATTGGGGTTGGCAACCACCAGATTGTCCGAGGCCATATATTCGCGTACTACGCCGATATTGTTGTTGTTATAAATAGCCCCCAGCACGGCGCGCAGGCAATCCATTTCAGACAGAATACCCACCAGATTGCCGTTGCTGTCGACCACGCAAACGCCGGAAATTTTGTTGTCGATGATGACTTTCATTGCATCGAGGATATTGTCTTCCGGGCTGACCTTCACCGGGTTGGGTAACATATAATCCCGCAGATTGACCGATTGCAGCATACTCTTCTCCAATTGCCCGGTAACTCCGGCTTTTCGCCAAGTATAGCCCGAAAAATCACAATCAGCTCTACTGTGGTATGTGTTTGCATTAGGTTTCGCTTCTATGACAATATCGGGCGCTTGATAAAGTCAGAGATATCTGCGGGATAACCATGAATTGGCTGAAGAATACTGCGCTGATATGCGTATCCCTGCTTTTTACTTTCGCGGTCTGCGAAGGCGGTATAAGGGCGCTGGTTTCTCTGGGCCTGATAGAGCGGCCGGGCGGTGAAAGTGTCGTTCACAGTGTGGAAAAAACGGCCTTAGACAAACACAACGCCCGCAAGCGCAAGAGCGACAATTCCATCTTGTCCTATGAATATGATCCCAGCGACCCCAATATAAACTCGCTGGGTCTCAGGGGTAAAGAGACCACAGTCAACAAGCCTGAAGACGTGTATAGAATTGCGCTGATAGGCGACTCTTTTGCATACGGCTATTCGGTAGCTTTGAGTGATATTTTTGCCACGCAGCTGGAGAATCGCCTGAACGACAATAGTGAGGGTAGGCGATATGAAATCCTGAACTTTGGTCGCTCCGGTTACGGCACCGTGCAACAAGCCGAGCTGTACCGCACTTATATCCGGCAATTCGATCCCGATGAGATTTTGCTGTCCTACGTTCTCAACGACGTGACCGGCACGGAATTTCTGGCCGAAATCTTCAGGGCAGATGTGGCGTATAGAAATACCAGAGACCAGCTGTCGCAGTACAGCCTGCTTGCGACGTGGGTTTACATGACGTACCACAGGCTCAGCCAGAGCCAAACTAAGGAGGAGCTCTGGAATAGTCTGTATGTGGACTCCTCGCCGGAATTTCATACAGTGCAGAACGCCCTGGCCGAACTTGCAACTATGGCGCAGCAGGATGGTGTTAAGCGTCGAGCTATCATCTTTCCTGAGCTGGGAGCCGATGCCGAGAACTACCCTTACAAAGAGGTCCATAATGTCGTGAAAGCGGCACTGTCGGAAAGTGGGTTTGATACCCGGGATCTGTTGCCAGACTACGAGCAGTACAGTGATTGGTCGGAATTGATTGTCGCCAGAGATGATCAGCACCCCAATAGCAAAGGCCATGATATAGCGACCACGGCAATTTACGAATTCCTGGTAGATTGATGCAGCAGCACCACCTGCTTTTAATACAGGACGATGTCCCTGACGTTTCGAATGCGGAGACCTGATATGTCACGAATTTTAACTGCCCTGACAGCGGCACTACTACTTGGCGGCGCAATGAGCTCTGCCGCATCCGACCCCGCGCAGCGTCTCGGCAAAGCCATCCAGATCAAGACGATCAGTCATCAGGATAGCAGTCAGATAGACCTCCGTGAGTTTCGGCGCTTTCACAAATTTCTGCGTGCCTCTTATCCGCGCGTCTTCACCGAGCTGGAGGTGGAAACTGTCAATGATTACAGCCTGTTGATCCGCTGGCCGGGCAGTGATCCGTCGCTGCAACCGATATTGTTCACAGCGCATATGGATGTAGTGCCCATAGAACCGGGTACCGCAGACGATTGGGAGCATCCACCCTTTGCCGGGGTGGTAGCGGACGGGCGTATCTACGGTCGCGGTTCGCTGGATGACAAGCAGGGTGTGCTGGGCAATCTCGAAGCGGCGGAGTCGCTGCTGGCCGAGGGGTTTGTGCCGGCGCGTACGATGGTCTTTGCCTTCGGCCACGATGAGGAGATCAGCGGTAAAGACGGTGCCGGCAAGCTGGCTGAGCGTATGCGGGAAAAGGGCTGGCACTTTTCGTGGATGGTGGACGAGGGGGGGATGGTGATTTCGGACAACCCGCTGTTGCCCGATAGCCCTGTCGCCATAATCAATGTCGCAGAAAAGGGCTATCTCACACTGACACTGGTGGCGACCGGCGAGGGTGGCCACTCTTCCAGACCGCCCAAAACCAGCACTATCGGGCGCTTGTCCGCCGCACTGGAGCGGATTGAGAACAACCCTTTTCCAACGCGGATAGTGGGGCCGGTGGCGGCAATGCTGGAAACCATGGGGCCACACCTGGATCAGCCCGAGCGGTTTTTCTTCAGCAACCTGTGGCTCACCGGTGGGCTTGTGGCAGACCAGATGGGTGAAGATCCAACAACCAACTCCTTTGTTCGCACGACCACCGCGCTCACGATGTTCAACGCCGGCGTCAAAGAGAATGTTGTGCCGCAGCGGGCTGAGGCCAAGGTCAACTTCCGCCTGCTGCCCGGGGACACTCCCGAGACGGTGGTGAACTATATTACGGAGGTGGTCGACGACCCTGCCATCGAGATCAGTTACGATCAGTGGGATAATGTGCCCGGCGTGTCGGACTATACCGGGAGTGGATTCAGCGTGATCTCAGAGGCGGTCAGCGAGGTCTATCCCGAGGCTGTTATAGTGCCGTCCCTGTTGGTTGCAACGACGGATACCCGCCATTACATTGATCTGGCGGACAACCAGTACCGGTTTCAGGGTATGTTGGTATCGCTTGCTCAGGCTTCATCAGTGCACGGGACCAATGAATACATCGATATTTCCAGCTACGAGAAGGCTATTGAAGTGGCGCGGCAAATGATGATACTTGGCGCCCGTTAACACCCCGCACACAGGTTCAGCGTGCGCAGCATGCGGCACAGTGTTAGGCTTCCGTTTGCTGCTTTACCTGTCGTCATATTGGAGAAAAAAATGCGAAGTCTCTGCACCCTGGCCGCCACACTGATGCTGTCAGCCTGCATCAGTCAGCCGCAGCCCGCCACCGTCTGTCCCGAGGAGCGGCCACTGGTTTGTACCCGAGAGTTTCGGCCAACGTGTGCCGTGCTCACAGCGGGTGGCACCAGAGAGTTTGCATCGCCGTGTACCGCCTGTGCGGATAATGCCGTCTCCGGCTACAACCCTGGGCCCTGCCCAGAGTGAGCTTAACAAGCCGCATTCTGCTTGCGATGGTCGCCGGAGTCCTGGTCGGCTCCGGGCTTAACGCACTATTTCATATCGATCTTGTACCGGGGCTGGAAGGGGTCATCAATACCTATCTCGTCGGGGGGCTGTTCGATGTGGTCGGGCGAATTTTTGTCGCCTCGCTGAAGTTGCTGGTGGTGCCGCTGGTGCTGGTTTCGCTGGTGTGTGGTTCCAGTTCGCTGGGTAACAGTGCGCGTATGGGGCCTATTGCGGGCAAGACAATGCTGCTCTACCTGGTTACGACAGCCATTGCCGTCACTGTGGCGTTGATTGCTGCAGTGCTGATAGGCCCCGGCGAGGGCGTAAACCTGGTCAGCAACGTCAGCTTTCAGGCAACGCCGCCCCCGCCGCTGACCGATGTGCTGGTGAATATCTTTCCCACCAACCCCGTGCGGGCGATGGCTGAGGGCAAGATGTTACAGATCATCGTTTTCGCCCTGCTGTTTGGTTACGCGATCTCTCATGCCGGTGAGCCGGGCCAGCGTATTGCCAGTTTCTTCCGCGATCTGGAAGCGGTAGTGATGAAGATGGTTGACGTATTGATGCACCTTGCGCCCTACGGTGTGTTCGCCCTGCTGGCAAAGCTGTTCTCCACTATGGGTATCAGTGCCATCCTCGATCTGGCGACGTATTTTTTCACTGTGCTGGCGGTTTTGTTGTTTCATGTGCTGGTGACGTACAGCCTGTTGCTCAAGGGTCTGACAGGGTTGTCTCCGCGCATACTGCTAAGCAAGATGCGCCCGGTATGGGCTTTCGCCTTCAGTACGGCCTCCTCCGGCGCGACGCTGCCCATCACCTTGCGTACCGTTGAGAACCGGCTGGGTGTACACAACTCAGTGGCCGGTTTTACAGTGCCTCTGGGGGCGACCATTAATATGGACGGCACTGCAATCATGCAGGGTGTGGCAACCGTCTTCATCGCCCAGGTGTACGGCATGGATCTGTCCATGGGCGCGTATATCATGGTGGTTATCACGGCCACGCTGGCCTCCATCGGTACTGCCGCCGTGCCGGGCGTCGGCCTGATTACGCTGGCAATGGTATTGAGCCAGGTCGGTATCCCGGTTGAGGGAATTGCGTTGATTATCGGTGTTGACCGTTTGCTGGATATGGTGCGCACCGCAGTCAATGTCACCGGCGATTCGGTGGTCTCAGTTGCCGTGGCGCGCAGCGAGAATCAATTCGATGAGGAAGTGTTTCTTGACGAACGCGCTAATCAGGATGACGACGACAGTGACAGCAATGCGGTGTCCGCGTCGCCACCCACGGTCTGAGTTTATGCGTACGCAATCAACTGTTTTTCCCCCAAGAACCTGCTATTGAGATCAATATCTGCATATGTCCATTCAGTGTACTATCGTCCCCGTTACGCCCTACCAGCAAAACTGTTCCATCATTAAGTGTGAGTCCACTGCGCGCGCTGCCATCGTCGATCCAGGCGGGGATATTGAGCGTATTCTGGCAGCGGTTGAACAAATGCAGGCGACTGTGGAAAAAATAATCCTCACTCACGCCCATATGGATCACTGCGCCGCCTCCGATGTATTGCGCCAACAATTGGATATACCGATAGAAGGGCCGCACCGGGAGGATGATTTCTGGTTGCAGAAACTCCCGGAGTCCTGCCAGATGTCGGGCTTCCCTGCGGCAGAAGTCTTTGTCCCGGATCGCTGGCTTGAACAGGGTGATACGGTGACAGTCGGCGAGCAGGTACTACAGGTTTTCCACTGTCCGGGGCACACGCCGGGCCATGTGGTGTTCGTCCATGAAGCGCAGCGTGTAGCGTGGGTGGGTGATGTGCTGTTTCACGGCTCCATCGGGCGCACCGATTTCCCCAGGGGAAATCACGATGATTTGATTGCCAGCATCCGTGAAAAATTGTTCCCGTTGGGCGATGACATCACGTTTGTTCCCGGCCACGGTCCGACCTCGACCTTCGGCAATGAGCGGCAAACCAACCCTTTTGTGGCGGACTCGCGTTATGGCTGAGGGAGAGGGCAGGGAACAGATGGGCAATGGTGTGAAGGACAGTGTGATGGAAGAGCGCGAGAATGTGTTGCGCCAGGAATATCACCAGCAGACCGCGCGGATTCACTGGCATGAGTTGCAGACGTACTACGCCCACGGCAGCGTCGTCGCGGTATCAGCGCAGCTCAATCTCGTCGATGTTGCTGTGCAACTAGGGATGGATAATGCCGAGCGCTTTGAGCAATGGATCGCAGCGGGTGAGGTCTCTGCCGTGGCCGATGAGCAGGCTCTCATCTGGTACGAGGCCAACACCTGTCTCTGGGCGGTAGTGGCAGCGCCCTGGGTGTTGGTGCAGGAAATTCCCGATGGTGATCCAGCCTAGAACATCGCGAAAATGAGCCGCCTGCGGGCTGTGAGACGAGTGATGACAGAGCATTTCACTTTGAGCTAGACTGAGGCCCCTTCACCATAAACAGAGGTGCAAAATGCGTTCATTGATTTTAGCCACTACTCTTCTTTTTTCCGCACTGAGTTTTGCCCAAGCTGGACCTTACTCAGCATCGGAAACACCTATCGGTATCCTGCTGGACGATCCGGCCGCTATGGCGGTGGTAGAGGAGTATATCCCCGGCTTTAGCTCTAATGCCCAGCTCGATATGGCGCGTGGTATGACGCTGGTAGACATTCAGGTTTACTCTCCGGAGCCGCTTAGCGATGAAGAAATGGAAGCCCTCAATGCTGATCTGGCAGCGTTGCCGGCAAACTGACATCTAGTTAGCAACAGGCAGGTGTGACGCTCCACCGTTGAGCGTCATGCCTACTTGCGTAATTAGCGCCAGCGGGCCCGGGTCAGAGGTTCCTGAGCAACTCCAGGTAGCCGGCTTTCGTGCCTCCCTTTTCCCAGTAACCTATGATGCCGCTCGCTTCCAGTTGGTTGTAGATTTTCTGGGACTGGGCATCGACAAACGGACTGGTCCACGCCATGGGAACCATGGCTGTAAATTCGGCGGCCAATCCCTGCCGTGTATGTGACGAGTTTTCACGTGGTTGAACCGTCTGTTCGCCGAACAGGGCGGTCAGCATCTGGTTTTGCTCTGACATATGCGCGATGAAAACGTTATTGGTTTTAAGACTTTTCATTACCGCCGAGTGATTGGGCTTTGAATCGAACGACAGAAAGGCCGCCATACACGGCGCTTCCTTTTTCAGAATTTTCTCTGCCAGTGCTTGCGGTTGGGACCTGACCGCTTCTGTGAAGGTGTCAATATCCATCCGCAGGTACTTGAGCAAATTGACGGAGTCGGGTCGTTTGTCGTTCTTGAGCGTGTGTGAGACGCGATAGGCCACCATGCTTTTCAGCATCTCGGCAGGGTCACGCACAGTGGTAAAAAAGATATCTTTACCAGCGCGGTAATAAGGCAGGAGTTCGCGCGCTTGCTTGTGCCCCAGTATAAACATCCTCTCGGGATTCTGGATCAGCTGGTAGCCGGCATAGACACGCAGGAAACGCTGCTGTCGATCCATGGCGGCATCTTCTGCAAGGTAAGACCGTAACAGCTCGCCCTGCGGCGTTTTCGGTGGATAGCAATGTGCCATATAGGCGATAGCCTGGTCGATGGGGCCGCTACCCGAGAGGGGTATCGGAGCGCACTTGTTGCTGTGTACCAGGGTTTTGCGAACAGAGGTGCCGCCACATTTTGGTATGTGAATGAAAAATACACGCTGTGACTCAGGGTGCAGATTCATCAGTCCGAAATAGTCTGGCGCGCCGATACCCTGGTGGCGCATCTGCTCAGCTTCATTCTCTATCGTTTGCCTCGCCCGGCTTATCTGGGCTGGGTCAGAGAGGTCAGGTGTGGGGGTGTGTTCTGGCGTCGTCATTCCCGACTATTCCTTTTTTGGGGAAGTGTGAAGGCATTGGCTTTCAGAGGTGACATTGGCGTTCGGAGGTAGCACTGAAGAGACAATTTTGCATGGGCTGTATCAGCGAGTCCAGCGCAAAGCGCTCAATGCGTCACGTTTAACCGCAAAATAGGCGCGGCTGCTATCAACACCCAAGCCTGGCGGGGCTCTACCGTATGATCTTTATCCAGTCACCCGTGCGCGGTTCGCCGCGTGGATACAGTCCATTTAGCAATCGCAGTTGCGCCTCGGCATTGGGGATGCGTATCCCGGAGGCGAGGCTGGCCATGGTGGCACCCTGTGGTACCTGGATGTAATGCACATAGAGCCCGTTGCTGGCGCCGTGCTCGGCGGGGTGCATCGGGCGGAAGCTTTCGATCATGGCTAACAGGGTGGGGTCGTCAACGGCAAAATTCTGTGCCTTGCCATCGAACAGGTAACTCAGGTTGTTGTAATCGATAATGGCCACGCGATGCGCGCTGGCTCCGCTGGCTCCGCTGCCGGTGATGCCGGTATAGCCTTTGAGCCCGGCCTGATCCAGATCTGTGCCGTTGTTGAGTGCACCCGACAGGCTACTCTCGAGCACGGCACGGGGAGTGGCACTCTGATCGCGGCGGCGGACGGAGACTATCAGCTCAGTGGTGCCGTCCGGCGATCTCGCAACGATGGCACTGGCGCCGGCGTTCACGCTCCAGTTCGGTGGTCGCTCGAAAGTGAACCCGAGCTTGTTGTGGTAATAGCGATTATCCACTCGGTCGCTGGGCACGCTCTCGCCCCACACCAGCCCCTCGATGTGGCGTTTGAATTCGCCGGGCAGTGACGGGTCTTCACCCTGCGCGTTTGGGTCGAGTTCACCGGCTGTCTTGATAACCTGCTTCAGGCGCTGATCATTGCGCGGATGGCTTGCGTACAGGCCGTGATAGGTGGCGACGCGCTTGCCGCCGGCTTTGGCTTTGACGCGCTGGAACTGCTCGTGATCTTTCAGTGTGCCGATCACTTCCAGCAGTGATTCGGGGTCGTAGCCGGTGTTGTACATATATTCGGCGCCGAGCCCGTCCGCCTCCAGTTCCATATCCCGGCCATAGCCGCTGACGAGTTCGGTGCCATACATATTGGAGGCGTTGGCGAGATCGCCGCTGCCGGTGAGTACGTACGTTGTGGTGGCAACCACTTTGTTGGCAACCGAGGCCGCTTCCCGCCTGCTGTGATGACTGGCTGTGATGTGACCGATTTCATGCGACAGTACGCCGGCCAGCTCCGCCTCATTCTCGAGGTAGGCAAGAAGGCCGCGATTGACATAAATGAAGCCGCCGGGGGCCGCGAACGCGTTGATATCCGGGCTGTCGATCACGGTAAATGTAAACGTTGTGCCGGGCTCGTCGCTGTTGGCGACCAGCTGTTGGCCTACCCGGTTCACGTATGCCTGCAATTCCGGATCGTCGTAGGCTGCACCCTGTGTGATCATTTCCTGATGCATTTCCCTGCCAGTTGAAGCGCTGCTGGCGCAACCGGACAGTATGGCCAGCATCGAGATGGCCGTCGCGAGGGTGAATACAGTGCTGTATCGAGTGCGCATACGAAATCCCTAATGCTCGCTGGACAGAAATTCCAGTAGTTGCTGGCCGATGCCATCGCAAGCCGTACCCTGCACCGGTGCGATAATGGGGATCGGTACGATGACTGCCGGCATATAGGACTGGCCGGTGGCACTGGTGTTGACATGGCCGACTGCGGCTTTGTCGGTAAAGTCCCAGATCGTTGCCTCATAGTTCGCATCGTGACTCCAGGTGCCAAAGCCAAAACAGCCGCCGAGGCTGCACGCCATAGAACCACTGCCACCGGTACGCTCGGTGGAACCGTCGAGCCAGATCATATACTCGACTTTCAAATCCGCCATTTTGGCCGCCACCGGTTTTTGTTTGAGCAGGCGCTCTATGTCAGCGGGGTGCAGGGGCGCAGTGCGCGGCTCGAACCAGGGATAAACAGCGTTGAGAAACGTTAACTCATCGATCACGGTGATGGAGTTGTCGCCCGAGCTGATGTAATCACCCACACAGCTGACAAAATCGGGTTCGGTTTCATAGTCACTGGCATGGCGCCGACCGAGAATTACCACGCTGTCATCGCCGATACCCTCGGTGGGTTCGTTATACACCATTTCATCCACGGTGGAGGTCACACAGGCGGAGATCAGGCACAGGCCGAAGCAGGTTAGTGCTGTGCGTGTGCGGGCGGAGATCATTGTGGCTCCGATGATATCGGTACGCCCTTTTCACGCAGCCAATCCTGTACCGCGGGGACGCGCGAGAAATTTGTGGCGAAATTGGCGCCGGCGTCGCGCAGCGCCATCACGGCTGCAAGGTTCACAGCCTCCTGGTCACTCTGCAAAAAACCTGTTGGGGTTTTGCCGTAGCTGGTCATGCCCCATTGCGCGATGGGCGTGCCGCTGGCGCTCAGTAAATCGAATCGGTAGCGCATCCAGATTTCATACACCTTGATCTGAGTGTGTCTGGGTATAGCGTACTGCAGCTCCTCCACATGGGGAATCAGTACGGCATCGACATTGGCAATGGGCTGGCCCGCTGTGGGTTGCGTCTTCAGGTGCACGACATTGGTGAACATGCCATTCAGCAGGGTATCCCATATTTGCACCTGCGCGACGCCGGTGCTGACGATCCAGCTGGATTCATGTTTGGATTTGGATTCGTCGAAAAACTCATGATTGGCAAAGTCATCGCCATACCAGACACCCAGGGTGAGTGGCAGCGGCTCAATCAATGGCGCCGGGAACTTACCTTCAACGACCACATGCGCGGGGCCGCAACCATTGAGCAGCCCCAACAGCAACAGGGTTGCTGTCAGTGCAGGCCAGGCGCGACTAACGGAAGTCATTGAGTGCGACAAAGGTGCCTCCGTTGCGACGGGTGAGCTCACGCATCAGTGTCGCAAAGCGAATTCCGGTGCCCTGCAAATGCGGTGCGCGACTGAACTGTGTGGGGAACCCCACTGCGTGAATACGCACCAGGCGATTACCTTTGGCATCCTGCCGGTTGATGCGATCCACGGTGTCGATCACCGAGGTGATGGACGGGCCGGTGAATTCGTCGCCGAACACGTAAATACTGATTTTTTTGTCGGGCGAAGCGAAGGTGCGAATCGCCGCTTCTATGCCCTCTACGGGACTGGAGTTACTAAAAACGCTCCAGCCGCGCAGGTTTTGAACGATCACCTTGCGCCGTCCCGGCGTGTCGGGAATCCATTTGCCGCGGTAGCTGCTGAACAGGTAGTTACCCATGTCGTTCATGACCTGTATACCCTTTACTTTGGGGTAGATAGCCAGTGTTGCCTCGACCTCTTCGAGCACCCGGTTCCAGGCGTAGGAAAACATCGAGCCGGAGGTGTCGATAACAAAAATAATATACTCGCTGTCGACGGGAATACCACCGATCAACTGGTTTTTGGCTTGATGCTGGGTGCCCAGCAAGCGTTTCATCTCCTCGGACAATTGTTGTTTGGCCGATGCCAGTTGGCCGGCGATCGCTGAATTGCTACTGGTTTCGACCTGCAGGCTGTCGTAGCGTGCCTTGGCACTGGCCATCTGGCTGCGCAGAATCGCAATGCGTTCTTCATGTTCTGACAGTTGCTCGTGTTTTGCGTTCAGATCCCGGTTGAGAATTTTGGTCTCGCCACGCATTTCAAACAACTGTTCCTGCAGTGCTGCCAGCTTGCCTTCGAGGTTGATGGTGGAGGCTTCAATGATCTGTGGCTGCACGGTTTTGGTAATCATCAGCAGCAGGATGATGGCGCCGAATCCACAGCAGATGACATCGAGAAACGACAGCGAAAATTCGGCGACGCCGCGCGTCTTACGCCGCGCCATCAGGGCCAGTCCCGCGACGGGCTCATCAGTGAGCCCTTGGTATACAGCGCCAGTTGCCACAGTTCGGCCACGGCCATCGGATCGCCCTCCATCGGCGCCAGTATGATGTTCACCGGCACTCTGGCGGGCAACTGCCGGATCGCCTGTGCGTACAATTTCTGCCGCTCTGGCCCGGTCACCTTGCTACTGCGCGGCGGGGTAGTGCCCTGCGTCGGCAGACCGTCGGTAATCAGGAAAATATTGTCAGGTGCAGGCGATAATTTGTGCAGCGCAAGGAAGGCGTTTTCCAGACTGGTACCGCCACTGGGCGTGATTTTGTGCAGCGCGCGGCTGACATCGGCCAGTTGCGCCTGATTGGCCACTTCCAGCCATTTGCCCTCGGTGCCGGCTAGTGCCGGACTGGCTGACGTGTTGAACGTGATGATCTGGTATTTGCTGGACACCGGCAGTTGCGCGGTCAGCCAATCTACCGTGCTCAGGCTCTTTGTCCATTTCTCTGCATTGCGCTGCACGGACTCTCCCATATTGCGCAGGCGAATAATCTGCACCAGCTTGTCGGCCAGCATACTGGCCGAGACATCGAGCAGAATGGCGATATTTTTACCGCCAAGGTTAAGTCCTGTCAGGTACTGGCGATTGCCATCGCCGAGGAAATCACGGGCTTTGGCGCCGGAACTTTTCGTGGCCGATTGCTGTAACTCTTTAACTTCGCTCTCCAGCGCCAGCAATTCGGCTTTGAGCTTATCGATGTCCTGGCTTTCGGTGTAGCCCTCGTCCTTGCGACTCTTGATCTGCGCCTCGAAATTTTCAGTGTCCTGGGCGATACGTGTTGCCATACCCTGGGCTTCAACCATCTGCAGGTCCACCTCCGAGAGGGTATTGCGCAACTTCACCATATCTTTCTCGCCTTCGCGAATATCCTCCTCGAGCAGGCTGACTTCCGACAAAACGTTTTCGTTCAGGATCGTCGATTCTTCTTCGATGGCGTGATTCATGATCAGGAAGACGAGAATTACCGCGCCGAACCCGCAGGACATGATATCCAGAAAACTCAGGCTGAACGTGGTGAATTCGCGTTTTTTCCTGGCCATGAGGGTTAGACCCTGACCTCAATAAGAGTGGCCGTAGTACCAGCACCTGTGTCGATAATATCCCCGGTGTCGAGGGTCTGCCCGCTCTGATAAGGGCAGCGATTCACGGTGGTACCGGCAGTGGCGCCGCGCAGCAGCCAGCCCTCGTCACTGCGATAGAGTTCGCAGCCCTGTGCCAGTGCAGTGCCGGATGCGATCAGCGGTTGTGCCACATGATGCGTCAGGAGGTGGGTGGCGCGGCACACGGGTTTTGGCGCGGGTGGCGGAGCTGGCTTGTCAGGTGTGTCTGCAAAAGTGCCGGCCGATGCACCTGAGTGCTTGCGTGGCGAGCTTGAGCTCGGCAGTGCGGTTATAAAGCTCAGTGCCTGCTCGCGCTGTACCAATCGGCTCTCGTGCAATTGCAGGGCGCGATGCATATCATCAGCCTGCAGAATGTCCAGCTGCCCGAAAGCGGTGGTGAGACCGGGTAGCAGCGCTGTCAGCGGATCGGCGATCACGCGATCGCCGGGGTGTAAAACACCGATGGTTTCTTTGGCGCTGTCGAACAGGCGTTTACCGGCTGCCTGCAGTTGATCTCTGCTCACACGGGCCTGATAGCCGTTGATATCCAGATTGGTCTCTGCACTGGTGTGCAGGGCGCGCAGCGCCGCGGGCAGCTCGTCGTATAACTGCTGCTCAGTGGCGGCTTTGCGCCTTGGATCAAAGCGCGTCTGGCGCACAAACTCTGCCGAAATCAGTTCCACCAGGCGTTCCTGCAGCTGTAGCAGGCCGCATCCGGGCAGCGGTATGGTGCGCTGCAGCTCTATCTGGCCTCCGCGGTCAGCCAACTCGGAGATCACCGCCTGATGGAGCTGGATTTCAAGGTGGAACAAGCGCTCGCCCCGACTGTAGAGGCTGCCCAGCGCCACGCTGCGGTTGACCAGGCCAACGGCATCAAACGGGCACTGCTGGACGATGCCAAGCAGCAGCGCGAGTTGTTCGTGCGCCATACTGCCGGGGACGGCCAGCAGCAGCTCATCGGGTCCGTTCGCCTGGGCGTGCAGTTCCATGAGGTGGGCGTGAACCAGATCGCCGGTGTGCCGGGCCGGGCCGAGAGCAGGCTGCAGTGTTTCGGTGCTTAACTGCCACCAGAAGCGTGTATTGATGTCGCGTGGTTGCAAGCGGGCGGCGGCGCGCGCAGGCGCTCCGAACAAATACTCGCCGCCCTGTAGCAGCGCATAGCCGGTGCTTTGCACCAGGGCGTCCCGGTGCCACAGCTGCAGGTTGCTGTCGTTGAGGTCGAGCAGTCCGATACTCATCAGCCAGCCACCAGGAAGCGCAGCAGGCGCCGGTCGGCGTAGCGCTGGCTGTCCAGCACCAGACGCTCCTGCGACAGTTGTAACTGGTGCAGGCAGAACATGATGATAATACTCAGTACCAGCGCGACAAAGGTACTGTTGAACGCCACGCCCAGGCTGGCGGTGACCCCGGAGATATCACCCTCGACGGCCTTGTAGGCCTGCCCCAGTGCGTCGCCGATACCGCGCACGGTGCCGATAAATCCGATGGAGGGAATGGCCCAGGCGATGTAGCGCACCATGGACATCTCTGAATCCAGGCGATCCGATTCAATTTCGCAGTTTTCCTTGATCGTCTCGGACACGGCCTGGATGCTGCCGGTGGTGGCAAACCGCTGCAGGGCCGAGAGCAGGGTGCGCGGTAACAGGTAATCCTGCTCCGCCTCGGGCAGGGCTTCCAGCGCGCGGCTGTACTCGCGGGCGTCCTCGGGCAATACGGTTGTGCCCTCGGGAATGTCCAGCAGGCGGCGGTCCAGCATTTCGCGCTCACGCAGGCCGCGCCGCCCTTTGTAAGCCATGATGGCCAGCGCCCAGATCAGTAGAATAAAACAGGATTCCTGCTCGTAATTGCCGATCACGACGGCCAGGCTGCGAGTGGTGACAACATCCTCCCCTGCGGCCTGCTGTGCCGCTTCCTGTTCGAGATGAGCTTTTGCGCTGGGCCGGATAATCCCGACATACAGCGCGTGCACCACGATGATCGCGATCAACAGGGCGAATAGCTGGTAGATAAATTCGGATGACATTTTTTGTTTCATGGGTGAGTCCTATATATCCACCGGAAAAGAGACGGGCAGATCTTCGGAGATCTGCTCTGAGGCGCGGTAATCGAAGGGTGAGCTATTGCTGGTGCCTGGACTGCCGCCGGGGGCGGGCTCAGTGGCCGCAGGTGTCTGCTGCGTTGCAGCTGATTTCTCCCCGGACCCGCTATCGGGCGCGGCCGCGCTGGTCTGTGTCGCGTCGGTTTGCGCCTGCAGCGGCGCCGCTGTCAGCAACAGGCCGAGTAGTATGAGTGCCAGATGTCGTGGATGGGTCATGTATTACTCCGCGTAGCGCGCAAGGCGGAATCCTACGTCATCCCGCCCGGCTTGCCCATAATCGCGATAGGTGAGGCGCAGTTCTGACAGCTTGGCATGTGTCCAGGCCGCGCCGCGAATGACGTAATTGTCGCCGGTCTGCCCGCCCAGCGGGTCCTTCGCCGTGGCGGCGTTCGCCGAGGGGATGGTGTAGACATCGTGCACCCACTCGGAGACATTGCCGCCCATGTCGTAAAGGCCGTGCTGGTTGGGCTTGAATGAGGCCACCGGTGCACTGACGACATACCCGTCCTTATAGCCGTTCAGTACGCGGCCGGTGACATAGGCCGAGGTGTCGTCGGCGTAGTTTTCTGCAATCAGTGTGGGTGGGAAGGTATCGCCCCAGGGAAACAGCACCAGTTTATCGCCGCTGGCGCGGGCGGCCCAGGCCCATTCGGCCTCAGAGGGCAGGCGGTAGCCGGTGGCGGAACTGTTGTAGCCGGTAATGATGCCATTGCTCTGGCGATAAAACGGAGGCAGTCCCTCGCGTGCGCTCAACCAGTTACAAAAAGCTGCCGCCTGCTGCCAGCTCACCTGCACCGCGGGCTGGTGATCCTGATTGAGGCTATTGCCCTCTATCTGACCGGAGTTATGGCCGGACTGGAACTGGCGAAACTGCGCATTGGTGACTTCGGTCGTTTGCAGATAAAACATACGCCGCAGTGCCACCGGGTGCAGTACCTCATTGGCGCGGCGGCCCGGCTCGCGGCGGGAGGAGCCCATGGTGAAGTCTGCCATCGCCGATTCAGCCGGCTTGAACAATAGCAGAGTCTGCCCCAGCGGCGTGGTAATTTCCGGTTTGATGCGCGCTTCGGTCACTGCCTGTTGCGTCTGTAGTGTTACATCTACCAGCTGTGGCAAGCCGGGGCGCGGCGTGACACTTTTGCGGACCGGGGCGTAGCCGTCGAGGCTGACCTCAACAACATGCTCCACCGCGGGCAGCGACAGTGTCTGTACGCCAGCGCCTATCGCCTTGCCATTAATCCGCACAACGGCGTTGGCGGGGCTGATACGCAGCCTGACTTCGCCCAATTGTGCTTGCAGCGTTACCGTGCGCTCGTCGGTGGTGGCGGCAGCCATCTCCACGGAATCGTTGTAGCGCTTATAGCCCGGTTTGAACACGTCCAGTTGGTGTACGGTTCCAGGGCTGACATCGATCGTTAACGGTGTCTGACCTTGAAATTCGCCATCGAGCGTGACGTTGGCCGCGCTGGGTACGCTGTTCAGCGTTAGCGCGCCGGCGGCGGGTTGTAAGTTGACCTGCCCCAGGTCCTGGTCTTTGTCCGCTTCGATGCGCAGGGTTTTCTGCCAATTGGCAAAGGTATCCATTTGCAGCATCAGTTGGTGTTCACCTTGCAGTACCTCAATGGTGGCCGGTGTTGTCCCCGCCGCTTCTCCGTCCAGCAGGATTGTCGCCCCGGCAGGCACGCTGTCGATGGTCACCATGGCCCAGGCCGGCGCCAGTTGCACAGCGATGTCCTGCTGCACGTTGCGACCGGTGACCTGCAGGGTCTGTGTTAACGGCAGGTGCCGGGGTTCTTCCAGCAGCAGCTGGTATTCGCCCTGTGCCAGCGGCAGATCAACGAGCGGTGTTTTGCCGACGGATTCACCGTCCACCGTGACACTGGCACCCTGCGGTGAGCTGTCGATGGAGATAAGTCCCGGCAAGGCATTCAGTGTGAGTTCGAGAGTCTGGTCGTCGCGGTCATCCACTTCGACGGTGGTGACCAGCGCTTGATAGCCTTCTGCTGCGGCGCTCACTTCGTACGCGCCGGGCAGCAGCAGGTAGCGATTGCCAAAGGGCAGGACGAGACCGCCCACCGACACCTGCGCGGGCACCTCTGCGTTCACTGTGATCTGTAAGGAGCGGGCAGTGAACAGGAACAGCAGCGCCAACACGAAGAGCAGGAGACAGGCAATAAGCAGCCATCGCCCCTTTTTGCGGGGGGCGGGCGGTTTGCTGGCCGCGTCTTCCAGCGGAGTGAATCCGCTGGGCGCGATGGTTACCGGTTCATTGGGCATGGGTTCACTTTCACGGGTCAATTGGGCCCCAGAGCGTGTATTCGCTCAAATAGGTTCAGTACAGATGATGGTCACTGGTGCCGGCACCGAATCGTGGGCGACGGTGAAACTCTGCCTGACATCGCGGTAACCGGCGCGGGTGCCCAGCGCAGTATAACTTCCCGGGCGCAGTGTGAGCTCTCGTTCTTCGAAATTCCCCAGTCTCGCCACCTTGTAGACGATGACTTCGGTTTTATCATCAGAGCGCAGGGTGACATTGACCGTCACGTTGGCCTGGCGCAGCACTGTGTCGAGCTTGTCGATCTGCTGTTGCAGCAGCTGGCCGCGCGGTGTGACCTGCTTGGCCTGGTCCAGTAATTGTTCGGTCGCTTTGGCCACTGTGGGGTCCGACAGGCGCTGGGTGTTGTCAATGGCGGTGCGCAATTGCTGGTCCAGCTGTGCACGCATCCTGCTGCGTTTCAGGCCTTCGCTGGCAAACAGCACACTGCCGTCGATTTTCTGTGCCTGCTCATACGCGGCAACCGCCTTTGACCACTGCTCCTGTTGTTCGTCGCGCTGACCTTGCTGGTTCAGGCCGGCAAGTCGTTGCGCTGTTTCCGCGGCCGCTACTTCCTGCAGGGCGCTGGCCGCTTCTTTAGAGCCGGGCTGCAATTTAGCCGCTGCGCTGAAGGCTTTTCGTGCACTGTCAAAGCGGCCCTCGTTAAGTGCGCTATAGCCCTCGCTCATCGATTGGTTGAATCCCTGGTTGCGCGCTTTATCAGCGACCCGCTGCAACTCGCTTTTCGCTTTGCTGTGTAGCGGGTCCAGCTCAGTGGCCTGTTGTAGCAGTTTTTGTGCCTGTGCGAGATCACCTGCTGCCTCTGCGGTCTGCGCTTCGTCCAGCAGGGGTAACAGTTTCGGCAGTACCTCGGCGCGCTTCTGCAGTGCGGCGATATCGCTGTTGTCGGGTTCGATAAGGGCTGCGGTTGCCAGTGTGGCTAACGCGGCCTCGGCATCGCCGCGCTCGATAGCGTCTTGCGCCTGCGCCAGCAATTTCTCAAGCAGCTGTGGTATCGATGCCTCGAGTGCTTGCAGAGCGGCCAGCCCTTGCTGGTATTGTTCGGTCGCCTCTTGATATTGCCGGTTCTGATAGAGGACATCCCCTGCAGCGGCGAGGTCGGTCGCCGCGGTAAATGCGTCGTTTGCCCACTGCTCGACGTTGCGCTCCTGCAGGGCAAGCTGCAGTTCCAGCAGTTCAGCGGCAACCTCTTGGGCTTCCTTGCGCTGGTGCGCCAGTTGGGCATCGGACCAGGGAGCGGCAGTCTCGACAGCGGGAATGGCTGACGAGCCCGCGTTGTCTGCCGCCGCACCACCGGGCTCTGCTGTTGCAACGCCAGACGGTTGTGCGGTCGTATCCGCCGGCTGTTGCGGCTCCAGCACGGAGGGCAACAGAAAAACTACCAGTGCTGCGAGAATCACCAGTACGCCAAGTGCCGGCAACACCCACACCGGTGTGCCGCGCTGCTCTATGTTGCTGGCAGTGCTGGCAGTGCTGGCAGTGTCAGTGGCCACAGGTGCCGGTTGTACAGCGTCAAACGGAATGGGTTTTACTGGGTCGTTATGTGAGGACATGCCGTCGTTGGGGCCTTGGTATAAGGGGAATCGGTTAGAGTGTATCAGCAGTGCGGGCGGAATCCTCGGGTAATTGCAGGTCGCCGATCTCCGCGCTATAAATATCGGCCAACACTGAGCGCCACTGGGCATACTGCTGTTCCACATTGCCGCTGAGTGTGACGGTGCGGTCCTCCAGCTCGATTACCTGAGGTGTGACCTCCGCTTCCAGCGATGCACCAAGTTCCTCCAGTGCCTGTACATGAATCTGGGCCTCGTTGCGTTTGTCCAGGCCGCTCTTGACCAGCAGCCCACCGCCGAGCACGGCCACCTGACCCGCTACGCGGCTGGTCTGGCTGTCGCCCGTGGTAGCAGCAGCAATGCCGCCTATCACCGCGAGGCCACCCACGATCAGGTTGCGCATACTCTCCGCCTGCAACTGCTCCAGCAACATTACTTCCTGGTAACTGGCTTTGCGCCACTCCTGATAGGGGGCAGCCATTTGCGTATCGAAAGTCGTGTAATAAGCCTGCAGTGTGTCGACATAGACGTTGTCGCGTTCGCGAATCTGCCGCACACGCGCAAGCATCGGGTCGCTTTCAGCGGGTAGGCGCTGTATTTCATACTGGCCGCTGCGTGTCTGCTCAAGATAGCCGTCGAATGCATCTGGCGAAAAGCTGCGCGCGAAACGCAGTTCTGTTATCACGCGTACATCGGCGCGTTCTTTTGGTGTCAGTTCCTCCAGCTCGATTAGCAGATCATTGGCAATGGTGTTGTACACCGCCTGGAAGGGATCATTGGTATTGCGGGCGGCGGCTTGATAGGCATAGCGGCTCGCTTCCCCCGTGTATTTTTTATCCAGCCAGACCTCACCACTTGAATCCGTGGCGGTGATCTCCAGTTGCAAAGTTTCCCCGTCAGAACGCAGGATTTTGCCGCGCACGATCAGATCAGTGACCTCAATATCGTCGGGCACCACGCGCACCGCGCCCCAGGCGCCGCTATCCTGCATGGCCTGCGCCAGTTGCATCGGCATAAAACGGGCTTCGGCCTTGCGCACTTCGGGGTAGACGGGCTCATCATCGTCGTATTCGTCCAGGCCGGGATCAAACACTACCAGTGCGACATCCAGCAACTGGTTCTCGCTGACGGTTGTGGTAGGGGTTTGCACGGGGGGAGCGGACGTGCTTTTAATTGTCTGGTTGACGCAGGCGCTCAGCAGCCAACAAAGCGTCAAGCAGGAAAGCAGGCGCAGCCTGACCATCACTCGATGCCCTTGTATTTGCGGTACTCGTTCCACAGCTTTTCACGCACGGCAGGGTCGGCTTCACGCGAGGCCGCCTCGCGCAGCTGCCGGGCCACGACATCGTCATCGCTGCCACTTGGAATATCGCCCGGGGCCGGGTACTTCGCGGTGTCCGGTGGTGGTGTGCCACCGCCGACGCCGCCCATTCCGCCTCCGGTGCTGTAACTGCCGGAATCTGCCATACCCTCGCCATAAGCGCTGTTGCCCTCTTCGGCATCACCGGTACTCATGCTGGCGGAAAGGCCGCCACCGGAGCCGCCGCGCGAGGCTGACTGTTTAGCGGCGGCCCGCGCGGCTTCGCGCTGCTCCGCTTCCGTCTTGAGAATCAGGGCGTCAAACTCGCCGGCGCCTTTTTCCAGTTGCGCATCGAGGATGGCCACCTGTTCGGCAGGGGTGAGTGGACCGCCACCACTGCCTGTGAGTACTCCGGCCGGGTTGCCATAGCTGCCAGAAGTGCCGCTGCTATATGAACCGCCGCCGCTACCGCCCGCTGTTTGGCCAGTCGACTGCCCGCCTGCTGAGGCGCCGCCAGTTGCCTGTCCGGCCTCTCCAGGTGTATTGCCCGTGCCACTCACAGAGTCTTCCAGGCTGGGTTCGTCGCGCAGGTCAGGCAGACCTGAACTGCCGACGGATTGTTCGCTGAAAGTCGGTTCCGCACTGCTCGCGGCCTGTTGTTCGCTGCCGCTGCCACTGCTGCCGTCAGTCGCACTCGGCTGTGCGCCGGATTCTGCGCCGGACTCTGCGGTGTTCTCTTCCGGCGGGCCTACCTGATCATTTGCGCTACCCGCTGCGCCGCCGCTTTGTTCACCCGAGGCGCTGCCCTCGCTGCCGGCGGCTTGACTGCTACTGGCAGTGGATTGGCCGGCGCTGGCGGCAGAGCTGCTTGAACTGGCGCTTGTGCTACTGCTCCCGGCAGAACTGCTTGAGCTGCTGCTTGGCGGTGGTGAACTGGTGGATGAAGATTCGGGTTTTGTTGGTGTACTGGCAGTGGGGCAGCCGGACAACAGCGCGCACAGGCCGGCTATGCCAGCAATGCTGGAAAAACGCCGCAACAAGAGGCTATTGAATGTCGAATGCTTTAACAATGTTTTGTGTCTCTACTGGTTGTCCCGCCTCAAAACGTGGGCGAAAGGTTGCTTTGCGTAGCTTGCGCATCAGGCGATAGGCCTGCCTGTCGTCTGCCTCATTGTCATCAAGGCGCTGTAAATCGCGCACTCGCCCGTACTCGTTCACCCCAAACGCCACAGTAACAGCGGCTTCATTGGGTGCCACCACCGGTGGCAGCAGCTGGAGGCCGGCGATATCCGGCAACGCAACAGGTTCACCAAAGAGCCGCTGTGCCTGTTCTTTGGCACCAGCTTCGCTCGCAAGTTCCCTGGTCGCCTCCCGGTAGGCGGTCAGCGCGGCATCCGTCTTACCATTCCACAGGCGCCAATCGCCCAGCATTACCAGTGCTTGAGCGTCAGAGGCGCGATCGCTGGCATTGTTTTCCTTCTTGATGGCTGAGATAGCCTCAATCACGGCGTTTCCCTGTTTGTAGCTTTGGTGGTAGTAAGCTTTGAACCGTAAAAGCCCCTCGTCCACGTAGCCATCCTCATCGAATACCGGGGTGGAGGCCGGAATTTCGTAGGAAGAGATCAAATACTGTGCCTGTAACATACCGTGCAGTGGCGCTAACAGGCTGGGAGATGTTTCCCCCTCGCGCGTGACGACATCACTGAACGCCACGCGGTACAGCTCCCACATATTGATCAAGCGTTCATAGTCGTTCTCTCCCAGGCGCAGCTGGTATGCCTCATACTGCCATTTCGCCTGATCCATCAGTGCCGCTACAAGTGCCGCGCTGCTGTCGAAAGCGGTGCTTTGCACGCGATACAAATAGTTCTGGCGCTCATCGGCCTCGGCATAATTTTGCATGGCCTTGTGGCTGGCAATTTCACCCTGCAACATGGGGATTTGTTGTTGGCAGTAGAGTCCCTCGTTGATCCGCGCCAGATGAATGCCGCGCTTGTAGTGCTTGATTGCCTCTTCGTGCCGACCCTGGGCTTGCAGGGTCTGCGCCAGACCGAGCATGGTTTCCGACAGGCTGCTACCGTACGCTCCCTCGCGGGATTCGGCCTCTTTGATGGCGCGGTTGTACGCCAGTATTTCGTGCGAGGACGTCACATGGGCCGATGGCAACTCCCTGGCGTAGTCTGGCGTATCGTCCTGCACCACGACCTGCGCAGTTGCGGACGCCGCTTCGCCCTGAGCTTCGGGCGCATTTTCTGAAATAACCGTCTGGCCCAGCGCAATGGGAGCCGCCAGCACCAGTGTGATTGCGAAAGTTCGTAGCAGGCTGTCCACAACAGACTGTGTATTCATCGTGCACCCCCTGTGGCGATGCGTCGGTTTACCGTGATTTGCGGTGCTTTGCAAGGTTCAGCAGGACTATACATTACTGCGGCAGGCGGAGAAAATACCCGCCCGCTGGTGCCAAGGCGGTGCGTAGTGAGGCAAGGCGAGGTAAATAGGGAGAGATATGGGACAGTTTGCGCGGGAAACCGCTATAGAACAGATCGGCGACAACCATTTTCGTGGTGAGTTGTGCGAGGGCTGGCGTATAGGCGCCGTCCCCAATGGTGGCTATGTGCTCGCAATAGCGGGGCGTGCACTGCGGGCCGTGTTGCCGCACAAAGATCCACTGACGGTCAGCGCATTTTATCTGGCGCCGACAGCACTGGGGCCCATTGATTGTCATGTGGAGTTTTTGGGCGGAGGGCGCAGCACCAGTTTTGCCGAGGTGAAAATGTACCAGCAGGGCGAGCTCAAGGTGAAGGTCACAGCGGCCTATACCACGTTGGAAAAGCTCAGCGGTGAGAGCTGGTCAGCCCAGGACAGACCGCAGTATCCCGCCTGGGATGCGTGTTCGCCGCCACCGGACAAGGGCCTGGAATTCCGCAACCGTGCAGAGCTGCGTCTGGTTTCCGGTACAGAAGTGTTCAACAAGGGGGAGCCCGACGGCAGCGGCGCGTTTTGCGGATGGGTGCGTCATAGTGATGGCTCCGATCCCGATGTGATCGGCCTGTTGATGTTCGCCGATGCTTTTCCCCCGCCCGTTTTTACTGTCTTCGGCCCGGTTGGTTGGGTTCCAACGGTAGAGCTGACGGTGCAGGTGCGTGCCCATCCGGCACCCGGGCCGCTGCAGGTGCGGCTTGCCTCGCGCCATATGTCCAAAGGCGTGATCGAGGAAGACGGTGAGTACTGGGACAGTACCGGCCAGTTAGTCGCAATCAGTCGGCAGACGGCGAAGGTCAGGTTGCGCAAGAGTTGAGGCGGCAACCACCGCCATTGGGTTGTGCCTGTCCTTTGAACAGGCTCATATAGATCCATCTACAGCGACTCTTTCTCCCTGGATGAGTGCAATGTACTGCTTGAGCTCATTGCGGGTGGGTCTGAACTGCGTGGCATCGAAATGCGCGGTTTGTTTCTCAGTAGACATTGAGAACGCGAATCGCTGTATCGTTATTCATCTGGAATCAACCGCTTGCCCAGACTGACGACATCGTCGGTGACGTATCCAAGTGTGTGATAGAAATCCAAAACATGCTGATTCGCACTGCGCACCAGAATATTCAATTTTGGACAGCCCATCGCAAGCAGGCGCTCTTCGATGTTACTCATCAGTTCCCGGCCGTAACCCGATTGTTGAAACCCGGGTGCAACCGCCAGATAAAACACTGAACCTCTGTGCCCGTCATAGCCAGCCATCGCTGAGGCAATGATCTCCCCATCGCGCTCTCCGACCAGAAATAACTCCGGTTGAGCCGCCAGTTTCCTGCTAATGTCTTTGTCCGGATCATTCCAGGGGCGAGTCAGGTCACAGGCCTGCCAAAGTGCGATGACAGCGCTTCTATCGCTTTCTCTAAACGTTCTTACTTGCATTTCGCCCTCGCGCTCAATGCGAACCCATTATTATTGATGCGGTGATCTAACGGGGGTTTTACACCTCACGCTGGTGTGAATCGGTGGTTACGGATTCCGGCAGTCATCGATGTCGCTGTCCGAGATGCCGAGGTCGGCGGCAGCGCCCTTCAGGTCACCCATGGTGGCATTGGCAGAATAGATCTGGCCTGTGGTGTCATGGATCTTGGCAACCGAATCGGTACCGGCATACTGGGATGCCGTGCGGGTCACCGCGCTGAGCAGTTTACCGATGCCACTTTGGGTTTTGGCTGCTTGTTGGGCCGCTTCGACTTTTTCCTGCAGACAGGCTTCCTGGCGCGCCTTGAGATCGGCCTGTGCCTCCTCTGGTGTAACCTCTGCACTTACTGCAACCTGCACGCTACCGGCGGATGCACTTTGCTGGGAAATAGCCGCCTGTATCACGCCGGCCAGCTGCGGTGTAATTTCACCCGTTACTTCCATGTTGTGCTCAGCCTGGAATTTGGACACGGCAATTATCGTTTTGGTGCCGGCCTCGCCATCGGTGGTGCCGGTGTCGTAGCCCAGAGTCGTCAAATCCTGTTGCACGATCTGCACGAGTTCATCACTCAACGCTGGTCCCGCCTGGGAAAATGCCAGTACTAACGCCGTTGCGATTGCTTTCCAGTATCTCATTCCATGCTCCAGCAAGATCAAATGTAAACGCCCATTATAGACAGCGGCGGATGATTGTCATTGTTGGGCCAACGCAAGTATTCTGCCGGTTCGATTTCGCGCGGGGACACGGATTTGGACGCATCGAAACTCCTTTCACAGCACTTGCAGAAACTCTCACTTGCATGCCGCGCGGTGCCGGCTCTGGATCTGGCTTGTGGTGCGGGCAGGAATGGCCTCTATTTGCTGGCCAACGACATCCCGGTGGTTTTCGCCGACAGGGACAGTGACAGCCTGGAAAAGATCAGGCAGCAGTTGGCGACCCAATTCCACAGTGGGCAGCGCGACAGGGCGCAGTTGTGGGAGGTGGATCTGGAAATCCCCGGTTCGCATCCGCTGGAGGCCAGGGCTTTTGGTGCCATCACGGTGTTCCGCTACCTGCACCGTCCCTTACTGGAGGGTATAAAAAATGCGGTAGTACCGGGCGGGCTCGTCATTTACGAAACATTTACGCTGGCGCAGGCGGAAATCGGCCGACCCCGCAATCCTGATTTTTTGTTGCGCCCCGGGGAGCTGCGAGGCTGCTTCAGCCAGTGGGAAATTCTGCACGATTTTGAGGGCATTGAGCGCGATTCCAGCAGCGGACAGCCGCGGGCCATTGCTCAAGTGGTGGCGCAAAAGCCGCTAACCTGACACATCATCACCTTGTGCAACGCTGTGTTCTTAAAGTCAGTGGCACGTCTCGGCACGCGGCCGTTAATACCCTGCCACCCATCCGCCGGGCCGCCTGGCATCGGTGGCGCCATACAGCCAGCCATCCTCGATCATTATGGAATTAGTGCGCCCGGTGGTGCGATTTGCGATATCCACGGGTTGGCCCATGGCCTTCAGCAGGTGGATGGTGTCCGGGCTGAAACCCTCTTCCATTCTCAGTACATCGGGCATCCACTGGTGGTGGATTCTCGGTTCTGCCGCGGCGGTCGCGACATTCATATCGAATTCCATCGCATTCAGCACCATTTGCAATACCGTCGTGATAATCACGCTGCCGCCGGGGCTGCCAGTGGCTAACCAGGGTTTGCCATCCTGCAATACAATGGTAGGGCTCATCGAGGAAAGGGGGCGTTTACCGGGTTCTATTTTGTTGGCTTCGCCCTGCACCAGTCCAAAGGCATTGGCACTGCCGGGGTTGGCGGCGAAATCCGCCATTTCATTATTCAGCAGCATACCCGTGCCCGGCACGGCGATGTTGGAGCCGAAGCTGAAATTCAGTGTATAGGTGTTGCTGACAACATTGCCGAAGCGGTCGGCCACGCTGTAGTGGGTGGTTTCAGTGCTTTCGGGACCCAGCGGTCGCCCGGGAGCGATCTCTACCGCCGGTGTTGCCTGTTTGCTATCGATACGCGCCCGCTGGCGGCTGGCGTAGCCTTTGTCGATCAATTGCATCACCGGCACATCCACGAAATCCGGGTCTGCCAGATAGAGGCTGCGATCGGCGTACGCCAGTTTCATGCTTTCTGTGAGGTGGTGCAGGTAGTCGGCGGAATTGTGGCCCATCGCCTGTAGGTCATAGCCTTCCAGTACGTTCAGAATTTGCAGTATATGCACGCCGCCGGAAGAGGGTGGAGGTGTGGAGACTACTTCAAAGCCCCGGTAGGTGCCGCGTACCGGTTGTCGCTCGACGACACGGTAATCGGCGAGGTCTGCGGCGGTGATCAGGCCGCCCCCGGCCTCCATCTCAACGGTGATGCGCTGTGCCACTTCGCCGCGATAAAAACCGTCTGCACCGCTGTCGCTGATCTGACTCAATGTCCAGGCCAGATCGGGTTGCCGCCAGGTGTCACCTATTGCATAGACTGAGCCATCGGGCTTGAAAAACAGGCGCTCTGCCGCCGGGTTTTGCCGCAGACGTTTCGCGCTGGCGTCAATTTCAAAGGACAGTGCAAACGATACTGGAAAGCCTTCTTTGGCCAGTGCTATGGCCGGTGCCAACACCTGTTCTCGGCTCAGCGAGCCGTATTTATCCAGTGCGTAGAGCAGGCCTGCGACCGTGCCGGGTACACCTGCAGATTGCAGGCTGAAATACTCGCGTTGTTGGTCCAGCTCGCCCTCGGCGTTCAGGAACATATCGCGGCTAGCGGCGGCGGGGGCGCTTTCGCGGTAATCGATCAGTGTTTGCCGATTATCGCCGGCCAGGTGAATAAGCATAAAGCCACCGCCGGCGAGGTTGCCCGCGCGGGGGTAGGTCACCGCCAATGCAAATCCTGTCGCTACTGCAGCATCTATCGCATTGCCGCCCTGGCGCAGCATTTGCGCACCGACTTCCGCAGCAAGTTGCTCGGGCCCCACGACCATACCGTGGCGCGCGACCACCGGGATGAAACGCTCGCGGTAATCGATAATGGGTTCGGGCGTCTCTAACTGGACGCTGCTTGTCGGCGCCGGGGTTGCCGGTGCGCTGGCCTGCGGGGCAGGCGCAGCGTAGGGCAGCAGGGTATGCCCCAGCAGGCTCAGGAACAGAAGTGAATGCCGCAAAACCGTCACAGGCGGGGCTCCTCAATTATCACAGATGCCCGACTTTAACTGTTTTGATTTGCCACGCATACTCATCGCGTTATTTTGATGCCAGGCAGGAAAGACTCACACGCGGAGGAGATCGCAAAATGCAGGTACTGGAAACCGAACTCGAGCAACGCTGGCACACGATGTTTTCCGCACTGGCGGAGGGCGACGATGTTGCCCCTGCCCAGCGGCTTCGCACCGAGGGCATGATGGAGGCCGCTGTATTGATGTCCATAGCCACGCCAGAGTCGCTGACTGGTGCGATGGATCGCTGTTATCAATCCGTCTATGGCCGCGGCATCGCGCAAGATTTTGGTGAAGACTGGCAGGATTTTTTTACCTTTCCACAGATTCCTGCAATGGCAAAGCGGGCACCGGTCTATCCGAGTACCAAAGACTGAGGTTGGCTCAGCGCGGGTCGCGCCACATAAACCATGCCATCGGCCCGTTCTTGCCCACGGCCTGCTGGCTTGTGACAGTGAAGCCATGGCGCTTGTACAGCGGAATATTGCGGGGGTTGGAGCACTCCAGGTAGGCCGGCATGCCGCGCTCGTCACAGATCTGGATGCCGCGCTTGAGTAATGCTGCGCCAATGCCGCGCCCCTGCTCGCTGCGCTGGCAGCCGATGAACTGCAGGTAGTAGTGGGGTTCCTTGGGGTGATGCTTGGCGAAGATTGAACTCTGTCGTATCACGCGCCAGACCGGGCGCAGGCCATTTAAGCGCAGCAGCTTCTGACCAAAGCGCAGCAGGGGCAGGCGAGGTGCAATTTTCATGCGCTCTTCGGGCGGTAACCACAAGGCTGCGGCGCGACCCTGCTCATCCATGTGGACGATTCCGCGTGGCAGATACACGTCCTTTACCAGCATGCGGAAGAACGCCGGGTACAGGCGGGTGCTGGGAAATAACCAGTTGAACATAGGGTCTTCAGCAAAGGCATCGCTGAGAGTATCGACAAGGGAATCCAGATCAGCCGGATTCGCGTCGCGAATTGTTGGTGCAGTATTCATTCTGCGAAACTTTGCCTCTGCATTGCCCGGCGGCTACTATACCCGCTGATAGATTAGCAGGATATGACAGTGCGATACGAGCAATTCCGACGCGAATACACCGCCGCCGGCCTGAGCCGGGACATGCTCGATGCGTGTCCGATGCGACAGTTTGAAACATGGCTGGAACAGGCGATAGCGGCAGAGCTGAACGATCCGACCGCGATGGTGCTCGGCACGGTGGACGAGCACGGTGCGCCCTGGCAACGCATTGTGTTGCTAAAGGGATTGTCCCAAGGCGGTTTTGTGTTCTACACCAATTACGACAGCGACAAAGCACGCGCCATTGAACGCGACCCGCGTGTCTCCATCCACTTTCCCTGGAATGTGTTGGACCGGCAGGTCATTGCTACCGGCACTGCGCAAAAAATAAGCAGCACTGAGTCGGCTGCGTACTTTGCCACTCGTCCGCGTGAAAGTCAGATAGCAGCCTGGGCGTCCAGGCAAAGTCAGGCGATCGCCGATCGCGCCGCGCTGGAAATGCGGGCGCAACAGATGCGCGACAGATTCGGCGATGGTGAAATCCCCATGCCTGAGTTCTGGGGAGGCTATAGAGTACTGCCAGCGCGGTTGGAGTTCTGGCAGGGCGGCGAGCACCGTTTACACGATCGCTTCGTCTATCGGCGCGGCGCTCAGCGGGAATGGGTCATTGAGCAGTTGCAGCCCTGATACGCACTGCTCAACGATGCGCTGATCAGCGTATTCGACGCTGACCGAAATAGCGCGGCTCCTCCTCAACGCCCAGTAATATGCGGCGTATCATATCCAGCCCGGCGGCGGCGATCATGGTCTGGAACAGTGTGCGCTCTACCGGCCAACACAGTCCGCGCGCGCGAATATTGTCGCGATCACCCCAGGCTATCCAGACGGTGCCCACCGGTTTTTCTGCTGAACCGCCATCGGGCCCGGCGATGCCGGACACGGCAATGGCGTAATCTGCACTGGCGCGCTCCAATGCACCCAGCGCCATCTCTCGCACCACTTCCTCGCTGACAGCGCCGTGCTCGGCCAGAGTGTCTTCACGGACACCCAGCACCGAATGCTTGATCGCGTTGGAGTAGGTGACGAAGCCGGCGTGAAAGCCCTCGGAAGAGCCGGGCACGCGGGTGAGTTGAGAGGCGATCAGGCCACCTGTGCAGGACTCGGCGGTGGTCAGTGTGGCGCCGCGTTCGCGCAATAATTCGAGTACGCGCTGTGCCAGCGTGGTATCGCCCTCGCCGATAATGTGGTCTCCGAACAACTGCTGTAGTTGATCACGGCAGCGCTGTTGCGCGTCGCGCGCTGCAGCGTTGCTAATGCTGAGTTTGATCTCCATTTGCGGTGCGCCCGCGCGAAAGCCCAATTCCACGGCCTGCGGCCAGTCGGGTATTTTGTCGGTGATGATCTGTTGCGCGGTGGACTCGCCCAGGCCGAACGTTTGCAGGCGCAGAATGTTGCGTTCCATAGGGCGCTGCAGCTTCGCGGCCAGGTCGGCCACGATACCGTCCAGCATGGGCCGCAATTCTCCGGGCACGCCGGGTGTGCAGATCACGCGACAAGTGCCCACCGTCAGCTCAAAGCCCACTGCACTGCCGACAGGGTTGTCGACAATGGCGGCCCCCGCAGGAAGCATCGCCTGTTTCATGTTAGCGGCGTTGAGGTGCAGGTTGCGCTTTGCACACCACTGTTGCAGGTGTGCAACCGCCTCCGGGTGTTCCTGAAGTGGGACACCGGCAACCGCCGCGAGAATTTCCGCGGTGAGATCATCGATGGTTGGCCCCAGCCCACCGTTGACGATAACCAGATCGGCGCTGGCGCACATTGCCGTCAGTTCCTGCGTTAACAGCGGCACATCATCGCCCACCGTGACCTTGCGGTAGACGCCGATAGCCAGCTCGCCGAGGCGCTGTGCAATCATCGCAGAGTTGGAATCCACGGTGTCGCCACTCATGATTTCGTTGCCGGTGAGTAGCAGTTGTACGTTCAATTCTGAGTCTCTCATGGAAGCCCTCTACAGT
The DNA here is from genome assembly GCA_902705825.1 of Halioglobus japonicus. Lineage (GTDB taxonomy): Bacteria > Pseudomonadota > Gammaproteobacteria > Pseudomonadales > Halieaceae > Marimicrobium. The sequence continues at coordinate 113,534 of CACSIL010000003.1, read as the reverse complement.
TGTCAGGTCGCCAGCATAGCCGCAATGCTTTTGCCAAGGCAAAGTGCTATCGTCAGGGCACGATGAGCACACCTGTAGCTGACATGAATTTTTGCCCCGATTGCGGTGGTCCGCTGCTGCCGCATGTGGTCGGTAATGAGGTGCGTAATCACTGGTTTTGCCAGCGTTGTCAGGTCGCTCTGCACGACCATCCCCGCGTTGTGGTCACCGCGTTTGTCGCCTGCGGCAAGCGTCTGCTGTGGGTGCAGCGCGATCTGGACCCGCAGCGCGGTAAGTGGGCCATTCCCGGCGGTTTTCTGGAGCAGGGGGAGACCCTGGCCGAGGGCGCCGCGCGTGAACTGCAGGAGGAGGCGGGTGTGGTGCTGCCGCCGGAGCGGTTGCAGTTGTATATGAGCGGCAGTATCACATTTATCAACCAGCTTTACATGGGCTTTCGGGCGACGGTGAATACGACGCTGTGCGAGCCGGGCGTGGAGTCGATGAACTGTCGATTTTTTACCCGTGAGGAGTGTCCCTGGGAGGAGCTCGCGTATCAGCAGGTGAATGATTCCATTCAGCAGGCCTATGATGATCTCGATAGCGGCGCGTTCGCGGTATGGCAGGCACAGATGACGGGAAAGCACTATGCGTTGCGCCCGGTATCTGTGGGGCCTGGCGACAGGGTGCCCCGGTCGGGTTAAAAACCGCCGTGCTTTTTCAGGTAGGCCAGTTCCTCTGCGCTTGAACGCCGCCCCAGTGCGGCATTGCGGTGGGGAAACCGGCCAAATTGGGCGATGACATCACGGTGGGCAATGGCGAAGCGACTGAAGCTGTCAAACTGTGCATCCCCGGCCTTGTCTGCCAATGCATCGAACAGCGCAACGCTTTTTTCCTGTACCGCCAGATCCTCGCAATGCTCCAGTGGCAGGTAGAGAAACACGCGGTGAATGGCAGGCAGTTGCAGGTGGCGGCCAGAGGCGATTGTCGTTTGTGCCAGCCAAAGCGCGCTGGGATCTCCGGCGAAGGCGCGCGCGGTGTTGCGGTGGATATTGCGGGACAATTGGTCCAGTAACACCACCAGCGCCAGCAGGCCGCGGTCGGTCTGCGCCCAGTCCTGTAACTCCCCGGCCAACGCCTGCTCAAGCGCCGCGCCAAACTGTTTGCGGCAGAGTGCATCGGTTGCATCGCTGGCGCCAAACCAAAGCGCATGTCTGTCAGTTGTACACAGGCCGTTCTCATCCAGTTCCCCGAACCAGAAGTTGTGAATGGCGTCGATGGTCTTCTCCATCACTGTGAGCCTCCCGTTATTGGCCTGATATGTTAAAGTGCGCCCCTTCTTTTGAACTCATGATAGCGGAAATTACATATGGCATTACTTCCTGAAGTCGAACTCAACACTGACGAACAAAAAGCCAGCTATGGTTTTGGGCTGCAATTTGGCAATCAATTGCTGCGCAATGACTTTGACGGGCTGGATGTGGAAGCCGTTATCGCTGGCATCCAACACTGGTATGGGCAACAGCAGTCTGCTGTCACACAAGAAGAGATCAATCCCAGCTACGAGGTGATTCAGCGCCGCCAGCAGGAGAAGGCGGCGGAGCTCGGCGCCAAGAGTGAGGCGCTGGCAAAGCAATTTCTGACTGCCAACGCCGCGCGCGAAGGCGTGTCTACTACCGCCAGCGGCCTGCAGTATGAAGTGCTGGAAAGCGGTAACGGCGGTACCAGCCCTGGCCCGCAATCAACAGTCGTCACGCACTACCACGGCACGCTGGTTGACGGGACTGTGTTTGACAGCTCCGTGCAGCGCGGCGAACCCGCTGAATTTGGTGTTCATCAGGTGATTCCGGCGTGGACTGAGGCGTTGCAAATGATGTCGGTAGGTGACAAGTGGCGGATTGCTTGCCCGCCGCAGCTGGCCTACGGCGAGCAGGGTGCAGGCAATGCCATTCCACCCAACACCGCACTGGTGTTTGAAATTCACCTGATTGATATCAAGGGCTGATAGTTTGGCCGCGAACATCAACCTGCCGCGTATCCTGCGGGTCGGTGCGGGCGCCAGCGGGCAGTTGGTCGCCACGCTTGCCGAGCTGGGGCTGTCGCGGCCCCTGCTTGTCACAGACCCGTACATGGTCGACAGCGGTTATTGTGCGCAACTGCAGGCGCCGCTGGATGAGGCCTGTATCGACTATGGTCTGTTCGGTGACTGCGTGCCGGATCCTACCACTGACAGTGTGAATGCCGCGCTCGCGCAGTTGCGCGGCGGCAATTTCGATTGTGTGGTGGCACTCGGTGGCGGCAGTTCTCTGGACACGGCCAAGGCCGTAGCCGTACTGGCTGAGCACGGTGGTGTTATGCGGGACTACAAGGTGCCGCGCCAGGTGGATAGTGGTCTGCCGATTATCGCCATTCCGACCACCGCAGGGACAGGCTCCGAAGCCACGCGCGTGGCCATCATCACGGATACCGATACACAGGAAAAAATGTTGTGTATGGGCCTGGGACTGATGCCGGTGGCAGCCCTTGTGGACTATGAGCTGACGTTGACCATGCCCTACCGGCTCACGGCAGACACCGGCATCGATAGCCTGTGCCATGCGCTGGAGGCGTATATCAGCCGCAAGGCCAACCCGTTCACCGACAGTATCGCGCTCACGGCGATGCGCACGATCTACCAGAATATCCGCACGGCCTGTGCCGAGCCGGACAACCGGCAGGCGCGCGAGGCGATGATGTTGGCCGCGACCCAGGGCGGCATCGCCTTTGCCAATGCCTCGGTGACGCTGATTCACGGCATGAGCCGCCCCATTGGTGCGCTGTTCCATGTGCCCCACGGCTTGAGCAATGCCATGCTGCTGCCCCGGATCACCGCATGGACGGTCGATCATGCCCCACAGCGCTATGCCGAGTGCGCGCGCTATATGGGCATAGCGGAGCCGGCGGACACCGACCAGCTCGCCTGTGCGAAGTTGGTGGATGCGCTGGCTGCCCTCACCACAGATCTGCAGGTGCCCGGGCCAAAAGCATTCGGTATAGCACGCGATGTCTGGTTTGATACGCTCGAGCTGATGGCGCAGCAGGCGCTGGATTCAGGCTCGCCGGCCAATAACCCACGCATCCCCGATGCGCGGGATATCGTGCAACTGTACAAGGACATCTGGTAGCGTTAACGCGCAGTGCAGCGGACATTCCGGCGAGAAATTCGGTGTTTCGTCAGGGCTGGCGCTTACATTACAGGGCGCCATTGTTTACACTAGCAGAGCAACCTTTTTCTTCAAATCCAGCTGGGTCATCTGCTTATGAAACGCGTTGTATTCAATCAAAAAGGTGGGGTCGGCAAGACCAGTATTGCCTGTAATCTGGCCGCAATATCAGCGGCGATGGGCTATCGCACTCTGGTGATAGACCTCGATGTGCAGGGCAACACCACGCACTATCTGGTCGGAGAGATCGACGCTGACGCCTTTCCCGCCGAAGCGCAGGGCGTGGCCGGTTTGTATCGGCAGACGGTGGGCTCGCGCAAAATGCGTAAAAACCCGGATTCCTTCGTCTGGGAAACCCCTTACGAGAACCTGTTTCTGCTGCCCTCCAGTCCGGTGCTGGCCACGATGGAGAAAGAGCTGGAATCGCGCTACAAGATCTACAAATTGCGCGATGCGCTGGAAAAACTCAACGACGAGTACGACCGGGTGTACATTGACACACCGCCCAGCTTCAACTTCTATTCCAAATCCGCATTGATTGCTGCGGATACCGTGTTGATTCCGTTCGATTGTGACAGCTTTGCTCGCCAGAGCCTGTATTCACTGCTGGATAACATCGGCGAGCTGCAGGAGGATCACAACCCCGATCTGGAAGTGGAGGGCGTTATTATCAACCAGTTCAACTCGCAGGCGAGATTGCCCGGTGAACTGGTGGCGGAGCTGGAGTCCGAGGGGCTGCCAGTGTTCAAAACCTATCTCAACAGCTCGGTGAAGATGAAAGAATCGCACCGCGATCACCGGCCGCTGATCGATATGGCACCCAGTCACAAGCTAACTGGGCAGTTCCTCGATTTGCACGCAGAGCTGGAAAAGTCTGCAACGCGGGCGGCCGCTTAAGCCGCTAATTATCCCGGTATCAGCGGCCGCTCACCGTGGACGGGAAGGGTGCATTGATAAATCAGCTATATCTATATGCTTCCTGGTTATTTGTAACTCCCTTTTTGATTCTATAAAGTGCCCAACTTGACGCTTTCTCTATGGGTATGACAGCCGCTTGAAATTGGATCTTGACAGCATTAACGACAGCTTGCGCAATGCCAGTGCTGCCGAGATTGTGACCTGGGCTCTGAGTCTGGGCCGCAAGACGATTGCGACTACCAGCATGGGCCGCAACGCGGCGGTGATGTTGCATCTGGTGAGTGAAATCGACAAAACCGTGCCAACCGTCTGGGTCGATACCGGCTACAACCTGCGCGACACCTATGTGGTGGCCGAGCGTTTAATTCGAGATCTGGATTTGAACATCCTTGTCTACTCGCCTGAAATGACCTCCGAGCGGCGCAATGCCATCATGGGTGGCATCCCCACCGTCGATGAAGAAGAGCGCCATCAGGAATTCACCCGGCAGGTGAAGTTAGAGCCGTTTGCGCGCGCGCTGGATGAATTGCAGCCGGAAATCTGGCTGACAGGTATTCGCCGCGAAGAAACCGAAATGCGTAAGAGCCTGGATATTGTGTCAATGGATGGTCGTGGCATCATCAAGGTCGCACCACTGTTCTACTGGTCAGAAGATGATGTAGAAGCGTATATGGCGCGCTACGATCTGCCCACCTGCAAGCACTACTTCGACCCCACCAAGGTGTTTGACGGCCGCGAATGCGGCTTGCATACCACGGCCTGAGCGCACAGCTCGCCGAGCTAGCCCACTGCAATTCCCACACCCACCGCCGTCGCGGCAGTGAACGTCATAAAACAGGCCCGGATACACACGGAGCCCGATGAAGCGCTATGGAAGAACTCCTGCACGAGAGTTACTGAGGTTCAATCCGGATATACGCTCGGCGTGCCATTTTGCCTGTGAGGCGGGAGAAGAAGTCTGCCGTCAACATTTGTAAACCGTATTTGCGGCGCAGTGCCTTCAGTGCTGTGGCCTGGTCTGCAGGATCGTCGAGCACATAGGCGTGCGTGTCCAACCACTCGCCAGTAAGCGTACCTGTCATGGTGCACGGCGCAATGCGCGACTCACTGAAGTTGCGCAGGCGCTTTACCTTGCCCGCGTTCCCGGCGCTGAAGAGATAGTAATTGCCCTGGTCGGGTGCGAACCAAACGGGGGTGGCCACCCAGTCGCCGGAGCGTTTTTTAGTGGCAAAACTGATGTAGTTACCATTTTCTAGGAAATTTGAGTGATTGGCGTTCATAAAAAAACCTGTAAGCTTAAAGCAGTGGTCTGTGACCGATCTGGCCATTAAAACGGCAATCGTCAGGGGCCACAATACTTGTACTGAAACAAATGGGGAAACTCAGCATGAACCGCTTTGATGCAAGCTCCACAACCGATCAGGTAATTGAGGGTATTTCCCTGGAGGGTAAACTCGCCGTTGTTACCGGTGCCTCCTCCGGGTTGGGTTTAGAAACCTGCCGCGTGTTGGCCGCTGCGGGTGCGACCGTACTCATGGTCGCGCGCGACGAGGACAAGCTGGAAGCCGTTGCAGCCCAGTTGCTGCAAGCGCAACCGGATGCACAACTGCTCACGCAGCGTATGGATCTGGCTGATCTCAACAGTGTGCGCAACGCGGCCACAGAAATACTGCTGTATCACTCGGAAATTCAGCTGTTGATCAATAACGCAGGTGTTATGGCCTGTCCGCTGCAGCGCACGGCGCAGGATTTTGAAATGCAATTTGGCACCAACCACCTGGGCCACTTCCTGTTCACCGGCTTGTTGTCAGAAGCGTTGCTGGACGGTGCCCCCGGCAGGGTGATCAACCTCAGTTCGGCGGGACACAAGTTTGCGCGTTTTAATTTTGACGACCCCTCCTACCTGCGTCGCCCCTACGACAAATGGCAGGCATACGGTGAGTCCAAGACCGCTAATGTACTGTTTACCGTGGGTCTGGATCTGCGTACCCGGGAACGGGGTGTGCGTTCATTCGCTGTCCATCCCGGTGCGATCATGACGAATCTCGGTCGTCATATGGAGGAGGCCGATCTTGTCACGCTGAGTGAAAAAAGCCCTTCCGGCCAGAAACTGGAGTTTAAATCCGTGGAGCAGGGTGCTGCCACCACCGTCTGGGCGGCGTCATCGCCGCAACTCTCGGGCCGCGGTGGAATTTATCTGGAGGACTGCCAGATTGCAGCGACGGCGGTGGAAGGTAAGAGTACTGGCGTGGAACCCTATGCGGTTAATCAGGCGGCGGCTGATCGCCTATGGCTTTTATCTGAGGAGTTGGTCGGGCAGTCGTTTGATTACTGATGCGGATATCCCCGGTGTGCGTATGTGCCGCCGGGGGCACAAGTGGCAATGAATCATTCAGCCCTTATCTACTGGTAGCTCTGAACAGGTTTAGGTAACCTACGCGCCAGCAATTCCGTTCTAACAGAAGACCACTGCAATGCCCCAATACAACTCCATCGCCACCCTGTTCAGCGGCAAAGTAGCCCTGGGCTCACAGGTCACCGTCAAAGGCTGGCTGCGCAGCAAGCGCGATTCCAAGGCCGGGATATCGTTTCTGGCTGTGCACGACGGCTCTGCCTTCGATGCGATACAGGCGGTGGTGCCCAATACCCTGGACAACTACGAGCCAGAGGTGCTGACCCTGTCCACCGGGTGTGCGGTTGTCGTCAGTGGGGAGTTGGTGGAGTCTCAGGGCAAGGGCCAGAGTATGGAGATTCAGGCCAGCGCGGTCGAGGTGATCGGCGGTGTTGATGATCCAGAGACCTATCCCATTGCCAAAAAGCGCCACAGCTTTGAATACCTGCGCACTCAGGCCCACCTGCGCCCGCGTACCAATACCTTTGGAGCGATCACGCGTGTGCGCAATACGCTGGCCCATGCCATCCACAATTATTTTTACGACAATGGCTTTCACTGGGTCAATACGCCCATCATCACCGGCAGTGATTGTGAAGGGGCCGGTGAACTGTTCAAAGTGAGCACGCTGGATTTCACCAATCTGCCACGCGATGACAGCGGAGCGGTGGATTTTGAGAAAGATTTTTTTGCCGCTGAGTCCTTCCTGACCGTATCGGGGCAATTGGAGGTGGAATCCTACTGTCTGGCGATGAGCAAGGTTTACACCTTCGGCCCTACTTTCCGGGCAGAAAACTCCAACACCAGCCGCCACCTGGCAGAGTTCTGGATGGTGGAGCCGGAGATCGCGTTTGCCGATCTCAACGACAATGCCGCACTTGCCGAGAGCCTGCTCAAGCACGCGATTGGCGCAGTGCTGGAAGAACGCGAAGATGACATTGCCTTTTTCCAGCAGCACATCGATGACGGTGTGATAGAGCGGCTGCGCGGCGTCATCGATAGTCCGTTTGAGCGCATGGAATATGGCGAGGCGATCGAAATTCTGAAAAACAGCGGTCAGGCCTTTGAGTTTCCGGTGGACTGGGGGCTGGATCTCGCATCCGAGCACGAGCGCTATCTGACCGAGAAGCATGTGGGCAGGCCTGTGGTTGTGATGAACTACCCTAAAGATATCAAGGCCTTCTACATGCGCCTGAACGATGATGGCAAAACCGTAGCGGCGATGGATGTGCTGGCGCCAGGGATTGGTGAGATCATCGGTGGCGCCCAGCGTGAGGAGCGTCTGGACATGCTGGACTCGCGGATGGATGAGGCGCTGCGTGAGGATTTATGGTGGTACCGCGATCTGCGTCGCTATGGCACTGTCCCCCACGCCGGCTTCGGTCTCGGCTTTGAACGTTTGCTGAATTATGTCACCGGTATGGAAAATGTGCGCGATGCCATACCGTTCCCACGCACGCCGGGGCACGCTATTTTCTAGCGCCCCTTGATTGCCACAGCGGCAAAATCCTGACCCAAATTGGGCGTTTGCCGATATTTCTGCCTCAGTTTGTGCAAAATTGCCTGAAAAATGACCAGAGCGTTGCGATCTCTCCGCCATACTGAAAACTCATGGAAAAGAGCTGCTCAGTGGTTAAGAAGGGCGGCGGAGGTAATCTGGATGGGACGCGCGTTAAAAGAAAAAGAACAGCCGGTCACTGAAATCGCGATTGTGAATACTTTCACCAAGCTTATTTTTGGTGATGAGGCTTACACACTGCGCGAACAATCAATTATCGATGCATTCCAAACGATGGATGTCTCTGCCATCAGTGGAAGTCACACCGAGATGGGCGAGTATTTGCGCAACCTGGGTGTGCGGGAGATGATACAACTGGTCTCTGGCCTGCAGCAGCATCTTTCCCGCTACAGTAACGTTCTGCCACGCGCGATGCACGAAAAAGAAGCCGCGTCCCCGCGGGCAGATTAGTCCGATTTGACGGTGGATTTCAGACCGCAGTCCGCAACGGGACTGAACAGGGATTGAAATGATCCCTCCTCATCGGCGCCCAGAAAGTTCAACTGCACACTTTGATTTAACTGGAACCGCCGGGTAGTGCTGGTGAGGCTTGCCGTCCATTTGTCGTAGCTGAACTTTTCCGGATCCTTGCGTAAATCTACGAAGCCCGTTAAACCATTGTCGTCCAGCCTCGCGCTGAATCCGCTGCTGGTGACATGGGTGATGGTGGCATTGAAAATGGGGGGGCTGTCGCTGGTAATACGTTTCAGGTAATTGCTGGCGAGCCAGCGCTCCGCTTCCAGTGTGGCGGCGCGGCAGGCACCGAGGCGCACCTTCAGTTCGGCCAGTGTGTCCGGATCGACTTTTTTGGCTTCAGTCTCGTGCAGTAACGCTTTGATCTGCAGGTGCACCAGAAAATCCGTGTACTTTCGCAGCGGCGATGTGCAATTGGTGTAGCAGTCCAGTGCCATGCCCATATGCGGTGCTGGCTCGCAGGAGAGCTCCGCGCGCGTCAGCAGGCGATTGACCATGGCGCGCAGCGGCAGCGGATTCTCGGAAGCGGCGAGGCCGCGCATGATATCGCGATAGCCAGTGACGGTAGTGTGATCTAGCTCAGCCAACTCCGGTGCATGCAGGGTAAGAAACTTTTTCACCTCATCACTGCGATCAGCGCGAAAGCCTGGGTGCGATACAAACGGGCCACTGGCCTTGTGAGTCTGCAGGAAGCTTGCTGCACAACGATTGGCGGCAACCATACATTCTTCCACCAGCCTTTGTGACAGCAGTTTTTCTGTCGGTTCAATGGTCTCGATTTGTTTATCGTCGTTCATTACCCAACGATATTCCTGGCGATCATCCATCACCAGATTGTGTTGCTCACGGCGCGCACGCAATGCTCGGTATAGCTGATACAGCGTTTCCAGCGGTGAGGCGTGGCTCATGAGTTCGTCGTACTGGCCGTTAAGGTAGCGATCAACAGCGAAATACGACAGTTTTGCCCGCGAGCGAATGGTCGCTTCGATAAACTCAAAGTCACCAATTTCGCCGCTGTCACTGATAGCGATCTTGCACACCAGTGCGGCGCGGTCGACACCCTCGGACAACGCACAGGTATCCTGCGAGAGCTCCTCTGGCAGCATTGGTAATACGTCACCGTGGAAGTAAACAGATGTTCCTCGCGCTGCCATATCGCGGCGCAAGTTGGATTCGTTGCCAATGTAGGCGGTGGGGTCCGCGATAGCGACGAACAGCACCCAGCCGTCGGTGCTGATCTCGGCGTACAGCGCATCATCGATATCCAGAGTTTTACTGGAATCGATGGAAACAAATTCGAGGTCGGTGAGATCGCGGCGCTTCTGTGTTTCGAGCGGTGAGAGCTGCTCCTTGATCTCCTTGATTTCCTCTTTGACGGCGTTGCTCCATGCCGTGGCCAGACGGTACTTGGCAATGCAGTACAGGTTTTCGATGCCGGGTGTACTCTCATCGCCGATAACAGAAAGCACTTTGGCCTGCGGTTTTCCATCGCGAATAGGATGGCGCAGGATAGCGCAGCGCAGGTAGTCTCCCTCTTTTGCGCCGTTGCGTGCTTGCGGCGGAATAAACAGCCAGCGGTTCAACTGTTTGAGATCTGGCTCCACAAAAACAGCTTTTCCTTTGCGCACGCAACGGCCGGTGAAGTCCAGCAGTGGGCTGTTCACCAGTTTTTCGATATCGGCGATGGTTTTGTTGTCTTTGGTGGGACGAATACAGACCTTCACCCGATCATCGGGAAAGGCCTTGAGCATTTCCTGCGGCGGAATGAATATCTCCCGCCCATCGTCGAGTACCGCAAAACCGTAGCGGGCCTGGGTGCCTTTGATTACCGCTTCGGCGCGTTCTTTCTCGGCCTCCATTTGCGACTTCAGGCCTTGCAGTTGCGAGAGGGTATCCTGGCTGAGCATTCGTGGGACAACTTTATTTAAAGATATAGGCTGTGCATCGTAGCCGAAATCGCCACGGCTGTCAGTGAGTTCTGTTCGAAAGGTAGTGACAAGTCGATTCTTCCAGACTGCTGGAATCGGACTGTGAACACCTGCAATCACCGCAGATTCACACCAGATGTTATCTCCCTTGAAGCGACAATGGCGAGAGAGCGAGGAGCGCGGCAATTCAAAATCTATTTGAGTGCGCCGGGAAATTCAGTTATGAATGTGAGCGCTGCCGATTAACACAATAGAGTAAAAATGTATGAGGTACTGGATTCCGATTCTCTCCCTGCTTGTTGCTCCGCTTGTCAGTGGCGCCCACCTCGATGATGTGTTGTCAAAGGTCCAGGGCACGACAGGCGGCGAGGAAGACTTTATGGCAGGCGTAACCTGGTCTGCCAGCCCTGAACAAGCCTACTATTCGTGTACTGAGCGCTTGGGTTTGGTCACTCTGGAGCTGTGGGTGGGCAGCGAGAACATCGCGCGTGCCAGGGGAGTTGCCGACCAGCCCCTGCTCTATGGCAATAATGGCCCCATACAGGTGCTGTCGTATTTTAGTGATGAGGGAGCGCCGACCATGGCTGCTTTTCTGCTGCTGCCATCCGGTGAGACTCATATGTTCAGGGTCACTCCCCAGCAGCGTATTGTAAAAGCCAGTAAGAATTGGCAGTGCAGTCCCGGTGAGTGGCGGGCGCCGTAACTGAAAACCGGGGCCCATTAACGAAAACAGGGGCCTGAGGCCCCTGGAAAGTACACTGACTAGTTAAAGGCGTTTGTAACGCCTACCTGTTTCTAGCAACCGATAGGACTGTTTTCACAGGCGTCACCGCGCCCGTTGGAATCAGCATCCTCCTGTCCGGGGTTTGCGATTTTCGGACAGTTATCGAGCTTGTCAGGCCAGCCGTCACCATCGGTATCCGGATCCTGCACGGGGTCACAGGCATCACCGATCCCGTCGTTGTCGCTATCCGCCTGGCTTTCGTGGGCCACTGAGGGACAGTTGTCCAGGCCGTCGAGATGACTGTCGCTATCCCGATTGATCGCCATACGCTCGCCGGAACCGGGAGGCACGCAGGTGTATGTTATGGGGCCCTCTACAGCCGCAAGATCTCGCAGTTGTCCATCGGTGAGAGTGGTGTTCACGTCAGAGATAAATAGCCCGTTGATCTGGCGCAGCCAGCCTCTGGGTTCTCCATTTACCGTACCCTTGGCAATCAACTCACACTCCGTCGTTGTGCCACCCAGAATGAATGACTGGAAAGCCGAGCTGGCCCGCTGAACAAGCAGGTCGATGCGGGGGTCTGCAATAGCCCTGTTAGCGGAGGTCAGTGTGACCTGTTGCCCCACAATGGGTGCCAGGTCAGTTGGGAAGACGGCAGCAAAAGCTGCCAGATTGCGCTCTTCGCTATCGTTGGTATTGAAAACACCTGCTGAGAGGAATGTTTCTATCGTGTCATGAGAGCCATCGTGAAGGAACCCGAAGCCTCTGATCTGGTCACCCTGGTGTCCGTCCGTATCTGAACTGATTTCGGAGGAGGAATGACCGAACATGCCCACCTTGTGATACAGGTTGCGCATATGTGCAACCTTGAAGGACTGGGGCTCACCTTCGAATGTCTGGTCGCCCCTGGTGCCATAAAAGCCATTTTCAGGCTCAAGCTCGTGACAGCCTTCACAGGCTGCAACACCGTCGTTGAAGGGCGCAAAGAAATCGTCCTTGCCGGCCTGTTCGATCGAATCCAGTGAGTTATCCAGTGCGCGGATGGGGTTGGGCGGCAGCGTTAATTCCATCGCGAAAATCGTAAACTTCACCATTTCTTCATTCGTTATGGTGCCTTCCATTCCCACCAGGCCCTCGAAGGCAACAATGAAGTTAAAAAACGAAAATATCTCGGAGCAGTGAGAACCTGTTGGCTCCGCGCAGCCGTCCTGCCCGAGGAAGCCATCAACCCGGTCGCCCCGCCAGTGAAGCGCGCCGTGAGTTGACATGCCCCGCAGTGTTTGGGTTGTCATGGGGCCTTTCATGGGGTGGAAGGTGGCGTCGATGCCCAGCGGTAAGCCCGGAGAGGCTTTCTGGAAGTTCGTTGTTATGTGCTCATCGGGGTTGCCCAGGTTCCAGGCGAGCTGATCCATGTCACCGAAAATATGGCAACTGGCGCAGGACGTTTCGCCATTGGCAGAGGTGGCAACTGCATCGTAGAGAAATGGACGCCCGTCGACCACGCCTTGTGGCTCGGGGTTGTGCAGGGCATGGGTCTCTACAATGTTATTGTTGGCCAGATTGATCACTTCGACCTGGTTGGCAAATCGCGTCAGTACATAAAGACGGTTATTCGCTTCATCCAGTACCATGCCGGCCGGGCCGCCACCGGTGGAAATATAGTTGCCACTTTCCACCGTGGGGTCGAAGCTGGTTTCAAAATTTGCCGCTTCAATACCCGGTGTATCGAAAACCCCGATTTTTGCCGATCCGTAGGCAGCCACGTACAGTTTTGAGCCATCACTGGAAACCACTGGCTGCAGCGGTGTCGCAAGGCTATGACTCTTTTGTGCATTGATAGCGGCATGATTTGCGCCGGGATCCGTGTGCAGCTGGCTGTAATCGATATGCTGGTTGAGGTGCTGGGGGTCCACACTGCCGTTGGCAGGGTTCAAAACTGTGATGCGGGACTCTGAAAGACGCCCTTGAACAGTACTGCCGCCGTGATTTCCCGGGCCTTCAAATATGATGTGGTTGGGCAATTCTGTATTCGTTACATAGACGCGGCCTGTCACCGGGTTTACCGCCATGTTGAACAGGATCGTGCCTACGTGGTCATACTCTACCACTGAGTTGGAGGCGAGCGTGTTGGCATTAATCGAGAAGACATCATGATCTGGCAGGTTGAAGTTGACTGCGCTGCTCCAGTCTACGCCGTCGGCATCGAGCCATTTGCTGCCATCAAACTTCACCATGGCNCCTGTATCCGGGCGGGTATCACCAGAGATATTTTGAGCCGGGCCAGGCATATTGCCATTTACCGTGGTTTCGTTGATTACAGTGGTCTGGTTTCCTGAATGATGGGCGGCTACATAGACCGTGGTGTTATCTGCAGAGACCGCCAATGCACGCGGTGTATCAGCAAAGAAGCTGAGAATTTCTACTGGCGTGCCGCCTAGGGTGTCACCGGGGTTCGTGGCATCGAACACCCAGACGTCTGCCCGACCGATGCCCGGGGTGATCAGTTGCGGGTCACCAGCGCCAGGTACAGAGGCTATTGAGGGATCTTCGCGGTGTTGTCCACGGTGTGCTGTCGTGATAAATGCGCGCTCAACGGACTGCCCCCCATCCTCAGTTCCGGCAAATACGATGTCCCGGGGTTCATCACCTACCAGCAGTGTGCGACTCACTCGAAAGGGCGCGCTTGATAGATCGACGATACTCACACTGTCTGACAGGTGGTTAACAACCCAGAATTCCGTGTCTGAGCGGGCTGCCACTGAAACCGGTTCCATGCCGACAGGCACAGAGCCAAGCGGGATCAGCGATCCAGCCAGAACCCCGAATATTTCANCGCGGTTGTCCGGTGTGTTTACAACCGCCAACACTTCGCCGCTCGGACTGATGGCGACAGGGCGGACCGGCCCACTTTCGAAGGTAATAAATGAAGGCTGAGCCAGCGTAGGTGCTGCGGCAAATGCCAGGCAGGCCGCCAGGGCTATACACACAAAAAAATCACGGAACCCCGGCAGCGTGCCGGAGGGCATTGTTCTGGAATTGGTCATGGGAATTATCCTTTAAGGGGCTGCGAAACCGCCCGATACATATTTGAATTATTGTAATGTGGCGTAACCATACCACGTTCTTAGATCAAGGCAAAAATCATGCCGCCATATTTATTCCTGTAGTTTCAACAAGTTAAAAAAACTGGCTGTGGCGAGTGTAAATTTTTCTGACACTGGAGCTGCCGGTAGAGACTGAAAGTTCGGTCTATTTGGCAGGCGGCATTGACAGGTTGATCCGGGGGGTTTAATAATCGGGGTATGCGGTTTCAATCCGCCGGGGTGTGCCTTTGATATGTTTCGGGGCGCTGGGTCATCTGGTTTTATCCGATTGTCCTGCGCCACATTACAAGCACAACATTATCGCCAGTGTGTATCGACAGCTGGGGCTGCCTACACCCTCCAAAGACACTCCAGGACATTCACAAAACGCTTCCTGCCACGCTTCACCCGACCGGACGTATCGGGCTCTTCGCGACAATCTCTCTCACCTATTTTTTCGTAAAATTATTATGAGGATTCCCCTATGGACTCAGGTTCTACCCTGCGTGTAGAAAAAACCATTCCCCTGAAACCTGTTATCAAGAAAACGTACGTATTGGATACAAACGTCCTGTTGCACGACCCGATGGCCGTCACGGCCTTCAAACAACATCATCTGGTCATTCCCATGACCGTGCTGGAAGAGCTCGATCATATCAAGGACCGGCACGATAAAACCGTCAGCCGCGAGGCCCGCATCGCTATCAATATGATCGATAAAGTCGTTGAGGCTGCCTCTCCGCAGGAAATTCAGGCGGGCGTGCCGGTGCCGGGCACGGCACTGGAAAATTACGCGCCGGGAACGCTGGCGATCTACCCGGACCAGCGCCTGGCCGACAACACAGATGTACCCTACCTCGACGGCACCCCCGCCCAGGCCAATGACAACCGGATTATCAACGTGGCGCTGAGGCTACAGGCAGAGAATCCCGAGGAGTTTATTTGCCTGGTAACCAAGGACATAAACATGCGCATCAAGGCCAAGGGCTCTGGTTTGATGCATGTAGAGGACTATCGCCGCGACCGTGTGCTTGATGACATTGACCTACTGGCCACCGGCTATGAACACATCAGTGGCGATTTCTGGTCCACAATCAGTGAGGTTGACACCCTGCGCGAAGATGACTGCACCCTGCACCGTGTCCCGCGCAAGTCGCTGCCGCAGGCCTATCCCAATATGTTTGTCCATGATGATCAGGAGTTTATGGCGTTTGTGAAGCGCGTCGACAGGGATTTTGTCTACCTGCGCTGCGACAGCCGTGACAACCTGATGAATAAACGCTTCTGGGGGCTGGCGCCGCGCAATCTGGAACAGGCGATGGCGATGTCCCTGCTCGATGATGACGGTGTCGATATGACTGTAATGACAGGCCCTGCAGGTTCCGGGAAAACCTTGCTGGCGCTGGCCTATGGGCTGCACGCCATTCTCGAACAGCGCAGGTTCAGCAAGTTGATAGTCGCACGCTCCACACCGCCCATTGCCGAGGAAATAGGCTTTCTACCGGGCACCGAGGAGGAGAAGATGGCGCCTTGGCTGGCGGCGTTTGATGATAATCTGGAGATTCTGCACGGTGCGGATGAGTCCTGTAATGGCAGCATCAGCTATGTAAAGGAGCGCGCCAACATACAGTTTAAATCACTCAACTTTATGCGCGGACGTTCGTTCAATAACGCCTATGTCATTATCGACGAGGCACAGGGCCTTACCCAGTTCCAGTTGAAGTCAGTTATAAGCCGGATGGGCGCAGACTCGAAAATTGTTGTCCTGGGCAACCTCGCACAGATCGACAACAAGTATATTTCACCACTGACCTCGGGGCTGACGTATCTCGTGGAGAAAACCAAGGCCTACCCGCATGCGGGGATCATGCACGTCAACGGGATTGTTCGCTCCCGATTAGCGGCTTTTGCGGAGGAGAATCTGTAGCGGGTGAGCTTCGAAACAGGCGCACACTGATACGGTGTGTGCCTGTTGTGTTGCGGCCTGTCTGCTATGAGGAGAATGTCACTGCAGCGCAGCGCTCACTGCCCTGTGCCGTGTTGGTATATTTCCAGTTAAGCTTTTGGCACAACTGTTCTGTCAGATTCAGCCCCAGGCCAAACCCCAGATCGGTATTGCCGGGGGTTGGTTCATAGGGGTTGGTAATCTCGACGGTCGCTCCTTGCTGGCGGATCGTTACTGTGCCTTCCCAGGTGTGCTGGAAGGCATTGCGAATCAAGTTCCCTGCGACGATACGCACGACGGTTTCCGGCAGTACCCGCTGACAGGGCTCGGTGTCCAGAACCACCTCGACCGGTTTGTCCTTCAGCAGATACTCAACTTCATTCGTCAGTTGTGCAATCAGCTCGTGCAGCGCCACGTCTTGTGTGGGTGGCGCTTGTGCACTGTCGCGACTCAACCACAGCAGTGTTTCAGTGAGGTGCTTCATGGTGAGGCTGGAGCGGTCGAGACGCTCGATGACCTGTTTTTCCTGCTCGTCTATAGGGTGTTTATGCGCCTGCAGTTTGCGCAATAACTCAACATTGTTGCGAAAGGTAGAGATGGGCGTTCGTAACTCGTGACTGGTATGGCGCAGGAAGCGATGCTCCCGGTCCAGACTTTCCTGCACCGAGGACAGGCTGCTGCGGATCAGTTGCGCGAGATTGTTGAGCTCCGGATAGGTGAAATCGGGCGGTGCTGTCTTCAGTGAGCCAGGGTCGAGCGTGCTGGTCCATTCCACCAGTCGGCTGACGGGTTGAGAGATGCGCCGCAGTAGCAGCCAGATTATCAGTGATAATGCCATGGCAGCTGCGATGCTTATCATCAACAGCTTTTCACGGTTGGCTCGTGAATTGCTCCTCACCATCGCCGAAATGGTATCTGGAGAGACACGATAGGTGACGTAAACGTTACCTTCACCGCGACTGTAGTGGAACAGAAAGTCGACGGAGTGTTTGCGGCCGTCCTCGTTTCTGTTGACGAGCTTTAGCAGCTGGTCGGGCTTCTTCTGTGCCGCTTCGAATTGTCCGCGAAGTTTCTCCGGTACCTGCTGCCATTTGGGGAACACGGTATAGTCGAGCACTGTTTCCGGCTGCAAACGTTTATCTTGGGGCGTTGCCGCGAGATAGCTTTGCGCGGCTCTTTCCATTTGCAGTGCGGTGATATTATCCATGCCACGGATAAAATAGTCGGCAGAGAGCATGGAATATCCGGCGACCAACGTGAGTGTCAGCAGCAGGAAGGTCAGCCACACAAACCAACGTAAACTGAGCGCAAATCGCATTACGATAAATCCTTCGCGGGTGTGGCAATGTCCCGCAGAGCAAAACCCTGGCCGGCAATGGTATGCAGTAGTGGGACGTCAGCGTTGCCATCAATGGCTTTGCGCAAATTGAACATATGTACTTTCAGGCTGTTGCTGTCAGGTGGCTCATCGCCCCACAGCGATTGCTCTATGGTCGCTCTGGTCAGCACCTTTGGGGAGTTGCGCAGGAGTAACTCGAGCAAACGCCAGCCGGTGGGGGATAACTTTAGCTGGCGCCCCGAACGCGACACCGTTTTGCTGTCCAGATTCATCACCAGATCTGCATACTGTAAAACACGTGTCTGCCCGCTGCGCCGTTTGGCGAGCGCTTGAACACGCGCCACCAGCTCCTCCAGTTCAAATGGTTTCACCAGATAGTCGTCGGTGCCGGCCTTGAATCCCTGGATTTTATCTTCAAGTTGATCCCGTGCAGTCAGCATCAACACCGGCGTATCATCGCCATCGTCGCGCAGTTGCTGGCACACCGTGAGCCCGTCCAGCCTGGGCAGGTTGATGTCCAGCAGCAGGCTGTCATAGCGATTCAGGCGCATGAAATGCAAGCCTGCCACGCCATTGCTGGCATGATCGCAGTGGATATCCTCCAGCTCGAGGTATTGCACAATCGTTGCAGCCAGGTCGATGTCATCTTCTACCAACAGAACGTTCAACATAGGGGCTGGGTCAGCTCTTGTGAGGATGGTTTAACCAGCGCGCTGTGGATATCGTATTGTATGCGCAGTAGTGCCGGTATCAGTATCAGGGTAATCACTGTAGCAAACAGTATGCCGTAGCCCAAAGATACCGCGGCGGGAATCAGAAACTGCGCTTGCAGTGATGTCTCCCCCAGCAGTGGCATCAGTCCGGCAAACGTTGTTACTGAGGTTAACAAGACCGCGCGCAGGCGGCTACTGCATGCTGTGGTGATCGCCGATTGCAGGCTGCTGTGTTCGTCGCGAGTTTCATTGAATCGCGCCACCAGCAGCAGGCTGTCGTTCACCACCACACCGCTCAGCGCAATAATGCCGTTGAGCGAGAGAATGCCCAGCGGCAGGTCATAGAGCCAGTGCCCCAGAACAGCGCCGACCACGCCAAACGGGATTGCCATCATGATTACCAGCGGCTGAACATAAGAGCGCAGCGGAATTGCGATCAACATATAGATGGCCAGCAGGGCCAGTGCAAACATTTTCTCCATAGAGGTGGCTGTCTCAGCCTGTTCCTCAGCCTCGCCAGCAAAATGAATGTCCAGCCCTGGAAACTGGCGTTCCAGCTGCGGTGCGACATCATTGCGCAAGCGCTCTACCAGTTCTGTTGCCGAGAGCACCTCCTTGTCGACATCTGAGCTGATATAGACAGCGCGTTTGTTGTCAATACGAGTAATGCTGTCGCGCGTGTAGCCGTAGCTTAGTTGCGCTACGCTGGATAGGGGTACCACGGTGCCGTCATTTGTGCGAACGCGTGCGTTGATCACATCGGTGGCGTTGCGTCGCTCAGTTTCCGGGTAGCGTACTTTCACCTCAATCTCGTCGGCATTGCGTTGATAGCGCTGTACTACCTGTCCGCTGAAGGATTGCAGTACCTGTTTGGCCAACTCATCGGTTGTCAGGCCGAGCGCTTTGCCCTGCGCGTTCAACACCAAATTCAGCTGAGGCTGGCCGGGTTGCAAATTGTCATTGATGCCGCTCACCCCATTGATATCGGCCAGTGCCTGGCGAAACGCCGCACCGGCCTGGCTCAGTGTGTCATCGTCGTCGGCGCGAAGCTCGACACGCAGGGCGTCAACCTGGCGTCGGGCATTTTGTACCGCCACCGTGCGGGCGCCCTCCGGCATGCCGACAAGTGCCTGCCAGCGGCGGGTGAATTCGTTGATGTTGTAAGGGGCATCATCGCTGAGCTCCAGTGTGATAGTGCCGGACTGGTCTGCCTCCGACATCACCTGCAGGTTCTCAATATAGGAATGCTCCGACTCGTTACTGAGTTGGTTGTCAGCGGTGTAAGCCGCTGCCTCCATCGCCAGTAGATTGGCGTGGGTTATACCAAAGCTCGCATCCTTGCTCATGGTCAACTGGGCGCGGGCGGTATCGCCGGGAATATCCGGGAAAAAGCTGACGCGCACAGCGCCGGTGAATGGCATTGACATCACCAGGACAAACAGTGCGATGAAGGCGATTACCACTGCATATCGATGGATTAACGCCCACTGAATGAGCGGCTGGTAGCAGCGCTCGTTCAACCAGTTCAAGCTCCCATCCGCTAGTTGTTGGCAGCGCTGCCACAGTGCGGAAACGGGGTTGCCGGCAGTGCGTTTGCGGGTGCTGATGTGTGCAAGGTGCGCGGGCAGGATCAACTTGGATTCGATAATGGATAGAATCAGGCAGAGTGTCACCACCATTGCAAACTGTGAATAGAGAACGCCCAGGCGCCCCTCAATATGCGAAAGCGCGAAGAATGCCGCCACGGTAGTAAACACGCCAAACAGCGTGGGCACGGCCACTTTCTTGGTGCCGCGCACCGTATTGGCCAGCGTGTCCCCGTGTTTGGAGCGCTCGGTGTAGACGGACTCGCCGACCACTACGGCGTCATCTACGACAATCCCCAGCGCCATAATAAAACCGAAGGTGGTGAATGCATTCAGCGTCAGCCCCATAACGCTGTCTCCCATAAGGAACAGGGTGCCGAAAAATATAAACGGTAGCCCCGCTGCCACCCACAGAGCCACCTGCAGGTTGAGAAACAGCGCGAGCAATACAAAGACCAAGGCAATACCCCCGACGGCATTCTTGATCAGCAAATCCAGGCGCTCATTGATATTGGTACTGCGGTCGTACCAGCTGCTCAGTTCTACACCGTCAGGCAGTATGGCACTGTCCTGCCATTGCTCGGCGACGGCCCGGGCGGCGTTGACAGTATCAGAGATATCGCCGGTACCGGCAGTAATCACCTGTAACGCAATGCTGTCATGATGATTAAAGCGAGACAGCACCGAGCTGTTGTCATCAAACGTGTCGCGAATAGTCGTGATGTCGCCGAGCAGAATCTGCTGGCCGGAGGCTGTGGTGATCAGCGGCAGCTCTGCGAATTCGGTTGCGGTGTAGGCCTGTTTCGAGGCCTGCAGTTGCAGATAGGTGTTGTCGTTGCGCAACACCGCTGTGAGTGGCGTGGAGGAGCCCGAGATGATCGCGTTCTCCACGTCCGACAAGCTCAGGCCATAAGCCTGTAGGCGTGCTTCATCGATCTCCACCACCATCATTGGGTCCAGCCAGCCGGAGATGGTGACTCTGCTGATCTCGTCTTCTGAGAGCAAATCGTCTTTCAGCTTCTCCGCCAACTGTTGCAGTGTTTGACGGTCGCTATCGCCGTACAGTTGCAGCCACAGAGAATGCTCTTCGCGTTCTGCCTTCTCAATAACCGGGTTCTTGGCATCGACCGGGAACGACGAAATAGCATCAACTTTGGCTTTGACGTCCGCCAGCAGGGTATCCAGATCATAGTCGGACTGTTTCTCGACAGACACCGTGGCACCGTTGCCGGTGGCGGTGCTGATAATGCTCTTTATGCCAGAAACCCCTTCGAGCTGCTCCTCGATTTTCATAGCCAGACCTTCCTCAGACTGTTTGGCAGAGCCACTGTCGTAGCTGATCGAGATGTTTATGGTGTCGGGGTCTATGCTGGGAAACGCCTCGCGGCGCAGTGAACCCAGCGAGAATACGCCCAGCAGTATTACCATAATCATCAACAGGTTGGCCGCTACGGAGTTGCGGGCAAACCAGGCGATAATGCCGCTGTTTGCGTCGTTATCAACCATTGTCGTTGTTCTCCTGCACGGTGTGTGCGGCTACCGAGGTAGTAGCGGGGTTGATGGCGGTGACCTGCATGCCGACAAGGTAGCCGCTAAGGGGATGTAGCAACACGCGCTGCGGTTTGTCGGCGAGTGCTGCTGGTGCGGTCACGTAGACGTTCTCGCCTTCGCTGAAACTGATATCGGCGACGAAGTTTGCCAGTGTGTTGTCCTCCGTCACATACCACACTTCACCGCGTTGGCTGACCGAGGAGCTGGGCAGTTGCCAGAGTCCATCGAGACTGCGCCCCGGTATTTTTGCTTCGATGAAGCTCCCCGGAAGCAGTGCAGTACTTTGGTCCAGCGGTCTGTCCACTGCCACAATCAGCGCGCGCTGGCGAGTGGTGGCGTCCAGGTGCTGCTCTATGCGGTCGACATAGGCTGTCCACTCCTCACCGGTTTCGACATCGCGCAGCAGTACTGGCCATTCGCTGTTTATCAGTTCGCTCACAGGTGGCAGTTTGGCCCAGTCCTGCTGGGACAGGGCAAGGGTGATGTCTACCCGGTCGCTGCTGTAGAGGGTTGCGATCTCTGTACCCGCTTGCACATAGCTGCCCGGGGCGATGAGCCGCTCAATCACAGCGGCATCAAAGGGTGCGCTTATATGCGTGTGGGCCAGATCTGCTGCGGCGCTGCTTACGCCGGCCTGCGCGCTGTTCAGGCTGGCTCGGGCGGCGTCCAGATAAGGTTGACGCAGGACCAGTTCGGAATCTGGCTCGCCATTGAGGCCAGCGCTGCGCCACTCTGCCTGCGCCTGCACCGCCTGACGCTCTTCTTCAAGCGCTGTCAGGCGGGCAGCGGCCAGAGTTTCCTCAGCATTGGCCAGGGCGCTGCGGTAATCGCTGTCTTCCAGCTGTGCCAGCAGGTCTCCCGCCGCAACCACACTCCCGACCTCGAACTGCGGTGAGAGTGCTGTGACGTAGCCATTGACCTTGGCTGTCATCGTCAGCATGTAGTGGGGCTCTGCCGCGCCGTATGCCGTAACCTGGGCTCGATAGCGTTCGGGAAGTCGCTCGACGACCGTCACATCCGGCGGCGGCGTTCTATTGTGCGATTCGCGAGCGGGGCGCTCGGCTTGTGCCGTCAGACTGTAGCCGAGGTAGGCTAACACCAGTAGCAGTGCCGCCACGGCGATGAGCATAGGTATCCGGCGCATTCCCGGCGAGAGTGTCTGGGTATTCATTGTGCTACTCCGAGCCCCAGCGCAAGGCCAAGGCTGACCCGATTGCTGAGACGTTGATACAGTAAATCGTTCAATTGGTTTTCCAGGTCGTAGGTTTTTTGCTCTACCGTGAGCAGGTCGAGAATGCTGGCCAGACCGGAACGATAACTGGCGCGATACTGGGTGAGATTGATTTTCGCGTTCGCCAGCGCGGTTTCAATATGTGCTTGCTGGCGTGCCAGGCTCTGTTCCTGCCCGAGGGCGTTCTCCACTTCTGTTACCGCTGAATACAGGGTTTCCCGGTAGTTCTGGTAGGCCTGAGCTGTTTGCAACTCGGCGATATCGGCGGCTGCCCGCAGCTGGCCTCCCATATACAGCGGCGCGGTGAGTTGGCCTAATAATGACCACAGTGGGTCGCTCAACAAGGCGTTGCTGAGTTTGCCGTCTGAATCCAGCAGCGCGGCTTCAAGGCTGATGCTGGGGAGCAGGTCCTTATAGGCTGCACTGCTGCGCAGGCTGGCGGCTTCAATGGCGGCGTAGGCGGCCTGTAGATCCGGCCTGCGCGCCAGTGTTTGCGCCGGTAAGTCTGCCAGCGGCGCGATGACCTGAGGAAAGGTGTCCTCTACCGTTATCGGTGAGCCCTGGCTGCGCCCTAACAAGGTGCGCAATGCACGCTGTTGCTGCTGCAAGGACTCGGTATAGTATTCAAGATTGGCCTCTTCGCTGGCCAGTACGCTGCGCGCACTGGTCATATCATCCAGGCTGCCCGTGCCGTTGCGATAGCGCTGCACAATGAACTGGGCATTATTGGTCAGCGTTGCAATGCGCTGCTGTTGAATGGCTATGGTCCGCTGGGTAGTGATCAGGCCGAGCCAGGCATTCATCACGTTCGCAACCAGCGTATCCTGAGCCCCCTGGTACAGTTGCTGTTGCTGCTCGACGTCTTTGCCCGCCGCGCGACTGCGATCGCTCAGGCTCTGCCAGAGGTCCACCTGCCAGCTGACGGTGAGGCTGCTGTTGAAGCTGGATCCGTCGCCCTCCGTTTTACCCCCGCTACCGGCCAATGCCAATTGTGGCAGGCGCTCGCCAAAAGCCTGCCGCCACTGCGCCTGGTAAATTTCTACCGAGAGTAAGGTTTGCTGCAGGCTCGGGTTCGCCTGCAGGGCCTCGCCGATCAATTTGTCCAAATCGTCGCTTTCAATCAGCTGATTGAGGGCGAGCGTCGTCGCGGGCGTTGATGACGGCCACGAGGCGGCATTGTCGCGCTCTGCAATCGCTTGTTGCTGGTAAGCGGGAGACGTACCTGTGATTGCGCAACCGCCCATCATTGCCGCGGCGAGTAGTAGTAAAAGAAGTCTCATCACCTTGCTGCACCCACTGAACTTGCAGGCAGAGTAGTGCCGGTGGGGTTAACGAAGGGTTAAAGCGAAGGAATGGATGCGTTATATTGCAAATAATAACCGTTATCATTAGTATTACTAAATCATTCTGTGGCACCTTCTCTTTTAGCAGGACTTCACATGCAAACAAAACTCTGCGCGGCTCTGCCTCTGCTTGTCGCTATGGGCGCACAGGCCGAGCCGCTGCCCTCCCCGCAGCTGGAGGAGTTGATTGTCATCGGTCAGCTCTCCCGAAACTCAGCGACCAAATCCGATACGCCCTTGATGGAAACAGCGCGTTCGGTCGCGATCGTCCCCGAGCAGCTAATTATTGATCGGGGTGCAATGAATCTCGACGAGGCGCTCACTTACACCGCCGGGGTCAACGGTATGCCCTACGGTTTTGCCACCCGTGGCGATTTCGCGTTTGTGCGGGGGCTGTCTGCGCCGGTCTACCAGGACAGCCTGCAATCCCTGTTTGGCAACTACAACAACCCGCGCCCCAACATTTATACCATTGAGCAGGTCGAAGTCCTCAAGGGCCCTGCGGGTGCACTGTATGGCAAGGGTTCGCCAGGCGGCCTGATCAATGTCGTCAGCAAGCGGCCACAGGAGGAGGCTCACAGGGAAATAGTTGTCGGCTATGGCAATTACGATTTCGCAGAGATTGCGGTGGATTTCACCGGTCGGCTCGATGATCAGGGCGAGTGGCTGTACCGGATGATTGGCGTCTATCGCGACAGCGACACACAGATCCATCATGTCGAGGACAACCGCCGGGTGTTGGCACCCTCAATAACCTGGAGGCCGCGGGAAGATACGGATATCACGCTGCTGTTGAGTTACAACGATGTCGATGCAGACGCTGCGGCGCAGTTTCTGCCGCTCTACGGTACTTTGTACCCGGCACCCAACGGCGAGTACATCGATTTCGATGCGTATATGGGTGATCCCAATTTCGACAAGTACGATGCGCAGAGCTATTCAGCCACCGTGTTGTTGAATCACGAGTTCAATGACATCTGGAGCATGGAGGTTAACGCGCGCTACACCGATGCCAAAGCCGACTATCAGCAGGCTTGGACCGCGTTCATACCCGACGAACGTTACGTGTACAACCCGGATGACACTTTATACAAGAATGGTACTGTGCCACGCAGTTGGTTTCGCGGCGATTCGACGTCTGAGCAGTATGCAGTTGATACCCGGTTTCGCGCCGATTTTACTACCGCAGGAATCAATCATGAGGTCATGCTCGGCGCGCAATATCAGGATGTCACTATCGGCGATCAGGGGTATTACGCCTACGCACTGGGTTACGATCTCTTTACGCGTCAGCCCGATGCCACGTTTGGCGATACCTATTGGATCAATGTATTTAATCCGGTCTCCAACGCTATTCCATCGCAGGAGTACCTGAACAGTCTGTACGTCAAGGAACCCGATGTCAGCTCGCAGGACGTGGGCGTGTATGCAAGTGATCAGCTTTCCCTCGGCAACTGGATTCTCACTGTGGGTCTGCGCTTTGACGAGACCCAGACAGACAACGGGTTCGAGTCCCAGAGCGACTCCGCAATCAGCGCCAGCGCGGGTTTGCTTTACCAGTTTGACAGCGGGTTCGCGCCGTACATCAGTTACGCCGATACCTTTGAGCCCGTGATCGGCGACAACGGCAATGGCGATGCGCTGGACCCACAGGAGGGGCGGCAGATTGAGGCCGGCATCAAGTACGAGCCAGTCTCGTTTCCCGCGTTGATGACCCTGGCAGTATTTGATATTCACCAGACAAACCTGTCGGACCCCGCTGCTTTGCCGGGCAGCTTCGAGCAGCAGTCGGGCAAGGCCAAGGTCCGCGGTGTCGAATTTGAAAGCCAGGCCTCGCTGGGTGATTTCTTCTGGCAGGTAAATGCCAGCTATCTGGATACCGAGAACCCCGACGGATACCGTCTGGCCAGCGTGCCGGACACTCAGGCCTCCACCTGGTTGAGTTACCGTCCGGGTGGTGAGTGGGCCGGTTTCAAAGCCGGTATCGGGGTGCGTTATATCGGTGACAGTTATGGCGGTCTGGACGAGATCAAGACGCAATCCTATACCCTTGGCGACGCGATGCTCGGCTATGAGTTCGGCAAGTGGGATTTCGCACTGAACGTCAATAACGTTTCCGACAAGGAATTTCTGGCAACCTGTCTAGCGCGCGGCGACTGTTTTCCGGGTGAGCGCCGCACTGTAGTGGGTACAGTCCGCTACGTTTTTTAGCCTGGATACCGCGATGATACCCAGCTTTTTGTATGACCTGTTGGCCCTGCTGCTCTGTGTGGCGGGTATTCTACTACTGCGTCTGAGTTGGCGCAGGCAGCGTACCGCGCTGGTCTGGACAGGGTGGCTGCTGCTAGCGCTCTCTCCTGTTGTCTGGTCAGTGAGTGCCGGCGTGGAGTTCGCAGTCAGTTATGCACTGCTGGCGTTGTCCATTGCCGCCTGGCTGTTGATCGCCGTCAATGTCGAACGCCAGCCGGCCAAAGCGGGCAATGGGGCGGTGGATACAGCGACGCTACCCGCCACGACCGCGTTACACAAACTCGGTACATTTCTGGTGGCCGGGCCACTCGCCGCCAGCGCCAGCCTGCTCGCCTGTGCACTGCTGGTGGGGCTGGCGTCGGGCGCTGAAAGTCGCGGTAACAGCATGGTGTTGACTGCGTTTGTATTTCCGCTGGCATGGGGTGCGGCAGTGGTGTGGGTTTGTGCTAGCGATCGACTGCTGCGGACGGCGGGATTGTTACTGGTTGTGACTGTCGTTGCAGCATTGGGGCTGATGCCATGAAAATGTCTCCTTCTCCGGAAGTCGTAAAGCGCAGCCTGAGCGCGCACTCTGTTATCGGCCTGGTGGTGGGTGCCCTGATGTATCTGATCTGCCTGACGGGGACGGTGGCGGTACTGGCTTTTGAGTTTGAGCGCTGGGAGCAACCGGAGCCTGCGGAATTCATGCAGTATGACGAACATGTTCTGCAGCGAGCGCTCACAGCGTTCCTTGAGCGTGTGGAAGCTGTCGGGGAAACTGTTTTTATCGTACTGCCCACCGCAGAATTGCCACGCATACATGTGGCCGACGAGAACCACGAGTGGTTTGTGGAGCCGGACGGCTCGTTGGGTCCGGCGGTTGCTGCGCCGTGGACACAGATGCTGAAGGACCTCCATGTCAGTCTTCATTTGCCGACTTCCGTTGGGATAGTTATTGTCAGTGCGCTCGGCGTGATGCTGCTGGCACTGATTATTTCCGGGCTGCTGGCACATCCGCGGATTTTCAAGGATGCATTCAGGCTGCGCACCGGTGGGTCCAAGCGGCTGGAGATGGCCGACCTGCACAATCGCCTTTCGGTGTGGGGGCTGCCTTTTCACCTGATGATCGCGCTGACTGGTGCATTGTTCGGATTGTTGGGGCCACTTGCACTGGTCGCCGCAACGGCCTATTACGGCGGTGATCAGGAAGCACTGGTGGCAGATGTCTACGGCGCAGATCTGGTGGTTGACGAGGATGTCCAGCCGTTGCAAATCGGTGTTGCGTTAACACATCTGCGGCAAATGGCACCGGACGCCGAGCCGATATTCCTGATGATCCAGCATCCGGGAACGCGCCATCAGTTGCTGGAGGTGGCTGCACGTGTCCCAGGGCGCCTGATCTATGCAGAGATCTATCAGTACGGCGCTGACGGTGCGTATCTGGGGCACCAGGGTTTTTCCGATGGTATTGCCGGTCGCCAGGCCATTTACTCTATCTATCGCTTACATTTTGGCCAGTTCGGAAGCGGTGCGGTAAAGGTGCTCTATCTGCTGTTGGGGCTGGCATTGACGGTGGTGTCAGTTTCCGGGGTTAATATCTGGTTGGCGCGACGTGGTGGTCGGGACTGGGTCAATGCACTCTGGTGCGGCACAGTCTGGGGGTTGCCATTGGCATTGGTGGCGGCTGCGTTGCAGGGTTTGCTGGTCGGGATGGCGGCACCACTGATCGGGTTGTTGTTCGTCTGGCTGGGAGCCATGGTTCTGTGCCTGCGTTTTGCAGATGAGGTCCGCAGTCGAAAAACCTTGCAGTGCGCATGCGCTGCAGCACTTTTGTTGCTACTGCTTGCCTACTATGTGGTGCATTCAGAGCATTTCGGTTTGCCCGGTAATCTTCTGATCAATGCTGGCCTGCTGATTCTGAGTGCTGTGTTTGGCATATTGGCTTTTAGGCGAATTACTCCTGCTGTGCAAAACCCGCTACCTTAATAGCGCGTACGAAAAATCAGACTGGCCACGATACTGCGGCTGGGTGTCGCCCCTCTGCGACATTGATTCAGTGGCCGTTTTTACGCCAGTAGAACAACCGCAGCGCTACCTGCAGGCGTATCCGCGCCCCATTCATTTAAGTCCATCGTATGTTCGGGGGTTTTTCCGTGGTTTCATTCGCGTCAGCCTTCTATAATGCGGCATCTTTTCGCCATCGATGAAAAAGCGGGTATTTATGAGTGACACCGAAATGGAGCGCACACTATGAAGCGCTGGAATGGTTGGGGTGATGACAGTAATGATCTGGACTATGAGCTGAGTAGCTCCGCCCAGGGTTTTCTGGAGGGTTTGATTGGCAAGGCAACGCGTTTGCCCGATGCGAGTCTTGAGCAGGCGTTGGCCACGGTGCCCGAATCACGCCTGCCGGAAAATAGCCTCTACACTATCGATGCCGAGGAGCGCCTGCGTCACGCACGTGGGCAGAGCTTGCCCGATTGGCTGGCTTTGCGCAGTGGTGAGCCGGGAATATGTCCGGATGGGGTGGCCTACCCCCAAAGCAGCGAAGATGTTCGCAACCTGCTGCACCATGCGCAAGCACACCAGATAGATGTGATTCCTTATGGTGGTGGCACATCGGTTGTCGGACATATCAACCCGGAAAAGTCCGATCGACCTGTGCTCACCATCGATATGACCCGGATGAATAAATTGCTGGCACTGGATCGGCAGAGTCAGATCGCGACATTCGGCGCCGGTACTATCGGGCCGAAAGTGGAATCGCAGCTGGCGGCTCAGGGCTATACCCTGGGGCACTATCCGCAGTCCTGGGAGTTGTCGACTATCGGCGGCTGGGTGGCCAGTCGCTCCAGCGGGCAGCAATCCATGCGATATGGCCGTATCGAGCAGATGTTTGCCGGCGGCCGCATAGAAACAATGAAGGGCACGCTGGACATTCCCACCTTTCCTGCCACCTCGGCCGGTCCGGACCTGCGGGAATTCTTCCTGGGAACAGAAGGCCGCCTGGGCATTATCACCGAAGTGAAAGCGCGTGTTACGCCACTGCCTGAACACGAGGCGTTTCACGTGCTGTTTTTCCCTTCCTGGGAAATCGCCCTGGGCGCTGTGCGTGAAATTGTGCAGAACAAAATGCAGCTGTCCATGATGCGTCTGAGCAACAAGATGGAAACCTTCACGCAGCTTAAACTTGCCGGTAGTGCGCGCGTCATAGCACTGTTGGAATGGTATCTGAAGAAGCGCGGCATCGCAGATGACAAGGTGATGTTCACGTTTGGGGTGACCGGGTCGAAGGCGCAGTGTGCTGCGGCGCTGCGGCTAACGCGGCAGATCGCCAAACGCCACGGCGGTGTAGGCGCGGGTCCAGCGCTGGGGAAAAAATGGGAGCACAGCCGTTTTCGTTCTCCGTATTTGCGCCACGGTCTGTGGGATGCAGGCTACGCGGTTGATACCATGGAGACAGCGATTGACTGGGTGCGCGTCGCTGACGCCGCTGCGGGAATTCAAAGCGATATCGCTAAAGCACTGGAAGATGAAGGGGAGCGGGTGCACGCGTTTACCCACCTGTCACATATGTACGGACAGGGTTCCAGTGTGTATACCACCTACATATTCCGCTGTGGTAACAGCTATGAAGAAACGCTGGCGCGTTGGGAGAAGCTCAAGGCCGCTGGCGCTGAGGCCATCGTGCGTTTTGGCGGTACCATCAGCCACCAGCACGGTGTCGGCAAGGATCACGCGAAGTATTTGCAGGCGGAGAAAGGCGAGTTGGGTATCGAAGCGATTCGAAACCTGGTCACCGGGTTTGACCCACAGCAGCAGATGAATCCGGGGAAACTGCTGCCCTGATCACGCAACGTCAAAGCAAGGCTCAACTATGAATGCGCAACAAACCGGCTTTACTGATCGCGATCGCCTTTGGCAGTCGCTCGAGGAAGGCTCACAGGATTGGGATCTTGTCGTTGTCGGCGGCGGTATCATCGGCGCAGGCATTTTGCGTGAAGCAGCCCGCCGCGGGCTCAAAACCCTGTTGGTAGAGCAGCGTGATTACGCCTGGGGCACCTCAAGTCGTTCCTCCAAAATGGTTCACGGTGGGCTGCGCTATATTTCCCATGGCGATATCAAGCTGACCCGCGATTCTCTGCGCGAGCGAGAGCGGTTACTGCGGGAAGCGCCGGGACTTATCGAGCGTATGGGCTATCATTTCACGCTGCGTAAAGGCGTTTTCCCGGGGCGTATTCCGTTCAGCCTGGTGTTGTGGCTTTACGACAAATTGGCGGGTATCAAGGATCATCGCTATCTCAGTACAGCGAGTTTTGCAAAACATTACAGCGGCGTCAGCGCCGATGGATTGACCGGTGCTATGTATTACACCGACACTGTCACTGACGATGCCAGGCTGGTACTGCGTGTACTGCAGGAGGCGATCGCAGCAGGCGGTGCCGCGATGAATTACACCTGTGCGAAATCGCTGATCAAAAAGCAGGGGCAGGTGGCAGGTGTGGTGCTGCAGAATGTCGATAGCGGAGCGCAGGTTGAAGTGCGCTGCAAGGCCGTTATCAACGCTACCGGTGCCTGGGCTGATCGCCTGCGCAATGAGATCAATCCGGAAAAACGTATTCGTCCACTGCGCGGCAGCCATCTGGTATTGCCACGGGAAAAGCTGCCCGTGCCCGACTCTCTGTCGCTGCTTCACCCTATCGATAAGCGCCCGGTGTTTATCTTCCCGTGGGAAGGTGCAACTGTCGTTGGTACCACTGATCTTGATCATAAGGACGATGTTGATCAGGAGGCCAGTATCAATACGCAGGAGCTGGATTACCTGCTGCAGGTCATACAGTTGATGTACCCTGATCGCGGGATCACTGAAGACGATATTCTCTCCACCTGGTCGGGCGTACGCCCGGTGATCGGCTCCGAAAAATCCACCGACCCTTCCAAGGAGCGACGCGATCACGCGGTATGGGTTGATGGCGGTATGGTCACTGTCAGCGGCGGCAAGCTCACCACCTTCCGCCTGATCGCCCTCGATGCGCTGGCGGCGGCGGAACCGGTTCTGGGCAACACGCCTGTCCGGGAAGCCAGTGATGCCATTTTCCAGGTGCCCGAGGTCAGCGCAGATCAACTTCAAACTACCGATGCGCAGTGGGCCAGACGTTTGATCGGTCGCTATGGCAATCACGCGCAAGCGCTGCTGAATCAGGCCAGCGCCGAGGAACGGGAACTGATCGGTGATACACAATTCTGTCTGGCTGAGTGCCGCTGGGCGGCACGCCACGAATCGGTGTTGCATCTGGATGATTTACTGCTGCGACGCACGCGCCTGGGCTCACTGTTGAAGAATGGTGGCGACTCACTTTTCCCGGCACTAAAAGCAATGTGCGAAACCGAATTGCACTGGGACGACAATCGCTGGCAGGTCGAGGAGGCGCGGTATCGAGAGATCTGGCGTAAACACTATTACCTGCCAACGGCGTAATAATCTTCACGGGACAGGCCATGGAAAATAACGAAGCCTATGTGCTGGCCATCGACAATGGTACGCAGAGCGTACGCGCGCTGGTGTTTGACCTCAAGGGGCAAATTGTTGCCAAGAGCAAGGTAGATATCGAGCCGTATTTCTCCGAGCACCCCGGCTGGGCTGAGCAACATGTAGAGTATTTTTGGGAGAAACTGTGCGAGGCTTGTAATCAACTCTGGCCGCTGTTGGACTTCCCCCGAAGCGCTATCAAATCAGTGGCGCTGACGACGCAGCGGGCCACAGTGGTCAACCTCGATGGCGAGGGCAAGCCACTGCGCCCGGCTATCGTCTGGCTGGATCAGCGTCTCGAGGACAACCTTCCCAGTATGGGCCTCTGGGGTGCCGTGCTGGCACTGGCAGGCGAGGGTGAGACAGTCCGTTTCTTTCGCAGCCAGGCCGAGTCCCACTGGATCAAGAATCAGCAACCCGAAATATGGGAGCGCACAGAGAAATTATTGCTGCTGTCAGGCTATCTGACCTACCGCTTGACCGGACAGTTTGTGGATTCCGTGGCGAGCCAGGTCGGTTATATTCCTTTTGATTTCAAACGGCACAAGTGGGCGGGACCGCTGGACTGGAAGTGGAGTGCGTTGCCGATCAAACGCCACCAGCTGCCTGAGCTGGTGCCCCCGGGCTCGCCGCTGGGCGCGATTACCGCGCAGGCGTCACAACAAACCGGCATTCCAGAGGGGCTGTCGTTGATCTCCGCCGGTGCCGACAAAGCCTGTGAAGTACTGGCTTCGGGTTGTCTTACGCCGGATACGGGCAGCTTGAGTTATGGCACTACGGCGACATACAACAGCACCAATACACGCTACATAGAAACGATCAAGCATGTTCCCGCGTACCCTGCGGCCATGCCCGGCGCCTACAACTCCGAGACAATCGTCCAGCGCGGTTACTGGATGGTGAATTGGTTCAAGCGCGAGTTTGGTTTGCGTGAGACACACATGGCAGCAGAGTTGGGGGTGGAAACCGAAACCCTGTTTGACGATCTTCTGAAGCAGGTACCGGCGGGTGCGATGGGGCTGATAGTGCAGCCCTACTGGTCACCTGGTGTTCGTATTCCCGGGCCTGAAGCCAAGGGAGCGATCATTGGTTTTGGTGACGTTCACACACGCGCTCATATCTATCGTGCCATTATTGAGGGGCTGACGTATGCGTTGCGCGAGGGTAAGGAGCGGCTGGAGAAGCGCAGCGGGCACAAAATTACAACCCTGAAGGTATCCGGTGGTGGCTCACAGAGCGATGAGGCTATGCAAATTACCGCTGACGTCTTTGGCATTGCCGTGGAGCGCCCGCATACCTATGAAACCTCGGGTTTGGGCGCGGCGATCAATGCTGCCGTTGGTGCGGGTCTGTACACCGATTACGCTGAGGCGCTGGAGCATATGACACATCAGGGAGAGGTTTTTACACCCATTGCCGAGAATGTGGTGACTTATGACAAGTTGTACAAAGAGGTTTATCTCAAAATGTATGACCGGCTGAGCCCATTGTATGGGTCGATTCGAAAAATAACAGGCTACCCCTTTTAGGCATCCTTATATCCGCGCGTTGAGCCAATTCGCGCGCAGAACCCCGTATCAGGTGTCAGGTTTCTTTACACTTCTCAATTATTGCAAGTCTATGAAAAAACCAAGGTATTGATAAGCATTCATTTTGTGATCTGTGGCACAAAAAGTGCCTCTTTTTCTATGCGGTTGCACAGGTCTGTGGTTCTCGGCTTCGCTTGTGAACAAGGAGTGGATTATGAAATACCGATCCGGATTTCGACAGTTTTGTTTCGCAATTATCTGTACTCTCACCTCTTTATCAGCCCAGGCAGTAGAAATACTGTTTGCGCATGTCTCCAACAGCTACGCGCCGTATCATGCAGACGGCGATGAAATTGCTGGCTATGTGAATTCGCTGGCGGGCTACAACGTCACCATTCGCGACCTGAACACAGCCGTATACAATGACTATGGCTCATTTGATCAGGTCTGGGTATATGACTTGTATCAGGGGCTGGATAACAATGCTTCTCAGGTGGCCAACTATCAGAACATCAGCAGTTGGTATAACGGGCTGGGGATGACCCAGCAGAACCTGATTGTGGATGGGCGCATTATTTCATCGGCGACAGGTGCCCCCTGGCATGCGGAGCCGGCCTGGATACAAAACTATGCGTTGGAGCTGATGGATAATGGCCGCACGGGTGGGCTCTTTCTCGGCACAGATCACAGCCCCTATCAGTCCGGAATAAACCAGATCAATGCCGGGATCAATATCAGCCCGTTCGTCGGTGATGTGTCGTCAACTTACTCTGTGGTGGACACCAACTCTCCTTTGTATACCGCCGCTGGAACATTTGATTGCCCCGGCGACCCCGGCAAGCGCTGCATCTGGGATAACTCCTCGCCCGGGTATGCACCGGCTGGTTTGCAGGCCAACGGGCAGACGCTCACCCCCGTGGCCTACCACGGCACGACCAATGATGCTTTCGAAAATGCCTCAGTATCGTCAACACTGGGCAGCAGCACTTTCGGCACCTGCGGTAATCCGGGACAGCCTCCCTGCGAAACCCCTGTACCTGCTCCATTGCTGCTGATTGGCGTCGGTTTGTTTGCCCTTGCCTGGTCGCAGCGCAGGGTCCTTAAGCGCTAGCAGATTCCACCTCATAGAGGGGGAGCGGTGTTTCCCCCCTTGCTCAACGGATACAAAAAAGGGAATTTGGTGTTAATGAAATACGCTCAACGTATTACGTTGGTACTGGTGCTGTTGTTTTGAGTCCAGGTGAAGGCTGCAGTTATTGTTCAAGACGATAACGACTCGCTCCGGTTGCAGAGCCCTGCATATTTCGAGCACCGTTTTGATCCCTTTGATACAGCCCTGGGAACGCTCACAAGCGTGCAGTTTGAAGGTATTTCGCGGATGGTACCACTGCCCTCCACTGCCCTGCTTGTGAGCATTGCCCTTGCAGGGTTTCTGCTACTGCGCAGCTGCTACACCCGCAAAGCGGTGCGCTGTTCCGTCGCGTAAATGCGCCCAGCCAGTGACAACCCTGCAAGGTATGCTTTTTAGGAAGAGGTATCAGCACATGATCGCCCTCGGTGGGACAGATTTTGGGGCAGTAAAACAAAGCTTGTAGCTCGGTATACCCCGTGGTTTTATTCCCCATGAAAGTGCGGCACTATCTGCCGACACACAGTTTTGTGTGTAGCGGAACACCAACGGCAGGTACCGTTGCTGTTCATCTGTTTACCAAAGGAGTAAGCGTAATTCGCCCGAATACATTAATAAGCAAATCCTTGGGTATACCAAGCGCTCCACTGTGCGCAGTGCTGCTTCTGTGTTCAGCGCTTTTCGGTTGTAGTGACGGCGGGAATGGACACGACAGTACCGGTGATCCGCAGGCCACCCCTGTTGGCCAGGCCCTGCTGGGCCCTGTGGTTGGAGCATCTGTCGATCTCTATCCGCTGAGTTCACCCACAGTTCCAGTGTGTACCACCATTACCACAGACAGCGATACCCTCGAAAAGGCAGGTTTGATCGAGTTTGACGATGAGTGCCTGGCTGGAGACGGCCCCTATATCGTTGCTGTCAGCGGCGGTAGCGATATTGACGCAGACGATGACGGGGTAGCGAACCCATCTCCGAAGCCGGTGAACGGCTCACTGTTCGCGCTGCTGACCGCTGAGCAAATTCGCGGTCAGGACTGGAAGGTTAACATCCTGACCCATGCGATATACGCTCGTGTGAGGTATATGTTGGCATTGGGAATGGGGCAGGAGGCGGTGCTGGCGCAACTCACTCCGTTGGCAAACGAACTCCTGCAGGACGATATCAATGGCGATGGTGTTGTCGATTATCGGGATGTCCTGGCCTGGTCGCCGAGGCGGAGCGATTCGGGCCTTAGAATGTCAGCTGACGAGGTACACGGCCTCACGGAAAGTATTCATGCAGGGACATCCAGAGAATACCTGGCGCTTAACCCACCTGGTCTGGTCAGCATAGTATACGAGCCGGAGGTGTCTCGCTCGGTGTTTTCTGTCGCAGGCGATCGCGCTTACATTTGCGGGGAAAAGGCGCTAGAGGTTGTCGATTTAAGCCAGCCCCAGAATCTCTCCCGTATTGCACATTATCCCGACTTCCGGGTTTTTGGATTTTCCGGCATAAGATTAGGCGACTGTGCCGCAACCACAGATGGTTACGTCTATTATTTTGAGCTTATCGGAGATTCGATAGGCGTGCTGACGCTTGAAGGTGCCAGCAGCGTAGCTGTAACACTGGTTCCCAATGCGGGTTTGCCAGCAGTGCGGGAAGCTCGCGTCATTGGCGACAGGCTTTACGTCAGCACATTCGACCCTCTGGATGATGTTCAAGGG
Source organism: Halioglobus japonicus (assembly GCA_902705825.1). Taxonomy (GTDB): domain Bacteria; phylum Pseudomonadota; class Gammaproteobacteria; order Pseudomonadales; family Halieaceae; genus Marimicrobium. Next base: position 77,450 of record CACSIL010000003.1, on the reverse strand, counting down.
CAACTCGAAATTTATGACATTGAAAATCGCCTGGCCCCGGAATTACTGAGCAGCACTGCGTTTGATGGTGTTATCCGGGACTTCACCTTCGGGGAGGGCAGCTTGCTGTATGCGATCGTCTCAGGCGATGAACTGGTTGTTCTCGACGGTGTAGAGGGTGCCTCTCCACAGGCGATTGGACGTTTCGATATTCCGGGTAACGCGGGATCAGTTGCAGTAAACGGTGACCGGGGCTATCTCAGCCTCGATGATTCCTCTGGGGCATCCTATCGGGCTGAGCTACTCACTGTGGATGTCAGTGTGCCAACCGATATCAAAGCCGTCGGAAAGAGGCTGGCGGTTAACTCCGATCTCAGTCAATTACAGATTTTCGGGTCATCGCTACTCGGCTTTCAAATTGATGAGCCCAGCGAACTCACCGTTTCCACGATCTATCGCATGGTTCAGTTTGGGCTGGGTGACCCCGATGCACCGGAGCGTATTGGTGCGCTGCGTGGAAGTGAATTTGCCTCGTCAGGCTCTACCCGGCCCGATTTCGCGCTTGCCAACGGGTTCGCCTTCCTGATGGGAGGGCTCGATGGGCTTCGCTCAGTAACGCTGCCAACACCCTCGATCGACCCGGGCCTGGTGGCTTTTGAACCCACCGCAGGGAAAGTCTCCGGATTGCGCATCAGTAATGAGGTGGCCTATCTGGCGGTCCCCGAAGTGGGTTTGTATGCGATAGATATTACAGACCCGACTAACCCTGAAACGATCAGCCTGTCGCAGGGAGAGGACGAAAAGAATACAGATGACCTCGCGGTGAATGGGGACACAGCTTTGCTGCTGAATGGCGACACGGGTTTGTTAGGGGCTCCAAAGGGTCCGCCGGGTACCCGCATAGTGGACATATCCGATCCCTCGTCTATTACGCAGATTGGTAATATTGCGATGGAAGGCTCGTTCACTACAGCAACAGGGGCCGTGATAAAGGACAATATTGCTTTCATTGCGGCCTTCCAGCGGGGCTTGTCAATTGCCGATATCCGCGACCCGGCCAACCCGGTCGCTCTCGCCAATTTTCCACTTCCAGACGAAAGAACCTGGTATACCGGGATCGGCATTGCGGATGACCACTTATTGGCGCTGGACAATCGCTCAGGCATGGACATCATCGATATTTCCAACCCCGCGCAACCGGTGGTAGTCAGCAGTTATACATCCACGTTAGGCCCGCGGCGCGACCCCTGGAATCCTGAGAATGTTGTGATAAGGGGTGGGTTTGCCTATATTAACCAGACAGATTTGATCGTTCATGGCTTCTCCACTGGCCTATCTCCACCACCCGACTACGTGGAAATTTTAGGCGGGTTGGAAATAATCGATATCAGCAACCCACTGTCACCGACATTTGTCAGTACGGTAGCCACCTCCGGGAAATCGTTGAGCGCTGCGCTCAGCGATAATCTGCTTTTTGTGATGGATTCTACCGGGCTTATCGATGTCATCGACAACACCGATCCGGTGCAGCCTCAGCTTCTGCATTCCATCAGGGTGGGTGATACCCTGACAGCGATTGCTGCGGATGAAAACTTTGTTTATGTTGCCGGCGCCAACGGCCTGTATGTCTTCCAGCGGCCCAACTTCGATGGGCTGCCATGATCGCCTGATGGCTGGCCGCTACGGCTGCGCCAACAATAGCGCCAATGCATCGATCTGCTCCTGGCGCTGTGGTTGGCTTAACTTAGCAGCGCTGTTGAGCGAGGACCACTGTGGGTGGGCGCGGGATTTCTGCAGCGCGTCCGGGAGTTTTCCCTCCCGCCATACCTTGTCCGCACCCGGCATGGAGACCTTGATGCTGTCCATGGCGGCGTGCCCGCGGGCGTCCATCGCCTGCACCAACTGCCGCTGACGCAGCGCCAGCAAGCGCAGCACGTTCTCATCCACGGTCAATTCGCGGCGGCCCTTGAGTTTGCCGAGCAGCCGGTTGCCATAGCCGCGCGCAGTTTGTAGTGCGCCGCCAGCGATAGCGCCCGCCAGCGCGGCAGTGCCGAGGGTCAGCCCGCCGACCAGTATGTCTACCCCTGCGCCGGCCGCCGCGCCGGCGGCAATACCGCCGCCCACCTTTACGCCCAACTGCTTCAGGGTCTCGGGGTTGAACAGGTCATCGCCCCAGCGCCCATCCAACAGGGGCAGTTCGGATGCGGCGGCGTCTCCCGGTCGAAAAGCATAGAGTTTAAGCAGGGCTTTAACGCACTGTTGTTCGCGCTTACGAATGGTTTTGCGCAATTCATTCACTGCGCGCTCCTCTGCCGCCTTGTCGCTTTTCACGCTGTGACGATACGCGGCGCAGTCGATCAGTAGTTCGGCGATCAGACGTGCGGCGCTGGCGTGGCGCTCCTGACGTTGTATCTCATGGTTGCGCACCAGCCGCGCCAACTGCTCACGGGAATCCTCGAGTAGTAGCGCCAGGCTTTCAAAAAGGCGCTGCTCGCCGTCCTGCGGCGGTGCCACACTGTCAAAGCGCACCAGTGCATGCAGTCCGAGGCGGGCTAACGCCTCTCTCCACTGTGGCTCGCGCTGTTCGGCACTGCTGACAAAATTGAAGATCGGCAACAGCGGTTTGCCGCAGCTGGCAAGGATGGACAGTTCGTCCCGGTACTTGGCCAGTACCGGTTCACGCGCGTCGATTACATATAGCCCAGCATCCGAGGCCAATAACTGGCGCAGCACTTTGGCCTCTTGTTCGAATCGCTGGCGCGCCTCACTGCCTTGCAGAAACCGGGCGACCCGCGCCGGACCGTCGAGGCGCTCGCCGGGGCGTTCCAGCCGTTCCAGGTAGTCCAGCAGGGCGATGGCATCTTCCAGTCCCGGTGTGTCGTACAACTCCAGCAGCGCTTCACCATCTACCGACAGTCGCGCCCCTTCCACGTGCCGGGTGGTGCTGGGGCGATGAGAGACCTCGCCAAATCCTACGTCGCGTGTCAGGGTGCGCAGCAACGAGGTTTTGCCCACGTTGGTATGGCCGACCACCGCCAGCTTCAAGGGTTTATTCACTGCCGTTCTCCAACCAGTTGAGCGGCGCGCAATCCGCGACCGGGATGCCCAATTGCAGTAATGCTGTGTGCCAATCTCCGAGACGGTCGCTGTCCAGCGTCTGGTTTGGCGGCGCTTGCAGTAGCCAGATACGGGTTGCCGCAGCGTTGCGAGCCAGTTCTGCGATCAGTCCCAGGCTGCCTCGGTCCGGGGAGCGGCGCGGGTCGCAGGCAATTGCCAGGCGCTCCGGGGGAAAACGCGACATCTGCTCCAGCAGGTTTTGCCGTGATTCGCGGCTGTCGAGTATGCCGGCATCTGTCACCGCAGCTGGTAGCGCTGGCGGCCAGGGTTGCTCGTCGTCCAGCTCGATGGCGACCAGCATGGCCCCCGTGCCCGTCTGGTCCGCGACACCTACCTGGGTATCGGGCAGTTGGTTTGGTGCAGCGTCATTGACGCCCAGGCGTTCGCTGCTGGGCATCAGTTGTTCGCGTAATTGGGCATAGCCTGGCAAATTCAGATCCAGTTCGAGTGTCCGGCGGCCGACTCGCCAGCGCCAGAGACACACAAGAGCCAACAGCAGGCGCGGTGCAATGCCGTACGTCAACAGTACGCCTACCATCCACGCAGCCCAGGCCTGGCGTGCGTTCTCAATATTCAGTGCCGCGTCGCCGCTGGCGCGAATCATCTCCGGTGTCGGTACGTTCAGTCCCAGCCACGAGGGAAATGCGCCCAGCGCCTGGGTGAAGATTACAAACGTATCACTGCTTAGAATTGTGGTTTCCCAAACAAAGCCATAGCGCCGTGTTGCCATCAGCATCAGCATAAATATCAGCGCGCTCACTAGCGCCAGCAGCCATATACTGTGGGTGACGATGCCAATTGCCCATCGGTTCAGGTGATGTCGCTGCAGCAACAGCAACAATGCCGGTGCCAATTGTGCTGCCTTGGCATCGCGCGCGAGTTTCTCGCTGAGCCACATCCACAGGCGCCCCAGGTTGGCATTTTGCTCGCCAGTGAAAATCAGCCCCAGCATCCAACCGAGTAGCAGCAGGAGATTAAGGCCGAGCAAACTACCCAGTGCCCAAAAGACATTGACGGGGTTCTGCCCGTTGCCCAGTGCGGTAAACGCCAGGCCTGCACCGCTGAAAACGGCGAATACGATCAGTGCGAAAAGTGCCAGCCGAGCACCTTGCAGCCAGTGGCCCAGCGCGTCCAGCAGGCCATCGCGCTGCGCCAGCCAGACGGCGCGGTTCTGCAGGCGAGTGCGGAGATCGCCGCCTTTTGTCCGCGCGAGGCGATTGGCTTCAACATCGTCGAGTGGGCCTGCCTGTTCTTCGCGCAGGCGCACGGCTTCGGTCAGCCAGAGGCGCTGCAGTGGTGTCGGTTCTGTCACGCGGTGTCCTGTTTCATTAAAACCCGAAGCATAACCGCTGTGGCGACAGCCTGCACCCGGGACGCTGGTGCGCAGGCTTATCTGCTTTGACTACCATACGCCGCTTGCATTTTATCGTTCGCGCGCATTGGAAGGCACAGAGCAAACAGTTGAATCGGGGGGAAATATTACCAAGTGATTTCGCTGTTAACGCAGTATAAGCAACCCTATAATCAATAAATCCCTCCCATCTGATTATGTGTTACGGAGATCTACAATATGAAAAAGTTAGCACTTTCCCTGGCTGTTTCCACGCTCGCGATGTCCGCATCGGCAATGGATCCGATGCCCCCGGAAGCCGGTTTTTCGGGCTTTCTCGCTGCAGGCGCCTCAGGAGGTCAGGTTGAGTCAAACTTTTTGGCCAAGATCCTGAGTATCGATCTGAGCAATAAAGACATTTACAAGTACGATTCACCCGATCAGACAGACATTATCATCCCCAGCTTTGGCTACAACTTCGGCTATACCTTTGCCGACACCAAGACACGCATCTATATCGGTACAGCAGTAGAGAACTCACTCGATTTTTCTTCGAATACGGTAGTGGCTGTGCGTCATGATTTCGATTCGATCGGTAATGTCGAACTGGCTGGTCTTGCCCCGGGGGCGGCCAAGCTGGAAGTGTGGGAAAACCCCTACCAGCTCGGTTCAAATCGCAGCTCTACGGAGCGCACAACCAGTGGTGGTCGCATCACATGGGATAAAATCTTCGGTACCGATCTGGAGTTTATCGCCAATGTCAGAAAAGTGGATATCGATGACGAGCGCAGTGGAGAAGGCCTTGGTCTTACCCAGGCACAGCAGAAATTGCTGGACCGCGAGGGCGATGTAACCCGCATTGAACTGGGTTATGCGTTTAACTTCGCCAAGGAAAACCTCATGGTTCGCCCCAGCGCCGCGTACATTGATCGCGATCTGGACGGCAACGCAATGGCTCAGGATGGCTATGAGCTCGGTGTCAGTCTTACCTATGATGGCGGCAAGTACGTGTGGATGAACAGGGCTGCGTACCAGAGTCTGAACGGAGACGAGACCAACCCGATATTCAACGAGAAAAATGACGCNGATGTTTACATGCTGGCCAGTGAAATACGTGTGCCGGATCCCTTTGGCTGGGAGAACTGGTTCACTACTGTGGGTGTGCAGTGGGCCGATAACCGCGCCGATATCGACTTCAACAAGAGCTCTGTAGCCATGTTCTCGGCGCACATCGGTCGCCGGTTCTAGAGGTAGATTTCAGCAAACAGAAAGCCCCGACAGCTTGGCTGGCGGGGCTTTTTTTGTACCTACATATCCTTCTCAATCTTGTCTTTTTCGTCTTTATCAAACTTTGCCGCATATTTCTCCTCCGACTTTCTGCCAGAGAAATGTATCGCTATGGGGACCAGAAAAATAAGTGCTACAGGCCAATAGAGGAATACCATGGCAAGCCACAGAACTGTCACCAGCACCAGTAAAAGCGCCTCTTTTCCACTTCGCTTCATAACGATCCACGCTCAATTTTCCGAGGCGGTATAGTGTCGTTACACCCATCTGTTATCGATAGCAGGGTGCGCCAATCGCTTGACCCTGTGCGACAGCGTTTCTAAACTTCTACGGGCGAATTCAGGGAGAATCGGTATGGAAGCCACTATTCTGGCGTCAGCAGGCAGATCGCTTTGGCGTTACCTGCAGGCCAAGAGCATTGAGGCCGATGCGTTTTTCACTCAATGTGGCCTCGATCCTTTGCTGATTAAAGAGCCCCGGACACGCTACCCTGTGAAGAGCCTTGCCAGCGCGTTTCTGCAGGCAGCGGCTGTCACAAAAAACCCCAGTATCGGCCTGGAAGTGAGCAAATATTACTCGCCCCTGGATCTTAACGCGCTGGGTGTCACCTTCTTGTCGAGTGCGACACTGGTTGAAGCCTTTCAACGCTTGGTGCGTTATGTGTCGATAGTGAATTCCGGCCTGGAAATCACCGTTTCAGAAAGCGAGGGCCAACTGCACTTCCTCAGCGCCGTGCCCGCCATTCAGGGCGAGGCGACACGAGTCATGGAAGACAGCAGAGCCTCACTGATGCTCGAACTGTGCAGATTGGGATTGGATGAAGGCCTTGATCCCACAGAAGTGGCATTTACCTATCCGGAGCCGGAGACTAAAGGCGACTATTTCGAGGTGTTTCGCTGCCCGCTGAAGTTTGGACAACCGGTATCGAGACTTTCATTCAAGCTGACAGATGCCCGGCGCCCCTTTACCGCGCCTAATCGGGAATTGGCGATCAGTAGCGACCAGGTGCTCGATGAGATGGTTAGAGAACTCAACCGGCCAGATATTATTAGCCAGGTGAAGAGAGCCATTATCGAAGACTTACCCTCGGGAGCTCCCAGCGAAGACAGTATTGCCAAGCGTGTGTTTGTCAGTGCTCGCACCCTGCAGCGTAAATTGGCAGAAGCGGGTACCAACTACCGGACACTACTACTGGAAGTGCGCCGGGACCTTGCAACAAAATACATCGCCGACAAGCGTATGCCGCTCGCCGAGATAAGTTATATGCTCGGTTTTTCCGACGCCTCATCTTTTTCCCGAGCGTTTAAGCGCTGGACAGGAAACCCGCCGGCTGAATACCGATCCCGATTGGTCGTTTGATACATTCTGGCACATCAAGCCAAGTGATTGGCGCCTGATGTCGCATCCATATTGGTGTGAATCGTTAAAATACGTCCATTGCCACGCAGTGGATATACACAAATGGACACAGCACAACCGGAACTCGACGCAGCCTGGGAGGAATTATCCTTCTGGCGGGACTTTGCTGTCTGGTGGTCAGCAGCGCGCAGCGACTCATCCGAACCGCGAGTATTGGAAATTCTTGAACAAGCGGAGCGGCGTTATGCCAGGGCTTTGATTGTGCGGCAGGAGATTGATTGTCTTGAGGGTGGCTGTTGATCTGACTGGGTTTGGTCGAAGAGATCGTAATACACCGGCACAGTTGGTGTCAGATTCGCCTCACGCCTCACGCCTCACGCCTCACGCCTCACGCCTCACGCCTCATGCCTCACGCCTCATGCTATTAATCCGACGAATGGCGCATCAAGAGGGAGTGGCTACTGACTGTGCTTCTCACCAAGCGAATCACGTTGGTCCGGCATCCCGGGAGCGACTGCGGAGCATAATCCGTGCACGCGCCCGGGCAGCACAGCACAATTTCATCGAGTACCCCTACCCGACCTAGAGGACGCACCCCCGTTTGATGGTATGATTCCGCAGCCCAAATACACAACGCTCTGGCATGCGGGCAAATTTCTAAACCTGATGACAAAGACGTGAGACACCAGGACAAATGGATAAATTCTTTATACTCTTTCAAAACATTGTGCCGCAACACCTGCTGTCCCGTTGCACAGGTTTTCTGGCCGGCTTACGCCATCCCGAGTGGTTGAAAAACTGGCTCATTAAGCAATTCATCCGACAGTATGATGTCGATATGTCGCAGGCCGCAGAGCCTGACTATACCCGCTATGACTGTTTCAATGACTTTTTTACGCGACCGTTGCGCGACGATGCGCGGCCACTGGATGACGCCGATATTCTGTGTCCCGCCGACGGTGCGATCAGTCAGCTGGGCGATATTGCCAATGGCTTGTTATTCCAGGCCAAAGGTCGATTTTTCGCGGCGGAAGATTTGTTGGGCGGGGATGCGGTGAGAGCGGCGCAGTTTCAGGGTGGGAAGTTCGCTACTATCTATTTGTCTCCCAAGGACTATCACCGGGTTCATATGCCGGTGGCGGGGCGCTTGACGGGCACTTGCTATATTCCTGGCCAGTTGTTTTCGGTTAACGGCACGACTGCAGAGAATGTCGATCGCCTGTTTGCTCGCAATGAGCGGCTGGTGTGTTATTTCGATACCGCCTCCGGCCCGATGGCGATGGTACTGGTGGGTGCGATGGTGGTGGCGGGTATCGAAACGGTTTGGTCCGGGCAGGTGGCACCACCGCCGAAAAAACCGGTTTCAGTGGATTATTTGACTCTGCCGGAACCTGTGGAGCTCGCCCAGGGAGATGAAATGGGGCGTTTTATGCTGGGTTCTACAGTGATTCTTTTGTTTCCTGAAGGCGCGATGGACTTTGATGAGCGCTATCTTGCTGGCGCTTCTACTGTGATGGGTGAGAGGCTGGGTGCCTACCAGTAGGTCCAGCTTTGACCACCACTGGCCATCTCCCGAGCTGGAAGAAGCCTGATTCTGAATGCTGTAGGAGGCCTTGTATCCCGCAAGGCCCGGTTCACGGTAGGTTCTAGATATCGTCCAGACTCGCAACAATACGCCGATAACTATCCAGCCTGCGTGCACTGATCGCGCCGGATTCTGCACCCTCCAAAATGGCACACCCGGGTTCCTGCTCATGCTGGCAATCGCGAAATTTACACGTCCCCAGTAGCGCACGAAACTCGCGAAACCCCTGTTCCACTTGCTCTTTGCTCATATGCCACAGACCAAACTCACGAATGCCCGGTGAATCGATCAGTGTGCCGCCGCAGTTCAGGTGCAGTAGTTGAGCGGTGGTTGTGGTGTGCGTGCCTTTCTGTGTGCTCTCGGACAGTGCGCCTACGCGAATTCCCGCGTCCGGTAGCAGCACATTCACCAGTGACGATTTTCCTACGCCGGATTGCCCTACAAACACACTGGTGCGCTCGTGCAGTGCATCTTGTAGTTCGTTCAGGCCGCTGTCCTTGATGGAGGTGTGAAGCACCCGGTATCCGAGCGTGGGGTAAATCGCCAGCAGCTCGTCCATGGCCTGTTGCAGATCGGGCTTGTCTGTCAGTAAATCGGTTTTGTTGAGCAGGATGACCGGCTCAATGCCGACGACTTCGGCCGCTACCAGATACCGATCAATCAGGTTTGCATGCGGCTCGGGTAATGGGGCAAGCACCACTAGAATCTGGTCGATATTGGCCGCAACAGGTTTCAGTTTGCCGTAGGGGTCCGGGCGCGAGAGTACGCTGTGTCTTTCCCGTTGCGCTACGACCACGCCCATCGGGTCGCCTTCACACCACACTACCCGGTCGCCGGTTACCAAGGTGTCCAGATTGGCGCGTAAATGGCAGCGCTGGGTTTTGCCAGGCTCGGATTCCACCGCTACTTGCGTGCCGTAGTGTGCAACCACCAGACCTTCCTGCTCCGGGCCCAATTCGCCGCCACTGAGAGCGTCCTGCGCATCGATATCGCGGCGCGCGGCGCGCTTGGCGCGCTCGTCCTGGATTTTCTCAATGCGCCAGGCCTGTTGCCGGCTGAGTTTACGTTTACTCATGTAAGCATTATTGGGATATGGCCTTGGTCTGTCGAGGCAATTTGTTACACTGCCGAGTCTTCAGGTGATTCAGGGTAAACCTCGCATGCAAAACGCCAGCAATCTTATTTGGGTCGATATGGAAATGACAGGTCTGGACCCGGACAGTGACGTTGTCATTGAAATTGCCACCATAGTAACCGATACGGACCTGAATACCCTCGCTGAGGGGCCGGTAATTGCGCTGCACCAGAGTGACGCCAGGCTGAACGCGATGGACGAATGGAATACCACGCATCACACCCGCTCCGGCCTGGTGGACAGGGTGAAAGCCAGTGAGTATGACGAGCAGCGCACCACGCAGGAGACAATCGCTTTTCTGGAGCTGTGGGTACCGCCGGGAGCGTCCCCCATGTGTGGGAATACCATTTGTCAGGATCGGCGTTTCATGGCCAGGCATCTACCGCAGTTGGAGGCCTTCTTCCACTATCGCAACCTGGATGTAAGTACGTTGAAAATCCTGATGCAGCGCTGGCGCCCCGAGTTGGAGGCCGGCTTTAAAAAGACCGGAACGCATCTGGCGCTGGATGATATCCGTGAGTCCATCAATGAAATGCGTTACTACCGCGAGCACTTTCTCAAGCTGGCATAGCGCCGTGTTGCTCCAGCGCCCAGACAACGTGCTCCTGGACCAGTTGCGAGGGGTGTGACCGGCGGCGCAGCAGTGCGTTAATCACTGCATCCGAGCGCGTTGCATTGCCCAGCGCCACTGCGATGTTGCGCAGCCAGCGTTCGTAACCTATGCGGCGGATGGCAGAGCCCTCCGTTTTTGTCAGGAACGTCGTTTCATCCCAGTCAAACAATGTCACCAGTTCGACATCGGCGAGGCCGTGACGGGGCCGAAAATCATCCTCGTCTGTCGCCTGTGCAAATTTATTCCAGGGACAACAGAGTTGGCAGTCGTCACAGCCGAAAATCCGGTTGCCCATCAGCGGGCGCAGGTCGGGGTCGATGCTGCCGTGGTGTTCAATGGTGAGGTAGGAAATGCACTTGCGGGCATCCAGCTGAAAGGGACCGGTAAACGCATTTGTCGGGCAAATATCCAGGCAGGCGGTGCAGGTGCCACAATGTTTGCTGTTATGCGCTTCGTCCACAGGCAGCGGCAAGTCAGTGAAGATTTCGCCGAGGAAAAACCAGGAGCCGGCATTGCGGTTGATCAACATGGTGTTTTTCGCGATCCACCCCAGCCCGGCTTTTTCTGCCGCGGCGCGTTCCAGCACCGGGGCGCTGTCGACAAAGGCCCGAAACTGGCCGCCGCCAAACTCTGCTTCGATACGGTTCGCCAATTGGGCCAGCCGCTTGCGTATCAACTTGTGGTAATCCCGCCCCAGTGTATAGCGCGAGATATAGGCTTTCTGTGGTGACTCGAGAATTCGCAGCGCCTGTGTGTCGCGCTCCAGGTAGTCCATACGCAGTGAGATCACCCGCAGGGTGCCGGGCACCAGTTCAGCGGGACGGCTGCGCTTGCTCCCATGACGCGCCATATATTCCATGCTGCCGTGATACCCGCCATCCAGCCATTTTTGCAGGTAGGCTTCATGCTCGCCGAGGTCTACGCCGGTGATGCCCACTTGCTGAAATCCGAGTTCGCTGGCCCAATCCCGGATTGTCTGGACCGTGGCTTCAGGGGGGTGCTGTGTTGGGCTGTCTGGCAACTTTACGACCGTTGGCTGGAACAATGCGGTAAGTCTGACAGAACAAATTTTAGTATGTACTGTTTTTTTTGCGCTTAATGGCGGCGTTCAGCATCTTCATATCCCGCGCTTCCACTATAATGGCTGGTCAGCGATCTGCTTGCAGGGCGAGGCGCCCAGGGCGTGCGGCCCCGGCAGGCCTGATACCCTTGCCGCTGGAGCGCCAGCGCAACAGGCGATAGCGACCGACAGTCAATCAATAGGCAGCGATAATGTTAGGTACCGAACCCCTGTACACAGCAGCACAAACACGGGCGTTGGATCACTGCGCGATCCACGATTACGAGATACCCGGTATCACCCTGATGTCACGCGCCGCCGAGGCAGCGTTTCGGTGCTTGCTGGAAGTGTGGCCCGAGCCGGAGTGTGTAACGGTATTGTGCGGTACCGGCAACAACGGCGGCGACGGCTTTCTGATTGCGGATATGGCCCACAAGCGCGGTATTGCGGTTACTGTAATACAGCTGGGGGAGCCTGAAAAAATTGTCGGTGATGCATTGTTGGCCCGGCAACAGGCTCTCGCGAATGGCGTCACGATAATCCCTTTTGGGGAGGCGCAGCTGGTGCCCGAGGGAGTGATAGTCGATGCCCTGCTGGGTACCGGGCTGGGAGGTGATGTGCGCGGAGACTACGTGCCGGCTATAGACGCTATTAACAGCTGTGGCGCGCCGGTACTGGCTGTCGATATTCCTTCGGGCCTGTGTTCAGATACCGGCCGCGTGTTGGGCCTGGCGGTGCATGCGGAGCTCACTGTCACCTTCATAGGATTGAAGCGCGGGCTCTTTACCCTGCAGGCGCCGGACTACACCGGCGCGGTGCATTTCTGTGATCTGGCTGTCCCCGCCGATGTCTACTCTGCGGTCCCCTCGAATTGTTCGCGTTTGGAGCTGGAACCGTTGTTGGAGCGCCTGCCTGCGCGGCCGGCCACGGCGCACAAAGGTTTCTATGGCACCGTGCTGGTGGTGGGTGGCGATTACGGCCTGGCCGGCGCGGCGGTGCTGGCGGCAGAAGCGGCGCTGCGCTGCGGTGCAGGGTTAGTGCAGGTGGCGACGCGCCCGGAACATGTTGCAGCGCTGGTCGCGAGAGTACCGGAAGCAATGCCTCGCGGCATTCGCACAGTGGATGATTTTATGCCGATGCTGGCAAATGCCGATGTGCTGGTGGTGGGCCCCGGACTGGGTCAGTCGCCCTGGTCGATAGAATTGGCGCAACAGGCGTTGGCCAGCGGCAAGCCGCTGGTGCTCGATGCCGATGGGCTGAATTTACTGGCCAGTGGTGCATTGGGTGGCATTGTCGCGGCTGAAAACCGGGTGTTTACACCGCACCCCGGAGAGGCTGCCCGACTGTTATCGTGTGCCACTGCCGAGGTGCAGAAGGATCGTTTTGCTGCTGTCAGCGCATTGCAGGCACGCTATGGTGGTGTGTTTGTGCTCAAGGGTAATGGCACGCTGATCAGCGATAAGCAGAGCATCTTACTGAGCGATTACGGCAATCCCGGCATGGCCAGCGGCGGTATGGGGGATGTGCTCAGCGGAGTGATAGGGGCGTTACTGGCTCAGCACCTGCAGCCGCTGGAGTCCGCCGCGTTGGGTGTGTGCCTGCACGGTGCAGCTGCTGATATAGCCGCGGAGGACGGCCAGCGAGGTCTGGTGGCATCGGATTTGATTGCGCCGATGCGAGCCTTACTCGAATGACGCACGAGCAATACACAGTAGTGGCAGCCGATGAGGCGGCAATGGTGCAACTGGGTGCGCGCCTGGGCGCTGTCTGTGAGCCTGGCCTTGTGATCTTTCTCGAGGGCGACCTCGGCATGGGCAAAACGACTTTCAGCCGCGGGTTTATTCAGTCGCTGGGCCATGCCGGAGCGGTTAAGAGTCCTACTTATACACTGGTTGAGCCCTATCGCTTGCAGGATATGGACGTATTCCATTTCGATTTGTACCGCCTCGGTGATCCTGAGGAGCTGGAGTTCATGGGTATTCGCGATTATTTTGGTGATATGTCGGTTTGTCTGGTGGAATGGCCCGAGCGGGGCCTGGGCGCTTTGCCCTCGGCGGATTTAGTGATTACCATAGAACAGGAAGGTCGGGGCCGACGCCTGGTTTTTGGCGCGGTGACCGAACAGGGCGAGCGGATCTTGCGGCTGATGCGTACAGAATCCGGGGCGTAGACCCAACCCTGAAGAACAATAGCGTAATCCGGTGGGAGTGATATGAACAGGGCGTGGTGGATTTCGATAGTCCTGGGTTTTCTGGGCGCGTCCCCTGCGTGGGCGGCAGAGGTGCACGACGTGCGTCTGTGGCGGGCACCCGATCACACCAGGATTGTCTTCGATCTCACTGATCCCACTCAACATTCTCTTATCGTGCTGTCCGATCCAGGCCGCGTTGTGCTGGATATTCAGGACACCCAACTGCGCGCAGACCTGGACAAACTGAATCTTGCAAATAGCCCGATCTCGTCCGTCCGCTCCGGCGTGCGCGATGGCGATGACCTGCGCGTGGTACTGGAGATTACCGAGGAGGTTGATCCCCGCAGCTTCGCGTTGAAAGCCAATGAGCAGGCGGGTGATCGTCTGGTGTTGGATTTATACGACAAGCAGGCGAAGACGACGGAGGTGAAGAAAAAGGTTCAACACTCCGCCAAGCGCGACCTGATAATAGCGATTGATGCCGGTCACGGCGGTGAGGATCCCGGTGCCAGCGGTCCTAATCGGGTGGACGAAAAGGACGTTGTCATGGCGATCTCCCGCGAGTTGAATGCACTCTTGCAAGCTGATCCGGGCTTCAAGCCTACCTTGATCCGCACCGGGGATTACTACATCAGCCTCAAGGGGCGCCGGGATCTGGCGCGCGAGCGTCAGGCGGATCTCTTCGTGTCCATTCATGCCGATGCATTCAAGCGCAAGGAGGCTCACGGGGCTTCTGTCTATGCGCTTTCCACCGGCGGCGCTACCAGTACAGCAGCAGATTATCTGGCGCAGCGGGAAAATGCGGCGGATCTGGTCGGCGGGGTCAGCCTGTCTGACAAGGATGATGTACTGGCGGGGGTGCTGGCCGATCTGTCCATGACGTCAACCCTGGATACCAGTCTGAAACTGGGTGCCAAGGTGCTGGGCAACGTGGATGATGTCGCCAAGCTGCATAAGCGGCAGGTCGAGCAGGCCGGATTCGCAGTGCTCAAATCGCCGGATATTCCCTCCATATTGGTAGAGACAGGCTTTATTTCGAACCCGCAGGAAGCCGGCCTGCTTGCGACAACCGCTTATCAGAAGAGAATGGCCGCCGCGATCCATCGTGGCATCCGCGAATGGTTCGTGGCCCACCCGCCCTCCGGCACGCTGCTGGCATGGCAAAAGCAGCAGCATGGGCAGGAGTACATCATCGCACGGGGTGATACACTGTCCGATATCGCCGATCGCTTCAGTGTTCCGCTGGCCGAACTCAAGAGCTATAACAGCATCAGTAATAGCTCGAGAATTCTGGTGGGACAGAAGCTGAATATTCCCCAGAGCTGATAATACCGCTTAGATGTCCAAAATACAGTTGCTCAGTTCCAGACTGGCTAACCAGATCGCCGCTGGAGAAGTTGTCGAGCGTCCTGCTTCGGTAGCCAAAGAAGTGCTGGAAAATAGCCTCGATGCGGGCGCAACCCGCGTGGATATCGATGTGGAAGCCGGCGGCTCCAAACTGATTCGTATCCGCGACAATGGCAGCGGCATCCCGTCCGAGGATATGGCGCTGGCCCTGGCCCGTCACGCCACCAGCAAGATAACGTCTCTGGAAGATCTCGAGCGGGTAGGCAGCCTCGGGTTTAGGGGGGAAGCCCTGGCTAGTATCGGCTCTGTCTCGCGCCTGACCCTCACCAGCAACGCCAATGAGCACGGCAGTGAAGGCAGCAGTGCTGCCTGCGAGGGGCGAGAGATGGAGGTACAGCTGAAGCCCGCGCCCCATCCGCGCGGTACCACCGTTGAAGTTCGCGATCTGTTTTTCAATACTCCCGCAAGGCGCAAGTTCCTGCGCACGGAGAAGACCGAATTCAATCATCTCGAAGAGGTGGTGAAGCGTCTGGCGCTGTCACGCTTTGATGTGGCTTTCACGCTGCGCCACAATGGCAAGGTGGTACACAGTCTCAAAGTCGCAGAAGCGCAGGCTGAGTGCCAGCGCCGTGTGGCGACGATCTGCGGGCCGGCGTTTATGGAGCAGGCCATCGCCATTGAGTCAAATGTACCTCCCTACCGCCTGTCGGGCTGGGTTGGGTTGCCAACATTTTCTCGCAGCCAGGCCGACTTACAGTATTTTTTCGTGAATGGCCGTGTTATCCGCGATCGTCTGATTGCGCACGCGGTAAAGCAGGCGTATCGCGATGTGCTCTATCACGGTCGGCACCCGGCCTTTGTGCTGTATCTGGAGTTGGACCCGGCGCAGGTTGATGTCAACGTGCACCCCACCAAGCATGAAGTGCGCTTTCGGGATGGCCGCGCGGTACACAATTTTATATTTTCCAGCCTGCACCGCGCCCTCGCCGATGTGCGTCCAGGGCAGGCGCCAGGTGGTGATCCGGCGGCAGAGCAACTGCTGACGACCTCCGACGGTATGTCGATAGATACCGCAACGGGTGAGATCCGCAGCCAGAGCCCGCTGGCCTGGGGCACGCCTACAGCGGATCGCCCGGCTATGGCTGGCAGAGGGTTTGGCAGCCCCCCGCCATCATCTGGCCAGGTGGCAGGGCAGTTAAACAGTTATTCGAGATTGCACGGCCTGCCTGACGTAGAGTCACCCGAAGAAGTTCCGCCACTGGGCTATGCGCTGGCCCAGTTGAAAGGTGTCTATGTTTTGGCTGAAAACGCGCATGGGCTGGTGTTGGTGGACATGCACGCGGCCCATGAACGCATTACCTATGAGCGCCTCAAGGCCGCTCGCGACGAGAGCGGTATTCGCAGTCAGCCGCTGCTGGTGCCACAATCAATAGCGGTCAGCCAGCGCGAAGTGCAGGTCGCAATCGAGCACAGTGCGCTGTTTCAGCGCCTGGGCCTCGCGGTTGATGAGGGCGGCGAGGAAAGCCTCGTTATTCGCCAGATTCCGGTCGTGCTGCGAGACTCCAACGTGGAGCAATTATTGCGGGATGTGCTGGCAGACCTCATTGAGTACGGCAGTTCAGAGCGCATAGAGGCACATATGGATGAAATCCTGTCGACCATGGCCTGCCATGGCTCGGTGCGTGCGAACCGCCGCCTCACTATTCCCGAGATGAACTCGCTGCTGCGAGACATGGAGGAAACTGAGCGCTCAGGCCAGTGTAACCACGGTCGGCCTACCTGGATTCAAATGGGCCTGGACGAACTGGATACGCTGTTTCTGCGCGGCCGATAGGCCCGGTACTCGTTGATGGTGAGCGCCGAGCCCCCCCTGATAATCTGCCTGATGGGCCCCACCGCGTCGGGAAAAACGGATCTGGCGATAGAGTTGGCCGGGCAGCTTGATTGCGAGCTGGTCAGTGTCGACTCTGCGCTGGTGTATCGGGGCCTTGATATTGGTAGCGCCAAGCCGGACTACCCCCACCATCTGGTAAATATTCGCGATCCGGCCGAAACCTATTCAGCAGCAGACTTTCTGGCGGATGCCAACCGGGTCGTGGGTGAGATTATCGACCGTGGTAAGACCCCGCTGCTGGTGGGCGGCACCATGCTGTATTTCAAGGCATTTCTGGAGGGGCTGTCAGAGATGCCCGGTGCAGACCCCGCGGTCAGATCGGCGATCGCTGCCCGCGCCGAAAAGCATGGTTGGCCATCGATTCACCGGGAATTGGCGGAGGTGGACCCGCAGGCTGCGGCGCGTATCCACCCCAATCATTCCCAGCGTTTGAGCCGGGCGCTGGAAGTGTTCCTTTGTAGTGGTGTGACGATGACGCAATGGCATCAAAAGGCGGCTGGCCCGGCTTTTGACCACTGTCGCATCGTACAGTTGGCGGTGTGCCCGGCGGACCGGGCGGTTCTACACCAACGTATCGCCAAACGGTTTGATCTGATGATGGCAGAGGGTTTTTTGGAGGAAGTGCAGAATTTGCGGCAGCGCCCGGAACTGCACGCCGATCTGCCCGCGATTCGCGCAGTCGGTTATCGGCAGTTGTGGCAGCACCTCGAGGGCGAGTGCAGCCTTGATGAGGCGGTGCAGGCCGCGGTGGTTGCGACCAGGCAATTGGCCAAGCGGCAGTTAACTTGGTTGCGAAAATGGCGCAATCTTGAGTGGATATACACCGATCATACCGGTAAGTGGGCACTTTCGGAGGTTTCTGCCGAGCCGCTTGATGACACAAACGCCAAGTCGCCACTGGCGTTGGCCTTGAACTATCTTACAAGGTCCCCACTATAAGTATTATGCAAATGCATTATACTGTGGCCGGCAGGGCGCAGGTCCCGCTATCCACTTTGAAAACCGGCAGGGGCCGTGTGTACAGATTGGTAACAGGTAGGTCCATTTAACTTTTCGGCTCGTGTTGGGCCATATTAGGAGAGAGATATGTCAAAAGGGCATACGCTACAAGACCCTTATTTGAACATTTTGCGTAAGGAGCGAGTACCCGTTTCCATTTATCTTGTGAACGGCATCAAATTGCAGGGCCAGATTGAATCTTTCGATCAATTTGTTGTGCTGCTGAAAAATACTGTGAGCCAGATGGTTTACAAACATGCGATATCCACGGTTGTTCCTTCCCGCGTGGTGCGTGTGCCGTTGCAAAACCCACAGGACGATGACGAAGACGCCGGTTAGTTGGCTTACAGGCAGAGCTTCAGTCATCGCCTGGTTCTGACCTGAAGAGGTAAATTTGTTTTTTGACCGTCCCGATTCGGGTGAACGTGCTGTGCTCGTCCACCTGAATATTGCTAGTGAGTCGGAGCGCGAAGACCCTCGAGAATTTGAGGAGCTTGTGCTGTCAGCCGGTGGTGATCCTGTAGCTTATGTAATGGGCTCCAGAGTCGCACCGCACCCGCGTACATTCGTCGGCAGCGGAAAGCTCGAAGAGATCCGCGAGCAAGTGCTCGTTGAGGGTGCGGAAATAGTGATGTTCAATCACGCACTCAGTCCCAGCCAGGAGCGCAATCTGGAGAAGGAGCTGGAGTGTCGGGTGTTGGATCGTACCGGTGTGATACTGGATATTTTTGCCCAGCGAGCGCGAACCCATGAAGGGAAGTTGCAGGTAGAGCTTGCGCAATTGCAGCATATAGCGACTCGTCTGGTGCGGGGGTGGACCCACCTTGAGCGACAAAAAGGTGGTATAGGCTTGCGAGGCCCGGGGGAAACCCAGCTGGAGACAGACCGGCGCCTATTGCGTGTTCGTATTAAATCAATCACGGCCAGACTGGAGAAAGTGCGCAAGCAACGCGAGCAGGGGCGTCGTTCGCGGGTAAGGGCTGAGATACCTACCGTTTCGTTTGTTGGGTATACCAACGCCGGCAAGTCCACACTGTTTAATCGCATCACAGATTCCTCCGTGTATGCGGCCGATAAACTGTTTGCGACATTGGACCCCACCTTGCGCCGCGTTGAGCTGGAAAATGTCGGCCCCGCAGTGTTGGCGGACACAGTGGGTTTCATCTCGCACCTGCCGCACAAGCTGGTCGAGGCTTTCAAGGCGACATTGGAGGAAACTCTGAACGCTGATCTGCTGTTGCATGTGGTGGATGCTGCGACTGAGGACAGGGCGCGAAATATCGATCAGGTGCAGGATGTGTTGGCGGAGATTGGTGCCGAGGATATCCCGCAACTGCTGGTTTTCAATAAGCTGGATTTGCTTGAGCAAGAGCCCCGTCTTGAGCGTAATGCGCAGGGTAAACCCGAGCGGGTGTGGCTCAGTGCAGTCACCGGAGCAGGCACTGAACTGCTGTTGCAGGCTATCGCAGAATTGGTGGGGCAGGATATGGTTTCGGAAGATGTGTACCTGGAACCCAAAGACGGGAGTTTGCGCGCAGCACTTTACAGTCTGGGCGCTGTCGAAACTGAAGACTATAGCGAAGACGGTGTTGCGCACCTCAGTGTGAGGTTGCCGCGTGCCGACTGGAACCGGCTTATGAAGAAGGGTCCGGAACCACTTTTTTAGAGCCGGGGTTGCGCAATACCACGCGTACCTCAGGCATAAATTTTGATAGACTGTTTTCGAGATTACATTAGGAGTTCGTTATGGCCTGGAATGAACCGGGTGGCGGTAACAATAAGCCCAAAGACCCATGGGGCGGCGATCAGGGTCCACCCGATCTTGATGAAGCGCTAAAGAAACTGCAGGCCAAAATGGGAGGCCTGTTTGGTGGAGGAGGTTCCTCTGGCAGTGGAGGTACGCCGGGCTTTTCCGGTGCGGCCCTGGCCGTGTTGCTCGTGGTTGCGCTGGTGATCTGGGCGGCGATGGGCTTTTATCAGGTCGATCAGCAGGAGCGTGGGGTTGTGCTGCGTTTTGGTAAGTATCTGGATACGGTGCAGCCGGGTTTGCAGTGGAATCCTCCGCTGATAGACGAAGTGACGCTGCTGAATGTCACTAAGGTTCGCTCCATCAGTTTCCGTGAAATCATGCTTACGCAAGATGAGAATATCGTCGAGGTGAAGCTGTCGGTGCAATATGTGCTGGATAACCCGGTCGATTTTGTACTCAAAGTGCGTACGCCTGAGCGTTCTCTGCAACATGCTGCGCAAAGTGCGCTGCGCCATGTAGTCGGCGGTACCAGCATGGATATGGTGCTGACCGAGGGACGGGCGCAAATCGCGGTGGATGTGCAGCAACGACTGCAGGAATACATCAATCTCTATCAAACCGGCATCCTGATCAGCAAGGTGACTATTGACGAGTCAAAACCACCGACACAGGTACAGGCTGCATTCGATGACGTGATCAAGGCGCGGGAGGATGAGGAACGGCTGCAGAACGAGGCGCAGGCGTATGCCAACGGGATCGTTCCCGAGGCGCGCGGTTCTGCCCAGCGACAGATTGAAGAAGCCAGCGCTTATAAAGAGCAGGTTATTGCCAATGCCCAGGGTGAGGCGGAGCGCTTTAGCGCGCTGCTGACGGAGTACCGCAAGTCACCTGAGGTGACCCGTGAGCGCTTGTACCTGGATGCGGTGCAGGCAGTTCTTAGTCAAACCAACAAAGTGCTGGTGGACGTCGAGGGCGGCAATAACGTGATGTATCTACCGCTGGACAAGCTGGCTGAGCGCAGCCAGAGCAGCAGTGCTCCTGGAGCGATCAAGGTGGACAGTTCCACCATTCGAGAATTGACCAACGCTGTCAACGAACAGATGCGTCGTGACGCTGCTGTGAACGACGGCCGCAGGGGAGGGCGCTAGACATGTCAGGACGAAATGTAACCTTAATTTTTGTCGCGCTGGTAGCGGTGTTGCTCCTGAGCAACTCGCTGTACGTTATCAAGGAAACTGAGCGTGGCGTATTGCTGCGGTTCGGCGAGGTGGTTAATCCAAACCTGAAGCCTGGTCTGCATATCAAGATTCCATTCGTCAATAATGTGCGCAAGTTCGATGGGCGGATACTCACAGTGGATTCCAACCCCGAGCGTTTCTTCACCCAGGAGAAGAAGGCGCTGATCGTGGATTCCTATGCAAAGTTCAAAGTGGCAGATACGGAAAAATTCTACACCGCCACTAACGGTGAGGAATCGCGCGCAATGTCGCTGTTATCTCAGCGTATTAATGACGGCCTGCGCAACCAGGTTGCTGTTCGTACTATCCAGGAAGTGGTGTCTGGCGAGCGCGATGAGCTGATGCAGGCCCTCACCGAGGAACTCACTGTGGTAGCGCAGGAAGGTCTGGGTGTTGAGGTGGTGGATGTGCGCGTCAAGCAGATCGATTTGCCACCCGACGTGTCTGAGTCTGTTTATCGGCGTATGAATGCCGAGCGCGAAAAGGAAGCGCGCGAGCACCGTTCCCAGGGGCAGGAGCTCGCGGAAGGTATACGCGCTGCGGCCGATCGTGAGGTTACAGTGTTAAAAGCAAATGCCTATCGCGATTCGGAACTGATTCGTGGTGAGGGCGATGCAACGGCCACTGGAATCTACGCTGAAGCGTTCAACGTGGATCCGGAGTTTTACGCATTTACCCGCAGTCTCAGGGCTTACCAGGATGCCTTTCAGGGCAACGGTGATATTATGTTGGTACAACCTGATAGCCAGTTTTTCCGTTACCTGAAAGACCCAACGGGTGGTGTACCCGTTAAAGAAAAAATAGCGAACTAGATCCCGTCCCTTCTGCTCGGCACTGGCATGGCAGCCGGGCGGAATTGTGGGCTTATTGTTTTGAGCTTGGAATCCGGGAGAGCGTGTGGATTTTTGGCAAGTACTCCCGGTCGCGATTGCGCTGGTGTTTATCGTCGAAGGCATGTTGCCCTTTATCAGCCCGAATCGCTGGCGGGATATGCTGAGAATGGCTGAGCAAATGGATGATCGAGTAATTCGCAATGTCGGCCTGGGCAGTATGCTGTTCGGGGTAGTAATTTTGTATTTGGTGCATTAGGGCCGGGTGAAAATGATGTCTACAGTAGATCACTGGCAACTTCCGGATGGTGTGGAGGAGGTTCTTCCCGCGCAGGCAGAGTCCGTGGAGGCACTGCGTCGTGTGCTGTTGGATCTATACCGCAGTTGGGGGTACCGTTTGGTCATTCCCCCGCTGATGGAATTCAGGGAATCGCTGCTGGTCGGGTTGGGCGAGGACCTGGATTTACTCACGTTCAAGCTGACGGATCAACTCAGTGGCCGCACCTTGGGAATACGTGCGGATATCACGCCGCAGGTAGCGCGTATTGATGCGCACAGTCTGGCTGAGGAAGGTGTGTCCCGCCTGTGTTATGTAGGCTCCACCCTGCACACCCGCCCCAAGTCGTTGTTGGCCTCGCGCTCGCCCATTCAGTTGGGTGCTGAACTCTACGGCGATGACAGTCTGGGTGCGGATGTAGAAATAGTGCGGCTGATGTTGGCAACACTTGAGTCTGTCGGACTTTCCGGCGTTACTCTGGATCTCGGGCATGTTGGAATCTATGAGGCGGTGCTCGCTAGGGCAGGCCTCAGTGGTGAGAAAGAAAAGATCGTTTTTGACGCCTTGCAGCGCAAATCCGTGCCGGATCTGCGCCAGGCCCTGGAAGATGTCGATCCCACTGTCTCCGCACTCATTATTGCACTGGTAGACTTACACGGTGATGAGGACGTATTGCGCAGGGCGCGCGAGTTGTTCTCCGAGGTGGTGCCTGACGCGCTGGCGGGTGTCGATGCCCTGCAGGAAGTGGCCTGCGACATTCGCAGACAATTGCCGGATATGGATATCTATTTCGATCTGGCTGAACTGCGCGGCTATCATTACCATACAGGCTTGGTGTTTGCCGCTTATGTGGCAGGCAGTGGACAGGCGCTGGCCAACGGCGGTCGTTATAATGATGTCGGCGCTGTTTACGGTAGGGCGAGACCCGCCACTGGGTTCAACACCGATCTAAAGGCATTGGTGGCGTTGTTGCCACCGGCGACCAGTGGCGGTGGTGCGATCAGCATGCCGGACGAGGATGATCCTGCGCTGGACCAAAAGGTGCAAGAGTTGAGAGCAGCGGGAGAGGTAGTGATCAACTGCCTGTCGGGTACCCCGGATTCGCGCTGTGACCGTCAACTTGTTGAACAGGGCGAGCAGTGGCAAGTGTTGCCGCTGAATACCGATGACCGTGTATAGGCCAACCATAGTGCACGTGCATTCCAATTTGCTTCAATACAAGAGCTAACGCAATGAGTAAGAATGTTGTAGTCCTGGGCACCCAGTGGGGTGATGAAGGTAAGGGTAAAATAGTCGACCTTTTGACTGACCAGGCCAGCGCCGTAGTGCGCTTTCAGGGTGGGCATAACGCCGGTCACACCTTGGTTATCGACGGTGAGAAAACCATATTACATCTCATACCCTCCGGTATTCTGCGAGAAAATGTCGCGTGCCTGATTGGCAATGGCGTGGTGTTGTCTCCGGCCGCAGCACTGAAGGAAATTGCGGAGTTGGAGGCCAAGGGCGTCCCGGTGCGCGAACGTCTTAAAATCTCTCCAGCCTGTCCATTGATCCTGCCCTACCACGCGGCGCTTGATCAGGCCCGAGAGGCCAGGCGCGGCGAGGAAAAAATTGGCACGACCGGCCGTGGAATAGGCCCCGCCTATGAAGACAAAGTGGGTAGGCGCGGTCTGCGTCTGGGTGATCTGCAGGATGAGCAGCGTTTTACGCGCAAGCTGCGCGAGGTGATGGAGTACCATAACTTTTTCCTGGAGCACTATTATCGGGTGGAGCCCGTCAGTTTCGACAAGGTGCTGGCTGAAGCCCTGGAGATGGGCAGGGAACTGTTGCCGATGATGGCTGATGTCACTGGCATCCTCCACGAGTATCGTCAGGCTGGTGCGAATATCATGTTTGAGGGTGCACAGGGGTCATTGTTGGATATTGATCACGGCACCTATCCTTTCGTGACCAGTTCCAATACCACGGCCGGCGGTACCGCCACGGGTTCCGGCTTTGGTCCGCTGTATCTGGATTATGTATTGGGTATTACCAAGGCTTACACAACACGTGTGGGTTCTGGCCCCTTTCCGACCGAGTTGTTTGATACAACCGGTGAACACCTCGCCAAGAAAGGTCACGAATTTGGTGCCACCACTGGGCGGGCGAGACGTTGCGGCTGGTTTGATGCGTTTGCATTGCGCACGGCCGTCAATATCAATTCTGTCAGTGGTCTGTGTCTCACCAAGCTGGATGTACTGGACGGCCTGGAAACGATTCGGATCTGTGTCGGCTACAACTGCAAGGATGGTAAGCCTGTACTCAATCCGATGGATTCTGATGATTATCAGGGGTTGGTACCGGTCTACGAGGATGTTCCCGGCTGGAGTGAGTCTACTCTGGGCGCGAAAACGCTGGAGGAATTACCCGAGGCTGCACGCAATTACATCCGCAAGATAGAAACAGCTGTGGGAGCGCCCATCGATATCATCTCCACTGGCCCCGACCGGGTGGAGACAATTGTGCTGCGCCATCCTTTTGGAGATTGATTGGGCACCAAGCTGCCCAATCACCTCCAAACCCCTGATAACTGTTGTGCTGGATAAGGGTATAAGAACAAAATGCATTTAAGAAAGCGGGTATTGGTGACGGGCGGAGCGGGGTTTCTTGGCTCTCATTTGTGCCGCCGCCTGGTTGGTGAAGGGCATGATGTTATCTGCGTAGATAATTTTTTCACCGGCATTAAAGACAATATTGTCGAATTGCTGGATCAGCCCAACTTCGAATTAATGCGCCACGATGTGACATTCCCTCTGTATGTAGAGGTGGATGAAATATACAACCTGGCGTGTCCCGCTTCCCCCATCCACTACCAGCACGACCCGGTTCAAACGACAAAGACCAGTGTGCACGGCGCTATCAACATGCTGGGTCTGGCAAAACGCACGGGTGCAAAGATTTTTCAGGCCTCTACCAGTGAGGTATACGGTGATCCACAAATCCACCCTCAACACGAGGCATACTGGGGCCATGTGAATCCCACCGGTGAACGCTCCTGTTATGACGAGGGCAAGCGTTGCGCAGAAACACTCTTTTTCGATTATTACCGACAGCACAGACTGCGCATCAAGGTGGCACGTATATTCAATACTTATGGGCCCAATATGCACCCCAACGATGGCAGGGTGGTTTCAAACTTCATCATGCAGGCGCTGCGTGGTGAGCCGATTACAATTTTCGGCGACGGCTCCCAGACGCGATCATTTTGTTATGTGGATGATCTTATCGAAGGGTTTGTCCGTTTGATGGGTACTGACGATAGAGTTACCGGCCCGATAAACCTGGGGAATCCCAATGAGTTTACGATTCGGGAACTGGCGGAAAAAGTCATTGAGTTGACGAACTCCCAGTCCATCCTCGACTGGCGGCCCCTGCCCAATGATGATCCAATGCAGCGTCAGCCCAATATTGAACTGGCAAAAGCGGAGCTGAATTGGCAGCCAACAATCGAGCTTGAAGAAGGTTTGCGAAGAGCGATCCGTTATTTTGAGGGGATGCTCTGAATTAAATTAACGGCAAACCTGATTGAGGGATGATTTTGGTTTGCCGAAGGTGGTGAGCCACGATTGTTTTAATTCAATACAAACCGACGTCGTCTTTTTGACGTCTTACCAGAACAACCCGCTGAAATGCCGATTCTTCAAATCTTAGTTGCTGCGCTGGTGATTACTCGGGTTACTGTGAGCCTCGGTGCCCGCGTTGGCCTGGTCGATGGCCCCGATGCGCGCAAGCAGCATCAGGGCAATGTGCCGCTCACTGGCGGTATAGCGATATTTTTAACACTGCTATTCGGCACATTCGTGCTGGGCATCGCTCCTTATACCTATCCAATGCTGCTCATTGCTTGTGCGGTATTTCTTATTGGCGTATTCGATGATTTTCGCCATATCAGTGCCACGGCAAGGCTGCTACTGGAGTTTGGCAGCGGCATACTGCTCGCCACTTTTGGCAACATTGCTATCACCAATGTCGGCAATCTGCTCGCGCTGGGTGATATCCCTCTCCTGCTGCTGACCATTCCGCTTTCCGCACTTGCTGTGGCTGGATTAAGTAATGCCTTTAACATGATTGATGGCATCGATGGCCTGGCAGCCAGCACCATCTCTCTGCCGCTGTTGGTGCTGTACCTGCTCGCGTTGCAAGCCGGCCATCCCATGGCGAATGCGTTACTCCTGATGATAGTACCGCTGGCTGTATTCCTGCTTTTTAATCTGGGGCCAAACAACCGTCTGTTACCCCGAATGTTCCTGGGAGATGCCGGTAGTGTCACAATGGGCTTTCTGGTGACAGCATCGCTGGTGTTCTTTTCGCAGGGCGATAATGCCTTGATCAGGCCGGTGACAGCCTTGTGGCTGGTGACGCTGCCATTGATGGATATGCTGGCCACTATGCTCCGTCGCTATCGGCGTGGGCACAGTCTGGTGAAGGCAGATCGTTCGCACCTGCACCATACACTGCTCGACCGCGGGCTGGGTCGCAGACAAACGCTCTTGTTGTTGGTTGGATATGCAACGCTTTGTGCGCTAGCCGGCGTTGTATTGGAGCGTGTGCCGGAATCTCTGAGTTTGCTGTGCTACTTCGGGTTGTTTTGCGGTCACTGCGCCTACGTACTCAGGGTGGACCGCGCTGCCCCACAGGCGGAGCGCTGATACAAAACTGTTTATAGCAAACTGTGACGCAGTCCTCACTATTACTGATTGTCGTGTTAGGGGGCTATGCTAAGCTCAAGGAGAGGACGGGGCTTGCCAGTGTCAGGGTGAATTTTCAATCCTGCTCGCCCCCTGCAGCTGTGATCAGGGACGTTGCGTACTCGCCGAATAATTGTTGGAGTACCGGGTGGACGAAAAATATCTTGAGAAACGGTTTGGTGATCTTTGGCGGGCTTGTTCAGGACAAAATACCGATAGTGTATGGCAGAAATTGCAGTCGCATTATCAGGAGCCCCACCGGCACTACCACACGCTGGATCATATAGATCACTGTTTGGGCGAACTGGATATTGCAGGCGATCATGTCGCGGAGTTCAGTGCTACTGAAATGGCGATATGGTTCCACGACGTGATCTACCATTACGGTGCCAAGGACAATGAACTCCTCAGTGTCACCTATTTCCGCGACATGGCCGGCTCAGCCATGCCGGCTGATTTTGTCGAGCGAGTCTCTGAATTCATCATTGCTACACAGCATACCGGCCCCGCCGCAGACCCCGCGATTGCCTACGTGGTAGATATCGATCTGTCGGGTTTTGGCTTGCCCTGGGATGATTATCTGGCTGATTCCACGGCGCTTAGATACGAAGCCGAGGGCGTGAGTGATGAGCAGTATTATAACGGCAAGCTGCGCTTCCTGACCGAGTTGCAACGCTGGTCCAGCCTCTACCAGTCGCCATTTTTTAGAGATCGTCTCGAGGCTAATGCGCAATCCAATATCGCGCGCTACACCAACGAGCTACGAGAGCAGGGCTTCGGCGAAACGGCTATCTGCCAAGCTTAGCAAGCAGGTGTCTCACGTGATCCATCAGGGTCACAGATTTCATGTTTGTCAGTTCTCCGGCGTCGAGAAATACGCCGTCACAGGCGGGACAGCTGTCCAGGGTAATCCGCGCATTTTCCTGATCCTGCACGCTCTCCATGGTGGTGCCACAATCAGGACAGGGTACGTCTCGCATCTCGTTCTGCTTTGCCCCCTGCGCGGCGTTGCCCTTATCCAGTACCACATCGGAGAGCCATTCGTCCCGCAACTGTTGTAATGCTTGCCACTTGCAGAACAACCCGCTGCACCCGGTGCAGCGCTGTACTTCGATATCCGTGCCGAATTCAATGGCCTCCATCGGTGCGTGGCATTTTGGGCAATCCATATGTGGCCTCGTTGTGGCAGTGTCATCGCTCATGTCAGTACCGCCCGTAGGGTAGCTGTGGTTAATTGCAGTCGTCGGGTAATGATGCGGATCATGAATTTGTGCAGAGCAGCGGCAATCAGGGGGTGCTCCTGCTCCAGGCGCGTATTTGCATCCTGGCTGAGCACAAATAAATCGCCTCCGGTATCCACAATAACGGTAGCGGTCCGGGGAGTTCCCAGGTAGAAACCCACCTCGCCGAATACCGTTCCGGCACCCGCGCGGCGAATGCGGTGTTTTTTGCCTGAATTCGTATCCAGGTAGACCGAGGCAGTGCAGGTCTGGAGTAGAAACATCTCATCGGAGGGGGCTCCCTGCGCGGCGAGCTGGTCGCCAGGCTCTACATGCCGATACTCCAGATAGGCTTCCAGCACGGAGTGATCGTCGTAGGTGGGCAGGTGCTCAAAGATCTGCTGCAAAATACCCACATGTGCTTCTTCACCCAATGATTGCTCTTTCAGGATGCGTTCTTCGCACCATTCTATGCCCCGGTCCAGGTCGGGCATTATCTGGATGTAGCTGGTATTTTCTTCCTCGAACCAGCTGCCCATCAAACGTTTCTGCATCTTGTGTGTAAGGCCGGTCAGCAACAGGAAAAAATTGCACTGCGAGGCTTCCTGCGCCAGCTTCATAAAGCTCAATGCCGCGGAGGAGTCCATTTCTGTGACCTGGGCGAAATCCAGTACGGCGTATCGCAGAGTGGGTTGCTCGGTATCTGCAAGGCGTTCTTCAATACGACGGGCGAGGGCGGTGGCCGTCCCGAAAAATAGATAACCCTCCAGTTTCAGAATAAGTGTCTGGCCGCCGGTTTCGCGCAGAAATTTTTCTTCAGCGCTATTGCGCTCAACGTTGCTGCCGCGCTCTTTTCCCGTTAGCGCATACCGCACGACGTTGATTCTGCTGTAATTGATGACGAACAGAACGATGGCGCCCAACAGGCCAACCATGACGCCCTCCAGGAACCCCACAGCCGCTACAGCCAAAACAATAACGACCACTACCAGGTACTCCAACCGAGGTAGCTTTTTGCGGGCTTCGATCAACCACCGTTCCAGCAGAGATGCGCCGAGGAATATCAGTAAGCCCGCCACGATGGTTTTGGGGAACCAGGCAATCAGGGACATACCATAAAAAAGTATCAGTGCGCAGAATGCAGCTATCACCAGACCGACCAGCCGACTGCTGGGGCCTCCAACCTTCATTGCGAGTTCGGTCAGTGACATAGAGGGAAGTGCAATCAAGCCGCCACCGGAACCGCTGACCGTGTTGGCAAACCCGGCCACCATCAGTTCACGGTTGATATCAAAATTGTTGCGCTGTACTACCGAAAGGCCGCTTGCGGTAAGCAACAGCGATACAGCGCTGAGCATAATGATGGTACCGATTGTGCTCATATTCGCGATCACCACGCTCCAGTCGATATCAGCTGAATCTCTGAACAGGACCGGATCGAACAATTGTGGGTGAGTTTCAGGGAAGGGGCCAACCAACCAGCCATCGGCCATCAGCTGCGAAGGACTCATGCCCAGCAATGTTGTCACCGCATAAAATACCAGCGTCAGTAAGATCATGCTTGTCGGCATGGCGAGTGATCTATGCCAGTTGCGGATCGCCCAGCGTATAAACAAGGCAGCCGCTACAGCGGGCACCCAGCGCAATAAAACCTCGACCTCAAACACAGCCAGAAAGCTCTCAAAAGAGTCGAGCGGGGCGTCGTACACCATACGCAGTGCACCTTGCACCATCAGCCATCCGGCGCCCGCAAAGTAGCCGCCCATTACCGAATACGGCAGGTAACGTACTAATGAGCCCAGCTTAAAGTAGCCGAGTACCATCAAGGTGATACCCGTTAGCAGCGTGGCGCACGCCAGGGCACCGAACGTTGTTATGAACAGTACATCCGGCGGTGTACCCTCTGGTGAGCTGGCGATGATCAGACTAACCATCAGCGCCAGAACCGGCGCAGTGTCATCGTCTGGCAATGCCACCACTGGCCGGGCAGCGCTAAACAGGCTGAACAGTGACCCGGCTACCACGGCGGTCGAAATCAGGATGGTGATGCCCGAGGAAATATAGGGAGCCAGTTCGCCGTGGAATATCAAAGCGGCAAAACTCACGCTGGATATCAGTGTGACAATACCCGCTATGATCCCCGCCAGCAGGATCGAGGTGACGCTATCCGCATTCAACTCTCGCAGTGCCTGCATGGACTGTTTGATAGAGCGCTGAATGTTATTTCTCCGCTAGCACGATAGTGGCTGACAATATGCCGGCGATGATTCTCTCGTAATGCAGATTCACCAGTGGATCCTCCGGGTACTCTTCCTTAAGTTGTCTAAACAGATCTCTCGCTTCGGGGTCTTCGCGAGAGAGTAATTCATATGCCTCGCGGTAGCGCACTGTCAGGGTGGCTTTATCAGCATCGGCCGAGATGGGCTCGAATGCGTCTATCGCCTCGGTCTTTCCTTTCAGGACCAGAGCCCCTATCGGGCGGAAATAGTGGTTGGGGCACTGAGCCGTGGTTGTGCCAGCTATGCAAATTTGTGTGCCAAGGTGTTTGTTGACACTTTCCATGCGAGCGGCAGTATTGATCGCATCACCGTGTGCAGTATAGTCAAACCGCTCGCTACCCCCAAAATTTCCCACAATTGCGTAGCCGGTGTTTACCCCGATGCGCGTAATACCAAATGCCATACCACGGGACTCCATTTTGGCGATGAAGTGGGTGCTGATGCGATCCATGGCCAGTGCGCATTTGACCGCTCGCTCGGCGTGATCCGGTTGATCGAGTGGCGCGTTGAATATACCCACCACCGCATCGCCAACAATCTTGTCGATAGTGCCGCCGTGTTCCATGACGGCGCGACACATGGCTTCCAGGTATTCGTTTAATACTGAAACCAATAGTTCCGGGCTGGCACTTTCTGTAAAGCTGGTAAAACCTGCGATGTCGGAAAACAGAAAAGACATCTCCCGGGATTCACCCGTCAGCCTCAGGCCATCCGGATTGCCGACCAGCTGGTCAACAAGCGCGGGCGCCATATAGGAACTGAAGGCTTTTCGTACCTGGCGTTTTTGTTTTGCCTCGGCAAAATAACCGAAAAGTACATTCATCGAAATGATGGCGATCACCGTCAGCAGGGGCATCACCGGAGATAAAGCCAACTGCGCAGAGGACCATAGCCAAACGTCACCGGCGATAAACAAGCCGACAAAAAATACAGCGAAAACAGTAATTGCCAATGCGCCAAAAGCCGGGCACAGAAAAGACAGAAACAAGCCTGACACCGCTATCGAAAGTGCGGTGGCGGCATTGCCCCAGTCCGGCACTCGTGGAAACGGTTTGCCAGAGAGGATTCTTTGCAACACTGTCGCGTGAACTTCAACACCCGGAAACGTCGGCCCCGTGGGGGTGCTGACCAGATCCGACAGCCCCAGTGCGGACGACCCTATCAGCACCGCTGAGTTTTCCAGTTCTGGAAAAGCGTCGGGGCGGCTCGCATTGAGAACGTTGGACGCTGAAATGTACGGGATGCCGCCGCGTTTTCCGGTATAGGGAACAAGCACCCTGCCGTACTGGTCGGTTGGAATCAGTGTGCGGTCCAGCCAAATCCCGGTGATACGTTCGCTCGATCCTGCCTGGGCTGTGTCTATTTTGAAGCGAAGTGATTTGGTGTAGCGCCGGGCCATCGCCAGCGATAGTGATGGGTAGATGAAGTTGTCGTTCCCGAGAACAAGCGGTGTACTTCTTAGCACGCCGTCCGCGTCCATGGTGGTGTTCAGGAAGCCGCCATGCCCCGCCGCTTTCTGTAACAGTGCCAGATTCCCGGTGTAGCTCGACATCATTGGCAGTGTCAGCCTGCCCTGCTGCTCTTCTGACACTATCGACCAGGGTGAGGGTAGTGCGCCGACGGATTCATCGCTGTTGGCGTGTAACAGGAAACCCAGAACGACATTCTGTCCATCGAGAACCTCAGCGAAGGCCAGGTCTCTGTCCACTTGTGGCACCAGTTGCTCTAGATAATCCCGGTGTTCGAGTGTTCCGGTCTGCGATATAACCTCGATCAATTCCTCTGCGATGTTGCGCTCGGACTCGGCGAACGCGACGTCGAAACCGATCGTGTGGACGCCTGCGTTCTTCAGAGCAATTATCAACGCCCCCATTTTTTCGCGGCTCCAGGGCCAGCGGCCTTCGGTTCTAAGGCTTTCCTCGTCGATATCGATGATCACCACATTGCCAGCGGCAGGAGGCTGATCGGGCAGGGTAAGGTTCAAGCGGAGGTCGTAGGCCAGGTAGTCCAGCCGGTTGATAATGGTGCGACTCGAGTCGGCACCAGACATTTGTAGCCAGAGCGCGAGCAGTGTGACGGCGATGCCCAGCGTAATTCTAGTGCGATGCTTGGACAGGTACTGCGTCATGGGCGGTTGATTTATCCTGCGGTTGTTCTACATGCCGACGCTATTCAGGACTTGGAGGCCCGCCGATTGCGCCCCCTGGAGGAATGTCTTGCGGGGGCTTGATGGTCGGTTTGGGTTTAGCCTGGGGAGATGACGGTTCCGGAACATCCCTTTGCGCAGCTTCCTTTACTACCTCATCAATCTTGCCAGCTTGGGTGGGAGCCACCTTGCGCGCCACATCAGCGTAGTTGTCAGAGTTTGCCGGATCGAGCAGTGAGGCCACATAGACGATGTTGGCAGCTTCCTCCTGGCGTGTTGTAGAGATCAACTGGACTGTAGAGACGAACGTCGCGGTGTCGATACACAGATGGTTGGCGTTATTGATCAGTACCGCCATTACCATCATAAGGTCACCTGTGCTCATGCCCTCCAGTTCGGCCGCGATGGCGGCCGCAGCAGCTTGGTCATATTCAGGCCGCGGGGAGAGCCTGTGAGGCGCATTGCCCTGGCTGCAACCATCGTCAGTGGGGCGGCGGTTGTCGGCATCTGGTGATGCGGCGGCTATCGCCTGGACCACTCTATTTACATTGTTAGTTACGGTTGCCTGTGTCAGCACTGTTTGACCGGTGCCAGGGTCCTTTTGGGTGACTTTGCCGGTCGGTATGACAAGGGTTTGCGCTTGCCCACCAGCCCCTTCACTTATCAGCGTGGCTTCCCCGATCATTGCTTCAACATTGACTTGAAGGTCTGTGGCCGACCAGGCACCCATGGAGGTGGTGACCAGCAGTACGACCGCAGGGAAAACTTTGGTGGGTAGCCGCACCACTTACTCCTCGGTGGGAGCGACGGAAATGCTGATAAACGTACCGCGCACTCCGATGGTAGAGTTGCCGGCTGTAAAACTGATATTCTCAGGATCTTCTTTTGCGATGCGTCCGCTGACGTAACGCAGTGTGCCAGACAGGATGTCCACTTTGCTGGCGTTTGATGTCGGTTCGTCGACATCATAGCTGTAATCACTGATCAGGATTTCTGAGCCGCTGTCGAGGTCGAGCACACTGTTGTCGGACAGTACAACTTTGACAGATGCGTTGGGCCCGGTGGTGATGGTGTCTTCTTTATTCAGCAGTGTGTCTGCGGTAACGGGCTCACCGTTGACCCTCACATCGCCTTCGAAACTCAGGATGCGACCATCGGCAGACCAGGCTCCAGCACTGACTAGCGCTAGCAGCAGGATCATACTACGAAAAGATAGAATTGCAGGCATGACTCGCACCCTTCAGTAAGGAGTCGGATAGAGGGTACAAATATAGGCTTACTAAATCATCAACGCAAGTCCACGCCTTTGCCTGCGCCTGTCTCCCCCGCTACGGCCACCCAGGCAAAGGCGAGCAATACCACGAACCACAAGCTGTTAGCGGGTATGTGTAAATTGAAATCCGTGAAACTGTGAATCAGGATACTGGTGATACCCATGCAACTGGCGAAGCCCAGGCCCTGTAGCAGACTGGAGCGGCGTCTTCGCTGCGCCTGTATTGATTGCCACAGGCTGCTTAGTACGGCGCTTCCCAGAAGTGTAAATCCGACAAACCCGAAACCGCTGCCAATTTCCAGGTAATCATTCTCGGCGTGTCGGTAATAGAGGGAATCCGGACTCATGTAGCCGCCGTGGACGTAGGCATCAAAAAAGCTGTCCGCGCCTGTCCCGAACCAGAAGTGATCCTGCCACATGACAATACTGTCGCGCGCGACCTCGTCGCGCTTTTCCGTTTCAAGTGTCGTGCGCTGTAGTCGCTGGACAACCTCATTCACTCCAAACCATTTCCCCACGATGTACATATCGATCAGCAGCAGGCTGACGAAGAACAGCACAGCATTTCGCGTGACTCGCTGCTGCAGGACCATGCCGGCCACACCACAGAGCAGAAGGCTGGAAAAGAACGCCACGTTTCCCATACGTGAACGCGTCAACACCAGGGCGACTACCATGATGACTAAATACAGCCGCAGCCGGAATTTGCGGCTAAGGATGGTGTCTATTGTGCGGCGCGTGAACTCGCGCCAATTGGTTGCTGGACGGCGATGTAGCTGAGCGACCAACATGCCGATGCCGATCGCCAGGTTCATTTCAAGAAACCCCGCCAGATGGTTGCGATTTACGAAGGTGCCGCTGGCACTGCTGCGCAGAAATATCTTGTCCAGAAATGGCAGCTGGTCGATGTCGCTCATGACCATGGCGCTGGCGAAAAAAGCCTGGAATACGGCGCAGCCCACCATCACCTGAGCGATGCGGAGGATTCTTTCGCGCGAGTCTACCAGGGCCAGAACCAGCACAAATGCCGCCACCAGTGCCAGCCCCAGCAGTAAAGCGAGCCTGGTGGAGGCGGGCGCGACGCTAATCCCCAGTGCAAGCTGCACCATTACCCATATTTGAACGGCTATCAGCGCATACAGTGCGGGCCGCGCCCGACGCAGGGCGGCCGTTTTTTCGGCATGGCCAAAATAGAGTAATAGAAGGTATCCCAGCAAACCAGATAACAGTAAACCCGACA
This sequence comes from Halioglobus japonicus, assembly GCA_902705825.1. Taxonomy (GTDB): domain Bacteria; phylum Pseudomonadota; class Gammaproteobacteria; order Pseudomonadales; family Halieaceae; genus Marimicrobium. The sequence goes on along the minus strand of CACSIL010000003.1, from coordinate 42,574 downwards.
GCAGTACGGTCGACCAGTCGCGGTTACTGGCCAATGGCAGGGGTGCCCAGGCCAGAATCGCCAGGAAGTAGTAGAACAGTGCGGTATTTGTCCAGTGGTATGACTTAATGACAGACGTAGACATCGTCCAGTGTGCACTCTGGCAGTAAAACGCCAATGATACAGCGCGGGAGGAAATTGCGACTAGCGATCCTTGCCAACAATGCACGATTCGCTTGGCAATAAGCCATCGCGGTGTCATGCTCTATTTCCAGCCTTTTATGCGTTAGAATGGCCTCTTTGCAGCGCCGCTCACGACCGGATTGACATAACAGCCAATGAACATGGTAGTAAGCGCCGAATTTGCAGGCCATGCGCCTGCGCCTCGCCAATATCTATTTCTCGAAGTGAGAAGGACGCCCCGCATGCGCCACAGCTTTTTCGATTCGGCCGGCATTGCTTGTGCGTTGGCTTTGTTTGGCCTCTCGCTGGGTTATTCGGAGCACTCCCTGGCAGCGGCTGTGCCAGACGGCCCTGCTGCAATCGAAGCGGGCCCTTTTGTGATAACGCCCACCGCTGGCGTGGAAATCAAACACCGCGACAACATCTACCTACAGCAGAACAACCAAACCGACAGCTGGATTTACTTCGCGCAGCCGGCCCTGAATATTCTGACGCAGGACCGCAACAATACCTACCAGCTCAATTACCAGGGCGAGGCCGCCTGGTATCAGGTCAGTCGGCACAACGACGACAACGATTATTTCGACAACACACTTTCCGGCGAAGCCCATATGGAGTTTTCCGATCGCTGGATCGCGGAGGGGTTTATCAGCTGGGCCTCCCTGCATGAGGACAGGGGTACCGGGCTTTCCGAGGGCCTCATTGGCGAGGTGCTGCCCAAACCCATAGAGTACGATCAGGCAGATGTGGGCGGCTCACTCCAGTTTGGTTCCGACGCCGAGGTCGGCTGGTTGTTGCTGAAGGTCGGATATATGGAGCGCCAGTACACTAACTTCAAGGAGCTCACGCGGCCGCGTGACCGCGATGAGACCACGGTAGCCACCACGTTTTTCCATCCCATCGCCCCAAACACCGATATTCTGGCTGAGTACGCATTCAAACGCATACATTATCCAAATCCTTTTGATAATTTGGCCCAACTGGACAGCGATGAAAACTCGGTTTCTGCGGGCCTGCAATGGGAGGTGACACCTAACCTCACCAGTACGGCCAAGCTTAGCTATATCGACAAGGAGTTTAAGGAATCTGGCCGCGAAGACTGGGACGGCCTGGGCTGGACTCTGGAGTTGTTAATGCAACCCCGGGAGCAGGACACCATCCTGGTAACGAGCACCCGGCACCCGGAAGAAACCACCTTGCAGGGCAACTTCATCAAGCGCGACGTTTTTACCGCCACCTGGACGCACCAGTGGTCTGACCGTGTTTACTCCGAATTGGGTGGTCTGCTGGGCCAGGACAACTATGCCCAGTCATTTGACAATAGAGAAGACGATATCTTCAACGCATCACTGAAGGTGGGTTACGAGTTCCGCCGCTGGGTGAATGTGTACACGGGCTATGCGTACGATCGCAAGAATTCAAATGTTGAAAACCTGAGTTACAGAGATTATGTATTCAACGTCGGCGTAGAGTTAAGTCTGTAATCCACCCAGAGACACCCTGGTCAGTAGAATCTTGATCAGGGCTGCAAGTGCCCTTTCTCTTTCATGATGGCCCCGCGCTATCCCTATTCGTAAGCTTATGGTTTTGAAACGCGCACGTTCGCCGGTGTGGAGAGTCGGTCGTTTGTTGGCTTCAGCATTTCAAGCCAGACAGACTCTTTCGCTTTGAATGTCGCGTCGGTGTCGTCCAGCGCATAGGTATAGTAAGTGTTGCCGTTCCAGTAATGGATATTGCTGCCCACTATTGAGCGATTGATAGCCTGGCGAGGGTTGAAAACAGCTGTATTCCCATTTCCTCGGGTTACGACGAAACTTATGTCGCCGTTGCGCTCCCATTGAACCGTGTCGGAATAGGGGTTGGCGAACATGAAGTAGCGGCTGTTGCCATCGGTGGAGAGCGGCACGGGGATATCAACAAACGCAGCGTTTGTGCTGGCCGTGAGTGAACCGGGTTGCCACTCTTCCTCTACGGTGGTGTAGATCCAGAACGCATCACCGGTGGTCGCCGCGCTTGCCAGCGTCAGTTTGACATAGCAATCCGATGGACCGGAACTGACGGCACACTGGCTGTCATCATAAACGCGCTTCCAGGCAATCCAGGTGACACCGTAATCTTCAGTCCCCAGACTGGGCCCAAAAACATCGCCAACAGTTCGTTTGTCTGCTGGTGGAACGCAGGGAATGCCGACCATAGTCCACTGGTTTGCCGCCAGCGTCAGGGACGGGCCGCAGGCCTGTCCGACAGCCTGTGGAGAGACTGCGACAGCGGCGCAAAGCAGAGCGATGGCCGCTAGCGGTGTGTGCAAGAATTCTGCCAGAGGCTTGAACACCTGTCGTCTGTCTTCTTTCTGCGAATTCCGGTTACGGTATGGCATGGTTGTCCCGTCGTTGTGGATGATCTGCTGGAGGCTGCTGGCGCTCTGCATCTCAGTCGCCAAAAGGATCCTCCGGCAAACCCTCTGCCAGGCTGTCACGACGGTGGCCCCTGCCTTCGCCCTGGCCCCAGCCTTTGGGCAGCCAGTTGCTCTTGCGGTTTAACCTGGCGGCCTTATTGCCTTCTCTGCCCGCTCGTACCAGTTGCAGGTATTCCCGCAAGCTCAGAACCCGCCAGGCAAACTCTCGTACGGTGCCATTCATTCGGAAGTTGTAGGTCTGCACCTCGCCATCGACAACGGCCGGAAACACAATATCCTCCTGCAAATCCACCAGCGCCATGGTTCTCATTCCGGTTCTTTGGCCGACCCAGGTCAGGCTGAGATCGCGGGTGGGGTCGTCACTGCGGACTTCAAATGTCCATTCATCGCTTTTGCCATATTCCACCCGGTGGTAGTCGGTGTTATATGTTTCTCTGTCCGAGTCCCATTCGGGGCGGTAGAAAATCACGCTGAGATAGGTGCCAGACCAGGTCTGGCTGAGTTCGGGCAGGTCGTGATCGTCCAGTTCTCTGGAAGCATCCCAGCGATGACCAAGAGTGTTGTAGGGATCCTCCAGGCCTTCGGCCTCAGCGGTGAGGATGAACTGCACAGCCCATTCCCCCCACTTCAGGTCAGCAGCTGACAGGTTGGGGGAGGCAGTTGTCGCCAGCGCCAATAGTAAAGGTAGTGCAATTTTCAAATTCATGACGGTCTTCCGCTATCGTGAACGATAAGTTTATGGCTGTGGTACTCGGATGGTTACCGGTGAGCGCCACCAATTAGTCGGCGTTGGCTGGAGCATTTCAAGCCAGGCGGCATGCTTGGCTGTAAAGGTGGCTTCCGGGCTGTTCAAATCACGTGTGTAGTATGTATTGCCATTCCAGTAATGGACGTTTTTACTGACAAACGTGTAGTTGATGGCCTGTGCCGTTGTCAGATTCACAGAGGCAAAACCAAACCAGAGCGTAGGGAAGGTCAAATCAGACCAATCAACCGTGCCGGAGTAGGGGTTGGCGAACATATAGTAGCGGCTGCTGCCATCCGGGGATAGCTTGGCAGGAAACTCAAAGTTCGGGCCGGGTGTGCTGCCTGTCGTAGAACCGGCTTGCCAGGTTTTCTGCTCCGTGGTGTATATCCAGAATGCATCACCGGTGTCAGCGGCACTTGCCAGTGTCAACTTGGTGTAGCAATCCGATGGGCCGGAGGAGACGACACATTGGTTGTCATCATAAACACGTTTCCACGCAATCCAGGTGACACCGTAATCTTCTGTCCCCAGACTCGGTCCAAAGACATCACCAATCGTCTTTTTGCCCGCTGGAGGTACGCAGGGAATGCCGACCATGGTCCATTGATTCGCGGTTAATGTAAGAGAAGCACCGCAGGCCTGAGCTGCAGCCTGGTGGGGCGCCAGTGCTGCAGTGATGCACAATAAGGCCAGGGCGGCCAGCGGTGCACGCATTGCTCCCATGGCGGGTTTATTCTCCGGGTCTATGCGAAACAGCTGATTAATATGGGTGTTGATTGACATGGTCTTCAATCCTGCGGGTGGCTCCAGGTGGAGGCCATGGTGAGTGGGGCTTGGTTTCTATTGGCAACGTGCGACATATCGCTGGTCTCGAGGTTATCTACCGGGCTCTGGTGGTGCCGGCGCTGTTCCAGGTGGCGGTGGAGGGCTGCCGAACTGAGCCGAGGCCGGAGCGGAGCCGAGCACGGTCAGTGTGGGAGCAATGTAGAGTGCCTTGCTGGACTGTTTGACGAAATTGCGCCGGCTGAGGTCTGTCTCAGGTTCCGTTTTTCCCTCGTCTGCCATATCGTCTTTAACCGTCATGATTTTGCCTTTTTGCCTGAACTTTTGTCTGAATGAGGCGGGCACACTTTTCACCCGGAATGTCCGGAACGAGAGCACCCGAGACTACAGTTGCAAATATAGATCGTTCAGATACCTAGATTTGCATTACTATAATACATGCACAAGCGATATATTTCCGCTGTTTGCTATAGGGTGCACAGTATCATCCGATGTGCCGATGGATTGTAACTCGAGAACCGATAAACACAGCGATGAACTCCAATCCTCAAACAGGCAACCCCGGCGAGTACCCGGATTCTCAGCGCCAGTATCCGCAAGGCGGCATCTACCGTTTTTTTGATATACCTGTGCGCAGCGAGTTGCCGTTGCCCGAGTTGTACGACGACAGTGATTTGGCCCCCTCCGTCACGGTCCGGCAGATAGCCGCTGGCGAGATCTCCTTCANCCAGTTCACAATCCGCTATGAGTGGCGCGACGCACAGGGCCGGTTGATCTGCAGGTGTGGCCGTCGGGATGACGAATATTCCCTCTATTTACCGGGTCAGGCCAGCTTTTTCATCGCTGCCGGTGGCGATATCAAATACCAGGCATCACCGGGTGTCGGTGAGGGCTTGCTGCGCCATTTACTCCTGAATCAGGTGCTGCCCCGCTATCTGGCCCATACCGGGGAGCTCCTGTTGCACGCCAGTGCTGTCACCTTGCCTGGCGGCAAGACCATCGCGTTTCTGGGTGACTCCGGCTATGGCAAATCGACCCTGGCGTCCTACTGCCACTTACAGGGGGCGCACCTGGTTGATGATGACTGTATTCTGCTGCGCTGCGGTGATCGGGGTGTCAGTATTTCCGGGGGTGTTCCGACGCTGCGTTTATATCCGGATTCGCTGTGCGCACTGGGGCACGACTCCACGGGGTTTGCACCCTATATGGACGATTCAAGCAAACAGCAGATGCGCCTGCCTACGACGGCTGTTGCCGCCAGCGGGCCACGGCATCTGGATGCTCTGTTCCTGCTGTGCGCGCCGCCACTGCCGTCAGTTCAGTGTGAGGTGAGAGTGGAGGCGGTGGCAGGTCAGGTTGCATTGATGCCCATTTTGAGCAGTGTGTTTAATCTCGATCCGGCTGACCCTCAGGTCATATCCCGCACCTTTGCCAGCGTTGCCCAGACTCTGGATAGTGGGCTGCCGGTTTACAGCCTGTACTACCCCAGGGAGCACGCCGCTTTGCCGCGTGTGCTACAGGAACTGCAGCGAAGCCTGAGCCGGGTGTGACAGGCCGAAACAGGCCGTTTGATTTGAAGATACGGGCAAGTAATCTTAGTATCTGCTAAGCTCGCCGGTTGTGGCACGGGTTGCCATCATAATTCACGGATATTATCTTGATCGTCAAACTGCATCTACCATTGTTGCTCCTTCTCCTGTTGGTCTTGCCCGTGCAGGCCGATGACGCAGAAGCTGTCTCCTACACGCTCAATACCGGCGATCATGTGCAAGTTACTGTGTTTGAGGAGCCGGATCTCAGTATAGAGGCAGTGCTTGACGACACGGGTGCCATTTCCTTCCCGCTGCTGGGGGAAATCATGGTCAGGGGGCTCACACCACGCGAATTGGAAGCGGCCATTACGGAGGGGTTGCGCGGACGCTTCCTGATCAACCCACGGGTGAATGTCGCCATAAAAGAATATCGCCCGTTTTTCGTCCGCGGCGAGGTGGCCAATCCCGGTGGCTACCCGTTCAAGCCCGGATTGACACTGGAGAAGGCGGTATCCATATCCGGTGGTTTTACCTCCAGGGCTTCCAAAAGCGAGTTTTATATCATGTCTGATGATGCGCCGGAGAGTAAGGACGGTAAAGGCAGGCCGGCGCAACTGACATCGCGTATCCGCCCCGGTGACGTTATCAACATCGAACAAAGCTTCTTCTAGCGCCACGCTTCACTAGCGAGCAAACCATACGATGCAAGGACTTCAGCGCCCCGGCGACCTTAATACCCCAGATGAGGATGCAATTGATCTTCACCATCTGTGGCAGGTTATCCGCGATAATTTGTGGGGCATTCTGGGCTTGTGCCTGGTGGTCAGCCTGTTGACGACGCTGTGGGTGATGCGAATCAGCCCGGTGTACCGCGCCAGCACCACGATAATGATCGAATCACAGGAGGCGAAAACAGTCTCCATCGAAGAGGTTTATGGCCAGCCACCTGGCATCAGGGAGTACTTTCTTACCCAGTTTGAAATCATCAGGAACCGCGATATAGCCGAGATGGTGGCCGACGAACTGGATCTGTGGAACAACCCGCTGTTCGCTCCTCCACGGCAGAGTAAGGATAAAGCCGAGGCCAGTAGCGACGGCGGTTGGCGCGCTGCCGTCCGAGAGTTTATGGCGGGTTTTGACGCCACAGCAGGACGCACTCAGCACTCTGCCGTGGATGACGAAGAGCGCCGCAAGGTCGCCGTGATCAATCGGTTTATGAGCCAACTTTCAGTTGAGCCGGTTGAGTTTACCCAGTTAGTTGTTGTGAGCTTTGAGTCCACCGACCGGAAGCTGGCTGCAGAGATCGTCAATACACTGGCCCGGGTCTACATCCAGAGTCAGCTGGACGCCAAGTTGCGCTCTACGCAGGAGGCCGGGAATTGGCTTACCGGTCGATTGCAGGACCTAAAAGCCAAGTTGGATGCCTCACAACAGCAATTGCAAACATACCGGGACAGAGAAGAGATTCTCGATATGTCCGGTGGCCAAACGGTGGATGCGCAGGAGTTGAATGAACTCACAACCCGTCTGGGTGAGGCGCGTCGCGCCCGAATTGGCGCAGAGAACATCTATCGGGAATTGGGCGGCAGCGCGAATTACTCCGTGTCTCAACTTATGAGCATACCGGAGGTGCTGGAGCACCCTCTGGTGCAGAACTTGAAACAAAACCATACCGCCGCAGAGCAGGAAGTGGCCAACCTGGCCAAGCGCTATGGGCCGGAGCATCCCAAAATGATGGCTGCTACGGCACGAGAGGAAAGTGCTGAGAGTGAATTGCAGCAGCAGGTGCTGCAGGTCGCAGCCGGCATTGAGAAGGAGTATCGCGTTGCCCAGCGCAATGAGCAGAACCTGTCGCAGCAACTGGCCGCTGTCAAAGAAGAGGTCGCAACGTCGAATCGCAAGCAGTTCCGTTTGCGCGAGTTAGAACAACAGGTGGAAGCCGATCAGCGCCTGTACGAAATGTTTTTTAATCGCGCCAAGGAAACGTCCGAGACCATGGGCTTTCAGTCTGCGCACGCCAGGGTGGTGGAGAAAGCGGCGCCCCCCATCGCGCCGATTAAACCCAATAAACGGAATATTGTCCTCATAGCCTTTTTCTTGTCAGGTCTTGTCGGCATAGGCCTGGCAATTCTCAGGGATATGCTGGATAACACCCTGAGTTCGCCGGATGAGGTGATAGAGCGGCTGGGTGCGCCATTGCTGGGCGTGCTACCCAATATCAAAGTACCCAAGGGTCAGGCGGGCCCTTATCTGGGCTACCTGGATGACACAACATCCGCCTTTGCAGAGTCTATTCGCAGTGTGCGCACAGGTCTGATGCTCACGGGGCTTGAAAATCCGCATAAGGTCACGGTCGTCACCTCTACTAATCCGGGCGAAGGTAAAAGCACCGTGGCCATCAATCTGGCGGCGGCTCTGGCGCAAATGGAGAGCGTGCTGCTGATCGATGCTGACCTGAGAAGACCTGCGGTGGCTACCGCCTTCAATCTGCCCAACGGTACGCCGGGATTGAGCAATGTGCTTGCGCTAAGTGAACGGCGCGAGGATTGCGTGCAAAAATCCGAGGCCGGGTTTGATGTGCTGCCTGCCGGCATCCTGCCACCCAATCCGCAGGAAATGCTCGCTACGCATCAGTTCCGGGATCTGATTAAAGTGTTGGGCGAGCAGTACGATCGCATCATCATCGATTCAGCGCCGATAAACGCTGTCAGTGATTCACTGATTCTGGCGACGGTTGCGGATTCGCTTGTCTATGTCGCCAAGGCGGATGAAACGCCACTCAAACTGGTACTGAAAAATATCAATCTGATTAAGCACAGTAACCTCCCGCTGACCGGTGTTGTGCTGAACAGGCTGGATACCAGAAAGCAGCGTGCCTATGGAAAAGGTGGCTATTACGGTACGTATGACGCTAGTGAGCGCAGTTGACACGAGTTGCCTGCGACCTGGATAGCGCCGTTGTCAGCCGCTGATCGGGAGTAGATGCATGGATATTTACGTGGTCTCGATTCCGCGATTTCGTGAGCGCTTCAATTATATCCACGAACATGTCAAAGCGCGATCGCGCAGAGCTGTGCACGCAATCTGTGTCGATGGCGCAGACCCGGATAGTCTGCCGGATTTTATCTCGCCCAGCGCAGCCGATAGATTTAGTCAGGGCCAGATAGGTTGCGCCGCAGCGCACTTGCTCGCGTGTCACAGCATTGTCGCGAGCGGAGCTGATGCGGGCTTTGTGGTGGAGGACGATGTCTGCCTGCCAGTCGGCATCGATACCATTCTCGATAAACTGCAGTCTGAACTGGCCGCTGATGAAGTAATCTCACTTTACAATCGCACCATCAAGCGAGAAAAATTCAGTCGTGTCGATGCGGTGCAGGTTGCCGGCACCGGTATCAGCCTGATTTATCCTATGCAAGCCAGCAGTATGCGCACCTCGGCGGCCTGTCTGATCGGCCGTGATGCCGCCAGAGGTATTCTGGCGTGTAACCGCGACCTGCGGTATGTGGCAGACGACTGGGCGGCCTTTCACCGCACAGGTGCCGTGGCCTCAATCCGGTTGGCTCACCCGATACCCTGCAAAATGAAATCGTTTCAATCCACGATTGGTTATCGCAGCGACGTCTCACTGTCGGTAAAAGCCAGAAATCTGCTGCTGCGTAACCCGGTTGGTAGAAAACTGGTGACGCTGCGCCGGCAACTAATTTTCTGGATCAAGGAAAGAAATATTACGCTGGTTGATGAGCGATCATCGATCTCTCCCGCACGATGAAGATAATGCACGTCATCGAATCGCTGGGTATAGGGGGTGCGGAACAGCAGCTCGCTGTACTCCTGCCTGCGTTACACGCGCTGGGAAATGATGTCACTGTAGCGGTAAGAACGGATACGCTGAACCTCGCGGGCGTATTGGAGGAGTCCGGCGTAGAGGTGGTGCAATTGCCTGCCCGGCACAAATGGAACCTTCCCGGTGCAGCGCTCGGCATCGCCCGGCTGGCTGAAGAACGCCGTATCGACATCATCCACGCCCACCTGTACTTTCCCGTGCAAGCAACGGCCCTGGTGAAGTTGTTGCGTCTGCATAGCGCTGCGACAGTGGTGACGTTTCACAATCTCGCCTATGCGAGGGGGGTCAACGCAGGCGGTATCGGCCTTTACTTGAAGAAGATGCTTGCTTCACTGCTATGCTCAAAGGGCTTTGACCGGAAAATTGCCGTAAGCAATGCCGTGGCAGCACACTACCGCTCCTCGCTTGGTCTGCGCTCTATCGATGTCATTCACAACCCTGTCGATATCTCTGCAATTGACAGTTTGCCGCCGTACCAGCGTCAATTGTCCGATGACTCTCTGCGGATTGTTGTGCCGGGTCGTCTTGTGCACGAGAAGGGACACATAGATTTACTGGAAGCCTTGGTGATAGCGCGCGATCAAGGGCTCAGGTTCACAGCGGTTATCGCCGGTGACGGACCGATGCGCGACGAGTTGGAGCGAACAGCCCGTCTGGCCGGGCTGGGGGAAATTGTAGCGTTTACCGGGAGCCTGGCGCATCGTAGCATGCTTGAAGTTATCGCCTCTGCGGATATTGTGGTGGTTCCCTCCCGTTTCGAGGGTTTTGGGCTCACGGCGATTGAAGCTATGGCGCTGGCGCGGCCGGTGATTGTCACTGCTGTCGGTGGGCTGCTGGAAATAGTCGAAAGTGGGGTTAGCGGCGCTGTTGTCCCGGCGCAGCAGCCGCGCGAATTGGCGAGGGCGTTAAGTGAACTAGCAGCATCGCCTGGTACCCGTGAGATGTATGGCAGCGCCGGGCGCAAACGGGTCGAGCAGATATTCGCGCTGCCGCGAATTGCCAGGCAAATGAATGACCTCTATGAAGAGACGCTGGCGCTTAAGCAGGGCCGGGCCACCAAGAATGCGAATCGCCGGTAACGAGCTATAGAATGAAGGCCAGTATTCTCTACATTTCATACACAGGGTTGTTGGATCCGCTAGGCCAATCTCAGGTTCTGCAGTACGTGCTCGGGTTGGCGCCTGACTATCGCATGACATTGCTGACGTTCGAGAAGCCCGCTGCGCTTAAAGATTCAGCACGACTTTCTGCGCTTGCATTGCAGTGCAGGGAGGCCGGGGTAGATTGGCATTACCTGCAATACCACCACCGCCCGAATATGCCTGCCACCTTTTACGATGTGGTGATGGGTGTTCGCAGAGGAAGACAGCTCGCTCGCAGTGCAGATGTGAGTGTGGTGCACTGCCGCAGCTATTTGGCCGGTTTGATGGGCCTGCTGGTGAAACGAGCCACCGGTGCACGACATCTTTTCGATATGCGCGGTTTCTGGGTTGATGAGCGAGTGGATGGTGGGATTTGGCGCAAGCATTCGCTGAAATATCGCGGCTTTAAGTATCTTGAGCGTCTGCTGTTTACGCATACCGACCATGTCGTTTCGCTGACACGCGCCGGTGCCGTCGAGCTTGGCAAGTTCAGTTATCTTGCCAATGCCCCGCCTCCTGTCTCGGTTATCCCTACCTGCACCAATATGGATATATTTAAGCCGCAGCCGCGTGTTCGAGCTGAAGAAGACGGTTTCACCCTCGGATATGTTGGCTCTGCTGGCAGTTGGTATATGTTCAGTGAGGTTGCCCGAGTGGTGAAGCTGCTTTTTGATATAGATCCCGCGTCGCGGTTTCTTGTCATCAATAAATCCGGCCATAAAGCGATTCGCGAGGAACTTGTGAAAGCGGGCGTCGACCTGGCGCGCGTAGAACTCAAAGCCGTGGCATTCGGTGAGGTTTCAACAGAGATCGCGAGAATTGATGCGGGTATCTTTTTTGTTAAACCGGTCTGGTCAAAACGCGCATCCAGCCCGACGAGACTCGCAGAGATGCTCGCTTGCGGCAAGCCCGTGCTGACCAATGGCCTGGTCGGAGATGTAGAGGAAGATGTTAACGAAACCGGCACCGGTATTGTGATCAACGACTGGCAGCAAGAGACGCTTCGGTTGGCGCTACTTCGCCTGATAAGTCTTGCCGGGGAAGCGGGAATGTCTGAACGGTGCCGCAGTGCGGCCGAGCAGCGTTTTGCGCTTCGGGACGGCATCGCTGCCTACGCGAGAAACTATGCTTCATTGGTGAGTCACTCCGCGCGGAGAGCCGATTGAACAAGCGACCACTTAAGGTGCTTTTTTTGACGCGGTATCCGTATGAGGGTGCCAGCAGCCGATATCGGGTGTATCAGTACGTGGCTCATCTGGAGGCGCTGGGAGTTCGCTGCGATCAGCAGAGCTTTATGGATTCAGAGATGTACCGGCGATTTTTCTCGCACGGCGGGGCTATCGGAAAAGCATGGCTTATGGGCAAAGCCATCGTAAAGCGTCTACAAGTACTGTTGCGCTTTGGGGCCTACGACATCATATATATGCAGCGCGAGCTGTTTCCCATAGCGCCACCGCTGTTTGAGCGCTATATGAAAAAGCGGGGCGCGATATTATTCTTCGACTATGATGATGCCCTGTTTATTAACAAGCCGAGCCGATTCACTCCCATTGCCACATTTCTTCGATCACCGGATAAAACCTATGAGCTGTTTGGCCTGGTAGATTGTGTGGTGGCCGGGAATGATTGGCTTCGCGATAAAGCATTGGACTACGGTGCGCATGCTGTGACTCTCGAAGTAGCAGAGGATACCGATAGAATTTCAATGCATGCCAAGCATTCCAATGACAAGCCCGTTACTATAGGTTGGTTGGGGTCCACCACAACGGTCAAGTATCTGCGCGTCATAGAGCCAGTGCTGTGGCGGATTGCAGAGGCTAACCCCGGCGTGAAATTTGAATTGATGGGCGGTGGTGACTTCCATATGGAGCGTGTTCCCTGGGAAGCTTCTGCATGGTCGCTGGAGGGGGAGTTAGCCGCGCTTTCTCGCTTCGATATTGGACTGATGCCCCTACCTGATGAAGACTGGGCCAGGGGGAAATCCGGGGGTAAGGCGCGAACCTATATGGCCGCTGGTGTGGTCCCTGTCTGCTCTGCAATTGGCTACAACCTGCAGCTTGTTCATCACGGTAGTACCGGATATCTCTGTAGCACTGAGGATGAGTGGTTTGCGTCAATAACCATGCTGATTAATAACCCCGAACTGCGACAAGCGATTGCCGAGCAGGCCAGAGCTGATGTAGAGCACCGCTTCTCTCCCAGTCGGCAGGCCCTGAAGATGCGCGAGCTGTTTGATGACGCGTTGCACGTTCGCGCCGCCAGTGGCGGTGGTGAAGGTCGTGCATGAAGAGTAGAAACCTGCCGTGATTCTCTACGTATCCATTTTCATGTCGCTTGCCTTGTTGGCGCTTGCCAATGTCTCCAACAGGCAGAAAACGCTGCTTTTTTGTGCGCTTTATGTCTTCTTTGTGATTTTTGTGGGCGCCAGGTTAGACACCGGCTGCGATTTTTCAACGTATTACCTGCGATTCAAATATCTGTTTTTCAATAATATCGACTCGCTCTTTGACACGACTGAGCCCGGCTTTTTCCTGATTTCCTATCTTACGAAGAAAGCGGGTTTGGAATATGTCTGGCTGAATGTTTTTGCCGCGGGCATATTCTTCTATTACCTTCTCAAGTTCGCACGCAATCACCCCAGGCCGCTTTTGCTGATAGCCCTGGTGTTTCCGATACTCGTTATACAGTTGTCGATGTCCGGTGTGAGACAGGCCCTTGCTGTCGCATTTCTGATGGGGGCTCTGGATGCTTTTCTGCACGCCAAACGGATGCAGGTTGTGCTCTACATCCTGATCGGGTCAACGTTCCACCAGTCGCTGATTATTCTTTTGCCGCTGGCACTTATGGTGGGCAGGTCCTACTCCTTTGCGCGGGTAGTAGGGGCTATTGTGATCCTGATGCCGGTAGCGGCGTACCTGCTGTCCGGTCGGGCGGAGGTATATCAGGACAGGTACATCGAGGAAATCTACGGTGATATGGACTCTGCGGGGGCCATTTTCAGGCTGGGATTACTGGTTATCACAGCCGCCATATTTGAGTTATACACGTCGCGGATGGCCAGGATGTTCCCCAATGAATACAACCTGATGCGGCTGTTTGCGCTGGTATCATTCGCGCTGATACCGGTGATGTTGATCAACACTGTCGCGCTCCACAGGCTCATTTTCTATGTTGTGCCGATGCAGGCGTATATTCTCGCAGCTTTACCCAGCGCTCTGTTTGCCAGCAGGCGGTCGGTACAGATCGCCGAAATCGCTACGATAGCTGTTTATGCAGCCTATATTCTGGTGTGGTTCTCAGCGTCGCGTCATGCCAATATTTGCTATGTCCCTTATCAGAACTATTTGTTCTGAGTATGCAGCTTCCAGATTGGCCCAGTAATTGAAGATCGTGAATGTATGAATACTTCCCGGCCCTATGCAATAGTGCTTGGCTTGTCCCCCACCGGGCTGTATGTGGCCAGGGAGCTGGGGCGAAATGGTACGCCGTTACTGGGCATAGACACAGGTTTTGCCAGTGCCGCTGCATCGCGCTATTTTCGTAAAACAGGGGGCGTCTGGTACGAGGCAGATAATAACAAGCTGGCGCTCAGGCTGCTGGAGTTTGCCGCTCACCTGGACAGCAAAGCGGTACTCATCCCCACCAGCGATCACTTCATCGAATTTGCTATCGAGAACTATGCGAGGCTTGCCCCCGCCTTTCATATGGCACAAGGCTATGCGAATGTTGCCGAACAGCTGCTGGACAAGCAGCAGTTCCACCAACTTTGCACCCGGCATTCAGTTGCTACACCGGGCGTATGGGCGCTGTCGAGCATGGACGAAATCCGGCAACTGCCGGAGATACCTTTTCCCTGCATTTTGAAGCCCACGCTTATCCATTTGGCGAAACCTTTTCTGAACGGTAAGAAGCTTTTTATTGTAGAGAGCCGGGCCGATCTTCTGGCGCTCTCGCAGAAGATTCCGAAAGAGTCGGGAAGTTGGTTGGTGCAGGAAATTATTCCGGGCAGGGAATCGAGTATCGCACTGGTGGCAGCCTATGCAAGCGATAACCCGAATGCTGGAGATACCTTTACTGCAAGAAAGCTCAGGCAGTACCCTCCCGGGTTCGGATCAGCGTCCAGAGTTATCAGCGAGAATAGTGCCGAAGCCAGTGATATCGCAGAGACACTTATCGCGTCAATTGGATTCAGCGGGGTTTACGGTGCAGAGTTTAAACGCGATCCTCGCGATGGGAATCTCAAGATAATTGAAATCAATCCCAGACCAACGCTCTGGTTCCATGCCAGCCATGCAGCAGGCAAGCGCCTACTTGAAAGAGCGTACTGTGATATGGCGGGCTTGCCGCTGGCCAGCACAACCGAGCAGCGTGATGGCATTCTCTGGCACTATGCTCTGAAGGATTTCGCCTCGGCAATGTTCTACCGTTACAGGGGTAAGGATTTTGTTCTGCAAGCACCGGACCTATCTGCTGGTGGTCCAGTAAACGTCCGTTGCTGGCCTGTGTTCAGTCTCGCAGATCCTCTACCTTTCGTTGCCGAGCTGGCCGTTTACATGACGAAGTTTATCAGGAGGTTGTTCTGAAGCGGATTATCGTCAACGCCGATGACTTTGGGCTTACGCAAGGTGTGAATGATGCCATCATCGACACTTTCGAGAAGGGGGGCGTAACCAGCACTACCCTGATGGTCAACGTTGCGGCAACCGAGGATGCGGTGGCGAAGGCAAAGCGCTCTCCCGGCCTGGGTGTTGGGCTGCATTTTAATATCACGTTCGGCCGCCCCCTTTCCAGCCCGGACTCGGTTGCAACACTGGTGGATGAGGCAGGTCACTTTCATTCCAGAGGCACTCTGGCGCGAAACATGCTCCTCGGGCGTGTCAGCAAAGCGGAACTTGAGCGTGAATTGAGCGCGCAGTTTGAGCAGATGCGACAACTGGGAATGAGCCCTACACACATAGATAGCCATCAACATCTGCACGCATTCCCACTGTGCTTTGATGTGGTCGCGGCTTTCGGTGTTGCACAACGTGTCCCGATTCGTATGCCCTGGGTTTTGCGCCCGAAGGGTGTGCGACCGCCTGTTGCCAAACGCCTGAAACACAGCGCTTTGAATCTAATGTTGGCCCGTAATAGCAGGCGTTGGAATGGATTGCTGGATTGGAACACCGGTTTGGGTAGTATATTCGATCTGGGTAATGTCCCGCAGCAACTGGAAATCGCGCATTACCGCTTATTGTTGGAAGCCGCTCCAACAGGCATATTTGAGCTGATGGTGCACCCGGCCAGAGTTGCCGCAGAGCTTGGTGGGCTTACCAGGATTGGGGATATCAGCGAGCGTGAGTGGCGCTTCCTGATGTCCGAACGTCTACCGGCTTTAATGAAGGAACTTGGTTTCACCAGCATGCATTATGGAGAACTTTGAAATACGCCGTCGTTCCAGTTTTCTATCCCGGCAGAATAGCTGATCATCGCCTATGAGCACTATTACCATCTCAGCTAATACTTCCTGGTATCTGTTCAATTTTCGCTCGAGCACTATCCGCCAGCTTCTCGCCAGGGGCTACCGTGTGGTATGTCTTTCGCCACCGGATAAATATAGCGACAGGCTGGTAAGCGAACTCGGTTGTGAATGGTTTCCCCTTGAGATGAATAACAGCGGCAATAACCCGATTCAGGATATGGGTCTGATACTCCAATTCTGGCGTTATTACCGGCGCTTCAGGCCCGTGGCTGCATTGCATTTCACTATCAAGAATAATGTGTATGGCACATGGGCTGCCCGAGCGCTGGGCGTGCCTGTCATAAATAATGTCTCCGGTCTGGGTACGGCCTTTATCCATAAGGGTCTGGTCTCGGCGATTGTGCGCATGCTCTATAAAACCAGCCAGCCATTCGCCCACCGCATCTTTTGCCAGAACGAAGAGGATCTGCAACAGCTGGTGGATGCGAGGTTGGTGCCGCCGGATCGGCTCGAACTGTTACCTGGTTCCGGCGTTGATCTGGTGCGGTTCAATTCGAGCCTGAAGGTATCACCCGGCGGTCCATTTCGATTTCTGTATGCGGGGCGGATGCTGGCGGACAAGGGGTTGTATGAACTCATTGCCGCCGTTCGCTCGCTCAATGCCACGGGTGTTGAGTGTGAGCTGTGGCTGGTTGGGTTTGCCGGCGTAGGGAATGTTTCAGCGATCGGTGAGGCGCAGCTGAAGGAGTGGGCCGGGATCCCGGGTATTCAGTGGCTGGGCCCCAACGATGCCATGGAATCTATCTATGCCCAGGTGGACTGTGTTGTGTTGCCTTCCTATCGGGAGGGCATGCCGCGCAGCCTGTTGGAAGCCGGTGCGATGGGCCTGCCGGTGATTGCGACCGATGTGCCTGGCTGCCGGAATATTGTCACGGACGGTTATAACGGCCTGCTATGCGAGGTGAAAAGTAGTGAATCGCTAATGCAGTCCTTGCAGGCGATGCTTGCGATGACTGATGGCGAGCGGACATTGATGGGTAAAAATGGCCGAGCGTTAGTGGCAGCGAAGTTTGACGAGCGTCTCGTACTGGAAGCTACCCTGCGGGCGGTAGAGTCAGCGGTACAGCAACAATAGACGGAGCGATTGCCCGGCCAACAGCGCGTGCAGCACGTCTGTGGTCTGTTTTACCGGGTGTTGATTTTTTTCGCGGGCACACCCGCAACGATGGTTCGCGCAGCAACGGGCTTGTTCACCAGAGCGTGCGCGGCAACCACTGCGCCGCTGCCGATATGGACGCCTTTTAATACCGTTGATTTTGCCGCCAGCCACACATTATCTTCAATCTCTATCGGTGCAGTGGTGAAGCCGGCGCGACAAATGGGGTCAGAATCCAGTGCGTGGTCCTGGTCGCGAATCACCACATACTCGGCAATCAGCGCATTGGCTCCGATGTTAATCTGCTCTCTGGAGACAATCAGGCAACCCTCGCCAATATGGCTGTTGTCGCCGATCCTGATGCAGCCCCCGCGCGCCACAATCACCACATTGTCGCTGAAGCTGACGCCGCTGCCGATAATGATTCTGCCGTTTGCGGTACATGCCAGGGTTACTTTTCCGCCGCAGACAGGGCGGGATGCAAAGCTCACACCTGTCATAAGCCACCGGCTTCTGGCCACCAGCAAAGCTGCGCGTACTGTGTTTCGCACGCGGCGCAGGCGCGACAGTGCATTGCTAAATAACATGGAGGTGACTCGCCGGTACTGGCCGGGGTGAATGTGGGGTGTGCGCAATTCTAAACATAGTACTTGATCCGCAGGCGCTGTTTTACCCGAATCCATAGCAGGACGTTCCAGGTAATCAGCATAATCATGGAGGAAAAGGCGGCTCCTTCCAGGCCAAACCGGGGCAGCAAGAGGATGTGCAGCGCGATGTTCACTGCCAGCGCAATCAGCATCGATTTCGTCACATCATTCTGATGCCCAGTCATATTCAGTAGCAGGGCCACCGTTCCCAGTAGTGCATTTACTGCTTGTCCGGCTGTAAGCAATAACAAGGGTGCGTACGCTGCAGAAAAATCGTCGCCGTAGAAGGTAGCGAGTAACCAGGGGCTGACGACAGCGATACCTACCACCAACGGCAGTGTGGCCACGATAATCAGCTTATTCGTCTTTCCTACAAGTGCTTCTATGCCGGGCATATCGCCCTGTGCATAGAGGCGTGAAACGTAGGGTGATACAACCGTATTGCTAACCTGCAGGATAATCACCACAAACCCGGCCAGCAGTGTGGCTACCCGGTAAAAGGCCACTTCGGCGTCGCTGCTATAGAACTCCAGGAAGACAATGCTCAACTGCATGTTCAATACCTGCATTCCCGCCGTCAAGCCAATTGGGAAAGCCGCCGAGAACCATTTACGCGTATCGAACGCCTTGTCGGCTGACACTATGGCCGGCGGCTTGTGGCTGTTGAAAAGCCACCAGCCCGCAATAAAGGCCAGGAGTGAGCAGACGACGTAGTACGCAATGACGTTCTCCGCCGAGGCGGGAATTGGTACAAGAAACATTGCCAGTAGCAAGCCTGACATTAATAGCGCAGGGCGGATAATACTCTCGGGCAATTGCGCCAATATGATATGCCTTAGCCCGCCCAGCATGGCATCGCGCAGTGCGCCCAGCGACAGTATCGGCACCAGCAGCAGCCCCAGTAGTAAGGCGCTTTGTTTCTCGGCGGCATACTGACTTGGATTCAACCACAACCACCAGGCTGCACCGAGGCAGCCCACTGTTGCCACCACCGCCACAAACTGGTGTGACCGCAATGCCAGCCCTTTCATATACCCCCACTTCTCTTGCGCCTGCAGGGCAGAAAACTCACGCATCACCAGAATGGGCATACCAAACTGTGTCGGCACACTAAGTAGGGCAACGACGCTCAACACAAATACGTAAACCCCGTAGCCGTCGGCGCCCAGAAAACGCGCCAGTAACACGGAGTTTATGAAGCCGAGGACGTAGTACGAAATACGAATCAGGAAACTGCCGGAAAACAGCTTTAACAGGCGCTCAAGGTTCAGATTATCTGCAGCAGATTCAGTCATTGGCGAACCTTAACAGATTTGGAACCGTCATCGACGCAGGTACCTTGCAAGCTTTGACGGGCTGTACCGCATCGAGTAGCCCAGATGTCGAACTCTGGTATAGGTATCCAGAAGTTTTGCCGCGGTGGCAGAGTTGTAGCGCAGGCGCATCAACCCGATTCGACGGCGTACATTGGAACTGGCGTGGGTCGGGCGGGTGCTCTGGTGTCCCATCAACTCGGTGACGAGTTGGTCGAAGATACAGAATGCCTCTTTGCAGTGCGCCATGACCACGCTGCTGTCGAAAGTGCCGCGCGATGCTGCCACCAGATCGATGTAGTCACAGGCCTCGCGCAGTGGCAGTTTGCGGCCGGTCAGATAACCGTCGTGAAGCAGTTTTCCCAGCACGATATGGATGATCTGATTCTCTGTCGATGGCATCAGGAAGGTGGCGCCGTTAATCTGCTGTTCGCTCGCGCTTTCAAAAAACGGTTCCAGAGGATTCTGGTTCTGAAAACGTCTTGGTAAAAAGTGCCGGTGTACTTCCACAAAAGCGACCTGATCGCGCTTTACCAGAGGGGGGAGATGATGGTGCGCCGCACTGGCGCTGATCGCCGCAGGTGTATCCGCCGCAAGCCCTGGGTGTACTTCGAAAGGCCTGTTACGGCGGTAAAAGTCATAACCATCTGCCTGCAGTGCCTCGCCTGCAGCCTGCAATGACGCGGGTGGCACGATCAGATCGATATCCGCCTGTTTACGGAACCCCGGTCTTTCCCGGTTCAGCGTCAATAGTTGTGCGGTGCCTTTGAGCAACAATGGCTTGATGCCGGCAGCGTTGAGTGTCTGAATCAACTTGATGCTCTGCGTGACAATGCGCATATTGCGTTGAGTATTCTCCAGTAACGCCTCGCGCAGATACAGGGTATCGCGATCGGTGAGGGTACTGGCGAGATCAGGCTGCTCATAACAGCGAATAGCCAGCGCGGGAAGGACGTCACTGGCGGTCGCAAGCGAGATAACCTGTGGCATCAGACGCGCATCAATAGCAAGCTGTAGTGCTGTGCTATCCAGACCGCCGATTATTCGGCACAGTGCCTGAAACGCAGTCCAGTTTGATGGCATCAAAAAACAGCCACGCGATGCAACGGCTTAACGCCCCACGCAACTGTATTTGAACCCGCGTTCCTGCATCCACTGCTTTTCATACACGTTGCGCAGATCGACAAAAACATCACCGCGCATAAGGGTTTTGATGTGGCTGAGATCCAGCCCACGGTACAGGTTCCACTCCGTCATCAGCACAATGGCATCTGCATCTCGCACGACATCGTCTATATCGTCGGCGTACTCAACGGCTGCGGGAAGTTCTTTTGCTGCCTCCTCCATCCCGTGTGGATCATGCGCCTTGATGAGCGCGCCTTTTTCAACCAGCGCAGGCAATATTGTCAGCGAAGGGGCATCGCGCATATCGTCGGTTTCGGGTTTGAATGTCAATCCCAGTACGGCGATTGTCTTGTCTGCCACGCTGCCACCGAGTGCCGCCTGAATTTTGCTTACCATAAGAGACTTTTGCGCAGCATTCGCCGCGACTACGGCTTCTACTATACGGCTTGAGGTTCCCGCGTCCTGGGCCATGCGGATCATAGCCTGGGTGTCCTTGGGGAAGCAGGAGCCGCCATAACCCGGGCCAGCGTGCAAAAACTTTTTGCCGATACGACCATCCAGACCCATACCGCGCGCGACAGCGCTGACATCAGCACCGGTTTTCTCGCATAGCTGCGCGACTTCGTTGATAAAGCTGATTTTTGTCGCCAGGAAGGCATTGGCTGCGTACTTGGTAATTTCGGCGCTTTCCAGATCGGTGATCAGGAATGGGGCCTCGATCAAATAGAGTGGGCGGTACAGTTCACGCAGCAGAGTTTCAGCACGCGCCGTCTCCACACCCAGCACCACACGGTCGGGCCGCATGAAGTCGTTGATTGCCGAGCCCTCTCTCAGGAACTCGGGATTTGAGGCGACATCAAAGTCAGCCTCGGGATTGGTTTTTGCAATGACGCGTTTGACCTCGCGGGCGGTGCCCACTGGCACCGTGGATTTATCCACGATCAGGGTGTAGCCCTTGAGGTACTGTGCGATTTGGGTGGCTGCCGCATAGACATACTTGAGATCTGCGTGTCCGTCTCCGCGGCGCGTCGGCGTGCCGACTGCAATGAAGACGAGGTCGGCGTCGCCGATCGAATCTTTGAACTGGGTTGAAAAGCTCAGCCGGCCGGCTTGCACATTCCGCTTTACCAGCTCATCCAGGCCCGGCTCGTAGATGGGTATTTTGCCGCTTTCAAGGGCCTCAATTTTGCCCTGGTCCACATCCAGGCAAGTGACATTGGCTCCGAACTCTGCGAAACAGGCGCCGGAGACCAGCCCCACGTAGCCGGCGCCGATCATTACAACATTCATGACTCTTCCTTATGCATATGTTCCAGATACCATGCTACGAAATTATTGATGCCATCCTGTACTGTGGTCTGGGGCTGATAGTCGACATCTTCTATCAGATCCTCAATGTCAGCATAGGTGGCAGCGACATCTCCGGGTTGCATCGGCAGAAGGTCCCGTTTTGCGGTCTGCCCCAATGCGTTTTCGATAGCTTCGATAAAGTCAGTCAATAATACCGGCTTACTGTTACCGATATTATACAGTCGATAGGGTGCACTGCTGGTGCCCGGGTCCGGGTAGGCGGAATCCCATGCCGTATTGGCTGTGGCCGGTTTGTCTGTGATTCGGATAATGCCCTCGACGATATCATCGATGTAGGTAAAGTCGCGCTGCATATTGCCGTTGTTGAACACCTTGATGGGTTCTCCGGCAAGAATGGCTTTGGTGAACAGGAAAAGCGCCATATCGGGTCGGCCCCAGGGGCCGTAGACAGTAAAGAACCTCAACCCTGTGGTGGGAACGCCAAACAGGTGAGAATAGGTATGGGCCATCAGCTCATTGGCCTTCTTGCTCGCCGCGTAGAGAGAGATCGGATGGTCTACGTTGTCGTGTACGGAAAAGGGCATTGAGCTGTTCATACCGTAGACAGAGCTGCTGCTGGCGTACACCAGGTGGCCGATATTGTGATGCCGACAACATTCCAGAATGTTAGTGAAACCCACAATATTACTGTCAATATAGGTGTGCGGATTCTCCAGCGAGTAGCGCACACCGGCCTGCGCTGCCAGATTTATAACAGCATCGAAGGCATTCGCGGAAAACAGGGCCTCCATCGCAGCGCGGTCCTGCAGGTCAGCCTTTACGAAATTGAACCCGGGCAGCCCCTGCAATCTGGCCAGCCGCGCCTCTTTCAGGCTGACATCATAATAGTCGTTCAGGTTGTCGAGGCCGGTAACAGCATCGCCACGCGCCAGTAGCTTTTCGCTGAGATGATAGCCGATAAAGCCGGCAGCGCCGGTGACAAGTATATGCATGAAAATGACTCTAGTTCGCTAGCCTGGATGCGCATGATAGATTGTTTTCTGCGCATTTGCATCGCATCGTCCAGCCCGCTTGCCGCAGCGCAGGCTGGCAGCGCTTCCACCCTCGCCGAATCAGTTATACTCTTCATTATCAGGAGTGAATATTGCAAGGAATAAATACTATGGCCGGTACTGTATTGGTGACTGGTGGTGCTGGTTACATAGGCAGTCACGCCTGTGTCGCGTTGATTGAAGCCGGGCACAAGGTGGTGGTGCTCGACAACCTGTGTAATAGCAGTCTGGTTGCACTGCAGCGAGTGGAGGATATCTGTGGAGTATCGCCGATTTTCAAGCGCGGCGATATCAGGGATCGGGAGTGTCTTGATCTGCTTTTCAAAGAGCAGCAGATCGATGCCGTGCTGCATTTTGCCGGACTTAAGGCCGTGGGTGAATCCGTCGAGCAGCCCCTTCAGTACTACGATAACAATGTGACGGGCTCACTGGTGCTGCTGGCTGCGATGCAGCATGCCGGGGTGCGAAATCTGGTGTTCTCATCGTCTGCCACCGTATATGGCGATCCCGTTTCGGTGCCCATACGCGAGGACTTCGCGTTAGGCCCGACGAATCCCTATGGCCGCACCAAGCTGATGGTGGAGCAAATCCTCGCGGACTGGCACGCGGCGAACCCGGATTGGAGTATTGGTCGATTGCGTTATTTCAATCCGGTGGGGGCACACGCCAGCGGGCGGATAGGGGAGGACCCTCAGGGTACGCCCAACAATCTAATGCCATTTGTCGCACAGGTGGCGGTAGGCAAGCGAGAGAAGCTGTTTGTCTTTGGCGATGATTATTCAACACCCGATGGCACCGGCGTTCGCGACTATATCCACGTTATGGATCTGGTTGAGGGGCATGTGGTTGCGCTGGACTATATTCGTCGCGAACGCGGTCTGCACACAATCAATCTCGGCACGGGTAACGGCGTATCGGTGCTGGAGATGGTGGGTGCCTTTGAGCGCGTCAGTGGGCGGCCAGTTCCCTATGAAATTGTGGATCGTCGCCCCGGCGATATTGCTACCTGCTGGGCTGATCCTGCTTTGGCAGAGGAGTTATTGCAGTGGAAAGCGTCGCGTGATCTGACGCAAATGTGTGAGGATGCATGGCGTTGGCAATCGGGTAACCCCAGGGGATACGCCTGACGCTCAGTGTGGATTCCTCGAATCACCTTGTTTCTGCAACGATGAATACCTCCAGGGCAGTAATACACCCTGATATCACAGGTGCTGGATGATGGATTTTACACTGGTAAAACTACTGTCACTGCTAATCTACCCGCTGAGCATGAGTCTGCTTCTGGGCGTGGTAGCGCTGGTGTTTTCGCGGATGCAGTGGACGAGAAGCAGTTTCTACACATTGGTACTGGCCTTTGGATGGCTGTACTTATGTTCCACCTCCTTGTTTGCCAGCTTTATTACCGGAACACTGGAGCGCGAGTTTGTGCCGCGGGATATGGCCGTTATTGCACCTGCCGATGCTATCGTGTTGCTCGGCGGTGCCATGCGCGGGGATACGCATATAGGCGCGCTGCCCGATCTCAATCAGCACGCCGACCGCCTGGTATACGCAGTTGCTCTGTTTAAAGCCGGTAAGGCACCGTTGATCGTCTTGACCGGGGGTGGTGTCGTTGGCGCGCGCACGGAAGCGGAGCAGATGAAAGACCTGCTCGAGGTGATGGGGGTTCCCGGGCAGTATGTACTGCTGGAAAATGCCAGCCGCAATACCCACGACAACGCGGTGCACACGGCGCAGCTTCTCAAAGCGCAGGGGATGGAGCGGATACTGTTGGTAACCTCGGCCTACCATATGCGCCGATCGCTGGCACTTTTCGAGGCTCAGGGCCTCGATGTTGTGCCGGCACCAACCGATTACCAGCGGCTGGCAATGCCGCAGATTTTGCCGAACTGGTTGCCGACTGTCAGCAATCTTCACCAGAGTACAGATGCGCTGCACGAAATCGTGGGCTACTGGGTGTATCGTTGGCGCGGCTGGTTGTGACCCGCCCTATGACCGCCCTATAGAGATGATCGCGCTGTTGCTCGCACACACTGCGTGTTGCAGCGAAAAAGGGTGTCCTGGCCTTGGCTGGCCAGGACACCAAGTGGTCGGCAGTGGCAGCCGGCGACGGGTGGAGCCTCCGCCACTGCTGGCGACCAAACTCAGAGGGCGTGCTTGAGCTTGTATTCGCTGTAACTCACACCGGTCCAGCGGCGAAACGCGCGGTAAAAGCTATTGACCTCCAGATAGCCCAGTTCATCGGCGAGGCACTTTCCCGGCCGCCACATCTTGCGCAGCACCTGCTCACAGCGATACTGCCGCGCGCGATCCAGTAAAAACTGGTAGCAGGTATGATCTGCACGCAAACGTCGGCGCAATGTGGTGCTGCTCATGCCCAGAGATTCCGCAACGGAATCGGCGCGCAAGCGGGCGAGATCGCCGCCGAGCAGAATTTGCAGTACGCGGTCAGTGGTGCGGGAAAGTGCCAGATAGGCGGGTTTTTCGGGCGGTGGAAGGGTGTCATCCCAACCGTTGTTCGACAGGAGTGATTGATCCATAGCCATAACATCCTTGTTGTGGTTTTTAGATACAGTTTGCCGCCTGGCATATGAGCCTACGCAGAAAACACTATACGACGTTCTGTGCTTGCCAGCGGTCTATTTAAAAGTAGCACACATTCAGCGATGTGAAAGCGGCTGCAGGCAGTTGCCCGGATTTGGTTATTCTGCGCGCTCGGACGTGGGGGTGGGCAACGGACAATCCATCACTGCTGCGATGCTTGCAATAATTTCCCATTCAACCGCGCTCAAAATACCGTCGCTGCTGGCAGCCAGCGTCATAGCCTTCAGCAGGCGCGGTTTCAACAGGGGGTAGCAATCCGCCAGAGTGTGCACCGCGCGGGAGAACGCCTTAATGCTGCAGTCCTGCGGCGGCAGTAGTGTGAGCTCGGTAAAGCCCAGCGTATCTGCGCCCAACCGGAACACGGCCTCGGGCTCGCCGCTACCGGCATGTGCCAACAGCGACAACACAGATCGCGCCGGTGACACCACTTGCTTCAGTTTGCGATAGCGCGCCCGACTGGGTTTTGTCCTGATGAACTCGGGGTCGAGATAATGGCGCACCAGTTGATACAGGCACCACTCATGCAGTGCAATATGTTTGTCCGCCTGTATCAATTGCAGTAGGCAGCGCTTGAAGACCTTGTACTGGTCGGCAGACATTGCCTTGAGTGCTGGCAGGCACAGTTCCAGCAGTGGCAGGCGACGCGGTGCGCCCAGCGCGTGAACACCTGGGTGTAATGTGTGCGTCAGCAACTCCAGGCCGGCTATCTGGGTCTCGGCGATAATGTCCAGTTGCGCCTGGTGCAGCGCCGGGTCCTGGTCTACCAGCAGGGCGAACACCAGCGCTTGCGCGCCCAGCGGATCGTGACTGTGTTGCACATACACCAGTGGAATATCCTGTTTTGCAGCTGTTTCCCGCTCCAGTTGATCGGGGTCTGCCTCAAAATCTGCGTCTTCTTGCGCGTGCGGCTCAGGGGTATCAGCCAGCGCCCCCGCGATGGACGCGGCCACGATGGCGGCGCGACCGACACCTGCCTCGGCCGCTGCAGCCTTTTGTTGCCAGTTGTAGCGCGAGGGTTTGCGTTGGATGTACTGGCCATCCCACTGCGGGTCCACCCGCATAATACGTTCTCGCAGTGGTGGATGGGTGGCGAAAACCTGCCATAGCCGGTGCGTGATTTGCCCGAAAAAGATATGGGACATCTCGGTCGCTCGCGCGGCGTGTACCAGTGTGCCCGGTATATAACCGCCTATCACCTTGAGCGCACTGCCAATTCCATCTGCGCTGCGTGTGAACTGCACAGCACTGGCATCTGCCAGATACTCTTTCTGGCGTGAGATGGCAGCTTTGATGAAGCCGGCCGCAAGCCCGCCGAGCAGACCGAACAGCCACAGGGCCAGGCCCAGCAGTGGTAGGGCATTACCGCCGCGTTTGCTACTCTCACCGGAGCGAATTCGAGAGCCGCTGCGCAGCAGCAGTTGGCCGACATCACCGATAAAAGTGATGCCCTTGAGCACTGCAGCCAAGCGTATATTAAGGCGCATATCGCCGTTGAGTATGTGGCTGAATTCGTGGGCGATTACGCCCTGCAACTCATGACGCTTGAGGTGTTCTATCGCACCACGTGTTACCGCCACCACCGCATCGGCCGGTGTAATGCCCGCGGCGAAGGCGTTGATACCACGCTCGTCGTTCAGCACATAGACCGCTGGCACGGGCATATTCGCCGCCAGGGCCATCTCCTCGACAACGTTGAGGCAACGGCGCTCGGCAGTATCTCTCGATTGCGGCAGAATGCGGGTGCCTCCCATGCCCTCGGCCACTGTTTTGCCACCTGTAGACAGGCGTATCCACATGACC
This sequence comes from Halioglobus japonicus, assembly GCA_902705825.1. Taxonomy (GTDB): domain Bacteria; phylum Pseudomonadota; class Gammaproteobacteria; order Pseudomonadales; family Halieaceae; genus Marimicrobium. The sequence continues at coordinate 15,478 of CACSIL010000003.1, read as the reverse complement.
AGTACGACGAGGGCGATGGTGCTGGTGATGGCCAGCCCGATGGTGCCGAATCGCTCCCAACTAAAATAGGAGAGGAAGCCGGACAGGCCTGCACGACTGCCGCTGTAAATATTGTAGTCGTGACTGTAGAACAGATACGCGGCGACGAAGACATTCGCCAGCACTACCAGCCCGAGAACGGCCAGCAAAAAAAGTACGATCAGCCAGCGCGTATTGCGCCGGGCGAGGTCCTGCTGCGCAAAAAAATCCATCTGATGAGTAGATTAGTGCGTTAGAAAGAAACCTTGGGCGGCGTTTGAATTTGCGCCGAGTCCTCAAATTCCAGCAGCGTGGCATTTTCCGGATGGCCGAATTTTGCGGCGAAGAAAACAGGGGGAAAGCTCTGTCGATAAGTGTTGTAGGCCATTACTGCATCGTTGAAGCCCTGGCGCGCAAATGCCACGCGATTTTCTGTTGTCGTGATCTCCTCGGACAATTGCAGCATATTCTCATTGGCCTTCAAATCCGGGTAGGCTTCCATGGTGACATTCAGCTTGCCCAGTGCGCCCTGCAAGGAGCCCTCTGCCGCAGCCAGCTTGCCCAACTCACTTGAACCGACATTGCCATTGGCCATCGCCTTGAGTATCGCGGCGGCATCATTGCGGGCGGAGATTACCGCATCCAGTGTCTCGCGCTCATGCGCCATATAGGCCTTGGCTGTTTCGACCAGGTTGGGAATCAGGTCGTAGCGTCGCTTCAGTTGCACTTCTATCTGCGAAAACGCGTTGAGATAGCGGTTCTTGAGTGTCACCAGCGAGTTGTAAATGGTGACGATGTAGATGACCAGGCCCAGTGGCAGCAGCCAGAATATGATGGTAGATACTTCCATAGTGCGGTTCCCCGGTTGCTCTTTTGGTTGTCTGTGGACAGCCTGCTGGTTACGAAGCTTCCTGCAGGGTAATTAGACCACGTTTGCTGGCATCTGCAAGCAGCGCTTCCAGGTCAGCCTGTAACTGCTCTCCCTCAACGTTATACTCATCCAGCAGTGTGTTGTAGATTGTCAGCACATCCGCGCCCTCGCGAATCAGGTGCCAGATGCGGGTGCCCACGGCGTCCAGCCCGAAGTAGCACTCACTCTCGAGATCCAGTATCACTGTCTCCCCGGAGAGCTCCTGAGAAATCACCTTGGGTGACAATGTAATGACTTGATTGAGGTTCATTTGGCTGTCCGCCAGAGTAGTACTGTGCGCGGTTACGTGAGCCACCGATAGCCTGTGGCTGCAATGGCACCGCATCACAAAGGGTTTACTGCCAATTCAGTAAGCATAGATTACAGTGTCTGAATCGGAAAGTCCGGGTGAGATCCCCTCAAAAGTAGTTACCGCTGTTGGATCTGTCATCTCCCTTCAAAACGATTTGTGTCGTCGCCGTCAGCTCGATTTCACCTTTGTCCGATAGTGACTTAAGGACGCGTGTGACAGTTTCTCGGCTGATACCAACAAAATCAGCTATTTCAGAGCGGGATAGATTGATCGTTATACTGCGGTCATTGAGAGGGGATTTGTTTCTTAACAACGTCAGCAAATAGCGGATACGTTCTTCGGCCTTCTTGTGCCCGAGCATATAAATATGATTTTGTTGCCAGTTCATATACTCAAAAAACTTGTTCTTTATTCTGCCTTCAAGGTCGGGACTTTGTTGCAACAGTTTGAGGTAGTTGTCTTTGTCGATGCGACTGGCGATTACCGGGGTGCAGGCCTTAAGTGCGCCTGAGAAAACGGGCTCTCCAGAAAACCCGGCAATATCACCGGCAAACACCATGCTGAGGATGACGCGCTCTCCGTCGATTGTACTGCGCTCGAAGAACAGCTCGCCGCTGTGGATAAAAAATAGGGCGGTCGATGGATCCTGATCGCGATAGAGATACTCACCCTCAGTCAGCCTCACCAGCTCTGTCGACGTCGCCAGTGCGTTTAACTCGCCGCTACTGATCCCCTTGGTCAAAGGGTTGCGCTCAAACCAGTTAAACGTGGTGGAGATATTCATGGTCGACTCTTCGAGTGATATTTATCACCGCTTGGGGTTTTGGCTCAGGATAACATCCGCTGTATCGCTAGAGCTGTATGGCAGGTAATACTACAAATGAAAATTTTGGTTATCAATGCGAGCCCCAATAGAGAGAAGGGCGGCAGCCATACAACACTGCAGTTTATTGAGAAAGCACTCTGCGCTGAGAATGATACGGTAGATATTGAGACGTTGTATCTTGCCGACCTCAATCAGCCCTATTGTGATGGTTGCCTGAGCTGTCTAAAAGAAGGAGGGCAAACTTGCCCGGTGCTGGATAAGGTCGCGCCAGTTGAAGCTGCAATCCGGTCTGCCGATGGCCTGATATTCGCCGCCCCGGTGCATAGCTTCAATATTGGCGCTATGGGAAAAACGATGATCGACCTGTTGGTGAAAGAGATTCATCGCCCTTCCTTCTTTGGCAAAAAGGCTGTCGTGGTTGCCACTGCAATGGGGGGCGGTCAGCAAGGCGTACTCAAATACATGCGCAATACCCTTGCCTTATGGGGCGTAGATGTCGTGGCGAAAGTCGGATCAAGTAGTGCGCAGTTAGGTAAGCCGCATTACGATCAAAAAATGGAGGTGGTGGCGAACTCGGCAGCCAGAGCGTTGTTGTCATCTATTGCCAATAATACGTCCCCAAGGCCGCAGTTAATTGATCTGATCAGCTTCCAGATTATGCGGATCGCAATTCTCAACTCAAGCGATAGCTCACCTTTGGATCATCAGTACTGGAGTGAGCGAGGGTGGTTGCAGGCGGATTATTTCAGCAATGACAATATTAACCCGATGAAAAACATCCTTGCCAAAATGATCGGTAAACTTATCGGGCGACAAATCAGAAAAGATAACTCCAAGCCTATTTACATAGGATGACATTTTGTTGATTTTTGTGTAATCCGCGAAGAAGCCGCAAAGTCTGTAAGCAGAAACCTGCTGCGCTCGTAAAGGTGGAAATACATTACCTCTAACCTCCGCAACTATTTGGCGGGGTTTCAACTCCGAGATCTGAAAGTGCTGAGTACGAAGCGATATTCGACACGCTAGTCCAGAATCCTTGTTTCGTCCAGCAAACCGTATTCCCCAAATGGAGAATTTGCACTCCGTACCTTGATCTATGCTTTGGTACCCACCCAGCGTTGCTGCATTGAGGCAGCGTAAAAGTACTTGAGTTTATCGTATTGACTGAGATCTCGCATATCGAATGCGTTTCAGTCGAGTCGTTTGGTAGTTGCACCCTGAGCCGGAGAGCCTATTCATGATGAGCAAGAAGATAATCAAGTTTCTACTTCGTAAACTCGCGCTTTGTTTAGTGATGTTGGTAGGCATGAGTCAACTTGCATCAGCGGCAACCGGTGCCATACCCACCCAGTTTATTGCAAAACAGTACACTGAGCTTTTGGGGCGTGCCCCCACGCCCATAGAGTGGAACAGTGCAGTAGCCGTTTACGATCTCCCCAGCGGATGTTCGCGAACTGCTCTACTCGGTCTGACCTCTAGTATCGCCAACAGCTCCGAATTCAACTCTCTGTATAATTCTTCGACAAAATTGGGTCGCGCTGCACGTTTCACAGCATTAGTTCGCGCAACTCTGAACCACGATCCGAACACCAACGACTGGAGCAGTTATTTTGTCCCTTACGATTCTGGTTCCAAGTCCTGGACCCAGACGGTGAATGCGGTAATGGGAATCTACTTCGTAGCGTTTCTGGAGCCGAGCATTTGCAGCGAAACAGAATCTGATTACGGTTTTTTCTACAGTTCACCACTCGATATGCTTGATCTCACCAGTGGCGTACCATCTCGCACCCAGGCTCAGCTGCAAGCAGCGCTGAATGCTGCAGGTTCTGGAGGCGTTGTCGAGCTTGAGCCCGGCGAGGTCGTTCGAATTGGAGGGGTTGCCAACGGGAATCAAGGCTTGTCTATACCGGCGGGCGTGACTTTGACAACAAGAACTGCTCCGGATAGAGAGCAATACGCCACTATGGGCCGAATCGTTCCGGTGGCTGACGCCTACGTTTGCATCTTCTATTTTTGCAGTAACTTTGGCCTTGTGCGAGTTGAAGAGGGTGCGACCTTGACTCGGGTTTGGGTGGATGGACAAGGTACAAAGGACGATATTGCCACTCGCGTTGCTGTAGTCGAGACGGTATCCAGCACTGCTGCCAACCCGACGTCCGTGAGGCATGTGCGAATCTCCAATCCCGGCAGAGATGGTGCAGGCTTGCGTGGCTTGGGGTACTCCATCACTGGCCTGGAGTGTACCGATCTAGAGTTGTCTGACAACCTTATCACCGCCTACTCCGCCAGCCATAACATCTCCAGACTGACCAAAAAGCTCTGGGCAGACGGCATTGTTATTGAATGCGAAGATGCAACTGTAGCCGATAACGACGTTGTTGATGCGAGTAACCGCGGCATTACACTACAGGGGAGCTGGAACAGCACGGTCAATCAGCGCCGCACACAGCAGTCCTCCGTGACAGGCAATGTGGTGCTCAGCGCCGGCTCAAGTGCTCATGTAGCGATCGGTGCAGACCCTACGGGCCGCTGCATGGCCGAAGGTGGCTTCCCACCGGTTGATTGTATAGAGTTCTCTGATGATAGGCTTGATGGTCTGGGCGGAACATTCGAGCACGAGCGTAGTTATGTTGGCGCAATAATTGACGGCAACACGTTTTGGACGGGTAGTCGGACGCACTTTGATATTGGCCTCATGGCCGGTAGCAAAGCGGTCTGGGGTGGCAACGGACCCTTGGCTCACGGATTGGAACTGACAAATAATACAACGGGTTCGGCCACCGCCAGAGTGCACAGTGGCGTCGTAGTCGCCGGTATGGAAGACACCGATCTAAAGGGTAATGCATCGAATCTGCTAGATGCAGATCAGAACACCGCTGTGGCGGGACTGAAATGTGACACGGGCGATGTGCTAATCGACCCGTCGACCTCCTCGCTCACGGTAGGCTCCCAAGCCGCGACAGACTCAACCATGATGCACTGTTTTGCGCACCACCCTCCGAAAGGGGGGCTGGAGCGGCTGGTTGTTTCCGGCACTCAGCTGGTCGGCGCAGTTTCTGGACAGCCTTTTCAGGCTTACGGTCAGCAGGTGACGCCACTGTCGGACGACCTCTACGCAACCGATCTGCGTGAAGATGAATTTGTGCGCAACCTGATTCAAATGGGGTCTAACGCTGTCCGAGTTAACTTACAGTACAAGGATTATTTCAAGACTAATAGCTGTGTAATTGATAACGCCGCGTTGCTGGAGCTGGATGACATGATTCGTCGCATTCAGGAGCATGGTATCTATGTTTTCATAACAGGTCTGGGTAGTTATGCGGGTGATCCAGCAGATCCGCAGGATTGCTATGTCAATGTCACGGATCAGGACCGTTGGGACGAGCAGGCCAATTTCTGGTCAGTCATCGCTGGCCGACTTGATGGTGTTGACGAAGTCATTGCGCTGAGTCTTATTAATGAGCCATTGGCTTTGTCAGATGCGGCTGATTGCTGGACTGGCCCTGGAACAGGACCGGGGTGTCAGGAAAGTGCCGAACTTGGATTCTTTAATGCGAACATTGGTCGGGAGGGCAATGTAGATCACGAGGCCTGGCTGAGCCAGATGGTTTATGCGATAAAGTCCGAAGACAATGACCGTCTGGTCACCATGGGTTGCCTGACTTTTGTCAATTGTGGTGGCTTTGGCATTGAGGCTCTTCACGAGCATCTAGACTTCCTGAGCGTTCATATCTATACACGTAACTGCCTTGCTGGACCGAGCTTAATCTGTAGCAATTTCCATGTGTCTGGAGATAATGCGACCAACGACCCACTTGGCTACGAGAAGGTCGTACTGGCTGCTTACACAGCTGCACCCACGCCGCCTTTACTTCAAAAACCCGTCATGATCACGGAGACAGGTGGCTGGCTTACATCACCTGTAGATGACCAGCCTTTTATCAGCTACACCGATTCATTGGTAGCTGGCTGGTTTGGGAATTGGGGTAATACAACAATCTCTGAAATTTACACTGATCCGGACAGCCTTGTTATTCAAGTAGGTATCGGTCCCTGGGGGAAAACATTCCAGGGTATGTCAACGCGAGTGGCACCTTAGGACGGATGGGTTAGAGCAAGCCTTTTCGGGCATCAGTTAAGGTTCGAAAAGATTCATAAACGGCTTTTTTTCGAACCTGAAAGCGCGCTGGTTTCACTGTGCGGCACATGGATCAGCGTTAAAGCAAACTCATCACAGCGCCAACCAGGCCGCCGATCAGCAGGATTTGCGCGGGTAGGAAACTCAGTGCAAATCCCAGGCTGCGAGATTTAGGGTCGGCCACGTAACCTCTAAGGTACAGGAAGCGGCCGACGATAAATATCACACCCAGTCCCGCAGCGATATCAGCGCTGACATAATGAGCAAACATCCACATGCCCGGCACGAAGAGTACCAAAAGCTCGAGCGTGTTCTGGTGGACTCGATAGTAGCGCTCGAAAATCGGATCGCCCGAAATAGCTGGCGCCGCAACACCGTACTTGCCCCGCGCCCAACCCACTAACATGCCAAACACTGAGTACTCGATCAGGGCCAATGCAATAACAATGGTGACCAGTTCCATATTTATCTCCTTAAAGTAAGAAATGGCGGGGTGCCATTTGTCAAAGGCCTGCAACTTTACCAATGCGCTGCGTCGATAGATAGCATCGGTGAGCACCCGCTGAGGGCTGCCCTGATGTGTGGTTCAAGCAGTGCTTGTGCCGGTTGAATCAGTGGTGAGCAAATCTTCAAGGAACCAGGCCGCAAATGCGTGGCGGCCTTCCACGCCCGATTTGGCATATATTGTAGAGGCCTGTTGGCGCACAGTTTTTTCACGTGTATTGCGAACGGCGGAAATCTCTTTAAAACTGAGACCCTTCAACAGCAGCATGGCAACTTCCTGTTCACTTGCCGTCAGTTGCCAGGTTGTGAATTGCTGGTGTATCACCTCGCTGTACTGCTTGCGGGCGTTGCGCATGTCTTCTGTGATATTGGCCATTTCCCTGTCGGCCCGCGACAGCGTCTGGGTGAGTTGCTCAAGCTGGCGCGACTGACTGCGCATCTCAATCACCAGATAGGTGACGGTAAGGGCAGCGGCCAGAACGATCAGGCTTTCTTCAACAATATGCCAGGTGGGCACGCCCAGACTTATATCGGTGACGACGTCGGCGAGATTGAGCACCATTATAACGCCCAGAATGATGGTAATAATCAGGTCTTTCATTTTATCCCATTAAATCAATAGGTTATGTGGCAGGGTACATATGTACCATAGAGTGTGTGGGGGACATTCGCCGGATGCGAACAGCGCTGGAAACCGTAGACTGCGAGCCCTGTGAACTCCCGAAGACTCCAGTCTATGAATCCGTTACTGCACCGTGTCCCACAGTTCCTGCGCACCTGTTTGCTGGGCTTCCTGATGCTGCCCACTGCGCTGTGTGCACAATCTGTCACAGAGCTTACCTTGCAGGATGTCCTGTCGACTACCCTCAGCAACGCTATCGACCCGAACGCGTCACTGGAAGCCTCACCCTACCAGGCCTCTTCCTGGCTGGCCGGGCTACCGAGCTTGAATCTCAGCTATCTGGGAAGTGAGGACCGCTTCGGTGTAGATGAGTCCGAAGTGAGCATTAATCTTCCCGTGAAGTCCTCTCGCCGACGAACAGCAGACAATGCCTTGCAAGCCCTGTCGACCGGGCTCGACGGAGTCACCCAGCAGTTGCATTCATTGTACTACTCCGGGCGCATTCGGGAAGCACTGTGGTCATACCGGCTCGCTGATGCGCAGCGTCAATTTGCAACCAGAAAGCGGAATGTGCTGGCTGAGCTGGAGCAGCGTCAACAGGAACTCCTGGCGGCGGGCTCCTCATCTGAGTACACCTTGCTGCTACTGCAAATGGAAATCGTTCAGGTAGAGGTTCAGCAGCAGGATGCGCTGCAGGAAACGCGGTTCTGGCTTGAGCGCTACACCAGTTTAACGGGTTTGCGCGCGATGCCTGCCGACATTACAGAGCCTGCAGTTCCGCCGCAGGACGACTTCCGTGTAGATCAGCACCCGCAACTGCAGGCACTGGAACTGGCCTATAAACAACGCCAGCAAGTGTTGCGAGCCAGTAGCCCGCAGGCATCGGACTGGAATCTGGCGCTGAAAGCGAAGCATCTGGATAGCGACGGTTACAACGAACAGCAGTATGGGCTAGGGATAGAGATACCGCTGTCGGTCTTTGCCGTTGCTCGACAGTCGGAGAATTCAGAGTGGCGCTCTGCCAAGCGCGAATACCTGTTGGCAAGAGATCAACTCCTGACGGAGTTTTCTACCAGTTGGGAGCGGCTGTTGAGTGAGCGCGAGACCCTGCGAGAAAAGCAGCTGTTATTGAATCGATCACAACAGCTTGCGGGCCGAATCAATGAGCAACTGGCACAGCTGCACGACAGCAATGAGATTGCGCAGGAAATCGTGCTGCGCCGCATGATGGAGGCTATTGATACACGTGCCGATGTCGCACTGAACGCACTCCTGATCGAACAGAACAATGCAATGCTGCGCCAGGCAGCGGGAATAAGTTTATGAAAAAGTTAATGCTGGGACTTCTGGTGTTTCTTTCGGCAGTCGAATTGGCGAATGCACAAACGGTAGCGTTAACCGCACTGGGTTCGCTTGAGCTTGATTATGAGCGTCCTGTCGCAGTGGCGGTTTATCCCGGGCAGCCTCTGGCTGCCAGGGTGGCGTTTCGCAACGGCGAAGCGTTCATTGTACCGAGCCCCGGTCGGGTGCAACAGATTGAGTACCTGGTGGAGCCTGGTGCGACGGTGACAGAGGGTCAGCCCTTCGCCGTGTTGCGCGGCCCTGAGATGCACCATTTTGAGATGAGTTTTGAGAGCAATCGCGCTCTGGCTGCCAGTGCCGAGCAGCGCTTCAGGAGCAACAAGCCGCTGTATGAGCGCAAGACTATCAGTGAGAGCCTGTGGCGTGAGATCAGTGAGAACTACTATACATCGCAGCTTGAGTACGAGCACATGCGGCATTTCTTTGAACTCGTTGTCGATGGCGACAATGATCCTTCGGCCCTGACGCTCATGGCTCCGGTCGCCAGCATTATTGATTACCAGCCGAATAGCAGCGAAGTTGAAGAGGGTGACAGCATCGCGCTGTTTATTCCGCAAGAGGCCATTCGACTGGAGACGGCACTGCCGAGCACGATAGGCGCGCACGTCACGGCATTGCAGGTGGGCGACTGTTCGCTCGAAATTGAACGCGTGAGTGCGATGACGGATGGCTTTTTTATTCAGGCGTGGACACAGCCGTTGCCAATGGATTGTTCCCTGATGCTGGGTCAGCAAGTGCTGGCGTTGCCGTTCGTGCGTGCAAGCAATGCCTATCGAGTACTGAAATCGGCTGTTTTTCAGATCGAGCGGCAAAGCTATGTGTGGGTGCGTCGTGGTGACAACCTCGTTGCGGTTGCCGTAACTGTGCTGGGTGCAGAGCGCGACGGTTATGTGGTGCACAGCGAGGTGCCACTGTCAGGAATCGATACACTGATATCTTCGGTGAGCGCAGTGCAAGGCGTGCTGCTCGGGCTGGGAGGCGAGTAGATGTTAGCCACGTTAATTCGCTTTTCACTGACCCAACGCGTGTTCATCGGCATTCTGGTGCTGGCTGTAATGGCATTGGGTGTCAGGGCCTGGCTGGCGTTACCGGTTGATGCATTTCCGGACATTGCGCCCACGCAGGTGAAGATTATCCTCAAAGCTCCTGGGATGACCGCCGAGGAAGTCGAGCAGCAGGTGACTCAGGTGATAGAAACTGAGCTGCTGGGCATCCCCGATCAGCAGATGCTGCGCTCTACGACCAAGTATGCGATCACGGATATCACTCTGGATTTTCGTGATGGCACCGACATCTACTGGGCGAGACAGCAGGTTAACGAGCGTCTGGCCGGCGTGCGGGAAAGCCTGCCCGACGGTATCACAGGCGGGGTTGCGCCGATGAGTACCCCGCTGAGTGAGATGTTTATGTTCACTGTCGAAAACCCCCGGCTTTCCCTGATGGAGCGACGCCACTTGCTGGATTGGGAGATTCGCCCAGCGTTGCGAACCGTGCCCGGCGTGGCGGATGTGAATGTGCTGGGTGGCTATGCCCGCACCTTTCAAGTCTCGCCGAAACCGGCAATGCTCGCGTTGGCCGGTATCAGTATGGAAACGCTGGAGCAGGTAATCCGCGACAGTAACCTGAACCTCGGTGCTGGTCGCTTGGAGCAGGGCAACGATACTCTTGTGGTGCGAACCGAAGGCCGCATCGAGAGCCTGCAGGAACTGGCGAACCTTGTGGTGAAGGTAGAGGGCTTGCAGATCTATCGTCTGGCCGACGTGGCTGAAGTCACCATCGGTCACCTGGAGCGCTATGGCGCGGTCACGCGCAATGGCGAGGAAACCACCGAGGCCCTGATCATCGCTCTGAAAAATAGCAACACCGGCGAGGTGGTCGCTGGCGTAAAACGTAAACTGGCGGAGCTTCAGCCCTCATTGCCGCCCGCTACTGAAATCAACGTGTTCTATGATCGTGCCACCCTGATCGACACGGCAATAGAGACGATTTCCAACGCACTGTTTCAGGCAATTGCGATAGTGGTGGTGCTGCTCGCGCTGTTTCTCGGCAATCTGCGGGCGGCTATCGTCGTGTCGCTGTCTCTGCCGTTATCCGCGTTGGCAACGTTCTACCTGATGTCGGTTGCCGGACTGTCAGCAAACCTCATGAGTCTGGGCGGACTGGTTATCGCAATCGGTATGTTGGTTGATTCCTCGGTAGTTGTGGTAGAGAACGTAGTCACTACCATGGAAGCCAAAAGGGGCCTGCCGCGTTTGCATCTGATCTACCGGGCCTGCAAAGACGTGGCACTGCCTGTGGTGTCCGGCACGGTGATCGTGCTGATTGTCTTTTCACCGTTGCTTACCCTGACGGGATTGGAAGGCAAACTGTTTACCCCGGTTGCTGTCACGATCGTGTTTGCGATGTCAGCCTCGTTGTTGCTGTCGATGACGGTTGTGCCGATAGCTTCTTCGCTGTTGCTGGGGGATAAACCGATCGCGGCGCCGAAGTGGATTCACGCATTGCAACGCGCTTATCAGGGCAGCCTTGAAACCGTCATCGCCAAGCCTCTCGTGGTGCTGGCCATATTTGCAGCGCTGCTGCTTCTCAGCGCAGTGATGTTCACCTTTACCGGGAAGACCTTTATGCCGGTGCTGGATGAGGGCGACATCATCGTTCAGCTGGAGAAATCCCCCAGTATCTCGCTGTCAGCCTCAGTGGAACTGGATAGCCAGATTCAGCGTGCCATGCTCGATCGGGTGCCCGAAATTCGCCAGATTGTTGCGCGAACGGGTTCGGATGAAATTGGCCTGGATCCGATGGGCTTGAACGAGACAGATATCTTTATGGAGCTGGAGCCCGTATCCCAGTGGCGTTTTGAGACTAAGGAGGAACTGATTGACGCCATTCGCGAGGTGTTGCAGGAGTACCCGGGCGTTAACTCCGGTTTCACGCAGCCCATCCAGATGCGAGTTTCTGAAATGCTGACAGGCAGTAGTGGTGACCTGTCAATCAAGGTGTTCGGCAGCGAGATAGCGCTGCTGGCAATGCTGGCTGACCAGATCGCCGCCATCACGCGCGATGTTGCTGGCAGCGTGGATGTGCAGACATCGTCGATCGACGGTGGCAAGTTCCTGAGCGTGGATGTACACGCCGAGGTCGCACAACGGTTTGGTCTGTCCACGCTGGCATTCGCACGCTACCTCAGGACGCAGCTCGAAGGGCTGCAGGTGTCGGAGATCATTCAGGGCAAGACACGAACACCGATAATGTTTGCGACTGATTCTGACGCCGCGGCCGCCTTAACATCGGTGAATGACCTGCGGCAGAAAGTGATGGTGATGCCCGATGGGCGCCAGGCGCCGTTGTATGAGCTCGCAGACGTGGGATATCGTGAGGGGCCACTGATCGTTGAACGCGAGCGGGGCAATCGTTTTGCGGTGGTCACCAGTAATGTTACGGGCAGGGATATCGTTGGTTTTGTAGAGGAGCTGGAGGCCACTCTGTCGGAACAGCTTGTACTGCCACCAGGTTACAGGTTGGAATTTGGTGGTGAATTTGAAAGCCAGCAGCGCGCTACCCGCAATCTGCTGTTGGTGATACCTGCCGCGCTGTTGCTGATCACTATCATATTGTTTTCCACGTTTGGCTCCATGCCAAAAGCAGCTTTGATTCTGGGGAATATTCCGTTCGCTATCATGGGCGGCCTGATTGCCCTATTCGTGACAGGTGAGTACTTGTCTGTGCCAGCCTCGGTCGGCCTGATAGCACTGCTTGGTGTGGCCGTACTCAACGGGGTGGTGATGGTGAGCTATTTTGAACAGACTCGGCTGAGTGTCGGTGAATTGCACCAGCGCATTGTTCAGGGCTCGGTCAGGCGGCTGCGCCCGGTGTTGATGACTGCGAGCACGGCAATGTTCGGCCTGATGCCGCTGGCCTTTGCCACTGGCCCGGGCGCAGAGATTCAGAAACCATTGGCCATCGTGGTCATTGGTGGCCTACTCACGTCAACAGTGACCACGTTGTACCTGCTGCCAATGTTCTACTATTACATGGAGCGTCGTCATCATGGGTGAAATGCAATTGCTGACAATCGTTGTGCCGATTGATTTGCGCGACGATGTTATCGATGCGCTCAGCGGCTGTGCGTGTATTTCCGGGTTCAATATGTCTGCTATCGCGGGCTACAGTCGGGAGCACAGTCAGTACGATTTGCGCGAGCAAGTGGAGGGTTGTCGGGATCTTTCCCAGTTTGATGTGATGCATGAGAGCAGGCATCAGGATGAACTCCTCGCCTGCCTGCGAGGGGCGTTTACGTCGACCAAAGGCCGTTATTGGATTACCGCAATCGGCGAGCATGGCCATTTGTAAGCATCAATTCCGGCTCATGCTATTGAGAGACTTTTTGCCGGGATCGCCATAGTCGGTTATGCCAGTATCCCCAGTTTCGCTTATCGTGCACGTAAGTTATTGAAAAATAAAGGCCAAAAAGTCCTTCGCAGTTCAAGGATTAGTCTGAGCAGCAGCCCTGTTGCCGCATTGCCAATTGAGTGGACGCAGATATCGCCAAGCGCCAAACCGCGTCAGAATATCCTAAGCAACTCGCAGGTTTGTGTGCCTGTTGAGTGTAAGGTGGGACGCGAATGATTGTTTATCCATCCCAAGCTTATCTAATTGATATCGGGAGAAAGTAATGGGATATCACAATACGGGGGCTAGCGCCCATCCTCTTAGCGGCAGGGTTTATTGTGAATTTGTATACGGGAATGCATGGCTGCAATTTACCGTGTACCGAAAGAAGCTGCAGTGAGCTTTTGAAGTTGTAATGCGGCATATCTATTGAGCAGGCACAAAAAAGCCGAACACTTGGTTCGGCTTTTTCTGTAATATGGTGCCAGAAGAGGACTGTGATGGTTGATTTAAGTCGTTGATAGATATGAATATATATCTTTCTATAGCTAGATATACCCCCACTTATACCCCCAGATGGGGTAGGCTTCGAGGGGTTGAGAAAGACAGTGAAAATCTATCATCAAGTTGAAGTACCATCAAGTGCCACGGTATCTCATCAGACGTTCATTTTATATCAGGTAGGGCAGGCCTAGTAAAAAGCCCTGCCTATTTCGTAGTAGTCTCACCCGAGAATCAGAAACTAGCACCGATATAACGGCATACTCTGCTCTCTATCAAGTGAAAAGTATCACTCCAGGAAATTGCCGAAAGAATATCCCTTAACGTGATATTTCTAATAGATTGCTTAAGTAAGCACCAGAGCTGATGCATAGTAGTATAGGTTTTCATAGTATCGTTCCTTTTGGGTTTTAATGCGACCGCTGAAGGCAGTTGCTGGCTTCTCGAACCTGGCCGAGCGGATAGAGCTTTAGGTAAAGCTGGCGTTATCAGCTAGAGAGAAACGCTAGCCAGCGACTGCCTGAGGTGGTTATCTTTTGAATTACTGCAAATAGGATGGATCAGGCGGGGTCCACTTGATTACTGGGGTTGTTAATTCCAGCGCTGGTACGGAGTGAACTTATTGTTTGGGTAGGCTGGAGGCCATTGAGATAGGCCACTGCTTCTGAGGCTCTAGCGGAAGCCCAGAAGATGGCCTTAACATCACCTGACAGAACTTTAATCCAGTTAGCCAAATAATCCGCATGATCCTGTCTAGGTACTGAGGTGACATTCAGCTGAGCACACAGAAAAGCTGCACCCAATTCCGCGATTAATTCTTCAATCGCATATGACTCATCTCCAAATCGCCCAGACATATTTCTGTGGCATCGTTTGTCGTTTCCAGTCCAATGAGTTAGCTCATGTAGTAACGCGCTGTACCAACTCTCAGCACGGCTACTGGTGTCCGTCCCTATGAAGCACTCAGGATTAGGGATCGCAATCAGATCCTGCTTCGGGGAGTAATAGGCACTGGAGCCACCAACCTTGATTACCGCCTGTGTGTTGGATACAAAGGTGTCAACCAGACCCAGTCTATCCAAAGGTTTATTTTCACCCAGTTCAAGCTGGGGTTGAGGAATCTCCAGCCCAGTAACCTGATCTGCGTTGAACACAGTAGCTGACCGAATAAGCACTCTCGGTCTGGTGTGGTAGTCAGGTCCTGTTTCAGTAGCAGAGCCGGTATCTTCATTGGGGGACAATGCCTTGTAGATGACTATCGGATTGCCCTTTTGACCTTTCCTAACTTGAGCACCCATTTGCTGCCATTGCTTGTAGGTAGCCCAGCTATTTGACGAGAACTGCTTGTCCATAGCAGAGACCCATAGAGACAGGATGTTGATGCCGTTGTAGGTATTTCTAGTAAAGGAATTAGTGGGTAAGCCGAGACCAGGTGCATTCCAAGGCAACTGAAAATCCTTGGCGTTTTTCATTGCCTCAATAATCTGATCGGTAATTTTTTGATGAATAGATTGGTTAGACATAATACTTTCCTCAGTAAATGGCAGACACGACAAAGCCCGCAGCCTTTAAGCCGCGTCTGTTCAGTGATAAAACGAAGAGTTACTTAGATATAGATGTACAACAGAAAGGGATTACTTTTCAGGTGTGGGTAGATACTCTAGAAGTAGAGGCTTATCACTCCGCAGAATGGCAAGCCCCTAGTATCGTAGATACCTGATAGCGTTACAATTGACGCAAACAGAAGGTATTTATTATGAGCGGCAAACGCTATACAGAAGAATTCAAGATTGAAGCGGTGAAGCAGATCACTGAACGCGGTTACAAGATTGGTGAGGTGGCCAACAGACTTGGGGTGACCGCCAAGAGTCTGCACGACTGGACTAAGAAGTACG
>CACSIL010000002.1 GCA_902705825.1 Halioglobus japonicus | reverse complement strand
GTGCTGACCCACTGCGGGTGGGACGGTATTATCAATCGGGTACGGATGAATGCTCATCCCCCGTTAACTGCGTAGAGCCACCCACTGCGGGTGGGACGGTATTATCAATCGGGTACGGATGAATGCTCATCCCCCGTTAACTGCGTAGAGCCGTAGCTATGGATAGAAGCTGAAAGTAAATATGGCGGTGAGGGAGGGATTTGAACCCTCGAACGGTTACCCGTTACACACTTTCCAGGCGTGCGCCTTCGACCACTCGGCCACCTCACCATGAGGGCGCGCATCATACCACAAGATGGTGTACTTGCCAGTCCTGAACGCGCGTTTTAGACCGTCTCCTAATCGATACGCGATGTCCACTGTGGGGAATCGTCCAGCATCGCCGCCACCCAATCCAATACAGTAATACCGTCGACTTCAGCCGCTGTCTTGCCTATCAGGAAGGTATGTGCGCTGCCATCTGCGATCAGGCTGCGCGCGCGGTCAGGGCTTGCCGCTTCTACCTCACCCATTTCACGGACCAACTCTGTTTCCCATGCCGCGCCACCCACACCAAAGAAGAAATTGGCGATGGTGGAGTCCTGTTTGTGGCTGAGAAGGCTGATACGCAGGTTTTCGTCCCGATCCAGACCCCAGTTGTGCACACCGGTGCCGTGTCCGTCGTCAGCGATGCATTGGGGGCAACTGTCGGGAATAAACGAGTCGGCAATATTCCAGTAACTCAACAGTGCTTTAAAGAATTCCGGCTCGTTGGGTCGACCAACCGAGACGCCGGAATCGTTCACCACGTCGATGGGGATATCCGGGTACAAGGTGCGTACCAACGGCAGGGCAAAGATAGTGCCGAAGCCACCGCCACTGACGCCCATCAGCACGATTCGCCGCGGGGCTGGGAATGCCTGAACGGTGACATCCAGTGCGGCTGACAGGTTGTGCAGGCCGTGGTGGAATTGATCCGTGGTGCCGGGCTCAATAATGCCATTCTCATCGATATCATACTCGGCATCGGAGGCGTGAACGCCGCCGTCGCAGTAAGGAAGATAGGCCATGTTCATGTCGGCGATGGGATTACCGGGGAGATCATTGTCCAGTATGCCGGCCTTGGGTATACCGGGAGCTGCGGTCTCCGTTGCGGCGCACAAAGTGTCCCAACAGCCGCCACCACCCTGCAGAAAGATAACCAGATCTTCTGACCCCAGATCACGGGTAGACATCACATATTCGCCACCGCGCAGGCACATGGGGCCGTCGCTGGCACTGAAGCGGTGAGAAACAATATCGCCCTCGGTCTCAGACAGCATAGGCGTATAGGCACCCAGATAGCGCGTAACGCCCTGATCTACCAATTCCTGGAATGGATTGACATCCGCGATGGGCTGATCCGGTTCGGCGTCATTCTGAGTGGTCGACGAATTGTTGTTGCCATTGCCATTGGAACAAGCGGCCAGTGCCGCGGCCAGAGTGATTCCTGTCAGTACTCGCAGCAGTGTCTGTAGTGGGTTCGGGCAGTTCTTTATAGTTTTCATAATTATTTTATACCTTGTTGTCAGTTGACAATATATTGCGTATTGCGGCCGTAGCGTATCCTGACTCGTCACTGACGATCAAGTCTTGGAAGTGCGCAGGCACTTGGGTCCGTGCTGCGAAACGGGTTGATATCCATGCCACCACGGCGTGTGTAAAACGCTTGGATATGCAGAAAATTCGGCTCGCAGCGCGCGCTGATATCGCAGAACATCCGCTCGACGCACTGCTCGTGAAACTCCTGATGCTCGCGGTAAGCGATAATGTACTGCAGCAGCGAACTGCGCTCAATCTCAGCACCCTGATAGTGAATCCACACAGTAGCCCAATCTGGCTGGCCGGTGACTGGACACAGCGAACGCAACAAATGACTGTAAACAGTCGCCTCCACCGCCTCCCCGGAGCTTAATTGCAACTGCTGTGCCTGCGGCTCACCGTCCCAGGGCGCCAGCGGCAGATTATCCAGCGATTCCCCGCTGAGCCTCGCGCCAGCCAGAGCGGCATCGCCAACCGGGAACAGCACGAGCGTCACACTGGCACCTGCCACCGCGCCAATATCGGCAACAATGGTTGCCTGTGCCTCTTCATCACTGGCGAACCGCGTGTTGTTGAGTGAGTTCAGATACAACTTGAACGACTTGGACTCGACAATATTGGGTGAATCGGCCGGCACCTGAAACCGCCCCACTTTTACCACCGGCTTACCGGCGTCATCCAACCAGGACATTTCATAGGCGTGCCACTGGTCGACACCGAAAAACGGCAACTGCTGGCCGAGTCCGAGGTCGCGCCGCGCCGTTGCGCGGGGGATAGGATGAAGTAACTGCGGCGAGTATTGCGCGACTACCGGCGTGTGCTGGCCCAGTAACATCCCGCTCTCATTGTATTTCACGACGGGATTACTGCCTGAGTCGTTTGCCGGAGTTCAGGAGGTGCATACTGAACCCAAAGGCCAGTGCGGTAAAAAAAATAATCATGCCAAAGGCAATCGGCAGGCTGACATCGGAAACCCCCAACACACCGTAGCGAAATGCATTCACCACGTAGACCAGAGGGTTGAGCTTGGAAACATTGGCCCAGAATTCCGGCAGCAAATCCATGGAATAAAACACGCCTCCGAGATATATAAGCGGAGTGAGCACAAATGTGGGGACGATGGATATGTCATCGAAACTGTTGGCGTATACCGCATTGATAAACCCGGCAAGCGAAAACAGTGTCGATGTCATCAGAACCACGGTTATCACAATCAAATAACTGTGAATCTGTAGATGCGTGAAAAACAGGGAAACCAGTGTTACTACCACGGCCACCAGCAGCCCGCGCGATACGCCGCCCACCACATAGCCCATCAGAATCACAACATTGGAAACGGGAGAAACCAGTAACTCTTCAACCGCGTGGCTGAACTTTGACCCGAAAAAGGATGACACCACATTGGCATAGGAGTTTGTCACAATCGCCATCATGATCAGGCCCGGCACAACAAACTCCATATAGGTAAAGCCACCCATCTCACCGATACGCGAACCTATCAGAGAGCCGAAGATCACAAAGTACAACGACATGGTGATCGCCGATGGCAGCAAGGTCTGTGTCCAGATACGCAGGTAACGTTTGATCTCCTTGCGCAGGATGGTCATGAACGCCACCCATTGTTCAGACAGGCTCATGCTGCACCCTCGACCAGATTGACGAACATTTCCTCGAGCCGGTTGGCGCGGTTGCGCATACTGCTAACGTTAATACCCTCTTCCCCCAATACTGAAAAAACGTCGTTCAAGTGCTGCCCCTTCTGTACCTCAACTTCCAACGTGTGGCTATCTACCCGGCGTACGATAAAGCCATCGATAGCAATCTCCTCGGGCACATCTTCCACGCAATCGAGAATAAACACTTCCCGGCTCAACTGTCGCAGCAGGGATTTAATCGACGTGTTTTCGACTATGTTGCCATGATTGATAATAGCGATATGCCG
Organism: Halioglobus japonicus; assembly: GCA_902705825.1. Taxonomy (GTDB): domain Bacteria; phylum Pseudomonadota; class Gammaproteobacteria; order Pseudomonadales; family Halieaceae; genus Marimicrobium. The sequence continues at coordinate 246,714 of CACSIL010000002.1, read as the reverse complement.
ACACAGCGCTTCGGCCTCCTCCAGATAATGTGTTGTGAGGATAATCGTCGTACCCTGCTCGTTGATCCGCTTCAAAAAGGCCCACATCGAGCGCCTCATTTCAATATCGACCCCTGCACTGGGCTCATCGAGAATGAGCAGGCGCGGCTCGTGAATCAGTGAGCGGGCTATCATCAGGCGACGTTTCATGCCCCCCGACAGCATGCGCGCCGGCACGTCGCGCTGATCCCAGATACCCAGTTCGCGTAAATACTTCTCTGCCCGCTCTTTGGCCAGGGCGGGAGGCAGGCCATAGTAACCCGCCTGATTGACGACAATATCCAGCGCTTTTTCGAACTGATTGAAATTGAATTCCTGCGGCACGATTCCGATATGCCGCTTGGCAGCGGGGAAATCGACATCGATATCGACATCAAAAATACGCACACGGCCACCCGATTTCGCCACCAGAGAACAAATAATGCCGATGGTGGTCGATTTACCGGCGCCATTGGGGCCAAGCAGCGCAAAAAAATCGCCCTGCTCCACTTGAAAGCTGATGCCCTTGAGGGCTTCAAAGCCATTGTCATAGACCTTGCTGAGGTTTTCGATGGTTAGTGCTGGTATCATTGTCGGCAGGCTATTCACTTCGGTGGACAAGCGCGCAATTGTACCCGTATTTTGCCAGGTAGACGACATCACACATGAATGACCAACAATACCTTGAGCACTGTCGCTCGATGCTGGCCGAATTTTCCAGCGAATTGACAACAAGAACCGAGCAGTTGCCGGAAGATCATCCACTGCGCGAGCTGGCCCGTAACTTCCGGGACCTGGCAGAGAACAATACCGAACTCTATGAGCGAGGCCCGGCACTGGTGGCACGCCTGTTTGACACCTATCCAGAGTTTGCACCCACCTTTCCCAGGCAGCTATTGTGGTTTATGGGCGGCGACTGCCTGCACTACATGGCAGATGAAGAAATTGAACAACATCAGCAGCTGGAAGAATTGCGTCTGGACGCCGCCAACCGCGGTGAGACCTTCAATTTCAAGGATGCCAGAGCTAAGCTGCTGAACTTGCAGTGAAATACAGCCGAATTTGCGCCCTGTTGGGCTTGACGCAAACGCCCTGTCTCCATACAATGCGCGCCTCTCGATGAAGACCGTTGCGTCCCCTTCGTCTAGTGGCCTAGGACACTGCCCTTTCACGGCGGTAACAGGGGTTCGAACCCCCTAGGGGACGCCATTCATCAAGTACCAGATCCGCGGGAATAGCTCAGTTGGTAGAGCGCAACCTTGATAAGGTTGAGGGGGGGCGCCCAGCCTCGCCGGTTCCGGCGACCACGCCGGTGGATAAACGTTTATGTATGCGGGAATAGCTCAGTTGGTAGAGCGCAACCTTGCCAAGGTTGAGGTCGCCGGTTCGAACCCGGTTTCCCGCTCCAAGTTTTCCTCCCTACTACTCAATCAAATAATGCCCAGAACGCAACCTTGCCAAGGTTGAGGCGGGGCGCGCAGCCTCGCCGGTTCGAACCCGGTTTCCCGCTCCAAGTTCTCCCCCACTACCCCTACTTTCCGCCTGTCTCCAACTTTACCGACAGACTGTTAATACAATACCGCAACCCGGTAGGTGCTGGACCATCCTCAAAAACATGCCCCAGATGGGCGCCACAGGATTTGCACATCACCTCGGTGCGCACCATGCCGTGGGTACTATCGCGCTCCTCCTGTATCACTTCGGCATCTGCTGGCTGAAAGAAACTCGGCCAGCCACAGCCTGAATCGAATTTGCTGTCTGACAGGAACAGCGGGTCACCGCAACACCGACAGTTATAGACCCCCTCCTCCTTACAATCCCAGTATTCACCGGTAAATGGACGCTCTGTGCCTTTCTCTCGGCAGACGTGGAATTCCTCGGGCGTCAACTTATCGCGCCAGATTTCGTCATCGTGCATAGTCATACTCTCGCTATCTCCGTTTTCATCTCTAGCGTACACCAGCTGGCCACGCCAGACTACGAGTGCAGTGCGGCGCGACTGATACAGGTATCCGAAACTTCTAGCGCAGCAAGTCGCCTGGCGTCGCTATACTGCGCTAATGCGGTACAGCAGATGATCATCATAGCCGGTAGTAATCACCCGATAACCACAGAGTGCCTGATCGAGTGCCGCATCATTGGTATCCACCAGCAGAGGGCGGCCCTGCAACCCGGTAATTTTGGATTTTGCAGCCACCACGGTCATGTTATCGAGCCCCACGCAGCGAATCACCGCGGGTGAAAATTGCTGGTTACCGCGGCCAAACAAGTGCCCCTGCCCACCGATAACAGTTGCTATCAGGTGTGCCGAGCCAGGGGCTTCGGCCAGCAATTCCAATATCCGTGTTTCATCGGCGTCGGNCGCCAGCACACTGCCGCCTCGCACTACATCCACACCCAATAGCGTATTGGGTAGACCCAGCTCAGCCATAATCGCCGCGGTGGTAGAACCGGGCCCGATCAAATAGGTTACATCGGGCGCCATGATGTGCGCTTGCCACGCGGCGATGTCAGCGATAGCAAGGTCGGGATCTTCGCGTCCACCGACCTTGGTATGCTGCAGGTAATGGCCCTCACTGGGCACCATCATCTCGCCATAGAAGCGACTGCGCACCTGGCCGCGGCGAAACGCCTGTTCGTCGATATCGCGCACTTCCTGGGCCTGAACGCCTACCAAACCGCCATCGGCCAAACGCTGCAACAACTCGCCCGCGGCCTCGGGCGATACGGCAAAGACAGCCGAGTGCATCTTGACGCCCGCAGGAATCCCCAACACGGGACAGCGTGTTCCAATGACATCAAAAATATCGCGGGCGGTACCGTCGCCACCGGCAAAGAGGATGAGATCCACTCCGGAATCATACAACTGCCCGACAGCCTCGCGCGTATCACTGGCACTGGTGAGGTCTGCTGACACGGCACCCAACACCTGGACATTGAAGCCCAACCCATCCAGTGCGCGCTCCCCCATATCCCCCGCCCAACAACTGAAGCGCACTGAATCGGAAGCCCCTACGAGCATGCGCAGAGCGCGCACAGCACGTTGCAAAGCACGGTTTCTGCTATCTGCTGGAATCTGTGCTACGCGCTCACGCATTTCCTGGCCGTCACTACCCTTGAGGGCCAGGCTACCCCCTAGCCCCGCGAGGGGATTGATCAATAGGCCAAGGTGCAGGGCTGCGCTCATTTCAAATTACTCTCTTCATTCTGCGATACAACCGAGCGCGTGTGCCATTGCTCTATGCTCTGGCAAGCGCAATCCCCTCACCAGGGAACCGGCCAGCTCTCGACGTTTACGGTAGGACTTGCGCAACAGGTCAAACCCCGCGCCGCCGTCTGCTTGAAGCTTTATCTGCGCCACGGTCTGGCGCAACATGCTGTCGTCCAAATAAATATCGTAGCGCGCCTGCACAAGAAAGCGGAGCAGACCCGCCTGGGTGAAATCATCTGACACCTGGATTGGCGCAGCGCCTTCCGGCTGAGTCACCTCAGCCGGAGCAGGCAACTGCAGGTATCTGGACGCCGCATCTCTTAACATGCGCGTGGCCTGTAACTTACCATCCCAACTGTATCCGGCAATATGGGCTGAGCCCAGTGTCACCTGTGCCAGTAAATCAGGATTGGGCTCGGGCTCACCCTCCCAGACATCCATCACGATAAAAGCGTCAGGGCGTGCCTGGAGATATTCCGCCAACGCGGCGTTATCCAGTACTGAGCCGCGACTCGCATTGATCAGCAGAGTGCCTGCACGCAACTGCTGTAGTTCACGACTGCCGAGCAAGTGATAACTCGGCCAGGGCGCATCTGAGGTTAGCTGTGCATGCAAGGTGACCACATCGCAATCCAGTACCTCATCGAGCGCGCTGGCATTGGGGATGGTGCTTTGCTCAAGCCAGGGATCGTATATACGGCACTGTACTCCCAGCGCCGCGAAACGCGCCGCTACTGCTTTGCCAATAACGCCATAGCCGACAATGCCAACGCTGCCGCCAGCGAGCAACTGCTCCAACTTCTCTTCGGTGGCCGCAATGGCTGCCAGCACATACTCAACCACTGAATTGGCGTTAGAGCCTGGGGCATGGGCAAAACCGATACCCTGGCGCGCGAGGTAGTCGCGATCGATATGATCAAACCCACTGGTAGCGGTACCCACAAATTTCACCGCCGTTTCGCGCAACAGCGCTTCGTTCACACGGGAGACCGATCGAACCAACAAGATATCGACGCCGTCCAGGTGCGTGCGCTCCAGTGAGCGGCCACTGATACGCCGGACACCTGCAAGCGGACCGAAGTACTCCTCCACGGCGGGAATATTTTCATCCGCCAGTACGGTGAGATTCATTGGGGAGAGCACATCAAGACGCCGTCGCGCATCGCAGCGCTGCCATATCAAAGTGCAGTTGCCCGGCGGGCACACAAGTGCCGAACTCCGCGCAAAGCGCTCGGTAGAAAACCTCAGCTCGGGCCGGCAGCCCCTCTTGTTGCCAGCTGAGTGCCTGCTCCAGTACTGCCTGTGCAAATACCGTCACATCGTGCACGCCCGCGTTCGTCAACTCGAGGTTGTCGGCACTGACCTGAAAGCGGTAATTACAGGCTTTGGAAAAATACCATTCCAGCGCCTGTGGTTTGCGCTCAACCGCCTCGAAGGCGAGCTGTTGTGCAGCATTGCGGCCCTCGGGCGCATACCAGTATCCAAAATCTACCTCACGCCTGCGCAGCGCTCCAGCGATACACCAGTGGGCCGATTCGTGCAGCGCACTGGCGAAATAATCCTGCCGATAATAGAGCTTGCTGTATTCGCCATCACCGGCTGCCGGTTGATAAATGGGCTCGTCGGCACCACCGCACAAGCGCGTATTGTAATCGCGGCCAAAACAGCGACTAAAAACACGCTCCAGACGCTCGGAGACAAACGGCTCTTGTGCATTCACGAGGGCGCGCTCAGCGGAACCCATCAAGCCGATTCCTGTTTGCGCAGCAGATAACGGTACTGCCCTTCGATCTCGTCATGCTGCAACAACTCATGCCCCAGAAACACACAGAACTTGGGGATATCGCGCTGTGTTGAAGGATCAGTGGCCAGCACCTGCAGGGTTTCGCCGACAGCGATATCGCGAATGCGGTTATGCAGCAACATCACCGGTTCCGGGCAGTACAGCCCGGTGGCATCGAGTATGTGATCAGGTTTATCAGTCATTGAGAGATTTTATCAGCTGTTGAGCAACACTTCTGCCTGCGCGCGCGGCAGCAAGTCCCACTGTTCGCTGTCCCCCTCGTAAAGGAGCTGCAGGTCACCGGTAAGCAGTTGACTGCGCAGTTGCGCCACTTTTTTTTCGAGTGTGCTTTCACGCTCGCCATAATCGGTACCATCGCGCGAGGCAAACTCCTCCAGTAGTGCCTGCAGCACGTCGGCTTGCAAGCGTTGCGGTGGAACCATCACAAAATCTGCCATGATCTGGCTGTTCTCCTTCTGGTGGCGGCGTTAGCGCGCTAATATACGGTCTGTGCCAACGAATGTGGAGTCAAAACTGTGCAAACTTCTTTTATCGTTACCTTCATCGGTGACGACCGCCCCGGGCTGGTAGAACAACTGTCTGTCGTCATTGAGAAAAACCAGGGCAACTGGCAGGAAAGCAAACTGTCGCAACTGGGCGGGAAGTTCGCCGGACTTATTCTGGTTTCCCTGCCGCAAGATGGCGGGCCAGCGCTGGAAGCGGATCTGGGTGCACTGGCCGCCAGCGGTATCAGCGTGCGGGTCACCCCGACAGATGCCACCTCGGCCCTCGAAAGCGCGCCGCCTGTAGCCGGGCGAGATATCACGCTGACCGTGATCGGGCCGGATCGCCGCGGCATAGTGCGGGAAATTTCAGCTGCGCTGGCACAACGCAAGATTAACGTGCTGGAGATGGATACCAATGTTCAGAGTGCACCCATGAGTGCTGAGCCAATCTTCGAGGCCCGCATCGCTGCGTGGATTCCCGAAGCGACCAATATGGATGATCTGCAGGCTAGCCTTGATGAGATCGCCGATAATATGACACTGGAGATTGATCTGGCTTAGCGATCGCGATGCAGCTGCCTAGCGGTCGCTGCCCCGCTGCAGCAGTTTACGCAGCCCGATCCAAATCACTGCACACAGCGCGGCCAGTGCAATCGCGCCGCCGGCAATCATCAGCGTGCCCAGCAGCAGATCGACCATATCCTGTCGGGCAATGCCGAACTGTTCGACAGCGACCCAAACGAGCGCAGCCAAAGCCGCCAGGCCCAGCAGCAGCGTGCGATGAAATCGACGGCTGGCCTTACTCATTGCTGAAATCGCAGCTCAGGGGGCATTGCCATCCGGCTTCGAAGCGGGAAGCACGGGCGTCTCGCACTGCACGTCCATATTCTGGGCGCGATGGCGCAGCACATGATCCATCAGCACAATTGCCAGCATCGCCTCGGCTATCGGTGTCGCGCGAATACCTACACAAGGGTCATGTCGGCCATGTGTGGCGACTTCTGCTGCCTCACCACTGACATTAATGCTGGCGCCGGGCTGGCGTATGCTGGAAGTGGGTTTTAGCGCGAGACTTACCGTGATGTCCTGCCCGCTGCTGATGCCACCGAGTACACCGCCTGCGTTATTGCCTATGAAACCCTCGGGCGTCAGCAGATCACGGTGTTCGCTGCCGTGCTGCTCCACCGAATCAAACCCCGCGCCTATCTCTACACCTTTGACGGCATTGATGCCCATCATCGCACTGGCGATGTCGGCATCGAGCCGGTCAAACACGGGCTCGCCCAGACCAGGCATAACGCCGCTGGCCACCACGTTGATGCGCGCGCCGATGGAATCGCCGCTTTTAATCAGCGCGGCCATGAAGGCTTCCATATCGGCCAGCTTGTCCGGATCCGGACAAAAGAAGGGATTCGACTCCACCACCGACCAGTCAACCTTATCGACGCCAATTGGCCCCAATTGCGCCAGGTAGCCGCGAATTTCAATGCCGTAGCGCGATGCCAGGTATTTCTTGGCAACAGCCCCAGCGGCAACGCGCATCGCTGTCTCGCGTGCGGAGGAGCGACCACCACCGCGGTAATCCCTGAAGCCGTATTTTTGATTGTACGTATAGTCGGCATGAGCGGGCCGAAACGTGTCCTTGATATTGGAGTAATCCTTGGAACGCTGATCGGTATTCTCAATCATCAGCCCAATCGGCGTGCCCGTGGTAAGGCCCTCGAACACACCTGACAGAATGCGCACTTCATCGGCTTCGCGCCGCTGAGTAGTAAACCTGGACGTACCGGGTTTGCGTCGGTCGAGATCATGCTGTAAATCAGCGGCATCCAGCGGTAACCCCGGCGGGCAACCGTCAATAATACACCCCAGCGCAGGGCCGTGACTCTCGCCAAATGAGGTCACCGTGAAGAGCTTGCCAATCGAATTACCCGCCATAATGTTTGCTGGTCCCAGCTACCGCTACAATTAAGCGCCGTATTATAGGCCTATTCGGGCCCGCTTGCGCTGAAATCTCGCAACTCGTCGGCCGTTAACGCGAAGACACCTTCCCCGCCGTGCTCAAACTCTATCCAGGTAAAAGGCACCCGGGGAAAGGCCTCCTCCAGCGCGGGCCAACTATTACCCACCTCGACAATCAGCAGGCCGTTGTCGCGAAGAAACCCGCCGGCCTGATCGAGTATACGCCGTGTCAGATTGAGGCCGTCTGCGCCCGATCCGAGTGCAAGTTCGGGCTCGTGGTGGTACTCCGCCGGCATACTGGCCAGATCTGCGGCATCCACATAAGGCGGGTTGCTCAGAATGAGGTCGTAATCGGCATCGTCCAGGGCATCGAACAAATCGGATTGAACAATACGCACCCGCTCCTCTACACCCAACAGCGCAGCATTTTCTCGCGCCAACTGCAGCGCTGCTCCGTCTAAATCGAGCAGATCCACGTGTGCATCGGGGAAATAGTATGCCACGGCTAATCCGATGCACCCTCCTCCGCAGCAAAGATCCAGTATGCGCGTCGGGGCGGGGCCGCTATACCAGGGCTGAAACTCTCCCGCGATAAGCTCCGCAATCGGGGATCTGGGGATAATGGCGCGCTGGTCGCAGTGAAACTGCAACCCGGCAAACCAGGCGCGCCCGGTTAAATAAGGCAGTGGAAGTTGCTCTGTAATACGTCGGCCTAACAGCGACAACAAGCGGGTGACAACGCTGTCGTCCAGCTGCTGCGGTAGAATGTCTTCTCCACAATCCAGTGGCAAATCGGCTGCATACAGCACCATTTCCACCGCTTCATCCCACGCGTTATCGGTGCCATGACCAAAGAAAACATCGCTGTTTTGCAGGGCTTCGCTACAGTATTGCAGGGCTTCGCCCACGGTCTGGGGACGGTCTTGGCTGGGTTTATCTCGATTCATCGGGCAAGTGTAACCGATTCTGCCCGCGCTGTTATCTCTATAAGCTATAGTCCTGTGAATTGCCTTGCCGTGGGCAGGTTGCTACTATCAGCACCCCTTCTTGTGACCGCTGTGGAGACAATCTGTTGGAAGATCACTGGGCAAAAATAATCGAATCGATAGGCGAAGACCTCACTCGACCTGGCCTGGTGGATACGCCCAAGCGTGCCGCCAAAGCCTTTGAATTTTTAACACAGGGCTATAGCCAATCGGTCGATGACGTCGTCAATGACGCGCTCTTCCCATCCGCCTCCAGCGAGATGATTCTGGTGCAGGATATTGAGTTGTACTCTCTGTGCGAGCACCACGTGCTGCCCTTCATCGGCAAGTGCCATGTGGCGTACATCCCCACTGGTAAGGTACTCGGCCTGTCGAAAGTGGCGCGCATCGTTGACGTATTCGCCCGTCGTTTACAGATACAGGAATCGCTCACAGCACAGATCGCGGAAACGGTGATGGAAGTAACTAATGCCGAAGGTGTTGGCGTTATTATCGAAGCACAGCACATGTGCATGATGATGCGCGGCGTGGAAAAACAGAACTCGCTGATGAAGACATCTGCAATGCTGGGCTCGTTTCGCAGCGAGCACAAAACGCGCGAAGAGTTTCTTTCCCTGCTACAGATGTAGGTATCGCACCGGCACCAACATCACTTCTGCACTATGGCGTAACCAGCAGCCATTCCACGTGCAGATACTGCCGGTCTGCGGTGCGTTCTGCGCTATAGGCGAGCAAGCGAGCTTCAGGCTCGTCTTGCAAGCTGTAGACCCGGTAGCGCTGCAGATCTTCCCTACCGAACAAAACCCGTTGATTGAATACACGATTCGCCCATTGAACTGCGCGCCCACAGGCTCTGCCCTCGCAGGCAAACAGTTCGCTGCTGCCTTTGATATGCCCGACATTATCCAATAGCTGATCCATTACCTCGGCAGCGCTGAAGCCGTTGCCGATCAACCACGTATAGCTGAGCAATGTGCCATTGAGTCGTTCGCTTTTTTTGAAGTGCCACTCACCGCGGATCTTTTGTATGGCACCTAATCCGACTTCGTAATCGATCACATCGCGCTCGGAAAATTCAACCTGCTCCGTGTGCGGGTATGCATCAACCTGCTGAAGCAGTGCTCCAACATCTGGCGACTCGGCACTCACCACTGCGCTAGAGAATAAACACGCCAGCAAGCCGGAACAGAATAGGTGTATAGAACGTTTACCGAATATCATGAGCTTTCACACTCTGCGGCTACTGACAAAAAATCTCGCATTCGTTGCGCTACCTCAGCTACATTGTCTTCCATATGAAAATGATGCCCCCCCTCGACAGTATCCAGAGTCAGGCGCGGTATATGCAGCTTCGCGTAGCCTGCCAGCTTCTCTGCCTGCCCCAAACTCTGCCGCGCCAGCAGTAACAGCGTCGGCATATCCAGAGCACGTAAAACGGCCTGCAAATGCCCATCGCTCAACTTAACGGCAGAAGCACCGTGCAGCCTGGGGTCGGTGGTCCAGGTCAAGCCCTGCGGGCACTCCCGCAAGTTGCGCTCCACTAACAACCTGGCCGCCGCCGGGGACAGACCGCGCTCTACCCTCGACGCGACGGCATCATCAAGAGACGGAAAAACACGGTTGGCACGGGCCTGCAAACGGACCTTGTCCTCCAGCGCTTTGCGCATCTGCCGGGGGAACTCTCCCTCTGCGACTGCGCCTGGTACAACGGCATCGAGCAGTGTCAGGTGACGAATGCGCTCTGGAAACGCGCTGGCTAACAATGTCGAAATAATGGCGCCGCGGGAATGCCCGACCAGATCGAAGGTATCCCACCCCAGCGCGTCAACCACGCCGAGGATTTCCGGTAGATCATCCCATATCTGGTAGCTGGCATCCATTGAACGCCGATCACTCTGGCCATGCCCGGTGAGATCCAGCGCCACCACATGGTAACCCTTCAGCTGCGGCGCCAAAAACGCAAAACTGGCGGCATTGTCGAGCCAGCCGTGCAGAGCCAGCAGCGGCTTCTCGCCGGGTTCACCCCAGGACAAACCGGCCAGCTGTAGACCATTCACTCGCCATTGAAGTGGCTCCGCCAGGCGTTGCACTGCGTCTGCCCCCATTACACCCCAACCTCATATTCTGGCGGGAAGGCCCAGAACAGGAGTCTGCCACAGGCGGCCTCTGCGACATCGAGCGACAGCGAAACCAATCCGCCCGGAGGCAGTGATGGCACGCCGCCAGTATCGCCGAGATAGTGGTCTGCCAGGCGTGAAACCATGGGTTGGTGAGAGACCAGTACCAAGTGCTGTTTTGGATCGTCAGCGGCGCGCTTGGAAACGAGTGAATCGATGGCCGACAACATACTGTCGGGGCGCAGTACATCTTCGGCAAAGACTGCGGAAGATTGAAGCGCAATAGCGATAATTTGTGCGGTTTCCTCTGTGCGTACCCACGGGCTGTAAAGCACGGTTGTCACCGGCGGGATATTGCGCAGCATGCAGGCCTGGCGAAACTGGGCACTGCCGTATCCAATATCTTCACGCCCCGATATCGTCAACTCGCGCAAACGATCATTGGTGGCGTATTCCGCTGTGCCGTGCCGCCAGATTGTCAGTATCATCGTAACCCCGGCTCCGTTTTGCAGGCCTGTTCGACGGACATCATAGCATCATACATGAGCCGTGCCGGTGCGACCGCAGGAAGACACACTGGCGCCATGATACTGCACGCCAGCGTGTTATCGGTTTATGCCTTGCTGAGTTCCACCAGCAGTGAATTCAGTCTGGACACGTATTCCGCAGGATCGTCCAAATGACCACCTTCGGAGAGCATCGCCTGATCGAAGATGACGTGTGCGAGGTTTGCAAACCGGTCTTCATCTGCTTCGCCGTCAAGCAACTGGGCCAACGGGTGCGACGGGTTGATCTCCAGAATGGGCTTGGTCTCAGGAACGGCCTGACCAGCAGCCTCCATAATACGACGCATCTGGGCACCCATGTCGTTCTCACCTACCACCAGACAGGCTACTGAGTCGGTCAATCGCGCGGTAGCGCGCACCTCACTCACTTTGTCTTCCAGTACGGCGGAAATACGTTCTATCAGCGCCTCAGACTCCTTGGCCAATGTCTCTTGTGCAGCCTTGTCGTCATCGGAGTCACTGGACAGGTCCAGGGCGCCGCGCGCTACATCCTGGAACTGTTTACCGTCGAACTCACGCAGGTGATTCATCAACCAATCGTCGACGCGGTCAGACAGCAGGAGCACTTCGATGCCTTTTTTACGGAATACTTCCAGGTGTGGACTCTTGCGAGCGGTATTGAAATTCTCTGCGACAACGTAATAGATCTTGTCCTGCTTCTCCTGCATACGGGATACGTAATCTTCCAGCGACTGATCCTGTACCTCGGAATCCGTGTGCGTGGTGCTGAAGCGCAACAGCTTGGCAATTTTTTCCTGATTTGCCATATCCTCGGCGGGACCTTCCTTGAGCACGGTGCCGAACTGCTTCCAGAAATTGGCGTAGTTATCGCTGTCCTTGTCTTTCGCCATTTTACCCAGCATATCCAGCACACGCTTGGTCAGCGCATTGCGCATGCTTTCCACCGCAGGGTCCTGCTGCAAAATTTCACGGGAAACGTTCAGTGACAGGTCGTTGGAATCAACCACGCCTTTAACAAAGCGCAGGTACATGGGCAGAAACTGCTCTGCTTCGTCCATAATAAATGTGCGCTGCACATACAGTTTGAGACCGCGGGACATCTCGCGGTTCCACAGATCAAACGGCGCTCGTGCCGGCAGATACAACAGACTGGTGTATTCCAGCTTGCCCTCTACTTTGTTATGGCTCCATGTCAGCGGATCCTCAAAATCGTGCGACACGTGCTTGTAGAACGCCTTGTATTCATCGTCGGAGACGTCAGTGCGCGGACGCGTCCAAATGGCTGTCGCCTCGTTTACCGCTTCAAACTCGACCTCAGATTCCTCCGCTGCCTTGTCTTCCTCACCCTCTGCCGGGGGAGCTGGCGGCTTCGCCATCATTACAGGTACCGATATGTGATCGGAGTATTTCTTGATGACACTGCGCACACGCCAATCGTCGGCAAATTCCTTACAGTCATCTTTCAGATAGAGGGTGATACTTGTGCCGCGTGATTCGCGTGGTTTCGCTTCGATCGAGAACTCTGCCTCGCCGTGAGATTCCCACAGTACGCCGGTGTCTGGCGCCTCGCCCGCTTTACGGGTATGCACTTCTACACGCTCCGCCACGATGAAGCCGGAATAAAACCCGACGCCGAACTGGCCGATCAGCTGCGAATCCTTGCGTGCATCACCAGTGAGGCTTTCCAGGAACGAGGCAGTGCCCGATTTGGCGATAGTACCGAGATTCTCGATCACATCCTCACGGTTCATGCCGATACCATTGTCACTCAGTGTGATGGTGTTGTTCTCAGGGTCTACTTCAACACGTATTTCATAATCGGCCTGCCCCTCAAGCAGCGACTCATCTTCCAGAGATGCAAAACGCAGTTTGTCTATGGCATCACTGGCGTTGGAGATCAGCTCGCGCAGGAAGATTTCCTTGTTGCTGTACAGGGAATGGATCATTAGATGAAGCAGTTGTTTCGCTTCAGTCTGGAAACCCAGTGTCTCTTTTTTTACATCAGCGGTCATGGCAACCTCTTTATATGTCGTTGAATTTAGGGGAATTATTTCCTTGTGCTGATATTGGGGTAGAAGCGGGGTTTTTCAAGAGAAGTGACGGAATTTATAGCGTTGAGGCGCTACCACGGGCTGTTGGTGACAGCCCGGAAAGCAAGAAACGTAAGCACAAAAAAAGGCCTGTCTTGCAACAGGCCTTTTTTCTGAGCTATTGCGTGAACAGATTACCAGCCGGTAACCTCAGACAGAGCAGTACCGATTTCAGCGAGACTGCGCACGGTTTTCACACCGGCATCTTCGAGTGCGGCGAACTTCTCGTCTGCCGTACCCTTGCCACCGGAGATAATCGCCCCGGCGTGTCCCATGCGCTTACCTTTGGGCGCTGTCACGCCTGCAATATACGATACAACCGGCTTGGTCACATTGGCTTTGATATAGGCCGCCGCTTCCTCTTCCGCGGTTCCACCGATCTCTCCGATCATGACAATCGCCTCTGTGGCGGGATCGTCCTGGAACATCTGCAAGATATCGATGAAGTTGGAACCCGGAATCGGGTCACCGCCAATACCGACACAGGTGGATTGACCAAACCCGGCATCGGTCGTCTGCTTGACCGCTTCATACGTCAACGTACCGGAGCGAGACACAATGCCCACTTTTCCGGGCAGGTGGATGTGTCCGGGCATAATACCGATCTTGCACTCGCCAGGCGTAATCACGCCGGGGCAGTTCGGGCCAATAAGTCGCACGCCGAGTTCGTCGCACTTCACTTTGGCATCGAGCATATCCAGTGTGGGGATACCTTCTGTGATACACACGATAAGTTTGATGCCGCTGTTCGCCGCTTCCAGTATCGAGTCTTTGCAGAATGGCGCCGGTACGTAGATAACCGAGGCTTCAGCGCCAGTGGCTTCAACGGCCTCTGACACGGTGTTGAACACGGGTAAACCCAGGTGTTCCTGGCCACCCTTGCCGGGTGTGACACCACCTACCATTTTGGTGCCGTACTCGATCGCCTGTTCCGAGTGGAACGTACCCTGGGAACCGGTAAAGCCCTGGCAGATAACTTTGGTGTTTTTGTCGATAAGAATGCTCATTATGCGGCTCCTCCCGCTGCTTTCACTGCCTGCTGGGCAGCATCGGTAAGACTGGTGGCAGCGATGATATTCAACCCGCTCTCAGCCAGGACCTTCTGGCCCAGTTCAGCATTATTGCCTTCCAGACGGACGACCACAGGTACTTCAACACCGATCTCTTCCACAGCGCCGATAACACCCTCTGCAATCAGGTCACAGCGTACAATGCCGCCGAAGATATTGATCAACACGGCCTTTACCTTGTCATCGGAAAGGATGATCTTGAAGGCCTCTGACACACGCTCTTTGGTGGCACCGCCTCCCACGTCGAGGAAGTTGGCGGGGAAACCGCCGTGCAGCGCGACGATATCCATAGTGCCCATGGCGAGACCGGCACCGTTAACCATGCAGCCGATATTGCCGTCGAGGGCCACGTAATTGAGCTCCCAGCGAGCGGCATGTGATTCACGCTCATCTTCCTGACTGGGATCATGCATGTCCTGAAGTTCTGGCTGACGGTAAAGCGCGTTGCTGTCGACGCCAATTTTGGCATCCAGGCAGTGTAGATTGCCTTCATCGGTAATAACCAGCGGGTTGATTTCGATCAGCGCCAGATCCTTCTCAACGAACATCTGCGCCAGACCCATGAATATTTTTACAAACTGCTTGATCTGCTCACCTGACAGGCCGAGCTTGAACGCCAACTCGCGACCTTGATAGGGCTGCGGACCAACCAGCGGATCAATGGTTGCACGAAGAATTTTCTCAGGGGTCTCTTCGGCCACTTTCTCAATTTCCACGCCACCCTCTGTGGATGCCATGAAAACGATACGACGGGAAGAGCGATCTACTACAGCACCCAGGTACAGCTCCTCGGCGATATCAGTGCAGGTCTCTACCAGAATTTTGCTGACCGGTTGACCACCTTCATCAGTCTGGTACGTCACCAGACGCTTACCCAACCACTGTTTCGCAAAGTCCTTGATCTCTTCCTTGGTCTTAACCAGCTTTACACCGCCGGCTTTACCGCGACCACCTGCGTGAACCTGGGCTTTAACAACCCACATTTCACCGCCTATTTTGTCCGCCGCCGCAGCTGCATCCTCTGGGGTGTCAACAGCAAACCCCTTGGAGACAGGCAACCCATACTCGGCAAACAGCTGCTTACCCTGATACTCATGAAGATTCATGTTCTATCCTGTTATCTAATACAAACTGTCAATAATTAAGGCTGTTCGGCTGTAGTGCCAATACCGAACGGGCCCATGAATATCCCGGCGCGTCTACAATTTATGCTGCTGTACACACCTGGAAGCGTCTCGCTACCGCTTTTTGCGATTAGCAATATGGATGGCATGGCCATCCACTGCCAGTGCGGCTTCGTGTACTGCTTCGGACAGCGTAGGATGACCAAACACTGTCAAAGCCAGATCTTCTGCACTGGAACCGAACTCCATCGCGATCACAACTTGCTGCACAAGATCGGCCGCTGATGCGCCCAGAATATGGCAACCGAGTATACGATCGGTCTCAGCATGGGCGATCATCTTGACCATGCCCTGTGGATCATTTGCCGCCAGTGCCCGCCCACTGGCGGCAAAGGGGAACACACCCGTTTTATACTCCACACCGTCGGCGATGAGTTCCTGCTCGGTTCTGCCGACGGCAGCGATTTCAGGGTGGGTGTAGATGACCGAGGGTATGCAGTCATAGTTCATCTGAGCCTGCTCACCCATTATGCGTTCTACAACCATGACACCTTCTTCGGAGCCCTTGTGAGCCAGCATGGGGCCGCGCACAATATCGCCGACCGCGTAGACATGCGGTGCTTCTGTTTCGCAGTAATCGTTGACGTAGATGAAACCGCGTTCGTCCAGCGTGACACCGCTGTCAGACGCAAACAGCCCCTCAGAATTCGGTTTGCGACCCACCGCCACGATAAGCTTGTCGAAGGTTTCAGTGTGTTCGCCATCGGCGGATGAGTACGTTACAACCACGCTTCCATCCTTGACTTCAGCATTGGTAACACGCGCTCCCAGACGGATATCCAGGCCCTGTTTCTTGAAAACCTTGGCCGCTTCCTTGCTGATCTGCAAATCCATCATCGGCAGAAAATCATCCAGGGCTTCGAGCATTACAACCTCAGAGCCGAGACGACGCCAAACGCTGCCGAGCTCCAGTCCGATAACGCCAGCACCGATAACCCCGAGCCGTGCCGGTATTTCAGTCAGTTCCAACGCGCCGGTGGAATCGATGATGTATTCGTTGTCTATCGGCGCGGGGGGTATATTCACGGGCAGGGACCCGGCAGCGATAATGATATTGCTCGCCTCCAGCTCCTTCACATTCCCCTTGGCGTCAGTCACTTCGACTTTGGTCCCGAATAACACCTTGGCCTTGCCCGAAATCGCTGTAACACCGTTATGCTTGAATAGGCCCGCTATCCCGCCAGTGAGCTGGGTGACAATTTTATCCTTGCGAGCCAGCATGGCAGCTACATCAAACTTTGGATTCTTTACGGATATGCCATGAACAGACAGATCATCCCTCACCTCGGCGAATTTGTAACTGCTATCGAGTAGTGCCTTGGAGGGAATGCAGCCGACGTTAAGGCAGGTGCCCCCCAGTTGCAGTTTGTCCTTGTCGTCCAGCCACTGCTCAACACAGGCCGTTTTCAGCCCCAGTTGCGCCGCTTTGATGGCAGCCACATAACCTGCGGGACCTGACCCAATTACCACCAAATCGTATTTATCTGACATCGTCGTTCCCAATTAAAAGTCGTTTCACTGTTTAAAAATTGCAGTATCGCGTTGCCCGGCGGCAAAACCCTCAGGGGTCTTACAGCTGTAGCAGAATCCTTGCGGGATCCTCAATCAAGTCTTTCACTGCCACCAGGAATTGCACGGCGGTTTTACCGTCGATCAGGCGGTGATCATAGGTTAGCGCCAGATACATCATGGGCAGGATAACAACCTCCCCGTTCACCGCCATGGGGCGCTCCTGAATCTTGTGCATTCCCAGTATTCCCGTCTGCGGGGGGTTGAGAATGGGCGTGGACAACAGCGAGCCGAAAACCCCGCCGTTAGTGACCGTAAACGTACCGCCGGTCATGTCTTCAATCGTCAGCTTGCTGTCCTTGGCTCGCTTGCCGAGGTCCGTTATGGCCGCCTCGACATCTGCCAGACTCATGAAATCAGCGTCGCGCATGACCGGAACGACCAGCCCGCCCTTGGTGGATACGGCCACGCCTATATCCTGATAACCGTGGTAGACGATATCATTACCATCGATGGAGGCATTAACAGCCGGAAAACGTTTCAGTGCCTCACACGCAGCCTTGACAAAAAAGCCCATAAAACCGAGCCGTGTGCCATTGTGTGTCTTTTCAAACTTTTCCTTGTACTTGCTGCGCAGCGCCATGACCGGCGCCATATTCACCTCGTTAAACGTACTCAGCATTGCTGTCTGTTGCGAGGCTTCGAGCAAACGCTCGGCAATTTTCGCGCGCATACGCGTCATAGGTACACGGCGCTCTACACGCTCACTGGACGGCTCCATCTCCGGCTGCCCCGCGTCCGCGCTGGCTGTCGCCGCCGGTGTTGGCGCATCAGCGGCAACTGCAGCAGCTGCATCCTGTGATTTCATGAAATTCAGGATGTCTTCTTTGAGGATACGACCGCCCTTTCCAGTACCGGAAATGGCGCTGACATCCAACTTGTGCTTTTCCACCAGCTGCCTGGCCGCTGGGCCCAACAAATCGGCGGATGGCGCTTCACTGGCAGCGGGTTTTGCAGCCGCGGGGTCAGACTTCTGTTCTGCTTTCGCAGGAGCACTTTGGCTCGCCGCCTGTCCCTCTTCCAGAGTAGCCAATAACTGCTGACTCTCGATAGTTTCTCCAACTTGAGCGTGAATCTTTGAGATCACGCCATCAGCCGGAGCCACGACTTCCAAAACCACTTTGTCCGTTTCTATTTCGACAATCAGTTCATCGCGAGCAACGGCCTCGCCTTCTGATTTGTGCCAGGCGGCCACTTCCCCATCAGCGATGGATTCGGGGAAAACGGGAGCCTTGATTTCGATAGACATTTCTATTCCTTTCTAACCATCAGGTTGTTACTAACTGCCCCAGGGCATCTCACCCAGGGCTTCATCAATAAATTGCTTCATTTGCTCAAGGTGCAGAGCCATATAGCCCGCTGCGGGCGCAGCAGATGCCTCGCGTCCGACGTAGCGCAAATATACATCCACTTTGTGGCGCTGTATCACCCGCCGCATATGGTGCTGACTGGCATACCAGGCGCCCTGGTTCATCGGTTCTTCCTGACACCAGATTGCGTCGACAATATTGGGATAGGACTTCGCCAGGATTTCCTGTAACTCATCCTCGGGGAAAGGATACAACTGCTCCAACCGCAATATCGCGATGTGATCCAGGCCACGCTCGCGCCGCGCTGCGCGCAAATCATAAAAGACTTTACCGCTGCATATAATGATGCGCTCCACTTTGGACGGATCGAGATCGTCGGTCTCATCCAGCACGTTGTGGAAGTGCCCCTCGGAGAGTTCGTCAATGGTCGAGATGGCTTCTTTATGACGCAGCAGACTTTTCGGCGACATCACCACCAGCGGTTTGCGCAGCGGCCGGATAGCCTGCCGCCTGAGCATATGATAAACCTGCGCCGGGGTGGTCGGCGCACAGACCTGTATATTGTGTTCAGCGGACAACTGCATAAAGCGTTCCAGCCGTGCTGAGGAGTGCTCTGGCCCCTGCCCTTCGTAACCGTGCGGCAGCAGCATGGTCAGGCCACACAGACGCGACCACTTATGCTCACCGCTGGTAATAAACTGATCGATAACGACCTGTGCACCATTGGCAAAATCGCCAAACTGGGCTTCCCATATCACCAAACCCTGCGGCAATGTGGTGGCGTAACCGTATTCAAACGCCAGCACAGCTTCCTCGGACAGCAGAGAATCGTGGATGACAAACTTGGCCTGGTCATCGCTGATATGTTGCAGCGGGATATACGCACTGCCATCGTTCTGGTTGTGCAAAACAGCATGGCGGTGCGAGAACGTGCCGCGGCCGACATCCTGGCCGGTCAGGCGCACCGGGTGCCCCTCTGACAACAGTGAGGCGTAGGCCAGGTTTTCAGCAAACCCCCAGTTTATCGGCATCGCGCCGGCGCCCATTTTGCGGCGATCCTCCAGTATCTTGGATACCTGACGCTGCAGCGGAAAACCATCGGGCGTCAGGTTGGTGCTGTGCGCCAGAGCTTGCAGGGCCTGCATATCGACCCGGGTGTCACATTCCAGCGTCCACTCGTGCCCCAGATAGGGAGACCAGTCTACGAACAGGCTTTTATTGGGCTCGGTAACCAGACTGCTAACCAGCGGCGCGCCGCGATCGAGCGCGTCGCGATAGCGATCGACCAGCGCCTGCACCTCACCCTCCGCTATCACGCCCTGCTGGATGAGTTTCTCGGCGTAGATCTCCTGCGTGGTTTTGTGGTTGGAGATCTTCGTGTACATCAGCGGTTGTGTCACAGAGGGCTCGTCTGCCTCGTTATGACCGCGACGCCGATAACAGATCAGGTCGATCACCACGTCTTTCTTGAACTCTGTCCGGTAATCCACGGCCAGCTGCGTTACAAACAACACGGCCTCAGGGTCGTCCGCGTTGACGTGAAAAATTGGTGCTTGCACCATTTTCGCAATATCGGTGCAGTACTCCGTAGAACGCGCGTCCTCACGCTTGTGTGTGGTAAAGCCAACCTGGTTATTTAGCACGATATGGATGGTGCCGCCGGTCTTGTAAGCGCGCGTTTGTGACATCTGGAATGTTTCCATCACCACGCCCTGCCCCGCAAACGCCGCATCGCCGTGAACCACGAGGGGCACAACGAGATCACCGGTGTCATCATCGCGACGTTCCTGTCGCGCACGGACCGAACCCTCTACCACTGGCGAGACAATCTCCAGGTGAGATGGGTTAAACGACAGCGCCAGGTGCACTTCTCCACCGGCAGTCATCACGTTGGAGGAAAAGCCCTGGTGATATTTAACATCGCCGGAACTGGTGTATTGCGCCCTGCCCTCAAACTCGGCGAACAACTCGGAGGGGTTTTTACCCAGGATGTTGATCAAGACATTCAGCCGGCCGCGATGCGCCATGCCGATGACAATTTCTTTTGCCTTGAGCGCACCGCAACGTTGCACCATCTCCGATAACATCGGCACCAGGCTTTCTCCGCCCTCCAGACCGAAACGCTTTGTTCCGGGATACTTGGAGGCGAGCGACTTTTCCAGCCCCTCTGCGTTTATCAGCTGGGTAAGCAGTTGTCGGCGCACTTCGTCGCCATAATCCGGCGAGGAACGCACTGACTCCATACGCTGCATGATCCAATGGCGCTGCGAGGTATCGACGATGTGCATAAACTCCGCACCTATCGTATTGCAGTAGGTGCGGTTGAGTGCGTCGTAGATTTCGCCCAGCGTGGCATCCGCTTTACCAAAGTGCAGCGTGCCGGTCTGGAAAACAGTGTCGAAATCTGCCTCAGAGAGCTGGTGAAAGCTGAGATTGAGATCCGCGACCTGTTCGCGCTCTGCCAAGCCCAGTGGATCCAGATTGGCCTTCTGATGACCGCGCTGGCGGTAGGCGGATATCAATTGCACAACGCAAACCTGCTTGCGCTCGTACTCTGTCGCCTGGGAGTCGTGCTGCACTGTCGCTTCGGTGCGCACTCGCATCTTGCTGATCTTTGCGAAGCGCTTACGAATGACAGAATGGGGAACGTCTTGAACCTGCACGACCTCGGATGCCACGGTCGGCAGTTTGTCGAAATAGTCGCGCCACTGCTCCGGCACGCTATTGGGGTCTTTCAGGTACGTCTCGTATAAATTTTCAACATAAGTAGCATTGCCACCAGCGATGTGGGAGCTCTGCCACAGTGAATCCATGGTGCTATTTTGCATCTAAACCCCTCCCGGGGCGCGGTTGACCTGTTCTGCGCAGCCACATGCCGAAAGCGCGCTCGATGCGGATACAGGGTGGGTTATCACAGCGTGACGACTCCCCGGCGGGAAGCCTCCACTGACCAGCGTCTTACATACAGACAATTTTCTCTGTTTTAACCCGTATATTCAATAAGTTACAAGTGTTAGTTAAAGCTAGGTGGCACGCGTAAGTAACATGTTGCGTATGTGGCCAATAGCCCGGGTGGGGTTGAGCCCCTTGGGACATACATTGACACAGTTTTGAATACCATGACACCGAAAAACGCTGAAGGGGTCATCCAGCTTGGATAAACGCTCTTCCGTTGCGGTGTCGCGGGAATCTGCCAGGAAGCGATATGACTGCAACAGCCCGGCGGGACCGATAAAGCGATCCGGGTTCCACCAGAAAGAGGGGCAGGATGTTGAGCAACAGGCACAGAGGATACACTCGTACAAGCCGTCCAGTTTCTCTCTGTCCTCAGGAGATTGCAGCCGTTCGATAGCAGGTGCGGGCGTATTATTCTGCAAATAGGGCTGCACTTTCTCATACTGCGCATAGAACAAGCTCATATCCACGATAAGATCACGGATAACCGGTAACCCGGGGAGCGGACGCAGCACCAGCTTATTGTTCTTCACGACTTTGGACAGAGCCGTAACACAGGCTAATCCATTTACGCCGTTCATATTGACGCCATCGGAACCACAGACGCCCTCTCGGCAGGAGCGGCGGTAGGTCACGGTAGTGTCCTGCGCCTTGATCATCTCCATTACATCGAGAACCATCAGGTCCTTGCCGGCGGTATCGACCTGGACGTCCTGCATGTAGGGCTCTGAATCCAGTTCCGGGTTGTAGCGATATATACTGACTTGCAACATGATTCAGGCCCCTTAATAGACACGCGCTTTCGGCTGAAAGGTATCAACCGTTTTCGGCTCAAAATTAACCTTCCGCTTACCCACCCGCTTATCGGAGGGGAAGTACAGAGAGTGACACAACCAATTTTCATCATCCCGAGAATCGTAGTCATTGCGGGCATGGGCACCTCTACTCTCGGTGCGCGCCTCTGCAGTGATAGCCGTCGCCTCTGCCACTTCAAAGAGATTGTGCAGTTCCAGCGCTTCAATACGCGCTGTATTAAAGGCCATGCTCTTATCGGCGAGTTGTGCATTCTCGATACGTCCACGCAACTCGGCCAGCTTGGTGATCCCCTCCTGCATGAAAGGTCCGTCGCGGAACACACCAAAATGATTCTGCATGGTGTTCTGCAATTCCTTGCGCAGCTCGGCGACGTTTTCGCCGCCACTGGACGTGTTCAGCTTGTCGAGACGAGACATCGCATGCTCAACATCGCTTTCGGAAGCATCGCGTAAATCGATGCCCTCGCGCAGAGACTTTTCAATAAACAAACCGGAAGCTCGCCCGAATACCACGAGATCCAACAGCGAATTCCCGCCGAGTCGGTTAGCACCGTGCACAGACACACAAGCCACCTCACCACAGGCAAACAGACCAGGGATGATGGAATCGCCACCTTCAGCACTGATGTTCAACGCCTGACCGTGCACATTGGTCGGGATTCCGCCCATCATGTAATGACAGGTTGGCACAACCGGCACAGGTTCTTTCACCGGGTCAGCATGGGCAAAGGTTCGCGACAACTCGCAAATACCGGGAAGGCGGCTCTCGAGCACGTCCTCACCGAGGTGATCCAGCTTCAGGAACACATGATCTGCATTGGGCCCGCAACCTCTGCCCTCCAGTATTTCCATTACCATGGAGCGAGCGACGACATCGCGGCCTGCAAGGTCCTTGGCATTGGGTGCATAACGCTCCATGAAGCGCTCGCCATCTTTGTTTATCAGGTAACCGCCCTCACCCCGACAACCCTCGGTAACCAATACGCCGGCACCGGCTATACCTGTCGGGTGGAACTGCCACATTTCGATATCCTGAACCGGGAAACCGGCACGCAGGGCCATACCGATTCCGTCACCGGTATTGATATGCGCGTTAGTGGTGGATGCGTAGATCCGACCTGCGCCACCCGTGGCTAAAACAGTCGCCTTGGACTTGATATGGACAACTTCCCCCGTTTCCATGCAGATCGCAATCACGCCAACAACGGCACCGTCCTGGTTTTTTACCAGATCGGTGGCATACCACTCGTTAAAAAACACTGTTTCGTGCTTGAGGTTGCCCTGATAAAGCGTATGCAACAGCGCGTGACCGGTGCGATCCGCCGCTGCGCAGGTACGGGCAGCCTGACCGCCCTCACCATAATTCTTCGACTGCCCACCGAAAGGCCGCTGATAAATGCGCCCTTCCTCTGTGCGCGAGAACGGTAGCCCCATATGCTCCAGCTCGTATACCGCTTCGGGACCGACACTGCACATGTATTCGATGGCGTCCTGGTCACCGATGTAATCGGAGCCCTTGACGGTATCGTACATGTGCCAACGCCAATCGTCCTGAGGATCCGCAGATGCGATCGCGCAGGTGATACCACCTTGCGCAGACACCGTATGGGAACGTGTGGGAAAGACCTTTGAAATTACCGCCGTTTTAAAACCCGACTGCGCCAGTTGCAGAGCCGCGCGCATTCCCGCGCCGCCGCCACCGACTATAACGCCATCAAATGTAATAGTACGAAGAGCAGCCATTGTTACAAACCCCACAGAATCTGGATGCCCCAGACTAGATACGTGAACATGACAAGGCCGCTGACTAACTCCGCGACCAAACGAATAACATTGCCGGCAGTGCCCATCATGCGCTCGGTGAAATAATCAGTGAACACTGACCACAACCCAACCCATGCGTGAACACCAAGGGATATGAGTGCAAGCAAGCTAAAGACCCGCATCCATGTCTGGGAAAACAAATCGCTCCAGGCGACATAATCGACGCCACTGACAACCACTACACCTATATAGGCGAAGTAGGCCAGCAAAATAACAGCCGTTACACGCTGCATGAGCCAATCAGAGAGGCCGGAACGCCCCATACTGGTTACTGCAGTTACCATAGCCAAATCCCCGCTGCCAGAATAAGTACCACAGAAAGGCTGACCACGATGCGCACACCGCGTATACCGCCCTCCATGGATTCGCCAATCCCCATATCCATGACCAGATGTTTGATTCCCGCCAAAGAGTGGTAAATCAAACCGGCCATTATCGCCCATATCACCAGCTTCAGAAGCGGGTTACCCAGAGACTCCTGCAACGAAGCAAAGCTTTCGGGGCTGGCCAGGCTGGCATCGAGAGCCCACAACAATACGGCCATGCCTGCAAAAATGAATACGCCGGAGGCGCGATGAGTAATGGACGCCCATGCGGTTATGGGAAGCCGCATAGATCCTATGTCCAGGTTAACGGGGCGCTTATCTTTCACTATTGGGTACCATCTTTATGACGCCCGGAGGGCAATTAATCGGATAGTCGCGTTGCCGAAAATTACTTCGGTCACTACTTTGGCATACTTGTAAAACGCGCAAGATTATAGGCATTTGCGACACCAAATACAATCCGCCTTGCCGGACGCACCACAAAACCCTTGCGATCCCGAACCGTTCGACACCCGCGCCGAACCAGTTTGCCACAAATCGCTCAATGGCAGGTTATTCATTGGTTTGAAGGGCAGTTCAATTGACAAAAACCCACGAAACTTTATAGTAACTCCCCTTCGATCGAATACTTCCCAGGACCTTCTATGAGCGACAAAAAAGCCACTCTTAAGATTGATGGCATCGATAAATCAATTGAACTCCCGATTTACTCCGGCACCCTGGGGCCGGACGTACTGGATGTCGGGGGGCTCACCGGCAACGGCATGTTCACCTTTGATCCCGGCTTTGTATCCACTGCGGCCTGTGAATCACAGATTACCTTCATAGACGGCGGCAAGGGGATTCTCCTGCACAGGGGGTATCCGATCGAGCAATTGGCCGAGCAGTCTGATTATCTGGAAACCTGCTACCTGCTACTTTACGGGGAACTCCCCACCAAGGAGCAAAAGGCCAGCTTTGTGGGCACCGTGCACAGACACACTATGGTCCATGAGCAGATTCGCACCTTTTTCAACGGTTTCCGACGCGATGCGCACCCCATGGCAATCATGTGTGGAGTGGTAGGCGCCCTCTCCGCCTTCTACCACGATTCCCTGGAAATATCGGACGAACACCACCGACAGATTGCCGCATTCAGGCTTATTGCCAAAATGCCCACTATCGCCGCCATGAGCTACAAGTTCTCCACCGGGCAGCCTTTCATGTACCCGGACAACAGTCTCAACTACGCAGAAAACTTCCTGCATATGATGTTCGGCAACCCCTGTGAGCCCAGCGAGATCAGCCCGGTATTAGCCACGGCGATGGATCGTATCTTCCTGCTCCACGCCGATCACGAGCAGAACGCGTCTACCTCAACGGTACGCTTGGCGGGCTCCTCCGGCGCCAACCCTTTCGCCTGTATAGCCGCCGGTATCGCCGCGCTGTGGGGACCGTCACACGGCGGCGCCAACGAAGCGGTACTGGAAATGCTGCAGGAAATTGGCGATGTATCCAGGATCGATGAATTCGTCGCTCGCGCCAAAGACAAAAATGATCCTTTCAGGCTGATGGGTTTTGGTCACAGGGTTTACAAGAACTTCGATCCACGCGCTAAAGTTATGAAAGAAGCTGCCGACGAAGTACTGGCCGAGCTGGGCATCGATGATCCGCTACTCGAGATAGCCAAGCGCCTTGAAGAAATCGCGCTTTCCGATGAGTATTTCATTGAGAAGAAACTCTATCCGAATGTCGACTTCTACTCCGGCATCATTCTCAAAGCCATGGGTATTCCGACCAGTATGTTTACCGTCATTTTTGCAGTGGGCCGCACAGTCGGCTGGATTGCTCACTGGAATGAGATGATCAGCGGCAGTTATCGCATTGGACGCCCACGACAGCTGTATACGGGTTACACACAGCGTGATTTCGTCCCGCTGGACAAGCGTTAAAACACGCTTGATTGTTTAAAAAATCTTGCAGCCCCGCTATCGCTCGGCGAACGGGAGCTGCACTTGCTAATTTCTGGGAACTTCTACCATGCCCGATATCGTTATCAGCGGAACCGGCCTGTACACTCCGTCAGAATCCATCAGCAATAAAGAGCTGGTAGATTCTTTTAACGCCTACGTTGAAATCTTTAATACCGAACACGCGTCGCAGATTGCCTCGGGTGAAATAGAGCCCTTGCAGCCTTCATCTGCAGAGTTTGTTGAAAAAGCCTCCGGGATCAAATCGCGCTATGTCATGAACAAGGACGGCATAGTGGACCCGCACCGTATGACGCCCAACATTCCCGATCGACCGAATGAAGAGCAATCTATCCAGTGTGAAATGGGCGTGGCCGCAGCTCGCGAAGCCATGGCTCAGGCCGGTAAATCAGCCGCCGATATAGATGCTGTTATCGTCGCCGCATCCAATATGCAGCGCGCCTACCCGGCAATTGCCGTTGAAATACAGGATGCTCTGGGCATCAAGGGCTATGGGTTCGACATGAACGTGGCCTGCTCCTCTGCCACCTTCGGGATTCAGCAGGCTCGTGNCGCCGTCAGCAACGGCAGCGCCCGCTGTGTACTGATGCTCAACCCGGAGATATGCAGCGGGCACCTGAACTTCCGGGACCGGGATTCCCATTTTATTTTCGGCGACGTCTGCACTGCAGTGATTGTAGAAAGTGCTGATACAGCCACCAGCAGCGAACAGTTCACGATCATGGACAGCAAGCTGCAAACCATTTACTCCAACAATATCCGCAACAACTTTGGCTTCCTCAACAGGGCTGATGAATCCTGCATAGGCACTCCTGACAAGCTGTTTGTGCAGGAGGGAAGAAAGGTGTTCAAGGAAGTCTGCCCCGCCGTAGCAACGCAGATATCAACTCAGTTGGATAACAATGGTATCCCGCCCGAGCAAATAAAACGACTCTGGTTACACCAGGCTAATCTCAGTATGAACCAACTGATATCGCGACGAGTACTCGGCCGTGATGCAACAGCCGAGGAAGCACCCACAATCCTCGACGAATACGCCAACACCAGTTCGGCAGGGTCTGTCATTGCTTTCCACAAACACCGAGGGGATTTGGTGCCTGGTGATATCGGCGTACTGTGTTCATTTGGCGCCGGCTACAGCATCGGCAGTGTGATTCTGAAGAAACTGTAAGCCCGACAGCAATCGCCGGGGAAGCCGCTTGCAAGGGCTCCTCGGCACGATAAATTCATCAGCTCAAGATTTCTTTTAGCGCCACCAGCAACGCCGCATTATCTTCCTCGGTACCAATACTGATACGCAGGTAGTTTTCGATTCGTGGCTTATCAAAGTATCGCACCACAATCCCCCGCGCACGAAGTTGTGTAAACAGGTCGGCAGCGCCGTGCACTGCATGAGTTGCAAACACAAAGTTGGCACCCGATGGCAGCACCTCAAAACCCAGCTCAGCCAGTTCGCTGCAGAGACTCTGCCGTGAATTAATGACACGTTGGCAACTCTGGCGAAAGTACTCCTCATCCTGGATCGAAGCCAGGGCCGCATGCTGGGAAATGACATCCAGTGGGTAGGAGTTAAATGAATTTTTTACCCGCCCCAGTGCCGCTATGAGCTCCTGATTGCCCATCGCAAAACCCACTCTCATGCCCGCTAGCGCACGCGATTTGGATAATGTCTGTACCACCAGAAGATTATCGAACTCATCTATCAGCGAAACGGCAGACTCTCCACCAAAATCTATATAGGCCTCGTCGATGACGACGACCGAGCCCGCACTCTTCTTCAGCAAGACACGAATGGCCTCAAGGCTCATTAATATCCCGGTGGGCGCATTGGGGTTGGGAAGGATTATGCCGCCGTTCTCAGCGGGATAGGCATCCGGGTTGACGCTGAAATCATCTGCTACCGGCGCGCGGACATAGTCAATGCCGTACAACTCGGCCCACACCGGATAGAAACTGTAACTGATATCGGGGAAGTACAATGGCTGGCTGTGTTTTAACAGTGCCATGAAGACCAGTGCCAGAACTTCATCGGAGCCGTTGCCTACAAACACTTGTTCCGGCTGTATTGCGTTGCGCGTGGCAATGGCCTGCGCGAGTGCGACAGATTCAGGATCGGGGTATAGACGAAGCGCATCCGCACTGACTGCACGGATCGCCTGCAATACCTGAGGCGAAGGCGGATAAGGGCTTTCGTTGGTGTTCAGCTTGACCAGTTTTCCGGCCTTGGGCTGCTCTCCCGGCACATAGGGTGTCAGCGTACTGACCACATCACTCCAATAACGACTCATGTGTTTCCCTGCCATCGCGCCCGGCACTGCCGGTACCTGAAAGCAAAAACCCGGAAAGAACCGGGTTTTAATAATAATGGCGTCCCCTAGGGGGTTCGAACCCCTGTTACCGCCGTGAAAGGGCAGTGTCCTGGACCACTAGACGAAGGGGACAGTAAAACGCTCTACGTTCCTCTGAAAAGCCGCGCCATTGTACCGAAGCTTCCCAGTGAAGCAAGTACCACATCCAATAGTTATTGCCTCTTTTTCATACCCGGATATCCTTACCGGAATTGCGACTCCCAGAGCCGCACTCCTCAAGCGCCAACGAGCTAGTACTTGAAGCCCGTATCGAGCTGAAAACGCTTGTAGTCTGCATCATCCCCCAGTTCGAAGCCTCTCTTGCTATCGAAGAAGTAGGTACTGCCCACATACCACCTGTCGTCGATGGCGTATTTGGCCGACACTGTGCTGCCCTTCCCGTCTGTGCCACCGCCGGCAAAGTCCGAATTGGTGACCACACCGAGCGTCGCATTGGCGTCAAGCTTTTCGTATTCGTAACTGACCTGCCACTCTCCCTTCTTCTTGGCACTGCCGAGCTTTATGCCTGCGAGATAGCCGGTATCGAGATCATTGACCTCGCGGTTCTCTACATAGTCAGCGTAGATATTCAGCGGCAGATCAAACACCTTGAGCCCCAGATCTATCGATGCCGTAATCAGCTTGTAGTCGTATTCGTAAACCTCAACACCATCGACGACGACGAAAGTGTTGCCAAAAAAGTCTCCATCGTAGATCGCCTCCTCACCCTTTGTTGGGATATCGGCGTACCCTGCTGACAGCTTCAATTTCGCCCCCTCAAACGGTGAGAAAATAGTGCCGACCTGTGCAACCCAGACTCCGTAATTGTCCGAGTTACTCGCGTTGCTGTCACTTTCGATGAAGTTAAATGAAGTGTGAGCAAAGAACATCTCATTCGCCCAGTTCAGCGCTATCCCTTCAGGGCGAAAATCACTGTCAAATAGCAACTGGCTCTTCTGCACCTGGTAGTAGGGGTTAACATATTTACCAGCGGTGATCGTCGCACCGGGCAGACCAGACCATGTGGCGTAGGCCAAATCGAGATTGATATCCTTGGAATCACTTCCACCGCCAAGCGTCTGGTTACTGGATACAGGGTCATCGCTGCCCGTAGCCAGGCCAAAGCCGACCTTGACAGTGTCGGTGACCTTGGCAACCAGCGCCGGGCGCGCACGTATACGGTAACGATCCCTACTATCCCTGCCCTCCTGGTCGATATCTTCATAACGGAAGCGGTAGTCTCCCTTCAAGGAGATTCTGTCCGTCCATGAAGAATCGGTGGCCTGCTGTTTCAGCGTGTCCACCTCTGCGTTGGTAGCGGCGAGGTCTTCGACCTTGATTGTTCGCCTGTTCGCTTCGCGCAACTGCTGATTTTCAATTTCCAGCACTTTAACGCGCTCACTCATTTCAGCAAACTGCGCCTTGAACTGCTCCCATTCTGCTGCCGGCACCTGGGCATTGGCCCCGGAAGCGCCTAGCGCCGCACTTATCACTGCTACACCCGCCAGTTGCTTCATATCTGATTCCCCGCCAATTCATGGTTAAGAACAACGTGCTGCACACATTGCCCCGTATACTGCAAGCGAGGGTAAAGGACAAACATGACAGTTTTATGACGTTTCGCGCCCCAGCGGGCGTTTAGGAAAATTTTTATGACATTCTGGTTGCACATATGTGACGTTTAGATGAGATGACGGGCGTCGTTTACGGCAAGTATTACGGATTAGTTTCGCCGATTACGGCGGTGAAATGTCTCAATCAGGCGAAGATCATCACCAGCAGCCAACTGCCAGCTCACAGCAGCGGACAGCCGTTCCTGTCAAACGGGCTCAGGACGTTAAGCGTGCAAACGGGTAAGCGCCGACAAGGGAGCATCGGCGAAAAGGCAGGTAAAATAGGCTGCGGCCGCGTACGCGGATACCGCTAAAGCGCTAACCGAAGCGGCCGGTGATATAGTTCTCTGTCAACTGGTGCTTGGGAAACGTGAAGATCTCTTTTGTTTCGCCGACTTCGATTAATTTGCCCAGATGAAAATAGGCTGTCCGCTGTGACACCCTGGCAGCCTGTTGCATGGAATGCGTCACAATGGCGATCGTGTATTTTTCTTTCAGATCGTCTATCAGCTCCTCTATTCGGGCTGTGGCGATAGGATCCAGTGCCGAACAGGGCTCGTCCATCAGAATGACCTCGGGGCTGACCGCAATCGCGCGCGCAATACACAACCGTTGTTGCTGGCCACCAGACAAGCCGGTACCGGGCTTATCCAGCTGATCCTTCACTTCGTCGAACAAACTGGCACGCCGCAGGCTTTGCTCGACAATTTCATCCATCTCTGCCTTGGAGTGCGCCAGCCCATGTATACGCGGGCCATAAGCGACATTTTCGTAGATAGATTTAGGGAAGGGATTGGGCTTCTGGAAAACCATACCCACGCGGGCGCGCAGCATTACGGTGTCCTGATCACTCTTGTAAATGTCTTCACCTTCAAGCGTGATATCACCGCGCACCTTACATATCGGAATAATATCGTTCATACGATTAAGGGTACGCAGGAATGTGGACTTGCCACAGCCGGAAGGACCGATCATTGCGAGCACTTCGTTGCGGCCAATATCCAGCGAAACATCAAGTATTGCCTGCTTTTCGCCATAGAATACATTCACATGACGCGCAGACATTTTCGCATTGTCGACTCTGGGTGTGCCGATCGTCTCGTAGGTATCTGTAGCGTCTTGGCTTTCGATCTCGAGTGCCGAGCGTTTGTCCATGGGCACTTTTCCCTCAATATTTTGTGTCTTGATGTCAGTTATTGTGGCGATTGCGCTCATTGTGCAGGGCCCTCTCGTGCCCTATGTCTCTCAGCTTACTTCAATTCAAACCGCTTGCGTAGGTACACAGCCAGGCCATTCATCAGAATGAGAAACGCCATCAACACCATAATTGCAGCCGATGTTTTCTCTGTAAAACCACGTTCCGGACTATCTGCCCACAAGTAGATCTGTACCGGCAATACCGTGGATGGATCAGTCACACCACCGGGAACATCCATGATAAAAGCAACCATACCAATCATTAACAACGGCGCTGTCTCACCCAGCGCCTGAGCCATACCGATGATGGAGCCGGTCAGGACACCGGGCATCGCAACGGGCAACACATGATGAAATACCGTCTGCAACTTGGATGCACCCACACCCATCGCGGCCTCCTGAATGGACGGAGGCACCGCCTGTATCGCGGCTCGTGAGGTAATAATAATCGTTGGCAGCGTCATCAGGGCCAGAACGACGCCCCCCACCAGTGGCGCTGACCTGGGCAGTTCGAAGAAATTGATAAACACGGCAAGGCCAAGTAAGCCGAAAACAATAGACGGCACTGCTGCGAGATTATTGATATTAATTTCAATAAGATCTGTAAGGCGGTTGCGCGGGGCAAACTCCTCGAGATAAATGGCCGACAACACACCAATCGGAAAAGCGAGGCAGAATGTCACCAGCAGGGTAAACAGAGAGCCATACAGCGCAGCTTTGATCCCGGCAAGCTCGGGTTCTCGCGAATCGCCCGAGAGGAAGAACGTGGAATTAAAACGCGACTCTGTCCTGCCCTCCTTGGCCAGTGTGTCTAACCAGACCACCTGAATATCCTTGACCTTGCGATCAGATTCCGGGGCGCTCGCGTCTACCTGCCCCTTGAGATAACTGCCTGCTTCAGAGTGCGCAAGCAACCATACCTCGGCGTTGGTACCCAGTAGTGCCGGGTTTTCAAGCACCATATCGCGCAGCGTGTATTCAGCGCGAATACTGATAAGCCGGTAAAGTGCCTTCTTCTCTTTTCGCCCGCTCACGTCTGGAAACATCGTGCGCAGACTATCTTTAACCACAGCAGAAAAGTCCGCGCCGGAAATCTCTTCGGCAGTGGCATTCTGACTGATTCCCAACACCTCGGTATTGAAATCAATGTCGAGCTTTATGAAATGCTGGGTAAAGGCCGGCGAGCCCTTTATGACAATATCTGTCAGTAATATGAACAGAAAAATAAAACCGGTCAGGACTGCAAGCCGACCATACCATTGGAATCTCCGTTCGCGTGCGTAGCGCTTTTTCAGAGAAGCCGCAATGGCAGCCGTTGTGTTCGAACGATTGGAATCACTCATACTGTTCACGGTATTTTCTCACCACATGCAATGCGATGAAATTCAGTAGTAGGGTTACAAAAAACAGCACCAAACCAAGCGCGAATGCCGCCAGCGTTTTAGGGTTGTCGAATTCCTGATCGCCAACCAAAAGCGTCACTATCTGCACGGTAATCGTGGTTACTGCTTCCAGCGGATTGATGGTTAGTTTGGCCGACAATCCGGCGGCCATCACTACGATCATGGTTTCACCAATGGCGCGTGAAGCGGCCAGCAATATGCCACCAACGATGCCTGGTAACGCGGCCGGCAACACCACCTTACGAATGGTTTCATTCATCGTTGCCCCCATGCCCAGAGACGCCTCGCGTAAACTGACAGGGACTGCATTGATGATGTCGTCCGACAGGGACATCACAAAAGGAATAATCATAATGCCCATTACCAGGCCTGCGGCCATGGCACTTTCTGACGCGACATTCAGTCCCACGGATTCGCCCATTTCGCGAATGAATGGCGCCACCGTAAGCGCGGCAAAAAAGCCGTAGACGACAGTCGGAACACCCGCAAGAATCTCCAGTACCGGCTTGGTTACCGCGCGAAATCGCCGGGACGCATATTCAGAGAGGTAAATGGCAGACATCAGGCCGATAGGCACCGCAATCAGCAACGCAACGGTTGAAATCAGCAGCGTGCCCACCAGCAAGGGAACAAAACCGAAAGATCCAGATGCCGCAACCTGGTTGGCGCGAATGGCCATTTGTGGGCTCCACTGCAGACCAAACAGGAAGTCCTGTACCGGAATGATCTGGAAGAACCGTATGGCCTCGAACATTACCGACAGCACAATGCCGAGTGTCGTCAGCACCGCCACAAAAGAACTGCTAAACAGCACCCATTCAAAAATTTTCTCGACGTGATTGCGCGCCCGAAATACCGGTGTCACCCGACGTATCGCCAACAGCGCACCAATAATTGCCACCACAAAGACCAGTGTCGCCTTCATCTGGCTGAATGAGGTTACCGTTCTGATGTAGTATTCGGCCGCGCTGATCTGGGCCTCATCCAACTGTGCGGAATCGATGGCGCCGCGGGCAAAACCCTGTACCTGATTGTAATACAAGCCCAATTCGTCGGGCGGCAATTGCTGT
The DNA here is from genome assembly GCA_902705825.1 of Halioglobus japonicus. Taxonomy (GTDB): domain Bacteria; phylum Pseudomonadota; class Gammaproteobacteria; order Pseudomonadales; family Halieaceae; genus Marimicrobium. The sequence continues at coordinate 212,860 of CACSIL010000002.1, read as the reverse complement.
ATGTTCTGCGGTAATTGCCCGACAACCAGAGCGTGCAGCACACTTGATTCAAAGCCCATCCAAACCAACAATACGAACAATGCGGGAAGCGCTGCCCACACTGCGGCCATATAGCCGTAATGGTTTGGTAGAGAGTGCAGTGTATCGAGACCACCGTGTTGCATGGCAACAATTTGTGATCGCTTACGCCCCGTATAGAAACTGATGACGCAGAGAGCGATCAGGATAAGGAAGACTGTAGTTGTCTGCATTACTAGTTAGCCGTCGTCTATCGTATCGCCGCAGCGAGAAGTGTCCGGCACATCTCCACTAAAAATGGGTGAACCCTGAGACCGCCTTGCCTGCGCGGCGATAGATTCGACATCAGGTTCTGCTACTACAGTTCAAGGAAATTCAGGTTTTTGACATTCGTCTGAATCTCTACAAGCTCATCCCCACTCAAAGGAATCAGGCCTCTGTCTGTGAGGTAACCGTCCTCTCCCATCGCCTTGTTTGACGTAAACTCAATGGCATATTCCTGTATGCCGGGAATTTTTCCGACATGGGCACCCTTCATATAAAAGTAAAGTGGGCGCGAGACAGGGTACTCGCCACTGGCAATGGTCTCGAAGTCTGGAGCAACACCATCGACTATCGCACCCTGGACCTTGTCACCATTTTCCTCAAGGAAGCTATAGCCAAACACGCCTACAGCATCGGGGTTCGCTTCCAGCTTCTGTACAATCAAATTGTCGTTCTCGCCCGCTTCAATATAAGCGCCGTCCTCTCGCATGGCGTATGCCACCGTGACAAAGATATCCTTGCCCTTGGGCGCCTTGCCCTTCTTCGCGACGAGCGTATCGTAGAGACCGGCATTGAGCCCGAGCTTGTCCATCATCGCCTTGATCTCGTCGACCTGCTCGGCGCCCAGTTCAGACAATGCCTTAAGATCCGGCAGCCCCTCAGCGCCCCCGGCCATAGCCAGCTCAGCAAACGCGTCTCGAGTTCCGGAGGTGGGCGGCGGGCCCAATACTTCTATTCTGGTAGCAGGAAGGCTGGGATTCACATCCTTCCACGTCTGGTTCGGGTTAGGGATAAGCTTGCCATCGGGGCCTGGAATATCCTTGGCCAATGCCAGGTAGACATCTGTGAGGCTGAGGGTCAACGCAGGTGCACTGGTGGAGTTGGCGATGGCAATTCCGTCATAACCAACAAGCACTTCAACGATGTCAGTGACACCATTTTCCTGGCAATCATCGTACTCACTTTGCTTGATGCGTCGGGAGGCGTTTGTAATATCGGGCGTACCGGCACCCACACCACTACAGAAAAGTTTCAACCCACCACCGGTGCCTGTTGATTCGATCTTCGGAGATTTGAAATCAGTGGAGCGTCCAAATCGCTCTGCCACTACAGTGGCAAAAGGGTACACAGTCGATGAACCAACAATACTCACGATGTCCCGGTTGGCGCCCTGCACAGAACCGACGATTCCCAATGCCCCTGCTAATGCAACTACTCCAGCTATGTGGTTTTTCACGGTGGCTACTCCATATCATTGATTCGGTAAGGTATTGGGCTTTTCCCCAATATTTGCCATGCAGTCTATGTATCGAATGTTACGAATTTGTTACAGATGCAGAATAATCCAGCCAAAACACACTATTTCGCGACTGCTATAGCGTCTCGCCCTTGTCGCTCAGCTCATTGAGCCCGCCATGGCGGACATCCAGGCCTCGAACAAGGTAAATCACATGTTCGGCGATATTGCAGGCGTGGTCGCCGATTCTCTCCAGGCTCCGCAAAGCCCACATCTCGTTGAGGATGACACCAATGTTTCGGGGGTCTTCCACCATAAAAGTGATGAGGCTGCGCATGGCACTGCCGTATTCCTTGTCGACCTTGTCATCGCCTTTAACCACCTCGACAGCCTGGTCCACATCCAACCGGGCAAACGCGTCCAGCGCCTGGCGCAGCATAACGCCCACCATCGCCCCTATATGCTTGATTTCGATGAAGTTACTGGGCGATCTACCGTCCTCAGACATACGCACAGCTTGCTTGGCGACCTTGGCAGCCTCATCGCCAATACGCTCCAGATCGCGGTTAACCTTGATGATGGCAATCACCAACCGCAGATCACTGGCCGTGGGCTGTCGCCTGGCGATAATCGTTGCGCACTCGTCATCAATGGCCATTTCCATCTGGTTGACCTCGCTGTCACGACGCACAATAAGCTCCGCTTCACCGCTGTCCATTTTCATCACCGCATCGAGCGCGGTGACAAGTTGCTGCTCGACCTTGCCGCCCATGGACAGCATATGGTTGCGCAAGGACTCCAATTCCGAGTTAAATTTTGCGGAGATGTGTTGTTGGTAATCTTCTTTTTTCAACATGACATTTACCTCTTATGACTGAGTTGAGGCGCTGTTCGGAAACACCAGAGTAAATGTACTCCCTTCGCCCAATTTGCTCTGTATTTCCAGTGTGGCAGCGTGCGCTACAGCGACGTGTTTTACGATTGCCAGCCCCAGTCCAGTACCACCGGTTTCTGAATTGCGGCTGTCATCTACACGGTAAAAACGTTCTGTCAGCCTGGGAATATGAGATGAATCTATACCAATGCCCTTGTCACAAACCTGTAACAATAGCTTATTGTCCTGCGAAACCCAGTTGATTGTTACAGTGCTACCTGCAGGACTGTACTTGATAGCGTTAAACACCAGGTTGGAGACCGCGCTGTAAAGCTGTCTGTAGTCGCCGTAGACTTTGTCATCGGCTTCTATGTTGAGCTCGATGGTCGCGTCTTTATACGCCTCAGACAGCTCATCCTTAAGCTCTTGTAACAGCGCCCTGACATCCACCAACTCTCGCTCATCCTCAAGCTTTTCGCTCTCAATTCGCGATAGCCACAGTAAATCCTTGAGCAGGCTCTCCATCCGCTGGGCCTGCTGGTCCATCTGCTGTAACGGCCTGACATAGCGCTGCGGTAACTCCTGTGAATTATCCAGGATGGTACTGAGGTAGCCGCTTATCACTGTTAGAGGCGTGCGTAGCTCGTGTGATACATTCGCCACAAAGTCCCTGCGCATATTCTCCAGACGCACCTGACTGCTGATATCGCGGATAAACAGCAAACGCTCGCCTTCACCAAAATGTGTAACATCCACGCGCAGGTAACTCGAGCGATTGTCACCAATGGCATGGTATTGCAGCGGTTTGCGGTAATCCCGTGACAGAAAATACTGATTGAACTCCGGTGCCCGCACCAGATTGGTCAGTGTTTGCCCGGTATCCTCGGGGTGGCGCAGGCCCAACAGTGGCTCCACAGCCCGATTCAACCATTGAATTGCGCCGTGTTGATCTACCATAATCACACCGTCGCGCATCGCGGCAAACGAATCTTGCAAATACTCTACCGTTGACTGCAATTGGGCATTCTCCTTCGAGTTTTTTCTCTGCTGAGAATAGATAGGGGCGTAGAGTTCATCCCAGCTACCAAAGGCACCCGGCGGCGGTTTGCCGGTGTTTTTCAGCCACAACTGCAGGCGTTGCATCTGGTATAACCAGGTTCCGATCCACGCCAGAAGTACGACAATGACCGCCTCTCGGGGATAACCGTAGAACCATCCAAGCGCGGCCGATGCCGCGACCAACAGTAACAGACGGCTTGCCGTCGTAATCCAACTCATCTAGTGCCAAAAAAGTGCATCACGAAGCACCCCGCGAAGAAAAGCGGTAACCTGTGCCGCGCACTGTCTGGATTAAATTACTGTAGTCACCCGACGCAGATTGCAGGGCTTTTCGCAGGCGCCTGATGTGAACATCAACCGTGCGTTCCTCGACATACACATTTGCCCCCCACACCTGATCCAGCAACTGGCCACGGGTATAGGCGCGCTCGGGGTGAGACATAAAAAACTGTAATAGATTGAATTCTGTAGGCCCCATCTCCAATGGCTGATCGGCGATGAAAACGCGCTTGCTTTCACCGTCCAACAGCAGCTCATTGACCTGGATTTTCTCGCTCTCGGCACTACCGCCAGCGCGGCGTAACAAGGCCTTGATGCGCGCCAGCAGCTCTCTTGGCGCGAAGGGCTTGGTCATGTAATCGTCAGCGCCGACATCGAGTCCCTGGATTACGTTGTCTTCGGCTGTTTTGGCTGTCAGCATGATTACCGGCATCTCACGGGTGAGTTCCTCGCGCTTGAGGCGCCGCATGAGTTCGAGGCCGCTGCCTCCTGGCAACATCCAGTCTAGCAGCACGATGGCCGGTCTCTCATCAACGATCAGCTGGTAAGCCCGCTGAATATCTTCAGCCTCAATACATTGATAGCCCGCCATTTCCAGGGCCATGCGCAGCATGTCCCGGATGGCAAACTCATCATCAACAATCAGTACTGTATCTGTGCTCATCGATTCTCAAACCGTGGTTATACTCAAGAAATGGTATTAAATGTCTCAAGTATGACAATTACATGACAAGCAAAGAAAAAACTGCAACAAATCTGTACTAAAGCGCCCCATATCACGCAGACAGGGTCACACAGGCTCTCAATGCGCGCTAACGTAAACTCGCATTGATATTCAGTAACATCTTATTACCGGGACACAAATCGGATTCATCCAGCGCATTGAGAGGTCGCTGAGAGGTCTCCAGCACCTCGTGCAAATCGCGTGAATCCAGGTTCATATAGATCAGTCCGGTCAGGATATTGCCTGAGCTACGGTGCTCCTCCAACACATTTACCGCCGAGCGCCGGTCAAATGGATTGAGCGATTCATCCATTTTGTACAAGCGAATGGAAGAACCGTCGTGCATAGTGACTTCGTGTGCGTGACCCGGCTGGTATTCCGTGGTGATCTCATTGTGCATCGGCACAAAATCGATCGTGCCAGTTGCCTCGGCGTGCTCTCGAACGAACTCATAGCTTTTGGTGGACTTGGTATTATTGTTGAATGTCACACAGGGAGAGACGACATCAATCAGGGCAAACCCACGGTGAGAAATTGCGGCCTTGATCAGCGGTATCAGTTGCTCTTTATCGCCGGAAAAGCTGCGCGCTACGAAGGTCGCGCCCATCTGCAGTGCTGTGCCACACAGATCGATCGCACTATAGATATTCGCATCTCCTTTCTTACTGGCAGAGCCTCTATCGGCAGTTGCTGAATCCTGGCCCTTGGTGAGGCCATAGCAACCGTTATTCATAACGATGTAGACCATATTCAGATTGCGCCTGGCCACATGAGCGAACTGCCCCATGCCAATCGAGGCCGTGTCGCCATCTCCGGACACGCCCATATACAACATATCGCGATTCGCCAGGGCGGCTCCCGTCACTACCGACGGCATACGGCCATGCACTGAGTTAAACCCGTGGGAGTTGCCCAAAAAGTAAGTCGGCGCTTTGGACGAACAACCAATACCCGAAAGTTTCGCTATCTTGTGCGGTTCTATCGACAGTTCATGACAGGCTCGAACAATCGCACCACTGATGGAATCGTGACCACAACCAGCGCACAGCGTTGAAATGGCACCCTCGTAATCTGCGCGGGTATATCCCAGATCATTCACAGGAAGATCCGGGTGTCTGAATTTTGGTAGTTGGTAACTCATGAACGTTCTCCGGTTCGCAGCAACGCGGTATCACGGTGCAGTGGCAGCACATTGTCGCTATTGAGGTGTTTCTTTATCTGTTTGCGAATATTACGCGCGCTGATGGGGGTACCGTCGAAACAAAGCACTGACTTCAGCTTGTCGGGGCCGAACTCGAACTCGGCCATCAACAGGGTACGCAACTGGGCATCGCGATTCTGCTCGATGACAAACACCTGTTTGTGTCGCTCGATAAACTCCTGCACGTCCTTGTTGAAAGGAAATGCCCGCACTCGCATGGCATTCAGGTAAACGCCCTCAGCTACCAGGTGATCCAGGGCTTCGCGCGAGGATTCTTCACTGGTGCCGAAATATAAAACGGCGGTATCGGTATCTTTGCCACAGTCCACCGTAATGGGCGCCGGGACATATTCGTTGATCGTGTCCCATTTCCTCAGCAGGCGAAGCATATTGGCCTCGTACTCTTCACCCTTCTCGGTGTAAACAGCGTACTCATTGCGTGAAGTACCACGGGTGAAGAAGGCACCCTTGGTGGGGTGCGTGCCCGGGTAGGTGCGGTAGCAGATGGCATCGCCGTCGACATCGAGGTAGCGACCGAACTCAACGCCCGCCTCCAGCTGTTCAGCAGTGAGCACTTTGCCGCGGTCATACTTGTGATCGTCATCCCAGGCCAGTGGCTCCGACATATTGTCATTCATACCGAGATCGAGATCAGTCATCAGGATGATGGGCGTCTGCAGGCGCTCCGCCAGATCAAAGGACAGCGCACCAAAATCGAAACACTCTTTTGGCGTTGAAGGAAACAACAGAACCTGTTTGGTATCGCCATGCGACGCGTAGGCACAGGATAGAATATCTGCCTGCTGCGTACGGGTCGGCATGCCGGTGGAAGGCCCTGCACGCTGCACGTTAAACAACACCGTGGGAATTTCCGCGAAGTACGCTAGCCCCAAAAATTCACTCATCAGCGACACACCAGGCCCGGAAGTGGCTGTAAATGAACGCGCACCATTCCAGCTGGCGCCAATTGCCATACCGATTGCAGCTAACTCATCTTCAGCTTGCACGATGGCGTAGTTGCGCTGGCCAGTACCCGGATCAATCCGTACCCGCTTGGCGTATTTTTCAAAAGCATCCACCACTGAAGTAGACGGGGTGATGGGGTACCACGCGGCAACGGTTGCTCCGCCGTAAAGCGCACCGAGACCGAGAGCGGTATTGCCATCAAGCAGGATCTTGTCCCCTACTTTGTCGCTCTTTTCTACCCGTATACCTATCGGGCAATCCAGGTTGTTGCGGGCGTGCTGATAGCCCAACTCCAATGCGTGAATATTCGGCAACACCAGATTTTTCTTACCCTTGAACTGATCCTCAACTAACCCCGTCAGCACTTTGAAATCCATATCCAGAAGTGCCGCAAGCGCACCGACATAGATCACGTTCTTGAACAACTGCCTCTGTCTCGGGTCGTCGTACTGTTCATTACAGATTCTGGTAAGAGGCACGCCGATGATTGTGATGTCATCCCGGTGCAGACGTAAATCCAGGGGCTTGGTACTGTCATAGACAAAATACCCACCGGGCAACACTTCACGAATGTCCTGCGCCATACTCTGCGGGTTCACTGACAGTGCGATATCTATGCCACCACGGCGGCCGAGATAGCCCTTGTCATTCACCCTCACCTCGTACCAGGTAGGCAGGCCCTGAATGTTGGAGGGAAAAATATTCTTGGGCGACACCGGCAAGCCCATGCGGAACAGCGCCTTGGCAAACAGATTGTTGGCGCTGGCTGAGCCCGTGCCATTCACATTGGCAAATTTAATAACGAAGTCGTTGACCGATTCAATACGCTTCACAATCACGCCCCCGCCTTGCTGACATTATAGAGAAATTTCTGCATATCCCATGCTGTGGTTGGACACCGCTCTGCACACAAGCCGCAATGTAGACAAACATTCTCATCCTTCACCATTACCCGCATCGTGGGTAGATCGGCTGAGATGTAGAGATCCTGAGAGAGGTTGTTGGCAGGTGCCTCAAGGCGTTGCCGCAAATCTTCCTCGGTGCCATTGTTGGTAAAGGTAATGCAATCTGTCGGGCAGATATCCACGCAGGCGTCACACTCAATACAACGCAACTCGTCAAACACTGTCTGCACGTCACAATTAAGACAGCGCTCCGCTTCTTTGTAGCCGGTATCAACATCGAACCCCAGTTCGACTTCCACTTTACGGTTCTTCAGGGTCTTGGACAGCGGAGCATGCGGAACTGCGTAGCGCAAATCATTGGCCACGGCGTTATCGTAGCTCCATTCATGCACACCCATCTTCTGGCTCGACTGATTGACGATCGGTGGCGGACGCTTGAGCACATCTTCGCCACGGCAAAATAAATCGATACTGACCGCTGCCTGATGGCCATGGGCCACAGCGGTAATGATGTTTTCCGGGCCGAAGGCAGAATCACCTCCAAAGAACACCCTTTCATTGGTAGACTGGAATGTAACTTTATCCACCACGGGCATCTCCCACTTATCGAACTCAATACCCAGATCACGTTCAATCCACGGGAATGAATTCTCCTGACCGATCGCCATCAAGACATCGTCGGCCTCCATGAAAACGAGATCTTCGCCGGTCGGCACCAGGGTTCGCTTACCCTCTTCGTCATAGTGTGCCTCGACTTTCTCAAAATGCATGCCCTTGAGCTTCCCGTCTTCAACCACGAACTCTTTGGGCACATGGTTGTTGTAGATAGGAATGCCTTCACTGGCGGCATCCTCCTTCTCCCATGGCGAGGCTTTCATCTCATCAAAAGGACTGCGTACAACTACCCGCACATCCTCTCCACCCATGCGGCGCGAGGTGCGGCAACAATCCATCGCGGTGTTGCCCCCACCGAGGACCAATACACGTTTGCCAATGGATTTGGTGTGCTCAAAAGCCACACTGGCCAACCATTCAATGCCCAGGTGCACATTGGGCATGGCATCTTCCAGCCCCGGCAGGTTGAGTCCTTTGCCACGCGGTGCCCCTGTGCCGACGAATACCGCATCGTAATCCTTGTCCAACACCTCTTTCAGACTATCGACTTGCACATCAAAAGTCGCGTTTAAGCCCATATCCAGAACGTAGTTCACTTCTTCATCGAGCACTTCAATGGGCAGGCGAAATGAAGGTATCTGGCTGCGCATCATGCCACCGCCAGCAAATTGGTTGTCGTAAATATCGATGCTGTAACCCAGTGGTGCCAGACCACGCGCCACTGTCAGGGATGCCGGGCCGGCGCCGATAAGCGCAACACGTTTGCCATTTTTCTTGCTTGGAATCTCGGGAAGCCGATCGGAGATATCATCCTTGTTGTCTGCTGCAACGCGCTTGAGCCGACAGATCGCCACTGGCTCTTCTTCCACGCGCACGCGACGACATGCCGGCTCACAGGGTCTGTCACAAGTCCGTCCAAGAATCCCTGGAAAGACATTGGATTGCCAGTTGACCATGTAGGCATCGGTATACCGTTCGGCGGCAATGAGGCGAATATACTCGGGGACCGGGGTATGCGCGGGGCATGCATACTGGCAATCCACGACCTTGTGAAAATACTCAGGATTCTTAGTGTCAGTTGGTTTCACTGGCCTGCTCTTTATTGGTCTGGCTATAAAAAGATCGCGCAATGAAGCGCATGAAAAGCTCTTCGATTGTGGCACATGTCAGCGGGGTTTTCATCAGGAGGGGGAGTTGAATAGTGTTACTTTTCCGACACTTAGCTCTTTATAGTGAGACTGGTGTCGCATCTTGAACTGCCGCGTGCCCGCTGCCGCCTAAAACCAGCCGAAAAACCCCCCGCCGCTTTTCAAAGATTCTTCGCACGACACCAGTTGCGTCTGGTAGCTATTTGCTTTGGCCTCAACCTTACGCGCCACTGCCATCAACCACGGTTTTTGTTTGTAGGTTGCACGGTTATAGCCGCCGTGACCCTCGTGGTAAGCCAGGTAGAGTCCGTAGGTATTTTGCGCTGAGATACCACTGCGTTGACGCGATTTGTAGTTGTACCAACCGATGAAATCTATCGCATCGGCAAAGTCATCTCTGTCGGCACCAAAACTCCCGCCACTGTCCTTGTACTCTTCCCATGTCGCGTCTTTGGCCTGGGGATAGCCATAGGCAGATGAAGGTCGAAACCATGGAATAAAGCCGAGCAGTTTACGCCTCGGCGGCCTGGCATCGGCTTGAAAGCGTGACTCCTGATACATAATGGCCATCATTACGGGTATGGGGCTGCCCCATTCGTCTCGCGCGTCTGCGGCATCGTCGTACCAGTCATCTTTCTCCTCGAAAATCGCACAGAGATTGTTGACGTCTCGCGGTGGGCTGGTGGTACAGGCGCCGACCGACAGCAGCACCATCAGCACGGCAGCCACCTGCACGAGTCGATTCAAAGCTCAACTCCGTGTGTTGCCAGCAGCGCCAACAGCGACTCCTCATCGATAACCTCAACACCCAGCTCATTGGCTTTGGCTAGTTTGGAACCCGCAGCCGGGCCCGCAACCACGCACGTGGTTTTTGCTGACACGCTGCCGGCAACCTTGGCGCCCAACGACTGCAGCCTGGCTTTTGCCTCATCGCGACTCAGTGCCTCCAGCTTACCGGTAACAACCCAGACCTGTTCGGCGAGAGGGAGATCGCGCTGAGGCAAACGCTCGATATCAGGCCAGCTCACACCCGCGTCTTGCAGGGCCTTGACGACAGCCATGCTCGCATCAGAATCAAAAAATTGCCGCAGGTGATCCGCTACCACTGGCCCCACGTCATCGACCTGCAGCAGCTGTTCCTCAGTGGCTGATACCAACTCAGGCCAACTGCCGAAATGACGCGCCAGATTGAGTGCCGTGGCCTCACCGACCTCGCGAATTCCCAGCGCAAAAATAAACCGGGGAAGCGTTGTCTGCTTACTCGCCTGTAGCGCCGCCAGGAGGTTATCTGCCGATTTTTCACCCATTCTTTCCAGATTCAGAAGCTGTTCTTTTGTCAGCGCATACAACCCCGCAACATTCTCTACCAGCCCCTCCTCAACCAACTGCTCGACCAGTTTGTCGCCGAGGCCATCGATATCCATAGCGCGACGAGAAACAAAGTGTTTGATCGCTGCTTTTTGCTGCGCGCCACAGACCAGGCCACCCATACAGCGCCATGCAGCTTCACCCTCCTCCCTTTCGATAGCAGATTGGCAGACTGGGCACTGTGTTGGAAATCGTATCACTCGTGTATTGTCAGGCCGCTTCTCGAGGACCACGGTTACTATCTGGGGAATCACATCGCCGGCGCGACGCACGATCACGGTATCGCCTATCTGAATTCCAAGGCGATCAATTTCATCGCTGTTGTGCAAAGTGGCGTTGCTTACGGTGACACCACCGACAAATACAGGCTCCAATCGCGCTACAGGTGTGATGGCACCGGTGCGACCAACCTGAAATTCCACGTCTAGCAACCGTGTCAGCTCTTCCTGTGCCGGAAATTTTCTGGCGATTGCCCAACGCGGAGCCCTGGAGACAAAACCCAGACGCTCCTGCAGAGCAAACTCGTTGACCTTGAAGACAATGCCATCGATATCGTAAGCCAGACTGTTGCGACGCAGTGCCAGTTCATCGTAATAGGCATTGCAGCCCTCGATACCCTGCACGACTGCAGATTCCGGATTGATCCTGAAGCCCCATTCACTCAGCCGCTGGAGCATACTGGCTTGACGGTCTGGCAGTGTGCCGCCCTCGACCAACCCGACACTGTAGCAACACATCTCCAGAGGACGCTCGGCGGTAACGCGGGCATCCAGTTGCCGGAGACTGCCGGCAGCGGCATTGCGCGGATTTACAAAGGTTTTTTCTCCGCGCTCCCGCGCACGATTATTGAGTTGCTCAAAACCCGCCTTGGGCATATAGATTTCACCGCGCACCTCAAGGAGATGCGGAATGCCCTCGCCACGCAAACGCAGGGGTATTGAGCGGATTGTACGGACATTGTGCGTGATATCCTCGCCCGTGCTGCCATCGCCACGGGTCGCTCCGCGCTCCAGCACTCCGTCCCGGTAAAGCAGGCTGACGGCGATGCCGTCGAGTTTGGGTTCGCAGGCAAATTCCAGCGAAGCGGCGCCATCGCCCAATCGGTCCAGCAGCCGCCGATTGAAATTCAGCATATCGTCCTGGTTAAAAGCATTTTCCAGAGACAACATAGGCACTTCGTGCGACACCTGACTGAACTGCTGCAGGGGCGTGGCACCGACCCGCTGGGAAGGTGAATCAGGGCGTTGAAATTGTGGGTATTGCTGTTCCAACTGCTGCAGGCGCAGCATGCTGCGGTCGTACTCGACATCGGGAACACTGGGATCATCCAGCACATAGTACTGATGGTTCCAGGCGTCTAACTGTTCTCGCAGGTCTTCGATTTCCTGCAACGGATCTGCCGAAGGCATAATCGTTATCAGCGCGTGTTGGCCAGCATTCGCCGCTCCAACTCGCGAATCTGTTGACGACTGTGCTCCATGGTCTGTCGGGTCAGTACGCTGCGCGACTCATCGAGCACATCGGCGCCGAGATTACGCGCGACAGTCTGTGCCGTCTCCAACATGTAATCGTAGGCCTGCATCATGTCTTCAGGGCCTGGCAGCGTCAGGAAGAAAACCAGTCCCGGCGTTGTCATATCTGACATCGTGTCGATATCAAAGACACCGGGCTGCATCATGTCGGCGACGCTAAACTGAATAGCACCTCGCCCGGCTTCAAACTCATGCCGGTGGAAAAAATTCATGTCTCCGAAGCGCAGATCACAGGCCAGTAAAATCTGTAATATGTCATCGCCGCGAAACCCCTGCTCACTGCGCGCCAGCACATTCAGCATGAAGACTTCAGGTTCGACGCCGCGCGGCAGCTTACCGGGGGGCGGCGCCTGCTGCTCATCTGCAGATATGGTTTCATCGGCGACCAGGCCGTCCAGCCAATCGAGGTTTTGTGCCTCATCGTCGCTAGCGTCGGTGGAGGCGATACCCGCCACCAGCTCGTCCTCGTCGTTCACCTGCGCCGCTTGCTCTGAGCGCTTCTTCCCTGAGGCGGCACCTACGGTGTTCTGTCCGGGCGGATAGCCTGCGGCACGCAGAATATCCCCTCTTTCCACCACACGCGCGCCACCGTTGGGCAATTCACCATACTTGCCTATATCGTCCGGCACTTCAGGCGGCAGCTCATCTGGATCGACCAGCTTCATCTTGACCCTGGAATGCTTGTCGCGGCGAATTCTCCGCCAGGCATCCAGCAACACAGCCACTATCAGCAAAACGCCAACAATGACCATCCAATCCCGTATCGTTAAATCCGTCAGTCCCACTCGCTACATCCGTTTTTAGATTCGTCCGATTAACTGGCCGCCAGTGCTGCGGCCTCCTCCACATCGACAGACACCAATCTTGATACGCCCGGCTCGTGCATGGTGACACCCATCAGTTGATCGGCAAACTCCATGGAGATCTTATTGTGCGTAATATAAATGAATTGCACCTTGTCGGACATCTCTTTAACCAAACGTGCATACCGCCCTGTATTGGCATCATCCAGAGGCGCATCCACCTCATCAAGAATACAAAATGGCGCAGGGTTCAGTTGAAAGATGGAAAAGACCAGCGCAATAGCTGTCAGCGCCTTTTCACCGCCTGACAACAGATGAATGGTTGCGTTTTTCTTGCCTGGGGGGCGCGCCATAATGGTAATGCCGGTATCGAGTAGATCGTCACCGGTCATTTCGAGGTAGGCGCTGCCACCACCAAATACGCGGGGGAACAATTCCTGCAAACCTGAATTGACCTTTTCAAACGTTTCACGGAAACGGTTGCGGGTCTCCTTGTCGATCTTGCGGATGGCCGCTTCAAGGGTCTCCAGGGCAGTCACCAGATCCTCGTTCTGGGCATCGAGGTAGTTTTTGCGTTCCGACTGCAGATTGTATTCATCGATAGCCGCCAGGTTTATTGGCCCCAGTCGAGAGATGCGATTGGCGACACGCTCCAGAGCGTTCTGCCACTCCGGCTCATTGGCACCCTCAGGCATGCTGCTCAACACGTCCTCGAGCTCATGTTTTTCATCCTGCAACTGCTTGAAGATCGTGTTGCGTTGCACCTGCAGCGTCTGGTTGCTGATACGTTGGCGCTCCAGCTCACTGCGCACGGTTTCCGCGCGCTGCTCAATGGCTGCCCGCTGCTGCTCAGCTTCGCGCAACTGGTGCTCTACATCTGCCACCAACTGGCGCGCCATACTGAGTTCACCTTCCGATTCCAGGCGCATCTCAAGTTGCTGCTCCAGCTCTTCGCGCAAGCCTGTGAGAGGATCGTCGCTCTCGCGCAGAGCTGCGCTCAGGCTCTCCCGGCGTTCTTGTAACTGCGATACCTGCTTATTTGTACGCTCAATGGTTTCACGCACAGCATTTAACTGCGTGTCGAGCGACTGGAATCTCATCGCCACCTGATGGGCCCCATCCTTGTCCTCGCGTGCTTTTTGCCGCGCACTATCCAGGGTGCCACGAATCTTGTCGCGGTCAGCCAACAGTTCTTCACGTCGGCGGGAGTCCCCCTCCATACGTTCGATACACTCCGCCAACACCGTTCTCGCCTCGGCTACCGACTCTTGTTCCTGCTGGAACTGGGCCCTAGCCTCGTCTATCTCGGTATTGATTCGCTCGTTGCGCAGTTTAATCTGCTCGGACTTGGCCTGGTAGGCGGAGACCCTCGCACTGGTTTCGGCATGCTGGCGCGTACTGAGTTGCAACTCGCGCTGACACTCCTGGCGCTCATCTTCCAGCGTTTTCAGCGCTTCCTCGCTCTCCTGTAACTGCTCCGCGAGCTCCATCTCCCGCGCCTGCTGGGCCTCCAACTTCGCAGCCAAAGCCTCCAGTTCTTCCTGACGCTGGATGACGCCCCCGTCACTATCGGAAACACGCGCCACACGCACCCAGTTGCGGCCCATCCAGATACCATCACGAGTGATAACCGATTCATGGGGTGCCAGCGACGCTCGCACTTGCAGCGCCTGGGCTAAATCATCCGCCGCGCGAATACCCGCGAGCAAGCCGTCCGCGCGGCCGCCGCTCTGCACCAGACTGGACAGATAGCCCGGGGCCGATGTGTCCCCGGCGGCAGGCTCTACCAGCAGCAGGTTGCCCTGCTCGAAGCTCTCCAGATAATCTCCCAACGAGCCGATATCGTCGACACAGACAGCCTGCAGATAATCGCCCAGCACTGTCTCCACTGCCAACTGCCAGCCATCATCGACCTGCATGGTCTCCAGCAGTCGCGATTTATCCGTCAGCTGATGCGCCTGCAGCCATGCTCCGACGCTCTGACTGCTATCCTGCAGTGCCGCCTGTTGCAGCGCTTCCAGTGACGCCATGCGACCGCGCATCTGCTGCAAGGTCGAGCGTACCTGGTTGAGTTCAGTCGACAGATGAGTCCGTGCATCACGGGTCGAAGCCAGTTTTTCTACCAGTGATTCGCTGCGCCGCTCGTGTTCAGCCATGGTCAGCTCGACCTCAGCCAACTGCTCGCCTAACTCGTCCGCCTCGGTGTCGGCGGGGCCCGTCGCCAGCCCCTGCTTTTCTTCTTCCAACTGCCGGGTACGCCCTTGCAGACGCTGCAACACCTGCTCCAGATGCTGTATTCTTGATTGCTGTACTTCGGCCTGTTGGCGCGGCTCGGCAGCGTGCTGGTTGAACTCATCCCACTGATGCTGCCACTCATGCATCGCTTCTTCGGCCAGTAAAAGTGCCTCGGCTGATTCGGATTCAAGCGCCTGCAAACGCTCCATATCCGGGCCCAGAACCTCTAGCTCTGCCTCCCAACTGTTCAGCTTGCTGCGGTCCTCTCCCAGATGGCTTTCCGCCTCGACGAGATTCGACGCCGTCTGTGCGAGATCTTCCTGCAGTTGTTGGCCGCGTTCCTGCTGGTGCTTGATGGTCTGCTCAATACGAGCGACTTCGGAGCCCAGCTGGTAATACGTGGCCTGTACCTTGTTGAAGTCATCTGTGCGATCGGTGTGATCTACGCGGTGCTGTTCGATCGCGGTATCGACATGCTGGTGTTCGGAGTGAATCGACTCCAGCTTGACCTCCAGCTCGCCCACTGTCTGCGTTGCCGTTTTTATCTGGTCGTCCAGCGCCTGGCATTGCAGAGCAAGCAGTTGCGCCTTCAACTCGCGCTCCTCGGCCTTGAACTCGGTGTACTTTTCCGCCGCCTGTGCCTGACGTTGCAGGTGTTGCAACTGCCGTGCCAGCTCATCACGCAGGTCGGTCAGGCGATCAAGGTTTTCGAGGGTGCGCCGCATTCGGCTTTCTGTTTCCTTGCGCCGCTCCTTATACTTGGAGATGCCCGCCGCTTCCTCAAGGAAAACCCGCAACTCCTCCGGCTTGGACTCGATCAGACGACTGATCATCCCCTGCTCGATAATCGCGTAACTGCGCGGACCCAGACCTGTACCCAGGAAGATGTCGGTTATGTCGCGGCGACGGCATTTGGTGCCATTGAGAAAGTAGTCTGATTGTCCATCGCGCGTGACCTGTCGCCGCGTGGATATTTCGGCGTAGCTGGCGTATTCGCCACCGACGCGACCTTCGCTGTTATCGAACACCAGCTCGATGGAAGCCTGCCCAACTGGCTGCCGATTGACGGAGCCATTGAAGATGACATCAGCCATGGACTCGCCGCGCAGGTTTTTTGCGGAACTTTCCCCCATCACCCAGCGCACAGCATCAATAACATTGGATTTGCCGCAGCCATTAGGGCCCACAACAGCACACATATTACTGGGGAAATTGACCGACGTGGGATCCACGAATGACTTGAATCCTGCCAGTTTGATTGACTTTAGTCGCATAGCACCTTAAGTATGTTGCACAACCATTTGTTTTTTATACGTTTATTTCAGCTAAACGAAAATTCTCTCTGGCGCTGAAACACAAGATGTAGTGTATATACTTTAATCGAACAACACTATGCCTGAACAGGGGAAATACGGAAATTCGCTTTTTGACCAGGCCTCGGGCGACATCAGCTGCAGCGCTACAGCCACCTCGAAAATGCCACTGTGGCGTCCTCCAGCGGATGATAGATCTACGCGGATTTCACCGGCTGAACACACCTTGATAATCCGCCACTATAAACCGTCCCATTTGAGAATCACTCGGAAGAATCGGTATTGCTGTGCAGAACAATCGTTTGCGGTTCGGCATCATCGGAAGGCGCAATGGGTCCCACCTGCCCTAACCACGATGCATTTGCCTCTCCAGGCTGACCGCTGGCAGAGACCTGCACGGCGACGATAACCGATGCTGTTTGAGAGAGCTTCTGTCCCGCCATGGAATTTCCGTCATCCAGGCGCAGGGTGACCGGCAGCTGTGCACCGCTCAAGCGCTGCACCGCGATGGGCATACGGCTGTCGGAATTGGCGTTGCGCGCCAATATAAAGACAGTATCTGTGGCCGCGATGGCGGCACCCGGCGGCGCTGTAACAGTCACTGTCACGCCCTTGGTAGATGCAGCGGCAGCTGGCTGCTGCGCCACGGAAGCAGCGCTTGTCGGGTCTTCCTGTGCCAGTTGCTGGCGCGCGGTGGCAATTACCTGCCCAATCATTTGCGCACTCTCTGAGCCCGGCGGTTCCATCGCAACAAGCCGCTGCCAATACTCAATAGCGGCGCGGTACTGCCCCTGTTCGAAAGAGGCCATACCCAGCAGGCCCAGGGCTGTGCGCTGATGTGGATTAGCTGCCAGAGCCTGTTCCGCACGCAACCGGGCGCGATCACCGAGAGTGCGCTCGTTAGCCAGATATTCCGCCTGCGCTGCGTAGGCCAGAGCCTGTGCGTCGCCGGGTACCGCGTCTACCAGCGTATCGTAAGTCCTGGCAGCCTGGCCGTAATCCTCCTCCGCCATATAAAACTGCCCCAACATCGCCAGATAATGCAGGTTATCGGGGCGCTGCGCTGAGCGTGTTTCTACATCTTTGATGAGCGTGCGCATCTGCTCTGGCGTTGTGTCGGATTGCATCCCCTGCAGGCGCTGGGTAATCAGCACATCAGGCGCTGCGCCCAAGGCGTAATACAGCGCACTGGCGAGCACGGCCACCAGAGGCAGCAAAACCCATACCGGAAATGAACGGGCGGTGTCTTTTTGCAGTTCTATCTGCTGCTCTTTGCGCTCGTGCTGCTCCTCCAGCAGGCGAATACGTGCGTCTTCGCGCAAGCCACTTTCGCCGTCGCGTATCAACTCGGCCTCACGCTGTCGGAACCACTCCAGATTGGCGCGATCAAGATCGGCCTCGGCCGCTCCTGAACGCATCCTGGGGAACAGATAAAAAACACTACTTAGAAGTACCAGTCCGGCACAGGCCAGCATAAATGTGGTCAAGAATCCTGCTCCGTTTTGTCCAGCAAACGCTGTATTCGCGCCTGCTCCTGTTCAGTGAGTACAGAGCCATCGGCGGCGCCCGTATCTGCTCGCGAGCGCAGTGATATAAGCAACACGCCAATGGCCGCCAACAGGAGCAGCAAGGGCGCCAGCCAGAGAAACACTGTAGTGCCACCGAAGCGCGGCCGATAACGCACAAACTCACCGTATCGATCCGACATATAGTCGAGGATTTCATCGTCGCTTGCACCGGCCTCCAGCTGCTGGTGAAGCAACTTGCGCAAATCCTGTGCGATAGGCGCATTGGAATCGGCAATGTTCTGGTTCTGGCACTTGGGGCAGCGCAACTCTTCACTCAATTGCTGGTAGCGCGCCTCCAACTGGGGACTGCTGAAATCATAGGTTTCAATGAGTGCCCACGCCTGGCCGGCTAACGCCAGGCAAACACCGGCGAGAAGAATACGTAAAGTTTTCACGGTGCGACCTGCCCCTGATTCAACTGCAGATACAGTGGCTCGAGAATCGTCTGCCACACGTCTTCATTGACCACACCCACGTGGCGGTAACGCACAACGCCGTTGGCATCCAGCAAATACGTTTCCGGCGCCCCGTAGACGCCCAGATCCAGGCCCAGGGTGCCATCGCGGTCGGCGATAACCAGGCGGTAGGGGTTACCCAACTCATCCAGCCAGCCCTGCGCCGCGCTGTCATTGTCCTTATAATTGAGCCCGTATATCGGAATCCCGGCATCTGCCAACTGTTGTAAATAGGGATGCTCGACGCGACAGGACACACACCAGGTGGCCCAGACATTCAACAGGGCAACCTGCCCGGTGACATCATCGCGCGACAATTGCTGCGCCCCACCCAACTCAGGAAGAGTAAATGCCGGCAGCGGCCGATCAATCAGCGCGGAGGGCATTTCACTGGGATCCAGAAACAGACCGCGAAACAGCACTATAGCCAGCAAGGCAAATAGAAATAACGGCAGGAAAAGCTTGATTCTAGGCGCCATGTAACACCGCCTCATCAGCTGTGGGAAGCGCTTTACGCTGTCGTCGATAGCGCTTGTCGGCAGCGGCAGTAAATGCGCCTATTGCCATCAATATCGCGCCCAACCACATCCAGCGCACCATCGGCTTATAGTGCAGGCGCATTGCCCAGGCGCCGTTGTCACCTACCGGCTCGCCCATCGCCACATAGAGGTCGCGGAACAGGCCGGCATCGATGGCCGCTTCTGTCATCACCGAACCACTGGCCAGATAGCGCCGTTTCTGTGGATTCATACTGGCGACCGGCACACCATCTTCCGTGACTTCAAAGCGCGCTTCCTGGGCCACAAAGTTAGGACCACTCACCTCGGCCACCTCGATAAAACGAAAATTGTAGCCAGCCATTTCCCGGGTATCACCCGGATCCATTTTAAGATCGTGTTCAACCGAGTACTGACTGGTGGCCACAATGCCAATGACACAGGCTGCAAACCCGAGATGGGCGATCACCATGCCACAGTATCCCGGCGTCAGGCGACGCAACCCGCCTGCTGTCGTGGACGCACTGCGCAGGCGCTCCCAGAAATCCTTTACCAGCCCCAACACCAGCCAACTCGACAGCAGCACGGCAAGCGCCACCCAGATATTGTAAGGCGCGTGCAACGCAGGCAAGGTGATACCGCACAACACCGCCACAACCGTAGGAATAATCAGCTCACCGCGCCAGCGACTCAAGGAGTCGCGCTTCCAGCGTGACACCGGCCCCAAACCCATGACCGGCACCAGCAGCGCCATCAGTGGCACAAATACGGCGTTAAAGTACGGCGGTCCGACCGAGACCTTGCCCATACCGAGCGCATCCACGATCAGTGGAAACATGGTGCCAAAAAGTACAGTCAGCGCAGCGACCAGAAACACCACGTTGTTGCACAGTAACAAGCTCTCACGCGACACCCAGGCGAAGCTCACGCGACTGCTTACAGCCGGCGCGCGCAATGCATACAGGGTCAGCGAGCCACCCACAACCAGCGCGAGGAACACCAGAATGAACATCCCCCGCTCCGGATCGACCGCAAACGCGTGCACTGATGTCAGCACCCCCGATCGCACCAGGAAGGTTCCCAGCAGGCTCAGTGAAAACGCGAAGATCGCCAGCAACACCGTCCAACTCTTGAACAGACCCCGTTTTTCAGTAGCCGCCAAAGAATGAACCAGTGCCGTTCCCGCCAACCAGGGCATAAAAGACGCATTCTCCACCGGATCCCAGAACCACCAGCCGCCCCAGCCGAGTTCATAATAGGCCCACCAACTGCCGAGCATGATGCCCAGAGTGAGGAAGGCCCAGGCTGTATTCGTCCACGGTCGCGACCAGCGTGCCCATGAGGCGTCCAGTCGGCCGCCAAGTAACGCGGCAATCGCAAAAGCAAAGGCCACCGAGAATCCGACATAGCCCATATAGAGCAGCGGCGGATGGATAATCAGGCCGGGGTCCTGCAGCAGCGGATTCAGGTCGGCACCGTCAGCCGGTGCGCCGGGCAACAACCGCGCGAACGGGTTGGAGGTAATCAGGGAGAACGACAGGAAGCCAACAGAAATAGCCCCCATCACCGAAAGTACCCGGGATAAAACCAGCAGCGGTAACTGTGAACTGAACAGTGCAACAGCGGCTGTCCAGAACGCCAGAATCAATGCCCACAACACCAGCGAGCCTTCGTGATTCCCCCAGACAGCAGAAAACTTGTAGATCGGTGGCAATAGCGTGTTGCTGTGGGACGCAACCAGCTGCACCGAGAAATCATCCTGCAGGAAGGCCGCGGCCAGACAGCCGAAACTGATCCCCACAAACACCAGGATGCCAACCGCCAGACTGGGAGCCAGCGACATCGCCACACTGTTGCCACGCCAGGCTCCCCAGGCGGGGACCGTGGCCAGGATGAGCGCCAGACAAAGAGCGAGGATGAGCGCGAAGTGACCGAATTCAGGAATCATTTGGCATTGCCCTTTTCATCGTAACCCGAGCTTTCCAGCGCATGTGTCACTTCCGGCGGCATGTAGTTTTCATCGTGTTTGGCGAGTATTTCTGTGGCTTCCAGCACACCGTCCTCGTTGAGGACGCCAGAAGCCACCGCACCCTGCCCCTCGGCAAACAAATCGGGCAGGATTCCGACATAGACAACTTCCACATTGGCCTCGTAATCGGTCAGCTTAAAGCGAATAGCCAGACTATCCTCGGCACGGTCTATGCTGTTTTCCAGCACCATCCCGCCAACCCGAATAGGCTGCCCTACCGGGGCCAGCCCGGCGGCGACGTCTGCAGGTGGGTAAAACAGGTTGATATTGCCGCGCAGTGCATAAACCACGAGGCCAATCGCAATACTGGAAAACAGAGCAATGAATAAAACAAGGTAAAGCCGTTGTTTTCGCACCGGGTGCATCAATTAATTCTCCTGGCGCTTGCCGCCGTTGCGCCCTGCGCGCGTTTAAGCTGTGCGGCCAATTGCCGTAAAAAGCGCCTGCGCCGCAGCACGGGTGCTATGACTGTTGCCGTTAACGTCACGAGGGTTACAGCGTAGGCTGCCCACACGTAAAACCCGTGGCCGTCCATGTGCAGCACTGCCTGCAGACTGTCAAAGTACATCAATTGACCACTTCTTTGTCGATAAGTTTTCGCACCCACTGCGTGCGCTGCTCACGCTGCAGCAACTCCGCGCGCATGTTGAGCAGCAGGCAACAGGTAAACAGTGCGTAAAAAGCGGCAATCATCAGCAACAGAGGGTACAGCATGCTGCTGTGGATACTGGTCTCACCGGTGAATTTGATGGAAGCACCCTGGTGCAGTGAGTACCACCAATCTACAGACTTGTAGATAATCGGAATATTCACCATGCCCACCAGGCTGAGGACGGCACAGGCCTTACCCGCTGCCTCCTTGTTGTCGAATGCTTCATACAGCGCCACCACGCCCAGATACAGGAACAGCAACACCAGCATGGACGTAATCCGCGCATCCCACACCCACCAGGTGCCCCAGGTCGGCTTGCCCCAGACTGCGCCGGTAAAAAGTGCGATAAACGTAAAGGCCGCCCCCACAGGCGCAGCTGCCTTCATCGCCACATCGGCCATTTTCATCCGCCAGATGAGGCTGACAGCTCCCGCGAGCGCCATCACATAGTAGCCCGCAAGCGCCACGACAGCAGCGGGCACATGAATATAGATAATGCGGTAACTGTTTCCCTGTACATTCTCAGCAGGCGTAAACAGCAGGCCCCAGATCGCTCCGGTTATCAGTGCGATCAGCGTGATGGGCAACAGCCAACGCAGGATGGCACCGGAGATGGAGTACAACCAGGGAGGGGATCCGAACTTATGAAAAATAGGCCACATTGCCGCGGCAATTATACAGAGCGTGCCGCGCCGGACAACCAAATGTCCGTCGCGCACGTGTTCAACGATAAAAGATTGTCACGCATCAATACTTATCCTCAATCCAGCGGCCATCGCCACAGGTGCCAGCGCGATAGCCAAACACAGCATCGCACCAAGAATGGCCAGGTACGGTCCCGCGGGAAAACCCGTGACCGCCGCCTGCACCGCTGCAGTACCAAATATAAGTACGGGCATATACAGCGGCAGGATCAACAGTGAAATCAGCATCCCCCCACGCTTGAGCCCGACGGTGAGCGCCGCACCAATACCACCAATCAGGCTCAGCAGCGCCGTGCCGATCAACAAACTGGCCATCAGCGCAGCAATCCCCTGCCCCGGTAAATTCAACATCAGCGCAAACACGGGTGACACGATGGCCAACAACAGCCCGGTGGTGATCCAGTGCGCGCCGATGTATGCCAACACTGACAGATACAGCGGCTGTGGCGCCAGCAACAATTGCTCCAGACTACCGTCATCAAAATCGCTGCGAAACACCGCATCGGACGTCAACAGGTTGGACAGCAAAGCGGTAATCCACAGCACTCCGGGCGCAAAGTCGGCCAACGTCTGGGGAGATGGGCCCAGCCCCAGTGGAAACAGGGATACCACCATGGCAAAAAATAGCAGAGGGTTGCCGATCTCCAGCGGGCGCCTTACCGCCAGCAGCAACTGCCGACGCAACAGCCTCATACAAAACTGGCCGGCCCCGGGCGCCGTCACGCCACCAACCCGGTGGTAAGGTTCAGAAAACGGACATCACAGTCGACATTTAACGTCTGATGAGACGTCATCACGACCGACCCGCCTGCCGCCACCTGTGATACCAGCAAAGCCTCCAATTCTTCTACACCCGCTTTATCGATAGCAGTGAATGGCTCATCCAGCAACCACAGCGGCGCATCCGACAGCAGCAGCCGCGCAAGGTTGACCCGCCGGTGCTGGCCAGCGGACAGCGTATGGCTGGCAACGTCTTCATAGCCGTACAGGCCAACGCGCGACAACGCAGATTCGATCTTCTCGTCCTCGTAGCGACTGTCACCACTGACGTGAAAAGCGAGGTTTTCCCTGGGCGTCAACAGCGCTTTCAGCGCACTCTGGTGCCCCAGATAGAGCAGAGGAACATGGCGTTCTACCTGTCCGTCAAAACCGTACCGGGACAAGCCGCACAGAATACGCAACAAGCTGGTTTTACCCGCGCCATTGGCGCCCTCAATCTGCCACAACTGACCGGCGCAGATATCAAAGGACAGGTCGTGGAACAACTCACGCCCACCGCGCTCCAGGCACAGTGACCGGGCCGCCAGCACAGGCGCCCCTGCGCTGTCTGCGGACACTAGAGGTTAACCACCTGGATCGCAGGTACGTGCAGCTCAGCATCGCGTTCTATGCGCAGGCTTTCGAAATCAAACAGTTTGCGATCACCCAGTTGGGACGGCGAGATGTGGCAGATGCTGCGAAATATCGACTCGGTGCGCCCCGGATACTCCCTCTCCCACTGCTCCAGCATCGCTTTGACCTGTACTCGCTGCAGGTGCTCCTGTGAACCACACAGATTACAGGGGATTATCGGGAATTCCCTATACTGGGAGTACCGAGCCAGATCCTTTTCCTTGCAGTAGGCCAGCGGGCGAATCACGACATTCTGTTTGTCGTCACTCAGCAGTTTTGGCGGCATGGCCTTGAGCTTGCCGTTAAAGAACATATTCAGAAACAGGGTTTCGACTATATCGTCGCGGTGGTGCCCCAGGGCAATCTTGGTGGCGCCTATATCCTGGGCAAACCCGTACAGGCTGCCGCGTCGCAATCGTGAACACAGGCCGCAGGTGGTTTTACCTTCCGGCACGACTTCCTTCACAATGCTGTAGGTATCCTTCTCCAGAATGTAATAAGGAACATCCATCGCGGAGAGATACGCAGGCAGCACTTCCTCGGGGAAGCCGGGCTGTTTCTGGTCCAGATTGACCGCGATCAGTTCGAAATCCACCGGCGCGCTCTGGCGCAGATTGACCAGCACATCCAGCATGCCATAGGAATCCTTGCCACCAGACACGCAGACCATGACTTTGTCACCGTCCTCGATCATGTTGTAATCGGCAATAGCTTTGCCCACGTTGCGGCGCAAGCGCTTCTGTAGCTTGTTGAATTCGAGTTTGTCTTTGCGGGTTAGTTCGCGCACAGTGATTGCCGTTAGTGCTTGATTTGGCGGGCATTTTACTTGCTAGTACTTGGTCGCGTCCAGTTGCGTACCAGTGAATTGACGAACTATCGTTGATCATGGCCACATTTGCACCGCTCAAACCCCATCAGCGCAACCAAAACCGCCGCAGTAGTGATAAGAGGCCGCTGTCAGCGGGCGTCCCGAAATACCGTGCGGTGTTTTCGAATTCCCTCCCCGGACGCGCTCAACTTGTAATTTCGCCGTTTTGCCACGACAATGTCCGCCGCTTATTTGGGCATCAATTCATTTATGAGGATCACTCTCCCATGAAACAACCTGTTCGCGTGACTGTAACCGGCGCAGCTGGCCAGATTGGCTATGCTCTTGTTTTCCGTATAGCTTCCGGCGCCATGCTGGGTGATGACCAGCCTGTGATTCTGCAACTGCTGGATATTACACCGGCATTGGAAGCGCTCGACGGCGTTAAAATGGAACTCGAAGACTGCGCATTTCCTCTGCTGGCTGGCATCGTTTGCACCGACGACCCCAATATCGGCTTCAAGGATTCTGATTACGCCCTGCTGGTTGGTGCGCGTCCACGCGGACCCGGTATGGAGCGCAAGGATCTGCTGGAAGCCAACGCCGCTATTTTCTCTGTACAGGGTAAAGCGATCAACGACCACGCCAGCCGCAACATCAAGGTACTGGTTGTCGGCAACCCCGCCAATACCAATGCATTGATCACACAGCGCAATGCCCCGGACATCAATCCACGCAACTTCACCGCGATGACACGGCTGGACCACAACCGGGCGAAAACGCAAATTGCGCTCAAGACCGGCAAGACAGTCAACGATGTAACCAATATGACAATCTGGGGCAACCACTCGGCCACCCAGTATCCCGACCTGTTTAATGCCAAGGTTGATGGCGAATCTGCAATCAGCCTGGTCGACCAGCAGTGGTATGAAAACGATTTCATCCCGGTAGTGCAACAGCGTGGTGCCGCCATTATCAAGGCTCGCGGCGCCTCCTCGGCCGCCTCTGCTGCCAACGCTGCCATCGGTCACGTGCGCTCCTGGGCACTGGGCACAGACGGTGATGACTGGGTTTCCATGGGTGTTCAATCTGATGGTTCTTACGGCATTCAGGAAGGCCTGATTTACTCCTTCCCCTGTCGTTGCAGTGATGGCGAGTGGACGATCGTGCAGAGCGCTGAGATCGGTGATTTCAGCCGTGAGAAGCTGGCTGCCACTGAGCAGGAACTGGCAGAGGAGCGCGACGCGGTTAAGCACTTGCTGCCGTAGGGCTTTTTTGATTGGGCTGATTCACTATTGGATTGGCCCATTTCTGCGGTGGTCCAACGGCGAGCGGCAGTGATGCTATCCTGCTTGCTCAACTGAAACAGCCATTTGCCGCAGAGTGCTATCGCTGCCGCTCGCCTCGCATCGCGACTCTGTGATTGAAGCGAGCAGCAACTACACGGCACACTCAGCAACTAGTCTCCCGATTTGCCACTGTATCCTCTGCGATACATTGCATACTTCTAATACCCTGCCAATTAGGCGCAAAAGGGTTACCCATGAAAGAGCAAGTTCCAGCTCTCACGCCTTTTGGGTTAAGCTAACGACATGACGAATACTGCCACTTCAAAAAGCTATCACCATGGGAATCTTCGCGCTGAGTTGCTCAGTACTGCTATCGAGCAGTTACAGCAGCACGGTGTCGATGAATTGAGTCTGCGCGCACTGGCCCGTGCGGTAGGCGTGTCGCAAACGGCACCCTATCGTCACTTTTCTGACAAGAGCGAGTTGCTGGCAGCGATGGCTACCAACGGCTATCGCGACCTGCTTGATGCCCTGCGCGACGCCGCAGCCACCACCGGCGACTGCCCACAGGAGCAACTGCTCGCGTTTGCCCAGACGTACGTGGATTATGCGGCGCAGAACCCGCAGCTATTCAAACTGATGTTTGGACCGACGGTACAGCCTACTGTCAAATACCCCGAGTTGCGCAAAGCCAGTCGCGATACCCTGCAACTGGTGCAGGACATCATGCAGCATGGCGTGGAAAGCGGTGTGTTTCGGCGGGTAGATGATATCGCCTACATGGCCAATGCGGCCTGGTCCAGTATCTATGGGCTATCGACACTGCTGGTCGATGCGCCGGAGCTATTCGAGCGCCACATCGATTTACAGCGGCAGGTGAAGCTCGGTGTACAAATATTTCTCGACGGCGTCAGTTATTCCTCCACGTAACTCGACGCCTGCTCTTCAAGGCTGCAATGTTGTGGCCATCGTCAACCCGTAAACTCCGCCGTCAACTTACAACTCTCGCAATACCGTCACCGGTGGCGTAGATACCACCCGTCGGCAGCTGAATACACCTAGCGCGCCAATAACCAGCGCACCACTGAAAACACCCACCGGCCACAACCACGGCGTGGGGACGTAATTCATATCCATCACCATGGTTTGCAGAATATATACCGACAGTTCCGCTGCCAGCGTCGCGAGCGTGCCCGCGAACAGACCCAGCGTGGCAAACTCGATCAATAAGCCACCCAGAATCAGACGCCTCGACGCACCCAGCGCCCTCAGTATCGCGCTCTCGTGCACCCGGGCATCGACACTGGCCTGCACACCGGCGATGAGCACCAGAGCGCCAGCGGCCAGAATAACCACCAACACCAGATTTATCGCAGCCGAAACCTGATTGATAATGGTTCGAATCTGCTCTACTACGATGTCCATCTCAATCACGGTCACGGTGGGAAAGCGCCGTATAAAACGATTGAGAAAGCCTTTATCGGCTTCATCCAGATGAAAACTCGTCATGAAGGTTGCGGGGTAATCCACCAGTAAACGGGGCGGGAAAACCAGGAAAAAATTGGGCCGCATCGACTGCCACTGCAACTGGCGAATACTGGCCACGCGCGCCTCAAGTGGCGCAGAGCCGACCAGAAAGCTCACCGAGTCACCCACGGTAAGCCCCATGCGAGCAGCGAACTCTTCTTCCAGCGACACCAGGGCTTCTTCTGTGCCCGGTTGCCACCACTCCCCTGCCACCAGCCGGTTCTCGTGAGGCAGGGTATCCGACCAGGTGAAATTGATCTCGCGCTGACGACGCCCCTCTTCCACGTCATCGGTGACGGGCAGCTCCTCGCCCTTCACGGTCATAATGCGCCCGCGAATCATCGGAAAGAATGGCTCGCTGGTAATATTTTCCGCGCGCAGTGTCTGCTCGATGGCCTGTACATCTTCGGGACCGATGTTAATCATAAAGTGATTGGGGGCATCGCTGGGTAACTGCGCCTGCCATTCATCAATCAGCGAAGTACGTACCAGCAGAAGCACCAGCAACATCATGATGGCCATAGCAAAAATAACTACCTGCAACGCATTGGCCGTGCCCCTTCGCTGCAGACCCGCCAGCGCCAGGCGCCAGATACTGCCGGCGCTCATACCCACCAGACGCCCGCCCCGCAGCAGTGTGAGAGCCAAACAGAAGCCAAGGCCCGCAGTGAGCCCGAGACCTGCGAGCACAGCCAGAGTCAGCTTCCAGTCCCCGCTGTACCACCACATCAACAGTGTGACCGCTACCAGTCCCAGCACGTAATCATAGATAGCCTGTCGGTTTTCCATCGGTAGGTCACGCCGCAACACCCGCAACGGACTGGCGTGTGCCAGGCGACGCAGTGGCGGCCAGGCGAAGCAGAACAAACAGGTCAGTGATGTCACCGCGCCAATCGCATAGGGACGCACACCACTGGGCCCGGGTTGTATCGGCAATTGCTCGGCAAACAGGGAAAAAAACAGCGCCTGTATACCCCAGCCCATCAGACACCCCAGCGCAGTGGCAATGACGCCGAGCAACATCAGGCTGCTGCCATAGAGCCGATTGACTGTACCGGAAGTTGCTCCGAGGCTTTTGATGATGGCCACGTAATCGTGGTGGCGCTCACTGAAGCGCCGCGCAGCGAGCGCGACAGCAACGCCCGCCAGCACCACCGCCAAACTGCCCGCTAACAGTAAAAAACTCTCGGCGCGATCCAGCGCGCTGCCGATTCGCGGTTGCCCTTCATCGACAGTGACTGCGCGTTGGCCATCGCGTAATTGCGGCTCCAACCACTGCTGAAATTCACCAATTGCGGCGGTCTCACCCGCGTACAACTGCCGGTACTCAACGCGACTACCGGGCTGCACGACACCGGTTGCCGGAATGTCGTCGTAATGCATAAGAACACGTGGGCCGTAACCGTAAAAAGACGCCGCCTGATCAGGTTCAGTACGCGCGGCAGCCGCCACTGAAAACTGGGCATCGCCGATAGTAACCTTATCGCCAACCGCCACATCGAGTAACGCAAACAGACGGGAATCCAGCCAAACTTCGCCCTTCCCCGGGCCTGTGTCAGCCGAGCGCACCGCGCCGAACGGTTCCGTGCTGTAGGTAATTTCGCCTCGCATCGGATACCCATCAGTGACAGCCTTGACCGACGCCAGGGCCATACTCTCTTCCCCTACGTAGACCATGGAGGGGAATTGTAATGTCAGTGCGTGCTGCAGCCCCTTTTCTGAGGCTGACCGACTCCAGTCCAGCGGCAACTCCCGACCACTGGTTACCACCAGATCAGCCGCCAGAAACCGGTGGCTTTCCTGTTCCAGCGCATTCTGCAGCCGCGTGGTAAACGCGCTAATACCGGAGACAACGCCTACCGCTAGCACTAGGGCCATTACCAGCACGCCCAAC
The DNA here is from genome assembly GCA_902705825.1 of Halioglobus japonicus. GTDB lineage: Bacteria > Pseudomonadota > Gammaproteobacteria > Pseudomonadales > Halieaceae > Marimicrobium. Next base: position 183,504 of record CACSIL010000002.1, on the reverse strand, counting down.
TCGCCGCCGCGCCAATCGCGCGCCAGCATTTTTGTCGCTGTCATCGACACCCGAATCTACTCCTGCACCAGCGCGCCGCCATCGAGGCGCAGACGCCGCTGGCATAGATCGGCCAGTACCTGATCGTGAGTCACTAATACCAGCGTGGTGCCCTCTTCCCTATTCAGCTCAAATAACAGGTCGATAATGTATTCACCCGTGGTGGTGTCTAGGTTGCCGGTAGGTTCGTCGGCGAACAAAATGGCAGGCTTGGATGCAAAGGCCCGCGCCAGAGCCACCCGTTGCTGCTCTCCTCCGGACAATTGCAGGGGATAGTGTCCCGTCCTCGCCTGTAGACCTACACGTTGCAAGTAGTGCCGGGCTTGCTCCTCAACGTTGTTCTGACCCTGCAACTCCAGCGGCAACATCACGTTTTCAAGTGCCGTAAGCGCCGGTAACAGTTGGAAAGACTGGAACACAAAACCGATGTGCTGCCCGCGAAAACGCGCGCGCTCATCTTCGCTTAACGCCCCAAGATCGGTCCCGTCTATCACCACGCTACCCGCCGTCGCTTCATCAAGGCCCGCCAACAAGCCGAGCAGCGTCGACTTGCCAGAGCCGGACGCCCCAATTATGGCAACGGATTCTCCCGACTTGATTTCCAGCGTAATCCCTTTCAGTATCGCAAGCTCTGCGCCCGCCATCGGAACCCGTTTCTGGAGATTGTCACATTTGATCATGCATCGTGCCCTTTACCGCGTTATACGCAATTCACTCTTTTTTGGATGCCTGCTGTCGGCTCTCGCCGCAAATGTGCGTGCCGACGGACAGGACTTACAACCAGTGCAGAAAATTCTGGTGTTGGGAGATAGTATCAGTGCGGCCTATGGTATGTCTCTTGAACAGGGCTGGGTTGCGCAACTTGCGGATGAACTGCAGGCGCAATACCCTCAGTTCACAGTGATCAACGCCAGCATCAGCGGCGAAACAACCTCCGGTGGGCTGCGGCGACTTCCGGCACTGCTGAAAGAACACAACCCCAGTGTTGTTATCATCGAACTGGGGGGTAACGATGGCTTGCGCGGCTTCCCGCTGCAGACATTACAAAGTAACCTCTCAGCCCTGGTGACAATGGCTCAGGCGAGCGGCGCCAGGGTTATCGTGTTACCTATGGAAATCCCTCCCAATTACGGTGCACGCTATACCTCGAGATTTCGCGAGAGCTTTTCTGCGGTAACCGCAGAAACCGGCAGTGTACTGGGGCCTTTTCTGCTCGACGGTGTTGCCGCAAATCCGCAACTGGTGCAGCCGGACGGCCTGCACCCCACGGTCGAAGCCCAGCCCATCATTATGGCCAATGTGCTGCCCACGATTAACCAGTTACTGGCCGAGTTATGACACACTCCTCATGGGACGCAATACAACGCGCTGACAGCGCCGTCATCTGGCATCCGTATGCGCCGGCTACCGGCGGCGCCGATGCCTTTCCGGTGATCAGTGCCGACGGCGTGCGCCTCAAGCTCGCCGATGGCAAAGAGTTGATCGATGGTATGGCCTCCTGGTGGTGCGCCATACACGGCTATAACCACCCCGTGCTTAATCGGGCAGTGCAATCACAACTGCAAAACATGTCTCACGTGATGTTTGGCGGCCTGACACACGAACCCGCCGTGCAGTTAGCACAATTACTGGTGGATCTCACACCACCGGCCCTGGAGCGAGTGTTTTTCAGCGACTCCGGCTCCGTGTCTGTTGAAGTCGCAATGAAGATGGCGATCCAGTACTGGTACAGTATCGGCAAACCCAGGAAACAACAGTTTCTGGCACTGCGCAATGGCTATCACGGCGACACCTTTGGCGCCATGTCACTGTGCGATCCCGTGACGGGCATGCATCATTTATTCGGCGCGGCACTGTCGCAGCAACGGTTTGCACCGGCACCAGCCTGCGCATTTGAAGCCAACTGCGAAGACCGCGATATCGAAGAGATGCAACAGCTATTAGCCCACCACAGCGAGGAACTTGCCGCTGTTATCGTAGAACCTGTGGTACAGGGTGCCGGCGGCATGCGGTTTTATTCACCGCAGTACCTTGTAAGGCTACGTGCCCTGTGTGACGAATACGATGTACTGCTGATTTTCGACGAAATTGCCACCGGCTTTGGCCGCACCGGCAAGCTGTTTGCACTGGAGCACGCCGCTGTGGTGCCGGATATTTTATGTGTCGGCAAAGCACTCACTGGCGGCTATATGACACTGGCGGCAACGCTGTGTAATGCCCGTATCAGCAGTGGCATCACCGATAGCGAGGCCGGTGCCTTTATGCACGGCCCGACTTTTATGGCCAACCCTCTGGCCTGCGCCACTGCGCTGGCCAGTATCCAGCTACTCTTGTCGCAGCCCTGGCAACGCACTGTCGAGCGCCTCAATGACGAACTGACTGCGGGGCTCGCACCCGCCCGCGATTTACCCAATGTGGCGGATGTTCGCACATTGGGCGCGATAGGCGTCATCGAGTTGCGAGAAGCGGTGGACTTGCGTGAGGTGCAACCGATGTTTGTGGAGCGAGGGGTTTGGGTGCGCCCGTTTGGCAAGCTGGTGTATGCGATGCCCCCCTATGTGATGGGCACTGCAGATGTCGCGACGTTGACTGCGGCTATGGTGGATGTGGTGGCGCAGCTTTAACTCTGGCTATCGCATGTCTGGCATGTCGTTCGATTTGGAATTTTGATGGACGTTGGGGGCTGCTGGCAACGGGTTGTTTTTGCTGGTTATTCGCGGCCATTGGGTGTGGGGAAGCTATGCTTGCTCAAAAGAAAAAGCCATTCGCTGCATAGCTTCCCCACACCCAATGGCCTGAAGGCTTCCGTAATTTGCATTGTTGTAACAACATCGCAGCGAAATTTTTCGACAAAGGTGCAACCTCATATTCTTTAAAACACACGCGCCAATAAACACTACACGCTCTCAACTGTCCCCTGCATAAACGTTACGGCTGAACCGGTCATGAAAACGCGGCCATTCTTGAGTTCGCAATCGAGGTTGCCTCCGCGCGCTGAAATTTGCCGGCACTGCAACTGCTCCTTATGCAGGCGAGCGGCCCAGTACGGAACCAGGCTGCAGTGCGCTGACCCGGTGACGGGGTCTTCGTTGATACCGACGCCGGGGCCGAAGAAGCGTGAAACGACATCGCACTCGTCTCCCGGCGCCGAGACGATGACACTCCCAGCACCAGCGGCCAGCAGCGCTGCGAAATCCGGCGCCAGTTTTGCAATATCTTCCTGAAATTCGTAGACGTACAGCTTTGCACCCGACCCGCTCGAAGGGGCCAGTGCTTCACTGGCAATGGCACCTAGCGCATTGCACACAGCGAGGTCGACATCGACTAACACGAGATCAGTGGCGGGAAAATCCAGGGTGATGCGAGCGCCCGCACGGCGTACCTTCAATTCACCACTGCGCGTATGGAACAGGATTTCATCTGTCTCAACGCCGATATGCTCGAACAGTACATGGGCGGCCGCCAGAGTGGCGTGACCACACAAATCAACTTCCACCTGCGGCGTGAACCAACGCAGGTCATAACCCCCTTCTCTGGCTACTATATAGGCGGTTTCGGACAGGTTATTCTCCATCGCAATGGCTTGCAGCAGCGAATCATCAAGCCAGGCCTGCAGTGGCATTACCGCAGCTGGGTTACCTTTAAATACGCCGTCTGCAAAGGCGTCTACCTGATAGATGGGTAAGGGCATGGCATTCTCCAACCTTTCGAGTCTCATCCTGTTGTACAAAGTCCGCAGCGTTTAATATAGTGGCCACACAGCACAGTGGCCAGCCCCCGGTAAAAATACCCCATGTCAAAGCGACAACAATCGCCACTTCAGGAAAAATACTACGAGATCATTTTCGGCACTGAGACCCCGGCTGGAAAATGGTTTGATATAGGGCTGATTGTCGTCATCCTCGCCAGCGTGGCTGTCATCATGCTGGATTCGGTGCACAAACTGGATGTTGAGTACGGCAATTTTTACCTCAAACTGGAGTGGGTTTTCACGTTGATGTTCACCGTGGAGTACCTAATCCGGATCTGGTGCGCGCCCAATCGCAAGGGTTATGTTCTTAGCATATACGGTGTTGTGGATCTACTGGCCCTGCTCCCGACCTATCTTTCGTTGTTTGTGCCGCAGACAGCGCCGCTGCTGATTATTCGACTACTTCGAATATTACGCATCTTTCGGGTACTGCGGCTGCTCACCCTGCTGGCAGAAGCTAACTTCCTGGCGGGCGCTCTGCGCCGCTCGGCGCGAAAAGTGTTTGTCTTCTTCGCGATGATGTTAATTCTGACAACCATTTTCGGATGCCTGGTCTACGTGGCCGAGGGCGGGCAGAACGGCTTCAACAACATTCCCGTCAGCATCTACTGGGCAATTGTAACCATCACCACGGTTGGCTATGGCGATGTCGTGCCCCACTCCGTTATCGGACGCATTATCGCTGCCGCCGGCATGCTGATCGGCTATGCCGTGATAGCGGTGCCCACGGGTATCATCACTGCTGAGTTGACGGCAGCGCAACAGGCGCACAGGAACAGAGAGACGCGCGATTCACGCAACTGCAGCAATTGCGCTTCCGTCGAACGCGATCCTACGGCGCATTACTGCAGGAACTGCGGCTCTCCTCTGCCAAAGCCGGGGCATGCACCTCAGTGATACCGGCAATGCCGCTCTGTTACAGCCATAGCTCGCTTGCATACAAAAAAAGTGGGATTATTGCGGGGACATTTTTGCCTGCCTGACCTAAGATGAATTGTCGCCTGGCCAGTCGACCGGTGATAATAGACTAACAATAAAACTAAAGAGGCTCTCGATATGAAGCACCTGCAACGACATTCTCTGGCCCTAGCTATAAGCACCGCGGTGCTTGCCAGCACGCCTAATACGGTACTCGCAGAGGGTGCCCTCGAAGAGGTTGTGGTGACCGCGCAGAAACGCTCTCAGAACCTGCAGGATGTCCCTGTCGCTGTGACGGCGTTTACCGGCGAAATGCTCAGGGAATCCGGGGTTCGCGACATGTTCGAATTATCGGCTATCGCGCCCAGCCTGACCGTCGATCAAACACAGACATCCTCTAATACCAGTTTCGGTATTCGCGGTATTTTCACCAGCACCCAGAATTTCGGTTTGGAATCCTCCGTCGGCCTGTACGTCGATGGCGTCTACCGCGCGCGGCAGGGTTCGATGATCAACAATATGGTCGATATCGCGTCTATCGAAGTACTGCGCGGGCCTCAGGGAACACTGTTTGGCCGTAACACCCCGGCCGGTGCCATTCTTATAGACAGCGTTGCGCCCGATTTTGAAGGCTCCGGCTACATCGAAGGCGGCGCGGGTGATTACGGCTTATTGGACATCAATGCCGCCAAGTCGGTGACGGTGATTGATGATGTCCTGGCCCTGCGTTTCACCGGTTTCAATATGGACCGGGATGGCACAGTAGATGCTGTCGGAAATAATGTGCAGCAGGACAATGCGATCAATGACAGGAACCGCTGGGGACTGCGCTTCCAGGCACTGTATACGCCCAACGAGGACCTCACCCTGCGGTTTATCGGCGATCACTCCGAAGTCGATGAAAAATGTTGTGCGGTAGGCAACTGGGAAAACAACTTTTATGCCCAGAACCCCGCGCCGCCGGCAAAACCTGGAACCGACCTCACCGTACAGAACCAGCTCGGCGGCACCGTTTTAAGTGGCAGCGACTTCTATGACTACAAGGTCAGCACCAGCTTCAAACCGGAGTCGAAAAATACCGACGAAGGGGTATCTCTGCAGGCCGATTGGCAGACAGATTACTTTCTTGTCACCAGTATCTCGGCTTATCGCAAGCACGACGCCAAGGATCGCATTGATGCGGATTTCTACGATATCGACGCACTGATAAGAACCAACGACTTGCAGCAGGAACAGTACTCGCAGGAATTGCGTATCAGCGGCGATCTGTTTGAAGACAAGGTCAACTACGTGGCCGGTGTCTACTACTTCCACCAGACTCTCGATTCAGAAACCGAAACCATCCTCGGCGAGGACGCCTATATACTGGCCAGCGCCTTTCTGGAAATCGATCCACCCCTGCCCCAGTCCTTCCTGCCCCCGGGCAGTCTGGCGCGCAATGTCGCTGACCAGAAACACGACAGCTATGCGATTTTTGGCCAGGCTGACTATCACCTTACCGATCAGCTTGTCGTAACAGGCGGTTTGCGCTGGACGTCGGAAAACAAGGACATGAACAATACGTTCACAGAAGTCCCTTCACCGGCCCCCCCAGGGTTTGTCGGCCTGACCGAGTTAGCACCGCGACCTAACGTCGATGAAAACTTTGATGAAAGCAAGGTCACAGGCACCTTCAAACTCAGCTGGTTTATGAATGACCAGACCATGTTCTACGCGTCTTACGGCACAGGTTACAAGGCGGGCGGTATCAATACAGATCGCACACCGCTTACGGTAAATACGGTGTTTGAACCGGAAACGGCGGAATCGTTTGAGCTGGGCATGAAGGCGGAGTTTCCGGAACAGGGGCTGCGTGTGAATGTCGCGTTACATAAAACCGATACCGATGATTTGCAGACGATCTCCTTCCAGGGCGGCGGTTTTGCGCTGGATAACGCCGGCACCGCCGAAACGTATGGCGGCGAACTCGATCTGCTGTGGATGCCCACGGAAAACACGACCATCACAATGGGCTATGCCTACAATCACGCGGAATACTCCGATTTCGAGAACGGCCCCTGCTGGAGTGGCACGCCGTGGCAAACCAGCACACCCGACCCCGATACCAATTATGGGCCAGTTATTGACCCAATAACCGGCAACCCTGTGATCGATCCAGTCAGCGGCCAAACAGTTATCGGACCAACTGGCTCCTGTGACCGCAGCGGCGGTATGGTCTCCGGCAACCCAGAAAACGTCGTAGCGATAACCGCCAACCAGCAGTTTCGCGTCACCGACACGATCGGCGGATTCGTCCACGGCGAGTACATCTGGACCGATGAGCGCATGACGGACGTAAACAACGACCCGGAGAAGCTCGATGGCTCCTACGATGTGGTGAACCTGCGCGCCGGCATGGTGTATGAGCCCTGGAATACCACCCTCACCTTCTGGGGCCGCAATGTATTCGACGGCAAGGCCACCACGACTATCGCCGATGCGGTAGCGCAGACCGGTCGCTTTATCGCCTACTACAAAGAGCCACCCACCTGGGGTGCCACCCTGCGCTGGGACTTCTAGGCCCCACTGAACAACGCGCCTGTCACAGCGGCAGGCGCGTGCTATAATCCCCGCGGATTTTTCCAAGACGCGGTTTTCATGCCTACACCTTTATTCTCCTATCGTAAGTTCTGGGCGGAATGCTTCGGCCCCGCTCCTGAACTGCCTATGTCCCGCGCCGAGATGGATGCACTGGGCTGGGATAGCTGCGATATCATCATTGTCACCGGTGACGCCTATGTCGACCACCCCAGCTTCGGAATGGCCGTTATCGGTCGTTTACTGGAGGCACAGGGCTTCAGGGTGGGAATAATCGCGCAGCCGGACTGGACTTCCACCGCTGATTTTGAAGCGCTGGGCGCGCCCAATCTGTTCTTCGGTGTGGCAGCGGGCAATATGGATTCCATGATCAACCGCTATACCGCTGACAAAAAGCGGCGCAATGACGACGCCTACACACCCGGTAATACCGGCGATAAACGCCCCGACCGCGCTGTGATTGTCTACAGCCAGCGCTTGCGCGAGGCCTACCGTCAGGTACCTCTCGTTATCGGCAGTATAGAAGCCAGCTTGCGACGCATCGCCCATTACGATTACTGGAGCGACAAGGTTCGCCGCTCTATCCTGATAGACAGCAGCGCAGATCTCCTGCTGTATGGCAACGCGGAACGTGCCATTGTCTCGTTGGCGCACAGGTTGGCAGCCGGCGAACCCATTCACACCATACGTGACTTGCGCGGTACCGCCTTCGTTCGCAAACGTATACCCGATGACTGGCGTGTTATCGACTCCACCAGTATCGATGTGGTCGGCCCCGTTACCGCGCCCGCCAACCCCTATGTAGATACCGCCACGGAACAGTGCGCCACCAAATCCAGCCCGGTGGAGACAGTGGAACCGGTCACCCTGATGGGCAATGTCACTGAGCGCGACGTACAGGCGGTGATACGCATACCGGCATTCGAAGCGGTGCGCAGTGATCCCGCGCTGTATGCACATGCCTCCCGTGTACTGCATAAGGAAACCAACCCGCACAATGCCAGGCCACTGGTACAGGCCCACGGTGACCGGGAACTGTGGCTCAACGCCCCCCCGCTGCCGCTGGAAACCGATGAACTGGATCAGGTATTCGAGCTGCCCTATACGCGTCTTCCTCACAGCGTGTACGGTGACGCCCGCATTGTTGCGTATGAAATGATCCGCCACTCGGTGAATATCATGCGCGGCTGCTTTGGTGGCTGTACCTTCTGCTCTATTACCGAGCATGAGGGGCGCATCATCCAGAATCGCTCTGAAGATTCCATCATCCGCGAGATCGAACAGATACGCGATAAATCCCCCGCATTTACCGGTGTGATTTCCGATCTGGGCGGCCCCACTGCGAATATGTGGCGGTTAGCCTGTAACAGTAAGGAAGTGGAGGCAAAATGTCGAAAACTGAGTTGTGTCTTTCCGGGAATCTGTAAAAACCTGGATACCAACCAGAAACCGCTCATCAACCTCTACCGCAGAGCACGCGATGTACAGGGTGTGAAAAAAGTCCTGATCGCCTCTGGCCTGCGCTATGACATCGCCGTGCAGAGCCCCGAGTACGTGGAGGAATTAGTCACCCACCATGTGGGCGGCTACCTGAAGATTGCACCGGAGCATACCGAGGACGGGCCGCTATCGAAGATGATGAAGCCGGGTATTGGCTCCTATGAACAGTTTAAAGCGATGTTCGAGAAATACTCGCTCGCGGCGGGCAAGAAACAGTACCTGATACCGTATTTTATCGCTGCCCACCCCGGCACATCGGATAAGGATATGATGCATCTGGCGCTGTGGCTCAAACGCAACAAATACCGCGCCGATCAGGTTCAGACTTTTTATCCGTCACCGATGGCCAGTGCCACAGCGATGTACCACAGTGGCAAAAATCCACTGAAGCGGGTAACGCATAAAAGCGATGATATGCCAACGGTAAAAGGCCTGCCACAGCGGCGCCTGCACAAAGCCTTCCTGCGCTATCACGATCCCGACAACTGGCCAGTGTTGCGCCAGGCACTGAAAAAAATGGGCCGCTCCGACTTGATAGGCAGTGGCAGTAAACACCTGGTCCCCGCGCGACAACCGGCAAAACACCACCCTGTCGTATCACCGGGAGCGGCCTCAGGCACCCGCCCCTTCGCCACCCAACACAACGGCGTGGTGAAGGTGCCGGGGCGACGAAAACGCACCACCAGGCGCTAGGACTCTCTTCATCAACACATAAAACAGCAAGCATAATTAACCGGAGAATAACCATGACAATATCGCGCCTGATGGCCACTTTTACGCTCACACTTTTCTGCAGTAGCAGTTTCGCCGCTGCACCTGCCGTCGATGCGCCTCTGTCGACATTGACGATCGAAGAGCGCGGCGAACTGACAATGGCAGGCGATGACTTCAAATTCATCCCCTGGAAATCCGACCAGAACCTCGGCAAGGTACAGGTGATTCAGTATTTTGGTGCCACCATGGGCGACAGCAAAATCTTCGAGCCCTTCACCGATCTGCTGCAAACAAGCCTTGAACCGGGTACCGTACACGTCACCACGATTTTGAATATGGATGCCGCCATGTGGGGCACCAGCGGGTTTGTGATTTCCGAACTGGAGAAGAATAAGCGCGTGCACCCGGATTCCACCATGGTTGTGGATGACAACGGTACAGGCGTAACCGAGTGGAGTCTGGGCGAAGCTGGCAGTGGCTTGATCATCGTCGATGCCAAGGGTGTGGTGAAACTCTTCACCTTGAAGGCGATGAGCGAAGACGAAATGGCTGCAGCCGTGGCGCTGATCAAAGCAAACGCAAAAAGTTAAACCTCCGACAACCGGGACAACACGCATAAGTGGCCAGTCTATCCGGCCACATGCGGTAAACCTTTATGGACAAAAAGATTCTCTACCCTGTCGTGCTGCTGGTCGCCGGTCTCTTTCTGGCGTTTTTGCTCGCGGTGAATAAACCCGAACTGGTACCAGAGCCCTACGAGCACATCACCCCGGCTGTGCGTGTGGTGCGTGCTCAGGCCGCGGCCGAGTATCTAACCGTCACCTCTCAAGGGACTGTGCAACCGCGTACCCAGAGTGAACTGATTCCAGAAGTCACCGGGCGTGTTGTCTGGATATCGCCTTCTCTGGTTAATGGCGGTGGCTTTAAAAAAGACGACGTACTGTTGCGTATTGACGATGCCGACTATCTGACGCTGATCGCGCGCAGCGAGGCAGCGTTGATGCGTTCAGAGTCAGAATACAGCCATGCTAGCGACGAACTGAAGCGCCTCGACAGCCTGAACAAACAAAAGCTGGCCAGCGAGCAACAGCTCGACGATGCCCGCCAGATTGCGCAGGTGAAGAAAGCCAACCTGATTGAGGCCAAGGCCAATCTCGCGCAGGCGCGCCTCGATCTGTCACGTACTCAGTTGCAGGCACCATTTGACGGCCTGGTGCGCAGTGAGCACGTGGACGTTGGCCAGTTCGTCACCCGCGGGCAGGAGATAGGCACGGTCTACGCAACAGACTATGTCGAAGTCAGGCTGCCGATTTCCGCCGACCAATTGGGCTACCTGGGACTGCCCTTATCGATACGGGGCCAAATACCTGACGCACAGCGTCCGCCGGTAACGATCGCTGCGGATTTTGGCTCAACCCGTCTGTTATGGGAGGGGCAGCTGGTGCGCCTCGAAGCACAGATCGATGAAGAGTCCCGTATGGTTTATGGCGTGGCCCGATTGCATTTGGAGATTGATGACGACAGCCCGATGCTGCCCGTCGGCATGTTTGTGCAGGCGGATATTCGCGGGCGCAAGGTAGAGGACGTGATTCGCCTGCCCCGCTCCGCAATGCGCGACGATAACCAGGTATTAGTGGTAGATAAAGACAACCGCCTGCACTTTCGTCAGGTCACATTGCTGCGTCTGGAACACGACGACATTCTGGTCAGCAGTGGTATCAATAACGGCGAACTGGTGTGTATTTCGCCGATGCAAACGGTGGTGGACGGCATGCTCGTCAAGCCCATCATCGAGTAGGCTGAGCATAAAAGCCCATGCATAAAATTATCGCCTGGTTTGTGCACAATTCGGTCGCGGCTAACCTGCTGATGATGATTCTGGTCGCCGGCGGTCTTCTGGCACTGCCACTGATTCACCAGGAAGAGTTCCCCACCCTGGATGTCGACGCGGTACAGATCCGGGTGCCCTACCTGGGCGCAGCACCGGAAGAGGTCGAATCCGCGGTGTGTGTGCGAGTGGAAGAAGCGATTGAAGGCACTGAGGGCATCGATAAAGTCACCTCACAGGCGTCAGAGGGCTTCTGCTCCATCAGTGTGGAGCTGGTGGCCGGGGTGGACAAGACCAAGGTAGCCAACGAGATAAAGAGTAAAGTCGATGCCATCGATGCCTTTCCGGCAGAGACCGAGCAACCGATTACAGCCGAAGTCAGTATTATCGCCACCGTGTTTGAAATCGCCATCTCCGGGCCGGCAGATGAACGCACACTGAAGCTGATAGGCCAGAGAATGCGCGATGACCTGGCGGCTCTGCCCGGTGTCTCCAAAGTCGAACTGGAGTTCTCCCGTCCCTATGAAATCGCAATAGAAGTGTCTGAGCAGACACTCAGACGACACGGCTTGACCCTCGCAGAAATAGGCCAGGAAATCCAGCGCTCCTCACTGGATATACCGGGTGGATCGATCAAAACAGAGGGAGGCGAAATCCTGCTGCGCACCACCGGGCAGGCGTATCACGGCAAGGAATTTGAAGACATCATCGTCGTGCCCCGCTCCGATGGGACCGCCATCACACTGGGAGAAATCGCCACGGTTATCGATGGCTTCGAGGAGAGCGACCTACAAGCTCGCTTTGACGGCCATCCCGCAGTGTCGCTGAAAGTGTCGCGGGTTGGCGAGGAAGACATTGTACTGATCGCAGAGCGCGTCAAGGCGTATCTCGAACAAGCCCGCTCAGAAGTGCCAGAGGGTATCAATATCACGATCTGGCAGGACGAATCACAGGACTTGGTAGATCGCCTCGATGCACTGTCCAGCAATGCTCGCAGCGGGCTGCTGATGGTACTGCTGGTGCTGACGCTCTTTTTGCGGTTTCGACTGGCGCTGTGGGTGGCCGCTGGTGTGCCTGTCGCATTGCTGGGAACGATAGCGATATTTCCGGTGGTGGGCCTGTCCATCAGTACGGTCTCGGTCATGGGCTTCATTCTGGTACTGGGAATACTGGTGGACGATGCGATTGTTGTAGGTGAGCGTGTCTATGCGTTGGAGCAAAGCGGCAGTCCGCCAATGGAAGCCGCACGCCTGGGCGCACAGGATGTCTCGCTGCCGGTGATTTTTGGCGTGCTGACAACGATGGCTACCTTCATCCCTATTCTCAGTATACCCGGGCCGATGGGCGGCTTTTACAAACCACTGGCCTACACCGTTATTGCTGCACTCATTTTCAGCCTTATCGAATCACAGTTGATACTGCCTTCCCATCTGGCGCATCGTTCGGTTAAACGCACATCCGGCAAGAATTGGCTGGCAACGCGGTGGCTGGCGTTTCAGGATCGTATTTCCAACTCACTGACTCATGTTGCCACGCACTACTACCAACCGGCGGTCAACAAGGCACTGGAGTGGCGGTACCTGACTATCGCCCTGGGTATTGTGATCCTGGCCTTAGCGTTGTCACTGTTTGCCAGTGGACGTATGCAGTTTCAGTTTTTCCCACCGGTTGAGGGCACGCATCTGTACGCGACTCTGACCATGCCAGAGGGAACCCCGATCGAGAGCACGGCCCGCGCTGTAGAGCGCATTGAGGCCGCCGGGGAGCAGTTGCGTGAAGAGCTTGATCGCGATCTCGAAGCGGGAGAGAGCAGCAAGATTGCACATGTCATCAGCAGCATCGGCTCCTTCATTGCCAAGGGCAGTATCAGCAGAACGGTGGCCGGCAGTAACCTCGCCGAGGTGGGCATTGAGCTCAACCTGCCACGCAACTATTCCGGCATTTCCACCAGTACCTACGCGAATCGCTGGCGCGAGCTCACCGGGAGTATTCCCGATGCTATAGAGCTCGGTTTCACCTCCGAGGCCTTCGGTTTCGGCAAGGCAGTGTCACTGGAGCTCTACGGCAAGAATTTCGACAATCTGCGCGACGCTGCAGCTGAGCTGCGAGTGGCGCTGCAAACCTACAACGGCGTGATGGATGTGTCCGACTCCTTCCGCGGCGGCAAACAGGAAGTGCAGCTCGAACTGTTACCTGGGGCGCGCAACCTGGGCCTGACACTGACCGACCTCGGCCAACAGGTCAGGCAGGCTTTCTACGGCTACGAGGCACAGCGTATTCAACGCGGCAAGGACGACATCCGTGTCATGGTTCGCTACCCAGAGGAAGAGCGGCGCTCAATGGGTGATCTGGAAGACATGCGTATTCGGACGCCAAACGGTGTAGAAGTGCCGTTCAGCAGTGTTGCCAGTGCCAAGCTTGCACGCGGATATACCACGATCCGCCGGGTCGATGGCCAACGCGTGGTGACCGTCACCGCCGACGTGGATCGCAATATCACCGCACCGGAAGCGATCATCAGTGCAATCCAGCAGGACGTAATGCCCGATATCCAGAGTCGCTACCCCGGCATCACCTTTGGCTTATCCGGCGAGGCCGAAGAGCGCACTGAGTCCATGGGGGCACTGCTGAGCAGCGCGATGCTGGCCCTGCTGGTCATTTATGCGCTGCTCGCGATACCCCTGCAATCCTATCTGCAACCGCTGATAATCATGAGTGTGATCCCGTTTGGCATCGTCGGTGCGATCATGGGGCATTTATTACTGGATATGGATCTGGTGTTCTTTTCTCTGCTGGGTATCGTCGCGCTTTCAGGTGTGGTGGTGAACTCCAGTCTGGTCCTGGTCGATCATATCAATAAGCAAAAGCGCAGCGACCCCGATCTACACGCAGTAGTCGGCCACGCCGGCAGCGTGCGCTTTCGCCCCATTGTATTGACCAGTATCACCACATTTGTCGGGCTGATCCCGATGATGGCTGACACGACAATTTCCACATCGCTATTCAAACCGATGGCTGTATCCCTGGGCTTTGGGGTTCTTTTCGGCACCCTGATCACACTGTTTCTGGTGCCCTGTCTTATTGTTGTGCTGGACGATTTTTCCGGCCTGTTCAAGCGTCGGGAATCAGCGCTGGAGCACTAACGGGCAATCAGCCGTAGCGGCCAGCTGCCAGGCTGGCTTATAGAGCAAAAATCAATCAACAGTTTCTTCGCAATTGATTTGTCATGGAATCATAGCTGTACTAGTGTTATCAGACACCTGATCAGGTGATGAAGCGAATGCCAAAGGAGATACTGTATGTCACTAAAAAACAGTAAGACTGAACAGAACCTGAAAGACGCTTTTGCAGGAGAATCACAAGCCAACCGTCGCTACCTCTACTTTGCCAACAAGGCCGATGTAGAGGGTTATAACGATGTATCGGCAGTTTTCCGTTCTACCGCTGAAGGTGAAACCGGGCACGCCCACGGCCACCTGGAATACCTTGAGGAAACCGGTGATCCCGCTACCGGCCTACCCATTGGCGGTACTGCAGACAACCTGAAGGCCGCGATTGCAGGCGAAACCCACGAGTACACTGATATGTACCCCGGGATGGCCAAAACTGCACGCGACGAAGGCTTCGATGAAATAGCCGATTGGATGGAAACGCTGGCCAAGGCCGAGCGCAGTCACGCCAACCGCTTTCAAAAAGCCCTGGATACGCTGAACGACTGACACTACCGGTGGATTGGCCGCTAATCGATCCACCCGCTCTCCCCAATCATGAACCTTGTTTTCACCTGAGGGGGTACATTGTGAGAGAAGGAAACCTGGAGGCACCTACCCGCCATCCCATCGAGTGGAAGTCTGAGGATTACTGGGATCAGGACAGCCTGGATCGGGAACTGGAGCGAGTCTACGATATCTGTCATGGCTGTCGGCGCTGCGTGAGTCTGTGTGACTCATTCCCCACCCTGTTTGACCTGGTTGATGAGTCGCCCACGCTGGAAGTAGACGGCATCGATAAAGCCGACTACAGCAAGGTGGTGGAGCAATGCTACCTCTGCGATCTATGCTATATGACCAAATGCCCCTATGTTCCTCCTCACGAGTGGAACGTGGATTTCCCGCACCTGATGCTGCGCGCCAAAGCGGTTAAGTTCAAAGAAGCAGGCGCAAAATTGCGTGACAGGGTACTGACAAGCACCGATACCGTGTTTGGCCTGACGTCTATCCCACTGGTCGATATCACCGTGAACGCACTGAATGCCAACACCACATTCCGCAAGGTGTTGGAGTCTGCGACCGACATTCACCGCGACGCACCCATTCCTCAATTCCACAACAAAACGATGAAAAAGCAGGTGAATCCCCTGCTCCGCCCTATTTCACACACGGCTGTTGGAGCAACAACCGGGAAACTGGCGCTTTACGCAACCTGTTACGGCAATTACAACAGGCCGGATATCGGCGTGGATTTTATCAAAGTGTTTCAGCACAACAGCGTCCATATCGAGCTGGTGCCAAAAGAGAAATGCTGCGGCATGCCGAAACTGGAACTGGGCGATCTGGAATCCGTCGCGCGCTTGAAGGAAGCCAATATTCCCGTACTGGCCAAACTGGTGGATGAAGGCTATGACCTCACGGCCCCCATCCCCTCCTGCGTATTGATGTACAAGCAGGAACTGCCGCTGCTCTACCCGGACGATGCCGACGTAAAAAAGGTACAGGCGGCGTTTTTCGACCCATTTGAATACCTGTGGCTGCGCCACAAGGGCGGCGCCCTTAACACCGAGTTTCCCAACGCGTTGGGCGACATCGCCTACCAGGTGGCCTGTCATCAACGTGTACAGAATATCGGCCTGAAAACCCGTGATATCCTCAATCTGGTGCAGGAGACTGCAGTCACCGCCTATGAGCGCTGTTCGGGACACGATGGCACCTATGCCGTAAAGAAAGAAACACGCGACAAATCGGTAAAAATCGCTCGTCCAGTGGTACGTAAGGTAGACCAGCAGGACCCTGCGCACTTTATGAGTGACTGCCCGATGGCGGCCACACACATTGCCCATCTGTCGGAAAAAATTGCTACCGCCGAGCACCCCATGACGCTATTGCGCATGGCCTACGGCCTCTAATCACAGGAGACTGAGATGCCTACCCTGTCACGCGCTGACCTGTGGTCACTTGAAGAGTACTCACAAAGACGCCCTGCCTTTCGTGCACAGGTGATGGCGCATAAAAAAAACCGACAGGTGTCTCTGGGTGAACACAGCAGACTCTACTTCGAGGATGCGCTGACTATACGCTACCAGATCCAGGAAATGCTGCGCATCGAAAAGGTATTTGAAGCGCACGCCATCGAAGAGGAACTCGCGGCGTACCGACCGTTGATTCCCGATCGCCACAACTGGAAGGCCACGTTTATGATCGAATACGATGATCCCGATGAACGTGCCCTGCAACTGTCCAGGATGATAGGCATCGAGGAGAAGGTATGGGTCCAAATCGAGGATTGTGAGCCCATCTATCCCATCGCCGATGAGGATCTGCCCCGCGAAAATGACGTCAAAACGTCTTCGGTGCATTTTCTGCGCTTTGAATTGTCGTCGCCGATGATTGCCGCAGCGAATGCCGGCTGCGATATTTATGCCGGTATCGATCACCCTGCCTATGCAATCAGCAAGGTGAAACTACCTCCAGCGGTACGTGATTCACTGGCCAACGACCTACAGCCCAGTGTACTGAATTAAGTGCCCGAGCGGTGCCGGGTGTGGCGGGTTGCCAGCGCACTCAGGGGATCGTCCGGCCATGGGTGTTTGGGGTAGCGCCCTTTCATTTCACTTTTCACCTGCTGGTATCCGTTAGCCCAGAAAGCAGCGAGATCCTGTGTCACCTGCAGCGGTCGCCCCGCGGGTGATAACAGATGCAGTAGCAGGGATACACGTCCATCGGCGATAGTCGGTGTTTCTATACAGCCAAACATTTCCTGTAGTTTCACCGCAAGTACCGGGGGATCCTGGGTATAGTCAATGGACACGTTAGAGCCCGAGGGCACGACCCACACCTCAGGCGCCATGCGCTCCAACTCAAGGGGTAGCGGCCAGGGTAGCAGTGCGCGCAAGATCGCCTTGAGATCAAGATTCTGGAAATCCTCAATCCGTCGCACTGGCGCCAGATACGGCATCAACCACGTTTCGAGTGTATTCAACAGGGCCTGATCGGAAAGATTGGGCCAGGGGTTCTTGTCACTGCTGGCCGCACTGCGGTGCAATAGCATTACCCGGGCGCGCCACTGGTGCAGGTTTTTGGTCCAGGGCAGAATCGAGATACCCTTCTTGCGCACCACCCCGAGCAATGCCTCTTCCCTGGCCTGTTCGGGCACTTCATCCATCGGCGTAGAGGAGTACAAAATACTGCCTATCAGCGCACGGCGCTCCGCGACAAACCGCTCTTTCCGATAGTCCCATTCCACATGTTCGACTTCATTCAGCAGCGGCGACAACAAATCTGAGAATGTGTCGGGGTTTAGCGCGCTGGCACTGTAGATACGGTCTGCGGACTCACCCACCTGCCCGCCCAGCTCTACCACCGCCAACCACTGCGTTCTGGCCAGGCTGTCTTCTTTTGGTAACACGGCACTGCGGCCACTGCTTAGTTGGTACTGACAGCCATCGCCGTCCGTTCGCAAGCGGCCTATGCGATCCGGGTAGGCACTGGCCAGTAAAACACCCAGTACATCATCTGGCGATACGCTAACGGAGAACTTGCGAGGTTTATGTAGATTACTGGCCATACGCGCGTATCGGCGCGCCTGTTGCCAGACGCGTTTGAACCAGCCCTGCAGTTGCGGTGGACAACGGCCACGCCCCATCAGTACCGCGACTGTCGATTCTATATCCACTCCGCGTGCACCCAGTGGATAGCGTTCGGACAGTATCGCGGCAAGTAGGCAGGCTGTCTCGACAGCGTGAATGTCACAGCCGACGAGCAGCATATGTGCCAGCCGGGGATGGAGTGGCATTTGCGCCAGGCGCACGCCATGCGGTGTGAGCTGGAATTTTCCCGACTGGTTGCGAAACGCCGCGCCACAGTGCTCGAGTATCGAGATAGCCTGCGCATAGGAGGCCTCTGGCGGCTCATCCAGCCAGCGCAACTCACTCGGGTGCTCAACACCCCAGGACAACAACTGCAGCGCCATGGGTGCAAGATCAGACTGCAGGATTTCAGGTGTGGCATTGGCCACTAGCCGGCCCTGCTGTTGCTCCGTCCACAGGCGATAGCAATAACCGGGCGCCTGTCGCCCCGCCCTGCCCTCGCGCTGCTGGGCCGATGCGCGCGAGATACGTCGCGTTGTCAGGCGGGTCAGCCCGGTGGGCGGATCGAAAATGGCCTCGCGCACCAGGCCGGAATCAACGACCACGGTGATACCCTCAATTGTCAGGCTGGTTTCTGCGACATTGGTAGACAACACCACCTTGCGCATACCATCTGGCGCTGGTCGCAATGCCAACTGCTGTCGCTCCAGCGACAAGCCACCGTAGAGCGATGCGATCTGCACCGTCTCATCGCCCAGCGCCTTGAGCGCGTCGGACAGGTTGCGCGACACCGCGCTGATTTCACGTTGTCCGGGCAGGAACACCAAAATACTGCCTGTTCGCTCACGGAGTGCCAGTAACACCATACTGACAGTCGGTTCGACAATGGAGTTGCGCAGTTGGAAGGGATCTCCGTAGCGGGTCTCAACGGGGTACTGTCGCCCACTGGAGGTAACTATCGGTGCATTGCCCAATATATTCGAGACAGCTTCACCATCGAGCGTCGCCGACATCACAAGCAGTTTCAGCGGCGGGCCCTCGCGATACAGTTCCCGGCCGTGCTGTGCCAGCGCCAAACACAGATCGGAATCGAGGTTGCGCTCGTGAAACTCATCAAAGATCACCAGCCCGATGCCTTCCAGCCCCGGGTCTCGCTGTAACTGGTGAGTGAGAATACCCTCGGTAATCACTTCGATGCGCGTGCGCTCACCGACACAACTGTCCATACGAATGCGGTAGCCCACCGTCTCCCCTACGGGTTCGCCCAGCAACTGTGCCATCCTTGCTGCTGCGGCTCGAGCGGCCATACGGCGCGGCTCCAACAGCAAAATTTTTCCCTTCCCCAGCCACGCCTGGTCGAGCAGCGCCAGTGGCACAATCGTGGTTTTCCCCGCCCCTGGAGGCGCCTGCAACACAACCTCATTCCCTTCACTCATTCGGGCTTTAAGTTGCTCGAGAACGTCGCTTATGGGGAGGTCATTTATTGCATCTGGATTCATCGCCCAATCTTAACGGAGCAGCGGCCCGCACGCTATGAAATCCGCTGACCACGGCGGGTCAGTTGGTGAAATAAGCAACGTCGTTAAGTCAATGGTCGTTCCCAGACCGCAGTTGAAGTATTTTGGTAACGGCTCACTAAAGCGTTTCGAGCGATAAGCGATGAGACCGAGTGATCTGGCTCTGGATGTACATCTGGCGACAAGCGAGCCTGCCCCACTCTGCCCCGGGCGTGGTGGCCGAACGCAATAGAGTCACTACAGTCACTTTCAGCCGCGTGGATTTCCCGCAGCGGACTGTTATGATTCAACGTCTGGTACCAGCCATTTGAGGAATGCAGCAATGCTTCTACTTACGCTCGGGGTTCTGCTCTTCGCCTTTGTTCACTTTGTCCCCTCCCTTGCTCCTGCAATCAGAAGCAGTGCGTTCAAGCGACTGGGGGAAGGCGGCTACAAGGGTATCTTCTCACTGCTGCTGTTGGCATCGTTCGGCCTGATAATCTTTGGCTGGCGCAGTGTGGAGCCTGTTATTGTCTACCACCCACCCCTGGCGCTGCATAAAATTGCATTGATACTCCTGGCCTTTGCGTTCCTGCTAATGGTCGTCAGCACGCGCAACTCACGGCTGCGACTGATCATCCGTCACCCGCAGCTGTCCGGCGTCGCACTATGGGGCTTCAGTCACCTGTTACTGAACGGAGACAATCGTTCGATAGTCCTGTTCGGGGGCATGTTGCTGTGGGCCGTGATCGAAATTATCGCCATCAGTAAACGGGAAGGCGTGTGGATAAAAACGCCTCCACCCTCCTGGGGGTCAGAAGTGTTAACGATTGTACTTGCCGCTATCACAGTAGCCGTGATCGTCTACATCCACCCTTGGTTGAGTGGCATGCCCGTCTGGTAGTAAGCCTGTTAGCTCAGGATGCGGGCACCTCGGCATAGGAAAACCGGGTTGTAACGGTACCGGCCCAAGGCTCGTTGCCAACTTCAATGTAGGGATAAATAAAGTAGTTCAGG
Source organism: Halioglobus japonicus (assembly GCA_902705825.1). Taxonomy (GTDB): domain Bacteria; phylum Pseudomonadota; class Gammaproteobacteria; order Pseudomonadales; family Halieaceae; genus Marimicrobium. The sequence goes on along the minus strand of CACSIL010000002.1, from coordinate 162,862 downwards.
GGAGCCTCGGCACTCCCTGGCGAAAGCACCAGATCACGACCTGTACTGAAGTGAATACGATCAGCCGGATAGCCACCGTAAAGGGCATCCCGAAGCTCCGGATGTTTGGCTGCCTCGGAAGCGTCGATAGGTACCCATCCGCGCTCCGGTAAATAGAACTGCACCCAACAGTGGTATCCACCTATTTCGCCTTCACTGCGCTCCTGCGGCACAGGAAAACCCATCTCAAAACGCGCGGGAATACCTTCGGAGCGTGCCAGTGCGATAAATAGCGAGTGAAAATCGGTGCAATTGCCATAGCGCTCATTACAGGCCCAGAAGGTATCGCCGTTACCCCAGCCAGTACCGACCTTTTTGTATTCGACATTATCGACAACCCAATCGTAGATAGCCCGGGCGGTAGCGGCCGGAGATTCATCCTCTCGCATTTCGTGGATTTCAGCCAGAATCGGCTCCAGCACTTTATGCCCTACAGGAACCAGTGTGTCTGGGGCCAGATACGGTGCCAACTGTTTGTCCGACAAGGTGTCACCGGTAGCGCCAACCGCGTCGCGCGCGACAGTCCATGAGAGCGTTGCACTCAGCGGTACAGTGCTATCTGCGCTGCGGTGCAGGTGATAATAGGTATTGCCGTTTGCCTGCTCCACCCCACTTTCACCCGGTACGGAAGACTGCAGAGCCTGCACCAGTATTTTCTGACCAGCGTATTCGGCTGGCATCGGAATATACACATCGACTGCCTCGCCGGCAGGGAAATCCGCTTCCTGAATTTCATAGGTGAACTGGAATACCCGGGAATCGCTTGATTCCGCCAGCCCCGGGAGAGCAATAAAACACAACGCCAACATCATCAACAAGCGCAAGGGAGTTCCTCTCAAATAGATTCCGAATCATTGTATTGTGACAAAAGACCCAAGGGCGGCACAGTACTATTTTTAGCCTGGCCTGTATTCAGCGGCACGATGCCCTTGCTAAGCTAGTCTTTTAGGCTATCTCAGACATCAAGCAGGCAGATACCACTGCCCGAGAAGAAGGGAGTCCTTTATTGCAATCATCTCAGCGTATCTTATGCTTCTTCGGATTACTCGCTCCGGTATGGATGATCCTAGGGGTGAGTTACTCCGCAACGCTCTACCCAGGCTATAGCCACGTTGCCCAGGCCATGAGCGAGCTTCACGCAACAGGAAGCCCGATCGAAACGATTGCCCCATTTATCAACCACTACCCGCTATTTATCCTGTTTGCGGGTTTCGGCTATTTCGTAACAACATTTTTCGACAGTCGAGCAGCAAGGTTGTCGGGCTTACTCATCGTTCTTCATGGGGTTGCCACATTGTCGGCGGGCTACTTCCCCTGTGATATCGGCTGCAACCCTGATTCCACGTCAACCACTCAGGTGTTACACGGCATGTCAGGGCTCGCAATCCTGCTCACCTTGCTGCTCGCGCCTGCGATATGGGGCTTTATTGCACAGCGAGAACTACAAATGCGCTGGTTCGGGTGGTTCTCGATCAGCGTGGTTCTGGCGCAACTACTGATGATAATTCCCATACTCAACGCAGCTGCCACCGGGGACAATTTTGGGCTCTATCAGCGGCTCTCTTACAGTATCCCGCTTAGCTGGTTATTCGTTTTCTCAATAGTGCTTCTGCGCAGAGACAGTGAAGCTCACCGCTGATGCGGCCATTGTGAAATACCCCTGGGTTAACTGCGTTACCTGTAATAGCTATCAGTCAACCAGTTCAATATCCAGGCTCTCAAGCAGCCTGACGGCTTCATAGCGGCTAAACCTGGCATTTTCTATTCGGTTTTGGTAGATATCGATATCGTAGTTAGTAGCCTCTGAAAAATCGGCTTCCGACAAATTTGTACCAGAGAAGAAAGACCCCGTTAAATCGGTATAGGTAAAATTCGCTTTGCTGAAATCACCATCGCGGAAATCAACATTGTGCGCCTTACATTCTTCCAGCACGAATTCCTGCAGTGACAGCCCATGGAACGAGCAATCGTTCAATATTGATTTGTAAAACTTGACCGGCGAACTGAATATCATTCCGGGCCAGGTCGCTTTAGTCCAGTTGATGCCGATTAACTTCGACTCTCGAAAGCACACATCCGAATATTTGCTGTACTCGATTTTAACGTTACTCAAGTTGCAGTTGATAAATTCACACTCGACAAAATTACAGTGTTTGAAGGTCGCCTCACTGAAATCACATCCGTCAAATGTACAGCCATCAAATTCTTTCGAGTCTATCTCGGCCCCGGAAAATACCTGCTGCTCAAATCGCTGTGACCAGTACTCATTCTTTTCGTTCAGTTCCACCTGATCTCTCCGTTAGCCGGAGCGCAACACTCCGGGGCACAAATCGCGGCCTGGGTAGGACGCGTCCACATTATTCAGTGTCCGATGAACCTTGATCGGCCAGTTCATCAAACCTGGCCGCCATCGTGGGGTTTCGCCTGGTCAATTTTTTAATGGTGACATCCTGCGCCTTGTCATTGGCAAGTCGCAGATTTCTACTGGTACCCAGTAGTGCGTCCTTGGTTTTCTGCAGGTGATCGATCGACTTATCTATTTCATCGATGGCGGTTTGAAACTTCCTGGACGCCAAATCATAATTTTTGGCGAACGCACTCTTGAAGGTATCGAGATCGTTTTCGAAGTTTGTAATGTCAACGTTTTGGGCTCTGACTAGCGCCAACTCCGTTTTATATTCAAGCGATTTCATCGCCGCATTTCGCAGCAGTGTAATGATGGGAATGAAGAACTGCGGCCTTACTATGTACATCTTCGGGTAGCGATGAAACACATCAACGATCCCGGAATTGTAAAGTTCACTCTCGGGCTCGAGCAGGGACACCAGCACCGCGTACTCGCACCCTTTCTCGGTACGATCCTTATCGAGTTCCTTGAGAAAGTCCTCATTCTTCTTTTTTGTCGCGGTGGCATCGTTTTCGTTTTTCATCTCAAACATGATGGATACAATTTCTGTACCCGCCTCGTCGGAATCACGAAAAATATAATCGCCCTTACTTCCGGTACTCGCGTCGTTGTCCTTCTCGAAATACGCTCTTGGAAATGCTGTTGAGCGAATGCGATTGAACTCTGTCTCGCAGTGCTGCTCCAGTGTTTCGCCCACCATTTTCGTGGACAGGCGTGCCTTCATATCACGGAGTCTCTCAATCGCGTCATCGCGATCCTTTATCTGTGTTTCGTACTTGTCCCTGAGCGCTGTTTCAGCGACCTTTTTTTCCAGCTCCGTCTCTTTGAGATGACTTTTCAGTTCATCGCGTTCTTTTTCAATCGTTCTTACCGCCTCCGTCACCGCGAGTAACTGCGCGGTTTCACGCGCCTCAAGCTTCGCTTTCAGATCCTGTATCTCGGCGTCTTTTTTCGCCGCCGTTTCGCGCAAATCACTGGAGAGTTTAGCTTCGGCCAGTTGCGACGCTGCCAGACTGTCTCGCTTCGCTTTCTCCAGTTCATTGGCAAGCTTGTCGCGCTCTCTCTCAACCGCGCTCAAGGCCTCGGCGACAGCGAGTCTCTGCGCCGCTTCACCGGCATCCAGTCTGGATTTCAACGCCTGAATTTCGGTATCCTTGGCGAAGGCTGTTTGCTGCATTTGGCTCACAACCTCGCTTCTGGCGAGTTCAACCGCGTTGTTCTTTTCTTTCTCGGCGAGTTCCAATCGCTTGTGCAACTGCTCCTCAAATTCGGTATCCCGAACCTGCTTCAGAATATCCGCATAGCCGGCTTCGTCAATTTTGAATGCTGTATTACAGTGCGGGCAAATAATGTCATGCATGGATTTTTCTCTCACTGAAGTTTCACACCAGGTCAGTGTGACGTGACTTTCTTCTCACCGCAGCGGACACAGTTGTAAACTGTCACCAGTTTCCCGGCTTTCACGTCGAACTGTTTTTTGGTGTCCACTGCCCATTTGTGATGGCCGTGACGGCACAGATTTTTCCCTTTATGCTTTTCTTTCGGGGAAGGCTTTCGAAAAGGAATGACCTCTGCCATGTCTGATAACCCGGCGAACTAGAGCAGCGTGCGGTGCAGTGCGACGTTCCATGAGGACTGGCGTTTGCGCCGGGCGACGGTCGTCATCTTGACAGCGAATTCGCGCTCTGCCTGCCAGATATGTTTCAACTCGGCAGGGCTCTGCCAGAGACCGATGCCCAGGCCGGCCAGATAACAGGCCCCGGCAACGGTGGTTTCGATAACCTGAGGGCGAATCAAACGCCTGCCCAACACATCCGCCTGAATTTGCATCAGCAAATCGTTGGCTGCGGCGCCGCCATCTACTCGCAACGGACGCATACGCTTGCCGAGGTCACTTTCCATTGCCCTGAGGATATCCGCATTTTGCAGTGCCATCGCATCCAGTGTGGCGCGCGCAATATGCCCGCGCTCAGTACCCCGGGTGATGCCACTAATTGTGCCGCGCGCATCGGGTGCCCAGTGCGGCGCGCCAAGGCCTGTCAGGGCAGGTACAAACTCGACGCCACCGTGGTCTTGCACCTGCAGCGCCAGTTTTTCAATATCGGGCGCCCGTTTGATCATCTTCAAACCATCGCGTAACCACTGAACAGCTGCCCCGCAAACAAAAGCCCCGCCCTCCAGTGCATACACCGGTTTGCCTTTTTCACCAAGCTGCCAGGCTACCGTGGTCAGCAGCCCCGCGTTGGAGTGCAGTATTTCTGAACCGGTATTCATCAAAATGAATGAACCTGTACCGAACGTACATTTGGCATCACCCACGGCAAAACACGCCTGCCCGAATAGCGCGGCGTGTTGGTCACCCGCAACCCCGGAAACCGGTATGCCATCGGGTAAACCCGGCACGCCCTTCGTATGTCCGAGCACCGCACTGGAGGGCACTATGGTAGGCAGAATGTCTCTGGGCACCTCAAAAAGCTCAAGCAGGCTTTGATCCCAACGGCGGCTTTTCAGGTTCATCAACGAAGTGCGCGAGGCGTTGGAGACATCCGTGACGTGGGCTGCGCCGCCGGTTAATCGCCAGATCAGGAAACTGTCGATGGTGCCTGCAGCCACCCGGCCGCTCTTCAGCGCACGCGCTATACCGGGCGTGTTTTTCAGTAACCAGCGGTATTTGCTGGCGGAGAAGTACGGGTCGAGAACCAGGCCCGATTTACGACGCACAGCTTTCTCGTGCCCCGCAACCCGCAGGGACTCACAAAATTGCGTGGTGCGCCGACACTGCCAGACAATCGCATTATTGAGCGGCTCTCCATTATGCTTATCCCACAACAGCGAAGTTTCCCGTTGGTTGGTAATACCAATGCAGGCAATTTCACTGGGTTTGCAAATCTTTTTGCGCATGATCGCGCGAATACCCTTACCCACCGAGGCCCATATATCCATGGGCCGGTGCTCAACCCAGCCGGGTTGAGGGTAGATTTGGGGGAATTCGTAGTTGACGCTTGCACGCAGTTTGCCGTGCGAATCCATCAGGGCGACAGTGCTACCCGTCGTACCCTGATCGATCGCCAGTACGAATTCGCCCATCGTTACTCGCCGAAGCCTTGAACGGCCTTGATTTCAAGGAAATCAGTAAAGCCGTGGCTTCCCCATTCGCGGCCGTTGCCAGACTGCTTGTAGCCGCCAAATGGCACATCGAAACCGGCGGCGGAGCCATTGATAGACACATTACCGGCGCGAATTTTAGAGGCTACCTGGCGGGCGTGATCGATATCGCCACTCTGTACGTAACCGGCCAACCCATAAGGCGTTTCATTGGCGATACGGATCGCCTCTTCCTCAGTCTCATAGGGAATCATGGTCAGCACAGGCCCGAAGATTTCCTCTCTGGCGATGGTCATATCGTTATTGGCCTCAGAGAAGACCGTGGGACGGATAAAGTAGCCTTTACTGATCCCTTCGGGCAGCCCGGGGCCGCCTGTCACTACTTTGGCACCCTCGTCGATACCTTTCTGGATCAGCGCCTGGATTTTATCAAACTGCACCTTGGACACCACGGGACCCATCGTTGTGGTTTCCGCCTCTGGATCACCTACCACGACGGATTCGGTGACTTTTGCGGCGATAGCCTCAGCTTCGGCCAGTTTGGCTGCAGGAACGAGCATGCGCGACGGCGCGTTACAGGACTGCCCGGTGTTGTTGTACATATGCATAACACCACCGGTCACTGCAGCTTCAAGGTCAGCGTCATCCAATACAATATTGGGAGACTTGCCGCCGAGCTCCTGGGTCACGCGCTTCACGGTCGGTGCGGCGTTTTGCGCCACCAACGAACCGGCGCGGGTGGAACCGGTAAATGACATCATGCTGACATCCGGGTGTTTCGACAAGGCGGTACCCACGGTGGGGCCGTCGCCGTTCACCAAGTTGAAGACTCCGGGGGGCACACCGGCCTCATCCAGCACCTGGGCGAAGATATAGGCAGAAAGCGGTGCGACTTCGCTGGGCTTGAGCACCATGGTACAACCCACCGCCAAAGCCGGTGCCACCTTGCAGGAAATCTGGTTTATCGGCCAGTTCCACGGGGTAATCAGGCCACAGACGCCGATTGGCTCCTTGAACAAGCGGTGATTACCCAGTTGTTCCTCAAACTCGAATGTTCTGAGCACCTTGAGTGCTTCCTCCAGGTGACCCTGGCCGGTGTATGCCTGAGCGGTGCTCGCCAGGCTCTGGGGCGCGCCCATCTCCTCGCGGATGGCATTGGCAATATCCATGTAGTGCTTCTTGTAGGATTCCACGCAGGCTTCCAGCAGCTCAATTCGCTCCTGCCGGGTGGTGCGGCTGTAGCTCTCAAAGGCGACTCGCGCGGCCTCAACAGCGTCGTTCACGTCGGCTTCCGAGCCCAGTGAAATCGTGCCGCAGACCTCTTCCGTCGCGGGGTTGATAACGTCACAATCGTTAGGCGTGGCGGGATCAACCCACTTGCCATTAATATAAAACTGTTTGTAGTCGCGCATCATTATTCTCCAGGTGAACGGTGCAAAGGAGCATAAGTGTAAGCACTCTGGCGGCCACTGACCAGTGCTGCCGCACCTCGAACAGCGGTTTTTGCATTTAGTTGGCCTCGGGCGTTGTTTCGGGGAAAATAATCCCGCAAAATTACGCCCTCCTACCCCCTCCGAGAGACCAGATACCATGGACAATGAAGAATTGACCCTGTTTCGCGATATGACGCGACGTGCACTAGAACAGGAAATATCCCCCAACATCGAAGAGTGGGAAGCCCAACACATGGTGCCCCGCGAATTGTGGAATACACTCGGACAGGCCGGCCTGCTCTGCCCGGACTTACCGGAAGAATTCGGCGCAGCTGGCACAACGCCGCAAGTCACCTTTGCCATCATCGAAGAGATGGCGCGAATGGGCTTTGGTGGTATTGCCTCCGGCTATGGCATTCACAGTAATATCGTAGCGCCGTATATCGAACATTTCGGTACAGAGGAACAAAAAGCCCAGTGGCTGCCGAAAATGGTCACAGGTGAAGTTCTGGGTGCGCTGGCCATGACAGAACCCGGCGCCGGTTCCGATGTGCAGAGCATTCGCACCAACGCCGTCAAAGATGGCGACGAGTGGGTACTCAACGGCTCCAAAATCTTTATCACCAACGGCATGCTGGCCGATCTCATTATCGTGGCCGCAATTACCGATCCCGGCAAAGGCGCCAAAGGCACCTCACTGTTCCTCGTGGATGCGACACTGCCCGGTTTCGAGCGCGGCAAAAAAATTGAAAAAATGGGGCAACATACCTCGGACACCGCTGAGTTGTTCTTCCAGGATGTCCGCTTGCCTGCCTCGGCATTGCTGGGCGAGTTGAATAAAGGCTTCGTCATCATGATGACCGAACTGCCGCGCGAACGCCTTGGTATTGCCGCTCAGGCTGTCGCCTCTGCCGAGGGTGCGCTGGATATCACGGTGGACTACGTGCTGGAGCGCAAAGCGTTCGGACAGACCATCGCCAGCTTTCAGAACACCCGCTTCACCCTCGCCGACGTCAAGATCGAAATTGCCGTCAATCGCGCCTTCTATGAAAAATGCGCCGATGCCTATGCCCAGGACAAGCTGTCTTCAGAGGATGCGGCAATGCTGAAATACGCCAGCACCGAGATGCAATGCAAAACCATTGACCAGTGTTTGCAGATGTTTGGCGGCTACGGCTATACGATTGAGTACCCGATCTCGCGTTTCTACACCGACGCCCGGATTCAGCGCATCTACGGCGGCACGTCCGAGATCATGAAAGAGCTGGTGGCACGCTCTATTCTGGGTCGTTAGGGGTCAGTCTAAACCAACCCCATCAACTGCACGAGACCATGGCTGTGGCCGGCGGTATAACCGCCGTCCACCACCATGGTATGCCCGGTTACATAGCTGGCGTCATCGCAGGCGAGGAAGTAGGCCGCTCCGGCGATTTCCTCTGGCTTCCCGAGACGCCCAACTTTTGTCTCGCGTATCACATCTGCCTTGAATTCCGGCATCTGGCCCATCACATCGTTCAACATGGGTGTTTCAATGAAACCGGGGCAGATGACATTGCAACGAATGCCCATACGCCCATAGTCCATCGCGACGTTTTTAGTCAGTAGCACCACACCGCCCTTTGACGCATTGTAGGCACTACCGCCTTCGGTTCCATTAAGCCCCTCTACGCTGGCAATGGTGATGATGCTGCCGCTGCGCTGTGCTGACATCGTATCGAGTACCGCTTTCACAGACAGGAAAGTGCCTTTGAGGTTGATATCGATCACGCGATCCCAATCGGCCTCCTCCAGCATCCCTACCGGGCCACCCGCTCCAACGCCGGCTGCGGTGAGTAAAATGTCGATACGCCCGAAATCGCGCACGGTTTCCTCGACCGCAGCCCGTTGCGCCGCGCCGTCAGTGACATCCAACTGGTGAAAGCGGCTCTGCTGCGATACGGCCTCCACCGAGGCCCATTCCTCTGATGCATTCAGGTCGAGCCCCACCACGATAGCGCCCTCAGCGGCGTACCGCCGTGCGCAGGCGAGCCCGATTCCCGAGGCCGCTCCGGTGACTATCGCTACTCTATTTTTAAGATTGGACATTTTTTTGTCTCGCTACCAATAATTAGATGTGTGCCGTAAATTCAGCTGTCAAAACGATAATCATCGCAGTTTACCTGCTTGGTCCAGCGCCACATGTCGAGGATTTTCCAGGGCCACAGCAGTGTGACCTTGCCCTGGGCATTCTGATAGAAGCTGTGTTTGATCGAGTCGTGCTCCCAGATTAACTTCGCATGCAATTCGCGGAAACGCTTTTGATAATCGGCGTGGACCTGCTCTTTACACTCCATGCGCGCTGCATCCGATTGCATCAGTGCCTTGAGACATTCCATGATGTAGCGTATCTGGCATTCACCGTTGAAAATCAGACTGCCACCGAATGCCAGATTGGTACCGGGCCCGTACATGCAGTAGAAATTAGGGAAATTAGGTACGGTTACACCGAGGTAGGCAGAAGGTTCCAGGCCCCACTGTGCGGACAACAACTGCCCTCCCCTACCCTTGATTTCCATGGGCCAGAGGAAACGGTCTGTTTCAAAACCCGTGGCGTACAAAATAACATCCGCCGGATAAAACGTGCCGTCTTCGGCAATGACTCCCGTCTCATTAACGCTGGCAACACCCTGAGTCACCAGCTCGACATTGTCCCGTTTAAGTGCAGCAAGCCAGCTACCATTGTCCTGCAGGGTGCGCTTACCCATGGGCGCATAATCCGGAATCACCTTCTTCAGTAATTCCTCATCGTCACCGACCTGTCCTTTGATGTAATCAGAAAACATCTGGTACACAAAATCGTTCATCTCGTTGACTGAGCGATCCTGATGCGGCCAATCCGGATCAACGAATACCGTATCGTAAGCGCCATCACAGGCGGGCCAAAATATAAGAAAGCGGAACCAGCGCGTGTAGTACGGTAAATGCTGTAAGCACCACTTCGTACCCTCTGGTACCTCGTTGTGGTAGATCGGGTTTTCAAACATCCAGGGCGCAGAACGCTGGAATACCGTGAGGTGCTCGACCTCACCTGCAATTGTCGGCACTAACTGAAACGCGCTGGCACCGGAGCCCACCACAATAACTTTTTTACCCGTGTAATCGATGGCCGGATCCCAGGCCGCCGAGTGGCACCACTGTCCGGCAAAAGACTCTACGCCTGGAACGTTCGGGAGAATGGGGCGATTCAACTGGCCGACAGCACTGATAACGCTATTCGCCACGAACTGTTCCCGGACGCCGTCTTTGTCCACTGTGTCTACGACCCACTGATTGTTCTGTTCATCAAAAACGGCTGCGGTCACTTCCGTGTTGAACCTGAAATGTTGCTGCAACTGGTGATTCTGGACAACGCCCTCAAAATACTCCTGCAGTTCGTTCTGCTGGGAAAAGTATTGGCTCCAGTGATGAGCGGGCTCAAAGGAGTAGCTGTACAAATGATTGCCGACATCAACGCGCGCTCCCGGATAGCGGTTTTCAAACCAGGTGCCGCCCACCGAAGCATTCTTCTCAATGACGACATATGGGATACCGGCCTCTTGTAAACGGTAGGCCGCCAGTACGCCGGACATGCCGCCGCCAATCACCAGCACCTTATGGTGTTTGCGCCTGTCCACGGGAACTTCACTACCCCAGGCATCGCTGCGTTGATCAGTGTCATCGAGTTCCATCTCTTCCAGCATCATGGGTACATATTCTTTGGGCACATCACCGGCCACGAAAAAATTCATCATGCGGTGGATGGTGTCGGGACTTGGCGGCGGCGGCAATTTGCAGCCACCGTCACGAAATGCCTTGATTACTTCTAACGCTTGCGCCCTTATTGCAGCCTTGTCCTCTTCAGACATATAGCCCTGATATTCATTGATATAGACACCGGCGGGACGAATTGCGCCATCCAGCAGACTGGCATCGCCCGTCATGTGAATCATGCTCATCATCAACGTTGGAATACTGGCATCGAGCAGCGACCGCTCGATCAGCGCATCGTCGTTAGGTATGGAAAACTCTGGCTGTGTTTTGCCTGACATCAGTGGAAACTCCCAAATGAGTGTGGCTGTGGGTTTACCGGGCGACCGGGGGCGCGAATGAGGGATTACGTCCAAGGCGAACATCTTCAAGGCGAACGTTCGCCGACTCTCGCCAGGCTTCATCGGACAGGATATAAAAACGCTCTTCAATAATGGCATCCAGAACGCGCTGCGCCATCACCTCAGGACCGATACCGCCCGCAACACTGTCCGCGAGCGCCTGCGACACCAGTGCACGCGCATCGGACTCTACGATATCACCGTCCTTGCTGAGCTCGCTGGGACGATTGCGTTCCGACGCCGCAATGCCAGTATTGATCGCCTCCGGACAAAGTACGGAAACTTTTACATTGGGCACGTGAAAAGACAGTTCATGATAGAGCGATTCAGACATCGCCAGAACAGCGTGTTTAGTCATGTGGTAAATACCGGAATAAGGCATCGCCGTCACGGCGGCCATTGACGCGGTATTGACGATATGACACTCGCTATCCTGTGCTGCCATTATTGGCACAAAGGTACGGATACCGTGTATCACGCCCCAGACATTGACATCCAACTGCCACTGAAAATCGGCCTCGCTCTGTTCCCACAGCAGGCCACCGGCAAAAACGCCCGCGTTATTACAGGCGATATGAATAGCGCCAAACTCTGCCACGGCAGCATCCGCCAGCCTTTGCACATCGTCGGCTTTTGAGACATCGGTGCGCACACCAATACACTTCCCACCGCCGGCGGCAAGTGCCGCAACTGTAGAATCCAGCGCCTGTTGCTCTATATCTGCAAGGACGACGTTCATCCCCTTAGACAGTAGCAATTCACCGAGGGCCCGCCCAATACCACTGGCTCCGCCAGTAACAACTGCCGTTTTATTCTTAAAGTCTTTCATCGATTTACACCCTGTTTTATTGTCGCTCAGATTAGGCGTGCTGTTGAATTCGATCTACGTCTGGACCCAATATTGCCCTATAGTGCAGGGCTGTCATCGGCCAGACCCAACAACACTTTGCCCGCTTCTATATAGGTGTTTTCGCTGATAAACGCATGCTGCGTACCAGTGTACATATCCCTGAATGCGCGCTCCAGACGATTGCCTTCACGGATAGAGGTCGTGCCCGCCGCCAGATGCGCCCACTGTACAATTTCACGACAGGCCTCGGTGGCATAGGTTGCGGCAAGGCGCATATCGCAGCGCATCTGCGGCGACACATCGGCTCCTGCTTCTACTTCTGCTTCAAGGCCGGTAAAGGTATCCACAACCAGCCGGTGAGCGGCACGCCACATCCCTTCATGATGTGCCAAATTACGCTGGAATGTCGGGCGATGAGCGAGCGAGCTGCTCTCCCCCATACGCGTTTTGGAAATCGCCAGTTCGCGCACATCGTCAATCGCACTGCGCGCCACACCCAGTGCCCACGCTGCATGACCGCAAGCGGTCAGCGGCAACACACCGAATTTGTAGATATGTCCGCCGCGTAGAGGCTCCCGCGTCATCAGCGGATAGCTGTGACTTTCCGGCACAAATACTTCCTGCAGATTGTAGTCATAGCTCCCGGTGCCCTTGAGGCCCTGGACATTCCAGCCGTCGGTGAACGTGACCTGATCACGCGGGACTACCGCCACCGTCATCAGCGGCATCTCTTCATTGAGCATAACCATCTGGCCATCGTCCATCGGCAGAAAACCGGCGCAGACATATTCCGAATGCCCGGTGCCACTGCCGAACTGCCAGGCGCCGGTCACCTTGTATCCACCCTCCACTTTGTCACCGGTGCCATTGGGAAAGAATTGTCCACCCATGGTGACGCGGTTATTGTTAGCCGTGAAAATATCGGCAAAGCCGGCGTCTGGTAAATAGGCCGCCGCGAAACAGGACGAGGGTATATTGGCAATACCGATCCAGCCCAATGAACCGTCCTGACGAGCCATCTCGATCCATGTTTCAATCAATTCGGCAAAACCCGGTTCGTGGCCACCGGCCACACTGGGGTTCATAAACTGCATCAGACCGCTGTCCCACAATCCATCTACCAGCGGTTGCGTGAGTGTGCGATTTTTTTCCGAGGGCCCCGCCTCATTCAAAGCCAGAGTCTCTATGGAGCGCGCCATGCGCAGCCCTTTACTTTCTACTGTCGCGTTCATGCAGGTTTCCTCATTAAGCCACCATTAAATGGCGATTATTGTGTTGTTGAATGACCGTTGAGTTACAGGTTAATAACCGTTAACCTAACGTCAAACGGGAGCACAGTCAATGGCCGCAGTAGAAACAACTATCCACACCAGGGATCTCATCCTCGACGCGGCGGAATCGCTGTTTGCACGGCAGGGTTACCAGTCGACGACGATCAAAAATGTCGCCGACGAAGTAGGTGTGCAGGGGCCTGCACTGTACAAACATTTCGCCAGCAAACGCGCGTTGTTTGAAGAAGTACTGCAGCGCCTGTTTACCCCCTTTACCACCCTGATATCCAGCGAAAGCACCCCGGCGGGCAGTCAGCTCGACATTATGCGATTGCACCTCAACAACCCCAATATCTCACGTATCGTCGCACATGCGACCTTGTCTGGAGGGGAGGATCTCGCGCTGCTTGTCGAGCGTTGGTACCGGCCGTTTTTCAGCCGCACTCGCGCTGAGATCAGCGCTGGCACACCAGGATTTACGCCCGCCTCGGTAATGGCGTTTCACAGCATGTTGCTGGGCTACCTGACGCTGGCACCACTACACCAGGCGATATTCGACACCGACCCGCTGACCACGGATGCGCTGGATGAATTACTCGGGCTACAAGAGAAACTTGCCGGGGCGATACGTCAGTAGCGACCAGCGGCCTAGCGCGAATCTAGTACCCTGTATGAATATGGGGTTTCTGTACATATGTTATCCAATTAGCTATTCTACGGCACACACCAATTCAGGGACTCGATATGGCTAAGTATCTTCTGAGCGCGCTCTTTGCGATCTCCTTCTCCGCGCCCGCCGCAGCCTATCTGGATCCGGGTACCGGCAGTATGATCCTGCAAGGTATTATTGCCGGGATCGCTGTCGCCGGTTTAACGATCAAGAATTATTGGTATAGAATTCGAGCGTTCTTCGGCAAGGAAACACCAACGAGCCTACTGGATGACGACGACCTTCCCAAGAAACCTGAAGATTCTTAATCGATTCCGCTCGCTAGCTAAATAGTCATAGCCGACCACACCACCACCGGATTCAACATGGAAGCCCTGCCTTCGTCATTCAGAGATAACAGCGGGTTCGTTTTTTCGCACTCGGGTTGTGTCTACAGGCAGGTCAATAGATGCTATGCCGAGCACTACCAAAATTTCATGTCCAGCGGGCTCTACCAGAAGCTGGTAGAAAAGCACTGGCTGGTTTCACATGAAGAACTCACTGATGGCACCATCACCGGAACATCAGACTGTTATAAAATTCTCAAACCTCAGCAGATTCCGTATATCTCCTACCCCTATGAGTGGAGCTTCAGCCAGCTAAAAGATGCGGCGATACTTACCCTGCGAATACAACACCAGGCGATGAAACACGGCTTCATGTTGAAGGATGCCTCGGCCTTCAATATACAGTTTCTCGATGCCAGACCAGTATTTATTGATACGCTGTCCTTCGAGCCTTATGTCGAAGGCCGACCATGGGTTGCCTATAAACAGTTTTGCCAACATTTTTTGGCACCGCTGGCGCTGATGTCCTACCGCGATGCAGAACTTTCCAAATTGATGATTAGCCATATCGATGGTATTCCTCTTTCGCTGGCAAGCAAATTACTGCCCCTTCGGACACGGTTGAACTATGCGCTGGCAGCGCATATACACTTTCACTCCAAGCTGCAGCAGGATCACGCCGACGACGCCGGAACGGGCACAGCCGCGCGCGCAACCGCGGTTACTATTTCCGCAAAGGGGCTGACTGGGGTTATTGAGAGCCTGGCCAAAGTGATCGAAAAGTTACGCTGGAAGATGCCTGACACCGAGTGGGGTGACTACTACCAGAATACGAACTACTCCAGCCGGGCAGATGATGAGAAACACGCGCTGGTGGAATCGTTTTTGCAAGATATCCCGGATGCATTGAACACCGTCCAGGATCTCGGCGCCAACACCGGTGAATACAGCCAGATTGCAGCACGCTATTGCCAGTTAGTGTTGTCGCAGGATATCGATCCTGTTGCAGTCGAGATGAATTACAGGCAGCGAAAAAGTGACGGCCCGAGCAATATCCTGCCCCTGGTTCAGAACCTGGTCTCACCCACACCGGCGATAGGTTGGGGTAATGCCGAGCGGTCTTCGTTCATGGAAAGAGCGCACTGTGATGCGCTGCTGGCGTTAGCCCTGATACATCATCTGGCAATCAGCAACAATGTACCGCTCGATGGCATAGCCGCGCAGTTCGCAGAATTGACCAAATGGTTGATCATCGAGTTTGTACCCAAGTCGGACTCCCAGGTAGTGCGTTTGCTCGCGACCAGAGAGGATATATTTCCCAGCTATACCCGGGAAGGTTTTGAACAGGCCTTTTGCCAATTTTTCCAGATAGAAAGAGCTGTTCCCGTACCCGAGAGCGAAAGGATACTGTACCTAATGAGAACCCGTTAGGCGGGCCGCCCTGTTTAAGGGTTTTCCCATCAGTTCCTCGCACTCCCCGGCGTAAACTGCAATCTAATAATAAACGCCATCGGAAGACGCATATGAACAGACTGAAGCAGAGTTTGCGACTGGGAACACTCGCAGGTGCACTCGCCACAATCATACTGATCTACCTACCGACACAGTTTTACGGTACCAATCAGAATGAACTCTCTTTTCCTCTTTCTGATGCATTGCGTTGGCTGTATCCGACCGCCATTGGCATTGTTGCAGCCATCGCCGTGCTGGGTTTATTGCTGCCACCGCTAATAGCACGGGTACTCGGCACTTTGCTGGCCGTACTTTTTCTGGGCGCCTATTTCCAATCCGGAATACTGAACTGGAACTATGGAAGGCTTGACGGCGGGAATGTTTTCGATTGGAATAATATTCGCAGCTGGATTGACCTTCTGGTCTGGGTGGTAATCGCAGTAGGGACATGTATCTACTACCGGAAGTTTGAGGGCTATTTCGTCTGGCTGGCTTTCGTTTGCGCCTCAGTCATGCTGCTGTCGGCCTACAGTGAACAGAAAACGATTATCGAAGAACAAAGCGCACTCGAGTGGGATTGGAACCGGTACTCACTCGACCCTGAGTCGTCCTTTTTGTTTTCACCGGGTAAAAACATAATCGTACTGGCCCTCGATGCAGTGCAAAACGATATTGCATGGGATATTGTCAAATCCAATCCTCGAATGGAAAGTCAGCTTGAGGGATTTACCTGGTACCGCAATGCAACCAGCGGGTTCCGCGGAACCGCCGTATCAGTGCCGGAGATACTGACAGGATTGGCGTTTGAAAATATCGGCACTTTCACCGAGTATCGTGAGAAAGCGTTTCGTAACGCCGCATCCCTGCTTCCGGCGCTGCGATCTCGCGGGTTCAGTGTTGACCTGTATCCCTGGCTTACCAAAACATCGATTCTCCCGGACCCGGCAATTGTATCGAACTTGATTGCATCGGATTCCAGTGCTCTGTTCTCTGGTATCACTTTACTTGATTATTCCCTGTTTCGCGCTGCTCCACACATTTTGAAAGGCTACCTGTATCGGAACGGACGCTGGCTCCTACATCATCGCTACCGCCGGACATTTCTTCCCAATAAGGAAGACCGCATGCGGATGCAATTCGCCCAGCACAACGGTCCACTGTCTCGCGACATTCAATTTCGCAAAGAGGTAGCCGAGGGAATTCAGGTAAACCGGGAGCAACTCACGTTCAAGTACTATCACCTTACCGGGGCTCATACACGCTGGGATATTGACGGTATGCCGTGGATGAAAATTGACGATGCTCGTGTTGAGTCTTCGTTCTTATCGAGGTATCAGGGTGATTATGACAACGTCGTCAGGGCATATCGGAAGAAAGTATACTATTCGTTCGAAAGCGCATTGGCCTTACTGGACGAGCTAAAACGATCAGGCGCCTATGACAACTCAATCATCCTTATTCTCGGAGACCATGGCGCAGGCGAGATTGAACAGCTGATGTCACCTGCTCATCCTGAGGACGGCCACGATCAGGACTTCACAGTGTTTCCCGATGATATTGCCCGTGGTATCCCATTGTTTCTGTACAAACCCGCCGGCGCCACCGGAGCCATGACATGGAATGATCAACCCGTGCAACTGGGCGATACAGGATCATTGATACTTGCTGAGTTGGACGGCAACCTGGACAGCGAGCTTGCGCAGGTCTTTGAGAAAAATCGACGCCATGGCCGCAGCTACAGACACTATGACTGGGTTAAGGGATATCAGGATAAGCTGCAGGATTTCAGGAAGTACCGCAATACCGGCCACAGCTGGATTGCAGAGGACTGGAAGGCAGTACCTGATACAGAGACTACTGAGTCGCAGTAACGCCCTGTGACGTCGCCAGAGTGCACCGTGCCGGAACATGTACTGTATCGAGTGGATACCGCTTTGATTTACACTACTACCTGTTTCAATACGAGCGTAAGGAGCTTCTTATGAGAGTCGGCTATGTAACACTGGGCACCAATAATNTCGAAACAGCGTGCACCTTCTACGATGCACTAATGGGAACGATCGGCTTCAGCCGTATCTGGGACGATGGCAAACTGGTTCTCTGGGGCAAGTCTCTCGAGGAGGCTGCGGTAGGGGTTACTCCACCCTTCGATGAGAGCTCTGCTACCGTCGGTAATGGCGTTATGGTCGCGATGCAGATGGAGAACGAGGAACAGGTTCAGGCTTTCTACGACAAAGCTATCGCGCTTGGCGCTTCCGATGAAGGGGCTCCGGGACAACGTATCGACAATTTCTATGCCGGTTACTTCCGCGATCCCGATGGCAATAAGCTCAATGCCTTTTGTTTTAACGAGGCTACGATTTAACGCTATCATCCGGGACGATTAACTCTCCTGACACTGCATAGAGAGGGTTTGCGTCACACACATTGTCGCAAGCCAACCTATGTGCGTTATCGAACCAATCTCTGTGAGTCTCTATTGGGTGATAACGGAAGTTGGTCGTACGCCGGCTATCCGGTTCCGGACTCCTATATTGCACCTGTGTTCGCCTCGTGGATGAGGACATTCTGATGTGCTTGCTCCACCCGAAAATCAACCTATACTCAAGACTACATAATAAATTTTCCTTTTGGATTTTACTTGGGTGAATACTATGAAACTATTTTCCTCTGTCCTCGCGTTAACCTTAGTCACATTGGCACCTATTGCACATGCTATACCGATGCTTTCGAGCGATGGACGTGTTCTCTCCGGCGTCGAATACAATGGCGGGCTTTACGATGTGAATTTTGTCGATGGCGTTTTCGAGGATTACTTTCCAGTTGCGCAAGTTTCATCTCCCAATTGGTTCGGCCAGGCTCAGGCGATGTCGAATGCATTGTTTGACGCCCTGCTCTCAATGACAAACAAACCTACAGCAGACCAGTTCAACGGCTGCGAAAGCACCTTTTATTGTGGGTTCGCCATACCAGAGACCTATATCGCGCCTTCTACCTATCGTCAGTTGAGACCAGTCGTCCAGGACTCAAGCATCCCTGGCACGGTGACCACCAGACGTTTTTTGAACATCAATGCGGATATGACTGAAGACACAGGAGAACCCGGACGATTCGAGTCGTCATTTATAACCCTGGCACTCTTGACTGAGGCCACCAACGCCATTCCCATTCCATCCAGTTTGGTGTTAGCGTTATCGGCGATCGTGCTTTTGCTGCAGCGTCGCCGTTCAAGCTGAAATTTTCGCGCTCGGGACACTTACGCGTGGACAAACCCCTGACGGGTTAGCACAACACCTATCAAACGGGCCTTCAACTATTCGCCTGAAAGTGTGCGCCCAGCGCCTGTGTAATGGCGGTAATGGTACTTTCGATAATTAACTGACCCTTGGCGCCACTGGCACCTTTAGCTGGTGCCAGCACACCGGAAGCAGGCCCCCCTCTTCCATCCTGCGGATAAGTGTCAAACGTTGCAAAACTCGCCTGATCATTTTGCGGAATACTATCCACCCGCACCAGCTCTGGCTGCCAGTACAACATCATCGATGTTTCTATCAATGCGGCATGTTCGAGGTCGTAGCCGGGAAACTCCCCTTCAAAGACGGTATCCAGAACAGCTTCCGGACAAAAATCCCAATACTCCGTACGTACTATATCCATAGCACCGCCACTGGCTTGCAGTTCGCGTTGCGCCAGCTCGATACCCTCGGTAAGAAACCACTGATTTTCAAAGTGCCCATCGAGCACGACCAGACGACGCACCCCGTGACGCGCTAATTCGCGAACAATATCCTGGGTCGTCGCTATCAGTGTCTGGCCATCCAGACTTGTGGTGCCGACAAAGGTTTGTCCCCCGCCGGATCTGGCCTGCGATTTATAACCATAGCTGATGGTCGGCAACACCAGCCCCTGCAGACCAGCTGCAACCGCCTCGGCCATCTTTGTCGCGAGAATGGCATCTGTGCCCATTGGCAAGTGTGGTCCATGTTGCTCGTGAGCACCTACCGGCAGAAAAACAATCGGTTCCTCTTTTAACTTTTCGACATACTCAGTCCATGTCAGTTGGTCTGTTCTCAGCATAACTATTTCTCACTAGATTCTTACGTGATATCCCATAAAGCCGGCGTACAACAGCCAATACATGGACTAACGCATCAAAGATCCACCGTTGGGACTCAATATCTCACCGCAGTAAAAACTGGAAAAATCCGATGCCAAAAAAACCGCTGTCATCGCAATCTCCTCTGGCTTGGCTACCCGGCCTAACGGTAAGTCGATCTCCTTTTCCCATTGTTCAGGTGTCTCTATTTCACCGCGCAGCATATCGGTATCACAGGGGCCCGGGGCTATACCATTGACTTTGATAGTCGGCGCAAACTCCCGGGCCAATGATCTCGTCAGAGAAAGAACAGCGCCTTTGGACGCGGTATATGCCGCGAATTGTGCACGCCCCAGATACGCGAGCTCGGACGCGATGTTCACAATGCAGCCCCTCCCCTTTTCCAGCATCAACGGCAGCACAGCCTGGCAGCAATGAAAGACTGACTTTACATTGGTCGCAAATAGCGAATCCCACTCCTCCTCCGCCAGGTCGAGAAAAGGCTTCACGGTGCTGATACCGGTGTTGTTTACCAGGATATCAATGCCTTGCGTATTGCTGGTCTTGCAATACGCCGCAAGCGCATCGCGCACCGCGTTGCCGTCACTGGTATTGGTCTGGCTATATGTGATGGTTCGCTGTTGCTGTTCGGCATGCAGGTGCAGTGACTGATCCTCATCTGGCAGCGCGATATCAAATACAAGCACGTCGGCACCGGCATCCAGAAACGCTTCGGCTATCGCGCGCCCAATTCCTTTACTGCCACCGGTTACCAGTGCGACCTGGCCCGTTAAATCGATAGAGGTACTCATCTATGCTGACGCCATCTGACGCCGAATATAGTCGTCAAAATCCTTGATATGAATTTCCAGGGGGGCATGCAGCGGGCCTGCTTTTTCTGCGCCAAACATCGAGCCCCTCTGCATTCGCTCGACCATTTCCTTATCTTCAGATGTAGCGGTCACGAGCAGTTCTACTGTGTCTTGAATAAACTGCTCGGGCTCATCAAGCCGCTTCAGAGTTTCGGGCAGAAACGACACGCCCCACCGGGAGTTTGTTTTGTTTGCGGCAACCGGTTCCAGCGCCATCCACCAGACAAAATTAGGCTCTATCGCTATCAAACCATTGGGAAATACACCCATCACATAAAACCGGGTTTTCTCCGAGTCATCCAGGCGCGTATTGAACACTTCGGGAAAGTGATCTGCCGCGTACGAATTACTATGCACTGTGTGGTAAGGCTCTCCGACGGGACCATACTCTGCCGCTTTGGTTGGGTTTGTTGGGCCGATAGACTTTTTGTGTGTATAGGTGACGTGATAACTTTCGATAAAGTTGTGGCAGATGAGCTTCCAGTTGGCATTCCATGTGTCCTGATGCTCGACAAAATGATCTTCGTAGCGCTCCAGACCAAAGTTTGACAACACCTCCGCAAGCCCTGCCAGTCGCGTGGAAACAGGAACCCTATCCTGTTTCAGGGAGACGAAGATATATCCCATAAAGACTTCACAGGCGAGGGATACCAGTTCCGCCTCTTCCAGATCCCCGGGGCAAAATCCCTGCTTGTTCGGCACCCCCTCCAACTGTCCATCCAGGGCGTAAGACCAGTAGTGATAAGGACAGACAATATTTTTGGTCGAGCCACAGCCGGTCAGTAACTGCGTGTAACGATGCAGGCAGTAGTTGCCCATTGCCTTGATGCTGGAATCCTTCTGCCTCATCAATATGATCGGACGCTTGCCAAGTTGGGCTGTAAAATAGTCGCCTGGCTCAGGGATGGAGCCAGCGCGGCCCATCATTACCCAGTCTGAATCGAAGATCGTGGATAGCTCGCGTTCAAATAGCGCACTGCTAGTAAAGGTTTCCTGGGAAGGAGCCAACATTTTGACCGGGATGTGCTCCGGTAGCGGTTGATCGATGGTGTATTTAAATTTGCTGGACGAAGTCATGGCTATAACCACATTCCTGTTTTCAACACATTTGCAGTGCGTCTGGATTTTGAGGACGGATAGAAATCTATCATTATATTATTATTTTTACTAGTATTTTTATATGTAGATATGGAGCTAAAGTGCCTCTATAATTTTGCCCGACGGAAGGACAGGAAGAATAAGGCAGGTAGCAGCAATGGCGACACAACGCAGAAGACAGAACTTCGTCCTGACGCTGAATAGAATGGATGCTGAATGGGTAGCGTTTCTACAGGATAAAGATTTTCACGATATCAATTATTCCGATCTGTTTACCGGACTGTGGCTCAGTGAAAGTCCTGTAAGAAAGCAGGAGGCCGTTATGTTTATGCGCCACCTGGGCATTCAAACCGCCAAAAAATATCTGGATCGCGCCATCGAAAAAGGGCTGATTGTGGAGATTCCGGACCCGGATGATGGCAGAGCGAAGCGTATCCAGCTGTCTGAATCGCTGAAGGTCGGACTGGAGCAATTTTTCGATCGCGCTATCCGGTTGTTCGACGAAGGGCTGAAAAGTTAACGCAAGGTCCCTGTCAACGAGAACAGCGACAACAGGAAAAACCCGCAGGTAATCGTCACCATTGAGAGGATGGTTGTCAGTACCACAATATTTGCCGCCAGGGTGCCATCGCCACGCGCCGCGACGACCATCACGTGACTGGACGCTGCCACAGGCGTGGCCAGTAACAGGAACATCACGCCCAGTTGCTCATCACGCACACCCATCGACCAGGCCAGCAGAACCCCCAGCAGCGGCGCGATGCACAAACGCCACAGTGTCGCCTCCCAGGTCAGGGCCTCTGCCTTATACAAGCGCGAAAAATTCATGGAGGCGCCGATACAGACCAGCACCAGCGGCAGAAAAAACGTCGACAAGCCCGACCCGACAGGGCGCAATACCGACGGAACTGGCAGCCCGGAAACGGACAGACACACCCCCGCACTGATACCGATAATCAATGGATTACGCACGATGCCGGCCAGCACACTGCGTATCGTGGTACTTGAGCCCAACGTGGTATTGAGCACCAACACCGCAAGAATATTGTACAGCACCGTCATCAGTGCGATGGGCATGGCAGCCAGTTCTGTACCACGGTCACCGTAAGCTGAAAATGTCAGCGCGACACCGACGATGGCGAGATTAGAGCGAAACGCAGACTGTACAAAGATTCCGCTCAAAGCGAGCGGATGACGACGCCAGCGAGAATATAGCGCACTGAGGACAACGGTTAACAACGTAGCCAGAACACCTGCCAACAGATAGAGTGCGCTACCCAGACCGGAGTAATCGACCTGCGCGGCCCCGGCAAACAACATCACAGGCAGGCCAAACATAAACGCAAAGCGCGACAGTTTTTCGTTGAGTGACTGTGGCAGCAGGCCACTCCACTTTAACAGCACACCGAGCACCACCCACGCGAATGTCGGCAATGACACAGCCAGAGCAGCGTAGAAAAGCGCACTTGCGTCAGTGAGAGACATGACTCAAACCATTTGCACAATAAGCTGTGCTGCACCTGCCGCGATAACAGCAACCACCTCAGGCCAGCTCAACCAGCGTCTCGTTGAGAGCGCAGAGCAAACTGTCAATCTGATTCGTCTCGATCACAAATGGCAGGCCCAGTGATATCACATCAGCGCCATAGCGCACATAGAAGCCCTTCTCCCACATTCTCATGGCGACCTCAAACGGTCGTCTCGCCGGCTCGCCGGGATAAGCGTTCAATTGTACCGCGCCGGCAAAACCAAAATTGCGAATATCGCCCACATGCGGCGCACCATTGAGGTGATGCAGAGCATCTTCAAAGTACGGCGCTAGGCTGGCCACACGCTGCGGTAACTCCTCGCGCTGCAACAGCGCCAGCGCGGCACTTGCTGCGGCACAGGCAACCGGGTGACCGGAATAAGTGTAACCGTGAGGAAATTCAAGCATATAGTCGGGGCCGCCCTGCTCCATGAAAGTCTGGTAGATCTCGCCCTGTGCAACCACCGCCCCCATCGGTATGGCGCCATTGGTCAGCTGTTTTGCCAGCGTCAGGATATCGGGCACGACGCCAAATACGCCGGCCGCCGTAAGACCACCACAGCGCCCCAGGCCGGTTATAACCTCATCAAAGATCAACAGGATCTCGTTTGCTGTACAAATCTCGCGCAAGCGCTGCAGATATCCCTGTGGTGGAGGAATAACCCCGCCGGACCCCACCACCGGCTCAACAATAACAGCGGCGATATTGGAGGCGTCGTGTAATGCAATCATATCAACCAGTTCATCTGCCAGACTGGCCCCGGCTGACGGCATTCCTCGACTGAATACGTTTTCCGGCAACAGCGTATGCGATAGATGATCCGCATCGATACCCTGCCCAAACAGTTTTCGGTTAGCGGCTATGCCGCCCACGGATATACCGCCAAAATTGACACCGTGATAACCCCTGCCACGACCGATAAACCGCGTCTTTCCAGGCAGGCCCTTCTGTCGCCAGTATGCGCGCGCCATTTTCATAGCAGTGTCTACGCACTCCGAACCCGAGTTGGTGAAAAACACATAATCGAGGGAATCGGGCATCATTGACTTTATCGTGTTGGCAAGCTCAAACGCACCCGGGTGACCAAACTGAAACGAGGGTGCGTAGTCGAGCACCTGCATCTGTGCATGCACCGCTTCAGTGATCTCTCGCCGGTTGTGCCCTGCCCCACAGCACCAAAGGCCGGAGAGCCCATCGAGTATCCTGCGCCCACTGTCATCGATTAAGTGCACACCCTCTGCGGCAACAATCATTCGTGGATCGCGCTTGAACTGGCGGTTGCCTGTGTAGGGCATCCAGTAGGCTTCGAGTTGCTCGCGGGTGAGCGGTTTGGTGGTCATTCCTTTATCCCCCGGTGTTTAGCCCCGTATTTTAGGACTATAACGAATCCGTATAAATGAATATCTTTCGCTATCGAAGTCCCACCGCTGATCGCGGCAGGAGTCGTGTACGACACAGTGCCGAAGTTCAGTTCACACCAGTTGCGGGGGATTGTTCAGGACAAAGCCGGCGACGAATACCTGAGGCAGGATTTATAGACTCTTTCGGTGGGCGGCGGCGGATTGAGGGCCAACCCGCTATATCGGGCGCGTCCTCTGGCGACCCTAGAAAGGTGAACTTGCACAGATTGAGGGTATAGACGCTTTCACGCGCCGCTGCAGTCTACGTAGAAACCAACTCCAACGGCGCTGACAAAAAGGGGCCTTAATCCTTGTAGCCGGTAATCGCCTTCGCCGCCTGATAGGCAAACGTCATTGCCGGGCCCAGGGTAGAACCTGGTCCGGGATAGCAGGGCAAGGTCGGCGCACTGCAGTTACCGATCGCGTACAGTCCGTCAATGACACTGCCATCCTCGTGTAAAACCTGCGCCTGCGCATTGATTACCATGCCGCCCTGCGTTCCGAAATCACCCGGATCAACTTTCATTGCATAGTACGGCGGCTTATCGATAGGCCCCAGGCAGGGGTTAGGCGTGACACGCGGATCACCATAATAACGGTCATAGGCCGATTCACCACGATGGCAATCGGGGTCGCTGCCATTGCGCGCATATTCATTCATTTTCTGCACAGTGTCCTGCAAACCGTCCGCGTCCACATTGATCTTGCGCGCCAGCTCCGCCACCGTGTCCGCCTTGGCAAAGAAGCCTTCTTCCTCGTACCGCTTGGGCACGGCCCAGTCCGGCAGGAACTTGCTGTTATACAGCGGGCCGACAAAATAAGTGGCGCGGAAATTCGCGTCAAATATCTGCCAACTGGGATTGAGGGGGGTTTCCTCTGTGTGCTTGGCAAACGTTTCCTGCTGGAACGCCATGTAGTTTTGCGACTCATTGCTGAAACGCTGCCCCGCCGGGTTCACCATAATGGAGCCGGGGTAGGATTTTTCCATAATACTCAGTCGGGGAATCTCCTCACCCGGCACCGATATCGTGTTGCACCACCAGGCCTCGTTCATGCGGTGCATTTTTGCCCCCAGACGAATACCTTCACGTATCGCATCCCCGGTATTGTCTCTCGTGCCGGCACTCCAGCGGTGATCTGTCGGCTGTGGCAAATATTGCTCGCGCATCTCCTGATTGTGCTCAAAACCGCCCGCAGCAAGGATAACCGCCTGGCGCGCCTGGATACGCAGGGGTTTGCCATCGCGAATTACCTCAATGCCAACAACCTTGCCGTCAACGTCGACAACTTTGGTCATCGATGTATTCAGCCACAGCGGAATATCGCGGTCCTGCATGGAGGCGCGCAAGCGCGCAACGCCGGCGCAGCCCGTGGCCAGCCGTCGGTGAAACTTGTCTTTGAGACGCCAGGGAATATCCAGCAGGTAATCCGCCACCAGCTTCAGCGCCGTTTTCCACCAACCGGGCTGCTGCCCTATCAGCAGCGCAGCTTCCACCTGGGTAAAACCAATAACCCCGGCCAGATGCATCATCGGGTGGGTGCGGCGCAGGCGTCGCCACTCCTCGCCCAGTTCGTCCGCATTGAAGGTTTCCGGCTCCATTGAACGGTGCCCATGCATGGCACCTTCAAGGTTGGTGTAGTAATCCGGGTAGTGCTCCAGTGTCTCGTAGCGCATACGGGTACGCTGGTGCATAAAGTCGACCATTTTGGGGCCATTTTCGAGGTAGGCATCCAGTTGATAGTCCGGCACTTCCTCTTCTGTGATCAGCTGGCGCAGGTAGGTTTTGGCATTTTCAATGGAATCCTCCGCTCCAGCCGCCTGGGCATAGCGGTTACAGGGTATCCAGACACCCCCACCGGAGATTGAACTTGTGCCGCCGTAGAGATTGGATTTCTCAACCACCACGACATCCTTCATTCCCATCTCGTAGCTACAGAGCGCCGCGGTCATTCCCCCGTTGCCGGAGCCAACCACCACCACATCAAAACTGTAATCCCACTTCTGCCTTACTGCCATTACTCTCGCTCCTTGAATACAGCTGTCATGTTAGCGCAATCATCGCGCAATGCCGCCCCGCTACAGCGTTAAGAGGCCACAGGTTTAAGAAATTGGTCGCAATGTATCTACACAGAGCCGCAATACCAGAAAAATTTTCCTTGTCACCCACGCCAAGCGATTTATACACTGTTATCAGCCTGCACTCCTGCAGACAATATTCATTTACAACAAGGAACTCGGTATGCAACGTTCTCAGCGCAATACACTTCTGGCGATTATTGTCCTTTCAGGCCTGGTACTCTCGCCCCTTGCGGTTTCACACTACGACGACAAGGAACCCGCACAGTCCTATCGCCAGTCATGGTTTGCGATGATGGCGGCAAATTTCGGCCCCATGGCGGCCATGGTCAAGGGTGACATCCCCTGGCAGGAAGACCAGATGGCATCCTATGCAGACCAGTTGGCGGCTCTGGTCACACTGGACGTAATGCGCGGCTTCGCCGATGGCACGGACAAGGGTACAACACGGGCCAAGCCTGAGATATGGGAGAACAAGGCGGATTTCGAAGCCAAGATGAACGATTTAACCAAAGCCGTGGACGCGCTGCAAACGGTCGCCAATCAGGGAACTGACCGCAAGGCGATTGCGGCGGGTGTCGGCGCTACGGGCAAAGCGTGTAAAGCCTGTCACGACGATTACAAATCGAAGGAATACCTGTACTAGGACACCTTCAGGCAATAGAACGAAGCGGTATTGAGGCTGGGCCGAAGAACTCAAGTCACAACGGGGGCTTGTATTGGCATGCTGGACACTCAATACCGCTTGAGCACATCGGCTTGCGAACGGGCCTCCGTTCAGGGCGAACCGAACCCCTCGCGATGCTGTCGAGCCTCAGTATCCAGGATCTCCCAGGCGGCTTTGGAATCCACATGAATATGCTGCTTTAGCCGAATTCCCGGGTCGGCATCCAATAATCCTACTGGCACCCAGTACAGCTGATGTTCTGTCAGGTACTGCGGCACAATCGAGCCGCAATGCTGACAAAATCGGCGCATAAACCCACTGTCACACTGATATTCCTTGATCTGCTGCTCGCCCTGTAACCAGCGGAAGTTATCTCCGGTTGCCAGCGCAGCCGCACTCGATGCACCGCCAAAGGCTTTACGGCATTTGGAGCAATGGCACTTGAAAATGGCAGAACAGAATTCAGCGACGCCAAATTGCACCGCGCTGCACAGACAACTACCGGAAACACTCATTGCAGCCCCTACCGTCGCCAGTTCAATTACAGGTCGATGGAGTGCGTCAAAACCGGCGTGACACCCGGAATGATCGCGCCGTCGAGGCCGATGTAATAGCTGTTGAATGTATCAATACTGAAATTGGCCTTGGCAATGGCACGATTGGCATCAGCGACAGCACCAAAATAGTTCAAACGCAGGGTCAGGTCCGCAAGATAGGAGGAATTGGCATCTGCGGTGGCCACCGTCTTGAAACCAGCGGGATTGAGTAGCGTCACCAGAATCTTGCCTGTGCCATCACCATTAGGCACCAGATTGTAGTTTACCTGCACATAGGGGTTGTGATTGGCGGGCACCACCACGGGTTCAAGGCCGCCCTGGAAAAACGCATCATCGTTATAGTTGATGGTCAGGAACGCACCACCCACTTCAGTGACTCCGGTGAGGTCATCAGGCGTTACTACGAAGCTTTCCTGCGTCGTGAGGTAGCCGCTGAACTGCCGTATAAAATCAACATCTTCAGGTGAGGTACCAGCGATAATTTCTATCGGTATCGCACTCAGATCACCCTCGACCGCCGAAGCCGTGTTAAGTAGTTTGGGGGATGTAACCGAGATCGTCGCCGCGCCCACTGCCAGAGGCAGTGGATTATTGTAATCATTTGGCGGGGTCAACGGTGTGACCACCATCCAGCCACCATCATACGGCACCATTCCTAACAACCCCAATCCGGCACTGGTGCCGTTAAACGTGAAGGTATTTACCTGGGCGCTGTAATCGGCAAAGGTCTTGAAGATCAGCCTGGGCTGAAGGTTGAAATCCGTACCATTGGCATCGGTCAACGTGATGGTCAGATCGCTCTGCGTGAGAACGGCCTCGCCCCCCGCGTTGCGCACAATTCCGCCGAGCCCAATAACGACATGATCGCCAGCGCGCGCATAGCCGGGAGTCGTCTTGGTTTGTACACAGCCGCCGAGCCACAACAAAATGATACACGCGTATACAACTCTACTTAAACTCATTCGGGTGACCATACCGCTATCCTTACAATTTGGACGAACCAGCTTACTCTGTGGTGCGAAAGCTCGTGCCCGTGGTGTCTTTACGCGATAGTAACGCGCCAATCGCCTCTGGCCAAACGGTATCGTCCAGAAGCGAGAAGTTCATTCTCTTTGAGTGTACACGGCGCTGGTGCCGAATCATGTACGCCGCAGAAGCCCATCAATAGAACCCAATCAGAAGCACTGAAAAAACACTATTTTCCTATTTAATACAAAGACATATGAGGTTTTAGAAAGAATGTGCTTTACCTGTGTTTCAAAGAGACAGACGACCGGTGCCGGCCGCACTGCGGCCGCTATAACACTTACTGAGCCAGTAGCGACTTCAGCAACACCAGATCACCGACATCAATATCGCCATCGCCGTCGATATCAGCGAGGATCGACTCCACCGCATCGGGCTGGCTTAGACCATTGAGGAATCGCATCAGAACCACCTGGTCGCCGGTATCGATAATATTGTTGGGGCTACCGCGAGGAGCCAGATCACCGATGTTGGATGCTGTGGGATCCGTGCCAAAATCTGCTTCACCATCGACAAAGCCGTCCCCGTTACCGTCTATACCCGACGCGTAGGTCGACAATAAAACGAGTCCCCCTGCCCCATCTACCAGGCCATCGCCGTCACTATCGACACTGTTGGGATCCGTGCCCAGCAATATTTCTTCATCATCGCTGAGCCCGTCGCCATCAGAATCGACTGCTCCGGGTGTAAAAACCACACCGTCCAGCCAGGCCGTATCCGCACCGCCTGCCACCGATGCATTTTTGGAATACGTCCAGCGCAACGTGTGCACCCCTGTGGGGATGGGGATTGTACGCAGTTGCCAACCCGACTCACCGGAAATGGGTGACGCCGCAGGATGCTGCAGCTCGTCCCGGTAAAAACTGAGATAGTCTGCACCGGTTTCAGAGGATACTTTCCACCAGAACGAGAGACTGCCCGGCCCTGTCACTGCGGTTGATACTGAAGCTTCCTCAGAATCCGCAATGGGATAGTGCGTCGCTTGGTCTATGCCATCCTGTGCTGTGGCGGACAACTCCCCATACCAACTGCCGGGTGAGAAAG
This sequence comes from Halioglobus japonicus, assembly GCA_902705825.1. Lineage (GTDB taxonomy): Bacteria > Pseudomonadota > Gammaproteobacteria > Pseudomonadales > Halieaceae > Marimicrobium. The sequence goes on along the minus strand of CACSIL010000002.1, from coordinate 132,816 downwards.
TCAGCCCGCCTTCGCTCCACAACAAAGTCGTGTTGTCCAGCGCCTCACCGATCGGTAGCTGTACCACGTCGCTGAAAAATTGAAGATGCATTGCAGGCGTTCCCGCAGGGTTGAGTACCTGCAGTCGGATACCCGATGCCGTTCCATCCCACCAATTGGCATTGGGCGCGACGCTGTCATTAAACACCGCGAATGAATCGAACAAATCCTGGCTATCCCCTCTATCCCGGTTCGCCTCCAGATCGAACAGGCCATCGGCCTGCTCGAGTGACAACTCATAATGTTTGGTGGGCGTCATTTGTTGCCGCTTGTTATCGGTAGTGACAGCCTCATCGACATGCCAGATGGCAATGCCCTTATCCGGTGAGTAACTGGCCCAGCGATCATCGTCACTGCGATTTTCGATCAGGAAATACTCTGAACTACTACCGGGTTTACGAATACGGTAGCCGTCTCCGCCGGCGGTCAATGAACGCTGTGCAGTCACGTTCAGTGAGAGATCGGTAATAGTCGCCCAGCCAGAAAAATCCTTGAGATAAAGATCAATGGGCGCCGGTGTCCTGCCCCCGTTCAGATAGTTGCCGGAGCCCATCAGGCTGTGCTCGCCGACACCTTCAGAGGCTCCGTCGGAGGCATCGGTGTCGTAGAAATCCGGATAAGCCAGTAACAGGTGTCCGAGTTCATGGCACATCGTGCCGATCACCGGTGCAGCATTGGGGACGTTGGTGATCTGGTAAGCATAAATATTGCGCGGCTCGCCGATAGTCCCAACATCAATGTAAGACCCCATAGTCCATGCGTGGGGCCATAACCCCTGTGCCCAGACGCCGGACAAATTTCCGGCAAACATTAAGCTCGTGGCCAGCACTCGATCATAGGCATCGACGGACAATGCGGAGAAGTCAAAGCCGCTGGCCTGCAGTTCGGCGATAGCATCCGTTACCAGCATCCGCCCTGCAATACCCATTAAATAGTACGATGTGTTTGCCGGGTAGTTGGAAAAATTGTAATAGTTCCTCGGGTGCGGGAGCGTGACTACCTGCGTTACAACCTGCGTAAAGTCGAGGGCACCAGAGGACTGGTCTGTATAGTAATCGCGGATTGAACCCGTGTTTCCGTTATCGGTATAACCCACCTCATTACTGTAGCGCTCCATGGCCGATTGCGTCGTCGGAAAGTTGATGGGGTCGACGGCAGCGGTAGCTGGGTCGTCGGGAAACTGCACAAGTATCACCAGCCCCACCCTCGCGCCAGTTACAGCGGGGGCATTCAGCAACAAGTTCGGCGCTGAGTGAGGCGCTTCAGCATCCACAGTAACCCCCGTGCCTAACACTGCCGGGTTGGCATCATTACGCTGCCGCTGCACGGCATTTTTCCGCTGCTCCCATCTCGCGGCTCGCTCCGGCGCGTAACGCGCAATGTTTGCTGCTCGAATCGCCGAAACAACATCGCGGGGCTCCTTCAGCTGCCGCTTTAGACCCGCCGGCGGTGGCAGCGTTGCGCTCACATTGGAGCGTCGCAGTGACTTTCCTTGATTTTCTGGTTCAGCGTAGTAGTAGGCGTTGTCCGTGGTACTGAAGATTACGGTATACCCATCATCAGTCGTGGTACGAGCATAAAACTCATCACCATACATTTTCAGTTGCAGCACGGCGCCGTCCGGCTGTACCCATTGAGAAAATAGCCCGTCTGGGGGATAAGGCGCACAAAATGCTGATTCTGCCCTGAAAACCAACATTGCGAAGCACAGAACTAACTGCCACCCCAGACGTGAGAGGGTTACCCTGGGGAGGTCGAAAAAAAAGTGCAACGAACGCGCTTTCATTATTGTACCGTCGTTGTGTTATCCATTTCTGAGGCGAGTGTCCTGCCCACCCCCTTCTCCTTTGGTGGCCAACGCCCTCTCCATCTGCACGGTCTTTGTTCAGGTCAACCGATTGCGTTCAACGACGCAATACTGTGCTTGCAGATTAATCGAAATTCCCAGCTACCTGCCCAGAGTGTGCAAACCTATCGCAACACAACCCGGAGAAAATACCTAATTACCGTGTGTGCGCCCAAAAAGCGAGAAAAAAGCGCACTATTTGTAAAACAGTGCCGATACTCGCAAGTGTCCACGCTCCGTTCAGCGCCGGACTGTGGCGGCACTGTAGGCGGTAACCAGCCAGTCTTCAGAATACAAAAGACGGCTTGGGTGCCTGTCCCAGACCCCACCACAGGCCCAGTGCCAGCAGCGCCAGCACAAGCACCGCCCACCACCAGCCCACCGGGCGCTCCTCGCCCCGGCGGCCCTGGGCAGAACCATATACCATGGCCTGCAGAAGCTTTTCTTTCAACTTGAACTGGTGATAGAGCACGGCGAATATATGCAGACCAACCAGCGCCAACAGGCCGTTGAAGGCAACATCGTGAACAACACCCATAGTGTCGCGAAATCCGCTGTCCGCCCAATAGTAAAGTGGGCCAGAAAACAGTACATCATCGGTGTTGAACAGCCCGCTCACGGCCTGCAGCAGCAATAGCGACAGCAGCACAACTACCGACCAACCACCCAGCGGATTGTGCCCTGCAGACCTTGCACGATTGCCCCGCAGATACGATATCACCGCGCCGGGGCCAACCAGAAAATCTGTAAACCTGGAGTGACGACTGCCGATAAACCCCCACACCACGCGAGTGACTACCAGCACCAGAACCGTATAGCCGACCCACTGATGCAAATCGTAGCGCTCTTCTTCCGCACTCCACCAGGCCAGTGGCAGGCAAGCTACGATCGACCAGTGAAACACGCGTGTTGGTATATCCCACAGCGGCTGTGTGCCCAAGGGCGCTGAACTTGCCATCACGCTGGCTCCATCAATGGCGGGTAAGCAGGATCAACATCCCGATACTGGTACTGCCAGCAACCATCCTGTAATACCGCGCGATGGCGAGGCCCCGCTAATGAAGCATCCGTGCTGTCATACCCGGCGTCACCACGAAACATCACCACTACCTGATCACCGGCGCTGGCGAAAACCGGAATAACCTCTGGCGCAGGAGAATGGCGCTCCGCCGCTATCGTCTGCGCCAAATTGTCATACAGTGACAGGCGCTGCAATGTGATATATGTCGGTGGCAGCATGGTGAGTCGACCCGCCTCATGCTCCTCGGCGGCTTCGCGCACACCCAGCCACTTGTGATCGTGTATCTCGCTGCCGTCGATCACCACGTCGATATCCGCCGCCAGTGGCGCCGCGTATATCCAGGTAGAAAATCGCCGTGGCTCGCCAACGGGTGTTGTCCAGTGACTCAGCAATACCATATCGTCAAGATGCGGCGATAATCCAGACTCCTCCTCGGCCTCTCGCGCAGCAGCTATGCGCGACGCCGCGACAAGATCACCGTTGCCCGCTTCAATATCCTCCGGGTCCAGTGAGCCACCGGGGAACACCCAGGCACCACCGGCAAAAATGAGCGCTTTATTGCGCTTCAACATCAGTGTTTGCAGACCTTGCGGCGAGTCGCGCAGTAACACCACGGTGCTGGCGGGTCGAATTTTGGGAATATCAGACATAGTTTCTTCCGTTGCGGGGCACTCAAGTAGCGGTAGTAGAATCAGGTCGCAGTTAGCTATCGAGGAATTTTACCGCCATACCGAGATCGTATCCACGCTGTGCGGCTTCAGACATAGCGGCTTCGCGCTTGGCGTCCTCTCGACTGGCTACCCACAAATTGGCGCAGCGCGTGCCGGTGCGGCAGAAAGCGAGTACCGGTCGATCCGGATCATCCAGCAGGTCACTCATGGCGTCGAAGTGTGGCCCAGGGAAACTCTGTGCAGTAATCGGTATGTGGTGGTACTCCAGGCCGGCCGCTTGCGCCGCAGCTGCAACAGCTGCGCTGCTAGGCTGATCATTTTCTTCGCCGTCCGGGCGATTATTGATAAGGACCTTATACCCCGCGGCGGCAATGTCCGCGACATCTTCCGGGGTGATCTGCGCCGATACGCCAATACTGTCTGTCAGTTTTACGATATTCATGGTGCTCTCCTCGATCAATGGTTTCTGCAGCGACGCGCAGTATCTATTCTCCGCGAAACTCCGGTTGCCGCTTCTCTTTAAATGCCCGCGGCCCTTCCCGCGCATCTTTACTCATCATCACCGCGGCGGCTTGCTCCATCTCAAATTTGAAGGCGTCCGCCCAGGGCAAGGTATGACTCTCCAGTGCCGTGCGCTTGATAGCCTGCAGAGCCAACGGCGCCTGGCGACAGATATTCTGTGCATAGTGCTGCGCGCGCGATTGCAGTTCCCCCAATGGGACAACCTCTGAAACAAGGCCCATCGCCAGCGCCTCTTGCGCGTCTACCGGTTCACCCCCGAGCAGGATTTTCATCGCGTGCGCCCATGGTAACTGCCGCGTCAGTCGAACCATCGAGCCCGCGCCAGGTACGACGCCAACTTTTGGTTCGGGCAGTGCAAACGTGGCGTGATCTGCGGCAATCCGGATATCTGTCGCCTGTAAAAGTTCAGTGCCCCCGCCCAGAGCCCGCCCATTCACTGCAGCGATCACCGGCTTATACAGAGGTTCAGCCTTCAGCATCACCTTGTCGGCGATCATCGGGTCGGCCAGAAGCCTCTCCTCGGAAGGCGTTTGAGCTTGGCGGGCACCGGTCCACAACGGGATGACGTCGGACAAGTCGCCGCCACAGCAAAAATCCGCTTCACCGGCGGCGGTAATCACGACCACCCGAATGGCATCGTCGTCGCGCACTTCCTGCCAGGTGTCAGCCAGTTCCACAAACATATCACCGTTGATCATGTTCTTGGCAGCGGGACGATTGAGTGTGATCCAGGCCTGCTGACCACGCTTCTCAAACAGTATTGATTTCATTCCAATTCCTCATGGAGAGTGGTGGTAGGCTCACCACTGTGCACTCGCGCCATCCCACAATAGTTTTTCACCTATCAGCACGAGACAAATACTCACCACCTGATAATAGAAGCTTGATGATGAGCGTTTTACCAGATAGTGCCCCAACTTCACACCCAGTGGTGCCAGCGGCACCAGCACCAGTGAATACAACAGATTGACGCTGGTGAACTGACCGAGAATAAAATACGGGGGCAATTTAACGAAATTGACGACGGCGAAAAACATGCCTGCCGTCCCTGCAAACATCAATGGAGAGAGTTGCTTGGGCATCAGGTACATGGTCAATGGTGGACCACCTGCGTGAATACTGAAGCTGGTAAAACCGGCAAGCGAACCGAATAAGCCACCACTGACAGCGTTGTGCTCGCTACTGGAAAACCCCTTCAATCCGAGCAAATTCTGCAGGCCAAAGACCAGTGAAAGTACACCAATCAGAATCCGCATATAGTGCTCGTTCATCGCCTCAGCGGAGAAGTAACCCACAGTCACGCCAACCATCGCACCGGGCAGAAGAAGTACCAGTGCGCGCCGGTCAAAGATCCCCCAGTAAGTTTTCACCACCAGCATATCCATCACTACCAGAATGGGCAGGAGAATAGCGGCGGCCTGCGTCGGCGGCATCACCAGCGCCATCATCGGCACCGATATAACAGCGAGCGCGCCACCGAACCCTCCCTTGGCAATACCGTACAGCAATACTGCAGGCACACTGGTGAGGTAGAACCATGGATCAGTAAACAAGCCTGGGCTCAGTCAACCAGAGAGAACTCATTGCGCAGGACATCGATGATTTCCGCCTTGGGGTTGTCAGCCAGTTGCAGACTTGTGCCGATAATTTTCTCTGCAATCCCGACATAGGTTTTGGAGATTGCCATTAACACTTCAGTAGGCAGCGCATTATCGCTGGCCAGCGCCTGGCGCTCTGGCATTCGAGCTTTGTTTAACAAGATGTCAGGGTCGGGGAAGTGTTGCAGCAGCAATTGACGAAAATCCTCCTTGGAATTTTCTACAACCCGGCCCTCACGAAGCGCCGCACCATCCCATATACGTGAGGAATCGGGCGTGCCGACTTCGTCCATATAGATCAGCTTGTCATTGCCCGCCCTGTCTGTGACATAGCCAAATTCAAACTTGGTATCGACAAACACCTGATCCAGATTGGCCAGCTCGCCGCTGATCACATCGAACCCTTCGCGCAGCAGGGTTTCATAGCGATCGATGTCATCGATACTGAGAAAGTTAAATGCGGCATAATTGTTCTCGATATCAGTGCGGGTGATATTCACATCATCCACGGCGGGAACCCCGGGAATACCCTCCAGAATACCTTTGGTCGATGGGGTAATCAGTAATTCAGGCAGCTTCTGATCACGCTGCAGCCCATCCGGAATCTTAATCCCACAAAACTCGCGCTCGCCTTTCTCATACGCACGCCACATGGAACCGGTAATGTACTGCCGCGCAATGGCCTCAATCATCACCGGGCGCGCCTTCTGTACTATCCAGACCAGTGGATGGGGAATTTCCAGAATGTGACTGTCTGCCAAGCCGCGCTCACGGAACAAACGGAACCAGTGATTGGAGATCGCGTTCAGCGCAGCGCCCTTACCCGGCACACCGCGCATACCACCCTCGCCATGCCAGATGCAGTCGAATGCGGAAATACGATCTGAAATCACCATAATTGCCAGCGGCGCATCAGGTGCGACATCGTAGCCACGCTCAGCCACCAGCCGCGCACTGTCTGCGGCAGTCAGCCAATATACAGAGCGTACTTTGCCACTGTGCACAGGTGCGTCAGTGCGAATGGGCAGATCGTCATTTACGGCCAATACCTTGTCGGCAAGACTCATAGTGTATGTCCTGTATTTATTTGTGGGGAAACCCGTGAGCTGACAACGCCACAATGCAGTAACGCGATGTCGAAAAAATGAGATTCTAGCAGAGGATACGCCATCAGGCACCCCTGTGTCGGCACAGTATTGGCGGCCCACAAATGCCGCCGTTTCAGAGATCGCCGGTGTATTGCCGTTGCTCTGGCTCTTACAATCTACGGCAGCGGCCTACTATAATGTGTTAAAGCAGTATAGCGACACATCGATACAGAATGCGTATACAGAACGAGGCCATACCCGCATGAGCGACGCTCCACAGACCCCCTACCAGATACTCGGTGAGGACGGTATTCGACAGTTATGCCACACGTTTTATGACATCATGGATACTCTGCCCGAGGCCGCGGACCTGCGCGCGATGCATGGCGCCGACCTCTCCGGGATAAAAGACAAATTGGCAGACTATCTCACCGGCTGGATGGGTGGCCCACCACGCTACGCTGACAAATACGGTACCGTTTGCATGACGACGCCACACGAGCCCTATCACATAGGGCCAAATGAACGCGACCAGTGGTTGCTGTGTATGGACAAAGCGCTGCAGCAGATAAATGCCAGCGACGAGCTGGTAGATATGTTGAAGGTGCCGTTATTTCGCATCGCCGATGCAATTCGCAACAAAGAGGGCCCCAGCAGCGCAGCCGATAATCCGAATATTATCGCCGCCGGTTGATGCGCTGCTGGCGTCCGTCGCCCGGTATGGTTTCATCGCTTGAATGAGAGCCTGCACCACTCTAACCTGCCGCTGCTATAACACGATGACCGCATCTGGAAATGGATAAACGATATGAACGAACCCACGACGCCACTCGACGAATTCGCGGCACTGGACGCCACCGCTCAGGCAGAGCTTGTCCGCACAGGACAAGTCTCCGCTCTGGAGTTGGTGGACGCAGCCATTGCCCGTATCGAACGGGGCAATCAGACACTCAATGCTGTCATACACCAGCGCTTCGAAAAGGCCAGAGACGAGGCAAGGGGCGCGTTACCCGATGGCCCCTTTCGCGGCGTGCCTTTCCTGCTGAAAGATCTCGATGGTTTCTCAGCGGGAGATCCCTACCATGGAGGTAACCGAGCGCTGGCCGAAGCTGGCTATGTAGCGCCGGTGGACAGCCACCTTACTACCAAATTTCGCGAAGCCGGGCTGGTGATTCTCGGCCGCACCAATACTCCCGAATTCGGTTTAATGCCGACCACAGAGCCCCTGACCAAGGGGCCGACACGAAACCCCTGGAACCTCAAACACTCCACCGGCGGATCGAGTGGCGGCTCGGCAGCATCCGTGGCCGCAGGGTTTGTTCCTATGGCACATGCCGGTGACGGCGGCGGCTCAATTCGAATACCGGCATCGTCCTGCGGGCTGGTGGGACTCAAGCCGACTCGCGGGCGCCATTCGATGGGCCCGGAAGCAGGTGAAGCCTGGGGTGGCCTGGTCGCACGAATGGCTCTGACCCGCACCGTACGCGACTGCGCAACAATATTGCAGGCCGTACAGGGAGCGATGCCAGGAGACCCGTATACAGCGCCTCCCCCGCTGCGGCCCTATCCGGAGGAATTGTTGTCGCCGGGACGTCGACTGCGTATTGGCTTCACCACGGTACCCAGCGACCCATCCTGTAGCTCTGCGCCCGAATGTGTGCGCGCAGTCGATGAAACCGTAAGACAGCTGGAATCACTGGGCCACCACATTGAAGAGGCCAGGCCCGCTGTTTGGAAAACACCGGCGTTTTTCGAGACGACACTGGCACATTTCATGGCCGCCTACGGTGTGTGGACTGCCGCTGAACTCGATCGTGTCGCCGCGATGATCGGGCGCCCGTTAACCGAGGCCGATGTCGAACCGGGCACCTGGCTGATCGCCGAACCGGGGCGCTCTGTGACAGGCCTTGCCTACCTGTCAGCAATAGAGGCATTTCAAAACGGATCGCGTGAGATGGCAAAATTCTGGGCCGACGACGGCTACGACCTGCTACTGACACCCACTGTGCCTGAACCCCCACCACCACTGGGTGAATTTCACGATGAAAACAACCCACTTGCAGGGCTGATGCGGTCATCGCAGATAATCCCATTCGTCGCACCGTTCAATATCACCGGGCAGCCGGCCATTTCCCTGCCGGTGCATGTCAGCGAAGCGGGCCTGCCTATAGGGGTACAATTGGTGGCGGCGTCTAACCGCGAGGATCTGCTGCTGCGCACTGCGGCAGAGCTCGAAACTGCGATGCCCTGGTCGACCGCGCCAGTCGTGCCGCACAGCGGGAATACTTAGCGACGCGTTTACAGTGAGCGCCGCATAGAGACCGCAAATTAACGCAGGGTAATTACGGTTGTGGCGGCCACCGCCGCCCACAACAGTTCCTCGAGATAACTGCCTACCAGCAGCAGCCCCGTGGTAACCGCAAGAATGCCGATCAGCCGGTCTGCCCAGGGTGTGATATCCACACCGACGCTACCCTGCTGAGTACTGCGCTGCCGTGTCCCGTCCTGTTGCTCACTGCCCGCCTCCCTGCGCTGCAGGAGTTGACGTGCAATCTGGTGTTCCAATTGGGTTACTGCTGCCATGACCCGCGTCCCTGAATAATCGGTTAATCAGGGGGTCATGGTCTCTGGCGCGGTCTGCAAACGCCATCTGTCCTCTTTTCGATCTGGTTGAAAACACGACACATACGCGCCAGCAACAGTGGCACTAGCCCAGATCGACGTCCGCAAAGGTATCGCAATCTGCAAAATTTCCGGACTCAAATCCTGTTCTGAACCATTTCACACGCTGTGCGGAAGTGCCGTGCGTGAAGCTGTCTGGTACTACCTCGCGCCCGGCTTCGCGCTGCAAGCGATCATCGCCTATCGCCGTTGCCGCCTGTAATGCCTCTTCCAGATCACCTGGGTCTAACAGTTGGCGCTGCACGTTGGCCGCGTGGCCCCAGAGCCCCGCGAAGCAATCTGCCTGCAATTCCTGCCGCACGGACAGCGCGTTCACGCGGGCAGCACTGGCACCCCTGCCAGCGGCACGCACCTTGTCGCTGATCCCCAGCAACGTTTGCACATGGTGGCCCACCTCATGGGCAACCACATAGGCCTGGGCAAAGTCACCGGGCGCGCCGTGTCGCTCTTCGAGGTCCTGGAAAAAAGAGAGGTCGATATACAGTTTTTGATCGCCCGGACAGTAAAATGGCCCTACCGCTGCACTGGCCCTGCCGCAGGCGGAGTTGACCGACCCGGTGAACAACACCAGCGTCGGCTCGCGGTACTGCAGGCCCAATGCCTGAAAATTGGCATGCCAGGTATCCTCGGTGTCAGCCAGCACCACAGAAACAAAGTCGGCGCGTTGCTGTTCGGCCTCACTGAGCGGTACTGCGCTTCGGCTGGAGGTAGCGCTGCCTCCCGCTAATAGTGACAACACATCGATGCCCATCATCTGACCGCCGACAACGGCCACCACACCAAGCGCGAGAACGATACGTCCCACGTTGGTCCGAATCAGTGTCGGCAATAGTCGCAGTACGAGCGGCGCCGCACCCGCTGCACCATACGCGGGCCCCTGCCCCCGTCTGTCCTCCACATTATTGCTTCGCCTGCCGCCTTTCCAGCGCATGGTATATTCCTGTCGATAGCCGCTAAGTACTTGATTATACTGCCCAACACCAGACAGCGCAGTCCACCCCGCAAAGGATAGACGAATAAATGAACGATGGCATTCTTATTGGCGGCTCCCCGGCGGGCCAGATATTCATCAACCCTCGCTACGCCAACCGTCACGGGTTGGTCGCTGGCGCCACCGGCACAGGCAAAACCGTCACCTTGCAGTGTCTGGCGGAAGGGTTTTCCGATCTCGGCGTCCCGGTGTTTCTGGCAGACATCAAGGGTGATATTTCCGGTATCAGTCAGCCCGGCTCGCCACACCCCAAAGTAGACGAGCGGGTGCAGAAAATCGGCATCGAGAACTATCAGCAGCGCGGCTATCCGGTCGCCTTCTGGGATTTGTTCGGCAAAAAGGGCACACCAATTCGCTCCACGATATCGGAAATGGGGCCGCAGTTAATCTCGCGCCTACTGGATCTGAATGAAACACAAGAGAGCGTGATTACGCTGGTGTTCGAGTTCGCTGATAACGAGGGCATGCTACTCGTCGATCTCAAAGATTTGCGCACTACGCTTGAATACCTGGGAAACCACAGTAAGGAACTGGGTACCGGGTTTGGTGTATCCAAGGCCTCGGTGAATGCAATTCTGCGGCGCCTGTTGATGTTGGAACGCGAGGGCGGCGAGCTGTTTTTCGGCGAGCCCGCTCTGCAACTTCAGGATTTTATGCGCACCGGTCTCGACGGACGGGGCACCATCAACATACTGGCCGCCGATACCCTGATCATGAACCCGAGGGTCTACTCCACCTTCCTGTTATGGCTGCTATCGGAATTGTTCGAGGAACTGCCAGAGCTGGGCGACCCGGAAAAGCCCGTGCTGGTATTTTTCTTCGATGAAGCGCATCTGCTGTTTCGCGATACACCAAAAGCCCTGCTGGAGAAAATCGAACAGGTGGTGCGACTGATCCGTTCCAAGGGTGTGGGTATCTACTTCATTTCACAAAGCCCGGGAGACATACCCGACACCGTACTGGCGCAGCTGGGCAACCGCGTGCAACACGCGCTGCGTGCCTACACCCCGAAAGAGCAAAAGGCAGTCAAGGTTGCCGCCCAGTCTTTTCGCAGTAACCCGGAGCTGGATACTGTCACCGCAATTTCTGAATTGGGTGTCGGTGAAGCACTGGTTTCAATGTTACAGGACAAGGGTATCCCCGCCCCGGTGCAACGCGTACTGGTGCGACCACCGCACTCCAGAATGGGGGAAGCTACCCCGGCGGAGCGCCAGGCGGTACTGGCAAAAGACCTCAACCAGAAGCGCTACGTGGAACCCATAGACCCTCGCTCTGCACACGAGATATTACTGGAGCGCACCGCCGAGCGGCACAAAAAGGCACAGGAGGCAGAGCTCGCCGAACGCGCTGCCGCAGCGGAAAAGCGCAAGCCGAAAGCGCGATCCAGCAGTCGACAGAGTGCTGGCGAGGCGTTTCTTAAGAGTGTTGCACGCGCTGCAGGCAGCAGTCTGGGAAGGAAGTTATTTCGCGGGATTCTCGGTTCATTGCTAAAGTAACGCGGCGTAGAAATACTCAAACACCACGTAAACGCTGCACCGACATCACCAGGGCTGTTACCACAGCCCCGGCGATCATTCCGATAACGATGCCGCTAAGCGTCGGTGTAACAGCCGCCAGCGCCGGGCCGATGGAAGCTACCCCGGCCACCAGAGACACCAGCGCTTTAATACCCTCATCCAGTATATGAAAACCGTGTACGAGTATGCCGCCGCCCACCATAAACATCGCAATGGTGCCTACCACGGCAAGGAACTTCATTAACCACGGTGCAAAGCTCACCAATCCTGAACCACTCCATCGCAGCAACGCAGGCCAGCTGCCCTGCCCTTTGCGCTGCATAAGAAATAGTCCGGCATCATCCAACTTCACGATACCGGCCACCACGCCGTAAACACCAATTGTCATAGCAACGGCTATCAAGGACACCACCAGCACCTGAGTGACAAATGGCATTGCCGCGACGATTCCCAGAGTGAGTACGATAATCTCCGCAGAGAGAATAAAATCCGTGCGTATAGCGCCCTTGATTTTCTGCTTCTCATAGGCGACCAGATCAACAGAGGGATCACGCAACTTGGTTAACAACTGCTCGTGATGAGCAGCATCTTCATCGGCAGAATGCAGAAATTTGTGAGCGACTTTTTCAAAGCCCTCATAGCACAGGAACAGACCGCCGAGGATTAATACAGGGGTGATCAACCACGGGGCAATAAACGAGATCGCCAGAGCAGCCGGGACCAGAATACACTTGTTGCGAAAGGAACCCTTGGCCACTGCCCACACCACCGGCAACTCCCGGTCGGCGCGAACACCTGTTACCTGTTCCGCGTTGACAGCCAGATCATCGCCGAGCACACCCGCCGATTTCTTAGCGGCTATCTTCGTCATCAGCGCGACATCGTCGAGCACTGCCGCGATGTCGTCCAGCAGAACAAGTAAGCTGCTTCCGGCCATTAACCAGCGCTCCTGCTTCGGCTACCAGAGTATGTCCGGCGCGACAATCGCCTGGAGATATTGCCGCTTCCAGCGGCGAGGCAATGCATCTGTATCAACTCGGAACGAGGCTTATCCGAAATGACAGAAACAAATTTTATTGCCATCGAGATCACGGAAATAAGCGCCGTAAAAGCCGTCCATCCGCTGCCCGGGTGCGCCTTCGTCAGTCGCTCCCAACGCCAGTGCCTTGGCATGGAGTTTATCGACCAGCTCTTTCGAACCCGCTGCGATAGACACCATGTTACCGTTGCCCGGGTTGGCTGCTTCACCATTATAGGGCGTACAAACGGCGAGCATTGCGCCACCGTCTGGGGTACCCAATGCCGCAAGCCGACCAAGATCCATCATCACGGTGCCGCCAATATCTTCCAAAACAGCCAGATAAAAGGCCTTGGCTTTCTCAATATCGGCAGTTCCTATAGTGGTATATGCAATCATTTGTAATCTCCAGCAAAGTCAGTGAACACGGTGACAGGCTGCTTACGCGCAGCCCGTTGATATGACACCGCAGTGTACACGTACGACGCGAACGGCAACAGCTTGTCAGTGTGCCTTCTTCCGTCGTCGCTTGGCAGGATCATGCATCCTTGATTTGGGATAACGCGGTAGCTTGCCGGTGGCCAGATACCGGTGAATACTCTCCTGGGATCGAATTTTGGTGGCTTTTTTCTTACTGGGCACCATCCGATTTAGCTGGTTCTGATCCAGCACTCGCGCCCTGACATTATCGTGCCACTGCTGGTCCAAGGTATCCTGAATTATGCGCTGCGCATCTTTATCGAAGATCGGACAAAGCACTTCCACCCGGTAGTCCAGGTTGCGCGTCATCAAATCCGCTGAGCCAATCAGGTAACGCGGTTCGCCGCGGTTGTAGAAGACATAGGCCCGGGTATGCTCGAGATACCTGTCCACAATACTGATGGCCTGAATATTCTCCGAAATCTCCTTCACGCCCGGCAACAGCGAACACATGCCGCGCACAATCAGCCGCACTTCCACCCCAGCCTGGCTGGCCTCGTATAGCTTGAGGACCAGGTCCTTATCCACCAGGTTATTACATTTGAGAGTCATTGCGGCGCGATAACCCGCCCGCGCATTGGCAATCTCGCGTTCGATCATATCCATCAAACCGCTGCGCGCGGAGTGTGGCGCTACCATCAACAGGCGATAGCTGGGCCGCTGGTAATTGAACTGCAGGAATTCGAACACGCTGTGGACATCCTTGCCGACGTTCTGGTCATAGGTAATCAGCGAGAAATCGGTGTACGAACGGGCCGTTTTCTCATTGAAGTTACCGGTGCCGATATGACTGTAGTAACGCGAGGCATGACCATCGCGGCGCTCGATCAGAAGTAATTTGCTATGCACCTTGAGCCCGGGAATGCCAAAAATAACCTGGATACCGCAATCAGTTAATCGCTGTGCCCAATTGATATTTGCCTGCTCATCAAAGCGTGCCGCCAACTCCACGACAGCCAGCACCTGCTTACCATTTTGTACGGCATTCACCAGTGCATCGATGACACGGGAATCGCGTGCAACACGGTAAAGGCAGATTTTTATTTTCGTGACCTGTGGGTCCAGCGCCGCTGTTTTCAGCAGATCAATGGCATAGTCAAAGGGATGATAGGGGTAGTAAAGAAAGATATCCTTCTCGCGTATGCTGTCGAAGATACACGCGTGCTCATCCAGTCGCTGGATACGTATCGGCGGCAGCGGTTTGAACTCAAGGTGACGCCGCCCGACGTTAGGGAAGCTCATAAAGTCTTTGGAATTGTGATAACGGCCACCGGAGATCAGGCTGTCGTACTTGCCAAAGCCAAAACGATTGCACAGATAATCCAGCAGGCGCTGTGGCATTTTGCCGTCATACACCATGCGCACGGTATCCGCTTTCAGTCGCTGTTTCAGGCTCAGAGCCATTTTGTCTATCAGGCTCTGTGTGATGCCGGTATCAATCGCCAACTCCGCGTCGCGAGAAAATTTGAAGCAATACGCCTGCGCGGAATCTATGGGTATAACGCCGCGAAACATCTGTGCCAGGCACAGGCGCATTATATTGTCGAGCACGATGTACACCGTGCCGCCCTTGCCTTTTTTGCGCGGAATCTGCACAAACCTCGCCAGCCTGTCGGTGGGTACGCCCACCACGGCTGAATGGTAGTTCTCGCCCGACTTGATATCCACGGCGAGATAGATTGATTCATCGGTCAGTGCCGGAATGGCCTGCCCGTCCCGCAGCAGTATCGGCTCCAGCTCCGGCAATACAGTACTGGCAAAATACGATTGCACAAAAGCAACCTGCCGCTCATCCAGCTGCTCCTCATTTACGAGGTATATTTTCTGCGCCGCCAGCGCGCGCATTATTTCACGGTAAATACGATCGAATTCTTTTTGCAGTTCCACTACGCGTTTCTGGATAGCGCTGAGCAAGTCTTTCGACTGCTGCTTGTTGTCGCCGGAAGACACTGAAATCAAACGCCGCACTTCCGCCACCCTAACGCGAAAGAACTCATCGGAATTATTGGAAAATATACCCAGGTAGCGCAGCCGCTCTATGACCGGCACCGATTCGTCCGCTGCCTCTTGCAGAACACGCGCATTAAAGGAGAGCCAACTGAGCTCGCGCGGCATAAAAAGATCGTAGTCCAGAAGATCCGCGAGGCGTTTTTTGATCGGGCTGGCCATACACTCTCCAAACAGACCCTGAGTTCAGTGCAATAAAGTAGACGGGGATGCAGATCGATGGTGCGAGGCGATAGACTGCGCCCGCAATATGCCACAAGCTCTGTCGCAGCGTACCCGGTAACTGTTACAACGAAATGACATCGTCGATATAAAGGGCCGGATACAAACCGGTTACTTCCGGGATATCCATAGAACAGGGATGCAGCGTGGTGTCCAATCGAGGTGACCGCTACCAACTCCTTAAGAAACTACATTAACACGGTGCAGCAATCAATTGATAAAAATAAAAAAGCCCGCATCTCATGAAATGAAAGCGGGCCAAATAGCCGTATGCTTCGGGGCAGAAACATCGGCCAGGGGACGTGTCAGCACTCGCAAAGAATGCAAAGTGCTGTAGTCAAAATAGACTGTATTTAGCAGATTTCAAGGTGAAAACAAAAAATAATCACAACTTTATCGCCAGCACATCTGTCTTCAAATGCAGCAGTACTTTTTCCGCCGTATTGCCCAGCAAGCGCGCTCTCACCCCCTTCCTGCCCACAGTGCCCATTACCACGAGTTGCGCCCGCACTTTAGCTGCGCGACTGGCAACCACTTTTTCTGCGGCGCCGCGCTTACAGTGGAATGCAGACTCGGGCACTTCGCAGGCCCTGGCCAGCTTTGAGATTTGCGGCTGCATGGCCTCCCTGGCGCTGCGCGCATAGCTTTCCGGGTCTACCAGATCCAGCTCTGCCAGCACAGTGGGCACCTGAATTGCAGCAATGATTTCAAGCCCAACACCGAGCGCCTCAGCCATCCCCTTCGCCGACATTAACAGCTTGTGGTTCAACGATTGCTTGGCCGCCTTGGCACTGGCCAGATCCAGCGCGACCAGCACCGGCTCAACCCTGTGCCATTTTTTCTTTGCCACTAACAATACCGGCGCCGGGCACTCTCTTAGCAACTGCCAATCTGTGGAGGTGTGCACCAACGACTCTGAACGATTGCCTGTTTTGACCACCATCTGATAACGACCACCGGCACAGCGTTTGTTCAGCCAGCGGTGAATATCTTTCTCCCAGACCACGGTCAGCCCCGCTTTCTGGCCCGGCAAAAGGTGCTTGTCGATTCGACTGTGCACCTCGCGCTCGCGATCTGCCAGCAGCCGATTGCGCATACTTTCCTGCTGCGCTGAACTGGCCTCCAGAACCGACAGATCCACATGGACAAACGCGACCACGTCTACCCCGACGCCCAGCTTGGCTGCCAATTCAAGCCCTCTGGGAGTCGCGCAACACTGCTTTTCAAGATCTGCAACGATCAGAATTTTAGCCATCTGCCTGCCTTGGATAAATGCCGTAAAAATGAGGATTATAAACCGTGCCAGCGCTATCGACACTAATCTGGATCAATCGCGTACGTTTGGACTTGCAGGCGCGGGCAACTGTCAGCAGCCGCGGGCAGCTTTTCACATCACTCAACTAGTTTGCAAGAGATACACACAGCGCGCTGGCTAAACGCATGCCATGCCGTTGCGCCAGCAATAAAAACCGGCTGTTATGCCTGGCCGTTGTGTGCGCAATGCGATGATACCTCAATGCTTAGAGGCGTTGGGGCTCAATTGCACATCGGGGTAGACGAGGCTGCGCCAGCTGGCGCGCTCGAAGGGTTGCCAGTGCTCGGGGTCGTTGGCCAGACACTCCGCGACCAACAACCACACCGCGGGATTAAACGTCATACCGCAGTGACTGCTTCTGACCTCAATGCTCTGACTGGTGGCATGCCCTTGCTGTTGATTGGTCGTTCGCCAGTTCACGATACCGTCGTATTTTGAGTAAATGGCGGTCGTCGGCACTGGCGGAGCGTGCGACAGTACGTCCTGGTCGATCGGCAGTTGATCGGGCGGATTGAGCGCCGTAAACAAGCGCGCCGGTATCGAAGCCGTCATTCTGCCCTCTCCAAAGGGGCTTCCCAAAGAGATAACCTGACGCACTTTGTCTGGATGCTCGCGTGCCAACTCGCGCGCGAAGATACCACCGAGGCTGTGTCCAACCAGCGACACAGGCCCCTCGTAGCGTTCCGCAAGATCGTGAAGCCGGCTTTGAAGGGCTTCCAATACACCCTCGCGGGGCCCCAGGTTGCGGCCCAGCCCCCAACCGTGGACAGCATAATCAAGCCCGCCGAGAAAGCGCCGGAACGTGCTGTTATAACCATCTCCGCCCATAAACCCCGGCAGCACCATCACGGCATGACCGTCTCCGCGGGGAGAGATTTTTTTCAGCGCACGACGCGAGACACCCAGCAGCACCATTTCCAGCGCGGCGCGGTGAGCTTCGCTCAAGGCCAGGAAAAGACTGGGTGGTGGTACATAGGGTTCTTGAGTTGTCATTGATTACGCCGCTGATAGAAATGTGTCACTAAGCAGAGGGTAGCGAACATTAATATCGGGAGATAGCCTTAATAACCAAGCCCTCACAACCCCCTGATACAGTTTGTGACACAGTTCACACTCAGAGCCGGGAGAATTCCTTGTTCAACTCATACTGGCGGGATGTGACATAGGACTCTACGCCCTCGACACGCTTGAGCGCCGCATCAAGGCGTTCTTGCGCGCGTTTTAACCGCACGGAGCTATTCTCACTGTAGCGAAATACCTTGCGCGGCCGGTAGTCGTGGTGCCGCTCGTCGTACTCCATCTCAACATCGACGGCCTCATATTCCAGATCATCCGATGGATGCCCCTGGGCATCGGTCCTCGACGGCCGCTTCGCCATCAGCAGCCACGCTCCGATATACACCCACAGTGCAAGCACGCCGGTAAACAGGAACGCGCCGACCCAGATCAGCCGCACCACCCAGGGAGCGATATCCCAGTGATCGGCCAGTCCGGCAGCGACGCCGGCAATCTTGCCCTCACGCGTATTCCGATAGAGGTTCATTCCCCACCCGGTTTTCCGCCGCATCTCCAATTCCCGTTTGTTTTTACGAAAGCCGCTGTTGCGTGTGCTATAGCCTCTGCCATAACTGTCACTATGGCTCCCCTGGGACTGCCTGTGATTGCGTTCTGTCATATTTTGCTCCCTGAGCTGTCTTCGCCACGTTCCTGACGACTTACCTGCTGGCGCCACTGCGGGTGATCTGCATCCAGAATAGACTCCAGTGTGGCGATACGATCGGTCAGCTTATCCACTGTCTCAAGCATATGTTCCAGAGACTCCCTGTCTTCCAGATTAAGACTGCGGGTGGATCGATTGACGCTACGGTAATACATGGTGATCCACATCGGTGCCACAATCACCATGAACAGAATTGTGGGGACAGACATGAACTTCAAAAACTCCATCGATTCTATTCCTCTGCGGCTTGCAGTGAATGAACACTGTCACACTGTTGATCGGTGTTTTCGCTGTTGAATATACTCATAAATAACTAGTCCGGCTTTTTATCGGCCATACCAGCTTTCAGACGCTCCAATTCATCGCTGATCCGGTCATCATCCTGCAGCGCTGTTATCTGCGCAGCGAGATCGGGGGGTACATCCCGTCCCAGGTCCATCGACTCGAGCTGGCTTTCCAGTGTATCCATACGACGCTCAAAACGCTCGAAGCGATGGAAAGCGTCATCCAGCGCCTCCCGGTGTATCTGCCTTTTTACCTTGATCCTCGACTCCACCGTCTGACTGCGCATCGTCAGGGCTTTTTGTCGGGCCCTGGCATCATCGAGCTTTTGCTGCAACTGACTCACCTCGTGATTGAGTTGTTCAATATGTTCATCGGTCGCCACCAGTTCCGCCTCTACCGTTGCGACCTCTTCCTCAATAGCGCGCTTTTCCTGCAGCGCAGCGCGTGCCAGGTCCTCGCGATTCTTCTCGATTGCCAGACGTGCCTTGTCCTCCCAGCTGGCAGCCTCGGCGCTTACCTGCTCCAGTCGCCGCGCCGCATCTTTACGATCTGCCAATACCCGTGCCGAGGAACTGCGGACCTCCACCAGGGTGTCCTCCATCTCCTGAATAATCAGACGCACCATTTTCTCTGGCTCTTCAGCCTGATCCAGCATCGCATTGATGTTGGAGTTAATGATGTCGGTCATGCGTGAAAATATGCCCATGTGCTCTCTCCTGTTACTGATTCTACCGGTAACCGTACGATACGGCCCAGCGCTCGATCACAAGCAAACTAAGACACGATGCGTGCCAAACCAGCTATCTCGTTGTTTTAACGTACTTTTTCTGTAAATCACGTTTATTCTCGGCCTCATAAGCGAACTTTATCGGCTATATTTACCTTTTAATAGGCTTTATTAACCTCTATATAGGGTATATTTAGCCGCATGAGAATTCAGGAAAGTATCATTGGCCATTCTTCGGCATTAGCCGCGGCATTGGAACAGCTGTCTCAGCTGGCGCGGATCAACCGTCCAATCCTCTTGCTAGGAGAGCGCGGTACGGGTAAAGAGCTGGCTGCCCAGCGGCTGCATTTTCTCTCGCCGCGCTGGCAAGCCCCGCTTGTTAAAGTAAATTGCGCTGCACTGGCCGATAGTCTGCTGGAGTCAGAGCTGTTTGGGCATGAGCCGGGTGCGTTTACCGGGGCCACCCGCGCTCAACAGGGGCGCTTTGAACGTGCCGATGGCGGCACCCTGTTCCTCGATGAACTGGGCACAATGTCCATGCGCCTACAGGAGAAACTGTTGCGGCTGGTGGAATATGGTGAGTTTGAACGCCTCGGTGGACAACAAACCCTTCAGGTGGACGTGCGGGTTGTCGCCGCGACAAATACTGACCTGCGCGCTCTGGTATCACAAAATCAGTTTCGGGCAGACCTGCTGGACCGCCTCAGCTTCGACATTGTGCACCTGCCCGCACTGCGTCACCGCCCAGAGGACATACTCGAACTGGCAGAACATTTTGCCGTTGGCATGTGCGCTGAGTTGGGATGGAGCTTGTTTGCAGGGTTTTCCGAAGCAGCGATGAGCACGCTGCAACAACACAACTGGCCCGGCAATATAAGAGAATTGAAGAATGCGGTGGAACGGTCATTGTTTCGCTGGAATGATCCAGAGAACCCCGTGGCCGATATCGTGATCGACCCGTTTATTTCGCCTTTTGAGGATGAGCACCCCACGACTGCGGTCTCGGAGCAAAAAGAGACTGACACGGCGGATCAAGGAGAAACCCCTGACTTCCAAACCCAGGTTAAGCAGTTAGAAGTGAAGCTGCTGTCTGCAGCACTGAAACAGAACGGGTATAACCAACGCCGCACAGCCAGTGCGCTGGGACTCAGTTATGACCAGATGCGGGGACTGGTGCGCAAATACCAACTTGCAAAACCCGACAGGGTACAACAGCACTAAAGCGGCCCTACCCTGCGAATTAGTCTTTTGGATTTAGGCAGACTGGCGCACGCGCTTTGGCACCGGATCAGTAAAATTCATGATCGGCTTATGATCAAAAAACTGCGCCATTAGCGAGGGGTTCTCGCGATACTTCGGGTCGTTGCGTATTTCCCGAATTTTGCTGATAGGCAGTGTTGAGCGCGACAGCAAGTACAGGTGATGATAGAAATCGTAATCCTCATCCGACGGTCTGTTCAGAATGCCCTTACCCTCCGCCGCGATTACATTTTCACTGTACTCATACGTCGGATAGCTGGTCATATTCGGCAGCATGAACGTATTCATCTCGAGCGGGAACCGGAGTAAAAACTCAAATGTCTCCTCCAGATCATCAACCGTCTCAAAGTCGACGCGGGTTATCAGGTCGTAAAAACCCGTGATACCGGCACCCACGATTTCCTCGGCAGCCGCGACAACCCTATCGGTTTTGGTCGGCCTGTTGAAATGCTCCTTAAGCACCCGCTCACTGCCTGACTGTACGCCCATGGTAATCGCAACACAGCCGGCATCCTTGAGCTTGTCGAGCAGTGCTCTGTCGTGTGTCGTCGGATAGGAGTAACACCAGAACGGCAGGCCGATTTCCGCCTTATACCGCGGCAAAAACTCCTCCAGCCAGCGTGGGTGTACCGTGAACACATCATCGTAAAACATCACCTTCTTGATGTTCAGCGCCTCTTTGGCCCAGAGGAGCTCTTCGATAATGCTATCTACCGATTTACGTCGCAGAGAATTCTTTCTGCCAAACATATCCTGATACTTACTTTCGATACAGAAATGACAGGAGAAAGGACACCCTCGCTGGGTCATAATCGAGTAAGACTTTGACCCTTCGGGATAGTAGTTTCGCTCGACCTTATCCTCGTTAATAAGGATATGGATATCTCTCGACCAGTCTGGTCGCGCAACATCTTCCAGCGGCATCAGGGGCCGGTTTTCATTTTTGATAATGTCCTCGCCACGCTTGTACCAGGTGCCGAGAATATCGGAGTAGTCCTTGCCGGCATCGAGACGATCAGCCAATTCGACAATCACCGCCTCCCCTTCGTTGATACACAAAAGGTCTGCAAAGCCGATACATTTTTCTGGCTCAAGCGTGGGCCCTGGACCACCCCAAATAATGGGGCAATCAAAATGCTTACACACGGTCTCGGTCACTTCGCTACAAACCCTGATCAGGCCGGAAAAAACCGTAAAGCCGATTAAGTCAGGTTCAAATGCGTTGAGTTCTTCAACCAGTAATTGCTCTTCGCTCTCGCAGACCGGCTTGTACAGATCAACCGAGTATTGCTTGCCGTTTGCAAGGAAGCCTACGCCGGGATAATCGAACTCGAGATACCCTTCAGATTCATCAGTGGGCAGTGCCACCGTTTCCTTGAAATAGATAATCTTGACTTCGTGACCCGCGTCCCGCAACTGACCCGCCAATTGGGCCGGCGCCAGATTCAAGCCGTTAAATAATTTTACAATTGCTATTTTTGCCATTACCGCACTCTCTGGAACGTGTTGTTCGATCAAAGTCCTCGCCAGGTATCAATTTGGGGCCATTCTTCCACCAATTCAATTGCCAATAAACCCTGAAAATGTGGGGTTTTTCCGCCAAATTGAGAACCTGAGATCAGCAGCAGAGTATGCCAGATAATCGCGATTTCGTCTGGAATCGAGACTGAATAAGCAACAAATTTGCGTTCCGGCACGGCCGAGTCGTCGCATGCCTGCGAATAACGTGAATCGCGTCACACAAGCGAGCGCAGGTCACTGACCAGTGATTCGTTACAGCATTGCCCGAAGGCTCCCTAGATCGGAAGCTTTGCCAATAGGGTGGTGGGGAGTGAGCGGATGACGAACATTATCAAACGCCAATAGCCAGGCACATAACAAACCTTACGGCCACTGGCTATCGCTTTTTGAATGTCAGGTGCAATGTCTGCAGCAGTTGCCCAGATGGCACCGTGCTTCAGGTGAGCTGTCATCGGAGAGATGATCATGCCTGGCTTTATGTTGACGATTTTCACACCGCTACCGGAAAACCTGCCCTGTAAGCCCTGCAGCAGGGTATCAATTCCAGCTTTTGCGGCGCCATAGGCATAGTTGCTCTTGCGCCCCCGGTCACCTGCTACCGAAGACACAACGGCCAGCGCACCGCTCCCCTGTCTGGACAACTGCTGTGCACAGGCTTCGGCCACTATGGCCGCACTGGTAAAATTGTCGTCCATACACGCTTTTAACGCTGCACTGGAAGACTCACATTGTGCCTGCTCAGGAAGCGTGCCGTGCGCAACAATGGCGATATCAATTGCACCGAGGTTCTGCGCCCCCTGCCTAACGGCGACCTCGTGCTGCTCCCAGTCGTTGAAATCATAGCAACAGCTGCCATCTACCCTGGCGCCACGAGCCACCAGATCATCGGTCACTGCGCCCAACTTGTCGTGGTTCCTTGCCACCAGGAAAAAAGATGCCCCCTGGGCCGCGTAGAGCTTCAAGACTTCATGGCAGATAGCAGAGGTGGCACCGAAAACAAGAATACGCGTGTCACTTTTCATTCCCGAATCCTTCATTCCTGAACCCTTCATTGCTGAATCCTGCGCCAAAATGTCGAAGAAAATTTCGGATCGATCTCGGATACAAATTCCTGTAACCGGGGGAAACCCGAAGTAAATAGTGTGGCCGGCATGCGCGCATCCTTGGCCGGATAAAGAGCGCCTCCGGCAGATTGCACTATCTCGTCGAACGAGGCCAGCAAGTTTCTGGTGCGTTCACCGCGGTTGGGAAAATCGATCGCCAGGGTTAGACCTGAACGCGGAAAGGACAGCATCCCCGGGGAACGCTGCTCTCCAAACTCTTTCAGCACAGTCAGAAAGGAGGCCGCTCCACTGCGGTTCACTTCCCTCAGAAGTGCCTCAATGACCGCTTCACCTCCGACCCTTGGCACCACACACTGATACTGGTAAAAGCCCTTCCTGCCATAAATACGGTTCCAGTTCGCGATACCGTCAAGCGGAAAAAAGTACGGCTGATAGTGGGTATATTGCAAACCCTTGTTCTGCTTGCGACGCGCGAAATACGCGCGATTGAAAACATCCACAGTCCACTTGTTGATCAAAGAGACTGGCGGAGTAATCGGCACGGCAATACGCGGGCGACGACCTGGCTTGAGCGTTCCGCTATTGTGCGCATGCCGGGCGCGCGAGAAAATTCCCCGACCGACCTGTCCATTGCGGGCAAAGGTATCGATCCAGGACACGTTGTATTCCCACTCTGTCGAATCCCGGCTCAGTTGCCCAAATTCCTCGACACTCGAAAAGGCCAGGTCCTCGACCTCCATCTGATCACTGCTCACCGGGACAAGCTTCACTTCGGCACTGACTAAAAGCCCGGTGAGCCCCAGCCCGCCAATGGTGGCTGCAAAAAGAGCAGCATTCTCTTGTGGAGTACAACGATAGCGCTCACCATCGCTGCGCAACAATGTCAGCGATTGCACATGACAACCGAAAGACCCCGCGTGATGATGGTTTTTGCCATGCACATCATTGGCAATAGCGCCACCGAGCGTGACAAAACGCGTACCAGGCAGCACGGGCAGAAACCAGCCGTGAGGGACCACAACCTGTAGAATCTCATCCAGCGTTATACCCGCTTCACACTGCAGAAGGCCCTGCTGTGCATCAAATCGAATCAATCGATTGAGTCGCCGGGTACTGATTTGCGTGGCGTGACTGTTGATACAACTGTCGCCGTAACTGCGCCCCAGACCATACGGCAGCACCGAGTCGGTCGGGCTGAGTTTCGGTAGTGTTTCGAAGCGCCAATCGCGCTCAAGAATACGATCTGCCGCGGCGATAGGAAGGCCGCCCCAACTGCCGTTCATCAGCGAGCTGCCAGCAGTGTCAGCAACCCGAATACAAATACGATGTAACTGATTTTATCCCGGGTGGCGAATACAACAGGGTCCTGATTGAGTTCACCGCGACCGGCAAGCAACCATATCCTGCCAATCCAGTACATTAGCAACGGGCAGAGTAGCCACATCACACGCTGGTGGTGATAGATATCCGCGACATCAGAACTGTCGATATAGAGGGCCATTACCAAAGTGGAGATATAACCAGAAGCGACTCCCAGTTGCGCAATAATTGGCAGATCAGTCACCTTGTAATCGCGCCCACTCGCCATGTCACCCGCCTCAAGCTCGAGGGATTTGAGTTCAGCGTAGCGCTTGGCCATAGCCAGGCTGGTGAACAGAAACATTGAAAACGAAACCAGCCAGACTGATGGTATTTCTACAGCAACAGCGGCTCCTGCCAGAATGCGAAGCGTGTATAACACTGCAAGCATTAACACATCCAGCAAGGCCAGCCGTTTAAAGTAGAAAGAGTAAGCAAGCGTGATAGTGAAGTAGACCAACAATACGCTAAAAAACATTGGCCCTGCAGCGACCGCAAGCATAATCGACAGAACCAATAGCACCGGTATCGTCTGTATACCCAGCAGCAGCGATACCTGCCCGCTGGCAAAGGGTCTGTGACACTTTTCACTGTGCTTGCGGTCTGCCTTTAGATCCAGCAGATCATTTATCAGATAAACAGAAGACGAGCACAGGCAAAACGCGACAAAAGCCAGGATAGTCGCAACAAGCAGATCAATCTCACCGTAGCGCTGCGCTATCAATAGACTGACGAACACCAGCAAGTTCTTACTCCACTGGTGCGGACGCATAGCGGTAAGCAGAGCCCGCCAGGGGCTAGCCGCAGCGGGAAAGCTCTCCTGCACATCAGCGACTTTGGCGGCGCCTGCTGCTACGGTGGAGCTCGCGTTCACCACCACCGCCCTGCGACAGCTCGACCAGACCTCCAGATCATCGCGACTGTTGCCCGCGTAATCGTAACCACCCTTGCCAAAAAGACGGTCCAGTTTGTCTCGTTTTCTGCTGGCCGACACATTATCAGTGCTGGAACTGGCAATTACCTGGGAGAAAATCCCCAGGTGGGTTCCCACAGCGTTGGCGATACGCTGGTTTGCTGCTGTTACCAGTACCAGTTCGCGGCCTGCGCTACCCTGTTGCTTCAGCCAATCAAGCAGTGCCTGATTATAGGGCAAGGTCGTGACATCCAGCGCTGTTCGAGCTGAGATCATTTCCTTGAGATAGGCCTTGCCGCTCAGCAACCAAAACAGCATTGAAAAAATATAGAGCGGGTTTATCTTTATCAACAACACCGCTGATTCAATAAGGGTATCCGTATTGACGAGTGTTCCGTCGAGATCAACACAAAGCGGAAACTGGGATTTCGAGTTTTCTGACATGTCGGACACGATAGATAGCCTGGCCTCTGTCTACTTTAAGCGCCTGCTCGCGCCACAACAAGGAACTGTTTACCAAACAGCTTCCAAAACAGGCGGAACTTAATATACAGCTTTACCAGCAACAAATTGGGTTGTTTGCCATCTGACATGGTATATGGCAAGAACGCAGCCTCTCGCTCGGTAACCTCAAAACCATTCATGGAAAGTAATTCGGCGAGTGAACGATCTGAGATATGGACATGGTGATCCCAAAAATCCCAGTAGGCCCCCGGCAGGAGTCGAACATTGGGGCCGATCGCAATGAGCAATCCACCGGGTTTCAAACAGCGCTTTAGCTCTGCGACGGTCGCTTCAACATGTGCTTTATCCGGTAGATGTTCGAGAAAGTTACTGGTAAAAACCACGTCCAGACTGGCATCGGCCAGTGGCCACGGCTGGGAACAATCCTGCGAAAACAACTCGACATCATCATTCAACCGCGCCGCCGCATCCGGGTTCATATCCATCGCATACTTCTTGCTCGCTGAGATATTGTTGCTGAACTCACCCCAGCCACACCCGAGATCAAACACTACCGACTGACGGTCGATATAACGCTGGAAAAAATCATTGCAAAGCACAGCCCAGAGCGCGTTGCGATAATCAGTAGCCTGTGAAAACCGTTGTCGATACTGGAGCTGGACGATTTCCTCCTTGCTCATCTCACTGCTCATTCACTGCGCCCTCAACACGTTATTATTTCCCGAATTGTATGCTATTCCCTGAACGTAAGGTACTTGTGGCCGATATAACTGGTGAACACTGGCAAAAGAACACCTGCCCCGTGTGCCAGAGCGGCAATCAGCGCGACACCGCCCGGACCATCTGTGGTGATGTATTCTGGCAGCAGCTGCACCAGGTAAACGCTCAATCCCCAGGTCTGTGCCAGTGCCAGTAGATTGATGACAACAAACCAGATGACTTCCTGCACGACAGAGTTTCCGCTGGTGGTGAAAACATAGCGCTTGTTAAGCAGATAGCCTGTTGTCAGACCGGTTATAAACGCCAGCACTACGGCTGTGCTGAAATCGACAAAAATATTGTAAAAGAAACGGCTGCCGAAATTGACAACTGCCGCCAGCCCTCCCGCCAGCAAAAAGCGTATAAATCTTGTACTCATTAAAGCCCCGGATACGTTTCGGAGACTTCTCAATCCTGCCCACCTGCCATATTTGCCAATGTCCGACCCAACTTAACGCTCTCTGAAATTGACCTGTCTTGCGGGTAGTAAAAGCAGGTGTCAGCAATGTACAGGCCTTCTACTCCCGGATTGATATCGGGTAGGCGCGTCAAAAATTCAGGCTCGCAAATAGGCTGTGCGTAACGGTAGCGGCCAGCGGCGATCTTCAGAATATCGGACTCCTCCAGATCTGGCTTCACTGCAAACAGGTAGCGGCGTACTTTCTCAACAAAAAACGCATCATCCTTTTGGTAATCCGCGTGCTCACCCGGTATGTAAAATGGCGCATACACAATATGCCCATCCAGTGGATTGAGGTTGCTGTATTCGATAAAGCCTGGAATATCGATATCCGGATCACTGATATTGAGCCAGAAATACGGGGTCAGTGCCTCACTCAGATGCACCAACACACACACCACCGCAATATTATTAACAGAGTCGTACTTATCGAGAATCGCCGGTGGCAATTTTGGCACCATCGCTGAGACATAGGGCATGGGTATCGTACTGACCACACGATCAAATTCGAAGTTGCCAGCTTGAGTGCGAACGCCCCTCAGCTCCCCGTTTTCCAGCAGTACTTCCTGCACGGCTTCATTGAGATGAACAGCGCCGCCCAGGGATTCAATACGCGCTGCTATCGCATCGAGAAAAGTATCCGAGCCACCCTGCAGATACCCCAGTTCCTCCTGCAATAGATTCTTGCGGGAGGTACCGACACGCTTTAACCTGGACCAGATCCACGCCGCAGATAGATTCGACGTGTAGTGATAAAATTTCAGTTCAAATAACGGTCTCCACAGAATGTCGTACGCACTCTGCCCTACCCATCGCTTCAACCAGGTAACGGCATCGACATTGTCGAGTTTGGTCCAGTCGCTTCGCTTCGTCGAGATGAAAGCCAACAGCCCATAGCGAATTTTGCTGATCAGACTCAAACCGGGAAATTTCAACAGTGCAACGGGGTCACCCCAGTTGCGAAGCGCTCCCTGGTAGTAATACCCCATGCGCGTTTGCGTCCAGCGCAATGTGTTTTCAATACCGAGCTCAGCCAGTAGCGCAAACAATGGGTCGTCAGATTTGCAGATAAAGTGGTAGTAGCGCTCTATTTTGATGCCATCGAAAACAAAGGACGCACTCATCCCGCCCAGTGTCTTGTCTGCTTCAAACAAAGTAACCTGATGGCCCTGTTTGAGCAGGTGGTACGCTGTTGCGAGCCCCATCGGCCCGCCGCCGACAACTGCAATGTTCGCCATAGCTAAAATTTCAACCTGATTTTACTGTACACGGGATGTGCAAACGTATCGTGAATTGCCTGGTCAAGCGGTGTTGCTGTGACATCAAAAATACGTTCCCAGTCGATGTCCTCGAACACCTCATCCAGCACCAGGGCTTGTAGTTGCGTTGTCGTAAACGGTGGGTCACGGTCAAATATCGCATACACCTTCAGCAGGAAATAGAACAGCGAGTATGGGATCTTGAGCAACAGGCATGAGCTGCGTTTAGCGGCCTTTATTCTACGAATGATGTCAATGTAAGAAATTTTTTCCTTACCCGAAATGTTATAGCACCCAGATGGCGGACGCTTTTCAATACACGAGAGTATGATGTCGGTAAAATCACCCGCGTAAAGTGGCTGACGGATGTAAATCCCATTGCCGGGAATGGGGAATACCGGTGAGGCAGACATAAACTGCGACAGCCAGCCGAGGTGTTTTCGATCAAACCAGCCAAACATCAGGGTGGGACGCAGCACGGTATAGGGCAGGCCGGAGTTGACGACCAGTTCTTCCTGAATAGCTTTGGTTGTACTGTAATCATCGTTCGCAGCCGATTCAGTCACAGACGAGCTGACATGAACGATGTAGGCGCTGCGAGGCACAGCATCAAGAACGTTTTTGGTAGCGATAACATTATTGCGCTGAAACGCATCCGGGGCAATGCCACCAATTTGTGCATGCAGTAACACCACGACATCCGCTCCGGCGAGGGATCGCTGCCAGGCACCCGTTTCAGACAAATCCGCTTCGCTGAATGTCACGCCCGCGTGTAAATCAGCTGCAATTGCCAGATTCTGACTGGACTTATCTATCACGTGAAGGTCATTACAGCCGTTGGCGAGCAGTTTGATAATCAGGTTCTGACCTACCAGGCCAGCGCCGCCGGTTATCACGACTTTCGTTTTCCGCAATGTTCCGGGGTTGGTATCACCCATGTAAATTCTCAACTATTATCTATTGCCGGGGTTTCAACCCAAAAAATCGGGTTGCTCATTACCCGTTTACCCGTTATCAGGGCAGCTCGCTGGCCCTGCAGAGCTGGCCATCCAATCCCGGTCGGAGGATTGTCTGGTTCTCGCTAGCCACCACTGCGCTGCCCTCCTGCGCCGCAGGACCGGAGACAGTATGTTATTCCAATCCGGGCGTCCACTGCCCAGCGTTTCTTTTGGGACACACGCCTCACTACCGGGTATCGGCGCCACATCAAAACGCCGCGTTTATACCGCAGGTATTACGCTGAAGCCGCATCACTCAAAGGAGCCGGGAGTGTCCAACTACACAGGGAAGGAGTATTCAAGGCAACCCTCAGTATACTGCCACAGGCGCTCTGCCTCGGCATCGTCGCGTGCCCACGCCTTGGTCTTGCGCACCTTACAATCAACGAAATATTCGCCCGTGACACCCGCGACAGCGTCGCTGGAACACAGATAGATCGAGGTTTCCGCGCCCTGCTGCGGGGTCCGAAAAAAGGGTTTCAGCAATAGCGGTAGGAGTTTACCTAGGAGGCCATTATTCTGCGTGCCCAGCGAGGTCGAAACAGCACCTGGGTGCAGACAGTTCACGGTGATCCCCTGGTCAGATAATTGTTGCGACAGGCGGCGCGTAAAAAGTATGTTCGCAAGTTTTGAGCGGCCGTATTCGCGAAACGTCTTATAGCTCTGCAAGGCCTGCATATCGTCAAGACCCATATTCTTCACAAAACTGTGCGCGTCAGAAGCAACGTTAACAATGCGCGCCCCCTCAGCCTGTTGCAGGAGGGGCAACAGCAAACCCGTGAGCAGGAATGGCGCAAAGTGATTCACCGCCAGGGTCTCCTCAAAGCCGTCCACGGTTTCTTTGCGAGAGGTATTGATAACACCGGCGTTATTCAGCAGCACATCCAAAGCTTTGCCTTGAGCTACCAGTGCTTCTGCAGCGGCCTGCACGCTGTCGAGGCTCGCCATGTCCATTATCACAATATCCGGCGAGGGCCCGCCCAGCGCGATAATCTCCTGCGCCAACAGTTCTGCCTTCTCGGCACTGCGGCACAATAATGTCAGTTGTGCCCCCTGGCGGGCCAGTTCGAGGCTCGTGGTACGCCCGATTCCGGCCGTGGGCCCGGTAATAGCTACGTGTTTACCCTTCATAAGTACGCCCTTTTGACAGCTGAGATGTCGCTGCACTCTAGCCCAAATCAGAGGGTATCGGAAGCCGACACACCCAAATCCCGCTAGGCTGTAACAAGTGGCAACGGTATACTTTAACGTTTTAGCAGGCTACTCCAACCATGTCCCTATTTGATAAAGACAGTGAGCCGCTGGGCGACGAAGAAGCGCTGCGGCTACATATAGCCAGAGCACTTGAGGTTAAAGCCCCCCGCGGGCTGACCATGGAGATGGGCTACCGTATTATCAAACGGTTGTTCAACCCCATGATAATCGGGGCCGATAACATTCCTGAACAACCCTGCCTGTTCGTTGGTAACCATTCTCTGTTTGCCCTGGATGGCGCGATCCTCTCGCCTCTATTCATCAAGGAATTGAATCGTTTTCCCCGGGGCATGGGTGACAAGTTCCTGTTTGGCAATCAGAGCATTGCGGATTTTCTTATTTCAAATGGTCTGGTGATGGGGCATCCACAAGTCTGCACGGCACTGATGGAAGACAAACAGGATCTGCTGGTTTTTCCCGGCGGAGCCCATGAAGCGGTCAAGCCTGCCTCTAAACTGTATGAACTGCAGTGGAAAGAACGCTATGGGTTTGTAAAACTTGCCGCCATGCACGGCTACACAATTATGCCGTTCGCCCTGGTTGGCCCGGATGAGTTCTATGATCACCTGCTGGAAGGACAGGAACTCCCCGATTCTGCATTGGGTAAACTGCTGACAAAACTGGGCGTACTGAATGAGGATATTCGTACCGATATCCTCCCCCCGATTCCAACCGGCAGCCTCGGCACACTGTTTCCAAAACCACAGCGCTGCTTCCTCGGTTTCGGCAAGCCGCTCAACCTCGCGCGATTCAAAGGAAAAACGCCGACGAAGAAAACACTGCAATCGCTGCGCACACAAGTGTCTTCAGAGATCGAAACTCAACTGGCGCAGCTGCTGGTGACCCGTGAGCAGCACAAAGGAACAGACAGTCTGCTGCGCAGGTTTCTCACGCTTTAGTCCAGCCTTTTACATCATTCATGCATTACCCGGGCCAGTCTGGACGGCTCACGCCAGGTGCCACCGAACAAGCGCATAAGATACAGCAATGCGAGTGTGATCAGCATGGCGACAAAGATCCACCAGGATACACGCGGGCCGTAACCGTACACCACTATCACTAAATACTGCGCCAATAACATTACCCAGTGCACTGATATTGAGGTGATCATGGTCCAGCGCGTATCACCTGCACCACGAAGCGTGCCCCCTGCAATCAGGATACAGGCATCAGCGACGACATAGCTGACCAGACCAATCATCATATAGCTGGCCAATTCACTGATGGCCCGGAACTCCTCACCCTCTGTGGAAAATACCTCCACAAGTTCGGTGCGAAACACCAGAAACAGAATCGCCAAGACCATCGAGTAACCCAGCGCAGCAATCAAGCCTGAAGAGATCACCTGATTCGCACGCGTCATATTGCCGGCTCCCACAAACCTGCCAATCAGGCTCATTACCCCGATACTCAGACCTGTCATAGGTATAAACGAGAGCATATCCCAATTGAAAACGATGGAGATGGCAGCCCCCTCGACAACACCATAGGTTTGAAACAGCAACAGGAAAAGATTGAAGCTGGAAACATTCATAAATGTCTCCAAACCCGAGGGCATACCCAGGCGCAGGTAGCGGCGCATAATGGCGGAGTCAAATCGGAAAGAGGCGGCCACGTGAAATTGATGCTGGTGTTTTTTTGCCAGATAAAAAAGCAGATAGATGCCGATAGTGAATACTGTGGCCGCGATCGTGCCTAGCGCAGCACCGGCAATACCCATTTCAGGAAAGCCAAATTCTCCAAATATCAAAATCCATGACAGAGGAATATTGAGGGCCGCACCCAACAGATCCGTAACCATAACAATCCGGGTACGGCCAATACCTGCAAAATAGCTGGCCAGACTCGCCTTGATCAGCGTAAAGACACTGCCTGCCATCAGAATCTGAAAATAGATTGTTTCCAGCGGCACCTGCCGTGGGTCGTGCCCGATCATGCCGAACACTTCACCACCGAAATAGGCTATCACCAACAGTACAGGGGTGCTGCACAGCGCAATAAGAACACCCTGAGACATGACGAGTGAGCACTTTGCCATATGCCCCGCGCCATAGTACTGGGCAACAAGCGCATTGCCGTAGCTGATCAAGCCAATGAACAACGAGAAACAAAAGTACGATGCCACACCGCCGCCCAGCGCAGCGGCGATATGAGCGGCATCGATATAGGACATGAATAGACGGTCGGTAAATACCATGACCGCAAACGCGCCCTGCGACACCACAATAGGCAATGACAATGCGAGCAATTCGCGCAGAGTTGTCAGGGAGAGTACTTTCATCGAGAGGGCGAATACCTGCGTTTTCAGGTCGCATACTCTAGCAGAGTCGAGGCGGATAATATTGTGGGAAATCCATCCGCTGGGCAGATTTAAGCCAGTGACATTAACTGACTAGCCCGCAGGCTTCTCCCTGGAGAGTCGATGCGGTGATCAGGAGCCGCGCGGTCTGGCGAAGAAATATCCGAGCACATTTTGCTCGATGTATACCCAGGCAAATGCCGACGCACTATACAGGTAGTACACCTGATGGTAGAGCAAGGCTCCACAAGCAAATACCGGCCCGCCCTTTTTATAGAAAAATTGCAGGATTTCCCAGTTGGCATACAACACCAACATGGCCATCAGAAGAGGCGCCGAAACTCCGACGATCCCGACAATATAGGCCAGTATCGAAAGGAATAAAAAACCCGCTATACCCGCTCGAACCTGTTCCGACATACCCACGTTAAGATCATTGGGAATCCCGGACCCGGACCCAAGAATCAGTCGTGACCAGGGTATCGCTCGTCGGAATATTTCCGTGTGAATAAGATTGCCAAAACGCCATACTTTCAGGTGTGTACACTGAACGTCGCGCAGTAATCGCACCCTGCCCCCCGCGCCAATCAGCCTGTGTCCAAGCTCAATATCTTCAATTGAAGGATATTGATAGCGCTCTACATCAAAGCCACCTGAAGCCAAAAACGCATCACGCCGGACGGCGCCACAGCCGGACCAAAATGTCTGAGCTTCATCGCTGGCGCGTTGATGATAATAGTGGTGAACCAGATTCTTGTATTGGGAAAAGAAATTTCGCGCCGGGGGATTGCTGTCATAGGAACCAAAGACAGCGACGATCTGCTCAGTGGCGAACCCCTTGACCAGGCATTGGGCAGCATCAGAATGAACCACTACATCTGCATCGACAAACCAGAGAAACTCGCCCTGCGCCACTTCAGCGGCTTGATTGCGCGCGGCACCCGGCCCCAGACGGCCACCCGAAGAGAGCACCACTGCGCCCAACTCATCAGCGATCTGTTGGCTGCTATCTGTAGACCCATCGTCGATAACAATGACCTCCAGAACCTCTCCTCGCTGCTTCATATCGAGCAAAGGCGGCAAACTCCGAACGATAAACTCGGCGCCGTTGTACACCGGCATAATGACGCTGATGCTCAAGGCCTTATCGGGAGTTTGCCCTGCTGAAGTCCCTGTTGCATCGGTTTCATTCATAGCTGTATACACAAGTGGTCAACCCTCAGCGATGCCGTGAACCCGGACGATCGCCGCTTTCTCTATCGATTTTACTGTTTGGGGAGGGAGGAAACTCACTGAATCCAGAGTATGGGAGTCAGTTACATTCCTCCTCTATGACATAGTAATCGCGCTTCAGATCGCGGGAAGTTTTGATCTCATGGTACTCAGATTCAGTATTTACATCCATATGATCCACTTCGTAGCCGAGTATTTTTCGGCCCAGTAACAGCCCCATTTCGATGGAGTGATCTGCATTATTGTAGCGGTGCGTGCCGCCTCGTCCAACAATGTGCAGGCCTTCAAAGCCCGATAAAAATTCGTTGATAGTGGCGATTTTGTCTGCGTACTCCAGATCGTATACAGGGTAGGCCTGCAGCGTTCTGACACAGGTGAAATCAATCACCTCTGAACTGTCGATAAACTTGAGCTTCTTCTCCAGGTCTTCAACACACCGCTGGCCGACTTCTTCATCGGTCATACTCCAGATATGGTCATCCTTTGTACAGAAACACTCCAATACCAGAGAAGTAGTCGATTGATCCGGAACCATTGCAGGGCTCCAGTTTTTGGGTTCATGCAAGCGCCCAAAGAGAATATCTTCATCCTGGATATAGAGCCAGGTATCGATGGAGACACGCTCCTTTTTCAGAATGACGTTTACCGTGATAAGAGCTCTGAACGATAGCCCCTTGGCGGCATCTATCACAGCCTGATCACAAGCCGGTTCCATAATCCGTGGCAGAACGCCAAGCGGTATGGTTGACACTACCGTGGTGGCGGCTATCGAAGTTTCCCCACCATCCTTATCGGCATAGATAACTTCAAAATCGTTGGGGCCATTGTATTTAATCTTAGTGACTGTCGAGTCGAGCTTAACTGCCTCATTGCCGTTTTGAGCCACAATATCTTCGGCCATACGCTCAGGTATCCGCACATAGCCATCGCGCGGGTACATAAACTCCTCAATGAGGCTTTCGTTGTCGGACTTGGTCTTGAGCAGTGACTCCTGGATCACGGTCCATATAGACAGACCGGCACTGCGCTGAGAGACCCAGTCAGAAGACAGCTTCTCACAGGGAAGCCCCCAAACTTTTTCACTGTAGCGGCGGAAAAACATGTCGTAGAGCTTGCCACCGAACTGCGCCACATAGGCGTCCTTCATATTCATTATCGGTTTGTTAAACACAGAATACTGAAGGGCAGATATCAGGTAAGTCACACCCGCATGAATAATAGTGGGTATACCCGTGTTCTTGATAACGTTCAAAATGCTGATCGGATAGCTGTAATACCCACCGTCGTAGTATATCCGGCTAATACGTTCGACCCACACGACCTCGCTGCCCATCAAGCGGCGAAACCAATTGTTCAGGTCCTCATTCTTGGTAAACCAGCGGTGCCCGCCCAAGTCGAACTTATAACCCTTGTATACGTTGGTGTTGCATAGCCCCCCAACAAAGTCGTTGCGGTCTATTACAGACACCTTGACACCGCTCACACTCAGTTCGTGACCAGTTGCCAGTCCAGCAGGACCCGCGCCAAGTATTACTACATGTTCTTTTTTATTTATCGTAGCCATGTCATTGATACTATTGATGTCGAGTTTCCACTATTTTGTTGTACACACTCGCCAGCAGAAGACAGGCGACGAAAACCATTACAAAGAGTTCCACTGCACCGAGTAGCGCACCTTGGATACTCACGCTATAACCGGGTATGTAATTCGAAAACAAGGCCGCGTGCACACTCTCGTCGGCCGTACCGCGAACCACCAGCCAGGTCGTTGAAAAGAATAGACTGAGTGCCGCCATAACCCCTATCGCCGCGCCCAGGCTAACGCCGTGCAAACGCAGTACAGAGGGTTTGAGTACCGGGTTCTCGGTGGGCACGGCACTGAGTAATATATCTGCAATACGCGTACCCAGAACGCGACCATACAATCGGTAACTCAGCGCACTGAATGTGCCTGCATAGATAAACGCCCAAAAGGCTCCAACCCATGCACCACTGTCGGTAACCGAATAGCCAGGGAAGAAAATCGCCAACAATCCGAGATAGTTGCCGGAGTGATCTCCCCATTTTGCAAGAGAGACTAACGTGGCAAAATAGACGATCACGGCGGCCAGCGTTCCCGCAGTAAACCCAAGCATCAGTGCATTGAACCTGATTGCTGCATTCAGCAAGGTTAGATTCACACCGTGTACATTTTGATTTGCGGCCTGCATATTCTGGTAATTCCCCATTTGTGCTTCGGCCTCAATCTGCCAATTCGGCAGAACTGATCAGCATTACCCCAAGGGCGACATAGTGCGTCAGGTTCCAGTAGACAGCGGTAACGAATCCGCCAACAGCACCAATTAAAAACCCGTATAACGCACCGTAAAACGAACCGCGCCAGCTCACTTCATAACCGGGAAGATACTCACCCAGTGCACCAAGATGCGGACCTACCGGGTAACCTTCAGGCACAGATTGTAAAAGCAGCACAGCAGTGGCGAGAAACAGCATCAGCGAACACAGCACACCGGCCGCAACCGTCATAGCAGGCACATCCATTTTGGCAAAGACCGCCGACAGGATTTCATGATCTTGTACTGGACGATTCACTGGTTCAAAGCCCTCCCTTTTCTATCGCGTTCCCGAAATACCTGCGGTCCGCGGGGTGCCAATAAAGCCTATTCCCCCAGCGCTGAACCCCGGTATCAGGGTGCATATTCACGTGATTGACAATGACATACTAGCAATCGAAAAAGAAGTTTTTGCTGCACATATGTAAGGTTTATAGCAACAATCTCTGGTGATTTGTGAATCACGTCACGATCAGTTTGCTCAGGTGGACTCAGGGCGCCCTCAGGCAGCGCAGACGCCTGTCGGGCTCAAGCAGACCAGCCTGGCAATGTAACACCGGGGCCGGCAGGGCTTACCGGCCCGGGCATTGGCAGTTGCTGGCTGAACCAGACCTGTGGCCAAATTCCCTAGCAGATGGCACCGATTCCAACGGCTTCGCGAACCCTATGCATCAAACTGGCGCTGTGTTCCCGGGCGCGCTCAGCCCCCTTGAGAAGGACACTTTCAATATAACCGGGGTCCTCCATCAAGCGCATGTACTCATCCCTGGCCTGGGCCAATTCACTATTTATAAGTTCAAATAGTTGTTTTTTGGCCTCGCCCCAGGCGATCCCGTTGGCGAAGTCGCTGCGCATGCGCGCCGTCTCTTGCGGTGACGCAAAAGCTTCCCATACCTGAAAAACAGTAGAATCGTCCGGGTCTTTGGGCTCGCCGGGTTCCAACAGGTTGGTTTTAATCTTATTGATAGCTTTTCGCAGCTGTTTTTCCGGCAGGAATAGCGGAATTGTATTGTTGTAGCTTTTACTCATCTTGCGGCCATCCAGTCCGCGCAGTATTGCCACATCCTCTCCGACAACGGCCTCCGGCAGGGTAAAAATCTCTGCAAAATTGTGATTGAAGCGTTGGGCGATATCCCGGGCCATCTCGACATGCTGGATCTGATCTCGGCCAACCGGAATCTTCTCGGCATTAAACATAAGGATATCGGCGGCCATCAGCACCGGATAACTGAAAAGCCCCATGGTAACGGCAAAATCAGCATCCTCTCCGGCCTCATCATTGGCCTGAACTGCGGCCTTGTAGGCATGTGCACGATTCATCAAGCCCTTGGCTGCGTTGCAGCACAAGACCCAGGTGAGTTCGGGAATCTCGTGAATATCTGACTGGCGATAAAAAACAGCCTTATCGGTATTCAATCCCAGCGCGAGCCAGGTGGCGGCGATCTGCTTACTGGATTCACGAATCAACTGTGGGTCACTGCACTTTATCAGTGCATGGTAGTTTGCCAGGAAGAAAAAAGACTCAACAGACTCATCTTCAGAAGCGGCAATCGCGGGTCGAATGGCACCGACATAGTTGCCCAGATGCGGCGTGCCCGTGGTCGTGATACCGGTTAGTACGCGTTGCTTTTCCATGATTTTCCAGCTGCCCGCAAAAAGCTGCAATGATACTGATATTCACTGCTAGTGGCTATCTTGGGCCCCCATAGCGCAAGCAAAGACTGCCTCATACCGCGGTGCCAATTGATTCACGCTATATATAGTCATATCTGGAGCGCGCGCCGGGCGCTCCGGCAAATCTCCCGCCAATGCCGTTATCAGTGCCGCCGCTGAACCCGCTTCCCGCTGCGGGTCGTCAGGACAGGAGGTATAACAGTAGTCTGCACAATACATTTGCGGATACACCAGTCGATTCGGCACTACCGGTAATGCGCCAGCGGCCACTGCTTCCATTACCGCCAGACCCTGAAATTCATGGATCGCCGTCGACAGCACTACATCAGCCGCCTGTAGCAATGCCCGATAGCGCGCTGGACTTTCCAGAAAACCGTAATGCGCCAGCCGATGTGCAAACGTGGCCTGTATCTCACTGAATACACGCGGGGTTTGACGAAACTGTTGACCCACCATCGCCAGTTCATAGTCCAACTCCTGTTCTTCGAGCTGCCTGAGGATATGCCTTAGTCCCTCGGGACCCTTGTCGTGCTCAAAGCGCCCCACCCACAATAAGCGCAGGGGCCGCTTGTCACCCTCCTCGGCCCTGCCCGGCCATGCTGGCTCGATATGTTCAAAGCACTTGTCATCAAGCGGAACAGGCAGAACCGAAGCCGTTGCCGCCAACTGCGGCACCACTGACGGTGGCACAAAATCGGGTAATTTCTGCAGCAGCGCGCTACACCCTGCCATAAATGTGTCGTGATTATAGTGTGAGTTAAAGACGATTTTCTCAGCCGCCAACGCCGAATAGATACTGGTTACCTGTGCTTCTACCAGATTGTGCTGATGACTATTTTGTGGGTAAGCAAACTGGTTTTCATGAAAATACAGTACGCTGGGTACCCGTGCCAGAGCGGGTACAAGTCCTCGCAGTGTCGCTAAATCCACCATCGAGGTAGCAATCAACAGGTCGTAGTCCTCCTCCAGGGTATCTCGCTCAACCATGGACCAGAACAACGCATTACCTCTAACACGCCAGCTAAAGTGGCGCGGGGGAAGCGTGAGAACGCGCCATTCCCACTGTGTGAACATCAGCTGCAGCATGTTTTGCCAGTGCAGATGACTGTGCGCCGCATAAGCCGACAGCAGAAGTACCTTCACCGTCGGGCTTCAGGTCGCCGAGAGAGGGCCGGTATGATTGTAGAAACGGCTAAGGATTCGACTGAGATCCCAGGCATCCCGACTGCCAGCCAGTTCCCGGATGGAATGCATACCAAGCGTGGGCACACCAATATCCAGTGTGCGGATACCGGTAGCGCCAGCTGAAATCGGACCGATCGTACTGCCGCAACCCATATCGCTGCGCACCACAAAGGACTGCACGGGCACCTCCTCCTGGCCTGCTAACAAACGGAACAGACCGCTGGTTTCACTGTTGGTCGCGTAGCGCTGACTCGCATTGACCTTGATGACCGGGCCATGATTGAGTTGGGGACCGTGATTCTCATCATGCCGGTCGGCAAAGTTCGGGTGTATCGCGTGCGCGTTGTCGGCCGAGATCATCATTGAACGCTCGGCCAACATCGCATATCCGGTGGTATCCCCCGCCAGACGGTTGAGGACGGATGTCAGCAGTGGGCCATTCGCACCCGACGTGGATACGCTGCCCACCTCTTCGTGATCATTGCAGATCAACAGGCTGCTTACGCTGCCGTTACTCTGTAACAACGCCTGCAGACCGGTAAAGCAACTGAGTAAATTATCGAGCCGAGCGGAGGCGATGAACTCGCGATGCAAACCGATCAACGAGGGCGCCTGCGTATCATAGAAGGACATTTCATAGTCCAGAACTTT
This sequence comes from Halioglobus japonicus, assembly GCA_902705825.1. GTDB lineage: Bacteria > Pseudomonadota > Gammaproteobacteria > Pseudomonadales > Halieaceae > Marimicrobium. The sequence continues at coordinate 92,380 of CACSIL010000002.1, read as the reverse complement.
TGCAACGGTCTTTTCGGGATGTTCCTGCTGTATACGTTGTTGTAGCAGTGCTCTAAAGTCTATCGTTTCTTCACCCTCGACCTGGCAGAGCACAGGCACAATGGCTGTCTGCGGATTGACCTCTCTGTTCTTATTGGCCTCGCGGTCCAGGTGTATGGCCAGACTGGGGACTGTCGCTATAGCATCTCGGAAATCGATCAGGGCTACCCGCAGCTGCCCTTTATCGTCCAGAAAACTCACTCGTCCGGCCAGCGATAGATCGCGATCAAACCAGGGATTTAACAAAGCGCCGCCATACACCTGCACACCCAACTGAAACAAACCCTGTGACAGTATCTCCGGTGAGGGCTTAACCATCAGGCAGGGGCTGTCGGTGTGGGCGCCAACCATTCGCATTCCCTGCGTTGCGGGACTATCGTCACCTATAACAAATGCCACGATCGAGCTGTCGTTGCGGGTCAAAAAATATCGACCACCCGGTTCGATGTTCCATTGCTTATCATCCGTAAGGCGAGAAAAACCGGCGGCCATCAATTGTGAAACCATCTCCGCAACCGCGTGAAACGGTGTGGTAGAAGCCGCTAGAAAACGGGTAAGTTGTTGATTAAAGTCATCCTGGTTCATGGGGGGCCTATGGTGTGTATTGCAGTAAAATTGAGGGCTCTAGACAAGCCAGACTAAGTATAACGCCGCCGCCAGAACTATACGGTAGTAGACGAATGGCATGAAACCGACCTTGTCCAATAGGCGCAAAAAGGCGGCAATACAGATATAGGCAGAAATCCCGGATACGACAACGCCCAGCCCCAGTAACAACCAGTCGACTGTGGCACCGCCGGTCGCCAGTTCCCAGACCTTTAACAAACCGGCACTGGCTATGATGGGGATAGACAACAGGAAGGAAAACCGGGCAGCGGACTGCCGCTGCATACCTAACAACAATGCCGCTGTCATAGTGACACCAGAGCGGGAGACCCCTGGCACCGGCGCCAGTGCCTGAGCAAACCCTATCAGCATGGCGACCGACAGGTTGAGGGTTCGCTCGGGGCCAGAATGTCTGGCTCGACGATCCGCGACGCCCAGCAATAGCCCGAAAACCAACGTCGTAGTCGCGATAACGGGGAGTGTGCGTAAGTGCTCCTCAATAAAGTCGCCCATAAACAGACCGACCAACCCCGCAGGGATTGTCGCCAGCGCAAGATACCAGACCATCCGGCTGTCATCGCTCGCTGGCGCACCGGCCAGCGATTGAAGCCAGCGTGTTGCCATGCGCAACAGATCTGCCCGATAGTACAGCAGCACCGCAGACAGCGTACCCACATGCACGGCGACATCAAACGCGAGACCTTGATCAACCCAATCCAGTAGGAGAGACGGGAACAGTAAGTGAGCAGAACTTGAAACAGGCAGGAATTCGGTAAGGCCCTGCACGATAGCCAAAACCACAGCCTGGTAAAAATCTATCATGGGCGCTTCCCCTGCTCTGCTAACTTCTTCCAGGAAATCTCGTCACGCAGGTAGACCGGCTGAACATTACGCGGTTCCTGAACATCCCCGTTTCTGAATTTCTGCAGCGCCAGCGGGACAAGATCTTGCGCCGCTGGCACAAGGGCCGTGTCGCAAAATTGAATTCTCGACTGCAGAGAGGGTGGAAACTGGTCGAGGAAAAAGCCTCCGCTGCCTACTGCCATCAAGGTCTGTTCACCGGCCGGGGCAAGCTCAGACGGTGAACATACCCAGGGGCCATCGCTCAGCACCGCCCTACCGTCCTCAAATACGTAAACTGCGCCGTACACTTCATTTATACGCGCATCCAATGTACACAGAACATGGTGATCGCTACCCACGACTCCCGAGCGCAAAGCCGTCTGCGCCATAATCGCAAGCGTTGAGACCGCCACCACAGGTAAGTTGCTACTGTAAGCCAGCCCCTGTACAGCACTGGCAGCTATGCGTAACCCGGTAAAAGAACCGGGACCACAGCCATACGCGATCACCTCGACGCCCTGCTCTACCAGATTGCCAGTTGGCAACAATTCACTCAGCATGGAAAAAATTAGCTGGCTGTGCTGACGGGGTGCCACCTGGTGACGCGTGTTACACACATCACCCACAGCGAGCGCGACGGAACACGCGTCGGTCGCCGTCTCAATTGCAAGAACGCCTGTCATCCTACTCTCGATAGCATGGTGAAACCCTATACACTTTGCAAAACCAAACTGTTACTGTGACAGCTCGCGATTATCACACAGCAAGCTTCACACAAGCACTACCTTGAAGATAAAAACAGCCCTGGCACACCCCAATTATGCAGTGATGCCGCAGGCTTCATCGCCAATTAAAGAGGTGTCCTGACATTTCACCTGAAAACCACATCACAGCGTTAATCCTGGCCGGCGGCGCAGGTCGGCGTGTTGCTCATCGGGATAAAGGCTTGATCAACTGGCAGGGAAAGCCATTCGTCGCGCACGTCAGTGACAGACTAGCGCCACAGGTAGACGAAGTTGTGATTAGCTGCAATCGAAATTTCTCAGAGTACGCAAAATACGGTTCGCGCACAGTACCCGATACGCGCCGGGATTTTCAGGGACCGTTGGCGGGAATGGAGGCTGCGGCGGCAATAATACAAACTGAATTGCTCGTGGTGGTAAGCTGCGATACGCCTCACCTGCCGATAGATCTGGTAAAGCGACTGATTGCTCCACTATCTGATCGGGGCGCCGACGCTCCGGACATTAGTTACGCGTATGACGGGATAAGAGCGCAGTATTTATGTGCAGCGCTGCGCAGCGCATGCCTCAAAACCGTAACGGCGTTCCTGGATGGTGGTCAGCGCGCTGTAAAGGACTGGTATGCAAGCCGCAATGCTGTCGCTGTCGACTTTTCCGATCACCAGGCCGGCTTCCAAAACTACAACACGCTAGCTTAATACAGGCTGTAACAGTTTGCCGGGGCATCGCGCCTCTGGAAATGCCCGCCTATTTTTGACCGCCCTTAAACGAGAAAACCCACTGAAATCTCTTTCAGCGGGTTATTTATCAGCACCGTCGGCCTATTTCTTTTTGGCTGGTGCCCTGCGTTTGGCTTTCGCTTTAGGCTTGGCTTTCGCTTTTGCCTTGGCTTTTGCCTTAGGCTTGGCTTTCGCTTTTGCCTTGGCTTTTGCCTTAGGCTTGGCTTTCGCTTTTGCCTTGGCTTTTGCCTTAGGCTTGGCTTTCGCTTTCGCCTTGGCTTTTGCCTTAGGCTTGGCTTTCGCTTTCGCCTTGGCTTTTGCCTTGGGTTTAGCTTTTGCCTTTGGCTTCGCCTTAGCTTTCGATGTTGCTTTTTTCTTAGCAGTTGCCATTATGCATCTCTCCAGACTGTAGTTGAGGATCCCGCGAGTCCAAAACTAACAACAATGCAATAGCGATACAATAGAATAAATTGTAGAAAATTCGCATCTACATTCTATTTTTCTAACGTGTTTTTTTGAAAAAAAATCTACGCAGGTTTAAGCGCTATCTATTTTCTATTTAAAGAAACTTATCCTGTCAGGATTCTAGCGCTTTTATAACTGTATTACAGATATCATCGACGCTACCCACTCCCTCAACGCGATGATAACGGGGACATGATTCACCCTGCATATTTTTGTAGAAATCGATCAGTGGACTGGTTTGCTCGGCATAGATTTTCAACCGTTTTCGAACTGTTTCTTCAGTGTCGTCGTCGCGTTGCACTAAAGGTTCGCCGGTCTCATCATCCAGACCTTCATTTTCAGGCTTATTGAAGAGCACGTNATAAACACGACCGGAACCCGGATGCACCCGTCGACCACTCAAACGGGACACTATTTCTTCATCATCAACAGCTATCTCTACGACATGATCGATCGTCACACCGGCATCGACCATTGATTGCGCCTGCACTATCGTGCGCGGGAAGCCATCGAACAAGAAGCCTTTGGCGCAATCTTCATGAGTGATACGTTCTTTTACTAACCCAATAATAATGTCATCAGATACCAGGCCACCACTATCCATTACCTTTTTGGCCGCCAGCCCCAGCTCTGTTTCCGCTTTGACGGCTGCGCGCAACATGTCGCCGGTAGAAATCTGTGGGATACCATATCTTTCGCATATGAACTTGGCTTGTGTACCTTTCCCAGCACCTGGCGCACCCAATAGGATCAATCGCATTAGAAAAACTCCTCAACTTTGTTTGTGACACGCAGGAACTACGGCTGCAAAATGGATCTACCAGCTTCGTTCACTGATGGAAGGGCGCTTACGATACACAGCGCAAGAAAAGGTTACAAGCCCCGTTATTTTGTGTCCAACCGGGCTTTCACCTGCCGCCATAACTGATCATATCGGGCTTCACTGGCGGTGGACAGATCAATTCCCTGAGACGCCGCAGTAGATTCCATTTCCCAAAACCGCCGTTCAAACTTCGCCGTTGCATCGCGCAGGCTCTTTTCAGCATCCATGTCCAGATGTCGCGCTAGATTGACACACGTAAATAGCACATCGCCAATTTCATCTCGCACTGCATCCACTTGCCCAATAGCTATCGCGCTGCGCAATTCATCCAGTTCCTCCTGCAGTTTATCAACAACAGAAGCAGTATCCGCCCAGTCAAAATTTACCTGAGCTGCACGTTTTTGCACTTTCTGCGCTCGCGACAACGCCGGTAGCGCAAGTGGAATGTCCGCCAACACACCGGATTGATTTCGAGCATCGCGTTCACGCTGCTTGATCAACTCCCAGGTCTGTCCAACCTCATCTATAGAACGACTACCAACAGGTATACCCTCCAGCTCGCCATCGGCGAAGACATGGGGGTGGCGGCGGATCAGTTTCTCCACCAAAATGTTCACAACGGAGTCAAAGGAAAATAGATTTTGCTCTTTACCCAACTGCGCGTAAAAAACGACCTGGAACAATACGTCTCCCAACTCCTCAGCAACGTGCTCGTAGTCATCCTCCTCTATGGCATGCACCAATTCGTAACACTCTTCCAACGTAGAGGAAACAATACTCTTGAAATCCTGTTCCAGATCCCACGGACAACCCGTCTGCGGATCACGCAGGCGCTCCATCACGCGCAATAAATCAGCCGTGGAATAGCGCACGGTTGTCATAGACAAACTCTCATTCGGAGACTCTGGCGACAGAAACGACATTCTTAAGCCGCTCAATGCGCTCCAATAGTTTGGATAAGGAGCCCAAATCCGGAACTTCCACACGCAAGCGCATGGTCGCGGTATTGTTCCGCTTATTCGTCTGGGTATTGATCGTAAGCACGTTTAACCGCGCGTTAGCGAAAAGCCCGGTGATATCGCTCAGTAAACCCTGGCGATCAAAGGCTTCTATTGAGACATCGACTTCATAGTTGTCCTGCGGGCCTTCACTCCACTCGGTTTCAACAACACGACGGGGAGTGTTTTCCTGCAGTTTCATCAGCCTTGCGCAGTCAACACGGTGGATACTCACGCCGCCACCTTTGGTGATATAGCCGGCGATCGAATCGCCCGGCAATGGCTTGCAGCAGCCAGCCATATGCGTATGGAGACTTCCAACACCGTTGACACTGACATGGTTATGCTGGCCATTCCCTGAGACAGAATTAATGCGCAGCAGCGGCTCTGGGGCCCTGTCTACCAGATCCTGTGCCGCGTTCAGCACCTGAGATGACGCAAGTTCACCTGCGCCCACGGCAGCAAACATATCCTCCACGGTACTCAACTGCATTTTTTTTGCGATGCGCTGATAGTCCACGCTGGTCAGCGCCAGACGCTTGAATTCCTTCTTTAGCAGATGGCGCCCGGTGGTTATGTTGTCCTCGCGGGCCTGCGATTTAAACCAGTACTGCACTTTGGCTTTGGCTCTGGTGGTTTTCAGATAGCCCAGGCCAGACTGTAACCAGTCCCGCCGCGGTTGCGCTTCATTACTGGTGAGTATTTCGACCCGCTCACCGGTTTGCAGCTGGTAGGTTAGCGGAACGAGTGAGCCATTCACTTTCGCGCCGCGACAGCGATGGCCAATTTCAGTGTGTACGTGATAGGCAAAATCCAACGGGGTAGCGCCATAAGCGAGGTTTACCACATCGCCATCGGGCGTAAACGTATACACCCTGTCCTGGGCAACACTGAAACTGAACTGCTCAGCGACGCCACGAGCGTCTCCAGTTTCCTCATGCCAATCCAGCACCTGACGCAACCACGCTATTTTTTCTTCGTAGGAACTGGCCAACCCGTTCTCTGCATCCGAGCCCTTATAACGCCAATGCGCACAAACCCCGAGCTCTGCTTCAAAATCCATGCTTTCGGTCCGAATCTGAACCTCAAGCGGCTTGCCCTCGGGCCCCACCACCGCAGTATGCAGGGAGCGATAGCCATTTTCCTTGGGGTTGGCGATGTAATCATCGAACTCATTGGGTATGTTGTGCCACAGGCTGTGCACCAGACCTAGCGTGGCATAGCAGTCCTTGATTTCCGGCACCAGGATGCGAACTGCACGTATATCGTAGACCTGTGAAAAACCGATACCCTTGCGCTGCATTTTCCGCCAGATACTGTAAATATGCTTGGCACGACCCGCAATTTTGAACTCCAGCCCCGCGCTGCGTAAAATCTCGGTCAATTCTTCCGTTACTTTTGCGATAAAACTATCGCGCTCCAGGCGCTTACCATCGAGCAGGCGAGCAATTTTACGATAGGATTCAGCATGGGTGTAACGGAACGAAAGGTCTTCCAGCTCCCACTTCAATTGCCCTATTCCCAGCCGGTGCGCCAGCGGTGCGTATACCTCAAACACCTCTCGGCCGATCTGCCGTCGGCGCGTTTCATCTTCTTTTACCGAGCGTATCGCACAGGTGCGTTCAGCCAGTTTTATCAAGGCCACGCGCACATCATCGACCAGCGCGATCAGCATTTTGCGTATGTTATCTTTCTGGTCGTGGGCCTGCCCCAGCACCGGGCTCTCGCTTTGCAGCGGTAAATCACTGATGGCAGCCATGCGCAGCACGCCCTCGATGAGGTCTGTCACGCCCTCCCCGAACTGCTGTCGTACCTGCTGGGAATCAAGGCGACCCTCGCGCACGGCACGGTACAGAACACCCGCCAGCAGACAATCCAGGTCGACATGCAGGTCTGCCAGTATGATGGTGATATCCAAACCGGCAATGAAACAGTTTGACTCCACGGCCCAGTCACCAGCGTCGGCAGCGGGAGACAGCTGCGCTTTTTTCACCAACTCACAAGCCTGAAGAAGACGCGATCGGTCACTCTCTTCCAAGACCATTGGCAGTTGTTCCAGCCACTTATCGAGGTCGATGACACCCTGCTCGTTTATCAGGGTTTGTTGACGGACCTGAACCATTACTGCCTCGCTTCGTTACCGCCAAAAATTCCGGTGGAGAGATAACGATCCCCACGGTCACAGATAATTGCGACAATCACTGCATTCTCTACTTCGCGGGATACGCGCAGCGCACCTGCGACCGCACCACCGGAGGAGACGCCACAAAAAATACCTTCTCTGGACGCCAACTCACGGGTGGTCTGTTCCGACTCTGCCTGAGAAATATCCATGACCCTGTCGACACGTGCGGCCTGGTAGATTTTGGGCAGATAAGCCTCTGGCCAGCGACGAATACCGGGAATACTTGACCCTTCAAGCGGCTGTAAACCAACGATTTGAATACTGGAATTCTGCTCCTTGAGAAAGGCGGAACAGCCCATAATCGTGCCGGTGGTGCCCATAGAACTCACCAGATGCGTAACGGTGCCAGCCGTCTGTTGCCATATCTCTGGCCCTGTACCCACGAGGTGGGCACGCGGGTTATCCGGGTTGCCAAACTGGTCCAGCACCCTGCCCCGTCCCTCGGCTTGCATCACAAGCGCAAGATCACGGGCCCCCTCCATACCCTCTTCTTTGGAAACTTCCACGAGTTGCGCACCGTAGGCCGTCATTGCCTGTTTGCGCTCAGAACTCATATGGGAGGGCATGATCAGAATCAGTTTGTAGCCACGTATCGCCGCGGCCATCGCCAGTGCAATACCGGTATTGCCACTGGTCGCCTCGATCAGGGTATCACCAGGGCTGATTTCCCCCCTGGCTTCCGCCTGCGCAATCATACTCAGCGCGGGGCGGTCCTTGACCGAGCCGGCGGGATTATTTCCCTCGAGCTTGACGAGAATCGTATTGCTGGTGTCCCCAGGCAAGCGCTGCAGGCGCACGAGTGGCGTGTTGCCAATACATGCTTCGATGGTTGGATACTCTGGCATAAAAAAGCTACCGCAAATCGAGTGATAGATTATATAGAAATTGTGCCTATAAAGGCCATGTCGGATTAAAGTGAAACAGGCATACCCGCATCATTTGGCCAGCACAGCAAAAGCGACCACATAGTCCATTTCATCTGCCAGGCTCAACTGTACTCGCGCGCCGCCGCGCTCCCTGGCCACGCGCAGTGCACCGCCACTTAATCGCACTATAGGTGCGCCGTAGGCATCGTGTTCGATCTGGATATCCTGCCAACTGACACCTCTACCAATACCAGTACCAAGCGACTTGGCTATTGCCTCTTTCGCTGCAAAGCGTTTGGCCAATAAGCGAATAGCCTGTTTGCTTGCGTGGTACTCGCTCTGTTCCTCAGGGGTGAGAATTCGCCGTGCTAGGCGGTCTCCCTGGCGTGACACCAACGCCTCAATTCTGTCTATCTGGAGTATGTCGGTACCTACAGAGATCAAGGCTGGCCTCCTTCAACAATCGGATCAGCGGGTTCCTCTGGCGTCGCCTTCGCTAACGGCCTGCTGGCGGCGCGAAACAACTCGCGACTGCGCAGCGGTACACCACCCAGATGTTCTGCCAGCGCCTCGCGCAACAACTTTTTGGCTGTCTGGCGGGCACTGCCACCAAAGTCACCGGAGGCCATAGCCAGCAATTCGAACCCGGCATACGTCCCACGACGATTCACTGCGCCCTCCGCAACAGCGTCCGCGCTGGCAACAAGCCCGACACCACTTTCATAACGGTACCAACCGTCGGGCGCGATGGGCGCGCCACTGGCACCATCCACATCGAAGTCAAAGTTGTAGCCGAGCTCTTCCAAAAGTCTATACTCGAAGTGGCGCAATACCGTATCAACAGCGCCAGTACTGACGAGTGCTTTCAAGGTCTCATCATAGACTGCAAATAAGGCTGGATGCGCATCGTCGCGGTGCAACAATCGGACCAGCAACTCATTCATATACATTCCGCAGAAAACCCGCTCTTTGCGCAATGCACAATCGCCCTGTGCACGCTCTGTTGCTACCAGGGTTTTTAATTCGGAGCGCCCGGAAAAGGACAACAACAGTGGAACAAAAGGCTGTAACAGAGAGGTACCGCTGCCCCTTCGTGTCTGGCGTCGTGTACCTCGAGCCACCACACCAATACGGCCGTATTCAGCGGTGAAAACGTCGAGCAGAGAGCTGCTGTCTCGATAGGGCCGACTGTGAATCACATACGCAGGCTGCAAATTGACGCGCATCAGTTGCCTGTGGCCTGCGCCGTGTTGCAATACTGCCGCGCATGGAAACAAGACGAGTCAGCCAGACTGAACACCCTTTATTCCTTTTTGTCGTCGTATCCGAGACTGCGCAGCGCTCTTTCATCATCCGACCAACCGGACTTGACCTTGACCCACAGGCGCAGCATCACCTTGCTGTCAAAGAGCGACTCCATATCACGCCGCGCATCCGAGCCAATCGAGCGCAAACGTGAACCTTTTTCACCGATCAGTATCCTCTTTTGCCCGTTGCGTTCGACAAAAATAAGTGCCGAGATATGCAGCACATCGCCCTCCTGGGCAAACTCCTCTATCTGCACCGTAACAGCGTAGGGCAGCTCGTCACCCAACTGCCGCATCAGTTTTTCCCGGACGATTTCAGAGGCGAGAAAACGCTGGCTGCGGTCCGTGATCTGATCCTCGGGAAAGAAATGCTCGGATTCTGGCAGCAATGTGAGAATCTGTTCCTCAAGCGCTTCAACATTGTGCTGACGCAACGCGGAGACAGGCAATATGGCTGCAAAATCGCCCTTTTCAGCCAGTATTTTCAAATGCGGGAGCAACGCTGTCTTGTCGTCGAGCAAATCGACTTTATTGACAACCAGCATAGTCGGCAGTCCGGAGGCCTGAACGTGCTCCAGAACGATGGCATCTTCTTCAGTCCAGGCCGTGCGGTCAACGACAAAGACGACCAGATCGACATCACGGATCGCCGAACGGGCCTCTTTGTTCATAAAACGATTAATCGCCCTATCTGCATTCATATGCAGGCCGGGCGTATCAACGAAAACTATCTGGTGATTATCCTCGGTTTTTATTCCCAGCACCTGGTGGCGCGTGGTCTGTGGTTTGCGCGAGGTAATACTGATCTTTTGACCCAGGATATGGTTCAACAGCGTAGACTTTCCGACATTGGGTCGGCCGACGATGGCCACATAGCCGCACCGCAGTGGTGTTTCAGTTACCATGTTGAGACAACCGCTGAAGTGCCGATGTGGCGGCATCCTGCTCCGCTTTGCGGCGACTGGCGCCATTGCCTTCAACCACCAGAGACGGCTTACTCAAGCGGCAGGCGACTTGAAACTGCTGGGCGTGATCGCTGCCCTGTACACTGAGTAAGTCGTACTCGGGCAAGGGATAGTTGCGGCCCTGTAAAAACTCCTGCAAGCGGGTTTTTGCATCCTTGTGAGCAGCGGCGACAGACAGTGCCTGCAACCGGGGTTCAAACCAGGTGAGAACCGTGCGTCTGCACTGTTCCACATCGCTATCCAGTAAGATCGCGCCGGTGATAGCCTCCAGAGCATCGGCCAGTATTGAATTGCGTCGATGGCCTCCACTTTTGCGCTCACCAGTGCCCAGCACCAGATAACCACCGAGTTTCAGTTCCAGAGCGACCTCTGCAAGCGTTTCCCCCTTGACCACAGATGCGCGCATTCTGCTCATCTCGCCTTCACTGGCAGCCGGAAAACGGGAATACAACGACTCCGCTACAATGTGATTGAGGATGGAATCACCGAGAAACTCCAGACGTTCGTTGTTCTGGCTACCAGCACTGCGGTGGGTAAGCGCCAGTTGCAGGAGTTCAAGATCATCAAATTCATAGCCAAGCGCTTTCTGCAGGCGCGCAATGTCAGCCATACGCTATCTGCTGGCTTTTGCTGGCAGCGAAGTTAATGGATCGGGCTCGCCCACTTGATACAGTAGATCATCAAACTTCATAACCGAATCAATTCGCCACATGACGGGCAACCTCACTTCGTAGTTGGCATCTATATAGGTGTTGCCGCCCTTACTGAAAACCTCAACATCTTTCGGGTCGAGAAGGTAGATTTGGTTGGTATTGAAAATATTGGAAATCGTTCGTCGGATATCTGACGGACTCGCATCGCGCGTATCGGGATCCATCGCCACTCTGGCGATGATATCGCGCACACTCAGGTATTCAAGATAACCCGGCAGCATACGAATAATACACATCGCAAAAAAACCCAGCATCAACAAAATACCGAGCATCCCCAGCATTGACATACCCGACTGGCTTTGGCGTTTGCTCATCTCACTCCCCCACTATGTACTGATTATTAGTGTATTGATCCGGCGCGGTTGAAGCTGGGAATACTCAAAATAGAATCCCAGTGCATCCAGACNGCGAACGCTTTCCCTACTATATCCTTTTCCGGCACTTGGCCCCAAACGCGGCTATCGCTGCTATTGTCCCGGTTGTCGCCCATCATAAAGTAATGCCCTGGCTTCACCACCACGTTGAAATCAGCGGATGGACGCAGCTTATCAACCTGCATGAGGTGCCCCTCGCCCCCGATCAACTCCTCTTCAAGACGATACCTGGGTTCCATACTTGGTTCGTCGGCAGGACCGCGAGCCAATTTTTCACCGTTTACATAGATTTGCTTGTTGCGATAGCTCACGGTGTCACCGGGCAGGCCGATCACACGCTTGATGAAATAGGTATCGTTCATATGCGGTGGAAAGAAGACAACAACGTCTCCACGCTCTGGCTCACTTATGTCTACCACCTTGGTTCTTATGACGGGGAGGCGGATACCGTAGGTAAATTTGTTTACCAGAATATAGTCTCCCACCAGCAGTGTTGGAACCATGGAAGACGAGGGTATCTGAAAAGGCTCGACCAGGAAGGAGCGCAGTACGAACACGATGAACAGCACCGGAAAAAACGACTTGGCGTACTCGACCACCACCGGTTCCCGTGCCGCTTTAGACGCTTTCACATCGTAGCTCACGGCATCGGTACTGCCCTCGCTGGACCACTGCGGATACTGGCTCTGTAAATCAGCAACGGCGCGCTTGCGGCCCGCTGCCAGAAACAACGCATCCAGCAACCAAAGCAGGCCACTGACAAAAACCAGCACCACCAGAATCAGGGGAAAATCCAACGTTATATTACTCACTTATTATCCATCCACCTTGAGTACGGCTAAAAACGCAGACTGCGGAATCTCGACCCGCCCCACCTGCTTCATACGTTTCTTTCCCGCTTTTTGCTTTTCCAGCAATTTGCGTTTTCGACTGACATCGCCACCATAACATTTTGCCGTCACGTTTTTACGTAAAGCCTTCACAGTCTGCCTGGCAACAATCTTGCCTCCCACCGCTGACTGAATCGCGACATCAAACATCTGCCTTGGAATCAGCTCTTTCATCTTTTCGGTGAGCACCCTGCCGCGATGCTGTATATGATCCCGGTGCACGATAATAGCCAGCGCATCGACGCGCTCACCGTTAATCAGCACATCCAGACGCGACAGACTCGCTGCCTGGAAGCGTTCAAAACTGTAATCCAGTGACGCGTAGCCCCGGCTCACCGATTTCAATCGATCAAAAAAGTCCAGCACCACTTCGGCCATCGGGATATCGTAAACCACTGACACCTGCGTACCCAGAAACTGCATATCACGCTGCATTCCGCGCTTTTCCACACACAGGGTTATAACGTTCCCCAGATAGTCCTGCGGTACAAGAATATTACAACGCGCGATCGGTTCGCGCATTTCCTCTATATCCCCGACATCAGGCAGTGCAGAGGGGTTATCCACCTGGATAATCTCACCGTTTTTCTTCACCACTTCATAAATAACGGTTGGTGCAGTGGTAATCAGATCCAGGTCATACTCTCGTTCCAGCCGCTCCTGGATAATCTCCATGTGCAGCATGCCGAGGAAACCACAGCGGAATCCAAAACCGAGGGCATCAGACGTCTCAGGCTCATACTGTAAAGAGGCGTCGTTCAGCGTGAGCTTGGCCAGCGCGTCGCGAAAATCCTCGTAATCATCTGATGAGATCGTAAAAATGCCGGCATAAACCTGTGGCTTGACCCGCTTGAACCCGGGAAGCGCGGCAACTGACGTGTCTTTGGCATGAATCAGGGTGTCGCCAACCGGCGCGCCGTGAATATCCTTGATACCTGCCACCACAAAGCCAACTTCTCCGGCCTGCAGAATATCTTTCTCGACGCGTTTGGGCGTGAAGATACCGAGGGTGTCGACCTGCTGCGTTTTGCCCACCGATTTGGCGACCAGCTTGTCTCGCTTGCGCAACACACCCTGCTTGACGCGTACCAGCGACACCACTCCCAGATAGTTATCAAACCAGGAGTCGATGATCAACGCCTGTAATGGCGCATCCCTGTCGCCCTCTGGCGGAGGGATATGCTCAACCAGGTGTTCCAGTGCATCTTCAATGCCGAGGCCAGATTTGGCGCTCACCAGACAGGCATCGCTGGCATTGATGCCGATAATCTCTTCAATTTCCTGTTTGACCCTGTCGGGGTCAGCCTGCGGCAGATCCATTTTGTTCAATATCGGGAGTACTTCAAGCCCCTGCTCAATCGCGGTGTAGCAATTGGCCACTGACTGCGCCTCCACGCCCTGTCCGGCATCAACCACCAGTAGCGCGCCCTCGCAGGCTGCGAGCGAACGGGATACCTCGTAGGAAAAATCCACGTGCCCGGGGGTGTCGATAAAATTGAGCTGGTAGACCTGTCCATCGCGCGCGGTGTAGTCAAGCGTGACGCTCTGGGCTTTGATGGTGATACCCCGTTCGCGCTCAATATCCATGGAATCGAGCACTTGGACGTCCATTTCACGCGCACTCAGGCCCCCACAGTGCTGGATAAACCGATCGGACAGTGTCGATTTACCGTGATCGATATGCGCGATGATAGAAAAATTCCGGATGTGCTTGAGATCGCTCACGATTTTTTTGCTCGACTGATGCTGGGCGGGGCAGACACAGCGTCGGCCCTTGGGGTTGAAAAAACGCGCGATTGTACCCCAATGGGACTACAACCGCCACGTTAGCGGGCCCACATCAGTCTAGTGCGCGGGGCGCTGCGCCCCGGCGAGGATGATGGCTATTCAGGCACCTTGAGACCAATAAACAACGGCGACCCATCCCGAATCAGGCGCATTGGCACTGAACTGCCGCCAGACAAATCATCGACAGCGTCTTCAAATGCTTCTGTCGATTTGATCGGACTGGTATCAATGAGGGTGATAACGTCGCCCACTCTGATACCGGCCTGGGCTGCGACAGAGCCGGGCGCAACAGCGCGCACCACCACACCACCATTGAGGCCGTAGCGCTCCAGACTTTCCGCCGGTAGGGTCTCAACCTGCATACCCAGGCGTCCGCCACTTTGACCTTCGGTTTTACCCGACAGCAGCGAGTAGCTTTCATCTGCGTCGAGTCCGCCCACCTCGACCGTCACCGTTTGTGGCGACTTGTCCCTCATAATCTCTACTTCCACAGTGGAACCGGGCGCGACAAGACCGACGACGTGTGGCAGGTCTGAGGAGCTGGGAATATCCTTACCATCAAATTTGATAACAATATCTCCGCTGCGCAACCCGCCTCTCTCGGCAGGACTGTCTTTGGAGACTTCCGCGACCAGCGCTCCGCGTGGGCGTTTGAGCCCGAAAGACTCTGCGAGATTTTTATCCACATCCTGTATGGTCACCCCCAGCCACCCCCGGGTCACGCGACCACTTTCTTTAAGCTGCTCAAAAACATTGCGCGCAACGGCAGCAGGAATAGCAAATGACAGCCCGATAGAACCACCGCTGCGGGTGAATATCTGGGAGTTGACACCGACCACCTCGCCATCGAGGTTAAACAGCGGCCCACCCGAGTTGCCGGGGTTGATTGCCACGTCGGTTTGAATAAAGGGAACATAGTTTTCGTTCTCGGCCGTGGGCAGGCTGCGTCCCTTCGCACTGACGATGCCAGCGGAAACAGAGTAATCGAGGCCGAAAGGCGACCCTATCGCCAGCACCCATTCACCGACCTCAAGATCCTCATCTTTAGCCAGCCTCAGAGTGGGCAGATCGCTTGCATCTATACGCAGCAACGCGAGGTCAGAGCGCGGGTCGGTGCCAATGATATCGGCCTCAAATTCACGCCGGTCGCTCATGCGAACCAGAACGCTGTCGGCACCCTCGACGACATGGTTGTTAGTGAGAACATAGCCGTCCTCGGAAACGATAAAACCAGACCCTAGGCCCATACGTTCCTGTTGTGATGGCGGCGCGCCCCTGAATTCGAAAAAGCGCCTCAGTTCTTCGGGAATCTCGCCTGGCCCAGGCTGCCCCCCGCCCTGGCGATCCGCGTGTTGCTCAACAATTATTTTCACAACGGCGGGGGAATTTTCGCGCACAATCTGTTGGAAATCCGGCAATTCTGCCGCGTGGACAAGCCCGGCACTGAACAGCGCGAGCAACAGCGAAAAACAACCGTAGAAAGGGAGTTTAGTCTTCATAGTTCAATCCAATAAAGTAACAAAGATATTCAGACAAGAAAATTCAAACCAGCGTGATGGCCTCTGCTGGCGTGTCGACTACCCGCAGAAGCACCGGCTGGAAATCCGGGTCGCGACGATGCCGTTTACCGTGCCAACGCACCAGGGTATAGCCCAGTACCAAACCACTTATCGCGCCGCCAACGGCCAGCAGATCTTCGTTTCCCGGCATCCCGTTCACCGCCAATAGCGCGCCGCCAAGCATGGTCAAAAGTGGCAGCACATAGGCTATAAACGATCCGCGCAGAATAACCTCTTCAGGAATGCTGATGAGCACCTGATCATCGATATTGTAGTGCTCAACCGGATGCTCCCCCGGTAAAACGCGGACATAGCCCCGTTTGCCCTCAGCGATGCGGTTGAGTATGCCGTGGCCACAGCCTTTTTGAGCTGAACAAGTCCCACAGGTGCTGCGACGAATAGTCTCTACCCAGAGTCCATCCGATTCCAAACCGNCCACTCGCCCGCTTTCTGTTAACATTTTACTTAACCCAACTCACTGAATTGGCGACCATTCTAGCCGTATTTGCTGGCACCTCACCAATTACCGTGACCAGTACCGGCTGACCAGCGATGTCCAGGCCCCGGGTATAGGTAATGGTGCCGCCCTGGCGGACCAGTCCCTCGCCCGGTTTTATTTCAATATTGAGATCTTCCAGAAACACCGAGAAGACACTCAGCCCGTCGGTATAGGTCCGGCGGCCACTGTTACCCAGGCTGGCATCTGTGGCGGAAAAACCGCGCGGTAGCCAACCCACCACCCACGCACGCGCGACTGAGTGCACACTCTGTGCCGCTTCATTGTGTGAGTGCTCTGCCTCATGCACCACAGCAATACTGTCGGAAGCGGCGTTGGCGGCTTCAACCTCAGCCAACGCCAGTTCGCCTGGCGCGCCTTGTACATCAGCGTAGGACAAGTCTGCAAATTGCATGGTTTCCAACACCTGATGACCATGGCTAATAATCTGTGATTTGAGCAAGATTCCGGTTTCCCGGTCCAGCGCCATCATATAACCGAACCTGTACATATCACGCGGTTCGATCTTGATACGTACTGTATTACGGCCGGCCACCCGCTCATCATCGGCGAGAGTAAATCGATAGTGCATGGTAATTCCGCAGCGATCTGCCGGGGACAGTGCTTCGAGGCGTAACAAGCGGTCACCAGGGTGAACGCACTCAACCGGATGATAGTCTCGTTCGACCTGCGCGCCCTGACCGGTCAGCTCTGTGAGTCGTTCGGAACTGATACCGCCGTCTACTGTGTGGGATATTTGCATCACCTGCATCTCGTCACCGCGTTGCAGAGTCACCACTCCCTGGTAACTGACTTGTCGCAAGCTGCGCGACATTCTGTCGAGCCACTGCAGTGCCTCTGATTCGGCTTCCGGGCAATCAGTCGCCGCAGCGCCTGCAACCGCACCCACTGCTGCAAACAACGACAGCAGGAGCACTGAAGACGGTTTATAGATGCTCTTTAGCCGTTTCAACAACACCGCGGGCGAACCTATTCGCGAATCTCAGGCACACGCGCAAACGGCACCAGACCCTGGGGTGAATTAAGCGCCGCCTGCTCGGCATGCTGTTGCATATATTTGCGTAGGCGCTGCTGGGCCAGATCTTCATAGGCTGTGCGTACCGCCGGCTGCAACTGGGGGACTGCCGGCGCAGTGCCATAGCTGGCCGGCAGCGGCACCGCACCCGCAATGTTCAATATGCCCACAGGCGAAGGGTTAGCCGCCACCGATTGATCAGCCCCGTAAGCATCGGGATTTTCCAGACCGGCGAGTTGCTGGCCACCAATAACCACGGTAAGTGCGACAGATGCAGCCACGCCGACACTGATCAAAGGTCGCAGCAAACGATTTTTATATCCATCGCGCGCGGCATGCGCAGAAAATGCACTTGAGGTATTGGAACTTTCGAGCGCAGATTGTACCCGCCCCGAAATATCCCAATCGAGGTGCGCCAGTTGATCACCCTGCACCGCATTGCGCGCCAAATTATAGCGCGACCAGGTTTGGCGCAATTCGGGCTCACTGCCCAATTGCGACAGCACCCTCTCCAACTCGAGTTCATTCGCCTCATCATCCATCAAGGCTGAAAGTGATTCGCGCATTCTTTCATTCATAGTTTAAAACCTTCCCACAAAGCCGCACACCGTGCCGACTCTATAATCATGTAGTTACCCTGCGAAAACAGCTTACAAGCGAACGGTTACACGTCCTGTGTCAAACCCTCGCCATGCATTTGCTGCCCCACCAACCCATCAATTGTTTCCCGCGCCCTGAATATCCTCGACCGTACAGTGCCTATCGGACAGCCCATGATGTCGGCGATATCCTCGTAGCTGAGTCCTTCAAACTCACGCAGTGTGATCGCCGTGCGCAAATCCTCGGGTAATGCACTGATTGCGTTTTCCACTACGGCCTTCAATTCCGCACCAAACAACGCGTTCTCCGGATTCTCAATCTCCCTCAAACTGCCACCATTTTCGAGATACTCGGCATCCTCCAGCTCNATATCGGAGCCCGGAGGCCTGCGCGAGCGCGAAACCAGATGATTCTTGGCCGTATTGATTGCGATACGATACAGCCAGGTATAGAAAGCACTGTCCCCTCTGAACCTGGGTAAAGCTCGATAGGCCTTGATAAAAGCTTCCTGAGCAACGTCCTGTACTTCATCCGCGTCTCGCACATAACGACCAATCAAACCGAATATCTTGTGTTGATACTTCAACACAAGCAGGTCAAATGCCCTCGAATCACCTTTCTGCACCCTGGCGACAAGTTGCTGGTCCGTCACCCCGGCTGTCACGTCTGGTTACCCTCTCTATTCCCTGAAACCACACGATCAGCTGATGCAGTTCGCTCTCTTAGTGGACAACAGATGTTGAACTTAGTTCGCCACAGGCTCCACGCGCCCGCTTTAAGAGTACCTGCGCGGCGCAAAGTTCCGGCCCGGATTGTTTTCGTATTCCCCACGAGGTCGTATATACTCCACTGAGTTATCGTTAGCCAAAGCTAAGTCTTTGAGAGACATCATATATTTCACCTCCCCGAGCAGCAAGCACTGAGCACTATGGCCACTAGTTACCAACACGATGTTCTGGTTATCGGCAGCGGTGCTGCCGGTCTCAGCCTCTCCCTGCGACTTCCCGGCGACTGTCGTGTCGCCCTGCTGTCGAAAGCGGACCTGAACCAGGGCTCAACGTTCTGGGCACAGGGCGGCATGGCAGCGGTATTGCACAACCGCGATACCGTTGACTCCCATGTAACCGACACCCTTGCTGCAGGCGCAGGCCTGTGCCATCGCGATGCGGTCGAATTCACTGTCAGCAATAGCCGCCGCTGTGTTGAGTGGCTGGTTGAGCAGGGTGTAGATTTCGATCTGCGCGAAGAGCATGGTGACGAGCAGAATCGAGAGTTTCACCTGACGATGGAAGGCGGACACAGCCACAGGCGCATCATACATGCAGCCGACCGCACCGGGCGCGCAATCTCTGAGGTACTCACCGAACGCGCCATTGCAGCTGACAACATCGAAATATTTGCACACCGTGTGGCAGTGGATCTGGTGATCAACAACGGCCGCTGTGAAGGGGCCTATATTCTCGACCAGCGCACCGGCCACGTTGACCTGTTTCAGGCATCAGCGGTGATATTGGCCACAGGTGGCGCCAGTAAAGCGTACCTGTATACCAGCAACCCGGACGGTGCCAGTGGCGATGGTGTGGCAATGGCGTGGCGCGCTGGCTGCCGCGTAGCCAATCTGGAGTTCAACCAGTTCCATCCGACCTGCCTGTATCACCCGAAGGCAAAATCGTTTCTTGTGACCGAGGCCATACGCGGGGAAGGCGGCAAACTGTTATTGCCCGATGGAACGCGCTTCATGCACCGTTTCGATGAGCGCGGTGAACTGGCACCGCGCGATGTGGTGGCGCGTGCGATAGACCATGAGATGAAACGCCTTGGGGCCGACTGTGTGTATCTCGACATTTCACATAAATCCGGCGAATTTCTGCAAAGCCACTTCCCCACCGTCATGGCGCAATGCATGGAGTTTGGTATCGACATCAGCGCCGAGCCCATCCCCGTCGTGCCGGCGGCCCACTACACTTGCGGTGGCATACTGGTCGACCAGCACAGTCTAACCGATGTCGCCGGGCTGTACGCAGTCGGTGAAGCATCCTGCACGGGTCTGCATGGCGCCAACCGCATGGCGAGCAATTCACTGCTCGAATGTATCGTCTACGCCGAATCTGCGGCCAACCATATCGCGGACAATCTGGGGCAGACGCCCGTCCCCGGCCCTGCTGCCCCCTGGGATGAAAGCCAGGTAACCGACTCCGATGAGGACGTGGTGATTTCTCACAATTGGGATGAATTGCGTCGTTTCATGTGGGACTACGTGGGTATTGTGCGCACTAACAAGCGACTGCAGCGCGCTCTGCACCGGGTGCAATTGCTGCAAACGGAGATAGCGGAGTACTACGGTAACTATAAAGTCAGTAACGATCTGCTGGAATTGCGCAACCTGGCCATGGTTGCCGAGCTGATGATCAGGTCTGCAATATCGCGCAAAGAGAGCCGTGGCCTGCATTACACACTGGACTACCCCGATTTGTTGCCGGAAGCGCACGACACGATACTGCAGCCGGACAACTCGCCACTTTAATGCAGTAATGCCAACCGGACTCGCAGCCGGCGCAGTTGCTCAGCAGATGAACTGTCTCTGAACAGCCAGATAGCCCCTGTGCGGCCCGAAGGCTGCTCAACAAACGCCAGATAAATCACCCCTGATGTGCTGGTGCTGCGTTTGGAGAGGGAAATTCTACGCCGCACCCCGCTCTGCTGCAGATCCCACACGCCCTGCTGGTAGCAGAGTTCAGCTCCGGCCATGGCGTCATGGCGCAAACGCCACAACAACCCTGAAGCCATGGGTATCAGCAACAAGGCGGCCAGTGCATAGCCGCGTGAGTAGAGCGCCGTCAGGGCGCAGACGGTGGAAAAGCAAAGCGCGCCGTAGAGCAGGTCGCGCAGACGGGATTTACCGACTCTCAGGTGCAGATTGGGCGAATTGGATAACCTGGCTGACAATCTGCGCTAGCTCCTCATCATCCGGTTTTACACGCTGCATAAACCAGGTGAACAAATCCTGGTCTTCACACAGCATGAGTTGCTGAAAACGTTGCCTATCCTGTTCGTTCAGCTGGGCATAGCGCGTTGTCACAAACGGCTCTAACACCAGATCGAGTTCCAACATGCCGCGCCTCGCGGCCCAACGCATACGATTCAGTTCTTCACGATCAATCATGCCAGTAAACTTATCCGGGTGGGTCATCAATTGCGGGTAGTATATCGTTTAACGAGAGTCTCTGCGTATACTCATTCAACCGTCTCCACCCCGGTTACCCCGCTGAAGGGCTCTGCACCGTTGTCGGATGCTGACATAGCCGGAAACAGCGCCTATCATGGGCGAACTAACGACGAGGTTACACGCTTGAACTGCTATTACGCTGTACTGGAACAGGAAGCCCTGCTGCACATCGCCGGGCCGGATACACTGAAATTTCTACAGGGCCAGACGACCTGCGATACGCGCAAGCTGGACTCTGACCATGCGCTGCCCGGATTGTTCTGCACGCCCAAGGGCCGAGTGCTCTGCGACTTCCTCCTGTTTGAGGTGGCGCCGGAACACTATGCGCTGCGCATGCGACGGGATATCCGCGCCGATAGCGCTGCGGCATTTGGCAAGTACATTATTTTTTCCAAAGCAGAGATAGATGCAGCAAACGAAGACTGGCTGTGTGTCTCGATCTGGGGCCCGCAGGCATCGACTACCCTGGCCCAGGTATTCACAAATATTCCCACAGAACGCTTCGGCGCGAGCCACGCTGACGATTTCGTGCTGGTACAAATGGATGATAACGGCCAGCAGTTTGAATGTTTCCTTGCGCGCGCCGGCAGCGCCGAGCGACTTGCGCGCATGGGTGGGCTGATGACCGAGTCCAGTGAGGCCCACTGGCAAGCGCAGCAGATCGGCAGTGGCATTGCCCGCATCGAAGCGAGCACCGTTGGGGAGTTTGTGCCGCAGGTGCTCAATTACGACCTCACTGGGCACATCAGTTTCAAGAAAGGCTGTTATACCGGCCAGGAAGTGGTGGCGCGTTTACATTATCTGGGGAAATCGAAACGGCGCGCCTACGCCGCAGAATTGCCGCAGCAGGCCGACTGTGCAACCGGCACCGCGCTGTTTGATGCAGGTTCAGGGCAGAACGTCGGCAGTGTCGTTAACTGCGGCAGCAGCGAGGGTAAAACACAGGTACTCGTCTCGGCTGTCAGCGACAGTGCGACAGAGGGTTTACTGCTGGGCGCAGACAATGGCACAGCGCTGAAACTGCTTGAATTGCCCTATGCACTGGAGTCTGACTAACGCTTTCTACTGGATTAACGCCACAGACATCTGCCATCACTGTCAGTATCAGGGGACTGCCTGCAGGCTCCAATCAATAGGCGCCTCCCCCCTGCCCTGCAAATAGCGATTGGCGGCAACAAAATGCCCGCATCCGAAAAAACCCCGGTGTGCACTCAGCGGCGATGGATGAGGGGCCTTGAGTACACAGTGACGGTTGCTGTCGATAATCGCCCCCTTGCGCTGGGCGTAGCTGCCCCACAGCATAAACACAACGCCCTCGCGCTGCTGATCAATCACCTCGATGACCCGGTCTGTAAATTGCTCCCACCCCCGACCCTGGTGGGATGCTGCTCGGGCGCACTCCACCGACAGTACGCTGTTGAGCAACAATACGCCCTGGTCAGCCCAGGCGGTGAGGTTCCCGTGGTTTGGAATCTCAAAATCCAGCTCGGCCTGCAATTCCTTGTAGATGTTTTTCAGCGAGGGGGGAACCACCACGCCGGGTTTTACTGAAAAACACAAACCGTGAGCCTGACCTTCACCGTGGTAGGGGTCCTGCCCAAGAATCACGACCTTGACCTTCTCCAAGGGCGTGTGGCTAAACGCATTGAAAAACTCGCTGCCTTTAGGAAAAATTCGCTTGCCGGATTTTTTTTCAGCCAGCAAAAAGGCGCGTAATTCACGCATATAGGGCTTATCAAATTCTGCTTCGAGCGGCATTCGCCAGCTCGGTTCGAGATCGATGGACCTGCCTGTTTCACGCGAATTCATGCAGAGATGCCGCCGCCTCAGTTACAGGCCGCCATCAGCACCACGCTTTCGTACACGGTGGCATCCTGCGGCGAGTGCATCCACGTCAGTGGCAAAGATTGTGTCACGACGCCAGCAGAGACGGTCTCACCAATGCGCTTGCTGCGCTGTAGCTTGCCAGCGGAAGCGCTGTAAACCTCGGCCAGCGGTGGTGCAGCAAATGCCGCATTGTGTCGCTGCTCACTGGCATCGGCATAGAGGGTCGTACGCATCCGCGGACGTCGTCCCGCCGCTCGAATACGCTCTTCCAGTTGCGCCGGTGTCCACTCTTGACCGTGGTCTGACCCGGCAGCACGGGTAATACTTTCATTCATCAGGGAGCCACCGAGATCATTCACACCGGCGTTCAAACAGGCGGCAACACCCTCTCTACCCATCTTCACCCACGATGCCTGAATATTGTCTATCAAACCATGGAAGGTCAGTCGCGCCACGGCATGCATTAACACAGCCTCGCGAAAACTCGGTCCGCGCCGCGCCTTACCCTTGAGATACATGGGCGCTTCCATATGCACGAATGGCAGTGGCACGAACTCAGTAAACCCGCCGGTGCGTTGCTGCAAAGCCCTGATCTGCAGGAGATGGCTGGCCCAGTGCACAGGTCTATCAATATGGCCGTACATGATTGTCGCTGTCGTGCGCAGCCCCTCATTGTGAGCTGCCTCCATCACCTCCAACCACTGACTGGTGTTGAGCTTGTCGGGACACAGATTCGCACGGACATCGTCGTGCAGAATTTCTGCGGCCGTTCCCGGCAGCGTACCGAGCCCCGCCTCGCGCAGCTGGCGCAAAAACATCGGCACACTGATGCCCAGTGTTGCAGCGCCCTGCCACACTTCCAGTGGCGAAAACGCGTGAATGTGCATCTGGGGTGTCACACTGCGTACCGTGTGTACGATATCGAGGTAGGTCTGGCCTGTGTAATCGGGGTGGATCCCACCCTGCATGCAGACTTCAGTAGCGCCGCGTTCCCAGGCCTCGACGCAGCGCGCCGCGATATCCTCAGCGCTGATATCGTAGGGCCGGCCACGCAAATTTTCGCTCTGTTTGCCCTTGGAAAAGGCACAGAACTGACATTTGAAATAACACACATTGGTGTAGTTGATATTGCGATTGACGACATAACTCACTGTTTCGCCATTTACCGCCTTCCGCAATTGGTTGGCCTGCGCCACCACATAGGAGAAATCTGCCCCGCGCACCTCGAACAGGCGAGTCACATCCTGTTCCGTCAGCTGCGCGGTATTGCGAGCGCGCCCGACAATATCCAGTACGTCAACGGATACCGCAGACGAGTCCGGCACACTTGCCAGCAATTGAGCGTCAACGGCGGGCACAGCATGATCCTCGCCAGGTACCCAGTCGTCACGCCGTGCGAAGCCTGCGGCGTCTGACAGACGCATCACCGAAGTCTCCACGCCGGCATCCAGCCAGCGCTGTCCATCCACAACATAGGAGGGGTACACCGTCAGCCGCTGCTCGAGAAATTTACCGGCGGCAGCCGTTTCTGCGGCCAGTCGTTCCAGATGGGGCCAGGGCGCTTCCGGGTTCACGTAATCCGGCGTCAGTGGCGACACGCCACCCCAGTCGTTGATGCCCGCCGCAACGAGTTGCGGCAACACACCCGGACTGAGGTTGGGGGGCGCCTGAATATTCATGTCTGGCCCGAAGACAAGCCGCGCAACCGCGATCGTCCACAGTAATTCATTCAGATCGGGCTCTGGTGCAGAGGACATCAACGTACCCGGTTTGGCGCGGAAATTTTGTATGATGACTTCCTGCAGATGGCCGTGCCTGGAATGCAACAGGCGCAAGGCGAGCAGCGATTCAACACGCTCGCGGCGGGTTTCACCTATACCGATAAGTATTCCCGACGTAAACGGCACAGCAGCGCGCCCAGCCAGTTCCATCGTCTGCAGGCGCCGGGCCGGCTCTTTATCGGGCGAACCGTAGTGCGGCATGCCCTTCTGGCAAAGGCGGTCTGAACCGGACTCCAGCATAATACCCATGGACGCACTCACCTGGCGTAATCCGGCGATTTCATCCGCATCCATGCATCCGGCATTGATATGCGGCAACAACCCTGTTTCCGATAAGACCCGACGCGCGACTTCCTTGACGTAATCCAGCGTACTTGCAAAACCCATTTCCTGCAGCGCCTGGCGCGCCGCATTGTAGCGCAGCTCGGGTTTCTCCCCGAGTGTGAACAGCGCCTCCTGACAGCCCATTTTCGCGCCTTCATGGCACAGTGCGAGCACCTCCTCCACGGGCATATAAGGCTGCTCTATTTTCTTGGGCGTGCGCGCAAAGGTACAGTAGTGACACACATCCCGGCACAGGTGTGTCAGCGGAATAAAGACTTTGCGCGAATAGGTAATGACGTTGCGATGGCCGCGATCGCGCAGCACTGCCGCAATCTCCACCAACGCGGCGGTGTCGTCTATTTCTGCCAATAACAGAGCCTGCTCATCGCTGGGCGCGATGCCCTGGCGCAAGTGCTCCTGTAATGCCTGCCAATCTGACATCAACTGTGCAATCCCCTATTTCCAGCGTCGACAGCTTTATCGCTGTCTGACAATGTAGCCAACGCAAGTGTAATGCGTGCTCCCAGTTCGGTGTTGTAAAGCAGTGCGGCGGTATTGCTGTGAGGCCGCAAATGCAGGTTATCCATCACGCACTCAAGGTCTGCCGGCTCATCCACATCGCAAGCGATACCTGATCTTTGCAGTATTTCGACAGGGAAGCCAGCTCTGCGCGCGCTTCGCTCGTGTTCGGAACAGCTATTTATCCCAAAGCAGAATTGCGGCACACAGTGCGCGGTAAAGGCCAGCAGATTGGTCCCCCTGCCCTGCTGATCACAGGCAACAACCAGCCCATCCAAATCGTGCTGGGATGCCAGTGCAGCGCTGATATCAGCAACCGTCAGCAGTGGCAGATCACAGTGCAATACCAGCAGCGGCTCCTCGCTGGTTGCCAGTAGTCGAGCCGTGGCACGCTGCATCAGAGGATTGAGTCCACGGCAGTCGAGGGAATTCTCCGACCAGCATTCAGCACCGTATTTCGTCGCGAGCATTTCGGCACCGGGATCATCCGATACCAGGGTGACGCCGGTAATTTCGCTGTGCGTTGCCAGTACCTCAAGCACATCTTCCGCCATGGCCTGAGCCAACGCGCGACGCTCCGATGGACGCAACAGACCGCTGAGACGCGTCTTGGCCTGCACCAGATCCTTCAGAGGCAGCAGTGCCCGGGCCACCCGCTCAGGCCCCAACCAAGGACAGGGTGAAACGCGCCAGACGCTGTTTGTCTTCCCTGGTTTTCATAATAGTAGGTGCCACAGCCACCTCCATACCCAACGCGGCGATTTCAGCTGCCAGTGTAGCGTCACTCTCATCTATCACGAAATAGTCCACCAGACCGGGATACTGCCTGCAGTAGTGTTGCGCAACGCCTTGAGCAGTTACGGGCATCGACATCTCTGCCATCATTTTTGCCGCGGGTCCTTTCAGGGCCATACCCGCCACAATGGGCGACACCATCACCAGTGGCGCAGGACTGTCGCGCAGCGCCTGCCACATGCCGGGTATCTGCAGCATGGGGTCAATACTGACAAACGGATTGGAGGGGCAAACGACAATTGCAGACAATGCAGCGTCCTGCAGCAGTTGCATCACATTCTGATTCGGCGCAGCCTCTGTAATACCCTCGAAGCTGAACCCCGAGACGATCGGCGCGCACTGCTCCTTCACAAAATACTGTTGGAACGGCAGATCACGCTCTTCGCTGTGCACTGTCGTGCGCACGGGTGTGCTGCACATCGGGTGAATATGGCTGGAAATCCCCAACCGCGTGGCCAGGGCGCCGGTAACCTCCAGCAGGCTGTCGCCCTGTGCCAGACGATCGGTGCGCCAAAGATGTGTTGCCAGATCTCTGTCACCCAGGCGAAACCAGGTCTCCCCCCCCAGGCGTTGAAGCGCATCCATCGTGTTCCAGCTCTCACCTTCTAGCCCCCACCCCTGCTCCGCGTTCGCGTTGCCGGATAAGGTATAGAGCAGCGTATCGATATCCGGGCAGATATGCAGGCCGAGGTGGCTGAAATCATCACCCGTATTGACCACCACATGCAATTCCCCGGGCGGCAGCTCATCGGCCAGTCCCAGCGCGAGTTTCGCACCACCCACACCACCTGACAGCGCCAGTACTGATTTTTCAGCAGTAGCCATCAGCGGAACATATCGAATGATTTATCGCGCAGCAGGCTGGCGGACCCCACCTCGGCAGGTTTCAGGCAGGCGCCGCGAGCCAGTACAACCGGACAGGCTTCTGCAGCCTGCCCCATCACCAGAGAGGCACCGGCAGCCAATTCATCGGCAACGGCCGGTTCAGTCACTTCCAGTACATTGCCGAACATATCCATATCACCAATCTGGTTATAGAGCGGCTGCAGGCCGGCCGTACCAATAGCCAGCCCGACGGTGCCATTGCGCCAGGCTCTACCCATGCTGTCATTGATAATAATCTGCGGCGCGACACCGGTGCGCTGTTCAAGACCACTGCGTAACTTACGAGCAGAGGCATCCGGGTTCTCAGGCAACAACAGCACTCGGGGATCGCTGTCGTCGCGCTCTATATTGGATTTGTCGATACCTGCATTGGCATGTACATACCCGTTGCGATGCTCAACGATAATGACACCAGGGCGCACCCGCAGCACTTCCCTGCTCTCCTGCAGTATCAACTGGACCTGACGCGGATCCTTGTCCGCCTTCTCAGCCAGCGACTTTGCCTCGTCGCCGACACTCACATCGGCCAATCGCACATAACGATTCTCCGCTTTGGAGACGATTTTTTGCGCCACGACCAGCACATCGCCCGCTTGCAGCGACAGTTCATTCTCGCCGAGGGAGTCAAAAATGAGCTGCACAAGGTCATCACCGGGTTCTACCAGCGGAAAGTGCAGCAGGGGAATCAGTTCCAACCGGCTTGTCATTTACAGCGAGTCTCTTTATATCGACAAAAACGCGGGGCTAATCCAGCCCGCTGATTTTGATGCCCGCATGACACCCGTACTGCTTGTTGATGGTAATCAAAACTGAGGTCAGAGCCTCTGCGGCGGCAGCATTGTTAATCATCCCGGCATGGAAACCGCGCATCCCGGCTGCTTCCACCAGCTTGATGACTTCCTCGCGCGCAACCTTCTTGTTTCCGCACACCAGCACGTCGCATTCCAAACCGTGCCCTTCCTGCAAATGAGCGGCAGCAACATTCTGGAAAGCCGAGACTACGTTTACGTCTTCACCGAGCAATTCCTGAGCGATCTGACCGGCGCTGCCCTGCGCAGGCAACTGCACGCGTGCAACCTTGGGCGGCACCAGCGGCACAGTGACATCGATCAATATCTTTCCAGCCAAAGCCGGTTTAACCAGTTCCAGCGTACCCGCCTGATGACTGAAGGGCACAGTGAGCGTAACGATATCGGCAGCCTCAGCCGCTGCCAGGTTCTCCATTGCCTGCACGCTGATTTCAGCGACGCCGCGCTCCGCCATAACCTCGCGCAGGTCGGCCACCGCAGCCTCTGCCTTTTCCTGGGTGCGTGACCCGATGATCACCTGGTATCCGGCCTGTGCCCAACGGCGGGCCAGTCCGGTGCCCAAATCTCCGGTGCCGCCCAGAATGGCGAGTACCGGTAAACTTTCAGTAGTCATAGCATCTATTCCCGATAATGAGCAGCTGCCGGCTAGTACAGCATGTGCAACCGCTTCTGGATTGAGTTACGCGTCTGGAGTTGAGCGCCCGCCGGAAATTTCCAGTCAATGGGAATTCGGTTAGGATACGCGCAGCCAGAGCATCTTATGTAAATCGTGGATTGATCTCAAGCGCGGCGAACCGTCAGGCCCGCCCCGCACCAACAGCAGGAGCAACTGAATGGAAAACACGCTGGATTTTAGCGGCAAGGTAGTTATCGTCACTGGCGGAGGCAAAGGTGTTGGCCGGGGAATCACAGAAAGATTCCTCGAGGCGGGTGCCAATGTCGTTATTTGTGGCAGATCCGAGCCGGACTCCCTGCCAGAATCCGGGGGCCGCACAGCGCTGTTTACCAACTGTGACGTGCGGGATTACGAGCAGATCGAGGCCTGTGTTGACTTCACTGTGCAGCAGTACGGTCGACTCGACGTACTGGTGAACAATGCCGGGGGCGCGCCGTACGCCGAGGCTGCAACGGTTTCTCCCCGGTTTTCAGAGTCCATCATTCGACTCAACCTGATCGCGCCCTTGAATTTCAGCCAGGTAGCCAACCGGGTTATGCAACAGCAGGATGAAGGGGGTTCTATCATTAATATAGCCAGTGTCAGCACTATACGCCCTTCTCCCGGCACCGCGGCCTACGGTGCCGCCAAAGCGGGCCTGGTCAATCTGGGCACCTCACTCGCCGTCGAATGGGCACCCAGAGTGCGCGTTAACGCACTGGTTGTGGGCCTTACCGAGACGGAGCAGGCACACTTGCACTATGGCGATGAAGAGGGCATTGCCGCCGTGGGTGCCACTATTCCTCTGGGCCGGATGGCTGTACCTACTGACATCGGCAATGCCTGCCTGTTTCTGGCTTCACCGCTGGCTTCTTATGTCAGTGGCACCAGCTTTGCTATCCACGGCGGTGGCGAGAAACCCGCGTTTCTGGATGCCGCCAACAGTAGTTCGTAATGGCGATTTATTGACCGTTGCCCAGGTGATAGCGCAAACATTGATACAAACCAAGCACCCATTAGGGGGGGTTGTTGTGACACCAGCAGTTCAAGGTATACTTCGGCCAGTATCAGGGGAATCCCGACCACCGCAGAAAATCTCGAGGCCCAATGCCTAACGAACAGGAACAGTCCGCAAAGTTACCCGCTTCACTTGCACTGGGCGATGAGGTGAAACTGTCCGGCCAGCTGTCGGCGCTGCCAGACGGGCGTCTGCAACTGGAAACCGTCATGGATGCCGCCGCCGCTGAAGCCCTGTTTAACCTTGCTGTAGACGCAGCAATAACGCTCTCCATCAGCGATGCAGAGCGCCTTAAGCATTCCCCCGGGAATGCAAAAGTTAAAATCGCCAGACTCTACCACGACAGCATTACTCTGGAATTCGATGAATCGAACGCCGATTTGTCCACTCTCTATCTGAACGCTCTCGCAGAGGCAGAATCAGCCGAGGCCGATACGTCTACAGACGCTGCTGCCCCTGCCACTAATGGCAAGGCTGCGGCTAATGGCAAGGCCGCTGCGATCAACAGTACGAAACCAGCGTCACCATCCAAGGTTGCACCGTTTGCGGCATCTGCAGTGCCTTCGAAGACCATCGCGGCCTCGGCGGAATTCGCCGTTCTGCTGGAGAAAGTAGAACAACAAAGTCTGTCAGAATTGCAAAAAGCACTGACGCCCTTTTTCGTCGAATTGACGAGCTACCTGCACGAATGCGCCTCCCGCAGCAGGCCGCGCGAAGGCGAGAAGAACTTCCATTTCGAGGCGGCCAGCTTCCTGCGACGACGGGCAGACAGCGTTGTCGACAGGGTGGTTCTGCAGATATCAAACTACTTCCGCGATTTTACCCCAGATCATACAGAAGACCACCTGTGGCGCTATCAGATAGGCAGCGCCGACGAGTTGGGCCTGATAGACCAGCAGGAATATGAAGATTTCCTGGCAATCGATCGCATGGTATTGCTCGGCGAGGGACTGTACAAAATCGCGCTGGAAGCCCTGACTTTACGTCTGGCGACGCTAGTCAATCTGGACCCTAACAATGTGCGCTCCCCCATCCACATTCGACAAATATGCCGGGCATTCCAGCGCGCACTGCTGGATGAGGATGTGCCACACAGCGTGCTGCCGGTTATATACGACTTTTTCGCCAAGCATTTTATCCACCAGATGGATGACTATTACCAGCCATTGAATACCATGCTTGCCGAGAACTGGATCCTACCGGACATCGAAGCCGAGATTGAAAAAAAGGGCTCGCTGCTGAAGCAGGACCCGCTTGAAACCGGGCCAGAACGACTGCCACGCAGGCCCAGACCGCATAAACCACCTGAGTCCAGTGCACAAACACTCTCAGAACCACAACCGCAGTATCTGTCCGAGGCACAACTGAAAGCCCAGCGTGCCGCTATCGAACCGCTGACATCGGCTATCACCGAATTGAATGAGGCTGAGAAACAACTGGGAGCATCACTGGGCGGGGCATTTAGCAATGTAAACCCCGCCAACCTCTATCGCTCCGTAGTTGATGCCCTCAACTTCAAGCGCGAGGCCGAGGGGCTGGCCGAGGGGCGTATTCTGGCCAAGGGCACCGCTATGAGCGGAACCTGGGATGGAGCAACGGTAGCGAGCACCGATCTGGATCAAAGCCGGCTCGCCGATGCCCAATCCATTGCCAAAGCCCTCAGTGCACTGCAACGAGATTCACAGGCGCGTGAGGCGGTGCAGCAAAGCGACTCCCTGCGCGCCTACCTGGCCAGCAACAAGGACGATATAGGCGGCTTGAAAAACAGCAGCGGCCTGACCGCGGACAGCCTCAACCAACTGGATATGGTTGATAATTTATTTGGCACGATCAAATCCAAACTCGATGTCAGCACAGAAGTCAAACCCGCACTGGGTAACCTGCAAATTCCGCTGGCAAAACTGGCCCTGCTGGATCCCCAGTTTTTTGTCGATCACACAAACACTGCGCGAAACGTTGTCAATAAACTGTCCCGCCTCGCCTCCTCCGCGAACTTCCCCAACAAAGCGTTGGAAGGTCGTATTAACGAGATTGTCGAAGAGATTCTCTCTGACTATGAGAACGACGACTCTGTATTTGACTCCGCACTGGAGAAAATCGATCACCTCACAGCTCAGCAGGAACGTGCGCTGGCGCGCAATGTCGATCGAGTTGTGCGCACACAGGACGGCCAGCACAAACTGGCTGAGGCCAGACGAGAAGTCAGCAAAATCATTAATGAACGAATCAAACCTCCGACTGCGCCAAAAGTATTACTGGACCTGATCGACAGTGGATGGCGCGATCTCCTGGTTCTCACGCACGTCAGGGATGGTCCCGACAGCAGTGCCTGGGCAGAGCAGGTGCGGACGCTCGACGTATTGAGCCTGTGGCTGGACGAACAGACCCAAGGTGGTGTGGGCGACGACATGCACGTACAGCGCAGTCTCGAAGCAGAGCCTTTTATCGACCTCATCAACCAACAGATATCCAGCGCTTTGCCGACTAACATCGGGCACGAGGAAGTGCTTGAGACACTGCGCAGTATTCTGGCTGGCAATACTGATATTGAATCGGCGCCCGTTCATCCGGAACAGTTAAACCTCGGGCCCGAACCCGGTGTAGTGCGCGCAAAGGTTGATGAACTGCCGCGTCTGCGGCGCTGGGTAAAACGCGTGGAACAACTGGATTACGGCAACTGGCTGACTTACCGCGACAAGGAAGAAAACAAAAAGCGCATGCAGCTCGCCTGGATCAGCCCGACACGCGACCGCTTTATTTTCGTCAACGAAAGGGGACAAAAAGTTGGCGATTTAACGGCGATTGAGTTGGCGAGATTATTGAGTCGTGGCGCGCAGCCCCCTGCACCGACAGACAGTCTCTCCGTTGTCGACCAGAGCATGTACCACGCACTGGAGCACGTACAAAAATCGCTCAGCTTCGCCAGAAATCACGATTCTCTGACGAAACTGATCAATCGAAATGCGTTCATTGGCCAGATGCAACGCGCTCTGCGTCACAGCCAGTCAAAACTGTCACAGCACGCGATACTCTATCTGAACATCGACCAGTTCAAGTTAGTTAATGAAGTGTATGACCGGATCAGTGGCGATCAGGTGCTGCTGGAATTTGCCAAACTGCTGGCCCAACTACACGGTAAGAAATCGTCCTCCGCCAGAATGGAAGCCGATGAGTTTGCTGTATTGCTTATAGACCGGTCGATGGAACAGGCCGCACAGATCGCAGAAAAAATACGCAGCGATATCGAAGCCAGTTCCATGGACATCGAAGGTGAAAATGTAAGCTTTACCGTCTCTATAGGTGTGGCGCCCATTCTCGAGCACAGCCCCTCTGTAGAGGAAGTCATCGAAGACGCGCAATCCGCCATGCGACATGCCAAGCAGCAAGGGCGCAACAAGGTGGTCTCGTACAAAGAGGAACAGAGCCGGATCAACGACTACAAACTACAGAAGACGCAGAGTCGTCAGGATCTGGAAAGCGCACTGGCATCGGAACGATTTATCCTCAGAGCTCAGCCGATTGTACAAACGAGCATCAGTGATCGCAGCAGTACTACACTGCATTATGAATTACTGCTGGGCCTGCTCAATAAAGACGGTTCGGTGGCATCACCCATGGAGTTTATCCAATCGGCCGAGCGCTATGGCTTTATGACACTGGTAGACCGCTGGGTTGTACGAGAGGCATTTTCCTGGATAAGCCAGCTGATGGATGAGCAGAAGGTTGTCCCAAATCTGTCCATCAACTTATCGGGCGCCAGCGTGACTGACGACAGCTTTATGGAATATCTGCTGGAGAAAATATCTGAATATGGTGTGGGCACCAGCCGCCTGTGCTTTGAAATCACCGAGACAGGCACCATCTCCAACCTGATCAAGGCCTCTGATTTTGTCCGAGCATTCAGAAATATCGGCTGTAAGTTTTCGATCGACGATTTTGGCACCGGCCCAGCCAGCCATAATTATCTGCGTGAGCTACCTGTCGATTATGTGAAGATCGACGGCAGTTTTATCACCAGCATTCATACCAATCGCAACGACTATGCGATGGCGCGCTCCATCAACGACCTTGCGCATTTTCTCGGACAGGAAACTATTGCCGAGTCCGTTGAGAACGATGAGATCATCGTGAAACTGGAAGAGCTGGGTGTCGATTATCTGCAGGGCTGGGGCATTGGCCGACCCAAGCCGCTGGCACACGTCACTGCCGACCTCTCCAATCTCGAGAAATAAGCTGATCTGCCGGTGAAACCATCCAGCCGGATCGATCAGGATTTCAGCCATCTTATCGAGTTGATCTACCGCGGTGCGCTGGAGCAACAACCCTGGCAAACCGCCCTGCCCGCTCTGCGCGAGGCAATGGATGCCCAGGTGGTTTCTCTGGTGCTACGGCCACCTACAGAAGATGACCAGGGCGTCATCCTGAACAGCGTCCGCCCCGACCCGTCACGCAAAAATGTCGACACCAACCTGGCCGACCCCAACGACTGGGAAGCCAGTGCATACCGTGAACAATTTTTTTCGCTGGACCCATTTGTCAACCTGCCGCCGGACAAGGTCATCGCACTGGAAGACATTCTTCCGGACAGTGAATTGCTAAGTTCCGATTACTATCTGCACTACCTGAAACCCATCGGTCTATTCAGAATCCTGGGCGTGGATACCGCCGAGCCCGGTGGCATGCTGGCACGATTGCGATTCGCCCGGCGAGACAGTGAGGCGCGGTTCAAAAAACGCGAGCGTGCACTGCTTGATGCGCTCACCCCACACCTGCGACTGGCGATAGAAATTTACGCCAAGCTGAACCGCATGACCTCGGAAAGAGATGTCTACGCCGGTGCGGTCAACCAGTTGTCCGTAGCCAGTATTATTCTCGACGAGCGCGGCCGATTACTCACCACCAATGCCGTTGGCCAGGCGCTGCTCGATCAGGGCGAAGGCCTCAGTCTGCGCGACGGCTGCTTGCATATCGAAGGCCGGGACATCAACAAGGAATTGCAACAGGCACTGTCTGTCATTATCAAGGCACAGTTACGCGGGGAAACATCACTGGTGCGCGCCTTCCGCGTGCCGCGCTCGGGCGGACGCGCCGACCTGGGGCTGGTGATTCGGCCAGTACCGGCCTCGCAG
This sequence comes from Halioglobus japonicus, assembly GCA_902705825.1. GTDB lineage: Bacteria > Pseudomonadota > Gammaproteobacteria > Pseudomonadales > Halieaceae > Marimicrobium. Next base: position 57,397 of record CACSIL010000002.1, on the reverse strand, counting down.
TGGAGTAAGGGGCAGTCCAGTCCATCTGTCGCCGTGTTCATCAGCGATCCAGACCTACAGGAATCAACCTCGGGACAGATACTGGGGGAATTGTTTGAACTGACTCCGGCGGAAGCCAATCTGGCCACCCTGCTGGCCCGTGGCCTCAGCCTGGCCGAGGTGTCCAGCGCTCAAAGCATTTCACAGCACACAGCGCGCGCCCAACTGAAATCCATTTTTGCCAAGACTGGCGTGTCGCGTCAGGCTGAGCTGGTACGGCTAGTGCTGAAAAGTGTGGCCTCTCTCGGCTAACGTGCTGAGTTGGATGAACGCAAATCTATCGATCACCAGTTCACGGGTATTTGATTTTTGGGGAAGTTTACCGAATCAAAGAACCAGGTTTCGATCGCGTACCTGGGTTGCTCACTGTTCGCAATAGACTGCGTTCTATGCAGCAGCAGGTGATCGAAAAACAGCAAGTCTCCCTCACGGAAGGTTGGGGCCTTAATGACATCTTCAGAATATTCATCGACAATCGCCTGCTCCGCAACTGTCCAATCCAATACGCCCGAGCCCGTTTTAAAGGTGTTCATCAATCTTTTCGGGACAATATCCAGCCCGTGCACATCATAACCGGGGCCACAATTTGACAGGGGTATCCAACAATTCAAACTGGCTATCTCTTCCCCCATAAACGCGCCATCCTGATGAAAATCAATGGGCTGGGCAGGTGGGCGCGATCGTCTCATCGTCCATTTAAAAACTGAAACACAGGGTTCGTTGCCAAAGTAGCTTGTCAGAATCGCTTTCATCGATTTCTTTTCAAACAGATTCAGCAGCTTATCCACTATGTTGGGTGTTCTAACTGTCAGAACCGATTCACCGCGTCCAAGGAAGCGCGACAACTTCGACCCGTTAGACACGGTGTTCGCGTACGTCGGGTAGGACTTCTGCATCTCCTTGATGATCTCGTTTGTTTCCTCCAGCACCGGGTTGAGATCGCATTGCTTCGAGAGAAACCGACTCAGACGCCCATTGCCGCGAACGGCAAACGAATAATCGATATACGACTTCATTGTATTCACTTCTTTCTCGTCAAAAAAATTCCTGACGATGACGCAGCCATTCTCGCGCATCGACTTTTTCAAAAACTCGACCGAAAAATCCGCTGCATCGATCTCAGGAATACGGCAATCTATCTCCGCTACATTATCTGTGGACGCATCAATCACCCGCTTTGAGGGCCGCGAATGTGTTGCTTTAAAGGTGAGGATCCTGCTATTGAGGCGTGACAGGTATTTGTTTCTACTGAGGAGATGATCGCTATAAAGGCTCAGTTTCCTTATCAGATTGGACACCACGACTCTTCACTCTAGGGAAATTGACTAATCGCGCGGAGTCTATTACAGGTGTATGGCATTCACAACTCAGCCTACCCCAATGCGCTGCAGGATCATGCCAAGTTGACCTGAATCAACGACAGGATTTCGCTCCCCTGTTATCGTCGGCACTTCGTCGCTATCAGACACGACAGACCGAATTGGACATGGCGCAATTGCCCACGGAAGCGAGCCACCTGAGCTGGACAGAACCTGAGTTTCTTGCCGGGCGCGCACTCGCAGAAAAATATAGTTGTCAGGGGCCCCGCTATACCTCCTACCCAACTGCACCCCAGTTTCGTGAAGACTTCCCGCGCGAGCAATACAACAGCTGGCTGTGCAATAGTGAGGAACGCAGAACAGCCCCGCTGTCCCTGTATGTGCACCTGCCTTTCTGCCATGACATTTGCTACTACTGCGGTTGTAACAAGGTAGTCACTCGTGAGCAGCACGCTGTTCGCAACTACCTGCGCCGCCTTAAAGTAGAGGTAGAGCATCAGGCCTTACTGGTGGGCGGCAATCGACCGGTGACCCAGTTGCATTGGGGCGGCGGCACGCCCAACTATCTCGACAATGGCGAACTGACCGAACTAATGCACGTGCTGGCCAGTCATTTTCGTCTGTTAGATAGTGGCTACAGGGAATACTCGATTGAAATCGACCCCAGAGTCACGAACATCGATACCATCCCCTTGCTGAAAGGCCTGGGGTTCAATCGAATAAGTCTTGGCATACAGGATTTTAATCCGCTAGTGCAAAAAGCAATCAATCGCATTCAACCCTATGATCAGGTTGCGCCGCTAGTCGATTGCATCCGCTACAACAACTTCCGATCATTAAGTTTTGACCTGATCTATGGCCTGCCACACCAGGACAGGCACACTATAGGTGAAACACTGCAAAAGGTGATCGCGCTGAAACCAGACCGCATCGCCTGTTACAACTACGCCCATATGCCCCAGCGCTTCAGCAGCCAGCGCGCGATAGACCGACTCGCCCTTCCCACACCAGAAGAGAAATTGCTACTGCAATGCATTATCAGCCAGCATCTACAGGGTGCCGGCTATATCCATATTGGTATGGATCACTATGTGTTGCCCGAAGATGAGTTGGCCATCGCCCAGCGCGAAGGCCGATTACAGCGCAATTTTCAGGGCTATTCGCTCAACATCGCCGAAGATATGCTGGGTCTGGGCGTGTCAGCCATCAGTCAGCTGGGGGATTTCTATCTTCAGAACGAGCGCGACCTGGCCGCCTACTACTCGCTGGTTGACCAGGGCAAGCCAACGGCTTATCGCGGCTGCAAAATAAGCCGCGAAGACAAACTGCGGCAGTTCATCATCATGAGCCTGATCTGTGAGCTCAGGCTGGACGTTGTTGAGTGTAACCGCTGTTTTGGAATAGATTTTTACGGCAGATTCCAGCGCGAAATCGAGCAAATGCGCCAAATGGAGACGGATGGCCTGTTGCAGCTTGGCGCAGAAGAAATCCAGATAAGTGAGCGCGGCAGACCCTTTCTACGCAATATCTGCATGTTGTTTGACGCCTATCTGGAACCCCCGAAGCCCAGCGCTCCCACTAAAACCTTTTCAGCGACAATTTAACGCCCATGCCCAGTTTAGACATCGTTAGAAATCCACTATACTCGTCCCCACGCTCAGTAGGGAACGCCCTGATGACATCCAACATCACCACCGCCGACGAAGATTTCATTCCCTGCCAGCATGAGTACAGGGTGAACTGCGGCAATTGTCGCCTCAACAGTATCTGCCTTCCGCTGACACTGGAGGACGACGACATCGTTCAGTTGGACGATATCATCCAGCGCAGTAAACCGCTGCAGAAGGGACAACACCTGTATCGTGAAGGCGATGAATTTCAATCGGTGTACGCGGTGCGCTCCGGTGCGCTAAAAGCCTACAAAACAACCGATGACGGGCGCGAACAGGTCACTGGCTTCTACTTTCCGGGCGAAATACTCGGCATGGACGGCATCAGCAAGAATGTTCACGACTCCTCTGCGAAAACACTGGAAACCTCAGCTGTATGCGAGATTCCGTTCAGCTCCCTGTCCAAACTCAGTACGCTGATGCCGAACTTGCAACACCACTTTTTCCAGCTGATGAGCCAGAGAATCACTGAAGACCAGGTATTAATCACCCTGCTTAGCAAAAACTCCGCAGACGAACGCGTCGCGGCGCTGCTGCTGAGTATCTCCAGCCGCAATGCACGACGTAAATTGAGCCCTACCCATTTCCGCCTGCCAATGTCGCGTGTCGACATAGGAAACTACCTGGGACTGACTGTCGAGACGGTGAGCCGCGTTTTCAGTCGCATGCAAAAACTGGAAATGCTTCGCGTCGACAACAAGGAGATCGAAATCCTTGATGCCCAGGCTGTGCGAACGATGGCCAATGTTTCCAGCTGAGCACCCATGCATCCGATTCAACATGAACAATTCTGCCCCGATCCTCTGCCGGTAACACCCGCTAGAAAACCACGGCATAGCTGTCGAATAAAAACTCAAACCAGGGAGATCCATACCCAATGATTCAGCATACCTTTGGCTTATTGGTCAGGCCCAGTACACAGTGGCGCACCGTTGCCGCTATGAATGAAAACACGCTGCGTACCCTGCTGCTCTATCCTTGCCTACTCGCCATTCTTCCCGCCGTCGCCTGGTACTACGGCACCACGGAAATCGGCTGGACAGTCGGGGATCACGGCGAAACCATACGCCTGACACGCGAAAGTGCGCGCCAGATATGCATCCTGTTCTACATGACCATGCTCGCGTGTGTCGCGGTAATTGGCTACTTTATCCACTGGATGTCAGCCACCTACGGCGCTGAATCCAGCGTCGTCCGTGGCATCGTTATGGTTGGCCTGACAGCTACCCCATTGTTCCTCGCCGGGTTGGTCGGTTTCTACCCTATTCTGTGGTTGGACATGTTAATTGGTGTTGTCGCTGTCAGTTGGTCTGTCTACCTGATGTACCTTGGAATCCCCATTGTGATGAACATTCCGGAGGAGCGCGGCTTTCTGTTTTCCAGCGCGGTACTGGCTATCGCACTGGTTATTCTGATCTGTTTGATGGTCGGCTCTGTCATCCTCTGGGATTTTGGCGCCGCACCGGCATTTACTGACTAAGCGGGCGCTGCGGATATAGCTGCTACTACCCTGCGAACTTTATTGACTGGAATAGAACCATGAGCGAGCTCAACACTGCACTGGAACACCCCACATACAACTACAAGGTGGTGCGTCAGTTCGCCGTCATGACGGTGGTCTGGGGTATTGTCGGCATGATGGTAGGCGTGCTGATTGCCGCACAGTTGGCTTGGCCTGCCCTGAATTTCGACCAGCCCTGGTTGCACTTTGGCAGGCTGCGGCCACTGCATACCAACGCCGTTATTTTCGCGTTTGGCGGCTCAGCGTTGTTCGCAACTTCTTATTACATCGTACAGCGCACCTGCCAGGTGCGCCTGATTTCCGACCGCCTGGCGGCCTTTACGTTCTGGGGCTGGCAGCTAGTGATAGTCGCAGCCGCTATCACGCTGCCCATGGGTATCACAACCAGTAAGGAATATGCAGAACTGGAATGGCCCATCGACATTCTTATCACGATTGTCTGGGTCGTTTATGCCGTGGTGTTCTTCGGTACCATCGTTAAACGGAAAACCTCGCATATCTACGTCGCAAACTGGTTCCTCGGTGCGTACATCCTCGCGGTTGCCCTGTTGCATATTATCAACAGCATGGAAATCCCCGTCGATATGACGAAGTCCTACTCGGTCTATGCCGGCACAGTGGATGCGATGGTGCAGTGGTGGTACGGGCACAACGCCGTGGGCTTTTTCCTGACGGCAGGGTTTCTGGGAATGATGTATTACTTCGTTCCTAAACAAGCCGACCGGCCGGTGTATTCCTATCGCTTGAGTATTGTCCACTTCTGGGCACTGGTGGCCGTTTATATCTGGGCCGGCCCGCACCACCTGCACTACACCGCCCTACCCGATTGGGCGCAGAGCCTGGGCATGGTGATGTCAATTATTCTACTGGCGCCTTCATGGGGCGGCATGATCAACGGCATGATGACGCTGTCCGGCGCCTGGGACAAATTGCGCACAGACCCGATCCTGCGCTTCCTGGTGGTCAGCCTGTCCTTCTACGGCATGTCGACGTTCGAGGGGCCGATGATGGCTATCCGCACGGTCAATGCGCTGTCGCACTACACCGACTGGACCATCGGCCACGTACACTCCGGCGCGCTGGGTTGGGTTGCGATGATTTCTATCGGTTCAATCTATCACCTGATACCCATCCTGTTCGCGAAGCCGCGCATGTACAGCGTCTCGCTTATCAATACGCATTTCTGGATGGCCACTATCGGTACGGTGCTCTATATCGTCTCGATGTGGGTAAACGGCATCCTGCAGGGCCTGATGTGGCGCGCCTATAACCAGGACGGCACTTTAACCTACAGCTTTGTAGAGGCCGTTGCGGCCAGTTACCCGGGCTATGTGGTGCGCTTTATCGGCGGCGCCATTTTCTTCAGCGGCATGCTGGTGATGGCCTACAACGTCTATATGACAAGCCGACGGGACGTGGAACCCAAGGCTATACCCGCAACAGCGAACGCGGCGTAAGGAGCAGATCATGAAGCATGATGTAATCGAAAAAAATGTCGGCCTGATGATCATACTGACGCTGGTAGCACTGAGTTTCGGAACTCTGGTGGAACTGGTGCCATTGATGTTTGCCAAGGAAACCCATGAGCCGATTGCCGGCCTGAAACCGTTGCCCGCGCTGGAACTCGAAGGCCGCGACATCTACATACGCGAGGGGTGCAACAACTGTCACTCGCAGATGATCCGTCCGCTGCGCGCCGAGACCGAGCGCTACGGACACTATTCGGTTGCCGGGGAGTTTGTATACAACCATCCTCATCTGTGGGGCTCCAAGCGCACCGGGCCAGACCTGGCGCGCGTTGGAGGTCGCTATAGTGATGACTGGCATCGCGCTCACATGTACAACCCGCGCGATGTTGTCCCGGAATCGAATATGCCGGCATTCAAATGGCTTTTCGACAACGAGATTGACGCACAGCGAACACCCAAGAAAATGACCGCGCTGTCAAAAGTAGGTGTCCCCTACACTGAAGAGGATATCGCTGGCGCAACAGCGGCGGTCGAGGGCAGAACTGAAATCGACGCACTTATCGCCTATCTTCAGCAGTTGGGCACGCTGCTGCAATCACGACGCTAATACAAGGCTAATCCGATGGACATCAATGATCTGAGAGGCCTGAGCACTGCATTCCTGATGTTCGCATTCATCGGGCTGTGCTTTTGGGCGTATAGCAAAAAACGTAAAAAGTCCTTTGATGAGGCGGCGAACCTGCCATTTGCAGACGAGGAGATGAACCAGCGCACGCTGCAGGAGGAAGAGAAGAATGACTAGTTTCTGGAGCCTATGGATCATTGTGCTCACCATTATCACTATCGTAGGCATCACCTGGGTTCTGTTCGGCAACCGCAAGCGTGAAGAACGCCAGACCGACAAGACAACGGGGCATGTGGCGGACGGTATTGAAGAGTACGACAACCCTCTCCCCGCCTGGTGGTTCTACATGTTTGTGCTGACCATTGTCTGGAGCATTGGCTATCTGATCATCTATCCGGGCATGGGTAATTACCCAGGGCTTATAGGCTGGACTCAGGTTGGGCAGTACGACAAACAGGTAGCTGTCGCCGATGAGAAGTATCGCGCGATGCGGGACCGATACCTGGCGCTCCCCATAGAGGAGATTTCCAGCGACCCGGCAGTGCGCAAAATGGGCATGCGCATGTTTTCCAACAACTGCGCGCAATGCCACGGTGGCGATGCCAGAGGCAGTTATGGCTTCCCCAATCTCGCCGACAACGACTGGCTGTACGGTGGCACTCCTGCAGACATCAAAACCAGTATCACTGCAGGCAGGCAGGGTTCCATGCCTGCGTGGGGTAGCGTGATCGGTGAGCAGGGTGTTAACGACGTTACTGCCTACATCATGTCTATCAATGGCCGCGATGCTAACGAGAAGAACGTTAGCGCAGGTAAAAAGGTCTTTCAGACCTACTGCGTGGCCTGTCACGGCGCCGATGCCTCGGGCAACACTGCAATGGGTGCACCGAACCTGAAGAACGGTATCTGGCTGTACGGCGGCAGTGCCGAGCAAATCAGCCACAGCATACGCGCTGGACGCGGTGGTGTAATGCCGGCCCATGCAGACACCCTCAGCGAAGACAAAATTCACATCATCGCTGCCTATGTATATGGCCTGAGCCAGTAGCGATTACTGTTGACGTTTCAGGCTGCGACACGCTCTCTGCGAGAAAGTAATACCCTCGTGGGAAGCGTATCGCGTTACTGTAATAGAGGACTATGACTGACCCCAATCGGATTGATCTGGAAGAGATCGCGCCAGCGGAAGTTGGCGAGATCGACCTGTACCAGCACCGCGAGAAAATATACACCCGCAAGATCGAAGGGTTCTTTCAGCGCATACGGCTGTTTTCCGGGTGGCCGTTACTCGTGGGGTATCTTCTGCTGCCCTGGCTTTACTGGGACGGACGCCAGGCGGTACTTTTCGACCTGCCAGAACGCAAATTCGATATCCTCGGGCTGACATTCTGGCCGCAGGATTTTCCCATGCTGGCCTTCCTGCTGATAATCGCGGCCTTTGGCTTGTTCGCTGTCACCACGCTTGCCGGGCGCATATGGTGCGGTTACACCTGCCCGCAAACGGTTTGGACCAGCATTTTTATGTGGATCGAACAAAAAACCGAGGGCAGTAGAAACCAGCGCGTCAAATTGGACCAGGCGCCGTGGTCGCTAGAAAAATTCATCAGAAAAACAGCCAAGCATACTGGCTGGCTGATTGTCGCCTTCGCCACCGGCTTTACCTTTGTCGCCTATTTCTATCCTGTGCGGGAGCTACTCAGCAGCCTCGTTAACCTGGATATCGACAGCTGGCCGCCCTACTGGATTGTATTCTTTACGCTGGCCACCTACATCAATGCCGGCTGGATGCGTGAGCAGGTATGCAAGTATATGTGCCCCTATGCACGCTTCCAGTCTGTGATGTTCGATCAAGACACGCTGATAGTGTCCTACGACGAAAGCCGCGGTGAACCGCGCGGCTCGCGCAAACGTGATGCCGATCCTGCGGCACTGGGACTGGGCGATTGCGTCGATTGCGAATTGTGTGTGCAGGTGTGCCCCACTGGAATCGATATTCGCCACGGGTTGCAGTATGAATGCATCGGCTGCGCGCTGTGCGTGGACGCCTGTGACTCGGTAATGGATAAGATGAGCTATCCTCGCGGGCTGATCCGCTATACCAGCGAACGGGAACTCGAGGGTGGGCATACACACTGGCTGCGCCCACGCATTATCGGGTATGCCATGGTACTGTTTCTTATGGTCGGCGTTTTTTCCTACGCGATGTTCACCCGAGTACCGCTGGAATTGACCGCAATCCGTGACCGAAATCAGCTGTTTGTCGCCACCGATACCAACGCAATCGACAACATTTACACATTGCAGTTGGTGAATATGGACCGCGAAATGCACGAATTTAAAATAAGCCTCTCAGGGCTGGAAGGCGCAACACTCATCGGAGACACCATGTATACACTCAACGGTGGTGAAGTGCGCTCTATCGGCTTGCGCGTGCGCATGGACCCGACACTGTTGAGCGTCCCCAGTACAGAAATCCTTTTTGAAGCCCAGGCGACGGATGCGCCGCAACTGCGCACCGTTACTGAATCGCGCTTTGTGAAACCACTGTGACAAAACCCCTTCCCGGCGCGGACTCAAAACCCTGGTATCGCCATTTCTGGCCGTGGTTCCTGATCACCCTGCCCGCCTGCGTTGTGGTCGCCGGGATTTGGACCGCCTTTATCGCCAGCAGACACGCTGATGACCTGGTGGTCGATGAGTACTACAAGGACGGACTGGCCATCAATGTACAGTTGGCGAAGAAACAGCGCGCGGAAGAATTGGGCCTCTCTGCCCGCCTACATTTCAATGGCGATCTGGTGACTGTGTCTTTGACGGGGCCAGTACAAGATTCCGGGCTGCTATTACAACTGTCCCACCCACTTGAGGCCGATCGTGATTTTACGGTGCCACTGGCGCAGATTGAACCGGGCTCATACCGCGGCTCGCTGAACGCAGAAATCACGCCGAACTGGCACTGGACTCTGCAGGGTCTGCAGCAGGAGGACTGGCGCCTCGACGGTAAAGTACAAGCTGCCGACATCGACAATGCCCCCCCCGGCTGAAGCGCGCCAACTGGATTCACCACAGCTGTGTTTCCACTGTGGCGAGCATATACCAGCAAACCTTGAACTCCGTGTCGCCATTGATGGCGAACCCCGCGCCATGTGCTGCCAGGGCTGCTGTGCGGTTGCCAGTCTGATCGCCGGCAGCGGTCTGGAGAGCTTCTATCGCCAGCGTACAAACTACAACGAGCGCCCCGCGTCAGACGCACCGTCGAATCTGGAACAGTACGAGGTGTATGATGACCCGGCTCTCGCCGCCACGTTCTCCACCACCGATGATCAGGGCAGGGTTGAAGCCAGCCTGCTGTTAGGGGGAATAAGCTGCGCGGCCTGCACCTGGCTCATTGAACACTCGCTGGCACGCTGTCCCGGCGTCTCCCGCGCGCTGGTTAACCTGCAGCAATCCAGGCTGGACATCGCGTTTGACCCTGAGCAGATGCCGCTCAGCAGAATTTTCGCTCACATCGATGACCTCGGCTATCGGCCGCGCCCCTACCACACCAACGCGGCACGACAACAATCACAGCAGCAATACCGCACAGATTTACGCCGGTTGGCCGTTGCCGGGCTCGGCATGATGCAAGTCGGCATGTTTGCGATTGCACTGCATGCCGGAGAAATACAGGGCATGGAGGCCAGCTACCAGGCGCTGTTGCGCTGGGTCAGCCTACCGGTGGCCGGGTTCGTAGTGTTCTATTCTGCGCGCTCTTTTTTCAGCTCTGCGTGGCGTCACCTGCAGCGCGGCGCATTGGTGATGGACCTGCCGGTATCACTGGCCATTGGCATGGCGTTCGCGGCCAGTGTCTGGGCTACCTTCACAGGCACCGGACAGGTGTACTTTGACTCTGTCGTGATGTTTACGTTTTTACTGCTGCTGGCGCGCTTCCTCGAGAGGCGATCCCAGCAACGCCACCTGTTCACATGGTCAGATGCGCAGAGCAGTTTACCCTGCGCAGCCACCGTGCGCCGAAGCGAGCAATGGGTCACCGTACCGCGCATGCAGTTACAACCGCAGGACACCATTCTGATTAAGGCAGGGGAATCAATACCAGTAGATGCCAGAATCCTGCAGGGCAGCAGCGAGGTGAAAGAGGCTGCATTTAATGGCGAGCACCTGCCGCGCCCGGTGACTACGGGCGATACCATCTATGCCGGAACGGTGAATGTCGACGCGGCGCTGCAAGCTCTGGTGCTGGTTGATTACAAAGACAGCCGGCTCGCCGCCCTGCAACGATCCGTTGAAAGCGCGCAGATGAGCAAACCACGGCTGACCGTTCTGGCAGATCGTATCGCATCCTGGTTTATTGCAGGTATTCTGCTGGTGACGGTAGGCACCGCATTGGTATGGTGGCAGATCGCACCCGATGAAGCCTTCTGGATAGCCCTCTCCGTGTTGGTTATCAGCTGCCCCTGCGCCCTGGCGCTGGCCACACCAGCTGCCCTGACCAATGCGGCAAATGCCTTGCGTAGCAGTGGCGTTATTGTTCGCACCGAGAATGCGCTTGAGTCACTTTCAGGGTGCACCCATCTACTGTTTGATAAAACCGGGACATTGACAGAAGGCGCACTGACTATTGCAGAGGTACGCCCTCTCGGCGATATGCAGCCCGACACACTGCTGGCAATTGGCGCCGCGCTACAGCGCTTTTCCACCCACCCCGTGGCGAGCGCTTTCAGTGCCATCGAGGCCGCCACTGGATGTGAACAGGTGAAATACTGTGTCGGTGCAGGGCTTGAAGGGCGCTATGACGGACAGTTGTATCGTATGGGCAGTCAGCAGTTCTGCCGCGAACTGGCGGCTGATTTTCCCGAGACACCTGATTCCAGCCTCTACTGGATAGGAGTGTGCCGACAAAACGTGCCTCTGGCCTGGATAGGCCTCAATGACGTCGAGCGCCAGGAGGCACCTGACGTGGTGAACACAGTGCGAAACATGGGGCTTAAAGTAGAGCTGCTCACCGGAGACAGTTCAGACCAGGGCCCCCTGCTGGCACGCAAACTGGGTATAGAAACGGTAACCACTAACCAGACTCCGCAACAGAAAATGGCCCATGTTAAGGAACTCCAGCAAGCCGGTGCTGCAGTAGCTATGGTGGGAGACGGGTTGAACGATGCCCCCGTGCTCGGGCTCGCCGATGCCTCGTTTGCTGTCAGCGGCGCCACCGATCTGGCGCGCAGCCAGGCAGATTTTGTGATCGTCGGCGGCAACCTGGGTAACATTATTGAAACCCTGAATAAAGCGCGACAGTGCCGCAGGGTCGTGCGACAAAATCTCGTCTGGGCATTGGGTTACAATGTCTGCGCCATTCCGCTGGCTGCGCTGGGTTTTGTACCACCGTGGGCGGCAGCCATCGGTATGTCGCTAAGCTCTCTGCTGGTTGTTGGAAATTCAATGCGCCTTAATCGAAGAACGTCATGGCAAGCCTCTACATACTGATACCCGTCGCACTAGTGTTCTGCGTCATCGCCATTAAGTTACTGCTGTGGGCGATCAGCAGTGGCCAGTACGAGGATCTGGACAAGGAGGCCTGGCGCATACTGGCCGATGAAGAAGATCCTGTAGAACCGGACTCCGACGCAAAAGATAACCCCGCAACATCGGAAAGTGACAAACAATGATAGACGCCGCGCAAGCCGCTTCCGCATTTCTGCTCGGGCTCTCTGGCGCGGGCCACTGTCTTGGTATGTGCGGCGGTATCGCTGCAGCGCTCAACCTCGGAAATGACCGTTCACCGGCTATCACACTGGCGTATCACGCAGGCCGTATCGCCAGCTATACCACGCTGGGGGCGCTGCTGGGCCTGGCGGCGGGCAGTATCGACATCACCGCCTGGACCGTTGGCCTGCGCTACTTTGCCGGCCTGCTACTGATTGGGATGGGGCTGTACATCGCCAACTGGTGGCGAGGTATGGCGGCACTGGAGCGCGTCGGCGCCAAACTGTGGCAACCCGTGCAACGTCTGTCGTCGCGTTGGCTACCGGTGAAGCAATGGCCGCAGGGCTTTGCACTGGGGCTGTGCTGGGGACTGATGCCCTGCGGCCTGATATACAGTAGCCTTGCGTGGGCCGCCACTGCGCAAAGTGCTACTACCTCAGCACTGATGATGCTGCTGTTTGGTCTGGGCACCCTTCCGGCCATGCTGACGACCAGCTTCGGTGCGGACCGACTACAGAAATTGTTGCGCCAGCGTGGTCTGAAAATTGTGATTGCACTGTTGTTGATCGGCTCTGGGGGATGGACGCTGTACATTACGGCCTCGCACAGCGGTCATAACGCCCATTCAGGGCATTCGCCAACTATGCACCAACACCATCAGTGAATACCTGCAACGCACACGGCTAATTGTTCAGAGCAAAAAACAGGGGCAATGACTGCCCCTGCTTTTGCGCGCTGCACAAGGATGCTGCGCGGATCAGAACTTGTAGGCAATACCCACGTTGTATACCCAGGGATCGATATCTACGTCGAACTTCACTGTGGCAGCAGTAGCGCCATTTGCCTTGGCAGTTATTTTGGCTGTGGTATCAATATCGAGATACCAGACACCAGCATTGAATGCCCAATGGTCGTTGATGGGGATATCGACACCGGCTTGCAGTGCCAGCCCCCATGAGTCATCAAGATCCAGGTCCGCACTATTGACGGCACCCCCTGTGAGACTTCCAAGCAAACCAACCAATTGGTTATCCACGTCTTCGTCAAAAAACGCCGTATAGTTCAAGCCCGCACCGATATACGGTTGCCAGCCGCTTTGTCCGCCGCGCGGATAAAACTGCAGACTGATAGTCGGTGGCAATTGCTTGGTCTTTCCTGCATCGAGGTTAGTGCCTTTGATCGCGCCCTTACCTTTGGCTTCTATATTGTGCTCAAAAGGTGTTGCTGCTAATACTTCGACAGCAAAATGCTCGGTGAACATATAGACAGGAATGATACCCAATTGTGTATCGCTATCGACATCGGCTTCTGCAACCAGGCCCGTGGGTAGATAAATGTCGTCACTGTCGACATCAGGACTGACCGTGGTAACACCCACTCGCACAATCCAGTCACCCTCTTCATAAGCCTGTACTACAGCCCCTGTGCACGCCATGGTAACGGCGGCGGTAAAGTTTAGTACTCGCTTCATTGTTCTCCCTTTGATTTGTAAGCATCGCGATGAAGTATCGACGGCTGAGGAAATAGTACGGGAGCACAACAAAGCGCACATTGATGCCAATCAAAACTACTGGATTTATGGCGGCGACCAATAATTCTGAGGATTGGGGTGATCAGGAGGACAAAATAGGCCTGCAACGTTCAGTGCGGTGTTTTAGAAAGGGGCGTCTGGTGCAAGGAATTTTACCCCTGCCCTGATCTTACCCTTTGCCCTGCAGACCGCTCGACAAAGGCCTCACGTGGTGGGTAGTATCGGTGAAAATTATTCTAACAGGATCAGTCGACATGGCCCGAAACCTATTTAATCCCCTACAGTTCTTACTGATTATCGCCACTGGCTTATCGCTGCTGGCATGCTCAAATAGCGACAACTCCACTATAGACGGGGGGTCTCAGTACCTACCCATTCCAAATCCTGTGATGTCGATGCCACCTGATGAAGGATCGATCAACCTGCTCTCACAAAACTTTGATTTGGGCAGTGTCGGGTACGAGCAAGCAGAGTATTTCCTCGAAGGTACCGCTTCAGCATTCACCAATGTCAGTGAGTTGGACCGCGATGGCATGTGGACTGTCGAGCCTGGTGAACAAGCTAGCTACAAGACCCGCATCGTCGTCTACCGGCCGATTGACCCCAACGATTTCAACGGCAATGTGCTGGTGGAGTGGCTCAACGTAACGGCCGGCTTTGAGACACCGCCGAGCTGGGGCACCGGGCAGCTGGAAATGCGCCGCGGCGGTTCAGTGTGGATTGGTGTATCGGCGCAGTTTGTCGGCATAGAGGGAAGCCCCAATGGGCTTTTACCTCTGTACTTAAAAGCAGTCGAACCCGCTCGCTATGGCTCACTCCTGCACCCGGGAGACAGTTTCTCCTACGACATGTTTACCCAGGTAGCACAGGCCATTCGCAACCCATCGGGAATCGACCCGCTGGATGGTTTGACTGCAGAGCGCCTTATTGCGTATGGCGAGTCACAGTCTGCCGGGCGCCTGGTCACCTATGTCAATGCCATCCACCCGCTCTACAACGCGTACGACGGCTACATGATACACAGCCGCGGCGATGGCGCATCACCACTGGCGCAGGAGCCACTGGTATCAATCCCGACACCCGAATCGCCACTAGTGCGCACCGACCTGAATGCCCCCGTCATGACCTTCGAAACGGAGACAGACGTTGTTTTTCTTGAGTACCTGAAGGCGCGCCAGCCCGATACTGACATGTTCCGTACATGGGAGGTTGCCGGCACCGCCCACGGGGACTACTACACCTTTGTATCTGGCCGCGATGACACAGTAGGCGACCCCGTGTTTGCGTCCGTCGTCGAAGAGAATTCAGTACTTGGCTTCATCACCTGTGACAACCCGATGAACAACGGGCCTCAACATTACGTCTTCAACAGGGCCGTGCGCGCATTGAATGATTGGGTCGCCAACGGCACATTGCCGCCCCAGTCTCCCCGCCTACAGGCAAACGATGATGGCTCCGACTACGTGTATGATGATTTGGGCAATGCAAAAGGCGGCATCAGAACGCCTTATGTGGATGCGGCATCAGCGGTATTGCGCGGCGAGCCAAATATAGGCAACAGTTTCTGTCGCCTGTTCGGCACCACCGCCTTGTTCAGCGCGGCGCAAATGGCCACCCTGTACACCGATGAAGCTGGCTTCGTTGCTGCGGTAACCGCCGCAACCAATGACGCAGTGGCCGCAGATTTCTTATTGCAGGAAGACGCCGATGCAATAATTACCTGGGCACCGAACCAGTGGCGAGCGCAGACTGCAGCGCCCTGATTAGGGTTGCAGATGCACAAGAACCGAGGGCAAGACGTCAGCGCACTTCTCCCCCGCTCTTGCTCAGCTTTCACGCGTTGTTTTGCATCGCTGCACAACGCGTGATTTTCCACTTGGGGATCAAGGGGTCAGACTCCTTGGTCGAGACTCCTTGATAGCGACTGACAGGTTGGTTCGGCACCGCCATCAGCAGGCCTGAAGCCAGCCCAGTGTGATTCACTTTCGTGCACCGCAGACAGCTCACTTAGTGAAGTATTCCACAATATTCCTTCTGTATTCCTATTTTATGTTACTTATCGATTAGCTAGGCTTATATAATGATTATAAGCATTCGAATTATGATTCTTTTGTCTGTCATAGGCGCTTTCAGTGTTGGCTGCAGTAACAAGAGTGATCCACAGCCACTCGCAGCGACATGCGATGTAAAGATGCCTCCACCTGCACCTCCTTCAGAATTTTGCTTGACTGAAGCTCCGCTCAATCCGCTCGCACCCGCTGGCATTTTTCAAGACCCTGCCTACATGAGTTCGGCAGATGGACAGCGAATGATGGAGTGTTTTGCCTGGGAAACCTTCATTGCATACAACTGGCCTGCCGAGCCTGGATGCCGAGGCATTCCTGATACAACGGCACAGTTGGATGCGACACAAAAATTAAGCGTATTGGACACATTTAAGGCGACGTACGAACTATTCCAGCCCACTAACAAAGATTGGGATGCACGCTCCATCGCTTGGGAAGATCCGGTCCCTGACACGGGCTCATGCGGCTCACCAGTCGTGGAAAACGCCAGCAGTGCTGCACCTTCAATGAATCAGATTGTGTACCAGAAATCACCGGCATTTCTAAAAAACACTTCAGTTATCGCTGATCAGAATGGCGAGACTGTCGTCTATACCGTGACCATCAATCAAGACCAGTTTGAATATATTCGTCAGAATGGTTTTGCCGAACCCAAGGCCTACAGTTTCGCAGGGCCTTCAAGCACTACAACCAAGGTCAACTTTCCGGCCAATGCGGACAGCACAACAGGTTATGGCTCGGCTGAACTAAAAACTGCTTGGCGGGTACTCAGCGATGACAGCGAATGTGATAGCTACGTGTGCCGCACTGCCAAAGTGTATGACGAGGATGATTCCGATTGCAGCGAAGAAATCCTCGGGCTGGTAGGCCTGCACATTGCACGCAAGGTAGACTACAGTCCGAAATGGATCTGGGCTACCTTTGAGCATGTTAACAATACCCCACCGGTAGACATAAGCGATGACGACGACACATCGTATAGCTTTTACTCCCAAAGTTGCGCGGCAACTGTGCCCGACGACTGCTATTCCGTTGCAGTAGCCGCATCCCCCGCTGAGGCGGACTATACCTGCTGTGCAAATATTCTGATGGAGGTGGCCTTTCTGGGGTCTCCAAATCAGTTGACGCGGCTAGAGCCGATTCCCGCACTGGCTGATATGAATGAAATGTTTCAGGGTGTTCTCGCAGCTCATGATTCAGTATTGCAGAACTATTTTCTGGTAGGCGCCCAGTGGGCAAAACCGGACGTGCCAGGCACCGACGCTTACGATCGCCCCTGTAACCCCAATGGAGCCTGGCGGGTACCAGAACCCTCTGACGGCACAGCATGCTACACCCAATTTCCGGCGCATGTGCGAAACGCAGTAATTGAAGGGTACAACATCGCAAACAACACTGATGGTGGCCAGTCACTCACTGACAGTTGCATGAACTGCCACTGGGCAACAGGTATCGATGGATCGTTTATCTGGCTCAGCGTGATGAACGACATTTACGAACTAGATTAGTCTTCAGACTGACAAAGCGGTTAACTGAAAATGCCAAGCACAGCAATTGTAGGAACACCCGATTGGAATCAGCCTGCCAAATTGACTGTGGCTATTGCACTTTCACTCTTGTGCATGGTGGCCGTGGCTGATGACGATGGTTTTTGCAATGTTGATACCAGCTGTGACAGCAATGTGGAACTGCCCACTGCCACAGATTGCGCCACTGACGATTGTGCCTGCGCGCAACAAATTCAGTGTGTTATCACTAACTCATCTCCCGACGACAACTGGTCGACGATTCCAACGGGAGACTTGCACTGGAACGCGTTCTTTTGGCATACCCGATTTCTGGAGACCTATGTCTCGCCCGCTGGTGAGGATGCGTTTCACGCCGCATTGGACCCTGCACAACCAATGACACCTCTTCCCGCTGGAACCATATTGTATAAGGCAGGCTATGACCCCATCGATGGTGAACCGGGGGACCCGGACATCGACCAAGGCGCTGAAGTTTTTGTAGCGGCCAAATTAGAGGGCGACTACTGTCCAAGCGAATATGAAATCAATGGCTCTTGTCAGGGCGGCGGATGGTTCTGGTACATGGCAGACTATACTGCTTCCGATACTGACCCGTTCTTCTCAGCATGGGGCAAACCCGACAAATGCACGGCTTGTCACAATACTGCTGAACGCGGCGACTGGA
Source organism: Halioglobus japonicus (assembly GCA_902705825.1). Classification (GTDB taxonomy): domain Bacteria; phylum Pseudomonadota; class Gammaproteobacteria; order Pseudomonadales; family Halieaceae; genus Marimicrobium. Next base: position 39,263 of record CACSIL010000002.1, on the reverse strand, counting down.
TGCTATCCTTAGACATCCAACGCGCCTATCCGCCGCAACCTTAACTGGGTGAGTGACATTTCACGCTACCGGAGTGACTCCCCTGCCGTAAATGCAGTGGTGCATAGGCTGAAAGAGTTTGCCCGACGGGCAACAGTAACGCGGCTATATTTCTTACAAGACTTTGGCTTAACTAACAATTTGGAGTCCGGGGCAATACTTTGCACAGCCCTGCCTCGGTGGCTTAGCATGGGATTTAATGCCTTGCTCTTTTGCAGTGTTTATACCGCGTCACTTGGATGATCCTCTCCATCCAGAGTCGGCACCATGGCAAGTACAAATGGATCAATGCCGTCAAGGCAAGCGATATTGAATGCGTATAGTTTTGGATTTGATCTTCTTTGATGATGCGTATATATGCCACATTTTGAACAGAAATAATGCTTAGCCGTTTTCGTATTAAACTGATATAGAGCCAAGATATCTTCGCCATCATCAATTATGAAATCGCTCAACTTCACAGAAGCTACCACGGCTCCCCGCCGGCGACACATTGAACAATTGCATCGGCGCGGCTCAATCAAACCCTGCTGAAGTTTCACGGTAAACTTTACACTGCCGCAATGACATTGCCCTTTATGGATCGGCTTTACGTCAATTCTATCCACAAGCGGCTTTTTACTATAGGTATATTCTACGGCCACGGCTTACTCTCTAATAGCTAATAATGTCTCCAGTATAGGCGAGCCACTTGTCGTGTGCCCAGCTGACGAAGTGTTTGCCCTCCCCTACTCTTGTGTAAATTTAACGCGTTGTTATGCATTGCGGCTAACAATGCGTGATTAACCGCATTGTTCGAGAAGCGCCTATATCCTATCGCGGCGTTGTAAGCGTATTTACGATAGCTTCCCAGTTCATCTTCACTCGCCCTTGGTTATTAGGGGACCTCAGCATTCAGCGACTGCCACCTTTTAGTCGAGAGACGGCCTCTCGCTGCCTCATAACGCTACTTCATGTGTCAAAGATTTCGACCACAAACATACAGTATATAAGGGCCTTGAGGCCCCGAACCCTCTTCGGCGGCCTGCCAGCCCAAATGCTCATAGAAGCCACACGCCTGCGTATTGGCCTTTATGCACTTCAACGACATACGCGGACCAAATATACGCACACACTCAGCGATGAGTCTTTTGCCGATACCCTTTCCTATATGCTCAGGTGACACATACAGGTGATGGAGAAAATTCTCATTTGCCCATACAGAGGCGAACCCAACCAGGTCATCGCGTCTACGCGCTACCAAAATCTCTTCACCGTCTATCGCTTTCATAAATTCTGCTAAGGAATACGGCTGATCAGAAAAGCTACCATTAGCACTTCGCGATTGATTGAATAGCGTGCAAAGCACATCCAGATCATTTTTGGTGGCGGGCTCTATCTTCACAATACTGGTATTCCCTACAAAAGACTGGCGCTGTAACCAGGCAACGTTCGCTGCCGTCTGCCTGGTCTATCCGGATTGTTGTATTTTGGTATGTCTGTACTCCCGCCAGGTTGCGGTATCTATTTCTTACGTCTGATACCAGCCAAAAAAAGTATGGCTGACCCCAATAGCCACGACGCGGCAGGAATTGGAACCGTACTAGCGCGGACAGTTATAGGGGCTCCAGAGTTCTCATAGGTGTAAGACCTGAGAGAAACGGTGTCGGTACTAGCGTGATATTCATATGTCATGTAGCCGTAATAGTGCCCAATCGTCGTATTGCGCACAGCGAGATACAACAGGTCATCCTGAACATAACCATTGGGATTTGGCCAATAGTTACCTTGCTTCCACGCTATACTAGCGTCTATAACATCGCCGATCAGTGAGTAAGACCGGGTAAAGTAGGTATCGTAGTTAAAAACAGAAACATAGCGGTTAGAAGCAAGGTTAATCTCCTTGAGCCCATCACCATCTATATCAATTTGAACGTAGCCACTATACGGAAGATCTGTAATATTGTGTTCGACAGTGATAAGAGAGGCATTAGCGGACAACGTCATAGCCGATAACCCCGCCAGGGCCAAGGTTTTCTTTATCATGGATGGTGCCTCTATGTATTTGTTGTTCTTGAGTATCACCATTCTAATACACCTAGCCGAAGCCTGCGCAAGTTCGAGCGTATCAATGAGGTCTCACCACAACATGGGGCGCAAGAGAGCACGAGAATATGCATAGTGCAGATAACCAATACATGCAAAAAACGTCGATGGCTGTGGCGCGGCTCGCCCACACGGCTTAGGTAACTTTAGGAATACGCTGTCTATCTTCAACGGTCTCGTTTAGCACCCCAAGCTTACGAAGAGAAATCTGGTACTGGCCATTACTGGGGAAGTTTTTCCCTCGAACTGCTCCCAAACTAAGTGTCCCGGTCCATTATAGAATTCCTGAAACGTACCATCGGGCATGACCTTGATAATGATTGTGTGTCCTGGTTCGTTGCGAAAGGCAACCGACTGCGCCTGAGTCGCTTTGATCTCAGCCTTTTTAGCGTTGGCCGTGACTGCATCGTAGCCCTAGTTTGAGGCCGTCAATCATTCGAGCCCACATGCGTCGGCAACCAGACATTCGCCAATACTCCCTACCATATGCCCATCAGGAGTGAGGTGCCGCCCAGGGAACATCGACTCGAGATCCGCGACTGTTCTATATAGTAGCCGAATCAGTGGCTGAAACTTCTCGTGATCAATCATTGTCGCCTAGCGCTTCAAGAACAGGGCGCGCTGTAAACGCGTGTGGTCTTTACTCGATAAAACGAACTCGCATTTGCGTTGCAATTTATATCGTTGACCGGGCTCATCTACGCTATCCCTGAAAGTAGTCTTTCTTTATTGTAGAAACGGTTGGTGCAGAGCGCCAATCCTCTGCTTTGTGTAGCCCGTCGTGACTGGTAATCGTTTTACCGCACTTCACCGTTCAGGCGCGAGAGCTGACGCTAGCGATGAATACGGCTACACTGCGACTTCGATAAAACGTACAGATTGAGTCAGACTATGAAAGTACGATCGTTGTTGCTGTTATTAGCAGTGTCATTGCTTTGTGCATGTTCGAATAGCGGTGATAGTTCGCCCGCGCCTGTTGATCAGGCCAGTGCGCTGGCGGCACAGCTTTCGGCTTCTCACACGCCCGCCAACGAGGTATTCATTCAATTGTTGCTCGATAATGAATTGGGCAGTGATCCGCTTTACCTGATCGAGTACCGTCAGCTCAAGGATGATACGGTCGAAACACAAGTGTTGCTTGATAATTACGCTGAGGCACTGAATGAAAAGCTGGCATCGGTTGGGGCCTATGTCGGATTTGAAAACACCGTACTGCGACAAGTGAGCATACCCGACGAGCGGGTATGGCATGAGGTAACGGGAATTTACTTTCCCAGTCCGCAGGCATTACTTGATCTCCTGCAAGATGCGGGCTACCAGCAGGCCGTGCAGAACAAATATAGCGCCACGCTAGGGTTGCATTCGTTTTTGATAACGCTTCTAGTGGATGAGCTGCCTGCTACTGAGCCCGACAAGAATGCGTTCTATATGGCGAACCTTAACCAGCACCGTGAGCGAGCATTGTATGCGGACGGAACCGACCATGGCCTGACCGGCAGAGAGGCCGATGCCCTGTATACGGATCGCATGTTAGCCGAGGTACTGCCGACTATTGGTGCCTACCCCGTGCTGGCAGGAGAGTACAGACACCTCTTGCTGGGCACAGACGCCGACTGGGATACTTTTGCGCTGGTGCGTTACCCCAGTTTGCCGGAGTTTTTCGGCATGATCTCCACTCCCCTTTTTCAAGAACTGGTGGTCAACAAGGGTGCGGGGCTGGCCCGTACTTCGGCTATGATGACATCGTTCGACCTCTTATAAACGTACAACACCTCGCGGGGTTAGGGAGCGGCCAACGGCAGCGTTTCCTGAATTGACCTGAGCTGGCTCTAAGCGCAGGGCAAATGTTTGAGCGCATTGACTTCGGCTGCAACACTAACGCACATAATGCACTTGATTATCGGGAGAACCGCCCCAATACTTTCTGATCTGTAGACACAGTTTTAGACACCATGTCGATCCCTTCTATCCATGCACGAGTCGACAAGCGCCCGCTAGCGTCGGCGCTTGTCGTGTTTTTTGCGCTTGTGGGGATGCTGGTAGCAGGAGCCAACCTACACGCCGGCTCTCTAGCGAACGACTACAAATTCAATAAAAGTGACCCCGTCCCGACTCCCGTTGCGTCAACTGGCAGCAGCTTTGCTCTCGTAGTTGAGGATAAGAAGAGTCATCATACGCTTGATCCCCCTGTGGCTCAGGGGGCCTCGGACATCATACCTGATTGGCGCTTTGCTGGCCGGGTAACATCGGCATACACCTCGGCACTTCCCCCGCCAGCAGGTTTTCATCTGCGACCGCCGCTTCGAGCACCGCCGCTCTAAAAGTCCCTTTCACGTCCAAGCACCCATTTTGCATTTCATCTATTTGAAAGGACTACCCATGTCATTTTTTAATACACGGGCGTTGATTTACTCACTGCTCATACTGATTGGTTTAACCAGCACCGTACCTAATTTTCTCAGTGAGCGTACTCAATCAAGCCTGCCGACCTGGTTTGCGCAGAACACATTAAAGCTGGGGTTAGACCTTCAAGGGGGTTCACACCTGCTGATGGCGGCAGATACCGCCCCACTACTGGAGAGTGCGATGGCGCGTATCTCAGGCCGGTTTTTGTCCCAATTGAAAGAGCACAACATAGCGTACGACAAGCCCATAGCGGACGGTGCCAATTGGCAGGCCCGCTTGCATGACCCATCACAAATCACACAAGCCAGAGCACTTGCGATAGCACATGACAGAACACCTGATGGGCTGCGAATGTTCAGAATCTCGAGCGATGAATCTACCATCAGTTTTTCACTCACCCCTGACTATGTAGCAGAGATCACCACCGACGCCCTTGATCGCAGCCTCGAGGTCGTACGACGGCGCCTTAATGAAACCGGTTTGATTGAGCCCAGTATCACCAGACAGGGTGATGATGGTGTCCTGATTCAAATGCCGGGAGTTACTGATCCGACGTATATCCGTGAACTGCTTGGAACGACAGCCCAGATGTCGTTTCACTGGGTTACAACGTCACCTGCGTCACTCGTCTCACAACCCACAATAACTTTGCCTGGCACTATCGAACAACAAACCTACACATTGGAAAAGCAGGTTGCGATGAAGGGGGAGCATATAAGCGACGCCCGTCTGGGCTTCAGCCCTACAACCGGCGAACCCGTGGTCACCTTTTCACTCGATAATGTTGGCGCCAAATTGTTTGGCGAAATCACGCGAAACAATATCGGGCGACCACTAGCGATAGTGCTCGACAACACCGTGATCACTGCGCCCGTCATACGAAGCACTATCGCCACGGGTAGTGGTGAAATCTCGGGGCATTTCACCACGGAAGAAGCGCGTGACCTTGCCCTGTTACTCCGCGCCGGTGCGCTACCTGCACCCCTGACAGTCGTGGAGGAGCGTACCGTCGGACCAGATCTTGGCAGTGACGCCATTGAAATGGGCTTGTATACCGGGCTCTTGGGCGCTGCATTGGTGCTGCTGTTTATGACGCTCATTTATAGAACATGGGGATTAATTGCCTGCTTCAGTCTGACCATAAATATTGCGTTGATCTTCGGCATATTGAGTGCCTTTAACGCAACCCTTACGCTTCCTGGCATAGCCGGAATTATTCTCACTATTGGTATGGCGGTTGATGCCAATATTCTGATCAACGAGCGTATTCGCGAGGAATCAGCTCGAGGCAAACGAGCCATGACGGCCATTAGAGCGGGCTTTGATAAAGCTTACGCAACCATTGTTGACGCAAACGTTACCACCCTTATCGCTGTCGGCCTGCTGTTTCTGTTTGGTAACGGCCCTGTGCGGGGTTTTGCCGTGACCATTGGCATCGGTCTGGTTACCTCCCTGTTCACGTCTATCGCGGTGACACGTGTACTGATTAGTTGGCAGGCGAGAAACAAGGGAAAGGACGTTCTTCATTTCCCCGGATTTAAGCTGCTGGACCACATTAGTAAACGCAACATCAACTTTCTGGGCGGGAGAATTGTCGGGCTGGCGCTCTCAGCAATACTGTCACTGGGCTCAGTCGGTTTGTTTTTCGGCGTCGGCCTCAATTATGGAGTCGACTTTACCGGCGGAACCCTTGTTGAAGTAAACGCAGAGCATCTCACCGTGCAGAACATGCGCAGCACCCTGCTGNGCCATGGTTTTGAGCGAGCGGGCATTCAGGAATTTGGCGATAAGGGGCATTTTCTGGTGAGGCTGCCAGTGAACGCTGGCGACGAGTTGGTAAACGCCAATGAGATTGACGTGTTGAAACAATCCGTTCTCAGCGAAGATCCCTCTGCGACTTTTCCCAAAGTGGACATGGTCGGCCCCAAAATCTCCAGCGGTTTTGCTGATGCATCCGTTCTTGCCGTACTGCTGGCGGCAGGTGGCATGCTCGCTTATCTGTGGTTTCGATACGAGTCACATTTTGCGATGGCCGCAATAATCACCAACGGCCTCGATATTACCAAGACCATTGGTTTCTTTGCGCTAACCGGGCTGGAATTCAACCTCACCGCAGTTGCTGCCCTACTCGCTCTCATTGGCTATTCAATAAACGACAAAGTGGTGGTGTTTGACCGAGTGCGTGAAGGCCTCCGAGCTGCCCCCAATACATCGCTGATCAGCGTTCTTAATGAAAGTATATCGGCGACACTGACGCGAACGCTGTTTACCTCAGCAACGACTCTATTGGCGTTGCTGCCAATGGCCGTGGCGGGCGGGGAAGCCGTGTCCAGTTTTGCCAAACCCATGATATTCGGGATTATCGTGGGTACAAGCTCGTCAATTTTTATCGCTTGCCCGATCCTCTACTACCTAGGTATCCGCCGAGAACGAAAGGGGCTAATGCAGCTAAAGCCCACCCGGGAGGAAATCAGAGAGTCTCTGGCGTTAATTCCCTGATGCACCGATCAAAGCGTGTTAAAGCACGCTTGCTCGAGCCTTTTTGAGGTATAACCGATGCTCGGGTAGACTCGGCCCACATCTCCATAATGAGAACGGTAAATATGTACCAGCGTATTGTGTTGGCGGCCTTGCTTTTGCAGGCGGGAATTGTCATAGCGGCACCAAACGATGACTTCAAGAGCAAGCAGTATGAGGTGACCGTCGAGCGTAATGTGGTGTACGGGCAGGGCGAAATCGGTGAATCTGGGAAAGTGCGCAGCCGCCCTCTTCTGCTGGACAGCTACCAACCAGTGGGCGCTGGCAGCAAACCGGCACCCACGCTGCTGCTTGCTTTTGGCGGTGCGTTTCATCGCGGCTCGCGTGCTGCGCAATCCTATGTGGAAGACGGGGCACAAAACACACCGGTAGCGGAATACTGTCACGAGTTTGCGCGGCGCGGCTTCAACTGTTTCGCGATCGACTACCGGCTGGTACCGGAATACCCCGTCATCGTTACACCACTGGACGATCCTCGGCTAATGCCCTGGCAAGACGCTACAGCGCCCCTAGCCACAGGGCGCATAGACTTCGTCCGTGAAAAAATGGGGTTGCCTCTACTTAACGACGCCTCTCGCCTCATGCTGTGGCAGGGCATTCTGGCGGCGGCAGAAGATATGCAGAAGGCGCTGACATTCGTGCGTACCCACGCGGGGGAATACAATGTGGACCCAGCACGTATCGCCATTGGCGGTTTCTCTTCCGGTGCCATCACGGCCATCAACGTAGCCTACGGCGCCGGTGATGACGTCGCGGCTGTCGTCTCCCTATCCGGCAGCAGTTGGGGATACGATCTACTTCGCACCACACAGACAGGCCCCACGCCCCCCCTATTGCTGATAGTAGGCCAGAACGATCTGCCCGGTGTCCGTCTCGGCAGTGCCGGCATGCTGCAGGCATTTGGGCAGATGCAGGCAGACGCAGAGTTTGCCTGGGTACCGGGCTACGGGCATTTCTATCCACGCGGTGCGGTCACACTGGGTGCCCAGAGTGACAAGCAATCGCTGGAAGAACGGATCACCGCGTTTCTACACCGGGCTCTGGCCCTGTAAGCTGGCCGTGAACCGGGTTCGCCTGTCACAATAACAGTTTATTAACCACTCATAGTCTTGAGGCCCCGCATGGATTTTCAGTCCGTCATCGAAGACATCTATCAGGAAGTGCTGCCGCTGTCTGGCCAGGGCAAAGTTGCCGATTACATACCGGCGCTACAATCGGTGAACCCAAAAAAACTCGGGATCGCGATAGAAACTATTGGTGGTGAGTGTTTTATGGTGGGTGATGCACAGGAAAAGTTCTCCATCCAGAGCATCTCCAAGGTGTTCAACCTGACCCTGGGCATACAAACCAAAGGCGATGCACTCTGGCAGCGCGTTGGTGTGGAGCCCTCCGGCAACCCCTTCAATTCACTGGTACAGCTGGAATACGAAAATGGCATCCCCCGCAATCCCTTTATCAATGCCGGCGCGCTGGTTGTTGTGGATACCTTGCTGGATGACCTGGACCGACCAAACGACGAAATGCTTGCCTTCGTCGACCGGCTGCGCTGTTCACAAATTGACTATGACGAGGTAGTCGCCCAATCCGAAAAAGAAACCGGCTTTAACAATCGCGCGCTGATCAATTTCATGCGCGCGCGTGACAACATCCGCCACAGCGATGAAGCCATACTGGATGTGTATTGCCACCAATGTGCAATAACCATGAGCTGCGCCGGTTTGGCCCGATCTTTCCTTTTCCTGGCGAATAACGGTGTTGTACCCTCTTCAGACGAACGCATTCTCAGCTCAAGCCAGACCAAGCGTGTCAACGCGATCATGCTCACTTGCGGATTCTATGACGAGGCCGGCGCGTTTGCCTACCTGGTTGGTCTACCGGGAAAAAGTGGCGTGGGTGGCGGTATAGTCGCTATCGTTCCCGGCCAACTGAGCATTGCGGTCTGGAGCCCGGAGCTAAATCGTCACGGTAACTCACTGCTGGGCATCAAGGTGCTGGAGATGTTCACCACCAAAACCGGTCTATCCATATTTTGATGCCTGCAGGTGTGAGCACTGTGAAGCCGACATCCGTGTTCAACGTTATCGTCTGGCAGACGTTTACAACAGCTGGCCAACCAAATGGCGGGTGATTAACTGCACCAGGCATTGCCGTGCCAAACAGTGGCTATTTGAACCGCTCTTTCCAGTTACCGCTGTTCTCATTGGTACAGTTTTCTTCCGTATCAAAATCCACGTGCCGCCGTATATCCTTCAGCTTTACACCGATGGACAACAGCTTTTCATTGATCAGCGTATAAATACCACCCAGCTCAGTCTTTTTGAGCTGTTCATTGGTACTAAAAATACAGACAACAGAAAGAGACTCAGGGAAATTATCGTAGTGCACGAAATGGGTTATCCATTCAAAGCCATCAAAGTCTTTTAGCGCTATCTCACAGACCTCAGTCAATGCTTTTACAAGCGCCTTATCCATTTTCTTATCAGTCTTTCTCATTCTGGTTGACGCCGTATAAATGTGTGCAAAGTTGTCACCAGTATTTACCTTGTTGGCAAGCAAAGAGGGAGTACAAAATCATTCCTGTGCTTCGGCCTCTGCCGCCAATTTGTCCATAGGCACCGCAATTTCAGCAGGTACTGTATTGTTCAACGCAACGCCATAAAGCACCACCAGTAGACACACCATAGCACCGCCGAAGATTGCGACCGGGCGCGCTTTCAGATATTTGATTATGGACTTCAGGTTGAAGCTCAAGTGTCCGATAACGGAAAGTACCATGATTAAGCCAAATAACTTATGCACGGGGTGCATTTGGATAGTGAACGAAGGCTTTTCAATAAAGAACATCATTAAGCCAGACGAAGACATCGCGATAAAGGAGACGAATAGCGCTACGGCGACAATTTTTCTAAACATGAATAACCTCCAGATTTCGAACAAGGGGGCAGCCTGGATTCAAGTTGCCCAATTACGTTCTTCGGTATGCGTGGACTCCGCGTTAGATTGAGGTGTCCGTTTTAGTGGAGCAAGTTCAGCGTCCTTTTTGACCGTTCTTGTTATATGGCTCGACGACCATACTCACCTGCTTGTAGTTGCTGGTTGGTCAGTTCTGGACCCTCCCAGAGCTTCACATCATACGCTCCGGCGCTAAATGCTGCCTCACGTAGCACCCGCTTTTCAATGTCAGTTAAACCGCCTTCAAGTTTTTCTACGACGTGTATTACTACCATCGGTGCGGGAGCTAGTACACGACTGTTGGATACCACAGAGAATGCATGCTGCAACAATTTTTCTAGCACCTCAAATTCATACACAAATAGGCGTGGATGAGAAAACGGATTTATTGAAACTCCACCGGCAATCCTGGCCTTACTTCCTATTGCAAGAATAGTTCGATTTGGTGGCTCGCTTATTGCGACGATAGGTTCATCGATGAAGCTCGAACCAGATTTTGAATTGGTCACATTTATTTTATCTCTAGAGAGACGGACATAAAATGGGCCGCCGGTTAGCATTCTTCTGATCCATTTTAGAATTCCCAATGTTGATCCTCGAATTCCATATAACAGATAAACATACGTTGTAACTAATTGTAGACACTCTGCCCATATCTAGCCACGTGTGAGTAAATATAGCCATACATGACTAGTAGCCATGTCCATATCTGGAGACCTGCACCAATGCAGCTGGATTGAGGCTGACTACTAGTCGATACCACGACAGACCTCCCCGCACTATCTGCATGAAAAATTGCAAGAGAATCGCCGTGCCAAGCTACACCCGAGCACGTGCTCATCGCTAATCCAGATCCTGCCAGGGGTATTCAAGATAGTGCCCACAGCCCTCGTAGTGGACGTTATCAAACGTCACAACGGTACGGTAAGGAAACTGCTGGTCGCTCATCGTATCCACGCAGGCCTGCTCCAGTATCTCCACGCGCATTTCGCGATCGCCGACTGAACCGGTATAAACACGTATGTCGCCACTGTCGGATGCTACCGGGTCGGGCACCAGATTGCGCGCCATCCCGTAGTCCGACACCAGCAGCAATTGCCGCCCATTCTGAATTTCCAGATGCCAGCCTGGCTCGTTGCCTACTGCACGAAAATCCACGCCACGGCGCCGCGCATCTTCCCATGGCACTCGCTCTGGCTGTAATTGGCAATTCAGGTGGCTTTGCCCGGCCACAGTCAACATGGCCTCATCTCCCTTGTTCCAGAATGAGATATCCCCCTCTTCATACAGAGTGCCAGATGCGCTTCGTACCTGAGAGAGGATGACATACTCATCGGGCAACCATATCGCCATCTCGCCGGGGCCGAGGCGAGCCACAAAGTCGTAACCATTACAGTCATAAACGAGCGTTGTTGCCAAAGGGCGCTCGTCCGGGAGAAAGGAGCCGCCCTGCGAAGAAAAGCCAGGCATGACATTACCTACGCCACAACCGGCAAGCGTCAAACATATCAATGCACCACCGCGGAATTTCATCCGTTAAAGTCCTCTGAACTAAATAAAACTGCTGTCTGGGTAAGTATCCCGGTGCAGGCCTTTACAGCGCTTCGAAGCACCGGCCTAGTATACTGCCCTTTGGTAAAAGCTTGGCGCCAGCGGGGTGCAACGCGTGCGCGTGTCATGCCGCTGCCATCATCGGGAGAGCGATCATGCGCAGCGCCAGCAATGTCACCATCCAGCGAAAAAGGCGCTGAAAATTAACTTGTGGCACGAAGCGCCGCAGACGCGTTCCAACCCAGGAACCGATAATACTCGCCACAATCATGCCACTGAGTAGCGGCCACCAGGACGCAAAGCTGAAGCCAATGGCGACGAATGCGGCTACTCGCATGGCATGGTTAAGCGTCATGTATACCGCCGTGTTAACAACCAGCCAGTCTCTTGCGGTATTGCGCCTGAGTAATACCGCCGCGCCTACCGGGCCTGTTGCCCCCGCCAACATACCCAGGCCCGTCTGATAAAAACCCAAAAACAGCAGAGACAACTGCCCTCCCCCGCGAACCGCAGGCAGCGGCGCCCAGGTGAACAGCAGTATCAGTACACCGATCAGTGCGGGCAGCCAGTGCATATCCAGCAGCTGGTATACCTCAGACCCTAGCCACGCGCCAATCACCGCGCCCACTACAAATGCCGGGATGATGCCGGGGTCAATGTCGCGCCAACCGAACGCCGCCCGGGAGCTATTGCTGGCCAGTTGCGTGGCTGCGTGCAGCGGCAAAATTACAGACGCCGGAATGAGGCCCGGCATCACCGCTATCAGCAACACCCCTCCACCCATGCCCATAATCCCTGTCAGGCAGGAGGTAAAGAAAACAATCGGCACAAGCAATAGTTCGCTCACATCTCTCCAATCAGAAGTGGTGCACTCGACTCGTGGTTAACCCATGGGGTATGGCACGTCTTTCGATACGGCATCGATTGCCGCCAGGGTTTCCGTCGTTAAAACAACATCCGCCGCCGCCAATAACTCCGGCACTTGCTCAGCCGTGGTTGCTCCTACAATGGTAGAGGCGACAAAATCATGCTGTTTGCTCCAGGCTATCGCCAGCGTTACTACAGAGATACCCAGATCAGCGGCAATCGCCTGATAACGACGCGTGCATTCCAAGGTCTTTTCATTCAGGAAGCGGTGCAACATCACCTGTTGGCGCTTGGGCGCATGCTGGTACAGCGAGAAGCGCGCTCCTTCGGGAAACGCACCGTCGTTATATTTGCCACTGAGAACACCACCGGCCAGGGGCGAATAGGGAAGCAGGCTGACGCCCTCCTGCCTGCACGCCTGAGCCAGCTCGTCCTCGAACCGTCGATTATTCAGGCTGAAATTATTCTGTATGGTGTGGTGTCGTGCCACTCCGTGGGCATCCGACGCCCACAGGCTTTTCATCAGCCCCCAGGTTGTTTCATTACTGCAACCCAGTATGCGCACTTTGCCCGACTGCACCAGTTCATCCAGTGCCATCATGGTTTCTTCCAGCGGAAAATCGTCGTCAGGCCAGTGGGTCTGGTACAGGTCGATGTAGTCTGTATCCAGGCGCTGCAGGCTTGTCTCCACCGCTCGGACAATATGGTGTCGATCCAGGCCGGTCTTGCCACCGCGCAGTGGCGCCTTTATCCATGAATGGCTGGGGCCTGCGACCTTGGATGCAAGAATCACCGAATCGCGATCCTTGGTCTTCAGCCAGCGCCCGACAATCTCCTCCGTCGCGCCAACGTATTTAACATCGGGGGGTACCGGGTACATTTCAGCTGTGTCATAAAAATCCACGCCGGCGTCATAGGCCATATCCATGATACGAAAGGCGGTCTTTTCATCTGCCTGGTGGCCGAACGTCATCGTCCCCATGCAAATATCCGACACCACAATACCGCTCTTACCCAGACGATTGCTCTTCATGATTACTCCCCACACCTATCGATTTGATCAAAGGCCTACAGACTACAGGCGTCGGCTGAAAAAATGAACTGTTGCTCCTGCAAGCAGGTCAATTAAACTCTGCGGCATGATTCGCTCCCACACTTTTCGTATTTGCCTCGGCCTTGCTTTGCTCGGCGCTGTAGGCGCCGGGTTCTACCTCTACCAGAATCTACCCGAACTGCTGCGCGTACAGGCCCAGCGCTACCTGCAGCAGTACGGTGTCGAGGATATTGAGTTTGAGGGGCTGAGCATTACCCATAGTGACGCCAGTGTGGACTCCCTGATGCTGCGTGGCACCTACGAGAATTACGCGTACGAGGTACGCCTGGCATCCGGTGAGGTGCTGTACGATTGGCGGGTACTACTGGGCGCAGAGATGGATTCTCTGTCAGTGTCATCACTGGCATTGTCCATTGAGCAAACCGGTGAAGGCAGCAGCACGGCTCAAGAGCCGATTGTGCTGGACTCACTGGTACCCCATCGCCTGGTAGCGCAGCTGCCCATAGCGTCACTTAGCGTGCCGCAGTGGAGCCTCAGTTACCGTTCACCGAAGTTACAACCCATCGCCGCCAGTGGCTCAATAGTACTCAATCAACAGTTAGACGCAACGCTTGCCACCACGCTTGCAGGGCGCGAGATTCTGGTAGAGGTACTCTCCGATATCGACTCGGGCGAGACCCGGCTAAGCCTCTCTCTGGCCGCCAATGAAGAAGAAATAGCGGGTGAACAGCAGGCGGCTATCGCAACGTTTTCGGCGCAAGGGGTGAACGCCGTAGATGACCGTTGGCAGTGGAATATACAGGGTCGGGTGCAATTCGCTCCGACAGTATCGTGGTTGCGCGAAATCGATACGCAACAACATCTTGCGCTGGGCTTTCCGCCTGCAGAAGAGTTCGCCGCGCGGGGTGAGAGTAACCTTAGCGCACAGATTAACCACCCGGACGACCTCAGTTTGGATGCAGGGCCGGGCTCCGTTGACGCGCTGTTGCAACAGCTAAAGGCGAGCTTTCAGCTATCCAACGACATCAGGCAACTGGATATCCGCGATCTGGTCACAGCGGCAACCGGCACGGTGACTATTGACGGCAATGTTAACCAAGGTCGCATACAGACAACCTTGCAGCCTTTCAAATTTGCCGGAGAAATCCCCGCACAATTGCTGGCACTACCCGATGACTGGGTGCAGTGGTTGCAATTGAAAAATGACATACCGGTAGCGGTGGAACTGGTGGAGCCCTTACATATCGCCTCACCGCTTCCGGGCCAATGGTCTATGCAAACAAATAATGCGCAGTTATCGCTGGGTGGCAAGGAATCGCGGATCAGCGTACAGAAGCTCAACCTGGATACAACCGTGAACTTGGCTGATCAGTTAGACGCGAAAACAACACTCAGTGCTGTGCTTAATACGCGCTTGCAAAAACAGACCGTTCCATCGTTGCAGATTGCACTCTCACAGCAAGGAAGCGCCGAGAACAACACGTTCAATCTGCGCCTTGCCGATACGGCAGAGAGTATGCACGCCAATCTGGAGGGAACCCATAGTCTGGTGGCGGAAACGGGTAACTACCAACTCAATGCGCAAATTACGGATGTGTCCTATTTGTGGGCATCAATCTCACCGCTGCTGCGCCATTTTAAAATACTGCAGGATACCGTGGCGTTCCGCTCCGGTAGTATGCGCCTTGACTCCACCCTCGTAGGCAAGACATACGATACAGCCAACTGGCAACAACGCTCGCAGATCACACTTGAAAACACTGCGGGCAGCGTCAATGAATACCAATTTGATGGCCTCTCACTCACTGCGCAGTGGTCGGGTATTGAGCGCTGGAAAACGCTGGCACCGCTGGATGTTTCTCTGGACAGGCTGGCACTCGGCTTTGAGATACAGGAAATTCATTTGCGCGCGAGCCTGCCAAAGCCCACAGCTGTTGCGTTGCCAAACGTGCGCATAGAAGCATTTTCCGCCAAGCTGTTCGGCGGCCGATTAACCTTGCCGGAACGGCAACAGTGGGATTTTGCCGCATCCAGCAACAACATCACACTGCAGGCGCAACAGTGGCAACTGGGCGAACTGGTCGCCTTGCAACAGAATGCCGACATACAGGCAGTGGGCAAGCTAGAGGGCGAACTTCCGCTGACAATCGCCGATGGCCGGGTCATTATCGAAAAGGGCTATCTGCGCGCCCTGCCCCCAGGCGGCAGTATTCGCTACAACGCCACCGATGAAGCCCGTGCATTGGCCAACAGTAACCCTGAGCTGAAACTCGCATTAAATCTGCTGAGTGATTTTCAGTACCAGGTGTTGAGCAGCAAAGTAGAACTGGACAAAGCTGGGAACCTGCTACTCGGGCTATCTCTGGAGGGCAGCAACCCCACACTGTATGAGGGCCAGCCAGTCAATTTTAATATCAATCTGGAACAAAATATCGATCCCCTTTTACAAAGCCTGAGGCTTAGTGATAACTTGGTGAAAGAAATTGAAGGCGGGCTGAAATGAACTTTTACAACAACCGCTACTCCAAGCTCTCAGCTCAATCGATAAAATGAACAACCAGGCCCACTAAAGGAATCTTCATGCGAATAATTATTTTCACATGCTTGTTGTCGCTGGTTGCCGCCTGCACTCCGACAGTACAGGTGAATGCTCCCAAAGAGCCCATCACTATTAACCTGAACGTAAAGATTGAGCACGAAATACGGGTCAAAGTGGACAAAGAACTGGACGAACTGTTCGCCGACGACAGCAAACTTTTTTAGGAGATAAATACCATGCAACGCACACACTTCTTACGCCGCACACTGGCTGGCCTGGCTCTGTCGCTCACTATGACAGTATCAGCGCTTGCAATGGATCTCGATGAGGCCAAATCCAGCGGCTTGGTGGGTGAAACCAATATGGGCTATATCGCAGCGGTTAAGCCTTCCCCTGAAGTGGACGCTCTGGTGGTGAGTATCAACAGTCAGCGCAAGGTGTACTACCAGGAGATCGCGGCAAAAAATGATATCAGCCTGCAGGCTGTGGAAGCTCGCGCAGGCCTCAAAGCTATAGAGAAGACCTCTCCGGGTGGTTACATCAACACCGGAGATGGCTGGATACAAAAGTAACCAGCGTTAGTCTGTAGGCGCTGATGGATCAAAGGCCGCGTTCTTTGGCCATATCCAGCGCCAGATCTTCGATCATATCTTCCTGGCCACCCACCGTTTTACGACGCCCCAGCTCAACCAGGATGTCGCGACTGGAGAGGCCGTATTTTTCTGCGCTGCGTTTGGCAAACAGCAGGAAGGACGAGTAAACACCGGCGTAGCCAAGTGTCAGTGCATCGCGGTCGATGCGGATAGGGTGATCCATCATCGGCACGATCAGGTCTTCGGCCACATCCATCGCCTTGAACAGGTTCACCCCTGTCTCAATCCCCATGCGGTCACACACTGCCAAAAACACTTCCAGCGGCGTATTGCCCGCACCGGCACCCAGACCCGCCAGCGAACCATCGATACGGTTAGCGCCGGCCTCAACCGCCGCCAATGAATTGGCGATGCCCATGGCCATATTGTGATGGCCGTGAAAGCCGAGCTCTGTTTCCGGTCGCAGTTCTGCTCGCGCCAATGCCACTCGCTCCGTGACATGGTCCGGCAGCATATAGCCCGCTGAATCGGTGATGTAGACGCAGTTGGCACCGAAGTCCTCCATCATCTTCAATTGCGCGACCAGCTCTTCCGGCCCAATCATATGGGCCATCATCAAAAAGCCGACCGTATCCAGATCCTTGTAGTTAGCCGCCATAGCCAGATGCTGTTCCGACACGTCTGCCTCGGTGCAGTGCGTGGCGACACGGATGGTTGAGATACCGCAATCCACTGCCATTTTCAGATGATCCACCGTTCCGATGCCGGGCAATAACAGCGCCGACACACGGGTGTTTTTCATCTCCTTACAAACCGCCGTCAGGTATTCCTCATCACTGGCTGCAGGGAAACCGTAGTTCACCGATGCACCGCCAAGGCCGTCACCGTGGGTGACTTCAATCAGCGGAATGCCCGCCTCGTCCATGCCCTTGGCAATCGTGACCATCTGCTCCACCGTGATCTGGTGTTGCTTGGGGTGCATGCCGTCGCGCAGGCACATGTCGTGTACAGTGATCTTCTTTCCGGAAAGGTTCATTGTTGCGTTCTCTCGTCGTCTCTTACATTTGTCTGTGGCGAATGACTATCGGGCCTGCTGCTCGCGTTAGCGTGTATAGCAACAGACTGCCTATCAGGCAGCGGTGGGTACGAAATTACCCGACAGAATCTCCTGGGCGTACATCTCCGCTGTGCGCAGGCCAGCCGCCGTCATAATATCCAGGTTGCCCGCATACTTGGGCAGAAAATCGCCCAGGCCTTCGACTTCCATATAAATGGAGACACGATTGCCGTCAAACACCGGGCCGTTTTTCAAGATGTAACCCGGCACGTATTTCTGCACCTCGGCGATCATCTCGTGCACAGACTTCGTGATAGCGGCCTGATCGGGCTCTGTTTCGGTCAGGCAGTGGATGGTATCGCGCATAATCAGCGGTGGCTCTGCAGGGTTGATCACGATAATGGCCTTGCCGCTTTTCGCGCCGCCAACTTTCTCGATACCGCTGGCGGTAGTGCGCGTGAACTCATCGATATTCTTACGTGTACCCGGCCCAGCCGATTTACTGCTCACCGTGGCCACGATCTCACCGTAGCTCACCGGCTGCACCCGGCTGACGGCCGCCACCATCGGGATGGTTGCCTGCCCGCCGCAAGTCACCATGTTTACGTTCATTGCCTTTGCATTCACAGCTTCTGCAAGGTTTACCGGTGGCACACAGAAAGGGCCGATAGCGGCCGGTGTCAGGTCGATCATCACCGCACCCTGTTCGTTCACCTTGCGGCTGTTCTCGGCATGCACATACGCAGACGTGGCATCGAAGCAGATCTGCACGCCGTCTTCACGCATGGTTGGCAGCATACCGTCGACGCCTTCTGCCGTGGTCTTCAGGCCGGCTTCCGCCGCCCTTGCCAGTCCGGGTGAGTCCGGCACGACGCCGACCATCCACACGGGTTCGATCAGATCACTGCGCATGGCTTTCATCAACAGATCTGTGCCGATGTTACCGGGGCCTATGATTGCTGCTTTTACTTTCTTGCTCATGATGGTTCTCTTGTTGCTAATCATGTCAGGTACATATCCGGGCCTGTTGCTAGATTGCTCGGATCATTTTGTCTTGTGTAACTTTACAAAACAGTGCAGCTCTTCAGCTTTAGCGCTGTTCGAGGGTATCCTACTGTGGGTGGCGATGCTGTTTGAAAACAATCAATTCTCGGATAACGAACAATCAGCCTGCCGCACGCTGAGTGCCGCTTGCCGGGTAGTCAAACAAAGCGGCAACTACACCCNCCAATGCCAGCGATCTCCAACGACATCTCATCCCCTGCAACCACCGGAATCAACGGCGCCAGCGACCCGGAAAGTATCACTTCACCCGCTTTGAAGGGAATTCCAAATTCACCCAGAGTATTCGCCAGCCAGGCCACTGCCGTCAGTGGATTGCCCTGCACCGCGCTGCCAAGCCCCTCGGAGTTGAACTCGCCATTCTTGTGTATCGTCATCTTCAAATTAGGCAGATCGAAGTCACGCGGATCGACCTCGTTTTTTCCCAGCACATAGACACCGCAGGAGGCGTTGTCCGCCACTGTGTCCTGGATTTTGATTTTCCAGTCGAGAATGCGCGAATCCACTATTTCAAAACAGGGCATGATAGTCGCGGTGGCATCGAGTACGTCCTGCTCGGTCACCCCGGGGCCAACCAGATCACTTTTCAGGCGGAACGCAATTTCACCCTCGGCGCGCGGCGCAATCATATTCCCGGCGATGGGGATGTCTGATCCATCCGGATATTCCATGGTGTTGGTGAGAAAGCCGAAATCGGGCTGGAATACGCCGAGCATGTCCTGCACAGGTTTACTGGTAACACCTATTTTTTTGCCCACAATACGCTCACCATCGCGCTCCAGACGCAGGTTCACCATGCGCTGGGAGATATGGTAGGCATCCTCGATTGTGATGTCCGGTTCCCGCTCTGTCAGCGGGGCCAGGGTCGATTGGCTGCGCAAGGCTGTATATAACTCCTCTCCCAGCGCGTTAATCTTGTTGTTGTCCATCATCTACTCATATTCCCCAGATAGCCCGATTCAAGCGCGGCGAAATCAACCGTTCTGCAAAAAATCCAGGCAGGTGCGATTAAACATTGCCTCGTGTTCCACCATAACCCAGTGGCCACACTCGGTAACCAGGATAAGCCGCAGGTGCGGAATATTCTTCGCCATTGCCATGATACCGTTCTCCGGCATCATCTTCTCATCCATGCCCCAGAAGCCCAGCACGGGACACTGTAACTCGTGCAGACGGTCCACCAGATTGGGCACGTGCATCGTCGCCATCACATGGCCATTCATAATCTGCATGATCTGCATGCGCTCTTCCACCAGTTCATCGGTGGCGTGTTTCGGGTCGTGCATCAGCCCGGTGGCAAACAGATCCTTCATCACCGCAGGGGTCACCGGCTCTCCGGAACCGAATACCTGAAAGACCTTCTGCATGCCCGGCATCTGCTGGTACTCGGGGAGATCACTGAGCCCACCCGGTGCCATCAGGATGAGCTTCTCAACCAGCTCCGGATAGTCCAGTGTCAGCGCAATAGCGACCGCACCGCCGAGTGAGTTACCCACCAGCGTGCAGCGTTCGACCCCGGCCACATCGAGCGTCTGCTTGATGCACTCAACGAAGAAGGACAGTGGGTGATCGACATCGTCGGGCTTGTCGGAAAAGCCGTAGCCGATGAGATCGGGAACAATACAGCGATAACCAGCCTTCACCATGTGAGGGTAGTTACCCTTGAAATTACTGTAGCCGCTGGCGCCGGGGCCCGAGCCGTGCAGGAATACCACGACCTCGCCCTCCCCTTCGTCCAGATAGTGAATACGGTAACCGTTCGCACAATCGGCGTAGCGATCTTCGAGCAATCGACCCTGCTTTTTCATTTTGCCTCCTGCTGCAAGCACCACGCCCTAAAGGGCGAAGTCTCCGTTGGGTTCATCAAACAACACACCGCCCATATTCATAGCAAAGGGTGTGGAATGATTCGCCACATGCGCCTGACTGGCGAGAATATCGAGGTGGAAAGACAGCAGATCGCTGTCCATACGAATACCGCCGCTACCTGCTGCCTTGAGCATCTTACTGGACAGTGCGAGACAGCGATCGGCCACCACCGCCGAATCGTACCGGTAACGCACACGGTCCTCAATAGGGATGGGCACACCGTTGCGACAGCACTCCATCATCGCATCAAAGTTGCGAATCAGCGTTAATTTCATTTCCTCGATGGAGGCCTTCACCTCGGCAGCAATGACCCGCGCAAACGGATCATTCTTCATTTTATTCGGCCCCACCTGTCGCGTTTTCGCCACTTCGATAAACGCATCCAGAGCGCCATCACAGGCGCCCAGCGTGGCGGTACACACCGCGCGCACAAAGACCTGCATGAAGGGCATACGGTACAACGGTGCGGTATTCACCGCGTTTCCGGGGTTATCGCACAAGAAGCCGTCCATTGATTTATGCGTGCGGTGCTCGGGCACGAAGGCGTCATCGACGACAATATCGTGGCTACCGGTGCCCTGCAGGCCCACCACATCCCAGTTCTTCACTATCTCGTAATCGCTGATAGGCACCAGAAAGGTCCGGTAATTCGCCATATCAAAAGGCGCTTCGGGTGTCGGTACAACGGCTCCGAGAAATGCCCACTTACAATGCTCTGAACCACTGGAAAAGCTCCAGCGACCGCTGAGACGGAAACCGCCGTCGACAACCTTCACCTTACCGACAGGCGCGTAAGACGATGAGATGAGGGTCGTAGGATCTTCCGCCCACACATCTTGTGCGGCCTGATCATCGAATACGGCAAGCTGCCAGTTATGCACTGCGATCACACCCAGAATCCATGCGCTGGATGGACAGAACCGGGCGACTTCCAGACCCACGGCATAAAACACCTGGGGGTCCATAGCGTATCCACCCCACTGCTCAGGCTGCAGTATCTTGAAAAAGCCGGCTTCAGCGAATTCGGCCACGGTTTCATCCGGCACGCGTACCTCGGCTTTAGCGCGCGCGCGACGCTCTGTCAGTGCTGGCCCCATTGCGGTAGCCGCATTGATCAGTTCCTTTGCGCGTGGGCTTTCCAGTCCGTACTTATTCATGCTCTATGCCTCATTGCTGTGGCCCCATCAGGGGTATCGATATAGGTAATTATCTGGCTCCGGCCACACTTCAAAAAAACTCACCGGAGCGTTAGCACTGTAGTGTTCACGAACGCGCAATGCATCCTCCATTTGAGGTATCAAGGGCACGGCGCGTATGCGACGTTTATTCAACCACGGCATCACCATATGTGGTTGGCTCGCCGAAAAACGCCCGGTGTGAGATGGGGATACTGCCACTGGCGTCACTGATGCCATACTCCTGCCCCAGTTCTGCACCTATCAGCACCTTGCCGCTTTTGTCCATGCGCTGCGAGTCGACCGCCAATGCGTCTATCACCCGGCCAGTGAATTCCGGTGTTTCTGCGGTGGCAACCAGGTCGGCATACTTTTCAGGCTCGGCATCGAACACCTTGCGACTGCGCTCGGTCAACAGCAGCCCCATCCAGATCGAGACCACGGCAACATTGAAGGGGCGAAAGTCGACCGCCATATCGTGTGCCATTTTATCCACCGCGGCTTTTCCGGCGCCGTATGCTGGGCCGTGCATATAGATACGCCCACCGAAGGACGAGGTATTGACGATCAAACCCTCGCCGTTCGTCACCAACAGCGGCGCGGCGTGCCAGGCTGCCGAGTAGTGAGAGCGCATGCCCACATCCCATATCTCCGTCAGCGCCAGTGGTTTTTCCCAGAAAGGCCCGGCCTGCGTCAACGCATCGTGCAAACTGGTGGCATTATTGACGAGGATATCGAGACGCCCCTGCTCCTGCTTCACCTGCTCGAACAACTGCGCTACCTGATTGTCATCGGCGTGATCACAGTACACCGGGATACCTTTACCGCCGGCGTCGGTCACGGCCTGTGCTGTCGCCTCGACAGTCCCCGGCAGCGGCGCGTCCCCTTCGTTTCGGGTGCGCCCAGTGACATATACAGTAGCGCCGCTGGCACCCAGTGCCAGGGCAATGCCCTTGCCCGCGCCGCGGCTGGCTCCGGTGACAACTACTATCCGGTCTCTGGAGAGGCCCATACGCTATTCCTTTACCTGAGTGTGCTCGTTATAGTGTCGACGCACTATCCTAAGGGTAGCGGTGCGAAGGGCCAAGCGAGATTAATGACGCGCTGGTCACTTTTTCATGCCAATCGAGAATAAATGACAAGACACGCCATCAAAATCGGCAATCACCCGCGCCTGCTCACCTATACACTGTCTGTGTTGACGATGACTGTGTGGGCGATCACAGCTGGTGCAGCGGACTCCCGTCAGGTTTTTTCCGGTGAGACACATAACTGGTTGCGCGCGGTGGGCAAACTGAAAGTTCCCGGGCAACGCTACCGGGAGGGCCGTCGGTCACATTACGTGGAAGATTGCAGCGCTACGCTGGTATCCCGGGCCGGGCGCAGCGAAGCCGACACCATTGTCACCGCCTGGCACTGTCTGGAGTGGTACGACGACCTCACTAAGCCGATCACCTTCACCGCCGTGTCCATCTCTGGTGAATTGGTGCAGCGCGAAGCCCACCGACTGCAAGATGGCGGCGGCATGCATGCCGACTGGGCCATTCTGCGATTGCGCATTGCCGTACCCGGCGCGCAGATCGTCGCACTGCAGGTACACCCGGACAGAGCAGATCCCAATCACCCCGTCACCATGGCCGGTTTCTCCAAAGATGATGGTCTGGGCGCTGGCGGGATCGCGCTCACCTTCGACGCGGATTGCACGATCACTGAGCAGAAACGGAGTTTTGGTGATACGGATTGCACCGCATTCAAGGGCGCCTCTGGCGGTGCGGTAGTGCAGCTTTCGGACGACGGAGAACCGCTATTCTGCGGCGTAATTTCACAGGGAAATGGCGCGGGGAGAAGTACTTTCGTACCCGTCAGTGGCTTCAGGAATGCGTTAAACCTCCACGTGAATTGAGCGCTTTAGCAGGTTAATCAAGCGACGACATAACACGCAAGCAAACTAGGGAAGCCTACGCAGAGGTATTTTTCTGCCGCGCAGGTGGCGGAGCACCCACGTGCGGTTCGCCACGCCTCGCCGCCAGTTCAACCTGCTTCTGGCGCTCCCGAAAGCGCAGCTTTTGGTCCTCCGTCTGCTTGTCGAAACAGTGGGGACAGCACACGCCCTGCTCGTAATGGCCGGACTGCTTGTCCTCCTCGGTTATAGGGTGCCTGCAACCATGGCACTGATCGTACTGCCCTTTTTCCAATTTATGGTCGACCGCCACCCGGTTATCAAAAACGAAGCACTCACCCTCCCAGGTGCTCTCCTCTTCCGGCACTTCCTCCAAGTACTTCAAAATGCCGCCCTGCAGGTGATAAACCTCTTCAAACCCCTCGTTGAGCATAAAGGCCGAGGCTTTCTCGCAGCGAATACCGCCAGTACAGAACATCGCCACCTTCTTGTGTACGCCGGGGTTGAGATTGGCGCGCACATACCCGGGAAACTCCCGAAAGTTTACTGTGCGCGGGTCTATCGCCCCCTTAAAGCTGCCGATGTCACATTCGTAATCGTTGCGGGTATCGATCAGTACTACCTCAGGATCATTGACCAGCTCGTTCCAATCCTGCGGGCGAACATAGGTGCCAACACGCGCATTGGGATCAACACCGGCCACCCCCATGGTGACAATTTCCTTCTTCAGTTTCACCTTCATACGGTAAAAAGGCATTTTCGCGTCCTGCGATTCCTTGTGCTCCAAATCAGCCAGGCGCGGGTCGCTGCGCAGGTAGTCGAGCACCGTGTCGACGCTTTCGCGTGTACCGGCGATAGTGCCGTTGATGCCTTCTGCGGCGAGTAAGAGTGTGCCGCGCGTACCCGCTGCGATGCAGACATCGAGCAGCGGCTCACGCAGTTCATGGTAATCTTCCAGGGCGACGAATTTGTACAGTGCTGCTACAACAACAGGATTCATAACTGTGCCCTACTGCTGTTCAGCTTTGCTGCCGCCGAGGCATTCGGGTGACGCAGGCGCACTCTGCTCGCGCGCCTGCCATTCGTCGGGAGAATAGGTGTGCAGTGCCAATGCATGCACCGGCCCCGCTAACTGCTCGGCAACTGCGGCGTATACCTGTTGATGACGAGCGACGCTTCTACAGCCGTCGAAGCTGGCACTGACCAGCACCACGCGAAAATGCGTTTCGGAGTTGGCCGGCACACTGTGCATATGACTTTCATTGGTCACCTCCAGCACAGCAGGTGAAAATGTGGTCTCAAGTTGCGTTTCAATGTCCTGCTGCACCGTCATGACAATACCTGCATATTACGATTTAAAAGGGGGGAAATTATAGCGAAGCGAGCACCATGGTGACAGCGCATCGCTCAGCTTTTACGTGCGCGTCGACTGGCGCGAAATTGCCCCGGCGTCTGCTGTGTCCATTTCTTGAACGAGCGATGGAAGGCACTGGGGTCAGTGAACCCCATCTGCAGGGCGACTTCGTTAATCGACAGTTCAGGGCGGTCGAGGCAGAGCTTGGCAGCTTCGCACCGCGCTTCATCCTTGAGTTGCTGGAAGGTAGTGCCCTCGCGCTTTAATCTGCGTCGCAGTGTCGGCGCAGACATATGCAGGGCCCGGCTGATTGTCTCGAAGCCCGGAAAACCCTCGCTGAACTCATGCCCTATCATGGCCTTTACCTGAGCGGAGAGGTTATCACCCTGCGGATTGCTCTCCATCAGCAATAACTGGTAGGGCGCGGTGCGCAAAAACTCGCGCAGTGAGTGCTCTGTGTGTACCAGAGGCCATGCCAGGCAGGCACTGTCGAAATACAGCAGGTCATTCGTCTGATTAAAGTAGAGCGGACAACCAAACAACTCCTCATATTTTTTCAGTCGCTCCGGCGGATCGCCACTGAAGTCCACGCGCTTGAGCTCCAGCGGCCGACCACACAACCAGCCGAAAAAACGATGCCACAAGGAAAGGCCGTAGGCATCAGCGACTTCCACACGCGGGCGTTCCTCACGCGAGATAGTGCGATAACCCACGCGGGCAAACTGATCGCTGAAGTTGGCGTACAACTGGCTGCGCTCATCAAAAAACGTGCGGTAGAACTCAGAGGCCCGCTGAATTGCCTGCCCCAGGTTGCGACAGGAAATGATGCAGTAACACATCATCCGAAACGCCCCCGGCGCGACCAGTTCGCTGCCCGTGGTGCCGAAGGTCTCATCCTGTAGCAAGCTCAGAACGCCCTGATAAACGCGCGAGTACTGCATCGCACTGATCTCATCGCGGTAAGCCGGATCGTTATCATCGAGGGGATCAAAATCGAGGCCAGCATCATCCAGCATGGCGCTGAAATCATAGCCCCTGTCGCCAACCATGCGCAGCAGGGTTTTCACGAATCGGGTTGGAACGCGGTCACTCATAACTAAAAGGGGTCACATCACTCTGACCCACCATGGTACCAGAAGCACCCGCCACTGGTCAGGTCTGTGCAACCGCCAAACCGGCTGCAGTCATGCACACGAGACCCGAACGCAGGTAAGCGTTATACTGCCAGCAGAATAATCACGGGAGGGCCGCCCATTGGAAGAGCGCTATAACATATATTTCGCCGGCCAGGTGATGGACGGGTTCGATGTGAATGACGTCCGCAGCAAGCTGGCGAAGCTGTTCAATGCGAATCAGGCCACGCTAGACAAACTTTTTGGTGGCAAACGCCAGCTGATCAAGCGGGAGTGTGACAAAGCGACCGCAGTAAAGTACAAGAAGGCTCTGGAACAGGCCGGCGCAGTACCCGTGATCCAGCGCGCACAGGCATCCGCCCCTGCTGCTGCCCCTGCTTCGCCCCCATCCGCGGTGCGCACCATGACTGCGGCAGAGAAAATCGCAGCGCTGGCCGCAGCACCGGATGAGACCCACTATCAACAACGCAGTGCAGCGCCCGCTCCGAAGGCCGAGCAGTCGGACACAGCCGCTGACGCCAGCGGCATAATACTGGCGCCACCGGGCACGGAAGTACTGCGTGAAAGTGAGCGCGCCGCACCTGTTGTCCGCGAGGTGGATACCTCCGGACTCACTATCGATGCCACCGCAGAGCGGCTCTCGGAAAAAGCACCCCCGCCGCCGGCAGCACCGGATACCGGCCACCTGAGCATGGGCGAAGTGGGCGATACTATTCCAACACTGGATTCATCCGAAACGCCATTGTCCCCGAATCTGGATGGGCTCGCGCTATCGGCAGAGGGTACCGATTTCAGCGATTGCGCCGCGCCAGAGCCATCAGCGCCGCCACTGGATCTCAGCCACCTCAGCGCACTGCCACCGGGCGATGCCAGCGACGATGAGCAAAGCCGCAAGCCCCCGCCTGCGGCCTCGCCCGATACGACTCATATTTCCCTGAAGGATTAATCCGGCTCAGGGCAGTTCCACCCGGACTTGCAACCCGGGATTATTACTGCCCAGCGCCACGGTACCGTTGTGATACTGCGCGATGGCCTGTACCAGACTCAAACCCAGGCCGTGCCCGGGGTGCTCCGTGCGGCTGGATTCCACCCGATAGAACCGTCGGAACACGTTCTTGCGCTCCACCGCCGGAATGCCCGGCCCTGAATCAGAGATAGTCACCTTGTGCCCAGCGCCGTTGAGCCCAGTGCACAGATTAACCCTGATGCACCCTTTCTCGGGTGTGTACTTGAGTGCGTTGTCGAGGATGTTGGCAAACATCTGGACCAGCAGGTCGGCTTCACCTCTGCACTTCTGCGAGGAAGGCACTTCTACTAACAAGGTGATGTCGCGCTCATGGGCAATGGGTTCGTATAACTCCACGACATCATGTAACAGCGCACTGAGGTCAACTTCTGCACCTGAGGCAAGCGGGCTGCCGGACTCCAGCGCGGAGATACGCAACAACGCATTGAAGGTGGACAACAGGTCATCGCACTCCTCGATAAGCCCCTCCAACTGTGCGCCCTCTACGGGTGTCTTGCGATTGCGCAACTGGCTGAGATCATTGCGCATGCGTGTCAGTGGCGTACGCAGATCGTGGGCGATGTTGTCGGATACCCGGCGTACACCCTGCATCAGGGTTTCCATCTGCTCCAGCATCTGGTTCATCACCATGGCCAGAGCGCGAAAATAGCCCGCCTCGCCGTCAATTTTTATGCGCTGCCCAGGCTCCCCGCGGACGATGCGTGAAATTTCCTGATTCAGCTGTTCTACCTGATCCAGCGCGCGGGCCGCGCTGAAAAATCCGCCGATGATCCCCAGTATCAGCGTGACAATCATCACCCTGAACAGCGTCTGAAACACCAGCTGGGCCCGCTCCTCGATATCGGCATAGTCGCTGGCCACCATAGCGCGATAACCATCGCCCAGCGCCGCGGGAAGCGCAACAAAATCGACGTCTACCGCTTTCCCCCAGTTCTGTACATCCATCTCGAACCCGAGCCAGCCATCGTCGAACTCCTGATAGCGCGGCGCAGCCGGCAGATCACCTGCCACTTTGGCACCGGTTGCATCCGTAACGAGATAATAAAAGCGATTGACCGAGGGCAAGGCTGTTTGATCGGCAATGTACTGGTCCACTCCCTCCAGACCCTGCCCGCGATAGACAAGTTGCAGGGTATCCAACTCATCCACCACATTGTCGCCCAGCGCCTTGAACGAGGTGTAACTGAAGTACAGATAGAATGCGCCCAGCACAAGAAACACGGCGGCGCTTAGCACCATCATATACTTGACGATATAGCGAAAGGTGAGACTGCTGACAACTTCCCTGATTTGCACGGTGTCTGGCTCAGCCGTCTATTTCGGCGCCAAGACGATAGCCTGCACCTCGCACCGTGGAGAGCAGAGGATGCTCGAAATCCTTATCAATTTTCTGCCGCAAACGCGATATATGTACATCGATAACATTGGTCTGGGGGTCAAAGTGGTAACCCCATACATGCTCCAGCAACATGGCCCGTGTTACCACCTGCCCGGCGTGACGCATCAGGTACTCTAACAGTTTGTATTCGCGCGGCTGCAGACTGATCACGGTTTCATCGCGCTGCACATGCTGGCGCAGCAAATCCATCGTCAGGTCCGCCACTGTCAGCTTCGTCGGCTCATCGGCGGCCGGGACTTTGACGCGTCGGTACAGTACCTCCAGCCGCGCCAGTAGCTCCGCCATTGCAAAAGGCTTTACCAGGTAATCGTCCGCACCACACTGCAGCCCCTGAACGCGGTCATCGACATCGCCCAGCGCACTCAACACCAACACCGGTGTGTAGTCCCCGGCTTCACGCAGCGTGTTGATCAGTGTCAGACCGTCCATGCGTGGCATCATCCGGTCGATTACCATCACATCAAATGAAGCATCGATAGCCGCCTGGTGTCCGCCCTCACCGTCGTGACAGTGAACACAGCTATGCCCTGCCTCGCGCAGCTCGCTGACAATAAAATCGCCCACCTGTTTATCATCTTCCACCAGCAACACATTCATAGCCCAAACCTCTCGATAGCCGGGCCAATGTAGCACGCAGTGGAAAAGCCTCTCAATTTACTTTTCGTTAATACTGCTGGACGACGAAAATGGTAAACTCCCGCCTATGACAGACTCACAAACATCCCCCCGGCCCTCTCTGCTGCGTCATTTAGCGGCCATGTTGTACGACACATTTCTGGTCATCGCTCTGGTGGCCGTGGTAAATGCCCTCGCCCTTGCCGTAGTGGTACGCGTCACAGGTGGCGAACAGGAGGTGCTGAATGCACATCTGGTTCAGCTGCTCACGGCAGTAACTGTCATTGGCTTCTTCAGCCTTTTCTGGGTGAAGAACGGACAGACTCTGGGCATGCAGGCGTGGCGCATCAAACTGGTAGACTTTCGGGGCGCACCGCCCACTTTCGCAAAAGCCGTCGCGCGCTGCTGTGGCGCGCTCCTGTCCGCCGCCTGTCTGGGCCTGGGTTATCTGTGGTGTCTGGTTGATCGCAATAAGCGCTACTGGCACGACTATCTCTCGCAGACTGAACTGGTTCTGTTGCCCAAAACATCGCGAACAAAAAAACCCTGAAAACGCCTGAATCCTGCGCAAGCAGATTTTTCGGTTCAGTTTAGCCGCCACCCGACTTAAACTAGTGCACTTTAAGCCAACAGAGGATTTTCTATGTCAGCCATGACATTCAGCGCGCGAGATATTAAAGATGTCACCACCACCGGCACGGAATGCGCAATACTCCCGCTGTTTCACGGTGCCAAACTGTCGGGGGCCGCGCTAAAACTCGACAAAGCCTCTTCCGGTGCCATCAAGAGCGCACTCGCACTGGGCGATTTCAGTGCCAAATCAGGCGAGATCCTGATGCTACCCGGTGTCGGTGCCATCAAGCGCATACTGTTGTTGGGCTGTGGCGATGCGAAGAAATTTGACCGTGCGGGCGCCAGAAAATTCTGCCAGCAGGTATATCGTGCACTGGAATCCAAGCAAGCCACCAAGGCCATGTTGCACCTTGCGGGACTGGGTTTAAAAGAAAAGGAGGCTGTCTGGACACTCACTTACCTCGCCCGGCACCTCGTCGCCTCTTCCTATCGCTATACCGAAACCGTCTCTAAACCGAAAACACCGTGGAAACTCTCCCGCCTGGTGGTCAACACCAGTGGTGCAGTTTCCTCGCGTGCCGCCAGTGATGCACTGCGCCAGGGCAGAGCAACAGGCATTGGCGTCAATGAAGCACGCAATCTGGCCAACCTGCCAGGCAATATCTGCACGCCAAGCTATTTGGCCAACCATGCGCGGAAACTGGGCCGCAACAATGCCAAGCTCAAGGTTACCGTCGTCGAAGAGAAGAAAATGCGTGAACTGGGAATGGGCGCCCTGCTCTCGGTCTCTGCGGGCAGCGATCAACCGGCCAAGCTCATCGTCATGCAGTACAAGGGCGGCAAAGCGACAGACAAACCCCATGTGCTGGTGGGTAAAGGGATTACATTCGACACCGGTGGCATCTCGCTGAAGCCCGGTGCCAAGATGGACGAGATGAAATTTGATATGGGCGGCGCCGCCAGTGTCTTTGGCACAATGCGCGCAGTTGCCGACCTTGGCCTTGGTATCAATGTGGTCGGTATTGTCGCCGCCGCTGAAAACATGCCAAGCGGCGGTGCCACCAAACCCGGTGATGTCGTCACCAGCATGTCCGGCACTACTATCGAAGTGCTGAACACCGACGCCGAGGGGCGGCTGGTATTGTGCGATGCCCTCACCTACGCGTCGCGCTTCAAGCCCGCCTCGGTGATCGACATTGCCACACTGACAGGTGCCTGCGTGGTAGCACTGGGATCACAGGCTTCGGGCCTGTTTGCCAACGATGATACGCTGGCGGAGCAACTGCTGGCCGCGGGTACCGACACCCATGACCGCGCCTGGCGCATGCCCCTGTGGGATGAATACCAGGGCCAGTTAAAGAGTAATTTTGCCGATCTCGCGAACATCGGCGGCCCCGGTGGTGGCAGCATCACCGCCGCCTGTTTCCTGTCGCGGTTCACAGAAGATTACACCTGGGCGCACCTGGATATCGCCGGTTCTGCCTGGGACAGCGCACCCAAGGGAGCCACCGGGCGTCCGGTCGCGCTGCTGACGCGCTATCTTATGGATCGCGCCGAAAAATGACGCTGGTTGGCTTCTACGTTGTACAAAGCGCCGCGCCCGGACAGCGTCTGAGCGTGGCCGCACGTCTGGCAGATAAAGCTTTTCAGCGCGGGCACCGCATTTTCATCAATGCAGCAGATGAAGCGCAGGCAACTGAACTTGACGAACTATTGTGGAGCTTTCGTCCAGCCAGCTTTCTCCCCCACGGCCTGTTCGGCCAGTCGCACTCCGATACCATCGGCATCGGCTGGGGCCAGGAGCCGGATAATCACAATGACCTGCTGATCAACCTGCAACTGGCGATTCCCTCGTTCTTCAGCCGCTTCGCGCGCGTCGCCGAGGTGGTGACACAGGAGCCGGATAATCTGGCTGCACTGCGGGAATCGTGGAAGTTTTACAAGTCGCGCGGGTACCAGTTGGAGAAGCACGATCTCTAAACGGTGCCGATTGCGTCGCGACTACAGTATAATCCCCCGCTCGCGCCGCCAGCCCCTGACTGGCCGGTGGCACGCCCAACAACACCCGGATTCCCCAAGATATGGATAAAACGTTCAAACCCGCCGAGCTAGAAACCCGTTGGTACCAGGAGTGGGAAGCCAAAGGCTATTTTGCGCCCCAAGGTGGCGACAAGGCCTACAGCATCATGATTCCGCCGCCGAATGTCACCGGCAGCCTGCATATGGGGCATGGCTTCCAGGAGGCGATCATGGATGCACTGATCCGCTACCACCGCATGCTGGGCGACAATACGCTGTGGCAAGTGGGTACAGATCACGCTGGCATCGCAACACAAATGGTAGTGGAACGGCAACTGGCCGCACAGGGAATCAGTCGTCACGATCTGGGGCGGGAAAAGTTTATCGAAAAGGTCTGGGAGTGGAAGGAGGAATCGGGCGGCACGATTACCCGCCAACTACGGCGTCTTGGCTCCTCACTGGACTGGTCGCGCGAGCGCTTCACGATGGACCCGGGACTCAGTGCCGCCGTGCAGGATGTGTTCATTACGCTTTACCGCGAAGGGCTGATATACCGGGGCCAACGCCTGGTGAATTGGGATCCCGCGCTGCACACGGCAATATCTGATCTGGAAGTTATTTCCGAGGAAGAGGACGGCCATTTATGGCACTTTAATTATCCGCTGGCAGGGGGTGAAGGTCATCTTACGGTGGCGACCACCCGCCCCGAAACAATGCTCGGTGATACGGCTATCGCCGTCCACCCCGAAGACGAACGCTATGCCCACCTGATTGGCCGCAGTGTGCAACTGCCGCTGTGTGACCGGGAAATTCCGGTAATCGCCGACGACTACGTCGACCGCGAGTTCGGCACGGGCTGCCTGAAAATCACGCCTGCCCATGATTTCAACGACTACGAGGTGGGCCGCCGACACGGTCTGCCGATGATCAATATTTTCAATGATGACGCCGCCATCAATGACAACGCACCCGCTGCCTACGTCGGCCTGGACCGGCTGGAAGCACGCACCAAGGTTGTCGCCGACCTGGAAGCACTGGGCCTGCTGGCAAAAGTGGAAGAACACACCTTGAAAGTACCCCGGGGTGATCGCTCCGGTGTCGTTATCGAGCCCTATCTCACCGACCAGTGGTACGTCGATGCCAAAGAACTGGCCAAGCCCGCCATCGCCGCAGTTGAGAGCGGCGATATCCAATTCGTGCCCAAGCAGTGGGAGAACACCTATTTTGCGTGGATGCGCGATATTCAGGATTGGTGCATCAGCCGCCAGCTGTGGTGGGGCCACCGCATTCCGGCCTGGTATGACGCCGACGGCAAATTCTATGTTGGCGAGAGCGAAGCCGCTGTGCGTCGCGACAATGAACTGGGCGACGATGTCGTATTGCGTCAGGACGAGGATGTACTGGACACCTGGTTCTCATCGGCACTGTGGACATTCTCGACACTGGGCTGGCCTGAAGAGACCGAGGAACTAAAACTTTTCCACCCCAGTTCCGTATTGGTTACCGGCTTCGATATCATCTTCTTCTGGGTCGCACGCATGATCATGATGACCCTGCATTTCCGCAAGGAAGTGCCGTTCCACACCGTCTATGTGCACGGGCTTGTGCGCGATGGAGAGGGACAGAAAATGTCCAAATCCAAGGGCAATGTGATCGACCCCATCGACCTGATCGACGGCATCACCCTGGATGAGCTGCTGGCCAAACGCACCACCGGCCTGATGCAACCCAAGCTCGCATCCAAAATTGAGAAAGCCACACGCCGGCAGTTCCCCGAGGGTATTGCCTCCTACGGCACCGACGCCCTGCGCTTTACCTATTTTTCGCTGGCCTCAACAGGCCGGGATATCAAGTTTGATATCGGGCGCATTGAGGGTTACCGAAATTTCTGCAACAAAATCTGGAACGCCGCACGCTATGTGCTGATGAACTGCGAAGGTGAAGACTGCGGTATCGAAGACGGCGCCGAGGTGGAGCTTAGCCTGGCAGACCGCTGGATCATCGGCCGGGTGCAGGCAACCGCTGCGGAAGTGGCGCGCGCCATTGAGAACTACCGTTTCGACATGGCCAGTTCGGCGTTATATGAATTTATCTGGAACGAGTACTGCGATTGGTATCTCGAACTGTCCAAGCCTGTGCTCTGGGACGACGATGCCTCTGCACAGGCCAAACGTGGCACTCGCCAGACCCTGATTCGCGTTCTGGAAACCTGGCTGCGCTTGTTGCATCCGATGATGCCGTTTATCACTGAAGAGATCTGGCAGACAGTCGGACCACTGGCGGGCAAATCCGGCCCGACCATCATGCTGCAGCCCTACCCCCAATCCGTTGACAGCGAGATTGACCCTCTTGCCAGTGACGACATCGAATGGCTCAAGGCGGTGATAGTCGGCATACGCAATATACGCGGAGAAATGAATATTCCTCCGTCAAAAGCACTCACCGTGCTGCTGCGAAATGGCGACGCTGAAGATCAGCGACGGCTGGAGCAAAATTCGCAATACCTCAGAAAGCTGGCTAAACTTGACGAGGTCAGTTGGCTTGCTGACGGTGCAGAAGCACCCATGGCAGCGACTGCGTTGGCAGGCGAGCTTGAAATTCTCGTACCCATCGCGGGCTTGATAGACAAGGACGCGGAGATTTCCCGGCTGAACAGGGAAATCGGTAAGCTGGACAATGATCTGTCGCGACTGCGCTCAAAACTGGGTAACGCGGCTTTCGTTGATAAAGCACCGGCCGCTGTAGTGAACAAGGAACGGGAAAAGCTGCAAGCGCAAGAGCAGGCGTTGGAGACATTACAGGATCAGTTGCGCCGTATCCAAAGCATCTGACCACTCGATTGCCTGCCGGGGCTCTCAGCAGCTGCCCCTATAATAAAAGCAACAGGTTTGCCTGAGGAAGTTGGTATGAGTGATCGACATAACGGCACCGTCAAGTGGTTCAACAACGCCAAGGGGTTCGGTTTCATCAACCGCCAGGAAGGCGAAGAAGATGTTTTTGTCCACTTCAGATCGATTCAGGGTGAGGGGTTTCGCACCCTGAATGAGGGCCAGGAAGTGGAATTCACCCTGGTGGAAGGCCCCAAAGGTTTGCAGGCCGAAGATGTACTGAAGATCGACAAGCCGGCCGGCTAACGGCCAGCCCGAAACTGCCACTCTCACCGAGCCATTGCCTAATTTTTAAGGAAGCAGACCAGTCACCAGTAATGGTGGTAACATATGCGCCTTCAAAATCCGTGCAATCCTGACGCGGAAAATCATTGTGAGGAACCGATGAACCTTATCTCCAAACTGCTTCTCAGTCTCGTCATCGCCGTTATAGCATCCACACTTACGAACCTGCTTTTTACCGGCGAAATCTTCGATGCGCGTCTGCTACTCGCCTTTTTTGTTGCCACAGTCGCCACGGCTTTGATTGTGGGTGCGCAAACAGCAGCCTCTTCCCCGGCAGCCAAAAAAGCATCACCACAATCACAACAGCCACAACAATCGCACCAACCCAGTGAACTGGACGGAGACCGTGAGCGCGGCACCGTGAAGTGGTTCAACACATCAAAGGGCTTTGGATTTATAGTCAAGGACGACGGTGAAGAGATCTTCGTCCATTTTCGCTCCATCCGTGGTGAGGGTCGACGCGGCCTGCGCGATGGACAAAGCGTCAGTTTTATTGTGGCCGAGAGCGAAAAAGGCCCGCAGGCAGAAGACGTACTGGGCGAGGACTGAACGGCGCGCCTACTCTGGCTGCATAAAGTCCTTCCAGTACAGCCGCATCATCCGCGACGCCTCCCGCAGGAGCAGTTCAGGGGGCAGTGAATCATCCTCAAGTGCCATCTCGACGATGGCATAACCGGCTTCAATCGTCAGCCGCGCCTGCGCTTTAATCCGGTCGTCTACCGGCCGCTCCAGCACCTCCGCTACAATCATCGCCAACTGGTCGGCGACCAGCGTATTGGATGCCTGTCGAACCTCCCGCAACGGTGCGACTGCGCGCAGCGCCTGCACGATCTCCAGGCCGCCAACCTGCTCCTGCGTCACATCGAACGTGCTCTGCAGCAACTCATAGACATTGTCCAGCAAGAGCTCCAGATCACCGAGCGCCAGATAGCGATCAAACCACGCTTTGAAAACGGTGTTTTGTTTGTCCATCAACACCGCACCCAAGGCATTTAATACAGCGTACTTATTGGGAAAGTACCTGTAGAGCGCCGGCACGGTAATGCCTGCTCGCTCAGCAACGAGATTGGTGGAGATACGCTCTACACCCACCTCTACCAGCAGTTGCGCGGCCGCAGTCAGAATGGCTTCGTAAGTGCGTTTTGCCCTCTCCTGCTGCGGCTTGTTCTTCTCCAGAAGCTCAACGCTCTGCCTCGCAGCGACGACTGACGACCTTTCCATTGGTCCCTCACAATGTGTTCTCAGAATAGAGTGGCATCGTATCGCAGGCGCCCTACTCGTACCAGTGAGGTATTACCCACGCCTAGCCACCCCATTCAGGGCTGGTGAAGAGCCCCATACAATGCCACACTAGTCGGCTACGCAGAGCGTGTAGAAGTGGGCGTTAAAAACACCACTGCCCGCGCTGGTATCAGGCCCGGCCTCGATTAAGCAGCTACCGGGTCACTGACACTGCGACATCCACCTACGCTACAGGCTCAAAAAACTACCGGAACTCGCCTGGGCATCCCCGCTATGGGTCAATCCGGTCGCCCGATAAATGAGGTCCAACATTGAAACCAGCAAAACCCGCAACCGGTCGTCGCTTTCGCGGCATTACCATGCCCAGCAGTTCCCATCCGGCCATCCGCAAGGTCAGACGCCAGGGCATCAAGCCCACGATTCATGGCAACAAGTTGTGGAAATCCAGCCTCCTGTTAATCGATTACCTGAACAAACACCGGCCAGAGCACTGCCGTAACGTTATCGATGTTGGGTGTGGCTGGGGCGCCTCTGGTATCTGGTGTGCCAAAACACTGGGGTCGGATGTCACGTCTGTCGATGCCGACCCCGACGTATTTCCATTCCTTGAGGCATCCGCGACTCTCAACGGCGTCGCACTGACGCCGCTGGTTTCAACGTTTGAAAAGCTCAGTACGCAACAGCTCTCGCAATTCGATATGTTGATCGCTGCAGATATCTGCTTCTGGGATGAGCTGGTCAACCCGGTTTTCAATATGGTGAACCGGGCCGTGAAGGCTGGCGTGAAGCATATCGTTATCGCCGACCCAGAGCGCTCGACCTTCTTTGACATGGCCAGGCGCTGCGAAATCAAACACTGCGCAGAAATCCTCGAGTGGAAGACCAGCACGCCGATTAAAGCGCGCGGCGCTCTGCTGGTGCTGGAGAATGCGTGAACTGGCTCGCAGCCTCACCGGAAAAGGGTTGCAAAGCGCGCGCGAATTTATCGGGAATATTTGGCCTGTTGACCAATTTATGACCAGCACTGGTGGCCAGTCGGTCTCAACAGTGATATAAACGCGCCGTATCGAACGTGCCTGAATAACGCTGCAAACAGGGCACTCCCACTCCCTGAAGAAATGCCTATCGCGGGTCTTGAAACATTATGAAACAGTTAGGAATACTCGATTCTGCATTCGTCAATCTAGAGCAGACCAACACACCACAACACGTTGGCGGCATGGGTATTTACGATCCCTCTACAGCCCCCGGTGGCTTCGTTCGATTCAAGGATGTTATAGCGAGCTTTGAGCGTCGTCTCAGTGATCTGCCGCTTTTTCGCACCCGCCTGGTAGAAGTTCCCGGTGGCCTGGACCGGCCCTACTGGGTTAAAGACGCCAACTTCGACGTGGAGTTTCACCTGCGGCATATCGCCCTGCCAGAACCGGGTGACTGGCGGCAGCTGTGTATCCAGACCGCACGCCTGCACTCCCGACCACTGGATATGTCACGCCCTCTTTGGGAAGCCTATATTATTGAAGGGTTGGATAACATACCCAACCTGCCCGCCGGCTGCTTCGCCGTATATACGAAGATGCACCACTCTCTGGTCGACGGGGCCGGTGGCGCCTCGTTTATGACCGCACTGCACGATCTGGTGCCAAACCCCGATCACTCCAGAGACCCGGAAGCAGAACCTCGCCTTGTCGACACTGCGCCGTCGGTTAGCGAACTACTGACCAAGGCGACCATCAACAACGTGAAGAACACCTTTCAGTTCATCACCGGGTCGGCGAGAACCGCACGCGATCTCGGCAAATATGCGCTGGACATTGCGCGCAAGGAAATCCCCGCGCCGGATATCAGTGCGCCAAAAACCATACTGAACCGACCGGTGGGCCCGCATCGCGTATTCGACGCCGCAGAATTCCCGCTGGAGGGCTTTAAGGATATTAAAAATGCTGTTGGAGTAACCGTGAATGATGTCGCTCTGGGCGTCATTAGTGGCGCTTTGCAGCGCTATCTGACAGCCAAAGGTGAGGCACCAGCCGAGGGCTCGCTCGCGGCCGCCCTGCCGCTGAACATGCGCACACGAAGAAACAGCACAGAGGAAAATAACCAGGTGGGATCGGTGTTCGCCTCACTCCACAGCGATATCAGTGACCCAGTGCAACGCCTGCTTGCGATCAAGGAGTCAACTGAAACAGCCAAAGCCAGCGGCGAAGCCAGCCCCATGGTCGATGCTCTGAAAATCGCCGGTGTGTTTTCGCCCGTAATCTCAAAAACGGTTGCCGGCTTCTGGTCTCGCAATGAGCTGTCACAGCATATTCCGGTGAATATCTCGACCTGTATATCGAATGTGCCAGGCCCGAATTTCCCACTGTACTGTGCCGGCGCAAAGATGGTGGACTACTACGGTCTGGGTGTACTGACTCCTGGCATGGGGATATTCCACCTCGTATTCAGCTACTCCGGCAATATTACGCTGTCGGTTCTGGCGGACCGGGGCATTATGCCCGACCCCGAGTTCTACCACGATTGCCTGGTTGCGTCCTACGAGGAACTCTATAGTGCGGCTATCAAACTGGGGCCTCCGTTGCCAAAAGCTGCGATCGCCGCCAAAGCGAAGATTCGCTCACCCAAACGGGCGAAGAGCACCAAACGTGCCGGCAAGGCCATGCCCAAACTTCAGGCCAATAAAGCCGCAACCGTGAGCCCGCCAACCAAGGCCAAGAGCAAAGCGAAAGCGCAAGCGAAGAAAAAGCCTGCAACAAAGGTCAAAGTTGCCAGTAGCGTTAAAAAACCGGCAGCCGCCAAAGCGAAAACAACTCCGCCGAAGATTGGTCGACGCAAGGCGACTGCGGCCAAACCAAAGCTGCAAAAGTAGCCCTGCACACAAAGCTAACGCCCCCCTCAGCCCTTGCTGCCCCCGGCGGCGGCAAGTAANGCCCCGCCCTGCTCCGTGGGTCTGCGCCGCGGCTGCCGCGGCCGGGGGTACGGGTTGGGTTGATCGGGGGGGGGGCGGCAGCCGGACGATGTGTGGGGGGGGGGGGGGGGGGGGG
>CACSIL010000001.1 GCA_902705825.1 Halioglobus japonicus | reverse complement strand
TTGCTGGTATAGCCGTTGCGGTTATTATCCCCGCTGGAAGGTGCGTGCTTGTCGAAGCCAAGATGATCATCCAGTTCTGCGTTCAAAGCCGTTTCGACGGTGATCTTCGTTAGCATCTGGCGGAACTCATTGAGATCCGCTTCCGTCTTGATATTTTTGGCTGCTGCCTGAGCAATCGCCTGTAGTTCTTTCTTGTTCATAGTGCCTATCCTCGCCCAATGGTTGGGTTAATAATAGGCAGTTACACAGATTTAGTTACAGTCTCCCTTCACCACTTTTCAAAAAGATACCACGATGTATCGCAGTATGCCTACAATCCCATCAGTTTACCCAAGGGTTAAGTTGGAGCATGTGAATGCGACCATCAATCGCGTCACCAACGACCATCCGTTTACCTCGCTTTTTCACTCTCGTGGAGCACCCCTGCCCAGACACCCTAACCCCCATTAGATTGCTCTATGCCACATCAAATATGGTGAAACCTACTATGCCTGAATATATCATCAACAACTCTCAAACTACTTCTCGCATCCGCAATTAATCCTGAGGTTACAAGTGTGACAAGACCCTAGACGGCCTGATCGCCACTGATAATAGCAATATCCGTTTCTCTGAGACCTGTAACAACGGCGTGTATCTGAGTAGAACTCAGCGAGAACTTGCAGGTTCCATGTTGCTGAACCGTTGTATAGCTTTTCCACCTAAACTAGTCCATAGGGTAAATACACTGACTTCTAGACGACATCGTTACAAACAGGAACATGTCGACAAACCCGCGCAGATGGCGTCATTATGTTGGGGAAACGTGCACTCTGAATACGTGATGGAATATCATCCATTCCACTAGTGTTGGAAACGAAGATACAGACATCACTGCCCCTTGAAGGATACAGTCGAAATTAGCTTTGGAATTTTTTCACTTTGCACCGGTGTGTTTCTGAAAGTGTTAAGGCGCCGGGGTAGTTTCACTTGACCGGAGTCCATTTAAGCTATTGGCAACTTAGCTTGCCTAGATACGAAGAAGGACCCGTCTAAGTTTAGGCGACAGCCCTTAACTATTCTGTAACGCACAGTTCCTATGGTCACGGTAATGCTTAGTGCGAATCAGGTGCCTTTCAAGATTGAAAAGATTACTGACAACCGCATGAGTGGAAACGAATCTCTGAGCCTGAATCATTGATTCGAATCGTCGTATCCCCAGCTCCCTTATTCTGTTCACTCCATCCGATTGCTCGGCCCGGTAATTCTAGTAATGTTGGGTACGGTGGATCGCCCCAGGAATCAGCTCTCAATGTCCAACGCATAACTGCACATTTTATCCGTAACGATCTTTCTGGGTTCGCCCCCATTTTACCTGAGAAAGTGTCTGAAAAAGCGCTTTGCTAACGCGCCATCACACTTCCGCTGAGATACACATCAATCACTTCACCATCCTGGGCGACAGCCCGCCACAGGTAATACTGCTTGCCGTTGATCTTTACGAAGGCTTCATCAATGAAAAATTTGTCGCCGTAACCGCGATGGCTTGTTTCAGCCGCCTGCAATAAATGACTCCAAATTTTATACAGAGCCAGCCGATGAGCGCAGCGAGTGCTTTGGATACCACAAGCGGATTAATTCCCGGGATATATTGATGCATCGTGCGGCCAGTTAAGCTGGCTATACCCTTGTCGAGCCTATGACACAAAACCAAATCAATCGAAACATATTGCTTCTTTTGTTTCGATTACCCATACTGCCAGCTCTATCGAAAACCACTGGAGCTGATCTTATGCCCACGCAAGACAAACGCGTCACACCATCATTCTTCGCCCACGCCGTGCTCAAGACCAGCCGCTTTGAAGAAATGGTTAAGCACTGGAAAACGCTTCTCAATGCGGAAATTGCCCATCAAGACGCCATGTTCTGCTTCATGACCTACGATGATGAACATCATCGGCTGGCGATCATTGGCATTCCCGGCCTGGAGGACAATTCAAGTCAGGCCGCCGGGCTGGATCATCTCGCCTACACCTACGCCTCTATCGACGACCTGATCGCAACGTACGATCGCCTCAAAGCAATGGACATCAACCCGGTCTGGAGTATCAACCACGGCCCTACGCTATCGCTGTACTACGCCGATCCGGATGGCAACAGGGCAGAACTGCAAATCGACTTGTTCACAAGCGCCGAACAGGTCAATGAGTTCATCCATTCCGATGCCTTTACGGAAAATCCTATTGGTATCAAGTTCGACCCGGAAGAACTTTTCACGCGCTATAGGAATGGGGAACCCCTGTCCGACCTTGTGATTCGCCGTCCGCTCAAAGAAGGCGAGTCATTCTTCGATCACCTTGCTTGAAAGTGAAGACCAGGTCATGACAACGCCCAGCCACGACAACAGAAAGCGAAACCAAATACTGGATTCCGCTGCAGTACTCTTTTCGCAACGAGGTTTTGGCAAGACGTCTATTCGCTTTCTGGCCGACGAAGCCCAGGTCTCTACGTCAACAATTTACAGTTACTTCTCCGACAAGAATGATCTGCTGCTGC
Organism: Halioglobus japonicus; assembly: GCA_902705825.1. Taxonomy (GTDB): domain Bacteria; phylum Pseudomonadota; class Gammaproteobacteria; order Pseudomonadales; family Halieaceae; genus Marimicrobium. The sequence continues at coordinate 471,222 of CACSIL010000001.1, read as the reverse complement.
AGTCGATAGACCACCGCCTCAGCTTGATTGAAGCGAAGGTACTCGCGGCAACAGAACAGGACGGCGAGCCGGTAGCCGCACTTGCACATATTCTCTCCATCATTCACAAAGCCCTGAACAATGATCCTTTCATGCGCAAAATTATCACCTTCGATCCGCATGTCGTCGATCACCGGCTGCACGAACGCGCCAAGCTGGCGCGTGACCGTATCCGGCAACTTGCTATCACGGGCCTGTTGGACGCTGTGCACAGTAATCACCTTGATTGCGAGGACGTTGAGGCACTTGAGTCCGTTTGCCGCCTTGCCTTCCAGGGCTGGCTGTTGAGCGTTGAGAATGGATCGGAAGAAGTCTCCGAGGAGAGATTCACCAATATGCTGGTTTACCTGATTGAGGGGCGCTGTCGGTGAACGCCCGCAACGGTAATCCGCAACACACCTCAGTGTTGATTGTCGGGGGCGGACCGGCGGGGCTGCTCACCTCGATCCTTCTATCGCGCCTGGAAATTGATCACACCCTTATCGAACGACGCTCCGGCCCACAGCCCGCACCTGCAGCTCACGTCATCAATACACGAACTATGGAAATCCTGCGCTGTGCCGGCATCAACACGGCAGATTTTTACGCCCTCAACAAGCACGATGAAGCCGAATTTGTCAGCTGGGTAACCGGCCCGCGCAATAAGGCTATTGGGAAATTTCCGTTTATGGGAGACGAAGAGCGCCAGACCAAACGGTTCGCCGCTTCCCCTGAACATATCACCAATATCTCGCAGAATTTATTCGAGCGTGCGCTGGGCGAGCGCACCGCAGATCAAGTGGTTCGTTACGGCCACAGCTGGCAGGAATTTATCGAGGGCGATACTCACAGAGCGCGCGTGCTTGATGAAAAAGGCGACGCTTATGAAATCACCGCAGACTTTATTCTCGCTGCAGATGGCGCCGCAAGCGGTATTGCCCGCAGTTTGGGAATCACTAAAATCAGGCAGGAAGCGCTTGCCACCTTCTTGAATATCAGCTGCGAGGTGGATCTGTCCGCGCTGGCCGCGCAACAACATTCCCTGCTTTATTGGTGCCTCAGCCCGAACACTCCGGGCATTCTGATAGTGCACGACCCCAAACGGTTGACGGTTTATATGAGGCCTGTGTTTGAACCCTTTGAATCGATCGACGATTACGATGACGAGCGCTGCGAAGCCATACTGAGAGAGCTGTTCGGTCCGGATGTGCCGGTCAAAGTAGCCTTCAAAGGTACCTGGCAAATGACCGCGCAAGTTGCAGAACGCTTCTCCAGCGACAACGTATTCCTGATTGGCGATTCTGCCCATCGTTTTCCGCCCACCGGCGGCCTGGGTCTCAATTCGGGCGCCGGCGATGTCCACAATCTGATCTGGAAGATTGCCGCTCACCTGCAACACGGTGCACCTGCAGAACTACTGGCAAGTTACGAGGCAGAGCGCAAACCCGTTGCGCAACATTACTGCGATACCAGCACACAGAATTTTCAGAAAATGACCGAAGTGACCGATGTACTGGGTCTTGATGCAGGCAAAGCCCATATACCCGCTCGCCTGCGTTCCTCATTGTTGTTCAGGTTCCTGCCAAAACCTTTGGTCGATGCCGTGCTCCAACGACTGACCCGCCCTGTCGTACGCAAAGTGCAAGCAGCCTACGCCGATACACCGGCAGGTGACGCGCTGCGAAGACGGGTTCAATCGGCAATCGACAATCAGGCGGAACATTTCGACATGCTGGGAGCCGAGTTGGGGTACGTCTACCGACAGGGGTGCGCTGTTGATGAACAGGCCCGCAGTACACCGGAGAACACTGTACGCGATTATACCCCCACCGCTGCGGCTGGCGCTCGCCTGCCCCACGTGGAAATTGCACAACAGGGCAAAACGCTGTCGACACTGGATCTGGTTACCTATGGCGCCTATACCCTGTTCGTCAACGGACCAACAGATTTTGCACCCACCAGCACAATGACCTTCGGTCTGCCCTGCACTACGTTTGATATTCAGGATACAGACAGCACGGCTGCTCTGGCGGCGGCATTCAACCTACAGCCGGGGGGCTGGATTCTGGTTCGCCCCGACGCACACGTCGCCAACCGGCAATAACGCTTTTCACAATAACAGGAAATTACCCATGCGCCTCTACACCACCGATGTCGGTATTGCAAAAGCACTGGATGACACCACACTGGCCTTACTCGACCTGCCCTACACGGATATCGGCGCCCTGCTCGCGGCCGATCCCGAATTGAATTCAGTGGCCACGGCGACCACAACCGGCAACATCAATCTCATAGATGCAACCCTGTTGGCACCGGTTATGCGGCCGTCAAAGGTTTACTGCATGGCCGCCAATTACCACAGCCACCTGGATGATGAAGTGGCGCAAATCATGAAAGTGTTGAACCCCGATGGTGGCGATGAAGATATCCAGGCCCTGAAGGTAACCCCGTCCTTCTTTGGTGTGCCCTCAAGCGCTATCAGTGGCCCCTTCGACCCAATACGTCTTCCAGAAATCGCACCGGACCAGGTCGACTATGAAGTCGAGCTGGCCGTGGTCATTGGTATCGGTGGCAAGGATTTGAGCGCCGATACCGCTTGGAATCACATCGCCGGATTGACACTTTCCAATGATGTCTCCGCTCGCGATCTACAAGCCAAAGCCATGAACAGCCAGGTCTTTGAGTTCGGCCATGCCAAGGGACTGGACAGCTTCAAACCACTGGGCCCCTGCCTGGTTACACGCGATGAGTTTTCCCTACCGCTTGATCTGTTGATAGAAGCCAGGGTAAACGGAGAACTGCGCCAATCTGAGCGGACCACCGGTATGGTGCACGACATTGCCAGCGCTATCGCCGAGATATCACGCTACTTCACCCTGTTTCCAGGCGATGTGGTGTTGACCGGCTCGCCTGCCGGCGTCGGTTTCTTTCAGGGGAAATTCCTGCAAGCCGGGGATGTGGTGGAAATGTCTGCCGAGGGCATTGGCAGCATTCGCAATGAGGTGGTGCGTTAGCGTGGAATCTTTGAGACTGCGGGGTTGATTTGAGGTTTCGTATCCCTGGCCCCCTCGTCCTCCAATTTTCCACGACCTAAATTGACGCTACAGCCAGGGGCGTTAGTTATCACCAAGTTCTGGCTGCTGCTCAACGATGCCCGCTTTGAATAAGGGCGGAATGGGCATTGATTTTCGTGACTCGTGGTCGACGAAGACCTGCGTTAACCCGCCCTTGGCCAACAGCACGCCACTGGCATTATTGTAAATCTCGAACACGGCATCGGCACTTGAATTTCCCAGACGAGCGTAGCCCACACAGACTTTAACCTCGCCATTGCCCGCTATCTCGCTCAGGTACTCGCAGCGAATGTTGACGGTAAAGATCAGGCAGGGCGCTTTGTGTGGGCTTAAAGCATCAAGCCCAAGTTGTTCCATATATGCGCCCAGCACCTCGTCTGCGTAAACCATGTAGTTGGCAAAATAGAGGTGTCCCTGAGCATCCATGTCTCGAAACCTAATCTTGACGATTTCGCTAAAGGGCAATGCGTTCTTTTCTGGGCTATTCACAGTCTGTATATCCTGAAGAAAATTGGCATTCTACCCTATTCTTGGCGGTGCCTTAGTGGGGTGATGGGACGCAGAGTTTGGATTATCTTAGAGCACATACAGTACGGGATATCTGCTATGACTAAAAGTATCGCACAGGAGTCCAAAAGAGCCTCTCGCATTCGTAATTGCTCCTGGGGCTACAAGTGCGACAAGACCTGAGGTGGCCTGATCGCCACTGATGAGAGCAATATCCGTTTCTACAATGCCTGCGAAAAGGATGTGTATCTGTGCAGAACGGGGCAAGAGTTGGCAGATTCGGTATTGCTGCATCGGTATTCCCAATTCTCTGCACCTGCAACATCTACTTGCACTTGCGTAGTCCCCATTTACGAGTAGGCAGTCTGTTTTTCCAACGCACCCTTCAGCCACCCAAGCATGATGCTTTGCGCCAGCCCCTGGTTGCCGACATGGCAATGGCTGCTTGCGTTTTCAGCTTTTGTGAACAGTCGACTGGTGAAGGACCGTACATTACACAGCGTGCGGGCCTGGCTGTAGAACTGGGCCAGTGGTACGAGGTGATCGTCCTGTGCACCCAGCAGAAGATAGTCCTGTTCAAGCTCGCGAGAGATCTCCCGGGTGTTCATCGTTCTGGCCCACTGAAAATACTCGTAAGGGTCGTTTGCCCCACTGACATGCATGCCGTGGTCTATGGCCCAGCCCGTCAATGGTTCGGCTTTGGCGGCTTTTACCAAAGCACGATTCACCAGATTTCGTGCTCCCCAGTTAAGTAGGTACTGCAGAATTTTTGCTTTCGGCGGCCCTAATCGATTGGCGAGACAACCGAAAAAATCTTCCAGCACATCATCCGCTATGACTCTTTTTACGCGGCGCTCCTTAGCCGCTGCACGCGTCGCCAGGCATCCCCCTAGAGATATTCCAAGCAATGAGCACTCCTCGAGCTTGAAGTGATCCAGTACTGCCCCCACGGGCTTGTGCCAGTCAGGGGTCATTTTCATGCCCAGTACTTTTAAGGGATAACCTTGGCCCGGCCCCTCGAATAGAATGATTCGAAAGCCGTGACGAGCATATGAAGCGACCTGATGTATCAGCTCCTGCGCAAAAGAATCAAAGCCGCCATGCACTACCAAGGTATCTATGAACGGCCCTTCTGGCTCGACGACATAGGCTGGCAACCAGGCGCCTTCGTAGGGCACTTCCTCACGCCGACAATCCAATTCCCAATCTGCTTTTTCGTACAGCGCCAGAAACTTGTCGTAGGCAATGCTTTTGTCGGGATCAGCAGACAGCAGAAAGAATTCGGCGGCCCGGTAAAGGAACGCTGCTTCAGAAAACCGGTTTTGGGCTTCGGCCAATTCGGCGCGTTGCCACATAACCCGCTTCCAGTCGTCAAAGTCAGAAATTTCGGAGGCAGCCTGCCTAACCTCCTCTTCGGACAGGAAAGGCAGCCATCGATTCAGCTGGAAGTTGAAATTTGTATCCGGATGAAAGTTCCGGTAACCAACGATTTCACGGTACATACGGTGCGTGCCTCAGGTAGTCTGTTCTCACTATGCGTTTGTTCTGTTCGCACCCAACAGAACGAATGCCATGGTGACGGGTTGGTCAGATCGATTTCTCCAGGCATGACGTGTGCCGTTCTGGACAACACAATCCCCCGCAGTCAGCAGGCGTTCCTCGCCATTGTCCAGTTCCAGAAAAACCTCACCACTGATAACAATACCGTAGTCCACTGAGTCCGTTGTATGCATCCCGGGGTTATCGAGTTCCAGATGTTCGACGAACCCCGGCAGCTTCTGGTCGATTTCATTCAGAGCCGCTTCAGATACCACCACGTCTGTACTGCCATCCTGCATTGGGGGTAGCACTATCATTCTGAATACCGAGCCATCGCGTCCAGGGAAATAGCCCGGAACACCCGGCAACGGGCCTTCATGTGGCACTGATCTCTCCCCCTCAGTCGACCAGAGCTCATAGGTTTTGTACCCGGGTATCATCGACACCTCTACCGGGGCCACCTCTGTGTCCGTTAAAAATACCGCATTACCCTCACTATCATGCCCTGTAACAAACTGATGTACTGCCAAGCTATTCTCCCCAATCACTGAATGACCCCGAAACAACTGGCCGTGAACCCTCTATGCCTAACGTGTCCTGTTGATCTGCATTAGGGGTTTTGGTACGATCGTTCCATTAAAAATGGTACGGTCGTTCCACCCTAGTGTCAAGCAAATTGGAACGCTCGCTCCAATTCGGGTACGTCGCATAGTTTTTGGGAAGAGATCAGTGACAGCGAAGCGCCAGCCAAAGAAGAAAACACGCGATAAGCTACTCGATGTTGCGGAGAAAATGTTTGCTGAACACGGCTTTGATGCGGTGTCGGTGCGAGATATTACGGATGAGGCAAACGTTCGCCTGGCCAGCGTCAATTACCACTTCGAAACAAAGCGCAAGCTCTTCCTGGCGGTGGTGTCACGGCGCGCAACAGTACTAAACGAGGATCGCAAAACAGCCCTCGATGAGATTACGTTTGCCGATCTAACTCCCGAGGATGGCGTCAGGGCTATCGCTCACGCGTTCATCGACCCCATGTACCGGCGCAGCACCCAGGGAGATGAAGGCTGGAAGAGCTATTGCCGACTCATCGCCCAGCAGGCAGCCCTGCGGCACAGCACGGATATCACCGCGGAGTTCTTTAACCCCTTTGCGCTCGAGTTGATTGCTCAGCTGAAAGAAATTCTGCCGGGTCTGAAAGACCGACAGGCTCACTATGCGTTTCAGTACTTGATAGGCGCGACAATTTACCTGTTTACTGAAAATGAGCGGCTGGATTCCCTGTCTGACGGTAAATACAGCTCTCATGATCTCGACACTTTGTGTGACGACTTAGCGATGTTTGTGACAGGGGGCGTATTGGCACTGCGCAACTGAAAAATAATCTTGTTCAAAAACGTCCCATGACGGCAATCATCGCGCTATGGCCCGTTCAGCCATCGCGAGGATCGGAGTTAACACGCCCAATGGATACCAATATGGGAGACTGGAGCAACGAACAGGCACCTGCATAATTCAAGATTGAGTTTGGGGGTAATGCCAAGATAACTCAACTTCAACATGTCTATGTCGCAAGACATCACTCTAGTCAATATTTCGAATAACTTGGCCAGAGTAGTTCTTGAGTATCTTGTAGCTCCCAGCAGGTACATTAAGATGTGGAAAAGTCGTTGGCGGTTTTACGCCATGCCAACAACAGTAAACTTCCACACGTAATACGTCTTGATGCTGACGTGGGTCACGCGTCGGATTTACCATTTCAAACACCCCGCTAAATGGTTGGCAACCCCGATATGTTGCATCTTTTACCTCAATAGCAGTAACGTCATTTGCTACACCTGTACGAGACGGTTCTGCATTTGGGTCAGTATCCGGTGTTTGGCTATCGATCCATGTTGAGCAGATGAAAGGCATTGCTTGCTCCTCTAGTTAAGGCTGATAAAACTATACGTTGTTGCGGGATATATTCAGGTTCAAGCGGGGATTCCATTGAGCTGCTTTCTCGGCTTAAATTGCACTCAAGCTCTGTATTTTCACAGCCCAACGCCCGAGAATGCCAACACATAGATACAGGTGACCAGCCAACTCAACCTGTGAACATTGTCCCCCGCCAATAGACTCCTATCCATATCAAACCGCGCCAATCTCTTGACCGCTTACGCCACAGTCTTTTCTGTTAGTTGCGAATTTCCTGCTAACTACGTAGCTCACTGAAGGACAGGCTCCGCTCAGAACCCGATCTCTCCTTGCATCCAATAGTCGTCAGTTCGAAGTTACGAATCCTTCTGTGACCACCATTTTCCATTATTTTTTGATGACCCTATGAGGGCTGGACAGGGCATTGAAATGACGCGCGAGCGAGTAGTAGAGGAAGAGCGGATGGCCTACCCCCTATTCCGCAGTAGCAAGATCAGCAGGCGATATCAGGCGGTGCATTGTATTCAGCGCGCTTGCAGATAGCCATGCACCACAAAGGGCCGCAGACTCTGGACTGCTTCTATCAATGTCGACAAACTAACTTCGCAATACCCTACTGAAGGCTAATCGACACTAAGGTACCTTCCCCGGGAATATACCAACTACCATCTTCCGCAACACTGAGGTGATCTGAAGTGGGATAACTCCAGACGACCTGGTGACTGTCCGTATCTATGACATAGGTCGGCCTGCCACCGCCGACGGATACCTGCCCATAGAAGCCAGAGTCCTCTTTCTGCAACAAAATGGATGCGTTACTAACGTCAAAAAGAACTATCGAACCTTGCTGTATCACAACAACATTGCCTTCTTTAGTTAGTACGGTTGCAACTTCACCAGTATAACCATGCCGGTCAAATCCGGGGACGCAATAGTCGTATGCAATGTCCCATCGACTCTGTTAATAACATCGAGCTTTGTCGTAAATGTATAAACGAAGTTATCATCAACTGCCGGCGTGAGTTCGTCATACTGCGGGCCGCCAACAAACCAATACTGATCAACATCCGTCGCATCGAAGGCATTCACAGATCGAATATATGAATCGCCATGACCACCTAATTGAAAATACACACTATTCTCGTAGTAAGCAGGAGCGTTAATCGAGTGAATTCTGTCGTAGACCAATTCCCTGTACGCGAAACCTTACGATTGGGTGTCCTTCCCTTTTTGGATTGAGGCATGCACTACCTCCTGAGTATTGAGCTTGTGTACATTATTAATAGCAACACTTTCATGAGTGTTGGCTCTACCCAATATTTTCAACCATAAGGATAGCTTCGTCCAGATTCAAATAGGAGCGAGCGGAGCGAATATACCACGCGCTACCTGTGACGAAATCGCTTCCGCATTACCACTAACAAAGCGATACAAAACAACCAGATGGTCGGTGGGGCTGCCACGCTGGATCCCGTCGTTATGTCATCGAAACTATAATTCGACCATGACCGCGGCGAACCACCACCCAGGTTTTCCACCGTGATAGCGCTAATACCAAGTACATCTTTAAAGCCAAGAAACGTGGCCTGTGTCTCGGGTGAAAACTCCAGCGTGAGAACACCGCTACCACCAATAACATTGAACAGAAAGGTGTCAGACAAAGAAACAAAATCCATCGTTGCCCCCCAGAGCAGGGTGCTTTCAGGAAAGCCATAAAATCTCTTTTCCTCAGGTATTACCCGTTGCACAAGACAGGTATCCATATCTCTACAAAAAGGTGGGTGGAGACTATTCACGGCAACGCCAATACGAGATTCAATGGTTCCATTGGCAAAGGTAAACGGGGAGGAATAAAACCCCGATTGAGTAGTCTCGAATGTTTCGACTATCGCAAAATAATCGTCTATCTGTTCGTTAAACTCAGCTTGTGTCAGCTGAATGGGTACAGCGACGCTGGCTGGAGCCACCAACAAAAAAAGTGACGGCAGCAGAATGGAAACACAAAGCCTGTACATGATGCGCATTAGCCGATGTCCTTTAGAGATTTTTTGGGGGGGCCAGCTCCGGGGGGCTATCCGTAAGCTTTCGGCACTTGTATCAGCTGAGCCCAAGACCAGCCAGGCCGAAAAAAAATGGCACAATCCACCTGTGGAGGTCAGCACCTCGACGGATGCAGCAAATACAGTGCCATATTGCAGAAAGTATCCTACTTTCAATGGCTAGGCTCTTTTCCCCACGGCGCAGTTGAATGCGTATTTCTAGGAATGTAAAAATAACTGACACAGATCGTTCAATATAGGAGTTCTGATGCGGCTTGTAACGCTAGCTAGAGAATAAACCGGCCACAATAATCCGCAAAACGACTGCGGATGCCCTCCTCTGTATACCCGTATTCAGACAGTGTATAGGCATGTGCCGAGTGCCCCGAGAGAACACCTCGAGAACCTTCCGCCCTACCACATGCTTGTCGGCGTGCTGATTCCCGGTAAGCCACAGGTTGCAGTACATGCTCGCCGTGGAGGGGATACTCACCACCGGGTCGCAGTGAGTCTCTTTCAGCAGCCAGCGCTCGGCACGTTCACCGCGGCGCTTTTCTGCCACTGCAAAAGTTGCAATTGCCGCTTCAGTTGCTCATTGGCGGGGGTATTGCCGGCCGCAGCCACAAAGCGACCATAGTCCGGCACATGGGCAAATGAATTGGGCACATAACTGTTTAAGCTATGCTCCAACAATAATATTTCCTCGTCTGCGCCGATTGGGCCCATCGGGTGTATAGACGCAATCTCGGGGTTGGATTGCAGCAGCGGTGCAACAGTGTGATACAGGTGCGGGTTAAACCGACAATACACACAGGAGGTGCCAATTGCTCCCGCAGAATCTCCGGGTACTGATCGATCCATGCTTCCATGCGCTGGCCTGCGCCAGCATCGCTGCGCAGTCGAGTGCCACCTCCCCGATGGCCTGCGAGCTATCGGTCACGGTGTTTTCTCCTGCTGGAACGCCGACTGCAATTCAGCGAACTTCACTACGCGACAATCTACCGGTGGGTGCCTATCCGCCTCCACCCAGCGCCACAGCATTCCCCCCTGATCATGGCCAGTGGTAGTCAGCCAGTTGGGGAAGCAGGCGCCCGGATCAGTGTGGGCGACGACCACGGTGACAGACCCATCGCGGTTATAGGCCGCTGTGTGTTTGTTCACACTGATGCGATGGTAGCGGTAGTCCAGCGATTCCATCCAGTAGTTGGACAGCTGAAAGTTCCAAGTTTTGCAGTTTGGCACGTCGCGCGCATAGATCAGCAACGCCTCGTCCGGGGCCAACTTCCAGTAACTTTGCAAGTAGTGAATGGCTGCGTCGCCGCCGGCGCGCTGGCAGCGTGCCTGATCATCGGAGGGGAGTGCATTGATATGGGCACTGTAGCGGTCCATCCACTGGGCGAACATGTCTGCGGTATTCTTGACGAACCCGGCGCTGCGCAACAACTGTCCGGCGAAGGCAGCCGGGTTGAGACTGTCGTCGCCCTGGGTGCTGATACACTCAATGGAATAGGTAGCAGCGGTTTCCTTGCTGCGATCCCCAAAGGTCTGTCGCACGATCAGGCTCTCACTGTCTTCGCGCATGGGCAGCCAGTTGCCGGCGTGCGGTCGGCTGCTGAGTACGATCTCGAAATCACCATTGGCATCCAGCTCAAGATCAGCTGCCTCCAGTTGCCCGGTGGGCTCCATGGAGCCTGTGGTTGCGTAGCTGCCAGCCTTGGTGCCAAAGCTCAGGTAATCCACAGTGCCGCGGTTGCCCCTGAGCTTGTAGTCCAGAGTGCCGTCCACATTCGCGTTGTGGTAGATATTGTCCGGGTTGTCGTTGCCGATCTTAATGGTCTCATTGGCCAGTTGAAAAAAGCGCGGGAAACGCGGATCGCTGGACTCCATATAGCTATCGAGCCCCGCGCGCAGCAGCCGGGTGAGGTAGCGAAAGCCTTCCGCACGATTGAACAGGTCTGGCGGTGTTTGCGCCCGCAGGACAACGTCACCTGCAGCTTTCAGTTCATCACAGAACTCGGCCCAAAGGCTGCCGTCCAGAATGCCCTGCTGGTGCATCTTCGCGCTACTGCTATCAGACATTGTCGAATATCCCTGTGGCGGATTGATCATCCATGATAACCAAAGTAGTTCACGATCGCATGACAGAGCGAGCTGATAGAGCCTGAACACCTGAACCATCCTCCCCATTGCCGCATTCTCTGACTTTGTCGCAGGACAAAAAAATGGGTGATACCGATGAATGACAAATCTGCTGATGCCACGACAAAGCACGCACGGCCCAACGCTGGCGACGCCAACCTTGAACGCCGCGCGACCCGGGCTCAGACATCCCCCTACCTCTCCGGATTCCGACATGCATTTCACCATGCCGAACGGGTACTGCAACCTGAGGGTATTGCGGCAAGTGCGACATTTGTACCCGCGGAGACACAAACGTAGACTGTTGCCACATTCCTATCGAGGTTCCCAGGATGGCTACACCCACTACACGGCCGCAGCAGCAGGCACGCGGCACGCTGGCTGCTGTCGAGCGTATCGGCAATGCGCTGCCGGACCCGGCGGTGCTATTCATCGTGCTGCTGCTGGCCGTATGGATTTTGTCCTGGCTGATGTCCCTGTTCAGCTATGACTTGATCGACCCCCGCACTCAGGAGCCGCTGGTCATTATCAATCAATTGTCGGCTGGCGCGATGACACAGTTCCTGTCTTCCATGGTCAGCACCTTCGCCCATTTTCATCCGATAGGTGTTGTGCTGGTGGCGATGATGGGGATTGGCGTTGCCGAGCACACCGGGTTTATCAACACTGGCCTGCGCGCCATGCTGGGAGTCACCGCGCGGTGGCTGCTAACACCTATGATTATTCTCGTCGGAATCGTCAGTCACACGGCTGCAGATGCCGGCTATGTGCTCGTCATCCCGCTGGGGGGAATTATTTTCCATGCGGCAGGCCGGCACCCACTGGCCGGTATCGCCGCGGCCTTCGCCGGCGTCTCGGGTGGCTTCTCGGCCAACTTCATACCCTCGGCCATTGACCCCATGCTGCAGGGGATCTCGCAGTCAGCAGCCCAGATTATTGCACCGGATGTGACACTCAATCCGCTCAATAATTTCTTCTTCACGGCCACCTCATCAGCACTGATCATCGCACTGGGCTGGCTGATTACAGATCGCGTGGTGGAGCCCCGGCTGCGCGCGACTCAAGTAGACAAGGACATTGCGGAGCCGACCGAAATGCAAGCCCCTTCGCCGCGTGAACGCACCGCCCTGCGTTATGCGCTGGTCAGTGTGGCTGCGGCGTGCGCCCTGCTGGCGTGGTCTGCCTGGCCCACTGATTCGGCATGGCGCGGCGCAAGCGGTTCGCTGACAGAAAGCGGTGCGCCCCTGATGGCTTCCATCGTACCGCTGATCTTTATACTGTTCCTGCTGCCGGGCGTGGTCTATGGCGTGGCAGCCGGCACGGTGAAAAGTAGCAGCGATATCATCGCCGGGATGACCAAGGCAATGGGCAGTATGGCCTACTATCTGGTCATCATGTTTTTTATCGCGCAGTTTATCTACGCTTTTTCCCAATCCAACCTGGGTGTACTGCTGGCACTGGAGGGTGCGGGTGCGCTGCAAACAATGGGGCTGCCGGCACCGCTGACGATCACCGGCATGGTGCTGCTCACTGCGCTTCTCAACCTGTTCGTGGGCTCGGCTTCAGCCAAGTGGGCGTTACTGGCACCCATCTTCGTGCCGATGCTGATGGGGCTGGGCATCTCGCCTGACCTGACACAGGCCGCCTATCGTGTGGGTGACTCAACCACCAACATCATCACCCCCTTGATGCCCTATTTTCCATTGGTGGTTGTGTACTGCCAGCGTTATGTAACAAAGGCTGGTATCGGCACAGTCACCGCAATGATGTTGCCCTATTCCATCACCTTCATCATCGCCTGGACGGTGTTTTTGCTGGTGTACTGGGGGCTTGGGATACCACTGGGGCTGCAGTCTGAATACAGCTGGAGCAGCGTCCACTAATGGCAGTGCGCTGCCGACGCAACAGGCGTACTTAGCCCGTGTTCGCCATTGCCATCATTGTGCTTCTGCTCGTTGTCATTGCGGTACCTGGCGTGTGGGTGAAGCACGTGCTGAAGAAGTACAGTGAGCCCGCTGATCGGTACCGGCAGCAGGGCTCCGGCGCGGAACTTGCTCGTCACCTGCTGGACCAGCTTGATCTGCAGCAGATAGCCGTTGAAGTAACACCCACGGGTGATCATTATGATCCACAGGCAAAAGCGGTAAGGTTAACGCAGGATAAATACGATGGCTGCTCTCTCACTGCGATAACCGTAGCGGCGCATGAAGTCGGCCACGCCATACAGGATGCACGCAATGAGGCGCTGTTTCGCAACAGACAGCGACTGGCAGCGTTTGCCGCTCGCGGCCAGAAAATCGGCAGCGCTCTCATGCTTGCTGCGCCGGTGGTGATGCTGATTACCCGGGCACCGGGCATGACATTCCTGTTCCTCGGCGCCGCCATTGCCTCCATGCTGGTGGGCACACTAGTTCATCTTTCCACATTACCGGTGGAGTTTGATGCGAGTTTCAACAAGGCCCTGCCGCTACTACAGGCCGGGAACTACCTGCACGATGGCGACCTCCCGCATGCCAACCGCATTCTGCGAGCCGCTGCCCTAACCTATGTCGCAGCTTCCCTGGCGAGTCTGCTCAACCTGGGTCGCTGGTTAGCCGTACTACGACGCTAGCAAGTTTGCAGAGCGGGCATATCAACCGGGCAGGGCAAACGACCACACTAATTCAACACGCGATACCCAAAACCTCCAAGAGGCGAGATGACCAATCGCTAACCATTGGTTAAACCGGATCGCTATTGACCGCTCTGGGCGGCAGGTCGGGCTTTGCATAGGCCATGCGTTTTACGGGAACGGATCTGTAATACGTGTCCAGCCCCGCCAATGCCACGGTGTCAGAACCAGCAAGATCGAGACTACCGTCCGCGTTGATCTGGGCCTCGGGGACTTCAGACAGCACGATTTCACCGATGAGCAGGTGCGTTCGATTAATCGCCAGTTCCTGGTGTTCGCGCAAACGCAGACCCAGCTTTACCGTCGCTTCTGCCACCATCGGCGCATTGAAATCCGGCTGCCACTGCGGGGTGAGCCCGGTGGCGTCAAATTCAGAAATATCCCGTGGGTAACGTGCAGCTGTCTGATGTGCGGCTTCAATAATGGCAGTGTTCACATGGTTAAGCGTGAAGCAACCCGTATGCAGAACATTGGCCAGCGTGTGTCGATCATCCCCTCCCGGTCTGATCACCAAAGCCAGCAGAGGTGGATGGGAGCCAAGGTGCACGGCAGAACTCATGATGGCCAGATTGGTGCCACCACTGGCATCGGCGGTACCGACAAGATTGGCCGATTTAAACCCGCTGAGGGAATTGACGAAGGCGGCACGCCTGCGCGCGGTCATGGCCGCAATGGCCTGGCTGTCCAGTAGCATGGGGGTTTCTCCTGCCTTGTTCTGTTTACCGCATTTATGCGGGGGCTGTATGTTGGGTCTGTCTTTCCCGCGGACTCAATCGTGTGCGTGGTCACCTTGATAATCCAGGAAGGCCTGGGCCACGTTCTCGTCATCGCGAAGTTTTCGCAGTGCTGATACCTCAAGCTGACGAATGCGCTCGGTAGAGACGCTGAGATTGTCCGCCATTTCCCGGCGGCTTAGCGGCTGTGAATTGTCCAGCCCCCAGCGCAGCGCAATAACCCTTTGCTCCTGCGGGGTCAGATCCTTCAGGCTCGTCATCAGGCAGCGGTTGAGAGACAGTTGCTCTGCCCTGGCCGCAGGGGGTGAGTACGTCCAACCGCTGAGCTTATCGCCCAGTGTCTGCTCACCGGGGTCGTCATTGAACGTGCTGTCGAGAGAAACCGAAAGATTGCCGATTTGCTGCAGGCGCTTGACCTCCTCGGGCTCCATTTGCAGGCGATCAGCCAGCACTTGCACGCCGGCTTCTTCACCATTGATATTCAGGTACGACAAGCGTTCACGGTACAGCCGGTTAACCTGCTCATTGACACCGGCGGGTAAGCGCACGATGGCGCGCTGGTCTTCCAGCATCCTGCGCGCTGACTGGCTGATCCAGTTGTAGGCGTAAGTGCTGAAGCGGTGGCCCGTTCGGTAGTCAAATTTCTCTGCGGCCCTTAACAGTCCGAGCACCCCACTTTGCACGCGGTCGGAATACGGCACGGTTGCACTCTGCATTTTACCGGCGATGGAAAACACCAGACGGAGGTTGTGATTGACCAGCTTATCCCGCGCAGACAAATAGACCCGTATCTGGTGATGCAATGCCTCGCGATGGACCTCGGAGACCCGTGGTTCACAGGTATTGAGTTCAATCGATGCATCCCAGAATTGTCGCCAGTAGCGCAGTGCAGTGGTAATTTCTGCGGGCTCTTTACTATCCAGCAGCACTTCGGCCAAGCCTGTGACCAGCAGCGGCGTCAGGTTCAATTGCGATAGAGTATGCAGTACAGCGCTTCGTGCACTGGCGCTGTCGGGCTTCGCCAATTGCTTGAGCAGCCTGTTCAAAAGGGCTGCCTTGTTACTGTCCTTCAACAGTTCATCCTGCTCGCGCCGCAACAGATAATAGTACTCCTGTTTCTGAAACTCCTTCAGATTGGGCGGGTTGTTCAGGAGATTAATGACCCAATGCCGAAAAAATTTCCGGCCGCTGGCATCAGCGAGGAAACTTTCCAGCACTGCATCCCGCGCCTGCCATTTTCTCGCATCGATATCGTGCTCCTCGATAGAAGTCAGCAGCGGGTATTCGCGTGCCTGGGCAAACAACCAGTCAAGCCCTTGGTCATCGTGGGATTTTGAGAGTGAATTCATTACGTTTACCTCTTGTTGCAGAGGTATATACGCGGAGGGGGCCGGTATGGGTCAGAAAAATTGCACCGGAAGCCTACTATCCTGTCAGCACGTTTCTTCGGCCACCAGCGTATCAAAGCGCTGCGCTTTTTCGAATGCTCTGTGAGTCAATGCAAGCGACCTCAACATCAACGACGAGACCACATAACGCTTCGCAGGTTCGAGCCCTTCTGTGACCACTATTTTCCATACAATTCACAGGCCATAGGCACTTGGCACCTCCGACGATTCCTCGCATATAGGTGACACAGCATCGCTGAGTTGCCATTCATCAGCTTACCGGCAAAAGTCGCAACCCATTCGGCCATACCGGCCCCATCCGTTGTTATACTTCTGGGCTTGGCGGTCGCTATCCTCAGCTACGGCCATCATCGTCGCGCAATCAACCAGTGAAGCGGAGCAAGACTATGCCAATCGATAATCTCAAATCCCTGATTCAGGATCTACATGACAGCTTTGGTGATGACGAAACCAGCGCGCAGCAACAGGCGTTGCTGCAACAACTGCACAATTACGCACACGATATTGATAAGGCGGAACCGACCCCGCCCAGCGTTGTAGAATCTGCAGAAATCCTGCTTGAGGAAGTTGAGGAGGACTACCCGCAAGCAGCCGCTATCGTCCGCCAAGTCATCAATGCACTCAGTAATATGGGCATCTAGAATTCAGGATGCCGCGCGCTGGGCACGCCGCACATCGGCCATCAGCTGAAAGGCGTCCAGCGGGCTGGGTGCTAGATCGAGCTGACCGTCATACTCCCGGTAGAGCGACATCACATTCACCGCGATTCGCTCTGCATCCCCCCAACTCGAATAGTCGCCCAACGCAATATCATGGGCCGCTTCGCTGACCGACATTCCAGCGGCATGGCGTTTGCGCGCTTCCTGGTCGATATACCGCAGGTAGTCCTGCACCGCACGCACATTGTCATTCGTTGCAATTGGCCCGTGGCCGGGGACGATGACGTCGGCATTCATCGCGATGATCTTGTCACAGGCCTCAATCCAGTTAGAGACCGGACCCGCCCACATGATCGGGGTTGATTCAATGAACAGAATATCGCCGGTGTAGACCGTTTTCGTATCGGGTACGTGCACCAGCACGTCACCGTTGGTGTGGGCCGGCCCCACTTCAATTAGCTCCACAGTGCGATCACCGACCTGAACATCCAGCTGGCCTGAAAAGGTTCTGGTCGGCAGCCGCTCTTCCACACCGGCAAAATCAAACTGGCCAAAGATATCTATGAAGTAAGCGCCCACATCTCCCAAAGACGGCGCCAGCTTGACAATCTCAGCCAGCTCGCTGGCAGAGAGCGCTTCCATTTCTGACAGACTGGCTTTCGATGAAATGATTTCCGCGTTCTTGCAGCACCCATTCCCATGGGTGTGGTCTCCATTGGCGTGGGTGTTGACCACGGTCCTGATATCCGGCCCAGCCACACCGGCTGCATCCTTCATGATGCGCAGCATTTCATCCGTCAGCTGCATATCAAACAGGGTATCGACCAGCAGTGAGGCCTCCCCATCCACGATCAGGCCCGCATTTGACCAGCCCCAGCCACCATCTGGCTGCAGGTAAGCAAACTGACCGTTGCCAATATCTTTAAGGCCCTTGGTATACCTCCATTGTTCAGCCATGCTTACCCGCCATCCATCCGTGTTGTTCAAGATGGGCTTGCGCAAACGCCAGTGGACTTTCCTCCAGCGGCGTTGCCAACGTATCGTTCCAGCGGTTCAGAAAGCCAAAATAGGCGATCACACCGACTATCTCGGTAATCTCGTCTTCTGAGAAGTGCTTTTTCAACTCATCAAACTGTTCGTCAGAGGCATCATTAGGGACTGAACCGGCCGATCTCGCCAAAGCCAGTGCTGCTCGCTCGGCTTCTGTAAAAAGGTCGCTGGTTTCGTACTGCCAGATCGCTTCGATTTTTTCTGCCGACACCCCCTGACGCTCGGCACCGTGCGCCGTATGCGCCTGACAATACCTGCAACCCGCTGCTGCACTGGTGATATGGGCGATCATCTGCCGCAGCCCTGAAGACAGTGTTGCTTCTGGCCCCAGCAATGCGCCGGAAAGCATCAGAAAACCGGTCAGCAATTCCGGCTTACGGGCCATGATTTTCAAAGAATTCGGAGTGAAACCCATCGCCGCTTCAGCCAGCGACAACATTTGTTCGTTTTCTCGCAGGACCTCATCGGGGGCAATACTTAGACGTGACATCGCAAATTTCTCCATATAAACCGCCCCGCTGGGCGGGCTTGACAGCAATACTAAATCAAATCACTTGTTTCAATCAAATGTTTTATTGATTTAGAAAGAGGGATCGGATATGTTCCCTGCTTTAAGGAGTTTTCTATGAAGCTAGTAACTTTCCGCCATCTCGGCCAGCAGCAGGACTGCATAGGCGCGCTCGTCAATGACCAGGTTCTGGAGTTCATCGACGATCATGGCAATGCAAAATGGCCCTCAATGCTGTCGCTGATTGAGGCAGGCCCCAGCGCCTGGGACGATGCCAACGCACTTGTACAAAGCGCCACCGGGCCATTGCACGCAATGGATGCGGTCACCTTGCGCGCACCGATCCCCCTGCCGCCGCAATACCGGGATGCCATGGTTTTCCATCAACACATTCGCCAGAGCTTTCCCGCCGGGGCTATCCTGAAGGCAAAGTTCTCCGGAGATCCCGCGGCTATTGCCAGCGCCGAAGCCGCTGCAGCCACTTTCGAAGTCCCGGAGGTCCATCACCAGCTCCCGGTTTACTACAAAGGCAACCGTTTCGCCGTCGGCAACCCGGACCAGACAATTATCTGGCCCAGCTATAGCCTTCTGATGGATTTCGAGCTTGAGCTGGCCTGTGTCATAGGAAAAGGCGGACGCGATATCGCCAAGGCAGATGCCACTGATCACATTTTCGGTTTTATGGTGCTCAATGACCTGTCGGCTCGGGATGCCCAGGCCGCTGAAATGGATGGGCTGCTCGGGCCCGCAAAGGGCAAGGACTTCGACAACGCCAATGTCTTCGGCCCCTGTCTTGTCACTGCCGATGAAATCAGTGATCCGTATGCGCTGAAAATGAAGGCAAGCGTGAATGGTGAAATATGGGGAAAGGGGAATTCCTCGGACATGCACTGGTCCTTTGAGCAACTGATAGAACGTATCAGCCTAGGTGAGACGCTGTATCCGGGCGAAATTATCGGCTCTGGAACAGTCGGTAATGGCTGTGGTCTTGAGCACCAGCGCTTTCTCAATGAAGGCGATGTGATAGAGCTGGAGATCGAAAAGATCGGTATTCTGCGCAACACCATTATCCGGGCGGAGTGACCGCAGCCATGATAGCCACACCTATTGATAACGAAGCGCCAGATGATCGATCAACAAAAGATCGCATTCTGGATGCAGCGCTGGTCGTCTTCGCAGAGCAGGGATTTGAGGGCGCCTCGATTCGGAAAATTGTCACCTCGGCCGGCGCAAATGTGGCCGCCGGACACTACTATTTCGGCTCCAAGTACGCACTCTATTCTGCGGTGACAATGCGGTATCTGGAACAACTGAACCAGACCCGTTACGAGGCACTGGACCGATTGGTCGCAGATGCTGACGGCGAGATCATCTCCCTGAAATCATTGATCAGGGCCTTCATCGAACCGCATATCCGTTTTTCCGCCACCAGATACGGCAGCGCCTATGCCAAACTGATAGCTCGCTTCCTTGTTGAACAACACAGTCTCTCTGCGGAAATCTTCGAAAAAGGCGTCTATCCAATGCGGCGGCGTTTTGCGCCCCATCTGGCGGCGCTTTTCCCCGGCGCTAACGAGCAGCAACTGGACCTCTGCTTTCAGTTCATCGCACTCAACATGTCAGGCGCTGCGTCCCAAAATGCAAACTGGGACGACGACCCGCTGCAGCTAGAGGCGGATATTGAGGCTGCCACGGTGTTTTTGACCGGCGGCATATCTGCACTGGCCAGCCTCTTCGTATCGACACAGACACGCTGACCTGGCAGTGCCCTCTTGCGGGCACTGGATAGGCGTCTCCTCTGATAGAACGCGCTCTGCATCATTATAAAAATCCTAAGGTAGAATTTTCATCCCGATAACACGGCTCGGCGAGTGCAAGCTGATCCAGTCATCCAGGGGAGACCGAAAAAGAAGAGATAGTCAGAGTCGACTCAAGTCAGGACGCGGACTGAATACTATTGTAGTGTGTGCGCAACGTATGTTCGATGTGGAGATTCTATGGAACCGGCACTCAAACTCGCAATTGTTTCCTGCGGCATGTTCTTTCTCACAGGCCTGCTTACGGGTCTATGGAAATACATCTGTATCGCCCGCAGCGACACGGCACAGGCACCCGTTTATGTCGATGTCTGTCACCGCGCTTCATTGATGTACAGTTTTGCCTGCCTGGTCCTGGCCAAGTTTGTGGAGCTATCGGTGTGGTCTGCTGTAGTCAATTTCTGGGCCACACTCGCACCGATCGTGTTCTTTGCTGCGGCAGTGTTTGCCTATGCTCTACACGGCTACCTGCGCGACACAGATAATCAGCTTCAGAAACCTCATGTGCTTGGCCACTCTACCATCGCGAATGCGCAGATGATGGTCTTTATGTGGATGCTGGCTGCCGCAGAGATTGGCGGTTTTGTGGTACTGCTGGCAGGAGCAGTAAAAGGGGTATTTGAGTTCTGAAACCTAACTCGGCAAGACACGCGAGTGCAACGGGCACAAGAGTCTGATAACTTCGCCACAGTCATAGCAGCCTGTTTCGATACTGGCTACTGCGACAACTCGCTAACTTTGACTGGCTTTACCGCACTGGAGAGTTGCTCAAAAGCCACCACGGCAATAGGTTGACAGCAGGGCGCCCTGGAAGGCCGGAAGGCGTCCCACTCCCACTCCCACCATCTGGAGCGATGCAATGGCGGTACTCATTTTTCGTTTAAATGGCGTGTCTGATGAGGAAGCGCAGGATGTTCGCGACTTGTTGGCGGACAATGCGCTGGACAGCTATGAGACATCGGCCGGGCGCTGGGGTGTGTCAGTTGCAGGCCTGTGGTTAGTCAATGAAAGTGACAAAACCAAAGCTCGTGAGCTTATCGACGCTTACCAACTTGAGCGTTATCACTATTTTGAACAACTGAAGGCCGATGCGCCGCCTGAAACGTTTGGTGACCGCTTCAAGCGATCACCACTAACTGTGATTTTTTTCAGTCTCCTCAGTGCAACAGTTCTGTTTCTTACCCTATCCCCGTTTATCCGGTTTCTATCTGAGTAGTTGTCAGCAAACGTGCGGGTGGCCAAGCGCTCTGCTGTATGTTCAACAATTCGGTGCCTGTGCGTAGCATTGCTCGAGCGTTTGGGTTCAGGCAATGACCCTATTGATTTTCGACCAATCTTGCAGACTGAACCCAGGGATATATCCAGCGGGAATTTGGCTCGTAGTTGGAGTACCCTGTGCTTCAGCTTCTATTTCGGAGACACCCCATGCAAACAACCCTGATCACAGGCGCATCATCTGGCATAGGCGAATCACTGGCTGGACATTTCGCGAAGGGCGGCTCCAACCTCGTCCTGGTGGCACGCTCTGAAGACAAGCTAAAAACGCTGGCCAAGCAGCTTCAAAAGCAGCATTCGGTGAAGGTGTCGGTGCTGCCAGCGGATCTGTCCAAGCGAGGGGCGCCCAAGAAACTGGCGGCCAGCCTGAACGCGCAGAATATCGAGCTTGATGTACTGGTGAACTGCGCAGGCGTGCTGGAGCACGGTCATTTTGTAGACAACGGTGCTGCTTCGCATCAGCAGATGATTGATCTCAATATCACCGGGTTGACCTCTATGCTGGATGTGTTTTTGCCGGGCATGGTAAAGCGCGGCGCAGGGCGGGTGCTTAATGTCGCTTCTATTGCCTCATTCCAGCCTGTCCCCAGCCTCGCAGTGTATGCAGCCAGCAAGGCCTATGTACTTTCGCTCACTGAATCACTCTCGGAAGAACTTAAGGGTACCGGGGTCACTATCACGGCGCTGTGCCCCGGGGTTACGGCCACCAATATGCTGAGTTCAGCTCAGCAAAAGAGCGAAGGGCTGAATCTGCCAGGTTTTATTATCGGCGCTGTCGACGAGGTAGCGGAGCAGGGTTATCAGGCTTGCATTAAGGGCGAGGTGATCTGCGTGCCCGGGGCCATCAATCTCGCGGCGACGATGGCGGGACGCGCCACACCCAAGTGGCTGCTGCGTCGGGTCTCCGGATTGGTGGAGCGTTATACTGCCGGCAAGGGTACTGACGAGTAACTTAATCTCATGGACTGGTGCTGCCTGATTGAGTTGAACTCACGCCCCCCCACTCCCTACCCCTGATCGCCTCATTCTAGAATCGATAATCCACAGTAATCCCAGTCGTCCGTGGCGCAACGAGTGTGAGGTCGTTGTAGTCGTCGCCCTTAGCTCGCTTGCTCACTATGTCGGATTCATCAAACGCATTCTTAACAAATACCCGAGCGGTCCAGTTATCATTGCGGATACCAGCAAAGAGATCTAACTGCGTGTAGTCATCGGTCGAAAGGCGCTTGTCAGGGTCACCGGGAACATCGGCTTTGCCACGATAATTAAACAAGCCATTAACAAACCACTCGCCACCGATTATCTCCAGCGGTTGCCAGTATTCGCTCTGCAACACCCAAGACCACTTGGGCTGACTGCCGGCGGGCTCGCCTTTCGCATCACAGACGTTATAAGGATTGGTGGGACTCAGAGCTGGCTGAGCGGGGTCAGTACAGGGTATTACACCATCGGTGAACTCCACGTTGTTCCAGCCCAGAGCAGTGAACACACTCCAGTTCTTTGCAAGTAGCATGGTGAATTCGCCCTCCACCCCGTACTGCTCAGCCTCGTCCACATTCACGTAGACAACATTGATGTCCTCTGGCCCACCAGAGTTGGGACTCCAGTGCGCGAAGCTCGGGTCGACCTGATAATCTTCATAGACAGCGTAGAACGCTGCCAGGGTGTACTGCGCCCGGCCCCCCATCAGCATGCCCTTCAAACCTATTTCCCCACTGTCCACGCTTTCTCCCTCAAACGAGAGTAGTTCGCCTCCGACTGAACCGGAGATGTCGAAATTGGCTGCACCCGGTCGGTAGCCCCGATCGTAGGTTGCGTAAAGGTTATGGTCGTCATTGATGGCATACGACACCTTGATCGTACCGGTCCACTCCTCCACCTTCACTCCCGAGTTTGTGACGCAAGGTGGCGCACTGCCATCTGCGCAGGGCACTGCCAGGACTGAGTCAGGCATTGTGGCGCCACCACCGGGCAGCATGTCTGAGCCCAGCCACAATTCTGTGGTTTGGCTGTTGGGAAGCGTGTTATCGAATTTGTTGTAGCGTAAGCCCGCAGTAATAGTGATCGATTCCGTAACGTAGAAATCATTGTGGGTGAAAAATGCCGTAACCTTATCGTCAGTCGGGATAAATATTTCAATCGCCGCCACTAAGCCGGGCCCCGCTGCGAGAACGTTGGCAGTGGCATCGTTCCCCGTCTCTGCGTAATAGGCGCCTATCTGTCCATCCCACCAGTCGAATGGCTGCGCCAGTAGACGCAACTCGTATTGCTGCCCTTCCGTACCTTCGCCGGATACAGCTACTGTCTGCTCGGGCTGCTCCGTGCCATCCTCATCACTGACACTCTCGACCTTGGGCTTGTGATACGCCGCAAAGAAGTTAACTTCGACAGGGCCGGGGTTCCAATCCAGATGCAGCGTGTATAAATCATCTTCTCGTTTGTTCACCTTGTCCGGCGCATCTTGAATAGAGTTTCGATCATTGGCGTCCAGTTGGTATGTGGCAGTACTGGTTATCGATTCCAGCGCCCGATAAGTATCGGAGTTATCCATCTTCATGTAAGTCCATCCCAATCTGCCAGAGAACTCATCGTTGGGCATCCACAGCGCCTTGATCCGGAAACCGCGGCTGTTGATCTTGTTGTTCTCGTCACGGATTACATTATCAAGCCCAGTGTCTCGATCATCCGTTAGCCCCGAGATACGTAGCCCCAACTCGTCCTTGATCAGAGGAATCGACACGCCTCCCTGTATGTTATATCCGGTAGGATTCTGGTAGGTACTTGAAATATAGCCGTCAATCTCGCTGAGGTTTGGTTGAGCCGTTTCGATCAACATGGCTCCAGCGGGAGAAGGCTGCCCGTAGAGTGTGCCCTGTGGGCCGCGTAGTATCTGCACCCGGGATAGGTCGAACATTTGCTGGTACGCAAACTGGGTCTGAGCACCTCCATACCAGTCATCCACATAGACACCAACGCGCGACGGTACTGTCTGCTGTGTCAGAGTGCCCACGCCACGAATTGCCATGCCCGTATTGGAATCGCCCTCGTTGCGCACTTCGACACCGGAAGTTATCTTTCCCAAGTCAGTGGCGTCGAACATGCTGAAGTCCCGGATTTCTTCACCAGTAATCACATTCACCGTCAGGGGCGCTTCGGCGAGGGTCTCTGCTTTTTTCTGCGCCGTTACGATAACCTCTTCCAGCACGAGTTCTTGACCCTGGGCACTGGCAACAGTAAACCCTATAAATGCACTGCCGAGTAAACGAAGGCTGAAGTTCATTCGTGACATGACGGTTCTCCTGGAGTCGCAGGCCGCTTTCGCAAGCTTCGCGACATTACTAATCTTATAGTTAAAGTACGCTCTTCAGAGCTAACGAGCGCTTTGCGCAAAGGGAGAGCACAGCAACAGTGTTTGGCTCTCCCCTCGGCTATATTCAGCGCGTTAATCTTGCGCAGTGTTCGTCCCAATTCGAATTGGGTATATACATTGCCATGATTGCCCGCTGGCAATCTATTCCGGTTATCAAATTGTAGCGGGGACGGGTAACAGTTTGTTTCTACTGAAAATATTGCTGTTTTTATTACACAAGCGAGTGTCTATTCGGGTTTTACTGCAGGCCGCCTGCATGCTTTTGGATACAGTCGGTTAGCAGGTCACTAACCTTTCGCCCTGCAATTTTTCCCATGGCATAAAAGTTGTCGCGACATTGCTAAGTGATCCGCGTTTTGTTTGCCATTCATTTCGAGGGTTGTGATGAGAGCTAAAAATGGTGCATAGTCACGTCCTTGTTCCTGTGCACCAAGACCCATTTTGTTGCGCGCAGCTTATTCTCTGCGCTTCGATTCCAAGTTCATCAATCCAAACACTCAGGTGTTCGGATTAGCACAGCTAACCTCGCCTTGGTACTGCATCGGGCAGCCTAGTCAAATAGCTTAACAATTGTCCTGCCCAATGTTTTCCTGTGAAGCAAATCGTCCAAACCCTGGGGAACATCCTCAAAATTTATCACTTCCCCGACCACAGGAACGAGGGCCCCCTGTTCAACCATCTCTACCAACTTTGCATGAAGTTCACGACCAATTTTAGTCGGCACAAAGTTCAAGCCGGCACCGTCTTTCATCGCGGTAAGCATCGGCTCTTCCGCATAATAAAGCATGATGCAGCACAAGCTGACATTGGCCATTGCCAATCTTCGAGGCACATAAAACTTCTCGTCTGCGACGGATTTGTCAGACGAAAACCCCATCACGACATAGCGGCCATCGTAGGCTACGCTCGCAAGGCATTGTTCAAGTACTTCTTCGCCAATATTGTCAAAGATGATGTCAACGCCTTTATGATTGGTAGCCTCCCTGACGACGGCAACAAAATCTTCGGTGTTGTGATTCACCGTAATTTCTGCGCCGAGCTGCTTGCAGTACGCCAGTTTTTCATCGCTACCAGCTACAGCGATGACCCGCGCACCGGCGGCAACTGCCAACTGCACGGCGGCTGCTCCCACGCCACCAGCCGCACCGTTTACCAGTACAGTCTCTCCGGCCTGAACTTTTGCCCGTTCATACAAGCCCAGCCACGCCAGATGAAAAGGAAAATACAAAGCGGCAGCCCCCGGCAACGGTATGGTGTCTGGCATGATAAAGAGAGATGCGGTTGGACAAATGCAATACTCCGCATATCCCCCATGCGCACCCTTGGTGATTGCGACGACTCGCTCGCCTTGCCACTTTTCGGCCCCTTCGCCACAACTGTCCACAACCCCCATCACTTCCATGCCTGGACTGTAGGGCAGCTCCGGCCTGATGAACATATTGCCGCCTGTAACGCGCTCCATGTCAGCCAGATTCAGGGGAATTCCCTGTACCTTTACCCTCACTTCACCCGCTTCAGGCTCGGGAATATCGACAGTATCCAGTTTCAACGCTTCCAGAGGTTGACCGTACTCGTGTGTACGCCAGGCTCGCATTGTTCCTTTTCCGTTCGTCATAACTCTTACCTTTGTCGCTTAATAGTTAAGGGCTGAAACCTACTCGGGTTTCAAATCAAAATACTCAATGTATTGCGCAAACTGCTCACGCACTTTATCGGGATCAATGCCATAATCCTCGGCTGTATAAGTGTGGACGCCATGCACCCCTTTGGGGTTGTTCTTTATATAACGACGCATCCCATCGGCTCCTGCGCCGGTCATTTCCAAACCCAGAGCCTCATAGATGCGTTCTATTTCCTTAAACTGATCCTCTACAAAATGGGGGAAAAACATATCGTAGATTTTTGCGTCAGGACTCATTTTTGCGTCGCGGACGCCCACACTGCGATTGGCGATCTGCGCCAGACGCGGGATCCAATCAGCTGCGATCTCAATCGGGTCTACTTCGTCGCTACTTATTCGTCTTACCTGGTCGGTAAGGCTTGCGTACGACGTCATTGATTTGACCGGATCGCGGTGGGTAAAAACAATTCTGGCATCAGGATACTGCGCCAGTAAATTTTGCAGTGCCCAGTTGTGCCCACCCGTCTTCAACACCCACCGATCTCTGGCACAACGAGATTGCAAATGTTGTAATTGCCGGTAATGGAATTCATACACGCCCGCGTAGTCGGCGCCGTTATCAACCCAGTCCTCATAACCAGGCACTCTGAATTGATTGTGGAATAGCGGGCTCACCATGGAGTCTGCAAACAACAAGATACATTCCTGACCCAGCTGCGCTCCCATTGGGTGTATCGCCTTGAAGCCGTCAGGCTGATTACCGATAGCGTCGTAGATGGACTGGCACTGCGCAATACGCGGGTCAGTGTAAAAGGTCTCCTCTTCAGGCGGCGGCGAGGGGTACATACACTCCCAGGTATTCGGCACGCGGCTGTCAGGATCCTGGGCCAAAATGTCGTGAAGAATTGTTGTGCCGGTTCTCGGGTTGCCTACGATAAAAACGGGGCTCTTTATTTCCTCGTGCTCAATACTCGGAAATTGCTTTCTATCGTGAACATACTGAAAACGGTTAACCGCATGGCCAAGCAGGCGTTCGCGGGCGATGATCACGCCCATTTCATTCAATCGAGCCTCAGTAGTCAATGAGTCTATTACGCGTTCAAGCCCGTCCGTAAACGGCAAGTCACCTAGATCTGTAAGCCCACCGGCGCGTGCGGATGCCTCCGCGAGGATCGATGAGGGGTTCAGGTCGCTAGTATTTGCATGCATAGTCGATAAAGTCTCGTTGGTTGAATTTGAACAGTATGTGTTGAGCGTCTGCTCTTTCGCTGTTCATACAGTGCGTATACTTTGTCACGATAGCCGCAGTGCAAACTATTCCAGTTAGCCGATGCGGCTGGAGTTGAATAACGTGTTGTTTCTACAGGTAATATTGATTACTGTCTGGAGCGCAAAGACTCTTATTCGGGTTTGAATGATGTCGGAAATGCAAAACGAAGCACCGCAACCCTTGCGTCAGGCCAAGCAGTCACGATCGCGGATACTGATGCAATCAGTCCGCGAGGCAACGCTGGCACTCATCGCAGAGTTGGGTGCTGATGCGGTAACTACGGTGAAAATCGCAGAACGCGCAGGCATCAGCCCTGGCTCGCTGTATCGGTACTACCCCAACAAACAAGCCATATTCACTGATATTTATAATGAAGAGCTCGCCAATCTGGATAAGTTTATGCAAGATCCAGCATCGAGCGTTTCGTTATCCGGCACTCTGGAAGAAGATATCCATGAAGTGGCGGTGCTGACAAACCGCTTTTACCGCGAGTTGCTGTCGCTGCATGGTGGATTTTTCGCCGCATACCATCGGCAGTTCGATTTCACCCTTCGAGAGAACCCGGAGAATCAACACTCCTGGCGCGATGAAGGTCGCGAGTGGATGGTTACTCTGCTCAATACGCATCGGCATCGTTTGCGAGTAGATGACATTGAAGCAGCCGCTGTATTTCTAATGGATTTGGCAACAGGCTACTATCAACGCATTATTGAGGTGGAGCCGAAGCGCCTAGATGATCCCGCTATAATCGACCAACTGGATGATCTTTTTTGTCGCTATTTGATTAGTGACCAATAGTGCAAGCAGTAAGCTCACGTGGCTAGATGCGATTCTGTATTTTGAATGCATACCGGCCACTCAGAGCTCGAAGTCATTCTGGCCGTTCTCGCCAGATGTCACTGCCGCTTCTGCAGTCGCCCAGCAACCGTCCGTTACTGCGCTAATCGTTGCCGGCCGGTCACTGCGCGCGTAGAAGCTGTATAGATCGAACACGTCGATATCACTCACTGACATGGACGCCATAGCGCAAGCAGTCTGCGTAGCAACTGTCATGGCCTGGGATGATGAGAGGTCGTTGCGATCCTCGCAAGTCGCTCCTCGCGCCGCCCATCTAGCCTGCTCGAGCATGGCGAACGTCAGCCAGGCCGGCAGAACCCCGTGGGCCTTTTCAGTAGGCAGGTACCACTCGTCGAAATCGATAGGTAGGGCCGGCGGCGACGGATGGGGATTGCTCCAGTTGGGTGTTTCTCCACCTCGCTGCATCGCACTACGGGTTGCAAGCGCCTCACCGCCAACCACGAGTGCGACCGAGCACTCACCGCGAAGCATGCGCTCAGCGGCTTCATCAAGCAGACGTTGAGGCGAGGTGCCCGCCAGTATGGACTCACTGAAATAGATACCGTCGGTTGCAAGGCGGTCTGCGAGGCGCCTGACCGGCTCGTCGTAAGCCCACGATTGGCAGTGCACCAGGCCGAGATGGTCAATAGATCCGATAATATCTCGCTGCACGCCAACGTCGTCTGCGGCGGACCTGGCAACTTTCTCCCACATATCCAAGGGCTCCAACACCTCGGAGCTGTCGTGCCAGGTTCTGCGAGCGGTGCAATAATGCACGGTGCAAGTTGGGATTCTGTTATAGCGCGCATCTGGATCTTCGTCGGGGACGTTGCCGTGAATGGGGGCTATCTATACCACCTGCTATGTGCAGCTTATGCCTTATAGCACAGGAAAACTGTATAGGGTAAGTTCGCGACCACACTCAAGCGCGCTCCAACCGTGGCGAATGTCAGCGCCCCATTCATTGTGAGATTCTGGCAAAGCTATGGCAAAATCAAAAATTATTCAGTGTTTCAACAGATTCTACAGTCGTTGGCCACGTGTAATTTTGTAAGTTCTGACTAAGATCGGTAGGTAACTCAACTCGTAACAGCAGGTTTTGAGCCTGACTATCAACTGCCCACACCGCGGCTATGTCACGGTAGGTACCATTCGTACCAAACACTTTCCTGCCTGCCGCCAACTGGCGCGCTTCACTGGCGAGTGTATTGTCCTGTGAGTTGTGATCAAAGTTGGTCACATAAATAGAGAGGTGACCATTGCCCTCGTCCACCAGTTCTACCGCCCTGCTCTGCAAAGGAAAGTCCACGGTGGAAGCTGTCATCAGCTCCCAATAGCCGTTACTGCCACTGACTGTCTTCAGCGCCTTGCGGTTGCCGTGTCCGTGTCCAGTGAGGTGCAGGATGACGTTTTCTGAGCTGCTTAACAGCGCCTTAACATTGGCCGCAGGTACTTCGCTCTGATCGTGAAAATCACCCAATCGATGGTGGGAGACAACGATAACCAATTCCTTTTGCGTCGCTGCGGCGGCCAATTCCTCTTGCAGCCACGCAAACTGCACACTATCCATCGAACCCAAGTGGGCAATGCCGATGGTGGCGTTATTAGCATCGGTGGTATCCAATACAATCATTTTTATCGGCTTTGCAGGGTCAGGAAAAGTACTGTAATAGCCTCTGTTGTTGTCTACATCGCTCTGCGTAAAACCATGTCCGACAGGCTCTCCAGGCGCATCGTGGAGCGTTTGTATCACTTCTGCCTGATACAGTGGCAGGCGGTTGGCATCTGCTGGAATGTAGACCTCAGGCGATAGAATAAGCTGCCGATCAACAGTGTCGCCGGCAACACTTCCTGCAAAAATATTACTGAGCACAGAGCCCTTGTACAGATGATCACCCACTGCGCCGGCGCGCAAAGCCTCGTCGATAGGCCCGAAGCCACCGATGTGCAGAACATCGTGATTCCCCAATGCCGCATACCAGGGTGACTGGATACCAATCGACACAAAAGGATCGTTGTAATCGTTGTTCGGACCGGGAACAGGGTCATCGTCTATACCTGAATCAGGGTCAACTATCCCGCCATTGAGTGTTTGTATCAGCCACTGGAGTTCATTTTTCTGGCTGGTATCGGTCAGGTCGCCTGCGATGACAGTGAAATCAAAAGGCCTGCTACTTAAATCGCTGATACGCCGTGCTGTTCGAACGTGCGCTTCGAACACATGGGGTGTGAGCGGGCCGTGAGGGCGGTAGTCATTGGCATAACGGTCCAGCCTGATGGGCGACTCTTCATCGATAAGTTGTGGATCAGCCACTACCCAGATGTACGCGAGACTGCGGCGCAGCTCCCCCTCACCCGGGAAATTCGGCGCCAATTCCGTCTGCTCGACCCAGGGAATACCGGCCTTTAATTCCGCACCTAGCCCATTTGATGCGTACTGATCAAAATCGTACACGGTGAACGTTTGATTCAGTATCGAATCGCGCACTGCCTGTGAAGGCTCTTTGGGAGCCCAGACCTGCTGTAAGGCCGTGTAAGGTGTGGCGGTGAGACCATAGTTGTTCTGCGTAAATATGGCCCTCAGCGGAGGTGCTGTCTCGCCCCAATAATTGTAAACAGTTGCCGCGGGCACATGGATAGCGCAATCCGGATATTGTGAATCGCAGTTGTCCCACCGGACAAATGTTGAGCCGGCGTGCGGCTGTGCCGAGTAAGTAACATTGTACTCGTCTATCACGTAGTTATCGCAGGGCTGTTCTGCCAGCGAGCAATCGTGTAACCCATCGGAGGACACAATGTCGCCCTCGCCCACAATCTCCAGCGGATGGGAGCATGCAGCAAGCAGCGACATCAGTGTCACGCCTTGGATGAGTCGCAAATACATTGTTTTACCTCTAGAGAACCTGGACATCCTACAGGCGAATCAGATTGCCTTTTATTTGGCATTTGAATGATTCTGTGAAGCCCAATCTGTGCTTTCAACCAGCACTGGAAATTATTGCTTTATTCTTAGTGAAATACCGGTCAAATTCAAGGCGAACGCAAACTTGTTGCGAAGCCTGTCTCATTAGCGCACCGAGGGCCCTGGATAACCGAGTCGAAGCTTCTCTGGACATGACAATCCCCAACTCAGCAAAAACGTCTCGGTATCACTGTGACTCTGCTCGAAAGCATAGTGGCGACGTAAGGCGCAGGAGGTCAACGTCAAACTGGCGCCGACCTCCTCGACCAACCTTGCGGCCAGGTACTACGTATTATTCCTGTGGCTTAATCAGGTACTTTTCTCCAGTCGCCTGTTTCGCGTAAACAGAGATAGCATCCAGTTGCAGCGCACCGGCCAGCGACACCTCGTGGGTGTAGTGGCTGGCGAACGTGGTTGTTATCTCGTCGGCAACGCGTTTACGCATGGCGACATTGATCTCTGTACCCAGTTTCCCCAACACGTTAAACAGCAGGAAGCCGTTGACGCCCCAGGCAAAGCCAAAGCTACGGTTCAGGGTGATTGGGCCGCGGTCGAGCGCGCCATAAATGTAAACCTGCTTGTAAGTATCGGAGCCATACACACTGTGCTCGGTCATGTTGCGCGAAGCGGCTGCCTCCATACAAGTGAGAATGTCGCTGGCCAATTTGCCGCCACCGATCGGATCGAACGCGATGGTTGCGCCGGTTTCGATCAGGGCTGCGGTCAGGTCGGCGTAAAAGCTGTCGCTCGTAGAGTTGACGATGTACTTGGCACCCATCTCACGCAACAGGGCTTCCTGTTCTGGCTTACGTACAATATTGACGAGATCAACACCATCGGCAATGCAGATGCGGTTGAGCATTTGACCCAGGTTAGAGGCAGCTGCGGCGTGCACGATAGCCTTATGGCCTTCAGCGCGCATGGTTTCTACCATCGCTAATGCCGTCAACGGATTAACAAAGCTGGAGGCGCCTTCTGTTGCAGTAGTACCCGGCGTGAGTTCCAGACAACTTTGAACGTTGGCACAGAGGTATTGACGATAGGTGCCACCGCCAATCACAGCAACGGTTTTGCCCATCAGGCTTTGCGCGGCAGGTGAGGAACCCGCTGCGACAACGGTACCAGCACCTTCATTGCCCACCGGTATGGCTTTGCCAACGCGCGCTTTCACAGCGGCCATAAATTTGGCCGGAACATCGGCACTGATTACCGGGCGCTCGGCACTGCCAGATTGGCTAGCGGTAGTCATATCAGCCACGCTAAACATGNCGCCCAGGTCAGAGGGGTTGAGGGGAACCGCTTCCATCCGCACTACCACTTCATTTTCGCCAGGTTGGGGGATTTCAATCTCGCGCAGGGCAAGCTCCAGCTTGTTGTCTTCGGTGATGGTTGAAGTGAGTTGGATGTTGGTATCTGACATTTCTTTGCTCCTGTAAAAAGGTAAATGGGTTAATCAAATCTGATCAGGCCTGCGCTGCTGCTAGCCGTGCTTTTATGTAGGCTACAAAATCGGGGGTGTTGGCCACTCGGCCTGCCTCCACGTTTTGGGCGATAGTGGACTGGCCCATTGAGTCACTCCACGCTTTCATACCGGGTATCTCAGCGAGAACATCCCAATCGAGTAGCCTGGAGCCATAAGAAGTGACAATCGTGTTGACGTAATAGACATAGATGTCAGCCATCGTCTGTTTGTCGCCCGCAATCCAGGGAGAAAACGTACACAAACGCTGCATGGCACCCACCGCACGCTCTAACACCTGACGCACCTCGGCCTTAACGGGATCGGGGGCGCCTTTGCCCGCCAGCGCATAGGGGATAAAGCGCCGGCTGGGCAGTTCCATATAAAGTTCCGACACCTTCATAATCTGTCGCACTGCTGCGCGCTCACCGGGATCAGAGGGATAGAGCGGCTTCTCGGGATAGGCCTCCTCGATAAAATCACAAATCACGCTGGATTCGGATAAGTGCTGCCCATCGGCGGTTGTAATTGCCGGCACTTTCCCCGCAGGGCTTATCGCCAGCAACTCGTCCGACCCGCTGTAGATCAGGTTCTCCTGAAAGGGCACCTCTTTGTACAGCATTACGTGTTTTACCAGGTTGTAATAGTTGCTGGCGGCAAATCCGTGCAAGGTAATCATGGTTGTCTCTCCAGTTTTGAATTAGGCACTGCGTCGGTAAAAGTGGAGGGATTATTAACGGATTATATGTAGAGATATATGAGGTAAAGTGGCGATAATTATTGTCATAAAGGCAATAATGTTAAGAAACAGCCAAAAGCAACAGGATAGAGAGTGCCAATGGACCAACTTCGCGCAATGCGCTACTTCAGCAAGGTGGCAGAAACCGGCAGCTTTACCAAAGCCGCCAGTATTTTTGCGGTACCGCCCTCATCCTTGTCGCGCAGGGTAGCCGATCTGGAGAAACACCTGGGGGCTACTTTATTAATACGCTCAACCCGGGTGGTAAAGCTGACCGAAGTAGGTCAAATCTACTACAGTCAGCTTGAAGATATACTCAATCAGATTGAGCAAAGCAGCGAGACAGTGCGCAGCTATCAGGCAAAACCCATGGGACAACTACGCATCAGTTCTATGGTCGGGTTTGGAGAGCGCATACTGATGCCCTTGCTGGGCGAATTCAGTGGACTATACCCCGAGATTATTCTGGATGTGAGCTTGAGTGATGAACTATCGACGCTAGGTCGGGATGATGTCGATATTGCCATTCGCGGTGGGTATGCCCCTAATGAGCGAGTGCTGGCGATACGGCTAATGGACAATGAATTTATCCCTGTCGCCGCCCCGAAGTATCTGGCAGAAATGGGAACTCCCAAAAATGTCATGGAACTGCGCCATCACAAGGGCCTGTATTTTCGCACCCCCAGTGGCCCCTCACCCTGGCTCTGTAATATCGACGGCCAATGGCACGATGTATCAGGCACTATAGTGGCGGTATCAAATAATGGCCGCTGGCTGGCGGAGAAGGCCGTCGCCGGACAGGGAATAATGATGGCAGCTCGGTGGGCTGTAACCTCCTATATTGAGTCTGGGGAATTGGAAGAACTGCTCTTTGACCGGGTGCTACACATTACTCAGAACACCGATCTTGCGGTCTATTTGCTCTATCAGAAGCAGCGCTATTTAGTGCCGAAAGTAAAAGCCGCAGTGGACTTTCTGGTAGCGAGGGTGCAGGGTAAGCACTGATGGCAAGGGGGCTGGGACGCCACAGGTTACTGTCGCACACGCCCTATCGCTATTTCAGGAACAATGCAGATTTTCTGGCGGCTCTACGCCAACCAGAATTGGCGTACATCGCAGACCAATTGGAACGGTTTGGACTACTCCAACACAACCCGCCGCTAGCGGGGTCATAGAGGTCGAAAGACAATGAACCAACCCGTTACTCCTCCGTTCAGCGCTATCGCCAGAGAAAGCCTGACGCCGTTTGAATTTACACGACTTTTTGCCGCCGCTCCCGCCCTGGCCTTACAGGCCCGGGGCAGCGGCGAGCAGGTAATTGTGCTGCCCGGTTTGGGGGCCAGCAACAGATCAACCATTTTGCTGCGCAGTTACCTGTCCTGGCTTGGGTATCAGGTGCAAGGCTGGGAACTGGGACGCAACAGTGGCAACGTGGAGCAACTCTTGCCATTGGTAGCCGCCCAGGTCCGTCAGGTTCACCGGCAAACCGGTAGCAAGGTAAACGTCGTAGGCTGGAGTCTGGGCGGCGTACTCGCACGAGAAGTGGCCCGAGAGAATCCTGGCATCGTGCGGCAAGTGGTCACCATGGGCAGCCCGGTAGTGGGAGGCCCCAAATACACAGTATTTGGCAATATGTATAAGCGGCGCGGTATAGACGTCGATGCCATCGAGGCCACCATTGCCGCTCGCGAGAACATTCCTATCACTGTGCCCGTCGCCTCTATCTACTCAAAAAGAGACGGTATAGTCGGCTGGCAGGCGAGCATCGACAGACACACGCCCGGGGCTGACAACATCGAAGTTGGCGCCACACATCTGGGCCTTGGAATATCACCCGACGTTTTCAGAATTATCGCGCGCAAGCTTGCGGGAGCTTGATTCCTATACGCTTTCTGTAGAATCCACTGTCCGACTTTTATATGAGTTTAGACAACACCTATTATTAGGAGCCTGATGGTCAGTTATAACAATGGGCTCAATACCACTAAAGACGAAGATTACCAACGCAGAGAAAATATCATGAGCAACGAAGACACGATTGCAAAACTCGTCAGCTTCTATGGAAACAGCAGTATTGTCCCTTCTGCTGACCAGTGGAAAAAAGCGTTTGAGTGCAAGGCGGGGCAAACAATCTGCATGGTAAATTTTATAAAGCTCAGGGAACAGGCAGATTACCCAGACAATGAGAACGTGAGCGGCATGGAAGCAATGATGCGCTATTACGAAATAAGCCATCAACTCGTAGAAGGGGTCGGTGGTGAGTTTGTTGCAAGTGGATTGTTCGGCGGCATCCTAATGGGGGATGATGAGGACTGGGATGCTATTGGTATTGTTCGCTACCCTGATATTTCTGCATTTATCAAAGTGTTTTTGGATCCCACGTACCAGGAGTGTCATAGGCATCGGGTCGCAGCAACTCTACGCCACCGCATGGCAATCCTGATTGAAGGCTGAGCTTCGCTGCACCTTGGCTCGACAAATTTTTCCGTGTTTGATTGAAAGATTTCGGGGCTGTTAACCGTATTCAGCACTTATTATGGAGAGGCTTTGTTGCTGACAACCAACGTGAGACTCTCAAAAATATCAAGCCACCGCCCAATCCCCCTCATTAAGCGAACCCACCCTCATATTCCGGCAATGCTTTACCTAACGACACATATAGACAGCTTCGCCGGCTTGATCAACAGTTCGTCACAGGTAAATGCTGCTAGCCGTTAACCTTCACCTAAGCTTCATCAATGTAGAAGGCGTCGCAGCGCGTTCATTTCAACCGCGAGGTATAAAGGGTACCTAACTTGATACAGAGCCAGACACATAAGCTCAGCGAATGCTGTGTGTTACAGCATCGGATCGCCTCGCAGGTAACGTTAATGCTCCGCCTAGAGAACAAACATTCCATCTCGCAGATGCTCTGATTGAATCGACAGTAGACTCAGCCAACGCGCCTGATGATATGAGTAGAGAATCGCTGGCGTTCGTAGCGATACCCCGCCTGATACTAACAGCTCCGGCGATTTGACTGAGCAAAGCGGTTTATATGCACAAACAAGCTGACTCTATCAATCTTTGTCAGTCAAGTTGGCGATAACCCGCGCTGTCAGCCTAGACAGATAAGCGCCAGTATAGTCGGCGCAAAATTTAGTCCATAAGCAGAAACCCGTGCTTGACTGCGAATGACTCCTGGATCCAACTTGAGCCCTAGTCCCATCGACAATTCTTTGGTAGCATAATGACCGCCGAGAGTGTTCCAGCACGTTAGAGCAAGGAGAGCAAGAAACGTGTAGAGCCAACACATGCAAGTTGACTTTTCCAACCATTCTCACTGACGCTTCGGCAATCAGCTTGGAAACCTTCATTGTTGAGTGTGCAGTCCTGCATGAAGTGCGCTTTTTTGTGCTACATCTCCCCTTAATTATGAAATGTATTCAAACAATAATTGGAGCATATTCGATAGATAGCAATGAAAATTATTCATGTCATTACAGCACTCGTAACGATTTTATTCTCAGCACATTTTGCACAGGCTTCAGAGAAGACAATAATTCATATAGATGTAGATGGGAGCGCCGAGTTTGACGTTTTATATCACCGTGCGACATCGAACGCCACCGGAGCCGTTATAGCGGGCCTCATCGGTGCAGGCATTCAATCTGGCATCGAGTCCAACCAGGACTCTGCAAAAGTTGATGTGATGGAGCCCATGATTGATAAGGCTTCGTGGAGGACATATTTTCTGGACACACTCAATACTCGACTGGAATCAAAGAATTACGAAGCAGAATGGATTGGTGAAACTATCGAGCCGACCGAAGGCCTGCTTCTAACGATTTATCCGGATAACTACGGCTTCAAAATCGTCGATACCAAAACCTTGCTCATGTCAGCATTTGTCCAATTCGAGGCGACGCTGGTGAACCTACAAGATGAGACAAGCAGAAGCGAGAAGAAGGATTTTTATGTAACAAGCAAGGACAGGCGAACCTATGACGCCCTGTTATCCGACAAGGTTCTTATGAATGCTGATTTACAGTCGGCGCTACGAAAGGCCGCCAAGCGTATTGCCAACAAGATTATTTACAACAAGGAGGTTTAGATCATGCGTAAGTTTATTTTGATACTGCTGACCATTTTTACTCAAGCGTGCGCGTTCACCGATGCAACCCTGCCGGTGCAACATGACAGCAACGCGAATACTGTCGGTCCAATAAGTGAGGTCGAGATTCTCACATTTTCACCACCAAACCTCGAAGACGCCAGATCAGACAAGCAACGCATTGGCTGGAAGAAAAATGGATATGGGCAGCATACAGCAGATATTACAACCGAGAAGACCGTTCAGGTAATCATAGAGGATGCCGTAACTGATGCCTTGCTAGATAATGGCCACGCTGTAGTAGAGGATGCTTCAATTACAATCACGGGCAGCATCGATCGCTTTTGGTTTGAAACTGACATGAATTTCTGGACTGTTGAATTCATTGGCGATATCCAGTGTACGTTGGATTTTAAAGATGCCAGTACAAGCGAGACGATCTATTCATCTGTATATACAGGAACCTATAAAAGAGAAGTGGCAGGAGGCCTCGAGGCCACTTGGACTGAGGTTATGGCGGAAGCTGTAGACAATCTGATTGAGGAAATTGTGTTTGATGATGCACTCGCTGAAGCTCTTGAAGAGTATCGGCAATGACACATTCAGTTCCTTCATTTTTAAACAATGTGGGGAACTGCCGATTCAGCATGGCAATCAACGTTAGCTATCCACCAGCACCGTTCGCACCTGCAAGTGATTATGCAGCGTTCTATGCACCGGGCAGCGATCCGCTATCTCCAGCAACCGTGCTCGCTCCTCTTCTGACAGTGCACCCTGCAAAGTAATTTCACGCTGCAACACATCAATCTGCGTGCCCTTATCCTGCTCACAGCCCTCACAGTCGTGCAGATAATCCCGGCCGTGTTTTAGCTCGACAACGACGTGATCCAGCGGGATTTTTTTGCGTCCGGCGTACATGCGCAAAGTCATCGATGTACACGCTCCCAATGCCGCCAGTAAATGCTCGTAGGGATCAGGGCCGGTATTGTCGCCACCTACCGCTTTGGGCTCGTCAGCGAGCCAGTAATGACTGTCACTCCAAACGTGCTGGGTGAACTTGTGGTTTTTCTCTTCCACGCGCACATAGCCCTGCGCAACCGGAACCCGGGGCGCATCGTCGATGGGCGTCAGATAACGAGTGACCCACGCGGCTATTGTTGCTGCCACGTATTCCGAATCCTCTTTACGGCTCAGCAGATGATCCGCATCATCGAGGCTGACAAAGCTCTTGGGGTGACGGGCTGCCACGTAAATCTTCTCTGCCTCATCAATCGGGACGACAGCATCCAGCGGCGAATGCATAACGAGCAGCGCTTTGCGCAACTTGCCCAGATCAACCAGCGGGTGACTATCCAGATCCTCCAAAAACTGCTTTTTGATAAGAAACTGCCTATCACCCAAGATAACCTGCGCTTCGCCGGCTCGATCAATTTCCGACAGTGACGCCTTGAAGTTATGCTTAACATGCTCGGCCCCGTGCGGTGCGCCAATCGTGACTACCGCCTTCACTTCTGGCACGTCAGATGCCATGGCCAGCACTGCAGCGCCACCGAGGCTGTGGCCAATCAGCAATTCTGGCGCGGCATACTCCCTGCGCAAAAAGTCCACGGCCGCCAGGAGATCCTGCAAATTGGAAGAAAAGTTGGTGTTGGAAAAATCGCCATCACTGTTACCAAGACCGGTAAAATCAAAGCGCAGTACCGCGATACCGGAAGCTGTCAGAGCCCGAGCAATGCGCGAAGCTGCCGCGATGTCTTTACCGCAGGTAAAACAGTGTGCAAAAACAGCATAACAACGGATATCTGATTCTGGTGTTTCCAGAGCCCCGCTGAGAGCCACCCCGTTACTAGTGAAATCTACTTTCTGGCGCATAATGTACATCCAAAGAAGCGTGCTCACAGGATAGACGAGCTTTAGCGCCTTGAACACTGGCGTTAAATTCAGCACTTAGAGATAGTAGAGGTAAGCAGAGGAAATTGAACCCGCCAAAAATCTAGGGGCTTGCAAGCGAAAGCCGTAATCCACTATTATCGTTTGATCAAATAATAAGCTGTTTCGAACTGACAGGTCTCGCAAATGGCATGAGGACAAACGATGAAAAAGTCTATAACAAGCAGAACGCCCTTACTCTCACGTCACCGGGTTAACCGCTCACAGCGACTGCGCACGCCAGCAGTGCTAGGCGCGTTGCTCCTGGTATTTGCCGGTTTGACCGGGTGCAAGCTCAGCCCACTTTCGCCGCAGTCCCAGCTCATAGGATGCAATCAGGCAGCCGATCGTATCGAGATCACCCACGACTCCCACCTCGACCCCTCGTGTACCTATACCGGTGGTTTCGACATCGCCACATCGAATGTGACGCTGGACTGTCGCAATGCACTGATAAGGGCTGAGGGTTCAACAAGTCTACGTGGAATCACAATCGCAGCGCCCGAAGACACAGCCCTCACCGGCGTGACCGTGCGCTCTTGTCATGTGGAAGGGTTTCTTAACAGCATACGTGTGTTGCGCGAAGGCTTTCGCACATTCGAACGAGACGAGGAGTACCTGCACCCAACCAGTAATATCGTTCTGGAGAAGAACTTTTTCAGTGCGCCTCACGGTGTAGGCGTCTACATCGATGCATATGTATCTGATGTAACTGTAAGAAAGAACCTCATCGCAGATACCGGCAGCACGGGCATCTATCTCGAAACTGGCTCGCGCCGAAACAAAATTGAAGATAATTTTATCGTTAACAACGGCTATCGCGAGAATGGGCCCAGTGGCAGCCTTCGTACACTTCAGGGCATCGATTTCTGGTTCTGGGGTGTGGGCCGAGAGGGGCTGGCCGTGGACGGCTCGTATGAGAATACAATTCGACGCAATTTCTTTACAGGTAACAGCGCCGGCGGCCTGTTCCTCTATAAAAATTGCGGCGAGTTCCCAGAGAGCCCAAGATACTTTGAGCGCAGGTTTCCATCCGATAACAACCTGATCGAGAAGAACACATTTTGGGGCGGGCGCAATGGTATCTGGGTTGGGTCGCGAATGGGAGAGAATACCCTTCCGATGGAATGCACCGATGATGCGTATATACAGGAGCCGCTGCGCAGGGTGGTACTGGATTACGCGGCAGACAACACCATTCGCTCAAACCTGTTCTACGACGTTACATACGGCATCCGGGTAGAAGACGATGGCACCAGCATTATTGGCAATCAGTTTTTCGGCTCCGACCCTGGCCACCACGCCGTGATCATTGGCACCCCCGATCGCACCACAGTTTTGGGCCAACCCGTGACGGGAACCGTACTCAAACGCAACGCGTCTTATATTAAAGGCAACAAGTCACCCTATCGATGGATTCATGCTCACGAGGACACCGTTGCCCAGCGCAATCGTTCCTTCGGTCGACAAGTGGATCTCTGTGAGGGCGAGCCATTGCCTCGTCAGCCCCTGATCTTCGTCATTGCAGTGGCTCTCCCTGGGCCGGGCGGAACCCCGCCGGAAACCACGCCCGATCTAACGGTGCCGGTTTTGGGACCGCTTGAGAACTGCCAGAACCGCTAGCTAAGACCATTATTGCCAGCCACGGGGTAGTCGGTTGTTTGTGCCGGGTTAGTAGCAAAATATAGCGTTAATCCTGCTTAGCGATTCGCAGCGCGGACCTGTCCTCGTCGAATACGTCATCACTGAACCTTTGCCACTGGGTGCCATAACAGATGGTGACAGTGCGCTGCTGGCCCGCGTGGCAAGAACAACCGTGTAGTGGCTCTACCGCCTGATGGGCGGCGCATCGTCAGGCACGATGAGTGCGCCGATCTCTCGCCAGAGCGTGTCTGCCCGATTCGGCGGCGGGTTACCGTCTTCGTCGAACGCGTCTTCACTAAACGTCAATGCAACGGCGATCGCCACGCGCTTGGAGGGCAGGTAGCCAAAGGCAGCGGCCTCGCCTGCGAACATCGGGTTTTGAGCCAACCAGTTCCCCGTCGTAATGATACCAAGCCCATAACTGTAGCCCACGGACTGTTGGAAGCAGGTTGGGCAACCCTCGACCGCGGAACCGAACCCCCTGAGGTCAGTTGAGACCATCAGTTCGTGCGACTCGGGTGACAGCAGCGTACCGTTGGAAATGGCGCTCGCAGTGGCGTTGAGATCGTAGATATTCGTCGTCTGAATGGCTCCGTGTGTGATGGTCCACGACGGATTCCAGAAGGTAGTTTCCTCGTAGAACGGGGTGCCAGCTGAAACGCCGAGGTGATCGCGGCGCTCGGAGGAGAACGCATGGAGCACCGGTGCGGCGATGGCAGGCGTGCCGGGATCAGTAGTATTGGAAAGCCCGAGGGGGCCGAGGATGCGCTCCTCCATCGCCTCAGCCATCGGTTGACCGAGAACTTCCTCCAACACCAGGCCGAGGATCACGTAATTTGTGTGAGCGTAGTTCCAGTTGGTCCCCGGCTCATAGAATAGCGGGTCATCTGCAATTAGGGCGAGCAACTCTTCCGGTTGCCACTGACGGAACGGGTTGTCATATAAGAGCTCGCCAAATGCCTCGTTGCCGATCACATAGTCAGGATAGCCAGAGATCATCTGCGCGAGCTGACCGAGGGTCACCTTTTCGCCATGAGGGATTTGTGGCAGCCAGGTCGAGACAGTGTCGTCGAGATCCACCCTGCCCTCGTCGACGAGCGTAAGCAGCAGTGTGGAGACATACGAGATCGCTACGGCACCATTGCGAAAGTGCATGTCGGTTGTCGCAGGAACACCCGTCAGCGACTCGCCGCGGGCAAAAGTCGCTACTTCTTCTTCATCGATCGTCACTCGCACAATCACGGCCCGCAAGTCGAACTCGTCCATCCGCCGCTCTACCAACTCCACTATATCGGCCTCAAGCTGGGGATCTGGAGTCGGGGCAGGAGTAGGTATCTCGGCTGAGCCGGAAGAGCTATTACAGGACGCAACGAAAAATGCTGAGAGGAAAGTGAAAGCGGCGGCTCGAATATGTCTCATAATGCCACCTTTGCGCTTCTTAACATAAATGTAGCGTTATCCAGAGCCCGGGACAGCTTCGTAGATAACATCATAACTGGACGTTGAGTGATGTTCGGAACAGCCGCAGGGCTTTCCCAGCCTTGCTCTGTCGTCCTGGTGAGGCTACTGCAGGCTACGGTATCGTCTATGCTTTCCATTATCACTACCTGTACTTGTTCTCATTTTCTTACGTTAGGTAACCCGCACGTAGCCAATCAATTCGTGCAGACATCGAACGATTCTAACAAGTTAAACGAGGAATCTGAATGCGCAATCTTGCCGGGCAATTGTGAACAACGGCATTGACGCCCCCTAAGTACAATAGTTTCCACACACCATGACAGGCCAAAGATGATAGGCTGTGATAACAGGCAACCATGGAGCAACCAATATGAAAATGTCTATCGCGCTATTAGCAGTAATCTTTGTATTTCTACAAGCAACGGCAAACGCCGAAAGCTGGATGGACAAAGCCAAAGCTGCCGCGAGTGAAGCCGTGAAAAATTCAAGTAATAGCGGCGGCAGTAATTTGTCGTCTGCTCTATCGACAGATGAAATCAGTGCTGGCCTCAAAGACGCGCTGAGTGTTGGCGTCAGTGATGTTGTCGCCCAGCTCGGCCAGCCAGGCGGTTTTAATCAAGATCCAGCGATTCACATTCCCCTACCAGGTCAACTGGAGACGGTCAAAAAATGGCTGGACAAAGCTGGCATGGGTGACGCCTTCGATGATCTGGACACGAGACTGAATGACGCAGCCGAAGTGGCGACACCAGAAGCGAAGGAACTGTTCTTAAATGCTATTTCCGAAATGAGTATTGATGACGCCAGGAAAATTTACAGCGGCCCGGATGACTCAGCGACGCAATACTTCCGAGAGAAGATGAGTGGACCATTGGCCAAAAAGATGCGCCCAATAGTTGCAGCCAGCCTGAATGAAGTGGGCGCAGTGCAGCAGTATGATGAGATTATGAGTGAATACGAGAATATCCCATTCGTGCCCGATGCCAAGGCCAATCTGACACAGTACACGGTAGACAAGGGTATGGATGGAATCTTCTACTACCTCGCTAAAGAAGAGGCGGCAATTCGTCAGGACCCGATGAAACAAACTACCGAAATTCTGAAAAAGGTGTTTGGCCAGTAACACGGCCGCTGGAATCGGCGGCGCTGATCGATAGGCATCCGCCGATTCTACTAGTATCGACATACCCAGTCCGGCAACCATGGGTCGTTTCAAGCACCAAGCCGGCAACCTCAATGCACTACTTGTTATCACCGTAGATACCACGCCCTCAGTAACGATGTGATCGCTCTAATTGAATTGCAAGGGCAGCCACAGCTGCTTTGCCATCTATTGGACGGCAACAACAGAACAGCCCACCTGCAGCCCAATTGGTATTGCATTGCATCCCGTATTAATCCAGCATAAAGGGATTACTGCGTCGCTATTTGGCACGTCCATGTATCAAGTATTCACCGCCAGATGGAGAGCTTGTATGGTTTTAGCGATACTTTGCCCAATGCAACTTGAGGCTCATATTTCGATGCAGCTCAGTATTCTAAACATTGGCTAAACAGGGAAACATAATGATGACAAAAACAGGGCTGTTAGGGGTTATGTTGGCGGGGCTGGCTGTAGGTTGTGCGAACGCGCCCACGGATAAGGAGGTTTTGACCATACGCCTGCAAGCCGGGCACCAGAATGCAGGTTCTATGGCTCAGGCATCCCTGGTTAGCCGAGGTGATGCCACCGATATTACCTACCTGATAGGTGGTGTGCCGGTTGGTGTGAGCAGGCCTCTGCAGCTCTATACCTTTATCTACTCCGGTACTTGCACCGAGTTGTCCGCCGAACCGGCCTACTCAATGAACAACACGACTCAGGCTACACCGACGGACACAGGCTGGAGGCTGTCGAAAGAAGTACCGGTTGCACTTGCTGACCTAAATGCAACCCCGCATGCGCTAATTGTGCGGAGCAGTCCGGCTGATGGCGGCATTGAGCTTTTTTGTGGGGATATCCGTAGGAAGTAGCCTCAAATATCTCTATGCATTATCTGGTTAGCGCCGTCATTGAGACATTACAAACCGAACTGAGCACTGCCGTCACTGCCAGTCAACAAGCGCACGACAGTGCTACCCACTCAGAAAATATCGCCGCTAACAAGTATGACACTCTGGCCGTGGAAGCTGCCTATCTGGCGCACGGCCAATC
The DNA here is from genome assembly GCA_902705825.1 of Halioglobus japonicus. Classification (GTDB taxonomy): domain Bacteria; phylum Pseudomonadota; class Gammaproteobacteria; order Pseudomonadales; family Halieaceae; genus Marimicrobium. The sequence goes on along the minus strand of CACSIL010000001.1, from coordinate 426,290 downwards.
CATGCGCATTGCTGAACTACAGCAGTACATCGCTCTTTATCAAAATTTCCAGCGCCCTACTTTTGACGCTGACGCCGCTGTTCAAGTTGGTGCACTAGTCTGTATTGAAGATGATCGAGAACAACTACGGCGTCTATTTGTTGGCCCCGCCGCTGGCGGCCTGACAATTGAAATCGAGCAGAGCCCCATACAGGTCATTACCCCCACAGCGCCGCTGGGGCACGCACTGATGGGCAAATATGCTGGCGATGAGCTGGACATCCACATAGCGCAGCGTAAAGAGTCTTTTCGTATCATCGCGATCGAGTAACCCAACCGGTTCTATAAAACTCCCGGCGGCAGGCGGCGGATTTCCAACAATGCCCTAACAAAAGTGTGTCGCCCAACCTATGTTATTCACATGGGACCAAAAACCATACCGGACTATCTGTACTCATTACAGACCACGATCAGCATAGCTGAAATTTGCTTTAGTCAGCTCACGTTCACCACGCCATCGGTAGGACACAAGGCGCCCGCCTTTCGCCACCGAATAATCCACGCAGGCGACATTCCGGGCGAGGATATCTTGCTCACCACGCAGCCAGTAGTGACCGACAAAGCACGGAATCGATTCTTCATCGTAGCTTGGCGCATCGCTTGGTATGGGTAGCTTTCCCGCATGTTGTATATCTATTCCAACCGGCTGCGCAACCTCTTCAAGTTGTGTCGCTTTCCTGTTCCACCAACCAATACGAACAGCGGCGCGCGGATGGCCATCTTTGTCCCGGAAAGTGATTCCATCGGGTAGCTCAACCTCATAGCCCTTCAATACAACTTCGACAGCCTTATAAAGATCCGTTCCTTGCGTGGCGGCCTCCGCCAGCAATGTCGGACAGAGCAAACCATCGCCGGTATAGCTCTTCAGAAGTTCTACACACCTGTCATGCCAGCATGCATGAATGACCCGGATGCCATCGATCTCCAACCACAAAGGCAGTTGATAAAAGAATTCAAGAACCTCTCGCTTACCACTCGGGTCGTTATCGTATTCATCGAGAAATGCCTGATGCTGATGTATATTCTTATGACTGTGCTCTCTCAAAGGCTGGCCTTTATGCTGAGTGCTGAAAGCCAAGGCGTTAAATTCGTGATTGCCCATTACCGCATAGGCGTTGCCATTTCTGACCATGGGCATCACCGTATCCAACACTAATCGCTGCTCTGGACCTCTATCAATAAAATCACCAAGGAACACAGCCTTCCTCTTTGAATGCAGGTAACCGTCCGCTGTATTTACGTACCCCAAGTGCTCCAACAGTTCGAGCAAGGCAGTCCCGTGCCCATGAATGTCCCCAATCAGATCGTAACCTGCCATGTTCATAATCATGTCCTATCTATTCACTTCACTGGCCATAATTTTTGCGCCAATAGAAGCCGTCTGATCCAGCTGGTCCAGGTGATATTTCAAGCTTTCAAAGCGGTGCGAACCTGCTGGAACCAATGTCGTTCCATAGTATGCTTTGAGATGGCTGATGGTCTCGTGTGCGTCCAGCACTTCATCCCCCTCCTCACACAGAATATGACCGTAGCCTCCCTGCGTTTGAAAATCTTCGTATGAGATAACTGCCTGATCATCAATCAGACAATCGTAACCGACGTAATTGATCGTCTGACCAATATACTTCTGCAACGTCTGTGATGGCCTTATAGCAGGATTCAGGGCAACAAATGGCACGCGTAATAGTACGCTGGCATGGCTGGCTAACCAGCCGCCCATGGAGGTCCCGACTATCAGATCGTAATTTTCATTATCGACAAATGTGAGAACAGCATCAACAACAGCCTGCTGCCCCCTGCCGTAGTCCAGGTCGGGGCCTGAAACTTTCCCACGTTTTTTGAGTGTCTGCATTTTGGCGCTGTCAGGATCAAATTTGCTGCCATAGCCATGCAGATAAAGTACTTTCACAAGTCCCCCCAATAATGATTCCAGCCACTCCCGTGAGCATCGCGTGTCTGCCCAGGTAGAGCATTCCCGAAAGATGCTGAAGATACGCTATTTGAATGCAGATTTGTCACACCACAGGCTGGAGAAGCCATAACCCCAAGGTACTGATGTAGCAATATTCCTGTCAATATCAGCGAGGCAAGTGTGCTTGATTTGGCGACACGTTTTATCCGCCTCACTTGAAAAACACACTACATCTACTAGACTAATCACATCGACTGGTCTTCGCACTGGCTACCTGCTATGGGGAAGCACGCAAGCGCCGCTCTCCCCCATCCTGATTCCGGCTACAGCAGCAACTTCACGGCCTACATCCAGTATCTTCGAACACACCATCTGCTGTTTTTTGAGCCTACTATCTTTCTGGAGAAAGTAGAAACCCAGGAGAATGAATGTCCGCCAAGCTCGAACGAAACCACGGTTTCTGAAGACTATCCCACCGTCGAATCGCTCACACTGCGCACGCCTATCCAAATATGCACGCAGATTGAATACTGGAGTCCGCCCGGCTTCATCTTGCTCGACGGATTGCTCTATAACTCAACCTCGCTGGAGGTACTAGAGCGCTGATCGGTAGCTTCTGACAGCCTCGCACGTTGGTGCTGTCGCTTGCCAGTGTCTAAGGCAGAGTTGTATTCCAGAAAGATGGGTGACATTTGCACCCTATCCCATTAGCCTCTCCCCCACTGTGGGTGAACGAAGATACAACTACACTTAACTATTGGTGACACTATGAGCTCCGGCAACAGCTTTTACCGCTACTTCCTCAACCCGATAATGCGCAACCTGCTGCGCTCGCCACTGCATGGCATTACCAGTGACAATATTGGTATTGTCTACTTCACCGGTCGCAAAAGCGGCCGCAATCTCAGTACCCCGCTGAGCTATACCCGCGAGGAAAATATCGTACGCCTGCTGTCCAACCAGAATACCCGGTGGTGGGTAAACTTCCGGGGGGCAGACGTAAGGGTTGAAATGGAGATGGCCCGGACGCGCTACCCCGGCACTGCAGTATTACTCGAAGGTGATAGCGAGGCTTTGCGCAAAGGGGTGCGCACCTTCATCCACGCTCTGCCCAGGGACGCAAAAGTTTACGGACTAAAGCTGGATGCCAACAAGGAGGTCATAGAGGCGAGCCTGGCGGCAATCGCTGATGAGTTGATCCTGGTGGAGATTCACCTGGACAGCTAAGTGCTGCCTTGACCGCCTCTACTCTGTGCTTACGAAAACCAATCGTCAGCCCCATCTGCATTATGCTAGCGAGGCTCTGCCCACTCAATGGTTGCGCGCGGCCCCAATCCCGCTGATGACTTTATCTCGTCAAGCCATGACTGTAAGACACTCGAACCATCCGGTGTCAAAACCCAGATAAATGCGCCGCAATTCACCATAACGGTAAACCAGAATACTCTGAGAAAGGACGTTTTTCTGGATTTATGCCGTAGCGCCTGCTGGGCAACCAGTGCTCCAGGCCAACCGCCAATCAACGACAGTAGGTGCAGTTTCTTTTCTGGCGTTCTCCAGTCACCATCCTTGGCTGCAGTTTTGTCAAAGGCATACGCAAAAAATGTAACACAGGAGAGGACAAGGTATACCACCAGAACTAACGGCGGCAGAGTTTTGACGAAAACCAATAGGGCAACAAAACTTAGAAATGCGAGTGCAACGAAATTGGCTGTAGTCTTCCCGCCTGTCGCCTTTTGTACGCGAAATCGGTCGCCGGGCAATAGGGCCAGCTGAGCACACGGTCGGCCCTGAGTGTCAGTTGACAGGCTATAGGTGACTCGCTGACCTACTACAGGAGTTCGACTACCATTGCTCAAACCTGTTTTATGAAGGAACACATCTTGCCCGCCTGCGCCGGGCCGAATGAAACCGAACGCCCTATCTTCATTCCACGACCTGATTTTCCCTGACCTTCTCATAATTATCGTTCTAACCAACGTTATAGCGGATGAACTACTTCACCTGCTCACCGCTTTCAAAATGATGCCATTCTAAGGTTACTATATGCCAAACAGCCGATGGACCTCGTCCATCACTGCATCACCCGGTTGGTAATCCGCGAAGAAGCTATTGACCGTCCGTGTCGATTTACTCCGATAACGCTTCTCGTTGAATGACACACCGAGGAAGTCTTGCAATGATTGATCAATACGCCCCGAGACCGCAAGATCCTGGTAATCCACAGTGAGGACTCCGGTGAAGTGCTTCTGGTATAGGTGTAACGCACCATCAAAGTCGTTGAATCGCTGCTGCCTTGTAACCCATTTTTGCGATTTACTTCTCAGTACCGATAGCAGATGACGATCTTTATCAACATCAGTGGCTGGACGCCGCTCTTCCTTCATACCCCGCAACAGTAGCTTCATTGCCGACACGACGCGCTCGATGGGGTCTCGAGTCATCAGAATAATCCTGGCGTCGCCGACTGCCTCTCGAAGTCGGACGATACCGCACTCGGGTAGCAGCATGTATTCTGGTGTTATCTCTCCAATGTATTTCTTTCTTCGCGGAAAATTGTAGTAAAGATCTCGATAAGAGTAAGTAGAGAAATCGCGGCGAGCTATAAATCGATTTGTGCTGATTGATACCAGGCTTTGCCGCAATGGCCGCCTGCCCAAAGTAACGAGATCACGGCGCAGCCGCTTTGCCGCCTGCCGTTTGTTTGCAGATTCAGGTGTCAGCCCACACAGGGTATCGAAGTAATGCAGTTCTTTCACTGGATGCATACTGACCTCAGTAGATGTGTCCAGCAAACGGTATAGCAAGGTAGTGCCGGCACGCTGGGAACCTATCCCAATAATGAAATCTTCATCTGTATTCAATATGGAAAAACCGAGAGGATTGTTCGTGTTCCAATTATACGAGGTAGAACAAGGTATTACTTAAGCCCACAGAATATTTTTGTTGCTTCACTCCACGCCTACAGCCCCACCCCGCTTATGCTTTATACACTCTCGGTTTAGGTGATAGTAGAGACAAAAACTGGGCATAGGTCACGGAACGAACATTCTTGTGCTGAATATCTGGCACTCAATGTTGCAGGCTCGCGAGATGGCTATTACTCTCAGGCAGTGTGAGCGGTGTTATCTACCTTCTTCACCGACTGCTCACCACCGTCGCAGGAACTTCGACGAACCGTAGTAAAACCGGCCAGTGCCGAAGGGAGGACCCCAACGATGCGCCGCCTGAGAATCCATTCCACAAGTCTGGGCCTTGGCCTCTTGTTCCTCACGGCAATGGCACATGCCGCGCCGTTCGCCTACATAAGTAATGCCGGTGACAACACGGTCTCAATTATTGACACGGCGTCCAACACAGTGACGGATACCATTGTAGTGGGTACCGGCCCCTTCGGAGTCACAGTGCACCCTGAGGGCCATACTGTCTATACAGCCAACCTGTATGACAACTCCGTCTCCGTCATCGATGCAGCCAGCAATACCATACTCACGACCATCCCTGTCGGAAACTGGCCCTTCGGCCTCGCAGTGCTTCCGAACGGCAGTGCGCTGTATGTTGCAAATTTCATCGACTCAACTATCTCGGTCATCGACACGGCCACCAATACTGTGGTGGACACCATCGCAGGTGGAACCAACTCCCGAGGCGTCGCCATGCACCCGAACGGTGGCGCGGTTTATGTGACCAACACCAACGGAGACTCCCTATCCGTGATTGACCCCACGACCAACACCGTAGTGGAAACTGTGCCGGTCGGGAGCCTGCCCCGCGGCGTGGCCGTACACCCGGACGGCAGCACCGTCTATGTGACAGACAACCTTGGAAACACCGTTACTGTGATAGCCACCACAAGCGCCGATGGCGGACACACTGTGGTCGCCACTATCCCGGTGGGGGAAGGACCCATCGGGGTCGACATCCATCCAGAAAGCGGTGACGTGTATGTTGGAAACCGGGACAGTGGAGACGTCTATGTCATCGACTCAACCACCAACACGGTGGTGGATATTATACCGGTCGGCCTAAGCCCGCGCGGCGTCATGGTGCATCCCGATAACAGTGCTGTCTATGTATCGAATGCCAGCAGCAACCACATCTCTATCATCGACCCGACCACCCGTACCGTGGTGAAAACGGTAGCGGTGGGCCATGTCCCCTTTGCCTTCGGCGAATTCATCGGGCCAGTACCACCGCTCGATAGCGACAGCGACGGAGTGCCTGACCCAACAGACAACTGCCCGCTGATTGCCAACCCGGGCCAAGAGGACAACAACAATAGCGGCCGCGGAGATGTCTGTGATGGGCTGCCACTGGGATGCTAGCTTACGAAGGTCATTCCGCTTTATCGCCGCGTTTGGAAGTGGCAAGCACCGACAAGACATTGTCTTCATTTAGCGGCTGCGTACAAATAGAAACCTCGCACAAAAAATGACGTTCTGAAACCACTCCAAATCAATTCACCTATGTTCAGCCATTAGGCGTATAATCATAACCCCCCTTTCGGTAGCCTGAGGTTCGCTACCCTATCGGTAACAATCCATTTTCTTGCCCCTGGCTCGCAGTAAATAGCCAACGAATCAGTGCCTTTCCCGCATTCAATATCGGCCAAATTTTTGGCAGCAACTCCACTAGCGCTTGAATCATATTTGGCTGATTTTTCTGTTGCGATACAAGCCACGTGACAAGGGTGCTCTGATAGCTACCAGTAACGTATCTCAATAGAAATATTGTATGGCCTGGCCACTCCCGAGGTGCCTTTCTCGGATATTGCCTGCAGCTTCAGAAAGACAGCGACCATTTTTCCCAAAGACTCCGAGCATGGAAAACTCGCCCGGGAGCAACTAGCAGATCGCCATGCGCCGACGACCGTCGTGATGGCTCACAAAAAGGAAGTACTATGAGCAACTTACCAATGGGAGTCATCGGGACTTCAAAAAAGCCCGATGAGCGACGTTTTCCGATTCATCCGGAACACCTGCTACGCATTCCTGAAAATATTCGTCAGCAACTCGTATTTGAAGAAGGATATGGAAAGGCATTTGGCATAGCTGACGAAGACATTGCCGCCCAGACAGGCGGCATTGCAACACGCCATGAAATTCTTGCCGATATTGGCAACGTTATCATTGGCAAACCTGTACTGGAGGATTTACACGAACTTCGAGAGGGCGGTACTCTTTGGGGCTATGTACATTGTGTGCAGCAGCAGGCTATTACGCAGGCTGCCGTTGATCGCAAACAGACGCTTATCGCATTTGAAGACATGTATGTATGGTCGCCCAGCGGTCAGATCGGCCGCCATACATTTTACAAGAACAACGAAATGGCGGGCTATTGTGGGGTAATACACGCGTTACAACTGATGGGCATCGATGGCCACTATGGCAATCAGCGCAAAACCATTATTTTCAGTTTTGGAGCGGTCAGCCGAGGGGCGATATATGCACTTAAGGCTCATGGCTTTAGAGATATCACAATCTGTATCCAGCGCCCTGATCATGAGGTGCGTGAGGAAGTGCTCGATTGTCACTACGTAAAAATCAGAGAGGGCGGCGAGAATGAGGCCCGCATGATGGTAGTGGAGCACGACGGTGGGACGCGGCCTCTGGTGGACTTGATTGGCGAGGCAGATATCATCGTCAATGGTACATTTCAAGAAACCGAACACCCTATCAATTTTGTCATCGAGTCGGAAAGCTCATGCCTTAAGCCCGGCAGCTTGATTATCGATGTGAGCTGTGACGAAGGGATGGGATTCTTTTTTTCCAGGCCAACGACATTCAAAAACCCGATATTCAAGCATGACAAGACTGACTACTACGGTGTAGATCACACCCCGAGCTACTTCTGGGAAAGTGCCTCACGCTCAATCTCAGCTGCACTCATTGTGCATTTGCCGACAGTAGTAGCTGGGCGTACAAGTTGGGTGAAAAATGAGACCATTCGACGGGCTATCAATATTGAGGATGGCGTCATTCAGAATCCTGCGATTCTCTCTTTTCAGAATCGTGAGCCTGACCATCCTCACAACTACATCATAGCGCCATAGTGTTTGCGCGTAGCTGCAGAAATTCNGTGCGAGCTATAAGCGATTTCTCTACGTGACCCCAAACAGTTTTAGTCATTTCCTCAAATATTTTTGATCCTTTAAACGTTCGCTTGCGTAAAAAGCTATGTATTGGCAACAAAACGGCTATCGAGGATTGAGTATGTTTGGGTTGTTCAAGAAAAATCCATTAAAACAGTGGCAGAAAGAATATGAGGCCTTGCTTACCAAGGCTTTTCAGGCGCAGCGCGATGGCAATATTCGTCTTTACTCCGAGCTTACTGCTGAATCCGAAGTGGTCAGGGCAAAAATTGAAGCGTTTGTAGGCGCGGACGATGCCGACCGATAAGCCTGTTTTGGTGCTTGGGGTTAACGCTGAAGATGTGATTTTTGACAGGCGCTATAACACCCCAACATCACGAAACGCTCCTATCTTTCAATAGTTCTGAGCGGAGGTTAGGAAAAACAGGGTTCGTGTTACTGTATCGCTATGGATCATTCACCGTACCACCAGAGAAAAAGACTAGAGAGGAATACATGACCAGCAGTATACCTTCGGGCTATCCCGACGATCAGATAGAAGCCTTTTCCCTGTTGGGAACACGTGAAAAGCTATCGATAGACGACATGAAAATACTGGCTCTGCTAGAAGTGGCCGGAGAAGCCTTCTATCTCGCAGCTGCACAGGCCGTCAGCAATGCTGATGCAAAAGACTTGCTAAGGCGCAATGGCCAGGAAGAGCGAGGTCATGCTCATCGTTTACTGAAGGCGATTGATCTACTGGGCGGCGAGTTCAAGCTGCCTGACGACACAGACAACCCCTATGTTCAGCCTATGGATCTGAACGGAGTGATCAATGCTGATTTGCTCAATATTATTCAACAGTCGGAGAAAGACGGCGATATGCAATATCAGGTTTGGGCGGATGCAGAATCCAACGAGCAAGTAGCAAAAATTCTTCGTCAAAATGGAGCTGAGGAAACCCGCCACGGTGAACGCGTCAGCCAGGTTGTAGATCTACTGCGTTGAATAGCAGCGAGTTATACACAACGCGTTGTTACTCATAGATGTGAGCGATTTCAGCAATGACGTCGCAACTATCATTCCCAATTCAACGTCTTACTATAAGCACTTCCACCGTCGCCGCTAACCACTGGCGGCGCTCCACTCTAGGTTTGAACAGCCTTTTGGCCAGCTCAAGGTTTGTGAGCCTGGGGCTGATAAAGGGACAGTTCGTAAACCATTTTTGCTCTGACCAAACACCTAGCACTTCACCTTCGCGCGGTTGTTAACATCGCGACTGTCTCGAATCAGTGTTTTGTAGCAGTCATCCGCTGGCATTTTTGAGAGCCGGTCATACAACAGCACATTTACTGCTGCCGCCAGATTCAAACTTCCTATGGTAGGCATGAATACCACCGCATCCGCCCGGTCTATAACGTCCTGTTGTATCGTGCCGTCCTCAGGGCCAAAAATATACAGAGCTTTGTCGGGGTGCTCGTATGCGGGCAGCGCAATAGCGCCTTCTACCAGCTCGACACAAACTACCTGTACATCATCGGGAATATCATGAGGCAAGCTTGGCACCCAGGTTAGCGGTATACTCAGGCCCGCATTTTGCGTGTCGGTGTTGAACGGCGCTGCCCGATCATAGCGTTTACCTGTATAGAAAACAGAGTCCACTTGAAAGCAGCCAGCCGCCCTCATCACCAGCCCGACGTTGACCGGGCTTTTGGGGTTGTTCAAACCAATACTCACGCTCGAATCTGTCATACTTCTTTGCCGTAATATTTTTATCACTTCAGGCAGCAGTGTAAACGGTTGTCTATATCAACACACGGCATGCACTTACCATTGTTATATAGCGGCTCTGTAGCCGTTTGCATTGCTGCATGGTCAGATTAGCTACTGGCTGTGGCTTCACATGGCGGCGGGGCCGTATCCTGGCGTCGAACTCGCTTGTTCTTTGCCCACCCATTCCCGCCACTGCCTGGGGCTTTGGCCAAACCAACGCTTGAAGGCATGATCAAAGGCACCCGTGCTTCCGTACCCCAGTGCATGGGCAATGCCGCGGATCGACAGTGTTGTGCCCTTCAAGTAGTTACAGCTCAAAATCCTCCGTGTTTCCTCAAGCAACTCCCTGAAACTGGTACCCTCGTCCTTCAATCGACGGTGAAGGGTGCGCTCATGCACGCCAATAAGATCTGCTACGGTGGCCGCGCCAAATGCAGCGTGCGTCAGACGGCTATGTAACGCGATTCGCACTTCCAGGCTGACGCTGTTCGGAATGGACTGACGCAATGCCTGAGCATCAGCCGCAAATTGCTCATGGTAATTAGCATCTGCGGTTACCAGCGGGATATCCAGCCATTTGTTGGCGAACACCACCGCACTTCTGTCGCTATCGAATACCACTGGCGCACGAAAGTAATCCTTGTAGGGCTGCGAATCCTCTGGCGGCTTACGGGTCAACTCCACCCTCGCAGGGTTCCAATCTGCACCGCAAAAAGAGCGCATCATGCCGCAAGTGATCGCCATACACAGATCGCAAATCTGGTCCACTGCCACCGTATCCGCACTGGCAACCGCGTAGCCAACTGCGGTATATCGCAAGCGGGTATTCAGCGTAGCTATGCCCCCCTGATCATGAAGATTAAAGTGCCTAACCAAATCGTGCAGGGCGGCGTTAACATTTGATGCCGAATGGGCAAGCAGGCCTGGGACTCCCATATCCGTGATAGGGACACATTGCCCAAGAAGAAGCCCGAAATGGTCGAACCCCGTGGTTCTGGCACAGTGATCAAGTAAGCGCGCCGCCCTGGTATAGGGTATGCGGTGATCGAGATTAAGAAAGTCACTGAAATCCATCCCGACTGTATTCAATATCGGTTCCGGGTCGTACCCCATGGAGCGGAGCAAGGGCTCGGTATTGCCCAGAGGCGCCACCCTGACAGTACGCTCAGCCGAATCAGCCCCTGAATACTCCACGATCGGTGATCTCCCGTTTTCTTGATTCAACTACCAGGCGTTGAGATAGCTCGGATTCTGCGAGATTTGTCTGAAATTATCAACTTCGTCTGTAGTACGCTTTGTCTGTCACTTATGGTCAAAACAAAACTACTCTGGAGATTATCAATGAAAAGATTTACGTCGGCTGTTCTATTTTCCGCACTGTTGGCGGGTTGCTCCTCATCTGCACCTGCGCCTCAAAAGGAAGTACAGGCGAACCTCGACCAATCTATTGATTGCTCCACCGCGCCGGCAGATATCAAAACACTCAACGCTGAGAAAGCCCGGACTTCGCAGGAAATTGAGGACGGTGTGGGGTCAATTATTCCCGTAGGCGCTGTTGCGCATCTATTTGGCGGTAGTGAGAAAGAGAGTTTTGAAATCGGTACGGGTGAGTACAACAAAAAGTTGGACGCCAAAATTGCCCAGATCAAACAGAAGTGTAACCTCTGATTGCACTATTACGTTGAAGGAACCGTTCTACGCCGGCTGTGCTGCCCAATATGGTCCCAACCTATTGCGTATCTGATCGGTACAGCTGTGACGGGCCGGCCTCATCACAACCATCATTCAAGATAAAGGTGATCAAATGAAACCGATCAGAAAGATTGAAAAACAGGCAACGGCAGCCGCTTTTGCCCTTATGTTGTTGGCCGGATGGGGCAATGCTGCAGCTCAAGCCGACAGTCAAGCGGGCAGCGCCTTGCCCAGTCTGGAGGAAACCAAGGCCATCGCGGAGGAGGGCTTCCTTTACGGGCTGCCTATCGTGGCAAACTATGCGGTGATGTATGAGTTCAGCATCGACAAAAACTCCAGCCAATTCAAGGCGCCATTCAATATCCTCAATAACGAAGCCCGTGTCGCCACATACAAGGACACGGCGGTTGTCACGCCAAACAGCGACACGCCCTATTCCACTGTGTGGTTTGATTTACGCAGCGAACCGATGGTGATCTCAATACCGGAAGTAGACAAAGACCGTTATTACTCAGTGCAACTGATCGATGGCAATACTTACAACTACGGCTACATCGGCAGCCGTGCAACCGGACATGAGGCAGGTAATTATCTGGTTGCAGGCCCCGACTGGCAAGGTGAGGCACCAGCAGGCATAAGCAAAGTGTTTCACTCGAGCACACCGTTTGGTCTGACGCTTTTTCGCACCCAGCTGTTCAATCCTGCCGACATGCCTAATGTTGTAAAAGTCCAGGCTGGCTACAAGGTGCAACCGCTATCCGCATTTATGGGTAAATCCGCACCTGCTGCCGCACCTGAGTTAGAGTTCCTCCCGGCGACCACCAGCGGTATCAAAAAGAACTTCTACAAATATCTGGATGTTGCACTCCAGTTCGTGCCGGAGACTGAGCTGAATAAAGATATCCGCGCCAAACTGGCCACAATCGGCATCGGACCGGGTAAGACAATCGACTTTGAGGATCTTTCCCTTGAACACAAGACAGCTGTATTGCTCGGCATGAAGGCGGGCGACGAGAAGGTATCAGCTTTCGTCGCTGGCGCTGGCAAGGATGAGAACGGTTGGCAGGTCGGCGGGGTTTCTGGAGGAGATGAAGGCTACTACAACAACGACTGGCTGAAGCGCGCAGCGACCGCAAGCGCAGGCCTCTACGCCAATGACTTCGCCGAAGCCACCTACCCGCTGACGCGCAAGGACATCAACGGTAACACCCTGGATACCAGCAAGCACAAGTATACCCTCACGTTTCCCGCAGGTGACTTTCCTCCGGTCAACGCATTCTGGTCAGTCACCATGTATGACGGCGAGAGCCAGTTGCTGATCGAAAACCCGATTAACCGCTATCTTATCAACTCGCCAATGCTGCCTGACATGAAGACTAACAAGGATGGATCGCTGACGATTTACATCCAGAAGGACAACCCCGGCAAGGACAAAGAAGCCAACTGGCTGCCTGCACCGAACGACACGGCTTACCTGGTGATGCGCCTGTATTGGCCCAGAGTCGAAGCTCCCTCTATCCTTCCTCCCGGAAAGGGCAGCTGGAAGCCACCGGGCATTGTCGTAGCAGAGTAAAGTGTCTTTGAAGTCAGAGTAAAAACTCCCGGCGCTACTGCGAGTTTCGGGTTCCAGCTAGACCTGGACGGCCATCCGATGTTCAAGGAAGAACATCGTGGTCGCATCGCTATATGGCACGCCGGCATTGTCCAGCGTGCTGACCAACACCAATCCGTTCTACCCTATATAGATGCATACATAAATACCTACATAAATAATAACGTTTGAATTTCTGCTCTAACCCCGAATACTCTATGGGTTCGACAACACAGATAAGACACTCATGCATAGTGTATTCAAGAACCTGCTTGCCGTTCTGGCTGGCCTGCTCATATCGATCCTACTGGTTATCGTTATCGACAAGGTATTCGGTTGGGTTACCAACACCAAGGTAAGCAGATCCCATTTCTTTGCACAGTCCACTGACACCGACGGACTGGGGTGGTCGGCAAGAAACGAAGGCAAGTTAGTCGGCAGTGAGGCGGGGTATACGCTCAAGCATAAGGAAACTGCAGCGGACAAAGTACTGTTTGATGTCACTTACAACTTTGATGACCTGTACCGTAGAAACGTGACAGGAACGCCGTCGAAGGAGGTGGACAAATTTGTACTATTTTTTGGCGGCTCCCAGACTTTCGGCGAAGGTCTTGACGATCAGGACACCATCCCGTCACTGATACAGAAAAGCGCGCCCGACCACCGAGTCTATAACTATGCCTACAAAGGTTATGGACCGCATCAAATGTTGAAAAAGCTACAAACCAATACACTTGCTACTGAAGTCGCCGAAGGCCAGGGTATCGCGTTCTTCCAGTATTTCGATTTTCATGTGCAGCGCGCTGTGGGAACACTGTCATATGTCAGTTGGGCTGGAGGGAGAGCGCCTTACTACACTGTAAATGATGTGGGTCAGCTAGAGCAGCGGGGCTCTTTCGCCACTGGCCGATTCTGGACAACACTGCTGTACTGGATACTTGGTAAAAGCGCCATCGCAACACACTATCGCGTCGAGTTACCCAGAAACATATCTGAGTATCACCATGATCTGGTTTGCCAGGTCATCACGGCTTCACGAGACGAATTTCTCAATCAGTATCCGCACAGTCGCTTTGTAGTGGTTCTCGGCATGACGAAGAGGCATGGCGACCCTATTGTGGAATCCTGCCTGGAGAAGTATGACCTGGAGTTTGTAGACTTACGTAGAAAAGGTCGGCGCCTGAACGGGCTAAAATATCCGCATAACGGACACCTTACGCCTAAAGCAACACGGCTAATTGCAAAGAAACTGGCCCCGGTAGTCAATGCCGGCAATCAATAGATGAGGTAACTATACCCCGGAGGGTTGCAGCTACACCGGTTTTCCACTGCTATGGAAAAAGCCCGTATATGTAGCGCGCCCATATCTACCCATGGCAATAACTGCATTCTCAACGTGACAGCGCGTGGAATGATGAAATCGATATCGTTGAACCCGGCGCCTCTTGCAAAAACTATTTGCCATTAATGCTGTATACATATACAGTATTTGACTTCCAATAACCCACGTATGAGGTGACTTGTGGCCGTTGTAGCAATGTGGAAATGTGATCGAGACGATGCAATGTTTGATACAAAAAAGAATGCCGATGCCCACGACAAGATGCTGGAACTGGCAGAGAACTTCAGCATGTTCCTGGAAAAGCAGATCGAAGGTATCAGCGAGCAGGACGCGGAAAAGATTGGACTGTTATTGTCTAAAAACAAAGACACTCTGATAGCCGCGTGCAAAGGCCAACCTGATCTGCTGTTAGACATTGGCACTGAGAATAAGCAGGAAGCAACGAATATTACGCCTCTGGCTGCAAAAGGCTAATTACCGCAAGGCCACTTCCGTTGGCCCATGGCGCGAAACGGTCAGATACTCCCCGACAGGAACTGCTAACGTTCGGAGGATGGCCTGGCGGGCTCAAGCATGAATTGCAGGAGCCCCGCCACTTCCCGATTTCGTGTCAATAAGCAGATATCCCGCAATACGACAGACATCACCAGCGCAACCCGAAAATACCTTCTCCCGAGCATACCCGTCGGTAATTCCCATACTTTTCAAGATGCTGTCGGCATATACAGCCTAATCGTCCGTCATTCGAATGGCGACGATCAGTGACAGATATCACTGTTCACGGACGCTTACCATACCGTGGTACATTAGGTCATATGTAGCCTAACCATAGCATGAATCTAATTTTTCCTTTTTCAAAAGGGAGGTGAGCACAGAATGTATGAAGATGGAATGACAGTGCTCGCTATCGAAGACAACATGGGGGACGCTGTACTCTATCGCCAGGCAC
Source organism: Halioglobus japonicus (assembly GCA_902705825.1). Taxonomy (GTDB): domain Bacteria; phylum Pseudomonadota; class Gammaproteobacteria; order Pseudomonadales; family Halieaceae; genus Marimicrobium. Next base: position 410,922 of record CACSIL010000001.1, on the reverse strand, counting down.
TAACCTCAAAAAGCAAATATAAGTACCATTTCCATCATGCAATGACGGCGAAAGAAGGGCTCGCACTATTTGAGCAGTTGCAACCAGACTGCGTCCTCCTTGACTACAATCTCCCGGACAGCGACGGCCTGTCGGTGGCGGGTGAACTACTAAAAAAGGCCCGTGAAGCAGTGCCCATTATCATGCTGACAGGCGCTGGAGATGAAGCACTGGTTGTACGCGCACTCAAGCTCGGTGTACGGGACTATCTTGTTAAGGATATTGACGGAGAGTATGCCAGGCTGCTGCCGCTGGTGCTTCAGGGCGTGATGAGTGAGCAGACATCGCTGCAACAAAAGCGACAGCACAGAATTGCCCTGACCGAATACCAGAATAAGCTGCAGGAAGTGCAGGATAGGCTCAAAGCGGTCGTGGAGACCACCGCTGATGGCATATTCATTCTCAGTGCTCAGGGCGTCATCGAGAGCGCCAACCCCGCTTGCAGTGAAATGTTTGGCTATCCGCTCGACGACATGGTTGGGAAACCGTTTAACCAATTGGTGCCCGAACCCAACTCCAACAGCGATGCCCGTTTTCTTGCGCGCTACATACAGTCGGGTGAAACAGACACACGCAGGGCCACCCGCGTAGTAAACGGAGTGTGCAGTGATGGCAGTGTTTTTCCGGCAGATCTTGTTCTCAGCTTATTGGAACTGCCCTCCGGCGTATTTTTCGCAGCCACCGTCCGCGACATTACGGCGCGCAAGGAAAACGAACACGCTCTGATTCGGGCGCGCGAAGAGGCGGAAAAGGCTAATCTGGCAAAGTCCACATTTCTGGCAACTATGAGCCATGAAATACGCACACCTTTGTTTGGCATCGTTGGCACACTCGATGTATTAAAACACACCAGTGGCCTGGATCAGAATCAGCAATCGATGATCAGTACAGCCCGAACGTCCGCCGAGACATTACAGGGCATCATTGACAATATTCTGGATTTTTCCAAAATCGAAGCAGACAAATTGACATTGGACATAGCGCCGCTATCGCTTGAAGCAGAAATTGAAACCATTGGTGAAGCGTTACGGTTCGTTGCCGCCGAGAGCAATGTGGAACTGCTGTTGTACGCTGATCCGGCCCTGCCGATGGTGCAGGGAGATTCGATTCGTCTGCAGCAGATCTTCTTCAACCTGATGGGAAACGCGATAAAATTCAGTCGTGTACCCGAGCAACGGGCCGGTCGCGTAATGCTAAGTGTCGAGTTGCAAGCCGAAGACAGCGACAGCGTGGACATCGTCTGCCGGGTGCGTGATAACGGCATTGGTATGAGCAAGAGCGTACAGGCGTTGCTGTTTCAGTCCTTTACCCAGGGTGAAGACTCTATTACCCGACGGTTTGGCGGCAGCGGTCTGGGGCTTGTGATTACCAAGCATCTGGTTGAATTGATGGCCGGGCGTATCGAGGTGGAGAGCAGCAAGAATCAAGGGTCTATTTTTACTGTATACCTCAAACTGAATAAATCACCTGTGCCCAGCGAACACATATCGTCTGACCTCAGTGGCTTGCAAATACTGCTGATTAGAACAGCCCATGAGCCGGCCTGGATTATGGAACAATACTGCCGCCACGCGGGAGCGGAAGTTACAACGGTTGATCGCGATGCCGTAGTGGGAAAATTTCAAGATCTGGTCAATCCCAATTCAAAACTGGTTATTGTCATCGACACGCAGGGCGATGAAATTATTTTTCATGAAGTACGCGAACAGCTACGGCAACAAGCAGGCGGTATGAATTTGCGTTTCGTACTGCTTGATCGCGGCATTCGCCAATACAGCCATCGCTACGATGACACAATAATACTGGATCTCAATGCGGCAAGCCGGTCGGCGCTATTGAATGCTGTAGCCGCCTCTGCAGGCAGGGAAACACGCTTGAAAACTCGCTCGCCCACTGACGCATTACGAGATTACACCTTCCAGCAGACAGCTGATGTAGCCAGGGCAGAGGAGCGACTGATCTTGGTTGCCGACGATAACTCTGTTAACCGAAAGGTTCTAGAGCGGCAAATAACCATGCTCGGTTATTCGGCCGATTTTGCAGAAGACGGTGAACAGGCTTTATCGATGTGGCGACAGTCGTCTTATGGCCTGTTAATGACCGACTGTCACATGCCAAAAATGGACGGTTATCAACTGACGCGCCGCATTCGCAATGACGAGAAAGAAGGCGAACAAATGCCGATTATCGCCATTACCGCCGATGCATTGAAAGAGACTGTGAACAAATGCTACTCAGTGGGGATGCAAGGTTGCTTAACCAAGCCCATGGGGCTGGAGCAATTGAAAGAGGTGCTTGGACAGTGGCTGCCCGCTGAAAAAAACCGGATAGCGCCCGGTAGCTAAGTTGAGCTATGCAGCCAATAGTTCCGGACAGAAAGCCGGCAATGTGAGGCCGCTCCGTTTTCAGACGAGGAGAATACATGTTGAGCCCGCGCAATGTCCGTTCAAATCTGTCGCCATCACGAAGACGATTTTTGAAGTATTCAGCTGCCGTGGCGGCCGGAACTGTCGGCGCCCCCCTCGTACATTCAAAATCGAAAACCACGCTGCGTGTTCTCGGCACGCACGTCACACTGCAGGAGCCGCTGCGTCAACAGGCGCAAAAAGATCTCGGTATCGATATAGTATTTCAACCCAACGGCAGTGCCAGCGTACTGCAACAGGCCGCCACGAGGCCCGAGTCGTTTGATCTCTACGAACAATGGTCAAACAGTATCAACGTACTGTGGGATGCAGGCGCTATTCAACCCATCGAAAAAGCGCGCATCAACCATTGGGATGAAATTAACTCACTGACTAAAATCGGACGTTTGACGCCCGATGCCAAACTGGGCCAGGGGGATGCGCCCTATAAACTGCTCAATGTACAAGCTAATGGCTTGCTGGGGGCTGAGCCCAGCGATCTCGCCAGTTTTCTGCCGTATGTGCATAACGTCGATTCATTTGCCTACAACTCACAGGTAATAGCCCCTGGAGTGCCCTATGAGACTGAAAGCTGGGGCTGGTTACTGGACCCGCAGTACAAAGGTAAAGTCGGCATAATTAACGAACCCTCAATCGGCATATTTGACCTCGCGCTGGCGGCTCAAGCTCGCGGCCTGGTGGACTTCAACGACATAGGCGCGATGAGTCGCGCAGAAATAGACACATTATTTGATGTACTGATCTCCCTGAAAATGGATGGGCATTTCGGCGGGTTCTGGAATTCGGTACCGCAATCTGTGCAGTTCATGTCCTCCGGCAGAGTTGTTATTGGAAGCATGTTCTCTCCTGGAGTATCCGCACTGAATGGTCAGGGCATACCCACTATTTACGCGGCTCCCAGGGAAGGCTATCGAGGTTGGCATGGCGTTATGTGCCTTTCGTCGAACACACAAGGCCGTGTTCGCGATGCGGCCTACGACTATATGAACTGGTGGCTGTCTGGAGAACCGGGCGCCTTCATCGCCAGGCAGGGCTACTATATTTCCAACCCAGGTCGTTCAAGACCGCACCTATCCGATGCAGAATGGAACTACTGGTACGAGGGCGAGCCGGCCAGCACCGATTTACGCGGGACCGATGGCAACATCTCTGTGCACGCAGGAGAATTCCGCAGCGGTGGTAGCTACGAGACCCGCTTCAGTAATATTGCCGTGTGGAATACAGTCATGCCAAATTACGAGTACAGTTTACAGCGCTGGTACGGGTTGCTAACGGCATGAGGTTGTGGCCGCAGCGTAGCTATCACACGGGTGAAACCAGCGGAGCTGGGATCCGCCGCTGGTTGATTGTTCTATCGACAGGGTATGTTCTGCTAATACTGATCGTTGCCTGGTTTGCTGACAGCAGCAAACGTCAAGCTGCAGAAAATGTAGCCAGCCTCACCGAAATCTCTGATCAACAACGTGAAATCACCCAGCTTATACTGGACGTGTCGGAACTGGAACGCCGCGTTCTGGTATTCAGGTTAACTGATAATACGGCGGTAACTAAAGTCACTGATCGTCTCTACGACCGAATAGTCGAGCGGCGTGAAAGTTTGCAATCGCGCCTTGATGACGGCCCGGCGCTCGAGATTCTCCAACGGCTGGGGCGCCATATTGAAAGTTTTCACAACAATTTCACGGTTCTCGTAGAGCGCAGACAAGCAGTACACAAGCTAGTGGATAACGGTTTACTGGCCAACAGGGAATACATTGCAACACTACTGGACGAGGTAGTGGGTCTCGTCGGGGCCGATACTGCCGGTCTCAAATCTATGATAGAGCTCAGTGCGTCCCTGGCACGCCTGTCTGAGACGGAAAGCCAGTTTATACTCGATCCGTACACTGGCCGTGGCCAGACGATCAGGCAGTACCTCGCGGAATCTATTGACCTTGTCACGCATTTAGAATTGAGCTCCACGGAGACCGCAAATTTGCTACTGCAGGAGCTGAAAAAGTTCGAACGTAATTATGCACAGCTAGTGCAACGTAACCGTGGCGACCTATATCTTGCCAATGTTGTCATGGCCGGATCTGTGGATGAAATCCAGCGCCTGGCAAACAGACTTACGGCGCTTAGCGAACGGGAACTCGTCGAGGCGCATGCCGCCGCAAACAGTGAGTTCAAGGAGGCACGCCGAAATGACCTGATCGTCCTGGTTATTGCGGTTCTCTTCACGCTGGGCCTCGTTTGGGAATTGAGGCAGTGGCTCGTCCGGATGGGCGAGGTAGAAGCCGGACTGAGAAAAAGTGAGGCGCGCTTTCGGAGCACGTTCGATCAGGCAGCGGTAGGCATTGCGCATATCAGTTTTAGTGGCGAGTGGCTGCGAGTGAATCAAAAGGTGTGTGACATTCTTGGCTACTCCATGCCCGAGCTGGCGGATTTAACATTTCAGGATATTACCCACCCTGAAGATCTCAATCAGGATTCCGATTACGTGAAACAGGTACTCGCCGGCGAAATCAATACTTACGATATGGAAAAGCGCTATTTCCGTAAGAATGGCCAGATTATATGGGTGAATCTCACCGTATCGTTGGTGCGCGAGGAGGATGGCCAGGATGGCTATTTTGTATCCGTTATCGAAGACATCAGTGCGCGCAAGGAAGCGGAGGAAAAGCTTAGCCATGCACTGTCTGACCTTGCCTACTCGAATCGGGAACTACAGCAGTTCGCTTACGTTGCCTCGCATGACTTGCAGGAGCCCTTGCGCATGGTGGTGAGTTTCCTGGGGTTGATTGAGAGCGAATATGCCGACAAACTTGATGACGATGGCAGGGAATACATCCACTATGCTGTAGATGGTGGCAAGCGAATGAAAGCCCTGATTCAGGGCTTACTGGAATATTCGCGTGTACAGGGCCAGGGCAAAGCGATCGCAGCAGTCGATACTGAAGTCGTACTCGATGACGCGTTGGCTAATCTGAAATTGGCAATTGAAGATGCAGAGGTGGAGATCACCCGTGAGCCACTACCCAATGTGGATGCTGACGCCGACCAATTGATGCGTCTATTTCAAAACCTGGTTGGCAACGCCATCAAATTCAGGGGGGATACGCCACCGCGCATCCATATCAGCTGCCGACCTGCAGGCGAAGCTGGCGATCTCCCTGAGGGCGTCCACAGTGACGATCAACTATTTTGTGTACAAGACAACGGCCTCGGGTTTGAGGATGATGAAAAGGAGCAGGTTTTCAAAATGTTCAAGAGGCTACACGCCAGAAGTGAACACCCAGGCAGCGGCATAGGGCTTGCGGTATGTCAACGCATTGTAGAACGTCATGGTGGTAAGATCTGGGCGAGCTCTGAACCCGGGAAGGGATCAAGGTTCTTCTTCACTCTGTCACAGAGAGACGCCTGAGCAATGCGTATTGTGAGCTCGGAATTCGACACCCACTATTGGAGCAAGTGACTCATGATCAACGGCAGGTCGATTGAAATATTAATGGCGGAAGACAGTCCCGGCGATGTGGTCTTAACCAGAAAAGCGCTGGAGCACAGCAAGTTGAAGATCAACCTGCATGCTGTTTCAGATGGCGTTGAGGCTATGAAGTTTCTGCGACAGGAAGGCGAGTACAGCGATGTTCCCAAACCGGACATTGTGTTTCTCGATCTCAATATGCCGCGCAAGGATGGCCGAGAGGTGCTTGCTGAGATCAAAACAGATTCTGTGCTCAAGCATATCCCGGTAGTCATTCTAACGACGTCAGATTCTGAGCAGGATATCGAAAACTCTTACGACTTGAATGCCAACTGTTACATCACCAAACCGGTCGACATGGATCAGTTTGTCAAAGTGGTCAGTGCTATCGAGGACTTCTGGTTTACGATAGTCAAGTTACCGGGCAATGGCCGGTAACTGCGCGGGCTGGATATTCCAGTAGATAATACGCTTTAAGTAACCAGCCTATACCGGGTTCCGCATGATACCCAGCCCCCTGTGTTAGTCGGCAACATAGCCAATAGGCCCACCCAGTTCCATCACGTAACCATTGTCGCCACTGCACTGTGAGCTGTCAGTCGTCGTAAGATGATCATTGAATACTGCGTTGTAGCAGCGAAAGAGACTCAATGGCGCGGCATCACTGGCAATCGTGGAAACAAACCCCAACGAACCATCAAGAGTATGCTCCTCCCCTTCACAACCCGGATCATCACTGACAAAAGACTCGAGCTTATTGGTTGCCGCGCGACAGCGAAAAATCTCTTTGGAATCAGGAAACGCCCGGGCAAAGGTGCGGTAGGCAAGCCCTTCAAACCGGTAGCCGTTTTCAGGGCCCAGTTCGTTCGCATCTCTGGATGGAAGATGATTGATAAACAGAGGGTCATAAAACCTGTAGATCGAGATCTGGCCGTACCGTGATCGTATCGGGGTATTGAGTGGAGGCGCTGCACAGTAATTCTGAGACGCCTGACAGAGCGTATCGGTACTGTCGATACAGAATTCCTCCTCAACCAGTCGGACAGGCCCTACAGATGCCGGAACATTTTCATCCGGTCGGGTATTGGAGAAGCCGCACCAACCATAACCTTCACAGTACCACTGCTCTTCTGTTAGCACGAAATCGCCGCCACAAGACGTCACCGAATCATAGGCCATACGTAAAACGGAGCTGATCTCCTGCTCAAAAACCACCGGAACACTCTGACCATCACAGGTACTTTGAAAACAACTCTCGTACACGATGTAGCGACTATTCTGCAGAATGACCCGCCCCTTGGTATCGCTGGGCTGAGGATCAAAACAGGTATTGAGATCATTGATATGGACATCGTGTGACGTGCAGCCATCGATGAACTGATGCCATTTTCCATCGGGAATGATGTTTTCGGGGGCGATCACGAACCCTTGCGGGTGCAATTCTTCCTTGATCGTGCCATCGATGGCAGTACTGCCTGTCGAGCGAATAATTGTCCAGAAGCCACCGGTATTTTTCAGCACGTCGGGAGGATCTCCCCAGGGCCTGGAACCGTCGACTGCAACGGTCTTCTTTACTGCCAGATTTCCATCGGAAATCGTCGTTACGAGACGCAGAGACCCCGCGCCCGCCCGCACCAGTACTGCGCGGCGATCATTGGCACGAACAATCCAGCGCGACGTGGGCTGTGGTGGTACTGTGACAGCGGCCGTATCCCCCTCTGCTGCGCCGGTAACACCGCTCTGCCCCACTGCCACTTCAGCACAGCAACCGATGACAGCAAGAAACAGTAATGTCACGCGACCCATGATCATGGTCGCCTTCATACCATTAGACGCCAGGGTCTATACCTGTCATCTCTATGGACAATTCCCACAACCGTCTGGCAGTGTCTTCATTGTGACTGGCTGGTGTCGATTTCACTTTTACCGCGGGGCCCGATGATTCAAAAAGCTTGCTGGGGCCATAATAGTCACCGCCCTCAACGTGCTCACCCGTAGCTGCCAACAGCGTTGGCCAGGCACCCTCGGCGGCATTGTTAAGCAATGGCATCATTATAGGCATCCACAATTTCAGTGGGCCCGGCACATAGCGAGACAACTCTGTATCGGCGATACCGGGGTGGGCTATCACGGAAATGGTATCGGCATTGATCGCCGATAAGCGCCTTTGTAATTCATAACCGAAAAGCAGATTGGCCAGCTTACTCTGAGAGTAGCGCGTCACTCGGTTGTAACGTTTTTCGGCGTTGATATCATCAAAAAATATCTTGCCGGTTTTATGCGCAATGCTCGCTGTGCTAACAACTCGCGCATTGGGCGTGCTGCGTAATTTACCGAGCAGCAGCCCAGTTAAGGCAAACGGCCCCAGATGATTCACGCCAAACTGCGATTCAAAGCCATCGGTGGTGAGTTCATAAGGCGGAACCATAATGCCGGCATTATTGATCAACACATCCAGCTGGGCTTCCTTCTCGACCGCCGCCGCCGCGCTCTTGATGGAGTCCAGGCTGGCCAGATCAAGAGCGATGATGTCTATGTCGGCATCCGGGTGTGCAGCGCGTATATCTGCCACCGCCTGACTCGCCCGGGATTGCGAACGACAGCCGATCAACACCCGGGCGCCTTTACCGGCCAATACTTTGGCGGCCTCAAAGCCCAGGCCGGCATTCGCACCGGTAATGAAAATGGTTTTTCCTGTCTGGTCTGTTACGTCCGCAGCGGTGAAACCTTTCATTCGTTTACTCCTTGCAATTGGCTGTGGAGGTTGATGAGTACATGACCGGGAAACAGAGTTTCAAAAATTCGCTACTACCGCTTTGTCGGGCGCAGTCGAGGGACTGCAGCTACGGGCAGGTTAGTTTCCAGCAGCGGTTTAGTCAGATTCGGCGATCCAGCGTGAGACACTCCTATGGCAGCCACCAATAAACCTCGCATTTAGTGAGGTGAATTAGACCTCGGAGTATCCCGCAAACGCACTTCTCATAATACATCATACTACGGTAGTTTTTTCACGGTGGGACAGGACGACAGATTCCCGTAAAATCCTTCGCCACAATTAACCACTCACCAACTGTTCACTAGCGAGTTTTCTATGAAATTACGAATTGCTGCTGCACTTGCTGTTTTCGTCCTGTCACTCACTGCCTGTTCGAATAGCTCCAATAACTCGAACGACTCCGACCAGCCGAACCAGACGCTGACTATTCTGGTAACCAATGACGATGGTATCGGCGCACCGGGCATCGACGCCCTGGTAAACCAGCTTATTGAATTGAACAATGTCGACGTTAAGGTTGTGGCGCCGGCTGAGAACCAGAGCGGCTCGTCAGACAAGACAACCGATGGCGATGTCGTGTGGGCTGATTCTGCCACCGTCAGCGGCTATTCCGGTGTCGCGGTATACGGTTACCCTGCAGACGCCGTGAACGTTGCCCTGGACCAGTTGGATATAGTGCCCAACCTTATCGTATCGGGCGTGAATTCGGGTCAGAATGTGGGCCCATTCGCACCACTGTCAGGTACTGTCGGCGCAGCCCAGACGGGCGCCAGAGCGGGTTTTCCAGCCGTCGCTGGCAGTGCCGGGTTAGGCGAAGACGCTGACTTTGGAGCAGCCGTAGACCTTGTTATTAACTGGATCGCGGAAAACCGCAGTGCCCTGGCCGACGGAACAAGCAGCACTGAAACAGTAACCAGCTTCAATGTACCGGATTGCACCGAGGGTAGTATCCGAGAGCTGGTAGAGGTACCACGCGCAGATTCGATCCCGCAGGGCGTCAACGTATTTTTCACCGACTGTGCCATCGAACCGGAAAGTCTACCAACCACTGACGTCGACGCCATGGTCAAAGGCTTCGCCGCACAGACTCAACTGCCGCTGTACTTTTAGTCGAAAAACAGCCCCGGTGAGGGGCGCGACACGGAGCAGCCGGAACCTGTTTGTCAGTTCCGGCACAGCTGCCGGTCGCTAGATCCAACACCCCCTCTCACGGGCTTAACGCAGTAGGTACTTACTGCCCCCAGTTTCCGCTCAACACATCCCCTGCGTAGATGAAAAATACGGCATCATCATGCAGTACTGAGCGGCTATCGTAGATCTCCTGAAGGGGCCACTGCTGGCTGTCTGAGCGCTGTTCGCTGATCAGTGTGCCGCTGCGCGTGAGGCTGCCGGTGGCGGCATTTACTTCAAACATATACAGACCGCTGTCACTCCATTCATACCACGGCGTGTTCTGCGGCTGAGTAGGCTCCTCGTCATGTCGTGACACAGGCAGTGCCAGCCGCCAGTTATCGCCTGACGGCAGCAGGGTCAGGGCGTGGTGATCAAACAGTGCGGGGCTGTAGCTGCCGCGACGTCCGATTGTTTCGCTGGCTACCTCGATCGGGTTGTTGATATTGGTGACGTTAAACAATGCCACTTTCACGCCTTGTGGCAGGGTCGCACCCAGCTCAACAACCACCTCCTCTCCCACGCCCAGCACCAGGTCTTCGCCCAGCGGTTGCAGCAGGGTGGAAAACCCGGGCAGCTCCAACTCCCCAGCGATGTGCGGGTCCTGCGGGTTCGCCAGGTCGATCACGTAGAACGGATCCATCGTCTCGAACGTCACCAGATAGGCGCGATCACCGAGAAAACGCGCCGCGTACATTTCTTCACCGGGCTTGCCAATGTGTGCCGGTCTATCGGCATTGGGGATCCGCGCAATCGTATCCAGGCTTACAGTATCGGAATTTTCCCGCAGCACGGTGAGGAAGTGGCGTCCACGGTCAGTGATATCGTCTATTGTCTGCTGCGGGCTGACATCCTCCAGCCCCAGATCCGGTACCGGCAAGGCGAAGTTTTCCCAGATGCTGCTGACGACACGCAAGTCACCGTCGCTCTCAGACATCAGGAAGGCGGGGTTATTGGTTCCAAGATAACCGGGTACACCGCCGGAACCGCGATACTCGGGGTCGCCATTCTGTAGGCTGACTTTGTGGATCAGTGTCTGGTCACCGGCACTGTGGGAGGTAATGTACAGGCTATCTTGCGACATATAGAAGCCGCTGGCGAAGCCACTCATGCAGATAGAGTTAGTATGATCTGGCGCATCGAGATCAATCGCCGTTACGGAGATGATGCTGCCGCTGGCAGGCGGCAACGGCAGACCCTCGAATGCCTCGTTCGGCAGATAGCAATCGGCGGCCTCCAGCATCTCCAGTGCTATGCCATCATCGCGCACCATATCGGGTAGCAATTCATCGAGGGAGACATCGTCAAGCAGGGCCTGATTTGCTGCGCGCTCCTCGTCAGTGCTCGGATAAGCAAGGAGATTCTCGACAACAGGAGTATAGCGAGTGACCAGATACAACACATTATCGATAACCCTTGAAGTCAGCAAGCTGCCGTCGATCTGTAATGACCACGTCTGTTCTGGATGGGCCGGATCGTCAACATCCCAGCCTCGCACCTGGGTCACTTTTTCTCGCCAATGATAGTCCAATCCAAACATACCCCAGTGAGAGAGGTTGTTATCGTTCTCCACATTGATGAGCTGCTTGCCATTGCTACCCTGTGCGATATACAGCGCACCACCGTAGCTATTGCTTTCAAATTCGATAGTGGAGACTTCTTCCGCTGCAGCGGTGTCGGTGTCGGTGCGAAGGAGTCGAATGGAGGCCTGGACTGGTTCGGGCGTCAGCGACACGCCTGTGGCATCGGCGGTGACAGGTGCTCCGCCATAGTCCTGTTCATGTTTTAACACGTAGAGAATTTCAGCGTCGTACTTGACCCGATCGGCCTCATCTACCCCGAATTCCTGGAGGTTGGTCGTGGAAAAATTGTCGCCGTCATTCCCCGCCGTGGGGTTCTGGCTCGGCACGTTGATCAAGTCAGCCTGCAACATCGTGAGGGACATGCCCGCCAATCCCTCGCGAATGCTATCCGCCATCTCGGCCTCTGATTCTGCAGGTTTCAGCAAGCCAAATGTATTCGCTTGCGGGTTCTCACCTGCGCTGCCACCACCGCCACCCCCACCGCTGCAAGCGCTGAGCGCAATGGCAAACGTTATGGCACAAAGTGTTCCAGGATGATTAACTAACAGGGTTTTTGTTGTGGTCATGGCCGTGCTCCTTTATGTTTCTGGCTCTGTTTATAAGCAAGCTAATCCCCATGATCGAATTATGCTGTAGAAATAGTGCTTTAAAGTGTTGGTTTTTGTTAGCGGCCGGGCTGTGGCAGCGCTAACACTTTCTAACAGATTGCTAGACTTGTTAACGGACAACCTGCCAGCCCTGTGTCACCCTGTGAAAATGAACCGGCTAAATCATCTGGCAGTTTGCGCTGCCACCAGCATTCTCTATCTTATTGCCGCCCCGACCTCAGCGCAGGACAAAGGGCAGGATGAAGAACAGGGTATGCCGGTCGAATGCCTTGCCTCTTCCTCGTCCGCGACTGTCGAAGACGGATCGTCCTCCTGTGAGCAGCTCTACCCGCCACAGGACTTTCCCTCACAAGACCCGGACGCATACTCCAGCCCGTGGCGTGTCGGCTTTGGCGCCGGTTACGGCCAGCGTACAAACCCGCTGATCAACTCCGACAACATCAATATCTACGGTATCGTGCAACTGTCGTATTTTGGTGATCACTTTTTCTTCGATAACGGCGATATCGGCTGGTTCATGGCCGATGGCCCCGATTGGAGTGCGAACCTCATTGCGGGTGTAGGCGGAGAGCGTAGTTTCTTTTCAACGCTCAATGACAACCCCGTGGGCTTTGCACCAGATGGCCACACGGGGATCAATGGGCAACCATCAAACCACGATGACCACTCAAAGTACCCTGAGCCGGAGGCCCCGGACAGGGATTATGTGATCGACGGCGGCCTGGAACTCCTGTATCAGTGGCATGAATCAGAGCTGCAGGTGCAACTACTGACCGATATCAGTGACAAGCACCACGGCCAGGAAGTGTGGGTTTCATGGGCACTGCCACAGCAGTGGGGTCGCTTTTCATTTCACCCCTCCATCGGTGTGACCTGGATGAGCGCCGATACCGCCAACTATTATTACGGGGTAAAAGAAAGTGAGGCGCAACCCGGCCTTCCCGCTTACGATGTGAATGACGCGTTCAATTACTTTGCTCGCCTGTCTATGAGCTATCGACTCACTGAGCACTGGCAGCTGGTGTCGGTGCTGCAGTACGAACAACTGGCCGATGATATAGCCGACAGCCCCTCGGTAGTGGATGATCACGTCGTCACGAGTTTCCTGGGGCTGTACTATGAATTCTAAAGCCCTGTGTTCTAACGGCCTGAGTTCCAGAGCGATTTTGTGCAATTTCCTGATCTTGCCGTTGCTGTTACTGGCGCAGCCCGTTGCGGCTCAGGATGAGATTGTACTCACTGCGCGCCCCGGACTTTGCATCCTGAAAGAACCGCAGACGCGCCAGTGTGTGATGGGTGTAGAGTTGAGTTGGCGCGGTCCTGTGGGTGATTATTGCCTGTATCAATCCGTAGTGCAGGAGCCACTGGCGTGCTGGGCGGGGAAAGCGGCAGGCGAACTTCAATCCCGTCTTGTCTCGGAAGAGGATGTGACCTATTGGTTGCAGCGCACCCTGTCTCAGGAGCATCTCGCGGAGGTGGTGGTGCGCGTGGTGAGTCTGGCCCAGCGCCGGCCGCAAAATCGGCGCAGGCGCCATGCCTGGACACCCCTGTGATAAACTGGCCGCTATGAATTTGCAGCGCATTTTGCTGGTAGAAGATGATGTCCGGCTGGCTGATCTGGTCTCGGAATTCCTGCGCCAGAACAACTTTGAAGTACAACAGGAAACCCGGGGAGATGATGCTCTCGCGCGGTTTTCCGACGACACGGATCTTGTCATTCTGGATCTGATGGTGCCCGGTCTGGATGGCATGGCCCTGTGCCGTGCACTGCGGGAACGCTACAACGGCCCGATCATGATGCTCACGGCCAAGGGCAGCGACATCGACCAGGTACTTGGGTTAGAGCTCGGTGCTGATGATTACGTGATAAAGCCGGTAGAGCCCAGAGTGTTGCTGGCGCGTATCCAGGCCCTGTTGCGTCGATTTGAACGCGCCACTGCATCACCTGCTGATGAGCTATCCTTCGGCGCCCTGAAGATTAATCGTGCCGCGCAGCAGGTGATCCTGCGTGACGAACCGCTGGCACTGACCACCCAGGAGTTTGATCTCCTTTGCCTGCTTGCCTCCCGCCCGGGAGAAGTGCTGCCGCGTGCGGACATCTACGAGCAGTTACGCGGCCTGGAGTACGACGGTCTGGACCGCACTGTCGATGTCTGCGTTTCGCACCTGCGTAAAAAGCTCGGCGACGACGGCGAGCGCCCGCAACTGATCAAGACGATCTGGGGCAAGGGCTACCTGTTCGTCGCTGACGGCTGGCACTGAATATGACCCGGGCACGCTGGATATTCCTGCGGGCCTACCTGCTGGTTGCATCACTGGTTGTAGTTACCGGCCTCGGCCTGGAGGCACTGCTGGTGGAGCGCGACCACCAGGCGCTGATACAGCGGGAGGCAGCATTGATAGAGGGCGCTTTCCTCTACAGTGAAACCCTGCTGGATAGCACTGCTGCGGTAGATACCGTCGATCTGGGGCAGCGCCTGGAGCAGGAATTGGCACTGCCGTCAAAACTCTACCGCGTGGAGGATTTCGCCGTACTGGAAGAAGGGTACGAGCAACTCGCCGCTGGTGAAACCGTGCAGATGTACGATACAGATGACCGTCCCGTCTTCTATCGTCGCCTGAACAATTCACCCTGGGTACTTGCGCTGGGACCAGCACCGGCACTGGACAACGAGCGGGCCAAATGGGTGGTTCCGCTGTTCTACGCGCTCATCGCCGTGGCGGTATACCTGTGGATACGGCCACTGACCAAGGATCTGGAATTACTGCGAGAGTCGGCGCAGGCTTTTGGACAGCAGGATTTTTCCAGCCGAGTCAGTCTGCCACAGGGTTCCTGGCTCGCGCCATTGGCAGATGCTTTCAACAGTATGGCGCAACGTATTCAGTGGCTGCTGCAATCACACCGGGAATTGACTCACGCGGTTTCACACGAATTGCGCACCCCCTTGGCGCGCTTGCGGTTCAGCCTGGAAATGCTGGCCGGTGCAGAGGCAGCAGACCGGCAGCGTTTTCGAGATGCGATGAACCGGGACATCGAGGAACTGAATGCGCTGGTAGAGGAAATGCTCGGTTACGCAGAGCTGGAACAGGACAACCTGACGCCTCAGCTGGAACCCTTGCACCTGGCGTCCTGGCTCACGGCCTACGCTGACTACTACAACAGCCATGCGCCGGCTATCACGCTTACCGTCGCCTCATTGCCCAAAGGTTGCATTATTCCGGCGGACGAGAGAATGCTCACCCGCGCGCTGGATAACCTGGTGGGCAATGCCCAGCGTTTCGCGCGCTCCCGCATCCAGTTGAATGCCCGTGTAGCGGACGGTGTTTGCCATCTGCATGTCCTTGATGACGGCCCCGGCATACCACAAGAACAGCGCGAGGCGGTACTGTCTGCCTATGTGCGCCTGGGAGACAACGGTAATGAGACGCGCAAAGGCTTCGGTCTGGGCCTGGCCATCGTCAAACGGATCGTCGAATTGCATCGCGGGGACGTTACCATTGCCGAGGCCGCGGGCGGCGGTGCCGATATCAGCATGGACATTCCGCTTTAAACACCTCTCCCTTCGCACACTCGCCAGCCATCAATGCGTATCATGACATAAGCCCCTCTAACCGGCAGGTATACGACCGATACCTGTACCCGTTTCAGGGCGCGGGCTGCGCGCTTGTGGTGATACACGCTTTTTCAGCGATATAGCGCTGTAGTGCGTCTGCAGCAATTTTGACACCGGCCGCATTCCAGTGATTATCGCCATTGTCTATAGCGAAGGGCTCATAAGCGCGTACCGTGGCGTTCTCATACAGCGCAAAGAGATCAATATAATCCACACCTGCTGACTCAGCCGCGACCTTGGCGATATCCGTCAAATTCTGCGGCCGATAGCTGCGACCATACGCCTGGGAATATCGCGTGAGGTCTGCCGGTGACAGAAGACCTGTTTCTGCCACATCGCTCTCTGCTGGTTGAATGAGCACAACAAAGCAGGCACCGAGTGCGTCCGCTTGCTCTTTCGCAGCGGTGAAAACGCCCTCAAGCATTTTGCCAGCCTGACTCGCGGCTTCCGTCTCAGGATTCAACGCTATGTAAAAATCACTCGTGTCTGCAAGCCAGGTGGTGTATTGCCCTTGCTGGTATCTTTCGAATTCACGCAAAGAGCGCTGCTCCATCGACGCAATATACTGGAACATTTCTTCTTCGCTTGCGAAACCAGGGCCCGGGCTCTCAACGTTTTCGGGTGCGTATTCATTGGCTGGCAGCTGATAAAAGCCCATACTTGCCAACACATCGCGCAAGCGCCTTACCAGCAGATACTGCGCGGCCAAGCGCTCCCATGTTCTTAGTTTGAAATCGGTCTTGTCACGAGAAGTCGCCTGCAAATCACCCGAAGCGTCGAGCGTATAAAGATAGTTTCTGAAGAAGTCACCATAGTCATTGTCAGCGAAGACATGAAACACAACCACCTGCGGCGTTAACCCGAGGTGGTCGACTTCGTAGAACATCCGCTGCAAGCTCTGGTCAGGACCATATCCAGGCACGCCAAAATTGGCGCTGCAGATGGCGTCATCGAAGTTGTCTTCCAACTGCTCTCCCAGGGTTTCCTCAAATGGCAGAAAGCTGGCGAACAGGTTTGAATCACCAAATAGCAGAACATCCGGCTGCTCGCAAAGCGGGTTGTCGTCGCGTATACCTACTTCGTTGGTACGGTAGTAGTGCTTCTCGCCCCAGGCAGTATGGCTTTTTCTGAGATTGGGTTTGGGCATGGTAAGTGCAGTCGGATGTGACTGATACTTTACCGGGCCTTTGGATTCTTTCGTGACAAACCTGAGCGCATACTCAAACCCCACCAGCACCAGCGCAGATCCGATCAGCATCACAGCAATCATTAGTAGAGTATTTCGCAACATGCGGCGGCATTATAGGCCAGCGAACACCCCGCTTCCAGATAGATGCTGCCCTTTGAGTCAGTAAGACAATTATAAGAATCCTATATTCATATTCGAGCTGCAGCGAAAATTTAACCCCCGCTCCCCTGCCAATCGACCGCGCTGAATTGGCGATAGAGACAGGTTTTACGCCAAATTTCGTGGATTAATAACATTATCTAGAGCTTTTGTGCCTCCAAAGACTAGACTGAATACGAATAGAGGGGCCAAACATGCAGAAATATAATAATTTTGTCAGCCTTCGAATATTGCACGTTATGATGCTGTCGGCCGTTTTCGCTACCGGTATTGCAGGGTGCAGCGATAGTGATAACAGCAGCAGTACCAGCACCAATATCTCCCAGACAACCGTTGTTGGCCCCGCTGGCGGAACGGCGCAATCACCCGATGGCCGCCTGACTATTAGCTTTGGGGCGGGCGCTGTTGGTATGGATACAGAAATCACCATCCGCCAGGAAATGGATGAACCGCTGGGTGACGGCCTGGAAGATCTACTGGCCGAAAACAGTTACGAGTTGCAACCAGACGGCCTGGTCTTTGCCGAACCTGTTCAAGTGCAATACCTCTCTAGCGCACAATCAGCAGGTTCGGTTACTGTGCCATTGCTCTTCCTCGTATCTGTCAGCAATGACATACCGGATCTTCTGGGCAATGTTGCCGTTCGTCGGCGTGAGGATGGCCAGGTTCTGGCGACAGGTGATTTGGCTCACTTCTCCAGGCTGGTAGTAATCAACCGTTTCCTCGACGAGAACGGCAATGTCGTTGTGTTGGGTTCGCATACTGTTACAGGGCTGCCGTTGAGGGCACTGGTGGGCGAGAATTTTCCGCTGACATTTGAGGTGCAGTCCAATGTCGGGCCGTTACTACCGNCGTTCGGCAGCACTGTCGTGGAAGAATCATTTATTAGTATTCGCAACATGGTGCTGGGCAGCGCCCGGCAGCTGAATCTCGTTCGCAGTAGCGGCGCCGTGCACGACTATGAACTAAAGCTACCCAGCAATCACTGTTCACTCGCAGAGAGCTTTTTCGGATTTGACACCTTCGTAAGCAATAGATTTGAGATCGATCAGGTGCGTCCAATTTCACTGCGAGCATTGGTTCGCCGATCCAGTCAAACGGGTTACCTCTTTTTACGAATCGACGGCAACGGTCGTTGTATTGACGATTTCGACCCCATTGACCCCAACCCTCCCGGCGTAAAAATCACTAGCGGCCCCTTCCAAATTCGCGATGGCGAAACCGCCCTAGCCAAGCCCGAAGCAATTCAAGAGCTGGGGGAACACTTTGGTAATCTACAGGCCGAAGCGGGTAGCACACTCATTGCCGTCATCGGTGCGCAAGCGTCTCTGGTCTTTGATCTGGCCACAAAAGCCATTGTGTTCGGCGCGGTGGGTGCAGCTGCCGACCCCACACGTAATGGCCAGTTTGGTTACGCGGGCGCGACACAGCCAAATCCCGGCACGACAACGCCCGCCGCGCTGCTGAGCTACAGCTCGCCATCGGGCTCGCCCTTTGGCGGCTTTCTGTTGAACTACGACACCGGTAGCCAGGCGTTCGGCTCGTTCGGACAACTGCTTTCGGGCTCTTTTGTCGATGCCTACCCTGTCGGCGGCGAAGTTGTCAGCGATGAAATCCTCGGCTGTGCCAGCGGAGGAAGCACCGTGGTTCGCTACGATGCTAACCTGAAGCTCTATGAGCAGGGTGATGATTTCGACGTTGGCCGCGAGTGCATCTCGATGATCGCCGCCACCGCAAACGGTCCCGTGCTGTCTGTCAGCATCACGGCAGGTCGCTTCGACAATAGCCGACTTTACTTTACCGATCGCTCCGGCAGCGCCACAGAAGTGGGCGTTGTCGGCACGGATGCACGACGTATTCGACATAAAAATGGCCTGGCAGCGGTAACGCTGTTTGCCGAAGACGCTCTTCGCCTGGTTCAGTGGGACGGCAGCAACAGCCCCACCATCCTCCCGGACACCATTGGCGTTGGCGATGGGCCGGTAGATCTGGATCTGCGAGCCAATACCGATGGCAACCTGGAGATTCTCACGCCTGGCTTTAACGACAACAGCCTGAGTATTACCACCGCAGATACCAGCGGGTCGCTCATCAGTAATGAAAAATTTGCCGCACCCTCCGGCTGTCTTCAACCAGCACACCCGATATTCATCGAGAATGCGGATGACGCCACCGATCCCTTCGTCGTAGCCAGTTGCTTCGGCAGCGACAGTTTTTTCACCAGTAAAGTCAGTGAACTGGTAGCCTTCGACGAAGACTGAAGATATCACTGAGGCCGGGCGGGCGAATTCTGCCCCGCCCCGTCAGCCGTGAATTTGCCGCGACCCAAAAAATGCGTATGCTGACGGCTCAGCCCAAAACAGAATAACAATGCAGATTATCATTACCGCGGTATTTCTCTTGGCGCCAGCTCTGCTCATCTGGCTGGCCCACCACCAGCGCTGGGCCGCGCGGGTTGGTGTCATTGTACTTTGTTACATGCTCGGTCTGGTGCTCGGAAATACGGGGGTGATTCCCGTACAGGCGCAGGGCGCCCAGCAAGGCGTGTCAGAGGTCACTATCGCACTGGCCCTACCACTGCTGTTGTTCACCCTGGATATCAGGCAATGGTCACGGGTGGCAGGCAAGGCGCTGCTGTCCATGGTCTTAGCCAATGCGGTGGTGTTCTGCCTGGCAGTCCTACTCTATTTTGCGTACCGGGACAGCGACCCCCAGAGCGCGGCGAACCTCGCTGCGATGTCGGTAGGTGTATACACCGGTGGCACCCCCAACCTTGCAGCCATCAGAACCGGACTGGATATTCCCAATACGCAGTACCTCGTGTTTCACAGCATGGACACATTGATCGGCACATTCTATTTCCTGTTCATGCTGACGCTGGGCGTACCCCTGTTCAGGGCCTTGTTGCCGGGCAGTCGTGCGGCGTCATCGAGCCAACAACACCCGGAGCCGGTAGATGAGGATGACTACCGACCCTTGCTGCGTCGCACCAGCGTGGGCCAGATAGTCTCGGCGCTGCTCCTTGCGGCGCTGGTGGTCGGGGCCTCTTTGGGCCTGTCACAGCTGTTGTCGATGGGTGAAGAACGCAACAGCGCTGTGCTGATCGTTGCCCTGACCACCCTCGGCATTGCCCTGTCACTGCACCGCCGGGTGCGCGGGTTGACGCTATCCTATCGTCTGGGTATGTATCTCATTTATGTATTCTGCATAGCCGTTTCGTCCATGGTGAGCTTCAACGAGCTTCTGCAACTGGACAGTACCGTCGTTGTGTTCCTGCTGGTGACTGTCTTCGCCGGGCTGGTGCTGCACGCACTGTTATGCCGGTTGACCGGGGTCGACAGCGACACCTTCATGGTAACCTCTGTGGCTGCCGTCGGTAGTCCGCCCTTCGTGCCGCTGATGGCCAGGGCACTCAATAATCCGGGCACAATTCTTGTGGGAATGACCACCGGTGTCATCGGCTACGCGCTGGGTAGTTACCTCGGCATTAGCCTGGGCCTGTACCTGCGCAGCCTGTGAAATAACGTTTGGGAGAAAATTCGATGCACAAACCAATGCCAGACCACGGCGCCGCAAGCGCGGATATCCTGCAGCAACTGGAGGCCTTCAAGGAGCGCGATCCGCGCTACAAAGAGGGCAAGGTATGGAGCCTGGTGTATTACCTCAACGAGGAACACTCCAGTTTTCTGAAAGATGCCTATCACCTGTTCGCCTCCGAGAACGGCCTGAACCCGGGGGCATTCAAGAGCCTGAAAAAAATTGAATCGGAAGTCATCAGCGCCACCGCGGACATTCTGCATGGCACCGAGGACGTGTGTGGCGTAGTTACCTCAGGCGGCACCGAGAGCTGCCTGATGGCGGTAAAGACCTACCGCGACATGGCGCGGGATCAGCGACGGGTGAAGAAACCAGAAATGATAATAACCGAGGCGGCCCACGTAGCATGGTTCAAGGCGTCGGAATATTTCGGCGTAAAAATCCGCCTGGTACCACTGAAGCCGGATTTCACCCCCGATCTCGACAAGCTGCGAAGTTTAATCAATCGCAATACTGTGATGATACTGGGCAGCGCACCGGAATACCCCCACGGCACTATCGATCCCATTGAGGCTATGGGCGAGATCGCCCAATCAAAAAACATTCCCCTGCACGTGGATGCCTGTGTGGGCGGGTTCATCCTGCCGTTCATGGCAATGAACGGTGAAGACCTGCCCGCCTGGGACTACCGGGTGCCGGGAGTAACCTCCATCTCCGCAGACATCCATAAATATGGCTATGCCGCCAAAGGCGCCTCTACCATCACCTACCGCAATCTGGATTACCTGCGCTACCAGATGTTTGTGTACCAGAACTGGCCCGGCGGTGTGTTTGCATCCTCTGCGCTATTGGGCACCCGGCCCGGTGGCGGTTATGCGGCAGCCTGGGGGGCGCTGCAGTATTTCGGCAAGGACGGCTACTGCAAATTGGCAGCAGACACGCTGCAGGCGGTAAATCAACTCAAAGCGGGTATCGAGGACATCCCGGAACTGGAGATCATGGGCAACCCGCAGGGGCCGCTGTTCTCCTTTCGCTCCAGGGATACAAACCTCAATATTTACGCGGTAGGCGACCAAATGGACGCCCGCGGCTGGCAGGTCAATCGCAACCAGTATCCCCCGGGACTACACGCCATGGTGACGGCACAGCACCTGGCTGTGGTGGAGGACTATCTGGCGGACCTGCGCGATGCAGTGGTAGCGGTAAAAGCGGACCCGGAACTGGCCAAGCAAGGCGGCGCAGCGACCTACGGTATGCTTGCGCACGTGCCCCTCAGGGGCATGGTCAAAAAGAAGGTACTGGAGATGTACTCAGAGCAATATCGCGCCGGCGGTGCCGAACTGGATCTTGCTGGCGCTGCAGATGAAGGGATCGGGGGTGGCAAGCCCGGTCTACTGGACCGCGTCGTAAGCTGGTACGTGCAGCGACGATCCCGAAAATAGCGCCCGGCTAGATGCTAACCTGAACCGCTGAGCTATCAAATATCGGCGGTTCATCCCTCGGCGCTTTCCCGCAATAGACGCATCATATGTCCACCACGTAGCCTCGAAATTTCTTGCTCGTCTCAGGGTGATCCTTGCACTCCTGGCCCTGTTCCTCTATTGCCCCATCGTCACTGAGTATCAGCAATTGTTTCTTGTTCGGCAGGTAAGCCATCGCTTCAGGGTTACCTTGCAGCGGCCCTTTTATAGCCACAGGCCCACCGGCGCCATCCCACGTATATAAAACCGAATGATCTACTTTAGATTTGCCACTGCCAGCTACGATATAAAAAGCATCCCGCTCATCGACGAAAGTCATGCTTCTGATACCCAGGCCATTCAAGTCGATATAGATGGGCTTCGCGAATTTGGCCGTTTGAGAGCCGGATACGATATCTGCCGGATTCTCCAGCACCACGATCACAGCGCGCCCCTTTTGAGTGGGGTTTCTTAACCCAATATAAAGTGCTTTGCCGTCTCTTGAACGGCTCATACCCTCTATATTCAATCCCGCCTTTTTGGGGGCGAGATCTTTCATCTTTTCCTCTTCGAGCCTGGAGACCGAGGCAATATCCAGCGCCTGCAGCTCACTGGATGCAATCATATCTTCTACTAACGCCAGATAGGGCGTATCAACAGCGTGTAATGTCGGTGTGTCGGAAGATGGGTCTATTTGCGTTGCGAGAAACCGATACCTGTCCAGTTTCCTGTTCCCTTTCTTATTGCGACCATGTGACGTTATATAGTAGATCGTACCGCCCACACTGGTTGACGCTTCGAAATCAACCTCACCGTCAGCTTTTAGAAACACATCCAGATCAAGCTCACCGATTGGGTTGCCATTGCCCTCCAGATCATAGGTTCGCAAGATATTGTCTTCATCATTGGCAACGACAATCGTTGTGTCGTTCAGCAACTCTACCGCCGAAGCATTACACATCCCACGAAACTCCCACTCTGAAGCCTTTGAGGAGGTGACACCTACCAACAGGCTCAGAGCGATTCCAGCCACAACGGTGGAACCGGCCAGAAGCACCCGATACGGTTTTTCAACATTCCTCGCAGACACAGACACAATCCTTAGATGTTCTCTTTTCGACAACTGATAATGTACCTTTCAGGTGCCGGAAGGTCTATCTCTGCAAGTAGCACTAATCGCTGTCCTGCGGCTTTGCCTAAGAGTTGATCGCCGGACGCTTTGCGCGCAAGGCAACCACGATAACCAATACCGGGAACAGCAATGATAGATACAGGCTGGCGTCGTAGGAACCCAGCCACTCTTTGGACTTGGCCAAACCGTAGGGACCGAAGGCGCTACCGATGACCATGGCACTCATCACTTTCCCAGATAGTTCGCCAAGATGCTTACGACCAAAATAGTACGGAACTGCGACATTGGAAATAGGCCCAAAGCAGCCGGCGCTCAGGCCCATACCAAATATGCACATACTGTAGCCGAGGGCAGAATCCAGATGGGCAAAAGCCGAATAGGCTATAAACTGGCCAATTGCCATCGTGATAACCAACCACTTCATATCCACCTTATCGGCAAGGTATCCCACCGCAAGACCAAGGAATGTCGCAATGATGGTTTGCGGAATAAAGATCGCCAATGACGCGGCCTTGCTCAGCCCCTGCGACGCACCTAAATCGACAATATGGAACGTAACACCGGTCACCACCATACCGTGCACACTTAGCACAAGGGTGACCGCCCAAAACGCTGCGGTGCGTTTGGCATAGGCCCAGTCGTAACAGCGCTCAGCGACAGAGGGTGTCTCGCCGTCATCACCTGAAGGCTGCACACCATCCATCAGCATGCCGCACTCCTCCGGGTTATCGCGGAAGAACAGATAGCCGACACCCGCCATGACGGTAGCGATGATCGCCCCCATGCCCCACCACAGTTCGCGCCAGCCCCACAGGTCAACACCTGCACTTAATACCGTTGGGGCAAGACCAAAGCCCAGCGCAATGGCGACACCCGATATGCCTCCCACCAGACCGCGACGCTTTTCAAACCACTTGGCCAGCATGTTGCGGCTCGTTACTGTCACCATGCCCTGTCCGGTAAAGCGCAATGCGAAAAAGCCTGCTGCCATTACCACGATCGCGAGCCAGGCTTGCCCCCATTCTGTCACCGCTGCCGCCACCGGAAAATGGATATAGCTCAGGCCAACAAGCGTAAGACCCAGACCAAAGCAGGAGTAAACCATCAAACGCCGCGCGCCGTAGCGGTCGTAGAGCTTGCCGGCGTAGGGCATCAACAAACCACTGGCGAGCGTCCCCCAAAAGTAAGCCTGCGCCAATTGACTGCGCGTCAATCCGGTGGCCGTGATGAGCGATTCGGTAAACGCGCTCACCCCAATCGTTTGTCCCGGAATGCTCACCAGCATCCCCAGAGTGCTGAACACCAGCACCCACCACCCATAAAAGAGGGGCAGGCGTTTCGGCGAAAATGGTTTGTGGGGATCAAATAGCGACATCGGCAGGTACTATATTACATTCAGGCGATGGAACCCGAGGTATTCCGGCGAAAAACCTTTTCGACAAAAGGTTGGCAAAGGCGGATCCAGTCGAACTCACTCAGCAATGCAGCGGCTAACGCTTAGCGAGTAAAGCAGAGTGTTCCCTGCTTGGCCCGGCCAGTGTTTTACAGAATGATCCTGCCTGCCCGGCCGCGGCTATGCATTGACGATTTCTGTGTCAACAAACGCCACAAATTCGCTGTCCAACATGTTGCGACCCTGGGATGCCCACCAGGCTTTGCCACCTGGCCTGCTCAAATAAAATTCGATATTCTTCCTGATCATTGGCCACCAATAGTCTTTCTGGCGGCGCGTTTTATTGAAGTGATAGGCTTCCTGAAAATCCAGAAACATACCGTACATATATGATCCAAATCGCCATCTTTCCTCCCGCGTGACCTGATCGGGGCCGTCCATTGCACGAATATAGATATCCATTAGACCGGGCGTACCGGCAATGAACTTGGAGTTGTCCATATTCCGATCAGTCTGGTTCCTGAGAATCGCCTCGCGAGACATAGCTGTATTCTGCCTGACCTGTATAGCCAAATAGATCAGGGTGATCAATACCGCGATACCGGCTATCATTTCCGCTATCGCACCAAGAGCCTCCCAGTTCATACACTCCCCCACTATAGAATTCCTCCACTGCACGTAAGCAGCATAGCCTTTACGCCCGGAAGTTCAAAAGTTTTGCCCTCACCCCGCCTGTCTAGATGCGTATCTTTCCTTCTCAAAAAGCTGTACTGCGCGCTTTTCGCACTACACGAGGAACCTCATATCTCTGGTGGGACTTCGCGCGCATAGGCTTCCCAGGTCCCCATTGGAAAACCATCATCCCAGTCAGTACACACTTCCAAAAATTGCCGGTGGTGCTTTTCTGTATAGGCCAACACTTTTGGCGATATATCATCGAGGCCACTGTTGGTTTTTATCGAGTGCATACGCCCAAAGACATGCCCTTTGACGCCACTGGCACCCATGCGCATCCAGGGCCACCACGGCCCTGTTCGTGAGAAACCACAGTGGTAATCGGCTGACAAATTACTGCGATCGGCCAACTGCTTGTAACTGCTGAAAAAGGTGAAATGTTCTGACGGGTTAATAAATTCACCGGTAGACGCCTTTGGCCACTTCGTTGGCACCACCGGGTTGCGGTACCGATGAGTGTAATCCCACTCAAGTAGTACGTTGTCGTTAATACGGCGCCACGGCAATATGAAGGGATGATCGCCGTTGTCATCAACAATCGCGGTAGCTTCATTCATCAGGGTTGGCAAATCGCCCTCTTCACCCATGGCAAACTTGGGCATCACGGGTGTGACTTCACCGCGAATACGATCATTCAGGAAGTTGAAAACCTCGACCGTTTCGCCTGTCCATGGGTTATTCCAGGTTTTCAGAATATCCCCTGTCGCCAGATCAGAGAAATAGCCGACTTCCTTGCCACGCAAACGCACATTCCCCGACGGCATAATCTTCGCTTGAAAAGCGCCAAAGCCACAGTAGCGAAACAGTGGTTTCAGGCGTTGGTCGCCCACCATTGCAAACAACACCCCATCAAACGCGGGAAAGCATGGCGTATCCTGATAAGACGCCCACAACTTTCCGAACGCATACAGGTTGTCGTAAGGATCTGAGAAATCCAGATCGCCACTGGCGGGCACCTTCGTACCACTACCACCGCCGCTACTGGTATCAGCGGATTGCGGCGAGGCGAAACTACCTCGTATGAGATCAGGTATAACTGACATAAGTACTCCGGCAAGCATTCCTGTTCGCGATCGGACGCTACCAGGTGCCAACCGCGATAGAATATAAAATGTTATATTGATATGACATTAAGTCGGAACCACTCTTTAATGCAACCTGAGTTTAATCGGAGAATAGGAATGACGACGAGTCACCGCTGGCAGTTCGATGCCTACAATAAACCTGTCGATGCATTAGCATGGCGCCCGCAGGAACTTACTGAACCGGGCCCTGGCCAGGTGTTGTTGAAGATTCTCGCCGTCGGGATGAACCGCTCCGAATTCAATTATGTACAGGGTAATTACGCACCCGCACGCGCGTTTCCCAGCGGCATCGGCCAGGAAGCTGTTGGCGAGATCCTGGCGATCGGCCCGGCCGGGCCACATGGCCCCCAGCCCTATGGCAAAACCCCACTTACGGTTGGTTCACGTGTTGCACTGCTACCCGGAAGGGTTGATATGTGCGACATGGGTACCTACCGCGATATTGGTCTTTTTGATCAAGCTGCACTCGCACCTGTTCCCGAATCCTATACCGACGCTGAAGCCGCGGGGTTATGGATGGGCGTTCTCACAATGGCGGGCGCACTCGAACTGGCCGGGATCACACCGACCACTGCAAAAGGCAAAACCGTTCTGATTACCGCAGCCAGCTCAAGCATGGGCGTGATCGCATTGAAACTTGCCAAAACCTGGGGCGCTACAACCATCGCATCCACCCGCAGTGCCTCCAAAGCAGCGCAACTGGCTACATTAAGTGATCACGCTATTGTCGCCAGCGACAGCGCTTCGCTGATAACAGAAATCGCCAGCGTCACGGACAAAAAAGGTTTTGATGTTGCACTGGACCCTGTTGGACAGGCCTTTTATCCCGGATTGATTGAAAGCGCCGCGGTTGGGGCAAATATCATCAGCTACGAGATGATCACCGGCCGTGAACCTGTGTTACCTATCGCGCTGATGATGATGAAAGATCTGACCTTTCGCGGCTACACTATCTTCCGGCCTTATCGCGTACCCGGATTACTCACGCAGATTATCGATTGGGGCATGGCCTACGCCGATCAAATCACCCCAATAGTTGCCGCCACGCACGCCCTCAGCAATGCACCAGAGGTATTGGACGAACTGGGGCGCTGTGAGCATTTGGGTAAGTTGGTGTTGGTGCCATAAAACCTGTGCGGCGTTAGCTCAAACCTAGAACGCCTGGATTGATCCGATTATCGGGGTCCAGCGCTGTTTTAATGGCCTGCAAAAGTTGCCGGGGCGCCGGCTCCAGCGCCTCGGAAAATTGATAGCTGCGCCCAATTTGTAAATGCGCGGCACCGAGTTCACTGAATTTGTCAGCAATCCCCTGCCGGATGCTCGCTACGGCATTGCGCGCTTCAAGGTTCTGTTCCAGCTTTGGCAAGCGGCGATAGAAATCAGCATCGACACTGGCGCGGTGGAGAGCGTCTACACTGTCTGGCCAGAAAAAAAGGGGCTCCACTGCGATACAGCTACCCGCTACAGCGTTGTAAAGAAAACCTGTGCGGATATTGAATCGCTCAATGACCTGCTCGTGCTGAGCGAATATGTGAAGCACTGCCGTGGTGGCCTCATCTGCTTGAGACAGTGGCAACAAGCCGTGCACGGGTGCCCAACGCTCCCCGCCTGGCCCAATCATATTGTTTACCGGCCCAAAGGGATTGGCCCGCATTATCTTGGGAATGGCGTTGGATACTTCCGTACCGCCGCTGGCAGTAGCCAGCGAACGTATTTGCTTCAGGCTGTCTGCCACGGCAGATGAATTTTTCTCCTCAACAATCGCATGCAGGGGCCAGGCAAGGTCTTTCATGAAACGGCGACCACCCTTCAAAATACCGAGGGTGTCGCTGGCGGCCTGTTTCAAAGACCCCGCTTTGGCCAATACGTTACCGAAGCTCCTGGCATCTGCCATCAGTGAATCGCGTTGCGCTCGCATCTCGGTCAGCAGCGGGTCGAAGCCAAAGCACTCACTCGCCAATCCCTGCCGGGTGATCTCCGCCATGGCGGCCAGCAGGCCGGGGTAACTGTTAAAGTCGAAGGAGAGATAGTCTTGTTCACCTGCATCGGGCATCAGTTTCAGCGTTATCGTTGCCTTTAACCCCAGCGCACCACAGTCACTGCAGAACAGCCCGGTGAGGTCGGGGCCAAAGTGGCGGAAGAATGGCGTGGCATGTTGCTGCGCGGCCGAACCCGTTCGCAGAATGTCACCATTGGCCAGAACAACCTCCATACTGACAACGGAATCGGCTGAACTGCCGTACCGGCTGCCCCCCCAGAAGATACTGTTTTGCGATACGCTGCCACCGACCGTGGCGTAACGGCCAGAGAGGGGCCCCCAATAGGGCGTGCGCAGGCGCTGTTGTCCAAGCGCCTCGTGCAGGGCACTCCAGGTACAGCCGGCTTGCACAGTCACCGTCATATCCTCAGTGTTGATTTCCAGCACCGCGTTCATACGCTGCGTGCAGATCATCACTACACCGGGGCTGGTCTGCGTATACCCGCGTGTATAGGACATGCCCCCGCCACGGACTGCCAGGCAGATCCCCAGCTCTGCCGCCAGTTGTGCAATGGAGACCAACTGGCCAGTATCAGCGGGCCTTACTACGGCCGCGACAGGCTCTCCTGCCTTCCAGATATCCTGGGCGTAAATCTCCAGTGAATCAGCATCTGACAGAACGTGCTCCGCGCCCAATAGCGCATTGAGCCGGCTCATAAGATTCGTTGTTTGGTCTACACTGGTCATCGAGATATTGTGCCATAAACACTGTTGCGCGCAGTTGGAATTATATTACACGTCTCAAGGTGCGAGCTGCCTGAGGTGCTATCTTTAGCCGGTTCTGCCCCTAAGTTGACAATAATCAATACTTGGAGGGTTTGAGTCTGACAGGCTGACGCAGAGTCCAATCTAGCTCACGGTCATTACCAAGCTGTCCTATACTTGGCTGATTGTGAAAACCCGCGATCTTGAGCCGGTTATCCTAGAGGAATACTCTACGAACGATTGAAGCTACCAGGAGCAGCCTAGCTGGCACCATGAAACAGGAATATAAAAGTACGATCAGGCAGCAAGTATCGACTCTGTCATCAGCTGTCACCGGCCTACTGATAGGCATCTGGACACTGCATGCAGTGCCCGCGTTCGCGGCGTACCCGGATACCGATGGCGTCGGGGCATGCAGCTTCGTCAACCCATTCGCCCGCACCGCCGATTGTATCCAGTACACTGGCGATAACTGGACCGCTAGTTCGGCCCGCGCGAACTGCGGCGATCTGTTTACTGTGCCCTACGAGTTCCAGTTTTCACTCGGGGGGATCTGTTCGGTACCGAATCACGAGGCGGATTGCGTTGAGGATATTGGCACTGCAGATGAAAAGGTCAATCTTAACAATGCCACTGACCCCGCATTCTGCAGCTCTCTGCTGGCTATTTGTAACTCCGTTCTCTCCGGCGACTATTTTCCGGTCAGCGGTGGCATTTGCGACACCGGCCCACCTGTTCCCGGCTGTGAAAATCTCGAGCCAGAGGCCTGTGCCGCGATGGAAAGCAATGAACTGGTAGAGGTGACACAGGAAGACGCCTATATCAATTTCGCGCCACTGGGCACCAACACCAAAAGTACCGGTATGATTTTCTTCCCTGGCGGTGCCGTCCCCCCCCAGGCTTACGCCCCTCTGGCACAGCAACTGGCCCAGGCAGGCATCTATACCGCGGTACTAAACGGCCCCGATGCCACTGAGGTCGACAGTATTATCAGCGCACCCGGGAATGCCGCCCTGCAGAACTGGGCACTCGCAGGTCACAGCCTCGGAGGCGTGGTTGCGTCAAAATACATCCTCGATAATCCCGGCAAAATCGCAGGTCTCGGCCTGCTCGCAAGCTTCCCACAGAGCGTGGATGACTTGAGCAGCCTGGATATCAAAGCCGTGACAATCTTTGGCACTAACGATCTGATCGCAACACCTGCCGAGGTGTTGGCGGCTATCGCGCAGCTGCCAAGCGATACGCTGTACGCCAAGATTCGCGGCGGTAATCATGCGCAGTTCGGCTACTATGAACAGACGCCCGCCGATGGCGATGCCGACACCTCCCACGAGCAGCAACAGGCGCTTACAGCCGCATCCTTGCGACACCTCGTTAGCAGGATAGAAGCCGCACAACAGAGTTCACTGGAGACAGTGGGCCGGTTGGGCCTGAGTGAACTGGCCGTTGAGGAAGGAGCCTACAATGACTTCCTCAGCGCATCGGGCTTTGGTGAAAACGGGATTCCCGCCGACAATATTGCCGTGCAGCGCGCGGCCGGTAGAGACGAGTTTGTCGATGCCAAGGCATCGATCACCCCGGGCACTCAACCAGAGATTCTGATCAATCAGTTCGTCAACCAGACTGGAAACCCGGAGCAGCTGCGCTTCCCACCTATCTACGATGGAGAGCTACAGGCGAAGTTCATCACTCAGGACGCGCTGACAGAAGAGCTGGACCTGGTGGCGCAATCTCCCCAGGGAAGCTGCGCAGACGCCAACCTCGACAATCAAAGGCGTACTTTCTCTTGGCTGGAAGAGGCCGACCTGCTGAGCGAGGACGATATTGCAAAACTGAGTCTATGGGTATGGCGTTACGCGCCGGATGTCCTATTCCCCACCGGACCAGAGTTCATTGCCGACCCCGAGTCCACTGTGAAGCTTGATATCGATGCCGAACAGATGACTGTTACGGTGCAGTCGCCGTCGTTTTTCGCCGACCTGGACCCCAGCAATGGCGCGGCAGCGGGCAGGCAGTATTGCAAAACGCTCAGCTATGCACGCTTTTACCTGACTTTCCTTGAACTGATTCAGACGACACCCTAGAGCAGCGAAAATACAATGCGAGCACTATCACACGTATACCCCGTCCTCTCTCCGCGTTCCATCGGCTTGTGTCTATTGGCGACCTGCCTGCTAAGCGCCTGCAGCAGCAACAACAACGATAGCTC
This sequence comes from Halioglobus japonicus, assembly GCA_902705825.1. Classification (GTDB taxonomy): domain Bacteria; phylum Pseudomonadota; class Gammaproteobacteria; order Pseudomonadales; family Halieaceae; genus Marimicrobium. Next base: position 379,601 of record CACSIL010000001.1, on the reverse strand, counting down.
CGACACGCCCGAGGTTATCCCTGCTACGTCTGTGGAGGTGGAGGGGGCCGTCAGCTGGCTCAACGATGGCACCCGCGATATTGGCTACAGCGTGAATACCATCCCCTTCACCGTGCTGTCCGATTCCACGGTGAGCATCGATGTGTTGTCGGCAGGCGCCTACACGCCCTCGATGGATGCACAGATTTATCTTGCCGCGGATGACGGCAGTATCGACAGCCTCGACCTGATCTATACCAACGACGATGGCGAAGCCGGTTCTGATGGCAGCACCCTGGAGCTTGATCCATTTTTAAGCGTCGACCTACCAGCCGGAAACTATGTCGCCTACATCAGTGGCTGCTGTTTCAGCGCGGAGGATGCACTGAATGGCTATCACCTGCTGATCGATGACGAACCGGCGGGGGAACTCACCCCGGGCGACATCAATGGTAAGTATCGCGTGACAATATCGGGAGATGTTGAACTCTAATCAACATTGCTGAGTGATCTAGAACTTTTTAGTGTCAGCCATTTGCTGTGCACCCATTCGGGTTTGCAGCATCTCTTCAACCTTCTCCGAACCAAACACTGTCTCTGCCAGCCTATTCATAGGGTCACGCTCGTAACCCAGACGGCGCACGGTATAGTCATACTCCTGCAGGGCAGTACGCTGATCGGCAGGCACCGGCGTTGCAGAATCCAGCCATCCCATCCAGTGATCGAGCATGGAGTAGGCGTACTTTTCCAGAATGTCGATGTTTTCGTCATTCAATTCCGCTGTCAGGCTCTGGGTGGACGGGTTTTGCAACGTACGCATATACGTGCCATGGCTGACATTCCACTGGAAATTGGGATGACCGCGCAGCGCTATGTATTCTTCATTGATCGGGCCGTAGTATCTGTCCAGATAATCGGTGTCGACCATGATGTTGCGACGCGGGGTGAAATCAAAATAGAAGAACAGGGTTGGAATGGTGCCAAAGACCATCACCCAGTGGGGGACATCGGTTTCCTGCCCCAAAAAAGCCGTCGCATTCATATCCAGAATAGATGCTTTTCGATTACCCAGCCAGGAATTCACCAGCCAATCGCAGCCGGGACCAGACCACGCTTGCATAGAACCTTCAAACTCACCGTTGGGAGAGGTGTAGTATTCCTTGTCGGCGCAGGTGGGGTGTAATTCCATGCCGGGAAAGCGATCGGCAATCCTGTTTTTAACATCGGTGAGGGTGCCGTAACAGCGCTCCCAATACCGGCTGACATCGACGTTGGGGTTTTCCGCCAGAAAGTCGTGAATTGATTTGGTATCTGTACCCATGCGTTATCTCGCTCTGTGAATAGTCGTATCGTTACAAGCTACAAGCCGTAGNGTTCAAATTTATCTTCCTGTTTACCGAAACGCGAAAACATCATGCGCATGCCTATTTTTCCACCGCTTAACCAAGAAATCTTCGTTCCGGATTTGTTGGCTTTGAGAATGCCATCGACGAGAAAAGGGGAGACCGTTTCGACATGGTCGCAAAGCACATTCATCACCTTGCGGCTACTCTGGAAATTTTCCAGATCGAGATTGGCCTCCCGAATCACTGCTTCGGTAATCACCATGCCGGGCCGAATTTTTCCGATGATGATTGCAGTGTCCTTGAACTCCTTAATCATCGCATTCGTCAGATAATCCAGCCCGCGTTTTGTTGTGCCGTAGATTCCCATGCCGGGAAAATACTGCCCATCTGAGCCGCCGCCCAGCATATTAAAGATTTTGCCTTGCCCAGACTCAAGCATGCCACTGCCCGCGACCTGGCAGCCATTAATGGTGCCCAGTACATTGGTCATCACCATGGTTTCCACATCGTCACTACTGTATTCAATGATGCTGTGGGTAGTGCGTGCCAGCCCCGCATTGTTCACCCAGATATCAATACTGCCAAAACTGGCTACGGCATTGTCCCAAAGAGACTGGACAGCTGCTTTGCTTGATACATCGCAGGGCCAGCCTTTCACTTTGCCGGCAGTCTCACCGATACGCAGCAGTGCATCGTCGATAGCTTCCTGAGTTCTACCCGCTATCGCGACATTGTGCCCGCGGCTTGCGAACTCTTTCGCCAAGCCAAAACCAATACCCTTGGTGCTGCCGGTTATTACTATGTTACTCATGCTATAGCCCTGCTGCCTGCACCTTGCTCTATGCCCTGCCCTTCACGCGTTCAACTACGGCTGCGTTGGGGTCGTCGTGTTGCACCTTATAGCCCGTATCATAGAATTTCTGCGCAGAAATCTTACGATTAGGTGCTTTTATCTGATTGGTAAAACCCAGCTTCTCCATGCCCAGCTCTTCGCAGATGGCATCGAATACCTCCTTGTTGGTGTAGGGCAGGTTGTCGTTATCGCAAACATTGTATAGGCCGGAAAGCCCATTGATCAGAGCATGGTGTATGGATTCCACCACATCTCCAAAGTGGATAGCATAGAGCGGCGCATCCGGCCCGAAGATAGTTTTTCCACCAAAGTATTCGTGACTCATTTTCACCCGTTGAGGGAAATCCATATCGCCCGGTGCGCCATACATATCCGGAAAACGCAGGACACACCCGCCGCTTCTGGAAAGCACTTCCTGCTCAGCTTCCTGATAGTACTTTGAAGAGGGCTCTTCATGGTTGGATGTCGGCGTTTCTTCAGTGATTGGCTCACTGCCTGCACCGCCATCACCATACGTTGAGAAAGAAGAACAGAAAATGACATTGTCACAGGCGCTCGCCGCGCTGTGGCAACTCTTCACCAGAACATCATGATAGTGAACATGGCGCTCTTCTATCGTCCGCGTGTTTTTCACATTTGGCGCCACCGTAACAATGATGGCGTCACAGCCTTTGGCAGCGGCTGCAACTTTATCCGTTTCTGAACCTTTTAAAACAACCACCTCGTCGGCTACCTCTTGCAGCTTCGCCACCTTGTCGGGCGTTGTCGTGGTACCAACAACCTGATGCCCGCCGTTGCGCAGCCTTTGTGACAAAGCTTGACCGACGTGGCCCATGCCAAGAATGAGTACTTTCATGATACTTGCTCCAATTGCGTTCTGCGGGGGCGAAGAGAAGATGCGTTTCCGACAGTAATTTTAGAAAATTATGATGCAGGTTGTCACGGCGATAGTCGACCCAAAATTCACTTTACTGCAATGAAAACGCTAACAGGATGCGTTTTCGGGCAATCATCGCCTACAAAGTAATTGCTCCCGTCAGCTGCCCCGGCGCAGCCGCGACCACAGCATACCGAGTGCGTGAAAAATCAGCACAGGGCCAAAAAAATAAACCAGAAACAGCGGCCCATTGAAATTTATCAATACATGCGTTTGCAGAGTGTGCTGTGCATCCTCAGCGGAGAAATTTTCGCCCGCAGTGCCTGGCTCTGCCGTGGCGCTTGTGCCCGTCGTTGACAATGTAATTTTGCGCTCGATGAAAGGAAGAAATATCTGTTCGCTCATCGGCTCGCGGTCGAGACTGTTCCACTCCACCAGTGTGAGAACAGCAAGTACCACAGCCCATACGATACTGAAATGCGTCGCGCGATTTAACGTGGATTCGGTCATAGGTATGCAGTATCACTCGACCGGGGGCTGATTGCCAGACGCAGCCTTGAGATAACTGAAGTTGACTGGCGTACGCGACAACCAGCTATTGGCAGCGTTGCCCTAAAGCGACCATTTTCTCGGGTCAATCTGATAATAGCGGCTCAGTTCCTCAAACAATTCAGGGCGAACCTGATATAACTGGTGAGGTTTTTCGAGAAAGGTTTCAGTTGCCACGGCAAAAAATTCGGCGGGGTTCGTCGTACCGTATTCGTCCATAACCGTACTTTGCCCGCGCAGACTCCTCAGCTTCAGGCTCTCGAAATTTTCACTGAACACCTTCGCCCAGGATTGATAGCCGTTGCTGCGTAGCGCCGGCGCGCCATTGGTGGACCCGGATTCGGCATCCAGCTGGTGAGCGAATTCATGCAGGACGACATTGTGTCCATCTGTAAAATCGCCAACGCCTTTTTCCACATCATCCCAGGAGAGGATAATCCTGCCGTTATCCCAGGATTCCCCCAATAGATTGTGATGACCAGACGACACCGTACCGTCAGCTTGATGCTGTTCTTTAGTGACCCGAAAAGCAGAGGGATAGACCAGTATCGAGGTCAGCCTGGGGTACACGTGCCCACCCCGGTTGATCAGCAAAAGACATGCCTGGGCGGCGATGATAACGCGTATTTCATCCGTGATAGTCAGGCCGCCACAGCCGTAAAACTCCTTGTCGGCGATAAACCGTTTTATCAACTGACAAAGCCTGTCCCGCTCATCCTGTTGCAGTGCGCGGTATACCGGCATACCCGCCTCCAGAGTGGCAAGCCAGTCATCAGGGAAGGGTTGGCTGCGCAGCCTGCTGTCGCGCCAACGCGTAAAAAGCACGTAGAGAACAAATACGAGTAGAACAATAGCAATGGGTAGGAGAGCAATCATCCTGCAAGCTTATACCAGAATGGTGCATCCCGGCACTAGCACAGCGAGAGACAAGAGGCGACTCAGTTTATAAGCTACGCCGTGATACAGAGGTCATTCATAGTGCATTGGGAACGGGTGACATTTTCGGTAGAACGCGAAGTCATGGTTCGGCCATAGCTGCCCACCACTTGTTGCGGCGATGTCTTTGAGCTTACAGATGCTGGCTATGGCCATGTCTTCCCTGTCGCGCCAACAGAGACCGGGTGCAATTTCTTCATCAATATTTTCCTGCAGATCCGCGGCGTCGCCAGCAAGCACTATTGGCGGCCCTTTCGGCAGCTCAATCAGTAGGGACATATGCCCGGCGGTGTGCCCCGGTGATTCGATTGCAGATACACCGGGCACAAGATCGTACTCTCCTTTTCTAATACTCCAGTTGTACGCGCCATCGAAATCATCCTGAAAATAGGCGTCATCGGCTGGCTCCCTGGCCGCGACCAACTCCTGCTCATGCACGTGTACCTCTGCGTGGCGCATATCGCAGAGACCACCACCGTGATCAAAATGCAGGTGCCCGATAAAAACAACGTCGACATCTTCCGGCTGCAGACCCAGACGCGCGAGGCGGTTGGGCAATCGCTGCTCGTCACTCATTTCAGGAGGTCCAAAGGGAAAGGATGCATTCTCATAGTATTGCTGTTTCAGCGCGGGATCACTGATCTTGCTGTAATCACACCCAACATCGTAAAGAATACGACCATTGGCTGTCTCAATCAGGTAGGCGAGAATCGGCGCCTGGATAAATACACCGTGGCCCCTACCGCGTGTGGACAGTGTTTTCTCATAGCGATGCGTCCCCGTGAGAATCGGCCAGAACTGTCGTACCTGAGTCATGCTGTATCTCCTTTCCCTGTAACATGGCGCCGCTGCTGCCGACCAGTAGCTGCATAGGCGGTGGGTGTCGATCCACTATAGACACTCGCAACTAGTGTGCTTGGCTCAACAGGCTTTGCGCTGCCCGATAGATCGTGCGGGTCTCTACAGGCAAACGCCCGGGCCCCCCGGCAATATGACCGAAATCGGATTCCAGCACCTGGCAGTCGATACCCAGATCAGTGGCATCGCGGCAGGCATCGGTCGCTGTGAAGTATAGGTCACTGCTGCACGGCATAAGAATTGCGGGGCAGGATAATGGCCGAACTGCTGCACCCCCGGCGGCGCTGGCCACATCCCCGTTCTGCCAGGTGCGCAACTGCAGCAACAGGTTATTGGCATCCTGCTGCAGGTGATCCTGCACCCAGAAGGCCAGCAGTTGTTCAACTGAGTCAAACCCCAGAGACCGATACAACCCATCACGGAAGAATGCCTGACTGTAGGCCCAGCCGGCATAGACTGTGGCGAACGCGGTTAAACCGCGCGCAGGTGGTTGCTGATAGTGACCACCGTCAAAGTCCGCATCGGCGCTTAGGGTACTTGCCACGCCCTCCAGAAAGACACGGTTATGTGGGTAGCATTTTGCGGTCGCACACACCGCCAGCACACTGCCCACACGCTCGGGGTATTGCCGTGCCCACTGCAGCGCCTGCATACCGCCCATCGACCACCCCATGACCAAACGCGGCCTGGCGTCCTGAAATTTTTCCCGCAACAGGGCTCGCTGCGCGCGCACATTGTCAGCAAGGCTGATCGACGGAAAGTTCGGGCCTGCCTGTGCGCCGAGCGTGTTGCTCGGCGAGCTCGACTCCCCGGCACCGAATAGACAGGGAATCACGACACAATAGCCCTGCTCATGGAAAGGGCTGGCAGTATCGTCCACCCAGGCGCGATTGCTGACGCCCATGCCTCCGTAATAGGTTGGCATCAGTATCAGGTTATCTTTTAGTGCATTCAGTGCACCAACTTGGTGATAGTAGAGCTTGCCACTCGAGAGAACCTCGCCACTATCCAGTGGGAATTCTCCCAGATCAAACTCACACTCTTTCCATTTACTCATATTTTTCAATGGCTTAACTCCAGAAAACTCAAGATCAAAATTAAACATGCATTCTGGCATGTTTCTTGGATACTTACTGAAGTGCAAGAATTATTCCCACACAAAGGTAACGACATGGAAATTGATCAGCTACAGAAACAGTGTCTGGAACAGGGCATCAAATACGGTATTGCCAGTTACGTCGATATTCACGGCGGTAGCAAGGGCAAGTTTGTACCTGTCAATCACTTCAAACAGATGTTCGGGGGCTCCGAGTTATTCACCGGCGCAGCACTCGATGGTGTGCCACAGGATATTGCAGATAATGAAGTCGCTGCGATGCCCGACATGGCCTCCATGCAGCAGTGCCAGTGGAACCCGGAATTGGCGTGGTTCGCCAGCGACCTGTACCTGAACGGGCAGCCGTTTGAAGCCTGCTCACGCAATATACTGAAGCGGCAACTGGCAAAGGCCGCGTCTATGGGGTTTTCAATGAACCTCGGGATAGAGACAGAGTTTTTTATATTGCGGAAAAACGCCGATGGCAAGATCGTACCGGTCAGTGACAGAGATACGCTGGATAAGCCCTGCTACGACGTACCGAGCATGATGGACAATATGGTCATCATCGACGAACTCGTGCAGGCCCTCACAGACATGGGCTGGGGTGTTTACTCCTTTGACCACGAGGATGCCAACGGCCAGTTTGAAATAGACTTCAATTTCACCGATGCCCTTTCGATGGCTGACCGCCTTATCTACTTCCGCCTGCTCGCGAACGAAATTGCGCGCAAGCATGGAGCGTTCGCCAGCTTTATGCCAAAGCCATTTGCCGATCGCACTGGCAGTGGCGCGCATTACAATATGTCACTTGCCAGCACGGAAACCGGCCAGAACCTGTTCGCCACAAGCTCCGGCGATGACCGCTACGACTGTGGCGTCTCGGAACTGGCCTATCAGTTTATTGGCGGCGTACTGCGCCACGCCAAAGCCATCAGCGCTGTGGTCGCGCCCACTGTGAACAGCTACAAGCGCCTGGTGCGACAGGGCAGCATGTCTGGCTCCACCTGGGCACCGGTGTTCTGTTGTTACGGCAACAACAACAGAACCAATATGCTACGCATACCCAGCGCGGGCGCCCGCGTTGAATGCCGCGCCCCCGATATCGCCTGCAACCCCTATCTGGGCACGGCCTTAATGCTCGCCGCAGGCCTTGAGGGTATTGAGCAGGGAATCGACCCCGGCCTGCCCCACCGCGAGAACATGTACCACTACAGCGACAAGGAGATAGCTGACGCGGGCATAGAATGTCTGCCGAAGAATCTGTCTGAGGCCACCGATGCCATCGCAGAAGACTCTCTGGCCAAGACCGTGCTAGGCGCCGATATGCACAAGGCATTCGTGGACTTCAAACGGGCCGAGTGGGACAGCTATCACAACACCGTGTCCGACTGGGAAATACAGCGCTACCTGCGATTGTTTGGCTAAATCGCAATTACAGGTAGTGCCTGGTTCGGGGTCAGAGCCACTACCAAACTCTACGCGGCGTTTACCTTTAAGCGCCGCATCATTAGACTGGGCTTTTGCGCCTTACTGAATAGCAATAACACATGAGACGAACCAAAGAGGACGCCGCCAAAACACGTCAAAGTCTGATTGACGCCGCCCTGAAGCTTTTTGGACAACGCGGTTATAGCGGCACGACCTTGCGCCTCATAGCCAAGGAAGCTGGCTGCTCTCGCGGCCCCATCTACTGGCATTTCGCCAACAAGGAAGAGCTGTTCGAAGAGATTCTGGCTTACTCGCAAGCTCCGCTGGAGCAGCTGGTGGCGATGCACCACGACAGCAAAGATCCCGAGCGTGCCGCCGAGGCATTCTCACGCCAGTGGTTACGGCTTTTGGTGGATGACAGCTACTACCGACAATCGTTTGAAATATTTCTGAACAAAACCGAGTTCACCGAGACTGTGTCACAGTCACTGGAGCGCGAGAGAGCGCTGACAGCATCCCTGATCGCGACATTTGCATCGTGGGTGTGTCGTTACCGCAAGGGCGCAAAGATAAAGGCATCCAGCGCCGACGATACCGTGGCGCTGTCAATGTATGGCTATCTGATGGGTATTACGCAGAGCTGGCTGTTCGATCCTGGCATCACCGATCTCGATAACAACCTGGAATTTTTTGTAGGTGAATTTCTACGACTACTACGCACTGACCAGTGATTGCGATCGCATCATCTGTCGTATCTCGCGTTCAAGTTGGCGATACTCACTGACATCCAGAATCGCGTCTCGATCAGTGCTACTTCTTTCCATCTGCGGGCGAATTGTTTCCAGAATACGTCCGGGACGAGTGCCCATAAAGAAAACGACATCACCCAGATAGAGAGCCTCCTCGATATCATGTGACACCATCAGCACTGTGGTGCGTTCTTTCTTGACGATTTCCAACAGCAGGCTTTGCATCTGCCAGCGCGTTTCCGGGTCCAGCGCACCAAATGGCTCGTCCATCAGTAATATCGAAGGGCTGCTCACCAGACTGCGGGCGATAGCCACTCGCTGTTGCATACCGCCGGACAGCTGATGCGGATAGGCCTTTTCAAAGCCGCCCAGTTTCACCGCCTGGATAAAGTGATCGACAACACCCTCTCGCAAAGTTAGCGATTCACGCCGGGCCTTCAAACCAAATGCCACATTCTCCTCCACCGTGAGCCACGGGAAGGAGCTGTAGTTCTGAAAGACCATGCCGCGATCCACACCGGGACCGCGAATGGATGTGCCCGCCACGGCGATATCACCTTCCTCATGAGATTCGAGACCGGCGATCATTCGCAGCAAGGTGGACTTTCCGCAACCCGAGGGGCCCAGAAGGACACCCACGGAGTTTTTTTCCAACTCGAAATTGATATTGTCCAAGGCTTTAAGGGTCTGGCCCGAGCGCAGCATAAAAGTTTTGCTGACGCCCGAAACCGTTAACCCATTATCTATGGGTTCCCTCATTTGTTCAGCGCCGCTGCCAGGGGTGCAGTATCGACGCCGGCCGACATCGGCATTGCCTTGTCGATAAACCCGAACTGCAACCACCAGTCAGTGGTGACATCCCAGTGTGCCTGCATGCCATCGGAGGCAATATTCAGCGGCAGTTCACCGGGAATCAGGCCCATAAAGATCGCCGCCTGTTCACGATCAAAGATGAAAATGCCGCCCTTGAGAATTTCACCGGTACTGCCCAACACCTGTTCCACATCAGCCACCGTGAATTTCAGGCCATCGGCAATGATCTGGTTGGCTTCTGCTGTATTGGCCTTCCAGAAATCCACCGCGTTGAAATAGGCGCGCGCAAGTTTGGCCGCATCCTCTGGACGTTCCTCAAGAAATGCTGTGCTCATATACATCGCATCACCGAGCATCGCAGTAGTGATGTACTTCTCCTCAGTGGAGTCAGCGGCGACGGTTGCACCTGGCATCGCTTCCAGTACCTGAGAGCCAAACGGTTCCCAGAATTCTGCGGCTGCAGCTGTGCCTCCGACCATTGCACCGACAGCGTCGTCCATGATCAGGTTAGTGAAAGTGACCTCGTCAATGGCAACGCCGTTATCGGTCAACCATTCCGCCATGAAAATCTGGGTTAAGCCACCCTCCAGCACAGCGACGGTCTCACCTTTCAGCTGCTCGGCGCTGGTAATGCCGGGTGCGAGAATAATTTTGTCAGTACCGTAGGAAGGGTTGGTGTAGGTCACCAACTTGATACCCACGTCCTTGTCTGCGGCGATAGGCCCGTACTCCGCAGTACTGGATGTCGCATCCAGTTCTCCGGCGGTCATCAGTCCAAAACTCTGGTAGGGATCCTCAATAATTGTGATGTCCAACTCCAGCCCTTCGGTGAGACCTTTCTCCTTGGCGATGAACCAGAAACCGTAGCCCGGCCATGAAAACAGCGACACCCTGACCGGGTCCGAACTGTGTGCTGTGGAGCACAGGGTAAACGCCAGGATGGCGATGCCTAATCTAACGTAATGCATGATGTTTCTCCTCGATTGATGGGTACTACTACTTCGGTTGAAGATATCGGAACGCGCTGCGATGCAGCGCTTTAAACAACGCGTCGAACAACAGCCCAAGCAGGCCGATAACAAGAATGCCCGCCATAATGTCGTCGACGTGAACAAAGCGTTTGGCGCGCATCATCATCGCGCCAATACCATCGGTGGCCGCCACAATTTCAGCGATAACCAGGTAGGTCCAACTGACCGCCAGCAGTTGCCGAAATACATCGACATAGCCGGCAAGGCTGGCTCGGAAGATTACCGAACCGAGTATTTGTGCGGGGCGCAGGCCCAGCGTGCGAGCCGTTTCCGTGTAGACTTTCGGCACCTGACGGGTCACATCTGCGATCATGATGATCAGGAAAAACAGTACACCGATAATCAATAGAGCGATCTTCTGCGCTTCTCCAGTACCCAACCACATCAGCAGCAGGGGGATAAACGCCGGTGCTGGCAGGTAACGAAACGCTCCCGCCAATGGTGCCAGAAGCCGATCGACCGGACGATACGCGCCTATCAACAGGCCAAAAGGCATTGCCAGCAACACCGCGATAGAAAAACTCGTAAGAATACGTTTGACGCTAGCCCAGATATCAGCAGCAAAATCTTTTTCGGCCAGCAATTCGTAAAGACTCATAAATACTTTGTCGGGGCCGGGAAACAGGCGCTCTGGCGCCAGATCGGCATTCGCAGCGAGCCACCAGCCGCCGACAAACAGCGTCCAGCCCAGACTGCCCAGAAACAACCGGGAGCCCAGCAGTGCTTTCACCGAGACGCCAGATTTATGCCGTACCTTGGCGGGAGTTGCTTGCACTGGCTCTGCTTTCGCGGGTTCTGCTTTCGCAGTCATTACTGTTTCTGATAGTGCGGTATGGGACATTGCGCTAGAGGAATCCATGTCTGACTGTTAAAACGCGGTGAGAAAGCTGAGTGCATCGGCGCCGACGGCCCGGCCCTGGGCTAGCGATTCCTTAACCTCGTCGTCGCCATAATCTTCAGCATAGATTCTGGCCACACGATGTTTATGGAAGGCTCGCGCCTGCTCCACAAAGCCCAGCACCTGGGGCTCAACCTGCGGATACATTTGTGCGTGAAGTGCGGGCAGCCGATACCAACCCAGCGTAGGCTTTTCGTGGTGTGCATTGTGGTAGCAAAAATTCAGTACCAACAGGTTGAGTTTCGGAAACCGCGACGACACCAGATTGGTATAGGTGTTGCGTTGCTCGTACTCCGCGTCGCCGCGATGAGGGGGTTCAACCCCGTTCTCATCGAGATTGAAAACCACCTCATAGTTGTGCTGATAGCAATCCATGAAACGCAATGCAGTGAACAGCAGTAGCTGCGCAACGATGTATAGAAAAAATGCCACTGGGTTGAGGAATAACACTAACGCCAGCAGAGAGCCGCGCACCAGCAGGACTTTCAGCACTCGTGCGCGCTGCGCGCGTTTGGATTCTATAAACCAGGGCGCCAGCACCAGCATGGTGTGCATCATGATTTCAACTGCCGGTATATAAGCCCACTCTGCGGCCTTCACTACAGCTTCAAGCGTGGGATGGCGTTTCAGAAAACTGCGGTAATCCCACACCACCGGGTCGTAGTTATCAACATGGTGACGCATGTGCTTGTAGCGAATATCTTCATAGCGTCCATAGCAACTGCCTGCAATCCAGTTCAGCACTTCGCCCAGATTCGCGTTGCGTTTGGTGGATAGAAAGACGGCATTGTGGCCGCAGTCGTGCAGCAGGTACGCTGCGATAAACATGCCATGTGTCAGCAGGATTACCCCTACGACATTAATCGCCGCGCTGTCCTGAAAGATCGCCAGCCAGCCGCCAATATAGGCAAAGGCTATATATAACAGTACGGCGGCGGTGTAGCCCGCACCTGCGGGGTCGCGAAGCCCGATAGATTTAAGCACGCTGTGCCTCCAGTTTCGTGGCCGCCTGCGACCATGCCTCGAAGTGATTTTGTTCAGTAAGGCCAATCCAGCGATTGATATCCCAGAGATCCGCTATGGGTGCATCGGTAAACGGTAAGTGATGCAGGTATCCATCCGGGCCAAACTCCGGTGTCATGGTTGTCTCTTGATAGCCGCGCGCCATCTGCGCAGCCCAGACAGCCTCCCAGCAGCGCTGGTGACTGGCCAGCGCATCGGCATACTCGGGCGCAGCCGGGTGCGGCACCTGCGGCCCCTGGTCGTATCCGACACGACTGTGCACGTGGTGTGCATGCTGTGCTGCGACTTCAATAGCATCCCATTCGCTGTCCATCAGTCGCTCACAAACAACCACCCAATGACTGAAATCACAGGTGATTTTGATGTCGGGTATTTGCTCCAGAATCTCAACGGTATTCCAGGGGCAGTAGAACGAGCGGCCGCGGTGTGTCTCAAAGGAACAAATCACCCCATGCTTATCCGCGATCTCCATCGCCGCCTTGAAAAACTCAACACTTGTCGCAATCGGCCAGGCGTCGCAGCCTCCCATTACGTTGACGAAGCGTGGCTCCAGCGGCTTACCAATAATGATTTGCGCTTCCAGATCTTCAAGATGCTCACGCACGCTGGCGCGTCTTCTGGGAACGTATGATCCCGCGGTACAGATCTCCTGAACCCAGCCGAGGCTGTGTTTGCTCAATGCCTGATCCAGCATCTGCAGGTGAGTTGGATTGTCGTTGACCGCCGGAGCTTCCAGCCCCGAGAAGTTGGAGGTTTTTGCCAGAACAGCGGCTTCTTCAATACTGCCGGTGTGTCCCCAAATGGTTTTGAATGTGTGTAATTGCATGACCCTGCCTTCGTGTTACCAGTGCAGTAGACCATCGCAATTCCCATGCCAACATGTATGTATAATTATAAGGTATTGAATAGCATAGATTTTTTAACGATACGGCGATTTTTTGTGTTGCTGGCTGCAGTGATCCATGCACCTAAAATCACCAAGTTATGTCCTTTTTTGGTGCGAAGGCGCGCAGTAGGAGCAGGTATTGAACATCTGCGCGAGGCACTTGCTGGCTCAGGCGGGCTTTAGGTTTCTTACATCCGGTAGAACCCGGCTTTATTATTTCACCTGGAGAGTCACACTACCGATAACTTTGCTGTCCAGTACCCAGCGTCCGTCTGCCAGAGTGGCCGTAACCGGCTGGCCGTTCATATACACGCCACTGGCGCCCTGCACTGCCGGCAGTTCGATGGCTGCCAGGACATTTTTTGGCAGGGTCAGCTCGAGTGTGAATTGCTCGCCATTCTCCCAGTCAACCAATACCGGACCGTGGGGCGTGGGGACTTTACCCCGTGCGTATGCCAGATTGGATGTGATCGGGCGAATGCGCGCGACCGTCCAGCCGGGTGCACCGGGCTCAACACCGAGGACATAGCGTGGTAGCAGGTTGGCCGGTGCCGCGCCCCAGGCGTGGTTCCAGTCCTGATTCGGTTTGTATTTCATGTCCCACGCTTCGGAGGTGATCGTCAGGCCACTTTCAATCATATGCCGCCAACTGCGATCGCCGGGCGCAGTAATCAACTCCACTGCCTGCGCGCCTGCGCCATTTTCGAACAACCCCTGCAGCAGATACTGCGCGGCATAGACGGAACAGGCCATGCCCCTCCCGGCCAGCCAGTCGGCCAGTGCGGCGCGGTCCGGCTGCGGCACCAGATCAAAAGCCAGTGGAAACAGATTCGCGTGTAACGATATATGATCAGTGCCTATGCCATCGCGGTATACCCCTGCAGCTGGTAGAAAAAGCTTTTCCTGAAAGGCTGTATAGGTGCTTTGACGCGTCTGCTCAAAACTCTCTGCATCGGCATCCAGGCCAAGAGCCCGGGCCAGCTCTGCCATTTGCTGCAGCGACTTCAGGTGAAATGCATTTACCACGGTGTTTACACGAGTTAACTGATAACCGTCGCGCTCGGCGGGAGGCCAGTCTACGAGGTCACCTTTACGCCTCTGCCACCAGTCGCTGGTAATGAGACCATCGCGGCCCGCACGTTCCAACAAGAGCTTGTTTTTCAGTGCGTCATAGCGCGGCTGCAGCCACTGAATATCGCCGGTTTGCATCCAGTCCGCGTAGGCCATGAACACCATGTGAGACGCCCACTCGGTCGGCCAGGTAGCGTATTGCATCAGGTAATCGAAGGTATCGCGGGACATCTGCAGATCGTTGTCCGTATAGTAATGACTGATCTGGTTGATGTAGGCATCCGCCTCGTACGGTATACGCTCGCGGTCACCGTCGACATACACACCGGCGAAGGTCGTCGCCTTGATAGAGTAACGACTGAGCTCCCAGACACGGTTCAGCATGGTGTCGGAGGACTCAAACGCGGCGGCATCGTCATCCCAGGTGGCGGAATACGCTGCGCGACGGGTGATCTGCTCAGGACCCAACTCGCCGTTCCAGCCCTCTATTTCCACCCATCGAAATGGCTGCAGCACACCCCATTCCTGTGGCGTGAGGATAGCTGGCGGCTGCTTATACCCTCCTTGCTGGGTATTGCGCTCATTCACCGGGGGACTGACGACGATCGGGTCATCTGCCACAAGCGCAACCGGTACCGCGCTGTAGCGCACGGTGCCGGGCGGCTCTCTATTAATACGGCCTTCGAGCGATGCCTCACCAAAGTGTACGGTAAGTTTTTCACTGGCTCCGGGCGCAGCGCGCAGTATGATATTGCCGAACGCCACCCGGCCGAAATCCACCAGTATTACCCCGGGTTCGGGCTGGGTAATACTAACAGGGGGTTCGTCCACCAGGTGTACTGGGGCAGCCTGTACCACAGGAATCAAGCACAGTGCCATGAGTAGTGTGCGCAGCATGACGCTATTCATCTGATGTACTCACCTGAGCATTTCCTCCGTTTACACACCGGTTACCGGCATCAAAGTTGCACTCGAGGTGACGCACCGCATAGTCAAAGAAAATACCATCAGCGGAAAAATGGGGCGGGCTCCAGTGGTTTTCACAGCGCCCGTCATCGATCGGCACCAGACCCGCAAGCAGATATTTTTGGCCGCACGCGACAATAGTGCAGACAAGATCGATCGCAGTCGCCGCCATCAATTCTGCTGCTCGCGCTGGGCTAGCCAATCGGCAATCGAGTCAAAAGACAACAGCGCGGGATGTTACAGCGCGTCGCACCAAGGGACAACTACTACCGGGCATGGTGCGCCGCCCCGGCCAGAAGCGCACTGCCTCGCCTGCCAACAGTCTCTGCGGTGCGCCCCAGGTAGTGTTGCGGGTATCAGTTGATCAAAGATGTCCTGCGATCAATGGTGATCTGAGCCATGCTTTAGGGAGCGAAAGAACGGATCCGATTCCTGGTCACCGAGGTCTGCGTAATCAATGGTGATATAGGCCTCGCGCATCCGCATTTCTTCGTTCAAGCGATCGGGCTGCGCCACCACGTACTCCAGCGTCCACGTCATGTGATACAGCCCCCGGTCCACCGTTAAACTCAGCACCAGTTGCTGCGCCGGCAGCCACTCCAATGTGTATGTGTCTCCCTCGACGGTATAGCGATAGCTTTCAACTCTGGCACAGCCTGGCGCCGCCCGCACAGACTGTATCTCATTCTCTGACAACACCGCTGTGGGCAGCAGTTGGTATGCCTGGTCCCAGCTCAACTGGCTGGAAGGCTCAGCTGCGACGCCTTGATAAAATTCGATACCACGTTGGCGTGAATCGTAGAAGCGACTGAAGTGCACACCGCCATGCGCATTGCGCTCCCATACATCGGCTGTGTGCTGCGCCGGATGAATATGCATCACTCGATTTGCAGACCTTAAAAGCAGAAGTGTTTGAGTCTCTTCTTCCGTTGTACCACCCTCACCCGATTGCCTGACAACCTGGTAACTCGCCCCCGAAATCCCATCCGGCATCTCACAGGCTACCTCACTTTGTGCACCAGCAATTGCGGACAGACTGGCCAACACCAGGCCACTACAGAGCCGAACAACGGTAGATTTCATAAGTTTACTTTCCCAACAAAAAGCGGGGGCATACGCCCCCGGAGTCGCCTCAACGAAAAATCCTTAACACTCAGATAGCGGCATTCGCACGCGCTATGAGATCTGCAGCGTAATCCATAATATGAAAGACGATGCTCTGCTCGCTGGTACCGGACACCAGGTGTGCACCAGGCCCATTGGCATAGAGCCCGACATCCTCGCCCGCGTGCGTCTCGGAGCCCAACGGCACCAGTGTTTCCTGGTGGAAACCGGGTGCTTCAGTATCGATACTGCCAAGGTCGACACGACCGCTGAAGGGCGCATAGCTGTAAGCGGCATCTGAATCTGTTTCACTGCCCAGGTCCTGAAAGCCCAAACCATTGGCGTAGGCAAGCGTCGTATACGGCATGCCATCGGCGGCCAGTGCCGGCTCGGTTCCACCCACAGGTACCACTTTGCCGAGAATAGGATTACCGCGCTTGGGGTACCCGCCCAGTGTCATCACGTGGCTGTGATCCGCTGTCACGATAATCAAGGTGTCCTCCGGATTGGACGCCGCCATCGCCGCTGCAACGGCCGCAGACATCTCTACCGTATCGGTGAGTGCCCCGTAGGCGTTACCAGCGTGGTGCGCATGATCAATCCTGCCGGACTCGACCATCAGGAAGAACCCCTCATCGTTGTTGCTCAGCACCTCAATTGCGGTACGCGTCATCTCAGTCAATGAGGGTTCACCGGCGATATCGTTGTGACGGTCGGCCTCGTACTGCATATGGGATTCATTGAAAAGTCCCAGCAGTTTGCTCACCGTGGAGGTATCGATGCGGGAAAAACCTGCACTGTCTATTACATACTCCCCTTGCGGATACTGGGCCTGCCACTCCGCTGTGAGGTCCCGACCGTCGGTGCGATCACCTTCAATACTGCTCACCGCGTCGGGCGTGTTATAGGCGGCATCTCTGGGTAAAAAATGACGGCGACCACCGCCGAGTACCACGTCAATACCATCCACGTCAGCACCCGGCACCCGCGCTTCGAGGTTGGCTTCGAGATTGACCAACTGGCTGGCAATATCTTCACATCCGCCGAGCACAGCAGCCTCGGGCATGTCCGATACATCCTCCCAGTTGCGGTCAGCAGATTTAGCATAGGTCGCCGCCGGTGTCGCGTGGGTGATGCGGGCCGTAGAGATAATCCCGGTGGCCATTCCTGCTATCTCTGCCAGTTCCAGATAGGTGGCGACTTCATTGCCCGCCACGGTGCTGCAATCACCGCGCTCGATATCAGCGTCGACACCGATGACACCGACATCCGTTTTCAGACCGCTCATCATCGCCGTCATGGTGCCGGCGGAGTCCGGAGTCTGCGCATCCACATTGTAGGTTTTTACCAGTCCGGCATACGGGAACTCTCCAAAACTCAGATAACCTTCTTCACCACTATTGCCCGCCTTCTGGCCCGCGAAGATGCGTGCGGCGGTGACTGTTGACACCCCCATACCATCACCGACGAACAGAATCACATTTTTGGCGCTGCCTCTGGCGGCGATCACCTGCTCGAGCTGACGCGCTTCCAGTTTGCCGGCTGCGTCGACAAACCACGCATTGCTCACATTGGATTGCAGATCAGCGGCAGACAACATGGTCACCGGATCTGTCGGTGTCACTGGTGGCTCTGTCGGCACAGTGGGCGTAAGGGCACCGCTAACGCCCCCGTCGTTGTGGTTGTTGTTATCACAGGCGGCGACGGTCAGTACCAGCGCCGACAAACTGAGTGCTTTAGTAAACTTGTTCATTGTTCTTCCCCTTATTCGGCAATCAGGCGGCGCGCCTTGTTCATGATGTGAAAGACCATGCTTTGTTCAACCGTTCCACCCACGTATTGCGCCGCGGGTCCATTGGCATGCAGTGCAACGTCCTCTCCAGCATGGGTTTCTGAGCCCAATGGCACCAAGGTCTCCTGGTGATACCCCGGGGACTCGGTATCCACCGAGTTAAGATCAACACGACCGCTGAATGCAGCTGCGGCATAGACGGCATCGGCATCTGTTTCATCACCTAGATCACGAAAGCCGGGGCCGTTGGTGTACGTCAGTGTGGTGTAGGGCATATCATCCGCAGCCAGCGCCGCGTCGGTTTCGCCCACATTGACCACTTTGCCGAGAATGGGGTTTCCGCGCTTGGGATACCCCCCGATAGTCATTACATGGCTGTGGTCTGCCGTCACCAGGATCAAGGTCTCTTGCGGGTCCGTGGCCGCTATCGCAGCTGCCACGGCACGCGAGAACTCGACGGCGTCATTCAACGCGCCGTGCGCACTGCCTGCATGATGGGCGTGATCGATACGCCCCGACTCCACCATCAGGAAAAAGCCCTGGTCGTTATTATCAAGCACGTCGATCGCTAACTGTGTCATTTCGGTCAACGATGGCTCTCCGGCGATATCGTTACCTCTGTCTGCTTCGTATTGCATGTGGGATTCGTTAAACAGCGCCAGCACTTTGTTCAGGCTTGCCGTATCCAGTGCCGCTAAACCGGCGCTGTCGGTCACATAAGCACCCTGTGGATACTGCGCCTGCCACTCGGCAGTGAGGTCGCGATCATCTGTCCTGTCGCCCTCCACACCGCTTGCTGCATCGTTGCTGTTAAACGCTGCATCATTGGGCAGAAAGTGTCGTCTTCCGCCGCCCATCACAACGTCGATACCGTCGACATTCACCCCGGGATAGCGCGCCTCAAGGTTCGCCTCCAGATTGACCAACTGACTGGCAATATCCTCACAGCCCGCATCAACGGCTTCCTGAGGCATATCGGACACATCTTCCCAATTGCGATCGGGTGATTTTGCATAGGTTGCAGCCGGTGTGGCGTGGGTAATTCGCGCCGTTGATATGACGCCGGTCGACATGCCTTGAATTTCTGCCAGCTCCAGATAAGTCGCCACTTCATTGCCCGCCAGTGTCGAACAGTCACCGCGTTCAATATCCTCGTCTACACCAATGACACCCACATCCGTTTTCAGGCCGCTCATCATCGCCGTCATGGTGCCAGCTGAATCCGGCGTCTGCGCGTCGACGTTGTAGGTTTTCACCAGCGCCGTATGCTCAAACTCCTCAAAACTCAGCAGGCCCTCCTCTCCTGGCCGCCCCTCCAGTTGGCCGGCGTAGATACGCGCAGCGGTGAGTGTCGATACGCCCATGCCATCACCGACAAAAAGAATCACATTTTTTGCCGTAGTGCCGTCGTTGATGACGCTCCTGGCATTCACCGCTGCCTGACCATCGGTAAACCAGCTGTCAGCCAGTTGGCTATCCGGCAAGGTGTCGGCAGTAGCAACGACGGCGCAGAATGTGGCACCAAGCGTCAGCAATTGCGAGTACTTGAATTTCATAGACCCTCTCTGTGGTGTTTGCAATATGTGGAGTTCGAGCGCAATCCTCCCGACATCCTGATCGAGGTATTACCGGAGGGAATTCACTGGGGCGTTAGAATGAAGAGCGCGTGTTACGGTTTAATAGACAGCGCATGAAAGTAAAAAGAAGAAATTATGAAATGAGGTTCGACGAGTCGGGAGCCGACCCGGCACAACTAGTAGGGCAATTGCCCGTTATAGTTACCACCTGGTGAATAATCGCACACCACAATATAGCCATCATCCCACTGTGAGCCCAGGTTACTGAATGTGGCGCATTGCTGCACAGCACAACCCACTTTCTCAGTGTCACGCCATACCACCTGGGTATAGTGACCACAAACACCCGAACAAGTGTTGGTGGCATAATCATAGTCAGGCATTTCGCCTTCAACCCAATTGAACAAACTTGATTCGGCCACATCGGCTACCGGCCAACCACTTGAGAATAGCGCCAGATTTTCACCTACATAGCCCGGGTAGCCAGCGCTGCGATCAGCATTGTGCGCCCATGTACATTGAGCGGCATAACCGGCCGCAATGTCTGCGAGATCCTGGTCCCATTCCAGGTCATTCAACGCGGGAACTGGCGTGGGTGTTGGAAAGGTTCCCCGCCGCTGGTTATGCGCGCACAGTATTTCGTCCCGGAAATTGCTACCCGGCACAATGGATGAGCAATCCACCCCTCCTTCGGGTGTAAACACTGCAACTAATGGCGGCACAGTTTGAAACCATGCAGATTGCACCTGCGCCGCGGTTAAAGTGAACGTGCAGGTATTGTCTATGGCGGTGGTGCAGTAATTGCGCCAGTGGTCAAACTTCCAGCCCGTGCGCGGGGTTGCGGTGTACGTATCAGAATACGCATTGACGACGTAGTTTTTAGCGCAGTTGTCAGGCACTGGGTCGGTCAGAGTGTCTTCCAGAGTACAACTTCTGCCGAAGTTAGACGAAACATCACCTTCACCTTCAATTTCAATCGGGTGACTGCAGGCACAAATAAGGAGCATAAGCGCGCAGAGTATTCCGGTTTTTAGCGTCTTCATACTATGTCCCTGCCGCTGAATCCTTCAGCATATATAGAAAACAGTAGTAGCTAACCGGCCACACCGCAATGTTCTGGTATCGCTTTCTTTGCATTCACAACTGGGCACACCTTGAAAAACCCTGACAGGGCTACTTCAGATACGGACCCGCGGCAGACGCCCTTTGGATACCGGGAGCCAACCTGCAAAAAATGCGGTATAGGGTTGGCTCCGTGCAATCTGGACAGGATGTCAGATTTCTTTACACCCTGTTCCCACAGAACCTCACCGATATATAAACAATACTTTATATATCAAACATATACAGGTTATGGCTCATTTATTGCTAGTAATCTGACATCCGGGTGATTGGATAGATTCACAGCGCGACAACAGACATCACCTGCAGCTGAAATCATAAAGGAGATACACTGGAATGAAACTGGTTAGAAATACAATTACACTGCTCACCGCCTCCCTCGGCGCTGCGATGTTAGCAACGCCGGCAGCCGCGGTACCGATGNCCGTAGCATCAGCAGACTACAATGGTGCAGTTACCTTCAGCTTGAGCAATGGCCTTTCAGTCATCGGCGGAGTAGATGCACAGTACCGCACACCGCCCGGACCTCCTCGCCCCTACCAATTCAATACCAGCCTGAATTTCGGCTCAATTACAATCACACCGAAAGTGACAATCACCACGCCTGAGATTGTACTGATCCCCGGCAGCGAGACCTGCGTCCCAATTTTCGGCTGCTTTACCACTCCTGACGTCAGCCTGCCCTCCCAGATCATCCCGCTGACGCCATCCATCTCACTCACAGACCCTGTCAGTGTCTACAACTACAGCTACACCACCAATGGCGAAATTCCAGTGGGTGACATTTTCCTTACAGACTTCGGCACACCGCTGCTCGGTGAGGCACTTACCGTAGACGATCTGGTGCGTGAACAGTTCCAATCCGGCGCCACCTCTGCCAGCGAGTCTGGAACAGTGGTTGGCGATTTGGTCGGTAGCTACGAGTACGAGGGCGTGCTGCTGCCAGGCGGCGATACTATTGAGGGTGAATACCTACTGAACCTCAGCAGCCCGGAACTGCTCGCTGAACTGGAAGCTTCCCTGCTGGACCTCATCAATGACAACACTGCAGAGATTGCAGATATCGCACTGCAAGCGCTGATTGCCAGCGACCCCTGTGCCGGCCTGGGTATCGGTGAGGGTATTTGCAACGACGTTATCAATGGCATGGACAGCAGCGAACTGCTGGTCACTGTAGACAGCATCGGCGAGTTCAGCTCAGACTTCTCGCTGCAAAAATCGGTTATCTCCGTGCCGGTACCGGCCACCATCCCGCTATTTGCACTGGGCCTGGCCCTGATCGGTGTGAACGCAAAACGCCGCCGCGCATAACACCAGCCACAATATTGCCGCTGGCGCCCACACGGGCGCCAGATGGCATTGACGGGTACAATCACAGGCTTGAAGAAATCAGGTGATTTTGGAGACTGTGATGGCTCTGCGGCTCAAAAGGATTGGTACCGTTTCGGCTCTGTGCATCGCAGCACTTGCAGCGGCTCTGATACTGCTCTCCCCAGGAAAGATTACAAGGGACTCTCCCCGCGATTTGCCCTGGGTACTGCCCGACTACCGACTGGCAAAAACGCATTGGTACGTTGGGGAGGATGGCAGAATATACGCTGAAGTGGAGCATTTCTTTCTTCAGGGCATATCTCCCCCGATGATCTCCTGGTTCTACCGCAACCTGCCAATCTCCACCATCGAATTCAAAAACACTAGCTACCCCCTGTACCATATTTTTCACCCCACGGAACACGGCAGAATCCGTGTGCTGGAGCCGGCCAGCGATGGCTCGAGCGGGATGGGCCTCGGTGCTCTGGTGGGGCGAGAGGAGTGGTTCGGAACCTACGACAGTCGTGGCGCGGCCAGGATTGTCGAATACTCAGATGCCGGTTTTTTGGCAATACCTGAAGTCGCGGGCATCCCGTTTGGCGAAGTCCGCCACATCTTTACCCCCGCAGAGGGCGGCACAGAATATCGTGTGCAAGCGGTTATCGGCTCCTCGCTGCCGGTATTGGGACCACTGTTGAACTGGTACCTGAGGCATCAGGTATTTCACCCTCAAATGATGGAGCAGTGGCAACGCCATCAGGTGGAGGAAGTCGCAAGCCTACAGTTCTTCCTGCCCAGCCTCTACGCCCAGCGCGACAATGCCGGGGCTTTTGTACTCGAGCAGCAGACACCGTAAACAACTTTTAGCTACCGCCAATGATCCGCTCGACACCGCAACCGAGCCGGGCACTGCCACAGCAATAGCCAATACCATTGCACCTCCAGGAAGCCCCGGAACAGCTTAGCGCTGAGCCACAAAAACCGTGAAAATACCTGCCTCGAATGATAACCTCCTGCTCTCTTATAGGGAGCGACGCCATGCCAATCCGCACTATACTCACAGTCCTTTGTTTCTTTTCTGCATTCAGTCACGCCACTGATATCAACATCAAGAATGAGGCGGGTGAACCACTGCCGCGCGTGATGGTGACGCAAACGCTGGTGGCAAAAGTCGTGGCAGACCTGAGCGACGACGGCTACGCACCACACGGTGTGCTTACGCCTGCCGATACCACCATCACGCGATTCACTAATGCCGATGGCTTTGTCAGCTTTGAATCGCCAGATAGTGCTGTGCAGTATCGCGTAAGAAGTCAGGGTTATGTCGATCAGATTATTCGCCAGGAGGGCAGTAACGCCACAGATACCGCAACGCTGGACGTGACGATGGTGCCAATGACGAAGGAGCAGTATATTGCGAGCTTCCCGTCCAATGTCTGGCTGTCTCAGTTGAAACTGGGCGGGGATAAAGAGTTAAAAGACAGCTTTGAGCTGAACTGCTCCTTTTGTCACCAACAGGCATCGCCGTTTATGCGCAATGAACGGACCGTGGAACAATGGATGGCGGTTTTTGAGCGGATGAATAGCTACGGTGCAAGGCTGCCCGGGGACGAGCACCAGCAGATTGCCGAACTACTGCAAAAGGAATACCGCGAGCTGCGGGAAAATCCCGAAGTAGTACCTGAGCCACGCACCTGGGAAGATCACCTGTCCGGTATAGAAATGAAGGAGTGGGTGATAGGTGACGGCTTTTCACAGATGCACGATTTCCTTATCCATCCCAATGGGTACATTTATGTCGGCGACAATCTGTTTGACCGCCTCTACGAGATCGACCCCAAAAGCGGTCAGTACACCGTTTACAAAGTCCCGCACACTGACGAGCAGACGGCGGGCGGAATTCTGGGAAACCGGTTTGTCACCTTTCCCAAAATGCATAACTTCCTGGGTGTACACTCCTTCGCGGTATCGCCAAAAGATGGCAATATTTTTGTGACGCCTTCCATGCAGCAGGCACTGCTGGAGTTTAACCCTGCTACCAAAGAATTCACGACACACGAGATGCCAGGCGGATACTACCCGCACACCATCCGCATCGATGCCCAGGACAGAGTCTGGTTCACCCTGGCCCTTTCTTCGCAGGTAGCAAAATTTGATCGAACGACTAATGAGTTCACACTGGTTGATCTTCCCGCCAGGGGCATTCAGGAGTGGCTGATTCTCAAATCCCTGCCGTTGGTATTCGCGTTCGACCCGGCGAACCGCCCGCAACCGAGTCCCAGTCGGGAGTCGATCGGCCTGCCGATGCCTTACGGTATCGACGTGGCTCCCGACGGCGGCATCTGGGCAACACGCCTGTATGCAAACGACATCGCTCACATAGACCCCGAGACGCTCGAAGTGACCATGGTCGACTTTCCGTTTGAAGGGCCACGACGATTGCGAGTGGATGCCGATGGCATGGTATGGATAGTCGCGTTCCAGGATTCCCTGCTGGTGAAATACAATCCAAACACCGATGTTTTCACCTCCTATGAGCTGCCGGTCGTTAACGAAATTCCCTATGCGCTCAACGTAGACAAGCAACGAGGGATTGTCTGGGTAAATGGCAACCAGTCAGACACCATCCTGAGTTTTGATATTGCCAACGAGACATGGAAAGTCTACCCCATGCCGCGCCAGCGATTCTTTACCCGGGATATCGAAATTTCCGAAGAGGATGGCGCGGTCTACACCACCAACTCACACTTCCCGACCTGGCAATCCGAGGGCGGGGTGCCGTCTTTGCTGCGCATTACGCCATTGCCAGAGACGCCTTTACCAGCGACGCCAGAAACAACAGCACCTGGGGCAACGACACCGGACACCACATTGCCACAGGCAGATGCCGACGAGAGACAGACACCTGAAAGCCTGCCGGAACAGGCATCGCTGAACTGATGTCAATGCGCAACGCCCTGCTTTCCCTCGCGGCCCTGCTATCGACACAGGCAGTATCCGCTGATGACGGTTGGCTCTATTACGGAGGGGATCAGGGCGGTCGTCACTACTCTGAAGCCGCGCTCATTGATCGGGATAATGTCTCCGATCTGGACGTCGCCTGGGTGCACCGCAGCGGCGATGTTGAACGCTTCGGCGAAGGCATGGAGAACACCTCTACCCAATCCACCCCGATACTGCTGCCAGAAGCTGCAGGCGAGTCGCTGGTGTACTGCACGCCGTTCAACCGGGTTATCGCGCTTGACCCCGGCACGGGTGCAAAGCGCTGGGATTTCGACCCGGACATCGACCGCCGCGGCAGCAGAACGTTTCGCTGTCGCGGCGTCAGTTATGCAGAGGTGTCGCGCGGAGATGAAAATGGCCACTGCCGCCACCGCCTCTATCTCGCGACGCACGACAGAAAGCTGTGGGCCATTGATGCGAAAGACGGAAAGCCCTGCAGCCGTTTCGGCAACAAAGGCATGGTGAAACTCTACGGCAAAGAGGGATATGTACCGGGCGATCTCAGCAGCTCGTCTGCGCCCACCGTTGCAGGCGGAGTCGTTGTCGTCGGTTCCGGGATCATCGATTTTGCCCGGGCGACCACCCCTCGCGGCACAGTGCTGGCTTTTGACGCCGATACCGGCAAGCAGGTTTGGCAGTTTGATCCCCTGCTCGGCCACCCCAAAAGTGGGTCTGCCAATGTGTGGGCGCCGATGTCGGTCGATGAGGAGAACGGGCTATTATTTTTGCCCACCAGCGCACCCTCGCCAGACTACTATGGCGTAGATCGCCCCGGCGATGATCTATACGCCAACAGCATCGTCGCCGTGGATCTGAAGACCGGTAACGTCCGCTGGCATTTTCAGCATGTGCGACATGACTTGTGGGACTACGACACCCCGGCACAACCCATCCTGTTCCAATGGGAAAAAAATGGTGAGTCCATACCCGCGCTGATACAGGTCACCAAGCAGAGCTTTGTGTTTGTACTCAACCGCCTGACAGGTGAGTCGCTGTGGGAGATTACCGAGCACCCGGCACCACCATCGGATATTGCCGGCGAAAAGACCGCACTGACACAACCCAAACCTATTGCGCCACCACCACTGGTGGACTCCTTCCTGATACCCTCCAATGTCTGGGGGCTGACTCCCTGGGATAGAGGGCACTGTGCGAAACAGGTAGCGTCACTCAACAACCTGGGCCTGTTCACCCCGATGAGTGAACAGTTGAGTTTGATGTATCCGGGCAGCCTCGGTGGTGCCAATTGGGGCGGCGGAGCGCTAATTGGGGATTCCGGTGTACTGCTGGTCAACATCAACAATGCCGCCTTTACTGGGCAGTTGATCCCCACCCCGTCGGGTGATAACGCCAACGCAAGAACAGACCACCCCCAGAACGGCAAACGCATGCAAGTGACCATGGAGGGCACGCCCTACACTGTTGAAATAGGTGCCCTGACCTCACCGCTGGGTATTCCCTGCAATGCGCCGCCCTGGGGGAAATTGATTGCGGTGGATTTGTATGAAGGGTCCGTCAAATGGCAGGCAGCGCTGGGCTCAGTACATGAGATGGGGCCGATCAGCGTACCGTTTCATATCGATTGGGGGACACCCAATCTCGGCGGCGGTATCGCGACCGACGGGGGTGTCTTTTTTATCGGTGCCACCATGGACAGGCAGATTCGCGCATTTGATGTAGATACCGGTGAAACGCTGTGGAAGCACACACTTGCCAACGATGCGACAGCAACACCCATGACCTATGTTTACAAGGGGCGGCAGTATGTCGTCATTAACGCGGGAGGACATTTTATGTTTCAACGCGGCTATGGTGACTATTTATACGCCTTTGCTCTTCCCGAGTAACGACTACCCTTGGGCAAGCCGCGCCGCCAACGCCTCACCCTGGCCAATCTGTGTGACAAGGCTTGCCGAATCAAAGTATATCCGCTCGTTTACGATTCGATCACCCTCAAAGAAGAAGATGGCGCAAATGGGAACCCGGAATGACTTACCGGTGGGTTCCAGCCCGTAAAATTCACCGTCATTCGTGCCCAGTAGATCAAACTCTGTGATCACGCAATCCTGCGCAAAATGCATTCGAACATTTTCGTGGCGCTGGTCCGGAAACGCGGTTCTGGTAGCCCGGTAATACCCCATGACCTCTTCAGGGCCATCGAACACTTCGCTTGTGGCCATTATCTCGTAGTGCGGCTTATCAAATGTCTCCAGTGTGCGCTCGAATTCCTGCGACACTTCTGATTCAAAATGCTCTTGTACTACTTGCTCACGACGACGCTGAAGTTCCTGATCCATTTGTTCTATCCTTACATTGGGATTTTTTATGGTAAGTCTCTGTGCTGGTAGCTTCAACCCCTGGAATGTCTGGTAGACACCACCACCCCACGCGTTTTCATCGTCGCCTACTACGCGGCAATCACTCCGGCACTCCCGCGTGTGCAATGGCTTGCGCAATGTAGAGTGGAATGGGGCCCCCGACACTATCTTCCCCTATACCCTGAGGTTCGTTCTGAGACAGTATCACGCCTACCTGGCCGGTTGTCGGGCTCACAAAGAAGATCGTGCCGTAGTAGCCCGCCCAGTAGTAGTCGCCGGTATTGCTGGGGATAAGGGCCGTGTCCCCATCGGCGGTTACGGCCATGCCCAGACCCCAGCCAATTCCTTCTGCCCCCACCGTAGCAAGGACGCCTTCGGGCATGTGCAGCTCTGTCATTTCGTCGATAGTCTCCGCCTGCAGCAGGCGCACGCCCTGGTATTCACCGCCATTCCACAACATCAGGGCAAAGCGCATATAGTCTTCCGCAGTAGACACCAGACCGCTACCACCTGGTGTCCAATAGGCATCGAAAGCAGGTGTCGAGTCTACAAGATCACCATTCTCGTCCTGCGTATAGACAGTGGCTATATTCGCCGGTAAACCATCGGCCGTCAGGTATTGAGTACTGCTCATCCCCAGCGGGGTCAGAATGCGCTCCTGTACAAATTCGCCATAGGGCTGCTGCGCCGCCACCTCGACCACTCGGGCCAGCACATCAGCAGACCAACCATAACGCCATTGAGTGCCCGGCTCCTCGAACAGGGGCAGTGCCGCCAGTGTATCGATGCGCTCCGCCAGAGATTCAGGGGTATCGCGATAGAGGGTGTTTTCTTCCCAAAAATTGTGCAGATCACTGGGCTCGGGCTCTATACCGGGCCCAATCCCAGAGGAGAACATCAACAGGTGCCGCACCAGCAGAGGGTTTTGGGGCTCGCGGACATCGAACCCGCCTGCCGCGTTGCGCTCTTCATTGACAGCAACTTGCGGCCGACTAAAGGCGGGGATGTATTGTGCGACGGGCGCATCGAGATCCAGACTGCCGTCCTCCACAAGCATCATCGCAGCCACTGCGGTTACCGGCTTTGTCATCGAGGCGAACCGCATAGGCGTATCCAGCGCCATGGGTACCTGGGCATCTATATCCGCCCAGCCATAGGCGGTGGCATGAACCGGGTGACCATCCTGAGCGAACATCGCCACAAAGCCCGACCGATCGCCGCGCCACACCGCGCCGCGGAAAAACATATCCAGTGCAGCACGGCTCAACCAGGAAAGACCTTGTGCCGGCGGTGCATCGCTATTGGCCGGTGGCACGTTCAGCTCCAGTGTTTTGCCACTGCATCCCATCAGAAGCGCGATAATCAGAGGTGCTGCGAAAACAGTCTTATTCATATTGATCTCTCCGCTAATGCCAGTAACTGTACCAGAGGTTTGGACAAGTTGGCGCGATCTGTTCAAATAGACGCCAGCGATCACTAGTGCTCGAGACTGCTTATCGCTAAATTCGGCCGACACAATACGGGAGATACTGCTATGGACCTGATGGAAATTTCAGTAAAACGAAAAATGGGACGAGAAGAAGCAGCGCATTTACTGCGCAAACTCGCCGACTCACTTGCCCGCCATAACGGTGTGGATTTCACACAGGAAGGCGTCAAGGTCAACATCCGGGTTCCCGATGAGGTGGAGGTCGAGTTTGAAGTTGAAATTGAAAGCGATGAATCCAGTATCGAGGTCGAAATCAGCTGGTAATGCGCGGCCGGGCCGCCTCATAGCCAGCGGCTGCAGAGTCCGTATAATCTAGGCCCCTTGAGGTGATAGAGCAGTGCACGTAAACCGGAAAGTTTACGAATGCTGGCGAGTCCCCTCGAGTCAATCAACCGGGAGAATTACGATGTACAGCCATATCATGGTGGGCGCAAACGATATTGAAGCGTCAAAAGCGTTCTACGATGCCATACTCGGGGCCCTGGGGCACGCGCCCGGTGTTATCGACGACAGAGGTCGCTGTTTCTACTTCACCGACAGCGGTATCTTCTCAATCACCCGGCCCATTAATGGCGAATCGGCGGGACCGGGAAACGGCAGCACCATCGGTTTTGCTGCGAAAGATCCCGCGTCCGCCGATGCCTGGCACGCAGCGGGACTCGCCAACGGCGGCGTAAGCTGCGAAGACCCTCCCGGAGTTCGTGAAGGCGCTACCGGCAAGCTTTACCTGGCCTATCTGCGCGATCCATCGGGAAACAAAGTTTGCGCACTGCACCGTATGGCGTAACGTCCGCCGGGGCGCTGGCAGCGTTAAGCTATTAAATGCCCCTTGTCTGGTGGCGCTGCCAGCGACCACCAGTGCCACGAGCACAGTCCGCTAGCCCAATCGACAATATCTGCCGGCGTTCACGGCATAAAAAACACCCGCTCCATATCACTCCAATTGGCACCGGGCGCTCGCCCCGGTAATTGAATCTGGCAGGGGTCTGTCTCGCGCCACCAGCGCTGCGTATGCGGGTCTGCAGCCACCGCACGCATATCCATTTCATAGTCACTGCCGGTGTATTCGAAATAGCTGAAGAGGTATTTTTTGCCCTCGATTTCAGTAATGAAGATGGAGTAGTTACGTACGTGGTATTTCGCCAGACAGGCGATCACCGTATCCCAGGGATTGGCGTGTAATTCCCGGTATTCGGCTTCCATCTCCGGTTTTAAACCGATCACAGAACCCAGGCGCAGCACCCCGTCCTCACTGGATTGAGGATTAGTCGCGCCGTAGATGCTGTCGGGCTTGTCGGTGTCAGCCATGCGCTTACGCTCCTTTGTCGATCACCGCCGTGTGCGCGTTGATTCTTCGCTTGTTAATCTGCTCCCAGTCCCAGCTGATCCCCAGACCCGGCGCAGTGGGTGCCAGCGCCTGGCCGTCCTCAATCACCATCGCCTGTTCGGTAATTTCCTCGAGTTGTGGAATGTACTCCACCCAACGGCCATTGGGCACCGCGCACACCAGTGAGACATGCAGCTCCATCAAAAAATGGGGGCACACTGGCAGATTGAAACTCTCCGCTGTGTGCGCCACTTTCAACCAGGGTGTGATGCCCCCAACCCGGGCGACATCGACCTGTACGATAGAGCAGGCCCCGCGCTGCATAAACTCGCGAAAATGGCCGATGGAGTAAATGGATTCCCCGGTGGCCACTGGCAGGGTTGTCGCTTGTGATAAACGCACATGCCCGGATAAATCATCGGCCGGCAGTGGCTCCTCCAGCCAGGCCAGATCCGCCGGCTCAAAACAGCGCGCCCGACGAATCGCCTCGTCAACGGTAAACGCCTGATTGGCATCCACCATGAGTTCCCAGGCAGAGCCCACGGCTTCACGCACGGCCATAATACGATCCACATCCTGCGACACGTGGGGCTTGCCCACTTTGATTTTCGCACCGCCGAACCCCCGCGCTTGTGCTTCAAGCGCATCGTCCACCAGCCTGTCCTGTTCTATATGCAGCCACCCGCCCTCGGTGGTGTACAGACCCACGCGATCTTTCGCACCACCGGCAACGACAGACAGCGGCAGACCCGCTTTTTTACACTTCAGATCCCACAGTGCGGTATCAATGGCAGCCAGAGCCAACGCCGTGAGAACACCGACCGTGGTGGCGTTGGTAGAAAATTTCAGATCGCGCCAAATGGCTTCTATATGCGCTGGATCACGGCCCAGCAATTGGGGCGCGAGGTGATCGCGCAACAAGCCCATCACGGATCCGCCACCCGAGCCTATGGTGTAGCTGTACCCCACACCCTCGACCCCGTCAGAATCAAACACACGAACCAGTGGTGTCTCCTGACTCACAAAGCTCTGTATGGCATCGGTGCGTTTTACCTTAGGCACCAGATCAACCATCGATAGCTCTACACGCTCAATTGTACTCATCGCTCATTCCACTTCCGGTAGTAATATCGCTATACCGCTTGTTCCATCGCCTGGGGTCCACTGCGTTCCTGTCCCCCGAGGCGGGTTGATAACCAGACCATAAAATAGCAGACCAGCGGCACACCGTAGGCCCACTGCACTGAATAGATATCGGACAGGAATCCCATCATCGGCGGAATAATTGCGCCGCTGATTATCGTCATAATAATAAGCGATGAGCCCATCTCTGCCTTGTCGCCCAAATGCTCAAGCCCGAGAGCATAAATAGTAGGGAACATAATCGACATAAAGAAGCTGGTGGCTCCGAGCGCGACTACCGCCGGTAAACCGCTTGCGATCATAGCCACAAAGACCAACCCAATATTGACCAGCGCATATATCGCGAGCAACTTGCGCGGCGCGATATATTTCATGAGATAAGTGCCTATGAAACGCCCCACCATGAACGACAACAGGCTGGCCGAGAGGTAGAATGCCGCCGTTTTCTCTGGCGTCATTGGCGTCAATTCCTTGGTGAAATCAATAAAGTAGCTCCATACACCAATCTGCGCCCCGACGTAAAAAAACTGCGCGACGATGGCCCAGACAAAACTCCGATGGGCAAAAACACCGGCCAGCGTGGGCTTGGTACTTGAACTGGCGCGAGATCCCGAAGCGGGAAAACGCGTTAAACCAACCAGCAACGCTACAAAAACGAGAATACCAGCCAGGCTCAGATAGGGTAGCTGAACCTGCCTTGCCTCCAGCGCTCGATATTCCTGCAGCGCCTGCGGCGACAGTGCAGCAATAGTGTCGGGTGAGTGCTCTATGCCGGAGAAAATAAATATGCCGCCAATCAGGGGGGCAATAAAACCACCCAGACCGTTGAAAGACTGCGCAAAATTAATACGCCTGGCGGCCGTTGCCGGGTCGCCAACCAGCGTGATGTATCCGCTGCCGGAGGTCTCAAGGAAGACAATACCGGTGGCAATAATAAACAGCGCGACTAGAAAAAAGCTGTAGTTCCCCACGGCAGCGGCGGGATAAAACAACGCAGCACCCGCTGCATAAAGCAAGAGCCCGGTCAAAATCGCCCGCTTAAAGCCCAATTTTTTCATCGCATAGCCGGCAGGGATAGCCGCAAAAGCGTAGGCGAAATAGAACGACACTTGAATAAAACTGGCCTGCCCACGCGACAGATCCAATGCCTTTTGAAACTGCCGGATCAGAATGTCATTCATGTTGTGCGCGATCGCCCACATAAAGAAAAGGCTGGTCACCAGGATAAACGCGCTCACATACTCGCGAGGGATCACCCGGGATGCTGGATTCGCCAAGTCACTTGCTGACATTTTAAAAACTCCGATCGAACTGGGGACAGACTTACATTATTTTCTGGTTCAACCCCGACACTGCACCGACACAACTACTGGCCTGCAGCCTGATTGTGACAATCGGCCCAGCCCGCCAATAGCGAGCACAGCAGAGTTTGGATTTGTATCAGAGATACACCACACGATGCCGAGGCATGCCTCGGATTGAGCCGAGCGGAAAAACGGACTTGAACCTTATCTACTTATAACCGTAATACTAAGCCATACTTTTCTTATCTGACACAGTTTTTACATGCAAACTTCTCGAGCCTGGCAGGCCGGCTCGAGCACTGCGCATGACACCCCTTCAGGAGCGCCACGTATTGCTGACACAACGGGTACTCAATGGCGGCACATTGCTCTTGCGCACCCGGGGAGCTGCGTTTTTCACCCAGGGTGCCCCTCGACCGTGAAAATTATAGCCAAAAAGGCATTCAACTGGATGGCAACGGTAAGCAATCTCATTTAACATTGATAGTAGTTATCATTATAATAGTCGTTTCCCCCAAAATTCGGCAGTACTGAGCGGATGACGGCGGCTATAACAAGCTATCTAACGGAAATATTATGAGACGGAACACTATCGGTACAGCAGTTGCTGCAGTTATCTCCACTGGAGTCGCGTTCGCGGACAATCACCAAATTGAAGAAATGACCATTGTCGGCAGTGTCGATGACGCCCAGGTACTGGCGGGGTCAGGGTCCGTTATCAGTCACGAGCAGATACTGCTGCAGGCTACTGGCGATATCAACCAACTGCTGAAGACCGTGCCCGGCGTCTACATTCTGGAGGAAGACGGCTACGGATTGCGCCCGAACATAGGCATCCGTGCTGCAACGGCGGAGCGCTCGGAGAAGATCACCCTGATGGAAGATGGGGTACTGATTGCGCCAGCGCCGTACTCAAACCCCGCGGCCTACTACTTCCCAACCGCGTTGCGTATGAATTCCATCGAGGTACTAAAAGGAGCACCGTTACTGCGCTACGGGCCGCAGACCACCGGCGGGGCGGTGAATATGGTCTCAACCCCTATCCCCGATGAAATGGGCGGCAACCTGAATCTTGCCTATGGCGAAAATAACGAGGGCAACCTGCTGGCCAACTACGGAGGCCGCATGGACGGCTTCAGTTTCCTGGTGGAAACCTCGCAGCGACGCAGCGATGGCTTCAAGAAAATAGACCGCACCCACGCTGATACAGGTTTCGACCTGCACGACTATGTCGGCAAGCTGGGTTGGGAAGATGATAAACAGAGCATCCTGCTGAAAGCCCAGTACTCCAAGGAAACGTCCGACGAGACTTATCTGGGGCTTACCGATGCAGATTTCGACAGGGACGATACCCGCCGCTATGGCCTGTCGAGTATCGACAAGATGAAGAATGACCACGAGGGCTACAGTGCGGTATATCGCTTCTCGTTCAATGACATGGTGAGCATGTCCGCCACAGGCTATTACAACAAGTTCTCCCGCGACTGGTTCAAACTCAGCGGCGGTGGGGCATTCATCGAGGCCGGCAATGCGGGCGATGCAGAGGCGCTGGGCGTGCTGCACGGCACGGAAGATATCGATGGCTTGAAATACAAACACAACAACCGGAAATACAAATCCTACGGACTGGATGTGAACTTTGATATCACGGTGGACAACCACCAGCTGGCCGTCGGTGTGCGCCCTCATCAGGACGAGATGAATCGATTCCAGCCAACGGAAATATACAATCAGATCGATGGCGAACTGGTGTATGTGGAAACCACAACGCCAACCGGTAGTGACAACCTCAAAGAACAAGCCCAGGCATTAAGCCTGTGGGCAATCGATAGCTGGCAGGTAACAGATGCCTTTCTGGTAAACCTCGCTCTGCGCTACGAGGATGTGGAGACATGGCAGAAACGCTATGCAGATCCGGGACAAAATACAGTATCGCGTAAAATCAGCGCAGATTATGACGAATGGCTCCCCGGTGCCTCATTCACCTACGATCTGAACGAGACCTGGCAGGTTCTTGCCGGGGTACACCGTGGCTTCGCACCGCTGGGCGGTTCTGCAACAGACAATATAGACCCTGAAACCAGCGACAACTATGAGGCCGGCGTGCGCTATCGCGGTAGCTGGTTTGTTGAAGCGGTGGCATTCTATAGCGATTTTGACGACAAAATTGAGTACTGCTCCAACGCCTCCCCTTGTAGCAACGGCGATACTTTTGGCTCATTCAACACGGGCAACGCCGAGATCGCCGGGCTGGAACTGCAGGCAAACAGCAATTTCAGTGTGGGCTCACTGAACTTTCCTGTGGAGATCATGTACACCTATACAGATGGCACCATCAGCAAGGACAACCCTGACAACGGCTTCGAGGACGGTGATCGATTGGCACAGATCCCCGAGAACACGTTTAGTCTTCGAGCAGGGGTAGAAACAGCCATGGGTTGGAATAACTATCTGACCGTGAAGTACGTCGACGAAATGTGCATGACGGTGGGGTGCAACAACAGCGGTGATGAATACGACCGCAGCGAAGATCTATGGGTAGTCGATTACATCAGTCGCTATGCATTACAGGATCAGACTACTGTCTATCTGAAAGTCGAAAACGTCTTCGACGAGACGGCTATTGTCTCACGCATACCCGATGGCGCTCGACCCAATAAACCGCGCACTGCTTCGGTGGGCGTAGAGTGGAGCTTCTGACTGGTTACATGCTCGCATCTGTATACAATTTCATAAGCTGTTGTTGCAGACGACTGAACTCGCCGAGATATATGCCGAATTTTCCGCTGCATACCTCGCGGTAGAAACTTCGCATAAAGGGTTCTGTATCCGGGTAAGCCAGTTGTTCCCAGGGCGCTTCCGACTCCTCTAACCACGCGACTTCGAGAATTTCGTCGTTGCATAGCGGTAGCGCCACCTCTTCGTGAAAGCAGCGAAAGACAATATAGACTTCATCAATGAACGTCAGCGAGCTGAGTACGCTGAGCTGTAAACCACTCGGATCAATCTTGAGGCCGGTTTCTTCATGCAGTTCACGTGCCGCGGCCTGTTGCAGGCTTTCGCCCTGCTCCATAAATCCCGCGGGCATGGCCCACAAGCCCCTGCACGGTTCCAGGCCTCGACGGATCCAGAGAATTTTTGTGCCACTATATATCAGGCAGGAAACCAGAATACGCGGGTTGGTATAGTGTACGTAGTCGCAGGCGGTACAGCACTCGCGCTGTTGATCATCGCCTTCGGGCGTTCGCATCTCCAGTGGATTTCCACACCGATAACAAAAACCCATAAGCTGATTCCATATTACAGTGAATGCAACGGGACAAACTTTCCTGCAACATAAACCAGTGCACTACTCTTGTCATTACAAATGGACTCTTCAATCCCGGCGAAGACGATATTGTGCGTTTCCAAAATGATGATCTCGCTGACACGGCAGATAAAACTGGCTTGAGCACCCGACAACACGGGTTGCTCGTCAATCGCCGTCCAATCCCCTGCCTCAAATCGCGCTTCACCCTTTGCACTCATACAGTGCTCGACGATGTCCTGCTGTCCCGCGCCGAGAATATTAACAGCAAATGGGGTGTCGGGAGTTAACAAGTCGCTGAAAGAAGCTGACTTCTCCATTGAAATCAGCAGCGATGGGGGCTCGTTACTGATATTACAAACGGCTGAAGAGACACTCGCATAGCGAACACCTTGTTTGCAGCACGACAAAATATAAACAGACTTTGCCATCTGCTTGAAACCATTCCCGGTGCGGGATACCAGATCGGCTTTTGACATTATTGAGTAATCCTCTGGGCTGTAAGTAGTAAACTAGGGAACCAGCAAATGAGCAAACTGTTCACTTATTTTCTTGCGTAGCAATTTGCCTTTGCCACCGGAGTTGTCGTTGCTATGAGGCAGTTCTTCGGCAATCACCACCCGATCAGGTACCGCGTGCGCGGGAAGAATACGCTGCAGTTGCTGCAGTATCACGGCTTCGCTAATGTCACTGTCAGTAGTAACTGCCAGCAGTATTGCGCGCTCCGTGCCCTCTCGATCTACGCCAACGGCGCCTGCCTCGGTGACTCCCGCAATACCAATGGCAGCATCTTCAATATCCAGCGGCTGAACGAAATGCCCGGCTCGCTGGATCGCATCCTCTCTGCGCCCCAAAACAGTAATACGGCCCTGCTTGTCCTGCACCGCAATATCGCCGCTGAAAAACCAGCCATCACGCAGATCCTCTGCGGTTTTCTCCGGTTGATCGAAATAACATTGCATACAATGCCCACCAGTAACGGCCAGCTCACCGATCACATCGGTGACCCTGTTACCGTTGGCATCCAGCACCTGAGCGGCGCACCCGGGGCGGGCCAAGCCTGCGACATTGGCCGCCTGGCTGCCATCATCCAGCCTGCCAAAACAGGTGTACGGTGCCTCGGTCTGGCCATAGAAAGCGTACAGAGCTGCGTCGGGGATTCGCTCTTTGATTTTGTTCAGAAGATTGGTGGGGAGCGGCTCTCCACCGAGCAGTACGACACTGATCGAACTCAGGTCTATATTCTGATGATCGTGATTGGCCAGCAGATCGGAAAAAAAGCTGGGGATCACGCAAAAGTGCGATATCGGTTCACGCGTAATAGCATCCAACAAACCTTGGGGACCGAAATCATCTTCCAGCGCCACCCGCATACCGACATACAACGCAGCACCAATGGTACAGGGAAAGCCCACGCCCCAAATGATGGTGCCTGTACCCCACACCGAATGCTCGTCCCGTGGCAGAGCCAGCCAGATATCGGCCATTGAACGACAACTGTTATGGGTGTGTACCACCGCTTTGGGTAGCCCGGTAGTCCCGGATGTAAAAAAGTAGGCCAGCGGATCATCGCCGCCTCTGGTGGTTTCAGGTTCGCTGTCGCTAGCCTGCATTTTCTCAGTGGCAAGGCTTGCGGTATTCGCCGGCAGATCGCCAGCCTCCAGCTGCAGCCAGGTAATAGACTCAGGAAGCTCAGCCCGCATTGCGGCGATGCGCTCGCTGTCCTGTGCCTGGGTGAGTGAAGCATCTATTTTGCAACGCTTGAGCATCGCCAGCATTACCTCGTCAGTCCAATACGGGTTCAACGCGACAATGACTGCACCTATCTTGGCCAGCGCGAGATAGCACTGCGCTATCGGCAGCGCATCGTGAATCAACACAGCCACCTTATCACCCGGTTTCACACCCAGTGCCAGCAATGCATTGGCGGTGACATTAACCCTGCTGTTGAGTTCGCTGAAACTGAATTGCTGTCCGCGATAACTGAGCGCAATGGCATCCGGTATGCGCAAAGCGTTGGCAGTAGTGACCGCATAGCCATAGTTGCTGAATGTTGTTGTCATTGCGTGCTAATCCTCCTGATTATTGGACGTTAACGTAAACTGAGGGATGTCACCAAAATCACCGCGTTGCTCAAAGCACAATGTAACGGCTGCACCGATTGCGATGTCTTCTATGTTGCAATCGACAATATTACTCATCGTTCGCAGACCTGCCTGCTCTGGTAGTGCAACCCAGGCAATTGCATAGGGTTCGCTACCATAACCTTCCACAAAACTGCGGTGGATGATGGAAAAAGACTCCACAACACCGTCTCCACTTACCGGTTCAAAACCCAGTTCATGCCCGCCACAGCCTGGACACCGGGGTTCGGGGAAATGAATCCAGCGCCGACAGGTAACGCAGCGCTGAAGTGCTAGCGAACCCTGCGCGATGGCATCCCAATAGGGCTGCGCCAGTGCAGTGATGATGGGTTGAGGTTTAGACACTAGAGGACCGCAAGTGGATTAACCGGACTGCTGGTGCCGCCCTTGATATTGAGTGGAGCCAGCATAAACAGGAACTCGCCAGCCTGCTGTGTTGCCAACTCGGTAAGCCATAACATCTCCAGCAGATAGATGCCGTGCTCCCACAACAGGATCATATGGATGTCATCATCGAGCGCATCGCAGGATAGGCCGCTCTGATTAAGGCTACAGATGGCGGAGTTATCACAGCCAACCAGGCTGACATCCTGCTGTGCCAACCACAGCGCAGCCTCGGGACTCAGTCCGGGCTCCCCCGACCAGTACAAATCCGGGTCGGTGGAGAACACCTCTGTCCAGCCGGTGCGAATAATAACTGCATCGCCCTGCTGGATCGTCAGCCCCCGCACTGCCAATGCAGCTTGCAACTGCTCCACGCTGATCTGTTCCAGTGGGTCCAGGTGTTGACGTTGATCGAGAGCCGGTATATCCAGGAACACCCCCCTGGTTACCAGATGCTGCAAGTTCTCGATACCGCATCGCGTTGCACCATAACTGCGAATACGATTGGCGCTGTGGCCATTGTATATTTCATCGCCGCGCCACATATGGCAGAGCGCATCCACGTGCGTCGTAGTGCCATGGGGCGAGAGCATCAGGGCATCATCGGCCATCGCGCGACCACCCGCGGGATGACTGGCGCCAGCGGCGTAATCACCACCGTCCACGGACATAAAATGTTGCGGCAGCGGCCGCCCCTTCATATGCGGTACGCGACTGGCGGCATTGGAAGACGTTGACCCCTGAATCGGTAAACTGAGGCTCAGCACACGCCCCTGCCCCACGGCGCCGGCAGCCTGCCTGGTGACATCGGCGGTAACCAGATTCGCAGCACCGCGCTGATCGTCCTTACCCCAGCGGCCCCAATTCCCCTTGCTACTGTTTGAATCACTCATTCCAGGTTCTCGCTACAAAATCAAATTAACCGTCTGCTGTAAGCAGGGCAGCAGAGCCATAGCGGCCGCCAAAGCCAGTGCACAATGCAGTGCTGGCCTTACGCAACTGCCGCGCGCCCTCTGTGCCGCGCAACTGCAGGGTGGCTTCCACGATATTATTCATACCGTGTACATAGCCTTCCGACAACATACCACCATTACTGTTTACCGGTAACGACCCCGCTACCCGCGTCTCGCCGCTGTTGATGAAATCGATCGACTCACCCGGACGGCAAAAACCAAAGTCTTCTAACTGCGCGGGAATCAGAAAGGTATAGGCGTCATAGAGATAGGCGAGATCGATATCGGCGACACCCATACCACTGCTGCGAAAAAGCTCATCCGCTATAAAGTGGGAGAACACGTTGTCCAGGGACTCCGCCTTGTCCCAGTAACTACCACCAGGCCCACCACCACGCACGGCACTGTGAATGCGCACGGGCGGGCGGGAAAGTTGTCGTGCCCGTGCGGTGCTGGTAATGACCAGCGCGCAGGCACCGTCGGTTTCCAGACAGCAATCGAGACGTCGCAGCGGCGAGGCAATCATCGGGGCGGAAAAATACTGGGCGGTATCCAGCGGCTCGCGAAACATCGCGCGTTCATTATTCAGCGCGTGACTGCGTTGCGCTATAGCCACACTGGCTAGCGCATCTTCACCCAGTTGACGTTCATGCAGCCAGCGCTGAGCTGTAAGCGCAAAGGTATTAACCGGCCCGCGATTACCGTAGGGCGTTACAAACTGTTCCTCTAGCCCATCTGCAGAACCGTGGCTGATCTGCCCCATGCGTTTACCGCTGCGACCCTTGAGTGCACGGTAGATCACCACTGTCTCAGCCAGGCCACTTTCAATCGCCTGCGCAGCGTCCCACAGTATTGACGCGCACTGACTTCCACCGCCATAGAATTCATTGTGATAACGCAGACGA
This sequence comes from Halioglobus japonicus, assembly GCA_902705825.1. GTDB lineage: Bacteria > Pseudomonadota > Gammaproteobacteria > Pseudomonadales > Halieaceae > Marimicrobium. Next base: position 339,056 of record CACSIL010000001.1, on the reverse strand, counting down.
GGCAGACCCAGAGTACGCGCGACGGTAGTCACCGGCACCGAATCACCGAGGTGGTAGCTGAGAATACCGTCAACTGCATCAGCGGGCAGGCCGCAATCTGCGAGCGCAGCATCGACTGCAGTCAGCGCCAGCTCTAATACACTCTCGGGGGCATTGCGGCTGAAGGATGTATAGCCAACCCCGGCAATCGCCGCTTTACCGTGAGCGCGACTGTGCAAAGCGCTCGCAGGCATACTAGCGTACGTCCTGCGTGAGGTTGTCTATTGTCATGCTAGTCCTTAAAGGCGGGCATCACTTCCTTCGCGAAGAAGTTGATAATACGTTTCATATCGGCAATCGGCATAGGTCTGGTGCTGCCGAAATCACACATCAAATTGTTGATGCCAAAATCCTGTAGTGCTTTTATCTGTCCTACCACACGCTCAGGATCGCCGGCGATCTCGAGTTGATCCCAACGGAAGTCATCGCTGATGGTTCCGCCTTTCATGTAACGACTCTGCCAGAATTCAAAGCCGTCGGCTATTTTTCCAGTCTTCGGATCAATAGGAGCGCTTTGTTCATTGACAATTTTTGAGCGGTCAAAGCCTATCTCGAACTGAGCCAGGTCAGCCTTGGCCTGCTCGTTAGTCTCCGCGACATAAACACTGCGCATCACACACAAATCATGCTGATCCGGATCCCGCTCGTTCTTCAGCATAGCCTCACGCCAGTTGTGCGCTGCTCTGCCGACATTTTTGTACGTCGCTACCGGGTCTATCAGCAACGGCAGACCGCGCTTGGCTGTGAGCTCGATAGTCTCGGGACTGATGGAAGCAACATGTATAGGCGGGTGCGGATTCTGCAAGGGAGTGGGAATAATGCTCAGATCCTTGCATTGATAAAACTGGCCATCGTAGGAAAAGTTTTCCTGTGTCCACAGACCGATAATCATATCCAGCGCTTCGTTATAACGGCCCCGTGCTTCCTTGATGTCCACACCGAAACGTTCAAACTCAGAGCCCTGGTAGCCCCGGCCAACCCCAAAATCCAACCGACCGTTACTGAGCAGATCCAGTTGTGCCGCCGCTTCAGCGATGGAAACCGGGTTGTGCAACGGCAAAATGGCAACACCGGTGCCCAGCCTGAGCTTCTCCGTTCGCCCGGCCAGATACATCAACATACCCAGTGTATCGGGACAGACACCGTAATCGCGAAAATGGTGCTCCGCCAACCAGATACCGTCGAAGCCACACTCTTCCAGTGTTTCGACCAGTTCAATCTGATAGTCATAGACTTCCTTGACGCTCAAATTGTCCGGTCGGTTGAACAAATGAAAGGATGAGAATTTCATTTGTTTGCCAGCGCTCGATGGGTGAGCTTTTGTGTTGGACTCAGTTACTTCGGCCACGGGGTAAACTCCAGTTTATTCATTAATTACTGTGTTGTATTGCACGTTGGGTTAGCTCGTCTTTGCGCACCTTGCCATTAGCGTTCAATGGCAATTGGTCAACGGGCAAGATATGCAGCGGGACTTTGTAGGCTGCCATGTTCTCTCTGGCCCAGTGGATCAATGTCGACTCATCGACGCTCGATGAACTGGATGCGCCGACAATAAATGCCACGCCAACCTCACCTTTCTCAGCGTGGCTTATACCGACCACAGCCGCCTGCATAATATCGGGGTGTTGCAACAACAAATCTTCAACTTCGCTCGGGTACACATTGAAGCCGTTGCAAATAAACAATTCCTTTTTGCGCCCAACGAGGGTCAGGTTGCCTGCTTCATCCAGCACTCCAATATCGCCGGTATGCAGCCACTGGTCTTCAGTGAGCACCGTAGCCGTGAGCTCAGGCGCGGCAAAATAGCCTTGCATAACACCGTAACTGCGCACCAGAACTTCTCCGGGTTCACCGCTGGGCAATTCCCGGTTGCCGTCGTCAACAATTCGAAGTTCTACATTGGGCAGTGCACGGCCGACTGTTTTGGAGATCGTTGTGTTCGAGTCATCGGCTCGGGTCATTGCAACAACGCAGGCTTCAATCAGCCCATACGCGTTGATTACCCGCTGAATTCCCAGCGTGGTTTGCATAAGCGAAATAGTATCTTCCGGCACGTGGGCTGCGCCGACATAAGCCACACGCAATGTGCTGCACGCATTGACCTTGCCAGGTGCAGCGACCTTTCGTGCAAGCGCAGTGAAAAGCGCGGGCGGGCCGCTCATAACAGAAACGGCGTGTTTTTGAATCAGTTCCAGCGCCGCGTCCGGGTCGAAGAAATCGACCACCACATGCGTCATACCGCGCATCACGCAGGCGAGAATTCCGGCATTGATACCAAAGCCATGAGAGAACGGTGGTATCACCAAAAAATTGTCATGCTCATTGAGGCCACCGAGATCACTCCAATCCCAGAATGCCTGTAGCACCTGCTGTTGATTCAGCACCACGCCTTTAGGCTCGCCGGTGGTGCCCGAGGTAAAGAGGATTTCCGCCAGACGATCACCGGGGCCCGGCGCAGTGGCCACTGCCGCGCTTCCTTCAATTTCCAGAAACGCCGCATAGGAACAACAGCGCGCGAGATCCGAGGGCTGATCGAAGCAGATAACCTGCTCCAGCGCCAACAATTCGTCAACGGGGCGCTCGTCGTGGTGGCCGTAGTGGCTGGCTAACAATAAAGGCAGGTCCGTACCCGCGCAATCCTGCACAGAAAACAACAGACGCGCACCCGTTCGCTGCAGCACCGGACCAACTTCACGGGCTTTAAGTCGCGACGACACCGGCACCACTACTGCGCCGAGCTGCCAACAGGCGAACGCACAGACAATCCACTGCCAGCTGTTAGGCGCCCAGATACACACCAGGTCTTCCGGCTTGACGCCGTGATGTGTCATCGCATTCGCACACTGCTCGACCTTGGCCCCCAGCTCGGCATAGCTGAGCGTGACGTCGCCATCGATCACTGCTGCGCCCTGCGGGTAGCGCTGACAACTATCGCGCAACATCTGCGGGATAGTTTGCCAGGGCACTGGATTGAGTAGTACTGCCATTATTGTTTCGCCCGTCGCATTAGTCTCAGTCGACCATGGTCAAGCCGCCGCCCACACTCACAATCTGGCCGGTAATGTATTTGGCTTCATCGCTGGCAAGGAACTTCACTGCGCCGGCGATATCTTCAGGATCACCCAGGCGTTTCATAGGCACTCGCTTGGCGAACTTTTCCAACAGATCCTTGTTGGGGGCTGACATCGGAGTCACGATAACACCCGGTGATACGCAGTTTACGCGCACCTGAAAGCGTCCAACCTCCTGTGCCAGACTTTTGGAGAATGCGACCAGAGCAGCTTTGCTGCCAGCGTATGCCGCTTCACCCGCTGCTCCTGTGCGGGATGAATCCGAGGTGATTTGAATAATGGTGCCGCGTTGCCGCGCTATCATGGCAGGCAGCAGGGTTTGACAGGTGGTAAGTGGCGCCAGGTAGTTTACGTCCAGCAACTGCTGCCACATAGCGGGGTCCTGCTCGGCAAACGGTTTCACTTCGCTGATACCGGCACAGTTCACCAGGCACTCTATAGCCGTTGTTTGCAACAGTTGTTGCAGCGTGTGACGCAATTGCATCTGATCTGAGAGATCAACAACCACGGATTGCGCTAAATAACCAGCAGCGGGATTTGAGAACTGGCGATCGACACCAATTACCTCCCAGCCGGCGCGATGAAGAGATTCGGCAATGGCTCCGCCGATGGCCCCTCCTGCGCCTGTGACTAGCGCAACGGCCTTGGCGCCGTCACTCACAATGGCCACCCACCATCGGGTTTAAGACCTTCACCGCCGCCCAGATGATGATCGCGCATATCGACAACCAGACCCTGCGGCTGCGGCTCATCCTCAGGCAAATGATAGGTCTCAACGGTAACCGCCAGCGGCGTCACCGCTGCGACGGCCTCTCTGATGCGGGCGTTCCACATGGGATTCCCGATGAGTGACTCTCGATTCAATCCCATCTTGAGGGTGATTCTGTCCAATGTCCCTTCGCCGCGCTCGATCTGCAGCTGCCAGGCCTGCAGGCCATCTATCAGCTTCAGGGATTTGCTCATCAGCGACAGCGGTATCCAGCGGCCCCGGGCCAGCAAACGATCGCCGACTGTGTGATGAAAACTGTTGACGGCCTGATCGGGCGCAACCACATGTCCGGTGCGCACAACAAAGCCTTTGAGTGCTTCGATCTGGTTGAGGGTCAGCACTATTTCAGCGTTGCTATCGGCCTTCCAGTCTGAGCTGACAATCGTGTCCTCTGTCAGCGAGGCCAGGGCAAGCAGGCCAGCTTCCCCTGACTGCATTCCCTCCTTGGTACGCAGCGCAAGTGCCGCCCCAAAGATTGGCTCACAGTAGAGATCTGTCACTACCGATTCGAATTCATCAGCCAGGCGCTTGTGGGCACCGGCTGAGGCGACCTCTCCGACCAATACAATATGCTCAATGCCCAGCTCAAACGGATCGACATTGAACTCCATGTACAAACGGGCCAGGAAATCCAGCGCTGCACAGGGCGTTGTCACCCAAACCGTGGGCTTGAATGCCTTGATAGTGTGCAGCAAGCGCAGGCGGCCGCGCGGGCTCGCATAGGTGACGCCACTGCACAGCGGTGCGATTACTTCAGCCGCTGTGGCAACGGGGAACCCGCCGTCCTGAACGGTAGAAACCAGCACCCGGTCACTGGATTTAATACCCGCCAGCGCCCACGTAGCACTGGAATACTGACGCAGCAGGCCGAGCTCTTCCAGGGATACAGGCACCAGACTATCGGCGGGATCGCCGCCAAAGACCAGGCTCTGCGGAACCTTACTGACCGGAAGCGTCGTCCGACTCACCCACTGGGCATCACTACCCGCTGTTGCGGCTGGATCTGAACTCATATCGCGGCGACCTCTTTAGCAAATAGATCCATAGAGCGACAAACCAGTTCATTTGACAGACCGCCGACACGGAACTGCCCCAGGATGTCAGTGACGCCGGCGTCAAAGAATTCTTCCATCGCTTTTTTCGAGCCAGCGATGTCATCCATTACCACCATCCGGTGCTCGTTGAGTGTTTTAATCGCATTTTCTTCGGACATACCGGCGGCCAGCTGGCCAAATACCTTGTAAGTTGCGTGCTGGGCATCGGTGTAATCCGGTGGCGTCACCAGATTGACCTGGCGGCGGATGTACCACATGAAGGCGGCAACCGCTTCGTCCATACCACTCCCGTCACTGCTGACAAACCACGGCACCAGACAGCCGATACGCGCCTTATCGGGATCGTGACCGTTCTCTGCCAGGACACGCTTGTACTCGGCGATATCCTCGGCCAATGCGGGCAAGCCTTTGAGGATGGGAATGCACAACAGGTTGTAGCCACCTTTGGCGGCCGCGGTAAATCCGGCAAGACTGGTTGAAGCCACCCATACCGGCGGTCCAGGCTTCTGCACCGGGCGCGGCAAAATGGATACGCCGGGGATATTGTAGTAGGTGCCTTCGCGAGTCACCTCAGCGCCATCGGCAGCGAAAATCTCTTCTACCGCGGCCAGATGGTCCTCCCATATTTCACGGCTCTTTTCAAAGGGCCGCTGAAAAGCCTGGTACTCAAGCGGCGACGCGCCACGGCCGGTACCGAATTCAACCCGCCCCCCACTGATAACATCCAGCGTACCGATGCGCTCAGCAATGCGGATCGGGCTGAGAAACGGCAACAGACTGACACCCATGCCAAGGCGGATATTCTTGGTTGTGCGGGCGATCGCAGCCAGCACCAGATCAGGCGCAGATGAGTGCGAAAAGCCGCGTGTGAAGTGGTGCTCCACAAACCAGGCGCTGCTGTACCCCAACTGATCAGCCAGTTCAATTTGATGCATGGTTTCACCAAACGATTGCTGTTCAATTTCCCCCGAACGGCCTCTTACTTCCAGTTCGTGATAGATGCCGAAGCGTCGTTTATTCATTATGCTTACTACCTCATGGGTGGGCTGAAACCCGAAAGGGTCCGAAAATCTTAAAAACAATCTATCGCTTGGTTATATTGAAGTCAAGCGTGAGCCCAATTTTCTCTTTCCGGACGGGGAACACCATCGCACGACGGCAGCCCGTTATTGCCTAAAACCATTCATAACATGCGGCATTTAGCGGGTTTATGCAGGTAAATCTGCAATTCTCCCAGGCAAGATCACATCGGCATAAGATCAGACCATCGGCTGAAGCCGGGAACAAATCGGCAATTTTTCTTTACCAAGCAAGTAATAGGTTTATATAATCAGGAGGACTCGGATAGGCGGGCGGCGCAGTCAGGCCGCTGTGCTATGCTTTTTCGCTTCACTGACAATAAAGCATAAAGAATCTGGAGAGAGACGATGAATCGAGTTCTGTTCAAAGGCGCCAACCTGCTTGACGGTGACAGTCCGGCACAGCCGGGTATGAGCGTATTAGTAGAGGGCGAGCGCATCACCACCATTGCCCCGGACGCGCAGATGACAAGCGTCGAAGCTGACCAGATATTTGATCTTGCGGGCGCCACCCTGATGCCGGGCATGACACAGGCGCATTGGCACGGGTCCTACGAGGGCATAGATTTTGCTCCCCCGCCAGTTGGCCTGGAAAAACCACCGGGCTATTTGATGTTGATTGCACTGAAAAATGCCCAGTTGGCATTGCAGCTGGGCTACACCAACCTGATAGGCGCCGCAGTCGGTGATGCGCTTGATGCACAGCTGAAACAGGCCATTGAAGATGGCGTGGTACAGGGGCCGCGCATTATGGCCTGCGGTCGCTGGCTGATTACTACCGGTGATTGCAATGATGATCCAAGCTTCTGGTGGTGGGATATCGGCGGCATGGGCGCACAGCGCATTTGCGATGGCGCCGATGAGTTTCGCAAAGGCGTACGCCAGGAGATCAAGGAAGGCGCCGAGGTGGTAAAAGTCTTCGCCGATGGCGGGCACGCCCTGATTTATGGCAAGGGCCACAATTCCATGACCAGAGACGAACTCGATGCCGTGGTAGAAGCGGCCCATCACCGCGGCAGAAAAGTACGCACCCACGTCGACACCAAGGCCGGGGTATTAATGTCTATTGAGGCAGGAGTTGACCTGCTCGACCACGCCGATGAAATGGACGAGGAGTGCATCGACGCGATCGTCGCATCCGGCACCTATGTCTGTCCTTCCATGTATTTCCCCAAAGCGCTGATCGAGCGCCTTATCCGCGATGGCGATGGCCTGGAGAATGGCCCGATGGGGCAGGCAATACAGGAAGATCTGGCCAGCATGGCCAAGGTCCTCCCCTATGCAGCAAAAAAAGGTGCCAAGTTCATGGTCGGCGACGATTGGGGAACCGCAATGACACTGCATGGCGATTACAACAAAGAGCTGGAGCTGTATGTTGAATCGGGCGTACCTGCACTGGATGTTATTCGCTGGGCGACCAAGCACGGGCCAGAATTTATGGGCCTGGGCGATGAATTAGGCACCATTGCCGAAGGGAAGCTGGCGGATATGCTGGTAGTAAATGCAGACCCAAGCCAGGACATCAGCGTGCTGGGCGCGCAGGACAATTTCCTGGCCATCATGAAAGGCGGCAAGTTTATCAAGGCAATGGATTGATCCCACATGCAGATCTCATCTGAAGCCGGAGCGCAGGCACCGGATCTTTACACGCTGTTAACCGAACTTGCGCAGCAATCCCCCGATGCCGTTGCCGCGGTTGACAGGAGTTTTGGGCTGCGCAGCACTTACGCGCAACTGCTCGGCCGCATTGATTCCCTGGCCGCAGTCTGGCACCAATGGGGCGTTGCGCCCGGCAGTCGTGTCGTATGGCTGGGGCAAAACAGTGCCAGAGTACTGGAGGGTATCCTGGCGTGCGCGCGTCTGGGCGCGATCTTCTGTCCACTCAACTGGCGCCAGACGACGGCTGAGCTCGAGTTTGTACTGGAAGATATTGAGCCAGCACTGGTGATCTGGCAGCAGCAGGAAATCGGTGAAGAGCTGCAGGCATTGCATGACAAATACAGCAGCTCGAAACAGCGCTGGCTCCAGCACGATGGTGAGGCGGGTCAGTACGAAGATGCCCTGACGCCAGCAGGCGCCGAACTACCTGCATCCGCAATCAATCCCGAAGCGCCGGTACTGATGCTCTATACGGCCGCCTTTGCCGGCAAACCAAACGGCGCTTTGCTTTCGCATATCGCAGTCATGGCACAAAATGTCACCTTCACTGCAGTTCGCAACATTGATTCACAGGCACGCTATCTCAATGTGGGGCCACTGTTTCATGTCGCGACGCTACTTGAGACCATGGCGACGTTTCAGGCTGGTGGTTGTAATGTGTTTATTCGCCGCGCTGACGCGCAAGCCATCTGTGAAGCCATAGAACAGGAGTCCTGCGATGGCGCATTCCTACTCCCACCATTGATAGAACAGGTAATCGCCTACAGCCAGGAACATACCGTGAACATCAAAAGTTTACGCGCACTGGCAGGCAGCCCAGAGTGGAACGCGCTGATAACAGTTGATGATTCTCTGTGGGGCCGCTTCCCCTACGGTTTCGGCCAGACCGAAACCTTCGGTTACGCCAGTTATCGAGCCCTTGCCACCGACGGCATTGGCAGCATGGGGAAAGCCTCGCCGGTGGTTGAAATCTGCATGTTCGACAATACGGGCGCGCCTTTACCCGCTGGTGAGACAGGCGAGATCGGAGTACGCGGCGCCACGGTGCTCAAGGAGTACTGGCGCAGGCCTGCACTCAACCAGCAGCGCCGCATCGGCGATTGGCATCTTTGCAATGATCTGGGAAGAATAGAGGCGGACGGTACGCTCACCTTTATCGGCCCCAAGGAAAGAATGATACGCTCCGGCCAGGAAAATATTTACCCGGTCGAAGTGGAGTTGTGTCTAGCCACCCATCCGGCGATAGCCGAGGTGGCAGTCATCGGTGTTCCAGACCCCAAGTGGGATCAAAACGTTAAAGCTATCGTGGTACTGGAAAAGAGTGTCGATGTCGATGCGCCAGAAAACACCGAAGCGGGCATCATCGAATTCTGTAAACAGCATATTGCGTCCTATAAAAAGCCGAAGCACGTCGCGTTCGTTGAAACATTGCCCAGAAGTGGCGGCGCCATCGATTATGCAGCACTGGATCGCGATTTCGGCGGCGGAGGATACCCGGGCAGGGATCGGAAGTAGCCTGAAGAAATGGATACACAATAAGCGAAAATGGCAACAAATCTTGATGCCAGAACACATTGTTGAGCATTCTAAATCATGCTTAGAATATTACTCACCTCCAACCAAGGTATTGTTTAATGGATTTTGGTTTCTCTGAAGAACAGGAAATGCTGCGTGAACAGGTCCGCAGGTTTCTTGACGGTCAATGTGCGATGCCACAGGTTCGCACCATTGCAGCCAGCGACGAAGGGTTCTGCCGCGACCTTTGGGGGCAACTCTCCAACCTGGGGTGGCCTGGGCTGACACTACCGGAAGAATATGGTGGCGTTGGTTTAGCCTGGGTGGACTTGGTGGTCGTTCTGGAAGAGACCGGGCGCACTCTATTCCCCTCGCCATTACTTTCGACCACACTGGCGGCCACTGCGATCAATGATTTTGGTACCCCGGCCCAAAAACAGCGCTGGCTTCCCGGTTTAGCAGATGGGTCGTGTATCGGCACATTAGCTTTACTGGACGAGCAGGATTTCCTTGCACCACAAGCTATTCAAATGACTGCCAAATCGAGTGAAGGCGGGTACCTGCTCAGTGGCGAGAAGCGCTTTGTGCAGGATGCAACGGCGGCTGATGTTTTTCTTGTTGCCTTTCGCACAGGGCCTGCCAACGATGATCTCGGCCTCGCCATCGTATCGCGTGAAACCGAGGGTGTTACCGTTGAGGAAACCAAAGGCTGGGATCGCACCAAACGCACCGGGGTACTGAAACTCGATGGCGTACAAGTCCCAGGCGAAGCCGTATTGGGTGAGACACTTCTCGGTGCCCAGGCGATAGAACAGCTGATTGACCGCGGCGCACTGGCTGTCAGCGCAGAGGCCATTGGCGTCTGTGAGGGCATATTGAGCTTAACCAGCCAGTATGCACTGGATCGCAAGCAGTTCGGCTCCCCCATCGGTCGCTACCAGGGCGTCAAGCACCCTCTGGCGGAAATTTACGTGGACATAGAATGCATGAAGTCACTGGTGTACTACGCCGCGTGGACACTGGACGAACAAACAGAAGAGGCGGCAGCCGCGATCGCCAAGGCGAAAGCGTATGCATCGGAGAGCGTCTGCAATGCAGGCGTGACAGGGGTGCAGTTGCACGGGGCCATCGGCTACACGGATGAATATGATATGCAGCTGTTTATAAAACGCTCGAAGTGGTCGCGTGCCACCTATGGCGATGAGGACTTTCACTATGATCGAGTCGCCGTTTTTGGAGGGCTATAGTTATGGATTTTGACTTTACTGAAAAGGAAGAAGCGTTCAGAGCTGAAGTGAAGGCGTTTATCGCGGACAACCTCCCCCCACCGGAAGAGCGCGGCGAAGACTTTATAGACCAGTGGCATGCCAAGCTGGGGGAAAAGAAGTGGATTGGCTTTTCCTGGCCAAAAGAACATGGCGGCGGGGGCGGTACGCTGATTGAGCAGTTTGTTCTCAAAGAAGAAATGTCCAAGGCATTGGCACCGGACCTGGGCAGCGATTTTATGGGTCTGACCTGGGTTGGACCAGCGCTGATTCGCCACGGCACGGAAGAACAAAAGAAAGAGTTTATGCCAGATCTTCTAAACTGCCGTTCGAGCTGGTGCACTGGCTACTCCGAGCCCGACGTTGGCAGTGATCTCGGATCACTGCAATTGCGCGCCGTAAGAGATGGCGACGACTATGTCATCAACGGTTCAAAAATCTGGACAACCAAGGCACACGTTGCGAAAAACATCTTCCTCACCGTGCGCACAAACCCTGAAGCGGAATCTCGCTACAGAGGAATCAGTGTACTGCTGACACCAATGAACACGCCCGGCATTGAAGTGAGGCCAATCGTCAATATTGTTGGCCTGCACCACTTTAATCAGGTGTTCTTTACCGATGTAAGAGTACCCGTCTCTGCCCGCCTCGGCGCAGAGGGCGAAGGCTGGAAAGTGGTCATGGGCGCGCTGGCGAATGAACGCTCGGGCATCTCTGAGTCCACCGGCATGGAACGACATCTGGAGAAGCTGAAAGAGCTGGCACGCAATGCTTTCAAGGGNGGCAAACCCGCGCTGGAAGATGCTCAGGTGCGGCGCAAAATCGCTCGCTTTGAAACCCAGATATCTGCAATGCGGTTAAACGGTCTTCGCAACCTGACCAAACAGATCAAAGGCGCACAACCCAGCAGTGAAACCTCGGTTAACAAACTGTTGCGCGGGAAACTGGAGATTCCCATGTCCGACCTCGCGATGGGACTACTGGGCAATGAAGCCTCCGGGATGGGTGAATGGCAGTTTGATTCCTTCAACTTCCACGGTACAGTAATCGGAGGTGGGTCACCCAATATCCAGCGCAATATTATCGCGGAGAGAACACTGGGGTTACCCAAAGACTAATAATTCTCACCGGTTATAAAAAGCAAGGGCAGCTCATGGACAATAAGAGAACCGTAAAGACTTTCTGTAAAATTTGTTCGGCGTACTGTGGTATTGAGGTCGATATCGCGGATGAACAAATTCTCGATATACGCGGCGACCAGTCCCACCCGATGAGCAAAGGCTACACCTGCACCAAAGGGCGCCAGTGGGCTCACCAGTACCACAATGACAATCGTCTACTCTTTGCACAGAGCCGGCCCGATCGTACCCAGCCATTTGCCACGATCGATAACGAACAAGCCCTGGATGAGATTAGCGACAAGCTAAAAACGATTATCGAACAATACGGCCCCCGAGCCGTAGCCACTTATCGCGGCAATGGTTTGTCTGTCAGCTCCAATGGGAACCAGGTTGCTCAGGCCTGGCTGGCGGGCATCGGCTCGGAGATGGACTTCAGCAGCATGAGTCTCGACCAGCCCTCCAAAATTATAGCGGTGGGTCGCCACGGTGCATGGGGCGGCGGCGCTCACGGCTTTGCTGGCTCTAATGTCTGCATGCTGATTGGCAACAACCCGATCATTTCAGCGCTGAATATGACCGGCGGGCCTCCGGGCTGGAACCCTACCGCACTCAAGGAAGAAAAGAAGCGCGGCCTGAAGCTGATAGTTATCGATCCGCGCCGCACTGAAACAGCGGAACATGCAGACATCTATCTGCCGATTCGTCCCGGTGAAGATGCCAACCTACTGGCCGGCATGGTGAGAATCATCATTGAAGAGGAGATCTACGACAAAGACTTTGTCGATGCCCAAACTGATGGTTTTGTCGCTCTCAAAGAAGCGGTAAAAGATTTCACGCTGGACGCGGTTGCCGCTCGCTGTGGTTTACCAGCAGCAGACATCGCCGCGGCCGCCAGACTATTTGCAACGTCCAAAAGAGGTACTGCCAGTTCCGGTACCGGCCCCGATATGGCCAGATTCCCCCATTTGTCTGAACACCTGATTCTGGCCTTGAATACGCTGTGCGGCAGGTGGAATCGAGAGGGCGATCCGGTAACCGCTCCCAGCATACTGGCGCCCAATATTGCACCGCCTGCACAGGTAATACCTACCGAGTTTCTGCCTGCCATGCTCAACCCGGCACTGAACACCAAGACATCGCGTATTCGTGGCATTAAACAAGTCTTTCAGGAAATGCCAACACCGGTCGCCGCTGAAGAAATTTTGACGCCAGGTGAAGGACAGGTAAAAGCCCTGATCGTGATAGGCGGCAACCCCGTCATGTCATGGCCGGACCAGACCAAAACGCTTGAAGCTCTGGCCGAACTCGATTTGCTGGTATGCATTGATATCAACCACACAGCCACTACCCGACTCGCCGACTATTTGCTCCCCGCAGCACATGCGTTTGAACGCGATGGGCTGGCTGAATTTACAGATCGACTCTACGACAAACCCTTTGGGCAATACAGCAAACCGATAATGAAACCCAAAGGTGCCGTGCAGGAAGAATGGCGTTATCTGGTCGGCCTGGCCAAGCGCCTGGGCACCGAGATTCAACTGGAAGGTGGCCCCATTGATCTGAACAATGACAATCTGGAGACGATTGATATTCTGGAACTCATGTTCCCCAACGACAAAGTCAAAGTACCACTGCGGGAGCTCGCCAAACACGAGGGCGGCAAACTGTTTGAAGAATTTGCGAATATCAAAGTAGGGGCTCCCTATGAGGGAATGGAAGCCAAATTGCAGTTGTTACCACCAGAAGTGGCTGATGATCTGGCGGAGCTGTCGGCTGCCCCGGCAACATCGGAGGGGCGCTATGGCGAAGATGGTTCCTTTACCCACCTGCTGACTGTAAGACGTGTCAAACATGTCTATAACTCCTCGTGCCATGATTTCCCCAAGAACCCGGCAGGCAACCCGGCCTTTCTGCATCCGGACGACATCAGTGAGCTTGGGTTCAGCAGTGGACAAACGATAGAACTGCAATCGGAAAGTGGCAGTATTCATGTGATGCTGGAGCCGGACAGTTCTTTGCGCAGAGGTATCGTGTCCATGTCGCACTGTTTCGGCAGCAATCCCGGAGAGACCGAGGATATTGCGCAGTTTGGCGCCAATTCCTCCAGGTTGATTCCGGTAGACAAGGATTTTGACCCGCTAATGGGCATGCCAAGGATGACGGGGTTCGCGGTAAAGCTCGCCGCCATCTGAGCAGCCAGCCTGAGCGCTACAGTGCGCTCAGGCTATTTATTCCCGGCTTATTCACTACGCGTATCCTGAATCCAATCCGGTAGCTCTATTGGCGGGTTGGGGAGTTTCTTTGCACCACGCTTGGCCAGTAAAGCCTCGAAGCCCTCAGGGTCTGCAGGCCAGGATCTGGGATCGCCCATCATCACCTCAAACAGCTCGACGCCCTCGGGGCCCGCTTCCAACGGCCCCAGCGCGGCCCCCATCTCAAGTGTTATATGCATACCCTCGGTACAGAGCACGTCGCCGCAATGCATACTGCCACTGAGTACATAGATCACATGATTACTCTTGTGACCATGCTTGTGCACAATCATGCCCGGGTCCCATTTGGCGTACAGGCACAGACAGTCTGGCGTGAACTCCAGCCATTTCTCCCATACGGATACCCGGCGATCACCGTGCTGCTGTGCTCGAACCTCCTGCCATTTCTCATCATCGCGATGCCGAAAACGTAGTTCTGGTTGCTTTTTCTCTGCCATGGTTAGCTCCCTGTGTCAGTTGAAGTAAAGTGTGTAGATTGAGAACCTCTCAGCCGCTGGGCTCTCTCTGCGGAATTTGAATGAGAAACGTTGCAATAAATGCCAAAGGAAACAGTAAAAGAGCCAATTGAAACACCAGAAAATAGCTACCTGTATGATCAAAAATGAAGCCACCCAGCGGCATCGGAATGAGTGTCAGCGGCAGCACCAAAAGCCCCATATACCCCATCGCCCGGGCGAACATCATACGGCCAAAACAGGACGCAACTAACGCATTCCACAGCGGCATCGTTGCCCCGGTACCAAGACCCAGAATAGCACCGCCGGCTATCATTACGTGCAGGCTGTGTGGGTTCAGAAAGGTGATCCACCAAAGACTGTTCCAGGTAATCGCGATTCGCAGTAGAACGCGCTTATCGTAGATATCGGCCAGGTAACCAAAGCCCAGCTTTCCCACCATCGCCATCATAGAGTAGAAAGAAATCACCATCGCAGCGCCCGTCAGAGTGATATCAAACTCCAGTGCATAGGAGGCAAAATGCGTTAGCAAGATAGCGCCTGCCGATGAAAGGCAGCCAACACAGAGGCCAATCCCCCAAAAGCTGGGGTTGGCCAATATGGCGGAAATCGATACGTCTTGCGCTGCGGCATCCTCCACAGCCTGCGGTAGATCTCCCACTGCCCCACCATCGACCAGCAGGCCTTTATCCCGAGGCTTGTCGAATACGGTGAAGAACACGAGTGGCAGCACGACAAACAGAATGAACAACGACAGGCAGATAAAACTGCCGCGCCAACCGATGGAGATAATCAGCCAGGCAACTACTGGCGGCAAGATGAAGCCACCCAACGATGTCCCCAGTGTGGAGATACCCAATGCCCTTCCCCGCCGCGCAGAAAACCAGTTCGTTACCAGCTTGGAACTCGGCAAAGGCCCCAACATGGCAGCGCCCACAGCTATAGCCGATATCAGCACAAACCCCATCTGCCATATGGCCGTTGCCTGAGAAAGGCAGGCAAAACCCAACCCCATCAACAGCGCGCCCATTGCCATGGTATTTCGAATGGAGTGTTTATCCAGCCAGTGACCCAGCAGTGGCGCGATGAGGGTCATGCTCAACAAGATGGCCGCCATGCCCGATGTGACGACGAATCTCGACGCATCAAATTCAGCCGCTATCGGCTCTACATAGATACCGAATATATAAGAGGTGCAACCGACGGCAAATAGCTGGGCAAGTGTGGTTAAACCGACGATACGCCAGCCATAGAAAGGCTGGCTTTTGCTGCTGACACCTGCATCACGACTACCAGTTTTCACGTCCAACGTCGCTCCAGTAGTCATGCCAGCGAATTCATCCGCTATTTGATAGTCACCCGCTGCATAACGCGCCGCTCATTGTAGTCGGGCACAGCAAAGTGCTGCAGGCAGCGGTTATCCCAGAACGCGATAGAGTTTTTCCGCCAACGGAAGCGACACTGGTAATCGGGTGATCGCACATGGTCACACAGGAACGGGAGCAGCAATTCACTTTCTCGCTCTGACACCCCTTTCAGATACACCGTTGAGTTGCGATTGACATACAGCGCTTTACGCTTGGTTTCCGGGTGCGTCAAAACCACAGGATGCTCAGCTGGCGGCCACGCTTTTTGCATCTCAGCGAGGTCAGCCGTGCTGTGGCCATCGCGAATCGCTTTGGTTAGTGGACGGGTAATATCATGTACTGCCGTCAGGCCCTCAACCAGCGTTTTCATCGGCTCGGACAACGCGTCAAAAGCAGCATACATATTGGCGAAACAGGTATCTCCGCCCACAGATGGCAACAACTCCGCTTTCAGTATCGAGCCCATCGGTGGATTCGCCATAAACGTATTATCGTTATGCCATTGATCAGCGCCTTCTCCCAACGGTTTGACCTGATCCAGGACCGTGATTTCGGGGCGCTCCATATACTTGGTTTTCAGCGGAGGAATACTCAGCTCACCAAAATACCGGGCGAACGCGATATGCTGGTCCTGATCAATATTCTGGTCATGAAAAAAAAGCACCAGATGCTTCAGCAGCGCCTCTTTCACCAGATTGACTTCGTCCTGCGACAGCTCCCTGGTGAGATCAATGCCTTCTACCTCAGCTCCAATACAGGCGGTAATGGGTTTGACAACAATGTTCGACACTAACGTGACCTCTCTTAATATTCGCTATTCGAGTAGCGTTTACTCTTCCATCTGGTAGGTGGCTTCACCCGTTCGAATAGTCATGAAATCCATACCCTCGGGGCCACAGGTAAACCCGTACCGATACTTCGCATAGAATACGATACAGTCACCTTTGCCCAGTTCGATGCCGTCATCGAACGTGCAGCCACCTTCCATAACGACAAAAAATTCATCATGGCTATGACTGTGTACCGGCACCCTGAAACCCGCTGGCATTACCGAGCGATTCATATAGAAACCCGCCTGACCGGTAATCACCTTCTTGCGCTTGGCGCCCATCTCCGCGGCCTTTTTCATCAGGCCGGTGAGTTCCTTAACGGGTCGTCTTCCAATATCCCACGGCACCTCATCGTACTTGATCGCTACAGGACCTTGTGGCATTGAACCATCCTTTGACTCTTCCGACATCGCTCAGTATCTCCTGTTACAACGTTTTCTAAACCTGATGAGGCTTTAACACCTGACCGGGCAACGCTTTAGTTAATTCGCCATTCACAACAATGGGCTCGCCATTCACTATGGTTGCGTAGAAACCCCTGGGGCGGGAAGAATACCGGTGTTCGTTATTCGGCATATCATTCACTGGCTTCTTGCTATAAGGGCCCACAGTTTCGGGATCAAACACCATAATGTCAGCTGCCAGTCCCGGCAACAACATGCCTCTATCGTTAAAACCGGCGAGTGCAGCGGGAACTTGCGTAATTTTGCGCACGCCCTCTTCCAGGCTCCAGATACCCTGTTCCAGCACCCAGTAGCGCAGGAAGAAACTGGACCAGTCCGAGCCATCGTCGCGATCCAGATGCGCGCCACCGTCAGAAACACCCATCAGCATCGCTGTGTGTTTCATACTTTCACGCACACTATGGTCCCAGCTCTCGGAGATATTTTCCCAACGGAACCGCATAGCCAAATCTTCCGATAGCGCCAGATCCAACATCGTGTCGGCGGGCGTCTTGCCCAACTCCTGGGCGATGTCGGAGATAGTACGACGAAAATACTTCTGGTTTTCATCCGTCGTCACCACATCGACATAAACACTGTCCCAACCCGGTGGTGGCAGTGTCGAGCCGCTGGCCTTATCGCGATTGGGATTTTCCACGGCGGTACGCATTACTTCGCGGTACGCGGGGTCGTTCAGTTTCTGCAGCTTCTCTTCGTGCGGCAAAAACATAATGGCGTGCCAGGAGGGAACGCCGGCATACAGCGGACAGCCGCTGGCCAGATTAATGGGACGATCAAACGGATGGTTGCGTAACAGGGAGTACAGCGCTACACCGCGGTCCTGCGCTCGCTGAAGCAGTTTCAGTGCCTCTGGCCAACCCGCACCGGGCACGTCAGTTTTATTGCGCCCCCCCAGACCCTGAATAATAATGGGCAACCGGCTTAGTTCACCCAACTCTAACAGCAACTCACTGTCATCCGCATCCAGGCCGCCAATAACGCTGCCGGGCAAATAGGATATTGTTCCTCTTCCCCACAAGCCAGCCTCTTCAACCAGCTCCTTGAGTTCCTCAAGATCACCAAAACAACTGGGAATCGGACGACCCTGCCCATCTTCCTGTGTGGGTGCATGAGAAGATGAAAAGCCCGCGGCCCCTGCCTGCAGCGCTTCACGCAGATGTTCGCGCATGCTCTTAATTTCATCGGCGGTAGCTTTACGTTCTGAGCCGGCTTCACCCATAACCCAGCGTCGCAAGCTGGAATGCCCGACATAACAGGCAACATTCACCCCAGTGCGGCCCTGCAAGTACTCGAGATATTCTGCAAAACTTTCAAATGCCCAGTCGACACCTTCGAGGGCGCGAGGTGACATACCCTCGACCTTGGCAAACAGTGCCGCAATAAAATCGCGCTGATCTGCTTTGGTAGGCGCAATACTAAAGCCGCAGTTCCCCGCCAACACGGTTGTCACACCGTGATAGCAGGAACTGGTTGCGTAGGGATCAAAGGTCAACTGGGGGTCGTAATGCGTGTGCAAATCAACTATGCCAGGGGCAACAATCATACCGGTGACATCCATGGTACTGGCAGCACTGGCAGACTCCGGTATAAATCCCACGTGCTGCACAATGCCATCTTTTACGCCTACATCTGCCCGACGCCGCGCCAGACCAGTACCATCGACGACAGTACCTCCCCTTAAAACCAGGTCATACATCATGTTTTCTATCTCATCAAACTGTGTAAAAGCACTTGCCCAACTTCACTCGCGCTAGAATTTGTAATCCAGTTGAATCTGGAATCTACGAGGGTCACCAAAGTTGTTACCCCACCACCCCAATGCATCGAAATCGATGCCCGAGGTTTTATACACCTCATTGGTTAAGTTAAGACCTCTAACAGTGAGATCAAGACCCTCAACTTTGAAGGCACGCTCCCACTTCAGATAGGCATCATAAATAGTATAGGACTCGCTGCGTATATGGTCATTCTGCTCAACCGTCAGAAGAAAGTTCTGCTTGTCCTTGTATTCAGCCACACCGGAGAGAATCCACCGACCGTAATCATCCGAATCCACCAAAGTATACTCAACTAAAGCGGACGCCGTATATTTGGGTGACAGAACGGCCTCAAACAAATCCGGATCCTCTTCACCAAACTCATCGTACTTGGCATCAATATAGGAAAAGGTAAGCAGAACAAACAAATCCTCAACTGGTGCCACCTTCACATCGAGCTCCAACCCTTTGATGGTTGACTGACCCGCGTTGACGATCCGCACCACACCCTCTGTGAACGAACCGACCTGCTGATCCTTGTAGTCGTTGTTGTACGCCGCCGCATTGATCAGCAAGCGCCGATCAAACCAGGTGGATTTGAGACCGATCTCAGTGGTATCCACGGTTTCCTCATCGAAGGGAATTTGATCATAAACCTCACTTACGCGGGTCGGGTATCCGCCTGCATTGTAGCCCTGGGACCAGGAGACATACGTCATTATCTGATCAGTCCAGTCATAGGCCAGCCGCGCTACCGAGGCGACGTTATTCCAGCTGTGATCCGACTGCTTCCACGGCACATCGACCGTTCCGTCAAGCTTGTTTTCACCGGTCGATGACTCTTTGTGATCCTCGCTGTAACGCGTACCCAGAGTCAGCTGCATCGCTTCAGTGATGTGCCCCGTCACCTGACCATAGATGCCCCAGGAAATATTGGTGTTATTCGATCTTCGCGTACTGGAAATATCGAGCCCAAACGGCAACGGCACATCGACAAATATGTTGTTGGTATCGGTGGATTCATTCCACTCCTTGAAGAAGTTGGCTCCAACCGTGTAGTCGAGACGATCATCGAACGCTGTCCCGATGAAGTTAACATCCTGCTGTATCGAGCTGTAATGGCCATGCTTCGTGGCATTGAACAGTCTCTCCGCCGTGCCATCGACATCGGTGGATTGCTTGCGGTCGTAACCATAAGCCGCCGACACCGACTTAATGGTCAGGTTGTCATTCAAATCGTATTCACCCGTCAGGATATGTCGGTAGCTGTCGAACTTGAAGTACGTTTCATTCATGCCAATCTTGTCAGGGTGGCCTACCAGAATATTGTCGGGCCATAGATCGGGATACGTATCATTGACGCAAGCGGGGAAATACAGAGCCGCACAGGACCCCGCCGCAGGGTCTTTATAGCCGGTGATCCAGAACGCGGAGGTTGAATCGCGAGTATTTGACCCATCAAAGCTGTAGTCCAGAGTCAGGTTGTCACTGGCAAGCCAGCGCAATGCAATCCGACCTGACTCCGCCTTATCCTGATCGGATGGGTCATCGGCACCGGGGTTGGTATTTTCATAGAGACCATCCATGTGGGCATAGGTAGCGGATACCCTGGCGAACACGGTGTCTGTAAGAGGGATATTCACCGAGCCCTGAATCGACTGCTGGTTGTCATCACCGTACAGCCCCATACCATGCGCCGAGAATTCCTCATCGGGTTTAACTGCAATAATGTTGATTGCACCACCAATCGTATTGCGCCCGTAGAGGGTGCCTTGAGGCCCCTTAAGCACCTCAATCCGCTCGATATCCACGAGGTCGAAAATGCCGCCAATTCCTGTACCCAGATAGGCACCATCGAGATACATGCCAATCCTTTGCATGCCCCCTGGATTCAAGTCAAAATTTCCCAGCCCGCGCGAATAGGCCTGCATCTGGCCCCTCCCACCCGTGCTGTTCACAATAACGAGCCCCGGCGTATAACGGCTGACATCTTTTGTGTCGACAATGTTCAGGCGGTTTATATCCGACGCATCGAATGCATTCATGGCAATCGGCACATCCTGAATATTTGCGGCACGCTTTTCCGCAGTAACCAGGATCTCTTCAAGGGCCGCGCCGAAACTCGAACTGGCTGACATTGCCAGCGGCAGGGCCAATATTTTTGAAACCCGGCTCAGATCAAGCTTTCGATTCGAACCGATTTTTTTGATGCTACTTCCCATGCGATGCGCACTCCGGAGCTGCCTACTTATTATTAAAACGCCGTGACCGTTCCATCTCGCCAGCGCAAATTAGTGCTTCATTCAACCTGTACAGCTGCCAATGCAAAATCACTCCGTCTGCTGGCCACTACACAATGGCAATACCCTAGCAAACACTTGGTTGTTATTACAAGTGTCATTTTGGCTCAATTAGGCCGCTTCGGCCATAGACTTTTTGCAGGGAACAGGAGAGGGTTTTATCGGCACAGGATTGACAGAATCAGGGGGAGGCCATCTCGGAAAATGGCAGTACTTATTGATATATTACAGCTACTTAGCGACATTCTCGCCAGAGAAGCGCCCGCTCGCAGCGCCCGCCATCACAACCGGCTGCCAGCCGATCAGCTGGGCCAGGGGTGGCTCCTCACGTCATACCCAGCCATTACCCAAGCAATCACTTGGCTTTATTCGGGTAGCGGCAGAAATACAGACCTAAATGCACTCCAGCACGGCCTGAATGCACTGGCGGGAACAGCGAGCAAGCAGCCAATGCAGACCGCCCTCTTGAGCGACGCTACAGCGCGAGAACCTGGCCCCGCCCGCGCTTTTCGAATGCCTCATCAATCAAGCGGGCTTCCTGCTCACCTATGACAACATAGGCGCCGTTGCGCTCGAGCTGCCCCCACACCGGCACATCCGCTGTCCAGCGCTGCTTACTCAACACTGTCTTGATGATTTTATTCGTCTGCGTGACAGGTAGTTGCTTATCGACTCGAATGTAGCGCGGCATCCACTTCGTACCAAAATCACTTTGCTTGCCGAGAAATTCAATGAACCGGGCTGGATCAAACGCCACACTTTCCCGCAACTGCAGGGCGACCATCACATTGTCACCGGCCACCGCATCGGGGACAGCATAAACGCAGGCCAACACAACATCCGGATGCCGGCTGATCACCCTTTCAATGGGGGTTACCGCGATATTCTCGCCATCAACACGCAGCCACTCTGAATCCCGGCCGGCAAAATAAATCACGTCATTGGCATCGCGGTAGGCCAGATCACCACTCCAGAAATACCCCTTGCGAACGCGATTGTTCGTTGCCTCTTCGTTATTCCAGTAGCCCTCAAACATCCTCGCTCCGCGAGTGTCGACCAGCTCTCCGACCGCCTCATCGGCATTCATCAAACGGCCCTGCTCGTCAAACTGAGCGATGGCACAGGGCTCTTCTGTTGTCGCATTCAATACGACCACACCCTCCGTGGCTCGCCCGATAGCGTTTGCCGGTGTCTCGTCATCGAGCGCCAACCTCACCCCACCCTCAGTAGACCCGTAGCCATCAGTCACTTCACAACCAAAACGTCGACTGAACTCAAGCCTGTCCTGCTCGGCCGCTTCATTCCCGAAGATCCGGGTCAGGCTATTGGAGGCATCATCCGGTTTCTCTTCAGTAGCCAGAATGAATGCAAGGGGCTTGCCTACGTAGTTGAAATAGGTTGCCCCGAACTTGCGCACATCGGGTAGAAAACCAGACGCTGAAAACTTTCTGCGCAATGCACTGGTTGCCCCGGCCACTAGCGCGGGCGCCCAGGCAGCCATCAGGGTATTGGAATGAAACATCGGCATTACCTGATACAGAACATCAGATGCATTGAGCTGACAGCGGCCCACTATGTTTTCTGCCGTTACAGCCAATCGCCCCTGCGAACATATACAGGCCTTGGGTGCGCCGCTTGTACCTGAGGTAAAAATAAGGAGGAACGTATCTTTTTCCGTCACCGTGACGGCAGGTATGGGCGCCGCCCGATAAGGCTGCAATACAGGGCCATAGCCCTCGTCATCGATATTAAGGATTCGACTCGTGGATACATTGAGATCGAGATTTTCGAGCTGCGACTGGTAGCACTGCTCAGTAATGATCAGCTGGCAATCGGTATGGTTGATATCACGGGCGAGATCGGCGCCCCGCCGTGTGGGATTGATGCCAACAATAACCGCACCGGCAAGCGCCGCTGCCCCCAGCCACATGGGATACTCCGGGACATTCTGCAATAGAACGCCGACATGGAAAGGCCCTTCAAGACGATTTTCCAACAGAAAGTTTGCCCGCACCGAGCATTCCTCAACAAACTCTCGATAGGTCCAGGAATCATCTTCGAACAACAGCGCGGTGCTATCGTCGTCAGCACGAGATTGAATCAGTTCGCGTACAGTCGTCATTGCAAAATCTCCAGCGTTCCCGATCCTCGGGCAATAGGGCGCAGAGGCTGTCGACCGACAGCGCTATAGCTGCCCCAGAATCAACCCCGAGGTGGGAACACCGGTACCAGCAGTGACGATAGCATGCTCTACCTGCTTCACTTGATTACAGGACGTTCCGCGAATTTGTCGCACGGCTTCTGCAATGCCATTCACCCCGTGGATATACGCTTCGCCCAGTTGCCCACCATGGGTGTTTGTCGGCAGGCTGCCATCCAACTCCAGGTGCCCCTCCCGGATGAAATCCTTTGCCTGGCCCAGATCACAATAACCCAACGCCTCCAGCTGCTGGAAAACATACGGAGAAAAGTGATCATAGATCGTCGCATACTGCATATCGCCGGGTTTTAGACCCGACATCGCCCACAGCTGGTCTGCCACCAACTTCATCTCCGGCAAATGCGCGATATTCTCCCGGTAGTAGCTTGTCATGGTGTGCTGATCATCACAGGAGCCCTGAGTCGCTGCACGCACCAGCGCGGGCGTTTGTTTAAGGGTTTTGGCTCGCTCTGGTGAGGTCAGAACCAGCGCCACACCGCCATCACTTTCCTGGCAGCAATCCAGCAATCGCAAAGGCTCTACGATCCAGCGCGAATTCTGATGGTCTTCCAGTGTAATAGGTTTTTGATAAAACCACGCCTTCGGGTTATTGGCCGCGTGCTTTCTCGCCAGCACGCAGTAACGCCCGAAATCCTCACTGGTGGCGCCGTATTCATACATGTACCGCGTCGCACTCATAGCGACATTGGATGCCGGCGAGACCAGGCCATGCACCCCACCCCAGGCCCGGGTAGCGCCGTCATAATTGTGGGCTGCTGTTTTATGAGAAGCGCCGCTACCGTAGCGGTACTGTGAACGCTCATTAAATGCCCGATACACTACGGCCACTTCACAAATACCCATGGCAATTGCCATAGCCGCCTGCATCACAACAGCGCACGCGGCACCGCCGCCGTAGTCAATGCGACTGAAAAACTTGAGGTTTTTACCGCCAATAACCCGATGCACTTCCGATTCGGGGTTATTGTCGGATTTGAATGTACACATGCCATCGACTTCGGCGGGATCTATACCGGCATCAGCCAGGGCATCAATCACACACTCAGCGGCCAACTGCAGCTCGCTGCGACCCGATTCTTTGGAAAACTCAGTTGCCCCTATACCGACTATCGCAGCCTTATTGGCCAAACTTCTTTCAGAACTATTAGCGCTCATTTGCAATCCCTATATTTACGGTGCAGTTTTCAGCAGATCAACGACCACTTTGCCACTCACGTGAACACCGATATTATTTTTCCCGGCCACGGCCAGATCGACAAGATACTTGCCATCCTCTTCGCGTTTCGCGATCACCTCGCCGCTCATTATCATGGTGTCACCCGGATAGTTCGGCGCACCGAGACGTATATTCACCGATTGCAGTATGGCTTCAGGGCCCGCCCAATCAGTGACATAGCTGCCAACGAGGCCATTGGACGTCAGTATGTTCATAAAAATATCGGGCGAGCCAAGCTCTTGTGCCCGGGTCTTATCGTGATGGACATCCTGATAGTCGCGCGAAGCTATTGCTGTCGAGACAATCAGGGAAGGCGTGATATCGATCTCCAGTGGGGGCAGCTTGTCACCCACGGAAACCTGATCAAAACAGGTATTGTTGAACGTTTGCTTACTCATGGCTTCCTCTAACTAATCAGCTCGTCGGAACATCGGAACAGTTAACTCATCATCACACCTGACAATCTCCAACTGCAGCGGCATACCAATCTCAACATCGTCACGCGAAATATCGATAAGCCCGGCAATCAGGCGCGTACCCTCTTCCAACTCGACCAGAGCGATGGTGTTCGGATATTCAAAGGCGGGCAGTGGCGGATAGTGCATAGTGACGTGACTGTAGAGTACGCCCTTACCCGACGCCTCGACCGTATCATGCTCCAGTGAATGGCATTTGGGACACATCGGGGCAGGCGGGTGACGCAGTGACTGGCACGATACACACCGCTGAATGAGCAGTTTGTTATCCTCGTGCAACCCCTGCCAGAAAAACTCAGTGTCACGGGTCATACCCGGACGGGCGCGCGGCGGCCGCTTTGGCTCTCGTTTCTCTGGCTTGTAGCGCAAAATAGTGAAACGCATTTCAGCCACTTTTTCGCCATCTTCAGTGCAGTACTCCAACAGCTGCGTCAGAAAGTACCCGCTGCCCAATCCGGTTTTTTTCTCATCGGAAATCGATTCCAAACGGTATTTGTGATGCAGTTTTTCACCGGGCTTAACATAGCGAAAGTAGGTCTGCTCACAGTTGGTTGCCACCACCGCAACATACCCTGCCTCGATCATAGCGTTGCCGGCATCCGACATCGGATCTGTGGTGGAAGAGCCCGGCGCCTGCTCGCGCAAACCNNTCATAGTCCAGGCCTGAATCATCGTCGGCGGGGCTACCAGGCCACCGTGACGGGTACCGGCAGCGAACTCCTCATCCGTGTAGATCGGGTTCTTATCATTCATTGCCTGAGCCCAGTGCCTGATCATCGGGCGATTAACATCATCCCAGCTGGTTTTAACGCCAACCTCCCCCGAGTCGACATAAGCCTGCATTTTTGCTTTGAAATCCGCCTGCTCTTTACTCATCAAATACTCCAAATCACGCGCTACTGGTTCGTTTTGCTACTGCTCAGATTTAGCCAGGGCTGAATAACGGTGTTCCTGACAGCGACTGAGATTATTCCCAAAAGTCCTATCGAAAATAGGCACTTTAAAAATTCCGGATAAGAAAAACACATTTTTCCTCGAATTCCCATTTTCCATTTTGATTTTTTTCTGTTCGCCAGCCAGGCATTCAAGTTGATCGGTAATGACACCATTCTGCACTGATATGACATTGCCTTCCGCTTCCCACACTCCGATACTTTTCTTTAGAATCGAGCGTGGTTCGCGAGTCCTCCATGGTCGAAACCAACTCTGGATATAAGAAACATCATGATTGAATTCAAAGGGTACTATCTATGAAAGCAGCTGTAGTGCGTGAATCGGGAGGCTTCTCTGTAGAGGAACTGACAATAGATCCACCTAAAAAAGGTGAGCTGAAAATCAGAATGAAAGCCACTGGCGTATGCCATTCTGATCTGTCCCTGATCGAAGGCAGGCTGCCGCTTCCCCTGCCCTGTGTGATCGGCCACGAAGGTGCAGGTATCGTTGATGAGGTGGGCGAAGGTGTAACAAGATTTGCCGTGGGCGACCATGTTGTACTGTCTTACGTCCCTGCCTGCGGCGAATGCAGTTCTTGCCATAACCATCGCCCACATCTTTGTACCAGTGGCAAAATGACCGGCAAGATGCTGGACGATACAGCCAGGGTTCACAGTAATGGCGAGGACATCAATGTGATGCAGTTTTTGGGATGTATGGCCGAGTACGCCGTGATCCCGGAGACCAGCGCGATAAAAATCGAGAAGGATATCCCACTGGATAAAGCCGCACTGGTGGGATGCGCCGTCATGACCGGCGTTGGCGCGGCCATTAATACTGCGAAGATAGAACCGGGTTCCAGCGTGGTCGTTTTCGGCTGCGGCGGTATCGGTCTATCCATCATCCAGGGCGCAAAGCTGGCCGGGGCCAACAAAATTATTGCCATCGACGTGGCCGACAACAAACTGGCAATGGCTGAGCATTTCGGCGCCACCCATTTGATCAACTCAGAACGTGATGCCCCGGTGCAGAAGATTCAGGAACTGACAGGCGAAGGCGCAGATTATGCCTTTGAAGCGGTGGGTATACCTGTACTGATGGAGCAGGCACACGAATCTGTACGCCGCGGTGGTACTGCGGTAATCGTCGGCGTAGCCGCATTGACAGACACAGTCACTTTCAATGCCCTGACTCTGGCCATGAGCGCCAAAACCCTGAAGGGCTGCATCTACGGCGACGCCAATCCCCCAGTGGATTTCCCACGCCTGCTCGATCTGTACAAAGCTGGCAAGTTGAATCTGGATGATATGGTGAGTCGATCCTATAGCATCGATGAAGCACCGCAGGCTTTTGAGGATATGAAGAACAACGCCAATGCACGCGGCGTCATCGTATACTAGGTGTTAACTGCATAGCGAAGCATTCAACAGACAAATACCAGGAAGGACTGGCCAAATGAACAAACATTTTAATATCGCAGATATGTTTGAGCTGGTTGCCGATGAAGTGCCGGACAGAACCGCACAGGTATGCGGTGATCAACGTGCGACATTTCTCGAGCTGGACAAGCGCGCCAATAAACTTGCCCACTTCCTCGCAGGCCGCGGCATAAAGGCGGGAGATCATGTAGGGCTTTATCTTTACAACTGCAACGAGTATCTCGAAGGTATGCTCGCGTGTTTCAAATTGCGGGCCGTACCCATCAACGTCAACTACCGTTACGTTGAAGAAGAGTTGAGCTATATTTTCCAGAACGCCGACATGCGCGCCTGTATTCATCATCGCGAGTTTGTACCGCATATTGCGTCGATTCAGTCAGACGTACCCAAGCTGCACACCTATATTTACGTCGAGGACAGCAGCGACAATGATCCGGGCACTATAGCTGCGGTGGAGTACGAAGCGTCGCTTACTGAGCAGAGTGCCGAGCGGGATTTCCCCGAGCGCTCCGACGACGATCTGTTTATCCTTTATACCGGCGGCACCACCGGCATGCCCAAGGGCGTAATGTGGCCGCATAAAAATGTCTTTTTTGCGGCTCTCGGTGGCGGCGGGCTTTTCCATCCGGAGGGCGTCATCACCGCGCCAGAGCAGATAACCACACGCGTGAGTAAATCGCCTCTCACCTGCATGGCGCTGGCACCGTTGATGCATGGCTCCTGCTGGTGGTTTGCCTGTATTCAGCTATTGGCTGGCAATACGGTGGTACTGAATCCAGAGCATTCGCTGGTCGGCGACACGGTATGGCGTATCGTTGAAAAAGAAAAAGTGAATTCTATTGCGATTGTCGGCGATGCCATGGCCGCCCCGCTGCTGGATTCACTGGAGAAACATCCCGAGCGCTGGAACCTTGGCAGTCTGTATAGCATTGGCTCTGGCGGTGCAGTCTTTTCCGACAGCAAGCAGGAAGCCTTCCGCCAGCGTTTTCCCAACCTTGTTATCAGAAATTCGTTCGGCTCATCCGAGAGTGGCAACATGGGAGCCGACGGCGGTGGCGCGAAAGGGAAAGGGCTTGGCAATGTGCAGAAGAGTGAGTTCATGTCCGTCATCAGCGACATCGAGGGCGAACCCCACCAGCACGTCAAACCCGGCGAAACAGGCATTTTTGCACGCAGCGGCTATATCCCCACCGGCTATTACAATGATCCGGTCAAAACAGCAAAAACCTTTGTCGAAATAGAGGGCGAGACCTGGCTACTGGTCGGCGACGAAGCGTGTCTGGAAGAAGACAACAGCATTACCATTTTTGGCCGTGGCTCAAACTGCATCAATTCCGGTGGGGAAAAGATTTTCCCGGAAGAAGTGGAGCAGGCCCTCAAGAACCACCCCAACATCTATGATTGTCTGGTAGTGGCAACACCGGATGAACGTTTCGGCAGCAAGGTAACGGCAATAGTCTCGGCCAAGGGTGATAACCCTTTAAGTCTGGCCGCAGTACAGGACGAAGCGCGCAAGCACATTGCCGGTTATAAAATCCCACGTGAGTTACATGTAGTTGCCGAAGTACCGAGAGCACCAAGCGGTAAACCCTCCTATCCAAAAGCGCTGGAAATCGCCTTAGCCGGGCGCTTTAGAGTGTCATAGCCACAGAGTATATAACCATGACTGAACAAGTGTTCACTGTTAAAAGTTTCGATCGTTTTTTTATCAACAATGAGTGGTCCGCACCGTCCTCAACAGCCACCTTCGAGGTGATCAACCCCGCGACTGAACAGTCCATAGCGACGGTTCCCGCTGGCCAGTCAGCCGATATTGACAGCGCAGTGATGGCGGCGCGCGAGGCATTCGACCACGGCCCCTGGCCGCGCATGAGCGCCAGTGAACGGGCCGATTGCATGCAAGAGTTGTCCACTGCATTGCAGCGGGACATCCCGGGTATGGCCTCAGTTATTACCCAGGAAATGGGCTGCCCAATCTCCTTTTCCACCGCAGGCCAGACGTTCGCGCCCATTATGGTGCTGGACTATTATGCCGGTGTAGCAAGAAACTTTCCTTTTGAACAGGGTCGCCAGGGCATGATGGGGCCCGTGGTGGTGCGTCAGGAAGCGGTGGGCGTAGTCGCTGCCATTACACCCTGGAATGTGCCTTTGTTCACCACAATGCTGAAGCTGGCCCCCGCGCTGGCCGCCGGCTGTACCGTGGTGTTGAAACCCGCGCAGGAGACGCCACTGGATGCCTATGCGCTCGCGGAAGCGCTGGCGACAACGTCCATTCCACCGGGCGTTGTTAACATTGTGCCGGCGGATCGCGAGGTCAGTCAGTACCTGGTTTCCCATCCCGGCGTTGACAAAGTGACCTTCACCGGCAGCACAGCTGCAGGCAGAAAAATTGGCGCCATCTGCGGACAACAGTTGAAACGCTGTACGCTGGAGCTCGGCGGAAAATCCGCGGCCATCATCCTCGACGACAGCGATCTGGATACTCTGGTACCACAACTTTTGCCGAGCGCCATGATGAACACGGGGCAGGCCTGTGTGGCACAAACGCGAATTCTCGCCTCGCATGCCCGCTATCAGGACACCGTCGACGCTCTCGTCGCGGCTGTCGGCGCGCTCAATGTCGGTGACCCTATGGATCAGGCCTGCGATATCGGCCCTCTTTTTGCCAGCCACCATCGCGATCGCGTGGAAAGCTATATCGCTCTGGGCAAGGAAGAGGGAGCTACTATCGCCACCGGCGGAGGGCGGCCTGCAGGCCTGGATAAAGGCTGGTATGTTGAGCCGACGATTTTCTCCAATGTCGATAACAGCATGCGCATCGCGCAGGAAGAGATCTTTGGCCCAGCCGTTGTTGTGATCCCCTATAGCGATGAAGCAGAAGCGGTAGCCATTGCTAACGACTCAAATTATGGCCTGTCCGGATCGGTATGGTGTAACGATGTAGAACAAGGGCTGAATATTGCCCGCCAGGTTCGCACCGGCACTTATGGCGTCAATGGCCAGGGAATGGATTTCCACAGCCCATTTGGCGGCTTCAAACAGTCGGGACTGGGACGAGAGCTGGGGCCGGAGGGCTTGGGCGAATTTTGCGAGTACAAGACAATCACACTACCCGCTGATTATACGCCGCAAGATTAGCCTCCACCGCCGCTATTCCCGAACAGACATATTCCGGGGGCATAATCCCTCCGGTTTTCAATTTTATATAGGAGAAACCCATGGCTGAAGCTGTCATTGTAGAAGCGCTGAGAACCCCCATCGGCAGAGGTAAACCCATCGTCGGAGAGCTGAGTGGGTTCCATGCATCTCAGTTACTGGCATTAGCACAGAAAGCCGTGATCGAGAAAGCGGGTGTGGCACCGGACGATGTAAATCAGATTATCGGCGGCTGTGTCACGCAAGCCGGTGAGCAGGCAAGCAATGTCACCAGAACCGCCTGGCTATCCATGGGCACGGGGTTTGCTCCCGGCGCGATGACAGTCGATGCGCAATGTGGTTCGGCACAAGCGGCCAACCACATGATAGCTGCCCTGATCGATAACGGCACCATAGACATCGGTATCGGCTGTGGTATTGAGTCGATGAGTAGAATCAGCCTGGGCGACAACGGCCGCTACAAACCTGCCGGGCGTTCACGCCCGCAAGAATGGCCATGGGATGAGGCGAAAGGGCAGTTCCACGCGGCTCAGCGAATAGCGGATAATCGCGGGATCAGTCGTCAGGAGCTCGAAGAATTTGGCTGCCGGTCACAGCAGCTGGCAAAACAGGCCTGGGACAACGGCTGGTTTGATCGGGAAGTGATCCAGGTGGAAGCGCCGATTGTCGGCGAAGACGGCAACCTCACCGGCCAGACCCGAACCGTGACGCGCGACCAGGGCCTGCGCGAAACAACGATGGAAGGCTTAGCCAACCTGAAGCCTGTCTACGAAGGGGCATATCACACCGCGGGCACATCTTCGCAACTATCGGACGGCTCCGCCGCGGTATTGTGGATGAGTGCCGAGGAAGCCAAACGCCGCGGCCTCAAACCCAGAGCGCGCATCATCACCAATGTCGTGGTCGGTACCGACCCCTACTACTTGTTGGACGGCCCGGTCGATGCGACCCGAGAGTTGTTCAAAAAGAGCGGCATGAACATGGGCGATATCGATCATGTTGAAATCAATGAGGCCTTTGCTGCTGTCTGTCTTTCCTGGGCCCGGGTCTATAACCCGGATATGGATATTGTCAATCCACAGGGGGGCGCAATAGCCCTGGGGCACCCGGTCGGATCCACGGGTGCACGATTGATTACTACCGCATTGCACGCACTGGAACGCAAAGATCAGAATACGGCATTAATCACAATGTGTTGCGGGGCCAGCATCGGGACCGGCACTATTATTGAGCGTATCTAGCGCGCTTTTAACACTGCGGTAGTGCCTCAGGTTTTGTTCCGATAACGCCCGCCATACGTTTAGCGCAGCGGGCTCAATCGCGGCAAACCTGTACCCCCAACGCCATAGGTCTAGCGCAACAACCCGCGCTGATTCACTAACCGGAAACTGTCAGGATGCCTCGCATGTAACCCTTGGTGCAGGACAATACTGACCCTCCTAATAATTAATAGATGTGTTTATTAATTAAAGAGTGTAGGCTAGATTGCTGTTAGTTCCTGTGCCGATGGAGATAATAACTTCGCTATGACCAACCGGGAAACATCGCTGACAAAGACCCGTGCCGCCAGCGCACAAAAACCTGCAAAAGCAGCTCACCGAAGAGCTGCTGCCGCCCCGAAAAAGGCAAAATTGGGGCGGCCATCGCAGCGCAACCCGGGCGAAACACGATCAAAAATTTTGGCCAGCGCGCTGAAGTGCTTTACCGAAAAGGGCTTTGCTGCCACCACCTTCGCCGCCGTAGGCCGCGAGGCAGGCTTAACCGGGCCGGCAATCTACCAGTATTTTGATTCCAAGGGGGCGCTGTATGCCGCGACTCTGGAACACATCTACGAGGTTCTGGTACCCGATATCAGTATCGCTTTGATCGACAATCAGAACTTCAAGGCCCGCCTGCACCAGATACTGCTATTGACCGCTGACCTGCATGAGAGCAATCCGGCGGCCACGGCTTTTCTATCCTCCCTCCCGGTAGAAGTGCGCCAGGAGCCCACGCTGAAACAGCATCTATCCAATCGCTCCAGCACCGTGTTATCAGCGTTGACACGGGTATTCGACGACGCCAAAACCAGCGGGGAGATTTCTTCTGCGCGCAGCACGGATAGCCTGAGCATGTTTTTCTTTGGCAGTGTTATGGGCCTGTGCCTGTATCACCATGCCAGCCAGAAAACAGCGATGCGTGAGGCCATCGAGGTGTTTTTGGACATCGTTGAAGGCAAACTATTGAGTGACTAACCAGCGGTAAATCTATCATGAACCGACCTGCCAGGCGGGTCCATAAATCTAATCAGGAGAAACCATGTCCAGTTGCCCTTACACCAATTTGTTAGACCCGGATCTTTATGTGAACGGCAATCACCATGACGCCATGCTGGCAGTGCGTGAGCAAGGTGGCAGAGTCGTCAAGATTGACGATCCCATCACCGGTATACCCTACTGGGCCATTCAAGGCCGGGAAGAAGTGGATTTTATCTGCAAGCAGCCACTGCTGTTCTCCAGCGAGGAAGCGACTGCGATTCCAATGGAGGCCGAAGAAGGCAGCCTGGAATCACAACGCCTGATGCTGGTCAATATGGACCCGCCCCGCCACAACAAGCTTCGCCGCATTGCTCGCAACGCCTTTACCCCCACGACCGTTAGCTCCTATGAAGCGAAATTCCGTCAGTACGCCAAAGAGATTGTCGATGCGGTAGCGCCGCGTGGAGAATGCGAATTCGTTGAGGATGTGGCAGCCGAGCTGCCGCTTATGGCGATTCTGGAGCTGTGTGGCGTACCCAAGGAAGACCGGAAGCAATTCTTTGCCTGGACTAACGCCATGTTCTTTCGCGAAGACGACTCCATGAGCGAAGGTGAAGATAATTCCGCGGCGGCACAGGAGGCCGCTGCCAACATCTATGTCTATGCTGCGGATTTGACTCGCCAGCACGCAGAGAAGCCGCTCAATAACATTGTCGGTGCGTTACTGGACGGCAAAATCAACGACGAGAAACTCACGTCTGATGAGTTCGCGGCATTCTTTTTGATGCTGATTGCCGCAGGTAACGAAAGTACCCGCTCAGTGACTGCACATGGAATGCGATTGCTCATGGAGCATCCCGACCAACTGCAAATGCTGGTGGAGAACCCGGATCTAATTCCCTATGCCTGCGAGGAAATTCTTCGCTATAACGCCGCTTTTCTGTGTATGCGCCGGGTGGCAATGGACGATGTGGAAGTCGGTGGGCAGCAGATCAAGAAGGGAGACAAAATTATCCTGTTCTGGCACGGAATCAACCGCGACGATCGAGTTTTTGATGACCCCATGGCTTTTAACATCAACCGCCACAAAACCATGCCCGATCTCTACAAGGAGCACCGCGCTTTTGGTTTTGGCCAGCACTTCTGCCTGGGGTCACATTTGGCCCGACTGGAAATGCAGGTAATGTTCGAGGAAATCTTACCGCGCTTGCGCAACCCGACCTTTGCTGCACCTGTTCAGTATGTTAGGGATTATTTTGTCAACGGGATCAAGGAGATGCAAATCAAGTTTGACCCCGAAGCAAAGCCGACGGCATGACCGTCGGCGCAGTTCCGTTCACGTGAGGTTTCCGGGGAATTAGCTATGAATGAAGAAACTCTTCCGGCGAGTCTGGTGAAAAGCCTGCTACTGTCTGCCGAGAAAAAGGGCGGTGACATCGACAAGATACTCGATGGCATCAATCTCTCCCTGAGCGCGACTGGCACCACCGCAAGGGATGCACGCATTCCAACCAAGGTGTACTGCCAGTTACTGCGGCGTGTCGCGCTTTATTCGCAGAGGCACCTGTTTGGCTTGCCTGTCAATAAAGATGAGCCAACCACCGGATTGCGCTTGATGTGCCTGGCGCTTTTGTCGTGCAGCAATATGGGGCAGGCGATCGCGTGTACGGCGGATTTCTACCGCCACTACGGCCACCCCGGTTGGCGCTTCAACTTTGAGCAGGATGAGGACGAAGCAATCATCCACTTTACCGGCCGCGATAAAGAGGAGAAATACGCCTACGATATATCGTTCCTTCTTCGTCTCTGGTCCTGGCTATCCGGCCAGTTTATTGAGACGACCGAAGTGAGGTTGAGGGAGCCCGCAAACGAAGAACTGGATGCCTACAGCATACTGTTTGAAAGTGATGTGCGCCTCTCCCAGAGCGAAAATGAGGTGCGCTTCTCCGCTGAGCACCTGCGCAGACCAATTGTACAAACGGAAGAATCGCTGACGAAATTGCTGGAAGAAGCGCCCTATGAACTGCTTGTCATGTCACGCAAGAACCTGAAAAGCATCATGGCTCAAATACGATTCATCGTCGGCTCTGATTTCACTAAAGGGTTTCCCAGTAGGGAAAAAATCTCAGAGATTTTGCATATTTCCTGCTCTAGTCTGCAGCGGAGATTGGCCGAGGAAGGAACAAGTTACCAGCTTATCAAGGATGAATTACGCAAGGACGCCGCAATCCGGTATCTTCATCGGCCGGAGCTCAGCGTAACCGAGACAGCGAGCTTGATGGGCTTCGAAGATTCCAGTGCCTTCAACCGCACCTTCAAGCGCTGGACAGGCATGCCGCCCGGGTTGTATCGCAAAAACAACCTTGAATCTCTCATGAGGGCTTAAGCCGAGTCCGTATTCGTTTTAACGCGGCGCGCACCTTTGACATGCACTGGTATCTGGCCACCACATGGCCTGCTGCGAGCGCGACTCAAGGAGGCGCGCCATCCACGGATTCAGTCCTGTCATAATTCTGTCAGTTTCCATAGACTGGCCTCAGCACCGCGCGGACAGAGGCGCGAAATAGTACATTCCGTCATTGAACCAAGCAACCGATTGGTTTACTATTATCTTTCGAAATTTAATAAAAGCGAGGCTCGAAGCGCTTGCTGAAGTAGACGTTCCTTGCAAAATCGCAGACCGGATACTGCTCGATGGGCGTTGCACACTGACCGTTAATCCGGACTGTATTACCGCCCTGTAAAAAAGCTGGTTGTCCCATGTTTCATTCCATTGAGGGAGCATCATCGATTGAACAGCAAACCTAAAAAAAGAGGGCGAGTCGTCAGTAACCGCCGGGAGGAAATACTCCAGGTGGCTGCAAAACTATTTGCCAGCAGAGGGTTTGAGGCCGCTTCTATTCGTGAGATAGGCGATGCCGCAGGTATATTATCCGGGAGCCTCTACCATCACTTCAAATCCAAGGACGAGATGCTACACGATCTCCTCAAGCGGTTCGTCGACAAACTGGTACCGCTTTATGAGAGTGTTCTCGCTGAAAGCGAAGATGTCTCTGAAACACTCTCCAATTTAATTGCTGCCGGTCTAAAAGTGTCACTGGATCACTCCTCAGAACTCACGGTGATCATGCACGAGCGCAAATTTCTGAATCGCAACCCCGAGTTCTCCTACGTTAACGAAGTGATGTTGGAAGTGGAGCGCATCTGGTATGGCGTATTGCAGGAAGGGGTTCGCAGTGGTGCGTTCCGATCAGATCTGGATATGAATCTGGTACTGCGAATGATCATGGACCTTATTTCTTCAACGGTTATCTGGTACACACCAAAAAGCCGCTATACGCAGGATCAGATTGTGAATAACCAGATCAAACTGCTCTTTAGCGGTCTGGCGCAATAGGGGAGACAAGCGCTACGAAAGAGCGTCCTGTTCAATACGTCGTGCGAAACCCTGATAGTTTGAAGTAAGCGCAACTCAACAAGCCTCTACTGAGGCCAGTACGATTCGATATATGCGCAGTGAAAGGAGCTGTTACATGCAGTTTGCAGTACAACTACCAGTGGACCGCATCGATCTCGGTGCTGAATTTTCCTCCGCTCAAGGCATTACGGAATGTGCTCGCCATGTTGAAGCAGCGGGCTTCAATGCGGCTTTTGTCACCGACCATCCCGCACCTGACGATCGCTGGCTCGCCAGGGGCGGCCACCACAGCTTTGACCCCTTTGTAGCCCTGAGTTTTGCCGCCGGCTGTACCACCAGCCTCAAACTGTTTACAAATATACTGGTGCTGCCCTACCGTAACCCTCTTATCGTAGCCAAATCTGCAGCGAGCCTGGATGCGCTTTCCAACGGCCGAATGATCATGGGAGTTGGCGCCGGTTATCTAGAGGGCGAGTTTCGAGCCTGCGGCGTAAACATTGAGGAACGTGGACAGCTGATGGAGGAAGCTCTGCAGGCGATGAAGCTCGCCTGGAGTGGAGAATCTTTCAGCTTCAAAGGCAGCCATTTTCAAGCAGATGGCAATACCGCCCTACCCCGTCCGGTACAGACACCACACCCCCCTATCTGGATGGGCGGCAATAGTACTGCCGCCATGCGACGAGCCGCCCAGTACTGTGACGGTTGGCTCCCCTTTCCGGTGAAGGGCAAGCTTGCCAGCCATGTTCGAACCAAAGAACTGGCGGACCTGAAGGGCCTGGAAAACGCCATCGCAGATCTCCGTAAACTGGAACAGCAGTTTGATCGACGTCAGCCGCTGGATATCTGCATGATCCCCTTTGGCCTCGATATGCACTCCGGTATGAATTGGGATGCTGGAGCCGTTCTTGATCAATGTGAACAGCTGCAAGCGTTGGGCGTAAGCTGGATCAACATCAGCCTGCCCTGCGATTCAAAGAGCCAGTATTTTGAAGCGAGTAGCTGGTTTGCCGAGAAGGTAATTTCCGCTATGCGCTCAGACTCCTGACACCAGCCCACGAAATTGCCTCCGCTAAAGGATACCCAGTGAATCAACCAAAACTTCTCAGCAACAAGGTTCTGTTTGGATACGGGCTCTCGGCAATACCCGCCATGTATGGCTATGTCCTGATATTGATAATGTACATGAAGTACGCGGTAGATGACCTTGGAGCATCGCCCGCTGTGGTAGGCACAATATTCCTGATCGCAAAATTCTGGGACGCAGTTTCGGACCCGTTAGTTGGCAACCTCAGTGACAGAACCGAACATGCGAGCGGTCGACGCAAACCCTGGCTGCGCGCCGCGGCACCACTGCTGGCCGTTTTTAGCATTATGGCGTGGGCACCACCTGCATCGCTGGAAGGTTTCCAGCTAAGCCTGTGGATAGGCGTTGCCGTTGTCGGGTTCTACACTGCATACACGATGTTTGATGTGCCTCATATGGCGCTTGGCGCGGAAATTACGCTGCTGCCAAACGAGCGCAATAAAGTGTTCGGCGTCCGGCAACTGATGCGTATCGTAGGAATGCTGGTTGCGGGCACACTGGGCACCTATCTGGTGAGCCAGGGTACAGCTTATGCAACGGCGATGGCCTACGTACTGGGTTTTCTGACTCTGGTGCTGGTCTTTACGGGCGTTTCACTCTTGCCACCTGAACGCGCATCGTTCAAAGGGCGCGGTGGAGAGAACCCCTATCGAGCGCTGCGCGATGTACTGGCAAACCCTCATGCACGGTTGCTGCTGCTGATCGTATTTATTGATTCTATCGGCCTGGGCGGTATTGGTGTACTGCTGCCATTTCTTGTTGAGTATGTCATCAAGATGGATGGCATGTTGCCACTGTTTATGGCCATCAATATGCTCTCGAGTCTGGCGATGGTCCCCGGCTGGATATGGCTGGCCAAGCATTTTGATAAGCGACAACTCATCTTCTGGTCATTTATCGCCAGCGGCGCAGGGTACGGCATGGTCATGCTAATCGGTGAAGGAGACTGGCTGATAATGGCGCTCAGTTCCTTGATAGCGGGAGGCGCTTCAAGCTGTGCCAACGTGCTGGGCTTCTCCTTGAAGTCAGAAATCATCGATTGTGATGAATACTTAACCGGCGAGCGAAAAGAAGGCGCCTATTTCGCGGGCTGGAGTTTTGTAAACAAACTGGGTGCAGGTATTATGATTGCACTCGTCGGGTTTGCTCTGCAGTGGTCGAACTTTGAGCCCAATGTGGCGGAGCAGACTGAAGTGGTTACGCAAACCATTGTGCTACTGATGGGAGGTCTCCCCCTGGTGTGCTTTTGGGCTGGCGCTGCCGCTTTTACGCGATTCAGTTTGACGGCCGCAGAGTACACAAGAATTCGTGCCGAGCTGGATGCGCGCGCCAGTGATGCTGCCTGATCGAAAATATGCTGTTGGATAACACTGTGGGCATATCAGGCGTCTGGGTAAGACTCGAGTTCCTATGGCTGCAGGCACGCTGAATCCATAAATTTTTAACTTCGATATAAGAGGAGTAGCTATGAGTGACTATTACGAATGCACCCCGGTAGGCCTGGAATTTTTAGAGCAGACAAAGAACGTCTACAGATCAGAAGTTGTCGTCAAGGCAACACCAGAGCAAATCTTTGAGGTATTTGAGGATGAAGTTGCCTGGACAGTCTGGGCGCTGCCGATCCAAAGAGTCGAATGGACCTCACCAAAGCCTTTTGGCGTGGGCACCACGCGCACCGTCTACATGATGGGCGATATGAATGGCTATGAGGAGTTCATCGCCTGGGAGCCTGGCAAGCGAATGGCATTTACCTTCCTCGGTTGCAGCAAAGATAATCCGGAAAAATTCCTTGAGGACTATCGCGTGACCGATCTCGGTGATGGTACCTGCCGTGTCGTCTGGTATATGGCGATGGATAAACGGGGTGAACCTAAGTGGACCGACGGCTTAACGCGGCCCATCATGCGCATGGCCAATCAGTGGATGTTCAAGAAGTTTAAAAAATACACTGAGGAATACGCGAGAAAGAACAGCTAACGGCGGGTGATCCTGATTGTTATAACCCCTTCTCTCCCGCGCATTGAAGACACTGGGACCGCGGAGAGGCACCCCCACACGGAGACATAACTATGAGCAACCAACCCGAGTTCACTATTCAAGGCAAGACGGTCAAAATTCCCGCCGTGGTTCGAGACGCATCATCCGGTACCGTGATGTATATGGTCGATGCGACCGCAGCGCAGGCGCTTGTCCCGGATGCGTTCGAAGTCGTTGAAGCCGCACCAGGACAGACGCAGGCAACTATCGTAATCGTCGACTACCGGGATAATGACCTTGGCGACTACGACGAAGTCGGCATCATTTTCTTCGTGCGCCCCAAGGGACAACCGGATGCTGAAGTAGGCTCTTACATCTACAAACTACCGGTCAACCAGAGCTTCACCTGCGAAGCTGGGTTCAAGATATGGGGCTTCCCTAAGACTGTCGAGGATATCGACTTTTCTTACGGCGATGACCACGCGACATGCAAGCTGGTGATGGACAATAAGCATGTGCTCACACTTACCGTTCCGCGCGGTGGAGACGGCGCAACTGAGCCAGCACCCGCTATCGGCTATACCCTGATAGACGGCGTCCCACACCAGAATGAGTTTACACGTGGCGGCACGGGCGAGCAGGCACTGCCCGGCGGCGAAGGCGTAGTACTTGAGCTGGGAGATCACCCGTTGGCAGATGAGTTGCGATCGCTCGGACTGGAAACGGAAGCGCCTATTCTCTCTGCCTGGACGGAGCACATGAACGGAAGTTTCGGACTAAGCGTCAAGCTCTAGCCAGTGCTGCGCAATCCAGTTTGGCCCTGGGCGCAAAAAGAATCAGGTTCATTGTCGATAATCTGACACCTTTTTATTCGTCCAGGAGCGAAACGCACGCCGGAAATTACCCACATCACTGTACCCAAGCATGAAGCCGATTTCCTTGGGCGTGATGTCGGTATTTTCCAGCCATTCAATGGCAATATTTTTGCGCGTTTCATCAAGTACACACTGGTAGGTTGTCCCCTCCTGCTGCAGCTTGCTGCGCAATGAGCGTGTACTCATGTTCATTCTGCTGGCCATTTCATCAGTATTGGGAAAGAGACCAGGATTGCGGTAGAGAAACCGCATTATTCTCTCGGCCAGACCATGCGAGCTGTTCAACTCACGCACCAGCTTTGAACACTGCTCTTCACAGAGTTTATTGACTGTTTCATTGGCCAGAGAGACAGGCTTCTCCAGTACCGAGGGATCCATATAAATAAGGTCTTTCGGGCTGTCAAAAACGCAAGGACAGCTGAACAACTGATCGTACCGTTGCATTGACTGGGGCTTTGCATAACTGAAGTGAAGCTCTGTAAGACCCGCTGGGCCATCTACGAGCTGAGACAGGATAGCCTGGATTCTGGCCACTGATTCTTCAACAGCGAACTGTTTGAACGTCCCAAGCGGAAAAATCTCCTGCAATTCGACGCACCATTTACCGCCTTGTGAATAGCCGTCGAGCGTCAGCACTTTCTCGTTCAACTCGTTGTATCTATTCATAACATCGCCAGCGAGCTTGACCGTTTTGCTACTCAGGACAGCATAGCCGAGCACACCAAGATCACCCACCGAATAGGAAGCGCCCAGCTTCAAGCCAATCTGATCATCACCGGTTAACGCCAGAATATTGCCGATGAGACGTTGATACTGTACGGGGGAAAGTTGCAGGCTCATATCCTGCGTGCTCTGTTCGTCTATACCTGTACCGGCGAGAACATCTGCGGGCGAATACCCGTACGATTCCATTTTCGAAAGATAATAACGCGTTTTATTTGTAGCCATCTATCCCTTCCGAAAATCAAACGATCGCCCCGAATACACAGGCAGCGACCCCATTTTTACCATTAGGTTCAGCCCTCAGTCAGGCCGCCATGGGCAGCGACAGTGGGTTAGAGTAAAACCGATCAGGGGTCTGTCGGTCAAGACCGGGAGTAGAAACTAAGGAGAGAAGTACGCTGGCAGGAAATTAGGCGAACAGCGACAGGCAACGCTGGTTGTTACCCCACTACGTCATACAGCGGCACTGAAAAGTGCCTGATATAGTCTGCAAACCGATCGCGGATGATATCGGCACTCAAACCGTATTCCTGGGCCGAATAGTCGTGGACACCATGTTTACCCTGCCGGTTATCATCGTGCCATGACGCCAGGCTTTTCTCTGTCTCGGCAGACATCGTCAAGTCGAAGTGAGAATAGATGCTCCGCGCTGTGCCGATGGCGTCAGCGACAAAGTCGTCATAGTAGATATCGAGTATCTGGTCAGGCTCGATCGCTTTACGCGCCTCTATGCATCTGTCCAGCGACTGCGCCCACTGATCCAGCATCTGCCTGCCAACCTGAGCCTTACTGACACCGGGCTCATTCACAGACCTCACCCGGTAGACCAGGCTGCTGACTGACGGAATAAGTGCAGAGGGGTCGCGGTGCGTCTGTATGATCTTGCAATCCGGATACACCGCCACCAGTGCCTGCAACGCAAAGATGTGTCCGGGGTTTTTCAATACCCACCGCTTGCTTTGATCATTGGCGCCGATCAG
This sequence comes from Halioglobus japonicus, assembly GCA_902705825.1. Taxonomy (GTDB): domain Bacteria; phylum Pseudomonadota; class Gammaproteobacteria; order Pseudomonadales; family Halieaceae; genus Marimicrobium. The sequence goes on along the minus strand of CACSIL010000001.1, from coordinate 297,302 downwards.
GCATAAATTATCGCGGTGACGCTGATAAGCCGGCACCAGATTGGTGTCAACAATCCATGATTCATAGTCAGGGATAGTGGCGTTACAGGGGTAGGTCATGCCCACGAAGTCCTGCATAAGCAGGAACCGGCACTCATCGGCCGTCTCCGCAGTCATGTGATGCGCAGACTTCAAGCCGTCGGCTCGCGCGTAAAGTTCCTGCAAGCTTTTTTCAGCTCGCGCATAGTGTGCGTTGTCCTTCCACAACTGTCGTGGCGGCCTCGTCATTGGAGACGTGGCCAACCAGTATTCCAAATACTGGCAGTCAGGATCAGCGGCCAACAACTTATGCAGTGCAGTTGTCCCCGTACGGGGGAGGCCAATCACAAAAATGGGGGATTCGATAGTCTGCTTTAGGCACTGTGGGTTCTTTTTCCAGCCGTCGACGGACAACAGCCGACTTACCAGACAGTCCAGCAAGGTTTTTGCAATAACCGCTCTGCCCTGCTCACTCAATTGCGCTGTAGCATCATAGGCATTCAGTAGATACTTGAGATTGTCTCTGTAGTAACTATCCCCAAAATCGTCCAGCCCCGAGATAGCCCTGGCCTGCTCGTGCAGTCCATCAAACAATTCTGAATAATATGTGCTCTGCATTTTCACCCACTCAATGACTCAAGCGATTACTGGGTATCATCCACGATCCACTTACACATGCGGCGCAGCGGCTCAATACCATCCTGAGGCGCATCGGCAGGAGGGTTGGTTGCACCCCCCAGCGACACCATACGCTGACCTCCATGATAGGCCAGCTGATCCTTAATGGCGTCCTTTAGGGCATCCGGGTAGATGCCTATTGTTTGCGTATAAGCATTCACAGATCTGATCGCGGTATCAACATGTTCAATCGGCACGACATTGGCGACTCGACAAGCCAGGTCCCGGGCAAAGTCTACCGCCTCACTGTCATGAGACACTATCACGGCACCTTCGTTGCCTCGGCCACCAATCACGGTGTACTCATCTTCCACAAAGCGCAAAGCATCAACCTCATCCTTCAGAGCCGGGTCAAAATGTTTGTGCGGCGTACTCAGGCTATCGGGCAATTTCTGTATCGCATCAAACAGCATCGTTGCAAATTGCCTGGCCCTGTCCAATCCAGCTTCATCTGTACCGCAGACCAGATAGATGACGCGCGCATTGACGCATCCTTCCTGATTGAATACTCCAACGTCCATGGCCGCTTTTTCTGCGACACGCGCCATGATTTGCGGCGAATCAAAAGCCTCCTGCCCGATAATTGTGCTGCTTTGCTTTGGGTCCAACGTAATCAGATCGATTCCAGGTTGCAGATATGCAGAAATATGTTTGATGCTGTTGAAACCGCCCCAGGCAACTATCTTTTCAATATTTCTGGGCTGGTAGAACTGCTGTTCAAATTGCTCATCGCCGCCTTTCCAATAAGCTACAGTCACATGGCGGGACAAGGGGTGATCTGGTGCCATTTCAATCATCGTCTGCGCAATGGCAACAGCCGTCAACGGGTCATTCGACGGCGTTTTTATAACAGCATCACTGCGTGTAATTGCATTGCGAATGATGGTGGCCACTCCCACCAACGGTACATTGCCGGCGATAATATGTACGGCGCGCGAGCCGAACGCTCTGACTTTTACCCCTTCGCGAATGGTAACCCAGCCCTCCAGATAAGCTGCGCCCACCAGGTTCTCCGCTATCCGCCGCGTTTGTTCCCGTTCAAAGGAACCGGGAATCGTTTCATAGGCGTAACGCAGAATACTGTCTGACAAACCGGATGTAGACCGGGACAGTTCAAACGCCTGCTGCATATGGGTATTTTCGTCCAGCGCCAGGCGCGGACCAAGCTCTGCGAGATATTCAATTATGTCCTCGAGACTGATCGAGTAAAGGTCGGCCATGTGTGATGGCCGGGACAGGGTGATCTCATCTATGTACTTGTTGGCGTCTGCCGTTTTGAAGCCAACACTGCCAGAGCGGCCCTTAAACGTCTCACTGAAATCATCAATGACTCGCCCGCGCACAACCAACGGAACTTCAAAAAGATCACTCATAGTTAACCCTTACTTCCAGTGCAGCGCTTTAAAGCGCTCTTACTGAGCGGCATTCAACAGATACTCCAGCGCCTTGTCATGCGCCTCTGGAGCACCCGAGCAATTTATCTTGTCATCTCCGCCCTCTTTTTCACTGTAGCGCCGTATTTCCGAGTGAAGATAAAGGCCTTTTCGTCCACATTCGCAATCACCATCGAATCCCGACATGGTTACTTCATCGCCACTGATAAACCCACCCCAGTAGGTTTCCGTCATCAGATCGAGAAAAGCGAAGCGCCCCGTTTGGGTTCCACTGCGCGGTAGCGACTCGCCGCTGATGGGGTCAAGAACAAATGGAATGACTACTGGCGGAATATGATAATGCCCATGTTCACATACCGGAAACCCGGACATCATTTCGCTCATACCGTACAATTCATAGGCGCGATCAAACCCCAGGCCAGTGAATATAACCTCCTTCCAGTTGTCTGGCAGATCATAGCCTTTGTTTCCACCGCCGGAGACAAGCACGCTATCTTTACCAAAAATATTGTCGATACCTCGCTCACGCGCCTCAACCATCGCGTCATAGAGCATTGTCCACGTGGTGCAAAGGAACACCGACTTTCCGCCGAATTTATCAACAGCCTGTTGGAAAAACGTTCTTATGCTGTCCTTTTTATCGATTTCACGCTGAATATACTGGTCCCGCTTCTTCATCAACCCCGGGCTCAACTCAATACTACCGCCCTCTCCTTTTGACTCGGCGGCCCGAATTCTCCCCGCCAGAGAGCAGACATCCGCGCTCATTCTGTCCGGGTAAAGGTACAGGCTGTTTTCTTCCGTGACGCCAAATAGCTCTGCGCGTAGCTCAGCGCCACGCAACATGGTGTAGTAGCCACCGTTATAGGATGGCTGGATATAGGGCAAGGGGCTTGCTATCAGGTCCGGCCCTGTGTCATCGCCATACCAATCCCGAATCATATCCCGGAGAATAAGGTTTACGTTTTCGGCTTCCTTCAGGGTTCTCGGCAGGAACGACAGTTTTCCAGTGGTGCCCGCTGAATGGGAAATTCGCAGTGCCGTATTGTTATCCAGCAGCTCAAGCCACTCATCAATAGAGGCACATTCACTGGCATCAATAGCATTGAGATCGAGTGCCGTCAGCCCATTCAGCCATTTTGTCAATTTGTCGAACCTGCTTTTCTCCAGAAAAGACAAAGGGTAAGACTTGTACACAGTGTGCGGGAACAGCACGCGAATCAAATCATCGAAGCTGGCGATGTCTTCAATACCCTGCTCTTTTGACAGTCGCTTCAACGCCGCCACCTGGCCATTGAGTTCACGGTATTTTTTCTGCGCTGCCTGGAGGTAGAAGTCGTCTAAATCACAGCCATCAACCTTGAATCCTTCACCATATCTCATGGCGAGGAAGTTTTTGGGGTCATCCAGCAAACTTCTCAAATACGGTTTCATCTATTTCCTCACATCTATAGCATCTGATCTGCACTCATCACGACTGTCTGCTATCTTATTTCGAGACTACAATTTCGTCGCCCGTTAAAGTGAGGCATATCCAACTGAAAACATATCAAATCCTGCATATAGTTTCGGTTGCGTGGGTATGGAATGCTGGCCCTTTTCAGAGCAGCTTTGGGAGACACTGATGAAACTTACAAGGCGCCTGACGACTTTCCTTACATTGACAGCGCTTCTCCTGACGCTGTCTCTTGTGCTTCTGGGCTATTACATATCAGGAAAAATTTTGCATCCTGACACCAGGGATTACGATTCAACCTTCCAGTTAGAACTTGATAGAAAGCGATTCACGCAGGAATACTACGACTCACTCCCCAAGGAGGAAGTGTATATTCAGTCTCCCTATGGCTACCCTCTACACGGTGTTTATATTTCAAATGTGGACGCCGCAGGAACGATTATTTTGTCACACGGTCGCACGTACACCTTGATGGGATCTTACAAGTACGTCGATATTTTCAGAAAACGCGGGTTCAACGTCCTGCTTGTCGATAACCGAAACCACGGGAAAAGCGGTGGTGAAAATTCTACTTTTGGATTTTTTGAGCGCCATGACATAAATGCCTGGGTCGACTGGGTCTTCGAGAAAGCCGGGAACGATACCCTCGTCGGCTTTCACGGCGAGTCTTTGGGCTCGGTTATCGGCTTGATGCACATGACTGTCGATAAGCGATTGGCGTTCTACATTCTCGACAGCCCTATGGCCGATCTTTCCAGCACGATAGGCCATAGCCTAGAAGAGGATTTTGGCTTGCCTGCTTTTCCGCTCATCCCAATGACGAGCTTTATGAGCCAGGTTCGCACAGGAATGTCTTTTGATGATGTATCACCGCTAGAGTTTATAGGCGATATTGATACACCTGTTCTTTTTATCCACGGCGCAGACGACGAATATTCACGCAGTGAAAACTCGAAAAAGCTGTTTGAATCTCACTCAGGAAAAAAGAAACTATGGATATGCCCCGATGCCGGTCATACCCAGTGCGTAATCGTCAACAGAGCAGCATACGATAGAACGGTCGGGGAATTTCTCGATAGTATCGACCGGGGTTAATCCAACACTGAACGGCACATTAAAGAGAGCTTTTTTGGCGCGCATTCCATCTAACAGTAAAAGGCGATAGCCCTGGGCATGGTAGCCGGTATCGCATTATTGCGATACCGGCCTGTTTGTTGAACCTGGCAAGCCCGCCTCGTGTGCGCGGCGCGCTGCACGCTCTTGTCCTACTTGAACTACCAGCGGTATCGCATCTCAAGCCCGTAATTACGCTCGGCTATATTTGAATAGGTATGCTGGTAGGCGTTGGGAATGAAATTCCCGTTCATTGAACGAATGTTCGCGACATAAAATTCATCCGTCAGGTTTTTGGCGAAGATCGTCGCTTGCCAATGTTCTGAGTGATCCTGGAATACTACCGAGGCATCTAATATTGTGTAGGCATCTCCGATGGTGTATTCATCCTGGGAAAGTGAGTACTGCACTTCGTCCTGTGCTCTTACTGACCCTATGAATACCACATCAAATATACTCGCTCTCGTCCAGGTATACGCCGCCGTCACGTTCCCTTTCCATTTAGGGGTATAAGGTAAATCCCCGCCGGACAGATCCTGACTAAGATCACACTCTCCGCGATAGGTTTGACCATTGCTACAGGGGCCGTTTGGATACTCATCAATTTGCGCATCGATATAGGCCACGCCCCCCGTTATGCGCAGGGCTTCCGTCGCCTGCACCTGAAAGTCAAGCTCCACGCCCTGAGTGGTCACTTTACCTGCGTTCACCAGGATAAAGGCACCCGGGTTATCATCGGGTTTGCACAGCGGGTTATCATCCGGACAAATGGGGAGCCCATCCGGGTCGAAAAACCCCTCGGCCTGGAAATCTTTGTATTTGGAATAGAATATCGCGGCATTCAACATCGCCCGGCCATCAAACCAGGTGCTCTTAACACCCAGTTCCCAGGCATCGGAGGTTTCGGGGTCGACCTCCTCCTGTGTCTGTGGGTCCGTTTCGAAGGTGAGGTCAAAGGCCGGTCCCTTATAGCCCTGGGCGTAGCTCAGGTAACCCATCCCGTCGTTGCTGAAATCCCACTGCAGAGCCAATTTTCCTGAAAAATTGTCTTTACTTGTCGTTGATCCGGCAGGCGCGGCGGGATCAGGAAGACCGATGGAAAGCCCCTCACGCGAGCGACGGAATTTGAAGCTAACTTCATCATCGGTGTATCGCCCACCGACAATGACCCGCCATGATTCGTGAAACTCCCAGACAGCCTCACCGAAGATAGCCCAGTTGGTGGTGTCTGCTTTGTATGTTGCCATACCAGACCCTGGTGGATCTATTCCGATATCAAGCGAACGCTTAAATGTTTCGTCTATGCTCTGATCAAAGTAGTACAGCCCCGCAACGTAATTGAAATAGTCATCGTCAGGTGAGGCTATCCGCAGTTCCTGAGTGTACTGGTCCTGGCTGGTATCGCCTGTCTGCTCGAGGCCGATGAGAGGGGTGATCGGCTGGCCATCGTAATCGTCGGCAGCGCTACCATCAATATCATAGCCGCGCGCGGCCGAAATCGACGTCAGCGTGTAGTCTCCGATAGCCCAGTTGACCTCCAGCGAGGTTCCCCATTGGGAGGATTTTGACTCAGGAACCCTGTTGATATTCACATCGGTGTTATCTTTACCCGGCACAACCGGCGCAATCAGATCGAGAATTTCCTGAACTTCCTGCTCGTTGCCGTTCCATGGATCCAGCCTCGCCAGCGGTGCCACGGTGCAGTCACAATGAGAATCACTGTAGTCACTGGAGAAGTTGAATTCGAGATCATCCGTAGGCTCCCAGCGCAGTTTGCCTCTGACAGTCCATCTGTGAGAGCCATTGTACTTATTGCCATCGAAGTAGTTTTTGGTGAAGTCCTCAACATCGGTGCCCGAGGCCGTCAAACGGTAAGCCAAGGTATCGGTCACAGGGCCGGACAGGGTAAAACCGGCGCGGTATTCTTCATTGGTCTGCGCCGACATCATGACCTCGCCGGTAGGCTCTGCAGTGGGCTGCTGGGTAATAATATGCACCACGCCCCCGCTCGCGTTTTTACCGAACAGTGTCCCCTGGGGGCCGCGTAAAACCTCTACCCTCTGGATGTCCATGAGTTCCATGAACGCCTGCCCTGAACGCCCCATTACCACGCCGTCGAGCATGGTGGAAACGCTGGGCTCTGTGCCGATACTGAACGACTGTGTACCGATGCCGCGAATATTGAAGGAAGATTCGTTGGCGTCGTTACCCCTCTGATACGTCAGGGAGGGCACCAGAAACGTGAGCTGCTCTGATGAGTGGATTTGCGCCTCTCGCATGGTGTCTTGCGACAGTGCAGTAATCGCCACAGGGACATCCTGCAGGTTCTCTGCCCGCTTGGTGGCAGTAACAATAATTTCCTCCAAAACGAGGCCGGAGCCGCTACTTTGCGCCTGTGCGGCACCTGCCTGACAAAGCAATGTCGCGGCGCAAGTCATGGCAATCTGCAAACGATGGTTCATGTGCTACCTCAATCTTATGGTTATAACGTATGGGACCAGTATTTCGCCCTAACTAAAGTTAGCCAGTCCAGACTACACACTGCGCCTGAGAAATCAATTGCCAGATCGTTCAACGGTCATGGTCATTTGAAAGCGCAGCAAACTCCTCTGCGACCAGCCGGGTAATCGGCAATTGCTGTTCGGGGTCTAGCCGCCATTGACGCCATGGGAACAAATCGTACCAACGGCCAAGCTGCTTGAAATTGAGCGTTGCAACTATCACCTGCTCGTCGATACCGGCCGAGGCAAACACCTTGTTGAACGCCGGATATGCAGGACCTGCAATAGTGCTGTGCCCGGCAGATCCTCCCCCGCCGATTGACGGCCCGGTCCAGTTGGCGCTCATCGCATACACCAGATTCTCCTGTGCACGAACCACTGTGGTATTGCGCACGTAGTCAGACTTTCCGGGGTTAGCGGCACTGCGCGTCGGATTGACGAGGATGCGCGCGCCCTTCAACGCCAGAAGCCGCGATAGTTCGGGGTTTGACCAGAAGTCGTAGCAAATCAGTATTCCTATTGGGCCCAGCGCCGTCTGGAATATCGGCAGCTCGTCACCAGGCGTGTAGTGGCGCGTCTCAAGTGGATGGCCAAGGTGCAGCTTACGATAGGTGCCAACATGCCCTTCTGGGCCAAGCAGTACCGCAGAATTATGTATGCAGCCGGGATGATCAGGCACGACTTCGTCGATGCCGAAAATGATGTAGATATTCAGTTCCACCGCAAGCGTAGCCAGAGTATCCGTAGAGGGTCCCGGCACTGTCTCAGCCCACGCCAGATGTTCGGCGCTCGGCCCCGCGTCCACGGAGCAGTTGTCGCAGATGGAACCAATCGCACCCAGCGTCGATTCGGGAAAGACCACCAGTTGTGCTCCCTGCCGCGCGGCATCGCGAACCTGGCGCAACATCTTGTCGAGACGATAAGGTTTTGAGGATGTGCCGTCGCTGGCCACCCCCTCAAAGTTCACACAAGCTACCGTGACGATGTCCGGGTATTCGGGGCGCTCTACGCCCAATCGGGTGTTGTCAACTTCAGCTTGCTTATCCGTCACTGTCGCTCTCTCTTTTTATTCGAGTTCAGTTTGCGCTGTTTGCACTCACGTCGTCTTCCTGCCCATCTTATGAGTAGATTAAGACTCCGTCCCTGAATAAAGTGGTGCATATCGCGCTGAAAACATATCAAATCCTGCAGAAATGCCAGATCAAGCGAGAGTCGAGGCTGTCGGCTGTACCCAAAAATCCTGAGATGTCTTAACCTGTAAAAAGATGGCAAGCGGACCTGAATAATAAGGAGATATCCATGATTCCCGAACGATATGCCGGCTACGAAAAATACGTCACTCTGGGCGCGGTGAACTTCACCTGTATTTCCGGCGACAAGGCTGCAAACCTGGCAAAGATCGAAATGAATATGCGCGAGGCGGCAGCCCAGGGCGTGAACATACTCGCCTTCCCCGAAGAAGCTCTCACCGGCTGTGGCGGCTGCACACCCTGTCGCAATGGCGCAGAGCACTGTGATTACCATTCGGGGTTGGCCGAGACGGTGCCAGGGCCGTCCACAGAACGGGTGGCCGAGCTGGCTAAAGAACTCGATCTCTACGTCGCGTTCGGCATGGTCGAGCGGGACCCGGATGATCCTTCTATTCTCTATAATGCCTCGGCTTTTGTTGGCCCTGAAGGCATTCAGGGAACGTACCGGAAAATCCACCTCGGCACACTGCCCTGGGTCACTGAAGGCATCACTTTCAAGCCGGGAAAATCGATTCCTGTTTTCGAGACCCGCTTTGGGCCAGTCGGTGTGATTATCTGCTACGACTTCTGGTTCAACCCTGAACCGACCCGCATCATGGCTCTGAAAGGGGCCCGAATCATCCTCAACACCTGCGCCTCATTCAATGGTCCCTATAAGCGTGACAATATGGTGGCCGTGACCTGTACGCGTGCGCAAGAAAACTGCGTTTACACTGTCAGTGCCAATCAGGTCGCGGGCGGGCCAAAAGCGGAGAGTTATGCCGCTGGCGCGGTGGAAGAAGAACGCAGTGGGAATTTTGCCGGCAACAGTGTCATAGCCGGTCCCGACTTCCCCGCCTTCGCCCGTCCCTATGCAATCGCAGACCACAGTGAGCAATTGATTTCCGCAACCGTAAGCTTCGAGAAGCTCCACCGCTGGGAATCAATTTTCCCCTGGCGTGAATGGCGCGCTGGCAGGCTCTCTGAAACCTCCCAGCTCATCGCAGATGAATTCAAATCACTCATACACGGGCCCTGAGCGAACTCCCTGAGCCCACGGCAGTTGAAGCAGCGTCAGGGCAGCTGTATCACCCGAGTGCGCGGCTCAGGCATGGTGGCTGCCAGTGTCCAGCGAAAGCACAGTGTGCCGAGTTTGTGCCCTGCTGTTTCCATCCAGTTACCCATGCCGGGGTCTCTGTGTGATATCACAATTTTCAGAGAACCGTCACTTTCATAGATGGCTGAGTGTTTGTTCACCGTCACATTGAGGTAGCGATAGTCCAGCGATTCTTCCCAATAGTTGTTGACCTGAAAATTCCAGAACTCGGACTCCGGTGGATCCACCTCTATCACCAGTGCCTGATCCTCCTCCAACTCCCAGTAGCCATACCACATCGTGTTGTTGGGGTCGCCCAAACTGGTTTTCTTGTCGATGGGGTTATACACCAACTCATTCGGTGTGCGTTTGAAATTCTCCACCAAGCCGGCAAATATGCTCGCGGTACTGGTGACAAAATTTGCCGCTGCATTAAACCCGGATGCCAGCGTCTGTGCCGTCAACACCTGCGGTACAGTCTGCCCATCCAGTCTCTCTATCCTGAACTGTGCCGGTTCGTCAGTGTGCCTGTTTTTCAACAACTGTCGCACAATCATCAGGTTCGAATGCTCTTCCATCGGCAGCCAGTTCCCCGGATGGGGTTTGCGGCTAACAACAATCTCGATAGACCCGTCTTCCTCCAGCGCCAGGTCTTTCACATCCAGAAAACCTGTCGGGCCGGTTTTGCCACCCTGGCCATAGCCCCCGGAGAAGGTCCCGAAGCTGAGATAATCAACATCGCCGCGAGTGCCTACCACTCTATAGTCTTTGCTGCTGTCCAACACAGCATTGCCGTAGATACAGTCGGGGTTATCGCAACCAATTTTTGCGGTTTCATGACTCAAGCGGAAAAAGGTAGGGGCAGATGTATCGCTGTTTTCTACATACTGTTCCAGCGCCAACCGAACCAGGCGCGAGAGGTAGCGGAACCCTTCGGCCCGGTCTAACTCACTGTCGGGAGAACTGTCTCGTAGAACAACCTCACCGGCAGCCTTTAGCTGATCACAGAAATCTGACCATACCGCGCCACTGTGCACTCTCTCTTCTACAGATTCTGTTCCCATTGATGAACTCCAACTCGAATTTTATTGTGGGTGTTTTCAAGCTGCTGTGCTGGCCTACAATCGGCCGACACTGCCAGCTTCCAGTAGCGGACCTTCGCGTCCGCAACTGCAAACACTGTCCCATTGAATCGTTCCCCGATCCCCACTGATGATACCGCCCCAACAATCCTCAGAATTCAGATCGAGCACGGCCAACTGCCCCGTCTGCACGCCGGAACGTGGCAGAGGGTTGCGTGTATTGGGTTCAAGAACAAACGGGATGCTGTGGTAGTAGAAATGATGCATGCCGTGTAAACAGACCTGCGTAGCACTCGCAACGAGTTCCGACATACCCCAGCCAGCGGTCATATTGCCAGCGTCGACACCTACCGCCTGCCTGAACTGTTCCTGCCAGTCCGCCGGGAGCTTGGTACCATCTTTGACACCACCGACCAGCGAAAATACGGAATCGGGGTCAAATGCACCGGTCACACCGGCCTTCCTGAAAGACTGTGTAATCTGCCACGCCTTGTCGAACGACCCCTGGAAGAAAACACGTTTACCGCGATAGTTTTCTATCAGGTTATCGGTCCACTGTTTGATCTTTTGCGGGAGCTCTCGTTGATAGCGTTCCACCGCATCGCGGTTAGCGGCGACTATAGGATTTTTGTAACACTCATCCAGCGTGCCACTCGCTGCCGCCTGGCGCAACATACCCTGAGTAATGGCAAACTCCGGGCTGAGAAAATCGCCTATGGCCTGCACAGGGTACTTCAGGTAGCGCTCCTCCAGGCCGTCGAACAGCGCTTGCAGAATACGGTACTGCCGCCGTGGATGCATGGTGAAATAGGTGACATCGTTATCGTTTTTGTTGGGATCGAACAGCAGTGGATTTCCCCATACCATGCTATCGACAATTAAATCGCGATCGGCTCGCGAACGCGGGACGAAACTCAGCACACCGCTGGTACCCGTTGAGTGGCAGACAAATATGTCGGCCTGCTCATCGAGACGGCGACACCACTCGGTCAAGCTGTCGCAGCCGTCCATATCGACCCCGGAAAGGTCATGCGAGGTTAAACCGTCAAGCCACCGCGTCAGCTTGGCAAATTCCTTATCCTTGAGCCACGCCTGATCATAATTCTTATAGACGCCATCCTCATACAGCACAGCAGCGAAGTCATCGAAGCACTCAAACTTCGAGGCCCGGTTGGCTTCGAGCATCTCCCGGACGAGAGGTATGCGTTTCGCCTGGCGCTCAACTTTGCGCTTCACCGCCTCCAGTTGGAACGCCTCAATTTCCTCTCGGCCAATCGACTCCAACAGCGTATTCAATGGCGGAGTCAACAACTGTGTTGGCGTATCCAGGTATTGATTCAGGTCTATCGTGCTCACAATGCGGTTTCCCCCGGCCAGCGCCTACTTACTTCGGACGCCGCCACAGTGCAGGCACCTCATTTGTCATACAGTCTTCAGCAAGCACCCATGTGCACATTTTGCGCAGGGCCTCATTGCCGTCATGGGGATCTACACTGGGGNCAAAGTGCCTCATATATCCCAGCGACGTAATACGCTGCACGCCATGCAACGCGAGTGTTGTGCGCAGTTCATCACGCACGCTCTCCGGGTATACGCCGACGGTCTGAACATCACGGGTGATGTATTTGAGCATCTCGTCGTAATCTGTCAGAGGAACAATATTCAACGTCCGATACTTCAGCTCATCGGCAAAATCCACCTGGTCTCCCTCCAGGGAAATGATAATCCCGCCGCGCTTGTCGCCGCCAATCACGTGGTATTCATCATCCAGCATCGACAACATGGCGATTTTGGATTTAAAGCCGGCATCCATGTGGATAGCTTCACTGCTGACTTCGGGGGGAAGGTTCTGAATTTCGTCGAATACCATCTGACCGAAGCGCTTAATCTTGTCAATAAAGTCATCGCTGCCATCTGAAATCGCGTAGGAAAGACGGCAGTTAGAACAGCCATTCTGGTTACCGTTACCGACGTCATCTGCCAGGCGCATCGCAGCTTCGCGCATGGATTCTTCCGAGGCAAAGGTATCGGCACCGAGTATAGAGCGACTGATCTTCGGATCGAATGTCACCAGATCTATACCGGGACGCACATAATTTGAAATATGTTTTATGGATTCAAAACCACCCCAGGCAACAATGCGTTCTATATTGCTGGGATGATAGAGTTTGCTCTCGAAATCCTTGTCGCCACCTCGCCAGTACACGGCGGTAAAGGCCTTGGTCAGCGGATGCTCCGGCGCCATATCAATCGCTGTGCGTGCCAGAGCTATAGCGGTACCCAATTCGTTGGAGGGCACTTTCACAATGGCATAACCGCGTATCAACGCATTGCGAACGAAAGTAAGAATCGCACCGGAGGGGCCATTGCCTGCAATCACGTGGACCGTGGGGACACCAAACGCGTGAATATGCGAAATACGGCCCGTTGATCTTTGATAGGTCTTCCAACCATCGAGGTGTTCGCGACCAACGGTGTCAATCATCGCCTCAAGAGTTTCACGGGTAAAAAAGCGCTTCAGATCCGACAGTGCTCCCTTAATCAGGTATACCGGTACATCGTTGAAAGTTTCCGCCAACACAAGTGCTCTTTGCAGATGTGGGTTGGTTTCAATATCCAGGCGCTTGCCAAACTCGATAAGATACTCGACGACATCGTCTATCGATATTTCATAAAGCGCCTCCATTTCGCGCCGCGTCGGCAGCAGGATAGAGGGCAGGTACTTACTCGGATCGGGGCAGATGAAATCTGATCCATAGCGCCCCTGATAGGTGACCTCGTAGTCCTCGATAACTTTGCCGCGAGCTACAAGGGGAATTTCATACTGCATTGCGTACTCTTCCTGTATAGAAATCATAGTGCGGGATTACTGCTCACCGCGCCTGGCTTGCGGCTCACGCTTTGAGCAGAAAATCCGCAGCATCATCCAGCGCACCGGCAGTACCAGCACAGCCAATTTTGTCATCCTGAAGATCGGTGACCCTGCCAATGGAGGCGTCCAGATATGCCCCCTTGTGGCCACACTTGCAAGGCTCATCCCAGTGGATCGTCACGCGGTCACTGGTGATATAGCCTCCCCACGAGGTGTCTGCCTGCAGATCAAAAAAGGCAAATCGACCAGTTTGACTGCCTCGCCGCTCAAGTGGCTGGTCTGTCACCTCACTCAGCACAAAGGGAATCAAGGTAACCGGCACATGGTATTTGCCGTGATCGCACATCTGCATCCCGGTCAGGCTTTCCTGCATGCCGTAACCGATAAGAATCGAGCTCTCGGGAATCCCCAGCGCGGCTGCAGCATCTCTCTTCCAGTGCGCAGGCTCGCTCCCCGAGATAAAACCACCACCACAGAAGAAGAACGAGTCGCTGGAGTAAGCACTCTTGATACCCTGCTTCTCGAAACGCATCGCCAGGTCATACAGCATCTGCATGCTGCTGTAGAAGATAACGCGTTGATCGCGATAATCTTCAAGCATACGCTGCATCAGCGCCTCAATTCGCTGTGGCTTCTCCGCGTTGAGGCGAGCAATTTCATCCTTGCGTGCGAGTAGCGCCGGGTTGATCTGCAGTGATCCAGCTTCGCCTTTCCTGCTCGCTTCGCGAATGCGCCCTGCCAGCGTGAGCAAGTCGGCATCGGTGTAACCCAACGGCGCGTCAACCAGGTCGGCGCCAAAGGTTTCTTCGTAAAAATTGAGAAAGCGCCAACTTCTGGCACCAGAGCGCGCTCCCGGATAGATCAGAGGCACCCTGTCGATACCGGGACGCAGTGCCAATGAACCCCCACCGGCCTTCTCCATTGCCCTCTGAATACCCCAAAGCGTGCTGTGCGCAGCGGTGGCCCATTCTTCACGGGTTCGCGGCAGGAATGCCGCTTTGCCATTGCCACCGGCGGATATCATCAGGTCGACACTGGAGTGTTGTTTCAACGCCGCTATCCAATCCTCGATCGACTCACAGGCAGACGCATCAACCGCACTGAGATCAACCGCACACAATTTGCCAAGCCATTTGGTCATGCGCTTGAAATCGCCATTTTCAAGCCAGGACTGCGGATAGCTTCTAAAGGTCTCCTGATTGAAGAAGATCGGCAACAGGTCATCGAAGCTCTCAATCGACGAAATCTCGTTCTGACCGGCCATCTGCTTGACGATTGCAATACTGTCTATAGCTGCGGAATATTTGTCGCGCAGCAAACCCAGCTGAATTTTTTCCAAATCGGCCGGATCCAACGAAAACACGACATCTTCGGAGTAGTCGATGTAGTTTTTCGCATTCTGCGCAAGATGCTCTTTGAATCTGGCCGGTGCTTGAGAATCGAAGCGTTCGCTCATAGCCGCTGTCTCCTGGTGTTCGATGATCGTTCCCTGGGCGCTTACACGCTAGGGTATGATAAGACCGGCATTCACATCCAGACTGGCTCCGGTAATCGCCGAGGCACGAGTCGACGCCAGAAACAGAACCGCTTCGGCCACTTCGCGCGAGCTGGGAATAAAACCGAGCGCCTGAGTGCTTATGAGACGTTTAACAACGACATCTGCGCTCACCCCTTCTTCCGCCGCGACACGATCAAAGTGGGCACGCAATTGGTCGCTATCGATATACCCCGGCATGACGTTGTTGACGCGGATATTCTCCGGGCCGAGTTCAAGCGCCAGAGTCCGGCTCAAGTTCTGTAAAGCACCTTTACTGGAACAGTAGGCCCCTGAACCCAAAGCTGGCTCGCGGATTCTGAAGGTGTTGATGTTGACGATAGCTCCCGCTGACAACTTCAACGCGGGCGCCACCGATCGAACCAGACGCAGCGTGCCAGTAACATTGACATCAAACGTTGGCTGCCACTCGGTATCGATATCAAGATCACACAGCGCCTTGAAACCGCCGTGATTAAACGCATTGTTAACCAGTACATCAATGCTGCCAAAGGCCGCTATCGCCCGGTCCGCCAGACTGTCGCAGAGCGCCTGATCGGTGACATCTGTCTGCACAGCAATGGCGCTGCCGCCACTGTCATTTATGTCTGCTGCAACCTCTTCGATATAGTCGAGATTACGTGATGCCAGAACGACATTAGCCCCTTCTTCTGCAAACATTTTGGCCATCGTTAAACCGAGACCGGGGCCTGTCCCTGAAACGATTACTGTTTTATCTGCAAACATAATTGCGCCTATTATTTTCGTGCCTGAAACATACTACATACAGGAAGCGCACCGTGGCGCCTTCATTGGGGCTAGCTCAGCGCACCCCTGCCGGCAATACTGCTGAAATCGAGCCATCGTTTAAAGCCCGGCTCCGACGAAACCAAACGCGGGATGGCATTAACACAACACATGGCGGCCGCCTTCATAGCACCAATATTGTGGTCCTCTCCATTCAGTCCGAAATCCAGTTCACAGCGAAAATTCGGTGAGCCTTCCACGGTGATTCGATAAGTACCGGGACCATTACCCTGTGGCCAATCGGGGGCAACATCCTCCCTCAGCCGTGCAACATGCTCCAACACGATACGCTCTTCGCCGTTAACAACACCAATGACTTCAAAGCGCAGGCCGGCCGCCATTCCTTTTTCAATCGTACCTGTGGGTATTTCAAACGTTTCCGGCGCCGGTGCCTGCTCGTGTCGCTGGCGAACTTCATCGAGTTCCACACCCAGCGCCTCGGCTATCATTCTGGCAGACGGGCCCCAGGTCATCGATATTGCGCCAGGCGTCAGCAGGGGGACATCACTGCCGATGGGTTTGCCGAACCCCATGAACATCTCCAGCGTTTCTGGCTGATCATAAGAGTCATAGCCCCATATCGTCTGCTGACGAATCGTCTGAATGTTGTCCGACATGGCAGACAACATAATGGGAAGCGCATCGGGCGCGAAGCCGGGGTCTATTCCTGCACAAAGGAAACTGCTACCTCCCTCCTGGCAAGCACTCTCGATCATCGCGGCGACATCGGGAATGAATTCATAGGGGTTAACCAGTGTCACCATCGAGCTGGTAACAAGATTCTTGCCCGACCGCAGAATGTCGCACATATCACTAAGGCACTCTTGCGGGCGAAAGTCACTGGCGGCGGTGTAGCACACAACATCTGCTTCCATCGCCAGTATCTGTTCCCGATCACTGGTCGCCAGAATACCCACATCAGGCCCGCCAACCAGGCGGCCTGCATCCACGCCAACCTTCCCGGGATCGCTGACCATCAGGCCCACCAGCTCCAGATAGTCGCGATTGATAATCCCCTGTAACGCGGGCATTCCCACGTGACCTGTTGCCCACTGGATAACTTTATACTTCACGGAAAACTCCACAGAAACTCATTAAGCTCTGGAGACTATGGCTTATCGTCATCGAAATAAACTGGGACTTTGGTGCAAATCCTACAGAATATGTGTCATATTTTTTTGTCGTTCGCTGAGGCGAAGATGTTCAATGACGCGCTCCATTTTATTCAACCGGCAGCTTGCCGGCCAATACATCGGCACCAAACCTCGCTTTGACAGACTGGCTGAAATCCGGTCCACGACGAAGCGCATGGCCGCCGTCGCAATTGATGCACTGGCCGGTAATCCAACGCGATTCATTGCCAATCAAAAAGCGCGCCAGGTGGCCAATATCCTCTGGCTGGCCAACATCACCCAAAGGTGTGTTCTCAATATAGGTTTGATACGTTCTGCTTTGCTCGGGAATAGCGTCCATAACCTCCGTGGCAATGAAACCCGGTCGAATGGCATTGAAACGAACCTTCTGAGGGCCCATTTCATCGGCACAGTTTCTCATCATTTCTTCTATACCGGCTTTGCCCACACAGTAGGCACCAAAATAGGGGTGTGTAACATGCCCTGCGAGAGAGGACATGCCGACAAACGAACCGCCACCAGCTTCCACCATAGGCGGTATGCTGTGTTTGACGCATAACATGGTACCCATTACGTTGAGGTGCAATATCCGGGTAAATTCATCGGTGTCCTGCACATGATAGGGCCCCATTTTTCCACCGCCCCCGGCGTTGGCAATGAGACCATTGAGACGACCAGTGGGCTCCATGGCTTTAGCCACAAAGCGCTTAACATCGTCTTCTTCAGTGACGTCGCCAACAATGAACTGCACGCTACCGCCATGTGCGGCGGCTCGGGAAATATGGTCTGCAGCTTCTTGTAATTTAGACTCTGTGCGACCGCAGATGGTAACTGCTGCGCCATCTGCAGCAAGTTGTTGCGCGCAGGCCCGGCCAATGCCGGTGCCCCCTCCAGTCACCAATACGGCAAAGCCCTCAAGCCCGCCAGAAGGAATACCAGGGTTTAACATGAACGGGTTCCTATAGAATTATTTGATAACACGCATTCAATTTAGAGTAACCTGTCAGCATCAAAAAAGAAAACACACCACTTCGCGCGGCCTGTTCGCGCAGTGAATCTTTTGCAATGATTGTCAGATTACTTCAACAGCGATTAGGAAAAACATGAATCAACCTACAACTGTTAGCAACTACCTGATTCCTGATTATCTCTTACAGCGCCTGAACGAGATCGGTGTTAACCACATATTCGGTGTTCCGGGTGATTTCATTATGCCGTTCTTCGGCCGAATCGGCGCTTCAACGGTGGAACATATCGGCTGCTGCAATGAACTCAATGCCGGCTATGCTGCCGATGGCTATGCCAGAGTTCAGGGGATTGGCGCTGCAATCGTTACAGGTGGCGTTGGCCCGCTCAGTATCATCAACGCAGTGGCAGGTGCTTATGCAGAAGATGTACCCATTATCGTAATAGCCGGCGGACCGCACGCTGCATCCTACAAAACACAGCCAAAAATACACCACACTGTCCCCGGAAACTTTCAGGCTCCGCTGAAGATGATGGCGGAGGTGACCGCAGCCGCCATTTTGCTGGATGACCCGACAACCGCTACCACCAGGATTGATGAGGCTATCAATGTTTGCCTGGCTACTCGCAAGCCGGTCTATATTGAAATACCTATCAATATACAAAAGGTTGCCTGCGAGCCACCTGCACCAGACTCACTGGCCACTATCACCTTTCAGAATCCCCGCGAAGCGGTTACCTCGCTGGTGAGCCATATTGCCAACAGAATCTCCGACAGCCAGCGCACGGTTATCTGTGTTGGCCACGAGGTAGAGCGCTTTCAACTGCAGGAAGAACTGCGGGCTCTGGTGAATAAAACCGGCCTGCCCGTGGCGTCCATGATGTTTGGCAAAGCGGGATATATTGAAACACTCGACAGTTGTGTAGGCCTCTATATGGGGGCAATTTCCCCCGAGGATATTCGTGATTATGTCGAAGGCGCTGATCTCGTCCTCCTTATCGGCGCCCACGAAACAGATATGAACATGGGTATTGGCACGGCAAAGTTGCAACCCACGCAAACCGTATTCGTACGCGAGAATGAGGCTGTCATCAACGCTGAAGTTTCCCCCGATATATCACTCGGCGAATTCATCGTTGAGCTCACCAGGCAAGTGGATGCGGTAGACGGCTTGCGGTATCCCGATCAGCCGGTTAAATCCTTTGTCTACACATCGTCAGATCAGTTTCAAGCCGTCGCGGACGCCGCACTGACCAGCACACGCTTCTATCAACGCATTGTCCACTTCATCCGACCCGGTGATGTGATAGCAGCAGATACCAGCGCAGGCATCAACTCCGCGAACTTTCAGCTACGCGAAGACAATATTTCTATTACCACCCCCTACTGGGCCTCGATGGGCATGTGTTTTGGCGCAGCAGTAGGCGCCAGCTTTGCACCGAAGTTATCGAGCCGTGTGATAGCCATCGAGGGGGACGGTTCACTGCTGATATCCATTCAGGATCTCTCAACGCTGGCGCGCTACAAAAAGCCGACCATCGTCTTCGTACTCAACAATAGCGGATACACCGTTGAACGCATGATTCACGATGGTGAGTTCAACAATATTCCCCAGTGGCACTACCACAAGCTGGTGGACGTCATTCCAGGTTGTAACAGCCTGGAAGTCCGAACAGAGGGCGATCTGGAAAACGCCCTGCGGGTGGCGGATCAGTACTGCGAACAGGGGCCACTGATCATTGAACTGTATCTCGATGCCAATGATGTATCGGAGCTATTTGATGTTTTTACCCGCTTTTTCCGCTGATGATCTTTTCGCTTTAAGTGATCGGCGAGTGCGGAAAAAGCAGGGCTGACACCCGCGCCCCCGCACTCTGGTGCGCTACAAGCTATAGCGAGAGCAAGGTGCCAGCTGTCCAGCCGCCATCAACGACAAGGGGATGGCCTGTGACAAAGGAGGCCTCGTCGGAGGCCAAAAACAAGATGGCGTTGGCAATTTCAATGGCCTCACCGAAACGCCCCATCAAATGCGCGGCCTCCATCTGTTGTTTCATCGCCTCCATCCCTTCGATCTTCAGGGCAGCCGTCAGCGGTGTTTCGATGGCGCCGGGACAAACACAGTTTACGCGAATGCCACTGTGAGCAAAGTCCGCGGCCATGTTGCGCGTCATTTGAATGACCGCCCCTTTTGAAGTGCCGTAAGTAATCTGGCCATTCAAACCGACCATTCCTTCAATACTGGCGATGTGGACAATACTTCCAGATTGCTGCGCCTGCATCACTTTGGCAGCGTGCTTGGCAAAGAAAAAGCTCCCCTTCAGGTTAATGTTCATCACACGATCCCACTCGTCTTCCTCGACGTCTGTGGTGGCACCGTAACTCGACACACCTGCGGCGTTAACCAGAATATCAATGCGCCCGAATTTTTCCCGAATGTGTTCGACAACAGATATCGCATCTGCCTCACTGGTAACATTGCCTGTCACAAAATCGCTCGCGGCAGACAGGGACGCTATAGCTTGCCATTCCTCTCCCGCAGGATTCAGATCGAAACCGATGATGGTAGCGCCCTCCTCGGCGAAGCGTCTGGCTGTTGAGATTCCAATACCGGATGCGGCGCCACTGATCAATGCTACTTTGTCTTTGAGTCTGCTCATAAAATTCTCCTAGTTAAATACATGGCTTTGCGCCCATAACTTACGCATGGACACCATCAAAACGACAGCCGCGGATATCAGTACCATAACGTAACAGAAGCGTGCCGAAAATTGCCAGCGCTATGGCAGTACGCAAGGTCAGAAAGTGCAAGATTATCGAACGTCTAAGTACGCTCGCTGAGCAGAGGCTCTAACTGTCAGGGCAAAATGGAATGCGGCGCCGACATTACAATGGGGTAATGTTTTCTGTTGCCAATATCGCAGTTATTTGCCCTATACTGAATCGGCAACGCAGACACCGGCTAAAGAATAGTAATAGGCCGGCTATAAATCTGGTTGCGCTCTATCTCATCAGAAAAATTTGGAAGGGCTATCAGCATGACGCAGGAATTTCCGGAATTGGGTATCTACACATTGCCCGGCAGAATCAATGACCCGCAAAGAACGCTGGAAGAGGCGCCCCTGGCTGAGCAGCTGGGCATCGGATCAATTTGGCCGGCAGAGCGCTATGACTACAAGAACGTGGAAGTGCTGTGCGGTGCCGCTGCGGCAATCACCTCCAGAATAAAGATTGCCACAGGCTTGATGAACTACCCTACGCACCACCCCATGGAACTGTGCTCCTTTGGCGCAACCATGAGCCATTTATCAAACAATCGGTTTGCGATGGGGTTCGGTCGCGGCTTTGACAAATTGTACGATGTCTTCGGCGCGAAGCGAGCGAATCTTAAAGGCTTGAGCGAGGCCCCTGAAGTACTGCGATGCCTGTGGAACAACGGTCTGTTCTCTGGGGAAAACTCTCTGGGGAATTTCCCGTATCTTTATATGAATGAGCCACCCGCCAACGCGCCCCCCCTGTTATTGGGCGCAATGGGGCCTAAGACCCTGGCACTCGCCGGTCGCCACTACGATGGCGTTCTTTTGCATCCGTTCCTCACGGACAAAGCAATTGCTGAATCGACAGCGATTGTGCGAAATGCCGCCGAGCAAGCAGGCCGCGATCCCAGTGCGTGTAAAGTCTGGGCGACACTGGTTGTGGCAGCCGATCAAAGCGAAGAGGAAACTCAGGCGATTGGCCCTGCCCGCCTGCTGACCTATGTCCATATGGAGGGTTATGGCGAGTTGATGTGCAAGGTCAATGGCTGGGATCCCTCGGTACTGTCACAAATCAGAAACCACCCCTTGTTTGAAGGTGGCAAATCTGCGGACCAGAATTTTACCCGCTACGAGACAGCCGAAGTGACAGCACTGTTCCCAGACCAATGGATGCCCGAATCAGCTGCCCTGGGAAGTGCAGAGCACTGTGCGAAGCGCCTGAACGATCAGTTCGATGCCGGCGCGGACGGCGTGTTGATTCACGGCAGCCTGCCCCGGCAGGTCGGCGGATTACTGGAGGCCTACCGCAAAGTCAGGCGCAAGGAATACTTCGACGCGCACGATCCCTGGTTTGTGCCATCCCCCCCGGGAACAGGGTTCTAGATCGGCGCGTGTATTGCGGGCTCTCGCGCTCGGCTGCTCGCTTGTGATCGCGGAGCCACGCATGCTATGTTTTTGAACATCACACGGTATTTTGGCCATAGACTATGGACTTAAGCGTTCTGTTTAAGCGCCAGCCGGGGAGCACCTCAGCGCGGGAAATCGGCTTTGGGGCAGCCCCGCTGGGTAATCTTTATCAGGCGGTATCTGATGAACAGGCAGTCTCCACCATCGAAAGCGCGTGGGCAGCGGGTATCCGGCTGTTTGATACGGCCCCGCACTATGGACAGGGCCTGAGTGAACGGCGCCTCGGAGATGCCTTGCGGGAAAAACCGCGCGAAGACTATCTGCTTTCTACCAAGGTGGGGCGCCTGCTGATTCCCGCCGGCCCCGCCACGGAACGACACGGTTTCCGCTCTCCGATGCCATTCGACTTTCGCTACGACTACAGTTACGACGGCATCATGCGGTCTTACGAAGACAGCCTGCAACGCCTCGGGCTGGATCAGATTGATATTCTGTTGGTACACGACATCGGCACAATGACCCACGGCGCAGACAATAAGCACCATTTTGAAACCTTGCTAGACAGCGGTTACACCGCTTTGCGGGAATTGCGCGACAACGGGCAGATCAAAGCCATCGGGCTTGGCGTCAATGAATACGAGATCTGTGAACAGGCCCTGCAATACGGTGACTATGACTGCTTCTTGTTGGCTGGCCGCTATTCGCTGCTCGAGCAGGAGAGCCTGCAACATTTCCTGCCCCTGTGCCAGCGCCGTGGTACCCGCTTGCTCATAGGTGGCGCGTATAACTCCGGCATTCTCGCTACCGGCACACGCACGGCGCAAACCGCGTACTACAACTACCAGAGCGCGCCACCGGACATTCTGGCCCGGGTGGCTCAGATGGAGTGTGTTTGCGACGAATATGGGGTCACTCTGGCAGCAGCTGCCCTGCAGTTTCCCCTCGCGCATCCGGTTGTCGGCTGCGTTATTCCCGGCTTGAACACGCCCGCTCAGGTGCAACACACAAGTCGATTATTGGACGAGTCTATCCCCACCGAGTTCTGGGTCGCGCTGAAAACGCAGGGACTGTTGCAACCCGATGCCCCCACCCCGTTGAGAAAGGCCGTATGAGCACCCTGAGAATAGACAGCCATCAGCACTTCTGGCAATTGCTGCGCGGAGACTACGACTGGCTTACCGCCGATCTGGACGCACTTTATCGCGACTACCTGCCACAGGAGTTAGCTGGCCACCTGCAACGGGGCGGCATCGATAAAACAGTGCTGGTGCAAGCCGCTACCACTGTAGCCGAAAGCGAATACCTGCTGTCGCTCGCCGAGCAACACACGTTTATCGCCGGCGTGGTCGGCTGGATAGATATGGCTGCCCCCGATGCACTGGCGCAACTGGCCCAATTGGCCCGTCACCCCAAAATGCTGGGCATTCGACCGATGATACAGGACATCGCGGATACCCAGTGGATGCTGCGGGAGGAACTGGCTCCGGTTTACCTGGACCTGATCTCTCGCGGCTTACGTTTTGATGCGCTGGTTAAACCACAGCATCTGGATGCCCTCATTGTACTGCTGCAGCGCTACCCTGAACTGCCGGTAGTTATTGACCACGGTGCCAAGCCTGACATCGCCAATGACGCATTTACTCTCTGGGCGGAGCGCATGCAGACCCTGGCACAGGAATCTCACGCCTGCTGCAAACTCTCAGGCCTACTCACCGAAGCACGCCCTGGAAGTGACGTAAATGAGTTGAGACCTTATGTAAACCACCTCCTGCAATGTTTCGGCCCCCAGCGTCTGATGTGGGGCAGCGACTGGCCAGTGCTGAATCTGGCAGCGGACTATCCCCAGTGGCTGGCGATGACGCAGGCGCTGCTGGCAGACCTGGACGATGCGGACAGAGACGCAATAATGGGTGGTACTGCGGCGCGATTTTACGGGCTGGAGGTTGGCTGATGAGCACACAGGATAAGCGGCTACTGCTGCTACATGAGCAGGACAATGTGTTGGTGTGTTGCCAGAACATACCGGCCGGCAGCGAACTACTCATCGAGGGTAAACCTGTTGTCCTATCCACCGCTGTTGAACTGGGCCATAAACTGGCACGGCGCGACATCGCAGTGGCTGAAAAGATTGCCCGCTACGGCCTGCCGATTGGCTCTGCCACGCAGGCCATCCGCTGTGGACAACAAGTGCACACCCACAATATGAAAAGCGATTACCTGGCCAGTCACCATCGCGATGCCGTAGAGGGCCACACATGAACGCTAACGCCATGCCAGAGTTGCGCGGCTATTTACGGTCCGATGGCCGCAAGGGGATTCGCAATGTGGTTCTGGTTGCCTATTTGGTTGAATGCGCACACCACGTTGCCCGCCAGATCGTTAACCGTGCGGATCACCCCGATGTCCAACTGATCGGGTTTCCTGGCTGCTACCCCAACGACTACGCCCTAAAGTTGATGAAACGGCTGTGCACGCACCCGAATGTTGCCGGCGTGCTGCTGGTATCACTGGGCTGTGAAGGCTTCAACCGGGATGCATTGAACGCAGAGATTGCGGCAACGGGGCGTCCGGTGAAAAATCTCATCATTCAGCAAAGCGGCGGCACCCGAACCACCATCGATGAAGGTACACGCTGGATTCAGGAGGCCCGCAAACAGGTTGCAGGCATTGCCCCGGTGCCCATGGCTCTGGACGAGCTGGTGGTAGCAACGATCTGCGGTGGTTCCGACGGTACCAGTGGCATCTCAGCCAACCCGGCGGTAGGCCATTGCTTCGACCGCCTGGTGGCAGCAGGTGCCACGTGCATTTTTGAAGAGACCGGCGAGTTGATTGGCTGTGAACAGATCATGGCCGAGCGCGCTGTCACACCCGAACTGGGCGAAGAGATTCAGGCCTGTGTCGACAAAGCGGCTCGGTACTACACCACCATGGGATACGGCAGCTTCGCACCCGGTAATGCGGACGGAGGCCTTTCTACTATCGAGGAAAAGTCGTTGGGCGCCTATATGAAATCCGGCGCCTCGCCCATCAGCGGCATTATCAAACCGGGCGATTTTGCACCCGCTGGCGGGGGTCTGTATCTGATGGATGTCGTGCCAGATGGCGAGGTGCGTTTTGGCTTCCCCAACATTTCTGACAATGCGGAAATTGTCGAAATGATAGCCTCCGGCGCGCATATGACATTGTTTACCACCGGCCGCGGTTCGGTCGTGGGCTCGGCTATTTCCCCTGTTATCAAGGTCTGTGCTAACCCGGATACCTACGAGCGTATGACCGAGGATATGGATATCAACGCCGGCCGTATACTACACGGCGAGGCCAGCCCCGACGAAGTCGGGCAGGAGATCTATATGCAGGTGATCGATATAGCCAGAGGACAGGCCACTAAATCCGAGGATCTGGGTCACCAGGAATTCATTCTCACCTACAAACACTTTGATGCACTGGGACCTGCCTGCCTGCCGAGACGCTAGCGAGCTACCATGGCGTGCGACTCCTGCGTACAATGTGACGCAATCGCTCCACGGCGCAGGCAAACGGAACCCACATGGTTGATACGCGACACATCAAACAACCCATCGAACAGTTGGGGCACGTGGCCTTGATGGAGATTGTGGCCGTAAACCAGTTGGGTGCCTTTGCCGACTGGGGCCTGCCCAAAGACCTGTTCATCCCATTTGCCGAACAGCAACATACCCTGCGCAAGGGCCAGAAAGTTCTGGTGAAAGTCTATCAGGACAACCAGAACCGGTTTGCCGGCACAACCCGCATCGATCACTGGATAAAAGACGACGCCAGCGGTCTGAGTGAGGGAGAGAAGGTATCACTGGTTATCGCTGACCAAACTGAACTGGGTTTTAAGGCGATCATCAATCATCGCAGTTGGGGGCTGTTATACGCCAACGAATTGTTCAGACCCCTGCACAAAGGTCAGGTCATCGACGGCTATATAAGGCAGATACGCCCAGACAACAAGGTCGACCTGAGCCTGGAAAAGCCGGGTTTCAGTAAAGACAAAATCGACAGCCTCGGCGAGCAGATACTCGACCATCTCAACGCCAGCGGCGGGCACATTGCGCTGTCGGACAAGAGCCCGCCAGAGATGATATACGCCACTTTCAGTGTCAGTAAAAACGCCTTCAAAAAGGCGGTTGGCGCGCTGTACAAACAGCGGCTGATCACACTCGACAGCTCAGGCATCAGCCTGATTGAATACCAAGCTGACAACACATAAGGGAAACCATCATGTTAACTGTACACCACCTGAACAATTCACGGTCCCAGCGTATTCTCTGGCTGTTGGAGGAACTGGAGCTGGACTATGAGCTGAAATGCTATCAGCGCGATGCCGATACCAATCTGGCGCCGCCGGAACTCGCGGCCGTACATTCGCTGGGTAAATCGCCTATCGTCACCGATGGCGAGAATACCATCATTGAATCTGGCGCCATCATCGATTACATCCTGCGCAAACACGGCGACGGGCGCCTGCTACCGGCGCAGGGCTCCGTGGAGCACGAACACTATTTGCAGTGGCTGCACTACGCAGAGGGCAGTGTGATGTTGCCCCTGATGCTGCGCATGTACACCGGCCGACTTCCCGATGGCGGCGCCGCCTTACAGCCGCGGATAGAGGACGAACTCAATCTGCACCTGGGTTACATGAACAACTCTCTGGAGGGCGTTGACTGGTTCGTCGGCAACCGTTTTTCCGGTGCCGACGTTCAGCTCTCCTTTGCGGTGGAAATCGCGCCACTGCTGCACAGCCTCGAACAGCTCCCCAATCTTGCCGCTTTCAGGGAGCGCATTCACGCGCGCCCGGCCTACCAGCGAGCACTGCTCAAAGGTGGCAAATACGATTTCGGACCGGCGGGCCAATAAGGCCTTCCGCCAGGCCTAAGCACTATTGGGTACGATAGCCGCGCAGGCCTCCTTTACTGATGCCAATACGGAGTATTTGATGACACAACGCCTGACCAACAAAACCATTCTGATCACTGCCGCTGGCGCCGGCATAGGGCGCGCAAGTGCCATACAGTGCCAGCGCGAAGGCGCCACTGTTTGGGCCACAGATATCGACGATGCGGCTCTGTCGGAACTGGCCCGGGAACATCCACAAATCAACTGTCACTCACTGGACGTTACCGATGCGAGCGCCATCAGCCAGCTCAGTGAAACCATCGGTGATATCGACGCACTGTTCAACTGCGCAGGCTTTGTCCACAACGGCACCATTTTGGAGTGCGATGAAAAAGACTGGGATTTCTCTTTCGAGATCAATGTGAAATCCTGCTACACCATAATTCGCAGCTTCCTTCCCGGCATGATACGTCGCGGCGGCGGCAGTATTATTAATATTTCCTCGGTCGCATCAAGCGTCAAGGGTGTCCCCAACCGCTTCGCCTACGGTGCAACCAAGGCAGCCATAATTGGCCTCAGCAAAGCTGTCGCTGCAGATTATGTCGCGCAGGGCATACGCTGCAATGCCATCTGCCCCGGCACTGTAGACACACCATCGTTGCAGCAACGCCTGAATCAGTTCGATGATCCGCAGGCCGCACGCAATGAGTTTGAGCAGCGCCAACCCATGGGGCGCTTGGGTTCAGCTGAAGAGATCGCGGCGCTGGTCGTCTATCTGGCATCGGATGAATCGAGCTACACTACCGGTGCGATTCACCTGATTGACGGCGGCTGGAGTAACTAGCCACAGAGAATAATGGCGTTGCTTGCGCTGCACTGAGGCGGGAGATTGAATGCTATGGCTTGAGACTGTGCGAGGCAGGACGCCGAGCCCAAGCCCCCATGGATGGGTTCACGGCGTGTCCCAAGCCATAGCATTCACTCTCGCGCCGTATCGAAGCTGAAGCACGTACCCTGCGGGACAGAGTGAGTAAACCATGCCGGATATCGACCGACACCCCATAGCGGAACACAACTCGATGATCGAGCAGATACCTGTTATCGATCTGGCTGACGTTGTTTGTGACGCGTCCAGCAATGCCGCAACGACCGCAGTCGACCAAATTGCCAATGCGTGTAAAACCTGGGGGTTTTTCCAGGTCGTGAATCACGGCATTGCCAGTGCACAGATCAGCGAAGTCTGGAAACAGACTCACGCACTGTTCGCGCTGCCGCTTGAGGAAAAGTGCGAGGTTGAGCGCAGTAAAGATAATCCGTGGGGGTTTTACAATCGGGAGTTGACCAAGAACCAGCGCGACAAAAAGGAAGTGTTTGATTTTACGCGCCAGGATTTCGATCCGATTTATCAGCAGAGCAATCGCTGGCCGCTGCGCCATCCAGATTTCAAAGCCACAATGCTGGCGTATCAGGAAGCCTGCACCCGGCTATCCCTGAATTTGCTCAACGCTTTTTGTGTTGGCCTGGATTTGCCCGCCGATTACCTGCACCCCCATTTTGAGGGCAACCACACCGGGTTCGTGCGGCTCAATTATTACCCGGTAAAAGACCCACTGGCCGATACGCCAAGCAGCCACAGTCAAACGGCGGATCTGGGCATTCATCATCATACTGACGCCGGTGCCCTCACCGTTTTACTGCAGGATCAGGTCAGCGGGCTGCAGGTTTATCGCGACGGGTTCTGGTACGACGTACCGACGGTCGAGGGAGCCATCACTATCAACACCGGCGATATGATGCAGGTGTGGTCGAACGACATTTACAAGGCGGCAATTCATCGGGTGCGCGCGATGGATGCGCGTGAACGTTACAGTATTCCCTTTTTCCTGAACCCCGCAGCCGATTGCCGGGTGTGCCCGCTGCCATCCGTCATCGATGCAAACAACCCCTGCCGCTATCAGCCCATTGTCTGGGGTGACTATCGCGGGCGGCGCTCAGATGGGGATTTCGCCGATTACGGCGCCGAGGTGCAGATATCCCAGTATCGCACCTGAAACACGCCACAGAGCTCTCGGTAGTGGCTAGCTAACGTCCGCCACTACATCATGGAGTCTTCCGGCGACCGTTCCCGTGATCTCCGGCCCCTGAATGGCCACACGCTGCATCACCCTGCGTGTTGAATAATCCGGAACCGCATAGTGGTTGGTGGCGATATTATCCCAGAAGGCGATATCTCCCTCGTTATACTTAATGCGCACCTGAAACTCCGGTGCTTTCACATGGTTGAGCAGATAACTCATCAGGATATCGCTTTCCTCTTGCGTCACACCCTCAATATGCGAGGTCCAGTTCTTGTTTACATAGAGTAACTTGCGCTTCGTGCGCGGGTGATACACCACAACGGGGTGCGAATACGGCGGCCATTCGCTGGTTTTCTGGCGGAAGGAGCCACCTGCTTTCAGAGTGGTCGCTTCCATCATCTTCAGCGAGTGAACGGCTGTTAAGCCCTCCAGAAATTTCTGCATCGGTGGAGACAGCGCGTCATAGGCCGCCCCCATACTGGCAAAACAGGTATCACCACCTGCATCCGGCAGTATCTGTGCCTGGAGTATAGAGGCCATGGTTGGCGCCGCACGGTAGCTGTTATCGGAATGGAAATTATCTGCGCCCTGCCCTTTGGGGCTGGTCTGATCCAACACCAATACCTCCGGCCGGTGCGAAGAAGGCGTGCGAAACAGCGGCAACTCTACAGGGCCAAAGTTTTCTGCCAGTGCCACGTGCTCGTCAACCGACAGTATTTTTTGCTCGCGAAAGAACAACACCTGGTGTGCATTCAGTGCATCGAGAATTCCTTTGGCATCACTTTCACTCAGTGGCTTTGATAAATCGACACCGCTGACTTCTGCACCGAGCTCACCGGTAATAGGCTGTACGGACAACATGGTCTGATCCCTCTGTTTACAGTCGTAGTTCTTGTTAGTTACTGTTACACGAAGCCCTACGATTGTAATCACCGTGACAGTTTTAGCAATTAATCCCGCTGAGGAGACCCGATGCCTGAAAGTTGCGAAATAATCGACGCCCATGTCCATGTCGTCGCAGAGGATAAGGACACCTATCCGCTGAACCCGGCGGGCTTGCCGGGGGCCTGGTATCTGGAGGCGCCCCACAGTGTGGAGTCTTTCAAGGATTGCATGGATGCCGCCGGCGTCGCCAAAGCGATTCTGGTGCAGCCGGTGGGCGCCTACTCTTTTGACAACCGTTATACAGCCGACGCGGCAGCGGCCTACCCACAGTTGTTTGCCGGTGTCTGCTGCATCGATGTCAACGGCGCAGACCCGGTGGCTGAACTGCGCTACTGGATACAGGAACGGGGGATGCGCGGAGTGCGCCTGTTCGCACTGGATGCCGAGGGCCCCGGTTGGCTCGACAAACCGATTGCACAGCCCCTGTGGCAGTGTGCTGACGAACTCGCCGCGCATGTGATCGTCACTGTTTTCGCCCATCAATTGCCCGAGCTGAGCAAGGTATTGCAGCGCTACCCACAGATTAATGTCTCACTGGATCACTGTGGCTTTCCCGCCGTCGACGGCCCGCCCTGGCGCGACTCAGCAACACTGACAAATCTGGTAGAGTTTGAAAACCTCTACTTGAAAATTACGACCCATTTATTGAACACGGTCGTTGAAAAATCCCACAGTCCGGCACAGTGGGTTGAACACCTTGTCAGCCATTTCGGCGCAGACCGGCTTATGTGGGGTTCTGATTTCTCCCAGACTCACAACGGCAGTTACGTTGAGCTGGTAGATTTTGCCAGAGAGGCTTTTAGCGGGCTGTCAGCAAAAGACCGCAACCTCTGTCTGGGGGGTACTGCGGCCAGCGTATGGCCGTGTCTACAACGGCGCGACTGAATAGCCCTTCTCTTGCAGCCAACGCTCAGAGCGCTCCCACAGACGCGTCGCAACCTGAGCGTTCGCGGTCTCTGCACTGGGCTTGGCCTTGGCACAATGCGAAAAATAATTGCCTCCCAGCTCACCGCAGTCATCCCACGTCGCACAGAATACCGACGTCGCGGCGCCCTGGTTGGCGGTTTTGGTGAAGGGACGCACCAATAACATCGCAAACCTGATTAACGCTGAATCGCGACCTATATCCGTGGTGACCATTGTGCCCGGATGCAGATAACAAGCGGTAAGCCCCTGATCGGAAAAGCGGCGGTGCAACTCAACCGCCATCAGTGCGTTGCAAAGTTTCGCCTGACCATAGGCTTTCATAGGCCGGTAAGACGCTTTTGGGTAGGGTAGTGCATCAAAATTGAGATGGGGCGGCGCGCGATGTGACTCGCTGGACACCATCACAACGCGTGGCGCAGTTGCGCTCAAAATTCTGGGCAACAGACTAGTCACCAGCAAGAAGTGGCCGATATGACATATGCCTACCGTCTGCTCAAAACCATCGCTGGTTTCACCGTATTCCGGGGCGACTATTCCAGCATTACAGATAACGGTGTCGATGACACTGTGGGACAGCTGCTTGCAAAAATCGCTGACACTGGCCAGGGAAGCGAGGTCCATTACAGCGGTCTCCAGGTCAATGCCGGGGTGTGCCTGCTGTAAGCGCAGCTTCGTAGCAGCGGCCTTTTCAGCGGTTCGACAGGTGCCAATTACCGTGGCACCCGCTACAGCCAGTGATCGGGCAGTTTCATAGCCGATACCTGTATTGGCGCCGGTAACCAGAATGACCTGGCCACTCAAGTTCCGGCCCTGCAATACCTCGTCTGCCGAACTTCGGTGATTGAAAGGCGATGTGTTGGCCATGGGATACTCCTGTGGTAGTGCACGCTGACTGGTACAGATAAACAACCATGCAGCATTAGTTAGCGCTCTGACAACATCTATTGGCTAATCCGTTGGTTCATTGCGTACTATAGAGAGAATAAACATACCCATAGTGCGCAAATTGAACAGCGCGTGCAGCAACAATAACTTGAGAACGGGCAGTGGAGATACAGAGAATGACCGGGGAATTTGAAATCAGCGTTCGCGACTGGGTTGCCGCCAACCTGCCAGACGCACTGGTTAACGTACCGATAGGTATGTATGGCGTCGACTCAGAAGATCCGCAGGTGGTAGAGGCCTTTGAACTCTGGCGCCAGCGCCTCGCTGCGCAGGGCTGGGGCGCACCCACCTGGCCTCAGGAGTACGGTGGAGCCGGTTTAACCGATACGCAGGCGAAAGTGATCAGCCGCATAATTGCCGAAGCCGGCAGCATGAATCCCATACCTTATCTCGCCGGTATGGGCGTTACTATGGTGGGTCCCACCTTGTTGGAATACGGAACGCCCGAGCAGAAGTCACGTCACCTGCCGGGGATGGCCAGTGGTGAGGTGCGCTGGTGTCTAGGCCTGTCAGAACCCAATGCCGGATCAGATCTTGCATCACTGAGCATGAGTGCAGAGCTTGATGATGAGGGCTGGGTGCTGAACGGGCAGAAGACATGGACATCCGGTGCCGATAAAAGCCAGTGGTGCGGGGCCCTGGTACGCACAGACCGCAGCGCTGCAAAGCGCGATGGCATCAGTTTCCTGTTGCTGGAGATGGATCAAGCCGGTATTGAAACACGTCCGATACGCCTGATCGCCGGAGAATCGCCGTTCTGTGAAACATTTTTCAGTAATGCCCGCGCGCGCAAGGACGATTTGCTCGGCGAATTAAACGACGGCTGGTCAGTTGTCAAACGGCTGCTGCAACACGAGCGACAGAGCCAGACCAACGCACCGGCCACCCGTTCCGCCGCAACACCTGTGCAGGATGTCGCCAAGCGCTATTTGGGAACCAACCCGGACGGCACACTGACTGATCCCGATCTGCGCAGCCGCCTGGCTGATCATCTTATGGATACCGCGGCCCATGAACTCACTATCGCGCGCATCATGACAGATGCGCGCGGTGGTAACGTCGAAGTATCTGCAACGGCGTCCATCCTCAAGAACTCCGCTACCGACGTTGCGCAGGGTCGCTCCGAGCTCTTGCTGGAAATTATGGGTAACCAGGGTTTGGGTTGGGAGCCCGGTGAATACACCCAAGAGGAGGCACTTGCAGTAAGAGAATGGCTGGGAGGCAAGTCGATGTCGATATATGGCGGGTCTTACGAGGTGCAGAAGAATATTATCTCCAAGAATATTCTCGGTCTCCCGGAAACAACACAGAAGGGTTGAACATGGCAGTACTTACAGAAGAACAAACACTCATCAGGGATCAGGCAAGCGCCTGGGTTATCGACAAGGCGCCAGTCAGCAGTTTTCGCGCCTTGCGCGACAGTGAATCGGGTCAAGGCTTTCAGCCTGAGACTTTCCAGGCGATGGTCGATATGGGCTGGAGCGGCATTCTGGTACCGGAGCAATACGGTGGCTCCGATCTGGGCTACCTCACCTGTGGCCTTATTCTGGAACAACTCGGCCGGCAACTGACGGCATCGCCATTTTTTGCTTCATCACTGGTCGGTGCCACGGCGTTGGCGCTGGCAGGAAATAGTGCGCAGCAGGAAGCACTGCTGCCCGGCATTGTGGACGGTAGCGCCATCGTTGTTCTTGCACTGGAGGAATCTTCGCGGCACCAGCCTGAGCAAACAGCACTTCAGGCCGATCAGGAAGGGGACGGCTTTGCTCTGAACGGCAGCAAGACTTTTGTTGCAGAGGGCATGGCGGCGACACACTGTATTGTGGCGAGCCGCACCTCGGGAGAGCCCGGCGATGCGCGCGGCATCAGTCTGTTTCTGGTGCCGTCAGATGCGCAGGGTATAACGCGCACCGCGCTTCCCACAATCGACAGTCGCGACCATGCCAAACTCTCTTTCAGCAATGTACACGTGGATAACAGTGCACTGTTGGGCACCCTCGATGAGGGCATGCCCGTGTTAGAGGCAGTGCTCGATCGCGCGCGTATTGGTCTTGCGGCAGAAATGCTGGGCACGGCTTCGCAGGCGTTTGATATGACACTTGAATACCTGAAGACACGTCAACAATTTGGCAAAGTCATTGGCTCCTTTCAGGCACTGGGACACCGCGCCGCAGAAATGTACTCGCTAATGGAGCAATCGAGATCCTGCGTTGAAGCCGCCTTACAAGCTGTAGATGCAGGTGCGGATAACGTACCGCAACTGGCTTCGCTGGCGAAATGTCAGGTGGGGAAATTTTTGTTCAAGATGTCCAATGAACTGATCCAGATCCATGGCGGCATCGGTATGACTGACGAATTCGATGCTGGTCTGTATTTGAAACGTGCGCGCATACTGGAAGCCAGCTTTGGCAACCGGGCCTATCACCGCGATCGCTATGCGACGCTAATGGACTTTTAGCACCGACCGGCACGGCGCAGGATACGATCGGCACCCCACGCCAGCACAACCGGCGGGGATGCTTCAGGTATAGCGCCTCCCTCCTATTTATTATATTTGCGATCAATTGTGGCATGAGTGCCGACACAAGCGGAAGGGATTTTGAGCCGACCCATCACAAAGGATATGCAGATACAGTATACTTGCCCGTACTCCAACAGCCCTCTCACCTCCCTGCGATCCCCTAATGCAATTTACCTCTGATAAACCGTCTCGATCAGGAATTGGTATTGATTTTGGCACCAGCAATAGCGCCGCCGCTATCTTTGATGGTGAGCAGCTCACCTTAGTGAAATTGTCAGCGCCGAACAGTGTTATGCCCTCGGCCAACTACATCGACAGACGCTACCAGAATTCCATTGGTCAGCGCGCTATCGACGACTACATCGATGGCAATACTGGTCGCAAGGTAGAACTGAGCCTCGAAGTCCTCGGTGAGGCCCGCTCCGGCACTGGCGGCGGTGAGAGTTCAGGAGGGGGGCCGGGCGAGGCTGAGACAACTACCGTTTATGGCCAGGCCTTCAACGATTCGAGCCTCCCGGGGCGTTTGTTTCGCGGCACCAAACGGCTTTTGGGCAATACAAAAACAGACCGGACGCTGGTGTTCGACAAGGCTTTCAGATTGGTTGCTCTGGTGACGCCCATTCTTGTCGGGATTCGCCAGAGCATTGAGAAAGCCGCCGGTTACAAAGTCACGCATGCGTGTCTGGGTCACCCGGTGAATTTCGAAGGCATCGAGAGTGAGCGCAATACGATTGCACTGGAGCGTCTGGGCGAAGCTTACGGTTATGCCGGAATCACCGAGCAATCATTCTGCCCCGAACCGACAGCGGCAACTATCAGTTACCTGCACAATCATCCGCAGAGCAATGATGAGTTAGTACTCACTGTGGATTTTGGCGGAGGCACGCTGGACTTCAGCGTACTACAACGCGACGGCTCAACGTTTAAAGTGCAAGCCACGCATGGGATCGCCCTTGGTGGAGACAGAATAGACCAGACGATCTTCCGAGCGCTGGTTTTTCCGCTGCTGGGACAAGGTGAGCGCTGGAGTCGAACAATCGATGGCGCAACCGTCGACACGCTGTTCCCCTTCGGAGACTACGAGGAGTTACTGATCAATTGGCCGGTCAGCTATATGCTCAATCAGAACAAATATACCTCAGCCGTGATGCAGCGTATGGCCGAATCTGACCCCGGTGCGGAGAAATTCAGACGTCTCTACGATCTTATTCAGCAGAACTACAGTTATGAGGTTTTTGAAGCCATCAAAGCGTTCAAGGCTGAGCTTTCGGTTGCCGATTCAGCGCTGCTGGATATTCCGGAAATAGACATCGAGATTGAGGTTGAGCGCTGGGAATTTGAAATGATTATTTCCGATTTGCTGGCGGAATTTGAAGCGGCGATCACGGTTGTTCTGGGCAAGGCCCATTGTCGCCCGGACGATATCGATCTTGTCCTTCGCACCGGCGGTTCGTCTCTCATTCCAGCCGTAAAGGATATTCTCGACAACCAGTTCCAGGGCAAGGTTGTCGAACACGACCCATTCACCAGCGTAGCGGCGGGATTGGCAATTGCTAATTATTATCAGTACGTAGAAAATGATCTGTCTTAACCAATAAATAGACGCTGGGTTAGCACACACCAAGCGCAGAAGATAACGACACGAGGCTACATTCTATGCCAGCACCGAACCATAAACTCACCACGCAGGAGATGGCGCGCTTCGTCGCCGACGGTTTTCTGCGCTTCGATGCGCTGATCCCCGACGAGATCAATCAAACGATAATTGAAGAACTCAGGCTACTCGAAGAAAACAAAATCAACCAGATCGTCGGGCTGCCAGCGGACGCCGGCGGGCCACCGCGACCGGCCAGTTTGACGCCACTGTCGCAGTGCTACGGCGCCCCGTCAGTGCTGGGCGCAATGCTCAATTTGCCCGAGGTACAGGGTATTATCGAGTCACTGGTGGGCCCTGACCCGCTGTTTGATCACGACTTTGTACACCGCTTGCCGGCAGGCAGCACCTATCACCAGCACCTGCATGTGGACGCAGTCATCGACAGCGCTGATCCCACCTTTGATATTCAGTTGTTCTATTACCCACAGGACGTTGCGCCAAATGCCGGTGGCACGCGGTTCGTGCCGGCCACACATCTTCGCCGCACTCGCGCGGAGGGTGTCAGTCGATTCCAGCACCTGCTGGGCGAACAGCAGTTCAGTGGCACAGCAGGCACCTTGATGGTCTTTCACCATGGGCTCTGGCATGCCGGACAACCCAACCCCAGCGATGTCGATCGCTGGATGTACAAGATACGGCTCAACCCCAGCGTGTCACAGGTGAAGCGCTGGGATATGGGCGATTTCGAGCAGATACACAATGACGCCAGTGACCATACATTCGCGCTGATGCGACATGACAGCGTGGCGCAGATTTTTCGTACCATGCAACCCTGGCAGAAAGGGCATGAAAGCCGCTACGAGCAGATGCAGCGCGCTCGCCTTTGGCGCTACCTGAGTGACGACCCGAGTTTTGATGTGGACTACTACCACACGCGGATCGAACAGCGCGGACAGCTGACAGGGGAGCAACACTAATGGCAATGCGACAACAAGTACTGTATCTCTGGCTGGCAGAAGGCGCACTGGATACCGAGACTATCGGCTGGGCATTCCACGATGGCAGCAGCGGCAAAGGGCCGCAACTGCCTGAGGGTGAGCCGCCGTATCCTACAGGCCTTGCCGCGTTGGAAGATGGCTGGTGCCTTTTCCAATCACCGGCGCCCCACCCGCTTTATCCCGGCACAGAGTATGATGTGTCTTACCCGGCCAATGAATTTGTCTTCGAGCGGCGCGTCGATAGTTAAGCGCGAAGCTGCTCCTGCAGCGTCTGCTCAGTTATCTTTCCCTGCCGGTACAGCGTAGTCAACGCAGCGCGTACGATATGCGCTGCATCCACTTCAAAGTGATCGCGCAGGGCTGCCCTGGATTCACTCAGGCCGAAGCCGTCGGTACCCAACACGGTATAGCTCGCAGGCATCCAACGTGCGATGCATCCCGGCAGTGACTTCTGATAATCGGTGACAGCGACAATCGCTCCCTCGCTATTGGCAAAGAGTGATTCAACATACGGTATCCGTCTGGGCTGGGCGGGATTGTTGCGCGCATCCCGTTCACAGTCTTCGGCTTCCCGCGCCATTTCAACATAGCTGGTAACACTCCATATTGCAGGGGCGTATCCCATTGCCTGTAATTGGTCTGCAGCGGCTATCGCCTGCTGCATCATGGAACCACTGGCCAGTATATCTACATGCTCGCCCGCCTTGTCTCCCGTGGTTACGCTCTCTCGTTCGCGCCAACAGTAGGCACCGCGAAGTATGCCTTCACTGACATCCTGCTCGGGCATTGCCGGCATCGGGTAGTTCTCGTTGTAGAGCGTGATGTAGTAGAAGATTTCTTCACCCTCCTGATACATACGGCGAATCCCGTCGCGCACAATAACCACGAGTTCATAGCCAAAGCTGGGGTCATAACTCTTGAGGTTGGGCACTGTGCTGGCCAGTACATGAGAGTGGCCATCCTCGTGCTGCAGCCCCTCGCCGTTCAGTGTCGTGCGCCCGGCAGTGCCGCCAAGTAGAAAGCCCCGCGCCATCATATCGGCGCAGGCCCAGATCATATCGCCAACGCGCTGGAACCCGAACATCGAGTAAAAAATGTAGAACGGAATGGTGGGCACTCCGTGCACCGCGTACGCGGTGCCCGCTGCCAAAAATGACGCCATGGCACCGGTTTCACAGATACCTTCCTGTAAAATCTGACCATCGACAGCCTCCCGGTAGGACATCAGCGACTCTGCATCCACCGGCGTGTATTTCTGCTCCTCTGAAGAGTAGATGCCCGCCACCTTGAACAGCGCATCCATGCCGAAGGTGCGCGCCTCGTCCGGTACGATAGGCACCACATACTTACCAATCGCCTTGTCTTTCATTAACAGCGCCAGCATGCGCACCATCGCCATAGTGGTTGAAATGCTGCGCTCGCCGCTTCCCCCCAAAAATTGCTCAAAGGTTTCAAGCGGTGGCGGCTGCAGGCTGGGGCACTCCACGCGACGCTGCGGCACATAGCCACCCAGGGCTTCCCTGCGCGCCTGCAGATAACGCATCTCCTCGCTATCTGCCGGCGGACGATAGAACTCTGCCTGAACCGCCGCGTTATCGTCCAGCGGGATACCGTAGGCCCGGGCGCAGGCCAGGCGTTCTTCTGCACTGAGGTCTTTCTTCTGGTGAGCATTGTTGCGGCCTTCAGCAGCCGGCCCCATGCCATCACCCTTCACGGTTTTCACCAGAATCACTGTCGGCCGATCACTTGTCTGGCTGGCCTTATTGAAGGCCGCGTACAGTTTCTTCGGATCCTGCCCGCCGCGCTTGATCTGTTTGAGCTCTTCATCTGTCAGCGAGTTCATCATGCGCTCCAGCGCTGGATCGCCCTTGACCCAGTGTTCTCGCTGCGCGTTTCCCGGGAGAATGGAGTAACGCTGGTAATCGCCGTCTACACACTCCTCCATGCGATGGCGCAGTATGCCATTGCTATCACGGGCCAGCAGACCGTCCCAACCACTGCCCCAGATCACCTTGATAACGTTCCAATCGGCGCCGCGAAATGCGCGCTCAAGCTCCTGAATAATTTTTCCATTGCCGCGCACGGGGCCATCCAGTCGCTGCAGGTTACAGTTGACGACCAGCACCAGGTTATCGAGTTTTTCCCGCGCAGCTATGTTGATGGTGCCTACCACTTCTGGCTCATCGGACTCACCATCACCGATAAAGCACCAGAACTTGCCACCGCGCTTGGGTTTCAAACCCCTGTTCTCGAGGTAGCGGGCGAAACGCGCCTGATAGATAACCGAGGGCGTGGACAATCCCATGGATGCGTTCGGCATTTGCCAGAATTCGGGCATGGAGCGCGGATGTGGATAGGAACTGAGTCCTCCTCCAGGCTGCAATTCACGCCGGAAGCTCTTCAATTCCTCCTCGCTCAAACGTCCCTCCAGAAAGGCCCTCGCGTAGATACCCGGCGCCGCATGAGGCTGCGGGATGNCGACATCGCCATCCGCACTGTCGCTGCGGGCCTGAAAGAAGTGATTGAAACCCACCTCCAGCATGGTCGCCGCCGAGGCGTAGGTCGCTATGTGACCGCCCACACCTTCACCCGCATCCTGCCCGCGCAGTACCATCGCCATAGCGTTCCAGCGCACGATGTTCTCAATGCGCTTTTCCATCTCTATATCACCGGGATACGCCTTCTGTTCGGACACGGGAATCGTGTTGATATACGGCGTGTTCAGCGTTGCCTCACTCAGCACAATACCGCGGTCAAGGGCATGGTTCTGCAGGGCCCTTAGAATATCTCTGACACCCGCCTCATCGTACTGACGATAAATATCATCCAGCGCCTGCTTCCACTCCTGCCTGTCCAGCGCCATATCATCGATCAGTGTAGGGGCAATCTGGTCTGTCATTGGTTAACTCCGCTCTCATTTTTTGCGATATAGCCGCCAGCACGGGGCAGACCCAGCAGCCCGGGCACCTGTCGTGCTGCGGGCGTGCTGCCTCTGAACCACGGCGGCGGCATACGCATACCAAAACTGGCCGCCGACAGAGCAATTGTCTGCCAGGCAATAAACAGCCAGCCATTGTCGAAAAACGCATAGTGCGTGAGGCACAGCGTCAGGTTGGGAATATGGGTGCGCGGCACCTTGGCTCGAATGGACTCCGGAGAGTCGTGCTCCGGCGACACCCAGACATCCCAGAACATATCCATCCACAGGGCCTGCCACACAGAGGTCAATGTATACGCCAGCAACCATGTCGCGATAAGCGGCCAGCCGGGCCCAACGGCGAGAGCCAGGTGCCAGAAGGAGAGAAAGAACAAACCGGTTGTCACTCCCCAGGCAAGCCCAAAAAACCCCTGTGAGAAAAATGCCAGAGGGCGGCCAAAGCGCAATGTATTGTGATACCAGTAACCCCAGTAGGCCGCGAGCATGAACACGGTTATCAGCACCGTAGCAAGCCACCACCAGGGGTCTGACAACTGCTCCGCTGCGACCACGGGGCTATCCAGTACAGCCGGTAACGCACCACTGAAAATCGCCACCAGAAGACAAAAACACCAGTACAAGCCCGCACGTGACCAGGCCGCAGGCGCCGAGTAAACCTGAGGCGAATGACGCCTCAGGCCCCGCACATGAATCAGGGCCAGCACCACCATGACAAGCCCTGTAACTACGGCCAGTATTTCCAACTGTACCTCCACTTTTCCCGGCACGACTTATGCGCATAAACGCGACTTATATCAACGAACGCTCATTTGTGCCTGCTGCTTTGCATTCTAGCCACTGCCTCACCGGGAAAATTGACAATACGCAAAGAATCACCACTGCGCCTATTGAACACTAGCACCAGCATAAAAACCCGGATTCAGAGTGAAACAGACAACTACAGCCAGAGACGATGCAACAGTGCAGCACCTTCCCTCCCTGTTCAATTATATTGACGGGGACGTTGTTGAACCCGTTGTAGATCGCGGCAACAACCTGAAGAACCCGAACGACCTGACGGACTTACAGGCTCAGAAAAGTGCCTCCGATGACCAGCTGCAAACAGCACTGGCCGCAGCGGATCGCGCGCACCAGCAAGCTGAGTGGGAAAATGTACCTGCAGGAACACGCGCAGATATTCTGGATACTATTGCAGATCGGCTGGATAACCCGGAGATCGCCGCGCGCATGGCCTATGCCGATGCGGTTACCACCGGCGCCGTAATTCAGACCACGCGACTGATGGCGCAACTGGCGCCCTTCGTTTACCGCGCGTCCGCCAGCTACCTGCGCACGGGTGCGCTGGAAAAAGTGCTACCGGGGAAACTGGGCGACGTGAGTTACTTGCGCCGTCCCTGGGGCCCGGCATTGTTGGTGGTGCCGTGGAATGGTCCCACCGCTATTGGTTCACACAAGATAGCCAGTGCCCTGGCTGCCGGTGCGCCGTGTATCATTAAGCCGTCGGAGTGGGCACCTCATTCGGCACTGGTGATGGCAGAGGTTATTCAGGACTGCGACCTACCGCAGGGCACCTTCCAGCTCGTCTGCGGTAACCGCGACCTGGGCAGCAAACTGGTTTCCGATGAGCGCATCAAAGCTATTTCTTTCACTGGCGGCACGGCAGGTGGGCGCGCGATCGCACACGCCTGCGCAGATTCTTTTCGCCCCACCCAACTGGAGCTGGGCGGCAATAATCCATTAGTGGTGTTTGAGGATGCAGACCTGGAGTTGGCAGCCGAGGGCATTGTGTATGGTCTTTCCAATCTCAATGCGCAATGGTGCCGGGCACTGGGTCGCCTGCTGGTGCACAGCAGCGTAAAAGAGCGTCTTCTGGAACTTGTTGCAGAACGCCTGGGGAAATTGAAGCTGGGCGACTCTCTGGATCCGACCAGCGAGATGGGTCCACTGATCCACGAACAGCAATACCGCTCCATACTGTCAACTATCGAGCAGCTCCAATCCAGCGGTGGCAAGGTGCTGCAATTTACAGCAATGCCCGATCTACCTGGCTACTTTGTACCGCCGACACTTATCGATGGCTGCGCCCCGGAGCACACCATTGAAGAAATGTTCGGCCCGGTGGCCTGCATACACACCTTCGATACTGACGCGCAAGCGCTGGCACTGGCCAACGGCACGCCGTTCGGATTGGCGGCCTATGTCTACAGCAGGAATGAAGCCCGGGCTCGCCACTTTTCAACGCGATTGCGCACTGGCGGCGTCAAAATAAATGGCTACAGTCTGCTGTCGCTTAGCCCTGATGCACCGCGCGGTGCCTGGGGCTTGTCCGGGCTTGGCGAAGAGGGCACAGCCGAATCTATCGAGTTTTTTACCGGCGCGCGCGTAATCGGCGTATCCCCACAAGACAAAATTATCAACTGAGCTCG
This sequence comes from Halioglobus japonicus, assembly GCA_902705825.1. GTDB lineage: Bacteria > Pseudomonadota > Gammaproteobacteria > Pseudomonadales > Halieaceae > Marimicrobium. The sequence goes on along the minus strand of CACSIL010000001.1, from coordinate 255,027 downwards.
CAGCACAGATAAACTCAGCCCAGCTGGCCAGCCTGTGCCAGAATAGAACACGACAGTCGATTCATTGAATCCAGTGGAGGTGTACCGTGGGCTACCAGCGTATTTGCGAGGTACTTGATGGCAAGGTTCGCGGCCACCCTGTCGCGATTCGTCGCTTTGAGGAACAACCACCTGCGGGTTTCGACGGCCTGAAGGTCGACCCCTGCCAAATCCTGCGGCACGCAATGGACGATGGCCGCCGCGTTTACTTCGACCGGGAACATCAGGACTGCATTCACGGCGCCTTCATAACGGGCGTACATCCCGGCAACGAGCAGATCCGCAGCGGCCACCTGCTCACCGATTACATCCCCGCCTACAACCTCGACGCGGCCCACACCTTCAACAGCGGCGAATACATTCTCCCGCAGGGCACCGTGAAAGGCTTTTGCGCTGCGCCTCTGCCCGATCTTCCCGAGAATTTTGAGCCTGAGTGGATCGTGCTCGTCTGCACACCGGCCACCGCCGCACTGGCCGGGGCTGCGCGGGCAGTAAAAGATGGCACGCGGCCGGATACGGCAGCCGGCAATTCGTTCTGCAGCGACCTGTTTGTCACGCCAATCTACACCGACAACGTAGTGGTGACGACCGGTGATATGGGCGGGCGGATGAACAACAAGCTAAAAGAGTCAGAGATGTTTGTGATCATTCCCGTGCGCTGGCTGCCCGGACTGCTCGACATATTTGGCAAGGACCCCGACGTAAAAGGTATCTATGAGGCCACCCGCCCCGAAGATTCCGCCTACTGGGAGCGCCAGCGGGAGAAAGCTGCGCGCGCAGCAATCCCAATGGCCGGGCAGGCGTACGCACACAGCCTGGAGCTAACCATCAGCATGCCGTGGGACAAGGAGGCGCTGGACGCGATTGCCGGGGCTCCGCGTTTCGTTCGCGCAATGGCGATCGGCAATGTGGAGGACTACGCCGACGACAACGATTACGACACAGTCACACTGGCGGTAGTTGAGGCGCAAGCCGAAAGCATCGGCATGGGTAAGTTTATGCGCAGAGCGGTGGGCAAGAAGGCATTCTGGCGGCGCTGGCTCGGCAAACAATAAACTCAGTTGCGTGACAGTGTGACATCCCAGAGACGGGATGCAGGAATGGTGCCAGATTTATTTGCCGAGCCTCACTGAGCCCAGGAAAGTATCGAAAAGAGATACGTCACTGTATAAGTTGTCCCGCTATGTTTCCGTGGCGGGTGAAAGTAAGCCTCTTCCCCAACCTGCCACAGGCAGAGGACTGTGTTAGCCTAAACATTCCAAAGGACTGGAGAGCCAACATGGAAGTCATTCGAACAATAAAGCCCGGCATGCCCGGCAGCCGGCAGTTTCAGAAACACTGGGGCGACAACCTCGTCGCCGTTCGCTACAGACGCAACAGAAGCAAGCTGTACACCACGATAGAGATCGTCGTCGACGAACGCGAGCAATCCCATCCCGATATCTCACTGAATGCAGTGCACTCCTTCAGGCGGCGACAGCTGGTCGCCCTGCCCATCGCATTTGAAGGCGTATACAACTGGGTAGTTGAGGGACTGGCTGAGAAGTGTACCGATGTGGAGATATTTGAAGATTAATGAACAGATATGGACATGGCTAGTAGTCACCTGTGGCTACATGTACCTACACATGGCTAGATGTAGACAGAATGGCTATATTTGGCTACAACATATACATAACTGTTCTATCACCCCAGGCAATAATTGACTTAAGGAGTCCATGTGAAATCTATCGGTTTTTTTAATAATAAGGGAGGCGTAGGAAAAACCACTCTTCTTTGCAATCTTGCAGGTTCTTTGGCGATTAAACATGAGAAAAATATTTTAGTTATTGATGCCGATCCTCAATGCAATGCCTCCGCTTATCTTCTCGACGAAGAAACTTTACAAAGTATTCTGATGGATGAAAACCATTACAGTGTTGATGCATTTTATGAACCTATTCGTCGCGGACAAGGGTATCCGGACGCTACCCCTACTATCGTAAAAAGTGAAAGGTTTTGCGTTGATCTTATCGTGGGTGATCCGAAATTATCCATAAGGGAAGATCTTCTTGCTACCGATTGGGCAGCGACAAGGAATGGAGAGCCTAGGGGATTTCAAACAACATATGCCTTTAGAGAGCTAGTCAGTAGATTTGAATCCTATGATTACGTGTTAATCGACATGGGGCCATCACTTGGCGCATTGAATCGCTCTGTGTTACTTGGTGTGGACTATTTTTTAATGCCCTTATCAGTAGATATTTTTAGCATGATGGCAGTTGAAAATATCATTAAATCTCTCACTTCTTGGAGGTCCGCTTTGGAGGATGCAATTCAACGTCATCATAAGGAGGAGGGCTATAACTTTCAAATTGCAGGCGAAGATGTTGACTGGACACTAAATTTTGCCGGGCATGTTGTGCAGCAGTATCGAGCGAAGAAAAAAGAGGGAAAACGCCAAGCAGTAGTAGCATTTGAAAGGATAATTGATAAACAACGAACTGAATTGGTGGAATTATGCCGGTTCTTTGGTGTTGATTCTGCGGAAGCGGATCTAGGCGAGGTGCCAACTTTAAGCAGTGTTGTACCCCTGTCGCAGCAGGCACATGCGCCAATCTTTGATCTAGGGTCTAAGGATGGTGTAGTTGGCGCACACTATACTAGAGTCTCTGAAGCTGCAGAATTTTTCCATGCAATTTCACAAAAATTTATTGTGCGAGTAAGTTCATGATTGCTTGGAGCGATGAACTCGTAGAAGTGATTGCGCGACGTCGATGTGTAATTGTAATTGGTGCTGGAATTTCTAAGAACTCTGTAAATAAGGACGGGAAGAGACCCGCTACATGGGAAGAGTTTTTGCGGGATTGCGCTAACGATATAGACGATGCCGATAGTGTTAATTCTTTGCTTGAAATAAAAGACTACCTGACAGCATGCGAAGTGCTTAAAAATAAATTAACACCCGATGTATTTGTTAGGAAAGTTCAACAAGAATATCAACAAGCTGGCTATATACCAGCAGATATTCACAAGCATGTTTACAATTTGGACGTTTCTATAGTCATTAGTCCTAATTTCGATCATATTTACGACAACTATGCCGCTACCGTGTCAGCGGGGTCTGTCGTTGTAAAAGACCATACGAGTGAAGATACCGCCAACTACTTACTGGGTGGTGATAATAGACTTATTTTGAAGACACATGGGTCGGCAAATAATCCTCAAAAGTTAATATTCACAAGGCAAGACTATGCTGAAGCAAGAACCAAGTACGTATTATTCTATGAAATACTAAAATCACTTGCTTTAACTCATACATTTCTATTCTTGGGGTGTGGTACAGATGATCCTGATATTAGAACACTATTTGAAGATATTCAGTTTGCTCACGGCCGAATTCCATTTCATTACATGACTCTTCCTGCAGGTGAAGTTCACAGTGATGTGTTATCTATTGCATCAAGTTCAATGCGGATCAAGTTTCTGGAGTACTCCCCAGCTCGTGGTCATGCTGAGCTAACGGAATCACTTGAAGCATTAGTTGGTAAAGCAGAGGAATACAGAGACTCCCAGCTTCGAAAAACTCTCAAGTGGTAACAAAAAAGGATAGAACAAGCCGCTGCACTCGGACGCGCTTCGCGCGCCGGTGAGCGGCGCGTTATAGCGCGAGGGAACAACATATGCGAAACAACTTCTGTCTCGCAGTCGTTGTATGCTTGCTCTGTCTTATCGGTGGATGTGCTCACTCAATTAATCAATACAACGCCGATAGGTACTACGAGTTGGGCCTAGCAGCGGAGCAGCAGCAAAATTGGGGGGCGGCTCGTGAGTACTATTGGCGCGCGTGGGTTAATGCTCGTGACGGTAATGCGGCCCCTGAGTATCAGTCCGCTGTTTTATATAACTTAGGCCGCATGATGGGCTATACATGCGATTTCCAGCAGTCAGAGGCGTTGCTCCGCGAGTCCCTTGATAGAGAAGTACCACTGTCGGGGCCTGACAGCGCAAACATCAGCAAGCGCCTCTCTGAATTAGCACGCTTGAATTTTGATCAAGAGAAGTATAGCGAAGCAGCATCTTACTATGCGAGAGCCATACCTATGGTACAGCGCTTAGGCATTGAAAAAGACGATCCGGTAATACTTGCCAATTCATTGAATGAATTGTCACAAGCGTACCAACTCTCTGGGCAGGCTGCATTGGCGGTGGCCTCCGCAGAAGAAGCGGCAACTATCCGCGCCCGAAACAAGGGCCACGCTGTCGGCTTCGTCCCCGTACGCTATACAACTGGTTGTCCCAGGTGATCTTTCGCTATAACAAGCCCAGCAAGCTCCTAAGATTCGTATGCAGCTTGCCGCCCTAGATTCAGCCCATGACATCGAAGACCTTGATATCCCCGGTTACCGCTTGCATCAACTAAAGGGCGACCGGAAAGGCATTTGGTCGATTTCTGTAAGTGGTAACTGGAGAATTACCTTTGAATTTGGTGACGGCAATGTCTATATCGTCAATTATGAGGATTATCACTAATGGCTATGCACAACCCTCCGCATCCAGGTGAATTTATTCAGGCAACCTATATGGAGCCTTATGGCCTTAGCTGCCGTTATTTGGCGGAGCAGCTAGATGTAGCTGCATCCACGCTCAATCGAGTCCTGAAGAAGCAAAGTGGGATTAGTCCAGAGATGGCGCTGCGTCTTTCTAAGGCATTGGGTCGCAGCCCTGAAAGCTGGCTAACCATGCACGGCGCATATGATCTCTTCCAGGCGAAGAATGGTGTAAAGCTTAATCGCGTACAAAGGGNTATCCTGGACGCCGCGTGAAAAGTACGGACATACGCTCCCTTCGGTCGCCGCACCGCGCTGTCGCGCTTCTGTTGCCGCAGGCGTTAACTACGCATTCACTATCGAGGTATTTTTTTGAAGATGGAAGAAGAAATCGAGCTTGAGATGAGTCCACTATGCCAGGTTCTAGCCGACAAGGGGCATACTATTAGCATCGAGATTTATCGTGGTGGCGGAAGCAACTGGCACCTCGAAGTCGTGGATGAGTTCGGCAATTCAACAGTCTGGGATGATCAGTTCCCTACTGATGCAGCGGCATTAGAAGAGGCAAAATCCACGATCAAGGACGAGGGCATTGACGCTCTAGTTGGTATGCCTTCTTGAGAACGGTGGCATTTCGATCATAAAAGCGTTTCCGCGGAAACGCGCCGCATCATTTCTCGCCAGTTAGTTGTTGTATGTAGGGCACGACAAAAGCTGCATCAGTCATCCCGAAAAAGCGTCACATCCCAAAGCCGCGATGCATCCTGCCGCCACTGGTAGCGTTCCAGCAGGTGATCTTCACCCAACCAGAAGCTGGCTTCCTGATCGTATTGATCCCCGAGGTAGAGACAGCGCCTGCAATTGCGCGATACACCTGACGCATCCTGCAGCACTTCAGACGCCACCAGTTCCGCTCGCCGTTCGCTGAGCCGTGGCTCGAACAACTGCTCTGAGTCTGGAGCAACGCCGATCTCGGGAAGTATCACACAGCCGTGGCCGCCAGCAGCAAGCAAGCTTTCAAGCACGGACCCCACGTAGATGCGCATCAGGGGGAAAAGCAGTGTGTATTCAGCACTGCAATCTACCTCCTTTGCCTGAACACGTCCGCCTTCGCGGCGCGCGACATGCAGCACCTGCCCCTGCAGCCTGTAATCCACAGACAGTTCGCGACCGCCCTCCTCCCGCCATTGGGCGGAGAACGACTCGATACGGTGTGCAACTTCACGCGCTTCAGTATCGATAGCCACCGCGCCGGCTCTACGGCCTGAAGTCACACAGACGCTACCGTCGGTGCGCCGCTGGCGACGCCAAAACTCTTGCACCGGTACTGGCTCGCCATTGAGCTGGTAGACATAGCGCCCTGTCTGCTTGTCGGCACTGATCACCATGAGATCGCGCTACCAACGGACACCGGCCTGTCAGTCTTGCTGTGGTTCAGCATATTCGATCAGCTCGATCACCAGGCCGCCCGTGGTGGCGGGATCGAGATATACCATTTTCTTACAACCGAAACTCACCACGCCATCTGGCGTTACATGCCCCGGCTCAATGCCCCGCTCATGCAATCGCTGCAGCGCGCCTTCAATATCTCGCACACGCCAGGCCACGTGGTTGATGCCGGCACTGCCTGATGGCATCTCAAACAACAGTTTGCGGAAGTGTTCGTCGCGCGGCTCGATGTACTCAAACGCCAAGCCACCCACACTGAAAAAGGCAAACAGGGTGGGCGCTTCCTCGCCGCGCTCCGGCTGATAGTCCACAGCGTCAGGCGCTATTCCATAGACAGCGCAGGCATTGGCCACTGCTTTTTCCAGATCGGGCACGATGAAACCGACATGCGCTGGCCCGAGGATATGATCAGCAAGTACGGCGGCTATAGCTGTCATGCTTCTGTCTCCAGCAACAAATCTGCACTTAATCGCCAGGGGCGATCGAGTATCAAATCGGTCTGCTCTGACATCAGTTTATTGTTCGATGCCCGTGGATGAATACATGCAATCGTCAGCGATTCGCCCGGCACCTGCTCGGTCACCAGCGGGGCGTTGATGTAGCCGTCAAAATCGCGCTTGTGCCATGCCGTCATCAACGTAAAGTCTCTCTGGAGATCGAGAATGGCACCGGCGTAATGTGAGGTGCTACTGGCCACAATACAAAGACGGTTCTCGGCAGCGCGGCTCAACAAGCCGAACTGTCTTTCCCACCCCTGTTGAAACGCACAGGGTACAGCGAGCACCTGCGCCCCCCGAATCGCAGCGAGCTTCACTACTTCGGGAAACAGCAGATCGTGCCCGGACAAGATCGCCAACCGGCCCCAGGGCATATCTACCAGATGCAGCTCGTCTGCCAACTTCAGCTCTGGTGCCGCACCAGCGCGATGCAAACGCGGCTGCTCGGTGATAATACCGTCGCGATTGATTAGAACTGCGGTGACAGCTGCGCCGTCAGCTCCATCCTCGTTCAACGGGCGCACCAGGCTCGCACAAAGACTGAGGCAGGGGTATTCACGCAAACTCTCTGTCATGCTGGCGAGCGCTCTTTCACCCAGATCGCACTGTTCCTGTAACGTCAGGGTATTACTCTGGTCATAGCAGAACAGTTCAGGCAGTACCACCAGGCCCGTTTCCGAAGGCAACGCAGCAAGCAGAGCGGGGATCTCCTGTAACGCCAGCTCACCCTTTGCCTGCGGCGCAAGGCAGGCCACGCCCAGCTCTGCTGCTGCCGAAGCCTGCACGGGTGAACTCGGCTCTGTCGCAATTTCCCGATACAGCGCAGGCCGACGCGCTGCAAGAAGATCGGTGCCATCAGGCATGTGTTTGTCGTCTGACAATGCGAGATCCAATTCCGCAACAACCACCTCTTCAGCATCGCCCTGAGCCCGCGCCAGCACGTTTCCCCAGGGATCGACAATCTGGCTACCCCCGGCGCCATTTAAAAAGCGAATAGGAATATGGGTCTGCTCGCTCACTGCCTGCAACAGGTCCTTCGGTATCAGAGGCCCCACCTTGTTAGCGGCCACCAGGAATACGCGATTCTCCGGTGCCCGGGCGGGCACATGCAAACTCGCCTCATCGAGGGCAAAGGAGTTCAGTGAATCACAGAATAATTGTGCGCCGCGCAGCGTAAGCCCACGGGGTGTTTCACAGGTGACGCCATCGCGGCAGGGAAACATACCGAAACGGCCAAAGGGGGCTTCGACAATATCGCCGTGCACGACAGCGCGTTCGAACCAGGTATTCTCGTGCCCCATCAACGTCTGTTTGTCCGCTCTGCCACAAAGCTGACCACTGGGGTCGAAGCACAGTGACGTTACCGTGAGCGTATCCGCTGCACCGCGCAGACTGACATTGATCACAATATAACTGTGGTGGCTTTGGGCACGCGCTGCTATCGCACGCAGAAAAGGGCCGTCGAGTTCAAGCGACACGGCTCGCGCATGTGCTGCATCATCGTACCAGGAGATATGATTGCAAAACTCTGGCAGCACCATCAGCCCGGCGCCTTCCACAGCAGCTTTATCAATCACGCGCAGACAAGTCGCGAGGTTTTCCTCTACATCTGTGCCACTGGCAAACTGCAGTGCCGCCGCTCGCAACATATATCGCCCTCGCGCCTAGAACTCTTCCATCAGGCGTCCACGGCCGATGACTTTGTCATCAATGCCACAGGCGCGCAGTGCATGCCAGACAGTCGCAATGTTAATTGGAATAAGCGGTTTCTGCAGCTGGTGCTCCAGTGTCGGAAACAGATCTACCGTCGACAGGTTGGTACCGCACTGCACTATCGCGTCCACGTCGTCACCATCGACCTCGCGAACAGCCTGCAGTACATCCTGAATCGACGTTTCCGCGATGGCGGTGGCGGAAGGTCGGTCCAGCCCTTTCACCGCCTTCACGTTGTACCCGATCTCTTCAAAGTACTGGCGAACATTGGCATCACCCACCGGAGGATAGGGCGTAATCACAGAGATTGTTTTTGCTTCAAAACACTCCAGCGCCTTTTTGGTGGCTTCGGCCCCCGTTGTCAGACCAAGATCACCTATATGCGCGCGCACGTTTTTCTCAAACTCGATGCTGCCTTCCACGCCACCCCAGAACGTTTCCGCCGACATGCCCAGCATAATGTGCGTCACCTTGGCGGAGATCACATTGCGCAGTGAAATGGGAATCTCGCCGCGCATAATCTCAAGAAAGCGCTCAAACACGGTGTCGTTATCATCGCCTGTGGCCTCCACTTCGTCGGCCCAGTTGCGCAGTTCAATCCAGAAGCGCGACGGATGCCAGGTCACGCCTTCCAGGTTAAATTTCTGTAAGTCGTACTCCACGCCGGTGTTGGTGGAGGGGATGATGACGCCAATCTGTGCACGTCGCGCTATCTGGTAGTTGTCCATGTTTGTATCCTCGAGAATGCAAAACGTTAATTCAGTGGAGGCGTCACCTTACCGATCAAGATAGCCTCAAGATAGTCAGGCGCCACAAGGTGGCAATAGTAATTGCCCTTGAACCTGTCCGGCATCGGAATCCACCAGACATACGGAGCGTAAAGTGCGCGCGCGTGTAAATGCAGCGCATTGTCCCTGGCCGTTACGGCATCAAAAGGCCAGGGTTTGAGCCAGCGCGGGCCGATGTAGGTCGTGTCGTCCTCATCGTATACGATGTCGTCGCTCTCCACTGCGATCCGGTGGCCGGCTAACCCGGCAAGCGTTTTGTTCACCATCTCACGGTGCACCGCTGTACAGTCGGTATCTCCGGAGGCAGCAGGCATACCTGAATCCACAGTCTCCGTCGCGTTAATTCGCTCTGCCGTACGCATTTTGCACGACAGAGTGCGCGGCATACCTTCGGCCGATGGATTACTCAGATACTGGTGCACGGTAAGCGGCGAATCACTGGCCTTTGATTCGACAAAGGTATCCCAGTTGTCATGCACGTTGAGCTGTGCGACCAGTTCGGTGCCGGCGAGTACCTGCTGAGCGTCAATACAAAACGTGTCCTGCCAGCGTTCCCCGGCATATACCACAGGTGACAACAGACACGCTGCGAGTACCGACAGTACGCAGTAGCGCCTCATACACTGATCAGTGTTCTTCAAACAAAAGCCCAAGATGGTCGTACTGATCATTGACGCCGCAACTGCGCAGGGCATGCCATGCAGTAGCTACATTAATCGGCAACACCGGCTTAGCCAGCCATTTTTCAATCACGGGGAAAATTGTCGACGTAGAGAGGTTGGTGCCGACCTGGATGATGGCGTCGATGTCATCGCCATCCACCTGCTTCACAACATCCATCACCTGATGTTCCGACAGCAGGGCAATGGCATCGTGTGCGTTCTCACATCGCATACCCACTACCTGCTTCACGTTGTAACCCGAATCTTCAAAAAACAGATGAACGTTTTTGTCCCCTATTGGCTGGTATGGCGTAATAACGGCGATATTCTTGCCCGTATTACCCGCCACACCCAGCGCTTCCAGTGCTGCAATAACCGCATTCGCTCCCGTGGTAAGACCGGTATCAGAGCCCACCGCTTCCTGGATGCGATCAACAAAGCCGTCGTTCCCCTTGATACCACCCCAGAACGTCTCCGCTGACATACCCATCATCACATGATCGGGTTTACAGGTCATAAGGCTGGCGATAGAAGCGCCTATGGTTTCGCGCAGCATTTCGAGAAAGCGCATGAAGTTGTCATCATCGGACAAATCGGCGTGCTCAATCATAAAGCGGCTGAAGTGCCAGGTAACACCACGCGGGATCAGTCGCTGGCAATCGTACTCCACTGCGGTATTGGTAGAGGGAATAATGACCCCGATCTTTGCGCGATGCCCGATATAGTTGTCCAGGTGGCCGTCTGTGCGCTGATCTCTCTCCCGGGTGCGCGACAAATCAATAGTGCCAAATTCTGTGCTCATAACCCACTCCCAGTATTGTTTGTTTAAGCCACTGCTTCGCTGTCGCGAACGCAGTTGATCATCGCCCGTTCGAGAAGAAACGCCCGCGCCTTCACCGGATCAGAGCATGTCTCCATCAACATTTTCTGCCGGGAGCGCTGCTCGTCTATGTCGCGCGCTTCCATCAGTTTCTTGTTCGCAATCGTGTGTTCCTGCACAAAATGCACGGCGAGATCACGACGCTGACGGTTGTATTGTTCCAGTAGAGGCTGATGCGCCTCACCATTTTTGACAATGCTGACCAATTTGGCACCGAGGTTATTGGCATCGTGCAAGCCGCCATTCATTCCCATGCCACCCAGTGGATTATTGATGTGGCAGGCATCCCCGGCAAGAATGACTCTTCCGGTGAAATAGGTTTCCGCGACCCGCTGATTCACATTGTATAGAGTGCGATGGCCAATCTCGTAATCGCCATCCTTATTCCACAGGTGATGCAAGCGCTCCTGTATGAATTCGTCTGACAGCAGCCTGGCCTCGTCGTCTACTGTTTCCGGTGTCGTCGGAATCAAAACCCGCCACAATTTTTCAGTACGCAGGATGACACACCACTCGTCGGGATCGGACACGTAGTTCACCCAGGAGAGATCGTCGAACACCTCCTCAAACGGAAAGCTGGTACTGACGACGAGAAACTTTTCATCGTAGGTGAAACCCAGGTAGTCGATGTTCGCCTGCTTGCGGATATTACTGCGGGCGCCCTCGGTACTCACCAGAAATGCGCCGCTGACAACCTGCATTCCGGACGTCGAGCGCACGTCCACTGTCACGCCCTGCTCCGACTGTTGAAACCCAATCACCTCACTGTCGAAGCGAACATCGGCGCAGGGCAGTTTAGACAGCCGATCAACAACCAGCCGGGTGAATTCATACTGTTCGAGTTGCAGTCGAAACGGATAGCGGGTGTCGCCCGCGATCAGGCTCATATCGAAGTTCGCCACTTCATTGGTACGGCGATCGCGGTACTGGTATCGATCTGCCACCAGACCCAGCGCGAGCATATCATCGATAATGCCGAAGCCAAGATCCGCGATCATCTCCAGACTGGGCGGGTGAAACGTTGAGGCACGCAGATCGACCGGCAGCTCGGGTTCCTTTTCCAACAACACCACAGGCACATCGCGACTGGCAAGATAAAATGCCAGATGACAGCCAACGGGGCCGGCACCGGCTATGATCACAGGGTTACTATCGGCCACTTACAAGTTCTCCAAAACGTCAGCCACCGCAACAACATCAGCGTATTTGGCATGCAGATCAAACAGGTTTGCCTCGTGAGCATCGGGATTGCGGTCACCGACCGCTTCGCGCGGCACCACCACACGGTAGTCATACTGCAAACCATCCACAGCGGTGGCGCGCACACAACCACTGGTGGTAAGCCCGGTAACGACCAGTGAATCAACACCGAGCGCGCGCAGTTGAGCATCGAGTTCGGTCTTGTGAAACGCGCTGGCCCACTGCTTCTCCAGCAGGATATCGTCCTTACGAATATCCAGCCTGGCGTCTACCTGCACCCAGTCCGAATCGGGTGTCAGTACGTTCAGGGCATTGATGCGATCGCGGAATACACGAGCCTGCCCCTCGTTGTGATAAACCACTGTGGTAAAAACCACTGGCAAGTCGGCAGCGTGAAAAGCATCGATTAATTGCGCGTTGGCGGCAACCACTTCCGGGCAGTCACAACCCAACGGGCAGCTGGCATCGGTGAAGCCCTTTATCATATCGACCACCAGTAGTGCCGGTCGCTCGCCAAGGCCGAGATTCTCGCGTTCCAGATCGGTCACTGTGCCCGCTCCTGCTTCAAAAAAAATTCAGTCAGTAGCACAGAAACATCCTGCGCCTGTTTTTCACATACATAGGTGCGTTCGCGACCGCCCAGCTGACCCTCCTGCCCGTCTGACAGCAGCGCCAGAGTGGGAGCCACACCCGCGAGCAAAGGATCTTCACCCGCCGCGAACGCCAGCACCGGGCAGTCAATGGCCGGCAACAAGCCCGCGAAATCCTGCGCCGCCACTGCTGTATAGGAGGCATGATAAGCATCGCCACTGGCCAGCGCACTCAGCGTTTCACGCTGGGAAATCGACAGCGGAGCTTGCAGATCCTTATTCCGAATACGCTGCCACATCTGCAACAGGTGGCTGCCGTCCTCCACCTCCGGAAACGGCGTGGCAAGACCTGGCAGAACCGCACGTGTCGCATCATCGAGTAACGGCGGGCCAGACAGGGCCAGCGCTCGCGCTGTGCCTGGGAAATCGTGTTCCAGCTGCACCGCGATGGCCGCTCCTGCGTGATGCCCGAAGATGAAACAGGGCGCAAGTTGCAGCGCCTCTACCAATCCCCTTATCACTGCAGCGTAGTCCTGCACCTGTTCTTTGCCGGACGGCAGTGGATCGCTGTTACCAAAGCCAGGGTTGTCCGGCGCCACAATATGAAACGTGTCTGCCAGCAGTGCGATCAATGGCTCATACATCGCCGAGTGGCTGGGGCTTTGGTGCAGCATCAACAGTGTCGGCTTGGTAACCTCACCGCTGGGTGCTGAGGGGGTGTAGCGATAATGTATCTGCAATTCGCCAACATCAACGTAGGCACGACGCGTAGTGCGAGCGTTCACTTGTCACCTGCCTCCAGGGACACGCTCACCCATTTCACCTCGGTAAATTCTTCGGTGCTGTATCGGCCACCACTGCGGCCCAGGCCCGAGCGCTTGTAACCACCTATAGGGGCCAGCGCATTGCTCTGGAACGCGTGCATACCGATATGTACGCTGCCCGATCTGATTTCCCGTGCCGCGCGCATTCCCCACTGAATATTCTGGGTAAGCACTGCCGCCGACAGACCGTATTCGCTGTCATTGGCAATAGCGATGGCATCATCCAGATCATCCGCCGCCACCAGACTGGCGACCGGACCAAAACTCTCTTCACGCCACAGCGGCAGGCTGCGATCGGGCTCGACGACTATCGTGGGCTCAATAGTGAGACCTCGCAGCACCTTCCCACCCGTGAGCAACGTGGCTCCGCCTGCCGTGGCTTCATTCACCTGCGCCAACACCTTCTCTACTGCGCGCTGGTTGATCAGCGGACCGTACTGCGTACGTTCATCGCGCAGATCGCCCAGGTATATACGCTCACATGCCGACTTGAGTGCGGCGCTGAATCTGTCGAACAGGCATCGCTCTACCACGATACGAGAATTTGCCATACAGATCTGGCCACCGTGGGTGAACACCCCCTGGGCGACAATCGCCGCGGCGGTCTCCGGGTCGGCATCGCGCAGTACCAGCACCGCACTCTTGCCGCCAAGTTCGAGTTGCGCCGGACGCAGTAGCTTTACCGACTCAATTCCCACGGCAATCCCGGTTTGTGTGGACCCGGTGAAGGCCACGCAATCGACGCCCGGATGCGCACTCAGCGGCCCGCCACACTCAGCGCCGAAACCCGTGACAACACTGATAGCCGCAGGCGGCAAACCGGCTTCGAGCAACAGGTCGGCAAAAGCCAGGGCCGTAATCGGTGTTTCCTCGGAGGGCTTGATAACAATGCTGTTTCCCGCCGCCAGCGGAAATGCCGCCATCTTGGTGAGCAACGACAGCGGCGCATTGTAGGGCGAGATAACGGCAACCACGCCCACAGGCTCCCGGAACACCATGGATATACGCTCGGGGTTATCGTTGGGGAATGTCTCACCGTACAGGCGCCGCGCCTCACCTGCAGCAGTACGCAATAAATCCACGGTATAGGCGATCTCAAAGCGCGCCTTGGTAATGGCACTGCCGCTCTCATCGATGAGATTATCCAGGAACAGCGCCTCGCCCTGTTCAGCGACAATGTCTGCTGCCGCCAGCAGCACTTTTTCACGGGCTGCCGGTGCCAGCGAGGCCCATGCTTCAGCACCCTCGCGCGCTTTATGCACAGCGGCATCAACATCCTCGGGGCCGGCGCGGCCGACACGGCCAATCACACGACCGCTTTCAGGCGCCACGACATCAAAATACTCGCCACTGCGTGGCGGAACGCCCTCACCCCCGATGATCAGATCCCGTTGCAATCTAGTATCTCCTCTCAGCGCGTGCCGAACTGTACTTGCTCGACACCCTCAATTTCCATCTGCGCCGCCATCAGGCGCCCGCGCTCGGCGGGGAATGCCTGTACCAGGCCCATGCACAGATCGCGCATCGCACGTGCCGGCACGCCATGGTTGGTGGTACCCGATGTACCACACGCCTTGAGGCAGTATGCACCGAGATTAAAGGCCGCCTCAGCGACGACGCCTTTACACAGCCGCCAGCGTTTCACGACTTCGTCCTTGGGTAGCATCGGTGATTCGCTGCTCTCCAGTTCTACCTGTCGCCGCAGCCAGATCGTTGCGGTTTCCAGCTCCACCATCATATGGCCAATCAATTCCTGCTGATAGGCATCGGTGCCNACCGACTTACCCGTATCGGCAAATTTCTTGTTGCGCAGGTGATTGATGGTGTAGCGATACAGGCTGTGGGCAGCGCCGAGATAACAGGCTATCCCCGCCACCTGATTGCCGACAAAACTGCCGCGGCTCATCTGCATGCAGCGCGTAAATGCTTCTGGAATGGCCAGTGCATTCTCATGCGCGACAAAAACGTCTTTGAGTACGATTCCGTGGGTGGCGGTGCCGCGCATACCAATGGCATCCCAGTGCTCCCGTTCGCTGACACCCTCGGCATCCCTATCCACAAAGAATGTACACAGGCCAGCAGCGGTATCGTGGCCCTCAAGGCTGGCAGTAACCAGATAACGGTTGGCCACGCCCGTGGCACAGCCGAATGCTTTGACGCCGCTCAGTCGGTAGCCGCCATCAACAGGCGTTGCCACGGTACTGATGGTAATTGCCGCTTTTTCAGATTTTTCGGATTCACTGGCAAAGTTCGCCAGCCACTTTCCATCGCGCCCCATGGTATACAGAACCTGTTCAGCAAAGGCGCGAACAGCGGGGGCTTCCTCTTCGTCAAACAGCCCCGCGTCCAATGCTTCCAGCGCTAGCAGGCCGCGGGATGCCGAACTGCAGTGAAAAAAGAAAGCGAGGGCCGTAGAAGGGCATGCGGTAGCAATCGAAAAAGTCGCAGCACACAGATCGCGCAGCGAACCACCCATGCCACCGTATTCCTCGGGCACAATCAGGCCGAGCAAACCGGCATCACTGATCGTTTTAACATGCGGCAGGCAGAACTCGCCTCTTGCATCGACTTCTGCTGCTTTTTCAGCCAGCGCCGGCAGCACGCTGTCGACCTTTTCTGCGCGCAATTTCTCAGCCGCACTCATATCCTCTATAAGGGCTTCACCGGTGAATTTTTTCATACGAACTCCTCAATTCCAAAAAGACCTGCGTCGCGCTTTTACTCGTCTTCACCAATCAGCAGAGACCGTGTGATATCCACCGCATCCTGCCCGATCATGCCGGTGATACGCTGCCACACCGGGTCGACTTCCGGATCGAAAATAATGCGTTTGTTGCGCAAGTTACGCTGCGCCAACTCGGCCGGCGCAATACCCTCAACAGCCTCTTTTGAGACACCTTTTTCCAGGATGCTGAACCAGTGCTCCTGATATGCTTTAACTGTCTCATCAATGGCGGAAAAGGCGCCTTCAGTGGCGCGCTTGGCCAGCATCCATGGTGACATAATGGCGTTTTGTCTCGGCGACAGATGTGCCTGGCTGAGGCCTTCGATCTCATTCCCGGCGTCAAACAGCGCCGTCAACGGTCCGAATACTTCATCGATGTAGGGCAGGTTGGAACCCAGATCAACCCTGGGAATCAGATCGAGGTGAAACGCAAAATGCTCCCCGGCCTTTACCGAGTCCAGCGTGAAGTGTGGCACTGCGCTGGTACCGGGCGTGAAAGCGAATAACATATGTGAATCAAGTTGCATCGGCGCCGCAGCAATCGAGCAGGTAACAACGCGGAATAACGGCCCACCGGTGAATACGCGAATGTTTCCGACTTCGCCCTCCACCATCGGCAACTGACTTTGAAGCGTCAGATAGGGAGCGCCATTGTCCCCGGACTGTTCCTTCAGCCCGAGTCGATCTACCAGCCGATCAAGCGTAGCGGAAAACAGTTTGCCGGGGAGAGATTCAGGTGCGGATTCAGACATGGTGTTCTCCAGTACTTTATAGTGTTTGTGTCAGGCAGTGTGCAGAGCGCAACGCCCAGACACCTTGATAAATCTCAAATATCTGCGATAGGCCGGACAATCGCGTCACACAGTTGCCACGGCCGGTCCGACAGCAGATCAGTGTTCGCCGATACCACCTTGTTAGACGCGTTACCGGGGTACACATCGTGCACAAGAACCGCCTCACCCTCGGGCAGGCGATGCCATTGTGGCTGGCTCAGCAGGCCATCAAACGGGCGCTCCTGCCACTGTGTCATCACGGTGAAATCAGTTTGCAAGGCGGTGATAAAAGCGGCGCCGTGCTGGTCGGTATCGGCGGCCACCAGCAGGTTTATGCGGTTCTCCGCTGAGCGCTCCAACAACCCTGTCGCCAGTTCCCAGTCTTCCAGCGGTGACAGCGGAACCATAGCCACCTGAACACCCTGCAAGGCCAGTAGCCTAAACGTTTCGGGGTAAATACTGTCGTCAGAAGGTACGACAGCAACCAGGCCCCAGGGTGTGGATACCGTGGTGAAGGTGTCGGCAGGGGCACTGAAAGCAAAACGCTCGCTGCTGTGCACCTGAGGTTGCTCACACACGATTCCACTGGCATTTATCAACACAGCGCAATAGGCAGGTTTGCCGGAGCGTTCCCGCACCAGAGCGGTAGCCACCCAGGCCTCGCCACAGTCGGCGGCAATTCGATCGACCACGTCCTCTCCCCGGCGTATCGCTGCAGGCAGATCTGTTGTATCACCGGCCAGCGGCGGCAGTGTAATCAGCTTTGCGCCGGAACGGACTGCACTGCGCAGGTGCTCTAGCACGGCGTCCAGATCAGTTGGTTGAGCACAGACCACGGCAGATGCCACTGCGGGACAGTCGCTCATGTCCGGCATGGCTTGCCCTGCCGGGTCGGCGGCAATCGGGCCGTACAGCTCAGGACGCCGACTTGAAAAGATATCTGTACCATCGGGCCGCTGCTTGTTCTGCGCTGCGGACACATCGATATCCGCGTAGACAAACTCTTCCTTATCGAGGGATGCTTTGACCAGCACAGTACCATCGGGCGCCACTACCTGGCTTTCACCGGCGCCGTTGAGAAATTTCGGCGGGATGCCCGTGCCTGCACTAATGGCTTCTATCATCGCCTCGGGAACCAGCGGCCCGACCTTGTTCGCTGCCACTACGAAGACCTTGTTTTCCGCCGCGCGCACAGGAATATGCAGGGAGGCCTCGTCGGTGGCGAAAGAGTTCAGGCTGTTAAGCATCAGCTGGGCGCCGTTCAATGCCAGACAGCGCGGCGTTTCGTTGATGACGCCGTCCATACAGGCGTAAAGCCCGACACGCCCGAGCGCAGTAGCAACTACCGGGCCCTGCGAATCGGCTTTTTCCAGGAAATCATTCTCGTGACCGATGTAAATCTGCTTGGTGTTGTCTGCCAGCAGCGTGCCCTGCGGCCCGTACAACAGGCTGGAGCCGGTAGCGCTGCCATCCGGACGTTGCACAGTACAATTTACTACCACGTGACACGCCAGTGCTTGCGCCTTGCTGGCAATCGCCGCAAGGAAGGGGCCATCCAGAGCCACAGACACATCGAAGCAGTGCTGCTTATCGTCGTACCACGACAGGTGATTACAGAACTCCGGCAAAACCACCAGATCAGGCTGGCATGTGGCCGCCTGATCAAGCCAGTAGAGGCAACGCTCAAGATTGCTGGAAATGTCTGCGCCCACGTGAAATTGCGCGACGGCTACCCGAATGGTCTGAACGCTAGTCATATACGTTAATCTTCCCACTATTATCAGTCATCAGCTTAAACAGCACACCCGTCAGGCGGCATGATAATTATCAAAAGCCGACCGGAGGCCGGGCAATAATAGCCGAAGCGGGTAAATTTCCCAGCCCTTGGCACATGCAGCGCTGGGCCGCTGCTCTAAATAGAAGCGTGGGCCTGCTGCTCTGGCGATTGGGGGGTGAGAGAGGGGGGGATGTCTGGATAATACGGCAGAGCCGATGAGGCTCCGCCGTGAACTCACTGACGTGCGGGGACGGATGCCCCGCACGTGACCGTGTTGCTAGTACTCGCCTGGGGGGGAATCGTTGTCCCCTTCCAGGGAATCCGGTGGCGATGCTATATACAACACCACTCCTGCGTCTTTGTCCGCCTGCGTGAAGGTGAACTTAACCGTAGGGTAGGTCACCCCGGGTTTATGCGCAGTCACATAATAGGTGCCTTCCTGAGGCATGTTCAGCCAGGTAACGCCGCCATCGACCGATACATCCTCCTGTGCAAGATCCGGAATCACGTCCTTGTTGAAGTAGATCGGGTCGTAGTAGTCCTCTGATACGGGCGTGATGGAGACCGTGGCGCCAGGGTCACCATGGGGCAACCTGTCATCGTGCATGCTGCCCCAGGATTTACCCACAGTGACAACCATTGCATTCTCAAAGAAGAAGTTCGGATAGCCATTACCCCTCATCATCGCCTCTACCAGGGGCAACATCGCGAACTCAAAAAAGTGCGGTTCAATAAACTGGATGGCGAAATCGGTATCGTCTTCGTCAGCAATTATATTGACGTTCGTCTTGGTTGTGATCCAGTCTTCCTTCTCAAAAATAAAGGAGAATTCCAGATCAGCACCGGCGTCCTTGACGATGTACATCGTCCACCAGCCAGTATCATCGGTTCTTATATCCAGTTCACGGGTCTCCGGGTACTCGGCAATCCAGATTCGGGTATCGGGCACAGTGGCGTGATAGTCGATGTATTGCAGGTCCTTATCACGGCCGAAATGGTTGGTCTTGCCGCTGAGTTTTACAATCGTTACGGGTTTGCCGTCAATATCGCCAGACAAACGCATATCGGGGTTGCTCTCACCTTCTTCTATCACCTGCAGCAACGTGGCATTGGACACATCGCGCTCTGTAAACAGCAGGACATTGTCCGGCAAGACAACAGGCTCCTCAGTGACCGGTTCCTCCGTGACAGTATCATTGCCATTGTTATTGTTGTTGTTTCCATTGCTGCAAGCCTGCAGCACGCTGGCAGCCAGTAGAACCATTAACCAGGTAGAGCATCGCTTTAACATAGTCACCTCTGTGTTTTTTCGTTGATTGAAAGCTTTCGGGTACGATCCGTACCAGGCGTTCCCTCAGGGCTCACCGGGGGCCGAATCATTGTCCCCTTCGACAGAATCCGGCGGCGACGCTATATATAGCGTTACACCATATTCAGCATCAGCCTCGGTCACGTTGAACCTGATGGTGGGGTAGTTCACACCCTCTTTCTCTGCGCTAACAGAGTAGATCTTTCCGCGCGATAGATTCAGCCATGCAACACCGCCATCGACGGACACATCGGGCTGCGCAAGATCGGGAATCACATCCTCATTGAAGTAGACCGGGCCGATGTAGTTTGACGGGCCAGGGCTTATCGTAGCGACAGCACCGGGATCTCCGTGCGGCAAGCGGTCATCGTGCAGACTGCCCCAGGATTTACCGATCGTGGCCACTAGTGCAGATTCGAAAAAGAAGTTGGGATAGCCGCTGCCGCGCATTATCGCCTCAATAAAAGGCACCATACTGAAATGGTAGTAGTCGCCGTCAATAAGCTGGATACCAAAGTCGGTGTTGTCCTCGTCATTGATCGTATTTATATTCGTCTTGGTAGTTGCCCATCCGTCTTTCTCAAACACGAAGGAGAACGCCAGGTCGACACCAGTATCCTTTACAACGTAGAGGGTCCACCAACCGGTTTCATCAGTCCTCAGGTCGAGATCCCTTGTTTCGCGGTACTCCGCAATCCAGATCCTGGTATCGGGAACGGTGACATGGTAGGCAATGTACTCCGGTGGCGACTGTGTGATATCGACGCCGACATGACTCGCCTTGCCGCGCAATTTAACAATGGTAATGGCCCGGCCCATGATATCCCCATTCAATCGGGCCGCCGGGTCCGATTCACCGTCGTTTAGAGCTTGCTGTACATAGAAGTTCGGAATCGCCTGATCCGTAAGGACCAGCACATTGTTGGCGAGCTCCAGATTCGGAACAGCGCTGCTATCATCATCGTTGTTGTTGTCGCTACAGCCCAACAGAACGCTAGCGAGCAATATGACCGCAAGCGGGCCAAACATCTGTATTCGCAAAATGGTTACCTCCACCTCTTTCCGTATCGGGCGCACTTTCTCAGGCTGGTCTGCCAAACAGCCCCGGCACCCTCTGCCGCGATACGGCTGGCAGCGGCTCAGTGACACCTGTCTTGTAATTCAATAGTCGAGGCGTAAGATACCGCCTTAACGTATAAAAACACGAACGAGAGCAGGCCAATTACTTATGAATATCGGCCAAAAATAATGAGACGATGAATTCTGACAACACCGTCGCGGCATCGCTTGTCACGGGAGTGCTGACTGCTGCCGAATCGATGGGACTCGATGCCCCGGCCTGTATGAAGGCTGCAGCCATTGACGAGAGCGCGCTCCGAAGCCCAACCTCGCGCGTCGCCTTTACGAGCTTTACCTCACTCCTGCGGTTTATTCAGGAGATTACCGGCGATGCAGGCGTGGGTTTGCGTATCGGCCGCGAGTTGGCGCTTTCAAGCTACAACGCCCTGGGCTACGCTGCGGCCAATGGGGAGACGCTGTTTGATGCGGTACTGCTGCTGCCGGAGTACGAATCTCTGGTGGTGTCGCTGGCAAACACCGAGGTCGTTGAGCTGGGCCCAAGCGTTGAGGTGCGCTGGTCGATGACCGGCGGACAGTATTTCGCCATGCTGGAGGGCCTGTTCTTTGCCTCTTGGGCGACCCTCGGGGAGTTGCTGGCAAACAGGTGTCTATTGAACACCGCGGTACACTTCACCCACGAGGCACCAGAAGACCTCGATATGTGGGAGGCTACATTTGGCCCAAGCATCTTGTTTGATCAGCCTGTAGCCAAGGTGGTTTTCAGCCGCAGCACGCTTGCGCTGCCGGTATGCCGATCTGATCCTTTCATGTATGAGGTGATGACAAAAGAAGCGGAGTATTTAAAGGCCGCTATCAATGGCCCGAGCCTTGTCACCAGAGTGGCCACCTGGCTAACGCAGCAGTTACCCCAGGGCGAGCCGGACCAGAAGAGCCTGGCCTGCCACCTGAATATGAGCGAACGCACGCTGCGACGACGCTTACAGCGAGAAAACGTGTCGTATCAGTTGATTCTGGACCGTGTGCGAATGGAGCGTGCCACCTATTATCTGGCTCAAACGTCGCTGCCAATACAGGAAATTGCCACACTGCTGGGCTATCAACACCTGACGGCCTTCAACGCCGCCTATAAACGGTGGATGGGGACCACACCGGGGCGCGCAAGGTCGGAAACTGCAACCCAGAAATAGGCGTATACCGGCCAGGCGCTCTATAGACCACCAGCGCAACACGAAGATGCCAACCAAAAGACACCCGGTGCGACCGCCTGCATGATAAATATCAAAAGTAGCGCGCACACCAGGGCTATAATGGCAGAAGCCCATAAACTTCCCAGCCCTGGACGCATAACGCGATGAGCAGCTACCTGCTACTGAAATACGCCCACCTGATAGCTTTCGTCTACTGGCTGGGCGGTGACCTTGGCACATTCATCGCCAGCCGGCAGGTGGTCAACGATAAACTGTCGGCGCAATCTCGCCAGGTTGCCCTGAAAATCATGCTCGCCTGCGATATGGGGCCAAAACTGGCCATGCCGTTGATACTTCCGCTGGGCATTCACATGGCCAGCCTGTCCGGGGCTCTCCCCGTCTCACCGGCAATGATCGGCGCAGCGTGGTTAGTGGGTGCCTACTGGTTTACCGTAGTACTGGTGCTGTTCCTCAATGAGGGCAAGCCTTTCACCCAGAAGTTGTCACAGGTAGACCTGTACTTTCGCATAGCGGTGGTACTGGTGCTGCTTGGCTGGGTGGCAACACTGCTTGTTTCTGGCCAGGGCGCGGGTTGGGCGCAGGCCAAGGTGGTGATTTTCGCGCTGATGGTGTGCTGCGGCATTGCCATCAGAATCAACCTGAAACCCTTCGTTCCCGCGTTCGTGCAAATGATGAGCGGTGGTGATCAGCCTGGCAGCGCAATGTCAGCAGCCAATGCGACAATGGCGCGCTGCATCGACCGCTGTCGTCCCTTCGTCTGGCTGATATGGGCCGGCCTGTTCACCAGTGCGGCTCTGGGAATCCACCTGCTGGGCTGAGCGGCACTACAGTGATCCACCTGCGACTGGATTTCGTATCCAATAAAAACGACATAACACTGGACAACCTATGAGCAACCAACACCCCATCCCCGGCCAACACAGTTTTATCGGCATAAACCTGAACCAAGGCACGCTCACACGCAATATGCTGACGTTCTACCTGTGTTGCTATGCCGCTATCATGCTGGCCACCTTCGTACCACAAACCCAGCCATTCCTGTTGGGAGAGGTATTGAAGCTGGATCCCTCCCGGCAGGGCGTGGTCAGCGGCAACCTGAACTTCTGGGGTGAGATTGTCATTATCCTGACGGTAGGGTTCTGGGGTTCAATGTCGGACCGGGTCGGCCGGCGGCTCGTCACAGCCACAGGCTTTCTGCTCACGGCAGCCGGCATTGTGCTGTACGGCGTGGCACGGGACGTCAACGGCTTGTTGTTGGCGCGGGTGGTGTACTCTGCCGGGATCGCCTCTGTCAGCACCATGATGATCACGCTGATGGCGGATTACGTGGCCAACGCAAGCCGCGGCAAAGCCACGGGGCTACTCGGCATTATGAATGGCCTTGGCGCGATGACCGCCGCCCTGTTCCTGCTGAAGTTACCTGCGATGTTTAAAGACGGCGGGATGGACGCCGAGAGTGCCGCCTTCGCCACCTACAGCACCATGGCCGGTGTGACCGCCGTGATAGCACTGCTTATGTTCATTGGCCTGCGCAAAGGCGTGGCCAACAAGGATGCGCTGCGCGTGCCCATACTGCGACAACTGCAAGAGGGCATGCAGGAGGCGCGCCGACCGGTGATCGCACTGGCTTACGCGGCATCCTTCGTCGCCCGCGGCAACCTCGCCGTGGTCGGTACGTTTTTCACTCTGTGGGCGACAATCTACGGTACGACAGTGCTGGATATGACAGCCGCAGACGCGCTGGCCAAGGGCGGCAGCGTGGTCGCAATATCCTACATGGCCTCACTGCTGAGCGCGCCCATCTTCGGCATCCTGGCAGATCGTATCAACCGCATCTCAGCGCTGGCCATCACGCTGGCGATCAGCGCTTTTGGTTACAGCAGCACCTACTTTATTGAAGACCCCTTCTCCGTGCCTGCCATCATCTCGCTGATTTTCATCGGCATGGCAGAGGTCGGCTGTATTATCACCAGCGGCGTTCTCATAGCCGAGCATGCACCAGATCGGCTGCGCGGCTCTGTGGTGGGGGTATTTACGCTGACCGGGGCGATAGGGATACTGATTGCCAGTGTGGTAGGCGGCTACCTGTTTGATCACTGGCTGAAATCCGGGCCGTTTGTGTTCTTTGGGCTGATATCATTCGCGGTGCTGATGTGGGCACTGGTGGTGTGGCGCAGGGATTCAGCGGGGGCGAGTAAGGCGTAAGTCAGAATCAGCGAGCGGCTGTTATACAACCGAACAGGGTGGCTGTTTGACGACGAGGCGTGCAGCCGCGCAGCCCGGCCATGCACTTGCAATTACTCCTCATCGATATTCGGGTTGCTGCCGCTGTCGAACTCATCCAGGTTATGCACACCGTCACCGTCGGTATCTATCAGTGCGTCATAGGGAAACAGCGAATCCAAACCATACGCTAACTCCCACTTGTCAGACATCAGATCACCGTCAGAATCATTGAACAGAAGTTTGCCAACCACATCGAAGATGAAGTTGAATTCACGAATCTCATCCGTATTCCAAATCGCTGCCATAGCCCCATTATTAAGCGCGGCCAACCTGACCCCGGAGCGATAGAATTTGGAAGCGACGACTGTATTGACTACAGTTTCTCCGCCGAGCCTCTCGCCCTGTGCATCAAATCGCTGCACAAAGACTCCGTTGGTAGACAGGTCTATCCAGGCTACCGCGAAGCCGCCGTCATCCGTTGCCGTCGAGGTACTGTTATACTGCGTTCCACTGATGGTGGAATTTACCAGAATCGCTTCTCCCTGGGGCGTGCAATTCTTTGAGAAACGGCGTGCGAACACACCTGCTGAGCTAGTACGAACACCGACTGAATTCTGATCGTCCAAATCAAGAGCATTCCAAGTAATGAGAAAGGATTCGTCTTTCAGCACAGCCAGACTTTCCACGCCCGAATAGGGGNCTCCTGCAACACGTTGCTGCAGCAACTCTCCTTCGGGGGAGAGGCATCGAACCGTGATGGGGACATCAGAGTTCCCACCCGCCTCATGGGAGGTGGCGACGATGTACCCGCCATCACTAAAATAGGCTATTTGGCGATTGGTATCATCGCTACCAGTGATGGATACCGGCGTGCCCACCGGTTGGCCGCTAGCGTCAAAATGCTGAGCGTAACTACCGCCAAAAAAGCGATTGTCAATTTTGTCCCAGGCGATCAGGAAGCCGCCATCCGGTTTAAGTACGTTGAGTGGATTTACAAAATCAATGCCGCTCTCCGAGGTTTCGATACGTATAACTCCCGTGACAGGTACACCGGATGCCTCATACACTCTGGCGAAAATATCTACCGTCTGGGGAACGACAGGAGGGCGGAATTCCCAGGAGACCAGAAAGCGGTCGGAACCCAATGCGAGGACGTTTGTACGCGATCTAAAAGCGAAAGTATCCTCGCTCACCAGGATGGTGTCACCGACAGCTGTACCGTCTCCATCAAAGCGTTGGGCATAGATTGCGTCACCGCTGTTAGCAAGCTTGGATGTCCAGGCAACCACGTAGCCGCCACCGGACAGTGCCGCGACATCTCCGTTGCTCTTCTCGGATTCGGGCAATGAATCTATTACGCGCTCAGCGCCAAGTGCGAACCCGCCCGGTGTCAGCGGCACAAACCTGGGAGTCAGTTCGACAATCCTTTCACGCGCTGTATCGACACCGCCGTGACCATACTCGTCGTAGACATCTGACTGTGCTTTCGCATGCATGCGCTCACTCGTAACAGCACAGGGATAAGTGCTGTCGTCACAATCCGACAGCCCACTTTCCCAGCCGAAAAATCGAAACCCTTCGGCTGGCGCGGCGGTAAACACATCATCGAAGCCGTTGCCCACACCGCCATCGACAACACAGGTTTGCTCGCCGCTGCAATCAGCGGAGGCTGATTGTGAGACGACACCACCCTCTGCAGTAGATGTCAGTAGTAACTTGACGGGCCTGAACAGCGCCACTAATGAAGGTAAGACTTTACCCCAGGCTTTGCGAACGACGTTTGCAGGTACGCTATAGACACAGCTGAGCTGTATTTCATCTTCACATCTGAGCCAGCCGACAAACACATAGCCTTCTGCCGGCACGCCATGATAGACCTCAGAATAATCCCCGACGATCAAGTTTTCACAGGGCATTTGGTCCTGCAGGCAATCGCGCGTACCGGAAGAGGAAACAATATCCCCCTTCCCTTCACTCTCCAGAGGGTGACTGCAAGCAACCAGGCTAGCCGACAAAATTAGCAGTACTATTTTGGAGAAGTGGCACATTGAATAATCCTTCAATGGATGAGTAGTATCCGGTCTTTCATGCAGTAGCTCAGCGCGTGGGAGAAGATTATAAACGCTTATCTCCGCGCTGCGTGAGCCAACAAACAGGCGCTTACCATCGCTGGTGGCTGTTTTGCTTGAGAGATCAGGCTTTTCTACTTGGAGAGTTCCGCCAATTTTTTACTGTACTCAGAGGATTCAAGGCTTTTTTCGGTGCACGTAATGTTCTTATCCATCATTCCGGCTTCTTTGAACTCTTGCGCGGCTTCATCGGTGCCAAGCACGATCCCGTCACCATTTTTTTCCAGAGCAGAATTGTAGGCATCAATGGTGCTCGCAGAAAGGGAACTGAAGGCAGCGGTGACAGTACAATTACACTCTTGCCTAATAACCTCGAAATGCAGGGGCGCCAGCTCTTCACGCTGCGACGCAGTGAGGTAACTTAAAGTGCCGCCAAAACCTTCTTTCCACTTGGCATTTTGATACTTGATGCACGAGGCATACAGGTCTCCTCTGTTCACATCCGCTGCTGCGGCAGATGTCGCGAGCAGAGCAAGGAATAACGCGGTGAGCCTATGTTTCATATTGAACGATGTCCTGTTTTAGGCAAATTGAGTATCGCACAAACAATATCGGGGACTGGCCCCAAATTCATGCTCTTCGAATGTGTTTAGCAACCCCAAAAAGCCCGATGCCAATTAGAAGCAGGGTCGACGGCAACGGCACTGTAGAGGAACCCATCACCTCAACAGTAGCAGTCGCACTGATGTCGTAGATGGTAGCAACGGTAAACAACCCTTCTGATAAACCTGGATCAAGAGGTGTACTCAAGGCTGCAACAGTGAGTAGGCCCGAGGTAGTGCCCGTCATCAGGGACAAAGTGGCCAGTAAAATGTTGTCCCCGGATATCGGTGGGAAAGAGGATCCTGCAACATCCGTTGTCGGAAAAAATCCTGAGTCATCAAAAAACGAAGGCGACACGGTCGCGCCGCTATAGGTCAGACCCGTATCAACCCCGACATCAAATCCAAAAGCAATCAGTTGATCCGTGGATTCGATACCGCTGACAAGTACGTCTACGGTAAACGCCTCATTGAACCCCAGGACACTAGTGGACGGGTTCAGGCTCACCATG
The DNA here is from genome assembly GCA_902705825.1 of Halioglobus japonicus. Taxonomy (GTDB): domain Bacteria; phylum Pseudomonadota; class Gammaproteobacteria; order Pseudomonadales; family Halieaceae; genus Marimicrobium. The sequence continues at coordinate 227,575 of CACSIL010000001.1, read as the reverse complement.
GGCAGAGCATAAGCACTCGCCGCGAAACAGGAAAAAACAACACACAGCATATATTTCATTGGGCTCACCCGCCTTTGATCATTTTTGAGCTGAAGACACACTTCAGTGTATTGATGAACAGTTCTCATAAAGCCTCGCACACAGCGTCTTCAGCTTTCACTAGCAGCCCGGAGGCAGCGATTGTGCGTCATAATAATTTTGCATCCAGAATTGGTAGTCATCGTAGGCGACACAACTATCCCCTGTGTAATCAGCTTCTCCTATGAAACCTGTATCGCCCTCACAGCTGCCAAGAGCAGAGCGTATGATCAGGTAGTCACCGATATCCACCTGATTGTTTCCGTCAAGATCACCCGGCGTACCAACGTCGTCCAATGGGTATATCTCCACAACGTCATCACTGGCGGTAATAACCGTGTGTCCGTCCGTCGCCCAATTTAACCAACAGGAGTAATTTTTCCTGCCGGGGATCAAACCGAGCGTACTGCCGTCCACCATACTCAGCACCTTCAGATTGTATTCGGTTTGCTTTCCGGATACCGGATGCACGAGTGGAACAGGATGCTCCAGACCAACACGGTTCTCACTACCAAGGCCAGCAATGTTATTGTTGCCGAACACCACTTCCTCCAATTGCCAGCTGCCGTCAGATTCAGACTGTTGCACCCAGTAATCGCTGCCCTCGGTGCTCACTATAATCTTGCCATCATCAGCACTGACCAAAGGGCTATTCGAGGGGTTACTACACGAACTTGACGAAGTGGAATCCTTGATGGATGTAGGTATGCTGGCTTCTATTTCACCAGCAGCAGACATTACATGCAGCATGGTCGGGTCACTGGAATGTTTTATGTCGTCTCCTACAAAGACTTTGCCGCCGCTAATTTGCGCCTCCAGCATGTACTGGGCTCCGTCGGTTGAGTACGAACCCGAGTGTTGGTAGGACCCGGACACATTCTGGTAAATTTCGACTAGAGCTGAAGAACCAGTCGTAGCAATTTCTGGACTGCCAACAATAACCAGTAGATCGTCTTTCAATCGAATCTCATCCGTATAACTGCGCAGGAAAGGCGGACTGATACCCTGCGCATAAACCCAGCCTGATTGCGGGCTCCAGTGGTAGATGAGAACAGCCGGCCGGTTTTCCCCAGGCTGTCTGAAATTGTACTCGTTAACAAGAAACGCCGCCGTGGTGCCGGACATCGCCATGCCTTCTATGCGCCATGCGTTCAACGCAGCCAAATCGGGCGCCGCAATCTGATCCCACTTCCCACCCATTCTGGCATAGGCCTGCACCGTACGTACTTCATTTGCAGCTAGCGCCAGATCGCCATCTACCGCCACATAGTCCGAGGAACTAAGAGGAAAGCGGAAAACCTTCGTCCAACCGTCATTGGCATCGGCTGGAAAGGTGTCGTAGTCATCCAGAAACCCGTCGTCATCGGAGTCTTTCTTGAAGGGGTCACTCCCGCTGGCAATTTCATCACTGTTAAGCAGTGAATCGTTGTCAATATCATCATCGCAAACATCGCCGAACCGATCTCCATCAATGTTTTCCTGTAGCGGGTTGGCATTCATCGGGCAGTTGTCGTTTGGATCTTCCAAACCATCGTTATCAGCGTCCTTAAACAGTGGTACGGGATCTGTGTCATCGCGCAAGCCGTCACCATCGGTGTCGGCGTTCAGGGGATCCGTTCCAAGAATTTCCTCTTCCTCATTAGTCAGGTTGTCGCCATCGATATCATCATCGCAGACATCGCCGATACCATCGGCATCCAGATCATTCTGATCGATGTTTGCGACGTCGATACAGTTATCTGCAATCTGGGCTATCGTGTCTCCGTCCGGGTCGTACACCTTGCCTAATGAGGTGAATATATCTTGTTCTTTTCTTCGAACGGATGTGATGGTGAGACGATCAGCGGAGACTGCCACTGCCGATCCAAAATCATTCCAATAGCCCGATACTGCTGAGGCCGTGATGCTGTCACTCATCGCCCACCCGGTAACTTCCGTATACTCAAATTGCCGCACAACGCCGTGCTTCTGTCCGTCAATAGTCTCTGCTGGTGCAGAGATCCAGGCGGTATCTCCCAGCAATGCGACAGCATGGCCAAAACGGCTGTCTTCCGGCCCACTGAATTCTTCGGCTGCCAACCAGTCGCTGCCTGAAACAGGCACTGGCTGCCCCTGCGGTATATCTGCGAGGTCATACAGAAAAGCTTTGTCGATACCAGGTGCTCCAATGAGGACTCTGCTATTGTCCGCCGAGAGTGCCGCGCCAAATTCGGCGGAAGCCTCTGGGTGAGTCAGTTCAGCCAATAAGTGCCAGCCAGAACCCTCATTGTCATAGATGTAAACGGTGCTACTGGCTGGCGCACTGATGACAAGCAGATCACTGGCAAACGCCACCACGGAGCCAAAGTCGTCATCAGCTTCAGTAGTCGGCGAGGTAAATGCCTGGATCTCATCGCCGGTATCGGCGGAGAACAAATAGGCCATGCCCGGCACGGTCCCAGGCGCGCCTACCAGCAACTGCGCTTGGCTCAAGGCCAGAGCATGCCCAAATCGGCTCAACTCGTTACCACGCGTAATAGATCGCTCTGGCGCAAATGTGGAGCCATCGAATTGATACAGGTATACCTGACCGGGATGCCGCATACGCCAGATATAACTATCACAAATATATTCTTCGCAGAACACGTCGGTGCTGAAGCCTTCAGAAGGAGCGCCAATTGCCAACCGATTGCCCTCCAGCGACAGCGCTTCCCCAAAAACCTGCGCTTGCGGCTTCTGCGAACGGATGATGTGGGTCGATACCGGCGAGCCGTCCCAGGGGCCTGTCACCAGAACACTTGCGCTGTAATCGTAGTACTCGGGGATGGCCCCCCAGTATCCGTTCGCGCGCCAGGTTTTCTCGCCAACCGCAGTCCAGGAACCGCCGGTGGCCGCCACACCTGCGGGCAAACCAGCGTCCAGAGTGTTACGGCTAGTCAGATCGGGGGCCGCCTGCGCGCACAGGGCCAGTGCGGACAGAATAGTGAGGGCTGCTGATTTCAGCGAGTATTGCATCTTCCATGACCTTTCTTATTAGTGTTGTTACCCTTAAACATAGGCCATTTTGTCGGCAGAAGCAAAATATGCAAAGTCGATATTGCTATGCTTTCTCTTGCTGCAGGGTGTAGTCACCAAGTCTGAAACGGGCAAGACGCAGACGCATGTAGAACGTGGTCCAGGGCCAGTTGGTGCTGTTGCGCCCGTTCTTGTCGATAAAATAACTGGTGCAGCCACCGCTGTTCCATACTGTGTCCTGCAATGAGGATTGCAGGCGCTGGTTGTAGGCCTCACTGACCTGCTTGTTAACCGAAAAGCTGGCGACGTTGCTGGATCGCAACTTATGCAATCCGTCGATGATGTAGTTCAGTTGCGCTTCGATAATCACGAAGGCCGAGGTGAAGGAATACAGGTTGGGGCCAAACGTTAAAAAGCAGTTGGGGCAATCTTCAGCAACCGTGCCCAGATAGACCTCGGGGCTGCCGCGCCACTGCTGCGCCAACGTCATGCCGCTGGCGCCGATGATACATTCGGCAATCGGCGGGTTTGCCACTTCGAACCCGGTAGCGAAAATAATGACGTCGGCTTCGCAGCTTGAACCATCACTGGCGATAACACGGTTACCTTGAATTTCTGCAACGTCACTGAACACATCGACATGGGGTTTGGCCAGCGCGCGATACCAGGTATTGGATTGCAGTATACGCTTGCAGCCGACGTCGTAAGCGGGCGTCACCTTTGCACGCAAGGCCTCGTCTTTAATAGCGCGATGGATATTCTGTGTTGCCCGGGCCTGCAAGCGCTGTTTCGCCCTGGGGTGTTTAAGGCTGCGATTCAGTGCCTCGAAGACAAAATATAGCTGTTTGCGCAGTAGCGACTGCAGCAGCGGAAAGCGCGCGAATCGCCGCTGCCACTTCTGGGGAATCTTGAAATCCATCTTTGGCAGCACCCAGGGCGGTGTTCGCTGGAACAGTGTCAGTTGCTTCACCTTTTTTTCGATGGCCGGTACAAACTGGATAGCCGAGGCACCGCTACCGATCACCGCCACGCGCTTCCCGCTCAGGTCGCAGTCGTGATTCCACTGTGCCGAATGGAAGCGCTCACCGGGAAAGCTCTCTATGCCCTTGATGGCGGGCGTCACCGGTTTGTGCATCGGGCCGCAGGCCATGATCACGAACCGCGCGCTGTAGTGCCCGGCGCTGGTGTCGAGCTCCCAGCGACGGGTCTGTGCATTCCAGCGCGACTCGAACAGTTCATGATTGACGCGGATGGCATCTGCCACACCGAATTTTTCCGCGGTGTCGACGGTGTATTGGCGGATCTCCTCCTGGGGTGCAAAAAAACTGCTCCAGTTGGGGTTGGGTGCAAAGGAATAGGAGTACAGCGCAGAGGGGATATCGCAGGCGCAATCTGGATAACTGTTTTCACGCCACACGCCGCCGATCTGGCCGGCCTTTTCCAGCACCACGAAATCAAAGCCCGCCTCGCGCAATTTTATCGCCGCGCCGACACCGGCAAAACCGGCGCCGACGACAATCACCTCGAAGTCGGTGCGTTCAGATACGGATCGGATATTCATAGCGTACTACCTGCTGTTTGAAGTTGGTCGCACCAGCTGTGTGGCGACGGGTTTGCAGGAACGGCCACGCGCGCTTGCGCCAGTGCGTTGGCCGCCTGAGTCATCAGTGCCTGTATCTGGGCATCGTCCCACTGCCGCGCTGCCTTGTTGTACCCGGGCTGGCCGCGCTGTGTCGATTGGCGGTCACTGATAGCAGCGGCGGCGCAGCTTGCCTCGCGGGCCAGGCGTGAGTAGTTACTCGGTTTGTAGCGACTGACGCCGCCCATCAGCGGCGATATAGCGTCTGCGAAGATGGCCTTGCTGGCCAGCCTGCGCACCGGTGAATGGGCGATGGTGAATCCGCCGTCCGGCGCGACGACCGTCACGGCGATGCCTTCCTCAACCCCCTGCACGTAACCGCGCACCTTGCCGGTTTCGCGATCCAGTAGGCCGAAGCCGTTTTCCAGCAGCAGTGAGTTGTCTCCCAGCTCGCGGCTGGCGCCGATTGCGACGGCGATACCGTTGGCGGTGATCGTGGGAGTCAGCGTGTTGACGTTGACATGTTGCGGGAATACATCCAGCTCGGCCGCCCACGCCATCTCCGCGTGACTGCCCCGGTCCCACAGCTTAAAGATGTCTTTGCGGGTAACGACATACAATTCGCCATTGTCTGCCGATACTGCAACCGAAGCAGCTACCTGCTCGCCCACATTGATCCGCCAGATTTCCTTGAGATCCCGGTCCAGCGCCATGACATTGCCATTCTCATCCGTCAGGTACAGGCGCTGGCCGTCATTGCTCACCGTTGGCGTGGAGCCCGTGCCGCCATCAAAGTCGTAGCGCGCGACGATCAGCAGGCCCAGCTTGTCACCGTTGCCCACCAACTCCAGCGCGTACAGCGCGCCGTTGGCCGAGACGCCGTCCTCATCGCCATCGACCTCATCCGGGGCCGTGGCTGCCAGATACAGCCTGCCGCTGTTGGGGTCCACGGCGTAAAAGTTAGATACCTCGGAACCGGCGCCGTAGATAATGCGTACCATACTGGTGAGCAGGCCGTCTTCCACCGGCATCTTGCCGAAGTGCTCTTCGGCCAGTCGGTCGCCGCGCTCCAGCACCCAGTCAGAGGGCATGTGCCGCGCTGTCTGGGCGGCGTTCTCACCCGGTAGTGCAAACGGCGCAGCCAGACGCTGTGCTCCGGTGATGCGGTCCAGCACCGCGATCTCGCCGTTACCCGTGACCACAGTCAGGGCGTCGTGTTGTGGCACATAGTTGACGCCCCAGGCATGGGGTACATCGGCGCCGGCATACTGCAGGCCGGTCGGCCTGTGCCACAATATCTGGCCATCTGGTGTGACAGCCCAGGCCCAGTGGAAGGTGGCGTGGTAGATCGTTTGGGCACTGGCCTCGCCCGGTGTATCCATGATCAGTGGCGCCCCGGCGCCCTTGTTGTCGCCCTTGTGCGGCAGACTCCACAGGCGTTTACCGGTGTCCGGGTCCAGCACCACCAGGCTCACGTCCTCGGGGGGATACAGTGGGCTGAAATAGATCTGGCCCCGGTCGTCCATGGTCGGCCCCTCCGGGATGTACAGTTGCTGTTCCGCGACCCAGGCCAGTTCCTGCTCGGGTGCAGTGGCGATCCACAGTTGATCGGTGTTGTTCAGCCCCACATGCATGGTGCGAAAGGTGATCGGCGTGGCGATGTGCGCGTTGCTTGCGCCCACTGTCGGGTTGCCCTCGGGACGCCAGCGTGTGCCGCCGTCATCTGCGATTGTGCGGGCGACCGGGGCCTGGGTAAACTCACGCCAGGCAAAGAAGGTTGCCAATGCGATCACAGCGATGACCAAGAGCAGTTTTTTCATAGATGTTGACCGACCCGTTGTGGTTGCAATGTCCACCGGGCGCACACGAAGGCGAATATCCCCATGTGTTTTCTCCCGTTGAGAGTACCGCGTGTGGCTGAAGACCAAATGCTAATTGACAGCCACGCCAGATGAGGGGTTAAATACCTTCAAACACAGGGTTATAAACCGTCAACTTCGGGGCTCCTTACCATCAGTATGCACGCCTACTACCTGTCGACGATGGTCGGCCTGCTGCGGGATAGAAAGGTCAGTGAGGATCAATTACTGCAGGGAACCGGGCTGACCTCCATCCATGCGCTGCAGGGTTTCGGTATCACGGCCACGCAGATCGACCGGATCTGCACCAATGCGATCGCCCTGTCGGCAGAGCCGCAGTTCGGTTTGCGGTTGGGTTCCCACCTCAATATTTCGGCTCAGGGCATTTTCGGCTATGCCCTGATGACCAGTCCCACAGTGAGAGATGCACTCAAACTGCTGGTGCGTTACAGCCGTGCGATTATGCCCAGCGTCGCCATCGATGTGGTACAGCGCGAGGGGTGGGTAGATGTGCTGGTCACCGCCACACACCTGCCGCTGGATCTGGAGCGCTTTTACTGCGAAGTGCTGTATGCCGCGATCATTCACAACGGCAGCCTGTTGATCGCCGACCAGACAGTCATGACCCGCCTGGAACTGGACTACGCGCCGCCCTGCGACGCCGGGCAATACCATCAGGTGTTCGGCCCGGCGATCGCTTTTCAGGCCGGACGCTGCGCGCTCAGTTTCGATGCAGCCAGCGCCAAAATCGCGATCACCACCGCCAACCCGATAGCGCAGGACATTTTCCGCCGCGAGTGTGACCGCCTGGCCTCTCTGGACCGGCGCCGCGGCGGCGTAAGCGAGCGCGTGCAACAGGTATTGTTACAGGCCGGCTCCGAATTCCCCACCTGCGCGGCGGTCGCGCAACAACTGTATATGAGTGAAAGTACCCTGCAGCGCCGACTGGCGCAGGAGGGCTGCCGGTATCAACAACTGCTGGACCAGGTGCGCTTTCGACTGGCCAATGAATACCTTGTAGAGACCACGCTGCCGGTGGCGGAAATAGCCTGCCTGCTCGGTTTCAGCGATACCACCAATTTCAGGCGCTCCTTCAAGCGCTGGGCCAATGCCACTCCGTCGGCGGTTCGTCGACAGAGCTTTAGTGGCCGGAGTACTTGAATTTCTGCTCTCCACCAATGCGGTTGTGCCGTCGACCCCTCCCAGCTGGGCAATGAACAGGGCGGGGAGGCTTCGACTATGCCACTTTGAATACTCGAAGCGGGGTGTCAGTTGCTTACCGGGACTGTCAGCAGAGGCGCAACCGCACCCTGACCGATCGCTTTGGACATGGTCATAGTCCACAAGCTGGACAGCAACCTGAAGTACTCTTTGGTAACCAGGTCACGCTCATCGATATAGAACCAACCATCGCGGTCTGCCACTGCAATATAGGCGTGCTCGGGCTCCTCCGTCGAGAACGCAATCTTCAATTGTCGTCCAACGCGCCCCGGAATGGGTGACGGAACGACAACGCCCGCCGCTTCATCCGATGCTGGAACCTCGATGGATGCCGAGAGTATTTCTACCAGGTCCCACACCGAGCGGGTGGTGAGCCCCAGTCCGCCACTGGCGGCACCGTCCAGGGCCATGAACACAGGGATAACAACCTGCCGCTGGCCAGGTCTGGCAGCAGGCAAACCCAACAACTGCAGTAATTGTTTTACCTGCGCCGCGTGTCTGGACTCGGATTGGTCGATGACGATGGAGAACTTAGTCTTGTCGTCATCAGATTGAACCCAGTGGAGGCGGTGCTCGCGGGTGAGCGTCGCAATAATGTGTATGAATTTATCGAAGCGAGGATCCTCCTGATCCTCGCCGAAAATAAAATTCGGGTTGTAGATATAGTTTACACTGGTAATGAAAGCGGACAACGCCGGAGCAGGGTTTGTCATCGCACGCGAGAGCTGTGTTAGCAATAGCAGCGATATTGGCGAGGTGAGTTGGCGCAGGTACCTTTCACCGGATACTGGCACATACGAGATAGTGGGGTTCTCTTCGTACACGACACTGCCGGAAAACGGCACCAGATTGCCTCGATAGTCGCTTGTACTGCCAAACCCTGCCTGAATACCCCCACTGGTAGTCACGCTAACATTGGCGGTGACACTGGCGACAGTCAGCAGATTGCCGCGTTCCCCATAGCGATTCTGGATGAGGACCATCAGCATCTGCTGGTTGTCAGTAGCGGTAATAGCCTCGTTATAGGCCAGTCGTCCGCTGCTGATGGCGGCGGGACCGACAACCGTGCAGCCGACCAGCAGGCTGCCGAGCACGGCCATTAACAGGACATAAGCCTTGCTGCCCAGTCTGGGTCGACGGGTGAGTACTGAGTCGCTGGCAGTCATCAATAGCCTCTCTGCTTGGGGGTCGAGATTTTATTATCGTCCCATGGCAATAATCTCCAAACACGATATTGTAGCCGGGCAACGGGTGCAAGGACCCGGGTCTCCCTGATGCGGGTTAACGTCAGCTCGACTGTCTACCCATGCAGTCTCTGGAGAACTTCGGGCGGCAGTCGAACTTCACTGCGATGTGTATCTGAGCGGACATCAAAATTAGAGCCTGGAGTTTGCACTCTGCCCCCAATCAACCCTACTACGCTGCTGCTTAACAGCGTCAAAATGCAGGGGCGCCCGAATGTGTCCGCAAAGAACTTACTGCTCATCAATTATCGGATTGCCACCGTTGTTAAACTCATCCAGATTGTGCGTGCCGTCACCGTCGGTGTCTATCAGAGCGTCATAGGGGTACTCTGGGTCCAAACCGTATGCCAACTCCCATTCGTCGGATAGAAGATCGCCATCTGTATCAGTAAACAGGAGCTTGCTATGGACATCATGCCCGTCTCCAGTTTTCATATCAGCAACCCAAACCGCTGCAACATTCCCATTGTTTAGCTCGGCTAGCCTAGGCGCGTAATGATCGCTGTACGGATAATATAGCGTCTCGTCGTTCAATCGTGTTTCTCCGCCAAGCCTCTCTCCTTGCGCGTCAAAACGTTGCGCAAAGACTTCACCATCGTCATCGTCGCTCCAGGCTATAACAAACCCACCGTCCTCCATGGCCTCCGATGAACTGTCATATTGACCTCCGAGGATTTTTGTATTGACCAAAAACGCCTCATCCAGCGGGGTACAGTTTTTGGTAAAGCGCCGTGCGAACACTCCACTTGATTGCCTATGTATCCCGTAGATATCCTGGTACTCCTTGTCCAAAGCTTGCCATGTAATAAGAAAAGACTCGTCTTTCAACACAGTCAGAGTTGACAGATATTGCGGGGAATCACCGGCAACACTTTGCTGCAGAAGCTGCCCTTGAGGGGAAAAGCAACGAACAGTTATGGGGAAATCAGAGATACCGAGTTCTTCATGAGAGTTGGCAACAATATATCCACCATCACTGAAGTACGCCATTTCAGAATAGACATCACCGATACCTGTGACGTCTACAGGTGTGCCCGTCAATTGGCCGTTAGTGTCAAAATGCTGTGCGTAAGCCCCGTTAAAGTAACCATAATAGTTCTCGCTCCAAATGATCAGGAATCCGCCGTCGGGCTTTATAACGGGGCGGGGATCGGTGTACTCCGTATATTGATCCGCAGTCAGGATACTGATAATCCCGCTGTCCGGGGCGCCAGAGGTATCAACAATTCGAGCAAAAATATCAACGGATTCGGTTACCAGACTGCGTGATTCCCAGGACACCAAAAACCGATCTGAACTCAAAGCAAGTACGCCTGTCCTCCATCTATACGCAGAAGTATCATCGCTGACCAGAATATTCTGCCCGACGGCCGTGCCGTCCGCGTCATAGCGCTGGGCATAAATTTCCGCACCGCCATCCCCCAGACCCTCATCCAAAGTAGCCGACGCCCACGCTACTACGTACCCACCGCCGGGCAGCGCAGCGACGTCAACAAAGTGCTGATAGGATTCTGTCCGTGTGTTGACTACGCGCTCAAGTCCAGACGCGAATCCGCCCGGGGTTAGCGGCACAAATGTGGGGGTTAATTCAACATTCCTTTCACGCTCGGTATCGACGCCGCCGCGAACATATTCGTTATAAACATCGGACCATGCTTTCGCATGCATTCGCTGGTTCGTAACAGCACAGGGGTAATTGCTATCGTCGCAATCCCAGAGCTCACTGTCCCACCCGACAAACCGAAACCCTTCACTAGGCAAGGCGGTAAACACATCATCGAAACCATTGTTCTCACCGCCATCGACAACACAGTTTTGCTCGCCGGTGCAATCGGCGACACCTGACTGCGAAACAACACCGCCCTCTGCAGTAGATGTCAGCTGCAACTTGATGGGCCTGAACAAAGCCACCAACGACGGCAAGACCTTGCCCCAGGCTTTGCGAACTACGTTTGCGGGTACAGCATAGAAACAGGCGAGCTGTATTTCGTCTTCACACCTGAGCCAGCCGACAAACACATAGCCATCTGCCGGCACCCCTTGATAAGCCTCTGAATATTCGCCGACGATCAGGTTTTCACACGGCATATCTTCCTGCAGACAATCGCGCGTGCCGGTATAGGAAATAATATCGCCCTTGCCTTCACTCTCCAGAGGGTGGCTGCAAGCCACCAGGCTGACCGACAAAAGTAACAGTACAAGTTTGGTAATGTGCAACATTAAAAATTCCTTCCATAGGACGAGCGCTATCCAGAGCATTCTGGGCCAGTCTCTGCGCGGACTAGTATCTTACCCACTAGTCTGGCGTACTCAATTTGAGTGCACGGCTCTAGCAGTGCTCGGCTTGGCCCCGACAACCTACTCTTCTCAAGGCGCGATCCTACGCGTTATCTGTACGCGGTATAAGAGGAGAAAGTGGCCAAAAAGTGACCCATCCGTCAAATCTGGCCTACTGTTTCCCAGAACGCCAGAATGTATTAGCACACAGGCGTTTGATATGCTTCCTCAGCATCTGAATCATTCATCCTACCAACCACCAAACCCACCGGAGCACCCCGAGTGACAGCAGCAGGCCAACCCAGACGTTTCCGCCTGGATCGCTTTATCAGCAGCCGCGTCGGTGTGAAGCGTCGCGATGTGAGAGCGTTGCTGGCCAGTGGTCGTGTCTGTTTGGATGGTCAGGCGGCCCGTGAGATCAACCAGGTGGTCGACCAGTTCAGCCATATCACACTCGATGGTGAGGTGCTGCAGGACTTTGCGGCAACCTACCTCATGCTGAATAAACCGCGTGGCGTGGTAAGCGCGACCAGAGACGACAAACACCGCACCGTTATCGATTTGCTCGATGCGAACATGGGCAGTGGCCTGCACATTGCCGGCCGGCTGGATTACAACTCTACGGGGTTGCTGCTGCTGACCAATGACGGACGCTGGTCGAGGCGACTGGCCTGCAGTAACAATCCGGTGCAAAAAGTGTATCGCGTCACTCTGGAACACCCACTGACAGAACGTTACGTTGAAGCGTTCGCGCAGGGCATGCACTTTCCCTTTGAGGACATCACAACCCGCCCTGTCTCACTTAAGATACTGTCCGATCACAGCGCAGAACTGCGCCTTACTGAAGGGCGCTATCACCAGATAAAACGTATGTTCGGCCGGTTTAACAACAAGGTGTTAACACTGCACCGCATTGCTATTGGCAACGTGACACTGGATCCACAACTGGGGCCGGGGCAACACAGGCCACTGACGCAAATGGAGCTCGATGGACTGTTCTGAAGGGTGTCAGATTACATCAGTCTCATCGTATCAGCGAGGTCAGTCCTCTCATTTCCCACCCGCGCGAGCCCGCCATGGTGCACACAGCCCACTGGAATGGTCGCATTTTGATAAGGGCAGAGCACAATGTCGCGAAATGTTAGTGCTTTTGTGAGCGACGGGAAATGGGCGACCTGACCCCAAACTTCCAATAATATGCTACCTTTCAACTCTAATTGGCAATCAGGTGTGTGGAGGTCTAACCATGGCACAAACAGCGCAAATCACTGAGTTTCCTACTGAACCTCGCAACGAGGCACAGCGTATTCTGCAGTTGCAGCGGCTGGCCTATCTGGACAACCCGTACCCCTCCTACGAAGAGCGCCGCGATAACCTGCTCAAGCTGGAGCGGATTCTGGTAGACAATCAGGAGGCAATTGCCCAGGCCATCAGCAAAGACTTTGGCAACCGGGCAATTGAGGAAAGTAAGCTGCTGGAACTGTTTCTTTCTATCGACGGCTTTCGCTACTGTCGCAAGCGACTGAAAAAATGGATGAAGCCACAGCGACGCGGCGTGTCCATCTGGTTCGCCGGTGCCAGCAACAAAGTGCTGGCCCAACCCAAAGGTGTGGTCGGCGTCGTCGCGCCGTGGAACTATCCCCTGTTTCTGGTGATGGGCCCGTTGGCCAGCGCTTTAGCAGCGGGCAACCGCTGTATGGTCAAAATGGCGGCCAACTCGGCCAATCTGTGTGAGTTGATGCACAAATTGATCGGGGAGAAATTTGACGAGAGCACACTGGCCTTGCTGCCCGGTGTGCGCGGCTCTGAATTCACCACCTTGCCCTTTGATCACGTCATTTTTACCGGCTCGGCAGAAACCGGACGCACAGTGATGAAAGCCGCAGCGGAAAACCTGACTCCCGTCACTCTGGAACTCGGCGGCAAGTCCCCCACTATTATCGCCGATGACTTCGACGTGGAACTGGCTGCCAGCAGGATTCTGTTCACTAAATTTATGAATGCAGGCCAGACCTGTGTGGCACCGGATTATGTTTACGTGCCGGCAGCAAAAAAAGACGCTTTCGTCGCCGCTGCCAAGAAGATTATGGCGCAGCGCTATCCACAACTGGACAACGGCCAGTTCACTACGGTGATAGATGACAGCTCCTACACCCGCCTGGTGGCGACCATGGATGACGCACAGAACAAGGGGGCGACATTAGTGAACCTTGCGCCCAATTTCGAGCCCAATGCAGCAACGCGCCTGCTTCCTCCTCACCTGGTGCTGGATGCCGCGGATGACGCGAAAATCATGCAGGAGGAAATTTTCGGCCCTCTGTTTCCGGTGCGAACTTATACCGATATAAACCAGGTGCTGAGCTACATCAACAATCGCGATCGGCCGCTGGGGCTATACCTGTTTAGCAACGACAAACAACTGACAGACATGATAGTCAAAAACACAATTTCGGGTGGGGTCAGCATCAATGACTGCTCCTTCCATGTGGCCCAACACGACATCCCCTTCGGTGGCGTCGGCGCCTCGGGTATGGGCCACTACCACGGGCATGAGGGTTTCATAGAGTTCAGCAAGATGCGGCCGATCTTTTCCCAGTTCCGTTATTCAGCACTGCCGCTGATGTATCCCCCTTACGGCAAGGTGTTCAAAGCTTTGTATAGCCTGATGATCAAGCTGAAGCTGTAGAGCTAGTTAAGCTGAGAGGGGTAACTTAGGGCAGCACTGATCAAAGCGGTAGCGGGCGCAGCACGCGTTCGCGCTTGATTGCCGCCTGAAAACGAGACGGGGAATGGGAGACCTGGCCCCGTCGCCTTGCGTCGCCAGCCCTGCAGCTAACTCCCACCTACATCTGCAAACAGATCCCGCTTTTTAAACGCCGCGGTCATAAATCGGCCAAATGCCTTGCCACCCGTCAGCCATGCCACTTTCGCACCACTTTTATTGGCCTTTAGAATACCGTCCACCAAAAAAGGCGTCACGGTCTCGACCTTGTCGCCGAGAATGTTGAAGATTTTTTTGCTCTTTTGCCATTCCGCAGAGCTTGTATCGTAATCACCGACCAGAAGGTCCGTCACCACAATACCCGGGCTCAAGGTGCACACCTGCACTCCCGAGTCACCCACCTCCTTCTGCAGGGCCTTGTTCAAATAGTTAACTGCCCGCTTGGTGGCACCGTATACCGCCATACCCGGCTGTGTCTGCCCGCCACTGCCGAAGCCTTCCATATTCCATACCTGCCCGCCACCCTGCGCGGCCATACCTCGCAGAGCAACGCGGTTGGCCAGCAGCAGCCCGCACAGGTTTACCTGCACCACTTTCTCGATGTCGGCGATATCGGTATCGGCCAGGTTTTGGCGCGGCGCGCTGATACCCGCATTGTTAACCCACACATCCACACGGGAAAAGCGCTGTACCGCGCTATCCCACAGCCCCTGCACTTGCGCGGGATCGGAGATTTCACAGGCAAAACCCGCCGCCATATCCCCGGCGTTCAACTCTCCCAATACCGCGTCCACTGCGCTCTGGTTGCGCCCACTGATAACCACCTTGCAACCTCGGGCGAGAAAATTCTCGGCCAGACCTCGGCCAATACCACGCGTACTGCCGGTTATTACTACTGTTTTCATCGTTTGCTCCGTTATATGTATCGCACCTATTTGCAGCACTTGTGCAATTGCACCTGACACAGCTTGTCATATTGATATAACATTATGCATATGACTAGACCTTATCCCAAATTTCCTATCGGCTCCGTCGGGTACAACCTGCTGCAATTGCGCGGAACCTGGCACGACCAGATTGAGCTCTACAATCTCGATGGCACACCGCTGGATGACGATTCTTCTGCAGGCAGCGGCAGCCCTGGTCCGGGACCATTCGACAACCTGGTATACATCGACTTTGACGGTGAACGCTTTTCGCTGACCAATGTGCATATTCGCGGCAGGGAAGCGTCTGCCAAAACCTTCACCGGCAAGCTGCAGGGTAACGTACTGGTTTTCGATCAACTGGGACCCGGTGCTTATGAGAATATCGGCATGTCTGGCGGACCCGGCATTCTGACCTTCAATGCACGCAAACTCGGCGCGGCAACCGACGTCTATATGGAGCCGGATTTCATCATGCTGACCGCGCCCGGCGAACGCGTGCGGCACACGGTGCTGTACCGCAATGGCGAAGCCGTACGCACGCTGACTGCGAAGGGCACACGCTTACTGCCCACCTGCGACAGTCGCCACTTGCTGGACCCGCGCGGACCGGAGGGTCCGGTGCATGAACCCTCCTTCAGCTCACCCATCTGGCAACACCTGACGGAAGACCAATAACACACTGAACACAATCGCAAACGATTGACATTAGTCAATCGTGGCATGAAGGTCTCGCCCTAAGATACACTTCTAAGGTCACCCCCATGGCGGGCGACAGACAGCCACCCAGGAAGGTAATAGTAATGAGCGAACGCATTCTCACCCCCATCATTGATCTGGTTGAGCAGTCGCCGGATGTCGATAACCGCGAAGTTTTTAACAAACTGTGGGCGATCCTCGCCGAAATGGACGCCAAGATACAGGCGCGCTTCGAGCTCAATCTGGATCCCTGCAGCGAACGCTTCGCGGATTATCGAGATATCAGCGTGCCCGAGCAAAGCTCCGAAGGTTCCCTCAAGACATACTCAGGCCCCGAAGTGGACTGGTATGTACACTCTTACATCGGCTCACCAGAATCCACGTTCACCAACATGCACATCACGGTGAGCCTGGGGCCGCAATCTCTGGTACCGCACTTCGGCTTCGCCCTGGGTACAGTGCCGGATCTATTTATGTACATGGATTACCTGCCCAGAGTGGATCTTGTCGCCAATCCGGAATACGCCGATCACTACCATACTGAAGTCAACGAGGAGTTCCTGGATCTGCAGGCCGACTCTCGATTCAACCCGTTCATCAGCCGCGATCTCTACACCCGCATTGCCCTCACACCTACCGCAGTTTGCTATACAGCATCGTCAACAGATGACGTCCTTGAAAAGGTCAAAAGTATCGCCATGAGCCGTCTGGACCGCTGGCTCAAATGGGTAGACGAAGCGGAGGCGACGCCAGTTGAGGATCGTCCCGCCATCGCCGCGCGCGATGAGCATATCCGCCGTACTATCTGTGAGCGCGACCCCGCAAACAGCCTGGGTGACAGGCTGTTTGGCAAGGAGAATGCAGAGGCGATGGTCGCGACACTGTGGGGAGGCACCCGCACTCTGCCGCGACCTGACGGGACTTAAGCCCTCAGAAAGAAGCGCGTTTGCTCAGTTTGGTCCGGCTTCAACGGCGGGATCAGCTGGGCGAACTGGTGGCTTCAGCGGTATTTCCTCCAGCAGTAATTCCACACCCTCCTCCCGCGATTTTTGCCGCGAAATTGAAGGAACGGCAAATATCCGCTTACCCCGGTATTGCTCCACGGCATCTGTATCAATTTGCCAACCTCGTTGCTCAATCAGGTCGCGACGCATTTTTCGGTAAGTGCTCATAAAGCGGTCT
Source organism: Halioglobus japonicus (assembly GCA_902705825.1). Taxonomy (GTDB): domain Bacteria; phylum Pseudomonadota; class Gammaproteobacteria; order Pseudomonadales; family Halieaceae; genus Marimicrobium. The sequence continues at coordinate 210,794 of CACSIL010000001.1, read as the reverse complement.
GATTTAACCGACACCTCTCCATGGAGGTTCTCAGCCAGGTAGAACGGCCTCGTCTCTTCGACGATGGCAGTATCTTCTCGCAACACTTTTTCCAGGCGTTTCAATGAGCCCTTGTCGAACAGCTTGGAGCGGAAAAAGTTACGCACCTGTATCGCAAACGTCTTGGTGGTGTGTTCATCCACCGGCGTATTGGCGTCAAACATGATGATGTGCATCTTGGCATTGGCCTCGATGTGCATCCGAATGGTATTCCCCGCCATATAGAAGGTGGGGTGCACATGAGTCTTGGCCTGATCCTTACGTATAAATCGACGCAAGCCGCCTTTGAGTGCAGGCGGGTACATCTCATTGGTAGATGTCGCCCAGCCGTCGTGGCGCTCCAGCTTAATGATCTTGTTGCGCTGCGCGGTGTGATTGTGTCCGAACATCGGGTGTACCCAGGACGCGTGGGCAATGTCGATGCCATTTTCCAGCACCCTGGCAGAATCGGCCTGCCACACCCACTCGGAGCGCACGTCGCGCCAATTCGGGTCGCCAAACTCGGGGAACGGAGGAATGGGGTAGCGCTCGTCTTCGGGCAGATCGCCCATAAAGACCCAGATCATGCCGTAGCGCTCTTCGGTGGGGTAACTGTCTACCCGCGCCTTGTCGGGAATTTTTGTCCCCTCCTCCATCTCGGAGGGAATGACCACGCAGCGGCCATCGCCGTTGTACTGCCAGCCGTGGTAAGGACAGGTGACGTTGCCCTGTGTTACCCAGCCCTTGCTGAGGGAGCCACCGCGATGCAGGCAGGTATCCGCCAGACAGTGCACCTTGCCGGCCTCGTCACGGAAGAGCACCAGCTGTTGACCGAGCATTTTGACCCGCACCGGGTCCACGCCCACTTTGTCGGACCACTCAGCCACATACCACAGATTAATCAGCACCAGTTTTCCCCAATTAGTTCATCAACGTAAAGTTTCAAGACACGCTTACGAAATTTTATTATTCTCTTATAGAGGAGCAATCAAACTGATTTTTATCAATTTTTTTGCGCTTCGCCGTGGCAGCATGATGCCCACTCACAAGCCAAACCAACCAATCGGGAATCATTTCGGGAATGACTATCAGGGCTGTTTACCGGGCTATCGCCATTCCTGGCGCCGAGCCACCGTATGATCGCGCATCGCTGAAGGTGTTTTATCCCGCCTGCTACGGCGACACCGAAGAGGAGCGCAATACGGGCGTCATCCCCGCCGAGAGTGAACGCGCCCCCTTTCCTGTTGTCATCCTGCTTCCCGGTATCAACGTCGGGCCCGAAAGTTATGGCTGGCTGACAAAAGGGCTCGCAGAACACGGCGTAGTGGCCGTAACCTTCACACTGGTGGCAGAAGAGATGCCCGGCTATATCAGCCTTACGCCGGGGCTTGCGATACCGGCGCTGTTACCCGATAACTACGCAAAGTCACCCAGCGCGACCGCCGTCGGGCCAATTCTTGAAGACCTCGCACACATGAACAAAACCGGCGTACTGGCGGGCTGCCTCGATCTTGGGCGCATAGTACTGGGCGGCCACTCCGCCGGCGGCACCGTGGCCCTGCTCAATGCCAGGCCAGACTGGTTCCGGGGTATCTGTGGCGCCTTCAGCTACGGCGCACACACTGCCGCGGCCGCGGCCATGGGTTATCCCCAGGACAGTTTTTTTGGCACACCTACGGAAGTCCCCACGCTGCTGATGGGCGGCACCCGGGATGGCTGCATTGCAGGCAGCGCCGGGCGCTACGGGGACGGGCAGGCATCGCCCACTGAGCGAGTGGAGCGCACGTTCGACGAGGCGATGGTCGATAATCGCGCCGATTGCGCACTGGCCCTGATCGAAGGCGCCAACCACTTTTCTATGGCGTATCCCGCCGACGAGAGCACCGGCAGGCCCTTCATTGACATGGATACCACCGCGCCCGACGAAGCCATACGCGAACTGCTGCTGTCTTTGATCAGGGGCTTCATCAGCGGTTACGTCCGCAATGACGCTGCGGCGCGTCACCAGTTACAACAGACACTTGAGAGCAAACACCCACTGATCGCAAGGGGCGAGTTGCGCCCCGGAATTGATAATTAGCAAAGATTATCCACCGCTGAGTCGCCACCATACGACGCAATACTGATAAATGACTGTAGAAGGGATCCCCAATGTCCGACGAGCAAAAACCCAGTAACTGGCAGCAGGCTATTGAAGGTGAGTGGCACGGCTGCCCCTCCCTGTTCGAACACGATGGCACCCATGTAGGCACCAACAAGGTAAGCCGTGCCAGCGAGTTCAAGGATGGGCGCACCACCTACTGGATGGATACCAAGTTTGACGCCATCGGCCCACTGATGGATCGATTCGAGATCGGCTCGCGTATGGAATTCGGCGTCATAGACTCCGACCAGGATCGTATTTACACCGGGCCAGATTTTATCGGCTCCGGCCGCCCCTTCGGATTGTTGGTTGACTCACGCTACTATTCACCAGGCTGGAATGTGGATCTGCGCACCGTCAATCACGTGGTGCCAGAACTGGGCATGCAGGTTTACTCTTCGCAACTGTTTGAAGCGGACACCCTCGTGGGCGTCTTCAACGGTCTGTACATCGTCACCCAGGATCACGAAACCAATCCCGAAACGCAGCAACGCGTAAACGACTGGATAGAGAGCGAGAAACGCGAGGGTCGTATGCCCTTCAACCTGCCGGTAAAACACGCAGGCGTATTCCGCGGCGAATTCGAGGTATACGACGCAAACCAGGAATTTGTCGGCCACACCCAAGTGACCATCCACCACCGCCCCATCAATCTGCTGCACTCAGAGCAGACCATCGAACTGGAGGGGGTGATCAACCACAAGTGGACGGCGATGCGCACCCGCAATGGCGGCAGCCACCAGTTCCACGGCCCCGACCTGTACGGTAACGGCAAGTCCTATGGCCGCTATCTGTACAGCACACGCCACGAGTACGGCAAAGCCCACAAAATGTGGTCCCGCGAGACAATAGTGGACGCCGACTACACCATGGTCTGCGCCTGGCAGTTCATTCGCTCCTCCAAGGAGGAATACACCACATTCGGGGTGTTGCGCTTCGAACCGGGTGAAAACGTACTCGCGGCCAGTTACGTCGACTAAAGCTGGTCAGCATCCCCTGAAATCTTTACCATGCAGGTAGCGCAACCTGCTGGTAAAGATTTTGGTAACACAACCCCCACACATACGGCAACCGCTTCTGACCATCTACAATGGCCTCGATGCTGTAGCGGTGACAACCCTGGAAAGCATCACTGGGCAGCGCACCCTGACGCCGGGAGAATACCTGTTCCTGCAGCATACACCGGCGAAGTCCGTGTACGTGCTGGAAGCGGGCATGCTGATGATGGAGCGCTCCTCTTCCACCGGGCGGCGGCAGGTCATGGCGTTTATGCATCCGGGCAATTACATCGGCATTACACACAACGAGCACTACGACTTCACCGTGTCGGCGCTGGCTAAATCCACGGTCTACGAGATTCCGCTGAAAGCTTTTGTGAAGTTGCAGGACGATGTACCACAACTCAAGGAAAACGTCCGGCGCATAGGCGGCAACATCCTCGCCCACACGCTGGATCAGGTATTTGCACTGGGCCAGAAAAAGGCCCATGAACGGGTATGCTTTCTACTAAAGCAGCTTTCAGACAGGCTGCCCTCAGAGCGCTGTCACTCCATTGAGCTGATAATGACCAGGCAGGATATCGCCGACTATCTGGGTTTGACGATTGAAACTGTCAGCCGGGCATTTTCCAAGCTGAAACGTGAGGGCCTGATCGACGTGTACTCCGCCCACACCATCGAAATTCGCGACATGGCAACAATCGAAGAGCTGGCACTGGCGGATTGAGGAGCCTTCAGCGTGTGAGGAGCCTTCAGCAAAACTCATTTTTTAAAGAAAGCCGCAGCCGCCTGCTGCATCACGCCCAACTCCTCAGCCACTGCTGCATCCGTATTCACCCACTGCCACCAGGCGGATACTGCATCGTACCCACCCAGCGCATCATCGGCACCAAACAAAGGTGCCAGCAGCAACAGGTAGGACAGGTGTGGCGCCAGCGCAACATCGCCCAGATGCAGTGAACGCGCCGTCACATCTCCCTGCCCTGCAAGCACGTGATCGAGACGCTGCAATTCTGCATCCATGTTTTCCACCAGAGTCACCGCATTATCGCGCTTGGCCACTGCCGCGAACATCGGAAACACAGCACCCGGCCCCAGGCAGGTATCGGCACAGCGAGCCAGTGTCTGCATTCGCGCGCGCTCCAGTGCATCAGCGGGCAGCAGGCCACTGTCTGCAAAACAGCTTTCAAGATATTCCATAATTACCCAGGAATCCGCCAGGTGAGAGCCATCATCCAGTTGCAGTATCGGGATTTTCCCATAGGGAAATTGCGCCACAAATTCTGGCGTGCGCAGCTGCACTGGCGGAGCCTCTACCGCTAGCGGTAACTGGCCGTGTTTTATCTGTATACGCACACGCGTTGCATAGGGCGAATGATCAAGATTGAACAGTTTCAAGGAACCCTCCGATTGATGTTACAGCGATTCGACTATATACCTTAAAGACATAATATTATATCTTTTCAAAGATACACAGCAGGAGAACAATGAATGGAAACCAGCAACAAGACAGCACGGGAAATCTACCAGGAGATAAAGAACAATCCGGCACGCAAGCGCTTCGGATTCGGCAGCAAAGCCGTACTGGTCAATATCGACCCACAAAAAGCCTATACTCGCACCGATCTGTTTGCCACAGCCTATGAAACAGACCCCAAGCAGCTTGATTATGTGAACCAGCTCGCCAGCCACTTTCGCGCGCTCGACTGGCCGGTCGTGTGGACGCATGTCGCCTATATGAATTCGGGTGAAGATGCCGGTATCTGGGGCACGCGTACCGACACGCCCGACTCCCTGCAGAATATCAAGTTCGATTCAGAGCGCTCGGAATTTGACGACCGCCTCGACATCCAACCTGAACGCGACGTCATCTACCTGAAGAAAATGCCATCCGCTTTTTTCGAGACACAACTGCAATCACTGCTGGTTTGGCACAAGGTCGACACCGTGATCCTGACGGGCGGCTCCACCTCCGGGTGTATTCGCGCCACAGCCGTGGACAGCCTGTCCCGAGGCTACCGTACCATTGTTCCCGAGCAGTGCGTGGCAGACAAGCACGAGAGTTATCACTTCGCCAACCTGACCGACCTGTCGCTGAAGTATGCCGATGTAGTGGAGGTGGATGAGGTGCTCGACTGGCTGGCCAAACAGAACAGTGAACAGGTGGACGCAAAATAATGAAAGCCGACCCCGGATTCTATGACTACTGGCCCTACGAGGACCGTCCCAAAATCGAATGGCCCAACGGTGCCAGAATCGCGTTCTGGGTGGCACCGAATATCGAGTTCTACGAGCTGAACCCGCCTGCCAACCCCTATCGCAAGGCCTGGCCACAACCCTATCCCGCAACCCAGGGTTACAGTATTCGCGACTACGGCAACCGCGTGGGCCACATGAGGCAGATGGAGGTACTGGAGCGGTACGGCGTGCGTGGCTCGGTATCCCTCTCCACCGCGCTGTGCGACCATCACCCGGAGCTTATTGCCCTGTGCGCCGAGCGCGACTGGGAATTTTTCAGTCACGGCATCTATAACACACGCTATACCTACGGGATGTCCGAAGCGCAGGAGCGGGATATGATCCGCGATGCCATGGAGAGTATTCATAAGCATACGGGGCAGCAGTGCGCTGGCTATCTGGCCCCGGCATTGTCCCATTCAGAACTGACCCTTGACTTGTTCGCCGAGGTCGGCACGGAGCTGTTTGGAGACAATGGCGGCTTCTACACCTGCGATCTGTTCCACGACGATCAGCCCACACCCATCAGGCTGCGCAGTGACAAACGCTTTGTATCCATTCCCTACTCGCTGGAAATGAACGACACCATTGCCTACGTAGTCAATCGGGTGGAGCCCCGGCGATACGGACAGATGCTCAAAGACAATTTCGATCGCCTTTACGCGGAGGGAGAGCAATCCGGCACGGTGATGTGTATTCCCACCCACAACTACCAGGTGAGCTGCCCACACCGGATGAAGGCATTCGAAGAAGCGCTCGAGTACATCACCGGGCACTCGGACGTGTGGGTGACCACCGGGCGTGAGATTGCACAACACTTTATTGCAAATCACTACGACGAGAGCCTGCAGGACATCGCAGCACGGGGGGCTCGGGCATGACACTGGACAAAGAACACCTCGAATACCCGCAGCGCCACTACGGCATGGACCATGAGCGCTATGACTGGAGCCTGCTGTCAGAGCGCAAACCGGTCAGCTGGCCGGGCGAAAAGAAACTGGCCCTGTGGATCAATGTCGGCCTACAGTTTTTCCCATTGAATCAGAAAGGCGAGCCCTTTGCGGTACCCGGCGGCATGACCATGCCATACCCGGATTTCAGACATTATTCACTGCGCGACTATGGCAACCGGGTTGGTATCTATCGGCTGCTGAAGGCCTTCGACCAAAACAACATCCGCGCCAGTTTCGCTTTCAACACCGAACTGGCTGAGCGCGCCCCTTACCTGCTGGACAAAATAGCCACACGCGGTGACGAAATCCTCTGTCACGGCTGGAATATGGACAGCCTGCACTACGGCGGTATGGACCAGCGTGACGAAAGCGAGCTGGTAGAGCGCTCTGTTACCCGGCTTCGCGAGCTCAGCGGGCAGGCCGTGCGCGGCTGGCTTAGCCCGGCACGCAATGAGAGTGAGCAAACACCCGAACTGTTAGCCGCCAATGGTGTAGAGTATTTCTGTGATTGGGTGAACGATGACATGCCCTTTGAGTTTCGCACGGACAACGGGCCACTGGTCGCCATGCCCCTGTCCAACGAACTGGAAGACCGTTTCGTACTGATGAACAACTTCCATTCTGAGCAGTCGTGGCTGGAGCAGGTATGCGATGCAGCAGACTTTTTACTCGCCGAGGCAAAGAGTGGCAACAGTGCGCGCATTCTCGCGCTCAATATCCACCCCTGGCTTATGGGTCAACCACACCGTATCGGTACACTTGAAAAGGCCCTGGCCTATCTGAGTCACCTGGACGGCGTTTGGTCAGCCCACGCAGGGGAAATTTATGACTGCTGGAGAAAACAGCAGGATTGAGGAGCTTTAATGAACGCGATAGCCAATCTGTTCAAGGACACCAAGCTACACACGCTGGAACGGGATACGCCAACGCCGCTCTACTACAAACTCTACAGCCTGCTGAAGGGCGCGATTCTGGACGGCACCATCGAAAACGGCGCACAGATGCCCACGGAACAGCAACTGGCGGAGACCTTCAATGTCTCGCGTATCACCGCCAAACGCGCGATGGACGAACTGGCAGCGGAAACGCTGGTTGAGCGACGCCGTGGCAAAGGCACGCACGTCACCTATGAATACACTCCCAAACCGGTACAGGCGCCGCTGATTGGCATGCTGCAGGAAATCGAGAGCATGGCCCGTCACTCCGATGTCAAAGTACTGAAATGCCGAATGCAACTCCCCCCTGCACCAATCCGTGAAGCGCTGGGTGTCGGCGCCAGCGACAAGGTTCTACAACTGGAGCGGGTACGGTACCGTGACGGCCAGCCCTTCGGCTACTACATGAGCTGGACCAACGGGCTCAAAAAGACGGTGAGCAAGAAAGATTTTCAGACCTCACCGCGTCTGGCCATCTTTCGCAAACAGGGTTTGAAGATCACTCATGTTACCCAGACCATCAGCGCCACCGCCGCCACGGCAGAGCTCGCCGAATCTCTCGACATGGACGTTGGCGCTCCGCTTCTAAGCCTGGTTCGCCACTCCTTCAAAACCGTTCGGGGACAGGAACAACTCGCAGATTATTTGCAGGTGTTCTACCACCCGGACAGATTTCAATACCAGATGGACCTGACGCTCGATGGCTGACTCACCTGAACCACACCGCACCCGCCTGCGGCTGCGTCTGGCACTGCCAACCGTACTCAAAGCACCTGGTGTTTACGATGCCCTGACAGCGTTGTTGGTTGAGCAGGCTGGTTTCGAGTGCGCGTTCGTATCTGGTGCGGGGATCTCTTTCGCACGCTACGGCAGACCCGATATGGCGCTGGTGACCGCCAGTGAAGTTGCAGCTACAGTGGCCGCTATGCGCGAGCGCGTGGATATCCCGCTTATTGTGGATATGGACACCGGGTTTGGCAACGCGCTGAATGCGCAACGCACGCTGCGTGAGTTCGAACGGGCCGGCGCGTCGGCTGTACAGATGGAGGACCAGACCTTTCCCAAACGCTGCGGCCATATGGCGGGTAAGAGTGTCATCTCCACCAGCGAGATGGTGGGCAAAATACATGCCGTACTGGATGCACGCGAGCACGAGCACACTCTGGTAGTTGCCCGCACCGATGCACTGGCCGTCAATGGCTTCGACGACGCTATGGAGCGCGGCGAGCGCTATCTGGAAGCGGGCGCCGACGCGCTGTTCATCGAAGCACCGGGTAATATTGACCAGATCAACCGTATCGGCGAGCGCTTCGGAAGCCGCACCCCGCTGGTGTACAACCTGCTGGAGGGTGGCAATAGCCCCATCTCCACGGCGGGCGACGTAGAAGCGGCAGGCTTTCGTATCGCCCTGTTTCCTGTCGCCCTGCTACACCGCGCCATCCCGGCGATGCAGAATCTATTGCAAACCATCGCCAATAAGGGCAGCACGGTCGATCAACACAGCGACATGCTCGACATCTCCCGCATCAATCAATTGCTGGGTGCGCCGGAGCTGCTGGCGACCGCCGACAACTACAAGGGCGACTAGACTATGTGGATAGCCCTGCGCTGGATAACACGAGGCCTGCTGGCACTTGTCCTGCTTGTCGTGCTGGCAATCACCTTTTTGTGGTGGAGCAACCGCGATATTCCGATGGCCCAACTGGAGCAGGAATACGGCGGCAACGACCTGCAACGGCTTGAAATCGATGGCGTTAATCTCGCCTACCGGGTCAGTGGCAGCGGCCCACCGGTGGTACTGATCCACTCCCATTTCTATACCATGCGTCAGTGGGAGGCGTGGACCGAACAACTGTCAAAACACTTCACGGTAATCCGCTACGATCTGACCAGCCACGGACTCACCGGCGCCGACCCCTCCGGCGATTACTCCTATGACCGCGGCGTGCAACTGCTTACCGCACTTCTCGACCACCTCGGCATCGAAACCACAGCGCTGGTGGGATCATCCACTGGTGGTGCAGTCGCAAGGCGCTTCGCCGCAACCCACCGCAACAGGGTGAGCGCTCTTGTGCTTATCAACACGCCGGGCATGCCCAGGCCAAGCAACCCGTATATGGAACGGGGCATGCCTGATTGGTTCGGCTACCTTTTCTACCTGCTACCCGAGAGCCTGTTCAAGCCGTTTCTCGCTGCCGCTGTTGCAGACCCGGCCACCGTCACCGATGAACTGGCGAGCGAGATACACCGCATGTACCGGGGGGAAGGCAACCGTTGGGCTGAATTTGAACGCATGAGCAGCTGGCAGCCCTCGGACATCAGCGCAGAGTTACAACTCATCAGCGCGCCCACGCTCATTATGTGGGGGGAAGACAACCCACAGCTGCCCGTCGCCCATGCCGCCCTATACCGGGAGCAATTGACCAATGCCGCCGCCATCACAACGGTTATCTACCCCGGTGTGGGCCACGTGATTCCTCTGGAAGCACCGCAGCAATCAGCAGCTGATGCCATAGAGTTCCTGGAGCAACTGCCATGATAAACCGCGTTGCAATACCGTTGCTGGCCGCGCTGATGTTACTCAGCGCCTGCGCCAAAGAACCTGAACTGCCACCGGCGGAACCGCTGCAGGCTGAGCCAGCGGAGATTGCAGCACTGTACGCCGCACAAGTCGGGCCGTATGCGGTGTCAGCCATTGAGAATTTTGAGCTACCAGAAGCAGGTGATCAGCGCGCGCTGTCATTAAGCATCTATTACCCCGATGCCAGCGGACCGTTCCCACTGATTCTCTTCTCCCACGGCAACTGGTCTGATCGCCACAGCTACGACCGCCTGATTGAACACTGGGTGTCCCACGGTTACGTCGTTATCGCGCCCGACCACCTCGATTGCTGCGGCATGGCAAGAGGGATTATCAACAGCCTGCGCTACGGTAACCTCGGGCTGATTCAGGCCCGTGTCGACGACCTGAACCGCCTGCTGAACGATCTGCCCCAGCTCGCAGAAACCGTGTCCGGGCTCAAGGGAAAGATTGACCGACAGCGCATCGCCCTCGCAGGCCACTCCTTTGGCGCCTTCAGCGCACAACAATTCGGCGGTGCCGCAGCACTGGACCCTGACAGCGGGCAATATCAGGACGCACTGGATACCAGAGTGAGCGCAATTGTGGCACTGTCGCCACCGGGCCCCATGTTTGACGAGATCACGGCGGACAGCTGGAGCGGACTCGCAACCCCAACCTTGATTACCACCGGCACCTGGGACAGCCAACCGACCTTCTGGCCCGACTGGCGCGACCATTTGATGTCTTTTGAAGGTGCGGTACCCGGCGACAAATACGCACTGGTGGTGGAGGGAGCAGATCACTACCTGGGAAACCTGATCTGCAGGACCGACCGGGAGCAACCACCGCAGGACGACGCGCTGACCATGGTACACATTGCGACCACCGCCTTTCTCGATAACTACCTGAAGAATAACCCTGACGCCCACGATCTGCTGTACAGCGACAGCCTGACCGAAACAACGGGTGAGTTCGCCCGCCTCAAACGCCGTTAATCCGCAACACTGAGGCAGCGCGCTTCATGCCTGTGCGGTAGCCGTTTAGGAGGAGCATTAGTGACGCGTTACCATTTGCTGGATCAGTACCTGCCTGCTGATCATGGCCGTGATTGTTGCTCTGGGACCCTACAGCTCGCCCGACATGTTCCTGCCGCACCAGCCCCGGCAGGAAGCTTCAGCCCCCGGACTGATCCGTTGCCGGACGAAAACCTTTGGGCAATCCCGCCTCGGGCGTGAAGCCGTAGAGCTCTACCTGTGGCAGGGCATCTGCCAGCACCTTGCGCGCCGCCATCAAGCGCTCAAAGTTCACACCGGTCTTAAGCCCCATACTCTCCAGCAGAAAGACAAGATCCTCAGTGACGATGTTACCGCTGGCGCCCGGGGCAAACGGGCAACCACCGATACCCCCCATGGACGCGTCAACTGTGGTCAGACCGGCATCAAGCGCAGCCATCACATTGGCCAGGCCCTGCCCTCGCGTGTTGTGTAAATGGATGCCACTGAGCATTTGCGGCCCCAACAACTGGTGAATCTGGCGCGTATACTCGCGCACCTGAACCGGGCTGGCAAAACCGGTAGTATCGGACAGACCCACCTCATCACAGCCCGCCGCCGCCAACTTCTCTGCCATCTCAAGAACCTTGGACAGCGGCACTTCGCCCTCCAGGGTGCAACCAAAAGCGGTGGACAGCGAGCCCTCCAGTTTCGGTCGCTCCGCTACGGGCAGCTCATCAATAGCGGCGCGAATTCCACGCACCTCCTCCAGCACCTGCACGTGGGTGCGCTTAAGGTTCTTCAGGCTATGGGTTTCACTCACAGACAACGGCACGGTCATTTTGTGCGGGCGAACAGCAAGCGCATTCTCGGCGCCGCGCAAGTTGGGCACCAACACTGCCACCGCCAGACCCTCGATCTGCCGCGCGTGCTTTACCAGCTCTGCCGTATCCGCCAGTTGCGGCAACACTTTTGCAGGCACAAAAGAGCCTACCTCAACCTCGGGAATACCCGCCGCTGCCAGCGCAGTAATCCAGCGTTTTTTTGCCTCGGTTGGCATGATGGTGTCGATACTTTGCAGGCCGTCACGCGGGCCCACTTCGCTAATTTCGATGTCGATAGATGACACTGCTTAAAACTCCTGTGACCTGTTTATAAGGCATTGCAGACGCCACGCCAGGCAATAAGATATAATGTTATAACATACTATCATTTAAGATTGCTCGATGAAATCCGGAGGCAATATGACAGCAACAACAGGAAAGGTTCGACCACTGGACGGCATCAAAGTCGTCGAATTTACTCACATGGTTATGGGACCTACCGTAGGCCTGATCCTCGCGGATCTGGGCGCAGACGTGATCAAGATAGAACCTCCCAAAGGCGACAACACGCGGCGCCTACAGGGCTCTGGAGGCGGCTACTTTGCAATGTACAACCGCAACAAATCCAGCCTGTGCCTCGACCTTAAGTCCAGCGAAGGGCTTACCCTGGCACAGGACATAGTCAGCCGTAGCGATATTATGGTCGAAAACTTCCGCCCCGGCGCAATGGACAAACTGGGTCTGGGTTACGACGCTCTCAGGGCCAATAACCCCGGGCTGATCTACTGCTCCCTCAAGGGCTTTCTCAGCGGACCGTACGAACACCGCACCGCACTGGACGAGGTCGCACAGATGATGGGCGGTCTTGCCTACATGACGGGATTGCCGGATAAACCCATGCGTGCGGGAAGCTCTGTCATCGACATTACCGGCGGTATGTTCGGCGTTATTGGCATCCTGTCGGCGCTGCAGGAGCGCCACCGCACAGGCACCGGCCGTCATGTCACCAGCTCACTGTTCGAGACTACTGCGTTCATGGTGGGACAACACATTGCGCAACAGGGTGTCCTGGGAGACGAGCCACCACCGATGAGTGTGCGGCGCAGCGCCTGGTCGGTGTACGACATCTTCACCTGCAAAGAAGGTAGCCGCGTATTCGTGGGTGTCGTAAGCGACAGCCTGTGGCAACGGTTTTGCGAAGAGTTCGGTTTCGATGAGTGGGCGACAGATGAATCACTGGCCACCAACAACGCGCGCGTACAGCGTCGAGACACCATCATTCCGGCAGTTCAGGCACTTTTTGACACGATAGACATAGATGAACTGACCATGCGCCTCGACCGCGCCGGCCTGCCCTTTGCCCCTATCAACAAACCCATCGATCTGGTCGACGATCCACATATGCAGGCTGGCGGCCTACTGGATATCGAACTCAACAATGGGGAGAGCATCCGACTGCCCGCACTGCCGGTGGAGTTTGACGGCGCGAAAGCGGGTATTTACCGGCAACTGCCAAAGCCGGGACAGGGCGGACTTGAGTACCTGCAGCGCCTGGGCATCGACAGCACCCGCGTGGAAGCGTTACTGACTGCTGGCATTATCACCCCCGAGTGAACCCGGCTATTCAGTAAACCCAGGGGTATTTATGTTTGCGCTGCTCATGGAACTGCTCGATCACAGGCCAGTGAGTCTGGGTCAGCGCAATCGCATCGAGGCCCTCCACCAGCATACGTTTGGCACCTGCCTCAATATCGAACACGTAGCGTTGCCCATTGGCCTCTACACTCTGCCCGGGGAGGTCAATCAGTGGCTGGTTGGCCTGCGGAGCCTCGGCCACCCACGCGGCTATCGCTGCAATCGCCTGCTCGGCCAGCTCTAGCGGCAGCAGGCCGTTACGAATACAGTTGTTGGCGAAGATCGCACCGAAGCTCGGCGCGATTACGGCGCGAATACCGTATTCTTTTAGCGCCCACACCGCGTGCTCGCGCGACGAACCACAACCAAAGTTAGACCCGGATAACAGAATACTGGCGCCCGCATACTCCGGCCGATTGAGGACAAAGTCCGGGTTCACCTCGCGCCCGCCGATCTCACGGTATCGCCAGCCGGCGAACAGCCCCTCACCCAACCCCAGCTTGGACACACGCTTCATTTCGCGCGACGGGATGATCGCATCGGTATCGACATTGCCGCGCAGTATCGGTGCCGCCACGCCCTCATGTTGTTCGAATTTCTCCACTAGCGGTACTCCTCTGGCAGGTATCCACGCGGATCGACGATAGCCCCTGCTATAGCCGATGCCGCTACCGTTGCGGGACTGGCAAGGTGAGTGCGGGTCTGCGGACCCTGCCGCGATTCAAAGTTTCGATTGGTTGTGCTGATTACCCGCTCGCGTTCGCCGAAGTGCTCACCTCCGGCGTAAAAGCACATGGAGCAGCCTGAAGAACGCCATTCAAATCCGGCGTCTGTGAAAATCCTGTCCAGGCCCTCTGCCTCAGCCTGCGCTTTAACGATCATTGAGCCCGGGACGCAAATCGCGCGCACCCCTTTTTTCACTTGCTTTCCGCGCAGGATTGCAGCTGCCAGGCGAAGATCTGAAATTCGCGCGTTAGTGCAGGAACCGATGAACGCACAGTCGATGGCATTGCCCTGCAGCGGCACACCTTGCTCCAGCCCGATGTACTGCAGCGCCCGTTCCAGCTCCTGGCGCGTGGCTGAGCTTTTATCGTCCGCGTTATCGGCATCGCGCGGTACGGGAACGCTTCCACTGATGGCCACTGTGTGCTGCGGGCTCGTACCCCAGGTCACTTGCGGCTCCAGCGTGTCGCAATCTATCACCAGCTCTTTGTCGAACACCGCATCTGGATCGCTGACAAGCCCGCGCCAATGAGCCTCGGCCAAATCCCATTGCTCACCCTGTGGCGCATAGGGACGCCCCCGGAGGTACTCAATCGTTTTGCTGTCCGGCGCAACAAGCCCGGTAAAGGCGGAAAACTCCACCGCCATATTGCACAGCGTCATACGCCCTTCAATATCCAGAGCCTCCACTGCCGAGCCTGCGAACTCCATCGCGTAGCCAGAGGCGCCACCGGCGCCATAACGACCGATGAGGTGCAGGATCATATCCTTCGCGGTAACTCCGGGTGCAAGCTCACCCTCGAAACGCACCCGCATTGTACCGGGACGCTTTACCCGTAATGTTTTCGTGACCAGCGCGTGCTCCGCCTCGCTGGAACCGATACCCCATGCCAGGGCGCCCAATGCGCCCTGAGTACAGGTGTGGCTATCCGGGCACACCAGGGTCAGCCCCGGTTGCGCAATACCTTGTTCTGGCGATACCACGTGCACAATACCCTGGCGCGGATCATCGAGATCAAACAGCGTCAGGCCAGCTTCCCTGGCACCCTCGCGCGTAGCAACAATAAAATCACGACCACTGGGCATGGTGGTGTCATCAGTGCGATCGGGATAAGTATCAACAATATGATCCATCACGCAGAATACGTGCTCGGGATAAAACACTTTGCGACCATCCGCCGCCAAGCTGGACAACGCTATAGAGCCGGTGCGTTCATGCAGAAAGATACGATCAATATAGATCAGGTCATCCCCATCCACTGAAGATTCAACCAGGTGTTCCTGCCACAATTTTTCAAATAGCGTTAGCGCCATAACTCTACGTTGCCGCTCCTTTAGCACGCGTCCAGACAGTCAGCTTTAATGCCCGCCAGACCAAATGATATATACGCATAGCATTATAGCTTAACGACCGCGTGCCTGTCGCAGGCGGGCTTCAATACGTTTCATTGGCAGGTGCTTTCTACCCTCCTCCAGCATGAACTGTAAGAAGCTCGCAGCAACCGGCGACAACTGTTTCTGCCTGAGATGTATGACGTGCCACTGCGTAGTGACAGGGAAGCCGCTGACCGGCAACTGAACGAGACCATCTGCATCGGCATAAACCAACGCATAGGCGGAGAGTATCCCCACCCCCATATTCGCCATTACCGACAACTTGATCGCCTCCGAACTCGCCATCACGAGGGGCCGCTCGACCACCAGGGCGTTACTGACCAGGTGCTCATCCAGTGCCAGGCGCGAACCAGAGCCGGTATCGCGCAAAATAATGCGCTCTCCAGCCAGGTCTTGCCATGTCAGCTGTTTGCGCTGTGCCAGCGGATTATCCTTGCGCGCGACCACTACCAGAGGGTTGGGCAGAAAGGGGTGATGAGTAATGTCCAGATGCTTGGGAACCCGGTTAAAAATGTACAAGTCGTCCCGGTTGTCCTTGATGCGCTCCAGTAACTCACTGCGCTTACCTTCAACAAAGTTGAGTTCAATGCCGGGAAAACGTTGCAGGAATGGCCCCAGCAGCTGCGGCAGAAAATACTTGGCACTGGAATCCACCGCCAGACGCAGGCGCCCCGCCCTCACCCCTTTGAGATCGCCCAGGCTGGTATCAAGGCGATCCAGTAATTCCACCAACTCGCGACCCGACTCCTGTACACGCCGCCCCGCCTCAGTCAGGGAGAGCTGCCGTCCAATCACCTCATACAGAGGCAGGCCGGCCGCCTCGGCGAGCTTGCGTACCTGTATCGACACGCTGGGCTGGGACAGGTGCAGCTGCTGCGCAGCCTGCGCGATGCCGCCGACTTCGGCCACCTTCAGGAATATTTCCAGTTGGCGCAGGGTACCCAGCCGCGCCAGAAGGCGCGAATCAAGCGATTCAGTCATGTCTTTGGATCGACTCATAGCCGCCTCTATGCATAGATGTTTATCTATATATTTATATCATAATTTCAATTTTTATTTATGTATTGGTTTTTGTAGGATAACGGTTGTAGATTTTCTATCCGTCAATTGAGGAACCCATGTCATGAGACCCCACGTAGAATTAGTCGATGAAAAAGACCTGATCTGGCACATCGCTGAATTCAGCCATGCGACCGGCGATGCCAGACAACAAAACCTGAGCTACGATGAAGAGGATGGTTCAGCGTCCCTGCGTGTAGAATTTGTGACTGACTGGTCACGCCCTGCAGGACTGCACGCGGCCTTTACCGAATGGTACATCATCGAAGGCGAGGTTCAGCTTGGCGACAAAACCCTCACCGCCAACGATTACTGGTGTGCGCCCAAGGGCATACTCACACCGGCTCTTAAAGTTAAAGCGGGCACTATTATCCTGCTGTTTCGGGAGTACGGTGACTGGACCTTCAACCCGGCGGACAGCAATGGCCCCGAGGCCAGAGAATTTGACGAACTTACAGTATGCAGCGCAGGCGGCCAGGACTGGTACGATGTGACCGACCCAGAGCACGGCAGCCCGATGGATTTCGAACGCGGCGGCACACCGGTACCGGGGCTGTTCATCAAGATGCTGTACCACGATATTGAAACCGGTTTCTACACCCGCCTGATCAAGGCCAAGCCGGGTTGGCGCGAGCACCCTCTTGCACATCACCCCTGTTTCGAGGAGGCCTACTGCCTTGACGGCACCTTTGATTACAACTTCGGTGAGATGGTAAAGGGGCAGTATTTCTTCAGGCCCAAAGGAATTCGCCACGGTGATTTCTCCGCCGGTGAAGAAGGCACCGTATGGCTGTTGCGTTGTGATGGACAACTTGTCGATTGGTACACCGATAACGCCAGTGCCGAACTCAAGGGTGACCCGGTAAACTGGGGTGATGGTTATCCCAACACTGAGCCCCCCGAGTTTGTCTTGCCGGTGCGCTCAAAATCAGTAGGACCGATGAAACGTCCGGACTATATGTAGAGCGAGACATGGATAACACGGTATACATCAACGATGTCGGCCCCCGGGATGGCCTGCAGAATCAGGCCACTGTCCTGACTCCGGCACAACGGCTGCAATTGATAGAGGCGCTGGTAGATGCCGGCGTCACAGCCATTGAAGCGGGCAGCTTCGTCTCAGAGAAAGCCGTACCGGCAATGGCCGGTACCGGGGAGATATTCAGGCAGCTCCCGGCACCGGACAAAGTCAGGTACTCCGCTCTGGTGCCGACCATGAAGTATTACGAACTGGCCCGTGACGCTGGCGCGAAGGTACTGGAAGTCTTTGTCTGCGCCACCGAAACCATGAACCAGAAAAATATACGCGCATCAATCGATGATTCCATGGCGGCTGCCGGAGAAGTCATCAAACGCGCCAACGAGGAAGGTATCGAGGTTATCGCCTGTATTGCGGTAGCCTGGGAGTGCCCGTTTGAGGGCAAAACCGACCCGGCGCAAGTAAAAAAGATGGCGCGACAGTTTCTGGACATGGGCGCCAGCCGCCTGCTCATCGCCGACACCATCGGCGCGGCTAACCCGCTGGCAGTGGCAGAACTGATGTCAGATCTGGTGGCTGAACACGGCGCTGACAAGCTCGCCTGTCACTTCCACGACACCCGCGCCATGGGTGTGGCCAACGCATTCTCCGCGCTACAGACAGGCATCCGACACTTCGATTCTTCAGTCGGCGGCCTCGGCGGTTGCCCGTTCGCACCGGGTGCCACGGGTAACGTCGCCACAGAAGACCTGGTAATGATGCTCCACCAAATGGGCTTTGAAACCGGAATAGACCTGGTGAAATTGATGGCTGCGGGACAGCTGGCCGGCGAACTCACCGGCACCTGTACCGGCGGCCGCGCAGACCGCTGGCGCCGCTTGCAACTGGAAAAGGGCCGCTCCCTGGCCTGATACGCTATCCGGTGATCACACCCTCACCGGCCAGCGCTGCAATTTCCTCATCCCCGAGACCGAGAATCCCCTTGAGGACCTCTTCGTTGTGGCTGCCCACGGGCTGCCCGGGAAAGTCAGTGCGACCTGGAGTATTTGACAATTTCGGCATAATCGCTGGAATTTTCAATGGCTGCCCATCGATCTCCACCGACTCAAACATACCGCGCGCCTGGTAGTGCTCATCGCCGAGCATGTCTTCCACACTGTAGATCGGACCAACGGGCACACGCGCCTCTTCAAGTGTTTCAATGATGTAGGCAGAAGTGTTTGCAGCGCACCAATCGGCGAGAGCCTTGTCGATTTCAGGCTCGTGTCGCACGCGCCCTTCATTGTCGGCCATCTCCGGGTTCTCAGCCATTTGCGGATGCCCCGCCGCGACCATAAGACGTTTGAAAATCGAGTCCCCATTGCCGCCAATAATGACGTGCTTGCCGTCACTACAAGCATACGTATTGGTCGGCACAATGCCGGTTACCGTTGTACCAGAAGGCTCTCGCACCACGCCCGCACCATCGAACTCAGGAACCATACCTTCCATCAGACTGAACACTGACTCGTACAGTGCCACGTCGACAACCTGGCCAATGCCACCACCCTCCGTTTCCGGGCGTGCGCGCTGCACAATCGCCAGTACAATACCCAGTGCCGCATGAATAGCCGCCAGCGTGTCTCCCATACTGATATTGGGACGCACTGGCGGTTGACCGGGCTCGCCGTTGATATAACGGAACCCACCAAAGCCCTCAGTCACTGAGGCATACCCGGGCTTGTTGGCATAGGGCCCGGTTTGACCGTAACCCGAAATACGCGTGTAAATGAGGCCCGGATTGGTTTTTTTCATATCCTCTGGACCAAGGCCCCAGCTCTCCATCAAGCCAGGGCGGAAGTTTTCCACCACCACGTCTGCCGTATCGAGTAACTGTCGCGCCAGCTGCCGACCCTTCTCGGCCCGCAGATCCATAGTGACACTTTTCTTGTTGCGGCCCAGGCTGTAGTACCACAGCGAAGTGTCCCCACGCACAACACGCCACTTGCGAATCGGGTCACCTCCCGGAGGTTCGACCTTAATTACTTCAGCGCCAAAGTAGGACAAAAGCGTACCGGTGAACGGTCCCGCCAGAAGCTGTCCCATCTCCACCACTCGCAAACCTTCTAAAGGCCGTGGCAAGTTACTCATGTGTATTCCTCCGCAAACTGGACGCCCGACAGGGATGCGTCGGGTAATTGTTATATTATAATAACATTATGTCTTTTGAGCTGAAACACGGAATATTGTATGGAGCGCTGCTAGCGGCAAAACGGTGCTTTTATATTGGATGGGGTCAGAAGCGGATAGCAGAGTTGGCTTGCTTGGGGGACTCCAGTACCCAAGCTCGAAAACTAAAAAGCTCAAAGCGACCAAGATCGCCAGATTACCGTGATCGCTGGAATCGGTTGGATAACGGCTTTTNACCAAGCGAATCACGTGGAGCGACTGAAAAGCCGTTATCCAACCGATTCCAGCTAACGAAGAAACCTCCACCACCTAAAGACAACCAAATTTCAGGCAAAAAAAAGCCCGGCACAAGGCCGGGCATAGGGGAAATGACCCTGGTGGGCTTTAGATGGCAGAGTTCAGTTCAGGGCGCTCAACTTGAGCAACCTGCTCTTCTACTTCTGCTACTGAGACGCTCAGACTCTGAGTGCGCTCTCTCGGATCGATGCGCACGTAGTGCACCATTCCGGGCTTGAGATCGATCTCAAGGGTCTCTGCGCCGGGGATTCCAGTAGAGATAAGGTAAGTGCCGGCGGGCTGGCTTGTGGAGATAGCCTCCTCGCTTTGCAGGCGACCCAGCTGCTCGCCACCGACGCGTACGGCAATGCGTAGACGTTGAGTGCGAATGGATTCTCCGGCGCGGTATACTACCAAGGAGGCTTCAGCAGGCGCAGCCATCTCTGCTTGGTCCGCGGCATTGGTGGTAAGGCTGAACAACGCCAGCATGGCGGTAACAACCGGGGCGACTATGAGTGTGCGAATTACTGACATGTTGAACTCCTGTTTTGTTTGATTACACACTGTATACGAGGGGTTCTCGCAATCGGTTCACCCGGATTGCAAAATAAATTTGGGCTATCAGGCTTTTTCGTAATTAGGGCATCAACTTGAATACCACTATCGTTCTCATCACCCTCGTGATTTACAAGGTACTACTGGTACTGATCGGTTTCTGGGCGCAGCGCCGCGTGCACTCTGAACAGGATTTCTTCCTCGCCGGCCGCCAATTGGGGCCGTGGGTTGGCGCAGTGAGTTATGCGGCCAGCGCCGCCTCCGCCTGGACCCTGCTGGGAATGAGTGGTCTGGCCTATACCGTAGGGTACTCAAGCCTGTGGGTAGCCGTGGGGGCAATTGTCGGCTGCGCCGTATCCTGGTTTGTCGTGGCGCCGCGTGTGATGTCGATGGCGGGCGAGAAAAGGCTATTGTCTGCGACAGAACTGGTGGCCATGGGCAGCACCGGCGGCCAACGCACCCGAATCATTACGGCGGCCTCGGTGATCATTCTGTTTTGCTTCGTTGTGTACATTGCCTCCCAGTTTCAGGGTGCGGGCAATACCTTCTCTTCTACTTTCGGCCTCAACAACGCCGAGAGTATCGCGCTGGGCGGCATCGTTATTCTGGTATACACATTGCTGGGCGGATTCTGGGCAGTAAGCGTGACAGACACCCTGCAGGGGTTGCTGATGGTCGCCACGGCGCTGCTACTTCCCACCGCAGCTATCATTGAGCTCGGCGGCGTGAGCGCGTTTGTTTCCGCACTGGCCGATGTTAGCGATACGGCTTACACGCAGTTCACCGGCGACAACACCGGCCTGGCACTGCTGGGATTCTTAATGGGCTCACTGTCGATCGGGATATCTTCCATCGGCCAACCCCACCTGGTAGCGAGGTTCATGGCTCTTAAAGACAACCGGGCGCTGCGCCAGGCGCAGTTCATTGCCACGGGATGGTACGCGATAATGTTCATCGGCATGTGGATTCTGGGGCTGAGCGGACGGTTGTTGGTCGGCGATATCGGCAACAGCGAGCAGGTATTTTTTGCGGTGAATGAAGCGCTGTTCCCTACAGTGCTGGGGGCAATACTATTAGCCGCTGTACTGTCCGCCATCATGTCGACCGCCGACAGCATGCTATTGGTAACAGGCACCACCGTAGCGCACGACCTGGGCGTGAATCGGGGCAGACAATGGTCTGCGCTGACAATTTCACGCCTGGTGATTGCCGTGATCTCGCTGGCGGCAATTGCCGTGGCGATCGCAGTCCCGGCTACGATATTTGAAAGAGTGCTGTTTGCCTGGGTGGCCATCGGCTCCGCGCTGGGACCGAACGTGTTGTGCCGGGCGCTTGGCATCGACATTCCTGCCAGCCGCATATTGCCCGCTATGCTGGCGGGCTTCGCCGCCGCACTGGTACTCTACAGCCTGCCTAATGCCCCCGGCGATGTCGCCGAACGCACGCTACCCTTTATGCTAGGGGTAGCGATACTGACGCTGCGCAGACCGCGCGCACAGGCGCCGAACTAGGCGCTTTCCTCTTCAGAGACAGGCTTTAAGGGAGGCCGCGCCACCGGTATTAACGGCACCGTGTCCAGAGCCCAGCGCAGATCGGGGTTGGATCTACGCGCCGGTGATGGAATGGTAAACACCTTTTTGCCCTGCGCGGCTTTCATCGCATCGGTATCGATTTTCCAGCCCTTTTCCTCAATATGGGTGCGCAGCACCTTGCGCCAGGCACCCATGAATTTGTCCTGCTCCACAGAGACTTCCGCTTCCAGAGTCTGCGGCAGATAGTGAGGCGAGAGCGCCTCGACAATCTCGGCATCTTCACGAAATACTTTCTGCGTGCGTTTCACTGAGCCCTTGTCGAACATACCGAATTTGAAGAAGTTGCGCACTTGCACGACAAAGGAGCGGGTGGTGTGCTCATCCACCGGTGTATTGGCGTCGAAAATAATCATCTCCATCCACGAGTTCACCTGTATGTGCAGGCGTACACAATGACCCGGCAGGTAGAATGATGGATGTACATGCGTTTCCGCCTTGTCACGCCGGACGAAACGCATAAGCCCGGCATTGCCCTGCATGGGCGGTGGATAGAGTACACAGGATGAGGTGCCGGAGTATTCTGAGCGCTCGATCTTAACAACGTGGTTCTTGTCCGCCATATCGCGGTGACCAAAGCCCGGGTGCACGAAGGAGGTGTGAGCAATATCAATACCGTTTTCCACCACCCGACTGACATCGGCATTCCAGGTGAACTCGGTATAGACCGGCCGCCAGTTATCCCGGTCGTCGTACTCAGGGAAAGGCGGAATCGGGTATCGTTCGGACTCGGGCAGATCACCCATGAAAACCCAGATCATGCCGTAACGCTCCTGGGTAGGGTAGGCGTCGATACGGGCGCGTTCGGGCGCTTCAACACCCTCGCCCCGACTGGGGATAAACTGCACTCGGCCTTCGGGGTCGAACTCCCACCCGTGATAGGGACAGGCCACGCAATCGCGCTTGGTGGTCCAGCCGTTGGACAACGCACCTCCACGATGAATGCAGATATCGCTCAGGCAATTGACCTTGCCATCGCTGCTGCGAAACAACACAAAGTTCTGTCCGAGCAGCTTCGCCCTTACTGGTTTGTCTTTTACCTTGTTTGACCATTCGGCCACATACCAGAGATTTGTCAGCATGACCCTTGCCTCACCTGTTTTTGTCCATTTGTCAGTCTAACGTAATGTATACGCAAGCTACCAGCAAGCGGATCAGTCCGAATTTGATAATTGTCATTATTTCTCTGGATTCCGGCCTTAATATCAAGCCTAGTTAAGACTACAACTAGAATTCGCTATAAAGATTCCTCTGGGGAGAGCCTGAACCATGACCAACATTAAACTGTGCCAACGCCGATCGCGTCTGGCCGTCGCCATCGCTGCTGTCTGCGCTGCGCACTCGGGCTTTACCGTCGCCCAGGACATAAAGCTGGAAGAAGTTGTGGTAGTGGCCAGGAAGCTGCAAGAAAATGTGCAGGATATTCCTATGTCCATTAACGTCTTCAGCAAGACAGAGATCGACCGACTGGGTATCACCAACACCGAGGATGTCATCAAGTACAACCCGGGTATGACGCTCACCCAGGGCATCGGTGGCGATGACGTACGCCCCGACCTTCGCGGCGTAACTACTCTTTCCGGCCGCTCCAACGTGGCCATCCTGGTAGATGGCGTCGACCAGACAAGTGACGCCCTGATCGGCACAGGTGCCGGGCAGCTTGTTTCTCTTGACCTGTACGACCTGGAACAAGTGGAAATCGTACGCGGCCCACAGAGCGCATTGTTTGGCCGCAACGCGTTTGCAGGTGCAATCAACTACATCACCCGCCGCCCATCCGATGTCTTCGAGGCCGAAGTAGGGCTGGAAGCTGGCAACTATGATCTACTGAAAGAAAATGTATCCGTAACAGGGCCTATTACAGACGAATTGCGCTACCGCTTGAATCTCGCACACAAGAAAGTGGATGGGCAATACGACCACCCCATTACCGGCAAAAACCTTGGCGACGAGAAAAGCCACGCCGCCTCTCTCTCGCTGGAGTGGGATGCAACTGACTCACTGAACTTCCTCACACGTGTGGACTATGCCAATCAGAAGATCGGCGAAAGCCCCATTGCCATCAGTCCTTTCAATGCCTGTACCAGCATTGATCCCAACGGCGACGAAATTCGCACCGAGGGCGTGTGTGACCTGGTTCCATTCGTTGAATCGCCAACGTCTATCGGTGAACTTAAGGGCGACGAAGAAGATATTCGCCTGTCCACGCAAGGCACGGATGGCGTGAAGAATAAGATCTTCACGATAAACGTTCAGACTGAGTATGACACCGAGGCATACACCATCTTTGCCAATACGGCCTACACCCACCACGATGCTGATAACGAATACGACCTGGATGCCCAGCCTACCGTTACCAGCTTGCCAGCACAGCCCGCTGCCGATACTCCCATACCTTCTTTGGCCGCGCTCAGTTTCCCCTGGGTGGACGAGAACAACCCTTTCAACTATGTGTATGACGCCGAAAACCAACGCGACGTGTACTTTCAGGATCTGCGCCTCACGTTCAAAACCGGTGATGACATCGACTGGATGATCGGTGGCGAATACTACTACGAGGATTACACCCAGAAAGACTACCAGCGCGCAAACGAGGCTATCAACCGCAACAACACGACTGCTGTGTCGACGGTCACCACGGCCACCTGGGTAGACAGCACTGCTGCCAACCCTTTCCTTGCGAAAACTGACAGGGTTATCGAAACATTGGCACTGACTGGCACCCTACCGCGCCACGCCGAGCGGGAGACCAAGGCCTTCGGAATATACGCAGCGATGAACTGGCTGTTTGCCGACGACTGGCAACTCAACCTCTCCGCTCGCTACCAGCAGGAAGACATCAGCATTGAGTACGGCACCGTCGATCCGACCTATGTCACACCGATGTTCGAGAACGACAAACCCGGCGTAACGTATCCGTCGACTCCGTACACCGGCGGCCCCTGCCCGGGACCGATATCACCCAATGGCACACTTTGCGCCAGTTCCGCTACCGGCATACCTGACCACAGCGGACCGGATAAGGTGAAAGGCAGTGAGAATTTTGACGCGTTCAACCCGCGCGCCTCGTTGACCTGGCACTACAACGACGACCACATGTTCTATGGCTCGGTTGCCCGCGGCACCAAGCCCGGTGGCTTCAACTTTGAATCACTGCTGGAGTCCGAGAACGTTGTTTACGATCAGGAAAAATTGACCACTTTCGAGCTGGGTTGGAAAGGCAAGTGGTGGGAAGACCGCATCCTGTTCAACGGTGCCATCTACTACAACAAGAACGAGGACAAGCAAGCCAGTGCCAACCAGCCGGCCTCCGATGGCAATCCGCCGGTACCGTATGTCGACAATATCGGCGACGCCAAGTCCTACGGCCTGGAACTGTCCAACACCGTGCTGATTACCGATCACATTCGCCTCGATTGGAGTTACAGCTATATCGACGCCGAGTATGATGGTTTCGTGCGCACCCGCTCCGATGGTGCCTCCACCGTGGACCTCAGCGGCGAAACACTGCCACGGACTCCCAAGCATTCCGGTATCGTATCACTGCAATACAACCTGCCAGTGGGTGATGCCGACTTCTATGCTCGCACCGATGTGATCTACCGCGATGATATGATTGCCGACGATCTCGGTTGGGCAACCCTGCCCTCGCTGACCACGATAGATATGCAGATCGGCTGGATTACCGAAAAATGGGAAGTCATCGGCTACATGAATAACATCACGGACGAAGACGAGCTGGTAAGTGGTGTTGGATTCGTTAACTTCCAACAGCAGTTCCAGAACCTGTACACCGTTACTCTGGCGAATAAGCGCAATGGCGGTATCCGCGCCAAGTACCGTTTCTAAAGCCGGAAACAGTGTTCAGAAAAGGCCCCTATATGGGGCCTTTTTTTATCCTGTCGGTTATCGCCGGGATGACGCCACCCCCTCGCACACAGCAATTGAAATAGCGCGATCGCACGCTATTCTGCTATAAGGTGTCCCCCCCTCACCAATCTCGTCAGAACACAATGTATAGCTCCCGCCATTTGTCTGGATATCGCAAGCGGCAATACTGATTGCACTCATAGCATGGGCTTTTGCATTAACGGGTTTACTTTCATCAGTGCAAAAAAACCCTCACAGGCGCGGAGCAATAATCGAGCGCATAAGGCTCTTATTCCGTGGCATACTCACTAAATGACTTCTCCCGAAACGACTCTGTATTACGTTCACGACCCCATGTGCAGTTGGTGCTGGGGTTTTAATCGCTCGTGGCACAGTCTGCGAAAAGCATTGCCCGATACCATTAACGTGGTGAATGTTGTCGGAGGATTGGCGCCAGACAGCGACCAACCAATGCCGCTTGAGCAGCAGAAAACCATTGCTGGCTACTGGAAAGAAATAGAGAAGCGCACAGGTGCTAAGTTCAATTTTGATTTCTGGCAGGTCTGTACACCCAGGCGCTCCACATATCCGGCCTGTCGTGCTGTATTGGCCGCGTGCGAGCAAAATGCCGAACAGGCGATGATCGATGCCATTCAGCATGCCTACTATCTGCGCGCGATGAACCCCTCAGACAACAGCACGTTGATCGCGCTCGCAGGCGAGCTGAAATTGGATTTGCAACAGTTCTCCCACGACCTTCAGAGCAATGAAATTGAGGATGAACTGCAGAAGCAGTTTTCGCTGCGACGGAGCCTCGGCGTGCGATCGTTTCCTTCACTCGTACTGATGACCGGCGATACTGTATTTCCGATCACAGTCGATTACGAATCTCACCTGCCCATGCTGGAGGCCCTAGTGAGAGCCTTGGCTGAACAGGTTCAGAAATGACCTGCTAGCCCTTTCCGGGCATGATCCAGCCGATAAAAATGCCTGCGATACTGACAACCACACTGCCAAGCAGAGCCCAACCCAGTTGCGAGAGCCCCTCTCCCTCTATCGACATCGCGTTCCCGGCAAGCCATGCGGTCAGCATCAGCATTAGCGCATTAATGATAAAGGTGAATAAGCCCAGCGTGATGATTGTAACCGGCAGGGACAACAGGCTGACCAACGGTTTAACGAACACATTCACCAGACCGAAGATCATGGCTACAAGCAAAAAGCTGAAGACAGAAGACTCGATGTGAATACCCGGTACGATCACCGTGGTAACCCAGAGCGCTGCCGCAGTCACAAGAATACCAAGAATTATATTGATAACTATCTCCCGACGATGAGTGCTGATGACGCGAGCGTAGCACAACCCAGACTGGTAGATACAGTGAAACAACCGGCGCAAAACACCGCCGAACCGCCATTGGGCATCAAGGTAGAAGACGGCACAACGGATTCTGTTTTTAGGCGTACAGGCCTGGAGTATACTGTGCCGCATCATTTTGAGGACGGCCGGGCGCACATGGAAAACCAGGATTTACTGGACGCGATCAACCAGATAATGCCCTATGGCAAATACAAGGGCCGCCAGTTGCTGGATATTCCGGAGCCCTATCTGGTGTGGTACCACAGCAAGGGCTTTCCACAGGGAAAACTGGGCAAGCAGCTCGCTCTGATCTATGAAGTAAAACTCAATGGGCTGGAAGGCATGCTAAGGCGCTTTCAACAATAACCTGTCTTTGCATCGGTGGTTTGATCAGGGGTGGCGGGCGCTGTGCCCGACAAGACATTCAGCGCTCTACCTCATCGTCAGCCTCACTTCATCTGGACATCAACAACACCCTCAAGTATCGACACACCCAACGCTTCACGGGCCGCTTCATCGTTGAGCAGATGCGCCGCAAAGAACAGCATGCCGTAGGTAGCAGTAATGTCTCGCGCCACGACATTGTCGATATATGTAAATGCCTCCCCCGGCACCGTCTGGCGTTCACCATCACCGCAACCGGCACTGAAGCCCGGCACGATACCCGCGATATCGGAAAACGACCAGTGACCGGCATCGGTTATTTCGATTTTCCAGGCCGGTCCAACGGCTGCCTCATAGTTAGCGCGCAGCACAGTATTGCCGATACTGCCGATGCTATTGTCCTCCTGCGCGACCATAAACAACATGGGTTCCTCTACGTTGGCAACGCTGACACCCGGGAAAACCGGGCTCTCAAACGGCGCGGCAATTATCAGCCCCGCTTTGAACCTTGGATCGTCCTGCAGGATTTTTCCCGCAGTGACCGCGCCATAACTATGGCCTGCTACCGCAACCTGACTCACGTCGAACCGCCCCTGCAGGGCCTCTGGCACCGCCTGCGAGTTTTCAATCAACAGCTCATCCAGTACCGCAGAGACATCGCTCGCCCTGGTCGCCAGAAACTCAACGTTCAGCAGTGCGCCGGAATCAAACAAGGTGTTGCGCGCATGGTCGGGCGCTGCCACCGCGATGCCGTGGCTGGCCAGGCGCTCAGCAAGGGAGAAGGATGAATAACGCGTGCATTCGAAACAGTGGGAAAAGATCACCAGCGGCAACACCGCCGGACTACTGGCAGGTTGTGAACCGTCAGTCGAGGAGGTTTCACGCCGTGTACACTGCTCGGGTACCGTCTCCAGCAGCGCAAGTATCTCATCCCGCTCGGCCTCATCGGAGGCAAAGTCTGCAATGGATTGTGTATCCTGCGCACTCTCGGCCGGATACCAGATTTCGACATTCAACTCCCTGCCTTCACTCGCATTCATAATACTGATTGTCTGGTTGCCAACCGGATAAGGGCCCATCTCATCATAGCGGTAGGATTGTGCAGCGTTTTCTGCACTGTTGCCTGATGAATTGTCGCTTCCATCAGAGCATCCGACGAAAACAGGCACCAGAAAAACGGCCAGATAGATACGCAATTTTGACTTGACCATAAAGCATCACTCTTAGAGGGGCTGGGTGCCGCAGCGTTTTACTGAGTTGCGATGCACATCAACCCGGCAGAACCAGATGAAGGTTGAGTATTGACTATCAGTGCCGATACGTCGCGTTGTCAACCTTTTGGGGCGCCAATGCACTATAGCAACAAGATAGCAACAAGATGGCCGCAACGTTCGGCTGCCAGAATCTGGCAAGCGCTGCCGCTGATCGACAAGGGCTCAGCTTCACGCCACGCCTGTTGCTTGTTATAGCTTGTTTGCAACGTCAATTACCCTATACTTGCCCGGCCATAATGAAGGCCCGACCACATTCCGCGCGCTCATTCTGACGCTTTAGAAACACTGGGATCGCGACGCAAAAACCTGGAGTCTATTGATGAAAACATTCACGACCATACCTGCACTTTTGATCAATGCCGCTGTCATCCTGATGCTCAGTGCATGTGCGCAAACAGTCGGTCACTTTACACCTACTGCAGCGAAAAACCCCGACGACACTGTGTTCTATATCTACCGCCCAGCGGCTTCAAACCCCGGATTGATGAAGCCGTTGAAATACGATTACCCCGATGTTCTGATCGACGGGAAAAGTATCGGCGTACTCAAATATAATCAATATCTGGTTACCGAACTGACACCCGGCCCACATACCATTACCATCACCGGCCTGACGACGGCATCCAAGGGATGGGCAGATCGCGATATCGAACAAACCATTCCGGCGAGCCAGAGCAAGCAAGTCTTTATGAAACTGGAAGTAGAATACGATATCGACAGCATGAATCTGGGCGAGATGGGGGCAAAGTACATTATCAATTTGCTGCCAGTTGAAAGTGAAGATGCTATTTATCAGATTCGAAATACTACCGCTGCGAAAAACTAATCCTGTAGTGCGGCGGGGCACCCAAAAGTGCCCCGCCGTCTCCAACACCTCCTACTGAGGCGCTGCTAGCCCACACGCTGCGGCGCGATGAACTCTCCAGGCATCGAGCCGGTGGCAGCCCCGTTGGCAAAGGTCGGCACACCATTCACCAATGTCAGGCGCATCGGCGCGGCATCGCGCGTCCAGCGCCATGTATGACCGCCATTACCATCGGGCACATCGCTGACCTTGTACTTCTCGCGCCGCTCGATCTCGTCAAGGGAGAACACGGTAATATCGGCGCGCTTGCCCACCGCCAGTACACCGCGGTCATGCAAACCGAAATGCTGCGCCAGCTTGCCTGTCTGGCAATGCACGGCCTCTTCCATCGACAGCTTGCCCTCGCGGACGTAGTCCGTATAGAGAAGCAAATTGTCACCGCTGCCACAAAACAACTGCCCGTGTGCTCCGCTATCATTGATATTGCCAACGGTGAAAGGATCGCGGATCAACCGGACAACCATATCGTCATCCTTGTCCCACGGAGGCATAGTGACCGTGGACGACAAACCGTTGTGGATAAACCACTGTGCCAGGGCATCAGACGCATGCACCCCCAGGTCGCTTGAGTACTCACCGAGGGTAATACCCATCGGCCCCACCCCATTGTCGGAATTATCCAACATCATCAGTGACGGATCGCGGAAGAAAGAGGTTTCAAGTGACTCATTATCCCAGGAGTGTCTGGCGCGCTCGCGCCAATCAGCATCGGCTAACAACGCCAGTTTCTCTTCGTCGGTCTCTGCCGTTACCACTTCATGCCAAACGTATTCATTCGACTGGGCAAACAACAACGACTGACGGATGCTGGCGGTTACTGTTATCGGCACATGTGCAAATCCCGTCCAGAAATCACGCCCCTCTTTAACAAAGCGCTCGTGCAACTCAACAAAGGGTTGCTGCAGACCGTAGTCCTTCTGCCACTTCAGCGTGGGCACACCGGCCCACTGCACGCGCACATTCAACCCATCGGTCAGCCGTGCAATGCGCTCCATGGTGTCGCCACCGGTAAAGCGCATAAGGGTATCAATCACCACCTGCACCGTGGCACCGGGGTATCGCTCCATCACTTTGAACAGGGCGGTCATTTCGGCATCGTCAGCTAACATTGAGGGTATGGGCCGGTCTTCGCCATCGTGGTCGAGGAAATTGGTAGATAACCCCAGGGCACCTGCGGCCAGCGCATCTTCCAGCAGGTCCGCAATCTGCTCTATCTCGTGCGCAGTGGCAGCGCGTTCCCAGGCCTCCATTCCCATCACCGCGAGGCGCAGTGCAATATGCCCAACGAATGTGCAGTAATTCGCCGCCACGCTGCAGTTATCAACCATCGATTTTTTGTACTCAGACCACTTGCGCCAATCCCAGGGCAGGTTGCTGAAAAAAGGTGGCTCGGGAATGTCTTCAAAAAAGGAAAAGATTTTTACCACTTCGGCGCGAACCTCTGGGTCCGCGTGCGTCGGCGCCAGTGCAAAACCACAGTTGCCCATCACAATCGTGGTAACACCGCAGCCAGGCAGGGGATCAAGATCGGGCTGCCACCACATAACCCCATCGAAATGCGTGTGGCTCTCAATCAAGCCCGGAGTGACGTAGCAGCCACTGGCGTCCACCACTTCCTCCCCTGACGCAGCGTCCAGATTCCCAAGTGCCACGATCACACCATCCTGCACACGTACATCACCGACATAACTGTCGGCCCCAGTACCATCAACCAGTATTCCACCCTTAATCAACATCGCACACGCTCCCAGGTTGTTATTAACTTTGAAGTGCTTGAATTATTCAGTTGTTTTGTCGAAATTATTAGCAATATACTGCTTTTAAATTGAACTATATTGTCATTTCTTATGAAAATCACCGAAGTTGCCCACTGCCTGCTGTTAATCGCTGCCGGGCGCGAGATCAACCTGCAGAGCCTGCGCCAACTGGCGCACTACTTCTCGGGCACGCGCTCAGACCTCGAGGCCGACGGCTTTATTGAGCTCACCAAGCAGGTGCAGGCAAATCTGCGCCAGCAGCCGGGCTCGAAATCCCTGGTCGAGGAATTTTTGCCCTATCTGGACCCACCCGGTTTTAGCAGTGATACACAGGCAAGGGGGTTTATTGACCGCTTTGTCGAGAACCTTGGGCCACTCCTGCTGTGGGCCCAGCCGGTGACTATGGGTTACGCGCGGCGCATGCAGGGCAGCCCCTTCGACCTGATTGCAGACCAGACTGAAGGCATTCCGGGCTGGATCATTCTCTACACCCTTGAGGGCGAAGGTGTACTCGACACCGGCGTTAGAAAATTGCCCCTGCGCGCGGGACATATGGCGGCGTTTGAACCGGGAGCCGTATTCAGCTATTACCGCGCATCGCAGTCAGACAGCTGGGGCCACTATTGGATTACCTTTCAGGCGGAGGCAGCATGGCGGGAATGGCTGGCCTGGCCCCGGGTTGGCCCACATATTGGGCATCTGGCTCTTACAGGCACAGCCCAGACAGAAATTGAACAAAATCTTGCGTTACTCTATCAGTGTTTTCTCAGCGCATCGCCGATGAAACTCGAGCTCGAACACAACTTGCTGGAACAGCTGATACTCAGAGCCCGCAACCTTCTGCCATCAGAATCGCAGGTTGGATTGGACCCCCGCATTGCGAAAGCGCAGACATTTATTGAAGACAATTATGATCGTGTCTTCACACTCGATGAAGTCGCCGCTGCCGCGAATATATCAGCGTCACGACTGGCACATAAGTTCAAAGACCAGACGGGGCTGACGGTACTGGAATGGCGCGATGAAAAACGGATGATGACAGCCGCACAACTGTTGCGCGCCACCAGCACCCCTGTATCCACGATTGCAGACCACGTCGGCTATGTCGATGCGCCTTATTTCAGCCGCACCTTCAAACGCCTTATAGGCTGCACGCCGCGACAGTATCGCAGCAGGCGACAGTAACGTTCTCCGCGCTGCCACGGCCATTAATGACATCTTCGTGGAAACCGTTAGAATGCACGATCACGCAATGTTCAGGAAAAACTATGATATCCAAACCTATGGAGCATGCACTCCTCGACCAACTCAACCGCGAATTTTCTTCGGCCTATCTCTACCTGGCCATGTCTGCCTATTGCAGTCACCTAGAATTCAATGGCGCCGCCAGTTGGTTCAAATTGCAGTATGAGGAAGAGCACCTCCATGCGACCAGAATCTACAACTATCTGGTTGAACAGGGCGTGCACGTCGTTCTTGGAGAAGTGGCGTGTCCACCCAGCGATTTCGGAAAGCTCCCGGACGTATTCAATACCGCTTTAACCCATGAGCAGTCGATGACTTCCCTGCTCAACGATCTCAGCGACCAGGCCTTAAAGGAAAAAGACCACGCCACCTATAACCTCCTGCAGTGGTTCGTGAATGAACAGGTTGAGGAAGAAGCGACTCTCGGTGGCATTATTTCCAAACTGAAACTCGTGAAGGAAGATGGCTACGGCTTGCTGATGATCGACAATGAACTCGGCGCACGTCAAACGGCCAGCTCCGCCGCCTGACCCGTACCGCAGGCCCGGGTAGGGCCTGTTCCGATCACAACGGTATTTATAGGACAGGTAGTGTATGTCACAGCCCCACCACCACGACCACCTGTCCGATCACGATCACGAAGGACATAGTCACGCAGGGCATAGTCACGCTCCGCAAGTCAGCAACGATAATGAACGGCGAATCTTTCTCGCGATGCTGCTCACCGGCGGCTTCATGGGCGTGGAGATTATCGGCGGGCTGATCTCGGGCTCCCTCGCCCTGATTGCCGACGCGGGGCATATGGCCACGGATACCGCAGCACTGGCGCTGGCCTGGCTGGCCTTTCGTTTATCGCGGCGCCCTGCCGACTCCAGTCGCTCCTATGGCTACCACCGCGGCGAGGTGTTGGCGGCATTCGTCAATGGGATTGCGATGATCGCGCTGGTGATCTGGATCATAGTGGAGGCGGTGCAGCGCCTGAGCGCGCCGGTAGAGGTATTGGGCGGCATTATGCTCTGGATCGCCGCCGGCGGGTTATTGGTTAACTGCCTAGCGTTCTGGCTGCTCCATACCGGCTCCAAAGAGAACCTGAATATTCGCGGAGCGGCGGTGCATGTGGCCGGTGATTTACTGGGCTCCGTTGCGGCTATTGTCGCCGCCATCGTTATAATCTGGACGGGGTGGACCCCGGTAGACCCACTGTTATCCATTGCGGTGGCACTACTGATCTTGCGATCTGCCTGGATGATTACCAGGCAATCCGCGCATATTCTGATGGAAGGGGCGCCACCGGGCCTGCAGCCCGCAGACATACGATCTGATCTGATGCAGAAAATTCCCGGTCTGGAAGATGTGCATCACATTCACATCTGGTCACTGACGCAGGAGCGCCACCTGGTCACTTTGCACGCCCGCATCCAGGAATCAGCTGATCCTGACGAGCAACTGAAGGCGGTTCATGCGCGACTGGTCGAGCGCTTCAATGTCGATCACGCGACAATACAAATTGAAAAGAAAGGTTGCTCAGAACAGGCACCCGCGCAATAAGGCTTCAGCTATGCTTCACCGTTTTCAATCGACAGTGAATGTATCCCGTATCGGCGCGATGGATTGTCGGTTTTCGGAGAAAAAGTTACGATGGCCTGTACGTTCTTCTCGCAATCACCTTGCGCTATTTGCCCCCTCGTAAAATTTTAATTAGGAATACATAAATACAATGAAGGTCAGTCTTAACAGTTTGCTTCGCGCTTGTCTGGTTTCCGCTTTTGTCCTGGGTATATCTGCTTGCAGCGATACCTCAAATAATAACGACAACGGCAGTGTCGAAGAGGAAATCACCGTTCGCTCGCTGCCCTGGGTCAGCGCTCAGGATTTTCGCCTGGTGGATGACCTGGGTAGGGAGATATCGGTGCGCGGTATCAACGCCCGCATCGAAGGCCTGTTTGATGTCACCTTTGATGATGGCCGAACGGCGTTGGAGCCTATTCCGGAGTTTACCCGCGAGGATGCACAGGCCATGGTTTACCAGGGCTTCAATGTTTTGCGACTGCCAATCAACTGGAGTGGAATGGAACCCCATGAAGGCCAGTTTTCACAGGCGTACTTTGAGAAGCTGGACGAAGTCATTCAGCTTAGCCGTGAGGCCGG
This sequence comes from Halioglobus japonicus, assembly GCA_902705825.1. GTDB lineage: Bacteria > Pseudomonadota > Gammaproteobacteria > Pseudomonadales > Halieaceae > Marimicrobium. Next base: position 175,847 of record CACSIL010000001.1, on the reverse strand, counting down.
TCTATACGTGCTGCTGGATTTTCACCAGGACGCCTGGTCAAAGGAAATTGGGGAGGATGGGGCACCGCTCTGGGCCATAGTACCACCGCCGGAGGAACTGCTTGAGGGCCCGCTTGAGGACCTGGGCGAGCGCCGCTTTTCGGCCCAGGTCCTGGCCGCTTTTCAGGGATTCTTTGAGAACACCGAAGGTATACAGGACAGGTTTTTGCCTGTCTGGAAACACCTCATAGGACGTTATGCTGCGCACCCTGAAGTCATTGGGTTTGAGCCGATGAACGAGCCTTTTGTTTCTCATTTTGACCCTTCACAGCAGTCACTGTACGACTTTTACTACAAGTTACTACCCGCCATGCGTGAGCTGGACAACAGGCATATGCTCTGGATGGAGCCTGGCGTCATCCGCAACTACGGTATCAGTGCCCCCTTGCTGGCCGAACCATTCCCCGATAGCAATATCGTCTATTGCCCACATATTTATCCCCTGGGCATCGATGCCACCAGCTATGAAGACTGGCAGACCTGGCTGGCTACCAATTTCAGCAATATGCGCAAGGAAGCCAATTCCTGGGGCGGCGCCCTGGTACTCGGCGAATGGGGCACCCATCCTGATTCGCCCGAATCAGAGCCTTACATTCAGGCCATGCAGGAGGCGGCAGATGAGTTCGGCTCGGGGCAGATACTTTGGCTGTGGAAGGAAGACAGCCAGGGCTCCTGGGGCTTCTATGATTTCGACACCGCTAGCAACAGCTGGGTGCTGCGCGATAGCGCGGCCCGACTATTTTCCAAGCCCTACGCCCAGGCAGTTCCCGGGAAGCTGCTCACGCACAATTTTGACCCGCAAACGAAAGTGCTCGAGTTCTCATTTGAAGCAACAGGCAATGAGCGCGCAGGCGTATTGCTCTATCTGCCTGAGCTGTGGTTCGACGGTTTACCCACCATTCTGGTGAATGGCAGTACCATCGGCTATGAGCGGGACAGTTCATCACAGCGAGCGCTACTGGATTTCGATATCCAGCCGGGCACTTACAGCATCGAGGTGTACTGATAAAGCCCGCTGGCTAGCCCGCGCCTGACTGGGCCACAGCGCGTATATAAGGGTGAACCTCCCGCTCATAAAGGCGCAACATTTCCCACGATAGCGCGGGATCAATACCCGCCAGTAGAGGGTTGAGATAAATCACACTGTGGTCGCCGAGCTCGCTTACCAGTTGCAGTGTCTGCTCTGGCGTTAACACTTTATACGCTGTGCTTTGGTGTACCGTGTCTGCACTTATCTTCCCGGCATAAGGACCTGCCGGTCGACCAAATGCCTCCACTGTCCACTCACTGTAGGATTGCAACTGATGCAGAATATGTGGCATGAGTTGCTTCCACGACTTGTCAGGATCATGCGTTACCCAGAGGAAGATTGGCCCGTGTGTGGGGTATGCACCGGGATCATCTTTCCCCATCGCTATACATTCATCTCTATAGGGCTGCCACAGCGCAGGGTCCAACGGAGGGAACCAGCCGTCGGCAATATGGGCTGCTCGTCGCGCTGCAGCCGCAGAGCTACCTCCCAACACTATTGGCGGGGCAAACGGTTCTGGTGTCGGCGTTACCAGGCAGCGCCGGCCTTGCCATTCAAACGCTTTACCTTTCCAGGCAAGTCGCAGAAACTCGCAGGTCTCTCCCATTACACGCCAGCGATCTTTCAGGTTACGGCCAAACGTTTCAAACTCGCTGGGGCGATAGCCGGCTCCAATGCCGAGCACTAAGCGACCGCCAGAAAGTATCTGCGTGACCGCCGCATCCTCGGCCAACTTAACAGGGTCATACAGGGGTGCCAGCAACACCGAGGTGCGCAATTTTATAGATCGTGTTCGCGCCGCCATCGCACTGGCAACAACCAGCGACGAGGGGTTGTAACCATCGGCAGCACTGTGGTGCTCACCGAGGCCTATCACGTCAAAACCCAGATCGTCAGCCCAGCCGGCTTGATCCAGAGCAGCGGCATAGAGTTCGCTTCGACTTGCACCAAATTCCGGAGCACGCAAATCGTAAGTCACTGTCAATTGCATAGAAACTCCAGGCTGAGATGACACTCCCGAGCGCGAGAGTTCCAGCGACAACGTCGCGCAAAAAAAATAGCTGCTATGACTCCACGGGTGCCATTTTGTATTGTTTGGCATCAGTGATGAAATCAGCGTGTCCGTAGCTGTCCAAAAGACCGGCCAGCTTGTTAACCAGATGCTTGTCTACCACGTTGCGCACACCGGGGATTCTCATTCCCAGAGTGTAGATATTTGAGCTGACAAGAAGCGACATTATCGCCACGCCCGTCGCCACCTTATCTTCAATACGATAGCTTACGCCCAGCTTCTTGGCGCGCGCGGGTTTTCCCTGGCAAAAATTTTGAATCAGAAAGTACCTGGAGAACCCATGCTCCATCCAGCGGTGCAGCCGCCCCCGCAGGGAGGGATCGCTGAACAGTTCCGCGTCCATAGTGCCGCGTATCAGTACCCCACAAGTCTCTTCATCAAACTCATCTTTCAAAGACACGGTACGCGCCATCATCAGATCGACAATTTCCTCTGGGGTTTCACCCAGAAGATCCTGCGGTAATCCCAGCAGAAAACAGCGATAGCGCGCCATTTCCACCCTCTCCCGCTCGGCAGGCGTAAACGTGGTGCGACCTTTGGCCAGCAGCTTGAAAGACAGTAGAAAAATCCCTATCAGCCCCGCTGGCATTTGATCCACCTGGGGAATGGGAATGCCATAGGTGGCAACATCCCATTTACCCGTACGCATGATGTTGTAGCGAACCATAGAATGCATCAGCCGCACTTTGGCCGCCGCCTTGAAACCGCTGCCAAAGCGGCTCAGTGCACCTGGCATTGCCGTAGCGGTAAAAAAGCTCGCGGTTTCAAACACGCGTTTGGCAGATTTATCATCCGATAGTGTGCCCGTCATAGTCATAGGCAGAGCTGTGTACTTGTTCATGAAAGTGGCGATGAACGCGCCTCTAATCACAAACGGTGAAATCGTGGCCAGCGGAATGCGTTCCTGGCGCGCCCCTTTTTCAACCATGGTCATATCGACCCAATCCGGTGTTGCTTCCATCGCTTGAATAAAGGTCACCAGTTCCTGCGGTGCATCAGAAACCGCTTCGATACCTTTTTCGCAGGCATCGTCGAGCATGGTGATCAGTGTGCGAAATCCGTATTGCGGTATCAGGGCAGCGTAGGCGTCGGCTACGCTATCTCCGGTCATTGTGTAATTGCGGATTTTTTCAACTCGCAAGGGATCAGATAGCGCACGTTCTGCATAGCGCTTGTAGCGCGACGGCAGGCTGTCGATGATGCTGTCATCGCTGACATAGCGTTCCGGCAGGATTGAGAAATCGACATCGCCGTAAATGGCGGCAATGGCGGTTTTCTGCTCCAACACACTATCGGCGTAGATCACTGTTTCCCGGCCCGCCATATGCACAACCCCTCAAGTTGAAAAAACACCAAGCACCCAAAGTATGCAAATCGCTGTGTTTGTCAATGAAAATGGGCCGCGCATGTTGCCACAGGATTCCAACATAACGGCTTGTCGAAACCCGGTAACGGCAAGATAAGGGGCTCGCTCCGCTTGCCTGCATGCACCAATGCGGGGCAGAATGCTTACTCCTTCATACCTGCTGCTGGAAATGTCGTGATAATAAAACTACGCGCTATACTCTTCGGGATGACCGTTGGATTTGCACTCGCCGCCTGCAGTGATGGCAGTAACAGCAATGCCGACACTGTCGACACGGGCTTTCGCTTACAGGGGTGCGCCGACACCGGCACTTGCGCATCCAACCCTCCCTTGACGATTGGCGGTGAGCGTCCGGCCATGGTGCAGATACCCTCCAATTATGACAACAACACCCGGTATCCACTGGTGATGGTCCTCCACGGGCGCGGAGTCGACGGCTATATACAGGCGGCATACATGGGGCTTCTTCCCAGAGTAGACAGTCACCAGTTCATCCTGCTCTACCCGGATGGGCTGACAATAGAAGGGCAGAAGCAGTGGCGATTCGCACCTGCTTGCTGTGACACGCAGCAAGAGGAAGAGGAAGATACAGCGGATATCACTGATGCCAGTGACACCAGTGATGTGAGTGATGTCGGCTACCTGAGCGGCCTGATTGAGGAGGCAGCCGCCACCTACAGTATCGATGTTGAGCGCATTGGCCTCATCGGACACTCCAGCGGTGGTTTCATGTCGCTGACCATGGCCTGTGAAGCGTCACACCTGGTAACCTCATTGGTGAATCTGGCCGGCTCCACCTTTCAGGACCTACAGAGATGCCAACCGGCTGCCGAACAAGTCAGCGTACTGACAGTGCACGGTGATCTCGACGATACCGTTCTGTATGAGGGAGTCGAAGGCGGCTATCTCAGCGCGCCGGCTGTCGCTGATCGCTATGCAATGCTGGCCGGGTGCGATGTGAGCAACCCAGTGTCCAAATCCGATTTCGACCTGGTAGGTAATATTGACGGCGCCGAGACCTCGAGAATTTCCTGGTCAAACTGCCTGCAGGGCACCGAGGTCGAGTTCTGGACAATGAATGGCGGCCCACATATTCCGGGGCCCTGGGTTCCCGAGGGCCTCGACGCCTTTGTCGACTGGCTATTGGATCATCGCCGGAACTAGTGCCAGTTGTTAGACTACGGCTTTTTGACACATAAGTAAGAGACTTCACAATGGAAATGCTCGCAGAGTGGCTGCCACGCACAGGTGCAATACTGACTATCCTGTTTGGGCTTATCGGTTTTTTTAACCCTCGCCTGATAACGGCCAAACAGCAGATTGAGCTGCGTAGCCCGATGGCTCTGTCAGAGGCCAGAGTGGTATTCGGGGGGCTTCATCTTGGCGGCGGCATTATGGCGTTAACGCTGCATGAGCCGCTGATCTATATGACACTGGGTGTAGCCTGGAGCTTCGGGCTGCTGGCGCGCTTTTACTCAATGGTGGCAGACAAAACCAGCCTGCAACATTCCCTTCCCGGCATTATCATCGATGCCACAATGGCATTTCTATTCCTCAGCGGGCTCGCTTTCAGCTGAGCGCCGCAATTCAATCTGTCATTATTCACACAGATATAAGCATCCAGAATAACTCCAAGTTATTGATATAGAAGCTATTAGTGCTTTATTGCGATAGCTTGTTGTGCATTATTCGCCAACATTAGTATGCGGACTCTAATTGCAAAGCGTTCAATGTCAGCTCAAACCCAACATTAGAGGAGGTTTGACGATGATTTCTCATGTTATTTTGTTTGCAGTGCTGTCTATCCTGTCAGCGGTGGCTATAAACGCTGCAGGTAAACCGATCAGTAAATCACCCATGGAGCAGGAGGCACCGGCGCCTGATGAAAAGCACGACGTCACACCGTCCTGACTAGACAGCTCACGCATATATGCTAATCTCCAAAGGAAGGGGGGTAAAACCACACCGGGTGTGACATCTCACCAATGTCCCATTCATTACCCCTCATTGTGCCATGCACAGTGCGGAGTAATCATGCACACCCATCGTCTGGGTGAGATGCATGCATAAAAAGGATTCACGGCATGAACGATAATAAAAACGCCAAAAGACGACTTTCAGCCAGAGAAAAAATGGCTATGGCTGCGGGTGCTGTTACCGCTGTCACCGGCGCAACGACAGCAAACGCTGCGATTATCTATACAGACAACAATCCGCTTTACCAGTCGTCTTATGACGGCAATGGCTCCAGTACCAACTGGGATGTCGACGGTGATGGCGGCACCGATTTCCAGCTCTGGGTGCGCTCATCAACGTTCTTTTCATCCTTCAATAACTTTCCAAGGTCTGCACGGTCCTTTTCCAACTTCTATGGCATCGTCAATTTTGCCAGTGCAGGCAACCGCTTCGAAGGCCCTTTCAACGGCCGCGGCCTGGCGGGAGTTCCGGGACGTGCCAATGCCCTGCCGGACAGTTTCCAGGTTGGCCCCAGCATGTCCGGAGGTTACCGATGGAATGGCAATGGCGATGTGAGGTACCGCAGTGCGGTCCGAGCCGATAACAGCAATTCGATACAGCGCAACTACAACTCTACGTTTGTTTCGACCTACTACGGCGGTTACACAACATTTAATACTACCTCTCAGTTCAGCGGAGGCGGACGCTCTGGGCCCGGTGTCGATTTCCAGAACTTCGTCAACGGCCCGAATTTTCTGGGCTTCAGGTTCGAAACAGCAGGTGAGCTGCACTACGGCTGGGCCGAAATCAATATCAACGGCGGCGATATTGGCATTACTCGCTGGGCTTACGAAGACGAGTCTGGCCGCAGCATCCATGTCGGCTCTACCGCCAGCAGCGACATACCCGAGCCGTCCTCTCTGGCCTTGTTAGGCCTGGGCGCTGCAGGGTTGCTCGCATTCCGTCGGCGACGAGAAGTCGCTGTGGCTGGCCACCCAGCATAGATTCGCTTCGAAAGATCACAATATTCTGCCCGACCCGTAATGATCGGGAGTTTTTGTCTGCGTAAAGGTTTTACTTCATGGCGGGAAAAACGAAGAAAGTTTTGATCATCGGTTGGGATGGCGCAGATTGGAAGGTTGCCTCACCGTTGATGGACGCTGGCAAAATGCCACACCTGAAGCGCTTTGTCGACGAGGGCGTGATGGGAAACCTATCCACGCTCTATCCTATACTTTCACCCATGCTGTGGACGTCCATCGCCACCGGTAAACGTGCTCACAAGCATGGTATCTACGGCTTTATCGAGCCCGATCCCAACAATGGTGCGGTGCGACCAATCACCAACCTTGGTCGCAAGTGCAAGGCGATCTGGAATATTCTCAACCAGTCAGGTTATCGCTCCAACGTCGTCGGATGGTGGCCATCTCATCCCGCCGAACCGATAAATGGCGTAATGGTCTCCAACCACTTTCAGGCATCGACAGCACCGGCCGACAAGCCGTGGCCGATGAAGGCGGGCACTGTTCATCCGCCAGACCTGATCGCGCAGTTAGCCAAATTTCGGGTCCATCCTGGTGAGATCCAGGGCGAGCAACTTCTTCCCTTTGTGCCAAATGCTGCGAATGTCGACCAGAACGAAGACGGACGACTGCAGGGGCTGGCCAAGATAATCGCCGAGACAGCCGGCGTGCAGGCGGCGGCCACTGCGATTATGCAGCATGAACCGTGGGATTTTATGGCGGTGTATTTCGACGCGATCGATCACTTCTGCCACGGTTTCATGAAATATCACCCCCCACGCGAGAAGTGGGTGGATGAAAAAGACTTCGAGATGTACAACAACGTCATCAATATGGCGTACCAGTTCCACGACGTGATGCTTGGCGCCATGATGGAACTGATTGACGATGACACCACGGTGATCATCGTGTCCGATCACGGTTTTCACCCCGACCACCTGCGCCCTAAGATGATTGGCAACGAACCAGCCGGGCCCGCTGACGAACACCGTCAATTCGGGATCGTTGCGATGCACGGTCCGGATATCAAACAAGATGAACTCATCTTCGGCGCCAGCCTGCTTGATATAACACCGACGGTGCTCAGCTTATTCGGCTTACCCGTAGGGCAGGACATGGACGGCAAAGCACTGACATCGGCTTTCGTCACTGACCCCGGGGTGAGTTTCGTCGAGAGCTGGGAAAACCTGGAGGGTGAGGACGGCCGTCACCCGCCCGATGCACAAGTCGATTCCATTGATGCACATGAATCGCTGCAGCAACTCATTGATCTTGGCTATATCGACGAAATAGACGAAGACAAGGATACGGCTGCCGTCAATGCCAAGCGTGAACTGCGCTACAACCTGGCAAGAGACTACTTCGACGCACGCAAGATACCGGAGGCGGCAAAAGAGTTCGAAGCGCTATGGGAAGAATGCCCCGAGGAAAGTCGCTTTGGCGTCAAACTGTTTACCTCCTGGCTTATCGCTGGCAATACCGATAAAGCTGAGGAGACCTTGAACAGACTCTACGAGCAGAAAAAAGCGGCAGCGCAGGAAGCGCGCAACCAACTCAAGGCACTGAAGGAGGCACGCGAGCTTGAGAGCGAGCGAGAGCCCATATCAGAGCTGACTGGAGATCCCGAAGAGCTGGAAAAGCGCAAACGAGACAGCCTGACTATGCGCAAACTTGTCCGACAGTCTCAGATCAACCCAAATGCATTTTCGTATTTTCGCGGCTGCCTGTTATACGCACAGGGAAAGTTTGAGGAAGCGCTGCAAACACTGAAGAATGCCGAGCATGTACAAGTCTATAATCAGCCGAGCCTCAAAATGAAAATGGGCGAGTGTTATCTCGCGCTGCGGATGTTTACCGAGGCGCGCCAGCTATTTCAGGATATTCTCGACATTGATCCAATCAGCCCTGACGCCCAGTTGGGGTTCGCCCAGTGTGAACTGGGTGAGAAACAACCACGCAAGGCCTATCAGTCAGCATCCTCGGCGCTGGGGCTCGTGTACCACAACCCCAAGGCTCACTACATTGCTGCGCGGGCGATGTGCGAACTGGGTAGGCTGGAAAAAGCGATTGATCACCTGCAGACGGCGATTGCGCAAAGCCCCGGTTTTCCCGATGGGCACCGGCTTTTGGAGGCGATCTACGAAAAGCAGGGTAAGCACGAGAGCGCGTTGGCACAGCGCTTACTGGCTGAGTCAGCGCAACAGCGGCTTGATGAGCGCAAGGCCGGCACAGCGGTACCAGAGGAGAAGGATGAACTGGCAGGGTTCGCAATGGAGGAGTCGATAGGTATCGGCAGTTTCGAAGGAAAGCATGCCGCTGCTGAAAACCCGCTGATTATCGTATCCGGCCTGCCGCGCTCCGGGACATCGATGATGATGCAGATGTTGAGCGCAGGTGGCGTCGATATCTGCGTCGACGACAAACGTCCGGCGGATGAAAGTAACCCAAAAGGCTATTTTGAATTCGAGCCCGTTAAAAAGCTTGATGCCAGTAGTGAATGGATCAAAGACGCAGGCGGCAAAGCAGTGAAAATTGTTGCCCAACTGTTGCCCCGAGTACCGCGTGCCAGGCCGAAACGGGTTATCTTTATGGCTCGCCCGCTGACCGAGATTGTCAGTTCCCAATCCCGAATGCTGGACCGGCTCGGTCGCAAGGGCGCGTCGCTCTCTGAACAACAACTCGCTGCCACCTACAAGAAACAGGTTGAATCCGTTTCACGAACACTCTCCGAGCACGACAAGCTTGCTGCCATTACAATCGACTACGCTGCATCCATCTCAGACCCGCAGGCAACCGCGCGGCGCGTCAACGCATTTCTCGGCGGCAATCTTGACGAAAACGCTATGGCCGCGGTAATCGACAGTGCGCTGTACCGCGAGCGGCTTTAAACGCCAGCGATTCACCCCGCCCCGAGACATACCGGGGCGGGATCACGGCTAGCTGTCAGCTTTCTTGATTTTGGTCAGAGGGTAGATCTTGTCGATAAAACATTGCTCTCCACCACCGGGAGGATTGGGCACCACGATAGCATCAAAATTGGCATCGATCGTAGGCCCCGAATTGGACACGCCGATCGTTTGCGCAAATGCGAGACTCGGGCACAACTCCCGCAGCGTAAACAGATAGGGATGGAATGCGTCCACCCAGATAATCAATGAGGTCTCATTGATCGACTGCCAGTTGTACAGGCTCCATTCAGTTACCTGCTCCACCGGAGCACCTATCTCATAGCCCAGACTTGCAACGGCCTCAGGCAGCGGTTCGCTGGCCAGCTTCTCGCGTTCAGCCGAGGCCTGCTCAACTGAGGCACAGCCGAACAACATGCTGCAGCTCCATACCAGGGCTATCAGGAAATGGATTTTCATTGGCTTTCTCCTGTTCTTCTATAGTAGGTGGGCGCTGTTCCCTTATGTGTGCACCACAGGCGCAGTATAACTCGACCTTACCTCGGTCCCATCGCCAGTATACATCGACAGGTGTCAGACTGTGTCACGCGAGGGCAAACCAACTTGTCCGTAACATGATTCATGGTAGAGTTGCCGGTAGTATCCGGCTGGACAGTTCAGCCCACGGTATTGAAGTACCAGTCATCGACAGGATGTGCATTTCAACGATTACAGGGAGCATGCCATGCGCCACACTTTCCCGCTAACACACACCCCCTCGTCTCTACGCGGGGTTGCACTCGCGGCAGCCATTTTCGCCACACTGGGGGGCTGTGGTGGAAAAGAACCGAGTAACACATCCGCCGTATCCAGCGACACGTCTGGCACCGCAAGCGAGGTCAACGCCGCCGTACCAGAACCCATTCCCACGCTGCCACCATCGAATACCCAGTGGACACCAGAAGCATTGGAAAACCTGCTGGCCCCCGTCGCCCTCTACCCCGATGTAATTCTCGCGCAGGTGCTGGTGGCATCAACCAATCCGCAGGAAGTATTGGACGCGGGTAACTGGCTGCTGGAGAACAACGCTCTGGAGGATGGGGCACTCGACGAGGCCGCACAGCAGGCGGGGTTTACACCGCCGATAAGAGCGCTAATGCAGTTCCCCCTTGTGGTCGACATGATGTGCCAGGATCTGGATTGGACATCCGATCTCGGACAGGCCTACATAGATGATCAAGCCGGTGTGCTCGATGCTGCGCAGCGCCTGCGGGTACAGGCCCAGGACGTCGGCAACCTGGCCAGCTCAGAACAGATGGATGTAGAAACCATCACTGAGGACAACCAGCAGATCGTGACGATCTCCCCACCAGATACAGAGATCGTCTACGTACCGCAGTACGATCCGGTGGCGGTCTATGCGCCACAGCCGGCGACCACAACAACCACAACGGTGGTGCAGGACAATGGATACAGTAGCGGCGAACTGGTGACCACGGGGCTACTGGCCTTTGGCGCGGGCATGCTGGTCAACGAAATTTTTGATGACGACGACGATGACTATTATTACGGCGGAGGTTATTGGGGCAGGCCACCACCCTACTACCCTCCCTACCCATACCGGCCGCGTTATGGTGACGGCTTCTATCCCTCCCATGGCTATAACCGGGGGAATGGCAACTTCAACAACAACACGGTCATTGTTAACCAGAACAACAACTACTGGAAAAACCGCCGTCAAGGGAACGATAGAAGCCCTATTTCGGAAGCTCGTCGCAACAGACCCGAGCTGGCCAATCTGAACACCCAGGCCGCAAAAGGTGCCAGACGTAGCGCCCCCGTGAATGAACGAGTCGCAGGTCAGGCGGGCAGCAGTGAGCGCGCATTACCAAAAATCCAGGGCTCCTATGCAGGGGCCAGAGCTGGCGCCGGCGATGACAACCCCAGGATAGCTGCGGCCCGCTCCGTTGGCGCGGATGTGCAGCGTGAAAAACCCTCTATCCAGGGCTCGTATGCAGGCGCCAAGCCCACGGCCAAGCGTCCGGCTTCTGCACTGGCGGACAGGGGACGCACAGTGTCAGCAGAAAAAGTCCGGCAGAAGCCCCTCGCTAAGCGCAACAGCAGCACATTGCGATCAAGCGCACTCTCCGGCTCAAACAGAGGCAGTCACGATCGAGCGGCCAGTCTTCGCGGACGACAGAGCATGCAGCACCGCGCATCGTCCGGGTCACACTCTAAACCCAAGCGCAAACTCAGAAAGTAGTCTTGCCAGGAGATCTGCCATGAAAAAGTTAAGCACGTTATTAATACCTGGATATGTAGCGGCTCTTTTGCTCCTCCTAACACCCCTGGCCATAGCGGAAGCACCGGCGGCCAGTGACACACATTTATCTTTTGCAACACCGGAGGCAGCGGTAGATGCGCTGATCACGGCACTTGAGGAAGGCAACAATCAGGCGCTCGCCCCACTATTGGGGCCCGGTGCAGACGATGTGCTCTCGTCGGGGGATGCCGTGCAGGACCGCTCAGACCGAGAGACCTTTTTGGCCCGCTACAAGCAGCAACACCGTTTTACCGGAGAGGGTGATCAACGCACCCTCGTGATCGGCGACCAGGACTGGCCGTTCGCAATCCCTGTCGTAGAACGCGATGGCAACTGGTACCTCGATGGCGAGGAAGGTGCAAAAGAGGTCGTCTATCGTCGCATAGGCGCCAACGAGCTCGGCGCAATTGCGGTCTGCCACGGTCTGGTTGACGCCCAGCTTGAGTACGCAGCGCAAGGCCATGACGGCGATCCCGCAGGCATCTACGCAATGAAGCTGATCAGCGACGAGGGCATGCACAACGGCTTATACTGGCCAACCACCGGTGACGAGCCCGAAAGTCCCGCTGGGCAATTTGTTGCCAGGGCAGCCACCGAGGGTTATCGACGCGACGCTGCTCGTGTACCCTATCACGGCTACCTGTATCGCTTGCTCTACCGTCAGGCCGACAGCGCAGAAGGCGGTGCTCGTGAGTATTTCTCCGATGGCTTGCTGACAGAGGGCTTCGCTGTTATCGCCTGGCCAGCAGAGTATGGCGTGAGCGGTGTAATGACCTTTATCGTCAATCAGGATGGTGTCGTGTTCGAGCAGGACCTCGGTGAGGAAACGGAATCAGTAGCAAACAGTATTGATACCTTCGACCCCGATGCCTCATGGAGTGCTGTGACCGAGGGTGGCCAGCCCGCACAGGATTCCGAAGAGACCTAGAGCCCGCGTCACTGGGCCAGCCTTTACTGGCAGGCCGCTATCGCGCATCGCCATACTTCCCAATTCGCAGAGGAGATACGTCCAATGGACACACATGAAAATATGCCCGATCACAAAGGCTCCAGACAGAACCTGATAGAAGCGGTCATTGGCCTTGCGTTGCTGGTACTCGCATTCTTTGCCATCGCGTCATCCGATGTCTCTGCGACAGGCACTCGAACCTACTGGACCCTGCTGATTCTGGTGTTTGCGATTACCGCATTTGCCTCAGATCGGGTACACACGGAACACAATTTCACCCATTTACCAAGTGCTGTGACCATCGCCCTGCACTGGCTCGGCGTTTTCTGTGCGATCCAGATTGTGCACTATTTTGTCACAACCGGCCGTATGGCCAATGCTGATATTGGCCTGACAAACGGCCTGGTTCTGGCGCTGGGCACCTACCTTTTCGGCGTCTACAGCAATTGGCGCATGGCGACCATCGGTATCGCTCTGGCGATCGCGACCGCCGGTGTCGCTATCATAGAAGAGTTTATATGGTTTCTCTTTATCGTTGCTGTGGTAGCGATTGTTGTCCTGTTTCTGGGTGCCAGGCTCGTCAAAAAATAGACTATCTCACCAGGCAGTACCAGCCATCGCCACAGCACTCAAACTATTGAGAGCTACACAAGCACAGACAGCGAGGATAGACTGGTACTTCAACAGCAATTTCCACCGGATGAACGCAGGAGATTTGAGTGGCATACGATTTAACTGGAAAGATCAAACTGATCCAGGAAGCAAAGACCTTTGACAGTGGATTTACCAAGCGGGAAATGGTGGTTATCGTTGAAGATGGCAGGTACCCGCAGGAAATCAATCTGGAGTTTGTGCAGGACAAGGTCAGCCTGCTCGATAACCTGCAGGTTGGGCAGGAAGTCACGGTCACCTTCGATATTCGCGGTCGCGAGTACAACGGCAGGTATTTCAACAATCTACAGGGCTGGAAAATCACCTCCCCTGGTGCCGAAACAGATTACACGCAAGACAGTCAATCATCCCCGCCACCCAGTGCACCTCCCTCTGGTTTCGATGATACGGATATCCCTTTCTGACACCGCGCGCGCAGCATCCACACTTGTGATATAGAACGCAAAGCGGTAACGTCCACTGAATAAGCTGGCCCACAAACGGCTGGCTACGGTGTATTCCAGAGGGCGGACTATGAACATCGCGCTGCAACAGGAACTCCCCCACAAGGCTCGCGTGCTCCCTGGGTGCGAACGTCAGGGCTATGAAACCCTGTTTGAGGAATCCTCATACTGGATAGACCCGGATAAAATCACCGGCGAGATCCCGGCAGACCTGGAAGGCACGCTGTTTCTCAACGGCCCGGGAAGGAACAAGATAGGTGACCAACAATACGGTCACTGGTTCGACGGCGACGGCATGATAAGCGCAGTGAGTATCAAGGCCGGTCGCGTACACTACAAAAACCGTTACGTGTGCACGCCAAAATATGTCAACGAAACCGCCGCGCAGAAAATTCTGTATCGTGGCGTTGGCACCCAAATTCCCGGCGGCCCCCTGAAGAATATGTTTCGTGCGCCGGGGAATGCAGCCAATACCAGTGTGATATTACACGCGGGCAAACTGCTGGCACTGTGGGAGGGCGGCAAACCGTGGGAACTGGATCCCGCCACACTGGAGACAGTAGGCGAATATCATTACGACAACGGCTTTACCTCCATGCAACCGTTTAGCGCCCACCCACGGGTCGACCCGGATACCGGCGCACTCTACAACTTCGGTGTTTTTGGTATTCCCAAGCCCAAACTGCACTTTTATAAGATAGACCCAAACGGTGCGATGGTCGCAAATACATCCCAGCACGTCGGTGACTACGCGATGTGCCATGACTTCGCGATTACACAGCGGTATGCGGTTTTCATCCTGTGCCCTGCCTTCATGCGCACACCGTTCAAGTTTCTGCTGGGGCTGCGCAGTGTTTTTGAATCTATCGAGTTCGACAACAGCGAAAACACCAAGGTGATCGTGCTGGAACTGGCCACTGCCCGAGTTGTTAAAGAATACGAGTTCCCCTGCTTCTTCGGATTCCACCTCGGCAATGCCCGCGAACACGGCGATGAGCTCTCTGTCGATGCGCTTTGTGTGGATAATATGGATGTCATGGCAGGGCTTTCGGATGTCTTTATGGAACGAGGCGATGACTTTCAGTTTCTCGCCAACGGTGCCCGGTTCAACCGCCTCACACTGAATCTGGCAACAGGAGACGCCAGCAAAGACTTGATAAGAGGTGCTATTGCAGGTGAATTCCCAGCCTGGAACCCACGCTGTACAGGCCGCGAGAATCGCTATACCTGGCTGGCTACGATTGTCGAAAACGGCACCCCCTACGGCTTCAATGCGTACCAGAAAATCGACCACCGAAGCGGGCAGCTCAAACTCCACGATTTTGGTGAGGGCCGCTTTTGCTCAGAACCCAATTTCATCCCTGCCAGGGGAGGCGCGGCGGAGGACGAAGGCTATCTGCTGTCCATGGTGTACAACCACGCGCGCAAAAAAAGTGAAGTGGTTATTGTCGACGCCAGCGATATGCAGCGCGAGCTGGCTGTAATCCCACTGGAGCATCATGTGCCTTTTGGTTTCCATGGGCATTTCTACCAAGACACTTTCGTTTAGCGGCCCATTCAGCGCTACGGGACTTGCTCTCTGGCAAGCTCCTCTGACACAGCCAGAGTGGCAAAATTTACCAACTTGTCACTCAGCCTTCGGGAGAATGTGACAAAGTTTGAAAGAATACCCGCATCCTCTCTCTCTGAGTTTGCCAGCAGTTTCAGCAGATCACGATTGGCATCGTCCATCTCCTCGCGCAGATCACGGACGCGGGAGGATAGATTCGGCCGCACGTTCTCCTGCAACGCCTTATTGATTTCGTCGAACAACTCAAGTGTCTGACTGGATATCTTCCGTACGATCAAAATCAGATCACTGCCCAATTCTATATACTGCTTATCTATTACTCTTTTTGTTGAGAATAAATCTTCAATCGAATCGTGAATCTGAAAAAGATAATCGTATAGCGTGATAGTTTTCAGCATTTCCCTGGACTCGCGCTCATCTGTCACCGTTGTTAGAACACTGGAGAAGTAGCCGAGATACTCTCCGTGTATAAAGTTCAGATAGTCAATGCGTTTCGATGAAGCATCAAATACATTCCGATAATTTGATTCGATAGATAAAGTGACAAGACTGTAGTTCTCCTGAAGAAACCCCAACAGCGGCACAATATTCCTATCCATCGCATCTTTGGTATTTTCGTAGCTGTCTTCACGCTCTACGACGGGAATAACAAGCCGCTCAAAATCCATTTTCCCCTGCCCGAGCAGTAAATCGATAAATCGAGCAAACGGGTTTATAAACATGATGAAAAGCAAGCCGGTCAACACATTGAAAGCCATATGGAAGTTGGCCAGCACGATCGCAGGACTTGTACCTAATCTGTTCACATGATCTCCGAACAGCAGGAACAAAGGTAAAAACACCAGGACGCCACCAATATTAAATAGCAGATGACTAAGCGCCGTTTTCTTGGCAGCTATATCCATATTGAAGATGGCTATCAAGGCGGTAGCAGAAGTACCGATATTGGCACCCATAATAAGCGGTATAGCGTTTTCAACACCCATTAAGCCCTGTTGGGTAAAAATGATGGCCAAACCGGTAGTCACCGAGCTCGACTGCACCAGCGCGGTAAAAATGCAGCCCAATAGTATCGCGTACAAGGGATTTTGCGGTTGGATGAGATAGCCGATGAGCACCGGATCATTTTGCAATGGCTGCAACGAAGACGATATCAGGTTCAACGAAAAGAACACAAAACCAAAATAGAAGATCGACTTACCAAATATTGAATAGCGCGAGTGGAGCAGAGAGAGGAAAAATCCGGCGACAATTAGAACCGGTGCAAAAGCTGTCAACTTGAAGGCAACGAGCTGCGCGGTGACCGTAGTACCAATATTTGACCCGAAAACAATTCCGATACTATTCTTGAAAGACAACACACCGGCGTTCACGAGCCCAATTGCTATCACAGAAGTAGCTGAACTTGACTGAATTATCGCAGTCACCACTGCGCCGATAAGCAGCCCAACGATAGGGATATTCGTTGCTTTCGCCAGTGTCTTTCTGAATTTTTCACCCGCCAGGGTTTCAACTTCTTTGGAAAAATTCTGTAGCCCGAAAATAAACAGAATCACCGCAGTCAAGCCAGCTGTAAAGATGTGGAGGTGTTCCATAGCACTTGGACCCTGATTGGAAATCTATCCATCCCGGCCGGGATAAGAAGCTGTAGCGGATTTCACTGGCTCAGCGCAGTTTAGAACCTCCCCACATCACGCGTCAAAGCAGAATCCGGCGCTATCTTTGGCAATAAGTTCTACAGCGATGCGATTTTCACTCCCGACAGATACAATCCACCCCACAGGGAACGTACTATTCGCAGAATTATAATTTGGAAGGGGCACGGTGACTAAATCTGTATACCGCCGATATTTGCACAGTATCCGGCTGCTCCACGTCCTGTGCCTGGGCACGGCATTACTGCTATCTCTGCCAGGGCATGCCCAGGAGTCGCTGGAATCTCTGCTACGTCAACTTGCTGACCGGGGGCAGGTACAGATAGCCGGCGAGACGGTCTACGACCTGTCAGTGACGCAAACGTTTTATGCCGGGCAGGACTATGATGAGGTCTGGACCAACCCCATTGCCCTGAACGAACTCTCAGCCGCCATCTACGAGGCCGAGCGAGAGGGTATGAACCCCGCCGATTACCATCAGCGCCAGGTACAGGGCCTGCTCGATGGGACACTGGCACTCGATGGCGCCTCTCGCGACCTGCTGCTAACCGATGCCCTGATACGGCTCACGTATCACTATGCGTTTGGCAAGGTTGACCCCAGGGATTACGTCGCGTCATGGAATTTTGACCGCAAACTTCCGCAAGTTGATCCGGTGCAATGGGCGCAGAAAGTCGTTAAGAACGGCGGCATTCTGGCCGGGCTCGAGCAGCTAAAACCCACTAGTCCCATGTATAAGCAACTGGTCAACGCACTGGCGAAATACCGCAAGATAGCGGCTGCAGGTGGATGGCCAACCGTTGACCCCGGCCCCACGTTTCGCCCGGGTGATAGCGGCCCAAGAGTGATCCAGCTACGCCGTCGCCTGCTGGCAGAAGGCGACCTGGCCTCAACAGAAAACCTTGAATCAAGCCTGTTCGATGAAAGCCTTAAACAGGCAACTGTGCGCTTTCAACGGCGACATCATCTGGATACCGACGGGATCGTCGGAAAAAAAACACTGGAGGCCCTGAACGAGCCAGTGGCACAGCGTATCGGCCAGATCCGCGTCAACCTGGAGCGATCTCGCGTATTACAGGACATACCTGACACGGCGGTAGTAGTGGACATCGCTGGCTTTGAAGTTTCGTTTTTTCGCAATGGTGAGCGCCTGCTCCGCAGCCGGGCTCAAGTGGGGAAGCCATACCGTAGCACCCCGACATTTCGCGACCGTATAACATACATCGAATTTAACCCGACCTGGACCGTGCCACCCACAATCCTCAAAAAGGACACCTTGCCGGCCATCAAACGCGATCCGGGCTATCTGCAGAGCAAGAACATGCAGGTGCTGACCCGGGATGGGAAAGTGGTCGATCCGGCAACGGTGAACTGGCAGCTTTACCCGCAACAGGGCTTCCCCTACATGCTGCGCCAGCAACCGGGCCCCAACAATTCTCTGGGGAGACTCAAGGTGATGTTCCCCAATGAGCATATGGTGTACTTACACGACACCCCCAGCCGGAGTCTGTTTAGCCACAGTGAGCGCACCTTTAGCTCCGGTTGTATAAGAGTGGAGGAGATCATGGAACTCGCAGAGTTACTACTGGATGACCCCAACTGGGACCAGGCGGCAATAGCGAGCGTCATTGATGCTAAAAAGACCAAGCGGGTATCCCTGCGTCAGTCCATTCCCATTTATCTTGTGTACTGGACGGTAGAAGTACAGGACGACGGGTCTGTCGATTTTAAGAGTGACCCCTATCAGCGCGACGCCCCTCTGCTCGCCGCGCTGGAGCAGCCACTCAAACCAGATTCCGCCAGAATTGAACAGCACAAACTCGCGCCCTGAGCAGTCAGGCGACTCGCTCTACATTACCTTACCGTATAGCCGCGACCTTCAAGACAGGCGGCCAACGCGCGCTGGTAATCGCTGGCTCTGGCAGCATCAGCTTCACCTGCCACCGGATCATAAGCGCTCTGCTTGACTGCCCAGAGGTAGCACTCATAGCGATCCCGGCCCTGCTGTTCCGTGCTTTGCGCCTTGTTGGGGTACACATAGATGTCTGCAGATGATGACTCCTGCTGAGCTGCCATTGCAGTTTCAGCACCCTGCGGTTTCTCGACAACAACATAGGCGGTTCGATCTTCGTTCCACATATAGTAGGTAAAGTTGGCAAAAAAGTAGCGGGAGGGGCCAATACCGAAGCTGATATAACCCGGCGCCAGCGCATCCACGCTCGCCCCGATGGGCGCCTGTACGACAACATACGCACCCGATGGTCCTGGTCGATAGAAACTACCATTATGGTAACGGTAACTCTGCCTGTTGACCTTTATCGAGCGGGCGTTCGGCGGCACTGCCCTCACCTGCTCACCAATCGCGGGGTAGTGAGCGGGCGCTTTGGGTGGGCCGGCGGCAATCGCCGACGGCGCGACCAGCAACAGCAGGATAACAATCCCCAGCACCACCATAGCTGCAGCGGTATCCCCGCTGCAGACAGGTCTAGTTCGCATTTTCACCACCGCGAGGACCACCTTCAGGTGCGCAAGCCAGTTCCTCATCATCCGAAGGCAGCACGATACAGGAGCCCGAGACTTCACCCCGCCTGCCGGTAAAGGAGCAGGCCTCTCCCTCAGCCAGATCGGCACAGGCCTCCAGTGCCTCTGGCGGCGGCCCGCGCCGTTCGCCGGATTGCTGCCCGGGCAGGGCATTGGCCACAGTGTAGGAAAGATAACTCGCAATAATGAATGTTTGCGTAATACCGCGGATTAGTTTTTTGGTGTTCATGGCAATCTCCTTGCTTGTAAGTGGAACAATTAAATTCTAGATACAGAGCAAGGAGAGGGTGAGAAGGGAATGTGAAGAAATGTAAGCGTT
Organism: Halioglobus japonicus; assembly: GCA_902705825.1. GTDB lineage: Bacteria > Pseudomonadota > Gammaproteobacteria > Pseudomonadales > Halieaceae > Marimicrobium. The sequence goes on along the minus strand of CACSIL010000001.1, from coordinate 156,005 downwards.
GGTCAGTTTGCGGAAAATAGATTACTCAAGTTTGTAGCCTACGCCATAGATTGAATGGACCTGCCCAACCTCATCGCCGGCTTGTGACAACTTGCGGCGGATGTTTTTGATGTGGGTATCGATTGTTCTATCGCTAACCACACGCTCGTCTTTATAGGCCATGTCCATAAGTTGATCGCGCGAGAATACACGCCCAGGCTGTGACACAAAGCCGCGAAGCAGCTGGAGCTCGACAGGGGTCAATTCAATGCGCTGCCCCCGTACGCTACATTCGTACCGCTCAAGATTGATTGTGATATCGCGGTAGCTTAACTCGCTCTGTGGTGTGAGCGGGGCCTGATGCTGCAGGCGCCGCTGTATCGTACGCACACGGGCTACGACCTCGCGCGGACTAAAGGGCTTACACACATAATCGTCGGCGCCCAGTTCCAGCCCGACGAGGCGATCTATCTCATCGACTTTAGCCGTCAGCATCATAATTGGCACACTGGAGAACTGGCGCACTTCTCTGCAAATGGCCAGCCCGTCCTTGCCTGGCAGCATCAAATCGAGGATAACAAAACCCGGACCGCGCTCTCGAATTATCTCTACAGCGTGTTCACCGTCGTTCAACACCGTGACGAAGAAGCCATCGCGCTCCAGATAATCTACCAGTAACTGCGCGATCTTCGGTTCATCCTCGACCACCACGATATCCAGATTATTCACGTTGCACCTCCCCCGGCCAGCGGTATTTCGACACGAACACTCAAGCCACCCAGTGCCGAGGGTAAGGCTGTGATACTGCCACCATGGGCCGAGGCGATATTCTTGCAGATTGCGAGACCGAGGCCAGCCCCACCGGTGCGACGGCTGCGAGATGCCTCAGCGCGAAACAAGGGATCAAACAGTTGCTCGCAGTCGTCTTCATCAACGCCTGGTGCGGTATCGTCAACCGTGATGATCGCCATGGCCGGCGTGCGCGACAGCTTCACAATGACCTTGCCCGGGATGTCGGTATAGGCCAGGGAGTTCTCCAGCAGGTTCAGCAGCAGTTGCTCCAAACGCTGGGAATCAGCAGTTACCGTCAACTCGGTCGGCATCGCGCTATTATCGAGCCTCACCAGCGAGACCTCTATGCCCCGCTCCATAGCCCGCTCTCGTACTCTGTCTGTGACGTGCTGCAGGTGCTCTGCGATATCAACACTGGAGAACTGATATCGCAGCCCACCCACATCGGAGATCGACAGCTGATACAAATCCTCGACCAGGTGACTCAATCGCAGCACCTCCTGCTCCAGCGACCCAAGCTGCTTCTCGTCAAATTTCCGCACACCATCTTTCAGCGCTTCAATTTCGCCAGTCAGAACCGTCAGCGGGGTGCGCAACTCGTGGGAGATATCCGCCAACAGGCGCTTGCGCGATGACTGGTTGGCCTCCAGCGTGGAACCGAGGCGATCCAGATCCTTTGTCAATTGACCGAGCTCGTCCTCTCTGTCTTCGTACATCCGATGGCTGTAATTACCATTGGACAACTGCGCAACACTGTCAATCATACGCCTGACCGGTGCTAACAGCCCGCGGGAGAGAATCAGTGACACCCCCATGGCGAGAACAAGACTGGCGATCCCAATCAGCCAGCTCGTTTGCAACTGCTGCCGGGAGAATTCTGTTTCCTGAGGCGCCATCATACGGCGACGCGGTGCACTGCGCAGCTCACCCACCATCACGCCATTGCGCATTACAGGCACCCGAATTTCTCGCATGCCTTCTATGTCACCACTTGCACCCACAACCAGATTACCCGCTGCGTCATAGAGCGCCGTGGGAGGAAGACCCAGAGCGCCCGGAGCCGGGACTCCTGGGGGTTGTGGCCCCAAACCTCTGGCTGGAGGCGGATGATTTCTCCTCATTCCGTCATCATGCGGCGGCCCCTCAGGTGGCTCCCATGACGCCGAGCTGTGCACGAGTTTGGCAAAATGTCGCTCGGTTAATTCGCTCCAGCTTCCACCTGCCTGGGAATATTCTTCTGCCAAAACAGACTGCACCTGTTCGAGGCGGGTCTGCTCCAGTGCATTTACATAATCCAGAAATCCCTGCTCGAAACTCCAACGCGCCAGCCCAAGTGTGGCGATAAGCACCAATAGTGTCAGGCCAACAAATGCGGCAAATAGTTTCTGCGCTATCGAGAGTCTCATATGTCTATTCCGGGGCCGTTCGAAATATCGCGTGAATGCATCCAGAACCTGACGCCGCGACTACAGGCTACTGGCAAACAGCAAGGAAGCCGGTGCAGCAGGCGTGAGCTCAAAAATGTCCTTCTGGTGATCGCGTACACGAGTGGCCGAAATCTCCAGGTTCTTCGTCGCATCACTTGAACCATACAACCCCACTTCAAAACGCAGAGCGCTGTCCATACCGGCGAGGTAAAACCTCCCCATGACAATAAGTTGTGATACCGATTCTGCACTATTGTCGTGCTCCACAACGGGGGAGAGTATTATTTCCTTCAACCGCAGACGCCTTTCGAGGCTGCTCAGTGTTACATTTTCTTTTATCGAAGCAACAATAGCGAGGCGATGATTATTGAATTCTATCATCGTTACCTTACCATCTTCGTCATCATCAATTCCCGCGAAGGCCGAAACCGGCAGTGACAGCACCATATAGGCATCGTCATCAATAATGTTAATGGTGCCGTGCTGCGCCACCATCAGGTGTGCAAACGCCGGTGACGCACACACCAGATACAAAATCGCGAGACTCAGTACGACAGGTAAACCCTTTGATGAAATTCGCATAATATAGATCCCATGAAAATGGCGTGTTGCAGCTCACTGAAGGTAGAGATCCAGCTGGCTCCTATAACGCACCTTTAACGCAGCGCTGAAAAAACGGGTAGCTGTCAGTAGCATAGTAGTGATAGATGCCGTCTGGATATTCCGGGGTTACACCAGTGCGTCCATTGCATTCATCCAGATCTCCCGAGCCCTCAACATACTCATAATCCTGCGCAAAGGTACCCAGTGGATAGGTCTCTGTAGACGGCCTGCTGGCGCTCACCTCGGCAACATACTGATAGCTGCCACGCATCAGCTTGAGCTCAGAACTGGCGTCATCGGCGATGCTGTAGCCATATCGGGCGTAGATGGGAAAACCGTCGGCGGCCCAGGCGATCAGTGTCATCGTCGAACTGTTGCCGCCGCGCTTTTCGACAAACCCCTCGGGCATACCGTGGTAGTGGTAAGCGCCATCTGGCTGCACATGCGCGTTATTGGCGTCGGTGCCAAAATCAAAGGCGGTTTGACCCAACGCTTCGATATTCCAGCTACCCATGTTGCCGATCAAACTGCACGCGGTACCCGAATCGTCACAGCTTCCGGCCGTACTGGCATCTATCTTGATGCCGTTGAGTACATACCCTGTCGCGCCGCGCGGACCACCGAGTTCAGTAGCCACTGCACTCTCGACGGGATCAAGCGGGTAACTTGCCGATACGGTCTGCTCCGTTATGATATTGGGGTTGCCCGGATTGGGAAATGTTCCCACCTCATGATCGGGAATACCGTTGGCCGTAAGCTCGCGCGTGGTTTCAGTGCAGGTCCACTGCGATTGGCTGGTGTAGGTGAGCGACTCCTGGATGTTGTAAGTGGTATCACTGTATTCGCACAGCACACCATCGGTTGAACCCGAGGTACCGACAGTCACTGTCGATTGATCGGAGTTGCCGGTGGAGTCATCGGAGGAGGATGTGGCCGATTCCGCATCCGAACTTGAGCCTCCGCCACCGCCGCACGCGGCCAGCAGGACTATCATTATTGCACCACAGCTATAGCTTAACGTTTTCATGAACACTCTCCCTGGAAGTCATATACCCATTGAACACGGAGAGTGTGCAGAAACTGTGAAGTAAGTGTGGTGGAAAATGAAATCTTGGCGCACTACCCGAGTGCGCAAGCAGTGATATCAACGCCACCTCGCTGGACTATGCCTGCAGGAAAACAGCGTTGGAATTCAAGCCACGCAGAGTGGCTACCCCATTATGTACACGTAACTCCCAACAAGCAGGTTGAGTAAAACATAGGTCGCCGGGAACAGCACTCGGCAGAGCTTATCTACCCGGTCTCCCTGCATCTGGCGGCTCGTGTTATCCAGTGCTGCTACCCGGAGGTTTATCACAATGCTGGCACACATCATCAGGAAACTGATAATCATGAACGACATCAGCACGGTGATATACGATATCTTCGGCAGACTCTCACTGGACATAATCTGATACGCGACGACTGTCAGAATACCGATAAAGGAAATGTCCATGCGATCCCCCAGCGAGGATCGCTCCATCCAGAACACAGACCAGGACATCATGACAAATATCATAACGGGAAGAGCGACGAGTCTCAGCGTATACCAGTAATCGCGCTCGATATCGATCTGCACTCGGAACGCCTCCAGGTGGACATCACTGCCATCGAAATATATGGGGGTGTACTCAACAATAGAGGTAGAGAGTGCCGGCTGCCTCCATTGCGGCACACGCACCTCATGGTGTTCGTCCATCCATATACCACTGGTTGTCGCATCGGCCTGCATACTGACCTGGCTACTGTTCATCCCCAGCACTTCAAAAATGGCGACCAACTGCTGCCGGTCAAAGGGGTAGCGCGCCAATTCCAGATAGGATTTTGCTATGGCATCAATCTCTTCGGTGTAATACACACTGCCGTCGGGAGTGATGCGCAACATCACCCCCTCGCGGTCAAAACGCCCTGCTTCATTGGCCAGAATAATCTGTGGCCACCACCCACTGAAAACCTCGTTAAACTGAAAATCACCCTGATAGTACAGTTCGTCATAGCCTGTTGCAGCGGGATCAAAAGCCAGCCGGGAGTCTTTCCAATGCATGCTGAGAATACCCTCAAAGTCGAAGGTTTCGTCCTCCTCATATATGGCATTGATGTTGCTCAGAAGAAAGCCAATTTCGACCCTGACCGGGCTATCGCCTAGTGGAGGACCAGCGACATTAGCATCCGCCTGCGCGCCCATTCCAAGTAAACAGAATACTGCCAGCAATAAAAACCGGGGGTAGAGCGGCATAAGTGGTGATGTCCTTGTTGATGAGCAAAGCAGCCTGATAGCGTATCATTCTTTGCCTGCGGCGGCAGAAAATTTGGCTGACCCAATGGCGCATACGCCGAGCGTGCGCCTTATCGAGAACGGCGAACAGCCCCTCCTGTAATGCTGACATCCCGGGCCCAATCGCGATTCAGGACTTGGGGTTATCGATGAAGAACTGCAGAATCGCCTCGCCTACAGAAAACCACACTGCGGGGACCTCGGAAATTATCAGGCTGTCCGGATTGTCCGGATACACGTGTCCATTGGCATGGCGCAGATGCTCAAACGGGATTTGGTCTGCACCTGTATAGCGGGTCCAGATATAGCTACCCTGTTGACTGCCACTCAAAATCTGAAATCCCGCTTCAGCGACGGCAACATCCAGTTTTCCTGTCTCATCGACAGAGATGTCACCTGTTTCAGTATATTTATAGTCTTTGCTATCAACACTGGCGATCCCATAGTCGTAAAGAACGCGCAGCAGTGAATCGACAATAGAGAAGGGATTACCTGCGTGATAGTAGGGTACCTGTAGATCGGTCGTACCACTGATATAGAAAATGGGGACGTTTCTCGTTGGCCCACTACCGTTCAAAAAGCAATAGAACTCCGGCGCGGATATCGGAGCGGCGCTGGCAATGATTTCAGGGTGATCACAGATAAACTTCCAGGTCATCTGGCCACCTTGGGAAAATCCGGTGAAGTGAATCCGGTTTCTGTCTACAGCATAGGCCGTCATGGCCTGCTGCATGAAATCAAAAACGATGTCGTAATGAATGCCCGGACTCCAGCTACTGGGGGTACTCAGCTCACCTGGCTGGACAACAATGTAACCACCTCTTTCCTCAGCCAGCCGGGCGAGGTTGGATCGTCCCTCCTGTAGATCCGGATTACTCAACCATCCGTGTACATCAAAGATAAGGCCGCAAGCCCGCTCAATACACTCCTGTGTTAACAGCACCTTGAAGGCGACGCCGTCACAGTCAAATTCATGCCGGCTGAATGCCGAAACATCCGTGATACATCGCGTGGTGTGAACATCTCGCCCAGCTGATGAGGAATTATCGGAGCAGCCTGTGCTGAGCAAGCTACAGAGTAAAATCAGAATCGGGATTTGGCATAGGCGTATACGCTGTGCAATCGCGCCGTGGCCGACGTAAAGCGGTTTGCCACCCTCAGGGCGAAACGCTGTATCCAGTGCAGGAATTGTCACTTGTCGGAGCACGGGGCTACAGATGTTGCCCGCTGTGGTAGTACCAGCGGCCCTCGATCTTATCAAACTGGCTGATCTCGTGGAGACGATGGCCCCTGCCATCAATTTTGTAACGGGCCACATACTCAACGCTGCCGCCGACGTCATCAGCGCCACCGGCTTCGGTATCGCGTATGCGCAGCCCCAGCCAACGCGTCTTGCTGTCCAGGCGCACTTTTCCAGGGCGTGTAGCGGGATGCCAGGTGGCCAGCAGATAGGGCTCGTCGCATAATACGAAGCCACAGTAGCGCGAACGCATCAGTTGCTCCGCGCTTTGCGGTAGCTCATCGCCGCTCAGGAAGCGTCCACAACATTGCGCGTAGTCCGCTTCGCTACCGCAGGGGCAAGCCGATTCACTGCGTTCAGTGCTACTGTTGGCCACAGCATCCAGACCCGGTCAGGGCGCGGGCTCGCCATCGCGGCGCGTTGCTGAATTGGCCCGTAGTTTCTCAATACAGCGCACGACTTCTACCTGGTAGGATTTGCCTCTCTCATTCACCAGATCCAGCACATTCAATGACGTCGGCACATACCCGAAACCAATCTTCAGTTCAGGATGCCACTGGAACAGCGAACCACCCAGCCCCATCCAGCCGTAGAAACCTTCCCGGCCGTCGTTAAGTGCTTTTTCAGAGACCCCTCTCTTGCTGCCATGCGTTGAAAACAGGGCGACGCCACCCTGCGTAAAGCTGGTAGTGACGAACCCCATATCGGCCTCACGCGGCTGAGCATGCATTGCCTTCCAGGCCGCATCGCTCAGGTACTCTCGCCCCTCCCACTTGCCGCCTGCTGCCATCATGGCTGCAATTTTGGCCAGGCCTCTGGCATTGGAATTGGTATTCGCTGAAGGTGTCTCGCCCATAGCAACCGCAGGGTCGCTAAAAAACGCGAGCTTTTTCATACCCCTGTAGGGCGGCGGAGCCTTGCGCACTGTTGCATTTCTCACACCGGGAATCAGCCGTATTATCTTCGCCAGAATCTGGAAGATATTCTGCTCTATTTTCCGTTTCATGAACCTGGGCTTGAGGCTTTCCCGAAGCTGGAACCAAAACCCGAGTGGCGCCACTTTCTTAACGCGCGGAAGCTCTTCGGATTTCACGCCAATGATGGCATCGGCCTCCAGTGGCTGACTGATGTCTTCGCGAAGATACTCACCAATGGTACGGCCTGCCGGATCGACGCGGCGAAAGAGCTCATTCACTATCCAACCTCGAGTGACGGCGTGATACTCCCTTCGATTTGCCGCACCCTTGCGGAACGTCTGCACATGGGACTCGATGAGCTCGCCAACCTTATTCTTCTTGATATTTTCAGTCAGCAGATCAGCCGGATCCAACGACCGATTGAATGCCGGCAGCCCCGCTTCGTGGCGCATTAGCTCAGCCACTGTGAGCTCACCCTTACCATTGCCACCGAACTCTGGCCAATAATCCGTTATCCTGGCGTTGTAATCTATCAACCCCCTGTCAACCAGCGATGCAATCGCGATGGCCTCCAGGCTTTTGCCACTGCTGAAAACATTTATCAGCGAGTCGGGCGAAAAACCGGGTTCATCCGTGACAGTCCCCCACAGATCGACAACTTTTTCACCGGCATAATAGATACACAGTTGCGTGCACTTTTCGGCCAGCGTACGCATTTTGTGTTCGTACAGTTCCTTAACAGACTCGAATCCTGGCGCCACTGTCCCTTCGATTCGACAGTGTTGCTGATCACTGCGGCTCATTCGCTTGCTCCACCAAATTGGCCGATCAGTATACCTGACGAGCGCATCCCGCAAAGCCCGTTATCAACACCCTGGCGGGTATATCGAGGCCAGTCGATAAATGGTGCCGGTACGCAGTTCCGCCACGTACAGCTCGCCATCGATATCTTCACCGAATGTTGATATCGCCGCCAGCTCTCCAAGTGGCAAAGCGACACCCAGCGTGGGATCATCGGGAGGCCCACGCAGAGACTGGATGCTGCTCTGGCAGAAATCCGTAAAGAAGTACTGCCCCTGCAAATGTGGGGAGCGCTGTCCGCGATACACCCGCCCCCCGGTGACTGAACAGCCAGAAGTCGCATGCGAGTATGCGTACACCGGCGGCAGATAAACCCGGTCACAACCACTGGGTTTGTAAGGCTCTGCACCCTCGTAACAGCGCCAGCCCAGATTAATGCCGCCGCTATTCCCCGGAGGAATATAGTTGATTTCCTCGAAATCGCGCTGCCCCACATCAGCTATCCACATGCCCCCCGTGAGGCTGTCAAACGCAAAGCGCCACGGGTTACGGACGCCGAGCACGAATATCTCATCGCAACCCTCGCCTGCTGTGCCATTGTTAAACGCATTGCCCTCGGGGATGCTGTAGTTTGAGTTCTGTGAAATATCGCAGTCCGGCCCGGTACCCGGTGCCGGTGCCGGTGCCGGTGCCGGTGCCGGTGGGGTATCGACATCTATTCGCAGCATCTTGCCCAGCAGGGTTGCCGTGTTTTGACCGTTGCTGTGGGGATCGCCGCCACTGCCACCGTCACCTACTGCAATATGGAGAAAGCCGGATGGACCAAAGTGCAGATCACCGCCATTGTGATTGGCGTAGGGCTGTTCAAACTCCAGCAATACCAGCTCGCTGTTCGGATCGGCCACATCGGGATCACCGCTGCTGACTGTAAATCGAGACACTCTGGAGCGGTCCAGGCCCTCTCCGGTGTCGCGGGTGTAGTAGACGTAGAAATAGCCGTTGTTCGCATAATCGGGATGAAATGCGATGCCCAGCAGACCCATCTCGCTGCCCTCGTCATCAACCTGTGCTGTGATATCGAGGAAGGGTGCAGGTACAAGCGTTCCGTCACTTTCCAGAACCCGGATCATGCCGGCCTGTTCCGCCACGAACAGCCGCGCATCCCCGGCATTTTCAATGGCAATGGGATTGCTAAGCCCGGTGGCGAACTCCGTGGCGGTCAGGTCACTGAGCGGCGGAGTTGGTGGTTCTGGTGGATCTTCGAAGCCATTCTCTATGGTGATATCCCAGGAAGTCGTCGCTATCGCATCACCGAGCAAATCCAGATTGCCATCGGTAGAGTTGCCGGCCACATGCAGAGTGACTTCGGTATCGTAATTCGGGGCAGTATAGAGAAAGCGGAATACCACGGCCCCGGCACTGAAGTCCTTGGGGCCGGTATGGGTCAGGTCGCCATTCATCAATTGCAGATCACCGGCCAGCGGCGTGAGCTCACCGATACCATCCTGAACAGAAATATCGATACCGCCAGTCTGTGCCGGGCCGCCAAGCATCACGATGTAGTAAAACATTGTCTGGCCGGCACTCATGGTGTCCGGACCGGCAACACCGATGGCTGGGGGTGTAGCCCCGTCAGGCGCATGGCATACACTGCAGGTGGCGCCACCATTGGTCGATGGATCACCGGAAAACCCGCTGCGTCCCCCCGCACTGGCCTGTACATAACTGGCGCCTGCCAGAACTGACAAGGCCAACAATGTTCTGGCCGAGAATCTGACGCCCCGACCAATACTCGCCTCAAAAAAACGCTGGTTCGGCATAGCTCACCTCGTCGCTTACGGGCTGAGTGAGAAAGTATACCTCAAATCCAGCAGACCAACGGGTGTCAGGCGAAGTCGCTCAAGCCGGTGGATAACAGGTAAACGTCAACTCCTGACCGGCAGCTCTGGCGGATTCACGCAACGCTGTGCCCGTGTAGGCAACACCCTGTGAGTCCTCGTAGCTGTTTGCACCCGTCAGGCGCAGCACTTTGCGCTCTCCATCTATCACGCCGGCGCCCAGCAACTGGCACTGCGGGCGCGGTGAATTCGCCAGAGCGCTTTCCTCCAGCAACGCCAGTCGCTCAAACGTCCACGGGCTGTCGCCTCGAAGCGTTACCTGCTGCCCAACAATGGGCAACAGATTACTGTCCATTACCAGGGTGAATCGAACGACGTTGGCGCGGCTCTCATCAGCAGGCCTTGGGAAATTGAAGACCGGATCCTTAAAGAAAGTGTCGAGGGTATCGATAGCACCATCGTGTAGAAACCCGAATCCGCGCACCTGGTCTCCCATAAAGTTTTCATCCACTTCAGCATCAAGGCATTGCACCGCCTCCTCACAGGGACCGCAGGGGCCCGTCGTGGTTGTCTGTGACACAAGTTGAAGCTCGCACTCCTGGACAGCGACACAGATCAGCTCGCATGGCTCATCAATCGGCGGGTCCGTTGGAATCGGCGGATTTGTGGGCGGCACAGCGTTGGGGCTGGACCCACCGAACATACCAATTTTGGCGTAGGCATTGCGCAGATGGGGCACTTTAAAGTCCTCGGCGATTCGCCCCCCTTCAAACGACATTTTGCCACCACTGCCGAATTTCTTTGCGGCTGGGTCCAGTTCATGGCAGTGATTACAGCTACCGATGCCCGTAATATTGCCGACATCGAAGTAGATATCGCGCCCCGCCTGTTGCTCTGGTGTCAGGCTATTATCCAGATTACGAATTGGGTTGGGTGGTGGCGTCAGCGCCAGCGCGAAATCTGTAAACTGCTGCATCTCTTCTTCAGACAGTTCCTCATGTCTGCCCACCAGGCCAACAAACGCCGGGTTAAATTCCTTGAAAGCGGCGGCGGCAACACTCTCTGTCGCACCATTAACGCTGGCGGGATTTTCTCCGGTTCTATCTCCGCGCCAGTGCTGTGGGCCGCTATCGGCGATACCGCGAAGCGTTTGTGTGGTCATCGGCCCCTTCATCGGATGAAATTGTGAGGTCATTATCGGGCTGTTGTCGACGAAGGGATTGGTATTGCGCTGCATGCTGGCGTCGGGATTACCCAAATCCCACGCTAGGGCATCGTTGTCAGCAAACCAGTGACAACTGGAGCAGGCATTGACGCCATTAGCTGAAGTGAGCGCGGCATCGTAGAGGAACTTACGCCCATTAACGATCTCCTGCGGCTCCGGATTGTACAGTGCGAGCGTGCTGACAATACGCCGCTCCTGTGTATCTACCACCACGAGTGAGTTGTCGTATCGTGTGTAGACCACCAGCCATTTGCCATCGGGAGAGAGTGCCAGCCCGCTGGGACCGCCACCGGGAAGCAGCAGGTGATCTGCTGCATCGGGTGTAAAACCGGCCTGATTGAGCTCCACCGTATCGATAAAGGCTATTTTGTTTGAGCCTAAGGCAGCGGCATACAAGGTATTGCCGTCAGCGCTCAATACCATAGCCGTTATCTGACTCAGGCTTTTCTGCGCCTCCGCGGCCGGTACTGCAGCGCCCTCGGGGCGACTGAAGTCTACATGCGGGTTCATGTCGACATGGCTGACTCCATCATTCGTCACCACGCTGATACGCGTATCGGCGATATGACCTCGAACGGTACTGGCGTTCAAACCCGGACCTTCAAAACGCACCTGATTGCGCGCTTCGAGGTTGCTGACATACAGCTCTCCCCGAGTTGCGTTAACCACAATATTAAACAAGCCGGTGCCAACGCCCGATACCTGCCGCCGCAGTTCGGGCAGCGCGGTACTGGTATCAATTTCAAACACATCGTAATCAGGCAGGTTGAAATTAACCTGTGGGCTCCAGTCCACGCCGTCTTCATCCAACCATCTGCCATCGCTTTGCTGGACAATGAGCCCGGTATTGGGCGCCTGTATGCCGTCCCTATTGCGCTGCGGTTCGGGTTTGTTGCCAATGACTACGGACGCATCCACCGTGGTGGTTTGGTTGCCGGACATAAACGACGCTGCGTAGACCCGTGAGCCATCTGGCAGCGCGGCCAGGGAGCGCAGGGAGTCGGTAAAAAGATTCAAAATTGTCAACGGCCCGCCGTTCACATCGGTATTCACCAGATTATCGCTGTCGTAAACCCAGACGTCTGCCCTGCCCAGCCCCGGCGCTGTCAAATGCTCGGGATCAAACGTGGGGTGATTCTGGCCACGGTACGCGGCGGTAATAAACGCCAGGTTGTGTTCTTCACCGGCAAATACGATATCCCTGGGCTCATCACCCACCAGCAACGTCTGGCGCACATGTGGCTGGGCGCCGACATCGACAATGCTCACTGAATCTGACAGGTGGTTGACGACCCATACTTCGCTGTCATCCCTGGCGGCCACTGCCACCGGTTCCAGCCCCACGCTGACGCTATCGATCAGTTGCAGTTGATCGCCCTCAAGACCGACTATATCCAACTGACCAGCAGGTGTGTTGGCGACGAAAATCTGTGTGCCATCGCTGGAAAACGCCAGCGGCCTTACCTGGCCACTCTCAAACAGCACATAATTATCCGGCGTTATGGTTGTTGAGGGATCCGTGGGCGGCGCCGGGGGTGCAGGTGTGGTGCCGTCGTCGCTGGCATTATCACCATTACCGCCGCCACTGCAGGCAGACAGTGAGAGCGCGCCAAACAGCGCAGTGGCTAGAAGAAACCGGGTATTCATGATTTTGAGCCGCCATTGTCAGATTATTATAGAGATTACAGTCAAATAGCTCAGATTGTGCGCAATATCAGCCGCAAAGGTCAGCGCGTCCTCGCGAAAATGTTAACTATCTCCCAGTTCACGATAAAACTCCACCGCCTCGCGCATACCCTCTGAAACCGTCTTCACCGGCTTATAGCCAAAATCCCGCGCTGCCGCTGCACTGGATACCACTGTAGAGACCGTAAGTTTGGTCAGCTCGTGTGGTGTGAACATGGGCGCGCGGATACCCGCCTTGAAATGCAGCCATTGCCAGGCTCGCATCAGCAACATCACTGGAGCGACAGGGATACTGTATTTGGGCAGCTCGTAGCCCAGCCCTTCAAAGAATGGCCGTGCAAATTGAAACATGCGGGCCGGCACCCCATCAGAGATAAAGTAGCCCTTGCCGCATACCGGGCTTCCCGGCACCAGTGCCGCCGCGGCCAACAGGTGCGCGCTGACCAGGTTATCGATGTGCACATGGTCGTGAATGCCGCCCATACCGCCGACGCGCACACGCAGCAGCCCCGCCTTCAGTTTCTCTGCCAGGATATCCAGCATCATACTCCCGCCGGCACCCCAAATACCGTCTGGCCGCAACGCACAGGTTAACAAACCGTCTGACGTATTGGCCGCCAACACGGCTTGCTCAGCGGGAATTTTGGTTTCCTGGTAGACACAGCTGAAACGCGTGGCATAAGCCGTGTGCTCATCCATATGCAGGTCTTCTTCACCATTGAAGCAGGTATCAATGGAACTGGTGTGAATCAGCCGCCGCACACCCTGTGCTTGCGCGGCCTGCACAACATTTTCCGTTCCGGTAACATTGATGCCATAGGCACGCGCCCGATACGCCGGTGTGACGGCACTGCCGCCCAGGGTGGCGATCATCGCTGCTGTATGGAATACCGTATCGATACCGGCACACGCCTGGTGCATTTGCGCTGCGTTCTGGATATCGCCACTGACGCATTCCAGCCTGGGGTGCTGCAGGGCAAGTGGCGTTTCACGCACCAGCGCACGCACACGCAGCCCGCGATGCAACAGCGCTTTTACCAGGTGGCTGCCGACAAAGCCTGCTGCACCGGTAACCAGACAGTGGCCCAGGTAGGCTTTCGGCGCGCCATGTGATGGTGCATGCATAGGTAGTGCCCCAATAAAAAACCGTCCCGTTCCCCACCCAAACCGTCTGCGGCCACTGCCGTTATTGTCCTGTTGGCAGCCTGCATCGCGAGAAAACTGGTGCGTATGCTAATCGAAGATGACGCCGGGTGACACCAGTCCCGCCCCCGACCTTCTCCCGGTTTTGAGAAGCGCTGCTGCGCTATCACAGTCAGACAATCTATCGGGCGTATTTGTTCTATACTGCAGAGAAAATAATATCAGCGCGCCACCATCACAGCGCGTTACATCCAGAGATCACTAATGATGCGCACTCACATACACCGCCGCAGATTCCTACAGTTCGCAGCACTGTCCGCCGCCGGTGCCTGCCTGCCCTCGTGCAGCAATGAGGAGCCAGGGGAGCGCTATACCGCTGCAGATATTGATCGCCTCGCGCAACAACGGGTTCAGGAAGGTGTGCAGTCCAGTCAGGGACCGTTCGGCCCGCTGCGATTCAAGGGCTATCGCGGTCTCGCCGAATTGCCCTGGTTCGAGCTCGACACTGATGGAGAGCTGCGCATGGTAGACCTCGATCTACCCAAGGCCATCGACATGCACTGCCATCTGGGGATGTCGTTATTGTTAGCGCCGGAAGTGGATTTACATCAGCGCACAGACCGGGTGATCCACCTGCTCGACTGCGATGCCACGGAACCTGGCTGCGATCTGGATCTGGATGTCTACATCAACCGGAATTTCACTGACGAGGCACTGGACGAATTGTGGTGGGGTTCAGCGGCGCAGGGGTTGTGGGGCAGCAAACGGGCGGTGACGCAGACCATCCCCAATTTGTTACACGAGATGAACACCTGCAATGTCGAGCGCGCCAGCATCCTGCCGATTGCGTTTGACCTGCCCTTTGGCGACGACCTGACAGAGCGCTGGATTGAGGCCATCGACATAGCCGGAGCCGGCAATCGCCTGATACTCGGGTGTTCCGTGCACCCACAGGATCCCGCGCGTTTCACCCGGCTGCGCGACTACGCGGCCGCCGGGGCCCGCATCATCAAATTTCACCCGACGATGCAGCGCGCCTATCCGGACTCCCCTGTAATGATGGAGTTGTACGCGGAGTGTGAGCGACTGGGGCTTATTGTTTTCTTCCACTGCGGCCGCGCTGGCATAGAGCCGGAATCAACCCATCGCTACGCTCTGCCGCGCCATTATGAGGCGGCGTTAAAAACCTATCCGGGGGTGCAGTTCGTGCTCGGCCACTCCGGCGCACGCGACGTCGCGGAGGCTCTTCCGCTGGCGCTGCGCTACGACAATGTGTGGCTGGATACGCACGGACAGGGTGTCACTACCCTGAACACCATGCTGCAACGCACTGGCGGTGAACGTATGTTGTTTGGCACCGACTGGCCGTTCTATCACCTCGCTGCCAGTCTGGCGAAACTACTGATTATCACTGAGGATCAACCCGGCAAACGCGCGGCGCTGCTGCGCGGCAACGCACAGAGATTGTTGCACCTCGCCCAACGCAACACATAGAGACAGCAGCCGGGGCCGCCGCAGGCGTTTCAGAAATCGAACACCCGCTGCTCCCTGATCACCGGCGTTGGGGCCTCCAGCAACTGCTGCGCTTGTGCCTCAGCGAGGCCCGACAGCGTCAGCCCAAGCAGGCGCACACCACCTGAAACTGGAAGCAACTGCGCGAGCATCTCCCGGCCCATTGCTCCGAACCGGGCTTTATCCCGGACAAAGTCCTCACAGGATTGACTGCGCGTAATCTGTCGAAAGTCAGCGTACTTCACTTTCAGCGTGACGGTACGTCCCACCACCCCATTCTTCTCAATGCGCGCCCAGGTGCTGTCGATGATTTTCTCCAGCGCCTCGAACAGGTCGGCGTCGACAAACAGATCCTGGCTGTAGGTTTGCTCGCGACCAACTGATTTTCGAGTACGGTCGGGCTTTACCTGCCGGTGGTCCACACCACGCGCGGCCTGGAAGAGGTAATTGGCTGATTTGCCAAAATGCTCGACCATGAAATCCATGGTCTTCTCGCGTAAATCAGCCCCCAGCAGTATCCCCATACCTCCCATGCGCTGCGCAGTTTTTGGCCCAACCCCGTAAAAGCGACGCACGGGAAGTGTGGCGACAAAGTCAGCGCCCTCGTGAGGACGGATCACAAAAATGCCATCCGGCTTGTTCTGGTCGGAGGCAATCTTCGCCAGGAATTTGTTGTAGCTCACGCCAGCGCTGGCCGTGAGATTCGTCTCCCGCCGGATTGCCGCGCGAATCAATTGCGCAGTTTTGACAGCACTGCCGACCTGTTGCTTGTCTTGCGTCACATCCAGATAAGCTTCATCGAGTGAGAGCGGCTCAACCAGGTCGCTGTAACGGGAAAAGATCTGCCGGATCTGTTGTGACACTGCGCGGTACACCTCAAACCGCGGTGGCACAAACACCAGCGCAGGACAGCGCCGGGCAGCCGTCACAGAGGGCATCGCAGAGCGCACCCCGTAAGCTCGGGCCTCATAACTTGCCGCTGCGACAACACCGCGCTTTGCAGACCCACCCACCGCTACCGGCTTGCCGCGCAGCGCGGGGTCATCCCGCTGCTCCACACTGGCAAAAAAGGCATCCATATCGACGTGGATGATTTTGCGGTCGGGGTTGTCGCTAGCTTCTGTCATAACATGGATAACCATGCCGGAGGAATTCCGAGGGGTCAAAGCGCACTGGCACCAGGCAGGGGCTGGCAGCAGTGCTTACTTCAGTGTGGCGTCGACAGATGTTCACTACTGCTCCAAGAGCATCACCTTGACCCGCTGCTCGGTGGGGAACAACGCAGGGCCAAACTGATTGTAGATTGCGACGTCGGCAGCATCCCTGCCGTAACCGATAGCCACGTAACCGCCAGGCACACCGTGTTGGGTGGCATCAAACGTGTACCAACGGCCGCCCACAAACGCCTCAAACCAGGCATGCAGGTCCATCGGTTGCAGCCCGTGGAGATAGCCTACGACCATACGTGCCGGGATGCTGAGGCTGCGGCACAGCGCGATACCCAGATGCGAAAGATCCCGACAAACGCCCCATTGGCGAGCATTCACTTCAATCGCAGACGCATGTGTTTCACTACTGTACGGATCAAATCGAATCGTGGCACGCAGCCATGCAGCGATAGCTGCAACCTGATTGTAACCGGGGAGCACGCCGGCAGTAATCTCATTCGCCATCTGCCCAAAACGGTCTGATTCGCAGTATCTGCTCGGCAGCAGATAGCAAAATATTGCGTCAGGCAGGTTCTGTACTTCAACAAAGGGAGCATCGGGGGCCTGATCCAGTGTGTCAGATATCATCACTTCAGCTGAGGTATGCACACGAAAAATACCGGGCTGAGCGACCAGGCGCTGACACAAGTTTCCGTAACTGTCGGTGAATTCGATAATCGGGACAGTGGGGGTCAGGCGGTATTGCTCGCTGGCAATCCACTGCTGGGCACCACTGCGCGGCCGGAGCATCATTACAAACGGCGTTGGCACTTCGATATCGAACACCAGATCACAACACGTATTCAACCACATCAACAGACTCCTGGTCAGCACAGCTCTGGTACAGTATGCACCAAAGCCTGTCGGGTAAGCCTATTGCACCGCTGTATTACTTGTCGATCTGCTTCAGGACTTTTGTTTAGCCTTGGCAAAAGCGGCTGCAAACGCACCATCGGGCGCTTTTTCCTGCTGGCGAGAACCGCTTCCGCTAGCCCCACCCCGGCGGGAGGATCGATTGTCCGACTTGCCGCGGCGCGGTTTGTCGCTGCCGCGGGGTTGCTCACTCGCGGCACTGTCAGTCAGTCGCATACTCAAGGCAATGCGCTGGCGTGGCACATCGACCTCCATCACCTTGACCTTGACGATATCGCCGGCCTTGGCCGCTTCGCGTGGATCTTTTATAAATTTCTCTGACATGGCCGAAATATGTACCAATCCGTCCTGATGTACACCCACATCGACAAAAGCACCAAAACTGGTGACATTGGTGACAGTCCCTTCGAGGACCATATCCAGCTTCAGATCGGTTATTTTCTCAATGCCATCCTGTAGCTTGGCTGTTTTAAACTCCGGCCGCGGGTCGCGCCCCGGCTTATCCAGTTCCTTCAGAATGTCCGTGACAGTAGGTAAGCCCACCGTATCGGTCACATAGTCCTGGGCGTTCACCGCACGCAAAAAAGTACTGTCGCCGATCAGGCTGTGTAGCTCGCGCTTGTTGGAGGCCGCGATAGCTTCCACCACGCAGTAGGATTCGGGGTGAACAGCAGAGCCGTCCAACGGATTATCGCCGCCCATTACACGTAAAAAACCAGCCGCCTGCTGGTAAGTTTTTTCACCCATGCCACTCACCTTCAACAGGGTTTTACGATCGGCAAACCGCCCCTGGTGGTCGCGCAGCGCGACGATATTGTCGGCTATACGCTGGCTCAAACCCGATACGCGAGTCAGCAAGGGAGCCGACGCGGTGTTCAAATCAACACCAACGGCGTTTACACAATCCTCCACCACCGCATTGAGCTGACGCCCCAGTTGTACCTGGCTTACATCGTGTTGATACTGGCCGACGCCGATAGATTTCGGATCGATCTTCACCAGTTCTGCCAGCGGGTCCTGCAGACGCCTGGCGATGGACACAGCACCGCGGATCGTGACATCGAGATCGGGAAATTCACGCGCTGCAAACTCGGACGCAGAATAGATGGAGGCACCTGCCTCATTCACCACAACCCGGCGAACATCAAGCTCGGGGTGGGCAGCCAGCAGCTCACCGACAAATCGATCGGTCTCGCGGCTACCTGTTCCGTTGCCGATGCTGATCAATTTGATGTCGTACTTTTGTATCATCGACAACACCAAAGCAGCCGCTTCGCGAGTCTTGTTTTGCGGTGGCGTGGGGAAGATCGTGCCGTGATCCAGCACTTTGCCCGTCGCATCTACCACCGCCAGCTTCACGCCGGTGCGCAGACCAGGATCCAGACCAATAGTGGCTTTGGGCCCGGCCGGTGCCGCCAGTAACAGATCCTTGAGATTGCTGCCAAACACGGTGATTGCTTCCAGTTCAGCGCGTTCGCGCAGCTGGGTGAGCAAGTCCGACTGCAGGTGCGTGAGAAGTTTCACACGCCAGGTCCAGCGCACGACTTCTGACAGCCACTTGTCTGCTGCACGGCCCTTGTCCTGAATTTTCCAGTGCGAGGCAATCATCGCTTCGCAGGGGTGTGCATCCAGTGGTGACTCATCGGCTGTCATGCGTAAATCAAGCGTGAGTACACCCTCACTGCGGCCGCGAAACATTGCCAGTGCGCGGTGCGACGGCGTGGATTTAAGGGCTTCAGTGTGCTCGAAATAGTCGCTGAACTTCGCCCCGGCCTCCTCTTTACCCGCCACCAGACGCGCTGCTACAAGGCTCTGCTCCTGCAAAAACTCACGCAGGGTCGCCAGCAGATCAGCGTCCTCGGCGAAGCGCTCCATCAGTATTTGTCTGGCACCATCAAGCGCCGCTTTCGTATCTGAAACACCGGCTTCTTCGTTGAGGTAACCGCCGGCAACCACCTGGGGATCCAGCTCGGGGTCATCAAACAGGACATCCGCGAGCGGCTCCAGGCCTGCTTCACGCGCTATCATCGCCTTGGTGCGTCGTTTGGGCTTAAACGGTAGGTACAGGTCTTCCAGACGGCTCTTGGTATCTGCCGAGCGTATCGCTGCCTCCAGTTCTGGCGTCAGTTTTTCCTGCTCTGAGATACTGGAAAGAATGGTTGTGCGGCGCTCGTCCATCTCACGCAAATAGCGCAAGCGCTCTTCCAGTTGCCGCATCTGGGAGTCATCGAGCCCACCAGTTACCTCTTTACGATATCGCGAGATAAACGGCACCGTGGCGCCCTCATCGAGCAGCGCTACTGCTGCGACAACCTGTTTTTCGTGAACGGACAGTTCTTCCGCCAACAGCCGGGAGATGGATTGGGTCATGACGGGTGAGTTTCCTGCTGGCAATAACCGGGAAATCCGGGGGGTTGGTATTGTATCAGGGGGGTGACGTATGGACACCCCTGGTGATTATGTTGTGCGCATACAGAATGCGCAACACGTGTCGGAAATCTGATCGCGCGGCAGGCTGCCCGAAGGCATCTTACGCACCCGATCTCACCAAAGCTGCGCCTTAGGCGGCAGCAGCTTCGGCTTCTTCCTCAACCTCTTCAGGTTCAAGCTCTGCAAGTTTGGCTTCCAGTTCCTTCACCTTGGCCTGCAATTCTGCATTTTCGGCTTTGGATTTATTCAGCGTCTTTTGCATCAACGCGTTGGCTGACGTTTTTTCTGCCAGTTTCTTTTTGTTCGCGTCCAGGTTCTTCTTCAGAGCGGCAGCGTCGTACTGCTTCAGCGCCTTAACTTCTGCGCGTGCATCAGCCAGGTTTTTCTGCAATTCCTTGATGCGCTTCTTCTGAGCATCAACCTCAGCAGCCATATTGTCGCAGCGATTGTGCAACTCGCGATTGAGCTGTTCGACGCGCTTGCTGGCAGAGGCATCAGCCGACTGTGTAGTCAGTTGCGCCAGTTGCTTTTCGATGATGGCTTGCTGTTCTTCGTGCTTTTTCAGGAGCTCTTCAATCTCGGCAGATTTTTCATCCAGTTGGGTCTGGTACTGCGCGCGGAGGTTCTCTTCCAATTCGATAATTTTTTCCAGTTTTTGTGCTGTAAGCATTCAGTCTTTCCTGCGAAATTTCAATTCAGAGAGTGGAATCGATATGGTTGAAGGATGTATTTTCACTGCTGCGGGTGGCAACTGGTGAAAAAGTGCGCACACTATACCCTAAAACGCACTGTATTTGGAGGCTTCATTAATAATTCACACTCTCCAGCACCTGATATAGCGGGTTCTGGTCGTGAAAAAGCACAACTTTGCGGAAAAGCGCCCTAACCGGGGAATTTCAACGCCCCGTGGCCTCGCTGGCGCCTGCTGTACGCTTCGAGCTATGATGATCCGGCAATCCCGGCCCAAAAACCCAGTAGAGGGGGCAGAATCCTCGCCCGCGCAGACCCTGCCAGAGCGACAACTATCGAGCTGAAGACACCCATGGCCAACAAAAAATACTCCCGAAAAAGCCGCGCCTCGCGCGAGCTGGATGCCGCGATGGCACGGTCAGCGAGCTTTTCCCAGTGGCAGGCGCTCGCCGAGGCACACGATCACCAGACCGGCCGGGACACCTGGCGCGAGAAGGCCGACTCACCACTTTACGACAATGTCAGCATCAACACCCGGCTGCAACGCTTGCGCCGACTGCGTAAACGCAACGACCATCAGGGCCTATTGTTCGCACTCAGCGAGGGCATACACGGAAATATGGCCGGCATGGGCAATCCAAAGCTTTACAGCAAGGCCCGCTCTGGCACCAAGGTGCTCATCACCGAGTACATCGACGAAATCTGTGATGCGCTAGAGTTTTTGTCACCGCGCCACTTCAAAGGGATTCCCTGGGCAGATCGCGCCGAGTTCTTCCAGGTAGCCAGTCACTGCTATGGCCGCACAGCCCTGATGCTCAGCGGTGGTGGCACGCTGGGGTATTTTCACTTCGGCGTACTGAAGGCACTGATTGAACAGCAGCTATGCCCGGTAGTCATTTCCGGCGCCAGCGCTGGCGCATTCGTCGCCGCCATCGTCGGCTCACGCAGTGACAAGGAATACCTGGCACTGTTTGAGGATAACTATCTGGCGCGGGCGCTCACCGAGAACAGCGACAATATCAAGCTGGGCTTTGGCATGAGCAAACAGATCGATATGCGGTCAATCAAGCGGGAAATGGCCAAGCTGATACCCAACCTCACGTTCAAGGAAGCCTACGAAAAAACCGGGCGCAGCATCAATATTTCAATTTCCCCGGCAGAGCCGCGGCAAAACTCCCGCCTGCTGAATCACATTGCCTCGCCCAACGTCACTCTGCGCTCTGCCGTACTGGCCTCCACCGCATTGCCCGGTGTCTTCCAACCGGTGCAGCTGGAGGCGCGCAACGCCGAGGGTGACATCAAGCCCTACCTACCGTCGCGCCGCTGGATAGATGGCTCTTTTTCGCAGGATCTGCCCGCCAAGCGCCTCGCACGCCTATACGGGGTTAACCACTTCATTGTTTCACAGGTGATGCCGGGGCTGGGACGGGAGCCCAATACCAAACCCGGGTTGCGCAATATAGTCTCGGATGCCTCTGTTGCGGCAACCAAACAGATGATGCGGGGATATCTGGACTTCTTCCAACGCTATGGCCGGGTAGGACCGCGAGTGGGCACCGCCCTGAATGCCGCCAACGCGTTAATGGAACAGCAGTATACCGGCGACATCAATATCTTCCCGGGTTACGGTCTTTCCGGGCTCAGGAAGTTGCTCAAGATGATGTCTGAAGACGAGATGGCCGAGCTAATCAAAGCGGGGGAGCGCGCAACCTGGCCGAAAATCCCGATTATCGACACCACGACCCGTATCGGGCGCACACTGGATACCATCCTGCACTCGTTTGAAGTTGATCAGGCGCACTGGCTGCGCACGGCACCACAAACGGATGCCGCTCTGGATGCCGAGGTCGATCGCGCCAGAGTGAGTAAAACCCCGGCCAAAGCCAAGCGCAACAAACGGGTATCAATGATTATCGACAAGAAGGCCAGAACTAAAGCGGTCGCCTAGAAGGCGACCGTAAACAGGAGATGATTGCGCGCCTGTCGAGCGACAGGCGCAGATAGCGATCCGACCTGGATCAGCCGCCAGCCGTCGGTATAAACTCCAACACCTGCTGGAAGGTCGGCCGGTTGGTCGCGCGGAATGTATTGGGAATCAGACCCGGAGAAAAACGAGTCAGAGCACCCTCACGCAGCCATGTCGTCGGGTCATCGCTGCCGTACTCATCCGCGAGTTCCAGCGCCACCTCTTCAACCACGGCCCACAGAGATTCCCGGCATACTTCCAGATCGCCTTCGCCACAGTAACTGAGACTAAACGGCCCTTCTACCGGCTTGCCCAGCAGGGTGCGCAAATCCTTGTCAACGAGGCTCGCGCCGTTGCTGCCGCCGAGGTTTACGCGGCTATTCAACGCGCTCACCGAGGCCCCGAAAACCGGCTCCATCACCGCTACGGCCAACGGCCTGAAGAGCTCATCCATAATTGCAGGACCAGCGTCGTCATAGAAGCCATCGTTGTCGGCATCCAGGCGAGGAGCGTCATCGGCAACCCAGGCATCGATAATATCAACCACCTGCCCGGCCAGTTCAGTGGGCGGCTCAGAGCCGCGCAGCACTTCGCTCAACACCGGCCAAACGGGCGACAGTGTGTCTTCCGTGGCAGAGCGATTCATGATGCCCACGACACCTGCAAGTTCAACTTTATCGGGGAACTGATCAAACAACTGGACCCGATGGACTGAACCGTAGGGCTCGTCGTCGCCATGCATGAAGCCTGGAGCTGATTGGTTATTCCAGTTCAGCAGGCGCCCTGATGGGCCTCCGACCGCGTGCGGGTGTTCAGCCTGGCTCAGGAAACCCTCCCATTCGTACTCACCTGTGCCCCAGGTGGGCAACCGGCGATCCAGGCCAGGTGCACGCACCGGGAGATAACCAGAGGCAAAATACGCATTACTGTCACGCGACATATAGCCCCAGTTGAACGTGAAACCGAAATTGTTCGCAGATTCCCAGAACTTCTGGGGTGTCGTCGCCTCGCCCTCGGTCATGAGCTTGAGGGCTGCCAGATTCAAACCGTCGCGTCCGAACGTCGAGCGCTTGCGCGTCAACGCGACCGGTGTGCCATTGGACGTTGCGGTACCAATCATCGGCCCGTGCACCGAAACCGGATAACGCAGCGGGACGCCGTTGAGCGTTCCAGCTTCAAACATCTCGAAAGCTATACACTCGCCGTTGTACATATAGTGGTCTGAATCGCGAGTGGGCGCGGAATCATCCGTGCTGCACAGCTCTTCGACGAAAACATCGCGCACATCCTGGCTGGCCGAGGTAAGGCTCCATGCGTAATCCTGGGTACGCCCGAGCAGCAGGTACATCGACAGCCCGGGAACAGCGGCGCCCTGCGCCTCAATACCCGGGCCACTGAGGTGAATCTGCATCACGATCTCGGGGTAGTAATAGCCCAGTTGTGGGCCCATCACTGCCAGATTTGTATCGTTGGCGGACTGCGGCGCATCCACAATCAGAAAGTTTGATGCACGGCGCTTGTACGGCGCATCTGCGGCACGAATCAGCACGGAATCACCCGCCCCGAATGCCTGCGCTGTCGTCTCCGCAAAATACTCGACCAACTGCAGTGGGTTCGGATCTTTCGCCAGGGGCACACTTGTATCGAATGCCAGTGGCACCTCAGGTGCACGTGGATCAAGTGAAATGATGGAGCCTGCATCTATCACCGCTGAGCCGGTGACCGGCCCGCCAGTCATGGGGCCGTACTCAAAACGGGTGCTGATCGTTGTCGGCGCTTCCGGGTCGTTGAACAGCATGGCGTCCTCCCATGCCAACTGACCCGGACCATCTCCCAAACCAGCTTGTAGCGTTGAGAGGAACTCCGCATTCTGTGCCTCGGCACCGCCACCGGCGCCAAATATTGAGCCGATAAATGCGGTCGTAGCAATAACATCATTCACAGTGACCGGATCGGGATTGTCACCCTGTGAATCCAGATAGGCGTTATAGCCCGCTACATAAGCCTCGGCATCGGCGACAACCTCACGACCCAGATCACCGAACTCCTCAATGATAAGGTCCACCTGGTCCGTCACCAACTGCTCGGTTGCCGCACTGGGTATAAATTCCTGTGCACTGGTCACCAGGCCAAATGCATTGATACCGGGCACATCGGCAACCGCAACACGGGCCGGCCCGCGGCCCAACGATACCAACAGATTCCTGTCGCGAGCCGTTACCCACCCAGCGCCAAAGGACAGGTCATCCCGGGTGTCGCCGGTAATATGTGCAACCCCGAACTCGTCATAGACAATAGTCGTTCCCGGACGCCCTGTGGCTTCCACAGTCGTCTCGCCAACGGGTTGGAAATCCTCGGGGATAAAGAGCGACTCGATATCGGCATCCGTCACATCGCCGCGCAGCGGTGTCAATCCGTCATACAGTGGCAGTTGATCCAGTGAGTTGACTGAGGTGGGGAGCCCACCGAAATTGCCGGGCGGTAAGACATAGTGGGCGCGATCCACCAGCGCAGGCGGGTCGACCGGCGGCTGCTGGCTGTCATCGGAATTATTCGAGTTGTTCCCATTGGAACAACCCGCCATGGAAACAGCGATGGCAAGCCCTGGCACCAGTAACAGCCTGGCGCCCGACGTGCGGTGCGATGCGGTAAATTTTGACATTACAAACTCCTCTGCGAGAGTGATGGGCAAATTCTTATGTTGCGTTCGGGCGCTACTCTAGCGTGAAACCGCCTCAAATAGTACGCCCAGCGACACCTCGGCGATCAATAAAGGGGCTTTCGATCGACAAAGTGCTCTTTCGGTTGGAAAGTCATAGGACTGGACAAATGCCAGTAAGTTCCTCAGGCCGGGTCGGGGTCGAGAATATCCTGTGTGCGCAATTCAAAATCACTGGCATCGTGTCGCTCCAGCAACTGGCGGGACTTATCGCCAAAAGGCCGGTTTACCATTGTGCCGCGCTGCACAGCGGGTCTTTTACCCACTTCTTCTACCCATCGAATCAGATGGGTGTATTCATGAACCTGCAGAAACTCCGCGGCGTTGTAGACCAGGTTGCGCACCACACCGCCATACCAGGGATAGATGGCCATGTCCGCAATGGTGTACTCATCGCCACAGATGTACTGCCGTTCGGCCAGATTCTTGTCCAACAGATCCAGCTGCCGCTTGGCTTCCATCGCATAGCGATCAATGGCGTATTTGATCTTCACCGGTGCATAGGCATAAAAATGGCCGAAACCACCACCGAGCAGGGGCGTCGCCCCCATCTGCCAGAACAACCATGACAGACACTCCGCGCGTTCTGAGGGGTCCGTTGGCACAAACTCACCAAACTTCTCGGCGAGATAGAGCAAAATAGCGCCGGACTCAAAAACCCGGGTGGGCTTGGGCGTGCTGTGATCCATTAACGCGGGAATTTTGGAATTCGGGTTCACACTGACAAAGCCGCTGGTGAACTGCGAGCCATCGCCAATATTTACCAGCCAGGCATCGTATTCGGCGCCCGTGTGCCCTTTGGCCAGCAATTCCTCCAACATTACCGTGACCTTCACGCCATTGGGTGTGCCCAGAGAGTAAAGCTGCAGGGGGTGCTTGCCCACCTGTAGCTCTTTTTCTTCCTGCGCACCGGCTGTTGGCCGATTGATATTGGCAAACGCCTGCCCATTATCTGGATCCCATTCCCAAATTGCTGGCGGCTCATAAGGTGTTGTTTCGGCCATAATAGGTGGCTCCTGTAATCAGGTTGATTGGTGTTATCGAAAGAAAATTGTATTTCTGTTGCGGCTAACTATACAGGGTATGCACTGTGAATCATTCACCTTGCGATTACTGCCATGCGATCGCCCGAAAATGAACCCGCGTACAGTTTGCCTTGATACTCAATGGCGACCGTGGCCGGGCCGAATGGCCCACCTTTTTCAGCGCTAAAAATCACTTCGGTATCGCCGGTGAGGGTGTCCACAGCCACCAGTTCATAGGGGGCGCCGCAACTGCCCTGCAGCAAACCAAAACAGGAGCTCATGGTCAGCGGTGAGGTATGTGAGGCGAGCAGTAATCGGCCATCTTCCAGCCACGCGGAATTGTCGATATTCGGTACCTCTATGGTCGCCAGCAACTCCCCTGTTGCAACATCGTACTGGCGCAATTCCTGCTCGATGTAGTTGTTCACCCAGATGCTCTTGCCGTCGGGCGCCACCTCGATACCGTTGGGCATTTTTGCCGTGGTATTGGCCATTACCTGAAGCCCGGAATCCGGGTGCCAGCGCCAGACATGCCCATCGTTTAACCCCAGCAGCGACTTGATCATCGCCATTGTTTCACTTTCGCGGTTATACATATGCGTTACAGCGAAACCACCGTCAGGCAATGCCACAACATCATTGAGTACGGCATTCTCAGGAAAGCTCACACAGCCGCGCCAGGACAGGACGGGGGCCGTATTCGTATCCCCCGACGGCTGCACCTCATAGAACAACACCTGCTCTGTGCTGCTGTGGTTGACCACCAGTAACTGCAGCGAGTCGCCCCGCTGCGCCAGGTGAATGCCATGAGGCGACAGCAGTTCCGGTACCGGGCAATCTGCTTCACCCCAGTCCTTCGCTGCGCCTTTCGCAATATCTTTGCTATTGAGGACGCTCACAAACCCATTGTCAGCCTCCGGCTGAAACCACTTCAATTCGCCGGACAATTTCCCGCCATCGCCGTACTCTGCAACCAGAATTCCACCACCATTGGGCATAGGCGCAAGATCTTCCGGCATTTGCACACCACAAATCGGGGTGACCTTACCCGCGGGAGCGCAGCTCAACTCCACCTGCCCGCAGGCCGGGATAACCAATATCATCAAGAGAATAGTGAGACTGCGCGTGGCAAAAGACATGAGAGGGCTCCAGTGTTTTATCGTTGCGCGAACCTGTGCGCGAAAAGTATAGCGTCAGCCGCAAAGCATAGAGGGATATTCAGATAACGGCCAGCAGGAGCATGGGAGGTGCCCAGCGGCAGCCGCTACCGGCCCATCACAGCAGTAGCGACACTATGACCATTGCCCCCCCGGCCAGCGGCAGCAACCGGCTGACGAGTCTCGCACCAGTGAGTATCTGGCTTAACAAATAAGCAACTACAGACGCCAGCAACAGCCACAAGGCGACATCATGGTATTGACTGAACAGCAACAGTACGCCGATACCCTGCGTTCCCGCCAACACGTAATCCAGCACGCTGCCACTGAGGAAGGCCCGCACTGCCATCAGCGTGAACAACAGGGCGACAAGCAAAGACACAACGGGAAAATTCTCCATCACAAGCGCTCTGATAACACTGTGACGCCGCACAGACACACAACAAAACAGTTCAGCCTAACCATGCTTGAGCCTGAACGCATCGATAACATCCCCCAGGGTATCGAAATGATCAAAGACCCAGTCGTGATGCATCTCATTGACCGGCGTCTTGCGGTAACCCTCTGAAAAAAGCGCAAAGGGTATGCCTGCCCGCCTGGCCGTTTCGGCATCAATCTCACTGTCGCCGACATACAGTGTTGTGCCACCACCGAGAGCCTCGATCGTCTGTAACAGCATATCCGGCTCTGGCTTATGGCTGGCGATCATGCCGCCGGCCATCACAGTATCAAAAAGGGCTTCCATACCCATATGGCGCATCACCGCACGCGCGGGCAACTCTGGCTTATTGGTACACAGGCCCAGCGCAAAGCCCGACGCTTTCAACGCCAGCAGTGTGTCGTAAACACCCGGATAATAGACGGCCTTTTCCACCGCAAACTCATACTGCGCGACAAATTCCTCGAGCAGCGCCGCGTGGCTTTGCGGTGTCTCATCGATGTCGCGCGCATGCATCATGCGACGCACGAAAACAGCGGCACCCTCGCCGATGAAGCGGCGTGTTTCCTCTAGTGTCAATTCCTCTTTATCGAGTCTGTGCAGAATGATCGAGGCGACTGATTGTATATCCGGCGCACTGTCGATGAGCGTTCCATCGAGGTCGAAAACGATGTTCATGTAATTCCTGTCCTTTCAACCCGCCTGTGACGGATCACCGCCAGCGGGTAAATGCAAATCTTTATGCAGTCTCAATTACCGGGCTCGCCTCAGCTTTCGCTCTGGCTGCCCCGTTTTTGCAAACCTTGCTGTTGCATGCGCCACAGCAACAACTCAATTTTGTCCTGCCCGAAAAAAGGTTCGCCGCGAAATACCATTGTCGGCACACCCCAGTGATGCTCCTCCAGTGCGCGATCGTTAGCGGCCAATTGCTGTGGCCATATGCTGTCATTCTCAGTCACCCACTGCTGCAGCGCCGACAACTCCAGGCCTGCGCGCTCTGACGCCAGCGCCAGATGGTCGCCCTGATCCCAACCGTCAACCCGCCCGTCCCAGACAATAGCGGACACCTCCCGCGCAAACTCCAGGCCGCGACCGGCGGCAGTGGCAGCCAGCCCCAGGGGAGTTAAGGTATTCACCAGGTGGCCGGGATCATCCGCTGGCAGGTCGACATTGATCGGGTCCGGTCGCGGCATGCCGATGGGGATGCCGCGGTACTCGGAATAGCGCAGCAGATCGGTCAGGAAATAGGGGCGCCACTTGTCATGCGCTTTGTCGAAAAAATCGTTGTAGCGGATATAGATGGGGTTTACCACCAGCAGGTTTACCTGCATGTCATAGGACTGTTGCAGATCGTACATCTGCGCAACACCGTAGTAGGACCAGGGGCTGCGAAAAGAAAAATACAGATCGACTTGGAACTCAGCCATAGCGCTTCTTACTCCTTCAATTGCTGCCACAACATATCCGCAGCAGTTTCACAAATGGGTGTTACAGCGGCCGAGTCCGTATAGATACCGTCTATCAGCAGGCGGCTGATGCCGTGCAGCATACCCCAGGCAACCTGTGTGAAGCGCAGCGGATCAAGATCTTCGGCGATCAACCCGCGATCCTGCAACAGCTGTATACGTTCGACCTCAGATCTCAGTGTACCCCGGGCAGATGACAGCAGCGAGGTCGTAAGGCTTTCGGAGCGCCAGAGTTTGCTGCCGTACATGAGATCGTAGTATTCGCTGTTACTCACCGCAAAGTTCACATAGGCGGCCACATAGTCCTGCATGATGCGCTCGCCACCCTTGCCGCGACCTTCGTCGAGTGCAATTTTCATCGCGCGGTTGAAGCGGATGAACCCCTCTTCTGCGACCGCACCCAGCAAACTCTGCTTGTCTTTGAAATGGTGGTATGGCGCAGTGCGCGAGACACCCACATTGGCCGCCAGGCGCCGCAGAGACAGGGCTTCCTCACCTTCATCACGCAGAATGCGCGCTGTCTCATCCAACAGCACGGCTTTCAGATCGCCGTGGTGGTAGCCCTTCTTGTCACTGCTTCGCGCGGTTGTCATGGTTTATGTTTACCCACCCATCTTGACACTGTCCAAATCCGGGCGTATCGTACCACGCAAATCTTGACACTGTCTAGTTACGAGGAGATATACCATGAGCTCAAAAATACCCCGCAGCAACGAAAACGATTACAGCAGTGACATCATCGCCCAGAGGCAGCAGTTTCTGGAGGAAAAATCCGGTACCAGTTTGAATCACACCAAAGCATTCTCCTTCGATCCAGACAGTATGTCTGGCAACTGTGAACACCTGTTCGGCGTGGCCCAGGTACCCATTGGCGTGGCCGGCCCCCTGCTGGTGAATGGCGAACACGCCAAGGGCGAGTTCTATGTCCCCATGGCAACGGTCGAGGGCACACTGGTTGCCAGCTACAACCGGGGTATGCGTGTGATACGCGAAAGCGGCGGGATAATGACCACCGTCATGGGCGAATCCATGCAGCGTGCGCCCGCCTTTATATTCCGCAATGCGCGTGAGGCGCGTGATTTTGGCCAGTGGCTTACCGACAATTTTGCCGCCATCAAGGCGCAGGCAGAAGCGACGACCTCGGTGGGCAAGCTGCTGGAAATTGAGCAGTACATCGTGCATGGCATTGTCTACACACGGTTTGACTACAGCACCGGCGATGCCGCCGGGCAGAACATGACAGGCAAGGCCACCTACGTTGTCTGCGAATGGATTAAGGCACAGTATCCCCATATGCGCACCTACATGCTCTCCGGTGGAATGGACACGGAAAAGCGCACCTCCTACGTCAACTCACTCAAAGGCCGCGGACGTCGTGTTACCGCCGAGCTCACTATCCCCCGGCAAGTGCTGCAGGACATACTGCGTGTGACACCGGAGCAGATGCATTTCGGCTATAGCGTGGCCAACCTGAGCTCCTACCTGGTGGGCTCGTCCAACAATGCCGCACACCCGGCTAACGGCCTGGCCGCATTGTTTCTGGCCACTGGGCAGGACATGGCGAACATCGGTGAGGCCAACCAGTGCTCGATGTATCACTACATCACCAGCAAGGGCGACTTGTACTACTCCATCACGTTCCCGGCGCTCATCATGGCCTCTTTTGGCGGCGGCACCAATCTCGCCACGCAACGCGAATGTCTGGAACTGATGGATTGCTATGGGCAGGGCAAAGCGTTCAAGCTGATTGAAATTGCCGCCGCGCTGGTTGTCGCTGGAGAGCTATCGTTGGGCGCTTCGCAAAAACGCGATCCGGATACCGGCAGGAACGAATGGGTGGACGCGCACGAGAAGCTGGGGCGAAATCGCTAGCACCGGCTGCGCGGTGCTCGCGAAAGCCGCCGGTCAGGCGTTGCGGATGGTAACCCCGCCATCCACCAGTAAGGTGGCACCAGTGATAAAGCTGGCGGCGGGCAATACCAGGCTCAAAGTGGCGTGCGCAACCTCTTCCGGCTCGGCATAGCGGCGCAGCGCCGTGCGCCGATTGGCAAACGTCTGCTTCGCCTCTTCCGGGATCACATCGGTAATGCCGGTGCGCACCGGGCCAGGGCAGACACAATTGACCGTGATGCCCTCTTTGCCCAGATCGACCGCCATGGCGCGGGTCAGGCCCAGAGAAGCGTGCTTTGATACCACGTAGGCGCTGTTATAACGCGTAGCACCATGTGCCTCTGTTGAGGCCACGTTCACGATTCTCGGATGCGGTGACTTGCGTAAAAATGGCAGTGCGGCGCGAATCGCCCAGGCCTGAGCTGTCGCCATCACGGCCAACGATGTGTCCCATGAATTGGGGTATTCATCGGAGTCCACCTCGGCCAGCAGTGCGAAGCCGGCATTGTTGATCAAAATGTCGATGCCGCCGAAATGCACCGCAACCTGTTCGATTGCCTCCTTCACAGCCTCGCGATCGGACAAATCAACTGTCAGCGCCAATACCTCGGCGCCGACACTTCTCACTTCCTCCGCGACCGATTCGAGCGCCCCGGTATTGATATCAATGATCGCTAACCGCGCGCCCTCATCGGCAAACAGATGGGCAGTGGCGCGCCCCATACCGCTGGCAGCGCCTGTGATTACTGCGACGCTGCCGCTGATGGAGCGGCTGAGTTTACTCAGACGAGCCATTAAGCCACCTGTTGCTGTTGCGGTTGCGGCTGAGGTCCGCGCACCAGTTTGCCCGGCATCGCACCGGTATCGCGCCCGTCCTCGCGTATCACTTCACCGCTACAGATTGTCACCTTGTAACCGTCGACACGCTGCACCAGCCGGCGCGCATCGGATGGCAGGTCGTACACCATTTCCGGCGGGTGGATGGTGAGCTTGTCGTAGTCAATCACGTTGATATCGGCCTTCATGCCTGGCGCGATCAAGCCGCGATCGTTCAAACCGTAGAAACTCGCCGTGCGCTGCGTCTGATTGTGCACGAGCTGCTCAATCGGTATACGCGCGCCGCGACTGCGATCGCGTGCCCAGTGAGTCAGCAGGTAGCTGGGCATGCTGGCATCACAAATCAGGCCGCAGTGCGCGCCACCATCGGACAGCCCGAACACCGCGTGCGGGTGCAGCATCATTTCACGCAGGGCCTCAAAATCGCCATTGGAGTAGCCCAGCAACGGCATGTAGATAATCCCTTTGCCATCGTTCTCCAGCATGGTGTCATAGACGAACTCAACCTCGCTGCACCCCCTGGCTTTGGCCAGTGCGCGCACGGTTTTTTCCGGACCCGGCTCATAGTCAATAGGATCACCCAGCGGGAACATGTTGTCCCAGGCTGTCAGTGCTGCGGTAAAGACTTCCGGTAACCCGGCGAGATCTGGTGGATTGTCGAGGATTTCCCTGCGCACTGCCGGGTCCTTCAACGCAGCAACACGCTCCGCCAACGGCAGCTCTGCAACCGGCTGATAACCCGCGTGGAGGATGAACGGGTGACCGGAGCTCTCCAGGGTGAACAACACCCCGGCCGGCCGCTGTGCGACTTGCGGCGTCAATGTACCACCGGCGGCCCGATCTTCATCTACCGCAGCCAGCAAACGCTGCCACTGCTGCGGGTCATCATTGTTTTGCAGGCAGGCGAACGTCACCGGGCGACCGGTTTCACGGCCGACCTGACGCATCCATGCCAGCTCTTCCTCTTCCGGTGCCAGATCGCTGGCCACCTCAAAGACACCGAAACCTACTTCACCTAACACGCGGCCTATACCGATAACTTCCTCGCGATCAGCTGTGGTACCCGGCGCCAACTCACCATCTTTGGCGCGGTGCAAAATCGTGCGGCTGGTGGAAAACCCCAGTGCACCGGCCTGCAGCCCCTCTTTCACAATGGCCGCCATGGCCGCCACTTCTTCCTCGGAGGCCTTCTCATTCTGCGCGCCGCGCTGGCCCATCACATAAGTGCGCACCGAGCCGTGCGGTACCTGTGCGCCAAAATCGATGGCATGCGGTAACTTCTCTATCGCATCAAGATACTGCGGAAACGTTTCCCACTCCCACTTGATGCCTTCTGCCAGCGCCGAACCGGGGATATCTTCCACACCTTCCATAAGCTGGATCAGGTAATCTTCCTTACCCGGCACAACCGGGGCAAAACCCACGCCGCAATTGCCCATCACCACGGTCGTCACGCCATTCCAGCTGGAAGGCGTCAACATTGGATCCCAGGACACCTGACCGTCGTAGTGAGTATGGATATCCACCCATCCCGGTGTAACCAAATGGCCGGTTGCATCTATCTCCCTGCTGGCAGCGCCTTCTATGTTCGGGCCTACCGCAACAATACGTCCGTCTGTGATGGCGACGTCGCTCACGCGCGCGGCTGACCCACTACCATCTATCAATGTTCCGTTTCTGATCACAATGTCATACATAGCTGATTCTCCTCTTATTCTCGCTATCAAGCGTGTTTTCGCTGTCATACGCAGCCCTGGCTTCGACACCATGCTGCTGAGTATGCAACCTGCATTGTGCAACCATAATAGCACCGAGTGACGGTATGGCGACTATAGATGTGTGTGTGGAAAACGAGAAGGGAATACGAAGAGGCTGGGGAGTGTGTGACCGGGCGAAACGCTATCCTTCTGCGCCTGCGGTAGATTCCTGCAGATCCCGGATGGCTCGCTCAAGAACCTGCGTGTCCACCACGGTCTGGCTGGTTTCCAGAATATATTCGAGCTCGCGACGCGCCTGGTAGGGCTGACCGATAAGAGCCAGTGTCCCGGCCAGATGATAGCGGATCAGGGGGTCGCCAGGAGACCGTTCGATGGCTTTTTGCAGCAGCGACAACCCCTGGTGAGGGCTTTCTCCCTGCGCCAGAATCCAACCGTAAGTATCGAGCACATTGGGGTTATCCGGCAGTAGCTCCAGCGCCCGCTTGGCGTGTTCCTCGGCTCTGGAATCGGCAGACTGACTGTACAGCCAGGCCAGGTTGTTGTGCAAAATCGCGTTGTCCGGTTGATACTTCAGCGCCTGAATATACTCGCGCTCCGCCTGCTCGAGATTACCTGCCTGCATCATGGAGGTTGCAAGCATTATCCTGATGGGCACATCCTCGGTGTGTGCACTCAGCCAGTTCCGCAAAATAATATCGGCCTCAGCAGCGTTGCCGAGATGCCTGTGCGCCGCCTGAAGTTTTATCATCGGCCCGCGCGCGGCATTGTTGGCAACTGCAGTTTCATATGCCACGAGCGCTGCCTGCGGCTGTTGCTGGGCCATCAGTACTTCGCCAGCCAGCATATAGCCTTCTGCACTGCCCGGATGAGCCTCCTGAATTTGAAGAGCTATGGCCAGGGCGGCATCATAGTTATTCTGTGCCAACAGCAGTTCCGCCTGGACGATTTTCATGTCGACTCTATCGGGAGCCAGTAAAAGGGCCTTTTCCAGTGCTGCCTGAGCGCCGCGTGGCTCATTCTCCCGCAGCCGCAGTTTCGCCAACTCGAAATGCGCATCCGCGGACTCCGGCACCTGCATCACCACATTCCGCAGCGTCTCACGTGCGGCATCGACCTTCCCGGCGCGAAGCTGAGCACGCCCCAGGACCAATCTGGCATCCGGGTCGTAAGGCGCCAGCACCGCTGCTTCCCGGGCAGCCAACAGGGCGTCAACCTCACGCCCCATTCGGCCGTACATATTCGCCAGCTCCAACAACAAACTCAGCGAGTTGGAATTTTCACGACGCGCCTGCTCCAGTAGTAGCAGCGCATCCTCGGGCCGCCCGGAATTCAGCTCAATTTGCGCCAGCGCGATAACCGATGGCAAATGTCCGGGCTGCACGAGCAGAACCGAATTAAAACGCTCACGGGCCGTCTCGACATCTCCAGCCACCTGCGCAATCCGGGCGAGATTGTATTTTCCCAGCACATTGCGCGGGCTCAGCTCGAGACTTTTCTGGTAGTACGCGAGCTCTGTTTCAGGGTCTCCCCGGGTTTCACTGAGCACCGCCATCAGCACATAGGGCCGGGGGTCCTGCGGATATTTCTCTGACAGACTGGTTGCCGTCGCCAGCATGTTGTCGTAATCCCCCAGCTGATAATACAGGCGGGCGAGGAGAAACTCGGCACGTGAGTAATCCGGGTCTGCTGCGACCGCCGCCTCCAGTTGCAGCAGCGCTTCGCGGGTATCGGCAGTAGCCAGTAAACTGGTCGCCCACCGGGTGCGGGTCACCGCAGCATTGGGTGCCATCGCCACCGCTCTGCTGAAGTAGGGGTTGGCTTTTTCCTCTTCGCCTGCCTGCAGATAGGTATTACCCAACAGGGTGACCAGCTCAATATCCTCGGGCGATTTATCTACAGCGCGCTGCAACACTTCGATACCACGCAGCAGCTCGCCCCTGCGCACGAGTACATACGCCAACAGTTTTGCCCCCGCGGGATCTGCAGGCAGCAATACCTGATGCGCATTGAGGTTTTCCAGCGCGCCCTCCAGATCACCTTTGAGCAACATAACCCAGCCCATGAGCAAGAGGCTGGAGGTATCCTCGGGAGACCGGCTCAGCGCGAGCTTCAATGCCTCTTCTGCAGCGTCGATATTATTATTGCCCGATAGCTCACTCTGCGCGGACAGCAGCAATAGACCCGGATCTTTCGGGTGCTCTTCAAGCAGCGCACTGAGGTCTGCACTGGCCTCATCAAACTTTTTCTGTACCAGCAATGACTGCACCACCGCCAACTGCGCCGGCAAGTCGCCCTCAATAACTTGCAAAGCCTGCTCGAATGCCTGCTGAGCACCTTCGGCGTTGTAGAGCGACATGGCTATCTCGCCCTTTAACATCCAGCCCAGATAATTTTCCGGGTCTTGCTTGAGCCCCGCCTCAACCAGAGCCTGCGCCTCTTCCACATTGTTGAGACCAAATGCCGTGATCGCCAGCCCAATCTGCGCATCCGGATTATCCGGGGTAATGCGCTGCGCCTCCTGAAAGGCTTCGCGGGCGTCCTCAAAACGCCCCAGACCGAGACGCGCCCGACCGCGCAGTATGAGTACAGTAGAGTCCTGTGCTGTCGGCGACATGAATGCCAGTCGCGCCAACGCTTTGTCGTACTGCCGGTCCATCAGCAACGCGCTGATCCAACGATCGTTAAAATCGCGGCCACTGACGCCCAGCTCCTGGGCACGTTTTAGCTGTGCCAGCGCATCGGCCCCATTGCGCTGCTGCAGATAGAACTCCGACAACAACCAGCGCGCATCGATACTATTGGGGTCCTGCAAGAGAGTCCCCTGCAGCTCAACAATAGCTGCATCCACGTCTCCTTGCGCCTCATAAGCCAGTGCCTGATCGATGTGGTCGGCCACAGTCGGCTCTGGCATGAGCACCGAAACAGTGACCGATAGCGCTGCCAGCCCCAGCAGTAAACCCGATCCAATCAGCACCCGGCGCAAACCGGTACTCATGGNTTTTTTGCGACGTCTGCGCCTTACCCGGCGTGACCGGGAGGAGCGAGTCCGTGTGTCAATTAAAGTCTTTATCGTATCTTTCCCGTTTAATAAGTTAACAAATGCTTTGCCGCAAAGGACAGCAGGTTGCGATTTCACGCGCGCTGCACAAACTCGCCATCAAGGGTGGCTATTCGCCTTGATCAAAACCGAACCGGGCGGCTGTCACCTGGCTGAACGAGGTAACGTCAGTGGGCCCGAGAATCCAGAATATGGTGTTGATATCAATCGGTGAAAAATCCTGAATACCCGCGTCCGTGGCAGCGCTCGTTTCAGTAAACGTAATGTAATTCGCACCGCTAGCCTGACCGTCATTAAGCCCGCCAAACGCCTGATCTCCCCCGGCGTCCTCACCCCCACTCCCGGCATCTTCGTAATGCGAATAATCTTCGCTCAAAGACCATGACAGTAGATTGCCCTGCAGGTTAGTGGCGCCGCTCAGGTTATCGAGAGCCATCTGGATGGCATCTTTGGATTCCATACCGAAATCATGCGCCACAAACTCAAAGTTGGCACTGCTGACCATCTCGCCGGCGTTCGACGACATGCCATCGGCTTCAACGACATAACCGCCAAAAGCAGTCGTTCCTGCCAAAGCTATTTTAAGGCCTGCGGCTAAAATTAGTACTGTGCGAAACTTCATTTTTGTGAACCCCCATACAGGGTTAGGACTCGTATCCAGCTATTGCGACGAAATCAGGAGAATTAACATTACTATCAAACATCAATCTGCGTGCAAAGACCAATAAAATAGCGCCCGGACTGTAGACTCAGGTCGCACTATTGGCCTTGACAGTGATTTACAAGATGTCGTCCTCATCGCACGGCCCGTTACACACGTTCTCGGCAACACCCGTGGCGTAGAACCTGCTCAGGCTCGCGCCGATATTGTTCAGCTCGGTAGCCCGACCATGCGGGTCTGACGTTGTGTCATCCCAGTGCGGGATATTGGTGAGCGGGGGACTGGGGTTACCAAAATCAACCTCCAACATTGCGGAGCCGGTATGTGCTCCGCTGACCTCTTCCAGACCCCATACACTGCGGATTACGGGCGCCAGATTGACCACGCCGCCAATGGTACGCGCCATGATATGCGCACCCAGATTAGTCACCTGATGGTCAGCTTTGGACACCTGTATCAGCACTTCATGCGCGGGCGTGCCAGGCAATAAGTTACTGCGGATGTATTTCGAATAACCGGTCGGCTCTGCGCGATCCCACAAACCCTGCACCAGCGCCAGATTGAACTGCATATCGAGCGCATTCCAGTTGTACAGCGTATAGAGCGGTTTGGCAAAGGGATCAAAGTTGACACTGCGATTGAGCAACAGGTTATACGACTGCCCCGGCACGGCCAGCAGGCCTCTTTCGATATCTGTATTGATGGCCATCAAGACAGCACCGAGTATGCCGCCCTGGCTGCCACCGAAGTAATAACGCCTGGAACCGTCTAGCGCCGCGCCACCACAGTGCGTAGCCAGCGTCTGATTCAACAGGGTTGATGGCCCGCCATCAGCTTCAACAGAGAGCGTTCGCATTGCCATCAGGAAATTCAGAAAGCCCTGATGCATGCGTTCCGGCACCACGCGAAACGAGGCCAGATCACCACTGAGGGCACCAACCACTGTCGATACATCATCGGAGGCAAAACCCTTGAAATCGAGCCCAAACGCAGCGAGATTTTCTGCCGCAAGAATAGGCTGTATGCCGAGCACCTGTTCCTTGGCCCCCAGCTGCCCGTGGCCAAACGCGACCAGTGGCGCCGCCTCGGTTTGCGCACTCATGGGTATTATCAGTGCCGCGTTGTACCCAAACGTACCATTTTGTTGTGGCAGACCATCCTCACCCAGATTAAAGCCGCCACCGGTTTCACCTTGTGTCATGTAAAGAGGAACATCGAAGGTGACTTCCAGTCGGCAGGCCATACCGTCGATTAAATCTTCATCTTTCACTTCTATTGAGTACGCCACCCCCTCAGGATAATTGGCCAGGGCGTCGTCGCGGATATGCAGCATCGCCCGCGTATTATTTTCGCGGCTGGATGTGGTGAAATCCCAGGCGATCTGCAGATCTTCTCGCGCAATCCCCTGCTCTTCCAGCGCCGCAAAGATTGTCTCAAAATGGGCGCGGCGAGATTCGATGATGGGGTCATCCGAGGGTAGATTATCGCGCAGGGCCAAAAAGCCCGGCGAGGGCTCAATGGCGACACCATCCGCATCGACCACATTGCGAATAGCGACGATATAACGTGTCGCATCCTCCGGCCGGATAGCCGGGCGCAACATCAACGCCTGTTCCTGGCGCAGTTCGTCTATGTCGCGGTTAATAGTAAAATCCGGAAGCTCCTCGCCGTCATCCACGCGCAGCTTGGACTGCACCACGTACTCGTCGATATCCACCCAGTGCGCCAATCTCTCGCCGGTCTGGGTATTGAGAATCACGGTGGCCGACTGCGGCAACAGCGAGCCTGCAATCGTATTGGGAGTTGCCAGCCCGGTAACCGTCGCACCCGGCATATGTGTCATCGCCGATATACCCGGTGAAAAACCGTCCATTTCATTGAATGGGGTAGTGCTGGATTGTTTTCCCGCCACGTTGGTAGGCATGATCACCTGTGGCAATGCCAGCCGCAATCCGGTGACAGAGTCGGAATCTTCCTCGGTCCAGTAGTTGTTGGGATAAGGGAAAGCGCAGTAACCGGGCGACAAGGGATCGCAATCCAGAGGTGGTGCGGGCACCACATCTATTGGTGGATCGACAGGATCAATATTCGGCTCAGGCTGGGCAACTGAGTTCGAGTTGTTTCCATTGGAGCAGCCAGAGGCAATAGCCAGGGCGCACGAGAGAATCAGCCAGCGTATATTATTATTCATCGGCCAATACTAGATCGAACCACCGAAATCGTCAAACCTGTAATCCCTGCACCACCAGCACCGAGTTTCTTTGGCGCTGGCGCGCTCAGCCATCATTCGCCAAGCGCGATAACGCTCTCTGCGGGATTAATCGCCGCGACAGAATGCCGCGAGATCTCGCGCCGTATCCCTGCTGATATCCGGGCAACACATCGGGAAGATTTCTGTGCCGTGTATCGTCCCCATCACCTGGCGGCAACGCGCAGCAACGCCGTTTTTCAACAACAAACGATAGAAATTGACACCCTCGTCGCGCAGCGGATCGCACTCGTTCACGCTGATAATAGTGGGAGGCAGCCCCGCCACATCATCATCTGTGGCAAACCCGGGCCAGGCCAGCGGATTGCGTTTTTCCAGCTCCTCGATGCCATAGGACATCGCGCCATTGTTATTGTGCAGATCCAGCAGCAGGCCATTGTTTTCCGTGGAGGATGGATTTTCCGGCAGTGGCCAGATGCCCGCTATATAGGGGCACAGTGCGTAGATACCCTTTATGAGGTGGAGTTCACCCTCGCGCTTAAGGCGCAGGGCAGTCGCCAGGGTCAGGTTACCTCCTCCACTTTCTCCGGCAACGATGATACGGGAGCTGTCGATACCCAGCGAAGCTGCCTGACTCACCAACCACTTCAGGCCGGCAACACAGTCATTGAGCCCCGCCGGATAGGGAGCAACTTCCGGTGCCGATGACGGCATAATGGAGTTGCGAAAATCCACCATCGCAACGGCTACGCCCCGCGCGGCAATGATCTTTCCCCAGGCGCGGTAATTACCATCGAAGCAGGACATCGCCTGCATACCACCACCGTGAATGTAATAGACACAGGGCAGCGGCTCTGTAGATTGGGGGCGAATATACTGCACCTTTATCGTGTTGCCATCGGGTTCTGACTGGAACGTCAGAGTGCTGATCTCCAGCCCCTCAGAAGGCGCGATTTCCTCTGTATCACATAACTCCATAAACCCTTTCAGCGCCTCGGCCATCTGCTGGGCCTGCGGTGTATTGGCGCGTTCCAGCATTTCCTCCCGGCTGGCGACATCAGCGCCTTCGGGCATCGACATAGCGCCCATTAACGCCTTGATGCGGGGGTCGATACGAGGGTCATCATTCATATTGCGAGTAGACATCTGTCAATCCTGTAAGTAGCGTTAAAGATTCAGCGGCGCGGCGCAAAATATACCGGCAAGCCGTCGCGTGGTTTGGAGATCGGGGATTGCTGTACCGGCATATCATACCCTGCGGGAAGCGACCACTGGTAGTGGCGCAGCATCTCAAACATCACCAGCTTGATCTGCATGATCGCAAAATGCAGGCCGATACACATATGCGCGCCGCCACTGAAAGGCACCCAGCAATAGGCATCGCGTTTGTGCTCTGCACGCTCATCGCTAAAACGTTCGGGATCAAACCTGGCCGGTTCGGACCAGTACTCCTGCATATAATGCGTGTGTATGGGATACGTTATCACTATGGCGTTAGCGGGAATCCGCAGCCCTTCAAACTCAAAGGGTGCCGTACTGTACTTGGGCAGGGTCGACAGTGGCGGGTACATCCGCAGCGCCTCCTTCATCACCCATTCGGTCTGTGCCATCCGATCGAGATCTTCATAGCGCAGATGCTCCACACCCAGGCTTTGAACTTCTTCCAGCAGGCGTTGTTGCCACTCGGGATGCCGCGCCAGCGCATACGTCATACTGGTCAACGTGCTGGTGGTGGTGTCGTGCGCCGCCATCATCAGAAAGTTCATATGGTCGATCACTTCCTGGTCGGTATACCGATTACCGTCCTCGTCGGTGGCATTGCACAGCAGTGAGAACATATCCGTGCCGTTGCCCTCTCGTTTTGCCGCCAACTGGCCACGGAAATACTGGCACATGTACTCCCGGGCACGAATGCCCCGCCACAGGATAGTGCCGGGGATGGCCAGTGGAATCTTCGGCATGGAGGCCGCCACAGTGGCTTCGAAGGCATCATTGAGGCGTGTCGCTTCATCTCCCAGATCCATACCCAGAAAAATGGTAGCGGCCAGATCCAGCGTCATCTGCTTGAAGGTTGGAAATGCGAGCAGCGGCTGACCGGGAGACACCGGCCAGTTGGCAACCGCTTGCTGCACCTGCGGCTCCATTTCAAGCATGTAACGCTGCATGGCGCCGCTCTTGAACCCCGCTTGCATGAGGCGTCGATGATAGCGATGGTCATCACCATCGCGCAGCATCAGGCCGTTGGGGAAAATGCGGCCAATGATCTGATCCCAGGCTTTCTTGTTGGAAAACACCTGGCCCTCATTAATCAGCGCGAGACGGTGGGCATCAGCACCGAACAGGTGCACAAAGGTTCTACCGGCCATTTTCTGCATCACCGCATTGCCAAAACGTGCCTGCAACTCCTGCGCGTGCTCCAGCGGATAGGTATAGCTCTTGCGCACCAGGCGTAAGGTCTCGAAGAAACCAACCTTGAGCGGGCGCAGCGCTGCAGTATCGTTGGCGAGCGAAGTGGTATCGTTCACTGGGTGTCCCTCATCTCTTGCACGTGGGTGACATAGGCCTGATCAGGACGGAGCCGACGATGTCGGCGCGGGCCGCGTTAGACCGGGGAGCGCTACCGTGAACAGCAACAAGGCCGCAAGCAGGGGCGCCCACGGGTCAACCCGCGTTGTCAGCAAAGCACCCAGCACTGCGCCCATCGCGAATACAGAAATAGATGCGAAACGCCTTCGCCAGCGCGCGTTCTCGCCACCTGCCAACGTCGAATCCGCCACCAGTGCAGTCAGCGTCAACGTCATCACGTTGGTGGCCAGATCCGGCACGCCGTGCCTGCGAATCATCGCATTCTGCATGCCCATCGCAAATGCCAGTGTGCAGATCAATATGAAGCGGGATCCTTCTGACGTTTCCAGTGGCAAGGTCAGACTGAAGCCGACCGCGAAGGCGAGGAAGACCCATTC
Source organism: Halioglobus japonicus (assembly GCA_902705825.1). Taxonomy (GTDB): domain Bacteria; phylum Pseudomonadota; class Gammaproteobacteria; order Pseudomonadales; family Halieaceae; genus Marimicrobium. The sequence goes on along the minus strand of CACSIL010000001.1, from coordinate 113,219 downwards.
TATGAAGAAGCCGAAGCGGGTATGCCCATAGGGCCCGCGCACGATTCTGCCGGCAAATACTGCCCCAATCAGGAAGGACGCAACCGCCATCAAATTTGCCGAGTAAGCGCTGAACGGATGATCTGTCCCAAGGTAGAACATAATGAGCAGTAGGTTACCGGTCATCATTTCCGCGAAGACCTCGCCCAGCGACAAAAAACACACTGCATCAACCAACCCACAGACGCCCGAGATCAAATAGAGACCGCGAATGTGTGTCAGAAATGGCGCCTGGACCACGCGCGGCGGTGCATCAGATTGTTCGGGGTCAGACGGCGGTACGAGCTCGCTCAAGCGGGTTCTCTCTTATGACTATTCGGCTTTTATCCGTACAGTATTCAATGCGTCACCGCCTGCGTCAATGCGAAGCCGCACAGCACGCCCATTGATGAGATAGTGTCAGCGGCTATTGCGGGCCGCACACCTGCAGATTGAACTCGGTGATTGTCCGGGGCGAGGAGGCGCTGCCAAGCTCCATGCTTATCTTGCACAGTAGGCCGCAACGAGACACTTTTTAGATAACAAACTCTGTGAAAACAGGTCAAAAAACTCCTGTTTTCTATACCCCCCCTCGGACAGACGAAATCAGAGGGGCGTTAATTCTCCATTTTAATTATTCCGTAGATCTATCGGCGGGTCCGAAAGGGGGCTTAGAGCCATCGCCACCTTTCTCTCCCCCTCCCACCAGTTGAATCTGCAGTGGAGCGTCTGAATCCAGATGCACATCGCGCTGGGGAAAGGCAATAACAAGGTTATGCTCACGAAATACATCATCAATCGCAAAGCGAATTCGACTTTCCACATCTCGCATACTCATAGGAGAGCGCGCCTCGACCCAGAAATAGACATCGAAGTTGAGCGAATTGTCGGCAAACGCATCGAATATCACACTGGCCGGCGGGTGATTGAGCGCCAGGGGTTCGGCTTTGACAACCGCCTCTATCAGTTCCTTAACGAGCCGGGTGGGCGATCCATAACATACGCCGACACTGACCTTGGTGCGCATAAGATCGTCCGATAAGGTCCAGTTGACAACATTGCTCTCCAGAAAAAAGCTGTTGGGAACTACGATATGGCGCCCGTCGGTAGCGCGTATATGCGTGCTGCGCGGGCCGATCTTCTGGATCACACCGTGGCTGCCATCGACCTCGACGACATCCTGGGCACGCACGGGCCGCTCCAACATCAGTATCAGGCCACTGATAAAGTTGTTCATCACATTCTGGCTGCCAAAGCCCACGCCGATGGCAAGTGCTCCGCCGAGAAATGTAAAGGCGGTGAGCGGGAAATGCACGGCGCGCAGCGCGAGCAGGGTGAACGCTATCAACAACACATAAAAAGAAAGAGTGTGCATGGCCTGAACAGCACCGGCATCTAGCTTCAGCCGGGTCGCTGAAAAATGGCCTACCAAGGTCGCTCCCGCGCGCGATGCCCACAAACCGGCACCGAACAAGAGCAGCCCCATAGTGAGTGACCCTACCGTGAAGGGCGCTTCATCTATGGTAGTAATCTCAAAATTCCAGAAGCCTCTGGCTTGCTGCAACAACCGGGATAGATGCTCGAGAACACTGAGTTTGCCTGTAACGGCATCAATTTCATCAGCAAAGCGCAAGGTCAAACGCCTGTCAGCCGCCAACATGCGGTCTGCGGCCAGTAGTTCCGTATACACCTTGTTCAGTGCCGTTTCCGCTTCCCGTAATGCGGCGCGTGCCTGAGACTCAGTGGGCAACTGGTTGATCCGCGATGCCAACCCCGCCAGACGTATCTGCAAGTCCGCTACCTGGGCCTGGCGCACCGCCTCCGTCTGCTTGAGATCACTGAGCTGGCTGTTGGCCAACTCCTCCCAGGAGGCGAGATCCTCAGCGGTGTAATCTGCCCGTAACAAGGACTCCCAGTTGGCCCAGATTTCACGCAGCGATGCCAGCCGCTCCAACTCAAAGGTGGCGATTGATATCTGCTTGGCAAGTGCATCGCGATAGGCGGTTAACGCATCTACCACAGCCAACGCCTCACCCGAGGCCTCTGGATCAGCCGCGTAGCGCGCTTTAACCGCACTGAGGCGCAACTCAGCTGTCGCCAGCTCCCGCTCGGCGCGACTTCTGTCTCGTTGCACCGCGCTTTCACGCTCCATCACAGCGCTCAGAGCACTACCGGCCTCTACTTCCCCACTGGCCAGGCTCTCGCGTATTGCCTCAATTCGAGCCTGCAGGTGGTCTTCCTGCTCGACGCCGGCTTGAGCGGTACGCAGTTCCAACGCATCCAGATTCACCTGTTCGGCTTGTATGCGCACGGCGAGCGCGGCCGAACGCGCGGCACGCTCATTGCGCACCCGATCATCTTCTGCAGATTCTTTCAGTTTGATCCTGGCGTCCTTGCTGCGCGATTCCAGCGCCTCCAACTGCTCTTTGGCCGCCTCCAGGTTACGGCGTTTCTCGACCAGCGCCGATTCAGCAACCGCCTGCTGCTCGTAAAGTACATTCAGCATGAAGACTGAAGGCTCATCGTCAGGCAACTGGGTATCGGCAGATTCAGGTGGCGTAGCGAGCGCTTTAGCGAGACTCATCTGCGCCTCCAAAAGACGCTCAATCTGCTCCAGCTTTTCCTGCAACCGACGCAGGTGCTTACCGGCCAGCGAGGATTCAGTCACGCCGGATTGCTCAAGCTCTGTTGCCAGCGCTTCCTGTTCGAGGGCGATTTCTGTGTTACGCCGCGCGATAGCATCAAGGTTTGTCGGTGCGGCAGTGTCTTCTGAAGCTTCCTCGCCAGATAGCGAACCCGGGAGGAGGTTTTGCGCGCCCGCCGCCGGTATGTGCAGGTTGCCGAGAAACAACAGGACGACCGCCAACAGGGGTACATATCCAAGCGGCTTCATAGGTCACCATGTTCAGGTTGCGTTATTCTTATCATAGTCACGACCACCCTGGGACAGCAGCTGTATAGACCAGCGCTAGTAGAATAACACTAGCACGATCTACCTGCCGATGTGCTTTTTAGTCCCTGCCTTGTTGGCAGGCAGACCTCAGCCAAACTCAAAATGGAGCATAGCCGACGACCTTCGGGGCTGGATTACTACCTGGAGTTACGCCACGAGACATCCATGACAGATTCCCGCAAACGGGCACAGCGCACACTCGATGCAGTGCGCCTTGGCCTGGCCTCGGACCAGCCCGGTTCGTTCAAAGCGTGAAGATAATGCAGTTAAAGCCAATACACCTTTAGCAAAGAAAAGTGTGCGTCCTGTAACCGACACATATTATGCAAGGCTCACTGTAACTTCCTGATCCACCGAAAGTAGAGCGGGCGACCATCTTCTACAGCCACCAGGCTCATCACAACATCTCCCACTTCAAACGGCTTTTCATTATTCAGACCGGCTTGGCGAGTGAATATATTTTTGCCCCATGACTCACCCAGTCCAGACCCGTCCTGGTACTCAACAACCAGCCATGGTTCATCACAGTAGTAGATAGGTGCGGACTCTTTCATCTCTGCTAGCACGTCATTCAACTCCGACGCGGAATAGTCTACATCCTCGGTTTTTCCCATCGTCACCATGCGCCCGTCTTCATAGAACGCGAACCATTGGTACGGGAGTGGCCAGGGGTCTACTTCATTAATGCTGGCGTCATTAAGCGGCACCATTTTCCAAAACCCTACCAACTCCTCGCAAGTGGCGGACCGGCCCGCCACCTCCTCCTCCTCTGCTTGAGCAAGGCTTGCTGTGTTAGCCAGCAGTAACATCGACAAAATAAATGGTGTAATACTTTTCATTGTGATTCACCTGGCGTCCCGGTTTTTGGTTGTCTGACTGAAATTAACATGTAGTACCTTCTGATAGTAGCGTAGTTACTGCCCCCCAATTGTCGGGCTGTAGAGCTGAGCGAAACATACCGAGATGAATCGCTTCATGTGATTGCAGGTCATGGGTATGTACGGGTGAGCGCCAAACAGGATTGTATTCGCATCGCACTATTGAGAAGGACAGCCTGACGCCCAGTGCAGAACGACGTCTAGTCACCGGATGCCTGAGAGGACTGAAGCCACCCCCTTGCTTCAGCTATCACCGTTTCCATTCTTTTCTGAACGACTCTATGGCGCCGACGGCAAAGGTAGATCGTCTCACTCGCGGGATTGGTCAGTCTGTGAATATTAATGCACTCCGTTTTATCAAAGGCCTCGACGGCATGAGCCGGTAACACCGTAAAACCCAACCCCCTGCTGACCGGTTCCAGTATCAGACCGATCTGGTTCGAAAATCCCTTTGTAGGAAACTGCTGACTATGTTGGAACTGGGGGTAATTGGCGCCGAGTAGAAGGTTGGCGTGGTGGCTTCCGTCCGGGTGATCAATAAACCCCAGCTCTACCAATCTCTCCCAACTCGGCTCTTCAACAGTTGCCGGCGTCACCAGCAATAGCGGCTCTTCGGCAACGGCGGTACAACTGACGTCGGCCAGTATCGATTTCGAGGTCATAAACCCAATATCAACAGTAGAATCGGCAATCGCGTTTTCGATAGTCGAATTCGGTGCAAATCGGTAATCGATGACAAGCTTCGGGTGCTTAGTCTGTAACTCCAGCAAGTGAGGGTAAAGCTTTAGACCGACACTCCCCGGCGACATCATTCGCACCAGTCCCTCATAGGGCGGGTCCTCGACGACCTGTTGCTCAAGATGTGACAATGCAGAGAGAATAGCCTGCGCTTCAACGTACAGACGCTCTCCGGCTCCCGAAAGTGAAAACTGCTTCCCCTCCCGAATAAGCAACGCGACACCAAGTTGCTCCTCCAACTTGCGAATATGTTGGCTCACCCCAGACTGGGTCATGTTGAGGCGCTCGGCCGTGCGAGTGAAATGGCCAACATCAACAAGTGTGCAAAAACTGCGTAACCAGACCGTGTTTATCATTACGTTTCGTAATCTCGTTTATCACAAATGATAATTTTTCATGATTATAGGCCTGCTGTAATCTGTTCTCAATCTCACAGAGGAGACACCCAATGAATAACACTTATCCAAGAAGCTTTTCACACATCGGCATATCCGTTCCAGACCTGGAGCGGGCAGTGAAGTTCTATACCGAGGTCATGGGTTGGTACCTGATTATGGAACCAACCGACATTGAAGAAGACAGCAGCGCCATAGGCGAGATGTGCACCGACGTATTCGGTGCGGGCTGGGGAAGCTTTCGAATAGCCCATCTATCCACCGGTGACAGGATCGGCGTGGAGCTGTTTCAGTTCAAGAATCAGGAAAACCCGGACGACAATTTTGAATATTGGAAAACCGGCGTCTTCCACTTCTGTGTTCAAGACCCCAACCTCGAAGAGCTCGCCGAGCGCATTGTCGCCGCTGGCGGTAAACGCCGTATGGAGAAGCCGCGCTACTACTATCCCGGTGAAAAGCCGTATCGCATGATTTATATGGAAGATCCATTCGGAAACATCGTAGAAATATACAGCCACAGCTATGAGCTTACATACAGCGACGGCGCCTATTGAGTCTGCACCGGCTGTATGTCATCCCAAGCTGTTGTGAACGGTTGAGGTTGAGCCAGTTTCAGGAAGTGGACTGCTCGAAAACCTGCTGCCCTGTTAGCTTGACAGTTTCGTTGGCCAGTTCGTAATAAGCTGGCCTTTCGTCAATGAATATCTCGTTGGACAGATGGAACTGTTGATCCTGAAAGAGACCGGCGGTAAGAATATATTCATTGTTGGGCAGCAGATGATAGAAAAGATGGGTTCCACACTTAGCGCAGAAACCTCGCTCTGCCCAGTCAGACGATGAATAGATAGTTGGGGCTGCGCCTGTAAAACGCACGTCTGACCCACAATGTACTGCGAACATCGGCCCACCGGACCAGCGTCTACACATTGAGCAATGACAAAGCCCGAGATCAGTCTGATTCGCTGTTTCTACCTCGATAGCGCCACACAAACATTTACCCTTCATATGTCAGTCCTCCAATTCAATGTGAGTGATGAGGCCTGTCGATTCAATCCGCTAGATAGAATCAGCCATGACGGCACATTTTTCTCATCTGCCCGCTAACCATTTCAACTCAAAAACACAAAAACAGCAAAAGAGGATAAACCAACAAGTGACGTTAGTAACGTGAAGCGTTTAAGCTTGGGAGTTTGCCAAGCCATAATGAAACCGGAGATTATTAGGGCGACAATGGAAGCAGCAAATACCGCAGCATAAACTTTAAACGCAGTACCCCCCTTCGCCTTGTGTAGCTGAACCAGATTTCTGTACCAACTGGTATGTTTGACGGTGAGCTTGGCAACCAGTTCGTTGTCCGTTGGTTCCAGCGTTACGTCTTTAGATGAGCCGCTCCAGTCGAGCAGAAAGTAACTACCGTAGACCTTCAGCTTGGGTTGACCCTCAGGAAAGCTAGTGGCCAGTTTTTCAAGCTCTATCTTGGCAAGATTTGTTAACTCTCCTACATCTGATTGAATAGGTTTGCTCAGTGGTATTTCATAGACATCACTCGTGTAGCTGCCTTTTATACCCCACGTGTAGAAAGCTCCCGTTACCATAAACATTATCGCGACGGGAAAAATAAAGGCCGCTAGTAACGCGTGAACTTTCATCAACTGCATTCTGTTCATTTCAAATATCTCTTGTGCTGTAGATTCTTACGCTTTCGAGCTAACGCAGAACTGTATGAATACACGCGTTAGCTTTTAGCAGCGGCTCGTCACGGCTAGCTGCAATGCTTGAAACACCGGCGTTCATCTTGTTTGGAACCACAGGACCTGTAAAAAGCTTGTGCTTCGACGCGATGATTACCGCTAGTGACTTCTGACTTTACGCAACCACGAAGATGAAAGAAAGCCTCTGCTGCACTAAAGGGAATCTTGCCGAAACCCAGGCTGCGCCGCTCTCGACCGATAACGAGACTTGTTATCTTTTCAGCACGAGCGTACTGGCAGTACTGGTTTCTGAACAGGCTGTGGCTAAGGCCTATCGTTCAGCTTTTTTCTCACGTCATTAAAACGGTAGACCCCAAGACATAACACAACAAGACCGCAAGCCGCCAAAACCCAGGCGACCAATATGTACGAGTTCAGCGAAGAGAAAAATTGAAACAGTACAGCCGAGGCTGCCAATAACGACAGGCCTGTCCTGACATAGGCAAGGAAGGTTCGCTCGTTTGCCAAACGTGTGCGCTCAAGAGCCAGTTTATCGCGAGTATCAGAGTTACTATTCATAACTGCACATTATGCCTCAGGCTGCGGGCGTGCAAACCACGCGGTAGTTTATTTGCCCGTAGTATTAAATTTCCACATACCTGAATCTTCAAGTAGCCTGTCTTTACTGTTTTGCCACTATCGCCCCGAAAAGCGTCTCTTTGGCAACCGTCACATAACAGTAATATCTCACCTTTATCCTGTGCGCAAAAGGAGACTCTCAATGCCCCCCAGCCGCCGTACATTTCTGAAAGGACTCGGAGCCGTAACCCTCGCGCCTGCGCTGTCCAGTTGCTCTGATAGCAGCAATAGCCAACAGGATAGCCAGCAACCCGCATTACCCCAGCGTCCAGTGCCATCGGCAAGCTTCGACTTTCCGATAGTAACAGAACTGCCTTTCGCCCACGGCGTCGCCAGCGGCGATCCGCTTAGCGACCGCGTTATTATCTGGACCAGAATAACCGAGGAAGACATATCCTCTTCTGCTGTATCGGTGCAGTGGCGGGTGGCAACGGACCCGGGTATGGCAAATGTGATCGCGCAGGGAATGCAAGATGCCGTATCTGAACACGACTGGACGATAAAGGTAGATGTTGTCGGTTTGTCGCCTGCTACCACCTACTATTATCAATTCAGCGCTCTGGGGGGGCTCACATCGATTGTCGGCCGGACAAGAACAGCCCCCGATCGTGATGTCAGTGCGGTGCGTATTGCAGTGGTATCGTGCTCCAGCTTCTGGTCATCCTATTGGAGCGGGTATGGCCATATTGCAGACCGCAATGACATAGACCTGGTCGCACATTGTGGTGATTACATCTACGATTTTGTGGACGAGGATGAAGCCGTGCGTGCCCGACGTGACCGCGACGATATCAATGATGTGGATTACCGGGATTGGCTTAATCTCGAGGAGGTGCGACGTCGCTACGCTCTGTATCGCTCCGACCCCAACTTACTGCGCGCCCATCAGCAGCATCCGTGGGCCATTATCTGGGACAACCACGATATCTCAGTAAACTTTGGCAATGAGCTGGACGATAGCAGCGTGGACGCAAGCCTCCAGACGACAACACTTCACGACACCACCCGTGCATTCTACGAGTGGACGCCCACACGACCGGTGCGCGCCGACGGCAGCGGTGAATTCCTGCTGGTAGATGACGGCAGTTACCCCGCGCCGGCGGATCCATTGCAGATCTATCGAAAATTGGATTACGGCCCAATGGCCGACATATTCTGTGTCGATACTCAGCTGTACCTGCCGTCGCGTGAAAGACCGGAAATCGTCTCTGACAGCACGCATCTGACATCAGGTGACAGTTTGTTTTCCAGACCACAATACGAATGGCTCACGCAAAATATGCTGGCCTCGCAACAGCAGGGAAAACGTTGGCGATTGCTTATCAACCAAACATGGATGACTAGCGAACTGACACGCTGGGCTGATTTTCCAGAAGAACGCCAACAGTTCTTTGAGTTCCTGCGCGGTCAGAATACAGCTGCCCAACGTGTGCAGAACACGATCGTTTTGTCGGGAGACATGCACGGCAACTGGGGAGCGGATCTGGTAGAGAAGGATCTTCCCAACTACCGATCAGGCGGTATCGCGCCCAACCCGCAAGATGGATCAACCACCGAGAACACAGCGGCAGGTTTTTTCCGCGACAGCACCGCCAACACCGCACTCGACAATGTCAGAGCTGCCTCTGTCGGTGTTGAATTCGCGCCTACATCTATGGGCAGGGGAGGCTTTGACGAAATCATCGCCAACAGCAGGCCCGAATCAAGCTTTAAGGAACAGGTCAGTGCCTCGCGAACCACGGAAAAGGGGCTAATGAACATCACCCCGGCCTGCCAGTTTGTCGAGTGGGTTGACCACGGTTACGGCATTGTCCACCTCACCGAGGAGACGGCCACATTCGAGTACTGGTGGCAGGACAAACTCACACCGGGATCACCGGATATACTGGGCAACCAGATGATCGCGTTCGCAGCAGATGACCCAAGCACCACGCCACCGCGATATCGCAACCAGCTGGACCATGTCAGCCTGCACGGTTTAGGCGTCGAACCCACAACGGGCGACAGGACAGCCGCGCCTGCACCAGAAGGTAATCTCGAACCGCGCTGAACATCCACCGTATGGCCGCTGCAACAGGAATGTCGCAAAAGCTTCACGGTACTGAAACTCGCTCCTTGTAGATTTGCGTAAACCAACGGGTGCTGGTCATTCCAATGGCGGGCGCTTGGATCAGGGAAGCTATGTTACAGACTACGGTGTTTTCGGTATTAGCGGCTTGTGCCACTGGCGCACTGCTGTACAAAATTCATATTCGCTTGCGGCTGTCCAGGGCCAAACACCCTTCACTTCGAGGACATGCCAAATGGTCCCGCAGGATCGCGCGCCAGGTGGCTGCCTACAGTTTTGATAACGCCCAGTACTTCAACAGTGACGGCGCTCCCACCGCTGTGGCAGACCAGCGCCGCGCCGGCCTTTCACGGCTCTCACAATCGTTCGCCGCGCGCTCTCCCAAATCGCAGTCCTATGCTGCCTCACTCGAAGGTGCTATTTCAGACGTGAACTTCACCAGCAACTACCGCGTGCCATTCCCCTACCGGGACCAGCTTCCACAGCCTCTGCGACAGGCTGCCGTGGTTGAGGAATCTGCCGATGTGCGCGTGCGTGATCTCGACGGAAACTGGCGCTATGACCTCACCGGCTCCTATGGCGTCAATGTATTCGGCTACGACTTTTACAAGGAGTGTATTGATGAGGGCATGGCGCTAGTTCACAAGCTGGGGCCAGTCCTGGGCGCTTACCATCCAGTAGTACGCGATAACGTCACCCGCATCACACAGATAGCGGGGCTGGACGAGGTGTCCTTCCATATGTCTGGCACGGAGGCGGTTATGCAGGCTGTTCGGCTGGCGCGCTATCACACAGGCAAAACACATCTTGTGCGGTTGTGCGGCGCCTATCACGGCTGGTGGGATGGGGTGCAGCCGGGTGTCGGCAACCAACGCAACGTTGATGACGTATACACGCTGTCTGATCTCAGCGAGAACACGCTTGAGGTACTCGAAACGCGTAACGACATCGCCTGCATTCTGATCAACCCTCTACAGGCGATGCACCCTAATGCCGATGCCGCAGGGGATGCCAGCCTGGTCAACAGCAACCGCAACGCACACTTTAACCGCGCGGAATATGCGCAGTGGTTACAGCGCGTACGAAGCGTCAGTAAACGCCGGGGTATTGTACTGATCTTTGATGAAGTGTTTACCGGCTTCCGTCTCGGTTATCGCGGGGCACAGGACTACTTCGGCATTCAGGCCGACATGGTGACGTACGGTAAAACGCTCGGTGGCGGGCTTCCCGTTGGCGTGCTGTGCGGGCGGCGCGACCTGATGCAGCGTTTCAAGCCAGAGCAGCCAGCCAATATCTCTTTTGCCCGCGGTACGTTCAACTCACACCCTTATGTGCTCGCGGCTATGAACGTATTCCTGCAGCGAGTGGAGCAGCCGCACTATCAGCAGCTTTACGCCGAAGCCGAAGCCCTCTGGGATGCGCGAATTGCGCAACTGAATGCCCGCTTGAAGGTGGCAAACCTGCCAGTCAAAGTCATCAATCTGCACACCATCTGCACGGTGCTGTATCTCACGCCCAGCCGCTACAACTGGATGTTCCAGTTCTACCTGCGCGATCAGGGTCTGGAACTTAGCTGGGTCGGCAGTGGGCGCATGATTATGAGCCTGAACTTCACCGACGCTGAATTCGAAGAAGTCACCAGGAGGTTTGTAAGCGCGGCGCAACAGATGTCTGCCGACGGCTGGTGGTGGCAATCAGCACAACTGACGTCGAAAAGGATTCAGCGACAGTTGGTATCGGAGATGCTCAACGCCCGCTTCCCAGTATTGGGAAAACTGCGGCCACCGCGACATGACCACCAGCCAGCCAATGCAAGAGAGGCAGCGCAATGACGATCGAGACTAAACTGAGGGCCATTCGCCCGGGTGAGTTCCGAAGTTCGATAACGCAGGAGTTCAATTCGTATCTGCTACGGGAGTCCACACGGTTTGCAGAGGCAGACACCCTGCGGGTGGATTTGCACTGCCACGACCACAACAGTGATACACCCGATGAACTCTGGGGCCGCATTCTGGGCTTACCCGAAACCTGGTTGAAGACCAAAAAACTGGTTAAGTGCCTACGGGGCAACGGCAGTGATGTACTGACGGTTACCAATCACAATAATGCCCGTTCCTGCTGGAAACTGCTGGAGCAGGGATACGATGTCCTGGTAGGCGCTGAGTTCACCTGTTACTTCCCGGAGGCCAATCTTTACCTGCACGTATTAACCTACGGCTTTTCACCCGAGCAGGAGGTCGTGCTGTTTGAGAAGCGGCAGAATGTGTACGATTTCCTGCGTTACGCTGCCGCACAGGATATTCCCGTAGTACTACCGCACCCATTGTATTTCTACACCCGCAACGAAAAAATCAACCTCGAACTGTTCGAAAAGCTGGCTGTGATGTTTCAGCGTTTTGAAGTGCTCAACGGCCAGCGTGATTTGTGGCAGTCCACGCTCACGCTGAATTGGGTACAAAGCCTCACGCCGGACAAGATCCGCGACTACGCCAGAAAACACAAACTGGACCCGAGCGATTTCGGCGTTGATCCCGACCAGCCGAAATCTCTCACTGGGGGGTCGGATGATCACATGGGCATCTTCGCAGGCCAGTGTGGCACCCGGCTTATGGTGCCCAACCTGGAGCAACGGCTGCGTGAAGAGCCAGCTTCACAGCTCGCATTGGAGGCAATTCGCGCAGGGAATATGACGCCGTTTGGTCATGTGGCCGAAAACCAGAAGCTGAACATCGCGCTGTTGGATTACTTCGCACAAATCGCCACGAATATAGAAGACCCGGGATTGCTGCGCATTCTGCTACACCGGGGAGACGCGAGCGATAAGTTGGCCTGCTTTGCTCTCAGCAATGTGTTGTTGGAACTGCAGAAGCACAAACAGTCCCGCAAGTTTTTTGAGTTTGTCCACGATGCGCTGCAGGGTAAAAAGCCCAATAAAATGCTGCGCTGGAAGATCTCCAAGAAATATCGCTTCTGTATCTCCTACCTGGAACAGATTGCAGACAGCCGGACACAAGGTTCTGCCGAGGAGTTTACTCGCACAGTCAATCTGGCGATCACCGGCCTCTTTACCGAGATCAACAAAGTCATCATACAGCGTGTTCAAGACTCCAGACTGGCGGAGAAACTGAGTGAGCCCGGGGCATTTTCCACTGAGGAACTGACCCGGAAGTTTGAGGTACCCAGCCAGGTCACCGCATGGCTTCTGGGCACGCCCAGCAAGTACACACAGGTGACAGACCGCTGCCTTGGCGAACTGTTCGACAAACTCACCTTTCCAGTCATGATTGCGGCAGTGCTGGCTGGCGCCAATCTGGCCAGCACACGCGCGCTGTATCAGAACCGCGATTTTCTCAACAACTTCGCCACAAACCTCGGTCGCAATCACCATGAGCACCGCGCACTGCACCTCACAGACACACTGTTTGACAAGAACGGGGTATCCAACTCCCTGACGGGTAAGCTGCGCCAGATACAAAGTAACGACCTCGCCATCGATATGCTGGTGTGCCATGAAACCGCGAAGCCGGAACCACACCTGTACGTGACGCGCCCGCTGACCTCGTTCGCGCTTCCTGAATCCGGCGGCCAACAACTGCGCGTGCCGGATTTACTGGAGATCTCCCGCATCTTCTATGACGGTGGATATGACAGAATCATCTGCTCTACCGAGGGCCCGATGGTAGCCGTCGCGCTGTTTCTCAAGCACATGTTCAACGTGCCCTGTTTCTTCTTCATGCACACTGATTGGATTGAGTACATCAAGTGCACCACACAGGCCACGCAACACGAACGCGACCGGGTGCGGCGTGTTCTGCGCCTGCTCTACAGTCAGTTTGACGGCATTTTTGTTCTCAACCGCGAGCACCGCGATTGGCTGACAGGCTTTGAGATGCAACTGCCAAGCGAAAAGGTTTTCCTTACCGCGCACCACGCGCCGCAAGTGCAAACTCAAGTAACCCCCATAGATAAATCCGAGCTGTTCGAAGATGCAACTGCTGACACCCCGGTGCTGTTCATTGCCTGCAGACTCAGCGCTGAGAAAGGCATCATGGATCTGCCTGACATCATTGCGCGTGCCAGGAGATCGCTGCCCGATCTGAAACTGGTTGTCGCTGGCAGCGGGCCAGCCGAGGACGAGCTGAAGGCATTGCTGCCGGATGCAAAGTTCATGGGTTGGATCGACAAACAGACGCTGGCATCACTGTATGCCGGGCTCGATCTGTTTGTGTTTCCCTCCCGGTTCGACACCTTTGGCAATGTGTTGCTGGAAGCTTTCGCCCACGGCATGCCGGCCATCGCTTATGACTGCAAGGGGCCGCGAGATATTATCGAACACGATGTCAGTGGCTACCTTGTGAATGACCCCAGAGAGATGGCCGCACAGATCGTCAGCCACTACAGCTGGCCAGACCGGCGCGGCACCATGCGCACTGCTGCCCTGGCACGAGCACAACACTACAGCGCCGACCGTATCATGACGCAGTATGTTGAGGACCTCGGTCTGCCTGCTCCCCAGTGTGTGCTGGAGCATCGTTCGGTTGCCTGAACCATGGCAAAGTTGATCCATACACTATCGCAGAACGAGCAGCTCAATTTCCTGCTGACCAACCGCATTCCGCGTCGGCTGGCCACACAGTTCATGGGCTGGTTGAGTGGCATTCAAAGCCCTCACCTTACCCGGCTGTTGATTCGTATCTGGCGGGCTTTCGCCGATGACCTTGATCTGAGTGAATCACCACAACGGGAGTATGGCAGTCTGCAGGAATGCTTTACGCGGTCGCTGCTCCCCGGTGCGCGCACTATCGATCCACGCGCGGATAGTGTCGTCAGCCCTTGCGATGCGATAGTCGGCGCACATGGTGACATCGTCGGCACCCGGGTATTTCAGGCCAAGGGGTTTCCCTACTATCTGGAAGACCTGATACCCGATAAGGATGTGCGCGAGAGCTTCAGAGACGGCAAATACATTACCCTGCGCCTTAAAAGTAGTATGTACCACCGCTTTCATGCGCCGCTGGATTGCCATGTACAACAGGTGACCTATATCGCCGGCGACACCTGGAACGTTAATCCGATCGCACTGCAGCGAATAGAAAAACTCTACTGCAAGAACGAAAGAGCGGTGATAAATCTCGACACAGGCCGCGCTGGCAGTGGCGTCTGCCTGGTGGCTGTTGCCGCGATACTCGTCGCCAGCATCCGCCTGCGCTGGCTCGAAAACCTGTTGGATATGCACTACAAAGGCCCGCAAAAAATACCCTGTGACGCCGCCTTCAGCAAAGGCGATGAGCTCGGCTATTTCCAGCACGGCTCAACCATCATTCTGTTTGCCACCTCGGATTTCAACTTCTGCGACGACATCCGTATCGGTGAGCGGGTGCAGATGGGCCGTGCGCTACTCTCTTATCCAAAACCACAACCCCCTAATGAGGTGACTCCATGACCTTTCTCGAAGAACTGCACCGACAACGCTGGGACGACCACCGCTACTACCACCACAATCGTGTTAACCAATTACTGCATCTGTTAAGCGCCAGTTGCTTCGTCACCAGCTACTACCTGCTGTTTGTCGACCCCGTAGCCGCCGTCATGGTGGGCTGGCTGCTGGCTATGGTACTGCGACAGGTCGGTCACTTTTTCTTCGAGCCCAAGAGCTATGACAAGGTTAACGGCGCGACTCACGAGTACAAGGAAAGCGTGAAGGTGGGTTACAACCTCAGGCGCAAAGTCATACTGCTGTCTATCTGGATAGCAGTGCCCATCGTGCTGTGGTTTATACCCGATTTCTTTGGCCTGCTGGGCGACCAGCAGATAGACAAGGGCCTGATCTACAACACCGCCATACTGTGGCTGTTCACCGGCATCGGCGCCGTACTGTTTCGCACGGTACATCTTTTCCATCTGATGGGCTTTCAATCTGGACTGGTGTGGGCGATCAAAATTCTCACCGACCCCTTCCACGACATCAAAATCTATCATCGCGCTCCGATGCATATCCTCAAGGGCAATATGTATGACGATATGACGGACTGGTATCGCGAGGTCTCCTTTGATGAGCGAGCCGACCAGCCCGCATAATCGCTGCAGGACGGCAGTACACCGCGCTGTACCAGCGCCGTGATTAACACCCGTTCTGGCCTACATTGGAGCGCTGCTGCTACTCTGTACCTACAGTGGTTTTTCAGGAGCAAGGTATGGAACAAGTTGTAGTAGTAACCGGTGCTGCAGACGGCCTCGGAAAAGCGTTCGCCACCCGTTTCGCCCGCGCGGGCTATCAGGTGGTGATCGCCGATATCAACGACGATGCCGGAGAGGCCCTCGCCACAGAGTTGCGCGCAGAGAATTCCAGAGCCGACTACCGCCACTGTGATGTCACGCAGAAGGACCAGGTTGAAACGCTGGTAAACGCTGCCATAGAGCAATACGGTGCCGTCGATGTATTGATCAACAATGCCGTACCACCTGCTGCATTGTCACCGCTGGAAGAGAAATCCGACGAGGACTTCCAGCGCCAGCTCGATGGCGGCTTCTTCGCCGCGCGCTGGGCCATGAATGCGGCCTTTGCAACAATGAAGGAACGCGGCTTCGGCCGCGTCATCAACTTGTGTTCACTCAATGGCGTGAACGCACACCCAGAGACAGCGGACTATAACGTGGCCAAGGAGGCGTTGCGTGCGCTTACCCGCACTGCAGCTCGCGAGTGGGCTCCGCATGGCATTACGGTAAACGCGATCTGCCCCGGCGCAATTACCGCTGCATTTCTCGCGATGCAGGAGTTCGCGCCACAAATGGCCGAACGCGTAAACAAGCAGGTGCCCATGGGGTATATGGGTGATCCCTATGACGACGTTTCGGGCGTGGCGCTATTTCTCGCCAGCAAGGAAGCCCGGTATATGACGGGGAATACCCTGTACGTTGATGGCGGCGGCCATATCAACGGTATTAACTGGGCATCGCTGTTCGATTGACGCTCCGCTGTTTCGGCTTTGACGACCACCGTCATCGGCTTGGCCTGCAGAAACAGGTAGCGGCATTACAGCTTAGGGAACCTGCCGAAGAATCAGTGTGTCGCCGCGCTGTGTAAATTCGATATGCTTGAGAAAGGACATACCCAATAGTATTTCCTCTGTCTGCAAGCCTGGCGTAATCCCGGCGGGGACATCGTACAGCTCAATATCGCCCACGCTAATACTGCTGAGCGTCGCCGCGTAGCTGGTCGACATGCCATTGGCAGTCTGGGTAGGGAAGGCGTTACCGCGTCGCAGCCCCAGCCGGGATGCCACGGAGGACGGAATAGCCACGCCTGTGGCCCCCGTATCCAACATAAACGTCACGGGGCTGCCATTGATCTTACCGCTGGTAACGTAATGGCCGAATTTATTCCGCTGCAGCACTACCTCGCGAAAACCATCCTCGGTATAACCCGTCTGCAGGGTCTGATTGGGGTTGTACTGGCTGTCGAGAAAGTCGCTGAAATAGGCGACACCCAGAGCGAGCAGCACCAACCATGCCAGCACTTGCATGGTGGTGCCCATTCGCTTCTGCTCATGAACTTCGTTGTCGTCGCTCATGGGCTAGCGCCGAGTACTCAGGCTGTTTTATCCGCTTGATCTGTCGCTCCGGCAACAGGATAAAAATGCACATCGCGCTGCGGGAAAGGAATAGAGACGCCCTGCTTGTCAAACTCGCGTTTCACTGTTTCCATCACATCCCAATACACATCCCAGTAATCTGCTGTTTTCGCCCACGGACGGCATATCAGATTCACCGATGAATCAGCCAGTTCATGCAACCGGATTTTGGGCTCTGGTGTCTGCAGCACCTTAGGATGCTGCGACAGAATGGTATGCAAGATCTCCTGCGCTTTGCCGAAATCATCCTCATAACCAATACCGAATACCATGTCGACCCGACGTGTATCACTACCCGTTATATTAGTAATTGCGCCATTCCAGACATTGTTGTTGGGTATCGTGATCATCTGGTTGTCGAAAGTCTTGATAGTGGTAGACAACAGGTTCATCCCATTCACTGAACCGCTGACGCCACTCACTGTAATCGCATCACCCATGTCAAAGGGCCGATAAATCAGGATCAACAGGCCGCTGGCAAAATTGCTGAGCGTACCCTGCAAGGCCAAACCTATGACCAGACCGGCAGCACCGATCAACGCCAGCACCGGCCCGATATTGATACCTATAATGGGTAGACAGGCGATAAAACCGATCACAAGTACCGCGCGACGCACAGCAACTTTGATAAAGCTCTCCAGCAACATGGACACCTGCTGTTTGCCAATCATGCGGTCGGTAAAGCGGCCCAGCAACCGGGCGATCAATACGACAAGTACAATAGCGGCGGCGAATTTCAGAATATTGATGAAAAACAATACACCGCCGTCATCGGACTTCAGCCATTCCTTCAAGGCCAGTAATGCAGCGCTGGTATCATCGATATGCGGCGCAATAGCCGACACTGCATCCAGATAAAGGCGCTGGTCCTTGACGTCGCCGCCTTTTCTTTCCAGGGCGTCCAACACGAGGCCGTAACGCTTGCCAATGGCGCTCTGATCGAGCCGCATCGCCACTATTTTGGCCTTCAGCTCGGTGTCTTCAGCCACAGGCTGTGTATCAGAGGACGCACCGCCTGACTGTGCGTTGGCGCTAGCACTTTCACCAGCGGCCTGGCTGCTCAATGCCGCTTTCTGCGCGGCGTCCCTATTGCGGATTTCAAGCTTACTCACTTGACTAACCTTGCTAGACAGCGCGTTCTGCCAGGCGTCTGCCTCTACCTCCAGCTCTGACTTGGTCAGCGGTAGCAACATGGAACTCAGATCGTCGATGCTGACCTTCACATTCTTTGCTGTCTTCGCGACATACTCTGTCTCGGCAAAAGTGGCGGAGTGAAAGAACGCCAAAACAAGCGCCATAACGGCCGTGCAGGTGAAAGATTTCGTCCAATTTCTGTAGTTCACAGTGTCTCCCTTTGAATCTGCAATCTATTAATGGGGCATTATAAAGGGATTAGTGCTGAGCTGGCCAACCGCTTCTGCTACTCCATGCGTGCTGCTATGCTTGGAGATCAATCCTGACCTTGAAAATTGCTATGCGCTACCAAACCCGCCGCAGACGACTTTTGCAGAAACCGACCTCGCTCGGGCTTTCTTTTGGACTGACACTGCCCGCGTTGGCGCTGCTCAGCAGCGTCGTTGCCAGCGGCACTGCGCTCTCAAAAGCAGCCGATAATGGGGCAGCCAACCCCCGGCTGATCACCGCGCCTGTAGAAGCCACAGAACAGGGCGGCCGATGGAAATTCTACGCGGGCACCATGGATATCGACGCAAATGCCTACTACGATCCCCACGGCGTAGATTTCAAATGGGCCTATTCGCGCAAGGACCCGCTGCCAGCAGACCCCCGAATTTATGTGATGATGCACGGCTCCGGCGGCGGCGAGGGCACCATGCGGGTATTTGGGCCGTCATCGCTGGGCGATATTGAAGTGCGCACACAGGACGCGGAGGCCTACAACACAAAATGGCGGGAGTGGTGGACATTTGGCAGTGATGGCACACCCTATCCGGGGCGCAGAATTGCCGCCACGTTAGAATTCCTGACTGAGCGCTACGATATCGATGTCAGCGAACGCGGCATCGTGCTGGGTGGGCCGTCCATGGGTGGTGCCGGCGCAGTTATACAAACGATGATCTTACCCGAGCCGTGGCGCGCTAACATTGCCTATTCCTCCGCTGTGTCGGGGGTGATCATGCCGCGGCAGATTGCCGAGAGAGACCCCGCACAGTACAGCACCTTCCCTCCCGACAATCTGGCCAACGAGGCGCTGTGGGACAGTATTGATTTCGCAGTTCAATCGCGTACAGACCCGATAGTACGAGGCATGCACTACCGCCATGCCTTCAGCACGAATGACCAGTTCAGTGCCGGGCTGAACAGGGCAAGTACACAATTATTGTTCGTAAATCTGCTGGAGGAACAAAAAATCGGTGGCGCGTTCGGCTGGGTGAAAGCCGGGCATGCATTTTACGAAGAGGGCGTAAAACTGCCGAACATGTCCGTATTTGAAAGCCCGGAACAGGATGTGACGCTGGACCGCGCCCACCCCGCAATTACTCAATCGACCGGCAACTACCCGCTGCTGGCAGCGGATCGAATCAAGCAGGAGAAATTTCCACGCGGCCACTACAACATGGGAATCATCTGGGATCACGCCAATATAATCGACGAGAGCGCACAGATCGTTTTCCCCCTCAAGTACCAGCGGCGAGTGAATCTTGGCAAGGGCATTCCCGATCAACCTGAAAATATCACGATCAGTGTCACCCCGCGGCGCGCCCGGAACTTTGAGCTGCGCGACGGACAGACCCTGAAGTGGTCATGGGATAACGGTGCGCTTTCTGGTGAGGCCACTGTCACGGGCGACACACTGACTATTGATAACATCCCGCTAGCGTCCGGAGACAGCTACAAAACGCTCAGGATTTATCGATAAAGCTGCTGTGCGTTGCGCGCGGGATGACGGATGCCGGACCAGCACCAGCAAGCAACGAGACCGTTACATGGCTCGAACAAAAGTCGAGGTTTCACCGCTGTCGCTTTTCACCACCAGCTGATTCTGGTGGAAGCTGACAATAGTACTGACCGTTGCCAGGTTCAGAGGGCTCTCTTTGCTGACCTGATCGATAGCCAATGTGATGACATTGCCCTGCAGTGTCCAACTCCCGCCAACCTTGCCGGTAGTACCCTGGCCTAATGTGGCACCTATAAAACCATTCGATCGCACTTGGCTGCTGAAACTACCGTCTTCCTCGAAGCTGATGGACTCACTCTCGTCGCCGACATTGCCCTGCCACTGCCCGACCAGTGCTGACCGATACTCCTGCTCAGCCAGCAATGCGCCCTCCTTCTCACAGGACGCGAGTCCTGTAACAAGCAACAACAACAGCAACGCCTGCATGCCACCCCGGCACAACCTGATCACCAGAGATTGTCTCTGCAAGATAAATACAGGGTTTATGGCAGATGGACGTTCAATCATTCGGGGAGTACTCACAATACTGGCCTGCTACTTTTATCAGACACTGGAGCATACCCTGAACGCCACCATCGGTAAAACGCCTGCACTACGGGTCACTCAACGAGCCTATTGTACAGGCTTCTTATATGGACAAACCCGTGGTGTAATATGCCCGCTATCAATAAGCCGGGAATCAGACGTTCCCCGTTTGTCCTCAATCCAATAAAAAAAGGTGTAGTGCGTGAACATCGGTATTGACGCTACCTGCTGGTGGAACAATCGCGGGTTTGGCCGATTCACGCGTGAACTGCTAACTGCACTGTTCCAACTGGAAACCAATCACCATTTCTATCTCTTCGTCGATCAGTCGCTGCACGAGCTTGCAGACTTCAGCAATGTGAGCGTGGTACAAGTCGCATCTTCGCGGCCGACCACCGAGGCTGCGGTAGCGGACAGCAGTCGCTCTGTATTCGACATGCACAAACTGTACAAAGCAGTCGCTGACACCCCGCTGGATATCATGTTCTTTCCCGCCGTGTACTCCTGGTACCCAGTGCCACGCGGCCTTCCAAGCATGGTAACCGTCCACGACGCCATCGCAGAACACTACCCCAAGCTGATATTTCCCAAGTGGAAAAATCGCCTTTTCTGGACGTTGAAGGTCAAACTCGCACTGTGGCGCAGTTCCCGCATACTGACGGTTTCCCAGGCAGCAAAAGCTGAGATTATTGAATACATGAAGGTGTCTGGCGGCAGCATAGATGTTGCCGGAGCAGCTTCAAATCCCAACTTCAAGCAGACCCGCGACCGTGCACTGATGCTGGCGGCGCGCCAGCGAGCGCAACTGCCTGCAGATGCCCCCATCATTGTCTATGTGGGAGGGCTGGCGCCTCACAAGAATCTTCACGGGCTGATCGACGGTTTTGAGAAGGCCATTCAGAGTGGGCGAATCGGGGAATTGCATCTGGCCCTGATCGGCGATTTCAAGGGCGGGGGCTTTCTCTCCAACTACGATTCACTGAACGAAAAAGTGATGGCCAGTCCTACATTGTGCAACAGGGTACATTTCTCTGGATATGTATCTGACGAGGATCTAATGGCGCTTTACAGCAGCGCGATTGCCGCAGCGATGCCGTCATTCTCCGAGGGTTTTGGGCTGCCTGCGATTGAGGCGATGGCCTGCTCTGCACCGGTACTGTCCAGTGACAGGGGTTCGTTGCCGGAGGTCGTCGGTGACGCCGGTCTCTATTTCGACCCGTTTGATACGCAGGACATCTGCAAAGCGATTATTGAAATAGTGGAAAATGCGGCGCTGCGAGCGCGCTTATCTGCAAACGCAGTAGCCAGATCGCGTGCATTCACCTGGGAGCGCGCTGCGCGCCTGACACTCCGCCATCTCGAAAACCTGCACGGCAGTTAGCAGGCGCTATAAATCAACAAACACCTTGTCCACAGACACTGGCTGGCGAACCACCTTGATATCTAGCAGTTGGTCAGCCAGCGTTTGCCAGCGGGCCTGCGTCATCTCCCCCACCCGCTCAGTAGTAGGGGTTTTGATAAGCTCGCGCTGCGCCTGTGCGCTTTGCGTAAAGGTTTCTCGGGACATCGCGCGGTTGAGTGCCAGCATGGCCTTGTTGGTCTCTGCTGGGTCCTGCAGGTAATTGTTCCAGCCGCTGCGCACTGCAGCCACCATGGCTTTAACCTCGGCCGGTGATTTCTCCCAGCGTTGACGCTGCGTGACCAGTACCGCGGTGTAGGGGTTGTAGCCACTGTCGGCTACCAGGAAGGTTTTTACTTTGAGCCCGGCTGCCGCGGCCGTCAATGGCTCACTGGTGACAAAGCACTGCTGTGAAACCTTTACGTCGTTTTGAAAGTTACCGATGCCACCGAGATAGGGTGCGGTGACAACTTTGAACGGTGAATACTGCTTCTTGAAAAATTGCGCATACGGCAGACCGGATTGCCACAGCAGCACACCCTCGCTATGCAGAACGTCATCTATCGACTCAAAGCCGCGCTCGGCGTGCGTCATAATGCCCTGCGGATTGGTCTGGTAAGTGGCGAACAAGGCGACTATATCGCTGCCACCTCGCGCCAACGCAATAATAACTTCGTCGGCCGAGACAATTGCGTAGTCAACTCTGCCGGCCAACAGCATCTGTATGGTAGGCGTGCCCGAGCCACCCTCAATAATGTCTACGTCCAGACCATTGTCGTTGTAGTAGCCCTGAACCTGCGCTGCATAAAACCCGCCAAACTGTGGCTCCGGTTTCCAGTTGAGTGCCAGCACCAATGGCGCAGGCGACGCAGCAGCTTGCGCCAGAACCTGACAACTGAACAACAAGGCCAACACAAAAATACCCAGCCTACGCATTATAATTTCCTCAAATAGGGCCTGCCCCGCAGCAATACACGGCTGACGACCTCAATAATGAATACCAGTAGCAGCGCCAGTACGCTGGACATCACCACGCCGCTGAACACCAAGTCGACACGTTGCTGGGTGCGCGCCGCATCTATCAGGCTACCCAACCCGCCACCGGCGATAAACTCACCGACGATAGCACCAATCACTGCAAGCCCGGCGGATATCTTGATGCCCGTTAGAATATAGGGAATTGCCGAGGGTATCTGCAACTTGAAAATCAGCTGCCATGGCGAGGGCCGGTACAACCTGAACAGCTCTTTAAGGTGGGGATCAGTTTCCTGCAGACCGGTCAGGGTATTGGCGAGGATAGGAAAAATGGACACGATAAAAGCCGATGCCCTGACGGTAGGCTGGCCGAAACCGAACCAGATCACCAGCAGAGGTGCGATAGAGATAATAGGTACTGTCTGAAAGAAGATACAGAACGGCAACACTGCCCGGCGGACAATCGGAATCGCAAAAAACAGCAGCGCCAGCGTGACACCACTGACCGCGCTCCAACCCAGGCCCCAGGCGATAGAGTTTGCCGTGCTCAGTGTGGCCGCATAAATTTCCGGCCATAATTCCACCGTGGTTTGAAATATCTGCGTGGGTGAAGGGAGCAAATATGAGGCCACCCACTCCTGCGCCACCACATACTCCCAGCCCAGCAGTAATACCGCCAGAAAAATCCAGGCCGGGTATTTTTCCACCAGCCATGCCTTGATTCGTTTGGTCATGGCCGTGACTCGCCGCTACCTGATGCTGTGCTGTTACGCTCCATCTCACTGAAAAGCTGTGAGTAGGTTTGCACAATAGAATTGAATGCGGGCGCCAGTTTCAGCGCCTGATTCCGCTCGGAGAAGTCAACACCGCGCCAATCTCTGGCTCGCCCCGTGCTGTCCATCAACAGGATTTGATCGCCGAGATAGACCGCCTCTGCGATCGAGTGTGTCACGAACACGTACTGCAATTGCAGCCGCGATTTAAGCTCCAGCAGCAGATCCTGCATGCGAAAACGCGTGCGCTCATCGAGTGCGGCAAACGGCTCATCCAGTAGAACAATCTTTGGCTCAGTCACCAGTGCGCGCGCCAGTGCCACGCGCATCTGCATGCCACCGCTGAGTTCACCGGGAAAATGCTGCAATCGTTCATCCAGGCCCAGTTGTTGCAACAGGTCGAGGGCATAGGCTTGTGATGCCTGATTGTTCTGGTGTATCAGCTCCAGCGGCAACAGCACGTTCTCCAGACAGGTGCGCCACGGCACTAATCTGGGCTCCTGAAAGACATAGCTCATATGCTTTGCCTGCGCGGGTGCTACGTGAATTACACCGCTGCTGGGCTCCTCCAACCCCATCAACAGTCGCAATAGCGTAGTCTTACCGCACCCCGAGGGGCCAAGCAGACTCAGGCAGCTGTCGGCAGGGACAGCGAACGATAAATCATCGATGATCGCATGTTCTGCACCGGCGAAGCGTTTCACCAGATGCTGCACTTCGATGACCCGTGCTGGCGCTGACTGTGTATTGGTCTGCCCGCTGCTTTCCATTGTATTTATCCCAAACGTCACATCGAGCTGATCTATTGGAGCCCTCCGCCCGGCTTCCCCTGGAGACTACCCGACACCCGCATCATATATGCTGACGGCAATAGGTGCCAAACCCCTATACTGCATCTGAACAACACTCTTCGATATACTGTTTTCCACCGCCACATAACTTCGCCAGGATTGCTTCGAACTTATGACTTCCAAACAAGGTTACGGATTCAGGCTCGTACTTCTGGGTATTTTTCTGATCACCTGGGCCTGGGCGGCGTGGAAACCACTCCACCCGGATGACTGGCTACTGGAAAATTACCTGGTCTTTTTCTGGGTACCCGTGCTCCTTGTAACTGCGCGCTTCTTCAGATTGTCGGATATCTCATACGGGCTTATCACGCTTTTTATGTGCCTGCATGTCATAGGCTCGCACTCTACCTACGCGGAGGTACCCTTTGGCGATGTGCTGCAGGAGTGGGTCGGCGCCGACCGCAATATGTACGATCGATTAGTACACTTTTGCTTTGGTTTACTGCTGGCGTATCCGGTGCGCGAAGTGCTGGTGCGTATTGCCCAGCTTCGAGGGTTCTGGGCGTATTTTTTCCCCATCGACATCACTTTTTCCATCTCAGCCATTTATGAAATTGTTGAATGGAAAGCCGCGGCAATGGTTGCACCGGAGTTGGGCCTGGCATTCTTGGGAACGCAGGGCGATGTATGGGATGCGCAGAAGGATATGCTGCTGGCAGGCACGGGGGCCATCATCGCAATGTTGGTCGTGTTTCTTATCAATCTCTGGTTAAACCCCAACACCTGGAATGAAATTCGGGACAGCTTTCGAGTGCCCCCCGGAGACCATCCGCTGGGAGAGGAAGAATTGGAACAGTGGCTGGAAAAGGAACGGCGCTAAGTCGCAGCACCTTGAAACGATACAGGGCTGCCGCCGGGTGCCCGCAGGTCAATAACTATCGGCTTGCGATATCCATTCACCGGAGAACGTTTTGTTCAGCGCCAGCTTGTAGCGGTCATGCAGGAGTTTGACGCGTTTTACGTAAGTACGAGTTTCTTCGTAGGGAGGAATACCGTTGTGTCGTTTTACCGCCCCTGGCCCGGCGTTGTAAGCCGCTGTTGCCAGCATGGTATTTCCGCCGTTCTGTTCGAGTAGCCAGGCGAGATAGCGCACCCCACCGAAAATATTGTCCTGTGGCTCCAGCGCATCGACGACATCCATATCGCGCGCCGTCGCCGGCATCAGTTGCATCAACCCCAGCGCACCCTTTTTCGAACGAGCCCCGGGCCTGAAGGCCGATTCAGCATGTATCACGGCCCGCACCAATGCCGGGTCTACCTGGTATTTTCTGGCGGCTGCGGTGATCGTGGAGCGGTAGTCATTCAGGTAGAGCGGAATATTGTTCCAATCCAGCGTGGATTTAACATTGCAGGCAAAACAGGACAGCTGAACTATCTCATAACTGACGCCCATTGGGGCTCTATCAGAATACGAGCGTACCCCGGATCTATTGGTATATTTGAAGATCTTCATTGCCGGCTGCTCTGCATCGCTTTCCTGTGCAGACGTCGCATTGGACAATACTGTGCCCTGCGCTGACAAAACCGTACTATTGGTATCCGCGCCTGCTGCGACCGCAGACAACATCACTGCAGCCACCCCTGACCGAAGTAGAAATTTCACCCCGTTTCATCCCTTTTTATCGTGTTGCAGGTCCAGTTTACGACAAATAGCGAGGGCAGCTTGCTACTTTTCTGGGCAATTGTAGACTTTTTGCCACCCTCTGCTCTGGCAGTGGGGCCCGATACTGGTGCCTGAAGCCGGTTTAACCGGCTTCCAATTCCTCCGTCGGTCCAAAAAACTCATAGTGGATCTGCGAAGGCGGCACGCCTAAATCCCTGGCAATTCTGAACATGGCAGTCATGAAAGGCTTCGGCCCCAGGAAATACAGCTCCACATCACGATCTTCTGGCAGCTGCGCTGCAAGGATGTCTGCGGTTACAAAACCGCTGACGTGCGGCGCGCAATCGGCCTCGGGCTCGCTGTAGACGTAAAGCGCCGAAATATTGCTGTTGGCCGCAGCCAACTGGTCAACATGCGCCCTGAACGCATGTACTTTGCTGTTCAGCGCTGCGTGTATAAAGCGCACCTCACGGCCACTGGTTGCTTCCACATTGACCATGCTGATAGCAGGTGTTATGCCGACACCGCCGGTCAGCAATACCAGTGGCTTGTCGTTCCTGCGCAGCACAAATTGTCCCGCTGGCGGCAGCATATTCACCTCACTGCCGACCTCCAGTGTGTCGTGCAGGAAGTTTGAAACCAGCCCCTGAGGCTCGCGCTTGATACTGATACGCAGGTAACCAGTACCCGGCGCATCCGACAGACTGTAGTTGCGGCGCACACTGTCACCGTTGATATTCAGCACGACAGTGATCGCCTGTCCCGGCTCAAACTCGGGCACCGCTCCCCCGTCGACGGGCTCAAAATAGAAGGAGGTGATGATGGAGCTTTCGTCAATGCGCTTGACGAGTTTGAAAGCCCGCTCTCCGCGCCAACCGCCCGGGGCGTGCTCGGTGGCACTGTATACCGTCTCCTCGGCGGCTATCAGTATCTCAGCCAGTTGCCCGTAGGCTTTACCCCAGGCATCAATAATCTCATCGGTAGCGGCATCGCCCAGCACTTTGGCAATCGCCTGCAGCAGGCAAGAGCCGACAATGCTGTAGTGCTCCGGCAACACACCCAACGAGCAGTGTTTCTGCACGATTTGTGCAACGGCATCACTCAGGTTACCGAGCTCGTCGATATTCGCACCATAGGCGACGACGGCATTAGCCAAAGCCTTAGGCTGTGTGCCCTTGCCCTGGTTCGTCTGGTTAAAGTAGGGGAGGACCTCGGGGTATTGCTCAAACATCAACGGGTAGAAGCATTCGGTAATAGCATCGGCATGTGCTTTCACGGCGGGTACGGTGGCTTTGATCACGTCAACTGTCGCTTTGTCCAGCATTGGGTCTTCCTCTCGATTATATGCAGAAATAATGGTACACCTGTTTTGCGTACCCGCCACTTGTAATACACAAACCGTGCCAAGTTTTAACCCCCTGTATTTACTCCATTTTTTCACATACAGGTCATAATGACCTCTAAATAGTTTATGTCTTTATGACCTTATTAAGGTTAATCTTACCTGATGGATATTCTGCCCTTCATCGACATCGTCGAAGACCTGAATCGCGACCTGACAGCCAGACAGCGCTACCAGCGCATGCTCGAAATACTGCACCGCTCCTACGTCGAACGCGGCACGCCCTGTGACGCAATAGCCCTGCTCAAACTCGAAGGGGACGTGCTGCACCCACTCGCCGTCATTGGATTAAAACGCGAAGCGCTGGCCAGGCGCTTTAACATTCAGGAACACCCCCGGCTTCACGCCATCCTGCAGAATCGTGCCGTCACCCGGTTTGAGGCGGACTCAGACCTGCCAGACCCGTACGATGGGTTGGTTGAAGATGGCCGCGATCAACTGCATGTCCACGACTGCATGGGCAGCACCATCTATATCGATGACAAGCCCTGGGGCGTACTGACGCTGGACGCGCTATCGGCAGGTGCCTTTGACCATCTTGACCCAATGGAAACGCGCGCCAACATTGCCGCAGTTGCCGCAGCCATCAAAACCAGTCAACACATTGAAGCGCTGGAGCTGCGCGCCGAGCATCAACACGAGATCACCCAGCGGCTCATCGCCAACGACCTCAAGCACGAGATCATCGGACGCAGTGCTGCCCTGCAAGACATGCTGAACGAAATCCACACCGTTGCACCGACTGACCTGTCTGTGTTGATTACCGGGGAGACCGGCGTCGGCAAAGAGCTGGTCGCACGCAACATACACCTGTCCTCCCAGCGCGCTGCCCAGCCCCTGGTACAAATCAACTGCGCCGCGCTGCCGGAGAATATTGTCGAAAGCGAGCTGTTCGGTCATCTGCGCGGCTCCTTCTCTGGCGCCACCCAAGATCGCAGCGGCCGCTTCGAACTGGCAGACGGCGGGACACTATTTCTGGATGAAGTTGGTGAGCTCTCACTATCAATACAGGCCAAGCTATTAAGGGCGCTTCAAAGTGGAGAAATCCAGCGCATCGGCAGTGACCGAGCCATCACAGTAGACGTGCGCATCATAGCGGCAACCAATCGCGAGCTGCAGCGCGAGGTAAAAGAGGGCCGTTTTCGCGCAGATCTCTACCATCGCCTGAGCGTCTATCCGCTACCGGTACCACCGCTGCGCGACCGGAAGAAGGACTGCATATTGCTGGCCGGGTATTTTCTGGAAAAGAACCAACACCAACTCGGCGTCTCCAGGCTGCGCCTGTCCGCGGGTGCCAGCGATCAATTAGAGCGCTACGACTGGCCGGGCAATGTGCGTGAACTGGAGCATCTGCTGAGCCGGGCGGCGCTGCGTGCGATACGCGAACAGGGCCGTGGAAGCAGCATTATCAGTATCGACGAACACCACCTTGGCCTACAAAACGGAACAGGAACTGGTGTAGCAGAACCAAGGGCAGAGGGAGCCCCGCCCGGCACAGACGATGCGCCTGTGCGCAGTCTGCGGGAAAGCGTCGACGCCTTTCAGCGCCGGCTAATTGAGGAACAGCTTAAACACCACAATGGCAAACTGGCTGCCGTCGCCCGCTCGTTAAAGCTGGACCGCAGTAATCTGGTGCGCACAATGGCGCGGCTGGGAATGCAGGAGCACCTGACGAAGCGCTGAGAGCCACCCGCCATCAAATAGCATATTGGCGGGCTGTGTCTTCATCGCGGTGCAAACAGATCAGTCACTGCACAGTATTTCCATTTTGCGGCGAGCCAGATCCACCTGTTCAGCCGTTGTCGCCTCAACAAGTTGCTGCTTGGCGTTGTGACATTCTTGCGCCTCCAACTGGAAGCTGCCTTTCAGTTCTTCACGCGCCCTGGCTGAAGCTGCATCACAAGCTGTGGGGGTAACACGGCGAACATTGGTGGTGCTGCCGTTCTCCTCAACAACTACACAGTCTCCCTTGATGATTTCTGTCTGGTCGGTCACGACACGAATCGAGTTGCCGTCAGTGGTGAGAATGGTATAAGCCACACCGTTACGACTGCCCTGGGTCGCACTGGCCAGCGCGCCACCTGCGCCGGCACCGAGTATGGTGTTGCGCGCTTTTTTGCTGGTCGACTTGCCTCCGGACGTCAACAGACCCAATGCCCCGCCTATCATTGCACCGGTGCCCGCTTCTGAATCCAGCTTCACGCGCTGAACGTTGTCCACGATTCCCGTACTGATTCTTACTGACTGACCCGCTTTCTGGGCAAATGCCGGCACTGTGGCCAGCAGCAGCGAAAGCGAAGTTGCGGCAAGGATATTGGTCGTTCTTGATGTCATGTTCTACAACTCCAATGCGGCCCGGCAGCATCGTCGGGCGATTAATCAAATGTGATATCAACTATAGGCTGACAGTGTTACTGGGCAGCTTGCCTTTTCTCCATGAATTTTTGCTTCATGGTATCTCGCATCGCTGACTTCTTCTCCTCGTACTGGCTGTATTGCTCCGGGCTCAGCACCCCCTTCAATTCAGCATCCTTGGCTTGCTCGTTCTTTCTGAACGTCATCGCCTTGCCAAACTGAGTCCCACTGGAATCCATCACGGTCTGGGCCTCCTTGGCATATTTGAGATTGATCTCAGATACCGCCTTGGTGGTTTCCTCGTCCAGCGAAAGATCGCTCTGCATCGTACTTGTCAGCTTCTGGGCCCGCTCTTCGGGTGTCGTATTTTTAAAGTCGCCCATCTGCGCCATTGACGGCGCCGGGAGAAATAGTACAAAAGCAAAACCCAGAATGAGGCTAATCAGTTTATTCATTGGTTAGTCCTGTCTTATCCCATGAAAGTCACCTAACGAACACCCCGTGACTCCTTCATTCCAGCCACGGGCAGGTTTGTAGTTAAGACCAGAGCGACGATGAGATCAAGTGCGGGTATGAGTCAATGAATAGCCAGACGATTCAAGCTACACTGCGCGCAGTTCATTCCCGGAATTAACAATGCGCACCGTAGAGATTACAAAACAACCCGTCGAACTCTTCAAGATACTGAAATTTGAGGGCCTGGTAACCACCGGCGGCGAGGCCAAACTGGTCATTGCCGATGGACAGGTAAACGTCAACGGCGAGGTGGAGACCCGCAAACGCAGAAAAATAGTCGCCGGCGATGTAATCGAGTTTGCCGGCGAATCACTGCAAATACAGCTGGCTTGAGGCGAACGGTTCATGGCCAGATCTCCGACATCTCGCAGACCCTCGCGCAGGACATCCGTCAAAAAGGGCCCCGCCCGACTGTGGGGTAAGGCCACGCTGACAATCGAACGTATGAGCCAGGAGGGCCGCGGTGTCGCACGCCGTGACGGCAAGATTGTCTTTGTCAGTGGCGCTCTGGAGGGCGAGCAAGTACAAGCGCAGTGCACAGCGGTAAAGAAAGGTTTTGACGAAGCAGTGATGCTAGAGCGGGTTGCTGATTCAGCGCCCAATGCCGATCGTGTGCAGCCCGAATGTCCGATTTTCAACGAATGCGGCGGCTGCAGTTTGCAACACTGGTCGATGGACGCACAGCAGCAGCACCAGCAAACGATGCTGCAAACGCTACTGAAAGGTGATTTCCCGCTCGAACTGGACCCACCGATACTCAGTGATTCAGCCGGTTTTCGCCACCGACTGCGTCTTCTGGTAACACGCGATACGCAAAAGGGTTTTGTGCTTGCGCTTCGCCAGCACCGGTCGCGACAGGCGGTGAATGTAGAACATTGTCTGGTGGCCAATCCGGCGGTCAATGCGATGATACAGGCTTTGCCCCAGAGGCTACTGCGGGCGCCAGACCTGCAAGGGCTGCGAGAGATCGAGATCGACGCAGACAGCAATAACCAGCTTGGGCTGTGTTTCTATTTTGCGGCAAATCCAGGCGAGAAGACCCTGGCTGAACTGCGCGAGGCGATGCTGACAGACGGGGTTATCGCACTGCGCGCCCGCCTTGCCACCCATAAAAAAACGCGTGACGATACGCACGCCAGTGAAGATGACGACAACGAGCTGGGACTATGGCAGGAACTTCTGGCCGAGGGGGAACTGCAGCTTCGGGCAGGGGGCGTAATTGCCGAGGGTACAACGCCGTCACCAGAGCTGGTGTTAGGCTATCAGCCGGGCGACTTCACCCAGACCCATTGGGCCGTCAATGCGACTCTGGTGGCACGGGCTCTACAATGGTTGCAACCGGGCGAAGATGAAGATGCGCTCGATCTTTTCGCCGGCATAGGGAATTTCAGCTTGCCGCTGGCCTGCAAAGCCAGGAGCGTCCACACCTTTGAAAATGACGCCAGCATGACGGCGCGACTGGCAGCCAATGCCGAACGCAACGGCATAGATAATGTGCGCGCTACCACGCTCAACCTGATGACAAATGAAGTACACCTGCCCCGGGCGGATATTGCCATTCTGGACCCCCCGCGAGCAGGAGCGAAGGCCGTTTGCGAGGCGCTGATAAAGGCAAAAGTTAAACGACTGGTGTATATCTCATGCCACCCGGCAACGCTACTGCGGGATGCCCGAATCCTGCGCCAGGGCGGCTATCGCCTGGCGAAAGCTGCCATGGTAGATATGTTTCCCCACACTGGTCACAGTGAGGCAATTGCCCTTTTCCAGCGCGCCTAATGCATCGCCACGCGCGCTACTGACTCGGCTCAGTCACTCCCAACCAGAACGCTTTGGCCCGCTCCGCCAGATCATGGGCCATAAAGTAAATGACCGGCACAAGGATCAAGGTGACGAGGGTTGCAAACAACACACCGAACGCAATCGATATCGCCATAGGCTTTACAAACTCGGACTGGATAGACGTCTCCATTTGTATGGGCAACAAACCGAGGAACGTTGTCACTGAAGTCAGTATCACCGCGCGAAACCGCTGCGGCCCCGCCTCGACCACCGCCGACCGCCAGTCGTGGCCTTCATCGATGTAGTGATTAATGAAATCCACCATCACCAGACTGTCGTTGACCACAACACCCACCAGGCCAATGATCCCGATGACCGACAACATGCTGACATCTTTACCCAGCAGCAGATGTCCAAGAATAGCGCCGATGATGCCAAAGGGAATCACAGACATAATCAACAGCGGTTGCAGATAGCTCTTCAGGGGTATTGCGAGCGCGCCGAAGATCATCAGCAGGACAATGACAAAGCCGTACAAGAGTACCGATGATGTTTTCTCCTCCGCCTCGGCCTCGCCGCCAAAGTTGAAGCTAATGCCGGGATATTTCACCAACAGATCGGGAAGCACCTGCGTCTGGAGTAAAGCGATAACCTCGCTGGGCTCAACCAACATCTTGTTGATATCGGCCTCCACCGTCACGACCCGTTTGCGATCTATCCGATTGATCGTACTCAACCCTGTTGTTTCACGCGCCGTACCCACAACAGAAAATGGCACCTTGCGCCCATCGGGCAGGCGTATCCACAATCCGCTCAGGCTTTCAATTTGGCTGCGCTGGGCAGCTGGCAAGCGGACATAGACCCGCACCTCGTTGCGCCCGCGCTGAACCCGTTGTATTTCAGCACCGAAGAATGCCTGCCGCACCTGCCGCGCCAATTCCACATCGCCCAGTCCCAGCGCCTCACCTTCGACAGAGACATGAATATCGAGCTCACGGCCACCGGAATTGAAACTGTCACTGATATCCTGCACGCCGTTCATCTGTGCCAGAGAGCGTTTCACATCCTGCGCGGCCAACCGCAACGTTTCCAGATCCTGGCCCTGTAACTGCAACTCCAGAGCGGCGCCGGACGGGCCGGCCACAGCGTCGATGTTGAGAGAGCGAATACCTTCGAGAGTACCCAACTCCTCCCGCAGCCACTGTGCCAGCACCACGGAACTGATAGTCCGCTCTTCACTGGGCACCAGTTCGACATCCACTCTGGCCTGGGTATCACTTTCCGATACCACCAGCAGCTCTCTGACGACATCAACCGAGGTACCCACCTCTTGCAGATAACGCTCATTCATCGCCTTGACGGCCACCTCGATACGCCGCGCATAATCGTGGGTTTTCTCCCAGGGTGCTCCCTGCGGCATCTCAAGCGTCACGTAAATCTGGTCTGAGGGTACATTCGGGAAAAACACAAACCTCACCAGACCAGAGGGCATCAATGCCAGCGAGACAATGAGCAGGGCGACAAACACGGCTATCGTCGTGTAGCGATGATGCAGGCAAAACATAAGGAAGCGCCGATAGGGACCGGATGCAAAATTGGCAAGCGCCGTTGCGAAACGCCCCTGGAACCGCCGTATCGCGCCGCGCACACCAGCGGATTTCGATTCACCCACGCGCAAGTGGCGCAGGTGTGCGGGGAGAATCAACTTGGTCTCAATCAGGGAAAAGAATATACACAGGATGACCACGGGCCCCATATGCGTGCCCACGCGCGCAAAGCCCTCGGTCAAAAACATCGTCGGAGCAAAGGCTATCATCGTCGTCAGCGCGCCGAAAATTGTCGCCGTCGCAACCCTGCGGACACCTCGCAATACGCTGGGCAAGCCCTGTCGTTCTGCCTGTAAATAGGCATAGGCGCTTTCTGCGGTGACAATCCCGTCGTCAACCAGAATACCCAGCACCAATATGAAGGCAAAAACAGACAACACATTGATCGATACCGGTATACCGAGGAAATAGATGGTCGCCAGTGTTGCCAGTATCGCAAACGGCACCCCCACTATCACCCACAGGGCCAGCGTCAGATCCAGAAACAGAGCCAGCGCGATCACTACTAGCAGCGCGCCCTGAGCGGCGTTGCGCAGCATGAGATCGATGCGACCACGCAAGATTTTGCTCTCGTCAATCCAGCCGACAACGAAAACACCCTCGGAGAGGCGCGCCTGTTTTTCGGCGACATACGTGCGCAACTCATCTGTTATCTGCAACACATCCTGATTGCCGACCCTGTCGATAATCAGGGTTATGGCGCGCCGGCCATTGAGCGTACTCAGTACAGGCTGATCCTCAAAGCCATCGACAACCTGGGCCACCTCCCCCAGCGTGATGGAGGTACCGTCCTCGCGCGTCAACAAATTCAGTGCAGCGTACTCTTCGCCGGTATAGGCCTGGGATACCGAGCGCAATTTGATGGAGCCATGTTCGGTGCGCATACTGCCGCCGGGCAGATCACGCGAGCGGTTTTTGACCGCGGCAACCACCTGATCAAAATCCAGGCCATAGCGCCGCAGAGCCTCCGTTGAAACCTCGATGGACATTTCGTAGTCGCGCTCGCCCAGAATACGAATCTCGCTGATACCCTCCAGATCGAGAATTTCCTCCCGCACCTGCTCGGTGAGCTGCTTCAGACCCACCTCATCAAGATCGCCATACACACTGACACGCATGGCGTATCCGCGACTGATCAACTCTTCAACGATCGGTTCCTCCGCATCCAGCGGAAAGGAGGGAATACCATCGACCCGGACCTTGGCCTCATTGAGCGCTTTGGCAATATCGCTGCCCGCCTCCATTTCCACAGTGACGACGCCCACGCCTTCCATTGCGGTGCTGCGAATTTCCTTCAACCCCACTATATCGCGCAGTTCTTCTTCTACTTTTAACAGGATGCCCTGCTCAATTTCCTCGGGAGAACTACCCGGGTACGGCACGGTTACAGTGAACGTGTCAGTGGGGAAATTCGGAAAGACTTCCTTGCGAATACCTTGAATCGCGATCAGGCCAGCGACCAGTACGATCACCAGCAGCAGATTGGCCGCAATGGGATTTGAAGCCATCCACCCAATGGGGCCCTTCTCATTCTGATAGCGCGATTCAACCATCAGCCAGCTCGACCTTCATACCTTCAAACATCAGCTCCAGGCGCGTGGTGACGACTTTATCGCCGGGCTCCAGCCCGCCATTAATCACCACCGTATCACCCTCACGATGAATGATATTCACCCGCTTGCGGCGCAACACATTTTCCGACACCACAAAGACCGAGTCGTCGGCGTGCAACACCGAGCTGGGCAATCGTACAGCGGAGTCAACCGGCTGGCCCGGCAGCGTCGCAGTGACAAATAAGCCCAATGGCAAACTGCGGGGGTGCACGCCGGTGTCATAGGGCGAATCGACCTCCACCACTACCGGAATCACACGCGTCAGTGTATCGACACGCGCTTCGATGCGCGCAAGCTGCGCCTCCCACTGCACCTCATGCTCACCGATCTGCGCACGCAGAGTGACAGGAGCACCAATTGACGATTGCAGAAATCCCGCCTCGGCAGGTGTCACCGGCAGCGTTACCCGTGCCGTGTCACTGCTGAGCAGGCGCATCACCGGCTGGCCGGTGCTGATAAACTGCCCAAATTCCACCAACTTCTTGTCGATGACTGCGTTAAAAGGGGCTTTGATCTCTGTGTAGGCAAGATCCTGCTCCGCTTTAACCACACGCTGGCGCGCAGCTTCGATATTCAGCGCACCCTCGGCAATAGCAGCCTGACGCTTCAGTGCTTTGGCATCGGCCAGCGCCATATTGGCAGAGGACAGTGCCGCCTTGGCCTGCGCCAACGCCAGCCGATAACTGACCGGGTCGATACGCAGCAAAACGGTACCTGCGGAGACTAGTTTGCCGGACTCAAATTCAGGTGCCGCCCAGACAACTCTCCCTGTCACCTCCGTTGCCAACTCCAACTCGTAGCGAGAGGTCACGGTGCCGTGGGCGACAATGGAGATCGGCACCTCGGTGAGTGCCACTTCAACAGCCTGCACACGCGGCAATAGCTGCACAGCTTCGCTGGTCTCCAGCGCCTCCCGCGAACCAACCATCAGGATGGCCAGCAACACAGCCGCGACGACAATCCCCACCGGGACCATTAATTTCATCGCCTTTCTAAACATTCAGCATCTCTCAATCGAGGTAGGAATCGGGGCATCGGGTTTTTCGGCCCGGCGTATTTTATATCAAAATCAACAAAACGGTCCGCGACCCCACGACGGACAAACGCCAGCAATCGGGCAAGTGCCAGCTCTCGCGCACCATCACCACAACCAGAGACAGCAAGTCAAAACTAGACTGCGTCACCCCCAGCACCAGGCGCTACCTCGTCTCGCCTGCGTGCGCCGACCAGCGTGTAGTCGGCGGCATAGGCCGGACAAACCTCCCCGTGTTGATCAACCAGCCAGCGCATTGCCAGTCGGCGCGGCACGCGAACCTGTGCAACGCTAAGGCGCGTACCGAAGACAAAGTCCCAGAACGGCGTGGTTACACCCTGTGCAAGTCGCGGGTCGGCAAAATGGTGTGCAAAGTGATTTTTGCGCCGCCACCGTCCGTAGCGACCGCGCGGCGGATGTGTGTGCGCGCGCCGGTGCAGTACCTCATAGAGCACATACATCGCGACAAAGCCCAGCGTGCCGGCCGCACCAATTGCAGGCCCGACAAGCAGCGCCAAGAGCGGGAATAAAATAGCGGTAGCAGCGAGCGCCGCCAGACCTTTTTGCCAGGCGGGAGCGAAGTAGTCCACCTGTGCGTGATGGCGTCGATGCTCCTTTGCACCAAGCCCTCTGGCACCGGACCCGTGGAAGACAAAGCGGTGAAGAACGTACTCGGTAAATGTCCATCCGACAGCACCGGCCAGAAAGGCACACAGCATAGCCAACATGACACCGCCTCCAGTAGATTCAGCTTGTGCGTTACTTTGGTGTACCGACTATACGCGATACATCCACAGTGTAGAAACTGACGCCGCTGCGCGATCAACCCTGGAAGGTGGCGGGTTTACTCAGAAAAGACCGGCCAGATAGGGATTCAGGAATCGCCCCTTGGGGTCCATCGTATTGCGCACCTCGGCAAAATCATTCCAGCGCGGATACAGTTTGCGGAAATCATCTCGCGTCAGGGTATTGAGCTTACCCCAGTGCGGCCGGCCATTGTACTTGCGGAAGATGGGCTCGATGGACTTAAAGTACGGTTTGAAGTCATCCTCAAAATACCGGTGCACGGCTATCGAGCAGGTATCACGCTGATAGAACGGACTGAGCCAGATATCGTCTCCCTTGACGAAACGCACCTCGATCGGAAAGAACACCTCGGGATGGTTGGCCTCCAGTACTTCACGAACTTCGCGCATCGCCTGCAGGCCATGTTCGCGCGGCAGGTGATACTCCATCTCGTTGAAACGGACATTGCGCTCATTTGCGTAGTTCTTCCAGGAACTCTCTACAGTGACTTCATCGCTTAACATTTTTACTGTGCTGCTGAGGATCAACTCGCGCAGTTTGGGCGAGCCCTCAAGCCAGTCCCGCGCCATCTTCAGATCCTCGACGGAATCGTTGCTGTCGATTTTCTCGGTCGACCCAATCGGCTCATCGGTCAGGTCATGCGTATCGGTAAAACCCATCCCTGAATAAGGTATGTAGAAAAACTCAAAATTGCGGTGTGTATCCGCCATATCGTTGGCGATTTCCATAATTTCTTCGAACTCGCGCCACACCGTTTCCCTGCGCAATCGGTAGGGAGCGACATTCTGCAATCTCACTTGCGAGATCACACCCAGTGTCCCCAGTGACACCTTCGCCGCCTGAAACAGCTCGGGGTTATTGCTGGCATCGCAATCCACCAGTTCGCCACGGGCATCCACCAGTTGCAGACCCTCGATAAACGTCGACATACAGCCGATGCCAATGCCAGTACCGTGAGTAGCGGTGGACAGACAACCGGCCAGTGTTTGTTCGTCGATATCTGGCATATTGATCAGTGCCTGGCCTGCGGTTTCCAGGGGCTGGCCGATATCGCCCAGCCGACTACCCGCCCACAGAGTGGCCTGCAGTGTTTTTGGGTCATGGTCGATCAAGCCGCTCAGACGCGAGAGGGACACAATGGTGCCGTCAGTCGGTACCAGCGGTGAAAACGAATGTCCCGCCCCGACCGCGCGCACGGTGCCACTGGCAGAGGCGATAAGTTCCTGCAGCTCAGCAACATTCGCAGGCGCACTGCGCGCTGTGGGCAAACACTGCTGTGAGCCGGACCAATTACGCCAGGGAATAGACCGAGGCTGCGCTTTTCCTGCTGCCGCCAGGGCCTGGAATGGAACGGCCTGACTGCCCACGGCAGCGGCCACCATAGCACCGAGTAAATTGCGACGTTTAATCACTGTGAGCTCACCGGGGTTGCCATAAATTGAATAAGCGCTTCAAACTGCTCGGCGCTGCAATCCATGCACAGGCCGAATGGCGGCATGCCACCAAAACCGTTGATAACACTGTCCACCATCACATCCATACCTTTGTCCATACGAGGCGTCCAGGCCGCCCCATCGCCGGTCAGTGGCGCACCGGTTGCGGCAACGGTATGACAACTACTGCAACTGCGCCCATAAATTGCTGCAATGTCAGGGTCCTTTGGCACCAGCTGCCGACTTGCAGCCTCTGCCTCACGAGATTTCGACGGTGAGGGCCCGTCGCATGCAGATAGCCCAAAGGCCAGAATGAGGAGCAATATTGTTGTACGTTTCATGAGCGGGGTCTCCCGGCCTTCAATAAATTAGCTATGACTATTTTATAATAACGCCCGCACAGACACTGCGTCAATGTGTGTTTGCCAGCTGCCGCGCTTCAACTCGCCGGGCGCGTCGCCGCTGGGCCTGCAATGGACATGGCTTTTTGATAGGCCGGCCGGGCCGACACGCGCTCCACGTATGCCGCGGTATTCGGCAGTGTCTCGTCAATCGCCCGCGCACCCAGCATGGCCAGCGAGGTCAAATTAAACATCGACATGATGTCTGCGCAGCTAAATTGTGCGCCTGCGAGATAGTCTGACTCTCCCAACCGTTCTTCCAGTGCGCGATAGATGCCGTCTTCACGGCGCTGCGTGGTCGTCATCATCGGGTTATCAGCGGCAGGTTCCGAGCCCGTGGACTGGAAAGCCAGCTTGATGAAAAGTGCGGATTGTAGATTATTGTTGAACTGCATCCAGAACAGGTAATGCGGATAATCAGGATCATCGGGCTTCACGGATAACGCGCCTCCCCCGTGCCGCTGGGAAATATACTCAACGATCGCGGTGGATTCCGCCATCACCAGCTCTCCGTCCTCAATAATAGGGGCCGTACCGGCCGGGTGCACCGCGCGCAACTCAGGAGGCGCCAGGAAATCATCCCCCCGGTCATACCACTTCAATTTGTAGGGCAAATTGAGTTCTTCCATCAACCAGACAATACGGTCGGATTGCGAAACACCCAGGTGATGAATAGTGATCATAGTCTTCTCCAGATTATGCCGATCACCAATGTGCTGGAATATCGCCTGTCGGTCAATGCATTAGCGACATGCCAGAGCCGGCTGTACGGTTAAATGACCCGCTTGGGTATACTGTTGACCTGCGGGTCGCACCGCCGGGTTGATACATATCACTATCAAGCTGGTCGAGAATAACTGAGAATGGCGCAACCCCAGGAAGGGCGGCGTGCGATGTCCAGGAGAGCCTCCAGCACAGTGATAATAAAAACAAAGCGTTCAAACCGACATGTCTGGCTGGTTATGGCAGCACTACTGCTCCCGGCTGTCGCCCTGGCTAATGGCGTTAGCGAGACATTCACCCGCACCAGCCTGCTGTTGATCCTGATGATCACTCTGGCCGACGTCTGCGGCTCGATCTTCGAGCGGCTGGGTATGGCAGAGATTCTCGGGGAGATCTACGCCGGCATCCTGTTGGGAAATCTGGCGCTGGTCGGCATTGAGTTTGACCTGAGTCATTTACTGCGCTCCAGCGAGTTTATGGTCTACTCCACGGAATTGGCACTGGTCTTACTGCTGTTTATCGTCGGCCTTGAGTCGGATATGCGCACACTGCTGAAGGTCGGCCGCAATGCGCTGGCAGTTGCAGTGACCGGGATGGTCCTGCCCATTGGGTTCGCATTGGCGATGGGGGCAGTGCTGGGTTTCGGCACGGGTGTCGAGGGTTGGTTTGTCGGCGCGATGCTGGCGGCCACCTCGGTGGGCATCACTGCCAAACTGCTCGGAGACAATGGCCTGGTCAACACGCGCTCGGCGCATGTCATCCTGGGCGCTGCGGTGATAGACGACGTACTGGGCATCCTGCTGCTGGCCGTACTCGCCAGTGTCGTGGTCAGCGGCGAGCTATCGGTTCTCAGCCTCTTGTGGATTATCGCCAAGGCCCTGTTGTTTTTTATCGGTGCGCTGCTGATAGGGCAGAAGCTCATGCCCAGCGTGATACACATTGTCGCCCTGAACAAGCACTCCAGCGTCTGGACCGGTTTCGCGCTCTGCCTGGCGCTGGCCTTCGCGCAACTGGCGCACTTCGCCGGACTGGCACCACTTATCGGTGCCTTTGTCGCCGGACTGCTGCTCGACGATGTGGATTTTCATGTGGGAGATGCGCTGCAAAAGCACCGGCTGGAAGAGCTGGTCAAACCGATCAGCGACATTATGATCACCATCTTTTTCGTGAGTATCGGAGCGCAGGTACAGTTACAGACGCTGCTGGATCCCGCCATGCTGCTGCTGATCGGCAGCCTTACACTGGTGGCCATTGTGTCCAAGGGCGTTGCCGGCTATACCGTTCGCGGCCCCGGTTTTGACAGGCTGGGGATCGGCTTTGGCATGATCCCTCGGGGAGAAGTAGGACTGGTATTCGCCGCATTCGCGTTCGGCCACCATGTGTTTGACGCGAAAATGTATTCCGCGCTGGTGCTGGTAGTACTTCTGACAACCTTGACGGGGCCCATTCTACTCAAACCCCGGTTGCAGCATTTCTAATGCCAAGCCGAATTTTTTTTCGCTGAAGCCTCATTATTCTGGCCATCCTTCCCCCCTCTGCTAGACTTTGTTGGGTGCACTTCGCACTGACCTCTCAATGGAGATAAGCATGCTAGAAAAGGGAAAACTGGCCATCTGGTCACTGACCGCATCGCTGCTCGCGCTAAGCGCATCAGCAATGGCAGCAAGCAAGCCCAATATTCTTGTACTATGGGGCGATGATATCGGCGTCTGGAATAGCAGCGCCTACAACCGCGGTGGAATGGGTTATCAAACACCCAACATCGATTCAATTGCCAATGACGGCGCACTGTTTACTGATATGTACGCACAGCAATCCTGCACCGCGGGTCGCGCCTCTTTTATTTTGGGCCAGCAACCGTTCCGCACCGGCCTACTGACCATCGGCATGCCGGGCAGTGATCAGGGTATTCCGGACTGGGCCCCCACTATCGCCGACCTGCTGAAAGAGCAGGGTTATACATCGGGCCAATTTGGTAAAAACCACCTCGGTGACCAGGATAAGCACCTGCCCACCAATCACGGTTTCGATGAGTTCTTTGGCAACCTCTATCATTTGAACGCTGAAGAAGAACCCGAAACATACTACTACCCGAAAGACCCTGAGTTTCACAAAAAATATGGGCCACGCGGTGTTCTGCATTCCTACGCGGATGGCAAAATTGAAGACACCGGCCCACTGTCCAGAAAACGTATGGAGACTGTCGATTCCGAATTCGGTGGTGCAGCCAAGAAATTCATGGCCGCCGCGGTTGATGCCGACAAGCCATTTTTTGTCTGGATGAATTTCACCCGCATGCATGTGTGGACTCACCTGCAGGAAAAATACCGGGGAATCACCGGTATCGGGCTCTATCCTGACGGCATGGTTGAACTCGACGACATGGTCGGCAGCTTTCTCGAAGAGCTTGAAAAACTCGGCATAGAGGACAACACCATTGTCATATTCTCTACCGATAATGGTGCAGAGAAGTTCACCTGGCCCGATGGCGGTACCACTCCATACCATGGAGAGAAAGGCACCACTTGGGAAGGTGGCATGAGAGTGCCACAAATGGTCAGATGGCCTGGCACCATCAAACCCGGAACGCTCGTTAATGCGACTATGAGCCAGGAAGACTGGATGCCAACCTTGCTGGCTGCGGCTGGCGTACCCGATGTGAAGGAACAGCTCGCATCAGATGACGGTTACCAGGCCAACGGTAAAAAGTTCCGCGTGCATCTCGACGGCTACAATTTCAAACCGTTTTTTGAAGGCAAGGTCGATAAGGGCCCACGCAGAGAAATCATGTACTTTGCGGCCAGCGGTATGCTCAACGCGATACGGGTAGACGACTGGAAGGTCTCTTTTGCAACCGAGAAAGGGGCAATCAATGAAGCCTTTAGAGAAACGCCTGCATGGCCGGTGATCACAAACCTGAGAGCCGACCCATTTGAAAGTGGCGCTCGCGACTCCGGAATGTACGTGCGCTGGTACGCAGACAATATGTGGCTGATGGTTCCCGCACAGGGCTTCGTACACAAGTTCTTTGAGACGATCCCTAACTACCCTTTCCA
Source organism: Halioglobus japonicus (assembly GCA_902705825.1). Lineage (GTDB taxonomy): Bacteria > Pseudomonadota > Gammaproteobacteria > Pseudomonadales > Halieaceae > Marimicrobium. The sequence continues at coordinate 70,440 of CACSIL010000001.1, read as the reverse complement.
GCCGGGTGGTTCTTTGAGTGCCGCCAATATCGGCTACGGCACCATCGAAAGACAGAAAGCGCTGGGTAATCTTGGCAAACTGATGGATATCGCTATTCAGAATTAGCCTTTAACCACTACAGCAGCCCGGGCTTGAGCTATCAACCCGGGCTTTTTTTGCCTGCACTGTACTGCAACAGACGACAGCACTCGCTTCTGGTAGCCCCTCATACTGACAAATTACCCACCCGAAACGGTTGTGCTGTGAAATAATGCACGGCGCGATATCTTGCGGGGATTTGATAGAATGCTCCGCTACAAGAGGCATGATCCGGTGCCAACCGACAAATCCCGCGAAATTTGGAGCTAAATATCCATGGAAGCGTATCTCATCTCGAAGACTGCTCGAAAATCAGCGTTTCACGGCCTAGGCCTTGCGTGCCTGTTGTCACTGGCCGCCTGCGGCGGTGGGGGTGGTAACGGTTTCAATCTGGTGACTAACACAGAACCCGACACACTCACCGGCTGTGCGGACACGGACAGCTGTGCCTCAAACCCCAATTTGCAGATTGGTGGCGAACGCCCCGCGCAAGCGCAGATTCCCTCGGACTACACCACCACAACGCGCTATCCGCTGCTTATCCTGTTACACGGGTTTGGTGCCTCAGGCGCGCTGCAGTCCGGCTACCTTGGGCTCAATGCGCGTGTGGATACGAAGCAGTATGTGTTGGTGTTCCCGGATGGCACGGAAAACCGCAACGGCTCTAGATTCTGGAACGCAACACCGGCCTGCTGCGCATTCTCGGAAGAGGATCAGATGGTTGACGATGTCGCGTATATTCGGGGACTGATCGAGGAGGCGGCAGCCACTTACAGTATTGATCCCGAGCGCATTGGCCTGGTCGGACACTCCAATGGTGGCTTTATGGCATTGCGCATGGCCTGTGAGGCCTCCGATCTGGTCACTTCCGTGGTCAGCCTGGCAGGCTCCACCTTCGAAGACGATTCCAGCTGTGCCCCTGCCACCAACCCGGTAAGCGTACTGACCATGCACGGCGTTGACGATGAAACGATTCCCTATGAAGGCAAGGAATTCGACAACACGGGTTATCCCGGCGCACTGGAAACCACGCGCCGGTTTGCCGCACATGCAGGCTGCAACAATACGCCGGTAATGGCTGCGAATCTTGATGTGCTCGGTGCAGTAGAAGGTGCGGAGACGGAGGTACTGGAATACACGGGCTGTGCGGATGACACTGACGTGACGCACTGGAAGCTGGTCGATGGGCCACACATCCCCTTTCCCTGGGTCGGCAGTTCGCTCGACCTGATGGTCGATTGGATAGTCGACCACCGGCGTGGTTAGAGATTACCAGGCAGCAAATACCAGCCGGCAATGACCTGCCAAAGCAGGCATTGCTGGCACTGACAGATTCCAGGATTCCGCCAATCTCAGGAAATCAGCCACGCCAGTGCCTGCGCCTTGTCGTCATAATCGAAATGCCGGACGTCGGCCTTGATAAAATGATCGACAATATGTGGCATGACGGTGAGGAAACCGCTGTCTGACACTGCGGCCACTTTCCTTATCTGATCGCGCTGTTGCCGCACAAACTTGAGGTGCTGAAAAAGTGCGCCGAAACTGTCCCAGCCGGGGAAGTGTTCTGAAAGAATCATCAGGCTGTCCAGCGGCTCATGCGTTGCGTTGTACTCATCCACGGTGTCGGTCAGCCGTTTGAAATCCATCGCGCTCAGCTCGCCGCTGGGCGTTACAGTCAGTATGCCGTTTTCGGTATCGATTTCATGTTTCAACATCGCAACTCTCCCGCGTATTTCGTTCGGATCAGCGTAAACCACAATGTACCGTCAGCGTAAGGGCAATGTGCTCGAAATAATCTGCCACTATGGAACCCGACACGCAGAGGTTATGCTGCGCATATGAGAAGACGAACACAATTCCTGCTGGTTGCCTTTCTACTGCAGATTCCGCTTTTTGCCTACCCGGTATTGCGATTATGCGATTGGCTGGGGATGAATACCTGGACAACACTGGCGATCTTTATCCCGCTGTTTTTTAGTCAGATCGTAGTGCGGCTTTACTTGCGCCACGCCAATTTCGGCGTGGTGTTCTGGCTGCGGCGCGCGGCGGATCTATGGCTTGGCATCAGCCCACTGCTATTGTGCATGCTGCTGCTGGCGGAGGTGCCGGTAGCACTGGGCTGGGTTGCAGCGCCAGACGCGGCCTACACGCTTATTGGTCTAACCCTGGCACTGGTGACCTACAGCGTAATCAACGCTTACTCGCCTTCGGTGGTCAGAGTGCCACTGAAGAGCCCGAAACTTACAGCGCCACTTCGTTTTGCACAAATTACCGATGTTCACATCGGCTCGCGCAGCGCCGAGTTTCTCGAGCGCGTGATGCAAGAGGTGAATAGCCTGGACATAGAGTTCTTGTGTATCACGGGTGATTTTATCGATGCGCCGGGTATTAGCGAGCAGAAAATGTCGGCACTGCGTTCCTGCCCGGTACCCATCTATTTCAGCATCGGCAACCACGAACGGTATGAAGATCTGGATGATATTCTGCAACGCCTCGCAGCAATGGGCGTGCAGGTATTGCGCTCGCAAAGCACTGTCCACGGCCCGGTTCAACTGATAGGCATTGACGACAGTGAACGTCGGTCGCAGGTGCAGCGCGAACTCGCCACCATTGATATCGATCCCGAGCGCTTTGTACTGTTGCTCTACCACCGTCCGCGTGGGCTGGCTGACGCGGCCGCCGCCGGCGTCGATTTGATGATTTGTGGCCACACGCACAACGGACAGATCGTACCGTTCAATCTGGTTGTCAACAGGGTGTTCGAGCAGAGCGTTGGCCTGTTTCATCACGGTCAAACGCAACTGTATGTCTCTCCCGGCACCGGCACATGGGGGCCGGTCATGCGCCTTGGGAGCCGGGGAGAAGTAACCTTGTTTGAGATAGAACCCGCGTCGCGCGTTCACTAGCATTGTCGTTACACGGACATTATAGTCCGGTTGCGCATCAATAACCGCAGTAGCCCAGGAGGGATCAGCGATGACTATTGGCCGACTCAAACTGTACCATTACCCCGCAACCCGCAGCGCCCGGGTAAAATGGCTACTCCACGAGCTATTGGACGACGACTTCGATGTGGAAGTCGTTCCGCTTTATGAAGGCGCGCAGTACAGCGCTGAATACCTGCAAAAGAACCCCAACCACAATGTTCCCGCGCTGGAAATCACGCTGGACAATGGCGAGAAAAAAATCATGCTCGAAAGCGGAGCAATGGTGTCACTGCTGGCTGACCTGTATCCAGAGAAAGGTCTGGCCCCCGCTGCAGATACCTTTTCAGAGGCACGGGCAGACTACTTACAAATGCTGCACTATGGGACGTCCTGGATGGATATGATGCTGTGGCAGATTCGCATTCATACACACATGCTGGGTGACGACAGCGATACAAAGACCATCGCACGCTACAACAGCAAATTTACCCAGGAAGTCGAGCCACAGTTGATCGCAAGGCTGGATCGTACCGATTACATCTGCGGCGATACCTTCAGCGCTGTGGACTGCGTGATGGGACAGAATGTATTGTGGGCCACTGCGTACGGGCTGTGTCAGCCTCCACAGTTCGCAGATTATATAGGGCGATTATCACAGCGTCCGGCATTCTCGAAGGCGTATTCAGATATGGGCGAGTTCTCGTTGGCACCACCGGCCAGCAGCCAGCGCGCTCTGGCTGAACAATTCACAGGCTGAAGCCAACGACTTGAGCCACCACCGAAGCGGTACTATGCATGTCAGACAATTCCAGCAAGCCATCACTGGCCGAAATTGAACGAGTTACACTGGGGCACTACGAAGATAATGCCCAGTCGTTCTGGCACGGCACAAAAGATCACGACGTGTCACAAAACTACGAGAAACTGTTGAGCCAGTTTCCCCCGGACCAACAACTCGACATTCTCGATTTCGGCTGCGGCCCGGGCCGCGATCTCATCTATTTCAGTTCATTGGGGCACCGGCCTGTCGGTCTGGACGGCAGCCGTGCCTTCAGTGAGATGGCGCACGCCAACAGTGGCTGCCCGGTGCTGAATCAGTCGTTCCTCAGACTGGCTCTGCCGCAAGAGGCGTTTGACGGCGTGTTTGCAAACGCATCGCTGTTCCATGTTCCGAGCGCCGAGTTGCCACGGGTTCTGCGCGAGCTGCACGGGGCACTGCGCCCGGGCGGAATCCTGTTCACCTCCAACCCGCGCGGCAGTACCGAGGGCTGGTCTGGCCAGCGCTACGGTAACTTTATGGAGTTCGACGTCTCCCAACGCTACCTGCAGGATGCCGGCTTTCACATTATTGATCACTACTACAGACCCCCTGGCGCACCGCGAGCGGAGCAGCCCTGGTTGGCGATAGTGAGCCAGAAAGTGAGCTGACAGCTTCACACTGCGCAAATGGCGCTATCGAGAGTAGGACAGGGATTTTGATCACGAACTGGAAACTGGGGCTGGGCTTTTCCCTGCTTACTGTGCTGATGTGGGGCTTGTTGCCGCTGGCACTGAAGGCCGTGCTGCAAGTGATGGACCCGGTAACGATCAGTTGGTATCGCTTTTCACTGTCTGCGTTGATTGCGCTGGTGTGGTATGGGCATCGCAGCGGCGGGGCCCTGAAGCAACTACTGCGTGGCCGGCAACGCGCTCTGAGTTTTCTCACTATCGCCGGTTTGCTGTGCAATTACCTGTTCTATATCTGGGGGCTGGATCATATCAATCCCGGTGCCGTACAGATATTGATACAACTGGCACCTCTGCTGCTACTGCTGGGCAGCGTGGTACTGTTCAAGGATCGCCTCTTGCCGTTGCAGTGGCTGGGGGTGCTGGGCCTTGTCGCCGGTACGCTGCTGTTCTTTCACCAGCGACTTACTGATGCCGTGATTACCAGTGACTCCTATCTGGTCGGGGTAGGACTGATAATCGCGGCGGCAGTTGCCTGGTCTGTCTATGGCCTCGCTCAGAAACAGCTACTGACGCAACACCATACCAAGGACATTCTCCTGCTCATCTGTCTGGCCGGTACGATCCTGTTCTGGCCGCTGGCAGAACCACTGCAGATTATGTCCCTGAAAACTACCGAGCTGGCACTGCTGCTATTTTGCGGCATCAACACCATCGTTGCCTATGGCAGCTTCGGCCTGGCAATGAGCTACTGGGAGTCCTCGCGTGTCAGCGCCACCCTGCCTCTGACACCCTTGCTGACACTGTTATTCACATTTGCGCTGAACCGCTGGACAGCGGCAGACATACCCTTTGAACCTATTGATTGGCTTAGCATGGTTGGAGCTTTCTTTGTTGTCGGAGGTTCTGCTGCCGCAGCACTGCCTAAAAATCGGCCAAAATAACAGGACAGCGCCTGATTCCCCGCTCAGCCGAGCATTCAGTCGTCACTGTTTTTATTACCGCCTGCCGACTTATAAATCGCAGCCCTGGCAATGCGCTGGTCAATACGTGCTACCTGTTGCAGGTAACGCTGCGAATCGATTTCTCCATACTGCCGGCGAAACTCTTCATCGCTAAGGCCTTCAACCAGGCCGGAAATATCCGGGAAGAAACCGACCTCACCCGCATTCGCCAATAGTTGTTCCTGCCACTGCCGGGCCTGCGCCTCACTGCCGGTTGCCAGCGAGACAAACTGTATACCCGCTCGATCCGCCGCCAGATCAGCAAAGCTGAAGCCACTGCCGCCATAGCCAGAATCCAGCAGTTCCTTGAACTCACCGGCCGCGATACTGATACCCTGCTGGCTGGCCAGGGCTATTGCTGCCGAACTGATAAAATGCGCCATAAGATCCCGACGACCGGCCAGAGTTATATCGTAGGATGAGCGCACCAGCGCACGCTCGCTGGACACGAGTTTTCCGATAAGCACTTCAAAGCCGCCATTACTGAAATAGATGATCAGTGCCCACAGTGCCGCACGGTTTTCCTCCACGGCATAACCTCGCTCGCTACGCCTTTGGGCCTCAGCAACCACCGGCGTTAAGTACTCACTGAACGATTCACTGCCACCGTTGCTGCGTGCGCCCAGAGCAACCAATAAGTCGTAGTAGTGAGTAACGCGTTTGGCCTCACCCGCCGGAAGCCGGTAGGCCTGCAGAGTCCGCACGGCCTCCTTGAGATGCGCTTTAACATCGGGCGGCGGCGCAACAGATAGCACGACCGAATCACCCTCAATCTGAATATCACTCACCCCCTCCAGTATTAAGCTGGCCTGCTGCTGGCGCGTCAACAAATCAGCCAACTGCGCGGCCAATGGCAATAACCACCGCCCTGAATAGCGCAGGGGGCCAACGGACAACTGCTCAATTACGATGCCGTCACTGGAGGGCAGGACTTGTGCACCCAGATTCAGATACTCGCCGAATGGATTGTCAGGCAACTGCACACTGGCGCGGGAGTTGATGGCCGCACCGGCAATATCAAAATCGGAATTCAGCCACTTGAAGGTATGCGACGCTATCTGCGCCAGCCGATCCAGCTCATGCTCGGTAAGAACCAGTGTGGCGCCCTCTTCACCAGCAGACTCCACCTCCAGCTTGATGCGTTTTACGAATGCCTTGCCCTCGGCCACCGTCGTATAGTCTGCCGGAGCAGACCGCGGGACCGACGGTTTCTCCTCCAATGCATACAGAAATAAAGCGCCTAGCGAAACCACCCCCAGTAACAGGAGAAGAATGGCAAAGATGATAATCCAGCGTAGAACCTTGAGCATGACGGAATAGCGTATTTCAGCACAGAACCCGGGCAGTCTATGTCATATTGCGCCGGCCAACCAGCTCGTCATCCTGCGAAAACGGCTGACGCGCCACGTCTCATCGACTGCCGAGAAAGGGCCCCTGACGCACAAATTGTTGGGCATCAATCTGCTCAAAGATAAACCGGGACACCTCACCGGCGCGCACCCGAAAAGCAGGAGGGGTGAGTGTCGACACCATTGGCTCTTGGCGATAGGCCTGTGGATCTATCAACGGGCAGCGCACCAGCACCCAATCGGTATCGCTGGCCGCGAGCAGCTCATATTCGGCCTGCTTGTCCTGCAACGCAGCCGCTAATCCCACGCGCGCCAGTGTGCGTATCCACCACCCCAGCAGATCGCGCTGATCACCGGGCATCACAACCGCGGCTCCGGAGACCACCAGGTATTGCGAGACCTCTGCACTGTGCATAGCCTGCAACACATTGTGAGTAGCGGTGGTATTGATGGTGCGAGCCGCCTCACCATCGCCCCGGACAGGGCCCAGTGCACTGATTACCACATCACTGCCACTAACTAGCGAAGCGATGGCAGTGGGATCGCGGGCATCACCGGGCACGATGGTAATCTGGCCGGCAAACTCATCGAGCTTGGCAGGCGTGCGAGCCAGCACCCGCACGCTGTAACCGCGCGCCAGCGCCTCTCGCAACAGATAGTCGCCCACCATGCCTGTAGCGCCCAACAGCGCTACCGTGCGATTTTCACCCTCGCGACTCGAAGGTGTGAGCGCTGCCTCTGCCTGCGGCCCAGCAGTCGGCGTCTTACCGGGTGACGCACATGCGAATATCATGCAGGCGCAAACGAGGCTGACAAACAACCGCGATGTCATCCGCCAGTGCCTTGCCAGCATCGTGCCCAGATAGCGCTTCCTGTCCGCTGTTTCAGTGTTTAACATGGCTACTCAGGTGGTCGGTATCGAATTGGGCTGGCTGTCTTGGGTCAATCACTAGAGAAAACTAGCACAAATGTACTACGGCGAAAAACTCAACAGCATTAGTCACCTGGTAGGTGCCGTATTCTCACTGATTGCATTTGGCGCCCTGCTGACGATCAGCATCGAAACCGGAGACCCACGCATGATAGTGGGTTTCAGCGTGTTCGGGCTGACACTGGTGCTGCTGTATGCGATGTCGACCCTGTATCACAGCTTCCAGGCTCCCGGAATCAAACGTGTTTTCAAACTATTGGATCATATCTCCATCTACCTGCTGATAGCGGGCACTTACACACCGCTGATGCTGGTCAGTGTCGACAACGCAAGTGGCACCATAATTCTCAGCCTGGTCTGGATACTGGCGGTTGTCGGAACACTCTCGGAAATACTGCTGTCAGGCACGGCGGTAAAGGTTTGCCAACTGATTATTTACCTTGCCATGGGCTGGGCATGCTCACTGGATCTGGCCAGCCTGCAAGCTGGTCTGCCGGAAGCAGGGTTTATGTGGCTGGTAGCAGGAGGGCTCGCTTACACTGTTGGTATCGTTTTCTATATTGTCGACAAACTGAAATGGCTGACCCACGCACACGGCATCTGGCATTTTTTTGTGCTGGCAGGCTCCGCCTGTCACTTCATTACCATCATGGGTTATGTGCGCTAGCGGACACTATTGGCCACTGGGCTGCCCTGGCTCTGCGACAAACTCACTGCGGGCATTCGCGTAGCGAGGCACAGCCTCGATGAGATTGGCCAGGCTATGCTTCACCGACAACACCGCGGCGTGGTTAGCCAACCAGGCCGGAATCCAGCCACCGGGATCGCCATAGATCTGGTAGGTCACTTCTACCCAGCCATCTGCTTCGGGTTTCAGGTGCCAATGGCCGCCCATATCAGGCACGCGGACAAGCCCCTCCTGCGGTTCAATAAAATCGGGCACATTGGTGATGGTGACGGTGATCTCCTTTGTCAGCGGATTCTGTTGGTAATCGAACCGCACCACGGTGTCGCGATCACTCATCGGCAGCGGTGCATCAACCACCCCGTAGACGTAGGCCTGCGCGTACCCGGATTCCTCGAGAATACGCGCACCCCCGCTGCGGTAAACCCAGTGCTGATTGAATGATGCATCCTTGAGCAGTGCCATCACCGCGTTCAACGAGGCTTTTACCCGCACGACACCCTTTATCTCGTCCAGCTCTGAGCCAGCATAGTTGCGCTGCAGCACACGCAAGTTGTCGGAGGCATACACAAGCGTCCAGTCCTGCGCCATTACAGGCGTTGCGAGAAACAGGGCCAACAGCAGCGCTGGCAAAGCAATCTGTGGCGATTGTCTGGCTCTGAACACCGCCTAAACCGCCGTTGTCTCAATATGGTCAACCGGACCGGATTTTTGTCGCGCTGCAATCAGACACGCAATGACAATCAGTGCCGTTCCGCCCAGTGTGGCGACAGTAACCACTTCATCAAATACCAGCCAACCAAACAATGCCGCCCACACAAACGCAGTGTATTCAACAGGGATGAGTATCCTGGCTTCCGCTCGTGCGTAGGCCCAGGAAAGTAACAGCAGTGAGGTCATGCCAAGGACGGCCGCGCCGGCTAGATTCGGCAGGGAATGCAATGCCGGTACAACAGCAAAGAAAGGCGCTATACAGAGATACACTGTGAGCATGGTTGCGTTCTGAAAGAACGCTATCTCTATCGGTTTGGCGAGCAGCGCCTGCTGACGCTGTAGTATAAGGTTGTAGGCATAGAGGACAGCGGATAGCAGAATGGCAACGATCCCCCGGCCTACATCCTCGCTGTAATCACCCCCCCAACGCCCCCCGACGATAACCATCGCACCCGCAAAACCAATAAGCGACGCGACTATCGCTGTCTCACCAATTTTTTCTTTAAGCATGGCTGCCGCCAGATACAGCGCGATAAGCGGCGCGATAAAAGACAAGCCAATAGCTTCCGCCAGCGGTACATAGGCCAGCCCCCAGAAAAACAGAAACGCCATCAGGGATGTCACCAGCCCGCGCCAGACATGTAATCGGATAACGTCAGTGCGCGGCCACCGTGCGCGCTTCCAAAAGAACAACGAACTCGCAATCAGCAGGGAGATACAGGTACGCCAAAACAGCGCATTGTATGCGCCCATTTCAATTGCGAGCCCTTTCATAAGGACATCCATACCAGCAAATGTGGCAATGCCGGTACAGGCGATAGCAAAAGGGACTGCGGTAGACAGAGGATCTCTACTCATGCGGCCTGCCGCTTCGAATAGCTGCGTCCCACTGTTCATATTCATTCATCAAAGGGTGAGGGTCTCTGGCTAGAGGGAGGAACAGCGAACAGGCGAAGTATATAGGGTGGCGCTGGCGGTACTCAAGGTATTCAAAACGCGGGGGCTAACGCAGTCTGCAACAGCCAGTCTCGCACGTGAGTGGTGAGTTTGTTACTAAATGTGCTCTGGGGTGTACGGGGGGTGACCAGAGGGTCAATCGATACAGGCGACACCTGCACTGTGTCTTAAACTATCATCGAAGGGCATCTTCGAATGTCGTTACGAAGATGCCCTTGTCAGATTGCGGATCGCCAATCGCTAGGCGGACTTTCTTTTCGCCGCAGCCTTCCTCTTAGCTGGCGACTTTTTCTTGGCCGGGGCCTTCTTCTTGGCAGCAGCCTTCTTCTTAGCTGGAGCTTTCTTTTTAGCCGCAGCCTTCTTCTTGGCTGGCGACTTTTTCTTGGCCGAAGCTTTTTTCTTGCTTGAAGCTTTCTTCTTGCTCGAAGATTTCTTCCCGGTAACAGTCTCTTCGATCGCAGAGATATTATCGCTGGCCGATTTCTTCGCTTCTGAAACCAGCATCTTCCAGGCCTTCAGATTGGCATCCGCGCGTTTCTTCACGATTTTCTGCGCTTTGGAGTTCGTGCTACTCGCCATTTTCTGCAGCGCCTGAGCATCTTTCTTAGCGCGCTCGATCACACGCTTTAACTCTTTCACCACCGCGTCGCGGTCACCTCTGACTTTGCGCAGCTCCTGTAGTAAGCCCTTGAGCATTTCATACTGGCGTTTAGCAATATCCGAGTATCCATCGATAATAGCGCGGTTTGCTTGCGCGACGGCATCCATGTTTTTGCCGGTACTTTTCAGGACATCATCCCAGGAATAGTTTCCGATTTTAATCTCGTCCATGTACTTCCCGAGATTCAAAGCGGCTTTGCTTGCAGCCTTTTTCGCCGGACGTTTACGAGTGGTCTTGGCTTTAGATTTGGATTTGGATTTTGCTCTAGCTTTAGTCGTTGCCATTACTAGTCTCTCCCTACCATTTAGTTTTATGATCCCGCTCCGCAGACAACACGGCTGTCCACCAGTGTAGCCGAATAATCAAGATTTTCCATCATGCATTACATAGCAAATGTACCGATGCTTGCGCTAGATCAAAGGGATTAGCAAGGACGCATTACTCACAGCGGCGGGAGAACTTACGCTGCACATTCCAGCCGTAGATTTTTCACTGGCAGCACTCTATGCTTGATTGACGTCAATCCTGTTCTATACGCACCCGACCCGACATGATATGAACATTATTCAACGGCAGATTGGAACGTACCTGGCGCGATTTCTGACCAGGCCTCATCGCAACTATGAGCGTTTCTCGGTGCTCACTCAGGAACAGTTGGACAAATCCCTGGAACCGGGCGATCTGCTTCTGGTCGAAGGGAACAGCCGTGTCAGCACCGCGATAAAATACCTGACCCAGTCCACCTGGTCTCACGTGTGTATGTACGCGGGGGTCGATGAAGATGGCCAGCGGTTTGTCGTCGAAGCTGATCTGGTAGAAGGTGTGATTCGCTCCCCTCTATCAAAATATGACGGATACAACCTACGCATTTGCAGAGCAGCCAATCTCACTGAAGACGACAAAATGGCTACAATTGCATTTTGCCTTGAGCGTCTGGGACACCAGTACGATACCAGAAACATTCTGGATCTTGTTCGCTACCTGCTCCCTACGCCACCGGTGCCGCCGAAGTACCGACGACATTTGATCGCATTCGGCAGTGGCGACCCCACCAAGGCCGTTTGCTCTACACTGATCGCGCAGGCATTCCAGTCGATCAAGTACCCAATTCTTCCACAGCTTCGGCAGGTGAGCGAGGGCGATGTCCCGGCCCAATGCGACGAGGACATACTGGAGTCCAGGCATTTCAGCCATTTCACCCCGCGAGACTTTGATTTATCGCCCTACTTTGAGATCGTCAAACCCACGATCAAGGGCAACTTTAATTACAAAAAGATACGCTGGTTCAGTTAACCCTTTTGTCACCGGATTCCGCCTATGACTACCTCCCTTAAGTACGCATCCGAGAAGAAAGGCCTGGGGCCCGGCTCACTTATACACGTCGGCAGTGTTCACCAGGCCGACAGCCATATCACGCTGGTTGACTACGATCATGCAAACTATGAAAAACGGCTCGTCTCCTCGCTCGAAGAGGTGTTGCCATACCGCGACAAACAATCACTCACCTGGGTGATTGTTGAAGGCCTGGCAGATGCCAGTATCGTCGAGTCCATCGGACAGCATTTCAACATTCACCCACTGGTACTTGAAGATATTCTGAACACGCATCAGCGCCCAAAGTTTGAGGAACACGACGACTACCTCTTTGTTGTTTTGAAATGCCTGCTGCCGGAGGAAGGGGAGTTTTCCATAGTGAAAGAGCAGGTCAGTCTGGTGATCTTCAAAGACATTGTCTTTACGTTCAAGGAGAAGGCCGACTCCCTGCTGGATCCAGTTATGAAACGCCTGGAGAACGGTAGAGGCCGCATCAGGCGTATGGGCACGGACTACCTGATGTACGCAGTGCTGGATGCCATCATTGATCTCAATTTCGACATTATGGATCAACTTGAAGAAACACTTATCACTGTCGAGGATGAGATCTTCACGTTACCCACTCCGGAATTGCTTGAGAAAATCCACGGGATCAAGCTCGAGGTCATCAGGATGCGGCGATTTATTTCGCCGGTGCGAGATCTGACGGCAGGGCTTTTGCGCAGTGAATCAGAGTTGATCGATCCGAACACGAGAATCTATCTCAGAGATGTACACGACCATGTACTGCGCATCATTGAATCGATAGAAACACACCGAGACATTCTCTCCAGTTTGCTTGAAATCTACCTATCAAGCATCAGCAGTCGGCTGAACGAGGTCATGAAAGTGCTCACCGTATTTTCATCGATTTTCATCCCACTCACTTTCATTACCGGCATATACGGAATGAATTTCGAATGGATGCCTGAGCTCAGTTGGCACTGGGCTTATCCCGCTGTATGGCTGGTATTTATCACCACTTCGTGCACGCTTTTTCTCTACTTCAAGAGAAGGGGCTGGACATAAATCAACGGCTGATGGTGTAAGCCCGCCGCTATTGTGGCGAGGTTTTGCAGCCCAGTAACTGAATAAAGGAGCAGCCGGTTACACTCATTGCACCGAACACATAGACCAGACCAATCGGGCCATCTATCGCCAACAGCCAATATTCCCAGGGTTCAGAGAGCCCGTGTGGAACCGCGTAAATCACTGCCGATACTGCCGACAACCTCACCAACCCCTGCCAGAAAAAGACCGGGGCGCGATTTTTCATATCTTGCGACGCCCACATCAACAGCGCTGCGGCCATCATTAAGAATGTACCCAGGGTAATAAGCGGCACAAACTGCCCCATTACCGGCTCAGCCGCCATCGCAACGCCAATGGCGCCAGCCCAGGTACCCGCGCCAACCAGAAAATCTGACAACCCTGTCCACCAGATAAACTTTTGTAACATAACCATGGCCTCACATGTGTTGGAAAGTCGTTCTGCCCGGAGGGGATTACAGCTCAGGGTCGAAGGTGATTTTCATGTGCTTGATACCCGGAATAAAATTGGACACCAGGTTATGCGGAGCACCTGCCAGCTTCGGGTTGCGCAAGCGCGGCACAATTTCCTCGAACATAATGCACAGCTCTTTGCGGGCCAGGTGGGAGCCGATACAGAAGTGCTGTCCAACACCAAACGTACGATGCTGGTTCTTCAAATCAGCCATGCGCTGCGTGCGGGTGATATCAAATACGTCAGCATCATCACCAAAGACCTCAGCTTCGTGGTTCACCGAGGGATAAAACAGTTTAACCATATCGCCTTTTTTGATATCCATACCGCCGACTGATATATCTTCCGTTGCGGTGCGCTGCATATGAATAAACGGCGGATAGAAGCGCAGTATTTCTTCCACCGCATCGGGTATCAGCGCGGGGTTGTCGATCAGCATCTGGTGCTGCTCGGGATGTTCAATCAACAGGCGCATACCCTGACTGGTGGCGGTGCGGGTTGTTTCAACCGCTCCGGCGATCAAGATCAGAAAGAATGTGCAAAACTGGAATTCATCCAGCGTTTCACCTTCGACAACGCCGTTGAGTAGCGCATCGATGATGGTGCCACCTTGCGGGTTTTCCTTATGACTGGCCGCAAGCTCCATCGCTATGCCAAATATTTCTGCCGCTGCGAGCTGCCCATCCTCCGCAGACACATCCAGCTCCGGATCGTCCATACCAATCATGGTATCCACCAGACTGGCGAAGGTTTGACGTTTCTCCGCTGGCATTTCCATCAAGGCGCAGATAACAAACAGGGGCATTTCAGCCGAGACGTCCGACACAAACTCGCATTCGCCCCGCGCAGCTACTTTATCGATGATGCTCTTGGCGAACTCTCTCATAATCAGTGTCAGTGCATCCACGGCTTTGGGCGTGAACGCATTGCTGACAACACGCCGATACTTGATATGGTCCGGCGGGTCCATATTGATGATTAACTGGCGCATAATTTCCATCGACTCAGGATCATCACCACCTGGCGATGGGTGAGCCAGATTAACGCTGGACGAAAACTTGTCGGGGTGTTTGGACACAAAGTCCAGGTCTTCACGGCGTGTAATGGCCCAGAAATCGCCGCCATATTCCGGCGCACCACTTTGATAGGACACCGGGCACTCCCGGCGCAGTGTCGCAAACGCCTCAAATGGCAGCTTTTCGTTATGCGTCATGGGGTTCATGAGGTCGAACTGGAAGGGGCATTTCTCTGTCATACAAGCATGCTCTCATTATCATTATGGACGATGCAGCTCATGCTGCACCGCGGGCAAGCCGATAGTATGGTGCTATGTGAACAAATATCAAACAAGCGCGGATATACTCACTGCTGGTTTAGCCGTGCATACCCTGTATGCTCTACCTTGAACGGGTATCCAGAAACCCCGGGTATGGGAAATACCCACAGAATCGCTACAATAGGATGAACATGTTGAGTGCGTGGCGGCCGGTGCCGCTGTTGGACCCGCACTCTCAGGATTGGACCGCTCTATGGAATTTAAAGACTACTACCAGATTCTCAGTGTACCGCCCGATGCCGATGCCAAGGCTATAAAAACGGCCTACCGCAAGCTCGCACGAAAATATCACCCCGACATGAATCCGGACGCGGGTGCTGAAGACAAGTTCAAAGAGGTCGCAGAGGCCTACGAAGTATTAAAGGATACTGAACGCCGCGCCGAGTACGACGAATTGCGCAAGTACGGCGGCGACCCGCGCTCGGGCAGCGGTTTTGAGCCACCGCCCGGCTGGCAGAGCGGGGGCGGGGGCGGGGGCGGCTTTAGTAGCGCTGGCGGCAGGCATTTCGAAGGCGATTTCTCCGATTTCTTCAATTCGATGTTCAGCGGTGGAGGCGGTGAATCCCGGTCACGGCGCTCAGGTATGAGAGGCCAGGACGCCGAGATCGAAATGCCCATTTTCCTTGAAGAATCGGTGACCGAAACAACCAAGCTGGTGGAATACCTCATCCCCGTGATTGAAAACGGCCAGATGAAAGAGGTGAAGAAGAGCCTCAAAGTGAAGATTCCCCAGGGCGTGCAGGATGGCGAGCGTATTCGCCTCAAGGGTCAGGGCGGTTCAGGTCACGGCGATGGCGAGAATGGCGACCTCTACCTGCATATTCGCCTGGTTCCGCATCCTTTGTTTGATGTAGAGGGGCATAACCTGGTTGTCACCGTGCCGCTGGCGCCCTGGGAAGCCGCGTTGGGCACCAAAGTGACCGTACCCACCCTGTCGGGCAAGATTAATCTGACAATTGCACCCAATAGCCAGGCCGGGCAGCGTTTGCGCATCAAAGGCAAGGGCCTGGCAACAAAATCCGGTCGGGGAGACCTTTTCGCCCTGTTGAAAGTCGTGATGCCACCATCGGCGAGCAGTAAGGCGACAGAATTGTGGCAGTCACTGTCTGAGGAAGCCGACTTCGATCCGAGAGCTCAGTGGGGGAACGAATAATGACCGAACTGGTATTTAGCGTTTCTGTGGAGGAATTGTGTCAGTGCGAGGAATTCTCCCAGCAACTGATTGTGGAAGTGGTCGAACACGGGATTGCACACCCGATGGCAGGCCAGGAAGTTGTCGACTGGGTTTTCGATACCACCAGCGTCCACTGGTTGAGGAAGGCGGTACGCTTGCACTCCGATTTGGAAATCGACTGGGTTGCCGTTGCTATGGTGATTGAGTTGTTGCAAAAGAATGAGGCGCTGGAGAAACAGAACAAGCATATCGAGCAGCAACTCAAACGCTTTCTGGAATATTGAGGGGCATATAGGCGCTGCAGTCGCGCACTGTTTGGTAAGCCGGGGGTTATCGCTCGCCGACACCGGCGAGCAATGGGCGTTTAGCTTCAGGCCCCGCAACACCCCCGACTGCCAAAGCGTTTTTGGGTGCACTGCCTTGCTGTATCAGGCGATCAATACTGTTTAGCAGCTCCCTGGAGGAAGCCGCCACGGCCTTCCTGAACCCCAGTGCAGTGGCGATCAGATACGCAATCCGGCGCGGTCGCCGCAACGCAAAACGCACCATGGCCCGATAATCCTGCCCCTCTGGTGGGCGAAATATATCGAGAGGATCTGCTCGCAAATCCACCTGATCGCTGACCGCCCGGACGATGGTGATCGGGCAGCCATAGCGCTGGCACACTGCAGAGATGGCACCAGAATTCCTGTCAATCACCGACACGTTGTTACTGTTCAAATCGGCGATGTACTCGTCGTC
The DNA here is from genome assembly GCA_902705825.1 of Halioglobus japonicus. Taxonomy (GTDB): domain Bacteria; phylum Pseudomonadota; class Gammaproteobacteria; order Pseudomonadales; family Halieaceae; genus Marimicrobium. The sequence continues at coordinate 53,579 of CACSIL010000001.1, read as the reverse complement.
GTAACTCTGCTTGTCCGAGCTGTAGATCACACCCAGCGGCAATCGAGCACTCAGATTGATCGGATAACGCGCGATGCCATCGCGTCTATCCACCACCACCTCGGGTGTTATCACCTCGCCAATTTTGTGCCGCAGATCATAGGCACTGGCTCTCCCGACAACGAAAACGTGATCGATGGCACCGCCGAAATGGGTAAACAGGACCTCTGCTGACTTCTGCGCCGCAGTAAGACCTTCGCCGGTAACCGCTGTGACCACAGTTACGCCTTGATACGCACCCGTGCAGCAATCCTCGCCCTCGCGCGGCTCTGTGGCAATACCCAGCGATAGCCGCACGGCCTTCAACTCCGACGCCATCGCGGAAAAAATGGCGATTCGACGTATCGGGTTTAGCGCTACGTCGCTAATAGCGGGTTTGCCAATATAGACGGCTGTCATAATTCACTTTCAAGTTATCGTTGTCGAAAAGATGATGAAGACCAGTAACCACCGCACATGCCCCTGAGAGCGCAATAGTGTAAACGCCTATAAGAGGCTAATGAACATCTCTTTCCTAAAATGTGGAGATTTTGCCGAGATTGTCAGCGCACCCGGTGAGCGGCCGCCCGCTAGCGCAGCTCAGTCCCCGATGTCTCCCGCAGCAGCAGGACGACCGGGATCGCACACAGCGAACTGAGACTCAATATCGAAATCGCAGCAGAGTGACTACCCAGCGCGCTATAGAGGAGGCCCTCTGCGGCCAACCCCGCCACCGCGGCAAACATCGCGCAGACCGAGCGCAGCGTGGAGGCTGTTGAACGGCACCCGGTCGGAAACAGCTCTCCGCTCATTGCATTGACCATCACTTCAACAGCAAAGTATCCGAACAGCGCAGCAATCCACGCGACTGCCAGCAGCGCGCCACCGGTGTTGTAGAAGGTGATTGTTGCCACGCAATGCAAAAGTATCATTGCGACTAACGTCGGCCTACGCCCGATGGAATCTGATATTCGCCCCGCCACAGTATTGCCAAGAATGGCAATTGAGCCGGCGACGATAAACATCAGGCTGACCTCCTGCGGCTCAAAATGGCGGGTATCCTGCAAGTACTTCGACATAAAGTAGAGGGTAGCAGCCAGCTGAAACCAGAACGCCGAGGCAATGAGGGCGGTGGCCGTCATTTCGCGCCGGTGATGGCGCCAGATGTCCCTGAATGGCTGCCATAGCGATGATGAATCACTACTGGCGGCGTGGCGATCGAACATCCCCGATTCGGGGATCATGCGGCGCAACCAGGCCAGATACATAATAGGCAGCGCCGCAGTCACGTACAGGGCACGCCAACCTCCGGGCAAATAATCTACCAGCGCATATAGAAAGGCCGCGAAACCGGAGCCCAGTCCGCCCATAGCAGCGAGAAAACCTACGCCCCAACCACGATGCCGGGCTGGCAGCATTTCCAGCACATAAATGACTGCGATAATTTCTTCGGCAGTCGCAAAAGCGCGTGCACAGAACTGGATGGCCGCGAACTCCTCGGCAGTACGCGCAAACCCCGTGGCGCCGGTTGTGATGGAAAGCCCCAATAGCGTCACCATCAGCAGACGGCGGCGGCCAATGCGATCTGACATAAGTGCCAGCACTACCGCGGGCAGTGCGCCCAGTCTGGCGACGGCCATCACGCTGCCCAGTTCTTCCTCGGCGATGTTAAAACTGGCCTGTATATTTGGCAGGGCGAGGCTGAACACGGACATATCGTAGTTGCCTACGAAAAAAGCGACACCGAGCAAGAGCAACAGCTTCTTGTCAGCTGAGGCCAACCCTGCGGGTGGAAAAAAGAGTCGAAACATGTACCCTCAATGGACTGGAGATGCCGTTATTCTGTAGTTACATCAAGTCGAGTGCGCTAATCTTACCTCACTGGGGAAGCTGGATGGGTAGATGCAGCAAAAACCCTCGCGGTGTAACACAATGACAGTGGGTGGGTGAGTTCAGTGCAGAGCAAGGAATTACAGAATATCATTGCGCTTATCCCGCCGGAATTTGCCGATCCTGCGGCTGACTTCAATGCGGTTCGCGCGATGTTTGCGCCCTTTCACGGACACCCTGTCTCCGAAGATTTTCCGGTGGTTATAAATGACTACGGCGGTGTGCGCTGTGGCGATTACACGCTCAAAGGCGCGGCGAATACCGTAACAGCCTTTCACTGTCACGGCGGCGCCTTTGTTTCCACCGGGCTCGACGAATACCATTTTTACGCTGAAATCATCGCGCGACAAACGGGCTGCCGGGTCGTTATGCCCGACTACAGGCTCGCGCCGGAACACCCGTATCCCGCCGCTGCTGATGACTGCTATCACGCCTACCGCGGTTTGCTGGACTCCGGGGCCGAGCCGTCCCGCATTGTTTTCATGGGCGAATCCTGTGGCGGCAGTCTGGCGCTGGGATTGCTTGTGCGGCTGCGCGATGAAGGCCTGCCGCTGCCCGCCTGTTTCATCTCTCTGACTGGCTGGTTCGACCTCTCGGTATCCGGTTCAGTGGCCCCCGGTAATGACCCCTTCCTGACACCTGAGTGGGTGCGCAATCGAGGCCGTGACTATCTCGGCGGCAAACTGCCACTGGAAGACCCCCTGGTCTCTTGCGCCTACGCAGATTTGCGCGATCTGCCCCCTATGTATCTACAGATTGGACAGTTTGATACGGTGCGCGAAGGCGCTATTGCCCTCGGGGCCAATGCACTGCGCGCCGGGGTGGCGGTTACCGTGGAAAGTTGGCCGGCAATGGTACAGGGCTGGCACGGTCTGGTAACGGCCGACGTACCCGAAGCCTTCGCGGCCTGGTCCGCCATACGGCGCTATATACAATCAATTTGCCCGGCGTAAGCTATCCTGCACCAGGTGCGGACCAGGCTGCACCGAGCCTCGATGGAGAATCCTGAATGGGTATAAAGCATTCTGACAAGGCAACACTACAGCAACGGCTGAACATCGAGGTGCCCATTATTCAGGCCCCGATGGCGGGGGTGCAGGGTGCCGAATTGGCCGCTGCCATATCCAATGCGGGCGGGCTTGGGTCACTACCGTGTGCCATGCTCAATCCCTCCGCGCTAAAAGACGAGTTACAGCGCCTTACCGCACTGACCGACAAGCCGTTCAATGTTAATTTTTTCTGCCACAAACCGGCGACTGTCAGCCCGCTGCAAACACGGAGCTGGTTCGAGAGCCTGTCGCCCTATTTTCAGGAACTGAATATCGAAGCGCCGGGTGAAGGCCCGGGCGCATCGCGGGAGCCATTTGGTGATCAGGCCCTGGAAGTGCTGGAGCAATTCAAACCGGCTGTGGTGAGTTTCCACTTTGGGTTGCCAGAACCCGCGCAGCTGCAGCAACTGAAATCCTGGGGAGCACGCATATTGTCCTCTGCCACGACGGTTGAGGAAGCCCGCTGGCTGGAGGACAACGGCGTTGATATCGTCATTGCGCAGGGCGTCGAGGCCGGCGGCCATCGCGGCTCTTTTCTCACTCAGGATATGACCACACAAACGGGTACCATGGCATTCGTGCCACGCGTCTGCGCGGCGGTGTCTGTACCGGTCATCGCAGCCGGCGGAATCGCCAGCGCCGAAGGGGTCGCCGCCGCAATGATGCTGGGGTCGGCCGGCGTGCAAATCGGAACGACTTTTCTACTGTGTCCGGAAGCGAAAACCAGCGCCCTGCACAGAGCGGCACTGAAGAGTGAAGCAGTACATCACACAGCATTGACCAACGTATTCACGGGAAAGCCCGCGCGCAGCATCGTCAACCGACTGGTGCGTGAGGTCGGCCCAATGGCTGACACGGTAAGTCCGTTTCCTTCGGCCGCAGGCCCTGTGTCACTGCTGCGCGCCGCTGCGGAGCCCAATGGCAACGACGATTTCACACCATTGTGGAGCGGCCAGAACGCGACAGGATGCCAGGAGATACCCGCTGCCGAATTACTTCAGAAGCTAAGCGCAGCACGCTAACACCAGTGTGCGACATGATACTGCAGACACGGCGCTGTATCAGACGGCTGTCGCGGCGGCGCCGCGCACGGGCTGTCGGGTACACCACCAGATCAACAGCAACAGCAAAACCTGAACCACCAGGCGAACGCTGAGAAATACCGGGGAAACGTCGGGGAAAAGATTGGCGTTTAACCACATGTGAATATTCGCCGGCGAGACACACACGACCAGTAGCAACAGCCCGTTGCCCGCCCACTGGCGCAGCGCCGGAAGGAGAATACCGATTGCACCGAGTATCTCAAACACCCCGCTGATATAAACAATTTCAGTGTGATAGCCAATATAGGGAGGCATGATCGAAGCGAAGAATTCTGTATGGGTAAAATGGGCAATGCCACCCCCCATGAACCAGAAAAACACCACCGCCAGGCCCAGGTTTTTTAATGTAACCATGTGAACTCCTCGAGATCCGCGCCACCGGTGTGGGCGAACAACGCACTGCGTGAATGGCTATTCAGACGGGCGCAGAACACTCTGCAGCCACTTGCTTATATCCTGTATTTCTTCCAGACACACCTCGTGACCCATCGGATACTCGTGCCACTGAACCGTATAGCCGGCACTTTCGAGGCTCTGCGAGGAGGACTTGCCCAGCGAGATCGGCAATACCGCATCCTGCTGGCCGTGGCACATAAAAATGGGTATATCTTCGTTGGCCTCAGACTTGTTGGCAGCCAGATTTTCGCCCTCGGCCAGGAATGTCGACAGCGCCAGAATACCGGCCAGTTTTTTCGGGTAATAGAGCCCTACCTGTAGGGCCATGACACCACCTTGAGAGAACCCGGCTAACACGATACGTTCGGCGGGTACGCCGCTGTCGATCTCATTCTGGATTAGATCGTGTATCCGGGACACGGATTTTTTTATCCCCGGCAGGTCGGCACCGCCCGAGGGATTGAAATCGAACCACGCACGCGCGCGCTGCCCACCAAAGGCTGTTACCGCAATCTCGGGCGCATGCGGGAAGACGAAACGTACCGGCAGGCTCTCCGGCAGGCGAAGTTCAGGGACAATCGGCTCGAAATCATGGCCATCTGCGCCCAGCCCATGCAACCAGATCACCACAGCGACGGGAGTAACCCCGGGGTTCAGTTCCACTGTGGGAAGGGGAGCTGCCAGCATAAATGTCTCCTATTCGCGCGCCCAACACGGACGCGGACTGTGGGCGTGAATCAGTTCAGGTCGGCCGCATACTTGCGCAGCACTTCAATTGGCACTGTTTCAAGTGCTCGAATATGGGTGCGCGTTAGAAACACCTTCGGCGCCATATTCTGTTCATGTGCCTGCAACCAGCGCGACGCACAAAGACACCAACGGTCTCCGGGTTTCAGCCCCGGAAAGCCGTACTCGGGCATAGGCGTGCTCAGATCATTACCGGCAAAGCGGGAGTACTGCAAAAACGCCTCACTGACCTGGATACATACCGTATGAGACCCGACATCCTGATCGTTGGTATTACAGCAGCCATCGCGGAGAAACCCGGTGAGCGGATCCTCACTGCAAGACAACAGGGCTTCTCCAAATACATTCAGAGGCTTATCAATCGTGATCGTTTGCACAGATTTTTTCCTGACTTAAATGGCACCAGCGCGAGCATATCATGTGCCCGCACCTGAACTTCCCTCTCTCCGGCAACATCCCCGGGGCATAGTCGATACTCAGACGCCAACCGTAAGCGATAGCGGTTTTCCGTACAAGTACAAGCGTGGTGCACGGGGCACAAACATTGCCGGAACGCGGCGCGCACATGGCGGCTGGTATGCCGCCGGGCGAGAAATACAAGCCCGGCTCTGCACCAAGGATACCCTTTTTTATTGCTGAACCACGGGAAAAGACGTGTCAGAATAGCCAGGCAATGCAGCGTATACTTACATTCAGGACAACGACTATCAGCCAGCCAACCTCCACCTTTGAGATGAACACGCAGTGAAAATCCCCAAGCGCCTGCAACCATTGGTAGAAGACGGCCTGGTAGATGAGGTCATTCGCCCGTTGATGAGCGGCAAAGAGGCCGACGTCTTCATTGTGCGCTGCGGCTCCAAAGTGCGCTGCGCCAAGATATACAAGGACGCCATCAAACGCAGCTTCAAGAAAGCGGCGCAATATACCGAGGGTCGGAAAGTCCGCAACAGCCGGCGCGCGAGGGCGATAGAGAAAGGCTCCAAGTTCGGCCGTAAGCAACAGGAAGACACCTGGCAGAACGCCGAAGTGGACGCGCTGTATCGCCTGGCCAGAGCAGGGGTGCGCGTGCCTGAGCCCTATGGATGCTTCGATGGCGTCCTGTTGATGGAGCTGATTACCGATGAAAATGGCGATGTCGCACCAAGGCTGAACGAAGTCTCCATGTCTGCAGAACAGGCGCGCGAGGACCACGCCCTGATGATGCATTACGTAATGTGCATGCTCTGCGCAGGCCTGGTGCACGGTGACCTGTCCGAGTTCAATGTGTTGGTGGACGAAAACGGGCCTGTCATTATCGATCTCCCGCAGGCGGTTGATGCCGCCGCAAACAATAACGCCCGCAGCATGCTGGAGCGGGATGTTAAGAATATGTCCGACTACTACGGCCTGTTCGCGCCGGAATTACGCGACAGTCATTACGCAGAGGAAATGTGGGCGCTTTACGAGGACGGCGAGCTACACCCCGATCTGAAACTGACGGGGCAGTTCGAGGTGGACACGCATTCAGCAGATGTCGACAGTGTGATGCTGGAGATCAAAGCCGCACTGGCCGAAGAAGAAAGTCGGCTGGAGCGGCTGCGGGAAGCTGAAGAGGGGGACTAGCCCTCTGGGGACGCGCCGCCCTAACATCGCCACGCGCTGTCGCGCCGCGATAAAATCCACTATGATCTGTGTAAATAACCTTCGCTGGGAAACGAACATGCGACATCTGAAGACTCTCTCAATCTGCCTGTCGGCACTGGCTTTCCATAGTGCGACATGGGCTGAGATCTACGAAACAACAGACGCGCAGGGCAACCCGGAGTTTACCGATTCACCGCCCGGACCCAATGCAGCGGCAATCGACCTCCAGCAAACCAATATCATCGATGCACCAACAGAGATGCGTGAGCAGGTATCAGCGCCACAACCGGTTGCCCAGGAGCAGGAGCAGGCTCCAGAACCCGAAAACCGCACGGTTATCGTCAACGACAGCAACAACGACGAAGACGATGTCTACGACGACTATCTGCAACGGGAGCGGGCCTTTGAGAGAATGGACCCGGACGCTCCCCGGGAAGTGGGTGATTCCAACTCACAGATGCCGCGCGAAGTCGGGGATTCCAATTCACAGATGCCGGATGAAGTCGGGGACTTTGACACTGTGGAACCAGAAGTGGCCGACGAGGCCGATACCCAGATCATACGTGAAGCCAACGACTCTCATATTCAGCGCGAAAAAAATCATCCCCTGCGCCGCTAGGTGGATACGCCATACTCTCCTATACACGAGGCTCAAGCATGACCAGAATATTTCTCGCTTTTATCCTGACAATGACTGCTGCGAGTGCGGGAGCCGCAAACTGGCCCTGGCAGGACCCCGCGCAGGAGGAACCACCCGAGTATTGCAAGGGTTTTGTGGTCGGAGGGCTTGCTTCCAGAGAGGTGAGCGGTATGTCCAGGACAGACCTGTGGTTGGCCTGGAGCTATGTAACCCGCTCCGGCATCATCGGCACAACCATCGCCTCACCAGAGTTTCAGAGCGGTCTGGGCAAGTTCCAGACCGTGGCAGACTCCACTGCAGCGAACACCCTCGTGGAGGACGCTGACGGTAACTGTGGCCTTGGTCGGTCGGGCCTAGAGATTACCGGTTGGTAGTACCCATGAACCTCACCCCCGGGTGCTGTAAACCGGAATAGGTGCCAGCTCCGCGTAGTATTCCTCCAGTTCATCGATGGTGATGGCTTGTTGCTCCTGCCTGATATATTCCTCAGAGGGGGAGCGCCATAGCGCTGTCTTCATGCCGTTGAACGTCAGGCATTGCCCATTGAAGCGGGCGGCAGCATCGCTGGCCAACCACACCAGCCCTTGCGCCACTTCCCAGGGCTCGCCGAAACCCAGTTCCGCTGCCGTCTTTCCCGATTGGTCGATCAGGGGCTGGGTCATATCGGTACGCGCTACCGGCCACATCGCGTTGCAGCGGATATCGTAGCGCTCCAGTTCCTGACACGCCGTGTACATCATACCCATCAGCCCGGCCTTGGCTGCTGCGTAGTTCGTTTGGCCAAAATTACCGACCAGCCCCGATGCCGATGTGATCTGAATAATATGCCCGCTGCCCTGCTTTTTCATCGCCAAAGCCGCACTGCGGGTGCAGAGGAAGGGACCGCGCAGATTCACTGCGATGACCTCATCAAAATCGTCATCGGTCATTTTCAGCAGCGTACGGTCGCGGACAATACCCGCGTTGTTGACCATCACATCGATGCCACCGAAGTTCTCGACGCAGCACGCCACAAGCTCATTGCAGACCTCGGCCTTAGCAACAGAGCCGAGCACAGCCCGCACCGGCGCACCCAGCGCCGCGACTTCGGCGACAACGGCTGACAGGGCCGCTTGATTCGTCCCGTTGACCACAAGTGAGGCACCCTCGGCCGCGCAGGCGAGTGCAAAGTCACGGCCCAGGCTGCGCGATGAACCGGTTATCACCATGCGTTTGCCGTCCAATCTACTCATCGTAGGAAGTCTCCATTCCACCAAATACCCTATATTCGCACAGACAACCGCAACGCACAGCCCTGATATAAACCGCGAAAATCAGCATTGACCTTCCCCCTGCAGGAAGGACTAAAGTCCCTCCAGAACAAATCGAGGAGTACTTTATGGAAGCGTTGCTAGCTGTCTTTCTGCCGGTCTATTTTCTACTTTTTTTCGGTGTCGCATTTTTGTGGCGCACCTGGCGAACCTGGAAAAAAACCGGGCTGAATGCCTATACGTTGATGAAGAATAGCGGCGTGGAGGAAGTGACCAACAAATATTTCCGGCTGCTGCCTTTCGCCAGCGCGCTGGTAATGGTGGTGTATCTATCGGGGCCTTCAGCTTACCGCTTTCTCGCACCGTTTGACTGGCTGGAATACACCGGCCTGCAGGTCGTGGGCGTGACACTGATGACTGTGGCTCTGGCAGTAATGGTTATCGCACAGGGACAAATGGGCGAATCCTGGCGTATTGGTGTGGATCACGAAAACCCGACGTTATTCGTACAGCGCGGTTTATTTCGGTATTCACGAAACCCTATTTTTCTGGGCATAGTACTGAGTGTAATCGGCTATTTCCTGCTGCTACCAAATGCCGTAACCCTGCTCATTATGATGCTTGACCTGGCACTCGTGCAGGTACAGGTCCGGGTGGAAGAGCAACATCTGGAAGGACAGCACGGGGAAAACTATACGCGCTATTGCCAGGCTGTGCGGCGCTGGATATAGGCCGTGAACGGCGTATACCGCGCCGCACAATCAATATACTCAAGGCGATTTCCACGGCAATCGTGCTTTTTAAACCACGTCACACTCCAATGTACTCACAGTTGACATTTAACCTGCCTTGCATCATCGTGAGAACATAAGCAACCTTTCAGGCAAAGAATCTGACTGCTTCAGGAGCATAATAATGAATATAAAGAGTAACTTACCGAAATTTCTGACATCCGCCGCATTAATCACAAGCGTATTGATCACCGGTTGTATGCGTGTGGAAATTGACAACCCGATAGACGGAGAGTTCATCGAAGAACCCACTGTGACTGTCAGCGGGAATGTTTTCAGTACGACACCGGATGACTTCCCACTCAATGTCGAAGATATGACACTTGAGATAAACGGCTCGCCGATTCCGATTGCGCCCGATGGCAGCTACAGCACCAATATCCTGCTGGACCCGCTGAGCGTGTTCAATGCGATTGAGGCAGACATCCTTGAGGTTTCTACGGGCTTTGTCGACAGCTACCGCACCGTCGTCATCGCCGGTGACTCTATTCCTGAAGGCGAGTACTCACCTGAGGCCATCGCGCTTCAGATCAACGCCTCCGGCCTCGATTCACTGTCGCCTGTGGTCGCAAGCCTGGTAGACCTTGACCCTGCGACACTGATGCCCACGGGAACAACCGTGGCTAACAACGTCTGCGTTATCGACGGCGGATTCCTGGGATGCCTGGGCCGTGCGACAATAAAAATCGACAACCCGGCACCCAGTATTTCTGGTTTCGGTGTCGATTTCACCTCCCAGCAAAACAGTGTTCATTCAGATATCGTGTTGAATAACCTGCAGCTCAATGTCCACATCAACGGTTCTGGCCTGGCGCCAAACTGCGATCTGAGACTGAAGGCCACCCGGGTTACTCTGGGAGGAAACTATGCGCTGGAGCCGGACGGCACCACGCCCACCAGAGTTGATGTTTACCAACTCGGCGGGGTTTCTACAGCATTTACCAACTTTGATCAGGAATTTACCAGCGGCATCTGCGATGTACCGCTTATCGGCGATCTCATTCAGCTTATCGTCGGGAATGTCAGGCCAATGGTAGAAGACGGCCTGGAAGGGTTCCTCAACAGCACAGATGGCAACAACAACACACCGATTGCTGCCGCGGTTGAAAGTGCGCTCGGCGGTGTAGACGTCTCCGGATCGATCGGCCAGGCCCTGAACGCGCAACTCGACGCACCGTTCTTCCAGGTGAAAGAGACCACCGGCGGAATCACCATGGGTTCGAACGCACGGTTTGTAACCAACTTCGGTACCGGTCCAGGACAGTGCAACCCACCCGCAGGCGCGCCTGACCTGACAGCCTCTTACCATGTTCCACAACCCTTCCCGAATTTTGGCAGCACCACGCCCGGAGGCACGCCCTACGAAATCGGCATGGGCATCTCCAGCTCCGGTTTCAACCAACTCCTGCGCTCAATGGTCGAGTGTGGCCTGCTGGTTGCCACAATCACTGAACTTGACCTGTTCGGTACCGGCGTACCAATACCTTTGACAGCGGGACTGCTTGCGAACTTCATACCGGAACTGAACGGCCTCGACCCCAGCTTTCCGGCGCGTATCGCAATCAAACCCACTATGGCACCGCTGATCACTGGCGCACCCGGCCCGGCCGGCGAGCTCGCTCTGCTTAAGATTGCGCAACTGCACTTGAAAGTGGAAGTTGACGTGACCTTCCAGGGTGAAACCGGCGTACTGGACGCGGCAGAAATGATGATGGATGCCGATGTCGGAATCGATCTCACTGTTGATGAAAGTACGGGTTCCCTGGTGTTCGAACTCGCAGCGCCAAGCCCCTTCGACGTATCGGTGAAATCCGTAGAGAACCCTCTGGGTGCGAACCTGGCGAGTGTAGAGGCCTTGCTGCCGCACGTTGTCGGCTCATTCCTTCCTGCGCTGGCAGGCGGCCTGGGTGGCTTCCCGCTTCCTTCGTTCCTCGGGCTTAGCCTGGATGTGGTTGAGGTAGCACGCAACGGAGAAATGCTCACCATCTATGCCGATCTCAACTAGGCAGATCAACCGTCAGTCTACCGACTGACGCCTGTCATGCAGATGCGCGCGACTCAGCAGTAGCGCGCTTCAAGATACTCAAGATAACGTGGGACATTATTCAGTCCCAGGTTATCTTGCAGCGTTTTCTCCCGATGGAAAGCACCGTGATCAGCAACGTGACGCCGCAGCCACGCACCGAGCACAGCAAAGTCTGAAGCTGCCGGCTCAGTTGCACACACGACAACGTCCTCCTGCGCCAGATTCTCATACAGGTTTGCCGCGTACACTGCGCCAAATGCGTAGGAAGGAAAATACCCCAGAAACCCCATAGACCAGTGAATATCCTGCAGGCACCCTTCGGCCAATGTCTTCGGTTGCAGGCCCAACAAATCGAGCATGTGGTTATTCCAACACTCGGGAATATCGGCAACGGCCAGTGTGCCGTCCAGCAACGCCCGCTCCATCCGATAGCGCAACAGAATATGCGCCGGGTACGACAGTTCATCCGCATCTATACGAATACAACCCGGCTCCACGTGCAGCAGATGGTGGCTGAACCCCGCCCGGTCGAAAGACCACCCCTGGCTGGAGAACGTCTTCTCAAGGTAGTTGATAAAATCCGGCGTGCGGGCCAGCGCCATCTCGTAGAACAGGGCCATGCCCTCGTGCATACTCATGCCCCTGTCGCGCCCCACTGGCTGGCTGTGCCATTGCGCAGGCAGCCCTGCATCGTAAGCGGCGTGGCCATACTCATGAATCGCGCCCAACAGGCCTTTACATGCATCGCCCCTGCTGTACGTTGTGGTAATGCGGATATCCTGGAAGCCGCCCTCGGTAAACGGATGCAGGCTTTGATCGAGACGCCCTGTGTCAAAGTCGAAACCCAGATCCTGCAACACTATTCTGCACAGTTTCTTCTGTCGGCTTAACGCCAGTGCGGGCTCACTCGGTGCGCACCATCCCTCCCACCGCTGCTGCGCGCGGCGCAATAGCGGGGGCAGGGATTCCTGCAGCGTGTCAAATAGCGTCTGGCATTGCGCCAGCGTACGTTCGCTATCGTACTCGCGCATCAGGGCCTCATACGGCTCACAAGCCGCGGCCTCAGCAAGGAAACCTGCCTTCTCTCGCACCAGCTTCAGTACTTCTGCAAAGTACCGGGCGAAGGTATTGAAATCACTGCCGTTACGCGCTTCGCGCCAGGCCGCTTCGCAGCGCACACAGGCTTGCGAAAGCGCACCGCGTAAAGCCTCCGGCAAGGCCGTTGTGCGGCTGTATAGCGCGCGCATTTCACGCAGGTTGGCCTGCTCCCATGGCGATAACTGATCCGATGCGCCCGCCGCGGATTCCAGCAGCTGCGGCACTTTCTCATTCGCCAGCACAGCCTGCATGCTGCCCTGCAATGCCCCGAGTTGTTTCGCTCTTGCCTCTGTCGATTTGGCAGGCATAACAACCGAGGTATCCCAGTGCAGGATGGACTCAACACGCTTGAGGTAATAGTACTGCGCGAATACCGTTTCCAGATCCCGGTAAGCGGCAGTGCCGTTGTTAAGCATGCCGTGCCGGAATCAGCGTTTCGCCTGCTACCGCCTGTAAGCCGGTGCGCTCCAGCGCTGCGTTCAAGATCATTTGCATCAACTGGCTGTACTCCATGTTGGCGTACTCTGCCATCAGGTTGAATTTTCCATCCCAGCACCAGCCGGGATTCGGATTCACCTCCAGCAGTTTCGGTCGGCCCTCAGCATCACAGCGGAAATCAAAACGTGCATAGTCACGGCATTCCAGTCGCTCGAACAACTGGCGTGACGCACTGACCATAAGATTCCGCGTCTCCTCATCTACCTGCGCTTCGCGATAGCGAATCTCGGTCCAGTAGGGTGAATCGGGCATCCATTTGGATTCGTATGACAGAATTTTGGGCAGGTCTTCCGGCAGCCCACTGAAATCAACTTCCAGCAGCGGCAGCACTTCCAGGTTTCCGGGATTGCCAACCAGACCAACACTGTACTCGGCACCAGTGAGGTATTCCTGTATCAGAATAGGTACACCGGGAAGGGTTTCGCGCAGGTAGCTCATGTAGTCGAGTAATTTGGCGGCATCATGCACCACGGCATCCTGCGTGATGCCGATCGAGCTGTCACCACACGCGGGCTTCAGCAGCGCGGGAAAGATAGACGGTAAAGTCGCCGCCTGGTCGCTGGGGTTGTAGAAGGTTTCCAGCGGTACCGGCAAATCCATGGCGGCACAAATGGCACGCACCTTGGCCTTGTCATAGCACAGTGCGAGGCAACCGGGTGCCGCACCGGAGTATGGAACACCCAGCATCTCCAGCAGCGCAGGCACATGGAGCTCCAACGTGGCGTCGTTGTTATAGCCCTCATCACAAAAGTTCAGCACAAACCCCGGCGGGTTATCCAGCAGTTTCTGGATCAGCTTGCTGTGGTTGTCCATATAGCTGAACTCAAAGTCGCCCAGCTTGGCCAACGCATCCTTGAGCATCGCTATGGTATGAAAGTCCTCCTCATTGAACTTGCCATTAAGTTTAACTGTGTCGGGCAGTCTCGGGTCACCCATCAACACGGTAACGGGGCGTTTCGGAACTGGCACAGCAGAGCGAACCTTCTTCTCTGGACCTATGGCACTCAAAAACAGGCGATTGGCCATCATGCCCAGATCTTGCCCGCGGGTAGAACCGGCTTGCAGAGAACCGTGACAGACAATATCGGTAAAACCGAGGTTACCCAGAATCGTGCGCAGCTCCTCTTCACTATAGAGGCGCTCGGCATAGAACTGATCGGCAATGACACCCACGTTGGCATGAGTGACGACTTCGCGAGACACAATACGCTTGCCGTTTGCCGACAGCGTGCGCTCACGATTAACGAAGTGTTCCTGGTCAATCCATTCCCAGCTGCGCGGCTCGAAGTTGTGCACCATCCAGTTTGCATCAACAACGTCCAGCACCAGTTTGCCGCGTGATCGCAGCACCCGCATGATGCTGTGCAGCACTTCCAGGTCATCCTCCTCCCGCTCGAAATAGCCAAAGGAGTTACCCATGACGACAACGCAATCCTTGCTGTTTTCCGGCAGGTGAATACGCCGCGCATCACCCTCGGAAAACTTGACGCGCAAGCCTTCATTACGCGCGCGCTTTCGCGCCAGACGCACCAGATATTGCGAGCGATCGAAGCCGTGCAAGTTTTTGAAGCCCCGACGCGCCAGTTCCAGAACATGCCTGCCCTGGCCACAGCAGAGATCCAGCACATCGCTGTTCTCGTCGATATCAACGGCGCGGATCAGCATATCGATCTCGGCCCTGGTGTTTTCACTGTTCTCGACAACATCACCGTCTGTTTTGAGGTAGACGGAATTGAACAGTGTTTTCCACCAGTCGCCGGGTAAATGACGCTCCAGATCGGAGACAGGCCCCAGTGTACGAATAGGTCTGACAGAATCGTTTGTTGCTTTAGTGGTGCGTCTGGTCACGGTATGACTCCTTGCTGCAAATACCACACAGATTGATTTCCGGGCGCGGTAAACCACATTGCTGGCAGACAAATTTTCTGCGCCTTTCGGCGCGCGATATTGCCACTACTTTTCGCAGCCGGTTAACAAATCAATTGTGGAATAATTACATGCTGGACCCCGGCGATACAGGACTATACTCCCGCGACGAACCCTGCCGCACGCGTCCCTGCTCGGCTCAGGGTTTCCACCTGGCTCTCGCTTTTCGGACAACCAAACCATGTTTCGAATTCGCCAAATCCACGATGCCTCAACCCATCAAAACCGGCTGGCCGTTTCCGCTGTTTTAAAAATCTACCAGGAAGCGTTTGACTACTATCCCGAGTACGCCGCCAAAATAGCTGCGCTGATGAAGTTTTCTCCAGAGAAAGATTTCGAAGTCGTCCTGCTGGTAGCAGAAGGGCACAAGGAACGTATCCTGGGTTTCTCTCTCAGCTTCTACTTTTCACGCATACGCTACGGGTACCTGGACTACATCGCCAGCCATCCGAACCGGCATACGCGGGGCTACGGCGGCGCACTGTACGAGGCGACCTGCGAGTGGTTCTGGCACCGCAAGGCCCACGGCCTGTTTCTGGATGTGCCCACGGATGACCCGATACTGCTGCAGGATAAAAACAGGTTGGCGGGCAATCGCCGTCGGCTCGCTTTCTATGAGCGCTTCGGGGCCCGACCTATTGCCAATACCGCCTATGAAAGCACGGCGAACAAGGCGAATGCTGGCGCGTTTACCTATTTAGTGTTTGACGATCTGGAAACGGGCATACCGCTGTCGAGAAAGCAGTTGCGCGCTTTCCTGCGGCGCATGCTGGCGGTCAAGGGAAACATGGATGCAAACGACGCCAAACTGAAGTTAATCGTGGATTCAGTGAAAGACGACCCGGTTCAGTTGCGGCCACCGCGTTATCTCAAGAAAATATCCGACTCCAACAATGGCGAGCAAACACCGCTGGAGTTTGTCACTACCGGCGATGCACTGCAGATCCATCATCTGAAGGAAAAGGGCTACGTGGAGCGTCCCGCTCGCGTACATGCCATTCTCAAGGGGCTTGGTGACTTGCCAATGAAGTCACTGAAACCACGCCATTTTGCCGAGCGGCATATCCAGGCCGTACACCATCCCGAGCTCGTAAAATTCCTCAAGCGGGGCGAGCAGAATCTGGGACCGGGACAGCTTCTGTACCCGAATGTCTTCCCCGTGCGCCACCCCGAGCGCATACCAAAATCCTGGGACAACCAGGCCGGCTATTTCTGCATTGACAATTTTACGCCGGTAACCAGCAATTGTTATCTGGCGGCACGCAACGCGGTAGATGTGGCTCTCACTGCAGCACAACGGGTTAGCAAGGGTAGCCGCCTTTGCTACGCCCTTTGCCGGCCCCCGGGTCACCACGCGGAATCCAGAGTGTTCGGCGGTTTTTGCTATTTCAATAATGCGTCAATCGCGGCGCATTACCTGTCGCAATCCGCTCGGGTAGCCCTGCTGGATATCGACCACCACCACGGCAATGGATCACAGGAAATTTTCTACCAGCGCAGCGACGTCTATGTGGTTTCAATTCACGGTCACCCGCGCCTGTGCTACCCCTATTTCTCCGGTTACACCGAGGAACGCGGCGAGGGCGAGGGCAAAGGGTACAACCGGAACTACCCGCTTTATCCTGGCGTTGATGATCACAACTATGCGGACACACTCAGTAAAGCGCTGGGCGTGATCAGCGCCTTCCGACCGGATTACCTGGTGCTGTCGCTGGGTTTTGACATTATGCAGGGCGACCCTACCGGCACCTTTGATGTGACGCCGCGCGGTATGTACCGCATCGGCAGGATGATCGGTGATGTCGGCCTGCCCACGCTCGTGGTACAGGAAGGCGGCTACTCCCTGCGCAACCTGCGCTCAGGTGCACTGGAGTTTTTTCGCGGGCTGACGCGCACTGGCTGAGCATTATGGGACAGGCTGTACTGGACAGCAGGGCCGCAGATACCCAATACTTTGCAATACTCCCGTGCATCACGTCACTGTAACCGCACCATTCAAGCAATAAAAAGGAAAGCGCCATGCCCGTATCTACTGAAATCCTGTCCCCGGTTATCGCCCTGTTATTACTGACCAGCGTAGTCTGGGCGTGGATGTATGTCACTCGAATCCCGGCCATTAGCAAGGCCGGCATGAAGATGGACCAGAATCTTCCCAACGGCCAGCAGATGTCCGAACTGCCACCCAGAGTGCGCTGGAAGGCGGACAACTACAATCACCTGCTGCAACAACCCGTGATGTTCTACGCCGTTGCCCTGACACTGGCACTGTTGGGCGCGGGCGAGGGCTTGAATGTCACGCTGGCGTGGTGTTATGTCGGCTTGCGCGTCGTCCACACCCTGCACCAGACACTGTGGAACAAGATCGAAATACGCTTTGTACTGTTCAGTCTGTCCTCGCTGGTTCTTATCACGCTGATCGTGCGCGCGGCCCTGCTGGTCTGGTAAGCAATAGCAGCGCTAACTGACCAGGCTCCTGCCGCCATCCACCGTAATAATCTGGCCGGTGATAAACGGCGCATCACAGGCTAAAAACCCCACCGTACGAGCGATATCCATGGGGTCACCCAGACGTTTCAGCGGCGTCTGTTGCACGGTGTGTTCGCGCATATCATCATCGTAGCTGTCATCGTCTTCAGGCCACAGTATGGCGCCTGGCGCGACCCCGTTGACGCGGATATCCGGCCCCAGATCCACAGCGAGACTGCGCGTCAAAGACGCCAGCCCCGCCTTGCTTGCACCGTAGGCATTGAAGTCCCGCAGCGGAATATCCATGTGTATATCCAGGATATTGACTATGCTGGCCGTGCCGGAACGCATTCGGGACAACAGCGCCTGAATCAGGAAATAGGGGCCGCGCAGGTTGGCGCCCAGCAAACTATCAAACTGCTCTGGCGTACACGTCTGGATGGGCGAGGGTGAATAGCTGGAGGCATTGTTCACCAGCAGCTCGATAGATGGCGAGCAGGCAAGCACTTCACTGGCCAGTGCGCTGATTTGCATCTCATCCTGTAAATCGGCCTGAAACAAGCGACAGGAATCGGGCCGTTTGCCGCACAGCTCCTCGGCCAACGCCTGCGCGGATTCTGAAGAGCTGCGATAGTGCAGCGCGATATCAAATCCGATGGTATGTAAATGGCTGGCAATTGCCCGCCCGATTCGCCGGGCGCCACCGGTAACCATAGCTACGTTGTTCAAACCTGCCTACTCCTCTCGTGTTCCGGTTGATCTGTGCGCTGATCAATCGTAATAGGCGGGGGCCTTCTTCAGCGTATCCGCCAGCGCCTTATCGTGCTCTATCCATAGTGTAGCCCCTGTTTCTGCCAGCAGCCTGTCCATTTTGTCCATGGATTCCAGCGTCTGTTCTGCGCTGTAATTGAATGTGGGCACTCGGCGCAAAGTGCGATTGGCTCGAGTGTGGTACAAATCACCGGACAGGACGACCGGCCCGGTTTTCTCCAGCATCACCAACAAACTCTGGTGCCCGGGTGTGTGGCCAGGCGTATAGATAAGCTGCACGCTGCCGTCCCCGAAGACATCGTGATCGCCGTCGATCAATTGTAGTTTGGCCTGCTGCAATCCTGCATAGGAACCGGAATCGACAAACTCCAGATCTTCATCAAAAGCACTCTCCCACTCTGCCTTTTGCATGAGCACAGTGTTCTCCACCAGAGCATTGGCCGCCCCCGAGTGATCGAAATGCAGGTGGGAATAGGCCGCATGGGTAATATCCGCGGGGCTGAGGCCCATATCCGCCATTTGATCGATTATCCAGCGCTCGTATTGCATGGTTGGGCCCGAGTCGGATGCGGGCGGTTCACTGCCCACCACTGCGCGGGGTAGACCACCGTCCCAAAAAAGTATGCCATCGTCATGCCGGACGATATAGCAGGGGACAAACAGCTCGCGGACATCCGATTCTTCCGGCTTGATATTGAACATCGCAAGGTCATCGAGCAGCACCCTGCCACAGTCAAACACATAGAGTTTAGGGGCTGCGCCGACGTGAAGGGAGATACACATTAACAATAGCGCGAGGTATTTCAGGGGTAATCGCATGCAACTGCATCCTTGCTGAGTATAGGGAAATGGGCTCTGCCTCGCCCGCCACCTCTTGCGAGGTTAGCATAGGTGCACCGAACAGCTGAAAATAATGTGCCGTAGGTGAACGCCAATAGCGTTGGCGTATCCTATAGTGTAAACATACCCTCCAGCATAAAAATTAGACGGTGCGCTATGAATACTTTTACCCGGCTACTTGGCATTTTACTCACAAGCAGTATTTTGCTTGCCTGCTCCAACAGTAACAACAACGAAGGCTCCACCGCCGACTCTCCAGTAGTGCCACCGACAGAGCCCCCCGTCATGCCGCCCAGCCTCTTTTCCCAGGAGACTGTCAATATCCCCAGTAAAGCCACTCCGGCATTCACGCCGGGGACACCGGGGGTGGTGGTCGACAACGCAAACCTGCTGCGCCAGTTCGGCACCCGTGAGATCAACTTCAATCAGGCCCGCTACACGCGCTACTTCCTGTCGGATAAAGACGGTATGCAACCGGATGGCATTCTGGTGTTAGTCCCGGGGTTTGAAGGCGGCGCGGCAAACTACTATCCACTGGCCGAGAACTTGCTGCGACGAGCCACCGCCGAGACTAGCCTGGTACTGGAGGTTTGGGCTGTCGATCGCCGCTCCAATCATCTGGAAGATACGGTGGGCCTGGACATTGCAGAAGAACTTAACGATCCGGTCGTCGGGCTGGATTTTCTTTTCGGCGATGCCGTGGGTCTCGAACTCAGCCAGGCACTGGTAGACGGCCCCAACCGTCGCGCGGTGTTTCACAATAGCAGCACGGATACCGCCTTTATGGCCCAGTGGACGCCGCTGGTGCACTCACAGGATATCGATGCCATTATCGAGGCGGCCTTAGGCGTGGCGCGCAACGGCAATGTTTTTCTGGGTGGCCACTCCGCTGGCACCGGCTATACCGCACGCTATGCGGCCACCGACTTCAACCTCAGCGGCGGTGCGCCAGAGCCCGGCTACAAAAAGGTTCGAGGCCTGATATTACTGGAAGGAGGCGGTGCCGGTCTGTCATCGGAACCCGTTGATGAAGCCACTCTGGATTTGATAGAAGCGCGATTTGACGGTGGCCTATACGGTGCTGTGCGTGACCAGATGCCGCGCTGTATCGATGGTCAGACCGCGTGCACTGTCGAGACAGCCGCTGCCGATTGCGCTGCATTCGACAATTCGTCCTGCGTCGAGCCTGAACTGGCGTTTTCGGAGATCCCCGGATTGCTGTCCACTCAACTGTTTGCCGCCTCCGAAGTCAACGCAATGGATGCGTCAAGCAACGACGAAACGGTTGCCTCGCTGCTGCAGCACGACTTCGACGGGATACCGGGAAACAATGTAATCGCGCAGGTACCACAGCTCAATATTCTGACAGCGCTGGTCGGCAATACTCCCGCTTCATCGATCACCCTACTGGGTAAGTTCATCGACGATGATGGTCTCGCGGCCGCTGCTGCCAGCTTTCTCGCCACCTCTGTAGGTTTCCAAGGCCCCGTGGTCGACGGCGTTGCCACCTGGCTCAGCAAGGGTGAAACACAGCCACCTCAGGCGCTGGTCGACAATGGACCGGCACCGCAATCGCTGGCCGAGATCACAAAGTGGGGAGTGGAAGTAGAAGCCACCGATCTGGAGCGCAGCATAGTGCCGGGGTTCTTTCGCGGCGCAACCAATTTTCTGGATTGGTATTACCCCTCCTCCGGCCTGGGCGTGACGAACGGACTCGGGCTGGACACAACCGCGCTGTCTGCCCCGCCGCCGCTGGGGCGTGGGCGCACCGACATAGACAACCGCACGCAGGCTTTGAACATCGATATTCCGGTTATCGGGTTTGGCGGTAGCAACGGGCTGACACCCGTACCGGCGTCCTGGCTCCGTTTTGCCGCTGCCATCGGCCCCTGTATGGCGCCCAGTTGCGACGGCATAACGCCACGGGTACTGGATGAGGCTAACCCGAGTGAGGCTTTTCCTACCTTCGGGGATGTCAGCGGTGGCTTCGAAGCGTATATATCTGAAGGCTATGCACACCTGGACATACTTACCGCAGATGATGACGAGACCAATAATGTGATCGTTCCGCTGCTGGCTTTTATCAACCGCAACCTGCAATAGATCACAGCAGAGTCATGGCCGATAGGCAAATCAACCCTGAGGAGAAACAGCGTGTCAATTTTAGATAATTTCAAACTGGACGGTAAAGTCGCCGTCGTAACCGGTGCCGGTAAAGGTATAGGCGCAGCAATCGCCAAGGCATTTGCAGAAGCCGGAGCCGATGTGGTGATAGGGGCACGCACCGTGTCTGACCTTCAGAGCGTGGCGGCAGAGATCACATCAATGGGGCGACGCGCGCTGGTGGTGCAAACCGACGTGCTGGATTTCGACCAGTTACAAAATCTCGCCGATCGCACCATGGCCGAGTTCGGGCGCATTGATATCCTGGTGAACAACGCCGGTGGCTTTCCGCCCAAACCGGTGTCACAAACTACTGCGCGCGAGTTCGAGGGCGCTTTTCGCTTCAACGTAAGCACGGCCTTTGAGCTCTCCCGTATCTGCGCGCCGCTGATGGTTGAATCCGTCGGTGGCGGTGCGATCCTTAATATCTCCTCCATCGCCGGGCACAAGCCGACGCCTTGCTTTTCCGCCTACGGCACGGCCAAGGGCGCCCTGTCACTGCTGACGCAGGAACTGGCGCAGGAATTCGCCCCCAAAGTACGCGTCAATGCCATCGCCGTCGGTTCCACCAAAACCGATGCACTCAACACAGTGCTCACACCGGAAGTCGAGCAGATGATGGTGGACCTGACACCGATGGCGCGACTGGGGGAAGTGGAGGATATCGCAATGGGAGCGCTCTACCTCTGCACGCCGGCGGCAAGTTATGTCACCGGCGAAATTCTGGGGGTCAACGGCGGTCTGGAGCGGCTGAATATGCAGATGCCACGCGCCTGGGGCGGAATGGGGTAAGTTTCCTACAGCGAAAACCCACTTCTGGCACTCAGGGGCCGCCACGCCTCCAGAGAACCCAAATTTGGCCATTTTTGACTGCTTTGTCTACCCGATTTCGCATTACACTTACACAACAGGCAAATTCGGCAGGAGTTCAAAGCATGTCAACTGTATCCCTGACACCCAGCGACGTTACCCTGACCCCGCGTAACAGGGAGTTCGATATTGCTCACTGCCTGGCGCGGGACTGGTTTGATAATCACGCTTTCAAAACCGCCTGGTTTAACGCCATGTCGATCACTTTTCCGCTGGGAGAGAAATTCTTCATCGACAGCGTACGCCATTTTTCTGATCGCATCGAAGATCCAAAACTGAAAGAAGACATTCGCGGTTTCTGCGGGCAGGAGGGGTTTCACCGCCGCGAGCACCAGCGCTACAACGAGTCGCTGTGCCGTCAGCGCGGCTATGACCTGCAAGTCATGGAGGGACGCCTCGAAAGAAACATACAGCGCGGCTATAAATTCCTGACACCAATGCAGCGCCTGGCAGCGACAGCGGCGATAGAACACATCACGGCGATTCTGGCCGAATCGGCGCTGTGCGACGAAAACCCGATGGTCAGCCCGGCCGACAGTGCGATGCAAGAGTTATGGCGATGGCACGCCGCTGAAGAAATGGAACACAAAGCCGTCGCGTTCGACGTCTATCGCGCAGTGGGCGGGACGGAGAAGATGCGCAGGAGTGCGATGCGCCAGGCAACTTTTTTCCTGATGGCAGATGTAGGCATGGCACTGGTGCACATGCTCAGGAAGGACAAAAAGCTGTGGAATTTGCGTCTGTGGCGTGAGGGCTGGAAATTCCTGTTCGCCAAGGGTGGCATTCTGCGCCGGATAGGGCCCGCCTACAAAGAATATTACCGCGAAGGCTTTCACCCCTGGGACAGGGACACCCGGCCGTTGCTGGAATCCTGGAAATCACACGACGCGCTGCCGGCGTAACAGAATCCCCCGGACGAGCGCCCGTCTGAATCAGTTTATTTGGAGATGTTAATCAGTTCGCTGGGCTCTACGTAAATATGACTGAGGCACTCGCCCTCTTCCTCATTCCACTGGTCGATATCACCCATTCTGCAATGCGCCGCGCCGTGCACCTTCACGTGTGAAATCTCGTGACAACCGATACGCTCAAACTGGACGTCAGTGTACTTGTCATTCGTCGGCTTGATGGAGGCAAAGGCTATCGATTTACTGTCGTAAACCACACCCGCCTTATTCATGATAGTCAAACGGGGTACCAGAGTGCTGATTCTGTAATTCAGGTTGTTCTGCAGGCGAAACTGTAACTTGCAGGCTTTCTCCATATCCCATATGCGGGTCACTGTCAGCACAGCGCTGACAGACGGATCACCCTGCTCTATTTCCATAAACTCCCAGGTTTGATCTTCTTTCAGCAAGACCGGACGACCATCGAGTGTGACGGCCTTGATGTCAGTTTCAGAGGCTGCAGTTACATTAGCGCCGAGGGCGAGTAGCAGAACCAGAGCGGAGGGAATTATGTGTTTCATCAGATTGATTGCCATGCCAGTGTCTATTGTCATCGCGTGAGCGAATGCGTGTCGTCCAGATTGCGTACTGCCTAAAGGGTAGCGTCACTACATGGTGTAAGCAATACCCATAACAACAGGCAGAATACCATCAGAAAACGCAGCTGGAACCAGCCTAGCGTAAAACGGGGAAGAACCCTAGCGTTGGTGATCAGTTGGGAGGAGCGGCCTGGAACGACCACGCCCTGCGAAGTGACTAGTCGTTTCTTGCCACAACCTGATGGCGCTCACTCCACTGCTCTCGGTATTGCGCACACTGGGCACGATCAACAGCACCCGATTGCTGGTGCCAGGCGAGCATAATACAGGTCTTTTTAGCGCTCAGAGAGGTGCTGACATCGGTGTGAGCGACGGTTTGCAAGCCCTGCCCTACGGAGGATCTTTCGATACCCGTCGCAGCGCCGTACAGCGCGACACCCAGCACCAGCGCTGTAGTGATACCACGCGCTTCCCCGGATAATCTTGTCTGTTTAATGTTCATGGGGCTATCGTAAACAGCGCACATTTCAGAACGGTTGCTATCGTGTGAACCTTTTATGACAAACACAAGGCAAGCAGCCACTGACAGCAAGGGCAGGCACATCCGATACCCGGACAAAATTTACGAAAATATCACGGTTTACAGTACACTTTGGCCTGTCGCCGATGGGCGATCAACTTGCCTTCGGACCCCGGGAAATTACTATGTCACGCCGCCCCATCCAGCTCTTTGCAATCGTCGGCTCCCTCGCAATGACCCTGTTGCAACTGCACGATGAATCATCCGCCAGCTACGCTGCTACCGCGGCCAATCGATTTGAAACGATCAGTGAATTCAAGGTAGATGGCAATGCTGAGATCATGCAGGCAGCAGCGGGCGGCAGATACCTTGTGCATACCAATAGTACACAGAGCAGCATCGATGTCGTTGACCTGACAGACCCCGCAAACGCGAAGACCGTCGTTTCACTCGATATGCCAGGAGAGCCTACCAGCGTTGGCGTCAGCCCGGATGGGAATTGGGCACTGGCCGTTGTTTATGCAAGCAAACCGAAGGCCGCAAAGAAGCCGATTGATCCGCGCCTGCCGGGCGTGCTCGCGCTGATTGATTTGCGCGATCCGGCCAACGCGTCAGTATCCTCCCTGATGGGCATTGGCCATCACCCCGACAGCATTGCCGTAACCCGCTCCGGGGATGATCTGGTGGGGGTAATCGCTATCGAGAACGAGCCGTTGATTGTTGTCGATGGCAAGGTTGTGGCAAGCGATGCTCCCGGCCATCCCAACGACATCAGTGAGAAGGGCGCAATACAGATCGTCACAATCAACCCAGCAAATCCCCAGCACTACAGACTGACGACATTACCACTTGAAGAGACCTTGTTGCGCAATGCCCAGATGTTGAATATCAATGACCCCCAGCCTGAGTATGTTGCCATCGCTCACAGTAAGCAGCTTGCGGCGGTATCGCTGCAGGAAAACAATGGCATTGTTCTGGTGGACTATCTGGCGGGGAAAATCACCGGCGCCTTCAACCTGGGTATCGCATCCCCGCGCCCTGCGGATCTACAGAATGACGGCAATGTGAAACTGGTGCAGAGTTACCCCACGGATGCCACCACGCAGCCTCTCGCGGGAACACGTTTTCCCGATGCGATAAGTTTTACACCCGATGGTGAGTTCATACTCAGCGCAGATGAGGGTGAACTGTCTCTGACTGGCGGCCGCGGTTTTTCCATCTGGACGCTTAACGGCGAATTTGTCTGGGACGATGGCGGCGAAATTGAACGTCGTGCAAATGAACTGGGCCTCTATCCTGACGAGCGCTCTGATGTCAGGGGTATCGAAGTAGAGGGCATCACTTCCGCACGGTTCGGCGCGCGGGACTATGCTTTTGCTGTCTCCGAGCGCGGCTCATTTGTGGTCATCTATGATATTAGCGATCCACGGGCACCCGAATTTGTGCAAATCCTGCCGACCGGTAAAGGGCCGGAAAGTGTCGTCGCCATAGCCCAGCGCAACCTGGTCGCTGTCGCCGCGGAGAAAGGCGGGTCGATAACGGTTATCGGCCACATTGCCGACACCCCATAACGCCACTGCCGGCTCACCCCCAGGCATCGCTTAAGCTTGCCGCTGTCAATCAGGCGGGACGTCGAATCAGTGTTTGTTCACTTCGGTTGCTTGTCAATTTGATCTGCAGCGGCAGCTAAATTAGGGTTTTCCCGATAGAAACTCTCCCAGTACTCTGCGCCAAAGTTCTCCATCGCACTGACTTCGCCGGTACTAAAATTAATATTCTCCAAAGACACTTCACCGGATTTGACCTGCACATTAATGAAGGAATCGCGTGGGGTATTGCCCATCCCGGTAGCAACATAAGTAATGTCAGGCTCTTCGAGGAAGTACGTCTGTAGATACTTGCGCCCTCCTCCAATATCGCCTGAAATCAGAAAAATTTTCTTGGTCGCGGCCAGCGGCTCCAGCAGCGGTTTCAGTTCACCCAGAAAGAAACGGTAGTTTGGAGGCGGCATGATGGGATGGCGGTATCGAAACAGCGCCTCCATCGCAGGATTGTCATTGTTATAGCTCCAAAAGACTTTGTGGGTAAGTACAAAAATGTTCTTTATCGTGTCATCTGTCGCTGCGTCGGCAAGTAGTGCCTTCACTGTCTCCCACGCCTCACCCGATACAATGGGTACACGACCGGTGTCGAGGAAAATGAACAGTTCACTGCCTAACCGAAAATTGTAGTTCGCATCACCGAACTCTTGTTCATAGCGGCCGATGTCGTGACTCACGCTGGTTCTGGTGCCATCGGGCAGCGGGTCATTGCCGACCTGGGTGTCGTGGTTGCCCACCGCGTTATAGAACGGGACAGGTATGTTCTCGCTTACCCACGTCTTTATGCCAATCAAGCCCTGCTCTTTCAGGTTGTAGTACAGATCGCCGAGTGCAATCACAAACGCAGGATCGTCGCCAAATAGACGTTCGACGTTATTGCGCAACGTCTTGTTGGGCTCATGTATTCCCGGAGCGGAGCGAATATGCCCCAACACCACAAAACTGTATTCAGACCAGTTCCCCTGCGGATTCACAGCCAGCTGGTTAAAACACGATTGGTGCGGAATCTCGCGACAGTCAGCAGCAGCGACGGCGCCACTCCATGCGAAGAAAACAGCGGACATAAACCCGGCAAAAGCTGAAATCCTGGCATTCATCTTAGAGCCTCCGGGGCTGTTCGGGGGTGGGCTTCAGTACTTGTCTACCGCGCGCTTAGCGTTGTGCGGTATTGGTGTGGTGTTCACCACACGCGAATCTGTTCAAGCCTGAACTTCAGCTTACGGGTATCTCTGCTACCGGGCTTGAGATCACTGGGCGCCACGGGGTTCAAGTGCTGCAGTTCAATGTGCACAGGGGTTGATTCATCCAGGCCTGACGGAAGATCCACAGTGACATTTTCCAGCGCAACTTCACTGAGCAACTCTCCGTTTACAAACAGGCGCGTAGGTTCTGTGCCATTGAAATAGGCACCCTGAATCAGCAGATGCCGAGGTCGCTCGCCCTCGCCCAGACGGAAGTACAGCGATGAGCTGTTGCCAACGCTCCAGACACCCCCCTCTGTTACAGCGCTCCAGCCGCTGTCCAGCAGAATAAACGGCTCCGCTTCACTGGCCTGCAACTTGTGCTGAGGCATTGGCTGCAATAGCACCGTGTAGCTCGCGTGTTCGTCCAGATTTTTGGCCGCCTCTCTCGCGTTTTCGGCCAGCGCTTTTTTCTTCTGCGCCACAGTAAGCTCTGTGCCGCCCATAGCCACACAGGAGAAGGAGAAGAACACGGCAGCTAAGACTACAGCGCGCATACGGTGTCCACACCGATAACATACTTCGAATGACGAAAAATCCTGCCGGGTAAGCCGGCGAGGAGCTCGGCCGCTTTTTTCGACCTGCTTGTCGGGTATTTGAACTCTATAACCACATCGACCAATGAGGCTGTCGTCCTGGCAGAATTTATCGGGTAGAGGCTCTGATAGCGGATATTCTTATCGATGGTCATTCGGATATCCGGCGCGATCTCATAGTAAGCTCGCTCATACTGCACATGCAGGCTGGGAAACAGATTACACTGCCTTGCCACTGCCATACTTCTCTCGTTGCTGCGCAACAGTCGATTGGAGACCGCTCGATCAAAAGGCAGATCACCCGACGGATTGTCGAGCTTGATAATCAGCTTGTTGGCAAGCTTTCCTCTTTTGTTTTTGAGTTCAAGCACCATGTTGTCAGTGGCATCGTTGTACCAACGAATTCTGAGTTTACCGCGCTTGCTGATACCGGAGACATTATCCTGATAGTCATCCAGCTCGCTTGTATCCAGATAGACTGAATGAATCAACCTGTCTGCATACTGCTTGACCGGATGCAGGCCTGCGCGTTGCAGCCAGCTCTCAAACTCAGTGAACTGCGCACGCTGGTAAGGTACTTTCAGCTCGTAGCGAAAGTCGTTGCGTTGCAAGCCATTACTCTGTGGCAAAACCTGCCTCCACGAGTTGCTGTTTATTAAAATTGGTTACCGGCTGGGCCACACCATCTATCACAATCTGGCTGCCCCTTTCATTGGTGGCCAAAAAACCGTAGTTGCTGAAGGTGCAGCCAGTACATTCAATTGAAGCACTGCCATACTCGTTCTTCTTGATGTAGGTGATTAACGCGCTGCCAGTAATATTGTTGAAGCTGCTGTCGCGGACAACAGCAACAGAGAGATCCTTGCTCGCGACACCGCTGGAAGTACCATCAATAGACACTCCACTCGCATCGAGATTCGATTCCTCACCCACGGAAATCGATTTATCACCGATCTTCAGAAAATCGACCTCCCTCAGTGTAAGAGAGGTTCCGGAGACATCGACCGCGTCATTGCCGGTCAATTCAAACAGGGAATCACGTATCAGCCCGACAGAAAAATCGCTGTCGAAGCCATCGAAGGCGGTGCGTCGGATTGTGGAATCGGTGATCGTGAAATCGGCTCGCACTATATTCAGCGCATCTTCACAATGCATATTGTCAAAAGTGGCATTGGCGATTTCTACATCGCTTTCATAAAACGATATACAACCGGTGATACCGTAGTAATCCTGTCGATTGGCTATCGTTGTACTGCCAACTCCGGTCAACAGCGCATGCTGCACTTTCGAGCGCGTCTCGGCCTGCGACACCAGAATGCCTCCCCAGGCTCCAACACCCTGAAATCCGGGTGAGGGAACGACTTCAACCTTTACCGGTGACTCTTGCGTACCAAGCAAGAACAGCGGGCCCCGTACTTTCAGAGTGGCCCCGTTTTCCATTTTGAGCCGCGACCCGGCCTGCAGGGTAACAGCCCAGCCCTTATCGAGCTCAAGGCTGTGATCGATAGAATGGTCACCCGGCCCGAAGACAATACTCTTAGCTGACGGGTCTATCTGCACGCCTGCTTTCCCTGACAATGCCTGACGAAAATTACGGGCGAAGCCTGATACATGATTCCTGAACTGGGTTACAGCGTCCTCTGTGTAAGTCTCCCCGCGGTACTGATACTGCACAACAGCCATGGTGCCTTCAACAAAAGGCTGCTCTAACGCAATATCTACCAGGTGCCTCGAGCCCTTGCCACCGGCTTTCTTCTGGTAAGCCGGCAAATCTCCGAATTCTTTCACAACAGCCAGCTCACCCGTACCGTCGGATAACAATATCTGCACATTGGAAAGCGTATCCGCCGACAGGTTTTTCAATTGCAGCGCCATGCCATCGCCTTCGGGGAAGAGAAAAGCACGCACGTGAGAGTAGAGCGGAGCGTCCGGCCATTTGGTCACGAATGGGTGATTTTTATCAGACACAACCCGGGGAGCAGCCTTGAGTTTCATGTTATCGAGAAAATAGGAGAGGTTATTGAGTATGTTCTCCGTATAGATAATTCTCGTCGGCATGTCTTCCATTGCCAGCACCTGGAGGTGGCCTATCTGGGACTCATGGTACTGCTCCTGCCACTCGGGGCTCGAGTAAGCCTCCAACAATTCTTCAGCAAACGCCAGCACATACCGTTGAAAATTCGGATCGCCGCGCAGCAGTGGCGCTACCATGCGATCGCAGTTCTCTGTCTTTGCGCTGCGCTCATGAGGAACCGGCCCATTATCGAAGGCAATAGGCTCCAGCAAATTTGTGGTGGGGTTAAAGTAAAACCGTCGGTTGTGTGCCGCCTGACCATGGCAGCCGTACCAGGTGTTCATCAACACCCACCAGCGCGCTACTTTCTGCACATCAAACACTTCATCTGCGGGTAACTTCCCGTCCATGAAATCGCGGTACAGAGACATGGCGCGCACGGAGTTGTTGGTGGCAGTTGAGCCCGGCACATACGCTGGCGCACTGAACTGAGAAATGGCCAGATCGCGCATAAAAATGTGTGCGTTGTCTTTACCCGGGGCTTTGGGATCACCGCCGGTGTTGCTGCGTACGTTCAGGTCTCGCTGACGCCACATGAGATCCTCATCGAGAATGACGATGGGGCCTTCGCGTCTTGTCTGTGCCTCCAGCAACTCTTTGGAGAAATGCTCCTCCAGAGCCATTACGCCAATTGCGTAATCATTGATGCGGACATCTACAAACTGGTAGCGCGGTGCGACGATTCCCCAGCGTCGCATTTCATCCATCAACAGTGCTTCCGCCTGGTATTTACGTGTCTTCGGATGCTGAATCGAAAACCGCTTCATACCGAAAACATAGCCCTGTTTTCGAATCTTTATACGAAAAGAGATTTTTGTGGGGTGCTCAATGTGGTCTACCCAATCACCTTTCAACCGCAACTCGGCTTTAAGTTTATGCGAGGGTTCGCCGTCATCGGCGATGACTGTCGCATCCACCCAGTCGTCATCCTCCCCCATGAGAATTTGTCCGGGCTTGTCGAGGGTATCGCGGCGCTTCTTGTAGAGCTTTTTCAGTGCGCCATCAGTGAGATAGATATTGAGGATCGGCAAGGTTTGCTTATCGAACTTTTCTCGCTCTACAGCCCATTTCAAATTCGACATGTCACGCAATATATCGCCCGACAGTATGCACAGAGCGTCATCCTCCGTGCATTGTGGGATATTGGTATCCTGCAGGTCTTCTTTGAGTTTTTCCGGCGATACTATCAGCAGCAATGCTACCAACAGAGGAACTGCAAGGAGCGCCAGTCGAATAGTTTTGGCAGACAAACCAAATGCTCAGGTAATAACGCGTGCGTTGGAGGTCAGAGAAATCTCAAACTCCACCCCTAACCCGGCAAAAGCGTGGCGCAGTTCATCGAGGCTGCTGAGCTCTATACGCAGGGTATCGATCAGCAACTCTATGCGGCCACCACTTCTGTACAAGCGCTTCAACTTGTAAGTGAAGGACTGTTGCTTCAGCAGTTTTTCAACATCTGCCAGATCCAGTGATTTGTCTTCTGGCAAGTGCAGGATGACATCAACAAGATTACTATTGCTGGTCAGTATCTGCTTTTTCGTAAGCGCGAAGGGGATCAAAACAGCCACGATGACGGCAAAACCAACCACCGTCACCATGACCTGGTTTGCGCCCAGACCGAGACCAACCGCAATTGCGACAAAAATATAGAGCAACTCTTCCGGCTCTTTGATCGGGGTACGAAACCGCACAATGGATAGCGCACCAACCAGGCCCAACGACAGTGCGATGGACGATTTGATGATCGTAATAATGATGATCATGGCGGGGATCAACAAAAGAAACATTGGCAGGTACTGGTTGTGGTCGACGACAAGTCTGGTCGACCGGGAAATCACAAATGCCCAAATTACAGCCAGAACCAGGCCGATACCCATATTCCTGAGTAGTTCTAATAAAGGGATGTCTATAACGGCATACGGGTTCGCAAAATCCACCAACTTCTCCTGCTTACTTTAATATTAGTTTAATTCTACAGTAATCTAACTATCACTTCCGTGTAGTAAGAGCGCAACTTCCCAATGCTATATAAAAGGCAATTCGTTGTATAGCTCTGATAAGCGGCGCTTGAGAACTGGTACTCAATTTTTATCTGGTGACAGTTTTGTGTCGCTCGCCCTACTCGGGAAAACGATCAAAGGTCAGCATCCCTTCGGGCAGGTAATGGAAGGCCTGCTTCTCGATACAATAAAATGCCATATCCGGTTCGCCATACTGAGAGGGATCATCCAGGGTGCCCACTTTGAGAACCAGCATATCGGGCAAGCCCGGCGGATGACTGGCCAGCGATGTTCCACAGTCGGCGCAAAACTCGCGCTTCACCGGAGATTCAAGATCGCTGCGCGTATACGATTTGGGTTCACCTTCAGTGTAGCGAAAACCGCTTAACGGCATCGCCAACGCGACATTGGCGCCCCCGCCCGAAATGTACTGACACTCGCGGCAGTGGCAAAGCCCACGCATTAAAGGCTCACCTTCCGCTTCATAACGAACTTTCTTGCAGTAGCAACCGCCAGTTATCTTCATTTGCTGATCTCCTTTGTGAGAGCAAGGTATAAATTATGGAACTCGATACCACTTCTAGGGGCATTTACTGTAAACCACTGGGGCAGATGCCGCCAGACCGCAGTATATGAGGTATATTCATGCATCCATTTACACCATGCAGACCATAGCCATGAAAACTCTAAAATTATTATGCTTCCCGCTAGCACTCTGCTTTCTCGCGGCCTGCAGCGGCAGCAACAACAATAATGACAGCACCAGCGACAACGACACTACGACTGAACCCCGGCCAGCACTCGAGCTCAGCCTGACAGAAGCACCCATCGAGTTGCCCGGCATAGAGGCCGATTACGCAGAAAACGTGCGCTACGGCGAGGGCGAGCGCAACCTGTTCGATATTTACCTGCCCAAGTGCGACGCGCCGACACCGCTTATTATTTATATCCACGGCGGCGGCTTTACCGGCGGAGACAAAAGCTCTGGGCATTCAAATGGCGAGTTTATCAGGGAGGCGCTGCAATCCTGTGTCGCCTATGCCACCATAAACTACACCCTGCTGAAAGTGCCATCAGCGGCAGAGGGCGTATCATCCATCGTGGAACAAGGCGGCGTTCTTACCCCGCTGCAGGATACCGCCCGCGCCTTGCAGTTTATGCGTTATTACTTTTCCAGCCTGAACCTCGACCCTGAAAATGTCGCCCTGTATGGCGGCTCGGCGGGCGCCGGAGCCAGCCTGTGGCTGGGTACACACGATGATATGGCCGACCCCGACAACGAGGATGCCATCCTGCGCGAATCCACGCGGGTAAAAGCGGTGGGCGCTCTGGCCACCCAGTCCACCTATGATCTGATAGTGTGGGAGCAAGTGTTATTGCCGATCACTGAGAGTCTGGAGGGTGTCCTGGGTGGAACGGACATTCCTACGGTGGCACGTGCCGTGGGAGCAACCAACTACCTGCTGACCTTCCTCGGTGTTGAGACTGTAGAGGCTATATTCACAGCGGAGAACGAGGCGTATCGCGCCAACGTCGACATGCTGGCGTTGATGGACGCAGGCGATGCGCCCATCTATGTGCATAATTTCCAGACGGGTTTTGACGACCTGCTTAACCTGTTCCTGCATCACGGCCTGCACGCGCTGGCGGTAAAGGAGCGCGCGGACGAGGTTGGCCTTGAAAGCGTCGCCTATATCGAGGAGCCCGCCTACCAATTGACGGACCCATCCGGCGAGGACCTGGGGTCCTTCCTGCTGCGGCATATCAACTGACAAGAATCAGCAACACACTCCCCCCGGGATGCAGCTTATCCCGGGGCCGCTCTAACGCTCAACGCACACGGGCAATACACAATGACCGACGACAACAATCCTTTCGCCAGCGAAGACATCACGCCCCCGTTCAACGACGAATGGGTGGCCAAGCGTCGGGTGGCGAACGCTATCAAGCAACTGTCCGAGGCACTGGTCACCAGTTCGCCGGACATTGGCACAATGAACGCTATTGCCGAGCAACTTGAAGTAACCGCCGAGGAGTTTCGCGGCTCACCGCGTATCTACGGCCGCTTTGACTGGGCCGCCAGCGGCGAGCATGGGTCGTTTGGCCAGATCAGCCACGAGCTCAACCCGATGGCGGGCTGGAGCAATCCACTGGCGCCGCCAGTGAACAACTGGTTCGACGGTGATATCGCACGAGGGACCTGCCAGTGTGGCTGGGCCTACGAGGGGCCACCCGGAAGCGTCCACGGCGGGTTCGTGGCAGCCATCTTCGATCAATTCCTGGGAATGGCGCAGGAACTGGGCGGCCAGCCCGGCATGACCGGTTATCTGCACATTAACTACCACCGGCGCACCCCGCTCAATGCCGAATTGACGCTCGAGGGGAAGCTGGTGAAGGTGGAAGGTCGCAAAACCATCATGCACGGTGAAATGTATGCAGAGGGTGTGATGACAGCCAGTGCAGAAGGACTCTTTGTACAACCCAGAGGCGGCATACACGAAGTCAGGACACAAAAGGCCGCCAGCACACCGCAGAAATAGGCCGCACTAACCGCTGTCAGTCCAGCAGACCGCCGTGTTCCGGCGCAGGTCGGGCCCGCTGGTTATACAACAACGAAACGATGTGCTTGATCTCGTTTTCAGATAGCTTGGAGTAATCCTGGGTCAGCTCGCTGCCAACGGCCATGCCTCTATTCAGCGCCGGCCGCTTGCCCAGCTCATTCAGCCAGCGTTTCAGGTATTTGAATTCATCGATATCGATCCCCTGTTCCTCCCAACCGCTACTCCACGGGTAGCACGCCATGTCCGCGATAGTGTAATTATCACCCGCCAGATAGCGCCGGTCGTAGAGCCTGTTGTTCATCACGCCATACAATCGGTGCAGCTCGTCATCGAAACGACGTAGCGCATAGGACTGGTCTCCCTGACTGTCCTTCAGCCGCGCAAAATGTCCGCGCTCTCCGGTTTTAGGGCCCTGGTTTGCCATCTGCCACATCACCCACTGATAGACCTCCCACTTTTCCCTGTGATCAGCGCCACCGAACTGCCCGGNTTTTTCTGCCAGATACATCATGCAGGCGCCCGACTCGAACACCGACAACGGCTCGCCACCCCCTTCCGGCTGGTGATCGACAAGTGCGGGCATACGGTTGTTCGGGCTGATGCGAAGAAAATCCTCTTCAAATTGCGCACCCCGGCCGATCTCACACATAACCAGGTTGTATTCAATGCCGCATTCTTCCAATTGAATCGTGAGCTTCTTGCCATTGGGTGTCGGCCAGAAATGCAGGTCTATCATCTCGATTACGCTCCCGTTGCCTTCTCTTTTGCTGAACAGAACACTTTACGCGCGCCCCGCTGACTTACGCAAGCACCACCAATTAATCTGCCATCCTGTATAGTAGTGCCTGCTCACTCTGATACAGGTTGCAGCCCATGAATGCCGCAAAGAAAATTGCTTCCTTCCTCATCGTCATCACCCTGCTGGTCGTCGTCGCTTTTGATATCTGGGGCGCGGTAACACTGGGGACGATAACACCCTCGCCCAACCCCGAGCTCCGCGACGATGCCAATCAGGTGGTAATGGTGTTTGGCGCGACCGGATCGGTTGGCGACGGCCTGCTCAAGGCCGCAGTGGAAGACCCTGATGTCGAGAAGGTTTACGTTGTCACGCGCAGCAGCTCCCCCCGCATTGAGGCCGGCGTAGCCTCGGGAAAAGTAGAAATGCTGCTCCACGAGGACTTTACCGATTATTCCGACCTCGCAGACGTTCTGGGTCAGGTCAACACCGTACTATGGGGCCTTGGCACCACCTCACTGGGGATGGATGACGAGACTTATACATGGATTCATGTGGATTTTCCGATCGCGTTTATCAACGCCTGGCTTGCGGCCCGCACGGACGCACCGATGTCTTTCCACACTGTCACCGGCATGGGGACAGACTTGAACGGCGACCAGCACTGGGCCAGAGAGAAAGGGCGCGCGGAACAGGAGGCTGCGATGCTGGCCGAGGGTACCGGTCTGCGCACATTTGGCTACCGCTCCGCGTTCGTGCGGCCGACCAGCGAGCAGGCCAATGCACTGCACTATTCACTGGAGGCGCTGCTGCGCCCGGGAGACCTCGTCATTCCTGCAAAAGACCTTGGTGGCGCCATGCTGGAGATCAGCGCCAGAACCAGTGAACTGGACAACGGCACACTGATCGACAACGCCGACAGCATCGCCTTTGCCCAGGCGTACCAGCAAAGGCAGGCTCGCAAAAGCGCAGAAACCGAATGAACGGGTAGTGGCGCAGTTTGAAAGCCAACAGTAATGAACGGCAGGCCTACAACTTGCGCGCCATTTCGCTCATAATGCTACCCGCTACCGGCACACGATCCACATAATTCACAACAGGTTATCGCCACACATGAAAATTGCCCTAAAAACACTGTTACCCACTCTGGCACTTCTGGCGTTCCTGCTACCTCTGGGCGGCTGCAGTTGTGGTTTTGACTGCAATAATGATAACGACGACGATAACAACCCGGCACTGCTGACACTGGGTTTTTCAGATTCACTGCCAGAGGATTTGAAGCAGGTTGTGATTGAAGTGGACAGCATCACCTTCAGCCGCAGCGGAGTGGAAGATGTGGTCATCGACACCTTCACCATACCGGCTCTGGATCTGGAAAATGCAGACACCTTCCAGGTAGACCTCCTGCAATACCGCGGCGTCAGTCAGCTACTGGTGATTCAAGACCTTGAGCTACTTACCGGGTCCTATAGCAAAGTGTCCATAGCCATCATCACAGGTGATGTTAATAAGTCCTATGTTCAGGAAGACGACGACAGCTTAAAGCCAATTCAGGTTACTTCCGGCATCATCGGCCTACCGGGCATAGCTCTGTCGTCTGGCGAGCAACCCTACACCGTGGAATTCGGTCTGGCACAGGCACTGCGATATCAGTCCAGCTCCGACACCTATTTGCTGACAACCAACGGGGTGCGTATAGAGAACAATCTGACCGCCGCCAGATTGTCAGGGTCAGTGGATAGCACCTTGTTTGACACCGTATCGCCCTGCAGCGAAAAGGTTGACCCGGAGAAAGGTAACAGAGTGTACCTCTACAAAGGGTTGAATCTGCTGCCGGAAAACCTGTCAGACGTGTTCACCTCACAGAGCTCGACAACCCCACCCGACAACGCAATAGCACCCTTTGCTGTCGCCTCAATGGCGGAAGATTCACTGACCGGCAACTGGAATTATTCCTTTGGTTTTATTCCTGCCGATAGCTATACGGTCGCATTTTCCTGCGACACGGCTGCGGACGCTGCCGTCGAGTACAACGGTCTGGTTATCCCGCTTCCAATAGATCAACAATACGAGGTCACCCTCACCGAAGGCGCAAGCAGCACCTGTAACCTGGCAGAGGATGCAAGCTGTTGAACCCTGCCTGAAACGGCACTTATGACGAAGGTCACAAAACACGAAACAGTCAGTGACCCAGTTCTCCTTTCTTAAATACTGAAATCGACACTCTTTCGCATACTCACTAGTCTGCAACATCAAAGACAACGAGTGAGGTGCACTGTGCGACTGGTCAAACTTCCCGCCATGAATCTGGAACCCGGTATGTTTATTGCCGAGCTGGACCGACCATGGCTTGAGACGCCATTTACCCTGCAGGGTTTTGTGGTGCGAGACGCAGAGGAGATCAAGTATGTCTCCAACTATGTCGACCATGTGTATGTCGATGCCGAATATACCGGCGCGCGACAACCACTGACACTCGCGCCAACGCCTCTGGAGCAAAAGCCGCGTATACGTCTGGCGTTAAAGGAGGAGTTCAATCGCTCCAGAGACGCCTTCGAACGTGCCACCGAGACTCTCGATACCGTTTTCCAGTCACTGCGCGGCGGCTGCGAAACAGATATCAACGCGCTGAAAACCGTCCTTATGCCACTTATCGATGGCATCGCGCGCGACCAGAGTGCAGTCGCCGCAGTGGTGCGTATGCAGGATTACGGCGAGTACCGGCCCTATCACGGCATCTCCATGGCCGTTTGGGCAGTGATACTTGGACGGCAAATCGGGTTGTCCAGATCCGAGCTGGAAAAACTGGCTGTCGCCTGCGCACTGTGCGATGTCGGCATGACACAGCTCCCGTCAGAGTTGCTGGACCAGGCAGAAAACCTCACTGATACGCAGCGACGCATCATCCGGGCGCACCCGACAATGAGTGCAAATCTGGTAACCAGTGCTGAGAATGTCGATATCGAAATCATCGGGGTCATCGAGAATCACCACGAAAGACTGGATGGATCGGGTTATCCGAACGCCACCGAAGGACCGTCGATACCGCTGCTGGCGCGTATCGCCGGGCTGGCCGATGCATATGACGCGATGATCACACCCCGCCCCTACGCAAAGGCGCGCACATCGCATGAGGCCGCCCTGGAACTGCTGGACTGCAGCGGCTATCAATTCCAGGAAGCGCTGGTAGAGCAGTTCATACAAGCCATTGGTCTATTCCCCACGGGCTCCATGGTAGAGCTGAACACGGGAGAGGTAGCCATCATCACCTCACAAAATATCACTCGACGACTGAAGCCGGAATTGATGATCGTAATGAACGGCGCAAAAGCCCGACGGACGATGCCAAAGATCGTGGACCTCGCCAACCAATCCATCGCGGCAGAAGGTGAGCGCTGGATTGCCCGTGAACTGCAGCCTGGCACGTACGACATTACCAGCGAGGAGTATTTTGTCTAATGCCCCCC
Organism: Halioglobus japonicus; assembly: GCA_902705825.1. Taxonomy (GTDB): domain Bacteria; phylum Pseudomonadota; class Gammaproteobacteria; order Pseudomonadales; family Halieaceae; genus Marimicrobium. The sequence goes on along the minus strand of CACSIL010000001.1, from coordinate 15,192 downwards.
ACCAACAGATTTCTCGGGCTGGTAGAGCTTGTCAATCGAGGTGGAGAAGATACCGGCAACAAAGCCACTAGCCAAATCATGCACGATGTATTCGGCCACCGGTTGAATGATTGGTTAACAAGTAACGATCAATGGAGTTTTCTGAACGACAATCGCGCCTGCGTCATCCTCCGCGATATTGACAGTACAGACGAGCTGGAAATGGCGGCCGCTGAACTCGACAGCGCGTTCAAAGAACCACACTATCACCTCGGCCAGGCGCTGCCTTTGGCTGTGACCGCAGGCTTCACTGAATTCAATGACCAAACCTCGGACCTGGCTCAGGCGATGCAGGAGGCAGGTATCGCCCTGAACCAGGCCAAGCAATCGGAAAACCTGTTCCAGATATTCACAGGAGCGCAGACAGAAGCCCTACAGCAGGAATGCGGGCGTCTGCGCGAGATGGAACTGGCGCTCAAATCGAACGAATTCCAGCTGCACTATCAACCCAAGGTTCACGCCGGCCTTCGCACCCTGATTGGCGCAGAAGCCCTGATTCACTGGCACCACAGCGAACACGGGATCATGTCTCCCGATGAGTTTGTCGAGGTGGCGTCACGACACGACATCATGAAACCTATCATGCGATGGGCAATAAAATCTGCGGTCAGTCGCCTGGCTCGCTGGCCGGATCAGCTTTCCATCGCACTGGATATATGCCCCTCCCTCCTGGATGAGGATATGTTGAGTCTGATAAAGGATGCGCTGACGGCGTTTGATGTCAAACCATCGCGGCTCAATCTGGAAATCTCTGAACACCTGGGAGTTGGCGATCAAACGCTGATGCTCTCCCAGCTCTGCGGGCTGCACGAGACCGGGGTAACCATTTCTATCGACAACTTTGGTACCGGCTCTTCTGCACTGGCGCATTTTCGGGACCTGCCCATCGACGAAGTGAAAATCGACAAGAGTTTTATCGAGCGCATGCTGGTATCGAACAAGGACTACGCCATCGTGAAAACCATCATCGATCTGGCACATAGTTTTTCGCTGAAAGTTGTCGCTGAAGGGGTCAACTCCATAGAGATCGCTGATCGTCTGACAGAGATGCATTGCGATATCCTGCAGGGGAACGCATTCGACAAGCCACTTTGTGCCGAAGAGTTTGCGCTGGAGTATCGAATCTAGTGTGCCGGCGGAGTTTTCCGCGATTGTAGTTATCATCGATTTGCAGTAGTTTTAGCCACACAAAGGTGGGTGGCAAACTATGCAAACTATCCTACGTCTGGACATGGCCGGCCATCCACGTGGCTGGATAACGCTGCATGAGGCGGTTACAGCCTATGCCAAGGGCGATGTTATCTACGGCATCGGCGAAAACTTGCCACCGGTTTTTGGCGGCATCCAGCGTATCAACGGCTCGCGTTCACGTATCGATCTACAACCCATCGTCGCCATTCAGGGCAGAATTGTTCAGGACTTTTGTCCTCCGCTGTGCAATCGCACACTGTTTCGCCGGGATGATCACTGCTGCCAGTATTGCGGGCGGCAGTTTACACGCAGCGAGTTAACCCGCGATCACGTACTCCCCACCTCTCGCGGGGGCAGGGATCGCTGGGAGAATGTGGTGGCAGCCTGTAAACGCTGCAACTGGGAGAAGGACAATCGTACGCCGGAGGAAGCTCATATGCCGCTGGTAGCCGTGCCTTTCAAACCCAATCCCTGGGAATGGCACTTCCTCGCCAAAGATAGAATCCTGGCTGACCAGATGGATTACCTTTCACAGCGCTTTCGCGCAGAGCGCGCCTGGGCCGCTTAACAACTTCTGCCCAGTGCCGCTATACTGGCCTGCGAAACGACTCGACCTACCATGCCGGCGAATGCCACGACAGGAGCGCAATAGTGTCCAGCGAACATCTCGATGCAGTGAAATCAATGATGCAGCAGATGGCCGAATCGGTCATTGGCCAGGACGAGGTCGTGCGTACCCTGACCCTCGCCTTGCTCTGCAACGGCAACGTTTTGCTGGAGGGCCTGCCCGGCACCGCAAAAACGCGCTCCATTAAAACTCTTTCACAGGTACTGCAGGCAGGGCTGGGACGCATACAGTTCACGCCGGATCTACTGCCTTCGGATGTAACAGGAAACGAAATCTACCAGGACAATCACGGCAAGTCTGAACTGCAGTTTCAGCCGGGGCCAATCTTCAACGAGCTGGTACTGGCAGACGAGATCAACCGCGCCCCGGCCAAAGTGCAATCAGCGCTGCTGGAGGCGATGGAAGAGCGCCAGATAACCGTTGCCGGCAAGACGTATGAGTTGCCGCCGTTGTTCATGGTACTGGCGACCCAGAACCCGATTGAGCAGGAGGGTACCTACCCGCTGCCAGAGGCACAGATGGATCGCTTCCTGATGAAGATCTCAGTGGACTACCCACAGGCGGATGCAGAGCTGGCAATCATTCGTATGCTGCAAGCTGAAGAGGCTAAAGAAACCAAGCCACTGCAGATGATTTCACAAGAAAATATTTTCGCCGCGCGCGATGTCATTCAGAAAATGCAGATCTCCCCGGCGGTCGAGCAATACATTGTCGATCTGGTAATGGCGACACGTATACCCGAAAAGTTCGGTGACAAGCTGGCGCACTGGATCGACACCGGTTCCAGCCCCCGCGCCAGTATCTCGCTGCACCGCGCCTGTCGCGCGAGTGCCTGGCTGGATGGCAGGGACAGCGTCGACCCGGACGATGTGCGCTCAGTATTGCATCCCATCATGCGCCACCGCCTGATCATGACCTACGATGCACTGGCTGATCATATCTCCCCTGACGATATTATCGATGAGATCATCCAGCAGGTCGCGGTAGGCTAAGCGCAGGTGCACACGCCTACCGACGAGGACATCTACACCAACTTGCGTGCCCTCGTACGCCTGCGCTACACCGCGCGCGGCTTCAACTATCTGCCAAGGCAGCCGGTGCGGTCATTATTGAGCGGCCGCAAGCGCTCGCGACTGCGCGGTCGCGGGCTGGATTTCGACGAGCTGCGTCACTACCGTCCCGGTGATGACATTCGCAACATGGATTGGCGCGTAACCAACCGCACTGGCAAACCGCATGTGCGGGTATACACCGAAGAACGCGACCGACCGGTAGTCATACTTGTCGATCAACGCCTGCCCATGTTTTTTGGCAGCCAGGCCAAGATGAAATCCGTGGTGGCGGCAGAGGTCGCCGCAATCACCGCCTGGCGCGTCATGTCTGTCGGGGATCGCATCGGCGCAATTTTGTTTAACGACAGCAAAACACTGGAGGCGCGCCCCTCGCGCAGTGAGCGAAAAGTTATGGGCTGGCTGGGAGACCTGACGGCGATGAACAATGAGCTGTCTGTTACCGGCGATCGCGGCAGTAACCCGCAAGCTCTGGCACAGGCCCTGATGACGCTGGAGCGCTATATCGGCCACGACTATCTGGTGGTGCTGATATCTGATTTTTACGGCTGGAACGACACCACTCTGAAGACTATCCAGCGCATCGGTCAGCACAACGATATTGTCTGCTCTATGATCTATGACCCTCTGGAGCGCGATATCTCTATGGCTGAAAAGCTGGTTGTGAGCGACGGCAAGTTTCAACTGGAAATCGATCCGCAGCGCCAGGGCCTGGGTAAAAAGTTCGAGGCCAGCTTTGAAAGCTCTGTGGCCCATGTGCAGGGCGAACTCAAACGTCACGATATCCCGGTTATCCCGATCGACACCGTCACGCCAGTGAGCGACCAACTGCGAGAAAAACTGGGCGGCCAGAGGGTACTGGCATGAGTGCGCCACCGCTACCGGAGGTTTTTGGCAACTACGCGCTGAAAGACTTTGTGGAAGTGGTGTCACCCGGGGATATCAGCTGGCTACCACAGACCGCTGGATGGCTCTGGCTGGGCTTGCTGCTGGGGGCATTGCTGCTGCGCTATGGCTGGAAAAAGTTGCGACACTGGCATCAGAACCGCTATCGGCGCGAAGCGGCTGCCAGATTACAGCAGATAGCACAGGATGCAGCACAGGACACCTGGCTGATAGAACTGAACAAACTCCTCAAGCTCACCGCTTTAGCCGCATTCTCGCGCGAACAGGTCGCGCGACTGTCGGGCCAGGAATGGGTCCTGTTCCTCAACCAGCGCTGCGCATCGGCGCCGTTTTCACCGGACCATTGCACACTGCTGGCGCGCGGCGTTTACGAAGGCACAACCGTGGCCGACGCCACGCGACAGGAGTTGATCACCGCCTGCCTGAACTGGGTCAGAAACCATGATGGGCCAGCCAATGTATGAGCTGGCTCACCCCTGGGCGCTGTTGCTGCTAGCGCTGCCGCTCGCTATGTGGCTGCTGCCGGCCTACCGGGAGAGTCGCGACTCAGTCAGGGTGCCTTTCTTTGACAAACTGGTGCAATTGAGCGAGCAACGCCCGGGCAGCGGCGCGATGATTTTACGACGCGACCGCATCCAGCGCGTTCTGGTCGGCTTTATGTGGCTTTGTCTGGTCCTTGCTGCGGCCAAGCCCGAATGGGTGGGCGCGCCCATTGAGCAACAGAAATCCGGCCGTGACCTTATGGTTGCAGTGGATTTATCCGGCTCCATGGAAACCCGCGATTTCACCCTGCCCAACGGCGAATCAGTGGACCGTCTGCAGGCGGTGAAACAAGTCCTCACTGAGCTGGCGGATCAACGGGCCTCCGACCGCCTTGGCCTTATCGTGTTTGGCAGTGCCGCCTATCTGCAAACACCGTTTACCGACGACCATGTCGTCTGGGAGCAGTTGCTGACAGAAACTGAAATTGGTATGGCGGGGCAAAGTACCGTATTCGGCGATGCGATCGGGCTGGCGATAAAACTGTTCAAGGAAAGCGATACGGACAATCGCGTACTCATCATGTTGACCGACGGCAATGATACCGGCAGCACGGTACCGCCAGTGGACGCGGCCAAAGTTGCGGAAAATTTCGGTATCCGTATCTACACCATCGCTATTGGCGACCCCGCCTCAGCCGGGGAAGAAGCACTGGATATGGACACCATAGAGCGCGTCTCCGAAGTCACCGGAGGGCAATCGTTTCAGGCGCTGGATCAGGCGCAGTTGCGGCGCGCCTATCACGCTATCGCTGAACTGGAACCACAGCTCTATGAAACCATCAGTTTCCGCCCCCGACAGAGCCTGCACTGGTTGCCAGTCGCCGTAGCACTGCTTCTCTATACGCTGTACCACGGCGTCGGCACATGGCGCACCTGGCGTGTGCTGCGCAATACAGGTGGCGGCCATGCCTGATCTCTCAGCGCTGCAGTACTTCCACTTTTTGCGCCCGGAATGGGCTCTGCTGATAATTCCGTGGCTGGCGATGGTATTGATACAGAACCGACAGCGCACCGACAGGGATATGTTCGGCGGCATCATCGCACCGCACCTGCTGCAACACCTGCGGCTACAGCGTTTCGACAAACGCTGGTTCAACCCGCGCAATTTCTCCATTGTGTTCATGCTGCTGGCATTACTGATATTGATGGGCCCCACCTGGCGTCAGCAACCCTCGCCTCTGAGCCAGGATGAAGCGGCGCTCGTCATACTGCTGGATGCATCGAATTCCATGCAGCAGACCGATGTACAACCCAGCCGCCTGCAGCGCGCCAAGCAGAAAATTTCCGACCTGCTGGCGCTGCGGCCCGACAAGCAGGCCGCGCTGGTAGCATATTCCGGAACGGCCCACACGGTACTGTCACTCACCGCAGACCAGGAAATTCTCAACCAGTATCTGGCGGCAATAACGCCTGCCACCATGCCGCGCTCCGGTAAATTCCCGGAGTACGCGCTGCCGCTGCTGGACGAAATATTGCGCGAAACCCTCGCCCCGGCCACCGTAGTGATGTTCGCCGATGGCCTGGGAGCCAACAGCGCACAGGCGTTTGAAGACTACTTCGCCACTCACCCGCACCAGCTGATAATCGAGGGCGTGGGCACCGAGTCGGACGCAGCGGGCGTCGCTCCGCTGGAACAAGCAGCACTGGAAACGCTGGCGTCCGCAGTCAATGGTAATTATGTGTCGCTGACGGTGGATGACGCCGATGTCCGTCAGATCAATCGACGTGTCGACAGCCACTATGTGGTAGTCGAAGACAGCGCACTGCCCTGGCTCGACAGTGGTTACCCGCTGGTTTTCCCCGCGATGATCCTGTTCCTGATGTGGTTCCGCAAAGGCTGGACACTGACCTGGGCCAGCGTGTTACTCCCGATTGTATTGAGCACTGCACCGCTGCCGGCAATCGCACAGGAGGAACCCGCAGAACGCAGTGCGGCGGCCAGCCTTGGCAGCTGGTTTGCCGATTTGTGGCTGACCGGCGACCAACAGGGGCGACTGCTGATGCAAATGGGCCACTACAACGGCGCCGCCGCAAGATTCACAGACCCTATGTGGAAGGGCATGGCCTACTATTACGATGAGGAATTTATGCTGGCGGCGGAGTATTTTTCGCGCAGCGACAGCGATGACGCACTATTCAACGAGGCCAATGCCCGCGCTCAGGCACGGGATTACGTGCGCGCAGTCAACCGCTATGACCGCCTGTTAGCCCGTCAACCCGATTACCCGGGAGCCGCCGCCAATCGCGCACTCGTGCAGGACATCATCGATGAGATCAATCGTCTCAGCGAGAGCCAGCAGCAGGAAGGTAACGCCGGCTCTCAAGACAACGAACTGAGTAGCGATGACGCAGTACCGGCCCAGGGTGCAGACGAAACTGTGTGGCAGGAAGCAGAGATCACCCAGTTGTCTGCCGAGGATATTTTGCAGGACCCGGCCACCAGTGAGATGTGGCTGCGCGGCGTGCAACAGGATCCCTCCAACTTTCTGGCCATTAAATTCGCGATGCAACTGCAGAACAGAGAAGCCGAAGCGCAACCTCTGCCCCAGAGCGCCCAATGACTTCTGTCAGACACGGCCTGGCGCAATACCTGCTGCTGTGTGCAGCCGCTATTTTCAGTGCTGTGGCCCACGGCACATCACTGCAGGAACTGCAGGCGTCCGGCCACCTGAAGATCAACAGCTCGCTGAAGCCCGACAGCGGCATCGTTCCCGGACAGCGTGTCGAACTGACACTGGAAACCATCACAGATACATGGTTCACCGGCGGCACGCGAATCAGCATTCCGGAAGTGCCGGGTCTGGTGATTTTGCAAACGGAACAATTTGCCAGCAACGCCAGTGAAACCCGCCACGGCCAGAGCTGGGTGATACAGCGCTGGACGCTGGATGTCTTTCCGCAGCGCGCCGGCGATTTCACGATAGATGGTGTCACGCTGCAGATACAGATCAATGCCGGTGAAGACGGCAATGTCGCGGGCGAGGTACGCAGCCCGCCCCAGCATTTCAGTGTGGCGATTCCAGAGAGCCTGGCAGAGGTGAAACACTGGGTGGCTGCGCCACAGTTCCGTGTCAGCCAGAGCTTTAATCACTCCCTCAAAGGGCTGACGGTAGGGGACGCGTTCGAGCATGAGGTCAGGTTTGAGGCCTCAGATGTACTGGCCATGATGCTCCCGGATTACGACGCGGCGCAGCAACCCGGCCTCGCCGCTTACCCTTTCGCACCAACGCTGGACAACAGCAGTAACCGGGGACAAAACCTGGCCAGTCGCACTGAGCGCACCAGTTATGTGGTAGAGCAGCCGGGACAGTATCTGCTGCCTGCACAGGAGTATTACTGGTGGAATACACAAAGCGGCAAACTGGAACTGCTGTCCCTGCCCGAAACACACATCGAGGTGACTGGCGCCGCGGTGTCAGAGCAGCCGACAACAACTCGACTCTCTATCAGCCCGCAACAGTGGTTGCTGCTGGGCGCCGGCCTCGCACTGCTGTTGGGCGCCGTGCTACTGGCAAGGCGTTTACTGCGCAAGCTGCCAATCGCCCGCTGGCGCGAGCTGTTATCACAGCAACTGCATCGCCTGCGCGCGTTGTTCAAACCCGCGCTGGCGACAAAGCTCAACCCCGGTAGTAGTTCTGAGGAGTGAAGGGCATCGTGGTGACTGTCACCGGTACCTGCTTGTCGCGCACTGCCACCAGTAATTTCGTACCCGGCTCACCCAGCGCACGCTCCACATAAGCCATGGCGATGGGGCCGCCGACGCTGGCACCGTAACAGGCCGAACTTATTTCGCCCACTTGCCGCCCTGACTCATCCATCACCACCTGATGATCGCGCACCGGGCGTTTGCCATCGACGGCCAGACCGACACGACGCAGCGGCGGCTTGTTGGCAACGCGTTCAAAAATCACCTCGGCTCCCGGGAAGCCACCGGCACGTGCGCCATCGGCCCTGCGCGTCTTACTGATAGACCACAGCAGGCCAGCCTGCACAGGGTCGATCTCGGTACTCAATTCATGGCCATAGAGACACAAACCTGCCTCAAGGCGCAGGGAATCGCGTGCGCCCAGACCGATCGGCTCTACCGACTCGATTTCGAGTAAACGGCGCGCCAGCTGTTCCGCTGCGGCGGCAGGCACCGAGATTTCGAATCCATCCTCACCGGTGTATCCCGAACAGGTGATGTATACCTCTACCCCGTCGAGGACCGCTGCACAGCCGTGCATAAAGGTCAGTGACGCTGCTTCCGGGCAAAGCCCGCGCATGACTTCGCGCGCGGCCGGCCCTTGCAGGGCCAGCAGTGCCTGATCCTCCAGTACCGTCATCTGCTGTCCCGACAGATGCGCCCGCAGGTAGGCAATATCCTCTACTTTACAGCCGGCATTGACGACCAGAAAAAACGTCTCCTCACCCCAGCGCGTGATAATCAGATCGTCCAGTACGCCACCGCTCTCTGTGGTGAGCAACGCATAGGTCTGCTGATTGATCGCGAGCGACGCCACATCCACCGGCACCAGGCTTTCAAGCATGGCAGCGGTGTCCGGGCCCTCAATAAGTAACTGCCCCATATGAGAGACATCGAACAGCCCGGCCGCCTGTCGCGTATGCAAATGCTCCTTAATGATGCCCGCAGAGTACTGCACCGGCATATCGTAGCCGGCAAACGGGACCATCTTGGCACCCAGCTCTCTGTGTAATGCATCCAGCGGCGTGTACAACAACGTCATAGCTCTTCCTCGCGTAAAAAGGGGGTTGTCTCAATAAGGCGCGTCACTCTAACGAGCGCCCTCCGGCCTTGCAATCCCCCTGGTGGATAGTGGGTGGGACTTTGCGCGCCCTGCCTGTCCGCGAAAACCGCGAACAATCCTGAACAGCCACGGACATGCGGCTCTCCCGTTTTTGTGCGACCAAACCCCGGCAACAGTATACCGCGAAGCTGGCACCAATATTGCTCTATGAATGTTCCGGCGACCCGCTATCGCTTGCGCCAATCCAGGGACGGACTCTACAAGGAAGTAGCTCGGTGCGCAGGGAGTGCCAAGGATGGCAGCGGGTCGCCGGACTTATTCACTATAAATTATGCGTAAAACTGACAATACAATTTCATTGTTCCCCCCCGGTATTTTTGATTTACTCGCCCCGAGTGCATAGTGAAAACACCGCGGCATACTGTTGTGTGTTGCTGGATCATCGGGAGGTGATTTATGGGGGAACGGAACCAGGAAACTTCGACACCTGAGCCGCTGGATGATGACTTCGAACCGGGACTGGGAGACATCTCTGATGAGATGCTGCAGGACCTGGCACCCATGTCTTCAGAGAGGCAGCGCCTGGTAGAAAAGCGACGCTTGGCGGAACAACGTCTGGAGCAGAAGCGCTTGCGCGACGAACTGGGCGACTACGATTTAATGCTGGATGATTATTAAACGCCTTTCACCACCGCTCGTAATTGCTGTAGACCTTTCACACTGGCCTCGAAATTCCCGTGTTCGGTAATCAACGCCCCAACCAAGTCTGAGGGCGTTACATCGAACGCGGGGTTGAGTGCCTGACTGTGTGCCGCAGCCAGATTTACTTCTCGCAGATCACCTCCGGCATCCAGGCCGGCAATTGTCAGTACCTCTGCTGCATCGCGCTCCTCGATGGGAATCTGCTCGCCTGCGGGACACTCCCAATCGATGGTTGATTCTGGCAGCGCCACATAGAACGGGATATCGCTGGCCTGCGCGGCCAGGGCCTTGAGATACGTACCTATCTTATTGCACACATCACCGTTGGCCGCGGTACGATCACTGCCGACGATGACACAATCCACCCGCCCCTGACGCATCAGCTGGCCACAGCTGTTGTCGGCGACGATAGTGCACGGCACACCCGCCCGTTGCAGTTCCCATGCCGTGAGGTTCATTCCCTGATTACGCGGACGCGTTTCGGACACCCAGACATGCACCGGGACGCCGCTGGCGTGCGCCTTGTAGACGGGCGCCAGTGCAGTGCCCCACTGTACGGCTGCAAGCCAGCCCGCATTGCAGTGCGTCATAATATTGAGGCAATCACCCACTTCCAACTCCTGCAGCAAGCGCAGGCCGTTGTCACCAATACGTTCGCAGTTCGCGATGTCCTCCGCGCGCAAGGCGTGCGCCTTTTCAAGCGCAGCCCGAGCGCGCTCCACCACCGGCAGATTGCGAACCTCACTGGAGATTTCTTCCAGCGCCCAACGCAGATTCACCGCCGTGGGTCGCGTCGCCAGTAACGTAGCAGCGGCATCTGCAAGATTCTTGTCGGACGCATCCTCTGCCAGAGCATGAGCCAGACCGAACGCGGCGGTAACTCCGATCAGTGGCGCGCCGCGCACCTGCATGCTGCTGATCGCATGGCAGAACGCCTCCATGGAATCGAGGTGGCACCAGCGCAATGTATGGGGCAGCAGTGTCTGGTCAATAATTTCGACCTTTTCGCTGACCGGGTCCCAGCGCAGACTGCATAACTCATCGGTACTGAACATCGTTCTTCCTCGGGCCGCCGTCCGGCCGTGTTGTGATCAACATTACTTCAGGGAACCACCACACAGCTATGTCGGCGGTCTCCGATAAAAGGGCGTATTGTACTCAGACTTGTAACAACAGGTGTTCCCGCTCCCAGGAACTGATTACCCGGTTGAACTCCTCAAACTCCTGCCGCTTGACTGCGCTGTACGCGCGCAGGAACAGCTCTCCAAAAATGGCGCGCACCTCGGAGGATTCCTGCAGGTGACGCAGGCCTTCCTCAAGTGTCCGAACCACCTCTATGGCGGCGGTATTAGCGGTACCCTGATGCGGTTCTGTCGGCTTCATCTGTCGCTGCATCCCCAGATAACCACTGGCGAGTGTCGCAGCAAATGCCAGATACGGATTGACGTCAGCTCCGGGAAAGCGGTTTTCCACCCGAACGGCGTCCGGCGTGCTCTGGGGTACGCGAAACCCTGTTGTACGATTATCGAACCCCCAGGCAATATTGATGGGAGCGGCAACCTCGGGCGCCAGACGGCGATAGGAATTTACATTGGGCGCGTACAGGCTGATCAGCTGCGGCGTATAGTGCTGCAGGCCGGCGATATAACTCATAAAGGTATCGGTATACCCGCCTTTGCCGTCGCTGAAAATATTCTCCCCAGTGGCGGCGCGCAAAACGCTCTGGTGAATATGCAGGGCGCTGCCACACTCCCGTTGCATCGGTTTTGCCATAAATGTGGCGTACATACCGTACTTGTGTGCCGTCTCCCGAACCGTACGCTTGAACACAAACACCTGGTCTGCCAGGCTCATCGCGTCCCCGTGCTCAAAGTTCATCTCCATCTGGGCGGCGCCATCCTCGTGGATGAGCGAACCGACCTGCAGGTTCTGCGCCTCGGCATAATCGTAGATGTCTTCCACGAAATCCTCGAACTCGGCCACCGCATCGATACTGTAGGAACGGCGCGCGGACTCAGCCCGCCCTGAACGCCCCTGCGGCGCACAGAGCTCGTTGTCCGGGTCGGCATTCCTGGCCACCAGAAAGAACTCGACCTCCGGAGCAACCACCGGCTGCAGGCCCTGTTCCTTATACAGATCCAGCACCCTGCGCAGCACATTGCGCGTAGACAGCGGATGCGGTTCCCCGGACTGTGTATAGCAATCGTGAATGATCTGAGCGGTGGGCTCGCGCGCCCAGGGCACCAGCCGCATCGCGTTGACGTCCGGCTGAAGTATCATGTCCGCGTCGGTTGGCTCTACCAGTTCCCAGTGTTCGTCGCAGTATTGGCCGGTCACCGACTGGATCAAAATGCCCTCTGGCAATCTGGGTTCACCACGCGACAGGAACTGGGCACCTGGAACAAATTTGCCACGTGCGTTCCCGGTGATGTCCGGTACCAGGCACTCTACCTCGGAGATCTGGTGTTGCTTTAACCAGTCCTTAATTACTCGCGTATCTGATTCCACGTTTCCTCGCTGGAAATGCCCGCCATAGTTGCACGCTGTCGATTTCAACTACCGAGTATCTCAGTAGAACAAAGCACTGTTCAAGAACTATGCGCCAGTTCCGTGTGCCAGTCCACTAACGGGAATCAGACCACCGGACCATTCGTTGCTACAATACAGGCCGCAAAGCACGCTCAACCCGAGGTTCCAGGTGCCAGTAACAACCCAACTTATTCACACCACGGCTGACTGGCAGCAGCAATTGCGCGATGTCATTACCTCCCGCGATGCATTGCTGGGCGCGGTGGGCCTGAGCGCCACAGATGTAGGCCATGCCAATGGTGCCTGTGAGGACTTTGCCGTCAAGGTACCGCGCAGCTTTGTGCAGAGAATGCGCCACGGCGACCCGCGCGACCCACTGCTGCTGCAGGTATTGTCCAGCCCGCAGGAAATGGTGGACGAGCCCGGCTTCGTGCGCGACCCCGTCGGCGAGAACGGCGCGACCATCCCCCATCGGGGCATCATCCACAAATACCATGGCCGGGTATTGCTGATTGTCAGTGGCGGTTGCGCCGTGAACTGCCGCTATTGTTTCCGCAGGCACTTCCCCTACAACGAGAACCAGAACAGCCGTGCGCAGTGGCGCGAAGCCCTGCAACTTATCAGCGACGACGACAGCATTGAAGAAGTCATCCTCAGCGGCGGTGACCCGTTGGTCGTGACCGATGAGCAACTACAGCAGTTGGTGATGCAAATTGGCGCCATACCGCACGTAAAACGCCTGCGCATTCACACCAGATTACCCGTGGTGATACCAGAGCGCGTCACAGGTGCACTACTGGACGCCATCACGCTCCCCCATCTGCAGACGGTGATGGTCATCCACTGCAACCACGCCGCGGAAATAGATGACGCCGTTGCTGCCAGCCTGTCCGCAGTGCGCCAGCGCGGCATCACCCTGCTGAATCAATCCGTTCTGCTAGCTGGCATCAATGACAGCGTTCAAGCCCAGCTCGATCTCTGCCAGCGACTATTCTCAGCGGGCACGCTTCCCTACTATTTGCACCTGCTGGATAAAGTGCAGGGCGCTGCGCATTTTGATGTGCCGGAGCAACTCGCAACAAAACTGGTGGAGAAAATGACGCAGCGGCTGCCCGGATACTTGGTGCCCAAGCTCGTCAGGGAGATTGCAGGAGAGGCGTCTAAAACTGGCGTAAGCTGAGTCGGGCCTACTTTGAGGCTATAGACGCTGCGCAGGTGTTAAGTGTCTAATCAAATTGCGAATCGTCTTCTGGATAGAATATGCCCAAACTCTATCGGACAAGACTATTTTTGCTCGCATTGGGATTGTCAGCCTACTCTCTGACAACAACATATAGGTTGGCATCATAGCGATAGTTGACACGGACATTCTCGCGACGGACAGTCAGGTAATTTCACCGGGCGGTTGGTTCTACCAGCAGCATTCCACGCAGATCCCAGCCCCCGCAAACCTCCCCCTCGTGGGCATGGGCATGGCCATCGCGGTACTGGGCTTTACTCGTCGGACGCGTAACCTGCATAACTGAAGTCCACTTCTGGTGACAAACACTGACTTGAGTCTTTGTCAGGATTTTTTACACTTCTCTTTTATAGGTTTGTACGAATCCTTTTATGTAGTTGATATATAACACTATATTTTTACTGGTATGAACATTGCGCGCGCATATGCCTAAAGTTGAAATAATGTCGTTTATACTCAAAGGCCCGCACGTGATGGGCATACCCAAATTGCGCAAAAGATCGATAGCGGCCGGCGCTGCCAGGAACTGACGAGCACCAAAAGAGAGAGGAATCGAGTGATGTTGAAATCTATCCTGTGCGCAATTTGCTTTGTGGCTCTGTTGCAAGGCAGCGCTGCCTGGGCTGTCCCAATCCTGACTATGGACGGCAGTAGTGTTACCGGCGTTGACGGCCTGGAAGTGAACGGTTCGATTTACGATGTGATATTTGGTGAAGGCATCGTTGGTGATGTCTACGCCGGTGTGACGTTTGATGCATTTCGCGAGGCAGAGGCAAATGCGGTTTCGGCTGCGTTGATTCCGGTGTTGAATAACTTTGGCGTCGCTCCTAAGGACATTGCCGGTTGTAGCAATAAATTTTGTCAGTTGTTCAACCCCGACACCTTGCGTCAGGGCGTTGAATACATTGATAACACCATGACCGTCTGTTTGGATTGCAGCATGTGGCAAGCCGGCGGCAACTTGGGACTATACGCCACGACCGACACATTTTTTCGTAATGCGACGCTGGTAAGATACCAGACCCCAGCGCCTGCTACTTTGATTCTAATAGGGTTGGGCCTGGCCGGTGTGGGTGTGAGTCGCAGGCGGTAATTTGGCGATATAGCGGGACGCCTTCGCACAGCAACAGACACAGAAAAACCAGGAAACACTGCTTTACAGCACTTTCAGAAGTAGGAAGAATAGGCTTGTTTCAATCATTGATATTGAGGACGCCGATGACGTTGGGCAATGAAAGGAACATAACCACCACTACGCGAATCAATCCAGGCTAATAATGGCAGCGGCTCTGGGCAGCAGATACTTTAACAAGTACCACCTATTGGCTCGCCATATTAAGAGCGGTCATCAGCCAAACGATGGAACACTGTGTAATCCCCCCAAAAAATAATCGAGATTTTGAGTAGAGACTTTTACAATGATCGCATAAGGAGCGACAAATGAAGAAGTCTCGATTTTCCGACAGCCAGATACTGGCGATTTTAAAACAGCATGAAGCTGGGGTTCCGGTCGCAGACCTATCTCGTGAACACAACGTCAGTACAGCACTCATCTATCAGTGGCGCTCGAAGTTTGGCGGTATGGACGCCTCGATGA